>NZ_CP191992.1:0-5123258 GCF_050946365.1 Nocardia sp. CA-107356 | reverse complement strand
CGAAATTCCAGATCGGCCGATATGCCGCATAGTCACCACTCATTCCCGCGATACCGGAACATATTCCGGCCGACGCCATGCCGGAACCGACAGATACGTCGCTGCCCGCAAAACCCACTCCACCGGCCCATATGCATGACTGCGCAACCATCGCTCGCTGAGCACGATCTGCACCGCATAAGTCACCAGCGCGATCCCGATAACGCCCGCCGGCGGCACATCATCGGCGAGCGCGAAACCATAACCGGTATAGATCACCATCAACACCACCGACTGCAGAATGTAATTCGATGCCGCCATTCGACCGGCCGGTGCGAGCAGTGCGAGATACCGTGCGGCGCGCCCCGATTCGGTCAACATGATGATCCCGGCGATATAGGCGAAGGTCATGAACGGGTTCACCAATTCCTGGATCCCGCCCCAATACGGTGGTGGCTCGAGCCAGTCCATCACATTCGCGAAGGTTACTGCCGAGACCGGCAGCCCGACCGCCAGCCCGCCCACCAATACCCGAGGTGCCCAGCCGCGCAACATCTCCCGATCGGTGAACAACGTGCGTTTGCCCGCCGCCATCCCGATCAGGAACAATCCGAGCGCCGGAACGCCCTGGGTGAACCAGGTCAGGAGCATCCACCACGGCCCCTGTGACAACTGCATCGCGAAGGTGTCACCGAAGCTGCCCGTATACGCCTCATGCAACGCCAGCACGTCGAACACATCGGCAAGCGCCGCAACACCGCCGGAACTCGGCAGAAACGCCCATACCGACCACACTCCATACAACACCGCCCCACTGATAACCGCCGCCCGCGGCCCCAGCCACCGCAGCAGAATCAAGATCAGGCACAGGAACGCGTACAGAGTCAGAATGTCGCCGATCCACAGCACAAACACATGCGCCGATCCGATCACCATCAGCGCGGCACAGCGTCTCAGCAACCGCGGATTCGCCGAGACACCGGCGCGCTGCGCCGCCGCGATCTGCAGGGTGAACGAATAGCCGAACAGAAACGCGAACAGCAGATAGAACCGGCCCCCGAACAGCCCCTCCACCACGGCGTTCACCACATGGTCGGCCGTACCGTCGAAGCCGAGCCGCGGATCGTCGTCGGTCCCGGCGAACGACCAGATCAGTGTGGCGACATTGACATTCACGATGAGGATCCCGAAAAGCGCGAATCCCCGAAGTATGTCGACCTCGGCGATCCGTCGACCGGACGCTGGAGCGGACAGCACCGATTCGGACATGATCCGACGGTAAGCGGCCGCGCCGAACCGGGCGTCCTCCCCTCGGCCGATTCCCACCCTGATCCGATCCACCCCGAACCGCTACCTCCGGCGTATTGACATCACACCAGGTCGGCGACCTCCAGATAGATCTGCCGCTCGACCGCGATCTCGACGAGGAAGCCGCGCTCCCCACTTGCCGAGGCCGTCGCATGGAATGCGGCCACCGCGACCTCCCCGATCCGCAAACGCTGGCCGGTGAACTCGCGCTGTCCCAGAATGATCGGCTGTGCCCGCTCGAACTCGAACTCGGTGACATCGTCGGGCAACGGGAAGCCGAGCAGGTCGGTGACGCTGTCGGGGATGAGCCGAGCCGCGACGATCTGGTCGAAACTCGGACGCCGCGCGATCCGGTGCGCCAGATACATCTTGCCCGCCCTCCCGAAGCACAGATGGGTCAGCAACTCACCGGTGTGCAATGGATGCGGATCGAGTTCGGCGAAGGATACGACGTGGCGCACGGTAACGCCGACGTCGCGCGCGATCACGGTGCCGCGCCGATCCAGGTACCCGCGAATCAGATTGCCCCGGAATGTAGTTCGCGGACATTGCGCGCCCGGATCGAGTTCGGCGAGCGACAGGTCCGCCGGATCGAAGGCGTGGCAGCCGCCGAATCCGGCACGTCGGTCGGCGCCGAGCGCCCGGCGGCCGCGTTCATCCAGTTCGACATCGAGCAGCACCTGGAAGTCGTATGGCGCGAAGAACATCGGCCGATGCGAGAGATAGCAGTCGGTGCCGGTCCCGAAGACCACCATCCCGTGTGTACCCACCGTGGGCGCCGACCGCAGTAAACCGGCATGCACGGCCGTCTTGGTGAATATCCCACCCATGAGGAGGCTCCTTTCCTCCGTCCCCGACCCCCAGCCTGACCGGAACACGCCCCCCTTGCCACGAGTGTCCGGCTACCCGAATCCCCCGACCCCCGCTACTCGACCTCCGTCATTCGATATGTCCGCTTTGTACTCCACGATCCCCCCGTCGGGCCGACTGGGCAATCGGTCATGACCTGGACATGGGGGTCGCCGGTAAATGCCCTGGGCAAGGGCCTGCGGACCTGGCGTTAGTTGTAGGTCTTGGTGACGCCGTCGAGGAGGTGTTCGAGGGTGTCGTTGGTCGGGGTGTCGATCACGTCGATCACATCGGTGGCCACCGGAACGTGGTTGTCGGCGGTGACCTTGGCGAACTGGGTGGGATCGCTGGTGCGGAAGCCGTGCTCGGCGGCCAGTCGCTGCAGGTCCGGGTCGGTGACCAGCAGGCGGCCGATGCGATCGCCGGAGGCGGTCAGCGGCACCAGGGTGTGCTGGGAGAGCACGGTCGGGGACGGGTAGGCCAGCACCATGCCGGGCGTGATCTGCCCGCGCACGGTCGCCTCGACGAATTGCGACTCGTAGATCCAGACCATCGGCGTCGGTCCCATGCCCGCCGAAAGGTATTCGCGAAATGGCCCTTCGGTGGAATTCTCCGTGTACCCCTGCCGCACGAACAGCCGCGATACTGTGGGCAGCACCGACTGTTCGGCCGCCGGGCCCTGCACGATGGTGTTGTCGTTGGCGACGTGGCTGGCAATGGCCAGGTACATGGCCGCGGAATTCGAGGTGCGCGGATCGGTCGTTGACACCAGGATGTTCTTGTGCACCGGGTACACGGTGTTGCCGGGCAGCTTGTCCCACTCCACGTCATTGCGCACGAGTTCGAGGTATCGGGCGATGTCGAAGGTCGACACCGGCCCCGGACGCAGCACACCGGCCGCGGTCAGCAGATCCGCGATCGGTTGGAAGGTCGCGATCGCCATGGGCGAGGAGAACGGCGTGTACTTCGTGCTGATATTGCGTGCCCGCTGAATCCGTTCGGCCGCTGGCGCACTGGACGGGAAGGCGAAGTCGTATTTCCCGAGGTCGATCGAGGTCGCGATCTGGCGCGACCCCGCCGGATCGACCGCCGCTTTCACGCCATTGCGGGCGAGTGCCTCCACGACGCGCGGATCTTCGAAGAACGCCATCTTCTCCGAGCCGACCACGCCGCGCACTGTGGTCACCCCGGGCGCCGCCGCGCCGGCCGCGATGGGTTGGTCGGGCTGGCGCACGGCGAATCCGACGACCAGGGCGAGGACCAGGACGACGACGGCGGCGGCCAGTGCCATCAACCGCTTATCGGCGACGAGCTTACCGGCGCCGGACCCGACGATCCGGCGTATCGCGTTGGCTTGTGTCCCCGTATTTCCCCGAACGGCAATACTTTTCGCCCCAGTTCCGGCGGCGGATGCGATATCGCTTCCGCCTTCGACGACGGATGCCGCCGCCAACTCCCGGCGTGCGATCCGCTCGATGAGAATCGGGACGAACTCGCGCACCGGATGCCCCGCGAACCGCTGCCGCGCCGTCGCCACCACGGTCTCGACCTGCTCAGTCGGGTAGTCGTCGACCAAGCGATCGGTCAACCGCTGAATAGCCTGCTCTTCGCGGACAGTAACGACACCCACCACAGTCTCCTCGGCGTCACATCGGTCTCCGGTTGCGACGGCACTCACCCCTGCCGCGCCGCCGAACCCTACCCAAAATCTTCCGCCCACCCGCACCGCCGCCACCCCCCATCGGTGGCGAGCGAATCCCACTTCGACTGTGCCGCTAAGGATCTGCCACGGGCGGGTATCCACGTCTCTGCCCAGGTCAGCGCGAAATCGCGGCCCGAAAGGCCGATCGTCCACGAGTGGCCCGCCCCGCGACAGACGAGAACTCCGGCCCGAACTCGCGCCGAAAGTTCCATGCGCCGTTCACCTTTCGCCACCCCACGTTGTCCACATGTTTCCACGACACCCGGGCGCCGCCCTGTCACCGCGGCACCGGAATCCCAGTCGCGCACAACAATCCGGCGGCAGCAACCGAGCCGGGCCAACAGCCGCCGTCTCGACGGCGTCCTGGCACGTCCGCGACGGGGCGACTCGGGAAGCTATCCGCGGTAGTGGGTCGGAGGTCGGTCGATGGGGCAGGTTCGGACGCGTCCGATGCCAGTGAGCGACGCGGTACGGATCTGCTTGGCGACGATCACCGTGCCCAATACCGAGCGACGTATGCGGCGGCACTGGATCGGTTGGTGGCCGAGTTCGGGGCGGACGCGAAGGTGGCGCTGCTGGAATAGGGAGCCGGATCGGGTAAGCGGCTGGTTCGCGTTCGTGTGGGGCGGTAAATCGCACCGGCTGCGACGCTCCCGGTCGACACATACGGCCGAAGAAAGGCGCGGCGACGCCGGTATTGACGCTGTCCGGCCAGACGTCGGTGCGAAGCCTGGCCGATACCGAGCGAGTGTCCGACGAAGGGTTTAGCGCGCCGATATCGAGCCGACAGCGACCCGTCCGCGCGTCGCCGCGGCGGCCGATGGGACGAAATGGTGGATGTTTGTGCGCCCGGTCGTCCACAGTGTGGTCGATCGTTCGACGCGTTCCGGGTCACTGCATCAATAGGGCATGTGGGTGGTCGGGCGACACCGGGCAGACGCGGGCACGGGTACATAGTCCGTGCCGTTTTGCACGGCGGGAGGTTCCGGTGGGTCGGTGAGGATGTCGGTGACCGTGGCGGCGGACCGCCAGAACATCGCGGTCTTGGGCATGCCTACGGCCTCGGGTCGGAGTCGTGGTCGAGCGGGCACCACAACACCTGCAGCAGGTCCGCCCCCGCGGGTGGACGCAAACCGGGCACGTCACGCACGAACAGTTGCGCGACCGGCAGCATCGCAATCGGACCTTTCGGCAACCGGACAGTTCTGTCCAGCCCGTCGAGGATTTCCCGCTCCTGTGGGGTCAGAGCCCTGTCGTAACGGCCGGCATGGATCCACCGTTCCAACCTGGCGTCCGCCGGGGACATCAACTCCTCCGGGGAGTTCGAGTAGGGACTCCAGCCCGCCTGGTCGTGGGGGCCGGGGCAGCTCGGCCATGGCTCGCTCGCCGGCCACAGCATCGGTCCGCCAACCGAGCTGTCGTACGGCGTAGGCGTTCCGGGGCGTTTTCGCCACGCACACCAGTAGCCCACGAAGCCGGACACGGCGACGGTCACCATGGCCAGCGCCGGATTCACATCAGTCGCACCACGCCACGCGTCCCGGATTCACGGTGCGATCATGGCCCGGATGTCGGGCAGATTCCCGATCCGCTGGGTTGCGGGCCGTCCCGGCGCGTCCGCTTGGGGTGAGCCGGTGGCGCGCAGCCGGGCCCGCACTTCGGCCGGGGTCTTACGTCCGGCGGCCGCCGCGGCGAGTCCCTGGTAGCTGGCGACCGAGCCGACGACGATCGGGGATGCGCTCGAGGTCCCACTGAAAGTGTCGGTGTACCAGTAGTCTTCGTCCGTGCCGCCCTGTAGGTCGCCGTATCCTGTGGTGGTCACCTCGAGGCCCCAACCCTGCGCATCGACGCGGGATCCGTAGTTGGAGAATGCGAGCCGTGAGCGCGCGGGGCCGTGATCGCGGCCGTGGAATCCCGGCGGCGGGGCGCCCGCACCGACCAGGATCGCGCCGGAATCGACCGCGCCGCCACGGAACGGGTTGCGCCAGGAAGACGGGAAGTCGGCGGGCCGGGTGTCGTAGAGCGCGCTGTCCAGGTCCTCGGCACCGTTGCCCGCGGCCCCGACCACGATGACGCCGCGCCCGATGGCATAGCGGATCGCGGCCCAGTCGTCGGGCCACCATTCGATCGCGATGTATCCCGCCTGGTCCGAACGGTTCTGGTAGTTGTAGTGCGGTCCGGGCCGGTGCAGTTCGAGCAGGATGATGTCGCCGGCGCCGAGTGCGTCGGCGGCGGTGCGGATGGCGGCGGCGGAGCCCGCGTCGAAGACCGAGACCGCGCGGATGGCGGCGTCGGCGGCGATGCCGGTGATACCGAAAGTGTTGACGTCACCGCTGATCTCACCGGCCACCGCGGTGCCGTGATTGCGCCACCCCGCATCCGCCGACGGCGCATTACCGATCACCCCGCCCTGGTTCGCCAACAGGTCCTCGTGGGTGAATCGCCACGCGCCCTCCACGTCCACGATGCGCACACCCGCGCCGCGACCGCCGGGTCGGGTCCAAGCCCAGCGCGCGTTCACGCCCTGTGGCGCGGCGTCCAGATATCCTTGCCGGGCTTCGTAATTCGGCGTAACCGGTGGTGCGTCCTCGAGTCGACGGGCCGCGATATCGGCCAGGACGACCGGTGGTGCGATCGGCGGCTCGGCGGGCGGTTTGACGTAGGCCGCCTCGACCGCATCATCGGCACGCAGCCGATCCGCGACCGCCTCGAGTTCCGCTCCGACGCCCCGCACCGCGAAATAGTTCAGATACTCCGCACCGACCGGCTCCTGATCGGTGCCAGCGATCCGCTGCGGCAGCCGATCGGCGGGCCCGAAGATCCGCACCGGCGCACCGCCTTCCGGTAACAACTCGACCAGACGCGACTGCGCCGCGAGACTCTCGCGCACCGCATTCGGATCGATACCCGCCCGGGCACCGTGGGTGACAACGATCAGTTCCGAACCACTTGCCGTGGGTGCCATGCCCGACAGTTAACCCGCCCGATGATCTTCGCGCCACCGAAACCGCGCCAACGCGGTTGTGCGCCAACTCAGTTCGGCGAGGCCGGAATACGCGCCGCCCGCGGGACCGGGACGACCTCGCCGCGGCCGCGAGCAACGGTGAGGACTTCCAGCACGCCGATCACGATCGCGCAGCCACCGGCCGCCATGCCCAGCATGTCGACGGAATCGAAGGGCAACGCGATCATGACAATTCCGACGAACATGGTCAGCAGGCCGAACACCTCTTGCCAGCCACTCTCGGGCAACTCGTCGGCCCAGACGGCGACGGTGGCTTGCGCGATGCCTCGGACGGCCCAGCCCAGGCCGATCCACACCGCCAGTAGCAGTACCGAGTTCGTGCCACGCAGCGACAACACGGCCAGCGCGACCGAGGCGACGCCGCTGAAGAACACGAAGGTCCGCAGCGCGGCCGAGAATCGAGAACCCATCGCGATGATCAGCTGTAGCGCACCACTCAATAGGAGATAGAGACCGAACAACAGTTCCGCGGTCGCGTCGGTCTTGTCCGGCCATACAGCGATCAGCACCCCGAGCACCACCGAGCAGATGCCCGCGACCAACACCGCCTGCCGCGCCTCTCCGACAAGGGAACCCCCACGACCCGCACTCTCGTTTTCGGGCATAGCTCCATAGTATGGCCCGAGAATGCGGATAGCCGAATGTTTGCGTTAGACGCGCGGAATCCCGATATCTTTCCGACGGGCTCTGGGCTCATGCCCCGATCGCGAGGACCACGCCACGGGCGGTGGAGCCGTCGCCGAGTTGCCACGGCACGGCCACCTGAGCGCGGGCCGCACTCGTGCCCACAGAGTCGGAGACCCAGCGTGAAATAACGATCGTACCGCCGTTCACAGTGATATCGGTGTGCGACAGCCCATCGTTGGTCGAGACGAGTTCGCTTGCGGCATAGGCGAATTCACCCACCGTGACAATGACCGACGGATCCGGGGTATCGCTCTCGCTCTGCGCCTGCGCCCGCACTCGCCCGGCCAGCAGTGCAACAACCTGCGCGACTGCCACCGGATCCCGGGTTCCGTCATAGATCCATCGCTGCCCGAGCACCCCGTGCATCGAGGTGCCGATGAGTGCGTCATCGGCACCGTCGAGTGGCGCGCCACGGTAGGTCAGCGGCAGGTGGTAGGTGAGTGCCTCCGGCCCTGCGCCATCGGTCACCAGCATGAATTCGATGCCGACCGTGCCCGCCGGATCGTCGAGTCGGAAGCCACCGACCTTGGTCAGCTCCGGTGTGCGCCCACTGTCTGGATACCAGCGCCGGGTCGGCAACCAAGCGGTGAGCAGTTCGAGCTTGTCGGGAGACATGGTCGTGTGGTGGATGACAGCCATGGGGCACACTAACCCTCGGCGGCAGCGGACGACGTTACGCGGCTTGGAGTTCGGGGGTGCGTGCGACGGCCCGCCAGAGCTCAGCCGCGATCCACCCTACGATCCGATGGCTGCCGCACCGGCCGCATCGAAGACTTCGGAATCACCGCAGCGCTGCTCGGATCGGCCGGCTGAACGAGTACCGAGACCCATCCTCACCTTGCCCGGATCGAGTGCACAGTAATGCCGCTGGATTTCGATTGCGGTTCGTCCTTGCCTGCAGGCACTCTCGCATCGTGATCGATGTGCGGTCAGCGAGTTCGGGCGATCGGGACGTGCCGCGCGGCGGGTGCGAAAGATCAACCGTGCGTTGGCGAAGCTGTCCCCGCACGCGCATCCGGAGTTGGATTTCGAGGGCCATTCGAGCAGTTGGCGACCACCGAATGATTGGCGAGTTCGGCAGCATAGTGCGCCGGTCCACCTCCGTGTATCGTCCGAATTCATGGGTGACCTGGCAGGTGACCCCGCACCGACAAGCGGCCGGTTGTACTCACCACTGTTGGCGGTACGCAGTTCGAGCCAGTTGATAGCGTGAATGCCGGTCGGACAGACTGCTTCGGCGTACGCGACTAGGAGGTGGGTTGCCGCCTTACGGGTCAGGCCGAGCCGAATATTTCGGTGGCATCCGTATAGATGTACGTATGCCGAAACCACCTCCTTCGCGCGCCCTCAAAAACCGCCTCTGACGGTGGAGTCGAAGCGCTCATGCGAGCCGCTTCGGAGTCGCCCTGTCCAAAAGTTCCCCTGGGGTCCACCCAACACAAAATGGTCCGGCTCCAAGCCGGGCATTTTGTCGGTTCCGACAATGGTCACCAACGTTCACATGCACCGGTAGGTAGTCTCCGGAGCCCGTGGTGGTTTCCGGACCGGCGACAGCGGATGCTGCTGTCGGCATGGTTGTCATGCAGATGTGTCACCGATCCGCGACCCTGTTCACCTAGTCGTGGTGTCCATACGACATGCTGGTTCCGTGGTAGTTGCGTCTGATGTCGTCCCGGTGCGTGGCAGTGAGTACTCGGTTTTGTTGCGTCGGATCCGGGAGGCGGATCTGTTGGACCGGCAGTTGCGGTACTACGGGTGGAAGAGTGCGATGACCGCAGGGGCGTTCGTCGCCGGGTGGGCGGCATTCTTCGTCATCGGTGATTCGTGGTGGCAGCTGGGTGTCGGGGTGTTCCTGGCCGCGGTGTTCTCGCAGATCGCGTTCTTGGGGCATGACGCCGGGCACAAGCAGATCTTCGCTTCCCGGCGAGCCAATTACCTCTACGGTGTGATCGCCGGCAACCTCGGTATCGGGCTGAGCATCGGCTGGTGGACCAGCAATCACAACAGGCACCACGCCCACCCCAACACCGAGGGTGCAGATCCCGACGTCATGGGAATCCTCGCCCATTCCAGCGACCGCGCACGAGAAGGCAGGGGTATCCGTCGGCTGATCTTCCGCTACCAGGCCTGGCTGTTCTTCCCGATGTTGTTGCTCGAAGGCGGCAGCTTGCACTACGCGAGCGTCCGGGCTGTGTTTCGCTGGCCGATCCCCAATCGCGTCTGGGAGGGTGCGCTGCTCGCTGCGCACGGTGTCGGGTACCTCTCCGCGGTGTTCCTGGTCCTGTCGCCGGGTAAAGCGTTGGCGTTCATCGCTGTTCAGCAGGGTCTGTTCGGGTTGTACATGGGCTGCACGTTCGCCCCCAACCACAAGGGGATGGAAGTTCTGCCTGAAGGCGACAACACCGACTTCCTGCGCAGACAGGTGCTCACCTCACGCAATGTCCGCGGCGGCTTTCTCGTCGACACCGCCCTGGGCGGCCTCAACTATCAGATCGAGCACCACCTGTTCCCGTCGATGCCCCGCGCCAACCTGCGGCGAGCCCAGCCGATGGTCGCCCAATTCTGCGCCGAGATCGGCGTGCCCTACTGCGAGACGAGCCTTGTCGAGTCCTACGTCCAAGCGCTGAGCCACCTCAACGACGTCGGGCGCCAGACCTCGACGACACCTCAACCGGTCGAGTAGTGCACTCCCGTCTGTCATAGCCGAGGATCCGTAGGCACCCGATTCCGTATCGCACCGCTCACTGGGAACCACCCGCTATACCCCTTCAGGTATCCACGAGGTCGGATTGCGATTTCGGGACGGTCGACCAAGCATCGCACGGTTCGTATGCTGGTCCGTCAGGCCCACCAGAAGCCCAGCTCAGGCCGGGCTTTGTGCTTTCCGGCCCTACTTCGCGTCGGCCGATCTTCCAACTGATTCACCACTGAGTTGTTCGACGCGTCCCGGTCGGTCCCACTGCTGACCTCCCTGCGGACAGCCATTTCAGGAGACCGCTGTCGTCGTCGAAACCAAAGGATGTATCGCCCTCCGCTATCCCGGAGCGGCATCGGATACCGATCCCCTTCGGCGCTCGCGAGATTCGGCAACCAAATGGTCCAGCTGGCGTTCGGCGCGCTCTGCCCGTGCCAATGTCTGCGCCCTGGCATCGTCGAGTGCAGCCAGTCGTTCGGCCGCTTCGCGCCGCGCCTGCTCGAGTGCCGCCGCCGACTCGGCGCGCACCGCCGAGATGTCCGCACTCGCCGCGCGGCGAACATCGGCAAGCTCACCGCGCGTCCGATCCAGTTCCTCCCGCACTCGCTTCAACTCCTCGCGGGACTCCGCGACAACCTGATTGCGCTCGGCGGCAGCCTGTTCGGCTCGTTCGATGGCACGTTCGGCATCCGCGGCGCGCTGCACCGCCAGGTCGCGTTCGGCGCCGGCCGCGGTGATCTGCTGGGCGGATTCGCGCCGGATCTGCTCGATCTCGGCGGCCGCTTTCCGCCGCGCCAACTCGACATCCTCGGTTGCCTGCTGCCGCGCACGTTCCATATCGTCGGCGGCCTCGCGACGGATAGTGCGAATCTCGGACTCAGCCTCGCTGCGTGCCGCGAACACATCGTCGGCGGCCTGTTTGGTCACCCGCTCGACCTCACGCATCGCATCCGCCCGCGCCGCATCCGCCTCGGCGACCAAGGATTCCGCATGCTCGGCCGCGCTCGCCGCATCGTCGGCGGCCGATTCCGCGGCAGCCCGAGCCTCGTGCGCCTCTCGGCGCGCCTGCTCGGCCCCGACCGTCGCGACCTCCGCCTCGGCGATCCGCCGCGCCGCATCCGCCTGTGCGGCCTGTACCTGCGCCTCGGCGATGGACGGATCGGCCAGCGTGGACAGTTCGGCCACCGCCGCGGTAAGTGTGTTGCCCAATTGATCGGCCAGCCCACGGAATTGGGTGAGCAACTCATCGGCGCGCAACCGAGCCACCGTCACCGGCCCCTGTTGCGTCACCGTGACAGTGCCTGCGGGAGCTTCCGACTCCTGTTGCTGCCGTTGCCGTTCCCGCCATGCCCGCCATCGCGTGTGGTCCGGATGATCACAGTATTCCGAGGGCCGCCCAGGCCCTCCTCCGCGGGTAATCGGTCGGGCGCACCCTGGGTAGCTACAAACGTTGGACACCACAGAATCGTAGCGTTGATTTCGTCGTATCCAACGTATTCACACGAAACGAAATCCGTGTCGCCCCAGAGGTTTCCCCTACGTGGCGATCCAGCCTGACCGCCGATAAGTGAACATTATCGGCGGTCAGACTGCATCACGTCATCGCATATCTCCTCTCGGAGTTACGTTTACGTTTGGTTTGTGACAACGCAACGTATTGCCAACGGAACGCGCCAAAACTGGGTACCTCCGACCGTGTCAGGTCTCAGCGGCGCTGGCGGTTCTGTCATGTACGTGACGGGACAGCGGCGGGGTGCCCATCTCGAGCCACAACTATCGACGAACCGACTTCGCCCGGGAATCCTGAAGCTGGCCCCAGCCCCAAAGCAGCTTCGCGCTCAGGGTGATTCGTCTACTGTTGCCGGGCGTGCGTCAGGAGTGGTCGACCGAGAATTTGATCGGGTCGTGGACGCTGGTCGGTGAAGACTGGCGGCTGGTGGGCAATAAGTCGGGCGCGACCCGTCTCGGCTTCAGCCTGTTATGGACACACGCCTGGACCTGAGCCGAGAACGTGTTGCGGGCTAGAGAATTCCTGTACGTCGGAAGTGGCCGCGAAGCTGGACCAGCAGTGGACGCTACGTCACTGCAACGGGACGTCCGCAGTCAGCCGGTCGACGAGAAAGGCGAGGATCTCGTCGCGGGCCGCGGTGGTCGGCTCCCCCGCCGTATCGACCAGATGCGCGGTGACCACACTGTGCGGGCAGCCGACGATCTGCGAGAAAAACGGCGGCGGAGAGGGATTCGCCGCGTCGGCGGGCAGCACTCGCGGCTCGAAACGCGGACCCAGCGCTGCGGCGTAGGCGGCGAAACGCTGCGCGGTGCAGAAGCGGTCGCCCTCGAAGCGATAGGCGCGCACCACGAGATCATCGCGATCGAGTCGCTCCCGCACGGCCGCGAGCTCACCGGGCGAAATCTCCAGTCCGCCAGGCTCATCCAGTGGCAGCGACGGCTGGCACAGCACCGGCGCCAGCATCGCGGGCTCGAGCATCATGGTGAGCGCGAAATTCCCGGTGAAGCACATACCCAGCGCGCCGACGCCGAGACCGCCGCATTCGCGATGGGCCAGGGCTGCCAGCGCACGCAGCCACACCGCGACCGGGCTGGACTTGCCCGCGCCGAAGGCCCGGAATTCCGCGCTGACACAGGCTCGCTTGAAGACTTCCACGCCGGCCTCTGCCTCCGGATAGGCGCCGTCGCGGCCGAACAGTGACGGCAGGTAGACGGTGAGCCCAGCGTCGCGCACCCAGCGGGCGAAGCGAGCCACATCGGGGCTGATGCCGGGCATTTCCGCCATGACGATGACCGCCGGTCCGATGCCGCTGACGTACACCGTGCGGGCTACTCCGTCGAGCGTGATCGACCGGGGTGCGAAATCGGCGAGGTCGTCGTCGAGAGAATCCTGCGGGAGAGATTGCTGCACACCCCAAACCCTGCCGCAGCAGGTCAGCACACCGCCATTGGCAAGATCGCCACTCTTCGGTCTAATCTCGCCACATGATTACCCACCTCGCGCTGGACGGTGTGCTCGAAGGTGCACTCGGCCTCGGTATCGACATCGTCGACACGGCAGCCGGGATCGCCGGTGACACGACGGGCGGGCGGCTGCGGCAGCGCGTCGCATCACTCGATGGGTTGCCGGTCCGATCCAGCGGTGGGCGGCTGATCAGCGTCGATACCGAAACCCCGCTCGGCGCGGCGGAGTTCGAACCCGGCGATATTCTGGTGCTGCCGGGGCCGTCCGCGTCCAGCGAAGCGCGTGTCGAGGAACTGCTGACCCGACCCCAGACCATGCAGGCCGTCGAAATCATCCGGCGTGCCGCTGATTCCGGCGCTACGGTAGCTACCTCCTGCTCGGCTGTCTTCGTGCTCGCGGCCTCGGGGCTGCTGTCGGGCCGGGCCGCCACCACTACCTGGTGGCTGGCGCCGCTGTTGGCCCGCCGTTTCCCCGATGTCACCGTGCACTCCGATCGCATGGTGGTCGACAGCGGCGCAATACTCACCGCCGGTGCGGCTTTCGCCCACACAGATCTGCTGCTGGCGCTGGTCGCCCGCCTCGGCGGCGGTGCGCTGGCCGAGCAGGTGGCTCACTACCTCGTGCTCGATGCCCGCATGTCGCAGTCGCGCTACATGGTGCTCGAGCATCTACGGGCCACCGACCCTGTGCTGCGCGCCGTGCAACAGCACGTGCACGCCAATCTGCACCGGCAACTATCGCTGGACGAATTGGCCAGTGTCGCAGCGGTTTCTCCGCGCACTCTGACCCGCCGCATCCGCGACCGTGTCGGCGTCTCACCCACCCAGTACGTTCATCGCCTCCGGGTCGGGCAGGCGGCCACCCTACTCACGACCACGCGCGAACCCGTCGACGTGATCGCGGGCGCGGTGGGTTACGCCGATCCGGCGGCCTTCCGGCGCATCTACCGCAGGCACACCGGCGAGACACCGACCGCCACCCGCACCCGCGCGGCCGAATCGACCTAATAGGAGTGCCGTTAGCGGTCGCGTCACCTGGTTCATGAAGCCCTGTTCAGCCAGGTAGCCACCGCGATCACTGTTCTTGTTCGGTCGCCAACGTGAGGTAGCGGTGCAGTGATGTCTTCGGGATGCCGGTCTTGCTCGTGATTTCACCGAGGCTGTTTCCTTGTTCGCGGAGCAGCCGGGCATAGTCGATCTTGCCGTCGGGCCAGGCAGGGGGTCGGCCGATGTGGCGGCCCTTGGATTCGGCGACGCTGCGGGCGTGGGCGGCGCGTTCGGCGGTGAAGGTGCGTTCCATCTCCGCGAACAGGGCGAGCAGCAGCAACGCGATGCGGGCCATGCCTTCGTCGGCGGTGTTGATCGGGATGAGGTTAGGGGATGGGCACACCGTTGGTGGCAATGTCGCGTGGTCGTGCCAGTTCAG
Organism: Nocardia sp. CA-107356; assembly: GCF_050946365.1. Lineage (NCBI taxonomy): Bacteria > Bacillati > Actinomycetota > Actinomycetes > Mycobacteriales > Nocardiaceae > Nocardia > Nocardia sp. CA-107356. Next base: position 5,108,614 of record NZ_CP191992.1, on the reverse strand, counting down.
GTCGGGTCGTAGTTGCTGTCGGTCAGCGATGGCGGGCCGGGCCGGGCGCGATCGCCATGACACGCTGAGCCTGGGCGAGCAGAGCGTTGTCGAATCCCGATGGCAGCGAAAGCAGCAGTCCAGCACCGGGACCGGACCCCGAAATCGTTGCGGGGAGCGTGATTCCGCAGGCGCCGAGGTAGCTGAGCACCATGGTGGTGCGCAGGGCGGTGGCGTTGGCGCTGTCGTAGCGGGCCGGGTCCGATCGAAGGTCCGACAGGCTCGGCGGCGAATGGCGCACGGTGGGGCACAGCAGGGTTGCGTCGTCGAGTTCGGCGGCGAACTCGGTGCGCAGTCCGGACATCGCCGCGTAGACGGGAGCGATGGAATCCGCTGTGCGCGCATTGCTCTCGAGTCTGCGTCGGGTGGCGGGCTCGATCGGCATCGTAGAATCGAGGCGGTGGCGATGCAGGCGGAAGGCTTCCGCGCCGACGATGGTGCCGTTGCGGTCCATCAATTCCTGGGCGGTGGCCAGCGATGACAGGTGGCGGACGCGAATATCGGCTCCGGTGGAACGCAATTCGGCGATGATGGCGGCGAAATCGGCAGCGATCTCGGGTGCGGCGTCCTCGGTCCATTCGCCGGCGGGGATAACGAATCGCGGTGGCAGCGAACGTCGACCAGTGCTGGCCGGAGCGAGAACGCGGTCGAGCGCGATGATGTCGTCCACAGTGGTCGCGAAGGCACCGATACTGTCGAGTGTCTCGGACAGCGGCGCGAAGTCCTGCGGGCCGTAGCGTCGCGGGCTGGCCCGATATCCGACGATCCCGCAGTAGGCGGCGGGCACGCGTACGGAGCCAGAGGTGTCGGTGCCGACCGCGAGCGGGACGATGCCGCGGGCCACGGCGACCGCGGATCCCGACGAGGAGCCGCCCGGGACCAGTTCCGGGTCGAGAGGGTTTGTCGGTGTCCCGAAACAGAGATTGATCCCGAGGCCCGAGAAGGCGAATTCGCTGAGATTTGTCTTGCCGATGGTGACCAGTCCGCTGTCGTGGGCCCGCCGGACGAGATGACTGTCCACGGTGGCGGCTTCGTCGTGCAGATGACTGGCCGAGCCTCGAGTCGTGACGGTGCCCTGGATGTCGAATACGTCCTTCCACGCGATGGGGACCCCATCGAGCGGGCTGCGGCGGGCGCGGCGCAGGCGGCGGCGATCGCTGGCGCCGGCCTGGTAACTGGCACGCTCGCTGGTGACGGTGGTCATGATTGCGGCCGAATCCGGTCGCCGGGCACGGTCGATGGCGGCGGCGACCAGCTGCGTCGACGTCGTTTGGCCCTGCGTGAGAGCGTCGGCCATCGAGGTGGCGGTGGTCATCGAGGTGGCGGTGGTCATGGTGGGTACTCCCATTGGCCGGGTGCGGAACGATTCCTTAGCACGCTATCGACATGCATTCCCGCTAGGATGTGTGCAAATATCCATCAGATCCTCCCAGGACTGTGTATTCACCCATTGTCCAAGGTTGCTGCCATTCGGTTGACTGAGTGGCATGACAGCGTTGAGCTACCCGGAGCCAGTGACCGTACCGGCCAGGCAGGCCCGGTCGGTGACCTTGCGCAAAGGCGAGCGATTACGGATCACCGACGTCGCAGGCGGCCAGGTGGGCGATGTGTTCGCCTACAACGCCCACGACATCACCGAACACCACAGCGCCTCGCATACCCGCACCGATATCAGCCGGCTGTTTCCCGCGCTCGGCGAATCCTTCGTGACCGACCGCCGTCGCCCCATCCTCACCTATCTGGCTGATACTTCACCGGGTGCGCACGACATGCTGATCGCCGCCTGCGATCCGGAACGCTATGCGGCATACGGTGATACGGACCACGCCAATTGCGCGGACAATCTGCGACAGGCCATGGCCGAGCTGGGGCACCGACCGCTGCGGTTCATTCCGCAGCCGATAAACGTCTTCATGCGCATACCGGTCGCGCCGGACCAGAGCCTGTCCTGGCTCGAAGCCGCCACCGCACCCGGGGACGCGATCACATTCCGCGCCGAAATGGACTGCCTCGTAGTCGTTTCGGCCTGCCCGCAGGACCAGAACGTCATCAACGGTGCCGAACCGACACCGCTGGCCCTGACCATCCTTCCCCCGTTGACCGAGGAGACCACCGATGACAGCCACTGAACTGGCCCACCCGGCGCTCGAGCCGTTCGGGCTCGACACCCTGAAGCTGCGCAACCGATTCGCCGTCGCACCGATGACGCGTGTTTCGGCAGAGCCGGACGGCACCCCCACCGCGCAGATGGCCGCGTACTACCGCGACTACGCGGTGGGCGGATTCGGGCTGATCATCACCGAGGGCGTCTACCCGGATACCGCCCACAGCCAGGGCTATTTCAACCAGCCCGGCCTGGTCACCGAGCGGCATATCGCCGGATGGCGCGGGGTGGTGGACGCCGTGCACGCGGCCGGAGCTCCGATCGTCGCGCAGTTGATGCACGCCGGGGCCATTTCGCAGGGCAATGCCTATGGCTTCGAGACCATCGGACCGTCGGCCGTCCAGCCGCGCGGGCAGATGATGGCCGACTACGGCGGAGTCGGCGGGCCGTGGAACGCGCCCCGGGAAATGACCGCGAGCGATATCGACGATGTCGTGGCGGGTTTCGTCGCGGCGGCTGAGAACGCCCGGAAGGCAGGTTTCGACGGGGTCGAGATTCATGGGGCCAACGGTTATCTGCTCGACCAGTTCCTCACCGACTACACCAATCAGCGCACCGACGAGTACGGCGGTCCGGTGGAAAACCGTATCCGCCTGACCGCGCGTGTGTTGCGGGCAATGCGGGACGCGCTCGGCGACTTCCTCATCGGGGTCCGGCTCTCGCAGACCAAGGTCAACGACTTCACCTACCGCTGGCCCGGCGCGGAAGCCGATGCGCAGGTCATCTTCGCGACCCTGGCCGAGGCCGACTACCTGCACATCGCCAGCGAGGGCCGGAATTTCATCGAGACCGCGCGATTCCCCGGTGGCGCGACCGTCACCCAGCTGGCCCGCGAGGTGTCCGGCCGCCCGGTCATCGCCAATGGTGGAATGCACGCCCTCCCCCAGGCCGCCGATGTGCTGACCGGCGGACATGCCGATGTGCTTTCGCTGGGTACGGGTGCACTCGCGAATCCGGACCTGCCGCGCCGGGTGGAGACCGGGGCCGAACTCCCCGCGTTCGATCATGAGATGCTCCATCCTATGGCCACCTTGGACTCTGCCGCGGCATGGCGCATGCGAACCGGCAAATGAGCGATCGGAACTGGACCCGCGGCGCGGCCGCTGTGGCGACACTGACCTTCGACGTCGACGCGGAGACGCCGATTCTCGCGGAGGGACGCCGCTACGCCGACCATCCGATGGTGATGTCGCACCAGTCGTACGGACCGGATGTGGGTGTGCCGCGGATCCTCGATCTGCTCGACGAAATGGCCATTCCCGCAACGTTCTTCGTGCCCGGCTGGGTAGCGGAGCACCGTCCGGGTCTGGCCGCATCGATCATCGATCGCGGGCACGAGGTCGCGCACCACTCCTACAGTCACCGGCCGCCCACCTCGCTGCCGGCCGGTGGCGAACGCGCCGATTTCGAACGCGCACTGGATGTCTTCGCGGCACAGGGCATCGACATCGCCGGGCATCGCGCGGCGATGTGGAGCGCCAGTCTCGAAACCCTCGGTTTGGTCGCGGAATACGGTCTGTCCTACGACTCATCGCTGATGGGTGACGACCGGCCGTATCTCGTGGACAGTGCGCACGGGCCGGTGGCGGAGCTGCCGGTGCACTGGTCGCTCGACGACTGGGAGCAGTATGCGTATCTGCCCGAACCGCGCATCGGGTCGCTCATCGAATCGCCGGTCAAGGTCGAGCAGATGTGGCGCGCCGAACTCGACGGTATGCGCCACTACGGCTGCCTGTTCAACGTGTGCATGCACCCGTTCCTCACCGGGCGACCTGGCCGGATCATGGCCTTGCGCAACCTCATCGCCTACGCCCTGGAGTGCGGTGACGTTACCTTCGCCCGCTGCCGCGATGTGGCGGCCTGGGCGCGAGCGGATGCGCGGACTCCGGCCCGCCCACTGCCGGTCTACGACGTGGATCCGGCCGTCTATCCGAGCTGAGCTCGCGCGTCACGACGCTTCGGTGACCGAATTGCCGTGCGCCCCGGTCACCGGCTACGGCGCATGGCCGCCGGACCGCCGTCCGCTACGGCGCAGTCACCGCACTGCCGTATGTGGTGTGGTGACCGGCCCGACGGTATCGGCCGCCAAGGCGAGGAACAGGTCCACGGTGTCCTCCAGGCGGTTGACGTTGCGGCCGGTCAGCTCGGTGATCCGGGCCATGCGGTTGCGCAGGGTATTGACGTGTACGTGCAGGGCGGTCGCCGTGACCGCCCACTGGCCGTCATTGGCAAGGAAGTTTCGCAGGGTGTGCTCGAGTTCGGTGTGGGCGCGGGTGTCGTGGTCGCGGATGATGCCGAGCACCTGATCCGAGAACCGTTGCAGCACTTGCTCATCGAGCAGGCCCAGCAGCATACGGAAGGTGGCGATATCGGCGAAGGTGGCGGTGTCCGCGCCGTCCTGCACGCGTAGGACCTGGCAGACCTCTCGGGCGCGCACCAGTGGTTCCCGCAGCGCACCGGCGTCGGCGGCGATTTCGCCGAGCCCGATGACGATCCGACCGGTCATCGCGCGTCTGCTGAGTTCCGAGGACAGATCGCGGGCGAACCGCGCCAACTCCGCAGCGGTGCGCTCCCAGGGGCAGATGGCCACCACATCGTGGCTGCCCGCCGCGGTGCACACGGATATGCCGTGGGCGGCGAAGTACGCGCCAACGGCATGGGCGATGTCATCGGGCGGGGTGTCATCGTTGCCGGCTGCGGCGACGGGTGCGAGCGCGAACACGCCCAGCGGCCGATCCGATGGCACCCCATAAGCGCGCAAACGCCGGCTCACCTCGGCGCTGCGACGCGGCCCGGACAGGATCATCTCCAGCAGCTCGGCGGCAAACCGAGCCTCGATGGCATGCACCGCTTGCTGTTTGGTGACCTCGAGGCTCAGGAAACGCGCGGCCTGGGCCAACGCCTCCCGGTCGGTGGCGGTGAGTTTCGTAGCCGGTTCCAGGCAGTACAGCCCGGCGTCGATCTCCCCCATCGCACCCTCGATGAGATAGAGCGCCGATCGTCCGGTGTCCAGCAGATCGACCTCGATCGGCGGTGGCGTGCGATTGAGCGCGGCGGACGCGAGCCGTACCTGCTCATCGGTCGGTTCGCACCCGATACTGGCCAGGCAGCGGCCTTTTCGGTCGACGACCAGCAGCGGCAATTCCGTTTCGCCGCGCAGGATCTCGAGCACTCCGGCCGCGCCGCCGCCGCGCGAAAGGGCCGTGGCCAGGGCATCCCCTCGCTGGACGGTCGCGGTCAACTCCGCCTGCAGCACCTCGTTCTGGATCCGGGCGGCGGCCCGGGTGAGCGCGGCGAACGGCACCCCGATACACAGTTCGATCAGCGGCAGCCCACGCAAAAGGCACAGTGCGACGAGTTCTTCCGGCAGTGCTGGGGTCTGCGCCGTCAGTCCGAACACCAGCCCGACCGCACCCGACCGCGCAACGGCGTCCACGAACTGATCCACCGGGACGTGCGAGAGCCACAGGCCGTTGGTCAGCACTAGTTCGCCGGGCCGGACGTACCGCGACGGGTCGGGCAGTTCGGTGGTGTGCAGCCAGCGGATCTCCGCCGCCAGCGATTCGGTGAGTTCCGGCGTCACTACACGCAGCCCGAGAGCAGGATCGGCGATGAGTCGGCTAATGGTCAACACCTAGTGAAATATATATAGGCCACCGCAGTTTTGTGTATGAATGCACATCCCTATCTGGAGAGGAGCCGTGTTGATATGAGGTAGATCACTAACGAAAGAAGAAAGTCATGTCATCCCCGCAACCTCCCGGCAGCGCGAGCATCGCAGCCGAGGCCACCGCCCTCGACGACACCGGCGTCCGGTTCGACGATCACGGTGTGCTGCCCATTCCCGATCAGGAACGCGATTGTTCACCGTGGGAACTGTTCTGGGTCTGGTGCGGCGCGAATATCGCACCCATCAACTGGGTGCTCGGCGCACTCGGAATCACCCTCGGGCTCAGCCTGTTCGAAACCTTGATTGTCGTCATTGTCGGCAATCTGTTCGGCTGCGCGGTATTCGGCGTGTTCAATGTCATCGGCCAGCGCACCGCCGTCAATCAGATGGTGCTCGGGCGCTCGGCCTTCGGGATCACCGGGGCCGTGCTGCCCGCCGTCGTACAAGGTCTGTTGACCATGGCATGGGTCGGGGTGAACACCTGGGTTGTGCTCGATCTCGTGCTGGCCGTGCTCGACCAGCTCGGCGTCAGAGGTGGAATGGAGCTGAAAGTTATTGTGGCGGCCGCCATTATGGCTGTTCAGCTTGCCATCGCACTGTACGGGTTCTATGCGATCCGCACCTTCGAGAAGTACACCGTGCCGCTCACCATCGCGGTCATGATGGTGATGACGGTCGTGGCACTCGGCCGCACACATCTGGACTGGACCGTCTCCGCGGCCGACTCACCCGGCGCGAAGCTCACCGCGATAACGCAACTCGTCACGGCCATCGGTGTCGGCTGGGGCCTGACCTGGATTCCCTACGCCGCGGACTACAGCCGCTTCGCCCGCCCGAAGTTGCGCGCCCGAACCGTTTTCTGGGCGTCGGCGGCCGGAATGTATCTGCCCACCGTGTGGCTGGCGGCACTCGGCGCGTGCCTGGCGAGCGCGGGCGGCGGCTCCGACCCGTCCACCCTCGTCGTCGGCGCTTTCGGAGTGCTCGCAGTGCCCGTGCTGTTGCTGATCATGCACGGCCCGATAGCCACCAACATCCTCAACCTGTACTCGTGTTCGCTGGCGGCATTGACCATCGGCATCCGTATCGCACGGTGGAAGATCACGCTGTTCGCGGGCGTGGTCGCCGCCATGGTCTTGGCCGTATTCATCAACTCGTCGAGTTTCGCGCACGCCTTCGACAACTGGATGGTGTCGATTTTGATGTGGATCAGCCCGTGGATGTCGATCCTGCTCGTCGACTACTTCCTGGTGCGTCGCCACTCCTTCTCGGTGCCCGAGCTCTACCGCGATGCCGCCACTTCGGTATACGGCAAGTTCAACATTCGCGGGCTGATCAGCCTCGTCGCCGGTCTGCTCGCCGGCTGGTCCTGGCAGTATGGCGTGGTTTCCGCCATGCAGGGTCCAGTGGCGAAGGCATTGGGCAATACCGACTTCTCATGGCTGGCCGGCAGCCTCGTCGCCGGTGGCCTCTACGCCATCCTGACCGCCGCCCGCCGCCGGTAAGCTCGCCGCTCGATCCCGCCAACTCGCTGCCGCGGGAACTCGGCGACGCCGGCACGCAGCGTGCTCCAGGAGAGCGGCGTGCCGATTGTCTGAGCGAGGATGTACTGGCGCTGAATACTGTTGAGAGTCAAGGCGATCCAGAGGCGATGGCGCAGACTGACGGGTTCGTTGTGGTCGTGGCCGCGGGTGCGGTTGCGCGGCGGGCCAGGTGACAGTCACTGCCGTGGGGTGACCATCACCGGGTCACCCCACCAGACCTTCGCTCCGATGCGGTCAATGACCTACCAAGGGAAAGTGAGTGCCCCCGAGTGAGTATCGAATCCGAAATCCGCACGACCGCCGGAGTCGTGCGTGGCAGGTGGGAGAACGCCGTCGCGGTCTTCCGGGGTATCCCCTACGCCGAGCCACCGTTCGGCTCCCGTCGATTCGGTGCCCCCGTTCCGGTACAGCGGTGGGATGGCATCCGCGATGCGCTGGAGTTCGGTCCACTGGTTCCCCAAGCGGGCCATACAGGCTCGGTGATGTCGTCGGTGTCCGGCCGCCTCGGTGACGGTTCCGCCGACTGTTTGACCCTCAACGTCTGGTCACCGGACCTCGGTGCTGCTGGTCTGCCGGTGATGGTGTGGATCCAGGGCGGCACGTACCTCGAGAACAACACTGGTAACCCACATTGCGACGGTGCGACGCTCGCCCGGTCCGGTGTGGTGGTGGTCAGCATGAACTATCGCGTCGGCGCCGACGGCTTCGCCCGCATCGCCGGAGCCCCGGACAACCGCGGCATTCTCGACCAGATCGCCGCACTGCGGTGGGTCCAGGACAATATCGTGGCGTTCGGCGGTGATCCAGCCAATGTCACGGTTTTCGGCCAGTCCGCCGGCGGAGCGTGCATTGCCGCCCTGCTCGTTATGCCGATGGCAGCCGAACTGTTTCGTCGTGCGATAAGTCAGAGCATGCCGGGCACCTACTTCTCTGTACGGCTCGCCACCGCGATATCCGCAACGATCACCACACAACTCGGTGTCCAGGCGACCGTGGGCGATCTGGCGAGTGTCCCACCACGTGCACTGACCGACGCGACGGACGCGGTGATCGGCAAGATGGCGGAATTCGTCGAATCCTGGGGGCCCATGGCACTCACACCCACACCGTTCTCACCCGTCGTCGACGGCGATGTCCTGCCATGCGCACCATGGCGGGCGCTCGCGGACGGCGCCGCACGCGACATCGACCTGCTCATCGGCCACACCCGTGACGAATACCGGCTCTACACGTCCCGGCCCGGCGGTGAACCGACCGAGGCGCGTATGACCGCAGCATTCGACCACCTCGCACCCGGTACAGATGGCAATGCGCTCTACCGCACCGCCTATCCGGACGCGACCCCCGGGCAACGATATGAGCTTCTCAACAGCGACTGGCTGTTTCGGATGCCCAGCCTGCACCTCGCCGATGCCGCACACGCTGGCGGCGGACCCGTCCGGCTCTACGAGCTGGCCTGGAGCTTCAACTCCGAACAGGGCGCCTCGCACTGTCTCGACTTCCTGCTCATTTTCGGCACCCTCAGCCCCGACGAAGTGCGCGCCCACCGCTCCGCCCACCCGAACGCCGCGAACGAAATCACCCAGGTCGGCCATCACATGCGCACCGACTGGGTGAGCTTCGCGACAAGCGGCAAACCCGACTGGGCACCTTACGATCCACAGACACGAACCACCCGCGTCTACAATGCCGAACCAACCACCCAGCCCTACCCCGAAGAACGCTCGCGCCGCATCTGGTCCATGCACCAATTCGACACACTGGACCTACTTCATACCGAGTAACGAGTGTCAGGTCGGCCGCGGGCGGTGAATCGTTACCCCTCGCCCCTCGCCCCTCGCCCCTCGCCCCTCGCCCCTCGGCTCGGACCCGCCCGACTGGGCAGCATTTCCGCCGATAGGGAAGGGTGGGACGGTGCCGAACATCAGTCTGGATCGGGTCAGTGCAAGCCACGGGGCCGCGCCCATACTCACCGATATCACCGTGGCGTTCCCCGGCGGGCGGTGTGCGGCGGTGGTCGGCCCCAGCGGCACCGGGAAGACCACGCTACTGCGGCTACTCAACCGGCTCGACGAACCGAGCGGCGGCCGGATCCTGCTCGATGACGTCCCGATCACGCAATTCAACGCGCCAGACCTGCGCCGTCGCATCGGGCTGGTGCCGCAGCGACCGATGTTGCTCACCGAAACCGTCGCCGACGAGATCCGCGTCGGCCGTGCCGATCTCGCCGCCGATCGCCTCGATACGCTGCTCGCCCGGGTGGGCTTGCCGGACTTTCGCGATCGGCGTTGCCTCGAACTGTCCGGTGGCCAGGCGCAGCGAGTGTGCCTGGCGCGGGCCCTCGCCGTGGAACCGGAGGTGTTGTTACTCGACGAACCGACCTCGGCCCTGGACGCGGAATCCGCCGCGGCGGTCGGCACTCTCATTCGCGAGCACACCGCGGGCGGTGGCGGTGTCATCCTGGTCAGCCACGACACCGCCTTCGTAACCGACGTCGCCGAGGACATCTGGACTCTGCAGCACGGGCAGCTGTCCCCCAGCGATGAACGGAACCCTCAGTGACAGAACAGCTTTCCATACCCGGTTGGCCGGGTGTCGCGACCTCGCTCGTGCTCGTCGCGGTGGCCGCCGCGATCGCGTACCGCCAGCAACTGCACCTGACCCGCGAACTGCTCATCGCCGCCACCCGCGCCGCGGCGCAGTTGGTCGCCGTCGGTGCCATTCTGCTGATCCTGTTCCGGCACACCGGATTACCCGGCGCACTCGGGTGGGTTGTGCTCATGATCGTGATCGCCGGACAGGTGGCGGGCCGCCGCGGCAAGGGTCTGCCCCGATCACGCCGGGCCGCCACCATCGGCGTCGGCACCGGATCTGCCATTACGCTCGGCGCACTCATCCTGCTCGAGGTGATCTCCACTCAGGCCCGCGTCGTCGTCCCGGTCGGCGGCATGATCGTTTCGGCCTCGATGCAGGCCACCGGTATCGCACTACGGCGACTCCACGAGGATGCCCGCACTGCGCGCCCCGCCATCGAAGCCCGCCTGTGCCTCGGCCTTTCGGCGCGCGAGGCATTCCTGCCGCACCGCCGATCCGCGCTGCGCACCGCCCTGATTCCGACGATCGACGCGACCAAGGTCGTCGGCCTGATCAGCCTGCCCGGCGCCATGACCGGACTCATCCTCGCCGGTGTCGACCCACTGACCGCCATTCGCTACCAGATCGTGGTGATGTACATGCTGCTCGCGGCCACCGCCCTCGCCGCGCTCACCGCCGCCCGCGTCGCCGAGTCCTACCTGTTCGACGACGCCCACCGGCTGCGACCGCTCTCGGACTGACGCGTGTCGCGACCCCAGGGGAATCGCGGGAGAACGCATAGGCTTTGGTTGTCAGACGCTGGGCCGGCAGATGGGAGCGAGTGGGTGGGCGATGCGGTGGTCGCAGTGCCGGAGTCGGTGCGCACGGAGTTACGGCGTGGGGTGCGCAGTGTGCTGGTCGATGCTGTCGCGCTGCGGTTGGTGCGCGAGCGGTTCGATGACGAGCAGGCCGGGGCGTTGCGGCGTTATCTGGAGGCGTCGCAGTCGGCGAATACGTTGCGGGCGTATCGAACCGATTGGATCGCGTGGCAAGGCTGGTGTGCGGCGGAAGGTCGCCAAGCGCTGCCCGCGGATCCGCTCGATGTCGCGGTGTACCTGGCCGCGGCGGCGGATGCGTTGCGTCACAGTGACGATGGGTCGGGGCGGTGGGCGTTCAGCGCGGCCACCCTCGAACGCAAATCGGCCGCTATCGCGGCCGTGCACGCCGCCAACGGATTACTATCGCCCACCCGTTCCGATGTGGTTCGCCTGACCTTGCGTGGCATCCGCCGGACCCGCCGCACGCAGCCCAAGCGCAAGCGCCCGGTGCTGCTGCACACCCTCGAACAATTGCTCGCGGGACTGCCGGAACCACGATGGCCGACCGAACCCGCGCGACGCCGCGACGCCTTGGCGTTGCTGGTCGGATTCGCGGGGGCGTTGCGCCGCAGCGAACTTGCCGGGTTGCGGATCGCGGATGTGCGCGTCGATATCGACCACGGCACGGGGGAGCCGCTGCTGCTGGTGCAACTCCCGACCACCAAAACCGATCCCACCGGCATCGCCGAACAGCGCGTCGCGCTCCCCCGCGGCCAGCGTCCACACACCTGCCCGGTCTGTGCGTTCGCCGACTGGATCCAGCTGCTCGAAGTTCACCGTAGCGGTGGCGATGTGCGCGCCTGGCTCGATGACACACCCGCGACGTCACCGCAGATCCACCGCTGCCACGGCTATCAGGGCAGCGCACTCGCCGAAAACACCACGCTCCCACTGTTTCCGACCATCACCCGCCACGGCGGCATCGGCACCGAACCCATGTCCGGCCGCGCCGTCGCCGAGCTCGTCAAACGCTACGCCGCCCGCGCCGGACTGGATCCGGACCTGTTCTCCGGACACTCATTACGCGCCGGATTCGCCACCCAGGCCGCACTCGGCGGCGCGAGTGACCGCGAAATCATGCGCCAGGGCCGCTGGTCCAACCCGCGCACCGTGCACAACTACATCCGCACCGCAAACCCCTTGGAAGACAACGCCGTCACCAAACTGGGCCTGTAGGTCAGCAACTAGGATGAATTGCATTAAGTGCAACACTGCACATTCTCGCGATGAAGGCTGCGACGCAGGTTGAGAGCAATTGCCACCCTAGCGTGTCGCCGCGAAAATCACGCCCTACCTGGATGATTCCAGCGTTCCGCAACTACTTCACCAGTTTTGGGAATGAATTGCAATTTCCGGCCGTGCACGGGGTCCACCTGCCTCGTGGGCACGTCTCCTGAATTCCGGGCCGGCACCGTTCTCGCCGCACGTCGCCATGACCAGCGGCCGGTCGGACAGTCTGCGGCCGGAGCGGAACACGGTAGCCATTGTGACATCCGTCCCGTTGTGCGAAACGGCATTTCATGGCCTGCGCCAATCGATTCGGCTCTGCCGACACCATGACCTGGGATATGACACAACGAGTGCGTTAATTTGAACTGAAGGTCACCCGTTCGACTTTCCCGTTTGCGCGAAGCTGCATTTTATGTCCGCTGCGGCAGACCGATACCGTCCAATTCATGGAGTGGAGTTTTCTTGCGGCCGAAGAGCTCGCGGCCGCATTGCGTGCCGGTGAAGTGACCTCGGTGGAACTGACCGATGAGGCGATCGCCCGTATCGAACGCGACGACAAAGCGATCAACGCGATCTGTGTGCCAGATTTCGACCGTGCACGAGCCGCCGCACGCGAAGCCGACCAGGCGCGCGCTCGCGGCGAAGACGGGCCGCTGCTCGGTATTCCGGTGACGGTCAAGGAGTCCTACAACATGGCCGGGCTGCCCACGACCTGGGGCATGCCGCAGCACGCGAACTACGTACCGGCCGAGGACGCGGTACAGGTGTCGCGGTTGAAGGCGGCCGGCGCGGTGCTGCTCGGTAAGACCAATGTGCCGTTGATGCTGCGAGATATTCAGAGCTTCAACGAGATCTACGGCACCACCAACAATCCGTGGGATCACGGCCGCACGTCGGGTGGATCCTCCGGCGGTTCGGCGGCGGCCTTGGCGGCCGGATTCGGCGCGCTGTCCATCGGCTCCGACCTCGCCGGTTCGCTGCGCACCCCCGCGCATTTCTGCGGTGTCTACGCGCACAAGCCGACACTCGGGCTGGCGCCGACCCGCGGCATGGTCGCGCCGCCCGCGCCGGCCTTGCCGATCGACCTCGACCTCGCCGTCGTCGGTCCGATGGCGCGCACTGCCCGCGACCTCGCGCTGCTGCTCGACGTGATGGCCGGACCGGACCCGCTGACCCACGGCGTCGCCTACGACGTCGCACTGCCGCCCGCGCGCCACGAGCGGCTGTCGGACTTCCGGGTCCTGATCATCGAGGACCATCCGCTCATTGCGACCGGATCGGCGGTGCGGGCGGGCGTGAACCGGGTCGCCGAGGCGCTCGTCGACGAGGGCGCCCGCGTCGAACGGCGCAGTCCGCTGCTGCCCGATCCGACCGAAGCGGCGACGCTCTACATGCTGCTGATGCTGTCGAACGCCGCCACGAGTCTTTCTGTCGACGTGTACGAACAGCTGCGGACCCACGCCGCCGCCTTGAGCGCGGGCGACCGGAGTCTCGATGCGGCGCGGCTGCGCGCCATGGTGCTCAGCCACCGCGACTGGGTCGAGGCGAACAACCGTCGCGAACTGCACCGCCACGGCTGGCGGCAGCTCTTCGCCGAAGTCGATGCCGTGGTGTGCCCCATCACGCCCACTCCCGCCTTCCCGCACGACCACAACGGAGGTCTGGAGGACCGGCGCATCGACATCGACGGCGTCGAGTACCCGTACTTCGACCAGCTCGTCTGGGCCGGTGTCGCCACCATGCCCGGCCTGCCTGCCACCGCTATACCCGCGGGCCGGTCCCCTGAGGGGATGCCGGTGGGAGTGCAGCTCATCGGTCCGATGTTCGAGGACCGCACCCCGCTGCGGCTGGCCGAATTACTCGAGCAGAAGATCGGCGGCTTCCAGGCACCGTAGTGCGCGCACCGAATCAGACCAGTGCGTCGGCGTCGGTGCCCCGGCCGCCGCCAGGCCTGCGCACTCGAGTTCAAGAGGCCACTCTGGTGACGACACCGGCGAGCCCTCTTGCACCGAGCCAGGACCGAAAACTGCACGATTCCAATACCGCTACGGTGCGGCCGGCTCCAGGACGGGCTCTGGCATCACGGACTTTCTGGTGGGACGCAAGGCGATCCACAGCACGGCTGCCGCGCCGAGTGCGATCAGCATGGTCCAGACCGTGCCGACGTGCATGGCGTGGATGAATGCGTCATCGGCGGCATCGGCCAGGGCGGGCCGATCGATCGCGGTCGCCGCATGGCGTGCCTGTTCGGCGGAGATCCGTGCCGTGTCCTGTATCGGGCCGGGCAGATCGTGCAGGGCGGCGTCGATCCCACGCCGATAGGCGATCGACATGATCGTGCCGCCTACCGCGATCCCGAGCACGCTGCCGGTTTGTCGCACGGTGTTGGTGACGGCCGATCCGGCACCGGCTCGTTCCAGCGCCAGGGTGTTCATCAGCGCCGCCGTCACCGGGCCGATCACCATGCCGATCGAGAGGCCTTGGACCGCAAGTACGATCTCGTTCCAGATCAGGGGGGTGTGCAGCCCGAAGAATCCGAAGCTGCCCATGGCCAGTCCCGCCACGGTCAGCGCCGTGGTGGTGACGGGTCGCAGCGACCAGCGGTGTACCAGGCGGATCCCGAGCGGGCCGCCGATGATCACGCCCAGTGCCGCTGGGGAGCTGGCCAATCCCGCCTGCAGCGGCGAGAAGCCGCGTGCGCCTTGCAGATAGAACGCGCTGTAGAAACCGGCGGCGGTCATGGCGAACAGCAGCAATCCCAGTGCCGCGTTGCCGCCTCCGAACATGCGCTGGGCGAGCAGTCGGGGATCGAAACTCGGCTGCCGGGTACGCAATTCGATGAGCACGAAAGCGGTCAGCAGGGCAAGTCCCCCGATGATCGGCGCCCACACGTCGGTGCGGCTCCAGGTGGCCACCTGCCCCGCGCGGATCAGTCCATAGGCCAAGGTGGCGAGCCCGCTGATCGACAGCAGCAATCCGGTCGGGTCGAGCGGACGCGGGGTGGGGCTGCGGAAGTTCGGAACCAGCACGGCGATTCCGATCAACGCCACCGCCACGACCGGGATATTGACGAGAAAGATCGAGCCCCACCAGTAATGGCCGAGCAGCACTCCGGCGAGCAGCGGCCCCGCGGCGATGCCGACACCGGCTGATGCCGAGGAAATACCGATCGCGGTGGCCCGCGCGGGGCCGGTGAAGGTCCACATGAGGATGGCCATGGCGGCGGGCATGATCAGCGCGCTACCAACTCCCATCGCGGCCCGCGCCGCAATCAGTTGGCCCGCGTCGCTGGCGTATGCGGCGGCGATCGAGGAGCCGCCGAAGACGGCCATGCCCGTCGCCAGCACGGTTCGGTGACCGAAGCGGTCGCCCAATGCGCCTGCGGTGAACATCAGGGTGGCGAAGACCAAGGTGTAGGAGCCGGTGGCCCATTGCAGTTGGGCGGGTGTCGCACCGAGTCCGCGGAGCGGGTCGGCCAGAGTCTCGAAGGCGGTGCTGAGGATGGTGTTGTCCAGCCAGATCAGCAGCGAGGACGACAGGAGTACGGCGAGGATCAATCGCTGCCTGGACTTCGGCAGCGTCGGAGACGTGGTCATGGGAACCTTCGCTATGATTGGCAGGAACCTGACGATTGTGCGCAATCGTCAGGAACCTGTCAATCTCGGAGGAAGGGCTGGGCGTTGGGCTCCTACCGCAACGAGGTCGGATCACTGACCTTTATGGTCCGCACGGTCTGGCTTCATATGCGCGCGGCAATTGGCGAGGAGCTCAAGGCTTTTGGTCTTTCGACCTCGCAATATGCCACCCTGATGATGACCGAGGCGCATCCCGGAATGTCGGTCGCCGAGATCGCCCGCGCGGTCGCCAGCTCCCGTCAGGCGGCCAACGAAATGCTCGGTGGCCTCGAATCCGAAGGCCTGATCGAGCGCCGCCCGAACCCGACCGACCGGCGCACCCACCAGATCCACATCACCGAATCCGGCCGCAGCCGCTTGGCCGAGGCCAGCATCGCCGTCAATCGCCGCGAAGCCGAACTGGAATCGGCATTCACCCCCGAACAACAGAAAACGATCCGCGACTGGCTCGACGGCATCTCCGACGCCTGCCGCTGACCCGATCAGCCGCCACCGCCACAACCTCCACCACCACAGCCTCCGCCGCCGCAACTGCCACCACCGCCACAGCCGGAGTCGCCGCCTCCTGAATCGCCACCGCCGCAACCGCCGCCGTTGATATAAGCGCCCAGGCCAGCGCCGCTCGCGGCGGCTCCGCCGCGAGCGCGGGCGCGACCGCTGGCGGTCCACCGTTCGGCGCGACGGCGCTGGCGGAGGAAACGCACGACCGCGACTGCGGCGAATGCGGCGGCGATCACGAACGCCACGATGGCGGCGATCGGATAGAACTGGACCAGCACGGCTCCCGCGAGTACAAAGACCACGGCCGTCATGACCAACATCAAGACCTCCCCCACGGATACTCTCTGCGATCAGAATACCCGGCACCACCGACAATTTCGGCTACCCGAGTGCCCGTGCGCGGGAAGTGCGTGTCCACCCGATACCCGCGCCAGGGCGGGGCACAAGGCCGTGCACCAGCAGGTATCCAACCGGACGGAGATTGTCGGGCCCATGCCATAGTCTGGCTACGACAGGCCGACGTGATGGGCGCGGCACAACACGGGGGGCAGCAAATATGGCAGACGATCCGTCATCGCCCGATCCTCGACGTGGTCGGCGTCGTCCGGTCGGGTTGGGTAAGCGTGCGTGGCTCACGACCAAGGTGGTGCGCCGCTTGCTGCGGTTCATCGCCTGGTCGCGGTTCGTTCGTGTGACCGTGGTGAACCGCGAGGTCGTTCCGGCCAGCGGGCCGGTGTTGGTGGCCAGCAATCACATTTCGATGCTCGACGCGGTATTCCTGTGGGGCGCATTGCGGCGGCGCGCGATGGCGGTGGCCATGGCGGAGTTGTGGTCGTGGCCGGTGGTGGGCTGGTTGGTGCGGCGGCTCGGGCATGTGCCCGTGGTTCGACGCGACGCCGAATCCGGGCAGCAGGCCCTCGAGCACGCCGAATGGATCCTGCGCCACGGCGGCGTCATGCTCATCTATCCCGAGGGTCGATGCCTGCCGTCGGGCGAATCCGAACCGTACAAGCCGGGCGTCGCGAAACTCGCTCTGGCAACCGGTGTTCCGATCATTCCGGTCGCCACCACCGGCACCGACAATGTCCTGCCGCTACGCACCCAGCGCGGCGAACACCCCGGCTTCGACCGCTCCCATCCGGTCACCATCCGCTTCGGCACTCCGATCGACCCCAGCGACTTCGACTCCCCCGAAGAACTCCTCGCCCACCTGCGCATCCACATCGAATCCCTGCGCGCCGAATCAGCCTGATCCACAGCCGATTCCGGACCGCAGGCGCGGGCCGCCCACGTGTTCACGCAGAGCTCGCACCGGGAGTCGCCTACCGACCGGCACGCAATCCGCGATCGATGAAGTCGATCATCCACTCGAAGCTGACCTCCGGGTCACCGGTCCACTGGAATCCACCGGAGGCCTGCAGGGAGGCGAACCCGTGGAACGCGCAGCGCAGTGCACGCAGTGCGTGGTCCATCTCGGCCTCGGGGATGTGGTATCCGCGCAGTACCGCCGCCATCGAATCCAGCAGGCGGACACTGGGTTCCAGCAACGGATCATCATCGGTGCCGATGAATTCGGCGCCGATGGTGGCGGTATACCGGCCGGGGTGCGCCATCACGTAGGCGCGGAATGCGCAGGCGAAGGCCGCCAAAGCGTCGGCGCCGGAGAGTCCGTGCATGGCATCGCGGATCTGGCGGTCGAGTTCGGTCAAGGCCAAGACGGCGATACCCCGTTGCACGTCGGCCAGGTTGGCGACGTGTTTGTAGAGCGACGGTGTTCGAACCCCCAGCTTGTCGGCCAGCGGCGCCATTGCGAGATTGCCGTAGCCGACGTCGTCGGCGAGCTCCGCGCCCGCCCGAACGACGTCGGCCTTGGTGAGCCCGGCTCTAGGCACGAGCATGCTCCCGAAGGAAGGCCAAGGCGAGTTCGGCGACCCGCTCGGGCGCGTCCGCGTGTGGGTAATGCCCGGAGCCCTCGGACAATTCGACACTGCCCAGACCCGCGGGCATGAGCGCCACGATGGCATCGCCTTCGGCCTCGGGGTTCGGGAAGTCGGGGTCGGCGGTACCCATGATGATCAGCGCGGGCACGCTGAGGTTGGGCAGTTGCGCTTCGGCATCGGCCGGAGTGGACTTGCCGGTCTTCAGGAACTCCGCGAACCGGCCGGGTGCACGCAGTTGCTCGGTCAGCTCTGCCATGTACTGGTCGTAGTCGGCGGGCTTGATCGGGTAGGCGACATTCAGGTAGCTCATCCACAGCCCAAGGCTCTTGAAGATCATCGCGCCCAGCAGCCGAGTCATACCGCTGCGGTAGCGCGCGACGGTGAATACCGCACCCACGTCGAACTGCTGAGTCTTGGTGAACGGGTTGAGTTCGATGATGCCGCTGACGAGTTCGGGAGATTGCGCGGCCGCGATGGTGGCGGCACCACCGGAGATGGAGTGGCCGATGATGACCGCGGGCCCGCCGAGGTGGCGAATAAGGGCGAGCAGGTCACCCGCGACATCGGTGCGGGAGATGGCCTCGCTGCCGTCGTGGGACGTCCAGTTCATGCTGGATTCCCCGTGCCCGCGCAGGTCGGCCGACGCGACCCGAAAGCCCGCCGCGATCAGCTTCGGCGCCAAATGCCGATACGCCTGCCGCCGGTCACCGATCCCGTGCGACAGAACTACCAGCGGGCCACTGCCAGCCACTTCGTAGGCGATCTGTCCACCGTCGATGGTCAGGTACTCGGTCATGTCGAACTCCCAATGCGTCACTGGCTAATGTTGATAGCCGTAAAGCTAATCGGATTAGCCATAGGTGTCAAGCGGTGTTCCGGGTCTTTCCGAGAGGCAAGTCCGGATGTCGACTTGGGAATCCCCCTCCGACACCTCGCGTGGCTGTTCACGATCATCGAGTTCGCTCCGCGGATGACCACGGCGAGCGAGTAGAGCCAACCGGGCCTATCCGAGAACCTCACGGGCAGTTCGTATCTCGAGAACGACGACGACGTCCGGAGCTACGATGAGTCGTATCGAACCATCCACCACATCGCGCCCCTAGGTGAATCCTGACGTGACGCCCTTCCCCACAGGTCGAACGATCCTTGTTCGAGACATGATCTACGGCAGGTCGTTCACCGAATGGCCACAGCAGGTCATCGAGGACGGCGGCAACGAACTGCGGGTACTGCTGACACCCGGCACGGTCGGCCTCGGCCCGGCACTGTGGATCAGGTCGATGCGCGAGAACGACCCCGCGGCCCGTGGACAGCTGCTCGAGGCCTATGCCCGCCGGGGAATGGGAGATGGCGACCTGGACCTGGCAGCGCACCACCCGGCTGGCCATCATGTACGCCGACCGCTACTTCGCCATCGCGCCGATGTGGAACGAGCGCGGCGAATTCCTGTGCTGGTATGTCAACTTCCAGCTGCCGTTCATGAGGACCGCAGAGGGTGTCGATACCAGCGACCTGCATATCGACCTCGTCGTCGAACCCGATCTGACCTACCACTGGAAGGACGAAGACGAGTACGCGCTCGCCATCGGACTGGGACTGGTGCCCGAGGCCTGGCAGCGCCAGATCACGACCGCGCGCGAACAGGCGGTGGCGATGATCGAGCGTCGCGACGGCCCCTTCGGCGAGGAGTGGCTCACGATTCCCGCTTAGCCCGAGCTCAGTCCTGGATGCGGCACCAGGGACGTTCGGCTTCCAGCGCGAAGGCGACTTCCAGCAGTGTGCGTTCGTCGCCGTGGGCGGCCGAGAATTGCATGCCGATCGGGAGGCCATCGCTCGAGGTGCCCATGGGGAGCGAAATCGCCGGTGTGCCTGCGACATTGTTGAACGGGGTGAACGCGACCCAGGAGATCAGACGCGTGAAGAGTTCGTCGAATGGGACGGTCGGGTTCAGATAGCCCAGTTGCGGGGTGGTGTGCACCAGGACCGGTGACAGCACCAATTCGTTGTCACGGGTGATCTCGTCGTAGGCGTGTCGCACCTGCGATAGGCGGTAGAGGATGGCCGGAGTGCGCAGTATCGACTTCCGATACAGCGCACCGAGTCCGCGGGTGAACTCATCGAGTCCGCTCGGCCGGAACCGTGGATCGACTGCCAACTTCCCGCCCACCGTGATCAGGAACGCCAAGAGCCCCCAGTAGACGGTGAAGTCGTCGACGAAGCGCCGCCCGACCGGCGGTGCGACCGGCCGCACCTCATGCCCCAGCTTCTCCAGCACGGCGATGGTGTCATCGAGGACCGCGCGGGTCTGCGGGCAGGTTTCGGTGCCGGTGACGGAATCGGCGATCACCCCGATGCGCAGCCGCCGACGCGCCGGACCTTCCACCAAACCGACCGGCGGCAGCTTCGGATTGCGCCAATAGCGTTCGGCGGCAGCGAAATACGTCGCCGTATCACGAACAGATCGAGTGAGAACACCTTCGGACACCAGATTGATCGGCATCGACCGCGCCTGCGGCCCGTCGATATGCCGCCCGCGACTCGGCTTCAAACCGACCACGCCGCAGCACGCGGCGGGAATGCGGATCGACCCGCCGCCGTCGTTACCGTGCGCGATCGGCACCACACCCGCGGCAACCAACGCGGCCGCACCACCCGAGGATGCGCCCGCCGAATACTCGGTATGCCACGGATTACGCGTCGGTTCGGCGACGGCGAACTCGGTGCTCGCGTTCAAACCGAACTCCGGCAGCCGACTCTTGCCCAGCACCGTCATCCCGGTACTCAGTAGCTGTTTCGTATACGGCCCGTCCTTCGCGCACGGCCGCGCGACGAACGCGGCGGTGCCATGGTTGGTCGGCAGTCCGCGCACATCGGTGTTGTCCTTGACATAGGTCGGCACACCGAACAGCGGTGCATCGACATCGCCCGAGATCAACCCGGTGGTCTCGATCACGACGGCGCGCAACGTCGGATCCACCTGCGCCGCCCGCGCCCGCGCCGCCGCGGCGACCTCCGCCGCGCTGACCGCACCACGACGCACCAGATCCGCGATGGCCACCGCGTCGTGGTCAGCGAGCACATCATCAGTGAAGGCATGGAATCGCTGTGTCGACATATCCGGATTCTGCGCGCTCCCACACCGACAATGTGCCGTTTTGAACAAGCGCCCTGTCATGCCGTCGCATTGCCGCCCCACAGCTTCGGATATCGTTCGACCAGCAACACCGACGAGGAGACCTACAACATGAATAGCTCGATCGCCGTCCCGCTATGCCTCATGGCTGCGGGTGTGCTGAGTATCGTCCCAGCACAATCGGCTTCGGCGGATACACTGCCCGACCAGTCCCGAACGGTCACCACCGAGGACGGTTGGCAGCTGACAGTCACGAAATCCGCGGAAAACCTGGATCGAGTGCCCAATCTCGCGGACACTGCCTTCACCCGGGAAGGGTTCGTCAGTCTGCGCGCGGCCGCCGATATCACCGGCGCGGGCAGTGTCTCGGTGAATTCCGGCACAATCACACTCGGCTACCAAATCGGTTGCCAGATAGATGTTTCCAACGGCATCTCGATCGGACTCGCCGCCTCGGTCGGACCGAATGTCAACGTAATGGTCGCGCCGGCACCGGGACTGAGCGTCGGTGTCGGCGCCGCGGCACTGCCCAGCGTATCCACCACGTTCAAGCCGGGCACCATCACCACCATCCCGTTCGGCACCAAAGCCCTTGCCGGACCACATGGTTCGATCACCACCGATCAGGTGCAGATCAAAATCGATGCCTGTATGGGGCCGGTCAGCCTGCGCTCTTATGTGATCGCCACCATCTCCACCAACACCGCGGACAATTCGGTCGCGGTGTACGGCGACCCGATCTGGTTGTGATCACCATGTCCGCCGACATCATCACATCCCGTACGCGATCAGCCGCCGCGCTGCTGGTCGCCGCCGCGGGCATCCTGGCCACCGGCGCGATCTCGACCGGCACCGCCACATACGCGGCACCGATCGTGCCCGCCACCACCTGCGACAGCGCCGCCGGTCCCGACTGCAGCGAACCGGACAAGACTCCGGAACGGGTCATCGTGCCCGCACCGATGGCGCCGATTCTGACACCGGCCGCACCGCCCCCGCCCGCCAAGCCGGGTTCACCCGCCGCCGCGCTGACGCCACCACCACCGGGCCCGAATCTCGGCGCACCGATCGTGCCCGCCGAGCAGTAACTCGACGACCGGCACACTCAGCTGCGGCGCAGCTCGAAAATGCGGAAGATACGGCCGCCGGACAGCTCGTGCTCCATTTCGTAGCCCGGCCAGAACTCGACGGCGAGATCCCACGCGCGTTTGCGGTCCACCCCGGTGACCTCGGTGACGGTCACCGGGAACTTCTCGCCTTTCAGCAGCGCGGTGGCGGTGCTCGCGGCACGAAGGTTCGCCGACCACACCGGATGCTTCGGGCTGCCCCAATTCGAGCCGACGATCACGAAATCGTCACCACGCGGGACATACAGCAGCGACGTGGTGCGCGCAATCCCGGTCTTGCGGCCCGCCACGGTGATCTCGATCGAGGGCAAACCCGCGAGATCCAATACGCCGTGCCGACCACGGCTGACCCGCCGCAGGAACCGCTCCAGCAGCAGCACGATCGGCGCCATACGCATGACCCAGCGGTACTGCGCGATCCGGCGAGCTAGCGCGGGCAGCGGATTCGACACCATAGTCAAAAATCCTGACAGAAATCGCGGCCAGGACAGCGACCGGGACCCCGCGGTGAGACCAGCCTCACCCGCGGGGATGCCCGCCATGTGCTCTGTGTCACGAAAACCGTTGGGCTACCGACGCAATCGTGGCCGGTGGCCCGTCGACGGCCAACTCCGGCAGCGGACCACGGTGGGGCTCGATCTCGACCAAGGCCAGTTGCCCGGAACACCCCTGACTCAGACTGGACGCGGGCCGGTCCGCGGTCAGCACATTCGGATTGCCATGACGACAGAACGTAGGGTCGGCCGGATCCGGGTCGTACCAGGCACCGGTGGACAACTGCGCGACCTGCGGCCGGATCGCGTCGTCGATGACCAGACCGGCCAAACAGCTCCCCCGGTCGTTGAAGATCCGCACGATATCCCCATCCCGCAGACCCCGCGCCGCGGCGTCGTCGGGATGCAACCGCACCGGTTCACGCCCGGCGATCTTCACCGATCGACTGTGCGCGCCGACATCGAGCTGACTGTGCAGTTTGGTCCGCGGCTGATTCGCGACGAGTTGCAGCGGGAACCGTGCGGCCGACGCACCGCCCAGCCATTCCTCCGGCTCGAGCCAGACAGGATGCCCGGGGCAATCGGCGTACCCGAAACCATCGATCGTCGCCGAGAAGATCTCGATCCGGCCGCTGGGCGTGGCCAGCGGGAAACGCTCTGGATCCGCGCGGAAATCGGAAAGCAGGACCGGATCCGGATCGGGCGTCGGTAGTGCCAGCGACTCGCTGTCCCAGAATTCGTCGAAATCCGGCACCGCCGGATCGTTGACCTCAGCGCGCCATTGCTCATACAGGTGCCGCAACCACTCATCGACGGTGCGTCCCTCGGTGAATTCCTTACCGACACCGATCCGTTCGGCCAACTCACCGAAGATCGCGTAATCATCGCGGGACACACCGTGCGGGCGGGTCAGCGCCTTCATCGGAAAGAATTCGCGGTCGTTCTGCCCGGCACCGTAGTCGTCGCGTTCGATGCTCATGGTCGCTGGGAGCACGAAGTCGGCATGGCGTGCGGTGGCGGTCCAGAACGCATCGTGCACGACCACGGTCTCCGGCCGCGCGAACGCCGCGTGCAGCCGGGCCAGATCCTGGTGGTGGTGAAAGGGGTTCCCGCCGCACCAGTACACCAGCTTGATATCCGGATACACCAACAGCGCGCCGTTGTAGTCGAAGGTCTGCCCCGGATTCAGCAGCATATCGGCGATTCTGGCGACCGGAATGAAGGTCGCCACACCGTTGCTGCCCTGCCGAACCCGCGGCACCGACCGACCGCGCGCCGGTTCACCGACATGCGCGCTCGACCCGTAGCCATGTCCGAATCCACCACCGGGCAGCCCGATTTGGCCCAGCATCGCCGCCAGCACCACCCCGAGCCACAGCGGCTGGACTCCGCGCTCGGCACGCTGCAGCGACCAGCTGACACTGATCATCGTGCGCGCCGCGGCCATCTCGTGCGCCAGCGTCCGGATCCGCTCGGCCGACACGCCGGTGATCGACTCCGCCCACCCCGGATCCTTCACGACGCCATCGGCTTCGCCGCGCACATAGCCGACGAACCGGTCGTATCCGACCGTATACCGATCCAGAAATTCCTTGTCCGCCAACCCGTCCGCGTCCAGCACCTGCGCGAGCGCCAGCATCAGCGCGGTATCGCTACCCGGCCGCGGGGCGATCCACTCGGCCTCGGCCTCGGCCGGAATGTCATCACGCAGTGGGCTGATCGAGACGAACCGGCAGCCACGCGCCCGCGCCGCGCCGATCCAGGTCTTGGTGTTGTGCCGTGATACACCACCCGGCGACACCGCGGAATTCTTCGGCGACAAACCACCGAATGCCACCACCAACTCCGCATGCTCGACCAGCACACTCTTCGCGGTCGCGTGCCCCAACAACAGCTCCGCCGAGCCGATCACGTGCGGCAACAACACCTCCGAGGTACCGAGGCTGTAGCTGTTCACATGCCGCACGTAACCGCCGAGGCAGTTCAGGAACCGATGCACCTGACTCTGCGCATGATGAAACCGCCCCGCACTCGCCCACCCGTACGACCCGCCGTACACCGACTCCGCACCGTGCTCGCGATACACCCGACTCAACTCACCGGATAACAACTCGAACGCGGTCTCCCACGAGACCGGCACGAACGGCTCATCACCCCGCCCCGTCGCCCCCGGCCCCCGCTCCAACCACCCCTGCCGCACATACGGTTGGTCGATGCGCGTCGGATGATGCTGCGCCGATGCCACGTTCTCGATCAACGCCATCGGTTCCGGATCCCCACGCCACGGCCGTACCGAGGTCAACCGCTCCCCATCGCTGTCGGCCTCGAACACTCCCCAGTGCGTCAGATGCGTGGTCATCACCCCACGGTAGCCCGCCTCACCGACAGGTTCACTTCTTTATGAACGCCAGCAGATTACTGTCGAACCGCTCCCGATGCGTGAGGTGTAGCCCGTATGGGGCATTCTCGTAGACGAAATGGTCGGCGTGCGGCAACAGCGCCGCCAGCCTGTTCCCGGTGTACTCGACCGGACACGACACATCGGTATCGCCATGGATGATCACCGCCGGTACCGTCACCGCGCGCACTTCGGCGCTCAGGTCGGCATTCGCCATGTGCTCATTGCATGCCAGCAGCGCATACATCGACGAACGCGACAGATCCTCTCATCCACTGCTGTTGTGCCGCAGAGATTTCACATCCCGGCTGCCCCTCGCCGAAAAACGCACCGCACCAAGCTCATCGGCCTCACCACCGACGAAACCCAATCCCTCTTCCTGACCGGATTACCAACGGCCGCCACAGATCTCGGCCTCGGCGCCGCGGCCGCTGCCACCCAACTCGAGCTCACCGCCGCACTACCGGTCGAACTGCGCCGCTCGCATCCAGCGCTGCTTCCACCTGGACGCGCCGTCCTGATCTCACGGCCGTCGCGGACGCGGTATGGAATCAAAACAAGAGCACATCCGACACCACCGCACGGCCCGACCACATGAGGTCACCAAGACCGTCGCACCCTACGGACTCGTCCTCACGCCGGGCCACTGGTACCTGGTCGGCCATCACACCCGTCAGCGACGCACCTATCGCGTATCCCGGATCCTCGACGCCACTGCGCTGCCCCAACCCTTCGACCGTCCGGCCGGATTCGATCTCGCCGAGCACTGACGGACGCACCTTGCAGGCTTCGACGCCCGCTGCCTGCGCGACCGAGCGAGCGTCCTCCTCTCGCCGCGCGGTCTACGCCGACTCCCGGACCTGATCGATCCGGCCGTCGTGGCAGCGGTCGAACGAACCGCCACCTCACCGGACGCGGATGGCTGGTTCCGAGCCGTCATTCCGATCGAATCGATCGAGCGCGCGCTGCCCGAACTACTTGCCTGCGGCGCGGATGTGGAAGTCCTCGAACCACACCAACTACGCGCACAACTGAAAGGACGGCGTCGACGCGCTGTCACGGCTCTACCGGACCTGATGCACGCTCGGGCGGGCGGACTCCAGTCCGATCCACGAAGGTCGACCGTCAACCCGGCCGGAGTCCACCTTGTCGGCGCTCGATGCCAGGCCGCCGATCAGTGGTCGTACCGGTATTGCGGCGCCGGGCCCCCGACCAACTCAGCGATCAGGACGCCAGCACAACCAGCAGTACCGACCCAACAGTATGTTGAGCGCGCTCGATATTCACCTGGACGAGCAGCGGGCTGGCGCAACTGCGCGCTGGTCCGCGACTGCTTGCCCGCCTGGCAATCTCAGATACAGATACTGAAGCTGAAGAAAGGCCCCAGCGGAATGTTGAAGCAGAAAACGACCGAACCGGCGGGCGTTGGTGTTACCGGCTCCGCCGACGCTGCAGGTGCGGCGAGAGCGCCAACGGATACGGTGATGGCGATCGCGGCGATCGCCGAGGCAATTCTGGTGGTCATTACAACTCCTGACTAATCGACGATGATGAGATCCCCGACCAGAAATGGTTGCTCTACGATCATCCGCTGATCCGATGGCGGGCACAAGACCGCGCATCGACCCGTGCAGAATGCGCGGTCGGGCGGTGCACCGCCCGACCGCGCATTCTGTTCGACTCAGGATTCGGATTCGATCGGCAGTCCCGCCTCGGTCCAATCCTGGATGCCCGCGCGGTAGGCGCGGACGTTTGTGTACCCGAGGGCACGCAGCTTGACGGCGACGACCTCGCTGTTCTGGCAGGCGTTATTGGAGCAGTAGGTCACGATGGGTGCGTGCGGGTCCGGAAGCAGTTGCGCGGCTCGGGATTCCACATCGGCTTCGACCAGGGTGAGCGCGCCCGGCAGGTGTGCCTTCTCGTAGTAGCCCGCACCGAGGGTGTCGAGCACCGTGACCGAACCGGCCTCGATCGCGGCGGCCAGCTCTGCACGGGCGATGACTGTAGTCATGAGATTTCCTTCCTGACAGCACCTAAATTTTATGTGCGTGCGCACGCTATTATATGCGTGCGGGTGCACGCAAGTGGTTAGAATCGGTCTGTGACGCAATCGGAGAACCATCGCCACGCGGCGAGCAGCGCATGGTCGGCACTGCTGCGCGTACACGCCAGCCTGGTCCCGCGCCTGGATGCCGAACTGCGCCGAGACTTCGGACTCCCGCTCGCGTGGTACGACGTACTCCTCGAACTCGACGGCGTCGAACCACTGCGTATGACCGATCTCGGCGAACGCGTCGTGCTCAGCCGCACCCGCGTCAGCAGGCTCGTCACCGAGCTCGCGGCCGCGGGTCTGGTCGTGCGCGAAGCCAATCCCGACGACGGCCGATCCGCCTTCGTCGCCATCACCGACGCGGGTCGCGAACGCCTGCACGCGGCCGCGCCCAGCTACCTCGCCAGCATCCAGGAATGCTTCGCAGCCAAGCTCGATCCAGACGAATTGCTCAGCCTTGCCACGACTCTCGGCAAGATTCTGGGTCCGACCGATATCGCGATCACGTCGGGGCGCGTGCGCAGCTCATAGGCCGCAACGCTGCACGCCATGCAATTGGCTGCCGGACAGTCCGATCCATCGGGCAATTCGACCGTGGCAGTCGATGCAATTCGGGTCACACTGCCGCGCTACTGGGTATTATTTCTGAAATACTGCCACTTCACATTGGCCTGTACCTTTGATTGCAGGCACATCGAGCGTGCACCCCTGGAAAGGATGCAGCCCCTTGGCGATCGGCGCGGCAGAGCAAGCAGCACAACTATTTTCCCCGCGGCAAGGAGCCCGCTGATGTTCACGCGCTGGGGGGATCTCGTATACCGGCTGCGCTTCGCCGTCATCGGGATCATAGTCGGCGCGCTGCTGGCGCTCGGCGGATACGGCTTCGGCCTCGACGACCATCTCAGCTCCGGCGGTATGGACGATCCGACCTCGGAATCCGCACAGGCAGCGCGCCTGGCCGACGCCGCCTTCGGACGCAATCACGACTTCGATGTCGTCGTGCTCTACACCGCGCCGGACGGCAAGACGGTCGACGATCCGGAATTCAGCCAGCCGATCATCGACAACCTGAACAGCCTGCCGCACAAGTATCCCGGCGAAATCACCGGCATCAACGCCTCCTATTGGCGTGTCGAGAACGCCAAGATCAGCGGCGCGAAGGCGGCGACCGAAGATAAGAAGCACGCGGTGGCCGCCATCGCCATCGCGGGCGACAACGACACCGACTCCGTGCGCAACTTCCGAAAAGTCAAGGACGCCTTCGCCATTCCCGGTATCGACGTGCAGGTCAGCGGGCTGCAAGCGGTGGCGGGCACACTCAACGACACCATGGCCGACGACGTCCACCGCATGGAAGTCCTCGCCATCCCCGCCGTCGCGGTCCTACTCTTCTTCATCTTCGGCGGCCTCGTCGCCGCCGCGCTGCCGCTGATGGTCGGCGGGCTCACCGTGATCGGCGCCTCCGGCATCATCATGTTCCTGACGCGCTTCACCGAGGTGAATTCGTTTGTCTCGTCGGTACTCTCGATGATCGGTCTGGGCCTGGCGATCGACTACGGGCTGTTCATCGTGAGCCGATTCCGCGAGGAACTCGCCGCAGGCTACGAGACCCGCGTCGCGGTACGCCGCACCGTCATGACCGCGGGCCGCACCGTCGTGTTCTCCGCGACGATGATCATCGCGAGCCTCGGCGGCATGCTGCTGTTCCCCCAGGGCTTTCTCAAGTCGATGGCCTACGGTGCCATCGCGACGGTGCTGCTGGCCGCGTTCACCGCCATCACGATCCTGCCCGCCAGTCTGGCCATCCTCGGTCCGCGCGTGGATATGCTGGGTTTCAAGCGATTCCGAAGAACCAGGACCGCCGAAGAAGTCGAGGACGGTCTCTGGGGCAAGACCACCCGCTGGGTGATGCAGCGGCCACTGACCGTCGCGATTCCACTGGTCATCGTGCTGTTCCTGCTGATCATCCCGGTCAAGAACCTCATCTTCGGCGGCTTCAGCGAACGATATCTGCCGCCGGACAACCCGACTCGCGTCGCACAGGAACAGATCGACACCTTCTTCCCACAGCGCCGATCCGACCCGATCGAACTGGTCTTCTCCGCCGATAGCAGCGGCCCGGTCGGCGACGCCTGGCGCGCCGCGGCCAACGCCCCAGGTCTGGCCAGTCAGTTCGATATGCCGTCCAAATCGCTGACGCAGGACAACGTCTACCGGACCAAGGCGACGTTGGTAAACCCCAATGAGGCGGGCGAAACCATCGAATACCTGCGCGCCATGGAACTACCGGAGGGCGTCACCATGCTCGTCGGCGGGATACCGGCGATGCAGAAGGACAGCATCGACGCGCTGCTGTACCGAATCCCGGTGATGATCGCGCTCGTACTACTGGTAACGACGCTGCTGATGTTCCTCACCTTCGGCTCGCTCGTACTGCCGATCAAGGCCGCCCTGATGAGCGCGCTCGGCCTCGGCTCGACTCTCGGCATCCTGACCTGGATATTCGTGGATGGTCACGCCGCGGGACTACTGAACTTCACTCCGCAGCCGATCCAGTCGAATGTGCTCGTGCTGATCATCGCGATCATCTACGGACTATCCACCGACTACGAGGTCTTCCTGCTCTCCCGCATGGTCGAAGCCAGGGCCAAGGGCGCGAGTACCAGTGAGGCGGTGCGCACCGGCACCGCGCACACCGGACGCATCATCACCGCCGCCGCACTCATCCTCCTGGTAGTGACCGGCGCGTTCGCATTCTCCGATCTGGTGATGATGCAGTACATCGCCTACGGCATGATCGCCGCACTGTTCATCGACGCGACTGTGCTGCGCATGCTGCTCGTACCCGCCGTGATGAAACTGCTCGGCGACGACTGCTGGTGGGCACCGGTCTGGATGAAACGTCTTCAGGAGAAAATCGGACTCGGCGAACCAATTCTGGACGATGAACGCCCGGGCTCCGAGGAGATGCGCGACCTGGTCGGAACCACACCGATCACCGACCCCGTCACCCTCAAGCTCCCCGTCGTCACCGCCGGACGGTCGGACGGTTCCTAGTCTCGGACCGACGGCTGCGCGAAAGGGACGCCACGCGCCGCCTCGGGAGGTACGCTCTGCGCCGGAAAGCCCGCGGACCCGATCGCCGGACCTGGCGACCTGGTCAACCACCGGCCATTGGACCGAAGGACGACCGCGATGTGCAGCTACCGCCTCGATGCCGAATACGCCGATCCGACACCGCTCGAGGTGCGCATCGACACGCACGAGCGCTACTCCGAACAGCCCGACGATCCGGTCGCCGATGTCCTGGGCGCGCTAGCGCTGACCGGCACCGAACATCTAGCCGATATCGGCTGCGGGGACGCGCGTTTCCTCGCCCAACTGGCCGCCGCCGGTCACCACGGTTCCCTCGTCGGCATCGACACCTCCCCCGCGATGATCGCCGCTGCCGATGCGGTACCCGGGGTGCGCGGGGTGTTCGGCAGTGCGGAGCGAATCCCCTTCGACGACAACAGTTTCGATGTGATCACCGCGCGGCACATGCTCTATCACGTGCCCGACCCGATGGCCGCACTCAGGGAGTTCCGCCGCACCACCAAACCCGGCGGGTCGGTCACCGTCGTCGTCGATCATCCCGGTACCTGCCCCTACACCGGCGAACTCGTGGCCGCGCATGCCGCGACCTATGGCGTCGGTGCGGGCTCCGCGGTCATCAGCACCGTCGACTCCGATACTTTGCCGGAGCTGATGGCCCCGGTCTTCGGCGACGTGCGGATCCATCGGTCCGACAATGCTCTGGTCTTCGATACACCCGAACCGCTGGTGCGGTTCGCCGAGGCGCTGTTCACGTTCCACGGCGTGACACCGAACCACCCACGGCGGCAGGCGATCCTGACCGATCTGCGCGAGGACATCGAGGACTGGTTCACCCATCATCCGGGACGCACCTGGCGCGATCCGAAGGGCTACATCGTCGCGACGGCTGTCGTCGAGCCGGAATAGACGATCACCAGGGCAGCGCGCCTTCGGCATCGAAGTAGCCACCGGTGGGGCCATCGGGGCCCACCAGCGCCATGCGCACGATGATCTCGGCACCCTGTTCCACCGTCTGGACGCCGGTATTCGCGTTCAGATCGGTCTTCGTGAAGCCAGGCTCCACCGCATTGATCCGCATGTTCGGGAACGCCTTCGCGTACTGCACAGTGAGCATATTGACCACGGTCTTCGACGCGGGGTAGGCCACTCCGGGATAGGCGTAGGCCGGGGTGCCCGAAGTGGCGACGCTGGTCAGCGAGGCCAGACCGCTGCTGACGTTCACCACGACCGGTGCGGTGGACCGCTGCAGCAGCGGAAGAAATGCGTGCAGCACGCGCACGGTGCCGAAGACGTTCGTGTCGAACGTCTTTCGCATCACGTCGGCTGTCAGGTCCGCGGCGCCGACCACGACGTGCCCGACACTGCTCTCTTCCTGGATGCCCGCGTTATTGATCAGCACGTCCAGCCCACCGTCGGCCGCTATGGTCTCGACCGCGGCCGCCACGGACGCGTCGTCGGTGATGTCGAGCCGAACGACCCGCGCGCCCAACTGCTCGGCGGCGCGACGACCGCGTTCGGCGTCCCGGCTACCGATGTAGACGGTGTGGCCCGCGGAAACGAGTCGACGGGCGGTCTCGAAGCCGAGGCCTTTGTTCGCTCCGGTGATCAGTGTTGCTGTCATGACTCCACGCTAGTTTTTAGAGCGCGCTCGAAGTCAAGTCGACCCCTCACCTCTTGGCTCGGTTTTGGTTGTACTGATCTCGCGTTGTGTTCGGGAGGTGATTTCTGGTTGGCGCCTGTGCATGCATAGATGCGCATATCTACCTACCATCATATTATTTTCGGTCTGTGATTCTCAGTCGCCCAGTGAAGCCAGCTCGATGTATCTGGGGCTGGTAGGTGTGCCGCCCGCTGGATAGTCGACTCTCACTTCTGCGCTCACTCCCCCGTCCAGCCAGCGGCGCTCTGCGACTACCTCCACTCCCCCAACCCATTTCGCGTGTACGTCTCTCGCGAAAGTCGACCGACCAGCTACCCTCGTCGCGTGGTCCCGCCCCGACCCGGCACGCGCCGGAGGTCCACGAGCGCCCGTCACCCCAGGAAGCAGGAGTTCGATGCGATCACAGAGTCGTCGCCATATCTTGGCGACCCTGGCGGCCACCGCTGCCGCCGTTATCGTCGGCGGTACCGCGCCCGCAGCGGCGCACCCGGCGCCCGCACAGGTGCAGCCGCTCGGCGCCGATTTCCTCTGGGGCGTGGCCGCATCGGGCTACCAATCGGAAGGCTCCGCGCCGGACAGCAATTGGTCCCGATATGTGGCCGAAGATAAGACAGCCGATCCGTACCTCGACTCGGTCGACTTCTTCCACCGCTACCGATCCGATATCGACCTGGCCGCGAAGCTGGGCGTGAGGGTCTACCGCATCGGCATCGAGTGGGCCCGTGTGCAGCCGCGACCGGGTGAATGGGACGAGGCCGGACTTCGCTTCTACGACAATGTGATCGCCGCGATCACCGCCGCCGGCATGCGGCCGATGCTCACCATCGACCACTGGGTCTACCCGGGTTGGGAGGTCGATCGCGGCGGGTGGTCGAACCCGAATATCGTCGAGGACTGGCTGGCCAACGCCCGCACCGTCGTCGATCGGTACGCCACGGACAACCCGCTGTGGGTCACGTTCAACGAACCAGCCGCTTACATCATGAACGAGGCCACCCACGGCGGCCTCACCGCCAGCGCCATTCCGACGATGCAGGACCGAATCGCCCAGGCGCACAATGCCATCTACGACTACATCCACGCGGTACAGCCCGGCGCCATGGTCACCAGCAACGTCGCCTATATTCCCGCGGGCGAGGATGCGGTCAACGGCTCACTCATCGACAAGATCGCCGCGAAGCTCGACTACATCGGCATCGACTACTACTACGGCGCCTCCCCTGACACCGTCACCCAGCTGAGCCTGAACGAACTCTGGAAGAACCCACTCGAACCCGAGGGTATTTACTATGCCCTGCAACACTATTCGCGCAAGTTCCCCGGCCGCCCGCTCTACATTGTCGAGAACGGTATGCCCACCGAGAACGGCACACCGCGCAGCGACGGCTACACGCGCGCCGACGACCTCCGCGATACCGTCTACTGGCTGCAGCGCGCCAAGGCCGACGGCATGAACCTCATCGGCTACAACTATTGGAGCCTCACCGACAACTACGAATGGGGTTCCTACACACCACGTTTCGGCCTCTACACGGTCGATGTCCGGACCGATCCCGCCCTTACCCGCATACCGACCGACGCCGTCCCCGCCTATACCGAGATTACCCACAACGGCGGAGTCATCCCCGACTACCGCCCCATTCGCGACCCCAAACCCTGCTCGTTCGTCGACGCTGCCGCCAGCTGCGCCGACCCGGTCACCGTGCCCCGTTGAACCAGGGGGCAGGCACCGACGTCGGCTCCCGGGGAAGCCCGGGAGCCGACGCTCGACTCAGGCGCCGGTGAACTGCTCGCCGGAGATCGAGCGGGATTGTTCGCCGTCGACGCCAATGGGGATATCGCCCTCGAGTGTGGTGCGGTACAGAACGCGGGTGACATCGAGGTGGTTCAGGTCGCCCGGGGCCAGATGCGCGGTGGCACGGTTGTCCCAGAACGCGAGACTGCCCTTTTCCCAACGGAATCGGACGGTATAGGCCGGATTCGACAGTTCGTCGAACAGCAGCTGCAGCACCGCATCGCTCTGGGCCGGGCTCAGGCCGACGATATGGGTCGTGAAGCCGGGGTTGACGAAGAGCACCCGCTCACCGGTCACGGGATGCACTCGGACGACGGGATGTTCGGTAACCAACGGGGCGTTGGCGACCTTCTTCGCGTAATCGCTGTCCTCGTTCCATGCTGGCCTGCTACCACCGAACCGGTGCACGGCCCGCAGTCCCTCGACGAACGTCTTCAGCGATTCGGGCAGGTTCTCGTACGCCGCGGCGAGATTCGTCCAACTGGTGTCCCCGCCGCGCGCCGGTGCGATCTCGGCCCGCAGCAGTGAAGCGGCGGGTGGGTTGATCAACGCGGAGACATCGGTGTGCCAATGGTTGGTGTAGGTGAATTTCTTGATGCCGAAACGCTTTTCGTAGAGCCGACTGTCGACCGCAAGGATCTCGGGGAATTCGGTCGGCGCGTCATCGTCGTACGGATGTGACGGTGTCACGGCGCCGAAGCGCCGGGAGAAGGCGATGTGCTCGGCGTGGCCGATGTGCTGATCGCGGAAGAACAGCACCTTGTATTCGTAGAGGGCCGAGGTGATGTCGGCGACTTCCTGATCGGTGAGCTCGGCGCGCAGGTCGACGCCCGCGATCTCGGCGCCGATATGTCCGGCGACCGGCGTGATCTGGACAGTGGTGGCGGGGCTTTCGCTGACGGTGGTCATGGTCGTGCTTCCTTCGGGGATGGGTTGGGATGGTCGGCGGGGCCAGGGCGACAACCGCTGCTGCCCATGCGCATGAAGTCGACGGCACGCCGCCTGGTCAGCTGGGTAGTCATGCGCCGACTTCGGTCCGCACCCGCGCGAACTGGCTTTCCACCGGAGCCAGCCCGTAATGCCCGCGCAGGGACGTCGCGGTGTAGTCCGTCCGGAACAGGCCGCGTTCCTGCAGGATCGGGACCACTCGGTCGACGAACTCCTCGAGCCCGCCGGGCAGATACGGCGGCATGATGTTGAATCCGTCGGCGGCACCATTGTCGAACCACGACTGCAGTTCATCGGCAATCTCGGTGGGTGTGCCCGCGATGGTCCGGTGCCCGCGTCCACCACCGAGCTTGCCGATGAGCTGACCTACGGTGAGGTTCTCGCGTTCGGCGAGATCCTTCACCAGCGTGAATCTGCTCTTGCCACCCTCGATATCGCTCTCCTGCGGCAGCGGCGGCAGTGGCGCGTCGAGCGCGTATTCGGTGAGATCCACGCCGAGCAGCGAAGACAGCTGCCGCAGTGCGTAATCCGGCGAGATCAGGTCGGTGAATTCCTGTTCGAGCGCCAGTGCTTGTTCGCGTGTGTCGGCGATGAAGGGCACCAGGCCCGGCAGCACCTTCAGATCGTCGGCCGAGCGACCGTACTTCAGCAGCCGTGCCTTCAGATCCCGGTAGAACGCCTGCCCTTCCTCCAGCGTTCGTTGCGCGGTGAATACCGCCTCGGCATACCGCGCGGCGAAGTCCTTACCGCTCTCCGACGACCCGGCTTGCACCAGCAGCGGCCGCCCCTGCGGGCTGCGCGGTGAATTCAGCGGACCCTTGACCCGGAAGCGTTCACTGGCGTATTCGATGGTGTGCACCTTGTCCGGATCGGCAAAGACGCCTTCATCCGGATCGAGCACGATCGCCGAGGACTCCCAGCTGTCCCACAGCCGCACCGTGACATCCACGAACTCCTGCGCCCGTTCGTAGCGCCCGGCGTGCTCCGGAATGGCGTCGAAGCCGAAGTTGAACGCCTCCTGTTCATTGGCCGAGGTGACGATGTTCCATCCGGCCCGCCCACTGCTGATGTGATCGAGCGAGGCGAATTTGCGTGCCAGGTTGAACGGTTCGTTGTAGGTGGACGACGCGGTGGCGATCAGGCCGACGCGTTCAGTCGCGGCGGCGATCGCCGCAAGCAACGTGAGCGGCTCGAAGACGGCAAGGGTATTGCGCTCGATCCGCGGTCCGACCGCCAGCCCGTCGGCGAAGAAGACCGAATCGAGTTTGCCGCGCTCGGCGATCTGCCCGAGTTCCTGGAAATGCCGCACGTCCAGCACCCGGCGTTCCTCGGTCCGTGGATGCCGCCA
This sequence comes from Nocardia sp. CA-107356, assembly GCF_050946365.1. Classification (NCBI taxonomy): domain Bacteria; kingdom Bacillati; phylum Actinomycetota; class Actinomycetes; order Mycobacteriales; family Nocardiaceae; genus Nocardia; species Nocardia sp. CA-107356. Next base: position 5,072,393 of record NZ_CP191992.1, on the reverse strand, counting down.
GGCCGCCTCGTGATGGCCGACTCCCATGAGGAAGGCGTTGAGGTGGAATTGCTTGCGAGGTAGAGACATCGGAGGTCCTTAACGAGAGGATTCGGTGCGCCAGCGGGACAGGCGGCGTTCGAGGGCGACGACCACGCCATTGAAGGTCAGCCCCAACAGCGAGATCGCGAGGATGCCCGCATACATATTCGGAATCTGGAAGTTCTGCTGGGCGGCGGTGATCAGGTAGCCGAGTCCGGCTCGCGCACCGACCATTTCGGCGGCGATGAGCACCAGGATCGAAGAGGCCGCCGCCATCCGAACACCGGTGAATATTGATGGCACCGCAGCGGGCAGGACCACCTTCTGGAACAGCCGAAGCGGAGAGAAGCCGAGCGAAACAGCCGATTTGATCAGCAGCGGCTCCACCGTGCGGACACCGGTGATGGTGTTCAACAGGATCGGGAAGAAACTCGCGTAGACCACGAGCGCGATCTTGGACGTCTCGCCGATCCCCAGAATCAGGATGAACACCGGCAACAGCGCCAAGGCCGCTGTGTTGCGGAACAATTCGAGAATCGGAGTGAGCAACTCCGCCACCGGCCTGTACCAGGCGATCGCGACACCGACCGGAATGGCCACCGCTAGTGCGAGGAAGAATCCGGTCGCCGATCGGGTCAGGCTGGCCGAGACGTGTTCCCACATCTCACCGCTCTGGACCAGGTCGACAAAGGCCTGAGCGACCGTCGAGAACGGCGGCAGGAAGACCTCGTCGACCAGCCCGAGGCGCGGGGCCGCCTCCCAGACCGCGACCAGCAGACCAATGGCGGAAGTGGGCTTGAAGATTCGCCACGCAAGCAGCGCAAGCGCTCGCAATACCCGCGGCGCGCCGACCCGCGCCGGTGCGACGGACTCCACCCGGCTCCGCACGACGACCGGCCGGGACTTCTCGATAACCTGTACCGCGCTAGACATGAACCGACTTCCTTTCGGTATTCGCGGCCGACTCCCGCTCGAGTCCCTGCGCTCGGGTGACCTCGCTCTGCAACTGCGTCCAGATCTGATGCCGGGCTTCCCTGAAGCGTTCGCTCGAACGCACATCCGCACCGGAGTCCCGATCGATTTCGATATCGATAATGGCCTTGACCCGCCCCGGCCGGGATGTCAGCACCGCAACCCGCTGGCCGAGGTAGACGGCCTCGTCGATGCCGTGGGTGATGAACAGGATGGTCTTGCCGGTCGCCCGCCAGATCCGCAACAGCTCGTCCTGCAAGGACTCCCGGGTCTGGGCGTCGAGCGCGGCGAACGGCTCGTCCATCAACAGCACCTCCGGATCGAAGGCGAGGCTGCGGGCAATGGCAACGCGCTGCTTCATCCCACCGGACAGCTCGTGCGGATAGCGATCACCGAAACCGTCGAGCCCGACCAACTGCAGGTATTCGGCCGCGATCTTCCGACGTTCCCGGCGCCGGACACCCTTCGCCTCCAAACCGAATTCGATATTGGCTCGCGCGGTGCGCCACGGCAGCAGCGCATACTGCTGGAACACAATGCCTCGGTCCAGTCCGGGACCGTTGATCGGCTTACCGTCCAACAGGATTCGCCCGGCACTCGGCTTGCTCAGCCCACCGAGCAGATCGAGCAGCGTCGACTTTCCGGAACCGCTGGGGCCGACGAGTACCAGGAATTCGCCCTCACGTAGTTCCAGCGATATATCCTCGATCGCGGTGAACTCCTGGTTCGAACCCCGGACCGGAAACTGTTTGCGCACACCGGTGAGTGCGAGTTTCACCTGACTCATTTCGCCGCGACCGCCTCTCCGGTCGGGCCGGCAGCCGGACCGTAGGTGCCATTGGCGTAGGGGTTGTCCTTATTGGTGAACAGATCCTTCGCGGAGAGTTTTCCCGCGGGCAGATCACCGTTGCGGACCAGCCAATCGATCCAGATCTGCAGTTCCTTCTCGGCGATCACAGCACCGGGCACCGGGATGCCCGGACTCTTCCAGAACTTCAGCAGATCGGTATTCTCGTTGCGCCCGCGCTTATTGATGATCGAGGCGAGGCGTGCCACCACCTCGTCGCGCGGTGTCACCTGCAGCCAGCGCGTCGCCCGCGCGGTGCCCTGCACGAAGTCCTTGACCGCCTCTGGATTCTGGGCGATGTAGTCCTTGCGGAAAACGTAAGTCCCATAGTCGAACTGCCCGAACAAGGCCTTATCGGTGTAGAGCGGGTGGATCCCACCGCGCCCTTCCGCGCTCTCCCGAAAGACGCCGCCCAGGGTGCCGACATCGATCTGGCCCTTGCGCAGGGCGTCCTCGGTATTGGCGGGCGGCACCACGATCAACTCGACCTGTTTGATCTCCTGGTCGGTCAGCCCCTGCTGGTGCAGCCATTCCCGAGTGATGAATTCATGGTGTGCGCCAAGGGTATTGACACCCACCTTCTTGCCGATCAGATCCCGTGCCGAGGTGATACCGGAATCGTCGCGAACGAAATAGCCGGTGAACGATTGCTCGTCCGCGCCGTAGGAACTCAGTACCGAGGTGACTGCCGCGCCGCCCGCGACCAACTTGACGACCGCGCCGTTGAACGCGCTGCCGAACTCGATCTGTCGGGTCGCGGCGGCCTGGATATTCGCCGGTCCGCTCGTGGTGTCGCCCTCCCAGTGCAATGCGATCTTGGAGAAGTAGCCGAGGTCGTCGGCCAGTTCGAAGGCCGATACCTGGCCGGTCGACCCCTGGTAGCGCAGCACGGCCTTGCCGTCGGCATCGGTGCCCGGCCCGGACTTTCCGCAGCCGGTGAGCACCGCGAGTGCGGCGGGAATGGTGAGTGCAGCGGCCAGCGCACGGACGATCCGTGGCCTGGTTTTCTGGGACAACGTCATGGGAGTTCTTTCACCGAATGCGCCCTGCCGCGCGGCGGCATCTGAGCACGCCGCAACGACAGGTAAGCGCGAAGGATTACCTGATTGTCGAATGCGGCTACCGGTTTTCGGCGACCGCGGATTCAGGCGCGACAGACTCCGTGCGGGAGGCGCATGAGATCTACCGTGCGACGGCGGATCAGCGCAGTGGATTCGACCATGTCAACGACCTTCGTGGATTGGATAGAAGCGGCGACCCCGCGGCTTTGTGTCCATGGTGGGGTCGCCCCGTGCCGGGCGACAATGCCGATTTCACATTGTGAAAATCACCGTGAGTACAACTCGACCGGCGCATCGGTAATGGCGGCGGTCGAGTGGAAGAGTGGCGCGATCCGGCCCGAGATCCGGCGCATCGCCGGCACGATGCCACGAACCAATTCCGCATTGAGACGCGCCGAACGAGCCTGTACGCCGAGCGCGCCCCAGACCTGCCTGTCGGGGCCCAGGATCGGCACCGCTACCGAGCGCACCGGATCCTCGCGCTCGATGATCTCCTCGGCGAAACCGCTGCGGCGCACCCGATCCAGATCGGTGGGCAGCAGCGGCGTCGGCCGCCGGTCCGGTCCGTCGACAATGGCTCCCACCGGGGAGAAGGCCAGTAGCGCGTGCCCGACCGCGCTGGATCGCAAGGGCTGGCGGGCGCGCGGTAGCTGGTTCGGGCAGAAGTACACCGGCGGCCTGGCCTGGAAGACCGTGACCGCGTCCCGGTCCTCGGCGACACTCAGGCTGACGGTTATCTTGATGCCCGCGGCCAGCGCATACAGGTGCGGCGCTGCCGCGTCGATGCCCAAGCGCGACAGCGCGGGCCGGGCCAGTGCGGCGAGTCCCTGGCCGATGCGGTAGCGATCGGTCGCTGCATCTTGCTCCAGCAACCGGCCCCGCACCAACGCCTGGGCCAGCCGATAGGTGGTGCTGACCGGCAGGCCCGCACGATGGGCCAATTCGCTCACCGACAGTTCCGGATCATCGCCCTCGAAGCAGTTCAGCACGTGGATCGCGCGGTCGACCGCTTGGGCACCCGAACGGGGTTGATCGGCGGCAGTCATGGTTCCTCCTGATATTTCTACCGATCGGGATGTGACCAGAACTATCGCCGGGTGCGCCGGGTGCGGCAATGGTTCTGCGCCGGCTGCGCAGATTTCTCGCGTATCAATGTCCCACGCGTCAAAATCGCGCTGATTGCAAGGGTTTCGCGATGCCGATGACGTTCGTAGATTTCGAATTCCCTGCGCTGACCCCGCATTCCGCCGACGATTGCCCATTCTCGGCCGCAATCCCGACGCCTCAGGAGCAGACGCATGAGTGAACTCTGGCAGACCGATACCGATGTGCTGGTGATCGGTGGCGGACCGGCCGCCGCATGGGCGGCCGTCCACGCGCGCGAGGCAGGGGCCGAGGTGACCCTCGTCGATAAGGGTTACTGCGGAACCAGCGGCGCCACAGCGCCTTCCGGCACCGGCGTCTGGTACGTCGCCCCGGAGGCGACCGCGCGGGCGCATGCCAAGGCGAGTCGAGAGGCACTCGGCGGCCATCTCGCCGACCACTATTGGATGGATCGGGTCCTCGATCAGACCTACACCAATATGAATAGGCTTGCGGTGGAGGGCAAATACCCGTTCCCGATCGACCCCGCGACCGGCGAGCAGCTACGTACCGGAGTGCAGGGGCCCGAATACATGCGCCGGATGCGCATGTGGATCAAACGCCTCGGTGTCCAGATCCTGGATCACGCGCCGGCTCTCGAACTGCTGGTCGACGACGAAGGCACGGTTCGTGGCGTGGCCGGATACCAACGTCAACTCGACCGCGACTACCGCATCTCGGCAGGTGCGGTGGTGTTGGCCAGTGGTGGCTGCGCGTTTCTCTCGCGCGCGCTCGGCACCAACGTCGACACCGGCGACGGCGCGCTGATGGCCGCCGAGGTGGGGGCGCGCTTCTCCGGTATGGAGTTCTCCAATGCCTACGCGATCGTGCCCAAGGGTTCGACCATCACCAAGACCGCCTACTACGGCTACGCGACGTTCTTCCACGAGGACGGGCAGGTACTCGAGGGCGCTGGATCGACAAAGGGACGATCTGTTATTGCCCGAACCCTGTTGTCGGAGCGGGTGTTCGCACAACTGGACCGGGCCGATGTGACGGTACAGGCACAGATGCGACTCGGGCAGCCCAACTTCTTCCTACAGTTCGATCGGCGCGGCATCAATCCGTTCACCGACCGTTTCGAGGTCGATCTGCTCGCCGAAGGCACGGTGCGCGGCACCGGCGGCATCGATGTCGTCGACGACGACTGCGCGACCACGGTGCCCGGGCTGTTCGTGGCGGGAGATGCGGCCACCAGGGAACGGATCTGCGGCGGTTTCACCGGTGGTGGCAGCCACAATTCGGCGTGGGCGATGTCGTCGGGGAGTTGGGCGGGCGCGGGCGCGGCCCGATTCGCGCTCGGCTCGTCGCGGCCCGACGACGCGGCCTTGCATGGTGCGGGCCGGGTCGGATTGCGGCCGACGGGCTCGCCCACGCTCTCGGCCGCCGAGGTCGTCGACGCCGCGCAGCAGGAGCTGATTCCGTTCCAGAAGAACTATTTACGCCACGGCGATCGACTGCGGCCCGCCCTCGATGAACTCGACACGCTCTGGAAGCGCGCCGGTGCGGAGCTCGGCGGCCGCACCGGAGACGAGCGGATCCGCGCCCGCCAGGCCGCCGCCATCACCGCGGTCGGCAGGCTCATGTACGAATCGACATTGTCGCGCACCGAGACTCGCGGCATGAGCAAGCGCTCCGACCATCCGCACTTGGATCCGGCACAGCGGCACCATATCCGCTCCGGTGGCCTCGACACCGTGTGGACCGTGACGGCCGCGGTGGCGTCATGATCGAACGCGTACTCGCCGACGCCTGCATCGGCTGCGATAAGTGCGTCGACGCCTGCCCCACCAATGTCTTCGACCGCACCGAATCCGGAATCCCCGTCATCGCAAGGCAATCGGACTGCCAGACCTGCTTCATGTGTGAGGCCTACTGCCCCACCGACGCGCTGTATGTCGATCCCGAATCGACCCCGCTGGCCGCGGGCAGCCCCATTCCCGAGGACCAGATCGGCCGCTATCGCGAAACACTCGGCTGGGGAAAAGGGCGCGCGGCAGGCGCACTGGTCGCTATCGGCCCCCGCCTGCCCCACGGCGCACCCCCGCCCCGCCTCACCACCTGACCCCGCACCCCTTGTCGGGATCCGCACCCATTGCAGGCACCCGATATCGGGTGCGAATCCCGAGAAGCAGTGCGGGTGTTCGGACGCGGCCTGCGTACTCAGCCGCGGTAGCCGAGTTGGTCGAGTAGCCCGTCGAGTTGGAGTTCGAAGAGTTCGGCGCGGTCGGCGAAGGTGTCGGTGCCGTACTGGTCGAAGACGTCGAAGGTCACGGCACCGAATAGACCGGTCCACATGGTGATGCCGCGGGCGATGAGCCAGTCCGGTACGTCGAGGTCGAAGACCGCTCTGATATTCGCGAAATTGCCTGCGAGCGCGGATGATATCGACCGCTCCTTTGCCGGAGCGGTGAGCAGACCCGCATGGTAGGCGCGGGCGAACAGGGTCTGCATGGTGGCGATCACTCGGGTGCCGGGGACAGTCGTCTGTTCCGCTGGAGCGTCATAGCCAGGGACCGGTGTGCCGAATAGCAGTCCATAGCGGGCGGGTTCGGCCAGTGCCCAGGCGCGGACGGTGCGGCCGACGATGCGCAGCCCCTCGATCGGATCGTCGGGGGCATCGGCCAGCGCCGCGTCCACCGCGTCACCGAGCGCGTTATAGCCGTCGATCACGAGCAGAGTCAGCAGTTCATCGCGGCTGCGCACATAGCGGTAGACCGCCGAGGAGACGACACCGAGATCGCGCGCGACCGCGCGCAGCGACAGGGCGGCCGCACCATCGGTGGCCAGATGTTCGCGTCCGATCCGGACGATATCGTTCATGGTCTGGGCCCTGGCACGGGCTCGTGGTGTCGTCGCCATATCGATCACCTTGCGCGGTCTCGAGAGCGATGTCAACTAATGCGAGCACTGCTCTTGACTTCGGGTTGCGACGACGACATGCTTGACAGAGCTCACCAGAGTAGACGTCGGAGGATGCACCATGTCGGATTTGCACATCGTCACCGGAGCCGGACCCACCGGAACCACCATCGCCGAGCAATTGGCCGCATCGGGTGTGCAGGTGCGGGTGCTTACGCGCTCCGGCAGCGGTCCCGACCATCCCCTTGTCGAGCGACGCAAGATCAATGTGACACTGCCCGATCAGCTTTCGGGTGAGTTCGACGGCGCGACAGCCGTCTACCACTGTCTCGGCGGTTCGGAGTACACGGCGAAGGTCTGGCAGGCCGAGCTGCCACCGGCCGAGCTTGCCGTACTGGACGAGGCCGAAAAGGCAGGCACGGTAGTCGTTTTCGCGGAAAACCTGTACTCCTACGGCAAGGTCGACGGACCGATTACCGAAAACCTGCCCCGCAATGCCGATTTCGGCAAGCCCGGTGTCCGGACCCGGCTGCTGCGCGCCCGCGAGGCGCATGCGGCGGCAACGGTGAGCGTCGCCGCCGCGGACTTCCTCGGCCCATACGTGCGCAATTCGCTGGCCGGAGAGCAGCTCTTCGTCCCGATCCTCACCGGTAAGCGCGTACAGGCATTCGGCAAACTGAATCTCCCGCACTCCTACACGTATATGCCCGACCTCGCCGCCGCCATGATCCGCGCGGCCGCCGACCGATCGGTGTGGAACTCCGTCCTGCACGCCCCGACCGCACCGCCGCTCACCCAGCGCCAACTCATCGACGCCATCGCGGCCGCCGCGGGCGTCGACTCGCCCAAGGTCTTCGCGGCACCGGCCGCGATGCTGCGCCTACTCGGCATCACCAGCGAACTCATGCGGGAACTCGCCGAGATGAGCTACCAGGTCACCCGCCCGTTCGTGCTGAACTCCGCCGCCAGTGAGCAGCGCCTCGACCTGCACCCGACACCCATCGACCAGGCCGTCGCAGCGACCGTCGCGTGGTGGAAAACCCAGCTCTGAACCCCCGAACGGGGCTTAGCTACTCGGTAGTAGTGTTACCGGTGTCACTGGCGACACAGATCGAGGAGCACCACATGGGCCAGCGGGAGACGGATTTCGACGTACTCATCGTCGGTTCAGGATTCGGTGGCAGCGTTACGGCACTGCGGCTGATCGAGAAGGGGTATCGGGTCGGGGTACTCGAGGCAGGTCGGCGCTATGCCGACGACGAGCTCCCGGAAACCAGCTGGGACCTGCGCAAGTTCCTCTGGGCGCCCAAGCTCGGGTGCTATGGCATCCAGCGCATCCATCCACTGCGCAACGTGCTGATCCTCGGCGGCGCCGGTGTCGGCGGCGGTTCGCTCAACTACGCGAATACCCTCTATGTGCCGCCGGAGCCGTTCTTCCAAGACCAACAGTGGCGCGATATCACCGACTGGCGCGCGGAACTCACGCCGTACTACGAGCGCGCGAAGAAGATGCTCGGCGTGGTGCAGAACCCGCATCTGACACCGGCGGACGAGGTGTTCAAGAAGGTCGCCGATGATATGGGTTTCGGCGACACCTTCGTACAGACCCCGGTCGGCGTCTTCTTCGGCGAACCGGGAAAGACCGTGACCGACCCCTACTTCGGCGGTGTCGGTCCCGATCGCACCGGCTGCCTCGAATGCGGTGAATGTATGACCGGCTGCCGCCACGGCGCGAAGAACACCCTGGTCAAGAACTACCTGTATCTCGCGGAAAAGGCTGGCGCACAGGTGATCCCGATGACGACGGTGACCTCGATCCGCCCGCTGCCCGACGGCACCTGGGACGTCTCGACCGAGCGCACCGGCGCGTGGTTGCGCAAGCGCCCGCAGACCTACACCGCGGGCCAGGTCGTGCTCGCCGCGGGCACCCTCGGCACGCAGAAGCTATTGCACGCGATGCGCGATAAGGGTGTGCTCCCCGAATTGTCCAACCGGCTGGGCGAACTCACCCGCACCAACTCCGAATCCATTGTGGGCGCGGCGACCCGCAAGGTGGATCCTGACATCGACTTCACCCGCGGCGTCGCGATCACCTCATCGATCCACCCGACCCACGACACCCACATCGAGCCAGTTCGCTACGGCAAGGGCTCTAATGCCATGGGACTGATGCAGACACTGATGGTCGACGGCGGCGGCCGGATGCCGCGCTGGCTGCGCTTCCTCGGCCAGGTGGTACGAAACCCGTTCACCCTCATCAGTTTCCTGAGCGTGCAGAACTGGAGCGAGCGCACCATCATCTCCCTGGTCATGCAGCACCTCGACAACTCGATCACCACCTACACCAAGCGAACCCTGTTCGGCCGCAAGCTCACCAGCAAACAAGGCCACGGTGAACCGAATCCGACCTGGATTCCGGCGGGCAACGAAGTGACCCGCAAGGTAGCCGAGGAAATCGGTGGCGTCGCCGGCGGCAGTTGGGGCGAAGTCTTCAATATCCCCCTCACCGCCCATTTCCTCGGCGGCGCACCCATCGGCGCGAACCGCGACTCCGGCGTAATCGACGCCTACCACCGAGTTTTCGGCTACCCGACGCTGAGCGTGGTCGACGGCGCGGCGGTATCCGCCAACCTCGGCGTCAATCCGTCACTGACCATCACCGCCCAAGCCGAACGTAGCGCCGCCTACTGGCCCAACAAGGGCGAGCAGGATCTGCGTCCGCCGCAAGGCGTTGCCTACCAACAGATTCAGCCGATCGCCCCCAACAACCCGGTCGTCCCCGCCGCGGCACCGACCGCCCTGCTCCTCCCGATCGTCGAGATCCGCTCCGATAAGTCCGCCGCCAGCTGACGCAGCCCCAGGGCCTTCGATCCGCCGATCAACCGGGAACGGTTGACCTGGTATCACCGCAAGGTCCAGCTGACCTTGTTCGACACCAGAAGCTCACCGATGCCAAGAATGCCTCGGGCCGTCGTCGCGTCAATTGCACTGCCCCGCCGAGTCGCCAGCGTCGACCTCAGGCGTGTCATGCTGGCGGGGTGGAATCGGAGGCGGCGCAGATACTCGGCATTCTCGATCAGCTGCTGGCGATCGTGCGGTCCGGGCCACAAGATGTGAGCTGGCAGTCTCGGTATGCGGATGAGGCGGAGCTCGCGGTTGATCTCACCGAACATGCGGAACTGATCCGGCAAGGGGATCTGAGTCGGTTGCCCGATCTCAGATTTCTGTTCCTGACGACCGGGCCGCTGTGCGAGATCGCAGCCAGCAGTGGGTGGTTGGAGACCTATACCGTGCTCGGGAACCGGTTCGATCAGTTGTACGAGCGGCTGCGGTCGCCGTGATACCGGCCGTACGAGCGAATCCCTGTGCGCCCCAGGTCGACAGCGGTGTACTGGGGCGCATCCGTGCGCGACTAATTGCGCACGAGCAGGACCGCGCCCGCCACAACCAGGGCCAGCACGATGGCCGCAAGGCCGAAAGCGAGCCGATGGGTGCGCAGAGCGGGAATGAAGCGGTCGACGGCATATCGGCCCGGACCTGTGAGAGCGAGCGCTGCAGCGGCAAGGGTGAGGATCAGTTCGTATTCGATGCCCTTCGGGGCGAAGAAGCCGCCGCCCCATTTGACGGCGATCGCATTCAGGAGGGTTCCGACCAGCGCCGCGGCGGCGAGCGGGGTGAGTAAGCCGACGGCGAGAGCGAGTCCGCCGAAAGTTTCGCTGAGACCGGCGACTACCGCCATCGCCTTGCCCGCGGGGTAGCCGCTCATCTCGAAGAACTTGCCAGTGCCGTCGAGACCGCCGCCGTTGAACCAGCCGAACAGTTTCTGGGCGCCGTGTGCGGCCATGGTCAGTCCCACGACCAGCCGCAGTACGAGCAGACCGAGATCGTAAGTCTGCGTGGGCGTTGCGGTTTCGATGGGATGCACGGGAGCGGTGAGCGTGGCGGTCATGCGGATGCCTTTCGTCGGGGGTGGATCAGCCGAACTGGATGGAGCGCCGGGCCATGCCCAGCCAGAACCCGTCGATCACGGTGCGTTGGTCGGCCAGATCGTCCGCGCTCGCGCCGAGGGCGACGAACAGCGGTGCGAAATGGTCGGTGCGCGGATGCGCGAGATGTGCCGCGGGGGCCTTGTTTTCGAAGTCGAGCAGGGCGTCGAGATCGTGGGCGGCGAGGGTTTCCCGGCCCCAGTCGTCGAATTCGGCGGTGAAGCTGTAGACATGCCCGTCATCGCCGGTGATGGCGCGCAGATTGTGGGTGAAGAAACCGCTGCCGATGATCAGCACGCCCTCGGCGCGCAGCGGCGCGAGCTTGCGGCCGACCTCCATCAACTGCTGGGGGTCCAACGTTGGCATCGACAGTTGCAGCACCGGAACATCGGCATCCGGATACATCTCCTTCAACGGCACATAGGCCCCGTGGTCCAGCCCGCGATCCGGGACATCGACTACGCCGCCGCCGAGCAGCTTGCGGACCTTGTCCGCCAGTTCCGGCGCTCCGGGCGCGGCGTACCGCACCTGGTAGTAGTGCTGAGGAAAACCGCCGAAGTCGTAGACCAGCGGGACCGTTGTGGTCGCGCCGAGCGCGATCGGCGCAGCCTCCCAGTGCGCGGAAATCATCAAAATCGCCGTGGGCCGCGGCAATTCGTGCGACCACGCGGCGAGTTCACCGGGCCACCGGGGATGGTCGGCCAACGGCGGCGCACCATGTGAGAGGTAGAGCACCGGCATCTGTCCGGACCCATCCCGCATCGAATCGCGAAGCGATGTCGCACTCATTGCTGCTCTCCATCCAAATAGTTCAAATTTGAACTCGAACCGACTATAGCTCGTTGTTCAAATTTGAACAACCCGGGTAGAGTGGAAATCGTGGCTGACGCGAAATGGCTCAATGAGCGGGAGATGCGTACCTGGCAGGGGTTCCTGGCGGCCGGGGCGCTCGTCGGCCGCCAGATCGAACAGCACCTGAAGCAGGAGGGGCTCTCGCACACCCAGTACGAAGTCCTGGTCCGCCTCGCCGCCACCCCGAACGGCCAACTGCGGATGACCGAACTGGCCGATGCGCTCTACACCTCGAAAAGCGGCCTGAACTACCAGGTTACGCAGTTGGAGAAATCCGGGCTGGTCCGCCGCGAAGCCTGTCCGACCGACGTCCGCGGCGTCACCGCCGTCCTCACTGCAGACGGCCGTCACCGCCTCGAGCAGATCGCACCCGGTCATGTCGAAACGGTCCGCCGCGTGCTCATCGATGTGCTCAGCCCCGAACAGCAGCAGGCCATAGCCACCGGGCTCGGCGAGGTCGCGCGGCGACTCGGCTAGGTCGAGCCGATCGGACGAGCGCGATCCGGCGTGCGCCACCGCCTACTTCGCCCAGGTAGGACTGCGCGGGCACTTCCGGGGTTTGCCCTGATGACTCCGGGGTTGGGGTCCGACCAAAGGAGGACACCAGCCGCGACCATCGGGCGATGTCACCGCTGCGGGAAGCACGCACAATCAGGGCCGTAAGAAATCTGTTGGGAAACTCTAAGCCACAACAGATTTGATGCCCAGGTACGGATGTGACGCTGATGGTCGCAGATTGACGCCAGAACGGAGAAGACAGTGCCAACGACGTTTCCGAGTTCCGTCACCGAGACCACGTCGGATACGGTGCAGGACTGCCGCCGACGTGGATGGACGGTCGCCGAAACGGCCAATGGCGTCTGCCTGATCACCGACGAACAGATATCCGCCATCGAACTCACCGGCGCACTGGCCGCCACTGTGCGCCGGTTCCTGCGGGCCAACAACCTGTCCGGTCCCGTGATCGAGATTCCGGGCGCTGAGCGCCACGAGATCCATCTGGTCGTCGGCGCCGCCAAGGCAGCGATGGCGATCAGGGCACTGCGCGATGTCGGCGCGATCGTCCACACCGGCGGTGCGTCCATCCCGCTGCCGCCGACCCGACTGTCGGCCGGTTCGGCCTGCTGGGGGATTTCCCCGGCCGAGGCCCGCTGGGTGCCGCCGGTCGTCGCGATCGCCGCCGCGGTGCGCGCGGCCGAAACCGGCCGCAAACCGCACCTCAGCGGCGTGGCCTGCTGAAATCGCGACCCGGGTCGCCGGAATCGGCTCGGGGACAACGACCTTGCGCTGCACGCGTTTCATCCAGTTGTGACTATGTGGCGGTGTTTTCGCGCTGTCAGGTGGCGCGCCGGATGACGAGGGATTCAGCTGCGGATGCCTGGACCTTACGTCTCGATGTGGTGGTCGAGTACCTCGCGCAGGCGCGACAAGGTGGCCTTCCAACCTCGCTCCAAGGCGGCCGAGCGACCACTGAACTTGTCGACTCTGTCGTAGTCCCGATGAGACACATTGGCATGCCGACTACGCCGACAAGATCTGATTCGAAGGACACGCCGATCCGGCGACGATGACGCGTGCACCTCTCAGAGTTGTCCAAGCCGTATTGCCGATCGCCCGCGAATCGGTCCCGGTCGCCCGTGCGCCGACGCTGGGGCGCGATCACGGAGGCGAACACGGGTACCTAATTTTGTTGGGACAGACGACCGGCGAGCTCCACTGAACCTGGTGCCGGTCACAACCGAGCTATCCGCCCGAGACCGATACATCCGGATCCACCCCGGCCTCTGAGCGGATCGCCGGACGGGCGAATACGACTCGGACACAGTCGTGTTCGCGCGATATGTGTGACGGCGTGGCAAACCAGCAGCGGTCCGGGCGGAGCCGATCACCGACATTTTCGACACGCCACCTAGCGAACGCCAGAGTGCGTTCGTCCAGGGATGACGAATCGGTGCGGAAAGGAAGCGGCTTCGAACCACGACGACAGGGCAGGTGGCCGCGTTAGCCAGCGGTCTGCTCGCCGGTCATCGAACTGACCGCGGTCGGTGCTGCCGTGGATGCGACGACGCGGTGCCCTGGTCCGCTGAACCAGGCAGCGCGCGGGCTGCCAGCTACCGGATGGTTGCACGTCGAAGGCACTCAGTGGTTTGCGGCGGTAGTGCTGTTCGGACCGGTTCGTGGTGCAGACCCCGATATCGAGGAGTATGATCGCTCGGTGATCGAAACATGTTACGGTCGAATGCATTTGGCGAGCCGCTCAGTTTCGGACATGCGCGTCTATGATCGCGCTGCCCTGGGAGCGGCCACCGAGGTTCTAAACGCGTAAGGCCGTAACAGCCTGTGGATCAATGGGATCCATCCACCTCGCAGCGTTCCAGTAGCAATATGCCCCCGACCCGTATGACCGGTAGTGGGCCGACGATCTGGAGACGGTCGCATACACAGGCGTGAAAGACCGTGCAGTTAAGCAGATCTCGCCGTTAACGTGTCATTCGTTCTTGGGAGCTACTTTCTTGGTCATGTCATTGCATTCGCTGGAGTTCGCAGCCGATCCGCACGCCGCGTACGACGACATGCGGCGCCGTCACGGTCCGCTCGTTCCGGTGGAGATCACCGCCGACGTACCGGCGACGCTGGTGATCGGCTACCGCGAAGCGCTACACATCCTGGGTGATCCGGCGCACTTCCCGGCGGACCCGCGAGCCTGGCAAGCTACCGTTCCGGAGCACTGCCCGGTCTTGCCGATGACGGAATGGCGGCCCACCGGCTCGAAGACGTTGGGCGAGGACCACTCTCGCCATCGGGCGGCTTATACGGCCACCCTCGACAAGATCGATCTGTACGCACTACGCCATGCGGTCGAAGCGATCGCGGTGCCGCTGATCAACAGCTTTTGCGAGACCGGGTCCGCGGATCTGCTCGGCCAATACGCGGTCCCGCTCACCGTGCGGGTGCTCAACGATCTGCTCGGATTCACCCCGGAGGCGGGGCAGGAAGTGTTCGCAGCCCTGGTGGCACTGCGCGACGCGGCGGACGCCGCATCTGCCGAACGTGACGACCAGCGGTTCACCTCGGCGATATCGGATGTCGTAGCCGCCAAACGCGCGGCACCTGGTGCGGACGTGATTTCCTGGCTGACCGGACATCCAGCCCAGTTCGACGATGCGGAGATCGTCGCGCAAACGGCCATGTTGTACGCGACCGGCACCGAACCGACGTGGAACCTGATCGTCAACACAGTGCTGTTGATGGTCACCGATGACCAGTTCCACGACGAACTCCTGGGCGGCGCGCTGTCCATCCGAGACGCAATCGACGAAGTGCTCTTCACCGATCCACCGCTCGCGAATTTTTGTTCGCGTTTTCCACGTCAGCCCCAGATTATCGGGGATTCGTGGTTGCCGGTCCATCAACCCGTTGTGATCAGTTTGGCGGCCTGTAACGAAGATCCCGCGATCGGTGGCGACCGGACCGGCAATCGGTCGCATCTGGCGTGGGGCGCCGGGCCGCGTTCGTGCCCGGCCCAGTCGGTGGCTATGGTCATTGTGCAAGAAGCGCTCGACCAACTGCTCGACGCCTTACCCGATATCGAATTGGCCGTGCCCACCGACCATTTGCAGTGGCGGCTGGGCGCCTTTCACCGAGCTCCGACCGCGGTCCCGGTGATATTCCCGCCAGCACCACCGCTTACTTTCGTATAACGAGAACCCTCGGGTGAATTCAGCGCGGCAGGAGCACACTCGCGACGGCGCCGATGCCTTCGCGCCCATCGAAGCTGTCGGACCGTGCGTTCCGCGCTGGACCACGCCATGATCCGGTTCGATCAGGTGTGACTGCCGCGCTATGCGCTGCTGAGTGGTCACGTTCAGCGCCGATGGGCAATTCGAGTGCGCCCTCCCGCCGCGAATGCTCTGGTAGATCGACTTGCTCGTTGAACGAGAACGCACAGTCGCCACCCACTTGCGTAGCTGCACCTATACGCGGGCTGACACAACACGACATTCACCAGCGACGACCACGCCCAGCGATCGCTGACCACCTGAACCCGCAAATCCGATAACCGGAGGCGAGTCGATCGCGGGCAGGTCGACTTCGGTCAGCGAGACGCCTGCGAGTTGCCCTCGCAGGCACTCGTTATGATCACGTTCCTCTGCCCGCTGTCCACTTACGAAGAGGAATGCCCATGGCACGCAAGGTCGTTGTGACGCTGGTCGATGACTACGACGGCAAGTCCCCCGCCGAGGAAACAGTGTCCTTCGCACTGGACGGCGTCGAATACCAGATCGACCTGTCCACGCCCAACGCCAGCCAGCTGCGCGGAATCTTCGAGAACTGGACACCGAACGCCCGGAGAACCGGTCGCACACCGCGGGGCAAGGGCCAAACCTCCCGCTCGGCGAACGACCGCGCACGCACCGCCGCCATCCGCGACTGGGCACGCAAGAAGGGGATCACCGTCTCAGCGCGCGGACGAATTTCGGCCGAGGTGGCCGACGCGTATGAGAAAGCCAACGCCTAACCGGGCCACCGGGATTGCGCCAGCACACCCGTCGGCCGCTCGAGATTCGGTGTCGCAACCACGGCGCGGCTTCCCACCGCCGTGGACGAGGTTGGCTAAGCTTGCTGCGCTGTGCGACGTGGCGGCGTCCGCACAGCGAACGGGGAAGGGAACCCGCCCGGCGACGCTCCGCGTGTCGCCGGGCGGGCCTCGGAAAGTCCACGACGCCGTCCACCAACCGGGCTTTATCGGGCATCGTCACAGGCCTGGATCGAGGACCGAGGTGGTGAGAAGTTCCGCATCACCGGCGGTGATGCTCATGATGACGGCCGGAAGCCTCAGCGCGACAAGCGATCCCGGGGCGACGGTGGCCATGAGCCGAGCGACGAGCGGAATCAACGGCCCCTGATCAACATGTCCGGCCGACCGGCGGCCAGAAAGTACAGCTCATCATCCCCGGGATCGCCACCTCCACCGCACGATGCAACGACACATGGGTGAGGTCTTTACCGCGATCGTGGGCAGCCGCGACCTACCCGGTGAAACGATCCCCGGCGCGGACCTCGAACTCGACCGGAATCGGGTTCGTGTACCAGGCCACCGACCTCGATTCACCCGGCGTGCCACGGGTATTCGCGGGAGTGAGCCCGAAATACCAATTCCCACCGCCCAGTTGGAGTTGCGGTAGTAGTCGCCGAAATCCAACGAAGTTCGGGTAGTGCCCGGTTGCCAATCGGTCGCCGAAAAAGGAGTGGCCCGTGGGCCGCTGTGGTTGGTAGCCTGTCGGGACCGTGACATCGTGCGAGGAGGTGAGACCCATGAACGCTGCATCGAAGTGGGTGCTCCCCCTCGCCGTCACGGTCGGGCGAACGTCGTAGTTGTCGCCGGGAGCGCCTGAACAACGGCAATCCCGAGAGGCGACAACCATGTATTCACAACATTTCACGTTCGAAACAGGCGAGCCCGCCGCTATCATCACGCGGGTCGCGGACACCCAGTGGCACGCCGCGGTGGACGGCCGGGTGGTCGGCAGCGGCGACGTGGCCCGGCGGCCGGACGGGCGGCTCTTCGTCAGTATCGACGCCTGGCACGCCACCGTGTTCGACCAGCTCGCCGCGGCCCTGCGGGCCGAGCTGCCGCGGCCGCTGTACACCGTGGTGGACGAGTTCGAGACCGACCTGACCGCAGGCTGGCGGCGGGCGGGCTTCACGCCGGGCCGCCGCGAGTGGGAGTATTCCGTGCCCACCGACCCCGCGGTCACCGGACTCGACTCCACCGCCGGGGACACCTCGGTCACGATTGTGGCCGCAGGGGCCGCGGCGGAAGGTCCGCTGCGGGCATTGGACCGGGCGATCCGCGACGAGGTCGAGGCGACCGTCGGCTGGCAGGACATGCCCGCCGAAGTGCTGCCCCGCACGGACGGCGACACCGTCGTCGACCCGTCCAAATATGCGGTCGCGGTGCGATCGGGCCGCTATGTCGGGCTGATTCGCGT
Source organism: Nocardia sp. CA-107356 (assembly GCF_050946365.1). NCBI lineage: Bacteria > Bacillati > Actinomycetota > Actinomycetes > Mycobacteriales > Nocardiaceae > Nocardia > Nocardia sp. CA-107356. The sequence continues at coordinate 5,054,656 of NZ_CP191992.1, read as the reverse complement.
GGTGCAGGCGACTCGGCGGCCGCGCATCGGCCTGATCGCGGTCCGGGCCGGGGAGCAACGCACCGGCGTGGCGCGGGCGCTGCTGGCGCACGCGCTGGGCACGCTGCACCGGGACGGGCTCGGCCCGGCGTACACCGAGGTGAACGAATCCAACACCGCGGCAACGGCGCTGTTCGACAGCATCGGCGCTCAGCGCGGCGGCAGCAACCTGGAACTGGTGCTGCGATGACCAAGACGAGCAAGGGCATCGAGATCGAGGGCACCGTTAAGGAGTGCCTGCGCAACGCCACCTTCACGGTGGAGCTCGCCAACGGGCACACCGTGCTCGCGCACATCAGCGGGAAGATACGGAAGAACTACATCAAGATCATGCCCTTCGACCGGGTCTTGGTGGAGCTCAGCCCGTACGACCTGGCCCGCGGCCGAATCCTCTTCCGATACCGGACGTAACCGGGCCCTAACCCACGTGCGTGCCAAGTGTCGTCCCGGCGACACTTGCCACTCATATGGGTCTGAGCAAGGGGTGAGCCGCAACTCCGGTGGCTACTCGCACAGTCGGTTTCCGACCGCATCGGATTGCGTTCGGACTGATCGCAATCCTGTTCGGCGGGTAGGGAATACGGTTGGCTTCGACAAATGAGTTCTGCACGACCTCGGCCGTTGAAGACGGTCACCGGAGTGAGCGGCGCGGTGAGTGTGTATGCGGCCGCGATCGATCCGACTGATACGACAGTCGCGTCCTCGATCGAGATCGCGAAGATTGCCGAGGCCAATAAGTTCGACGCGTTGTTCGCCGCCGATCTGCTGAGCTTCGGCGCGCAGGGTGCGATCGGCGCGCAGGAGCCGCTGATCTTCCTGTCCGCGTTGAGCGCGGTCACCACACACGTCGGCTTGATCGCCACGGTGACCAGTACCTTTCATCACCCCTTCAACCTCGCCCGGCTGTTCGGAACGCTCGACCATGTGAGCAACGGCCGTGCCGCCTGGAACGTCGTGACCTCCTCGGTGGGTGAAGAGAATTACGGCGACCAAGGCCTGCCGAGCCCCGAAGAGCGATATGCGCGCGCGACCGAAGCACTCGAGGTCGTCAATGCGCTGTTCGACAGCTGGGAGCCGGGGGCACTGACTCCCGATGGGCGCGGTGACGCGGTCCTCGACGCGACCAAGGTGCGCCCGATCGAGCATGCGGGCCAGTACTTCACGGTGCAAGGTCCGCTCAATATTCCACCGTTGCCGCAGCGGCGCCCGGTCCAATTCCAGGCGGGTCAATCGGTGGGCGGTATCGGGCTCGGCGCCCGCTTCGCCGAGGTGGTCTTCACCTCGCTACCGACTCTCGACGACGCGCTCACCTATACGAAGACGGTCCGCGCCCGAGCGAGCGACCTCGGGCGTGCACCCGGATTACCGCTGATCATGAGCTCGTTACACGCGACATACGGAGCAACCGAGGAGCAGGCCCGCCAGCTGGTTCGCGAGGAAGCCGAAGCGACCGACTTCGATACGGGCCGAATCCGTTTGGCCGATATGTTCGGTGGCGGCATCGACCTCTCGGAACTGCCGCTGGACCAACCGATCCCGCAAACCCTACTGCCGGAGCTGAATTCGGTGAATCGCCGCCGCGGCCGCGTGGAGATCTTCACCAGGCTCGCGGCATCGGGCCGCACGCTGCGCGAGCTGATCATCGCATCGAAGGACACCGGCCACTGGGCCGCCGCCGGAACTCCGGAACAACTGGCCGACGCCATCGAAGAGCGCTACCGCGCAGGTGTCCTCGACGTCATCTCCCTGGGTGGCCTGGCCGATCCCCGCACCCGGGACTTCGTCACCAACGGAGTTCTGCCCGAACTACGCCGCCGCGGCATCGTCGGAAACGACTACATCGGCAATACATTCCGCGAGAACCTCGAACTACCCGCACTGCCTGCGCGATCTGGTGGTGCCCGAGGCTGAGCCTGCGGCCCGCGATCCCGATGCGGACCCGGTCCCGCTGACCCACCGAGTAGCCTGGCGATGGCCGAACACCACAATTCGACCAGTGACGTCGAAAGGCCCGATCCGATGACCGAACGCACACCGGACTGGCGACGAGACGGAGTGCAGGTCGTCCCCGGCGACCGCCTCGACCCCCGCACCGAACAGACACCAGGTATGCATCGCGAAGCCGCGATCAGCCATGCCATGGTCGGGGCCCACAAGATCTGGGCCGGCACCGTCCGGATCGAACCAGGCGCGAAAACCGGTGCGCACCATCACGGCCCGCTCGAAAGCGTGATCTACGTGGTCACCGGCCGCGCCCGTATGCGATGGGGCGACCGGCTCGAGTTCATGGCCGAAGCGGGCCCTGGTGACTTCATCTACGTCCCGCCGTTCGTACCGCACCAGGAACTCAACGCCACCGACGACGAGCCGCTGAGCTGTGTAGTGATCCGCAGCGACCAGGAACCGATCGTCATAAATCTCGACATCCCCATAGCGGAAAACCCTGAATCGGTCCCGTGGATCGACCCGCATCATCCACCTCGGTAGCACCCGGATCGCCTTATCAGGGGCGCAGCGCACCGCGGTCCCGTAGCAGCGGCACCCCCTTGTCGACGAATTCATCGAAGACCCACGGCACCAGGTGGGAGCGAGGATGAAGCCGTCGGAGCCGTCGTTCTGGACGAAGGTATCGATCTGCTCGGCGACCTGGGCCGGGGTTCCGACCAGCGCCCACATTTGAACAGATCACCGGGGTGAGTTTCTTCGCGTCAACGACCCATATCACTTGGCCTCGTGAGGTTCGTGGCGGTGCTCGCACGGTCCGACGCGGGGGCTGGTCAACGGTTGAGATCAGCTGGAGCCATGGGAAATAGCTTGTGGACGAAGGGGATTGAAGACCACGAGCGGATATGAATTGCGATGAGCGCAACCGATGCCAGCGGTCGTGCGCCTCGCTAATGTTCTCCGGTCGGACCCTGTTGCGGAGGAGTGCGCGATGACCACCGAGTCGACCATCGACATCGATACCTCACTGCACCCGCTCGACGACCCGGTGCGGGCGTCGCTGCGTGGTGAGCACCACCGTTTCGCCCGTTGGGTGGGCCGCATCGGCCGCTACGACCCGGAGGTCGCCAGATTCGTCGGTCATCCGCCGGTACTGGACGAACAGGACTGGGCCGACCTGAGCACCCTCCTCGGACCGGGCGGCAGCACCGCACTGCGCGGCGATGGCCATGTGCCGCCGGACGGGTGGACGGTGCTCGACGAATTCGGCTCCGTGCAAATGAACGGCACCGAACTCCGCGTGGCCCACGATCCGGAACTCGACGTCCTGACCGCTGCGGATGTGCCCGAGATCCTGGACCTGATCGCCCGCACCGAACCGGGCCCCTACGCACCGCGGACCATTGAAATGGGCACCTACCTGGGGCTGCGCGTGAACGGCAGGCTGGTGGCGATGGCAGGTGAGCGCTTGCATCCACCGGGCTGGACCGAGATCAGCGCCGTCTGCACCGACGCCGAATTCCGTGGCCGCGGCTTCGCCTCCCGCCTGACCCGTGCGGTCGGCGCGGGTATCCGAGCACGCGGTGAGACGCCGTTCCTGCACGCCGTCGCCCACAATGCGACGGCGATCAGTTTGTACGAGACGCTCGGATTCACACTACGCAAGCACTCACTGCTGACGATCGTGCAGGCACCATCGCCCGCCGATCCGGTACCGACGCCGAACTAGCGAGGGAATCTCGCTCAGGAACCTGCGCGACATTCGTTCGGAGCGGGCTCGCCACGCAGACGTCCGTCGATCCAGCTGACCTCTCCGGGGAAGCCGGTGAACATTGCGATGATGTGCTCGCCGGGATCGGTGCGGTGCACCGCGGGGACACCGCGCGCGCATTGGTCGCGGTAGAGGTTGTAGCCGTTCTCGAAGGGGATCCAGAAGTCGGTGGCGGCGTGGTAGATGTACAGCGGGACACCCGATTTCCGGTCGGTCAGGCCCGTCCGCGCAAAGATCTCATCCGCGATATTGCTGTCGAGCGGGTCGGCGATATCGGCCGCGACCTCGATCGGAAGGCCGACGATGCCGAGTGGGCCGTTGCTCTCACCACAGGTGTCCTTGATCGGGGAGGTCGCCGCCCACTGCGCAAGGTGATTCATATACCCGAGAATCTGCGGGTATTCCCGGCCCATCGCCAGCGCGACAACCAGCAGAACGCCGGATGTGGAGCTTCCATCGAAGTGGTGTGCGACCATGCGATAGTCGGTCACCAGTCCCCCGATGGCCGCCCCGACCACCACACCAGCCAATTCCGGCGCATACTCGTCGAGCAGCATGGCAGCCGCGTACGACGCGATCGCGCCGCCGGAATACCCGCCCATGCCGAAATGGCTGCCCGCGAACTCCGCTGGCAGCATATTCCGTACCGCGCGAATGGCATCGAGCAGCACGTGCCCGGCGACAGTCGGTTCCGCATACGCCATCCACGGACCTTCATGATCGGGGATGAGCACCGCATAGCCGCGGCCGACAGCCCACGCCGTGGTCGGCGGGATCAGATCATTCACATTGAATTTGCTGTGCACCCCGTGCGCCATTGCAAAGCTCGGCGTGCAGCTCAGCCCGAGCGAATTGATCGGCAATGCGTTCACCACCACCGGCCGATCCCCCGGACCGGTCCACGCGGCAGCGGGAATCACTAATGTCGCGGTGCCGAAGGACGGCCTGCCCGACGCGTCCGTCGTCCGGAACTTCAGCAGCACCGACCGACTGATCGGCACCACCACCAGCGGCGCGGAAGTCGCTGTCACATCACGCCATTCGATGATGTTGCCAGCGGCGAGCCGGTCGAGGCCACCCGGCCATTCGTCGAAGATCCGATCCCCCGATGGTGCGGGCCGCACCGCTTGCCATAACGCCGCCAACTCCGGCGGCAACTCACGCCACGGCGGCGACGCGGCGGGCGCGAGTGATGGAGCGGGGATGTTGGCACCGATCCACTGCTGCAACCCGGACGGGCCTGACCCACTCGGTGTCACCGGCACTCCCGGGCCGTCGGCTCGGTCGGCGTGTGCGGGCACCGGACCCACCACCAGCGAGCAGCCGATCATGGCCGCGACGAGAACAACTCGGAGCTTCGACATGTGGATCTACTCCTCCGGAATTCGAGTCCGCCCCCCTGAGGGGCCCGACCAAGTCGCACCGGAACCGCAGTCAGCGCGGTTCGAACTCCTCACGACCGAGCCTGTCTTCGATACACCTCGAGCACAAAGTCCAAAACCACGCGCGCGCAGACGATAACATGACCGCGGCTCATCTATTGGAACTGCAGGTCGGCGGGGCCCGATGCCGCCGAAGGCTGTCGGTCAGCGCCGCCGTCCGTCCCAGGAGCGAGCGAAGGCCACCCGGGAACACATCCTCGACACGGCGGCGGGCTATTCGGGAGCGCGGTATCGCCGATCGAAACCAACCGCCACACCACACGTATCGACCATCCGTAGGTTGACCGCACAAGTCAGCTGCGTTCGTACGTGCCGGTCAGCTTGCCTCGGGCGATGACGTGTCCGTTGATCGCGGACAGCGTGCTGGCGCGGGTTGCGTCGATGCCGAGTCCGCTGGGTTCGTCGAGAGCGAACAGCTGGAAGACGTAACGGTGTCGGCCGTGGCCGGGGATCGGTCGTGGTCCGGCGTAGCCGCGGCGTTTGAACGCGCCGACTCCGATCCGGATCGTCGTACCTGCGACGGTGGAAGTCGCTGCGACTGAATCGATCTCGAGCACACCTTCGGGGCTGTGACCCAAAGTTCGCAGCTCGCGGGCCGCGGTGGATTCCAGACGATTACGGCCGAGGCCGATGCGTTCACGACAGTTCTCGCAATGCGGCGACAGGACAAGAATTGATGGCCGCGCGTGCGACGGCGACCTGTTCGTCCGGCACCTCAGCGCCGTCGAACCGGTAGGTCAACTCCGCCTCGTCGTCGAGACTGAATACGGTCGGGGCCTGTTCGGTGCACAGCCCGTGCCCCTCGCAGCGGTGGTAGTCGACGATGATCTTCATCGGTGGCTCCTTTCAGGCGGGGATGAGTTGCACGGGCAGGCGGCCGTAACGATGGATGATGTTGTTCATGGCCCATTCGGGCTGCCCGGTTATCTCGATGCGATCGACTCGTTCGAGCAGGGCGCGCAACATCGCCTGGGTTTCCAGACGTGCCAGGCCCTGGCCTGCGCACCCATGGGTGCCGTGGCCGAATCCGAGTTGGCGTGCGGCATCGCGGCGGATGTCGAAGGTGTCGGGGTCGTCCCATTGGAGTGGGTCGCGATTGGCCGAGCCATAGATCACCACGACCCGCGCACCTTTCGGGATAGTGGTGCCGCCCAGCTCGACGTCACGAATTGCCTTGCGCGAGAACGCCCGGACCGGCGCTTCGAACCGGACGACCTCGTTGACCGCGTTCGGGATCAGAGTCGGATCCGCCTTCAACAGCTCCCATTGATCGGGATACTTCGCGAACAGATGCAGCGAACTGGCGATCGCGCCGATCGTGGTATCCAGCGACGGCGCCAGATAGTCGAGCATGAGCGCCGGACATTCCGAATGCGCCAGCTTGCCCTCATCGGCGGCCTGCAATACGTCGTGACCCGCACCGCCAGGGATGATTTCGCGGTCCCTGGTGATACGCCGGGCGAACCTCATCATCTCCAGGCCCGAGGGCGCGGACTTCACCGATTGCCGGTTGATCGGCCCGAGCGCGTCGAAAGTGGCTCCCGCCCAACGTAAGAGGTTGTCGCGGCCGTGTTGCGGCCAGCCGATCAGATCGGGTACGACCGACATCGGCAGTGCGGTCGCCAGTTCGACACCGTCGATGTGGCCGCGGGCGATCGCCGCCTCGACTGCCGCGGCCGCCTGCCCGTCGACTATCTCTCGCATCGCGCGCAAGGCCCGGGGGGTCAGTCGGTGGGAGAGCAGCGCACGGCGGCGAGCGTGGTCGTCGCCATCACTGTTGAGTGTGGTGCCCCGCGAAAGCCGATTGGTGATCGGATTGAGAGCGACACCGTCGCCGGAGATGAACGTCGCATCATCGAGCAGCACCTGCTTGCATTCGGCGTAGCGCGGTAGCGCATAGGCACGCTGCCTGGCCAGCCAGACGACCGGGCCGAGTTCACGCAATCGCGCATAGTGCGGGTAGGTGTCGCGAATGGCTTGCTGTGAGTACAGATCGGGTAGGTAGGTCGGGACGTCGGTGTGCGTATGCATCGGGACTCCTATCAACAGGACGTTCGCCTCCGGATAGCCGCTGCATCCACCGGCCGGATCGCGATCGAATTGGGCATTCAACGAATCGCTTCGAGCAGGACCACGACATGGCCGACGGCAATCAGGCCGGTGATCACCGCGGGCGCGAACTCCGGCACACTGTCGCGTTTGCGCAGATGAGTGGCGATTGCGGTCTCCCTTATCTTCAACTGAAGATATCGTCACTCACGACGATATGGTCAGTCAAGTGTTCCTGAAGAATTACTCACCACTGACTCGCAGCCCAGCAGCCCGCCCGTACACCGAAAAGATGGCCGTCGACGAAGACCGGATCGTCATCCGCTGCCGTCCCTACGCGACATTCGCCCAGCCACCACGTCATGTGCACCGCAACGATCAAGCCGAGCAGATCACCCACTGGGTCCCGGGCACGGTCCCCTGGGACGCCGCACACCCAGAATGCGGACTGCGCACCGCGAGTTCCCAGACCACGGGCCATTTCCTGAGTAATCTCTGAATCGTCGATCGATGCTTCGGAGCCCAGTCGCCGTCGTGGAGCGGGAACCCCATGGTCACCCATCGCAGGAATCCGATTGTCGCGGTTGTGGCAGTTGCCGCGTCGATCACGCTGGTGCTCACGGCGTGCACCTCCGATCGGTCCGCGACATCGGGCGGTGGCAACGCTGGCCCCAACGCCACACCGGTCGCCTACCGGGAGCCGGTCGAACTGACCAGCAGGGACGGCGTTCTCGAAGTGCGGCTGTCGGCGCACCAGGGCACCGTTGCACTCGACACGGCCTCGAAACCGGTCTCGAATTTCCTGGTCTTCGGTTACGAACTCCTCAGGGGAACCGCCTCGGACGGCTCTACCAAAGGTGACAACAGTTACCCGGCGCCGACGCTGCATGTCGATCCCGGCGAGCGTTTGATCGTGCACTTCGACAACGATCTGCAGGATCTGACGATCAGAGACTTCTACAACCCGGCCTTCACCCCGGCAGGTGGCGATGTGCCGATCTACCCGCCTGCCCTCACCTCCTCGCCCATCAACCTGCACACCCATGGGCTGCACGTGAGCCCCGACGGCAACGCCGACAACGTTCTGCTCGACATCCCAGCGGGCAAGGGCAACGTCTACGACTTTGCGGTCCCGAAGAGCATGCCGAACGGCATGTACTGGTACCACAGCCATCGCCATACGGTCACGGCTCAGCAGACCTACCTGGGACTGGCGGGCCTACTGGAAATCGGGCGACCCGACGGCAACCTGCCGCTGGTGACGCGGAACAACATTCCGATCCGCACCATGGCGCTGCAGTACAACTTCGTCTTCGACCGCAAGGGCAATGGCCACCAGTTGAACGACCCGAACTGGCCGCAGTATGTGAGCACGCTACGGCCGCCGCAGGAATCCCAGCTCGCCAACGGCACCTACCGGCCGAATATGGCTCCGGTGAACTTCGCCGAGACGGCCATCGGCTCCCGATACGTCACCAACTGGCACACCGGTCCGCTATCGCCCGCCAACCATCGGGGGCAGAACCAATTCGTGCCGAGCAACCTGCAGAGCTTCACCAGCGATCCGACGACCCAGCCGCCCATTTCGATCCCGGCGGACCCGAGCCTGCCGGACAACCAGCGCGACGTGCAGTTCACCATCAACGGGCAGTTCCAGCCCGCCTTGAAGCTGAAGCCGGGGCAGACCGAGATCTGGGTCCTGGCGAATATCAGCGACTTCGCCTATATCCCCGTCACGCTGACCGAGACGGCGACTGGCAGCCATCCGAAGTTCGCGATCGTCGGCCAAGACGGCGTTCCCTACTCCGAGGTCCGCCTACCGGTCGGCGGCGACGGCACTAGTCTCGTCATCCCGCCCGCGTCGCGCTACGCGATCGCGGTGACGATGCCGAAAACCGGCGATCTCGTACTCGAGATGCCTCCCATGCCCAGAGCTCGCCCCATCACGAATCCCGGTGTGCTCTATACGAACAACGGCACCGACAACCCTCCCGCCGTACTGGGCACGGTCGCCGTCGACCCCTCGGTCATCAGCTACGAAGACGGCTTCTTCACCTTTCCCACCCAAAAGCTCATCCAAGTGCGACCCGACAGTGGCACCGGACAGACCACGCCGTTCATGCCCGGCCAGCAGCTCTACGCGTACACGTCTTTCGTCGATACTTCGGTCGGCGCGCCCGACGTGCGGCGCACGCTCACCGTCTCGGGTGGCTTCGGCAACGAGAAGGCCAGCAGCAGCGATCCCAAAGCCTTCACCTACGAATTCGACGACAACACCTTCCCGAACATTCCGCTGCTCCAGCCGCGACTCGAGTCGATCGAGGAGTGGCTGATCACGAACCTCAACAACGACGAGCACCCGATGCACATCCACGTGAACGATCTGCAGGTGATGCAGATCGTGGATCCAGTGGCGAATTCCAGGACCGGAGTGCAGATGTGGGGTCAGGACAACGTCAACGTGCCGGCCCCCGTGACCGACGAGAACGAGAACCCGCTGGTGCCCGCTTCGGTGGCGTTGCGTATGAAGTTCGACGACTACACCGGCACCTTCGTCATCCACTGTCATCGCCTGAATCACGAGGACAACGGCCTGATGGCGCTCGTCAACGTCATCCCCGCGGTATCGACCTATGCGGTGGCGATTCCGGGTTCGCCGGGCAAGTCCGCGACCGTGCAGGTCTACGACGGCAATGGCGACCGGCCGGTCGCGACGGTCACGCCGTTCACTTCGTTCGAGGGCACACCGACGGTTGCCATGGCCGATGTGAACGGCGACGGTGTACTCGACCTCGTGGCCGGTACCGGTGCGGGAGTGGCCTCGGAGGTCGTGGCGTACAACGGCGCGGACGTCGCACCCTTCAGCGCCGAACTGACTCGGTTCGCACCATTCGGCCCCGACTTCCGTGGCGGCGTCACCGTCGCGGGTGCCGGTATCGAGGGCAACGCGTCGACCGACAACATCATCGTCGGCTCGGGGCCCGGCATCGAATCGCAGGTGAAGATATTCACCTCTACCTTGCCCAGTGCGCGCGGCAAGGCGCCCGAGCAGTTTTCGAGTTTCACGCCGTATCCCGGCTCGACGACCGGAGTCACCATCGCCACCGGATTGGTCGACACCGCTTCGGGCCGAGCCAGCATTGTGACCGCCCCCGGGCCCGGCGACTCCCCTCGGGTCAAGACCTTCCGCTACGACTTGTACACCTCGACCGCCGCCGCGGCAGCGAAAGGCGAAGCGCACACCGATCATTCCGACGAACCGATGATGACCTCGGAATTCCTCGCCTTCGACGAGAGCTACCGCGACGGTGTCTCGCTGTCGACAGGATGGGTGGCCGGCGCCGAGGGCGGGGCGAAGAGCATCATCACCGGCATGCTCGGCGGCGACAGCACGGTGCGCGTGTGGTCGAGCGGGTCGCGGCTCGACGGGCAGCCCGTTATGTACACCGAGAGCCCGAACCACCATGCGGGCCCGGTCGCGTTCCGAGAGATCATGTCGTTCGTCCCGTTCGCCGACGGACCTGCGGGCGGCGGGGTGCGGGTCGGGACCACCAGTACAACCTCCGGCGCGGATCTGCTCGTCAGTGGGCAGTCGGGCAATGGGACCGAGGTCCGAAAGTTCGGACTGGGCCGAGCCGACCCACAGGTCACAAACCTGATGCCGACGCTGTTGACCACGATTCCCGCACCGACCGGGCCCGCACCGCTCGGCGGCCGATAGCAAGGAGTCGGATCTCAGGGCAGCGTCCAGAGCTGGGTCGTCACCGTATAGAAGACGACGACCCAGACCAGGTTGAGAGCGGCGACGACGGCAATACCCTGGAGGTTCGTCTTGGCGACCGGAGCATCCGAAGGCGGCCGCAGCCATCGCCGCAGCAGCCGGTTCACGTAGTACGGCATCGTGAAGAAAGTCATCACGAAGCTGGACAGCAGGTTGCCGATGAGCAAGCCCAGCCAGAGCGGCATCTGCAAGGGCGACAATGCGAGGGTGAGCAGCACGACGGTCGGATAGAGGCCGACCCATACCGCGACGGCGGTTTTGGTATCCGATGGAGTGGGAGCCTCGTTGCCGTCCTCGTCGAAGGCGAACCAGCTGCCGAACGAGTTCTCGATGGTGCGCAACTCGAAGTCGTTGAACTTCTCCCCCTCGGCGAGCAGTTCCTGACGCCGCTCCGAGGTGAGCCACGTGGCGAGGTTCGCCGCGGTATCGAAGCGGTAGAGCGCGGTCCACTCGTCCTGAACTCCCTCGATCGGGCGGAAGAGCTCGGAACCGCGGAAGCCTTCGAACTTTGCCTCCTCCTGACTCAGATGCGCCTGCCACGCAAGGAAATCCGCGACGCTGTCCGGAGTAACCCGATGGGTGACGACGACCGTCACCAGGGGTTGCGCGGCCCGCGTACCGCCGCTGATGACCTGCTGGGTGGCGGGACCGTCGAAGTATTGCCGCCCGTCGTCCAGGAATTCCTGACGGGTGGTGCTGTTGATCCAGTCCTGGAGATGACCGACGGAGTCGAAGCGGTAGACCACGATCCACTCCTGCTGCACGGCGGTAGGGACGGCGATCTCGGCACCGAGGAATCCGGTGTGGCCCGCGGCCGCACTGTTCAGGTCCTCCTGCCAGCTCTTGAAGGCTTTCTCGAAACCTGGGCGCACCTTCTGGCCGATGATGACGGTCGCGGCATTGTCGGAACCTTTCCCGGCGTCCATCGCACTCTCCTCACGGCTCGGATCGCGTCGGAACCGGGGTTTTCGCGATGAGCCGCCGGTAGATGCGCTCGGGAGTCAGCGGCAGCGCGCGGTATCGGATCCCCGTCGCGTTCTCGAGCGCGTTGGCCAGCGCGGGCGCTACCGGGTTGACGCAGCACTCCGCGATACCCTTCGAGTGCATCGCCCCGACCGAATCGGCGGAGTCGACGGTCAGCACCTCGGTGCGGGGAATATCGGCATAGGTCGGGATGCGGTAATTGCGCAGGTTCGGGTTGACCATGACGCCGTTGTCGTCGACGTGGAAGTTCTCGGTCAGCGCGAAGCCGATGCCCTGTGCGACGCCGCCCTCGATCTGGCCCCGGACCTGCGCCGGATTGATCAGGACTCCTGCGTCGGTGGCGTGCACGCTGTAGAGGATGCGGATCTCCCCCGTCATCGGGTGGACCGCGATTCGGAAGCCATGGGAGTTGAAGACGACGCTGCGCGGCGACCCGAAGGCCTTGCGCGCCTCCGTCAATCGGATGCCGCGTCGGTGCGCGACCTCGATCAGCTCCGACAGCGCTAAGCGGCTGTCACCGCAGATGACCCCGGTGTCGTCCATCACGCACGAAGCGATGTCGACTCGGGCATGTGCGGCCGCCAAAAACAGGATGCGATCGCGCAGGGCATCGGCTGCCCGCAGCACCGCATTCCCGGCGACGAACAGCCCGGCGCTGGCGAACGCGCCGGTATCGAAGCCGGTCCGGTCGGTATCGGACTGCACAAGGCGCACCCGTGACGGCGTGGTGCCGAGCTGGTTGGCCGCGATCTGCACGTGGGCGGTCGGGGTGCCCTCGCCGAACTCGACTGTGCCGATGGCAAGCTCGTAGATGCCGTCATCACCGAGGGTCAGCCAGGCTTCGGAGAGGTGGTCGGTCGGCGGCGCGGTCTCGTGCAGCGAGCTGGCAGCACCGATGCCGATCAGCCACCCGTCTCCCGGTGGCGGCTCGGTGGCGTTGCGCCGCAGCGCGTCATCGACCAGATCGATGCAGCGCCCGAGGCCCTCCTCGCGGAACATGACATCGTCCGGGCCATCGTCGAATGCGACGAGCGCATCACCCGGACGCACGATATTGCGCCGTCGCAGCTCGAGCGGATCCATATCGAGCGCGACCGCCAGCTCGTGCATGGCGGACTCCATCGCGAACGCGGGCTGAGTCATGCCGTAGCCGCGCAACGCGCCGCTGGGCACCGTATTCGTATAGACCGAATACGCGTCGAACTTCTTGTTCGGGCAGCGGTAGATCGCGACGGCCGTTCCACCGGCGAATAGTGTTTCGCCGCCGTGGTTTCCGTATGCGCCCGTATTGGACACATTGCGGACCTGGATCGCGGTGAGCATACCGTCGACTCGCGCGCCGAGCTTGATCGTCAGCGACATCGGATGCCGCGGCGACGCCGTCGTGAACTCCTCTTCGCGGGTGAACTCGAAACATACGGGTCGACCGGTGTCCAATGCGGCGAGGGCGACCAAATCCTCGGTGATGACCTCCTGTTTGCCGCCGAACGCGCCGCCGACCCGCTGACAGAACACACGCAGCTGATCGGGACGCAGGTCGAACAGATAGCCGAGCTTGGCCTTGGCGATCGACGGGGATTGGGAGCTGGTGCGAATGTGCAGACGACCGTCATCGATCCACGCGATCGAACCGTGCGTCTCGAGATGCGCATGCTGCACGCGCGGCGAAGAATACGTGCCCTCGTGAATCACATCGGCCTCGGCGAATCCCGCCGCGACGTCACCGACGTGCCCGTGGATCTCGAGCAGGATGTTCCGCTCCGGATCGTGCACGAACGGGTCGTGCGAGCCGTGCAGTTGTGGAGCGCCGTCGGTCATCGCCGCTTCGGGATCGAAGACCGCGGGCAGCGCCTCGTACTCGACGATCACCTTGCGACAGCCTGATTCGGCGGCCCCGACGGTGTCGGCCAGCACCGCGACCACCCGTTGTCCGACAAAGCGCACCACATTGTCGAGGATGTAGGTGTCGCTGGGATCGACGAGGTGGTCGGTGTGTATCGCGGTCGTGAACCGTTTGCGCGGCACATCCTCCCAGGTGTAGACGCGATGCACGCCGGGAACCGCGAGCGCCGCGCTCGTGTCGATCGACACGATGCGGGCGTGGGCGTGCGGAGAGCGCAACACCTTCAGATGCAGCATGCCGTCGATCGCTGTGTCCATGGTGAATTCGGCGCGACCGGTCACCACCTCGGTGCCCGCCGGAGTACCGACGCTGGTGCCGACGGCTCGGCCCGGCAGGGCGACCTCGATCCCGGTGACACCCTGCACCGCGTCTTCGATCGCCCGATAGCCGGTGCAGCGGCAGAGGTTTCCCTTCAGCGCGCGCGACAGATCCTGCTTCTGGGCGTCGGTGAGCGCCGCCGTGGTCATGATCATGCCCGCGGTGCAGAAGCCGCACTGGAAGCCGGGAGCGTCACGGAACTGCCGCTGCATCGGATGCAGGTCCGTGGGCGAACCGAGACCCTCGATCGTCGTGACCGCACGCCCGTCGGCTCGGAACGCGGGCGTAATGCAACTGTGCACCGGATCGCCGTCCAGCCACACCGTGCAGGCGCCGCAATCGCCCGCGTCGCATCCCTTCTTGACACCGTGGAAGCCGAGCGCGCGCAGGAATGTGCGCAGGCATTGGCCGGGATTCGGCTCGTCCTCGAAGGTGTCTCCGTTCACGATGTACGTCACGTAGGACCGCCTAGTTCGACGCGGATCTCCTCGGCGAAGTGCGCGGCCAGGTGGTGCCGATGGTCGGGCGTGCCGTTCGGATCGCTGAACCACAGGTCATCGGGTATGGCCTCGATGCGGTGCCGTAGTGCCTCGGCGTCGGGCATGCGGTCGAAGGCCAAGCGCACCGGCCGGGTGGTACCTGCGGTGATGGTGAGCAGCAGGTCCGCGGTCCCCGGTGACCGGGTGGCGATCATGAACAGCGTCGAGCGGCCCAGCCGCGTCAGGCTGAAGCGCCGGTGCGCGCAACGCTTACCCAGCGCGACGACCGGGATGTCGACGCGCCGCAGGATCTCGCCGGGCGCGAGGACGTTCCGGTGGTCGCCGATGACGAAATCGGCGGCATCGACGGTGCGTTCGGAACCATCGGGTGCCCACACGGTGTATGTGGCTTCGAGCGCGACCGCCAGCGTGATCATCGGGCCCGCGGGCAGCGACATGCAGATATTGCCGCCCACCGTTGCCGCGTTCCATACCTTGAACGACGACAGGAAGGCCTCGCAGCATGTGGTGAACAAGGCGCAGGCGGGCCAGTCGCTCAGCGGCACAAAGGCATTCAGCTCACGGATGGTGCACGTCGCGCCGATCTCCAGGCCTGCGGCGCTCGGCACCAGGCTGTCCCAGCCGAGTGCGGTGAGATCGACCAGACGGCGCAGATCCGGCTGCTCGGTCGAGAACAACCAGGTGCCCCCGGCCAGCCACGCGTCGCCGTCGCGCCAGGCCGCGCCCGGTCGGTCGGAAGGTCGCCGAACGATATCGGTGATCGTATTGAGATCCATAGCGCCGCTCCTTCGGAGAAGGTGCCGTGCCGCCGATCGCCCGCCGAGTTCGTCACGCCACGAATCCGCCCTGTCCGGAGGAATCGCCGTTCACGTACTCGCCTTCGGTCAAGGTACCCGACTGGACTACGGCCATGTCACCGATCAGCCCACAACCCGATCATCGACCGCGGCTACCAGCGCCATGTCCGTGTAGCACTGCTCCATTCGGCGCGTCGGCACGTAGGGCACACACGTTATCCGTGTGGGCTTTCCAGGATTTATCGGAGGAGGCGGCGCTCGAGTTGTTGGAGTACGGATCGGTTTCGGTTTGCATCCAGGGTCAGCGCGGCGGCCCAGATATGTGCCGAGATGATTCCGTTTTCGACGCGGTCCATCCAATCGCGGGTCGTGCTGCGTTTGTCCAGGGTGTCACTGTCCCAGGTGATCGGCTCGAGGTCGGGCAGGTGCACGTATTGCATCCGTGTGTACTCCCCGCCCCGGGCGTCGAAAATCGTTGCTACCCAGACTTCCTCGGCGTTCGAACCGTCGCGCGGCTCGTCCGGCTTCGCGGCAGTGGTTACTTCCGGTGGATTGCGAATCTCGCGCACCACCAAGTTCGCCGTGATCCGGCAGGCCAGCCCGAATCCCCACAGCTGGCCACCCATGCCCGACATCATCCGTCCGGCGATGTCCAGGATCGGTGAACCGGCGGTCGTGGGAGCGCTGTCGGACCAGAACTCCGCGACGCCTGCAGCACTGGCGTCGCCGGGCTCGCCGGTGCCCATGAATCCCCATACATGCACGAGCGCAGGGGCGGTGGTCTCCGCGCCGCGGCGACGCTCGATCATGGTTGGGAACAGAGTGTCGATGATGGACCGGTCCGGGTAGCGGATCACTGCTCCTACTCTAGAGATAGTAGGTCCCGGGCAGGAATGCGCACCGAACGAAACGTCATCCGAGCACGTCCCGACCGCCACAACGGCGATGAGTTACCACCACGCCTCGCGCAACTCGCCCGTCGTGGCCCCGTCGCCAGCAGCGATAGCGTGTTCTCGATCATCGCGGAGCCGTACACCCGCGCGGACATGATCGAGGGCAAGCAGGTGGCCGCCGCCGGACACGAAACCCCCGGCGTGCGAATGCAGCCGGGGGTTTTGGTCGTGCCGAATCGCGGTCAGCCCTTGACCAGTTCGGGGGCCGCGATTTCGGACTCGTCGGACGCTTCGGGGGCGGCTGCCCGGCTCGGCAGGAGCACTGCCATGACGATCACGATCAGCGCCAGGGTGGCGGAGACCAGGAAGGCCAGGCGCATGCCGTCGAGGTGCGCGGTGACGGGGTCGGTGCCGTCGGCGACGAGGCTGGTGCTGCGGGACGACATCACCGTCACCACCAGCGCGGTACCGAAGGCCGCAGCGACCTGCTGCAGGGTGCCGAGCATGGAGCTGCCGTGTGAGTAGAGATGCTGTGGGAGCGCGCCGAGGCCGAGTGTGAAGACCGGTGTGAAGGTTGCGGCCAGCGACACCATCAGCAGCACGTGCAGTGCGATCAGCTGCCAGTACGGCATGGTCATCGAGATTTGGGTGAACCCGGCCAGCGCCACGGCGATCCCGATCGACCCGGGAAGCACCAGCAGGCGTCCGCCGAACCGATCGAACAGGCGCCCGACGGTCGGTCCGAGCAGACCCATCGCCAACCCGCCCGGCATCACCAGCAGGCCGGTCGCCAAGGGGCTCAGGCCACGCAGGTTCTGCAGATACAACGGCAGCAGGATCATCGACCCGAGCATCGCCATGAACGCGACCGACATCAGCACCAACGCTTTTGTGTAGGTGCCCGCCCGCAAGACCCGCAGGTCCAGCAGCGGAGTGCCGGTGCGCTGCAGGCGCAGCTGACGGAACACGAACGCGGCAATGAGGGCCACGCCCGCGGCGACGATCAGCGCCGGGCTGGTGAGGTTGCCGCTCTCGAACCGGCTCAGCCCGAACACCAGGCCACCGAATCCGATCGCCGCCAGCACCACACTGGCCCAATCGATCGACCCGGCCTGCGGTTCACCGACGTTCTCCAGCTGACGAAGGCCGAGCCACGTGACGACCGCGGTGATCGGCAGCACCAGCACGAAAAGCCACCGCCACGAACCGATCTGCAGCACCAACCCGGAAATCACCGGCCCCATCGCGGGCGCCACCGAAATCGCAAGGGTGACGTTGCCCATCACCCGGCCGCGGTCCTGCTCGGGCACAACCGTCATCAGCGTGGTCATCAGCAGTGGCATCATCACCGCCGTGCCACCGGCCTGGATTACCCGCCCGAGCAGCAGTACCGCGAAGGACGGCGCGACGGCCGACAACGCGGTACCGGCCAGGAAGACTCCCATCGCCACGGCATATGCCTGCCGGGTCGATACCCGCTGCAGGAACCAGCCGGTGGTCGGGATGACGGCCGCCATCGTGAGCATGAACGCGGTGGACACCCACTGTGCCGCCCGTTCGGTGACCTCCAGGTCGGCCATCAGGCGCGGTATCGCGTTGATCATGATGGTCTCGTTCAGGATCACCACGAACGTCGCGAGTACCAGTACCCGGATGACGGTTGGTGTCCCTCCCGAAGCGGGGGCGGATCGTTCGGTGGACATCGGGTACCTCCGGAGCGCAGGGCGTTGACAGGACTATGTGTGGCCCGTTGCCGAGTCACCGAATCGCGTCTCGGCGCCACAGTGATCGAGACGGAAACGGTCGCTCGAACTCATCGGGCGCGCGTCAGTATTCCGGTCGGCACCGACACAAATCACCCGATTTTCCTGTCAATCCACCCGCGCGCTACCCGGAAATTGCTGTTCAGCCACCTTTCTCACAAGAGCGGACATCGAATCGTGAGCCTGGTCACATGGCCACGGCCGACTCGACAATCGAAGCCATCAGACTGGGCTCGGCCCGATTGCCGACGACGCCACGAACGCCGCGCCCGCAGCAAGCCGCTACGCGACGATCCCGTCAGATCTCAGCAGTTGGACGGCGCGGACTCTCCGCGAACCCGAGCGTCGAGCCAATCCATTACCTCCGGCGCACCCTCCACCGCCGCGGACAAATGCTCGGGCGCGGACACCCGCATCGTCTGCAACCGCACGCCGGCGTTGCACCAATGGCGGTCGGTGTCGTTGATGGCATCGACTGGAATCAGCGGGTCGCTCAACGAATGCCATTCGAACATCGGGATTTGCGGCACCCCTGCGTAGAGTTCCAGACTGTTCGCCTCCACCACCGACCGGGCTTCGGGACTGTCGGCGAACGATGTGGTGGTGACGAAGTCGCGAGCGCTGCCGTTGGCGCCGATGGCGAGGATTTCGTTGGTGCAGCGGTTGGCCATGGCGTCACGGAGCGCAAGGCCACGCGGGTTGAGATACGAGCTGGTCGGCATCTGGTCCGGGTACTCCCGCTCCAGCCCGATTGCCGCTGCCATGGCCAGCCCGAAGGCCGGGTGCGGCTCGAAGCCCAGCTCCTGCGCCATCGTCACCAGGTTCACCGGGACGCCGCCGACGGCCGCGCCCGCGAGCCGCAGCTCGGATGCGTACGACGGCTGCAGCGTTGCCGCCCACGCGGTGGCCAAGCCGCCACCGGAGTACCCGGCCAGCACCGCGGGGCTGTGCTGCACGGCGAGTTCGGGCAGCCGTTTCACCGCCCGGATGCCGTCCAATACGATCTGGCCACCCAAACGCCCGGCTCCGAGGGCGAACTGCGGTCCGAGATGATCCGGCAGCGCAATACTCCAACCCCGCATCAGGACCGCGTTCAAAAGCGACGCCGTCGTCCCCAGATTCAGATCCCCGCTGTACAGCGTGTGCGATACCGCGCACCCGGTGCCGAGCGAATTGATGAAATGCTGATACGACAGCAACGGCGCATCGGGCTGATGATTGAGGGGGGTAATGATCGTGGTGGTCGCCGCGATCGGCGCACCGTGCGAGTCATTGGACCGGAACTTGACCAAGGTAACGGCGGCGCCGGGGAAGACAGGCACCGGCGGCATTTCCCGCACGTCGAGTACGTCACCGGGGCCGTGCGCTCCTAAATCCGCCGGGGCGGCGTAGAACGGGTCCGGATCGGGCTGCGGATACAGCGGCGCGGCGGTTGCCGTCGTCGCCAGCAGCAGCGCGAATGCCACGCCGCCGAATGCACCGAGGGCATGGGCCCAACCAAGGCGCCTGCTGCCGCGGAAGAGAAGAAACAGACGAGCCACGAAGTTGACCTCCACTGGTCGCGCCTGGCATGCGTCGACCAGCCAGGCTGAATCCAAGCGCCGCCGTTGGCAAACCTTCAGCGACACACCGAAGAGAGAGCCGAACATGTCGAAAGCCGACACTGCACATGCGATATAGCCCAGGCCGGTAGCACTGTTGTCGAGGTTTCCAGTGCAACACGGCAGATAAGCCGCGCCGAAACGACCCGAAACTCGACAGCCCGATATTTCAGGGAACACGCTACCCGGATGAACGCAGGCTCGGGCACAAGTTGACATACGTTCTAGCGTTCACTGAGCAAACAGAAGAACGCCGCCTTTTCACCATAGGAATACGACCGCAGCCTTCCGCGTGGACCGGCCAACACTTCACTCAGCTCGACAAGAGCACGCATGGTGTCGCGCCTCGACGCGGTCGTCAGAACTAGGCGTGCCACGCACGGGTCAGTGCGAGCCGGAAGTTGTCGGTTTCCTCGGGGATGAGGCTGCTGATCGTTCTCTGTTCGAACTCGGCCACTTCGTCGGCGAGACCGGCCATGCCGTCTGTCGTCGGGTGAGGTGGATCAGCTCGACGCCAGCGCGCCCACCATCTTGATCGTCGCCCCGATGTCGACCGCGCCAAGACCGGCCCCTGCAAAGGAACCATCGCCCACGGCTATTCGACCTTGGCGCTGCTGATCCCGCTCTGGTCGCAGATCCTCGTCATCGAATACCGAGGCATGGCGATCAACTACGGCTACGCACCGCCCGAGGACGGTGGAGCGGAACCGAGATTCGGCATCAGCCACGGTGCCAGCGCCGACAGATCGGCCGCGGTCAGGCGCGGCAGCGGGCGCACGCGTTGCCACCTCTTCGATGGCGTGGATATTTCGCGTTCGCCTCCCTCGTACAGAACCTCGCACAGCGACTGGTTGCGCATATTGGTGTACCCGGACTGCCGGACGGCCGTGACCGTGCGTAGAACCCGCCGCCCGTCGTCCAGGAACACCCGATCCCCCGGGCGCAGATCCGATGTTCGTACGTTCTCGATATCCATTGCCTGTTACCGTCTTTCGATATTTTGGGCGAGTCTCGCGATGAGCCGTCGCGCCGCCAGCGCGCCGGAGTCGATATTGATCGACAGGTCCTGGAAGGCGATGCCGCCCCTTTCCTCTTCCGCGATGACCTCCTCTACCAACTTCAGCGCTACGACGTCCTGCATCACGGCGGTGTGGTTGCTGGTGTAGAGGAAGTCGGAGACCCACTGGTCATCGGTCGCGAAGTCTCGTGCCACAGCCCAGAAGTCGTGCACGGAGCGCGCGGTCTCGGGGGTGAGGGCGTACACGATCTCGGTATGGAACGCGCCCGAATCTGCGGCGGCGTCGTAGCCGCAGACATAACCATCCGGTGGGAAGCGGTCCAGTGGCGCGACCCGACTGTGCAGTCGGTAGAGGCACGGTGGAGAGAACTCGATATCGTGCCAACGTGTGATTCGGTCGTTGAGGCCGGTCGATTCGGTAAAGAACACCGGGCATGCGGCGTCATCCATATGCCTGCTGACCCGCACTACCCCCGCTGCCTCGTCGACCTGCGTGGTGCTCGGCGTGGCGGCCACTTCAGGCGAATAGCCCCCGTGCAAATAGGTTTCGTGCGACAGGTCCATCAGGTTGTCGATCACCAGGGCATAACGGCACGGGATGGTCTCGCGGCCGCAGATCGTGGTCCATCCGTCCTCGGTCAGCCAAGGTGCGCGCGGAATCGCCGCCGGTTCGGCGTCTGCGCGGTCGCCGATCCATACCCAGACGAAGGAATCCTGTTCCACCACAGGGTAGGAGGCCGCTGGGCCGCTGTGCGGGAGGCGTTGCCGCGCGAGTGCCTCCGCGCAAGTTTCGTTCTGGCCGTGCGTGAAATCGTGGTGGCCGCAGGCAATCCGGTCATCGCCGATCAGTTGCAATTTGGACAGCGGGTGGCTTCGGTGGCCGTAGTGGTCGGTCAGTGCCACGACGCCGCCGTCCTCGGTGCAGTGGAACACCAACAGCTCGTCGCAGATGGTCCGAGCGAACGGAACACGGCCGATCTCATCGCTGTAGGCGGCCACGTACCACTGCTCACGGACAATCCTGGGCGTCGAGCTCATCGGGATCTCCTGATCTGGGTACTGAACGGTCTGTTGCGCTGCAATCGTGTGACATAGGACCGTGTGAGCCAAGACACACTTCCGCTGAGCGGAAGTGCGGTCTATCGCCCTGTCAGCTCCCTGCTGATCCCGTGAGCCGCGGTGCGGACCGCGGGCGCCCAGGCGGCACGGCGAGAATCGGTCATCGGTAGGACGATCGAGATTGCGGCGACGACCTTGCCATGTGCGCCGAATATGGGAGCGGCGACCGAGTAGGCATCCAGCGTGATCTGGCCCTCGCTGATCGCCACACCGATGCGGCGCACCTCGGCCAGCGCCCGACGCAGTTGCTCAGGGCTACTGATCGTCTTCGAGGTGAACACCGCAAACGGGCGGTCGGCGACTGCGGCTACGAGCGCAGCCGGGGAATACGCGAGAATGGCCAGTCCAACGCCGGTCGCGGGCATCGGCCATCGTGCCCCCACCTTGGTGCGCACGGACACCGCGTTGCGCGCCGTGAGGAACTCGACGAACACCACGGCCGTGCCATCGGGAACCGCCAGTTGCACGTTCTGGTGGGTCGCCTCGTAGAGGTCCTCCATGAACGGCAGCGCGACGTCCCGCAGCGGACGGGCGCGCGGGCAGTAGGACGCGATTGCCACCATCCGCATACCGATCTGATATCCGCCTCCCGGCGCCCGATCGAGCGCGCCCCAGCGCAGGAGATCGACGACATGCCGGTAGACCGTGGTTTGTGGCAGTCCGGTGCGCTCGGCCAGTTCGGACAATTTGAGCACCATGTGCGAGCTGTCGAACGCTTCCAGCAGCAACAGCGCCCGGCCCAATACCGACAATTCGGTAGTCGCCATCGAATTCCCTTACCCGGACGCGACAGTGATCTCTGCGATCTGCGGGCCGCCATCCGCGAGGAATCGCGTCAGGCCGGTCAGCTGGCCCAGCGCCCGTTGTTTCCAGACGAATTGCTCGCGCTCGTCGCCACGGACCTCCGACATCAGCACCTTGACGGCTACATGACCCTCGAGCGGGTACTCGTAGTAGCGGTAGACCACGCCGAATCTGCCGCGACCGATCTCCTCGGCGGCCTCGAACCCCGCGACCGCTAATTCTGCTGCGATCCCGGTGTGCAGGTCCCGCTGTGTTGCGGCTTCGTCCAACTCCGACATCGAATCGTGTCGGCGATCGTCAGGTGCCCCGCGATGCGGCAGGCCAGAGTCCACGGACCGCCTCCTCATGTCCGCTGTCGAACTCTCGAACCATGCGATCACCTCCGCGACAGGACGGGTGCCGACCTGTAGCTCAACGATAACTCCGATGCCCTGGACAGATACCTCGCCGCGCGTCATCGCGCGACGTGAAGCGCGGTCAAGCCCCGGGGCATGGAGTAACTGAATTGTCGCCGCCTAATCCGGTTTTCGGTCAGGCGGTGAGTTGAAGATGCCGACCACGTCGGTGCGCGAGGCGGAGTCCGCGGCCGACTGGCGCGGATCGAGGCCTGATCAGCTATCGACGCCGTAATCGGTCCAGGCGACAGCGCGCAGCGGAAACGAGCCCATCCCACGCACCGGCGTCGGCAGTGCGACCAGCCGGGCTCCGGTGTCGGGGACCAGGTCCAGATTTGTCATCTGCTCGATGATCGGGATTCCCGCTCCGAGCAGCGCGTGGTGACACGCACGCGTCGGCAGGGACGTATCGTCGATGTCGAGCGAGTCGATTCCGACCAGCGCCACATTGGCGGCGACCAGCGCATCCGCGACCTCGCCGACCAGGAATGGGTGTCCTGGGCCCCGGTACGCGGGCGAACCCCACCGGGACGACCATCCGGTGTGCACGAGCACCGCCTTGCCCCATAGTCGCGCAGGGTCGCCGAGCACATCCGGTCCAACCGCGCGAATCCCCGCTGCGCGGATCATCACGATCGGCACGTTCAACAACCGCTCCAGTGGCAGCTCGGCGACGTCGGCGCCATCGGCGTGGAAAAGGTTGGGCGCGGCGATATAGGTCCCGGTGTTGCCGACCATATCCACGCGCGCAATGTCGTAGGTCATGTCGATCAGCGGCGACTGCCCACCCGAAGACTCTGTAGTGACTCGCGGTCCAGGCAGGCCCGGATAGGTGAGCATGCCAGCCGAGATCTGATGAGACAGCTCCACCATCGCCTTGCTCATGTCACAGACCGTACCGGCCGATCCCGCCATAAGCGGCGAGCTGCACAACCGGCATCGGCGCCGAATCGGCTGGATGAACAGCTGACCATGCGCTCCAACGTTTCGCCGAGGTCGCCGCGCACCAGCACCATTGCCCTGACCGGTGACAACCATCGACAACAGAAACGCCGCCGAGGTACGCACCCCGCCAGCAGGCACGTGCGTGCAGATCGGGCGGCCGCCGATACATGATCGGGATTATTCGATGAGGCCGTCAGCCGTTGCCGTAGACGCGGTCCGTTAGGACCAGGACGACCGCGCGGCGCTCGGCGGCCATGACCCTGTCGTACTCATCCCAGTCCTCGTGGGTGCCACCGGCCGCAGTGAATACCTCGCGCAGAAGTAATCGCAGCCGTTCGGCGTCCATACCGGGGGCCGGATCGTCCGGACCGGCGATCCAAACCAGCCCCTCCGCCGCGGCCCACTCCCAACCGACACGGACGACCACCGTCATGCGTGGCCGGGCACGCAGGTGGTCGAGCTTGCGGGTACCGCCACGTACCACCATCCCCACCACTTGCTCACCGGTCTCGGGGTGGTTCAACACACCCGCGTTGACCAGGGACGACTGGATCGTGTCGTCCGCCCGCAGCGTCGAGACGACGCATAGGCCGTGGTCACCGGCGATCAGCCGCGCGAAGTCCGCCAGATCGGTCACGCAAGGAGTCTACTTATCGGTGAACCTGCGGGCGACGAAAGACAGCGACGCCCCGCTGATCGGAACGCCCTACTCCGGCCAGCCGCTCTCCTGAACAGCCTTCGGCCACACACCCTTTCGCACGCGGGATCCGCGCAGACGCTCACCGCCCATGGGGCGTTCGGCTACACGCAGCGTCAGGTCTCGCGCCGCGAGGCTGCCGGGTATGGCAGACGTCCTCCCGTTTGGTCCGATTAGCGGCGCGTGGATGAGTTGGCGGCCACGCTGAGTTGCAGGGCTGGGATCGGCGGCCGTCGACGATCTGTTTGTATGTAACGATCTGCTGCGTTGGTGGAGGTACCTGGCGGCGATCGATGTGGCATGGGGTCAGCCAGACGACGCCTCGACAACATCTGCGACGGCCGATGTACAAGTTCAGTCTGGCCCGAGGCTTATCTGTCAGTCTGTCCGGTGAGCTTGTTTGCGCAGTGTTGGCCGGGCGGCGAAGGGCAGGCGATGAACAGCATGAGGACGGATGGTCTGACGATCCGGCATCTGCGGTATTTCGTGGCGGTGGTCGAGGAGCGCAACTTCACGCGGGCGGCGGCGCGGCTGCATGTGGCGCAACAAGGGGTCAGTGAACAGGTACGCCAGTTGGAGCAGAATCTGGGGGTGCGGCTGCTGGAGCGTTCCTCGCGGCGGGTCGAGCCGACCTCGGCTGGGGCGGCGTTCTACGCCGACGCCACCGCGATCCTGGCGCATCTGGATCGCGCGGCCGAACGGGCGCAAGCCATCCACCGGGAAGAGACGGGTTTGCTGCGGGTGGGATTCTGCGAGGGCGCGGCGTTGACGTTGACCGAGCCGATCCTGGATGCCATCCGGGAACGTCACCCCGAGGTGCAGGTGGAGTTGCGGCAGTTCAACTATGACGATCCGTCGGCAGGGTTGAGCGCGGGGGTGGTAGATGTGGCGTTGCTGCGGTTGCCGGTTTCGACACCGAGGCTGGTGGTCGAGAGGTTGTTCGCCGAGCCGGTGGTGTTGGCGTGCGCGGCCGGGCATCGGCTGGCCGGGCGAGCGGAAGTGACGGTCGCCGAGGTGCTGGAGCAGCCGCTGCTGGGTTCGGCAACCGATGATCCGGTGTGGAATGCGTTTTGGCAGTTGGAGGAGTTCCGTGCCGGTGCCGCTGCGCCGGTGGTGTCGCGGTCGACCACTCTGCTCGAGGAGATGGCAAAGGTCACGACCGGTGTCGGTGTCGTGGTGACCGCGGCCGCGGCTCGGTGGATCCCACTCCCCGGGGTGGCATATGTGCCGATCGCCGACGCCCCGCGCAGTGTCGTCGCGGTCGCGGCGCGTGGTGATCATCTGACTCCACTGGTCCGATCGTTCTTCGAGGTGAGTTGCGAGGTGCGTGATGCTCACCCGGAGTTGATCGTCGCGTTGGAGGCGCCGACGACTGCGGATCCACCGTGGTAAACAACTGATGAACAGCTACTAGCTGAGCCGGTGGATCGACGGATAACCGGTGTTTCCGTTCTCGCGCCGCGATTCCTAGCGTCGATACCGTGCAGAAGCCAGTGCAATGGACAAACTTCGCGGGTGATCAATCGTGTCGTCCCGCGGTGATCGAACGACCATCCGATCGATTCGAACTCATCTCCGCGATCGAGCGCGCAACCCAGGCGGGCCGCAGGGTGCGGGTAGCCGGCGGCGGGCATTCGTTCACCGACGGCGTGCTCACCGATGGCACGCTGATCACGCTCGAGCAGATGAACCGGGTGCTCGACATCGACACCAGCGCGGGTCTGGTGCGTTGCGAGGCCGGTATCACTCTGGGTGAGCTGAGCCGGGAGATGTGGCGGCACGGACTGGCCTTCGCCAACCTGGGCGATATCGACGTGCAGTCCATCGCCGGAGCAACGGCGACCGGCACCCATGGCGCGGGGGTGCGCCTGCCGAACCTGTCGGCCTCGCTGATCTCGGTCGAGATGACCCTCGCAGACGGCAGCGTCGTCGTAGCCGATCGGGGCCGACCCGAGCTGCTGCGCGCCGCACGGGTGTCGCTGGGCGCACTGGGGGTGGTCAGTGGCGTCACCGTGCAGGCGGTTCCGGCGTTCGTCCTTCAGAGCGTGGAGACGACCATGCCGCTGGAGGAGGTACTAGCCGATCTGGACGAATTCGTGGACGGCAATGACCATTTCGGGTTCTTCGCCTTTGGTCACAGCCCGTTGGTGATGACCAAGACCTGGAACCGCACCGACGTGCCGCCTCGTCCGCCTCGCCGGATCCAGCGCTGGTTCACCGATGAGTTCATCACCAACTACGCCTATTGGGGTGCGTGCGCAGTCGGGCGTGCGGTGCCCGCCTGGATCCCAGCGATCAACCGCGCCTGTACCCGGGTGTCGGGCACCCATCGCAGCGTCGACCGGTCCTACCGTGTCTTCGCCACGCCGCGGCGGGTGCCGTTGACCGAGATGGAATACGCCATCGACCGCGCCGACGCCGCGGAAGCGGTCCGTCGGGTCCTCGACGTCGCGCAGCGCCATCCCGCGCCCACTCCGCTCGAGGTGCGGTTCGTAGCCGCCGACGACGCCTACCTCAGCCCGGCACATGGCCGCACCAGCTGCTACATCGCCGTGCACCAGTACCGCGGCCTGCCCTGGCAGCCGTTCTTCGGTGAGGTCGAGCAGATCATGATGGAGTACGGCGGGCGCCCGCACTGGGGCAAGCGGCATTTCCGTACCGCGGACACACTGGCTCCGGCGTATCCGGAATGGAAACGCTTCTCCAACTTGCGCTCCCAGCTCGACCCGAACGGTGTTTTCGCAAACCCTCATCTGACCCGCGTGCTGGGACCGGTGCACTCGTGACATCTGTGCTGCACGCCAGGTTCCCGGAGCTGACCGGTTCCCTGCCGCGGCTGCCGCTGGGGTCCGGCCACACCCCGGTGCGCGCCTTGACCCACCTGTCGCCGGCCTCCGTGCCGATCTGGGTCAAGGACGAAGGTGCCTACGGGGACGGCGGGTGGGGTGGTAACAAGGTCCGCAAACTCGAGTGGCTGCTCGCCGACGCTCTGCGTCGAGAGCGCCGCACCGTCCTCACCGTCGGCGGGCTGGGCACCAACTGGGGCCTGGCCACGGCCTGCTACGCCCGCGAGTACGGGCTCCACACCGCCCTGGCACTGGTCGATCAACCCGCCGACGACCACGTGCGCGTGCAACTGCGCCGCCTGGCCGAATCCGGCGCGTCCTTGCACTTCACCCACACCAAGACCCGCACGATCGCGGCAGTGCCGCTACTGCTGGCCTGCTACCGGCGGCCCTACCTGATTCCGCCGGGCGGCTCGAACCCTCTCGGGCTACTCGGCTACGTCGAAGCCGCGTTCGAACTGGCCGACCAGGTCCGCACTGGTGCCCTACCGGAGCCGACCCACATCGTGGTGCCAGTCGGGTCCGGCGGCACCGTCGCCGGGCTGTGGCTGGGTCTGGAACTGGCCGGACTGACCGATGTCACGATCGTCGCGGTGGTTGTCAACGACACCCTGCGGCTGGACCGGCCCGCGCTGCGGCGGCTGGCACGCCGCAGCGCGTCCCTGCTCACCCACCGCGGCGCACAGTTGCCGGCAGCAGTGCTGGCAGACCGGCAGTTGCTGATCACCACCGAATGGATGGGTGCCGGTTACGGCCACCCCACCCCCGCGGCCACGTCAGCGGTCACCACCGCGCGCCACCGCGCCGGACTCGAACTCGAACCCGTCTACACCGGAAAGGCCATGGCCGCGCTTCTATACATGGTCGGCGCCGGTCAGCTCGGCACAGGACCCGTCTTGTTCCTCAATACCCATGGACCGCGATGACCGCTCTCACCCACCGCTCCGCCGTCGCTTTCGCTGTGCTCGGTTCCGGTTGGTGGCGCGCAGGCTCGCGCGGCGGTAGCGAGATTCCAGCCGGATGCGGTGCTGGCTACCGGTGGCTATGTGACTGTGCCGGTGGGGGTCGGGTCGTGGTTGTGCCGTCGGCGGCTGGTCATCCACGAGCAGACTGTCCGTTTGGGCTTGGCCAACCGGCTGCTGGCACGTATCGCGACGCGCATCGCGGTGTCCTCCGAATCGAGCTTGTCCTACCTGCCACACTCAGTGCGCGCAATGGCGGTCGTCACGGGCAACCCGGTGCGGTCGGAAATCCTCGAGGGAGGCAAGGCGGACAACGCAATCGAGGCGCTCGGATTGCTCCGACGCGGAGCGCCGCGCGGCCATCGCTGCACAAGCCCGGCTGCGTGCGCGACCGGAGGCAGCCGATCAGCTCGCCCAACTCGTGCTGTCGGTAGCGGACCAAAGACAATGGCCTGGTGCGGATTCCGCGAGTGTCAGTATCGACACGCCCTGGTCGGACATTTCGGGGTGGAACGGCAAGCTCATGATCTGTCGCGCTGCGGTCTCGGTGATCGGCAAGAGCCGAGACCACCGCGCGAATGCGGGCTGTAGGTGGTTGGGCGGGTAGTGCACTGAACCAATCGGCTGCCCGGACCTCGAACGGGTTCAACCGACGGTCATCTCGCCCATCTCCGACCATTCGCTCGCGTCGATGGTCTGGCTGATGATCCGTGGCGTCGATGCGAGGGCTTGCGGCAACTCGTCCATCGCGGTCGCGAAGTGGGCGCTGCCGACGTGGGCGGCGCCCGCGGCCTGATCACGGAAGGCTTCCACGAGAACGAATTCGGTGGGATCGTCGACACTGCGGGACCAGTCGAACCAGAGGTTGCCGTCCTCGGCGCGAGTGGCGGCGGTGAACGGAGCGACGAGGTCCAGCCAGCGGTCGCTCCATTCGGGCTTGGTCTTGAACTTCACGACGATGAAGATCATTGCGTTTCTCCTCGGTGAGTCAGGCAGCCCGCCCCCCTGGGGGTCGGGCGGTGCGTATTGCAAACTACCCATGGGGTGATCGCGCCAGCCTCGGATCGGTTGGGCGCGTCGAGCCGATGCTCAGGTCAATGCATGGAGGGTGTGCAGGACCCAGTGCCCTTTTAGATTTGTTTTGGCGTAGTAGAGGCTGGCGTCGGCGGCGTCGAGGAGGGATTCGGCGTTGGCACCGGCGATCGGTGTGACCACTGCGCCGATGCTGGCCGCTATGCGCAGCTGATGGCCGTCGATGGTGATCGCGTCGGAAAATACCGACATCAGTTGGTCCGCGATCACTGTTATCCGGTCGGCGGTGGCCGGCGGCGGGACCAGAACGACGAATTCGTCACCGCCCAAACGGGATATGAGGCAGCCGTGCTCCTGTAGTTCGTCCTGCAGGCGGGTCGCTATCGCGACAAGAACTTTGTCGCCCATGCCGTGACCGAAGCGGTCATTGATGTGTTTGAAGTGGTCGAGATCAGCGAAGCACAATCCGGCCCGGTCGCCTTCGTCCGCGGTGGCGATGAGCTCTTCGATCCGGTCGAGCAGGTAGCGACGGTTGGGCAGACCGGTGAGCGGATCGTGTCGGGCTTGCCGGCGGAGTTCCTGCTGGAGCCGGTGTTGTTCGGTGGCGTCGGCTCCGATGGCCAGTAGGTAGTCGGGTTGGCCGTCGGTTCCTTTGACATACGAAATGGCGAATGACATCCACCCGACGCTGCCATCGGCCCGCACCAAGCGCCGGTCGAGATTGACCGTGCCTTCCCCGGCGGGAACCAGCTTGTCGTACAGGAGAGCTCGGATCTCGTCTCGGTCGTCGGGATGGGCGAAGTCATAAACCGAGATCCCACGCAATGATTCGACAGGTACGCCGATCATGTCGGCGAGCCCGCGGTTGGCTTCCAACAGTGTGCCGTCGGTATCACCGATGGCGATCGCGACGGCCGTATTGTCGAACAGGATGCGGTACCTAGCGTCCTGGTTGTCGCGGTCGTTCTGCTCGGTCGGCCGATCAGCAGCAGGCTGTGCGTTGCGTGACTGGTCCATATGTTCCTGGTGGCCTTGGCCCAGCGCGGCCAACAGTCCGGCGAGCCGCTGTCGGGCGTCGGGTCGATCGCTGTAGTCGGCCAGCCGGTGCAAGACCTGAGCAGACAACGTCGGCACCCGCGGATCGGTGAATTGCGCGGTCGACAGCGCTGCCCCGACTCGAACACCCGCGCGCACGTCGAACGGATCGGCCTCCAGGGCTGCGGAAAGCTCACCGATCATGCCGGATAGTCGGTGATGTCCTCGGTCTGTCGGTGCGGATATGACACCAGCGTCAGCAAGCGATTGCCACCAGGTCCGAGCCAGCTCCACGCTCTCGGTGTCGTCCACCACAACCCTTCGATACGTTGCGCCGCTCGACCCCCTCGCCGAGCGCGGCGATGCATTCATCCGACGATAGACCGTACAGCTGACTATCGTGTGGAAGTTTCCCAGATAGCGGGACAATTACGCGAGATGGTTTTCGTTGAAGATCGAAATTCCCTTATACCTCAGGGTGGTGGTCTGCCACACCCAGGTAGCCTGCACGCATCCGAGCAGATCCTCGACATGAGCCGAAACCGGTTCCACGACAGACCTGTCGGTGAGTTCGCCGCAATACCGGCCGATCCTGGCCCGAACCCGGTGGAACTCGGTCAGCCGATCGCGCACGATCCGCCCGGCGTCGAGCACAGCCTCGGCAAGCGTGGCGCCAGGATTGTTCAGCAGGCACAGCGGGATCAGATTGAAATCGGCGCGGTCGTGGATGCATTCCTTCTCGAAGGAGAACACGTCGTTCATCAGCGCCCCGATCTCCACCGTCAACCGCCGCAACCGGTGCAGGTCGGCATCGAGCCCGGCGGCCTGAATCCGGTGCCACGGCAGATACTCATCGCGGCCGAACTCGCACAAAGCGATCGCCGGATACATCCCGGACACCTGCGCACGCAGGTCGATGTAGTCCGGTACCGCGAGCAACTCGCCGCGGGCGCGGGCGTTCTGATCGCGGATCGCCGGGCGCAGATGGTCGATGGTCGAATCGAGGAACCGACCCAACCAGTCCGGGTCCGCGTAACCGTCCAGCAGTTCCAGGAATTCGACGGTCGCGGCTTCAACCGGTGTCGGATCCATTGCGGCATTACGTGTATCGAGCAGTCCGCACAGACGTTCCACCGTTGCAGCGGCCTGACGCTGTTCGGTATCGGTCAGGTGGGCGAACTTCTCCCGTCCGACAGTGTCGTTGAGCCAGAACAGGATCGCGTTGTAGATCCCGATGGTCGTCATCCGCTGCGCGGTAGCAGCGTATGGATGCAGGTATGGAGTCATGCTGTTGTAATGCGCGCCCCCGACCTCCAACCAGATTCCGAACCGGCGGCAGAAACCTTCGACCTCCGCAGCCGCGCGCACCCCGAACCGATTCGGCGCGAACCCTTCGCAAAAGTCGACGATGTCACAGTCGGGAGTACTGAACAGCGTCCGCAACGACCACCCTCGCCCGGCCCCGACCAACGCCTCGTACTCGGTCCGCATCGCGGCGAGTTCCGCCTCAACCGCTGGCCCGTACTCGCCCACCATGAACTCCCTCCCGACCACACTCCGCCACAGCTCGACAACGAAATCCGAAGTGTGCCGGACCGATTCGGCCGCTGGCCGTGACTCGGTCATCGAATGATAAACGAATGTGAGCCAGATTGCTCCGTCGGATCCGCCGGCGCGACACCATCGATCCCCTTCGTGCCACGATGCGGATCGACTACTGATCCCAGCCAATGTCTTTGCACAGCAGGGCAAATGGCGCAGCGGCGCGCGGGCACAACGCGCGCGAACGCGAGGACGGCCACTGGGTATGGCGCTACGACCGGCTCCGCCCCACCATCGACGGCCGAGTCGACTTCACGGCGCTACGGGACGACGTGTCCGCCGTCCAAGCGCCTGCTACCGGTGCGCGGATCCACATCACCAATCGTCGACGACGCGGAACTGCTCCGCCGCCAACCATGTGCACGGGTGGCGGTGGTCGACGGCGCCGGACACTCGGTCCAGGGCGACCGCCCCGTCGAGCTGGCCGAACTCATCGGCGACTTCGCCATGAAGCCCTTGGGCGCGTAGCGCAGTGATGAGGCGGTCGTCGCGGCAGGAACGGCGCTACCCATGCACTGCCGCGGACCTCGCCTCGTGGCAGCCGCAGTGGCACGACGCCTGCGAGAAAGGTTTCGCCGACCTGGCCATCGCCTCTGCCCGGGTGCGCGATATGGCGGTACTCATCCCTACAGTCGATGAGTTCCTGAGCCATCTGGCTGTGCAACGGCGGCGATCGGGGCAGACTCTTAACCGGCTCGATCCCCTTTTTTCGAACCAGTGCAAGGCCGCCGCCGGATCTCGGATTCGCCGCGGCGGATCCGCCCTCGATCAAGGAGACAAACCATGCCCACTCGTGACTCCGTTTGGCCCCAGGGCACACCGTGTTGGGTCGACTGTCAGGTCGACGACACCGACAAGGCCCGCGAGTTCTACACCAATCTCTTCGGCTGGGAGATCATGGACAGCCCAGCCGACGCGGGCGGCTATCTGATGGCGCTGCGCAACGGCAAGCCCGCTGCGGGTATCGGCCCGAAGCCCGAAGGTATGCCGATGCCGTCGGCGTGGACCACCTACTTCGCCGCGGACAGTGCCGACGATATCGCCGGTAAGGTCACCGCGGCGGGTGGGCAGGTGTTCATGCCGCCGTTCGACGTCATGGACGTCGGGCGGATGTTCGTCGCCGCCGATCCCACGGGCGGCGTATTCGGTGTGTGGGAAGCCAAGGCGCATAAAGGCGCGGGCGTCTACAACGAACACGGCGCGTACTGCTGGAACGAACTGCACACTCGCGGCTACCAGCCTGCACAGGACTTCTACCGCAAGGTGTACGGCTGGAGCTACGCCGAGATCGGCGACGGGGACCAGTTCATCTACTCCACCTTCACCACGCCCGGCGGCGGCGACAGCGTCGGCGGCATGATGGATTCCAGCAAGGCGCCCGGCGAGGATATGAGCTACTGGCTCGCCTGGTTCCAATACGACGATGTAGACGCCGCCCTCAAACGTGCCGCCGAACTCGGCGCCACGGTCATGATGGGCCCCGAGGACAGCCCCTTCGGCCGCATGGGAGTGCTGAAGGCGCCACAGGGCGAGGTATTCGGCGTCATCGACACCAACGTCACCGTCGGCAAGCCGCCCGCCGGATCCTAGATTCACCTCGGCGGATCCGCCACTGAACCGGCGGATCCGCCACCGGCACAAGACAATTCGCGACACAAGGCCGTGGCCTCCGCCATCGGGTTGTGCCGCGACCAGGAATAAGCTGATCGCGCCGTAGCTGCGACTATCCGAGGAGTGTGCGGTGGACCAGTTTGCAATAGCCCGGATGCTCATCCGGCCCCCGCACAACGCCCGTCCGCAGCCGTGTTCAGGGGAACGGCTGATCAATATCAACCGCGATTTGCAGGAACACGATGCGGCGCACCATGATTCGCCTTGGGCGCACTACGCCGTCAGCTCGACCCGCTAGCCGACGGGCGGCAGGAAGGTCGTCACGAGCATGGTGTTGTAGTTCGGCAGCTGGGTCGACTGGTCGATCTTTCCTTGAGCCTTGGCCCAACTGCCGAGGCTCGTGAGGTTGTCGGCGAGATCGAGCTGCAGCTGAATCGTGTAGTCGAATTCGGGCAGGATCTTCTGGAGTAGCTCGGGTGCGAGCTGGGTGGCGCCGGCAACAGCGGAGATCGCGCTGTCGGTGCGCGTCGACAGCGCCGTGCTCGCCTCGTTCAGAGCTGCGAAGAATGCGCTCAGGGACGCCGATTTCTGGGCTACCGCGGTATCGGAGGCCAGGTAGAGGCTGTGCTGGTTGTAGCTGCCGCCCGGGAGTTGGACCGCGTCGTCGCCCAGGGCGGCGATCACCTGCGCCTGATACGGCTGGAAGATGGAGACGGCGTCGACGTTGTGCTGGACCGCGGCTGTGAGCGTCGCCTGCGGCGCGACCTGCACCAGATCGGCGTTGATTCCCTTGTCGGAGAGCGCTTTCGAGGCGAAGTAGGCCGCACTGGTGCCGAGCGGGGTGCCGATGGATCGTCCAGCCAAGCTTTCGAGCGAAGTGATTCCGGCACTGGGCCGGGCCACGATTCGTGATCCCTGCCAACGGGACCCGTCGGCGACGACGCGCAGTGATGGGGACCGCGTCAGGGTGGCGGCGGCCGGGACATCGGCGGCGGTGGCGACGTCGACCTGGTGCGCGGCGAGCGCTTGCAGCGCTTCCACACCCGAGGGGAAGTTCACGACTTTGACGTTCACGCCCTTCTTTTCGAACAATCCACCCTTCTGGGCGACGGGTATCTGTGCCCAGGACGGATCGACGACGAACGCGACCGTGAGGGTCCTGGAATCGGACCCGTCGGAGGTGGCGCATGCGGCGAGCGTGCTGGATATCGCGGTGACTGTCAGGACTGCGGTGAGCAGCCGCTTCGTGAGTGTTTTCACGGGGTCTCTTTTCGTGTTGCGGCAGGGAGTCAGCTGTCCAGCAGCTGTCGATCGTGGTGCTCGACGCCGAGTTCGTGATGCAGAGTGCGGCGGAGCTCGCTGTAGCCGGGTCGGTCGGCGAGCGCATCGGCGGGGCGCGGGCGGCTCAGCGGATTGGTGATGTGCCGGGTGATCTGCCCGCCCCTGAGCACACTGATGGTGTCCGACAGCCGAATTGCTTCGTCGACATCATGGGTGACGAAGATGACGGTCCGGTTCAACCGCGTCCACAGATCGATGAGCAAGTCCTGCATGCGCAGGCGGGTCAGGGCGTCGAGCGCCGCGAACGGTTCGTCCATCAGCATGACGGCGGGTTCGCCGGCGAGCATGCGCGCGATGCCGACGCGTTGGCGCATGCCGCCCGAGAGCTGGCTCGGGCGCTGCTTGCCCACCTCGCCGGACAGTCCGACGAGATCGAGAAGTTCGTCGATGCGCGCACGCCGCTGTTGGCGCGGAACGCGATGTGCACGTAGGGCGTAGCCGATATTGCCGGAAACGCTCATCCACGGAAACAGCACGTCGCGCTGGAAGGCCACGCCGCGACGCGGGTCCGGAGCCGTCACCGGTTCGCCGTTGTCGATCACCGTGCCGGAGGTGGGCGTGATGAGCCCGGCGAGACAGTGCAGCAGCGTCGATTTGCCGCTGCCAGAAGCGCCGACCAATACGGTGAACGAGCCGTCGGGCACATTCAGCGCGATATTCCGCAGTGCGGGGGCGGACTTGTTCGGGAATTGAACGACGAGATCCTGCGTCACGATGGTCATGTCAGTGCTCCTCATGCGCCCATCGCGTGATCGGTGCGGACATCGAGGCAATCGCCAGATCACATGCCGCCCCGATTATCCCGAGCACTATCAGGCAGAAGATCAGGCGATCGGCCTGCGAGAACAGTTGGGCTTGATAAATGCGGTAACCGATTCCCGCTGTGGTCCCGGTCATTTCGGCGACGACAATGAGTACGAAAGCCATGGCCGCGCCCACCCGGAGGCCGGAAACCACATCGGGCGCCGCCTCGGGCAGGACAATCCGAGTCATGGACTGCCAGCGCCCGGCGCCGAGGCAGCGCGAAGCCTGCAGGTAGTCGGCCGGGGTGCTCGCGAATCCGGCATGGCTGTTGATCCACACCGGGACAAATACGCCGAGAGCGATCACCAGGGTCTTGCTGCTCTCGCCGATCCCGAACCAGAGAATCGCCAGCGGCACGATGCCGATCGTCGGAATGGGAGAAAGCAACCTGAGCACCGGTTGCAGAAATCTACGCCCCAGCCAGGTGCTCGCGGTGATGATCGCCGCCGAGATTCCGGCGATTGCGCCCATGACGAATCCGAACAGCGCCCGCTGCAGGCTCGCTGCGATATCCGGAATCAGCAGACCCTCGGACCACAGGCTGTGCCCGGCCCGAATGACCTGCGGCACAGGTGGAAACAGCTCCCTGGGGAAGCGCCCGGTAGCCACGATGAGGCTCCACAGAATTCCCGCCAGAGCTAGGCCGCCGACGATTCCCCCGATCGCTCCCCAACGTTTGTCCGACGTCTTCATGGCGCGGTCCGCCGGTCAACGGGTTCGGGAGCCGACTGCGGGGCCCCGACGGGCACCCACTCGAACGGAACCGCCTGTGCGCGGTAGATGAGCGAGGTCCGGCTGAGGCGATCGACGCCCGGCACCCGGGGTTCGCGCACTTCCGGTTCCCCGGCTACCCCGTGGCCTTCGTACGGAGTCTGATACTCCCAGACCACCTCGCCCTCCGGTGTCACCTGGAACAGACGGCCATTCATGCCCTCGGCGATGAGGGTGTTGCCATTGGGCAGGCGCTGGGCGTTGCTCACGAAGGAGCTGAAGAACGTCCACGACGGCTGCCCGGAGTCCTCGGCTGTGTACTGCCACACGATCTGCTCGGTCGCCGGGTCGATCTCCAGGACGCGTGATCCCGCGTAGATCCCCAGCGCCGCAGGCGGATAGCCAGCCCCGCCCTGATTGTCGAACACCAGAATATTGCCCGCGCCGGGGATGCCGTCGGCGATGAAGTGCGGATTGTGCTGTCCGGAGATCTGATCGAGCGGGCGCGGCACCTTGTGCGCGTTGATCCGCTGATGCTGCGCTCCGGGATCGGCCGCGAAATACGGACCCAGTTTCCACACAATGGCTTTGGTGGACTTGTCGATCAGCGCGATCACATTCGCCTTGCGCAGACTGATGAGGATGTTGTCGGGATGGAATACGCTGCGCGGATCCGCGCGGTGCCACCGGTTCGGTCCCAACGTCTTGGCGCTGTTCATCTCGAGATAGCCCCAGGGATCATCCGGATCACGATCCACGGTATCCCGCAATGCTTTCCAGCCGACCTCGGAGAAGCCGAGCTCGTCGAGGTGATCGCCTGCCCGCCACTCCCACACGATCTCGCCTGCGGGCGTGACCTCGTACAGTCCTTGGTCGCCGACGATCTCGTTGCCCAGGCCGGGCACAATACGCGGGATGGTGACCAGCAACAGCCGATTCCCGTTCGGCAGTAGTTCCCAGTCGTGGTTCTGCCGCGCGGACCCGCCCGGGGCCTGCTCACCCCATTCCCATACCTGGTCCCCGGACCAAGTCAGTTGCCCCACCGTGCCATTCGCGTAGATGCCGCCCCTGGCGTCACCGCTGTGCGCGAGTTGTACGCCGACATCGCCAAGCCGGCCACCGGTGAGCGCGGGATCGATGATGCGCGGCGGCACGCCCGCGAACGGCCACTCGTGGACGACCGCACCGTTGAGGTCGATGAGGCGGGTGATCGAATCCGATCCGGTGTAGAGGACATAACTGTTGTGCGCCAGATCGGGATCGTAGTAAGTGACGCCAGTGAGCCGAACGAATGCCATGCCAATTACTCCACCAGTCGGTTGTTAAGTGCGTGAATCGCGAGCGTTACCAATCTAATCGATTTGCGTGGTCTTTCCGGCAGCCGTAGCGTGTGAGAATCAGGACGATTCAAACCATGTCCGACCTGCGCAATGTCGACCAGAATGGGGCAGTTGTGACCGTCAAGCGCGTGACCCTCGCCGACGTGGCCCGGCGGGCGGGGACCTCCACCGCTGTCGTCAGTTACGTCCTCAACGACGGCCCACGACCAGTATCGGATGCCTTGCGCGCACGCGTGATCGAGGCGCTGGACGACCTCAACTATCGCCCGGACGGCGTCGCCCGAGCCCTGCGGCGGCCGAACCGATGGCGGCAGATCGGGCTGCTCATCCCCGACGTGACGCTACCGCTGTTCGGAGCACTGGTCGGGCATATCGAGGTCGAGGCGCGACTGCGCAACCATCTGACGCTGATCGGCAACACCGGCTACGACCCGGAGCGGGAGCTCGAATTCGTCGGCGCCTTCGCCGACTCGGGCATCGACGGCCTGATCGTGGTGGGCGGCGCCAACGGTGCCGCGACCGCGAAACTCTGTGCCCAGAACCGGATTCCGATCGTCTGGGTGCACAACAACAGGGACCACGTCGATGCGCCCGTCATCGGCGCCGACCATCTCGAGGCCGGCGCGCTGGCCACTGGTCACCTCGCAACCACGCACCACCGCAGCGACATCGTGTTCGTCGGCGGATTCACAAGCGAGGACGTCCAACACGGTGACCGCGAAACCGTGGCGCAGCGCTATGCGGGCTACACCTCCGTCGTGGGCACTGCGGCCGCACGCCAGATCCGCACCGATCTCACCCCGGCGGGTGCGTACCACGCGGTGAGCCTGTACCTGGCCGACAACCCGACGCCCGGCGGCATGGTCGTCGGCACCTACGGACAGGCCGCCGCGGCGCTGCGTGCCATCACCGACGCGGGAGCGCGTATCCCCCAGGACATTTCAGTGGTCGGCTTCGACGGCGACCGCACCAACACCTACGGGCAACTGGTCCTCACCACGGTGCAGCAACCCATCGACACAATCGCGCGCGCGGCCCTCAATGCCGTGCTGAGTGCACACAGCGCCGCCGACGAGAGCCCCGCGGCCATCGATGTCCAGCTCGATCTCGCGGAGACGTGCGGCTGCCGACCGCCGATGCCCTTGGCACAACCGCCCCTGCCGCGTCTCCGCTAATCGGCCGGATCGGGAATATGGGTCAATTCCCCCTCCGGACATCACCGTCCGATTCCCGAATTCCACAGCAGTCGCCTATCTTTCGCCGAAATCCGAGACCACTGGTTACATCTTGTTGGACTTCGGCGTCCACTGCGATGGTTGCGAAAGCCAACGCTGCACCGGCACACCCGCGAGTAATAGGCAGGGGTCGTACGTTTGCACAGAATTAACGTGCAGAGCACACGATCGCGGCCGACAGGACCCGGCCGACCACTAAACTCGATGACGCGTCTTCGACACGGACACCGGCGTCACCGGAAGAGCGGAGCGGCTCGAACGGTTCTCAGCGCCCGCAGACACCGACAGACCATTGATGCGTCACGGCACTATCACACCGGCCGTTGAACAGCATCGACAGTCTGTCCCGAAACCAGCGACAACGCGGAGACCCTATGCCTCACGCCGACGTTAAAACCGCCCGCCACCTGGACGTCCGCATCATGACACCGGGCCAACTCGCCAGCGGCACATCCGCTGACCCAGCGACACCATCGCACAGAATTCCGCTTTCGGGCGATACCGGGCCATCCCGGCAACTCAGTTCGCTCGACGTCGTGCTGCTCAATGCCGAATCACCCACCATGCTGCTCCACGTCGGGTCGGTCACACTGCTGCAACCCCCCGCAGGTGGCGCGCTGAACGTCACGGCACTGCGGCGATTGATCGCGAGCCGACTACATCTGGTCGCGCCCCTGAGGTGGCGATTGCGCACCGTCCCGTTGGGTCTCGATCTTCCCTATTGGGAAGACAGCGACACCATCGACCTCGGGTATCACGTGCGCGAGACGCGCCTTCCTGAAGGCTCGACCGACGTGGCGCTGGCCGATCTCGCCGCCCGTCTGCACGCGCAGCCGCTCGACCGAAGTCGACCACTGTGGGAATGCCACCTGATCTCAGGGTTGGCCGAAGGCCGCCAAGCCATCTACACGAAGGTGCACCATGCCCTGATCGATGGCGTGTCCGGAGCGGAGGTCATGGCCGCGATCCTCGATATCGTGCCCGAGTCCCCGCCCATTCCGCCGCCGCCCGACGGGGTCCGATTGGGACGAACCCCCAATCCCGCCGAAGTCCTCGGCCGCGGCATCGCGCACACAATGACCCGCCAAGCCGATCGGGTGCGCCTGCCGCTGCGCCTGGGACCGATACTGCCGAACGCACTCGCCGACATGCGCAAAGTGAATCCCACGCTGCCGGGCAACGGCCCCAACGGCACCGACCGGTCCTTCGCCTTCGTCTCGCTATCGCTCGACACTGTCAAACAGGTCAAGAACAGCTTCGGCGGCACCGTCAACGACGTGGTAATGACGTTGTGCACCACCGCATTCCGCCGCTGGTTACTGGACCACGACGCACCGGCCGACGACCCGGCCGTGGCCGCGATCCCGGTATCGGTGCGCACCCAGGAGCAACTCGGCACCGCAGGCAACCAGTTCTCCATCATGCTGTGCGAACTACCGATCGGCGAACCCGACCCACAACACCGTCTGAAACTCACCCACGCCGCAATGCTGGACGCCAAGGACCACTTCCAAGCCACCCCACCAGCCCTGCTGCACTACGCCACCGCGGCCCTACCGCAGATCCTGCACGGCCTGGCCACCCGCCTACTCCTGCGCGTCGCCGCCCCCGCACTCCCAGTGGCCAACATGGTCGTCTCCAACGTGCCCGGGCCGCAGATACCGTTGTACGCCGGGGGAATTCCGGTGGCCGGGAGCTACCCCATCTCCATCCTCACCGACCTGTCGGGCCCGCTCAACATCACCGTCATGTCCTACAACGGCCACCTCGACTTCGGCATCCTCGCCTGCACCGACACCATCCCCGACGTCTGGAACATCGCCACCTACTTACAAGACGCACTCGCCGAACTAATTCAATAGCCGCTCACCCGGACCTGGGCATCCACTCGGGCCCAGGCTCTGCGCTGACAACTATCGGCAGATCATCACCACGTTGCCGATAACTTCCTCGACATGGCGCTGAAATGCCAGGCGGCCGCGCGCCTGGCGGTCCGAGACATGTTCGCTCACCGAATCTCGTCATAGCTCACGAGATCCGAATGCCGAGCCGGAGTTCGGACGCTGCGCAGCCCCAGCTTCGGCGGCCCGTGAGCACCACCGCCACGGCGGTTCAACCGCTGGCCCAGGTCGACGCCGATCACCGTTGAGGCACTATGGACAGTCGGCACAGGTGACGAGGAGGTCCAAATGACATACATTCCCGAGCCCACCAGGTACGACGGTGCAATGCGCTACCGCCGTTCCGGCAGGTCCGGCCTGGATCTGCCGCTGCTCTCGCTCGGCTTCTGGCACAACTTCGGCGACGATCGTCCATACCTCGTCCAGCGCGAACTCGCCCTGCGCGCCTTCGACCTCGGCATCACCCATTTCGACCTGGCCAACAACTACGGCCCTCCGTACGGGTCGGCCGAGATCAACGCCGGACGAATCCTGAGCGAGGATCTCGCGGCGTATCGCGACGAACTCGTCATCTCCACCAAGGCGGGATGGGATATGTGGCCCGGGCCGTACGGACAGGGTGGCGGGTCACGCAAATACCTGCTCGCTTCCCTCGATCAGTCGCTGACCCGACTCGGGCTCGACTACGTCGACATCTTCTACTCGCACCGATTCGACCCGACGACCCCGCTCGAGGAAACTGCGGCGGCACTGAATACCGCTGTCCGACAAGGGAAAGCGTTATATGTGGGAATTTCGTCGTATACCGCGAAGGATGCCGTCACGATGGCGACGATCTTGCGTGAGCTCGGCACACCACTACTGATCCACCAACCGTCCTACTCGATGCTCAACCGCTGGATCGAAACCGAAGGGCTGCTCGACGCCGCCGCAGCAGAGGGGTTCGGCGTCATCGGGTTCACCGCGCTCGCACAGGGCCTGCTCACCTCGAAGTACCTCGACGGCATTCCGGCGAAATCGCGTGCCACACAAGGCAAGTCGTTCCAGACGGACTTACTCGCCCCCGACATGATCGAGCGGCTACGCAAGCTGAACGCGATAGCGGATCGGCGCGGACAAACACTGGCGCAACTGGCGCTGTCCTGGGCGCTGCGCGACGACCGCGTGACCTCGCTGGTAATCGGCGCATCCACCACCGACCAACTCGATCAGAACGTCGCCGCGCTGGAAAATCTCGATTTCGACCCCGCCGAACTCGCCGACATCGACGCCCTCCTCGACAACGACGGCGAAGTCGATCTGTGGCAGTCGGCGCGCCGAGGCACGCTCTGAACAGGTGCCACTACGACACCTTTCGCGTCGCCCAGAGCGGCGCGAGCGATACCCTACAAAAGGCGCGGACCAGTTCGTGTCAGCTGCGAATCTCACCGGCTACGAGCGAACAACCGCCGTCGGCTCCGCATCCGGCCTCTTCGCCGGGAGAATATGGGGATTGAGTATGAGCGCGGGGTCCATGCCGTGCCGAATCGCCTTCATCAGGTCGATATCGACCGAGGATCTGCCGAGATGGATCCACGGGGCTTTCGAACGGCCGACTCCGTGCTCCGCGCTGATACTTCCGTCGTGGGTCGCGACCAACTCGAATACGAATTCGGTAATCCGCTGGGCGACCGCGGGAGCCACATCCAACAGATTCACATGCACATTGCCGTCGGCGATATGACCGAACACGATCAGCCGGACGGACGGAAATTCCGACTCGATCTCACGACGAAGAACATCTATGAAGGACTCCAACTCCGCGACAGGCGTCGTGACATCCAGTTTCACCGGCGGCGTCGCGGAGGAGGCGTTGACGGATTCGGTGTGGCTTTCCCGGAATTCCCAGAGCCGCTGACCACGCCCGTGCTCGAGCGTCGCGTCCACAACGAGATCGCCTGCCTGTTCAA
This sequence comes from Nocardia sp. CA-107356, assembly GCF_050946365.1. Classification (NCBI taxonomy): domain Bacteria; kingdom Bacillati; phylum Actinomycetota; class Actinomycetes; order Mycobacteriales; family Nocardiaceae; genus Nocardia; species Nocardia sp. CA-107356. The sequence goes on along the minus strand of NZ_CP191992.1, from coordinate 5,011,524 downwards.
GGGTTTCGAGCAACACCATGGCCACGTCCGGCGATCCGGATGCTTCGACGAGCAGATAGTACGGCGCGCTATCGCCGAGGGGATGGCGCAGGTTTCGGTGCTGTAGGACCAGTGTCATCCCGTCGTCCGTCATGAGCTCCGCTGCCTCGATGGTGAGCCCGGCCCGTCGGAACGCATCCGTCAAAGCCAATGCCGATTCGACGGTTTCGACCCCGGTCAGCACCACCTCGGTACGTGTCGGCGGTACGTGCAGCTTCATCAAGACCTTGGTAATGACCGCCAGCGTGCCCTCCGATCCAGCGAGCAGTCCCGGCAGGTGGTAGCCCACATTGTCCTTGGTGAAGTTCTTCCACCGGGTGAGCACACTGCCGTCCGACATCACGGCCTCGATGCCGAGCAACTGGGCTCGGGTGTCGCCGTACTTGATCACGCGAACACCGCCGGCATTGGTTGCCACGATTCCGCCCAGCGTGGCCGAGTCGCGGGAGGCGAGGTCGACACCGAAAGTCAGGCCCACCCGTCGTGCGGCGGTATGCGCCGCGGCGACGGTGGTGCCTGCCCCGGCCGCGAGTGTGCGGGCGACCGGATCGACCGCCTCGATCGCGTCGAGACGTTCCGAGCTCAAGACGATCTCGCCGTCCATCGGAATGGAACCACCCACCAGTCCGGTATTGCCGCCTTGGGCGACGACCCCGATTCGGGACTCGTGGCACAGTCGCATGATCCGGACTACTTCTTCGGTGCGGCCTGGACGCACCACCGCGGTGGTGCCACCGTGCCAGCGACCGGTCCAGTCGGTGACATAGCGCGCGGTCATCTCGGGATCGGTGAAAACGTGAGCCTTTCCGACGATATCGGACAGTTCGAGGACAAGACGTGCCGTCGCCTCGGGACTCATCCGACGGATCCTTTCAGCCGTGACGTGCGGGTCAAGAACCATCCGCCGACCAAAGCCGGAACCATGATCACCCCGGCCGCGATCACCGCGCCTCGTTGCACGCTGTCGGCGCTCGACGCCATCAACGCGACCACTCCGGCGAGGAACACCAGCGTCGCGATACTCGTATACGGCGCACCGATCAAGCGGAACGACGGACGCTCGACCAAGCCCTTGCGCCACCATTGCCACAGTTTCAGCTGGCACAGGATGATCGCCGCCCAGGCGGTGATGGTGCCCAGCGCGGACATGTTGAGCACGATCTCATAGGCATGCTCGGGTACCACGGCGTTCAATCCGACGCCGGTCAGCGCGATGGCACCGGTGGCGAGGATACCGACGTAGGGCACACCGCCGCTGGACATCCGCGCCGCCGCCTTGGGCGCGCTGCCGTTCATCGACATCGAGCGCAGAATGCGGCCGGTCGAGTACAGACCCGCGTTCAGGCTGGAGAAAGCCGCCGTCAACACCACCAGGTTCATAACCGAATCAGCGCCCTGCACACCGAGCTTCGAGAAGAACGTGACGAAAGGGCTTTCACCGGATTTGAATGCGGTGTAGGGCAGCAGCAGTCCCAGCAGCACCAATGAGCCCACGTAGAACAGGGCGATACGGGCAATGACCGAATTGATGGCCCGCGGCATGATCTTTTCCGGATTCTCCGCCTCACCAGCCGCCGTACCGACCAATTCGACGGCGGAATAGGCGAATACGACGCCGGTGGTGACGGTGACCAGTGGCAGCAAACCGGTCGGGAACAGCCCACCGTGGTCGGAGAGCACGCTGAATCCGGTGGACTCGCCTTGAATGGTGAATCTGCCTGTGAGGAAGACGGTTCCGATGATCAGGAAGCCGACCAGCGCAACCACCTTGATCAACGCTGCCCAGAACTCGAGCTCACCGAACCAGCGCACCGATACCAAGTTGATTGCGACGACGAGCGCCAAGGCGATGAGTGCGATGAGCCACTGGGGAACTACGTGGAACGTTCCCCAGTAGTGGACGTATGTGGCGATGGCAGTGATGTCCACGATCCCGCTCATGCACCAGTGGAAGAAGTACATCCATCCGACCGCGAAAGCCAGTTTCTCGCCATAGAACTCACGCGCATAGGAAACGAACGATCCGGAGGACGGACGATGCAATACCAGCTCGCCCAGCGCCCGCAGGATGAAGAACACGAAGATGCCACAAACCGCGTACACCAGGAACAGTCCGGGACCGGCAGTGTGCAACCGACCACCCGCGCCCAGGAACAGGCCGGTTCCGATCGCGCCGCCGATCGCGATCATCTGCAGTTGTCGCGGACGCAGGGCCTTGTGGTAGCCCGCATCCTCGGCGTGGAACGCGTCCGCGGGCGCCGACACCTCGGGATCGGGACGAACTGTCGCCATCGGTTGGTCTCCTCCGGTGACGGGGAATATATCGCCAATCAATGTACCGACGAATATTGGCACGATCAATAGGGGTGCGAAGCGGAGCGCAGTGGCTCGGCGAATTCGTCGACACCTTCGGCCTCGTCGGCGCGGTGTGGGTGCGCACACGGACCCGCCCGACGGCCGTGCCCGACCTCGAAACACACTGATATGCCGCATGATGCTGGTCGACCCGACCACACGACGTACTCAAAGATCCAGGAAGGCTCCTGGCCTGCCGCTTAGAATGGCGATGTGCAGCGCGCTGCAGTGACCGATCCCTGGCGTGTCCTGGTTCTCGGGTCCGGATTTGCGGGTCTGTGGGCGGCGCTCGCGGCGGTCCGGCGGCTCGACGAGCTGGGTGTGGCGGTCGGAACCGTCGATGTCACGATGATCAGTTCCACGCCGTACCACGACATCCGCGTACGCGACTATGAGACCGATCTGAGCACATCCCGCATCCCGCTGAGCGCTCTTCTGGACCCGGTAGGAATCGAGCACATCATCGGCGAAGTGACGGCGATCGATGCTCTGGCGCGAGTCGTGGAATCCACCGCGGGCGCACACAGCTACGACCGGCTGGTGCTCGCGTTGGGCAGCCAGGTAGTCAAACCCGATATCCCTGGCCTGCGGGAGTTCGGTTTCGACATCGACACCCATGACGCAGCGACCAGACTGCAAGCCCACCTGCGCCGGCTTGCCGAGGGCCCCACTGACCCGGCGGCCGCGACAGTAGTCGTCGTCGGGGCAGGCTTGACGGGGATCGAAGAGGCGACTGAGCTGCCCACGATGCTCGCCGACGCCTTTGCCACGCATGCCGTCGCACCGCGGGTCATCCTGATCGACCGCAACCCGTCGGTCGGCTCGGACATGGGTGCATCGGCGCGACCGGTCATCGAGGCGGCGCTGGCCCACACCGGGATCGAGACCAAGTTGGGCGTCGGGGTCCTCGCCATCGACGAGCGCAGCGTGACGCTCTCCTCGGGTGAAGTGGTGACCGCCGCCACCGTCGTCTGGTGTGCCGGCATGCGGGCCAACCCGCTGACCGCAGACTTCGGGGTCGACCGTGACCGGCTGGGTCGACTCCCCGTCGACGACTATCTGCGGGTCTGCGGTGTGCCCGGGGTATTCGCCGCCGGTGACGTCGCCGCCGCGAAAATGGACGACGAGCATATGTCGGTGATGTCCTGCCAGCACAGCCGCCCGATGGGCCGATGGGCCGGATACAACGTCATCGGCGATCTGCTGGGCCAGCCCGTGAAGCCGTTGCGGATCCCTTGGTATGTAACGGTTCTCGATCTGGGACCGGCAGGCGCGGTGTATACCGAGGGCTGGGACCGCCACGTGGTCGCATGCGGCGAGGAGGCCAAAGACACCAAGCGCGCCATCAACACCCGACGTATCTATCCTCCGTTGAACCGCGACCGAGATGCATTGCTGGCCGCCGCCGCGCCCGACCTGCAGGCCGCGCCCGAGCACGGACCCGAGTCCACCCATTGACTACCAATCGCGCTGATGGACACATGATCCGAGAGAAGCGGCAACGATCTCGGTGGTGACGGGCGCCTTCCGCACAGCACATGTCTCGCCCCCGCGCTCGACTCCCGACGCAGCCACTACCGGCACCGATCCCGACTCACACCATGATCACGGAGTCCGGCTGGAGCACGGGCAAGTATCGAGGTCAGTGAACGTACCGGGCGCTGAGGGTCGGTTGGCTCACACTTTGCGCAACTTGGAATCCATGGGATGATTACCCGGTGAGATCAGGCTTATCGACGTGATCCGCTTGGCTCATCTACAGAAAAGAATGAAGTAAGCAATGACTCAAGGCAGTGTGAAGTGGTTCAACGCCGAAAAGGGCTTCGGTTTTATCGCGCAGGACGGTGGCGGCCCTGACGTCTTCGTGCACTACTCCGCCGTATCCGGCTCGGGATTCAAGTCCCTCGAAGAAGGACAGCGCGTGGAGTTCGAGGTCGGACAAGGACAGAAGGGCCCGCAGGCCCAGGACGTCCGCGCTATCTGATCGACGCGGCTCGGTACAGCCCCGCACCCTCAGGGTGTGGGGCTGTTGCGTGTCCCGGGGCGGCATTGTTGGCCGTCCATCGGAGAACTCGCCTGATTCCAGCCGTACAGAATCGGGTCGAGCGCAACGGTTCCCCGAGGGGCACCACTCGATCGACGATGGGGGCGTTTCGGTCGAGGCGAAGGTGACTCCCCCTGTCCCCCAGGCGAAATCGGCGAGTATGCAGCCGAGACGCCAGCTACTGGCCGAGGTTACCTACCTCAACAGCGAACGTGGTGGTCAGGAGTTTGTCGCGGCCGGTGTCCGGATGGCTATTTCGCCACCCAGTTCGTAGCCACCGGACAGCTGCAGTCTGTCTCCGCTCCAGAATCGCCCGGGGTCATACCAGTTGGGGCTATGGCGCTGCGGCAACAGTCCCATCTCCTGGTATGTCGCCGCCACGATCTCCGCGCAATACGCGCTCTCCAAATCTCGGGCGGCCGACTGGCGCGGCTTGTGGCGCGGGAGTCGCGCGCGGCCGCGTAGCCAGCGACCGGCGAGACCGGCGGTGGATGGGAACGGGGTTCCGTCGAGTCGGGCGATGGTGCGCAGCAGGCTGTCATCCATCTCTCGGGTGGTCGGACGGTTCAACTGGCGCAACCAGGCCTGCTGACCGTAGCGGTGTGTCCACACCGACACGGCATCGCGCAGATTGTGCAACTGCACGCCGCGGTGCGCGACTCCCGACCACATGTCGGGCAGCGATCGGCCGAGCTCCGCATGCCAGATCAGCGCGGGCAGATCGTCGATCACGACGGACATGCCGACATGGTTCACCGGACTGTTCGTCGTCATCCGGATCGCGCGGTCGGCGGCCGAATGACCACGGAACAGCCAGATGTCGCCAGTTCTGGTGAGCTCGAGCGCTCGGTCGAGACTGATGCTCGTACCCGTCATGGCCGTAGCCTATGCGGTATGAGGTGGTGGAAGGCAGTGGGATTGGCGGGTGCGGCCGGTGTAGTCGCGACCGGCGTGGTGATCGTGCGCGCCGAGCGCCGTCGGCGTGCCTACACCCCCGACCAGGTCCGCGAACAACTGCACGAGCGATTCGCCCAAGCGACCTCGGCCCAGACGGCCGCTGAACACACCGCTCCGGGGTCGCGGGACGTCTCGGGTATCCGTCGGCGAATCCGGCGTTTGTTTCGGAGTGCTTGACCCACGCACCAACGCGACGTGCGTCAGGAGCCGATGACGTCGCAGGCGCGCCCCACGAGGAGCGGGTCGGCGGGGGTGACGATCTCGGGGTCCTTGTTGTCGTAGTCGAACAGACCGAGCACATGGCGCATCGCGTTGAGGCGGGCGCGTTTCTTGTCGTTGCTCTTGACCACGATCCATGGGGCGTAGTCGGTGTCGGTGTGCTCGAAGCTCTGTTCTTTGGCGGCGGTGTAGTCGTCCCACTTATCGAGCGATGCCAGGTCCATCGGGGACAGCTTCCACTGGCGGACCGGGTCGACTTGGCGGATGGCGAAGCGCGTGCGCTGTTCCAGCGGGGACACCGAGAACCAGAATTTGACGAGGTCGATGCCGTCGTCGACGAGCATGCGCTCGAAGAGAGGGACTTGGGCCAGGAATCGCCGATGTTGTTCGGAGGTGCAAAACCCCATGACCCGCTCTACTCCGGCACGGTTGTACCAGGAGCGATCGAACAACACGATTTCCCCGCCGGCGGGGAAGTGTTCGACGTAGCGCTGGAAGTACCACTGAGTGGACTCGCGAGTGGTCGGCTTCTCCAGTGCCACCACGCGTGCACCGCGTGGATTGAGGTGCTCCGTGAACCGCTTGATCGTTCCGCCCTTGCCTGCGGCGTCGCGGCCCTCGAATACGATCACCAGTCTGCGTCCGGTGGCTTTGACCCAGTTCTGCAGTTTGAGCAGTTCGATCTGCAGCAGGCGTTTGTCGGCCTCGTAGATTTCGCGGGCCAGACGCTCGTCGTAGGGGTAGCCCTCGCGCCAGGTGTCGACGGCGAAACCGCCCTGGGCAGTAATCAGGATCGGATCGTCATCGTCGAAGTCGTCGATGACGAAACCGGCGGTGTCGGAAAGGTCGACCGCCGACTCGAGGTCGCCGATCTCACTGAAGTCACGCAATAGCTGCCGCGTCGCGGAATCGGTCATTCCCTGGACACTATCGATGGATTCTGACCGAAAGGTGAACAGCAGCCGCGTAACTCGTACACGTCGCACTCCCAACACCCGTGCGGCCCATCCCGCCGGGCATTGGCAGTACGAGTCCGCAGTGACGAGTTGCCCTGCACAGGGCGGACTCTCAGTCGGTGAAGCCGGTCAGAGGCCATCCACCCGCGGCGAGTTTCGCGGCCACCTGCCGCAGTTCCACTTCGACCGGCTGGCTCTGGGTCACCTTGATGATGGCGTCCTCCACGTGCGCGCGGTCGACGGTGTCGGGGCGCTCAGCCAGCAATCGACCGAGTACCTGATGAAGTTCGTCATCGCTGAGCGACTTCTTCAGCAACGCCAACAGCGGGAAATAATCCTTCGGCGGTACGCCTTCGGGGTAGCCCGCGCGCAGCCAGTCCAGGATCTGGGTCAGGATGCTGTCGCTGTTGTTCTTCTGGTTCACCTGCGGTCCCCTACTTCTCGACCAGAGTCGGATAAATATGCTCGAAGCTGACCATCTTCCCGAAGCCCGACGCGACGATGATCGTGATGCCGAGAGCGATCGCGGCGATCACGACCAGAAACGAGACGGCCGCGAGCACATTGCCGAGCAGGTTGGGTTTGTGGACGACGCCGTCGGCCGATTCGTGGCCGTTGCCGATTGCCAGGCCGCGCACGCCGATGGCGAACAGGGCGGGCAGACCGGCGCCGAGCACAAGTCCGACCAGCAGGATCTTCCAGACGGACTCGAGGACGAGCTTGATGGTTTCCATTCGTTAGACCCTCGCGATCGCGTCAGCCGGGGTGACGGAATTGCTCTCGTCGTCCCATTCGGCATTGACATTGTTGTGGTCGACCTTCTGCTGCTGTGCGCGCCAGTACATGTAGCCCGACAATCCGCACAGGATCGCGAACGCGACCAGCGGCCCGGCCAACGTCGGGATCTTGGCGGCCACGAACCACATGACCGCTCCCACCACGGCCGCAGCGGGCAAAGTAATGACCCACGCGGCGACCATGCGCAGCGCAATGTTCCAGCGAACCGTGGCACCCGGCTTGCCGACACCGGAACCAAGGATCGAACCAGTAGCCACATGCGTCGTGGACAACGCGAAACCAAGGTCCGGCAAACTCATCTCCCGGTCGGCTCACACGAACGACTGCGACAGATCCCGCTGACAACGAATTCTGTGATGGCACCATCGGATTCCGCCCACGCGGACCACCCGCCCTCGCCGGCCTGCGGACTCAGGGGTGACCAGTGTCCGGGCCGGATCGCATGCGGGCCACGAACTGCTCGATGGCGGTCCACATCTGAGGGTTGAGTTGGGTGTGCTTGCCGGTGCCCACGACGGTCTGGGAGTCGACGCCGTGAGCGGCGAGTTGGGCGACGAGGATGCCGTGCAGTGGGGACGGGACGGTGGTATCGGTGACGTTGACGCACAACAGGATCGGGGCGTTGTAGCCACTGGTGGGTACGGTCATGTAAGCGTCGACGGCAGCAGGCATGGGCGCGACGGCCAGGGGCTTCGCCAGCACCTGGCCGATGCTGACACCGCGGACCCTGTCCATGATCTGGGGTGTGCACATCCCGCCGACGCTGTCGAGCACGGACCGGCCCTCGGGGGTGAGGTACTCGTCGACACTCACCTCGGGGCGGGCGGCGCGGAGCCCGGCCAACATGCTGACGAACAGGTCCATGAAACCGTCCGCAATTGCGGCCGGGGTGGGAGTGGCTGGGCCGAACATCGGCGCAAGCTTCTCCACGTCGGACTCGGGGTCGATCGCGATGGTGCCGCGGAAGTCCAGGTCCGGGGCATCGGTGGCCTGCAGGTGGCCGGTGCCGAGCGCGGCCTGCCCGCCCTGCGACGCGCCGACGACCGCCCATGTCCGCGACAGTTCCGGGTGAGCGGCGCGGGCGGCGCGCAGGAGGTCGATCGTGGCAGTGGCCTCGGTGTCGATCCCCAGGAAAGGATGCGGTCCGGTGTCGAAGCGGCCGAGGCCGAGGTAATCGGGCGCGATCACGGCGAGTCCCTGCGACGTCAGGTACCGGAGCAGCGCATCTTCATCTCCCGCAATCGTCTGGGCGGGGTGCTCGAGCGGATCGGACTGGCCACCGCAGCCCGGGCCGAGCCCGCTGGTGCCGTGGCCGTAGGCGATGATCGGCCAACCGGATGGCGGCGGGGTACCGCCCGGAACATACAGCGCTCCGCTAGCCGGCTGGATCGTCTCGTTCGGGCCGCGCATCCAGTACTCGATCACCGACCCATCGGCATCGGATATCCCGCGCGTGCCGTCGGGCAGCGGGTACTCCGCGATCAGGGTTCCCGGGGTTTGCGCATGCGCCGGAGCGGTATGGATCAGGAGTGCGGCGCCGACCGACAACGTGACCAGCGCCACCGCTCGCTTACCCACGTGGACAACTCGCATCGAACACCTCACATCCGGTCCGACACCCGTCACAATCGTGAACGAGCGTATAGATCAGAACGCGACAGCCAGGTCCAACACGCTGCTGCCGAAATCGGGTCGTACGCCCGCGCGCGACGGTCAGCACCCAGGGCATCCACAGCTTCCACGCCGAATAGCTGACGCCGACGACCATTCGAGCCACCGCCGATCAGGAATGCGCCGCCAAGCCATTCCGCGCGATCACATCGCTGAACCAGGCGGCGCTCTGCTTCGGTATCACCTGCTGACTGACGAAGTCGGTCCAGGTGAGGCCGAACTTGATCGAGTAGCCGTTGGTCGAGGCGAAGTTGTCCTGAAAGCACCAAACGATCAACCCGCGAAGGTCGACGCCATCGGCGATCGCATCATGGGCGGCACGCAGGTACGCATCGAGGAACGCGATACGGTCGCCGTCGCGGATCTCGCCAGAGGGCTCGACATAGTCGTGGTAGGCGACGCCGGTCTCGGTGATGTAGAGCGGGATCCGGGTGTACTCGTCGCGGACCCGGCGCAGCACGGAGGTCAGTCCCTGCGGAGCGACCCGCCACCCCATCGCGGTGATATCGGATCCACTCGACCCGAAACCGCCCTGCGTCGGCGACGAGACCGGCGGAACGGTTCGGTAGCCGGGCGGCTCGGTCGCCGCAGCGACGACGTTGCTCGTGTAGTAGTTGACGCCGAGAAAATCCAACGGGCTGTTGATTATCGCTAGGTCGTCTGCCTCGATGACCTTCGCGGTGTCGCCGAGCTTGCCGTAGTAGTCCAGCACATCGGCGGGATAGGCACCTGTGAATATCGGTCCGAGATAGGTTCGGTTCCAGATGCCGTCGAAGAGCTTCGCCGCCGCGGTGTCCGCCGAGCTATCGCTCGCCGGAAGGACCTCGATGATATTGAGCGTGGTCCCGATCGAGGCATTCGGATGGTTGACCGCGCGCATGGCTCGCACCGCCAGCCCCTGGCCGAGCAGCTGATGGTGAGCCGCAGGAAAGATAGCCCGCGGGTCAGCGATTCCCGGCGCGATCTGCCCGGTTCCATAGCCGAGCAGCGCCTGCGAGTTCGGCTCGTTGAGGCACAGGAAATGAGGCACACGGTCACCGAGTGCCTCGTAGACCGCGGCCGCGAAATCGGCGTAGCGCTCGGCGGTGTCGCGCACCGTCCAGCCGCCGGCGTCCTGCAGCGCCTGCGGCAGATCCCAGTGATAGATCGTGACGAAGGGCGATATACCGCGCATGAGCAGGGCATCGACCACGCGTTGATAGTGATCGAGCCCGGTCGGGTTGATGGGCCCCGTGCCGGTGGGCACGATGCGTGACCAGGAGATCGAGAATCGATAGACGCGAAAGCCCAGGGCGGCCATGAGATCGAAATGCTGCTCGAACCGGTCGTATTCCTCGCAGGCGATGTCGCCGGTGTCACCGTTGACGGTCTTACCATCGGTGTGGCTGAAGGTGTCCCAGATCGACGGTCCGCGCCCGTCCTGAGTGATCGCTCCCTCGACCGATTCGGCCGACGAGGCGGTTCCCCAGACGAAGCCGACAGGAAACTGAACCGACCCTGCGGGCGCCACCGGACCGGTGGGTCCGCGCGATGGTGCGACCGACGTCGCGACGATCGGTCCGCCGAATCCGAGCGCCCCGGCCAATACGCCTGCCGCCGCCAAGCGGCGCCGCGACAAGCGGGGTATCGCGCCGCGGACCGCGCGCGACGTAGCGTCCTCAGTCATCGCCCGCTCTTGGTGAAACTCTGGTACCAGATCCGCGCGGCGCGGTTCACCGTGTCCACCGCATCCCAACCCTTCCGGGGCGGATCAGGCAAACGATTGCCACCATGATCGTCCCGTTTGCTGTCGTTGTTCGAGTCAGCGGTTGCGGGGGCGCGCCGGTCGAGCGCATGGAGGTTAGGGACCTTGTTGATCAGCACGCCTCCAACAGGCAGGCTAGCGCGACAAAGTCACTGGGACTGCCGGTTCGGCGGATTTGATCTAGATGCGGACAGTCGTCGACGGCTCGGGACTCGACCGATGCGGCTGCACAACACTGTTCACCCCGCACAGGCGGCCCGGCGAGCACCCGAGCAGCATATGAAGGCGTCTCGGTGACTGCGGCGTCGGGTCGGCTCGTCGCGAACCTAGCGGCACGCGAGTCCGGCACAGGTGGTCAGTTCGGCAAGGCGACGGTCGAGTTCGGTGATGGTGGTGGCGTGCTCGGCTCGGCCGGTCGGCGTCTTGATCAGGTTGGTCAGTTGGTAGGGATCCGCGGTGAGGTCATACAGCTCGTATTCGCGCTCGCCGAGCGGGCGTTCACGTTCGTACCAGCGCACATACAGATACCGTTCGGTGCGCACCGCGATCCAGGACGGCATGTCGAAGGCATATATCGCCGGTGTCTCGGTGCCCGGAATCTGTTCCTGGACAATGCCGTTGCGGCCGTTGCTGCCCGGGCCGCCGTATTCGGCGGCGAAGTCGGTGCGCCAGCCGCCGGTGTCACCGTGCAGCACCGGTGCGAGCGAACGACCGTCCATCCGGTCGGGGATGGCGATATCGGCCCAGTCGAGGATGGTGGGTGCGAGGTCGATCGACAGGCCCATCGCATCGGTGGAGCCGTGGCTGATACCGGGACCGGCGACAGCGAGGGGTACCCGCATGGATTCCTCGTAGGGCGCCATCTTCTGGGTGAGGCGGTGGGCACCGAGGCTGTAACCGTTGTCGGAGGTGAAGATCAGATAAGTGTTATCGAGTTGACCGGTGCGGTCGAGAGTATCGACGATCGCGGCGACCATCTCGTCCAACGATTTCAGTGCGCCGAGCCGGTTGGTGTAGTCGATATCGTTGGTCGCCGCGATCGTCGCCGCGCGGGCGTCCGCGGTGTCGATAAGCCAACTGGGCTTATCGGAAACGTCGGGCTCCTGGAAGTTCGCCGACCGTGGCGCTGCGGTCGGCGTGGTCTCGGCCAGATGCCGTGGCGCGGGCGGGATCGGGAAGTGCGGGGCGGTGGACGCGGCGTACCAGAAGAACGGCTGCTCGGTAGTGGCGGCGTCGGTGATGAACCGCACGGACTTGTCGCTGATGACGTCGGTTTCGTAATCCTTCGGCGCCACACCGTATTTCACGTGAGTGCCATTCTCGTTGAGAGTGTAGTTGTAACCGGCGTACAGGAAGTTGTCGATGCCCGCGTTCCAGTCGTCCCAGCCGGGCGGAATGTGGTCGGGGTCGTGTTCGAGGCCGTTGAGATATTTACCCGCCATCCCGGTGCGATAGCCGGCGTCGTGCAGATATGTCGCGATGGTGTGGGATTCGTTGCCGTTGGCACGGAAGGCTTCGAAGCCGCCGACTTCGCCACCGTTGGTGAGAACGCCGGTGTTGTGCCCGTATTCTCCGGTCAAGATCGACGACCGGGCCGCGCAGCAGATCGGCATCGGCGCGAAACCGTTGGTGAAATCCACACCGCGGTCACGGATCAGCGCGGCGGTGCGCGGCATCGCCTGCCACACCGGCGTGGTCATCGCGTCGAGGTCATCGGCGAGGATCATCACGATATTGGGGCGGCGAGCATCAACGCGATCGGGGGTCGCCGACGCGACGGACAGGCACGTCGCAACCGACAGCACCAGCACGGCGGCCATGGCCGACCAACGCGACGAATCACGCCAATCCATCGAGGACTCCCTACCTGGAATATCGAAACCGGTACACGGCACATATCGACGCGCTGCATGGTATCGGCAGTATTTCGGCCGCCCTCATCTGCCTGGCGCGACGCCGCTGCGATGTCCTCTACGCCATGCTCAAAACCGAACGGCCCTACCGAGATCCCAGACCAGCCACGGCCTGAGCCTTGGCACGACCAGCCGACCGTGAACAACGCTTCGCAATATCGCGACCCGCCCCCATGAACAACACACCACCGATCACGAACCACGGATTCCACAACATCAGACTCCACCGAGTCTGATGCGGCCCGACCTCGCGACGGACACCTCCGGCATCCGCCGCCAGCGCGACCTCGACCAGGACACCGCGAGCCAGCAACAGCAGCCCAGCAAGCCCGATCATCCACGCCATAACCCAGCGCCACCGGCGCGGCATATTCATGGCTGCCGCCACACCGACGAACACAGCGCCAGCCAGAAGCGCAACAGCCACGCCCCACAATCCGGCAGCAACGAACATCGGCGGACGACGAGCCGCCAAATCCGAGCCCGCTGAGGACGCCAGCCCCACAGACCCACCCAAGGCCCAGAACAAGTGCACCGCTGCGAACACGCAGCTCCATATGACCGCAGCCACCACGGCCCAGCCCCTACAAGCAAACCTCATCCCACGCAGCATACGTCCCGACTTCCCCAATCCCATTGGCGGAGAACATAGGGACACCCCCCGACACCGAACGCTGGAGCCGCGTTGGCGAGCCACCGGCACAACCGACCGCAGCGGGCTCGGCGCGGCGTTCGGTGATGGCAATCAACGCTTTTCTGATAGCTCTTGTTCGTATGTTGCACAACATCTTTCACATTCCGCCCTCGCGCTCACGGGTCCACGTCGCGCATCCAGCACCAGAATGGCGGCCATCGACGTGTCCGTTCGCCAGCCGGGGAGCGAACCGCACATTTGCCGCGGTTCGCGTTCCGGTGTCCTGGTCCCGCCGCGGGCACCGGTTCCCAGGCAGCGATCATCGCCGACCGAACACTTCATCTCTTCAAGCGGTCGCTGATAATGTCGGCCGCGCGCAGCGACAACGCCATGATCGTGAGCTGTGGGTTCACGCCGAGTGACGTAGGCACCGCGGAACCGTCGACGACGTAGAGTCCGCTGTAGCCGAATACCCGATTCTCTTGGTCGAGGACCGCGCGTCGCGGATCTGTTCCCATCTGCGCGGTACCCAACGGGTGGAAGCCCGCCATCGTGATCCGGGACGGCGCGATCCGATACTTGGCCAGATCCCGCGCTGCGGCGACACTGGTGACGGTGGGGATGCCCTCGATGCGGTGCGCGACTTCGGTAGCACCGCCGTGCAGGAACATCTCGCTGACCGTGGCGATTCCTTCCTGGACCAGGGCCTGGGTTCGGCGAGTCACCGAGTAGCGGATGAGCGGTCGGCCGCCCGGTCCGCGGTACACGCGTCCGACTCCCTCGTCGCGGACCATCAGGCCGAAGTGTTCGACGCGGTCCCAGGAATCCATCCACCGGCTCAACTCCGAGCCGACGAACGGCAGCGCCGCCGCCCCGAGGCTGGGCGGGCTATTGACCCCTTCGTAGCTGATGCGCGGGTCGCCGTGGCCGAAGACGTGGTAGCCCTGCGGGATCGACTGCCAGGGGCGTTTATCGTCGACGCCGTCCATCAAACCGAGCACGCTTACCGCGGGATGGATGGAAAGGTTGGTCCCGAGCGCAGGTAGGTCGATGTTGTTTTCTTGCAGCAGCAGGGGTGTCCGCAGAGTTCCGGCGGCTATCACCACCGCCCGCGCCCGCACCTCGAGCGTACGTGGACTTCCATCGGGCGTATGCCCGTGTGCCAGCACGCCGATCGCGCGGTTTCCATGCATCAGGATGCGGGTCAGCGACATCTCGGTAACCAGTGCCGCTCCGGCGGTCATGGCGCGCGGGATCCAGCTGACGTTGGTGCTGCGTTTGGCATCAGTGGGGCAGCCGAATACGCAGGTGCCCTGACCGTCACAGGCGGGAGCATTGCGCGGCAGCGGTCCGTGGTGCGCGCCGATCGCTTCGGCTCCCGTAGCCATGACTGTCGAGACGCGGCCGAGCATGGACTGCTCGGCGTCGGCCACATCCAGTTCGACCTCGACTGCGTCGAGGTACTTGCCGAATGCCTCTGGCGTGAAATCGCTGCCGAGTCCCTTCTCATGCCGCCACTGCGCCAGGACAGCATCGGGGGTACGGAAGCAAGTGCCCGAATTGATGGCGGTGGTGCCGCCGACGAGTCGTGCGGTCGGGACGGTGACGACTGCGTTGCCGAGGGCGAATGTGGCTCCCGCGTCATGCCAGTACCGGTATCGGCGGTCGTCCGGGTGGGCTCGGAAGTCGTGGCGGGACGTCAGCGGCCCTTCCTCGACTATGACGACACCGAGACCGGACTCGGCCAGTCGCGCCGCCAAAGGTGCGCCACCGGCGCCCGACCCGACGACCACCACATCGCACTCGATCGAATCGGTGACGGCCAAGTCGGTCGGTGCCATGACATTGGCCTGCCATTTCGGCTCCGGGAGCACGACCGGCGAGGGTGTCGGCGTCGGGAAGCCGATGGCGGACAGGTAGTCCGCACGACCGAAATGCGCCGAACGCACCAGGGTGGCGATGGCGGCCAGCGCACGGGCAGCGCCCGAACTCGGTTTGCGTACGGTGGCTTGCACCAGCTCACGGCGAGTTCCGAGGTCCAGGCTGCGAAAGGGTCTGCCTGCTCGTAGTCGGATGCGGACATCCCATGCGGTGAGCGCAGCGCGCAGACCGCTCGAGATGTGGACGGGCATGTGCGAGAGCTGTTCCTGCAGCCGATCGATGGTTCGCTCGTCGGCGGCCGGCACGCGATCGGTGGGTACGACGACCGCTTCGGCGACCGCGAGCAGCTGTCTACGACGGACGGCGCTGAGCGGACTCGCGCCGGAGGAGGGGGTGTTTGCCGGCCGCAACGCTGTCCACGGCTTCCACGACAGCATGAACTCGACGACGGAGTTCATGAAGAACTGCATGTCACCGGTCGCGACCGACTGGTCGTCCTGGTAGAGGTGAGCGTGCATCGTCGTCTGGCTGGCCAGGTAGCCGCGCCCCCAGGTGATGTTCTTCTGGCCTTCCAGCCGCCACCTGCCGCCGTGTACGTCGACGAAACGCATCCGGTATCGGATGAGCCGTTTGGTCAGCGGCAGCACGATCACCTCGCCGGTGACCGCCGCACCATCGGTCCACGGCAGAGCCCGGATCGTTCCGGTCAGTCGAGTCCTGCCGTCGGTCAAGAACCTGGTAAAACTGCCGGCCTCGAGCCGCAGGTCGACCGCCACATGATGATGGGAGCCTTGCGAGTCGCGAAGCTCACCGCTCATCGTCTCGAAGAATGACACTGGCATGGTGGTGGTCCTAGTCGAAGGGGACAGTGGCGTCGGGAAGCAGCGATCGGGGGTCGTCCACGAGGAATTCCAGCGCTCCGCCGTGGTCGCTGCGCAGGACGAAGCCGTCGCCCGTGTGGGGTTGAATCCGCAGTTCCACCTGGGCGAGCTTGCTGTTGAGGCAGTAGCGGGTGGGGGCGGCGGGGTTCTGGTAGGGCAGGATCACGAACTGCTCGGGGCGCGCCGTCATCGACAGCGTCGCCGTCCCGGCGGCACCACGCATTCGAAGCCACCAGCGCGGGAAGGACGCGTCCACGCGTTGACGATGCAGGTCGAACAGCCGGTCGAAGCGGTAGATCTCATCACCACGCCGGACTGTCATCACGGAGAAGTACGGACTCATACGGTTGCCGATGGCCACGCGCGCGCTCGCCGCTTCGACATAGGCAAAGGGTTGCTGGTCGGATCGCTCGGAGAACACAGCTTGGCCCCAGACGTACTGCCGACTATGTGCGGGACCCCAGTTGTGCCCCTGCATGCCGGACCACCCGTCCAGTGCCCACACCTCACGGCCGATGGTGACGGTGCCGGAGCAATGCACAACCGGAAAGGGAGACACGACCTTGTTGGCGGGGAACCGCGATCGGCGCACGTTCGCCGCAGTGCCGATCAGGACCAAGGGGTCGGCAAGTTCGTCTGCACCGCGGGAGAAGGCGATGTCCCAACGGATGTCCTGACCGTCGCGGTCGAGGTGTCCACGCAACGCACCGCCCTCGCCGGAGACGGTGAAGGACGTTTCGCCGATGGTGATCATGTGGTCTCCATCGGCGGAGATCACTTTCGCGGCACCGTAGTCGATGCTCCGCCATACCGCGGTGGCGCTGTCACCGTCGAACACCGAGACCCACGCCTGGGCGAGGTTGCGACCCGAAGTCGAGGTCAGGAAGGTGGCTTTGATCCAGATCGCGCGTGGCGTGCTGGGGCAGTTGGCGCGAAAGAACCACGACTCGACCCGATCGGTACCGGGCTCCGTGACGGGGTCGTTCAAGTCGAAAGTTGTGTGCATGCGGGATTCCTAGTTCTTGGAGAAGCGGGCGAGCATCCGCGCGGCGGCCGATCCGATCCGAGGTGTCTTCGTCAGACCGGACAGCGTCGTGCGGGCGTCGGCCAGGGGCAACAGTGCCTCGAAGAAGGATTCGAGTTCGGGTCCGTAGGGATACCACCACGGGCGTTTGGGCCCGAAGGCTCCCACCGCCGGATATTCCACGGTGTGCAGCCAACTCGCGTCGATCAGCGCCTCGGGGCCGTGCGCGCGTCCGAATCCCGACTCGCCTACACCGCCCCAGGGAATCTCGGGCGCGGAGTAGAGGATGGCCGCGACGTCGTTGATCGACACCACACCGGCTTTGAGCCGTTCGGCGACGCGGCGAGCGGCGGTGACATCGCCGCTGAAAACGGAGGCGGTGAGTCCGAAACGGGTGTCGTTGTGCAGCGCGACCGCTTCGTCGAGAGTCGTAAAAGTTGTCGCGACAACCACTGGACCGAACGTTTCCTCCCGCCATACCGCCGTCGCGCACAAGTCCTCGCTCGTTGGCAGATCTCCCCCGGTGACCAATGCCGGACTCACCACCGATGAGGCGGGGTCTGGCGGCGGGAGGACGCGCAGACCGGAAGCCGTGGCTTGGCTGAGGTGCGCGCGCCAGGTGTTCTGTTGGCGAGCATTGATCGGCGGCGCGAGATCGGCTTCGGTGTCGATCATGGCCAGCTTCGCTTCTATTCTGGTCAGCAGCTGGTCGGCGATCGGCTCGGCCACGATCAAACGCTCGATCGAACAACAGGCTTGTCCACCATTGAAGGTGGCGCCCCAGGCGATCGCCGATGCCGTGAACTCCACATCGGCGTCCTCGCACACGATCGCCGCATCGACGCCCCCGAGTTCGAGCGTGACCGGGATCGGAAACTGCGCGGCTGCCGTCATCACCGCACGACCGGTCGCGACGGACCCAGTGAACAGCACCTTGTCCGGCCGTGACGACAACAGCTCTGCGGCGACCTGCCCGTCGCCCGTGACGACCTGACACACCCCGGGGGGCAAGCCCACCGCGTTGATGATGTCACCGACCAGCTGCCCCGTCCCGGGGGTGAGCTCCGAAGGTTTCAGTACCACGGCGTTGCCGGCCAGCAGCGCGGGTAGGACCTGGCTGAACGGAATGATGAACGGCAGGTTCCATGGCGCGATGGCCAGCACCACTCCATGCGGGCGATATGTCGCGACCGCCGAGCGCAGCGGAGAGGTCTTCTGTCGGATCCGCCGCGCAGCCAGGACCTCTTCGGCGTGCTCGAGATAGTACCGGGCGACCGCGACGGCAGAGGCGACCTCGTGCCCGAGCGCTTCGGCTCGCGGCTTGCCGTTCTCTCGACCGATCACCTCGGTGATTCGGTCGGCATGACGAATGATCGCCCGCGGCAGCTGAGCCAACGCGGTGACTCGCTCACCGACCGACATCGCTCCCCACGCGTCCTGCGCGGTACGGGCAACTGCGATGGCGTTCGGCGCGCGTGAATTCATGACGGTCGATCCTTCTCTTTTCCCGCCGGGGTTCGGCCGATGCCGGGCAACCCGATACTCAGCGACATGGACAGGTGGTCAAGTGGTCAGACCAATATAGACCGCCCCTTCGTCCAGGATCAATCCCCATTCCGAAATCCAGCGATCCTGCTCGGACCGCTAGGCTTACCGGCCCGGCCGGCGCTATCGGCCGCCACCTCCTGGGCGATGCCCACGCGCGGTCTGCGTCGGGCCGGCCACACTCCACCCGGCTCCCGAATCCGTCATCGACCAACTCTGGGCGTTCGTCCGAGGCCGGTCGGGCGCACCGAAAACAGGACGGTAGACACGGATTCGAGACCGCCGGGGATCAGACCGCCGCGGTTCATATTCCGGTGAGCACCGCCGGACGATGTTCGGTCAGTGCGGTGATCCCCGCACGAGCGTGCAGCCGCGCCAGCGCGATATCGCGTAGCTGCTGCCGCGTCGGCCGAGTCAGGACAGACAGCAGCGCGAGCCTCGGCGGGAGTGGCCTGCACTGCCAGCGGCGCCTTCGCCGTCGCTGGTTCGTCGCGTCACAACCACTCGTGCAGGATCTCCGCGACACGCCGGAGCGCCGCATCGGTGGTCATCCGCCAGTGTGTCGTGGCAATCGGGTGGTTGTGTACGGAACCCGCCACTGGGGCCATCCAGGTTGCGGCACCGACAGAACCCGTCGGATCGTCGTGGGCCGCGGTGAAGTAGACGAGGTCCCCGTCGAAGGACCGCGCACGATATGCCGCGCTGAGAGCCGCCGAACCGATGGCTGCGCTCACGACCCGTTCGATCCGTGCGGCCCCGAAGGATGCGAACGGCTCGGGAAGCGTGCTCAACCGCTGTGCCAACTGGGTCAATTCCACGGTTTCGTCCAGGCCGAATTCCGCGGCCCGATCGCCGAGCAATCCACCGAGCAGTTCCGGCGCCGTCACCTCGATCCCCGCGAGGCTGGATTCAGCGGCGGTGTCGAGCAGTCGACTGTCCATCATGCCCAGCAGCGCCACCTGCGCGCCCTCGTCCTGGAGTTGGACGGCCATGGCATGCGCGAGCACACCGCCGAGTGACCAGCCGAGCAGGTGGTAGGGACCCGCCGGTTGCACCGCACGAACGTGTTTGACGTAGAGCCGCGCCCAATCCTCGATCGAATCCGGTAGTGGGGCCGCCGAACCCAGAGCCGGTGACTGCAGTCCGTAGATGGGCCGATCCGCATCGAGGTGGGCTGCCAGCCCGGCGAACGACCACGCGATGCCCCCGATCGGATGGATGCAGAACAGCGGCTCGGCGGTGCCAGCGGTCCGCAGCGGCAGCAGCACATCGAATGCCGCGTCGGCACCGGCACCCTCCGCGCCGCGCGCCCGCAACTCCGCGACGATGCCCGCCGGGGTGGGGGCGGTGAACGCCCACATCACCGGAACCGTTTGGGCCACCGCCTCACTCAACCGAGCCGTCAGCTTGGTCGCGATGAGCGAATTTCCGCCGAGTTCGAAGAAGTTGTCATCCAATCCGATGCGATCGAGACACAGTACATCCGCGAAAATCTCGCAGACCAATGTCTGCAGCGGTGTCGTCGGTGCGCGGTAGGCGCGGGTCCCGAGCTCCGGTTCGGGCAGCGCCGCGCGGTCGAGTTTGCCGACCTGGGTCAACGGGACGTCGTCGAGGACCACGATCGCTGCGGGCACCATATGCGACGGCAAGGTCCGTGCGGCCCACTGGATCAGCCGATCCGGATCGATCACCCGGTCCGCGGCGGCCACCACGTACGACACCAGAACCGTTGCCCCAGCGGAATTCTCCCTGCCAACCGTAACGGCGAAATCCACTTCCGCATGGGCGGCCAGTACCGCGTCGATCT
Organism: Nocardia sp. CA-107356; assembly: GCF_050946365.1. Classification (NCBI taxonomy): domain Bacteria; kingdom Bacillati; phylum Actinomycetota; class Actinomycetes; order Mycobacteriales; family Nocardiaceae; genus Nocardia; species Nocardia sp. CA-107356. The sequence continues at coordinate 4,991,056 of NZ_CP191992.1, read as the reverse complement.
CGCCGAGTTCGATTCGGAAGCCACGAATCTTCACCTGGAAATCGGTACGGCCACGATGGTCGAGCCCGCCGTCGGCATTCCATGCCACCAGATCACCGGTGCGATACATCCGCGCACCCGGCTGAAACGGGTTGGCTACGAAACGATCCGCCGTCAGGTCAGCGCGACCGAAATAGCCCCGCGCCAACTGCACTCCGGCCAAGTACAACTCACCCGCGACGCCGACCGGAACCGGCCGCAACCGCGAATCCAGTACGTATACCCGACTGTTCCACGCCGGCCTGCCGATCGGTACGGCCGGCTCATCGAACCGGCCCACCTGATGGCTGGTGATCGACACCGCCGCCTCGGTCGGGCCGTACAGGTTGTACAGCACCGTCCGCGACACTGCCGCCTCGAACCGGCGCGCCAGCGCGGCAGGCAGGGTCTCGCCGATGGCCAGCACCCGGCGCAACGAATCCGGCAGCCGACCCGTCAGCAATGCGTCCAGCATCGACGGCACCGCGTGCAGCGTGGTCACGCCCTCGTGTGCCATCAGTTCGTTGAGGTACACCGGGTCGCGGTGGCCGTCCGGCGCAGAGATCACCAGCCGGCCGCCGCAGACCGCGGCCGACCAGAATTCCCACACCGACAAATCGAACGTCGCCGCCGTCTTCAACAAGACCGCGTCATCGACAGTCAATCCGAATTGCGCTGTCTTCCAGACCAACTGATTGACAATCGCACCGTGTGAGACCGCGACGCCCTTCGGGCGGCCCGTGGAACCCGACGTGAAGATCACATAGGCCGCGTGCTCGGCGCGCAGCGGCGCAATCCGCTCTGCGTCGGTGATCGGGGCCGCGTCCACCGCGGACAGGTCCAGTCGATCCAGCAGCACCACCGGCGCAGCGGAAGTCCCGAAACCCGCATCGGCATTCGTCAGCACACAAACCGGTGCCGTCGTCCCCAGAATGTAGTCGATGCGCTGCGCGGGTTGATCCGGATCGACCGGCACGTACACACCACCGGCCTTGCTCACCGCATACATCGCGACGACCAGATCCACCGAACGCCGAATAGCCAACGCCACCCGCGACTCCGGGCCGACACCCAATGAAATCAAGTACCGCGCAACCCTGTTCACGCGTCCATCCAGCTCACCGTAGGTGATCCGAGTACCATCGGCCGCGACCAGCGCCGTGGACTCCGGTGTGGCGGCGACGGTCTCGTCCAGCAACGACACCAGTGTGGCGGCCGTATCGACCTGGTGCGCGGTATCGTTCCACGCCGTGCGGATCCGTGCACTTTCTTCGGTCGCGAGCAGCTCGATCGCACCGACCGGTACCCGCGGATCCGCGATCACGGCATCCAGCACCCGCACGAACCGGTCCACGAAACTCTGCACCGTCGACTCGTCGAACAGGTCCGTGGCGTAGGTGAAGAAGCCGCCGATACCCGTCGGCGCACCGTCCTCGTCGTAGCTGTCGGCCATGATCACATGCAGATCGAACTGCGACAGCTGTCGATCCGTTGCCAACCCCGCGACGGTCAAGCCCGGCAACTCCATCCTGGCCGGGGCCAGATTCTGGAACGACAGCCCCACCTGGAACAGCGGATGTCGCGCCGTCGAGCGCACCGGATTCAGCACTTCGACCAACCGCTCGAACGGCACATCGGCATGGGCGAACGCTTGGACGTCGATATCACGTTGCCGCGCAAGCAACTCCGTGAAATCCGCACCCGCATCCACCCGGGTACGGAACACCAGGGTGTTGACGAACATACCGATCAGATCATCGAGTACCGCCTCGCCCCGACCCGCTATCGGTGTACCGATCGCAATATCGTCGCTACCCGACAATCGGGCCAGCAACACTGCCAATGCGGTATGCACAACCATGAACAGCGTCGCGCCCTCGGCCCGCGCCAGCCCCGCCAGCGCGGCATGCGCATGCGCATCAATGCGCAGCTCCACCCGGCCGCCTGCGAAGGACTGCACCGCGGGCCGCGGCCGATCTCTCGGCAACTCCAGCTGATCCGGCAGGTCGGCAAGGGCCCGCCGCCAGTAGGCGATCTGCTCGGCCGCCATCGACCCCGGCTGGTCCTCACTGCCGAGCACAGCACGCTGCCACACCGTGTAATCCGCGTACTGCACGGCCAACGGCGGCCGATCCGGGGCCTGCCCCAGCGCACGAGCCGCATATGCCGACGCCAGATCACGCGTAAGCGGGCCGCCGGAGTAGCCATCACCCGAGATGTGATTCACGACCATAGCCAGGACGAAGTCGCCGTCCGCGATCCGGAACAGTACGGCGCGGACGGGCACCTCGGCGGTCACGTCGAAAGGCGTCGAAACCAGTTCCAGCACAGCCGATTCCGCCTCGGCGGCACCGACGGTCCGGACCTCCAGCCGCGGCACGTCGCAGTGTCCGGGCGGCAGGATGACCTGCACCGGATCTGCTGCACCCGAGTCACCCACCCCCGGCTGCGGATACACGGTTCGCAGGATCTCATGTCGCACAACGACATCGGTGAAGGCCTGCCCCAGCGCAGCGATATCCAGATCGCCCGTCAAGCGGATCGCGACAGGTATGTTGTAGGCGGCCGACTCGGTATCGAACCTGTTGAGAAACCACATCCGCTGCTGTGCGGGCGATAGCGGAATTCGTTCCGGCCGTCGGCCTGCCACCAGGGCGCGGCGACTCCCGGTACCGGTGAGCTTCGACACCTCCCGCGCACAACCTGTGACGGTGGGCGCGGCGAACAGCACACGCACCGGAACCCTGGCATCCACCGCCGCGCCGAGGCGAGCTGTCACCCGCGTGGCGAGCAGCGAATTGCCGCCGAGCTCGAAGAAATTGTCGTCGGCGCCGATCCGCTCGATGCCGAGCACCTCGGCGAAGACACCGGCCACGGCGCGTTCGGCCACCGTCGACGGTTCGCGGTAGGTACGCGCCGCGAACTGCGGTTCGGGGAGGGCATTCCGGTCGAGCTTGCCGACCGCGGTCAACGGAATCTCGTCGAGCACCACGACCGACGCGGGAACCATATGTGATGGCAGGCTCCGCGCTGCCCACCGCGCCAGTTGATCCGGATCCAGCGACCGGCCCATCACATAGGACACCAGAATTGTGGCCCCGCTGAGGTTTTCGCGTCCCAGTGTCACCACGTAGTCCACATCGGGGTGCGCGGTGAGCACCGCGTCGATCTCCCCGAGCTCGATGCGGAAGCCCCGGATCTTGACCTGGAAGTCCGTGCGGCCGAGGTACTCCAACTCCCAGCCGGTAGCTGTGGCCTCCGGTACCTCGACCCATCGGACCAGATCGCCGGTCCGGTACATCCGCTCGCCCGGCGCACCCCACGGATTCGCGACGAAACGTTCCGACGTCGAGCCCGGACGGCCGTGATAGCCGCGGGCGAGCGCCGGGCCCGCCAGATACAGCTCACCGGTGACACCCGCGGGCACCGGGTGCAACCGCTCATCGAGCACCGCCGCCCACCCGCCGGGTACCGGACGGCCGATCGTAACCCGTTGTCCCGCAAGCAGAGTCGTATAGGTGGCGCCGATCGTCGCCTCGGTCGGACCGTATCCGTTGATGAAGCGGCGACCCGGCTGCCACCTGGCCAGCAGCTCCGGTGTGGTGGCCTCACCACCTGCGGACACCACCTCCAAGTTGTCCAGGCCGGTGGGATCGACAGTGCCGAGCAGCGCCGGGGTAATGATCGTATGCGTCACCCGTTCGCCGCGCAGCAGGTCGTGCAGTTCGGTACCGCCGACGATATCCGGTGCGGCGACTACCAGGGTGGCGCCGCTGTAGAAGGCGCTGGACCACTCCTCGACCGATTGGTCGAAACTCGGCGAACACACATGCAACATCCGATGTTGCGGCTCGAGTTCGAGCATGTCGACGGTGTGGCCGATGAGTGCACCGAGCCCGGCGTGGGTGACGGTGACACCCTTGGGTAATCCCGTCGACCCCGACGTGTAGATCACATAGGCCGGATGCGATATGCGCAGCGGCGCACGACGGTCCGCGTCGGTCACCGCTGCGTCCGAGTGAGCGGCGCAGCGAGCGAGCACCGCGGGATCATCGAACACCAGCCAATCCACCACGTCGGGTAGACCGGCCTGCTGAGCGACCGTAATGCCCACCACCGCACCGGAATCGGCCACCATGTGCCGCACCCGGTCCACCGGATAGGTCGGATCGACCGGCAGATATGCGCCACCTGCCTTGGCCACCGCCCATACCGCGGCGATCATCTCGTACGAACGTCGCATCGCCAGCGCCACCACCGTCTCCGGCGCGACACCTCGATCGATCAGTACGCGCGCCAGACGCGACGACAGCTCGTCGAGCTCACCGTAGGTGTACGCCCGCCCCGCATCGCGCACCGCGACTCGATCACGTCCGAAATCGAGTCCCCTGGCCAGCAGATCCGGCAGCAGCCCGACGGTAACCGGGGCGTCGCCGCCCATCCGGGTCAGCCACTTGTATTCGTCGTCGGCCAACAGCGGCAGATCGCCAACCCGCGCCGTGGGCTGGTCCGCGATCGTCGTCAGCACCCGAACGAACCGCTGGACGAACATCTCCGCCGTACCGTCATCGAAAAGATCACGCACGAAAGACATCTCGCCGCGCATCTGGGCCGAGGCGCCGTCGGCGGCCGAGATGGCCAGTGCCAGATCGCCGACCGCATCCGGCGGACTCTCGAACGACAGCGCCACCTGGAACAACGGATGCCGCCCCGGCGACCGCCGCGCTCCCAGCAGATCGACCAACTCGTCGAACGGAATGCCGGCGTGCGCGAACCCTCGCATTTCATCTTGGAATGCGTCGGGTAGGAGGTCGACGAAGCGCGCGCACCGATCCACGCGGGTACGCAGCACCAGCTCGGCTCGGTGACTGCCCGGCATCGGTGTCCCGATCGCGATGTCATCGGCGCCTGATAGTCGCGCGAGCACTACCGCCAATGCCGTGCGCACCACTGCGGTCCATGTCACGCCCGCCGTGTGCGCAAGCCGTCGTAGACCCAGGTGCACCTCGTTCGGCACCGAGAACTCCACCCGCCCACGGACATCGGACCGCACCGCGATGCGCGGCCGCTGCGTTGGCAGCTCCAGCCGATCGGGCAGGCCAGCCAATGCGGTGCGCCAGTACCGGGACCTGGTGATCGGATCGTCCGATTCGGCGTCGAACAGCAGCGCGATATCGGCCGCAGCACGGTCCGGTGTCGCGAGCAGATCGCCGAGCACGCGGCGAAGCCGGTCGGCTACCGCCTGCGCTGTCGCGTCGGCGACGATATCGCGCCGGTACTTCACCTGCACCAGCGTGCGGGTATTCAGGAAGACGACAACGGTGATCGGATAGTGCGTGAAATCGGCCCCGCGCATCTCCTCGATCCGCAACCCGTCGATGGCGCCGCTGGCCTGCTGTAGCCCCTCGGCGTCGACCGGGTAGGACTCGAAGACAAGCATCGTGTCGAACAGTTCACCATGGTGCACGGCAGCCGACGGAGCTTGCGTGAACGACGGTGTGGGTGAGGACAACCCGGCGATGCGCTGGATCGCGGCCAGTCCGAGGTGGTGATGATCCAGCAGCGACGCCTGCTCGGCCTGCAACCCATCCACCAGGGCCCGCACCGTCGTGTCCGGATCGAACCGGATCCGCACCGGGATGGCATCCACGAACAGGCCGATCATGTCGCCGATACCGTCGAGTTGCGGCGGTCGGCCGGAGACCGTCGCGCCGAATACGACATCGTCGCGTCCGGTGCTACCGGCGATGACAAGACCCCACGCCGCCTGTATCACGGTATTGGCGGTGACCTCGGCCGTAGCCGCGTACGCGGTGAGCGCCGAGGTCTGTGCGGTCGACAGATCGAATTCACAGAGGCCGAACCCGTCGCCAGCTGCCGCGGGCCACGCCAGTTCAGGGCCAAGCATGGTCGCGGTGGCGCCGGTCAACATGTCCGACCAGGCGCGTTCCGCGGCCTCCCGGTCTTGTTGCGCGAGCCACCGCAGGTAGTCGCGGTAGGGCCGGACCGGTGCGAGCAGTGACGTGTCGCCGCCGGTCGCGTACAGGACCAGGAGCTCCTTCATCAACAACGGCATCGACCAGCCGTCGAGCAGGATGTGATGTCCGGTCAACACGAGGTGGCTGTGCTTACCCACCCCACCGGCTGCGCCGTCTGCCGTCCCCAAGTGCTTACCCACCCCACCGGCGCCACCGTCTGCCGCCCCCAAGTGCTTACCCACCCCGCCGGCTCCGCCGTCTGCCGCCCCCAAGTGCTTACCCACCCCACCGGCTCCGCCGTCTGCCGTCCCCGAGTGCCCGGAGTCGGTGGTGTACACAGTGAATCGCAGCAGCGGCGCCACCGCCGGATCGAATCCGCGTCGCCGCTCGGCAACCAGCAGTTCCGGCAGCTCGGCATCGGACACGCCGTCGACAATCTGCCACGGCACCTCGACCTCGTCCACCACCAGCTGCACCGGCGTTCCGTCGACCGTGGGTACGAAGGCCGACCGCAGGTTCGCATGCCGGTCCAGAATGGTCTGCGCGGCTCGGCGCAACCGCCCCATATCCAGCTCGCCCGTCAGCCGCGCCGCCAGCTGGATGATGTAGGCGTCGATCGAACCGTCCAGTAACTCGATGAGCACTCGCAGCGAACCCTGCAGCGGTGACAGCGGCAGCACATCCGACAGTCCAGGATGGTTCCGCCGCCACTGGTCCAACTCGACCTGCGAGACCCGCACCAGGGGCACATCCGACGGAGTCAGACCGCCGGCAGCCGGATCCGTCGAGTGGTCGGCAATCGCGGTGAGCGCGGCCAGCCAGTCCTCGGCCAGCTCCCGCACTGCCGCCTCGTCGAGAATCGCGGCGGCAAAGGCGAACGACGCCACCATCCGCGGGCCGTCCGCGGTATCGCTGACGATCGTGTTGATGTCGATCACCGCGGACAGTGGCAGGTCCGGATTCGGCTCTGCGGCAACGGCTCCCAGTTCTGCAGTCGGCAACCAGCCCGCATCCGACAGGCCGTCGGCCACCGCACCGGCGGAGACACGGCCCAGGTAGTTGAAGCTGATCTGCCCGAGATCACCGGCCAGCGCGTCGGCGGTATCGGAATTCAGATGCCGCAGTAGTCCGAAACCGATCCCTCGATCCGGCACGGAAAGCAGTTGCTCCTTGACCGATTTCAGCACCGCGGCGGTCGCCTCGCCACCGGCGAGGGCGGCCTCGGTGTCGATACCGGACAGGTCGATGGCCACCGGACTGATGCTGGTGAACCAACCGACCGTGCGGGTCAGGTCAGCGCCGGGCACCGCGTCTTCCTCGCGACCGTGCCCCTCGAGCCGCAGCCGAGTGACCGGAGCGTCGATACCGCGCCGCGCCCGCCAAGTACGCACCGCCAGCGCGAGCGCCGCGAGCAAACTGTCGTTGGCACAGCCCTGGTACAGCGCGGGAACCTTGGTGAGAACCGCATCGGCGACCTCGACCGGCACCCGGATATCGAACACGCCTCTGGTCTGGAAGGTATCGGCCACCGGGTCCACGGCACGCGCGCCGAGCAGCGGATCCGGCGCGGCCAACACCCGCTGCCAATAACCGACCTCCTCGACACGGTCTCCCGTGGCGGCCACTTCCACCAAGGCGTGCGCCCAGCGCCGGAACGAGGTGCCGACGGTGGGCAGCGCCACCGGCTGCCCGGCGGTGCGCTGCGCCCACGCCAGCACCAGATCCGGGATCAGGATGCGCCACGACACACCGTCGACCGCGTAGTGATGGACCGCGACGGCGAGAGCATCGCGCGCATCGGGTCTGCGCAGCCACGTGAACGTGATCATCCGGCCCACAGCCGGATCCAACATGGCCAACGCGGAATCCATGGCAGCGTTGGCAATTCGGTTCAGCTCGGCCCGGTCGACACCAGCGGGTACCTCGACCTCGGCCACCAGCGCGTCGACCTCGACGTCACTACGCGCCAACACCTCGAACCGCCACGACCCGTCCACCTGCCGCACCCGCGAGCGCAGCACATCGTGATGATCGAGCACCGCGCCGACAGTGGCCACCACACCTGCTCGATCGATCCCCTCCGGCAAGCCGAGCACCATGCTCTGGGCGAACCGACCGAACGAACCGTTGGCGAGGAACCATGCCAGCACCGGGGTCAGCGGAACCGCGCCGACACCACCGCCGGGCAACTCCGCCAAAACCACCGCGGCCGACTCGTCACCAACCACGGCAACACGGGCCAACCCCGCGACTGTCTTGTGCTCGAACACATCCCGCGCGGTGAATACGATCCCCGCCGCCTTGGCCCGCGACACCAACTGGATCGACATGATGCTGTCACCACCGACCGAGAAGAACGAATCGTCCACCCCGACCCGCTCCACACCCAGCACCTGGGCGAAGAGTTCGGCAAGCCGCGACTCCACCGCGCCGACCGGAGCACGCGACACCGTCGTCGTGAACACCGGCTCCGGCAATGCTTTACGGTCCAGCTTTCCATTCGAAGTCAACGGAACCCGGTCCAGCACCACAATCGCCGCGGGCACCATATGCGACGGCAGCATCCCCGCCGCATACTCCCGCAGCCCGACCGGATCCACGACCCGCCCCGGCGCGGCCAGCACATACGACACCAAAGCCGTTGCACCGCCAGGCATTTCACGCCCCAGGGTGACCACGACATCGATGTCGACATGCCGGCCGAGCACCGCATCGATCTCGCCGAGCTCGATACGGAAGCCGCGGACCTTCACCTGGAAATCAGAGCGGCCGACATAGTCGAGCTGCCAATCCGCCAACGGATGGGCCACATTCCCCGACCGATCCTCGGGCGCCGCGTACCAGCGGACGAGGTCGCCGGTGCGATACATCCGCGAACCCGGCCCACCCCAGGGATTGGCGACAAACCGATCCGCGGACAACCCGGCACGGTTCCAGTAGCCACGAGCCAACGCGGCGCCGGTCAGATAGAGCTCCCCCGCAACCCCGGGCGGTACCGGATTCAACCGCGAATCCAGCACGAACGCCGAGCTACCCAGAATCGGCCTGCCGATCGTGATGTGCTGTCCCGCAACCAGTTCCACATTCGACGACATGACCGTCGCCTCGGTCGGACCGTAGGCGTTGAACAACCGGCGGCCCGGCTGCCACCTGGCCAACAGCTCCGGGGTCAGGACATCCCCGCCCACGAAGAGCACTTCCAGCTGGTCAACACCGGCCGGGTCGACCGTGCCGAGCACTGCGGGAGTGATGATCGTGTGCGTCACCCCCTCGGTCCGCAGCAACTCGCCGAGTTCCGCTCCGCCCAGGACCGTCGACGGCACGATCACCAACGTCGCCCCGACCGAGAACGCGCACATCCATTCCATCACCGACGGATCGAAACTCGGTGAACAGATATGCAGGTACCGATGGTGCGGCTGGAGGCGGTATTGACCGACCGAATGTTCGACCAAACCGCTCAATCCGCCATGGGTTACCGCGACACCCTTGGGCAAGCCCGTCGAGCCCGAGGTGTAGATCACGTAGGCCGGATGCTGCGTCCGCAACGGCACATTCCGCTCGCCATCGGTCACCGCGTCGGCGGACTTCTCAGCGCACAACACCGCGGTCGCCGGTGCATCCAGCACCAGCCAATCCACCTCATCGGGCAATCCGTCGACACAGTCGGACTCGGTAATGCCCAGGGTCGCACCAGAGTCGGTCAACATGTGCCGCACCCGATCCGAGGGATGAGCCGGGTCGACCGGCAGGTGCGCGCCGCCGGCCTTGGCGATCGCGACTGCTGCCAGCACCATCTCGTAGGAACGGGGCAGCGACACCGCGACCGGCAGTTCGGGACCGACACCCCGATCGATCAAGACTCTCGCCAACCGCGAGGACTGTTCGTCGAGTTCGCCATAACTGACCGACCGACCCTGGTATCGCACCGCAACCCGGTCCCGCCCCAGCGCGACTCCACAGGTCAGCAGATCGGGCAGCAACCGGGGCGCCCGCACATCATCGTCGTGGACCCGGGTGAGCAGGGCCAGTTCGTCGTCGCCGAGCAATGGCAGGTCACCGACCGGGTCCCCAGGTCGGTGCACCGCGGCCGCCAGCAACCGCAGGAATCGCTCGGCGAAGACCTCCGCGGTGCGACGGTCGAACAGATCGGGCGTGAAGGAGAGGTTCGCGGCGACGCCCGCGCCGTCTCGGTTCTCCCGAATGTGCAGGGACAGATCGAACGCCCCGCGGCCGACCGGAGTCCGATCACCGGCGGACAGCATCACCTGGACCAGCGGGTGACGCGCATCCGACCGGACCGGATCCAGCAATGCCACCAACCCGTCGAAGGGCAGGTCTGCTCGCGCGAATGCCTGTGGGGCAATATCTTTCGCCTTCGCAAGCAGATCGTCGAAGGAGATTTCACCCGGCACCCTCGTACGCAGTACCACCGTGTTGACCGGTCCACTTGTTTCGGCGGGGGTGCCGATCGCGATGTCATCGGTACCCGACAGTCGCGCAAGCAGTACCGCGAAGGTCGCGTGTACGACGGTGAACACCGTCGTCTCACGTGTCCGCGCGACCTGGCGTAGCCGATGCTGCAAATCCGCACCGATCTCGAACTCGACGCAGGAGTCCGCACGGGAGGACACCGCAGGCCGTGGGCGATCCGTGGGCAGGTTCAGCTCATCCGGCAGCCCCGCGAGCGCGGCGCGCCAGTAGCGCGTCTGCGAAATCGAGTCGCCGCGATCATCGAAGATCCGATTGATTTCCGCCGGCGTGCGCTCCGGCGTCGCGACGAATTCACCGATCAGCACCCGCAACCGCTCGGCGAGGGCCTGCGCGGTTGCGGTGCTGATCATGTCGCGCCGGTACTGCACCCGTAGCTGTAGTCGGGTGCCCAACTCGACCTGGACGGCCACCGGATAGTGGGTGAAGTTCCCACCTTGGAGATCGACGACTTCCAGCCCATCGATAGTCCCGTGGGCCTGCCGCAAACCATCGGTGTCGACGGGATACGACTCGAAGGCCACGAGAGAATCGAATAATTCACCCGTACCAGCGGCGCGCTGAATATCGGCCAACCCGATGTGATGACAGTCGAGCAGCGAAACCTGTTCGGACTGAAGCCGAATCAGCAGTTGCCGCACTGGCGCATCGGCGTCGACTCGAACCCGAACCGGGACCGTGTTCGCGAACAGGCCGACCATTTCGTCGACCCCGTCGACCTGCGGCGGCCGCCCGGAAACCACCGCGCCGAACACAACATCATCGGCTCCGGAACAGTCCGCGAGCACCAGAGCCCATGCTGCCTGGACCACGGTATTGACAGTTACCTCGGTCGCGGCGGCGAACGCCAGCAGGGCCGCCGTCTGCGCAGGTGGCAGGTCGGCGGCGCAGACCTCGTGGCCATCGGCCGGCGGCACGGGCGGCGGCATGGTCGCGGCCAGCAGAGTCGGCGTCAGGCCGGCCAGCGATTGGCGCCATCTCTTTATGGTGGCGTCCCGGTCGTACCGCGCCAGCCAGGCGAGATAGTCCCGATACGCCCGGACCGGCGGCAGCGGCGTCGAATCACCGTCGGCCGCATAGGAAACCAGTAGTTCCTTCATCAGCAACGGCATCGACCAGCCGTCCAACAGAAGGTGATGTGCCGTCAACACCAGATGTACGCGTCCGGAGTCCGTGCGATACACCGTGAATCGCAGCAGCGGCGCCACCGTCGGATCGAATCCGAGGCGCGCCTCGGTGGCCAGTAACGACGCCGGATCGGCGTCCGGTGTGTCGACGATCCGCCACGGGACCGCCAGACCCTCGGCGACGATCTGGACCGGGGTGCCCGTCGCCGAAGTTCCGAACGCGGCCCGCAGGATCATATGCCGGTCCAGCACCGTTTGCGCCGCCCGCCGCAGGCGATCCAGATCGATCACGCCGGACAACTCCACCGCCAACTGCAGCAGATAGGGATCCGCCGAATCATCCGAAAGCTGTGTCAGGAAAAGCAATCCGAGCTGCAGGGGCGACAGCGGCAGGACATCGACCAGACCAGGGTGCTCCCGCTGCCAGATATCGAGCTCCCCCTGGGTGACCCGCACGAGCGGGACATCCGCGGGCGTCAGGCCACCGGCCGCCGGATCGTGCACATGTCCGGCAAGCATGGTCAGTGCGGCCACCCAGTACTCGGCCAACTCCCGCACGGAGGCCTCGTCGAGGATCTCGGACGCATATGCGAACGAGGCATTCATCTGGGCGCCTGCGTCGGTATCGGTCACGACCGCGTTGATATCCACCACCGCGGCCGCGGGCATCGCCCGATCTTGGTCGGCCTCCGGGGTGCCCCAGTCGGCGGTCGGCAGCCAACTCCGATCCGTCAGCCCTTCCGGCACGTCGCTCGCGGAAATCCGACCGAGATAGTTGAAACCGATCTGGCCCAGCGCACCGCCGAGCTCATTCGCGGTTTCGGTGTCGAGATAACGCAGCATGCCGAAACCGATGCCTTTATCCGGCACCGCGACCAACTGCTCCTTCACCGCTTTGAGCATCGCCGCGGTCACGTCACCGTTGTTCCACACAGCATCGGCGTCGATGCCGGACAGATCGAGCACCACCGGATACATGCTGGTGAACCAGCCGACAGTGCGGTTCAGGTCGGCACCGGCAACGGCGGTTTCTTCACGACCATGCCCCTCGAGCCGTACTCGCGTCGCCGCGGCATCGACACCTCTTTTTGCCCGCCACGAGCGCACCGCCAGCGCCAATGCCGCGAGCAGACCGTCGTTGGTCCCACCTCGATACAGCAGCGGCAACTCGGTCAACACCGCATGGGTGACCTCGGCCGGCACCGCGACGGTGAAACGCCGCACCGTTGCCGCGGTGTCGACGCCCGGGTCGAGCGCCCGCGCCCCCAGCAGCGGATCAGCGACGGCCAGCACCTGCCGCCAGTACGACAGCTCGCTGGTACGGTCCGCGGCGGTCGCCGCCTCGACCAGACCGTGCGCCCACCGCCGGAACGACGTGCCGACGCCGGGCAGAGCGATCCGGTGCCCACCATCGCGTTGCGTCCACGCGGTCACCAAGTCCGAGATCAGAATCCGCCACGACACGCCATCGATCACGTAGTGATGCGCGACGAAGATCAGCGCATCCGGGCCGTCCGGTCGAGACAGCCAGGTGCATGCGATCATCCGGGCCGACGCCGGGTCGAGCGTGTCCAGAGCGGAATCCATTGCCGCACTGGCAGTTCCGCACAACTCATCGATGTTCAGACCCGCGGGTAGGTCGATACGAGTGAGCAGCGCGTCCACGTCCACCGCACCCGGCGGGAGAGTTCGCAGCTGCCATCGCCCGTCCGCGGACCACACCCGTGCGCGCAGCATGTCGTGGTGGTCCAGTACCGCGGCAAGTGTGGCCACCACACCGGCTCGGTCGATGTGCTCGGGTAGGGCGAGCACCATGTGCTGGGTGAACCGGCCGAACGACCTCCCGCCGGCCAGATAGGCGGCCAGCACCGGTGTCAGCGGAATCTCCCCGACACCGCCGCCGGGAAACTCCGCGAGCCTCGGCACGGGCTCGGCACCGACCACCGCGACTCGCGCCAACCCGGCCACGGTGCGCTGCTCGAACACATTCTGAGGGGTGAACACGATCCCTGCCGCACGGGCCCGCGACACCAGCTGGATCGACAAAATGCTGTCTCCACCGGCAGCGAAGAACGAATCCTCCGCCCCGACCCGCACACCGAGCACCTGGGCATACAACTCGGCGAGTCGAGATTCCACGGCGCCCACCGGGGCACGCGAGACCGCTGCCTCGAACACCGGCTCGGGCAACGCCGGCCGATCGAGCTTTCCATTGGAGGTCAAGGGGATCGCGTCGAGCACAACGATCGCGGACGGCACCATATGGCCGGGCAATGAGGTTCCCGCGAAGCGCAGAAGTTCTCCGATATCGATGGAAATGCCGTTCCGCGGCAGCACATAGGAGACCAGTACGGTCGACCCCGAGGGCGCGACCTTACCGAGAGTCGCGGCGTATTCGATATCGGAGTGATCGGTCAGTGCGGCGTCGATCTCACCGAGCTCGATACGGAAGCCGCGGATCTTCACCTGGAAATCCGAGCGGCCGAGATACTCGATTGCGCCATCGGTGATGCGGCGCCGCACCAGATCGCCGGTGCGATACATCCGCACACCAGGGGTACCGGCTTCCCCACCGAACGGATTGGCCACGAATCGCTCCGCCGTGAGCGCCGCCCGCCCCAGGTAGCCCTGCGCCAGCGCGGGACCGGAAAGGTAGAGTTCGCCGATCACTTCGGCGGGTACCGGCCGCAACCGCGAATCCAGCACCACCGCACCGACACCCGCGAGGGCGGTGCCGATGGTGATCGGCTGTCGAGGCACCAACTCGGCGCTACCCGTGGCGAGAATGGTGACCTCGGTGGGCCCATAGGCATTGTAGAAAGACCGTCCGACCGCCCACCGCTCCACAAGCCCTGGACCGAACGCATCACCCGCGACGACCACGACCCGCAAGGCGTCGAGTCCGACGGGATCAACCGACTCCAGCGCCGCGGGTGTGATCAGCATGTGCGTGACCCGCTCACGACGTAACAGGTCGGCGAGTTCGGCACCGCCGAACACCCTCGGCGGGGACACCACGAGCGTCGCACCGGAACTGAAGGCCAGCAGCAGCTCGAGCACCGATACGTCGAAGCTCGGCGAACAAACGTGCAGCACCCGGGAATCGCCGGCGACCGCATAACGCTCCCGCTGAGCGTTGACCAGCATTGCAAGACCTGCGTGGGTCACCACGACGCCCTTCGGGCGACCGGTGGAGCCGGAGGTGTAGATGACATAGGCCGGATGCTGTTCGGTGGGTGTGCGCTCCCGATCGACGTAGGAGATCGGATGTGCGGGCCGTGCCGCGATCCGCTCCCGGTGCAGCGGATCATCGATGTCGAGCCAGTAGATCCCGGTGCCGAGCCGCGAGCGATGCATCGAGTTGGTGAGCCCGAGCACCGCGCGAGAGTCGGCGACGATGTATGCGCTGCGCTCCGGCGGAAGGGTGGGATCGACCGGCACGTAGGCCGCACCGGTCTTGGCAATAGCCCAGACGGCCAGGACCGATTCGATCGAGCGGGTGAAGCCGACGGCAACGATGTCGCCGGGGCCCACGCCCCGATCGATCAGTTCCCGTGCCAGTCGCGATGACGACTCGTCCAGCTCCGTGTAGGTGAGTTCGCGCTGATCAGCCGGTTCGCCGGTCGGGTTGTAGCTGATCGCAATCGAGTCCGCCGCGGATTCGACCGCGGCGACCAGCAACTGCATGAAGAGCGGGCTACTCGATTTGCGGCGAATTCGACCCCGAACAGTGCGACGAACCCTATCCATTCGAGTACTACAGTCCTCTCGCCTCGAGCCCGCAGGTTGTGCCGAAACCCACGAACCCGGCTGGATCCCGGCACACCCTTGGCGGACCAGTGTCGAACAAAGCGAGAAGGAATCGATTTTGGAGCATTTGTGCCCTATCAAAGCACAGGCAGCGGCGTCATGATGTCACAACCGCTTCCGTCCCCGGGCCAGAGCACTTGCCGGTTGCCGAATCATAGCTATCCTTGCCGCGCGGCCCGGAGGCCCGCCTGGAACCGAGTTATCGGCAACCAAATCGCCACAGTCCGGGTGAAACTCACCGCCAGAGGCCGGGCGACCGAACAGCAGACCATATGCGCAGCGACGAACCCGGTGAGGTGAGCGTCGACGACATCGCTTCGGCCCACCGAGGCGATTCGATCAGTGCGTGACACCGCGCGGCATACGGGTCGTTCGTGACCGTGCTGCGGCCCGCCGTCCGTGGTGGCGACCACTGTCTCTTTCGTCGACAGAGCATGGGTCGGCGAACTTCGATCAGCTCGACAATCGAACTCCCTCGCCGGCGACCACACGGCCGCCGGGATCGGGCCGAGCACAGTCCTCGCGGAGGCCGGATCAGCGCGGTGGTCGGCTCATGTCCCGGTTCATCTGTGGGAGTTCGATGCTGATCGGCATCCGCAGCTCTGCCAGGTAGATCAGGGCTGCTTGCCGGAGGAATTCGTCGAAGAGCCAGTAGGCATCCGGCGCCAGCGGGACGACGGGGAGCAGTCCCTCGCGCACGGCGATGAAGGGACCCCAGCTCACCTCGAGCAGCGGAGACCAGACCGGTTCCCTGGGGATCGACAGCCCGTCGGCGATCTTGTCACCGAGTAGGAAGCGAGTGAACGCGCCGAGGACCGGCTTGCTGAGTACGGCGAGGTCGAGGTTGACACCGAGTCGCAGGAGCCTGTCGGCCAGTTGGATGCCTTCGGGGGTCGGCGCCAGTATCGGATCCAGAACCTGTGCGGCCTGGGAGTCGGCCTCGGCCCACGAGTTCGGGATGTACTCATCGCGGATGCCGAGCATATGCGCGCAGATCTGCCACGAGTGCAGGAAACCCTCCGACTCACCGGCAGGGATCGGCACTTTCCACGCGGTCAAATGCTTCATGACGGTGGTGGGCAGGCTGTGCCAGGTGACCATCATGTCGTTCTGGCTGATCGGAATCTCTTCCTCGGCGGAGTACATCCAGTGCGGGGACTGCGGCAGCAGGTGACGCACCGCCGCATGCACCAGCCGGGTCTTGACGCAGGTCACGACCATTTCGCCATCAGGGGCGTAGGCATTCGCGGTGCCGATGTCGTAGCCGAGTTTGGCGGTCTTGGAGATGCGGTCCTTCAGATCGTGACCGCCCTTGGAGTAGTAGACCGCACGCGCCTCTTTGGGAATGACCGTGCTCATCATGCCGCTGGCCAGCCCGTACAGCACGCCGAGATAGAGACCTCGCTTCTTGTTGAAGTCAACCGCGGTGGCCAGCTTGCCCTGATCGGCCCAGGGTGGCAGCTGACGGGCGTACTCCATGAAGTCACGCAACTCCGACGGCAGACCAGCAGGCAAGGGCTGACCGTTCCTGGTCCAGGTCCGCAACAAATCGTTGACCCTCGACACCTCTGCCCGGTCGAGCAGTCCGGCGACCAGTTCGTCGGCTTCTGGATCCCAGACGGTGAGCGGGTCGGCCCCTGCACCGGTGCCCGCCACTGAACCCTGCGGTGACCACGTCCACGGCTCGGCGCGCGCCGGGGTCACCTTGGTCAGTGCGCCCAACGCACCCAATACCCCGCCGGCCTTCAATGCGTTACGCCTGCTGAGTCCATCCATAGCTTCGCTACTCCTCATTGAGCCCGAGCATCGACGCGCATGCGATCCGTAGGCAGCGCCCGTTGCGCGGTTCCATCGATCAGAATACTCATTAACATAACAGGATTAAAGTCGGCCGGTCGGACTTTTCGCGATTTTGCTCGCACCCGCAACTCTCCGGACGAAGCCGACCCGGGGCGGCATGCGACAGACGGATAAACAGTACGGTAACAAGGATTTTCGCAATGGGTATGCCACAACCAGCCGAGGCCCGAAGACGAGCGGCGCTGGTCGCGTCAGTAGCCCGTTGCGGGAACCATCAGAACCTCGAATACGTAGTCACTTAATTGTGAAGACAGGTCTCTCGACGATGCACTTCAGCGATCAGGTCCGGTCCTGATGGGCGCGCAGCGCGCCTGAACATCTAGCCGCATCAAGGTGGCCGGTCCAAGAGCCCGCGCGGCATGATGGCGCTGCCAGCGGGCCATGAGCGTGGGATCCTCGGGGCCGGTTCGCCATTTGATGGTGCGGCGGAAGGCTTTTCGTCGTTCCCCGGCTTGCCGGGCTTTGCACGTCGTTCCTTGCGGGGGAAGACGACGGTGCGCATGCCGGGATCATGCAGGGCGTCGTCGACTCCTGTTCGCGTGGTACGCCCGCCGGCGGCGGTGTCATGATTCCGGCGTTGCCGGGAGGTTCGCCATGAGAGGAAGATCGATGGGGTGGATGCGGGGCGGTTGCTCCGCTTTAGCAGGGCTCTAATGATCGCTGACACCATGGGGTGATATTTATGCGAACGGATGGAGACAGCTGGGACATCGTGACGAGCGTGGGCCTGACCGCACTGGGGGTCGCCGCGTTTCGTGCACTCGAGACGCTGGATCGCGAGCCGATGATCCACGACGACTATGCGGCGTGGTTCGTCGAGACGGCGGGTGAACCGCACTTTCTGCGGATGCTGGACGACCCGGCGTCGGCCGGCACGGTCGGTCTGTTCAGGCAGTTCATGGGGGTTCGGACAAAGTTCTTCGACGAGTTCTTCGCTGCGGCGTGGCAGCGGGGTGTGCGGCAGGCAGTGATCCTGGCATCCGGTCTGGACGCACGAGCGTATCGGCTGGATTGGCCCGCGGGCACGGTCGTCTTCGAGATCGATCAGCCCCGCGTACTGGAGTTCAAGAACCAGGTGCTCGCCGATCACGGTGCCGTTGCCACGGCCGATCGGCGCGCGCTGGCAGTCGATCTGCGCGACGACTGGCCCGCCGCGCTCACTACCGCGGATTTCGATCCGGGGCGACCGGCAGCGTGGTCGGCCGAGGGGCTGTTGCCGTTCCTGCCGGGTTCGGCACACGACGCATTGTTCGAACGCATCGACGCCCTGTCCGCGCCCGGCAGCTGCGTGGCGACCGACGACTTCGGTCGCGGCCTGGACCAGCGCCACTTCGACATGGAGGAAAGGTTCTTCGGCAGCAACCCGTTCGGCAACCTGAACGTGCGCGACCTGTGGTACGACGACGTCCGCGCCGATCCCGGGGACTGGCTGACTCAGCACGGCTGGTCGGTCGACCGCGCCACCCCCTTCGATCTGGCTGCCGCCTACGGCCGCCCGATCACCGACTTGCCCGCCGACCTGCCCGCCGAGCTGCTCGACCGGATGCGGCAGGCGCGCTACATATCCGCTGAGAAGCACCGGTGAACCCACCGGACGAGCACCTCGAAAACGCCTCGAGACCGTCTCATGACGTTGATTTGACCCGTTTCCACAACTCGTGGAATTCCGGCGTCATATGACGTATACGTCGTGAACGCGTGCCGCTGCGGCCTCTCGCTCATCGGTCAGCATGCCGGGGTCGACTCTTCGCACCAATGTCCAGTGCCGTCCAACCGGGCAGCGCTGGAAACGCCAGGGCCCCAATCTAACCGCCTTCATCGATCCCAGCGGATGCCAGATTGTCGTGAACAAGTGCCCGGTCGAGCACCGCACAATGCGGTCGTATCTCGCACTCATCGGCGTCCCTCCATTTCTCATCGCGACGAGCTATCAGACGATGAGAGAATCGTCCGCTGCGAACTGAGAGATGGAAATCCCCCCTGGGGGTCAGTTGCTGCCCCCCGGGAGGACTCTGCCCGCTCCGGGCCGAAATACTCGCCGTACGCGAATCTGGCAGTTTTCGTACTGTCGGGCTGCGGCTGGGGCGGTTGGTACCTGGCCCGGCTTCCGATGGAGTTGCTCGCTGCGCCGGAGGTAGTTGGTAGCGACCCGGATGCTCGCGGCCGATGAGTTCTCGGCGCGGAGGGAAGCGGTGAGCCGAGACGTGGTAGCAATCGAGTCGATCGCTACCACGTTGGTTGTAGCGGATTGCTCGGCCACCGCTTGGCCCTCAGTTCGTCTGGATCGGCAGTGTCCGGCCGCGGTCAGCCGTGCTGTTTCAGAGCGGCTTCGGATCGTTCGGCGACATCGAGATCGATGTGCTGTATCTGGACGGTGACGCCGTCGGGGTCGGTGACCCGAATACTGCGACCGAAGTCCTCGTCGACGATCTGGTGGTCGTAGCCTGCCGCGGTGAGACGTCGGCTAATTGCGTCGAGGTCTTCGTCGGTGGAGAAGCCCAGTTCGACCGTGCCGGGCGGACGGCCCTTGGACACGGCGGCGTCATGGATGCCGACGGCGCCTGCTCCGGCGTCGAGTTGTGCCCAGACAGTGAGGTCGCCCTGGGGCATGTCGGCCAGGCCGAGGCCCGCATAGAACTTCCTGGAGGCTTCGACGTCGGTGACGTACCGGATGGGGAGCACGGTCAGCATGGGTCTGTCCCTTTCGACGGTGGAGCATTGCGATGTGGAAGGAAGGTTGTCAGCGCCTTCCATACAACCTCATTGACTAATAGTCAGTCAATAGGATTGATTCGGCCTTAAGATTGCCAACCGAAGCGCATCCGGACGAGCACAACTAGGGAGCCGACAGTGCCGAGAACCAAACCGGCCGAGGAGCGACGAGCAGACCTACTCGCCGCAGCACGCGAGGTTTTCGTGGCCAAAGGCGTCACCGCGGCCACGTTGGAGGACATCACGAAAGCGGCCGGTGTCTCCAAGGGACTCTTCTGGCAGTACTTCCATTCGAAGGAAGACCTGGTCTTCGTCCTCCGGCAGCAGTACGCGCAACAGTTCGCCGAAGTGGTCCGGGCCGCCACCCAGCCGGTGACGGACTGGGCGGTCAAGCTCGACACTTGCGTTCAAGCCTGCCTCGACCAGTACCAGAACGAACTCGACCTGCACGACGTCCTGTTCCGTCACACCACCTCCCAAACCCCGGACCAGCGACCGGCTCACGCAGCGCTGGTCGACGTGCTCGTCTCGATCCTGTCCGAGGGCGCCACCGCGGGGGCCTATCTGATCGACATCCCCGAGATGACAGCCAACCTGCTGTTCGGGGCCATGCAAGCGTTCGATCCGGCGTTCCGGGGCGGTGGCGAATTATCAGCCGCGGAGATACGTGCCACGCAGCAACTGTTCCGACGTGCTGTCGGCATCACCGAACCCCCTACGACCGACTGCGCGCCGGCGGCCAGCGCAGCACTGACTGCAGGAGGGGGCCCCCGAATGCACTGAGCCCGTGACGATCCGCGTGACACGGTCCGAACGCCTACGCGGCTCAGCCGAGCCCGTGGCCGACCGACATGGCCGACGGCTCTCTCACAGTCGGGTGTAATCCTGCTGATCCTGCTCGAACGCGCTCAGGATTTCCGGTGTCAGGGTCGGGCGGGTATCGGCGACCGCGGTCAGGTAGTCCTCGGTGGTCGCGGGTTCGTCTGTGTCGTCGCGCATTGCGCGTTCGAACGCGGACTGCGCGCCTGCACGGGCTGCATATTCGATGTCGGCGGGGGTGAATTGCGCTGTGGCGCACACCAAACGGTCGAGGTCGATGCTTTCGGCAGCGGGGCCGAGATATCGCCGCCAGATCGCGTTCCGTGCCGGTGCGTCCGGCGGGCCGACCGGAATCACATAGTCGAATCGACCGGGTCGCAGAAATGCCGAGTCCAATGAGCGGACCGAATTCGTCGCACAGATCAGCAGGCGGCTGTAGTTTTCCCGGAACGTCGGTATCAGCTTGAGCAGCTCGTTGGTGACTCCGTGTGCAGGGCTTGTCGCCGTACCCGAACGCGTGCCTGCGATCTCCTCCACCTCATCGATGAACAGCAGCAGCTCGTCGAGTTCGGCCAGCTCGGCGAATACCTCGCGCAGCGAGGCCGCGAGTCCACCCGTCGCCGCATCGGCCAACCGGGAGGGAAACAATTCGACGAACGGCCAACCGAGTCGGGACGCGACCGCTTTCGCGAAGCTGGTTTTGCCGGTCCCCGGTGGCCCGAACAGGATGACGCTCTTGGGCGGCAAAACCCGATAGCGTTCGGCCACATCGGGATTCGCCAAAGGCAACACGATCCGGCGTTCGATGATCTCCTTCTCTCGGCCCATCCCGGCCATCGACTGCCACAGTCCCGATGGAAGCAACCGCCCGCCCAGTTCGGCCAGCAGGGAGGACTGCGCGGGCGCCAATGGTTCCAGCAGCTCGTAGTAGACGAGGCCCGCCCGGCGCAAGTACCCGGAATTCTCGAACGCCGCCGATCCGGTGGCCCCCTCGGGGACGAGCGTGCAGATCCGCCGCACGCCGTTCGACCGCAGCCGCCGCTCCAGTTCGGCAAGCAGTGCACTGCCGATACCACGCCGCCGCCACCGCGCCGCCAGCGCCACCAGCAGGACCCAGGCCCGCTCGCCATGGATCTGGGCGACCGCCATCCCGACCATCTCTTCGCCGACCTCGGCCACCACCGCCGACTGCCCCGCGCGCGCGGTCGCCATCACCTCCGCCAGCGCGAACACCGGCTCGTCCGCAGCAGGCACACGGCTCTGCTCCCAGATCTGGATCCCCTGATCCAGATCATCGTCACGGAACTCGCGTAGTCGCCATACCGGCATACATACCTCGAACGGCCATTCGGCGGGCCTCGGACAACTCGGCCGTTCCTCTCAGTAAATACCCTCGGCAAGCCCCCCGCCACGACGAGAACAGACTCCGACGCGGTCTCTCGGCCGAGTCGCTGATTCGTGGGGCGCGGGTGATCGGGTCCGGACGGCTCGCGCAGCGCAGCTACCAGAGCACCGAGGCCGAACAGCGTTCGGCTGCTGTGGACCGTCTCGCGGGCTTGCGAGATGCCGCCGTACGTACCGAGGAACCCCGCCGAGGCCCGCACCGTCCAGCCGCTGATCGAGCGAGCATCCACAACTGCCGACGAGGGGACTTGGATCCTTCGAATTCTCTGTTGTCCGGCAACAGGGGACGCAGCTCAGGTAGAGGCGATTTGGTCTGCGATCTTGCATTGACGTCGACGGCAAGGTTTAGCGTTCGTCGCAGTCTCGCGAGGAGGTTACATGCTGATCGGGGAACTGGCCGATCGTGCGGGTACGAGTGCGCGCGCGTTGCGGTACTACGAGCAGCACGGGTTGGTGCAGGCACAGCGGTTGACCGTGACCGGCCCGCCGCCCAAGTGCGAATTCACCCGTTAATTCTCGCTCCCGTCGAGCCCGCACCACGACCATCGTTGCGTCCTAGCGGCGCCCCGCCCACCACGAAGGAATTCCAGCATGCAGTTTGCGATCAGTTACAGCACGGCATTCAACGGCACTGATCCCGACCGGCTCGTAGCGTTCGCCCAGCACGCCGAGTCGTGTGGGTTCGAGGCACTGTACGTCCAAGACCACATCGCGCTGTATCCCGGCGCCAACTACGGCGCCGGCGAGCTGCCCCCGACGTTGCCATATTTCGATCCGCTCGATTGCCTGAGCTTCGTTGCCGCGGCCACGCAGCGGATTCTGCTCGGCACCGGTGTGCTGTTGCTGCCATACCGGCATCCGGTGGTGCTGGCCAAGCGTCTGGCCACCATCGACGTGCTGTCCCAAGGGCGGATGCGGCTGCTCACCGTCGGACTCGGCGCCCTGCCCGGCGAAGCACAAGCCATGGGAGTGGATTTCCGCAGCCGTGGTCGGCGCGCGGACGAGGCGATCGATGTGCTGCGCCTGCTGTGGTCGGGCGGCCCGGAGGGCGTCAGCCACCGCGGCGAGTTCTTCGCCTTCGACAACCTGTGCAGCTATCCCAAACCCCACCAAGTGACCGAGCTGCCGATTCATGTCGGCGGTTCCAGCGCGGCCGCGGCGCAGCGTGCCGGACGACGTGGTAGCGGCTACTTCGCCGGCGGCATGCTGACCGAGCATGAGCGCGACCAGCAGATCGAGCTGGCCCGGAAGGCCGCCATCGACGCGGGCCGCGACCCTGACGCAGTCGAGTACACCCGCTGGGGATCGGCCGACATGCCCGCCGAAGGCATCTTGCAACTCGCCGACCACGGCGTGCACCGAGTCGTGGTCGGCTTCCCCCATGCCGACCCCGCACAGCAGCACGACCAGATGTCGGAATTCGCCGAACGTTTCGGTCTCACCCCGTGCGGCGCTGCCGACAACCATGGATGTCACTGATCGGGGCAGTGTCGCCGCCGGGGCTGTGCTCTCCTGGCAGCGCTAATCGCGCCAGACGGGCGGGCGCTTCGCCAGGAAGGCAGCCATCCCTTCGCGGGCGGCGGGAAGTTGAGCGGCGGCGGCCATGACTTCCAGGGCGAGGGCATAGGCATCTGCTTCAGGGCGGTCGAGTTGGCCGTAGATAGTGCGTTTGCCGAGTGCCTTGCTGGCCCGGCTGCCTCGGGTAGCGCGGCCGAGCAACTCGCCCACGGCGGTGTCCAGCTCGGCGTCTGGCACCGCTCGGTTGATCAGGCCCCACTGTTCGGCGGTGCGGGCATCGATCGGGTCGCCGGTGAGAGCCAGTTCCATCAGGCGTTTACGGCCGACGGCGCGGGCCACCGGCACCGCGGGGGTGTGGCAGAACCAGCCACCCTTGCCGCCGGGGAGCGCGAAACCGGCCGATTCGGCGGCGACGGCCAGGTCGCATGAGGCCACCAGCTGGCAGCCGGCAGCCGTGGCCAGACCGTGCACCCGGGCGATCACCACCTGCGGCACCGACTCGATGGTCGACATGAGCTCGGTGCACAGTGTGAGCAGTTCCCGCACGCCGTGCAGGTCGCGCGCGGCCACGTCGGCGAAATCGTGTCCCGCGGAGAACACCGGACCGTGCGCCCCGAGCACTATCCCGGTGGCGTCGGTCTCGCTGGCGGCCCGAAACGCGGCGAGCAGTTCGGCCAGATGCTCGCCCGACAGCGCATTGCGCCGCTCCGGCCGGTTCATGGTGATGCGCACCGTGTCGCCGTCCCGCGCGACCAGCACATGCCGATACTCCAAGGCGGTCATATCTCCACCGTAGATCTCTACGGACGGCGACACGACACCGCCGGAGTAATTCAGCACAGCCCACATGGCCGAGCCCGCTATCGGGGCACCGACCGAGTCCGTCTCGCCCTCGGTCCCGGCTGATCGTGTGGCCGTCCGGGTCTCGCAGATCACCCATGACCGTCTTCGACGAGAACCGGATCGATCGCGGAACGGTGTCGGTTGTGCGACGGATCGGTGGAGATACTGCTCGTTGGTGTCTCGGCCAGCGCGTAGCTGCCGCATGCTGGCGGACAGAGGTCGGCCCTGCACCCAGCGAAGGGAGATACCCGGTGGCATTGGGACGTCGTCGGCTACTGATCGGCTTCGCCAGTGCGGGTGGCCTCGCCCTGGCCGGATGCGGGCTGAGAGAGCCCGCACACCCCAAACCCGCCATGATCCGATTCGATCCCCCACCCGGCACCCACGACGTCGATGCGCGCAGCCCCGGCACGGTCACCGTCACCGACGGGACGCTGCAGTCGGTCGAATGGATCGACGAGACGGGCAGACCGCTGCCGGGCGCACCGGCACCCGATCATCGAACCTGGACCAGCGCCGAACCACTCGGCTACGGACACACCTACACCGCGAAAGCCGTGGCACACGGCGAAACCGGCGACGTCACCACCACGACAACCTGCACCACGGTACGGCCGCAACAGCTCATCGACGTCTCCCTGTGCTCCGCCAATCTCGTCGAGTTGGCCGAAAACGACACCTACGGAGTGGGTTTCGTGCTCGTAGCCCATTTCGACGAACCCGTCGATCAGGTGACCGCGGAACGTCATCTGAAGGTCACCACCCAGCCCGCCGTCACCGGCGCCTGGTACTGGCTCGACGATCAGAACGCACACTGGCGGCCGGAGCACTATCACGCACCGGGAACCAGGATCACGATCGCGGCCGAACTCTTCGGCCGCGCGCTCGGCGCGGGCCGCTACGGCGTGCGCGACCAACGGGTGTCGGTGATCATCGGCCCCGCGCACGTCGCGATCGCCGACGACGACACCAAACAGATCGAGGTCTTCGACAACGGGAACCTGGTCCGCACCATGCCCACATCGATGGGCAAGGGCGGCACCGCGGTCGTCGGTGGCAGAACCCTGTCGTTCTGGACCCGCCCCGGCATCTACACCGTGCTGGACCGAAACGACCCGGTGATCATGGACTCCGCCAGCTACGGCCTGCCCACCAACTCCGGGCTCGGCTACCGCACGAGCATCAACCACGCGGTCCGCATCAGCCACGACGGAATCTTCGTGCACGAACTGGCCGGAACTATGTGGGCCCAAGGCAATACCAACGTCTCCCACGGCTGCCTGAACATCTCCCCCAACGATGCCGCATGGTTCTACGACTTCGTCATCCCCGGCGACGTCGTCGAGGTCCGCAACACCGGCGGCGACCCCCTCGACATCTGGCAGAACGGTGATTGGAGCATGCCCTGGTCCGATTGGCTTCGCGGCGGCGCCCACACGTGACACGAACGGGCAGGTCACCGAATTCCCTATCGGCGACCCGTCTCGCATCCCATTCCGCTATCCCCCCGCGGGAACGTCTGCGTCGATTGGGTCGGACAACCGAGGGTACGTAGTTTGCCATAGGCGCATACAGCTGACTCGGCCAACAATACGCAAAAGGCCCCTCCGGCCTACAGTTCCAGGGGTCGACGCACATCCGGGCTACCGGCAGTAGGTGTGTCTTTCGATCTGTTCGCGGACAGGGGATTTCGGGCTATCGAGTGCGCCCCGTCTTACTCCGGACGGGCGGCCTGCTCCGCGTGCTGTGCGCGGCAGTCGAGGTAGTCGCCGGTCGATCTCGCCAGCCATCCGCTTCCCGCCCTTCGCCCTGGCGACACGGGTCGAGAAGCTGCGACCTGGGATATACCGGTGCGGATGTTCGGCCACTACGAGCACTTTCCCTCTGTATCCGCGCAAGCCGTGGTCGCCGTCGGTGATGCGGACACACTCATGGTCGACGGTCGGGCTCGCACGACATTCCGTACCGCCGGACCACCCCTAGTCCCCCATCGCCCCGGGGAGCAGGTCGTGCAGGTTTGAAGCCTCATCGACCCTGGATTGCGTGGGCTTCGAAGAAGTCCCACGCGAGGTCGGTCGCGTTCACCCCGGCCCACGCATCGGAGAGTTCGCCCTGCGCGGCACCCGGCCACGAGTGCCCCATCTCGGGAAGTCGGTAGATCTCGACCGTGCTGCCGTCGGCGCAGGTGGCCGTCGCGACGGTGATGCCATTGGCAAGGTCGTCCCGCGCAACCCCGGGAGCGCAGGCGAGGCGCTCCTGCCACTGTGTGATCCCGGTGTCGAATCGACCGAAGTAGCGGTCCTTGCCGCCGAGGAAGGTGATCACCGATACCGGTGTCGTCGGCTTGTAGGACGGCTGCGCCGCGGCGGAGCCGATGAAACCCCCGCTGACCGCGGCGATGGCGGCGAAGGTGCCGGGTAGTTCCACCGCGAGCTTGAAGGACATATCGCCGCCGTTCGAGATGCCTGCGGCATAGACGCGCTTCGGGTCGGCTTTCCAGGCGCTGATCATTCGGGCGAGGACAGTCTTGACGAAGCCGACATCGTCCTCCGAACCGCAGCAGAGGAAGGCGTTGAATCCGGAAGCATGCCCCTCTGGATAGACGACGAGGAAGTTTTCCTTGTCCGCCTTGGCATTCAAGCCGCTGGTGGTGGCGATCCGCGCCGCGTCACCGGGATAGAAGTGCAGGGCGACCACGAGCGGCAGGGCGGTGCTGCCGTCGTAGCTCGGCGGCGCGTGCACCACATAGGAGCGGGTCTTGCCGCCGAATTCCATGATGATCCGCTGGTCACCCGAGCCCGGCTTGTCGTCCTGTGTCGGGGCGGCGGGAGGGCTCGGCGAGGTCGGTGGCGCGGCGGGGCTCTGACAGGCCGTGGCCGACAGGGCACAACAGGCCACAGCGACGGCGACACTGCGGAGCCAGAACACCGACTCACTATGGCACGAAATCGATGCGCATTTGTGAAGACTGGGAATGTTCGAGAATGGTTGATTAACAACAGATATCGCAGACATGGACCGCGATCGGGCCGGCTGCATCGAGCTGGGTGCCCGGGCTCGACGGCAACCGCAGGCGTGAGCGATCGGCGCCTGACCACCCCACCGACCGTGCGGCCCAGCCCAGCAAGTTTCGAACTGCCACTTGCGAAATCCATCGCCTGACCTGCAGTGCACCAGGTATCTGGCACGTTCGTAAAGTCAACTGGCACAGGACAATTCGGTTCATTCTGTTCTCAGGGGCTATCGGCAGTTCGAGACCACGTCACGCGCGGCAGCGTTAGTTGTTCCGGGTCAGGACGTTGGTTACGCGGAAGATGACTGCTTCGCTGAGCACCTTCAGGCGGTGAGAGTGCTGCGACTGACGTGGATCCCGGGCCGCTATCGACGGCGGCAGATGTACAACGAGGCCTGCGGCGGTAGGTGGATACCGAAGGGCAGAGTCTCAGGACTCTACCGTGTAGAGGGCGGCGATTGCGGCGGCGCGGTTGCGAAGAGATGTGCGTAACCATTGCGGGGCCAGGACTTCCGCGCTGGTTGCGAGCTGCCAGAGCGCCCATTCTGCGTGTCTGGAGTCTTGAAAGGCCACCTCCACCCGCAGCCAGCCGTCTGGGTCCGTCTCTTCGGAATGGATGGCCAGCACGGTGCCCACCAGGTCCTCGCGCCGCGCCGGGTCAATTCGTGCCAGCACGCTGACCTGGTCGTCCCCGTTGCGGAACTGGAAGCTGCGTTCCTGCCAGACCTGGTCCAGATCGACCCGGTCGGGTCGCTGCGCGGGCACTTCGAGTTCTTCGGCGGCCAAGATCCGGGAGAGTCGATAGGTGCGATCGGCGCCACCATCGGTGGCCAGGAGGTAACCCGTATCGCGCACGGTGACCAGGCCGATCGGGTCGACCATGCGCCATTTCGGTGCTCGGTCCACCGCGGCATAGCGGATGCGCAACTTGTGTCCGGCCAGCACGGCGCGCCGGACCTCAATTATTGACTTGTCGGGCATCTCCTCGATCACCAGGCGGCGCGAGAGCAGGTCGGCCTCGGGTTCGATGAGCAACCGCTCGGTCACGGCGGCCGCGGTGTCCCGGTAGCTTTCGGGCAGCGCGTCTATCACCTTGAGCATCGCCGAAGCGAGCCCTGACCCGAGGCCGAATGCCTGCGCACCGCGCCGCGATCCGGCGACCAGCAGTGCGAGTGCTTCATCGTCGGTCAGGCCAGTGAGCTCGGTCCGGAATCCGGGCAGCAGAGCGAACCCTCCGTGTTTGCCGCGCTCAGCGTAGACCGGGACACCAGCCCCGGACAGCGCCTCGATGTCGCGCAGGACCGTGCGAGTGGATACCTCCAGCTCCCGGGCAATCACACTGGCCGACAGACGTCCACGCTGCCGCAACAGCAGCACCAGGGAGACCAGCCGGTCGGCGCGCATTCGCGAAAATCTACCGGCAATCACGACAGAAGGTGTCGTGATTTGTTGAGAGTCAGCGAACACGTCGATCGGTCACTGACGAAGGAGAGTTCGAGTGGGGACTCAGGTCAACCCTTGCATCACATTCAACGGCAACGCGCGGCAGGCGCTGGAGTTCTACCGGGAGGTCTTCGGTGGCGAGCTGGAGGTGGACGCCCTACCTGGCCATCCCGTCTTCGTCGCTCAACATGCCACCGCGACGTGCTGCCGCACCTGCTGGCGCGTTGGCATGGCATCCCCGCCGGGCAAGCGCTCGAGGACGCCGAGCGCAGCTATGTCTGTCCCCTGCTCCCGTCAGCAGTGATCTTCGATGAAGAGCATGCGACGGTCTGTGTCGGTGCGGAATTCGTGAGCGAGGTAACGTCCTGTCGCCCAGTCTCCGCCGGGCCCCTTGTAGCCGATTTTGATCTTGTCCCATAGCGTCGAGCGCTCGCTGTCGGGGACGAGTCGGGGACGAGTGCCGCCGCACTCGCCCAGCACGATGGTTGCGGCGCTGTCCTTGATCAGCCGATGGGCGACGCGGAGATCGATCCGTTTCTTCCGGAGCAACCAGGTGGTGCCAGAGTCGTCTGATAGCTGCACGGGCTGATCGAGCCGGTCGAGATTCGTCGGAAATATCTGCATGATGTGAGTATCGGTATCACGGCTGGTGAGGTCATCTGCTTTGTTAGCACGCCGAGTTGCCGGTAAGGCCGATTGACCTAGAGTCGCAGACTGTCTTGTTTCGCCAACTGCTTTCCGTCGACCTGACTACCGCGGTTACGCGCCGGATCAGCCGGTAGGGAGCCGGGCGCTCGAAGAGTTCGCCCGGTAAGGCTTCACGATCACCTTCACATCGACCTCGGTCCCCGGCTCCGGGGCGGGTCGAGATCGCTCAGCACGGCCGTACCGAGCCGGGACACCGGCCCCACCAGTTGCCTGGTGTGACCGGTGTCCCGGCATCGCTGTCAGCGGCTGAACGTGTGCATGAACCCGGTCTGCTGCCGGATTCGATTCAACTGCATCTCCGCCTCATTGGCCCGGTCCTGCGCCCGTGCCGCCTGATCTTCGGACTGCTGTGCCAACTGGCTGGACTGTTCGGCCTGATCCTGCGCCGCGGACGCCCGCTGCTGACACTGATTGGCCTCCCCCTGAGCCTGCTGCGCCTGACTCTGCGCCCGATCCGCCTCACTATGGGCCTGCTGCGCCTGATTTGCGGCCTGCTGCGCCTGCTGACGAGCCTGCTGCGCCAGCTGAACCGCCAGGCTCACATTCTGCTGCGCCATTTGCGCCTGATGACTCACCTGCCGCGCCTGCGCCTGCGACTGACGCGCCAGGGAAGCGGCCTGGTTCGCGGACTGGCGGGCGTTCTGCGCATCCATGCGCGCCTCATTGCACTGAGCTTGGAATTGGGCCAGGCTCATATCCGCTTCCCTCCCCGCCATGTCGATCCCCTCATCAGGACGGCTCCCGTTCGCCGACCGCCTATCAGTAGCTACTTCCTGAGTTGCCATAGCCGAACTCCCTTCCAAAGAAAGTGGATGCGGATTCGTACAGGAAGAACTCGAGGTGAACGGTCTCATCTTCACTGAAACCACACCACGTCGCAGCAAATTTGCCGCAACCATCCGAAGAGATCGCAAAACTCGACGAGATCGCCTGATTTCACAGCAATCCGAGCAGCCCGCGCCCACTCGACCGCGAGACCGGTGACAACTACCGCGCGGCAAATACCTCGTGTATTTCGGTTCCGATCAAAAGCGGGTCCTGCTGAGTCTGCGCGGACATGCCCTGCCGACCGAGCAGCTCGCAGACTTCTCGCAGGCGGCCGTCGCGATCATGGACTTCGGCGACGACAGTGTGGATACGACGCCAGTCCGCGTCGGTAATGCCATGCAGGACATCCAATTCGCCCCGCTCGACATCGACCTTGAGCAACCCGATCTCGCTGTCGCGGCAGTGTTCGTCCAGTATCGCCGAAACAGTGGCTACCCCGACCTCCAGCCGTACGCCGTCATGCAGGCCGGGAGTGATGAGCGCGATGGCCGCGTCGTCCAAGCCGCTGTTGTGCAAATAGATCTTGGTGGCTTCGTCATCGGCCTCGCGATCGGCGAAGAATCCGGAGTTCGCCGATGCGCGCGGATACCAGGTGAACGGCCGTGTGCCCGGCGTGGCGCCGACCGCGACCTGGAGGGATATCCCGTCCGGAACATGCGCGGCGATATTGCGGTCCAGGCAACGAAAGGTCATCGGCACGGGCTCGACCGCGATGACCTTAATTCCAGGGCAGGTGTCGGCGAACATCATCGCGCTGAGTCCGATGTTGGCGCCGATGTCGAGGGCAACATCGCCAGGGCGAAGGCGTGCGGCGGCACGCCGGTAGAACCCGTTCGTCGCGGTCGTCTCGCCCCACAGCATCCGGGCCTCGGCCGGGCTCGTGCAGGTCACCGTTCTGCCGTCGTCGAGACGCAGGTGCTGCAAAGTGGTCACCATTGTTCCATGAGCCTTTCGAGGACGGGGCCGACGATGGCGAGCGCATGTGGATGGCTCAATTCGAGGTGGCGGGCGTCGACGACGACGTTGTGTATGTCGCCGCTGACAGAGGGCCGCCACGTGTGCGCGATAGCGTCGTGGTCTGGGTGGTCTTTTCCGGCGGTGAAGAAGACCAGGTCGCCCTCGAAGACGTTCGGCCGATAGCCGGCGGAGATATCGCTCGCGGTTCGGAAGCTCTCCATCACCCGATCTGTCTGTTCGGCGGTGAACAGTCCGGTTGCGATCACCTGGTCCCGGATGACGTTCCACGCTTGCTCGTGGGTGGTGGCCTGCAGCTCGTCGCCGAGGTCGAACAGCTCTCGCCAGCCGCCGAGCAGATCGGCCATCAGCTGTCCCGGTGCGGCCTGGCCTGCAAGGGATGTGGCCGGTTGCGATGATGCCCCCGCCGCACTGTCCAGCATGGCCACGACGCCGACCCGATCGCCGTCGCGCTGCAGCTGTACCGCCATAGCGTGCGCGATCTGGCCGCCCAACGACCAGCCGAGCAGGTGATACGGACCCGTAGGCTGCACTCGGCGAATTTCGGCAACATAGCGTGCGGCCAGTTCGTCGACGGACTCCGCACGTGGTTCGCCGGACACGACGTGTGGATCCTGCAACCCGTACACCGGCCGATCCGGATGCAGATGTTCGATGATGCCGCCGTAGAACCACGCCAGACCGCCCGCCGGGTGTACGGCGAAGACCGCCGGCTCGGATCCGTTCGCGCGCAACGCCAGCAGCACCTTCAGGCCGGAGTCGCCCTCCGAGTCGTCGGCCCTGCGCGCCAACGCCTCCGAAGTCGCATCGTCGAACATCCAGGGCAATTCGATCGTCACACCACGAGTCCGCAACTCTGTTACCGCCATGGTGGCCAGCAGTGAATTGCCCCCCAGGTCGAAGAATCCGTCGGTCACCCCGACCCGCGGGGCTCGCAAGACCTGCGCGTACACATCGGTGATCACTTTCTCGGTATGAGTCCGCGGTGCGACGAACCGTACCGCTCCGTCGAAATCGGGAGCGGGCAATGCTTTTCGATCGAGCTTTCCGTTGATGGTCAACGGCAGATCGGGCAGGACCATGACCACCGAGGGCACCATGTAGCTCGTCAGCACCTCAGCGGCGGCCGCGCGGATCTGGCCCGGATCGATCCGCTGCCCGTCGCTGCCGACGACGTAACCGATCAGCTGATCGACGTCGCGCTCGTGGCGGTGCACCGCCACGGCGGCGCGCGACACCGACGGATGCCGGAGCAGCGCCGACTCCACTTCGCCCAGCTCGATCCGGTACCCGCGCAACTGAACTTGTGCGTCACCGCGGCCGGCGTAGGTCAACTCCAGCCCGCTGCTGGTCTCACGCCAGCAGCCGACATCGCCCGTCCGATACAACCGGCCGCCGTTCGGATCGAACGGGTTGGCCACGAAGCGGCTCGCTGTCAACGCCGGAGCTCGCAGGTAACCGCGCGCGAGTTGCCCGCCGGCGACATAGATCTCGCCGCGGACCCCGACCGGTACCGGCTGCAGCCGGACGTCGAGCACATACACCCGCAACCCCGGCAGCGGTGATCCGATCCTGGCCGCGCTCGGGCCATCGACCTCGGCGAAGGTCACATGCACGGTCGTCTCGGTGATCCCGTACATGTTGACCAATTGCGGCGATCCGGGCTCGTGCGCGGCGAACCAACCGGTCAACCGCGCCGCATCCAACGCCTCGCCGCCGAAGACAACATACCGGAGCACGAGATCGCCGTGGCCACAACCGGATTCGCGATATCGGCGCTCCGCGTCGACGAACCCGTAGAACGCCGAAGGGGTTTGGCTCAACATCGTGACGCGCTCGCGCGCCACCAGTTCCACCACCGCCTCCGGCGACCGGGACTTGTCGTAGTCGACGACGACCAGCCTGCCTCCGGTCAGTAGGGCGCCCCACATTTCCCACACCGCGAAATCGAAAGCGTACGAATGGAACATCGTCCACACGTCGTCGGGGTGGAAGTCGAATCGTTCGGCGGCGTGGGTCAACAATGTGACGGCTTCGCGATGGCTGACGGCCACCCCCTTCGGGGTGCCGGTCGACCCGGAGGTGTAGATCACATAGGCGAGGTTGTCCGGTCGCGCGGGCATCGGGCCGGAACAGTCCGCGACCACGGCCCCGGCCTCTTCGATCAGTAGCATCGGTGCCGCGTATCCCACTACTTCCGTCGCCATCTCGGCAGAGGTCAGCACCGCGGCGGGACACGCGTCGTCGAGGATGAAGCGCAATCGCTGCGGCGGGTTCGCCATGTCCAGCGGCAAATATCCCGCCCCTGCGCGCACGACCGCGAGCAGGCCCACGATCAGGTCGACCGAACGCGACAACGCCACTGCCACCAGGGTTTCCGGCCCCACACCGAGCTCGGTGAGTTGCACGGCGAGCTGGGTGGCGCGCTGATCCAGTTCCGCATAGGTCAGCTGCGACACACCATCGGTCACCGCGACCGCATCAGGCTGCGCCGAGACGCGGGAGGTGAACAGCTCGGCCAGGGTCACATCCTCGACCGCGACACCGTCGACTCCGGCAGCAGCCAGCACCTCGCGCCGCTGGTCGGGATCCACGATGTCGATATCGCCCACGGCGACAGCCGGATTCACAGCCAGCTGCTCCAGGATCCGGGTATACGACTGCGCGAACCGAGTCATCGTCGGCTCGACGTACAGATCGGTGGCGAAGGTCAGTCGTCCGACCATTCCGCCCGGACGGCCCCCTGCACCGAACCGTGCGACGAGCTTGACGTTCAGATCCGCGCGGGCCTCGTCGAAGCCGTTCTCGATCGGTTCGACGGTGAGCTCCGCCAGCTCCAATGCGGCTGCGCTGAGATCCTGGACGTCGAGTGTCACCTGATAGAGCGGCATGTGCGCGGTCGAGCGCCGCGGATTCAGCGCCTCCACGACCTCCTCGAAGGGCACATCGGCATGGGCGAACGCGGCGAGATCCGTCTCGCGGGTGGCAGCGAGCAGGTCGGCGAACGACTGCCGCGACGACACCCGCGACCGCAACACCAGTGTGTTGACGAACATGCCGATCAGATCGTCGAGTTCGCGGTCGCCGCGGCCGGCGACCGGGGTGCCGATCGCGACATCGTCGACGTCGGCCAGCCTGGACAGCAGCACGGTCAAGGCGGCGTGCAGGACCATGAACACCGTCGCGTTGGCCTCGCGGGCGAGGGCCTCGATGCGGGCATGCAACTCGGCGGACAGCTCGAAATCGATCGCGCGGCCGCGCATGGACGCCACCGGCGGCCGGGGCAGGTCGGTCGGCAGCTCGAGCAATTCGGGCAGCCCGGTGAGGCTGTCGGTCCAGAATCGCAGCTGCCGGGAGACGAGCGAGTCCGGATCGCGTCCGTCACCGAGCACCTCGCGCTGCCACAGCGCATAGTCGGCGTACTGGATCGGCAGGGGCAGCCAGTTCGGTTGTGTCCCTTGCCTACTCGCCTCGTAGGCCACCGCCACGTCCCGAGCGAGCGGCATCATCGACTGTCCGTCGGCGCAGATGTGATGCACGCAGATCGCCAGCACGTGATCACGGTCGCCGACGGCGAACAATTCGGCTCGCACCGGAGGTGTTCGAGTCACATCGAAGCCCGCGGAGACCACCGCCGCCGCCCGCTCCAGCACATCGTGTTCGTCGACCCGGATCGGCGGCAGCGCCGGTGCGACCTCGTCGACGCCGACCATGACCTGACAGGGCGTCCCGTTGATCATCGGGAACTTCGTTCGCAGCGACTCGTGTCGGTCGATGACCAGCGCGCACGCCTGCTCCAGCGCATCGATATCGAGCTCGCCCCGCAGCCGGATCACCAACGGGATGTTGTACGCACCGACCGAGGTGTCGAATTGATTGAGGAACCACATCCGCTGCTGCGCCGGGGACAGCGGTACTAGAGCTGGGCGGGTGCGCGGTGCCAGCGGCACGGCGACGTTCCGGTCGGCGGTCGTGAGATGCGCGGCCAGTTCGGCGACTGTCGGTGCGTCGAACAGGTCCCGAATACCGACGCTCACACCGAGTTCCGTGCGCAATCGCGCGACCACGCGCGTCGCCGACAGCGAATTGCCGCCGAGCTCGAAGAAGCTGTCCGCTGCGCCCACGGCGCTGACACCCAAGACGTCGCCGAAAACGTCCGCGATGCGCTGTTCGGTGTCGCTGCTCGGGGCGACCCATTCCCGCTCGACCGGGCATTCCGGCATGGGTAGTGCCGCCCGATCCAGCTTGCCGGTCGCGGTCAGCGGGAGCTCGGCGAGCGGCATCAGCACGTGCGGCACCATGTGCGCGGGCAGATGACGTCGCGCAGCAGCCTTGACGCCACTCGGATCGATGCGTCCGTCGCCGACCAGATAGCCGACGAGCTGGTCGGTGCCGCGCTCGTCTGTGCGCAACACGACCACCGCCTGGTCGACCCCGGGATGCCCGGACAGCACGGCTTCGATCTCGCCGAGTTCGATGCGTTGACCGCGGATCTTGACCTGGAAATCGCGGCGGCCGAGGTACTCCACGGCATGGTCCGAGGTCCAGCGGGCCAGATCACCGGTGCGGTACATGCGCGACCCTGCCGCGCCGAACGGATTCGCCACGAAGGTACCCGCGGTGGCCGCAGGCCGGTCCAGATACCCGCGCGCCAGCTGGACGCCCGCGAGACACAACTCCCCCACTACGCCGACCGGCACCGGCCGCAACCACGGATCGAGCACGACGGCCTCGACGCCGCGGATCGGTCCGCCGATCGTCACCACATTGTCCGGGAGCAGCGAACCGCTGATCCCGGCCAGAATCGTGGCCTCGGTCGGTCCGTACCCGTTCAGTAGCCGCCTGCCCGGCGCCCACAGCGAGACCACCTCCGGGGTCACCGCCTCGCCGCCGGCCATCAGCACTCGCAGCGAATCCATACCGGCCGGTGACATGGTGGCCAGCACGCTCGGGGTGAGGAACGCATGCGATACCCGTTGCGCCCGAATCAATTCCGCCAGCTCGTCGCCGGCGAACGCGTCCGGTGCCGCCACCACCAGCAACGCGCCGTTCGTATGGGCCAGCAGTACTTCGAGGACGATCACATCGAAACCGGGACTGCCCACGTGCAGCACGCGCGAACCGGTGTCCACGCCGAAACGGTCACGCACCACTGCGGAGAAATTCGCCAGCCCCTCGTGGGTAACCACGACGCCCTTCGGGATTCCGGTCGACCCCGAGGTGTAGGTCACGTACGCCGCATCCCGGATCTGTGGCGTCCGTAGGCGATCGGCGTCGGTGACGGCGGCCGCGGATTTCGCCGCGATGGCGGACTCGGTGTCCGGATCGTCGAGGACCAACGGGCACACCACGTCGCGAAGCAGATCCCGCGATGCCTCGACGGTGAGCGCGACCCGCACACCGGAGTCCGCGAGCATGTGTGCCACGCGCTCGGCCGGATTGCGCGGATCGATCGGCAGGAATGCCGCACCCGTCTTGGCCGTCGCCCACAGGCCGAGCACGAACTCCGCCGACCGCGCGATCGCCAGCGCGACTTGATCGCCGGGGCCGACACCGCACTCGATCAACTGCCGCGCCAACTGGTTCGACCGGGCATCCAACTCGACGTATGACATCGTGCCCCGACCCGAAAGCAGTGCTGCCCCAACTGGATTCACGCCGGAGCCCGCGGCAAGCAACTCCGCAAGCAGCTGCGGCGACGCGGCACTGCCACCCGTGGCGGGCACCAATTCACGCCGATCGGCTGTGGACAGCAGATCGACCGAATCGAGCCGCGCGTGCGAATCAGCCGTGATCGCGCGCAGCACGATGTCGAGCCGGGCAGCGAGACCGGACGCCGTCTCGTCGTCGATGCGGTCCTGTTGGTAGCGCAGGCGGACGTGCAGTTGGTCGGTATGGTGCGCCTGCACGGTGATCGGGTAGTGCGCGGCGTCGCGCCCCTGCGCCGAGACCACCCGCATGCCATCGATGTCGGCGTCGCCCAATCCGCTGCTGTCGACCGGGTAGGACTCGAACACAACCAGCGTGTCGAACAGGGACACGCCGTCCACAGCCGCCAAGATCTGCGGTAGTTCGAGGTAATGGTGGTCGAGCAGACGGGTGTTGTCGGCCTGCAATCGAGTCAGCGCGTCCTCGATGGTCCGGTCCCCGCGCACCTCGACGACTACCGGAATCGTATTGATGAACAGACCGATCATCGACTCGACCCCGGACACGTCGGCGGGACGGCCGGACACCGTGCTGCCGAACACCACGCGGTCGGCGCCGAGCAGGTTGCTCAATACCACCGCCCAGGCGAACTGGACGATAGTCGCCATCGTCACCGCGTGTGTCCGGGCGAATTCCACCAACTCGGCCGTCGTGTCGCTATCGAGAACGACCGGCAGATCGATCGGGATGGTCGCGGTCGTATCGGTATGCCGATCGGCCACCAGCGTGGGCTCGGCGACACCGCGCAGCGCGTCCCGCCACACCTCGACGCTTCTGGTGCGGTCGCGCCGGTCCAGCCATTCCAGGTAATCGCGGTAGGGCACCGCATCGGGCAACAGCTGCGGCTGTGCGTCCACCGCGTACAAGCCGATCAGTTCACGCCACAGCAGCGGCAGCGACCAGCCGTCGAGCAGAAGGTGATGGGCGGTCAATATCAGCCGGAAGTCTTGCGGTCCCACCGTAACGATCACGAACCGCAGCAGCGGCGGATCAGCCGGATCGAACCCGGCCGTACGCTCGGCGTCGATCACCTCGTCCAGGTCCGGTGCGCGCTCGGACAGCGTGATACTGCGCCACGGGAGGTCGGTATCAGCCGGAATCACCTGTACCGGAACGCCTTCGGCGGTTCGGACAAAGGCGGCCCGTAGGTTGTGATGGCGTGCGAGCAGGGCCCGCGCGGCGCGCTCGAGCCGATGCTCGTCGACCGCGCCCGACAGCGTGAGCACCGATTGCGCGATGTAGACGTCGAGGTGGCCCGCGGCGACCTCAGCATGGAACAGCAGCCCCGCCTGCAGCGGTGCCACCGGCCACACCTCGCTCAATTGTCCGTACCGCTCGGCGAACTCCGCCAGATCGCGCTGGGTGACGTCGACGAGCGGAACGTCTGCCCGAGTCAGTCCCCAGTCCTGGTCCGCGACGGCCGTGATGGCGGTCAGGACATCGACCCATTCCTCGACGAGTTCGGCCACATCGTCGTGGTCGAGCAACCGCGAGGCGTAGCCGACGTACGCCGACAGCTGAGGTCCGGCCGCCGCGTCGACGATGTTCACGTCGATCGTGAGGACCGCCGCCGCCGGCATATCCGGATCGAATGCG
Source organism: Nocardia sp. CA-107356 (assembly GCF_050946365.1). Classification (NCBI taxonomy): domain Bacteria; kingdom Bacillati; phylum Actinomycetota; class Actinomycetes; order Mycobacteriales; family Nocardiaceae; genus Nocardia; species Nocardia sp. CA-107356. The sequence continues at coordinate 4,952,204 of NZ_CP191992.1, read as the reverse complement.
GCCCGTCGGTCGAAAGGTTCGTCGGTCGGAACCCACGGCAGGTCCGACAATGCCGTGAGATCGACACCGATTCGCCCGAGATTGTTGAAACTGATCTGCGGCTCCGGCAGGACAGCGAGTCGCTCGGCCGTCTCGGTATTCAGATAGCGCAGCAGGCCGTAACCGATTCCCTTGTCCGGGATGTCGCGCAGCTGGTCTTTGACGGATTTCACCGCCGCGCGCACATCAGTGAGATCGACATCACTCAGGTCGAGCGCCGCCGGATAGCGAGTAGTGAACCAGCCAACGGTTCGGGAAACGTCCGCGCCCTCGGCGATCTGCTCCTCGCGACCGTGCCCTTCCAACAGGACATTCATGCCCGCATACGCAATGCCGCGACGTCGCCGCCAGCGAGTCAGGGCCACGGTGAGAGCGGCCAGCAGCGCATCGTCGATGCTGCCGCGCACGGCCTCGGGCACCTTGTCGAGCAACGCCGAGGTCACTTCGGCCGGGAGCGATACGGTCAGCTGACGCACGGTCGACTGGGTGTCCAGCGCGGGATCCAAATCCGCACGTCCGAGCAACGGATCGGGTGCCGAACAGATCCGATGCCACAGCTCGAATTCGCGCGCACGCGCTGCCGCGGCGGCGATCGACGCAGTCGACCACCGACGCATAGAGGTGCCCGGCGCGGCCAACTCGACCGGCCGCCCGTCGGTGATCTGTTGCCACGCAGTCACGAAGTCGGGCAGCAGAATCCGCCACGACACCGCATCGACGGCCAGGTGATGGATCACGATGAGGGCACGCGCCTGCGCGTCGACGCCCGTTTCGGGCAGCAGGCACACGACGTGCACCATCGTGCCCACCGCCGGGTCGAGCCGGTCGAACGCCGTGGCGGAGGCCGCCTCCACCACCGCGGCGAAACCGGCACTTCCCGGAGCCTCGTCGGCACCGAAGGTCAGGACGGAGACCGAACCGGCGGTATCGGCAGCGCTCGGTGGCAGCACCTCCCAGCGTTGGGCATCGAGCCGCGAGCGCAGCACATCGTGGTGTTCGACGATCGCCCGCACGGTCGAGAGCACGTCGTCGACGCGCGCGTCACGCGGCAAGCTCACCAGCATCGACTGCGCGAACCGAGCCGGTGCCCCGAGTCGTTCGACGAACCAGGACACGATCGGCGTGAACGGAATCTCGCCCACACCACCGCCGGGCAGCTCGTCGAGCGACGCCCGCTCGGCGGCCTGCGCCACCTGCGCCAGTCCGCGAACTGTCTTGCGCTCGAAGATATTTCGAGCCGTCACGCCGATGCCCGCGGACTTCAGTCGCGAGGCCAACTGGATCGACATGATGGAATCGCCGCCGAGCGCGAAGAAGGAGGTTGTCGCGCCCACCGTCGCGACGCCGAGGACATCCGCGAAGGCGGCGGCGATGGCGCGTTCCAGTTCGGTCGATTCCGCGGCCGCACCGTCCTGGGTGGTCTCGAAGACGGGTTCCGGCAACGCTTCTCGATCCACCTTGCCCGTCGAGGTGAGCGGTAAGTGGTCGAGCACCGTGATTGTCGCCGGCACCATGTGGGCGGGCAAGGCGGTCGCCGCGTGATCGAGTACCGCGCTCGGATCGGCGACCGCTGGGGGTTCGGCCGTGATGTACGCGGCGAGCACAGGTTGCCCGCCGGGCCCCGTACGACTCACGGTGACCGCAGTGGCGACCGCCGGATGCGTGAGCAGCGCGGCGTCGATCTCGCCCAGCTCGACACGCTGACCCCGAATCTTGATCTGGAAATCGAGGCGGCCGATGTATTGCAGTGTGCCCTGCGTGGTCCAGCGGACGATATCGCCGGTGCGATACATCCGTGAACCCGGCTGACCGTAGGGGTTCGCCACGAACGAACTTGCCGTTGTCGCAGGGCGATTCAAGTAGCCGCGCGCCAGCGCGGTCCCCGAGAAGTGCAACTCCCCCGCCACTCCGATCGGCACCGGCCGCAACCGCGCGTCCAGCACCACCGCCTCTGCACCGCGGATCGGTCCGCCGATGGTGAGCACTTCGCCCGGGTGCACCGGATCGCTCATCGTGATCACGATCGTCGTCTCGGTCGGACCGTAGATGTGGTGCAATCGCCGCCCGTCCGCCCAGGCAGCGAGCAGATCCTCCGCCACCTTTTCGCCGCCGACCGTCAGCATCCGCATCGAATCCACGTCGGCGGGAGACATCGTCGCCAGCACACTCGGTGTCAGAAACGCATGCGTGACCTGATGCGCTCGGATCAGCGCGACCAGGTCTGCGCCGCCGAGTACTTCCGGCGGCGACACCACCAGCGCCGCGCCGGCGGCGTGCGCCATCAATGCTTCGAGCAGGACCGCGTCGAAGGCGGGTGCGGCAGCTTGCAGTACGCGCGACGTGCCGTCCACGCGATAGCGCTCGCGCTGCTCGGCCGCGAAGGCCGCCAGCCCCTCGTGGGTAACCACCACGCCCTTCGGCGTTCCGGTCGAACCCGACGTGTAGATCACATACGCCGCATCCCGAATCCGCAGTGTGCGTGGGCGATTCGCGTCCGAGACGGCGTGACCGGGACGTGCGGCGATGTCGGCGGCCGTGCCCGGGTCGTCGAGCACCAGCCAGCGGACGCCGTCCGGAAGGGATGTGCCCGCGACCGTGATGCCGACTTCGGCACCGGAGTCGTGCAGCAGGTAGGCGATCCGCTCCGGCGGATAGCGGAGATCCACCGGCACGAAGGTGGCGCCGGTCTTCGTGATCGCCCACATGGCGAGGTGATAGTCGGCCGATCGTGGCACGGCCAGCGCGGCACACATCCCCGGCCCTGCGCCCCAGGAAAGCAATTGCGCCGCAAGCTGATTGGCGCGGTAGTCGAGTTCGCTGTAGGTGAGGGTCCGAGTGCCGTCGATCAGGGCGATCGACGAGGGGGTGGTTGCCACGGCCGAGGCCAGCAGATCGGGAAGCAGCCGCGGCGCGGGGGCGTCGGTGCCGCGCGCCGGGACCAGCCGTTCGGCCTCCTCGGTGCCGATCAGCGCGATGTCACCCACCGGCCGCGTCGGATCGCAGACCACCGCATCGAGGACGCGAATGAACCGCTCGGCCAGCGATTCCGCCGTCGATTCGACGAAAACATCTGTGGCATAGATTATTTCGCCCTCGATACCGGCAGGTCGGTCACCGTCGAGGCGTTCGGTCAGCAACACCGTGAGGTCGGTCTTGGCCTGGGCGATACCCGCATCGAGCAGTTCGACATCGACATTCGGCAGCTGGAACCGGGCCGCCGGGGTGCTCTGCAACCCGAACAGCACCTGATAGAGCGGCGTATACGCCGTCGACCGGGGCCGGTCGAGCAGGTCGACCAGTCGCTCATAGGGCAGATCCGCATGCGCGAGTGCCTCGAGGTCGACACCGCGCACCTCCGTGAGGAGGTGCCGGAACGACCTGTCGTCGCGAACCGGCGTGCGCAGCACCACGGTGTTGACGAACATGCCGACGAGATCGTCCAGCGCCGGGATACCGCGACCCGCTACGGGCGTGCCGACCGACACGTCGTCGGTGTGTGCGGTGCGCGCCAAGACGATTGCCAGCGCGGAATGCAGCACGACGAATACGGTCACGCCCTCTCGACGGGCCAGCCGCACAACCTGGTCGTGTAGCCGCTGCGGTATGCCGAAACGAACACTGCGACCGACCATCGACATGGTCGCAGGCCGCGGTCGATCGGTCGGCAGGTCGAGCAACTCTGGGGCGTCAGCGAGAACCTCGGTCCAGTAGGCGATCTGCCGCGCGATCACCGATGGCGGATCGTCCTCGGCGCCGAGCATCTCCCGCTGCCACAGCGCATAGTCGACGTACTGAACTTGCAGCGGTTTCCATTGCGGCGCTTGGCCTTTCACCCGCGCGCAATAGGCGGCGAATACGTCGCGAGCCAGCGGTGGCATCGACGAGCCGTCGGCGGCGATATGATGGACGACCAGCACCAGAATGTGCTCGTCAGGGCCGGTGCGATACAGCCGCGCCCGCACGGGCACCGCTACCGAGACGTCGAAGCCCGTCTCGACGGTCTGCCGGATCCGCTCGCCCAGCACGATCTCGTCGGCGACCGGCTCCGCATCCAGTGCCAGACCATCCACTACTGCCGCCACATCCCGCACGACCTGACACGGTTCGCCGCCGACCGTGGGATACACCGTCCGCAGCGGCTCGTGCCGGGCCACCACGTCCTCGAACGCCGCGCGCAACGCATCGACGTCCAGCGCGCCGGTCAACCGAGCCGCGAAACCGATGTTGTAGGCCGCCGAGGCGATATCGAACTGGTTGATGAACCACAACCGTCGTTGCGCCGCCGCAAGGGGGATCGTCGCCGGGCGCGGCCGCGGCGCGAGCGGTATCAGCGACGATCGCGTGCGCTGCGCCAGGCGCGCCGCCAATCCGGCGATCGTCGGCTCCTCGAAGATATCGCGGATACCGACCTGGACACCGAGCGCCGCCTCGGCGCGCGCGGCGATCCGGGCAGCCGAGAGCGAGTCGACACCGATCTCGAATAGGTTCGCCCGCACGCTCACCTGGTCGCTGCCCGAGATTGTGGCGGCGATATCGGCCAGTGCCGCTTCGCGTTCGGTGCGTGCCGGCACGAATTCCGCGCCGTCGTCGAACGTCGGCTGTGGCAACGCGGCTCGGTCGAGCTTGCCGTTCGAGGTGAGCGGCATCTTCTCGAGCACCTCGACGCGGACCGGAACCAGATACGACGGCAGCGTGCGAGCGAGCTGGTCGCGAATCGCGCGACCATCGGTCACCGCTGCTGGCGCGAGCGTCACATACGCGACGATTCGCTCCGAGGTCGCGACAGCAACAGCACTGGCAACCTCCGGTATCGCGCACGCCGCCGCTTCGATGTCCCCCGGCTCCACCCGCTGACCGCGGACCTTCACCTGGAAATCGCTGCGGCCCAGAAAATCCAGCTCTCCAGTTCTCGTCCACCGCACCAGGTCACCGGTGCGATACAGCCGCTCCCCCGGCGCGCCGAAACGATGCGCGACGAAGGCTGTGCACGTCAGGTCGGCGCGGCCGTGATAACCGCGCGCCAACTGCACACCCGAGACATACAGATTGCCGACAACACCGACCGGTACCGGTTGCAGTCGCTTGTCGAGCACGTAGACCCGCATACCGGACACGGGCGCGCCGATCGGGACCATCGCAGGGGTCGCACCGGGCAGGCAGCGCGCGGCGGTGACCACCTCCGCCTCGGCCGGGCCGTACCAGTTCACCACCTCGGCCCGGGTGCATACGCGCACGGCGGCGTCGACGGTGTGCTGCGCCAGCGCCTCACCAGCGACGAATATCCGCCTGATCGAGGGCAATTCGGTATCACCGACGGCTTCGAGGAGAACATCGAGCATCGACGGGACGAAATGCACGGTGCTGACGTTTCGGCTCGCGATGACGTCCGCCAGATAGGCCGGGTCGCGGTGCCCGTCGGGTGCGGCCACCACGATCTGCGCGCCGATTTGCAACGGCCAGAACAACTCCCACACGGCGATGTCGAAGGTGATCGGAGTCTTGTACAGCACCGAGTCGGCCGCGGTGTGCGGCCACTGCTGCTGTGCCCACGCCAGCTGACTCATGGTCGCGGCATGGGTCAGGGCCACCCCCTTGGGCACGCCGGTGGACCCGGAGGTGAACAGAATGTAGGCCACGTTGTCCGGCCGCAGCGGCGCACACCGTTCCACGTCCGTGATCGGGGCACCGGACAGCCCGGCCAGATCCAGCTGATCGACACGAACGCAGGTGTATCCCTCGGGCAGTCCGTCGCCGTCCGCTGATGTTGTGAGCACCATCAGCGGTCGGGCCGCACCCAGCACACCGGCGATTCGCTCGCTCGGTTGATCCGGGTCGATCGGCAGGAAGGAAGCACCCGCCTCGAGCACCGCATATAGCGCTGTCACGAGGTCGAGTGAGCGCCGAATGGCGACGGCCACAACGGTTTCCGTCCGCACATTACGCGATATGAGCCACCTGGTGAGCCGATGGACACGGGCGGCGAAATCCCGGTAGGTCAGCGCATCGCCGTCCGGAAGTTGAATCGCCGGAGCATCGGGGCTGCGCTCCACCTGTTCATCGAAGGCGTCCACCAGGGTTCGGCCCACTGATACGGGGTCGCCGGTGTCGTTCCAACGCTTGAACATCAGCTGCCGCTCGCCGGCATCCAGCAGATCGAACTCACCGATCGGCGCATCGGCATCGGTCGAGACGCCGTCGAGCAGGCGAACGAACCGGTCGACGAAACGCTGTGCGGAGTCCGCGTCGAACAGGTCGGTGGCGTAGGTCAGGCGCAGCGTCATGCCGGTGGGCACGTTGTCCGGCCCGTGGTCCTCCGTCATCATGAGCAGCAGGTCGTAGATCGCGGCACTGTCGCCCGGGTCGATGGTCTCGACGGTGAGACTCGGAAGTTCCACGCGCGCCCGCACCATGTTCTGGTAGGCGAGCATGACTTGGAACAACGGCGTGTGCGCTGTCGACCGTGCCGGATTCAGCGTTTCCACCAGTTGCTCGAACGGTACGGTGGCGTGGTCGAAGGCCTCGATGTCGCTGTGCCGCACCGCATCCAGCAGGCTGGTGAACGTCTGATCGAGCGTGGCGCGGGTGCGCAGGACCAAAGTGTTGACGAACATCCCGACGAGGTGGTCGAGCGCCCGGTGGCCGCGACCCGCGTGTGGCACGCCGATAGCGATGTCGTCGCTGCCGGACAGCCGTGACAGCAGCACCGCGAGTGCCGCGTGCACCACCATGAACGTCGTCGCCCGAGCTCGCTGGGCCAGGGACTCCACCCGGCGCTGCAGGTCCGCCGGAATCTCGACGTGGATCACCGCGCCGCGGTGAGTCTGCTCCACCGGGCGCGGTCGATCGGTAGGCAGCTCGAGCAGTTCGGGTATGCCCGCGAGTCGGGTTCGCCAATAAGCGATATCGCGGGACACGGGTGAATCCGGGTCGTCCGGCGAGCCGAGCACCTCGCGCTGCCACAGGGCGTAATCAGCGAATTGGACGGTGAGCGGCGTCCAGTCCGGCAGGTTTCCACCGGCCCGCGCCCGATAGGCCGTCACGATATCGGCGGCCAGCGGCGCCACCGAATAACCGTCGCAACTGATGTGGTGCACGGCCACCGCAACCACCCAGGCCGTATCCGACAGCTGGTACAGCGCGCCCCGAACCGGCACGCCCTTCGACACATCGAATCCGGCGTTCGAGAACGTGGCCAGCCGACGTGCCAGCTCGCGCTCATCGATCCGCTGCGGGCTGAGGTCCCAGCCCGCGACGACATCGGCCGCGTCCAGCACCACCTGCGTGGGCATGCCGTCGACCGCCGGGTACACGGTGCGCAAGCTCTCGTGCCGCTCGACGACATCCCCGACGGCCGCCGCCAGCGCATCGACATCGAGCGCTCCGTCGAGGCGAAACGCAAGCGGCACAATGTATCCCGGCGAAGCCGGATCGAACTGATTGAGGAACCACATCCGGGCCTGCGCCGTCGACAGCGGCAGCCGGTCCGGTCTCGGTTTCGACGTCGGGGCGGGCAGACCGGGCACCCCCCGCAGCTGTGCGATGCGCTCGGCCAACTCGGCGACGGTGGGCGCCTCGAACATCATTCGCACCGGTACGGTCGCGTCGACCGTGGCGCCGATCCGGCTCAGCGCGCGCGTGGCGAGGAGCGAATTCCCACCCAGGTCGAAGAAGTCGTCGTCCGCGCCGACCGTCGGCAGGCCGAGCAGCTCGGCGAAGACCTCGGCGACGGCCTGCTCCACGAGCCCTCGCGGCGCCCGGTATTCCGCGTGCTCGCTCGGATCCGGAGCAGGTAATGCCCGGTAGTCGACCTTGCCGTTCGCCGTGAGTGGGACGGCGTCGATCCGGACGATCGCGGACGGCACCATATAGGCCGGCAGTCGCTCCAGCAGGAGGCGTCGAATCTGCTTGGTGTCCAATGTCTCTGGGGTGACCACGTAGGCGACCAAGCGTTGCTCGTCGCGGCCGGAATGCACCCGTGCAACGGCCGCGGTCACCTGTTCGTGTGCGAGCAGCGCTGCCTCGATGTCGCCCAATTCGATCCGGAGCCCGCGAATCTTCACCTGATCGTCGGCGCGGCCGACATAACGCAGGGCGCCGCCCTTGTCCCAGTGCACAAGGTCGCCGGTGCGGTACAGGCGAGATCCGTGCGCGCCGTCGAGCGGGTCGGCGACGAACGTCGCCGCCGTCAGATCGGGACGTTGGCGGTATCCGCGGGCCAGCTGGATGCCGCCCAGATACAACTCACCGGTTACCCCCACCGGAACGGGGTGCAGTCGCGAATCCAGCACATGCACGATGACATTCGGCTCGGGAACCCCGATCGGCACCGTGGAGACGCCGTCGATCCCGTCGATGCGATACGCGGTGACGCTGACCGCGGCCTCCGTCGGCCCGTACAGGTTGTCGATGCGCGCGTCGCTGAGATCCCGGAAACGGCGGACGGTTTCGGCCGGCAGCGCCTCACCGATGCACAGCACGCGCCGCAGGTCCGGGAACTGGCGTCCGACGGCCGTCTCGTGGAACGCCGAAAGCAACGACGGTACGAAATCCGCTGTCGTCACGTGATATTCGGCCATCAACCGGGCCACCGCGTCCGGGTTGCCGCTGCCGTCGGGGCCCGCGACAACCAACTTCGCACCACATGTCAAGGGGCAGAACAACTCCCAGACCGACAGATCGAAGGTGACCGGCGTCCGCAACAGCATGACGTCGTCGCCGAGTTCGTAGTGCTCGCGCATCCAGCGGAGTTGATTGACCACCGCGACATGCGGTACCGCCACCCCCTTCGGTACCCCGGTCGAGCCGGAGGTATAGATGACATAGGCCAGGTTCTCGGGACGCAGCGGCTCGAGCCGATCGGCGTCCGTCACCGGCGACGCATCCCGGTACTCGGCGTCGAGTTCCGCCAACGCCCATACCGGGACGTCGTCGGGCAGATTCGCTTCGTCGGACGGACGGGTGAGCACCGCCTGCGGCCGCGCAGCGGCGAGCACTGCGCGCACGCGATCGAGCGGATGATCCGGATCCAGGGGCAGGTAGGCCCCGCCGGCCGCGTGGATCGCGTACAGCGTGGCCAGCAGGTCGACGGAACGATGCATCGCCACGGCCACAACGGTTTCCGGACCGACTCCACGTCCGATCAACGCATGCGCCAGCGAATTCACCCGCGCCGCGAACTCTCGGTAGCTGAGTCGCGCACCGCCTTCGGAGTCGAGCACGGCCGTGCTGTCCGGCGTCGCCGCGGCCTGCGCGGCGAACAGGTCCGCGATCGTCGCAGACGATGGCGGCGTCGTCGTCCCGTTCTCGCGCTCGGCCAGCTCGCGCGCCTCGTACGCGGTCAGCAGCTCGATGTCGCCGACCGCGCGGGCGGGATCGGCGACCATCGCACGCAGCAGCAGCACGAACCGGTCGACCATCGAAATGATCGTCGCCTCGTCGAAAAGATCTGTGGCATAACTGAATTCGACTGCCATCGCACCCGGCTCACCGTCGTGCTCTGCGGTGTCGACGAGATTCAGATGCAGATCGTATTTGGCCACACCCGGATCGGCGATCCGGGCCGACACCGTCAGTCCCTCGAACTGCACCGTGGGAATTTCGATGTTGTGGAACGAGAACCCCACCTGCGTCAACGGTGCATGTGCCGTCGTGCGGGGCGGATTCAGCACTTCGACCAGGCGCTCGAACGGGATGTCGGCGTGGTCGAAGGCGGCCAGATCGGTAGCCCGGACCTGCTCCAGGATCTGGAGGAACGACGCGCCGGGTTCGATGCGCGTCCGCAGCACCAGGGTGTTGACGAACATTCCGACCAGGCGCTCGAGTCCCGGTTCGCCGCGACCGGCGATGGGCGTGCCGACAGCGATGTCACCGGTTCCCGAAAGCCGGGCCAGCAGTGCGGCATACGCCGCGTGCAGCACCATGAAGACCGTCACGTCGCGGCCGCGGGCCAGGGCGACCAGGTCGCGACCGAGGTCGGCGGGTAGTGTCGCCGACACCGTCGCACCGCGGAACGATTGTCGCGCCGGGCGCGGACGATCGGTGGGCAGGTCGAGCACTTCGGGCAGATCGGCCAGCGCAGCCCGCCAATACTCGACCTGGGTGGCGGCCGGGCAGCTCGGATCGTCCTCGGTGCCGAGCCATTCCCGTTGCCACAGAGCGTAATCCGTGTACTGCACCGGCAACGGCGACCACTGTGGCGCCTCGTGCCGGATGCGGGCGTTGTAGGCGGTCATCAGGTCCGCGGCCAGCGGCGCGAGCGAGGATCCGTCGAAGCTGATGTGATGGACGATGAGTACCAGGGTGTGTTGATCGGATGTACTGCGCAGCAACGTGATTCGGAACGGAACCTCGCGTGTGACGTCGAATCCGGCTGCGGCCGTCGCGGCGATGCGCGCCTCGACGTCTGCCGCCGCCACCTCGACCGGCTCCAGCGGGGGCAGTGCCGCCTGCACCGACACGATCAGCTGGTGCGGTCCACTGTCGCTGTCCGGATAAACAGTCCGCAGAGCTTCGTGCCGGTCGAGCACATCGGCGATCGTCGCGTGCATGGCGGACACGTCGAGAGGTCCCGACATGCACACGACCAGGGCGATGTTGTACAGCGCCGAGCCCGTGTCGAACTGATTGAGGAACCACATGCGGGCCTGGGCGGGCGACATCGGGATCCGCGCCGGGCGTTCCTGCGGAATCAGTGGTTCCCGCCCGGGTGCGTCGATGGCCCGCAGATTCTCCGCGAATGCCGCGATGGTGGGCGCGTCGAACACGGTGTGCAGCGGAATATCGACACCGAACACAGCGCTCAGCCGCGCGGCCACTCGCGTCGCCGACAGCGAGTTGCCGCCGAGATCGAAGAAGTTGTCGAGGACGCCGACCTGATCGATGCCCAGCGCAGCGCCGCACACACCGGCGACGATCTGCTCGGCCGCGTCGCGTGGCGCGACGAACTCGGTGGTCTCGGCGGCGAACACCGGTGCCGGCAACGCCGCGCGATCGATCTTGCCCACCGATGTCAGCGGTAGCGCGTCGAGCACCGTCACCGTGTCCGGAACCATGTGCGACGGCAGGCGTTGCGCGGCGTAGGCCGTCAGCTCCGCGATGTCGACGGTATCCGGCGCCGACGTGACATAGGCGGCAAGCCTCGGTCCGCTCTCCGTCGCAACGCTGACCGTCACCGCGGCCGCCACCGCTGGGTGCCCGGCGAGGACGGCTTCGATTTCGCCGAGTTCGATGCGCTGGCCGCGGATCTTCACCTGGAAGTCGGTGCGTCCGATGTATTCGAGAGTGCGCTCGGGTGTCCAGCGGGCCAGATCGCCGGTGCGGTACATACGTGCCCCCGCCGCACCGAACGGATCGGCCACGAATGCCGACGCGGTGTCCGCGGGTCGGTCGAGGTATCCGCGGGCGAGATGGATACCGGAGATGTACAGCTGTCCCGCCACCCCGACCGGTACCGGCTGCAGATTCGTGTCCAATACCAGGGTCTCGACACCGCGGATCGGGCCACCGATCGTGACGCGGGCAACGGCGCACAGCGGATCACTGATCGCGACCATGATCGTGGTCTCGGTCGGCCCGTACCCGTTGAACAACCGACGGCCGGGACTCCATACCGTGGCCGTTTCCGCCGATACCGCCTCCCCACCGGCGACCAATACCTGTAACGAATCCACATCGGCCGGCGACATCGTCGCCAGCACGCTCGGCGTGATAAATGCATGCGAAACCCGTTGCGTGCGAATCAGTTCCGTCAACCGATCCCCAGCGAAGACATCCGGCGGCGAGACCACCAAGGCCGCACCGTTCGGGTGCGCCATCAGCAACTCCAGGACCACCGCATCGAAGCCGGGAGCCGCCACCTGCAATACCCGCGCGGAACTGTCGATCCGATAGCGTTCACGTTGTTCGGCGGCGAAATTCGCCAAGCCCGCATGCGTCACAATGACGCCCTTCGGCTCTCCCGTCGAGCCCGAGGTGTACACCACGTACGCCGTGTTCGAGGCACGGCAGACGCGAATCCGATCCGCTTCCGTCACGGCGGCCGGGGATCGCGCCGCGATGCAGGCCTCGGTGCACGGATCGTCGAGAATCACCCGCGCGACCGCGGGCGGGAGCAGGCCCTGGGTTGCTTCCACCGTCAACGCCACCCGTACATCCGCGACCATGAGCGCGACTCGCTCGGCCGGATTCCGCGGATCCACCGGGACGAATGCCGCACCCGCCTTCGCCACCGCCCACATCCCCACCACGAGTTCCACCGACCGCGCCATCACCAGCGCGACCTGATCATCCGGACCCGTCTCCCACTCGATCAGCAACCGAGCGAGCTGATTCGACCGGACATCCAACTCCGCATACGACACCGTGCGTTCTCCCGACACGATCGCCACGGCATCCGGCTCCTGGACCCTCAGCAACTCTGCCAGCACCCGTGGTGCCTCGGCACGGCCGCCCGAGGCGGGCACCAACGCGGCTCGCTCGGTCGTCGACAGCACATCGACAGCACGCACTCGCTGCTGCGGATTCGACACGACCGATTCGAGGATCCGATTCAGCCGCGCGGCGAATTCCTCGATCGTCCCCCGATCGAACAGGTCGGTCGCGTAGGTGATCCGAAGTGCGAGATCGCTTGCCGCCCTGATGTTCTCGGCGACGGTGACAATGATGTCGACCTTCGCCGGTTGCGGTCCCGGATCCAAGATCTCGGCGGTGAGCTCGGACAGCTCCAGGCTCGGGCGGTCCATATTGTCGAAGGCGAGGTACACCTGACACAGCGGTTCGCGCGCCGCCGACGGCATCGGATCGACCGCTTCGACGATGCGTTCGTACGGCAGGTCGCTGTGGGCGAAAGCTTCGATATCGATGTCTTTGACTCGCGTCAGAAACTCCGTGAACGATTCGTCGCCGCGCACCTGGGTGCGCAGTGGCACCGTGTTGACGAACATGCCGATCAGCGGTTCCAGCGCGCGCTCGCCGCGGCCCGCGACCGGCGCCCCGATGGTGATATCCGCCGAATCCGACAGCCGGGCGAGCAGAACGGCCAACGCGGCGTGAACGACCATGAAGCTCGTGACATTCGCCGTGCGTGCCACCCGCTCGATCCCGGCGCAGGTCTCGGCGGGCAGCACTGTGTCGACGACGTCTGTCGACATGGACTGGCGAGCCGGGCGCCGACGGTCGGCGGGGAGTTCCAGCAGCCGAGTCATACCCGCCAATTGCGCTGTCCAGTAACGCAATTGGCGTGCCGCCAGCGAGTCCGGATCGTTCTCGTCGCCGAGCACACTGCGATGCCAGATGCTGTAATCGGCGTACTGCACGGTCAGTGGTCGCCAATCCGGGCCGTGTCCCTGCGACCTCGCTCGGTAGGCCGCTGCGAAATCGGCCGCGAGCGGTGGCAGCGACGATCCATCGCAGCAGATGTGGTGTAGGACGACGACCAAAACGTGCCGCCGCTGGTCGGTGCACGCGAGCAGTGCGACCCGGATCGGCGGACGTCGGCGCACGTCGGTCCCGGTCGAGGCCAGCTCGCGGATCCGATTGTCGAGATCATCGGGGCGGGTGAGCTGCGGGGTCGAATCGAGATCGGCAGCGACGTGCTCGGCCGACAGGATCACCTGCGTCCCTTGACCATTCACGGCCGGATAGACGGTTCGCAGGGATTCGTGCCGTTCGATCACGTCGGTCAGCGCCGAGCGCAGTGCCGTGCTGTCGAGGTGTCCGGTCAGCTGCAGCACCAGCGGAATGTTGTACGCCGCCGACTCCGGGTCGACCTGATTGATCAGCCAGATCCGGTTCTGTGCGGGCGCCAACAGAATGGGCTCGACGCGTGGCTGCGCCTGCAGGACGGGGCGGCTGGATTGCTGACCGGCTTCGATATGGGCGGCGAGTTGGGCGGCGGTCGGCTTGCCGAACAGGTCGCGCACCGATATCTCGCACCGGGTCAGCTCGGCGATCCGCACGGCAGCGCTGGTGGCGGTGAGCGAATTGCCGCCCAGGTCGAAGAAGTTGTCCAGCACACCGATCTGCGGAGCGCCCAGGACCTCGGCGAAGACTTCGGCGATGGTCTTCTCGATGACGGTGCTAGGCGCTACGTAGGTCGCGGCCGAACCGAAGGCCGGCTCGGGCAGCGCCCGATAGTCGACTTTGCCGTTGACGGTCAGTGGCAACGCCTGCAGAACGACAATGTGCGCCGGGACCATGTATTCCGGCAGCATCGAGCCGACGTGCGCGCGCAGCCCTTCGGATTCGCAGACCGCGTCGTCGGCGGGCACGACGTAGGCGACCAGCCGGGCCGCTTGCGTGCCCGGCAGGTGCACGACGACGACCGCCGTCGAGACCGCGCTGTGGCTCAGCAGCGCACTGCGGATCTCGTCCAGCTCGATCCGGAACCCGCGCAGCTGCACCTGCTGGTCGGCGCGTCCGCGATATTCCAACTCGCCCTTACTATTTCGGCGAGCGACGTCGCCGCTGCGATAGAGGCGCTCGCCCGGATCGCCGAACGGGTCGGCGACGAAGCGCCCCGCGGTCAGCCCGGGGCGGCCGAGGTAGCCGCGGGCGAGTTGCGCTCCCGCGACGTAGATCTGACCCCAGGCTCCCAGCGGCACCGGGCGCAGTCGTTCGTCCAGGATGTACGCGCGCAAGCCCGGCAGCGGTGGGCCTATCGTGCTCGGTGCGCCCGGCACGGCGCTGTCGGGCGTCAACCGGAGATAGGTGACGAAGACAGTGGTTTCGGTGATGCCGTAACTATTGGCCAGCACCGGCAGGTTCGGATTGTGCTCGTACCAGTCCGACAAACCCGTCGGATCGAGAGCTTCGCCCGAAAGGACGACCAGTCGCAGGGAGAGCTCACTGTCGGGTTCCCCGGCATCCGCATATCGCTGTCGCGCAGTCGCGAATTGATGGAATGCCGAGGGTGTTTGGCTCAAGACGCTCACCTTCTCGCGCGCCACCAGGCGCACGACGTCGTCCGGTGAACGCGTGGCAGGGCTGTCCACCACGACCACCCGGCCGCCGGTAACCAGCGCACCGAAGATCTCCCACACCGAATAGTCGAACGCAAACGAATGGAACAACGTCCACACGTCATCGGCGCGGACTCCGATTTCGGTACACGCGTTCGTCAGGTAGGTGGCGACCGCGCGATGGGTGATCGGCACGCCTTTCGGCCGTCCCGTCGATCCGGAGGTGTAGATGACGTAGGCGATGTTGTCGAGGTGCAGCGGGCGGGTGCGATCCACATCGGTGATCGGATGAGCGGTTTCCACACCGGAGTCGTCGTCGAACAGCAGCACGGGGCCGGCGTAGTCGGGTACCTGATCGTGCATGCTCCGGGTCGTCACCACAGCGATCGGATCGGCGTCGTTCAGCACGTAGTCGAGTCGATCGAGCGGGTGTGCGAGATCCAGCGGCAGATACCCGGCACCCGACTTCAGCACCGCCAGCGCGACGATGATCAGATCGGCATCGCGTGGCATCGCGATGGCAACCAGCGATTCCGGCCCCGCACCGAGGGCGATCAGCTTGCGGGCGAACCGGTTCGAGCGCTCGTCGAGCTCACGGTAGGTGAGAGCGGTCGTACCCGACGTGACGGCCACCGTGGACGGGGTGGCCGCGGCCTGTCGCGTCAGCAGATCGACGAGTGTCGCAGAGGTCGCCGCGCCGTCGCGGCCGGCGAGTTCGCCGAGTATGCGCCGCTGCTCGGCGGGGTCGACGAGCGGGATATCGACCAGGCGGGTGTCGACGGGCGAGTCCATCATGCGATGCAGGAAGTCGACGAATCGACCAGTGTGCGCGTCGAGTTCGTCCTGGCTGTACAGGTTGGCGTTGCCGTGCAATTCGATGAGCAGCGGCGCGTCGGCCCCGGAGCGGTACATATTGAGCTGCAGGTCGTCCAGGGCCCCGGAGGTCAGTGCGCGGTAGCGGCCGGTCGCCGAGCCGAGCCGAATCTCGGAATCGAAGAACAAGATATTGAGGATCGGGCCGAACGAGGTCGCGGCCGCGTCCAACGCGTTGGAATCGCGGCGCAGATCCTCGAACCGGTAGAGCTGGTGTCGCATCGCCAGGACGAGCTCGGACACCGACGCGCGAATCAGCCCTTCCACGGTGGTCGTCGCGTCCACGGCAAATCGGATCGGCACCATGTTCGCCAACATCGCGGCGGCGTTCCGCAAGCGCACCGTCATCCGTCCGGTCACCGGCAGCGACAAGACGACGTCGTCGGTGTCGGTCATGCGGGCGAGAAATGCGGCGAACGCGGCCACGACCACCTGCGCCGGCGACGCGTGCAGGTCGCCGGCGAAACGGTCGAGCATGGCGGTCAACCGCGACGGCAGCGGTCGACCGGCGAAGCGGTCGTCTTCGCTCCACTTGGCGGTGCGACCGGACAGACTCGTCGTCGGTGGCAGATCAGCGACCTTGTCGAGCCAGTACGCCTTATCGGTGTCGAACCGGCGGCTGGTGCGATATTCGCGCTCCGCCGCGATGATGTCCGCCAGCCCCGCCGCCACCAGTCTGGCCGGCGGCCTGCCCTCGAGCAGTGCGTTGTAATGCTCGGCCACTCGGTTCAGGATGTTGAACGCGCCATAGCCATCGATCACCAGATGATGGGCGCGCGCGTACCACAGATACCGGTCTTCGCCGAGCCGGATGAGCCGCGTCGCGGCGAGCCGGTCCCGGGCCAGATCGATAACCTTGGTGTTGTAGTCACGGCGCATCCATTCCATTGCCGCCGCGTACGGATCGTCTTCGGCGCTGAAATCCAGCAACGGTTCGTCGTAGACGATGCTGCGGTCGACGAATTGATACGGCTGACCGCCGGATTCGACCACCCGGACAACAAGAGATTCGGTCTCGTGGCCCGCGTCGTTCACCGCCTTGGTGAACGCGTCGTAGTCTATTGCCCCCTCGATCTCGACGTAGTGTGCGATATTGACGTTCGGGCCGCCGGGCAGGTTGTTCGCGAGCCACATTCCGTATTGCGCCCTCGAAAGCGGAATCAGATCCGTATCTCGGTCGGCAGGCGTGGCTGAATTCGGACTCATCGTCTAACCTCTCCTCGAATTCCGAGGCACGAGGGCAGCGCGCAAAAAAAGGCCCGTCCGTGCCCCGAATTTCCCGTAGGGGCATTCTTCCTTGCAGATGCAATTACATATGCACTTCACCGACGTTGAAGCGAGCGTCCATCCCCTGCTGCGGTCATGCGCCCCGTGTCCCGACCTTGCCGAGCAACCGTGCAACAAATTCGCCGTAACGGCGATATGACGATGTGCCGCCGCACGCGTGTAGACGTCCAGAAAACCCTGCTCACGCGAGGTCCATGGAGACCTCACCGGACGTGTCGAACTACGTACGGTATGTCCGTATCAAATGAAATCTGCGTTGTCGAAGTGGCCGATTCCCGCACCCCACCTCGGTTCGGGATCGCAACCCCAAAGTTAGGCTTGACCCGGGGCGGCTGCCGCTTCGAACATTACTCTGCCCTTCAAAAGACAAGATGCTCGCACGTCCACGCGCCGGAACGCCGTGTAGGAACCTTCTGCGCCCGCAATATATGGAGACCCGTTGCGCCACATCCATCTAATGCTACTGAACACCGGCTTTGATGTCTCGCACTCGACGTGAATCGATGAGTTCCGCGGGCGGAAGGTGTGATTCGATCGGTTGCGACACCGAACACCGCCGCGCCCGTTGCCCGACGGTCAGATAAATCGTGAGGGATGTAAATTCGGAGCCCTCTTACCGAGTTGGCCTGCGATTCCGGTGCGGCTCTCACGTAAAGACCGCTACCGCTACGGCGTGGCGTCACCCCGTGTCATCCTCTAGTACTCCAGCACACCTTCGTGATCGGTGATGAGGGCGCTGGGTAGTGAGGTTATGTGGCGGGTCGCGGGTCGGCCGCACATGCCCGATCACGTAGTCGCGCAGGTCATCTCGCAGACCATCATCGTCCACCGCAGCTGCCGACAGCGGGTGCCGCATCCGCCCCTCGGGCCGGTACCCCCGGCTCCGCAGGTGTCCAGCAGTTCTTATCCGGCAGCTCCGACACCATCCCACTAATGGTGTCGATGTCACCGATCCAGCCAACGAGCCCACGACGCCTCCTTGCCCCAGAGTCGCCTTTTCCTGACATCGACGCATTGTGCACCATATGAGAAGTGCGCACGCTGCGACACGCGCCGCATGAGCCAGGCCATATCAGACGGACCCGCTGAAGTGCGCGGCCGTACTCCGGCAGCCATGAGCCAACACGCAACCACAGCCGCAATGTCCCGACCGGCTTCTCCCGAGAAATAGGTGATAGATGCGAGCAAATGTCGGAAAATCGGGCAACGCGCATACCGAAAGTTTGCTTCCTCGCGAGCGGCCGGCTGACATCGGATTGTGATAGGGCATGACACCGCGTTCCGATCGTCGGAATATTCGTCATCGATCGACGCCGCAATCGCCCGCGCGCCCCCTTCCGACCATGTCCGATTCGAGCGCTGGATTACGACAAGTCGGCCAGCCGTGCCGGACATCTCGGCTTCGGTAGGTCGGTATCCCCCCGGCCGAATCTGCTCAGCGAGATCCGCGCGCATGGACAGTGACGGTGACGCCAGGTCGACGGCCGTCAGCAGCGGCGGACCGTACCCGGTCTCCCATTCGGCGATGAGTCCGTCCAAGCGATCCGAGAGTTCGGCATCGCCCGCGGCTGCCGGACGCCCCGACGACATCTCGCTCCAGGTGGCCCGTTCACCTGCCATTGTGCACATCCGAGAAGTACCTGGGGACGCACCCGCGATCCAGCCGGGCGGGATAGGGGTCGCCCAATCGGACTGGTAGGTGACCGTTTTCGTAGGCACGGTCCACGTGGATCTGCGACAGCGGTTCCGCCCCGAGTGCCCGGAACTCCCACCGTGTTCCCGTGGAATCCGGTTGCCAACCGTCCGGGTCGATCGCGTATACCCGCTGGACCAGTCGGTCGACGACAACGATGGCGTGATGGGCATTGCGTCTCGCCGCGCTGTTCACCCGCCACCATCGCCGATCTCGCTCATAGAGTCCTTCCGGGGACCGAAGGGCAGACGGCCCGGCATCCGGCCACGGCTGCGAGATGATGAGTGCGATACGTTCACCGACCGCGGTGAGGGCACCCCAGCGCTCATAGGCATGCGCCCGGTCCAGGCCCGTGACGGAGGCAACGTCGCCCAGCCCGGCCGTATTGTCGAGCGCGGCGGCAGCAGCTTCCGACATCCCGGCGTCGATCTCGCTCGCGAGCACACTGTGCACTCGCAGCAGGGCTAGTTGGAACTCACGCGCCTGCGCGAATTCCAGCTCACCATCCTCATAGCGAGTCCATGCCTGTGGTCCGAGCCCGCTCAGTTGGCCGGCGAGTCCGACCAGGATTGTCCGCACGGACCGTGACAGCCACAACCTCTCGGTTGCCCACATATCGCGCGCAAAGGAATACCCGCAGCCGTCCACCTGTCCATCGGTCATAGCCAAGGACTCTAGCTCGGAGATACTCACAGTTCACAGATTTACCGGATCGATCTCAATTAAATTTCTTCTCATGGCAAATTAGATAGCCAGATATTTGCATTGTGCCGATCAGTCGGTACGTAGCTACTTTTCGCTCGATTTCGACGGCATCAACCGAAACGGTCTTGCGGTCCACGACATCCCAGCTCGAACAAACCTGGACCCCAGATTGCAGACCTCGGGCAAGGCGAATGCCCGATGTCCTCCCCCAATCGATCGGCCAGCGTAACGATATGTCGTCCCGCCACCGACGTCTGGGCAGATGTGCGTTCCGCGAACACTGTCGTTGCTCGAAACGGGAGGACACACTGATTGCGAATCCGATGACATCCACGACCTCCGCCGCCGAACCCACCACCACGGCCAATCGGTTCGATTGGTCGATCGGCCACGCCGACGACACGATCGTGGTGACGTTCGGCGAGGAACGCGCCGGAATCGAGTTACCCGCTCCGCTGCGAATCGGGGTGGAGTTGTTCTTCCAGGACAACGGCCTGTCGGGACCGACCATCGCTATCGGTGGTCCGGTCGGGCGCCATATCCGGCTCGTCACCGGCATCAGCAAAGCCGATCGGGCCATCGAGTACCTCGAACACTGCGGGGCAGTGCTGCACGTCGGCCGCGCCGTATGGCGCCTGCCAGCCGTTTCGGGACCTGGCCTCGCATGGTCGGCGGGCGGCGGACACGGCCATCGCATACCCCCGCTCGTAGCGGTCGCCGCCGCGGTTCGAGCGGTGCGTCTGTACACCCCCGACGGACTCGAGCAACTCCCGCAGGCGTCACGTGGAGAATCATCGCTGGCTGCTCGGTAGGTGCCGATTCGGCTGCGGCCGAACAGCGTTCGACCATCGGCTAGCGCGTCCGACTGCAGCTGTCCCGCCACACCACCCGTTCACATGGGTGGCGTTGTCCGGCGGTGGCAGCATCCACGTGTTCTCAGGGGTGGGCGGCGATCGCCGCCTCTTGTCGCCCGGTCCGGGGGCGCTCCCATCGGCTACAACTCAGAACGCTCCACCGCGCATCGGTCAGCATCGGCAGCACGGTATCGGCGATGAGATTTGCTGCGGTCCGATACCCACCGCATAGCCAGAGCGAGAGGGCAGCGTGGGGGTCTTTGGCTAGCCGCGGCCGGCGTTGCGAGCAGTGCCGCGGTGGGCGGGCACGGTAGTGGGGTCTTCCGGCCAGGCGTGTTTGGGGTAACGGCCGCGGAGATCGGCGCGGACTTGTGGCCAACCGGTGCGCCAGAAGGATGC
Organism: Nocardia sp. CA-107356; assembly: GCF_050946365.1. Lineage (NCBI taxonomy): Bacteria > Bacillati > Actinomycetota > Actinomycetes > Mycobacteriales > Nocardiaceae > Nocardia > Nocardia sp. CA-107356. The sequence continues at coordinate 4,931,397 of NZ_CP191992.1, read as the reverse complement.
CAGATCTGCGGTGACTGCGACCGGACGTTGGGCGGGTGAGAGCAGATGCAGCACGATCGGGACGCGGCCATGGGCCACGCGTGGTGCGTCTGTCCAACCGAAGACTTCCTGCACTTTGACCGCGAGCACCGGCGGGTCGGTCGAGTAGTCGAGGCGGGGGCGGCTGCCGGAGGGGACCTCTAAGCGTTCTGGCGCCAGTTCGTCCATACGGGCGGCGTCCGGCCAGGGCAGCATGCGACGCAGTGCCTGTCCGGCGTCGATGCGTTCGAGGTCGGCGCGGCAGCGGGCGGCGGCAAGCTCGGGGCCGAGCCAGGTGTCGGCGGCGGCGAGCAGCGACTCGTCATCGACCGACGGCCAGGGGGCACCGAGGGTGCGGTGTAGGAAGTCGAGGCGCTGGCGCAAGGCGATCGCATCGGAATCCCAGCGCAGCAGGCCGAGACCGGTCGAGCTCAGTCCACGACGGACCGCAGCGCCGAGCGATCGGCGATCGGGGTCACGAATCAGCTTCACCGACAACACGATCGCCCCCAGTCGTTCGACCCGCCGGGCGACCACATCGCCGTCGATCCAATCGACCTCCTCGACGGTCGTCAGCAGGCTCGATGCGGCACGGCGGGCCAGCTGTTCATCGGCGACCGCAGCCAACCGTATCCACCCGTCGGAACGCCCCGGATCGCGAGTCGCGACGCCGACCGCCAGCCACTCCGCATCACCTGTTCCGGAGCCGGGCGGCAGCGTCACCGCCGTGCCGCCGACCATGAGATAGCTCGCCGAACCCGGGGCGCGCCGTCGCGCCAGCCGCTCCGGATGAGCCAGTGCGACAACGAAAGCCGGATCGTCGACCCCGTCCGACGCCTCGACCAATCCAGCCAGCCGCTCGACCTCCCGCCGCCAGCGCGCCGACCGCTCGCGCCGCAGCACACGCAGACCGGCCGTGAGATCGACTCCGGACACAAGGGTGTCGTCGTCGAGGACAGTGACCACTTCCGCAGCCGCCCGCGCACCGACCTCGGCCGCCCCGTCGAGCAACGCCCGCGCCAACCGAGGATGCAGCCCGATCCGGGCGATGCGCCGCCCACGGTCGGTCACATCACCATCTGCGTTCACGGCGCCCAACGCGCGCAAGACATCCCGGCCGGCCGCCAACCCACCTGGCGGCGGAGCATCCCACCATGCGAGGCCATGACCGTCAGCCGTGCCCCAACACGCCAGTTCCAACGCCAACCGCGTCAGATCCGCCGTCCGAATCTCCGGCTCCGGATAGGCAGGCAGCGTGCTGTGCTCGTATTCCGGCCAGCATCGCCACACCCGCCCCGGAGCCTCACGCCCGGCACGCCCAGCGCGCTGCTCGGCCACCGCCGCCGAGACTCGAACTGTCGCAAGCCCGGACAGCCCCCGCCCCCGATCGATGCGTGGCACCCGAGCCAGCCCCGAATCCACCACCGCCCGCACCCCGGGCACCGTCAAACTGGACTCTGCTACCGCTGTGGACAACACCACTCGCCGCCGCGGCCCGGGCCGCAACGCTATGTCCTGCCCCGCAGCGGAGAGTCTGCCGTGCAACGGAACGAGATCCACCCCGTCCACGTCGGCCAGCAGCGCTGTCGTCCGGCGGATTTCGGCTGCCCCGGGCAGGAAGACCAGCACGTCACCCTCGGTTCCGGCAAGCGCGGCCCGGGTGGCGCGCGCTACCTGCGCTTCGACCCGCTCGCGTGGCAACGACGGAACATACGTCATGTCCACCGGATAGGTCCGCCCTTGGACCTGCACCACCGGCGCCGCACGATCCCCACCCAACAGCACCGAAAGCCGTTCAGCCGCAACAGTCGCCGACGTAGCAAGCACTCGCAGATCCGGCCGCAACCCGGCCCGAGCATCGAGTAGCAGCGCCAACAACAGATCCGCGTCGAGATGCCGCTCATGACACTCGTCGAGCAAAACCACATCAACCCCCGCCAACTCGGGATCGCTCTGCAACCGTCGCACCAGCAACCCCGACGTGACGACCTCCACCTGAGTCTCCCGCCCTACTCGCCGATCCCCTCGGACCGAGTATCCGACGGTCTCCCCCACCGACTCCCCCAGCAAAGCAGCCATCCGCCCAGCTGCGGCCCGAGCCGCCAACCGTCGAGGCTCGGCCACCAGCACCCGCCCCGCAGTCCCCGAGGCCAACGCCAACGGCACCAAGGTCGTCTTCCCGGTCCCCGGCGGCGCGACCAGCACGGCAGTCTCGCGTTCGGCCAACGTCCCGACAATACGATCGAGAACACCGCGGACCGGTAGATCAGGAAGCTCAGGCAGTTTCATTACCGACAAGTCTGCCGTCTCGGCTCCGATCAACGACGTCCTACCCACCGCACGGATTGCGATAGGTCGCCCCGTATTTTGTGCCGATCGGATCAACGGCAAGCAGAAATGCCGCAAGGCAGTGGAGTCGGCAACGAGTCCACCCCGGCGGAAATGCCTATTACATCAGCGCTCAACGCCACCCACCGAGGCATTGCGGCCAACATCGTCGGCGTGGTGACGCGCTGCCCTGGTCCTACGAACCCAGGGCTTTCAAGGAACCGCTCCTCGCAACAGGTATCGGATGTTCACTGAACCGAGTTGGTTTCGTGGTCACGTACGCACGAGGTTTGCATCGCGAGTCCGGTCAACAATCCAAGGTCCCGTTGCGTCCGGCCACGTTCCCGGCCCCTGCTCCAGGTGCTCGGCGCTGATAGCCACCGACGTGCGGGGGCGCGGTCCTGCAGGGGTGACCACGATCAGTGCGGCCAGGTCGCGCCGGCCGAATTAGCTCTGACCCGAATTTCACCCTGGCGCAGCAACATATCAGCATCATCAATTTTCCTGGGTCGTGCGTACGCGGTGGCGTGACCGGGTGAAGCCGCTCGAGACAAGCTTGCACGACGTCACCGGCAATTTTGGTTACAGATTGGTGTCCACTACGTACTTCTGCTGAATTGCATACCAGCACTGCCGGATTCGGAAGCAGCAACCTCGATCCCGTGCGAGGCTGTAGGCCCCGGGGTCTCGAGCCGGGGAACGATCGCAGTGTTCGAAAGGGCAGACAATTATGACAACGACCGACGACCGGGCGCAGACCACCGACGACGCGGCCGCCGCCGAGGAGGAGACGACAGCTACCGAAGGCGAGGTGGCGGTGACCGAGCCGGAGACAGCCACCGCAGCCGAGGTCGAAGCGCCGACGGATGAGGGCGAAGTGGTGCTCGCTGAGGGCGAAGCAGCGGCCGAGGGCGAAGCAGCGGCTGAGAGCGAAGCAGCGGCTGAGAGCGAAGCAGCGGCTGAGAGCGAAGCAGCGGCTGAGAGCGAAGCAGCGGCTGAGAGCGAAGCAGCGGCTGAGAGCGAAGCAGCGGCTGAGAGCGAAGCAGCGGTTGCTGAAGGGGAAGCAGCCCAGCAGATTACGGCATCGGTGGCTGAGGACGATGTGGCCGCCGAGCGGGAGCCCGACGCTGCGACCGAGGATACCGAGGCGCCGCACGCTGAATCCGCATTTGCTGAGAGTGAAGTGGTGGCGGCTGAGGGTGAGACCGTCGCCGACGCCGAGGCGGAACCCGTAGCTGAGGCTCTCGACGTCAGTGAACCCTGGGCCGCCGAGAGCGATTCGGTTGCCGAGGGTGAGGCGGTCACCCATGCTGCGGCAGTCGAAGATGAAGTGTTGCAAGCCGACCCGACAGTCGAGGCCGAGGTTGCCGACGCGGCCGAGGCCTCGGCTGCCGAAGACGAAGGTGCTGCCGAGGCTCAGCCTGACGCTGAAGCGGTAGCGCCGGTGGCGGACGCCGATGCTGTTGCCGCAGAGACTGAAGCCGAAACAGCAGGCGAAGATGAAGTGCCGCAAATCGAGGGGGCAGTCGAGGCCGACGGAGTCGAGGTCGCGGGTGCGGCCGACGATACGGAGGCGGAGGCCGCCGAAGACGAAGTTGCTGCCGAGAATGAAGCTGCCGAGGCCCAACCTGACGCTGACGCAGAAGGATCGGCCGAAGGCGCGGAGTCGGCGGTGGAGACCGCTGCCGTTGCTGCGATTGAGGTCGAAGCAGTCGCCGAAGGTGAAATGCCCGACGCCGAGCCGGCAGTCGAGGCCGAAGCCACGGTCGAGATCACCGAAGACGCCGACACCGGCACAAGTGGGGTAACGGTGGCCGAGGAGAAGATGGCCAATGCCTCTGATGCGGAGGTGGTCGCTGAAGACGGTGCGGACGTCACTGAAACAACGGCTGGCGAGGACATCGCCGCAGAAGAAGGCGATGCAGTAGTCGCCGAGGCTGAATCGACCGTTGCGGAGGATTCGGAGGCCGAAGGGGCGCAGGTCGCTGCAGCGGAGGTGGCCGCTGGAAGCGAGGAACCCACCGACGGCGAGGAGGCGGCCGAGGCTGAAGTAGTTGAGGCCGAAGCAGCCGGCGTGACGAAGTCGGCGGCCGAGGCAGCTGCGGCGGTGCCACCCGTTGCCGAGCGTGCCGAGGTGGTCGAGCCGATTGAACAGGAACAGCCGGTAACCGAAGGTGAGGCAGCAGCGCAGGCCGTAGCCACAGCGGAATCTGCGGCGGTGGGTGTGGAAGCAGCCGAAGAAGACGCGACAGCTGACGGTCAGGAGGAGGTCGAGACCGAAGCCACCGGCGAGGAGGTGGCCGCCGAAAGCGAAACGCCCACGCAGGACGAGACGGTGGCCGAAGTGGTTGACGTCGAGGTAGCTGAAGAAGAGGGCGCGACCGAGGCCACCGAGGCGGAAGTGGTCACCGAAGCACAAGCGGTAGCCGAGGAAGTGGAAGTGCCCGCGGTTGCGGAGGCTGCGGCCGAACCGGAAGCCGAGGCAGCGGTGGCGGTTGTGGAACGTGAGGAGGTAGCCGGGGGCGAAACCTCTAGTGAGGTCGAGCAAGCGGCTGAGGACAGTCCCATCGAGAGTGACGTAGCCGAAGATGTGGCAGCGACCGACGACGCAGGCGTCGAGTCCGAACAGGAAGTGGAGTCGGTGGCGGTCGGAGCAGAGGACCTGGTGACCTATTCGAGTTCAGTCGTCCTGGCCACCGAGAAAGCGGCTGCCGCCGGTGCAGTGGCAAGAATCAGCGATCATGAAGCGATCATCAGCGATCAGGCGAGGATCATCGCGAAACTTCGACGAAGGGTGATGGTTCTCGAAACCATGGTCAAAGCGCAGGAGGCCCAAGCCAACTCGCTGGTCGGACTCGCCGCGACCTACAAGAACGAATTGTCCAGTCTCGCAGCCGATCTCATGGATCTCTGACCCGCCACCACGAAACACCGGGAAGTGCCTGTGCGCTGGAAAGCCCACGGCGCTTCCCGGCCTGTTCGACCATGCCGGTATCGATCGCTGGCTCGGCGTGCCGGGCCAGCTTCTATGCCCGCGTTCTCACTCGTCGCGCCGCGCGCGATCGCTTCCCAGAAACGCTGCCGGTGCTCACGCCGCGCCACCGGCAGCCGCCCCGGAGAACATCGCCAGCCTTCCGGTAGCAGCTGTCGCCCGATCCCGCGGCCGTTCCATCCCACACCTCCATATCAAAGGTGTTGCGACGACCGATTGAATCCACCAATTTCACCTCGTCGGCTTCAACCGACCAGGCGCGCAAGTCCACGCTGGTGCCGTGGATGGGATCGATCGCTGCGGCTGAACCTGTTCAGGATGCTCGCCTTCTGCAAAGAGGATGCAGCAGACATGCCCAGCCAGGTGGGACACGATGGTTTCTCAGCGCTGTCACAGCGACCGATCACTACCGTGCGCGCCGTGAGGAAGATGATGAATTCCGGGGGCGGCGCGACCGGACGCATGCTCAGCAAGGTGCCCGAAGTCACCGCATGGTTCTGGATCATCAAGATCCTGTGTACCACCGTCGGCGAGAGCTTCGCCGACTGGATCAACATGTCGCTGGGCGTGGGGCTGAACCTGACGGCGTTGCTGTTCACCGTGGTCCTCGCTGCGGTGCTGGGCTGGCAGTTGCGCCTGGACCGCTATGTGCCGTTCGTGTACTGGCTGACTGTCGTCGTGCTCAGTGTGACCGGCACGCTGTACACCGACATCCTCACCGACAATCTCGCTGTTCCTCTGGCGGTGAGCACCGGCGTCTTCGCCGCGGTCTTGGCGGTCGTGTTCAGCGTGTGGTTCGCGCGGGAGCGGACGCTATCGATCCACAGCATCGTCACCACACCGCGCGAGTTGTTCTATTGGCTCGCCGTTCTGGTCAACTTCGCACTCGGCACCGCGGCAGGCGACTGGACGCTGACGGTCACCGGGTGGGGCCCGGGCGTGTCGGTGCTGCTGCCGGCCGGTCTGATCGCGGCGATCGTGCTCGGGTGGCGGCTGGGCGCCAACACCGTGCTGTCGTTCTGGCTCGCCTATATCCTGACCCGGCCGCTGGGGGCGAACCTCGGCGACTGGTTCTCCTCCCCGACCGCCGACCACGGCCTCGGCGTGGGTACCGCCCTCACCAGCGTCATATTCCTCACCGCGATCCTCGCCACCGTCGTCTACCTCACCCGCAGCCGCCGCGACGTCATCGACCATCAGCAACCGGCAGCCACCACCGCCGCCGCCGACTCGGCCCGGGAGCGGCTCATGCTCGGCTACTACGCACTCGTCACTGCGCTGGCCGCGGTGTTGCTGGTGTGGGCGTCGGCTCAGCCGCACCCCACCGCGTCCGCGAGCGAGGAAGAAGCCGCGCCCGCCGCCGCGACCATGGTGCCCGGGCAGATGACCGCACAGTTCCCGCCGAGCGAGATCGCCAAATTCCGCACCATCACCCAGGACACCCTGACCAAAGTGCAAGCCGGACAGCACAACGACGCGAAGGCCCGGATCAAAGACCTCGAAACAGCCTGGGACCAAGACCAAGACACCTTGCAGCCCGTGGACAAAACAGCATGGGATGTCCTCGACGCCCAGATCGACAGCGCACTCGAAGCGCTGCGCGCCAGCAAACCCGACCCGGCGACCGAAACCCGAACCCTCACAACCTTGCTCACCTCACTCAGCTGAGCCGACCCGCACCGATACCCCCTCGCTCCGGCGGGCTGGAACCGACACGCTCACTCATCGACCTGCCAGCACCGCCCAGCACCCGGCCGCCCGGCACATCCACCGGTGGCCCACCCACGGAACACACGCCGATCACACAGCCCGACAGGGACCTACCACAGGAAAGCGCATGGCCATCACCTATTTGGAATCCATCGTCGTCGGGGCACTACAAGGGGTCAGTGAGCTGTTCCCGGTGTCCAGTCTCGGGCACAGCATCCTGATGCCGGCCTTGATCGGCGGGCAGTGGGCCAGCGACCTCGACATGTCCGCCGAGAACTCGCCCTATCTGGCGCTGCTGGTGGCCATGCATGTGGCCACCGCGCTGGCGCTGGTCATCTTCTTCCGGCGCGACTGGGTTCGCATCCTCAGCGGACTGTGGGACGCGGTGCGCATCCGCGAAATCCGTACACCCGAAGCCAGATCGGGCGTACTGCTGATCATCGCCACCGTGCCCGTCGGCCTGGCCGGACTGGTCATGGAGAAGGCGGTCCGCAACTACCTCGGCACACCCATCCCGACCTCGATCTTCCTGGCGCTCAACGGATTCGTGCTGCTGTCGGCGGAACTGCTGCGCAACCGCGTGAAGGCCGAACCGGTGCTGACCCCCACCGGGCGGCCCGCCGACCTGTCCATGCAGGACACCGTCGTGCTGCCCGTCACCGACCCGGACCGCGCCTCGGACGCGCGGCTGGCCCGGCTCAGCGTCAAGAACGCGACGCTCATCGGAGCCGCCCAGATCGCAGCACTGTTCCCGGGCATCAGCCGCTCCGGCAGTACGATCGTGGCGGGCCTGTTCAAGGGCCTGCGTCACGAGGACGCCGCCCGCTTCGCCTTCCTACTGGCCACCCCGGTTATCCTCGCGGCAGGCGTGCTGAAGACGCCGGAACTGTTCAAGCCCGAGAACCACGACATTCTCGGGCCGGCGCTGGCGGGCTCGATGGTCGCGGGTGTGCTGTCCTACATCTCGGTCAAATTCCTCACCTCCTACTTCGAGACCAAAACCCTCACCCCATTCGCGATCTACTGCCTGGTCGCAGGCATCAGCAGCGCAGCATTCTTCACCCTGCGAGGCTGATACGGCCGACGACTCCCACCCAGGCTCCGCGCTCCCCCTTGGGCAACACCGTTACGGAGTTGCGGCGCAAGACATTCGGTCACCGACGATCGACGTCTCAGGACCGCCACACCTCCACGCTCGGTTTCGGCCGGCAGCCTGGGCCGAGGTCGGAAAGCCGTGCAACAACCAGAATGAGACGCGCCATCACCAGCCCCGCCAGGCGGGCAACGGTATCTGAAGTGCGGTGCAGACGAGCGACGTTCGGCTGATCAGTCGGTTTGCGGCTCGCCGTTGTTGTCGGGTTCTTGTTCATCCGGCTTCGCTTGGTGGCGTCGGTGGTCCGTGAGTGCGATGAACAGCCGGAAGTTCGGAATCAATTCAAGCGCTGCGCCTTTCAGTGGCTTCCATTTTCCGTCGACAGTTATGCCGACTCGCCCGACATCGGCACTTACCTCCTGGATACTGGGCCAGGGGGTGGCCGGGCCGTCGGCGGAAATGTCGGTCGCGGAGATGCGGATCGGGCCGAAGTCGAGGGTTCCGCCTGCGTCGAGTTCTGCTGTGGCGGAGGCGAAACGGGCTTTGACGATGCAATCGTGGATTGTTGAAGCCCAATACTGTGGGTCTGTGTACCCGCCGCGTTGCCAGAAGTCGGTCCCGAAGAATGGTAAAGGCCAAGGAAAGTTCGGCGACGCCACCGACGACCGGAACGAATGGTCCGCCGCCCCCTCATCGAGACGAACACCGATAGCTAGCGCTCGTCCAGCGACGGCAACACCGTTTCACTGATGATCAGCAGCACCGCGGCAGCGACCGGGATGGCCAGCAGCGCACCGACGATCCCGAGCAACGCACCACCGAGCAGCACCGACACCACCGTCACGATCGCCGGCACCCGCACCGTTCTACCGATGATTCTGGGCACGAGAACATAGTCCTCGAATAACCGCAGAACGATGAAGAAGATGATGGTGGCCACCGTGACGGGCAGGGACACGGTGAGCGCGACCAGGGCCACGATGATCCCGGCCAGGGTGGAACCCACGACCGGGATCAAGTCGAGGACGGCGACCAGGACGGCCAGCAGCAGCGGGTAGGGCACATCGAAGATCAGCAGCCAGATGAAGGTCAATACCGCGGTTATCACCGAAATGACCAAATTCCCGAGGATGTAGCCGCCGACCTTCACGAAGATCTCGTCGCCGATCAGAATCGCGCGCGGTCGGCGCGAACGCGGAAACAGCCGGTAGATCGACGCGCGAACCTGTGCGAAATTGGCCATGAAGTAGCCGGTGAGCACCGCGACGATCACCGTGCCGCTGACGATGCTGAACACGAGGCGACCCGCGCCCAGGACACCACCGGCCAGCTTCGACGGATCGGAACCGAACCCCTGCTGGGCCCGGTCCTGCAGATGGAAGCGAGTGTTGAGGGTGTCGATGAGTGGATATCGTTGCCCAAGATGGTCGAGGTAGTCCGGAGCGTTGTGGACCAGCGCGCTGCCCTGGGTGACCAGCGGAGGTATCGCGGCCGCAAGGAACCCGGCCAACAAGCCGATCGCGACCACGAATACCGCGGTCACAGCGGCCCATCGCGGAAACCACGGCCGAACCAGCCACGACACGACAGGTTCGAGACCTATTGCCAGGAACAGTGCGATGGTGATCAAGACCAGCACTTGACTCGCGGCGATCACTGCTTGGATCGCGCCGTAGGTCACCGCCACTCCCGCTGCGCCTGCCATGCCGACCATGAACGGCGATCGCGGATCGAATGGTCGCCCGGGCTTGCCCAACGGGTTTCGCGTCGTGCTGGCCCGCGCCGCCGCCGCTTCCGCGGAAATGATCGGTCCGCCTTCATCGGAGGTGTGGGGTTGCCCGACCAGGTCGCTGTGGCCCTGCTCCGCCCCGTCGGGGGTGTGGCGCTCCTCGGTTCGGCCTCGGTCGTTGTCCTCGTTCACGGCGTGAGTCCGCGGGATTGCGCTAATGAGGCGGAGAAATCGGGCCCGTCGGCGGCAACGGTCATACCGTCGCTCGTCAGTCGAAAAGAATCGACAAGATCGCCGACGCCCAGGTGTCCGGGTTCGAATCGGGCGGAATCGTCGGCTTCGAGATCGGCCTCGAGCCAGCCCAGTACCTCATCGGCCCGGGAGAGCGGCGCGCCGTCGACATCGACCAACAGAAACTCTTCTTCGAAACCCACCGTGAGTGCCCGGCGCATCGGAACCGCCCTCTTCGTCGACCGATTATCCCTTGTCGGCATACCCTTAGGCCGATCTTGGAAACAGCGGCTCACCGTGCGATCGGCGCCGTGAATTACGGGCTCGGTTGGGGAACATGGCAGTTGGTGACCTTGGGGTTGACCCCCGCATAGTTCAAGGGCCCGGCGATGACCGTGACCGCGATGGTTCCCACGCTTGCGCAGTTCTGGTCCCGGTCGGTGAAGTAGCCACGTTGACCTGCCGCGACCACCCCGACGATCAGCCACACGAGCACCAGCAATGGCACTAACCGGCGCATCACCCACCTCCCCCGGGCACCGGGCCCAGACCACCGCGGTTCGCTCGGGCGGTTTCTCGCATTCGCTTCTCGCGGATCGAGGTCGTCTTGATCCGGTGGTCGAGTACAGATCGCTTCACCTGTTTCCTCCTCTATTCGGGTCGCCGCAACGGATAAGCACGGCCGATTTCGACCGGCGGAATATCGATCAGTAATAGTGGCGCCGGCCGCCGACAGCACGGCCACTCATCCCGGCAACCATCAGCACGGCGCCGATAATCAAGACAATTACTCCGACTGTAGTCAGCAATGGAATTCCGAAAAGGAATCCGGCGACGAGGAAGATTAGCCCGAGAATGATCATGATAAACACCTGATTTCAAAATACTGTGAGAGATTAAAGGATATGGCACAACGCCGATAAGGAGCGGCTACCACCGTCGGTCATCACACGATCGCCGATAGATCCAGACGAACCGGCTGGTTCAGTCCCGCAGGGCGGCCTTGACGTTCTCACCGGCGCGCTTCACATCACCCTGGGGGTTTCCTGGACTCGTCCCTCGTTGGTCTTGCCCTTACTACCGGTTACCCGGCCGACCTTCTTCTTGATATTGCCGAGGAACTCGTCGGCTATCCTCACTTTGTCGACGGCACTCACTGTGCCTCCTCGGATCGGAGACCATGCCGTTTCGGTACGGTCAACTATTGACTTCCCCGGTGATGCTGTTCGAAACAGGTCGGGCGATACGACGTCAGCCGCACCGAGTCCGGCCAGCAGTATTCGGCAATGATCCCGGCGGGAGGTTCCGAAACTACTCGAGTACGACCGATCACCACTTCCGGTAGCGACCTGAATCGGGTGGCCCGGAACCCGTGATCGATCCCGAACGCCGTCGGGCTGGACGAGGCCGCCCCACTGCTGCGCGCGGGCATCACGCTGAATTCCCAGTACATGCCGGGCCTCGCGCCGCACTTCGTGGCCGGGCGGGCTGAGCGAAATCGCAGCCGAGTTTGTCCAGGAGACGAAACCTTCTGTGTCCGTGGCACATTTGGTCACTGTGGCGGAAACCCGCGAAACCGGGCCGGCTATCGCACAATCCACACGTCGACGGCGCGCATCCAGTTACCCTGAGGTGATGCGATTCCGGTTTCGTAGGTATGCCCTGGCCATACTCGCCGCCGCCGCGTCGACCATGCTGCTGTGGACGAATGCACCAGCGGCGCCGCTGATCCGGCCGGTCGCTGCCACACCGCCGCTGGACCCGGGTTTTCTCTGGGGTGTCGCGGCCTCCGGATTCCAGTCCGAAGGCCATGCGCCCGATAGCAATTGGACGCGCTATATCCCTGCGCACCACGACTACGACGCATTGCAGGATTCGGTCGACTTCTATGACCGCTATGCATCGGACATCGACTTGGCGGCCGCGCTCGGCGTGCGGGTGTTCCGGATCGGGATCGAATGGGCCCGACTGCAACCGGCACCGGGGATGTGGGATGAGGGTGCGCTCCGCTTCTACGATGGCGTCATCGCGAACATCGTGCGGGCGGGGATGCGACCGATGATCACCCTCGACCACTGGGTGTACCCGGGTTGGGCCGTCGACCGCGGAGGCTGGCGCAGTCCGGAGATGGTCGACGACTGGCTGACCAACATGCGCAAGGTGGTCGATCGCTATGCCTCCCGCAATCCGCTGTGGGTCACCGTGAACGAACCGGCCGCCTACATATCGCACGAGGTCCGCCGCGGCGCCGCCGATCCCGGTGAGATGCTGGAGCGGATCGTGCAGGCACACAACGCCATCTACGATCACATCCACCAAATCCAGCCCGACGCACAGGTGACCAGCAACGTCGGTTATGTCGCCGGTGCGGAGGCGGAGGTCAACGGGGAATTCATCGACCGCGTCGGGTACCGGCTCGACTATGTCGGTATCGACTACTACTTCGCCTACGATCCGGCGCAGTCGCTGCTCGGGTCCATCACCAGAGCCACCGGATCTGCTCTTCCGAATCTGCCGGGCACGAACATCTGGGATCTGCCCTTACGCACAGAGGGCGTCTACTACGCACTGCAACACTATTCGCAACGCTTCCCGAACAAACCGCTCTACATCGTCGAAAACGGCATGCCCACCGACAACGGCCGTCCCCGGGCCGACGGCTACTCCCGCAGCGATCATCTGCGCGACACCGTCTACTGGATCCAGCGCGCCAAGGCCGACGGCATGAACGTCATCGGCTACAACTACTGGAGCCTCACCGACAACTACGAATGGGGCAGTTACACACCACGATTCGGCCTCTACACCGTCGACGTGCGCACCGACCCCGCCCTCACTCGCCGCCCCACCGATGCCGTGGGCGCCTACACGCAGCTCATCGCCACGGGCGGCGTCCCCGCCGACTACCGCCCCACCCGCAGCCCCGCGATCTGCTTCCTGGTCGATCCACCAGCCAGCTGCCTACCCCCGATCGCGGTCCCGTAGCCGCGTCCTCGCTGGTTGCTGATCGCTGAGGCGCCCGAAGGCCCCGCCGGAGAGCCGCACCCACTCGCTCGAGTCGATCGACACCCATTCGCGGGCAACCGCCGGTCCATCACGTGACCTCAGTATCTAAACGCGCCGTGATGCCCGGGAGCGAGCGCCGTGGAGCCATGCAGTTGGGCATCGAGTCCGTGGCGGATGGCTTGCTCGACCGGCGAATACGCACCATCCGGCCGATCCAACACACATGGGCTCCGAGACAGCAACGGTGGTTGGGCTATGAACCGCGGCACCTCGCCCCGATGTCGCTGCGCAGCATGCACCAGGAACGGGTGGCAGAGGTACACATCACCGGCACGGCCGGTGGCCGACACCTCGGGCAGATCGGCGGTCGCCGACACGTATGGGAACTGCGCCAAGTCCGCTCCCGCCTCCCCGAATGGTGCCAGCAGTGCGGGCACCCGTAGATGAGACCCGACCCGGATGCGGGTCGGCGCGTCGTCGACGCCGACATCCGAGAACAGGAACAGCATCAGCAGGGCGCGGCCCTTCGAGCAGAGATTCACTCGCCAGGTGAGATAGTCCGCAGGATCGTCGCCGGGGAAACTGACGTCGATATGCCAGCCGTCGTCGCCCGGTGATCCGCCGACCGGAAAGCGAATCGGAAAGGTGCCGAGGCTGTTTCGCGGCAACCAGCGCCCCGGGCCGACAAGCTGATCGAACGCCTCCGCCAACGCAGGCGCGGTCACCGCGTGCTCGAACGGTTCGTCGGCGAGGTCGCCGAGCCGGATCACCGGTTGGGTCCAGGTCGACCGGTCCCCGGGGTCGCATCCGGTCGCACGCCACAGAATTGCCCGTCCCTCGGCCGCCACCTCGCTCGGAAACGCCTGCTCCAGTTTGAGAAATCCGTCGGTGATAAACGAGTCGACCTGAGCGTCGTCGAGCATGGGATCCTTTCGCTGTCAGCCGCCCCCTACGATGGCCGACCGGAAGTCGCACCGCCACCGAATTTCGCGTCGGCAACACGACACCTCACGCCCGTGCACCCTCGATCGTGGTCTCGTCCGCTGACGGCGGTGAGTTCCCCACCCATCGACCGCGCCCGCCCAGGCGCCGGCATACGCCCCAACACCCGCTGCGACCAGGCCAGCGCTTCCGGTCCGGTGCTGACCTATCGGAGCTCACGACGACGAAGCTACCGAACCTATCGCGCGGTCGCGCGGACAAAGTCGACGACGACTGCGGCGAGTTCTTCGCCCTTGTCCTCCTGGAGGAAGTGCCCCGCAGAGGTGATGGTCGCCGGTGGATGTCCAGCGGCACCGGGGATTTTCGAGCACAACACCCTATCTCCGCCACGGGTGATCGGATCAGAGTCCGAGAAAGCACACAGGAACGGGCGCTCGAAGGTTTCCAGGGCAGCCCACGCGGCTCGGTTGGCGGGCGCGGCAGGATCCTCCGGACTGATCGGAACCAGTAGCGGGAACTGGCGGGCGCCCTGCTTGTAGGTGTCGTCGGGGAACGGAGCATCGTAGGCGGCGACCACCTCGGGGGTGAGGTCGGTCAGGCATGCACCGTTGACGATCTTCCCGGCTTGAAAGTTGGGCGTTTCCTGGCTGAAGCGCTGCCAGGCCAGGAACGCATCGCCGGGATGGCGGTCACCGGTCGGCAGAAACGTGTTCGCGGCAACGACTCTTGCGAAACGTTCGGAATGTTCACCGACCAGACGCAGCCCGATCAATCCGCCCCAGTCCTGGCATACCAGGGTGATCCCGTCGAGGCCGATCGCCTCGATCGCAGCCCAGGTCCACTCGACATGAGCCTGGTAGGTGTAGGCGTCACGGTCGGCCGGCTTGTCGCTGCGGCCGAAACCGACCAGGTCGATCGCGATCGCGCGCAGGCCGGCCGCCACCAGGACCGGGATCATCCGCCGATACAGGTACGACCAGGACGGTTCGCCGTGCAGCAGCAGCACGGCCTCCCCATCGGGTGGGCCTTCGTCCAGGTAGTGCACCCGCAGCGCGGTCCCGTCAGCGGCCGCCACCTCGACGTAGTGCGGTTCGAACGGGAAGTCGGGTAGCCCGGCGAACCGGTCGTCGGGCGTCCTCAGTATCCGCATGGCTCAACCTCTTTCGCCGAAAAGTGCTAGTTGCCGTTGCTCTGGACCCGACTCGGTTCGACGAGGACTGCGGCGCGACGTTCCGCTGCCATCACGCGATCGTACTCGTCCCAGCCGTCGTACTTACCACCGTCGGCCGTGAACACATCGCGCAGAAGCAGGCGCACCCCCTCGGCGTCGATCCATTGCCCGCGCACCGACGGCACGCGCCCTCCCAAGTCTCGGTGGTCGGCAGATGGGATGGCGACCCGGCCATCGCGGCCTCGGTGCCGAGTGTGATCAACAGGTGGCTGTTGCCGGTGCCGGAGTCACCGATCAGACACAGCGGCAAGCTTTTTCGGATCCATTCGCATTTGGCCAGGGTGTGGATCGTGGCGGCGTCGATGTGGGGGTTGGAGTCGAAATCGAAGGTGCGTAACGACTTGTCGCGTGGGAACCCGGCGCCCTTGATGTGGCGTTCGGAGCGGCGGCGGGCGCGATCGTCGCATGCCCGTCACGCCTTGTCTACATGCATACGAAACGTTAGGTATCCCGCCCCACGCTGCCAACCTGTGGGCGTCTTTCCTACTGGGTACTCCCCATCCTGCTGATACTGACCAAGTGTCAGGTGCTCTCCGTGTGAAAAACCGTCGTCATTGAGTGTCATGTTCGGTACATCCGAGGTGTGCATGACAGCGGTGTTTTCAAGCATTGTCAGTCTCCCCGGAACGTCGATATCGACAGCTGCGCCATCCCAGACGGCGAAGGCGTTCTTGGCCTGCAAGATCACGCCGAAGGCGACATGGCGACCTAACTTGGTGTTCCCCAGTTGCGCGGTGAGCCCATGTAGCGTTGCCGCTGGTGATTCAGCGTATTGGTCAGAGCACTCATTGAACACACCGACGTAGACCTCGAGCGTATCTCCCACTCGAACCTGCACCGAGTCGCCGAACTTCTCGTCCGAATCGGCATGTCGAATGCGCGTGAAATTGCGGCGATCACCGGCTTTTGGATCATCGGTGATCGAGTTCAGAACCGCATACGTCGCAGGCCTGTCCATGGTAAATAGTTCTCGCGCGGGGCCCCAGCCGCCACCATCGGAGCTGCCTGGGTCGGAATCAATGCTCATTTTGACTTCGGACGACTCGGTGGCGCCCCCGAGCTTGTCACGGTTCACATACAGCGTCCCGCCGACCGTGACGACGGCGACGAAGAGCGGCACCGCAATCCGGCTCACCCACCAGTGCCAGGAACGTTCCGTGAAGCCCTCACCCTCAGCCACGGACTTATCGTGCCCCTTACGCGAATCCGGTCACGCAGTTTCGGCCAATTCGCAACCGTAAAGAGAAGCCAACCGGGCTGAACTGGGTGCCGAATCCAAATCCCCAGCGTCGCAACCGTGCTCGAACCCTCGATGAATGCGATCAGCGGGCTCCACAACGACCTCCTCCCCTGGGCTAGTCCGGACGGTTAGCGGATAGCGAGTTGCCAGATCGGTAGCAGGCACAGGGACACAATGGTGGATTTGAGGACGGCGGAAGCGGCCAGATCGACGTCGGTGTCATAGGTTTGGGCGAAGGTGAACAGGTTCTGGGGAGCGGGCATAGCGGCGATCAGAATCAGATAGCCACGCCAGGGATCGGGTATCCCGGCCAGCTGCAACGCACCCCACATCAGCATCGGGAATCCGACACATTTGAAGGCGACAAGGGTGTTCTCGTCGGCGGTAGCCCCACGCCAGCGCAGGCCGGTGCCGCCAACGTAGAGACCGAGCGCGAACAACGCGACCGGGGATGCGGCGTCCCCCACGAAGGACAGCGATGTCAGCAGCACGCCAGGTAGCGGACAGTGCAGCGCGTTGAGCAGGACACCGGTCAGGCATGCCAGCACGACGGGTGTGGTCAGTGATCGCCCCACCCCGCGGATGATCCGCTGCCTCGGTGAGCGGCCGAGATCATCATCGTTGGGGGCCGCTTCCATAATGGTGATCACGACGACCGTCAGCACGAGCACTTGGAACAGCAGGATCGGGAAGATCGGGGCAGCGTCGCCGAACACCAGCACCAGTATGGGGATGGCGAAGTAGGCGGTGTTGACCTGGACACCGGCCATGATCCGCAACGCGACACCCCGAATACTGGTGTGGCGCACCAGCCGTGACCAGATCCCGACCGCGGCGCCCGCGGCGAGCGCGGTGATCGCGTAGACGGCCAGCGATGCTGGATCGAAGAGTCGGCGCAGGTCGCTGAGATACAGTTTGCCGAGCAGGTAAGCGGGGATGGCGAGACGGAACGCGAACTCGGACAACACCCGTGAGTCGCTCGCGGCGATGATCTTGCGGCGGGCGAAGATCACGCCCGCGGTGAATACCAGCACGATCGGGGTAACCGGACCCAAGACCTCCCCCACCCCACCGAGGGCACTCACTCGTGGTTTCCAATGCCATTCATTCGTGGATCTCCGTTCACAGGCGCAGGCCTCAGGTGTTCCGCCACAGTTCGAGTATCAGGATCGACCACAGCAGTTCAGCACCCCCGGTGGCGGCAACGCGTGAACCCTGCTGGGCGAGTGAGACTTTCACCACGACCGAGCCGAACACGCTGCTGGTGTGGGTCCACGGGAGACGATATCGCCGAACAGGTCGACATCGGTCGACCGGGCGCCATCATCGCGTGGACGGGCAGGCTCAACGGGTGTTCGGGGCCGTCGATGATCCGTTGCGGGATCAAGGTTTTCGCTGCGGCTGCACCGGCGCCTTGCCGATACCGTCAGCCACCTCGAGGTGTTCGGGTAGCTGGTGGACGAAGGCCATGATCGTCGGCGGCGGGAAAGGGATGCGCGCGCTTCCCTTGTGCACGAGCCAGAAGCCGGCGATGAGCGAATGAGCCAACATCGCCCGTTCATCGGCGCTTGGGCCCTCGAGGGGATCGCGTAGATATCGTCCCGCATGTCTTTCGATGCCGGATCGGACAACCTCCGCGGCCCTTGGATTGGACGCGGAGCGAAGCGTCAGGAGGAACGGTCCAGATGCTCCGACTCTGGTGCAGTTCGTTCCACCAGGCGGGCTGCTACGTCTCCGGAGAGAGTTCCAAGGTCGTCCGACAGCACCGTACGCGGCGTGAACGCAGCGTCGACCGCCTCGGCGAAGAGTTGCTCTTTCGAACCGAAGTGGCGATTGACCAACATTGCAGTCACACCGGCTGACTGCGCGATCTCGCGGACGCCCACGCCGTCGTACCCATGCATTGTGAAGGCGATCACCGCTGATTGAAGGATCGCCTCCCGAGTGGCGGCGGCGTTACGCGGCGTGCCGCCGACACTCCCTGGCTCATGCAATCCGCCGCGTACCGAGTCGATGGTCCGGTCAACACGTAGACTTCGCGCACTAACCGAACTATCCGGCCCGCGCCGCAGCACGGCAGGCTACCGCAACACAATTAGTGCGCTTTCTTATCACAGGAGCTGGGATGGGACTGCGGATTCTTCTACTGTGCAGCACGGACAACGGGCTGTGCCGTCGCGCGCGGCTCGTCCTGCAACGCAGCGGGAACACCGTGCGCACCGCGACGGTCGCTGACAGCGACGGCATCGGAAAAGTCGTCGCAAGAACCGACTTCGACCTCATCATCTGCCCGTACCTGACCACACGCATCCCCGACTGGGTAACTCGCCGCTGGTGGCCGAAAGTGGTCGTCATCCATCCCGGACCGGTTGGCGACCGAGGGCCCAGCAGCCTGGACTGGGCCATCACCGACCAGGAACCCGTGTGGGGCGTGATCGCGGTGACAGCCACCGACGTCATGGACGCTGGACCACTCTGGGCCACACGAACTGTCCCGCTCCCACAAGGCCAGCGAAAGTCCGATATCTATAGCTCGATCATCTCGGACGCCGCTGTTCAATGCATCATGGAGGTCGCCGACAAAGCCGCCGACCCCACGTACCGGCCCACCGACCAAGCTGACGCGCATCGCCCGATCGCGCACGCACGAACCCGGCCGAGGATGCGTCAGTCCGACCGCACGTTCGATTGGCGAGACGATTCCGAGCTGATTCGGCGACGCATCCTCGCCGCCGATGGATCTCCCGGGGTGCGTTCACACATCGCTGACCGCTCGGTATATCTCTACGACGCCCATCCAGGACGCAGAGACGTCGCCGCGTCAGCGGGAACGGTGGTCGGACGACGACATCACGCCCTGGAAATCGCGTGCGGCGACGGCAAGAGTATCTGGATAGGGCACCTGCGAGTCGACCTCGGCGACCGCTGGTCGTGTAAGGCACCCGCAGTCTCGGTCCTGGACCGAGCCGGGGTCCCGGCCCGCTCACTTTCGCCCATCGCGGGACAGGCTTCGGCATCAGCCACACCAGAAGTATTCGAAGACATCGCCTACCGATCGATCGACGAACAGGTCGGTGAACTCACCTTCCGCACTTACAACGGCGCAATGTCCACAGATCTGTGTCGACGGCTGGCGCGTGCGATCCGCGCCGTGTCGCTGCGCGCCTGCCGCGTACTGGTGGTGCGCGGTGAGACCGGGACGACGTTCAGCAACGGACTGCACCTCGGCGCCATCGAGTGCGCCGATGACCCCGCCAATGCGGCTTGGCAAAACATCGTCGCCCTCAACGAAGTGTGCAAGGAACTTCTGCTGTGCCCCAAGCTGACCCTCGTCGCCATCACCGGATCCTGCGGTGCAGGCGGTGCGGCGATGACGCAGGCCGGCGACGTTGTGGTCGCGATCGGTCGTGCCGTCCTCGACGTGCATTACGCCACAATGGGATTGCGTGGTTCCGAACTGCACTCACTCACGCTGCCGCGACGTGTGGGAGCGGCCACAGCACACCGCCTGCTCACCGAATGCGAGCCAGTCGACACGACACAGGCGCTCGATATCGGTCTGGTCGACCACATTGGCCCCGATATCGAGTTCGACCGCTGGCTGAACGAGCTGGCCCACGAATACGCGCTGCCGGAACTGTGCGAGAAGACCATCCGCCGCAAGCACGAACACCTTGCCCGCGATCTCGGACACCGACCACTGGAGGTCTACGAGTGTCGGGAACTGGCGGAGATGGCGGCAAACCTGTTCGACGACTCTCTCGGCTTCGCCGCGAAGAGGCGGGCATTCATGCAGAAAGCCTCTCCGCGACCCTCGCCAGGGCAAGGCGCGCTCGGCATGAGGACGACCTCATGAATTCCCGTCGCCATTGACCGGCGCTGCAGTAGCTCAGTGTTGAGCACGTAACTCGGCGAACACGGGCGCGGAGCGCCACTGACCGACCGTCGAGTGGCACATCGGCCATGCTCCGCTGGCGATATCCGAGCAGTAGGGACGATTCCGACGCTTGTCTCACGGATCGCTTCATTTCCTACTGTCATTGATTGTCCACGGCTCGGCGGGGGCTCGACGCCGGCTTTTCCACCGTGGTGCGCGGTAGGCGGCGACGGTGTGCGAACGGGTGGCCATGGCGACGGTAGCGGGCTCCCCGAACCAGCATTCGGGACTTTTATAGGACTAGACTTAGAGAAAAGTTCGTTCGTTCCTGGGAGCTCGATATGGGAACACGCGGATACGTTGGCCCCATCCTGGCCGCCACCTTGATTGCCTTGGGACCGAACGCAGTTGCGCCCGGCACCGCCGCAGCCGCCGGTCCGCAACCGGAGGCGACTTTCGCGGAGATGATCGCCCGCGAAGCCTGGTTCGTGGCGTCCGGGCAGGACCCCGCGCAATCGCCGCCTGGGGTGAACGTGCCGTGCACACCGTCGGCGTCCCATCCGCAGCCGGTGGTGCTCGTCCACGGCTTCCCCGCCAATCAGTACACCGGGTTCGCGCATATCGGGCCGAAACTGGCGAACGCCGGGTACTGCGTGTACTCCCTGAATTACGGCGGGACCAACGCCTTCGACGGCGGCATCGCCAGTGTGTCGGTGTCCGTGCCGCAGGTTTCCACCTTCATCGACAGGGTGCGTGCCGAGACCGGCGCCGCCGAGGTCGACCTCGTCGGGCATTCTGGTGGCGCGTTCGTTTCGCTCTACCTCGCCAAGACCGACCCCGCAGCGGCTGACCAGATCGGCGCGGTCGTCGCCTTGGCACCACCAACGCACGGAATCACCGGCGGAGTGGTCGCCGACGCGACACGGCTCGGGCTACGCAGGCTGGTCGCGGGCATATGTGGGATCTGCGAGGACGTCTCACCCGGCTCCGCCGCGATAGCCCGGCTGCGCGACGGCCCGATCGCCCGGACCGGCATCCGCTACACCACTATCGTGTCGGCGCACGACTCGATGGTGTCCCCACCCTCCACTGCGGCCATAGACGAGCGTGGCGTCACCGACATCGTCGTCCAGGACCAGTGCCCGGACGACCTGGTCGGGCACAGCGGCATGGCGTACGACCCGAGCGTGGACTCGATGATCCTGAACGCGTTGGATCCGGGGCAACCAGTGCCGGTGGAGTGTGGGAGCGGGCCGCAGTTCTGAGAGACGGATGTTCGACATCCAATTCGAGGGAATCGACGGCCAGCTCGAGACCCTGGTCTGGGAGCCTACGG
Organism: Nocardia sp. CA-107356; assembly: GCF_050946365.1. Classification (NCBI taxonomy): domain Bacteria; kingdom Bacillati; phylum Actinomycetota; class Actinomycetes; order Mycobacteriales; family Nocardiaceae; genus Nocardia; species Nocardia sp. CA-107356. Next base: position 4,909,664 of record NZ_CP191992.1, on the reverse strand, counting down.
TCGCGGCCGGTGCCGCAGAGGCGCCGTTTGGACAACGGTGGAGCGCGAGCGGATTCGGCGGCGACTCAGTGCGTTGACCGAGCGAGTCGGTGCCACCCCGCGGCTGCTATCGGGACCATCACACAACACCTGCACCTGTTCCAAGCACATGTGCCGCAAGACTGACATCATGTGGCTATGCGCGTGCTGATGCCGGTGCCCGACCGCGACTTCGATGTCACCGAGGTTGCCGTACCGTGGCACATTCTCACCGCTGCCGGTCACCAGGTCGTGTTCGCCACCGAGCAGGCGCGTACCGCGCCTGCAGCGGATCCCCGGTTGCTGGACGGGGTGATCTTCGGGCAACTCGGTGCTGAACCAGAACCGAAAGAGTTCTATCGTCAACTCACGCGCTCGCCGGAGTTCACCGCCACGGTGTCGTGGTCCGACGTCGATGTCTCCGACTTCGATGGACTTCTCCTGCCCGGCGGTCACGCGCCCGGCATGCGGCAATACCTCGGGGCGCCGGAACTGCAACAACAAGTGGCCCGATTCTGGGCGCTGGGCCGACCCGTCGGCGCCATCTGCCACGGCGTCTTGGTCCTGGCCCGAACCCAAGATCCCGCGACGGGGCGGAGCGTACTCGCCGACCGCCGCACCACCTGCTTGCCGAAGTACATGGAACGCACCGCGTACTTCACCACCGCCTGGCGGCTGGGCCGCTACTACCGCACCTACCCGGCCTACGTCGAAGACGAGGTCCGTGCGGCTCTGAACCACCCCGAGACCCAATTTCAGCGCGGCCCAATGGAATTCACTCGGCGCGGCACCGCAACGGACGATACGCCGGCCTTCGTTGTCGCCGACGGAAACTACCTCTCCAGCCGCTGGCCCGGTGACGCCTACCTATTCGGTCGCCGCTACCTCGACCTCCTCTCCGCCCCGCCGACCGGCTCGAACTGACCACTTTGCTGTAGACCAGAATCCCAAGCCTTGCGGCCGTCATTCCAATAGTCCGCGCGGATCACGTTGGTGCTCAACGGGTATGGCTGGTGTCCGCCGTTTGTTCGCCCGGGCCGTCATCTGCGATCCCGGTGATCGGGATGATCTCCGAGCGCACCGGAACTCCTCCCCCAGCCGCGCGGTCGTCTACGCCTTCTGCGCCCGAGCATCGCGCCCGGCCTGGGCATCACGTTGGTCGGCCTCCTGATCCAGGTCAGCTGGCTCAGCAGGCAGTCCACGCCGGTGAAGTAGGGCCTGGGCCGCCGCATGAGCAAATGACGGTGCCACACGACCGGGACCCGCCGACCGACTCACTCCATACGAATCGGTAAGCCTGTTCGCGGAGCGCGCGGCCGCCGCTGTCCCAGAATTCGAACTCACCGACGACAATCAGGCCGCGGTGGCACATCTGTCAGCAGCTAGCTAGCCGCTCACGCCGGGTCAGGTCGGTCCGCTACGGCCCGGTCGGGTGGATCTGCATGTCGCATAGGTAGGCGTCGTTCTGCAGGGTATGAGTGTCGGTCAGGTCCGGCGGGGTGACGAGGATGGTCTTTGCGATCGGGCATGGCCGGCCGTCGTCTTGCAGGGACGAGCCCTCGAGCACGGCGTGTGCCGGGTGACCCGGCTTCACCACAACGGCCAGCGGAGTCGGGTAGGTGTCGGGCTGGCCGCCCATGAATCCGCGCAGTGTGCGTTGGGCATGCACCGGCTGGCCGTACATCGTCAGCAGGTCCACGCCCGGGTAGCCGATCATCCTGCAGGAGACGCCGCCCACGCTCGCGAACTCCAGTTGGACTCCGCTGTGCGTTCTGTTCGGGGTCATCGGTGCAGCAGTGACGGCGACCTGTCCGTTGGAGCACTCCGGGATCGGTGTATCCGTCGGGTTCGATGTGGGGGTACCGGGCGATCCGTTGCTGGAGCTCGGCGAACCGCCGGAGTCGGGCGCACCCTGCGAACCACCGGAACTCGGAGGATCCGCCGCGGCGTTGGACGACGTCGGGACAGCCGTCGGGACAGCCGTCGGGCCGGTCGTCGGCACAGCCGAACTCTTCGAGACTGCCGACGTACCCGGCGGGTTGCTCGTCGAGCAGCCCGCCGCGCCGACCACGACTGCGCCCACCACTAGCGCCGCACCCACGGCCAATCTGTTCATGATCAATGCCCTCCCAGCATCGCCGCCGTATCCGGCTGTTACACAACACGATCGACGGATCACTTCTACAACGAACATATCCAGTGAAGGATCGATTGTGTTTCTCGCCGCGATCGAACAGATCGACGACTTCTTCGCACAGCTCGCTCGCTTGCCCCGCCACCGTGAACCGACCACCCGCCGACCTGCCCTCACAGGACTGAGCCGCAGGCGGGCGATCCGGCTGGTTATGGGCGGATCTAGCCTGGCAGCTGAGCGGTGGAGGGTCAGTATTCGCTCGTGCACTAATCGCGGCGGCTAACGGCGCTATCTCAGGTACTTCGAACATCGACACCCGTCGCCGATGTCGTAGATCGCGACGGTCTGGGTGTCCTCGAGGAGATCGTTCGAGGGCAGAGCCTTGATTCACCGGAGTTTCGATTTCCCTTCACTTTCGCGCACAACACTGTGCGGTACGCGCTGAAATGGTCACGATCGGTGCGGTCGGGGTCGACCGCCGCCACGTGATCGCTTGCCGCGATCCGGATCGACCAGGAGGTTCCATGTCCACCTTGGCTCGCCGCTGTCTCGGCCGACGAAGTCGCGGGGCCGCCGCGTTCGCCGCGCTGCTGGCGCTCGCCGCCACATCGTGTTCCAGCTCGTCGGACAAGGTATCGTTGCCCGACACCGCGACGCCGATCAAACATGTGGTGGTGATCTTCCAGGAGAACGTCTCCTTCGATCACTATTTCGGCACCTACCCGAACGTGGCGAACACCGACGGCTCGAAGTTCACCGCCGAGCCGGATACCCCGAAGGTAGACGGGCTCACCCCGGATCTGTTGTCGCACAACCCGAACAAGTTCCAGCCGACCCGGCTCGGTGGCCCGAACCAGCAGGTGACCTGCGACCAGGACCATGAGTACAAGGACGAGCAGGCCGCATTCGACGGCGGCAAGATGGACCAGTTCGTCGAGCATACCGAGGTCGCCGCCTGCAAGCCGCCGACCTTCGGCGCGCCCGGCCTGGTGATGGACTACTACGACGGCAATTCGGTGACGGCACTGTGGAACTACGCCCAGCACTTCTCGATGAGCGACAACTCCTACAACACCACCTTCGGCCCGTCTACGCCCGGCGCGATCAACCTGGTGTCCGGCCAGACCCACGGTGTGACGAAGGAATTCATGCCGGACGGTAAGCCGTTCCCGGACCACTACGTGATCGAGAACGCCGGCAACAACCAGGGCACCGTCATCGACGACCCGCAGCCCTTCGGCGACGACTGCTCGACCCGCGATCAGATCCAGATGAGCGGCACGAACATCGGCGACCTACTCAATAAGAAGAACATCAGCTGGGGCTTCTTCCAGGGCGGGTTCAAACCGACCGAGACCAAGGACGGCAAGGCTGTCTGCGGCGCCACCCACAACGTCGGCGTCGCGCTCGGCGGCACCGGTAAGACCGGTGACAAGGCGTTCGACACCAAGGCCGACTACATCCCGCACCACGAGCCGTTCCAGTACTACCAGTCGACGGCGAACCCGCATCACCTGCCGCCGAGTTCGGTGGACAAGATCGGCCAGACCGATCAGGCCAACCACCAGTACGACCTGTCGGACTTCTGGGCCGCCGCCGACGCGGGCCACTTGCCGGCAGTGAGCTACCTGAAGGCGCCGGGTTATCAGGACGGTCATGCCGCGTACTCGGATCCGCTGGACGAGCAGCGCTTCCTCGTGGAAAGCATCAACCACCTGCAGAAGTTGCCGGACTGGAAGGACACTGCGGTCGTCATCGCCTACGACGACTCCGACGGCTGGTACGACCATAAGTCCTCGCCGATCGTTACGTCCTCCGGTTCCGCGGAGGACACGCTCACCGGGGCCGGCGTCTGCGGTGACCCGACCGGCAAAACCGCCAAGTACCAGGGCCGCTGCGGCTACGGTCCGCGGCTGCCGCTGCTGGTGATCTCGCCCTACGCCAAGGCGAACTTCGTCGATCACACCCTGACCGACCAGACCTCGATCCTGCGGTTCATCGAGGACAACTGGAAGACCGGGCGGATCGGTGACGACTCCTACGACGAGCGCGCCGGCGTGCTCGATGCGATGTTCGACTTCAAGGCGACGGCACGGCCGACGCTGGCACTCGACCCGAAGTCCGGCAACGCGAACTGAACCCGATAGCACCGAGTCGTCCGGTCCCGTCCCCGAAAAGGACGTCAGGCCGGGCGGTTCGTGGGCGCGGTTGGAGCCGGTCTTCGCCGCAGAAAGTATACGTCGAGGCCAAACGTGGCGATCCAGCCATCTCGAATGAAGTCAACCGAGCGTAGAAGCTGTAACTCCTTGCAGCACAATATATTTGAGGACCATAGTTTGATCGCTTCCGAATCGCGAACGGAACGTGGATCCGCCGCCGACAGGCGGCGGTGTGAGCCAGGGTTGAGAGCCTGCCGGTGTTGGTGCGCCGAGTTCGAGTCCCGGATCCCGCACCATTAGACCGTTACTAGAAACATGGCCCGAATGAACGGCGCAAGCCAGGGCCGTGACCAACTTCACACACTCGCCACCCGACCGGGTGGCGAGTTGCGTTTCCGGCAGATGCCGCTCCAACACACCCTTGGCCACCGCAGCCGCCACATCTGGCTCCTGCCCACAGTTCAGGGCGGTATATCCGGCCTGGATCGCATGCAGCTCGGCGATAACCGGCTGGAACTCATGTCCGGTGACCTCCTCCTCAAACACATACAGCCGCTTGAAGATCGCCTGGTTCAGTCTGCGCCTAACCTTATCGCTGGCACCCTTGTACAGCGTGTAAGGATCACGCAGCAGTTCCAAGCAGGTCGTAAGAAATTCGGCTCCGGTGGATAGGTCAAGCTGCACCTTGCCTAGCTCTACCTGCAGTTTCTCTCTTTCGCGCCCGATCTCGGTCAGCCGCGTCCTGATCTTCGCTTGCGGCAGCGCTCCATCGGCGGCCAGCTCGATCAGGTTTGTTTCCTTCGTATCCAAGTCCTTGAGCTGGCCTTGCAGCTGCTTTCGATACAACCGCTGGGCTGCTTCACCTTCGGCGAGCATCTCATCGAGCGCTGTCTCCATGGTCGTGATGAAGTCGGGCGAGAATGTGATCGTTTTGTAGTACGCCGCTACCGTGTCCTCAATGCGGTCGGCGTTGTAGTGCGGCGAGTGGCATCCGGCGTTCTTCTGGTTGCCGATGCAGAAGAAGTACCAGTAGTCCCCGCCGTGCCGCCCCGGCGTGCGTTGGATGATCATGCGGCGAATCACCTTGTCGATCCGGCACCGGCCGCAGAACAGCGTGCCCTTGAGATAGTGGTGGTGGACTCTGCGGCGTTCGCCGGCCACGCCGTGCTCATCGAGCACTATCTGCACCCGGTTGAAAGTCTCTTCATCGACCAGCGCCTCGTGTCGGCCTGGGATCTCCTCGCCCTTGTAGGTGACGATGCCGATGTAGTAGTTGTTGCGAAAAAACCGAGCCCATTCCTTGGCCGTGACCGGTTTCGGGGCTCGCTTGGGTGTGCGGCGGGTATGAAGCCCACGGTCGCGCATGGTGTGCTCGATGTCGAGCAGGCTGTAGTCGCCAGTGGCGTAGAGCTTCCAAGCTTGCTCAACCAGCGGACCACGTTGGGTGTCAACATCGACGGTCCGGATCTTCCGACCATCTTCGGTCTGCACAAGCGAAAGTACCGACGCCGCTTCCAAGAGCCATCCCGCCAGATATGACTAAGCTGTCGAAGATAGAATCAATTATGATTCGCGCGGAAGACGAATTTCACGACATTCGCACTACGAGACAGGCTATCGTCGCGGATATTGCGTTTCGGGAGAAGCTGGATCTCGACTACACCGAGGAACGTGAAGCGATGTTTAATGCTCAGAAGCGGACGAATGGGGACATTCTGGATCGTGGTAGTTTCGAGACGTGGTTAAGGCAGCTTATTAATGCTGCGCCCAGCGATATTCTACTACTCTAGCGTTCTCTTCCTGCTGGAGACTCCGATTCACAAACTGGGACATCCGCTCCCGGTTCAGTCCCACAGTCCCGCACACGGCAGTGGCGGCAGATCGCCCCTCACCTCATCATCCACAGTCACGCTGAACTCCGGAAACCCCTGCGCCAGTTCATCAGCCACGTTCTGGGCCTGCTCAGCGCTCGCCTGGTAGTCCAGGCAGAGCGCACCGGATTCGATGTGGATGTGTCGGATACGCCGAGGCGGCTTCATGTCGCATCACCGCGGTTTGTTCAGGCTCAGCACCATCCGGCCCGCCTCGATCAGTGTGGCCTGCGCAGCTGTCTTGCGCGGGCACTGTTTTGCCCGGCAGGCAACATGGATCTGCATAATCTCGTGGGCTTGGGAAACAGAGAACGGCACAAGCGGTGCCCGGTGAGCGGTCGGATCACACAGTGCGACAGCCTGATACATAGCAAGGGAGTACATGGGCCGAATACCTTCTGGTTGGGCGACTTTGGTCTGGTCCAGCCTGTGTTTCGGGCCGCCAAGGGGCTATACCGCCAGGTGGCAGACCGCTATGCGTCCGGCGTATAGCCCGCCAGTTGCCAGGGGGTTAGGCTCGGGTCGTTTTACGTCAGCGGTATAAAAGACCAGGTCAGCGGTATAATTGGATGGAAGGAATTCCCGTTCAGCATGACGACAACCGAGTCCGATCAGCAGGCAAAGCCGCAGCGGCACAAGGTGACCGGCGATGTTCATTTAGTTCTGCGCCGCGGCGACAATGTGCTCTACGGTCAGCGCCAGAACACCGGCTTCGAGGATGGTGCATGGCACCTTCCTTCAGGGCACCTGGAGGCCGGCGAATCCGTCATCGCTGCTCTGATCCGCGAAGCCGAGGAAGAAATCGGCGTCGTGATCAAGCCGGATGACGTGCGATTCAGCCACATCATGCACAACTCGTCATCCGGTGGCCGCGTGGCCTTCTTCTTCGCCGTGACGAACTGGCAGGGCGAGCCAACCAACCGTGAACCCGACAAATGCAGCGCCCTTGAGTGGTTCTCTGTCGATGGCTTGCCAGATCACATGATCGGCTATTGCCGTGCGGCCGTACAGCACGTCGCTGACGGCAATCCGTTTTCGATCTACGGCTGGTAATTACTACGGCAGTCGCTCGATGGCCTGCAGGCTGACCTGCCCATGGAGCGCAGTATGGTCATCGGATCGGCCAGTGGGGCACTCCGGTGTGCACGACACCAGGGTGCCCCGCTGCCGAGCCTGGAAGATTTGCAGGCGATGACTGACAGTCGGCGAGCCGATTTACCGCTCCACGTGGGATCCGTACGAACGTCAGCGTCTGATCAGATCAGATCGTCGTTCGTCACCCACACGAATGCCACTCCACTCCGGGGCATTGCCCATCCGTCGAAGTGCAAGCCCACCGCTCTGCCGGGCACGGTGTCCGGTGTTCTTGTGGCGATACCCTTTTGGCTGCTCGCGATGAAGTCGACCATGTTGACGTAGGCGATGTCCGTGTCGGTGTAGTCAAGCTCAATGTCGATGCCGCGGGATGGTTGCTCCACGTCCAGGTGGAGCAGTCTGTTCTGTGGCGCCGGTTGGAGACGGTAGGTATACGAGATCGTCCGCGACTGGTCGTCCTCCTCGGGGATGCCGAGGTTGACCGTGTATGTCTGCGCCTCCTTTCGCGCACTGCGCCGAATGGGACGCTCTTCACCATCAACCGTGAACTGCACCAACTCGAAGGCGTCTTTCGAGCCAGCGTCCAGACCGTTCGTCGGGCGGTAGTACCACGCGAAGGTCGATGCGGGATCCTGGGTCAGCTCTCTGTATTCGTCGATGTCCGACACAGTGACGAACCGTCGGACCCGACTCGAGGGCACGGTGGTGTACTCGTGGCGAACGGTGATGATCATAGGCGACGGCGCTGTGCTGGCCTTCTCGGAAGCGGTTCCGGCGGAAGTTTCTTCAGCAGTGCTCAGTCGGATCGAAACCTTGACATCGTGCCAGCGTTCCACCGACTTCACCGCCTGGTCGCGAATATCGGCGTAGAGCTCACGCGCAAAGTCCTTGTCCCGAAGACGCATCGCCAGACTGTTGCCGATGATCCCGTCGAGCAATTCCGGCGTCGCGACACGACGCAGGTCTTCATCCTCGAAAGCGAAGCCCCTGATCACGGCTTCCTTCATCGCGGGCGCTTGCTCGACAAACATCCGACGAAGGCGTTCGTCGTCAGCTTCGCGCTTCTCGCGTTCGAAGAACGCATCGAGCCAGATGGAGAAAATCCCGGCACCGACCAGGATGGCGCCCAGTTCGTTCCAAGGGACTACGGCAAGCCATGCCAACTCTCGCACAGCTGGTAGGGACTTGCCGATCGCAATGAAAGCAGCACCCACCACGACAAACACCAGACCGGCGAGGATCTTCTTGGTTCGTTGGAATCGTTGAAGGGCGTCATTCATATGTCGCAACTATTGTATCAAGTAGCGTAGCGTGGACATAGAGCGAAAGAAATGGCGAGGCGCCCCAAGGGCTCCTCGCCATTTCCGCATTCACTCAAGTAGCACTAGCCGTTTCCGCCAGTGAAGCCGTTGCCGCCCATGGTGCCACCTCCTTTCATGTCACGCCCCAGTAGAAGCCAGGGCATTGCCAGGTTGGTGGAGGCCGATTCGCTGATGCCAAAGCTGCGTAGCGAGTCGCCCAAGCAGGTTGCGCTAGACCAGCTTCCACTCACAGAGTTGGCTGACTACCTCAGTCAACCGATCCGTGCTCATCCGCTTTCGCTCGATCTCCTCGGTGGATTCCTGCTGCGCGCCGTACTGCCACCACGCTTCGCCGGTCTTCCGGTCCATCACCAGTGACTGGGCCCCGATGGCAGGTCCACCGGCTATGCGAGTTGTAGTTGCTGCTCGAACTCGGTCGGTACCCATTGCTCACGGAATGCTTGCGGGGTAAGGAAACCCAGCGATCCGTGTGGCCGGTAACTGTTGTACTCGATGCGCCAATCCTCGGCAAGGACCCGCACCTCGGTCAGGGAATGAAACACCTCGCAGGACAGGAACTCGTCGCGGAAACGCCCATTGAACGACTCACAGACACCGTTCTGCCACGGCGATCCCGGATCGATGAACGAGGCATCGACCCCGGTGAACCGGCACCAATCCCGCATCGCGTGCGCGGTCATCTCGGTGCCATTGTCCATGCGAATGTGCATCGGCTTCCGCCCGGTGGCCACGATGATCTCGTGGAGCACACCGACCAGCTGATCGGCGGTGCACGACCGGAATGCTCTGGTGGCCAAGGCTTCCCGCGTGAACTCGTCGACAATGTTAAGGAACCGGACTTGTCGACCGTCGACAGTGACATCGACCTGGAAATCCAGGGCCCACATCTGATCCGGGAACGACGCCTTCAGACGCTGATTCCGACCCGGCCCGATGCGGCGTTTCTTACGCACTCGACTCGGTCGCTTCAATCCCTCCTCACGCCAGAGTCGTTGGGTGCGTTTGTGGTTGGTTACCAGACCCTCGCCACGGCACAACGCGTGCGCCTTCCGCCAGCCCCACCGCGGATGACGCCGGGAGATCACGCGCAGCCGCTCCCTCAGCGTCCGTTCGACCTCGGCGACCGCGCGCGGCCGACGTTGCACCGACCGCGACTGCCCCACCACTCGGCAGGCGCGGCGTTGCGACACCCGAAACCGCTGCTGCAGAACCACCACGGCCCTGCGACGGCGGTCCGGGCTCAATAGTTTCCCCGGTTCACTTCCTTGAGCATGTCGATATCGAGGGCCTGCTCGGCGACCATCTTCTTCAACCGCGCGTTCTCGCGCTCCAGCTCTTTGAGCCGTTTCGCGTCGTCGGATTTCATGCCGCCGTACTGGGCTTGCCAGCGATGCCAGGAAGCCTCGGAAATCTCGAGGTGCTTGCACACCTCCTCGATCGAGAATTTCTCCCCGATCAGCTTCTCGCCCTCGCGCAGCTTGCGGATGATCTGCTCGGGGGTGTGTCGTCGTCGCGCCATGTCGTGATCTCGTCCTCCTGCACCCATTCTGGTGCATCAGAACTCTCACAACCGCTGGACCTGCTCAAAGGGCTCCAGTCACCAGGAATCTGTCCTTCACGGCCGGGCCGCGGACCACCAAGCTCACCGTGAACGGCTCAGCCACCACCGCATGTACCATCGAGTGATGCAGGGCGTAGCTGGTGCCGACCGGTTCCTCGCGAGCCTGGAGCACGGGCAGTTTCGCCGGGTCGACCTGTTCGTCCAATTCGGCGTTCCCGAACAGGTAGTGCCGGTACTGGCCGCGCAGGATCCGGCTGGCATACGACCAACGATGGTTGTGCGGTCGGTCGAAATACCCTGGTAGGAACACGTGTAGCCGTATGCGAATGCCGGGGTCGTCGTCGCTGTGCAGCACGATCTTGTCGAGGATGTCGTAGTGCTCGCACATGGCCAGTAGTTCCGGCCGGTTGGGCAGATCGCCAAGCCGTGTGCGCACAATCCGAGGTTCGGCGGTGAGTTCGTTCAAGGCTTCGCGGCAGCCCCGTTCAACATCGTCGATGTCGTTCCAGTCGATCCAGCACAAGTTCTCCGCGATGCGATCCATCTCGTCCATCGCGTTCCTCATTCCTCGGGCTTGGCGCTGGATTTCCACAACCGGCAGACCGGCACGATGTCCTCGTATGCCGCGCAGGAGGCTTTGCCCATCACCAGTTCTTCGGCGGGGCAGCCTCCCAAGCACGCACCGGCTTTACAACCGCCGCAGGAACTTTCAGCCAGGACGCTGGTGAACAGGTCGAACTCGTTCGTGCCGTGGTTCAGTTGCACCTGTCCGTCGACCATCTGGGCGAAGTACAGATCGGTGTCGAACAGGAAGGAGCAGACGTAGCACCGGCCATCAGGGAAGATTGAGATCCGATCCAGCGTCCGGCCGATGCACCCCTGGTAGCCCTCGCTGGCGTAGCGCTCAATCTGATCACGCCGGGCATACGTCGGCTGGTACCACACGCGCGTCTTGTATTGCGGTGCAACCTGATTCAGGTGCTCGCAGAACTCCACCCATTCAAGCGGGTTCATCGCCATGTCCGCATTGCCGTGCCCAGTGCCGATGGTCGAGAAGACATGGAACTTCACCAGACTGACACCGAGGTGATCGGCGATGTCCAGCAGTTGCAGCACGTCACGCTCGTTGTGCTTGTTGACCGTGCAGATGATGCGGGTATCGAACCCGCGACGGGTCAGCTCAGCCGTGGTTTCAAGCGCTTGAGTGAAGGTTCCCGCACCACGGATGGCATCGTGGCTCTCGCCGCTGCCGCCGTCCAAACTGACCTGGATGTAGGCGAAGTCATCGGGTTCGAGTTGGCGGAACCGCCGCAGGGCCGGTTTCTGGGCATTCGTTGTGGTGATGACGTGCTCATAGCCCAGCTTGCGGCTCAGCCGGATCACCTCGCAGTAGTGCGGGTGCAGCGTCGGTTCGCCACCGAGAATGGTCAGCTTGTCACCACCCATTCGCCGCCAGGTAGTGAGCGTGTCCACGATCTGCGGCAAAGGCATCTTGAGTGCCCGGTCCAACCGCTCGCCCATATAGCAATGCTCGCAACGCAATTGGCACGCCTCGGTGATGTACAGGTAGACATTGCGGAAGCGGCCATAGGCCACGCGGTCGATGCGATCCGGTTCGGGCAGGTTGCCGCCACGCGGCATACGGGCATGGCCGTAGCCGTCGCTGTTCGTTCTCAGGCTCGGGGTGGGCAGATCAACGGTGGTCATAACGAAACGCTCCGGGAGATAAGCAGCGGGGCAAGCAGATTCGCCGCCCCGTCGATGGTGTTGGTGGTATCGAGCTGGGTGACGGCAATACCGGAATCGGTGAATCCGGCACGGATACCGGCTGCCGTTTGGTGGTAGCGCTGCATCCGTGCTTTGAACAGTCGAGGCGAATCGCCTCGTCGTGGATGAAGTAGCCCGCGGCACCGGGCGCACTTCCAGTTGTCGTCATCGCACGGAACTGCCGGCAGTCGAGGATCGGAGATCGGATCACGCTCGCAGCGGTGGCAGACCTTTCGGTTTCGCGATCGCTGTTTGAGCGTCTTGGCGTCGGTCAGCAACTCAATCGCCTCGATCTGGCAGCCCGGTGCCACTGGTCGCACAGCGGCGAGCAGCTGGTCGACTTGGCTGGCGGAACCCGGGAAGTTGTCCAGCAGCACGGTAGTGATGCCGGGATTGGTGCTGGCGGCGGTGAAGTACGAGCGCACCGCTTCCATCACAGTGAATTCGTCAATCCACCCCAGCCGTTCGCTACTGGTGGCGGTCGCCGCCAGCACCTCCTTCGATACGTGCTCACGCAGGCGAAAGACCCGGCGCCCAGGTTCTGATCCGAGACGCAGAGTGAGGGTGGTTTTGCCAGCGGCTGGCGGGCCAAATATGGGGACTACTAGGGACAATGCCACGGCCTACCCCTTTCCTAGCGGCCATTTCTGGAGACTGGCCAAGGGTGGCCCGGGGTGGCGAAAACGGCCACGACAATGGCGTATGCGGGGTATGTATGAAACGTATAGTCGTTGGTGTCAAGCCCTGGTAGGGTCACGCGACCAAGGCAGAAGGCAACAAAATCCCCAGGAAAACCCGGGAGCGGCCATCATGACGCGGGTACCCCATATGCAGCGCTACTGCGCGCGCTGTGGGACCAGGTTGAACAACTACAACCTCGAATCCTTCTGCGCCCCTTGTGAATCCGCATCCCGCGATGAGCGGCAACAACCACCGCTCCTGCCGCCTGCCTTCTGGCTGACTGATCAGATGCGCGATGCCCTTGCCACCTGGCATATGGGCCGCGTGATCTTCGCCTACCGCACGCACCCCTTCCACGGTCGTGCCCTGCCCCAGGAACTCGTCGCCAACTGGCTCGGGCTGACGCAGGCCCAGCTCAGCCGGATCGAGAAAGGTCCGGCACCCGAGCAACTGTCCAAGTTGATCCGCTGGGCCGAGGTGCTCGGCATCCCGGCCGAGCAGTTGTGGTTCAAGCTGCCTGCTGGTTCCGGCGCTACGCTCGACCATGTGAACCGCCAGGAATTCGTTCGTGCCGCACTCGGCGTCACGGTGGCGGCAGCGACCCAGCAGCCGCTCCTCGAACTGCTCGGCAAGATCGAACCGACGCCGATCCCATCGACGGTTGGGCTGACCGAGATCGAACAGGTGCGCACGGCCGCACGAGAGTTCAGCTCTTGGGATCACACCTACGGTGGTGGGCTGGTCCGTGAGGCTGTGTCCGCTCAACTTCGCTACGCCGTAAATCTGCTGGGTGCCAAGACGGCGGAGAAACACCGCACCGAGTTGCACAGTGCCGTCGGTTTCCTCGGCCACACAGCAGGTTTCATGGCCTTTGACGCCTATGCACACACCGATGCTCGCAGCATGTTCCAGCTCGGCCTGACCTGTGCTGAAGAGGTTGGTGACTGGCACCTCCGCGGGAAGGTGCTCTCGTCGATGGCACGGCAAGCCATCTGGTGCGGGCATCCAGATGACGGGTTGACCTTCATCGAGCTGGCGATGGTGCGCGCCGATCGCCTGACCGCAACTGAGCGGGCGATGCTCCATTCAGCGCGGGCACGTGCGCTCGCCAAGCTTCAGCGGACTGAGGAAGCTGTCCGAGCGGTCGGTCAGGCCGACGACGAATTCGCGCACGCCTCACCAGCAGACGACCCACCGTGGATGTCGTACTACGACGCCGCCCAGCACTCGGGCGATACTGGCCATGCCCTGTTTGATGTTGCGCTCGATGGTCGATTCGTTGGTGAAGCCAGGCAGCGACTGGAAGCGGCAGTTGCCGGGCATACGGCCGCTTTCGTTCGCTCGCGAGCGATTTCGGGGATCAAACTGGCGTCGCTGATTATGGCCACCGGCGATCCGGTCGAAGCAGCTCACTTCGGCCAGGCCGCGCTCGTTGACGCCGGACATCTACGCTCCCGGCGTGCGGCCGATGATCTGCGTGAGCTGCGCACGTTTGCCCAACCTCGCACGCACGCACCAGAGGTCGAGGAGCTGAACGTCCAGATCGACAGCACGTTGGTTCACGCATGACAAAAGCCTCGGATACCGACTGGCTGTCGATCGTGCGGTCCGCTGGTACTACGGTCGGGCTTGATGTGGACTGGGCTGAGCCAATTCAGGTGAGCGAGAACGCCATCTACCGACTGCCGGGGTGCGTCGTCGCTCGAGCCAGCCGACCAGGCCAATTGCAGGCAGCCCGACGTGAGGTGAACGTCGCACGCTGGCTGGAAGCATCCGGTGTTTCCGCCGTGCAGGTCGTGCCGGATGTCGACCAGCCGGTGGACGTCGATGGTCGGGCAGTCACCTTCTGGCGCGAACTGCCACCGCACAAACATGGCACGCCGACACAGGTCGCTGCGGTGCTCAAGCAACTTCACCACCTACCGGCCCCAACCGATTTCGATCTCGGGGAGGTGGCGCCGTTCGTTCGACTGGAACAGCGGATCGCAGCCGCCCACATCTTGACCGAAGACGATCGGGGTTGGCTGCGTGAACATCTCACCGAACTCCAGCAGCGGTGGGCACGACTGCCAAAAGGCCTGCCGTGGTGCGTCATCCACGGTGATGCCTGGGTCGGCAACGTGGCCGCAACGGACGACGGTCAAGTCGTCCTGCTCGACCTGGAGCGCACGTCGATCGGGCCGCCGGAGTGGGACCTGGTACATACGGCGATCAAGTGGAGATCGTTCGGGTGGATCACCGAGGAGCAGTACGCCGAGTTCTGCGGCGTGTACGGCTACGATGTCACTAAGTGGGCAGGCTTCGAACTGCTCCGCGATATCCGCGAACTGCGTATGACAACGATGGCGATGCAGGCAGCATCGAACAAGCTGGCGCTTCGGGAGCAGGCAGAGCACCGGCTAGCGTGTATCCGAGGCGATTACGGGGCACGGCCGTGGTCGGGGTGGAAGGCGTTGGAGTAACGGCGATGCTCATACTTCGCAAAGCTGCTGTCTGCCTATAGATGTCGGTGGTTCGGTGTAGCGTCACCTGCCTGTGGCGATAACTGATCGGGATCGGAAGCAGCTCTGGGGTCTCGCGGCGGCAAAGTGCGCAATCTGCCGACACACGCTCGTAGAGCCCGCCAAGGCTGAGGAGGACCGCGATGCCCTCATCGGCGAAGAGGCGCACATTGTCGCGCAGTCACCTGGTGGCCCACGTGCTGGTGCACCCCTCAAGGTTCACATCGACAGCTATGAAAACCTGATTCTGCTTTGCCGAAATCACCATCGCGTCGTGGACGAGCAGACCGCCAAGTACACCGTCGAGGTCCTGAAGGCGTTAAAGACGAAGCACGAGAAGTGGGTCCATTCGCGGCTTCACACGGTGCAAACCTACTCTGGACCGACCCGGGTGATACTGAAGGATCCCGAACGGCCCGTGGTGCTACCGAAAATTACCACAGGGAAGCAAGCGTGGAACGTTGTTCATAAGTCTCATGGCTACATGCTTGAAAGTCCGGACGAGGATGAGGCTTCTGCAGAAGCATGCGATAGCGCGGATGTGTTCCTAACTTCTGCGCGGGATTGGGGAGAAGTTAGCCTTGAGGTGGAAGATCAAGGCCGCACCGGTATTCGCGAGGCCGAGCGCTCTATGCGTGAATTACTGGATGAACTCGCTAGCCATAATCTGATCGCCTTCGGTGCATCTGTGGACATGGTTCTCAGAGGTGGCGGAGGGCCAGACATCGATTGGAAGACCGCGGTTATTGTTGTGCGCCTCAAAGAAGCTGTGGGCGACATTGACTCGCTGATCGTAATTTTCGGCGATCTGATGGATCTGCCCTCATTTGAACCTGAATCGCCAGACCAACCTAGGGCCGAAATGGGCTAGCAGGTCGCGAAATTCAGTGGCAGACGGCGACTCCAATCGGTAGTGTATCCATCCAACCAGAATTGCAAGAGTGTGTTTGGGAACGACGGTTGCCGACAAGTCGAAGGATCGCGATGGAATACCCCGATGACATCAACGTACTTGAGCACGGCATCGTCGTGCCGTCCGGTGAGGTCGTCTCCTGCTGCGGCGTCATCGCAACGACACGCCTTCCGATCTACTCGGGATTCACGCTTGCTATTGTCGGCATCGATGGTTCCTCGCTCAATGAGAAAACACTGAACATCGCTCGGATCGACCGCGCTCACGCGATTTCGGATTTCTATGAAGAGTACGATCTCCGCTACTCGCTTCACGCGACGCTGTATCACCTGAATCAGTTGATCACTCTCTATGTTCGTGGATGTCAGCTTTTCGAGGATACCTATCCAAACCCGAAAAATGCAGCCCAAGGAAACATCTCCGATCCCCGCATATTCTACGAGATCGACGCACTGCTCGGCGCGGCGAGAAGAGTGTACGAAGTAGTCCGGAAGATCCTGTGGAAGCACCATAATCGGGGATCGTCTGGCCGCTGGAGTTCGATCAGGACGGCCGTGAAATCACCGTTGCTGCCAGCGGAATTCGCGAAAACCCTTGAGCACAGCTGGAATAGCTATGGCGATACCCTCGCTGCCTACCGGAACTGCGTTGCACACTATGACCCGCTCACTAACGGACAAACGACGTGTTGGATGGATCGATTTGATGGAAAGTGGGGGATGACCGTGAAGCTCCCTGCGAATCCGTCGGTACAAAGTCGTGCACGATTCGACTTCGAGTCCGGACCGGACGCCCTGCAATACTGTCACACGATTGCCGCACACCTTGTAGAGCTCAGTGAGGAAGTGACTGCGCTACCAGCTGTAGCCGGACACCTCGCTGGCATGGCGGTCGAAGCGTAGTTTCCGTGGAGCGCGCCCTCTGGCGGTCAGCCGATTTCTGACCTTGGTTGTCTGTTGCACAACGCGAAATCCATTGCCATACAGGATATCCAGACTCCCTCCGCACCCCGTTTCACCGCATCCGATCGCAGGTCTTTTCGGCCGACTGGTCGCGCGATCGGACGATTGAGTCCGCATTCCAGGCGTCATTAACTGGGGGCAGTTCCAGCAGGAACTATCTGTGCGCTCGCCGGACCGCTGGTCGTTCCCTCGATCAACCGACCCGCGCGGGTGCACGCCTCGTCGAGGCTCAGCGGTCGTATCCGTAAGCGCAGCACGCGTTTACCGGCCGCTCGCACCGAGGAGGAGCGGATGTCGACACCCGAAGGATCCGGCAAGGAAATCACCCTTGCCATCCGGATCGACACTGCCCGGCATGCTCAGCTCACCTGGATCGCTGAACTACGCGGCACCAGCCTCAAGGCTGAATGCTTCAAAGCTGTCGATGCCTACATCGAAGCCGCGAAGAACGATCCCGAGCTGATGGCCAGGGCCAACGCCGCCCGTGCCGCCATCGAAGAGGAGGCACGGGCACGGCAGGCGGCGATCGACAATCTGTTCATGGCCACCCCGCCACCTCCACCCCAGCAGGAGGAGGAATCCGAGGCCGACGCAACGCAAGCCGACGCAACGGAGGAACAGCCAGAAGGTGGACGCCGTCCACGGCAACGCCGCAGTGGGCAGCAGGCAGGCGAGAAACCGTCGGACAGCTGAGCCACGCTCGGCACCCTGGTGCTACGGCCGGCGGATAGCGAATCGAGGAATCTTCCTCTTCGCTATCCGACCGGCCAACACTCAACCATAACCCGAAGGAGGTGATCATGAATGAACAATTCCCACAACACAATTCAGGCGACGAGCCGCCAGACGAACACTTCGAGTCGGGCGACACGGAAGCCAGCCGCGAGCAACAGCAATGGCCAAACCCACGCATTTACGTCACCAAGGGTCTGCCGCTCCGTGCCGAACTCACCGAGGGCACCTGGCTGGACATGGCACGCGACCCCGAGGCCATCTACGCCGAGATGTATGCCGTCCTCGGCCCGGAAGAAACCGAAACTTATGACGCCGACCGGCTCTACATCTGGGACTACCGCGGTTTCGGATCTTTCACCATTACGACCGGCGCCATCGGCTTGGAGGGCGTCGATAGCATCGGACTGCTCGCACAGGTGGCACGGGGCATCGCCGAACACGGCCCCGCCTACGCGGTCTGGGCAGAGGCCCACGAAGACGATCCGCACCTGTTTGATCACTTCGCCACGGCCTACCAAGGCCACCACGACAATATCGCAGCGTACGTTCGGCAGATATTCAAGCCACTTGGCATTGAGGAATTGCTCGCGCGGGCTGCTTCCGAAGGGCTTCAGAACTACGTTGGCCTCGACTACGACGGCATCGGCAGGGAAATGGTAGCGGAAGGCGATGTCATCGCATTTCCTGCCGACCAGGGTGGGGTATGGATTTTCACTGAGCAAGCGTAAACCCACCCTACAGAGCTATGTAACAATTGTGCCGTATGCACCCTCGCCCGCATCAGGCCACAACTAGGCATCCAATATTGCGAGAACAGTCTTATGCGTACATCTGTGAGGCATTGCATTGATCCAGAGCGGGACCAAATACCGACGCGACCGAAGCGGCTCTGGGAGAAATACTTCGGTTTCTTGCCGCGATAGGTCTGCGAGCTCTCGCCACGACTGAGTTGCATTTGGAAATACATCCAGCACATGACCACTCTCGCCAATATTCCACAACAGCAAATCATTAGCGGTGTCCGCTATGACTTCTTGGTTTGAGATATAGCTGATGAGGAGCCAGTGATGTTCGAGAAGATCCCGTAGACCACACCGCGCCGCCAGCAGGATTGCGGCCCACAAACAGTAGGCTCGATTCTGAAAGCTTTCGGTTATTGTTTCCCTATCCAACCCAATCAGCCATTCCGCTGTCTGCTGAATTGAATAATACGGGCTGGGGATGCCAGGTCCTTCGTCCGCATAGGTTGACAGTAGACCGTTAATCAGGCCAACAACCTCAGCTGCAGAAGCTTGCTCCTGCTCCGACCGAAGCAACGACGCAATATAGTTGTACAGCATAGGCGCGGAGGCTTCGCCGAAAATAGCCTTATAGCCTGATAGTTGCGCAAATTTTTCAGCGAGCTCCACAGGACAGTTTGGTGTAACGTCCCTGATCCCGCAGTAGTTCAAGTATGCAGATATATGACCGAGCAGTTCAGTGCAACGGAGCTTGTGTGTAAGCACGCCTTCGGAGAAGAATCCGTACGCGGTTTCAACAAAATTGCCCGAGTCTGCGACCACCTCATCAATGAGTGCACTGTATACGACCTCTATCTCGCCCAGAATGGTGGACTCTAGCGACGCAATACGCTGATCAGAAATTTCCCACTTGTGAGCAAAATGAAGGATGGTAACGAGTGTCAAAACCCACGCGTTGACTATCTCAATATAGTTATCGGCTAGATATTTGTTCGCAAGAAGGTAGCTGCAAAGAACACCCGCTGCCTGCAGCGCTTCAAACTTCTTCTGCTTCGACTTCTCTGTCGAGTACGAGTCGAGCCAATTCTCCAGGAATAGTTTGAATTCTTCCCTGTTTAGGGTGCTATCACCGTTCCGGCAGTACATATTGAGAAAGAGATTAAGGTCTTGAGGGTCAGCCGGGAAGAAGGCTCCATAACCATCGACGAAGCGCCTGACAAGCTCTTGCTTGTCAATTGTCTCGACAGGCATATGACGAGCTTGGCGCTGCCTCTGCGAGTAGTCGGCGATGACTTGTGGTACGGTACCTCTGAATTCTCCATTTGTAACCAGATAGCATTTCCACTTCTTCGGCGGCTTGGCGAAAGAAGAATGAACTGGCGGCAGCTGCGTCAGGTCGTTTACCTGACCGTTGATCTTAGCCCATTCGCTCGCATTTATGTTGCCACACTTCAGCTGAAAGCAGCATATCTCCCCCTTGCGGTTTAACGCTATTACATCTTTTCCTTGTTCATTGAGGCCGCCTTCGGCGCGCAGCACCGTATAACCCTCTTTAATGAGAAGTTGAACAAAGGGAGTCGTGAAGCTAAGTTCCTTACAGCTAATCAACCAGCTTTCGACGAGCCTGTTCTGCATCATACTCCCCCTTCTTTTGCGTAAGAATTTCGTTCAATCTCTGCCTGGCGTCCTCGTCATTATTCGCTTCTTCGAGCAGAGTTCTATACTTCTCCGCCATGCTCGGATGTATGACAATGGTGGGCATCTGCGGATTACCGAACTTGTCAAACGCTATGCTTATCTTGCTGATGGTTTCCAAGAATAGATCAACCGTTAGCGGCTTGCCGCTGGCATCGATTACATTTCCCGTCTCTGAAGTGACCTGATCCAGCACTCTGTAACTCTGCTGGGCCTGCTGCGCACCGAATTCCTTGGCCTTCTCCTCCAGGAGAGCCCGCACATCATCCACTGTCATCTCCGCCATTTCTTCATGGGATATGGCGAACTCAACTGAGCCAACCTCATAGGCCATATCTCGGCGGTCTTCTTGGTTGTCGAGTGTGTTGTGAACAAGCTTCTGACCCTCGTGCACGGAAAATCTGCGCACATCCCTAAACGGCCCAAGTTCCTCGCGGGCCTTCTGCTCAAAGAACTTCAGTAGCATTTTTTCTACCTCGCTCTTCAGTTCGGGATAAAGGGGAAATGCCACAACTGCAACCTCCAATCTTCTCTGAGTTATGCATACTTTCACTATAAACCAAAGCCCGTTAATTGGATCCAAGGACTTGCCCGCGTCGTAACATTCTAGGGATTGAGTGTCCGAAAGAAGCCGAGAACCTGATACCGGATAACATCGAATGGGTTCTTACCATCGTCCACGAGGCGCGCCATTTCGATCAGGTCTTCGTCACTCAGAAATGCGATCAGCTTCCCTTCCTTGACCCAAGCTCGCCGTCGTGCGGCCAAACCCGAATCGTTAGGTCCTTTTCTTGAAACCAAGAGCCCGAACATCCTGAACGCCTTGGACCAAAGGTAGTCTGCAAGTTGATTCACTTGGTTCTGACTTACTTCATCACTGTAGTTTTTGAACTCGGCAACGACGAAATATGTTTGGTAGTCCGCTCGAATCTGCGCCCACGACGATCCTGTTTCTGGAATGTCAAAGATGGCATCCATGATGTCCAAACCATCTTCGGTACGGGTCTGAATCGTGGGCGGATCCAGATGCTGCACAAATATCTCAGTCAATGACTGCGCTGCCAGCTTTTCAAAAATTGTCCAGCCCGGCTTGCCGAGGGGAACCGATGCAAGTCGTTCAGTGACTTTACGCTCGAATGTCAGTTCAGCTGAACCCTCGGGCTCAGTAAAAAGATCGGATAGATCTCGCGCCTCTGCCCGTTTCTCGATCAGCTCAGCAATATCAGGATGGCGATCGAGTAGCACATGCAGATCTGGTCGACCCCACCACCTGATCTTATTCTCATCGAGCAGAAGTCGAGAGCTGCGCCCAATCTCTTGGGAAGCGACGTAGAAAACTCCGTACTCAGGGGACTGAAGACGAAGGCGAGTCGCTACGTCGGCAACATGACGTGCAACCTGGACGGATGCTGCCCTCTTGGCGTACTGCTTAATGATGACGACAGCAGGCGCTCCATCTGGCGCCGTCCCGATGGCGTCGACGCCCCCATCTCCTCCACTACGCCGATCCGGAACCGACAGCTCGAATCCCTCACGCCGAAGCAACAGAACCGCAAGCGCCTCGAAGGTCTGCCAATCGAGAGCATCGAGATCAAGCAACGCTTCCTCCCATAGTGCTGCCAGCGACCGCTGGGCCGAGCACCGACAAGCCTATGTCGTCGCTCACCCCTTGCATCGGCACCGCGCGGCGAAGTGGTTCGCCGCCACAGCGACATTCGGCTTTATCGCCTTGCCACCGGCTCCCGCATCCTCACCCCTCGCCGGAGCAGTGCCAACCGCACCGTGCTGGAATCTGCTCCCAACTTCGCTCCGACCTGCTTGAGCGTCAACCCCTCCGTATAGAGCTGGGCTGCCCGGTCGATCTGATGTTCCTTCAGCCCCCGCTGCCGCATCGGCACACCCATCCGGCGTAGATGCCGGCTGACGGTCTGACGTTGGATCGAGTACTTCTCCGCCAGCTCGTAGACCGTCATCCCAAGGAGGTAGTCCCGCGCAAGCTCCATCTTCTCCCCTTCTGACAACTTCCGCATGTGCGCTGGCGGGTTCACTTCAGGCCGATCGACGCCGCGATCGGCCTCAGCCTGTGCTTCCGCCAACAGGGCCGAAAGCGCCTGACCAGCGGTAGCGAGATTGGAGTGATGCCTCAGGAAGCGCACCATCGAGGCCTCCGCCGATGTTTCGTGCCGAATGCCAGCGGTATGCCTGCTGTGCCGCACAATTGAACGCGGATGAAGGTTCGGCCAAAGGTAATTCATGAATATTCGCAAGACGCTGCTGGTTTCAGTGCTGGCGCCGCTGTTGGTTGCCGGCTGCGCACATGAGGGCTCGAAAACCATCGCGCACGCGGTGATTCAGCCCCCTGCCGCGCGACAGACCTTGCAGGTGCCGGTCGGTCCCGGGCCCTCGGGCACGTACACGGTACAGGCGCAACCGGCTCCGGGCAGCTGCCACTACCGCAAGTCCGGCGACGGGCAGCCACTGCCCGATCCCGCGTGCACCCCGGGAGCGGTCAATCCGAAGGTGGCCGCGGACAACCTCGGTGACACCATCTGCAAGAGCGGGTACACCTCCTCGATCCGCCCGCCAGCCAACATCACCAACCGGGAGAAGGACGCCGACGCGAAGTCCTACGACTACACCGGCCCATTGCATGACGCCGAGTACGACCACCTGGTGTCACTGGAGCTCGGCGGCGACCCGAACGATCCGCGCAACCTGTGGGTGGAGCCACCGTCACCCGATCACAAGCCGGGCGCGGGGCCGAACAATCCGAAAGACGCCGTCGAGAACACGTTGCACGCGCTGGTGTGTTCCAGCAAGGTCGCCTTGACCGACGCCCAGAACGCCATAGCCGCCGACTGGACCACGGCCCTGGTCGTCGTCGGCCACCCCAGCGGCAAGTAGACCACCCGCCGTATCGATTGCGGTATAACGGGGTTTCCGGTTTCGGCTGCTGGTCGAGTGGAAACGATTGCTGGCCTTGCCGACGGAAATCTGCACGAGAGTTCGGGGTCGGCCGCCGACATCCTCGCCCATGCCGCACACCATGGACACGATCCGGCAGCAATGCACTCGTGACCGAGACATAGGACAGCACGCCCGCGTCCACCGAGCCCACCAGCGCCGGACCGAGAATGTCGTGGTTCTCGGGCTTGAACAGTTCTAACTCACGAGACACCTCCGGAAACGGAGTAAGGGCGGGAGAACGACATAACCCCGACGATGGCGAGGGATGGAAACGCCAAGCCGTCGGGGTCCTGTTGTATGAAACGTCAGTAGAGGAACGGGGTTTCGGCCCACTACTGGCGCGAAACCGACGCTAGCTGTCCACAGTCAGGTCCGGCAAGGGCCGAATGCGAATACAGTTACGAGAGATCAAACCCACAGACACGCAACGCTTTTGGACAGTCTGCGCGGCTCGAAGATCGCCGTCACGCTGCTCTCGAGCCCAGGAGATTCGCCACATACCGCAGAAGCTCGGGCCGAGATCCCGCAGCAGCGCACGCTTCTGGAGAGCACCCGCGTGTCGGCCCGGCGCACGTCCGCGAATCTCACCGGCACCCTGCGCATCGCTGTTCGATCATTCGACGTCCACCGGGGTGCCGTCGGTGATGCGCACCAGCTCGTCGAAGTTGGTGGGGAAGACGGTGTGCGGGTGGCCACCGGCTGCCCAGACCACCTCGTACTTGGCCAGCCAGTTGTCGACGAAAGTGCGAACGTGCGCGGGGTGACCGACAGGGGCGACGCCACCGATGGGCTGGCCGGTGGCGTCGCGGACGAACTCGGGGGTGGCTCGGCGCACTTTGCGCACTGCGGCGTGCCGAGCGACGAGCTCGACATCGACCCGGTGCGCGCCGCTGGTCAAGACGAGCAGGGGCGAGCCGTCGGCGTCGAAGATCAGGCTGTTGGCGATGGCGCCGATCTCGCAGCCGAGCTGAGCCGCCGCGGCGGCCGCGGTGGGCGCGGACTCGGGCAGGACGACGATCGTCGGCTCAGCGTCGTGCGTGCGCAGGGCCTCGGCGACGCGAAGGGCGTTGGGGTGCAACTTGTCCGGCATGCGAACACTCTAGGACCGGGCGGGATCGCTCATGCGGGCGAGAATGGACAGTTCGAACGGGCGGAGGATGTTGGTGCGTTCCAACAGTGCACCGAACACACGACCACATGCACTCCGTGCCGCCAGAATTCACGACCGAGTCGCCCGGACACTTCCCGTTGCCGCCGTCGGTTTCGGCGAACAAACGACCCCGGAATCCGCGAACGAAGCCAGACAGGGGTTTTAGCGGTCGCGGATACCCGATGTCGTTTGCCAGTCGATCTGACGTATTGCCAAGGTTCTGGCACAAGTTGCGGTGTTCTGCTGCCAGGGTGGCCCGATCGGAGTCCGGTCGGGCCTGATACCCCGGTACGACAGGTGATCAGGACTCCAGGGTGATCCACGGGTGGATATCGACCGACAGAGTAATTCGCATGAGCACCACCGCATCTGCGCGCCGGCTCCGGACCCAGCAGTCACCGACCACCGCAAGGGTCTGGGCCGCACTCGGCGTCTACGTCCTGTCCACCCTTGCCGCCTCGGCTGTTCTACTTGCGGTGCAACCTCATTCGGGCATCGACCCGGCGGCGCTGTCACTGGTCCAGTTCGGCCCGGCGCTCGGCGCGCTGGCAACCTGGCTGACGTTCCGCAAAACCATCGCCCGACTCCTGCCCGCAGCAGTTTCCTCCCGGCGAGTAGGCGCAAATGCGCTGGCGATGGTCACGGCTTGTGTGTTGTTCTGGCTGTTGATCACGATGGCGGCTGTCATATCGGGCACCGCCCTTGTCGGCCCCTCAGCGGTCGGGGGTCTACCTTTCGCACTGTTCCTGCTCCTCCAACTCATCGGCGCGGGCGGCGAGGAGATCGGTTGGCGGGGCCTGATGCAACCGATGCTGGAATCTCGAATGACCAGGTTCGCGGCAATTTCGGCAACCGGGACGACATGGGCCCTGTGGCATGTCCAGGCATTCGCGGCGGGCCCGGTGACCGCGGCATGCTTCCTCGTCTCGGCCATGGCGTTCGCCATCGTGCTCGGATACCTGGGCAACGGAAGTTTCCGCCAGCGTGTGCTGACCGCGGCGATCGGGCATTGGCTGATCAATATCGCGTGGTATCTGTTGGCCGGTGACAACACCTTGGATCGACCACAGATCGTGTTCGTCGCAACTGCCGCCGCGCTCATCGCCACAGGCGTGATGGCGATAGGCGCGCTCCGCACCCACCGTACGCAGTACCGTCCGGGGCTGGACCACGAGCGGAGTACGCGCGCTGCCAATCCGGCAGAGCCGAGACGCCACGATCTGCCACATACCTGACGCACCGCAGCTCACGACTCGGCAACTGCGTCATGTCATCTGGCAGCGCCCCCCCGCCCGCGCCTACGCTGAGGCAAGCCGCGGCGGTGGGGGCGGGCCAATGTGGTGTGGAGGTCGCGCATCGCGTGCAGTACCTGTTGGCAGGAGCGCAGGAGTTCGGCGAGCGCGCCGGGGATCAGGGTTGCGGCGCGGAGGATCAGGACGGTGGCGCCGAGTGTGGCGAGGATTTGGTTGGTCACACCGGCAACAGTCGGCCACTCGGACGTTCGGGTGCATCACGGTTTGCAGAGTCGCGGGAACTGCATGACAGATGGTGGGCTGCGCCTCTACGCTCCGAACGAAACCGAACGAATTCCAGTCGGGTAGGCAGGCGTCGGGGTGATGGTCGATGTCGGGGGTGTCCGTACCCGCGAGCAACTGCGCGTGGCGTTGAAGAGGGTGTGTGGGCACCTGAGCTATGACGCCCTCGCTGAACGATCGAAGATCCCGAAGACGACGCTGCACGGCATTCTCAGCGAGAAGACCGCGGCGTTTCCACGGTGGTCGACCTTGCAACCGGTCCTGGTGGCCTGCGGTGTGACCGACCGCGAGTTGCATGCGTGGAAGGACGCGTATGAGCGCGCCAAAGCCGATGACCTGGGCCGACCGTTGGAGGAGATCGACCCGTTCGCGCTGGAGGTGCACCGGCCGATCTCTGCGGGGTCCGTGGCTGGTCTGCCACTGTTGCCTCGATATGTGCGGCGCGCACACGACGACCTGTTGGCAGAGGTGGTGAACCGGGCCGCAGGTGGTGAGAATGCGATGGCGGTGCTGGTGGCAGGGTCTTCGGCCGGTAAGACTCGCGCACTGTGGGAGGCGCTGACCCCGCTGCGGGACGCTGGTGGGTGGCGGTTGTGGCATCCGAGGAGTCCGACACGGCGCGTCGCGTTGGATGATTGGGGTCGTGTGCGGCCTCGAACGGTGGTGTGGCTGAACGAAACCCAGGAATACCTCGGCGGCACCACCAGCGGCGGCGATGAACCAGCCGCCGCCGCGCTGCGGGATCTGCTCGCCGACTCCACGCGGGCGCCGGTGCTCATCCTGGGCACCCTGTGGCCGGTGCATCACGACAGGCTCAGCAGCGAGCACGCCTCCCAGGCGCGAAAGCTGCTGGAAGACAACGTCATCGAGGTACCGGACTCTTTCGCCAGCACAGACCTGGACGCCTTGCGCGACATCGTCGTAGACGATCCCCGGTTGGCATTGGCACTCGAGCGCGCCGAAGACGGCCAGGTCACTCAGTACCTGGCCGGAGGCCCGGAACTGGTGGCACGGTACCGGTTCTCGTCCTCGCCAGCGGCGAAGGCGATCATCGAGGTCGCGATGGACGCCCGCCGCATGGGCCACGGCACCATGCTGCCGCACGCGCTGTTCGAGGAGGCCGCGCACGCCTACATGACCAGCATGCAGTGGGACTGCCTCAGCGAGGACTGGCTCGAACAGGCCTTGGCCGAGACGAGCCAACCGTGTCGAGGTGCCCGGGGACCACTCACCCGAGTCCGGCCCCGCCCTGGCACGTCGCGCGTCGGCCGCCGTACTGCTGCCGCAACCCGAGACAGCGGTACTGCTGATGGCCGCGGCCCGTTGTATCAGCTGGCCGACTATCTCGACCAGTTCGGTCGCACCGATCGAGCTGACCAGATCCCTCCAATCGGGTTCTGGGAAGCAGTGGCCCTGCATGCCGGCCCGCAAGACCTGACCACCCTTGGCGGGGCTGCCCACGGCCGGGGCCT
Organism: Nocardia sp. CA-107356; assembly: GCF_050946365.1. Lineage (NCBI taxonomy): Bacteria > Bacillati > Actinomycetota > Actinomycetes > Mycobacteriales > Nocardiaceae > Nocardia > Nocardia sp. CA-107356. The sequence continues at coordinate 4,882,386 of NZ_CP191992.1, read as the reverse complement.
ATACCGTGACAGCGCCCAACTGTGGAAGAACGCCGCCCTCCACGGCGATCTGAAAGCCGCGCGAAATCTGACACGCTTGCTCCATCTGTTGTATCCCGATGACGAACGACCGGCAGTATGGGCTGGCGAACACGTCGGTCTCGACAACGCGTACTACGTTGCCGAAATACTGGACATGCTGAGGGAATCGGGTGCGAGCGACGCCGTCGATCAGCTCGCTCGACGCGCCGCCAGCACTGTCGCCCTAGACGACGCCTCCGGCGTTGCCAAGCTGATGGATGCACTGTGGGAAGCGGATGCGAGCGACGCGGTCGGTGAGCTCGCTCGACGCGCTGCTACTGCTGCCGCTTTCAACAACATGTACGGCGTTGCCGACCTTGTGAAGGCACTGCGGAAAGCAGGTGAGCGCGACGCGGTCGGTGAGCTTGCTCGACGCGGCACCACTGCTGCTGCCTTCGACAACCCATTCGACGTCGCGCTGCTGATGGACGCGCTGCCCGAAGCAGTCAAGGTTGACTTCCTCAGCGACTTTCTCGAGCGTCGATCCGCTGAGCTCGACAACCCGTCCAATCTTGCTCAACTGTTGGTCCAACTGCAAGAAATGGGTGCGAGCGAGGCGGTCGCTGAGCTTTCTCGACGCGCCGCCACCACAGTCGCCCTCGACAACCCATTCGGCGTTGCCGAGCTGATGGACGCGCTGCGGGAAGCAGGCGAATGCGACGCGGTCGGTCAGCTCGCCCGACGCACGACCTCTGCCGGCGTCGACACCGCGTATGGCGTTGCCAGCCTGATGGATGCGCTGCGGGAAGCGGGCGAGGCCAACGCAGTCGGTCAGCTCGCCCGACGCGCCGCCACCACAATCGCCCTCGACGACCCACGCGAGGTTGCCAAGCTGATGGACGCGCTGCGGGAAGCAGGCGAGAGCAACGCGATAGGTCAGCTCGCCCTACGCGCCGCCACCACAATCGCCCTCGATGACGCGTATGGCGTTGCCGACCTTGTGAACGCGCTGCGGAAAGCGGGCAAAAGTAGCGCGGTCGGAGAGCTCGCTCAACGCGCCGCCGCTGCAGTCGCCCTCGATGACGCGTTCGGCGTTGCCAACCTTGTGAACACGCTACGGAAAGCGGGCGAGAGCAACGCGATAGGTCAGCTCGCTCTACGCGCCGCCAGCGCAGTCGCCCTCGACACCGCGGGCGGCGTTGCCAACCTGATAGATGCGCTGCGGGAAGCAGGCCAGAGCCACGCGGTCGCAGAGCTCGCTCAACGCGCCGCCGCTGCAGTCGCCCTCGACAACCCGCGCGAGGTTGCCAATCTGATGGATGCGCTGTGGGAAGCAAGCGAGACCCACGCGATCGGTGAGCTTGCTCGACGCGCCGCCAGCGCAGTCGCCCTTGACAACCCACGCGGCGTTGCCTGGCTGATGGATGCGCTGCGGGAAGCAGGCGAGAGCGACGCGGTCGCAGAGCTCGCCCGACGCACCGCAACTGCCGTCCCCCTCGACAACCCACGCGACGTTGCCGACCTGGTGTACGCGCTGCGGGAAACGGGCGAGAGCCACGCGGTCGGAGAACTTGCTCGCCGCACTCTCGGCAACGCGTCCGACGCTGCCCGGCTGGTGAACGCGCTGCGGGAAGCGGGCCAAAGCGACCAACTCCGTGACCTCGCCCGACGCGCCGCCACCACCGTCGCCCTCGACGACGCGTCCAGCATTGTCAACCTGGTGAACGCGCTGCAGGAAGCAGGCGAGAGCGACGCGGTCGCAGAGCTCGCCCGACGCGCCGCCATCACCGTCGCCCTCGACGACGCGTCCAGCATTGCCGACCTGGTGAACGCGCTGCGGGAAGCAGGCGAGAGCGACGCGGTCGCAGAGCTCGCCCGACGCGCCGCCACCGCTGTCGCCCTCGACGACGCATACACCATTAGCCGGCTGGTGCACCCGCTGTGGCAAGCAGGGGCGACCCATGAACTCAGCAGACGGTTGCCTGCCGCGGGCTTGTTCGAAGAGTTCCTGCGCATCTGTGAGCGCCCGGCTGAGTTTCGGTTCGGGCGAGAGTCCGACGGGAACATCGCCGCTGCATGGTCATGGGACGATTTGGCATAGCAGCTCCTGCTGCGTTAGGGCAGCGAGCATGAAATCATGACCACCTCGACCGCACAGGGGTATGTTCGCGGGGTGGGAGGCAGGCTGGCGCTTGTGGTGGGGGCGGAGTGTACGGCGCTGCGCCGGTTGGGGTTTGCGGACCGGTTGGCGAGCGACCTTTCTGACCGGTTGAGTGCCTTGGGGGGTTGGGCATCAGCTACGAGTTCGGGTGGTGCGCTGCTGAATCCGACTACCGCGGAGCTGGTTTCGGCGGTCAAGGCAGCGTTCGCGACAGCCTCGGAGCAGCAGGCGGCGTTGCTGATCAGTTTCATCGGTCATGGTGTGGTGACCGGTGACGGGAACTTCTTTCTGCTGGCACGTGATTCGCCGGCACTGCCGGAGTCCGATACCGCATTGCACCTGGTACAGGTACTCAGCGAGCAGATGGACCGCCACCCGGTGGACGGGCTGATCGTCATGATCGACGCCTGCGAAACCCAGGAAGGCCTCACCTCTGCGTCGCAGCGGCTGACCGACCGAACGGCGTTGGCGACCAAGCGGATCGAGTTGTTGGTAGCGACCGGTTCCGAGAACGCCTATGACGGTTGTTTCACCCGTACCGCACTGTCGGTGTTCGAGCACGGACTGCCGGCCCGTGGGGAGAATTTGCTGCCGGTGGACCTGTTGGATCCGTTGACGTGGGGGTGTCCGCGTCAGGTGCCCGGGCATTGGGGTGTGGCCCATGGTGGAGATCCGGGTCTGTGGCTGGTGCCGAACGTCGCCCGCCGCGACGACGCCGTGCGGGGACGTTCGACGGCCGGTTTGGTGGATCAGCTCACCGATCGAGTGGCCCTCACAGACACGTTGCTAAGCCTTGTCGCCGAAGTATTCAGTGATTCCAGGAGCCGCCTACGCGTGGTGATCGGTCCGGCCGGTTGCGGCAAGTCAACGCTCATGTCACTGCTGATCCGTCCGGGACTGCTCGGGAAGACCTGGTTCAGCCCCGACTATGTGGCCGCCGCCGCGTTCGTCTCGGCCGCGACATCCCTGGAATCACTCGCGGTCGAGCTGTCGGAGCAGCTGTGTCGCCGCGTCGACGGGTTCGGCGACGCGGCCGCGATCGCTACGACCCGTGGTGAGGATGATTCGGAGGTCGATGTTTTCGAGGCGATGATCCTGCAACCGTTGGCGCGGATACCAACTCGGTGGCAGCCGATCAATATCGTGATCGACGGTCTCGATCAGGCCGAATCCGGTACCCGGGACTTGATCCTGACCGCCCTGTCGAAACTCGCCGGGAGCGACGAACTCGAGCATGTGAAGCTGATCGTGGGTATCCGGGAGGGCGCCGGTCTCGAGGATCAGCCATTGTTCGCCGGTCGGCATCGCGTCCGGATCCCAGCCCCGACTCTCGAGGAGATCGCCAAGGTTGTGGACACGGCTCACGAGGCCGCGACTCGAGAACTCGCGGACACCGCCGTGAGCGACTGGCAGCGGTGGATCACCCGACTGCAGGGACAAACGAATGTGGGCGGGTGGCTGCTGGCCCGGTTGCTGACCGAACTCGATAGCGACGACGCACTCGAAATCCGTGGCGGCATCACCGTGCCCGGGCTGGTCGGCAAGCGCATCCACCACACCCTCGACACCACCAATACTGCAACGTCCCAACCGATCCCCGCCCTACTGGCCGTATTGGCCGCCGCGGGATCCGGTCCAGTGTTACCGGTCGAACTCCTACACGCCGCACTCACCGCGCTCGGCCACACGATGACCGCCGGCGGACTGCGCGACAGTGTGGTCGCCCTAGGGATGTTGATCAACCGAGGCAACCCCGGAACCCGAGAGGAACTGCTCGGACTCGCACACGAAGAATTCCTCGACCCGATCGGAACCGAAGCCGGCCGACTCGGTACACCTGTCTTCGACGCGCACCGAGCGATCACCACGGCACTCGAAACCGTCACTGGTGACCGCAGCGCCGCCTACGCCCGCGGATCCGGTGTACGCCACTACCTAGCCTCCGGCGAACCCGCCGCCGCCCTAAAACTACTCGCCAACTTCGACACCCCCCGCCCTGCCGATAACCGCGACGCCTGGGCGTCCTGGCTGCCCCTGATCGACCAAACGCTCGGACCCCACCACCCCGACACACTCACCACCCGCGGCAACCTCGCCTACTGGCGCGGTGAGAGCGGTGACATCGCCGCTGCGGTCACCGAATACGAGCGGTTACTGACCGACCGGTTGCGGATCCTCGAGCCCGACCACGCCGACACCCTGACCACCCGCAACAACCTCGCCTACCGGCGCGGTCAGAGCGGTGACATCGCCCGGACGGTCACCGAATACGAGCGGTTACTGACCGACCGGTTGCGGGTCCTCGGACCCGACCACCCCGACACCCTCACCACCCGCGGCTACCTCGCATACTGGCGCGGTAAGAGCGGTGACATCGCCGGAGCGATCACCGAATACGAGAGGTTACTGACCGACAATCTGCGAGTCCTCGGACCCGACCACCCCCACACCCTCACCACCCGCGGCAACCTCGCCGACTTGCGCGGTCAGAGCGGTGACATCGCTAGTGCGGTAACCGAATTCGAGCGGTTACTGACCGACAATCTACGGGTCCTCGGACCCGACCACCCCGACACCCTCACCACCCGCGGCTACCTCGCATACTGGCGTGGCGAGAGCGGTGACATCGCCGGAGCGATTACCGAATTCGAGCAGTTGCTGACCGACCGGTTGCGGGTCCTCGGACCCGACCACCCCCACACCCTCACCACCCGCAGCTACCTCGCCGACTTGCGCGGTCAGAGCGGTGACATCGCCGGGACGGTCACGGAATATGAGCGGTTACTGACCGACAATCTACGGGTCCTCGGGCCCGACCACCCCCGAACCCTTACCACCCGAGACAACCTCGTCTACTGGCGAAGTCAGATGCAGGAAGGTTCCTGATCGACAAGACGATCAGAGTCTAGTGACTGATCTTGTCCAGTTCGTCGAGTTCCTTGTCGGAGAGCGACAGTCCCGCGCCAGCGAGGTTCTCGCGCAGGTGGGTCGTCGAGGACGTGCCGGGGATCAGCAGGATGTTCGGTGACCGCTGCAGCAGCCAGGCCAGGGCGACCGACATCGGCGTCGCGTCCAATCGGGAGGCTACGGTCGACAGCGCCGCGGACTGCAGTGGGCTGAAGCCGCCGAGCGGGAAGAAGGGCACGTAGGCGATGCCCTGTTCGGCAAGCATGTCGATCAGCTCGTCGTCCTGGCGGTAGGCGAGGTTGTACATGTTCTGCACGCATACGATCGGCGCGATCGCCTGTGCCTCGGCGATCTGGTCGGCTGTCGCGTTGCTTACTCCGAGGTGCCGGATCAGGCCCTGTTGCTGGAGTTCGACGAGTGTCTCGAACGCCTCGGCGACTGATTCGGGTTGGGGTCCTTCGGCGTTGCCGAGCCGGAGGTTGACCAGGTCGAGCGCTTCGAGGCCGAGTGTTTCCAGGTTCTCGTGGACGGCCCGGCGCAGATCGTCGGGTTGCCGGGCCGGGGGCCAGCCGCCCTGCTGGTCGCGGGTCGCGCCGACCTTGGTCACGATGTGCAGCGCTTCGGGATAGGGGTGCAGTGCTTCGCGGATCAGCTGGTTGGTGACGCGCGGTCCGTAGGCGTCGGCGGTGTCTATGTGGGTGATACCGAGATCGATGACCTCGCGGAGAAGGGTGAGTGCGCCGTCGTGATCGGCGGGCGGACCCATGACCCCGGGGCCGGCGAGCTGCATGGCGCCGTAGCCGAAGCGGGTGACGGTCAGGTCGCCCAGGGGCCAGGTGCCGCCGGGGAGCGAGGCGGAGAGCATGCTCAAACTCTGCCTTTCATGTTGATCTGGAGGTGGTGCCTGTCGGCTCCTTGCATAGTGTTGGGTAAGTAGCATCATGGTGGGAAGTAGGCACCTCAGAGTGCGTAAGGCACCCACGGGTGAGAGGAGCGGCGATGGCAACGATGACGGCAGCCCAAAAGAGAGAACAGGCCAAGGCGGAATATGACGCTTTCCTGGCGGTGTGTCCCAGTCGCAAGCTGCTCGACCGGATCTCCGACAAATGGGTCACGCTGATCCTCGCTGCGCTGGGTAGCGACGGCTCGCATGAGCCGGGCACCGGCTGTGCTGGTGAGCCTCGGTCGATGCGCTACTCGGAGCTGGCGCGCCTGCTGGCCGGCGTCAGCCAGAAGATGCTCACTCAGACACTGCGCTCCTTGGAGCGGGACGGTTTGGTCACCCGTACCGCGACGCCGACTGTTCCGGTCACAGTCTCCTACGAGCTGACCGACCTCGGTCTGTCGCTGTACCAATTGATGGGCGGTCTCAAGACCTGGGCCGAGATACACATGGACGAGGTGCTTGCCAACCGCGCGGCACACGACACCCCTGTCGCTTGAACCACGAAGCGGAGGCCTCGCATCAGTCCCTCTCCCATTGCCCGTCGCCCAACTCGCCGCGGTTGAGGTCACGAGTGACGTCAGTGCGCACGTAAGTAGGACAACTGGGCAGCGAGCTCTCATGCCGAAACCCGCGCGCGCGGTCGACCACGCTCCCAGGTCTGCCGGGCAGCTGGCGCAAACGTCCTATATTGCCGCTGCGCGCGATCCGAACCAGTCGCAGCAGCGGGCTGTCTACCTCGTCGGCGTGCTCAGCCGCGTCTGTTCATGTTGGCGAACAGCTCGCGGTTGGCCGCGCGGGCGGCGTCGAGCTCTCGAGCCGCGTGACTGCTCGATCAGCGGCTACTGCCGCGCATTCGGACAACGCCCGCGAGGGGCATCAACGGATTGCGTGAGATTTCCGAGCCGACCTGCTGCCTCGTTGACCAGCATCCGCGGGAGCCAACACCGGTGTGCGGCCGCGCAACAGTGTCGACTCATCCGCACACGGGTGCTGATGGGAACCAGTTCGACGGGACATCCGCGATCGAACCCGCGACCGGACTCACAGTCACCACAAACCTCGACCTGCTGGGGTCATCCGGGAACGCTATCTCCGCACTGCCATCGAGTTGAGGGAGAAAGACCAGCGGATCCGCGACGCACCCAGAGTGCGCGAGCCGTCTGACCGGACCGTGGTCGCTACTCGTTCCCTTGTCGATCCACTCCTTGGCGGCCTCGGTGGTTCCGAAATCCATCACCGCGTACATATGGTCTCCCTGGCTGGAGGTTGAACCCGGCGGCGAGCAATTGATCTCCGGCACAGACACGCCGCCTTGACTGGGCCAGGGGAGGCACAGGGCCCCTCGCCAGGAATCCGACGAGCCCTTCCTGCTCGAGACCAGTTTCGGGAACGTGTCCGCAATTACCTGATGTGCTTCTGGCCACGGTGAGGACAACACTGTTTTCGAAGGTGGCGAAGGTGGTTCCGCCGACGCCGAACTATGGGCGTCCCGGCCTACCCAGACCAGCGCCCCGGCCGTTGCGGCTGCCACAACCACTACTACGAGCACGGCAGCCGCGGCGATGACTCCGGTCTTGGTGCGTGCAGGCGGTCGCACCTGGCGGCCCGGCATCGAAAACTGTTGGCCGTCGGGCGCCGCCGGTGTTGCCGCCGTGGCGGGATGTGCCCAGTGCTGGACGATCGTTGCCCGCTGGGATGAACTCACTCCTACCGTCTCGGCGGCCACAGTCGATGCGTCGGGCCCGGTGGTCGGCTCAGCCGGATATCGGACCGCGTCGGCGATCGCCGCGGCGAATTCGCCGCAGCTGTCGAATCGTTGGCCACGCTCCTTGGCCATACCGCGAGCGAGGACTGCGTCCAGTTGCACGGGGAGATCCGGCCGAAGTCGCACCAGTGACGGCACCGGTGAGCTCAGGTGCCCGGCCACGACCTGCCCGGGGTGGTCGGCGGCGAAGGGCGACCGCCCGGCGAGCATGCTGAACAGGGTGCATGCCAGTGAGTACTGATCGGCGCGGCCGTCGAGGGGCTGGCCGGTCAGCTGTTCGGGTGCGGCGTAGGCGATCGTCGCGACGAAGGTCCCGGTCGAGGTGACCTTGGTGGTCGCGTCCTGCAGCCGTGCGATGCCGAAGTCGGTGAGCACGGCGCGTTCTCCGCGGCCGGCATCGGGGGCGGCGAGCAGGATGTTGGCCGGTTTGATGTCGCGGTGCAGCACACCGTGGGCGTGGGCATGGTCCAGGGCCGCGGCGACGTCGGTGATGATCCGTGCTGCCCGGTCGCCGGTGACAGTTCGGCAGTCCAGGCGACCGGCGTCGGATCCCTGGATGTACTGCATGGCGATCCACAGATGATCATCGTGAGTGCCACGATCGTAGATTCCCACGATATTGGGGTGCTCGAGCCGTGCCACAACGCTGGCTTCCCGCTCGAATCGCCGACGCAGCTCCGCGTCGCTGGAGACCTCACGGTTGAGCAGCTTCAGGGCCACCGATCTGGGCAGGCGAGGGTGGCGAGCAAGATAGACCGTGCCCATGCCGCCTTGGCCGAGTACACCTTCAATGACATGGTCCGCGAACGTTGCGCCGATGCCGGGATGAGCCACGAACCCCCCTTTCAGCGTTCTGCAGCAAGCGATGCCCGATGTCAGCATAGAGAAGCACTGCCAACATCGAGAGAAAGGAGTTCGACGCACCCGCTATCGAGGCTCGAACATCCCCACGAACGTCAGCTCATCGGCTACTTAAGACTGGCGGTAGGACCGGTGCTCGGCCAAGCTCTGGTCCAGGTGCCCGGTGAGACACTCCCTTACATCGGCTGCCCACCATCATGATTGGTGTGGCTCTCTTCTGGCTTGCGTCTTGCCGGGCGTCCTGCCGGGAGTGGCTGGAAAGGGGTTGCCCAGCTCGAAGTAGCGGTGACTCCCGCGCCGAAAACATTCGCTAGCCAGGGAGAACGCCGGTGGCGGTCATCATCGGAACGCTCAGCCACCATCGAGATCATCGATGCCCCAGGGAAGGTACTGGCCCTGGGCCGGTACGGCACCGACAAGGCCGGTTACGCCGAAATGCTCAATGCCGCACGCCGATTCGCCGATCGCGTATGGGCGGTGGAGGGCTGCGACGGCATCGGCCGCCACATCGCCCACAGGCTGGTCCACGACGGCGAACCGGTGATCGATGTGCCGGCGAAACTGCTGCAGGTGGGCCCATTAAGTAAAGTCGGTGACCCACTTGCGATTCGGTTCGGACGCGGTGGAGTCGCGGTCGAGAAGGTCCGGGGCGCGGCGATGACCGGTGCCTTTCCCGGCGACCGTGGTGCTCTCACCGTCGGACCTTTCAGCGATCACGATCTCGAACTCGGCATCCAGCGGTTCATCTCGACGGCTTCCGCCTGCATGGCGCGAAGGACCCTGGGTACATCGTCGTCGGCCATGCCGTAGTCATTCCACGATCAGTGTCGGCAGCCTTCGCGAGTTCCGCTTCGACTGACCGGTCCGATCAGCGCGGTCAGCTGCTCCCGCTGGGTGGTTCCGACCACCACCGGATACCGCTCGGCAGCCGCCCCGAGGCCCGCGTCGGCCAGCGCCGCCTCGACCGCGGCGCGAAGCCATTCGGTAGCGCGGAACTGCCGGTCGCCCTCTGCCGTGCGGTCGTCGACCTCGTACGCGTGGCATGTCCGATATTTCGCCGCGTCGAACGCGCGCAGCTTCGAGATTCCGCTCCGCCGTGCGCACAGCGAGTCGAAGATCGCGTCGGGCGTCTCCCCGATGGACGCGACAGCCGCCATCCCGGTGACATCCCACGGCATCAGTTCGCTCCGATCGCCCGGAGCCGGTTTCGCGCGAGCTTGCTGATCGAGTCGGTGCCCGCGACCACCACGGTCTCGGCGAGGCCCAGTTCGATCATGTCGGTCGCCATTCCCAACGCATACAGCGACGCCGCACAGGCACAGGCAACGGTGTGCACCCGTCCGACCTGGGGAAGGTCCCGCAAGGCCGCCGAGAAGTCGAGTCGATCGGGATCGAGCCCATCCCCAGTCTTCCCACCGGTTTCGCGCCACCAGAGTTCGGCGGACCGCTTCTCGCGCAACGCCAAGCCGAGGCGCACTTTCAGTTTGCGCCCTGAGGCGCTGTGTTTCGAATGGAGGTGAGAGACCTTCGTTTTCGGCCTGTCGTAGCAGGTCGGAGGAGCTGAGGGCCTTCGTTCTCGTCCCCGGGGCGTGGCAGGGCGGCGCGGCACTCGACGCCCTGGCCGCCACCTTCACCGAGGACCGCCGGGAACTCGGGGCTCAGGTCCGCACGGTCATCGCCGCCGACAGCGAGTTACAGGAGCGCGCCGCGTTCAAGCGCACCCGTTCGGCCGCGGCCATGACCGAGGCGCTGCACCGGCGCGGCGTGCCGGATCCGACCGCGAGCCTGGCTGCCGAACTCGGCATCCGCGCCTTCGACCGCAGCTTCGAGCAATGGACCGATGCGACCGAACCGCAGCCGCTCACCGAGTTCGGGCGGGCCGCATTCGTCGAGCTACGGGCCGCAACCGCCGCACTCTCGTAGGCCGTTGGCGCACACCGTGATCAGGACGCCCCGCATCAGCGGGCGAACTTGGCTATGGCCGACGCGGTTACCGGCGTGAACAGGTTGATCATGTTGCCGTCGGGATCGCAGAACAGCAGCGAGCGATTGCCCCACGGCATGGTCGTCGGCTCGTTGACGAAGTCGGCGACGGTATTGCGTAGCCGGCGATAGTCGGCGTCCACGTCGGCGACCTGGAACTCGATGATCGCGGTGTGATTGTCGGCCGGGCGCGCGCTGCCCGCCCCGAACAGGGCCACGGTTCGAGTGCTGCCGATGGCCAGGGTGCCCGCCGAGGTGGTGAGTTCGGCGAAATCCGGTGTTGCCCAGGCTGCTTCCACTCCGGTCACCTGCTCGTAGAACCCGACAAGGTGCTGGATGTCGGCGGTGATCAGACGAATCGAAACGAGATTCATGGCGTGCTCCTTCGCGGTGCGCGGCGGGCGGATCCCGCCGACATCCGCCACGTTAGGGCCAATACCGGACACTATCCGCCCGGTATTTGTGGAAGAGTTTTCGATGTGACGCGTCCTACCGCCCGGGTGCTCGGCCTGCTCGAGATCATGCAGACCGGCGGCACCCACACGGTCGGCGAACTCGCCGAACGCCTCGGCGTCGACGAGCGCACGGTTCGCAGATACGTCGCCCATCTCATGGACCTGGGCATTCCGGTCGATTCGGTGCGCGGCCGCTACGGCGGCTACCGGCTCGCTCCGGGATACCGGATGCCGCCGTTGATGCTGACCGACGAGGAAGCGCTGGCCGTGCTGCTCGGCCTGGTCACTGCCCGCCGGGCCGGATGGGCAAGCACCTCCGCGCACGCGGCCGACAGCGCCGCGGCCAAGCTGCGCCGGGTCCTGCCCAAGACCCTGGCCGCCCGATTGGACGCACTGTTGCACGCCATCGACTTCACCGCCGAGCCTCGCCCCGCCACGACGCCACAGACAGAGGTGCTGCTATTGCTGGCCGAAGCCGTTCGCGACCACCGGCCCGTCGCGATCGGCTACGCCGACCGGAACGGGCGACGCAGTGACCGGATCGTGCATCCGTACGGCATCGTGGCGCACGCGGGCCGGTGGTACGTGACCGGGGCGGACTCGGCCAGCGGCGAGACACGCTCGTTCCGGCTGGACCGAATCGCCGGAGCCACAACGTCTTCCGGTGCGTTCGCACTGCCCGAAGGATTCGAACCGGCGGCACATCTCCTGTCCACACTGGCCCGGATGCCCTACCGCCATGAGATCTCGGTCCGCGTCCAGGGCACCGTCGCCGAGGTCCGCCCGCACTTGCCCGCCGCGATCGCGACCATCGACGCAATCACCCCCAGCACAACGGAATCCGACACCGAACCATGGGTGCGGGTACGAATCCGCGCCGAACGGCTCGACTGGATCCCCGCCCTGCTGGCCGGGCTGGATCGCCGCTTCATCATCGAATACCCCAACGCGCTCAACGATTCCGTGCATGCACTGGCTCGGCGGCTGTTCGCGGCGACCGGCCGACCCGACCCCGGCAAGCCGGGAGCCGGTTCTCGACCGAACGTTCGCGATTGACCGCCGAGTTCCATCAGACCGCCGCGTAGGCGCCGCTGGTCGATCGTTCCCAGTTGCCCGAGCCGATGGCAGCCTTCTCGGCATCGGTCAACGGCGCCCTTTCCAGGAACGAGCGCCACGCCGCCGCTGGTGTCGAGATAGGGGAACCCGCCCGGCCGAGTGCCGAAGGTGTAGGGGTAGTCGGTGGAGTACAGCATGCGTCCGGTGCCGACGACCTCGGCGGTCCACCTCAGGTAGCGCTCACTGACGGTGCCGCTGCCCGTGACCCAGAAGTTCTGCCGGAAGTAGTCGGCCAGCGGCCGCTGGAGTTCGGCATTGTGCGCGAGGATCCCGGCGTGGTCGAGGTACGGGACGCTTCGGCGCCAATTCCGCCTGGGTCCGGTACGCCGCGATCGCCACAACCTGCTGCGCGCCGCCGGCATCCTCCCCGGCGGCCCCTACGGCCGCGCACGCGGCGCCACCCTGCGTCGCAAGATCGTCAACATCGCGGCCCGACTGGCCCGCCCGCAACGCCGGCCCACCCTGCACCTGCCCAGCCATTGGCCCTGGAAGTGCGCAGTTTCCCCGACAGGGTATGTCAGCAAATGCTGCTTCACACATAACCAAACCTGGGATGCTCCAGTTGTTGGTGTCAGCACGAAGTACGAGGCCGACGTTGACGCACTGCACGCTTCCACACGACCATGGGCAGGTGCACACTTGTGGCATGGAGGTATCTGAGTTCATCGCCGTCGCGCTGACCGCAGCGCCCCTGTCCCCGCCGCGGTCCTTGCGCCGGACCCAGGCGTCGACGTCACCGCGGCTGGCGTGATCGTGCCCGCCGGTGGGCCGGAGCCCGCGCCGCGCCGCCCGCTGAACGGTATCTCGGACGTACGCGCGTTCTTTCACACCAACGCCGTGCCGCTGTACTTCATCTCGCCGACCCCATTCAACCTGCTGGGCATCGACCGCTGGGTACGGAACTTCTTCTATTTGACGTACTTCGACTCTTTCGAGGGCGTACATCCGCGCGTGTTCGTGCCGCGGCGGCGCGATCGCAGGGATTTCGGGTCCATGGGAGATGTGTGCAACCACCTCCTGGGTGATCCCGAGACTCTCGAGTTCATCGCGCACCGAGGGCCCGGTGGCAAGGCCTGCTTTGTGATGCTCGACGAGGAGACCCAGGCCCTCGCGCACCAGGCGGGGCTCGAGGTCATGCACCCGTCGGCGGAGCTGCGCCATCGCCTGGGCTCCAAGATCATCATGACGCGCCTGGCCGACGAGGCGGGCGTACCGAGCGTGCCGCACGTGATGGGGCGGGTCGGCTCCTATGACGAGCTGCTGGCGCTCGCGGACGGCGGCGGGCTGGGAGATGACCTCGTCGTCGAGGCCGCTTATGGCGACGCCGGTACGGCGACGTTCTTTGTGCGCGGTCAGCGCGACTGGGACCATTGCGCCGGTGACCTGGTGGGGCAGCAGGAAGTCAAAGTCATGAAGCGCATCCGCAATGTCGAGGTGTGCATCGAGGGCACTGTGACCCGCCACGGCACCGTGATCGGCCCCGCGATGACGAGTCTGGTCGGTTACCCAGAGCTGACTCCGCGCAAGGGCGGCTGGTGCGGCAACGACATCTGGCGCGATGTGCTGCCGCCCGCGCAGACGCACGCCGCGCGAGAGATGGTACGAAAGCTGGGCGACGTCCTGCACCGCGAGGGACACCGCGGCTACTTCGAGGTGGACCTGTTGCACGATCTGGACTCCGACGAGCTCTACCTCGGCGAGGTGAACCCGCGCCTCAGCGGCGCAAGCTCGATGACGAACGTGACCACCGAGGCCTTCGCCGACGTGCCGCTGTTCCTCTTCCACCTGCTCGAGTACATGGACGTGGAGTACGAGCTCGACGTCGAGGAGATCAACTCGCGCTGGGAGCGGGGCTACGGCGAGGACGAGGTCTGGGGTCAGCTTATAATCACGGAGACCTCGCCGGATCTCGAGCTCTTCACCGCGACCCCACGCACCGGTGTGTGGCACCTCGACGACGACCGGCGTATCTCGTTTGCGCGCTCTGACAGCGACTGGGACTCGCTGATCGACGAGTCCGAGGCCTTCTACATGCGTATCGCGGCGCCTGGCGACTTACGCTGCGAGGGCGCCCAACTCGGCGTGCTCGTCACCCGCGAGCACCTGCAGACCAACGACTACCAGCTCACCGAGCGCTGCCGGGGCTGGGTCGAGGGCATCAAGGCGCAGTTCGCCTCGACACCCCTGGCGCCGGCCACGCCGATCGTCTCGCGACTGGTCGCACGAGCATGAGCATCGGCCGCACGAACTGCTCGACAAACCATCGAGTGCGAGCCCCCGATCCCGGCGTTCCCGCGTCCACAGCTGCGCCATACCCGCTACCGCGCAGGGCATGGGACGGCGTACTTCGCCGTCTACCGCCTCGCCGACGGTGTCGTCGACTATTGCTGGCCGAAACCGTCGCCTCAGCTTCGCCTCGGTTCTTGTGCAGCCAACCGAGACCGCCAACACAATCGCACCTGGGCTACCCGATCTCGTGCAGCTCGCCGCAGACTTCGGCCGAGACGATCTCCTATCCGCATTGCCCCCCGCTGGAATCAGCGCACCCTTGGTCATCCGACCACCCGGCGATCCCGTGAAGCCGCGCGCATGATCGGCGGCGAACCAGGTCGCGTCTCAGCCGGTATCTCACTGGACAACTGGCTGTCGTCGCCACATTCGCAGTGGTCATTCCAGCACGTCGAAGACTTCGTGCCGACCGCGATAATCTCGCGCGGGACCGGGCCAACCGCGGCGTTGCCCGCAGCCTGTGCCCCGATGGCCGAGATCCAGGTGACCAGCATTGATGGGGCGGCGACCACCGTTGGCGCGGTGATGGCCACCACCGCTACCGACGGGTGGGCCGTCGCCTACCGCGGTTCGATGGTGGTCGAGGAGTACCTCGACGGTTTGGGGGCCCAGACCCGGCACCTGCTGTTCTCGGTGAGCAAGTCGCTGGTGGCAGCCGTGGTCGGCGCGCTGCACGGGGCCGGTGCGATCGAGCTCGACGCGCCGGTCACGGCATACGTTCCCACCTTGGGAAACTGCGGCTACGCCGGTGCGACGGTGCGCCATCTGCTGGACATGAGGTCGGGTATCGCCTTCTCAGAAAATTACCTCGACCCGGCCGCGGAGATACACGTCCTCGAGCAGGCGATCGGGTGGGCGCCCAAGAGCAGTTCGGACATTCCCGCCACGCTGCGTGACTTCCTGCTGACCTTGCGGCAGAAGTCGGCTCACGGCGGCCCGTTCGAATATCGCTCGTGTGAAACCGACGTACTCGGCTGGATCTGCGAGATCGCCGGCGGCCAGCGGATGCCCGAACTGATGTCGGAACTGCTGTGGAGCCGCATCGGCGCCCAATGCGACGCCACCATCGCCGTAGACACGGTCGGCACCGGAATTTTCGACGGCGGCATCAACGCCTGCCTTACCGACACAATCCGGTTCGGGTCGCTGTTCTTGCACGACGGTGTATCGCTGACCGGCCAGCAAGTGGTGCCGCCGGCATGGATCGCCGACACTCTCGACGGCGGGCCCGACTCGCGTCAGGCGTTCGCCGCCAGCCCCGACGACAACCGAATGCCCGGCGGAATGTACCGCAACCAAGTGTGGTTTCCCTACCCCGGCAGCAACGTCGTGTTGTGCCAGGGCATGTGTGGTCAGATGATCTACATCAACCGCGCCGCGGAGATGGTCGCCGCCAAGCTATCCGCCCAGCCGGACTCTCAGGACCCGCAGATGCTGTTGGACACGCTGCGCGCCTTCGATGCTGTGGCACACGAACTGGCTGGAACCACTAGTTACTTCGCCCTGAAAAGCTCGGATCGGCGGTAGGGCGGCTGGTTCGCGGGTTCTTGTGGTCGGGTGCGGTTTCGGTGGCGGTCACGCCGCCAGAGCGGTGATCTTGGCCAGGTTGTGGGCGAAGATGCCGTGTCCGGTCCAGATTCTCGCACCGTCGATGCTGTGGATGCGGCTGCTGCTGAGGGTGCTGATTCGTCGGTCGCTGCCCGTTCGTCATTTGACGGTGCGGCGGAACGCTTTTCGCTTCTCCTCGGCCTGCCGGGTCTTGGATTGCCGGCCATATCGATCGGCTCATCGGTCAGGAGTCGACGTGGTTACGGTCGCCGCGCGGTGAACGTTGCTGCGCCCCGCCGAGTAAGCGGGGGAACCTCAGTTCGCGTTGTTACTGAAAGCCGAACATCAGCCAAGCTTGATGGCAGACCCAGTCGGGATACAGATCAGTCATCGCATCGTAGAGCTCGCGATCATTGCCGGTCGATTCCTGAAGGCGGCTGAAATCGGTGAGGTAGCGCCTGGTGTCGTTGATGGTCTCCGGCACGTCGGGCGCACCAGGCTTCTTGTGGCCGGCCACGACCGTCTTCGGCTTCAGCGCTGCCAACCGGTCCAGCGCAGAGATCCAGTTGGCACGGCTCGCTGCCGTGGTCTCGCCGACGTACATGTGGCATTGGTTGTACACCACGTCCCCGGCGACGACGAGGTCGATCGAGGGCACGTAGAGCGACGTCGTATCGACCGCATCGGTGCGCCCCTGCTCGAGGATGTGCAGTTCGTGCCCCTCCAAGGTGAAAGTCTCCTCACCGTAAGCCTCAGGTAGCACGATGCCAGTGGGCAATTGCCCGGGGAACAGCTTGCGGAACAACGGCATTATCTGTGACTGCGCCTGCATTAACTCCACCGATTTCGGTGTCGCGATTGCACGCGCATCCGGGAATCGCTGCAATAGCACGCTGAGTCCGGCGAAGTGATCGAAGTGGCCGTGGGTGATGTAGATGGTGGTGAGGTTGCGGTGATGCAACGCAATCCAATCGCCTAGTGCTTCGGCCTCGGCGATAGTCGTTTGGGTGTCGACGAGGACGGCGTCGTGCTCGCCGAAGATCAGCGTCGAGGTAGCAGGGTCGAAAGCTGGTGGTGGCCCGAACGGCCGCACTCGCTCGGCCACCATCTCCTTCTCCGGGGAGGTGAACACGTTGAGACTCAGAGCAAGCGACATCGTCATTGTTCCTTCCGATCGAGACCGCATCGGGCCGATAGCAGTACGAAGACGTGCACTTTCACACGACGATGGCTATAAAGTGAAAAAGCCTGCCACCGTGGCGTTTTCGAATTGATGCCGCTGGCGGTGGCGGATGTTGCCGAGCGGGGCGGGCGGATCGTAATTCGGGCGCGTACCCCTGACAGCCAGGCCCCGTGTCCGGGCTGCGGATTGGAGTCCGCGGCGGCAAAGCCTATGCATCCTGGCCGATCCAAACGGTCTTGGCGTTCATGAACTCCCGCATACCGAGGTCGGACAGCTCGCGCCCGTAGCCACTGCGTTTGACGCCGCCGAAGGGGATCTCGGGGTAACTGGTCGTATTGCCGTTGATAAAGGCCATGCCCGACTGCACGTCGCGGACGAACAGCTCGCGTTCGGCCTCGTCCTCGCTCCACAAATTCGCCCCGAGTCCGTAGGGGTGCCCGTTGGCCTCCCGCAAGGCATCCTCCATAGAAGAGACCGTCCACACCTGCGCCACCGGGCCGAAGACCTCCTCGTGGTACATCCGCATCTCCGGCGTGACGCCGGTCAGCACGGTGGGCGGGTAGAACCAGCCGGGCCCGTCCGGGCGTTCGCCGCCCAACAGCACCGTCGCGCCCTTGCCGACAGCGTCGTCGACGTAGGACTCCACCTCCCGCCGGCCGGACTCGGTGGCAAGCGGACCGACGTCGGTGCCCTCGTCCATCGGGTCGCCCACCACGAGCGCGCCCATCTTCGTCACGAACATCTCGATGAACGCGTCACCGATGTCCTGGTGGACGAAGAACCGCTTGCCGTTGATGCAGGACTGCCCGTTGTTCAGGCACCGTGCCTTGACCGCGACATCGGTGGCCAGCTCCAGGTTCGTCGACGGCATGACGATGAACGCGTCGGAGCCGCCGAGTTCGAGGACCACCTTCTTGACCTCGTCTCCGGCGATGGCGGCCACCGACCGCCCCGCCGGTTCACTGCCCGTCAGTGTCGCCGCCGCCACCCGTGGGTCGCGCAGCACCCGCTCCACTCTCCCCGAGGAGATCAGCAGGGTCTGGAACACGTCGTCCGGGAAGCCCGCGCCACGAAAGAGCTCTTCGAGGTACGAGGCGCATTGCGGCACGTTCGAGGCGTGTTTGAGCAGACCCGCGTTACCGGCCATCAACGCGGGCGCAGCGAACCGCATGGCCTGCCACAACGGCAGATTCCACGGCATCACCGCGAGCACCACACCGATCGGCTGATACGTCACGAACGTCCGCTTCGCCCCTACGCGCCCGCCGTCACCGTCCAAATCCCGAAGGAACGCAGGACCCTCGGCGGCGTAGAAACGCAGCCCGTGCACGCACTTGACCACTTCCTGCTCGGCCGCCCGGATGGTCTTGCCCATCTCCATGGTGATCATCTTGCTGACGCTTTCAACCTCCTTTTCCAGAAGGTCGGCCGCATGCTGCAGCCACCCCACCCGCTCCTCGACGCTCGTCAGCCGGTACGAGGCGGCCGCTGCCGCCGCCCGGGCGAGCTTGTCTTCCAGTTCCTCAGGAGTTAGTTCGTCGAACCTCCTGAGAACCTCACCCGTCACAGGATTCGTCGTTGTAATAGCCATAATCCACAGTAAGACCGCAGCATATCGCCAGCAATTCACCCATTTATGTGCTGTCGTACCAGCGCTGTTGGACGTCCGTGGCGTGGAGGGTCGGGGCAGGCGCGTGCGGTCACCGCGGCAACCTGTGGTAACAGCTTGCCGCATCTCGCGGGCCCCCACCGTCACCGATAACCGGTGGCGCGCACGGGCATCGAGCCAGGGGAAATCGCCCGCTGCTCAGTCCGGTCGACGGCACAGCTCCGCCTCCGTGGCGCCGTCCAGCTCAGCTGCGGACGCCGAGCGTGCCGGTCCAGCTGGCAGTGTCGAGACCGGCGCGCCTGGCCAGTGTGAACATGGCGGCGAGGTCGTTGTCGGTGCGCGGTTGGGGATCGTCGTCGGGGTAATGCTGCGCCTGCAACCGCACCATCGCCTCGGCGAAGGATCCAAGCACGTTCTCGGTGAGAGCGCCACGCTCGGCGTCGTCGAGCAGTTGGTCACACAGCTCCGGCATACCGGCGTCAGTGGCGTCGAACTCCAACCGTTCGGCGATCTCGCCGACCGCGTCCGCCCGTGTCGTCAAAGCCGAGATGCCGCAGTCGAGTCCATCGTCGGCCAGATCGTCCGGGTAGGGCACCCGGTGCCAGGCCCCCTCGTCGTACCAGTAGACACAGCCGACCATGTAGGCATCGATCAGGCCCCGCAGGTACTGCCGCGGCAACCATTCCGGTGCACCGGCCAGCAGGTCGATCGCGGGCTCGTACCCTTTGACCTTGCTCGATTCATCCTCCCCGACGAGCACCGCACGGCCCTCGTCGAACCACTTCAGCACCCACCAGGTGCAACCGCAGTCGTCCCAGTGCAGGCCGTCGTCGTCGATCCAGTATCCCGAACGATGGTGCTGCGGCTCGCGCTCCTCGTCGCGGTCGTAGGTCGCGACCGCGACGGCCGCCCACCGCGCCCACAGCAGTCGCGCATCCGGCAGGTCATCGGGGTGGCCGGGCCGGTGTAGCTTCGCCAATGTTGTTCTCCTGATTCGCCTTCGATGTCAGCCTAGGGGTTTCCGCGGGGTTTGCGCCGCGATGGGCGCAGAGTTGCCGGGCATTGCGTCTGTCGAAGTCGAAGCAGACGCGGATGACGCTGAGCAGCCAGCGAAATCGGCTGTTACTCGCACCTGCGGTCAGGTGGGCGACGACCTCTGCCACTGTCCAGGCACAGCACAGTGACTGCTGAGCCCACCCCATATCGGTCAGACCGGCGAGATCATCGGCCAACACCGCGCGTTCGGCGTGGACCATCGCCCACAACTCGTCGCGAGAAGTAACGTTCGACTCTCGACAAGCCTCCAAGTTCAGCGCAGCCTGCCCGTGCGAGCGGGGCAGTGAAGCGGTTCATTGTTCCGATCTCTAGTGACGACAATGCCCGCCTGAACTCATCGGTCTCCGCAAACACTGGCGGCACCACGAGCCACCAGCCTCAGGCACGGACCGCGGCGACGGCGGCGTCGAACAGTTCCGCCATATCCGCTTCGCCATTGCTGCGCGCCCAGGCGTGCATGGCGAGCTCCGAACAGGAAAGCGCGGCCGCGACAATCGCTCGCGCCCGCAATTCGGTGAGTTCATCGGGCCGCTCGGCAAGTCGCGCGGCGATATTGGGTGTCAAAGGTTCGAGCCACTGACGTTGCTTCTCCGCCTGCCGGGCGTGCAGCGACGGTGTGTCGTGCAGCATTCTGGTAAGCGCCAGCAGATCGCCGGGTGCGTACGCCAACTGCTCGACGAACACCCCGAACGCCGAACGCAATGCCTCCCACGGTGATTCGCTCATCGGTCGCGATTCCAGCGCGGCCAGCAGCAGGCGGCCCTGATCTTCGTGGTCGCCCAACACGATGTCTTCCTTCGTTCCGAAATAGCGGAACAGTGAACGCCTGGAGAGGCCGACCTCGTTCGCGATCCTGTCCATGGTCGTAGCGGCGAATCCGTACTCCAGGAACAGGCGCATGGCGACAGCGGCGATCTCGGCGCGCACCGCCCTCCTGGTCCGCTCGTGCAATCCCCCGACATCGACTTCCGGCATATCGCCACCGTACCGGCCTGCGCCCAGGATGCACTGTTTGGCACTCAGTGACATACTTGTCACACAGTGCAATCCTAGGAGGATCCATGACCGCCGTCGAATACCGCGGACAGACCACCGTCATCACCGGAGCGAGCGCCGGACTCGGTGCCGAATTCGCCCGTCAACTGGCCGCCCGCGGCTCCGATCTGATCCTGGTCGCGCGCCGCGCGGACCGGCTCGACGCGCTGGCCACCGAACTCGCTGCGGCCCATGGCATTCGGGTCACGCCCATCCCCCTCGACCTGAGCCTGCCCGGCGCGGGCCGTGCACTCGCCGCAGAGGTCTCGGCTCGGGCCCTGCCCGTCACCAGCGTGATCAACAACGCCGGTTTCGGCACCTTCGGGCCCTTCCACCGAGAGGATCCAGAACGGCTGCAAGCGGAAGTCGCCGTCGATATCGCGGCTGTCGTCGATATCAGCCGGGCCTTCATCGACCAGCTCCGACAGACGGGCAATGGAGTCCTGCTCAATGTCGCCAGCATGGCGGCGTATCTGCCCGTCCCGAACATGGCCGTCTACGCGGCGAGCAAGGCGTTCGTACTGAACTTCACCGAGGCGCTGTGGCAGGAATCGCTCGAGACCGGGCTGCGGGTGATGGCGTTGTCGCCGGGTGCGACCGCGACCGAATTCTTCGAGGTCATCGGCAATGACGCCGCGGCGGGCGGTACCCGGCGCGACACACCCGAACAGGTTGTCACGAGCGCCTTGCGCGCGCTCGATCGCCGAAACCCCGGACCCAGTACCATTCCTGGCCGCGGCGACAGGATCGCGACAGCCCTCGGCCGGATGCTCAGTCGCCGCCGGGGTGTACTGCTGATGGCCGGAATGACCCGGACCGACCGATAACCCGAACCGGCACGGGATGACGCCAGCGATCGCCCGCCGTGAGGCAGGCGCGTGCACTCGGGCATGTGCCATGCGCGCCGGGTCCGGGTGGGATCGCCCCGCCCGGACACGAAGAAGGAGTTCTCACCCCGGCTCCACGGCAGCTGCGCAGGGACGTCGAAGGCCATCACCCGAAAGCCATTGTCGGACACTATTTGTCCCCACATGACCTGATCAGCCTCGGACGGGTTCTGTACATTTCCGGCGTCCCGGTAGGTGATGACAGCTAGATTCCCACCGAAGACGGAGCTCGCACACCTCCGTCGGCAGATGGAAACACCAACAGCAGATTCCCGCACCTGCAGGCGGCGGAGGGTTGAAGCGTGCAGATCGAGGCGGAGACGATGGTTGAAAACATCGCGCGACATAGGTTTACGTTGCAGGCCGCGAAGATCGTGGCATTCGCGACGCTGATTGCGACCGCACTCACCGCGTGCGGGTCATCCGCACGAACCGACGCAGGGGCGTCCGAGCACTCCTATGACGCTGTGCTGCACATGATTCCGAACAACGGCCACGAGCTCGCCTTCTACGTCATCCCGGGACAACTACCCGCAATCGTGCTCGATGCGGGTGGCGGCGCGGACGCTTCCTACTGGAAAACCCTGGCACCCGAACTCGCCCGCGAGACCGGGTCGCAGATCATCACCTACGATCGCGCCGGGACAGGTCGAAGCGACGAAATCCCTGGACCCTGGAGTCCGCGGGATGCGGCGGCGGACCTGCGAGCCGGGCTGACACAACTCGGATTGCCCCACGACGTGGTCCTGGTTTCGCATTCGCTGGCGGGCGAGGTCGCGACATATATCGTCAACGAGTATCCGGACCAGGTTTCTGGTGCCGTACTCGTCGATGCCAACCTTCCCGAGTTCTTCACCGACGATGAAACGGCCAAGATCGTGGCCGCCAACGAGCAGCAGATCGCAGCCTTGCGCGATCAGCCATCCACGAAACAGACTCGCGAACTACTCGCTCAGGCAGCCGATTACGGTCCAACCCATCTCGCCTATCACCAAATGTCTTGGCCACAGGGCATTCTCGCCGTCATCCTCGTCTCCTCCTCGACCCCGTTCGAGGCCCCCGAGGACGCTCAACTTTGGAGAAATGCCCAGGCACAGTTCACTGCGGCCGCACCCTACCGCCGACTCATCGTCGCGGACAACAGATCTCACGAGATCCCGATCGACCGTCCGGATGTGGTCGGCAAAGCGGTCATGGACATGATCGGACGGATCCACTAGCACCGAATCCCGCCGAACAGGCATGGTTCGTCGTCGGCGCGGATGGTTCGCCTCAGCGCAGCAGTTCTGCTACTTCACGCCGGAGAGCTTGCGCCACCGCATCGACTGCTGGCGAGCGCGGGCCAGGCAGTCGAGCGACCACCATTCGACGCCGTTCATCCGAGCCGCCCTCGACGCCGATCAGCCGCACACCGGCAGGCACGGCTTGCGCGAGACTCACTGGAACCGTGGTGATTCCGCATTCCGCCTCGACCAGTTGCAGCTTGGTCAGCCAGTCGCGCGCGGTATGACCGATGCGCGGGCGACCGGGGAGGCCGGGCCAGACACCGAGCAGTGGCTCGCTGCCGGTGGGCGGGCTCGCGATCCAGACCTGATCGGTCAGCTCCGCGACCGGGACCGGATCCCGTTCGGCGAGTGGGCTGTTTACGGCTACCGCCACTCGGAGTGTGGCTTCGGCCAAAGCCGCGACATCCAACGGCGGTGTCTCGGCGTCGAACCGGCGATACGGCGGAGTTGACGACAGCACGGCCAGGTCGAGGGTGCGTGCTCGCAGGCCCCGAACCAGGGCAGGGGTCGTGCCTTCGCGGGTGGTGACGGTGAGATCGGGATGAGTGCGGCGCAGCGCGGTGAGCGCGCGCGGCACCACCAGTGCACCCGCGCTGATGAACATGCCCAGCCGCACCACCCCACCGGCCCGGGCCGCGCCCGTCAGCTCACGTGCGGCCGCATCCATCGCATCGAGCGCGGTCACCGCGTGCCGCAACAGGATTCGCCCCATCGGGGTGAGCCGCACACCATCGCGGCGGCGGTCGAACAATGTCTCACCGGCCGCGCGCTCCAGTGCGGCCACCTGACGAGAGACCGCGGACTGGGTGTAGCCCAGATGCTGTCCAGCCGCGGTGAAGCTGCCGCACTCGGCGATCTCGCGCAGCACCCGCAGGCCCGTCAACGACAGCTCCATGAGGATCCATCATACCCAGCATGCCGAACATTCGTTGGCCGCATGTGCTGCTGGGCCATAGATTCGATGTTGTTCACCCCCAACAGATTTCAAGGAGATCCCATGCCCTTCGCAGAGATCTATCTCCGTGACGGCACTACCCCCGAATATCGCAAGGCGATTTCGGCGGGCATTCACCAATCCATGATCGAGGTGTTCCAGATTCCCGAGGACGACTTCTTCCATGTCATCCACAGTCTGCCCGCCGAAAATATGCTGCACGCACCGGTCTTCTGGGGCATCGGGCGCAGCGACGAGTCGGTCATCATCCGGATGACGTTCAATGTCCGGCCCGCCGAACAGAAGAAGGCACTCTTCACCACAATCGCCGACCGGTTGGTCGAAAACCCCGGCCTGCGACGCGATGACATCCTCATGACCATCCTCGAGACCGCAGCCGAGAATTGGTGGTCGACCGCCCGAACAATCGACCCCGAAACCGGCTTCGACACCCGAATGAGCCCCGAGGCAGTCCGAGCGGGAACCATCAACTGATCGGTCCCGGCGAATAAGCTCAGCAGTCGGCAGTCCCTGGCGACCTCCATTGGTCGGGCCACCGAAAGCGGCTGTCAGAGAACCTCGGTGGCACGGTAGCGGCTCGCCAGCTGGGCGTGATTTCCGTGCAGGAGGAGCTGGGGCTCCGCTCGGATCCAGTCGTCGATGAGCTCGAGGTCGTCGATGCCTGGGAAACACAGTAATTCGCGGCGGCGGTGCGCTGTCCACAATGCCCGCGCGGCATCGCCGGTGGCATCGCACGCGAGTCGGCGGCATTGCTGCCCCGGTTCCATTCGGTGTCGACCAGACCGGGACAGACGACGGTCGTGGTGACGCCCGTGCCCTCGAGTTCGAGGGCGAGGGCGCGGGTGAACGCCACCGTGGCGGCCTTGGCCGCGACGTAGAGCGTCCGCGGGAAGCCCATCTCCACTGCGGCACTGAAGGCGATGCAAGTCGCGGAAATTGTGGCCGACGACGTTCCAGTGCGCTTGCTTGCCCAGCAAATGCAAGGCGACGAGATCGGCAAGGACCTGTTGCAGGTTCGCGTGTAGCCGCGGCGAAGCGCGGAACCCCGAGGTGGCGACTGCGGAGGTGTGGAAGATCGACGTGGTGGACATGGTTGCTCCCATTTCGTGACGGACCCCGATCGACCGGGGCAATCGGTAGTGGAACTGTCGGGGAACGCGGCGGCCGTGGTGTTCGGCCGCCGTCGTGGTGCACAGATAGGTGGCTTCGACCTGCGCCTTGTTCCCCGTCCGCTATCAGCATCACCGGTCGACACACTCGTGTCGCTAGCGCTGACGCCCATTCACCGCACCAGCCACCCGGAAAGATCGCCTACCCGCTGCCGCGAACTGCTCTCGACCGGAGCGACCACCCGATTGTCCGATCGCGGCGCGGGAGGATACTGAGTTCATGCCGCCGAGGTAGTCGCAGCTTCCTCACTGAACCGGATGCGCTGTCGGTTTCTGGGTGGCGCATCCGATCGTGGCCGGAGGTCGCGACCGGACGCGATATGGCCGGTGCTGCTGATGCCGCGCGATGGCTCGACCGAGGATGGTCCATCGGTACGAACAACAGCGGTCGAAAGATACCGATTCGGCAGTCGCGGAATCCGTTGTGCTGCAACGGGTGCAGCCAGCGATGAAGGGGCTGATCGCGTCTCGCTGTTGATGCCGGCGCCGCGGCACAGCTCCGTTTACAGCTTGCGGGCAGGCAGGGACTACCGCTGGCAGGAATAGGCGATGGGCGTCAGCGGTGGCGACTCTCGTTGCCCGCGGCGCAATTCTGATAGCCATGAATATCGTTAAAGCACAATCATCGATTCCGGTTATCGTCCAGGACGTCGCCGAGGCGCCCGCCACTCCTCGGTCTGCGGTGAAGTACGCGGTCGAAGCGATCGGGACCTTCTTTGTGGTCTTCACGGTCGGGTCCGCGGTCGGCAGCCACAGCCCGCTGACCCCACTGGCCATCGGGGCGGCCCTGATGGTGATGATCTATGCAGGCGGCCATCTCTCGGGCGGGCATTACAACCCCGCGGTGACCCTTGCGGCGCTGGTGCGCCGTCGAATCGGCCCGCGTGATGCGACGGCGTACTGGATATCGCAGTTCGGCGCAGGACTGCTCGCCGCCGTGGTGGTGCGGGCATTCGTCGACCCCATACAGCCGATCACAACAATGACGCTGTCCGGCCACAGGCTGACCGCGGCATTTGTCGTGGAAATGCTTTTCACCTTTGCGCTCTGCTACGTCGTGCTCAATGTCGCCACCAGCAAAAGCCATCCGGTCAATTCGTTCTACGGCCTGGCGATCGGTTTCACCGTGGTGGCGGGCGCGATAGCGGTCGGCTCCATTTCCGGTGGTGCGTTCAACCCAGCGGTCACCGTCGGCGCTGGCGTGATGAACGTCTTCGCCTGGCCGACGCTGTGGGTCTATCTGGTCGCGCAGGTCATCGGCGGCGTCGCTGCCGGGGTCGCCTTCTTGGGACTCAACCCCGATGACAGATAGCTGATCCGGGCGTCGATTCCACCTTCCTTTCCGACCGTTTCACCGAGACGTTCGACCAACACGAGTAGGAATTCACATGAGCAACGCAGTGCCCGAGCCGACGACAACAGATGCCGGTATCCCAGTGCCCAGTGACGGGCTTTCACTGACCGTCGGGCCCGACGGTCCGATCCTGCTGCAGGACCATTACCTGATCGAACAGATGGCCAACTTCAACCGGGAACGAATCCCGGAGCGCCAACCGCATGCCAAGGGTGGCGGCGCATTCGGTCGTTTCGAGGTGACCAACGACGTCAGTGCGTATACCAGGGCAGCGGTATTCTCCCCAGGGACCAAGACCGACACGCTGATTCGGTTCTCCACCGTCGCCGGTGAACGCGGTACACCCGATACCTGGCGCGACCCGCGCGGGTTCTCGTTGCGGTTCTACACGTCGGAGGGCAATCTCGACATCGTCGGCAACAACACACCGGTTTTCTTCATTCGCGACCCGTTGAAGTTCCAGCACTTCATCCGTTCCCAGAAGCGGCGCGCGGCGAACAACCTGCGCGACAACGACATGCAGTGGGATTTCTGGACATTGGTTCCGGAATCGGCGCACATGCTGAGCTGGCTGATGGGCGATCGAGGCATCCCGAGGACTTGGCGACACATGAACGGCTACTCCAGCCACACCTACAGCTGGATCAACGCCGCCGGCAAGATTTCTTGGGTGAAGTACCACTTCATCAGCGATCAGGGCATCGAATTCCTCACCCAGGCCGAGGCAGACCAGCTGGCCGGGGCCGACCCCGACTATCACCAGCGCGATCTCTACCGAACGATCGAACGCGGGAACTACCCGAGCTGGACACTCGAGATGCAGGTGATGCCGTTCGAGGACGCGGGGAGCTACCGGTTCAACCCGTTCGACCTGACCAAGGTCTGGCCCCATAGCGACTACCCCCTGATCGAGGTCGGCAGGCTGACTCTGGACCGCAACGTCACCGACTATCACACTGAAATCGAGCAGGCCGCGTTCGAACCCAACAATCAGGTGCCCGGCACCGGCCTCAGCCCGGACAAAATGCTGCTCGCGCGTGGCTTCGCCTACGCCGACGCACATCGCGCCCGCCTCGGCGTCAACTACAAACAGATTCCGGTGAACTCACCAAGGGTGGAGGTGCACAGCTATTCCAAAGACGGCGTGATGCGAATCAATAACGTCTCGGACCCGGTTTATGCGCCGAACTCCTACGGCGGGCCGCAGGCCGACCCGTTGCGCGCCGCCGAGGCGCTCTGGGACAGCGATGGCGATATGGTCAGAGCCGCGTACACGCTGCACGCGGAGGACGACGACTACGGCCAGGCGGCCACCATGGTCCGCGAGGTGCTCGATGACGCCGCCCGCGAGCGGCTGGTATCCAATGTCGCGAGCCATCTACGCAACGGAGTATCGGAGCCGGTCCTGCTGCGGGCCTTCGAGTATTGGAAGCACATCGACAAGGAGACCGGCGAGAAGATCGAGGCCGCCGTGCGAAGCGAGTCGACCTGATGTCCGCGCTCGATGTACTTGCCACGCCGAGCTTCATTCCAAGTAGTCGCGTTCAGCCACCACGAGCACCACGCGCCAGTACCGTCCCCGGCAACAGGTGCTCGGCCCGATCCACGCATAGAGGAGGCGAGAATCCAGTGACGACGGCGCTGCGGGTGCTCCTGGCCGATGATGATGTCCTGCTCCGCGCGGGTCTGGCCAGTCTGCTCACGCAGGCAGGGCTCGATGTCGTCGGGCAGGCCGAGGATGCGGCGGGCCTGCTCACACTGGTTCGGACGAACGTGCCCGACCTGGTGATCGTCGACATCCGCATGCCACCGACGCACACCACCGAAGGTCTCGACGCGGCACGGGAGATCCGTGCGGAGCTTCCGGAAACCGGCATCCTGGTCCTGTCGGCGCACTCCGACGTGGAGCACGCGATGGAGCTGCTGGCCAGCGGTGGTGGCGTCGGCTACCTCCTCAAGAACCGGGTCACCGATGTCGAGGATTTCCTCGACACACTCCAGCGAATCGCCAAGGGTGCCTCAGTTGTCGACCCGGTATTGGTGACCGAGCTGGTGTCGGCCCGACGACGCAACGATCCGCTCGCGGCGCTGAGCACACGCGAGCGGGAAGTCCTGGCGTTGATGGCCGAGGGTCGTTCCAATGCCGGTATCGCACGGCAGTTGTGGGTCACCGAGGGCACGGTCGAGAAGCACGTGCGAAGCATTCTTACCAAACTGAACCTGCCCGAAACCGGAGACGATCACCGCCGTGTGCTCGCGGTGATCACCTTCCTCGAGGCGCGCTGACCCGATCCGGCGCAAAGCCCCGGTCGCGCAGGAGCTCCTTCACAGCGTCAGCGGACAGTTCCGCCTTGGACAGAAAGCCGACCGCCGGGCTCCGAGTGATCAAATCCGCGAAGTCCTGTCGGTCGTGGGTGGAGATCACGATCACCGCAATGGTCCGGTCGAGTCGTTCGGCAATGTCGAAGCCACTGTCGGCGCCGAGACCGATGTCTACCAGCGCGACATCGGGTCGAAGTTGCTCGCTGCGCCGCAACGCCTCGGCGCTCGTCGACGCGACACCGACGACCGAGATGCCTTGCTGCTCGAGCAGGTTGCGAGCGGCGTCCAGGAAATGTGAGCTGTCATCGACGAGCAGGCAACGTAACCGCGACATCATGCCCGAAGTCTGTCTGAGCTGGCGGTGGTCGCGCATTACCGCCACCTGCAAATTTCCGCCGCGCGCCGCGACTTCTCGCTTGATCGAGGGCGGCCGGCCGTACTCGGATACCTGCTGCCCGGAGGTAGCGATGGGCGCTGGCGGTGGCGACAAAGCGCCCACCGAAGAGTGACAGTGACAACGTCCCTATCGAGAGATCTGGAGAGTGATATGAAGACAACGACTTTGGGAACAAGTGGACTCGACGTCTCCCGAATCGCGTTCGGCACATGGCAGCTCGGCGGCGACTGGGGCCGCTTCGACGAGGATGCGGCGATCGCCGCGATCCGCCGTGCCCGCGATCTGGGCGTCAACTTCTTCGATACCGCGCAGGCGTACGGTTTCGGCGCGTCCGAATTGCTCCTCGGCAAAGCATTGGGCAGCGAACTCGTCAGCCATCGCGACGAACTCGTACTGGCCACCAAGGGCGGCTTGCGCCGGACCGACACCGGCTTGGTCCGCGACGCCAGCCGGGACTGGCTATGCAGGGGCGTGGACTCCAGCCTGGCCGCACTCGGCGTCGACCACATCGACCTCTACCAGGTGCATTGGCCCGATCCGGCGGTGCCGATCGCCGAAACGGCGGGTGTCCTGGCCGACCTCGTCGCCCAAGGCAAGATCGGCCACGTCGGGGTGTCCAATTTCGATGCGGCCCAGATGGCGGAGTTCGCCACTACCTTTCCGGTCGAGACTCTGCAGTCGCCCTATGACCTGTTCCGGCGCGACATCGAGGAAGATCCGCTTCCTTATTGCCAGGCGAACGACATCGCTGTTCTCGTGTACGGACCGCTGGCGCACGGCTTACTGACCGGGACTATGACTGCGGATACGACATTCGCCGATGACGACTGGCGCAGCACGAGCACGGTCTTCCATGGTGCCGAATTCCACCAGAATCTGATGACGGTGCAGGCGCTACAGGCATTCGCCACCGAGCGGGGAGTCACCGTAAGTCAGCTGGCGATTGCCTGGACTTTGGCGAACCCGGCCGTCCATGTCGCGATAGTCGGCGCCCGGCGGGTCGACCACGTCGAAGACAGCCTTGGTGCGGTGGACGTTTCGCTCAGCGTGGCCGACCTCGACGAGATCGACAAGATCATGTCGGGGGCAACGCCGGTCTCCGGACCGTCACCGGAGAGCGTGTGACAGCCGAACATTCGAGCTTGTAGCGCCTGCCCGACCAGGCCGGGATGCCGCGGCGACCGCAAGCGCTGCGACAGCGGCGGCGAAGGCGGCGGCCCACGGTCCGCAGACCCCACGTATACGCTGCCAAGCCCTTACCGACTGCGGGAACGAGATGGCGAGGTAAGCGACGACGAACAGTGCGGATGTGACCCCCGCTCAGTGATGAGCGGGGGTCACATCGGTAGTCCCGCGAAACTCCATTGCTGAAGCCGATGCCCTGCCCAGCACCGGCCGCCACTGCGCCGACAACGAGCAAAACGGCCGACCGCCAGCATGTGCCGGCTACTCCGGCCAGCGGCAGCCTCGAATCGCCAGGTAGCGGCAATGACCCGCGCACCTGCGCGGGAGAGCATGGGTATGCGCGGCTCGTCGAGCCGCTCCGAAAGAACACTCACGAGCAAGGAGACCGGTATGGACATCGCAGTGTTGGGTATCGGACGGATGGGCCGGGCGCTGGCACAACGTTTGCTCCAGGACGGGCACCGGGTGGCGGTGTGGAATCGGACGAGAGGCAAAGCCGGGGAACTTCTTTCCGCGGGCGCCGAAGAAAAACCGACCATCGCCGACGCCGTCGCCGAGGCGGATGTAGTGATCACCATGCTGGCCAACGATCCGGCGGTCCGGGCGGTCGCGCTGGGGGAACTGCGGTCATCGATCGACCCGAGGACCATCTACATCGACAGCTCCACGATCTCACCGACACTCAGCGGCGAGCTCGCGGCGTCCTTCCCTGACCGCTTCGTCGCCATGCCCGTCGTCGGCAGCCCCGCGGCAGTGACCGCCGGGCAGGCGGTGTTCCTACTCGGCGGCGACGACAGCGTTATCGACCGCCTTGGTGCGATGGTTTCCTCGCTATCGGACAACAGCCGCCGTTACGACACCGCGCCGCTTGCGATCGTCGCCAAGCTGACGGCCAATCTATTGCTGCTATCGGGAGTCGTCGCGCTCGCCGAATCGTTTGTCGTAGGCCGTTCGGGAGGCCTCTCGGAGGATCAACTGCGGGATCTGCTCGGCGCCAGCCCAGCGGTCGCGCCCGCGCTGCAGAACCGATTCGAGAGTGTACTGACCGGTTCACATGACGGCTGGTGGGCCACCGCGCTCGGAGCCAAGGACGCAGGATTGGCGCTCGGCCTCGCACACCAGGCCGATATGGAATTGCCGGTGGCCGCCGTGGTCCAGCGCCAGTACGCGGCCGCGGCATCCTCCGGCCTTAACGCCGACATCGCAGCTGTCGCAGACCTCTACTGTTCGGCAACTCGAGCGGCAGGCTGAGCGGCGAGGCGCTGGAACCCGCGCGTGCGCAACCGTCTCATCGTCGCGCGGGTATGGCGATTTGCAGCGTTGTCCCAGCGGCGGGCGGGCTGGCGATCCGCATATTGCCACCGAGCGCCTCGACGCGGTCGATCAGGCCGACGAGCCCCGATCCCTTGGTGGGGTCGGCGCCGCCTCTTCCGTCGTCGCGTATGAGCAGCGAAAGTTTCTCATCGTCTATTTCCGCGCGCACGTTCACATTTGACGCCTGAGCATGCTTGGCGGTGTTGGTCAGCGCCTCGGCGACCACGTAATACGCACCAACCTCGATCGATGTGGGCAGCCGACGTTCGATCACCAACTCGAGGACCACCGGGACGCCGCAGCGGCGCGCCAGCGTCTTCAATGCGGGACCGAGCCCGCCTTTGGCCAGGATCGCCGGATGAATCCCGCGCGAAATCTCTTGCAGTTCCATCGAAATCCCGGTCAAGTCAGCCACGATGCCGTCGAGTTCGGCCTGGAAGGATGCCAGTTCGGGCGGCATGGACGCCTGGGTCCTGCGCAGTTGGAGTCCCAAGGAAACCAACCGTTGTTGCGCCCCGTCGTGCAGGTCGCGCTCCAGTCGGCGCCGAGCCTCATCAGCGGCCGCAACGATGCGGGCACGCGAGGCGATCAGCGCATGGTTGACGGCCTCGCGATCGCGTGCGGCACAAAGCAATGTCTCCAGCGCGGGCGCTACCCGTTCTCGCAGACACCGCCGGGTCGGCTCGGGTAGGTCGACAGGCGCCGACAAGGTGCCGAGCGGTGTGTTGCCATCGTGCAACGGGATCGTCCAGCGCTGGTCGTGGCTACGGATTTCCGCGAGCTCGATTGCCGCGAAACCCAGTCCGAGAGCCTGGGCAATGCATTGCTCGGCGATATCCAGTGCGGTCCGGATGTCACTGGAGCGCAACATGATACGGGCCAACTCAGCGGTGAGGTCGGCCGCGCGGCGGCGCGTATCGGCCTCGACCGCGCGTGCCCTGGCCACACCCGCGACGAAGTTCATCGACAACGCGACCATCAAGAAGACAGCGATCACGATGCCGTTCTCGATCGGTGCGAACTCCACGACGGGCCAGTTACGGAAGTAGTCGAACGCGATGGCACTGGCTATCGATGTCGCGGCCGCCAGCCCGATCCCCCATCGTGTCGAGATCACCAATGCGCCGAGCAGGTAGAGCACCCCGAAATCGTCTGCGCCGGTTGTTCGATTGAGTGCACAAACCGCGAGGGTCTCGACCCCGATGAACAGGGCGGCGATCACCATCCCTACGGCAAGCGTCGGAGATGCCGGGCGTACGACCAGTGCGAACAACTGTGCTCGCACCGGAGTTCGCGCAGATGGCACCATCAAGCGGTGGCTCGGTAGTAGCCAGCTCGACGTTGCCATGCGGCCATACCCCGTGGTTCGGAACCTGCGTCGTTCTTGATGGCGGACAGGCGTCTGAGGATCTGGTGCAGCGGCATCGCCAGATGGGCGGCGAGGTCGTGCATTACGCGCAGCATGGTGTCACTGTCGAGTTCGTGGGCAATGAGAATCTCATCCAGCACCATCGCGCAAAGCGCCTGCTCGAGCGTCAGCATCCGTTCCGGCAACCAGCTCAGCAGCCACCGGTCTTCGCGGGTTCCATCGGTTGTCGTGGCCGCGTACTCGGCGGAATTGGGACTGGTGACAGTGAACTGCGTGACCTGCAAAGCGTCGAGGTAGTAGTCGAGGATCGGCCTGCCGGCAGGGTTCGGCTGGGATAGACCGACTCTCATGCCATGTGGGGAGGAGGGAGTCATGTTCCTATGCTCATGGCCGGGCCGCGGCTAGTCCATGTCCGGCCGCACAGCGTCTGGACCTGCACATTTGGCACGCTGAGCCAAATTGGTTACGAACGCTGGACTCGGCGGTGGGCGAGCAAGCACCACGCCAGAACGACGTCCCTGGTGCACCGCAGATCCAGGTTGGTCAACTCCTGGAACCGGGCGAGGCGGTATCGCACGGTGTTGCGGTGTACGTGCAGATCCAGCGCGGTCTGGTCGAGGTTTCTGTCGTATTCGAGGAAATCCCACACCGTGTCCTCCACGTCCTGGCGACCCGGTTGACCGTCGTCCAGTGCGCGCAGGTATCGGTGTTCGAGGTGGGCGGCAGTGTCGGCACCGAGCATCGCCAGCGGGAGCGGCCCCAGGTCCGCGATTGTGACCAACCCGGTCAGCCCGAAGGTCTGGGCGATTTCGAGCGTCGAGACCGCTTCATCGAAGGCATAAGCCAGGTCGGTGAGCCCTGCCGGTTCCGCAGTAGCAACCAGCCATCTGTCGCCGACCACAGGGCATTTCGGCACGACGGCCACCAGATCACCGTCGACAACGGCGACCACGGGAAGGAGTTCATGGGTCGCGCACGTACGCTGCAGCACCGCCGTCAGTGCGGCCCAGTCATTTTGATCGGCCGGTCGGGCGCACAACGGTTGGTACTTCGCCGTCGGGTCCAGCCCGAATGTGCGGGCGTCCACACTGATGCGAGCGGCAGAGAGTTGCGCGTGCAGCAGTGCGCGCAGAAAGTCCACTCGCTGTTCAGCGTCTCTCCGCGCTGCCTCGACCGCCACTTCGTGCCGAACTGCATTGATGACTCCGGCGGCATCGTTGGCGAATCTCCACGCAAGATCGTGCGCCGCCAAGACGACCCGATCCGAAAGTCCCCGTTTCGACGCTTCCTCGTCGAGCGCGTCCAGCACGAACCGTGCCGAGATCTGAATGCTGCGGGTGAGCGCTTCCAACGGGAAGCCCTGCTCCACACGCCTTCGTGCGAGTTCCTGCAATGCACGGATACCACCGGCGTCGAGGCCGCCATCCGTTACGGGTAGTTGCTCGAGTGCGGACCGGATGATCGCCGCAGTGTAGGCCCGCAATTCCGCGGTCGGCACCGCTGCGTATTCGGGCATCCGCTCACGAAGCCGGGCGACAAGTGAGTCGACCTGATCGTCCAAGCGCTCGAGGTAGTACGACGCCAATATCAGAAGTTCGTCTCGGCCCTCCTGTTGTCGACCGAGCGAATCGCCTGCACTCGGCGAACCCAGTGCGTGGTCCACAAACATGAGCCTGCCAGCGGTGATCGCCGATCGCAATGAACACGCCCCGTAATCGTGCCACCCCAAGGCACCGATTCGACCTGGCGGCTAGGAGAGAGTAGTGAAGTCATGAATTGCCGCACTGATCGCAAGCGGTCCGGTCACCAGCAGTTGTCCTGCGACAGTGCCCAGAGCGCCGACCGCGTCAATGCCACCGAGGCCAGGGTGCCGACGGTGGCACCCATGCCGATGAAGCTGGTCGAGCGATTGCAGGACGCGTACGCCATATCGAATTGCGGCACCAACCTCGCCGTGTGACCGACGATGTCCGCCGCGATCGGGAACTCGAACTCATACCCTGGAACGTCAACGGCGTACCTGCGAGTGTCACGCCATTCGCAGCCTTCAGGTTGTTCAGCAGGGCGTCTTGGCGATCGAGTACCTCGTTCACCGCGACCTGGAACAGCTGTTCCTTGCTGTCGAAATGGTTGTAGTACGAGCCCATCCCGACGTCGGCGGCCTGGGTGATGTCCAGTACCGGCGGTTGAATTTCCCGGCGGCAATGAATTGCTGCGCGGCTATGATCAACGCCTCGCGGGTGCGCTGTTCGCCCCGTTCTACGCGGTCTGTGGCTCATCGTTTTCGTCCCTTTTACCGAGCGACGAGCGAGTCGCTCACCGCAGTTCCTGCTACTGCTCGTGCGGAGCAGGTATCTCGAACAGGCTGAGCGTTGTGCACACTGTGTGGTAGATGCCGATGAGGTTGGCGATGTCGGTCAATCCTTTTTTGCCAAAGCGGCTTTCGGCCTGCCGGTACAGTGTTTCGTCGACACGGTGATGGGTTGAAATCTGCCGCGTGACCTCTGCGGCGATCGTCTCGTCCTCGCTGAGGTCGTCGGGTATTCCACCGGTGCCGAGCACCCGGATGGCGTCATCAGATATACCGACTTTGCGGGCGGCGACAGAATGGGCGTACAGCTCGTAGTCAGCCTGCCAGACGGCGCCTATGGCAAGGATCACCACTTCCCGCGTCCGCACGCTTAACGATGTGTGCTCCCTCTCGCCCAACATGAGCTCGGAAGACGCTGACGTCATGGCCGGCCCGAGGAAACGAAGATCACCGGCAGGCGTTCGGAGTAGGCGCCAGCCACCCCGTTCAGCGCGGAGTACGTGCCCACGTTGTAGGTGGTGAACACGGCGCCGCAGCCGTTGACGCGGGCGTAGCCCTCGGCGGCATAGGCGACATTGAGCTCGTTGCAGCAGCCGATCTGCTGGAGGTTCTCGTTGGTCAGCAGCCCGTCGAGCACCACCAGGTTGTAGTCCCCGGGGACCATGAAGTAGTGCTCGAGTCCGATCTGCTCGAGCCGGGTCGCCAGATACTTTCCCACGGTGAAGTCAGCCATGATGACAGTTCCTTCTTCTCTAAGTCACGGACAATCAGGCCGGTGCGTCGATCGGGACGACGTTGATGAGCTTCTTGTTCACGAACTCCTGAATCCCCGTGCCCGCGAGTTCGTGCCCATAGCCCGAGATCTTGACCCCGCCGAACGGCAGGTCGGCCTTGGTCCAGGTGGGGTGGTTGACGAACACCATGCCGGTGTCGATTCGCTTGGCGACCTCCATCCCGTGGGCGACGTCCCGGGTGAACACCGATCCGCCGAGTGCACGTCACGGTCTCCAACACCTCGAACAAACCTCAGTCTTACTTCGGAAGCAACCAGAAACTGTTCGACATCCAGGGACGCCAATTCACCAACGACACAGTCGCGGAACTGAATGTCAACGACGCCAACGTCATCGGCACCGATATCAACCCCGGCAACAAAATCGAGGTAGTCATCGTTTTCGACGTCGCTGCCGACGCCGAACCGGCCGAGATCGAGTTCCACGACTCGATGTTCTCCGGCGGCGTGCGCGCTGCGTTGAAGTAGCAACCGCGTACCCTCACCGCCCAAGGCCCGGCCGAGTCCCCCTCTCGGATCGGGCCTTCGCCGGACCAGCGCGGGCTGCGCCGAAAAGTCAAGCAGCACAAGATAATCCTGCGAGCGATGATAGGGATCGCCGTACGTCACGGAGTACTCGACACCAACCCCGTCGACGGCGTCGCCGCATTCTCGCGACGCAGGAACCAGGCTCGGGGGCAAGGTCGAGGATCAGCGCGCCTTGCCCGCCTTCCGTGCGTGCGTGCACCTGACCCCCAGGGAACCAGTTTTCGTCCTGGGGCGCCCGGCCGGTGTTCTCCCGTCCAGGTCAGAGGCCTCTCAACGTCCAGCCCGCACTCCCCTGTCCACCTGGTGCCGTCCCGTCTCGGCAAGCTCTAGGCACGCTCGATATCGCCTCCAACCAGTACAGTAGGCATCGCTTCAGCTCATCGCCATGATGCCCACAGTGGCCGGGTAGCGACACTTGCCAGCAAGACCGACCCACTACATACAGATCTCCTGGTGGACGAGTCCCTCTCGCGCATTGCTGGCGGGGAGCACATGGCTGCCTCACAGAACAGGCAGTACCCCGACGGATCATCCCTTCGGGTGTGGGGAGCACAGAATGTGCTCTGCCTTGTCGCGGCCGATGTACTGATCATCCCAGCGACAGACCGTGACGGGCCGCTGCAGAGTCCGGACGTCGTGGCCGCAAGTGATCGGCCGGGATACTCTGGCTAGTGCCCGTTGGGTAGATCACGAGAAGCCGATGGTCGAGATCGATCCGTTCAAGACACAGCGTGATGGTGGTATTGATGTCGTCACGGAGTTGAGCGCTGCCGGTTTCGAGGATGCCGATGAGATCGGGCGGGGCGGTTTCGGGGAGGTGTTCCGGTGTACCCAGTCCGCCGTGGGTCGCACGGTCGCGGTGAAGGTGCTGACCGGCGAGCTCGACCAAAATCGGGAGCGGTTCTTACGCGAGCAACGTGCGATGGGGCGGCTGACCGGGCATCCGAATATCGTCGACATGCTCGAGGTCGGTGAGACCGCAAGCGGTCACCCCTACCTGGTCATGCCATATCACGCTCGTGGCTCCCTGGATGCGCGCCTGCGCCGCGACGGGCCGTTGTCGCTGGCAGAGGTGCTGCACCTGGGGGTGAAGATCGCCGGGGCGCTGGAAACCGCGCATCGGGCACAAGTGCTGCACCGCGATATCAAGCCGGGAAACATCCTGCTCACCGACTATGGTGAGCCCGCGTTGACCGATTTCGGGATCGCCCACATCACCGGTGGATTCGAAACCACGACCGGCACGATCACCGGATCACCGGCGTTCACCGCACCGGAGGTCCTCGGTGGCGACGCCCCGAGCCGGGCCTCGGATGTATACGGGCTGGGAGCCACGCTGTTCTGTGCGCTGACCGGGCATGCGGCCTTCGAACGCCGCAGCGGCGAGCAGGTGGTCGCGCAGTTTCTGCGGATCACCCAGCAACCGGTACCAAATTTGCGCGAGCAAGGAATTCCCGACGACGTGTGCGCGGTGATCGAGGCGGCCATGTCACGCGAACCACAGGACCGCCCCACCGCCGCGGTGTTGGGCGAGCAACTGCGTCAGGTAGAGCGCGATCACGGTTTCGCGGTCGACGAGATGGCGCTGCCGACCGAACCGGGAGCCGAGCATGCATCGGTCATCGCGTCGGTGCCCGCAGTGGGGAGTGGTGTTGGGAAGCTGCCGCTGGAGGTGACCAGCTTTGTCGATCGGCGCATCCAGGTGGCAGAGGTCAAGAACCTGCTGGCAGGGTCGCATCTGGTGACGCTGACCGGTATCGGCGGGGTCGGCAAAACACGGCTCGCGCTGCGCGTCGCCGACAAGGTGCAGCGAAATTTCATCGGCGGCGTGCGGCTGGTCGAGCTGAGTGATCTGCACGATGAACCATTATTGGTCGACGTCGTGGCCGCCGCCCTCGGTCTGCGGAATCAGGGCACCAGGCCGATGCTCGAGGTGCTTATCGGATACCTGTCGGCACGCGAGCTGCTCTTGGTGTTGGACAACTGCGAGCACCTGATCGAAGCGGTTGCGGAGCTGACTGACTCACTCCTGCGGGCCTGCCCGGATGTACGGATTCTGGCGACTAGTCGCGAGGCGTTGGGTATCGGCGGGGAATCGGTGTTTGCGGTGCCGCCGCTCGGGGTTCCGGATCCGGAGAGCAAGCCGTCGCTGCGGCGTCTGGCCCGCAACGACGCGGTGACATTGTTCGCCGAACGGGCCGTCGCGGCCGTGCCGGGCTTCGAGGTAGCCGATGACTCCATGCTCAGCGTGGCCGGGATCTGCACTCGGCTGGACGGGCTGCCGTTGGCTATCGAGCTGGCCGCGGCGCGGCTGCGTGCGATGTCCGTGCAGCAGATCTTGGCACGGCTGGACGACCGATATGCCCTGCTGACCCGCGGAACACGCAGCGCCCCGACGCGCCAGCAGACGCTGCGGTGGTGCATCGGCTGGAGCTATGACCTGTGCACCACGGTCGAGCAGCAACTGTGGAACCAACTGTCGGTCTTCTCGGGCGGTTTCGAGCTCGACGCCGCCGAACAGGCGTGCGGCACCATCTTGACCGAGGCGGAATTGCTCGATGCGTTATCCGCGCTAGTGGACAAGTCGATCCTGATCCGCGAAGAAACCGATGGCACGGTCCGTTTCCGGATGCTCGAGACCGTCCAGGAATACGGGAGGCAGAAGGCCGAGATCAGCGGGGAGTACCCGGAATACCTTCAGCGCCACCTGGATTGGTGCGAGCAATTGGCTCTCCAAGCGGAGGCGGAATGGATCAGCCCACATCAGCTGTACTGGGTTGCCCGACTGGAACGGGAGTTGCCGAATCTGCGGAAGGCACTGGAATTCAGCCTGACCGAGTCGAACGAGAGCGGGTTGCGAATTGTCGCCGCCCTATATCTGTTCTGGATGTTGCGTGGCCGGCTCAGCGAAGGACGTCACTGGTGCGAACGCGCGCTCGCTCATACGACCGGTGTGCAGACCGCCGACCGAGCCAAGGCACTCTACGCAGCCACTGCGATGGCCGCGATGCAGGGTGAACCAACAGCCACCACGGCCTATGTGGCGCAACTCCAGACCCTGGCCGAGCAGACTGCGGACCCCTGGGTCAGAGCCTTGCTTGCGCATTCCGAGGGCGCCAAGGCTCTTACCGAGGACGACGGCGATCCGGCCCGCGCCGGCAAAAACATGGCCGACGCGGTAGGGATATACGAAGCATGCGGCGACCTGATATTGCAGCTGGACGCCCAGTTCTTGCTCGGATGGGCTCATGCAGCGCAAGGCGATACGTCGCAGGCCATTGCCTGTCTCGAGAAGATGCTCGCCATTACCGAATCCTCCGGCGAAACGTTGGAACGGTCGTGGGCGATGTGGGCAACGGGATTCGCGCAGTGGCGAGGAGGCGAGTCCAATCGCGCCGAGCAATTTTTGAACGAGGGTATTCGGCTGGCCGGGCTGGTAGCCGATCCACTTATCACTGCCGCTTGCTCGGAAACGCTGGCCTGGATTGCCAGCGAACGGCACCAAGCTCGGCGCGCAGCTGTCTTGATGGGTGCCGCCGACTCGTTGGGCCAGGTTGCTGGCAGCTCCGCATTCATGTTTCGCAAATTGCTCGTCTATCGTGAGGAATGCGCCCGGAACAGCCGTAAGGAGCTCGGAGAACGAGCATTCGAGGCCGCTCGCCAGGAAGGCACCGCGATGAGTTTCGATACCGCGGCGGCCTTCGCGCTCGGCGACGAATCCGAAGCAGGACCAGTCCGTCCTCCGGCGGGGAATTTGACCAAGCGTGAGCGCCAGGTCGCGGATCTCGTCGCTCGAGGTCTGACCAACAATGCAATCGCCGCCCGGCTGGTGATTTCGCAGCGCACCGCCGAGGGACACGTGGAACATATCCTGACCAAACTGGGCTTCACCTCACGCGCCCAGATCGCGGCGTGGGCCGCCACACAATCCGAACTCTGAATCTTTCGGCTGTTACACACATTTCGCCCGTACGGTCACGGGCCGAGAAACAATCGTTCGTTCGGTAAGCGGGTTTCGGGCAGGCATTCATCCACGGCACGGAGTATGAATTCGATTGCACACCAGCGCTTTCGCTGCCAATCGCGGATCAGGTTATATGCCGCGGCAACAGTGGCGCGATAGTCAAAGGCCGTTCCGCCCAGCCAGATACGCACGTGAACATAACCGAGCGCCGGAAACTCCGCTCCCCGACAGGTGTCAGCAATGGACCGGTGCTGTCGGAGGCGCATCGTCGATATGCCACGCCGGTGTCAGCGCGTCCAAGAGTGTCCGTTTCAGCCATCGCGCTTCCTGGCTGTCGGCTCGACGAGGCCGCAGACCGGCGTGGAGCATCTCTACGAAACGCCGACGGCCGACACCGAACCCGACGAACAGGTCGGCGCGGCCGGCACCGCCGAATGGTGTCCAGCGGATGGCGAATTCGATCACCGGACTCGAATCGATGTCGACCGATCGGGCGGAGCAGAGAAAGTCCAATTGACTCAGCGACGACCGAACCCAGGACGAGCCGTACTTCATATCTGTCCTCGGGCTCGCCTCCTGGGCTCGCACACGCAGTTGCCCCTTCGATGACGAAGGGCGCTCATCGTGAATTGCGCTGGAGTTACTCCGCTGTCGATTTTGTGGATTCATGAGTGTCCTCGAGCGATAGTGCGTGGCCGCCGCCTACAGCCTCCTTTCCGCGATCACGATCAGCGACCGGAGAACTACCTACCCGCATACCTATTTTTTTCTGGCCGCGAAGGGGCCGTGGCCTGCCCGCTGAATCCCAACTTTCGCCGAGGCGGACCGCGGGAGCACGTATAGACCCGGGGGCCACCACCTGGCTTGCCGACTGGGCTCCGGGTTAGGCCGTAAGGGAACGGCGGGGCTCGACGATTCCGAGGCGTTTTCCGCGCAGAACCGCGTCGGTTCGGTTGCGGGCGCCGAGCGTCCGCAGCAGTCCACGTGTGTGTGCCTTTATCGTGTGCGGCGACAGCGACATCTGTTGCGCGATCTCACGATTCGTGGCGCCGGTCATCATCAGCCGAAGTACCTCGAGCTGACGGGCCGATAGAGCGGGCACACTGCCCCCGCGCGCGGGATCCCGCGGCGCGAGACGGCCCTTATCCCCTTGCATGACGGCACTCAAGAGCGTCCGCGCGTCCCAGTCCCGGCCGATCCAGCCCACGATGCTCCGGTCCGACACCGGGCTGGACCGGGACGTGCACACCGTCTCCATCGCCAGAATGCGGCATGGCGGCCACGCCTGCGCGATCTGCGGCGCGATCTCGTTGACGGACACATCGTCGAGCCAGTCTTTGACAATGGCGACGTGCGGTCGCCATCGCCGCGCCGCTTCAACAGCACCGTCGACCGAGGCCGCAGCGAAGCAGCGCTCGACCCAATCCTGTGTGCCGAGCAGCGCGCGGAAGCCGATGCGCACGACTTCGTGGTCGTCGACGATGAGAATCCTGCGGCCGTTCATCGTGCACCTCGCACCGATGCCGTGCCGGTGGGCGACAGCTGAAACAGTCGCTCCGCTGCATCCAGCCCATCTAGGAAGTGGCCGAATCTGTCACGTTTGGTCCGAAGATAGTCGAGATTATCGGTGGTTGCCGAGGGCGCCAGCGGGACCCGTTCCACTACGTCCAGACCGCAGTGCACCAGCGCGGCCACCTTGTCGGGATTATTCGTGAGCAACCGAATACCTTGTACGCCCAACCATTTCAGAATCTGGCCCGCGAGAGTGTAGTCTCGGCTATCGATCGGGTGCCCGAGTTCGAGATTGGCTTCGGCAGTGTCGAGCCCGTCGTCCTGGAGCGCGTAGGCCCGTATCTTTTCGAACAGTCCGATTCCGCGTCCTTCGTGACCGATGGCATAGAGCACGATGCCACGCCCAGCGTCGACAATGGCCTGTATGGCCCCGGTCAGCTGACGACCGCAGTCGCACCGCGAAGAACCGAACACGTCGCCGGTGACGCATTCCGAATGCAACCGGACGTGCACCGGATCGCCGGTCGTCAAGTCACCCAGCACCAGGGCCAAGTACTCGGAGCGCTCGGGCCAGACCGGCCGGAATCCGAATGCCCGAAATTCACCGGCCGAGGTCGGGAGCCGTGTCTCGGCCACGCACTCCACCAGTTGCTCTGTGGCACGCCGATATTGGACGATCTCCTCGACGGTCACCAATGCGAGATCATGCCTGCGGCTGAAATCGGCCAGCTCACGACATCGTGCCATTGATCCATCCGGCGACATGATTTCGCAGAGCACTCCGTAAGGCAGAAACCCCGCCAGCCGGGCCAGATCGCTCGCGGCCTCGGTGTGACCGCGCCGCTCTAGCACGCCGTGCGGCTTGGCCCGCAGCGGGAACATGTGACCCGGGCGAACGAGGTCAGCGGGGCGAGTCTTCGGGTTGCAAAGTGCCAGAATTGTCTCGGCCCGATCCGCTGCGCTGATCCCGGTACGCCCCTCGCCGGCGATATCCACCGAGACCGCGAAACCGGTCTCGAACGAGCTGGTGTTGTCCGAGACCATCGGCGGCAGGGCCAACTCGTCGAGGCGTTCTGGTGGCATCGCCACACACGTCAATCCACGCCCGTACTGGGACATGAAGTTCACCGCCGCGGGCGTCACCGCCTGGGCTGCCATCACGAGATCGCCTTCGTTCTCGCGATTCGCGTCGTCGACAACCACCACCATGCGGCCAGCCCTGATGCTGGCGATGGCGGCGTCGACTGCCTGAAGGGCATCCCTGGGACCGGATGCGTCGAATTCGCCCATTGTGATCTACCTATACGTCAGCCGAGGTTCTCGGGCCGGGCGGCAACCGCAGTTACCGGTATCACACCAATCTATACGTACGTTTGTTTACGCGCAACCCTCGATTCAGACCAAGGCAATCAATACGGGTCAGGTAACTCCTCGCTACGACAACATGTCAGGCGATCGACGATGTGGTCACGGGCGGCCGCGAGCACGACGAGCCGTCGCCGCAACTAGGATGTAATAGCTGTCAGCTATCACAAAGGATGGAGCAAGCCGAAGTCGTCGCGGTGACGGCCGGAAGAAGCTCCGGCTCGAACAACGCGGCCGACCGGACGGACCGGGTCGGCCGGACTGCGTCCACTTGCCGGTCGTCGGCAGAAGTGCCGGCCTCGCGGACGAGCACCGGCCACATGATCAACCATCAAGCGCCCCTTCACATCCCGAGCCTGATCAATCGCTGAGTAGGCCCGGGGCGCGGTGGCGGGATTGCTCCTGCCGAACCTGCCGTGCGCCTCTCAACGCAACGGGGCTCTCCACGGTTTCTGCCGTCAGGCTGGTTGCAGGGTCGCCCATCGATTCGGGGTCTTGTTGCCCTGCTAGCGATAACAGCTCACCGTCACGCTGTTCAGGTCGAACAACTCGGTCCCATCCACCGCAGTAATCGGCTGCCACCGCCCTGTGGCAGTAACGAACGGGCGGCGGATGTCCTTCCAACCCCAATGGTGCCGGGTTTGCAGCGTCTCACCGTCCACCCCCGC
Source organism: Nocardia sp. CA-107356 (assembly GCF_050946365.1). Taxonomy (NCBI): domain Bacteria; kingdom Bacillati; phylum Actinomycetota; class Actinomycetes; order Mycobacteriales; family Nocardiaceae; genus Nocardia; species Nocardia sp. CA-107356. The sequence continues at coordinate 4,838,093 of NZ_CP191992.1, read as the reverse complement.
CGTTCGCGCGCCCTTGTTGCTCCGCACCCGATCCCACGCGACCAAAAGAAACGCGGGATCGGCAACGAGATTGAACAGATCATCGAACCTGCGATCTCGGATACCGTCCGATCTTGCTTGCCGAGCCCGACCCGTCTGGCAGTACCGAACCGTCCCGGCGTTGTCAGCGCTGCTTCCGTCCTCACCGGTGTCTCCCCGGATCGGACTGAGCCCCGCTCCTACCAGGCTGCTGCGAGAGCCCAGCGAGAAGGTCTTTTACCTCCCTCGATCCCTAGCGCCTCATGGCGCAAACGAGATTTGGGCCAGATCCCGGATTGGCGTGGGCGATTTCCTTTGCGAGAGTGGCGGACTCGAACCACTGGCCGATGTTCGGCCGCAGCCTTTCGTCGACGAATCGCCGCACGGTGGAGGCGATGTCGCGCTCTTCGTCCGAGAGCAGTGATGCCGTGTCGACCAGTTCGAGCGGACCGGTGGGGGCACTCATGAAAGATTCGTCCCTCTCGCGAGGTGAAATTTCGGCAAGATCTGGCGCGTGGCGCTCAAGAGACCTTGCCACCCCGCGCTTCGGGTCGTCGAGGCGTCGAAGAGTCCAGGCGATCAGTGAGAGGGACGAGCAGCCCGAGCGCGTCCGCAACGGGGATGCGCCGATAGTTCTCCGTCGCGAGCCCGTCTTGCACGATCGCTTGGCGACGTCGCGCGACGGCAGTGCGAACGGCTGCCGGGTACTCGCCGGCTCGCCGGGCGACGAACTCGATATAGCGCATTGCGTCGGACTTCGCGTGCGGCCCCATCTGCTCCCACTCCTCGTCGGTGATCCCGTCGGCTAGGCTCATCGTGGCGTTGGGATCCAGCGCCAACGCCGGGTTGGATTCCAAGTCGGTGCTCGTCGCAGTAAGTGTGATGTCAGGGTTCGACACGATTCCGCTTGGCGAGTAGGTGAACGCGCTCGTCACGCGATCGATCGCGCTGTTGGTCTCGCTCCAGCCGGCAGGAGTACGTCCGGCATAGTCGACGGCGACCGGCGTTCCGTCCGGGACGGCCAGCCGCGTGATGGCTCGATCGTTGATCGCCTCGAGCACGGCGATCGGGTCGCATCCGAGCACGACATCCTTGCGCGGCGGCCAAAAATCGAACATGGTGTGATCCCCCTGCGACCCGTCTACCGAGAAGATATAGATCTCGGGGTATTGAGCGATCGCCGCGCGCCGGGCGGGCTCGAAATCGAAGTAGGCAGTGATCGCCGCCTGGATCAGGAGGCTGGCGCCTATCCCGCCGAATGGCTCGTGCACCACGATTCCGAAGCGATCGGCCGGACTCCAACCGGGAAACAGTTCGTCGATCGTGGCCCGAGTGCTGTTGAGTTCCACCGAGAACATCGACGCGCTGAGCTGACTTGCAGTGTGCATCGAGCACTTCCTTACTTAAGTCCGGAAACGAGCTGGCGAGTCATCGCAACTCATCCCTTCATGGTGCCCAACATAGCGGATACATCGGCGCTCGAGTGGCCGACCCAAAATATCCGCGAAGGTTTATGGGCCGTCAACTCCACCCGAATCCCCTTGGGAACGTAGATAAATCCGCCAGACTCGACTATCTCGGACCGACCCCCGCAGACGAACTCCAATTGCCCGTCCAGGACATATAAAACCTCGTCGTTCACCATGTTGAACTCGCCGAGGCAGCAGGGATCGTCGTAGCGCATTATCCCGGCAGCCATAGAGCCGAGCGGATACACACCATTCTCATCGTGGCCCTCGAATATCCCCATCAGATCGTTGAGACGTCGGAATACGATGTCACCCTTTGCGATCGGTATCGGGCGAGTGACTGCTGTGTGTGGTTCTGTCACTTGTATCTCCATCTAGAAGTCCCGGCTGGTAAGTGCCGGTGATGGTTTCATCGAAGGAGGCATCGACGCATGCCACTCTCGATTCAGAATGTGTTTCGTCCGTGTTCATGTCAACTGAAACAGCGCACGAAAACAGACGATAGGACTACGTGGCGGGCGGTCGCTGCGGCACTGCGGACGACACGGGGGGTGGCGTCAATGGGTCGGTGTTCTGCAACTTGCGTCCCGATGCCACCCAGGCCGCGACCTTCGCCTTGACCTCCGCCGATACCAACAGTTCGGGCTCCATGTACCCGAATGAGCGGTCGATAGCCCTGCAGATCGTGTGGTCCGCCGTCGCCAACTCCTCCAGGTGGACGTAATACTCGGCGTCCTCCTGGTCGATCTCAGGTATATTTTCGAGCTCCGCTCCGGCGTAGCTCGTGTCGAGGGCGGAGGCGGAGGAGAATGCCCATTCGACTGCCTCGCCCACTTTTGCCTGAAATAGTTCCGGCAGCTGGTCGAGTGCACCGTCGAGGCGAGCCAATAGGTCGCGCAGCACAATGGCCCCGTGGGCCGCGATCGTCATTCCTTGGCCGTAGATCGGGTTATAAGACCCGACAGCATCGCCGGTCACGATGAAGCCCCGCGGTTGCCGTTCCAGGCGCTCCCACAGCCGGCGCTGATTGCCGGGCATGCGATATGTCTTGATCTCGCCCACGGGTTCAGATTTCAACACGACCTCACGCAGGAACGGGATCGGCGAATCCCCGAGAAAGTCGATGAACCCCTGCTCGTCGCCTGGTGGGTACTCCTTCATCATGCCCGCCGCGATGACCTTGTGTAGCCCGCCTTCTTGGCCGAGGATTGCCCCGCCACGGTTCGCCCCCGGATACGGCATTGCCCCAATAGCCGCCGCGCCTCCGGGAATCGCACCGGCCGGCAATCTCACCAGTCGGCTTGCATACCCCATGTACACGCGAACGTGCATCTCCTCGGGCCTCTCGTACCCGATGGACTCCATCCACTTCGGTGCTTGCGACCCGCGACCGCTCGCGTCAACCACGAGGTCAGCCTCTAGGACATCGTGACCGACCTTCACGCCCGTCACCCGCGTCCGATCCGGCGTTGTCGCAAGTCCCGACGCCGCGCCGACGCGGAATTCCACATTTGGCAGACCGCGCACGCGGTCGCGTACGACGTGCTCGAGCAGAGTGCGCGTGAAGCCGAGTAGCGCCACGTCGGACTCGCCACGGGCGCGCCAGCCGTACGCGGTCCAATACAGCGCATCTCGTACTTCATCGACCGTGGGGCAGCCGTGCTCGTCCATCTCAGCGCGCCAGCCCGGAAATAGCTCCTCGAGCAAATCCGCGCCGAGCGGCATCAAGGCGTGAAGCTGCTCGCTCTGCGGCACACCCTTGCGGGCAACCGGCGTCGTTGGCAGCGCGTCACGCTCCACGACCGTCACCTTCTCGAAGATGTCACTGAGCACGCGCGCGGTACAGAGTCCGGCGATACTGCCACCCACTACAACTGCGTGGTGGGTATTTGTTTGTGCATTTGTAGCCATCCAGCTGCTCCCATCATTCGAACCACCGAAGTGTCGAACAAGCTGTGTTCCTTTAGTTTTCAGACACGCACCACGAACGGGTGCGTTGGTGCCGTAGGGTGTCGAGCCGTGTGCGCGCTGGGCCGGTCGCACCATTGCGGACTGCGATCGACAATGGTGCGACCGCCGCAGTTCGTGGCGTCAGGCAGACTCGGACACCGAAGACAACGCAGGCGGCGCCATCGGGTCGGTGTGCAGCAGCTTGCGCCCAGACGCCACCCAGGCGGCCACCTTCTCCTTGACCTTTTCCGAGAAGAGCAGCTCAGGTTTCATGTACCCGAACGAATGCTCGAAGAGGATGGAGATCTCTGGGTCAACTGTCGCCAGCTCCTCCAAGTGGAGGAAGTACTCGTCATCGTCGTCGGAGAACTCAGGTATGCCTTCGCGTTCCGCGCCCTCGAAGTGCGCGTCGGTGGCGGCAGCGGTTGTGAACGCCCATTCGACCGCCTCACTCAGTCGCGTCTGGAACAGTTCGGGCAGCGTGTCGAGCTCGCCGTCGGCGCCGGCCAGCAGTTCACGCAGGGTGACCGCACCATGGGCCGCGATCGTCATCCCCTGGGCATAGATGGGGTTGTACGACGCAACCGCGTCGCCGATCACGATGAAGCCGCGTGGGCGGCGTTCGAGGAGCTCCCACAACCGACGCTGACTGCCCGGCATGCGATACGGCTTGATCTCGCCGACGGGCTCCGATTGCTGCACGATGGCGTGAATGATGGGACTTGACACATCCGAGAGAAAGTCGAGGAAGCCCTGCTCGTCGGTCGGCGGATAGTCCTTGATCATGCCGGCTGCGATGACCATGTGCAGGCCGTTCTGCGTGGGGAAGATGGCCGCCCCACGGTTCGTCCCCGGGTATGGAACTGCAATAACGCCTTTCGAGTCGGCGGGGAATGCCGCGGCCGGCGCCTTCACCAGTCGGCTGGCATACCCCACGTATGCACGTAAGTGCATCTCATCGGGCCTCTCGTAGCCGATGTCCTCCATCCACTTCGGTGCCTGCGACCCACGTCCGCTCGCATCCACCGCGAGGTCGGCTTCGACGACCTCGCGGTTGACGATCACTCCAGTCACCCGCGTGCGATCCGACATCGTCGCAAGCCCCGATGCCGCGCCGACGCGGAATTCCACATTCGGCAGAGCTCGCACGCGGTCGCGCACGACGTGCTCGAGCAGAGTGCGCGTGGTGCCCAACAGTCGCACGTCGGACTCCCCACGGGCGCGCCAGCCGGCGGCGGTCCAATACAGCAGGTCGTTCACTTCGTCGAAGAAGGGGCAACCGAGCTCCTGCATCTCGGCCACAAAGCCCGGAAACAACTCCTCGTGTAGGTCCAGGCCGAGCGGCATGAAGAGGTGGCCCTGCTCGCCCTGCGGCGTGCCCTTGCGACCAGCCGGCGCCGTCGGCAGCGCATCACGCTCGACTATCGTCACCCTGTCGAAGAAGTCGCTGAGCACGCGGGCGGTATCGAGGCCGGCGATACTGCCTCCGACCACAATTGCGTGATGCTTGTTTGTTTGTCTATTTGTAGCCATTTAGGTGGCCCCCTTGTCGTCGCTGAATCTCCGCATGTTCTCGAAGGATTCGCGCGTTTGAGATTTCTGGAGTGCGTATCGTGTGCGCCGGTCAGCGGGTACGGCTCATCGGCAGCTTTTTCTCAAACTGGAAGTCCACGGTTTCAGCCGTGAATGCCGAACCTTCACTACGGGATAAGGGCCGAGCGCTCGAGGACGCGTTGCAGGGTCGCGGCGGCGGCACTGCCGCTCTCGATCGCGCCGTCGATCCAAAAGGTCTTACCTCGAGCAATGTCTGCGGTGGCGAACGCGAGGCGCCGCTCAGGGGCTCGCATTCCTGCAAGGTGTTGGACGATCCCGACCGGAAGCGTCGCATAGGACCCGTCGGAGTACGGGTCAGTAGTCCAGTCGTGTCCTTCGCATTTGATGACCTTGCATCCCGGCATCATCACCTCGAGTGCTCGCTGAACGGCGTTGCGGTCGTTGACATCCAGCAGGTCTGATCTGGAGAAAAACGCGACCAGACTCGCCCCTTCGTATTCAGCCTCGGTGGAAACACGATAGATCGGGCCGGCCGACATGCCGGAGAAATTTGGAGGCGCGTTCTCGACCAGGGCGAAGGCCTTGACGCCCGTCGAACCGGGTCGCAACGCGCAGCCGCGTCGTTTGTCCTCATTCAGCGCGGGCGCGAACTCGATATCGTCCCAGCAGTTGACCGGCACGGCGACCACAACGCCACGAGCCGTTATCGACTGGTTGTCGGCCGTCGTCACAGTTACGACGGCCGCCTCCTGCTTCACTCGGACGACAGGTGTCGCCAAGCGGACCTCGATACCCGTATGCCCGACCATCGGCTCCAGCAGCGCGAGCGGTCCACCACCGATCTTCTTCTCGGCGGCCAGGGCTGAATTGACAAGGCTGTTGCCGTACTGCACGATCGACCAGATCCCGGCGAGAGCGCTGATTTCGGAGGTAGGAAAACCGCCCTCGATCAGCACCCAGGCATCGAAGAGGTCGCGCGTCGCGGGCTGTGGGTCCGCCTGCGCAAGGAAGTCACTCCAAGGGATGTCAAGGTCGCGGTAGGCCTGAGTCTCGATTGGCAGCGTCGGATCGAAGCGCGAGCCCGCGGTCAGCACATGGAGGGCCGTGCGTTCAAAGCTCTGGAGCTCCTCCGGATGGATCGGGACAGGTGTCTCAAAACGGTGGCCGCCGAACAGAGAACCGTAGGTTTGCGTCGGCGGTGACTGGTCATATCCCACGCCGTAGCGTTCGATCTCACGGTTCACGAAATGATTCAGGGTCGGCGAAACCCACGTACCCCCAAAATCTACCGCCAGTCCGGTATCGGCGAACGTTCCATGAAATACGCGGCCGCCGAGCCGATCACGGGCCTCGAGCACCAGTACGTGATAGCCGTCCTGAGCCAAATCGCGGGCCGCTGTGGCCCCCGCAAAGCCGGCTCCGATAACGATCGCGTCAAAGTCTGTGTTCAAGATCACTCCCTTTGTGACGGACAACAGAAAGACAGCCGATGGCTCGGAAGCAGATCGCCCTGAGGCCAACGGTCACGGCCGGCCGATGTCAAGCCCGCGGTGCGCTTTTGATCTGTCTCACATATGAGATTCCTCACCGAGATACCCGGTCAAGTGAAGCAGCGCGCGGGTTAGCCGTTTGGGTCATTGCGGCCTCCACTGAACTGATCAGTGACCCGGCTCAGCCACGATGACCCTCGTCAATTCCGAGTCAACTGCGCCTGGTAGTACTTTGTTGGGTCGGGAAGGTCTGATGGCACATTGGGCCGGTGCCGATCCAATGGGCAAGTGCGCGTTGAATTTCGCGCAGGGCGCCGTAGCGGGTCAGTCCTGCCCAGTGGCTTTGGGTCAGTGATCCACAGGTGATGGAACAGGTGGGTGGCGGTTCCAACATGACCCGCATGGCATACGCAGGGCAGCTCCGGTTACGCCCCGGTCCCCGCCCGGCGGCCTCCGGCTCGGGGACTACCGAAAAGGGCGGCGCGTTGCTGCGACGCTCAGCTGCGGAAGTCCAACTGCGTTGCGGTGCACAAGGTCTCGTGTCACCATACAGAAGGTCGCCACGGCTTTGGGTGCGATCATGACGGGCGTGGGTCTTCCTGGGCTTCGAATTGTCGCCTTTACCAAGGCTTTCGGCGATCTGGAGCATATTCCGGGCTACCGGCAACTGTGCGAGACAGCACGGCCGCGTGAGGGGATGGTGCTCGATTCCATCGTCCGCGCGGTGAGATCACCCGAGGTCTGGGTGGATCGCATTCGAGGCCGGCGACTTCGCCATGCCGCGGTCGGGGTCGACCCACGCGGTGGCGTCGCTGCCGTGGGCCACACGAGGCCACGACCGGCTGTTGACCGCCTACTGCCACGACACCGCCGCCGAAACACACGCCACCAGCAGCGAACCCGGCGAGGTACGCGGCCGTGCCCGCCATACGATCGCGACGCGGCCCGCGCCGCCGCTCGGCGTCCGTATCGCTGCTACAAGAAGCTGGCAAAATCAGCGACGTGAGACACGGTCTTAGTGAGCCTGCGCCACGCTGACTCGGAGTAGGCGCAGATGACCCAAACGGCTACCCCGCTAGACGTTTCTCTTGACCGAGGTGAATGCTGTGATCAAGCTCATATTTCACATCACTGAAGAGAACGCCTCGAATTAAAACGGCCGGCACGATCCTTGGCTTCAGCTCGATCTGCTCGTCGACCAATGACCGAGGTGAGTACGCAACGGAAAACAGGGTCAACATTGAATACTTATTTTGATGCGATCGTAGATGCGATCGTAATCGGCGCTGGCTTGGCCGGTGCGACGGCGGCGCGACTCGCCTCGAGATCGCTATGGCGCGCTTCGAACATCGACACTCGAGCGTTGGACAGGCTTTACGATTCAGATATGTAGCCGAGGCAACCATGTTCGGGGAAGCCGACACCGCCCGTCGTTACCACGGGACTATCGCCGCAAGCGACTCTACATATCGCTCATATGCTTCGACTAATGAACCTCGAATGCATCGAATGCCAGCGTGCCGAACTCCACCTACTCATCAGAAAGCACGTCCAACATAGCGACCGGTTCGGCGCCGGAAGCGAGCGATAGAGCGGAAGCGTCGCAGCGCTTGTGCTGGGCACACCGCGGTTGCAGCGGAATCCCGCTGAACAACTCCAAGGGAGTCGGTGTGATGGCAAGCAGGGATTAGCCGTCTATATCGAACCGAAATCAGATTTCTTTCAAATCGGCTAGAGCTATAGATGCCGCGGCCACCCCAGTTCGCTCAAAAGTTTGCTGGGACGAGATCCATGCAGAAGAGAGTCTTCGTCATCGCGACCACCCCCTGGCGGAGGCCCAAAATCCAATCGGGGGCGCTCCGTATGCGTCGCCAAGCCAGATAAGGAAGTAATCACGTGACCACATCACCAGTTTCGCCAGGCGAAGCGAGCGATCAATTTGACGCAGCGGTAAACCCGGTTGTTTCCGCTGGGGCATCGCCAGGTCTGCGCGGACGCCTCGGCGTCCCCGGACTCGTGTTCTCAGTGATGGCACTCGCGTCACCGTTGGCGGGCGTTGCCGGCTATCTCGCCTTCGTCATCAGCAACGGAAACGGCCTCGGGGCACCAGTAGCTATCGCGGCGATGGGCGTTTTGCTGCTGATCTTTTCGGTCGGATATGTCAAGATGGCCCAAGTCGTCCCGAACCCGGGTGGCTTCTACGCGTACGTCTCGGCGGGACTGGGGCGGATAGCAGGCCTGGGTATGGGCACGCTGATCACGATTGGATACACCGCCGGAACCGTGGGGTACTACACGTTCGGCGGAATTATCGCCAGCGGCACCGTGCAGACTTCCCTCCATGGTCCGCACATTCCCTGGTGGGTGTACACGTTGGCGTTCATCCTCATTGTCTCGGCGTTGACCTATCGCGGCCTCGACGGGTCTGTTCGCGTCATGACAGTATTGCTGACGCTGGAAGTCGCGATTGTCCTGATCATAGATCTTGTGATCACGTTTCGCGGCGGACCGAGCGGTCGCCCGCTCGAACCGTTCACCATGCACGCGATGACCTCCGGTTCTGTGCCTATGGCGGCATTGTTCGCCATCCTACTGTTCACCGGATTCGAAGTAACGACATTGTTCCGCGAGGAAGTCAAGGACCCAGTAAAGACCGTCCGGCGCAGTACCTACATCGCCGTCGTGTTGACTTCCGTGATATTTGCCTACTCGGCTTGGTGCCTGATCACCGCATTCGGCGTGGACGAAGTTATTCCGCAAGCACAAACGGATCCCACGGGCATGTTCGCTACCGCCGTGAACAGTTATTTGGGTAACAACATGATGACCCTCGTGAGCGTTCTTTTGATCACCAGTTTGTTCGCCTCGCAGTTGTCGGTCAATAACTCCGTCTGCCGATACCTGTATTCGATGGGTAAAGACCGCGTTCTTGCGTCCGCCCTCGGCGCAGCCCACGATACCCGGCATTCACCGCACCGAGCCGCCGTGACGTTGGGGCTCATCAATTCCGGCCTCACAGTCGTCGTCGTTGCAGTTCATTACGACGAGGTCAAATTGTTCACCTGGTCCACGTTCACGATTGCCCTGGCCATCCTTGCCAGCTATTTCCTGGTCGCCATAACTGTGTTCGTATACTTCCTGCGCAACCGACAAGCAGCGACGTTATGGAACTGGATCCTGTCGGGTATCTCCATCGTCGCACTGGGCGCGATGCTGGTGGTGGCCCTGCTCAACCCCGCGGCCATCGCCGGTCAGAGTTCGAGACTCAACTACCTAATTCCGATCGCGCTGCTCGTCGTCTTCTTCGGGGGCGCCGCGTATGCCTTGTACCTGCGCAACCGCAAGCCCGACGTTTATCGCCGGATCGGGCGTCAAGAGGCTCTGTAGAAGATCAGCTGGCTGGTGTTGCTCGGTGTGACGGCGTCGAGCAACACCAGGCTCGAAAGTCGCATATTCACCGAGGTCAGGTATCGCAAGTATTGGAGCAGCTCGGTGTGTTCACACAGACGACGATTCGTTGCATTTGCGAAGTTCACAGTGCCGTCGTTGAAGAACCACAGGACTGCCCGCCTGAACGTTCAGGTTGGTCTGCGACCTCGACGGGCGGCTCGGGTGGATCGCGGATCCGATCGACGACAGGCGACACGATAGTCACTGCTCCAAACAGCCCGGCGTGCTGCTGACGATGGATCCGAGCAACCGGAATGGGCGACAAAAGCTACGTCGAGAACGACATGATCACGCCGATCGAAAAGCCCGCCGAGCGCGGGCGACCGAACGACGTCGGCCATCGACGTTGCTGATGGACTGGCCGCGCCCCGGCGGCCGAGCGTGCGGCAACTCCTTGGATCATGACGGCGAACTCGGGCGACCGCTTATCGATGGGGACTGCGGAAAAGTCGAGCCCGGTGCGCTCGGCGTAGCGTTCCAGCGAGCAGGCCTGTGGCGGAATCTGTCGAGAGCGGTAACGAGGTTGGGTAGTCGTCCGACACGACGATCGCCGGACCGGGACATCGGTGGTGGCGAAGGCTCATCGATTGTCGTCGACGGCCTCGGCCAGGGCCGGTCGGGACTCAGCAATGCATCGGTGTGGGCGGTCACGCTTGCGTTCTCTCCACGACATGCGTTGCGCACGTTGCGGGATATCGGCGATGCACCGCGATCCACGACTCCGCAGGTGCGGAGATGCTGGTCGCCGTTGGTAAACCGACCGGTTTCGTCATGTTGGGTCTACTCGCCGGTCGGCCAGACGTGCCACCGCTCGTTCTGCATGATGGCGGTTACGAGGGATTCGGCTTTATAGCGCGCCGGGACCCAGGAAACTGATTGTAGGTGCGGTTCGCCCTCTCGAACTCGGCGGGCGTAAGCCAGCCGAGACTAGAGTGGCCGCGACGACGTCCGGGAGGAGTTCACGCTCGGGCAACGCTAGCGACCGGACGGAACCGCGCTGGTCAGACTGCGTCCACTTGCTGACTGCCGACAGTCGTGTCGGCCTCCCGGAACGAGCGGAACAGCCGCCTTTGTGCGGCAGCGACTCGCTGCGGATCGAGGATCTGGCCGGGGTCCAGTACAGCCTGGACTAGGAGACCGTCGAAAATCGCCATGATAATCCCGGCCGCATCATCTGCAGCCCGGTCGTCTCCCAGGCTGAAAGCCGCTGCCATTGCCGGGCGCAACTTGGCGTAGGACTCAGCGAGCGGCTGGCGTACACGCTCATCGTGCGGGGCCCGTGCCACGGCGATGAAGAATGCTCCCGTCAGCCCGGCGTATCGGCTCATGCCGGCGAGCACGACGTCGATCGCCTGCTCGAGCCGGTCACCGAAGTCCCGGGCCGGCAGGCCCACGATGTTTGAGACGACTTCGTCCTGCCAGCGTTGAAATGCCACGTCCATCGCCTCGGCCAGCAGACCGTCCTTGGAACCGAAGTGATACCCGATCGACGCCAGGTTGGCACCGGCTTCCGTGGAGAGCACGCGGGCGGTGATGGTCTCCGGCGGCATCGTCTGCAGGCAGCGGATAGCGGCCTCGACGAGAGCGGTTCGGTTACTGTGCTGGGCCATTACCAATCATTCGTAAGTCATATGAGTCGAGAAGTGCGACAAGACGATGCAGGCTGACTGTCTACCTCGACCATAACGTGGGTAGTCGCCCGAGCGAGCGGTCCATCTGCACACGGGTGTGTCGGCCGACGCCCTCGAGGCACCGACCGACACACCCGCACAGGGTCAACGCCCCAGGATCCCGGACAGTTGAGACGCGGCGAGGTCTCCGCTCTGGATCGCGCCGTCGATCCAGCCGACCAGACCGGGGGCGATGTCAGCGCTTGCGAAGGCGATTCGGCCTTCCGGCGCCCGCATACCGGACAGGAAGGGCAACATTCCGACCGGATACGCAGCCCAGGTGCCACCGGCGAGCGAGTCGCGAGCCCAGTCGTGTCCCCCTACCTCGACGACCGTGCACCCCGGCATGAACAGATCGAGCGCCTTCTGCACCTGGACACGATCGTGGATGTCGAACTCCACCTCACGGGGATTGTCGGGGCGGTGTCCCAGTGGCGTGAAATAGCTCATCAGCTGCGCGTCGCCCAGGTCGTATTCCGAGATGACCGTGGTGACACCACCACCCGATTCGACGCTGGCAAGACCGCTGAACGCCGGTGGCGCGTCCTTGACCAGGGCCCACCCCTTTCGGGCCGTACAGCCAGGTCGCAGCGCTGCACCCTCCCGTTTGGGGGAGCTCAACTCCGGCGAAAACTCGATCGAGTCCCAGCAGTTCACGGGAATGGCAAGGACAGCGCCGCGGGCCCGTACGATATCGCCGTCAGCGACAGTGACGGTCACGCAGTCGCCCTCCTGCTCGACCTTCGTGACAAGGGCGTTGCACCGGACTTCGGCCGCGCTGTCGGCGAGAATCGCCTCGAGCAGTTCCATCGATCGGGTCGGGCGCCGAAGCTCGAGGGTGAACCAACCGGCAAGGCTCTTGCCGCGATTGGCGGTCCACCACAGGAACATCAACGCGCTGAACTCGTCGGAAGGACGGCCGCCCTCGGTGGTGGGCCAGGATTCCAGCAGATCACGGAAGCCGGGCGGCGGATCGAGTCGGTCCAACATTTCTCGCCAGCTGATATCCAGATCGTCCAGGTGCTGTTCCTCGAGGGGCAGGGCCGGATCGATGCGATGGACCATCTGCAGCAGCTGGAATGCGGCCTGTTCGGATCCGAGAATTTCCTCCGGCAGGAGGGGAACGGGATGGGTGATTCGATGACCGCCGAATAGGTACGCGAAGCTCTGTGCGTCCCGCGAATGCGACCATTCCACCCCGTAGTGGTCCATCTCCCGTTCCATGAACGGGCATCCGGGCGGGCTCCAGGCTCCGCCCATGTCCACCGTCACGCCGGTGTCGCCGAAGGTATCGGTGAACACCTTGCCGCCCACTCGATTTCGCCCCTCCAGAAGCAGGACGCGATGACCCTCGCGCGACAGATTCCGGGCGGCCGTGACACCCGCGTACCCGGCCCCGACGACAATGACGTCCCAATCAGACTCGACCATCTTCGGCCTCCGTAACGCGATCAGCGGACCGCGGAATCGACGTCGAGCTTCTTCAGACCGGGCAGCACATCCCGGGCGAAGATCCGCATGCTGCTCTCGACATCGGCCATCGGAACACCGCCGGAGGCGAAGGTCAACACGAGGTGTCCGCATCCGGTCTTCTGCTGGATGGATTCGAGCTGGTCGCGGCATTCTGCCGGGTTGCCCCAGACACAGGTGTCGATGAATTCCTGCACAGCGGTGGCGTCGTCCTCTGCGCTGGTGTCGGCAGAGGTGTCGTAATGCTCGTAGCCCTTCACCTTCGCGAAGGTCTGCGACTTGTTGAGCCCATAGTGCCCGATCACGCTGTGGTAATAGTTGCCCATGTAGCGATGGGCGACCTCACGTGCCCGGTCCGAATCTTCGTCGCAGAAGACCAGAACGTTGGTCAGCGGCGCCGGTGCCGACCTGCCGTGTGCATCTTCGAATGCTGCCCGGTACCGCGCCACGTCCGCCGCCACGTCATCCCACGATTTGAAGGCGATGAGCAGAACCCCGACGCCGAGCTTGGCGATGATCTCGAACGAATCCGGCGACATAGCTGCGGCGAATGTGCGGTCGCGGAACGGCGCGGTCGGCGCCGGACGAAGATTCCGTTCCGGCTGCTGGAAGTGTTTGCCGTTGTATGCCAGTACTCCGGTGTCCAGCGCGGCGAGAACAATTTCGGCCGACTCGAGGAAACGCTCCCGGGACTCGTCCATCGGGATGCGCAAACCGTCGAATTCGGTCTTCCCTAGACCACGTCCGATGCCGAGGATCAGGCGGCCACCGCTGAGCATATCCAGGACGCTGATCTGCTCGGCGACCCGCGCCGGATCATGCCACGGCAGGATCACTGCCGCCGTGCCGAGCTGGATATCGGAGTCGAGCGCCGCCACAAAGGTCAGAAACTGCAGCGGGTCGGGCGTGATGTCGTAGCTGGTGAAGTGGTGCTCGGTGGCCCAGACACCGTCGAAACCCAGTTCGGCGGCCAATTCGGAGCTACGCACAGCGTTGGCCCAGACCTGTTTGTCGGTGAGGGCGTCCTCGTAGCTTTGGAAGGAAAGGCCGAGACCAACGTGCATGAGAAAACCTCTCGGAGTGGACCCGGCAGAGAGACGTATTCCCTCTGCGTGGACTGGTCGGATTTTTGCAACATGCTCATCGTCTGCAGCCCGCAGAGGGCAGTCAAGGAATCACAGTCCGGATTCACCCTATTGGGGTAGGCATCGGGATCGGCGGAGCACAATCCCAGCCGGTCGGCGAATTTCACGGCCACAGCATTCGGGGACTAGCCCATCGGGCTAGTCCCCGGTTCTTTCCCTTGACGGTGCCCGGCATCGAGCAGCAGCATCTTCGGAGTGATTCCGATCACACGCGGCGCACAATTTCCGGTCCGAATATCAAAAATCGTCGCCGGCTCCATTTCTTCCGGCGAGGAACGAAAGATGGAAATCGATGAACAAATTCACTCGAACGGCGGCCACGTCGACGTTCGCCATCGCAGCAATGTGTCTCGCGGCGGGCACGGCCGCCGCGGATCCGGCGGCCGCCGACTCGACGATGACCACCGAGGTGTTGCCGGGTGTGCGCTATACCGGTAATGCGGCGGATCATTCGGCGGCGGTGGACACCGCCATCGGATCATTCGCCCTGCAGAACGCCGCAGCGGCCGACACCGTGCCGGCACCGGTCGTAACCGACGTCGCGGACACCCCGCCCCTGCACAATGTCGACGCCACAGCCGATTTCAACGGCGCCCTGGGCGTTGTGGCGACGCAATTCGGCCTGGCGACCGGTGTGGGAACACTGGCAGGCGGAGTCGTCGGCGCGGGTGTCGGCTGCGTCGCAGGCGCGCTGACCGGAGGGTTCGTCGCCCTTCCCACCGGCCCGATCGCCCTGCCTGCCGCGGCCTTCGGATGTGTGGTCGGTGCGAGTGTGGGTATCGCGCTCGGCAGCGTCGCCGGTGCGGCGATCCTCGGCATTCCCGTCGGCATCGCGAGCGGGGTCCAGATGTACAACTCGCTGCACGATCAGGGCGATATCTGACGTCGCCCAGCAGCGACCGGGCGCTGAGTTCCCCGACTCCGCTTCGGCCGCCCGCGGCCCGGCTCCCGATCTGGGAGCCGGGCCGCGCTGCCATGCCCATCGCACGATCCGCGACAGTCACTCGCCGAGTGCGTAGGCGACGGCAGCGGCACTCGACATCTGCTCTCCACCCAAGCTCGCGGCCGCGAATCCCGCGCTGCCGAGCGCTGTTCCGGCATGTCGAACACATTCGTCGTGGCTCGCGAGTAGGTTCGGCAGCGAGATCGGCCAACTGCTCGCGGCGGTTGCCAGCGCCCCGGCGGCACCCATCAGCACCGCCGCCCGCTCCGGATCGGAGTTGTCGCACGCGATCCAGGCCAGCGCCTCGAGGCATATCGCCGTACCGACCGGATCGTCGACCAGCCGGGCCAGCCGAATCAGCGCTTCATCCAAAAGTTCGGTGGCGCTGTCGGATTCACCCGCTTTGCCATTTGAGCACACCCAATGCCCACAGCGCGTAGGACCGGCTCACCGACTCGCCCCGCGACTCGGTGATCCCCAGGACCCGGCGGTAGTACTCGCCCGCCCGCTCGGCGGATTCGAGCATCGCGTGGCACAGCCCCAGCATCGTGAGTGCTTCGACCTCCAACGCGAGTCTGTCCTGTCGATGAAATTCCACGACGGAGTCCTCCAGCAGGGCGGCGGCGCGCGAGATCTGCCCGCTGCAGTAGGCGAAAAAGGCGTCGGCATAAGCCACTACGACATCGACAGTCGAGTCCGCCAACGCCGCGGCCAGCGCGTGGCCTTCTCGCACCAGTATCTCGCCGGCCTCGAGATCACCCTGCATGTCGGCCAAAATCCTGTAGCGACGGCTCGCGGCCGGCTTCGGGAAGGCTGAGCGGGTCGACCCGCAGCACGACTTCGCCTCCGATACCCAGTGGCTCCCTGCTCGTCACCAGGATCTGTAGCCGCGCACAACCTTTCAACAGGGTCTCGCACAACTTCGCCGCGGAATCGATGATCTGCTCGCAATTGTCGAGAACCAGCAGCCCGGTGCGCTGCCCCAGGAAGTCCAGCAGCGTGTCCTCGGGTGTCCGCACAGATCTGCGCAACCCCAGCGCGGTGACAACGACACCGGCCAACAGTGCCTCGTCGACCAGCTCGCCCAATTCGATGAATCACACCCCGTCTGTTGAGTCCCGCTCGGCCGCAGTGGCGACACGTAGGGCCAACCGGGTCTTCCCCACTCCCCCGATACCGGTGAAGGTGACCAGCCGGGCGACCGACAGCAGGTGTTTCGCGTAAGCGACTTCCCGGTCGCGACCGATGAAACCGGTCAGCTCGAGCGGTATGTTGCGGCTCGGCAGCTCCGGGTGCATCCCTTCGGTGACGGGGCGCGGCGACGGCCGGGAGCCCGGGCCGAACTCACCGGGCTCGATCAGCAATGCCATCTCGTCGACGCGAAATCCGTTGCGGTGCTGGATATCACGGAGCTCCTCGCCGAGTATCTCGGCGGAGGGCTGGCGGTCTTGCGGATGAGCCGCCATCGCGCGTTCGATCACCGCGCACACATCGTCTGGAACACCCGTCTCGCGCAGATCCGGGACCGGCTGGGCGGTGATCCGGACGAACTGCGCCACCACCTGCTCCCCCTTGCGCCGCTCGAATGCCGCATGACCGGTGTCGGCATCGATACACGATCCCGAAACCGCCGCGCCCGATTTCCTCGACATCCTCGAAGCCAGCCGACTCCAGCTCAGCCGCCAGGGACGGGGCCGCCAGGTCTCGCTGCGTTTCGAACGGCTCGGGCTCTGTCACGGTCTACCAGGGTCTTTCGGATCTGCACGATATCGCTGTCCCGGCGTGCGGCACCAGGATCTGCGAACAGTCGGGTACTCATGTGGCGAGTTTGACAATCGCCGCCCCGATCAGCACCAGCGCTGCTCCGGCAATCTGTAGCCGGGTCAGCCCTTCGCCCAGGAATGCGGCGCTGAACAAGGCGATCACCAAGACCCCCACCCCAGCCCAGATGGTGTATACGACCGCGAGCGGTAAACCGTGCCGGATCACCTGGGCGAGCAAGTAGAAGGAGGCAACGTAGCCCGCCACTACCACGAGAGTGGGACCCACCCTGGTGAACCCGTCCACCAGCCGCAAGGACAGGGTTGCGGTCACCTCGCACAGAATCGCGGCGGCGAGCAGTATCCAGACCATCGAGCCTCCTTCGAAGTTCGCGTGGGTCGATCAATCCGGCGCACATCAGGCCGCCTCCACCCGCTAAGCGCGATCCGCCGGAGCTGTGACCGCGTAGCCGCCGCGGTAGAACAGCAGTGGCAGGCGTGCCGGATGGGCTGCGAGGTGGCGGACTCGGCCGACCACGATCGTATGATCGCCGCCGTCGTATTCCTTCCACAGCTCGCAGTCGATCCAGGCACTGACACCGGGCAGCAGCGGCGCACCGGAGGGGGTAGGGGTCCAATCCACACCGGCGAACTTGTCCGTTCCGGAGCGGGCGAATCGGGCGCTGTGGTGCTCGTGGTCTTCGGCGAGCACGTTGATGCAGAAGGCGCCGATCTCACGAATGCGCGGCCAGGTGGTCGAGCTCCGGGCCGGTGAAAAGGTGATCAGCGGCGGGTCCAGCGACAGCGACGCGAACGACTGGCAAGTGAAACCCGCAGGCCCTTCGGGTCCGTCCGCGGTGATCACCACGATGCCCGAGGGGAAATGGCCCAATACCTCACGCATTACCTGCGGAGGAGTAATGCCCGGAGCGACTGCCGTTTCCGGCGAAGACGTACTCATGTGTGATCCTCGTTCAATCGGTGTTTTCCCATCGTCGCTGTCGGCACGATGTTGTAATTCAGATGGAAGATGTTCTCCGGGTCGTATACGGATTTGAGTTCGGCGAGCTTCCGATAGACATCCGGTCCGTAGTTCTCCACGACAATGTCCGGGGCGACGTCGGAAATGCTGTGGATGTTTCCGGACGCGGGCGAAATGACCCCGTCGGCTAGCAGCGTCGCGTTGAGGCCGTCGATGAGCGCGTCGAATCGCGCCGTCTGCCCGATCCCCCGCCAGCCGGCCTCGATCATGACGCCCGGCCCGTGGCGGTGTTTGGCCGGCGTACCCAGCGCGTTGTCGATCGGTTTGCCCTCGACGATGATCGAGACCGTGGCGTGGCACTCGGCTTCGGTGAGCAGCTTGTCCGCATTCGCAGCAACGACCTCACCGAACTGTCGAGGCGAACAGGCCAGCTCGTAATCGGTCCAGCGCCGGCACAATCCGTCCTCGAACCCGGCCAGCTCGTCGATGCGCTCATGCAGCGCGCGGACCGCTTCGGGATACCCGTCGCGAGCGATCGAGTCGTCGACGGCGGGTGCCAGCGCACGGATCGAGCCGATCTCCCGGTCGGCGTCCTCGACGGCCCCCACATGGCACAGCACCGCTGAGACCGAGACCGCGCCGCACTCGTCGCGGCCGATGATCATTACCGGGTACATATAGTCCGAAGTTGCTTGCAGTGCGGTCAGTAACGTCGTCAGGAAGTCCGCGAGCCGCTCTCGGGGCGGCATCCAGGTGATCATCCCGGCGAGCACGCTCTCGGGCAGATCGTGCAGCGCGATCTCGATCTCGGTGACGACGCCGAAGTTGGAGCCGGCGCCACGCAATCCCCAGAGTAGTTGCGGGCGTTCACTTTCCGAACAGCGGACCAGCTCACCGTCGGCCGTCACGAGGGTCGCGGCGGTGATGTTGTCACAGACCATCCCGTACCGGTAGGTGAAGAAACCCTCGCCGCCATTGAGCGCGAGTCCGCAGAAACCGATCGCGGGCAGAATCCCCGTCACCGGAACCAGCCCGAACTCCGCGGCCTCGCGTACCACGTCTCCGGCCAAGGCCCCGCCGCCGACTCGCGCGCGACGCGCCACCGGATCGATGTGGACGCTGTTCATCCCGCGCAGGTCCAAGACCATGCCGCCGTCGTTGATCGCATAGTCGTTGGGGTTGTGGCCGCCGCAGCGGATCGAGACCTCGAGACCGTGCCGGCGCGCGTAGCGCAGCGCTTTTCGTACGTCGGCCGCACCGAGGCAACGCGCGATGAGCGCCGGCCGGCAGCCGTGGCGGCCATCCCAGATCGCGGCCGCTTCGTCGAAGCCGAGGTCTCCGGCGACCCGGACCTCACCTCGAAGCTGCAGGTCCTGGCCGGTGGTCGGTATCATCAAGGACTTTCTCTTTCTTGCGATCGGCCGTATCAGCCGGGATTCGTCCGCGGTAGGAACTATCGAAGGATGCTCTGAACCTTGCGGGCAGCGGTCAGACCGGATTCGATCGCGCCGTCGATAAACGAACTCCAGAGAGTGGAGATGTCGGCCGTCGCGAAGACGACCCGGCCCTCGGGCTCGGCGCACTTCTCGTGCGGCAGGTAGCGAGAGAGCACACCGGGGGCGAGCATGGGCCAGCCACCGCGCACATACTCGTCATCGGAGGACCAACTGTCGGTGTGGACCTCGGCAACCTCGATTCCCGGCAGCAGCTCACGCAGTGCCGCGGCGACCTTCTCATCGTCGGAGTCAGACAGTGCGGGACTGCACATGAACGTGATCAGCTGCTCGTCCTCGGAACGCTGCTCGGTCGTCCACAGAATGGCGATGGGCTCGCCGAGACGAGGCTGAATGAACACCCGTCGCGGCTCGCCCTTGATGACAGCAGCGGCCTTTTTGCCCCAGGAATTCTGCAAACCCGCCTTCGCCGTGGCCAGACGCTCGGCGGCCAGTGGCGGTGAGAATTCCAGGTGCGGCCACACGCCGCTCGGCGTAGCCACGACCGCCACCGCGCCGGTTACCACCTCACCGCTGGCGAGGGTCACCTCGACGCCATTCTCATTGGAGACGACACCGCGCACCGGCGTGGACAGACGCACTTCCGCGTCACCGTCGGCCAGAATGGCGCTGAGCAGACCGACTGTTCCATGCTTCAGCTTGGAGCCCATCAGCCCGTTGAACAGCGTCTCGTAGTTGTTGCCGCACGCGGCGAACCACCGCAGCAGGGCGAGGTAACTGCTCTGCTCGGGCACCTCGCTCGACAGCGTTGACAGCAGCGCTACCAGATGCGCATCGTCTCCGGGCCCGAGGTCGAGTTCATCGAGCCGGTCACGGACCGTCAGGTGGTCCAATTCCTTGACCGCTTCGGCGTTGTACATCGGGCTGTACGGGCGGGGAAAGACCGTCGTGGCGAGTTCGAAGAACCGCTCCACCAGATCTTTCTCACGGACGGCATGCTCTTCCGCGGTGGCCCATTCCGACCCGGCATCGGTAGGCGCCAATACCCAGTCGTGGTACACGGTGACTGCATCGACTACGTCGTCGGTAAGCCCGTAACGGGTCAGCTCCGACCAGGTGTGCGGTTGACCCCAATAAATGTAGGTTCCGCCGACGTCCAACTGCTGCCCATTGGACATCGTCGTGGTGTGCGTCCGGCCGCCGATGCGATCCGTCGCTTCGAGCACGATGGTCCGCAGACCTCGCGTCGCGCATTCTCGTGCGACCGTTGCGCCAGCGAAGCCGGCACCGATCACCACCACGTCGCAGTCGTAGGTGTCCTCATGCTGCTCATTCTTGGAAAGCATTATTTCTCGCTTCTGTTCCGGAATGCGAATCGCCGGACGGATTGTCGACCGGGCTGATACCGCGGCCCATCGGGGTGACCACGAAAGAGTGGGACGCCGCGCGTCGATATGACATTGCTCTCACCATTCGAGAGCGGTCAAGCAATATGGCACTGCGCTAGCCCATCGGGCTAGGCATGAGCCGGCGACGATATTGCGCACTGACCCAATGGGCGAGAATCGACCCTCTCTTCGTTGACAGCGCGCGAATGACCTTGCGACCGTGCCAGCTGCCACTATCCCCGAACCGCGAGGCTGCCATAAATGACCGACATCGATATGCTGCTGTGTCCGCAACGGCTCGGACCCGCACTGGTGGATGCCACCGATGACCACCGATGGCAGACATTCGATGCCGCACTGATCTCGGGCGGTAAATCCAACCTCACCTTCGTACTGCGCAGCGCCGCAGGTGAACTCGTCCTGCGGCGGCCTCCGCAGGGAGAATTGTTGCCCAGCGCCCATGACATGCGACGTGAGACGCGGGTGCAGCAAGCGCTGGCAGAGTCCGAAGTGCCTGTTGCCAGAGTGGTGCTCGCCGTTGAATCCCCCGACCTGATCGGGGTGCCGTTCTATGTCATGAGCAAGGTCGACGGCCACATCATCCGCGAGACGGTCCCCGGGGGCTACGCCGACACCGCTGCCGATCGGGTGCGCCTGACCAATGCGCTCGTCGACACGCTCGCACAGCTGCACCGCGTCGACCCCGGCGCCGTCGGTCTGTCCGATTTCGGCCGGCCCGACGGTTTCCTGACCCGCCAGCTCCACCGGTGGCAGGCGCAATCGGCAGCCAGCCGGGCACGGGAAGTGCCGGCGCTGGACGAGCTCGCTCGCAGGCTCACGACGACGATCCCCGTCGGCGCCCCGGCCGCCCTGGTACACGGCGACTTCCGGCTCGACAACTGCATGATGGACGTCACCGACCCGGGCCGGGTCGCCGCTGTTCTCGACTGGGAGATGTCCACGCTCGGCGATCCCCTGACCGACCTGGGCTTGCTCTCGTTCTACTGGACCGAGCCCGGCGATCCGCCGGTGCCGTTGGTCCCGGCCGTCACCTCACAGTACGGATTTCCGTCGCGGACGCACCTGCTGGAGCGGTATGCCGCCCGCACCGGATTCGACCTGACGGACTTCCCCTTCTACGAGGCGTTCGCGAGATTCAAATTCGCGGTCATCCTGCAGGGCATTGCCGCCAGGTCGGCCGCGGGAGCGATGGGCGGCCAGCAGTTCGGCGACCTCGACGAGGACGTCGCCCGAGTTGCGGAATCCGGCCTGGCCGCTCTGCATCCGACGCGATGACCACACACCCCGAGCAACCGCTCAGCCCAGGAGCATTCGATGGACTTCAGCCACTCTCCCCGCACCACAGAACTCTCCGCCTGCCTGTGGGAATTCATGCGCGACCACGTCTTTCCGGCCGAATCGGCACTCGGACACAACCACGGCGAGTCCACTGACCCCACAGAAGCGAAACTGCTGACCGCCCTGACCGACGAAGCACGCCGACAAGGTCTCTGGAACCTGTTCCTGCCCAGCGTCTCCGGCCTGTCGACAATCGAATACGCCCCTCTCGCCGAAATCTCGGGCTGGTCGCCGGTACTGGCCCCCCGGGCAATGAACTGCGCGGCACCCGACAGCGGGAACATGGAGATCCTGCACATGTTCGGCACCGAAGATCAACGCACGCGATGGCTCAATCCCTTGCTGGACGGCACAATCCGATCCGCCTTCGCGATGACCGAACCCGACGTCGCCAGCTCCGACGCCACCAACATCTCCACCTCGATCACTCGCGACGGCGACGACTACATCATCAACGGACGCAAATGGTGGATCACCGGCGTCGCCGACACGGCATGCGAGATCTTCATCGTCATGGGCAAGACCGACCCCACCGCACCACGCCACCGGCAGCAGTCGATGATCCTGGTCCCCCACGACACCCCCGGAGTGCGCATCGTCCGGCGCCTGCCGATCTTCGGATACTGGGACCGGCAAGGACATTCCGAGATCGTCTTCGACAACGCGCGCGTCCCCGCAGCCAACATCCTCGCCGGTGAGGGCGAGGGCTTCGCCATCGCCCAAGCCCGCCTGGGACCCGGACGGGTCCATCACGCGATGCGAGCCATCGGCATGGCCGAGCGAGCACTTGCGTTGATGGTCGAACGCGCGGGTTCCCGCACCGCCTTCGGGAGCCTGCTCCTGGATCAGGGCGTGGTCCGTGACCTCATCGCCCGGTCCCGCGTCGAGATCGACCAGGCTCGGCTACTCGTCCTGCACACCGCCTGGCTCATCGACACCTACGGCGCTCAGAAAGCGACCACCGAAATCGCCGCGATCAAGATCGCGGCCCCGGACGTAGCGACCAAAGTCATCGACCGGGCGATCGAAATCTTCGGCGCCGCTGGCGTCAGCGACGATTTCCCGCTCGCGTACTTCTATGCCTCAGCCCGGACCCTGCGCATCGTCGACGGGCCCGACGCGGTACATCGGCGCACCATTGCCCGGCAGGAAATCCGGCGGAAACGGCCATACTAACGCGGTCTCGGACTCTGACCCGAAAGGCTAGTAGTGCACCCGCGATGCTTGACGCTCTCGGAACCCGGCTACGAGCATATAAGGACGAAACCGATGCCGAGAAACCAGGCCACCTCGGTCGCCGAGTCGAACCATTCGGCCGATATCGATGCTTATCGTTCCCGCGCCGGACAATAGCACCGACAATTCGCACCGCGCTTCGAGAGGAAATACAAACCATGCCGGATTCTCCGGGAATGACAGGCATCAACGCTTGCCCGCATTTCGCCGAATACAATCCCATCCACCCGGATGAGCTCCGCGATCCCTATCCGAGTCTGGCGATCGCGCGCCGCGAGCATCCGGTGTACTACCTGGAGTCCTACAACATCTGGGAGGTCACCCGCCAGGCCGATGTGCTCGACATTCTGCGCGACGACCAGAACTTCTCGGCGCAGGGTGCGCTCGAAAGCTACCCCCTGCCCGCGCAATTGCAGGAACGGATGGCCGGCTATCCGTGGTCGGAATCGGTACTCATGCTCGACGATCCTGAGCACCGGCCGATGCGGGCGCTGGTACAGGCACCGTTTACGCCGCGCAGTCTCGCCGCGCGCGAAACATTTCTGCGTGATCGTGCGATTCGCCTGCTGCAGCCGCTGGCCGAGCAGGGCAGCATCGAATTCGTCAACGACTACGCCATTCCGCTGTCTCTGGGCGCGATCGCGAACATTACCGGTGTGCCGGAAGAAAAGTCCGGCCTGATGATGCGCGCCGTCGAGTCGGAGTTCCGGATCTGCAGCTTCGCCCCGATCAGCGACGAGCAGTATCTGGCCGCGGCGACCGATATCGCGGAGCTCTACGAGTACTTCGGCGAACTCATCGCCGAGCGGCGCACCCATCCGCGCGACGACTACGCGTCGGTGATGATCCAGCGGATGCGCGGCGATCAGTCGCCCGAGGCGACCAAACGCATAATCGTCGGCCTCTACGACATCCTCGTCGCCGGATTCGAGACCTCGGCGCAGATGATGGCCCAGGGCGTCCGGGCCCTTCTGACCCACCGTGATCAGTGGGAACTGCTGGTGCGGGATCCGGCGCTGGTGCCGTCCGCCGTCGAGGAGACACTGCGTCAGCGGACGCTGGTCAAACGAATCTTCCGGCTCGCCAAGCGCGACGTTACGGTCGGCGGGGTCGATATCCCAGCCGGCGCGCTGGTCTCGCTGATCCTCGCATCAGCCGACCACGACCCGGACGTCTACCAGGACCCCGACAGGCTGGATATCACCCGCCAGGGTGCGCATCTGGCCTTCGGCAAGGGCAAGCACTTCTGCATCGGCGCACCGCTGGCCCGCATCGAAATGCGGATCACGCTGGAGGTCCTGCTGGAACTCTTCCCCGACCTCGCACTCAGCCCGGACCAGGAAATGACCTGGCGCCCCGACATCCGGATCGACACGATCGACCAACTGCGGCTGCAACTTCCGACGACGCGGGCATGAGCGCACCCCATCGAGCAAACATCTGAACGAAGGATCGATACATGAGTAAGAGACTGGACGGCAAGGTCGCGGTCGTCACCGGCGCCGGGCGCGGAATCGGGCGCGCGTATGCCCACGCGCTGGCCGCCGAGGGCGCCAAGATCGTGGTCAACGATCTCGGCGCGGCCGTCGACGGCTCCGGCAGGGAGGAGTCCTCCGCCGCCGCGGTCGCCCGTGAAATCGTCGCGGGCGGTGGGCAGGCCGTCGCCGACACTCACAGCGTCGCCGATTTCGACAGCGCCGAAATGATCATGCAGACCGCAGTATCGGCGTTCGGGCGACTCGACATCCTCGTCGCGAATGCCGGCAACATTCGGATGGCGGCACTGCACGAGTCCAGTCGCGGTGACTGGCAGGACGTCATGGCCGTCCACGCCGACGGCACCTTCAACTGCGTTCGCCACGCCGCGCCGCTGATGCGGGAGAACGGCGGCGGCACGATCATCACGACCGGCGACCTCGCGCAGGGCTTCTACTACCCCAAGCTCGGCTCCTACCGTGCGGCCAAGGCCGCCATCCTCGTCGTCACCCTCTACGCGGCGCACGAACTGAGCCAGTTCGGTATCAACGTGAATTCGGTTTTCCCGGGCACCACCTCGACCCGGATGGCCGAGGCGTTCTTCGACGGTCTCGACGACAAGGAGAGCTTCTATGCCGACGCCAAGGAGCACTTCCAGGCCGACAGCGAAGCGGCCGCGGCCGAACCGGAAACCGTTCCGCCGATCGGTGTCTACCTGTGCACCGACGAGGGCCGCCCGATCACCGGACGCTCGTTCGTCATGGACGGCCCCGACATCGGGCTCTGCACAACCACTTCGGATCTGAGCTTCATCGCGCCGAGCACGGGCACCTGGACCACCGAGGAGCTCATCGCCCGGATCCCCGAGTGGCTGACCTCCGCCGGAGCACCCGCCGTCGCGGCGACATCGACCCACAACTGACGACTTTGCCCGGGCCCGGCACCTCATCGAATCGATCAGGGGTGCCGGGCCTGTGGTGTGCCTGTCGACGTCACGTATCCGAAAGCAGTCCCAGATGACGAATAACCCACTCCCGCCGGACGACCTCGACTATTTGCCGGCAAGCGAACTCGCTCTGCTCGTCCGCCGACGCGAGGTCTCGCCGGTCGAACTCGTCGAACACGCCTTGCATCGCGTCGAGGCCCTCAACGGGCAGCTGAACGCATACCTCACCGTATGCGCCGACCAGGCGCTGCAGGCAGCGCACTTCGCCGAGCAGGAGGTCATGTCCGGAGACGGCTGGCTCGGTCCACTCCACGGCGTGCCGTTCTCGGTAAAGGACCTGGTCGAAACCGCGGGCGTCCGCACCACCTACGGTTCCCGCCTGCACGAGACCAACGTGCCCTACGCCGATGCCCTCGCGGTGGTGCGGCTGCGCCTGGCGGGCGCAATTCTCATCGGCAAGACCAATACCCCCGAATTCGGAATGCTCGGCGAGACAAGGAATCTGCTCGGTCCGGACTGCCGCAACCCGTGGGACCTGGCACGTACCACCGAAGGATCCAGCGGCGGCGCGGCGGCAGCGGTAGCGACTGGGCTGGGACCGATCGCGATAGGCACCGACGGCGTCGGTTCGATCATCGCGCCGTCCAGTGTGTGCGGCGTCGTCGGCTTCAAACCGACCACCGGCCGCGTGCCGATGTGGCCGACCCCACCCTCGTCACGCTTGTTCGTGGCAGTGGGTCCGATCACCCGAACAGTCGCCGACGCCGAGCTCGCGCTGGCGGTCATGAGTGGTCCGGATCGACGCGACCCGATCTCGCTGCGCCGGCCGATGCCCACGTGGACCGAGGCCGGCAACAACCGGCCGCCACGAGTGGCGTGGACGCCGGATCTGGGTCAATTCGCCGTCGACGGCGACGTCGTGTCCTCCTGTGAGCGAACCATCCGGGTGCTCGCGGAATCGGGTTGGTGCGTGGACAATGCCCATCCCGCCATTCCGAGTCCCTGGCCGACGTACGGTCCGCTGTTTCTCGCGGATGCCTGGCTCGAGCTCGGCGAGGCCGCTCAGAACTCGCCGGAACTCTTCCATCCCGAGGCGCTGGCCGATCTGCTCCCGGGACGGGATGTCCAGGCCGTGGAAGTCGTCACCGCGTTGAATCGCCTCACCCAGCTCCGGCGAACCATCGATGACTTCTTTCTCGACTACGACGTCCTCGCGATGCCCGCGACCGCGACGACGGCATTTCCGATCGGGCAGCCACCCGCAGCGATCGGCGGGCGCCGGGTCGAACCCGACTGGACGACGTACATGCCGTTCGCCGCAGCCTGGAATATGGGCGACAATCCGGCCGTCACCATTCCCTGCCCACCGACAGCAGGTGGGCTGCCCGTCGGCCTGCTGCTCGTTGCCCGGTGTGGTCGCGAGGACCTCCTGTTCCATACCGCGCGCGTTATCGAGGAGGCTATTCCCTGGTCGTCGCGCCGACCAGAGCTGCGCGCTTCCGGTGGGACAGACACTGCACTGTGGGCCTGAAAGCACTCGGCCGCCCAGGGTTTCGGCTGTTCAGCCGGGCCCCGGGCGGCCTCGTTTCCAGTGCTCCGGCTAACCGGATTCGGCGCCGAACATTTCCCGCATCGCCTGCTCGATGTCGGCGCTCGAGCTGCCGACCCAGAACGCCACCGACGGGACTCCGAAGGTGAACTCGAAGCTCAGGCCACTCGGTATGTACACGAACCCACCGGACTCGACGGTCGTGGTGTGGCCACCGGCGCAGAAATCCAGCCGCCCGTCGATAACGTAGAGGACCTCGTCATTACCGTTGTCCACGGCACCGTGATAGCCCGCATCACCGCGAACAAAGCCGGCAGCCATCGAGGCCAGTGGAAAGATGCCGTTCTTGTCACGCCCCTGGGCGAATTCGACCCGTTCGTCGACTCGGCGGAAATCGCTTGCGGTCGTTGCGATATGGACGATCTGCTGTGCTCTCATCTCTCATCTCTTGGATCGTTGACGGAATGTGGTGGGCCGCACCGCTAGTCGAGCCGCCGACCGATTCTGCGATAGACCTCCGGTCGCCATATACGAAGAACGAACCCGTAGGCGATACCTGCCACCAGAACGACCAGCAGCGCCGCGGGTACGAGATAGTTGAAGACCGAGTCGCGGCCCGCCAAGGCCGACGGGTTCGCCAGCGCCAGGCCTAGAATCGTCGCCAAGCCGAGCAATGCCATGGCCGAGGAGACCAGCATGGAAACGGTCACAGTCGGCAGATTCCTGTTCTGCACGAAGTAGACGAAGATGCTCGCGCTGACCAGTACATAGCTGGCCAGCAGCGGGATGCCTGCGATGAACAACGCCCACGTGAAAATGTCGGTCGCTGAAAATCCGCACCCGGCGACCGCGAGCGTCAACGCGACGCTCACGCCGCCCAGCACCAGCGCGGCCCGATACGGCGAACGATGCCGTGGGTGCGCACCACCCAGCATCTGCGGAAGTACACCGTCACGGCCCATCGAGTACAGGTAGCGGCATACCGTGTTGGCGTAGGACAGCTGGCACGCGAACACACTGGTGATCAGCAGATAACTGGTGATCGTCATCACGGTGGAGCCCAGATAGAGTTGGACACCACCGAAGAACATCCCGGCGGAGTCCGCTTGCGCTTTGCCGACCGCTTCGTCGACCCCGAAGGCCGTGATCATGCACCAGGCCGACAGCGCATAGAAGACCGCGATGAAGCACACGGACAAATACGTGCTGCGCCGGATCGTGCGCGCCGGATCTGCGACTTCCTCGCGGAACAGCGTCGTCACCTCGAATCCCACGAACAGCAGAAAGGCGAACAGCGCAGCGATCGGGAGCGCACCCGACAGGGCCGAATGCAAGGTGAACGAGTCGAGTGAGCGCCCGGTCGGCCCGCCGCGAATGCCGACAGCAAGATCGAAGACCAGGACGATGGCCACTTCGAGCGCCATCAGCACGGTCATCACCCGGACGGAAGCATCGATCTTGCGGTAGGCGAGCACTGTGACAACGCAGATGAAACCGAGCGTGTAGATCCACCACGGCACAGGCTCACCCGCGAGTTGAGCATGAATTGTCGTGCTGGCGACACTCCCACCGAAGACACAGAACCCGAATCCGCCGACCAGATATCCGAGGGTCGTCAACAGCCCGGTACCCACGCCGACCGCGCGGCCCAGGCCGAGGGAGACATAGGCGTAGAACCCGCCGGCATTCGGCACGAGCTGAGTCATTCTGGTGTAGCCGGCCGAAAAAATGAGAACCAGAATGCCGACACCAATGAAGGTGACAGGTGTGCCCACACCATTTCCACTGGCAATGATCAGGGCGACGTAGCCGGCCACACCGCCCAGCGGCGCGGTGAATGCCAGGACTGCGGATACCACGCCGAGCACACCGAGCCGCCCGCCCAACCCGACCGCCGGACCGGAACTCGAGTACTCGGCCGCGACCGTGCCTTCATTCGCATCATCGATCGAGGAAGTCATCGTCTACTGCCTTCCGCTGCGCCGGTACACGTCCGGCTTGCGGCTGCCACCAGACCCGGCACACCGAGCCGGCCGCGCAACCCCGGTGGCGCTTCGGCCGGACGATGCGCCGAATATTCGGAATTCGAGTCGCTGGGGACGTCGCTCACACTGCTGGAAACGGGAGGTGCGCTCACGGTATTACTTTCGGTTCGGGGTGACGGCGCTCGAATGAGCAACCTGACCGGATGATCGATACCTCGTCAGGGGCCCCTACTACGATGACGAAGACTTCCACTGCCGCCCGGCACATGCCGGTCTGCGCGGTAGCGAAAATCCCGGGTCCGCATCCCGGGACTTCCGCACCGGCAAATCTTTGGCCTCTCAGCTGAATTGGATGAAAGTCGATTTCGGCTCGAGGTAGGCGGAAAGCCCTTCCTCGCCGTGCTCCCGACCGATGCCCGAGGCTCCGAATCCGCCGAACGGCGCCGCCGGATCACCCAGGCCCCAGCAGTTCACGTACACCGATCCGGCGCGCAGCAGGGCGGCAAACTTGTGCGCCGAAGCGAGACTCTGCGTGAAAACGCCTGCGGCCAAACCATATTCGGTGTCGTTCGCCCGTTCGGCCACCTCTTCGACGGATTCGTACGGCTGGGCGACGAGGACCGGGCCGAAGATCTCCTCGCGGACGATTTCGGCGTTGTCGTCGGTCGTGGTGAACAGCGTCGGATCGACGAAGTAGCCGGCCCGGCCCGAATCGGTCCGCCCGCCGGCGACCAACTCGGCCGATTTCCGGCCGCTTTCGATGTAGCCCGCCACCCGAGCGTGCTGGTCCTGGCTGACCAGCGGGCCCAGATAGGCGTCGTCGTCGAAGGCGCCGCCGACGACGCTCGTCCGCGCCTTCTCGGCAATCCCCTCGACGACCTGATCGAAGATGCTGCGGTGCACCAGCAGTCGCGACGACGCCGAGCACACCTGTCCCGAGTTGAAGTAGATTCCGGCGAACGCGCGCTTGACGACCGTGTCGAGATCGGCATCCGGCATGACGACCAGCGGTGACTTGCCGCCGAGTTCGAGGGTCACCGACTTCAGGTCACGACCCGCGCGCTCGGCGATGGCACGCCCGACCGCCGTCGACCCGGTGAAGGCGATCTTGTCCACACCCGGATGCGCGACCAGCGCCTTGCCGGTTTCCCCGTCTCCGGCAACGACATTGAGCACGCCGGGCGGGATACCGGCCTCGAGCGCGAGCTGTCCTAGCCGAATCGCGGTCAGCGGCGTCTGCTCGGCGGGCTTGAGCACCACGGTGCAGCCGGCGGCCAGGGCGGGCGCGATCTTCCAGACCGCCATGACCAGCGGAAAGTTCCACGGCACGATCTGGCCGCAGACACCGACCGGCTCCCGGGTGGTGTAGCAGAAAACGTCTTTCCCGCGCACCGGGAGGGTGCGTCCTTGAATTCTGGCCGGGGTACCGACGTGGTAGCGCAGGTTGGCGATGGCACCGGGAACATCGACCTGGCGGGCGAACCGCCGCGGCTTGCCATTGTCGAGCGATTCGAGGTCGGCGAGTTCGTCGGCGTGCGATTCCACCAAGTCGGCCAGCCGTCCCAGCAGCAGGCTGCGCTCGGCGGCCGCCATCCGCCGCCACGGTGAGCCGGTTTGGAACGCATGCCGCGCAGCCTGGACCGCCAGGTCGACATCGGCAGCGGTACCGTAGGCGACCTTACCCAGCACCGCCTCGGTGGACGGGTCGACGGTGTCGAAGGTCGAACCATCCTGGGACGGTGTCGATTTGCCGTCGATGATGTGATGGTGCTGTTCTACCGCGAGAAAAGCGCGGGCCTGCTCGGTAACACTGTCGTGCACGGTGACGGACGTACTCATGAAGCTCTCCTTTGACGACGCGGGCTGCTCGGAAATCGGATCAGCCGATGCCATCGGCCCCGGGAAATTGGTTGACGATCAGGTGGTCGGTGCGGTGCTCAGCGCTTTGCGGCGCAGCTTGCCCAGATGGTCGCGCGGCAATTCATCGACGAATTCGATGATCCGCGGCGCCTTGTACAGCGACATCTTCGATTTCGCGAAATCTCTGATACTGCTACGCATTTCGTCGCCGGTCTGGGCATCGTCGCGCGCACAGACGAACGCCTTGACGACCGTTGTGCTGTCCGGCATGGCGAAGGCCGTTACGGCGACGTCCCGGATATCGGGATGCAATTTCAGCACCTCCTCCACTTCCACCGCGGCCACGTTGCGGCCGCTGATCCGCATCATGTCGTGGACTCGGGAACGGAAGTAGAACCAGCCGTCTTCGTCGATGACGACCTCGTCGTCGCTGAGATTCCAGCCGTCGCGCTGGTCTGCTTTCATCAACGCGGCAATGTCCGGGTTGAGGTTGGTCCAGTAGGTCGGCCCCACCGGTCCGCGGAACGCGAAACGTCCGGCCAGTCCCGGAGCTTCGGGCACCAGTTCACCGTCGGCGGTCACGATCGCGACCTCGATGCCCGGGATCGGCAGACCGATCGATGCCGCCGGCCCCACCTTCCGTCCCGCGATCAGCGATGTGATGAGAGTGCTCTGAGTTGTCACGCAGCCGTATGAATTCGCCAGCGGTGCAGCCGGGCACACCTGCAGCCAACGGTCGCACAGCTCGGGGGTCAGGCCTTCGCCGCCGGCCTTGGCCAGCCGCAGGCTGAGCTGCGGTGTCGAATCGCCCATGGCGTCGAGCATCCGGGCGTACATCGCCGAGATTCCCGCGAAATAGGTGACGCGGTAACGAATCAGCAGTTCGAGGCAGTCCGCGCCGGTCGGCCGGTCCTTGTATACCGTGGGGATCAGCGCGCGCAGCGGGTAGTTGATCTTCTCCATGTTGCCGAATGCGTGCCCGACGGGTGCGTGCGTCATCCAGACGTCGTCGCTGCGCGGCCGCCTGGTCGACCAGATCGCCATGTCGGTCGGCTGGTGCGTCTCGTGGAAATGGGTATAGATGACACCCTTCGGCCGCCCAGTCGTACCGCCTGTGTAGTAGACGCTCGCCGCGTCGAGCGGAGCGGTCGCGGCGATCTCGACCACCGAACTGCCGGTCCGCACCAGCTCACCGAACGAATGATGTGGCGATCCCGCAGGGGCAGCCGGCGACACGACCACCCCCCGCACGGTGGTCGAACCCGGCTGCGCCACAGCCTCATCGACAACCTCCAGACGAGCATCCTGGGCGACGACGAAGGACACCTCGGCATCGGCCACGACGTACGCGAGTTCGGCGGGACCATCCTGCAGGCCCGAGGGGATCGCGATTCCTCCGGCGATCAGGATGGCCAGCTTGGTGATTGCCGCGTCGGCCACTTCACCGAAACGGTAGAGCACACGGTCACCGGGCTGCAGGCCCAATGCCCGCAGACTGTTGGCCAATCGGTTGGCGCTGTCCCAGATCGCCCCGAAGGTCAGTTCGATACCGCGGGTCTCGTCGTAGATCCCGACTCGATTCGACGCTTCCGGAGTATTCGCGAGCTGGCGACCCAGCAATTCGAAACCCGCGTTCAGTTGCGGAGCGTGAATCGCCGTGTGCATCCACGGAATAGGGAAATAGTAGGTCGCCGCGCAGTCGCCCGGCGGCAGGAAACGTTCGGGTACATTCCGAAACATACTCGTGCCGCTGACCGGAGCACCCAGCACGGGGGAATGGGTCGGGTCTTTCAAATCTCTCACCTCACCGTGTGAAAATATGGACGCTGCATGCGTCGCCCTCGATCTCCGGGAACGAGCCGCCGAAGATGTGGGTGAGACCGACACGTGCACCCACGACTTGGCGGTCTTTCGCCTCGCCTCGAAGCTGGGTGACGATTTCGTGGACCTGCGCCAGTCCCGTCGCTCCGAGCGGATGACCGCGGGCGATCAGGCCACCGCTGGGGTTGATCGCGACGCCCTTGCCATCGATATCGGCGTATCCGTCGGTGATGTAGCGGGCGCCGTACCCCTGGGCGCACAACCCCAGGCTCTCGACGTGCAGCGGTTCGGAGATCGTGAAAGGCTCGTGCACCTCACACAGGTCCAGATCCTCCGGGCCGACGCCGGCCTGCGCGTAAGCCAGGTTCGCCGTCCGTCTCGTCGTCTCGCGACGCACTCCGGTCCGATCCGCGGGTCCACCCGAGGCCAGCGCACCGCCGGCGATCCGGATCGCCCGATGTATACCCAGCCGGCGGGCAGCCGACTCACTGACGACTATCGCCGCCGCGGCCCCGTCGACGTTGGGACAGCACTGCAATCGAGTCAACGGCTCGGCGATCATCGGAGAGCCCAGAACCTCGTGTACGGTCACCGGAGAGCGGAAGTGCGCGAATTGGTTCATCGCTCCGTTCGCACGGTTCTTGACCGCTACGGCGGCGAGATCGGCTGCGCTCACATCGCATTCATGCATGTATCGAGCCGCGGTCAGGGCGTAGATGCCCGGGATCGGCACCGCCACCTTCAGCGGGTCGCGCTGCGCCGGCTCGATCGGGCCCGAACTCTTCGCGGTGAGGATATCTATACCGACAACAAGAGCCACATCGATGGCGCCGGCCTCGATCCACATGACCGCCTCGCGGAGCGCGGATCCCCCACTGGCACAGGCCGCCTCGACATTCGTAATCGGCATGCCGGTCATCTCCAGGCCGGAGAGCACGCGCTGCCCGATTCCCACCCCGCCCTGCACCGAGCCGAAGAACGCGGCGTCGATCGCCGTCCGCTCGATATCCGCATCGCGAAGGGCGGCCAAGATGGCCCGTCCACCGAGGGTCTCGGCCGCAATGCCATTCCATTTCGTGAATCGGGTCATTCCGACGCCGAGAACAAAGGCGGTCATTGCGTCACCTCAACGCCGGTTGGGCAGGCAGCGACGGCCAGTCCTGCCTGGTCGAGCCCCGCCGCCCCCGGCATCGGCACCAATTCGACGACATCGCCGATTACCACTCGGTCCGCACCGTCGCCGACGACCACGGTGCGGAGCCGAATACCTTCGGCGAAGTCGACCAACGCGACCGTATAGGGCACCGGAGTTCCGGGAAATCCGCGATGCACCACGGTCTTGCTGTAGATCGTCGCTTTTCCCGAGAGTTCGATTGCGGTCGCCGATTCGCTCGCACACCGGCGGCAGATCAGGTGGCGGCTGGGCAGGCGCACAACGCTGCACGAATTGCATTGCCAACCAAGAGGTCTCGCTCGGCCGTTCGTATCGAGGAACCACAGGCGAGCTCGGTCGCGCAGGACCTCGACAGTGGGTACTTCGAGGACGTCAGTCATGGCAGCCTCCGGCGATCGGGTGCTCCCGGAGAAAGCCCAGGGTGGTCGCGGTGAACTCCGTTGCCATCTCCCACGGGAACGCATGGCTGGCCCTCGGGCCGGTGAACACCTTGAATTCGGCGTTGTAGATGCTGCGAGCCACCTGCTCGGAATACCGCGGCGGGATCATCACATCATTGGCTCCCGCAGTGACCAGCGTCGGCGCCTGGATCAGCGGCAGCTTCGCAAGGGAGTCGTGGTTCGCGTTGGCGACCATGTGCCCGCGCATCCCGGCGGCGTTGCGCTCGGCATTCGGATTCTCGACGTAGCACATGGTGACCATCTCGGCGACCGTCGCCGGTGCGCGCGTCTCGAGGTAGTCCGCGCTCAGCATCCACATCATGGTGATGCGGAATGCCGCCCGCTGGTCGCCGTGCGCGAGGGCGAATCCGCTCGTGTAACCGAATGCCCGGCGCAGCCATTCGTCGTTGCGCGCCTTGGTCGCGTGCAGTTGCAGGCTGTGCACCACCTCGGGATGCCGAATCGCCAGCTGCTGGCCGATACTGGCGCCGAGCGAGTGCCCGCTGACGTGGCTGGGACCGAGGTCGAGCGCGCGGATCAATGCCGCGATATCGTCGGCCATGATCTCGGCGCTGTAGCCCTCGACACCCGGGATATCCGAGTCGCCGGATCCCCGGTTGTCCACAACGATCACGTCATACCGGCTGGCGTACACAGGCAGCTGCAGGTCCCAGAACCGACCATCGGTCCCGGTACCCGGCAGCAGGATCAACGGCTCACCTGCACCGCATCGCCCGTAGCTCAACCGAACTCCGGTATCGAGCGTGACCTCGCCGCGACACACCTCGGGATACCCGGGCGCCGTCACTGCGTCACCGCCGTACCTCTGACCTCGAGCTTCGCCTCCGGATCGATGAGCCGAGATATCTCGATGATCGTCGTGGCAGGGAAATGCTTGCCGATGTGACGGAGCCAGGCAGCGCCCAGGCTGTCGCGGCAGTCCAAGTACTCCTGCATGCTGGTGATGTAGATCACCAGCTCGCAGATGTCGGTCCCGGCCGCACCGGCTGCGTTCACCACTGCGGCCACATTGGCGAGCGCCTGATCCCATTGAGCGGCGAAATCGCCGGCCACACATTTCTGGGTTTCGGGATCCCAGGGCAGCTGGCCCGCGATGTGGATCTGCCGATGGGCCGGGTCGACGATCGCATACGAGTACCCGCTGGCGCGCGCCCAGCCCTCCGGCCGGACGGTGGTCAATTGGCTCACTGTTTTCCTAACTGGTTCCTGCGAGAGGGGCTGGTCCCTGCGATGGGACTACGGCAGATACGGGCCGACCCGGCTGAGCCGGCTCAGCAGCTGGCGGTACCCGAGCGCGATCGCGTCCGGCACCTTCAGGTGAAGCTCCTCGCGAAGCTCGACCGGAATATGCTCCGGCCGCTGACTCTCCACGATGACCTGGTCCTGATCGAACACCAGCCCGACGAGCTTCCCGTCGTATTCGGCGTCGGGAACGTCGAGCGAGTAGTTGCGGCACGACGCGTAGAAGATGCGCGTCAGATGCTCGTCGACCGGTGAATGAAATGCCGCCCAGCACATGACATTCTGTTCGAATCCACCAGTCGAGCCCCCGGCCTCGCCCGCAGGTGCCAGACCAGACTTCTTGGCGAAAACTGTGAACGGTGCATGGATCTGCCACTCCCAGGACACCGGGCCGTCCCTATACATCGACCGCAGTCCATACTCGGTCGGTTCCACCACGTGCTCATGGATCACCGGCCCGTCCTGCAACGGAATCAAATCCCGGTGCACAAAGTTCAGATGCGACAGATCAGCGGCATTCTCAGTGGCCCGACCGGCGTTTGCGCGCCATTCCTTGGGCAGAATGGAATGCCCGTGGACGCCAGGGGCCTCCCACATGTCCTCCGGCCAGCTTGGGATGTCGCAGCGCGGCTCTTCGAGCGCTACCCAGACCAGGCCGTACTTTTCGACCGCCTGATATTTGCGGATCCTCGCCTTTCGGGGAATTGCGCCGCCCTCCCCGAGCTGGGGAATATGCACACATGCTCCGGTGCGGTCGTATTTCCAGCCATGGTAGGCGCACGTCAGAACACCACCCTCAGCGCTGCCCAGCGAGAGCGCCACGCCGCGGTGAATGCAGAGATCCTGGAATGCCACGACGCCGTCGGCATCACGGAGCAGTACGATACGCTCACCGAGCAGTGAGAAAGCCGTGGGCTGGTCACCGACTTCGCTGACATGAGCGACCGGATGCCAGAATTCCGCGAGCGATGCGCCGGCTATCTGATCTCCGAACGATCGACTGGTAATAGGCTGGACTGACACGTTGTTCCTCGCTGCTTCTCACACATCGCTGACGGAATAGTCCGCCCGCGGCTCTCGGAAATCGACCGGAGATGGACTCGTTTTCGGCCGGCGGAATTCCGGGAAGACGTAGTTACCGAGCATCTTCATCGACCGCACAATTTCATGGTGCGAAATGCCGGCATGGTTGATGTTGATCTCGTCGACTCCGAGCGACTCGTAGAGCCGCACCATCTCGATCCAGTGGTCCGGATCGCCGGAAATGATCACGCCGTTGCCGCGGAGCTTGTCGTACTCGTACCGCCCGGCGCGCGCGCTGACCTCTTGGAGGTCGGGCTTCTCCCTGCTGAGCTTGGCCTGATACATCGTGTCCGCGTCACGAATCCAGTCGATGAACGGCGGCCCGGCGATCTCTCGAGCCTGCTCATTGGTGGTCCCGCAATATCCGCGCAGCCCGAGCACGACCCGGCTATTGCTCTGGTACGGGCCCACTGGCTCCGGATTTTTGGCCGCGTCGTGATACATCGCGATCCGCTCGGCGAACTTGTCGAACGAGACGCCAGTCGGACCGGTCATGAGTCCCAGGCCCAGCCGTCCGGCGTTCACATGCGACTCCGGGCTGATGGCGGCGTAGAAGATCGCCGGGTGCGGCTGCTGGACCGGCTTGGGGCACAGTTTCCGCGGCGGAATCTTGTAGAACTTGCCCTCATACGAGAATTCACCCTCGGCACACCAGGCACCGGTGATGATGGCCAGCGATTCCGCATAGCGCTCATAGGCTTCCGCGAGCGGCACTTCGAACGCTTCGAATGCGAGCATGGAATTGCCGCGGCCGGTACCGAACTCCACTCGCCCGTTGGAAAGAATATCCAGCGTGGCGACCCGCTCGGCCACCTGCAGCGGATGATAGAGCGGCAATGTCGCAGTCGTCGTGCGAATTGTGATGTGGCGGGTGTTCTTGGCGACCACGGCATGAAGAAGATCCGGCGCGGAAATCAGCGCGGAGGGTGAAAAGAAATGCTGATCGGAGGCTCCGACCGAGTCGAAGCCCAACTCTTCGGCAAGCAGCATCTGCTCGACTGTCTCATGGTACCGGCGGGCAGTGTCGGTCTCGCCGAACATGGTTGCCTCAGTCACATATCCGAATCGCAATGCTGCTCCTCTGACGTCTGCTAGTAGTTTCGCCACGATGCTCCGGCGCGGAACTCGAAGTGGTCAAGAATCGCCCCCATCGATTAGCCGATCGGGTTATGCGCGATGCGCGAGGGCAGGTGCGGCTAGCCCATCGGTATCAGTGGGCATTGCCGGCCCTACGGCAGCGTGGCAGCATCGCCGGAACCTGTCCGCTGTGCCCCTTGTAAACCTCGGCGTGCAGGTATTCCTCACCTGGGGAAGCCGCGCCCCAGGTGAGGAACCCATACATCGGCCCCACTCGAGCCGGGACCCGGCGGCCGGACACGGCCGCGGTCCAGGTCGGTCAACCCGAGGACTGAAATTGCCCTACGTCATCACGCAACCGTGCTGCAACGACGCCACCTGTGTGGAGGTGTGCCCGGTGGATTGCATCCGTCCGAAGCCGGATGATCCGACCTTCGCGACCACGGAAATGCTCTATATCGACCCGGACACCTGCATCGACTGCGGGGCCTGCGCCGATGCGTGCCCCGTCGAGGCAATCGTTCCGGCCGACGAGTTGACGGCGCGGGACGCTCGGTACGAGCAGATCAATGCGGACTACTTCCAGCGATTTCCGTTGGAGTCCGGTTGGGATGTGTTCGGTGTACCGGCACAGGACAACAGTCCGCAGGGCATCACTCCCCAGGCACCGGCCCGGATCGCGATCGTCGGCGCCGGCGCCTCGGCCTGCTATGCCGCCGGCGCGCTGACCACACGACTCGGCGAGTCGGTCGAAGTGGAGATGTTCGATCGCCTGCCGACGCCGTGGGGTCTCATCCGGGCTGGCGTCGCTCCCGATCACCAGGGCACCAAGAAAGTGACGAATTCCTTTCGGTCGGTGGCCGAGCCACCTGTACACCTGCATCTCAATGTCGACGTCGGAACACACCTGACGCACGAAGAATTAATGGCGCATCACCACGCGGTGATCTATGCGAACGGAGCAGCCGGAGATCGCAGCCTCGGCGTACCCGGCGAAGATCTGTCAGGTTGTCATGGGGCCACCGCGTTCGTCGCCTGGTACAACGGCCACCCCGACTATGCGGACCTCGAGGTCGACCTGTCGGGCGAACGGGCCGTCATCATCGGCAACGGCAATGTCGCGCTCGACATCGCTCGAATTCTGGTGACCGACCCGGATGAGCTCGCGCGCACCGACATCGCAGACCACGCACTGGAAGCCTTGCGCCGCAGCACCATTCGAGAAGTCCTGGTGCTCGGCCGACGCGGCCCGGCCCAGGCTGCATACACCAGTCCGGAACTGCTGGGGCTCGGCCATATCCCGGGCGTAGACATCGTGATCGATCCCGCCGACCTGGTGCTCGACGACCGCAGTCGCGCTCTGCTCGACGACGAAGCAGACCCCGCGACCGTGCTCAAGGTCCAGATCGCGGAGGATTTCGCTGCGCTCACTCCGCACACCGGCAACAAGCGAATCGTGCTGCGCTATCTCACCTCTCCCGCCGAGGTGCTGGGTCGTGACTACGTCGAAGGGCTGCGGATCGTGCACAACGAACTCGCCCAGGACGAGAACGGCCGACTCGCCGCTGTCGCTACGAACCGCACCGAAACCATCGACACTGGGCTCGTTCTGCGCTCGATCGGATTCCGCGGAATCGCGATACCGGGCCTCCCGCCCGTCAACCAGGCCGGTGCTCTTCCGAATACCCAGGGCCGGGTGCTCGATGAACAGGGGCATCCGCTGCGTGGGGTCTACACCACCGGCTGGCTCAAGCGCGGACCTTCGGGCGGTATCGGCACGAACCGGCATTGTGCGCATGAAACGGTCGCCATGGTCCTCGACGATCTGGTCGCTGGCGATCTGCCCGCGCCCGTCCGCGACCGCCAGGCCCTCGCAGCTCTGATCATCGAGCGTCAACCCGACGCCATCGACTGGGCCGGATGGCAAGCAATCGATGCGGCCGAACGCGAAGACGGGCTGGCAGTAGGCCGACCCCGCCTGAAGATCACCTCGCCCGCGGCGGCAGTTGCCGTCGCCAAGAATCAGTCATCCCCCCTCGGAGAGAGTAAGTGAACATCGACGGAGCAATTGCCATCATCACCGGCGGGGCATCCGGCCTGGGCAATGCCACAGCACGCGCGCTACACGCCCGCGGGGCGCGGGTCGTACTGGTTGACCTCCCCTCGTCCCCGGGCGACGCGGCGGCCGAGGGCATCGGAGACCGCGCATTCTTCGTGGCCGCCGACGTCACCCGTCCCGATCAGGCCTCGGCCGCAGTCGATTTCGCTTCCTCGCTCGGCCCGCTCCGCATCGTCGTCAATTGCGCCGGTATCGCAACCCCGGGAAAGGTGCTGGGACGCAACGGAATCCTGCCACTGGACGAATTCGA
The DNA here is from genome assembly GCF_050946365.1 of Nocardia sp. CA-107356. Taxonomy (NCBI): domain Bacteria; kingdom Bacillati; phylum Actinomycetota; class Actinomycetes; order Mycobacteriales; family Nocardiaceae; genus Nocardia; species Nocardia sp. CA-107356. The sequence continues at coordinate 4,797,712 of NZ_CP191992.1, read as the reverse complement.
CCGGGTCATCCGTGTCAACCTGATCGGCACATTCAACGTGCTCCGCCTGGCAGCCGACAAGATCGCCGCGACCGAACCCCGAGGCGAAGAACGCGGCGTCGTCATCAACACCGCATCGGTCGCCGCATTTGACGGCCAGATCGGCCAACCGGCCTACGCGGCGTCCAAAGGCGGCGTCGCGGCAATGACGCTCCCCATTGCCCGTGAACTTGCCCGCCACCTCATCCGCGTCGTCACCATCGCACCCGGAATCTTCGAAACCCCCATGATGGCAAGCCTTCCCGAGGACGCACAGAAGTCGCTCGGACAGCAGGTGCCACACCCGTCGAGGCTCGGCAAGGCCACCGAATACGCCGCCCTCGCAACGCACATCGTCGAGAACCCCATGCTGAACGGCGAGACCATTCGCCTCGACGGTGCGATCCGAATGGGCCCGAAATAGCACTCCGCAGTATCGATATATAAAGAATCAGCCGCCGGCCCGGCGATGCGCCCAATTCCGCGTCGCCGGGCCTCGCGGTGTAACGACATCGCGAATCCATTTCTTGATTAGCCCTATGGGTAGTAAGCCCGTCAGTTCTCTTGACGCAACCCGAGGCCCAGAGAAGCATTATCTCGACGACGTTCAGGCCAAGAGAGACAACTCTCACTATGGACATATTCGTTCGGCCGACCAGCCGGCATCTGTCCACTCGACGATTCCGGACAGGCGTTCGTCGCGATTGATCGGGTCCTCCTGATCTCACCCGATTCCACGGAGCACCCACCGAACCGGCAACCGTTCGATTGCCGTACGACAAAAGTGAGAGTGACAACTGATGCCATCCAATGACGAGCTGTACGAGGACACCTACGACGCGGTGATCATCGGCGCCGGATTCGCCGGTGCGGTCGTCGCGCGCGAGCTGGCAAACCGCGGCCTGCGCACAATGATTCTCGAAGCGCGCGATCGCGTCGGCGGGCGGACCTGGACGATTCGGACCAATGACGGCGAGCCCCTCGACATCGGTGGAACGTTCGTGCACTGGTCCCAGCCCAACTTCTGGTCCGAGATGACCCGTTACGGGCTCACCGGCGAGCTTGTCGACTCGGTCGACGTCGTGCCCGACTGGGTCCTCTCGCCCTCGGGTGGCGGCCTCGATTGGCGCTCCGCCGAGCGCCATGCCGAGATCGAGAAGCAGCTGATGGAGCGCTTCTTCGAGCAGTCGTGGACGGTCTTTCCCCGGCCGTACGACGCGCTCTACGCTCGTGACGAAGTAGCCGCCCTCGACCACATGACGATGCGCGACCGCCTCGATCAGCTCGGCTTGGCGCCGGATGACGACGCGCACCTGAGCGCCGTCCTGTCCGCGATGTCGATGAACACTGCCGAGGAGACCAGCTACCTGTCCCTGCTGCGGTGGTGGGCCTTGTGCGGGCACACCTACGAGGGATTGTGGTCGTCGCTGTCCAGCTACAAAATGAAGCACGGCACGATCACGCTCCTCGATGCGATCCTCGCCGACGCCGGAGCCGAGGTGCGGTTGTCCGCACCGGTCAAGCGTGTTGTTTCCGGAAGCACTGGCGTCGAGGTGACGCTGGCCAGCGGCGATGTCGTCACCGGTCGCGTCGCGGTGGTGGCCACGCCGAGTTCGCTCTGGCCGCAGCTGGAATTCTCCCCCGAGCTCTCCGCAGACCGGCTCGCCGCCGGGCGTGCCGGAATGCAGACGCCGCGCGGGTCGAAGGCCGTCGTCACGCTGAAGGGCGAGCCGCGAAACTTCCTGATCAACGGCCGTCCCGGCGATCCGATCAACCTCATGTGGACCGTGAATCGGATCTCTGATGACGAGCAGGTGGCGGTGTTCTACTGCGGTCCGTCGATGCAGGATCCTGAGGACCCCAAGGAGGTCGAAGTGGCTATCCATTCGCTGCTGCCGGACGTCGAAATCGGAGAGCTGCACGCCAGCCTCTACGATTCGGCCGATGAGTACGCGCTCGGCGGCTGGCCGATGCTCAAGCCGGGACAGCTGACCAAGTGGGCGCCGTACGAGACCTTTTCCAAGCCGGAGGGCCGGGTCGTCTTCGCGACCGGTGACATCGCCTCGCAGTGGACCTCGTTCATCGACGGCGCAATCGAGTCCGGCGTGCGCGCCGCTCGCGACGTTCGCGAGATTCTGCGTTGACCGGGCAGACGCCTTCTCCGGCCTACGACGTCGTGGTGATCGGTGCCGGCTTCGCCGGCGCCACGGCAGCACGAGAGTGCGCGACCCGCGGTTTGCGCACCCTGGTGCTCGAGGGCCGGGATCGTATCGGTGGCCGGACATGGAAATCGCAGCTGTCCGACGGAGAGACGATCGACCTCGGGGGGACGTTCGTCCACTGGTCTCAACCGCACATCTGGGCTGAGATCATGCGCTACGGGCTGAGCGGCGAAGTCGTCGACGCCAATGCCGCACCGGCCGACTGGGTGCTGTCAGCACACGGTGATGGGCTCGAGTGGGGTACCGCGGAGCAGCACGTCGAGCGTGAGAGGGCGCTCCTCGAGCGATTCTTCGAGGACTCCTGGCGAGTCTTTCCGCGCCCCGACGACCCGCTGTTTGCCGCCGACGCGGTGGCCGAGGTTGATCAGATGACGGTGCGGGATCGGCTCGACCAGCTCGATTTGGCTCCCGACGACGACGCGCACCTGAGCGCACTGCTGTCGACCCTGTCCGGCGAAGTCGCGGAACGGGGCAGCTTCTCCGCTTTGCTGCGGTGGTGGGCACTGGTCGGGCGCGGATATGACGCTCTGTGGCTCGCTTTGGCGAGCTACAAGCTCAAACGAGGCATGACAAGTTTGCTCGACGAGATTCTCGGTGATGGCGGGGCGGAGGTCCGCCTGGCCTCACCGGTCGAGGCAATCACGTCGAGTGACACCGGCGTCGAGGTGACCCTGGGCACCGGTGAGGTAATCGCTGCGGCGGCTGTTGTGGTCGCCACGCCGAGCGGTGTCTGGCCCTACCTGGAATTCACGCCGCCGCTCTCGCAAGAGCGGCTCGATGCTGCACGCGAAGGCTTGCAATCGCCGCGAGGATCGAAGGGCGTCGTCGTAATCAAGGGCGAGGCCCGGCGTATCTCCATCACCTCCCGCCCCGGCGACCCGCTCGCCCTGCTCTGGACCAGCCACCATCGGTCACCGGACGAGCAGGTCGCCCTGTTCTACTGCAGCCCGGCGATGGGCGATCCCGACGATCCAGAGGAAGTCGGTGCGGCCATCCGCAAGCTGCTGCCGGACGTCGAGGTCGTCGAGGTTCACAGCGGTAGCTGGGGCCCCGATGACGAGTTCACGCGGGGCGGTTGGCCGATTCTGTGGCCCGGGCAGCTCTCACGTCTGGCGCCCCACCAGACACTGACCAAGCCGGAAGGACGAATTGTCTTCGCGAGCGGTGAAATTGCCGCATTGTGGAGCTCATTCATCGATGGTGCGATCGAATCCGGCCTGCGCGCCGGCCGCGACGTAAGAGAAATCCTTCAGCGGTAACCGGTAGTGCGCAACATTCCGGATGTCCTCGTGTTCTCGCGGAGGCATCCGGAATTTGCGCCTGGTGGGGACTGATCGGGCTCTGGGAGTCTGCGTGCAGCCTCGTGCAGCGCTCCTGCAGATCTTCTTCGCGGATCCACACCTCTCCCCCACACCAACTCCGATCAATACTTCCCGGACACTACCCATGAGGACTTGAATGAGTCATACGTTAGGAACGTATCCGCTATCTCGGATTTCGAGCGTTTGCTAGACGGTATGAGGTCCCACTGAGGTATGGACCAGAGGCCCCGTCATCAGCAACCGACGCGCCGCTGTCAATGCTGGAACCCAAAGTGCCACCCCAGATTTTGCGAACGGCCGCGGCGGCGGTATGAAGCTCAGCCACAGCATGCCCTACTGCCCAGCTGACAGAACCTGGCCCGAGACACCAACTACGCATCCTGTAGCCCCCGCGCAATCTAACTGGCAGCATGCCCAACCCGAACCCAGACGACATCCCACCGGCTCACTAACGCGACGACCGACGCCGCAGAGAAGACAACGACCTCGACGTCGTCTCCGAAGTCAGATACGCCGACAACATCGAAACCGAACCACTTCGACACCAACAAGCCCAGGCCCTCCGGGACCTGCGGCTCTACCAACAACACAACGCATCACCCAACTCCCCCAACAGCCCCGCGATCGGCGCCCAACGACGCCTACAGCAACCGCGACCCCGGCGCGATCTCCGGCGCGACGGGCAGCAGGGCGGGCGGCTCGCTTTCGATGGTCAGCATCATTCCCTGTGATTCCTCCCCCATCAGCACCCGTGGAGCGAGATTGACGATGAACGCAAAACTGTGCCCGAGTAGATCGGCTGGGGCGGCTGACCGGGCATCCGAACATCGTCACGGTGCTACAGACAGGTGCCACCGCGAGCGGGCGCCCCTACCTGGTGATGCCGTACCACCCACTGGATTCCCTCGATGCCCGGATCCGGGCGCAGGGTCCACTGCCGGCGGGGACCGTGTTGTGGATCGGGGTGAAGATCGCCGGTGCCCTGGAGAGCGCGCATCGTCTGGGCATCGTGCATCGGGAGGTGAAGCCGGGAAACATTCTGCTCACCGACTATGGCGAGCCGGCGTTGACCGACTTCGGGATCGCGCGCATCACGGGCGGGTTCCAGACGGACGCGGGCACCCTGACCGGATCCCCGGCGTTCACGGCACCGGAAGTACTCGAGGGCGAGGTCCCCACTCCGGCCGCGGATGTCTACGGGCTGGGTGCCACCCTGTTCTGCGCCTTGACCGGGCATGCCGCCTTCGAACGACGCAGCGGGGAAAATGTAGTAACCCAGTTTTTGCGGATCACCACCCAGCCGATACCGGACCTGCGCGAGAGCGGCACCGCCGAAGACGTATCCGCAGTGGTGGCATCAGCGATGAGCCGAGATCCCGGCGAGCGACGGTCGGGGGCGGAGCTGGGGCAAGCGATCCGGCAGGTGCAGCGCCGCCTCGGTTTTGCAGTAGACGAGATGGCGCTGCATACCGAACCGGTCCCGGAGCACCAAGACCGAACGCAACCCCCGCAAGAGTGGCGTCCGCCTTCAGTGGGGGCGGTTCGCGGTGGCGGCGCTCTGCCGTTGCAGTTGACCAGCTTCATCGACCGCCGCACCGAGGTGTCGGAGGTGAAGAATCTGCTGGCCTCATCGCGGTTGGTGACGTTGACCGGCATCGGCGGAGTCGGAAAGACACGGCTCGGAGCGCGGGTCGCGGCGACGATGCACGGCTTGGCCGACAGGGTGTGGTTCGTCGAGTTAGCCGACGTATCGGACCCGGCGCTGCTGGTCGATGTAGTGGCGGCCACCCTGGGTTTGCGAAACGAGTCGACGCGACCGTTACACGAGGCTGTTGTCGAGTTCCTGTCCTCGCGGGAGTCGCTGCTGGTGTTGGACAACTGCGAGCAGCTGGTGGAGGCGGTGGCGGAGCTGGTCGAGACGTGGTTGCGAGCCTGTCCTGATCTGCGGATCCTGATCACCAGCCGCGAGCCGCTGAATATCGCCGGGGAAGCAGTGCTGCGCGTGTCACCGCTTTCTGTGCCCGATCCGCACCACGAGCCGTCCATGCGGGGGCTACCCAAATATGACGCGGTGACATTGTTCGCCGACCGCGCGGCGGCGGTGGTGCAGGGCTTCGCATTGTCGCAGGACAACAAGGCAGCCTTGGCCCGTATCTGCGCCCGGCTGGACGGGTTGCCGCTCGCTATCGAGTTGGCGGCTGCGCGGATGCGGATGATGTCGCCCGAACAAATTCTGCAGCGACTCACCGATCGGTACGCGCTGTAGTCGGTTGGTAAACTTTGATTGGACGGCAACATTCGGGCAGTCGAGCGCTGAGAGGCGGTTCGAATGGTAAAGATCGGGGTGATCGGCGTCGGCGATATGGGCGCAGAGATTGTTCCACACCTGGTGTCCGTCGGCAATGAGGTGGCCGCTTTCGACGCCCGGAATGAACGAACCCTGCGAGCCGAGTCGGCAGGCGCTCGCGCTGCAGCCTCACCCGCCGAAGCCGCCAGTGGCGCCGATGTAGTTCTCGGCCTTGTGATGTCGAGCGACATTCCGGCCGCGTATTTCGGTCCCGAAGGACTGTTGAGCGGGGTTCGGCCCGGAGCCGTGGTGGTTGTGGCATCCACAACGACGCCCGCGGTCCTCGATGAAATCCGGGCGAAGGCGCCGAGTGATGTCCAGATTGTCGATGCGCCGATTGTCGGCGGTGTCCGATACGCCCGGTCGCGATCGATCACCTTCCTTGTGGGCGCGATCCCGGAGGTATTCCATACTGTCGAGGCGGTGCTCTCGGTTCTGGGGAACGTTCGTCACGTCGGCGGATTCGGGTCAGGGGTGGGATACAAACTGGTCACCAATGTCGCCATTATGGCCGCCGAGGCGGGGATCAGAGAGGCCCTCGACCTCGCCGACCTTCTCGGTATGGACTACGCGACCGCATTGGATCTCATGTCGATCGGCCCAATGGCCGCCGTTGTTTCGCGGGCCCTCGACACCACCAATCCTCGCCCGCTGCGCCGCTCCGCCGAAGATGACGACACTCTCCTTTCCGCGGTACCCGATGCGTCGTCGGCTCTGCCGATTTCGTCTGCCGGGCGAAAGCGCTTGTGGGAGGCGGTGAACGCAAATCCCGACTTCGAACCCGACTTCGTGGATATCACCCGTAGGACCACCGCACAGGAAGGGTTTCGAGACTGAACAACTGACATTGCGGCAAGCGAGTCACACGGCACCACACGCATGTGTCTTGACGTCCGCGCACTGGCCCTCGGAAGGTTCGAGGCACCATCCTCTCGCTGCGGTGAATCGGCGGGTTGCGGGGTAACAGTCAAGTCAGCACGTGACCGACCCATCCCGGTTCGACCGGTCGGCGCAGATCGGCGCGGGGCGACTCGTCCGCGTTTCACCGGCCAGGATCTCGATATCGCGCCCGGCGTCTTTGGGCGCACTATCGCGTGCCGATGCGCCCGTATCCCCTCCCTGGAATCGTCGAGATACAGAGGAGTGACATGCAAGTCCGCGTGAGGACCGATCAGTTAGCCAACAGGTTCCTGCGGCACCTACACAACAGGGGGTTGTCACCGAACACCGTCGTCGCGTATGCCCGAGATCTGACGCACTTCTATCGATTCCTGTCAGAACGGCCGCTCGGCATCGCGACTGTCGGACCGGCGGTGATCGCGGACTTTCTCGACGACATGGTGCGCCTTCCGGTGAAGACGCCAAGAAAGCGTCAGGCGCTCGCCGCGGTGACAGCCAACGCTCACGGAATCGGCGTCCGACGGTCCCCCGCGTCGATCAACCGAACCCTCGCGGCAGTGTCGAGCTTCTTCGAATTCGTCATCCTCATAGAGGAATACACCGCGGAGAACCCTGTCCGGAAGATCGATGACCGCGCGCTCGCGCGCGTGCCCGACCGGCACCGCCCGTTCATGGGCCGTGCCAGCCGACAGCAGCCGGTGCGCCGCGCAGTACGCGTCAAGACTGTCCGGGCACTACCGCGGCCCATGGCCGCCGACGATATCGACGGTCTGCTGACCCTGCTCCGCACCAAACGAGATCGCGCAGCGATACTGCTGATGCTCGACGGCGGTCTACGCCCCGGCGAAGTCCTGGGGATCCGCATTCCCGACGACATGGAATACGGGCGCCGCCGAGTCCACGTGCGCCACCGCAGCGATCATCCTCGGGGCGCACGTCAGAAATCCCGCAGCGACCGTGTCGTCGATCTCCACGACCCTCGGACATTGGCCGCGGTCAGCGACTATGTCATGCACGAACGCCCCCAGCACACCGGCTCCCCATACTTGTTCCTGTTGGGCGGCAACGGATCACGACGCGGTGAACCGCTCAGTTACCAGGCGTTGTGGCGCGTGTTCAGCCGATGCTGCGACCGACTCGGCATCCGGACCCCATGGACCACTCCGCACGCTCTACGCCACACCCACGCGACCTCGATGTGGGAGTCCGGGATTAGAGAACTGACCCTGCAGAAACGGCTCGGTCATGTCTCGCCCGAGTCGACCCGCCTCTATACCCGGATCAGCGACAGTGAAGTTCTCGCCGACTACATCTCCGCTACCACACGATCACAGCCAGAGGCCCAGCGATGACGGCTCCAGTGCCTTTGCATAGCCCGAAATGGTTGCAGCACTTCACCGAAAGCGAATACAACGAACTGCTGGCGAGGGCGCCGTTCCCCAGCCAGGCCAAGAACGATAAGCGCCTGGGCCGCAAGGACGCCATCGCCCGCTGGCCCGACCTCGCCGAATGGTGCCATGCCCCGCTGGCCGAGCGACTGGCGCACTGGCCGGTCGGCGCGACCACCATCAACGCGAACGAACAGTCGCGCAGCGGTTCTACATGTGTGCGCTGGCCATGGACGGACGGCTGACACTCGACTACCCGTGGCTGGTGGTGCACCCATTTCCCGATCTCGCGAACCGCAGCGGTGTCGCTCTCGGATTCGGGCCGAGATGGCTGGACATCCCAGCGAAGCAGGCCGAGCAGATCGGCTACGCACCAAACGTCGCGCGCAGGTTACTGCAGTGGGCCTGTCTCCGAATCGCTCTGGCCAACAACGACTGCCGATGGGAGACGATCGACGCTGCGCGGATCGAGCAGCTACGTGAGCAAATCATCGCCGTCGGGCAACACCCCGATCTACAGCAACTGCGACCGCCGACCACGGAATCGGACCGGGTCTTGTGGCGCCGGTCGACCCGGACCTACCCGCACGTCGCCCATGTCGTGCTCCACAGTCTCGGCATCATCGACCAAGCGCCGCGGATCATCTCCCACCGGCTACCCCAGCAGCACGAGCTGCGCAAGGCAACGGCCGAGATGGAACAGAACATCGAACGCTACCTCGACCGCACCGTGCCAAACCGCGACCGCGTACGCCGCAACGTCCACGGACGTCTGCACACCTTCACCGCGTGGCTGGCCCGGCACCACCCCGAGGTCACCAGCTTCTCCCACCTGTCCCGCGAGCACCTCGAACAGTTCATCACCTGGGTAAACACCGACTACCACCACTACCACCACTACCGCACCGGCGCACCGGTCACTATCGAGACCCGCCGGGCGACGATCTCCGTGCTCAACGTCTTCCTCCGCAAAACCCTGGCCTGGGAATGGGACGGAATTCCCAACCGGCCCCTACTCAGCCACCTCGACCTACCCAAGAACGTCGAACGGATCCCACGCTACTTACCCGCCGACCAACTCATGGCAATCGAGGAACAAATCCACGCGCTCAACGATCCCTACCAGCGCGCCGCCAACCTGATCGCCCGCTGGTCGGCCCCCGCCGCAGCGAAATCCAACGCCTGGAACTCGACTGCCTCGACACCTACCCCGACGGGCATCCACGCCTGCGAATCCCGGCCGGAAAGACCTACACCGAACGCATCGTCCCCCTACACCCCGAAGCCGCCGACGCACTGCGCGAATGCATCAACGCGACCCGCAGCCGCAAACAACGACCGCTCATCGACGAAGTCACCGGCAAACCAACCCACTACGTCTTCCAAATCCGCGGACGTCTCATGACCGACCACCGGCTGTTCGACTCCGCCCTCCGCACCGCCTGCGACAACACCGGCCTCGTCGACCACACCGGAGCCAAACTCGTCACCTCCCACCGATTCCGACACACCGTCGGCACCCAACGCGCCGAACAAGGAGCCCGCTTGCAAACCATCATGTCGATCCTCGGGCACTCCAGCAGCACCATGTGCCTGATCTACGCCCGCATCACCGACACCACCGTGTTCCAGGACTACAAAGACGCACTTCAACCAGGCGCCCAAATCGCCGGCCCCGCCGCAGCGGCCCTCCGCAACAACAAACTTTCCCAGACCACAATCGACTGGCTGCACAGCAACTACTACAAGACCGCACTCGAACTCGGCCACTGCCTGCGGCTGCCCGAAGAAGGCCCCTGCGAATGCGACCTATACCTCACCTGCTCCAAATTCCTCACCACCACCGAATACGCCCCCCGCCTGAAAGATCGACACTGTCTGGAACACACCCTCGCCGAGGACGCCACCGGCCGCAGATGGCCCCGAGAAGCTGAGCGGCACAACGCAATTGCCACCCGCCTCGAAACGCTTCTGACCGAACTCGAATCCGGAGCTGACAGCAGCCAGTTGGAGCATCTCCCCGCGCGCGACAACGACTGCGATGAATAGCGGGGCAGTTCTTGTCCGGCAACTCCAAGCCCAGCACCCGTCAGGGTCCTCCAAACCGGCCTGCCACCGATCATCCGCGAGGCTGTGCGCGACGGCCACGGCGAATTTGGTTGTATTACAGACAAATTCGACAGGCGTGTGTGTGTCAATGCCGAGGAAAGGTTCGCTCGGCATTGACGGCGCGGTGCCAGCCTTTCACCGGCGGCGACACGCCGACACCCACGATCCCAGGCTGGAGTCTAGGCTCCCGGCATGAGCACGGCCCAAACCGAGAAAAGCCGACCGGGGAACCGACGATACCGGTCACGGCTTCGCAGACATCTTCTGCTCGTCTGCACCGTCGTGGCCTGCCTTGGGATACTCGTCTCGGCGAGCACGCCGGCCAGCACCGAGCCGATGTCGTTGTCGCCGTTGTTGATCCTCGGGGGGACATTCATAGTGGTTGCGGTGTTGTGCGTGGTCATCGTCTACCCGATCCTGGCAGTCCGATCCCGGCGGCTTCGGGTACCTGAGCTCGGCCGCCCCCTGGCTGCTCCCGCACTGATAATCGCGCTCACGGCCATTTTATGGAGCGCAGACCTGCCAATGGCTGTGCGCTGGCACCTCTCGGCGCACGCCTTCGACGATGCGGCACAGCAGGTGAATGCCGGGGTCGATCCACGGACGTTCGAAGGTGACCGCCTCGGCCTTTATCGCATTCGCGGTGTGGAACGCCTCAGCGACGGCATCTACTTCAGGACTGGCCCTATGGCGGCCTATTGCTCGATGGGAAGTGGCTTTGCCAATCTTTCTGGCCACCGGCCCGCGACAGGCGCATCCCATCACCTCAGCGGCGACTGGTATTGGTTCTGTTTCAACAGCGCGAGCGTTGTAGTGCCCGACCACCCCATCGGAGGAGTGTACTAGCCGGTGACGAAACCGCTAGCCTGAAGTGACGAAGGCCAACAGGCCTGAGAGGGTCGGCAGTTGCGCACGAAGGTGATTCGATACGCTAACCTGCCTCCCCAGACCAGCACTCCAATCTGACCCGAGCAGGTCCGCATCATCACCTGGTTCCAGGTGTCGAGATAAACCCTCAGTGCGGGTACTACTCTCGCCGTGTGTGCCCAATGCTGGCGGGCCGCATCCACCGCTACAACCCCAACCCGGCCGAGCGGCTCTCTCGCTGCGACGACCCGGCCTGTCGATGCGCGGTGTGGACGGTGCCCGATCGTGATCCTCGCGAACCCGCACGCGAAGGCCAGCCCGCCGAAGCCTGGTACGAGGCGCGGATGCCGTTGTCGGACTACATCATCGTCTGCGCCCCCGGCAATGACACCACCCCACCCACGATCGGGGTCGACCTGCGCAATGCCCGATTGTTGAAGGTCCGCAAAATCCGCGACGCCGCCCCCAACCCCGATCAACCCATGGACCTGCTCGCCGCGCTCATCCTTGATCGCGCGTTGTTCGGTGGCGGGGGCGGGTCGCGGTGACATCGCAGGACATGCTCGCCCGAATAGGTGCGATGGTGCGCCAAGCCGAGGGCACCGACAACCCCCATGAGGCCGACGCGTTCTTCGCCCGCGCCCAGAAGATGGCCACCGAGCACTCGATCGATCTGGCCCCCGCCCGCGCGAGCACGCGCGGGCGGCTCTGTCCGCGAACTGCGACGTTAGTTGTTCGCGAATTCTGGTGGCGTGTCGCTCCTACACCTCCTCGAAGATGTTCACCAATGACGCCGGCAGGGCGTAGATCAGACGGAGCCGAGCGCCCACCGAGCCCGTGCTCGTAGCCGATTTCCGTACGTTCCGCGCGAGTGTCGGCCATTGCAGGAGAAGGTCGCACGTCGACCGGTGACTGCGGAGGATTGCGCTGCAGGATTCGGAGTACTGGACGGATTCAATTGTAATGATCGAGAATTATGTCGGATTGGATTGAGAATCGGCTCCTGGAAGGACTGATGCTCGCCCGCCGAAGACACTGGTGTCATGAACGGCAATCCACAGACACACTCGTCGCGTGCGCAGGTCCTGATAGTGGGCGGAAGCATCGTGGGTGCCTCGGCGGCACTGTTTCTCGCTGCCCGCGGTGTCACGCCCGTGCTCGTCGAGAAACACGCAACCGTGTCGACCAGGTTGCGCGCCAAGCTCTTCTATCCCCGCACCATGGAGGCATACCGCGCGGTCGGGGTCGCCGAGAGCGTCTACGCCGTCGAACGTGGCCTGCCGCCAAGCGATCACGCCGCAGTGGTCGACTCGCTCGCGGGGCCGGAGCGCAAGCGCTGGCGCCTGCCTGCGGCGGATGACTTCAGCGCCATCTCGCCGTGTTCGAGCGCCTTCGTCAAGCAGGCCGATCTGGAAGAGGTCGTGCGAGCACACGCCCGTTCCGCCGGTGCCGACCTGCGTTTCGGCCACCGCTTCCTCGACCTGCGCCAGCACGAGAACCACGTCATCGCCAGAGTGCTCGACGCCGACAACGAGCAATACACCATCGAGGCCGACTATCTGCTGGCCGCGGACGGAAACAGCAGTGCGATCCGAGCGGGTTCGGGCATTGGCCGCAGCGGCAACGAGGTGGTCGCGCACATCCTGGAAATCGGCTTCGATGCCGATCTGCGCTCGGTACTGGAGGGTCGACGGCTCGCCATGGCTTGGGCCGATCTTCCCGAGCGAGCCTATTTGTCGTGGACGACCGCGCAGGATCGGGGTGCGGTGTCGGTGCAATACGATCCCGCGGTCACCGATCCCGCGACATTCGATGGCCAGCGATGCCGCGAAATCGTTTCACGCGCACTGGGATTGCCAGCATCAGAGTTGACGGTCACCGGAATCCGGCCGTGGCAGATGGGCGGGTTGGTGGCCGACTCCTACCGCACGGGCCGGATCTTCCTGCTCGGTGACGCCGCCCACGTCACCCCGCCGACCGGCGGGTTCGGCGCCAACACCGGCATCCAGGACGCGTGGAACCTGACCAGCAAACTGGTCTCGGTCCTGCGGGGAATCGCCGATTCCCGGCTGCTGGACGACTACGAACCCGAACGCCGGGCAATCGGCCGACTGACGGTTACGCAGGCCCTGATGCGGCTCGGTGATCGCGCCGAAACATTGCCCGAGAAGGAGCCGATGCTCAGCGAGGCGGCAGTCGCGCTGGGCTACCGATACCAGGTGCCCGGCACGGATCCGTCTCTGCCGGAGGCCGATGAACCGGCCCGATGGCGCGGCGAGCCCGGCACCCGGTTACCGCATCTGTGGATCTCTGATGGAGTCTCGACCCTCGACCTGGTGCGCGACGGCCGATATCTGCTGCTCACCGGAGCCCACGGGCGCGCTTGGGCGCTGGCCGCGCGCGAGGTGGACCCGCCGGGCGCGTTCTTGGATATGGCCGTGCTCCCCAGCGAGCGGCAGGACCACCTGACGGAACTCCCGGCAGACCTGTGCGGCATCAGCCACGACGGTGCGCTGCTGGTCCGCCCGGATCATGTAATCGCCTGGCGCGCCGCCGGTTCCACCCCGGACGCCGCCGCGGTGCTGACCGCGGCAACCCGGCACGAGCTGGCCCGATCAGAAGGTGAATCGAACCATTTCTCAGCCCACATACCTGCGCTGTGATCGACAGTGCCACAACCGGGCCCCGGGCGGCTGTCACCGCACCAAACAACCCGGGCGGCGACGCGCAGTATTGCCGCTGAGCGCGCGTTGGTTGCTGCGATAGGTGGGATGACCCCGCCGCTGTCATCATTCGTGAACATCGTCTCGCCGCCGAACGCTGTGCCGTCGATGTTCCCGAACAACCGCCGTCAGCATTGGTGAACACAACCATGCGGGCCTCGGCGGGCGATGCCGGTCATGGGCCAGGTCCCGATCGGGGAACGCGGCACCAAAGGGTTGGCGACCTACGTGCAGTTATCCGGGGATCGCGTTCGCGGGCAGATCAGGGTCCTCTACAGCGGCGCAACCGAAGTCGAACTCGACGTCACCGGCGCGCGCGATGAAGCTGGCCCGCGCCATCGCAGCTCAACGCCGAAGCCCTCAGGAGCAGCAGTGACCACCCTCCTCGCACCACCAGGCCCGGACCTACTCAGCGCCGCCCTCGACCACGCGGGCCACGGATTCCACATCTTCCCGCTGCACCCGGACAGCAAGATTCCCGCGATCAAACAGTGGCAAGCCAACGCCACCCGCGACCAGCAACGGATCCTGCAGTGGTGGCAGCGGTGACCCGCCGACAATATCGCGATCGCCTGCGGCCCTTCGAATTTGCACGTGCTCGACCTCGATACCCGCCACGGCCGCAGCGCCGCACCCCGGTGGCCCCTCGATCCTGACGGCCGCGACGTCCTGGCCCAATTGGCCGCCGAAGCAGATCAGCCACTCCCGATCCCGACCTACACGGTGAGGACCCCGTCATCGGGGCTGCACCTGTACTACCGGGCACCGCGAAAACCGCCACTGCGCAACACCATCGCACGAGCAGGCTGGCGCATCGATAGCCGCGGGATCGGCGGCTATGTCGTCGCCGCCGGATCAGCACTGCCATACGGCCACTACGATGCCTGATCACCGACGCCGTGTCCCGAGCCGGTCCCGCACTTTGGCCGGCTCGCCTTCCGGATGCGGAGCGATGTCCAGTGAGGACATTCAAGGAGATGAGTGGGCCGCCTACGTCGCGCTCGATACGTATGACGAAGACGAACGCGGATCGCCTAAAGGACGCGAGTCCCATGGCGACGGAGTTCTCGTAGTAGTCGCCGGAGTCACGCCCGGCCAAGGAGGACGGGAAAGCCGTCTACAGGGCGAAGGGGAACAGGTGACCGGGAGATTCCACGGCGGAGAGGTATGCGAAATGCAGAGTGCCGAAACGGTTTTGGGTGTCCTGAGTGATCGCGGCAGCAAGGGGCTGCCGCTGGATGAGTTGTATCGACAGTTGTTCAATCCGCAGTTGTATCTGGTGGCCTACGGACGCATCTATGCCAACAAGGGTGCGATGACGCCCGGGGCCACCGCGGAAACCGTGGACGGCATGTCGCTGAACCGGATCGACCGCATCATCGATGCGGTGCGCCACGAGCGCTACCGGTTCAGCCCCGCGCGGCGGGTCTGGATTCCCAAACGTAATGGGAAACTGCGCCCGCTGGGACTGCCGACCTGGTCGGACAAGCTGCTCGGTGAGGTGATCCGGCTGCTGCTGGAAACCTATTACGAGCCGCAGTTTCCGGCCGTTCCCACGGGTTCCGGCCCGGCCGGGGCTGCCACACCGCTTTGAGCGAGGTGGCCGACACCTGGACCGGGACAACCTGGTTCGTCGAAGGCGATGTCGCCGACTGCTTCGGATCGCTGGATCATCAAGTGCTCCTTGCGATTCTGGCGGAAAAGATCCACGACAACCGGTTCCTGCGGCTGATGCAGAACATGCTGAAGGCCGGATACCTCGAGGAATGGACATGGAACGCCACCTTGTCGGGTGCACCGCAAGGGGGCGTGGTTTCGCCGATTGCGCCAGTTGACTGGTGGCTGACGCCGACCGTCGAGCTACGCCACGAACGCCCTGTACTGCCGAGTTGCGCGCGGATCGAACTGGCCCGTGGCGTCAAGGTGTCGTGGGTAGTGATGTGGGACAGCGAGGGGGACAAGTTCTGTCTCGACTGAGTGGTGTCGGAGTCAGGCTTCGGCGTCCCAGCCGGCCAGGATCTGCTGTGTCCGCAGGGTCAGGGTCTGATCGTCCGCGGGACCATATGCGGCAGCGCTGCGGGTCGCGGCCGCCGCGTACATCGCGGCGGCGTCCGCGGGGCGACCCAGCTCCTCGTAGCAGGAGGCGAGGTTATCGCGGGCCTGGATTTCGAATCCTTCAACACCGAATTCAGTGACGAAAACTGCGATGTCCCGCTCGATGCCCTCGAGTTCTTCGATCTCGATGCCCTCGAGTTCTTCGATCGGCAACGACTCCGTCAGCCGCCTGCGTGGCGGGCCGCTGAGGGCCTCGGCGTGGAGACCGCAATACCGGCGCAGACACGCGGCCGGTATGGCCAGTTGCTGCGCTTCCTCTGGCATCGCGGTCCGCCGGACAAAGTGATACAGCTCGGCAGCAGCCGGCTCGCAGACAGCCGCGGCGGCGTCCAGATGCCCGGCGGCGAGCTGTGCGAGACCCAGGGCGAGACGGGTGATCAGAATGTCCAACGGCGCGGATTCGTGGGCCCGTAGTTCGGCGAGCACCTGCTCACAGATTCCGGTGGCCGTGTCGGGTTGCCCTGCCTGCGACAGGCATACGGCCAGACATACTTTGCTGCGCAGCACATCCGGGCCGTCCGAGCGCAGACTCGATGCGGCATCCGCGGCGACCGCGTGCGCTAGTGCAAGCCCCTCGTCGACGCGCCCGGATGCTGTATAGACCCACGCGGTATCGCACCGCGCGGCGAGGGAACGAGCGTCGGTCTGCCCGAATTGCGTTGCGGCGTGGGCCTGTTCCTCCTCGACCAGCGAGATCGCCAACGCCAGATCGGAGTAGATGTAATTGGCCACCATGGCGGACACCAGATTCGCGTACATGGGCCGTACAGCAGTGTGGCGGGCATGCGGGACTCGGAAAAACCCGGACAGGGCTGCCGAACACAACCGCAGGGATAGTGACAGCCGGCCGGCGGAGTCCAGATCGTCCAGCGCGGCGTCGGGTGCGCAGAGCCCGGTGTCGACGCCGACGATGCGCTCGTACAGTGCGGCCACCGGTGCTTTTTGTTCCGCTATCTCGACCCCGACACCGGCCTCGACAGCCTGCGCAAACAGCGCGATCCGGTCCGCGAGGGTGAGCGCTTCGCGCTGGCTGCGCTCCCGATCCGGGAGCGGTTGACTGTCGTTGTGCGGTGGCGTTGCCCTCATCCCCCCGATACCGGCCCGAGCTACGACTCGATACCCCGACCAGATTACCGGCATTGCAACCGCCATGAGCTGCGCCCGACGTGCGGCATGCACCTTCGATGCGCACAAACTGCGCCCTCGCAATCCCAAACGTCCCCTCTCCCAGGAGAACCGCCCCGAGACGGCCGAGAGCGTCCCGCCACTATGAGATCGATTGTGGTGCAGGCGATCCGATAGCGGCGGGATCCGCAATTTCCCTGGTAACACACGCGAACTGATGACGCGTGGACCCAGAATCGCACTTCTAATGCCCATGACTCGGGTAGGCACCTATCGCTCCATGAACGCCCTGGTTGTCACCGCCACTGGATCCACAGCGTTCGGTATGCGAGTTGGTTTCTCGCAGGTTCACCGGTTGTCAGAGGAGGGTACGCCGACCGGAAGGCTCGGTGTCGGTTGTTGCCAGGGGTGGGCAGTGCAACGCGCCGCCGAACCGGAGTGAGCGCTTACGCTAGCGCCGAGCGGTCTGCAAACGAGGGGGCGAATGCCCGAAACCTCCCGGACCGGCCCAGGAAAGCCCTGGCGGTGACCAGGAGAAAGAGAGTCCGAAGTGAGTATTCCATCGATTCTGTCGCTGCTCCTCAGCGCCGGAAGCAGCGCATTGTCCCTCGGCAGCAGCGTGCTCTGACGGCGACGATCCGACCCCGCTGACGTTCCGATCCGCAGGCTACACTCCTGGCGAACAGCCACCTGCCCCAGCTGGCGCGGGTCGGTTCAGTCGGTGAGTTCTTCGTCGCCGCAGTCGCTGCAGCGCCACAACTCGCCGCCGTTGGTCAGTTCGGCGATCCAGACCAGCACACCCTGGGTCTGGCAGGCCTCGCAGTCGAGGAATGTCAGGCGGTCGTGCTGATCGGTGAGGTGGCTGAGTGGTCGCGCAACACTGGTACGACCGCGACATCACCGTCTACGACTTACCCGAGCGAATCGGCCGACGCGAGGAAGCCGCTTCCTGCGGGCGCTGCTGGAAACACCGACGAGCAGCTACTACCGGATAGTGGACGAAACCACACCCCCATGGCCAGGCGGATGACGGGCAGACAACTCTTGCCGCCGCAAGCCAACGGTTGAAGCCCTGCCGGATGCTCAGCGGACGGGCAGCTGCTACCGCCACACCCATCGACGTATTCTGCCACTGTCACCGCGGTGCACGCGGATCGCCTTCTTCGGCACATTGCGAATCGACCTCAAGGAATCCTTAGCGTCGGATCGGACGCTTGGGCTCTCCAAGCCGGTGCGGCTGGTGGGGCGGCGCGTCGGTGCGGGCG
Organism: Nocardia sp. CA-107356; assembly: GCF_050946365.1. Classification (NCBI taxonomy): domain Bacteria; kingdom Bacillati; phylum Actinomycetota; class Actinomycetes; order Mycobacteriales; family Nocardiaceae; genus Nocardia; species Nocardia sp. CA-107356. Next base: position 4,779,311 of record NZ_CP191992.1, on the reverse strand, counting down.
CACCACTTGGTGAGGCGGCAGGCCAGATCACAGGGCTCGGGTGCGATGTCGAGGGCGTGGACGGGCCTGGCGACCTGTTCGATCACGCAGTCGCCGCCGCGGTGCACCGGGCAGTCGAACCAACACCACGACCGGGTCAGTGGATCGAGGTCACGAGACAGCCGAGCGGCCAGCTCGGTGAGCGCGGCGGCGACCTGCCCGGGCGAACCGCTGTTACGGATGTGCCACCACGGTGAAAGTCCCCCGGCGCGGAATGCGCACCTGATAGACCAGCGTGTTCGAGGCCGTCACCGCCGGACCGCCCCCCGACGACGACCAGCCGGCGGCACAACCACGGCGACAGTCCGTGGCGACAAGTGTCCGCATGCCTGGGCTATACCTGGGGCCAGCACTAACACCGCCGTCTCGGGCGGCCTCGCCGTCATCGCCACCTCTGCGTTGTGTCGTCGATTTCGGCGTGTTTCAACCCCATCCAGCTAATGTTGCTACAGAGTTGCTATCGGCTGCTGGGATCGGGGAGTAGGCCGATCACGAGTTCGTGCCAGTGAACATGCAACCGTCTCGTTTTCTGGAAAGGAGCTTGTATGGCGACACAGGACACAGTGACCAGTAACCGGTCGACGTCGGAGGTTCGGGGTCCGGCGTGATGGACGTGCAGGCCGAGATCGAGTTGCTGCGTGTGCGCTTGGACGAGGATCGGCAGGAGGCGCACAGCGCATGCCAGTCGGCGATGCAGAGCGATGCAGGCGTCCGGGATGGCGCGTCACCCTGAAATATCGGGCCGACAGGCCGGCCACACCAGCAGCAGTTCGGTGTGTTCGGTGTTGGCCGTACCCCGGGCGGGTGCACATCGGTGAGTGAACCCACCTCCACCCAACGAAGGAAGGTCACTGATGACCAACTGGTCTGGCACCCCGCCCCGCCGAGTGAGTGTCGTCGTGGCGGGCGCGGGAGCCCGCGGCGGCTACGAGGCGGGCGTGCTCTCGGTGCTGGTGCCGCGCCTGCACAGCGCGGGCGCGGAAACGGTGCGGTTCGTCGGCACCAGCGCCGGGGCCATCAACGCGACGATCTTCGCCGCCCTGTCGCACCTGCCGCCGGCCGAACAGACGCAGCAGGCGTTGCAGGTGTGGCGTGAGATCACCGTCTGCGACGTGTTCCGGTCCCCGACCATCGGATTTCCTCGCCTGGCCGGCCACGCCGCCGGTCAACTGCTGCGCATACCGGGAGTGCAGCTGACCCATCTGCTCGACACCTCTCCCCTGCGTCGCACCGCCCGAACCGTCATCGACTGGGATCAGCTGCGGACCAATATCGCCGAGCGGCGTGCCGCGCTGGCAGTGGTCGCGACCTCCGGCGCCGACAACCGCACCGTGGTGTTCGTCGACCGCGCCGACACAGCACCGCTGCCGCCGCCCGATGATGAACGGCCGATCGATTACGTGGCCGCCGAGATCACGGCCGAGCATGTGCTCGCCTCGGCGGCGATCCCGATCGTGTTCCCACCCGAGCACATCAGCGACCCACCACAGTGGGCCGGCTGGTATTCCGACGGCGGAATACGACTCAACGCACCACTCAAACCCGCCATCGCGCTGGGCACCGACGCGATCGCCGTCGTGGCGACCCACCCCGTCATCGACGACACGCCACCGGCACCCACGAACAACCAGCCACCCGACATCGACGACGTCACCGTGCGGCTGATGGACGCTGCGCTGGTCGACCGGATGATCGAGGACCTGCGCACGCTCGCCAAAATCAACACGCTGGCCGAGGCGACCGAACCCGCCACCACCATGACCGGGCGGCCACGAAAGGTCATCCCCTTCCTTGCGATCACTCCACCCACACGAGCGACCCTGGGCAACCTCGCCGAAGAGGTATTCGCCAATCAACGCCACCGACGCAGCGGCATCGTCTCGACGCTGCGTCACGCAGAGCTACAGATACTGGGCCGCGTGCTGGGCGGCGACGGCCCACGCCGCGGCGACCTGTTCAGCTACCTGTACTTCGACCCCGAATTCATCGAAGCATCAATAGAACTCGGCCAACGTCACGCCAACGCGGCACTCAACGCAGCACCACCACACCAGCTGCCATGGCGGATCCGACCACGACAACCACTCTCGACCGCATGAAAAAGCAGTAATCGAACCACACCGACAACCCGGTCACCAAAGTCCGCATCGACTACATCCGCTGATCTACAGCGGCCACCACGCCCGTTCGCCCACGAGCCGACACCTCTTGGTGCAACCGGGTGAGATGTCGCGACACAGAGGCCGCGGCCGGACCAGGTGACGGGAAGGTTGGCCAGCGTCACTGCCGTCCCGGTGGCCGCCTGCAGCCGAGTGCGACCCAACGCGGCCGGCCCGCCGAGGGCGTCCTCGCCCAACACAGTGGTCAACCAATCCACCAGCCATAGCCTTCCCGGCCCGGCTGCACGACCACGGCCGCATAAGCAGACCGCCCCGCTCGCTGCCGAGGCGAGCACCCCCCGCCCCCGGACCTGCACCAACTCGATCTGAATGAGCTTTGCCCCCTACTGAAGCCAGTGGCGAGTGCAGTCGGATGCACCCGGCGCCGCACACGGACACCGGATCGCCAGCCCGACGCGGATTGGGCGACCCGCGCCGGAACCGGTGCACCGCACTCTGCGAAGGGACACATTCCGCGGCGCCGGATGCACATTCCAGAATGCACGATCCCGGTGCTCCTTCCACCGCCCTTCTGGCGACCTTCCGCTGACCCACGAATGACTCCGAACCATTGGCGGGCACGGATTTACACGCGCCAGCGCAACGTGTCCGAGACATCTACCAGCTCCTTCCGGTCCATAGGGCCGGCAACCGGCAATACGTCTCACACCGGATCCAACGGAGCCGAGCCGCGATCGCGCTTCCCCGGACGCGCGCACGAGGCTCGGCTCCGACCCCGCGTGGCTCCCAGTTGGGCAGTAGCGCAAACCGAGAACCGACCGGATGGTACTCAATCGCTCGGGGACTACCCAGCAGCGGGAAAACGCCACCAGCGGATGCGGGGAGGGGTGGGACCAGTTCCCTAGCGCGGGTTCGGGGCAGCCGATCCGGGGGATGGCAACCGGCGGACGAGTGTTAGGCGGGCGCCGTCGAGGGTGTGTAGGACCCAGTGTCCTTTGCCGTTGGTTTTGGCGTAGGAGAGGCTGGCGGCGCCGAGGATGGGTGTCACGATGGCGCCGATGCTGGCCGATATCGGCAGGGCGTGGTTGTCGATGGTGATGGGGTCGGCCAGTGCCGACGGCAACCGGTCCGCGACGATGGTGACGCAAGCGGTGCTGGCTGTGAGCGATGAACTCGTCACCGCCGATGCGGGCGATCAGGCAGCCGTGCTCGCGCACGCTGTTGAATAGTCGGACCGCGACCGCGGCGAGGGCCTTGTCGCCGATGTTGTGGCCGTAGCGGTCGTTGATCGTTTTGAAATGGTCCAGGTCGGCGAAACAGAACCCGGCCCCATCGTGGGGGTGGGCGTTGGCGATCAGCTCGTCGACCTTCTCCAGGAGCAGGCGGCGGTTGTGCAGGCCGGTGAGGGGGTCGTGTCGGGCCTGGCGGTGTAGTTCCTCGTGCCGCTCGTGCAGTTCGGTGACATCGGCGCCCACGGCGAGCAGGTAGTCGGGCTGTCCGTCGGCTCCGGGCACGAAGGTGATGGCGAACGACATCCACGCGACGCTTGCCTCGCCCATATTCGTGTATGGGACTGCGGATAGCCCGTCGCAGGTCCCGGCGGGGTCGGTGTCGGGGCGGACGCCGATGACGAGTCCGCCTGCAGCGGAGGCTCCTTCGGCGACTACGGCCATGACGCCGCGTCCGCCGCCACACAGCACGGGCGCGACCGCTTCGGTGAGGAGCGTGCCCACCGTGCGGGCGTTCGCCGTGTCGGTGTCGGTGCAGTTGCGGGGCCCGAAGACGGCGACCTGGATGGGGGCAACCTCACTCGTTGCTGCTGGCTTGGGCCGTGTAGGTGGTGCACAGGTTAATCCGGTCGGGAAGTTCGCGGGCGGTGCGTGTGGTAGCCGACATCGCCGACATCTGATCGGCTGCCGTCACCACTCGTTCGACGATCGGTGTCGTGCGCAGTCCCACCGGTAGATCTAGGACACGGGTGATCCGGGCACCGGCCGCTTCCAGATCGCCGGGGCTGAGATGTGCTCGGGCAGCGTCGAGTTCGGTGGGGGTCAGTCGATGAGTTCTTCGTCGCCGCAGTCGCTGCAGCGCCACAACTCGCCGCCGTTGGTGAGCTCGGCGATCCGGACCAACACACCCTCGGCGTGGCAGGCCGTGCAGTCGAGGAAGGGCAGACGATCGTGTAGGTCGGTGCGCTCGTCGACCAGTTCCTCGTCGCTGGTGGTGGTGCTGTCGTCGGTTTCGGTCGTGTGCCTGCGGCTGTGGATATCGCCGTGTATCACCGGTGCGGTCCGGTCCACGCGTTGGCCGTGGTGGGCGCGGCCGATCGGGAGGAACGGCACCGGGGTCGGGTCGGTGGGTCGACGGGGTTCGATGACGGCGAGATGGGTGGTGAGGCCAGCCAGGTTGGTGAGGTGGGCGTGCCCATGCGGCGCGCCGACGAGCAGGATTTCGACCTGGCAACCGGAGACGGTGTCGCTCGGTTGGGAGCGGTCCACGACGACCACGACCGTGGTGACCGGTTCCAGACCCTGTTGTCGGCAGTCGAGTCCGACTTCGGAGGGTGGGTAGCTGAAGGTGAGTCGTTGCGGGCCGGAGCATTCCCGAATAAAGCGCCAGCCGCGGGCGCGCAACAGAATGTCCAGCCCGGCGAACACCCGCATGTCCGCTGCGGAGATCGGGTGACCACAGGCGGTGCACAAGGCCTGGGCGACGCTGACCGGTGGGTAGCGACGATGCCAGATCTCGGCTTGCAGCGCTGTGCCGAACTTGGCTTGCGGGCTCGGGCGGGCGTTGCGCGAGGATTGCCAGACGCGCCAGCGTGCAGTCTTCTTCGCCAGGGGCATGGGCACTCATGTTCGCAGCCCAACAGCCGAGCCGTGTGGTGACACGCCCGGCGTGATCCGGCAAACGACCTGGTCGTCGACGATATGTCCGTGCCGAGGGTGGCGGAGTCCGGTCTATCGAGCCCGATGCCGGTTGCCCGTGGTGCGTGGGCGCAGTGTGCACTCCTCGACGGCTGCGGCGGTGTCGGCGCAGTCGGTTCACCGACCGCGAACAGTGCCTGCCCCGCCCGTAGCGAGTCGTGAGATCGCACAGCAGGTGCTCGGCGGGCGAGGGACTCTGATGACCAATCCGGTACCCACAGGCATTGGCTCTCAAAGCTCGTGAGGCTGGTGAGGCGACGCGTCGGTGCGCGCACACCATTCGGTGAGACGGCGTGCGAGATCACACAGCTCGGGAGCGATGTCGAGGGCGTGGACGGGCCCGGCGACCTGTTCGAGCATGCAGTCGCCGCCGCGGTGCACCTGGCAGTCGAACCAACACCACGACCGCGTCAGTGGATCGAGATCTCGCGCCAACCGGGCGGCCAACTCGGTGAACGCACCGGCGACCTGCGCGGGCGAACCAATGTTGCGGATGTGCCACCACACTCGATGAAAGTCCCCGGGCGCGGAAATGCGCACCTGGTAGACCAGTGTGTTCGAGACCGTCACCGCGCCAGCGCCCCAGACGACGACCAGTTGGGGGCACAACCACGGTGGTAGCTCGTGGTGACCAGTGTCCGCATGCCTGGGCTATACCCGATGCCACCACGAGCACGCCGTCCACGGCTGCCTTGCCGGGACGGTGACGAGGAAAACTGCAGGATCAGGCTGACCAGGCCACCCGAGCTGCCCAGCAGGCCGAGGACCAGGCCACCCGCGCCCAAGGCAGCGCGAGCCAGCAGGAACTGCAACTGCACCAGATCCGTGCGCAGGCCCGACAAACTGCAGAGCCGCTGACCAGCCCGAAGGGTTTGCGACCATTGAAATATCGGGCTGCCGGGCTGGCACACCAGCAGCGGGTCGTGTCCCGGTCTATCGGCTCTGCCCGAAGGCAGATGAATACCGGTGAGCGAAGCCACCCACCGCCTCCGGACGACGAGCCGCAGATCGATGTCCCGGCCTTCAGAATCTTGAATGTGGAGGTCGGCCTGCTCGCGCGGGAGTTGGGCGGCAGCGCAGACCTCAGCTGAGTCCGGCGAGGTCGTGGGCGATCGCCGCGAGTCGGGTCTGGGCGGCGGAGACGACGCCGTGGCGGTTCTTGTTGGCTTCCTCGTGGGCGAGGATCGTTCGGATGTCGGTGGGTTCGGTCAGTTCCTTGACCGCGGCGACGGCGTGGGCGACGTTCAACTCGTCGTAGTCGCCGATCGGCAGCGGGGCGGGTTCGCCGACGCCGGTGGCGGTGCGGATCGAACGCAGGGCATCAGCGGCGGTGTCGGCGCCCTCGCGGCGGGCGACCTGCTCGGCCGTGGCCAGGGCGGCGTCGCGGGACGCGGTGAGGGTTTTGACGGCGACATCGCCGACGTGGGTGCCCTGGGTGAGCAGCTCGGCGAGCGCGGGCGGGGTGGCACGCACGGTGTCGAGCACCCGATCGAGGCCGTGCGCGGACCAGGCGAGGGGGAGGTTGACCAGTTTCACCACGGTCCCCGTGCCCGCCTGCACCCGGGTGCGGCGCAGTGCGGCCGGCCCGCCGAGCGCGTCCTCGGCCAGGACGGTGGTCAGCCAGTCCACCGTCGCGGTGTGCGCGGCGATCGGCGCAAGGTGCAACACTTCACGACTATACCGTCCGGTAACCCGCTGTCACAGGACACAGCCCGCCGGAATACACCGAGGTCGACTCGCAGATCGCGACAACCGCTCCCGGCTCGGGAGATACCCGCGGGTCAGCTGGTGAACTTCGGGCTACCGCGCCCACCGCTGGGCCACCTACGCCGGACTGCTGCTTTCGACCATGAGAACATCTCCTTGGAACCCGAACATGGCGTCGTCGCCGAACTCCAGGACACGACCATCTTGTGTGTCGTTGGTGTAGACCTTGAATGCCATAAGGCGGGCCGCCCGCCGACGTGGAACAAGCCTTTGGCCGATGCCGCTGGCCGGATCGTCTCGACGGTGAGCGTGGATTCCGATCATGCGGGCTCATCATCACCCCGCCTGTACCCGCCTTGGCCACATCGATCGCGCACACCCGCTCGACACCGAACTCATGCTGCTCGTCGGGAATCTCCCCCCGGAACCGACCTCACCGAATCACCCTTCCGGCGGCGACCCACTCGAACCGATCGGTAGGCCGCCCCGGGCCTCGGTCAGGCGGGGTGGCCGCGCGGCAAAGCCTCCCAAGAGGACGCCGTGCCGATGCCAGTCGATGTCGGGGAAGCGTTGAGCACCTACCTCACCACGGCCCGGCCGGCGAAGTCGCTGCGGCCGGTGTTCGTGACCTGCAAGGCACCGCTGCGGGGCATCCGCGCGGACCTGGTCAGCGACGTGACCCGCCGAGCCTGCGACCGGCGGGCCTGCCCTGCTTCGGTGCCCACCGTTTTCGTCATTCGCTGGCCACCGAAATGCTGCGCGCGGAGTTCCTCTCGTCGATATCAGCCAGGTTCTGCGTCACCGCGATCTGGCCACGACCGCGATTTATGCCAAGACCGACATCTCCACCCTGCTCGACATCGCTGCCGAGTGGCCGGGAGCGCCGCGATGAGCAGACTGTCCGACGCCGCTACCGATTACCTGCGGCTGCGCAACCGGCTGGGTCATGACCTGGCCGAATACCATCGGCTGCTGTCGCGGTTCGTCGCCTATCTCGATCAGATCGGCGCATCGACAGTCACCACTGGCATTCCGAAGACTTCGTTGCACCGCTATGTGCAGGGCCTGTCCGGTGCAGCGAACGACGCCCGGTAGGTGCGCGGGCTGGTCGCCAGGCGGGATGCGAAGTGCTGGCGCATGGTGACCTCGCTGCCGAAACCGGACCGGCGGGCGATCTCCGGCATGGGCAGGTCGGTACGTTCGAGGAGCTTCTGGGCCGTCGCGATGCGGTGGTCCAGAAGCCAGCGCATCGGGGTGGTCCCGGTGGCCGCCGCGAAGTGCCGGGCGAAGGAGCGGGGCGACATCCCGGCACGTGCGGCGAGCGCGGACACGGTGAGCGGCTCGTCGAGATGTGTCAGGGCAAAGTCACGCACCTCGGCCAGCGCGTCCGTGTCGCGATCGACGTGCGGGGTCGGATGCTCGATGAACTGGGCCTGGGTGCCGGTCCGGAATGGCGCAGTGACCATGGACCGGGCAACCGTCGCGGCCACCTCCGCGCCGTGTGCGGCCCGCACCAGGTGCAGACACAGGTCGATGCCGGCGGCAGTGCCGGCAGAGGTCCACAGATTACAGTCCTGTATGAACAGGGCGTCCGGCTCGACCCGCACTCGCGGGTGCCGGTCCCGCAGCAGATCGGCCAATGCCCAGTGGGTCAGCGCCCGGCGGCCGTCCAGCAGGCCCGCTTGGGCAAGCGTAAACGCTCCGCCGCACAGCGCGGCGATGGTGGTGCCCTGGACGTGGGCGCGGCGCAGCGCAGCGTGGACGGGCTCGGGCGCTGGGGTGACATAGTCGTCCAGGCCCGGCACCAGGATCAGCTCGGCGCGGGGTAGCCAGGCGAGGGTGCGGTCCGGGGTGAGCACGAGCCCGCCACGCATCAGTACCGGTTCGGGGCTCGCAGCCACCCGGTGCAACTCGAACGCGGGCACCCCCCGGTCGGTGCGGTCCACGCCCCACACCTCGGTGATCACCGAGACGTCGAAGGCCCGGATACCGGGGAAGGCGAGCATGGCGATGCGGTGGGCCGGTGCCGGTCGAGTCATCCTGGCAGTAAAGCATCGATCACAGTCTTTCTGCCTCCTGTGAACCAGACCGGCGGGGCGGCAGGATCGTGGGCATGGAGATCACACAGAACGCGGCATTAGTAGTGGTGGACGTGCAGAAGGGCTTCGACGAGTCGGAGTTCTGGGGCCCGCGCAACAACCCGGCCGCCGAGGAGAACATCGCCTCCCTGATCGCGGCCTGGCAGGACACAGGGCGGCCTGTCGTCTTCGTACGGCATGACTCCAACGAGCCCGGCTCGCCGCTGCGGCCCGGGTACGAGGGCAACGACTTCAAAGAGTACGTCGAGCAGAGGCGCGGAAAGGGTGACGGGCCGGAGCTGCTCGTCACCAAGTCCGTGAACTCGGCGTTCTACGGCGCCCCCGACCTTGACGACTGGTTCAAGGCGGCAGACATCACCCAGGTCGTACTAACCGGCATCCAGACCAACATGTGCGTGGAGACCACCGCCCGCATGGGCGGCAACCTCAGCTACGACGTGCTCGTCGCCCTCGACGCCACCCACACCTTCGACCTGACCGGCCCGAACGGCTGGCGCCTGACGGCCGACGAACTGAGCCGGGCAAGTGCCGTCACGCTGCATGGCGGGGGCTTCGCCCGAGTGGTAACGACCGACGAACTGGTCGCGGCCGCTCGCCCCTGAGCCCCTGCCCGCTTCTGGCCGGCCAGTAGCACCAAGTTGGCGCACGTCGACATCTGTCGCGGCAGAATCAGCGCGCGGGCAGAGTCTGTCACTCGGCTGACCCTCTGCAGCCCGGTAGACGTGCCGAAGTCGATGATGGGCAGCGCACCAATCGCCTCCCGGCCGACCGTCCGGCCTCCAAGGTGGTAGGCCACAACTGCGTCCTCTTCGTACAGCGCGACGACCCCGGGCCGCATCACCGGCCATTCGATCGTTCGACAACAAGCGCGTGATGTCTTGAGGGTGCATAGTTTTCGTCCTCCGACATGAGTTCTACAGTTTTGAACTTCGGTCTTTCGCAGCATGGCCGCCCGTTGACAAGAAGTCCAAGAGATGGATCTGATGGACGTCAGAATTTTCAGTCATGGAACTGAGGCAGCTGGAATACTTCGTCGCGGTCGCCGAGAAGCAGAACTTCACCCGTGCGGCCGAGTAAGCGCACATCAGTCAATCTGGCGTCAGCGCCCAGATCCCCCAGCTGGAAAGCGAACTCGGGGCCAAGCTGTTCGACCGGTCGACGCGAGCCTCCACGCTCACCGCCGCGCGGGAAAGGCAGCCCTCGAATACGCCCGTACCGCACTCGCCGCCGCGGAAGCGGTTGGCGCGGTGACCGACTCCGAACGGCTCATCGACGCAGTGCGCTCCGGCATCCTCGACCTGGCTCTCGTCGGAACTGCCACCACCACGCCGGAACAACTGCACGAGCTGACGATCATCAGCGAACGACTCGTCACGGCAGTCCCAGCCGAACGCCCCTCGCGAAACAACCAGGGTGACCCTGCACGACCTGAGCGCCCACTTGTGCATGCCGCCCCGGCACCGGACTGCGCACGGTAGTCAACCATGCCTGCGCCGCGCAGAACCTCAAACCCGTCGTGATCGCGCTCCAGGCCGTCGCCGTGGGTGCTACCGCGGACCTCGCCACACGTGGACTCGCAGTCGCCATCTTCAGTGATTCGATGGCAGCCCGCTACCGCGGCCGACTCACCGCCCCCACGATCGACGACATCGAAACACCTGCCCTGCTCGCCCAGGTCTCGAAGAGCACACGCAACCCCGCGATGCGTGAGTTCCTCATCCACAGCCGACGAGCCTCCACCGAGCTTGTCCCCGGCGGCTGACAGGCCAATTCAGAACGGGGCGATATGACCGGCCCGAGCCCGGTCGATCGAGGCAAGTCCGGTTCGAAGATCCAGGTGCTGTCCGACCACGTAGGACTGCCTCTGGCCGTGGGTATTTCGGCAGCCAATACCAACGACGCGCAAGCGCTGCGCCCGCTCGTGCGGGCGATCGCGACAGTGCGGTCGCGACGCGGGCCACGCCGACGCCGACCGGCAAAGCTGCACGCCGACAAGGCCTACGACCACACCGAGCTGCGCCGATGGGGCGGTGACCGGGGCATCGACGCCCGTATCGCCCGCAAGGGCATCGTAGGCTTTGTCCGCGTGCAGCTTTGCGGGTTTGCGGCGGCGCGGCCCGCGTCGGGACTTGATGGCGGGGATGGCTCTGACCAACGGTTTGAGAGCGTCGGCGTCGTTGGTGTTCGCCGCGGACACGGCCAACGACAGTAGGAGTCCCACACGATCGGACAGCACGTGGATCTTCGAGCCGGTCTTGCCTCGGTCGACCGGGTTCGTGCCGGTCATGGATCCCCCTAATGAGATGTAGCGGGCCAGTCCGATCGGGCAGACTCGCTGCCGGTAGCGGCTGGTGGGTGAGCACTGTTTGGTCCCCTAGGACCTCGAGTCCTGAAAAAAGATCGTGCCCCCGCCAGTCGACCGGGAGGATGGATCGCTGATGGGATGCCGTGCCCGCCGCCGCGGCGTGAGCACTGTTTCATTAGGGCGCCGAGAGTTCTCCCGAACGCTACTTGTGTCACGACATTGGTTGAGGGACAGGAGAATTAGTGCTTTTCGTCGGAGACGACTGGGCCGAAGACCACCACGACGTCGAGTTGATGAACCCGGCAGGGAAACGGTTGGCCCGAGCCCCGAAGGGGTCTACGGGATCGCACGGTTTCACGCGCTGGTAGCCAAGCATTCGGGCGCCGATACCCCCCCCGCAGCTGATGTCGTGGTCGGGATCGAGACCGACCGTGGACCGTGGGTGGCGGCGCTGATCGCCGTCGGGTATTCGGTGTTCGCGGTCAATCCGTTGCAGGCGGCCCGCTATCGGCAGCGGCGTGCAGTCTCCGGGGCCAAGAGCGACCCGGCCGATGCGCATGTGTTGGCCGATATGGTGCGCACCGATTCCCACCAGTTGCGCCCGGGTCGCTGCCGACAGCGCGCAGGTTGAAGCGTTGAAAGTGGTTGCGCGAGCGCATAAGACGCTGATCTGGGAACGCACCCGCCATGTTCAACGGCTGCGGCACGCGCTGCGCGAATATTTCCCGCCGCGCCGGAAGCCTTCGACGATCTCACCGCGTCCGACACCCCGGAACTGCTCGGTAAGGCACCGGATCCGGTGTCGGCGGCACGGTTGTCGCTCAACCAGATCCGTGCCGCGCTCACCCGTGCCCGCCGCCGCGATGTCGATGCCAAAGCCGCCCGGATCCAGGCGGTGTTGCGCAGCGAACACCTGCGCCGAGAGGTGGTGATCGACACCGCGTATGCGGCCACCACACAGGCGTCGGTCGGTGTGCTGATCACTCTGCGTGAACAGATCACCATCGCGGCCGGACAGGTGGAAGCACATTTTGGCCGGCACCCGGACGCTGAGATCGTGCTGTCCCAACCAGGGATGGGAGTGGTCCTCGGTGCCCGAGTGCTCGCCGAGTTCGGAGACGCCCACGATCGCTATGCCTCGGCGAAAGCTCGCAAGAACTACACCGGCACCAGCCCGATCACCCGCGCCTCGGGTAAGAAGAGGATCGTCGCGGCCCGGTTCGTGCACAACGACCGGCTCATCGATGCCCTCCTGCGTCAGGCGTTCAGCGCCCTGACCGTCTCGCCGGGTGCACGTGCCTGCTACGACAAACACCGCGACCGCGGCCTCGAACACCAGCCCGCGCTTCGCCAGCTCGCCAACCGCCTTGTCGGCATCCTCCACGGCTGCCTCAAGAACCGAACGGCCTACGACGAGACCGCCGCATGGTCTCCCCACACCGAGAAAGCCACTGCTGCTTGACATTCAAGCCCCTAAGATGTCTTTTTTGGCCCGCACCGACGCTCCGTCGCAGACCGCGCGTGACCAGTCGATCAAGCCTGTGCTGCCCAGCTCGTCGAGGACGGCACGACGTAGCCGCCGCCAAAGGCCAGCCGCGGTCCATACCGTGAACCGGCGATGCGCCGACGGCACAGTGACTCCGAACGACGGTGGCAGCATGCGCCACGCGCAGCCGCCGGTCAGCACGAACACCACCGCGGTGAACACCGCGCGCTCATCGGTGGGTGCGGTGCCGCCACGGCGGCCAGCGGCAGCCCACAGCTCATCCGGCACAAGACTTTTCGACAACTCATCGGTCACGATTCGAACATCATGCGGCACAACCGGTTCCGACACGACGCAAACAATTACAACGACGTGACACGGTCTTAGCGCCAGCACCACAGGCAACGCGGCATTACCGTGGGGTATAGCGGGTCTTTCGGGTCGAGCGAATGTGTAAGTTGGGGCTTCACATCCTGCCGTCGAAAGACCCGCCCCTCATCTCACACCCCGCGACACGAAATCTATGTCATGACCCGAAACAGCTAGATAACTTCCGCTGCATGCGTGACCATTTTAATGCTGTCGGGATCCGTTTTCAAAACATCCCAATTTCGTCGGATACTCCGGGCAGGAGCGAGACGCCAACGAGTTCAGGCCACGATTTTTGGTTGAGGCAGATCAAAAATAGTGGTGAGGCACCGGCGCACGAAACTGATTCGCCGATCGGTCCTATTTCGGTGGAGATCTACAGCAACGGCGTCGCGACTCTACTACCACACCGACGCAACCGGGGGTTATACGCGCACGGTTGGTAAACCACTACTCCGCCTGCAAGTCGCACTTTATCGTACGCAGGTGTACTTCCAAGCTCGAAAGAATGCTAGAGCGGGTGGCTTCCGTTCCAGTAAGACGAAAGGCCACCTTTCCACGATAGAACAACACAACTGTCGGGGTAGACATGACTTCATACTTATGGCCGAGTTCTGTTTCATTCTCCAAATTGACTGCTCCGACAACGAGTGTGCCGCAGAATTGTCGAGCTATGTCCTCGAGCGCCGGCGCCAGAAGACGGCACGGCCCGCACCACGGCGCCCAAAAATCGACTAGCACGGGCATCCGTGATTCGAGCACTGTTGAACGAAACATGGTACCGGTTATGGCATTCGTGACAGCAGTCACGTCAAGCTCCCTTCTATTTTTGACACCGGACTGTGATGATCTCGTTTGTGTCGCGCAGGCCGGCAAGGTACCGCTGCGCATCCAAGGCGGCTTGACATCCTGAGCCAGCCGCTGTAATTGCTTGCCTGTAATGGGGGTCGGCTACGTCACCGGCCACGAAGACTCCAACGACGCTGGTGTGCGTCTCTCGTGTGGCGACAATGTATCCCTTAGGGTCAGTTGAGATTTGGCCGCGGAACAGCTCACTGCGCGGGTAGTGGCCGATTGCAACGAAAACCGCATCGACCGCAAGGATTTGCTCATCGAGAGTGTCAGAGTTTCGCAGCCTAAGCCCGGTCACCCGGTCGGCACCTAAGATCTCTGCTACCTCACTGCTGGTCACCCACGTTATCTTGGGATGGCTCCGTGCCAGATCCATGAGGATACGGCTGGCACGGAATGTGTTACGCCGATGGACTACGGTCACATGCGATGCGAATCTAGTAAGAAACAGGGCTTCTTCGATTGCGCTGTCGCCACCACCGACGACAGCGACGGGGCGGTTGCGGAAGAAGTAGCCGTCGCAGGTGGCGCAATAAGAGACACCTCGACCGGTGAGCTCGGACTCTGCCGCCAAGTGCAAGCGGCGATGCGCCGAGCCTGTGGCGATGATCACCGCCATCCCGCGATGAGTTGAATTGGCGGTGCAGATGGTTTTTATCGGCCCGTCAAGTTCGGCAGAGGTGACAGCTTCAGATACCACGTGAGTTCCGAACCGTATCACTTGCCGACGCATTTCGGACATTAAGTCCGGTCCGAGTGTATTCGACGGAATACCTGGGAAGTTCTCGACTTCAGTCGTCGTTGCCAGGGCGCCGCCAGGCTGATCGCCTTCGAAGAGAACCGGTGCAAGTCCGGCCCGCCCGGCATAGATAGCCGCGCTGTAGCCAGCGGAACCGCCGCCGATGATCAGCAGGCTCTCAAGGGAAGTAGTCGAAATTTCCGAGTTCGTGGCCATGTCAATGGGAAAGGGCGTCTGCTTCACCGCCGCGTTCAATGGATGTCCGGCAGGGTGGGATCGGGCCTGAGTTGCAAGACGGCCCCGATGGTTTGACTGGCGGTAATGAACGTAATCCACGCAAGGAGTTCGCTGATCTCGGCGTCATCGAATTCCTCTTTGAGGACTTCGAATTGCTGATCGGTGATTAGCTGCGGTCCCTGCAACATCATTTCGGCAAATCCGACCGCTAAGGACTCCTTCGGGTCCGGGTGCGTATCAGCTGCATGCCCCCACGCCTGACAGTACTGGCAGCCGTTTCCAAATGCCAGGACCCTCCGCACCTGTTCCTTGAGGTCGCGGCTGAGATGCCCGTTTTCGGCGATAGTCTTCTCTACATGATTCCATGACCGAAGTATATCCGGATTATGACCGAGAAGCTTTTCGAACCCGGTAGAGCCGTGCTCAGAGGGTGTAATGCGCGGCATTGGTTCTTCCTTTCGTGGATCATTTGATTGAGGTGACGGATTGCATGGGTCCGGTCTCTCAGTTGTTCGCTCCCCCGGTGACGCGAATCGCCTCACCAGTGATGTACGACGCAGCGTTCGACAAAAGGAAGCAAACAACCGTTGCGACCTCGCTTGGTTTGGCGTTTCGGCCCAGCGGGACGGAGATCGGAGTGCCGGCGGCGTGGCCGCCCGGCTCGGCGAGATGATTCAGCGAGCGCGCGGCTGCCGCTCGCTGGGCCATAGGCGTGTCGACGGTACCGGGCAGCACAGCGTTAACGCGTATTCCGCGGGGCGCAAGGTGTGCGGCGGCGGAATTGGTGAGTGAAACCAGAGCAGATTTGCTTGAGGCATACGCTGCCAGGTCCGGGCGCGGCACCTGAGCGGTGATGGAGGCGATGTTGACGATGCTGTCGCCTTGCCCGAGATGGGGGGCGGCGGCCATCATCAACGCGAAAGGCGCGCGACAGTTGATGGCGTAGTGTTCGTCAAGGGTGCCCAAGCTTGCCTGGTCCCACGGCTCGACAGTAAGGACGCCCGCCGCGTTGACCAGGCCGTTGATGCAGCCGTGACGATCCAGACATGACGAAACAACCGTTTGACCGGCCATTGGCTGCGTCAAATCAACTGTGTGCCAATCGAAATCGTGTCGCGCCGTTGGGTGATCCCGGTCGACGGCCATGACGGTTGCGCCCAGCCCAGCTGCGAGTTCGGCGCACGCGGCGCCGATGCCCGAGGCGGCACCGGTGACCAGAATGACCTGACTGGTCAGCGACCAGTGGCTGCGGAGAAGTTGGGTCGCCGACGTCACCGTTGCTCCCTGGCAGCGTGCTCGCCGGCGAGGTAGCCAAAGGTCACCGCGAGCCCAAGCGTGGCGCCCCCGCCCCAATACCCTTGTCCGGCTGGCGAAGCAACGCAGTTCCCGGCGCCGTAGAGTCCCGGAATGACTCCTCCACGCCTGGCGCGGATTCGTCCGTCGGCATCTATCGCAGGACCGCCCTTGGTGTCGAGGGCTCCAGGCCCGAGCAGGACCGCATAGTAAGGCCCACGATCGCTGAGCGGATACATAGTGGGGTTGGGACTGGCAGGGTCGTGGCACGGTCCGCTGCGGATCCGTTGGACCGATGTAGCTCCTCGTGCAAAATCGGGATCATGACCGGTGGTGGCTTGGCGGTTGAATCGCTCGATCGAGGATCGGAGCGATGCGGCGAAGCCCGGAGCGAGTGTGGCAGTCGGCATCAAGTGCCGATATTTCTCGAGGTGACGGCCGATCAGGTGGGACAGTTCCGCGAGCGTCTCCGCACACAACTCATGCGTGTCGTTGCGGCCTTGGACCGGGATGGGATTGCCGCCGCCGTCGGTGACCGGCGCGTCGCCGGGTAGCTGACGACAGTGCTCGGCTACCCACTGGTCGTAGATCATGATCAGCGGCAGGTTCGGGTAGCTGGCAGTGGATGGATCCCAATGAAAGAATGCGCGCGTAAATTCGTTGTAGGTCGCCTTCTCGTTTACGACGCGCTGCCCGGCAGTGTTGACAACGAGCATGCTGTCACCAGGCAGCCGAAACGCCCCGCTGGGGGGATCGGGTACGTGATCCAGCACAATGGGGGTCAGCCACGCCTCGTTCATGTTGTCGATGACCGCGCCGAGTTCGGAAGCGATGTCGAGGAAATCTCCTGTGTTCCCGCGGGCGGAGAGGCCGGCCAGAATCGGTCCTCGAAGGAACGTGCGCCGCCTCTTGGAGCTGCTCGCGAAGCCGCCGGTGGCGAACACCACACCCCGCAACGCGCGAATAAACTGCATATCTCCGGCCCGATTGCCGGATACAACCCCATTCACCCGGCCGCTGTCCGGATCCACGACGACTGCTCGCACCGGACTCTGAAGCCGCAGCCGCACTCCGTGCGCATCGGCCGCATGCTGCAGTGCATCGATCAGTTCGGCGCCGATTCCTTCATGGTCGGAGCCGACTCGAAAGCCTAGGGTGCGTCCGTGAGGCGCGGTGTTCTCAGGAAGGTCGCTGTAATAGTCCAGCACTTCGGGAACGATGAGGAAGTCGAGCACGCCGAGTTCGTGGAGTGTGCGCACAACGCGCGAACCGTGGTCGTAAAACGCCTCAAGCGTCTCGAATTGATGCATGCGCAGCCCAAGATTCTCGGCTTCCGGCCGGTAGCTGAGTGGTTCGGCGAGGCGGGCCATATAGCGCAGCGCTCTTTCGCGCGAGTCGTCGATGCCCTGCGCCTGCATAAGGTGGTTGTTACATATCCACAACCATGTGCTGGCCCGCGACCCCGCCCACGCCCCGCCAGCCTGCGCCGTTGTGCCACCGACATGACCGGCCTTCTCCACGACGAGCGCCTGTGCGCCTGACACCTGGGCGGCGATGGCCGCCGACCAGCCCGCAGCGCCGCTACCGACCACGATGACCTCGGTGGTGTCGTCCCATGGAATATCTGCAACGGCGCCGCGCAAGACCGGCGGGAGCGATTCAGATGCGGTGGCGCTCATGCGTGAACCTCTGACCCGAAAGGCGCTGGCCGTGCTGAGACTTGCTGGTCGGTGTCGCTAGGCTGAGCACCGGTCGGCAGTACACGGCGCAGGAATGCCCGGGTTCGCTCGTGGTCGGGATGTTCAAAGATCTTTTCGGGTGTTCCTTGCTCAAGGACGACTCCCTGATGCAGGAAGCACACCTTGGTCGCGACGTCGCGGGCAAACGACATCTCGTGTGTAGCAAGGAGCATAGTCATTCCGTCTTCGGCCAAGGCACGCAGTAAGTCCAGCACCTCGCCGACCAGTTCGGGGTCAAGCGCTGAGGTCACCTCGTCGAGGAGAAGTGCTTTGGGACACATTGCCAGCGCGCGAGCGATGGCGACGCGTTGTTGTTGCCCACCGGACAGTTGGTCGGGCCGACAGTGTCCCTTATGTGCCAGGCCGACCTGGTCCAACAAATCATGTGAACGTGCCAGCGCGTCGCTGCGGCGTTCTCCAAGGACCGTCCGGGGAGCCAGGGCGATATTCTGCAAAACGGTCATATGAGGGAACAAGTTGTAGCTTTGAAAGACCATTCCGACGGAGCGGCGGAGCGCGTTGACATCGACGCCGGGCCCTGATACGACGTCTCCGTCGACCATTACCTGACCCTGCTGAATATCTTCGAGCGCATTGACACATCGCAACAGCGTCGACTTCCCAGAGCCCGATGCGCCGATGAGACAAACTACTTCGTGGGGGTGGATAGCGAGATCGATGCCGCGCAGCACTTGCTGGCTGCCGTAGCATTTATGAACTCCGCGGAGTTCGATCAGGGGTGTGGTGGTCATGTGGTCTCCTCCATCCGTCGGTCCTGGCGACGCAGGAGGTAATCGACGAGGCGCGTCTGCGGAACTGTGATGATCAGAAACATCAGCCCTACGAGGGTGACGGGGCTGAGGTTGAAGACACCAGCGGAGTAGATCTTTGCTGCAGCGAACGCGTCGACCAGACCCACAACGAGTACCAGTGCGGTGTCTTTCTGAAGACTGACGAAGTAGCCGAGAAGCGGAGGGATCAGACGGCGGACCGCTTGAGGCAATACGACATAGCACCAGGTTTGAACCGCCGAAAGTCCGAGTGACCGCGCGGCTGCCGTCTGGCTGGGATGGACGGCCTCAATGCCCGACCGATAGAGTTCGGCGACGTAGGCGCTATAAGTGAGCGTGAGAGCCAACACCGCTCCCCACATACCGTTGAGTTCTTGCAACCCGGACACGCCGGTCAAGGGCAGGCCGAAACACACCAAGTAGATGATGACGATCGCTGGCAGTGCCCGGAACACGTCGATATAGGCAATGGCCAAGGACCGGATGGGTCGGGCCTCCGGGCCGGGCAACAGCCTCATGACAGCTAGAACCAGTGCCCATACGAGGATGCATGCTTCAGCGATCACGGCTATCTTCACATTGAGGGCGGCCGCCTGGAGGATCTGTCCTGTGCTGTCCTTGAGAAGCGGCCAGTCCAGGAAAGTGCGCTGGACCGCGAAGGAATTGATGGTGACGAACGTGTACACCGCCAGCGTGACCCAAACAGCGACAGCGCAGCCGATTGAGATGACAGCGTGCCGACGAGCTGCCGCGAAGGGATGGCGTGCGGCAACGGCTTCGCCGCCCTGACACAGCCGACGGCCTCGATGCACATCGAGGATGGACTGCACTGCGAAGGCCATGGGCACCAGCGCCGCTACAGTCCCGGAGATCGCGATTCCCGCCAGGGCGAGACGTGCGCTTCCGTGAGCGTGAGGGCCGGGCGCCGACAGCGCCAGCCAGGCACCGGCTGCGGTGAGTACCGCAAGCCCTACCGCCGAGAAGGCAAGCACGAGCGGAGAGCCCGCCTTCGCCAGCACGACCCGGGGCGGTGCGAACGAGAGTGTGGTCATGACTTCTTCCTTCAGTAAGACCAGTTCGGCAACGCGGTCGGGTCGACTCCGCCGAATGCGGGAAGTAGCCATCGTTGGGACAGTTGGTCGAGAGTTCCGTCCTGCTTCATTGCCGCCAGAATTCGATTCACCGGCTCTGTGTTGGAACTACCCATCGGAAGGACGAGGCTGTAGTCACCACCGAGGGCCGGAATCTGTGCGATAACGCCCGTCTTGCCGTGTGAGGATGCCGCAGCGGGTAGTTCGATCTCCGCGTCGACCAATACGGCGTCGACCTGACTGGCTTGCAGCGCTGTGAACATGTCTACGGTCGACTCATAGGTCCGTGCAGGGGTTTTGGGTTTGAGCGTATTGCGAACCCATCCGTCTTGGATCGAGCCCAAGAAGACACCGATCTTGACGTTGCGCAATGTCTCCGCGGTGAGGTCGGTGCCGGAGCGCACCATCACGCCTGTGGCGGAGTGGTAATAGCTGGCTGAAAAATTGACGTGCTGGGCGCGCTCCGGAGTTGCGAAGATCTCGCCTGCAGCGAGATCGTATCCGGTCATTCGTCCAGCGACCAAGGCGTCGAACGATGT
Source organism: Nocardia sp. CA-107356 (assembly GCF_050946365.1). NCBI lineage: Bacteria > Bacillati > Actinomycetota > Actinomycetes > Mycobacteriales > Nocardiaceae > Nocardia > Nocardia sp. CA-107356. Next base: position 4,758,978 of record NZ_CP191992.1, on the reverse strand, counting down.
GTTCGTCAGTCGCAAATTCCGAAGGCCAGCGCGTTGCGCAATATTAGCGACCAGGCAGTATTCGTAACCACCATTGATAGTGTCGACAGAAGTTCCCTCGAAATAGATCGGCCGAGGCAGCACCCCAGCCAGCGTCAAAGTGTCATCAGCCGAGACCGCCAGGTGCGCCGAGGTAGGAGCCGCAGCAACGTCACAACGGCCAAAGCCGCCGACCGCAGCGCCGGAACCCGAGTTAGGGTTGCTGGATGACCCGCATGAAGCCAGAACTGTGGCCAACAGCACCGCCGCAGGGATCTTAAAGGCCGCCCGACTCATCATGACTGCACCCGCTCGGACGCCGAGGTAACCGACATAGGAATATAGGTGTGCTCAGTAACGATGATGCGACTCAAACGCGATACATGATCGTCGGTGTCGCTACGAGTAACCTGAGCTTCGGGTCGGCCGTACACGGCGTTGAACGCATCCCCATCATCAAACCACTGCTCGGCGATGCCATCCCAGTCTGTGTCGCTGTTCGGCCTGCCGGCGAGCGCGTCTTCGTCGCTGGAACGAACGCTGATACTGTAACCCCGCAATTGGGACTTCTGCTCGGAAGCAACAAGGTGTGCATGATTGTTTATCCACCAGTCCCGGAATTCGTCGAGAGTGAGGTGGTCGGCCCGCCTCAGCAGCCATATCACCTTGATCATGAAAGTTGATCCTTTCTATGGAGTCGTTCAGAGTGCTAACCAGCCGCCATCGACTGGAAGAAATGCGCCGGTGATGTATCGTGCTGCTTCATCGAGCAGGAATCGCGCAACTCCAGTCACATCCGATGTTTCCGCAAATCTACCGAGAGGCAGTCGACTGAGCAGCTGACCAGCCCGTGCAGGGTCATCGATGGTGGGCTGACTCATCGGAGTCGCGACAAGCCCCGGACCGATGACATTGACACGGATCGCCAATGGCGCGAGTTCGACGGCAAGCCCTCTAGCGAGCTGAAGAACCGCTCCTTTGCTGGCGGTGTAGGCGAGGTTTCCTCCCCAACCGACCTGCGAGAGAATACTGCCGATCAAAACAATTGAGCCCCCTGTGCCGCTGTTGCGCATCGCTTTTGCGGCAGCTTGACACATCAGAAAACTGCCGCCGAGATTGACGTCGATAATCCGATGAAAGAGAGCCGGGGGAAACTCAAGGGCCGGTGTCGAGGGCTCCTCTATGGCCGCGCAGTGAACGAGGCCGCTCACCCCTCCGAACCTGTCCACCGCTTGGTCGACCACCGATTCCACGTCGCTAGGCGAGGTGACATCGGCAACGACTCTGTGCAGGGACGTCAGACCCGCGTCATCGAGCATTGCGGCGTTGAGATCGCAGGCCACCACATCATGGTCGCGGCTTAGATCGAGTGCGATCGCGCGACCGATCCCTGACGCTGCGCCGGTAACGATAACGGTGCTCACAGCACCTCCTTGCGCTGATTGCGTGGATCCCGAGACGGACCTAAAAGTCCACACCCTCACTGGAGTGGTCGCCTGTGCTGACCTCGGGCGGTATAAGCACAGTGAACACGGTCACACGTAGATGTGTCAATAGTCAACCAGTGATATATCAGCATGCTGATGCAGCGTCGGCATCGCGACCGCGATGCCGATGATCGACCCGATGCTGGCGAAGACGGATCCGGCCGCGATGAACGATTTCAACCGGTTGTTGATCGATCACTACCGCGACACCGGCGGCCGCCTGAGCGGGGTGTTCGCGGGTGCGCCGATGCTGGTGTTGACCACGGTCGGGATGAAATCGGCTCGCGCGCACACGGTTCCGTTGTCGTACGTGCCGCATCCGGACGGTGACGGCTGGGTGGTGGCGGTGGCGAAGTCCGGCTCGCCGACGAACCCGGCGTGGTATGCGAATCTGCGGGCCGCCGGCAATGTCGCCACCGTGGAGGTGGGTGCCGGACGGTTCGATGTGCGCGCCGAGGTGACCGCGGGCGCCGAGCGGATCGAGCTGCAGCGCCGCCTGGTCGAGGTGTGGCCGATGCAGGCCGACTACCAGGCCGACACTACCCGCGAGATCCCGATTCTGATCCTGCGCCGCACCAGCTGAGCACGAGCGCGCGTCGAGGAGCCGGCGGGAGGTGATGGTGATGTTGGCGACGCATCTGCTGGGCGGCCTGTCGCCTCAGGAGGTCGACCTGGTCGTCGCTGCCGAACTAGTGGCCCTCGACGACCTGCCCGACGAGCGCGCGGGCCATCGGCCGACCGACCTGCGGTAGCGGCGATCGAGCCCTGTCGCGCGCGTGCCCGACCGCTGAGGATGGGACCGTCATCCGGTTGCCTGGACGCCGTAGTCGGGCGGTGGGCCGGTCGGCCGCGGTCTCTTCTCGACTATTTCGTCGCGCCCGCGCAGCAGACCGCGAGCCTGTACTGTCGCAGGCCGCCCCGCATGTGGCCGCCGCTGGTGACCGGTTCCTCGGCGACGATGTGCCGCGCGTGTTCCTCGTCGGCGACCTCGAAGATCGCGATGCCGGTGTTGACCATGCCCAGACACGGGCCGGCCGCGATCAGGACGCCGTCGGCGAGCAGGCCGCGAAGCCAGCTCGCTTGCGCGTGAAACGCCGTTCCTTCGGCGGCGCTCATCGTCGCGATGAAGTCGTCGCGGGGAGGGGGCATCAGAAAGGCCCCTTCGCTCACATGCGAATCCTTCCACGTCGACGAACCGCCCGCGGTCGCGTGGTCCGTTCGCGCGGGATGACACGATCGAGTCCGCACGGGCACATCGCGGATGATCGGAATGTCGACCGTTGGGCAAACCTAGGGCGAGGGAGGAGAACACCGTGCCGGAGTATCTGTTGCTGATCCACCAGGACGAATACGTCTGGGAGCACACCGACCCGGACACGTACGGGCGGGTGATGCGCGGCCACCACACGTTCGAGACCGCGCATGCGAACCGGCTGCGTGGGGGCGCGCGGTTGCGGTCGTCGTCGGCGGCGCGGTCGGTGCGCCACGACCAGGACGGCGCCCTGGTGGTGACCGACGGCGCGTTCACCGAATCCAAGGAGGTCCTGGGCGGGTTCTACCTGATCGAAGCCCCCGACCAGGCCGAGGCCGCCCGCATCGCGGCGGACCTGCCGTCCCCGTTCGGCATCGTCGAGGTCCGCCCGGTCCGGCCCGACGACGACGGCCGCGCCGATCACCGGTGACGGCGATCGGCGGTGGTCAGCGCTGCTCGGTGGTGGACGCGCCGGTCAGCTTCGCGAAGTCGAAGCTGACCACCAGCGTGGCGGGGGTTTCGACGATGACCTGATGCGGGGTGTCGAGGGAGTGTTCCACGGCTCGGGCGGTGGGGTCGTTCGGGTGGCGGTCGGTGCCGGCGAACGCGGGGAAGAACCAGCCGGTGATCGCGGCCCAGTCCGGGTCGCCGGGGCGATGCAGCCGCGATCGGCCCTTGAAGGTGGCACTGCGGCCGTCCCGGTTGATCACGACGGCAGTCCGGGTTCGGGTGCGGAGCGCCCGGATGCGGGTGCGGGACTCGACCGAGGTGGTCCAGAACGCGCCGTCGCGGTAGAGGTAGCGCACGACGACGCCCATCGGGTATCCGTCGCGGGTGGTCCAGTTGAACACGCACTCGCCGCTCTTGCCGACCAGCTCGCGCGACTGGGCGGTGTCCAGGCGCATGTCGTCGAGGTTGTCGTAGTCGCTGCCGGCCTCGCCCGGGGGCCGCGTGCTCGTGGTGGTCATCGGAATCGGTCCTCTCGGGTCCCTGGTTGGTTCGGGTCGTTCCATTTATCCCGTCGGACCGCGGTCGCCGGGAATCGACAGCGCCGCGCAAAAGATTCTCGACCCCGATTGTCGATTCCGTGCTGCGCCCGCACGACGGATCATGGCAACGACAAACACCGCGGGCCGACGGCCCGGCGACGAGAAGGGGAACGCCGATGACGCAGTACTTGCTGCTGATCCACACCGACGAGCACGCCATGGCCCAGGCCGGCCCGCAGGTGGTGGCGCGCACGCTGCGCCGGCACGAGGAGTTCGTCGCCGCCAACGCATCCCGGCTGCGCGGCGGCAAACGGTTGCGGCCCGCCGCGACGGCCACCACGATCCGCCGCGACGAGCAGGACCGTCCGGTGGTCACCGACGGGGTGTTCGTCGAATCCAAGGAGGTGCTCGGCGGCTACTACGTGATCGAGGCCGCAGACCTGGACGAGGCCGTCCGCGTTGCCGCGCAGGTGCCCGCCCCGTTCGGCGGGGTCGAGGTTCGCCCGGTCTGGCCCACCGACGAACCATGACCACCCCGCCACCGCCACCGCCACCGCCACCGCCACCGCCACCGCCACCGGCGTCGGTGGCGGTGGCGGCCGCCGTCGCCGACGCGCACCGCCGCGAATGGGCGTTCGTGCTCGCCGCCACCGTGCGGGTGACCCGCAACCTCGACCTCGCCGAAGAATGCGCACAGGAAGCGTTCACCCAGGCGCTGCAATCGTGGGCGGTGTCCGGGATCCCGGACAAGCCCGGCGCGTGGCTGACCACCACCGCGCGGCGCCGCGCCCTGGACGAGTTGCGCCGCGACATCGCCTTCGAGAAAACCGTGCCGCTGCTCGTCGACGAACCGTCGGCTCCCGCCACCGACGAGACCGCGGCGGAGCCGGTCGCCGACGACCGGCTCCGGCTGATCTTCACCTGCTGCCACCCCGCCCTGTCGGTGCAGGCGCGGGTGGCGTTGACGCTGCGGCTGTTGTGCGGGCTGGCCACGGGTGACGTCGCGAAGGCGTTTCTGGTGTCGGAGACGACGATGGCGGCGCGGATCACCCGCGCCAAACAGAAGATCACCCAGGCCCGCATCCCCTATAAGATGCCCGACGACACCGACCTGACCGATCGGGTCGACGCCGTGCTCACCGTGCTGCACCTGCTCTACACCACCGGCCACACCGCCCCCACCGGCACCGAGCTGGTCCGCGCCGACCTGATCCAACGCGCCCTCGACCTGACCCGGATGCTGCGGCTGCTGCTGCCGACCGACCCCGACGTCGCCGGCCTGTATGCCCTGCTGCTGCTCACCGATGCCCGCCGCGGCACCCGCACTGACGAGAGCGGCGCGTTCGTGCCCCTGCAAGACCAGGACCGCTCCCGCTGGGACCGCGCCGCGATCACCGAGGGCATCGCGCTCGTCCGCAAAGCGCTGCGCAGCAGGCGCGGTGAGCCGGGCCGGTTCCCGCTGATGGCCGCCATCGCCGCCGTCCACACCGAAGCCCCCGCCTTCGAGGCCACCGACTGGGCCGAGATCGCCGGCCTCTACGACCATTTGATCGCGGTGTGGCCGTCACCGGTGGTCGCCCTGAACCGCGCGATCGCCGTCGGGCACGCCCACGGCCCGCAGGCCGGGCTCGCCCTGCTCGACCAACTCACCGCCGACCCCCAGCTCGGGGGCTACCACTACCTCCAAGCCGCGCGCGCCGAATTCCTCACCCGCCTGGGTCGCCGCGACGACGCCCGCCTGGCCTGGCAGGAAGCCCGGCTGCTCGCCGGCAACACCGTCGAAGCCGACTACCTCACCCGCCGCCTGCACGAACTCGACCCCTAACCCGACGTTAACTTCGGCCTAACCCCCGGGTCACCGACAGGACCGGGAATTCGTTTCCGCGGTTGCCGATTCCGGGACGCACCGCACTCGACGGATCAGCAGGACCGACCATCCGGTCGGGCCGAGGAGATCCGAACGAAGGGGCGAGGCGTTGATCAACGTGGAAACCGAGCCGGACCGGACCGAGCAACGGCTGCGCGCCGGCGAGCTCGCGTGTCCGGGCTGCGGTGGAGTCCTCGGCGGATGGGGCAGGGCCCGGCCGCGCCGACTGCGCGGCATCGGCGGGCCGGTCGAGCTCACACCGCGGCGGTCGCGCTGTCGCCGCTGCCCGGCCACGCACGTGCTGCTGCCGGTGACCACGTTCGCGCGGCGCGCCGACACCGCCGCGGTGATCGTGGCCGCGCTCGCGGCCAAAGCCCGGCACGGCGTCGGGTTCCGGCGCATCGCCGCCGACCTGCACCGTCCCGCCGAGACCGTGCGCGGCTGGCTGCGGCGCTTCGCCGAGCGTGCCGACGCGATCCGGTCGGTGCTCGGAGCGATGCCCAGTGAGGGCATTCAAGGAGATGAGTGGGACGCCAGCATCACGCTGCCACGTGCGGTGACGACGAACAGGGGATCGCCTACCGGACGCGAGTCCCAGGGCGACGGAGGTCTGGTAGTAGTCGCCGGAGTCACGCCCGGCCAGGGAGGACGGGAAAGCCGCCCGCAGGGCGAAGCAGACCAGGTGACCTGAGCATTCACTGATCGGGAGGTATGCGTAATGCAGAGCGCCGAAACGGTTCTGGATGTTCTGCGTGAGCGCGGCAGGCGGGGCCTGCCGCTGACACAGCTATATCGGCAACTGTTCAACCCGCAGTTGTATCTGCTGGCCTACGGCCGCATCTACGCCAACAAGGGTGCGATGACGGCCGGGGTCACACAGGAAACCGTGGACGGCATGTCGCTGGGCAAGATCGACCGCATCATCGGTGCAATGCGCGCCGAGCGGTATCGGTTCCGTCCGGTGCGGCGGGTGCATATTCCGAAGAAGAACGGGAAACTGCGCCCGCTGGGACTGCCGACCGTCGGTGTCCGCGGTATCCACCACCAGATCGTGTCTGCGCTCGGTGGGCAACCCCACGTGCACCACGCCACCCTCGCCCCACAGGCCGCCGACGCGCTCGCCGCCGAGCGGGCGGAGCGTGGGCGGGCAGCGGTCTTGGTCGTAAACGAGGGACACCTTTTGGCCCACGATCAGTTGGAAGCGTTGCGGCTGTTGACAAATTACAACCTCGACAGCTCAAGCCCGTTCGCCTGCCTGCTCGTCGGCCAACCCACACTGCGACGCCGGATGAAGCTCGGCGTGCTCGCAGCACTGGATCAACGCATCGGGCTGCGCTACGCCATGCCGCCGATGAGCGAGCAGGAAACCAGCAGCTGCCTGCGTCACCACCTCGCCCTGGCCGGCCGCGCCGACCCGCTGTTCTCCGACGACGCGATTGGGTTGATCCACCAGACGAGCCGTGGCTACCCGCGGGCGGTCAACAACCTCGCCCTCTAGGCGCTCGTCGCCGCGTTCGCCGCCGACAAGGCCATCGTCGACGAATCCTCCACCCGCACAGCCATCGCCGAGGTCACGACAGACTGAACACCACGCAGACACCCTGATCACCCGGACCCCGCCGGGCCCCAGACGGCGGGGTCTTCACATTGCCGGACATCCTCACCACGAATGCCGCCGTCGTCCTCATCCTGAGCGCCGGTCAACAATCGCCTTCCACTTCCCCGATCAAGTCCCCGCCCGGCACCAGGATGCACTGGCGGCCACCGCCAGCGATCTGGGCATCGGACCGGCGCTGACCAGCCACGCACCATGGCATGAGCACACCAACGCCCGAGCTAGGCGAGCGGCTGCGCACCCTCGCCGGCCCTGGATGGCACCTGCTCGCCGACAGCGACGAATTCCACCAATTCCCCACCAGCATCGACAACGCGATCACCACCGCCGAGAACTCCGGGACCCCGGTGGTCGGCGGCCTGCTGCTCGACCGGATCAGCCGAGACGGCGCACTGCGGCCGATCACCCCCGGCATGGATCTGGATCAGGCGTTTCCGCTCGGCGGGCACCTGACCCACCGGGTACTGCGCGGTGATCCCCGCAAGGTCGTCGCGGTCCGCTCGGATGTCGTGGTGGCCTCGGGTAACCATCGCGCCCCAGGCTATCGTCCAGATCCGGAGCGGCTGGTGTGCGTGCACCATTTCAAATGGCGGCGCGGTGTGCTGGCCGACCTGCATCAGCGGGTGGCCCGGTTCTCGAGCGGCGAGTGGATCGGGCACACGCCCGCGGTCCGCGACGAAGCCGCCCGGCTACTCGATCATGTCGGCAGCCGGCACGGCCGCATCGACCCCGCCGATCCGCGACCGGCCTACCGGCCGATCACCCTGGCCCAGCTGCCCGGTAATTGGGTGGCCGAGGCCCGTAACATCCTGGTCCAATGGCGGCCACCGATACCGACGAAAGGGGACTGACCGTGGGCGAATCCATCGTGGTCCTGCTGTGCGGCATCACCGGATCCGGAAAGACAGTGCTCGCAAAAGCACTCGCCGACACCGGCTTTCACCGGCTATCGGTCGACGAGGAAGTCCACCGGCGGCACGGCCGCTAGCGCATCGACTACCCGCACGACACCTACTTCGACAAGGAACGCCCCGTCGTCCAGGACATCCGCAACCAGCTCGCCGCCGAGATCACCGCAGGCCACGATGTGGTGCTCGATCACGGGCTGTGGCTGCGCAAGGATCGGGACGCCTGGCGCGAGTTCGCCGAATCCGCCGGCGCCGACGTGCGTTTGGTCTCCCGGTCAACAAGGCCGAGCTGCTGCGCCGCCTGGACGAACGCAACCAGCGCGAAGATGCCAACGCCCTCACTGTGTCCGCCGAAGCGCTCGATGACTTCTTCGCCCGCTTCAACCCACCCGAGTTCGACGAGCACGCCATCGTCTACACCGGCGGCGACCCCGCCACGGTGCTGGAGTGAGGATCGAGCCCCTGTCGGTGGCCCGGATCGGTGAGGTCATCGACCTGATGGGCACCGGTGCCCCCTACATCACCGCCCGCACCAACTCGGACTACTGGCTGTACGCGGCCCTGTTCTCCAGCACCTGCCCGCTCGCTATCATCGATGACCAGGTCGCGGGCGCGGTGATCGCGTTCCACATCCAGGACGACCCCGGCGACGTCGGCGACGGCGCGATCCATGTAGCGGCGGGCTTGCCGCAGTGAACACCCGAACCGATCCGCAAGCCTGCGCGCAGCATCGGCCACTGGCATCCACCAACTCCGCAGCCGCGTTGACACGACAGGCGAATTCATCGCACCTTGCAGAGGCGATTGACGCCCGACTTGCGAAACTCACCGCGACTACAGGTGTGGAAGCGAAATCGCGGAGAAAATATGTACGATTCCGCAGCACCGCCGTAGCCGAAGGACGGACCACCACAACTGGATCCAACAGAAATGGGCAAGCCACCCATTGCCTCTGGCTGCACGCTACCGGCCAAAAGAACTTGGCCACCAATTGATCTCACCCTCAGGCAGCGTGTGCGTCCAGGACTGGCTATCTACGCCCGGATAACCAAAAGAGCGCGAGTTGGGTTCGGTTCCGACAGCCGGTGACGGAAAGCGCCTGGGTGAGGTGTTTCTTCACCGTGTCTACGCCTATGTAAAGCTTATGGGAAATCTCGACATTGGTTAGTCCTTTTGCAACGAGGTCGACGACCTCCGCCTGTCGTGGCGACAGGGCGGGCTCTGGGACAGTGGTCTGCGTTTCGAGATGGATATCAACCAGCTCACTCGGGTGTTTTGACATGAAGTGGACGGCGCGGCCGAGTTCAGGAGGGGCAGAAGCACCAGGGCCCTGCTCAAGCGAGCTCATTCCGTTCGCCGGGGTGCTGCGTAGCCGATTTACGAACGCACGGCGCGGGCCGATGTCGAACTCGCCGTTGGGTAACCGAACGAGGTATCCCTCACGACGCAAAGTTCTAAGGAGGTGATAGCATGTGCGCTGCTGCAAACCGAGACTGCGAGCGAGCGACTTGGCGGTTACCGACCCGTTACGTTCGGCAACCGCATCAAGCAGAGCGAGCCCGCGCCTCAGCGTCAGCAGCACTGCGCTTTCAGTATCGCAGTTAACAATTCTCACGTCGGATACCATCACAAGCCGCCCCTGCGGGCTGTTCTGACGATTGAGCCCCCTGTGCCGCTGTTGCGCATCGCTTTTGCGGCAGCTTGACACATCAGAAAACTGCCGCCGAGATTGACGTCGATAATCCGATGAAAGAGAGCCGGGGGAAACTCAAGGGCCGGTGTCGAGGGCTCCTCTATGGCCGCGCAGTGAACGAGGCCGCTCACCCCTCCGAACCTGTCCACCGCTTGGTCGACCACCGATTCCACGTCGCTAGGCGAGGTGACATCGGCAACGACTCTGTGCAGGGACGTCAGACCCGCGTCATCGAGCATTGCGGCGTTGAGATCGCAGGCCACCACATCATGGTCGCGGCTTAGATCGAGTGCGATCGCGCGACCGATCCCTGACGCTGCGCCGGTAACGATAACGGTGCTCACAGCACCTCCTTGCCGAACTCTCAATCCAGAAACCGATCTCATAGGTCGGGTACTTGCATTACCCGACTGGAGCGGGACACACATAGTCAACTCGGTCAGCCATAGATGTGTCAATAGTGAACTCGTGATATATTAGACCCGTGAATGAGGATGACCTCGCCATCTTCGGCGACTCCGTGGTGCCACAGGTCTATTACGCGTTGCGTGACGACATCTTCGAAGGACGCATCGCGGCAAGCGAACTGGTGTTCGAGGCAGACGTCGCAAGGCGCTTCTCGGTGTCCAAGACCCCGGCGCGCGAGGCCTTACGCCTACTCGTGCTCGACGGGCTGCTGCATCTCATGCCCAGACGGGGGTATGTGGTGAGGGCGCCGGGACTGTCCGACATTCTGGATATCTACCATCTGAGAGCTAGTATCGAGCCGCGATTGGCGGCCGAGGCTGCCCGGCGCGCCACTGTCGAGCAAGCTGAACTGCTCGTTGATCTGTCGGCTCGCTACAGCGCAGAGACAACCTGGGGTGAAGAAGTGCGGCTGGCGGTCAAATTTCACCACGAGCTGGCGGTAGCGTCGAGCAACAAGCGCGCGGTAGCCATCGTCGACCGTCTGGTTTTCGATGCTCACCGAGTATGGATGAGCCTGCGAGGGGCACCGCCGCGTTCGGCCTACGAGCAGGCCCGTCCAAGCTACGAACGGTTGGCCTCGGCGGTCCGTTCGGGCGATGCCGCAGAAGCTCGCGACACGATGCAGGGCCTGCTGGCGACCGCCCAACAGCTTCTCACCGCGGTAGCTGCCGGGACCACCCCGACCGAGGCGGCCGACCGTACCCGCGCCTCCGGTCTGCCGGGGCAACTACTGTGAGCCTGGCAGAGGCCGACGGGCCGCTCATCGACACCGCAGTCACGCGCTGGTGGTTTGCGGCGCGGCGACTCGATCTGTCGCACGCACGGTTCGTGCAGCATTGGCGCGGCCCGCACGCCGACATCGCGATGCACCTCCCGGCGCTACAGAGCTACCGCCAGTATCACGTACTAGCCGACTACGAGCCCGAATGTTCGGCACTACCGGTCCATGGCTGTGCCCGAATGAACTTTCCATTATTTTCCTCCATGGCGATGGCAATGAATGGGTCTGTCGCTGCCCGTGCGAGTGCCGACGAACCCACGTTCGTTGACATCCGACGATGCTTCGCGCTGGTGACCCGACACGTCGGTACTCAGGAGCTTCGGCCGAGGACGCGAGGGGAGACCATCGCAACGATCGACCGCGACTATTCGGTGATCCAAGTCGGACCGAGAGCCGCCGAATTACCGACTTCATCACATGCACACATGATGGAGACGTATCAGGCTCTGCGTGAGGACTCGCGCGTGGTCCAGGCCATCTCATTCACCGATGCAGAGAGGGCAATCGACTACGCGAGTGCATTGAAAGAATCCATCTCCGGCGCAGGCGCGTTCGTCCTAGCCGCGCAGTGCGTTCGTATCCGGTAGCAGAGGCGGTGGCTCGCATCTGATCACAGCCCCGCCCGATATGCAGGCAACCGTGTTGGTGGACCTTTCACACCGGACCGCAGCACGGGCGACGTGCGGTGTCCCACCAGCGTGGACAACACGATCACGCTAGTGGAGCGCACCACATGCGGCGAGCGGTCGATGGACAGCAGCACCTCCTGCAGCCCTGCATGGTCAGGAGCGGCGATCCGGCACATCACGTCCCGCTCCTGTTGTGGCGAATGCCTCGATCACCCGCGGGATCTTTGCAAGATCAGCTGCGACCTCCTCCAACGCCCCCTGGGAGATCTCCAGCGAAATCACTGCCTGGACCGGGAAGCCAGCCGCGACGATGTCGATCGCCGGTCGATAGCTCCGAATCACACCATTCGACTCCAATCGCTGCAGCCGAGCCTGGACGGTGCCTCGGGCTACGCCGAGAATGCGGGCCAACTCCAGAACACCCACCCTGCCGTGCGTGGCCATCGCCTCGAGCAGTTCGACGTCGAATGCGTCGAGTCTGGTGCCTCCCTTCATCGCGCTGCCCTTCGAAACCTCAAACACCCTCCCAAGGCGGAGTGGTCATCTGGAATGGTCATTCTGACTAGTTGTAGTGCCGAAAACTGACCTGAATTGTACAGAAGTCACGTTATCAGCATGACTGATTGCAAACCAATCTCGATCCAGATAACACTATGCGCCACCTGGCCGAACACCGGGCACCGCCGTCCGATACGGCCACGATGAAAGGATTCAGATGAGTCTTGCGGATGAACTGAACACGGAGGAACGTTCGGCTCACCTCGACCTGCCCCAGCTCACGCAGCTGGTGGGTCTCGTACCGTACGACGTGAGCACAGATCCGTTTCCGGTCATGGGATGGGATGGCGTGTGGTGGATCGTCGGCAACGCCACCCAGACAGCTGGCTACTACCAGACAGTTTTCGGAATGGAACTGATCGCCTACTCGGGCCCCGAGACGGGCAATTCCGATCACCATGCCTACGTATTGCGCAGCGGCGCCGTGCGCTTCGTCATCGCCGGAGGTGTCTCCCCGGACAGCCGTATGGCCGATCATCACCGTCGTCACGGCGACGGCGTGTTCGACATCGCCCTGCAGGTGTTGGACGTCGATCGGTGCGTCGCACATGCACGACGGCAGGGGGCGACCGTGCTAGAAGAGCCACACGACATCAGCGATACGCATGGCACTGTGCGGCGAGCGTCGATCGCCGCATACGGCGACACCCAGCACACCCTCATCGACCGGAGCCGCTACGACGGCCCCTTCCTCCCCGGCTTTATACAACGGCACGCTGGCGACCGCCCCAACCGCCGCCGACTCTTCCAAGCACTCGACCATGTCGTCGGCAACGTCGAGCTCGGCGCGATGGACCGCTGGGTCGATTTCTATAACCGTGTCATGGGCTTCATCAATATGGCTGAATTCATCGGCGACGACATCGCGACAGAATATTCGGCACTGATGAGCAAAGTCGTCGCCAACGGAAACCATCGAGTTAAATTCCCGCTCAACGAGCCCGCCCCCGGAAAACGCAAAAGCCAGATCGACGAATATCTCGAGTACTACCGATCCCCCGGCGTGCAGCACCTCGCTTTGGCTACCAACAACATTCTGCACACCGTCGATGAACTCCGCAACGCAGGCGTCGAGTTCCTTACTACCCCGGATTCGTACTACGACGATCCCGCGCTGCGACGACGAATCGGCGACGTGCGCGTGCCTATCGGCGAACTCAAACGGCGCGGCATCCTGGTAGATCGAGACGAGGACGGCTATCTGCTTCAGATATTCACCAAGCCCATCGGCGACCGTCCGACTGTATTCTTCGAATTCATCGAGCGCCACGGTTCACTGGGATTCGGCAAAGGCAATTTCAAAGCCCTGTTCGAGGCGATCGAGCGAGAGCAGGAACGTCGCGGCAATCTTTGACCCGTCCGATCCCCGACCTCAGAATCATCAGTAATTCGCTGATCACCACGGTAGGAGCACAAGATGCCCTTCTATCAATACAGGGGCGAAGTCCCCACAAAACGGCATACGCAACACGCCGATAGCCTCGGCCGAATGTATTTCGAAGAACTCGTGGGAGAAGAAGGGTTCTCCTCCGATTCCTCGCTCTTATACCATCGTCGCAATCCCGCCGCGATCATTGCCGTCGCTCCCTGGGATCCACCGACCGTCGACGTAAGCCCCAACCACCCACTGCAACCCCGCCATCTGCGGTTGCCCGACCTCTTCGCGGAGAACTGCTGCGGCATCGATGCGGTCACTGGCCGCCGCATGGTCCTGGGTAACGACGACGTACGGATCAGCTACGTAGTCGCCGAGGAAACTTCACCGATGTATCGGAACGCCATCGGTGACGAGTGCATCTTCATCGAGGACGGCACAGCCAGCCTTGAAACAGCGTATGGACCGATCGAAGCCTCAAAGGGGGACTATGTGCTTATCCCCCGCACAGTCATCCACCGATGGGTGCCCCATGGCCCCTCGCCACTGCGCGCATACATCATCGAGGCGAACTCACACATCAACCCTCCGCGCCGGTACCTCTCCGAGCGTGGCCAGTTCCTCGAAAACGCGCCCTACTGCGAACGCGACCTGCGGCTGCCCGCGGCTCCGGCGATCGTCGAGGACGGTGGTGTCAAGGTATATGTCAAGCACCGCAAAGGCGCTGGGCTCGCAGGAACCGTCGTTACTTACGAGCACCATCCGTTCGACGTCGTCGGGTGGGACGGGTGTCTGTATCCCTATGCGTTCAACATCGGCGACTTCGAGCCTTTGACCGGCAGAATCCACCAGCCACCGCCGGCGCATCAGGTGTTCGAGGGCCACAACTTTGTCATCTGTAACTTCGTTCCTCGCAAGGTCGATTACCACCCGCAGGCCGTTCCCGTCCCTTACTACCACTCCAACGTCGATTCCGACGAGGTGATGTTCTACGTCGCCGGCGACTACGGTGCGCGTAAGGGCTCCGGCATCTCAGCCGGCTCGGTCTCCCTCCACCCTGGCGGTCACTCGCACGGACCCCAGCCGGGAGCCATCGCCGCAAGCATCGGTGTCGAGTACTTCGATGAGCTGGCGGTAATGGTTGATACATTCCGGCCGCTCGGGATCGGCGCGGCCGGGCATGCCTGCGAGCAACCGGAATACGCATGGTCCTGGGCCAACAAATGCAAGAGCATCCGATGACCGTCGACACCAGCGCTGGGCGTATCAACCGCGCGCTGGCCGCACTCGTAGACGACGCCGGACTATTCCCTCCAGCAAATCTGCCTATGGCCGAGGCATTGTCGCGTCACCGCCACGACACCCAGTACGCCAGTCCAGTACTGACCCATCGGTTTCTATGCCCTGTCGAACGTATCTCCGAGTTGCTTGAAGATCTTCACCGCGACGATACGATTCGCATCGTTTTGCTCGGCCCCACCACTGGGTCGAGCAGCGACAAGGTCGATGACGTCATCGCGGACCCTCGCGTCGAGGTCGCTGCGTTGGAGGCGCCCCTCGCCACACTCACCGTGTGCCACCCGGCACTGGACAGACTCCCGCGCTACGCCGAGATCCACCCCGACAACCTGGCAGCGCTTCCAGCCATCGCAGCCGCTGGGTTGCGTGCCAAGATCCGCTGCGGCGGGCTGCAAGCGGAGGCATTTCCCTCGGCGCGGCAGCTCGGTCGCTTCATCGCGGAGTGCGCACGTGTGGGTGTCGGATTCAAGGCAACCGCGGGCCTCCATCATGCGCTGCCCTACCGTGACCGGGTCACCCAGTTCCAGCATCACGGGTTTCTCAATATCCTGCTCGCTGTCGCTCGGGCGGCCGACGGGGCACCAGAGTCACAGATTGTGCACGTCCTCCAACTCGCCGATTCGACCAGCGTCGCCGACGAAGTTCGAGCGCTCGGCGCGGAACTAGCCGCAGCTGCCCGCCGACTGTTCACGGCATATGGATCGTGTGACACCCAACAGCCCCTTGACGATTTATACTCACTCGGGCTGATTTCCAGAAACGGCGATCCCCGATGACAGACACCTGGCTGACAACACCCGACGACACCGACTTCCCCATAGGAAATCTTCCCTACGGGGTGTTCTCCACAGCCGCTCTGTCGCCGCGGATCGGCGTCGCCATCGGCGACCACGTTCTCGATCTCAGAGCAGTAATCGCCGATCCTGTATTTGCCGCGACCACGCTCAATGCCTTCCTCAGAACCGGTCCGGTTCGATGGCGAGCGACACGCGATCGTGTGACCGAGCTACTGACGCAACCCTCCTACCGCGACCAGGTCACGCCGCATCTCTACCACCGGGCTGAAGTCCGACTCCACCTCCCCTTCGAGGTGAGTGACTACGTCGACTTCTACGCGTCTCGACACCACGCTATGAACCTGGGACGGCTGTTCCGGCCCGGAATGAACCCGCTTCCCGCGAACTGGGAGTACTTACCCAGCGGCTATCACGGTCGAGCAGGAACGGTTGTGGTGTCCGGGACACCCATCGTCCGGCCTTCTGGACAGTACCGGCCCGACCAGCATCGCCCTCCCAGGTTTGGCCCCTCCCAATGTGTCGATATCGAGGCCGAGATCGGCTTCGTCGTCGGTGTGCCGTCACCTCAAGGCCAGCGCGTTGCCCCATCAGAATTTGCACAGCACGTTTTCGGTGCGGTCCTGGTAAATGACTGGTCCGCACGCGATATTCAACGCTGGGAGTACACCCCTTTAGGACCGTTCCTGGGCAAGTCGTTCGCGACATCGATCTCCCCGTGGGTCGTCACTCTCGACGCCTTACAGGCTGCACGCATCGAAGGCCCACGACAACTCCCCTCACCACTGACCTACCTGCAACGCGCGGAGCCATGGGGGCTCGACATCGACTTGGAGGTGCACTGGAACGACACCTTGGTCTCTCGTCCGCCTTTCGCCGACATGTACTGGACGGCAGATCAGCAGCTGGCACACCTGACGGCGAACGGAGCCGCGCTGCGAACCGGCGACCTTTTCGCTTCGGGCACGATATCCGGGCCCGAACCCCAGCAACGAGGCTCGTTCGTCGAACTCACCTGGGATGGAGCCACTCCGGTGACGTTGCGTAATGGCACTACCCGTAGTTACCTACACGACGGAGACACCGTCACGATCAGAGCCACAACCAACGGAACAGACGGGCGGCGCATCGGCTTCGGCGAGGTGACCGGAACCATCACCGCCTATTAGCGAGGCCAGCTTCTGTCGTCCTAACCAGGAAATCTAACCCAGCCGAGCGGCTGGCCATAGCGGGCGCCGGAGGTCGAACAATGGCGAGCGCCGCCATGCGTCTGTTCAGAACAATTTTCCCACTCCAAACAGAAAGTGATCAGAAAGTGCGTCTCCGCCCCATGCTAGCCACGTTGCCCGTCTACAAACCAGGACATAGGTCGCCCGGCGCAATCAAACTGTCAAGCAACGAAATGCCCTATCACCCGCTTCCTTCGGTGCTTGTCCGGATCGATGAGGTTGCAGCGGAAGCGAATCGCTACCCCGACAGCTTTGCCCTCGAACTCACATCGGCGCTGGCCCGCAAGTTCAAAGTGAATGCTGAACAGGTCCGCGTAGGATGCGGGTCGATTGCCCTCCTCGACCAACTCATCCAAGCTGTTGTCGAGCCCGGAGAGCGAGTTCTGTTTGCTTGGCGATCATTCGAAGCCTACCCCATCATGGCAACAGTCAACGGAGCAGTACCTGTCCCGGTGCCGCTCTCTGCCGACCACGTTCACGACCTCACCGCAATGTCTGAGCAGATAACACCAGACGTACGATTGATATTCGTATGCAACCCCAACAATCCGACTGGAACAGTCGTTGATCGCCTGAAGCTCAAGGACTTCTTGAGCACAGTTCCCCCGGATGTCGTCGTAGCCCTCGATGAGGCATATCGCGAGTTTGTCACCGATACCGAAGTCCCCGATGGCTTGGATCTGCTCGAGGAATTTCCCAATCTTGTCGTCCTACGGACATTCTCGAAAGCCTACGGGCTCGCGGGGCTGCGGGTCGGTTACGCGATCGCAGGCGACCCCGCTTTATCCGAAGCGCTGCGGCAGACACAGCTGCCGTTCTCCATAACGAGTATTGCCCAGGCCGCAGCACTGGCCTGCTTGGAGCCCGCCGCGGAAAACGAGCTATCCAACCGCGTACTTCGCGTCGTCGCAGAGCGAAACCGGGTGCACACGGAACTCAGCCTGATCGGCTACAAACCTCCGCCCTCGCACGCCAATTTCGTCTGGCTGCCGCTTGGTGCCGCCACAGCGAAATGGGCCGCGGAGTGCGAGCAACGACAGATCACACTCCGCGCCTTCGATGGCGTCGGCGCTCGGATAACAATCGGCACCCACAGCGAAAATGACCGCCTGCTGGCCGTAGCTTCAGAATTGAGAAATCTTCTGCCTCCAACGGGCTAATAAATTTGACTATGCAGCCTCCCTCGACCCGGACACCAGCGCACCTGCAGCGGAGCTCGATGTACGAGACGTTCCTCCGGATCCGCGCTTTCGTGGCAACGCTCCGCCAATTATTCAAAAAGGACTATCGCCGACGAGGCGTATTATCGTCACGAGACGTTGTCGCCATGATGGGTAACCTTGAGCTGAGAACTGAAACGACACCAACGCGATCGATCCATTCACAATTTCGCTCCCGCACCATGGGCATTCACGGAGAGAGACACAACGCCGCTTCCGAGGCGCTGTGGTCGACGTTCGAGCACGCGTGCTGCCACCGCCACGCCTACGGAAACGACGGCTGAACTCGTTGCCGCAGTTGACAACGACGAACTCGTCCCGTCCCACCGACGAGCACTCCCGTCGAGTGCTGGGCCATCGCCGATCACATGCACGCCGAGTTGGTCGTGCATGCGGTAGACGGGGCGGGGTTCGTGCGCGGTGGCCGCGTTCGCCATGCGATCCTGGCTGCGATCGCGGCACTGAATACACCGCTGCCGCGGCCGGCGCGGCGTGTGCGCGGCATGGCTGATCAGGCTGATGGGCGCGACCGGGATGTTGGGACCATCCACGCGTCGAATGCGAAGTGCATGAATAGATTCGCCGGAATCGGTGAAACCGCTGACCCCTGTGGGGTTCCATGTCCTGTCGTTCCAACGTCCCGTCCGGACGATGCAGCGGCGCGTGTGTGGGCCAAACGCTGGTCGGGTTCGTGGCAGGTGCCGACGAGCGCGGCCATCTCACGGGCCCGGGTGAAGCTGGGGCCCGCGCCGCTGAAGGCGTTGTTCGCCGAGGTCGCGCGGCCGTTGGCCACGGAGTCGACACCCGGTGCCCGGTATCGGGGATGGCGCCTGGTCGCGGTGGACGGCACCGTGTTCGACGTCCCCGACAGTACTGAGAACGCCGAGTACTTCGGGCGCCCGAAGACCCATCGCACCGAGCGGTGCGCGTATCCGCAGGTGCGGATGGTGGCGCTGGCAGAGTGCGGCACTCATGCGATCACCGCCGCCGCTCTGGGGCCGTTCAAAACGGCTGAACCGGTCCTGGCCAGGCAACTGTTCGGGCATCTGGGTGTGGGGATCTGCTGCTGGCCGACCGAGGCTTCACCGATGTGCAGCTGTGGCGGGCAGCGTGCGCCGGTGGCGCGGATCTGTTGTGGCGCATCAGATCTTCACCTGATCCTGCCGGTCCGTCAGGAACTGGCAGACGGCTCCTACCTGTCGGAAATTGTCGAGGCGAAAGACCACCGCAAACGCCTCGATCCAACGATCGTGCGGGTCATCGAGTACACCCTTGACGGTCCCGGCTTCCCCGTCCAAGAGGCCCCCTACCGGTTGATCACCACGATCCTCGATCCCGACGCCGCCCCGGCGACTGATCTGCGGCATTGCATCACGAGCGGTGGGAGATCGAAACCGCGCTCGATGAACTCAAGACCCACCAGCGCGGACCCGCGCAGGTGCTGCGGTCGCGTTCACCCGAGGGTGTCGAGCAGGAGGTCTGGGGCCACCTGCTGGTCCATTACGCCATCCGCACCCTGATGCCGACGCCGCGAGCATCGACGCCGACCGGTTATCGTTCACCCGCAGCATCCGCCTCGCGCGCCGGCAGGTGACCGCGCAGGCGGGTTTCCCCGTTACCACCTGGCCCGGGCGTTGGCCGAGAGACTGCGCGAGATCGCCGGCCACCTGCTGCCGGCCCGCCGCGGACGCGTCAACCCCCGCGTCGTCAAACGCAAAATGTCTGGCTTCAAGGTCAAACGCGATGAACACCGCAAACCCGTTCCACCACAACCGAATCCAGCCGAAGCCGAAACCATCGCCCCGCACTGGCGCACCGCAACAACTACCCAGCCAAAACGAACGAAAGACAGCTCGCCAGATCCTCAAGTCACTGGTATTGGCCCCAGCCTCGATCTTTCGCCGGGCTGGCGGCCTGGCCTGATCGGGTTCGGATTGGTTTCCGGCGGCTGATCAGTGGTTGGTGGGCAACACAGGAAAGCCCGGTCAGCGGGTGGCTGCCGGGTTCCACGGGTCCGGATGGGAGCCCTTGCGATGCTTGCAGGAGTGGTTTGTGCTGGTCAGTCGGGTTGCAGCCGGTCCAGTGCGATCATCAGCAGTCCGGTGCCGTGGTGATGCCGGGAAAGACGCAGGTGGATGCGACGGGCGTGGCAGAAGATCCGGGCGGGAATCGAGAATAGTTGCAGGCGAAGGGTTTTCGGTTCCCAGCGCTGTGCTGGGTAGCCGTGCAGGCTGATGGTCTGCAGCCCAGCGGTCAGGTCCAGTGCCAGCGCGACGATCGTGACCCAGATCCGATTCGCATCGAAACTCTTGAACGTTATCTCTAGCTGAATCGCGTCCGTCCACAACGTGTTTGATGCGCACGAGAAGCCCTCGGCGTGGCGTCGTGGACGGGATTACCTTCCGTTATCCATCACGGAACGGGAGGTAGAGGTGCGTGTGCAGCGCGTGCTGATGCCGGGTACAGGGTTCGAGTCGTGGACGGTGCTCGGTGATGACCAGATGCCGGTGGAGCCGATCGAGCGGTTCCTGTCGTATCTGGCGTCGATCGAGAAGTCGCCGAACACGATCAAGGCGTATGCCCACGATCTGAAGGACTGGCTGACCTATCTGGAGCGGCACGGTGTCGACTGGCGGGCGGCGCGGTTGGAGGGTGTGTCCGGGTTTGTCGCGTGGCTGCGGATGCCGCCCGCAGGCCCGCGAGGCCTGGTGGTGGTGCTGCCGACGGTGGAGCCGTACTGCTCGGCGGCCAGCGTGAATCGAAAGCTGTCGGCGTTGACGTCGTTCTGCGGGTTCCATGCCCGCCATGGTGTCGAGTTGTCGGGGCTGTTGATGCAAGGCCCACACGACACGGTGGACTCAACTGGGTCGTCCCGACAGCGCGGAATACCTTGCGCACTGCCGGCGGCGTGGCACGGCGCGCATCGACTTCCGTGGGTTGACGCCCCAGCTCACACTTGAATTGCAGTACGCGGTCCAGTGCCGCCACGACCAGGCCACGATCACCGCCGCGCCACCGATCATCGCCTGGACTATCCGCATGGCCAAAGACACCGGAGTGACCTCGTTGCTCGATCTCACCGCTCAGCAATGGCGTGAGCTGGCAGGACCGAAAGAGGGTACCTACCAACGGTTCCTGATTTTCGCGCGCGACGCCGTCGACACCCTCGATATCGGCACTGGATGGGATGTGGAGTATCCGCGTGACATCTGGCGCCTGCATCAGCTGCCCGGCCTGACCCGAAGTCCCGGCAAGGCCCCACACGCCCGCATGCACCTGCGGTTCGACCGACTGCCTCAGCCGTGGCTCAGAGCACTGGCCAAACGATGGGCTCGGCTACGACTCAGCTCGGGACTGAGCCCGAGCACCGTCTGCAACGACGTGCTGGGCCTGACCCGGTTCAGCACCTTTCTCACCGAGTCCGAACCAAAAGCTCACGCGCTCAGTGACATTGACCGATCTCTGCTCGAACGCTACCTGGCATGGCTGGCCACCCAGCCCATCGGCCGCGGCGCGAAGGAGGACGCCCTCACCGCACCCGGAGTCTTCTTCCAGGCGATCCGGCAACACGACTGGGACCACAGCCTGCCGACCACCGCGGTGTTCTTCCCCGGCGACATCCCCGCTCGCCCACCCAGGCTCGCGCGTCACCTTGCCGAGCACATCATGGCTCAGGTCGAGGCAGCGGCCAACCTCGACCGGTGGCCCAACCCCGAGGGCCGACTGATCACGATCATCTTGATCCAGTGCGGGCTGCGCGCCACCGACGCCTGCACATTGCCCTTCGACTGCCTGCTCCATGATGGGCACAAAGCCGCCTACCTGCGCTACTTCAACAACAAGATGCGCCGCGAGGCCGCCGTCCCGATCGACGAAGAACTCGAACGCGAAATCCACGCCCAGCAGCAACGGGTTTCGGCCCGTTGGCCCGAACCTCACCCGCACTTGTTTCCTGCCTCCACCCGCAACCTCGGCGGTCAGAACCCGATCACCTACTACAGCTATCGGGGCATGCTCAACTCCTGGTTAACCACTTGCGAGGTTCACGACGAGTATGGTCATCCCGCGCACCTCACGCCCCACCAGTGGCGCCATATTGTCCCTGCTTAGTTCCCGTGTTGCATTAGCCTGGAAGTGGTAGCGGACCAGCGGGTTTGGGCGTTGCGTCGGATCGTGTGCTGTTCCTAGCGTGGCCGCTCATGATCTTGAGTTACTTCACCTCGGCGGGCTGGCAGTCCTGGGATGTCGAGCACCGGCCGGTGGGTATGGCGTTTCTCGTCGATGAGGACCTGTTGTTCGAGGACGGTCCGGCCGCGCCGCGCCCAGCGTCGGTGATCAACCTGTGGTTGCGGTTGCTTCCGGTGAGCGGGGCGCCGGCGCCGAGTTCGTGGGAGAACTACGCGCGAGCGGTCAAGGAATGGACCGAGTTCCTCGCTGAACATGGTGTGGCACTGTTTGATTCGCGCGACCGGCTCAAGGCCGGGCTGAGTCGCTACGCCGAGCATCGCGCCGCGGGGCCGGTGCGGGAAAGGTTCGCGGCGACCACGTGGGGCCAGCACATGAGCATTCTGTCGCTGTTCTACCGGTGGGCGATGGAGGAGGGCTACGCGGCCGCGGAGCCGTTCACTTACCGCACTGCGCGGGCGGTGTTCGCTGGCACCGGTCGCGAGGTGAGGGTGAACCTGGCGGTGCGTCGCACACCGAAACCTCACGTCACGGTCAAATACCTCGAGCCGGAATTCACCGACCTGCTGCGAAAAGGGTTGCGCGGCTTGGCTCCTGACGGCACCCGTGACACCGGGTATTCGGGGCGGGAGATGACCCGCAACGCCGCGGTCGGTGATCTCGCGCTGGCGACCGGGCTGCGACTGGGTGAGTTCACCCACCTGCTGCCCTGGGAGATACCGGCGCTGCCACCGGCACCGACGGTGGTCCCGATCCCGTTCCCGGTGCCGGGCGGAATCACCAAGGGCCGCAAGTTCCGCACCACCTGGATCTCCTTCGACGCCCTGGCCGGGCTGCACAACTACCTGCAACTCGACCGCGCCGCCGTGACCGACGGCTCGGTCTGGCGGCCTCCGCGTCGCTGGGGCGAACCCTTGCACGTCACCGACCCGGATGGACGTGGTGGCCGGATCAACGGCGTCCGCCGCTCCTGGGCGTCGCTGACCCCAGCGGAGCGGCGGAGGTTGGTGGCACCCGAGGGCGGGTCGTGTCTGCTGGCAGTCAAAGGTGACGGTGGCCCGTTCACGGCGTGGGCGACGGTTTTCGAGCGCACCGCCGATCGGATCCGGGCCCGGTTCGAACCGCGGTTCCCGCACGTCCACCCGCACCGGCTACGGCATTCGTTTTCTATGCAAACCTTGGAGTATCTGGTGACCGGTTACTACCGGCAGGCGGCGAAACTGGTGCGCGACACCGACTCCGACGCGGCGCTGGTGTTCTACCTGACCAAGGCCGACCCGCTGCTGGTGTTGCGGGACCTGCTCGGCCACTCCTCGGTGCTGACAACCGAGAAGTACCTGAAACGCCTTGATACGACACGCATTTACCGGCAAGCCTACGAAACAGCCGGAACCGCAGCAGGACTCACCGACGATACCGCAGCCCAGCGGGAAGCCGACGCCGAATTCGGCGACGACACCAACGAGGAGCTGTGATGCCAGCCAAAGTGATCGACGATCCGTTCGGGCTCAGCTGTGTGTTCAGCGACGGCAGCCGAGCCGAATTCGACTTCGCGGGGTTGCCGAATCCGCAGTTGGCGCGGGATCTGGTTGTCGGGCTGATCGAGTTGATCCATCCGCACGGCAGCGCCGATTCGGCAGGAACAGTCGACGCTTATGCGGTTGCACTGCGGGCGATGGTCCGCAAGCTTGCCGAGCTGGGATTTACCGGCAGCGCCGGTGATTTACGACGCGGGCAGTTGGCACAGTTCTGGATGGCGGGCTCGTTCCGGTTGGAGGCCGCCACGCGGGGATTGGTGAAGGGTTACGCCCGGGCCGGTGGGGTTCTGGGTGAGGGAGTGCTGCCGCTGGCGGCGGGCCGGAACTTCAATATCCAGCCCTTCCGTCGGCCGCTGCCGCCTTATCCGGAGATCGAGTGGCAGCGGTTGACCGATCACTGTCGCCAGCAGGTCGATGACTCCTACGCCGCTCACCGGCGCGCACTCGAAGCCATCCGGCACGGACGTCACCCGGATCAGGGTGGATGGACGCTGGGGAATTTCTGCTGGCTGCTGGCTCGATTGGGCCCGGTCGGAACGTTGGGGATCGTCGATGAGCTCGGGTTGACCTACGCGGCTTTCCGCTACCGCGGCGGCGCTGACCACTGCATACAAGCGCAGCAGGATGTGTTCCCGCATTTGGACGTCATGATCGCCCATCGATTGTTGTTCGGCGTCTACTCCGGCATCGTTCCCGACGGCATCGCCGACCTGCAGGTCGGCGATATCGACTGGAGTGGCGACGCCACCGTCTTGTTGTCCTACATCAAGCGACGCACCGCCGCCGAGAGCTTGAACCTGCCGCGACCCGCGGTCCGACTGCTCGAACAGTGGCTGGCCCACTCTGCGTTGTTGCGCAGCCATGTCCATCCCGCGCTGCGCGACCGGTTGTGGTTGGGGCTGAGCCGTCCCGGCGATAGCCTCATCGTCGGCGAGCTCCACCGCAACTCGATCAAACGCTGGGCTCTGCGCTGCGGCTTGACCGGACGGAAAACCGCTGAAGATTCACCGGGGACGCATCCGAACCACCCACTACGCGATGCGCAGCAAGAACGCATGGACCGGCAATACGCGGGCAACGATCGACCCGAACCACACCACTGCGGTCGAGGGTGACCACTACCTGACGGCGACAACACCGGGCCAGCGTCACTCCGTCGACACCATCATCGAAGACGCTCAGCACGATCTGCTGCGCCGCGCCCACCCGCCCACGGTGCTCACCGAGCAGGACACTGCCGCGATCGCTCGTGAATACCCCCAGCTGGTGACTGCGATGAATCTCGACAGCAGCGTGATCGACGAGCTGGTCGGCGGATCCCGTGACGTGTTCACCGCAGCATGCGCCGACCAGCTGGCGGGCCTGCACGGTCCGGTCGGCAAGCCGTGTCCGGCTCGGCCGTGGGTTTGCTTGCTCTGCCCGCTAGCTACTTGCCCCTGAAAAAGCCTGTCTGAAGGCGATCGTGGGACGGCGGCCGATCGGGTTGGCTTGCTGGCCAATTTATCTCCGCTGGTGTTCTGCCGTCTTGGTGCTCACCGGCTGATCACGGTCATCCGCTGGAGGTTGTAGGCGAAGATGCCCAACCCGATCCAGGTGCGGGCTCCCTCGTGGCGGCGCATGCGGGTGCGGCGCAGCCCGAATCCTCGTTTGAGGTGGCTGATGCGGGCCTCGACGCCGATGCGCCAGTTGCGCATTCGTCGGAAGGAGCGGGTGCGTTCGTGTTCGCGGCGGGTCTTGGAGAGGGTGCCGTTGCGTTGCAGGCCGATGTGCCGGACACCGAGTTCAGCCAGGGCTTTGTCGTTGGCGGCCGTGCCGAAGCCGCGGTCGGCGACGACGGTGGCCGGAGTGCGACCGGAGGCGGTGATGACGTTCTCGACGGCGGGAATCAACTGCCGGGCGTCGCTGGGATTGCCCTTGTTGACCTGATGGAACGGAATGAAGCCGCGATCGTCTTCGACGAGCAGGGTGGTGTAGCCGAACTGGGTCGGGTGTTGCGGTTTGCCTTTGCGGATCGGGCGCGCGTCCGGGTCGGCCAGCGACACCATCCGGTCGGGGATGATGCGGTTGCCGGCCAGTCGTTGTGCGGTCTGATCGAGCAGGCGCCGGGTGCCGGCGATGGTGTTCTCCAGGTCGGTGACCAGCCGGTACAGCCGTCTGGAGGGGCGGCGGGCCAGCATCCGGCGGGCGTTACGTGTCACAGCGTCCACCTCGGTCACCGTGTGGGTTGCGATGTCGGCGATTTCGCTGGTGAGCCGGTCGATCTCGCCCAATGCCTGGCCGGTGCGGCGCCGCAGCGTGCGGCTGATCTGCTTAATCCTCCGCCCGGCGGCGCGGCTGCGGTCGCGGAACGCGGTCCGCGATGCCGCGCCGGTCGCCTTGATCCGCCGCACCAGCCTGCCCAGCTTGCGGATGCCGTGGTCGAGCAGATCAGCGTCGGTCGGATGGTCGATATCGGCCTCCACAACGGTGGAATCGATGCGCAACTTGCCCGCGCGCAGCAGCCGGTCGGCAGCCAGTTTGCCCACCAGCTCGCGGTTGAGCTGGTCGAACACCTCCGGTCCGGCCCTGCCGACCAGCTTGACCAGTGTCGTCGGATGCGGCACACGGGCCTCCAGCGGGATCCGGCAGAACCGGCGCCAGGTGATCGAGTCGGCCACCTCCCGGCACAGCGTCTCGTATCCAAACTGGTAGCGGTGCTTCAAATACAGCAGTCGCAGCAAAGTGTCGACCGGCACCGAAGGCCGCCCCAGCCGGGTGTCGAACATGCCGCGCCACGATATGACAAACCGTTCATCGTCGAGATAGGCGTCGATGCGAGCCAGCTCGTCGGGAAGACGCATCATCTCCGGCGGCAACACCACATCCCACAACGAGATCTGCTGATCCGCGACCCGCAACATCGACCGCTACCTCCACCTAGAACGACACCGATGCCATTGTCACAGCGAAACATCCACTGCCGCAGCGGATTCCACGAAATCAGCACCGCTCAGCCGCCCTTACTTTTTCAGGGGCAAGTAGCTAGCGGTGGTCGCCCCGAGACATGCGGTGAACCTGTTGCGGCTCAAGGCGTTCTTCTCCCGTCAGTGGCAGCAGATGCCTGCCGCCCACTTCATGGCCGTCTTCGGACCCTATGCCGCCCGCATCGATGAGATCCTGCAACGCTTCGATCCCGCCGAGCTGGCCTCAGCATCTGTCCACGTCGCCGACATCGACGACGAAATTCCTTTGCGCCCAGAGGAACTCACCGCATGATCGCCTCAGCCGCTTCTGCGATCGGATTCGGGTCGCAGTCACCATTCACCGGCATCGACATCTGTGAGAACGCCGGACTGGTTTTGCCCGAGGGCACCCGCCGACCGTTGTTCGATGAAGACCTGTGGGACTTCACCCATGTCATCGGACTACCGGTCGACATGCCGCCCGCCGACCGGCGTCTCGACTTCACGCCGATCAGCGACCCACGCTGGCGTCTGGTCGCCAAGGAACTCATTTTCGCCTTGCTCGTTCCGCGTCATCCGGCGGTGGCACCGCTACCGAGGGCTCACCGGATCCCCTTGCATCTGCGAAGCTGCTCAGCTCGGCTGGAAGAAGCGGCCCGGTTGTTCGCGTGGCTCACCGCCCGGGCGGCAGCCTCTCTGACCGAATTGGACGACCACGCCTGCGAGGCTTACTTGGCGTTTCGCCGCTACGCCACCGATGAGGATGGCACGGTGGTCGGCGAGCAGAGTTCCAATGTTCGCGCCGCGGCGCTGATCGTCGTCAATCTGGTCGACTACCAGGAGTTGTTCACCGCCGACCGGGTTCGACCCGATCTGCGGCCCTGGGGCGGCGCCACAGCGAACGCAGTTGCTGAAATGTCTTCCGGCACAGGGATGAACAAGACTCAGCCGGTCCCGAACGAGGTGCTGCAGCCGATGCTGACAGCGGCACTGCACCTGACGGAGACCATCGGCCCCCATGCGATCGAACTCAACCAGGAGATCCGCGAGAACAACCGAACCTGTTCCGCCAATGCACCCGGGTTGCGGGCCACCGCACCAACAGCGGTCGACGACATCTCCGCGCTGCTGGCCGACTACGCGGCCAGCGGAACCCCATTACCGCAGATCGAGGATCACTTCGCCGACCGCAGGATCACGGCCGGGTGGTCGATCGAGGACCCGCTGTTTCGGGTCTCCTTCGGCACCTTGGCCCGGCAGGCCGGCTACAGGCAGTTGCTGCCGCACTGGTTGCAGCGGCTGCGCCCCGAACTCATCGAGACCGTCGCCGCTGTCGGGGTCGAGAAGATGTTCGCCCGCAACGCATCCGACGCACCCACCACAGATGGCAGCATCCGGCCCTGGAGTCTTCCGCTGCACAGATCCGAAGCAGCGGGCCTGGTCGGGATCGTGCGCACGGCGGCGATCATCACCCTGGCCGCCTGCTCGGGGATGAGGGCCTGCGAGTTGATGGAACTGCGGGTCGGGTGTCGGCTACCGGTCGAGGAACCGATTCCCGGCTTGAAGCGATTCCGCCTGGCCAGCAAGCTCATCAAAGGGCAACCCCTCGGTGGTGTCGATGACCAGTGGATCGTCATCGAACCTGCCTACCGCGCAACCGAGCTCCTCGAACGACTCCACGAGGAGCCCAGCGAGAGAGCATTGCTGTTGTCCCGGTTCGCTTTCCGGGTCCGCTACATCTGGTTCCGAAATTGGGTGAACTCCCCGGCCGGAGCACGCCTCGGGCTCGCTGCGATCCCGAAGGGACCGGTGGCACTGAGGATGCTACGAAGAACCCTGGCGCTGGAGATGGCCTATCGTCCTGGCGGAGTTCTGGCCACGAAAGTCCATATGAAGCACTGCGTCGTCGCCACCACCGAGGGCTACGCGGCACGGCCGGGAGGAGCGCAAGCCGAGCTTTTGGCCGAGGTCAACAAGCACGAGGCCGAGCGGAATCTGGAGCTGGTGCTCACCGAGTTCCGCAACTACCGCAACGGCATTCTGCCTGCCGGACCCGGCGCGCGCAGCCTAATCGACTTCTTCGCCAGCATCGACACCGACCTGGACACGGAATCGGTTGCGGCGCCGAAGATCCAGCGCAACGACCGCGACATTCTCAACCTGCTGTCCAAACGCGCCAAGACCCTGCACATCGGCCCAGCGAACTACTGCTGGTTCACCGACCCCTCCCGCGCGCTCTGCTTGAAACTGGCCGGCACCCCGACCGCGGACCGACCGCTGATCGGGATGTGTGACTCGGCCCGCTGCCCGCAGGCCACCCACCATCAGATCCACCGGCCCGTCTGGGCCCAGCACGCCGAAACCACCAAAACCTTCCTCGGCCAGCTCGGCAAGACCCGCACCACCGAACGCGCACGCCTGCAAACCGACCACGACCGCGCCCTGCGCGTCATCGCCAGCATCGACACCGCCACAACCGAGAGACAGTCATGAAAATCAGTGCAGCCCAACGCGTTCAGAACGAGAACCGGATCCGCGCCGCGATGGACCGGCTACTGCGCGGCGAGATCCCACCCGGCGGGAACTGCGATATCAAGACCCTCGCCCGCGAAGCGAACGTCGACCGCACCGCCTTCTACGGCACCCGCCCCTATGCACACCTCCGTGAGGAGTTCGAACACCGCATCCAGCAACTACAAGCCACAGGACACAACCCCGACCCGAAAACCGCCCAGATCGACCGGCTGAAATCCGAGATCGACAAACTCAAAAACAGTTTGGCTCAAGCGAACTCGACCATCCAAGAACTCTCCGACTTCCGCAGCCAAGCCCTCGCGCGGCTCGCCGCCCAACACGACGAAATCCAGCGACTCCGCACCACCGCCGACCCAGGCACGAACATCAGCCTCCTCCCATCAGCGCGACAGAAGATCATCGGACCATGCTGACACCAACGACAGTGACGTCGATCACATCACCGGCTGGATTATCGCCACACGGGCGACGATCCGCATCGCGAAGTTTGCGCCCGGGATCGTCGCAGCTCCAATACAACACGGACTCGACTGCACACGGCTTCTGCGGGCACAAGCCACACCTTCGCCTGCCGCTTGATCAACCGGGACGTTCCCCAAGAGGTCATCCGGGTCCTTCTCGATCACGAATCGACCCAGATGACCGCCCATTACGCCCGACTCACCGACCAAACCGTCCGCCGCCGCTGGGAGGCTGCGACCAAGGTCAACATCAAAGGTGAAAGGGTCTCGATCGACCCGGAAGGTCCACTGGCACAAGCACAATGGGCCAAAACTCGCTACGGCATGGCCACCCAAACCCTCCCCAACGGGTACTGCGGGCTGCCCCGGCAACGAACCTGCCCACACGCCAACGCCTGCCTGACCTGCCCAGTCTTCCTCACCGGCCCAGAGTTCCTGCCGGAACTGCGCGAACAGCAGCAGCGCACTCTCACGCTCATCGATGTGTCCGAACGCTACGGGCAGGACCGCATGGTCGAGATGAACCGGCAGGTCCTGACCAACCTGGTCCGGATGATCGGCGAGGTCGAAAAGACAATCTCGAGCGGCGAGGAGACCGCGCATGCGGGCTGACAACTCCCACCACATCATCGCAGCAGCTCGGCGCCGGACAACCGCTACGCGCCGCCGCGCCGCCGCCGCTCTGCGCCGGATGGACAATGCCGGACAATCGATCTCGTTCGACGCCCTCGCTCGCGAAGCCAAGGTGTCCCGCTCCTGGCTCTACAGCCAGCCCGATCTGCGCGCCGAGATAGAACGTCTCCGAGACCGCCGAAATCCAGCATCACCCGATCGACAAGTTCCCGACCGGCAACACGCATCCGACGCATCCCTACGCCAGCGCCTCAAGGTCGCGGCACATTCTTTTTCGGAATGCGCATCGAGCAGGGTGGCGTCCAGATCGATGGTCAGCAGGTTCTCGGCGGTGATCGCGTGATCGGGCGCCTGATCACCGGCGACCCGCCAAGCCGCCGCCCGGGCGATGGCGCGGGCAGAAGCGATGACCGGCAATGCTTTCGGTGCGTCGGCAGCCAGTATCGCGATCAACCGCGACACTGTCGCGTCCGACGCTACGCGACCGAACACTCCCGGCTCGCCGCGCAGCAACGCCAGATCGGCGGCGCAGTCGCCGCCGACAGCGATCATCACGGCCAGATCCAGCAGAACCTTCCCCAGATCATGCACTGCGGGGGGCTTACGCCACGATGCCAGCACCTGGGACAACGCCAGATCCAGCCCCACTTTCACGGCAGTACGCAGCAGCGCGACCGCCCCGGATTGTGCCACCACACCCGAACCATCCCTGCCAACTTTCGGCGACGGATACCACAACGTAGACTGCCTCACCAGAAGGGTGCTCCTCGATACTGCCGATTCAACCTTAGACAAGTCGAATCATCGCAGTTCAGAGCACCTCTCGCCATTCCTGGGCTATCAGCAACTCACTCGGCGTGATTGGCCGAGGCTAGGTAGCTGGGTGTCGAACAGGGATGTGGTGAGCTGTGATTTGCCGGTGATGCCAGTTGTTGGCCGATTTGGGTTGCGTCCGTGGCAATTTGGCCTGACAGCGTCGGTAGCCCGGCACTGTCAGGCACCGTTGGATTGCGGTGTCGACTGGGAGACACTGGAACCGTGGTGCCCGTCGAGGTGGAAGTCGGGGACATCGTCGTCTTCGCGTTGTTGACGCCGCATCGCAGCGGCCCGAACGTTTCGTCGGCACACGGAAGGCCTACATCGTGCAGCACGCCGTGGATGGGTCGGATGTGCTGCGCGACCCGACGCGCGGCCGTCTGAATGTGGCATTGACGCTAGTCAGCCGGTCCTGACGACGTCGAGCGCCAACAGGCCGTGGAAGACCAGGTCGGGAGCGTACTCTGGCTCGGTCGCCAGCATCCATGCCGACATGCGCGGCACCAGCTGCGCGAGCGCGACCTCCGTCTCCACCTTGGCAAGTGCCGAACCGGCAATACTAGATGCCGCGCCCGAATCCGAAAGCAGCATCCACTGCGGTCACCAGTCATCTCCCGCGGGCGCGGGCAACCGTCGTGAACCCGTAATCACCTCGGCCGCCAGATCACCGTATGCATCGACCAACTCGGCCAGACGGTGCCAAGCAGCGTGCACACTCGGATCGGCTGCGGTCGCCACGTTCATCAGTAGCGACTCCGCCCGCACCTGGGCGGCGGCAATCCGGTCGATTACGGTGCCGAGCGTCTCCGTGTGCAGGGCGCCGCCACGGCGGTGCTGCGGTACGTGCCGCTCGACCCACAGGTCGATAGCGTGGACGAGATAGCCCCGCTCACTACACCAATTTTCGCGGCCCATACCGGCGTCTAGGGTGTCGCCAAGAATCCGATGCAAGCCCGCCAGTAGGCTCGCCCACCGCGCCAACGGGTGATCATCGAGGTAATGACCCCGGATAGCGCACAACAGCACCTCCGCCGACGGCAACGGCTCTACACGATGCACAGTTGTTCCTTCCACGACTAACTGGCGCCATCGGGACGCCATGGTGAGTACCGTGCCGAAACTAGCTCCGGCCTCAGCCTGCAATTCGGTGGGTTCAAGTGACATCAATGCCTCCGAAACAAGGGCACGTTTTGTCAGAAAGAAAATCTTCTGCCAAAGGAATGGTTCCTGGTTGAGTCGTAGTGGGAGCTCCGGCACCTTTTGCCGTTTGATGATCTCCGACGCGCGATTCAATGCAATCGGTTGCTACTGGCAGCGCTAACCGTGTCCGGCACGTTTGCCGGGCGCGACGCGACCTAGTCTCAGTCCATCGCCCCGGAGGTGTGTCGTCGCAGTATCTGTGCCACTCTTGCCGCCCGATCGATCGAGACAGGGGATTAACGCAACCGTGGGCACCTCTCCGCTGCTGAGGGAGTCTCCGGGATCAGGCAACGCGCCTAATGCCGCGGGTGCAAGGCGGGAGAATTCGTGTTCTCAGCCGTTGGCTTGGCTGCATTCCATTGGCGTGCCCAAGAAGTCGTATGGACTCCACGGCTATGCATCCTCGACCACCGTCCGTCAGGCCGGGCCACCGATCCGCACCTGCGCCTATCTTCACCACAACGCCTCCTCTCAATCCGAAGACTGACGATAGGCTGTATCCCCACGACGTGGTCATGGCACAAAGGTGGAGCCTGTAGTCACAAAGCAGTCACACCGGATTAACGGGTCTCTTTCGTCGTCCGATTTCGACGGACCCGGCTAACGGCACCGGCGTGTCTAGCCAGCTTTGGTCGGCCACTTGCCCAGCAGTTCGAATGCGTCTTTAATGGGCCGTGCCGGTTGATAACTTCGGTGTTGAGCAGGCAATGCCGCGTAGTTTATGGCATTGGGAGGCAGGTCAACTCGGGTCTTATTGAGCCGAAACTATTAGGTTTCCTCTATTGTCGTGTAGCGGACGTGGGGAGCGTGAGAGTAGCTGCGGACGATGTGGGGTTGCTGTTGGCGGCGGTGCAGGAACCGGCGTGTCTCGGCGGGCGAGGTTGTCGGTGGAGCGGGCGCGGGCGGAGTGAAGGTGCCGTTTGATGTCGGCATTGAGGATCTCGTCAGGGTTGAATTCGGGGCTGTAGCCGGGCATCAGGTGCAGCTCGATGCGGTGGGCGTTGGCGGCGAGCCAGGCGGTCACCGCCTTGCTGGCGGGGACGCCTCCGACATGAGTGGCTGGAGCCCCTATACTCCAGGTGCTGAACCGGGTTCGGTTCCGGGGCGCCCCTACTACAAGGCCGAAGCATGGCGGCGATTCCGGCTGATCGACATCGCAATCCTGGATAACAGCGTCTTCGTGAAGTGTGCGTGGGATGAACCGGAGACATCCCACCTCGAGTACTTTGCGATTGTTCCGGTCGATCGGTACACCGGACTCGGAGCGTCTGCGTCTGACGTAGCATTCATCGTTCGAAGCCATATGCGGGACCTGTTGGCCCCACTGGACGCTCTCAAGTCCGCTCCCTCGAACAGCACTCCAGGCTGGTGTAATAGCGTCTCGCACACCTGGCTCGGACCGAGTTTCGCTCTTGTTGCCCAGCCCATGGCCAATCACACCCCGTCGGTACTCGATCCCTCATGAAACACCCGACCCGGGTCGGCGGCCGACGACAACGCACCAGCCCAGGATGACGACTACGCGCAACCGGCGACCGTTCCCGGCTACAGCGCTCTACACGTTTCGACGTCGGTACGAGGCCGAAGGCGCGACCATCAGCGAACCCCGACGCCCGCATGCCCCGCACCCGCCAAACCCCTTGGAATTACCCGTCTAGGCGCAATACCAGTGATTAGGAACCGTCGCGAAACAACACGTAATTTAGCTGAATGTTGTTGTGGTGGAGTGGTATTGGGTGACCGCGTCGGCGTCGGCGAGGGTGGTTCCGGTGGGGCTGACGGTGTGTCCGGCCAAGACGAGCAGCGGTCGTGTCTGGCGGACGATGTTGCTGATGGTCTGTTGGTTGATGCCGAAGAGGGTGGCGATGGCGCGCTGTCGGGTGGCGAACCGCAGGTGTAGCAGGGTGATGGCGACGCGGTCGTCGAGCGTGACTGCGGGTTTGCGGCCGGTACCGGGTGCGACTGTGCGGGTGCCGCCACGTCGGCCGTGGAGTTGCAGTTCGCGTTGGGCGTGGCGGGTAACGGTCAGCTTCTCGATCGGCGCGTCGCACGCGGTCGCAGTCAGTCCGGTCAATTGCGGAGACCGCAGCCAGGCGGTGTCGGGTCAGGCGGGAATCCGAGCGTGGTTGGGCGGGTCGGCGGGCCGGGCGGGTTCGTGGCCGATGGTATAGCTCCAGTCGCCGTGCCAGTCGTGGCGGGCGAT
The DNA here is from genome assembly GCF_050946365.1 of Nocardia sp. CA-107356. Lineage (NCBI taxonomy): Bacteria > Bacillati > Actinomycetota > Actinomycetes > Mycobacteriales > Nocardiaceae > Nocardia > Nocardia sp. CA-107356. Next base: position 4,724,283 of record NZ_CP191992.1, on the reverse strand, counting down.
GGGGACGGTGGCGAGTTGCTCGTCGGTGATCTTGACCTCGGTCGGGTAGAGACCGGGGTCGAGTTCGGCGTGCACCGTCAACCCGGTGCGGGTGGTGGTGGCCACGATGGTGTTGACGACTACTTCGTGGCTGGTCAGCGGCCTGCCGCGCCAGTTCGTTGTGATGTGGGAGAACAAGCGGTGCTCGACTTTGTTCCACTTGGACGTGCCCGGCCAATGCCGTTGCTTGACACCACAAGTGGTTCGTCGCGGTCGTGGTGGCATGTTGGTGGTGTGATCTTGTATCGGTCATGCATCCTTGGACCGGGTTGTCGGATCACGTGCGGTTGGGGGCGGTGACCCGGTGGGTAACTCCTGAGTTGATCGCAGAGGCGCTGGCCGAGTGCGGCGTCGGGGACGCCAGGCCCAGTGCGCTGCCGGCCGGGTTTATGGTCTATTTCGTGCTTGCTTTGGCCTTGTTCCAGCAGGACTCCTATGACGATGTGGCCGAGCACATGGTGGGCGGTATCGCGGGGCTGGGTAACGACATTCCGAACAAGTCCTCGTTCGCCCGGGCCCGTCAGCGCTTGGGGCCGCGGGTCCTGGAGACGGTATTTCGCATGCTGGCCGGGCCGCTGGCCCCGACACGGTTGGAGGGCTCCTTCTTTCGCGGGATGCGTATCGCCGCGGTGGACGGGTTCTTGCTGGATGCACCGGAAACCGAAGCGAATCGACGCCAGCTCGGTGGCTCGAAAGACGGCAAGGGACAGCCGGCGGGGTTCCCTCAGGCGAGGGTAGTGACGCTGACAGAGACCGGGACGCATGCTCAGATCGATGCCGCAGTGGGCGGATTCCGTTGTGGCGAACCCGAATTGGCGATCAGGCTCGCTGCCTCGGCCGCCGGGATGCTGGTGATCATGGATCGGGGATTCCCCGGGGTTGCGCTGTGGCGGGCCTATACCGAGGCCGGGGCTCACCTGTTGATCCGGGCGCGCTCGTGCGTGGCCGCCCGGCCCATCGAGTACCTGCCGGACGGGACTTACCTGGCCCGGATGAACCTGGCCGGGCAGAAGCGAGCGGCACCGGGGCATGTCGTGCTGCGGGTGGTGGAGTACCGAGTCGGCGCAGGCGAGGTGATCCGGCTGCTGACCGACCTGCTCGACCCCGACGCCTACCCCGCGGCCGAGTTGGCGTGGCTCTACCACGAGAGATGGGAAGCGGAGTCTTCGTACCGTGAAATCAAGACCTTCCAACGCGGTCCGCAGCAAGTCCTGCGGTCGGCCGATCCGGACCTGGTGTACCAGGAGGTGTGGGCACATCTGATCGTCCATCATTGCCTGACCCGGATCATCATGGAGCTGGCCGAAGGAGAGAAACTCGATCCCGACCGTATCTCGTTCCTCAAGGTGCTCAAGCACGTGCGCCGCAGTGTGATCGGGCAGACCGCGACCACGGCCAGGAAGATCAGGCTGTTCATGAGCACGCTGGCGTCGAAGGTACGACGCAAACTCGACAGCGGACAACGGCGTCTGCGCGAGTCCGACCGGTTACTCAAGCGGCCGGACTCGAAGTACTCCTTCCGCCAGAAAGGCCAAGCACGCAAGACAACCCGCAGAACCGCCGGCAAAGTCATTGCGTTACACCCCGTAACTGCTCAGTAGGTATGACAGATCAAGCAACGGCATTGCGTGCCCGGCGGGAAGTGGCAGACCGTGACCGCCAGCCCGGTCTCGGCGGCAAACCCGGCCAGCTCGGTTTTCCAGGCGCGGGTGCTGTAACTGTTGGAGCCGCCGGCGTCGGCGGTGACCAGCACCCGTCGACTGTCCGGGTAGTCGATCCGGCCCCGGCCGTGCCACCAGCGGCGCGTTCGCGGTCGAGTCGACATTGCCCCAGCCGGTGTTCGCGGTCAGGTCGTAGCCACCGTAGAGGATCGCCTGGCCCAGCTCGGCGTCCGGGAAATCGTGGGTGTTGACCGGCTCGGGCTCGCCCTTGGCCCGCCACTCGCGCCCGCCATTGCCGTAGCGGCCCACCAGTCCCTTCTTCTTGGTGTCCACACTCACCACCGGATCCGCACTGTCTTGATGGTCTTTGACCCGGTCGTTGAGATAACGGAACGGGCGTCGCGGTCTTCGTGGCATGCGCCCTCGATCGTCTTCGCGTTGGCCTGCAGACTGAACCCTTCGGCTCGCAGCAGCTCGCACACCACGTCCGGCGACGCCCGATGCTCGCGGCGTCGGCGGTGTCCTGCATCAGGGTGCGGATGGCGTAATGGACCAGCAGGTGGCCCCAGACCTCCTGCTCGACACCCTCGGGTGAACGCGACCGCAGCACGTGCGCTGGTCCGCGCTGGTGGGTGTTGCCGGTAACAGCATGGATCCGCGCGGCAGTGGCATGTGCGGCGTGCATCATCGACAGGAAGCAGGCTTGATCGTTGGTCGACTGGCCCAGGTGAACAGCGATGATGAGTTGATCGCCGGTCACCGCGAGTTGGGCGTTGTAGCCCGGCAGGAACCCTTTTCGGGTCGGCATGATCCGCGATTGCGGATCGGTGATGTTGGCGACTGTTTTCGGCAGCGACTTCGTTCGGGACGAAGAGGTCGCAGGTTCAAATCCTGTCACCCCGACTCGTGGTTGAGACGAAGAAAAGGGTCCTTGACCTGGGAAACCAGGTCAAGGACCCTTTTTCTTTGTCCCGCATCACCGCGCCGGTCCTACCCAGATCTGGGCCGAAACCGCAGTCTGGGGGAAATCTGGGGGAATCTCATTCCCCAACCCCCGCTTCCCTGCCGCATCCCAGCCTCGACAGTGGCGGAAATCTGCCGCCCGCAGACACTTTCGGCAACCGCGTGGCATCCACCCGACCTGGCGATTCACTACGGTGACCCGAAACCTCCTGGTTGATGCTGTCTGACATCAGGTGATCAACTGGACGCGACCTCCAGCCTCTCGACGGATCTAGCCCATCCTTAGAGCGGCCACAAAAATTGCCCCTCAGCGGACCTAGCCCGCCCGCCAAGGGGCCGCCAGGAAGAAGGAACCTTCCCGACATGAGCATTGTCACACGCCTGCGCCCGCAGGGCCGAACCCCGGTCACTGACCCGTTCAACCACGACTTCAACTACTCCCAACAGCAGCAGCGCGCACAGCAGCGAGTTGCCGAGCAGGTAGACCAGGCCTTCGTCGAAGCGCTCTCGAACGACGGCCTACTCGCCGATCGCGCTATCGAGGAGGAGATCCGAGCGCTGAAGCGAGCAGCACGCCTCAATGCAGCGAAGGACGCCCACCACCATCACGAGCGACGGCGGCGGCAGGAGTTCGCCGCTGCAGAAGCCCATGCGGACGCGGTCGCGGAGCATCGCCTCTTTACCAGCCCCGCCGCCCAACTCGGCCAACTGTTTCAGGGCCTACAGACTGACGGCCGCATACTTACTCGGCTTCTCTGGGCCTGCGTCGCCTGGGGTGCGGTGAACGTGCAACACAGCATGATGGTCGGTGTCCCGTTGACCGAACCACTTTGGTGGCTTGCGTTCGGCGTCGAGCCGATACTGACGCTGCCCCTCATCGTGATCATGCGTCTGGCGACCCGAGCATCGCGCCGAGGCCATGTGATCGCTAAGAAGAAGATCCTCCCAATCGAAGCCGCGCTGGTGCTCTTGACTGTGACCCTCAACGTGGGCCCGCACATTTGCGTGAGCGACATCTGGACGCTGATCTTCTATGGCATCCCGCCACTGATGATCGCCTCCATTGTCGGTCTCCATGCATTCGCGTCCAGCGAATACGCCACCATGATCGGCGACCCATCTCTTGTCGAACCGGCTCCATACCGCAAGGCGGACACCACGGTCGAACTCGTCTCCGAGGCGGCTTGACTACGCCCGGCCGGTCGCCCCAGGACAACTGAACAAGAACCTGTTGGACGCTCTGGCCATTGCGCACAGTTAGTTTCGCCCGATGGCGCTGATGCGGCACCCCCTTCCGCCCGACGCGCTGCTGCGGACACGAGTAGTCACCGGCAATTCCTTGCTTGGGATAGTGGACGATCCCGCAAGCCGATACCCCCGGTCACCCACGCCAGGGGCTTCGGAGCTCGGCACCTCGCCAGGGGCGGGCTTGCTTGCGTGTTGCGCCGCTCCTGCCCTCGGGGAATGGCGTGGCCATTGGGACCATGACTGATTGTGCGTCAAGCCAGCACGCGGGTGGATCAAACGTTGCGCATGTGGTGATGTTGATCTCGCCAGGCCCGGTCTCAGCCAGGCCACGTCATCCGACTGCGGGTGATGACGGCATTCGAGGCGAATCGGGCTGGCTTCGTTCGACTTTCGCGCTACACGGCGCGATTCGCTTTGCCATTGCGGGGTCGTTGGCGCATAATCAGGGCAGCTCGGCCTGGTCCGGCTGGGCACTCAGCGCGAATGTGCAGCTTCGATGCCTAGCGTTGGACGCGGACAGGGATTCTGCGATTCATCTGCGGTAGCTGTGTGTCGTATGTGCTGATTCGACGTACCTCCATGCAGTTTACATGGATGACGTATTGCACATCTAGCGTCCGCGATTTGTCCCCGATGTGCTGAGGATACGTTTGTGGAGCTGGTCCGCACCGACGATGATCTGTCGCGTTCTCACGGTCATAGATTCGCCGCAATTGCTTGCCCGACAATGGGTTTTCGCGTGAGCTCATCGCGATCAAGATGATCGAGCAGCAGAGTGCGAGGGTTCCCGAAGGTCATTTCGTCGCGTACTCCGGCACAAGCAGGCTGGAACGCCAATGCGATTGCGATCGAGATGAGACGCCTCACTGCCGCATCGGTCTATCGATCCACGATCGACCTCCACGTCCTGTGCGCGAAATCAATGGGTCTAGAAACCCCGTCCTGGTGGGCACTGCCACCCACACGAATCGCCTGAACCATGGCTAGTCCATCAGACTTTCGCACAGTGTGCCCAACCTCGTCGGTCAACCGAACATGAAGGCCGCCAAACATCGTGCAATTCCGGGCCATCAACTGAGAAGGAGGTAGCAACCCGAGGATCGCAAAGCCGGAGTAATCCCTTGCTGCTTCGAACACGTTGAGGCACAAGACATAACAAAACAAATGGCCCCCAGCTGGAACTGAGGGCCGGACAACCCGAAGGCTGCTAGTGCTAACCAGGTCTAAGGGTAGCTCATGCGTGCGCATGCCATCAAGCTCGGTTGGAGACAACCGCAGCGGTTGTGGCGTGCTCACCGACCGGCTATCCCCGCTACCCGAATCATCTTTTCCCGCTGATGTTTTGCCCGCGGAAGCGGTCGCGCGGGCTACGTTCGCGCGGTTGGCGCCGCTGCTGGCCGCGAGGCGGTCGATGCGACCGTGGGATCCGGCGCGGGACCGCTACAGCGACCGGTCCCGCGCGCTGACCAAACGCCTGCCCGCGCAGCCGGTGGCCCTGCCGCTGTATCAGCATCGGCGAACCCGGCTCTTGGGGCTGGATTTCGACGCTCGCCACCACGGCCGCGACGCGGTCGAGCGGGATGTGCGCCAATGCATGGCCTGGATCGGCGAATGCGGCGGGCGCGCGATCAGCGACCGCTCCACCAGCGGCGGCCGCCACGTTATCGTCCCGCTGCCGATCAGCAGCGTCCTGACCAAGGCCGAGGTGGAGCCGATTGTGCGCCTCCTGGCGGAGTGTCTGACAACCCTTGACATCACCCCGATGTGCAACGACGTCACCGGAGCACTCACCCCACCCGGATCACGATGCAAGGAAGGCGGCTACCGGCAGCTCGACGACACTCTCGACGATGCCACCGATGCCCTCGTTGTGCGCTCCGAGCCGGGCTTCGTCGGCCGTCTGGTCGAACTTCTCGGCGGAGCACGCATCACACCGAAAGTCGGTCGCGCACACGCTATCGCTAGTGCGCGCGCAACATGCACATCGCGCGCGGTGCAGACGAGCGCGCCGAACGTGTCTCGCACGCGCGCAAGCGAGACCGCGCGACTGTGGGAAGGCACCGGCGATGATGCGCGACTACGCACCGAATACCGCCGTCACACCCCGATGCCCCCCACTGTGACCGCGTTCGCCCTGCGCGGTGTCGCGCCCCCGGATCGGCGGTGGCGCGCGCGAAACGGTCGTCTCGACCGCTCCGCCGCGCGCCAATCTGTGCTCACCGCAGCAGTACTGCAAGGGATGTCCCTGACCGATGTCCAGGCACAGTTTCCCGCTGCCGGCGGGACGTGGATCGGCTTGGCCGAGGCCTACACCCGCTACGGGCACGGCGCCGCTGCCGCAATACGCCGCGACTGGGACAGCGCCTGCCGCTGGGCATCTGCGAACGCCCCCGAATTCCTGCCACTCGAGCACAAGAGGTCAGAGCACACAGGGGGGTGGCGGGGGGACCATCACGTTCACGCGAAAACCCAAACCCGATGGCTCGCAACCGCGATCGCATGGGTCGATGCTCAGTGGCCTGGTTCCCCTCGACGAGCCAACGTCCTAGCCGTCCTGCAAGCCCTCGCGCACGCCTCCGTTGTCGGTGGCGAGATCGTCGCTGGCGTACCAGCAGTCGAACTCGGCGGTCGATCGCTGTCGCTCATGGCTGGGTCCATGCCCGAAACCACGGTATGGCAGGTCCTCCGGGATCTCCGTGACGTGCCTGGCGCTCCCCTGCTCCGCGTTCGTCGCGGCGCGGGCCTGCTCGCCGACCGCTATGCCCTGGTCACGGCCCGGGTTGACGGCCGCCGCCCCCAGCCGAGCCTCACCCAAACCACACTTGCGCGGGTCGAACCTGTGCACTCGGCATGGAGCATCCTGGGGATCCACCACCGGCGCCTCTATGAGGTAGTCGTGCATCAAGGCCTCACCAAGCCCGCCGATGCGCTCGCCGCCGCCCGCATGAGCCGCAGCACTGGCTACAACACCATCGCTAGCCTCGCCACCGCCGGACTCATCACCCACTCCCGCGGCACCATCGGCCCCGGCCCAACCAGCCTGGACGACATCGCGCGCGCCCACGGACTCCACCACGCGCGCACCGAGCGCATCGCACGTCATCACCAGCAGCGAAAGGCGTGGATCTGCTGGCTCACCGCCCGATTCGGTACGTCCTCAATCACCGAACCACCCGAAAATCCCGCATTGACCGAGCCGTGGGAGGCCCACGACACCGAGGACTATGTTGCTTCTGTCCTTGCTGCAGGCCCACCGAGGTTCCCTTGAACGATCATCACCAGAACTGTCCCATACTGCCGCCAGGCCGAGTAAGCACATACGACCGCTATACGAGGCGCCGCAGATCGGATGTACGGGTCGATCACGAGCCCTCCCGCGATGGAAAATCTGGCGCGGCGTCGTTCCTCTCGTCGCGTTGGAGGTCGGCGCGGAACGCGGCCAGGAATAGCCCCAAGTGATCGATAGCAATGTCCCTGGCTGTCTCCTTGTCACAGGCCCTGTCGGTCAGCACGCTGATTGCCGTGTTCACTCCGGTCTTGTAACTAGATTGATCGTTGCGGCTGGCGGAGTCGACCGCATGAGAGAGCACCAGGACGTAGTCACCGCCGTACTGGCTGGTCAGCTCTGCGATCAACTCGGCGACTCGAGGCAACGGCATCCCTGCATCGCTGACAAATATGAACTCCCGCCGCGGACGGTAGGTCACGGGACGCCTTTCTGTTTCAGGGCAAGGGAAGTCTTCTCCGGCGCCCACGCCCAGCTGGCGCTGAACGGGTCAGATCGCTGCTGCGTGCGCGTGCGATGCAGCTTGTGCAGGAGCGCTCATCTATGACGGATAATTTCTGCTGGTTATGAGAGGGCAGCGCGGTGCTGGGAGTCCAGAGCTGAAAGGGCGTGATCCTGCGCCTATCGCTGCTCGCGTTCCGACTCGGTAACCAGCGGATCCAGGTCGAGCCTTTGCCAGGAGCACCCACCCATCGACCGGGCCGTGAGCAGCGCCGACGCCAAGGCTGCAGTGATCGGCCCTCGCCAGCTATCGCGGTTCGGTTCCAGATACCAGCTCGACAGCTTCGCTGCCGTGCAGGTAGTGCGCAGATCCGACGCCGAGATATCCAGATCGGCCGCCGTGTCCACCATCCGAGCGGAGACGTCGTCTTTCGTGCGCTGCTCACGACGATGCGCCCACAACAGTGCATATTTGTCCAAGCTCACCAACTCGACTTGACCTTGGACCGTCGAGCACAGCGGCTTGAGGGCACCTGCCAGATCGTGGCCAGTGATCACCTCGGCATGGCGGTTGCACTCGGTAATCCGGCCGTCGAGCTCGACAGTGAGGCTCGTCTGCGAAGTTGCGTCGTTGAGGACTTCGTAGCCGAATGTGAACCCTCGTTGATCCGCCCCGAGATCGCGAGGTTCCTGCACAGAAAAAGTCGCATACACCAGCCCGACACCCAACGGAGTGACTGCCAGAGCGACCACTGTCGGCATGGCAGCGCCGGTGGACCGGCCCGGATCACCGAACGGCTTCCGCGGATTCGCGAGATTCGTTGCGCTACTCAAGATTTCGTCTCCATCTGCCATCCAATGTACGGGTTGGTTGTCAAGCCCGCCGCATAGCGGCGAACGCGCTCAATCTGTCGTGACGTCGACCAGCACGCCGTCAAACACCGAGATACCCCACCCGCGCCCGGCAGTCGCGGTTGAACCGTCGCGGGATGGCGGCGGTGATCAGCTGGATCTGGAGATCGCTGAGCACGCCCCTGACTCGCGATTCGCCGACGATCGATGCCGCGGTGGGTGTACGAGGTTTCGCTTCAATACCGCTGGGAGGTTCGCTCGTTGGGTCCAGCCAGTGAGCTCGTCGCGATCGGCGAGGCCACGACTGACCGAGGGAGCACTCTACTGAGGCGAAGGGGTCGAGGCGGTCAAGAGTCACTCCTGATTCGGTCACCGAAACCCGAGACGAGCCACACACTGGTGACCGCCTTCGGACATAGAAGGTGCATCGGAAAAATGACATCGGCGATGTGCCGGGCCGTGCAAGCGTCGCGATCACAGCGACCACACTGATTTGGCCACGCGGGGATAGGTTGGCGCTCATAGCGGGAGACCTCACGCGGCGCGTTCGGCGAGCACATGTTCGACCAAGGCACGCAGCGACGCCGTTTCAACACAAGAGGCGCTGCTATCGGTAGCGGCCTGTCCGACGACGTTCGTCAGCAACATCACAGCGCCCACCTCGGGTCTCACAGCCGGATCGACCCCCGCCTCGCGCATAGCATCGGCTATGAACTTGGTTGCCTTACACCGGATTTCACGTAGCCGATCACGAGATACGTCCTCTGGTGCTGCGTCGCCGAGATCGAGTTCGAGCCGCACCCATCCAGGGTGCGCGGCCGCGAACACCACCCATGTTGAGATAGTGGCAACGAGTTGATCGTGATCGCGGACCTGATAGCGACGCACATGAGCATCAGCGCGGCGAAACAGCTGCTCCAGCACGGCGTCGGCGAGGGCAGGTTTGGTCGCGAAGTACTGCACGATCGCACCGGGGGTGAGTCCTGCGCGTTCAGCGATCCGCTGAAGCGACACCGCGGCATAGGAATCGGTAAAAAACAGGTCGGTCGCGGTCGCCAGCGGACGCTGACGGGTCAGTTCGGAACCGCGGGTGCGCGCTGTACTCGTTGCGAAAGGTTCGCTCATGTTCGACGCGCCTTACTGGTCGCGAGGGCAATACGGTGTTGTGAGCTACGTGGGCGGGCGTGAATCCGGCACCGAAGTCCGCCCCAGCTGTCTACGCTCTGCACGGGATGTGGCATGGGTGCGCAAACACCATGCGAGGAAGTCAATTTCAGTCGACCGCTCTTCATGCGCAGGCCGCCTGCCGATCTCCGGCCGCGCCGGCCGCAACCGACCCCGCCCATGCCACCAAACAGTCCTGAAACAACTTCGCGTTCGGCGCGACGGTCACCGCATGACCGGCCCCCGGGAGCACAAATGTCTTCAGCCGGGCCGCTAGCGCGAAATAGGGCCGCTCCGCCTCGGCCAGGCTCGCACTCGACGCGCACACCGCCCGCGCACACAGCAAATCCAACTCCCCATTGGCGACCAGGACCGGCACGTCGATGGCGCTGGTCAGGGGCGGGATCGTGCTGGCAAGCCCGTCCAGCATCGCCGCTGGACTGAACGTGTCGGCAACCTCGGCATCGTCAACAGAAAGCACGACGGGATCCGTACCCGGGCCCACGAAACTGGCTGCCCGGGTGCCCTGGCGAGTGGTCAGATACCCCGGGTCGAGGCCACGGTCGGCGAATCGTGAATCTGTGGCGGCGGGGACGAAGCTGGCCACCGCCTTCAGCGTGTCGATGGGCGACACCGAGTGTGAAAATCCTTGCAGCAGAACACCATCAACGTCATGGAACGTGCTGGCCTCTATCGCGGCCACACCCGCTCCCATCGACACCCCGCCAATGATGATCGTTGGGAACTCGTATCTGGCTAATCCGGACCGCAGCGCTGTGACGATCTCATGCAGGCCCTGGGCTTGAAGGGTGGCAGTCACCGCCGCACTCGGTGGTCGCGTGCTGGCGCCAGTCCCGAGCAGATCCAGGGTGAGCGTCGCAAAGCCAGCAGCGGCCAAGGAGCGTTGGACGCTGTAGGTCTCCGGCTGCACCGGCCAATCCCAATAACGGGCATTGGTCGCAGCACCCGAAACCAACAGCACCACCGTGCTCGTCGGCCGCTCGGGACGACACACCGTGCCGCCCATCGCACCACCCAGCACCGGCCATGACGTGGCCCGGCAACGCCCGGACACGGACGCGGATTGATCGGCATGCCCCACTGGGGATAAGCAGAGCAGCGCCGCGATCGCGGCTGTGACCGTCGAGACAATCTTGGCTCTGGCGCGGTACTTCGCCGCGGCGCTAGTCCATGTCACTGCCTGCTCCCTATGACGAGCTCTTCGACCCGACCAGTCGGCGCCCACCCCCGGCATGCGCCGAAAATCAGAACGGCCCACCAGACGGCCACAACAACATCAATCACTAGGTGCCAGCGACTGTCGTTGCCCCAGTCCGCTTTTCGGGCAGCGGCGGACGCTTCCGTCAGCCATGGCGGCATTGATGGCTCGCCTACCCGGGACACAATGTCCGGATGTCGCTCGGCGTCAGCATCATTGCGGGCCATCAGTTGATTCACGCCAAGGAAATGGGCGGCCATTCAATACCTCCAATTCGGCGAGTGCTGTGCGAATACAGGTCCGTCCAGGCCGCTCGGTCCGGATCGTTGTCTGACCGGGCATCCCAGCGAGGCAGACGATGTGACATGGTGGGTGGGCGGCGGCGGGGCCGTAGCGGCCATGAGCGAAACCCCCGAAATCTGTGGCGAGTGGTTGTCCCGCCAGCGAGGACATCGACGATGGCCCGCTGCCGGGAGTTGATAGAGCATTCGGCGCGTGCGGGCCGTACCCTGTAGCCAACCGTCCACAGCGGTCACCGGCCAGAGCACCCGCTGTGCACTATTGAGGCGTGAAAGAGGCATTGCCCCGCTGATCTTGGGTGTTACACAGGGGCGGAAGGCGGTAAGGGTATGGCGGCTGCCGGGCGCAGGGCGCGCCGCAGGTTCGCGCAGCGCCGTAAGGCGCAGGGGTTCACCCAGGAGTCTTTAGCTGCCTGTCTGGAAGTAGAGCGGTCAACTGTGGTCCGCTGGGAGGCCGGCAAGAGCCAGCCTCACGCGGAGCTGTGGCCGAAACTTGCTGCAACGCTGAAAGTTACGTCCGAGCAACTTACCGACTTACTCGCCGAAGGTTCCGTTGGTGCGGTCACCCACTCGCAGCTACAGCCACCTACGGTGATGACCTTTCCCGGCGGCGATACAGCCTTAGATAACTCAAACAGCGGCTCGCACCACGACAGTATGTTTCATTTGCGGCGGGTGCTTATGGGACGCATTCCAGATACACCGCCAGGAACACAGATAGAGCTCACGGCTGCAGTAGCGCGCGCATGGGATTTGTTCTTTTCGGCTCGCTTCGGCGAAATGGAACGGATGCTTCCTAGCGTCATAGCAAGCGCATATAGCGCTGCTCAGGCAGCGAAGGGTGGGCCACGGCGTCAGATCAATATTTCGCTTGCTCAACTATTGCACGCCTCATCAAATCTTCTGGGCTACGTCGCTCAGGAGGACTTGGCCGCCTTGGCGCTCCTCCGTGCAGATGCATTAGCAGCAGAAAGCGGAGACGAGCTGTCACGAGCCGCGATTAAAGGATCACATTCATGGCTGTTGGCGAAAAACGGCATGTATGACGACGCCGCCGCGTATGCCGATCAAGCAGCTACCGAAATTGAACCACGATTGTCTACCGCTACACCGCGCCATGTCTCCATTTGGGGAGAACTTCTGTGCTACGCCGCATTCGCGGCCTCTCGCACGGGAGACTACCAGCAGGCACGACGATATTTACGTTTATGCGAATCGGCCGGGACGCAGCTAGAAGACGACTATGTCAGCAGACCTGAGGCGTCGAATGTGTTCGGTAGCACCTCGGCCGCGAGTTTCGGTGTTATCAACGAGACTGGGGCGAATCGGCCGCGTGAAGCTCTAAAACTTGCCGCTGTTGTCAGTGGCAGTGGTACCGGAATTCCGCCCACGCTGCGCAGCCGCAGGCTCATCAACGTTGCGCAAGCCCGGATTCACAACCGGGACTATGCGGGAGCCGTGGATACGCTTCGTCATGCGTGCTCGATGGCACCGGAATTCGTTGGTCACATACCTCTGGCCCACTCGCTGACCAATGAGCTACTGGCCCGTCGAGGTAAGCAACGGCTGGATGGGCTTGTTGGCGTCGCTAAACACCTCGGCGTATCTGTCCAACCCGTAGGAATCCGACGTTGAATGTTAACCCTGCTGCGTTTACCATCTTGTGCTTCGGTGACTCCAACACCTTCGGCCAACCCTCCGACGGGCACGGCCGATGGCCAGCCGACGTGCGCTGGACCGGTCGGCTACAGCAACTTCTGGGTACCAGATACGCCATTATCGAGGAAGGTCTCGGCGGTCGTACCACCGACTTGGACGACCCCGATCGTGATGACCGCAATGGCCGAACCTACTTTCAACCCTGCCTGCGCAGCCACTCGCCACTGGACATGGTGGTCATCATGCTCGGGAACAACGATCTCAAAACCAAGTTCGGTCGAGAAACAGAAGCCGTCGCTACTGCGCTCGAGGGCTATATCGACAACATCGAGCGCACTGCTTGGACCCGCAACGGTGGAGTGCCTGCGGTATTGTTGGTCAGTCCGATCCATCTCGATGCCGATCAGCCCGCGTTTGCCGAGCGTAGTTCCGAGTACGACGCCAACTCCGTGCGTAAATCGCGCGAACTCGGCGCGGCGATACGGCGCGTCGCTGACAAGCGCAAAGCTTTGTTCGTGGACGCGGCTACCGTCGCGTGTCCGGGAGATGACGGTACACACCTGAGCCGTGACTCACACGAACCTCTTTCAAAGCTGATCGCGCAAGAAATCAGGCCAAATATTTAGCCCTCGGCTCCGACTGCCCCACCGCACCCGCCTGCTGGATTCTCGATTGAGAAGACTTCGGCCTGGCACCGCAAGGTCTCGACGCGGCGACACTCTGGACGAACTCACTGGTGGTTCCCGCCTTGGCCGACAAGGTATTCCGGAAAAGACGAGCCGACTCGGAGACAAGGTCAGGCAAGCTCATGGCTCTTCTGCTGCTCCCAGGATCTCAACGACCCCGACTTCGCCTCCGCTCCGCCTTCCAACCGACACCACAGCGCGCAGCCGAGCTCGTAGCAGACCTACATCATCGAGATACTCCCCCAAGGAGGGGACAACGTGCACAATGCGTCTCCGCTCGCCGAACCCGCGCAGCCGGTTACGTCACTCGGTCTGCGGCGAGCTCGCGGTTCACTCGGTAGCGGTGTACATGAGTATTGTGCCTTCAGCCGCACACGTCGTGGATCTGCAGCCAGCTCTCCCTCACAGTGTCCGGCGGATTCAGCACAGCCGAACGACGAACTCACCAGCAGCACCCACTGGAACATCGCCATCATCGGCCGCAGCATCGCCCGACACCGTCGCGCCGCCGACCTCCCACACCAGTTGACCAGCATCGTCCGAAAAGTCCATGCACAGGAGCGCCCATGATCGTCACCCCTCTGCAGGTCCAGCACATCAACGACGTCCATCACCTCATGGAGCTCGGCGAACCCTACATCCGCGCCCGCGGCCTGTCCGACTACTGGCTTTACGCCGAGTTGTTCTCCTCCACTTGCCCCGTCATGACCGACAAGGACAACAACATCACCGGCGCCGTGATCGCGTTCCGCAGCCAAGACAACCCGGCAGAGGTCTATATTCAGGACGTTATGATTCATCCCGAGCACCGGCAACGTGGCATCGCCCGAGCGCTCCTGAACAGCATCCGCACCCAAGCCGAAAAATGGGACTGTCAGCGGATATGCCTGACCTCCGAGCCGGAAAACCATGCAGCACACGCCACATGGACCACACTCGGATTCGTCAACGTACCCGGCGACCACCAGATCTACGGTGTCTCGGTCATCACCGACTACAAAGGGCCCGGGCGCAGCCGAGCCGTCTACGAATTGCTATTGCGCCAATGAAGCCGGGCTGCGCGGGGATTCGCAGCCGACAGACAGCCAGGTGATACGGACAAAGGACCCACTGACCCGATCGTCGCCCCGCAGCTCTGGAAATACGGCCGCCTCGTCGGCGGCCTACTCGAATTGCAGTAAGGGGACATCGAATAAGTCCGGGTCTGGTGTGCGTCGTATGCGCGGGTGGGTCACTTCGATGACGAGCATCTCGGTGAGGAACTGGACGTGGGCGCCGAGTAGATGGCTGGTGTGTCCGGTGGCTGAGTACTCTTTGAGGCCGACCGCGACGTGGATGTGTGGTTGGATCTGGCCGGTTTCGGGATCGTAGGCGAGGGTGCCTGCGCCGAATGCTTCTACGTTTCGCAGGTGGACTCGCGACCAGACGGGTGCTGCCGGGTTCTTGAGTTGATCGCATGTTCCGACGAGATCGACGTGGCTGAATCCTGCGATGAAGGACGGGATGTAGCCGCCGCGGATGTCGTGGCTGCGGCAGAACTCTGCCAGCGCGGGGTAGAAGTCCTCGCCGTGATCGAAGGTGACCCCGAACGATCGTCCGAGTGTGAGTTCGTGTGAGCGCATCAGAGGTCCTTGCTGGAATCGTTTGGCCAGGGCCAGGTTTCGGCGGGACGGTAGCCGCCTGCGGCTCCGAAAGCGGCACTGACTGCGGGTATGTCAGTGCCGCTGGACAGCAGGGTATGCAGGAGGACTCGCGCTTTGATCGGATCGAGGTATCCAGCGGAGATCACGCCGCGGGCCAGCAGATCTCGTTCGGAGCCAGGGAATCCGTACGTGGATTCGAGCACGGAACCAGCGCCGGTGCGGGAAGCCAGAACTGCGGGAACTCTGGCAGCGAGTGCTTCGATACCAGGCACGAGGCGGGCGGGAACGTGGCCAGCTCCGACAGCAGCGAGAACGAGACCGTCGATATGGTCAGCAAGTGCGTGCAAGGTGGTCCCGTCGTCGCCGAGGGTGACGGTGAGAATCGGCACGCGGGTGTCGTCACCGGGTTTAGCTGTGACGGTGAAGCGGTGGCTGAGTTGGTTGAGCCGGCGAGGCCGTCCTTCGACGACATAGCCTAGAGGGCCACCGTTGGGCGACTGGAATGTCGCGGTGCTGGTGGTGTGTGTTTTCCGGACGCGGCGGGCGGCGTGGATCTCGTCGTTGAATACGACCAGGCACCCTTGGTGGCGAGCCGAGGGGTCAGCTGCGGTTTGAATCGCGGCGAGGAGGTTGGCGGGGCCGTCCGGTCCGGCCAGGGATGGGTTGCGCATGGCGCCGGTCACGACCACCGGCTGCGGACCGGTGTGTAGGAGATCGAGCAGGAACGCGGTCTCTTCGATGGTGTCGGTGCCTTGTGTGACGACTACACCGTCGGCATCAGTAAGCCGATCATGGATTGCTTCGGCGAGGGCGGTGATATCGGAGATGGTGAGGGATGCGCCTGGTACCTGACGAAAGTCCACGACGTCTACGGTGATGCCGGTGTCGGTCAGGCCGGGTACGGCGGTCAGGAGTTGGTCGGCGGATAGGGTGGGCGCGACGCCGCCGGAGGAGGTGGTCGACATGGCGATGGTGCCGCCGAGACCGAAAACTACGATGCGGCGAGGTGTTTGGGCGGTGGGCACTCCGGCAGCCTAGCCATCTTGTCTGGTGAGGTCAGCTAGAAATCGGCATGCGCGGTCCAGGCCGACCGGGGAGAGCAGGCGGCTGCGAGGTTGGCTGAATCCGGATGTTCCGTAGTCGGCGAGTTCGGCAGCGCGCACGGTTAGCCAGGACCAGTCGAGCCCGAGGTAGTCGGCTAGTGCGTGAAGTCGCAGGGTGGGTGTGGCGGCGGCGAGGATGGAGTGGCTGCGTGCCCATCCAGCGGCATCGTTGAACTCACGCAAGATCGGGCGCTGATCAGTGACGTCGGTATGCCAGATGCGGTCGGTGTTGATCCATGTGGCGATGATCGCGCGGTGTGTGTGGTCGAGGACGAATCCTGCCGTTGCGGTGTATTCAGCTTCGGTGCAGACCGCGACATTGATGCCGAACGACTCGATCAGCGCGGCGGTGAGCAGCAGTAGCACACGTTCGGGGGCCTTTGACTCCGAGACGGCTGCAGGTGGGATACAGAACGCTCTGATCAGGGGTTTTCCGGTGGCGAACATCGTCGCGGTGCGTTGCAGGTACTGGTACTTGTGCGCGAAAAGCAGCCATGTGCTGGCTTCCTCACCGCGCTGTTCGCGAGCCCAGAACGTGGGAGTTTCGGATAGCTGGTCGGCATGGCGCAGGATGTGTCGGGCGCAGAAGTCTGAGCCGACCCACATCTGAGATACCGCCGACAACTCTTGGGCGAGGTCGGAACCGGCGAGTGAGCGCGGCTGGCTGGCAAGGGTTGTCGACCGCAGTGCCGTGGTGGCCAATTCCGCATCGTCATCGAGCAAAGCGTCATCGAGATTGGTCACCGCCCAGTAGATGGCCAGGGTGAAATCATCGATGCGGTATGCAGGCGGAACCAGCAGTGGCGCAGCACCGTTCGAGGCAGCGAGCCAGGCGCGTACGCGGCGACGGTCGAGGCCGTACACCGCGGTTCCCGCATTGGTCGCTACGGCTGCTATCACCATGCTGCGTTGAGCACGGTGCACTGTGAAATCACCCGCTGCATCTACGTTTACGGTGGCGATGATGCGGTCGCCGTCGGATTCCGCTGGCAACACAACTGCAGGAGTTGACGAGCCGGCGAAGAACCGCCCCGCTGGCGTACGGATACCCAGCACGCCGGTGTTACCTGGTAATAGCGAAAGGTGGTCGGTGCCCGGCGGCGGTGAAGCCAAGAACTGGTGCGCGACACCAGAGGTCACGTCATGTGGGATCCGGGCGGGGTGGTTGATGATCCGGAGAAATTCGGCTCGCTCGTCACCGCTGGCCCGCGACAACTCGGTGTCGAGTAGCCGCTGGGTGTGCGGGCGCAGCTGAATCGAGCGTCCACGCGATCGCCACTTGCTGACCGTTTTCGCGTCGACGCCGAGGTTGCTCGCGAATTCGCGGACCGACTGACGTGTAACGGTCTGCAGCGCGACAGCTTCGAACCCGGTCCATTCCCGACCCGCCATCATGATGTTGTCCCCTGTAGGAATTCGGTAATCCCACGCTAGTCCCACGCCCTGCCTACAGGCGGCGGTTCCGCTGGATCACCGTGATGCGGGACAGTCTGATCAGCACTTTTCCGGGGCGGGTTCAAAGACTGAAAACCGTTGATCCGCAATCGAACTCACCCCAGAGGAACAGGTGCCCATCAACAGCTCTCACTGTGATCCCCCATTGCTAGGAGGCGCATCCACATGGCCACTCAGATTCCCCGGGTGTTCGATTTCCAGACCTCCATCGAGACCCTGCGGGCCCACCACTGGCGCGTGTTCGCCGACGCCTACTCCGGCTGCGCCTTCAACTGCCAATACTGCCTGTACAAGGGGCCCGACGACTACGGCAAGCACGTGCGTGTAGCGCCGGGATCGGCCGAAGCCGATCCGAGTCTGGGCATCCTCGATGTCGGCACGAGCACCGATCCGTATCAGCCGATCGAGGCCACCGAGCGACGCACTCGCGCAATCCTGGAAGCCGCACTCGCGCAGAGGATTCCGGTGTTCCTGCTGACGCGCGGCACGATGGTGACCCGCGATATCGACGTTCTCACCGATCTGGCCCGAGAGGGTCTGGTCGAGGTATGTTTCTCGGTGATCACCCTGAATGAGGCGCTGGCGCGGCGGATCGAGGTGCGCGCCCCGTGCCCACGCGAGCGGATCGCCGCCGCTGCCGAGTTGGCCGACAAAGGGATTCCGGTGAGTTTCCATGTGGCGCCGGTGATTCCGGGTATGAATTCGGCCGCGCAGATGGACGAGCTCGGCTACGAGCTCGGTAGCTTATCGGGTCGGCACGTGTTCAACGCGGTGCTGGGCGCGCAAAAGGCTTGGTGGGGGCCATTTTACGACGTGATGGAGGCTGCGGCCGGTGACCTCGATTCGCTCGAGGCATTCCGTGCCGCCTACCCCCGTGAGCTGCAATTCGAGCGCGACAGCGCGGTCAACTGCGGTCTGGACGCGGTACTGGGGACGCTGCTGCCGTTCCGGCAGGGCGTGACCCGAGCGGGCGCGGTGTTCGTTGCCGAGAACTTCCCCCACCTGACCACCGGCGCACTCGAGGGCGGCATCTATCGGTGGAAACTGCCCACCGTCTATGACATGGCCGCGTGGGTGACCGACCAGGACCGGCCGGTGGACTGGACGGCATTCTGCGCCTGGTATCAGGGGTTCAATCCCGGACAGCGGCTGACCGACCTGGTGAGCGAGCTCTGGGACTCGGGCGAATTGTTCGTCGGCACGACCGTCACGGCCGCAGACGATTTCGCCACCTATGTCGGCGGCGACACCGTGACAGAGACCGCACATACCACTCTTGTCGCGAGGCGGGCGGCCCGGCGATGAACCCGCAACCCACTGCCCCGCCCGCACCGACCACAGACGACGATGCACTGATCAGGACACTGCCGCACCTGCACAAGCGCGCTCAGTCCGAGCTGCTGCCCGACGTGTGGGCCTACATCGACTCCGGCGCGGGTTCGGAGATCACCGTCAATGACAACGAAGACGCATTCCGAACCTGGCGGTTATTGCCGCGACAGCTGACTGGCGTTACCACGGTGGACACCACCGCGAACTTCCTCGGCCTGCGCTTGGCGGCTCCGGTGCTCACCGCCCCGATCGGCTGCGACGGACTCCTACATCCGGACGGGCAGCGCGGCATCGTCGAGGCCGCCGCCGAATGCGGCATCGCAGCAGTGGTTTCGGAGGCATCCGGCTTGGCGCTCGAGGACGTCGCCGCCGCGGCGACAGGCCCGAAGCTGATGCAGGTCCACGCCCGCGGCAATGTGGGCGAGTTCCTGGCCATGGCCGACCGCGCCCATGCCGCTGGATATTCGGCGCTGTGCGTGACGATCGACTGCCCGGTGTTGGGATGGCGCGAACGGCTTCGCCGCCTCAGCGTCACCGTGGATCCCCAACACTTCTCCGGCAACCACCCAGACGGCCGATTCGCCGCTGAACTGCTCGGTGAAACCGGATCCGCATGGACCTGGCGCACCCTTGCCGAGGTCGCGGCCCGGCTACCGCTGCCCCTGGTAGTCAAAGGTGTCCTGTCGGCCGCAGACGCCACCCATGCGCTCGAATGCGGTGCGCAGGCGGTGATTGTGTCCAATCATGGTGGTCGCCAACTCGATTCGGCACCAGCCACCCTCGACCAACTCCCAGAAGTACTCGAGGTGATCGACGGGCAGATTCAGGTCGGCATCGACGGCGGATTCCGCACCGGCACCGACGTGTTCAAAGCGCTGGCCCTCGGTGCGGACGCGGTACTGCTGGGCCGCTCTGTTGCGATGGGACTAGCTCTCGCCGGGAGGGCCGGAGTAGCGAAGGTGGTGGAGCTGTTCCTCGCCGAATTGCGCCGCACGATGCTGCTGGCTGGGTGTGCCCGAATCTCCGACATCAACGCCGACCTACTGCGGAGGCGGCCATGACCACAATCCACACCGGTCCCATCGACCGCACCGCCCAGGTGTGGCGCGGCAACCCCGATCGGCTGCGCGTCGACTGCCGCCCGCTGGTCGGCGGTGCGCGCCGCGACATGCCCGACTCCGCCACATTCGAGATACGTTCGCCGATCACCGACACTGTGATCACCCTCGCCCCAGAGTGCGATGACCGCGACGTCGATGACGCGGTGCGGGCGGCTCGTGCCGAATTCGATCATGGCGACTGGCCCCGGACACCGCCCGCCGAACGCTCGGCCGCGCTCACTCGGTGGGCCGAGGCAATCCAAGCCCACGCTGACGAGCTGGCGGTGCTGATCTGCTGGGAAACAGGCAAACCGGTACGGGACTGCCTCGAAATCGACGTAACCGGGGTAGCAGGAGCCATCTGCTGGTATGCCGCAGCGATCGGCAAACACGCTGGCGCGCACCCCGATACCGGAACACGGTCGCTGGCGTTCGTCGCTCGCGAGCCCGCCGGAGTCATCGCGGCGATCACACCGTGGAATTTCCCGCTCGCCCAGCTCGGCTACGAGGTCGCACCCGCACTGTCACTGGGCAACACCGTGGTGATCAAGCCCTCCGAGCACGCCCCGCTGGCGATGCTTCGCTGCGCCGAACTGGCCCACACTGCAGGGATTCCCGGCGCAGCACTGGCTGTCTTACCCGGTGGGGGCCGAGCCGGTGCCGCGCTGGGTCTGCATCCGGGCATCGACGTGGTAAGTGTGACTGGTTCTCCGGCGGCTGGGCGCGCATTCCTGACTTACAGCGCCAGCAGCAACGCCAAACGGGTGTGGCCCGAGGTCGGTGGAAAGTCGACCGCAATCATTTGTGCCGACGCCCCCGATCTGGACATGGTGGCTCGAAACCTGGTGTGGGGCGCCTACTTCAACCAGGGGCAAATGTGCACCGGTGTCAGTCGCGTCCTCGTCGAACGCGCCATCGCCACCGACCTCGTCGCCGCGCTAAGTAAGGCCATCGACGGCCTGGTGCTTGGCGACCCGATGAACTGGGACACCGATATCGGGCCGATGATCACCGCCGCGGCGGCACGCACCGTCACCGACCTCATCGACACCGCCGTGGATGGGGGCGCGACGATCCTGCGCGGCGGACCAGTCCGGTCCGCGCCAACCAGCGGGGCGTATGTCGCGCCGACATTGCTCACCGGGGCCGCACCCCATGCCCGCATCCTCACCGAAGAGGTCTTCGGACCGGTCGCGACCGTGCTGGAAGTCGAGGGCCCCGACCACGCCGCCGAGCTCGCTTCCGGGTTCGAAACCGGTATCGCGGCTTCGATCTGGACCCGCGACCTCGATACCGCCGTAGGACTGGCCAAACGGCTGCATGTGGGCACGGTGTGGGTCAACGGGTTCGAGACCGACGACCTGACGGTACCAGCCGGTGGCCGGGGTCCATCCGGGTATGGACGATCGAAAAGCCTTGCCGTGCTGGAGAAATACTCCGACCTGAAGACCACGTGGATCACCCTGAAATCAGGGTGATCCACGTGGCATTTCAGTAGGCGCGGGAGAAGATCACCCGCTTGCCGTAGATTGCCGGTGAGCCACAACGCACGCACCGTCCCGTCTCCGGCGGTCCATCCAGTGGCACGCATCGCGGCGTCGCCGAGGTCACCGCTTTGATGTCGTCCTCACAAGCCGGTTGCCCGCAATGCAGCGCTCGCACCCATCCCGTTGCAACAGCGGTCTCGAACGCATCCCAGTCCTCGACATCGGCGGTGTGGGTGTCGCGGAAATCGGCTGCCCGAGCCAGCAGGAACGCCTGGAACTCCTCAAGGATGCTCGGCATGAGTTGCGGCAACGTATCCAACTGCACCGACTGCTTACCGTGATCACCCAGACGGCGCACCAGCACCGCGGTCCCGGCCGCGAGATCACGCGGCCCCAACTCAACCCGGACCGGGACACCCTTGAGCTCCCAATCGTTGAATTTGAATCCCGGACTGAGCTGATCGCGATCATCGACATGCACCCGCACACCCGCACCGCGCAAGCCCTCAGCCAGCGCTTGAGCAGCCGCCACCACATCCGCGCCATCGCCGCGGGTGATCGGCACGATCACCACCTGATACGGAGCCACCCGAGGCGGCAGCACCAGACCCCGATCATCACCGTGAGTCAACACGATACCGCCGAGCATTCGGGTACTCATCCCCCACGACGTGGTGTGGCACAACTCCTCTCGCCCATCGGCGCTGGCGTAGCGGATACCAAACGCTGTCGCGAAATTCGTGCCCATGAAGTGCGATGTACCGGCCTGCAGCGCCTTGCCGTCACGCATCATCGACTCGATCGTCACCGTCGACACCGCGCCCGCGAACCGCTCACCAGCGGTCTTCTCACCTGGCACCACCGGCATCGCCGCGTACTCACGCGCCACCTCCTGGTAGATGCCCAACGCGAGCATCATCTCCTCACGCGCCTGCCGCTCATCAGCATGCGCGGTGTGGCCTTCCTGCCACAAAAACTCGGTGGTGCGCAAGAACATTCGCGGCCTCATCTCCCACCGGACCACATTCGCCCACTGATTCAGCAACATCGGCAGATCCCGATGCGAAGAGATCCACTTCGCCATCATTTCCCCGATGATGGTTTCCGACGTCGGCCGCACCACCAACGGTTCTTCGAGCTCCTTACCGCCCGCGTGAGTCACCACCGCCAGCTCAGGGGCGAAACCATCGACATGATCGGCCTCGCGCTCGAGGTAACTCTGCGGAATCAACAACGGAAAGTACGCATTCTCATGCCCCGTCGCCTTGATCCGCGCATCCAGCTCGGCTTGCAGCAACTCCCACACTCGATAGCCATACGGTCGGATAACCATCGTGCCCTTGGCCGGACCCCGATCGACGAGGCCAGCCTTCACAACCAGCTCGTTGTACCAAGAAGCGAAATCCTCACTCTGGGCGGTCACACCGCGCTCATCGCGTGCCATGCCACCAGGCTAATGCCCCCGCAAAGGGTGCGGTGACCTACCTCACTTGCATCCAGCGGCAACCATTCCCCGCGCGTGCGGGGAGCACACAGAGAATTTCTCGCCGCTTGCCCTTTTCCGGCGCTGTCTGCCGCCAGAAGCCTTCAGGATGGCAGGCGACATAAAGCTGCGTTTGGTCTCACCGCAGCGAGGCAGGGCGGTGTCGTGTGACATCGGCACCCACCCGCTGAAAGCTATGTCCTGCCAGCCGAATTCGATTGGCAGAACGCCGGTGTTGCCGTCGGGCGTCGCTCCGCTGCGCGACCCCTACACAGGCTTTTCGCCGCCGCTGAACGTGGAGTTGAAGAAGTCTGTGCTGACAGCACTCATCCCCATCTGGCGTGCGATTGGTTTGATCGTCCAATCCTACTGGTCGACAATGGAATTCGATATCAGAACGGCCTCGCTCCAGAACCTGGAGCGAGGCCGTTTGCTGTACCTCAGGTGTGCTGAGTCAGGGCTTGTCGAACTCGCCGTCCGCGACGCCCTTGGTCCACGCGTCCATTTCGTCGATATCGAACTCGAACCTGACCGGTTGGTCGTGAGCGTCGATTCCCCGGAAGGCCGCTGTGCCATCGGCGTGCAGTTCGATGGCAATCGCGCCCTGAACCTCGCCTGAGGAGGAGCTGAGTGCCAAGTCCCGGACGGCGGGCCAATGCGAATCCGCGAAGACGATCGTGGGCTGCTCCGCTGGGATGTCGACGCAGTCGGCGTCCTGTTTGCTGTCCTGGATGAGCACGAGGTTGCCTTCGCGGCCGACCGCGACACAGGTCTGCTCTCCACCGCTGTATGAACTGATTTTCCTCTTGACTGTGCTCACCTATTCACCCTATCTGACGTGCGCTTTGATCGATCAGGTGCAAGGACTCCTCGCGCCCCAGGGCAATCGCCTGCACCTGTTTGTACTTGTAGGCAAGTTTGTTTACGTACTCGGGTTCTTCGATGATCTCACCCCAGATCGCACCCTCGACCCAGCCCAGAGTCGGAAGTCGCCCGGATTCGAAGTCGAGAAGGTGGTAGGTCGCGGAGTTGAGACTCGCCACTGCTCCTCCAGCCTTGAACGGGACAATACGAAGGTCCAGCCGGTCGGGGTGCGCTTCCGCCAAGTCGTGTAGGTGGCGCAGTTGCTCGCGATGGATCTCGGGTCCACCGACTTCGTGCATCAGTACCGCCTGCCCCATCACCACCGACAGCATGTCGATTGGATCAGGGCCGGTGAGTAGGTGTCCTCGTGAAGTACGAACTTCGACGCGCTGCTCGAGCTCGGTTGGCAGGCTGATCGTGACTGTCGAACTGATCAGGTCTCTGGCGTATTCCTCGGTCTGTAGCAGGCCGGGCACAACGTTGGGTTCGAAGGTTCGGATGCTCTGCGCTCCGGCCTCCAAGCCGTAGAACCGCATGAGGTTGTCGTCGAACAGGCCCGAGTACTTGGCGTACGGGCGTGGTTCCTTGGCGATTTCGCGCAGTTCGAACATCTCGGTGCGCTCGACCTTGTCGAACTCCAAGAGATTGATCAGGATTTCCAGCTTGTCCTCCGCGAGAACGCCCTTGCCGTTCATCAGCAGCGAGACGTACTGCGGAGTGAATCCCAGCGCTCCCGCGAGCTTCTTCGCGGTGACGCCTCGGAGTGCGGCGCGGTCACGGATGCGCTTGATCAGATCCCAGTTGGCGACCGTGGGAGATGTCGTTGGCATCCCGTTCCTTCCCTTCATGGGCCGTCCTCACCGTACAGCACAGATTCCTCCAGATTCGCGTTCCATATGTATTGGATACTTGAATCAAGTATCGTATTCTCATCGTACGCAACATCACTGTTCAAACCTTGCTTCGGCGATTGCTGAAGGGATAGAGGAACGATGGCTGTACAGGTAGTCGGTCAGTCGTTGATGACCAGCGATCAGACCGAGCATCAAGCCAAGAGCGTCGGGGACGGCAAGTGGGTGGTGTCGTTCCTGCCCGGCCGGACGCTCAGGTGCGACCAGGCCGTCGCGGCTATACAAGCTGCCGAGGCGGTGGCGCTTCTGAATGCGGCGGCTGACCTCGTCGAGCTCACCACTCTCGAAACCGTTGGTCTTGCTCTCCAAGAATCGCCCTGGGAGAACTCTTCACCGAAGCCTCCTCGCGACAGGTGGCGCTGGCTTGGTCGATGCTTCGGCAGCGCCCAGCCGGACCGGCGGTGAGGGCAGCCTCATGGCACTCGCTGAATCAGAAGCTCGTGTTCTTGCGGTCCTGGCAGAACTGCCCAGACGGGCGACGACATACGACGAAATCGCCGCCACCTTGGAGGTGGCCTATAAGGCCGTCGCGCGAGTCACGCCCGGACTGGTCAACGCAGGTTTCGTAAAACGACTGGGCGGAGCGAAGCCTTTCCTTCACCGGATCACCGCCGCAGGTCAAAAGGTAATCGCGCAACCGGCCTACCGCGAGGTCTGCCAACAGGTATCGAGCAAGGCGAAGCCATGAAGGCGCGAACAATCGCGATCGGATACCTGCGCCGCGACATCTCCGGCGACTCTCAACCGTGGGACGAGATCCAGATACGCACTCGCGCAAAGGGTCTTGGTGCCAATCTCGCCAAAACCATTGTCTTCAGCCTCTACACGGACTGCCGGATTCAACGCCTGATCGATGCCATGAACGCAGCCGGTGCAACCTGCGTCATCTGCCCCGGTGTCGAACATCTCGACGGCCACGAAGCGGAGCTGGAAGCCGCTGGATACACCGTGGTCGCCCTACCCCCCAAGCGGTCGGGGCCTCAAGCGGCTCTCGCGGCGCGGCTGAATCCGGCGCGATCCGCAACGGCCTGACGGCAATTCGAATTCTTCCCGCATCAGCTAGGGAGTCAGCAGCGACGACATCGGAATGGAGGTGACCCATGTTCACGCAATCTCACGAGCCATGACCCAACACCGCGTCCCACGATCTGTGGAACGTCCCGGCGAACGACGACGACGGCCAGGACTCACGGTTGCAGATCGCGGGAGCAGGCGCGGCGACTCCTGCCGGTCGCCTGGCCCGCCTCGACGCGAAACAAGCACCTCTGCAACACCTTTAAAGATCTATCCAGTTGAGGAATGTCATGGGCACAATCACGACCCCGGCGCTCGATGTATGGGCACGACGCCACATTTATGAGTATTGGTTCGGACTGAACAGTCGCGTCGACCCCGATGACGGGATCATCATGCTGCCGGTCGGTTACGGCGCAGATACCGAAGCGCTGTCCACAAATCCCGAACTCGGCGCGCGACTGCGCCGCACCCTCCCCGATCGGTTTAGCGCCCCGATCATCGCCAGCACGATCGCCGATCCGATCACCAGGATCGATTCCAGACGATGGCTGTTCCTGGCGGATGGCAAGACTTCGCCGAGGGATGCAGCCGACTGGTTGGCGGCCGATCCGGTCGCCGCCGAACTCGATGTCAGAGCGTGTCGCGGGCAGATCGCTCTGCCGACACCGGGGCTCCGTACATCGGTGTGGATGGCACTGCCCTCACCGACCGGGCTGCCGCCGTTCACACGCCTGGCTGCTTATGCACGCGATATCGCGCGACACAGATGAGGGAGTCACCGCGATGCTGCCCCTGTGGCTTCAGCTCCTTATCACAGGCTCGATGGTCGGGCTGTGGATGAGTTGCTTCCTTCTCGGGTGCCGCCGGATGGAACAACGAGCCGACCAGGTCTACCCACCCGCAACGCCGCATCGAACCCTCCCCGCGGATCGACACCGGCAGGCGGCACATCGCTCGCGATCAAGCCCCGGACGTGTTCGTCCACTACACGGCGATAACGCCGAACCGCAAGACTGCCGCTGGGAGGCGGTATCTGTGCCGCCACAAACGTGTCAAATTCACGATCGGCGAGGGACGAAACGGCCGCGTCGAGGCCAAAGACATGCGACTGCTCACGTGAACACGCCAGACCAACAAGGCAAGGCTACAGCGACGCAGCTCGCGGCCTTTCTACGATAGAAGGATTGAAACTCCATGTCCTACAAGCGTTTCGTCGGCAAATACACAAACGCTCAAGTCGACACGCTCAAGGCTCTGGCCCATGCCGATGAAAGCCGAACGACACGACAGATCGCCCAAGTGATGGGCAAGCCGTCCATCGGCGGCGTGACCCGAACCCTGAACTGGCTCAAAGACAACGCGCTGGTGCGCGGAGACCTGTCACCCGGCGACAACGATTCCCCGCCCGCGTGGATGTGGACCCTCACCGACGAAGGCCGGGGTGTGCACCGGGAGTTGACCGATGTCGCAGCGCGCGGGAAAGCCTCATGACCGGTCATCAGATCTCCGTTGCCCCGCGGCCGCTGTGCGATCACGTGGAAGTGGAGCTGGCACACGCGTTGTGCCAGCGGCATCGCTGCTGCCGGATCGATCACTGCGTATGGAAAGCGGCTGCTCATCACACACTTGTCCTGGCCGGTCGGCTGGTCCCGCAATCGATGAACCCACATGAACGCGCCGCCGCCAGAGGTATCGACTACCCAGCCGGACCGGAAACCGACACACAATGGCCCAGCAGCCCCGTACCTGAAACATTACGTGAGGTCTTGGACAAGCTTGAATCCCTTGCACACGACACAGACGTTCCGCTTCTGCGCTAGAGTAGCAACGGCCACACGAACAAACATCCGCACCACAGCTGGCCTGGCCGTGGTGAGCGGGCCACGGACCGCCGACCGGACCAGGGTGATTGTGTCCATCGTGGCCACCGCGTCATACAACGGCGTCGAAGCGCCGAATCGTCCCCTGTTACATGCGGCCGATTCGACCGATGGTGGCAGAAAATTCCAGCCACCAGGTGGCGGGGTCTGTGTCGAGTGCTGCTTGGCCGAGCGCCTTGCCGGTCGGGGTGAGCAGGGCATCGAGCATCGTGTCTTTGAACACCTGCATATTCCTGTTGCCTGCGGCTTCGTATTCGCATGCTTGGAGAAGGCATTCGAGTTTGTCGGCATCGTGGGAGCAGCGGGCTTCCAGCGTCGCGTCGGGCCCCTTGCACGACTCGTGTTCGTCGACGAGTTCACGAATTCTGGTCGCGATGTTGTCCGGCAAGCATTTGGTCTGGTCGTGGATGACATCGCGTGGATCGGCGGTTTTGACGTATCGGCGGGTGACGGCGTTTTTGTCGCCGAGTCGTGTTTCGGGGAGGTCATGGAACGCGCCGAGGGTGGCGGCACGGTCAGGGTTGGGTGAGCCTTCCAGGATCGCGATGATGTAGGCCAGTACCGCGGTGCGATGGCTGTGCTCGGCTACCGATTCCGGGTTGGGGACCAGGGCATTCTCCCAGCCGTCACGGGCCAGCCTCTTCAGGCGCCCTGTCTCGTAGGCGAATGTAGCGATGCACCGCAACTCTTTGTCCGACATCGTCATTCGCTCCTCACAAGGTAGAACACCTGGTCTAAACACCGCCGCGCGTTCGGACCGAGTCCTTCGCTAGTCAGTGCGGTCTCGACGGTAGACGATATTCGAGTGCGCCACCGTGGATCAGTAGCCAGCCGGCGCCGGGTCGCCAGCAGGGCAGTCAATGTGTGGATACACAACTCCCGGTAGGGCGCATGCACGATGCCGTCGAGGAGACCGGCGAGCAGGCGGTCACCGGACCAGGTATCGGTGCTGGCGAGGAACATCGCGGTGTCCCGGTCCCAGGTACCTGCGATGTCACCGGCCCAATATGCCCAATAGGTGAGGTTTATCAGGGCGTTGCGGTCTTCGATGCCGCCCGCGGCGATGAACCGTTCCAACGGCTCGGTGTCGCCCACGGCGGCCGCGCTCACCGCCGCTGAGCGGGTCAGCGCCCACTCTGGGGACCATTGCCGCAGCTCACTGTTCGGCCGTCGCATCGTTCGCCGGACCTGGTCGGCGATCCAGTCTTGCGAGACTTCGTGCCGGGCAACGAGATACATGGTCTGGCGGCGCAGTTGGGCAGCGGTCGCGCCGCCGGGTCGCGCGGAGTCGGCTACCTCGCGCAGGGCGTCCACAACCTGATCGCGGGCACCGCCCGGGATATGCAAGACTGCGGAGGTTTCACGCAATTCGCGTGGTAGCCGTCCGGTGAGCGCCCAGGAGATCAGGTCACTGGTAACGCGATTCGGGACGGTCAACGCCAGCGGGTGGTGCTCGGGGTCGCTGGTGTCGAAGGCACCGAGCAGATCATCAACGGCCAACGCTGTGTCCCACAACGACATCAGCTCGACGGATGCGCCGAGCCCGACGAGGGTGCGCTTGACCGCCCCCAGTCGCGAGAAGGACAGGTGGATCAGGGGTTTGGTGCCCAGTTCCCAGCTTTGAACGGTCTTTTCCGCCACCTCGAACCGTTGAGCGAGCTGTAACTGGCTGTGGCCGATGGAGCGGCGGATCGTGGCCAGCAGCGCCCCGGCCACCCGTCCGGACAGCGCACTCCTGCCGGCAGTAGGTGATCTACTCGCCGAGCCCGGCATGTCGCGCTCCTTGTACCCCGAAAGACCTACTCGCAGTGAGTTCTTCGGCCCGCTCCGAGTTCCTACGGTGGAACGGACGCTGCACCTTCATCTCATCACGTGCGTTGTGCCGTGTGCTGCTGTTTAGGAGATCAGATGCTCAACCACCTCGCATCCGCACCCGTGGTCGACCTCGCCGGGGCCGGCGCGTCACGACGGCGAATAGCGGTCGCCGAACCTGCCGAACGCGATCTCGGTGCCGCTGCTGTCGCCGCCGCAGCGATGCTTTCCGCTCTGGGAGTGGATGTGTCGGCAGAGTCGTTGCGCCAGACCCCGTTACGGATGGCGCAGGCATTCCACGAGATGCTCAGCGCCCGCGAATTCGACCTCACGGTGTTCCCGAATGAGGGGTATCAGCAGTTGGTGTTGACCCGCGACATCGCGTTCCGGTCGTTGTGCGAGCATCATTTTCTGCCGTTCTTCGGTGTCGCGCACGTGGGATACCTGCCGGGCGATCACCTCGTTGGCCTGTCGAAGCTCGCGCGGGTGGTGGAGATGTTCGCCGGGCGCGCGCAAACCCAGGAGCGGATGACCGAGCAGATCGCGGGGTGGCTGCACGAGCAGCTCGACGCCCGCGGGGTCGGAGTGGTGATTCGTGCCGAACACCTGTGCATGACGATGCGCGGTGCGCAGTCTCCCGGCGCGACGACGGTGACCTCGGCGTGGCGCGGTCTGCTGCTCGACGAGCCGAGCCGCCGCGAGGAATTCCACAGCGCCGTCCGATGAGGATACAGCCGAAAGCTGGCAGGACGGGCAATTCACGGGACTTGCGTTCCCCCAATGGATTTCGCTGACTGTGCCGCAGCGCCGTCCCGGCACGGGCGAGCGGCCAGCCCGGAACGCATCCGTTCGCAGACCTACCGCTCGGTGCCCGGCGTGGTGTCCGCACGCCGCCGGAGCCGGGCTTGTAGAGTACGGACGACCTTGTACGCCATGCGCTTTCCATGGAGCTGACTGTGTCGCGTCTCATCGTTCACATCCGGGCAGGAAGTCCCGAAGGAGAATTCTTTCCGGCTGTGATGGGGGTGCGCCGTGGCGATCAGTGACTCGGACATCTCGGATGCGATCGCGGCCTATCTCGAGGTTTATCCAGACGAGGCTGCGGCCCTGGCCGAGCCGATGGATCTGTTGCGGCGGGGAGAGAATCTCGCTTGGCGCCGGACATTCCCGATGCATGCGACCGCGGGGGCATTGCTGGTCCGCGATGGCGAGATATTGTTGGTGGAGCACCGTGCGTATGGCATGACGCTTCAGCCCGGCGGGCACCTCGAGCCGGAGTCCGACGCGTCGCTGATCGACGCCGCGGTGCGTGAGCTGGCCGAGGAGACCGGCTTGGACCCCGGCCACGTGGTCCTGGCGTCGTCGATCCCGAGTTACGTTGAGTTCGGCCGGGTTCCGGCTCGACCGGCGAAAGACGAGCCACCGCACTATCACCTCGACTTCGGGTTCAGCTTCACCACGACGCAGGCGGATATTGGGGACCTCCAGGCATCGGAGGTGACCGGTGCCGCGTGGTATCCGCTCGCGGAGGCCGAACGTCTTGTCGGGCCCCGCATCGCGCGAGCGATCAGCACCCCGGCCCGCTGACCGCGCTCTTTCGGACGCTGCGGGCCGGTCGATGCTGCAGGATGCTCGCAGTTATTCGAAGGAGGGTTTGCGGTCCCGGCTGCGTTTGAGTTCGAAGAAGCCGTCGGTGCTCGCGATCATGACCAGGCCGTCCCAGAGCTGCCCGGCGGCTTCGCCGCGAGGAGCGGGGGTGATCACCGGGCCGAACAGCGTTGTGCCGCTGATGCGGAGAACGGGTGTCCCGACATCGAGGCCGACCTGGTCGAATGCGTCGTGGTGCGAGTTCTTGATGAGCTGATCGAACTCTGTGCTGGTCGCGGCTGATGCCAGCGAGGCGGGCAAGCCTGCCTCGTGCAGGGCTTCGGTGATGACGGTGGGGTCATCGCGGCGGCGCTGGTTGTGCAGGCGGGTGCCGATGGCGGTGTACAGCGGCCCCAGGACACCGCGGCCCCGGTGCGCGGCGGCGGCTGCGCAGACCCGCACCGGCCCCCACGCTTTGGTCATCAGCTCACGGTAGTCGTCGCTGAGCCCTTGGCCTTCGCGCTGGACGAGGTTGAGATAAGCCAGTGACATGATCCGCCAGTCGGCGCGTACCGGGCGCACCTGCTGGACTTCCAGGAGCCAGCGCGAGGTGATCCACGCCCACGGGCATAGCGGATCGAACCAGAACGGGACCTCCTGGCGGTCCTGGTGCCCGGGTTGTTCCTCGATCATCACCACGAGTTCCGTTCCCTCTCAGCTCGGGTCCGCAAGGGCTTGTTCTTGCGGGAAGTCCTCGATGTCGAACAGTCCGCTTTGGACGGGGATGTTGCATTTGGCTGTGCGGCCCGCGATTTTCACCAGACCCGCGAGACCGCTGAGCTGGGGGCTCTTGGCGGCGGCGTGCACGAGTCGGGCGAATACCTGTGCGGTGACCTCGACATCGGCGGCGGCCCGGTGACGGTCGGCGGGCATCGGGACAGCGAAATGTTCCAGCAGGGTGTCGAGCTTGTAGTTGCGCAGACCGGGAACGATCGTTTTGGCGAACGGGATAGTGTCGAGCAGGTCGACGCGGGCCAGCGCTGGGCAGTGTTCACGCTGGTTGTAGATGAGGTTGGCCTCGGTCGCGGCGTGCTGAGCCACCAACAGGTACGGGGTGTCCGCGGTGAATCGTCGATCCAAGGCGCCCAGCGCCTCGGCGGGGCTGGGCGCGTGATGCACCTGCTCGGGGGTCAGTCCGGTTTGGGCTGTCACGGCCGGGGTCACCGGGGCGAATTCGGGCGGGCGGATGAGCGATTCGTACTTGCCGACCGTGGCCCACGCGCCGCGCTGATAGCGCAGCGCGAGCGCAGCGACTTCTATGGGCTGGGCCGGGTAGCCCGTGGGGGTCGTGGCCTCGAAGTCGATGACCACGAACGTTGTCGCCGCGAAGGCGGGGTCTTCGGTCAAGCCCATGTATCCACCGTTCTCGTAGGTTTGGTGGCGGCCTTTGCCGGCCGGATCGAGGAGAGCATGCTCGCGTGCGGGCTCGCGCGATGCGGGTTCATCGGCCGATGAGGTGTGCAACGGCGTGGGTGGCGCTCTGTAGATCCGGTGTGTCCCAGAGGTGTTCGCCTGTCCAGGTCTCGGCCAGGGATCGGTACAGGTCCGACATGATCGGCCCGAATGCGGGTGGGAGTGAGGCTGGTCGCGGCCATTGTTCCCAGGGGACGTGCTGTGCGATCAGCGTGTTGACCGGCACCTCGAGCCCTTGGTTGACGTACCAGTTGCGCAGGACCTGCTTGCCGCAATGCACGCCGCCGTACATCAGGCGGCTCTCGTCGGGTGTGCCGGGGCTGTCGGCGAGCACGAGTTGTCCATCGCCGGAGACCAGGAACTCGACTTTGCCGTCGCAGTGGCTCAGACCGACCGCGCGTGCGCGTGCGGTCAGTACGTCGTTGACGGTGACGGCGATCCTGCGCATCGCCTGGAACTGCGCCTGGCTCAGGCCGGCGCGGCGTTGAGCGTGCCTCGGTGGGATGAACTGGTTGACCTCGTCCAGCATCGTGGCGTATTCGATGATCGGCTGCCGCAACGTTTCGCCGACGGCGGGAATGTCGTCCAGGCCGAGCTCTGCTGGTGTCAGTTGTCCGGCGGCGATCCGTCGATGCACGGAGCTTCCTTTGGGCAGTTCGTTGCGGAACAGGACCTGTACCGGAATCAGGTAGTTCCCGGCGGCCGGGGTCTGTGGCCCGGCGGCTGGGTTCGGGACACGCGCGAGCGCGAATTCGATCCGATTCGGGGGGATGAACCGGCGGAAATGAGTGCGCACGCCCGCAGCCTCCAACATCGCGAAGTTGAATACGGCCATGCGGCAGGTCGCTTCACCTTTCCCCGGGATGGAGTCCGGCATTCGCCCGAAGTGGAAGAGCGAGAAGTGGTCCGTGTACTCGAAGACGCCGACTCCCTCCCGCGTTGCCGTGGGTGGTTCGAGAATTTCCAGATTCTTGGTCGAATGGAGTACGGGCATCATGCTCCCTGGTCTGGCGGCCTTGTGCCGTCATGAGGTGGACTCTGCTGATCGTGGCGGTGCTGCGATATTCCACCGTTCGCGGCGGCTTCAGCGCCGTCCTCGAGGACGGCCAGGTGGTTGTCGATCACCGTGAGCACTCGCATTCCGGCCGCGCGGGCGGAGGCCACGCCCTCGGGTGCGTCGTCGACGGCCAGGCAGACCCGCGGTGCGACGCCGAGACGGCGGGCAGCTTCGGCGAACAAATCGGGGGCGGGTTTGCCGTGCGCGACGTCCTCTCGCGCGACGACGGCCGCGAACTCACCGGCCAGGCCCAGCGCCTCGAGCCCGGGCCCGACCAGAACCCGGCTGGCGCCCGACGCCACAGCGCAGGGCAACCCAGCGCGGCGCGCGACATGCACAAGCGACACGACGCACGCGATCGGGGTGATGGCGTGCACGCCCGCCAGCAGACGGATACGGCTGTGCCGGATGATCTCCTCGTGGGGCAACAGTGCGGCTCCCGGGAGCACGGTCAGCAGCTCGCGGATCGACAGGCCGACATGGTCGCGATACCAGCGGTGATCCAAGTCGATGCCGTATGGCTGCAACGCCTCTCGCAGCGCCAGCTCATGGCTGGCTGTCGTGTCGGCGAGCGTGCCGTCGAAGTCCACGATCAGGGCCTCGACACTGTCGGGAATCACCGGCACGCAGCTACATCCGGGTGCCGGGGTCGGGCCGGTCGACGCGCGGGCACTCGGGCTCATATCGCCGCCGCGTGCGCGCGGTGGCCGCAGCACATGCACCGGGCCTCGGGGCCTTGCCACGGCTCGCGCACGCAGTCCAGATCGGTCCGGGCGTTGTGGATCCATGCCCGGATCTGTTCGGCGGCTTCGTGTTCGTCGACGGTGCGCCGGTCCAGGACACGGCAGCGCACCGGGTCGGTCGCCGCGACCCGTTCGTACAGGCTGGCCGCGTTGTGCATGAACGTGGACTGTTCGGTGGTCAGGACACACTGGTCGCGTCGTTGCGTGCGCGCGACGGCTTGGGCTGGGTCGTCGGTGATGAGGATCGTGAGGTCCGGCAGCGGCCGGTAGGAGGCCGCGAGGTCCAGCAGGGCGGTCGCGGTCGCCAGCGCTGCGTCCGTGCTGTCAGGGTGCAGGAGCAGCGCTTGGCATACCGCGGTGGAGTCGACGCTGCGGCCCTCGACGACGGTCCGACCGACCGCCAGATCGGGCAGCACGCTGTCCAGGTCGTGGCGTTTGATGGCCAGCAGGATCAGGGCCTCGGCCATTGGCGCGCCCCCACGCAGGAACGGATCCCCGCCGCTGGCCTCGCGCAACGCTCCAAGCAGCCCCTTACCCAGTCCCGGGTGCCCGTCGATCCGCTGGGAGAACCCCTCGAGCAGCAGCGGTGTGTCCTCGAGGGTGTCGAAGGCACGTTGGGTCAGATACGTTTTGCCGACTCCGGTGATGCCCTCGATGGAAATCAGCGGGCCGCGGGTGCAGTAGCGGTCGTGGTGGTGGTGTATCGGTGTGATCGTCATGGCATCCGAATCCGTTCGGGGACAAGGACAATGCGGTGCATGGACCGGCCTTCGGAGGGATCGGCCGGTGGCCCGATGCCGGTCACGGTGCCCATGCGGCGGCCTCTCGCGCGATGACCGCGGCGTACCGCTCCAGCGTGGTGTCGGTGTCGTGTTCGGTGAGCACGACCGCCAGGGTGTGGTCCATGATCTGCGCGGCGCCACGACACGGCCGGTCAGCACTGGGGAACAGGCCCCGGGTGTCACACGGCACGAGCCGAAAGCTCCCTGTGGAGTTCGGAACGCCCTGGCGCGCAAGGTGTTCGGCGAACCCGCGGGGGGTCGGCAGGTCGATATGCAACAGCGGAGCGAACCCGTTCCACTGCTCACCCACAGCGGGATCGACGGCGGTCAGGCCGGGGATGTGTGCCACGGCGGTGAGCAGGTGCCGGGTTTGCGCCTGGCGCAGCTGCACCAGGTGGGAGATCCGGTGGAGGTTGGCCAGAGCGATCGCCGCCAACGGTGCGGCGAGGCGGGAATTGGTGGCCAGGCGACTGAGCGGGGCTTGCCCGGCGGGCGCGGGCAGCCAGTGGCTGCGGAACGCGGCAGCGTACTCGGCCACCTCGCGGCGGTCGGTGAGCAGGAACCCGCCTTCCCCGCTCCACAGGATCTTGCCGTCCTTCATCGAGAAGCAGCCGACCGTGCCGACCGTGCCTGCCCACTGCCCCTCTCGGGTGGTGCCGACGGCTTGCGCAGAGTCCTCGATGACGGCGAGCCCGTGCTCGGCCGCGAACACCGCCAAGGCTTGCGGGTCTCCCATCCGGCCCCACAGATGCACCGGCATGATCGCCCGGGCGCGCGGGGTGAGCTTGCGAGCGGCATCGGCGTAGTCCAGGTCCAGGGTGGCCGGGTCGCTGTCGACGAACACCGGCCGCGCCCCGAGCGCGGCCAGAGGCGCCACCGTCATCACGACGGTCAGCGCCGGAACCAGTACCTCGTCCCCCGGGCCGACACCGCACGCGGACAACGCGGCGTGCAGGGCCGCGGTGCCCGAGGAGACCGCCACCGCGTACGGGACACCGAACGCGGCCGCCAGTTCGCGCTCGAGGTCCGCAGCGACCGGGCCACCGCTCGGGTCGGGCATCTGCTCGAGTACGGGACCGAGCTGATCTATCAGCAGCCGTGCACCATTGGACGGTTGAGGCATCGTCATCGGGCCGCCTCCTGGTCCAGCAGTCGCGGCATATCCAGCACGAGGGGCCACATATTCACACAGTCCCGGCTGAACAGTGAGCATTGCGTGCACGGCGGTCTCGTGGCGAACAGCGTGCGGGCATCGGCGTCCCGGATGGTGCGTCGCCGCTCCGGTGCGGTGGCGGCGATCCGGCGATCGGACGGGCAGTCCCAGACCGAGCCGTCGGGCTGGATGAAAAACAGCCGAAAACCACCGAAACAGTCCGGAACGTGTCCGCCCTCCTGGGTGGAGATCGAAGACAGAAAGCGCCGCACATACGACGGATCCGGCAGGCTCACCCCTCGGGGGTCCTGATAAAGGCGCGTCAGGTGCTCGCCGACATCGGCGACATCGCCGGGCGAATGGCACATCTTCTCGAACAGTGCATGCTCGGGTGCCAGGGAAATCGGCTGGGGCACAAAGTAGTCCACACCGAGGTCAGCAGCCAAGGCTCCCATCTCGGTGATCTCGTGCGGACGGGACCGCGTGACCACGGTGTAGATCCCGACCTTGGGCACAGGCCCGCCGACGCGAGCGTGCAGCAAGATCTCGATGCCCTCCAGGACGTCGCGATACCCGAACCGGCCCGAGCGCGAAGGCCGCATCAGATCGTTGGTGTGCGCGTCGGCGCTGTCGAGCGACACCGACACCCCATCCACACCGAGATCGACAAGACGTTGCGCCACCTGCGGGCGGGTAAGCGGGACACCGTTCGTCGCGACGACTACTGCGCAGCCAGCGTCCTTGATCACCGAGATGAGTCCGAGAGTGCCGGGCCAGTCCAGCGGCTCACCGCCCGCGATGACGACCCGCTCGACATCTGAGCCCGGCAGCGTCCGCGCGAACGCTGTCACCGCCTCGGCGGACAGATCGGTGCGCGACAGGTGCGACAGCACACCTGCCTGCTCCGGCGGATTGGATTTGTGCTCCTCGATGGTGCCGAAGTAGCAGTGCGGGCACGCGAATGCGCAGGGAGACCTCAGGCCCCACAGCAACGTCACATCACGAGGCATGAGCGACCCGCCGATCCAGCAGCGCGGTCACGATGCCGCACACGGCCGCCGCACTGTCCTGCGGCGAAAGCTCACTCACGTCCAGGCGGGTGTATCGCCCGGGATCCTGCGCCGCCGTGGTGAGGTACAGGCGGTCGATCTGATCGAGCAGCGATATCTCCTGAGGCGTGAGCGGATGGCCGATCCGCTCGGCGAACCGCGCTGTGCACACCGCGGGATCCCCGGTGAGCAGAATGGTCGCGTCCGGAAACACAGTCCACCGGCGAAGACTCGACAGCACGTGCTGCACAACCGATTCCAGCCGCGCCTCGGGATACTCCGAGCACAGAATCGCGGCCTGGCACGCAGCGACGGTATCGACACCGCGATCCTCGAGAATCACCTCGACTCCGGTCAGGTCCCGGCTCGCCAGACGCTCGGCCTTATGGACCTGAAGTGCCAGGAACGCGAGCGTCTCCGCGACAGGGTGGCCCGTGCGCAGGAAGACCGAGTCGCCGCCCACGGCCCGCAGCGCGGCAATCACCAGCCCGGGGAGCGTGTCCCCGCGCTGATCGGTGAGTTCATCCACCAGGAGGCATCGCGGACCGAGCATGGCGGCCACCGAGCGGGCCGCGGTCGTCTTACCAGCACCGTTGCGCCCTTCGATACTGACCCACAGCGGCTTTCGCGTGGTCATTGCTCGGTCCGTGCGCACACGTACAGCACCTCGCTGGCCGCGCTGTCCAGCGCGGTCGCGGTGACCGGGCCCAGCAGCGCCGCCGGGGTGTTGTCGGCCATGGCCCGGTAGAACTCCAGCGCGGCGGCGCCCCACCGTTGTTTCACCGCCTCCTCGGTGGCTTCGCTGGTCAGCGGCGGCAAGATCCCGACGATATTGCGCACCACCAGCCCGATCTGCTCGAGCACCGCCGTCAACTCGTCGTGCGACCACTCGTACACGTGCACCCGATGCTGAAGCCGGCGCGGCGTCGACTGTGGAGTGTTCGGCGTGGACAGATACAACACGCCGTTCTCGGCCAGCGCCGCCGCGGCGTGCTCGAGGCTGGCCACGCCCAACTCGCGCGGAAGGTGTTCCAGCGCAGAGGTATACACCGCCACATCAGCTGGCTCGAGCTGCGGCCACGATCCGGCGACATCCACCTGATGGAACGCGACGGGAAACCGTGTATCCGGATAGATGTCGCTCATCTCGGCGACCCGCCCGCGCGCCTGCTCAAGGTTGTCAGGGCAAATATCCAGGCCGACATAGCTGCCCAGCGTCGGGCAGTATCGATACAGCGGCGGCAACTGCAAGCCGCGGCCGCAGCACACATCAACCACCCGATCCCCCGGGCGGATGCGTTCGGAGATGAACAACCGTTGCAGATAGTTCATGATCCCGGTCTGTTTGACCTCCCCACGTCCGAGCGCGAGATAGAAATCGTCCATCTGGTTGACGCTGTACGGGCCGATCATCGGCGTGCCGGGACGAGTACCGAACTCGCCCTCGAATGCTGCTGTGTCGGTGACTGTGTTCATCGGACCTCCCAGGGAAAACGGACCCATCCAGCGCAGAGGCAGCCGATGTAGTCCTGAACATGTTCCGGCGCAACAGAATCCGCGTGCGCCGCATACCAGTTGACCGTGTTCACCACGAGCACCGCCCGCCGCAACCGTCCCGCACCCGACAGCAGACGGGCAGCGTGCTCGACGGTGTCACCGGACCCGGCGACGTCGTCGACGAGCAGCACATCGGCGCCGGGGGTGATCGCGCCGAGTGACGCAGGGTTCGTGATCTGCGGGACCGCAGCCTTCGCGCCGTTCGGCCCGTCGCTGAGGGTGTGGGTGACCTCGACGCCGCGCACATCCCGGACACCCAGAAGATGAGCTAGCATCACCGCAGGCACCATGCCGCCGCGCAGAATCCCCACGATCACCTCGGGCACACCGTCCTCACGGATCCGGCACGCCATCGCACCCGTATGTTGCTCCAGGGCAGGCCATGTCAGATCCAACGCCACCTCTGCGGTGTGCGCGCTGCTCACCGCATCCCCTGCAAGATGTGCAGCCGAGTGCTCACCTGCCAGCCGCGGGCCGCGGCCGGCTCGCGCAGCTGTTCCACCCCGGCAGCGACGCTGTGGGCGGTCTCGCCTTCTGGCATCACCCACATCGTCGCCGGGTCGAGCCCGAAATCACCGACCAAGGCATCGATCTCGGCGAAATCTCGGCGCGGGTCGGCGACGACGAACTTGAACGCGACCCGGCCCGTGTCCCGCAGCGCGTCCAGCGCCGGTGGAACGATTCGGCGGCCGTAGGCCACACCCGAGTGCGCCAGTTTCGGGCTGACCACCCACAAGTCGACCAGCTCGGCCAACTCTGGTGCCGGTGCCTGTGTGCCGTTTGTCTCGACCTGCACCCGCACCGACGGGCGAACGCGTTCGGCCAGAGCGATCATGGCGCGCTGCTGAATCATCGGCTCCCCGCCGGTGATCACCAGTAGGTCCACACCCGACTCGCGCACGCAGTCGGCTACCGCCGCTACCGGTACGCGGCGGCTCACCTCGGCGGGCCGATAGCGGGTCCAGTCCCACGTGCGTTTTTCATCGCACCATGAACACGTCAGGTTGCAGCGGGAGAACCGGACGAACGCGCAACGCTGGCCCGTAAGCGGGCCCTCGCCCTGCACCGATACGAACTGCTCGGCCAGCAGCACGCTCACTTCGCCCTGCCCGATCACCGGATCGGGCGGCATCGTGTCAGGCACCATCAGGTAACGTCCTTTCCCACACCGCGAACGAGGTCGGGGTCTCACTGACCTGAATCGACACCAGGCGGCCATGAATGGTCGGCTCGACATGCTCGATGAACCACCGGCCCAAATGAGCGGCGAGCAGCTCGCTGGTCGGCGGGAACGACACGACATCGTTGAGCAACCGGTGGTCGAAGTTCTGCGCCAGATAGTCGCCGAAGGCCGCGAGGTCGCCGAAGTCGGTGACGAACCCGTACTCGTCGAGCCGGTCCGCGGTCACCGTCACGGTGACGGTGTAGTTGTGGCCATGGTTGCGTGCGCACTTGTGCTCCGCCGGAAGCTGCCGCAACTCGTGACTTGCGTTGAACGCGAACGCTTTTGCGATCGTGTAGCGACCCGCTGCATCAGGAGTTGTTCTCATGCCGCCCTGCTTCCCAAACGAATCGAGCTGCCGTCGCCTTCGAGGCTATGAACAAACAGACCTGCGAAGAACTCACTGCGAGTAGGTGTTCCACCGCCCTCCGGCAGCGACATGCCGCTCCCACGGCGGAATTCACCTCTCGGTAGTGGGTGCGAGTCCACAGGCCCTCCTCTCGGGCTCGCCAGAACCGCGGAATGGGCTCTCACTGCGCACCTTTCGCGTCACGTGGGTGCCGCGAATCCGTGTTGTCGCTCATCTGACGTGACGTCCCCGCCAGAAAGATTTCGGCAAGCCGTGACCACGACGACCAGGCCCAGGTGCCACCCAGCATCAGGCGATGGCATCTGATCGGTGGCGGCTGTAGCTGGCCCCGTTCGCCACGGTGACCACCTCCTCACACCACTCGACGACCGGCGCCGTGTCACCGTCGAGATGCTCGAGGTTCGGGGTGAGCACGGCAGAGATCTGCACCCCGTGGACCCGGGTCATGTTGCGGGCCACGTTGCGCAGGCGCATCGCCGGATGGTCCGTGTCGTTGCCGAACACGACTATTTTGATCAGGCTATAGCCCAAATCCGTTGCAGCGCGTCGGATTTCGGTCTCATCCCACGGTCGACGGGTGCCGGATTCTTCGCGACGGATGTAGCCAAGGGCTGCGGGTGATCTCATGATGGTTCGTTCCCTGCGGTGCGTTGGTTGCTTGGACTGAGGAATGGTGAGGTGCGCGGGCAACCTCGCCCGCGGATCACGCGGCGGCAGGACATCTGTCATGACTATGACCGAACTCCTCGCGCAGGGAGCGAGCAGGTTGGGCCAGCACCGGCCCAGCCGCCGGATCCGTGTTTTCATGGACCTCAGAATCGGCCCACCACGGCCTGCCCGGAACTGTCGCTGAAGGTCGTTGCACTGACGTTTCACTGACGTTCGACGCTAGGCCCGGCTTTCGAGACACACCCTCGGTGACACACTGGCCGTATGGAACTCAACGGGTCGCCGATCAGTCAGTCCGAGCTCGCCGCGCTGGGTTTGGTCGGGTACGGGCACTTCACGTCCATGCGTGTGGAGAATCGCGCTGTGCGTGGGCTCAGCCAGCACATGGACCGGCTCACCCGCGACTGCCGCACCGTGTTCGACGCCGAACTCGACCCCGAGCGCGTGCGCCACCTCATCCGACGCGCCGTGGCCGACACCGACACCGCGGTCGTCGTGCGGATCACCGTGTTCGACCCGCACATCG
The DNA here is from genome assembly GCF_050946365.1 of Nocardia sp. CA-107356. Lineage (NCBI taxonomy): Bacteria > Bacillati > Actinomycetota > Actinomycetes > Mycobacteriales > Nocardiaceae > Nocardia > Nocardia sp. CA-107356. The sequence goes on along the minus strand of NZ_CP191992.1, from coordinate 4,682,491 downwards.
CCCTCGGCGGGCCCGGCGCTGACGCCGACCCTCAAATCCTCGTGACCTGGCGTGAAGCACCCCCCGTCCCACAAGTCCCGATGACTCTGCGGTCGGCGGTCTACACCCGCGACCTACCAAAAACCAAGCACGTCGGCCTGTTCGGCGCCCTTTACCAGCGCCGCCTCGCCCAACGCGACGGCGCTGACGATGTCCTGTTCACCAACGCCGACGGCACCATCACCGAGATCGCGACGTCCAACATCGGCGTCATCTCCGAGGGCCAGCTGATCTGGCCGCAGGCCGACGTGCTGCCCGGCATCACGATGCGCCTGCTCAGCCAGACTCTGGATGAGGAAGTCGTCGTCAAACCCATCACCCTGGCCGAGCTGCCGCATATCGATGCGGCCGTCGCGACCAACGCCGCGGTCGGCGTGCGTGCAATCGCCCGCATCGACGACATCAACCTTTCCGTCGACCACGAGATGATCGACCGGCTCCGCGCGGAATACGAATCCATTCCCCCGCAACACATCTGACGCGCACCGCACCGCCCGCGGCGACTAAGCTCAGACCCCACCGCATGGGAAGGGAGGACCCCCGCGATGGCCATCGTGGTCCGCAGCTGGACCGGCGCCGAAGCAGCCGCGCTGCGAGACGCCCGGCGGATGAGTCTGATCGAATTCGCGGCGCATATCGGCGTCAACCCCCGGGTGATCTCCCGCTGGGAAGCCGGCGGCGCGAACATCCGCCCCCGCCCTGTGAACCAAGCAGCCCTCGACACCATCTTGTCGCACCTGAACGACGACGAACTCGCCCGATTCGTCGAAGCGATATCGCCCACCGCCCTGAGCGACGCTCGCGATACCGACGTCGTCCAGCAACACACCAACACCCGCCATCCCGCCGACGGCAAGCTGATGACCTGGGTGCCCGAAGGAATCTTCCTCGCCGGACCGCAAGACCAACCCGTGTGGGTGGCCGGATTCTGGATGGATGTCTTCCCGACCACCAACGCCGACTACGCGCGATTCGTTGCCGCCCACCGACATTCCACGCCCCAGCATTGGAACGGCCCGACCCCCGCCCACGACATCGCCGACCACCCCGTGGTCTGGGTCAGCTGGAACGACGCCAACACCTACGCCCAATGGGCCTACAAGACTCTGCCGACCAGCCAACAATGGGAGAAAGCCGCCCGAGGCACACGCGGCAACACCTGGCCCTGGGGCAGCCAGCCGACCCCGGCCAAATGCAATGTCCGCGGCTCCGGGCCCGGCACAACGACGCCGGTCTCCACCTACGCCAGCGGAGTCAGCCCGTTCGGCATCTACGACCTCGTCGGAAACACCTGGGAATGGACATCCACCGAGACCACCACCGACCGATTCGAGCTCAAAGGCTCGGCGTTCACTAGCCCGTTCGACCGAGGCGAACCAGCAGCATTCAACGACGCCTCGCGCAGGATGCTCGACGATGACACCGGATTCCGTTGCATCACAGGCAATCTCGCGAACTACTCAGTTTGAGTCGACCGTCAGATGACACTTCACGTCGACCGCGGCCGGAGTCATCGGAGCACCCCCGCTCGACAGGAGCGCGACCTCCGTCGTGTTCGGCCCCCGCTTTGAGGCCAGCACACTTCGGGTTCGCCGATTTTCGGTTGTTGGCGACAGTACTCTGGGCTGCATACCTCGGCCCGCACGCTCACCATCGGATATCGAACTCCCGCACCAGTTTTCGCAACCGGTCCCGGTCCTGATCTGTGGCGGGTTCCCACATGTCCGACGCGGGCAACAACATGATCTCCGGTGACGGCGCTTGGTCGACGTCGATCTCGAACTGGATCCTGCCCACCAGATCACCGGCCTGGGTGACCACCAGCTCGGTTAGCTCACCGATGATTGGCTCGGACAACCGGATTCCGAGCGCGCGCTGCCACAACGGTGTGTCGGTGCCCCACCGCACCCGCCTCGGCGGCCACAACCGAACCGGGAACACGCGAACTCGCACCGGTGGCACGACCGGACGCACTCCCCGATATTTCCGTGAGCTTCCAAATCCGGCCATCAGCCCGTGGCCATGGCCGGGAACTCGATCACCGCTGCCGCAGACTCGACGCGACCCCACTCCACATTGCCCCCACCGCACGCTGCCATACGGATCTCGCCGTACACGCTGCGTCCACCCCTTGGTGTCGCGGTCACCGAATACCTTTGCCCTCGTAGTAACCCACGGCCACGACTGAGTCCCTCGTACCCGGCACATTCGATGACCAGGCGGAGATCAGCGCTTGGGAACTGGCGCCGAGCATCGGCCAGCACCAGCGTGCACTCCCGATCATGTGCACGCTTCGCCAAGATCTTCGCCACCCCCGGCGCCAGCGCGGCGTCACCGACACCCACGATTACGAGCGCCAGACCGTCGAGCAGGGTATTCACAACGGTCGCCAACTCCTGTTCGGGCGAAGCGACAGCGTACATCCGGGTGAGCACGCCCCCCATCTCCTGCGCGGCCAGCAGACCGGCCGCAAGACCTTGACGAGCTGGGAGATTCACCAAGGCGGTGTCCAGCCCAGCCGCCGAGGCCACGGCCAGCATCCCGAGCAACGGCGACACCGCGCCTCGATAGTCCACCACCGCACCGCAGGCGAGCCCATCCGGCAACAACTGCGCCAACGGCGCGATCGTGGGCAGCCGTGACCTCGGCGACCAGTCGTCGCCTTGCTGCGCAGCGGTTTCCAGACGGCGACGAACATACGCCGCACGCTGCGCCTCAGTCTTTCCCTTGAGGTCGTCGACGCCCACACGAATCATGTGCAGCACCCACACGAACCATGATATTCGAACACATATTCGACTTTACCTCGAGGTCGACCGCCACATCCAGAGGCGGAGCTATCGATTAGCTAACCAGCTGCTCCAACACCCACGGGCGTACCTGTGCGCAGCTGGCCCAGAAATCCCTGCGCGGACCGCATTCGATTGCAGCGGCTGCCGATAGTTGTTCGGCGAAGGGCGACAGGGATCGGAAGTGTGCGCGCCGACCAGAGTGGCCATCGAGAACAAGTCGGCGCTCCAGCGACGGCGTTGTTCAGTAGCGTGAGCTTGAATCAATCGGCAGAACCCACTGCGGTCCCGTTACCGTGGTCAACCGGCCACAATTGCGACGCATCCACCAATCCCTCAGCGAACACCTCGCCCTCACCGGGCGACGAGCTCTCCCGTTCCGACGATCCATGCCGAAGGGGAATCCGTAATCGACTCACCCGTCGATGACCCCATGGCAGCGTCCGTGAGAGCCCGACGCCGACATCTTCTGCCGCCTCGATGAAGGTGCAGCAAAGCGGATGGCAAACCAATTGCTGCGCAACCTAATCACCGTAACCGTCCACGAGACCCGCACTCCGCGAGACTGACTGATGCGCGGATCGCTCAAACGGCGTGGGCCGAGCCTGCGCTGTCGCTTTCACCGGACGCGGACAGCCGACGACACTGTTTGGCAGTTGTGCTGGATACCTTGTCGGTGCCCATCCACATCGTATTGTGGCCTTAGCTGAATTCCCCGACCTCGTCGGCGCAGGCACCATGAGATCCCTTCTTTCAGACAGGAATTACAAGTTGAGTACACCCGTTTCGCCCAGTCCGAGTCGAAGTCCCCAGTCCGCATACGTGATGAGCGAGATGCTCTCCCAAGTGCCTGCTCCTGCTCGCCAGTCAACGGTGACACCCCTGGCTTGGGGCCTGACCTTCCTGGTGCTTTTTCTGTCCTCGTTGCTGATCGCTGCGCTCCCGTTGGCCGAAATGGCTCATCAGCGATCCAGTAACCGTGGCACGATCGTGGGTGTGACGATGCTCTTCGTCATGTTCGGAGTGCCGTCATTGGTGGCGTTCGGATCAGCGGTATCGAGGGCGCGGTCGAATCGGCGGCGGTAAGGGTAGCCCACCGCTTGAGCGCACGTGAGCTTTGCGAAGTCAAGTCATGTAGAGCCGCCTCCGCATTACGAGTGCCGTTGCGTTGCAGGTAGTTTCACGGAACGCAACGGCCGAATCCGTCGGCAGCGCGTCCCAGACTTTGTCTCTCTCAGCAGCTGCTGCGCTCGATGGATAACTGTGTTTGTTGCCGCAATCGACGACGGCAACGAAGACAACAGCCGGTGGCACCGCCCGGACGCACCCGTGCACTATCGCCGCATCCCACCGATCACCATCCACCCAGCACCGGCACCCGCAACGAACTCCCGGTACCACGGACTCCATGCGGGGTCACTCAGCACCATTCAGCCGGTCTCTCTCTGAGTCGGTCAAGCGATCAGACAGTGGACAATTGGCGAAGTACACACCTTCCTGCCATTCGCGCCACTTCCCCGCGGCGCTTAAGCGCCCCTCGGCGGTATATCCATCGAGACAGAACGACGCCAGCTCGAATTCTGGATCTTGCGGATGTTGACTCATACAGTGTTGGACGCGGCACGTGTCAACCGACAGCACGCGGGGCCCTGGTTCCCGCATCCGCGTAACCTCGTCTATATGCCCGACAGAGCATGTGCGGGCGCGGATTTCAGGAGGGGAGATGGGTTACGCCATCCCACTGGGCGACAAGGCTGACTACGCACTCGCCAAGAAGATCTTGACCCACCTCACCGCCCACGCAAGCGGTAAAGCAGCCAACGACCCCGAGTGGAGTTCTCGCCTCGAGGACTACACACAACGATTGGCCGACCTGAAACCGACTGACCGTGAAGCGATCGACGCGGTGCTGACGCACGACAGCGCGGTCTACAGGGAACTCACAGGCTTGCGCTGATGTCCAGCTCGGCGCCTGCACCATCATCTCCGATGCCTTTGGAGGTCGCCGAGCAGATTTTCACCGAGCACATCATCCGCAGTCTGCTGTCCGAGGCGTTCCCTGAGCACAGTCCCCGCGCCACTGTCCTCATCGGCCACCCCGGCGCCGATGTCACAACCTTCGCGCGATCGCTGGCCGACGCCGCCGTGGATGCTCGCCCAGTCGTGATCAGTGTCGAGGACTTTCGCGGCTTCTATCCCGATTACCTGGCTCTGCTATACGAGCCCGGCTGGGAAGAAGCCAACCGGAACCAGGTCGACTTCGAGGCTTACCGCTGGCAGAACATGGCCGTGGAATACCTGCGCGGCATAGGTGCGAGCATGATCATCCACGGCGTCTCCAGCCGACAAACGGCCGCCGATATCGTGGATCGGCTCGCCACCGCCCCGCCCGAAACCGCACCGTATGAGGTCGAATTCGCCTTCCCCGCGACCTCGGATGCCGAGATCGATCTGCTCAGGCTCGAAAGCCACCAACGCGCCTACGAACAGCTCGGGCACAGCAGCTACGCAGTGACGAACCTACCGCCCCCCTGCAGACCCACATCCTCGACATCGCCCGCTTCGCCGAAACCGAATCGGGCGTCGGAATCGTCACGGTCTACACCGGATTCGACCACGATCTAGTCGTTCGCCGCCACCGCGGCCAAACCGGCGACTGGATCCACGATCAGCTGCCAGGCCCACCCCGGATCCAGGGCGCGCAGATGATGTCAGTGCCTGAGGTGATAGCGAAAACGCGCGATCTGAACTGGAACATGCTCCAGACCCAGGACTGGCTCACCCTCGCCGCGAGCCTGAAGTTTCGGCTGGACACCGCGCTGCTCCCAGTGCTGAACCACACGCGCGAACTAGCTGAGCCGCGAATATTCGCTCCAGCCCGCGATCAGCGCTCGGCCTTACCAGCGGTGACCTGGGGTCGCTACCAGCTGGTCACCACATGGCACCTAGACGCTGTCGTGCACATGCTCCAGCATCACCCGCGTGTGGTCATCGGCGTGCTGGACCCCGCCCACCAGCCAGATCAGTCCGTGCAGCCGCCGCCAGAACACGCACATTTCTACCGCGAACGCAACCGCGCATCGGCCCCACAACTCAACCCGATGACCGCCCATGAGGTGACCGCGATGTGGAACGCGGCACTCATCGGTGCCGATCTTCACCATCGAGTCACCGTGATACCAATCGGGCGGCCCGAACTGGACCCGACCGCGTTCAACGAACTCTTCAAGGAAGGCGAGTACGACACCATGCTTCCCGACGGAGGAGCCGACGTCGAGCCCACAACAAGCCAACACCAACACTATTCGCAGATCCTGCACCGCATTATCTACTCAGCCGACTCCTCGATCGACCTCGACGGCGAGCTGCGAGCGTTGTTCGAGGAAGGAAACGACGCCTGGAAACGACATGTGCCCCGCGGCGCGTTGGAAGTCTTTCAAATCGTGAATGGAGAAGATCGACTTCTCAGGTCCGCACCGATCGAGGCGATCCATTTCCATGCCCAACCAGCACCCAGCGGAGCCGCCGCCCGGATCGCCGCCATCGTCCAGGACGGTTTGCTCCCGCACACCGACCCCACCACGTCCACGGCGGGCGACCATCCCCGACGACGCTTCATCGACGCGTACTACGCCTTCGGCACATCGAACGACTTCGCGACAACAATCGAGGCGGTCCTGCCCTCGGCCTTCGACCGCCCATGGACCACCGACAGCACACGATCACCGCAAACCGACGGCCCAGCGACTCCCGGACCCGAACGAGGGCAAGACCTTTGATTCCCCGCAACACGACTGGGGAGGGTAGCGTATTCGAACCGGAGGGAGGCGGAGAATCGAGCGCCACCAATGATCTTAAGGGGCTGGCCCCCACAGTCTTTCGCCTTCGGAGGCCAAGGCCGTCTTCGGCCCCCGCCACCTCATCTCGAACGAGCCCGCGGGTCACTGTGTCGGCATCCTGAACGAGGTTGATCCTGATGTGGTTCGCAACACCGTCGTGCCCGTTATGGGTTGGGACGTGGCGCCCGTACTGGAGGACGCACCGCCGGTGGTCGTGTTGTTCACCAACTACGGCGGAGTACGGCACGCTCATCTTGAGCCGGTAGAACTCACCGAGGGTGGCCGGATTCTCCATACACCGGCTGCGGCGCCCCGCTGGAACTTCGCGGGCGACACAGATCGGACCGCCGAGTTCGGCAAGTTTGTCACAGATGCCGAACTATCCGGCTCACGACCTGCTGCGCGTTCGATCACTATTCGGCCACCCGTCATCGACGCCTGCTCGAACGGCTATGGACGCGCGAAGGCAAGGCGTGGGCCCTCTATGACGAAGCCAAATACCGGTTCGCCCGATCCCAGGCCGCGTCCCGATTCCGGGCAGCCAAGGAATCCACCGGCACCACACTGCGCAGCATCCAGGGCCTGGAAAAACAGCTACGCGATATCAACCGATCGATCAGCAGCCAACACTGCTCCGAACACGCCCTCTTGATCTATGCCGCCGACATATTCGAACGTGTCGAGGAGATCGACTACTGGCACTGGATCATCGAGGAATCGGGCGCGAAGGTCTGGGGCCCCGACGATTTCGACATCGGGGACTTCGTCCAAATCAGCCGAGACTCCTCGCTACGACGCCACACGATTCCTCGCCCACGTCGCTCCTCGAGCTCACGCCCGGCCAACACACCCCGCAACCGCCCACCGACCGACAAGGATCACCGATGAGCACACCCCAGAAACTCCGCGACCGACCCCGAGCTGTCGCGTCCAGCCAGGTCCTCACCGACTACTACTACCGAACCATCACCACCACCGAACTCGGTGGCCACCAGCAGGTGCCCATCATCATCGGCGCCGCCCTGATGACGACGGGGCCAACACTCCAGGGACACACGGCCGCGGCCCTCGACGACTGGGGCACCCTGTTGGGCGACACGGAAGATGCCGACGAAAAGGCGTTGCCAATTCCAATCGGAATCCTTACCCAGCCAACGGCTTTCGTCGGCACGGTGTCTCCGCCGGTCGGCAAGGTCTCGCACCCCAGCGGCCCCCGCTTCACGGCACGGCCTTCGTCGCACGCTGCACCACTGCCGCCGGTCTGACTGCTTCACCGGCGCGTGCAGTCGGCAGTCCTGTCGTCGGACCACCGCCCACGGAAAGTCCGCGGCCCAGCAGTCGGCACGGTGCCGCCGCCAATGTGTCCGATTCAGGCCGATGGTTCGTGAGCACCGCCAATGCCCGAAGTCACCCGCGACGTCGGCATTTTCAATGTCGGCTAACAGGCACCCACGTCCCGCAAGGCTTCCTTGCATGCCCCGCCACACCTTTCGCCATCGACTACGAGGCCGGACCCGCATGAACTACACCAATCACGCAGCCCCACAACCGAACCCGCATACCACAGACACCCCACAACAGCACACTGGGACCCCTAATCCAGCGACAGCGGATCCACTCGCCGACGATCGGCGCCTTGCGTGGGTGTATTTTTCGCAGCTATGCCTGGGGCCATGCGCCGAGCTGTCGGAGCTGATCGCCTCGGTCGGAGTGCTCGAAGCCGCCCGCGCGGTCCGCGACAACGATCTGCCGCACCCACTTCGCAGGCGATCGCCGGATCGACATACCGCCGACGCCGCCGAACGGGATCTAGAGCGGATCGAGCGTCTCGGAGGCCGCGTGGTCACACCTGAGGATCCGGAGTTCCCGACGTGGAGGATGCTCGCGCTGAGTCAGCTTGACCCAGACGAGGACCCTACTGCAGCAGTGCCTCTCGTGTTATGGGTGCGTGGCTCGCAATCGCTGTCTGCGCTGACCGAACGAGCGGTTGCCATCGTCGGCGCGCGCGCCAGCACCGCCTACGGCGAGAACGTCACCGGAGAAGTCGCCGCCGAGATGGCCACACAGGGCTGGTCGATTGTCTCCGATGCTGGGTATGGCATCGCCGCCGCCGCTCACCGGGCCGCCCTCGCTGCCGGAGGCACGACCATCGCGGTTCTCGCATGCGGCGTCGACAGGCCCTACCCCTCCCAGCACGAACGGCTACTGGCCCATATAGCCGAGGAAGGGCTCATCGTCAGCGAATACCCACCCGGCACCACGGCGAGAAAGGAGCGCTTCACTACCCGGCACCGTATCCTCGCTGCCTTGGCTGACGGGGTCGTCGTGGCAGAAGCCGGTCTACGAAGCGGCACCCGCAACACGGTGCAATGGGCACGGCGCCTGGGCCGTCCAGCTCTCGCAATCCCCGGTCCAGTCACCACCGCGACCTCCGCGGGCTGCCATCGAATGATCCGCGAAGGCCGAGCAACGCTCGCCACATGCACCGACGACGTCCTCACCGAACTCACCCCGCTACGCCTGGCGAGCGCAGCCGTAACGAGCAACACGCACATAGGGATGCCCTGATGGCGTCGCTGATCAACATCCTCGATGGAAATTTCGCCAGCCACATCCCAGGTGGCAACCACCGCGTACTCAACCGGGTAGTCCAGTTCACGGTGCCGGTGCCAGATTCGCGGGCCGAAGACCTCACGCCGATCGCCGAGATCCTTCACGCGACCGGCGGGAGTGAATAGCGTGCACAGATTCGAACCCGAACATGTCGATGTCGGAGGTGGACGCTCATATACCGTCGAATTCCCGTACGACCTCGACGCCGATAGCCCGCGCATCTGCAACAACACAATCCTCGTTGTGAACCGCGGTGGCGATGTCTCCCGGGATGAGGCCGACGACAGGTCAACGCTGGAGGCTCACGCGCTGCTGCACTTCCTCGACGAAGTGGGCTGGTCGCGGCTCGACCAGATCGAGCGCCGATTCAACATATGGCGTGCGATCACGGGCAGTAGCTTCCAGCTGTTCACCGGCAGCGACTACGCCACTGCGCATCAATCGGATTGGTTCCACTACCTCATGCTCGCTGAGTCGGCCGCCGACGCCGAAGGCGACCTGGCGGTGTGCCGGACGTGGCTCGGTGGCGAGGTTTTCGGGTGGGTGCTGCTCAGCCCAAACGGCGAACGGGTCGAGTCCTGCTTCGGCTACTACACGATCGAGCCGGCCGAGCAGGACTGGCGGGCCACGCTCGAAACCGCCGAAAAGGAAGCGATCCAAGAGGCGAGCATCGTCGGCGCGGGGTTCGTCGGGCTGATGTGAGACGCGGCGGGTGCTGTGCGTGGTTGTTAGAGCACCCGCAGCACAGACACGGCTAACCACTACGCCTAATTGCGCGATGCGACGGCGACGGCGTGGTCATGCAGGGCGGTGTTGCTGCATCGATGGCTCGTCCTTTGTGAGCGGGAAATTCGACTCCACCGAAGGCACTGACGGCCGCCGATCCGAGCGGGCCGCATTGCAACGCTGCGCGGCTTTGACCCTCGAACCCTGAGCCTCGGCTGTCATCGAAACCAGATCCCGGGCCCGACCCACCGCGAGCATTCACCTCCTGTTCCTCGCACCCACAGCGAGGCGTCATGACCGCGACCACCGAGGAAGGAATCCCCATCCCCGACATCCACACCCAAGTACGCATCCTCAAGGGCAACCTCACACCTGGTGAGACGGTCGAAATGCTCTCAGAGCGAAGTGATGTCGCGACCGGGCGCCCACACGGATGGGTGGCCATGGTCGGCACTTTTGTCGGCGACTACTACAGCCAGGAATCGGGCGGACCCTACTTCCTGTTCCGCGACGGTCGCATCGGAGAGACACGACAGCCGATGTTTGGTGTGCCCACCGACCAGTTCACCGCCGAAGTCCTCGACGTATACGGGCCTCTCGTGCGCAGCGCTCAAACCATTCACGAGGGCTGAAGGGCGGTCCGGCCTGTCCATCTACCTACCTGCTCCTCGCCCCTACCCGCGCGATCCCGACGATTGAGGTTGGAACCTGCTCTCCCAGAACGCATTACGGAGCGCCGGTCGCCAAGTGCACGCTGCGCCCACGCACCTTTGCCGCGCTCGCCGACACCAGACGCGGCTGGCGAGAGGGGTGCCACATGACGCGTTTGTAGTCGCCCTGGGTGCTACGACGCGCGACCGGCCTGCACCCGTTGCCCCCTGGAAACCGACGAGCCGAGCACGCTCGTCTCGCTCTCAACGCCGTCACGGTCTGCGTGCCTCGACCGGTCACTCCCTCATGGCGTGTCAACCCCGTTCGCCGCCGCCTCTGCGTCCCCGCGATCCCGTCGACGGGAACCATTCCAGGCTGACCGCCTCACGGTGACCACGCGAAGCCGCGCCGTCCGGCCTACCTATGCCTGAGCCGACCATCCGCGAGTAATTGGGCGACCAATCGGACTGGGGCCCGGCGTCCGACCGGCAGGGACCTGGTGCAGACCCTTGGACCCCTATTCCAGGAGGAAGTCCCTATGTGGACGAACAATCTTGTCCAATTCGCCCGCCTCGTCGCCGAACTGGAGGCGGCCGGGGCGTTCACCGAAGAGATCATGGGCTGTGTGGCCGCGTCGATGGACGTGACCTCCCAGGACGTGATCGAGCTGAAGGATCGAGCCGTCCGGATCTGGCAGGAGGCGGTAGCACGAGCGAACAGTCCCACCGGCCGTGACGATCTCGCAGCCCCGGACTGTCCAGAGCTGGCGGGCGACCCCTGTGGGGTGGGTGGCCTGTGAAGCGGATTGTTCAAATGTCCGGTGGTATCGGGTCTTTCGCCTCGGCTGTGCGGATCGCGCAGCGCTACAGCACCGACGAGATGGTGTTGCTTTTCGCCGACACTCTGGCCGAAGACCCCGATTTGCACAGATTCTTGGGTGAGGCGGTCCAATACATCGGTGTGCCGTTGACGCGGGTCTGTGACGGCCGCGATCCGTTCCAAGTGTTCGACGACGTCCGCTACATCGGCAATTCCCGGCTGGCCCCGTGTTCGAAGTGGCTCAAACAGATCCCGTGCCGACGCTGGCTCGAACAACACTGCGACCCCGCTAACACCGTCCTCTACGTCGGGTTCGACGCGGTCGAGTGGCGCCGTGAACCCGGCGTCGTCAAGGGGTGGGCGCCCTGGCGAGTGGAGTTCCCGATGACCGAGGAACCGTGCCTGACCAAGCAGGACATGCTCGACGAGTGCCGCGCCGTCCACGGCATCGAACCGCCACTGCTCTACGAACTCGGCTACTCACACAACAACTGCGGCGGTGTCTGCGTGCGTGCTGGAAAGAAACAGTGGCTGCGCACATTGGAGTTATTCCCCGAGCGTTTCGCCTACGCCGAACGCCGAGAAGCCGAACTGCGTGAAAAGCTCGGCAACTATTCGATCCTCGTGGAGCAGCGGAAAGGGATGAAGTACCCCCTGCCACTATCGGAGTTGCGCCGCCGCGCCGAAGCCGATTCGCGGCCATATACCGATCGGTCAACCGCCCGCCGCCGATAGTCGCCGAAGCAGGCGCCCCTTGGCGTCGATGCCGTGTACCGCGCACGACACCACACCACCACCGACACCGAACCCGAGGACCGAGGCTGCCGGTGCGGTTTGGCCGATTGCACCGCGCTGCGACACAACGGCGACCTGGACACCGAGCACCGATACTTCGTCGTGGTCGAGCGCCCCGAGCGCATCCGTTTCGAGCTCCACGCGCACTCCCGAGGCGACGCCGAAGAGCGCTATCTGCTCGATGGCGAGACAACCGGCACCAAATCAGCCGGATCGACCGCCATCGAGATCGGACTCGCGTAACCCGCACGGGCCCAGGCTCTTATCGAATCGAAGCGCCATAAGCCCGCCCAGCCCCCGTCCTCAACGCGGCCGAGACGGCCTGGACCCTCCCGACACAGACAAGGAACCTATCCATGACAGCACCAGCGTGCGACATCCACACCATCGCCGATAGTCAAATACCGTTATCGGCAACAAGTTACGGTCGCACCAGCACTGCCCTGACGCATTTGACCGATCATTACGTGGGGGTGCTGTAATGGCTTCGGCCCGCACATACTCGATCGCGGTGACCGGGATCGACGGGCATCTCGTCGAGATCGAAGCCGATATCGGACAGGGTCTGTCCTCGGTGAACACGACCGCCGGGCCCTATGCCGCCTTACACGAAGCCCGTGGCCGCGTCCACGCCGCCATCGCCAATACGGCCGGAGCCGCATGCCCGGACGGCCGCATCGTCCTCGCACTGTCTCCACCGACCCCGCTGAAAGTCGGCGGCGTCCACGATCTCGCTCTGGCCGCCGCGATCCTCGCCGCAGCAAGCGCGGTGCCCTCGCGACGACTCGCCAGCACCGTGCTGCTCGGTGAACTCGCTCTCGACGGCCGACTCAGGCCGGTGCGTGGAATCCTGCCCGCGGTCCAAGCGGCCCGCGACGCGGGATTTTCCACTGTCGTCGTGCCGCAAGCCACGCTGGCCGAGGCCGGTCTCGCGACCGGTGTCGATGTCTTCGGCGCGTGTGATCTGCGTGCGGTTCTCGACTGGCTGCGCGGTGAGGGCGTACTGCTCGAACCGGCCACCGCGACGGCGCCGGACACGGTCGGCAACTACGGCGATCTGAGCGAGGTTCCCGGCCACAACGAAGCGCGCTGGGCAATGGAAGTCGCGGCCGCTGGTGGCCACGCTCTGCGCCTGAGCGGCCCGGAGGGGGTGGGTAAAGTTATGTTGGCGCAACATCTTTCGGGATTGCTGCCGCCGCTGACGGAATCGGAGTCGCTTCAAGTGACCGCGATCCACTCGATGGCCGGAACCCTGCCTGACACCAAAGCCCAAATCACCGAGCCCCTCTACGTCACAGCGCACCACTCCACCTCGGTTGCCGCGCTTATCGGCGGCGGGGTCTCCGCGCGCCCCGGCGCGATCAGCCGAGCCCACTTGGGCGTGCTTCACCTCGATTTCTACCAAGAATTCAATGCTACGGTCCTGGAAGCATTGCGGAATCCATTGGAGGACGGCGAGGTTCGCATCGCCCGCCGTGACGGCGTCATACGATACCCCGCGCAGATTCTGCTGGTGCTCACCGGCAGTGTTTGCCCGTGTGACGCAGCCCGCGACACCGACTGCACCTGTTCGCCGCTGACACTGCGCCGCCACCGCGCGAGACTCCGCGGCCCCGTCGCTGACCGCATCGACCTGTCCGTCCGGATGTTTCCCCAGGACAGAAGCTCATTCTCTGATGTAGCGGCCGAGAGCAGCGCGGTCGTGCGCGAGCGCGTGGCCGCAGCCCGCGTCGCCGCGGCCAGCCGCTGGCACGACGAGAGCGCGACCACCAATTCGCAAGTCCCTACACGTGCACTGCGCCAGTTTCCGCTCTCACAAAAAGCCATCGAACCGATCAAGTCGGCGCTGCGCTTAGGCCAGATCTCCCCGCGCGGCGCGGAGCGGACCATTCGCGTGGCCTGGACCATCTGCGATCTGCGCGGCGGAGAACGCCCAACCGTCGAGGACCTCACACAGGCCTTGAATTTCCGTCATATCGCCATGCGCTAGCCGGCCCAGGCAACGCCGGCAATCAGTTCGCGGCCCACCGGCCCTGGCGGTAGCGGCATCTGCCAATCGCGTGAGCAATCCCATACGGCCTCACCGAGCCGATACCCCCGTCTACCGAAGGCGAACTCGCACAGCGAAAATCGCGCACTCGTACCGTGGCCTGCACATGCTGTGTCGCGGTCGATCGGGCCCACGCAGCCGCTGCTTGCTCGGCTCACCCACCGGCCTCAGCAACGCAAATCCGCATTTACGTCGGCACATCCCCGGCGTGACGTCGGTCCAGCCCGAGACCGACGGCCAGGTGCTCAGCGCACAGAGCTGGGGTTCGCACTGACAGGACCGCCAGCACATCAGCGAAACCCCCTAGTAGACAAGGAATAACATGAGCAACCCTGATGAGAACGCCGAAATCGCCGACATCCAGCAGCCTCCGAAACCGGTTGGCAACAGCGTTGCGGTGCCCGATGACCCGCCTCCCGTGGATCACGAACATGCCATCGAATGGGTGCAGGGCCTGCTGGATCAGGCCGAGCAGGTCGGCTCGGTGGCGTTGACCCACCATCAGCTGCGAGAGATCAGCGCTAATCTCAATACCAGTGACTTAAGGATTGTCCTGGTAGGGTCTGCGTTCGGGAGGTGCGTGGATGCCGAGGCCGGGGCAGGTCAAGTCGGAGACGGACGAACGGTTGTCCGACCGTATCGCGGTCGGGTTGTTGACTCGGACATTTCCGCCGGAGTTGGTGGATCGGGTTGTGGCCCAGTGCGATCGGTCCGGGCAGCGGATTCGGTTGCTGCCGCCGCGGGTGGTGGTCTATTTCGTGCTGGCGATGTGCCTGTTCTCCGGGCAAGGCTATGAAGAGGTCGCACGGCTGTTGACGCAGGGTTTGGTGTGGGCCAAACGCTGGTCGGGTTCGTGGCAGGTGCCGACGACCGCCGCCATCTCACGGGCCCGGGTGAAGCTGGGGCCCGCGCCGCTGAAGGCGTTGTTCGCCGAGGTCGCGCGGCCGTTGGCCACGGAGTCGACACCCGGTGCCCGGTATCGGGGATGGCGCCTGGTCGCGGTGGACGGCACCGTGTTCGACGTCCCCGACAGTACTGAGAACGCCGAGCATTTCGGGCGCCCGAAGACCCATCGCACCGAGCGGTGCGCGTATCCGCAGGTGCGGATGGTGGCGCTGGCAGAGTGCGGCACTCATGCGATCACCGCCGCCGCTCTGGGGCCGTTCAAAACGGCTGAACCGGTCCTGGCCAGGCAACTGTTCGGGCATCTGGGTGTGGGGATCTGCTGCTGGCCGACCGAGGCTTCACCGATGTGCAGCTGTGGCGGGCAGCGTGCGCCGGTGGCGCGGATCTGTTGTGGCGCATCAGATCTTCACCTGATCCTGCCGGTCCGTCAGGAACTGGCAGACGGCTCCTACCTGTCGGAAATTGTCGAGGCGAAAGACCACCGCAAACGCCTCGATCCAACGATCGTGCGGGTCATCGAGTACACCCTTGACGGTCCCGGCTTCCCCGTCCAAGAGGCCCCCTACCGGTTGATCACCACGATCCTCGATCCCGACGCCGCCCCGGCGACTGATCTGCGGCATTGCATCACGAGCGGTGGGAGATCGAAACCGCGCTCGATGAACTCAAGACCCACCAGCGCGGACCCGCGCAGGTGCTGCGGTCGCGTTCACCCGAGGGTGTCGAGCAGGAGGTCTGGGGCCACCTGCTGGTCCATTACGCCATCCGCACCCTGATGCCGACGCCGCGAGCATCGACGCCGACCGGTTATCGTTCACCCGCAGCATCCGCCTCGCGCGCCGGCAGGTGACCGCGCAGGCGGGTTTTTCCCCCTGACCACCTGGCCGGAGCGCTGGCCGAGGGACTGCGCGAGATCGCCCGCCACCTGCTGCCGGCCCGCCGCGGACGCGTCAACCCCCGCGTCGTCAAACGCAAAATGTCTGGCTTCAAGGTCAAACGCGATGAACACCGCAAACCCGTTCCACCACAACCGAATCCAGCCGAAGCCGAAACCATCGCCCCACACTGGCGCACCGCAACAACTACCCAGCCAAGAAGAACAATAGGCAGCTCCCCAGATCCTTAAGTCACTGGTATTGGCGCTAATCTGCATGTCACGGCGCAGAATGCAAAACGCTTCGACAAGGCGGTCGAGGTGCTCGAACGGATCGTCAAGACAGTCACCGGTGACACCGCCACCCAGTCGATGCCGTTCACCGAATTGCCCGGCGTCATCGACTCGATGCTCGGCGAACTCTCGTCCCAGACAGTGCTGTCGGTCGTCGGTCTGAGCAGGATGATCCCAAATACGCTGACGCCGAGCGAACTCGACCAGCTGCGCGAACAGATCCCGCAATCGAGTATTCGTGACGCATTCCGCGAGAACATCTTCCAGATGCTCGACAGCCGCCGAGCCGAACTCGCGAAGTCCGTGCCGCCGTCGGCTCCGCCCAGCGAACTGGCCGGAGCCTTCCGCAACTGGCCCTCGCTCGACGCAGTCCCCACCGCCACTATCGGGTCTGTTCTCTCAGCCCTGTCGAATTTCTGCGGAATACGGATCGTCCGTGTCAGTTTTTACGGTCCCGCGCAGTTACGCTTCGAAGACCCGAACGGTGTGCGCTTCTACGAAGTGCAGGGAAATCTGGAGCCCTGGCTCAGCGGACGGACGAAATCGCCAGGATCATCCCGAGAATGGCTCGGCGACACGAGCTACGACCAGCCGAACGAGTTGTCAGTTGACACGAGTTCGTCGAGACGGACACGCATGACTACATCCTGCCTGGCCCGACAGTGCAGGCGGGTGCGTGATGGCCACCGATCACACCCAGCCGACGACTACGAGCACCTGTTCCCGAGAGCCTGGACTTCCTCACCAGGCCCGCCTTCCTCCGCCACTAGCGACGCCCGTTCTACTTCACCGCCGACTATGCCATCGACGGCACCACCGGCTGACCAACCTGCTCGCCCCCGAGCGCCCCAGCACCACCTCCAGTAGCGTCGTACGCGACCACCTCCAAGCCGCCACGATGCCACGGACGACCCACCACCATGAACCCCTTCGACCCCCAAACACTGACCACCACAACCTTGTTCGACATCGGTGGCGATCCCGTCCTGCACGCCGCCGGACCCGTCAGCGGCGCGATCAGCCTGCGCTACGGCTGCCTGGATCAACCCACAAGGGCATGGTTCCTGCGCGTGCAGTTCGCGCCGAACATCCCCGACACCAACTCCGAAGACACCGCCCATACCGCGCTGCTGTCCATCGACGGCACCACCGTCTACAGCGGGTCGGCCCACCTGTGGCTGACTCCCGGGCGCCGCCCGCCCCGCAACGGCACCGATCTGCCCGACGAGATACCGCGCGACCTCGTCACCGACCCGTGGTCGCCCGTCCCTGCCTCACTGCCCGCAACGGCTGCCGCGGCACTGCACGGTGTCTATGAACTGATCCTCACCGACTGGCACACCCCCCAACGCTGGGCCAGCGCCCAACTCATCCACCTGCCGCCGCAGACTGCATCCGGTGCCGACGACGGTCTGGCCCCGATCCATCCCCTCAGCAGACCACCGCAGTAGCCGCGAAACCGCGGCGCCAGCTCGAGCGTGCCGAGGCTCGCGCGCCACCGGCTGCATCACATGGATCAACGCCGTGTCAACAGGTACGCAGAACTGCGGGCGTTCGAGGTGTCGCCTGCCAGGGTGATGGGTTCTGGCGCAAACAATGTGATTGCGCCGTTCGGCGTGTTGCCGTTGGATCCGGTGCCGAATGGGTGATGGTGGCAGGCGTGCGTTGATCTGGTCCGAAAGTTGTTGCCGCACTTGAGTGATCTGCTGATCGGTGATGTCGATATCGAGGGCGATATGGTGGTCGTGGAGGCGACTGTTGCCACCGGACTGGCCCAGTGTCCTCGGTGTGGAACGGTTTCCGCGCGTGTGCATTCTCGCTATCGGCGGCGGTTGGCCGATGCCGCGGTCGCGGGCCGGAGGCTGGTGTTGCGGCTGGTCGTGCGCCGCTTCTTCTGCCTGAACAACGATTGTGTGGCAAAGACTTTCGCCGAGCAGGTCGAGGGACTCACGGTGCGTTGGTCACGGCGGACGGACCAGTTGACCTCGATGCTCACCGCGATCGGGGTGGCCCTGGCGGGTCGAGCCGGTGCACGGCTGGCAAGCCGTTTGGGTCTGTCGGCCAGCCGAGACACCCTGCTGCGGTTGGTCCGCAGAGTGCCGGATCCGCCGGTCGGTGCCGTCAAAATATTGGGCGTCGACGATTTCGCCGTCAAACGCTCCCGCAGGTACGCCACAATCTTATGCTGGATATGGTCACCCACTGGCCGATCGATGTCCTCGACGGTCGCGAGGCCGATCCGCTGGCCGTATGGCTGTCGGCGCATCCAGAAATCGAGGTGATTACTCGAGATAGGGCGGGGGCGTACGCTGAGGCCGCCCGCCGCGGCGCGCCGCAGGCCACACAATGCGCAGACAGGTGGCACCTCTGGAACAATCTGGGCCAGGCGGTGGAGAAGACCGTGATCGCGCACCGGGGCTGTCTCACTGAATTTTCAACTGCCAATAGCGATCCCACCGATTCGGTTCAATGCACTCCGGCCGTGGTCGACGCCGGCGGAACTGCCGATCCCGCGACAGCGCCGCCCGCCTCTCCTCGCAGCGAAGGGTATTCGCGGCTGCGTGCCCGCACCATCGAACGCTACGAGGCGGTGCAGCGGCTTCGCGCTCAGGGCAAGGGATTACGCACCATCGCCACCGAACTCGATATCGACCGGAAAACCGCTCGCCGGTTCGCTATTGCTGCCAGTCCTGAGGACGTCATCGCCGCCACGACGGCCCGCGCCGGGATGCTGGACGAGTTCGTGCCGCACCTGCTTGCCCGCTGGAACGCCGGGCACACCAACATCGCGGCCCTGACCGCCGAACTGCGCGAGCTGGGCTACCGGGGCAGCCCCAACAACGTCTACCGCTTCCTGCGCCCCTACCAAGCCAGCAAGGCATCGACCCGCCCTGCTGTCGCCCCGCCACCGAAACCAAGAATCCGCGCGGTGACCGGCTGGATCATGCGCAATCCCGACACTCTCCCCGGCGCCGAAAACCAGCAGCTCACCAAGATTCTCACGTGCTGCCCAGAACTCGCCGCCACCCGCCGGCATGTCGGCGCCTTCGCGGCCATCATGCGTGACCTGCGCGGGGACCGTCTCCCAGAATGGATCGCACAGGTCCGTGCCGACGACCTGCCCGCGCTGCACTCCTTCACCACTGGCCTCGAACACGACTTCGCCGCTGTCACAGCCGGATTGACGCTGCCGTGGAGCAATGGTCCGACCGAGGGCACAGTTAACAAACTCAAGCATCTGAAAAGGCAATGTTTCGGTAGGGCGAATCTCGACCTTTTGAGAAAACGCATCCTGCTCACTCACGCAACCGCTCAGCATCTCGACAGATGACGATCACATTGTTTGCGCCAGAACCCATGCACCTGGCAAAAACAGCTCCGAAGTGGTCCCTTCCCCCTGGCAGCAGCGCGCCCATGAGCGATCAGACCGGTCCCCGCGATCAGTCTGGTGTGGCGCGTAGCCGACGAGTGCCGCGCCACTTTCACTGATCGAGACCTCGCCGACTTCCTTGCCGAACTCTGGCCCTCGCCGACGTCGACCCAGCGAACGCGGCCACGCGCCGCCTCCGCAAATCCGACACGACTCATAGTCCAGGTCCGGCACCGACTTTCGGCCCGCACGGGGCAACCTCTGAAGCCTCTGAAGCGTCCCGTGCCGAGGGGTGATCCCGGGCGCACCAATGCAAGGTCCGCGGCCGCTGACTCAGCATCCCGGAGCGCCGGAACTGGGACAAGACAAGTCCCGATGCACAGACCGCGGGTGACTCGTCGAATGCTGCACGACAACAGTCGATGCCAAAATGTCGTATTGGCTTACATAGGCAGTGATCACGGCGTATTCTGGATATGTAAGCCAATACGACATTTCGAGAAGGTGTTGAGGATTGCCGATCATTACAGTGCCCGATCCAGGAGGCAATCATCACGGCAAACGCTGGGTGAAAACGCTGACCGGAGTCGATCAGTCGAAGACAAACGGCTTTGCCTTCGAGGGCACCTTCGTGAATATCGAATCCCTGGCCGAAGTCGCCGAGGGATCGTATCTGCTCGGCTACGCCGAGGACTGCACCAGCAGAGCCCGCGTCCGCTGGGTGGATGTAACTGTCTGGCAGGTCCGCGACGGCGAGCTAGATGAGATCAACGGATGGCGGCTGTCGGAGCCGACATCGAAGACGTGGGCTCTGGCTGTCCGGGACGAGGTCGCCGCCATCCTGGACGCTTCTGGTTCGGCTGATCCCGAGGAAGGCGGCGCGGCCGTCGGTCCCGCCTCTGCTGCCAACAAATCCGCGCCGACTGCTGGGGAACCCGACTCGGCGGCGCCGCAGCGGTCGGTGCTGCGCGAAGGTGTCTACATCGATCCGACCGCGCGTGTGGAGCATCCAGGCATGATCGGGTTCACCACAGTCATCGGCGCCGACGCTCAGATCACCGGGTTCACCCGGATCTGGGGGGCAGCCAGCGGCCTACCGACCCGGATCGGGCCCGGCGCTGTCATCATCGGAGGCCTGTCTCGGCTCGATGAGACGGTTGTCGGTGAGCATGTTCAGGTCGGCGCGGGAACCCGGATCGAGGCAGGCGCGGCCATCTCGACAGGCGCGCTCATCGGAGCAGGCGCACACATCGGACCCCGAGCCCATGTCATCGCCAACGTGATCATCCCACCCGGATTGGTCGTGCCCGAGCGCGCTGAGGTCATCGGTGACCCGCAGTCGGCCGCCCGCGGCCGCGAGAAACGAGAGAAGTTCACCGGCACTCCTGATCCGCTGCTCGTGGCGGTCGCCGATCTACTGGAAGAGCCTGCGGCGCTGCCGAATTCGGTGACCAGTGCTTGCGATGGGGCGTACCGGCGCGAGCGCGGATCATGGCGATATGCGATCACCAATCTCAAGGGCCGTCCGGTACCCGGCGCGCGTGATGTGACCCTGGGGGACTTGACCGGAGATGTGTTCACCGTGAATGGGCGCACCGACGTGGTCGCGGTGCCGCTGGTGCCCACCCTCGCCCACCGCGCCTGGTTCGAATGGGCCAACCGCTACGCGATCAAGCACACCCACATGGACCAACACGGACACCGCACCGACTGCCGCCTCATCGACACTGAAGTCTGGCAACAAGCCGCCGCAATGGTCGTGGACATCATCGCACCCGAGCTCTCACCCGCCGCACTGCTCACCACCGAACAGGCAGCCGCACACGCCGAGACCACCAGCGACGCACTCATGCAAACCACCCGCCGCAGCCCCGACCAAATCCGACCCGTCGCCGGAAGCCCGCGCGGCTACCTGTGGTCAGCACCACTCATCGCCGCCTATGCCGTCGGCAAACGCCCCAAGGGCCACCACGCCAGCCGGTTCTGATCATCGCGCTCACGCCGTAGGCGCGACGATGCGGCACGAACCCATGACGACAAGCCAAAACCGATGAGCACCAACCCATTAAGGCCGCAACCAGCTGCCGGTTGGCGCCAGTCAACCCAGGTGAGCCACTGTTGCGGTATCTGCCCGCCGAGTTCGATCTATGGTGGGCGCGACGACCGTCCGCCGACCCCACCCGCTTCCCGATCCCCCGATTCTGACCTGGAGGTTCCACGTCGTGTCTGACCACGTCGATCCCGCCACGGTGATCGCAGCCACCTACGGCGCCTATGCGATCCCCGGCCGCCGCTACCCCCGCACTCTGCCACCGGAGTTGGAGCCCTGGTACCTCTACACCGGCGATGGCGGCCACAGCATCCTGATCACCCTCGGCGGCGAAAGCGAGGCGGTCGCGGTCCCGGTCAAAGCGGTCCTGCGCGCAGGCTGGACCCTCACTGCCAAGGGCTACGTGCGCTGCGATCTGCCCTATGACCCCGACCGCGGGCTGATCACCGATCCCGACGACGACGAATACGACGACGCCACCTCGGCCACCGACACCACCTCCGCCACCCCGTTGCACCGGTACGCCGTCGGCGAGCTCTACCACCCGAACCGCACCCACTGGCCCGACGGAGCATTTCACTGGGAGCTGTCCGAGCAGGGCGCCTCGATGGTGATATTCATGGCAGCACCCACCGACACCGAAGTCATCGCGGTGAAGAAGGGTGCCGCCCGTTTCGCGCTGCTCGCGGGCCAGCACGCTCTCATCCTCGCGCACCGGTTCGACCCGATGCCCTGGTCCGACGCTCCCTGGCAGGTGGTGCGCCAGACCAACGCGACCGCCGGTCTGCCGCTCATCGGAGCAGACGGTCGCCTGAGGGTGACCGTCTTCCTGGTCGACGCCAACACCGGGATCATCGCCGCCATACGCGGCACCACCTGGACGGCCCGATTCGTCGAGGCCGTGCGCGCCGCCATCCGCACCCAGTCACTCAACCACTCCACCGAAGCCCAAGGAGCCGCCGAGATCAACGCTTGGTACCAGCGGTACCCCACCAGCGACAAACTGGTCGCGGCCGCAGATATCAACACTCGCGGCTGAGAATCCGTCTCTCACCGGCGAAGGCGACGGGTACCGCAAGTACGACCCGAAACGCAAAGCCAGCATCATCCTCCGACCGCTCCCCAAGCCGAAGTCGCGAAGAGCAGGAGAAACCATGATGGATAAGGGCGAGTCGATCGCGGGCCTTCCGCACAACAGGGATGTCGACCCGGAGCAGGTCCGGGAAGCGTTCCACGCCCTGCGAGTCCCCGCCGATGCGGTGATATGCCCGTGGCCTGACGACGAATCCGTGGATCGTGCGGTTGCAGAGGCAGAACTCATCGTCATCCGCCGCACGGACGCGATGCGCGTTGTCATCACCCCGGATGCTAAAGCGGCGCTGACACGCTCGCCGCTGGGTGGCGACCTGGACCGCCAGTTGCACAGGGTCAGCCACAACGCCTTCAGACATTCGCGGGCGCAGGGACTGTTCTCCGCGTACTTGGAAGGAGGTAATCCGTATAAGGCGCTCATCGACGCGTATCAAGGTCTCGCCGACGCGTGTACGGCTCTCGCTGTGATGCGTCCTCACCGCCGCAGCGAAAACGTCGTGGTCACCTTGTGGTCGCAGGTATGCGACACAGTTCTGGCCATCGACAGGGGCCAACAGGAGTGGGTGCGGGTCGAAATCGGCACCGACCAGCAAGAACAGGACAAGCGAGATGGATAGTGACGATTTGGCGCGGCCGCTCGACCCGCAACCATGGGCAGTGTGCGAGGAAGACCAAAAGACATCGAACGAGACTTCACCGATGGCTTTCGCGGGTTGTTGAAACTCGATGAGGACGATGGAGACGAACCCGACTGGTGATGGTGCCCCGGACCGAAGGGGATGGTCCGGGGCGCCGTTGGGTAATGGCCGCTACCGCAGGTGTGGTTAACGGCGAAGTGACTGTACACAACCTGACTACTCCCGAGCCCGGCAACCGATTCCGATGCTATCCTCCGTCGCGCCACGATCGGCGCACCTGGTTTCCGGGCCCGGCACCCAGACTCCCGGCGAGTTGCTTTCCGACCCGACCAAGCCGCTCACCCGCGATGAAGCCCTC
Organism: Nocardia sp. CA-107356; assembly: GCF_050946365.1. Lineage (NCBI taxonomy): Bacteria > Bacillati > Actinomycetota > Actinomycetes > Mycobacteriales > Nocardiaceae > Nocardia > Nocardia sp. CA-107356. The sequence continues at coordinate 4,658,588 of NZ_CP191992.1, read as the reverse complement.
GCGTTATCGCTGGACCTGTCGCGGCGCAGCACCCCCGCGGAAGGCGGATTTTGCACCTTCCAACCCGTCGTCAACGGCGATGCCTGCCCCTGGAAACTCAACTGCGAGAACTGCGACAAGTTCGTGCTCTCCGGGGCAGACCTGCTCTACTGGCGCCGCAAGCAGGAGCAATGGCGCTCGATCGCCGAACGAGCACCCGACGACACCACCGCCGACCTGCACCAAGTGTTCGAACCCACCGCCCGCGCCATCGATGGCCTGGAAAAAGCGCTCGACGGCCTCGGCCTGCTCGAAGAAGCCTTGCAACTCGACATGCGCCGCCCCCAGGACTACTTCCACCGGATCTGGTCCACCGGATTCAAGGCCGCAGACCTGGCTGCGCTCGATACCACCGCGGACAGTATCGAACCCGAACTGGAGTCGGAATGAACGCCGCAAGCAGCACCGCCGTGTCGATCGACGCCCGCCGCGACGCGACGGACACCCTGCTCGAACGCGTCCGCAACGTCCTCGGGCAGATCAAGCGCGAGCGGGCCAAAGTCTCGTTCGCGTCCGTTGACGTCGCGCCGACGTGTCACGAACGTTCCTCTACCAGAACCCCGACGCCCGCAACCTCGTCGAAGAAGCCGCCGAAGCCGCCGAAACGAACCGCTCCCACGAGCGCACCACCCACTCAGCGCAGGTCGAGGCCAGCTGGCACGAGAGGGCGCTCAACGCCGAAGAAGCCCTCACCGCCGCCTACCGGGAGATCGCCCAGCAGCGAACGGCGATCGGCGAACTTCTTGGCCGAATCCGCGATCTCGAAGGCGACCTTCCCGAAGACGGCGTCCAACGACTGATCACCGAGAACACCACCCTGAAAAAAACAGGTCAACCAGCTCAACCAGGACAACCGGCGCCTTCAGGATCGACTGCAAGGCGCCCGCGACAACAACCGATTCCTCGACAACCGAATCGCCCAACTGGAAGCACAACCCATCGACGGCGCCGCCGATCAAGATTTCCCGTCCGGCTCGACCCTGATCCGGTTCACCGGCCCACCAGCCACCCTGGTCGGCGACAGTCGACACGGGTGAGTGAGGGAGGTCGGCCGGGCATCTTCGATTCGGCCGGATTGGGAGTGGTGCCCGCTGGTCCGGCGCGGTGGTCCAATTTCTGCGAGGTGCGTTCAGTAAGGGGCTGATACTCGCGCGGCTACCCTCAGGAGCTGGCGAACCAGTCGGCAGGCTACAGTTTCCACGTGGGGATCACTGACCAACCTCCGTGGACATCCGGTAAGTTGAAGAAATTCGGAAATGCGATTCGCGACCAGCGTGAAAAGTCCGATTCCGATGTGTCCTACAACGAAGTCATCATGTGGTACGGGGATCTAGCTACCTCCGTTCAGGAACTCATCAAGCAAATCGATCTCTCATCTGTCCTCGGCGACCAAATTCCCCAGGTTAGTTCGCGTCCAAAAACAATCCATACACTACGTCAGAAACTTATCGCGAATCCGCACTTGCAGCTTCCCAGTATCGTTGACTTGGCTGGAGTTCGCGTCGAGGCGGCGATGGATCTGGATGAACAAGACGATTTGGCAGTAACCATCGCCCGCGAATTAGTTCAGGATTTCGACGCAGTTGTCAGCGACACCCGAATTTCTCCCCACTCCGGCTATAGGGCGCTACACCTTCGTGCTAGGTTTCCCGCCGGCAGAGTCGAGATTCAGATCCGCACCGCACTTCAAAGCGCCTGGGCCAACCTTTATGAAACTCTCGCCGACAACCTCGGTAGGGAAATACGCTACGGAACACTTCCGACTAACTCTAAGGATCGGAGCGAAGTCGAAAAGGCGCTGAACCTGTCGGCGTCTTTCCGGAAGATCGAAGAACGCAAGCGGATACTCAGACAGTCCCACGCAGTGCAGGACCGCGCTTTCGATGAACTTGAGGCCGCGTTGATTAATGTCTTGAAACAGCTACCCGACAACGACTTCGTTCAGCGGAGTACGCACACTGCGAATTTGGAGAAATGCCGCGTTGACCGAGAAGCAGAGAGTCGCAGGCGGCAGATAGATGGCGCAGCCAACGACAGTAATGATGAGCAACTCATCCGAAAAATGAAGTCGATGGAGGAATTCATCGCCAGAAGGCGGCGAAAGGGAGCGTGAAAGCATGTCAGGTTTTCTCATTATCTACAAAAGGCAATCGGGTGAGTATCAAATCGTCGAGTATGACGGAGAGGACGGTCACAGGGCGGCGCTGAACCAGCGTCTTGCTTTAGAATCGGAAGGCGAATTAACCGAAATGGAATTCGAAATTGCAGCTCTTTCCTCTGATTCACTTGAGAGCATCAAAAAAACACACTCCAGGTACTTTCACGGAAAAGAAGTCCAATTCATCGCACTTCAATAGCGGGTCACATGACGGTCGTTCGCACAGTTTCTACCGTGCCCTCTGAGGTCAATGGCCGGCGCGTTACCGACGGAGGCGTTCTTCTTCAACGTCAGCAGGTTGATCACCGAAGCGGTGAGCTGAAGTCGCCCCTCCAGATCGGCGCAGCGCGCCAGTAGCTCAGGGTGCTTGGCCTTCAGCCCGTCGTAGTCGGGGTTCCCGTAGAATTCGCCGAATTTCGGGCGGATTTGAGGGATCCCGCAGCGAACGGCGTCCTGGCAGCCCAGGGTGCGGCTCCTCCCACTGAGATCCGCAGGATGTCAATTGAGTAGCAGAAATACGCCTTGACCAGCGCATATGTTGCATTTCCACCGTAACTACGACGACCCTAGCAGGGTATGGAAATCGCTGACGATATGGTCCGCTGTCAGCGGTTCGTCCTCGGAAATGAACGGGAGAACCTTGGGACCTGGCTCATGTTGCTTGTCCACGAGCTGCCACAGCCTGGCGACCGAGAGAACCTTCTCATCCGATCCCGTAATGCCCCACAGCCGTCGCAACCACCTACCTGCGCCACCCTTTTCGACGACGTACACCAGATTCGCGACGAGCGTATCGGTGGAGATCAAGCCCTTCGGCAAGTCACTCCGCTTGCGTCCGGTGGAGATCATGCCAGCCAGCAACGGATAGGTCGGTGTCGGTGGCATGTCTTGGCCGAATTCGACGGCAAGCACCATCACGTACTCGTTCCAAATCACACGCCAGTTGGCACCCTCGTCGAAGGGCGAACGCTCATAGACGAACTGATCCTCGAACACCGGCCGCAGAAGCTCGGCTGCTTCCGCGACGATGTCATCCAAGTCGAAGAGGGCTTGCTTACGGAGGTCTTCGACTTCGCGGCGCTTTCTGTCGCGACGCGCTTGTTCCGCATGTTTGGCGTTCGTTTCCTCATCGATCCGACGCGCCGTCACAGCAATGCTCTCCTGAACAGGAGACGCCAGAGGTTTCGATACCTTGCGGAGAGCTTCGATCACTGCGCGAGCGTCGGCATGCCGTCCAGAGGGCTCCTTGCTCAGCAGGCGCCCGACCAGCCGGTGCAGCAGGATTGGAAGCTCCTCGGGCAACGGTGGCGGCATCTCCTCCAGATGCTGGCGATGAAAGTCCTCGGTATCCGGACCCTCGAAAGGCTTCCGACCAGTGAGCAGCTCGTAGGCGACGATCCCCAGCGAGTACAGATCCGTCTTCGCAGTCGCGATGCCGCGTTCGATGTACTCCGGCGCCATATACTCGAACGTGCCCTCGCCGCGCCGGGTCGCAGTCGAAGTCCGTTCGGAGAGATCACGCGAGATGCCGAAGTCGGTCAGGCACCACCGGCCGTCGACCAGCAGTACATTGCCCGGCGTCAGATCTCGATGAACAACTGCTACCTCGGCTAACTGCTGTAGTCCTGAAGCGATCTGGCAGAGAATATCGATTTTCTCAGCGAGTGGCATAGACCCGGCCGAGTTCTTGATCCTCTCTCTGAGGCTCTCAGATGCCAGCGGCATAACGATCCAGATCGTCTCGTCGGCCACGGCGAACCCGTGGTGGAGCACCAAATGATCTCGGCTCGTCGCAGCGCTGAGCTTCCTGCCGATTTCGATTTCGCGACTGTGGATTCGTTCCGCCAGAGATCCAGATCCGATCTCAACGACCTTCACCGCGACAGACGAACCGTCGCTCGCGTGCCCACGATAAACAATCCCCGCGCCACCCCTGCCCACGACAGAGTGTTCATCGTATTGCCAGACAACACCATTGGTGTCCTCGACGGTTTTCACGTGACTCGCTTTCGCACCAATCAGGGCAGGCCATCCGTACCTCGGTGAGGTATCCGGCCCTGCACCGTACACAACGGCACCGACAAGGAGGCCGGGAACAGCTACAGGCAACTCGAACAACAGCTTTCACCAACGAGTTGAGGGTGGCACCGCGCAGCGGTGCCGCCCTCAACTCACTTCGGCACAGACCCTAGCTCGGTTTCCAGATCATCACCATTATGGTCGCGCCTGAGAGAATTTTGGACGGCTCATACCAGCTCGTTGACAAGCGCGATGACAGGATCAAGCGCGGCGCCATCGCTTCGGCCATCAACCTCATCGAGGCGACGGCCCGATATCTGGGCACGCAGCTGCTCACCGCCAAACTGCTGACCGACTTCGGCCATGGGCGACGTTCCGCCGAAGTATCGCGCCGCTGTGCTGCTTGGCATCCACTACATCCCGGTCATCACCCGGTTTGCCACTCGTATGTGGTTGCGGCGGCACAGCTTCCGAAAGTTCGCTGTCGCGCTGTTCGGTCACCACACCACCCATGGCGGATTCTGGCGCAGCGCCGGAGGCGATATCGACCGCGTCGACGCTCAGCCGTAGCGCTACAGGCACCACTTTCAGCCGAAGCAGCACCGTTCTTCGACGCATGACTGCACCTCGGCGGTTTCACTCACGAGGAGGCCTGAGATAGCCCGTCCTACCGCGTTCAACAAGACAGCCACCACCGAACGCGAAGCTATCAATTCGATTCTCAAAGTCTGGGGCCACGCTACAGGCGAACAGATCTCGGCCGGACACACCTGGTATCGAGATGCATTCATCCTGGCAACCAAGGTGTCCGAGATCGCCGATATCAGCCTCGAACGTGCCGCTTGCGTCATTGCCGCGCTGAGCCCGCGCACGACGTGGGAGCGAAACGTCGTGGCAGCACTCGCAATCGCCAACGGCGAGCCCGTGCCCGCGACGTTGCCCGCCAATGTTGCCCGCGCGAACCTGGCGATGACCGCTGCCGATCCATGGTCGATCTTCACCCCGCACAGCCGCAAGATCCTCAACTTCACGAAGAACATCCTCGGCGACGAGTCTGCGGTGACCGTAGACATGTGGGCCTCGCGCATAGCTGGAATCACCGAGATCGAGCTGGCCCGCGCCGGAGTGTACGAGGCAGTGGCACACGCATACACACGCGCAGCAGCCCACCGTGGCGTCTCGCCCGCAGTCATGCAGGCAACGACATGGATCATCGTCCGCGCTACCAAGCGCCCGCAGACGAAAGTCGTTGAATACGTACACCTTTAGGCAGGTTGAAGACAAATATGTCCGACAACGGTCAACGTGCGGCATCCGCTATCGACACAGCAGATTCCGAATACACCCTCGACATCCATCTCCTCGCCACTGTGAAGGTACGCGCCAAGGATCTCAACGCCGCGCGCCGAAAGCTACGCACCGAGCTCGGAGCTATCGATCTGCCGGACTATGCGGGTCGGGTCACCGATCACATCGACGTGTCCAGTATCGAATTTCGTGGCGCGGTAAGGGCTTTCGCGCCGAGATCCTCGCCGGAGGAGCAGTCCGCCGAGGCTTTCTACGACGGCGGCGGGTTCGAGCTGATGGAGCGGTTGATGGTGCATGGCCACGATCTTCCGCTGCTGTTTCGCCCAGTGCAGCTCTCACCGTCCGGTGAGGATATGCGCCCGATGACCCCGCACAAGCTGGACGCGTTCATGGGTGTCGACCATGTGATCCGTGTAGGGCTCGCCAGCGAGGTGTGCGTGGAACCGGAGATCGACGCCCCCGAAGTCTTCATCGAGGACGATGTCCTGCGCATAGCTAGCCGCGGCGATGAGGCGTGGGAGCCGGTCACAGGTTTCGGCGACTCCGACAAACCGATCATGCCATCGCCGGTGCCGATCAGCGACAAGCTCGCCGAGCTCATCCTGCGACGGCCTGGCCTATACGTCCAGGTCCACAGCGGTTGCCCGGATCACTCCCGGCTTGTGCTGCATTGTGACGATTCCGAGCAGGTGTGGGCGGCGAAGGGATGACCGCCACGCCCCGACCCGCCGCCGCGAACCAAACGAGAGGACAACAGTGAACCAGTACCGCATCACGACCGTCGACGGCAACCACGTCAACCGCGAGGCCGACGGCCCGATGGACGCACTCACCATCTTTTACAGCGATTACACCTTTGGGGAGCAGGCCGGAGGTTGCTCGCGTGGAACTGCTCGCCGAGCTCGCGGATGAGAACGCGGCCTGGCGTGCCGCCGCCAGTGACTATTCCCATCTCCCTTGCGACCTCGTCGTCATTCAATGGCGCCGCACCGACGAATACTGCGCCAACCTCACCGGCAAAGACCTCCACGACCTGGCCGTCGCGCTCGGAAAGCCGGTCGCCGAAATCGTCGAGGACGACGTGGTCGAGCGACTCGGCGAGTTCCTCGATTCCGGGGAGGATCCCAACTCCAACTTCCACACCGGCAATACCGAGCGAACTCCGCTGATGGTGCACTTCGCCCCCGGCGCTACACCCGTCGACGACGACGCTCCAGACGTCGATCAGTAGACGGCCTGCAGCCGTGATGCTCCAAACCTTTTCGGTCCGTGCGAGCGGGAGTTCCGGTATACGACAACAGTAATGAGGCCATCACGTTGGCCGCCCTGAGCGGTCCCCGATGACGCGACCACCTGGTCTCATTTATCGGGGACGGGCCAGCCGCATGCTTGTTTCCAGCCTGGACAGAAGGGCAAACGATAGTGGAATCCGCCGAATTTGTCGCGCTGGCAACCGATATCGCCACTCATCTCGAAGACACCTGGACCGCGACTATCTGATCCCAGTAAATATCTCTGTCCGTCGACGACAGCGAGCGCGTCTACATCAACCGCCGGTGACCACGGCCCGCGCCGGGACAAAGAGAAGGCTCTCGTAGTCGCCGAACATTCCTTTCGGTACATACCGGTCATACGTTCGCGATCACGTGCCACCAAGACGAAGCGGCGCAGCGGATCGCCTGTCTCGTCTGTCTCCCCGCGGCCACCCTCTTCCCGCGCATCACCGAGCCTCGAGCCCCGATCTTTCACCTCAAGCCCCTCACCTCTTTCTCGGAGAACAGAACTATGACCAGTACAGATCTTCAGCCATACACACCTGTGGCAGCACCGTCGATGGCTACGCGATTGCAGGCCGTCGTCGCGGAGTTGTCGGCAGAGTTTCTCGAACGCGACGCCGTGGTGCGCGCCATCGTGATCGCGATGCTCGCCGGACAGCACTCATTTCTGCTGGGACCACCCGGCACCGCGAAATCGGAGCTGTCGCGGGCATTGACCGCACGGATCTCCGGTGCCCGCCGGTGGGAGTTCCAGATGTCGAAGTTCACCTCACCCACCAAAATGTTCGGTCCCATCGACGTCGCCGCGCTCACCCAAGGTGAATACCGGCAGATCCTCGACGGCCGCGCCACCACCGCCCACATCGCGTTCATCGACGAAATCTTCAAATGCAACCTCGGCGCTCTCAACGAGATGTTGTCGTTCCTCAACGAACGCCTCTACATCCCCGAATCCGGTGGCGACCCCGTCGTATGCCCGCTGATCAGCGCTGTCACCGCCAGCAACGAGCTGCCTGCCGGTGAGGAAGCCGCCGCCATCTGGGACCGGCTCACGGTCCGCCTCGTCGTGGACTACCTCACCCGGCCCGCCAGTTTCGACACGCTGCTGCGCTCGGCTGTCGCGGCGCCGGCGGCGACGGCCGTGCCGACCACTATCGACCTGTCGGAGCTGCAGCGTGCGGTCACGGTGGAGGTTCCCGCAGTCGCCGTGCCCGACGGGATCATCGACACGGTAAGCGCGTTGCGCGAACAGCTGGCCGAGACCGGGGTTGTGGTCTCCGACCGGCGATGGCGCCAGAGCGTGCGACTGCTGCAGGCCTCGGCCTGGCTCGATGCCCGTGATCAGGTCACCGACAACGACCTGGCGATCCTGACACATGTGCTGTGGTCGACCCTGGCCCAGCGTGAAACCGTCAACGCCGCCGTGGTGACCATGATCAACCCCGACGCCGCCGCTGTACTGGATGAGCAGGAAGCCCTCCAAGAACAGATAGCGCAGTTCAACACCAAGCTGGGCGGGGACCCCAGCGTTCTCAACAACTGGGCTATCAACGAGGCGCTGCCGAAGCTGCGTGCAATAGAGGACCGCCTGACAGCGCTGAAAACCGCCGCGCAGACCGCCGGTCGGGCCACCGACACCATCGACGAGGTCATGGCCCAGCGCGCAGCTTTCGACAGCCAGATCATGGTCGACGTCTTGAAAATCAGGACGCCGCGGACGGGGGCAGCACAGTGAGTACTCGCCTATCCCGCACGATCGCCGAACTCACCCGCAAGGCCGGGCAGTGGCTCGGGCTCACCGACCCACCACCGCGGCACGACCATGTCGTGGTCGGCGACCGTTTCGACGACGACGCCTGGACCAAGACCCGCAGCGAGGCGACCGCCCTCACCGACCTCGAGTCCGAGCTGACAGCGCAGCTTCCCCACGCCACTGATCTGCTGCGCGACTTGTTCGTGCTGGCGATCAAACACTCTGCGACCCTGCGTGATTGCGATGACATCGAGGCCTCGCGGGTGCCGCACCACGCGATCATCGACGCGATCGTACGGACACCAGAGTTCGCCCAGTTGCACCGCCACACCGTCGGTGACCGGTACGCCTCGGCGATGGCGGTGCTCGCGCAGGCGCCGATCATCCGCGAGATGCTTGACAACCACAGCACCGACGCGATGACCGCCGCCGATACCGCCGACCAGCAACAGCAGGCCGCGGCCGCCGCGGCGGCCGCCGTCGCCGACGCGTTAGTCCAGGCTTCGGCCGCCAGCATCGACGACGTGGTGCCCGCCGATCTCTCCACCGCAGTAGAGGGTGCAGTCGAGGCCGCCGAGGCCGCGCACCGCGCCGCCGAAGACGCCCACGCCGACGCTACGGTGGCGGCCGCAGCGCTGGGCGCCGCCCTGCGTGCCCCGCTGCGTGCCGCAGCGGCCGAGGCCGCCACCGCCGCCCGGGCGGAACGAACGTTGATGGATGCCTGGCAGATTTCACCGGATCGGTTGCAGCGCATGTCGTTCGACGAACGCACACGGCTCGCGCAGCGGCTACGGTCGGGGCGGATCGGCGACTATGCCGAGTTGATCGGCCGTTTCCGGATGGTCGCGGGCGCCCAGGATGCGTCGCGCTCGGACCACGGCCACGACGAGCTGGCTGGTGTTACCCGCGGCGATGACCTGTCCCGCCTCGTTCCCGGCGAGCTGACTGCGCTCGCGGTGCCCGCGTTGCGGGCACAGTTCGCCGCCCGCTACGCCGACGCCGCGCTGAACCTCTACGAGATTGTCGGTGACGCACCGCAAGGACTCGGTGCGATCATCGCGGTCATCGACTGCTCGCACTCGATGAGTTGGACCCATCCCGGCCCAGGCGGGAAACCGGTGTCACGGGAGGCGTGGGCCAAGGCCTGCGCACTGGCGCTACTCGACCAAGCCCGCCGCCACGACCGCGATTTCGTCGCCGTCCTGTTCTCGAGTCCCGGCGACCTGGATGTGTTCCGGTTCCCCGCCGCCGAACCCGCCCCACTCGACCGGGTCCTGGACATGACCGACTGCTTCCACGACAACGGCACCGACTTCAAGCCCCCACTCACCGCCGCCGCCGACATCATCGCCGAGCAGTACAACACCCGTCACACCCCACGCGGCGACATCGTGCTCATCACTGACGGCGAGGACAAAGTCGACGACAAGTGGCTCTGCGACTGGAGTGCCCGCAGATCAGCTCTCGGATTCCGGGTGTTCGGGATCTCCATCAAGACCCAACCCAGCCACACCCTCACAACCCTGTGCGACAACCTTCGCATTGTCGACGAACTCACCCCCACCGCCGCCGCCGAACTGTTCCACACCATCTGACACCCACCGGCGTCCTCCAATCGAAAGCACCCACCAGAGATGACTTCCACCACCACACCCCCGCACCCCGCCCTGGCACCGCCGACCTCCTCGACCGGCGCGCGAAACCTACTCACCGATTACGACGCCACCATCAGCCAGGGCCCGACTCTGGGATACATCGTCATGTACAGCGTGTTCGGTGGAGAAGTCACCCATGAAACCGCGACCGCCTGGTTCCGCGAACTTCGCCTCGATCAAGCGATGCTGCCGGGAAAACTGCGGCTCGACAACGCCTTCGAACGTGTCACCGGCAGCGACGGTGTCCACGACACCTACAACCTGGCCGACCTCGACACCCCCGATCCGCTCACCGCCACCCCGTCGGTTCCGGCACCAGCAGCACGTGTCCGGTCGGCAAATCTCATGATCCGCCACGTCAACCGCAGCACCACCAAGATCCTGCGACACATCGTGCGCGAGGTCTGTGACGAGACCGCCGCCGAACTGGCCTACGACCCCTACCTCGGGGAGGTCGAGTTCCGTCGCGCCTTCGGCCGCGACGGTGACGGCACGCTCACGGTCACTCTCGACCACGCCGCGATCGCGAACCTGCCCGACGCCGAGCAGGCGCGGGTACACGCAATGGCCGACAAGATCTGGGAACGCTACCGCTGGCAATGCACCTACCTCGGCTCCGACCGGGTGCGCGCCCTGCTGCTCAAATACATCCGCACCCTCGACGCCATCGCCGTACGCCCCACCGGCGGCGTGTATTTCGTCAACGCCGACCACACCAGCGTTCTCACCAGACTGGGCGAATTTGTGGACCGCGTCGGCGGCGGTAGCATGCTCATCCACGTCCCGCTGCCCGACCAAGCCCAGAACCGGCAACTGGTGATCCAATCGTTCGTCACCTCCGCCAGCGACGAACTACGCAAACTCTCGATCGATATCGCCGACGCCCGCCGCAACGGCATCAACCCCAACCAGCTCACCGCCCTGCACCAGCGCTACCTCGCGGTCCAAACCCGCACCGCCCGCTACTCACAACGCCTCGAAACCAGCCTCACCACAACCGAAGCGGACCTGGAACTGGTCCAGCGCCAACTCAGCGACCTGATTGCGCGCTGAACCCTCCACCAGCTACTCCGCTCGGCCCCGACCGCCGCCCTCCGAGCGTAATGCGGATCTCAGCAACGGGTTTCGCACCGATCGCCGTCGCCACCATCCACCTGCGTCCGCTGTCACGCTGATCGCGACTGCGGCCCGCGCGCCGAACCTGAGCCCGACACCGGCGGCGGTCCGATCAGCGCGCGATGGAAAGCAGGAGCACCCACCCAACTCGGCCAGCAGTACGCCACGTTCTCGGTCCGGCACGCTGGGCGAGAGCGTTCACGCCGCACTGAGCACCACCTTCACCTACGCCGGCAGCGGCATGAGTCTGATTCCGCTCCACCGCCTCACAATCGCCACATACCCCGAATCCGCCCCGGATTAGATCCTGGGCTTCATCGGGGCGGTACATGGTCACCATTTCGATGAAGGGCTTGCCGAGCTGCGGCGGCGTTTCAGCGCCGCCGATCCCGAGGTACTGCCCTACTTCGAGCCCGGAACCGACCGCTTCACTTGCTGAGCACGCCCAGCGCTAACACAACGCCGAAACCTCATATCAGGCAGGTAATTTCGGTCGTGACAATCGCTCCAGTCCAGGACCTGGTCACGAGCTCGCTGCAAGCCGGTCTCGCGCCCACCTTCAATAGTCACAATCCCCCATCGGGCCGGTGATCGTTCAACTCCACCCACCCACCACCTATTCCAAGGTCCCTACCATGCTCGATCCCACGACCACCGCAGCGCTCCCGCCGCCCTCGCCAGCGCAGGACACTGTCCCCGCCACCGCACGACAAACCCGCCCGGCCACTGCTTGTCGATGTCATCGCCGAGTACTCGAACCCCGAAGCGAACACCACCATCCATCGCCTCGCCCCGACGAAACCCGATGGCAGACAGTCACATCCGAATACGCCGCCGCCACCCGATGGGTCTACACCGGCCCCGAGGACTACCACGGTGTCCTCACCACCGACAGCAACGGCCACCACCGCGGCACCATCCACAGTCCCGGCGGCGGACCCGGTCCGCTCACCGATGACCTGCTCTCCCCGGTCCTCGACGAGTCCAAGCTGGCGGTGGAAGGCATGATCGCCCTCGAGATCGGCGCCCACAACGGGCGTGCTCTCGTGTGGCGTCGACTCGGGCCCGACCCGCGCATCGACGCTGCCGAGGTCCACCACTACGAAGGCCCGTTCGACTTCTCCGCGGTCATCGACGTCGGCATCGACGGCGTCATCCGGCTCACCGTCTTCGGCCGACGCGAACCCATCTGCCACAACGAACCAGTCGACTCGGTGGCCATCGGCAAAGCCGACGCCCTCGCGGTCATCCGAACCCACATCGGATCGGCCACCCAACTCGAAACCTACACATCCACCACGATCCACCCCGGATCCCAACCGAAAGCGACCGCACACGATGGCCGAACTGAGTGAGCAGAGCTGGGACGGGATCACCTCATTCCTCGCCAACAGCCAAGCGAACTGGACGGTAGCCGCCGACATGGATTGCCAGACCGCGCAACTGTTCGCCGACATCGCACTCGAAGCGCACATGCCCGCATCAGCCGCCGACTGGCTCGACTCCCACCGCACCGGACACGACGGAGGCCGCTGCGAGCTGGATAAACCAACCTCACAATTCTCCGACATCGACCGCGCGCGAGGTGCGTAAGCACCGAAACCGGAGTGCTTGCAGACGTGTTCAACGTTGTTGAACACGCTCGACATGCCGCTGCGTCGAAGGTGCGCTCTGTGCGCCGGTACTCGCATGTGCTGCCTTGTCTCCCTTCTGCCGAGGAGTTAGCGCTGCCATGACCAGCAGCAAACCGACGCCTGTGCGCCCTGCACACGGCCATCCTCACAACACCAGACCAAGCCCTGCTCCCACGGGCCGCTACGGCTGGACTACCTCTCGCCGCTCTTCCGGCCGAACACGACTCCCCCGCACCGGCCGTGAAGGTGATGGACAACCGCCTGGTCCGGGGCCGCACTCCTCGATCGAGGAAGGCCCTTCCGACCAGGACTGTCCACCACCGCCGCAACAGGACCCCGACGCAGGCCAAGCACCGTGCTGAGCCGAACGGCGGCACGGTCATCCACGTTCCCGGCATCCGTCGAAATGCATGGTTGTCCATCGACGTCGGCTGCCTGCGCGACCCACACGCGTCCCGCCCGACTCCGGTCGTCGACCGACCAACCATGCCACTTCTTGCGACTGTCCCCACTGCTATGAACCGCAGGTCCTCGTGGGATCGCCCCGAACCGACCTCGGTCAGGAGCGCCGCATGAACGCCGCCCACTCACCCTCTTCCCGCCACCGGCCGGTCGCAGGCACAACCAGCCACGCCGAAGCCGTGGCATCGGTGCTCGCAACCGCCTACACCCCTGGTGACCAAAACATCTCGGTGCGACCGCGATCGGCAGGAATCGACACGATTCATATCGATGTCCGCCGCGAAATCTACCGGTTCGTCATCGACGTCCCCGCCGCCCACGCCGTCCAGGTCGCCGCTGTTTTAGCTGGTCTCACCGCACCGCAACCCCAGACCGAGGACCACGACTGGGTCCAACTCGGCCGCGACGGATTCAACGCCGGATTGGAACACCCATCACCGCTGGCCAATCCCACTGTCGCTGCGGCCATCTCCGCAAACATGTCCGAACCCGACCGCGTCGCCGAGATCACCGCGCAATACCGACGCGGCTGGGACGCAGCCTCCGAGGACAGCGCACGAGCCGGGCTTCCGTATTCATATACCGCACCCAACCAACCCGCCCCGCCGAGCCAACCCGTCTATTTCGTGTGGGACCACCAGCACGACGAGGCGGTCGCGATCCTGCGCGAGCACGGCCACACCCCGTGGCGTCGCTACCGTGCCCTCAGCGCCGACGGACATGCCCGCCTCGTGTCACCGCGATGGGTCAAGCAGCAACAGCCCGCGACCACGGCGCAAGCTGCATATCTGCTCCAGCAGATGATCCTCGCCGGCTACCGCCCACATGTCCTGGCATCCATGCCGAACTAACCCACCAGTCCGCCCGGTTCGCCTCTTCTGTGGTAGCGGTGCACGCCGGTCCGAACCTGCGATCACTGAACTCTCGAGGCTCCCCCGATGACCGATTCTTTCGACACACAGCCGGCATTCTTCGATGTCGAGCTCGCCCGCGTTATCACCGCATGCCGCAACCATGACCATCACCTCACCGACAGCGAATCCCGCACCCTCGCAGCGGCATACGCCCAGCAGGGCACACCACTGGCGAACTGGGGCACAGGCATCGATGTCGCACATACCGCACGCTTGTTCACTGACACACGGCGGCTGCTCGATGCGGCCAGCATCCTGGCTGATGACACACGCACTGCCTTGTGCGCGCTGGCCGAATACCTCCGTGACCGCGCCCGCGGGGTGCCCACCCGCGCGGACTACGAGCATGAACTCATCCAGATCTATGCCCGCGAAATCGCCTTCCTGCGCGCCCGGGGGCATATGCCATACATCGCCAGGACCGGCTTGGGCGGCAGCTGCACCGGGCTAGCGGCATCTCTGAACGACAAGCACGAGCTCTATGCCACCAACGGTGATGCCTGCCTGGTCGGCAGTGAAACCGAGGAGAGGCCTGGACCGTGGTCGGTGGGCATCTACGAAATCGACACCGGCCATGCCACGACCGACGCCGTGCACCCTTGCTTGGCCACCGCATACTCCGACGCGGTCGCAGCGCTTCCTCGACCTCGCGCCCGCACTCCACTACATCTGCTGCGGCGGATCGCGACGGCGCTCCGCCTTTACCGAAAAGGACCCCACCAGGTGAAAACGACCCTGCACCTACCGGCTCATTTCGCTGATCGCCTCGATCAGATCGTCGGCCTCGATGCCCAAGGCTGCGTAGTGATCGACGACCGCTCGGTCGGCCTGGTGGCGCTGACTGCCTGCTGCCACGCCTACGGGAAGGGCTCGGCCCATTCAACCAGCGGCGTCAGCTGCCGCGCCTGCCACAACGACGTCGACATCAAACACGCCGGAGGCGATGTCGAGGTGGCCATCGGCCGCGACAACATTGACATCGTCATCGAATCCTGACCTTGATATTCGGGCAGACTCGAGCCCGAAAGTGCGTTTCCGCCACCGTGTAATTCATCCTTCCAGCGGCGGAATTCCTCGCTGTCCACGTCATCGGCGGACCTGTGACTTCCTCGACACCAACGCCACCGTCTGTCCCGTCAGCGCGGTGCCGGTCTGTCGGGACTGCGATGAGCTTTGAGGAAGCGGTGGTAGACCTCGACCCCTTACTCCCATCGGTGCCCGAGTGACTCCCGCGCCTCGACATCGCCGATCTGCCCATCTGCGCCGCCGGGCGCAGGCCATGAGCCCGCTGCAGTCCCCCAGAACGTCCAGTCCGATCACCATCGCAAAGCCGCCGTCAACCAGCGCGATGGTCGCCGCCCCTGCCTACCGCGACTGGGCTGGGTGCCTTCGCAACTCGCTGGTATTCACGCCGACCCCGACGAAGTAGCTGACATGCTCGAGGACGAACGAGAAGAACCCGGAATCCACTAATGTCCAAACATAATCCAACCCCCGACCGCGTCCTCGTCGATGAGATCGACGCCCTGATCGAGCAGCAAGTCAAAGCGGGCCCTGTCACCACCGCCCCTGAGACGTGCCCGAACTGCCACGATGACTGGCACATGCTCCCGATCCGAAAGACGCTGCTGATGATGCGGCTGAACTACTGCGGATGCGAAGACTGCCACCGCAACCTCGACGCCTACGACTACGCTGCGGACACCAGCGCCATCATCTGCCCCGGCTCGCGCTTCCACGGCCCCCTCGAACCCCTCGAGACACGCCTCGACCGCGCCGGAATCATCACGATCGACATCGCCGAACTACTGCGTGAACCTGCCGCCCAGACACCACTTCCACCGCCCCCACCCAACGGCTGTGCATTGCGCTTCCAGTTTCCCGCAACCGATACATACCCGAGACCGGTCTGGGCTTACCGGCTCTCACGCCCCTGGCGCGACACCGATTACGTCGTGGTCATGCACGTCCGCCGCGCCATCGACGCCGACACCGGGCCAGCCACGATCTCCGAAACCGTACTGTTCCGCTACTTCCCGCCCGGTACGCAACGACCACCAACCCGCGAATCAATCCTTATCGGCAGGTCACTGATGTCCATCGTCGACGACGACAGCGTCATCGACCGTCATGGCGTCAACATCGAACTCGGTGACCACGGCGCACGCCACCGCACCGACGGCCACGTCGACCCGGACCTGTTCGCTCAGCAGATCACCGGACAGATGGTCGTAGCAATAGCGGAATAACCGCTCACGGAACCGCCCGCCGCAAGACACCCATCCGCGGGCGGCCACCCACAGCACTCCCCCGCACCAGCAATGCCGTTGTGCGCTAACGATAGTCCCGGCCACGCTCCCGGACCGGAGTCGTCAGCGAATGCTGGCCTGTCGCAGTCGGGGTCTGATCCACCCGATGATCGCCTGCTGTGTCGGGTCACCCCTTTCTCTGCCCACACACCCATCCGGGACGCGAATATGACTGAATCCGGCGTACTGTTCGATCTTGCGGCACTGGCCCAACCCAATATTCGCCTCGATGACTTTGACGGACCGATGCCGCTGGTCTGGTCCTATGGGCTAGGTCTTTGGCCGGTTTCCGGTTGTTGCTGAGTGGATGATCTCCGACGGCTCGTCTGGGCGAGATTGCTGTGTAAGCATCTCGTTTCGTGCGATGTGACGACTCCTATTCCACAGTCCCTAGCGTGTGGCGGCTGCATCGGTGCAGCCCCGCTGTTGATCGACTCGGCGTCCTTAGCTCGCTTGACCTGCCGAACGGGTTGGACCTGGCTGCGTTGTCGGCGAGGAACGGCACCGTCGCGGGGCAGGAGTTCTTGATCAATACCGATGGTCGGGTGATTGTCGAGGTGAACGCATTTTTCGCATCGCGGCGGATGCGGAATCGCCGCTCTGGTACGCGAGAGAAGTACGCGCGCGGGTTGTGCGTATGGCTCGGGTATTTGGATGCCGTCGGCCGGTGTTGGCGCGATGTGCTGTCCGAGGATGTGGATGCGTTCAAGTTCTGGCGCATGACCGACGAGGCCAACCCTATGCGGGTAGCTGGTTCGTCGGTGGGCGATAACATCCAGGCGATCAACGCCTTCTACGAGTGGGCGCAAGCGCGCTACGGCGTGCGCAACCCTGTCGATCGTCGAGACTCGGTACCGCGGCGGTACGGGCCGATGCGGGTGGAACCTTTCGCGGCGACGCCGCACGTGGTGCGAGATCGCGACGTCAAGTGGCTCGATCCTGGCGGCTATAAGTGCTGGCGAGATGTCGGGTTGCGAGGTTTGGGTCGCGATGGCCGCGAGATGCGTGGTTGGCGTAGTCGAAATACGCAGCGCGACTGCACTTTTGCCGACGGCTTGTACGGTACGGGTTTGCGGGTGTCGGAGTGGGCGACCGTTCTGACAGTCGAACTCCCTACCGAGGACCATTCGCGTGGCTATTACACCTGCCGTCTTGCGTCCGAATGCGGCAAAGGTGGACGGGGGCGTCGTTATTGGATGCCTCGTTCGGTGTTGGTGGATGTGCTGTCCTACGTCGAGTCCGGCCGCGCCGCCGCCGTTCGCAGGGCCCGGGTAAAGGGGCTCTACGACCAGATGGCCGACCCGCTGTTGTTGGTGTGGCGGGGTCGCAATCGTCGTGTGCGGCTGCGCGCGGTCAACGGGACGGTGGCGGAGGTGTCGTTGGATGCGCTTGATGCCGTGATGCGGGCGCGGATTTTCCGGGAGACTGCCGCGGGGTTGGAGCCGGTGGCGTTGTGGCTCAACGAAGATGGGCTGCCCCGTCTGGCGACTGCGTGGGAGCATACGTTTACCGAGGCCAATCATCGGCTCGCTCGGATCGGGTTGGGGGCGGTATCGGCGACACCGCACATGTTGCGGCACTCCTTCGCTTTGCGTTGGTTCTCGGTCGGCCGGTTGATCTACGAGCAGCGGTTCGCCCATTTGGATCGTGAGGAGTTGCGGGATTTCCGGGCGCAGTTCGGCGACACCTGGTACCTGGTGAAAACGCTCATGGGACACGCTGATGTCGCGGTGACCACGAGCGTGTATTTGGAGCCGTTCCGTGATCTGGACGTGTCGGTGCTCATCGAGCATGCGCAAGGTGCGGCCATGTCGGCGTTGATGGCGGAAATGTTCACCAGCCACCCGCAGGTGATCAGTCGCCCGTCCAGGGGTGGCGCGTGAGCCGGGGGCGGGCCGCGGTGCAACCGGGGGCCGGGTATCGGCTTCCTCAGCGGCTGTTTCTCGGGCCGAACGAGTGCCGGGTTCTGTTCTTTCCTGAGCGTGGCGGCGATCCGGTCGAGCTGAACTTCATCGATTTGCCGGTATCCAAGGAGTTGCGAGACTGGTTCGCTACGGCGACGGCCGGGGCCACCGGGCCGTCGGGTCCGCGCCGCACTGCGATGTCGGCCAGCGACATCGTCTCGACGTTTTTGCGGTTCGCCCGATATCTCGACGGACTCGACAATCCGCCTCGGTCGCCGCAACAGCTTCAGGCTGCCCACATGAGCGGCTATATCCTGACCGGCGGAGTCGGGACCACGTTGCATCGGGATCTCGCGACGCTGCGTTCGGTGTTCCGGTTCGCTCCAGAGGTTCCCGCGGAGTTCGCCGCACGCCTTGCGACGGCGCGCGTCGCCAAGGGCGACGAGCGCGAGTCCAGCTACACCGAAGCAGAGTTCAAACGCATTCTGGGACACGCTCGCACCCAACTGCGGGCAGCCGCAACCCGGATCCGCGCCGCGAACAGCCTCTTGGATCAGTGGCGCGCCGACCAAGTCAACCAGGAATCCGACCCGCGACGCTGGGAGCTGGGGTGGTTGTTGGATCATCTCGACCGCGAAGGCGACGTGCCCCGTTCGGGAGTGGTGCCGGCCCGGGCCAACAAGCAACATCAGGCGGAAGTCGTCAATCGCCACGGCGGCGCTGTGGCCGTGCTGGCTCATCTGTATCCGACCTACATGGAGGTAGGCGCCGCGGTCGCGTTGATGATCGGATTGACCGGACACAACCTCGGCACGGTCGCCGCCGCGACCGTCCATCACCATCGCGCCGATGCGGAGGCCGGCGGAGCACCGACGATCCTCGTCGACTGGGTCAAGCCACGTCGTGGATCTCGGCGCGCGAGCATGACCGTTCCCTTGCAGGACATCGCCCCCGACGGAGGCCGCACCACGGGGCGTGACGATCTCACCACGCCGTTCGGGCTCTACACCCTGCTGCTGGAATTGGGTGCCCGCGCCCGCGCCAGAGTCGGCAGCGACAGTCTCTTCGTCGCATTCACGCCCATGGGCAACGGCAGGGGTCGCGATGTCGCCGGGTTCCGGATACAGATTCCGAAGTCGATCCTGCTGCGCTGGGGCGAGGCGGCGAAGCTGCCCTCGGATGTCTCCGAGCCCGGCGGCGGTGTCCCGGAGGTGCTACGGGTGAGATCTCGGCGGCTGCGCCTGACGTTCCTGGAGTTGTATCAGCGCCCGGTCGCACACACCGAGACGACGCTGGTGAACGAGTACCTGGCGCGCAATCGCGGCAACCTCACCGAATACCAGCAGGTCGTCGCCGACGTGCTGACCGAACAGGTCGGCAAGGCGCGCGCGTCGACGATTCCGGTGTTGTCCCGAGACGACATCGCGGAGGCGCGCACCGATCCGGGCGCAGTCGCAGCCAGGTTCGGGATTTCGACCGAGACCTTGACCGAGTTGATCAACGGCAAGCTCGACACGGTGCTGGCGGGATGCGCCGACAACCTCAACAGTCCCCACTCGGTTGCCGGAAAACCCTGCCAGGCATCATTTCTGCTGTGTTTGTCGTGTCCGTGCGCGCGGGCGACACCGGCGCATCTGCCGGTTCAGGTCCTCGTACACGACGCACTGCTCACTCGCCGACCGGAGATGACACCGTTGACGTGGGCTCAGCGTTTCGCCGAACCCGTGACCCGGCTGGTCGACCTGCTCGATCAGCATCCCGTAGCGGCCGTCGCGGACGCGCGCGCGAACGTCTCTCGCTTCCAGAGGTTGCTCGTCGACCGCTTTCTGAGCCGTGGATTGGACATGCCGTGACCGCAGCCCTGCATCCTGTCAGCGATGATCTGCCAGGCCCCGACACGGTCGTATTGTGCAACGTTGCGCTGAGAAGCGGTACCGACCCGAAATGCTTGTCTCGGTTCGGCGATGACCGATGGAACCTGAGCCCCGGAGTTCTGCATCGCCACAGCAAAGCGATCTCCGTCGACTTCACCCGAGTACCCGACGAGTTCCGGGTTCCGGTCAAACACATCCTGTGGCTGCTGCTCAACGACGAGCCCGGCAAGGACGTGAACTACCGGTTCACCACAGCACGACTGACGATGTCCAGCGCTTCGGCCGTCGCGCGGTTTCTGCGCAGTTTCGCTCAGTGGCTGCACGCCCGTGGCATCGCCCGCCTGGCCGCGGTGACCGCCGCCGATTTGGACGCCTACGCAGTAGACGTCCGAGCGGCGGATTTCTCCCACGGCCAGCGCGAGGATCTGCTCGCGGCGGTCGTGAGAGCCTGGTCGGTGCGTGGACGTCTGCTTCCTGCTGACCGGCTACCAGAGGCCCCGCCGTGGAACGGCGACCGCCTCCGTGACGTACTCGGCACAGGTCGTGAGGTCGGTGAGAACCGAACGCCGCGAATACACCCCGACACGATGACAGCCCTGTTGGCGTGGTCGCTACGGTTCGTCGAGGTCTTCGCCGACGACATCGTCGCGGCGTTCACCGAATACCTCGAAATCTCCAGCGCGGCCTACCGCATGCAGCGCGATCGCCTTCCCAAGAACGAGATCTACAGCCGTCGCAGGCCGCCCGGCCAGACCAGACAGCTGTTACTCGCCCATCTCGACGAGTACCGCAGACAAGGGCACTCCCTGCCCGGGAAACGCAGCGCCGATGGCCGATTGGTGCCCAACGCCTACTTCCTCAGCGCCCAGGCCGGTATCGCCATCCACAGCAGGTCGCTCGAAGCGGTCTTCGCCGAGCACGGTGCGATGCCGATCGACGATGACACCTACCTGTTCGCGCCCATCACCGCGAGGCTCGACGGTCGTCGGTGGCAGAACCGGTCGATCAGCTACGCGCAGGCGCCGGTGCTCGCACGTCACTTGACGACCGCGTGCTTCGTGATCACCGCCTACCTGTCCGGTCAACGGCCCGGCGAAACCTTGAACCTCGAACGCGGGTGCATAACCCGCGACCCCGCGACCGGAATGATCCTGTTGCGCGGCAAACACTTCAAGGGTGTCCGCAACACCGACGGCACCCCGGCAACCGACGGTGTCGAACGTGTCGATCCATGGGTCGTCGTGGAACCTGTCGCGACGGCAGTGCAGGTGGTAGGCCGACTGCACGAGGCACCGCTGCTGTTCCCGAACACGATGGAGGTCAACGGCCGTTCCTCGCCGGACCAACTCAAAGCCCGAACCGTCCACGCCGCACGCAACGACCAACTGATGACCCAGGACATCGACGGCTTCATCGACTGGGTCAACCAGTACTGCGCCACACAGAACAGAACAGACGCCATCCCAGCAGATCCGGTCAAGGCGAGTATCAGCCTGGGGCGGCTGCGCCGCACACTGGCATGGTTCATCGTCCGCCGACCCCGCGGCTTGGTCGCCGCCGCCATCCAGTACGGCCACATCCGCACCGGCATGACCCTCGGATACGCCGGAGACTACGACTCCGGCTTCCCTGACGACCTAGTCTTCGAGGAATGGCTCACCCGCCTCGACGCCCTTGGCGACGCCCACCAACGTCTGCGCGACGGCGAGCATGTCTCCGGCCCCGCCGCCGAGGTCTACCGCCAACGTGTCGAGTCTGCGACCCGCTTCGCCGGGCGAGTGCTGCGCACCTCGCGCGACGCGGCGGCATTGCTGGCCAACCCCGATCTCCAGATCTATCAAGGCAACGCCATGACGTGCGTTCTCGATCCCGCGCGAGCGGCCTGTCGGCTCGCTGGCGACGACCAAGGCACCCGCCGCACCCCCGACATCACCAACTGTCGCCCCACCTGCGCCAACATCGCCCGCACCGACCGCGACATCGCCGAACTGCTCCGCCAAGCCGACCAACTGCGCCTCGTCGTGGCCGATCCACTCGCGCCGCCGATCCGGTCCATGCGCGAACGGCGGGAGCTGACCCGGATCGAGAAGATCATCGCCGACCACCGGAGCAGCTGATGAGCACGACCGACAGCGGCGAGCGAGAAGCCATCCGCGCCGCGATGGAACGGCTGCTGGCCGGCCAGCCGACGAACTCCACCGGCGCGCTAACCGTGCTGCAACTGGCAGCCGAAGCCGGAGTCAAACGCTGGGTACTGACCCACAAGTACACCGACCTACGAGAGGAATTCCAGACGCGCCGAACTCGGGCCAACGGCGTGCCCGCCGCCTACCAGCACCTGCATGCCCGCGTCGTGGACCTGACCGCTCGCAACGAGCAGCTGCGCGCCGACAAAGCCGAACTGGAACAGCAGGTCGCCGTCTACGCTCAACTTATCCACGAACTCACCACCGAGAACACGCGCCTGCGCAAAGCCGGCCCAGTGAACGTCACCGTCCTGCAATCGCCCGACCCTGATGCGGTCGGGCGTTCATAGGGCTGAGATCTGGCCGCGCGGCCGACAGCGGTGAACAGATCCGACGCTGCAGTGTGGACCTTTCGACCCGATCATCTCGGCCACCTCCTGCACCGTCGCCTGCGCGATCGATAGACCACGCTCGTTCGTTCCACCGGGCATCACCCGCGTGCCGTTGTCGACGTGCGGTCAGGGGGCCGTGTAGCAGCTGGGTCTATTGCGTCACCAGTGTGATGAATGCCAGACCCAGACCGGTGGTCCCGCCGAACGCGCCGAACCCGAACAGGGCGGCGTTGTAGACGTTTGCCCCGCCACGCCAGGACAGGAACCCTGCGAGCAGGCCGCAGATGGCGGCCACCGCCAGCAGCAGCACGCACGCCAGCCAGAACACACCCGACCCCGCGTGGACCGAGCCGACTGCCGTGTCTCCCACGGCGGCACTCCCCAAAAAATGCCTGTTCAGAGCTATATAGAGTTGCATGATAGCCAGTGTAGACTATCTATCATGGCAGACAAGGTGCGAATGACCCTCCAGACCCTCGCGGTGCTACGGGTCCTCCTCGTGCAACCCGCGGCCGAGAACTACGGACTACGCGTGGCCCAACGGTGCGGCCTGCCAACCGGCAGCGTCTACCCGATCCTCGCGCGCCTCGAGGCCGCCGACTGGATCACCAGTGACTGGGAGAACATAGACGAGTCCGCCGAAGGCCGCCGCCGCCGCAGGCTCTACCAGCTCACCCCCGGTGGCACCGACCACGCCCGCGCCGCCCTGCTCGAAACCCAGCAGAAGCTCGGCTCCTCCCACCCCACCGCGACCGGGAACCCGTCGCCCGACCTCGCCTGGGGGTACTGAACCATGGCATTCGTGTCCCGCAGGGCCGAACTCCTGTCCGATCTGCTCATTACTCTCACGGCGGGGATCCTGCCCCGCAGTCAACGCGACCGATACCGCGACGAGTGGCAGAGCGCACTAGACGACATGCGCGCCCAGCAAATGCCCACCACCGGGTTTGCACTCACCATGCTGCTTCACGCACCCTCGTTCCACAGGGCTGCCACCACAATCCAACACCGCCGGGGCATCCGCGCTGGCATCCTGATTCGCGCCGCCGTCGTCGCCGTCACCGCTATCGGGGCCACCGCCGCCGTCCTCGCCGGCATCGTCGCCATCGCCGTCGGTGCGGTCGCTATCGACGACGCCATCTACGCCGCTCGCTCCGAGGGCGCTGGCATCGGCGCTACCATCGTCACCTTTGTCGCTGTCGTCGCTGTCACCGCTGGCCTCGTTGTCACCGCCGTCACCGTCACCATCGCCGTTGTCAGAGACGACAGCGACATCGATTTCTTCGTCGTCATAGACTTCGCGCGTGAGATCTGGAGGCGTCGCGGAAGATCTGCTGACCGCCGAGACACCCCCCAATTCCCGTCCCTCGGTGAACGACCAATGGCCCCAGTTATAAGCGGTTGCGCGTCCACCGGCGCGGTCCAAGAACTGCGGGCGATCTACGACACCACCCTGAGCGAATACAGCTACCCGGAGATCATCTAGTACTCGCCCGCGCCACGGCCGCGACTCGGCCCAGGAGCCAACGACGAGAAGACCTGCTCTCGGAGAGCCATCTCTGCGAATAGTATTCCGTGACAGGCAATTTCGACAGTCGAGTTACAAGCTCGCGACACAGCTTTCCGACGGCTCAGGTGTTCGGTGGACACCTGGCACTGTGCCGTTCAGCCAGATATCACAGTACGAAAGCGGATTCGTCCGATAGGCATCCCTCAGACCTGTCCGGAATGGCGTATCGACCATGTCGATGATCCCGATCTGGCTGTGCCGGGCACAACAACCCTGAATTGGCGGGAGAAGAATGGGCGCTGAATCGACCGCCGCGATCGTACGGACAATACTGGACCCGGGATTTCGGCACCCGTGCCTGCTACCGGATCTTTCGAACCTCATTCTCGTGACGGCACAGACCGGCGATGAATTCTCCTCGCTCGCGGCACTGGTCGAACGCCACATCCTTCCTCTGCTGCGCGCCCACAACATTCGCCTGGTGGAGGTTGCTCGCGCCAGCTCGTTCAACGAGGACGGAATCATCGTCCTACAAGACACCCGCCAGCCCTATCACATGCATTTCGACGCCAAGGAACACGGTTTCCGCGCCCTCAGCGACGAGCACCGCAAAAACGGTGTCCTTCCGCAACGCAGCGGAAAAAGGACATGCACGTTGAAATTCAAGGGCTGGACCATGGATACGTGGCGCGACCGCGAACTCGGAACCCACCCGTATCTCCACGCGATCGGCTACAGCGCAGAGGAAGAAAACCGGATAGCCCGAGAACCCGTGCTGAAAATGGGCGGGCACCGGCAGATGATCTACCCGATCCACGCCGCACGCTGGACTCGCCAACAATGCCGTCAATATCTCTACGATCTCTTCGGTGTGTGGTGGCCGAAATCGCTGTGCCGACAATGCCCGTACGTATCGAAACGCGAATGGCCCGAACAGCTTTCACGATTCCTCGACGCCCCCGAAGAATCCTACCCGCATCTGGTCGACAAATTTTGCACCGTCGCGCTGAACGAAAAATCTGGACTCTTCGGTCCGGACGAAACCTTGACCGAACGACTACGCGCTTCGGGCGCGCACACGATCCTCGACCTGGCCGAACGCGAGATCCTTCAGAGCCCATGGGCCCTGTATCGGCTGCGGCGAGTCTACTTCGCCCCCGCCACTGGCGACCGATCTGTCGAGGTCGCACTCCGAGGCACCCCCGAATACACCCAGCAGATACGCGACCGCCTCTCCACAGCGCTCGACATCCCGACCATCACTGACCGCCACCACCACACCCGGCTATGGCTGGCCAGACGACCACCGCAGTCGAAAAAATATCCGCAAGTGGAGTGCTTCTACGTCGCCGCCCCCGCCCTCGTAGCCGACAAACAAAAACCCGGATTCGAAACACATTGGGTCACAAACACATCCGACTCCCTGCGTGAACTCGGCATGACTGCCGCCGACCACCTGCACCACCTCGTGAAGCAGTTATCCACCCCCGGGCCCGCGGCCCTGGCATCAACTTGAATACATCCCAGACGCGGACCGCATCCACATACCCGGCCCGACCACAATATGGCGCGCGGCGGCGCCATCGCCCCACCTTTCGATGACCACGCCACTCCCCGAGGGGCGCACACACGCCGACCAAGCAGGCGCAGGGGGCTCGTCACACCGGTTGCTTTGCTTCGTCGCCGAAGCGAATTCAACCAACGCCGATCCGCGGTGTCGCGCAATGCCTTTCATGGCCCCGGCCGTCGAGCTGGGGCCGACCGATTTCACGTTCACTCCCGCAGCTCAAGGATATTGCTGATGCCCACACTCCTCTACTACCGCGATCGCGTCACCGCTGACCTGAAGCGCGACGGCGCGACAGCCGACATCGCCGAACGCCTCGCTCAATGGCAGCCAACCGAGGATGACAACGGACTCCGTCTGGTTCGCGACCTGGTGCATACCGCTCCCGGTGGAGATGCCTTGTGGCGGCTGGACATCGACAACACCGACCTGGTGGTTTCGGCTGCTTTCAGCTGCGACGAAGACGGACTCCTCACCTACAACGGTGAACTGACACTGTCGATGATGATTGATGCCCGATTCGAGATCGCCGACACCGGGCTCGCCGCACTCGAAGACCTCACCGACTTCACCGAGCAGCAAGACGGCCAGCAACGGCTTTTCCACCTGTTGGACGCCATCACCGCCCACCTCAACACCGTCCTGTCCCAGGTGCTGCGCTTCTCCCAGCCAGAGGCCAACCCACGCAGTGAAGTTGCAACCCCGCAGCCGCCCTCGCCCGGCAACCCGGTACCCACCTTCGCCGAGATCGCCGCGCAGATGCGCCGCGACATCGCCTTCGTAGACCTCGCCGGGTTCCCCGATTCGAACAGCGCGTCGCCGCAGCTACCGCTCGGTGTGCGATCCAGGGCGAGCGCAGAACAGTTGATCACCCTGCGCGAGAAAGCACTCGGCCGAGGCCGCGACACCTTCCGGCAAGAACTCGACGACCTCATCGGTGGGTGGATCAACGCTGGCTGCCCGGCGATCGCGGTCGAGTCGATCACCCCTGCCGGGGGCGCCGAGCACGACACCGAGATCATATTGAGCAATGGGCTGCGGTTACTGGTCAACGAAACCGGCGTACAGATTGCCGACACCCGCGGGCGACGCCTGCACTTCCACGAGGCCATAGACACCGACGGCAGCCACGAACACCTCGACCTCGAAATCCGCCCCTAAAACTGACCGTGCGGGTTTTTCTCGGGGACAACCACTTCAACGATCACGATCGCCTGCGACGACCCCACGGACCATGCCATACGCCGAACGAACAGGCGATTGACATATTCGCCTCGCATGGCCTTCGCAACAACAGGTCGTCGCCAACAAGACTCGGCTGGTCCGAATGCAAACAGGCGAAGCGCGGCCACATCGTCGGCGACCTTGACGAAAGGAAAACAATGGAGCACATCGAGATTTGCCACCGCTGCGAGTTCGCGTTCAAGCCGATACAGGAATCCGGTGTGGCGATGCTGCGCGAATTCGAGGGGTACACCGTCGACTTGCGTCTTCAGCAGTTCCGCAGAGCCGTTCCGGGCGAGTGGCTCACGTTCATAGACTTCGATGAACCGAAAGGCCAAGAGTTGCTGAAGAAAATGCATGCGTATGTCACGGGCGCTGACACCGACAACGCCACCACCGCAGGACCCAATTGAATATCGCGATCGAAACCCTGCGATGCAACGTCTCTGGTGCCGTGTGGTTGGGCAGAACCGTGCGGACGGATGCCCGCGATTCGACGGCATTCCAGCAGACGCAAGGAGCCATCATGGGAAATAACACAACGGCAGAACATGCATTGACGGCGGATGAGATTCGCGCTCTACGGAGTGCGGACCATCTCGTATTCTCGACGCACGATGGGCGTACAGAAGTCAGAGCCATTGTAGACGAATGTCACTCATCGACCGGTTTCGAACAGCGTCGCGATATTCCATGTGACGTATCGGTCCTCGACTACGAACGGCCCGGCATCACATGCGCTGAAGTTTCCGCCTTCCACATGCGGCACTATGCGAAAACCGACCACATTGCAACAGTGACGCGGCATCTCGCCAAAGGTGATCGACTCATGCTGTTGTGGCGACGAAACAACCCGGATGATCCGCGTTACTTGAGTTCAGCTCCTGCTTCAGCGATCGATCCTTCCGGAGGAAGTGACTCACCGGCTCGCCTCCACACTTGATGGGCGTATCGCGGCGCTCAGGATCCGGTCTGCGCGCCAGCGATAGCCAGTCAAATTGACCGAACCGTCCGGCTTCCCGCACCTGCATCTGCGCCCCGGCCAAACCTCTCCATCGTTCAGTTCGACCCGACGGCTGTGACGCTCGGGCTCTCCCGTTTCGACGATGTCGGCGGTACCCACAGCGCTCTGCGGTGGCGTTCTTGATTGTCCGATTCGTGGGTTCCATTCCATCGCGCCCGAAAAGGTGCGGTGTTCGCAGTGTGCCCAACCGCCTCATCGATTCCGTCTCACCGGCCGCACGGGTGCTTCCCACGGGCAAACACCATTCCCAATTTCCCGATCGAAGGAGTATCTCGTGTCCGAAGTGATCGTTGCAGCAGACGGCGACCGCATAGTCGTCGCTGGGCTCAACCCCGATACCCCTGCGCACGCAGCGCTTGGCGCCCGTCCAGAGTGGACGCTGTCCGCGGACGGGCGGACTTGGACCCTGTCGGATACGCCCGCGAGCCGTCTCGGCCGCGCGAGCGTTGACGATGTTCGCGCGCTGCTCACCGGGTTTGGATGCACCATCGCCGAGGGACCGCGGCCCGGCGTCGCGCCTGCCGACTCGGCGAAGCCGTCAGTGGCGGTGCTCAATCACTCGGCGTTCCTGTGGGGACTGTCAGACGTGCTACGCGGGGACTACAAGCAATCGGAGTACCTGATGGTGGTGCTGCCGCTAATGATGGTCCGCCGCTTGGATTTCCTGCTGGAACCGACCAAGCGCGCGGTCCTCGACACCTACGCCATCCACGGCGACCGCCCGGACCTGCTCGCCGCTGCGGCCGAAACCCGAGGCCTCTACAACATCTGCCCGCTGACCTCGCTCACCGAGGTGCTCGCCGCTGCCGACCCGGCCGCCGCGATGCGCACCTATCTGGCGGGGTTTTGTGTGTCGGCACGAGAGCTGCTGGGACACTTCGACTTCGACACCCACATCACCCGCCTGGATCAGGCGGGTCTGGTTCGTGCCGTGCTCAGCGCGTTCACCGACCCACGGTTGGATCTGCATCCTGACCGGTTCTCCAACATCGAGATGGGTTTGCTCTACGAGGAACTGCTGCGGCGCTTCTGCGAGATCTCCCACGACACCGCCGGGGAACATTTCACCCCCATCGAAGTCGTCACGCTCATGGTCGACCTGTTGCTGGCCGACCCGCCCGCGCTCCCGAATCGGATTCGTGTCCTGGATCCCGCTGCCGGGACCGGCGGAATGCTCGCCGAGACCCACCACCGCCTGCGGCAGCACTACCCGGATGCCGACCTGATCCTGTGCGGGCAGGAACTCAACGCGCAAACCTACTCGATCGCCGCCGCCGAGCAACTGATGTCGGGGCGGTCCGGGCAGCTCGCATTAGGCAACTCGTTGACCGCGGACGCGTTCACGGATCAACGATTCGACCTGCTGATCGCCAACCCGCCCTTCGGTGTGGATTGGCGGCGCATCGCCGAGCCGATCCGCGCCGAACACACCCGCGACGGGTTCGACGGACGATTCGGCGCGGGCCTGCCGCGCACCACCGACGGCACCCTGCTGTTTCTGCAACACATGATCGCCAAGATGCGCCCCGCCGCCGACGGCGGCTCCCGCATCGCAATCCTGACCTCGGGATCGGCACTGTTCAACGGTGCCGCCGGATCGGGTGAGTCCGAGATCCGGCGTTGGATCATCGACAACGACTGGCTAGACGCGATCATCGCCCTACCAGAGGCCATGTTCTACAACACCGCGATCGCGCCCTACATCTGGATCCTGAGCAACCGCAAACCCGACGCCCGCCGGGGCCGGATCGCCTACATCGACGCCCGCGACCGCGTCACCAAGGCCCGACGTCGCCTCGGCTCCAAAAAGCATGAACTGACCACCGAGCAGATCGAGGCGATCGTGGCCGACTACCGCGACTTCACCGACAGCGCCACCGTCAAGATCATGCCCAATCACGCCTTCGGCCATCTCCACGTCAAAATCCGTCGCCCCATGCGTGCTCGCTGGGAGATCACCCCCGCTACCCGCGCCGCAGTCGCCGACCATCCGCAGCTGCGCGCGCTTCCCGACGAGATGCTCGCCGCTGTGCTCGCCAAACTCGACAGAGCCCCCGACCAAGTCATGACCGATCAGTCGAAGGCACGCATCCGGGTTGCCGAACTCCTCGCTGGCACCGGTGTCAAAGGTTCCCCCGTCCACCACGCTGTCCTCACGGCACTACGTGTCTGGGATCCCGACGCCGCACCAATGCTCGACAACCTGGGCCGCCCGGTCACCGACACCGACTGGTCCGACACCGAGCAGGTGCCACTGGAGGCGAACCTTCAGTACACCCCGGACCCGGCCGTGATCATCGACACCGAGCACTACCAGCGGCTCATCGAGCAATACCTCGACCACCACGTCCGCCCGCATATACCCGGAGCGTGGGCCGAGCCGACCAAAACCAGGCTGGGCTACCAAATCCACACCGTCAACCGGTACTTCACAAAGTTCCATCAACCCGAATACCGCGATCCCGACGAGATTCTCGACGAGATGATCGCCAGCGAGGAGAAGATCCTGGCGATCCTGCGAGAGATGAAGGGCGCGTTCGGCCGCCGCGTGAAGGCTACCGACAACGGCTGCTGACTCGTTTCTGGTACTCCCAGACCGCGCCGCACATCCCGTTCTGTTCATCCACGAAAGAAACTGTCCCGATTGAAAAGCTGGGCGCCGATCATGCAGATCAGCAACAGCTGAGGCCGCATCCTGAGCGTGGCTGTCGGATTCGCTGCGACATTCGAGCAGCCCAACGTATTGATCACCGACAAGACACACCGAATCCCACCGATCACCTCGACGCAGACAGGCGTCGATGAAGGGAAGCCGTGACCCGCCAGACATTCACCTTGGAGTTGACATTCGATCTGAATGTCGATGTTCCGGACGGAGTCGATCCGCAGATCTTCGGGAAAGCACTCGCCAAGGATGCCCACCAGAACCTGCGGTCAGCCTACCGATCGTATGACCCCGATAACCCGCAGTACTTCAACGCTGGTCTCGCCCGAGTCATCAGCTCGAAAGTCGAGGACGAGAAGACATTCCTTTAGGGGACGAGCAGAAGCGATGCCGCATGTACGAACACGACGCTCACACGGCCGCCGAGAACTTCCGGGATCTTCTGGAACGACTCGGCGCGCCACCAGAGCGAATCCGGCGAGCACGCCGCGACCTCACCGCCGCCATCGCGCGCTACGACGAGCTCGCCACCCGCATAGAGGAACAAGCCGGACTCCACAAACCTGAGGGCGCAGCGGATATCTCGCTCAGCGACGAGGCCAACCACTACCGCCGATGGTAGGCCATCGCCGAAGCGAAATTGGTTGTCCTCGACGACATAGCCACGACCGACTGAGACCGCCACATCGAGCCTGGCTGGTTCCGTCCCAGGGGGGACCACAGAACCCCTGACGACGATCCTCCTGTGAGTCGTAGGAGAAGCAGGCATATCGATAGCGGCACAATGCTTTTCGGTCTTGCGCTTCCTCTTCGTCCGCCTCCGTCCGATGCTGCTGTGCAGGCAACCTGGCTTCGCTGTCGCTCGGCTGGCCTAACTGACCGGTCGAACTCACCGTCGAGCGGCGCGCCACGGGCAGTTCGTCCTTCTCGTCAAGCGGTCTCAGCGCAGCGCTGCGACACCAATTGTCCTGCCCGATAAACCGATTCGCGCGAGCACGCGAATCTCATCCGGCGTGAGGAGCCCCGCATGACCAGTAATCGCGATGTCACCGACACCTTCGCCCGCCACGTCCGCCGACCAGACGACCGCGCTCACCGGGTCCGTACCCGCAGTGTATGGATCGGTGGAGACAGTTTGTATTCCTACGGGTCGCATTTCCCGCTGGCTCGGGTTTTCCGCGATCTCGATGGCATGGCGCGGGTGGTGTTGATCAATGACGACACCTCGAGCCGGACCACCGGCAAACACAAGTTCCACACTCAGCGCAGTCTCGATCACTACGCCAGCGACGTCCCGGCCATTCGCGCACCGTTCAGCGCGTTGACCGCAGCGAGGATCGTCGAGGAATCCATTCGGGTGCTGGACTGGCGCAATCACACATGGCGCCGCCGCTGCGGCGACCAGCCACCGCCTGGTGCGGTCATCACCGCTGCGCACCAAACGCGTTGGCGTGGCGGCCCGGCCCGGGACGTGGCCGATACCGATCTGGTCTGGAACGCCGCCGGTCAACAGGTGCGGCGTTTGGGCGACCAGTATGTCTGGCACACCCGTCGACCCGGACCGGCCGTGGGATTGTTCCCCACGGAGTATCGCGAAGCGTTGTTCGCTGCGGACTACCACAACTTCGAGTCTGGTCGGCGTTCGCCAGCGCTGTTTCTGTCCTCATGGGACGACCAGGACACCCGCTCCTATTTTCTGTGCCAGCTGCCGCCGTGCGACGCGGACACGATCGAGGATGCGCTCGAGGCACTCAAACCCGAGGCTGTGCGGCTGGCCGAAGCGATGGGCCGCCACCCGTCCCGCCAAGGTGACATGTTCGCCATCCCCATGCCGGGGCTGACCAGCAGCCAGCTGCGTCACGCGCACGCGACGATCACCCGGCGATCGACCGGCGCAATGCTGTTGGGCACCAACCACACCGCGTCCATGATCGCGACGCTGCCCGACGGCCGTCAATACGCCCGCGGCTGCTTCTACCACGCACCGACCGGCCGGCCAGCCGATCACGCCCGACGACCCATCGGCGACCGCCGCCAATGGCACGCCGTGGTCCCCAACACCGTCCCGCTGCTCAACTGACCGGCCCGCCGCGACGGCACATCGGCCACGGTCGCGGATCGACCCGACGCCGATAGCCGCAACCTCGCAACACCGAATTCGGATCCCGCAGCGGTGATCCCTCGCACTCAGAAAGGTGCCGCGTGATTCGGATACCGAACCTCGCCCACCAGGCGTGGATGACCAGTGACTTGCCCAGCGGCCCCGCACCTCTCGAAACCGGTGAAAAGGGCACCGTCACCGCTGTCCGCGACCCGATCCGTGGGCGGCGACAGAGCTTCGTCAACACAGCCAACGGACACGCCCTGATCCTGCCCGGCAACCCAACAACGTTCGAGGTTGCTGTGACCGACACGCACCAGTCCGGATCAGCTCCCACAGCTCGTGGTCCGCCGCGGGCTCCGGTGCCAGCCAACCGACCCGCTTACGCCCAGCCACATGATCAGGACTGCCCATGACTGTTCACGCTCAACTTCTCCCGCCCCTCACCGCTCCACTTCCCGACCACGACCTGACCTCGATCGGGAATGAGGTCGGCAACGACATCATCACCGCCACGATCCTCGCTGACCACCCGCGCACGAACCGGCCCGGTGCCGCAAAGCGCGCGTGGACTGTCGGCGGAAGCGGCGACTGAGTCGCGGGGCCTTCGCCCGCCGCGTCACTCGACGGGGCGAAGGCCCAACCCAAACTCCCACCAGCCGGGTTCGCCACCACCGGCATCCGGGTGCATTCCGTCAAACATTCAGCGCACCAACCTATTTGAGGAGGCTTCGATGACTGGAGCGAGGACGCATCGCGCTCGACGAATCACCGAGGCGATGCCTCTGGTCTCGATGCTGCGCGCGCACGGCCACGACTGCGACTACATGTGGTGGACCCGCCGCGATAGTCGCCATGATTGGTTCGAGTTGACCACTCCGCTGAGCATCGATGACCGGGGTGACACCCCGGTGAACGAGTCGAATTTCGCTGTCGCCGAATCCCGCATCGACGAGGTGGCCGCGTTCGGGGTCAGTTACCGATACGACCTGTGGCCAGGCGGAACCATCCGCACACTCGTGGTGCGTGGTGACGATGCCGCCGCGCTGCGCGCGCTCGATACGGTGCTCGCAGCCCTGGCCGATTCTGCTGTCCTCGACGACCAAGACGTCGCGCGACGCGAGTGGGATGAGAACCATCCCGACGGCGGCGAACGCGAATGCCGTGCGGACGAGGGCTGCCAGTGCATCTACCGGTCCCACCAGCATGTGCTCGATGCCCGTGACGACGCAGCCACCTATCCATGGTGCGGGGTGTGTTACCAGGACGTCGAGCAGTGGGACGACCACCGCTACGACCACCGCGACCCACGACCGCAACCGCGACACCCGTCCCACGACGAGGCGCAATTGGCGTTGTTCGCCACCTGAGCCGGCCGGGCGCCACTACCCAGTAGTCCTCTTTGCTACTGGTCGAGCGCACTTGTGCACGGACTGCGACACCCAGTTCGACAATCCACGCGTATCCGCTGACTGCCCCATTGGCCACGTACCGACCGAGCAAACGGACGGCGGAACCGATCACGTCTGTTCGGTCGTCAATCTCGTCGTCGCGTTCGTCGGTGACCACGGCGAATCCCCGCCGCATCGCGGGCGCTCGCCGACGACACCGAGCCGGTATCAACCGCTCGGTACCCGACCATCCACCATCGAATGGAGTACATGTCATGCCGCCCTTGTTCACCGTGTCCTGGACCGACGACTCCGACAACGTCTGCGCGTTGGTCGAGGACACCTTCGAGGAGTGGATCACGATGAAGTCGCAGGCGCCCTCTGGGCTTCTGCGGCCGTTTCGACAGAACTCACCGTCCTCGGAACGACGGTACTTCGCCGCCGGTCTCACCGAGACGCTGCGCAACGGCGGTAGCCAAACCACTAAGGTCACAGCGATACGCAGCCTCGATCCGCTCGCCAACGGCTCAGCCTCGGGACAGATCACGGTCGACGTTCACAACAGCAACCAGGATGCGCACGCTCAGTTTCGGTCGCCATGGCTCATACGGCAACTCATCGCGCGCGGTGTACGGCCTCGCGTCGCCGAAGACCTTCTCATGGTGTCGCCGACCATCATGCGCGGCGCCGACGCCGGAGAAGCCCTCGCCGAACAGGTGACCAGCTTCGAGCGGCGTCTGCCGATCGTCGTGATGAGCAGCGTGCCGGATCTGTTCCAGCGGCTGTTCCGCCCCTACAGCAAC
The DNA here is from genome assembly GCF_050946365.1 of Nocardia sp. CA-107356. Taxonomy (NCBI): domain Bacteria; kingdom Bacillati; phylum Actinomycetota; class Actinomycetes; order Mycobacteriales; family Nocardiaceae; genus Nocardia; species Nocardia sp. CA-107356. The sequence goes on along the minus strand of NZ_CP191992.1, from coordinate 4,623,303 downwards.
CCGCTCATACCACTGCGCCGCGACCATAGAACCCTGGCCGGGATCGCCGCCGGGACAGCTCGCTCGTGTGCCGGACTGGCGACCGTCGTGCTGGTCGATGAACCGTGTCGTGTCGTGTTCAACGAGGCGGTCGGCCCCTACTTCGACCTCGCCCTCGGTGGCTTGCGCGTATTCCGGCCGGACGCCGACCCAGCTGTGGTCAACGATGCCGGTCGTCACCCGCAACGCAGGGCCGAATCGTGGTACACCCACCCCACAGCGGCTCCCGCTTTCGTTGGACGCCTGCTCGCATCCGACGCTGTTTCCGCGGCCCGGGCAGCGGTGGCGGTCTGACCGACCGAACACCTGTCGGCTTGCCACAGCACCGGACGCCATTCGATATCCGACGCAAGATCACTCTGCGTTCGGTGCTTTTATGAGCGATTTGATGGTGCGACTCAAGAGCTGAACAGTGGTCGCGCTCGCAAAATTCACAGACGCTATCACCTTCGGGCAGGCGCCGCCGCAGACGTTTTCCAGTGCCGAGCCGGAATATCGCAGCAAGAGGAATGCGCATGCTTGGTGTGCGACGTTCGAAGTCGTGCACATAACCAGATGGGTGCGTTCCGGGATCTACCAAGATCCAGGCCAAACGCTTCAGGCTGATCTGCCGCAATGTGCATTCAATTTCCGGGCCGTCGAATTGACGGTTCTTTCTGCTTGGAGGATTTGCTATGGCGATTTTGCTGCCCGAAATTCGGGACGATGATAAGGAGCCGATTCGCTCGGTGCGCTATGTGCTCGTCTGCGAATTCGGCGATGACTGGGCAAACCGGCTGGCCAGCGTGGTACAGGTCATCGACTCCGCACCGACTCACACAACCGTCGACGCGACCGGGACACAGCAACACCGCCGCGTCGGCGGGGAGTATCTGATGTTCGAGAACACGTGCTTATCAGACGCATTGGAGTTTAACGACCCGATCGACATCGGCAACCATCGCCATCTGATGTGGAACTGGCCCGGTCCGGCACGGTCCTTCGACCCGATGGGACATATCGTCATCGACCTGGACGGTCCCGCGCCGATGGACCTGCTGGACGTCCTCGCCACGCTTTCCAACGGGACGATCCTGGACTGCGATTTATTTTCACGCGCCTGCCAGGACGTGATCATGAAGCAGTGGCGCGAGTACGGGTGCCACGAAACCAAGAACGCGATCCGTGTCGCGATCGGCGTCGACGAGCTGAGCGAGTACGCCGAGAAGATCATCGAGCAGTTAGTGTTCAGCGGCATCGTCGAAAAGGCCGGTGATGGCGGATATCCGAGACTCGAGGATGTCTCGTCGGTCGACTTCGGTGCAGCCGAGATCGCCGAGTGGATCACGGTGCGCCTCGACACGAGGGTGACCATCCCGAACGGCAGCATCGACTACGTGTTCGACCTTCGCCGGTCCCGTCTCGCATCGGCAGCGTGAACGCGGTGGATATCGAGCAGGAACGCACCGGGCTACTGGACATGCTCGCGGTACTGGACTACGCGATCATCGGCGAGGAACGCGACTTCGAGGACAGCGACGAGGAAGCTCGGGAAGCGCACGCTATGAACAAGATCCGCGGTGCGCGGTGGTACGTCCAGACCCGACTTCACGCGCTCGACACAGTTTGTCTGCTCAAGGTCCAGAGGGCTACGACGAACTACGGCATCGAGATATCCCGTGAACTCGTCGGAGTACCAGAGGCGAAAACCTACATCGCGGACATGCGAGCGACCGGCCACACCCTCACGATCACCGAAGGTGGCCGGGATGTGTTCGCGCTCAGTCCATCTGGTGGGTACACCATTGAGCTGCTGTTCCCCGAGGCGGCCAAACGATGAGCGAGATGCAGGTCTCGACGTGGGCGGACGGTTTCGGGTTCTGGCACGCGAAGGTGAGCGTGCCCTACAACGCCGAGCTGCCCGATACCGCCGTGCACGATCTCGCACGCCAGGCGATCCTGGCGGAACTGACACAGCGCGTGTCGAATTTGGACCGCGCCAGGATGCGGGCGGTACTGGTGGACATGCACCACGACACCGACGCCGAGACCCTGGTCGCAGAATATCGCGAGGAGTGGCCAGAACTCCTCGGCGACTGAGCAATTCAGAGCCCGTCAGCATGTCGGATGCACGATGAATAGAACAACCGGCTGAAGATCTCTGTCGATGCGAAAGATACGCGGGCTGGGATCGAATTGGTCGAGGCTCGCGTAACGCGAGCGGTATCCAGTGTGCTGAGCGTTGGCGCAGTTGTGTCGACGAAGTGGGACCGCCCGTTCGGCGATGTCGCGGCCTGGTCTACCTGGCACCGCTCTGATCCAACACGACCTGCATTTCGTCGCATCGACTGCAACGTCTTCATCGATCGGCGGGTAGGACTTCCCTGAAATCGTGCTGGGATGCGAATCCGTCGCGAAATATGCACACGTGTTACTTGGAGAAAGCCAATGGAAAAAATATGTGGTTGGAAATGTGGAGATAACACCCCAGGACACAATCATTACACTGTGATTGTCAGCGAGAACGGCAAATTATTGGGACGTCTCACCCCGGACGGCAAGACGGTGAATCGCAAGGTACATGCCGCAATCCTGTCCAAGGTCAAGGCCGACCAGATCGCCAGCCAGATCAACGCGGATAAATCAACCGCGTTCACCGCCGTCGTGCGCCCTTTCTGAACACAGAGACAACGGCGATGCCCCCGAACGCGTCTTCCACACGCCGGCCGGTCGATCCAATGATCAGAGCGAATCCCGTAACTCTCACCACAAATCCTTCGAGCCTTGCAGTTCAGCTCAGTCCATTTTGCGGCCACATGGCCACCTGTCTACGTCAGGAAGGAAACACTGTATGACCACCACGGAACTCGAACCCGCCCTCGAGGATCGGATCCCCGATACTCCCGGTGATGGCAATCCGCCCAGCGCGCTGGAGGTCCTTGAGGGGCTCGAGCTGGCCTATCCGACATACTTCGCCGAACCGATGAAACTCGTGCGCGGCCCTAACCGACCCGAAAAGCCCGACGATCCCGATTTCGATGCCGATCTGGCCAAGAACGGCAATGACATACCAATCATTGTCAGTGTCATCGACGGGCGCCTCGTCGTCGAAGACGGCTGGCATCGCACACGAGCGTTGCAGCGCGCCGCAGTCAAGGCGAGCGAGTCTGGTCAGAAGGTCCGCAAGGCGTGGATCATCGCCTTGCCCGAGGACACCGAGGCCGACGAGAAGCAGCGCGTGATCGCGCGCGTGCGAATGCAATTCTCCACCGGCAAGTACCGTGTCACCCAGGACGACGCCGACCGACTCGCCGCGACCGCGGCACTGTTCGAGGTCAAGGCCACCGACAAGGAAGTGCGCGAGAACCTCGGACTGACCACCCGCGAAATCAGGGCATATCGCAAGGTCGCGAAATCGCCGACCGCGACCGCTGCGGTCATGGACCACCAGTTCGACATCTTCCACGCCGCCGAGGCCGATCGCTACGCCGACGACCCAGACGCCAGGGCGCGGCTCGTCCAGGCCGAACTCGACGGCAACTTCGACTACGTCTTCGCCGAAATGGTCGCCGAGGACGAGGCCCGCGCCGCCGATGAGGCCGCCCGCGCGGAAGCCGAAGCCACCAGGATCCGGGTAGCCGCCGGCTACGAAGCGGCGGTCACCGACCACGCCGACCGCGGCTTCCACGTCGTCGACGAAATACCGGAAGGACTCGACTGCTGGCCCCTCGAGCTGCTGCTCACAGCCGCCGGTGACCGGGCCGGTGAAGTCGACGCCGCCGCGCAGCCAGATGCGTTCGCCGTCGTCCTGACCCAGCGGATCGTGCACATCGACACCGATGAGCTCATCGCCCCCGACCGGATCGATGACTTCACCCGCACCAATCCCGACGCCGAAGCCAGCAACGGCCAAGTCCACGCCCGGCACGTGCGTGAGGAAGACAGCTTCTACCCCAGCTATTTCTGCCTCGACCCCGACGCTGCCGCACTCACCGTCGACGAGGCCAGCTTCCCCGAGTACACCGACAGCGATGCCCGCGACAACCTCAGCAGTACCGCCGCGGACCAGCCGACGGAAACCATCGAGGAACGCCATGAACGCCAGCAACGCGAAGCCGAGCGAGACCGGCAACGCGCGGCCGACGTCAACCGGGTCCGGGCGCTGAACACCAAATCCGTTGCCGCGGCCAACCGGCGGCGCAAGTTCGTCCGCGAAAACTGGTTCACCGGAAAGAAGACCATACCGGCGGGAATGGGTGAACTGATCGGGCTGGTCGTGGGCAAGTCGGCACTGCTCGAGCGCTACACCACCTCAGTACTGGCCGCCGAACTGGGCAAGCACTTGTCCGATGCACCGGTCGGCGGCGGTGTGAAGGCCCGCGACAACCACGGTCTGCTCTACGCCGCGCTGCGGGTCGTCGCCGCGATGGAAGCCGATATCCTGCCCAACCTCGAGGTCAGTGAATCCAAGGCCAAGGGTTGGCGCGGCGTCCGGGAACCGCTGTGGAAGCCCTACATCGAACTGCTCGCCACCCACGGACACAAGCGCGCACCCTTCGACTACATCCTCACCGGCGAACTCACCGCCGACCAGGTGTACAACGGCGACACCGAACCCGCCGCCCCGGAGGATCAGCCCACACCTGAGACCGATTCCACCACCGATACATCGGATCCGGTCACGACCACCGGCCCGGACCTCGGGGCCGAGGGCTCCGACCAGGACGAGGCTATCGTGCGCGACGAGGAACTTGCATCGCCGAAGGCAGCCTGAAACCCGACAGGACCGTTCGGTCCCGGCGGAACGGCTGCCTGTCGGCTGTGACCGAGTGGGCGTTCTTCCTAGCCACAACGCTGGATGTGGAATCACGCTGTACCGCTGTTTTTCCGAACATCAGCTACACAGCTACCGCAGTCAGCGATCACCGCTGTGGCACAAAAGTTTTCGGTCAGTGCACTCACGTCCCATGTCCGGCAGTCTCTGCCTCCGTGTGCGATCGCCGGTTCGGCACACCGCGCCGGCGATCGCCTTCTCGATTCGACCGCCACTGATGTCTTCACAGTCCTCTTCGAGGCCCCGGGCGAGTACCGGACCCGCATCCGACAGCGGTCGGACACATCCGGGCTCGCGCCACCCTGGCGACATGGTTGCCTCCCGCCGCAGCCGCCACAGCGCACGCCTGATGCAGGCCGCCCTGACCGCAGCCGAACACGGACACCATGTGTTCCCGCTGCGGACACTCGCGAAAACCCCTGCCTACAAGGAGCATTGGCTCCACCACGCCACCGCCGATCCCGACGAGGTCCGCCGGATCTGGCGCGAACGCCCTTACAACGTCGGCATCGCCTGCGCGCCGAGCGGCCTCTACGTCATCGACCTCGATCCATCACACGGCGAGCAGGCTCCCGCGCCATGGGCCGGACTCGCCCACGGCCGCGAAGTCCTCGTCGCGATCGCCCAGGATGCCGGACACCCGTTCCCGGGCAGCACCTACACCGTGGCCACACCTTCATCGGGATTGCACCTGTACTTCCGTGCTCCCACCACGATCCGGCTACCCAATACCTCCGGCACCGTGGGATGGCGCATCGACACCCGCGGCGACGGCGGCTATATCGTCGCCGCCGGATCTGTACTGCCCCACGGCAACTACACCGTCATCGATCCGCGCCCACCTCAACCGCTGCCTGCATGGCTGATCACCAAGCTCACACCACCGCCCCTACCTACACGGCGGCCATCGCGACCGGTCGACATCGACCGCGCGAACCGCTACGTCCAAGTCGCACTGCACGCCCAAGCCGATCGGGTCCGTGCCGCGCCACGCGGTCAACGTCACACCATCCTGCTACTGGCCGCGAATTCCCTCGGACGCATTGTCGGCGCTGACATCCTCGACGAGAACAGACAACCACTCGCCCTCGGGATCCTCGACTACAGCACCGCCTATGCCGTGCTCTACGACGCCGCCAGCACCCACATCGGCATCGACGACTTCACCGACACCGAAGCCGCTCGCACCATCACCGATGGCCTCAACCACGGCAGCGCGCACTCGCGCCAGATCACACTGCGCACACCGTGATCACTGCTCCGTAACCGACACGGCCACAACTGAACTCGTCGACTGCGCCAATCACATAGGTCGGTTCGTGCGGATCAATCGGACCAGCAAATGAAGCAACCAAACGTCATCCGACCGCGACGGTGCCCCGGCACATCGTCGTGTACGCCCCAGCCTCAGCCACCATCACCCGCCGTGCAGTAGCCCACTAATGATGCGGCCGCGCATCAACTCGGCCCACACCTCCAAATCCAAGACACCGTATTGAGCGAAACCATCACTGTCACCACCCCGGACGGTCACGTCACCATCACCGCCCGCCCCTGGAATGCCGACCAACGCCCGCACGTGATCGCTGGACTCCGCCAGATCATCGACTCCCTGTACCGCGCGTTCCCTGAACTCTGCGGATCCGACACCGTCGAGCAGGCCGCATCCGATCTTGCACTCCGCGCAGCAATCGACAAGGAAGACGTCGCCGATGTTGTGTTGCAGACCGCGCCCGACGCCGAACTCGCACAGGCGGACTGCCATCGCTAGCGGCCATCACTCTCAAGCACTCTCGGTTCTTTCCTACTCAGTGAATGTGTCCTGAACCGGTCTGGGGTTCCCGCCCCCAGCGCGCCGCCGCCGCATTGCGCACCCGACTAGTCCCTAGGTGTCTGTCGTTCGTCGACTCGGCCGTGTACGCCGCTGCACCCTCAGCAGGTATCGGCGGTCCAGGGTTCCTTGGTCCGGTGATCGTCTGCGTGTCCGGATTCGTCGACGCCGTCGATATCGCGCACGTGTCCGGCATCACCCCGGGGCATCTCTCGGCACTCCACTCCCACCGGATGACAGACCCCACCCGAGCCAATCGGGGTGGCACTCATCCGCGACGACATCATCCGCCTGGACGCCGAATAGGCCGCCCAGATCACCACCTCTACAGAAGGAGACCGACCATCATGACCTTCGCCGACATCCTCGCCCTGTTCCTGTACATGATGCTGTGGGGGTAACAGAAATAATCCGACGTCGAATCACCACCGCTGGAACGGGATTCGTAGCCACAGCCGTCGCCATTGTCGTCGCGCTCTTCGGCTTCGCCTCGGGTATCGCTGGCCTCGCCAGCATCATCACATTCCTGTCCTCCTGGATCGGCCTGGCCGCGGCCGCCGCAATATGCGCGGCCGGAGGGTTCGCCGTAATTGGGTGGATGGCCTGGCGGTGGTCTCGTGCCCGCTGAAACCCCAGACACCATCGACGAACTCGTCGATCTGTAACTCAAACGCGGCATCGCCACTGGCGAATGCCGCCCTGACGCCATCAACCCCACTGAGATCGGCACACCAGCTGGCGAGGCTGCCCATTCGGCGTTGATCGGCATGCCGATCGACTCGGACACCCGTTCCTGCGTGTCCGATCCCCGCACGCGTGCTGTTGCTCCCGCCTGCGCGCACTTCCGACCCGAGAGGTATCACGATGAACAGCGACGACGATCCCCACAGACCCACGCCGTTGGGGACAACGATCATGGTTTTGCGGGGGCTGCCCGGGTCGGGCAAGTCGACGGTGGCCGCTCACCTCGCCGCCACCACCCCCAGAACAGTGGTCGTCTGTCGGGACACGATCCGGTTGCTCTACTTCCATCGCGACGGCATGCTCGATATCGAGGACGAGAACACCGTCACCGAACTGGAAACACGGCAGGCGCTCGACCACCTCGCCGCCGGGTTCAACGTCGTCATCGACTCCACCAACCTGCCCCCCGCATATGTGCACCGATGGCAGCAACTGGCCGCGACCCTCGCGATCGCGTGTGTGCTGGTCGACGTGCACGCACCACTCGAGACCTGCCTTGCCAGGGTCGCTGGCCGCCAGCAGACAGGAGGACGCGGCGTTCCTGCTCAGGTCATCCGCGACCTGCACCGACGGCATCCGCCCGAGACCTGGTGCCCACCGGCTGATCACAGCGTTGGTGAACGCCCCATGCCCGCCCCTGAACACCCGAAGCGCCGACGGAAGAACCGTCGGTAACCCGGCGACACCGCGCAAGTGCCACTCCGGCCAACGCGGATCTGTGTCGCTGCCGACACCGCGCTCGACCAACCTGAGCCGAATGTTGCCGTCGGTACAAGCTATCTCGGCCGATACTCACCTGCATTCGTCATGTGTTGCAACTCAGGCGGACGACCACTGTTGTGGTGTAACAAAACCCGTCACGGTCGGGATGGTTTCGCCTGAATCCGTCGCGTCCGTCGGCTCGCCTTGCCAGGGTTCGGGCGATTCGGTGTCGATGTTAGGCGGCTGCTCGCCGACACGGCTATCGACTGGATCCTGTTCGGGATCGCGAGCCGCGAACTCGGTGCCGGTGTCGGCGGTTCGGAGCAGATCCCGGACCTGTTTCGGCGATATCTGTATGATCTCGGCGACTTCACTGATGCTGCATTGCTCGGCGCGGATCGCGGCCGCGGCGTGTGCCTGCATTCGCTGGTGCTCGCCGATTTTCTCCTCTGCGCGTGTGCGGGCAGCCTGCACGCGGCGATCGGCCGCAGCGATCACCTCCGCGAGATCACCGTCGGCTGCCTCGATCGCGACAGCCGCGTCGATATAGGTCCGCTCAGCGGCGTCGATGCGGCTCAGGCGTTCTCGCGCGCGAGCATGACGTTGCTGACGCGCCAGCCGCTGCTGTTCGCGTCGCGCCGCCGCCGTCGATGGCTGTTGCGATGATCGAGCGCGCCGGGTGTTCGGTTCCTCCACGAGTACTCCTGACCGACTGATCCGATGATCACGCCAGTCCCCTGCCGATCAGCTTACGCCGCAGCACGAGCGTTCTCGCTCACCGCTATCGCGAACCGCTACAGTGGATTCCGCGCTATGTGTGCGGCACATGTTCCTGTCTTGGGCACAGCGCGTGTCCACAGGCCCGGCATGGCACTGCGGCAACCGGCGGGGAGTGTGTGCGAATTCGTGCGCACTCGCCACCGCGCCACCGCGTCCACCTTGGGCGAGCGACTCCCATCCCGACCCTGTCGACCACGACCGGCACTCTCTCTGCTCGTGTCCAACGAGCACATCCCGCGACCTCGCACTGTGTGCAATCCCTGTGTGATGACGCCGATCCTGGCACTAGGCGCCTGCATGAGCGGGGCGTGCCTCGTTCCGGTGATCGCTGGAAGGATTCCGAATGCCTGCCCTGTCCGTGCGTGCCTTGCCGGTGCGCGACCGTGTCAACCTGACTGACGTCGATCTCGCCGAACGTGAGCTCGGGTTGACCATCATCTGCCCCTACCCGCGCTGCCATGCACCTGTCCAGAGCCCCTGTGTACGCACCGATGTCACCGGCCGCCGCTGCGTGCTGCGGTTGCTGCATATGTGCCGCATCAACACCGCCAAACGCGAAAACACCATTGTTGCTGTCGAACCTCCGAAGGTCCGGTCACCGCGCCGCCGACGACGCTCACGTACCACGATCACGACACCCACGCTGGGACGAACAGCCCGCCAGCGCCCCGCGACACCCGACCGGCATCGCCGCCGCGCCGTGACCAGCCACGTGCACAGCCCTCGAAACCACCGCAGACGCTGACCACCCACGACACCTGGCCGACATTCCCCCAAGCGCCGCGATGACTGAGCCGGATGAATGACCAGCTCCACCGAGCTCGAACTCACCACCGCCACAGCGCATCCTGGCTGCCCGGTTCAACCCACACCGCAGCATGCGCGGCCCCGACGCACCCTCTCGCCGCACGGACGGCACCGCCCCACGCCCCGATATGCCCTACCGCGCAGGGCACCTCCCAACCCGCAAGGAAGATCCGATGAACCTCGAACCTGGTGACCGCGTCCGGATCACCGGCATCATGCCCAACGACCCGGACCCGCTCGCGGTCGGTGCCACCGGCACCGTGACCAAAGTGCGGGACTCGCAGATCGACGTCGACTGGGACAACGGGCGTCGACTGATCCTGCTTGATGACGATCCATTCGCAATCCTTACCGACACCGGCGGCGAGGACATCGAGCCCGCCGGGTCCAGTGAGCAGGGATCGTGATCGACAACGGCTGTGGCACATCGACGCTCACCGTCGAGGACATCGGTCCCTTCCAGATTCCATATCGAGTCATTGCCCCGTGGTCGACGCCTCAAACATGCACGAATACAATGCAACTCATCCTCGAAGGAGCCCACCATGGCTGGTGACACAGTCATCACCGTCATCGGGAATTTGACCTCTGACCCCGAGCTTCGATTCACACCCGCGGGCGTAGCGGTGGCGAATTTCACCGTAGCCTCCACTCCCCGCGTATTCGACCGCAACGCCAACGAGTGGAAAGACGGCGATGCGTTGTTTCTGCGCTGCAACATCTGGCGTGAGGCCGCGGAGAATGTCGCCGAAAGCCTCACCCGTGGTGCGCGAGTGATCGTTAGTGGGCGTCTCAAGCAACGCAGCTACCAAACCCGTGAAGGCGAGAAACGCACCGTCATAGAACTCGACATCGACGAAGTCGGACCCTCGTTGCGGTATGCCACGGCGAAGATCACCAAGACCCGACGCGGCTCCACCGTATCAGACGGTTTCGGCGGCACGGACAACGCCAGCGGCGGCGGCTTCGGCAACCAACCTGCCACGACAGACGGTTGGGCCACCGCCACCGCCTCTGGGGACGATCCGTGGGCCAGCCAGACCGCCGCGGCCGCTCTCGTCGGCGAACCGAATTTCTGATCTCGCCCGAATCCCCTGTGGCGGCTGCGGTTCCAGCGTAGTCGCCAAGGATTGGTGAGTGGCCGGGCCCGGGGTGTTCGTCTGGTCGGTCGCCCCGCCTGCCCGAGGGCTACCAGCTCGCACGGCGCCACGCGTCCGGGCCCGCGCCGGGGCGGACACGAATTTCCAGGGCGCGACGACCCCACCATATGCACGGTGTGTATGTGAGCGCGGGAAATTCGTCTCCGCCCTGATCGGCGCGTTCCCTCCCGAGTGTCGCCGTGCGAGCTGGCTTCACGCCCTCAGGCGGGTCGCCCGACCAGCCGCCCACCCCTCGTTTCGCAAGATGCCGCTTCGAGCGTGGGGTGCTTCCGCATATCACGAGACAGGAACACTCTGTTGCGTACGTCCTTCCTCGATTCCGTTGCATTGATCGACTACCAGCTCGGCCGCAATCGCGTCCAGGGCCGACGCGCTGCGGTGACCGCGCTGCGCTGCGCTATACCCGAAGACCTCGCCGTCGCCGAGTTCATGGCCACCGTCTTCACCGAACACCGCTACGATCACGCCCTGATCCGGCTCCGCAGCGCCTGGAAGCGAAGCTCCCCACAGTTCCGTGAACACCTCGACGCCCTCATGCCGTTCGGCGACCCGCATCTGTATCGCACCATAGTCCGAACCGAGGGCGCGCCCGGAACCGATGCCGACGAAGCCGACTCCACCGAGACAGACGCCGACGCACCGTCGCCGTGGAACCCGCAGCAGCTCGTGCCCGCCATCACCGACGAACGCCAACGCGCGCGCTTCAACACGGTGTTGGCGAAGATGGTCGACTTGTTAAGCGCACACCCCTACCCGAAGGCGCTCGACAAGATCGCCGACCTCCGCAAGCTGTGCCATCCGGACGACCGCGCATACCTCGACGCGTGCCTGCCCAGCGCTGATCCGCACCTGTACGAGGCTGTCGATCGCGACAACGACCTCGACATCCACTCTCGCGGGATCGACGCCACCGAATGGCGACCCGACCGCAGTCGTGAGCAGTTCCGACCGACTCGGATGCGGACCAGCGCGCCGGTCACCGCCCGAGTTGAAGCCGACCGCAACGATCCCGAGAAGTACCGCGAGCGTCGCCGCAAGGCCGAAGCGCTCCGCCGCGAGCGCGGCAAGATCGGCGAGCCCGCGATCGTCACCGACTACTTCACCAACCGCCTCTTCGAGGACAACGAAGCAGCCGCAGCCTATGACTATCTCGCGCTTCGGGCACGGATCTACCACAACCAGCCGCAGCCACCCGAGCAGGAGCGGCCTCGTCGACGCACCGCTGTCGTCGACGCCGAGGAGGCCCGCGCGAAATGGGATCAGTTCTATGTCGGCTTCGTCGGTGAACAGCTCGACCTGACCACGATCGTCGGTGGTGACCGCCCGATCTCGGAGGAACAGACCCATAGGCACGCCCAGAAGCGCACCAAGATCTGGGTCGCGGCCGACGATCGTGCCCCGTTCCAGAAGAACGGCAACGATCTCGACTACGACCAGCCTTCGACTCCGGCGCTGGCGGGCTGGCCCTGTGTGTCGTGCTTCATCGAACGGCCCGGGACCTGGAACCGCGCCGCGATGCATCGCATCGACGGCCAGTGGCGCAGCGACGACGGGCTGTGCCCGACCTGCCGCGCCGACGGACGCCACGGAATGCGGCCACTGCCGCAGGGATTCACCAACCGCGACCTGGTTATCGCGCGCTGCGCATACTTCACCGAGCACTATCCGCGCAGTGCTGATCACATTCTCGATCGCGTGATCTGCGCGCAGCCGCACCATCCCGCAGTGCCGATCATCCGTGACTGCATGAGCCCGGTCTATGGGCAACTCACCACTGGCACGGTCGATCTCGACGCCACCGCAGCCCCGAAGCCAAAGCGCACCCGCCAGCGCGGCCCTGCGCTCGGACGTGGTCAGCGCCAGGGCCGCTGCATCGGATGCTTCGAGGTCAAACCCGTTTACGACGATGACCACTGCACCACCTGCCGGGTCTACCTGGGGATCGTCGAGGTTCCCGACCGTCGGCAGACCGTAGCCGCCTGAGCACTTTCCACCGCTGACAGGGGCGGGGCGTCCAACAGTGACGCCCCGCCCCTCCTTCATCCGATTCAGGAGTTACCGTGCCCGGCACTCTCGCCCTCGCCGAATCCGCACACCCCGAACCCGGTGTGCGCATCCGAATCCTGCTCAACGCCCGCAGCTTCGGAGACACCCGCCACGCCCCGGTCATCGACTACATCCAGGCCTACGAGTATCGCGATCTGAGCCAAACCGCCAACGCAGACGACGCTCTGATCCTCGAACGCCAATTCGAGATGTTCAACGACCAGATCGAATCGGTGCACGCCGATACCTATTACGCCGCGGGCAACCGGTCGCTGTCAGTCGATGACGTCGTCGCGATCGAGGAGCGCTTCTATCGGTGCGACGGCTCCGGTTGGACTCTTCTCGCCGCCACGCCGAGCCTCGAATTGAGCACCACCAACTAACAACCACATCCAGAGGCCACGGATATCGATACTGGTGAGGCTTTGGTCACCCGGCCGATAGATGGCTGTCGGTGTCCACATCGCTCAGGGCGGTGCGTCGCGCGTTCTCACACGTGTCACCGCCCCCCTGGGGAAGTTCGAGCCGAGTTATTGCGACACGCCCCAGTGCCGGACTCGTCTGGTCAAGATGGCGTGCCTCGGCGATCATCTGCCGCGTCTGTTGTTTGGAGATATCCAGGATTTCGGCCACCTCATCGACGGTGCAGCCTTCATCGCGGATCGCGGCCGCCGCGCGAGATTGCTGGTGACGATACTGCTCGACCAAACTTGCGCTACGGGCAGTGGCCTCCACGATGCACTGCTCAAACCCTCTGATCTCCGTTGCTAGCTCCCTCGTGGCTGCCTCGATAGCCTCCACAGCGTCGACGTACAGCTTTTCGGCAGCATCAACGCGTAGTTGCCGTTCCCGCGCGGCTATCCGCCGGTCCAAACGGCGATCACGTCTCTTCTCGAGTTCCTGTGCTACCACCACAGGACGCCGACGTCCTCCACGTCGCGCCGCCTTGCCATCCATCGCTGCTCCTGACTGACCAGATCTGCGGGCCTCGCCAGTCCCCTGCACCACAGGGTACGGACCCGAGCAGTTCTATTCGGGTTCTCACCGCGAACGTCACCCCGGCATGGCTCCACCACCGTTGCCGCTGGGCGGACGCCGCTCCGCCCAGCGGAAAAATTCGCGGCAGGCTCCACATCCGCCCGCATTCACAGCGTCTGCGAACGGGCCGACCGGTATTCGCCACCTCCTGCCATTCAATCTTGTTCCTTTGTCACTCACCTAACGCGCATAACAACACACAATTTCTCCTTTGCCCACCTTCCCCCTCTTCTTTTCCCAACATTCCGCCGGTCAGACCTCTTGCATCCAGGCAGCACTTTTCAATAACGGCCTCTTCATGCTTTCTGCATTAATGCTCTCTGCATTAATGCATCCCCTGGCACTCGAGGCAACTCGCGGCCTGTCATGGAATGGTGACCGCGACCCTTCATAAGATCACCGCGGGCGACGGATACGAGTATTACACCCGCCATGTCGCGGCTCACGACGGTTCCCGGGGCCGGGAACCGTTGTCGGACTACTACTCCGCCCATGGTGAATCACCTGGACGATGGCTCGGAACGGGCCTTCATGGGTTGACAGTGTTCTACCGCGACCGGCGTCTGAAGTGTTCGCGTGTCAAGGCCGGAGACATCGTCACCGAAACGCAGATGAAGGCGCTCTTCGGTGAGGGGCGCCACCCGCAGGCCGATGCGATCGAAGACACAATCGTCGCCCACGAACTCGGTCGCGGGGCGAAACGCAAAGACGCCAAACGCGCCACGACGCAGGCGTCACGGTTGGGGTCGCCTTTCCGTATCTACAGTGGCGCCACCGAGTTTCGGCGGCGGTGCGCACTGGCATACAGCGATTACAACATCGGGCTCGGGCTCGATGAGTACGCGGCGATCCCCGATGAGGAGCGGGCGCGCCTGCGCACCGCGGTCGCTCGCACGATGTTCTCCGAGCAGATCGGGCGCCCGCCGCTCGATGTTCGCGAGCTATCCGGGTGGGTTGCTCGCGCCTCCCGCCAGCGCACCACCGCCGTCGCCGGATTCGACTGGACGTTCTCGCCGGTGAAATCGGTCTCGACGTTATGGGCCCTCGCACCACGACATATTTCGGAAAAGATCGAAGCGGCCCACCACGCGGCGGTGCAGGACGCGATCGCCTACCTCGAAGCCAACGCCGCCAACACCCGTCTCGGCCGCAACGGGGTGCGCCAGGTCGACGTCGACGGGCTGATCGCAGCGACATTCGACCATCGCGACTCCCGCAGTGGGAAGAACCAAGGCCAAGGCGATCCAGATCTGCACACCCATGTTGTGGTGGCCAACCGCGTTCGCACCCGCGACGGTGGCCTGTGGCGAACGTTGGACGGGACGATGTTCTACCGGGCGGCGGTGTGTGCCAGCGAGATCTACAACACCAGGCTCGAGATGCATCTCGAGACGATGCTGGGTCTGCACTTCGCCGAGCGCTCGGGCACCGATCCCGCCAAACGCCCGATCCGCGAAATCATCGGCATCGATCCAAGACTCAACGAATTCTGGTCCAGTCGCGACGCGGCAATCACGGCCCGCCTGGGCGAACTGACGATCCAGTTTCAACAGGAACTCGGTCGCGAACCCACCGCGGAGGAAATGTATCGGCTGATGCAGAAGGCGACGCTGGACACCCGCGGTGCCAAACATCCTCTGCGATCGCTGGCCGAACAGCGCGCGATCTGGCGCCAGCAAGCAATAGCGGTACTCGGCGGGCACACCCAGTTGGCGGCGATGCTGTCAACCGCCTTGCGGCAGCGCAGCGTTCACCGCGCTGTCGTCGATGACACGTGGATCGCGCGGTGCGCAGACCGGGTGATCGCCACAGTGTCGGCCGAGCGGTCGATCTGGCGGCGCACCCATGTGCGCAGCGAGGTCGAGCGCCTGGTCCGCGGGAAAATCCACCCCCACCAGTGGGCACAGGTGACCCGCGCGGTCACCGACGCTGCCCTGGCACCCAGTCGATCCCTGGCTCGGGGTGACCCCGACATTCGCGCCGAACCCGGATTGCGTTCGGCCCCCACGATATTCCGCCGCGCGGACGGCACGTCGGTCTACAACGCAGCCGATTCCCAGCTCTACACCTCGCCGAAAGTCCTCGACATCGAGGCACGGCTGATCGAGATGGCCCGTGAAACCGGCGCTCGCACAGTACCGATAGCGGTTGTCAAGGCGGCAGCCGATGCCTACAACCGGGACCCCGACAACCGCGACAAGCAGCTCAACGAAGGCCAGATCGCCACGATCGCCAGCTTCGCCACCTCCGGTGCGCGGATCCAGATCTGCAACGCCCCCGCCGGCACCGGCAAGACCAGCACCATGAAAGTCCTCGTCCGCGCGTGGATAGCTACCGGCGGAACCGTGCTGGGACTGGCACCGACCGCGCGGTCGGTGCGTGTGCTCGGCGACGACATCGAAACCCGTGTCGCGACCGTAGACAAACTGCTCGATGTCCTAGCCAAACACACCCCCACCCGGCAGCGGCTGCTGCAGGACACCGGAACGCTTCCGCCGTCATTGCCACAGTGGGTGCTCGATATCGACGCCGACACCTTGGTCGTGGTCGACGAGCACATCCAGATCTCCGACGCCGACCGGCTGCGGATGCTGATCTTCCTGCGCTCGCGGGGCGCGACGGTACGGATGATCGGCGATGACCAGCAGCTCTCGGCCATCGAGTCCGGTGGCGCGGTCATGGACATGATCGACGCGGCCGGGGACCTGACCCAAACACTGACCCACGTCGTGCGGTTCGCTGATCTCGCTGAAGGGTCGGCGAGTCTGCGTGTGCGCGAGGGTGATCCAGCTGGTTTGGGCTTTTACCTCGACCGCGGCCGAGTCCATGTCGGCAGCCCCGCCGCTGTGGTCGAGGGGACCTTCGCTGGATGGTTGGCCGACTACACCGCCGGCCGCGACACCATCATGCTCGCCCCGACCCACGCGATCGTCACCGAACTCAACCAGCTCGCCCGCGAGAACCGCCTGACCAGAGCCGGCGGTGTGCGCGGTCTGGAGGTCGACCTCGCCGACGAGCAGCGCGCATCGGTAGGCGACACGATCCGCACCGGTCTCAACAATCCCCGCATCCGCCTCGGCGCCGACGACTACGTGCGCAACGGATATCAGTGGGTGGTCACCGCTGTGCACGCCGACGGCTCGATCACCGCCGCGCGCCTGATGCGAGGCCGCCAGTTGGGCGGACGCGTCAGATTACCGGGCGACTACGTCGCCGCCCATGTTCGGTTGGGGTGGGCGGCCACCATCAACGCGGTGCAGGGGATCACCGTAGGGACCTGTCATACCGCATTGACCGGCCATGAGTCTCGTGAGCAGCTCTATGTCGCGCTGACCCGTGGTTGGTTGGCCAACCACGTATACGTGACAACCGCGATCGACGGCTCCGAGCAATCCTTCTGGACCGAGCTCGCCCTGCTGCCCCGCACCGCGGTCGATGTCCTGATCCGCATCCTCAGCCGCATCGGCGGGCAACGCTCGGCCCACACAGAGCTCGGCAATGCTCTCGATCCCTGGCTGCGGCTCGCACACGCCGCCGACATCTTCCTCGACGCGCTCGGTTTGGCCACCGAACACACCCTCGGCGAAGAAGCGATGACCCAACTCGACGCCGATGTCGAACAGATTTTGCCGTCACTGACCAGCAATCCCGGCTACCCGGTGCTGCGCCAGAACCTGGCGACGCTCGCCTTGCGCGGACGCGACCCCATCGCGGCGCTGTCCACCGCGATCGGTGCCCGTGAACTCGACACCGCCGACAACATCGCCGCGGTCCTGGACTGGCGCCTCGATGTTTCCGGGTCGCATTCAGCGACCCCGGGCCCGCTGCCATGGCTACCCGGCATCCCCACCGGCATCGACACCGATTCCGGCTTCGGTGAATTCCTTTCCGCGCGAGCGCGAATCATCACCGAACTGGCCGCCGCCATCATCAACCAAGCGCGCGAGTTCACCCCGTCGACCGCTCCGGTGTGGGCGCGGCCACTGGTCGGAACCGACCCCGGGCTCCTGGCCGAGATCGCGGTGTGGCGAGCGGCGTGCCAGGTCGACACCCAGGACCTGCGTCCGTGTGGGCCGTCACGATTCACCGCCGCCGAACGCCGCTATCACCAACACCTCGCCGCGCGGGTGACCGAGGCCATCGGTGATGTCAACCTCGCGGTCAACACGTGGGCGCCGCTGGCCAAACGCATCGACGTCCGCATCACCCAGGATGCGTTCTGGCCCGTTCTGGCCGACCGTCTCGAGACCGCCGACCGGGCCGGCATCGATGTCGAGACCATGCTCACCACAGCCGCCGCGCTGCGTCCACTGCCCGACGAGCTTCCCGCCGCGGCGTTGTGGTCTCGGCTACCGCTGGACCCCAGCGCACTGGACTCCACCGCCGCAGGCGCAGCCTCGGCGCGGCTCGCACCGCAGTGGGCACCGGTGCTGCGAGCGGTACTCGGAGACGAAGCCGCCGAACGGGTCATGGCCGACCCCGCCTGGACCAAAGTCGTCGCCGCGATCGAACGCGCCGACCCAACGCAGTGGACACCCAGCGAACTCCTCGAACTCGCCAGCGAACTGCTGCTCGGCGGCCGCACCGACCGCAGCGACCTGCTACGGCCCGACCAGTTCGCCATCGCGCTGGCGTGGCGCATCGACGCGATCATCCACAACGTCCCGACCTATCCGGACCCCCCACCGCCCGACGAACCCCCTGACCTCGACGACACCGGCCACCCCGACGATGTGCCCCCAGCACCAGGTGACCTTGCCACCGATCTACCCCCCGACGTGGAGCACAGTATGACCGAGGACGCCCACACCATCCCCGATCACAATCCACCCACCACCGGACCAGAGCCCGAACCTGCGCCAGCTCACTCCGCTGCGCCAGATAACTACACCCCAGCACCGGACAGCGCTGACCTCTCCGGTGCCGAACATTTATCCGACGACATCGTTGTCGTGACCGGTTTGTTCCGATCGGGCGGCATCGGCTTCTCCCAAGCGATCGCCAGGCTGACCAACCAGGCCAGCGACGAACAACTCCGCATGATGGGCAGGGTGGAAGCAACACTTCGCGCCTACGCCTTCCCGATAGCCCGAGCAAAACTGGAATGGGCGGCCCAGCAGCATCCCGAACACGCCGAACTCATCCGCGCCTGCATTCCCGACACCGATCCCGGCGTGTACCGCCCACCGGCCTACCGTCGTGATGACCACGCGCCACGTGACAGCCGCCGCTGGGTCGATCCTCGACGTCGTCGGCCTCCACAACCGGGCCGCAACGATCGACTCGACGAACACGACCAATACCTCGACCAACGGCCACATCAGTACCTGATCGACGCCGCCGCCGAACACGAGGAATACGTCGATGCCGCAGCCGAACCCACCGCAGATCCCCGGTCCCGGTATTCCACGGTGTCTGCCGAATACCGTGACTACGACGCGCCCGTTCGCGGCCCATGGGATCTGCCGTGTGTCGGGTGCGGATTGGAGCGGCCCACCATCGACCGCCCCGCGATCGATCAGCACACTCGGGGCAGCGAGTGCGACGACGGATTGTGCTCAGACTGCCGTACGGAAGGGCTACCCGGCATCCCCGTCCACGATCCCGCCCGCTACCTACGAGCCCGGTGCGCGTTCGTCGCCGACACACGATCTGCTGCCGATGCGATCGCGTTTCTGCGCCGGGACTACCGCCGCATGCGCAGCCGCGCCGGACGCCGCATCATCGCCGACTTGATCACCGACCACGGCCTCGACATCGCTGCGGCCGCCCCGGATGCCCCGAAGGCGCTCACCGACAGCGAACTCGCCCAGCGGATCGGTGATGTACACCAACAGATAGCGCTCGCTGACTCCTTGGATGCGGCGTTGCACGGCCCTGCCGCACACAACGCCGTTCCCGATGACCGCGGCAGCGACACCGCCGCCGCAGATGCCGTCACGAAGGCCCTCGCTGCAGTCGCCGCCGTGGACGACCTCAACAATGAAATCCAAGCGATCGGTCGACAGGCCGCACGCAGGCGCGCTGAGGTGGCCGGCGCCCGGATGGCGCTGGACTCGCTCACCATGCGCACAGAGGAGTTGACCCGAGAACCCAACTCCGCGCCGCGCGTCCTGGAACAGCTCGAGGCCCTCACCCGCCAGACCGCCAGTGCCCGCGCGGATCTGGCCGCCGCAAATGCAGCCCTCGCCGCCGCCGATGCCCGCAAGCGAGAACTGATCACCGACCGAGACCTCGCGCGCCGAGCCGCACAGGACGCGCACCACAATGCGGAGATGCTCGCCGGACCACCGGCGGGATGGGACCTGGTCCTTACCGGTGCGCATCGCACCGACATCCGCAGCAGCCCAACACAGTCTGTCCCCAGCAACCCGAAGGCAGCATCGCAATCCGACACGACACACGCCCGCCGCGAACTGGGCGCATTGCAAGCAGAACAGCGGCGCCGAGAACAGCTGACCCCGCAGCAGCGCGCGATCGAAGACCCCCACCGCCAGGCCCTGGCCCCATCCGCGACCGCACCCGATCCCGTCGAACGCGCAGCAGAGGCACCCGGCCAGGACCTCGGTCTTTAGATGAGTAAGTCCGAAGCACGGTCAGTTGCCGCAGGCGATCGGTGGCCGGATGACGGGTGCGCCGATGGTGTGGTTGTGCCAGATCGCAGCGGCTAGCGCGAGGAAGTGCTGGGCGACGCGGATAGCGAAAGAGAGAACACCTTTGGTTGTGGGTGCGCCTGGCCGCCTGCTCGCCGCGCAACGCCTGGTGTCCGTAGCAGCGGTGAGGCGGCGTGGGCACGGAGACCGAGACGCGACGAACCTTGGCCCGGGTGCTAGCGCTGTCGTTATTGCGCGCGGATCCATATCGGAGTGCCCAGGCAAATCACGTCCACATCGCCTGTACCGGGGAGAACAGCATGGATCGTCGCGCCGAAATCGGCTGCCGTGGAATCGTTCTCCGGTGTTCGGCCGCGGACGGTCATCGCTAGTTGGGTGATCTCGCGGGCGACGTTGATGTCGGCGAGCTCGGATGCTGCGGCCTCTTCGGTCTCGTTCTGATCGACGGCCAGCAGTTGCAGTGCGCGCCGTGCCGGGTCACTCAGTGTGGCTGGAATCGCTACCGGTACAGCTATGTCGGGGTTGGGTCGGTTGCCAGCTGCGCCCCACAAACACCATGCGACACGGATCGACCCGGCCCGGCCGATGCCCAAGGCCAGCAGCAGCCGCGGATCGGTGAACCCCTCGAACGCGAACGATGCTGTGCCGTGGACCGAACACGGTGTTCCCGGTCTGTGTGTCGGCGGGCCCGCCAGGAATTCCTCGGCGGAGGGGAGTTTCGCCACCAACTGATCTATCACTGCGTCTCGGTCCACACCGATCATTGTCCACTGTTGCGGATACTCCGCGCAGGTTCCCGTGTCGTGTGGTGAAAAGCCGGTGCGTCCGTGTTTCGTGCTACTGTTGCGGATTTGCCGCGCCGCAGGTCGGGTCGGACAGGCGACCGAGCAGGCGCGTGCACATATGGGAGGAGTGCCCAGAAGACCAGGGGGTGGCAACTTGCCTCGACGCCCCCGACCACACTGTGCGTGAACAACGATGACGAGCTGCGAGGTTTCACAGCTCGGTGTTACACACGAAGGACGATTCATACATGATCGTGTCCAGCCAAGTTCGGACCCCATCAGGGTTGAGCGCCAACAGATCTAACCGGCGATAGAACACCACGATCGCGGTCTTCCTCTGCATCTTCGGGCTGCCACCCCAGCGGCGAGCAGACACCTCCGAGGAGCCACCCGAATGCTGGATGGCACCGCCGGAGCCTATTCCGTATGCCGAATCGCCCGTGTCACACGCCAACAGAGGTAGATTGCCGACACCGCGAAGCCGACAGCATAAGACGACAGCAAGCTGCCCTCATCCCCGAACAGTAGCCCGACAACAACGCCCACAATGATGGTGCCGGTGATCAGGGATAGTCCCGAGCACCCCGCCTATCACCCACCAGATGATCCTGGCAGGAGTCCAAATGTTCGCCGTCTCGGCTGGGCGTGATCGATCGGAGAGTCCGCTCATCGGGCAGACCCTACCCACGACATCGGGGACCGGTCCCGGACGTGGAACTTGGCGACCTGGCCCGTGTTTCATGAGCGCGGTGCGTGGAGGATGGATCCCGTTGTCCGGGTTAAGAAGTTGGTGATGTGAGGTGGTCTGCGGTGGTTGGTTGATCGACCAAGATTCAGCTGAACACCCATCGTTTTGAGTATTGATGGATAGGAGCTTCAGGGGAGTCCCACTGTTACCGACTCGTCGATGAGCCGACGGTCGAGGTAGCAAGGGATCCGGCGGGGTGATGAGGGCCGTCGGCTTGGTGAGGCCCTTGCTCGGTTCAGCCCATGTGGGTAGAGCGGGCTAAGGGTTGATGCGGAGCAGGATGTAGAGGTTGTGGTGGTCAGTCAGGGAGACAGACAAAGTGCCCACCGAGCTGCGGTATAGGTTGTCGCTCGCGCCGATGCCGTCGGGATCATGCTCGAAGAATGTGGTGTTGAGGAGTTTCTCGCGTTCGAAGCGGACGTCCTGGCGCCAGGACAACGGTCCCGAGCGAATCCAGAGCTGTAGGAAGACCGGATGGAGTACCAGATACGCATCCGTGCCTTTCAACGATGCCAACTCCGCTATCCGCACGCCGAACAGTTCCTGATCGGGTTGCTCATCGATGAGTGACAGATCTAGCCGCTGGGCCAGACGACCCAATCCGGTCAGGCGCACCGGAACGACTAGTGTCCGCGCGATGAGCAGGACCAGCCCGAAACGCGTCCGGTGACCGCATCGTTTTCAGCGCGGCGCAGCTCACCCACAGCCGAGGCAGCCACTGCATGCTCAGCACACACAGACGTGTGACGACGACAGCACCGACCGACACAGCGACCGCGATAAGAGGGACTTTGGCGGCGAAGGTGAGGGCAAGAACTGCGACAGCGCCGTGGCCGACCACGATGAGGATCGCCATCCCCACGGTTTGCATCCGGAGTCCTCTGCAATCCGACAGGTGGAGAAAATGTCTTCTCCCACAGCCTAATTGGAAAATCCATTGTTCATAGCGGGGCCAGCGTGTGCCCGCTCTCCACCGTGCCGTAGCCACTGGTTGACGGCGGCGATGCTGACCGTGGCCAGGTAGGGGTGACCCGTTCCGTCGCTCACTCGTCGAAGATCGTGACGGGGCTCGCACAAATCCAGCAAAGTCGGAGCATGATCTCGTCCGCCGGATGCGGCCGCTCGTCGCCGGGCTCGAGCAGGAAGCCGCGCGTGGTCGCCAGGTTCTCACTGCCTGTGGCCTCATAGCAGGCCCGGCAGGCGGCAATCCGGCACGTCGTACAGCGGTACCCCCACCCGGCCCGGATCACCTCCTCGGCAGTCTGCGCGAAGTCCGCCGTGCACGAGGGGTGGCCACAGTCCGGGTCTTCGCATCGTGCAGCAGGCATGGGCGGCCGTGCGCGTGGCTCATCGCGTACTGGCCCTGGCTGCCGCGATCTGGCACAACGACACCATCGGTGCACCGGTCACCCGGTCACTGATCGCCTACGAATCACTGACCAGGCTTCGGACTTACTCATCCAGTCGCGTCCGGATCCAGGCCGAACAACCAGCGGCCCGACGAAAACCCGTGCCGCCGACGCCACGTCGCGGTCTCAAGGGGTGCTGAACGCCGCGCTGAGCATCCGGAAGTCGGGTCCGAATCCTGCCTCCTCCACAGGGATCTCATCCCCGGGCATCCCGAACCAGCCTTCGGGTACCGCGCGGAACGACAAGGCTGCGATGTCGTTGTGGTGTTCGGGCGAGCATCGATACAGCGGCCCGTTGGCGGCATCGAGGATCATGCGCATCTGTGGGTCGATGTGGTTGATGAACAGGCTGCTCATCGCGGTGCCGTCGTCGCTGCGGCGGGCGGCCTCGAATACCGCGTGCAGTGCGGCGAACCGCACCGCCACGGCCCTGTGCCGCCACCACTGCCGACACCAGGTGAGGTTGCCCTCCCGGTTCTTGCCCGCCAGCCGGAAGCACGTCACCGGCAGCAGCCACTGTTCGACGAAGTCGACGAAGCTGGTGAACCGCAAAGGCGGAGGTTGGGCAGAGTCCTCACCTGATGGCGATCGTGGTGGTGGTGGTGTCGGTGTCGCGAGTCCGAACCAGCCGGGCGGCACCGGTTCGGCTGTGAGCGAGGGGACCGCGACATGTTTGGTGCGGGTGCAGCGATGCAGGGGCCCGTTGGCCGCGTCCATGATCACTCGGAAGTGCGCGTCGACATGGTGCAGCAGATACGAGCTGACCGCGCCCCCGTCGGAGCGGGCCCGTGAGGTTTCGAAGGCCGGGTGTAGATGCGCGATCCGCACCGATACCGCGCGATGGCTCCACCACAACGGGCACCACGTGTAGGTGCCTTCCCGATTCCCTTCGGCCAAGCGCACATTGACCACCGGCAAAAGCCACGCTTGGGCGAAGGTCACGAAGTCGCGGTACTTCGGCGGGGGTGGTGTGCGCTTTTGTTTGCCGGTCATCGCTGCTCGTGTCCGTTTGGCGCGGCAACCTCGGTGAGCACAGGTGCGTTCGATAAGGCGGCCTTGGCGTATCGGTCCAGGGATTGCTGGATGACCACCGCGAATTCGGTGTCCTGCCACCAGATCTTGCGGATGAGCACCGGTTTGTGGCCCGGCAGCCGCACCAGCGCACGATCTTTCGGCAACGCCGCCAGCGCGGCCACGTTCAGGATCGGCTCGGCCCGCCAGCTGAGGCTGCGGTTGATCCCGCCCGGTCCGACGCTGTGGGAGTGGTCGGCGACGTCGTGTTCGTCGCTGAGCGCCGACCATTGGCCGAGGAATTCGGTGTCGCCGATCCCGCCGCCGTAGACCTCGATGGACTGCGCGCGGATGATCCGTAATCCGTTCTCGCCCCACAGGTCCTTGCCCTGTTCGAGGACCTGCAAGAAGGTCAGCAACACAACGCCGTGTCCTCCGGCGTAGGTGTAGTAGTCCGGCAGCGCCGCGATCGGGCAGCAATTTGCGGCCTCATCCAATACCGCCAGCATCGGCACCGCCAGCCGTCCATCCGGGCGCGCCCGCGCCACGGTGAGCGCGGACTCCAGCAGTTGTCCCACCAGCGCCGCAGTCAGCGGGGACGCCGAGTCCGGCCCAGCCATGCTCAACGCATACAACGTGTCGGTGGACCGGACGAATGCGCGTGGGTCGAACTCGGGCAGATCGTGAGTGGGCTCGGCTTGTTCGATGTCTACGATGACCTTCTCGTCGGGACCTTCGTGGGCGCTGATGATCCGTCGGCTCGGCGGGGTCACCATGTGCGCGTAGGTGGCGTCGCTCAGGACGTTCAGGAACCGTCGTGCCATGTCGTAGAGGCCGTCGCGTTGACGGCTGTAGAGGGCCTGCGTTTCCAGAATGCGGTGAGCCACAATCTCGTTGCCCGCCTTGCGCAGCAGCAACGCCGGTGTCTCGTCCTGGTCGCGTCCCAGCCATTCCACGACGTGCAGCAGGTCTCCCCCCGCCGATGCGGCGGCAAAGATATAGCTCGCGAGCAATTCTTGCGCGCCACCGTCGAAGTACGAATCAACTTTTGCTCCAGGCTCTTTCGAGGCGGAGACGAAGAACGAGGCGAGTTTGCGGGCCGCGGCCAACGTTCTCACCTGCCGCAGCAGATCGACCCAGAACCCGCACACCACCTCACCGGTGACCCCTTGCAGATCCGACAACCACACCTGGCCATGCTGCTCACGGCCAACATGGGTGTGCCGCAACAGGTCCGGTTTGTTCGAGGTCGCCAGCACCGGACCCCACCCCGACAGCACCGCGGGCACCGCCCACGCCATGGTCTTTCCGGTCCGGGTACCGGCCTCGAAGAACGCCCCCAACTCCGCGGGCACATGCAGCGCGACATCAGCGGCGACCGTTATCCCCAGCGGTGGGCCCTTCATGTCCCGGATCTGCGGCGGCGCGTCGGCCAGCAGCCGCTGCGCGGCGGTGGCGTTGTCGCTGACCCGAGCGATCCTCAGATCCCGTGGGCGTTGCATCGTCCTGGCGGCCGCGTCGATCTCCGGTCGTCCACCACGACGGCGCCAGATCCGCCATCCCACCGCTGCGGCGGCCCCGGCCATCGCGGCGGTGATCAGGGTCGACTGCCACGGCCATCGCCGTTGCCCCATCACAACTTCCACCAGCGCGGCGGTGGGATTCATCTGCACCGGCTGCCCCGCCCACAGGCTGCCCACGCTCAGCGCACCCCACAGGCACAATCCGAGGAAAATCGCCGCGAGCAGCACGACGAGTTTGGTCAGCTCCGGGCCCATCCCCGCGGTTGTCCGGCGCCGTGATTCGCGTGCGGCGCTCATCGACGACGCTCCAAGACAGAGGTCCCCGTCGATCGCCAGCCGCCGGTCGTGCGCGCATGCTGCGGGCTCATGCGACTGGTCCCGCGCTCGGTCCCGGCGCCTGCTGTGACGGCGCTGCCGTCGCGCCAGACGGTGACCAGTGCGTGTTCGTGCCGTCAGGGATGACGGCGCCGATCGCTTCGCCGATCACCTGCCCGGCGGCTGGTTCGCCGCCCTCAGCGGCAACCACGGGGATATCGGGCTGTGTGACAGCAGCTTCGGGTCCCACGGCGGCCGAGGGGTAAGGATTGCGTACGAAATCCACGATGTCGCGAGTCATCCATTTATCCAGCACCTCGCTTTGCATCCGGGCGACTTGCCGGTCGAGTTCGGTGTTGGCGTTGGTGACCGCAACGAGGTCGGTCTCGAGGCGATCCCGCTCGGTTTTGACTTGGGCTGCCTCGGCCCGTGCCGCTGCCAACTCTGTACCCAGTTGCTCGATGCGTCCGAGATAGCGGGCACCGGGCCGTTCGTGCCAGAACACGCCATCGCGCCCAGCACGGTAGGAGGCGTCGATATCTGTTTGGTCCAGCCCACTGCGGGCGGCGTCGCGGGTCGCGGCACTGATCGCGGCATTCAACCGCTCGAGCTGCCGGATGCGGGCCGGGTCGAACCCTTCGCGCTCGGCTTGCTCGGCCAAGAGGGTGTGCTGGGCCTCGAGATTCTGGATGTCGCGCGCATAACCGGCGAGGGAAGCATCCTCGATCGCGTTGAGCGTGTAGTCGAATCCGACCGGCGCGGTCTGGATGTTCGGTGGGATCAGTGCGTTTCGGGTCGGGAGGTTCTGCCCCGCCATCGTCGGATCAGGAGCAGGCGGGCTGGATAGGCGTTGGGATTGCGGGTGGTTGGTGGCGGGATGGGGATCCGTCATTGTTCGTCGACCTCACATGTCGAGGCCGCACGTGCTGGAAAGGGTGTTTCACGGCGGCCGGATGCGGTGTCCCCTGCGTTCGTCGCCGCTCGTCAGTGTTTCGACGAGAAGATGTGGGTATCAGCGGTTTTCGGCCTGGCCTATGGCCCTGCGGATATTCCGCGATCAGCGTTCGGTGATTGGTCCGGACCTCCCCCCGCGTGGTCGGTGGTCAGTGTTCGGTCCACACCGGGCGGTAAAGCGGCGATGATGTCGTGCCCGCGGCCGGTGTCTGGCTCAGCGACGATTACGTCCTTGTGGCGGCGAGGGAAACTCGCATGCGGATCAGTGAATGTGAGCTCACCGCGGTCGCGCGCCGCTGTGGTCTGCGATATCCGTGATCGCCATGCCGCCCCACGTTCTTGTTCTTGGGTGCCGTGGACTGCCGCTGATTGGACCGATTCCTCGATCATGACCCGGAACTGCGCCCGCGCGGTTGCTGGCGCTCCGGCGTCGTCGAGGCTGCTGTCGAGCAAGGCTAGTGCGTCGGTGTAGCGCTGGTGCCGGTCATGGAGGTCGGTCTCGCCGGCGGCGAGTATCAGGACGTAATCCTCGATATCTCGAACAGCCTGCGATTGCGGTGATCGCGACTCGTAACCGGTGTCGTACTGGTCTGCGGTGACGCCGGCATCGTAGAGAGCACCGACCATCCGATGGCCCATGCCAGTGGCCACGGCCGATGGCTCACTGATACGGCGGTCGCTATCGCAGTCGCGTTTGTGCATCTCCCCGATAAACAGAAGCTCCGGCAGCGCCGCCACCTCACCGAGATCAATCTTGTCGAGGATGTTGTCCATGTGGATCTGCTCGAGACGCAGCAACCCGTGCCCGTGGTCGAGCTGATCATCGATCTCCGCGCGGCTGCTGCGTAGTCGGTCGACCAGGCTATAGATGTCTTCGCGTAAGTCCCATGGCTCAGGTGTCATCGACTTAGAACCGTCGATCAATCGCTGCGCTGTCCGGTGTGCCTCACGGACGTGTCCTCGATATCCCCTCAGCCTTGCCTGCAGTTCGCTGCGGCTGATGTAGTTCGGCCAGATCGGCTCGGAACCGGTCGCTCCGTCCAGGATCGCGTCGCGACGAGACCGCACCAGTTCCTGATCGGGTGAGCTCAAAACCGACAGCATCTCGTCGAAAGCCGGCCCGGATAGATCATTCTCCGTGCTGTCGAACGGGTCTGGATCGGGAAGCGGCGCGTATTGCACTGTGTCGCGGATCCGCGCCTTGTGCTCTTCGCCGGGATCGACGAGCACTGGAGAATCCCCATACAGATCCAGTGACTCGGTACGGCCGCACAGGTAGTCGATAACGAAAAGCGCTGTCGTGGAGTCGCTGTCGCTCACCCCCAGCGCGGACAACGCGCTGCGTATCTGGTTACGTTCCCTCGGTGAGCGCGGCACCCGCAGCGCTTGGTGTGCCGCCGCGAGGTCCTGTCCGGTTGCGTCCGCGGTGAGGCAATGGCGCGCGGCCGCGAGGGCGAGGCGTTCGCGCTTGGACTCCAAGGCTCCTGTGCGCCACTGCTGTTCGCCGAAGCCATCGATGTTCCAGTCCACCGCGATCACGCCGGTATCGATGTCGATGCGCAGCCCGTACTCGCGGCGGTAGTGCTCGACAAGAGCGCTCGCCGCGGCTCGGGCGCGGTCTGAGTGTTCACGCCACACCACGACCTCACGCAGGGCTGCCGACGCCTCCTGAGGCGGTCCGGACAACCCGCGTGCGCGCATCACGGACTCGAATTTCTCTCGGTCCTCGTCGGTGAACCCGTTTGTAGCCTTGAGTGATTGGATATCGTCGTAGGCCCGGTACAGTGCCGCCCACACGAACAGGAAGGCGAGTTGCTGATGGGCGCCTTCTGGTGTCCCTACCAGTTTGGGGGCCAAATGATCGGCGCGATCGGCGTCGTTCATCGCAGAACACCTGATCCAGGCTCGCTTGCGCCAACCCCGCGGGTGACGAGGATCGGTCGACGATCGCAGTGTCCGGCGATATCGGCCGCGGCGTGCCGCGTTCGCCATCTGGTGACCACCGTGGATCGGTGTGAAGCAGGATTTGATCGCGCGACATCTGGTGTGTTGCAGTGCATGTCGACTCCTCCTTGGGGCTCGTATTCGTCGTGTCCGTTCACATTCCTGAGCTGCCCGGCCTCTGTCTGGCCGACTGCGGCAGCACCACAGATGCTGGTGAGTGGGCTCAATACACCAGTCGCCTGCCTGATCGTTCGGCTGCCTTGGTCACCGTTTCGTTCCCCTACCCTGGGCCTGATTCGGCTACCGGCCCGGGCTCAGCACCGAGGGCGGGCGGGTCTGAAGATGGTCGCGGGGATGATTCGGTCATCAGGGTGCGGTCGATGCCCTCGGGTAGTGCCGCGGTGATGAAGTCGCCGCCCCTGTCCGCGCCGATGGTGTCGGCAGCCACGCTGACATCGCGGGCATGGTTCGGGTCGACTTCGCTGCCTGCGAGCGACCCGAGGTCACGAGTGCGCACGATCTCGGTGGTGCGGCTGTGCCAATCGGATCGGCGCTCCCGAATCTCGGCACCGTGGAACTGTGCCGACCGAACGTATCCTCGGATCATCGATCCCAACGCCGCGCAGACAGTCGTGTCACCACCGGCTGTTTCCAGGGTCGAGACGAGCTTGCCGAGTGCGTACTCGAATTCCTGCTCGCTGTGGTGGCCATTGCTCGCGCCGTGGGCGAGTTGTTCGATGTGGCTGCTGATGGTGTGCACGGGCGCTGAGTCGTCCCAGGGTCGCAGCTCGTGGTTGGGGTCGTAGGCGAAGATCGGCACTCCAGCGTCTTCGAGGACTGCGATCATCTGCAGTCGCGCGGTGGTGGCAAGTTCAATGGGCAGGTGGTCGTATCGGTGCAGATCGCGGTCGCGCTTGTGCCGCTCACCGACCAGCCGCATCTCGGGCAGCACCGTGTCGCCCAGGTCGAGCTCGTCGAGGATGTGCTCGATGTGCTGGGCCTCGATGGGCAGCAGCCCGTAGCCATCCTGGAGATGTGCATGAATCGTTGCGCGTTGGGCGCCCAGGTCGTCGATGAGGTCGTGCAACCCCTGGACTCCGCGCTCGGCCAGGGTGTCGGGGCGGTCCAGTACCTGTCGGGCGTATCCGTGAGCGATCTCAAGCCCTCGGCTGTATGTGCGCAACTGTTGGTCGAGCGCATCGCGATTGACATACTCCGGCCACAGCGGCTCGGATTCGGCTTCGCCGCTCAGGATCGCGTCCCGACGAGCCCGCACACGGTGCTGATCGGGCAGGACCAGCATGGATAGATCGTGTTCGAACGCGGTGCCGGACAAGGCGTCCTCGGGGGCGTAGCCGATATCCCAGCTCCGAGGATCGGCGGCCGTGTGCAGGGTGTCGCGGATCGCGCCTTTGATCTCCTCGCCCGGATCGAGCAGAACTGGTGTTTCACCGATCAGATCGATATCGGCTGTCCCGCCACACAGATAGTCCATGACGAAAAGCACCGTCGTGCAGTGATGCTCGGCTATTCCTAAGTCCGCTAGGTCAGCCCACATCTGATCGCGTTCGGTGCGTGAGCGAGGGATCACCAGACGCGCCCGTGCACGCGCCTTGTCGGTATCGGTGAGTTCGATCCTGTCGAGGATGCCGAGGGCCGCTGATATCGCTGCGCGCTCCCGGTTCCACTGTGTGGCTCCTTCGCGCCGGTGTTGGTCGGCTTCCGCGTCGAAGCTCGGGTCGATGCCGATCACTGCGGCGTCGACATCGATGAGCAGGCCGTATTCGCTGCGATAGTGCTCGACGAAGATCGCGACCGCCGCGCGGCTGTGCTCGAAGTCTGCTTGCCGCGACCGTGCGGCCGCCAGTTCGGCGGCGCCTACGCCATCGACGATTGAGCCGAGGTCGACATGGTGTCGGCCGATGGCCGTAAGCGCGTTCACGTACTCGCGCTTGGCAATTGCGCGCCGCGCGAGCGCATCTCCCAGTGCCGCGGCGACCTGCTCTCTCGGGGCTGGGCTGGTCACCAGTTGTCGTGCCTGTGCAGCTTGGTTTTCTGCGTCGGTCACCTGATCGCGGGGATTGTTGTCGGCGGCCAGCAGGGAGGCGCGGTGCAACGCCGCCCACACCAGCAGGTACGTCATCTGCTGGCGTCGCCCTACCGGACGCGGGCCTGGCCGCAGCGACGGCACCGCCGGCTCACCAACAGTGTGACGGCCGGTCACCACTGCACACCCGATGCCGCCGCGATCTCGGGCAAGGTTCGCCTGCCAGGGCACGCGACGCGAGCAGCGGCCACGCTCCTGGCTCCTACGAGGGCTCTGCCAGACCCGGGTGTGGGTGCAGCGGACGGTTCATTCACTGCTCAACCTGATATCGTGTTGCAGATCGACTGGTTTCGGTGTCTGCTTGGATGCGGCGAAGGGACGTGTTCACTGATCTGGACCTGTGTCGACGTCGGTGCCCGGCCGTGATCCTGACCCGGGCGAGGTCTCCTCTACGGTCCAGTCGCGAGCGGGTGCCGGGGGCAATACTGCTTCGATCAACGCCGTAGTGGTGGTGGTGTCATCGACACCCGCCACGGTTACAGTGGCCGCCGCAGGCTGATCCAAGATCGCGGCGCGATCACGTTTTGCGGCAACTGTTCTCATCCGCGCGTCAAACCAGCGGCCGCGCTCGTCGGTCACCATCGCGTGTTCGTAGGCTGCCGCGATCGACTCGCTCAACGCGTCGCCTACCCTGAAGCGGACGTCGTCGCCGACACCGGCCCTGAACAGTTGCTCATCGAGCTCGTCCGCGTGTGAATGGCAGTCCAGGCGGGCCGCAGCGCTGTCGCGGGCAAAGCCTCGGGCCAGTCCTCCAATACTGATCGTTGTTGATTCCAACGCGCTGCGCACCGGTTCGACAGCGGTATTCGACAGATCCCCGATACCGACTCCGGCATCCTCGAGCAGGGAGATGATCTGCTGCTCACCTGTTTGCGCGGTCCGGGTCCCCGCCCAGGAGCGCTGTAGCAGATCGGCGAGCTTCTTGGAGCGTTCATCGACCAACACCAATGCTGGCACGTTCATCTCGCCTATCTCGGCCTCGTCGACCAGACAGCGGAGCAGGTCACGCTCCATCGGCTCGAGGCCGCGCCCATCGCGCACCATCGCAAGGATCGCGCTGCGCTGCTGAGCCATCTGTATCACCACCGCGTCGACCGACTCGTCGATCGGTCGACCAGGGTCGTGCGCCCATTGGTCGGCGTAGGCGTGCGCGGCCATCATCGTTGCTACATGCTCACCTAGCATCCGCTGCAACACATCCCGATTCACATAGTCCGACCATGGCGAATCCGATGGCTCCGCGGCCAAACGCTGATCGGGCGGGGACAACAACGCCAACTCTGCCAGCGCCTGAGGTCGCATCGACGCGACACCGGCTTCGGCGCGAAGGCTCGCGGCGCGCCCTTTCACCTCTTCCCCTGGATCAACCAGGACAGGTGAGCCGCGCAAGTCGAACTCCTCGGACCGCCACCCGGAGAAGTAGGCGAGCGTGAATTCGACTGTGCCCCTGGCCGCAGCCAGTTCGGGCCGAGCCGGAAACGCCGAAATAACCTCCTCACGCAGCCCTTTGAGACGTTCGCGCTCGGTGTCGTCGGCGGAAGCGGAGAACGACATCAGCCAGTGCGTCAACGCCGCCTTCACCGCTGCGAGTTCGTGCGGCAGCACGCCAGCCGATTCGATCACGATGTTGACCGATTTCCTCGCGCTCACCGCCCGTTTGAGGTCGGCTACACGTACCTCGCTGAACTCCTGCCACCCCGGGTCGATGTCGGGGTCCACCCCGACTCCCCCGGTTGCCGGGTCGATGATCAGCCCGTGTTCGGCTCGATAGAATTCGATCAGATTGGCCAGCGCCTCAGCCGCGCCCGGCGAACTGTCGCGCCACATCAGCGCGTCGGTCAGCGCCGCTGCCAGTTCTGGTTGCGAGCCGTCGTAGTTCAGGCGCCGCAGCCGCTCCTCGGCCGCGGCTCGGGCGGGAGCGATCGAATCCTCGAAAGCGCCGTCCATCTGCAGTGTCCCTGGATCGGGTGGCCTGCGCCATTCCCATTCGACCTGTTCGTCTTTGGCGCGGTGGAACGCAATCTTGACTAACAGATGCGCCATCCGCTGCACAGGCCCGGACCGGTCGGCCAACAAGCCGGGTGCTCCCGCGCTGGTGGGCGCCTGCGGTACATGGGGCGAGGGTTGCTGTCGGTTCTCCGAGGCGACCGCTGCCTTGTTGGTCTGAGTATTGTTCGCGGTCTCTTCGCCGACGATCGTCATCGCTGCTTGTTCGGTGAGCAGCTGGCGGATGCGCTGCACGTCGGATCGGTCGGGGATGTGCACCCGGTAGGACC
This sequence comes from Nocardia sp. CA-107356, assembly GCF_050946365.1. Taxonomy (NCBI): domain Bacteria; kingdom Bacillati; phylum Actinomycetota; class Actinomycetes; order Mycobacteriales; family Nocardiaceae; genus Nocardia; species Nocardia sp. CA-107356. Next base: position 4,589,657 of record NZ_CP191992.1, on the reverse strand, counting down.
CGTCCGCCGCTGCGACGGGTTCCCCGGCCGGATCCGCTTCGAAGAAGGCGCGTCCGTCGTCTCGCAATACCGTCGCGGCCCGCTGCGCTGCGCGCGCGGCCTCACGCGTCGAGGATGCACCGGCCTGCGGGACGACAATCACAACCGTGCCGCCGGTACTGGGTTGTGGCTGTGGGGTGATCACTGGCCGGTCCTAGCGCCGTGCGTGCCCCGTCGGCTGCGGTCGTGTGCGAGGCCAACGTCGTGAGGTGCCCAATCGGGCACTCCAACATCACCCCGCCACGCGCCACGATTCGTTTGTGCCTCGGCTGTCCGGCGCGTCCGAGCAGGGTGGGCCGGTCGATGCGGAACCGTGCACGCGCCACTGGCTTTCTCCTGGATCACCGGTACCGGATTCGATTGCAGCACAGCAGTTGTCGCGATCATCAGCACTTCACTCCGATGCATCGGGTCCGGTGCTCGCCGCGCGCGCTGCGCTTGGCGCGGCTGCGGGTGCGACCTGATCGACCAGGTTCTCTGACTGCGTAGCTGCCTCGACATCCGGTACAGCCGCCTCGATCGCTTCCCCGATCTGTTCCCCGCTGTCAGGCTGTGTCACCTCTTCTGGCGCGCCTTCGCTGTCGAGGTGATGTTTGATCGTGCGGAAAGTCGCGTCGGCGGCCATAGCCTCGACAGTTCCCTCAGTCGCCATATCGGGCGTTGGTACCTCACCCGCGCGCAGGGCTTCCTCGACGAAGGCCTCGGGATCGACATCGGCGTCTTCACGCAGTCGCGCAAAGTATTGCGCGGCCGCTTCAGCGTTCTCCTCGCTCAGATCGCCTGAACCGACAGCGGCTCCGAATCGGGCGGCCGCCTGCATCACGCTCTCATCGGCCTCCGCCTGCTGAGCCAGGTCCTCGCTCAAACCCTGCGCCCTGCGCCGGAATTCGCGGCGGTCGCGCACCTCCCCAACCTTCTCCCGCAGCAACTCCGCTTCCCCCGCGGCCTGCTGGTTGACGGCTGCGATCCGGGCCGCGTTCAGATCGTCGCGACGTGTCTGCTCGGCGGCGCTGTCGCTGGCACGGCGGTCGAAATCGGCCCGGTTGATGCGGCCTTCGTCCTCGATAACCGCCTTCGACGCCGCGAAGTTGGTCATCCGGGCTTCGTGCTGCGCAGCATCGCGTTCGTCCTCAGCGGCGGCGTAGCTCGTTCGCCGCCGATAATCGGCCACCTTGATCCGCGCCTCCAACCCTAGGAGGGCTTTGCGCGCGTAGTTGTTGTCCATCCGTGCGACATGTTCGGCCCAACCGCGTGCATCCTTGTTCGCGTCGAGCAGGTTCCGTCGCGCGATATCCTCATCACCGCGCTCCATGCTTCGGCGGGTGGCCTGCATGTCCAGTTGGTGCTTTTCGGTTTCTCGCTCGTCGCGTTGAGTGATGCTGTTGAGCCTGGCGTCTGTCTCGGCTTTGTCATTGGCGATACGGAGCTGGCTTTCCACAGCCGAGCGGGCCTCGCGGCTCAAATTCATCCACAGGTTCATCACCGAAGCACCAGTTTGAACTGCTCGCGCGAGCATCGCTGGCGACCCGGCTACGGCATCGACTTCGGCATTCATCGCCGCCGCCCGCCATCGAGGAAGCCGAAATCAGGATTTCTCCACGAGGCCAATTCCTGGTCGGCACTGGTGATGTGGCGCATGGTCAGCTTCATTTCCTGGCGGTGGTGGCCCTTCGAGGGAACACGCCGCAGGGGACTGGTGCTGGCGAAACGTGTTCCGCACGAAGGGAGGCGGCCGCGGATCGAATTTCTGTGCGACCGCCCACTCCCCATCACAGCCGGTGTCGCCCAGCCCATTCCAGTAGCCGCATTAATGCGGTTTGCATTAATGCAGCGCGCATGCCAGTACGCGCGCCAGTTCGCGATCACGTCAACGACACCGGCTCGGTTGAACCTCGCCGATCATCAGTTGCACCGCTTCGGTTTACACTGCCTGCCTCAGCAAATCGCTGGCATGGCGGCCATTTTCGGCGCACCATAGTTTGAGCCTGCACCGTTCGAGTACGAGGAGTTCGATGGAGTTGATCGCCACCTACAACTACGGCGGCGTAACTCATTTCGGCAAGCATCGGGGAGGCGCTGGTCGACTTGAGGACGATCCGGCGAGTGAGGCATACAACTCCTACGCCTGCATCGTGTCGATCGCAGGTTTGAGCCACCTGTATTTCGGTTTCGCGGTGCTCCTACAAGCTGCCCTCGCGATCGTCCGGCGGTGCCTTCAGTCGATCCGATACCGCCTGATCCGGGTGTCGGTGCCGACACCGGCAGCGCCGGGGCGCATGACTTCTCCGGGCGCTGCCTGTGAACAGGTCAGCACTCGTCGTCCTCGTGTCGATCGGCGGCTGCGTCGGCGCGGTCAGCGAACCCGCTGGTAGCGGTTGCGCTTTCAGGATCCCGCTCGGCTGCGTCGATGATCCGGTCGGTTCTATCGCCAGTTAGATCTGTTGCGGCTCAACCTGATTGGGATCGAATTCTTGCAGATCAGATCTTGCTAGATCGGCGGCTTGTTTGCAACAGTCTTCGATCGTGCCGGGAGACTGTCGCAGGCTTGGAAGTGGCCCGCCCGGGGCGGTTTTCATGGGGCGCTCACGGCGAGCTGGACGACCGTGGCGTCGGGAACTTCTCGGCGCGTGGAGTGGCGAGTTATGTTGTGGGAGTGGGCGGTAGCCTGGATTGATGATCCGGAATCGGAACCCGAGCTTCGAAGCGCAGGGGTGTTAGCGCGGGCGTCATCGGACCTAGGCAATTTCGGTGGCCGAAGAGTCGCCGGTGTGGTTCGTGCTATGTGTGAGTGGTGGCACAGATGAATACGCCTGCCGATGATGGTGATTCAGCGGATCCGGTGTGGCGGCGGCTGGAGGATCAGCTGGGTTGGTATCGGTCTCGTGGTGCGTGGGCGCAGAGCGCGTACAAGCGGGTGAAGGTCGCTCAGATCGTGGTGTCCGCGGTGGTGCCGGTGCTGGCCGCGGCCGGGGTGACGGGCTGGGTGACCGCGTGTGTGGCTGCGGTGGTGGTGATCGCCGAGGGCGTGCAGCAGATGTTCCAGTGGCAGTCGACGTGGTTGTTGTATCGCGGTACTGCGGAGGCGCTGAAACGGGAACGCTTCCTTTACGTGTCCGAAGCCGGCCCCTACACAGGCCCAGAGCGCCGTCGGGTGCTGGCCGAGCGAATGGACGCGATCATGGCAGGGGAGACCGCGTCATGGGCTGAGCAGCGCACACCCTCGGCGACCGACTGAACGGCTCCCGAACCTGTGTCGGACCGGATACCCTTGCGGCACTGTCGTTGTGCTGTCTCGGGGAGGGCCCGGTAACCGATGGCTCGGGTTTTCATCAGTCATGCCAGCGCCGACACCCAGATCGCGGTCGCGGTGAAACGGTGGCTGATCGGCCAACAGCCCGACCTGGCGGGGGAGATCTTCCTCGACGTCGATGACTTGCAGCCGGGCCAGGAGTGGAAAGACGCGTTACGCGACGCCTCGGACCGGTGCGAGGCGGTGATCGTGCTGGTATCGCAGCGATGGCTGGCCTCCCACGAGTGCCTCGCGGAGTACCGGGTCGCGGAGTATCTCGGCAAGCAGGTGTTCAGTGTCCGGGTGGAGCCGATCACCGGTGTCGACGTGACGTGCCAATGGCAGCGCTGCGATCTGTATGGTGATGGCCCGTCGACTGGCGTCTCGGTCGACGGTGCGGGGGATCCGGTGTCCATGTCGACTGCCGGGTTGGAGCGGTTGCTGGCCGGGTTGCGGGCGAGCGGGATCGGCGCGGATGTGGTGGTGTGGCCACCGGAAAATGATCCCGATCGGTCTCCGTACCGGGGGTGGGAGCCGTTCGATCCTGACGACGCCGCGGTCTACTTCGGGCGTGACGGGCAAATCGTGCGGGCGATGGACCGGTTGCGGGCGATGCGTATGGGCGGGGTGCGGTCGCTGTTCGTTATCGTCGGCCCGTCGGGGACTGGGAAGTCATCGTTCCTGCGAGCGGGACTGATCCCGAGGCTGCGGTGCGACGACCGGGATTTCGTGCTGCTGGATCTGGTGCGGCCCGAGCGCGACGCTGTCGGCGGTGTGCACGGTCTGGCCGCCACCATCCATGCCGCCCGCACACGGTTCGCTCTCACCGGCCCGTCTCTGGGCACGATCGCCGCCGCCCTCATCGATCGCGATGTGCTCAGGCTGAGGGGATGGCTCACCGGCATACAGCAAGCCGCGCATACTCGGCTACTGGACGCCGGTGCTGTGGCACCGACGCTGGTGTTGCCCGTCGACCAGGCCGAGGAATTGCTGGCGGCCGATGCCGGAGGCCTGAATCAGGTGTTCTTGGAGCTGGTCGGTGCCCTGCTCTCCGATGCTGCGGGGGTGCGGCCGTCGGTGATCGTCGCACTTACGATCCGCACCGATCGTTTCGACGCTCTGCAGTCACATCGGATGCTGGCGGAGGTCGGCAGTGAGGTGTTCGACGAGCTGAAACCGCTGTCGCCGGACCGGTTCCGCGACATCATCACCGCTCCTGCGGTCCGCGCGCCACACCGGCTCGAGCTGACCGCTGATCTGGTCGACCGGTTGCTCACCGACTGCGCCGACGGCGCGGATACCCTGCCGCTGCTGGCGTTAACGCTGGCGGAGCTGTACCGCGCGCACGCCTCCACCGGTGTCCTGACCCTCGACCATTACATGGCGGTCGGGGGCATCGAGCGGATCGTCGCCACCCAGATCGACCAGGTCCTAGACCCCGACCCCGCCACCCGCCGACAGCAACTCGACGTGCTGCGGTCGGCGTTCATCCCGTGGCTGGCCACCGTGACCGCCGGAAGCGAGGTCCCGCAGCGGCGGGTGGCGCTCTGGGACGATCTGCCTGTGGCGGCGCGGGGGTTGCTGGACCGGTTTGTCGATGCCCGCCTGCTGCTCAAGGACCGCCGCACCACCAGCGAGGGCGAAGACGAGACCGTGGTCGAAGTCGCGATGGAAAGCTTGCTGTGGCACTGGGACACCCTGGCCGACTGGTTGCACACCGAAGCCGCCGACCTGCGGACCGCCGACGACATCGAACGCGCCGCCGCAGACTGGCACCGCAACGACCGCGGCACCGCATGGCTGTGGACCGGCTCCCGGTTGGCTGACGCGGAAATCCTCGCGACCCAACCCGGCTACCGGGAACGACTCGCCCCCGCAGCCGATTTCCTCATCGCGTCCCGCCGCCAGGTCAACGACCAGATCACCAGCCTGCGTCGCCGCGCACGCATCCTCCTCGTCCTGACCGTGGTCACCGTTCTCACCGCCACCGCCGCGGTCATCGGCCTGATCGCCCAAACCCAGGCCAGCCATCGAGCCCAGGCCGCTACCCACCGTGCGGAAACGCTCGCGAAGCAAGCAGTAGCAACCCAGCTCACCGACCAGGCCGACAGCATGTTCACCGGCACTACCGCCGACGGCCCCTACCGCGCCATTCAGCAGGTCCTCGCCGCGCACGCCCTCTCGCCTGGCACGACCGATTCTGCTGTCCTCAACGCTCGCTACCGCACCAGCACCATCGCCAGAACCTGGAGATCCGAAGTGACCCTAAACAGTAGCGATTTGGGTGCCAGCAGCGATGGCACTACGGTCGCCGTCAGGACCGATGACCGTCTGGTCATCACACGCAGCGGCTCCCCCGATCAGCAGGTTCGGTTACCGGGCCAAATCGTACCGGGCCAGATCGGGAATCTGGCTGTGAGTGGAAACGGGAGTGTTATCGCCGCTGGCGATAACACTCGCAACCTGTTCATCAACCGCGTCGGCGCTGCCGACCAGTGGATCGAACTACCGCACCGGGTCAATGATGTGGCTGTCAACCGCGACGGCAGCACCATCGCGGTAGGTGACGACGATGGCAACCTGCTGATCATTCATAACGGCAGTGTTGATCAGAGACTGAAGCTGCCGGATGGTGTCGGCGCGGTAGCTGTCAGCGGCGACGGAGGCACGGTCGCTGCCAGCGATGCCAGTGGAAACTTGCTTGTTATTCGCTCCGGCCGTTCGGAACCGCTTCGTCGTATGTCGGGCACGTCCGGCAATGCCGTGGCCATCAGTGATGACGGCGACACCATCGCCGCCGCCACAGGAGACGGAAGCGACCTGATGATCGTCCGCGCTGGCGCACCGGACGAGCACGTGCCTTCGAACGGCTATCGGAGCGTGGCCGTCAGCGGTGACGGCAGCACCGTGGTCGCAGGGGGTGGTGACGACAACGGCGGTGTGCTGGTGATCGACCGTTCCGATGCACGCGAACCGCAACAGCTACACCTACCCGGAGCGGTCGGGGGTGTAGCTGTCAGCCGCGACGGAACCACTATCGCCGCCGCCGGCCCGAGCGACCTGCTCATAATCCGTCCCGGGATCCCGGACCAGCACGCGAAACTACAGGGTGAGTCACGGAGTGTTGTCGTCAGCCGCGACGGAAGCACCATCGCCGTCGGCGACCTCAACAGAAATCTCCTAATCAACCGTGCCGGTGCCTCCGACCAGCGACTGCAGCTACCGGGGGCGATCGAACTGGTCGTGGTGAGCGACGACGGAAACGCCGTCACCACGAGCAGCAGCGACGGCACCTGGCTGCTGCTTCATCCCGGAACCCAGAAGCCACACCTGCAAATGCCGCACCAGATCTCCGATATCACCGTCAGCCGTGACGGGCGCACCGTCGCGGCCCTCGATGACGACGGCAACCTCCTCATCACCGGCCCTGCTTTCCCGGACCGGCGACTACAGTTCCTAACGCCACAGAAGCAGTTCGCCAGCTTGGCCGTCAGCGGTGACGGGAACACCGTCGCCGTACTCGGGGACAACGACGTACTCGTGATTCGCCCCGATCGCCCGGTCGAGCACATCGGATTACCGCCGAACGACATCGGGTCGACACTCAGCGCTGATGGAAGCACAGTCATCGGTTGGGCGGCGGACGCCAACGCTGTCGACATCATTCGTTCCGGAACCTCGGCGCGGCGCCTCGAGCTGCCGCAGCAGATCGCTGGTGTGGATGTCAGCGATGGCGAACGCACCATCGTTGCAAATGACACGGCGGGCAACTTGCTCATCACTCACCCAGGTGTCCCCGACCAGCGCCGACACCTAGCGAAACCGGCCGCCGGTGTGGCCGTCAGCAGTGATGGGAGCACCGTCGCAGTAGGTGATGCGGATGGCGGTCTGTCCATCATCCGCCCGGGAATCCTGGACCAGAAAATCCAGCTGCTGATACCGATCCAAGCGTTGAGTATCAGCCGTGACGGAAGCACCATCGCCGCCTACGATGCCAGCGACCTGCTGATCATCCGCCCCGGCACCCCGAACCAGCAGCTCCCATTTCCTCAAGGAATCAGGGGTGCCGTCGTCAGCGATGACGGGAAGACTGTCGCCGTCGTGGACAACGGCGGCTCGGTGTGGCTTGCCGAACAAAGCGGCACCGAGTCAGTATCGGCAGTCGTTGCGACGCCAGGACCATCCATTTCCAGTCTCGCCGTTACGAATTCGAACGTGGTCTTCGTAACCAGCGACGGAGTCGTACATCAGGTGCCGATACTGACACCCGACGCCGATGCGCTGTGCGCGAAGCTCAAAACCAGTCTGTCAATTAACCAGTGGCAGCAATGGATTTCCCATGACCTGCCCTATCAACGGACCTGCCCCGCACTGCCGCCCGCACAGGACGGGTAAGCAGTCCGAGGTCCAGAACTCGCAAATGACGTTCCCCCTTCAGATTCTGACCGAGACTCCCGATTGCCCGTGGCAACAAGCCGAGCCAGGCAACAAGATAGAGCCAAGGCCATCCGGAACAGTTTGCCTCGCAGAGCCGACCGGATCCGGCCGCCAAGCCATCGCACCATCGGCACCGGGGTACTCGCCGACCGCCAGGTGTCGGCGAGACCAGACTTGAGCGCTGGTGGGCCGGTTTCAGCAGGGGCCAATGATCGTCCGCTGGCTGCGACGGCGTCGCCCGCCATCGAGATCGACGACCGGGCGCGTGTTTTCGGCAGCGTCCTTCTCCAGCATGAGGAGCTGGACCACTGATGCATAGAGCTGTAGCCGGTCTTCGAGGTCGGCGCAGTGGGCGAGCAGTTCGGCGTACTGGGTTTTCAGTTTCTCGTAGTGGCTGGGTTCGGCCGCCGACGCAGCTGCCTGGACGGCTTTGACGCGAGCCTGGAACAGTTCTTTCAGATCGGTGTGCTGGTGGGTAAGCCGCCAGCGTTCCAAACCGGCCTCGACGGCGAGCTGAGAGACGCTGAGACGGCCCGTTGATCGCAGTGGTTTGCCGGCGAGCAGGCGGTCCATGGCGGCGAGGAGTTTCTTGCGGATGGGGTCTTTCTCGGTCGCGGCGGTCGGGGTCACTGGTGGTTCTCCAAGATGGTGTCGAGGCGGTCGAGTTCGTGTTGTTCGCGACGGTGCCGGATCGGTGGAGCGAGTGAGTCGGCGATGATATTCGCGAGTTCTTCTCTGCGGCTGCGGATTTCGGCGACGTCGCGGTCGGTGCGGGCTATGTTTTGACAACGGGGCCGACAGTCGTCGGTGTCGGGGGTCGTGAGTGGATCCTGGGCTTCGCCGCGTAGCAGGCAGGCAGCCTGCTTGGGATCGAACACGCAGGTCATACCCTTGCCGTGGAAGATCTGCAGCAGCGGATTGCCGACCAGGTCGCGAGCCTGCTTGACGCTGGTGAGAACATATCCGACGAACTGTCTGCTGGCGGTCGAGACCCGTTGGCGGTAGGCGTCGGAGGCTGGGCCGCTGACGTGTTCACCGTCCTGTAGCGCCTGTTCGTCCTCGGCCAGCTTCTCCAAGCGAGCCAGGAAGTCCTCGAAGGCGTACTCGTCGGGAAAACCGGAACCGTAGTCCCCTGCATAGCCCTGAAGCAGTCGAGTGTGAACATGCCCGTACTGGATCGCTCCGGCAACCAGCCCGCGTGGACGGCGGCGGACGAACCAGGCCAGTGTCCTGCGAAACCTCGAAATATTCAGCTGGCCGCGGGGATCAGTAGGAATGCCGCGAACCCCGCGACGGTCGCCATGGTCGTTGACCCAGGCGACGAACGCAGCGAGATCGAGTGCAATTTGACCGCCCGCGCGTGCCTGCCCCTTGCGTTTGGTGTTCGTGCGCCGCAGATGCGCTTCGATCCGGCTCGGGAACAGCAGTGGATGATCGTGCAGCCGCTCCAGCACTGCAACCGCGTCGGCAACCGGTTCGACGACCACCCAGGGGTCGCGGCGCAGGGCTCCGGCGGGGAGCTTGTTTCCGCTTGCGTCGACGACGTTCTTGAAGCAGATTCCAGACATCAGCCACAGATCGGCGGCCGCGTCGTGCTCGATGCATCCGCGGCGCAGATTGAGAACCTCCCCGGGCCTGGCACCGGACAAGTAGGCGACGATCACCAGGCACGCTGTGCTCAGATGAGTCGCCAGTGTCGCGGCTTCGTTGTAGGAGATCGGACCGTCGTGCCATGGTGTGCCGTCGAGTTGCCCAGTGATCGGAGTATCGAGATAGGCGTCGTCGGCCACCGGGATCCCGGAGTCGAGCAGCATCCGGCCTGCGGGGCAAGGTGCTGCCCGGGTATTCCAGGATCTTGCCGACGTGGGCCCAGTTGATGCCGATGGCCCCGTCCGCACCGATTTTGCCGGGTAGCAACCCGCCGGTGCTGCGCAGTCGTGCCAGTAATCGGTCATGCGTTGTTCGGCCTGCCCTACCGGTGAGCGGACGAGACGCCCTCGTTCGTGCCGTCCCTCGGTGCTGCGACTGCGCATGAATAGATATTCGGTGTGCGCGGCCAGGATGTCGGCCGAGAAGTCCTCGACGAACCGCAGCGACCACGAAAGAAGCGGCTGCATCGTGTCTTTGCCGATCCTGGGGGTGAGGTTTTCCCGGCTGGGTGTGGTCTTGCCGAGCAATTCGTAGGCGGCATCACCGCCCAAGGGCGGCAGAATCGGTAACCGCATCGGCTCGGGAAGGACACTGCGGTAGGACCATAGCCGCCGAACCTCGGTGATTCTCCGATATTTCCGCTCCAACGGGATATCGGCGTCACCGATGGCGGTGAGGTAGCCATCCAGCAGGTCTGCGGTGACCTGGCAAAACTCGGTGATCTGCTGGTTGTGCAGCCAGAGCAGGAATTCTCTGAACGACTGCCATATGGCCGGGATGCTGCGGATCGAGGACCGCGCGATTCTCATGCGGGTTATCCCGGGCGGGGAATCGGTGTTGATCAGCTGCCAGACGTAGTGCTTGGCGGCCAGCCGAAGCGGTGCGGGAACGACCGCGAAGTTCACGCTCAATGCTGTGGCGTCTGCTTCGAAAATCGCCTCGTTGAGATGCCAGCGGTCCTCACCGAACCGCGACAACCCGTCCAACCCGGTGCCGGACAGCAGCTCGCGGCGTAGCAGCACCGGGGTGTCATCGCCGGGGCATTCGACACCGTCCGGCGGATCACCGACCCGAAGCCTCTGCTGGGCAAGGGGATTCATCGCAGGTCCAGCTCTCTGTCCAAGAACCGCTCCACCAGAGCACGGTCGGCGTCACCGGCAGCGGCGCGTGCGTCGGCGATGTCGGCGTCATCGTGGCGGCTGATCAGGTCGGCGAGCTGGGCATGCGGCAGCGCGAATCGCTGTGCCCAGGACAGCGGCGTCATTTCTGCTCTGCGAGCCTCAAGTCTGTCGTGGACCAGTATTTGGATGGGCAGGTGGTGCGGTAGGGCTCTGGCGCATGGGCAGTCCAGGCATTGCATGAACGATGCCCGACACGGCTCCCCGGCCGGGGAGTGCGGGCTGTCGTCGTTTGCGATGCAGGCGTTCATCACCGTGTCCAGGTCCCCGCCGATCATCGGCTCGACGAGCATCACGTCCACCCCGTGTTCGGCAGCGACGGTGTCCGGATCGGTGCGCGCTCGCGTGATATCGGCCTTGGTCACTCTCGCCATCACCCCGCGGGCCCGCGCCTTGTCGAGCTCTTCGGCCAAGGCGTCGGCGACCACTTTGCGGTATTCGGCAAGGTTACCGCGGTTGCGTATCAAGTAGTCGTTGACCAGGGTCGACTCGGTGTGAGCGATAGGTTTCTGGTGGAGCTTGAGGTAGGTCAGCCGAATCCAGTCCAATCTGATGGTCAACGGCAACGGTCTCCCGGTTCCATCAATGGCGTCGGAGGGAAGGTTGTGCCGCCTGGACCAGGCCGACATCCAGGTGTCCGGATCGAACCGGCGCAACCCCCGGCCGGCGCTGCCGTTGGTGCTGCGGTAACCCAGGAGCAAACTGTCGACACCGGCGATCTCCCGGGAGCGAGCGGTCAGTTCGACGAGCAGAGAGTAGACACCGAACGGTGTGTGCAGCTCGTCGCGGGCCGACAGCTGGTGCGGGCGTTCGGGAATGCTGATCCAATCCGGGACTTCCGACAACGCCATGGTGATGTGAGCCCGTCGGCCGCGGCGCGGTTTGCGCGCATCGAGAATCGCGGTCGCCAGCTCCCCGCTGTGCCCGTCGGCGCGGTGGTGCGCTGCGGTGACAGCAGCGATCACGCTCGGATTCTGGCCGGTCATGATGCTTAGCTGGATCGCTGCCGCGGTGACCTCATCTCGGGTGAGATGTGCCCAGCCGACGATACTGACGACACTTCCGAACCGAAACACCCACTCCAGAGGCATTTCTCGCGTGCCACCGGACCCGAGCCGGCCGGTTCGCCGGGGAACCTCACCGTTGCGGTCGACGAAATCCAGCAACTCCAGACGCCGATCGGGATCCTCCAGCCTCCCCTCGCGGTATTGCTCGAGCACCAGCCGGTTCCCGCGGATCCGGGCCGCAGCAGCCCGAAGATCCCCGCGGGCCGCATCGGCGAGACGCTTGAACTCGGCCCGGCTGTAGCTGTTCTTCCTCTCCGCCTCGCGGATTCGCCTGCGGGTCTTCTCATGAAGTTTGATCACCACCGCCTCATCGAGACCCTCAGCATCCCGAAGCAGCCTCTTGAACACCTGCAGGTCCCGAGCGGGGTCGGCGACCGCCCCTCGACGGCTCTGGTGATAGCCATCGATATGTTCCGGAGTCAAGTGCCTCATCTCCGAAGGCGGCCAAGCCAGCGACGCCAGATAAGTTGCGAAGAAACGGATCTGGGCGAAGGTCAACTCCATCGACCGTATCGAAGCCAATCCGGATCCCGGCGCGGTCCGGCGGGCGAACGCGGTCGCCAACCCGCGCTGGATCTGCGAATCGACTGGCAGGCCCGCGAAATCGAGAACTCGTTGCCCGCTACCGTCCTGAGCGAAACACCGGACGACCAACCCCTCACCGAAAAGCCCTCGCGCCGTCGCGGTCCCTCAATCCGGCATCGTGGCGTGGCGTCCGCGGCGGCTCACCGGGCCGATCCCAGCGGGTCGCTGATAACCTGCGGGTGCTCAGCGAATGCCTGTGCCATGAACTGCCCCACCGGGAATCCGTCGGCGTGGGCCAGCAGCACCTCCACCTCCAGATTCCGAAACGGTGCCAAGTAAACGTTTTTCGTGGTCTCCACTCGGCGATGACCAAGCATCGTCTGCACCAGGCCCCAGGTGTCGCCGAACTGGACGCGGAAGTCTTTCACCTCCTCCTGGCTCAGATGCCCCAGCCGCACGGCGTAGACGAGCTTGCCGATCGAGAACCACTTCAACGCGTGGGAATGCCGGTGCATGTGGGCGGTGCAGGTGAAGTTCGCCAGCCCCAGATCCGCAATTCGGCGATTCGAGACCTCGAAGGTGTGGTGCCAGCCGTGCGGATCTCGCGGCATCCCGTCCTCGTTCAACCACAACCACACCGGCTCCAACCCCGCCGACGTCTCACGAAACAGCTTGCGCCGCAGTGCTGGCCGGATCAGATTCCAGGAGCGGCTCACACTGCCACCATCACTGCCCGGAATCACCACCGAGCGGCCGGAACGATGGACGTTCACGATCCGTACCCCAGGCAGCTCCGCGTAGCGGCCGTCGGCCTGGGCCTGGCGCGCCGCGCGAGCCCGGGCGCCTTCGACATACGACCAGACTCCGCTCAAGGGGCGACGCGGAATCCAATACCGGTGCCCGTAGCCACCTTTGCCGCAGCTGTCCGCGAGTACGCAGGTGAAGAAGCTACGGCCGGCCTCCAGCCGCGGCAGCTCCGGTACCACCACACTCGCCCATTCGCTCAACCGCAGACCCGTACCGTAGAGGCCATCGACGAACGCGGCATCTCGCTGCTCGTTTCGACCTCGCCACGACATATCACGCCGACCGTCGAGGTTCCTGCCCCGCAGACCCAGATCCCGCCAGCGGCCGATCGCGGCCGGATCCAGCCACTTGACATCGGCTTCGCGCGTCGCGCTGGGGAACTTCACCTCAGCGAAAACATCGATGACGTCGCGATCGCGGCCAGCAGCCCACTTGTAGAACTTCTTGCATGCCGCAACGTCTTTGGAGAACGTCGAGGTACCCACTGTCGAATCGTTGGCAGGATCGGTCAACCGCCAGAACTCGAACTCCTCCGCGTCATCCTCCGTCGCATCCCACCACCGGCGATGCCGGGTCTCGAGGAAGTTCAGCCACAACGCCAGCGAGTGCGCGTAATCACGGTTCGTCGTCTCGGCCAGAACCCGCATCTTAGGAGATCCCAGAAACGCGTTCACTCGTAGATCAGGAAATCCGCTGGGGGCCAACATAAATCGCTGACCATGACGAATCCCCAACTCCTGTATCCAGGGGATCAGTTCAGACTTCCTGTCCGCCACCGCATCAGGGAGACCATCCCAAGAACGCTCCAGGTCAAGCTGATGCACAGTCCAACACCCAGCACCCAACAGTGCCACTCTCCTTCGATGATCGAGTCATCGAACCACAACGGGAGGACGGCTATAGAAGGTCGGCTGCTTCTCGGTCCATCGGAGTACTGCTTCCGTTGCCCATGGTCATGCCTTCCTGGTGGCGGCGGCCGGGCACCAACCCAACGGCCGTATAACCGGCCGCCTGGTGTTTGTGTGGGTTGTTGTCGGCCACGTGGGCATAGCCTCACGTTCCGGCTCCCGGCGTCGGCGAAGCCTGACGCGAGCTTGTTGCAGTAGCGGCGCGTTGTGCCGAGGCCCGCCGAAGGCTGGACCATCCCACAGGGCGGAACTTCTAACTGGCGGCCGGCCGCTACTACGCCTTCGCCAGTTCCAGACATCGATTGCGCAACACATCCATGGTCGCACCGGTTTGCCATGTTGATGTGCCGAACGCAACCAATTCCGGCACGAGGTGGCTTAATTGCCGATGGCGCGGGCGACCTGAGCGAGCACCAGACTTGCGAACTGGGCGGCGTCGCTGACGGTCATCTCGTGGCCGCCGTCCCCCATGTCCACGACGATGGTGGTGAGCTGTTCTCCTGCCGGGTGATCAGAACGTGCGAGGACCACACGCCTGGGATTGGCGCGGTCGGCCACGCGCATGGTTTCGTCCTTCGCGAAGTGAAAGTGTCCACCGTCGGGTTCGTCTGGGTCGTGGTGGCGTTCACACCATGATGGGCAATTGCGTAGTTGGGCCGCATTCGACATGCCGGAGCCTCCCCTTGATCTTCTCGGCGCGAGAGGTTCCCAGCGTACTACCGCGAGTTCGCGGGGGGCAGTCGGTCACTGCGGTTGTCGTTCAACTAGCGGCTTGGGCGACCTGAACCGACCCCGGCCAGTCTGGAAGCTGTCGGCGCACCGCGAACGTACACCGTGCGCGAAATCGGTCAGGCTGAGCCCAATGGGAGTTAATTCGCACGCGGCAAGTGCGATGGCTTGATGGCGGCGATCGCCTCGCCGACCAAGTGGGCCTTGAAACGCTGAACTTCGACCAATCTCACCCCCGACTGGCCGACCGAGTCAGCGAGCAGGCCTACCCATCCGGTTCCCGAGCTGCGCAAGATCAGAGACAAACTTGACAGAAAGGTCGCGCGATTCGGCGTCGTCAGCGCTCAGTGCCCGGAAGATATCGAGCACCCTGGACGGGCCTGCCTGGCCGTCCCTGACCCCGGCCCCGGCCAGCCGGTGAAGTTCTCGCGCGACCGCGGCGAGCTTGAGCTTTCCGGGATCGATGTGGTGGATCAGTTCCCCAGCCTCGTGCACCAAGTCGTGGATCGGTGTCACGGGTTCTGCGCACTCATCTTGCATACGTGATGCCAAGACCAGTATCTCGTCCAATCCGATTCTCTGGCAGACAAGCCCGAACCAGTAGTTATTCAGTAGTTCAGCATTCGCTTTGAGCGCATCGAAGGTGAAGTCGGTACTGAATCCGGATGGAACCACCTCGGCGGGTAGCCCTTGTTGCGACGGAGAGAGTCCCATCTGTATCCGCGCACTGATGAAATAGCCCCCGTTGAGGTCGACCGCCGCTGCGGGCAGCTCCCCTTGGGAGAAGCGCGGGTACTGCTCAGGTTTCAGCGTGGAGCGCCGGACACCGGCATACATTCTGCTCCACACGTCGCTGAGGAATGCCTGGTGACTTTTGGCCTCCTCACAGCGTTGACGGGCATCGCTTTCGGTACCGGAATCGAATGCCTTCAACACGGCCATTCGGACGGCGATAGCGTAGGTGGCAGCAGGCAGTGCCCAGCGGTGATCCCACACCAAGCCCTCCACAGTCGCCGGTGCCCTGTCCGGGATCCATGCCATCCATTCATTCGGGTCGCCAGCCCAGGAAATGGCCTTCAAACTCTGCGGCCGGAGCCAGTATCCGCTATCAATATTCGATGCGAAGGTGTCCACGGCGAGCGCCGAATCGCGCTCGGCCAGCGCGATCTTGGCTGCCCACACGCTGTCGCCGCGGGGGCGACCCGCTTCGAGATAGGCTGCGGCAGTCTTGAGGGCGGTCGAGGAATGGGCCCTGAGAAAGGCGAGGTTGTCGCCGCGAGCGGTCTTCCATGTGGCGAGCTGAAGATCCTCGATCCGATTCAGTGCAGTGTCGATGCGCCCGAGTGCTGCCGCGATGGGATCCGCACCAGCACCACCGCTGTTCATCCATGTGATGAGTTTGTCGGCGATATCTACGGCCTTGAATGGCATCTCGACCAAGTCCACCGAGTTTTTCAGCGTCTCGAGGCCTGGAATCGAGGGGTCGCCTGCACCACCCGCACTGCGCAATGTCAGTGTTTCCAGGACTCTTCCCGCATATGTAGCGGCGAGGCCGTTCGCGACCTCGCTGGTGAGCTCGGCGACATTTCCAGGACCGTCGACTGGCGGACTCCACGAACCATCTGAGCGGATGTAGGACTGCGTGCCTGGAATGTGGAAGACAATCTCACTCATCTAGCCTCGTTCGCATCCGTGGTGGACGGCCGCCGGCGGGCAGTCGTGAAATTGTGCCCCAGTCTATGGTGGCCAGACAGTCACCGGCAGTCGTTCGCGTCAACTGCCCAAGCGACGCCGTGTGAGGGTGGCCGTCGCTCGGCTGAAGACTCGGTATGAAGCCGATGGGATCGGCGAACTGTACGACGAGGAACGTTCCAGCACAGCGATACCGACCCCCTCTGAGGGCGTCTCGGCCGATACACTATGGCTTCCAAAGCGCGGCCCGATCGGTTGCTGCGCCCTCCGCAGCGGGCCGGATTCGCAGCTCATCTGCACACCGGTGCGGAGTTGCCGGCCTATCGTGGTCTGCGACCCGTTGCGCTCGTGGGTTTGCACACGCCCAGGAACATGCGGTAGTAGGTGTTGCCGTCGTCGATGGTGCTGGTTTCGATGCTGATCGAGCTCAGTCGGTTCTCCCCCATGCGCAGGTGCAGGTGCTCGGTGGCGTGGCGGCCGTAAGCGATCTCGGTGCTGGTCGTCCATAATCGGTAGAAATCCTCGTTGCGGCCCAGCCGCGTCAACAACTGCTGCGCCAAAGCTGATTTCCGGTGGTGGCCCACAGCCGCTTTGAGCATCTGTACCATCACATGCGCTTCGCGCTCCCACTCGAGCAGGATGTCCTTGGCGACGGGCAGGAAATGCCACACCACCAGGTTGCCTGCTCGATCGAGGTCCGGAAATAGCTCGTATAACCAGTGATTCGCCACCAGCACATGCCACAACGGGTCGAAATACCCCGCCAACATGTGTGCTCTGGCGAGGTCGTCGAGCCGCTCCAGCACGGCAGGAGTCGCACGTAGACGGGCCCGCATCTGTTCGTGCCCCACGAGGTCGAGGGAAGGTTCGCGGAGGTTGCGCAGGTGTTTGAACTGTGCCGAGGACAGCTCGTACCCGATCGCGAGGAACTTCAGTGCCTCTGGCCTCGGCACACGAACGCCGGACTCGATCTGGCCGAGATAAGCGGCGCTCAGCGGTATATGCGCGCACGCCTTTTCCCGCGACAACCCTTTCAGCTCACGGATCTGCAGCAGGTATCGCCCCAAAGTCGGCGGCTCCAACCCTGGATGCGGGTTTCCCGCCATCGCCACACGGCCGCCGGATAGTTCGCTGGTCATCGTCGAGGTACTCCTTCTCCGCTTAAACGGCAATCGCACGATGTTTCCTGCGCAGCCGCGTTGGTGGACTGAATCTCCGTAAGGCACGGTCACTTTCATGTGACGAGGCGATAGGACGCCAACCGCCATCCGTTCTCGGTTCGCCGGACCATGGCCACCGCGCGTAGCACGCGGAATACCGTTGTGCTGCCGTCGAGATGCACGACGGTTTGGGTGATGGTCGCGCTGACATTGCACTGTTGGTCGGTTGCTGGGGCTGTCTGCTCGATGTGGGTCGCGGCAGTGATCACGTCACGAGAAGCGCGCCACCCGGACCACTGCGGCAGTTCACGGATACCGGTTGCGGGTGGGCTGTCGGCATCGCGGGCGAGTCCGTCGGTCAGCCACGGTCGTGCCCGTGTGAGCGCCGCACCGGCGGCTGGGTCCGACACCGGCCGCCACCCGAAGATGGTTGTCAGGGCGTGGGCGACCACGGTCTGCGGATCGGCGTCGTCCGGGACCGGACCGTGCACATGTAGTTCGGCATCGCCGACCGGGGGGTGTCGGTCGGTGGCCTCGTCGCGGTGCCGGTCGATCAACACGGTCGCCACGATCAGCACTGCGAGAACAATTCCGACGACGCCGAGCCGAGTCCTTGTGCTGGTCATCGTGGTTCACCATCACAGTCCGTGAGCGGATCTGACCCCAATAGCGGTGCACGCGGTCGGCTGTGTGGCCGCCTGGTTGCCGATAAGATCGAATTAGTCTCCAACACAACGGTTTTCGGTCGATTCATTTCTCGGGATGCTGCTGTTTCTGGATGCCTGGCTTGCTCGCGCGCGTCGTCGGCGCGGGGACCGGCCGGGCAGGTGCGTCGCCGGAGAGCGCCGCAGTAGGTCGAAGTGTGTTGCGTGGTCGCGGCGGAATCGGCTGGGGCTGGTCGCGGTTGTGGGGCTACGGCGCACCCGGTGAATCGTCGGGTTGTGATGGTGGGCATATTGGTTCCTTGGTTGTAGTCAGCTCAGCGTCTTCGCGAATTGGGGTGTCATGGCCAGGATGTTGTCGACATACGGTCGGGTCTGGACTTGGTAGTCGCTGGCGCCGGAAGGAAATCCACCAGAGGACAGGACCGCGCCTTCGCCAGCGTTGTAGGCGGCCAGATATAGTTCGGCGGGCCCAGCGGGGGCGTGGACCTTGCCCTCGGCGATCCAGGTGTCGACGTGTTTGGCGATGGCGCACATGTAGCGGCCCTGCCCGATGATCGCGTCAGGTGGATCCCACACACTGGCGTCACCGTCGCCGTCGGCGTCGATGACATAGGGTTGCCCGTCGTCGGGATCGATAGCGGCCGCAGTGCCGGGTAAGAACTGTGCGATGCCTTGGGCACCGGCTTCGCTGCCCGCACGCGGGTTGAACCCGGATTCCTGTTTGCCCTGCGCCGCCAGCATCGACGCGGGGATCTGCGGGCACAGCGATCCCGCTTTGCGGTACCAGGGTTCGTATTCGGGTGGAACCACACCGGGCGCGAGGTCGTCGTCGACCGGCACGCTCGGGCATCCGCCTGTGGTTGGGGCGGTGCCAGGTGAGCGCGCCGTGCCTGTGATCGGTGAGCTGTCGGGGTAGCCGCCGCCAGCGGTGGTGATATGGACGTGGTCCATGTGGTTGGCGGTGTCTCCCCAGCCCGCGTTCGTCATCAGTTGTGGCTCGCCGTGGGCCGGGTGGTACACCTGCCTCCAGATGATGTAGTCGACATGCAGGGCATCGGCGTTGGCGAGCACGAAGTCGCTGACACTGTCTCCCAACGCTTTTCCCTCGCCACTGGTGTAGTCGGGGATCATCACGTCCACAGCCCGGCCGGAGGGATGGTCGGGCAAGCTGTCGTATTCGCGCCAGCCGCCGAACGTGGTGATCTCGGGGAATCGGACAGCGAGGGTGCGCATCACCCGGATCGCGTCGATTTGAAGGTTGGCTTCGGAGCCCCTGTCCGCCGGTACCGGCGCCAGAGGGGTCTCGGGGCCGGGTACAGCCACCGCGATGTCCGGATTCTTTGTCGCGTCGGTGCTGATGTCGGGGGCGGGGGGCGTGGCGCCGCCGGGTTCTGCAGCGTCAGCCAGCCAGGTCTGGGGGTCGATCGGTGTGCCGCCGGATAGTCGCCCTCCGCCGGTCCAGGTTTCGAAGTGCAGGTGTGCCCCGTCCGGGCCCGGGGGGTCGGTGCTCCCGTTGTATCCGACCCTTGCGATTTGCTGACCGGCGTGCACGCGGTCGTTGACACCGACCAGCATGTCGCTGGAAGTGTCGAACATGTGCCCGTACACCGTGGACATCGCCTCGCCGCCGATATTGGAGTCGATCACGATCCACGCCCCGAACCCGGTCGCCGGCCCCGCGGCGACCACCACGCCATCGGCGGCGGCGTAGATCGGTGTTCCAGCCGACGCCGCCCAGTCCAAGCCCTGATGAAACTCTCCACCCCCGCGAGGTCCGAATCCCGAAGCAAGAACGTAGGTTCCGGACTTCATCGGCCGCACCTTCCTCGCACCGCCTGCCCTAGCGGGAGACGGCGTCGCGCAGCTGGTTTGCACGTCGTCGAGCATCGTCAGCACGACCAGGCTCGTCGCTACAACGCACACCAGCACCAGCATCGCCAACACGCTCACCGGTCTCACGGCAGCCACCCTGACCGGCACGGCACCCCTCGCGGATCAGCGCACCGGTATTCACCGGATCGCCACCACGCGAACGCGACTTCACTGGCCAGCCGAGAAGCCAACACTGATGGCAGACACCAGATTTCACTGCCCAAGGCGACCTCGACCGTGTAGCCACCACGCGCCCTCCCCCCATCCCCGCGGGAAACAGCGCGGTCGCCGTCACGCTGAGTCGGCAGTAGATGCGCCCTCGGCCGCATTGTTGCCACCCGAACACGACGGTGCGCACACGTGCTGACCATGCCGACCGCGTTCACGACCCGGGATCCGCACCGGTATCGGGCGGCCCATCCGGCGACAGATGCGGGTCGGCGGCGGTGTCAGACTGCCGGCCAGTCACAATCCCGGACGGCATGGCCGCGTCGAGCAGTTCTGCGACATCGGATGATTCGGTCGCGCTTGATTCGTCGCCCGCTGTATCTACCAGCGCGTCGTCGGCCTCGCGGCGGGAACCGAATTTGGGAACAGGTGCCAGTGGTGTGTGCCGAGCGGCATCAGGGCTCGGGGCGGACACAGTCACCCACGTTCCATTGCCGGTCAGTTCGCGGGCCTGATACAGGCTGCGCACGTCGATCTGCGCCAGGCCGGTGCCGCCGCTGACTCCTGCATTGAACTCGACGTCGTCGAGGAGTCGTCGCATCGTGTCCGGTGATCGCGTCCAGTCAGCGATCGCGCCTTCTGCGAATATCCAGGCGCGGCACAGAGCATCGTCACGGCCGCGCCACTGAGTGGAGATCTCGGCGGCGCGGCCGAGTAGCCGGTCGATCTCGGCGTCTGTGTCGGCGTGCTGGGCGCCTTGCCGCATTCATAGACTCGGGCGAGTTCGGCGCGCATAACCTGTTCGCGCCAGTACGCGGCTTTATCGAAGTAGTGATGGGGGTTTGTGTAGTCACGGGTGGCGCCACCGTTGCGCGGTTCGGTAGTCCACCACCGCAACCCCGCGGCTGCGCCTGCTGCGCTCTCAGCGCCGGGTACTTCCTCATGTGATGTCATATACACACCACCAGGCGTAAGCTGTTGTGGCACAAGCTATTTCGACGCAGTTCGTCTGCGATGCGTTCCACGTTCAAGTGCGGCAACCCGGGGTAATCGCACACTGCGGACGGATCGGAGCTTTTCAGAAATTGGCCGATTTCGCCTTCTGGCTCCTCCGTCGTCGGTGCAGGCTGCGGATCGGTCATCACTACACTTCCTCCAGCTCTCTGCTGCTGCTTGTAGGTTCTCGCCGTACTTTTCGCCGCGATTCGGCATGTGGGTTCGCGCGGCTTTCTCATCGTTCTGTCGTGGACCTTTCTCGCCGAAATTCCGCTTTCTTCGGTTGCCGATCGGATTCCGTTGCCTTGTCCCGCAACCTGAAACGCCTCCGAAATTCCCGCGGAACTTCCGACGACACCGCCGCTTTCCACCTGTCCAGGTTCATTGGTCGAGTCCGTAGTCAGGACTCGGTCCCGACTGTTGAGGCGGCGGGGCGTCAGCATCGGCGGTGCCGAAATCTGGACCCTCATCCCCGAATGTGGCTTGAAGTAGATCTGCGATTGCCGCGCCGCTGTTCTGCCCCAACTGTGTATCCGGGGTATGCGGGTGATCCGACACTGCGATGACGTCGTCCTCGCGGACCAGATGTTGCATTTTGTAGCCCCTCGGTCCCTCGATCGTTGCGAGGTATCGGCGTTCGAGGGGGCCCGCAAGCAGTCCCAGCGGCACGGCCTCCGCGACGATCCGGCCCTCCAAAATGCCGATCGGCTCGTCAGAGTTAGCGCCGAACGTGTTGACCCACAGGATCGATTGCCCGGGACTCAGGTCGCCGGAGCCATCTCTGTCAAGAGCCGCAATGGCTCGTTCGGCACGCCGAAGCCGCGATCGCGCGGACGCAACATCGTTTTCCTGCCCGACCAATGCCGCAGCCTTGACCGCTACAGCGGCAGCGTCCACCTCGACTGCCACGCGAAAGCGATTTTGTAAACTGAGCACGACATTCACCGTCCTCGTGCCGGACTCGGCGACATCAGAAATGCGGACCTTTTCGGTGTGATTCGTCCGAAGAGGAGTTCCATCTCATGAGGTACGGCCGACACCCACCACCGCCCGCGCACGCCCCAACGGCAGAGACACGGACCTGCAATCTCACCAATTGCTCGGAAGCGAACACTGGGCGAATTAGCGCTGAGACAATCGAACTCAGTCATGAGAACCTACAGCTCTTGTAGGTTTCGGCGGTAGTTGTCGGCCGGCCTGCCATTCCGCACGCGAACCATGGGGTTTCCCAGCGGTTTGTCGCCGTCTTCCTCTCATTGGTTTGTCGCTTTCTTGTGGCGGGAGCGATCGGATGTATTTGCGCATCCGGCGTGGCCTGGGCTTCATCGACGCGGGTGGTCATAGCGAGAGCCCGGGATCCTGTGAGTTGGGTGCGTCGGCGGCGGGGTCGGGAACCTCTCCCGGTTCCCATTCCGGGGTTGTGGCGGGGTGGATCGCTGCCACGATCTGGGCCGAGAGGCCGACATCGCCGACTTCGCGTGGATGAACTGCTCGATCGAGTTGCGCGTGCGGCGGCTCTGTCTCCAAGGCTTGCTGTGCGCGCGCTATCAGTTCTTCCGGCGTCGTCAGCACGGGTGAGCTCGGCTCGGGAATGGGGTGGTGCAGGGTGTCGGCGATACGTTCGGATCGGCGTTGGAACCATGGGTCGCCCATGTCGTCCCAGACCTCTTCTATGGCATCGGGTGTGTCCATAACCTCGGCGGTGCCGGCCATCATTCGCGGCCAGTCGTCCATCGCATGCTCGCGGACTGTGGCTCGCTCGGTCTCGGTCATGTCGATCAGGACCGCGATAGTCTCCACGTTCGCCGCGAGCCCGGCCATATTCCGACGCTGTTGCCTGGCATCGGGCGCCGACTGTGTGGTGGAGTTGTCTGCTCGGCGTTGGCGACTGCGGAGAACCTCGACCGCAACCATGTAGCGCAACTGCCACGCGTCGGCCTTGGCTGTTTCCAGAAGGCTCGCCCGAATCGATTCCTCGAGGTGGGGGGAGTTTCGAACGTCGAGCCATTCTTGGTCTAAAAAACCGACCACACGAACTCTGTCGATACGTTGCCAGGAAACTCCGGCCGAATGCGCCCGTTCCTCGGCTTCACGCCGCTTGTATTCGTTCTCTTCACTATGCGAGTAATTCCATACCGAATTCGCCGCCGCGAGGTCGCCGACTTTCCGCAGCATTTCATCAGTCGTCGCCGACATCAAAATTCCTTTCGTCTAATACGAGAGCTAAGAAACCCCGGACCGGATTCTCATCGGTTGTCGTAAACGACAGATCACCGACAAGCGAATGGGACTACCGACAAAAATCATGGGAACCTATAGCTCTCATGCGACACCGTCCGCAGTATCGAATTCTGCGAAGCGGGCATTGGTGTCGTGCAGGCCTTCTGAGAATTCTGTGTCGCTGAATTCGAGATGGAATGGGATTCCGGGTTGTCCGCCTTCTCCGATTTTGAGGACGAACTTGCCAGTTCCCGGTGGGAGAGGGCGAATGGCTCCAGGTTGAATCGCCTCTCCGGTCAACGCTTGGGGCGCCGACCAACTGGTGACCATTGCTCGCTCGGCGGCGGTGAACGGGACAATGTCGTGGAGCCGGTTGACCTCTTCGCCGGGTAATGCGCCGAACACTTTGGCGCGGGCACGTTCGAGGAATCCGAGGGCACGGTTGATGGCGGCGTCGGTGCCCAGTGATTGCAGGTCTTTGATGCTGTGGCTGATCATGATCAGCGCTGTGGCGATGACACGCTGCAGCCGGGTGAGTTCGTCGACGCGTTCGACCATGAAGTCGCCGAGGGCGAGCACCTGCCACAATTCGTCCATGACGACCTGGAAATAGCGTTGTGGGGCGAGTTCGGCGTCGGCGAGCATGTTCAGCGCCTCCACCGCGGAGAACCCAGCACCCCAGCAGGCGAGCATCACAGCAGCTTTGAGCTTCTTGTCACCGTGGGGAATATGGGAGACGTCGATGCACACGGCGGTGGAGTCCAGGTCGATTCCTACCGTGGTGGGTGCGTTGAACACCGCACCGAACGGGCCTTTGGTCAACGCCCGCAGTGACTGGCGCAGAGGCACGATCGCGGCCGCGTAGTGTTGGGCGTCCTCCGCGGCGGCGTCGAGGCGCAGTTCGTCGCCGCCTGCCACGATTACCTCGAGTAGGTCATCGAGGATCGGCTGATCGTGCGCGGTGAATCCGCGCCCTCCGTCTTTCCGCGGTGTGTACAGCGTGCTCAGAGCGGTGGCGATGACCGTTTCCTCGAAGTCGGCGACGCGGCGCCCGCGTACGAGTTCCACTAGCGCGCAGATCAGCGCGATCTGCCGTGCGCGCAGCTCCTGGGCCAGTGTCTGCGCCCGTTCATACATTTCGGCGGCTTCCAGTTGCGCCAGGACTCGGCCCATCACTCCGGGGTCGAGGGGGTTGAGGTGGCCGTAGCCGTAGCCGAGGTCGATGACCTGGCCGCCGACCAGTTCCACCAGCCGCCGGTAGTCGGGTTTGACATCGGCCAGGATCAATGGGGTGATGCCTTGTGCGATGCCGCCGAGCACGATGCGGCGCACGAGTGATGATTTGCCGAAGCCGTTGAGCCCCAGCACGAACAGGCTCGGGGCGGTGATGAAGCCGCCTCGGTTGAACCAGTTCATCGGGTCGAAGCACACCGGCGCACCAGTGCGCAGGTGAGGCCCCATTGGGGTGCCGACCAGTGGTGCTCCGGCTCCGACCGACCACGGCCACAGTCCGACGACTTGGGCTGTGGTGCCGCGCCATTCGGCTGGTCGCCCGACTGTGGAGGCTCGGCCGCCACCGCGTCCGGCGTATCCGTTGTCGGTCAATCGCAGGGGGTGCCGGTTGAATGTGTCGTCGACTGCTGTGTGGGCGAGCATGGCGCGGTTGCGGCGGCGGTGATCGTCGCGCGAGATCAGCATCGATGCCCATGCGCCACCCAATCCTCCGCGGCGCTGGCGCGATTCGAGTTGTGCGCGCTTGTCGGGGGCGAGAACTCGCGGCCCCCCGGGCAGCGTGTCCGGTGCTCGAGTGCGCTTGCGGCGGGAGTGGTTTGGGGTGGGGCGGCGCTTGGTCATGGTCAGCTCTCGAAGATTTCGGGCACGGTGGCGTGTTCGGGCAGGATCACTCCCACCCCGAGTGATCCGGCGAATGCCGCGGATTGGTAGGTGTTGCAGCGGCGGATCGTCAGCCGTGCTTGTGTGGACAGATCGGAGACGAGCGCTTCGATGCGCGCGAGGTCTGCGCCGCGGGGCGCGGTGAGGGTGATCAGAATTCCGTAGCGGGTCAGTCCGTGCCCGCGGGCCTGTTCCTGGCGTGCCTGTTCTGCCACGGCGACTCGGATGCTGGCGGTCGCTGATACGAGTCCGCCTTTGGTGTTCTGCTCAGCGACGCGTGCGTTGCGGAAGTCGTCATCGACGATGTGGGTCGCTTCGGAGGCTGAATGCGGGCGGTACACGATCGCGATGCGTTTGCGGGGCAGGTCCGGATTCGGTTCCAGGAGCCGTTGCAGCACGCGTTCGGTGATCACCCCGGGCGGTGCTTGGGTCATTTCCCAGGTCACGCTCACCGCACCGGCATGCAGCAACTTGTCGTAACGTTGTTGTTCGTCCTGCGGTCCGGCCATCGCCCAGGTGACTGCGTGCCCTTTCGGGTCGGTGGTGGCGGCTTCGAGGTCGGCTTGCGCGGAGGGATCGTAGGCGCGGCGCACAAACGCGATGATCTGTTGGGCGGTCATCGGTTCCGCGCGAACTCCGGCCTCGGCCAGCGCCACGAGGATGCCGGGTAGTCGGCGGCCGATCTCGAGGGCTTGTTCGGCGGGGATCTTGCGGCGCTCGGGGGTGGTGGCCTCGAAGGTGATCGCGATGCGTGGTTCGAGCTGGACCCGTTGGCTGGCCAGTTGAGTCGCCAGCTCCCACATGACCTGTCGCGCGACCACGGGGGCGTCCTCGCGGGTGATCGCCGAGACTTCGCTCATCAACCGGTTTCCGGTTTCGGGCACCGTGTCGATCACGGGCACAATCGCTTTCACATCGGGCGCGCCACCCAGTGACGCCAGGAATGTCCCCCACGCGGCGACCCATTGGTCCACCAGTGGCTGATCGACGGCTTCGGCGCCTTGGGGCCACGCCCGCAAGACGATGGTGTATTCGTCGAATTTCGGCAGGTGGATCATGCCGAAGGTGTGGCCGTCGACGGCGTGGCCCTGATACAGGCGTGAGGGAGCCAGCAGCCCGGGCAGGGTCGTCGCGCCACCGGGGATGACCGAGAATGAGCCGGAGCGGTACAGGTGCTCGCCGCGGCGCGCGCCGCGAAACCACTGCCATAGCAGCACCGCGCGTGTGTATCCGGTGCGGCCGCCGATCTGGATTACCAAGGGCGCGGTGACCGCGGCACCCACCGCGAGAACGATTCCAGCAGGGAGCAATCCGAATATCGCTTGGGTGAGAACAGCGGCAATGACGACGGCACCGGCGGTGACCATCGCCGGCCACGACAATCCGAACAGGCCTTCCGCGCGTGGCCGTGATCCGGCGCTATAGGTGCGTTCGATGTGCTCTGCGCTCATCGCGGCGGCTTCCTTTCGTGCCAGATGTGTTGTGTTGGTGCGGATCTCACCGCGAAATGTGGTGTGATCCCAGATCCGGTGGCATGCGGTTCGCAGTTGTTCCGGTGGTTTGCGCGTGTCCACCTGTGACGTCGTTGCCGATTCGGTCGACCACCTTCCCTGCCCGGGTCCCGGTTGCCTGGGCACCGATGCCGCGCTGAGCGGCGGTGCGCGATCCGGAGGATGTCGCCGCGGGTTGCAGGGGGTGCGCGGCGCCTTTGGGGCCCGCCGAAGGTGACGGCGGCAGTTGCGGACGCCCGCCTGTACCGCCCGTTCCGCCGCTTCCGGTGCCGCCGCCTCGCGGTGGCGTCGGGCCTTGTCCGCCGGTCGAGACGAACCCTGCGGTTCCCGCGCCGCCGGACGCAGCGCCGCGGGCCAGCAGTGCTTTGCCTCCGGTGAACAGGGCCGCGGCGGCACCGACTGCGGCTCCGGTCGCGACGGCGCCGCTGCCACCGGAGCCGACCGCTGAGAGCGCGGGCGAAACCAGCCGCACCAGCGCGGGCAACACGAACGCCACGCTGCACAGCAGCACGATCCCGATCAGGCCGCGTTGCGCCGAGTCGAGTTTGCCGGCTTCGTTTTGTGCGACATCGGTATTCACTTGATCGGCGGTGACGAACGCGATCATGTACACCAAGGCGGCGACGGGTTTGAACAGCAGGAACGCGATGATCCAGGCACCGAGGCGCTGGTATGCCTGCTTGCCGCTGCCCGACGCTGCGGCGGTGAGCGGGAAGATGCCGACCGCGACCACGAGCAGCGCTTGGCGGATGATCGTCAGCACCGTCATCGCCAACGCACCGAGGATCCCGACGATCGCGACCAGGAACACCAGGCCGGGCCCGTAGACACCGAACCGATCGGTGCGG
Source organism: Nocardia sp. CA-107356 (assembly GCF_050946365.1). Taxonomy (NCBI): domain Bacteria; kingdom Bacillati; phylum Actinomycetota; class Actinomycetes; order Mycobacteriales; family Nocardiaceae; genus Nocardia; species Nocardia sp. CA-107356. The sequence continues at coordinate 4,562,003 of NZ_CP191992.1, read as the reverse complement.
GCGAGTAATTCGGCCGCTCCACGCGCGTTGCCGTTGGTGGCGTCGTTGATGATCCAGCTCGACAGGCTGTCAGTCATCCGTGCCGAGGTCAGGATCGCTGTCCCGGCGACCCAGGTGGACAGCGTGCTGCGGGCGAGCATCTTGAACGCCTCGTCGGCGTGCTCGGCGGCCAGGTGCGCGCGGGCGATGCCGATTCGCACCGCCGAGATCACAATCGAGAACGCGAGCAGCCACGTTTGCAGTTGCCGGGTGTAGGAGTCGATGCGCCCCCACAGTGTTTGGGTGGGATCGGCCTGATCGCCGGGGCTGCTGAGAATGCGGTCGTTGGGGATCCAGGCCCAGCTCGTGCTCATTGTGAGGGCGTCGCCGAGTCCGCTGAGCAGGATCTCAGTGACCTTGCCGAAGGTCGAATCCCACAGTTTCGATTTGGTGGCCTCGATCGCGCTGCCGGGATGGGATGCGGCGTTGCCTGCTTTGCATACCGCTGAGGCGCCGTCGCCGAGGAAATTGCCGACTCCTGCGGGGAGTTGGGACAACATGTCGTGGATGTCGTTGCAGACCTGATCGAACCCGTAGGTCGTGGATGTGCCGGACTCGGTCGGGCCGGGGCTGGTCGTCGTCGGCCCCACACTAGGCTGAGCCAACGCGGCGGTCGCGGTGGTGACAGCGAGTCCGGCCGTCACGATCAGCAGCACGGTGATCCGGCGTAAGTAGGTTATGACCATTGGGTCCACCCGGTGAGGTCGTAGACGGTCTCGGTGGGTAGTTGGTTTCCGTTGCCGCGCAATCGCCAATCGCCCTGATACCAGACCATCGGGATTTTCGCGGTCACCCAGGAGCGGGCCTGCGCGGATTGTTCGCCGCGCACAGCCAAGCGCACCACGGCGAGGTCGTCGGCGAAGGTGTCGATGCGAAAGGCGTCGTAGGCGATGAGGGTTCGGGTGAGGGACGCTGGTTGCTGGTGCGGAAGTCTCCCAGAGTTGATGCCGGAATCGAGGGTGGCTTGATCGGCGGGACTCAGTACGAGGCGCGCGGCGCTGACCGCGCGGTCACCGGGGCGGGCCGCGACCTGGTAGAGGCTCATCGCCGCAGCCAGTGCCGCTCCCTGCGGGGTGTGAGCGTACCCGTCGGCGACACCGTCGTGGATGCGGGTCGGGCCATCCGAGGTCGAGAACGGCACGACAGCGCCATGGACCCGCTGCCAGCCGCCCTGCTCACGCAAACCTGCTGGCGCAGCGCTCAGCCAATCGGGGTCACCAGCGTGTTTCGGGGGGACAGTCTGCGCCCGCAGCGCTCCGTCTGGATTACGCGGAATATCGATACGGCGCCCGAAAAGATCGGTCTCGGGAACATCGAAGCCCTCCCCTGTGCTGCTGACTGGAGGCATCGGTGGTGCCGCCGATGTCGCGCTGGGGGGTGAGATCGTGGGTTGGTGACCGTTGGTGGTGCGCTTGATCGCGAAGGCGATAGAACCGGCGATCATGATCGCTACGAGCAGCGTTGCTGCGCCGATCGTCCACACGTTGGTCCGCTGACCCGAGTCGGTGGGCGTTGTTTTCTCTGGAGTCATTGTGGCGGCTCGAGTTTCACGACTGCGGTGATCGACTCCGCTGATCGGACACGGGGTTGCGTGGAGTCCGGGTCCGGCAGGGCAAGCCACCAGTCCCCGCCTGCCCACACCACTGTCGCGGTGTTGATGGCGACCGATGTGTCAGGGAAGCTGGTGTAGACATCGACGTGGGCTGCGGCCGGTGTGTAGTCGGTGATCGTGTATCCGCGAACTCGCGGAGCCTGGGTCGGGTCGGCGGGCGAGCGGATCGACAGCAGACCTCGCGAGATCACCCATTCGTCCTTTCCTGGCCCGCTGAGGATTTCGGATTTCGCGACGGCGGCCCACGCGTCGTCGGGTGCCAGCGACATGCGGATTGTGTGGACGATGGCGGCCAGTGCCGCGCCCTGCGGATTCTGGGTGAACCCTGTCGCGGCGGTGCTGGTGTAGTTGCGGGGGCCATCCGCGCCGACGGGTAGACCGACACCGTAGAAGTCCTGCCAGTGGATGCCCGAGGGCGTCGCCGAAAGATCCGGTTGCCTTGGGGGCGGAGCTGTGTCAGTGCGGTCGTCGGAGGCGCATCCTGTGCTCGATCCGAGCATCAATGCGGCCAGGATGACGGCTATCGCTGCCACGCCGGGGAGTTTGGGGATGGAGCGGGAGAGGTTCATTCTGGGTGTCTTTCGTGAGCGCGCGGATCACAGGAGGAGATCCATCAGCAGCGACGCCGCGATCGGCCAGGCGACGGTCGCGAAGATCCAGGACAGCAGCACGCGTGCGGTGTCTCCTGGGGCGGCCGGTGGGCCCGGGGGTGGACGGAAGTGCTCCCATCCGGCCCGTCCGCCGACCCAGGCCAGGCGGGCGATGAGGCCGGTCTCGACCAACCACAGCGTCCACTGGAACAGTTGCGATAGCTCGGTGGTGACGTCGGGAGGTAGGTGCTTGTACGCCAAGACCGTCTCGATCATGAATCTTTGCTGGGCTACTGGCCCAGCACGCCGTTCATGATCGTTCCGGCGCTGGTGGCGACGATGCCGCCGATCAACGCGCCGACGATCATCTTGGGGGATTCGATCATCCCGGCTTGCCATTTCTCCCACGCGAACTTGCCGCCGGCGAAGATCATGGCGCTCACCCCGGACAGCAGGACGAACCACATCAGATATCGCACCAATTTCTCCAGCCCTTGGCTGCCCGGCGGTGCCTCGGGTTGGTAGTTGACGACTTGGGAGAGCACTGCGCCGGCGTGCTCGGCGAGGGGCGACAGCAGCCAGCTCATAACGGTTCTCCGATCGTTGTGCTGTGGGTGTTGTGCAGGGCGGTGATCACTGCGACCAAGTCCTGGCCGAGGTTGTGCACGTCGCGCGGCGCGGCCGCCAGTTCGTCGCCGCGGGTTTTGGTGTTGGGTGCATCGCCAGGTGTCCAGACGGGCAAGTCGGTGTGGGTGGTCAACATCCACGCTTCGTGCCACCCCACATGCCACATGTGCTCGACCAGTCCGCTGTACAGATCGCGGTCGCGGCGGATCTGGCTGGGCATGCGCCCTGGACGCGCCGCGACGGTGACCAGTCCCACGACGATGCTGTCGCCGGCCAGTCCGGCGTGATGTTGGCGCAGCAGCGCATCGGCCGCGGCCAGTCCGACCGCTGTTTCCCGCGCCACCACAACCACGTAGGGGGACTCGGCGCCGATCGGTGCGGGCCAGCGTCGTGCGCAGTCCGCCGCAGGTGCTAGCGCCCGCTCCAAGCTGCTGGTGCCTGCTCCACCGTGAGCACCCAACAGCCACATCAGTGGTGGGCGTCCGTCGCTGATCGCGGTGCGGCGCAACAAAACCGGGCGATCCCAGACCGGTGCGCGTTGTCGCGGTGGTGGTGCGACCACCGCACGCGGTGTTGGTTTCCGACTGCGATGTGTATCGGCTCCGGTCGCAGTTTCCAGACGTTGAGTGGTTCGGGTCATGGTGGTCATCACCCGGTCCTCATGTGGGTTCGACCGCGGCGACCACGTTGCGATCGTCGCGTTGAGTTGTCGAAATCAGTTGGTGGTGAACGACTGTCGAGCCGAGCGGGCGTCGTTCGGTGATTGATACCGACCAGCGATCGGTGCCCGCCGCGGTGATATTCACGCAGTGGGTGGTGCCGGTGGGTACCGCATCGATCCCGGCCTGAATTTCCTCGTCGGTGCCGAATCGACCCTCAGGTGCCAGCAGTACCCGAATCGCCGCTGCGGTCCGCTCGACGTAGTAGGTGTGTTCGAGTGCCAGGATCACCTGCGGACCGGAGTCACGGGAACCCGCTCCGTTGCCACTGACGCGTTCAGGGCTGTCAAGGATCTCGCACCATTGCGCGGCAGATGTGCTCATGCCCCCTGCCACACTTGCCGTGGCTGTTGCTGGTTGTGGGGCGCTGTCCTGATCGGAGCGTGTGATCGATGTCGTCGACAGCACCCAGGCTCCCAGTGATATGACGGTGGCCGAGGCCAGGGTGGACACAAGTGCAATCCCCACTCGGCCGCGAAACCGTGTGGGGCGCAACGCTTCGCGGACCTTTGGTGCTGCTGGGTGGTCGTCGATGTCGAGTGCGTCGACTACAGTGGCGGGGTCAGGGTCCTCTGTTCGCGGCAACCAGACGGCGTATCCGGTGCTCTCGTCCATCGCGTGCGCGGCGGCGGTGTCGATGATGTCGCGACCGCTGTCCTGGTCGTCGTGATGTTCGGCTGACAGCCAGGCTGCGTAGCTGCTCTCGGAAGACTGGGGTTCGGCGGCGAGTTCCGGTGCGAGGGAACCGAATCCGGTCAGTTCTGTCCAGGCGCTGTCGTCCCATTCCGCGGAGGGACGGTCGATGTTGTGAGCGCCGGGCTTGTGGTGGCTGTTGTCGATCAACTGGTCTCCTCTCATCTGGCGTGGTGCGATGTCGGCGGGTGTTATCCCGCTGTCGCCGGTGGCACTGCGGCGCTCACACCGGGTGATGGCGCTGCGGTCGGCTGTGGTGTTGGTGAGGTCGTTGGCGCGGTGCTGGCCGGTGCGCGTGCTGTGGTGGGTGACGGGGCGCTTGGACTCGACCGGGTCGCCGGGGAGGCGGAGAGGTCGGTGATGATCGCGGTGAACCAGTCGGTGGTGTATTTCGCTGGTGCTTGGCCGGTCTCGGTGATCGGGGTGTTCAGATATGCGCCTTGCCGGTCGATCGTGTCGCTGAATTTCACCCAGTTGGTGGTGTCGATCAGTGCCGCGTTATCGGTCACGTTGGACACCACCGCTTGGAATGCTTGCCCCACCAGTCGTGTGCCGGTCGACGGCGGAATCAGTTGAGGTAACGCGCCCAGAAGTTTCTGTCCGAGTACTGCCAAACCAGCGCCGGGATTCGATAGTCCCGCAGCGGCGATTTCGGCGATGTTCGCCGGTGTGACAACCGCTTTGGCGACGGTCACGACCGCGTTGATCGCGATGGTGCCGACCTTGAGCACCGCCTTCAGTACGTTGTTGATGTCGAGCGGGGTGCGCGGGTCGCTGGCCTCGGCGACCCGCTGCGACAGCGATGTGTTCGGCGCCAACGACAGTGAGGCGAGCGAATTTCCCTGCACGTCGTTGTTGACGACATTCGTCACGGTTTTGATCGCGGTGAACGCCAACGCTTGGGTTACCGATGCCAACGCCCGCAGCGGATCACCACCCGCGTCGCCTGCCGCGCCGACGATATTGGAAACAACCTTGAGAATCGGGGCGTTCTCGGGTGCGTCACAGGCCAAGTCACCTGAAACGCAGAAGCTGGCCACGCGGCGGGTGAGGCTGCCGAATCCGGTGCTGGTGGTGCGGGTGGGGCTGATGCCACCACCCGTTGCGGGCTGTTGTGACAGCGCCGCCAACCCTGTGACGGCCTGCCCGACGGTGCCCGGCGCGACATCGGGGCGGGTTTGGCCCGTGGCGCCGGGCAATGTCGGGGTGTTCGCGCTTCGGGTGGGGTCACCGAACATCGCCACAGCCGCGATCCGGTCCGGCGCGATCCCGCTGCCGCCGCGCCCGACCTGCTGGGCGAATACTGATGCCACCTGTGCGGCGTGGGCGGAGCCGGCGACCGCGATGCGGCTTTGGGGGCAGCGGGCCAGGAAATCCGAGGCCGTCTGGCGCACTGCGGCTACCGCTCGCTCCACGCTGTGCTCGTAGGGAGTTGGGCCACCCTCGGCCGTGACGGCGTTCACCTCTGCATGAAACCGCACGTAGACACGTTCGAACGCCCCGTCCTCGGTGGTGACCAACGGGCGAAAGATCTCGCCCAACAACCCGGAGTCGGTCCTCGGGCCGGTGTCATCGGCTGCCTGGCCAGGGCCTTGAATGCCGATCGCCATGAGTTGCGGGCAGTCCTGTTGTGCAGGTTCGCCTTTCGCCGAAGGCGCAAGAAAGAGCACTGCGGTAGTGGCTGCCACCATGGCAGCCACTGTCCGCACGGCAGCGCCGATCACGAGCATTCCTCACCAGCGGCAGCTGGCACGTCGACGGCTTGTTCGTCGTCTCCTGCTGCATCTGCTACCGCTGTGTCCTGCCCAGGGGCTGTGTCTTGCCCGGGCGGTATGTCGTCTTCGGCCGGTGTGGTGGTACCGGTTCCCAGTGCTGCGCCCGCTGCGGCACCGACGGCCGCGCCCGCCACTCCTGCGGCGACCGTCAATGGGACTCCGACGACAGCGGCTCCGGCGATGCATCCTCCGAGCCCGCCGACAAACGCACCCAGTGGAGCTGCGACTCCCCCCGAGACCGCACCGCCGATGACACCGCCTGCGACACCGCCGATCGCCATCCCCGCAAAGCAGCCCGCCACACCGCCGACAAAGCCGCCAGCGTTCGCGCCAACAGCCCACCCTGCCGCTCCACCGACCATCGTCGCTGCCGCCTTGCGGTCGGACTCCTCGGTCGACAAGCCGAGAGCGTCGAATCCTGCCGCCGCCCACCATTCGGCTTTGTCTGCCAGATCCTGGCCAACAGCCTGGGCTTCCGGAGGAACCCAATCAGGTACGGGGAACTCTTCGGTGCCCACGCGCAGCGTGCGCTGGGGTGGTTCCGGTTCGGCGGGCTGCGCGGGTTGCTGGTCGCCGGGGGCGTCCTCTTCGTCTGGTTCGTCCTCTACCGCAGGCGTGGCAGGCGGCTGCACGAGGTGCTGCGGCTGGGTCTGCTGCACGGGTTGAGGCCGCGGCGGGTTCGGAATCAGATCGACAACAGTCGGTGTGTCCTTGGGCGCAGGTGGTGTCGGGGCCGTACTCAGGCCAGGTTGGCCCTGGCCCGGGCTCTCCAGGCCTGGCTGCTCGGCACGGGCCGGTCCAGCGATCAAGGCGGCCACTACAGGCAGCGCTGCGAACGCCAGCAAAGGGCGCTGTCGGATATTCATCGAGTCCTCATTCGCTTGATCTGGTGGGCCCACGCGAGTTCGCTTGTACCGGTGGGCGATTGCCGTGTGCACGGTCCCGTCTTCGGACGGCGCCCCCGATCACCGAGCCCTACTCGTGCTCGGTCGAGGCCGAGCCGGGGATAACGCTGCTCCGAGCTAGGGCCGTCGCAGCGGTGTGAACGGATCGGAAGCCATGTCGCCGACATCAATCGCCACGCATTCGGCGATCGTTTTCGCGGCGATGAGCTGCGACCCGTAGCTGCTCACAGACGCCATCCAACGACGTCCCGACTCGTGCCAGCGATAGCGCGCGGGCCAGATCATGTGGCCGGTGAGCCTTCGCGATCTCCAGCAGCCCGCCGACCAGCCGCACCAGCAGCAGCAGCGATTTGTCTGATGGATCGCTCGTGGCGCGGTCGAGTTGGGCCAGGCCGAATGCCACTCGACCGAGGTTCGGTCGAGCTCGGCGCCGGCGTGGGGCCACAGCGTCGTCCTCAGGTGGGAGGTGTTGCGCGCAACGCGCCAACTCGAGAGTGGCCGCCGTGAACGGTGCACCCGCCCGGTCTCCGACGCGGATCGACCACACGGCGAACACTCCAGCCAACCGGGCAGCGGCCCACGCCAGATCGTCCCCCGTCCAGGCTGGCCGTGAGCGAAGCTGGTCATTGAATTGCCCGGCATCGGCGAACATTCGTGACCACATCGCCGGATGCGACAGCAGGATTCGGTCCCGGTCGAACGCAGATGGACGGCGCACACCGTGCCATTCGCTGATAGCGTGGCGGCGCGAAAGGCGTCCGGGTTCCCACTGGCCACGCAGCGCCCTCAAAGACAGGTCGGTGCGAATTTCAGTATCGGAGCGCCGAAGACCCGACCCGCCCGCGACCTGCGCCACATACGTGCTCGGCATCCCATCGCTTCCGATTCCGATGGGCCACACAGGGATCCCGGATCGGCGCACTCGCCGAACGAACTCATCTTCCGACAGGCTCGCGACCGACGCGGCCCGCAGATACAGCTCGACTCGTGTCCAGGCTGCCGACTCGGATGCGCTCGGCGCGTGATGCGCCGTTTCTTTCGGCAGTGGTGGATTGTGTCCGACCTCGTTCATATCTCCGATGGCCTCATTTCGATGAACAGCGTTGATCTTCAACAGGTTTCAGCACTATCCGATCGAGTCATCACCGATGCGGTGGTCGTGGACTACCGGAGTCGCTCCCTGCGAAAACCACACTGCGGGGACACGTAAATTGGTTAGGCCACGATATGGATCGGCAAGTTGCCTGACTTCGTCGGCGCTACATCCGGACCCGCCACCAGCGAGATCCGGGAAACCCATCGAAATTAGGGCGCACTGCCCATACTATGCCGAGTTTCCTTTTGTCGCAATGGTTTCTGCGCCCCGTATCACTCGTCCATATGGGCGTCGTTGACTGCCATCCGCCTCTGACCGATTGGAGCCACTGCGCGCCGACGCCCGAAGTTTTTCGTTCACAGCGGGACTCATGTTGCCTGCCATTCAGCAGCGCTAATTGTCTGCGTCCACGCTGTATTCAGGTCTCCTGATCGCCTGTCGCAATCACTGATGGCCACGCGCTGATATCGCCTCGTCGCCAGCCGCGAGCACTGGCGCCACAGCTACGGCCAGTGTGCGACTTCAACTTTCCGGCATCGGTCAGCGATATCGGTGTTGAGTCGAGAATGATCGCTGCAGTGGGGATTCAGCCAGCAACGCGGTCATATCGGCCATAGCCGACGCTTTTGTCGGCACTGCGCGTCGAACATGGTGAGGCTGGCGCGGTCCAAATGTCCGGCGCACTGCGTTGCACGGGGAAGTATTTGTCGATATTCCAGAACTGTGATCGTGTGTGAACGGTGACGGCAGTGGAGATCGGGAGTTGCCGCATCGCGGAGTTCTGTTCGGGTTTCATTTGGTGTTGGGGAATCGGTGCCGCCAGTTGAGGATGTCGAGCCACCCGGTGATGTAGCTGTTGGCATCGATGGCGGCTGGTAACCCGGGGACATCGGCAGCGTCGACCAGATCTGACAGATGCTGGGTAAGGGTTGAATACCGGGTCGACAGTGCGTATTCCATGTCTAGGGCACGTTCCTTGGAAAGCTGGCCGCGTGCGGTGAACCAGGTCGCATGGGCATTGATTCGCTCCAGGCAGTAGACCGCTACCAGATCATCAGCTATTGCGACCGCTTCGGGATCCTTCACGGCAACAGCGCGTGCCGAGAGGGCATCCGCGGCCATTCGCTCCATAGTCGCGACATAGACCTCGGTTGCTGAGGAATCGGGGCGAAAAGAACTCGCCCCTGTCCGGGCCCTGTCTCGGGCTTCGGCCGTGATCGTCTGCTCACGTTCGTGGAGCATGCTGTGCCACCATGGCAACTGTTCGCCCCGCGGCTCGACGTACAGATCAGATGTGTCCATGCGCGATAGTGCGCGGCCGGTGGCAGCCTTGAGTGCAGGATTAGCGCCTTCGGCGATCCCGATGCCGGTGACCCGCAGAAGATAGTCCCCGATGAGGTTGGCTCCCGAAATCCCCTGTGCTCCACATACTTCGACGCAGGTCTCGAGAACAGTGTGAGCGGTTTCCGACGCGGCCGGTTTGATGAGCATGTCCAGAATCGCTGCACTCGGATCCCGTGCTTCGTGACGTGCCCGAGCAAGGTTCGTTAGCGCTGTGAGCGCGTACAGGCTCGCTGCGCAAGACACCAGAGACTCTTGTGCACCGTCGCGGTCGGCCAACAGGATCTCACCAGAGGTGGGCCGCTCATTGGCGTAACGGCATGTAATCGCCCACCCGGCGCGCGCGCTGGCCAGCGCGGCGCCTGCGAACAACACCCGCCCCGATCGCAGGGCTGCGGAGCTGAGGTGAAAACGCTCATGATGGCTGAGGTCGCAACGGAATTCGCCGTGCTCGTCGAATCCGGCCGAGGGCCCACTGAGGAGGGCATGTTCTGGCAGGACCATTGCATCGAAGCAGAAGGCGGCGTGGTCCATGGGCGGGCCGAGAGTTGTCGGTGGCAACGACACGATTTCGACAGCGTCAGCGACGCGATCGCCAGTCCGCAGGCGCACCACAAAGGGCCAGACACCTTCGTCGCGGCCATCAGCGATGAGACGGGCAAGCAGGACGAACGTTTTCGCGACCCCCGCCAACCCGACGTTCGGCCACATCTTGATCGCCTCGGCGCTGGGGGTGTGTAGCGTGATCTTCCGTGCGTCGCGGTGCCAGACTGCGATGGTCCCGAGCCCGAGAAGGTTGGTGCCGTAGCCGAGTTCGGTGGCCGCCAATCCTCCGACCGCGCGCACGTCGTCCAGTTCATCCAGGCAGCTGAGCTGATAGGGCTCGTCGGTGCCGAGTCTGTCGATGGTCCCGATACCGAGATTGAAGTGGTTCAAAAATGGCAGCAGCCTCGGCGCATGGACCGCTGCACCGTCATATATCGCGCACAGCAGCCCGAAATCCTGGGCTATTGCGCGTGAGGACCCGCCGAGTCCGGCGACAAGCTCACGGAGCAGCTCGTAACCGCGGCGGATTTCGTCACTGTGAGTTCGTCCGGGGACCGGGCGATCGTCCAGGGTTTGCAGCAGCGCGCGGACCCACGCACGCTGTTTCTGGTCATCGCCAGCGATGCACCGGCTCAATGCGATACTCGTTGGCCGCCTTGTTCGGCTGGAATGTACTGAGCGCCAATAAGATTTGCCGCCGCGGGTGGCGTGGGTGGTCATGAGTCTCCAAACGTCGTGTGGTGGCTGATCTGTGGGAATTGAGGGAGGTCGGTGACGTCGTCCGTCACCCGCGGTGGTGGACCGCGCGGGAGAAATAGCTCGCTCATTCGATCGAGCGGGGTCCTCCGGTCTGCAGCGACCGGGATCGCGCGCGACGCGATGGGCGGGGTGCTACCTCCGATATCGGTCGGCTATGTGAGTTGAGGTCGGTAGGTCGTCGGGAATCAGTACCTTTTGCTGCTCGGGTGGCCAGGCGAACGTCGAGGCAGGCTTGAGGCGAGATTCCGCGCGTGAGCACGGCGAGGTGGGCATGAACGCTCACCCAGGACGATGTGTCGAAGCGGAGGCGAAATCGGATGTCGGCCTGTTCGACGCCTGCCAGTAGCCGGGCGCGGGTGTGGGCCACTTCGGCGACATCATCGGGATGTGTCTCGGGGATCTCGCACATCCAGCGGTCCAGTGGGGGCGGACCGGTTTTGATCCACTGGTGCACCAAGCCCGTTGTGAGATCGGTGATCCCGACCGCGTGACGGGATTGGATCGGGAGGGTGCTCACCAATTTCGCGCACAGTGTTGGCGACGGGGCGTCGTGCTCATTGCTGATGGCATAAGCGATGGCGCGGATTGTCCGTCCATGCCCGTTGGGGACACTTGCGGCAGCGATGAAAAGGTTTCTGCGCGTATTCGTTGCGACGCCGGTTGTCACCACCGTTGCGCACCACAGTGTTGGCCCCTCGGGTGTTTCGTCGAACAGCCTCATCAGGCCGGCTGTGTCATCGGTACCTTCGAAGTGCCGCATCAGCTCCGGCAATGCCCGTGCTGGCGTCTTGATGGCGTCGGCGTCGATCAGATCCTCGAATGTTGAATCCGCCGTCGTGAAACCTTTCTGGCTCCGGCACATCAGCGTTCCGACACTGGGCCGGGGCGGAACAGGCTGGAACCGGGGTCCGCCCCACACGTGGACTGCGAATACCTCATTGTTCGGTCCGACCACGGGAACCGCGATGATCTGCATCCGCACACCGGAGGACAGGTTGCACGAACGGATCTGAGGTTCGCCGCTACTGATCGCCTGCCCGATCATCGGCACAAGATGCTGATTCATACTGCTGCTGCTGGCAATTCGAGTCCTGCTCAGGCGTGTCCATCGTCTGGGCTGCGCGCCCTCGGCGACGACCCACCAGGTCCTCCGATCCGCCAATGTCGCGACCAATACCCACGGATTGGCAGTGCCTGGACCGTCGCCGGATTCGTCGCGATCAGTTCGATCCGATATTGCGGTGTGCTGGGCTTGGGGCCTCGAGGCATTCATCTGCGCCTACCGCTGTGCGATGTCGACGCACAGAATCGGCCGCTACGGCGGACAGGTGCACCCAGTCGGCGGGGTCGATGACCGTGTACTGCTACGCCCACGTTGCCGATGACAACCAGCGTGGAAATCGCGGCGGGAATGACGAACTGGATCGCCATGCTCATCGCCTCTGCATCATCGTCGCCGAGAACGCGCAGACAGCACCCTTCGAGCCGCCCGAACCGGGGTGCGCCGCTGAGTGTGCAACGTCGACTACGTCCAGGCGGCGCGGGCCACGCACCGCAATCACTGACATGACCACCACCACGACTGCCAACGTGGCCGCCACAATGACTGCAATATTGTCGTGGCTCATCGCTGTCCGCCCGCAGACGTAGCATCGCTGCCTATGTCAGCAGCGACTTCGACGGCGGATGTCAGCGCAGGCGAAGGTGCGTTCAAGGGTTTGTACCGAGCGATGGACGACACGATTGCCGCGGCCGCGCGGTCGGGATCCGACAGCGGCATGGAATGACCCGCGTCCTCGAGGTGATACAGGACTGCGCCAGATATCCGGGTGGCCAGATACTGAGTTTGTGCCGCAGGGACCACCTTGTCGTACTCGGCCGTTATCAGCTGCACCCGAATTTCGTTCAGTCCATCCACTATCGGTGTGGCCAGCCGGAATTTCGTGACCGCGGTGCAGATGTCAGCGGTGACTCGCGGATCGACTGGCTCGGTGCTCGGAATCAGTTGGGCTCGACCGGGTTTGGCGTGGGTGGCGAGGCTGCGGAGTCGCGCTGCCAGAACGCGGTGTCCGGCCGCGTTGACCGCGTCCAGTGGGCCGCGACGGCGCATCCACCGCAACGTGGCGGAGGCGGGTCGGAACGTCCGCAACGCTGGCCACCATGGTTCTTCACCGGATGCCCCGAACAGCACGATGTGAACGATCCGCGACGCCTGCTGCCGATGGCGGCCAACGTATTCCAGGACGGTGAAGCATCCGATGGAATGGGCGACCAGCACAATCTGGCCGGGGACGTGGTCGATCACGCAGGCCAAATCGTCTGCGAGCCGCCCGAAGTCGGCATCGGATCGTCGATTCGGCCTGTCAGAGCGACCGTGCCCGCGCGCGTCGAAGGCGATGTGTGACGCCCAGTGCCCGGTCAACGGCGTCAGGGCCTCGATCAGCGGCTCCCAGAAGGTCTTGTCCGCGAGAAGACCGTGAATATAGATGACAGTCACCGCGGGAGCTGGACTTGTCACTTCGGTCGCGTCGAGCCGAAGACCATCCTCGGAGTGCACGCTCAGTGGCCGGATGTGAATTCTGATGCTGGTCAAGACGTTCTCCTGTGAGCGGTGACCACGAGCTGTGATCCATGGGCGGGGACGTGGGTGATATTGCGGACGTGGTGGCGTTCGGGTGCCGCGCCAGCGGGCAGCGACAGGGTGTAGCGGCTCAACACCTCGCGCAGCACGCAGTGAGCTTCGAGCAATGCGAACTGCGCGCCGAGGCAGCGGCGCACCCCTCCACCGAACGCGTACCAAGCGTGCGTAGGGACTTGCCCGGTGAGGAAACGCTCCGGGCGAAAAAGTGTTGGGTCGTCGTAGTTTTCGGGGTCACGGTGGGTGAGCAGCGAACTGGTCGTGACGTAGATCCCGGCGGGGAGTCTCCAGTCACCGATTTGCAGGTCGGTCGTCAGTCGCCGATAGGTGCCGCCGATAATGGTGTGCAGCCGCAGGCCTTCTTTGAACACCGCATCCACGTACTTGTCGTCGCCCCCGGCGACAGAGCGACGTGCTTTGTCCTGGATGACCGGGTGAGCGGCCAGTTCGTGCAGGGTCCAGGCCAGCGCGCTGGCGGTCGTCTCGTGGCCAGCCAACAGCAGAGTGATGAGCTGATCGCGAATCTCGGTGTCCGTCAACGCCACGTCGGTCGCCGCGTCGCCGGTGCCGACAGCCAGGAGCCGCGACAGTACGTCGGTGCGCTCTGCCACCCCTGGATCGGCGCGGCGTTCGGCTATCTCCTCATCGAGCAGAACGTTGATCTGGGCTTCGATGCGCTGATAGCTGGCCCACGGACCGAATCGGCGCAACCGCGGCCAATTCAGCCCTGCCAATACGAGCGGGTGAATCGTGACGACTCGCTCGATCAGCGGTGTGATCTGGCTTCGGCGAACGGGATCGGTCAACCCGAACACGACCCGCAGGATCGTTTCCAGAGCAAATGCGTTCATCCGCTCCAGGCCCGCTACATGTCCGCGCTCGTGTCCGGCCCACGCGTCGAGTTCTGATTCGGCGATCTCCTGGATCGCGGCGCGGTAGCAGCGAAGGGCCGCACCGTTGAACGCGGGCATGAGCAGGCGACGCAATCGCGCATGATCAGTCTCGTCGGCCACCATGACACTGGTGGATCCGAGGAGCCCGGAGATCAGATGATTGCCCTCACCGCCGTGGACCTCGGTCGAGGTGGCTGCGAAGACCTTTCGGACGTGCTCCGGTTTCGACACGACCACCAACTCGTCGGCATACGGCGGTACCCGGATCGCGAACACATCGCCGTGCCGGTTCATCAGCCGTCGCAGCCACCACGCCCGCCGCCGCGCATACAGCAGCGACTGGATCACAACAGGCAATCGAGAGCCAGGGGGGAAATCGGTGGCATGCGAGGCCACAGCAACAGGTTTCCGGGTCATCAGAGCCTCCTTCGGCTGGTGTTCTCAGAGCTCGACGGTGCCGGTGAGGAGGTCGACTGCCCGACCGCGGCGACATCGGTGCCACCACGGCGAGCTATCAGCGTTGTCGACAGGAGTGCCGCGGCAGCAGTCACGGCGGCGAGCAGCCCGAAAAGTTCGTGGACGGAGCTGAGGACGTCCCGGCCTGGCACGAGAATCGCCGAAACGACCGCTACGCCCAGGGCACCGCCGCTCTGGCGCGCAGCCAACATCAGTCCCATCCCCGCCGACGAGTGACTCACGGGCACCGTGGCCGCGGTGATCACCGACAGCCCGATGATCACCACACTGGCTCCGCCGCCTTGTGCGATCGCCACCACGACCCACAGCCCCCAACTACGGTGCGGGCCAAGGGCGCTGGCTATCACCACGAACGCGGCAGTTACCACCACAAACCCGCCAGCGCAGTACCATCGCGCCGTCACCGCAGTCGCGGCACGGCCCACCACGGCCGCCGCCATGGCGGCCGCTCCACCGACACCGACGCAGGCCGCGCTCTGCAGCAAACTCAGGTGCCATACGCTGACGAAGAACATCGGGATTGCCAGCAGGTAGGCGAACAACGCGAACCCGAGCGCCACGGAGGCCACGGTGTTCAGCGCGAAACACCGTGAGCGCCACAAGCTCACCGCTAGGGCAGGCTGTGGGTGGTGGCTGCGTCGCACTACCCAGAGCGAGGCCACGATTCCTGTGGCGCCCACCGCAAGGGTAAGCGGGCTGGTGTAGCCCCAACGGTGGCCTTCAGTAATGGCTGCGACGAGGGCGGCGATTCCAGCCGACAGAATGACCGCGCCCGTCACATCGGGCAGACCTCGGTCTCGCCTCGTTGTGGCGGGCAGGACATAAGCCCCCAGTGCGAACAGGGCGACACCGAAAGGAATGTTGAGCGCGAATATGCTTCGCCATCCCCAAACGTCGACGAGCAGCGCCCCGATCGCGGGACCAGCAGTTCCCGCCAACGCCCCGGAGGCGGACCACGCGCCGATCACTCGACTTGCCTTCGCCGGTCCAGCAGCGGTCAGCATCGCACCGAGCGCTGACGGCAACAGCAACGCACCCGCCCCGCCTTGTGCGAAGCGCGCAGCGATGAGCCAACCGGCCGTCGGCGCAACCGCGCACAGCAGCGATGCCGCTGTGAACGCGCCCAGCCCTGCCAACATCACTCGCCGATGTCCCATGGTGTCCGCCAGATGACCGGCAGCGGCCAACAGTCCGGCGAAGGTGATCGCATAACCGCTGACCACCCACGTCAGCGTCGCAGGAGCGACGCCGGGAAACGCCGAAGCTATCGGCGCGAAGGTCATGTTGACGATGGCGGCATCCAGAAAGCTCAAAAACGATGCACCGCAACCGAGTACCAGCACCGCCCGGCTTATCACCAGACCAGTGGGACGGCGGTCGGCGTTGGTCATTCCCATGACGCTTCAGCTTCTGTGATGCTATGGCGCAGCGAATCAGCCGCCACCGTCGGGCCAAGGGCATTAGCCGACACCGACGCCGCGGTCATGATCGGCTCCCGATGTCGTAGGCGACGGCGGTGAGCCACGCGGCACCGGAAGCCAGTTGCCCCCTCGCGGCGTAACCGTTGTGGCGTGCGACGGTGTCCGCGAAATGTAGCCAAACGAGCGGATTCGCCAGGGCGGCATTGTCGGCCAGTAACTGTGCCCACGCGGCCCCAAGTTGCCCAACCAGTCTGGGCAGCAAGATCAGGGGGTTGCTCGCGACGGCGGCAGTGACCTCACTCCACCGGGCCGCTGCGGTGTCGGCGTCTTGTGGTGATGGTGCCGCTGTTCGTGGGTCAGCTGCATCGATCAAACGCGTCGAAAGAGATTGCTGCGGAATGTAGTCGACGTTGCCGCCGCCGACTTGGAAGTCGTTGAGGACAATGGTGGTCCAAGCATCGCCCAGAGCGTCGGACAACAGCGCACTGATCGATGCGATTGCGCTGATCGGGTCATTCAAGTTGGCTTGGGCTGCGATCTCGGCGCCGATCCGCAGCAGCGCGGCATTATCCGGCGCCGAGCACGCCAGATCACCGTCGACACAGATGTCGATGACGCGGCCTGCGAGCATGCCGTACCCGACGCCTGTGCTGGCAATCCCGCTACCACTGGCCGGTCCGCTGATGATCTGTATCCGCGACACGGCATCGCCGTTCGTACCCGGTGCCGGGTCGGGCACGGCTTGTCCTGGCCGACCCGGGAAGGTTGGGCTGCCCTCGAGCCGAGTCGGATTGGAGTACATCGCGATCGCAGCGATCTTCTCCGGCGGCACGGGCCCAACTCCCGCGCCGACATCCTGTGCGAACGCCGACATCGCCTGTGCGCCTTGGGAATAGGCAACTCCAGCGATCAAACTACCTGGACACTCCGCGACAACCTGCGCGGCCGCGGCGTCGAGCTGGTTGCGTGCATCGCGCACCGACGCCGCATAAGGATCTGGCCCACCACCGGGCACGATCCCGCCAAACCCAGCCCGATAGCTGATGTAGCTGCGCTGCACCAGCCCAGGCGCCGCAGCCAGAACCGGAGCCATCAGCGTGCCGAGCACACCGCTATCGGCCAAGGGGTCCGCGGTCGGTGACGATTGGCCAGTGCCCTGGATGCCAATGACATAAAGGGCCGGGCAAGCTGCGATCGGCACCGCGTAGGCACTGCCGGCAGCGGAGGTCGTGGTCAGGATCGCCGTCGCAGTCAATGTCAAGACAGTGGCCACAGCTCGTCCTGGTCCGACTCTGGAGGTCGACGGCTTCCCCGCACAAACCCGCTTGCCACGATCGCGGAGTTTGCTCATTTGGCTTCCACTTCCGCCACAAGACCTTGATGCGAGGTTCCGGCCAGGAACAGGCAGCCACATTCGCCGTGATCGGATATGATGGCGCCGAAACCTTCTACTATGCTGTCTATTTCGTTGACAGCACCGAATCGGTCACTGCGAGCTGACAGTAGGTGCATCGATTCGTCGTCCGCGGGGCATATCCCGACAGATCTGCTGTGGATTCCAAGATGTTCGTTCGTGGCGATAGAGCGCAGCAACGGTCGTCCTCACTGTGTGGGTGCGCACAACCGTCACCTGTTGCGACTGCCGCATACAGCTATCGCCAGCGACGATGTCGACAGACTCGGCGAAACATGTTGTGCAGAAGGGGCTTTCAGAAAGTCCAAGATCCCCTACGAATGCAGAACAGCGGCTCGCCGTATCGCATGCACGGAAATACACCGCCGAGAGATACCCCAGATCGGCGAGCCAATTGATTCTGAATACCGCCGAGAACACGGCGGAAGTCCTTGCGCGGTAAGCACGTGCGAGAAGGACACGGCCCTTGCGGCGCATTTCGTGGGGGAAGTTATACGCCGCAAAGGCCGGTCACATGCCTGTCGCAAACCGTGGTGAAGCTACGGGATCAGCGACAGGACGAATCCGGCCAAGTTGGCCAGCGTGTTGAGCACATAAGCGCCGTTCGCCAGGATGCCCGATCCCGCGCTCAGTCCGTTCAAGATGTCCATTGGTTCCCCTCCCTCCAGGTCCCTCAGTCCGTGTTGACATGAAGGACGCTACGTGGAGATGACTTCAAATGCAAGCAATATTGGACATTTCAAGTCACTAGAGGACAGCGCGAGACGACTCATATGCCCTGAGATGATTCGACATGACTGCTAAGGTGGACAAATGGATACGCGTGGGGAGAAGAGCGCGGCCGAGGAGACATCCGCGGATGCTGTCTCATCATCGGGTGATGCGGATGGCTCGCGTCAGGTGTTGCTTTCGCCCGATGAGCTCAAGAAGTACGGGCAGATCCTGAGGCAGCGACGAGAACACCTTGGACTCACGGTGGTCGAAGCTGCCCGTCTCGGCAAGGTGTCGCGACAGACCATGCACGACATCGAGGCTGGGAAGAAGGCACCCGGGCGCGGAGACACTTGCAGACGACTCGATAAGGCCTACCGCTATGTGCCGGGCTCGGTTTTGAACCTCTACAACTTCAAACAGCTGCCCGTCAACGCCGATGACCCGGTCCCCGCACCACCGCCGCGCGTGCCTACGACCGACTTTCGCGCTGAGCTCCCCCTCAAAGCCCTCATCGAGCTGGTAGAGGCCGACCAGCGACTCGAGAAGATGGCGCAATCCAGCGATGACCCCGAGTTGAGGGAGCTGCGGCAGGCGATCGGTCGTAGTACCGATCGCTTACTGCGCGCATTCGTCGTCTCGCAGGTCGAAGGCCGCCGCGCGGCCGGTCACGATGATGGCGAGTTCATCGCGACCCTCCTAGCCGTACAAGTACGACCGCCGATCGCCGACGACGAACAAGACCGCGATGAATCGGCCTACCTCCGATGGCTACTCGGACGGCCCGAGCACATACCTCCAGAAGATCAGGCACGCTACGCCGAACAATTCGCAAACCGCACGCAGGGAAGATGATGCTGACACTCGAGATCAAGCTGAACCGACTGTTCCAGCTTAGGCACGACTACGGCCAACCCGAACGCACCACCGATGATGTCGCCCGGACGGTGTCCCGGCGAATCGGCACAGCGGTCCGGGGTGCGATGCTCAGCGAGGCTCGCTCTGGACAGCTCACGAACTTGCCTGTCGAAATCGCCGAGGGACTTTCCGCTGAGTTCGGCGTAGACCCCATCTATCTGACAAACGATGAAGGTCCCGAGGTCAATCAGATCGACCTCTTCATCCAAATATTCATCCTGCTACGTGATCGTGGGCTGCATATCGCAGGCAGGGCATTCAGCTCATATGACCTGGACACCCTCGAACAGATCCTCGAAGTACTCAAGGAACCCACATCCCAGGAAACGGCTTCGGTGCGCAACACGGCGTAGCCCACCGAAGCACATCGACTGATCTTGAAGGTCCTAAGGAGAACTACCCATATCGAGTCGGGTCCAGGCCTTCGCGATGGCGAGCACAGCGCGCTCATCTGTCGGCCATGCCGGACTGACGGCATCTGCCGCGGCCCCGGACTCTGCGCGATCAACCGCCTCTGCAACTGCGCGAGCCCATGCTGCCTCGTCGTTTGCATGACCGGATAAGTTGAGGATCGGGGCCAGCGCCACGATCGCGTCCTCGATTTCGACACGCATCCTGTGTTCTACAACGATCGCCGATCGTAGGTGCCCAGAGTTACCCAGCCGAACCTCCGGCACGACCGCCGTCAGTGCCGTCCACAGCGGCTCCAAGATTCGCGAACGCCTCTCAGCACCGTGCGAACCTCCTGGCGACAACCGCGCGACCTCGCAGGTCATGAGCGCAAGCTGGGTGCCGATCGTCTCCGCCTGGATCTCGGACTCAGAGTCAAGGGAATCTCGCTGCATAGCAGCAGCGAGCGCTGCCGCGTCCAGACTCGTCGCAAACAGACCTGGGCTGCTCTGGAACCTCCTGCCTCCCAAGTGATCACAGAGGACATGACCGAATTCGTGCATCGTCTGCTGGATCTGATGCCGAAGTGACCGCCGCCCGTCGTATCGAACCACGAGGCGATCCTCGAGTAACAGCAATGCCGCGCTTTTTGGTCGCGAACCCATCGTCGTTCGCCATGCAGCAACGTCTATCTGCAAGCCGGTCTGCTCGCCGAACCAATCACAGATTTCGTCAACTTTCCACAACCCCGGTCCAGGCAAACTCACCATCGGATGCGGCAGACTGCCTGATCGGCGAGCGCCGCCACCCACGGTTGCCGGGCCCCGGCCAAAAATACTGTGTGACAGGACTTCTCGCGGGCACACTGGGGGGTGGCGAGCGTGCCTGGCGCACCCAGGTTCCACTGCAGCGTCATGGGCTCGCCTGGGCGACGAAAGACCATCTTCAGCTTTGAGTTTGCTCTCCGAACCTGTTGGGCGGTCACGCCAAGCCCCCGCCCAATGCCTGCAGTCCAGATATTCACTTTCCCGCTCACCGATGGAGACGTCGATGGCAGACGGACCCGGTCCTCGTCCAACGCTACGCAATTGATTGCTCCCCCGAGCACCACAGAGTGGATACGACTAATTCGATTGCGGTCATCTGGTCCGAGGATGAAGCAGTAGCCCGCACAGCTCACCGCACGCACCAGGCCGAGCAGATCACGGGTCGAACAGACTTGAGCTGAATTTCGAACCCCAGTTTCGGCCGCGGCCCGACCGATACTTCGAATGGCCAATTCTCGAACTCAGGTCAGCACTACCCGGGACTGTCCGAATGGGCTGGCTGCTGTATTCGCGGCCACAGTTGCTCCGGCGAGTCGTAGCAACGAAACAGTCCCAGCACACCACCTCCAAACACGCCAAAGCCCGGCGAGCCGACGCTGCTACCGCGACGACCGTGGCGAGCACAAACAGCACCAAGCCAGCACCAAAGGCACAGCCCCGGACCACCGGGTGTAGGTATCTACAGCTGCCGTGCCCAGGACCAGTGCCCGCTGCTATCGATACCGTCGTGGCCGCACTACAAGGCCCTGCAATCCCAAAGCTGACCCATACCGCAAGGTGTTTGGCGTGTAGCCCGGCCAGTCGCCGGGACTGCTTCCTAGCGACATGCGGGAATCGAGCTGCGCGGCCACGCGCTTCAGGTGATCTCGTGCGATGCGTGAGTCGGGATATCACAGCCACGCCTCTCGTGCGGGCTGGACCGTTTTGGCCGCCACCATTACTCGATACGCAGCTGCTTTCCGAGCGCACTCGTCGCGGCGGCATGACCGGTGCAGGCGGCATTCACGCTGTGCCTCCGGGAGCGTGAATGCCCGATCCGGGGCGCTGTGGCTCAAGATCATCGGCAGGACAGATTGACAGGTGGCGGCTATCGATCCGATAGATCTGCTCGACCGGGGTACAGCTGTCGTGGTCGGTGCAACGCCAGCGAGCACGACGAACAGGCCCAGCAGAGGGCCTATTACCGCGATAACCACAACGACCGTCCACACCGAGTCCCATCCTGACATCGCGATCACCACCCTCCGGCACGCCGATTACAGAGACGGTGCCGCGATGTCGAGCGGCCGCATATCGTGATCATGGCAACGCCCTCGCTGGGACCGCTGCGA
Source organism: Nocardia sp. CA-107356 (assembly GCF_050946365.1). NCBI lineage: Bacteria > Bacillati > Actinomycetota > Actinomycetes > Mycobacteriales > Nocardiaceae > Nocardia > Nocardia sp. CA-107356. Next base: position 4,540,281 of record NZ_CP191992.1, on the reverse strand, counting down.
CACCGGCCGTGCAGGGCCACAATTCCTCTGGCGAGGTCGTGGCGACGGCGCACGCCCGGCCCACAGCCTCCAGGCAGTTGCGCCCCTGCAGATCGGTCAGGTACCGGTGGTGGGGCACCACCACGGCGTCGGCGCGGTGGTGGTGCACCTGGTTCAGTAGGTGTTCGATCGGATCGGTGATCGTGTCGGTCTTCGGCTGTAGACCCACCGGCCCCAGAACAGCGGCCATTCGCCACTGGTACTGGAGGGCGATCGCGCGGATCTCCATCTCTTCCGCGTCGACGACCGCCTGCGCGGCCGCGCGATTCCCGGTTGCGCGCAGGTCTGGGCGCAGCAGTCCGACGACGATGGGGTGCGGATGCTGTGTCGCCAGCGCGCTCAACGGCCACGGTCCCCGTTCACACGTGGACCGCATCGGCGCGGCGGCACAGGTGTCAATGAGACCGCATTCGGTGGGCATACGGCCTGTGCCGACGTCGTCGGCGAGCAGCAATGCGCCAGAAGAAACGGCGTGATGGCGGGTTTGGGAGATCACGTCAACACCGCATCCTTGAACGTCGCGATTGCTGTGGCCAGCTCGTCCGCTCCACACCGGAAACCGATGTGCCCGTCCGGCCGGGTCAGAACCAGCGTGTCCTTGTCGTGGTGGCCGTAGCGGTCGAAAATCCCGGGATTGTCGGCGACGTGAGCACCGGCCGGAGCATTCGCCCCCGCTTCGGGTGGTGCGATCACTTCGGTTCGCATCAGATCGTGGAAGGGCGCAACGGCTTTGGCGACATCGTCGGCCACTGTGGAGTGTGGGCGGGCCTGTAGCACCATCAGGGTGTAGTCGGGGTGGGCCAGCAAATCGTGCACGCCCCTTGTCGAGGTGATGGGGGTATTGGGGGCGCGGTCCCCGGCGGTGAGACCGGCAAGCGGTGTCAGACCGGGCTGAGCGATGACGTCACGGTAGTGAAAGCCCAGTCCCGCAATCAGCTCGGCGGCCTTGGAATGGAAGTCCGGCTCCCGCATGATTCTGAGGCGAGCCTCGATACTGTGACCGTGGAACATGATGGCACGCAACATGTCCGTGGCCTCACCCACCTGGTCAGCGATCGGGAGCCGTTCGGCCTCGTAGGTGTCCAACAGCGATTCCGGGGCGCGGCCGCCCAAGACGGCGGCCAGCTTCCAGCCCAGGTTGAACGCAGCTTGAATACAGGTGTTCATCCCCACGCCACCGGTCGGGGGATAGACGTGCGCCGAATCGCCGACAAGCAGGGCCCGTCCGCGGCGGAAAGCGTTCGCCCTGCGGGCCATGATGTCGAACTCGGTGCACCACTTCAGCTCGCCGAGGACTGTATCGGGCAGCCAGGAGCTAACAACGCGTTGGAACGCCGCACGGGTGGCGATGGGATCGGGGTGGGCGTTGGCCCGGGGAGCGTCACGCTTATCGCTGATCAGCCCGCGGTAGGCCGACGGCAGCTCGGTGATGAGCAGCATCTCTTCGGGGTCGACCCGGTATTCGATCCATTCGCTGCACCCTTGGGGCGGATTGCGCATGTACACGTCCATCATCCGGAACCGTGTCCCTGTATAGGAGATGCCATCGAAGCCGAATCCGCTCAGAGTGCGGACGGTGCTGTTCACTCCGTCACACCCGACCACCCATCCCGGGGTGGTCACTTCCCGGCCGCTGCGCCGAGCGTTCTGATGGTGCAGGACGGCGGTGATCCGGCCGTCAGGGTCAGTCGTGATGGACTCCAGCTCGGTGCCCCACTCGATCGTGCCGCCGAGCCGTTCGAACGCTTCCCGCAGTATCGCCTCGGTGTCTTGCTGCTCGACGATGAGGATGTACGGGTTCGGGGTGTCGAGCTCGGTGAAGTCGATGTACTCGGCGGTCTCCACGCCGCGGAAGAAAATCGCCATACCCCGGTGCTTCTTCCCGACGTCGAGGAAAGGTGCCAGAAGGTTGCGCAGGTTGAGTAACTCCGCAGATCGAGGCTGGACGGTGAACGCGCGCGAGTTGTCGGCGGGGCGCAACCGCTTGTCGACGAGACGGCACGGCAACCCTTGGGACAATAATTCGATGCCGATGATCAGTCCGGTGGGGCCAGCGCCCACGATGAGCGTCGCATCGCACGAAGTAACGGATCGTGACAGAGACATGGAATTCCTTTGCGCCATGCCGGACTCCCGGTGAACATGTGATCGGCAAACCGGGATCGGATTTCATCTGATGGTCGAAATGAAAAGTCTTTATTTCGTCGATGCTCGCGCGTTTCTCCTGGTAGAGGCTGCTTTGTGTTGACGACACGACTGTCACATAGTCTGGATAAATTTGAAATGGGGGAACCCCCACGCATCCCCCAGAAAACCACCCATTCATTACTCACCCATCCGTCACGAATTTATTCCTGTACCTGGCGGTTTGATCCACCGCCGGACCAGCGAAGGCACCGAAAATTCGTCGAGCAGGCAGTCGGGCAGCACAGCTCGATGCCCGCGCGGTCAGACGCGCATGGGTGGACGTGGGGGTGCGTATTGAGGATCGCCGGGCGAATTCCGGCACGGTGCGTCGTGTCCGTTTCGTGGTGGTGAAGGCGAGAATGCCCGGCATTGATGGGCCGTCCGCGTGTCACGTCACATGAGCCGCTGAAACGGCAGCACGCATCGCTGACCGAGTACAGTCGGCGAGCCCGTCGTAACTCCCCCGTGCACCACCGGTGCCCGCACCGGCTACCTCGACTACGGAACGCCACCCGAATTGCATTGCACTACGCGCAGGCGCCCAGAGTTGAAACCAAGTACGTTCAGTGACCGCGCCATCACACGCTCGCGTGCGCTACTGCATGTCCACCCTGCCGATCACAAGACCCGCACTAAGAAGACTTTCCCGTCCGGCTCTACAGGCCATCTGCGACACCAACTACCGAGGAATCTCGGCATTGGCCGGGATCCGGGCGAGTCGGTACAGACGAATTCCGACATCACCCTCAGCCGATTCGCGCAGGAGCCGGACCAGGAGGTCAGGACCGTCGGGGCGAATGCCCCGACGGCGCTCTTGGGCTCGGCGGTGTCGAGATTCGTCTGCACATCGCGTCCCGCCGCGTGGCAGAACGGTGTCCGAAATGGTCTGTAATCGGTGCCGGAATTCACCTGTCTAGCCACCCGTCACTGGCTCACGCGCCCTGCCCCGATCCCCGTGGTGGGCATGGACCGTCTTCCCAGTTGGGCTGCCAAAGATGAGTCGCCCCGACGACGACGGCCGCGATGCCGCTATTTACGAGGCCGGGCACTGTGGTGCCCATCTGGACGCGGCTTGTGGCCCGCCGGAATGTATTCGTGGACGTGCCCCCGCGACGAAATGCCCAGCTTGTTGAGTATCGCCTGAACTTGCTTTTCGACAGTCTTGTGGGTTGTGCCACGGAGGTCGGCAATTTTGGGATTGCTGTGACCTGCCGCGATCAGAACTGCGACGTCCTTCTCTGCCCGGCTCAAACTACCCCAGGGCCCCAGCGCCGGATCGGTGGCGGTCTCACTCAGTGCGGGTGAGGGGTCGAGGATCAGGTCGCCCAATGCAAGCCGATGCACGTCGTCGCTGAACGGACGCAGGTCCCGCTCACCGCGGTTCATTTGGGCGATGAAGACGACGTCGCCGAGTACTCCACGCGCGGTCTTGATCGCGTCGTGGCATGCGACCGCGAATGTACCCATGGCGCCGATGTCGACACCCAAGTTGGACCGCAGAGTCTTGACACCTCCCGCGAGGTGGGCGATTTCAGTGGCGACAAGCACAGGATCAGCGGTGCCGCCGTCGATGATCGCCGCCAGGGCCCAGCACCGCAGTTCGATCGACCATGCCGCACCCCACTGATCGCCGATGTCCATTTGGTCCCTGAGCGTGCCGCGCAGGACCTCCGCCGCTTCGATGGGATCGCCATGTTTGGTCAGTGTCACGGCCCACGCCAGCAAAGCCCAGGATGTCACCCACTTCGCTCCTGACTGGCGGGCACGCTCCACCGTGTCACAGGAGATCTCGATGGCGCGGTCGCCGGTCTCGTCAAGCAGAGCCGCAGCCAAACCGGCGAACATACCGGCCAGGACGGCGGCACCGTAGTCGCCACTGTCGAGGAATTTTCGACGTGCCCGCAGCAGCACGGCGACAGCCAAGGGATCCTGGTCAGCCATGAACATCCGCGTCCCCAACACCAAATCAAGGACGGCGGACAGGTCCTCGAGTGCCGCAGGATTGCGCCGCCAGTCGGTACCATCCGGTACGTAGGAGATGATGCATTCCTCAAAGAGGCTCGTGGCCTCGTCGGATTGGCCTTGCCGGACGAGCATCCACGCTACGGCCGATTTGGCCTCGAGCTGGACATCGGCGGGCTGCGGCGTCAGCTTCTGGCTCGCTTTCAGACACCGGTCGGTCCAGCGCGAGACCTCGCGGATCGAACCCTGCAGGAAGGGCTCCCGCACCCGAATCAGATCGCGGCAGATCTCCAAACCCACGAGGGCCTCGCCAGGCGTGGTGGTGCTGTTCTCGATCGCGGTGACGATGTTGGGCCACGCTGCCCTGATCCCGTCCAGCAACTCGCGCTCGGCCGGGCTGAACCAATGGTGTGCGGCGTCGGCAACTGTGTCCCGGTAGTAGTGCAGGTGTCGACGGGCCAAGCGGACGCGTTCATCGGGACCGCGTTGCGTGAGCCGGTCCCCCGCGAACAGCCGCAGACTCTCCAACAGGGAGTATCGAACGGCGCTGCTGGTGATGTGGATCGTGACAAGCGACTGGTCGACGAGTCGCTCGAGAAGTCCTTCGATCTCGTGCCTCGGTAGCGTCACCTGCCCGTCGTCACTGCTCTGCTGCTCGTCAGCGCAGACCGCTTCGATCGCCTCGATGTCCGCACCCACTGCGGTGGTGCTGCCTGGGTCGCTCTCGGTACCGCCTCCCGCCGCCGCGAACACCGACAGCCGTTCGAACAACAACTTTTCCATGTCGCCGAGCAGGTTGTAGGACCAGGCGATGACATTGGAAACCCTGTGATGGCGCGTGTCGACTCCCGAACGTGGCCCGGACGTCCATCCCAGCCGCCTATCGCCTGGACGTCCAGTGAGCTCGTCACGGAGACCTCTCAGAGACTGATGCCGCATCCTCGCCGCCGCCAACATGATGAAAAGGGGAAAGGCACCGACGTGGGCGCAGATCTCAGCAACAACACCTTCCTCGCTTGGGCGAATCGGGGCGCAGCCGGTGAGATTGGCACGCTGCAAGAACAGGGCCACAGCGTCGGCTTCTGGTAGCTGCTTGACAGGGATCAGACGCTCGTCGATCCATCCTGTCGGGCAGCGGCTGGTAGCCAGGATGATCAGCCCCGGGACGGCATCGAGCAGAGACGGGATCAAAATCCGCAAGCCGTTGAGCACGTGTTCACAGTTGTCCAGCACGAGAACAACGCGCCGACTACACCCCAGCTCGTCTGATTGGTCGAGGCGCTCGACCAACGCGTCCCACGCATCCTTCCGCGAGTAGTCGGCCCCGATCACCGCGTCCGCGGTTTCCCTCTCCACCGCCGCGTAGTCAGACTCAATCGCCGCGTCGTCCAACTCCACCACTGCGGAGTCCGACTCCACAGGCAGTCGCGCCAGTCGTACCCAATGCACCTGAACACCGCGGGCCGCGGCCAGGCTGCCAGCCTCGGCCGCTAGACGGCTCTTCCCGATTCCCCCAGGACCGACCAGAGTGATCATCCGATCTGATCCGCCCCTGAGCAGGCCACTGATGAGCTGCAAGTCTTCCGCACGTCCGACGAAGCTCTGGCCCCGCGTCGGAACTGCGCTCCCCACCCCAGGTTTAGTCACCCACTGACTATAACGTCAAAGCGGCCGAGCGGTATTCAAACAATTCTCACCGGACTCACCCATCCCCGCCAGTGGATGGTTTATGGGTGACTAATGGGGGACCCCCATTACCGTAGCACCCTATGGGGGTGCGCACTCCCCAGCCAACGCGCGAAACGATTCATCCGATTTCGGGCCGACGATGGACAAACGCCCCGAAAAGCGCGGCACTCTGGGCCTTCTCGTTGCATTGAGAGGCGCCACTTCCCTGGTGAGCCGTTGCCGGTCACCGTCGTGAACGGATTCGAAAATGAATTGATAAATATGGGGGTGCGTTTTGGGTAGGTCACCCATTCCGGTAGCGACCGTGGGTATGGCAAGGTGCTGTTCGGCCGCCGAAACAATTGCGTTCGATTTCGCACAAGTGACGAGACCAATACCAGGCCCGTGCACGCTTGGACGCTGTCCAAAAGGGGAATTATGTTGAGTTGTCCTGTGGCCCATGGGTCTCCTGTCGACACGGACGACGACCGTTTTTCGCTCGCCGATGAGACGTACACCAGCGATCCGCATGCAGCACTCGAGCAGCTGCGGGAAAAGTACGGGGCGCTGGCACCGATCAACTTGGCGGAGGGCGTACCGGCCACTCTCGTGCTCGGCTACCGGGCAGCGGTGCGGATCCTCTTCGACCCCGAACACTTTCCGGCCAATCCACGCCAGTGGGAGGCGACTGTCGCCGAGGACTGTCCCCTGCTGCCGATGCTGGCGTGGCGGCCTGCCGCGCGGTACACCGACGGGACCGAGCACGCTGGGTTGCGGGAGGTATCCCGCGCCGCCATCGACCCAGTCGACCTGTACGCGATGCATGCCACCGTCGAAGATCTCGCCACTGCAATCGTCAACACCTGGATCGAGGCAGGAAGCGCCGACCTCGCAAGCCAGTATGCGCTCCCGCTGGTCTTTGCCGTACTCAACAATCTCATCGGCTGCCCTACGGATATCGGGAAACGAGTCACCGCTGGCATGGCCGCCCGCTTCGACAGCACCGCTTCAGCAGAGCGGGGCATGAACATGCTCATCGATGCGCTGAGCGAATTGGTGCAGCACAAGCGCGACCAGCCCGGCGACGACATGACCACGCGGCTGATCGACCATCCGCTCAAACTGAGCGACGAGAAAATCGTCGCCCAGCTGGCGAGCTTCTATGGCGCCGGCATCGAGGCGACACGCAACCTGATCCTCAACGCCGTGTACCTGCTGCTAACCGACGACTCATTCGGCGGCAGCGTACTCGGTGGCAACCTGTCCCCCCGCGACGCCGTCGACTGGGTGCTGTTCAACAACCCGCCCATGGTCAACTTCTGCATCACCTACCCGAAGCAGCCGGTCCTAGTCGACAACACCTGGCTGCCCGCACACCAGCCGGTCGTCATCTGCATTCTCGCCTGCAATCTCGATCCGGACGCCGATGGCGAGCTGAGCATTGCTGGCCCTCACACCGATCCAGACGCCGTTGATCGCACCGGCAACCGGTCCCATCTCGCGTTCGGCACCGGCAACCACGCTTGCCCTGCCCGAGACGTGGCGTACCAGCTCGCGGTCGACGCACTCGTCTACCTGCTTGACCTGGTCCCCGAGATCAGGCTGGCCAAACCCGCCGAGGAGTTGGGGTTGCGGCCAGGCCCGTTTCAGCGGGCGCTTGAGGCGCTACCGGTCGTGTTCCCCCGCGCCAAACCGATCCTTCAGGCACAGCGGACCAGACCGCGAGATTCCCAACCGACGAGAGGGTGACGAAGACATGCAGAACGGGAGACCAAGTGAAACCGCGAGAGCTATCGGCCACATTAGGGCCCGTCACCAGACAGCCGAGAACGGATTGATATTCAATGATCCACTGGCCGTGCCGATCCTCGGTGAACCAGTCCTGCCCGAAACAGACCTCGACCGCGGGCTCCACCCAGACGTAGTTCGTCGCCGAAGGCTGTACATCGCAGCACGCTCGCGATTTGCCGACGACTGCGCGGCAGCCGCCATCGCCAGGGGAACCGAACAGGTGGTGATCCTCGGTGCCGGACTCGATACGGCCCCGTACCGCAATGCCCACAAGAATGTCCAATTCTTCGAGGTCGATCATCCCGACACCCAAACCTGGAAACATCACCTACTCAGGAAGTCCGGGATCGTGATTCCGGACTCGCTGACCTTCGTCCCCATCGATTTCGACCAGTCCACACTCGCGGACGGACTCGCCGAGGCAGGCCTCGACCGCACCCGCAGTGCGGCGTACATCTGGCTCGGTGTATCGGTCTATCTGACCAGACCCGCAGTCGATGCCACCCTCAGCTACATCACCGACCACGCAGGGTCGGAAGTTGTCTTGGACTACTTCTACCCCGTTACCTCGACACCACGTGAGCACACGACTGACCAGCTTCAGGCGCGCGCCGAAAGTACCGCACGCCTTGGGGAACCGTGGCATACCTTCTTCACCGCCGACGAAATCAGCTCCCTCCTAAAGTCTTTCGGCTATAAGCAGATCGTCGACCAGTCGGGATCAGAGCTGGTGGCAACCTACGATGATCGGGCAATTGCCCGCCCGACAGAATCGGGACCACACGTGATCCACGCCTACGCGGCTTGACTTCACCAACAGGCACGCCATCACCGTGCCGTCAGGCGCGCCGCCCGTAGCCCGCCAGCAAAAGGACACCGCCGACACCGCAGGCGATCTCGCGCAGCGACTGGCCCTCGGTATCGCGGGCGATGTCGCGACGGTCCTCGGCGAGCGCGAGCACTAGCTCGAGAGTCAGGCTGCGCTTGGTGTGCTCTCCGAGGGCGATGCCATCGAGGAGTCTGACCGCGCTGGACGCCGGTGAAATGCCCAGGAGCAGTCCAGGACCCAGATATCAGGGAATGGATCTACGACGCCGAGGTCGCCGAAATCCCCTACACCGCTTTCGCATCCAAAGACCGGATTACCTCGCGGCTGATCGTGCACCGCGTCAAAGACGGCGCCCGCCAGGACGAACTATTCCCGGTCTGGGTAGGCTCGGCCGAGCGGCGAGGTGCCAGTATTCCTGGTCCTTTTCCCGCTCGACCTGCCCCCGAACCGGACATGCCCGCTTTCCGGGCATCCGGCTCTCCGATGATTACGACGTGAGTGGTGTGGCGGGGTGCGCGTGGACCAGACCGTGGCAGTCGCCGCAGACCACCAGGGATTTGCGGCGGCGTTTGGTCATGACCTGTGCCCAAACGGGTTGTTGGTGACCGGTTTCGGGGAGATCAGCCAGCGCACGGACATGGTGGACTTCGATATTGTCCGTGCGTCGACAGAGCTCGCACCGCCCGTTGACGAGCCGTTTGACCAGCTCTTTGTTCGGATAGACCGGCCCGGTCGAGTCGCGATCGGTGAGGACCGCGCTCTTGCGCCGTTTGAGCGGTATTCCGCCGAAATGTGCGACCAGTGGTTTCCTGCCCGTGCGTTCGACGCTGACCTGGAAGCGCGTGCGCGGCCCGTGCGGTGTCGCGATTTTGGCCTTGAAACGGGCCGCCATCTTCGACACCGTCGAGCGATGCTTGCACGCGAGCGTTTTGAGCATGGAGGTCTCCATGACCCAACGCAGCCGGTGCAGCCGGTAAACGTCACCGGCGAGCAGGTAGTACTGGACTATGCCCCGATACCGGGCTCCGAAGTCGCCGACGATGGTGTAGTCGGTCTCGTTGACCAGAGGTGTTCGGCACGCGGGTTGGCCGCGTGAGACGAACGGGGCACTTTTGGCCTTGAGCACCGACGCGGGGACATGTAGCCGGACCGCCCCGTTGACCGAGCGGCGGTTCCGCCGGTCGGTCGCGGTGGGTTTGCGTGTCCTGTGACTGCTGGACGCGACGGAAATCTCGTAGCCGAGAAACCGCGCCCGCTGGGTGCGAGCGTGGGTGATCAGCGTCTTGTCCGGTGACAGCTCCAGTGCAAGGTCGTTGCGCAGGAAGTCGGTCAACCGTTGTTTGATCTGCTCGGCTTCGGCCTTGGGACCGGCGAACCCCAGCAGGGTGTCGTCGGCGTAACGGCAGTAACGCAACCGCCGGTAGCCCGGATCGTTCGGGTCCTGGCTGGGCAGCGTATGCAACTGCCGATACAACGACCGCACCTCGGCGCGGTCGTGTTGTCGGCGGGCACGCGTGATCGCGTACTGCACTTTGCGGTACTGCAGGTTGTGCGCCCGCAGTCGGCCCCGGGTGTAATCCGGGACCAGAACGTTCTCGACGAAATCATCCAGTTTGTGCAGGTAGATATTGGACATGATCGGGGATATTACGCCTCCAACGCAGTTGGCAATGTTCGCCCTCCTGGTCGGTGCCGGTGGCTGGGGTGTCGCTGTTGGTGCGTTCGCGGATGGGGATGCGGTGGCGGATGGTGATCTTCTCAGGTCCGATGAGGACGTCTTTGACCAGCAGCTTCAGCACGCGGCGGCGTTCGTCGACGGTGGCGGTTTCGGCGGTGTTGTTGAGTTGGGTGAGGAATCCTTGCAGGTCCGCGGCGAGGGCGAGGTAGGCGTTGCGGTCGGCGAGCTGGGCGTCCAGGGCGTCGATCTGGTTGCGCAGGTTGGTTTCTCGGGCGCGCAGGTCGGGCATGCGGGCGCGCAGCTCGTCGATGGTGATCAGTTGTTCGCCGAACGCCTCGATCATCGCGGCGATGCCCGAGCGGGCCTTGGTCAGCGCGGTGTCGAGCCTTTTGCGTTGCGTAGCAACGGGATCGGAGGTTTTCGCGGTCTTGAGTCGTTTGTCGATCTCGGTGCGGATCAGTTGCGGGTCGGCCAGCAGGGCGGTGATGTGGTCCCAGACGACGGTGTCGAGGTAGTCCGCGCGGACCGGTTTGTTCGTGCAGACCCGGCCGCCTTCGTAGCGGTAGTCGTCCGAGCCCAGGCACCGGTAGTAGTAGATCTTCTTGTTCGTGGTGCGGGTGGAGGTGCGGTAGTAGCCGTATCCGCAGCCCGCGCAGGCGGCCAGGCCCTGCAGCAGCGACGGGTCCTTGCTGTTGCGCGAGGCGAATCGTTTGTTGTCGGCCAGTCGCTGCGCGACTCGTTCGAAGGTTTCGTCGGTGACGATCGCTGGGACCGGGATCTCGGTCCACTCCTCGCGTGGCCGATCGACCGTCTTCGACGCTTTCGGGGTCTCGCGCCCGGCCAGCCGTGCGGCCCTGTTCAGACTGGGCGATTCGTGCACGACCATGGTCTTGCCGAACACTGCGCGACCGGCGTAGGCGGGGTTGCGCAGCATCCCCCACACCGTCGAGCGGTCCCACCGCTGTTTGCCGGTCCGGGTCGGTGTCGCTGGGTCGTCGGTGAGCCAGCGTGTCAGCTCGGCGAGCGAGGCGCCGTCGTCGGCGTAACGACGGAACAGCTCCGCGACCAGCGCCGCTTCGTGCTCGACGATCTCGTAGACCGCGCCACTGTGGTCGTTGCGGCGCAGGTAGCGGTAGCCGTAGGGAGCGCCGGAGAGCACGTTGACCGACCCGGTCTTGGCGCGGTGGGTCTTGCCGCGCCGGTAACGCTCCATGATCTGGGCTTTCTCGTATTCGGCGAACATGCCCTGGAACTGCACCAGCAACTGATCCTCCGGGGAGTCGCCGCGCGGGCCGTTGACGAACTCGACTCTCGTTCCCGCGCGGGTGAATTCCTCGATCAGCAATGCCTGGTAGGCGAACTTGCGGGCCAGCCGGTCCGGCGAGTAGCACAACACCACCTCGACCCCGACCCCGGCGACCAGGTCTCGCAGCCGTTCCAGCGCCGGCCGGACCAGGGTGGCGCCGGAGTGGCCGTCGTCGGCGAAGATCCACTCCTCAGGCACCGCGAGCCCGAGGTGCTCGGCGTGGGCGCGCAGGGCCGCGATCTGCGAGCCGATCGTCTCGTTCTTCTTCTGCCGGGCCGAGGACACCCGGGCGTAGATCACCGTGCTGCTCACGTGGTGGCAGTCCTTCCTGAGCCCGCGTGATGCGGGCTCGACGTTGCGGAACCAATATCTCGTAGGCCACCGACACATCCGTGGCCGCGTGCCGGTCGAACACGAACTCCGTCTCGACCCGCCTCTCGTTCACCGGGGCTGGGGCCGCGCCCGGCCCCGCACCAAGTGATCCGCCAACGCCTGCGACACCACCTCCGACAGCGTGCTACCGGAGTCCCGTGCGTGTTCACGCACCCGAACAGCCAGTGCCCCAGGGAGTTTGAGTTTGACGCTGAACACCACCGTGGGTTCCGCGACCGGTATCGGACCGTCGGCGACCGCGCGATCCACGTAGCGGCGGGCCTGCCGCAGCGAACACCCGAACCGATCCGCCAACCCGCGCGCAGCATCGGCCACCGGCACACCACCATCCACCAACTCCGCAGCCGCGTTGACACGGCAAGCGAATTCAGCAGCGTCGCAACGACTTCCAGCCACGACATAAACCTACTACCGGACACGTCACACCGTCCCCGGAACACGACGCGGCCGTTCCAGCCGCCGATAACTCAGCGTCACGTCGAAGCAGAAGTTGCCAACTGCGTTGGAGGCGTAGCGACACCGCCTTGCGGAACTCCGCTCAGCGTCGCGCCCCATGTCCAGTCCTCCAGATATCCGGCTGTGAGCATGTTGCGCACCAGCCGCAGGAACCGGTTGTCGTGGATCTTCTCCCCGAGAATCGAGACCATGATCTTCTGATCGAAGCTCCCGAAGCAGTCAGCGATGTCGCCCTCGATGAACCAGGTCGTTCCGGTCCATGCCGTAGCCACATCCCGCAACGCGGTATGGCAGCCCCGGCCCGGCCGAAACCCGTGGGAACAGTCGGAGAACGTCGGCTCGTAGTACGCCTCCAACAGCAGGCGCACCACCTCGCCGACCAGTTTGTCCGACCAACTCGGCAGTCCCAACGGGCGCGTTTTCCCGTTGCGTTTCGGGATATGAACCCGCCTGACGGGCTGGAATCGGTAGCGCTCGTGGCGCATCGCATCGATGATGCGGTCGATCTTGCCCAGGGACATGCCGTCCACGGTCTCCCGCGTGACCCCCGGCGTCATCGCACCCTTGTTGGCGTAGATGCGCCCGTAGGCCAGCAGATACAACTGCGGGTTGAACAATTGCCGATACAGTTCCTCGCACGGCAGACCACGCCTGCCACGCTCACGCAGGACACCCAGCACCGCTTCGGCGCTCTGCATTTCGCATACCTCCCGATCTGATGGTGTCCGAATCATCTGGCCCCCTTCGCCCATGCGAACGGCGTTACCGTCTCCCTGGCCGGTCGTGACTCCGGCGACTACTACGGGGCCTCCGTCGCCATAGGACTCGTTGTCCCGTAGGCGATCCCACGTTCGTCTCTGTCGTACGTTGTCAGCGTGACGTAGGCGCCCCACTCATCTCCTTGAATGCCCTCACTGGGAATCGCTCCCGGTCCCGAAGGGTGCCTCGGCATACCGCCAGACCTCGGCAGGACCAGCGCCGGTTACAGGCATCTTTCCGGCGGGTGGGGATTTTCACCTTCTGGAGATTGGGATTCAGGCAATCCAGCTTTCGCCATATCACGCGGGTCTCCCGGAGCACCGTCCCTGACACCTGGACCCGGCCCCCGGTTTGCTGGCATGCTCTTGTCCCCGTTAACCTTTCGGCTCCGGGTAAGCCATCAGACCCAAGAACCTCCCTTCGAGTTCCTCCCGGCTATGCCAGGAATACGACAAGAGCGCCTCGTGGCGCACCGATACCACCCGTTTTTCACCGACGCCGATATCACCCACCGCCGCCTCGCCATCACCGAGACCGCGTACGCCGGACCTCATCGACGGCCCGCTGGCACACGCCCGACGCGGGCTTCGGCGCGAACTCCGCCTGGGTGTTGCGCGCCGCGATCGCCCACAATCTGCTGCGCGCTGCCAGCGCGCTCGCCAGCCCCGTTCTGGGCAAATCTCGCAGCGCCACCCTGCGCCGCAAAAATCATCTCTGCCGCCCGCCCGCCTGGCCCGCCCGCAGCGAAAACCCGTACTGTACCTGCCCACACACTGGCCCCGGACCGCGGCCTGGCAACGCGTTGACCCGTCACGACCAACGACCACCTGACTGATCCCTCCACGCCCTACGACCAGGAACAACAGTGGAAAGGCTGGGCAGACCAGCGGCTACCCTACGCCCGAAACCCGATGGTCCGCGCGCCGAAGACGCGCAGCCACCACCAATCCCCATCCACGGATCGTGGCTAAGACGCAGACACGAATTGGACATTTAGAGTCATAGACAGACTATAAATGTCCAGTTACGATCCAATGACGCACGCCATTGAAACACCTTGAAGTCGCCCGTAGATCGTTCGCCGACGACAGTGCCAGCGGCTCGCAAGGGCGCAAGGGCGCAAGGGCGCAAGGGGAGGTACCGTGAGCAACCAGATGAACGAAACCGGGCAGCCACGTCCGATCGCCGACTCCCAACACGCCGCCGCGCCAACCGAAATTAGATTCGAATTGCACTGCGGCTACACCAGACTGACCTTCACGCCGCAGCTGACTCGTGTCAGCGTGGCACCAATGCACCGCAGCCGCCGCGATGCCCTCGCCATGGCTGCACTGATGATTCGCGCAGATCTGGCTAAACAGGGCGCGATAACACGCCGACTACAAGGGAGTCCGAAGATCGCCGAAGACGGCACGATCAGAGTCGTCCTGACCGACCGCCTGGGTCGGCGCCATCGCCCGATCACCGTCACGCCCGCGGACATCGTCGCCCACTTACGAAACTGGATGATCGCATGACGAGCGTGAGGCCAGATGTCGCAGACGGAGAACCCGTTTCCGACAACGACGCTATCGGCCTGCCGGTTCTGTACTCCCCCGAAGCCGTCGCGCAGGCTTTGGGCCTGCCGTCAGCCAACTGGCTCGAAGAAGCCGCGCGGCAGAAAAGAATCCCGCACACTCGGATCGGCCGACGCTTGCGCTTTACCCGCGACCAAGTCGATCTGGCCATCCAGCTCTACACGATCCCGCAGGACACCTCAGAGCAGCATACGCAGGTCCGGCAGCGCCGGACAACCGCCACACAGAAGGCACAATCCAGGCGTCTGCAAGCCCGCATTCCCGCCCGCATGCGCAAATCAGCGTTGTCTCAAGGCCACGCGGCCGCGGGCGGCGAGGCCAACCTTTAGCAGCGATCTCAAGATGTTTGTGGGGGCAACTCGCTCGCTCGTGCCCGAAGCAGATCGTTCAACATTAAGACCAGCTACCTGCGCCGCCACATCACTCCCACACGGCAGGGAATGGGACCCATCGACCCGAACAAGCTCGCCACCGTCAGCGGGCGCACCACACCGGTCATCCTGCGCATATTCCCCGAGCTCACCACCCGAAGGCAGCCGCCCTGACAGCCGGGAATCGCCGCCGAACACCGAAAACGCGAGCAGCACAACGACGAAGCAAAGAGACAGCGCTACGCGGCCATCCGCCGCGACGCGCTCGCTGGCATGTCGGCCCGAGCAATCGAACACAAGCACAAGGTCAGCTGGCGCACCGTCCACGCCGCGCTCGAATCACCAAAACCCGCTGCGCGCAAGAAATATCCCGCCCACGAACGACCTGGCCTGCACGGGCTCATCCCACACATCGATGTGCTGCTCACCGCCACACCCACCATCCCGTCCGCGAGATCTGGGAACGTCTACTCGATGACCACCACGCCGCGATCACCTACGAATCGGTCCGCAACTACGTCACCAGCCGCCGCGGCCCGACACCCCGCCCACTTCTGCCGGTCAACGGACAGTCCGTCACCCTGGAGGACATGCCCAGCCTCTCCAGCCCCATTGCGGACCTCGACATTCCCGGCGCAATCGCACCTGGCCAAGTCATTCTCCTCAACGGCGTCTCGAGCTCGGGCAAGTCGAGCATCGCGCGCCAGCTACTGATCGATCTCGACCGACCCTTCTTCCACATGGGCGTCGACATGATCGGCGCAATGCGTTCGCAAACCCGCACCCACGAACTCGACGCGGCCGCGCTCACCGAGACCCTGCGGCGAACCCGCGCCGGTTTTCACCGAGCGGTCGCCGCAATGGCGTTGGCGGGCAACGACATCATCATGGATCACGTCCTCAGCGAACCCTGGCGATTGCGCGACTGGCTGAGCGTCATGACCGGCATCGACGTCGTGTTCGTCGGAGTCCACTGCTCGATCGACGAACTACAACGCCGCGAACAGCAGCGCGGCGACCGCCCCGTCGGCACTGCGGCCAGTCAGATCGAACCAGTCCACGCGCACGGAATCTATGACCTCACCATCGACACCGGCGCAGCCACCATCCAGGCTTGCTCCGTCCAGATCAAAGCCTTCCTCGACCAAGGCCCATCGCATCGAGCATTCGATCGTCTCCGCGCCCCGTCGAAATCCTAATTTGCGTCAACAATCTGGCAGAAATCACACCTCGGGCTCTGCCACATACCTGACGCAGCCCTGCTCAAAACCCACGACCTGCGTCAGGTCAACTGGCAGAGGACACTTGCCTTCGAGGATCTTGATCTGCTCGTTGAGTGTGCGCAGGACCGCGACTGTCGTGCGAACCGTCACGGCGTAGGCGCCGGTGACGATGTCGGCTTGGCCCAGCTGCTCGGCGCGCAGCGACGACTGGATCGCGGCTGCCTTCGCAGGCACGTCGCGGTGTCGTGCCCGCTTGAGCGCCGCGGTGATCTGGCCGATCGTTGCACCGACGCCGCGTCGATCACCGCTCCCGACCAGTGAGCCTGCGGTAGCCGCTGTCTCACGTCGTTGTAAGTCGCTCGATGTGTGTAGTAACCGGTTGTGCCGCGATGTCCGGTCAGCGTGCGGGCATCGGCCTTGTCGTCCTTGGCTCCCTCGGGAATTGGCCACCTAATCCATCGTCTGCGATGCGCGTCGACCTGCTGCCTGACCGCGAAAACTAATGCGCCGCAATGGTTACAACTGAATGCTCGGACCAGATGCGAATATCCTGTCATCACCCCGATCACCAACCGAGGCATGGTCTTACATCCACCCGCAGTAGTATGGACTCGGCGGAATCCATTGGCTGACTTCGGGATCGCTCAGCTTACTGTTGACTGCCCCGGTTGTCGGTTAGAGGCCATCGCTAAGTACGCCGTTACATCTGCACTGGAGGGCGTTTGTGCGCGTGAATGTTAGGTAACGCTGATGCGCAATGTGAGAATCATCCGATCTGCTCACGATCGCCGGGTCGGCGACGAAAGATTCCACCTTCAGGCCATATTCGTATGAACAGCATCTGCATAATGTCAACTTGGTACAGGTCGGGGCCAAGGAGCTCCGGCGGCAGGCGCGACACCCTCACAAAGCCGACCTGTATGGAGCATCGTGGTGCGAGAAACCAACACAGATGGTTCCATCTCAGGCTGCGGCATCCCGCCGGTTATACCAGACGGCGAGGTTGGCGAGCTGGCCAATCTGAATACGGCGATTGACACACCGCGGGTCCAAGTACCGAACCCGGCGCATGTCGGCCTTCAGGGCTCGGCGGCGTGGCAGTACGGCCGAACGATATCGAGTCATTCTCGACCCGCGAGGTTTCGCATGAGTACCAACTTCATTCAACACACGGCGACCTTCGTAATCTTAGGGCGGGCACTGTCGTCTTTCACCAATCGATCGGCCGCGACCGCAGTATCCGCGCCGCGCCGTCGACTCGTTGCATCATGCGCAGACTCTTCGACTGCTCCAGTGATACCAAAAGCAGAACCACTTCCCAAGCCGCCGCATCGCGCGTCCTACTCTGGCATCACTGAGGTTCTGAGCGGAACGTCTGAACTCGATGCCCCGAACGCTAACCGGGTCGTCGCTCGCTCCCTCCGTGCGTGCAGCCAGTTCCGCATCTTCGCCAACGTACGTATGAAGGTTGCGAGTATGCATGGAGTCGAGAATATTTCGCATCGAGTACGGATTCGCTATGAAATCGAACTCTGATTCGACGAGCCGTAATGCGGATGGGCAGTCTCGAGCGAGTGTGGCGCTCCTGCCAGAGCCCGCGCAATTATTTCAGGCGATCGCAGGTCTCTACACCAGCACCTCGCCACTCGTACAGTGGGCGCGAGAATTAAGTGACCTACATGCCGGGCTAATTCCATTCGAATTCGATATTGCGCCACAGCATAGGGTAATCGCGTTCACGCAATATCGCACTGAGATCGAGCGAGTCGTTGGTGAAGTCAATTTGTGGGCAGTCGGTCATGTACCGCGAACAAAAAGTGCGCGCAAACACACGCACTCCTTGGGGGAAGTGATCAGCCATATCGCGAAAATTTATGCCGAAGTGTGGTGGACAGTGCTGCACTCGGCGGATGCGGAAACGCGGCATCAAGCCTGGGTTCATCTCAGTGAAGCGCGTGAGGGCTATGCAGAAATGGTGAACGAAATACGTGCTAAACAATTACAACTGCCGACGGGGTGGCAAGGAGTGAGAAGAGAAACTGCGTAACGTGGTGAGCGAAACTAGATAGCCGGATTCAACGCATGCCCGATTTTTGACGATCCCTGATCATGCTACCAGCTGTCAAACTTACCTATGAGATACGTCGACGGGGTGCCGATGAAAGCTTTTAGAGGTTCTTGTAGATAATAGGTCACGAGGAGCGACATGCCGCGAAACCCGAACGCGAGCTCTGTGAGGATTTTGAGCGATGGACGGAGTTGGTCGATCGCGCAGCGCGTGCGGACAACGAAGGCGAACAAAGAAAGACCCCCAGAATCCGCCGCAGGGACAGAACGGAAGTGGTCTTCCGCTGCCGCCGAAGGATGGGGAACGCTGGTTGACCGCTACTATAAATGGTGCGAGAGCCTCAAACAAGAGCGTGGGGACACGCATTGGTGAAATCTGATTCAATATTTATTATCGTCGCGGTCGGGTGCTACATGGCCGCTCCGGTGTCGATCCAAACGCTGCATCCGCTCGGCCTTTTGCAAGCGCAGGATTGTCGCCGAAAGCTGGCAGGTCGACGCCACTTAAATGCGGCTCAGGCAGGTCCGGCTATCCAGTTGGCGATTTGATTTCAATCTTCAGGCAAGGTTTTCCTCCGATCGCTAGGATTTTACCTGCCGCGCGCGGAATGCGGTCCGCGCGTTGCTGAATTGATCGCAGTAGGGTGGTGCCGGATCGTAGTGGCTTACACTTTTGGGCCATATTAGATTGCGGAAGCTGACCATATACTGATGTTAACAAGCTCGATGAAGGAGTCTTTTGTCTGACACTGCCGGGCGGGCCGATGATTACCGCGAGTGTCGCAGTAATCATCGGCCGCATGCAGTCGGATCCATTGTCAACTCAACCGGGTTGAGTTGACAACCCTAGAAATGGTAAAGCGTCCGCAGCGAATCTCGGAACCCGTCGGTGACGCCGGTGTGGGGTACGGCGCTTGTGGACTTGGCGGGAAACGGAAACGACCTATGGGCAACCAAAAGTACGCTGCTCACGACGCGCTGAAGAATATCGCCGTATAAGTGCTGATTCCGATGATCAGAAGGTTTGGTTGAACAGAATGTTTGATGTATGCTTCCGCTGCGGAAGAGCGCTGCACCTGAAAGTGGATCGCAGTCGAGGTCGGCACATGTACTGCGACAGACCCGGGGGGGCTGACACGCGGATTACCGCAGCAGATTGGAATGCGTTGGCCGGATGGCTAAATCCGAGCATGAATCGTCCGACTGGACAGATAGGGTCAGAATAAGCCTCACAGCGCGAGAGGGCTGCTTGAACGCGCTCGCTCGTCGGACGAGCTGGTGACGCGGTGTGGATTGACGGTGTGCTGGATGTAAAGCAGTGCAGGGGCGGTAGTCGGGTCGATCGCGAGAAGCGCGCTAGTTCGATGTGCGCAACCGCCCTTCGCTGAGACACCCCTGAAATGGGACTGTGGATTGCTCCTCTGTCAAGCAGTAGTTGGGAGTGGGCTGGGCTGGTGGTTCAGGTCGGCGATCATGGCGCGGTAGACGACGTCGGAGAGTCGGCGTTTGAGGATTCGTAGTGCTTCCATACCGCCGTCGCCTTTAGCTCTGCGTCTGGCCACCAGTTCTCGTGCGCCTGGGTGGCAGCGCGCCTGTGTGAGGGCGATGCGGTGTAGCGCGGCGTTGAGTTGCCGGTTTCCGGTGCGGGACAGGCGATGTCGCGAACGGTTGGACGACCAGACTGGTAGTGGTGCGCTGCCGTTGTGGCGGGCGTAGGCGTCCTTGGATCGGAAGCGGTCGACGCCGGCGGTTTCGCCGATGATCTTAGCCGCGGTCAGGGCCGCGCAGCCGACGACGGCCAGCAGCGATGGGGCGACCTGTTGGATCCGCTGGCCGATTTCGTCGGCCAGTTCGTCGATCTCGATGGTGAGCCGTCGGCAGTGCACGACCAGGGTCACCGCCAAGCGGGCGACGAGCCCATCGAATTGGGCCAGGTGTACTGCGACGCGGTCGTAGGCACTGGCGCGTTCGAGCTTGCCCGGCGGCATCCAGCCCGGGTCCAGTTCGTGCAGATGCCAGCGCAGCCGCGCGATCACACGGGTGCGTTCGGTGACGAGGTCTTCCCGGTGGTCGACAAGCAGCGGGGTCTCACGTTCGACTCCATCGAGCCGGGCCACCGGCAGATCGGGTTCGCGCAGGGCAGCTCGCGCGATGGCGAGGGCGTCGATCGGATCGGATTTGCCGTAGGTGCGTGCCGAATCCCGGGCATGAGCCATCAGTTTCGGTGGAACACGGACCACTCGCTCACCGGCCGCGATGAGGTCGCTTTCGCGGCGCCGGGTCATGTTCCGGCAGTCCTCCAGCGCCCACAGCCGTTCCGGATCAGGCTGTGCCCGTGCCCATTTCAGTAGAATCAGATGATCGGTGCTCGTTCCGATTGTTTTGGTGGATAGTTTCCGGCCCAGCTCGTCAGCGCTGACGGCGGTGTGGGAATGCTTGTGCGCGTCGATTCTGTCGTTGGTGTAGGCAAGGAATCGACGCACGGTCCGTTCACGAGCCGCGACGGTTTCCTCGCGCAGACCGCGAGCGGTCTGCTAAGCCCGAAACCCCCGCAGCATCGCCTGGAACATCGCGTCCTCCGGGCGCAACTGCACCACGCCGGACACCAGCTCCAGGTGCGCCGCACCCGCCAACTCAGACTGCCGCAACCCACCCTCCCGCCTCACGCAAACAGTGCTTCCGGTGTCAGACCCGCGACGACGTGTTCGTGGCGCATGTGCCGGTGCAGCAACAGCACCTCGATCAACGCCCTCGTGCCGGCCGCATCACCGTGCGCCTTACGCGATGCCGCCCACCCTAGCGTCATGGACGGGAGTGAATTTCCCTGCCGCCCTTGCTTGTTCAAGAACCTCGACCCGGGCAGTGCGCCGAGCTTGCGCAGCAGGCCCTCGAAGGGTGGGTCGGGCACTCGGTGACACCGTGGCAGAATTGGAGAAAGCTGATGAAACCGCCGCGCACACACCACTCCCGGCGACGACATGCTCTCGCACTGCCTGCTCGGTCCAGACGACAAACCAACATACACACCGACCGAGGGCGAGCTGAAAATGCAGGCACGCCAACTGATCGGCGACCCCACGCATCCACCGAGGAGGATTGACGGGCATGTACTGTTCATGAGCTCGACCGACGGGGCCGCAATGTCTACAAGCCGATAAGCGAGGAGTTAATATTTTTCGACATTCCCAAAGTCAAGGGCGAGCTCGCCAAGCGGGATGTGGCGTCGTATCGGATGAGCAAGTTGCTCGGCTTCGAGCCGACCACTTCACCCGCCACCTGAACCCGGACAGCAAACGCCGCAACCACATTCGCCAGCTCGAAGCCCTCGGCTACACCGTCACCCTCACCCCAGCCGCCTGACCCCCTCACAACCAATAACAACCGGTGTCGGCTCCGCCGACAGCTACCGCCTGCCCGCTTACCATCATTTTCGGATTAGATTCATCGTCTTTCTCAGCGGGCCATCCCTTCACGGTCATTGAACCCTACGCCTGAATGCAAGCGCAATCACCGCACTGTCGTAGGCCGGTCCATACCTATGAAACAACTTACTGGGTTGCAGAAATACCTTGAAGGGATCGTTCTCCCGCACGCCCGGGTGGTACTCGACGTGATTACCGCTCAGCCATCCATCCACATTCTCGACATATAAGCCATAGTCGAAATTTCCGAAGCCAACAGCCTTCCCGAGCCCGAGATCACCCGCCATGTCAACTTGACCGGTATCCGGGTCGGATGCGAATTTCTCCGGATTAGGGTCGGTCCACTCGCCGACAGGTCGGCCTTCTCGATCACGAAGAATATTTCCGTGGTGATCACGAAGGTATTCTTGACCGGAGTAAAAATGTTTGGCGAACACAATTACGTCCCACTCGGATGGGTACCCTCCCGGCAGGAACTGATCTACCCCTTTCAGCCGTGCGAGGCCCGGGTCGTCCTGCACCATGCGCATGAACTCCTCCCTGGTCGGCGGCTTGCGCGCGAGTACGGAATCGAACTTCTCCTTGTACCTCATCACCAGCTGAGTCGAGCGAAGCCCATGCTCCAATTTCATCTTCTCCCGCGCCTCACTCAGGGTCGCATACGACTCGGGTAGATTCGACAACATGCGTTTCATCTCCGCATCCACAGACTTCATAACCGTGACCCGGAAGTTCAGTTCTTGTTGTGCGTTTCGCACTCCCGGCGAATGCTCGGTCGCACCAGGTCCAATCCGCGCTTTCGCCAATTCTTTGTTTGCTTGCATAACTTTTTTCATCGCCTCGCTCAAATGCTGTGAGATCTGGTCTACCGGGCCCAGCGTCTTTTCCATTTCCACGATCCGCCGATGGGTGTCGGGATCACTGACAGCAAGGTTCAGCTGCGGATTGCCTTCGTTGTTTCCGAGCGCCAGACTAGGCACGCCGATGCAGCCATTTTCGAGGGTTCTCACCTCGGTAGGCGTCATGTTCCTGCCGAGATAGCACTCCCACAGGTCGATGAATTCGTCCTTCGAATATTCGATAAGCGTGCTGGTGCGTGGCAACCACTCGCGGTCCGACCACTCTCCCCCGACCCGGAGCGTCCCTTCCTCGTCTCCGGCCACCATGCGAGCGGTGTTCTTCTCCGTGTCACGCCGAGCGGCTTCCCCGTCATCCACGTAATGCCTTGGTTCTTCCTCCGAGTGCGGCCAGGCAGCCTCTTCCTCCGCGTGGTGCCACGTGCTCGCCTCCTCGTGACGACGAGCCCTGGGCTCTTCCTCGTCCGCGTGGTGGCGCGCAGCGGCCTCATTCTCTTCCGTATGATGTCTTGCCACATCCTCCGTACGCGGATCAGTTTCCATTCGCGGCGGATTCGTCTGCTCTGCCTGCGGAGCATCCTGAACGTCGCTATGCCAGCTGATCTTCGCTTCCCCGTGGTTTTCGTTCGGCTCTGGTTCGTCGCTGTGTGCGGGTGCGTCGGTGCTGGCCTGAGTGACCGGGATGTCCTTCCGCTCCACGGTCGTCGGTATGTCGTTCGGATCGACCTTCTGCGCGCCAACCGGAGACTGGTAATCGGTGGCCTGCAGCGCAAGGTCCGGCTCCGCCTTCACCAGACGCACCGCACGCACGCCCTTCCTGGCGAGCTGGTCGCTGGTTCGTTCGCCCTGGTGCTCGTCGGTTGTGTGCTTTGCCGGCGCACCGTTTTTCAGCTCATGACGGTCGGCGCTGGACTGGTGTTGTGCCTGGCCTGAATCCGCCGACGGGTGGTTCCCGTCGTCAACTGCCGGTACCACCGCGTTCGAACCCTGCTCCCGCACCGGGTCACCCCAGTTCATCGGCTGACTGTCCCGTACGACGGCCTCATGCAAGTAGCCCGGCGGGTCGGCCGATACATCGGTGCCGGTCGGGGACTGCTCAATAGTCCCGGGTGTCGGGTCGCCGACCGGCGGCCGGCCGACTGTCGCCGGTAGTCGGACGATCTGCGGTGCCTCGATGGTGGCTGGTGGGGTTTGTGGCGGTGTCGCATGGGTTTTCGGGATCGGGGCCGGGGCCTCGCCGGGGTGTTGCGTGGTGGTTGTGACTGGTTGGTTGGTGTTGGTGCGAGCGTTTTCGAGGGCATGCCATGCGCCGCCGAGCAGACCACCGGCAGCCCCGCTGACCGCATCGGCGAGCAGGGTCTTACCGGTCACGCCGCGCCACAGGTCGAAACCCTCACCGTTGGCGGCGGCGATGATGTTGTCGGTGATCTGACCGGTCGCCCCACCGACGAGACCGCCCGCGACACCGCCACCGACAATGCCGGCAACACCGACACCGAGACGAGCAAAAACACGAAGACCGTTCGAGCCGACGCCCGCGGCCCGAGGGCCGAGCCGGTTGGCGATCTGTTCGCCGACGACACCACCGGCGACACCGCCAGCCATACCGGCCAGGGCGGCCTCGCCGGCGTCGGTCCAGGAAATCCCGTCCCCATGGTGATCGGCCAGCATCCACACGTCGGCGGCCACCTGCGGGCCAGCACCCCAAGCCGCACCGATCCCGGCGGTCTTCACGATCGCCGGCAGCGCGGCACGAGCGGCGGTGGCCGCCACACCGTCGGCCGCGAGCACTGCGGCGCCTTCCTCGGCCGCCGTTTCGATTGCTGCTTCCGCCGCCACCCGCTGCACCGGGGCCTCGGCCGCACCACCGGCGAAGAAGCTCAACGCGTCCCACGCCAGCTGCGCGGCCAACAGCACCAGCGTCACGATGATGACTTTCTTCGTCCGTTCGACCGAGTCGGCGGCGGTTTCGCACTGCTGGGCGAGGCTGTCGAGCTGGTGTTCCATCGCCTGCAGGTTGGTGGTGTTGACATTCCCGGCACCGAGCAGGCCCTGCGCGGTATAGCCGGAGATGATCTCCTCGGTACCATCGGCGGCCGCGGCATGACGCTGCGCCAACACTTCACACCGACGCGCCGCTTCCCGCAGTACGGTCGCCCGCCGCCGCAACGCATCCTCGTCCAGATCGGGAAACCGACCCGCGGCCAACGCCACCAACGGCCCAGGAATCTCCGGAGGAATCCGCAACGTCATCGACCCACACACCCGTCCGGCCGCCGACACTTCCTGGCCACGCCATCGTCCTAGCGTCAAGTCCTGGGGGCGGCGTCGATCAATACCCGGTGCAGGATCTTCGCCTGTTCGCTGGCGTCGTTGCCGTGCAGCACCACGTCGGTGAAAGCCTCAGCCACAGCCGATCCCGGATCGAAGCGGCCATTGTCGCCCTCGCAGCCGGGCAGCTGGGCACGCCATCGCCGGTATCCGCCGACGACCCGGCCGAGCCGATACTCGTGCCGATCTGCACCCTGAATGCACAGGTACGCAGCGATCAGTGCCTTCTGCGCCAGTGTGCGTGCCCGGAAGGCCCCGGCCGCGTCGAACGCGCGTCCAAGTTCGCGCACGATCGTCGAATACACAGGCCGCACATCGGAACCGTGCACCAGATCAGCTGATCGTATTGCAGCCTGGACTCTTCCGGCGAGGACGTCGGGGTTGCACGCCGCGACCAGACTCAGCACGATCCAGGTCACCGGTGACTCGTCGGCGTGGGTATCTCGTATCATCCGTGACATCTCTCCGCCGCCCAGTTCTGCAATGGCCACCCCGTGTAGGCCGATCGCCGGATACCTGGTCAGCACATCGTTCACGGCGGCAGCGAACTCCTCGACAACACGGTCGTGGACGCCAGGTGCGTCGAACCCGACAACGTCCAGACCATGCCGAGCTTCCAGCTCCCTCGCACACCGCCCAGCGGCAGACCCGGCGGCGGGTATGCGGCGATCGGCCGTGAACTTGCGGCCGGGCGATCGAATCGGGATACGCGGGGGCATCGCCCGGCCAGCGCCACGCGGACCGAATACCCTTGGGCTCTCGGCTCGCGCAGCCGACGCCGGCGACCATGGCGTGGTTCGAGACCACGGGGTCGTTCCAGACCGTGGTGTGGTCACAGACCGCGACGCAGCCGACATCGGCGCACCCGCAGCCGACCGCGGTTCGCCGTTGACGGTTACTCGTGCCGCCGCCGCGGCCCGATCCCGGCCGGGCACGAAGCTCGGCATTCCGCCGAGCTGCCGGTCCGGCGCAAATACTTCCCCGGGGCCCGACTCGCCGACAGGCCGACTTGCGACCGACTGGCTCTGCGACCCAACAGCAGGGCTCGCAGGCCGGGCCGTGTCTGCTCGTTTCGGTGCCACGGCCTCGGCTGCACCGGTAGCGAAGCCTGAATTCACCGGCTGACCCGCGTCCGGCCGCGATACACGCGTAGCCACCGCCCGCTCCGGCACTGCCGCTACTGGATCAGACGCGAAGCCGGCGCCCGGCGTGGAACGCGAGTCCGCGATCGGGACCGAGCTAGCATCGGGCTCGGCACCGTGACCGGCCGGATCCGCGTTCATCACGACACGAGAATTCTCCAGATCTTGGTTCTCGAACGCGCCAGCTACGTGAGTGAAGTTGCCGCTCTCATTGCCCAGGCTCGCTATAGTGTCCCGGAACGCGGCCAATGCCTGCTGCTCGTCCGAGACGTAGGTTTCCGCGAACTGCCGACCGACACCGTCCGCGCCCTCGGGCCTTCTTTCGTCCGCCAGGGCGGACTGCAACTGCGCCAACGCCTCCGACGCCTCAGCTGCGATCGCCGCGACCTCCGATGCCATGGCCCGCAACCCTGTCGGATCCACGGTGACGCTGTGCTCCACACCAACCTCCACGAACTTGTGCGAGGCTCGGGACCGCAGCGGCGGATACCCGCCGATTCGGCTGCTTTTCAGGCCCCGCTATCCGTCTCCACCAGCGGTGGTCTCCTCTGTACCGACGGTATGGGCATGACTGTAAAGCGATTTCGGGCAGTCGGGCATGGCCTGAAAGTGGAGTTAGTGCTGCGTTCCTTAATGATCATGTATCTTGTTGCGGGTCATGTTGATTCGGGTGTCATGGGGTGGGTTCTGCCGAAGGTGCTGGTCGCGCGTCCTGCGCGGGATGTGTTGGAGGAGCGGAAGATTCGTAAGCTCGCTGGTGCTCGGCATGCTCCGGGTGATTGGATTCGCCGGGCGCGGATGATCACGGCGAGTTGGGACGGGAAGTCCACCGCGGTGATCGCGGATGAGTTGGGTTGTCATCCGCAGACGGTGCGAGAACGCCTGCACCGGTTCAACATTCACGGCATGGAGGGGCTGGGCGATCGGCCGGGGTCGGGGCGCAAACCTCGGCTGACCGAGACAGAGCGCAGTCGTATCGTGGCCTTGGTCGCCACCACGCCACCGGGGCGGTTGACACGGGGATCCGATGGTGTTCTACAAGCCGAGCAGGATGGGGCGCCGTCGAGTTGGACGCTGGATTCGCTGACCAAGACCCTTCGCACCGAGGGAATTTGTCGTTGCTCGTAGTCAGGTGCGCAGAATACTTGTGGCAGAAGGGATTCGATGGCGTCGGCCGCGGTCGTGGACGACGAGCAAGGATCCGTACTTCGTCCCAAAAGAACCCACATCGTCGGTCTCTACACGCAGCCGCCGGCCGGGGCCACGGTAGTCTGCGCCGACGAGCTGGGCCCGGTCTCGCCCCGCACCTTCGGACCCGCCCCCATGGTGGCGGATCTTCCGGCGAGAAGCCCTCGCCGGTCAGACCTTCGCCGACCACACCGAGATCGACCAGGCCACCCGCCAAGCCACGGCCGCCCTCAACACCCGCGCACGACCATGGATCTGGGGCCGACCAGCCCCGAAACCCAGAACCTTACGCCACCGCTTTATCTACCACCTTTGAGGAACGCAGCACTAAGTTAGTTAGTGGATCCTTTATCACGTTCGCATGTCCGCGACCAAAATTCGCAGACTAGAAAAGCGCCACATTGACCAGAACCGCAGTTACCGGGCTACCGCTCAATTTCGACATCAACTACTGAATCCATGGAAGTCGCGGACAAAGTCATCGAAGGCACGGCCATGGCGACGTTGGCGGATTCGGTGACGCTTCCTTGAGTTGCGATGTCCACGGCCGCTACGATGGATGAACTACGACCAGGGGCGGATGTGTATGTATGGTCGATGTAGGAATTCGTCATCGAGAGCGAACTCGCCACGCTAGAATTCATTCCCTTTGAAGCGAAGGTATTGAAAGTGGGCGGGAATGAATCACTAACCGCAGCGGCGGGAGCTGCCCAGGTACTCCACCCATCGTCCAATGTTGTCGTGCCAACATTTTCGTTATGCTGGGCATTATCACCCGAGTCGCAGGCCGTATCGCTGGGCTGGTTCGCAGGTGTATCGCTGGGCTGGTTCGCAGGGGTTGTAAGGCTGGTGCCGGCGGGACCGCCAGCGACATCGGCCGTCTGGCTTCCATCGGACTTGCTCGTTCGGCCTGGACTATTGTCTCCACTCCCGGAGCCGCTAGCGGCCACGCCGTCCCGATAGCCCTGCTTATAGTCAGGAGTATTCGTATTTATCTGATTTGCGAGTACACTCATATGACGATTCACATCATCGACCTGGCTCTGGACGGCGAATATAGTTTTTTCGATGGAGCCTATCAGCCTCATCTCCAGACGGGCCCCCGAATTCCCACTTTTAACCCCGAGGTGACCTTCGGCTCCTTTGAGTTGTACACGTAATGGTTCGACTATTTGGTTGTCAATATTCGCAAGCGCGTTCTGTATGTAGTCAGATGCCGCGGGCCAAGTCGCTTGCGTATTGGAATCCATATCGGTCAATTCGTCTTTGATACGATTCATAACGTCGAGATTCTGATTGTGAGCGTCAATCGCCAGACAGTTATCTGTATAATCGATAAGGTGATTCTTCTGCAAAATTCTGACGATATCCGGCCTCAGCTCCGGCGCGTTTCCACGCAGCGGGTCGGTTAACAAATCGATCGCACGCTCCCCCATGTCAATCGCCGCCTCCAAGGTCTTCGATTGATCCTTCGGGTGATAAAGATTGAATTCGGCTAGGTCAACCAATGCTGACGTTGACGATGGCAGTGCATTTTGCGACGGAACCTCCGCCACGGGCGTATTCGGCAGTGCATTTTGCGACGGAACCTCCGCCACAGGCGTATTCGGCAGATGGCTAGCCTCGATATTTCGCGGGGCTGACGTGGTTGCTTGAGCGGCTTCGGATTGCTGCTTCGATCGTAGTTTCCCGGACCTGGGCAGGGCAGTCGGCCCGCGCAGCGGGCTGACTGCCAGGTTCCACGAGCCCGGGAGGGATGGCTTCCTTGGTTGTAGGGACAATGTTCTTACTGGTCAGCCGGGTTGCAGGCGAGCCGCGGCGGTGGTGATCAGGTCGGTGAAGGGCGCGTGTCGGGCCAGGTGTAGCCGGGTCTTGCGGGCGTGGCGGGCGATCCGCCCCGCAGCGGAAAACACCCGTAGCCGAAGGGTTTTCGGCTCCCACCGGCGTCCGTCGTGATCGTGCAGGGCGATGGTTTGCAGCCACGCGGTCAGGTCCAACGCGAGCGCGACCAACGCGAGCCAGATGCGGTTGGCGTCGAACCCGTGGAACGGAAGATTCCGTAGACCGGTGTCTTTCGCGTTTCTGATCCGGTCTTCGCAGCGGGCCCGCCGCCGGTGGCGCAACTCTAAATCGGGGAGTTGACCTCGGGTGGTGTTGGTGACGAACGCGGTCAACCGCAATCCGTCATGGTCGGTGAACCGCAGTTGAGCACCGGGGTGCGGGCGTTCTTTCCTGACGATCAGGCGCATGCCGGGTGGCCAGCCGGTCAAGTCGGTGATGCCGGTGACTTCGACGACCCATGCGCCGGGCCGGACTCGGCCCTCGGCGTCGTATGCCGGTGTCCAGTCGCGGTCGGTGAGGTGGGTGTCCATGGCGGTGACGATGTCGTCGGTGAGGGTGAACCCGATCGAGTACTGCAGCCTGCGCCGGTGGCAGTAGTCGAGGAACTCATGGGTGCCGCCCCCGGAATCGGTGCGCACCAATACTTTCCGTCCGACCCGCCATAACGGCTGCCACGGCAGCTGGGCGAGGGCATCGGACAGGACCCGTTTGTGGTCGGCGGCAGTATTACTACCGGCGTTGCCCGGGCGCAGCATCGGCGCGGCGGGTTCGCCGGTCCCGGCCGGGCCGTGGTCGATGAACGACCACAGTGAGTGAAATCCGAAGCCACGCTTGAATGTTGGTGCCGCGTGTTGCTTTTCCGAGTGCGCGTCGGTGAGGGTGGCGTCGAGATCGATGATCAGCGGATCGTTGATGCTGATCCGGTGATCGGGGGCGTTGGATCCAGCCAGGATCCATGCCTGGGCGCGGGCGTCGGCGCGGGCAGAAGCGATGGCGGCCAACACTTTCGGTGCGTCAGCGGCCAGAGCGGTGATCGTGCGCGACACGGTCGGGTCCGAGGCCACCGAACCGAACACACCCGGTTCGGCCCGCAACAACGCCAGGTCCGCGGCGCAGTCACCACCGATCGCGAGGGTGACCGCCAGATCGAGCACGATCTTGCCGGGGTCGTGGATGGCCATCGGTTTGCGCCACGGCCTCAACTTTTCCGATAAACCGCTGGTCAACCCAGTCTTCTCGGCAGTGCGCAGTAGTAGCGCCGCGCCTGTGTGTGACGCCACGCCCGAGCCGTCACCGTCGATGTCGAGCCGCGGATACGCAGAGATAGACTTGCCCACCAGAAGGGTGCTCCACTACTTCGATCAATTCTTCCTTCGCAAGTCGAATTGTCGCAGGTCGGGGCACCTTTCGCCATTTCTATCGCAGGTCAGAGACTATTTCCATGACTGGGCGAGGCTAGCGGTGCGCGCATTTAGAGCCATTTGTCGCCCATTTCAGTCAGTTCTTCAGCGCCTATGGATGGACGCAACGCTACCGCGATTCCAAGCTGATAGGCATGGCCCGAAGGTGGAGTCAGCCATCACGAGTAGCAAACCAGCACGGTGGGAGTTCGACCTTCCGAGCAGCCGGCTCAAGTTTGATCCGCCTCCCAGACAGGTTGGGAGTGATGCTCGAAGCTGGTGTATGAGCGCCGTGATCACTGTGGATTACAGCCTCCCTGCGGTCGGCACCGCCGGCAGACCCTGTCCAGGACATTGCAAACCAGTTCGACGACTACCGATGCCCAGGCTCGCCGTTTACTGATGTCGGCACGTAAGAACACTGGTCTGGCCGGTGCCGCAGCGGAGTACCTGCCGACATGGACGGAAAAACTCCGCCTATTTTACCGCACTGTGCGACCAGCCAGCTGTACTTGACTGAGTTGGACCTCATTGGATACCAGCAATGAGCTCCCCGATTGTGTCGTCGAACTGTCGCAGCGACAACATCGGCGCTGTGACAGGTTTGCCGCGGACGAGGTGGTGGCTGGGGCAGCTCGGTGAGCAGTTCGTGCTGATGCTGCCGAAAAACCGCTTCACCTTGTACGGCCCCGTGGCCGCGCGATGGTCGAGTGCATAAATCCGGAACCACAGATCGGCTGCGACCTGAGTGAGGTGTTCGCTGGCGAAGTCGCTGCCGCGGTCGCCATAGCGGATTTCGGGGATCCCGCACATCAGCCAAGCTGGATCGGGTTTGGTCCAGATCGCCTGCCGCAACGCCAGCGACGTGCGCCGACGGCGCGCACAGGCTGACGGTGTAGCAGGCACCGCGCGGGAGCAGTCATCGACTACCACGGTCGCCGGAAGCGTCTGTCCTTGCCATGCCTCGACGGCCACGATGTCGAGCTGGGTGTGATCGGCCTGCCACATCGCGCGTTCGGGGACTCGGCGCGGCGGCAATATACCAGCTCATATGTGTCGCGGAAGGCTTCGGCACCGTCGTGGGCGGGTTGACCATGGCCGGGTCGAGAGTGGTGACGATTGCGCGAACGGTGGTGTAAGACATCAGAGCCCATACCTGTTGTGCGGCGGCGCAGACGGGTGATTGTCGCAAGCGACGGGCGCGGGTGGCGCAGGGCAATGCACTCGATCAGCCACGACGGCTCCGGGTCGCTGCGTCTGCCAGAGGACCTACGCCGGGTCGAGGCAACCCGGGCCAAGCCCGCGCCCCGGTAGCGGTAGCGTTGCGCGAACCGAGGCGGTGTGTACACGCGGTGGCCCCGGTCAGCGGCACACCCTCTTCCACGTGCGGCCACGGCACCGCCGCGCTCGCTGATACACCTGCTCGTCAGCCGCTGCGGCGCGGTAGTCCTCGCGTCCGCTGTTGCGGGAGATCTCCCTCGACATCGTCGATGGTGAGCGCCCCAGCCGTGATGCGATCATCCGTCCTGAGAGCCCAGCAGCGACACCGCACGATATTTCCTCTCTCTCAACCGAACTCAGATGCAGACTCCGCCGCCGCGATGGTAGTCGACGCACTCCACCGGTCTGGGCGACGAATCGCTGCACATGATGTGCCGGCACTCCAAGCGATCGACCTATCAAGTTGAACGACTCACCAGCTCGGCACCGCCGCCACACCTCATCCTGCACCGCCGACGACAACCCGTAATCCCGCATCTAACACGACAGTTGTATTTCGTTGTGCTGCATGGTGGTTCGCTTTGTTGTAGTTTGTTGACGTGCTGGATGATGTTGTCGCTGAGGATGTTTCGGCGTGGCGAGTGGGTTTCGATGAGGCGTTCTCGCGGGTGGCGGGGGTGTTCGGGCGGGTGGAACCGCGACGGTGGGCGCGGGCGTATGTGACGGGGTTGCTGGCGCCGGTGGAGCGCAAGAACTCTTGGCAGTTGTCCAAGGCCGCAGGTGTGGTCGAGCCGGACGGGTTGCAGCATTTCCTGAATCGGTCGCGGTGGAGTGCCGACGAGTTGCGTGATCGAGTCAGGGCCTATGCGGCCGAGTCGCTGGCTTGCCCGGACGGTGTCCTGGTCCCGGACGAGACCGGGTTCCTCAAGAAGGGCGTGAAATGCCGATATCGGCATTTCACACCTTATGACGAGCTGGCGGTAATGCCGAAGTGCGGCCAGGAGATTGGCTGTGAGGTCGCTGTCTGAGGCTGATTGAGCGGCATTTCGTGGTGGTGGTTCCGGTTCGGGTGTCTCTGGTTGTCGATGAGTCCCATCGATGACAGGAGACGACCATGGACTCTCGAGACGGAGCACGGCGCTGGGGTTCGATCGCGGTGGATGGCCCGCTGGCGCCGTTCGCTGACGGGTTACGACGTGAACTGGCAGCTCAGGGATATACCCTGGACACGATCGTCGATCACGTGCATCTGTTCGCAGATCTGAGTGACTGGCTGTCCGGCCGCGGTCTGACCGGCGCGGGGCTGACGAGCGAGGCGGCCGGGGAGTTCCTGCGGGACCGTCGCGCTCGGGGCCTGCACATCGGCGTGACCGTTCGCGCGGTCACGCCGATACTGGGGTATCTGCGCGAATTGCGGGTTGCCCCACCATATTCGGCGGCTGTCGCGGCTACTGCGCCGGATGTTCTGCTGAGCGAGTATCGCCGTTATCTGGAGTCCGAACGGGGGTTGTCGGCAGGGACGGTCACGCACTATCTGCGGTGCGCCCGGGTGTTTCTGGCGTGGCTTCCGGCGCAATGTGATTCGTTGCTGGGGTTGTCGTCGGGCCAGGTCACCGGCTATGTCATGCAGTGGGCGCGACGCCGGAAGGGTCGCCCGCCGGACATGGTGACGCTGCCGGCGTTACGGTCGTTGCTGCGTTTCCTGCACGTGGCTGGGTATGTCCCGGTCCTGTTGGTCGACGCTGTCCCGGCCGGTCGGGCTCATCCTGGTCGGTTGGGGGTGCCGCAGGCGGCGTCGGCCGAGGGGATCCGCGCAGTGCTCGCCTCGTGCGACCGTGACAGCGCAGTCGGCCGCCGCGACTACGCGATCGTGTTGTCGCTGACGCGTCTGGGTTTACGCGGAGGCGAGGTGGCGCGTCTGGAACTCGCCGACGTCGGCTGGCGAACCGGAGAGGTGACGATCCGCGGGAAGGGCAGCCGGGTCGATATTCTGCCGCTGCCTGGTGATGTCGGCGAAGCGTGGGCGCAGTATCTGCTGCACGCTCGGCCGAAAACTATCTCTACCACGGTGTTCGTGACCATGGTCGCGCCGTTCACCGCGCTGGCGACCTCGTCGGTCACTCAGGTGCTGGCCCGCGCTTGCACTCGTGCCGACGTCGCCCGGTTCGGGCCACACCGGATCCGGCATGCGGTGGCATGTGGTCTTCTCGATGCCGGAGCGTCGATGGCCGAGATCGGGCAACTGCTGCGCCACGCCCAGGAACGCACCACGGCGATCTACGCCAAGGTCGACCAGGCCCGGCTGGCCGAGCTGGCCCGGCCTTGCCCGCAGGGAGCCCCCCGATGAGCATCCGGACCCAGGTCGAAGCTTATCTGGCGATGCGCCGCGCACTGGGCTACCAGCTCCGCGCCGAGGGCCGGATGCTGCTGGACTTCGCCGACCGGCTCGACGCAGCCGGACAGCCCACCATCACCGTGTCAGCGGCGCTGGCCTGGGCGATCGAACCGAGGAACGCGGCACCGGCGCACTGGTGCCGCAGGCTGGGCGTGGTGCGAGGCTTCGCCCGTCACCTGCACACGCTCGACCCCGATTGCCAGGTCCCACCTGCTGACCTATTGGCGGGCCCCACGCACCGGCCGACACCGTATATCTATACCGAGCAGGAGATCTCAGCGCTGGTGCACGCGGCGCAGACCATCGCCGCACCGATGCCGGCGGCTACCTGCCACGCGGTGATCAGTCTGATTGCCGCGAGCGGATTGCGGCTGGGTGAGACACTCGCGCTCGACCGCGGCGACGTCGATCTGGACGCCGGAATACTCACCGTGGTCGGCAAGAACCAGCACACGCGGTTGATTCCGTTGCACCCTAGCACCACCCAGATGCTGGGTCGTTACGCCGAACGCCGCGACCGGCTCTGCCCGGCAACCGGTTCGGCCAGCTTCTTCCTCACCACCCGCGGACACCGGCCGCAGCCCAGCAGCCTGCAGCACACTTTCGCCAAACTCCTTGTCCTGGCCGAGATCCCAACACCGCCTGGACGGCGTCGTCCCAGAATCCATGACCTGCGGCATTCTTTCGCGGTCAACACGCTCATCGACTGGTATCGGTCCGGCGCCGACGTCGCCGCGCGCATGCCGATCCTGTCGACCTATCTGGGCCACTCCGGCGGGCCGGAAGCGACCTACTGGTATCTGCAAGCAACACCGGAACTACTCGCTCTGGCCGCCGAGCGGCTCGAACACCATCGGAGGACATCATGACCGCGCTGGCCCCGATCCTGGAGGCGTTCTTCACCGACCGGCTGATGACCCAGCAAGGCGTCAGCCCGCACACGATCGCCTCTTACCGCGACACCTTCAAACTGCTGCTGGGCTACCTGCATTCCCGCACCGGCACGCTGCCCACCGACCTGGATCTCACCGATCTCGACGCCACCGTGATCGCCGAGTTTCTCCAGCATCTGGAAACGGTGCGACACAACACCATCAGCAGCCGAAACACCCGCCTGGCGGCCATCCACTCGCTGTTCCGCTACGCCAGCCTCCACTCTCCCGAGCACGCGAACCTGATCAGTCGGGTACTGGCCATCCAAACCAAACGCACCACCACGACCATCGTGAACTTCTTGTCCCGCGCCGAACTCGACGCCCTGCTCGCCGCTCCCGACCGCTCCACCTGGCACGGACGTCGCGACCACGCCCTGCTCGTCCTCGATGCCCAGACCGGGCTGCGGGTCTCCGAAATCATCGGCCTCACCATCGAGGATGTCCACCTCGGGACCGGAGCGCACGTCTACTGCCGGGGCAAAGGCCGCAAAGACCGGTGCACCCCGCTCACCACTCACACCAAACAGATTCTCACCAGCTGGCTCGACCACCGCCGACCAGCAGCCGGCACCGCCCCGCTGTTCTGCACCCGCACCGGCGCCACGTTGTCACACGACGCGGTCGAACAACTGATCAAAAAGCACACCGCCACAGCAGCGAAAACATGTATCACGTTGCAGGACAAGAAGATAACCCCGCACACCCTGCGGCACTCCGCTGCGATGGAGCTTCTGCATTCCGGCGTCGACATCACCGTCATCGCCCTCTGGCTCGGCCACGAGAGCCCGACCACCACCCGCATCTACCTGCACGCCGACATGGCCATCAAAGAAAAAGCCCTCGCCCGAACCGCTACACCCACCACGACCCCGGACCGCTACCAAGCCCCCGACACCCTACTGGCATTCCTCGACCAACTCTGACCGCTCAACCCAATGCCGCAGTCAGGCAACGCCTGCCTGCGGCATTGCATCCCTCGTCGGCATTACCGCCAGCTCGTCATAAGGTGTGAAATCGGCTGGGGTGCAACGCCAGTACTCCGGCACGGCGGGCCGTGTGGAGAACAGCCAGCTGGGCGTGTTCCTTGCTTATGCGGGCCGGTCGGGGCGGGCGTTGATCGATCGGGAACTCTATCTGCCCGAATCCTGGATCAGCGACCGGGACCGCTGCATCGAGGCGGGAATACCTGAAAACCGTTGCAGCCAAGGGGTTATCACGAAGCCACGGCTGGCCGAAGCGATGATCGCCCGGGCCCTGGAAGCCGGAGTGAGCGCCGGCTGGGTCGCGGCGGATTCCGCCTACGGGCGAGACGGGAAGTTCCGGGCCTTCTGCGAGGCTCGCCGTCTCTCGTATGTGGTCGAGGTCCCGGTCAAACAGACCGTGCTCGACCTCGACGGCCGCCGCCGTGTCGACACCCTCATCGGGCGCGCCCCCACCCAGGCATGGCATCGGGTCTCGGCCGGGCCGGGAGTCCGCGGTGAACGCGAATACGACTTCGCCTGGGCCACCCTGCCTTCGTTCGGCGACCTCCCGGCCGGGTTCGTGCGCACCCTGCTCGCCCGCCGATCCCTCGACGACCCGACCGATATCGCCTACTACCTGTGCTTTCACCCCGACACCGTCACGCGGGAACAGATCGTCACCGTCGCCGGAGCCAGGTGGGCAGTCGAGGAATGCTTCCAAGCTGCCAAGGACCAATGCGGACTGGACCACTATCAAGTCCGCAAATGGGATCCCTGGTACCGCCACATCACCCTCGCCACGCTCGCCCACACCTTCCTCGCCGTCACCGCAGCCACCGACCCAAAAGCCCACGCGGGCTGGGCCCGATCACAGTCGCCGACATCCGCCGTCTCCTGGCGATAGTGCTCCACCCAGCCCGCACACTCACCCACGCCCTCGCCGCCACACGATGGCGACGACACCACCAAAACCACGCACGGCAGATCCGATATCAACGAAACCGATTACAACACAACGAAATACAACTGTCGTGCTAACCAGACACCTCCACGCGACACAATCATTCACGCGGCGATGCATCCGCCCCCCGAGCCCAAGAACATTATCCGAACAGTCGTTCATGGATACCGCACCGCCGCCTGTGGCGGTCGTCGGATCGGGACACGATCTTCACCTTCGTACGATTTGACGCTCTAGCCTCGTCGTACTGTTGAGCCCCTTGCCGCACGCGGAGTCGGAAACGGTCAACGACTCCCGAATCTGCTGACCATCGAAACCCGCAATCCTCTCTGCCTCTCGAACCTAGAACTTATACACTTTCTTCAACGATCATGCAGGGGGATTGAGAGCGTATTCAACTATGTTGGCGTATCCCGGCGGATATACAAGTTGCAATCCGTCCAAAATAACGCATCTCCAAGCGTCACCGGCGATTTGTCCGCGCTGAACCTCCATGAGTCGGCGTGCCGCCCACTCGGCAGCTGCGGTTGAGTGACCGAGAAATT
Organism: Nocardia sp. CA-107356; assembly: GCF_050946365.1. Lineage (NCBI taxonomy): Bacteria > Bacillati > Actinomycetota > Actinomycetes > Mycobacteriales > Nocardiaceae > Nocardia > Nocardia sp. CA-107356. The sequence continues at coordinate 4,502,774 of NZ_CP191992.1, read as the reverse complement.
GCAGGCGTTCACCGAATCGGTCCGGATCGACTGAATTGAGATGCGCGACCAAGTCGACATCCAATGGTTTATTTAAGTTCCTCGCGACAAATGTCGATCTCATGACGACCATATTTCTAGGGCCAGGCTCCGGTAGAATGCTTTCATTATCGATCGCCGCTATCATGCCCGGCGCGGCCGCGCGATTGAGAGCGTTGCGAAGGTGACGGTCTCCGCTGGCCATCACGTAATCGTATGTCGCCATCTTTTGGCCAGACACAGACTCGTAGTCGAAGGCATGGCCGTTGTAGGGCACGTACTCCTGCAGCGAGCCTGGTCCGTATGGACCGAGCCAGTTGCGTGTATATGGAACGACGTCGAGGCCGAGCATCCTATCCGCTTCCCAGGCTGAAACTTCGTTTCTGATTCTATTGCCGTCGCTACGGCTTTTATAGATACCGATCTCCTGGTCGTTATGGAGAACCAGATAGTTGTTGCCGGTTCCACCGCCCTGCGGTATAAGTTCGAGCTGGTCCAGCGGAGGCAAATTGCGCACGCTGGCCAGTCGTACGGGATCGTAGGCCCCGGATATGTCCGCAGCAGACAGCAGTTCGCGGTTGGAGGCAACTGCGCGGTCGGCGGCAGCATCTGCCTCCTTCAACCCGTTCGCAACTTCCCTGACTGTCTGGCCGACATTTTCGACTCGGCGGCCTTCCGCACCAACCAAGTCCTCGAACGCCCCGGTCAAGCGTTTGGCAACTCCCCGCAGTGCACCCCTTAGATCCTCAAGCAAACCCTTTCCCATACCGACGAGTCGGGCAGGTGACGTTCGACCGGCATCAAACCACAGGTACCGACCGGTAGGGGAATCACACTAAAAGGATCCCCGGCAGACAGACATTGCACGAAGGTGGAGAATGTCGCCGCGTGGCGCCGGATTTCAGTGCCACCCTGAAGGACGGCGACTCTGGTGCGAAGGTTCAGGACCCGGTTGACGCGAAATGCTCAGGATGCGGTTGAAGGTTTCAAGACATGGTCGACTTGTGAATCAGATTCGCGGGGAATGGATTTTGGCATTCCAACGCTTGACAGGGTCGTCGGTGGTGCTTGGGACGTAGTGCGAGGTCGGCTCCGTTGCAGGTGACGCGGAAGTGAATGTCCTCGACGTGGATGGTGATGATCTGCCCGGCGTAGGTGCGGCCGACGCGCAGACGCCGGCGAGCGACCATTACGACACCGTCGGTGGGGACGATGCGCTGGACGCTGATAGTGCCTGGGGCCGGTGGGGGCAGTTTGGTCGTGGCGAAACGTGCTCCTCTGATCTTAGTGCGCTCGTGAGCCGGAACTGGTGAGGAGAGCGTCTTCGCGAGCACATCGTTGTGGACCACATGGACGAGGTGGCCGTCGACGCGCAACGTCACTTTCGTGCTTGCCAGTTCGCGTCCGATCTTGAGTCGTTTCTTGGCCAGGTCGATGTCTCCGTTGACGTCCACGGTGCGGTCGACCTCGATCACCGTGCCCGTGGCGAGGGTGCTGTCTCGTTCGATCGATCGACCTGCTGGTGGTGGTCCAGCTGGACGCACGCCACGCATTCTGAGCTGGTGAATGTGGTCGGCGTCGAGGTTCGATGGTGTGGTCTTGACCAGCTGTCCGTCGATGAGGATGTGGACGGTGTGCTCGTCGACCCACACGTGCGCGCGTTGTCCCGCCCCGTTGAGCACCTATTTGAATCCGCTGGACCGACGGGATCAAGCCCGCCAGCGCACCGAAACCCTCCCAGCCAGGCCCCGGACGACCACCCGGGGCCAAAACCAGCATCGCGCCACCCACCCCGACGTCGGCAAACCCACCAAAGAAGGTGCCGCCGCTGACGCGGCGGCACCTCAAATCACAAGCTAAGACACCGGTTTGGCTCCGGCGCCCTCGGCCACATCATGTGGTCCCGTGATGTGGCCGAGGGCGAACTGGCCGTCGTTGCGGCTGTAGGAGTGACTGAATGCCGTCGCCGAGCTATAGTCGTCCGTATCGGCAAGGGCGGCCCCAACAGCGTTGAACGCTCTGCCAGCCGCCTTGGGCGACGTTGCCCACTGGTATCGACTCTGATGCCAGCGACGGCCGGTTGCGGAGCGCTCGGTACGTCTGTAGACGCGCCCTTGCCTTGCCCTGCCCAGGCTCTTCGTATGAGCCCACAGTTACGACTGTATGACCAACGACGAACCGGTGGCTATGGCCCGATGGTGGAGTCTTGTCATCGCGCGAGCGAACGTAGCTCTGAGCCACGGTTAAGGTGGCTCTGCGAACAATACGGCACGGCAGAGATTGGTGGCCGACACCGTTCTGAATCGTCACGGGTTAGGGACCGGCTTCGGTTTCAGACCAGCGCCGGACGGCGTGGCGGTTGTTGAGAGTAGTACGAGGCTTCGTATCGGCTGGGGTCAGATAGTCCAGTCGCGAGAGCAGCTTGGCGTTATCGTACGAGTCGCACCAGTCCATGAGCGCGAAGTCGACGTCGGTGATCTTGAGCGGGCTGTGCCGGTTGACGACTTCGGACTTGAACAGGCAATGCCGCGGTGTGGGTGGTTCCGGTGCCAGCCACCGGCGGTTGAGGCGGTAGTGGCCACGGCAGACTCGTTCGGGGGAGCTGGGCAGCTCCCAATGTGTGGGACCACCTGGTATTAGACTCCCGTTTGGCCTGATGAGGGCCGAGAAGGGACACTGATCGACATGGCAGGACCCTAAGTCGATAGTGGTCCGGGGCCGGTCTCCGGATGCCCGGGCCGGTGGGGTGTGGCTGATGTGCAGGATGTTGTCATTGTGGCTCCTTGCGACTTGCCGCCCTTCCGGCCTGGATGTTCCTGGCCGCTGATTGAGAGCTGTTGCGGATAGTCGCTGTTTAGGGACCTGCGGCGGGTTCGTCCACGGGCGTGATCTGTGATGACGGGAGTGGATGAGTGGCCGAGCGGCCGGAGATCTGGGTCGGGATCGATGTCGGCAAGCGATCGCATCATGCATGCGCCGTGGGCGAGGCCGGCGAGGTGGTGTTCAGTCAGAAGGTCGGTAATGATCAGCGTGCGATCGAGCAGTTGGTGGCCCGTGCGCAGCAGGCCGCAACGCGGGTGCGGTGGGCGGTCGATCTGACCGGCCCGATGGCATCGATGCTGATCACCGTGCTGCTGAACGCCGCGCAGACGGTCACATATGTGCCGGGATCCGTCGTGAGCACGATGAGTCGAGGGTTTCGCGGCGAGGGGAAGACCGATGCGAGAGACGCGCGAGTAATCGCCGACACCGCGCGCATGCGTCGGGATTTGGTGGAGATCGCGATGCCAGAGGACCTCGTGGCAGGGCTGACCCAGTTGACACGGTATCGGGCCGATCTGATGGCGGAATGGGTTGCGGGGGTCAACCGCCTGCGCATGGTGCTGGGGTCGATCTTTCCCGCGCTCGAAGCAGCCTTGGATTACTCCAACCGCGGACCGTTGATTCTGGTTTCGGCGCTGTGTACCCCGGTCGAGATAGCAGGCGCCGGAATCGATGGTGTTGCAACGCATTTGCGTCATAACGGTGTGCGGCCATCAGGGGTTTCGAAGTTGGCCGCGTCCGCGTGCGAGGCCGCGAACGCTCAGGACATCGTGCTGCCGGGTGAGGCTGACGCAGCGATGCTCGTGAAGCGCAGCGCCGTCAAGTTGCTCGATCTGGACCGAGAGATCAAAGACACCGACAAGCTGATCGCGCAGCGATTCCGCGCTCACCCGTGGGCGAGGATTGTCGAGTCCCTGCCTGGAATGGGGCCTGGGCTCGGCGCCGAATTCCTTGTCGAAACTGGCGGAAACCTGGGAACATTCGGTTCGGCGGGACGATTGGCCAGCTATGCAGGCCTCGTTCCGGTTCCCCGCGATTCCGGCCGCGTCAATGGCAACCTGCGACGGCCGACGCGTTACAACCGCCGCATGCGTCGGGTGTTCTATCTCGCTGCCCTGTCCAGCCTTCGGGTGGAGAACGGCCCGTCCCGGCGATTCTATGACCGAAAACGAGCCGAACGGCTCATCCACCCACAAGCGCTGTTGGCATTGGCTCGACGCCTGGTCGACGTTCTGTGGGCCTTGCTGCGCGATGGACGCGAGTTCGTGTCGCATCCGCCGGACACCATCATCACCGGCGCTGTCCCGACTGCGGCTTGACAAAATCATTGAGAGTCGCAAGCGGCGCTCCGCGGAGGACATCGTGCGGAAGCTGCGCCGCGCCGCGCCGACGAGCTGACCGCTGCTGGGAGGACCACTCAGATCCTTGGCCGGTCCATTGACCCATTTGGCCGCAAAGGCTGTGGTAGTGAACAATTTTCAGCGTCTGGGCGATTTTGCTTGGAGTCCAGTCACGGTCGGGATCGGTCCGGAGGAGCTGCAGCACTTGGTGGCGGCGGCCCCGATCCGCGGCGCTACCGGATTGCACGAGGCTGGCGTGTGCGCTGAGTGCCCCGCGAATGATGGTTTGGTTGTTGGGTAGGGGGGGTTACCGGCGAGCGCAGTCCCGTAGCGAGACATTGGGCATTTGACCTTGCGAGCGCTGATGCGTGGGCGGCGGGCAGGCAGGAGGTTGTCGAGAATGGCTCGGGGCGATCGCATTTTCGGGCGAGGCGTTGCCGGTGATGTTGGCTGCGGTGACGATCTGGTTGAGGGCGGCGGTCAAGGCCACAGTGAAGCTTGCCCGGTCGGGTTCGGTTCCCGGAACTGTCTCCACAGCGTCGCGCATCGCGCGGCGGGACGTCTGATAGATCGTCAGTACCGCCCACATCTCCTGCTCGACGCAGACAGGAGCGGTGGAACGTAGAACACGGCCGTGAAACACGTTGTGGCGCAACGCGAAGGATGCCGATTCGATCTGAATCCGCCCGGTGAGTCCGGAGACTTACTGGTATGACAGCTCGGCGAGCTGCCGGGCTGTTTGTTGAGCGTAGTATGCGGTCTCCATCTCGGCGGGTGGGATGTCTCCGCAGTGCTGGTAGAGCCGCCGACGGTTGAACCAGTCGACCCATTCGGCGGTGGCCAACTCGACCTGGTCGACGGTGCGCCACGGCGCCCGGGGTTTGATCAGTTCGGTCTTGTAAAGCCAATGCCACGTAGTTAAGACGTTGGGGTGCAAGTCAACTCGGATGATTCCGAGAGTGGGGGACGTCGGACGGAGCAACGGGACCTCTGCTATTGCAGAGAAGCCATCCAAGGTTTTTCTGCATCCGAGAGGTCCCGTTGCCCTCCCAGTCTGTCACTATGACGCTCACCCGCACCATCACCGTGGCCAGAGGTATCTTCGCGCCCGGTCATCTCGGGGAGCTGACGCAGTATCTGCCGTTCGAGTTGATCGATGACGTCCTGACCCAGACCCGGGTGGTGCAGCGTCGCACCCGCTTGCTGCCCTCGCGTGTCGGTGTGTATTTCGTTCTGGCCCTAGCCGTTTTCCCGACGCTGGGCTACGAACGGGTCTGGGACAAGCTGGTCGCCGGGCTGGGATCGCTGCGTCCATGCAGACCCTCGGAGAAGGGGCTGCGGGACCTTCGACGACGTCTGGGGGCGGCGCCGTTGAGGGCGTTGTTCGAGGTTGTGGCTGGCCCCCTGGCACAACCGAGCACGCCGGGGGTGTGTTATCGGCGTTGGCGCACTGTGGCTTTCGACGGTTGTAGCTCGCTGGAGGCTCCCGATCGGATGCGGATCCGTCTGTGGCTGGGCAAGATCACCCGATATCGTGGCGGCGCCGAGGGCTATCCACACCTGCGGATTATGACGTTGTGCGAGACCGGCACTCGCGGTTTGCTCGGCGCGGTCTTCGGCTCGGTCCGGCGCAGTGAGACCGACTATGCCACCGCCCTGCTGAACCTGCTCGACGGCACGATGCTGGTCCTGGCCGACCGCAACTTCGGCGGCGACGATTTCCTCACCCGCACCGCTGCCACCGGCGCTCAGCTCGTGGTTCGGCTTACCGCCCGCCGCCGCCCGGCTGTGTGGGCGACGCTGCCCGATGGATCCTTCCTGACCAGGATCAACGGTCATCGCTTCCGCATCATCGACGCCCAGGTCACGCTCACCTGCGCCGACGGATCCCGGGTGAGCGACCGCTACCGGATCATCACCACCTTGCTCGACCATCGCGCCGATCCAGCGATCCGGGTCGTGAGCCTCTATCACGAGCGCTGGGAGATCGAGCCGGCATTCCTCGCGTTGCGCGACACCTTGTTCGGCGGCCGTGTCCTGCGCTCGTCCGATCCCGTCGGCCTCGAGCAGGAAGTCTGGGCCGTGCTGACGGTCTACCAGACCTTGCGGCGAGCGATGTGCGATGCCGTGGAGACAGCTCCCGGAACCGACCCCGACCGCGCAAGCTTCACCGTGGCTTTGACCGCCGCAGTCGACCAGATCGTCACCGCAGCCAACATCACCGGCAACACCTCGCCCGAAAACGCTATCGCCCGAGCCATTCTGGACAACCTGCTACCCGCTCGCCGCCCCCGCACCAGCATTCGCAAGGTCAAATGCCCCCTGTCTCGCTTCGGCGCCGCGCCTTCCAACGAAACCCGTCCCATCCGCAGCCAGCCCATCACAAGCCTCGAAGTCACCGTTCTGGGCAGCCTCGAGCAGCCTTCAGCCCGCGAACACCCCGCCGTCACCGCGGACCCAGGCCACCGACAGCAGGTGCTCCAGGTTCTGCGCAGCGACCCCGACCGGGAATGGACCCCCAAACAGATCGCTCAAGAGCTGAAAGTCGTTCGCTACCGCAGTATTACCGCACAGATATGCCGGTGGACCGATCCAGGCTTCCTCGAACGAACCGGTCGCGGGCGCTACCGCCTCACCCGCCAATGGCTGGCACCCCAGCCACCCGCATCAGCCGATTCGACAACCGACCGAAATCCTTAAAAACGTGGCATTGCTTGAACAGGCCGTTGATCGTCTCGGCGAGAGCGTTGTCATAGGGCAGTCGCCGATCGAGCCCATCGAGGGCACCAGCCCGGATTTGCGGGCTCGGTCGGTGAAGGCCCAGGAGGTGAATTGGCCGGATTCAACTGATCGTCGCAACACCTCGATTTCGGAGGTGTGTGTTGGCGTACGGGAAGCGGCAGTTGGCGGTTCGGGCGTATCGTGGCCAGATTCCGTCACCGGGGCGGCCGACGGTGGCCTGGCGTGAGGATCGGGTCCGGTTCTGGGCGGCGATCGCGCGTGGTGTGATGACCGAGGACGCGGCGGTGGAGGCGGGGGTGTCCTCGCCGGTCGGGTTCCGGTGGTTCCGGCATGCTGGCGGCGTGAATCCTCGTCTACCTCGGTCTGTTTCGGGTCGGTATCTATCGTCGGCCGAGCGGGAGGACATCGCGTTGCGCGGGCTCGAGGCGAGGGAGTCCGTGAGATCGCTCGTCTGCTCGGTCGTAGTCCTTCGACGATTTCGCGGGAGTTGCGTCGCAACGCCTCGACCCGTTCGTACTGGCTGGACTACAAGGCCTCGACAGCGCAGTGGCATGCCGAACGGCGCGCCAGGCGCCCCAAGGTCGCCAAATTGGTCGCTAACGGCTGGCTGCGCGAATATGTGCAGGACAAGCTCTCCGGCGTCGTCCGAACCGCCATGGTCGGGTCGTGATCGGTCCGGTCCGCCCCGAGCGGAAAGGGCGCAACAAGCCGCATCGTGGTGATCGGGAGTGGGTGAACGCGTGGAGCCCGGAACGGATCTCGAACCGGCTGAAGCTCGAATTCCCCGACGACGAGTCCATGCGCATCAGCCACGAGGCGATCTACCAGGCACTCTACGTGGAATACCGGGGTGGGCTCGAACGCGAACTCGGCGGCTGCCTGCGCCGCGGCCGGGCGTTGCGGGTTCCTCGCGCGCGGGCCAAACAGATGGCTTGGGCGCACGTGACCACGCAGACGCTGATCGGCAACCGGCCCGAGGATGTCGCCGAGCGGGTGGTCGCTGGGCATTGGGAATCTCAATGTTGTTGTCAAGCGGCAGTTTTAGCGGTGGTGGGTGGTGCATCGGTGGTGTAGCAGCGTTGGTCGCGTAGCAGTGCCGAGAGCACATCGACTCGGCGGCGAGCCAGGGCGATGATTGCTTGGGTGTGGGTTCGTCCGTGTGCGCGTTTGGTGAGGTAGTAGTCGCGGCTGGGGCCGGTGCGCATGCTGCTGGTCTGGGCGGCCAGGTAGAACGCGTGCCGCAGTGGCCGACTGTAGCGGCGAGGGCGATGCAGGTTGCCGGTTCGTCGGCCAGAATCGTTGGGCACCGTGACCAGACCGGCCGCGGCGGCAAGATGGCCGGCGCTGGGAAAAGCGCGCAGATCGCCTGCCGTGGCCAGCAGCATCGCCCCGAGTATCGGACCGAAGCCGGGCATCGACTCGATGCTGGCGGCGTCGGGATGGCGGCGGAACTGCTCGCTGATTTGCGCATCGAGGGCGTTGACCCGTTGGTCGAGGGCCAAGACAGCGGTGGCCAGTTCGGTGATGATCTCAGCGGCGATGTCCTGGCCCGGCAGCACGACGTGTTGCGACCGTGCGGCGGTGACCGCTCGGGCAGCGACCTGAGCGAAGTTGCGGACCCGGCGTCGCTGCAGTCAGCTGGTCAACCGAGCTTGCCCGATGCGGCGGATCTGCTCCGGCGTGGCATATCCGGTGAGTAGCACCAGCGCGCCCTTGCACGACGAGTAGTCGAATTCTCGTTCCAGAGAGGGAAATACGCTGGTCATCACATCACATGAAGGCGATTGATCATGCGGACCCGATCAGCGACCAGGTCACTGCGGTGGCCGATCAGTAGGCCGAGGTTGCGTGTGAGGTCAGCGGTCTGATCGATGACGGTGAGATCCCGGCGGATCCGCGCGGTCTCGGCGATGAGGAAAGCGTCCTTCGCATCAGTCTTTCCTTCGCCGGAATACGCGGCGCTCATCGCAGCGACCATCCGGCCAGGCGCGTAACGGACCGGATGCCCTGCCCGAGCCAGTATCCCCAACAGCAATGCTGCGGGTGCGGTGATGATGTCGACCGTCCAGACAACCTGCTCGGCGAGCGGGACCACCTTCGTGATCGCCGCAGCGAGTTCGGTTTCGTCGTTGGCCAGTTTCGCCGACCACAGTTTGGTGCCGTCGCTGTCCACGACACAGATCCAATGGTGGGTCTTGCCGATATCGACTCCGGCCCAAGCCATTTCACGCCCCACGCTGCCTCCGATCCGTAGTGCTTCGTCGCTAGCATCTGATCGACCCGGTGGAGACACCCCGCCGACACATCCGTAACCAGCGACAATCGCGCATCTCAATCAGCGGCCCTGGCGCCCAAGAGGACCGGGCGGACATTCCAAGTAAGCGACCGAATCGCAAGGCGACCTCAGCCACACCCGGCCCTCTCGGGTCACCATTCAGTCTTACGGAAGGCGATCTGATCATCGGGTTGCAGCGCTCAGCGATCGGCACCTTGGTCGAACGCAGGACCCGGTTCACGATGCTGATCCACCTGCCCCGTGAGGACGGATACGGCGTCATCGACCGCACCAAGAACGGGCCCGCTCTGGCCGGTCACGGCGCGGTGACCATGACCGACGCGCTCACCCGAACCCTACGTCCACTGCCGCCATCGCTGCGTCGATCGCTGACCTGGGACCAGGGCAAGGAACTGTCCGACCACGCCCGGTTCACCGCCCGCATTGGTGTCGAAGTCTACTTCGCCGACCCGAAGAGCCCGTGGCAGCGCGGCACGAACGAGAACACCTATCGGTGCACAGTGGCTGTCGACGCCGCCGGCAGGCGGATCGGCAAGCCGCTGACCGTGAAGAACGACGGGTCGCTGATCACTACCCTGCTCAAATGGATCCGGTCGATCACCGACACCGCATCTGTCACATGGGAGATCGAGGACGGCCACGGATTCGCCCGTCGCCTCGCCGATGGCCTGCTGCTTGCCGGCCATGAAGTGGTCTGGGTCCCCACCCGGCTGACCGCCGCCCACCGAAAACTGTACGCCGCCACCGGATCCAAGTCCGACCCCGTCGACGCCACCGCGGCAGCCCACGCCGCGATCGCGACTCCTGGCCTGGACCGGCACCGCATCGACGAACGCGTGCGTGAGCTGCGAGTACTGGTCGACTACCGCTCCGACATCGTCAAACGCCGCACCATGGCGATCAACCAACTCAAGGCCCACGTCCATGTCTGGCTCGATCACACCCCAGGCGACCTGGCCCGCGGCAAAACCTTGACCGCGCTGACAGTGCTGCTGAACTCGGCACGACTGGGTATCCATGTCCACCAAGCGCTGACCGGCATGATCGTTGAGATCACTGATCTCAACAGGCGTATTCATTACCTGGACACCACGATCAAGGATCTCGTCGGCCCGCTGGCACCCCAACTGATGAAAATCGTTGGAATCAGCCATAACTCGGCAGCTGTGCCGATAGCGGAGATCGGCGACATCACACGCTTCTCGACTTCGGCCAAGCTCGCCCGCTTCACCGGTTGTGCTCCGATCCCCGTCTATTCTTCTGAGGTTCAGGCTTATATGAATGTCACCGGTTGGCAGGCTGGATGATCACCGGCCGTAGTCTGCCGGAGGTGTCGAGTCGGGGCTGGCTCGTGAGGTTCCTGCCGCCTGTTCTGGCTGGCTCGCCGGGGGTTTGCGCCCCGGCTCGACACCGGCCGCGGGCCTGACTCAACAGAGGTGTGGGACACACAGGCCGAAAGCCGGAATGTCGCCTGCGGCTTCCTGTATCCGACGAGGAATAAGGAGACGTGGTTGACGGTCGTGATCGGGGTCGACCCGCACAAGTCCACCCATACGGCGGCAGCGCTGGATGCCGGGACCCACAAGGCGCTCGAAACAATCCGCATCGACGCCACCATGGCGGAGTATCGGCGACTTCTTCTGTGGTCCAAGCGTTTTCCCGATCGACGCTGGGCCGTGGAGAACGCGTGGGGTCTGGGTCGACATCTCGCTCAATGGCTGATCGGCCACGGCGAGACGGTTACCGACGTGCCGTCCACGGCCACCGCGCGGGTCCGAGAGTTGTCGCGGGGCGGGCGGCGCAAGAACGACAATATCGACGCGGCCGCGGCTGCCAGTGTGGCGGCGCTGCATGGTGATGCGGTGCCCGTCGAGGCCGAGGGAGCGAGCACCGTGCTGCGAATGCTTGATGAGCGGCGCACGAATCTGACCAGGCAGCGCACCCGGACGATCAACCAGCTGCATGCGGTGATGCGGGAGTTGCTGCCCGGTGGCGTGTCCACTGATCTGACCGCGAACCAGGCCGCCGATGCGGTACGGCGGGTCCGCCCGTCCTCACCGGTGGAACGTGCCCGCAAGGAACTCGCCCGAGACCTCGTCGCCGATGTGCGGGCCCTGGATGCCCGGCTGAAGGCCAACCAGCAGCGCATGCAGGACACCGTCGCCGATTCCGGCAGTAGCCTTCTCGACGTCGTCGGTGTCGGACCGGTGGTCGCGTCGCGGCTATTGGGCCGCGCCGGCCGCGCGTCACGGTTCCGCACCGCGGGCGCCTTCGCAGTCCACACCGGCACCGCGCCGATCGAGATCGCCAGCGCCGACAAGTCCCGCCATCGGCTGTCCCGCCACGGTGATCGCCAGCTCAACAACGCCCTGCACACCATCGCATTGACACAAGTGCGCATGCCGGGCACCCGCGGACGGATCTACTACGACAGCAAGATCGCCGAGGGCAAGGGCCACAAGGAGGCGATGCGTTGCCTCAAACGCCGTCTCTGTGACCATGTTTGGCGCATCATGATCACCGACGAACGTCACCGTACGAGCGGGGCGGGTTCCGGAGGACACTCGGGGGCGACTACGAAATCCTGCGCGGCCGGCTCAACCCCATCAGCCAGCTCTTCGGACAAGTCACTTCCGGAACCCGCCATCGTCCAGGTTACGACCAATCCCGTTCCAGCGGTTTGACAAACACAGAGGAACCCCCAAGGCCAGGTAGTTAGTGTTTTCGCTGGTGGCGCAAGCGGTTTGAGGATTTCGGGCATAGGGCAACGGAGCTCGTTGGTTCAGATAGTCGACCAAGACAGCCTGTTGCCGAGGAGCTCCGTTGCCGTTTCATTCTCCCCTGCCTCCCGCGTTGGCGGCGATCACCCGGTCGGTGACCGTGGCCGCGGGCCGATTCGCTGCCGGTCATCTGGGCGAGTTGACCGTGGTGGTGCCCTTCGAGCTTGTCGACGCGGTCCTCGAGGAGAACCGGTCAGTGCAGCGCCGGTTGCGTGATCTCCCGTCTCGGGTCGGGGTCTATTTCCTCCTGGCGATGTGCTTGTTCCCCGAGGTGGGTTATCGGTCGGCCTGGGACAAACTCACGGCCTCGCTGACCGGGATACCCTTGCCCACCCCGACCGCGAAAGCGTTGCGGGACTTGCGCCGTCGGGTGGGGGTCGCGCCGATGCGGACGTTATTCGATGTGCTGGCCGGGCCGTTGGCGCAGCCGTCGACTCCGGGGGTTCGGTTCGGGCGATATCGGATGGTGTCCGTCGATGGCTGCACCTCCCAGAAAGTGCCCGCCACCGCTGGAGAACCGGGCCTGGCTGCGTGCCACCGCCCATTACGCCTACCCGATGCTGGAATTGATGACGCTGGTGGAGACCCCGAACCCGCGCGGTGATCGGGGCAGTGTTCGGACCCACCGAACTCGGCGAGACCGGCTACGCCTGCAAGCTGCTGCATCTACTGCGCACGGACATGCTGGTGTTGTGGGACAGGGGCTTCGACAGCAACGACTTCCTCGTCAAAGTCTGCGCGACCAATGCCCAAGTATTGGGTCGGTCGCGCAGCAACCGGCGCATCCCGGTCCTGACCCGCCTGGGCGATGGCTCGTATCTGGCGGTCATCGCCGGGATCCCGGTGCGGATCATCGACGCTCAGATCACCGTGACCTGCATCGACAGCACCATATTCAGCGCCAGCTACCGCCTCGTCACGCCCCTGAACGACGCCCGCCGCTACCCGGCAGCGACGCTAGTGGCCCTCTACCACCAGCAGTGGGAACATGAATCCGCCTACTACGCGCTGCGCCACACGATCATGGCCGGACGAGTTCTGCGCTCGGGCGACCCCGTCGGTGTCGAACAGGAAATGTGGGCCCTGCTGGGCCTGTACCAAGCGCTGCGCATCGTGATGGTCGACGCCGCCGAATCCCGTCCAGGTACCGACCCAGACCGTTGCAGCTTCGCCATCGCTTTCCACACCGCCCGTGACCAGGTCGTCACCGCGGACGGGGTTGTTCCCACCGGGACCGGAAGCGGCCTTCTCGGGCGGATCGGCACGGGTTGCACCTGGTAGCTGGCCGGTATCGATCAGCTCCTGCTTGCGCCAGACATAGATCGTCTGATCAATCCAGGACCTTGCGGCGGAACTCCTCGGGATAGCGCCTGGGCGCGAACGAGTCTCTTTCGACAGTGTCGTGACCAAGAAGTCAACCAAACCGACTTCGTAGAACCTGGGAAACACCAGGCATCAAACCCGGAGGGGGGATTCAACCATTCCCTTTCTCGTTCAGGACACAATCAGCCAACGCAGCATGAGGTGGTTTGAAGCCTCCCAGCCGACGGGCGACTCCGAAAGGCCACAACCCCTTCATCATTCGCACAGCACCACGATCCTCCGCACGACGTACCTCATGCTGCCTCCCGTGTTCGTGGCACACCTCTTCTCAGGATGCCCAAAGCGGTCTCGGTGGTCGACAGGCGCTTGTTCAACCGCTCGTTCTCCCGACGCAGCCGCGCGATCTCGGCCTGCTCCGCGGTGAGTTTGCCGATCTTCTCACCCGGCTTCGTTGCCCGCGAGCACCCCCGCGTCGCGCTACTTGCGCCACTCGCTGATCAACGACGAATACACCCGGCCCAGATACGCGCCGCGCTGGCCGCGCTCGACCACGCGCTCGTAGGCATCGAGATGCGCGGGCTTATCCGAGGCGTTGATCGCGCGCCGCCGCTTCGGCTCGTCACCGCGCGGACCTTGTGAACCCATCCGCTCATTGTCGCCGGTGCCCCTTGAGGCCCCCGTGCTGGTCATGAAATGCAGATCAGCTCTCGCCCCACGTCAGGCTGATCGGCTGTGAGCCGATGGACTCATCTCACCCTGACACGCAGGGGGATGGAGATCCACGGCCGACGTATCGACTTCAGGGACCTCTTGCAGCAGCATGTCTGTCGAGTCAGGCAGCGAACGGAGGCCAGACGGGTGGACATCCCCGGGCAAGCCAACCGCACGGACGCCGGACAATTCACTAGTCAGCCTCCGGTTTCCCACGGCACGCTGTGCGGCTGATCGATATCCGCCACGGCAGGTAGATGGGATCGGTCGTTGGACGGCGAATCCACTGGGTGACGGCGGCCACGGCCGAACCGAGCGATGTCATGCTGGCGACTATTGCCCAGGGTGTGAGAGTGGCGGAGCTGTATGCGGTTTGGCGGAGCCCTGGTATTGGGGGGCTGCTGTTGCCGATGGCCCAGCCCATGATCGATCCGATATGTCCGCCCAGGTCCCGGCTGCGCCCGAGCGTCGCCTTCAGCTCGGGTCCTTTGCTGTCGATGTAGACCAGGGCGAGGAGGACGAAAACCGCAGTGGTCACCGTGGAAATCGTTGTCAGGCGAGACAGCGCCTCGGTGCGGAGCCGGATGTTGACCACTACCGCGCAGAGGGTAATGATGATGGCGGCACTGGCGAAGATCGCCCAGGTACCGGTGATTCGTGCGGTAGGCGGTGGCGATTGCGACCATAAGGTCAGGTATGACGTGGTCGCATCGATCCGGCCGAAGGCATTGGCGCGGGCCTTGCCGTCAGGGCCGGATGCGGTGAGCCAAGGCTGGAACAGCAGGAAGAAAGTTGCGGTGTTCCCCGCTGCAGCGTACACGTAGCCCCGGTTCCCGTGGAGCACGGACAGGTGTGGGCTGACATCGCGTTGGCGCTGTGTGCCGCTTCTCAATCGGTCGGGTGGCGCGGTTGGGCTGTGTCGAGTCTCGTTCGCTGACCAGGGAGTTGGCTGCACCATCGCTCCAGTTCAGATGTAGTTGGGCTTGAGAATCGAGTGCGGCCATACCGGCCACGCCACGGACGACCTCAGTTTGGGCTGTCCGCTGCGGTGGCCGTCGTCGCCATTGGTACACACCGTTGTGTCTGGCGCCAAAGCCTTCTCTGTGCTGCCTCGGTAGCTACAACGCTAGGGCGATCCACGACCCGCCGACATGGCCGAAAGGTGGAGTCTATAGGCGCGTAACTGCAGTCGAGTGATCCTTCCTCGAATAGTGGCTCTGCACGGCTTCCACCTGTGGTATTAGGCCACCTTTCCGCCCGATTGGTTCAGAGCTCGTGGCGAGGAAGAAGAAGATATGGAAACCAGTTAGTGCTAGCGGACACGTAAAATAATGGCTCTGGCACAAAGTTGTTGGTGCCCTATGGATTTGGAGTCGGGCAGCGGGTGGTCGATCATGGCCCTGGTGTGCTGATCTTGATCTGATAGTTCTGCTTCCGCATCTGATCGATCTGAGCATCGAGCACGTCTACCGCCACGGGCCAACCTTGCGGATCTACGCCAGCATCACAACCCAAGGCGCGCTGTGTCCGGACTGCGCCGCTTGGCCGGTTCGGGTGCACAGCCGCTGTCAGCGGTGCCTGTCCGATGCCGCGGTCGGTGGGACTGAGACGCTGATCTGCTTGCGAGTGCGCAGGTTCTACTGCGGCAACCTCGCCTGCGCCCGCACCACATTCGCCGAACAGGTCCCGGGCCTGACTACCGCTCACGCCCGGCGGACGCCGTTGCTGCGCAGCGTGCTGGAGCGGATCGCGCTGTCGCTGGGTGGCCGCCCCGGCGAGCGGCTGACCCACCGACTGGCCGTGGCGTATCTCGGATGACGTTGCTGCTCGAACTCGGTCGGTACCCATTGCTTGGGGGGGTAAGGAAACCCAGCCATCCGTCCGGCACCAATCCCGCATCGCGTGTGCGGTCATCTCGGTGCCGTTGTGCATGCGAATGTGCACCGACCGGGCCGCCGCCGAGCCAAATCGTTACCAGCGAGGCCACGGATCGACACCTTGTTCGGGTTTCACATGGTGGAGATTAGTTAATCGTCTGGCGGACTCGGTCAGCCCCTCGCGGTTTTTATCGGTGGGGTTGCGGTAATATGCCTGTGCTCTCGCAAGGTGATCTTCCGCAAACTTCTTGCCGAGATACCAGCGGGTATCGCGGTCAGCATTGCTCCAATCTTTTGCAGTCACATGTTTACGCAGTGCTATGTCCGAATCAGCGTGCGCTTCGACCTTAGCGATGAACGCGTTATCGAGCACAGCATTCTTTGCCGGCCCCGCGGCATGTCGCCTGAAGTTTTGAGCAGCGATAACTGCTTGTGCAGCGAAGTTGCGGTGTGCCTTGTCGCCGACATGGTTTTCCACGGCCAGCGCCGCCGCGACCGCCTTCTGTAGTGGCGCGAATCCACCACTGTCATTGGATCTCGATGCGGTCTGCACCGCCGTAGCCCGCTGAGCATTGTGGATCTGAGCGTGGGGGACTCCGAGGGCCAGCAGGACTGCCGCCGCGGCGGGACCGGTTACGGCGCTGTCACCGAGGCCATCGACGGCGGCGGCGAGTCCGAGTTCCGTGTGGAGTCCCCCCTCTTTCTCCGCCCGCGCCAGCGCCTTTAACCGGGCATTTTTCCGGGTCGCCTTGTTCCACTCCTGCGATTCGAGATTCATCGGCGCACTCTTGATATTGGCCTTATCGACCGTCTTCCGTCCGAAGGCCAGCGGGTTGAGCGGGTTGAGCGTCCCCGCCGCAAGCCAGGCGGTAATAGGCGAGCTGTTGACGGCGCTGACTGCGGCCATTGTAGTCAGCAACCGCTGACCCGCGCCAACCGAGGAGTTGGTCCCCATTCCCAGGGCAGTACCACCACCACCGGCTGACTTCGACAGTCCATTTTGCGTCGCGAGTGCGAACCGGTTCGCGATCCAGTGCGAGCTGCGGTCGAGGGCACCGCTGAGCCGTTTCAGTTGGAAGACGGCAATAACTTCCACGATGGCGCCGAGAACCAGCACGTACTGGGCAGGTGCTTGCTTGAACAGATTGCCGAGGAACAATACGTAGACGCCCAGGAAGATAGTGAACGCTGTCATCCGTGCCGCGGCGATGAAACTGTCGACGAGGTTACGGATCAGGAACGTCTGAGTCGGCCCATAGATGAATCCGCCGGCAGCGAAACCGAAGATGGAGAGAAACCCGTGATAGATCGCGTCGTATGCTGACCAGATGATCTTGATCGACAGATACACGCCGAAGATCAGCAATACTGTCGCGGAGATCAGCAGCACGAGCCCGGAGCCGATCTGACCCATATCCGGACTGCTGGCCCGGGCATATGCAGCAGAGTCCCCACAATTGCGCAACCCCGCCAAAACCTGAGCGTCGCTACCGGTCCCCGTCGTCGTCGACCAGATTGTGCGGCAGCTTGGTGTCAGGTCGATTACGTGCCCGAAGTTCCAGACCTGGGTCGGCTGGCGAGCGAAGTTGTCGGCCAGACCGGCCTCCAGGCCAGGCACCATCCCAGCAGGCGCGGGGCTGGATCGGCCGTTGAGTCCGGCCGCCACCGACAGTCCCAGATCGCGCCCCTGCGCTAGCAGGCCGTCAGAGGACAGGACGTCCGCCAGCGGCTGCGAGAGAAAGAACGGGCCGATGATCGCAACACCGACCATAGTCACGACCTGCATGACGGCCTTGGCGTGATACCCACGCACCACAAACCATGCAACAATGAACGCGCCGATCGACCCTGCGACCGTCAACATAAGGGGTGTGGCGATCTGGCTGGCAAACTGATCAGCGACGCCAGTCACCACACCACTGATCGGCCTCAGCCACTGAAAGCTTAGAGCATAACCGATCATCCATACTGCCGTTGTCACTATGACCTTGTATCCGACGAACTCCAGGCCGAGTATCGCCACGACGACTGTTTGCAGCGGATCGAATAGGCTGCCATGCGGGGCCGCGAATGTGTAATCCAACACTGGAACGCCCCCGGAATCGCGAACGTTCATCCAGCCAAGCGCATCGACCTGATTCCCACTTGCGGTGCCGGTCTGCGGCGCAGCCGCCGCACCGATGGCCGCAGGAAACACGGTCCATAGCCCCAGGCAAAGCAAAAGCCAGGCGATCCGCCGCCCTCGGGGAGACCATCGTGCTCGGTCAAGCCCGTGCCGTAACTGGATAATCATCCGGAAGTCGTCCCCCAAGATCCGCTTCTGCACCCACAGCTCAAGATCGCGGGATATCCCACGCAAAATGTTGCTGATGAATCTGCCATGGCCGTGCCTGACACAGGAACGGCGGCCAGATCGAGAATGATTTGAATTGCGACTACAAAGGTCTACCGAGCAGCAGCTATAGGTTCGGTCTCGTCGGTCACTCTCACGAATCAAATCCATCCGGCCGCCTGACACTCGGTGGAACATGTGGTCGAGTCCTCCGTCGGGGAACCTTATATGCCCCATGGCTGCCAGTCCGCAGGGTGAAATTTCGGTAGCCGTTTTAACCCCGAGCTTAACTTTGTTATCAAGCCTGCTTCGCATCAATTAACAGCGAGGTCGGCATGTCGCAGCCGGAAGTTCGGGCGTCGTGTCGTGTTCTCGGCCCAGAATTGTTGATGCGAATCGTCAACGCATATCAGCCGATGACCTGTCTGCGCAGCCACGCAGGAGCAGTTCCGGATGAAAACAAACGCGGTGTCTCGATCGGTCTGCCGGCGCAAACTTTCTTCGCCGACCCATTTACCCGGTGACGATATCGTCAGCAAGTTGACCAATGCCGCATATAATTTCGCCCGTCGTTGCCTGTGAGACGCCTGCCGCGAGCAGTGCGGCAGTCAAATGTCCAGCAACAAGCCCGAACTGCTCGGTGGTGACGCCGAGATGCTGGTGCACGTTTTTCATTGACGCACCCGTATAAGGATCGGGGCCACCTAGCACGGCCGCAAAGAACTCGACCTGGCGCTTTTTGAGCCGTTCCAAATCAACACTGTCGAACTTGTCTTTGAGCGCGTCGTCCGCAAGGACCAGTTTGTAAAAGTGGCTGACAACGAGGGTGATAGCCGGCGTGCCGCCGATCTGCTCGTAGATCGACTGTTCGGTCGTCATAGGTGCTCCATAAGGTTGTAGGTGTTCAGGACCGGATGTTCTGGGTGCCCAGGGGCGGGGTGCGGTGTCATGGCGGGCCCATTGGCCCATGCTTTGCGCTCAGCAGATAGGTGCTCACCACCGCGCACCTCGCGGAGGCCGGCGCGTCTGGTACGGGTGACGCAGGATCAGCGCCGAACAGACGCGGAGGGATGCGCGCAGACCGTCGAAACTGCCCATATGCATGGCGGTCTAACGCCGATCACGGGCATTGCCCGAATCCTCCGCGATCTCCAGGTGCTCACTGCACGCCGCGAGAACCTGCGCACAGTTGCTGGCCGACGCCATTCCTGCCAAAAGTGTTCGGGCCACCGGCCGCCTACACCGGACTGGCACCGACACTCAGAGACAGACGCGGGAACCTGCAGTGTCCCATGCGGTACCACCGCAGCAAGTTCTACGTGGCCGCACTGTCGACTCAACGACGTAATCTGGGGGCTGATTCGCGACAATCACACCCTCACCGCCGACGCCACAGCCCGGGTCAAGGTTGCGGCTTGACGCGATCATTCAAACTCCTTGTCGGTCTCATCACAATAGCTGCCGATCTGTCATCGCCGATATCGGTAGAACAATTGGCGCGGTAACTAAGGCGCTCCGCCGGTTTACGGCCAAACTTGGCGCCGTCAGGATATGGCAAGAATCGTAAATACTTGCCATATCCTGGTGCACTTTCAATTACCGATAGGGCTATGCCTTCTGCATTGCAGGGCCGAGAGGTACTGCCGGCAGTGGCTGCCATGCCCGGCGTGCTCGCGGAGCACGAAACCTGCCTCGGCCCAATCCATTCGCAGTGGGGTATCTGCGCAGTATCGGTGCCGTTCCCGGTACAGGTCGACGAGAGCGGGAGCCAGCGCAACCATCACCCCCTCCGCAGTGTACGGGCAGAGAATTTCATGGCGAGGCCAACCTTTGGCGATCGACTTCAGGGGCTCGCCCGTCCAAATATTCACTACACCACCTCACTCGACTTCTACCTATCCGACAATAAGGCGATCGCGAACGGGCCGTCATGGCACGATAGTGGAATTGACGTAACCCAACAGACGTGTGGTAAAAGTTTCACGCCGGTCGTTTGACTGGGACCTGCAGTCGACCTGGGCAGGCGGCGGCTCCGAACGGGGATTTGTTGCCGGTGTTGGACGGCCCGAGGGCCCGGCTGACGTGGCCACCGGCACGTCCTTGCCGTTATCTTTGGGCGCCCTGTCGCACCACCCGACGAAGGCTATACGATGACACTTGGAAGCTGCTGCTGGAGACTATCTGTCGAGCAGGCGATCGCGCGGTCACGTGCGCCTAAGCATCAGGTCGTGCCTGACGGTTATGTTGCTCTGCCTCACATTTGGTGGAAGCTGAATTGCAGGCTATGCCAACATGGTTCGGTGCCGACGGATCGCAGACAAGCGAGCCGTGCTGACGGGGTTTCCGAGTGATGTTTTGGCCTGCTCTCGCAGATTATCTTCTGTTACACGCAACAGACTGGCGGGGGTCATCAAGGCCCTTCCCTCTCTACGGGAGGCGCGATGTCCACCAGCCGAGCGGCGCTTCGTTCCCCCGTCGCCTGATCCCGTCCGCATCTGACCGGCTGGCTGATCCGGTCCCGCGATGTGAGGGGTGCGGGCTGACCACGAAGGCGATAGTGCACCGGTCTGACGTGCAGTAACGCCAATTGCAGGAAGGGAAGGCCCAACCATTCGGAAGGCTTCACCCGCGTTCAGATACCAGACCACGAAGATCCTTGAGGCTCGGTTCGCTGAGTAGGCCCGGGGCGCGGTGGCGGGATTGCTCCTGCTCCGTTTCTAAAAAATAATCCCGGAGTTCGTTGGGGTCGTCGGTCGCGGTTCCCGTGCTGGACCTGGGGGTTTTCCGTGTTCTGGTGGTTTTGGCCGTTCTGACTCAACTTCATGTATTCCGAGCTGCTCTCGTGTTTGACGATGCTCCAGCGGTGAAGTTGAAGGCCAGGAGGCGTGGTGGGGTTGTCGGTCGTGCGGGATTTGCACGAGGTGCGTGCGGCGGCGGGTCTGGAGGAGATCGAGCGGTTCGAGACCGACGTGTTCGCGGGGTTTGTCCTGGCTCGTTGCGCGGCTGGCTTGTCGGACAACACGATTCGCTCGGATGTCAGCCACGTGGAGCAGGTGCGGACCTGGTTCGGGAAGCCGTTGTGGGACATGCAGCCCGCGGACGCGGACTCGTATTTCGGCACCGTGCTGCGTCCGGTGCCGATCCCCACGAGACTTGCTCGGGCGCAAGCGATCAGGACTTATTTCGAGTTTCTGGAGCTGCGACACAAGATCGAGATTCACAACCTGACGGGCCGCATCGTCGAGTGCCCGATCGACGAGATCAACCGGCCCCGAGGCTGCGCGAAGGCCAAGCTGCGGATCCCGCCGGCGGCCGAGCAGATCGCACGGTTGTTCGCCGGGTGGCGTGGGGAGTTGGCGACCTGTCGCAAGTTCGGGCCTGTTGCCCGCAACCACGCTGCGGCCCGGTTGATGAGCGAGGTGGGGTTGCGGGTGAACGAGGCGCGTCATCTGGATCTGGCCGACATCAAGTGGGATCTGGGCCGTTTCGGCAAACTCCATGTCCGCCACGGCAAAGGCGCTCGGGGTTCCGGGCCCCGCGAGCGCATGGTGCCGCTGATCAACGGCGCGGGCCGGACCCTGCGATGGTTCGTCGAGGACGTGTGGTCCCAGCTCGGCGACGATCCCGCGCGGGTGGGCGCGCCGCTGTTCTGTTCGGAGCGCCGTAACGCCGATGGCACCGCGGCCCGAGTGAGCAGCGAGACGCTGCGGGCGGTCTGGCCGAGGCTGCGGTCGGGCATCTGCCGGAATGGCCGGAGAGTCTGACTCCGCATGTTCTGCGCCATTTTTGCGCGAGCGAATTGTATTTGGGTGGAATGGATTTGATCGCTATCCAGGGAACGCTGGGCCACTCCTGGGTTGCCACGACGATGAATTACATCCATGTTCATCGCACGCATGTCGAGGACGCATGGCTTGCGGGGCAGGACCGCGCCGCTCGCCGCCTGAAGGGACTTGGGGACATGAAGTGGAACTTGCGGCTGGCCGCCGCCAACCGGGGCATCTGGAAAGCCAGCGAGCTGCAACGCCAACTCACCCAGCACGGCCTGGTGATCAGCGCCGGGAAGATGTCCGGGCTGTGGTCCGGCAGCCCGGCCAGCATCAAGCTCGAGGACCTGGACATCATCTGCGCCGTGCTGGGCTGCGGGGTTGAGGAGGTCCTTTTTCCCGAGCCCGAAAAGGTCAACCGACCGGTCACCGAAGCCGAGCCGACGGACTCGACCGGCACCAGCGCAGCGGTGGTGACACCCAAACGCCGTGACGGCCGGTCACTTCCACCCGAGTAAGCAAAGCGCTTGGCCTCGCTGGCCATCGTCGTGCCCGGCTTCCATGGCGCCATCACCTGCTTATCGAGCACGCTCAGCGCAATGTTTGCCAGCAACGGCGAGGCTACGCCCCCCAACACAGTTTGAATCCGCCCGGTGAGTCCGGGGACTTCATCTTCTGTGAAGGATGGAGTCGTGTCGTCGAGGAAGAAGTACCCGGCCGAGCTGCGTGAGCGGGCCGTGCGGATGTTTGTCGAGATCCGTGATCAGCATGAGTCTGAGTGGGCTGCGATGAGGGCGGTCGCCGACCTGCTGGGTGTGGGGACGCCGGAGACGGTTCGTAAGTGGATTCGGCAGGGCCAGATCGACACCGGTGCCCGGCCGGGCATCGCCAGCGAGGAGTCCGCGGAACTGAAGCGGTTGCGGCGGGAGAACGCAGAACTCAAGCGCGCGATCGTTATCTCCGGCGGGTGCTCCGGACTCGCTGCGTGATCAGCGGGTTTGCGTCGTGGACGGTGTCGTCGACGTGCCGCCGAGGCGGGATGCGCGGAGTTGGCCGTGTAGTTGAGCGACCTGGTTGCGGAGTCGGCGGTTTTCGTCGTCGAGTTCGTGGATGCGTTGGTGGGCGAGGCTGAGTCGTCTGCGCAGGGAGGAGTGGCTTGCTCGATCGTGGTTATGTTGTGGTTCAACGGCTTTCGGTTGCTGAAGCGCGCGGAGTCTGCGTATTTCGTCTTTGAGGTCGGTTTGGGTGTAGAGCCAGGAGCGGGAGACGCCGGCGTGGTCTGCGACGGATCCGAAGGTGATCGGGGATCCTGTCTGGTCGAGGTCGTGCAGGGCGGCGATCGCTTTGATGCGTGTCTGTTCATGGCGTTGTCGGGCGGCGGCAACGAGATGGCCGCTGTTGTCAGCACGCATCTGTGGATCCCCTTGCGGGGGTGTCAGTTTCGAGTGTGGTGATGATGGTGTCGAGGTTGGTCAGCACGGTGCGGTTGGCTTCGGCCAGGCGTTGTTGGCCGCGGGCTTCGGCTGCGGTGACCAGTTGCAGTGTCTGCTCGCGTTGGGTGCGGTGTTGAGGCAGGAACTCGGGTGTGGTGATGAATACCGGGCAGGTCAGGCAGGCTTCTCTGAACTACTGTAAGTCGTCACGCTGATTGATGACTTGGGTAGTCTTCGATCGGTGGAGATGGGACTGAGCGCCGATGACTGGCTGGCGGATACGCGTGCGTCTTATGACACCGTCGCTGCAAGTTACGCAGAGCTGACACGTCATATATTGGATGAATCGCCGGAAGAACGTGCGATCTTGGCTCTGTTTGCCGACCTGGTGTGTGCGCAAGGCGGCGGGCTGGTCGCGGACGTGGGGTGCGGGACAGGCAGGATTACAGGCCACCTGCGGGAGCTGGGCCTGGACGCGTTCGGCATCGATCTGTCACCGGGGATGATCGATGTAGCCCGTCGCCATCACCCTGGGGTGCGGTTCGATCTCGGTTCTATGACAGACCTGACCTTGGACGACGCCTCGGTGACTGGGCTGGTCGCTTGGTACTCACTGATCCACATTCCTGACGACGAGATCAGCTCGGTTCTTGCGCATTTCCGTCGAGTGCTTCGGCCCGGCGGGCCGTTGCTGCTCAGCTTCCATGTCGGCGATGAGTCGCGGTTGAAGACTGAGGGCTATGGCGGGCGCCCGATGAAGGTCTATGTCCATCGCCGGCAGCATGACCAGACGATCGCGTGGCTGAACGAAGCTGGCTTCGCCGTCGAGACGCACAAGACTCTCACCTCGGCCGAGAGCAGGTTGGGAGGGATCGTCCTCGCGCGTCGTCAACCTTGAGCGGCTCCGCCAGTCGCCTGGCGGACCCGGGACCAGGTAGCTTGTGCGGCGATCTCGCCGAAGGTGGGCAGGCCCAGGTGGATCATTGACGGTTTGAGGGCGGCATCGAGCTGGGTCAGCTTCTCCTCGGCGTCGGCCAGGCTGACCTGGAGACCCTCGACCTCGCCGAGCCAGCCTTCCATCTCGGCTTCGGTGATTCGGGCGATCAAGTTGTCGCGGATCTCGGCAAGCCGTGCCCGTTGGGCCGGGTCAGGTCGGAGGAGTGAGCATCTGACACAAGCTTCCCTGAACTTAATTCTCATGGGGCAGAAGCCCTTCCGGAGATGGCATCGAATCCGGGGATGCCGAGCTCGGTCGCTGCCGTGGTTCGCTGGAGCGTGGCGTCGATCTGGGCGAGTTTGTCGTTGACGCCGCTGTAGCTGACCTGCAAGCCCTCGACTTCGCCGAGCCAGCCTTCGCGTTTGGCCTCGATGATGCGGGCTTCGAGGTTGTCGCGGATCTCCTCGAGCCGGGCTCGCTGGGCCGGATCCGGTCTCAGGAGTGAACACCGGACACATGCGTGCTCATGAATGCACGGCGTCGAAAATGTTCGCGCACAGGTCCCGACCGACACCTTCCGCTTCTCGAAATGCGACAGGAATGCGTCCCACTCTTCGTCGGTCGGGGTGCGGTATTCTTCGCCGGGACGAACGGACCGGCGGCGCGCGATGAAAGCCCGATGTGCCTCAATGGTTTCCGCAGGGTAGACGGCCTTGTAACCCATGGTCGTATCGATGCTCTTGTGCCCGCAAATGACCTGCGCGATATGCGGTGGCAGGCCGTTCATGATGGCGTCGGTGACGAAGATCCTGCGGAAGTCGTGAGGGCTGAATATCAGTGGGTCGCCGTTCGGGTCGGTGAGCCGGGTCGCGGCGAGGGCGTTGATGAGCAGCTTGCGGATCGCGGTCGGGGTGTAAGCCCGGCGTTCGTTGCCGATTCCGCGCTGGAACAGCACCGGCATGGGCGGGTTCCAGATTCTCTCCCGGACGTCGTAGGAGACGATCAGCGGGATGGAGCCGTCCGGGTTGCGTAAGCGCTGCACGATGGTGCTGAGAATGTCGGCCAGCTCGGGGCTGACCAACAGCAGGCGCTCGGTGTCGGTCTTGGATGGTGCGATCTGGAGCAGCGGCACCAGCTCGCCCGTGCTGGGCAGCCGATATTCGGTGATGCTGTGATGAGACAGTTCGAGCAGTTCCTCGCAGCGGATGCCGGTCAGGCGCAGCACCTCGATGGTCGCGAACGCACAGAACGCTTCCTCTTCTTCGTAGGACAGGTTGCGCCGTTTGCCGGTGGCGACCTCTTCAGCCCAGACGAATCGCCCGATCGCGTTGGGAACAACAGCTTTTCGCAGGTTCCCATCCGTGCCGTCGATGATCGCCCCGGGTTCTGCCGCTTGGGCTGCGGCCAGGAGCCCGGCCGCTGCGAGACGCCGGTCGTTGACGGTGGCCACGAGGACAGGCAGGACGGGCAGCCGTTCGCGGGTGCGCTGGTCCATGCGGGCCTTGCGGTGCTTGCGTTCCTTGGCCTTCTGAATTTCGGCATTGGTGATCGGGCAGGGCGCGACCCACGGTCCCCAACGTGCCGGGTCCTCGACGGCCCAGTGCGCGATGTCGAGGTAGAGGGCCCGCACCCGCATCAGCTCGTCTTTCAAATTCAGCCGCGGCACCGGCACTTTGATCCGCTCGCCAGTGCTGCTGATCGCGGTGCGTTCGACCGTGCCGAGGCCGTCTTTCCAGTCGCGTATCACCTCCGTCGGGATCTGCAGGGTATCGATGCCGGGAGACAGTGCCTCGATGCGGGCCCAGAACAGGCCGGCCAGCGTCCTCGAGACCGCATCGATGCTGGCGAAGTCCAGAGACGGCTGTCGTTCACGCAGGTAGTCGATGAGCAGGTCGCGGATCGGTCGGCACCCGATGCGGTAGCGGTCGACCAGCTGTTCGATCGTCAGCCGTCCACCGGCCAACCCGAAAGCACGGATGCTGTGCGGCGCGTGTTCGCCGAAGATGCCCACGGCGCGCAATCGGAGATAGAAGTCGACCTTCTTCTGTCCGCCGCGGGTCTGGACTCGGCGCATGGTGTCGACCAGTTCCGCGCAGTCACCGACGACGATGTCGGCGATGGTGCCGCCCTTGCAGGCCAGGATCACGGCGATGCGCGTCGTCGCGATCGTCGCGTCAGCCCGGGAACTGGCCGGTTCGGCGGCGGCCAGCTCGGCCAGCCGAGCGAACCCGTTCGGATCCCTGACCTGCGCCATCACCGTCGCGAGATATCGGTGAGTGCGGGTCAGCATCCAATCCATGCCGGGGCGGAGCATGTCGCCGCAGATCAGCATCAGCAGCCCGGACGGCAGATCGGTCGAGTCGTAGGAGGTGGTTCCGCCGTGTGCTGCCAGCCATGCCATCGGCAGCTCGATCCATTCCGCTCCCGGATGCTCTTCGGCGCCGCTGGCTTGCCAGCGATCCTGCCAGGTGTCACCCGGGAACGACGCCAGCCAGCTCAGTATCTTGGTCACTCCGCGTCGTCGTCCGGCCCGGGTGCCTTTCGCCGTGGGGGCGAACGGTGGGGCGGTCAACCGCCCGAGGACCTGCTCGGCAGTCGCTGCCGTGTGTGGCCACCATCCCTCCACGAGGCGTGGCGGGAATTCGGTGCGCAGCTGGCCGTTTCGCAGCCGCTGCTCGGCGGCGACCGACGCAGCGGCGGCCAGTGGTTTGCGGGTGCTGTGCTTGACGATGGAGGTCACAAGTTCCTCCCGAACAACACACTCAGCGTCTGTGGGTCGTAGCCGGGTGCCGGCGGTGGCGGCACCGGTTTGTCGCGCCGTTCGGCGGTGCGGGCATGATGGGCCAGCACCCCGGCGATCACCTCGTCTGTATTCGGGGTCAGGTAAATTTCGGTGGTGGACAGGTGCGCATGTCCCATAATCAGCTGGACGTCGCTCAGCGTCAGCTGCGGGTCGCGGGCCATTCTGGCGGCCGCAGAGTGGCGCAGATCGTGCAAGAGCCGAGGACAGCGTTGGCGCGCTCGAACATCCGGTGCGCCGCATGATAATTCAACGGCCGCCGCGGTCGCCGCAACGTCCACCACACCGGCTGGACGCGGCCTTGGGGGATCTGGCCGTGCAACTGTTCCTGATACAACCGCAGCCAGACGAACGCATCCGCCGACGCCGGCACCTGTTGCGCGGCGCGAGTTCCCTTGCGCACCACGGTGATCAGTTGCTGGCCCGGGGCGACGTCGCAGTGCCGCAGCCCCAGCAGCTCCGACGCGCGCACCCCCGTCGAGATCCAGAACGCCACCAGCGCCCGGTCCCGATGCGACCCCAGTGCCGCGAACAACTCGTTGAACCGGTGATCGGGAATCGCGCGGGGAACCCGATGCGGAACCTTCGGCCGATAACGTCCCACCCGCTCCCGCGCCCACCCATCCATCGGATTGTGATGCGCATGCGCCCGCCGGGAACGCCGCGACGGATCCAACGGGAACGGATTCAGAACCGGCCCGCTGCCGGCATCCCGGTGAAAGTCGTAGAAACTCCGCAACACCGTCTCCGAGTGCGCCACGGTCGCCGGGGCGTATCCGTCGCCCAGCGCAGGCTTGCCGGTTATCGAATTCGGCTCTCCCGCACGACCATTCGCCCAACCAGTGCCGCTGGAACGACCGACCTGACGGCGTTGCTTCACCGTCAGCTGAATCCAGCAGCTGAAATCGCGAGCTTCGACCCGAGTCGCGCGGTCCCAGCCGACATCGACGGCCTGTAGAACCGCCACCACCGCAACAGATCCATGCCATACGAGCGCAGCGTCGGCGCCGGCCGCCCCGCCGCCAACAACTCTCGCAGGAACACCGCCGCCGCGTCGACCACCACCCCGCTGCTGTCCAGCAGCCGATACGGCTCGGAGTCCTCGCCGGTAGCTATCAACCGGCCCGACCGGGGCACCACCAGACCCGCGAGATCGCGGGTGTTCTCCTCGGATTCGATCACGCCGGCAAGCTACCGACCCGGCCCAAACCCCAGCGGCTCCGACCTGCCCCAACCATGAAGTTAGTTCAGTCAATAGGGCGTTCGCGTGTGGGCAGGACTTCTGCAGCGGCAGCCCGCAGTAGCCGTTGGGCAGCGCCATCTGGGCGCGGGCGAGGTTGTGGTTCATCCATTCCGCGTCGCCGAGCAGCCCGTCATCGTTGGTGTCGACGGGGCGGCCGTGGATGTCGATTTTGCGGGCGCGTTCCCATTGGGTGCGGATGGTGGTGTCGGCCAGGCGGGCGTAGCGGGCGGTCATGGTGTGGCTGGTGTGGTCGAGTAGCCTGCGCACGACTTCTTGGGAGACGTTGTTGTTGATCAGCCGGGTGGCGTAGGTGTGGCGGAATTGGTGCGGGGTGACCCTGGCCGTGCGGCCGAGTTCGTCGGTCACGGCGATATCGGAGAACCACTGCTTGAGGTGCATGTCGAAGGTGTTGGGCCCGAGGGGATATCGGCCTTTTGGGTTGGCGTGTGTGCGCGGAAACAGCACATCGGTATCGGGGTGTTGGGCGCTGGTGCGTTCCTGCTGTTCGGTGATCTTCCCGGCGAGCTGGTCGTCGATGGGGACGATGGCCTCGCGACGCATCTTGTGGTTGCGGTAGCGCAGGTAGGTCGCTGCGGCCGGGTCTCGGACGAGGCAGTCGATCGACAGGCGGGTGGCATCACCGATCCGCAGCCCGGTGCCGATGAGGATTTCGATCAACAAACGGATGCGCGGGTCGGTGATTCGGTCGAGATTGGCTGGCGATTCGAGCTGATTCATCACGAATTCCGGAATCGCCCGCGATGCGCTCGGCTGCTCCGGGCGGGGACAGTCGTCGGGATAGAGATCGGCATCGACAGGCAATGTGGCCCAACCATGTTGGCGGATCGCTCGCAGAAACCCGGTCACCGCGCCGATATCGCCGCGCCGCGTCTTGGTATGGCCGACCTCGCTGGCCAGCGCAGCCAGATAGCACTCCAGACTCGTGCGGGTCAGGGTGGCGGGACCGAGCGAAGAGGTCAACCCGGGACTCAGCCGCGACAGTCGCACCACCGCGACGAGATCGCGGCGGACCTGGGTGAGCCCGACTCCGCATGACAGCCGCCACCGGCACCAGCGTTTGGCCAGTTCCCGCAGCCAGATCGGCTGGACCGGGGTGAAATCGAGCCGGGCGCCTCGACCGGCGCCGGGAATCGCTAGACGCCGTAAAAGCCAGGTGTCCCTTGGATATTCAGTGTCCCAGCCTGCGCTGTCGCGCAGGTCCAGCAGGCAGTCGACGGCGAAGGCGATAAACGCTCGCGCGGTGCTCGTTGCCGAGGCGGGCAACTCGTCGAGCCACCGCTGCAGCGGCCGGTCCAACAGGGAGATGTCCCCGGCCGTGGCGAGATGGTCGATCAGCGGTTTGATCGTTCGTGGCACCACTCGGGCCCGTTGTGCGTCGACCCGGCATTGCAGCGCGTACTGGAGCTCGAGCCGCGGCCGCGCCGACAGTGCCCGGAAGTCGAATCGGTCCTCGCCGTAATCCGCGCAGTATGCGACGAACTCCTCGACCGCGGGGCGACCCCGCATCCGCCACCTCGTGTGGTGGGACCGGCACCAACCGGCGTCGAGTTCGGCCCATAGCCGGCAACCGTGCACCGCGCAGACCGCCGCTGCGGTCGCCGTCGGGGGTGACCAGGTTCCAAGGTCAGGGCGTCCTATGGCATCCCATTGCCGGGAATGCTTGTAGCACAACCGATATCGTAGTTGCCCGTATCCGCATCCGGTGACCGCGCATGGTTGCAGCGGACGATGCCCCATCACCGCCGGATCAGCTGTAGCCGCCCACTCCGGCAACGATGGTCGCCCTGCGCTGTTCCAGCGTCGGTGGTGCGCCAAACACAATCGGTTGTAGCGCGAGGAGTGCACGCAGCCAGGCACCGAGCACGGCGGCGTTCCCAGGATCAAATCGCCGACCGCGGGCACCAGCACCTCCGTTCGGAACTCCGGCCGCACCACCGCAGCCAGCCGCTCACCCAGTCCACCGACGATGGCCGGTGCCGTTCTCGGCATCGAACTACTCACCGCGCCATGGCCTTCCGTCGAGGGCCCCGGCTTCAATCAGCGCGCGGCGGGCGTCTTCGACACTCAGGTGGGAGTAGGTGTCGCCGGTGGTGGAGATCGAGGCGTGTCCGAGCAATTTGCTCACCACCTCCACCGAAACTCCGCGCCGGAGTAACCCGGTGGCGTAAGTGTGGCGAAACACATGCGGGGAGAACATGATTCCCGTTCGCTTGCGCAGCCGTAGCACCAAGTCGTAGACGCTGCGGTAGTTCATCGGCGCCCCCACTGCGCCGGCCCACAAGTTGACGAACACATAGTCGCTGTCCAGGTCACCGTATTCGGTGTGCAGGTAGTCGCTGTAGAGGCGAATCAACCGCGCCGGCACCGGAACTGGCCGCGACCCGGATTTGGCTCGGGCCCCGTTGCGGTTGGTCCGCCCGACCACTGACACCACGCTCGACGCGGCGTCGATGTCGTCATGGCGCAACCCCAACGCTTCCCCGACACGCAGCCCGGACTCGGCCAGCAGCCTGAACAACAACCGATCCCGCAACCGCCCGCACGCTGCCAGCACGGCCGAGACCTCCTGCTCGTCAAGCGTCTCAGGCAGGAGCTTGTCAGCTCGCATCCGGATTCGACGTGTCCGTTCGGGACGAGAACCCAAGTGCGCCAACAGAGGACGCCACGATCCACCACGTGATTCGCGGCGCTGCCAGGTCACCATCAGATCACCCAGATCCACGCCATGGCGCTGATGAAACTCGTAGAACGCCGACACAGCCGACATTATGTGGAATCTAAAATGTCAAGTCCGTGCCTTATTTGCGCTGGTTGACCGCGATGATCGGTAGCAGGCCGGTGGTGGCCGGTGCGGCGATCTGGCGGGGTGTTGCGCCATCGGGAGTGGGGACGTTGATCAGGCGTTCCAGTAAACGATCGAGGGCAGCTTGGCCGTCGTCGACCGCTGCCTGTTCGTCCTCGGTGAGTGGAACGTTGGCCAGCATGCGCTGAAGATTCTCCTTGGCCTCCAGCAACTGTGCTTTGCTGGAATCCTTCGGTGCGTAGAAATCGCAACGAGCACAAGCCATTCGGTGCGGGCACTGCTCGAAGAAGCTGTAGGTGCAGTAGCCATGCCCGAGGTCGTAGTACTGCCACGGCTGTCCAGATGCCGCCGCACCGGAAGTAACCGCGTCGCGATCGACGAGCACTTCGATGGTGCGGACGTTGCGGGCGAAGTACCCGGCGTCGTTGTATGCCTTCGCCAGGGTGGTCGGCGCGATCTTGGCGTAATGCTGTGTCGCCGAAGGACTTCGGTGCCCGAGCCATGCCTGCAGCTCGAACAGGGTCATCGGTTCCTTGGCGTTGTAGAGCTGGCTGGCGATGGTGGACCGTGCCCGATGGCTGGTGATCTTGCCGCGGACATCGGTGCTCGGCACTCCCGCCTTGGCGCAGAGCGCCGGGATGATGCGAATGTTCAAGTACTGTTTGGCGATTCCCAGCGCGCGGTAGGACAACAGCAGGTGCACTCGTTCGCCGGTCTTGCGGTCCAAGACGGCGGGTTGTGTCGGTCGGACGGCCTCCCAGGCGGCGATGGCGTGGCCCACGATCGGGTCGACCGGTTTGGTGAACGCGGTGCCGGTCTTGTGGACCGGGATGTCCAGCAGGCAGACCGCGTCCTTGTCGAGCGTCTCACCGTCGGTGTCGCCGGGGAGCGCGACGTCCTCGCGTTGCCAGCGGATGCATCCGACCCGCAGCCGGACGATCTCGTCGCTGCGCAGTCCGGCGAATAGCCAGGTCAGCACCAACGCTTTGAGCATTTCGATGGGGTATTTGCGGCCGACGGCGTCGGTGTAGACGTCGCTGTGCTCAAGGTTGAGTCCGGCCCACAACAGCTTGGCCCAGACATCGTCGGCTATCACCCGTGGGTCCGGGCCGATTAGAGCTTGGATGCTGCGCGGGGTGGCCAGTGCGCGGGCCGGGTCGAATCGGCGGGGAATCCAGCCCCATTCGTGGCAGTCCCGGAAGAGCTGGCGGGCACCGGCGAGCAGTCCGCTCTTTGTGCGTGGCATCAGTGGCTCACCGATGCGGTCCCGCAAGGACTCGTCATTTTGGGTGTAGTCGCCGATGCGGAGACGGTCGACGGCGGCGACCCAGGCAGCACACAGTTCACGGGTCCACTGGCCAGGCTCGCGAATATCGGGATGTTCGGCGGCCAGCCATCGCCCCATCCGCAACATCTGACCGCGGCGTCCCTTTCTGCCCGAGACGGGGAGTGGAGAGGTGTCGTGCCATCGCTGCACCCAGTCGGCCCAGATCGGGTCCACCCCCTCCGCCGGTGCCAGCATCAACCGCGCGGGCGGTCGCGGTGGGCCGACATATCCGAGTGCTGCCAGTGCCCGATGGAGGCTGTGGGTGGTCTGGCGCAACGAGTACGGAATCGACATGTTCACCCGCAACCCGTTCAGCACGTCTTCGGACAGGTCAGCCAGCAGCGGGCTGCGGTTGAGCAACAGCGCATGGCAAACCAGGCTCGCGGTCCGTGCGTTCACTTGCGGTGAGCGCTGTCCCCAGCCATGCAGCACCGAGGTGACCTGCTCCACCGCCTGGTCGACGATGGCCTCGCCGAACACTTTCCGCGCGACCGCCGCCCGACCGACATTGCCCAAAAGGTCCAGATCGGTGAACCCGAACAAGTAGGCCAGAGCGATTGCGTAGGATCTCGCCGAGGTGCGTCCGAACTGCGGATGCGTTGCCAGGAAAGCGTTTCCGCTGGTCCCCAATACTCCTGCCCACGCTGTCGAGTCCCAGGCCCAGAAGCTCGCCCTGTGGGTGGCGCAGCCCTGCAGTATCACAGCGACCGCATCTCTGGCGCAACGGTGATGGAACCAAATCATCCACTACCGCAAGGCATTCCATCGCGTTGACAAGCGGCAGCACCAGGCGGTGAAGTGCCTGCCATTGAAGGTTCTCGCGATCCTGCCATCGCTCAGGCCAGCTGCGCATCTCCTCCCAATCGAGAGTCTCGAACGCGGCTTGTTCGGCGACCGACAGTGCCGCCGAGCGGTCGAATCGGTCGGGGCGGAACGGCCAGCGCCAGCGTGGACCCGCGGTCGTCACCCTGGCGACCGCTGAAGATGATGCTGTCACGGTGCGACTTCCCCCGACTCGTCAGCCAGCTGGGCCAGCGTCCGGACTCGCCACCCGTGGATCTGTTCCATTCCCCGGCTGAGCTTTTCGGCCAGATCGCGACCGGACAGGTGGATGTAGGCGAGCGTGGAGTCGGTCGAGCGATGACCGGCGAATGTGGCGATCGCGTGCAATTCCCAGCCCATGCGTGCCAGGTCGGTCAAGCACAGGTGCCGCGTGGTGTGCGTGGAGAACCGCGGCAGCTCGGCCGCCAACGCCAGCCGTCGTACGACCTTCGACCAGGTCCACAGACTCAGCGGCGCTGCCCGGTTGCGGCGCGACTCGGACAAGAACAACGGTCCCCGCGCCCGGCTGATCGTCGCCCGGTGAGTCAGGTAACCCGACAGCAGGACCCCGGTCGGCGCGGAATAGGGCACCATCCGCTCCAGCCGGTTCTTCGTCGTCTCCGCACGGATCCGCAGCATCCGCCGGGCCGGATCGAGATCGTCGGTGCGCAGCGAGCACAGCTCCTCCCGCCGCAGCGCCGTGTCGTAGGCCAGAGCCAGCATCACCCGGTTGCGGACCGATTCCTCGGCAGCCACGGCCAGCAACTCCAGCCACCGCGACTCGGTCGGAATCCACGGCAGCTTCGTCAACTGCGGGATCAGGCCACGCTGATGGCCACCACCACGGCTACGTGACGTATAACGGCCCCGCCCAACGGGATTGGACTCCCGCACCCCTCCTCGACCAAGAAATCGTAAAACAGTCTCACGGGAACCATCCGCTGCTGCAGAGTCGCATTCGCCAAACCGACACCCGAGTCGATCGACACCACATTCACGCCCCGCCGGCTCGGCCGCTCCGCCAATTCCCGGACATAGCGTGCGATGTGGGATCGATCCGCCTCTGCTACCGGGTCGACCTCCACCCGCTCGCACATCTCAAGATATTCGGCCAGCCCACGCGCATAGGCATCAATCGTCCGAGGCGCACGACCGAGATCGGTCCACACCCGCAACCAGACAGCGGCCCGCTCGTGGCGGCCGAGCACCGGCCACTTCTCCATCAGCACCATCGTGCCCAACAAATCTCCTCAGTCCGTGGTCGTACCGCGACGAAACAGTCTCCGCCGCAGTCAGATTCCACGTAACTGATAATTTCCGGTTCACCGTCGACTCCGAACAACCCGCCGGAGGTGTCGTCGCCAGCGCAACCACGTTGCGCTCGAGGCGGGCATCGGGAGCCAACCGCAACCACGCGACGAACCGGCCGACGTCCTCGAGCCGCACGTTCGACCACACCAACCCCGAGCTCGCGCAGAAATCGAACCAGTCCCGAAGATCGTGGGCATATGCGCGAACCGTGTTCGGAGAACGTTCCACCGCATGTAGATGCGCCAGGAACGACTCCACCGGCTCCACCACCACCGCGTCGCCGTCGACCACCGTCCACGAGTCCCGATCACCGAAAGACATCACCACTCGCTGCACCGCGAGCCCAGCCGGTTTCGTCATGGGCGCAGAAGATAACCAGTCCACAACGAAACGCCAAGAGCCACAAACAACGTGTCGTCTACATCAACCAAAGGCCAAGAGAGGGCTAGAGATAACCAACGCAATTCTGAAAGCGGCCTCGATTTTCTTCGCGTCAATGTAATGCTGTTGGGGCCCGGTGGGGTTCGCTCTTTCTTTGCTGCCCCGGCTATTGATTGCTGGTGGCTTGTCACGATGTGCGGCCCCGCCGGGCCCGGCCGGTGAGGTTCGTGGCCTGATAGGAGCGCGCCGCAATGCCCGATTGACGCGTGCCCGTCCTCGCCCGGTCTTGTGAGAATCCCGTTGCCATTGGAGAGGACGAAACCCGTTGAGCCAGGTTGTGATCGGTGTCGACCCCCATAAACGCACCCATACTCTGGTGGCCGCTGATCCGATCGGCCGCCGGCTGGGCGAGAAGACGATCAGGACGACCAGCGAGGACCATCTGAAGGTGGTCGAGTGGGTCGCGCAGTGGCCGGGAGCGAAGTTCGCGCTCGAGGACTGTCGTCACGTCACGCGCCGGTTGGAGCGTGATCTGCTCGCCGCCGGGTTCGAGGTGGTGCGGGTGCCGACGCATCTGATGGCCGCCGCGCGGCGTGGTGGCCGGGAGAAAGGCAAGTCCGATCCGATCGACGCGCTTGCAGTGGCGCATGCCGCGCTGCGCGAACCCGGCCTCCCTGCGGCTCGGCTTGACGGCCCGGCGCGGGAAGTGAAGCTGTTGTCGGACTACGGCCACACCCTGGTCGTGCAGCGCACCGAGCTGATCAACCGATTGCGCTGGCATCTGCACGAACTCGACCCCAGCCTCGAGATCCCCTCCCGCGGGCTGCGCCGCTACTGCGTCATCGACGATCTCGCGCAACGACTCACCTCCTTCGACGGCCTGGTCGCGCAGATCGCCCGCGAGATGACCGCCCAGTGCCGCGCACTGACCGAACAGATCAACAACCTCGAACGGCCAGCTGCGCGACCGCGTGCGAATACTTGCGCCGAGCTTGCTGGCAGTTCCCGGCTGCGGCGTGTTGTCGGCGGCGGTGATCCTCGGTGAAACCGCCGGGGCGCAACGGTTTCGATCCAAGGATGCGCATGCGCGATTCACCGGGACCGCACCGATTCCGGTGTGGTCGGGTGCCACCTGGGCAAGGTCCGTCTCAACCGCGGCGGCAACCGCTGGATCAACTGCGCCCTGCACATGATCGCGCTCACCCAGACCCGCGGCTTCGGACCCGGCAAAGACTACGTCGATAAGCTCAAAGCCAGTGGAAAGACCCGCACCGAAGCCATGCGGCTGTTGCGGCGGCGCCTGTCCGATGTCGTCTACCGCGCCTTGCTCGCCGACGAACGCGCTGCGGAAGCAGCACCCACCGAGACCATGGAAAGGGCTGTGCTGCAGACGGCTTGACATAGGAGCATCGCCGAACTGGACCGGCCACAGCGCTGACCGTCAGGTATATCAGTGAACACCAGGGCCACCAAGTCGACGGCGGCCTGCGATGGGGTGTCGAGTCGATCTGCGCCACGCTCACCGAGTTGGGCGTCCGGATCGCCCCATCGACCTACTACGCGCACCGCGACCGGACTCCGACCGTTCAGGAGGCCCGCGACGCGGAGCTGTGCGTGCACATCCAGCGCGTTCATACAGTGAACTTCGGCGTATACGGTGCCAGAAAGACCTCCGATGGTTTTAGGAGTCAAGCGGCAGCGCGTGTCGGGGGCGTGTCGGTGGAGGATCCGAAGGCTTTGACTGGGTCGAAGGACTGTCCGGATAGGAGGCAGTGATGCAGCTGGCCGAGCGTCTTGTTGAACAGATGCCGCAACGCGGGTGCGTGCCGGTAGCGGTGTGCTCGTCGGCGCTGGTAGTGCTCGCGGGTCGGGCCTTCGGTTGCCATCGCGCAGAAGGCCCAGACCCAGCCGGCGGCGGCCAGGCGGTCGTTCTTGATGCGCCGGTGCTTGATGGTGATCGTCTTGCCCGAGGCGCGGGTGACAGGTGCGGATCCGGCGTAGGCCTTTAGGGCCCGGTCGCTGGCGAATCATTTGCGGTCGTCACCGATTTCGGCGACGACGCGGGCGCCGGTGAGGTCGGCCAGGCCCGGGAAGCTGATGACGATGATGTAGTCGGGGTGCTTGCGGAATTCCTCGGCCGCAGCGTGTTCCAGGTCGTCCGCTCCGACGCAGGCGGCGTCGAGGGTGGCGAGCAGAGCGAGGGCCTGGCGGCCCATCGCCTTCTCCACCAACTCGGGTTGCCACAGCTGCGGGGCGCGCAAGCTGGTGACGATCTCGGAGGCGAGGGAGTCGATGCCGCGCTGGCGTCCGGCTCGGCGCAGCGCGGCCGCGACGCGGGTTTTCGTGAGCCTGGCCACGTGCGTCGGGGTCGGAGCCAGCGCCAGAACTGCGCGGGCTTCGGACCGGGCCAGGTTGGTGTCCGCATTCTTGGCGAAGGCGGCCAGGAAGGCTGGATAGTACTCGCGCAGCAGCGACCGCAACTCGTTGCTGGCCTTGGTGCGTCGCCAGACGGCATCCTGCTGGGCGCGGGCCAATACCGCGATTGCCTGGACGAGTTCGCTGTCCGCTGGGAGTCGGCGATGGTATTCGCCGTCGACGCGGATGATGTTGGCCAAGGTCATGGCGTCGATATGGTCGGATTTGGCGCGGGTCATGGAGTGTCGCTCGCGGTAGCGGGCGACGGCCATCGGGTTGATCGAATAGACCAGGCAGCCGGTGGCGCGCAGCGCGGCGACCATCAGCCCGCGTGGGGTCTCGATCGCGACCGGGATGGGATCCTCGGCGGTGTCACCGACGTCGCTCAGCAGGGCGGTGAGCTCTGCGAATCCTGTCGGGTCGTCACTGATGCGCTTCTTGGACACGAGTTTTCCGTCAGTCGATGATCGCGATGTCGTGATGGCCTTCGGCCCAGTCGATTCCGCAATAGCGGTGCATTCCGGTCTCCCTCGTGTCGAGTGTTTCCGCAGGTCCAAGACCTCGGCGAGAACGCGCAGCGCCCTACTTACGAGCCTCTATGGGCTTGCCTCCGATGAGCAGTTCGCGATCCCAGCGCACTCGCACGGCACCCGTCTCTCCCAGAGCTGCGAGCTCCCGAAGGGTGAGGTGTCTGATCGAGCGAGCAGGCTCGAACCACGAGCAATTCGGATCGGTGCGAGCGGCTGGACGGGAACCCGCGTGCGGTCCTCGCCCAGCAGCCCCTTCTGCCGCTGGTGTCCGTGGCCTCTATAAGGTTCCGAACCCGAGGTGCGTCAAAGGGGCACAGCTGCAGTTCCCGCCGCTGCCAGTGCCTCAGTCTTCGGTGAGGGCTTGTCGAAACCCCGGAAGTACCCGAGAGGTCGCGGCAGCGGCTGGCGAACACGGTTCGGCCGTAATATTCTCGGCCTTTCTCGAGGACTCAGACGGTCCCAGGTGCAGCTGTGGAATCACCGCGGCCGAACCGTCGAACGATCCCCGGTCACCCCGTGCACCAAGCCTCATACGAGACCTCAAAGGTCAAGGAAGCAGGAAGGCGTCCGAGGGCTGCCGGATCATCGTTACGAGATAAGTAGGTGTGGCTGCAACTCAATCGGGAAGGCATCGCAGTGGCCCGCTGCACGGTCGAACGGCTGACGCGTACGGGACTGCCCCGGGTTGCGTGGTGCGGTGCGCGGGCGCGTCAAACGCACCACGATCGCTGACCCGGCCGCAGAGCGGCCGGCGGGATCTGGTGCAGCGCAAGTTCACCCCGCTAGCACCGAATCGGTTGTGGGTAGCCGACATCACCTACGTCCAGACGTGGTGGGGGTGGGTGTATTTATAAGTTACGTGGAATCTCGCAGCCATCCGCGGGGCCTGGGACCACGAACCATGGGGGTGGGTTCGAGCGGCGGGATGAGGGTGGTCGACCGGTGGCCGGTGCTGGCGCGGCACGAACGCGCGGCCGAATGGCTAGGAGTGTGGGCTGATCTGGGTCGTGCGCCGCGCACGATCGACGCGTATGCGCGGGGGCTGGCGGAGTTTCTGCAGGTGTGCGAGCGGGACGGCATCGATCCGGTGACCGCGACGCGGGCTGATGTGGCGGTGTTCGTGCGAGAGTTGACGACGCGTCCGAGCCGCCGCGGCGCGAACGTGGTGGCGCTGGATTCGGGGGCGGGGTTGGCCAACGCGACGCTGCAGCAGCGTCTGGTTCCCGTACGGCTGTTCTTCGATTTCCTTATCGAGGAAGGGGTTCGAGAGTCGAATCCCGTTGGCCGGGGCCGGTATACGCCTGCTGGACGGTTCGGCGGGCATGGGCGTGGACTGGTGCCGCGGATGGTGAAGTTGCCGTGGATTCCCAGCGAAGCGGAATGGCTGCGGCTGCTGGAGACCTTCGCCGAGGAACCAATACGGAACCGGGTGATGCTCGCGCTGGCTTACGACGCCGCTCTGCGCCGGGAGGAGTTGTGCTCGCTGCGCAGCGATGATCTCGACCCCGCGCACCGCATGCTGCGGGTGCGGGCGGAGACGACCAAGACTCGCCGGGAGCGGATGGTTCCCTACTCGGCGTCGACCGGGGTGCTGTTGTCGCAGTATCTGCAGCATCGGGCGACGATGAGCCGGGCTCGGGGTGGGTTGTTTCTGTCCGAATCGCGCCGCAACCACGCTGAGCCGCTGACCTTGTGGACGTGGTCGAAAGTGGTGCGGCGCATCGCATTAGCGGCCGGAGTGCCGAAGTTCTCGACCCATACCACCCGGCATCTGTGTCTGACCGACCTGGCGAGAATGGGTTGGGAGCTGCATACGATCGCCACATTCGCCGGGCATCGCAGCACCGACTCGACTCTGACCTATATCCACCTGTCGGGTCGGGATCTGTCGGAGAAACTGAATTCCTCCATGGCGCAGATCCATGCCTGGCGCCTCGAGATGCTCACCGGCGCTGGGTGCACCGGAGACGGACAGGATATGCTGGTATGAGCGCCGCCGCCAACCGAGCACAGGCCAGCACCGACGCCAATCGGTGGCTGCCCGGATCGACGCGGTGGGATCGGCGGATCGCGTTGAGCGACATCGAGATCGCGGCGCTGGCCGTGCTCGACCCGCAGCAGCTGCGCCGCAACAAGGCCGTGGGTATTCCGCGGAGGACCGCGGGGCACTGGCGGGCGCTGACCCGGTTGGTTGAGCCGTTGGACGCGACGGTGGCTGGGTTGCATCACGACGGCGACGACCGGTTCCGCCGCGCCGGCAGGCAGGCGGCGGCGATCGTGCTGGCCCACTGCGCCGAAACCGGCCGCAGCTGGTGGGGCTGGACCCCGTGCGAGTGGGCCGCGCTCTGCGGCGGCAGCGCACGCGAGTTCACCGCCGCGCGGTCGATGCCGACCGAGTCGACAGTGCGGCCGTTCGTGGTGGCCCTGGCCTATCTGCTCGGCGGGTTCACCGACTTCCATCGTCTGGGCATGTTCAACCGGTTTCACTTGGCCTGCTTGATATTCGGTAAGCCCGCGGTCGCCGAGGCGATGGGCGATGCCGAGCAGGTGCTCGACCGGTGGGGTTATCGGCTCAGCAGCGCCCGAACCCAGATGCACGGCGTGTTCAGCCAGGCATTGCTGCTCAACGGCAGTCCTCGGCTCGCTGACCTGTCCACCTCGGCGTTCGAGGTGCTGCGAGCCCGTCCAGCGACCGAGGGCCACTAGGGGTCGATGCTTTACGTGTTGCAACGAGCCGTCGCCGAGCTGGGACACTGCGACCCGCCGGTGCGCAGCGGATACCTCCCTGGCCTGGGCATCGAAGGAACCGATCCCGCGTGGGCGCAGTGGGTCGAACGCTGGTATGCCACTTCGGCTTTGACTCCGAAGGTCCGCGCCTCGGTCCGCAACATCATGGCCAAAGCCGGTCGCTGGTTAGCTGCCGAGCACCCCGAGATCACCGAACCGGGGCACTGGACCAGGGCGACCTGCGCGGCCTGGGTCGCCACCGTCGACCGGATGAGTGTCGGTGACTGGGTTCAGCGTCACGACGCCCTCGGCGAACGGGCCGGCACCCCGATCTCACCACGCACCAAGGCTCAGAATCTCAATGCCACCCGGACATTCTTGCGGGACTGCCAGGAATGGGAATGGATCGGCCGCCGCTTCGACCCGAACCGGGCGCTGGCCGTTCCCCGCAGCGTCGCCGCGCTGATCGGCCCGGATCCCCGCGTGATCGCCGATGAGGTCTGGGCCAAACTTCTGTGGGCCGGGCTCAACCTGGAGCCCGCTGATCTGCCCAGCAGCTCCGGGGATACCGCCTACCCGATGGAGCTCGTCCGTGCCATCACAGTGACGTGGCTGTTCTCCGGGCTGCGCAGCGACGAGCTCTCCCGCCTGCGGGTGGGCTGCGTCCGCTGGCAACACGCAGGTCTGCCCATCCCCGGCGACTCCGACGACGTCCTGGCCGAGGATGCAGTCTGCCTGCTCGATGTTCCCGTCCACAAGACCGGCACCGCGTTCACCAAACCGGTCGACCCCATCGTCGGACAAGCCATCGAAACCTGGCAGAACATTCGGCCGCACCAGCCGAAACGGCTCGACCGCAAAACCAGTGAACACGTCGATATGCTGTTCTCGGTCCGCGCCCAACCCGTCGCCAAGTACTACATCAACCGCACCGTGATCCCGGCACTCTGCACCAAGGCCGGTGTCCCCACCACCGACGTCCGCGCCAACATCACCAGCCACCGCGCCCGGTCCACGATCGCGAGCCAGCTCTACAACGCCAAGGAACTCGTGTGTCCGTTACGGGTCGGCCCGCTACTCGGTGCCGATGCGGCTGATCGGGGCGAGCGTGTCGATCGTCATCGACTCGGGCACGCTGCTCGTGCTCGAGCCCCGGACCGGGGTGATCGTCGCCGAACATGAACTCGTCGCCCCCGGCGCGACCTCGATCCTCGACGACCACTACGACGGTCCCCGACCGGCCCCGAGTCGAGGACCCAGGCCGAAAACCACTGTCGAGAAACAGTTCTGCGGGCTCGGTGAGGACGCGGAAGCGTTCCTCGTCGGCGCCGCCGCGATCGGCAACACCCGCCTGAGCCAGGAACTCGAGATCCTGCTCGCGCTGGGAGCTGCTCACGGCAGCGACGCCCTGGTCGCCGCGTTGCGAAGGGCGGTGGCGTTCAAGAGGTTCCGGGCCGCGGATGTCCGGTCGATCCTGGCCGCCGGCACCGGCACCCCGCATCCCCGCCCCGCCGGCGACGCGCTCGTTCTCGACCTGCCGACCGCGCCGACCCGATCACTGGACGCCTACCGGATCACCGGTAACGGGAGCGCCTCATGACCACCACCACTCGTTCGAAACCCGCTGCACCCAAATCGATCCCGGAACTATCGGCTGATCTCGACGCCGGGCTGCGCAGGTTGAAGCTGGCGACCGTCCGCCGCCAGGCCGCCGAGGTCCTCCACGTCGCGAAAACTCAGCGCTGGACGCCGGAAGAAGTGCTGCGCACCCTGATCGAGGCCGAACTGGCCGCCCGAGACGTCTCCAACGCCGCGAACCGGCTCAAAGCCGCCGCGTTCCCGGTCACGAAAACTCTCGACACCTTCGACGTCGCTGTCTCATCGATCCCGGCAGCCACGTTCGACTACCTGTCGAGCCTGGAATGGGTTCGCGCGCAACACAATTTATGTCTCATCGGGCCGCCTGGCACGGGCAAAAGCCACACCCTGATCGGGCTCGGCCATGCCGCGGTGACGGCCGGGTTGAAGGTCCGCTACTTCACCGCCGCCGACCTAATCGACACCCTCTACCGGGGTCTGGCCGACAACACCGTCGGCAAGGTCATCGACACCATCCTGCGCGCTGACCTGGTCATTTGCGACGAGATCGGGTTCGCTCCGCTCGACGACACCGGCACCCAGTTGTTGTTCCGGCTGGTCGCGGCCGCTTACGAGCGTCGCGCTCTCGCGGTCGCCTCGCATTGGCCGTTCGAGCAGTGGGGACGATTCCTACCCGAGCACACAACCGCAGCGAGCATCCTCGACCGGCTCCTACACCACTCGACCGTCGTCGTCACCGACGGCGACTCCTACCGCATGAGACACCGCACCACAGGAGGTGACCGCCACTGACCTAACCACCCCACCCCAGCGAAGGGGGTGGGGACTTCCGCTGGCCACCAGCGGGGACCTGACGGGGTCTGGCCGGAATTTGATGATCAGGCGCGTGTCGATCCCGCTGTCGCGCAGCAGGATCGGCTATAGACGCAGTTCGTGGTGTTGGATGATGTAGCGAAAGGCCTTGTGAGGCTGCTCTTTCCGCATTTGGCAGGGGTTTGTCTCGATGGCGTGTGGACGACGGGCGGGCGGATCGTGTTCGATGCGTCGACCTGGGGTTCCTCGGCTGATTGCACGCGGTGTGGGTGTCGCTCGTCGGTGGTGCACAGCCGTTACCAGCGCACGATCGCGGACCTGGCCGTCGCAGGCCGCGAAGTGGTGATCCGGCTGAGGGTGCGTCGGTTTCGGTGCGCGGCAGCCGACTGCGAGCGCAGGATCTTCTCCGAGCAGGTTACGGGCCTGGCCGCTCGGTATCAGCGGCGCAGTCCGCTGGTGTCGGAATTGCTGACGCGGGTCGGGCTGGCGCTGGGTGGCCGGCCTGGAGCGAGGATGACGAGGCAGCTGGCGGTGGAGGTGTCACGGTCGACGCTGTTGGGGCTCGTACGGGCGATCCGGCTGCCGACGGTCGGTGAGCTGGTGGAGGTCGGCGTCGACGATTGGGCCATCCGCCGCGGTCATGTCTACGGCACCGTGGTGATCGACATGCGGACTCACCGACCGGTCGACCTGCTGCGGGACCGAACCTCCGACACCCTCGCCGCCTGGCTGGCCCGCCATCCAAGCATCCGGGTGATCTGTCGTGACCGCGGCGGACCTTATGCCGACGGTGCCAGTCGCGGTGCGCCGCAAGCGATTCAAGTCGCTGATAGGTGGCACCTGCTCCACAATCTGACCGCCGCGGTCGACAAAGTTGTTCGCGCGCACCGTAAATGCCTGCGCGAGGATGATGAACACGCTGCGGTCGCCCAGCCTGCTCCGGCCCCGGCTGGCCAGACACCGGCATCGGCTCGGCGAGAAGCGGCTACCCGCCAACGTCACGCCGAGATCCACGCGCTGGTCGCGAAGGGCATCGGCCCGACCGCGATCGCGAAAGCACTGAATCTGGACGGCAAGACCGTGCGCCGCTACCGCCTGGCCGCCGCCGCTGACCAGCTTCTCACCCCGGTCCCACGGCGCAACAGCACCCTGGATCCGCACGTGCCCTACCTCGCAGGACGGTGGGAAGACGGCTGCAGTAATGCCCGGCTGCTGTTCGGTGAGCTACGCCAGCGCGGCTACCGAGGCAGTGAACGCTCGGTCCGCCGGCTCATCCACACCTGGCGCGAGAACACCGCGCCGGCGCCGGTCTGGGCGGCGAAGCCACCGATAACCGCACGCCAGCTCACCAGCATATTCATGCGGCCCCGACACAAATTGACCACCGACGAACTCGCCGACCTGCACCACACACTCGACCGCTGCGACACCCTACGCGAGCTCGAAGGACTGGTCACCGGATTCGCCGACATTCTGCGCCACCGCCGCGGCCAGCAGCTCGACGACTGGATCAACGAAGCCAAGGCCAGCAGCATCCCGCAGCTGCGCGGCTTCGCCGACGGA
The DNA here is from genome assembly GCF_050946365.1 of Nocardia sp. CA-107356. NCBI lineage: Bacteria > Bacillati > Actinomycetota > Actinomycetes > Mycobacteriales > Nocardiaceae > Nocardia > Nocardia sp. CA-107356. The sequence continues at coordinate 4,458,040 of NZ_CP191992.1, read as the reverse complement.
CTGCTCAAGGACTACGACGCCGTCCGCAACGGACTGACCCTGGCCTGGAGCAGCGGCGCTGTCGAAGGAGCCGTGTGTCGAATTAAGGCCTACAAGCGGAGTATGTACGGGCGTGCCAATTTTGATCTTCTTCGCACCCGCGTCCTCGCCCAATGAGGCTGGTCCGTCATCAAATTCCGGCCAGACCCACCTGACGATGGCCGTTGACATTCACCGCACGCTCACGCTGCTCGATCGGATAACGCTTGGGCATCGCGCACATCCTCCACAAAGAAGGAAGCTGCCGGAAAGCCGGCGCAGTTCGTTCACCGCGTCGTGCTAGACAGCCAATAGAGCGCCAGCTGCGTCCGGTTTCGACAGCCGGTGGCGCTGAGCGCCGCTGTTAGGTGTTTTTTCACAGTGTCGATACCTATGTAGAGATTTTGGGCTATTTCAGCATTGGTCAAGCCACTGGCAACGAGGTTGACTACCTCTGCTTGCCGCGGTGACAGGGCAGCCGAGGCCTGGGTGATGGTCTGTTGTTTGAGATGCAGGTCCATCACCCCGCCAAGATGCCGGGCGAGAAGTCGGCCGATGGCGATGTCACGGGAGCCGAAGGCACCCGACTCTGCGTTCATCAAGCCGATCATGGCAGTGGTGCGGGAACAGCGAAGTCGGATTGCCACCTTGGCGTACATCCTGTTGGCGAACAGAAAATTGTCCAGATAGTTGCGCAAATTCGGCCGGCGAGGGTGCGGAAACCAGTCCAGCGAAGCTACGTCGTACTGATTGAATAGGTGAATCGCAGCCGGTTGGCCAAACGGGTCGTCCTGGTGCCATCGCTCCAGATACTGAGGAAGCAACCGGGCGACGCAGCCGTTGAGAGCTGCCGTCTGGTCCATGAGAGTCGAGTCCACGGTGCCGCCCATGAAGAACGTGGTATTTCGGTAGCCCAAATAACGAGCCATGCCCTCCAACGCTGTGGTCCGTAGCTCTTCGGCAGAGTGTGCGCGCTCGCAGTCTTCCAGCAACCGCAGCACACGGTCTAGATCCCAATTGGTGAGCGATTGCGGCTGAACTAGGGGGAAGCCCTCAAACACAACAGGAACTATCTCACCCGCTCCCGCCCGCCAAAACTTTGGCGACAATAGATTCCACTTTCAGGCCATACACGCCCATCGCTGGGGGCTGGCTCGGCGAGGTCGAAAGGACTACGCGTCAGCCTCGCTGGCGCCAACGACAAGCTCGCCCAGATCGACCGACATCACGACAGCACCTCGACCGCCCTACGCCCACAACACCAGCGAACTCCCGCATCCACTGAACCAAGATCAAGAAAGTTCAGAGAATCCGGCACCGGATCCTGCTGGCCTGACGTCGCCGGTGTCATCAATGTACTGGCCGGACCCGGCCCATCGCTCGCGCATCGCCGACATCCGCGACATTCTCCTCGCCCGCATCGCGGAAGCTGTCCTGCCGCACCTGCAGCGACCGCGCGCTGCGGACCCGCGGCTGCTGCCCGGGCTGCGGTCAAGACCGTGTCCTGCCCGGGCTGACGCCCGACCGGACCCCGATCTGCACCAGATGCGCCGGGTTTCGACTCTCGGTCGCCTGCGTTCGCTGCGGCACCGAGGGAAAGCTGCACCGCAGCAAGCTCTGCAGCCACTGCGCGCTCATCGACCGGCTCAGCGGCCTGCTCGACGACGGAACCGGGCAGATCCGGCCAGGACTGACGCCGCTGTTCGATGCCCTGACCGCGATGGGGAACCCGCTCACCGGGGTGACCTGGCTCTACAACCCCTACGTCCCACGCTTCCTGCGCGACCTCGCCGACGGCTCGATCCCATTGACGCACAACGCCTTCGACAAGCTCGAGCCCTGGTGCGCGGCCGCGCACCTGCGCGAACTGGTGATGAGCTGCGGCCTACTTCCGGCAGTCGACAAGCTGCTGCTGCTCTTCGAACGCTGGCTGCCCGGTCACCTCACCGCGATCGGCGACCACCGCCATCGCCGGGTCGTGAAAGAGTTCGCCACCTGGAAGGTTCAGCCCTGGCTCCGGGCCCTGGCCGAACGCGGACCACTGACACCAGCCAGCCGCCGCAACGCCGGCGCCCAGATCATGCGGGCCACCGAGTTCCTGGCCTGGCTCAGTGAGACAACCAGATCGACCTCCGGCCGCGGGTCGCGTTCGCGTTGCTGCTGCTCTACGGCTGGTCGCTCAGCAGAATCGTCCGGCTCACCATCGACGACGTGCTCACCAACGGCAATGGCGTCTTGATCCGATTCGGCGAACCACCGGCACCGGTTCCTGAGCCCTTCGCCAGCCTGGTCCTTGAGCTGATCCAGCAGCGCACGAACATGCGCACCGCGGCGAACCCGAACTCCCGCTGGCTGTTTCCCGGCCGCCGCGCCGGTCAGCCCTTGCGCCCCGAACCCCTCGGCCAGCAGTCCGCCAAGAACGGCGTCCCAACCATCACTGGGCGAGTTTCCGCGCTACGCCAACTCGTGCTGCAGGCACCGGCGCCGGTGGTCGCCGACGCTCTGGGCATCCACTACACCACCGCCCACCGGCATAGCGACCAAAGCCGGGGGCACCTGGAACCGCTACGCACCCGGCAACCACAGCCGATGAAAGCCGGCATCAGTGAACCGAGAGCCGCCCGCGCTAGCGTTTCGGGACATGATCGAAGTCCATTCCCACAGTCGACGCTCCATACCACCGGAATCCGTGATGGCCCTCTACGTCGAGGTGAACTGGTGGCCCAAACGCACCGCTGCGGATATCGCGCACCTCCTGACCACGGGCCCCGCAGTCGGGGCCTGGCACCATGACGAACTTCTGGGGTTCGCGCGCGCCATTACCGACGGCGTGTGTCGCGCCTACGTGGAAGACGTCATCGTCGCTGTCGATCACCGCAACAAAGGGATCGGGCGACGTCTCAACGAAGCCCTCATCGTTGCCCTGGCAGACATACCCGTCGTCTCCCTGTTCTGCGGTGAGAGCCTGGTGGACTTCTATGTCGGCTCCGGCATCCGCTTCACACGGCAGCGCGTCGAACACCGTACTCCAGCGGCCGCCACGCACGAATAGTTCACAGCTGGATGCACGAATACCAACTACATGAATAGCGGTTCCTGCCAGTCCGGAACCCCTTACCTCTGGCGTTGAGGCTTGCAAGATCACAATCCGGCTCACCGGCTGCCTGCGTCATCCGGTCCGGAGTAAGACCCTATCGAGGGCCGTACAGAGTGCGAGGCCGAAATGTCGATGCCGCCCTGGGGCGGGCCGAGGGCAATTCCGGGCGCTTGCACTGGAGCGGTCGAGACTTCCCGCCGGCACCTTTTGGCTTGCGGGCGGTAACTCTACACGTCTCCACCGAATGCACCGCATTCCATATGGCAAGCATCACAACAACACTAGTTGGTTTGTTTTGGTGGAATTGCGCTGTGTTCGACGTATGCGCCACGGCGGCAGGCGGGTCTGCATGGTTTTCGTTAGTCGAGACAGTCGATGTCGGAGAATCCACGGTGGCCGCCGATGTCTTTGAAGCTGGATCGTCGTGCGCTGCGCGGTTGGCCGCCTCACGTCACACCCCGGATCTGCTGGTCGCTCGGAGGCGACGAGGTAGATATATCCATAGGTCTGGCTGAATCCGAGTCTTCTGAAAGAGCTGGCTCCACCATTGGGTCATACCCAATCACCCGGGATCGCCCTAATATCATATTAAGTAGGCTGATACGCGGGAATTTTGGAAGCGGTGGGATGGGTGCCGCACACCTTCATTCTCGATCTCGGTGCGACGGCACGTCGATATTGAGGAGGACTTAGGTTAAACACAGGTTGAAAGAGTGGACCTCAAGTCAAAGCCGAGCGGGAGAAATGCTGCGGCGAGGCCGGCGCCACTGGGCGCGTGCCCGTCGGGAGTGGAGCACTTGCGCGGACTCATCCTCGGCTCTATTGGAATCTACCTTGTATATTTCTTGGAGATGTATCTATGTTCGAATCCAGCGATTCGCATGCCGCGAAAGTTGATTGCCCACATCTCGGTAAATTGTTCAATCCACTAGTAGAACCACAATTGAACAATCCTTATCCGTTTTACGCCCGGGCGAGAAAAGAAGAACCCATCTTTTTCAGTGATCTGTTGGGGGCCTGGGTCCTGACGCGCTATGACGATGTAGTGTCCATCCTACGGCAACCTGATATATTTTCCTCCAGGGACGTTTTGCGCCCTGTAGCGTCCTGGGCGTCCGAGGTATTTCAGATATTGGCGAATGACAGCGCCATGCTTGTCCCTGTCGTTGTCAACACTGATGGGAAGGAGCACTCACGCTTCCGTACGCCACTGAAGCAGGCGTTTCTACCTAGCCGAGTCAAGGCGATGGAAGAAACCATCCGTACCGTGGCCGGTCGGCTGGTCGATGCCTTTTATGAAGAGGGCGGCACCGACCTCGTCGCTAACTTTACGGGGCCGCTGACCCAGGAAGTTATTCTGCGGATGTTCGACATCCCGCAGGAGGACATTGCGCAGTGCAAACGCTGGAGCGACGATTACCTGGACTTGATTAGCGCGCCGCTCGCGCTGGAGCGCCAGCTCGAATGTGCGCACAGCGTCGTCGCGTTCAATGCATATATGGCAGATCTGGCCGAAAAACGGAGCAAGCGCCTTGGTGAGGATGTGGTAAGTTGCCTGCTCGCGTCTCACGATGACAAGGCGCGGCCGTTGAGTCGGGCAGAGGTGGTGGCGAATCTGGCAGGCGTGCTGATGGCTGGGCACGAGACCACCACGGGTATGCTCAGCTCGGCTTTGTATCGATTGCTCAGTCCGCCGGGAAGATGGCGGCACGTGTGCATGAATCCCCGCATCATTCCGTCTGCTATCGAGGAGGCGCTGCGTTTCGATGGCGCGAACTGTTTCTACCGGACTGCCCTACGTGATGTGCAGGTGGGAGGAATATTTATTCCTGAAGGAAGCCTGCTTTTGCTCGCGTCCGCGTCGGCGAACCACGACGAGGCGCACTTCGAGAATGCGGAGCAGTTCGACTTGGGTCGGTCACCCAATCAGCATCTGGCCTTTGGACACGGGACACACTATTGCGTTGGTGCGTCCTTGGGGCGTCTAGAGGGGCGGATCGCAGTCGAAGTCTTGAGTCAGCGCCTACCCGACTTGCGTTTGCAGCCGGATCAGCAAATATCCTATCGCCCTAACTTGCTAGGTCGACGTCTGGACCAACTGATTGTCACATGGGGCCAGTATGCGGAATGATGTGGCGATTTGAGAAGTGGAGGATGGCGTTGACTTAGGCCGCCAGCTCGAAGCGGCAGTGAAAGATAGGCCTAACTTTGCCAGTCAAGGAAACGGTCAATTATTCTATGCTGTTCCGGTGAACCCTCCCTATATGGAACACTTCGGGTATGGGTGAGCCGTTCCGCGTCGGATACTGCCGTTGCTCCACCGGCGAACAGGACGTCGAGATCCAAACCGAGCAACTACTCACCCTCGAAGTGCCGCGCGAGCGGATCTTCATCGACAAAGGGTTCTCCGGCACCACCCGCAAGAACCGCACAGGGCTCGACAACGCACTCGCCGTGGTCACCTCCGCGGCCGCAGCCAGCAACGGGCGGCAGGTGGTGCTGACCACGGCGAAGTTCGACCGATTCGCCCGCAACATGGCCGAGGTCGGCGAAATCCTGACCGTCCTGCGTGAGCGCGACGTGTTGTTCGGGCTTGGCAGCTCGATCTACGACTGGGCCGACCCCTTCGGCAAGCTGTTCCTGCAAACCCTCGCCATGGTCGCCGAGTTCGAGGCCAACCTCAACCACCTACGCACCTCGCGAAGGCATGGCCAAGGCCCGCGCGAAAGGCCGACTCAAGGGCAAGCAGCCGAAACCGCCTCTCGCAGCACGCAAGACGATCCACCGCGGCTACCACGAACCCGATGACACCGCCAGCCTCGCCGACGAATACAGCGTCGGCCGCTCCACCATCCGCCGCATCGTCAGCGGCACCACGCCAAGGGCATAACGACCGCGGCGCTCATGTACATGGTGACATGTCCCTGTTGATTACCCCCGTGGGCTGGGACACCTCCCGCCCACGTCGCTGTTCACGTGTCAGATGGGAAGCGCGCCCACCGTGACACCGTCGCGTCGCCCGTTCGCGGTCAGGGCCAACACCGGGTGCCTCCGACTTGGGTGTGTGGCCCGATCGCCGTCGGATCGACCGAGATACGTGCGGCAATGTCGGTGGCGTAGCACCGATCGGCGTCGTCCGGTGCGTCAGGGTCTTCGTGGGGCAGGAGATAGCCGTGCTCGGCCGGGAGTGGGGGGCGGTCTGATGAAAGTCATCCTGGTGGATGTAGTAGCGGACGATCGTACCGTTCTCGGCGATGCACCATCCGGTGGCGAACCCGAATCCGTGGTAGTCGTCCCAATTGACATAACCGTGGGCGGTGCCGAATCGGCGGCTGAGGGCGGCAGTGGTGTCCTCAAGATCGAGAGACCACACGAACGGGAGCGTCGACCCGTCGAGGACGGGGGTAAAGTAGCCGACCTTCCCGTCCAAGAGAAACCCGTCAGAGGCCGCCGCCTGGCCGAGCCACATCGTGACCGGCATCGGGTCCGACAGGTCGAGCGCTTCGAGCACGGCCGCTTGGTCGTGGGTGGGAATTGCGTACCACACGCCGTCCGGGTCGAACGGCTCCGCTACTTCGTGGGGAATCCTGATCCTGATCAGGCGTTGAACCAGCGCCTGATCGGCGAGGTCGAGCCCGTCCCAGCCAACAATCTCCGCAAGCCCTGTGAGTGCGTGCCAGCGGTAGAGCCTGGGTGAGCGCCGCATCTCACGCAGCACGGGCATCCTATGCTGCAATAGATTTGGTTTCGCCGCCGCTTCTCCGGCAGAGGTATGCCGCACCGCTGACAGTTCACCGCGGCGGCATCGATCGGCCGTCACGGCTGCGCGGAAAGACCGGGCGAGCCTCGCCGACGACAGCAGCGGTGTCCTCGGCATCCGGCGTCGGGACCGCAACGGAGTCCGGCTCGGGGATGAGAAGTTCTTCGACGCTGCAGCCCAGGACTGCGCAGATGATGTCCAGCTCGTCGAGCTTGATCACGTTGAGGGTTCCCACAGGCCCGACATCTTGCCAATACTGATGACCATGCCGTGGTCGGCGAGTTTGCGGTGCAGTTCGCTCGCCTTCCAGATGCCGCGATTGGCTGCGGCTAGCCACAGGTTTCCACTTCACTGGGTGAGTCCTTTCCATCGGTCGGCGACCCGGCGCTGCCCGGGCAACCAGGCGTCCTCGACGTGGGTGGCGTGGATAGCGAGCCGTCGTGGCGTCCAGGAGTGACCGCAGAATTCCTGGATGGCGAACAGGTTCATCCTGGACAGATAGAGCTGGGAGGCGCAAAAATGGCTTGTCTCCGCAGAGCCTGTGTGCGATAGGGTTCGTGTTGCATTCGACGAGGCTGGATTCGGGGCTGGAGGTCCGCGACCGACAGAATGATAGGCCCATCCAAAGTACTCACGGGTGGGGAAGTGTAGACAACAATCAGCAGAGTTTTCAAGGCTGAGAAATGTTCACCAGTCGTCGATGTTCATTTCTCAGAATCTATCGAGCTTGATCACGTAATTGAGCCCCAACACCGATCGCCGTCACAACCAACCTCCCATGCACAACTCCGCACTCATCCCCACCCAAGCTGGGGCCAACTAAACCCGTCATACCGGGGCCACTCCAGGTTGACATAGCCAAGACAGAGTTCCACCTTCGAGCCATACCATCGGCGGTGGAATCGCCATAGTGTCGAGTCCACCTGGGTTGCTCCCGAGGAACTGGCGGAGGTGGGCGGCGGTATGCCACAAGTCGAGCCGACGGCGACAGGCGCGTCGGCGAATAGGACAAGCACCCTCGGCCCGAGTCAGTGGTTGTCGCCTGGTGAGTCACTGAAGAATGGTGACTACACCCTCACCTATGCGGCCAACGGGCAGCTGACACTGTCAAGCGCAAACCGCGGCGTCGAAAAGATCTGGAATCCGAAAAGCTTGGACGGTACCCCGGTCGAGGGTTCGAAGATGTACGTCGGGTCCGACGGGCAGCCATGCCTAATCAAGGACGGGAAAAGGGTGGGCACCCTCATGGATCCCGCCGGGGCGCTATGCTACCTCGACCAGGGACTTGAGCTGCAGAAAGACGGCTCGGTTGTTACAACAAGCAGGGGTAAACCAGTCGGCCGGAAGCATTACGAGCACAAAGACGATGGAATCGAGCTACACCTTTATCATCCGATAGGCGAATCGAAGACGCTGAAAGCAGCTATCGACCTGGGTGAATTGGCGATCGACCGATTAACCGACCCGCTACGAGATAATAACCCACAGATGCGGCCGGACGTTGTCAACATACTGGTGAAGGACAATCTTATAGATTCCAAGGGCCACTCCGTAATGGTGGCTAACTACAACCAGCGGATCGGCGGCATAGATCAGGCCAAAGATGAACTTAATCGCATGGACTCCAGCACCGACGCCGCGATTGCCAACCTTCCCTACTTCACGCGAAAAGTGCTCAGCGATATAGATATCCACATGGTCGGACCACTGCGCGGCCAGGTCAAAGCAGCAGAGCAACACCGCAAGGATGGAAATCAAAAGATCAGCACCCAGGCGGAAATGAAACTGATTAGTTCCATTGAGAGAACGATCGCCGCCGTTCAGGGCAAGGTCGACGATGCGGCCGATCAGATGAAAATATTAGCGAGCGAAATAGAAATGAATTCTCCAGATTATGAGCGGAGCAATCAGAATGTCTTGTCTGCCGAGATGGGCGCCCAGATCCTCGCCGCCGCCCGCCAATGGCTCGGCACTCCCTACGTCTGGGGCGGCGGAGGCCCAGCTGGCCCAAGCGGTGGCGGTCTCGACTGTTCCGGACTCACCTCCGCTGCAGTCTTCGCCGCCACTGGCCACATACTGCCCCGCACGTCCGAACAGCAGTGGGAGATCGGCACCGAAATCCCGCTTGACCAAGTCCGACCAGGCGACTTGGTGTTCAGCAACTTCACATCCGACGGCCCCGGACACGTCGCCATCGCCGCTGGCGACGGAAACGTAATCGAGGCACCCCAGCCAGGTGGCGAAGTCCAGTTGGACCGCATCTCGCCAGGAGTCCGAGTCAAACGCATCACCTGACCTTGGACAGAAGCCGGCATCGACAAACCGTAGTTCCTTAAATACACCCGGACCGCGCTCTTCTTCCCGCGGGAACTCCGTCAACAGCGCACGGATCTCACCCTTGAGCGGATCCACAAACGACCCCACCGATTTGCGTTCGTACTTCGGTGGCCGGTCCGATGCCAACGCCGCCCGCACTGTGTTGCGTGCGATCCCCAGCCGTTGTCGTGTGAGGGCTCAGGACATGGTTGACAGATTCGGCCCAGGACATCATTGTCGGTCTCGGGACATGAATGACACTGTCGGGGGCGGTTTTTCATAGCCGTGCGGCGTGGATCTTGGCTTTCCAGCGGCGGATGGGTTGTGCTGGGTCGCGTGGGTGCAGGGAGAGGTCCGCGCCGTCGCAGGTGACGCGGAAGTGGGTGTCCTCGGCGTGGATGGTGACGATCTTGCCTGCTTGTGCCCGGCCGACGCACAGGCGTTGTCGGGCGACCATCACGACGCCGTCGCGCGGGACTTTCCGGTGGACGCTGATCGGGCCGGGAGCAGGGGCGGGCAGTGGCGCGTCGACGATCCGGGCGCCACGTAGTTTTCCGAGCTGGTCGCGCGGTATCGGACAGGGCAAGGTCTTGGCCAGCACGCCGTCGCTGACCACGTGGAGAAGATGTCCGTCGATGCGCAGCGTGACCTTGCGGTCGGCGAGCTCGCCGCCAAGCTTGACCGAACTGCCGCCGAGGTAGACCTGACCGTCGCGGTCGACGAGCCGGTCGCCCTCGACGGCCGCCCCGGCCGACAACGCGCGGGAGCCAGCCAGGCGGGGAGCTGCTGGTGGTGCACCGGCCGGACGTGCGCCGCGCATCCGCAGTTCGTGCAGGTCATCGACATGCAGGTTCGAAGGCGCCGTCTTGATCAGTTTTCCCTCGACGACGATGTGGACGCTGTGCTCGTCGACCCACACGTGTGCGAGTTGCCCAGATCGGTTCGCGCCCACCCTGATTCGCTGGATGCTGGGGATCACGCTGACTACTCCGCCTGCCGCGACGACCGTGTCGAACTCGACCGCCCCCAACGATGAGGGGATGATCAGCCCATCGGTGGCAGGTGGGGCCGAGGTCGGCGTAGGGGCAAGCGTGGCCTCGAGCGTTGCCGGTGGTGGCGGGTCGGCCAGGACGGGCTCGGGCTGCGGGTTGGGCCAGAACAGGCTGGCCGGGGTTTTCATGTCCAGCGCCTGATGGGGGCGGGCGGTGTTGTAGGTGTGCACCCAGGCGGTGATGGCGGCCTGGGCCGAGGGCAGGTCGGCGAATGGCCCCGCGACATCGAGTAGTTCCCGCCGCAATGTCCGGTGCCACCGTTCCACTTTCCCGGTCGTGGTGGGTGAGCGCGGCTTGGTCAGTCTCGGGGTGATGCCGTTCTCGCGGCAGACCCGCTCGAACAACACCTCCGCGGGCCGGGGCTTGGTGAACCGGCCGGTGAACTGCTTGCCGTTGTCGGTCAACACTTCTGCCGGCACTCCATGCACTCGCATCGCCCGCACGAACGCGTCGGCGACCGCGCGCCCGGACGGCACCGAGAGCACCGCCGCGACCACTACGAACCGGGAGTGGTCATCGATGCCGCTGAGCAACTTGCACTCTCGCCCGTCGGCCAAGTAGATCCCACCGACCAGATCGAGCTGCCACAGGTGCATCGGTGTCTCCCGCTGCCAGCGCTTGTACTTGCGCTTATGCCGTTGCTCCTGGTGCCGGACAAGGCCGTTGCGCACCAGCACCCGGTGCACCGTCGCTCGCGAGGGTGCAGGCGTCGCACCGGATTGCGCCAACTCGAACGCGATCCGCCGGGCACCCCACCGCGGGTGCGCGCGCCTCATCTCGCAGGCTTGGGCCTCAACCTCGGCTGCCAGCCGAGTCGGGCTGGTCCGGGGCCGCCTCGATCGCTCCCGCAGCCCTTCAACCCCGCCGGCCTCGTATTTCGAATTCCACGTGTAGACGGCCTGCCGCGAGACGCCATACCGGACCGCGAACTCCGATACCGGCGACCCGTCCATCACCTCCAGCACCGCTCGATACCGCTGCTCCGCCAACCACTCCCGCGAACCATCCTCCGCAACCGACACGGCCGCAAAGCATTTCGTCCCTGAGTCAGATTGTCAAGGAAGTCCTGAGGACGAGATGTCAACCATGTCTTGGGCCTTTACATGACAGCCGTCGCGCGATCTCGCTGATCGACACACCCTACTTAGGTCGTAGCTGGTTGGTTTCGGCGTCGCTCGACGCCTGCATAGCTCCTGGCCCGACGAGGCCTTTTGCGAGGCTGTGCGCGAGCCTGTCGGAGCTGATCGTTCGATTGCCGCCGGTGCCCCCTGGCCACACCTGGGGACGCGAGCCCTTTGCAGAGGCTTGGGGCGCGGGCGGCAGCTGCAGTGGCTGGGCAGCCGATTCCGGTGCCGTCCAGCCACTGCGCGGCGTTTCATTGATCGTGGTCCGAGCCCGCTCGCACGACCGGACACCTCGACATTCGAGAGCTTTCGAGCTCTGGGAGAGATTGGTGCCGTGCGGGTGCGCTGGGAGCGCGAACAACTCATCGGAGGCCAGCCCACCGAGGCTCGTAAGTAGGGTGCTGCGCGTTCTCACTTGGGTCTTGGACCTGCGGAGACAACCGGACAACTGGAGGATGGATTGAGTCGCTACTGCGGGATCGACTGGGCCGAAAGCCATCACGATGTCGCCATCGTCGACCAGGACGGCACGCTGGTGTCGAAGAAGCGGATCAGCGATGATCCGGCCGGATTCACCGTTCTCACGCAGCTGCTCGCCGCGGCTGGTGACACCGCTGAGAATCCGATCCCTGTCGCGATCGAGACCCCGCGCGGGCTGATGGTCACCGCGATTCGCTCGACCGGCCGACCGGTCTACGCGATCAACCTGATGGCCGTGGCCCGCTACCGGGAACGCCACAGCATGGCGCGTGCGAAGTCCGACCACGCCGACGCGATGACCCTGGCCAACATCCTTCGTGTCGACGCCCACATGCACCGCACGATGCCTGCGGACTTGCGCGGGCAGTCGCGGTCCTTGCCCGCGCCCAGCAGGATGCCGTCTGGCGACGAACCAAGGCCAGTAACGAGCTCAGATCGCTTTTGCGCGAATATCATCCGGTGTTTCTGTCGACCTTCGCTGAAAAGTCCGCGACGAACCTGGCCAAACCCGAGACCTGCGCGATCCTGGCAATCGCACCGACACCAGCCGCGGCCGCGAAACTCACCAAGGCACGAATCTCGGCGGCGCTTCGCCGGGCCGGGCGCAAGCGCGGCGTCGATGAGCTGGCCGCCGAGATCATCGAACGTCTGCGCCAGCCCGGCCTGCGCCAGCCCGAGCTCGTCGAGAAGGCGCCAGGCGCTGGCGCTGCTGGCCACGCTCGACGCCGCCTGCGTCGGCGCCGACGACTTGGAACAGGCTGCGGCTGAGAGTTCCGCAAGCATCCCGACTACGCGGCCGTCACCAGCTTTCCCGGCCTGGCAGACCTCGCCGGCGCACGGATCTTCGCCGAGATCGGTGACGACCGTGACCGTTTCGCCGACGGACGCGCGTTGAAGGCCTACGCCGGATCCGCGCCTGTCACCCGGGCCGCGGGCCGCACCACGTCGATCACCTTCCGCCGGATCAAGAACGACCGCCTGGCCGCCGCCGGTTTGGTTTGGGCCTTCAGCGCCGCGGGCAACCCCGGCCCAGCCCCGTGAGCACTACCTGCGCCGCCGTGCTCACGGCGATCGCCACGCAGCGGCGCTGCGGCAACTGGTCAACAAGATGCTCGGACAACTCCACCACTGTCTCCAAACTGGTGCATTGTTCGACCCGATCAAGGCCTTCGGCGAAGCCATCCCGATCACCCCAGAACCCATGGCCGCTTGACTATTACGACCATCGGAGGTCTCCGCGCGATGTAGCCGACGGATCTTGGCCCAGTCCTCCACAGCACTAACCCTCCAAGGGGTACAGGGCTCCTCAATTTTCAGTCGGCAGAATCCGATCAGTACTCAGGATCTGGCCCAATTTTCGTTTGCGCCGTGAGGCGCTGGTGCGCCGTGAGGCGCTAGGGATCGAAGGAGGTGGAAGACCTTCTCGCTGGGTTGTCGCAGCTGCCCGGTAGAAGCGGAGCGCAGTCCGACCCGGGAGACGCCGGTGAGGGCGGGAAGCAGCGCTGACAAAGCCGGGACGGTTCGGCACTGCCAGACGGACCGGGTTCGGCAAGCAAGATCGGACGGTATACGAGAGAAACCAGTGGTAAAGCTTCGTAAGCGAGGCACCGGCTCAAATCTGGTGGATATGGGCCGGGATGCAGTGCACGACAACCCTTGTGGTGGTCGACTCCGTAGCCGGCTAAGCGTGCCGGTGAGGAGGTCACGGTGAAAGCCTGCGGCGTAACTGTGACGATGCTGCCGGAGCAAAGCTGGGTGCCAAGCCGATCGATCGATCCTTAGTGAACACGGGAACCATCCGAAACCGTTCCCGCAGTGCGGAATCCATCCGCGATTGCGGGATAGGCCCGTCGTCGGCCGAAGGTTTCGGATGGGGCGGAGGCCCCGTAGTAGTCCGAGCACGCGAGAGGCGTGAGCATGGCGAAGGGGGCCAGCAAGTCAGCAGGGAGGAAATTGGAATGTCAGGAGACCGTTGGTGAATACCGACGAGCTGGCGTTCGACCTATCAAGGGCCGAGCGTCGGGTACTGGAGATCCAAACCAAGCTGCACCGTTGGGCCGGTGATGATCCTCATCGCAGGTTCGATGATCTGTTCAATCTCGTCGCCGATCCCGCCTTCCTTCTGGTGGCGTGGGATCGGGTGCGGAGCAACAAGGGCGCACGAACGGCCGGAGTGGACGGCGAGACCGCCCGCTATATCGAGGCCGAACGCGGGGTCGAAGAGTTCCTGGCACAACTGCGAGCTGATGTGAAAGCCCGTAGTTTCCAGCCTCTACCGGTCCGGCAGCGAGCGATTCCCAAGGCGGGCGGCAAGGTCCGCTACCTGGGGATCGCGACCATCCGGGACCGGGTGGTCCAGGCGTCCTTGAAACTGGTGCTGGAGCCTGTGTTCGAGGCGGACTTTCACCCGTGCAGCTACGGGTTCCGCCCGAATCGCCGGGCTCATGACGCGGTGGCCGAGGTGCATCACTTCACGTCACGCTCCTATGAGTGGGTCGTGGAAGGAGACATCAAAGCCTGTTTCGACGAAATTTCGCACCCGGCTCTCATGGACCGGGTGCGCAAACGCGTTGGAGACAAACACGTTCTGGCGTTGGTGAAGGCGTTCCTGAAGGCGGGCATCCTCACCGAGGACGGCGCGCTCGCCGACACCAGCGCCGGTACTCCGCAGGGTTCGATTCTTACGCCTCCAACGCAGTTGGCAACTTCTGCTTCGACGTGACGCTGAGTTATCGGCGGCTGGAACGGCCGCGTCGTGTTCCGGGGACGGTGTGACGTGTCCGGTAGTAGGTTTATGTCGTGGCTGGAAGTCGTTGCGACGCTGCTGAATTCGCTTGCCGTGTCAACGCGGCTGCGGAGTTGGTGGATGGTGGTGTGCCGGTGGCCGATGCTGCGCGCGGGTTGGCGGATCGGTTCGGGTGTTCGCTGCGGCAGGCCCGCCGCTACGTGGATCGCGCGGTCGCCGACGGTCCGATACCGGTCGCGGAACCCACGGTGGTGTTCAGCGTCAAACTCAAACTCCCTGGGGCACTGGCTGTTCGGGTGCGTGAACACGCACGGGACTCCGGTAGCACGCTGTCGGAGGTGGTGTCGCAGGCGTTGGCGGATCACTTGGTGCGGGGCCGGGCGCGGCCCCAGCCCCGGTGAACGAGAGGCGGGTCGAGACGGAGTTCGTGTTCGACCGGCACGCGGCCACGGATGTGTCGGTGGCCTACGAGATATTGGTTCCGCAACGTCGAGCCCGCATCACGCGGGCTCAGGAAGGACTGCCACCACGTGAGCAGCACGGTGATCTACGCCCGGGTGTCCTCGGCCCGGCAGAAGAAGAACGAGACGATCGGCTCGCAGATCGCGGCCCTGCGCGCCCACGCCGAGCACCTCGGGCTCGCGGTGCCTGAGGAGTGGATCTTCGCCGACGACGGCCACTCCGGCGCCACCCTGGTCCGGCCGGCGCTGGAACGGCTGCGAGACCTGGTCGCCGGGGTCGGGGTCGAGGTGGTGTTGTGCTACTCGCCGGACCGGCTGGCCCGCAAGTTCGCCTACCAGGCATTGCTGATCGAGGAATTCACCCGCGCGGGAACGAGAGTCGAGTTCGTCAACGGCCCGCGCGGCGACTCCCCGGAGGATCAGTTGCTGGTGCAGTTCCAGGGCATGTTCGCCGAATACGAGAAAGCCCAGATCATGGAGCGTTACCGGCGCGGCAAGACCCACCGCGCCAAGACCGGGTCGGTCAACGTGCTCTCCGGCGCTCCCTACGGCTACCGCTACCTGCGCCGCAACGACCACAGTGGCGCGGTCTACGAGATCGTCGAGCACGAAGCGGCGCTGGTCGCGGAGCTGTTCCGTCGTTACGCCGACGACGGCGCCTCGCTCGCCGAGCTGACACGCTGGCTCACCGACGACCCAGCGACACCGACCCGGACCGGCAAACAGCGGTGGGACCGCTCGACGGTGTGGGGGATGCTGCGCAACCCCGCCTACGCCGGTCGCGCAGTGTTCGGCAAGACCATGGTCGTGCACGAATCGCCCAGTCTGAACAGGGCCGCACGGCTGGCCGGGCGCGAGACCCCGAAAGCGTCGAAGACGGTCGATCGGCCACGCGAGGAGTGGACCGAGATCCCGGTCCCAGCGATCGTCACCGACGAAACCTTCGAACGAGTCGCGCAGCGACTGGCCGACAACAAACGATTCGCCTCGCGCAACAGCAAGGACCCGTCGCTGCTGCAGGGCCTGGCCGCCTGCGCGGGCTGCGGATACGGCTACTACCGCACCTCCACCCGCACCACGAACAAGAAGATCTACTACTACCGGTGCCTGGGCTCGGACGACTACCGCTACGAAGGCGGCCGGGTCTGCACGAACAAACCGGTCCGCGCGGACTACCTCGACACCGTCGTCTGGGACCACATCACCGCCCTGCTGGCCGACCCGCAACTGATCCGCACCGAGATCGACAAACGACTCAAGACCGCGAAAACCTCCGATCCCGTTGCTACGCAACGCAAAAGGCTCGACACCGCGCTGACCAAGGCCCGCTCGGGCATCGCCGCGATGATCGAGGCGTTCGGCGAACAACTGATCACCATCGACGAGCTGCGCGCCCGCATGCCCGACCTGCGCGCCCGAGAAACCAACCTGCGCAACCAGATCGACGCCCTGGACGCCCAGCTCGCCGACCGCAACGCCTACCTCGCCCTCGCCGCGGACCTGCAAGGATTCCTCACCCAACTCAACAACACCGCCGAAACCGCCACCGTCGACGAACGCCGCCGCGTGCTGAAGCTGCTGGTCAAAGACGTCCTCATCGGACCTGAGAAGATCACCATCCGCCACCGCATCCCCATCCGCGAACGCACCAACAGCGACACCCCAGCCACCGGCACCGACCAGGAGGGCGAACATTGCCAACTGCGTTGGAGGCGTAATTTCCCCGTTGCTGAGCAACGTGGCTCTTTCGGTCCGTATGAACGGGCCAAGCGACGGCGCCGAGGTCTGCCCAACTATCGGCTCTGCCGATATGCGGACGATTGGTGCCTGGTCATCTCGGGCACCAAGGCACACGCCGAAGCCCTGCAGGAGGAGATCGCCGAGGTCTTGGCGACTATGGGTTTGCGCCTGTCGCCGGAAAAGACCCTGGTCACCCATATCGACGAGGGTCTCGACTTCCTCGGTTGGCGCATCCAGCGTCACCGAAAGCGAGGCACCGACAAACACTACGTCTATGTCTATCCGGCCAAGAAGGCGCTGGTCGCTGTCAAGGCCAAGATCAAGGCGTGGTGTCGGCAGAACACGAACCTGCCGCTCGATGTCCTGCTCATCCATCTCAACCGGATGCTGCGGGGCTGGACCACGTACTTCAAGTACGGATGCTCGAACGCGACCTTCAGCTACCTGCGGTCATACCTGTGGAAACAGATCGTCAGGTGGCAGGAGCGCAAGCATCGGCGAACCCCATGGAAACAACTACGTCGACGCTACGGCATCTGGCCCGGCGACGGCGGCGTGACGCTGTTCGACCCGGCACGAGTCAGCGCCAAGCGTTACTACTACCGGGGCACGAAGATCGCGTCGCCGTGGCCGAGCACAGCATGAGGACATCCCTTCCGCCCGAAGGGATTTGCGGAGAGCCCGGTGCTCGGTAACGGGCACGCCGGGTTCGGGAGGCGGCTCGGAGAGACCCACCGGTGGCAACACCGGCAGGGCGCTCCGGGTCGACCTCACTGTTTCGAGTGTGGGTGAGAGACCTGCACCTGCTGGCCGTCGCAGCGGCTGGCTGAAGCTGGGGGCAGCTGTGCGACGTGAGGTCGCACGCTGTGAGTGATCGCGTTGGGATGGAGGTCACTTGATGACGACGTTGATTCGGTCCAGTGTCCGAAGGACTGTCCCCGCCCTGGCGTGCGTCGTGGGTGACCGCGGGGTGCGAAGCCTGGGGTGAAAGCCGAAGCGGCCCTGTTCTATCCAGGGGCGACGGGCGAGGGGAAGACCGGACGTTGCGACACGATGTTGCACGAGTTGAGTGGGTGAGCTGGTTGGAGGTTCGGCTGATGCCTATGCGGGCGCATACGTGTTCGGCAAGACCCGCCAACGCCGCCGCGTCGACGCCGACGGGGTGGTGCGAGTGTCGCGACACAAGCTGCCCCAAGGCGAATGGGAGGTTCTCATCACCGACCATCACGACGGGTTCATCGACTGGAACACCTACCAGAACAACCAATCTCGCATCGGCGCCAACATCCGGCCGAGTGCGCACCAACCCTGAACCGGCGCGGCCCGTGAGGGCTGCGCCCTGCTGCAAGGGCTGGCCACCTGCGGAACGTGCGGCCGCAAACTCGCCGTCTACTACGATGGCCCGGCCAAGACCACACCCGGCTATTACTGCACCGGCACCGGGCAAATCGTCGAAGGTCGCGGCACCCGCCACTTCCGGGTCGGCGGAGCCGGCATCGACACCGCTGTCGCCGCAGCGTTCCTGGCCGCCCTGGTGCCTGCCGCATTGCAGGCCTGCCTGACCGCCGCCGAGCAACTCGAGGACGGCCACGACGCCGCGCTCGAGCAATAGCGGCGCCAACTCGACCAAGCCCGCTTTCAAGCCGGACGTACCGAACGCCGCTACCGTGCCGTCGATCCGGACAACCGCCTCGTCGCTCGCGGGCTGGAAAGCGAATGGAACACCGCACTACAACACCTCGCCGACGCCGAGGCCGAACTCACCCGCCGCGAGACACAACGCCCGAAAACACTTACCCCACAGGAGAAAACAGCAATTCTCGCGCTCGGCGACAACCTCGACGGGGTGTGGTCGGCCGCGAGCACCACCGACAAGGATCGCAAACAGCTGCTGCGCAGCCTGCTCGACGAAGTCAACATCACCGTGCACCGCAGCCACGACGATGCCCGCGCCGAGCTCGTGCTGCGATGGAAGGGCGGCGCGATCACAGAACTGACCGTGCCGATCAAACGCGCCCCGGCCAACCGGCTGCGCACCGACGAGGACACCATCGACCTCGTGCGCCGCCTGGCCGTCCACTACCCCGACGCGATGATCGCGCACATCCTCAACAGGCAGAATCGCCGCACCGCCCGAGGATTGTCGTTCACCGCCAGTAGGGTCCAGACACTGCGCCACCACTGGAAGATCGCCCGCCACCAGCCCGGCAGCGATCCGACCGAAGGGGAACTGCTGACCGTGGCCGACGCCGCCACAGAACTCGGACTCGCACCATCAACGCTGCACCGCTGGCTCGGCGACGGATTCATCGCCGGCGAACAACTCACCCCCGGCGCCCCCTGGCGCATCCGCCTCACCAACGAGGTCCGCGCCCTGTTCGTCGACGACGCACCCGAAGGCTGGCTGGCCATGCTCGAAGCCACCCTCGCCTACGGCGTCTCCCGCCAAACCATCATGCACCGTGTCAAGACCGGCGAACTCCAAGCCGTCCACGTCCGCACCGGACGACGAAAAGGCCTGCCTATCCAGCCACCACCCACCCAAGAAGGACTGTTCTAACCATGACAATCAGCGAAAGGAGCAGTGTGACAACGCATCCAAGAAGCCCTGGATGTCCAAATCGATAACCCACTGTCGCCAACACCGCTGCTTGCACGTTTCCACCGCATCCAGCGCCGACCGCCCCGGCCGATACTCAGACGAATCCACCTGGAATACCTGTTCCGCCGAGGGCGACAGCACCATGGCCATCACTGTCCAGCGCTGAACCCCGTAGCTCTTCTGCGGTATGCGCGCCCTCGCAAACCTCCAGGACACGCAGGACGCCGTTCAAATCCCAACTGGAGAGCGACTGAGGTGAAGCTATGAGGTGACGTTGCAGCACGACAACGATTATTCCACCTCTCCCCCTCACCGCCATGCCGGTGACGAGACATTCCACTTTCGTGCCATGCTCGCCTGCCCGGCGGACAGTTAGCGTCGATGACGCCGTTGGGTGCAGAAGGCCATCGAACCCGCAGCGAAACCATAGGAGTCACTTCCGCCCGGGCGTGGAGGATTTAGAAGGCAAGGCGGTGTACCGGTCCGTATCTACAACAGCAGTTGCCCTTTGAGTACATGGTCACGGCGGCTGGCCCTGCGCCGTCGACTTGAGACCATTCGATGTAGGAGTTTGGAGTCGTTTCATGACTGTTTGCGGACCACCGTGAGTGTCAGAACCGCGGATTTCGGTGATGAATTCTGCCCTCCAGGTAGTTCGTCGGCTCCAGCATCAGGCCAATGCGACGCATACAGCTATCCAAGGTTTCGTCCGGCTACCTTGCCCCATCGAAAAATTGTCGCGCCGCACGAATTCGATGTACTACACGAACTCACCGACCCTTTGGAGTGTTGGCGGCATTCGAACGTCTATTGGTCGAAAGTGACCGAATTCTGATGGTCCCTTTCGGCTGCAACCAGAAAGATAATATTGACGTCGCAGTCAGACTGGACGCAAAGCATGTGATCAAACTTCGGCCGGAAAGCCGGGAAAGGTAAGCGTTCTCGTGCGCAGCATTTCAGTACATGCGTCCACAGCAGTATCTATCAAGGTGTGCGCTCACCGCTCTTTACGACTCACCGTGAGAGCGTTGACTCGATTCCGCAGGGAAACAATCAGCGGCGAATCAACACTTACCCCTCAAGGAGCTGGCGATGATATCCAGTGAGTGCGAGATCTACCCTTCACGATTGACGCGAAAGGAATCCACACAAGTTGATGAGGACACGGTACTGCGGCACCCAGCTGCGGGCACCGCGGCACAGCTCCCGGAGCGTGACGATATGCAGTTACAAGTCCGTGTCAGAGGTACCGTGATTGTGATCGAACCGAGGTTGGAATGACGAGCTCAGCGTTCGATGCCGAAGGTCCGCGCGTCGCATTGTATTCATCTGCATTCGCTGCCGATCCGCATCGGGCCTATCGCGAAATGCGCGAGCGTTATGGTTCGCTGGTCCCTGTCGATCTCGCTCCAGGAGTACCGGCCACCCTGGTGATCGGCTACCGGACCGCTATACACATTCTCTATGACCCGGACCTTTTCTCGGCCGACCCTCGCACCTGGCAGAGTGACATTCCAAGTGACTGCCCGGTGCTGCCGATCCTGCAGTGGCGGCCGACGGCGATTCGCAGCGCAGGGGCGGAGCACGCGCGGTACCGGCATGCCACAGTTGCTGCAATCGAGGGCGTGGATCTCGCCGTTTTGTGTACCACCGTACAGGGCACCGCTATGCAGCTGATCGACGCATTCTGCGAAACGGGCGCTGCCGATTTGATTACACAATATGCCTTTCCGCTCGCATTCCAGGTCATCAACGCCATGCTTGGCTGCCCACCGGACATAGGGCAACGAGCAGCCGCCGGTCTGGCGGCTATGTTCGACGGCATCAACGCCGCGCAAGGAAATGCGACGCTCGCCGCAGCTCTCATGGAACTGGTTGCCCGCAGGCGGATCGAACCCAGCGACGATATCGCCACCCGGTTACTGGCTAGTCCCGCATTGCTCGATGATGTGGAAATCATGCATCAATTGGTACCAATGTACGGGGCCGGTGTCGAGCCGTTACTGAACCTGATTTCCAATACCCTGCTGCTGATCCTCACCGACGAGCGGTTCGCTGACAATGTCCTAGGTGGAAGCCTCACGACACGGGATGCGCTCGATGAAGTTTTGTTCAATGATCCGCCCTTAGCGAACTTCTGCTTCACCTACCCACGGCATCCGGTCTTGATAGAAAGCCTGTTGCTGCCGGCCCATCAGCCAGTCGTCATCAGTATGGCCGCCTGCAACAATGATCCAGAGATCCGCGGAGATGATCACACTGGCAACCGTTCACATCTGGCATGGGGTCTGGGACCACACGCCTGCCCCGCGCGACAGGCCGGATACCTGATCGCTCAGCAGGCTGTCGAGCAACTGCTCGATATCCTTCCCGACATACAGCTGGCTGTAGCTCCGGGTGAGTTGGAATGGCGACCTGGCCCGTTCCACCGAGCGCTGGCGATGCTGCCGGTCACCTTCCCTGCTTCTAATCGAGTCAGCGGAGAAAACATATCTACATCAAGCGTCGACGCCCCCCACTGGACAACGTTATGAACACCACCGTTCTCGAACAGTTTGCATCTCGCAGTTCTGCAACCGATTAGGAGGTGCATGTTACCGTTACCGACGAACAGGCCGAGTCAGCTGTGAGGTCCGGCATGGCGATCGAAATCCCGCATGAAGTTGCCACATTCCTGAATTACGTCGGAGTTCCGTATCCGGACGTGAATGAGGACCACGTTCACGCCCTGGCTGACCATGTCCGGGTGTTCTCTTCGAACGTACAACGAACCTACGAGTCCGCCTCTACGGCTATCGAGGATTTGGGATCGGTCTATTCGGGGTATTCCTACGAACAGTTGGTTACGGCGTGGGCGCGCATGGGTCCAGATCACATGTCCGTTCTTGATGCCGCATGCATAGTGGTTGGAAGTGCGCTCGATGCAGTTGCGGATGTAATTGAGGCAGTCAAGATCGCCGTGCTGGCCGAGCTCGCCGGCCTGGCAGTCGGATATTTCGCCCTTATCGGTGCCGCAATCGCAACCGGCGGCATTGCTACCGTCATGGAGCGGGCTGTCGTGACAGCGGCGCACAAATTGTGTGAAGCCATGCAGCAGATGCTGGTAGACTACATTATTTCCGAGGTCGCGGAAAAGACTGTCGCACTCCTGGAACACACCATCGAGAGGTTGGTACACGCTGCCGCTGACGCCGCCGCCAGTACGTTTCAGGTGCCGCTTCCCAGTGGAGCAAATGTGTCGTCACTGCGCATAAATTCAGACGCAGTGCGACGATACTCCAAACTATTCGACCAGTATGCCGACAACATTCTCAAATGTTCTCAAGATTTCGCCGACAACGCATCCCGCCTGGATTTCATCACACCAGGCGCTCCCAGCACCACCGAAACCCTCGACGCTCTCCTTCCTCGAGGCATTCCGTCCGCGCGCACCGGGCCCGCGGCCGATGATGGCAGACCAACCTTGGCTCCGGCCCAACCTGCGGGATCCGACACAACGAAGAAAGTAACCGCACCCGGAGCACTCGACCCTTCCATCACGAGTGGGAGCCCCAAGACTTCGGTCGCCACCACGCACAACAGTTCACCAGTGGAACGCGGAGAAGGACCATCACTCCCGGCGACCGCCGCCGCAAGTGGCGAAGCAAAGGCACTTCCGAATCCGATAGCGGGCGTCGCCACGCCCGCTTCCGTCGAGAGCGATTCCGCGATACACAAGGTCCACGCGGAAGACCAACCGCAGCATGCTGCACAAGTTTCCGATTCGTGGAGGCACACGGCCGGTCTCGCTGAGGATCCACGGACCGCAGAGCCTGTCGCAGAATTGTCCGAGACCGGGGACAGCCAATCAACGGTTACCGACGCTTGTGCCCGAACCGATTGTCGCGACCCACTGCAGGGTTGGGTCGCGGCGCGATCATTGCTGTCGACCGAGCAGTCCGCTCTGGAACAGTCGCCTGCGCTGGGGCACAGTCGGACGGGGTAGCAGCACTGCGGCCCCCTTGGAATACGCGGGCCGCAGCCCAACCCCGCCCTGCTACCGACCAGAGTCGCGTGCCGAGCACGACACCATGGTCCGCCACCGACCGTCGGTCGGACGTCGCGGTGAGCGCACTTCCCGACCCGCGCCGACGGGCGCCTCAACAGCCACAGCCCGCTAAAAGGCCGACCGAACGGCGGCAGGCAGCGAACTCAACCCCACAGGAAACCGATATATCAGCCTCACAACCAGAGTCGCCGACACCTCCCGAAGCTCGCCCCACCGGGATCGCGCCAGATGTCCCTCCACTTGCCCGCGGCGTCCGGTCGAACTCGCTCAGATCAGAAGTCGAGGTAAGTGAGTAAGGTTGCTAAAGGATGCCCGGTGCATGCTGCAGCAGCTTGCCCGACGCGTGAGGAGGGCATTCGAGGAGTTCGCCGAAACCCATGCCGCTCGCGACCTGAAGGCCGGCCGACCAATCGATGACGCCGTCGAAGCATTCGAGACCACCGATAGGACCGCGCCCGCACCCTCGCCTCAAGCAATGACGCACTCGCCGAGGACACACACCGTGAATTTCATCAGTTCGATTATTCGATTACCGACGGCGAACTGAAAATGCAGAAACGGCGCCTCACTGGCGAACCCACCCTCCCGTCTGGGAAGACCGATGGGACCGTGTTGTTCATGAGCTCAACAGACGGAGGGCGCAAAGTCTACAAACCGTCGAGTAAGGCGAGGATCCGTTTCAGCATCCCGAAGGTCAAAGGGCAAGCTCGCCAAGCGGGAAGTGGCATCATATCGGTTGAGTAAATTGCTGAGCTTCGACGCTGTCGTACCCGACACCGGCCTCGGTGGAGGACGGTACGGTCCTGGAATGCTCCGAGAATTCCTCAAGGCCAATCCGGCCGAATCGACCGCCGCGTACGAAGGACTTTCAGAGACAGCAGATGAGCGTCTTCGACTACATCATCGGCAACATGGACCGCAATCCGGGCAATTATCTGACTCGATCGGACGGCAGGGTTGCAGCAATCGATAGCTCACTCACCTTTCCGGAATCATGTGAATTACCCGAAGGAAGCCCACCACTCCTGGTGTCCGAAATCAGATCACACCTAACGTCACCATCTTTGAACACACAACTACAGCCGGAAATTGTCAGCGGGATCAGGTCTGTTGACCTCGACTAGGCTCGCGTTGCGCTACGCGATGCCTGCCTCAGTGACGCGGCAACCGAGAAAGCAATGCTTCGGCTGCAGGAAGTGCGGGAAAACGGGATGGTCCTAGCCAGGGAAACTGGGCAAGTAAGCACACCACCGTGGCCGGACGGTCCGCCGTCCGGAAACACCGCCGGTGGACAAACCGCCCCGTTTCCATCCAGCTGGGGCTGGCTAAGTCGTTGGGTCAATACCAATTAGCCGTGTCGGCAGCTCGGCTAGAGTAGGCGGGTTCTGCGGTGTAAAATGACTGACGACTGCTGTACCAATACCTGAGCCGAGCAGATAACTCGCCGGCAATTTTTCAGCGAGGGAGAGTCCTGCGCCAAAGGCTGCCCTGCTGGCCAGGCTTCCAGAAGTTTGAACGATTCCTCTGGCGGCACCTCCGACCAGTCCCCCGCCGATTGCACCCAAAGCGCCATCAACGAGTCCGGCTTCGATTCCTGTCTCCAGATTTTGTGTTTGCGCGCCAGTCCAGATCCCGCCTACCAACCCTGCCGCTAGCGCCCCGCCGATCATTGTCCCGGCCCCCGGACAAATCACCGATCCGATTGCGCCTCCAGCCACACCAGCTACGGCCGTGACCGAATCCTTCGCAATCTCGTTCCACGACAGGCCAAACAAGCCATCCGTACTATCCATGAGATCACCTATCTGCATGCGGACTAGCTGCGACGAAACGCAACACCCGCCGCCGGCAGAAGGTCCAACCGATCATGGCGTGAGACTCGGCTGACCCGATCGAGCCTGCGGGGCGTCAATCCGGCGACGGGCGTGCACAATAAATGGTGCCGCCGCCGGGAGCCGATAACAATGGCACTTTGGTGGAACAGGTCCGCGCGCCACCCCTATGCTCCCACAATCGCCGGGGCGGGAGGTCGTAGAGCAACTTCACAATGATTGCATCGACCGCAACGCCGCGCCGGTCCAGGCTGATGCCAGCGCGGCCACGTCGCCTCATGCTGCGGACACGCGTCTGCACAAGCCATCGGCTGCATTTCAGTCGGCGCCGCTGGCTTTGCGCTTGGGCGCCAGCAGTTATGCGGCACCTGGATGGCATCGGGCTTGTGTGAATGCGAGTGCCCGTATTGCGATGCCGGTTTCCTGTTCGTGACAGCCGGTGCCGTTCAATGATTCGATGACCAGACCTGCAGCGGCGCAGTGCCATTGTGGCGCGCGAAAGCATCCTTGGAGCGGGCCCGGTCGACGCCAGCGGTGTCACAGACGAACTTTTGCCGCAGTCAACGCAGCACAACTGACGACCGCCAGCAACAACCGTGGGACCGTCGCAACACGGATTGTGATCTCGGTGGCGTGCTCGTCGATCTCGATGGTCAGCCGACGGCAGTTCTCGGTCAGAGTTACGCCCCAAGCTCTCCGGCCAGGCGGTCGAGTAGCTGGGGGCGTTGCAGCCCCCCGGCCCTCACAGAACTGTGCGTACAATCTCTCGTTACACGGCTCTTGTTACACGGCTCTTGCTGCCCTGGTCACCAGACAGCAGGGGCCCATTTCACCCAGGAACACTGGGTGAAGAAGCAGGGGTGGGTGACCATGACCTGCTCCCAAGCCTCGCGGGCTTTCTTGTGCCCCTGAAACCGTTTGTGTTTCTTGCGGAGCCAGCGCACCACGGAGGCATTGATGCGCGCCAGGAGGGGATACAGCGCCGATCGGTAGAAGGCGCCGTAGTAGTTCATCCAGCTCCGCACCACCGGGTTGATATGGCGGGCGAGATCGGATGCAGAGAGGTTCGTACACCGATGCAGCAGCCGCCAGGACCGCACGACCGCGCCGAGTTTCTTCAAGGCTTCCTTGCTGATCGCGGGCAGAAACGAGGTGAACATTCTCCCTTTCCTGTCCCTCGCTCCCCACGCCCGGAACGTGAACCCGAGGAAGTCGAACGAGATGTGTTCGTACGAGCCACATCTCGCTCGGTCCCGGCAGTGCACGATCCGAGTCTTGTCCGGGTGCAGCATGAGCCCGACCTTACCCATCCTGCGCTCGATCGCCGCCAGCATCCGCTGGGCGTGGCGTTCACTGACGCATTGCACGACCGCGTCATCGACATAACGTTCGAAACCGACGTTCGGGAACTCCCGAGCCATCCACGCATCGAACGCGTAGTGCAGGAACAGGTTTGCGAGGACGGGCGAGACCGCGGATCCCTGCGGGGTTCCGCGGTCGCGCTGCTGCAAGGTCCCGTCAGGTAGTTGCAGCGGGGCTTGCAGCCACCGCCGCACATACAACACCACCCATGGCTGATCGGTGTTGGCCTCGACCGCTTTCACGATCAGCGACCACGGGACACTCTCGAAGAACTTCCGGATGTCCAAGTCGATCACCCAGTCGCTTTTCCAGCATCGTTTCCGACACGCCCCGAACGCATCCAGCGCCAACCGCTGCGGGCCATACCCTAGGAATCCGGATGGAAGGCCGGCTCGACCTTCTCCTCCTGTCGATCTAATGAGCCGAACCGATCAACGATCTCCTGAGACCGAACACGACACACCGGTTACCCATGACGCACGCCGAGGCGGGGACGATCCACGCGCACGGGATCGGGAACTACGTTATCGGCATCAGCCGATCCCTCCTTCTACGAGTTCCGCTGTTACTCATGCGACTTCGTGTCGCACGACCTGGTTGAGCCAGGAGGCGTGCACCGGTAGGTGCACCATGTGCGCGTTGGGGTGGGCGTCGTTGAGTCGTTTCGCCGCGGCCCAGTTGCGGTGGGAGGCGCCGTTGTCGACGATCCAAAACACCCGTCGTCCGCTGGCGTAGGGCTCGGTGGTCATGACCTGCGCGGTGAGCCGGGTGAATGGTTCGATGCCGGTGGTGGGCTCGCAGCGGCCGAATGGCGCGTGTGGGTAGGCCGGTGGCCGAGTTGATCCTGACCGACGATGAGCGCGAGACTCTGCAGCGGTGGGCGCGTCGGGCGAAGTCGTCGCAAGCGCTGGCGCAGCGGTGCCGGATCGTATTGGGTTGCGCGGCAGGCAAATCCAATAAGGAAGTGGCCTCGGATCTGGGGATCTGGCCGCAGACGGTGGGCAAGTGGCGCAACCGGTTCGTGGCGCGGCGGCTGGAGGGACTGGTCGACGAGCCTCGCCCGGGTGCACCGCGCACGATCACCGATGAGCAGGTCGAGGCGGTGCTGGTGGCGACGCTGGAGCGGCAGCCGGTCGACGCCACGCACTGGTCGAGGGCGTCGATGTCCGAAGAGATCGGGTTGAGCAAGTCCACGATCGGGCGGATCTGGAAAGCGTTCGAGCTCAAACCGCATCGTGTCGACGAGTTCAAGATCAGCAATGATCCACAGTTCATCGACAAGGTCCGCGATGTGGTCGGCTTGTATGTGGATCCGCCGGAGAGGGCGCTGGTGTTGTGCGTGGACGAGAAATCCCGTGCGCCACGAGGCGCTGATGGTAGCCGTGCGGGAGGTGGTGCCCGCCGCCGGTCGTCGTAGCGGCCGGTTGAAGCTGGAGGCAGGTCGAACCCTGGGTTGAGGGTGAGGCTGGGAGCAGCCTCGACAATGTAGGGGCGGGCCGGAACTGCCAGACGGCTCGTGCTCGCTAGCGAGGACGGAAAGGCGTAGGGAAACCGAATCAGTGGCAGAAGCCCCGTCAGTCGTCAGCGATCCGCGAAATCTGGCGGATGGATCGCTTGCGGTGCTGGGCAGGTCGTGGCTTTTGACTTGCCCGCTCTCGTCGCCTGTGTGATTTGGGTGGCGGGAGGCCCCGGCCAAGACTGCGATGTGCGGCCGGTGGCGATGCCGCCGGGGTATAGCTGGACGCCGACCCCGTCGTAACGGACATCAGTGAACGTGGGAAGCGGCCCGATGCCGCCCGAACCTATTGGTAACCAACTGATTCGGTGGGCAGGCGCGACGCCCGCTGAGGGCATCGGGTCGTGGCGGAGTCGCCGTAGTACTCCCGAGCCGGGGAAAGCCCGCGCACCTGGGGAAGGGCGACAGCGTGATCGGCAGTACGAATGGTGAAGGAGGAGGTCATCGTTGAATAGCGGTGCGCTGGATGAGACGGTCCTGTTCAGGGCCGAACGCCGGGTACTCGGTCACCAGCGCAAACTGCACCGATGGGCAAGAGACGAACCGCGCAAGCGGTTCGATGATGTGTTCAATCTGGTCTGTGACCAGGCGACCTTGCTGGTCGCCTGGGATCGTGTGTCGGGCAACCGGGGTTCGAGGACAGCGGGCGTGGACGCGGTCACCCGCAGCCACGTCCAGGAGGTCATCGGTGTGTTGCCGTTCCTCGAGGAATTGCGAAACTCGTTGAAGGACGGCACGTTCACCGCGCTGCCGGTCCGGCGGACGACGATCCCGAAGAAGGGCGGCAAGGTCCGCCATCTCGGGATTCCGACCCTGCGGGATCGGGTGGCGCAGATGGCGCTCAAGCTGGTTCTGGAACCGATTTTCGAGGCCGAGTTCTATCCGCATTCCTATGGGTATCGGCCCGGACGCCGAGCTCAGGACGCCATCGCCGAGATCCACAAGATGCACACCCAGGGCTATGAGTGGGTGGTCGAAGGGGACATCACCGCGTGTTTCGACAACGTCGATCATCAGGTCCTGATTGATCTGGTGGCCGAGCGTGTCACCGATCGCAAGGTGCTGCGCCTGGTCCGTGCGTTCCTGCGGGCCGGGATCGTCAGCGAGCACGGGGGTTTCGCGGAGAGCCTGACGGGCACGCCGCAAGGTGGAGTCGCTTCGCCGT
Source organism: Nocardia sp. CA-107356 (assembly GCF_050946365.1). Classification (NCBI taxonomy): domain Bacteria; kingdom Bacillati; phylum Actinomycetota; class Actinomycetes; order Mycobacteriales; family Nocardiaceae; genus Nocardia; species Nocardia sp. CA-107356. Next base: position 4,428,721 of record NZ_CP191992.1, on the reverse strand, counting down.
TGCTGGCCAACATCTACCTCTCGGTGCTGGACCGGCATTTCATGCGGATCCAGGAGCGGGATATGAGCCCGCCGTGGCGGCGTCAGCAGCGTCGCCGCAAAGGGCTGCCGAACTATCGGCTGGTGCGTTTCGCTGACGACTTCGTCGTGCTCGTGCACGGCGAACAATCCGACGCGCAAGCGTTGCGAGCCGAGATCGGCGAGCTGTTGGGCCGGGAGCTGAAAATGACTCTCTCGGTGGAAAAGACACACGTCACGCACGTCGATTCCGGCTATGTGTTCCTCGGCTTCCGCATCCAGCGGTGGACGCGGGGCGACGGTCGCCGCGTCGTGCTGACCATCCCGTCCAAGAACGCATTGGCCGGGGTGATGCACAAGATCAAGCAGGCCACTGGGGCAGCGACGACGTCGCTGCGGCTGGGGCAACTCCTGCGGAAGATCAACCCGATCCTTCGGGGCTGGGCCGCGTACTTCCGCTACGGCGTGTCCAAGAAAACCTTCGCCTACCTGGGCTGGTATGCCTGGTGGCGGGTGATCTACTGGATCCGCCGCAAGCATCCCCACCTGACCTGGAAACAGATCCGCCGGCGCTTCTACGGTGTCGACCGGATCAGCGACAACGGTGTCACCCTTTACAACCCGGCGAAGACGCGCGTGGAGCGTTACCGCTACCGCGGAACGAAGATCTCCACGCCGTTCAACCTCGACGCAGTCGATCCGGCGAAAGCACGCTACCGCCGCACCGGCCACGACGATGTCGTCTTTGTCGGCTACCTGTCCGAACTCATCGAATAACCCTTCGGGACACGTGGAGAGCCCGGTGCGGGGACAACTCGCACGCCGGGTTCGGCGGGCGGAGACGGGAAGACCGACAACAGAAATGCTGCACGGCGTCCCGTCTCCGACCCAACAGATCCTAGCGTTGGATCGGTCCGCGCCGGTACTGCCGATGATGCCGGGCATGCCCGAGCGGCGCACCCACGACTACATCCGTCACGGGATCACCACCTTGTTCGCCGCGTTGAACGTGGCCACCGGCGAGGTGATCGGGTCGATCCATCGCCGTCACCGCGCCGCCGAGTTCAAGAAGTTCCTCACCAAGCTCGACAAACAAGTCCCAGACGACCTCGACGTGCACCTGATCTGCGACAACTACAGCACTCACAAAGCCCCCATCGTCGCGAAATGGCTTGCCGCGCACCCCCGTTTCCACATGCACTTCACTCCCACCTACTCGTCTTGGCTCAACGAGGTCGAGCGCTGGCTCGGGCTACTCACCGACAAAAAAACTTCGCCGCAGCCCCCACCGATCGGTCCATGCCCTCGAACGCGACATCCGCGACTGGATCGCCCACTGGAACGAGAACCCGAAACCATTCACCTGGACCAAGACCGCCGACGAGATCCTGGATCGACTCGCCTCATATCTTCACCGAATTCCTGGTGCGGGACACTAGGAGAGCAGCTGCCTCGCATCCGCAGATCGCAGCATAGGTGATCGAACACATACAGTAGGTCCCTCGGTGAGGTGCCCAGCGAAACGAAAGCGCTCATCGGGGAGCGTCGCACCGTGAAGGCGGAAGTATCCTGCCGAACTGACGTGGCTGATCGACCATTGCATCGACGGGCATCGTTTTACCATCATAGTTTGCGAATTTTGCGCATGAGTGTGACAAACGGTAGCGCTCCTCGCGCACTGTGCAGTAGCTTGGAATGAAAAACACTCATGTCGGCGAGTACGGCGTAGCGCAGCCCGTTATCTCGCCAATGCGCTAGTTGGTCGGCGATCTCGTTCGGCGTTCCGTTTAAAAATTCCTGCTGCAAAAGTGACTCCGGAACTCGATCTGCGAAGCTCAATGCTGTGTCCTCGTCGATATGTTGTGGCATGAGGTCTTGAAACCCAGTGAAAGTCGATCCCAAGGGGTGATCCGCGCCGTGGTCCGCCCATATTTTTGCAGGTACGCCGAGCGCAAATAGCCGCGCCGGGACGGAGGCCATTAGTTCGTCTACTGCCGCTCGGGTCTGGCCTGGGAAAATGAAGAATACGCCGGCAGGTGTGATGGATTGCGGGTCACGGCCGGCGTCCGAGGCTGCGGAACGCACAAGTGTTAGTCGCTCTTTGTAGTCTTCAGGTCGTTGGGTGAATGCCGGGAACCAGGCGTCTGCATATCGACCTGTTGCGCGGAGCATTCTGGGGCCGTGGGCGGCTACCCAAATAGGTGGACGGGTCCCTTCGTAGGGAGGCAAACCAAAGACGGCGGCACGTAACGGGAAAAACTCGGAGTCTCGATATATCGGTTCTCCCTTCGAATCCCACAGCGCCCGTATGGTTGCGAGCGCTTCTTCGAATCTTGCGACAGGCCTGTTCCAATCGACCCCGTAGGGCTCATTGTTCTCCCGTTCACCCGGTCCAATTCCTAGCACTGCACGCCCGCGCCCCAGTAGATGTAGTGTTGCGGCAGCTTGCGCAGTCACGGCCGGGTGATGCCGCCCAGTATCCGTAACTCCGATACCGAGCCGTAGTTTGCTGCGGGGCGCTTTGGACGCGTGGTACGTTAGTGTCATCCATGCGTCATAAAGAGCATCCGCACTCGGTGCGATTCTGGCTGCCCCAATGTATTTTGGTTGCCAAATCGAAGCTGGGATAAGATTGATGAGGTGGTCTGGAATCCATATAGAATCTGCCCTACATGCTGCAGCTATTCGTCGGGAGGCGTGTAGCAGAAGGTCGGGTCGCAAGGTGGAATACGAGGGAAGGCCGATGAGGCCGGTCCTGAATTTTTCCGCAGAAGTCACTTTGTTCAAAACAGTCCTATGTTGGGCAGCGGTTCCAAATTCGCTTTCGCCTGATTTCGGCCCGATTTTTCATCGCAAGAGCCAGTCGCCGTAACGCAAGGTGCGAAATTCTGTCTTCGAGTCGCGTGGGCGAGCCTTTTCTCGTGCAAATAGATGGCCAAATTACCAACAGCGCGTAGTTGCGGCCGTTTAGCTAGTGCGGAGTTCGGTCAAAACCAATGCTTAGCCTGGTCTACGTCCTTCGTGTCAAGCGCTATGGTTGAACCTCTTTCCTTCGATACTGCTGTATTCATGGTAGAGCGGGGCGGCTTCGTACGCGATGGCCGAAAGGTGGAAGGCGCCTTGTGCGGTAAGTGGCGGCGTTCCGCAGCCCTGAATACGGCGCATAGATGGGGTATATCGCCGTTGTGACTTCCGGCTGGATGGCGATCGCACTAAGAGCATGTCTCATGTGGTCGCTTTCCCTAGCTTCTTGCAGCAGGTGAGTGTGGCCCCGAGGGTTCGGCTGGATAGGCTGGCGAACCGTGATAAGGATTCGGCATCTAGTTCTAGCCATCATCGTGGCAACGAGTGTGACCGCATGCGGCGGAGCGGAGTCGGATTTCACCGACTCGCCCGACATGCAACGCAAGCGCTCCAACCGGAACCGTCTTCGCCACCGAACAACGCCCCGATATGCCGTTCACAATCCAGGTTCCGCACCTACCGGGCTGGCAGACTACACCTACACAGATAGAAGAAGGGAGCTATTCGCTGTTACGCATGGGTTTACGTATGGGCATCGCAACGGTCACCTTCGACGTATTACGTCCCATGGGGGTCGGCACGCTGCTCAGTCGGCAAAAGCCCCCCCAAGTGGCAGCAGTTGCGATCCGACACCATCTCAGTGTGCGGTCTGGACGCCCACAGGACTACCGGGATTTCCCCCACCTCCGATGGAGACCTCTACGAGGATTCCCTTGGATTCGCTTACGATGTAGGCGAAATGAGGTACCCGGTCATGATGTCCGCCCAGACCCCGGCCGCCGATCGGGACACGTGCCAACCCGATTTCGACACCTTCATCAACGGACTGCAAATTGTGCCGCGAGGCACGCTCTAACAGCGTGTCTTACGCGGTTGTAATTAGCTGACCTGTGTTGGTTAATCTGTTGTGGTGGAGGAACTTTCGCGGCGGTTGGTGCCGGATGAGTTGTGGGAGTTGGCCGAACCGCTGATCCCGAAGTTCGACGCACGCCCGCAGGGCGGCGGCACCACACCGGTGGATGACCGTGCGGTGTTCACCGCCATCGTGTACGTCCTGACCGGCGGGAGCGCCTGGCGTTATCTGCCGCCGTCGTTCGGGGTCACGGTCCCCACCGCGCATCGCCGGTTCAGCGATTGGACCCAAGCGGGCTTGTGGCGCAAGCTCCATCGCGCGGTCCTCGACGAGCTGGGCAGCACAGGCTTGATCGACTGGTCACGCGCGGTCTGCGACGGAGCGTCGGTGCGGGCCAAAAAAGACATCTTAGGGGCTTGAATGTCAAGCAGCAGTGGCTTTCTCGGTGTGGGGAGACCATGCGGCGGTCTCGTCGTAGGCCGTTCGGTTCTTGAGGCAGCCGTGGAGGATGCCGACAAGGCGGTTGGCGAGCTGGCGAAGCGCGGGCTGGTGTTCGAGGCCGCGGTCGCGGTGTTTGTCGTAGCAGGCACGTGCACCCGGCGAGACGGTCAGGGCGCTGAACGCCTGACGCAGGAGGGCATCGATGAGCCGGTCGTTGTGCACGAACCGGGCCGCGACGATCCTCTTCTTACCCGAGGCGCGGGTGATCGGGCTGGTGCCGGTGTAGTTCTTGCGAGCTTTCGCCGAGGCATAGCGATCGTGGGCGTCTCCGAACTCGGCGAGCACTCGGGCACCGAGGACCACTCCCATCCCTGGTTGGGACAGCACGATCTCAGCGTCCGGGTGCCGGCCAAAATGTGCTTCCACCTGTCCGGCCGCGATGGTGATCTGTTCACGCAGAGTGATCAGCACACCGACCGACGCCTGTGTGGTGGCCGCATACGCGGTGTCGATCACCACCTCTCGGCGCAGGTGTTCGCTGCGCAACACCGCCTGGATCCGGGCGGCTTTGGCATCGACATCGCGGCGGCGGGCACGGGTGAGCGCGGCACGGATCTGGTTGAGCGACAACCGTGCCGCCGACACCGGATCCGGTGCCTTACCGAGCAGTTCCGGGGTGTCGGACGCGGTGAGATCGTCGAAGGCTTCCGGCGCGGCGGGAAATATTCGCGCAGCGCGTGCCGCAGCCGTTGAACATGGCGGGTGCGTTCCCAGATCAGCGTCTTATGCGCTCGCGCAACCACTTTCAACGCTTCAACCTGCGCGCTGTCGGCAGCGACCCGGGCGCAACTGGTGGGAATCGGTGCGCACCATATCGGCCAACACATGCGCATCGGCCGGGTCGCTCTTGGCCCCGGAGACTGCACGCCGCTGCCGATAGCGGGCCGCCTGCAACGGATTGACCGCGAACACCGAATACCCGACGGCGATCAGCGCCGCCACCCACGGTCCACGGTCGGTCTCGATCCCGACCACGACATCAGCTGCGGGGGGGGTATCGGCGCCCGAATGCTTGGCTACCAGCGCGTGAAACCGTGCGATCCCGTAGACCCCTTCGGGGCTCGGGCCAACCGTTTCCCTGCCGGGTTCATCAACTCGACGTCGTGGTGGTCTTCGGCCCAGTCGTCTCCGACGAAAAGCACTAATTCTCCTGTCCCTCAACCAATGTCGTGACACAAGTAGCGTTCGGGAGAACTCTCGGCGCCCTAATGAAACAGTGCTCACGCCGCGGCGGCGGGCACGGCATCCCATCAGCGATCCATCCTCCCGGTCGACTGGCGGGGGCACGATCTTTTTTCAGGACTCGAGGTCCTAGGGGACCAAACAGTGCTCACCCACCAGCCGCTACCGGCAGCGAGTCTGCCCGATCGGACTGGCCCGCTACATCTCATTAGGGGGATCCATGACCGGCACGAACCCGGTCGACCGAGGCAAGACCGGCTCGAAGATCCACGTGCTGTCCGAATGCCGAAAGGTTAACGGGACAAGAGCATGCCAGAGAATCCGGTGACCGGGCCCAGTGGTCGGGGACGGGGTGCCGGAGGGACCCGCGTGATAGGGCGAAAGCTGGATTGCCTGAATCCCAATCTCCAGTCGATGCAAGTTCCCATCCACCGGAAACCGACCGCTGAAACCGGTGCCGTGCTCTGCGTCGGAGTCGATGGTGGCCGACGCAACCTCCAGAGCGCGGGGCGACGCCCAGCGAGGGTGTTCAAGGAGATGAGTGGGGCGCCTACGTCACGCTGCTACGTACGACACGCACGAACGCGGGATCGCCTACGGGACGCGAGTCCTACGGCGACGGAGGCCTCGGTGCGACACGAAGTCGCACGTAGTGAGTGAACACATCAATGGAGGTTCGATGTCGAAGATGTAGTTCCAAGCCAGTGCTCATGGCTTGTCTCCGACCTCGGCGTGCGTCGCGGGTAACTGCGGGGTGCGGAGCATCGAGGTGAAGGCCCAAGGGTTCTCGTTCCATCCGGGGACTACAGGCCAGGAGAAGATCGGACGGGCGAACGCGCAGTGAATCCTCGTTGACGTCTCGTCACCGTCACCTCCGCCGATGGGATGTGGTAGCGGGGGAACAGGACTGGCCGCTGGGAAGCGGCGGGTGCCGCGAAGGTTCGAGGCCCTAGCGGGAGAGCACCACCGTCCCGGGATGAAGAGGGCGCCCACCCCGGTCGTGTCTCACATGTGCGGAACGTGGAAACCCCGGCTGAGGTCCGGACAGCGAAAGCTGCTTGCAGCCAACGTTGTTCGGTAAGCCGACCGTGAGGAAGGCCCAACTCCTCAGTGGGAACAAGATGGTCCAACAAGCGAATGCCGGTGCGTCGAAAGGCGACAGGAAACCCGGAGACCGGTAGCCGACCCCTCCGTCGGTGTCTTCGGGATAACTGGCCGGATACGGGCGTTGCCCGGACCCGCAAGGGTGCTGACGTGGACCAGGTGAGCTGTTGAATGCTCCGATACCGGAGCGCCGGAACCGAAGGGCAAGTTGGACACCGATGACGGAAAACACGCTGCCGGACTCGATGGTGGCCGTCGAGGTGAACGGACCGGAGGACGGGCTCGATTGGGACGCCATCGATTGGTGTGCCCACGAGGATCACGTACGGCGTCTGCGGCAGCGGATCTTCAAGGCGACGCGGGATCAGGACCTGAAGAAGGTCCGTAATTTGCAGAAGCTGATGCTGCGCAGCCACGCCAACACGCTGGTCAGCGTGAGGCAGGTCACGCAGCGCAACGCCGGCCGCAAGACGGCGGGCGTCGACGGGCAGGTCGCATTGACCTCCCCGGCCAGGGCCGAGCTGGCGACGGGACTGCACTCGTCGTCACGGCCCTGGCAGGCCCGTCCTGTCAAGCGGGTGTGCATACCGAAGGCCAACGGCAAACTCCGCGGTCTCGGGATACCGGTGATCGCCGACCGCGTGCAGCAAGCACGGGTCCGCAACTCACTGGAGCCCGAGTGGGAAGCCCGGTTCGAGCCACGCTCATATGGTTTCCGGCCGGGTCGGAGTTGTCACGACGCGATCGAGGCCCTCTTCAAAGCAGCGTGCGGCCGCAAAGCCCGCAAACTGTGGGCCTTGGATGCGGATTTGACCGCAGCATTCGATAAAATCGACCACCATCACCTGATGACAATGCTGGGAAATTTCCCCGCGAGGGGAATGATCCAGCAGTGGCTGAAAGCGGGATTGATCGACAAAGGACGATTCGCACCGACCGAGGACGGTGTTCCGCAAGGCGGTGTGATAAGTCCACTGCTATTGAATGTTGCATTGCACGGGTTGGAGGGAGCCGCTGGAGTCCGCTACTATCTGACCGGTAATTATGCCGGGCAGAGCAAGCCGGGCTCGCCGATGCTGGTACGTTACGCCGACGACATGGTCGCCCTGTGTCACTCACGTGAGCAGGCCGAACAGGTCAAGGCACAGCTGGCCGAATGGCTGGCACCCCGAGGGTTGGCCTTCAACGAGGAAAAGACGAGAATCGTCCATCTCGACGCAGGAATAGAATTCTTGGGATTCAGCGTTCGCCGATACTCCGGCAAGCTGCTGATCAAACCCAGCACAACGGCGGTGAGACGGTTCCGGAAACGGCTGCGCATCGTGATGAGATCTCTCCGTGGCTCCAATGCTGCTGGGGTTCTGCGCGCGATCAACCCGATCGTGCGAGGGTGGGCAGCCTATTACCGAGGGGTGGTATCCACGCGGGAATTCTCCCGGTTGGATGCATACATGTGGCGGCTCACCTTCCGGTGGGCACGCTACAGTCACCCGAAGAAATCGAGGTGGTGGGTGGTGGACCGCTACTTCGGTCAATTCAATAAAGCCAGTCAGAATCGGTGGGTGTTCGGGGACCGCGTCAGCGGTCTCTATCTCTACAAGTTCGCCTGGACGAAAATCGTCCGGCATGTGATGGTCAAAGGCACGGCGTCTCCGGACGACCCGGACCTGGCCCAATACTGGGCAGACCGTCGCCGCAGGCTGACGACCCCGCTCGGGCGGCAAACACTGAGGCTGCTACACCAACAGCACGGACGCTGCCCTCTCTGCGGGGACTTCCTCCTGCGCGCCGACCACCAGCCCCGCTCTCCCGATGAATGGGAGCAGTGGATACGCACGACCCGCCATGCGATCCGCAAACGCTACATCGCGGTCACTGTCGGGCCCGGCGGACCGGACGAAACTCAACTCCGTCTCGCACACGCTCACTGCCTCCGAAAGGCAAGCACGGCAAGCACTTCTGCACACCCGTGAGCCCTCGCGGCTTGCTTGAGCCGGATGCCCGGAAACGGGCCCGTCCGGTTCTGAGGGGGACCGGCCGGGGCAACCCGCCGGTCCTACCCGATTAGTAGTCGCCGGAGTCACGCCCGGCCAGGGAGGACGGGAAAGCCGTCTGCAGGGCGAAGGGGACCAGGTGAATCGGACACCAGATGATCGGGAGGTATGCGAAATGCAGAGCGCCGCACCGGTGCTGGGTGTCCTGCGTGACCGCGGCAGGCGGAAGCTGCCGTGTGAGGAGTTGTTTCGGCAATTGTTCAACCGGCAGTTGTATCTGCTGGCCTACGGGCGCATCTACGCCAACCACGGCGCGATGACGGCTGGGGTCACACCGGAAACCGTGGACGGCATGTCCCGGGCGAAGATCGATCGCATCATCGATACGATGCGCCACGAGCGCTACCGGTTTCGTCCGGTCCGGCGGGTGCACATCCCGAAGAAGAACGGCAAGACCCGCCCGATGGGTCTGCCGACCTGGTCGGACAAACTCGTCGGTGAGGTGATGCGCCTGCTGTTGGAGGCGTATTACGAACCGACGTTCTCCGACCGATCCCACGGATTCCGTTCGGGCAGAGGCTGTCACACCGCGTTGCGGGAGATCGACAACATCTGGACCGGGACCGCGTGGTTCCTCGAAGGAGACATCGCCGACTGCTTCGGCTCGCTCGACCACGACATACAGATCGAGATCGTGGCGGAGAAGATCTACGACAATCGTTTCCTGCGGCTGCTGCGCAACATGCTGAGCGCCGGATACCTGGAGAACTGGAAATGGGGTACCACCCTCTCGGGTGCACCTCAGGGCGGGGTCGCTACGTCCCCAACGCAGTTGGCAATGCCTGCCCTCCTGGTCGGTGTCGCCGAGGGTGTGCTGTTGCTGGTTCGTTCGCGGATGGGGATGCGGTGGCGGATGGTGATATTTCCGGTCCGATGAGGATGTCTTTGATCAGCAGTTTCAGTACGCGGCGGCGTTCGTCGACGGTGGCGGTTTCGGCGTTGTTGTTGAGCTGGGCGAGGAAGCCTTGCAGGTCGGCGGCAAGGGCGAGGTAGGCGTCGCGGTCGGCGAGTTGGGTGTCGAGGGCGTCGACCTGGTTGCGCAGGCCGGTTTCGCGGGCGCGTAGGTCGGGCATGCGGGTGCGCAGCTCGTCTATGGTGATCAGTTGTTCGCCGAACGCTTCGATCATCGCGGTGATGCCCGAACGCGCGCTTTGGCCAGCGCGGTTTCGATCCGTTTACGTTGGGCGACAACGGGATCGGATGTTTTCGCGGTTTACAGGCGTTTGTCGATCTCGGCGTGGATCAGTTGTGGGTCGGCCAGCAGGGCGGTGATGTGGTCCCAGACAACGGTGTCGAGATAGTCCGCGCGCACGGGTTTGTTGGCACAGACCCGGCCGCCTTCGTAACGGTAGTTGTCCGAGCCCAGGCGCCGGTAGCGCGGTCAGTCTCTAAACAGCGACCCGGAGATCCTGCCGCCGCAATTCACTCGCTCGTCTTTGAAGCAAGTCGTTCAACATCGGGACCGGCGACGTGGGACACATTGCCAGTCGCTTATCCAGCGCGTCGTTCCATACGTCGGTTAGGTCGCGCATCAGCTTGTCGATCATGACCTGTGTGATCTCGGTGTAGGTCGCCTGCACTGACCCGTCGCTGTGGCCTATCCGAGCATCGATGAGCTTCTTCGGTGTACCCAGCTCGACAAGGTTCGTGCGGTGAGATCGTCGATTCCCATGTGGCGTCATGCCTTCCGCGATGGGCTCCCACACACCATCGGCACGAGTGCTTGCATCGCGTCCCCGAATTGGCACACCAGGGAATATTATGGTCGAAATGGGCACTGGACGCGCCGGGGCTTTTCCACGCTTCGGGTAGACACCGGAGACCGCGGGCATGAACAGGGAGGCGCGGAAGCGTTCCCTCCGGTAGTGGTCGGCTACCTCGCGTTCTGCCCACGCCACGTAGCCGAGTTCGGTGGCGGCATCACGCACGCGTTGTCGCGTCGCTTCCGCCACCTGACCGTCGGGTCGCATGGCGTGCGAGACTGTGCTCAGCGAGATACCCAGGTGCTGTGCGATTGCACCCAAGGTGACACCGCCCTTTCGGATCCTTTGCTTGCCGTGGCCCCGGAACACGTATGTCCGGCCGTGGCAGGCGCAGGGCCTCGGCTGAGTGCGGGCGATGAAGTCGATCAGGATGTGCCACAGGAATTCTGGCAGGTGTACCTCGCGTGTCCGCCCGCCCTTCGGCCTGCGACGAATCCGTCGGCCATTCACCTCAACCAACTGCCACTGGACATCGATGAGTCTGTCGCGCACGAATTCGGGTTCGAGTCCACGCAGTTCGCTGAAGCGCATCCCGGTGTAGAACTTCACGAGTTCGAACACCAACTCGTCGTCACGCCCAGCCAGCAACGCCATTCGCTCCGCGATCAGCAGGGCACCGAATGCGTCAGTGATCACCTTCGCGGGAGCGCTGTCTCTTTCCTCCCACCGACGCTGGCCGCGGCCGCGCTTGCGTTTGGCGGGGTTGCTCGGGATCTTCTGTTCATCCAAAGCATCTTCGAGGATCACGTGGAGCAGTGCACGGTACGTGCGGATGCTGTCAGGGGCATATCCCGCGGCGCGCAGCTTCCCCTCCCATGCGGTGACAGTACCCTTTTTGATGCTCTTCAAGCCAATGTGGCCAAAGGTGGGCAGCAGATGACATTGGATGTGGCATTCGTAGTTCGCAATCGTGGTCTCGGCCAGGTCCTGCCCGTCCAGCCATTCGTTAACGAAGTCTTCAAAGGACTGATCGTCAGGATCGTTCAGCTGGGTTGGATGTGCCGCTGGAACGGCCAGGTTCGACCGGATGTCGAATTCGATCTCGGCGCGGTCGGCTGCCACCTTGGCCGACTCTGGCGTCCAGTACCGGACTGGCTTGTCGTCGGCGTCGACGATTGGCTTGTACTTGCCGTTTTCTGCTTTGTATCGGGCCTCCCAGAAGAGCCCGTCCTTCTTCGTTTCTCGTTTGTTCGCATACCCCATGTCAGGCGGCCTTATCGGAATCGCATGGGGCAGCAGGCGAAGTCACGGCAGACCTCCGAGGCGTCGTGCGCTACGTGGAGCGCGATGCAGAGATTGGGTCACAGATGGCGGCACCACAGGAACTCTGTGGTTCATATGGTTACCGGGTATCGCGCCGATCTAGACCCTCGACGCGGCTGAGGTGAGAAGCACCATCAGCACAAAAGCTGCTTGGTCAGAATGCCACCAGATCTGCTCAGCCGCAACATCTTCGGTCATGGCGCCCTACACAAACCCTCGCAGAGGGCAGCCGCGATGCTGTCGAACGTGGGCGACACGAACCGACACCGGAAGCGACACGCCGATGTTCTGCGACGGATTCGTGGTTGGTTTGCTAGCAGTCGGCCAGCTGCCAAAGCATCAACCTCGGACCGGTCGCCGGGGACAGAGAATTCCCCCCGATTCCCCCAAAAATCGATCTTGGCGGATGCCGGCGCCGCGCGCCCTCCGGCACGCGCCGCTGGCGGCCGACCCCTGCGGCGCGAATTATGCAGGTAGACGACGATTTCAGTCGTTCGACGTAACCGTGCGGGTCGAACATGGTGACATTCCCCCATACTTCGGTGCCGATGAAGTGGTCTCCAATGCGATGGCGGTGGACGAGAAGGGCGGCATCTACGCCGCCTCCGACAAGATCATGCGCAAGATCGTGTGGACCGGATCCACGCTGTCCGCCGATGCCGCCGACGGCGCGTGGGCCGCACCCTACGATTTCGGAAGGCAGCCGCCCGCGGTCAAGTTCGGCATCGGCACCGGCTCGACCCCCACGCTCATGGGCTACGGCAAGGACGATCGGCTCGTCGTACTCACCGACGGGGCCGATCGGATGAAACTGGTCGCGTTCTGGCGCGACACCATTCCCGAAGGCTTTCAGCCGAAGCCGGGCACCAAATCCAATCGGATCGCCGACCAGATCGCTGTGACGGCGGGGCTGAATCCGCAGCCCGAATTCATCCAGAGCGAGCAGTCGGTCGTCGTGGACGGCTACGGTGCGTTCGTGGTGAACAATGCCCGGCCGGAGGGTGCGCTGGACCGACTCGTCGATGTGCTCGCGGGTGGGCCGGTCTTCGCGCCACCGTCGGGTATCGAACGGTTCCAATGGAATCCATCCGACCACCGCTGGACCTCGGTGTGGTCGCGCGCCGATGTGGTCTCCACGAGCATGGTGCCCACCGAGAGCAGTAAATCCGGCATCGTCTTCGTCAACGGATACACCAGGGCCGACGGCTGGGAGGTGACCGGACTCGACTGGAAGTCCGGAAAGACGGTGCACCGCACCATCTTCGGGCAGAGCAACCTCGGCAACGGCGCGTACGCGATGGTCCAGTTCTTTCCGAACGGGGATCTGCTGTTCAACAGTGTCGGCGGTCCCCTCCGGGTAAAGTTCAACAGCTGAGCTTGCGGTATTTAAATACCGCCCATAGTCTGGTCATATGGTCCGACTTCCGCTGACACCCGCCCAGGTCGAGGCCGGTCGCCGCCTCGGAGCCAGATTGCGGGCCGCGCGCGCCGATCGTGACCCCGCCCAGATCGCCCAGGCGGCGGGCATCTCGCCGGAAACACTGCGCAAGATCGAGACCGGACGGCTGCCGACACCCGCGTTCGGGACGATCGTTTCGCTAGCCGCGGCCCTGGAGATTCCGCTGCAGGAACTCGCCGATACTTGGCGTTCGGCGGGGCTCGCGGAATCGGCCTGATCTACTCCGGCGTAATCGCGATCCCGACGGAGCCGTCCGCGCCCTTGAACAGCTTGTGCAGCCGGATCACCACGGTGCCGATGAGCCCGTACTTACGGGAAACGAGATCGCGGACTCGCTGAGTTCCGTCCGCATCCAGGACTTCGGCCTTGCCCGCGAACTTCTCCTCGCTCTTCGGGCGGCCACGGCCGTCGCATATCTGCACGACCACCTCCGGATTGCGGCGAATCCGCTTGACCTTCCAGGTCTTCGGGTTGGTCCAGACCACGATCCGGTCGCCGTCCGGAGCCACCCACACGGGTGTGCCGACCGGCGTGCCGTCCTTCTTGTAGGTGGTCAGCAGCGCGAAGCTGCTGGTGCTCAGTTCGTTCCACGTCATACCGAAAACGGTAGGCCGCGCCGATGGTTGAGACATCCGACTGCGGACAGAACTCGCTCGTACGCGTCCTGACGTACCACCACACACGTGATGGGCGGGCCACCGCACGCCCCATCACCGCCTTTCAGCCCCCGATACGCCCCGGAAGAAAGTCCTGACATCATCGAGCAACAGCCGCGGCTGCTCCAACGCGGCGAAGTGCCCGCCCTCGGCGTATTCGGTGAAGTGCTCGATATACCCGTCCGGGTTCATCACCCGGCGCATCAGCGGATCGGTATTGAAATGGCCAGGTAACGGACGGCGAGTTGGTCATACCTGGTCGCCACGGCCCGATGCTGTTTGAGCTGGTTGATACCCCGTTCGACCGCATTTCGGTCACGGTAGGCGATCGGGTCGAACGCCCGTGGTCGACCACCGACCGCGCCGCGGTTGCGGCGATGGGTGGCTTGGTCGATCGGGACCGGGATGGTTGCTTTGATTCCGTGACGCCGCAGCCAGTCCCGGTTGCCGCGGCTGGAATACGCCGCCGAGCAATTCCTCCAGAGTCGTCCGTGGTGCCCGCCACCGAGGCAAGGCACCACGATACCTTCGAGCACCTCCGGCAACATCGGACCGTCACCAGCGCAACCAGGCGTGACCAGCACCGACAAGCCATCGCCCGCGCCGTCGGTGATCAAATGGATCTTCGTGGTCAGCCCGCGCAATCAGCCGATCGTGTGATCGGCCGGCTCATCGAACAGATTCGGCCAGCTCTGGCCGTCCGCCCGGCAAGCTGCGCGTAGCTGCGACCCGATGCGGACACCCGGAGCGCCACTTCGAGTAACATGCCACATAAGTGATCCACATCACGCCCTCTTGCCTCGTTGCATCACCCCCGGAAAGCCACTCCGTGAAACTGCAATCGTCTGAGAGAGGGGTGCCATGGACACCGGCAAGTTCCGCAAGTCCTCCGGCTGGGAAAGTCCAGTCCCCGAAGATCACCCCCGGAGTGTGGAAGACCAGGCCAGTGAGCTGATCGAAACCTTCCGGCACCGACTTCACGACATGCAAGACGCCATAGTCGAGCTGGAGAACGACGCCCGAGCAATGCCGGAAATCGCTGCGGCGCTGGGTCTTGGTGCACGGATCGATGAAACACCGGTGGCGCTCCCTCGGCTGTCGGACGAGGTTTCGATAGTCGAATCGGATGCTCGGGTCGTTGGCAGGACCGGGGCCTTCGCCACGATCGACCGAGGCGATTGGGTAGCGAGAGCCTTCGAACGGCGGAAGAACGAGTACCGGCCGATCGAGACCTACGGCAGAGTACGTTTGCAGTTCGCCGATGACGCCGGAGCAGAGATTGCCGGAGCTCGATTCCGGCTTGTGGCGCGTGATGCCAAGGGTAACGACGTGACCCTCGCAGAGCGTGCCGCGGACGCTCACGGCTATGCATCGGTCGATCTCGGCCACATCCGTGCCGACGAATTCCGCGATCTCGCCGTCGAAGTCCTGCGCATGCCGGAAGAGGGCAAAGAAGGTCGCGTCGAACCACTGCGTCTCGAGATCGCGCAGAACCAGCTCGGCGCGAACAAGGCACTCGCCCTCCCGCACCGTTTACAGTTTTCGACAAAAGCCATGCGGTTGCCTGATGGCGCAAAAGCCGAGCCCGTCGTGGATCCCGACGCCGACGACCTATCGAATTCGCCGGCAAGCTTCGGTCTGAACGAGGAGCACATCGAAGGAAACTGCTGCCTGCGGCCGAATACTGATCTACCGACGCGCCAGTACTTCTTCGGTCAGATCGTACGAGCGCAGCAACCTACGGCACCAGCAGTCCTCGTGACGAGCTCCTCGCTTTTTCCGAGACAAGGGATTCTGGGGCCGATTCCTTACCAAGACGAGAGTGCGTCGACCTACGCTGTACGCGCAGCACAGCCTGTGCTCGGTTTCGTCAACAAGTACCGAATCGGCTGGTTTCCACGCGGCCGAGCGCTGGGCGAGGTGCTGTACTCGCTCGCACTCGCTCCCTGCGAGCAGGTCAACCTCGCTTTCATCGACTGGACTCGCACTGAGCGAGACAGTCGGGTCGACAGCACCGGTACGGCCGAGCGACTTGCACATGAGCAGCATCACGATCGGGTGATCGAGGAGAGCGTGGATTCCGTCCTCGAAGAAAGCCAGAGCGGGTTGAGCGCCTCTGGAGGCGGCGGACTGTCCATCGATTTCGGTTTGATCTCCTTCGGTGGTGGCGGGGGTGGCACGACGAGTTCGACGGAAGGCCGTCGCAGCCTGCAGGCGGATACCGTTCAGGAGGTTTCGGATCGGATTGTGCAGCGCTCTTCCGCTCTGCGCTCGCGCCGATCCACCGTGGTCACGACCTCGGTCCAACGCGAAAGCGAGCGGATCCAGACCCGAACCGTTCGTAACCACAACCGCAATCACGCGATGACAGTGCAGTATTCGCAAGTCATCTCGAACTACGAGGTACGAACCGAACTGGTCGAAGAACAGCCGGTGCTGCTGGTGCCCTACGGGATCGACAACGCTATCTTCGATACGCTCCCGAAGTTCGCTAAGTTCCATGCCAACCCGTCATCGCCGATCACTCGATTCCTGGACCGACACAAGTCTGTTCTGCAGAGCGTGGTGCCACCGCGATTTCGTGACAACTTCGACGCGCTGCGGCGCCTGCTGCATTGCCCCGAGATCTTCGGCGCGGAAGCGGAGTTCGCGACCGCGTCACGCTGGCGGATCAACATCGACAAGAACGTTCGGCCGGGAATCGACCTCGCGATCACGACCGACGACGGCCAGTTCGTTCCGCTGCGGCCTCTGGGACGACCCGGCAGCGGATTCGTCGAATACACCAGTGATCCGGTGCGACTCGACCGCATCGAGGAACTGCGGGTCAGTTTCGACCCCGAAGAAGCGATCACGTCGGCCGCCCGCCAGTTCGGCTCTTTCGCGAATCTGGTCGAGCAGGCGATTGAGCTCGGAATCCGATACAAGATCGAGCGGATCGACCTGATCGCCCGAACCGATGTCAACCGCTTTCTCCCGCAGCGGCGCAATGTTCAGATCTCCGTGGCGGACACGGTCGACACCGAATTGTCTGTGGACAACCCGAGCGCTGCGTTTCAGCTTGCACCACCCAACATCGATTTCGCTTCCGCTCTGACGCAACAGAAGCGCGACTATTGCGAGCTGACGGAGCTGGTCGCACATATTCAAGAACGGCCTCTGTTCTATCTTCGGTTGATCTGGCTCAATGAAGATCCGGAGCGCAGGGCCATGCGCTTCGACCGGCTGACGTTCAATGGCTTGCCGCTGATCGACCGGATCCTGAACAAACCCGTTGGGGTGCAGGGTAACTATGTCGCCTTTCCGTTGCTGGAGGGACGGCGGCTGATCGAACAGGACACGCCGACGCACTTCGTCTCTAAGCGTCTGGTCTCGCTCCCGACGCGCGGTGTCTTTGCGGAGGTGTTCTTGTCCTGCTGCAATGCGACCGAGAAGCTCGACGTCGAGCGGTTGCGTACACCCGAGACCGACTGCGCCGGACAGGCGCCCGAGATCGCCCCGATCACCGCGGGAAGCCGCCGCGATCGCCCAGATACCCGTCCAGCGGACCTCCCGGCACCGATCGTCAACATCCAGTCACCGACCGGCCTGCCTGACCCGACGGGGCTTTCGGCAGCACTAGACGTGTTGGCGACGCCCAACATCTTCCGAGATCTGAGCCACGGTGCCGAATTGCTGGAGTTCATCGGCAACGCGACCAAGGATGCGTTCTCCTCAACCCGTGAGCACCGCGCGGCGATGGACCGGCTCGCGGGTGATCTCCTGCGCGGCGTCCTCTCGGCGCGCACTGGTGTGCCCCTGGGGTCGGCCGGTGACGGCTCGACCACCGCCGGCTCGGGCACCGCCCCGATCACCTCGCCCGATGACGAGAGCTCGGGTGCTGTGCGTGATACGACACCGACAGGCGCGTCCTCGACTGCCTCTGATGTGCTCGGTCAAGTCGGTAGCGCGGATGTGCGGAACAACATCGCCCAGTCAGATCGCGGCGCAGCTGCAGAACGTGCGTCGTGCGTACGAACAGGGACAGATCAGTGAGGCGCAACTACACGAACGGTCGAACTCACTGCTCGGCGGGGTCACCACCGAATCGCTCGAGGCCACTAGCGGCCCTGTCATCAATCTGGTTGCCCCCGCCACCACCGAAGGTCGCGCCTTCGGGCCGTCGTCAGGTGATACGTCGAATACATTCGACCTGGAGGTGACGGTACGCAATATGCCGTCGGGCGGCCGGGGACGTTTTGTCCGTCAGGACGCGACGCGGACCCAGATCAGTCATCGCGTCGGCACGACGACCACAGTCACGGGGGTCCTGCCGGGTCTGAGCGCCATCGACTACATCGTCGAGGATGCCTCCGGCAAAACCAGGGCGAGCATCAGGATTCCGATCTCGGTGCCACAGTTCGTGGAGATCCGTCAGGACGCCGCTGCCCTGGACGTCGCACTGGCCGCGTTGGTCGTCGCTGATGTGAAGGACGAGGTGTTGCGGATTGCCCGGGCTACGGCCGCCTACCTGCTGCGCACCGCGAATGTCAGGCTCGTGTGGGCGATGCCGCCCTTTGTGGAGAGCCTGCCTGCGTCTTTCGCGGGCGGGCAACCCGCGGCCGGGAATGCCACTACCGTCACCCTCCGCGGGAACCCGCCCGTCCCCGGTCTTCTGGGAAGCACGCCCACAGCGCCGGGCGTCGGCCCCGGTTATCCGAACGAGGCGATCGACATCTACCCCGGCGCGCTCGACGACAACACCGGGATCGACGTCGGCGAGACCGTTCGGCTGACCGTGCAGGCATTGCAGACCGCGAACATGACCGATCCGCGTCTGAAGAACCTGGCCATACAGGTGATCGGACGCTCGATCGGATTCGCGGTGGCGCACGAGGTGCTCCACGCGATCCTCGGTTTCGAGATACCGACCGGCCACAACACTCCCCCGATTCCTCACGACATCATGAACCACGGAATCGATCTCGGAATCACCGACCTGAGCGGAATCGTCGTGACAAACAACATCGAATTCCCCGCAGCGGAAGAATCGTTCGAGGATCTGGGAATCGCCGGGATGGTGCGTGCACAGCCTTCTACTCGGGCCGTTATCGATCGTTTCTTCCCGGTGCCGCCGGTCTTCTGAGCTCCGACTCGATATGCGGTGTCGCCGACATCAGCCACCGACGCATCAATAACGACCAGCTCGCCGCCGTCGGCTGAATCTGGGCCACCGCCGAGACCACGGCGACCGCCACGCCGCAGCGATCCGACACTGTTCAACAAGATGCTGGGCCAGCTCCACCACTGCCCGCAAACCCGCCAAACCTACAATCCCACAAAGGTATTCGGGCAACCAACGACAGCAGCATCAGAACCCACCGCTGCGTGACACTTAGCGGAATCGGAGGTCTGGCGGTAGGACCGGTGCTCGGCCAAGCTCTGATGACCTGACCCCATTATTTCGGTCCACCCGATGTGGACCGAATCCCGGGATCCCGTCACTGGTCCAGGTGCCCGGCTAATCGCTTGCGTCTCGCTGGGCATCGTGCCGGGAGTAGCTGAAGAGGGGTCTGCTCAGCTCGAAGCAGCGGTGCCTTCCCGCACGGAATCACACGCCAACAGGGAAGATGCGCCGGTGACGGTCATCATCGGATAGGAAACATTGGTCAGGTTCGGCGGCTGGTATTCAGCTCTAAAGAATGCTCCAGGTGATCGGTGCATCATCACGTAGTGCAGCGACCCGTCGCAGGACCTCCGACGCAGCGCTTGAGCCGGGTTCGGACTTCCGCGCGTTCGTCGTGATCATCCGCAGCTCCCGCAGGTCCCGTAGCCACTCGTAACCGGCCTAGTCCGCGATGTCGAATCCGTATGCGCGGCTGAACTGCTTGTATTCGTCGGCTGGGGCACCGTAAATAAGACCAGAAACGCCGGGCGAAACTGGACCTGCTGCGAAAACGCTTACTGCTCGTCCACGCTGCCATCGACCAGCACCTCTCAGCGAAATGATCACGTATCCGCGCGAGAACCATTCCCTGGCAGCCGACACCCGATTTCAGTCGCTGCAGTCCTCTCGGTACGTGTTCCAGTGAATCGCGACCTGTTTGCACAGCAACACAGGGCGAGTCTGGCGCGAGCTCACACATAAGTGCGGCTATCAGGGGCGGTGAGCTCGACAAACCCACGACGGAGGTGTGACGCTGGTCAGCGGATTCGAGCGAGATGAGTGATGTGTTGGGCGAGTTCGCTGTCGCCAACAGGGGTGAGGGTCATGTCGTGACCGACGGTGAGCAGGTAGCGGCCGTCGTTGGTGAAGTCGAGCCAGGTGCGGTGTCGTGGTGGCGGTGACATGGGGTCTGCTGGATTCACCGTCACGGTGAGGTAGCCACGGGTGTCGATGGGGCGGCGTAACACTTGCCGAAACCGTTTGGCGCGGCGGCTGTTCTCGGTTTCCTGCCACTGCCCGGGATCCGGGAACAACACATGACCGCGAAGATAGCGGCCCAGCTGTCGATGGCTGTGGGTATCGCCTGGCGCCGCTGTCGTCATCGAGCGCCAACGACGACTCCGCCGTACACGAACACCGCGACGCGGCGATCTGGGCCAGAACCACGGCCGACGAGATCTGGAGCCGCCGGGTGTTCGGGGTTGGAGGGCTCAGGCCAGGGCCGGGACGACCTCGTGCTCGAACAGCTCGATGCCAGAGGTGTCGTACGCTGCCTCAGGGAAGTCGAAGATTGCGTAGCCCAAGCCGAGATCGCGGACCTTAGTGAGGTTTTCGACGATCTGCTCGGGAGTGCCGACAGCGGCGGTTCCGCGATAGAGCTCGTTGACGTAGCCTGCCGCCACGTCCGCGCCGACGAAGGGTATCAATCGTGCTTGCAGCGCTTGCAGGCGCTGTTCGACTTCGGCTTCCGTCGCGCCGATCGCGACGTTGTAGTTCGCCGTCCGCACGATCGAGTCGAAATCTGTTCCGACATCAGCACAATGGGCGCGCAACACGTCAGACTTGTGGGTGAAGCCTTCGGGGTCACCGTTGAAGTTGGCGTACTGGGCGTACTTCGCTGCGATCCGCAACGTCACCTTCTCACCGCCGCCCGCGATCCACAGCGGAATCCCGCCCTCCTGCAATGGGAGTGGCCGCACGATGGCCCCGTTGACCTGGTAATGCGTGCCGTCGAAGGTGGCGGTACCGGTGGTCCATGCCTGCCGGAAGATCTGTACGCCCTCGTCGAGGCGGCCGAGCCGATCTCCTGTGGTAGGGAATCCGTACCCGTACGCGCGCCATTCGTGTTCGTACCAGCCACCCCCGATGCCCATCTCGACCCGACCATTCGAGATCAGATCCACTGTCGCCGCGACCTTGGCCAAATAGGCCGGATTGCGAAAGCTCATGGAGGTACACATCTGCCCCAACCGAATTCGCGAGGTGGACGCGGCGAACGCCGACATCAGCGTCCACGCCTCGTGCGTGGCCTCCTCACTCGGCAACGGAATGGTGTGGAAGTGGTCGCACACCCACAGTGAATCCCAGGCGCTCCCGGCATCGGCGCGTTGGGCGAGATCCCGCATCACTCCCCACTGCGCCGCCGGGTCGATACCCACCAGATCGAGCCGCCAACCTTGCGGGATGAAGATGCCGAAGCGCACAGAGATCTACTTCCTATGGTCGAACCTTGGAGCGACGGAACACATTTCGGTGCCTACCACCCACTGTTCCGTGTCCTAGCCGCAGGAGCAACAGTTCTACAAGAACCCGCCGTCAGTGGCCTCGGCTTGCGCGGTCGCCGCTGGCCACCGGCATGCTCATTTTTGTGGTTCTCGAGGAAGTCGAGGCTGACCTTGCAATAGCCGCGAGTGTCCTTCTTGATCTCGTCGCAGGATTCAACGGGCATCGGTGTACTCCGAGCAGCAAGGCGCTGCAATGGCATCCAGCACCGGAACGCTGGTGTCGATGCAGCCGACGATGAACACGGAATCAACGAAGGCGGCGTCAGTCGATCGGCTCGACATCACGGGATTCGTGTTCACCGTCGTGCCAGCGACGTTCGGGTCACCCACGCGCTACCGATACCGCTCTCGATGCGATAGCGGCACTCATACAGCACGCGCACCACCTGGCCGTGGATATCGCGGCATTGGCGGATCACAGACCATTCCTGGCCGTCGCCGAACGGATCGAGCTCGCTCGACAGGGGCAATCGCGCTGGCGCACTGGTGATCTCGTGCGCGGTCATGGGCGGCTCCGGACCGGCGTGTACACCGGGGGCTGCTGTGTTCTCCTGGACCGTGTCTGCGATGAGCGGATGCGACCCCGTTTGAAGGCAGCGCTGATCAGCCAGTGGACTGTCACGTCATCGAGCGGGCAGACCTGCTCGAGGGTGAACGGCTCTCCGTGTTCGATGAGGGCGTCGAGGTTGTCGGAGATGCGTTGCTCGGCTGGCGACAGGATCAGGCAGTCGCAGCGCAGGATCCGGGTTTGCAGGGTGCTCACAGTGATTCCGAGCTTGCGGGCAATCGCCTCGTGGTTCGGCGCCTTCGGGTGTGAGGGTCAGCTGCTTGGCCCGGCGGTCGGTGGTGGGTTTGCCGCCCGATCAGTCGCAGGGTTTCGAGCTTGTCGATGATGACGATGGCGTTGGACGGTTCGCAGGTTGGCCACCAGCAGCGCCTTGTCCAGTTCCGGACGAGAGGAAAGCTTGCCGGAAGCCTTGTCGAGGAAGATCTACTCACACCCGGCCACGGTGAGCGCGTCGTATCGGGTCTCGGGATGCTGATCGCGGGTGGAGACCCGCCCGGAGCCGATTCTCATGCCCAAGATCTTTTTACGACACCTCCGCCGTGATGCCGCTGCCGGTTCCGTGAACCCTATGGTCGACACTCGGATTTGAACACGAGCCTGGCGGCCCAGCCCTGGCCAGAGGCGAGAAACGTCACCCGATGAGTACGAACCGCCCATCACAGGCTATTGTTGATCAAGTGCGTGACATGTCACGCCAAGCGTCGTAGATCGCATTCGCTTCGCAACCAGCGCTTGCCGCATCCGCTCTTCTTACGGCGATCGATTTTGCCCATTGGCAATCTCGCCATTTCGTGCCCCGGCGCGGACCTGGAAGGTCCACAGACGGCTCGGGCACCGCCTGATGTCCGAAAGGCACCGCAACACCTATGAGTTCTGCTGACATCTCTTTTGCCGCGCTCGGCGTGAGCGCACCGCTGGTGAAGGCGTTGACTCGCGCCGGGATCACCGAACCTTTTCCGATCCAGACCGACACCCTGCCCGATTCGCTGGCCGGACGCGACGTGCTGGGCCGTGGCCGGACCGGCAGCGGCAAGACGCTCGCCTTCGCCATCCCGATGGTCAACCGTCTCGGCGGCGGTCTCGCCGGTAGGCGCGCACCGAGCCGCCCGACCGGCCTGGTGCTGGCGCCGACTCGGGAATTGGCCACCCAGATCACGGCCGCGCTGGAACCCCTCGCCGCGGCCTATCGCATGACCGTCACCACGATTTTCGGTGGGGTCCCGCAGAACCGGCAGGTCCGGGCGCTGCGCGCCGGTGTCGACATTGTCGTCGCCTGCCCCGGCCGGCTCGAGGATCTGATGAACCAACGTCTGATCTCCCTGGATGCCGTCGAGGTCACCGTGATCGACGAGGCCGACCACATGGCCGACCTCGGGTTCCTGCCAGGCGTGACCCGCATTCTCGCGGCCACCCCGAATGACGGTCAGCGCCTGCTGTTCTCGGCCACCCTGGATAACGGCGTCAACAAGCTGGTCGGCCGCTTCCTGCCGGATGCCAAGCTGCATTCCGTCGATGAGGCGAACTCCCCGGTCGCCGCCATGACCCATCACGTTTTCGAAACCGCGAGCGTCGAAGCCAAGCGCGAGGTCGTACACCGGCTCGCCTCCGGCTCGGGTCGGCGAATCCTGTTCATGCGCACCAAACATCAGGCTCGCAAACTGGCCAAGCAGCTGACCCTCGCCGGAATTCCGGCCGTCGATCTGCACGGCAACCTCTCGCAGGGCGCCCGCGACCGCAACCTCGCGGTCTTCGCCGCCGGTGATGCCCTGGTGCTGGTGGCGACCGATGTGGCCGCGCGCGGCGTGCACGTCGACGGTGTCGAGCTGGTCGTGCACGTTGATCCGCCCGCCGAACACAAGGCGTACCTGCACCGTTCGGGCCGTACCGCGCGGGCTGGCAACTCCGGTGACGTGATCACCCTGGTGCTGCCCGGCGAACGACGCGACCTGGCCGACCTCATGCGCAAGGCCAAGATCACTGTGACTCCGCAACGGGTCACCGCCGATTCGCCCGTGGTGGCCGAGCTCGTCGGCACGATTGCCCCATTCGTCGCGCCCTCCTACAGCGAGCGGGCGGCACGTGAAGACGACCGCCGCAGCAGCAGCGGACCGTACCGTAGCAGTGGCGGAGCGCGCAGGGGCAGTGGCGGACCGCGCCAAGGCAGCGGTCGTCGCAACGGCAGCGCGGCGCATGGTCAGTCGCGCGGCAAGCCGCGCGCTCACTCCGCGCGCGGAACGGCCGCATAAGGCTCGTTTTCGGTCGCTCCCCTAGGCAAGCCCATGCCGAGATCGCCGGGTCGCTGAGCATCGCCGGCGAACTGCCAGGCATCGACTGCTGGTGAACGTGGCTGATGACGCCGGTACTGGCAGGCAACCCCTCAAGTGCGAGGCAGTCGCGCCTGATGGGTTGCCGTGCGATTGCGTAGCCGGGAAATCTGCGGGCGTGGCCAAGAGGGACACGCCGGGACATGACACTTGGACCTTTCCGATCCAACCCGGCCACCTACCCCCGCGCCCGGCCCCGCGGCTTCGACCGCGTGAACGGCCACCGATCCTCACACACAGCGAATCCAACTCCGCCGCAACAACATCCCACACCGCCACCAGCACACTACCGAACCGAGTGCCGTTGCAGTACCCCCGAGAGAACGCACGGCAATGCCGTTGAGCGGTCGGTGAGAAGTTTCTGAACTATTGTCCCGCAACGGAACTCGACCTGTGGCCGAACGCGCCCACATGCGGATTCCGGGTATTCGCATGCGCCAACGACGAACACGCCGGACGTGCACGTAGCGCGGAAAGTCTCGACGTGCCGCACCGCCCGTGCAAGCTCGAGATGCCGTCAGTCCTGTGTCGACGAGGACGGTCAGCGCGGTCCTGCTTCGGAGAAGGCGGCAGCCTCGTCGGGTCGGCCCGCCGACCGGTACACGCGAACAAGGTCGTCGCGGGCGCGCTGCGCGAAGGGATCATTGTGCCCGACAAGCTGTTCCCGGTAAGCCAAGAGCTCTTCATACAACGGGATCGCCTGATCCCAACGACCCGCAGCCTCATAGGCGGCAGCGAGATTGCAGCGATCTTCGTAGGTGTCGGCGCCGCTTCTCCCGACGTACGTCAGGTTCCGTTCGAACAACTCGACGGCCTCGGCATATCGGCACGCCCGGTAGCACGCCACGCCAAGTACGCGGCGAGCGCCAACGACGGAATACACCTGGGGTCCGAACATTTCTCGCGATACGCGAGAAGTTGTTCGAAGTGCGGAATGGCTTCGTCCCATCGACTCAGCGACATATAGGTGCCGCCGAGTCGATTGTGTACGACGTTGGTGTCGTGGTGATCGTGACCGAGGACGCGCTCCCGGTACGCCAGAAGCTGCTTCAAAAGCGGAACTTCGTCATCCCCCCGCCCTGCCCGATGATAAGCGTCGGCGAGACGATCGCGCGTCTCGTTGGTGTCCGGGTGGTCGTGGCCGAGGCATTGCTCCTGCAGTAGCAGAAGGTCTTCCATCAGCGAGACTGGATCGGCCTCATCAGAAGTGGCCGCGGTCCCGCTCGCCGTGCCCTTCAAGCGCCGACTCAGAGCGGCCGCTGCCCGTTTGATCGTTCCAACACGCTGTCCCCTCCTGGTCCAACTGGCGAGCGGGAACCCCACCGCTCCAGTCAGAAAATCTATCTCACTCGAAGTCACGAGACCCACGAAGACAACGGGTCGATGCTTCTCCGACGATCGGTGCGGCAGACCCACGGAACTGAGGCGTCGGCAGCCTCACTCATTGGAGGAGAGCGGCACGAGGTCACGAAGCGACACCGATACTGCCATCCGGAACACGCGGAAATGCCGATGTGCGAGTGTTCGCTTGCTTCGAATGTCGGCCGCGTCGGCCACCGAGTTCGCCTTGGGCACAGCAGGTTCGGTTGTCACTCCTCGGCGCGGCGGTCGGTGTCGAGGTCGATCGAAGTGCCCGTGGTCAAGCGTCGGTACGAGGCTCCGATGCCGGGGCCGTTGTCGCCTAGCAGGCCGCCGACCATTGCGGTTCCGATGTCGTTGAGGGCGCCGTCATGGATGGCATATGTCTGTGCGGGGGCAACTTCGCGTACGTAGTCGATCAGTTGTCCGGTGGTGGACCAGGGGCCGTGCACGGGCAGTAGCAGGGTGTCGACCGGGGTATCCGGAACGGTGTACGCGTCTCCGGGATGGAACACGGTGTCGTCGACGAGAAAGCCGATATTGCCTACCCGCGGGATATCGGGGTGGATGACGGCATGCCAGGTGCCGTAGACCTTCACCTCGAAACCGGCCGCGGTGAATGCCTCGCTCGCACCGACGGCGGTCACCCTGTTACCCAGACCAGTCAACCGTGCAGCGACAGCGGTGTTGGTCCAGATCCGCAGGGCACGATTGCGTTCGGCGGCCCGGCGCAATGTCTCCTCAGAGAAATGGTCGAAGTGCTCATGGGTGACCAGAACCGCATCGACATCGGCCAGGGCCTCCGGTTCGGTGAGCCCGCCGGGGTCGACGACCAGGCGGCAGTCGCGCTTGTCGATGCGGACGCAGGCGTGGCCGAACTTGGTGAGTTGCATGGAGGCTCTCCTCGAGCATTAAGTCTATACACCCTAGTTGTACAATCTAATTGTACAACTAGGGTGCATGATCCAGGTAGGGTGAAGCCATGGCAGACGACACGCTCGCCGAGGACCTGCGCCAAGCGATCGGGGAACTGGTTCGCACCGTGCGAACCGCCGACACCATGCCGCCCGGCGAAGCGGCCATTCTCGGCCACCTCGACCGCAGCGGCCCCCAAACCACCGCCGATCTCGCGCACCGGCGCAAGGTGACCCATCAGTCGGCGGCCAAGTCCGTCAAGGAACTCCTCGGCGCCGGCCTGATCCGCACCGAGCCCCATCCCGACGACGGCCGAAAGGTTCTGCTGCACATCACCGGTACCGGCCGCGCTCACCTTCGGCAGCTGCGCGCACAGCGCGCCAGCTCCCTCGACACCGCCATCCACGACACCCTCGACACCGACGAACAGCGACAACTCCGCGACTGTGTTTCCCTGCTGACGCGCCTGACCGCACACATGACAGGAAGTGAAACCGTCGGTGTCCATCAGCGGCCGGCCGGACGGACCCCCCGAAGAAAGGCACGATAAGTAGCCGAATACCGCGCTGATCGGTCCGGCCGGCGCGGGGCAGGCGACCTTCAGGTGGCTGTATCGATTCGAGGCCGACCGAACACACTGCGCCATGACGATGACCGTGCAGCGCCCCTTGCGCGGAGACCGACTCGGCTACTCTGCGGCTTTTTCGGTGCTCGATTGTGTAATGAGCCATCACCCAGTCGTTTCGAGGTCGTTGGCAGTCATCTCCTCGAGAGAACCACGTCCAGGATCCCGGTCGCCGGTTGGCCCGCAACCTGTGGGTTCGTGCTGAAACCTGGGATCGGTAGGTGGCGCGCGCGGCATCTACTTACCCCATGACATCTTCTCAACCTCCCACGAACCAACCGCAGCCCGCCGGCTTGGACAAAAAGACCAGCGCGATCCTGTCCTACGCACTGGGGTGGCTCACCGGAATCATCTTCCTATTTGTGGGAAAGAACGATCCCGACGTGAAATTCCATGCCTCGCAATCGATCGTCTTCTTCGGGGCGGTCTCGGTGATCAATATTGTTCTGAGCATCATCGGCTCGCTCCTCGGAGTCCTGGGGATCATCTTCAGCCTCGCCGGACTCGCAGTCGCGGTCTTCGCAGTCGTCGTCTGGATCATGGCCATGGTCCAGACGAACAACACCGGCGGTGCCCGCGCAGAGCTTCCCATTGTCGGAAAATTCACTGCACCATATGCCGATCGGTTGGCCAACTCGGTCAAGTAGCGGCATATTCGAAGTCCCCGACTAGATTTCGTAATCGCCGATGCTGTCGGCACCCCTACCGGCAGCCAGATGCGACAGTCCGAAGATCAACGGCCCGAGGCTATCTCGGGCCGTTGGCGCGGAACGTCCGATAATGCCGAGTTGCGGATGTCGACTCTGACTCGATGCCGATAGGGCCGCTCGCCGTATCCATGCGGACGCGCCGGACCTACTGAGATGTACCAGGTGCCATCTGTCAGACGATGTACCGCTGACCCAACCGTGCCACTGTTCCCCGCACTTGACCGGGCTGGGGGTGTGACCTTGGCCCGGCGCAAATCCGACCATACTTTGATCGCGAGATCAACGGCCTCATGGTGGTCGGGCACGCCGTGTTCGGCGTGGGTTGTGCTGACCCGGATGGGCACCGAGCTCACCGCGGAGATAGACGGATTTCCCCTTCCGGCGCTGGACGCAGATCGGTCCGAGCCACTCCGATCAGCCTGGGACGCACGACATCCCGAACAACCTCGGTTGCAGTTCGAGGCGCTGGTGTACGGGATCAAAGCTGGACGTCAGATCAACATCCGGTACCAGTTGATCTAGCGGAACAGCCCACGTATATCAGTGCCCGGCGGAAGCACCATGACCGCTGCTGGTGCACTTACTACGGTCTCGGCCTGCTGGCCGGTACTGCACACGGCGCACCGGTGCCACGTTCGGCCCTATCCCAAGGGAGGTCCTCAGGCACGCCGACGGCTCAAACTTTCCAAATGGCTGGTGGTTGTCCTACTCGGTAGGCGCGACCGGGTACCGCACGAGCCCGAGGACCTCATCTTTCCCAGCCTCAGACGAACAATCCACCACCCCAACAACGTCCGCACACAGATCAAACAGGCACACGCACGAGCTGGCCTAACGGAATTGCCGATGAATCCACACACCTACCGCAAGACGGTGGGCACGAAGATCGGTCTAAAGGACCCAGAGAAGGCGGCTTCCCAGCTGGGCCACGCCAGCAGCGAGGTCACCAAGCGCCACTACATCGAGCCGACTTACGAGGGACCTGATGTCCGGCAGGATCTCGACGACTTCGACGACTTCGACTGAAAATATGGAGTGCGCCGGGTCGTGGTGAGAAGTACGGCGGCGAGGACGACGGAGAGCGCGGCGAGACCAGCCATCCCATGTGGCGAAAGGCCGTAGCGCCAGAGCGCGAAGATGCCCGCCGCCGCTAGCACTGAGCCCGCAAGGACCGGAAGTGTTGCGGTGCGGGCGGCGTATCGGGCGCAGAACGCGTCCCACCGACCGGTGATCCGGACGAATCCGAACAGTACGACCGCGGCCGCGACGATCCACAGCGGGCGTGCGACCCACCAGGTGCCGGCATCGCTGGGCAGCAACAGCGGAGCTGCCAACGCCGCTCCTGTCACGATGGCCATTGCCGGTATATGCCAGAGGTAGATGTTCATCAACTGCGTCGCACCGGTGGTAATCACACGGCGGGCGCGTCCGCGCGGCTGCCAGCCGGTCAGCCGCCGGGATACCAGTACGAGCACCGCGAACTGCGTCACCGCGAGAATAGACATCGCCGTCGTCGGCGGTGCGAGATTGGAGACCGGGGCATCGGCCAGCCCGAGCATCGTCGGAAAGTACGGTCCCGGCACTACCATGACGATCAGCACGCCGATACCTGCCGCCGCTATCAGCAGCACACCGCTGTCCCCGATGGGACCCAATGTCCCACGGGCGTAGAGGATTCCGAGCTGATGGCAGAACAGCCAGACGAATATCAGATTCCATTCGGCGAACCGGCCCACCCCGCCGAAGCGCAGCACGTCCACCGCGAATGAGCAGCCCAGCAACACCACCGGCGCCAGCAATGCCGAAACATCGTGTGCGCGAACGGCAAATGGCGCGACCATGGCCGCGATCAGGTACACCGCGAGAAACCACAGCGGGCTGGCGACGACATCGGCGGCCGCCGCGGCGGCCGGTTCGGAGAAGGCGTCGAGGCCGATATCGAGTGCGACAATGAAGGCGATCAGCGCGATCACCGGGGTGGTCAGCCGCCGCACCCGCAACCCGAGGTAGTCCCCGTAGGTTCGGCCTCGGGCACGGTATCGGTCGACGATCAGGGTGTTGGCGAATCCGCCCGCAAGGAAGAACATCGGCATCACCTGCAGCGGCCAGGTCAGTGCCCCGATGGGTCGCCCATGTAGCGCCGGGTCGCCGCGAACGGTGCCATCGACCACTGTGACTCTGATCGATATCCAGTGCACGATAACCACCACCGTGATCGAGCAGACGCGCACAATATCGATGGTCCAATCGCGCTTGATCACGTTGGACCGCATCACCCGGTCGGGCTGGGTCACCATGACTTCGGATTACTCGCCCCGGCTGAACGCGTGGTGAATATGTGGCGTGCAAACCGGCCTCGTATCGTCGACGTAATTCCGTCGGTGAGCGGCATCCGGCTCGGGGACTACCGGATGATGCGTGACATCGGACCCGCTCGCGGTCCGCATTCTCGGCGAGAAGGCAGAAATCTTCGGGTGGACCGTCGATGGTGGCTGTGACTACCCGGGTAGCAACACTTCTCACGACAAAGAGCGCGTTTGCCGACGTTCAGCGCGACCCCCGAGGTTGAAAAGACAGGCCCAGGGCATCGAGGAGAGAGCGGGAAAGCCACGCCCTCAGTTCATTTCGCAAATGAGATCGGTGTCCGGCAGGGTGCCGTCGGCGAGATATGCGTTCACCGCAGTGGTGGTGCACGGGAATTTTCCGAACAAGCCGTGAATTCGCTGGTTCGGCACGGTGATGAGCCGGGATCCGGTCATTGCGCGGTGCAGGGCGACGCCGGATTCGTAGACGGTGCGGGTGTCGCCGGTGGCCTGCATGATCAACGCGGGCACCGCATTTCGTACCTGGGTGGGTGGCTCGATCGGGTCGGCCCAGAATGCGCACGGGGAGATGTTGTTGAGGAGCGGCCCGAATACCGGCTGTGTCGAGCGGGTGGCTTCGAGGTTGTTCCAGTACTCGAGTGGGTCGCGGGATGCGGGGATGTCGTTGCACATGATCACCCACGTCGGGGAGTCGTCCTCCGGCTGGCCGGTGAGTAGACGGCCGAGCGCTTCGTCCAGTTCGGGGCCGGGCTGTACCGTGCCGCCGTCGGCGGCGTCGATGAGTTGGCGTAGTTGTGCGGCCAATTCGCCGTAGCTGCGTGGACGGGCCACCGGCTCGAAGATGAGCGTGGGCAGCGCCTTGTCGTCGACTTCATATGCGCCGATGCGGATCGGTTGGCTGCCGGCCCGGCGGATCAGGTCCGCGACGGCGGCGCGCACCCGGCCGCGATCCGCGCCGAGGTGGTAATCACCGTCCCGCTCAGCGGTCCAGTCGGCCCAGGCATCCAGTGCCGCCTCGTTGGCGGGACCCATGTCCCGCAACATGTTTGCGCCGTATCGCAGCGGATCGACCGCGCTGTCGAGCACCATGCGGTCGCTGCGTTCGGGGAACATCTGGATGAACACCGCGCCGAGATAGGTGCCGTAGGACCCGCCGACATAGTTGATCTTCTCCTCGCCGAGCGCGCCGCGAATCACGTCCATATCCCTCGCGGTGTTGCGGGTGGTGAAGTTCGGCAGCGTATCGCCAGCGGCATTTCGGCAGCGCTGCGCCAGATCGGATTGGGTGGCAACGGATTTCGCGTAGTCGGCAGCATTGGCACCCGACGACCGGAATCCCGCGACCGGCCACTGGCAATTGATCGGTGCCGACCGGCCGACGCCGCGTGGGTCCATCCCGATGAGGTCGTACTCGGCGAGTACGTCCGATGTGTACGCCTCCCGGAGGATCAGCTGCATGTCGAGTCCGGGGCCGCCGGGTCCGCCCGGGTTGGACATGACGACTCCCTGTCGCCGGAACGGATCGGTGGCGCCGAGTCGGGAGACGGTCACGGTGATGGTGCGGCCGCTCGGATCGGCGTAGTTCAACGGCACCGTGACGTCGGCGCATTGCGCGCCTGCCGCATCGAGATCGGCGGCGCCGCAGGGCTGCCAGACCAGGTCTTGCCGGTAGAACCGATCCAACGCGGGTTCGGGGGCCGCTGCCGCCGAACCGGGCTGCGTCAGCATCGAAACGGCAAGGGCGGCGGTCACGGTGGCGCGACGCAACATCTCGATTCCCCTTTGTCCTAGATTCGATAATTTGATTACTGTAATAATCAAATTATCATGACTGTGATGTGGTCGCCGCCGAAGGATTGGAGGAGTCGATGCGCCGAGACGAGTCGCGACAGCGCAATCGGGAGTCGCTCATGGACGCGGCCGTAGCCGAGATAGCCGGGAAGGGGTACCAGGCCGCGCGCTTGGAGGACATCGCCGCCCGGGTGGACATGACGACCGGCGCGATCTACTCGATTTTCGGGAGCAAGCGCGGTTTGCTGCTGGCCGCAATGCAACGCATGCTCGCCGAGCAACTGGAAGACCTGGCGCCGCTGAATGATCCGGCGCATTCACTGGCCGACGTCCTGGATGGACTGGCCGCGCTCGCATACCGGGCGGCCACCGAGGAGATGAGCGGGATAAAGGTCGCGTTCCAGTTGGAGGCGCTGGCGGTCGGGCTCAGGGAGCCGGAACTGATGGAGTCGATCACCCGGGCACACGAGACCACTGATTCCTTGGCGAGCCTGCTGACCGGGCGGCAATTCGGCGAGTCCGGAGCCAGGACGACGCCGAAGCAGGCTGCTCGCCTGCAGCCTGCGGTCGAGGCCATGATGACGGGAATGTCACAGCAGGTGGCCCTCGGGCCTGCCGAGGTGAGGGTGGAATACATCGCCGAAGCGATGCGCGCTCTGATCGCGTTGATCGCCTGATGGTCGTGGTGAACGGCCCGAATAACGGATGCGCCGGTATGCGACTCGCGATCGCCGAGAGCGATGCCCTGTTGCGAGAGGGGCTTGCTGCGCTGTTGACCGCGCGCGGTTTCGAGGTGACCGCGGCGTGTGACAACGCCGACGACTTCCTGGCCGCCGTCTCCGCGGACCGGCCGGACGCGGTGATCATCGATGTCGGGATGCCACCCGCCTGCAGCGACGACGGGTTGCGTGCGGCACTGCGCGCCAGGCAGCGTCATCCCGGCCTGCCGGTGCTGGTGCTGTCGTCCGGAATCGACAAAATCGATGCGTTCGGTGAGCTGCTGGCCGACAGTACCGGCGGCATCGGGTATCTCCGCAAGGAACGCGTGGGTGAGATCGCCGATTTCGTCGACACGTTGCGTCGGGTCGCGGGCGGCGCGATGGTCCTCGATCCGGAGGTGGTCGCCACGCTGCTGAGCCGTCGCCGCGCCCGCGAACCGCTAGCCGGTTTGACCGCTCGGGAACGGGAAGTCCTGGCGCTCATGGCCGATGGCCACAACAATTCCGCCATCGCCGACCGATTGGTCGTCAGCGACGCCGCAGTGCACAAACACATCCGCGCCATCTTCGCCAAGCTCGACCTGACCGTCGAACAGCGTGGACACCGCCGGGTGCAGGCCGTGCTGGCGTACTTGAACGCCTGAAATCGGTTGCCACGGTTACGCCGAGCAGATCGCGGCATCGCGGGCGTCGCCCAGGGCTGCCACGAATTGCGCTGTGGGCGGCTGCAAATTGGTGGTCAGGGTCACCGCGCGACGGTCGGCTGTTACGCCACCCGTCGTTACGAAACCAGGGGCGCTGCCGCCGTGTCCCCACACCTCCAATCCACACGACAACTCATAGCGGAACAAGCCGAGGCCAGCCCCCTGCAGGCCGGGCAGCGGCAAATCACTCGGCACGGTGCGTTTCATTTCCGACAGCAGCTGGGGCGGTAGTAGCCGTCCGTCGAGCAGCGCGAGAAAGAAGCGGTTGAGTTCCGCGCCGGTCGAGACGAGCGCGCCATCGGCTCCCCCGACACCGTAGGCATCCAGTTCCGTTGCCTCCGTGAGCTGTCCGTCGACGAGGTCGTAACCGTGAGCATAGGGTGTCCGCAGCGTTGATTCGCCGGGCTCGGGATAGTACGTCGACGTCAAGTGCAAGGGTTCGATGATTCGCTCGGTGATCTCGGTCTGGACCGTCCGGCCGGTGACCCGCTCGATAAGCATGCCCGCCAGCAGATAGCTGGTATTCGAGTACTCCATTCTCGTACCCGGCTCACCCAGTGCAGCTTTCGTTTGCAGCGTCTCGCGGACGACTTGATCCGCTTCGAGCGGCTGGTGATGGCGGTTGCCGACGCTCTTCGAGAGCTTCGCCGGGTCGATGTAGTTGGGGATTCCGGCGGTGTGCTGCAACAGGTTTCGCACAGTTATCCGATTGCCGGCGTATCCGTTGCCCTGCAACAGGCCGGGTAGGTAGCGTTCAATCGGACCGTCGAGGTCGATCTTGCCCTCGCCGACGAGTTGCAGCACGACCGTGGCGACGAAGGTCTTGGTATTGCTGGCAATGCGGATGCGAGCGTCGTCGGAGAATGGCTGACCGGTCGCGAGATCGCCGACTCCGGCAGCGCGGAAGGAGTTGTGGCCGTTCTCGGTGACGACCATCTGAAGTCCCGGAACACTCTGCTGCAGTATCCGATCGATCGCCTGCGTCAGCTCGGCTGAGTATGCCCGCGGCGCGGGATCATCGGATCGGCCACACGCCGTTGCGCTCGTGAGCAGTGCTGCGACAGCGGCGGTGTGGAATATGAATGACCGGACGGAGTTCACGATTGCCACGGTAGTGCGGCCGAATGCGGCCGCGCGATCGCGCCAGCATCCGAATTCCAGGTATCGCAGGCGATGTCGAGAAGGTGTCACCAGCACTACGTCTGCCGGACCGATGAGTGTCGGCGCCGGAGTGTCTGTATTCCAAACCCACGAAGCGAGGAGTCGACGTGGACGCACCGGCTGTCGACACCGAGGAATTCATGACTCTCGCCCAGCAGTACCGCCCCGAGCTGATCGCACACTGCCATGGCATGCTCTCGCCCGAGGACGCCGTAGGCGATGTATTGGCGGGCCCGGCGCGCCTACGGGCAGTTCGAGGGGCGCTACGGCTGCGGCTGCGGCTGTATCGAATCGCCACCAATGGGCGCGGAGACGCGAGAGCATCGGTTGCCTTGGCTGCCATGAATGAATCCACGGACAGCGTAGGCGCCGTGGAACCGCCATATCCTTGACAGACGTCCTGAATTAGCCAATGGCTTGCTGTCGCCGAAACGGCGAGGTAATTCGGCCAGTGAAATCCCACTGGTTGACGGATTCGCACGGCAGAATGTGGCCATGCGAACATTTGCCCAATTGTTGCGGACTGCCGTCGTGGGGGCGTTGGTCGTGGTAGCCGGTCACGGTGTCGCGGCCGCCCCCGCCGCGAGCGACGCCCATATTCAGTTGCCCTGGCCGACTCCCGAGCCGGCCGCAGTGCAGGCTTCGGGGGCAGCGCTGGCAGACGGAATCACCGGCACGGTGCTGTGGTCGCGCGAGCCGAACACCCCGGTCCCGATAGCCAGCATCGCGAAGGTTATGACCGCACTGGTCGTGATCAACGCCGGCGACCTCGACCGGACCATTACCGTGCCGCAAGAAATCATCGCCTACGGCACCAAGTACGACGGAAGCAACGCAGGCCTGGTCCCCGGCGAGGTGCTCACCGCGCGACAGCTCCTATACGCGATGATGCTGCCGTCCGGCTGCGACGCCGCCTATGCCCTTGCCGAGGCCTACGGGCCCGGCCAAGACGGCTTCATCGCCAAAATGAACGATACCGCGCATCAAATGGGCCTGGCGGGAACATATTTCACTGATCCCAGCGGACTGCCCGCCCCCACTGACTACTCCACCTACTCCACACCGGCGGACCTGGTGGCCCTCGGCCTACGCGCGATGAGCCTGCCAGTGTTCCGCGACATCGCCGGGTCGCAGAGCTATCACCTGCCCGCCGGCCCGGACAACCGCGCTCACCTCTGGCGGACCACGAACAAGATGCTGCACGACTATCCCGGCACTATCGGCATCAAAACCGGATCCACCGACGCTGCGGGAACCTGCCTGCTGTTCGAGACGGTCAGGGCAGGAATACCGCTGATCGGTGTGGTCCTGCACAGCTCACCCGACAGCGGCGTCGCCGCAAAGGACGACGCCGAGCGCATGTTGAACTGGGCCTACGACCCGATCCTGAGCGCGCTGCGGATCGGTTAGCGCCGAACGCGGCCCAGCGAAAGGCTTCCCAACTAGCTAGGCCAGGCCAGTAGCGAGGTCACCGAGCGCCACTACACCGAGCCGACTTACGAAGGACCTGACGTCCGACAGGATCTCGACGACTTCGGCTGAAAACATGGAGTGAACACGGACCAGGCCCGGACTTGGGCCTGGTCCCTTCGTCCTGAACCCGCTTTGCTGCCTCATTCCACCTGGTCAGAGCGACGAGGCAACCGCCGGCCACAGCGGGTTCGGAAGACTTGCTTCCACATTGGCGAAATCCGTCGGATTTCATCCAGCTTCGTTCCGAGCACGACCAACCATCACCGCCAGCCCGTGGCGGTCTGGAGAGCAAGGCTGCTCACGGCCAACGTCACCGCAAGCACCCCGCCGAACAGCAGGGGGCGCGCACCCGTCGTGCGTAGTTGGTGCCAGGTGAGGGCGGCGCCGAGGGCCGCGAGTACCGCCGCGATGAGCCAGGCGCTGAGTTGGGCGAGCGGAGCCGTCCACGAGGCGGGTACCAGGCCGAATCCCGCGACGATCGATGCCACCGCGAACAGTGCGACGAAGAGCGGAAAGCTCTGCCGCAGTGATGCTTCAGTGTCCTGTCGGCGTCGGGTGAGATACAGCCCGAGACACATCGGCACGATCGTCAGACTGCGGACGAGTTTCACGATCACGGCGAAATGCGCTGCGGCCGGGCCGAATATAACCCCAGCGGCGAGCACCGAAGAGGTGTCGTTGATGGCCGTCCCGGCCCATAGCCCGAACGCCTCCTGAGACATCCCGAGCAACCGCCCGAGGGGCGGATAAACCAGCACCGCAACGATATTGAATACGAAGATGGTCCCCAGGGCGTAGCCGACCCGTTCCCGGTCGGGCTTGATGACCGCAGTGGCGGCGGCGATCGCGGATGCACCGCAGATCGTCGTACCGACCGCCACCAGCGTCGCCGAGTCCCGGTCCAAGGCGAGCATTCGGCCGACCACCACCGCGGCCACCGCACCGACGACCAAGGTGCCTACCAGCACGACAGCGGTCCGCCGCCCCACGGTCAGCACCGACCCGATCGGCAGTCCGAGGCCGAGCAGGACGATCGCCGCGCCGAGCACCCGCTGCCGTGTCAGCGCCAATCCGGGCGCGAAAACCCCTGTCTCGGTGACGGTTCCCCGCGCCAGCGCGCCGAGGGCCGCGCCGACGAACAGGGCGATGATCGGCGCGCCCACCATCGGCACGGCGCGGCCGAGCACGGTGGCGACCGTCGCCACCGCGGCAGCGAGCAGGATCCCCGGAAGATTTCGGCGTAGCCACATCATCTTTCTCACGATCACGACCGAGCCGCCGTGCCGGTAGCCGCCGATCCGAACGGAGCTCATAAGCACGGCTGATGCCCCAGGAGCTGCCGGATCCCCCCGACCAGCCCATAATCGTTGCCCATGAGCCTGCCACCCGGCACACCCGACCTGGACGTTCTCGATCTGCTGGTCTCCGTCGCGGAGCTCGGCAGTCTCGGCGCGGCCGCGCGTAGGCACGGCATCACCCAACCCGCCGCGAGCATGCGGATCAGTGCGCTGGAACGTCGCCTGCGGATGCAACTCCTGGCGCGCGGGCCCTCGGGTTCCGAACTGACCGATGCGGGCCGCGCCGTCGTCGCGCATGCGCTGCCGGTGCTGGAGGCAGCGCGGTCGTTCGTGGAGGGCGTGGCCGCGCTGCACCGCACCGATACCTCGCGGCTGCGCGTCGCGGCCTCCAAGACCATCGCCGATCATCGGATCCCCCAGTGGCTCAACGCGTTACGGGCCACCTGTCCTGAGGTGACGGTGGCACTGGAGGTGGCGAACACGCGGCAAGTGGAGGCGCTGGTGCGTGACGCGGAGGCCGATCTCGGCTTCGTGGAGGGACCGCATCCGCCGCGCGGCCTCGGCGGCCGAGCCCTCGGTGTGGACGAACTGGTCGTCGTGGTCGCACCGACGCATCCCTGGGCACGTCGGCGCAAGTCGGTGACGCTGCGCGAGCTCGCCACCACCGCGCTGCTGTGGCGTGAGCCGGGGTCGGGGACAAGGGAAACCGTGTGGGAAATCCTCAGCGCCGAATGTCGGCCCGCCGCGCCCGCTGCCGAACTCGGCTCGGCGGTGGCGATCGTCGCGGCCGCGTGCAGTGGTGTCGCGCCCGCGGTATTGAGCAGACTGATCGCCGCCTCATCGCTGGCGGCGGGCATGCTCGTCGCGGTCCCCGTGGCCGCACCGGTCGTGTTGACGAGGAAGTTCCGTGCGGTCTGGCGGCGACAGCAGCCGCCGTCGGGACCCGCCGAAATTCTGGTCAAACATGCGGCACACCTGGAAGCACATCGATCTGCCAACTGGTGATACTCCGATCAGCGCTGATATCTGTGCAGGTAGAGGCCTCGCATCACGGTCGGCAACTGGCGTAACCAATCGGTAATTGCGCGAAACGTCGCGCGTAACCAATCGTTCGCAGCATTTGCCGCATGACAGGCAGAACGTATTCGGGATATCCGGCCCGGGCAGGCACCCCGGATCCGCGCACCGGCAGGCGTTCGGCTCCGGCCCGTCGCATCCGGGACATCTTGCGGGCTCGCATCCGCAGCGGGGTCTACGGAAATCGACCACTACCGTCGGAGTCGCAGTTGGCGGCCGACTTCGGGACCAGCCGCAATATCGTGCGCGACGCGCTGGCCCTGATCCGCGACGAGGGCTTGGTCGACCGGGTGCCCGGCGCGGGCACTTTCGTGGTCTCGGACAAGGTGGTGCAGGGACTGGACCGGTTGCGCGGTCTGGCCGAAACCTTCGAGACCGGCAGCGATCGCGTCGTCAACCGCGTGTTGCTGGCCGAAGTGATACCCGCGACACCGATCGTCGCCGAGCGGCTCGAGCTGACGGCGGGCACCGAGGTGGTCGCGCTCGAGCGGATCCGATACCTCGACGGCGTACCGCTGTCCCTGGATGCCAGCTACCTCACCGCCGATGTCGGCGCACCGCTGCTGGCGATGGACTTGGCCTGTTGCGACGTATTCGGCCTATTGGAGGCCGAACTCGGGCTGCCACTGGGTGCGGCGGCGGTCGCCATCGAAGCGGTCGCGGCCGATCCCACGGTCGCCGGACTGCTCGAAGTCCGGCCCGGTTCGCCGCTGCTGTTCCTGGAACGGCTCACCTACACCGACTCCGGTCGGCCCATCGATCTCGAGTACGTCCGCTATCGCGGCGACCGGTTCTCACTGTCGGGCCGACTGCACCGCACACCGGTCACACCGAATCGCGGTGCGGCCGTACCGAACGAAAGGGGCTGATCTCTATGTCAATGGATATCCCACCGGCCGCGCGGCGCCGGGAGCTGAGCTGCGATGTGCTCGTCGTCGGCGGCGGCACCGCGGGCACGATGGCAGCCCTGACGGCCGCAAAGCACGGCGCGAATGTACTGCTGCTCGAGAAGGCGCACGTGCGGCATTCCGGCGCGCTGGCCATGGGCATGGACGGGGTCAACAACGCCGTCGTGCCCGGTAAGGCCAGCCCGGAGGATTACGTCGCGGATATCACCATGGCCAATGACGGAATCGTCAACCAGCGCACCGTCTATCAGACCGCGACCCGCGGTTTCGAGATGGTGCAGCGGCTGGAGGGCTATGGGGTCAAGTTCGAGAAGGACGAGCACGGGCAGTACGCCGTGCGCAAGGTGCATCGCTCCGGCAGCTACGTGCTGCCGATGCCGGAGGGGCGCGATGTGAAGAAGGTGCTCTATCGGACCCTGCGGGCGCGTGACGTTCGGGCCAAGGTGACCATCAGTAATCGGGTGATGCCGGTCCGCGTGCTCACCGTCGATGGACGTGCGGTGGGCGCGGCCGGATTCGATACCCGCACCGGCGAATTCGTCACCATCGCAGCGGGCGCGGTCATCTTGGCCACGGGGGCGTGCGGCAGGCTCGGGCTGCCCGCCAGCGGCTACCTGTACGGCACCTACGAGAATCCGACCAATGCCGGTGACGGGTACGCGATGGCGTATCACGCGGGTGCGGAGCTGTCCGGCATCGAATGTTTCCAGATCAACCCGTTGATCAAGGACTACAACGGGCCCGCCTGCGCCTACGTCGCCAATCCGTTCGGCGGGTATCAGGTCAATGCCGATGGCAACCGCTTCGTCGACTGCGACTACTGGTCCGGGCAGATGATGGCCGAGGTCAAGCGGGAACTCGACAGCGCGCGCGGTCCGATCTATTTGAAGCTGAGCCATCTGGCGGATGCGACGATCCGGCAGATCGAGGGCATCCTGCACACCACCGAGCGCCCGACCCGCGGCACCTTCCACGCCGGTCGCGGCACCGATTACCGTACCCGCGATATCGAGATGCACATCTCCGAGATCGGTTTGTGCAGTGGACATTCCGCGTCCGGCGTATGGGTCGACGAGCACGCCGCGACCACCGTGCCCGGCCTGTACGCGGCGGGCGATATGGCGCTGGTCCCGCACAACTACATGATCGGGGCCTTCGTCTACGGCGATATCGCGGGCGAGAGCGCGAGCGAATACGCCAGCGGCGCACCACGCCCCGAACTGCCGTGGGATCAGATCGAGGCCGCGCACGCGCTCATCTACCGGCCGCTGAGCAATCCCGACGGTCCGCCGCAGCAGCAGGTCGAGTACAAACTGCGCCGCTTCGTCAACGATTATCTGCAACCGCCGAAGACGCAGCGCTACCTCACGCTCGGGCTGGAGGCGTTCGAGCGTATGCACGCCGATATCGCGCAGATGGGTGCGCACACACCGCATGAGCTGATGCGCTGCGCGGAGGTGACCTTCATCCGCGACTGCGCCGAGATGGCCGCGCGGGCGTCCCTGCGGCGCACCGAAAGCCGTTGGGGGCTCTACCATCAGCGCTCCGACTGGCCGCAGCGCGACGACGCCGAGTGGTTCTGCCATCTCAACCTCTTCCGCGGCGATACCGGCGTCATGCAGTTCACCACCCGGCCGGTCGAGCCCTATATCGTCCCGGTGCCCGGCTTCGTGCGCCCGGACGGTGTCGCCGATGTGGCCGCACCGGAACTGGTCGGCGCGTGGAGTGCCCGATGAGCGCCCGGCTGCTGCAACTGATGGAGATGGCCGAGCAGTGGCCGGAACTCGACGAGTTGCGACCGTTTCTGGCCGACCCGGATCCGGAGGTCCGGCGCACCGCGCTCTCGGTGCTGAGCGAGACCACCGAGGAGTGGGCCCCGGCCTCGCCGATCATCGCGGCCGCGCTGGCTGATCCGGATGTGACGGTGCGGCACGCCGCCATCGGTTTGCTGACCGAACTGCTCGAAGTGCTGGTGCCGAGCGCGGAATTCGATGCGGCACTGCGCGGATGCGTCGACGCCGAGGAACCTGCGGTCCGCTCGGCGGCGATCGAGGCGCTGTGGCGACATCGCCGCACCGAAGCCGCCGAATTGTCCGGCTGGTTGGCCGATCCCAACGTGGCGGTGCGCTCCACCGTGGTCGGCGGCTTGACCTCGGTCGACGCGCTGGCCGAACTCGACGCCGCCGCGGCCGACGCGGCACCGCTGGTACGTATCGCCATCGCCAAAGGCATAGCGGCAGTGGGGGATCCGCGCGGCGCAGTGAGGCTGATCGGCTTGGCGGGCGACCCCGACCCGCTGGTGCGCGCGGCCGCGCTGGCCGGGTTCGCGCAGACCGGGTGCGGCGACGAGGCGGCGGTTGTAGCTGCCACGGCGCTGGGTGATCCGGCCTGGCAGGTCCGCCAGGGCGCCGCGATCGCACTCGCGGTCGCCGACCCGGATACCGCTGCACCCCATCTCATCTCGGCTGTCACCGATGACAACCTCGATGTCCGCAAGGCGGCCGTGCGCGCGCTGGCCGAGCGGATCGCCACTCGTCCCGAGGTCGCTGCCGCCCTCCGCACAGCCATGGAGGACCCGGACGCCGATGTCCGCGCCTTCGCCCGCATCGGCATTGCCAACTCTGGAAAGGAAACCTGATGGCCCAGGTCAACACTCGCATCGACGTGCCGGTCACGGTCGACGAAACGAAATGTATCGATGGCTGCACACTGTGCGTCGATATGTGCCCGCTGGATTCGCTGGCGATCCACCCGGATACCGGTAAGGCGTACATGCACGTCGACGAATGCTGGTACTGCGGCCCGTGTGCCGCGCGCTGCCCGGTCGGGGCCGTGACCGTCGACATCCCGTATTTGCTGCGCTGACCACCAGGGATGAGGACACCACGATGAGGACACCAACCATCCGGCGGATCGCGCTGCTGCTCGGTGCGGCAACCGCGGCCACTGTGGTCGCGGGCTGCGGCACACCGGACGACGGCAAGACGATCACGGTGAATATCGGCTATCAGTCCAAGACGATCAATACCGTCACCGCGGGCACACTGCTGCGCGATCGGGGCACCTTCGAAGCCGAACTGGCCGAACTCGGAAAGCCGAAAGGCCTGACGTACAAGGTGGAATGGAAGGATTTCGCCTCCGGTCCGCCGCTGACCGCGCAGATGCTGGCGGGTCAGGTGGATATCGGCTCCATGGGCGATGCCCCGATTCT
The DNA here is from genome assembly GCF_050946365.1 of Nocardia sp. CA-107356. Classification (NCBI taxonomy): domain Bacteria; kingdom Bacillati; phylum Actinomycetota; class Actinomycetes; order Mycobacteriales; family Nocardiaceae; genus Nocardia; species Nocardia sp. CA-107356. Next base: position 4,385,968 of record NZ_CP191992.1, on the reverse strand, counting down.
GGTCAACGGGTCCAAGACCCGCGACCACTCGGACGTCCGTTCCGAGCTGATCGCGGTGACCGGCTACAACCTGCGCGGTTCGCTGAACCAGATCGTCGTTCCGGTGGATTCACCCGCCGCCAGTCTGGCCGATCTGCGCGGTCGGGTGGTCTCGACGAGTGTCGGGTCGGCCGCGCACGGCATGCTCGTCACCGGCCTGTCCGGTGCCGGGCTAACCGTGGACGACGTGAAATTGCTCGGCCAGGACCCCGCGGTAGGCGCGTCGGCCCTGCAGGGCGATCAGGTGTCCGCGCTGGCGCAGTTCGTGCCATGGCCGCAGAAACTCGTCTTCGACGGCAAGGCACGCTTGCTGTACGACGGTGGCGCCGCGAACATTCCGACCTTCCACGCGGTGGTCGCGAACAAGAGTTTCGATACGAAGAACCCCGATATCGTCGGCGCCTTCCTCGCTGCGCAGCGCGAAACCACGGACTATCTCAACCAGCATCCCCTGGCCGCGGCCCAGCGCGTCGCCGAGATCACCGGCATCCCAGCGGAAGTCGTCTACCTCTACAACGGCCCCCATGGACTGGTGAACTTCGATCCGACGATCAAGCCGCAGCTGATCGACGCGCTCGGCAAACTACTGCCTTTCCTGAAGGGACTCGGTGCGCTGGCCGATCTGAATCTCGGTGAATTCGTGAACGACCAGTACGTGCGGGCGCTCTACGGCCCCGATTACGACAGACAACAGGCTTCGACCACCTCGCCGAGCCCATTGACCGGGACGGACACCGTCTGCGGCGGCGCCGTCGACAATCCGGCGACCGCGTCGGAGGTGTGGTTCAAGGGCGCGGACGCCACCGAGGTCGCCAAGACCGCGACCTGCCTGCTGCGTCTGATCGCCCGGCACGACGGGCAGGTCCGGGTCGCGTATGTGCCCGACACCGCCACGGGCAGCCGGATCTTCGCGGCCGCCGCCACCTGGGTGAGCGATCCGGCGGCGGGACCCGATGAACGGTTACGCCCCTTCGCGGTCAAGGCCGACGCCCAGACGTACGCGAACAGCCATCCGGGCAGTGCTGTCCTCGACTACCAGGCGGCTCTGCTCGCCCGCTGACCACACAACGCACGCGGACATCTTCGAAAGGCAGGACCCGCGATGACCCTATCCGCGCAAACGATCCCCCTGGCCCCCACGTCGACACGCGATACCGAAGTGCTCGCGCGTTCGACAGCTCGCGGCTTCGCGGTGCCCACCCGACTGCGGACAGCGTTGCTGACCGCGGTGCCCTTGGCCGCGCTCCTACTGCTGTGGTATCTGCTCACCGCCAACCAGGTGGTGTTCTGGTTGCGCTTCGACAAGATCCCGACCCCCGCCGAGGTGTTCGACTCGTTCCGGACACAGGCGGGCACCCACTCCTACTACAGCAACATCACCTCCAGCATGCGCCGGATCCTGATCGGGTTCGGGCTGGCCACCGTGGCCGGGGTGTTGATCGGTATGGCGATCGGACGCTCGCCGCTGGTCAATGCGCTGGTGCGGCCGGTGCTCGAGGTCTTCCGGCCGATCCCGGCGATCGCCCTGGTGCCCCTTGCGATTCTGCTGTTCCCCACCGGGGAGCAAGGCATCGTCTTCATCACCTTCTTCGCGGCGTTCTTCCCCGTCGCGGTCAGCACGATCCACGCCATGCACGCATTGCCCCGTGTCTGGGAGGAGGCGGCCCGCACGCTGGGGGCCGGGCGGTTCGCGATCCTGTTCCGCATCGCACTGCCGGGCGCGCTTCCGGGGATCTTCTCCGGGCTCTCGGTCGCCATGGGCGTCGCCTGGATCTGCGTGATCAGCGCTGAGATGATCTCCGGCCAGTTCGGCATCGGGTATTTCACCTGGCAGTCCTACGGCCTGCTGGATTATCCGGGGGTGGTGGTCGGCATGCTGAGCATCGGCGTGCTCGGATGGGCGACCGCCTGGCTGGTGGAGGTCGTCGGGCGGCGGGTCAACCGCTGGCTGCCGAGGGCAGTGCGATGAGCGCGGGAGCGGCCGTGCGCATGCGGGGATTGCGCATCGCCTACGACGGAATCCTCACCGCGGAAGTGGATCTCGACATCGATCCGGGCGAGATCGTGGTGCTGCTGGGGCCGTCCGGATGCGGTAAGTCCACGATTCTGCGCGCCATGGCCGGACTGCTGACACCGGTGGGCGGCACGGCGGAAGTGGACGGCGGCAGTGGTGAACAGTGCGCGATGGTCTTCCAGGAAGACGCGCTGCTGCCGTGGCGCAGTGCGCGCAGGAACGTGGAGTTCGCGTTGCGGCTACGTGGTGTTGCGCGTGGTCGGCGCCGCGGCGAGGCACTCGAGTTGCTGGATCAGGTGGGGCTCAACGGGTTCGGCGACCATCTGCCCGGCGCGTTGTCCGGCGGTATGCGTCAGCGGGTGCAGCTGGCGCGCACGCTGGCCACCCAACCGCGGGTGTTGCTCATGGACGAACCCTTCGGCGCGTTGGACGCCCAGACCCGCGCCGACATGCAACGGCTGCTGATCTCGGTGTGGCAGCGGCATCGGACGACGGTGCTGTTCGTCACCCACGATGTGGACGAGGCACTGCTGCTCGCCGACCGCATCGTGCTGCTGACCCCGCGTCCGGCCCGGATCCAGCGGGTCATCGACATCGACAACCCGCGTGCGCCCGGTGCGCGCTTCGAACCCGAATTCGCCCGTAGGCGATACGAAATCCTGGCGGCGCTCGGTGAGGACGCCGAATTGGCCGCCGCGACAACAGTGGAGGCATCATGACCTTCGTAATCGGTGCCGCCTGCGTCGATGTGATGGACCGGGCGTGCGTGGAGGAATGCCCGGTGGACTGTATCTACACCGGCGGACGCATGGCCTATATCCATCCGACCGAATGCGTGGATTGCGGTGCGTGCGAACCGGTCTGCCCGGTGGAGGCGATCTACCTCGATGCGGATATTCCGCCCGACCAGCAACAGTTCGTCATGGAGAACGCACGATTCTTCGCCGAACCACTGCCGGGCCACGACGCGGCGCTCGGTTCGCCGGGAAGTGCGGCGAAACTGGGTGAGGTCGGCTCCGATACGGCGTTCGTGGAGGCGTTTCAACCATGACCGGACGTCCGTTGCGGGTGGCGATCGTTGGTGCCGGACCGGCCGGAATCTACACCGCCGACGCCCTGATGAAATCCGACACCGAAGTGAGCATCGACCTGTACGAGCGCTTGCCCGCGCCGTTCGGCCTGATCAGATATGGTGTTGCACCGGACCATCCGCGTATCAAGGGCATCATCACCGCCCTGCACAAGGTGCTCGACAGACCTCAGGTGCGCCTGTTCGGCAATACCGAGTACGGCACGGATATATCGCTCGACGATCTGCGCACGTTCTACGACGCCGTGATCTTCTCCACCGGCGCGAATACCGATCGGGCACTGGATATTCCGGGCATCGAACTGGGTGGGTCCCATGGGGCGGCGGATTTCGTGTCCTGGTACGACGGGCACCCGGATGTGCCGCGTACCTGGCCGCTGGATGCGGAGAAGGTCGCGGTACTCGGCGTCGGCAATGTCGCCTTGGATGTGGCACGGATATTGGCCAAGACCGCTGATGAGTTGTTACCCACCGAGATTCCACCGAATGTCTACCAGGGCCTGACGCAGAACAAGGCCGTCGAGGTGCACGTATTCGGCCGCCGCGGCCCGGCGCAGGCGAAGTTCACTCCGCTGGAACTGCGCGAGTTGGATCACTCGGCGACCATCGAGGTAGTCGTCGACCCCGAGGATATCGACTACGACGAAGGCTCCGAGCAGGCGCGGCGACAGTCCAAACAGGTCGATATGGTGGCGAATACCTTGGAGCAGTGGGCGATTCGCGATATCGGCCATCGTCCGCACAAGTTGCTTCTGCACTTCTTCGAATCGCCCGCGGAGATTCTCGGAGAGAACGGCCGGGTCGTCGGGCTGCGCACCGAACGCACCCAACTCGACGGCAGCGGAAATGTGAAGGGCACCGGCGTATTTCGGGAATGGCCGGTGCGGGCGGTCTACCGTGCCGTCGGCTACCTATCGCAGGATCTTCCGAAACTGCCGTTCGACGAGCGCGCGGGAGTCGTCCCGAACGAGGCTGGTCGGGTCCTGATCGACGAGGACGCCATCGCGGCCGCACGATACCTGCCCGGCGTGTATGTCACCGGTTGGATCAAGCGCGGCCCGATCGGGCTGATCGGCCACACCAAGGGCGACGCCAACGAGACCGTGGCCTGCCTGCTCGACGACACCGCGCACCTCTCGGGCGCGGCCGAACCCGACCCCGGCGCGGTCACCGCGTTCCTGGCGAACAAGGGCATTCCGTTCACCACCTGGCAGGGCTGGTACCGCCTGGACGCCCACGAACGCGCCCTCGGTGCGGACGAGGGGCGCGAGCGCGTGAAGGTCGTCGAACGCGCCAGCATGCTCCGGACCAGTCTGGGATAGCGCCGACTCCTGACGAAAGTGAGTCCATGATGACCACATCCGTACCACCGCCGACCCACGAATTGATCCTGCTGGCATTGAGCCGGGTCGAGGATCCCGAGATCCGTCGCCCGATCACCGAACTCGGTATGGTCGGCCGCGTCGACATCGGCGCCGGTCAGGTCACCGTCGAAATCCTGCTGACCGTGGCCGCATGCCCACTGCGGGAGCGGATATCGCGTGAAGTTCGCGACGCGGTCCTCGATATCGGTCACATTGCCTCGGTGCGTGTGGAATTCGGCGTCATGACCGACGACCAGCGGGCCACGCTGCGCAAGAAGGTGCACGGCGACGAACCCGTCATACCCTTCGCTCAACCGGATTCGCTGACCCGGCTCTACTGTGTCGTCTCGGGTAAGGGTGGCGTCGGAAAATCGAGTGTCACGGTGAATCTGGCCGCCGCCATGGCTGCGCGTGGCTTGCGCGTCGGCATACTCGACGCGGATATCCACGGTCATTCGATACCGGGCATGCTCGGCTTGGACGCTCGGCCCGTTCAGGTGGATCGCATGCTGCTGCCGCCAAGCGCTTACGGTGTGCAGGTCATCTCCATCGGTATGTTCGTCGAGGGCAACAAACCCGTCGTCTGGCGGGGTCCGATGCTGCATCGGGCACTGCAGCAGTTCCTCGTCGATGTCCATTGGGGCGATCTGGATGTCCTGCTGGTCGATCTGCCGCCCGGCACCGGTGATATCGCTATCTCGCTCGCCCAGTTGCTGCCGACCGCGGAACTGCTCGTGGTCACCACACCGCAGCAGACCGCGGCCCGCATCGCCGAACGCGCCGGTGCGGTCGCTGCACAGACGAAACAGCGTGTGGTCGGCATCGTCGAGAACATGTCGTGGTACGAGGCGCCGGACGGATCACGGCAAGAGCTGTTCGGCGCGGGCGGCGGTGCCCGGGTCGGCGCCCGCCTCGCGGCACTGCTCGACGCTGAGTGTCCGCTCCTGGGCCAGATACCCTTCGACCCCGGCGTGGGCGCGACCGGAGACGACGGCACGCCGATCGTGCTCACCGATCCTGAATCGGCGGCCGCGCAAGCCTTCCGCGAGGTGGCCGACGCACTCGCCCAGCGACCACGTGAGCTCGTTGGCCTGCGGCTCGCGGTGACACCCCGCTAGTGGAGCCACGGTGCGGGCATGTCCGGAACACCGGGCGCCGGTAGCCTGTGCGCGAGGTTTCGATCGCATTGATAGAGCGGATCAGCGCCGAGGCGAGGTGACCACCGCGCTCAGCGCAGTCGGCGGGGCGGAATCGGTGACAGGCCTGGGATCTCCCGAATGTTCGCTAGACCACCCGCTCGAGCGCGCGCAGATCTGCATCCAGCTTGCGGAACAACCAATACACGGCGACGAACGCGAGCCCGGAGGCGGCGCACAGCCCCAGAACCGAATCGCGCACCAGGGGAAGCTCCTCGGGCTCGAGGAAGCTGAATCCGGCCAGCACCGCAACCAGCGGCACCGACGCTGTTACCGCAAGATAGATCGTGGTTCTTCGACGCAGCGCACGAAGATCGGCGGAATCGCGCGCCGTTGTGCGGCTGTGGCGCAAATAGATGGGATAGACACAGCGGACGACGTAGAACGTGGAAAGGAAGAACGTGTAGGCGACAGAGATGGTGCCCGACACCAGAACGGTCAACGCCGCATGGACCAGCAGCCGCGCCGGAAGGTCGGTAAACCAGAGGATGAGCATTACCCCCGTCATGGTTGCTAGAACCGCGGCCAGCAAGGTGTTCAGCGCACACAGGTCGCCCCAAAATAGCGTTCGCGACCGCACTCGCTCGAGCATTGCCTCGTCATAGCGTCTGCCCGCGCGCAAGCCGCGCGGAACCGCAATCAAATGACGCGACATGTATGCGTAGATAACGACGGCCAGCGGCAAGGCACAGAGGAGGAAGACGATGACGCCGGTGTCGAGCTGCGTGTTGGTGGCATCGGACAGGCGCTCTCTCAGCAATCTCTGGACATGCACAGCCATGTAGACCGTAGCCAGGCTGACGCCGACCATCGAAGATAGCCACAGGATGGGGGTGGGCCATCGCGAAAGTCGTTCCCGCCAACTGTTCGGCGGCGGATAGACAAGGTCGCGGGCCCTCTCCTCGAGGCACAAGTCGAGCTGCTGGGCCAATTCCGAGCCGCACGAGTAGCGGTCTTCGCGGTTGGGCGACAGACACTTCAGCAGCACTCGGCGCAACGCCATGGGACAATCCGGCGGAAGCTCCGACAGGAAGGTCGACTCAACGGGTCTGCGCCGCAATTCGAGCATGCGGGCCAGCGACGTCTCCGAATCGCCAGCGGACGTTTCGTCCGCGAATGGTCGACGTCCCGTGAGCAATTCCCACATCATGACACCCAGCGCGAAGATGTCGCTTCGAGTGTCGAGGTCGGCGGCGGTCTCCGGCAAGTCCGGATGGCAGGCCTCGAGCTGTTCGGGCGACATGTACGCCAGTGATCCGCCGAAGTACGCCAGGGGACTCGTGCCCTTGAGGTGTTTGCTGGAGCTGACATTGAAGTCGGCCAGCTTCGGGATTCCCTCGGCGCTCAGCAGCACGTTCGCGGGTTTGATGTCCCGATGCAACACCCCTCGTTCGGATGCGTGCTGAAGCGCGTCCGCGAGTCGGCGGCCGAGCCAGGCGATCGTCTCCGGCCAGGTCAGTGCGGCGGTCCGTATCCGAATAGCGGATTCTGTTGGCCGAACCTCGCCCTTATCGGCAAGTACCTTGTCGATCGCATCGAGCAGCAGTTGCCCGCTGCGGTGTTCCGAAGGCGTCGAGCGCTGTAAGCGCAGCACGTCGAGCAGCGTTCCGCCTGGTAGGTACTGCATGTACAGCAGCTTCAGCTCACCGTCGGCGATGAGTCGCTGGTCGTAGATGCGCACGATGTACTCGTGGTCCAATTGCGCGAGCGTCTGCGGCTCAATGCCGTGGTTATGGGAAATCTTGACCGCGACCAGTCGCTGCATCGATTGTTGCCGAGCCAGATAGACCTGGGCGAAGGCGCCGGCACCGATCCTCATCAGGAGGTCGAAATCGTCGATACGGTCGCCGGCATTGATGGCGTCGAGAACAACTTGGGCACTTGGACGAGCGATCATCGTGCTGCGGTAGTCGCTGGTGAGCTGTGCGAGCTCAGGGCTGGCCGCCGTGGCGGTGGCCCCAGCGACCGTGGCAGCCGCATCGGCCGCGTGCGAACTGCGACGCAAGGCGTGGAATTCCTCGTAGACCAGATCGGCTGGCAGCGGACCGTTCTGCAGCTCGACAAATTCCGCACGGTATTCGATCAGTCGTTTGGGAAAGTTATAACGAAGCCAGCGGTATTCGAGGTCGATCTTGATGAGTTCGATCAGTATCGCGCGCCGCTCAGCCGGTTCACGGGGCAGATGCGCCGACAGGTCTGGTGGGGACCCGGACGCCCAAGCCCCGGAAAACTGGCCCACGACGGCGGCAAGCGCTGTGCGGGTTCGTTCAGCTGGATCGACCAGATCGATCGGCTCGTACATCGGCAACTCGGAGATCAGCCTCGGGCGATCACCCGGCGGCTACGTGCGATGCGGCCTATGTCGTAGATGCCCCACATTAGTTCCTTTCCGCCAAACCTCCCTGCTCAAGGGTATCGCCCCGATACGAGCGCATGGGCGGCAAAAGCGGGATCGGCCGTTGCAGACGGGAGCATCGGAGCCGCCATTTTTATTCCGAACGGGTTCACGGTCGCCGAAAGTTCTTGAACGGGAACCGGTTCGGGTTCGCGCTGTCGTCAGCGAAACAGCGTCCGATTCCGGCCGATCGGGTATCGCGACGGCGGGCTGAGAATCTGACTTCGATCCCTCCGCACAAGATCTTGATTCGGGGTAGCATCGCTTTTCGTCATTGCGCTTACACCCGCCGCCGGCAGCCTGTACTGGATTGTGTGGCATACGGCTGGAGAAAAGGCCATCGGCCGGATATTCCGATGCGCACACGATGACAGCTCGCCTGGTTTGCTGGCGCCTGCTGGCGAATGGAGCTGACCGACCACCATGACCACGAAATCGACCGTCCACAGCGTGACCTACGATTTATTGAGGTCGCTGGGCCTGACGACCGTCTTCGGTAATCCGGGATCCACCGAGGAGACCTTCCTCAAGAACTTCCCGGATGACTTCACTTACGTGCTGGGTCTGCAGGAAGCATCCGTCATCGCCATGGCGGACGCCTTCGCCCAGACCACCCGGCGTCCGGCGCTGGTGAACCTGCACTCGTCCGCGGGGCTCGGCAACAGCATCGGCAATCTCGTCGCGGCCTACCGCGGGCACACCCCGCTTATCGTCACGGCCGGCCAGCAACACCGCGAGCTGCTGATCGGCGATCCATACCTGACCAACCTCGAAGCGACGAACCTGCCCAGGCCCTGGGTGAAGTGGTCCTACGAGCCCGCGCGCGCCGAGGCCGTGCCCGAAGCGTTCATGCGTGCCTACGCGATGGCCCTGCAGCCGCCTGCGGGACCGGTGTTCCTGTCCATCCCGCTCGACGACTGGAACCACCCTATGGAAGGGCCTGCCGTGCTGCGTGATGTCAGCAGGACCTACGCGCCCGACCCCGAGCGCCTGCGGCGCTTCGCCGAGCGCATCACCGTGAGTCAGCGGCCGGCCCTGATCCTCGGGCCGGATGTGGACCGCGCGCGCGGATGGCAAGCCGGCATCGCGCTGGCCGAGAAATTGCAGGCCGCGGTCTACAGCCCGCCACTTCCGGACCGCGCCTCGTTCCCCGAGGACCACCCCCTGTACCAGGGTTCGGTCGGCATGTCGGTCAAGGCCGTCGGCGAGCGGCTCGCCGGACACGATCTCGTCGTGGTCATCGGGGCCGAGGTCTTCCGCTACTACCCCTATGTGCCCGGCGACATCCTTCCCGCTGGGACCGAACTGTTGCAGATCACGGACGACCCGGCGATGGCCGCATCGGCCCGTGTCGGTGACAGCCTGCTCGGCGATGCCCGGCTGTCGATCGAACTCCTCACCGAGCTGGTGGGTGACGGCAGCGGCCGCGCGCAGCCGAAGCCCATGCCACGGCCCCGGCGCCTGCCGGAAAACCCGAGCAGCCCGCTGACACCGGCCGAGGTCTACGCGGCGCTCAGCGAGGTCCGTCCGGAGCACGCCGTCTTCGTCAACGAGTCCACCTCGACCATGGCCCAACATGCCGAGTGGCTGCCCACCACCGAGCCCGACTCGATGTTCGCCACCGCCAGTGGTGGTATCGGCTGGGCCGCACCGGCTGCCGTCGGCGTCGCGCTCGGCGACCGGGACCGCGGTGTCACGCGTCCGGTGATCGGCCTGATCGGCGACGGCTCGTTCCAATACTCGGTCCAGGGCCTATGGACCGCGGTACAGCACAACTTGCCGATCGTGTACGTCGTGATGCGCAATCACGAGTACTCGATCCTCAAATCCTTCGCTGAGCTGGAACAGACGCCGGGTGTGCCCGGGCTCGACCTTCCTGGCCTGGACATCGCCTCCGTGGCACGGGGGTTGGGCTGCCACGCCGTCGATGTCACATCCACCGGAGACCTCGAAAAGGAGTTCAGGCTCGCGCTGGAATCCGGCACCACCACGGTCATCGTGGTGACCACCCAACCGGAGAAGGCCATGCTCTGAGGGCCACGCCTGCCGAATGCGGACTCGTGTCAGTGCAGCGGGTGACCGTCGACGGATTCGATCGGGTGCTGCATGAGGTTGCGAGCGATCGCGGAGTAGTCGATCGCGGTCCGGCTGCTGAGCCCGAACGCCTGCGCCGGGTGGAGCGGGTCGGGGTATGAGTCGAGGCCCCGGCTACCGATGTGCGTGCGCGGCTGCCCGCCGCCGTCACCGTCGAACCCGACGGCCCGAATCACTGTGTGATCCAGGTCGGTTCGGACACTCCGCATATGTTGACGCTGTATCTCGGTCTGCTCGATGTCGATTTCGAAGTGCTCGACGCGCCAGAACTCGCCGCACATCTGCGAGCGACCGCCGAACGGTTTCGGAAAGCAGCGGGCGAGAATTGAAGTGCGACGTGTCCTGAATTTCGGTAAGCGGCAACCCCGGTCGGGCTATTTCATCGAAAGCCCGGCCGAGGTCACCCGTTCGAGAGTTATCTGAACAGTTCGATTTCCCCCGTCATTGGTTGGCGCCGGCGATACCGCCGATGATTCCCCCGATGATGCAACCGGGAACGAATCCGGCGATGAAGAACAGGAGCCCGATCAGCGCGCCTACCGCGCAACCGATCAAGACACCCGCGACCGTGGTGCCCGCGTCACCGATGAACTGCAGCGGGGCCGACGCCGGTGCCGCAGCGTTGACCGGTGTCAGCGTCAATGTCGTTGCCGCGGCATCGACTTCGGGAGTGACCTGCACCTGCTGGCCCGCCACCGTCTGGAGCGTGGTCGGTACAGTGGCGACCACCGAGCCGTCGGGCGCCAGCACGGTAATGCCCGCGTCCGGCGTCAGCACGAACTTGCCGGAGGCCAGCGTGATGGTGGCATCGGAACGGTCCGTCGCCACCGCCGCGGTGTATTGGATGCCGTGATCCATCCCGTTCAGCACGGTTTCGGACGGTACTTCGGGTGAGCCATAGGCGGTGGCTGCGGTGATACCTGTCGCAGCGACGGTCAAAACCGTTGTCGCTACCAACTTTTTGATCTTCATCAGTATTTCCTCATCCAGCCGATTCGATTGTTGTTCCCCAGAAACGGACATGGGACATCAATCATCATGCGCTTCCGAAGCACACGGCGTCGACGGAATCAGGAAATCGAATTACGTTGCAAGATCAAATGATTGGAAATACACCCAGGAACTGGGGGATTGCTTTTTCCGCTATTCCAGTTCACCCTCGGTCTCCAGGTAGATCTGACGCAGTCGGTCCAGCGTCGCCTGCTCCGGACGCTCCCACAACTCCCGTTGCGCCGCCTCCAGCAGACGCTCGGCAATGCCGTGCAGCGCCCACGGGTTGGACTGCTCCATGAACTTGCGGTTCACATCATCGAAAACGTAACTCTCGGCGAGCTTTTCGTACATCCAGTCGGCCACGACACTGGTGGTCGCGTCGTAGCCGAACAGATAGTCGACGGTGGCCGCCATTTCGAAGGCGCCCTTATAGCCGTGCCTGCGCATCGCCTCGAGCCAGCGCGGGTTGACCACGCGGGCGCGGAAGACGCGCGAGGTCTCCTCCGACAGCGTGCGGGTGCGCACGGCGTCGGGGCGGGTGCTGTCGCCGATATATGCCTCCGGATTCTTGCCGGTGAGCGCGCGTACGGTGGCGACCATGCCGCCGTGGTACTGGAAGTAGTCGTCGGAGTCGGCGATATCGTGCTCGCGGGTATCGGTGTTCTTGGCGGCCACCGTGATTCGGCGGTAGGCGGTGCGCATATCGTCGGCGGCGGGGGCGCCGTCGAGGTCGCGACCGTAGGCGTAGCCGCCCCATGCGGTGTAGACCTGCGCGAGGTCGTCGTCGGTGCGCCAGCTCTTGGAGTCGATCAATTGCAGCAGGCCAGCGCCGTAGGTACCGGGCTTGGAACCGAAGATGCGGGTGGTGGCGCGACGCGCGTCGCCGTGCTCGGCGAGGTCCTTCTGAGCATGCGCTCGAACGTAATTCGCCTCCACTGGCTCGTCGAGTTCGGCGACCAGCCGGACCGCATCGTCGAGCAGTGCGAGCACGTGCGGGAAGGCGTCTCGGAAGAAGCCGCTGATGCGGACGGTGACGTCGATGCGCGGCCGACCCAACTCCTCGAAGGGGATCACCTCGAGTGTGGTGACGCGGCGGCTCGCCTCATCCCAGACCGGGCGCACACCCAGCAGCGCAAGGACTTCCGCGATGTCGTCTCCCGAGGTGCGCATGGCGGAGGTGCCCCACACCGACAACCCGACCGAGCGCGGGTACTCGCCATGATCGGCCTTGTACCGATCGAGCAGCGAATCCGCCATCGCCTGCCCGGTCTCCCAAGCCAGCCGTGACGGAACCGCCTTCGGGTCGACCGAATAGAAATTCCGACCGGTCGGCAGGACATTGATCAGACCGCGGAGCGGGGATCCACTCGGTCCGGCCGGAATGAATCCGCCGTTGAGCGCATGCAGGATCCGGTCGATCTCGATGTCCGTCTGTCGCAGGCGAGGCACCACTTCGGTGGCCGCGAATCCCAGCACGGTTCGAATTGCGGACGTGTCCGCGAGCGAATCGGTCGCAGCCGCACGCAGCGAGTCGGCGAAGGCGTCGACCAGGCCGTCGACCGCGTCGGCGGACCAGTCGGCAGCCTGCAGTCCGGTGAGCAGCTCACGCGCCTGGCGCTCGACCGCGTCGACCCGTTCGCGAGCTTCGGTACCGGATTCGTTCAGCCCCAGGGCTTCCCGCAGTCCCGGCACATTCCGTTCACCGCCCCAGAGTTGACGAGCCCGCAGCATGGCGAGCACCAGATCGAGTTCGGTCTCCCCCGCTGGCGCCTGCCCGAGCACATGCAGCCCGTCGCGGATCTGCACATCCTTGATCTCGCACAGCCAGCCGTCGACGTGCAGCAGCATGTCATCGAATACGTCCTCGTCGGGACGTTCGGCCAAGCCGAGGTCGTGGTCCATTTTCGCCGCGCGCATGAGGGTCCAGATCTGCTGGCGGATGGCGGGCAGTTTGGCCGGGTCGAGGGTGGAGATATTGGCGTGTTCGTCGAGCAGTTGCTCCAAACGCGAGATATCGCCATAGCTTTCGGCGCGCGCCATGGGCGGGATGAGGTGGTCGACGAGGGTGGCGTGGGCGCGACGCTTGGCCTGGGTGCCCTCGCCCGGATCGTTGACCAGGAACGGGTAGATCAGCGGCAGCTCACCGAGCGCTGCGTCGGTGCCGCAGGAGGCGGACATGCCGAGGGTCTTGCCCGGCAGCCACTCCAGATTGCCGTGCTTGCCCAGATGCACCATCGCGTCAGCGGCGAAACCATCCGACGCCGCGATCCACCGATAGGCGGCGAGGTAGTGGTGGCTGGGCGGCAGATCCGGGTCGTGGTAGATGGCGACCGGATTCTCGCCGAAACCGCGCGGCGGCTGCACCATCAGCACGATATTGCCGAAACGCAGTGCGGCGATGACGATTTCGCCCCTCGGATCGGCAGAGCGATCGACATAGAGTTCGCCGGGCGGCGGACCCCATGCCTCGATGACGGACGTGCGCAGATCCTCGGGCAGCGTATCGAACCAACTGGTGTACTGATCGGCGCCGATGCGGATCGGGTTGCCCTCGAGCTGTTCGGCGGTGAGCCAGTCGGGATCTTGACCGCCCGCGGCGATCAGCGCGTGGATCAGCGCGTCGCCATCGCGTTCAGCGAGGCCGGGCACCTCGCCGTCGGAACCGAAATCGTAACCGGTCGAACGCATCTCGGTGAGCAGTCGGATCGCGCTCGCCGGGGTATCCAGGCCGACCGCGTTGCCGATGCGGGCATGTTTGGTCGGGTAGGCCGACATCATGATCGCGATGCGTCGCCGTTCGGCCGGGATGTGGCGCAGCCGCGCGTGCCGGACCGCGATACCGGCGACCCGCGCCGCACGCTCGGGATCGGGCACGTAGGCGGACAGGCCGTCGGCGTCGAATTCCTTGAAGGAGAACGGAACCGTGATGATGCGGCCGTCGAATTCCGGGACGGCCACCTGGGTGGCGACGTCCAGTGGCGAGAGCCCGTCGTCGTTGGCCTCCCACTGGGCGCGCCCACTGGTGAGGCACAGGCCCTGCAGGATCGGCACATCCAGTTCGGCGAGGGCCGCGACATCCCAGGCTTCATCGTCACCACCGGCCGACGCGCTCGCGGGCTTGGTGCCGCCCGCGGCGAGCACCGTCACGACCAGAGCGTCTGCCGTGCTCAGGGTTTCGAGCAGTTCCGGCTCGGCGGTGCGCAGCGACGCGCAGTACAGCGGCAGCGCCTTCGCGCCCGCGTCCTCGATCGCGGTGCACAACGCGTCGATGTAGGCGGTGTTCCCCGCGAGATGTTGTGCACGGTAATAGATCACGGCCACTGTCGGCGGTTGCTCGGCGTCCGGGCCGGACTCGGGCCGTGATGCGTCGGCTGGCGCGCTCGGACCGCGGTGCGCGTCGGGGTCACCAGCGGCCGGATCGGAATCCGACGCGAGGTTACGTGGTGTGCGCGGCAATTCGCCCCAACTCGGCAGTTGCACCGGCGGCTCGAAGCCGTGGCCGGTGAGCAGCACCGTATCCGAGAGGAAGTTGTGCAACTGCCGCAGGTTTTCCGCGCCACCGGCGGCGAGGTAGTTGTGCGCGTCGGCGGCCACCCCGCCGGGCACCGTCGAACATTCCATCAACTCGGCATCGGGCGCGATCTCACCACCGAGCGCCACCATCGGCACACCGCTGGCACGCACCGCCTCGAGCCCGTCCTCCCAGGCCCGCTTGCCGCCGAGGATCCGCACGATCACCAGATCGGCGCCGTCGAGCAACGCGGGCAGGTCCTCGACCAGCAGTCGAGCCGGATTCCCCCACCGATACTCCGCACCGCTCGCAAGCGCGCTCAACAGATCGGTATCGGACGTCGACAGCAGCAAAATCACAGGTGGCAGCCTTCCTCGGGTGACGCGCCCATCGGTTACGGTGCTCGCCGGAGAGGGTCTGGCTGTTGACAGTGGCGCGACCGCACCGGAGTTCCACCGGTTTCCTCATCGCCCGCCGAGCACCCAGATGCTATCTGGTACCGAATTGTGGTTCGGGCGACGGACCCTTACGACGCCCACTCGGTGGTGTTTCGGCCGGACGACGATCCAGCCGGGGTCGTTCAGGTCAGATCGGCGTTACCGTCGATGACCTTCAGGTGGTAGTGGAATTTGTCGACGCGCCAGCCCGCACCGGTACGCTCCGCGCCGATGCTGTAGCTGCCGACAAAGGTGCGGGTCTTGCCGTTGGCCGCATCGTTTTTCACGTGCACGGCAATGGCGTCGGCGTGGATCTCGGCGTGATCGTCCTGGAGATCGACCAGGTAGTTGCCCGCTTGGTGATGGACACCGTCGAGGTCGTCGAGACCCGTGCGCCAATCGCCGACGATATCGGCTGCGGGACGCACCGCCACCGGCCCACCGAAGCCGCCATCGAAATCGACCTCGACAGTGAACACCTCCGACAGCAGGTCATCCCAGCGCCGCTGATCGGTGTAAACGAACATCCTGGTGAGCACGTCGATAATCGCGAGTCGGTCGGCAACGGTGGAGATTTCACTCATCCGCTCACCCTAGAGCGCCGACCGCGAGGGCCGCAGCGCACGCATCGATACGGGTGGTCCTGCGTGCGGCGAAAAACCCGAGCGCCGTGCCACGGCGGGGGCCGCGCCTCGGATGCGCCCGAACGCTTGCGCGGCCGCGTTGCACTCGGAATCGGCATGGTCCGCCGCGGCCCCGGATGCGTCAACGGTCGTGTGGCGGCGGCGTCGTAGGCTGGTTGGGTCATGACGCGTACGAATCCCGATTCCTGCCCCGGCGTGCTGCGGCTGCACCAGGCGGCCGATGGGCCGTTGGCTCGGATTCGGCTGCCCGGTGGGCGGCTGGAGCCGGGGCAGTTGCAGGTGTTGGCCGCGGCAGCGGCGGAACTCGGCGATGAAAATGTCGAGCTGACCTCGCGGGGCAATGTGCAGCTGCGGCAGGTGCGTGATGCGGCGGCGCTGAGCGAGCGATTGGCGGGCGCCGAGCTACTGCCGAGTCGGACGCATGAGCGGGTGCGCAATATCGTCGCCTCGCCGCTGTCGGGCCGGATCGGTGGTCTGTCGGAGGTGCACGGGCTCGTGCCGGTGCTCGACGCGGGTTTGCGGGCCGCCCCGCGGCTGGCCGATCTGCCCGGCCGGGTGCTGTTCACCCTCGACGACGGTCGTGGCGATATCAGCGGACTCGGCGGCGATATCGGCGTACACGCCACCGGCGCAGACGAATTCGCGATGGTACTCGCCGGTCGCGATACCGGCATCCGAATCTCCGCGGTCGATGCGGTCCAGGTGATGCTCGCGGCCGCGCACGGCTTTCTCGACCTCGGCTCGGGCCAGTGGCGGCTGCACGAAGTCGAGGACGGCGTGCGGCGAGTCATCGACATACTCGGACTGTCGCCCGGGCCCGACCGGCTGGAATTCGGTGCCACCCATGACATTCCGATCGGCTGGCTCGATCAGGACAACGGTCTGGTCAGTCTCGGCGCCGCCGTTCGCCTCGGCTCCCTACCCGCCCGAACCGCCGAATTCATCGCGGCCATCGAACATCCCATCTTCATCACCCCGTGGCGCAGCCTGGTGATCACCGATCTCGAGGAATGGTCCGCCGAACAGGTCGTCCGAGTACTCGCCCCCATGGGCCTCATCTTCGACGCCAACTCCCCTTGGCTCCAGGTCAGCGCCTGCGCGGGCCGACCCGGCTGTGCGAAGTCCAACTCCGATGTCCGCACAGACGCGGCGGCCGCCGTCGAATCGGGCCGCGTACTGCCGCCGGTAGCCGCGACCGAGCCCGCTGGGGACGCCGAAATCGGCGGCCACCTCGACTCGAGATCGACGGATCTCACCCCGGACGTGGAATCGGACCCTCGCGCGGCGAAAGATCTCCCTCGGACCATCGAGATCCACAGCGCCGAGGATGTCACTGTGGCTGGCCGTCAGCACTGGTCCGGCTGCGAACGCCGCTGTGGCCGCCCCCGCGGCGGGGTCACCGATATCGTCGCCACCGAAATCGGCTACCGAATCGACTGACTTCCGCCCTCGAGTCGAATAGACCGAACAGGCCTGGTCGGTGTAGTGCGGATGGATCCTCCCGCGCCCTTTCGCGCAGTGGCATCGCACGCGACGATCACCGCTTCCGACCACCCGGGTCGCTGGCCCTCCCGCCTTGCCCGTGGCACGGTGAGCTCAGCGGCTGACGCACGGAAGGAGTGTTCCGATGACGATTGGGCGGCTCAGTGATGAGGAGATCGACGCGATGTCGGCCGACGATCGGCGGGCGTTGATTCGACGGCTGCAGTTGCCGCCGGAGCGGGTGTTGCCGCGACCGGAGCTCGTGCGGATCCATCGGCGGGTGCGGTTGACCTTGATGGTGGGCGGCTCGATCGCATTGATCCCGTGGATCGTGTACCTCGCGGTGTCACTGCCGCCCAACTATCAGGCCCGCAATTGGACTCTCGCCTGGGTCGGCTTCGACATCCTGCTCGTCATCATGATGGCGGCGACCGCCTACCTCGGCTGGCAGCGCAGGCAACTGCTCGTACTACCCGCATTCGGCACCGGCCTGCTATTGCTCGTGGATGCCTGGTTCGACGTCACGACCGCGAACCCGCGCGACGTCTGGTTCTCCATCGCCATCGCCTGCCTCGGTGAAATCCCCCTCGCCTTCTTGCAGATCACCGGCGCACTCCTGCTGTTCAAATTCGTTACCGTCGCCCACCCACTGGCCGAACCGGGCGTCAGCGCCTGGCGCACCAAACTTCCGTTCTGACCGCGCCTGCACGACACCGATGCCGCCCGGATCCGCGCGAGCGATCGCGCCTCGTTGCACGAAAGCCCTTCGTGCCGAACAGTTTCAGGACGCGACCGCGGTCGGCGCGCTGCGCGGATCCTCGTGGATCTCCAATGTGCAGCACTTCACGCCGCCGCCAGCCTTGAGCAGCTCGGACAGGTCCACGCCCACCGGGTTGTAACCCTGTCCGCGCAACTCCGAGGCCAGATTGTCGGCGCGGCTGCTGATGAACACGTTGAGACCGTCGGACACGCCGTTCAGGCCCAGGACCACCGCATCGGCGTCGGTCGCGCGGATGGCGTCGGGATACAGACCAGCGAGGAGGGCCTGGCTTTCGGCGCTGAACGCGGGTGGGAAATAGGCGACATTCACGTCATCGAGCACCATCAACGCCGTATCCAGGTGGTAGAAGCGCGGATCGACCAGCTCGAGGGAAACAACCGCGAGATCGAAGTAGCGCTCGACCTCACGGTGCGCGGCGATCGAACTCCGGAATCCGGTCGCGGCGAGCATGCGCTCACCGACCAGCAGGAAATCGCCTTCGCCCTCATTGATTTCTTGCGCGCCGACCAGTTCGGTCAGACCCCGCTGCGCGAACCAGCGGTGATACGCCGGACCTTCCGCGGCCCGCTCGGAATGGGTGAACCGCGCCGACATCGCCCGATCCCCCACGATCAGACCACTGTTCGCAGCGAAGACCATATCCGGCAGACCCGGCTCACCCGGCACCACGTCGATGCGGTGACCGAACTGCTCGAATGTCGCGCGCAGCGTCTCCCATTGGGACAGTGCCAGCGCTCGATCCACGGGTTCGCGCGGATTCATCCACGGATTGATCGAGTAGAAGACGTCGAAATGATCGGGACGGCACATCACGAACCGTCGTGGGGATGGCTGCCGCCCGGCGGGCTCGAGGCGGAGCGTGGTTACAGAGGTCAACGTGTCTCCCGGAGGTAGGCGCGGATCATTCCACTGACACGAAGGTAATTCGACTAGTATTGCGCCAGAAACAACGATTCATTGCGCATGATCCAATGAATTCGGCGAATCATTGCGTCAGAGGAGAGCGGGTGTGGCGTGGACGACATCGATCGGCGAATACTCGCCCATCTGCTCAAGTCGGCGCGCGCGTCCTTCCAGGAGATCGGCGCGAAGGTCGGACTCTCGGCGCCCGCGGTGAAGCGCCGGGTCGACAAGATGGTCGCCAGCCGCCAGATCACCGGCTTCACCGCGCTGGTCAATCCGGCCGCGCTCGGCTGGACCACCGAGGCATACGTCGAGGTCTACTACCGCGACAACATCACCCCGGCTGAACTCCGACGCAGCCTCGAGCCGATCCCCCAGGTCGTCGGTGTCTGGACCATCGCGGGCGAGGCCGATGCGCTCGTACACGTCATGGCGACCGATATGGCCGAAATCGAATCGACTGTCGAGCGGATCCGTGAGAACACCCGAGTGGGCCGCACGCGCAGTTCCATTGTCATGTCCCGGATTCTGGAGCGCCCCCGAACCTGAACCAACCTCGCCGACCATCGCGGTCGGTCATTCGGCATTAACGGCATTCGAGCATCCCGGCGGCGCTGCGCCGCCACCCACACCGACCGGGCACTATGCACACCTCCTAATGTGGTCCGCATGTCCGACGTTCGTGCCAGCTACCTCACCGACGGTGCCGAGATCTATCGGCGCTCGTTCGCGACCATCCGCGCGGAGGCGGACCTGAGCGGGTTTCCACCGGAGGTCGCGCAGGTGGTGGTGCGGATGATCCACGGTTGCGGGCAGGTGGATCTGGCCGGGGACGTGGCGTTTTCGACTGATGTGGTGGTGGCGGCGCGGGCCGCGCTGCGGGCCGGGGCTCCCATTCTCTGTGATGCGAACATGGTCGCCTCCGGCGTGACACGCAAGCGGCTGCCCGCCGATAACGATGTGATCTGCACACTCGCCGATCCGCGGGTACCGGAACTGGCTGCGGCGATGGGCAATACGCGGTCGGCCGCGGCGCTGGAGCTGTGGCGCGACCGTCTCGACGGCGCGGTGGTCGCCATCGGGAATGCGCCGACCGCGCTGTTCCATCTGCTCGACATGATCGACGCGGGCGCGCCGCGCCCCGCCGCGATCCTGGGCATTCCGGTCGGGTTCATCGGCGCCGCGGAATCCAAGGACGCGCTGATCGAATTCGGCGGAGTCGAATATCTGACCGTGCGCGGACGGCGCGGTGGCAGTGCCATCACCGCGTCGGCACTCAATGCGATTGCGAGCGAACAGGAATGAGCGACGGCAAGTTGTGGGGCGTCGGGCTCGGCCCCGGCGATCCGGAGTTGGTGACGGTGAAGGCGGCGCGGGTGATCGCCGAGGCCGATGTCATCGCCTTCCACAGCGCGCGCCATGGCCGCAGCATTTCCCGCGGGATCGCCGCGCCGTACATGCGGGCAGGACAGCTCGAGGAGCACCTGGTCTACCCGGTGACCACCGAGACCACCGACCATCCCGGCGGCTATCAGGGCGCCATCGACGACTTCTACGAACAGGCCGCCGAACGCCTCGCCGCCCATCTGGCGGCGGGCCGATCGGTCGCGCTACTCGCCGCGGGCGATCCGCTGTTCTACAGCTCCTATATGCATATGCATCGCCGGTTGGCCGACCGGTTCGAAGCCGAGATCATCCCCGGCATCACGTCTGTGAGCGCGGCCTCGGCCGCCCTCGGCACACCGCTGGTCGAGGGCGAGCAGGTGCTGACCGTGCTGCCGGGCACCATGCCCGCCGACGAGCTCACCCGTCGCCTGCGCGATACCGACGCGGCCGCCATCATGAAGCTCGGCCGCACCTATCCCGGTGTGCGGCGAGCCCTCTCGGATTCCGGCCGCCTCGCCGACGCGTATTACATCGAACGGGCGAGCAGCACGCGCGAACGGGTACTCGCCGCCGCCGATGTCGATGATGCGGACGTGCCGTACTTCTCCATCACCCTCATCCCTGGCCCTCAGCCGACAACCCCACTGCGCCTTGCGAATTCGGCGCAGCATCAGCAGTCCACTCGCGGTACGACGACCGCACCCGTCACGAACGCCGGATCAACGGGCTCCGGCGTCGGCGAGGTCGTGGTCGTCGGGCTCGGCCCCGGCTCGCCGGACTGGACAACGCCCGAGGTCGAACGCGCACTTGCCGAAGCGACCGATCTGGTCGGATATACGACCTACATCAATCGGGTCCCCGCACGTCCCGGGCAGCGCAGACATGCCAGTGACAACCGGGTGGAATCCGAACGCGCCGTCATGGCATTGGATCTCGCGAACCACGGGGCCAAGGTCGTTGTCGTGTCATCGGGTGACCCCGGGGTGTTCGCGATGGCGGCGGCGGTACTCGAGGAATCCGCCGATCCACAGTGGAGCGGCGTGCCGGTGCGGGTGCTGCCGGGACTCACCGCGGCCAATGCCGTCGCCAGTCGGGTCGGCGCGCCGCTCGGTCACGACTACGCGATGATCTCGCTCTCGGATCGGCTCAAGCCATGGGAAGTTGTCGCGCAACGGCTTTCGGCGGTTGCCGCGGCCGATATGGCGATCGCGATCTACAACCCGGCCTCCAGCCAGCGCACCTGGCAGGTCTCCGCGATGCGTGACGTACTGCTCGAGCATCGCAAACCCGATACCCCGGTGGTGCTGGGCCGCGATGTCGGCGGCCCCACCGAATCCGTCCGCGTCGTCACCCTCGCGGATCTGGATCCGGCCGAGGTCGATATGCGCACCCTGCTGATCATCGGCGCGTCCACCACCGCCGTCCTCGAATCCGAACAGGGCAGCCGGGTCTACACCTCGCGCCGCTACCAGCGCTGATTCCGGTCCCGGAGGGAGAGGTCAACATACCGAAAACCGGCTCGGCCGAGCTTCTGAAGGCACAAACAACAGCGGGCCGGACAGATCCGCGACAACCGGAAAGGCAGCACCGCCCATGCGCAAGCTCGACCTCCAGGTCCAGACCACCATCGACGGCTACTTCTCCGGCCCGAACGGCACACCCCGCTCGGGGTAGAGCTTCGTCCACCCCTCGACCTCGAGTCGCCGGAACGTCTCCCGCGCGGGTACGGGACAATCCGAGGTCTGTGGCGATCTCGCCCGCGCTGATCAGCTCACAGCTCGAGTCGTATAACATTCCACTATGGAACGTTGGGGGCGAAAGGAGCAGTCCGTTGGCGAACACCTCGACACAACGCAAATCGCTGAACTCCACGGCGGCGTCGCTGCTCGGATTTCTGCACGACGGTCCGATGTCGGGCTGGGATCTGGTGACCCAGGCCCAGGACCGAATCGGCGACTTCTGGACCATCACCCAGAGCCAGGTGTACCGGGAGTTGGCCGCCATGGACGCGGCCGGACTCGTCGAAAAGGGTGAGACCGGAGCCCGCGAGCGCACGCCGTATCAGATCACCGACGCCGGACGCGAAGCCTTCCTGGAATGGGTCGCCCGCGATCCCGGTGCGGAGACCATTCGGGTACCGCTGCTACTGACCCTGTCGTTCGGCAAGCACGTCGATCCCGATCACCTCGATCGAATCATCGCCGCCAACAAGGAGATTCACCAGCAGCGCCTCGACCGCTACCGCACCGACGATCACACCGACAGATCCCCCTACCAACGTGCCACCCTCGAATTCGGCATCGGCTACGAGCGCACAGTGCTGGCCTGGTTCGACCGACTACCCGAACTCCTCGGCCGTTGAGCGTCGCGGCCCGATTACGAATTGCCGGATGTGGTATCCCGCAACCACTTCCACGCGTCCTGGACCGTCTCCGCGACTATCGCCGCACCGGGCAGCTCGGGTCGGTCCACCACGACAACAGGAAGGCCCGCCGAGCGGGCGGCGGCGAGTTTGGCGGCGGTCTGATCACCGCCACTGTCCTTGGTGACCAGCACATCGATCCGGTGCTGGATGAGCAGGCACAGCTCATCGGCGGGCGAAAAAGGCCCACGCGCAAGGAGTAATTCGTGCTGCGGCGGCAGCGCGCCCGTGGGCGGGTCGATGGCACGGATCAGGAACCACTGGTCCGTCAGGCCCGCGAAGGCGGCGACACCTTGGCGGCCGATCGTCAGGAAGACGCGATCACCCAACTCGCAGACCGCCTGCGCGGCCGCGTCGAGGTCGGGCACCCGGTGCCACCGATCGCCGGGTTGTTCGGACCATCCGGGCCGCCGCATATGCAGTAGCGGCAGGCCCAGATCCGTTGCGGCATCGGCCGCATTCGCGCTGATCGTGCCCGCGAACGGATGTGTCGCATCGATGATGACCGCGATCTCGTTGGCCGCCAACCACTTCCGCAGACCGTCGACGCCACCGAAACCGCCGATCCGCACCGGACCCTCCGGCAGCAGCGGATCGCGAACACGACCGGCGAGCGAGGAAACGATCTCGAATCCTCGCTCGCCGGAGGCGATGTGGGCGAGTTCCCTGGCTTCCCGGGTACCGCCCAGAATCAGAATTTTCAGGGCTGCCCGCTGAAGTAGGCGATGCCCGCGTTGATCAGGTTCGGGCCGCCCGCGATGAGCAGGCCGATGAGCGCGCCCACCGGCAGACCGATGCCGAAGAAGAAGAATCCGATAATGCCGCCGATGACCGCACCGAGTGAAGCGCGCTGGAGTTCGCTGAAGAACCACTCCTGCGAGGAGATGGCCTCGGCGGAGGCCGCGGTCGCGGAAGCGGTCGGCTTGACGTCGGGGGTCAGCGTCAACTTCTGGGCCGAGGCGTCGATGGTGGCCGCGATCGGGATCAGCTGGTCACCGACCTTCGCCTGCAGCGGGATCGAGGTGACGACCGCACCCTCGGTGTTCTTCACCGAGACGTACTTCTGGTCGGCGTCGAGGCTGAACGCGCCGCCGGTGACGGCCGCGACGATCGACTTGTCGACCAACTGCACCGCGTAGTTCACACCGTGATCTTCGCCCTGGACGGCGGGCGCGGCCTGGTTCTGCACGGCGGGAGCGGGTGCCGCCGGAGCGGCGCCGGACGTACCCGCCGCAATACCGGTGGCGGCAACGGCCATCATCGCGGTAGCGGCAAACTTCTTGTACTTCATAAATCTCCCCAATAGGACTCGGATCCGGCGATAACGTCCGGATCTCGGGCACCGACCCTACCGGTGGATCGAGTCCGTTTCACCGACAAAGTGAGGTTTTCAGAACGATCCGCCTTTCACGACGGCCCATTGCGTGACGGGCAGCTGCGGCCGCCAGGTCGTAAACTTGCCGAGGGCCTCGGCCCGGTAGATCTGAAACTTCCGCAGTTCACCGCCGTGCGCGGCGGCCCAGTGCAGCAACAGCGCTTCGGATTCCGCGGTCACCGCATTCGCCACCAGACGGCCACCGTGGCGTAGATGGGACCAGCATGTCTCGAGTACGCCATCCTGGGTGAGACCACCGCCGACGAAAATGGCATCAGGAGGCACGAATTCGGTAGATTTTCCTACCTCGGTGAGCACCTCTTCGCGCACACCGACGTGCGGAACACCCAGGGCGGCGGCATTGTCGGCGATCTGCCGCCGCCTGTGTTCGAGCCGCTCGAAGCTCACCGCCCGGCAGCTCGGATGGGTACGGCACCATTCGATCGCGATACTGCCCGAACCCCCGCCGACATCCCACAGCAGTTCTCCGGGCGCGGGCGCCAGCGCGGCCAGCGTCAATGCCCTGACCTCGGACTTGGTGAGCTGACCGGCACCGCCGAACAGTCCGTCCGGCAGGCCGGGCACGCGGGTCGCTCGCGGGTGTTTCGGATCGGCGACACAGTCGATAGCGACGATATTGAGCCGATCACCCGCCGGAAGCTCCCACTTCGCCGCGCGATCGCACGCGACCCGTTCGCGCGGACCGCCCAGCTGTTCGAGTACGGTCACGGTCGATTCTCCGAAGCCATTGTCCCGCAACAGTTCCGCGATCCGTCCCGGTGTGTGCTCGTCCGCACTCAACACCAGCACCCGCCGCCGATCCGCCAACTCGGGTAATACCGCCTCTACCGGCCGCGCCACCGCGCTGACCACCGGCACCTCCGCCAATGCCCACCCCAGTCGCGCACAGGCCAGCGACGCCGATGACGCCTGCGGAAACACCCGCAGCCGCTGCGCCCCGAACAGCCGCGCCAATGTCACTCCGATGCCGTAGAACATCGGATCCCCGCTGGCCAGCACGCACACCCGCCGCCCAGCATGGCCATCGAACAACGCGGGTAGCGCAGGCACCAAAGGCGAAGGCCATTCCCGCCGAATCGCATCAACGGCCGCCGGAATCAGATCCAGTTGCCGCGCCGATCCGAACACCACCTCGGCACCCGAGACCGCCTCGCGCGCACCCGATCCGAGCCCCGCCCACCCGTCCGCACCGAGCCCGACAACCGCGATCGGCGGCCCAACCCAGCCTCCCATCAGCGCACGCCCTGCCATGAACCCCGGAGCGAGTCCAATCCGGCGACCGCGCCCGACAACATTCGCTCGGGCGAGTCCGACATCAGCGCGCACTTCACTCTGGGCCGCGCTTCGATCGGGTCGCCGAGTTCGCCCGCCATTCGTTGTCCAGGCAGGTGCGTAACCAGCGCTGCTTGTCCACGCGCGGAGGTCTGTGCGCCGTTCACCGGGGCATCCGGCGCCAGATGGGTTGGGGCAGTAAGCGGATCGCGAAGATGACCGGACGCAGGATGCCGGGGACCCAGACGCGGCCCGCGCGACGACGCAGGCCGCGCACGACAGCGTCGGCCACTTGATCGGGGGTGCTCGACAGCGGGGCCGGGTCCATGCCCTCGGTCATTCGGCCGATGACGAAACCGCAGCGGAGCAGCAGCAGGTGAACGCCGCTGCCGTGCAACGCATCCGCGAGACCGCTGGCGAATCCGTCGAGACCCGCCTTCGCCGAACCGTAGACATAATTGGCACGCCGCACCCGCGCACCCGCGAACGAGCTGAAGACGACGATCTGCCCGCTGCCCTGCGCGCGAAGCAGATCGGCGAGGATGGTGAGCACACTGATCTGCGCGACATAGTCGGTATGCACCACCGCAATCGCATGTGCCGGATCACGTTCGGCCCGTGCCTGATCCCCGAGCACCCCGAATGTCACCACCGCCACCCCGATCCCGCCGTGCTCGGCCGCGATCTTCTCCAACAGCGCGGGATGACTCGCCGTATCGTCCGCATCGAACTCGACGGTATGCACCGCCGTCGCCCCGGCCGCCGCAATAGCCGCACTCTCCTGCGCCAACTCCCCACTGCGCCGCGCCGCGAGTATCACCACCCGCCCCGGCGCCAACCGCCGCGCCACCTCGAGCCCGATCTCACTGCGCCCCCCGAGCACCACCACCGGCCCTTCAGCAATCCCACGCAATCCCATACCCCCAGTCTTTCACCCCACCCTCGTACCCCCGCCCGCCACTCCATACCAGCGCCAAGACCGACAGGCTCTCAGTCGCGGCCGCCCCATCCTTCTCGCCACCCCCTCGCAGCCCCGTTGCCTTCTCGGCCCGCCTTCACGGCATCGGTCGTGGGCAGGCGGCTGGGGCACCGCTACTGTCGGGGGATGCCGACCAGCACTGCACAGTTGTCCCCCGCCGCGCTCGAATTCGTAGCCGAGCGGCACCTCGCGACCTTGACCACGCTGCGCGCCAATGGGACACCGCATGTAGTGGCGGTGGGGTTCACCTGGGATCCGGAGGCCGGGATCGCACGAGTCATCACCAATGACGGTTCGGTGAAGGTGCGCAATGTGCGGCGCTCCGGTTACGCGGCGGTGAGCCAGGTGGACGGGATCCGCTGGCTCACTCTGGAAGGCCCGGCCACCGTGCTCGACGACCCGGACAACGTCAGCGAAGCGGTCGACCGCTATGCGGGCCGCTACCGGGTCCCCCGCGAGAACCCGACCCGCGTGGTCATCGCCATTCAAGTCCAGCGCGTACTCTCCAGCAGCACCCTCACCCACACACCAGCCTGAACTGGACTCGGTCACGCACCCCGCTGGCCGACAACCGCCGACCGGCATCAGCAGTAGGCCCCAGCGACAGCACCCGACACATTCGCCGCGCCGGCGGGTCGACTCTCAGAGCACCGTCAACCCATGCGGCCGCTGGTTCATCGACTCGCAGCCGTCTTCGGTGACCACGACGATGTCCTCGATGCGAGCACCCCAGTCGCCGCGGAAGTAGATGCCGGGTTCGATGCTGAAGGCCATACCGGGTTGCAGTGGCAGGGAGTTGCCTTCGATGATGTAGGGCTCCTCGTGCACCGAGAGTCCGATACCGTGCCCGGTGCGATGGACGAAGGCGGGGCCGAAACCGGCCTCGGTCAACAGGTTTCGGGCGGCGGCATCTACCGATTCGGCGGTTACGCCGGGGCGAACGGCGGCGACCGCGGCGGCGTGGGCGCGCTCCAGTTCGGCGAATTGCGCGGCGACAGCGGACTGGGGCTGGCCGAGGACGTAGGTGCGGGTCGAGTCCGAGTAGTAGCCGGGTTCGACCGGGCCGCCGATATCGATCACCACCACATCACCGGATTCGATGCGCCGATCGGATACGCCGTGATGCGGGTCGGCGCCGTGCGGTCCACTGCCGACGATGACGAAGGCCGCCTCGGTGTGCCCCTCCGCTACGATCGCGGCCTCGATATCGGCACCGACCTCGGCCTCGGTGCGCCCGACGCGCAGGAATTCACCCATCCGCGCGTGCACCCGGTCGATGGCCGCACCAGCGCGCCGCAATGCCTCGATCTCGGCCTGATCCTTGATCATTCGCAATTCCCGCAACACCGGGGTGGCGGAAACCGGTAGCCCGCTGACCGATTCGGCCAACGGCAGCAGATGCAGTGCGGGCATGACATCGGTGACCGCGACCCGGGAACCGACGTGCAGCGCCGACTTCACCAGCTGGTACGGATCGACGCCGTCAACCCAATCCAGCACGTGCAGACCGAGGTCGCCCGCGGCCGAACCATCCAGTGCGGCCAACTCGAGCTTCGGGATCACCACCGATGGGGTGGCACCGTCGGCCGGGATCACCAGGCAGGTCAGCCGCTCGAAGGATTCCGCCGCCGAGCCGATCAGATAGCGCAGATCCGGACCCGGCGTGATCAATAAGGCATCCAGATGGGCGGCGCGCATCAACTGCACCGCCCGCTCGAGTCGATCACCATAGACATCCGCCGCGAATCGGGACTCCGTGTGCGAGCTCATAGCGCCGACGTTACCCGCCGCACCGATCACCCCGGACGCGAACGCCGATCGCCTCAGGTTGTCGGATCGGGCAGGTAGCCTCAGCGGCGTGAACTCTTCTTCCGGTGGGCCCCTGCTGCTGCTCGATGGCGCGAGCCTGTGGTTCCGCGCATTCCACGCGATTCCGGAGAAGATCACCGCACCCGACGGCCGGTCGGTGAACGCGCTGCGTGGATTCACCGACATGGTGGCCTCGCTGATCACCAAGCACAAGCCGACCAGGGTGGTCGTGTGCCTGGATCTGGATTGGCGCCCTGCCTTCCGGGTGGCGCTGGTGCCGACCTACAAGACCCACCGCCTCGATACCTCGACCGATGCCGCACCCGGCGCCGAGGAGGTGCCGGACACCCTGACCCCACAGGTCGAGATGATCCTCGATGTCCTCGCCGCGGCCGGTATCGCGACCGGCGGTGCGGCCGGACTGGAGGCCGACGACGTACTCGGCACCCTGGCCACCCGCGAACGCACCGATCCGGTGGTGGTGGTCAGCGGCGACCGTGACCTGCTCCAACTCGTCCGCGATGAACCGGCGCCCGCGGTCCGTGTGCTGTACGCCGGACGCGGCCTGGCCAAGGCCGAACTGTTCGGGCCTGCGGAGGTATCCGCGAAGTACGGTGTGCCACTGGAGAATGCGGGCCCCGCCTACGCTGATATGGCGACCCTGCGCGGCGACTCCTCCGATGGCCTTCCCGGCGTGGCCGGTATCGGGGAGAAGTCCGCCGCGACACTGATCTCCCGATTCGGTTCGCTCGACGCGCTCACCGCCGCCGTCGCCGATCCGGCCGCCGACCTCGCTCAGGGCGTCCGGGCCAAATTGCGGGCCGCCGAGGCCTACCTGAAGGCCGCCGCCCCGGTCACCCGCGTGGTCCGCGACGCCGATGTGGAACTCTCCCGCCCCGATATCCTCCCCAGCACCCCCGCCGACCAGGATCGCCTGCGCGAACTGGCCGCTGCCTACAACGCCGAAAGCCCGGTCACCCGCCTGATCACCGCATTGACCACGGCACACTCGGCTTGACCGCCGCCCGCGCGAAGCCCCCGCCACTGGGGCGGATCCAACGGAGGTTGCGCCAACAAGACCCCGGAAACGCCGAATCGCCGGGCGCCCGCGCCGCAACGCGGGCCGCCCGGTACGCGAAACCCGGAACTAGTTCGGGCGGCCGACCTCGTAGGTCCCGTCGTCCTTGGTGATCTTGACGGTAACCTTCTTCTGCTCGCCGCTGACCTTCAGATTGCAGGTGAAGGTCGCATCGACCTTGACCTGCTGGCCGGACGGGCAGGAGATGTCGGCGACATCCTGGATCCCGTAGGAATCCGAGAGCACCTTCTTGACGCCATCCTGGACGGCCGCCTGGTCCAACTCGTCCTTGCTGGTCAGCACCAGCACCAGCACCACGATCGCGCCGATCACGGCGAGCGCGAGCACACCTAGGCCGATGAACAGGCCCTTGCTCTTGCCGCCACGGCTCGGCTGCGGCGTCTGCTGCTGCCACGGCTGTTGTTGGCCCTGCTGCCAGGGCTGCTGCTGGCCCTGCTGCGCCGACCAGTCCTGCTGCGTCGGCTGCTGACCCCACTGCGGCTGACTCGGCTGACCGGGCTGGGGTTGACCCCACTGCGGCTGACTCGGCTGGCTCTGCGGGTTCGGTTGACCCCACTGCGGCTGACTCGGCTGGCTCTGCGGATTGGGCTGACCCCAAGGCTGCTGCGGCGGCTGCTGTGCGTTCGGATCCCCCCACTGCTGGGTAGGCTGCGCCGCGGGGGTACCACCCCATTGCTGGGTAGGTCCGGCAGCACCGGGTGCCTGCTGTCCGCCCCACTGCTGGGTGGGATCGTTGCGTCCCTCCCCGGGACCAGGGGCGTCGTTCGGTCCGTACGGGCCGCTCATCTGGTTGCCTCCACTCGCATCGTTATACATACGGTAGCCCCCCGCGTGAGACTCGTCGCACAACAGGACCGATCCGGTTCGAGGCGCGATCCTGTCCGACTCCTCCGCCACGGTCGGTACGCGAAAGAAATCAAATCACAATCGAATCGGCTACGCGGCGTCCACGGCTACGACACCCCGTCGGATCGCCCGGACGGCCTTGGCCGCTGTCGCCGCGATCTCGACGTCGTCGGCCGTCCCGTGTATCTGATCGAGCAGATCGATCACCTGTCGGCACCACCGCACGAAATCGCCCGCCGATAACGGCGCATTCTGATCGCCGCTGGCCAGCAACGACTCGGCCAATCCATCGCCGCGCGCCCATTTGTAAACACCGGTCACAAAACCGAGATCCGGTTCGCGGGTGGGCGGCAGCTTGTGCCGCGCCTCATCGGAGCGCAACTCGCTCCACACACCGACGGTCGCACCGACCGCCCGCCGGATCGGCTCGGTCGGCCCGCTGGCGCCGAGATATCCGCCCTCCTGGCGCGATTCGTACACCAGGATGGAGATCACCGCCGCCAATTCCGCCGGTCCGAGCCCACGCCACAGTCCCTGCCGCAGGCATTCGGCGACCAGCAGATCGCTTTCGGCGTAGATCCGCGCCAGTCGACGACCGTCCGAGGTCACCTCGCCCTCGTGCACGAAGCCCCGCTCCTGCAGCAACCCCAGGATCCGATCGAAGGTGCGCGCCAGCGAATTGGTAGTCGCGGCAACCTTCTGGCGCATCGTCTCGGTCTCGCGCAGCAGCCTGTTGTAGCGCTCGCCGACCCGGCTCATCTGCTCGCGATCGGGTCGGGTGTGCGCCGGATGCGAGCGCAGACTGCGCCGCAGAGTCGACAATTCACGGTCATCGCCCGCCTTGGACCGATCGCCGCGCCGCTGCCGACCCGGCGCCGCGATCCCGGTACTACGCAATGCCGACGCCAGGTCCCGCCGGGTGCGCGCGGTCCGGTGATCGACCTTGCGCGGCAAACGCATATGCCCCAATGTCTTCGCGGGCACCGGGAAATCGGCGACCGACACCCGCCCCGCCCACTTGTCCTCGGTGAGTACCAGCGGACGCGGATCCCCAGGCGTGGCATCCGGCTCCAGGATCACCGCGAGACCGGCTCGCCGCCCGGACGGAATCGCCACTACATCGCCACGCCGCAACGACACCAGTGCGTCGACCGCGGCCCCGCGCCGATCCGCGCGACCCTGCTGTTCGATCTGACGCTCGCGCTGCTTGATCCGCTCCCGCAGCGAAATGTAATCCAGAAAGTCGCCGTCCTCGCCGCCGAGCTGATCGCGCAATTTGCGCAACTGCCCCTCATTGCGTTCGATCCCACGCACCAACCCCACCACCGACCGGTCCGCCTGGAACTGCGCGAAGGACCGTTCGAGCAGCGCACGCGACTCGTCGGCGCCCATCCGGTCGATCAGGTTGATCGACATGTTGTAGCCCGGCCGGAAGGAACTGCGCAGCGGATAGGTCCGCGTGGAAGCCAGACCAGCGACCGCACTGGTGTCGACCTCGGGCTGCCAGAGCACCACCGCATGGCCCTCGACATCGATTCCCCGACGCCCGGCCCGGCCCGTGAGCTGGGTGTACTCCCCCGGCGTCAGCTCGGCGTGTGATTCGCCGTTGAACTTGACCAGCCGCTCGAGCACCACCGTCCGCGCGGGCATATTGATGCCCAATGCCAGTGTCTCCGTTGCGAATACGGCTCGCACCAGACCGCGCACGAACAGTTCCTCGACGGTATGGCGGAATGCGGGCAGCATGCCCGCGTGATGCGCGGCCAACCCTCGGTGCAGCGCCTCGCGCCAATCCCAGTAACCGAGTACCTCCAGATCACCCTTGGGTAGATCCCCGGTGTGCTTCTCGATGATCGCGTCGATCTCGTCGATCTCGTCCGGGCGGCTGAGGTCCAGCCGCGAACGCAAGCATTGGGCGAGCGCTCCATCGCATCCGGCCCGGCTGAAGATGAAGGTGATAGCGGGTAGCAGCCCCTCCTCATCCAGCTTGGCCAGCACCTCCGGCCGCGGCAACGGCCGGAAATTGCGGTTGCCGCCGCGACCGCCGCGCGGTCCGCCCCAGCCGTTCATCCGGTCCGCGGCCTCGCGATGGCGGATATAGCGGACGAGATCCTCGTCGACGAGCACCTTCTGATCGCTGGAGTTGGTGTCGAACAGGTCGAACATCCGCCACCCGACCATGACGTGCTGCCACAGCGGCACCGGGCGGGTCTCATCGACCACCACCGCGGTATCGCCGCGCACGGTCTCCATCCAGGCGCCGAACTCCTCGGCATTGCTGACCGTTGCGGACAGGCTGACCAGCCGCACATCCGGCGGCAGATGCAGGATGACCTCCTCCCACACGGCGCCGCGGAACCGGTCGGCGAGGTAGTGCACCTCGTCCATCACCACATACGACAATCCGCGCAGCGCGTCCGAGGAGGCGTAGAGCATATTGCGCAGCACCTCGGTGGTCATCACGACCACCGGCGCGTTCGGATTGATGGACTGGTCACCGGTGAGCAGCCCGACCTGGTCGCGTCCGTACCGCTCGGTCAGATCGGCGAACTTCTGGTTCGACAGCGCCTTGATCGGCGTGGTGTAGAAGCATTTTCCGCCCGCGGCCAATGCGAGATGCACCGCGAATTCGCCGACGACGGTCTTACCCGCGCCGGTCGGGGCACACACCAGCACACTATGCCCACCCTCGAGGGCCACACAGGCGTTGCGCTGGAAGGGATCCAACCCGAAAGTCAGCTCGGCGGAAAACTTGGCCAGCTCGCCCGCCTGCGACCGGTGATATGTCACCGTCAGAGGGTATCGGAGTAGTCCGACACGGGGCGCGCCGATTTCTCCGGTGGATCCATGATCGAGTCGGCCGGATTGACCGGCTCGGGTCCGGCGATCGAGGAGGCCTCCTCATCCGGGAGCGCCGCCAAGGCGTCGGCCTCCCGGCGCGCGCGTCGCCGGTCGTTGATCCGGGAGAACTGGATCGCGACCTCGAACAGCACCGTCAGCGCGAACGCCAACGCGAGCATCGAGAACGGATCCTGCGGGGTCACGATCGCGGCAAAGACGAAGAGCCCGAACACGATTCCGCGCCGCCATTTGGCGAGCTTGTCGTACTTGATCACGCCGACCAGGTTCAATCCGACCACCAGGAGCGGGATCTCGAAGCTGACGCCGAAGATCACCAGCAGGTTGATGATGAAGCTGAAGTACTGCGTACCGCTCAGCGCCGTGATCTGCGCATTGTTGCCGATATTCAGCAGGAAGCTCAACGCGTGGGCGACCACCCAATACGCGAGTACGGCGCCGGTCATGAACAGCGCGCTGCCCGAGGTGACGAACCCGACCGCGTATTTGCGTTCCTTTACATACAGGCCCGGTGTGATGAACGCCCAGATCTGATACAGCCAGACCGGGGCGGCGAGCACGACACCAGCGGTCATGCCGACCTTCAACCGCAGCATGAACTGTTCGAACGGCGCGGTCGCCAGCAAGCGGCAGGCGCCGTCGGCGGTCAGCACGGCCCGCGACGAGGCGGGCAGCGAACAGTACGGTCCGGTCAGCACCGATCCGAGGCTTTCGATGCCGAAAATCGTGTGCGCGTACCAGAAGAAGCCGAACAGCGTGGTGATGACGACCGCGGCGATCGAGATCAGCAGCCGACGGCGCAGCTCCTGCAGATGCTCGACCAACGACATGGTGCCGTCGGGATTCGTCCTGCGCTTACTGCGCCGGGGATCGAACGGGATTCGCATGGTGGTGTGTTGGCCCCTGGGGTCGAAGGTGCCCGCAGCGGTCGGCGGGCAACAGCATTACGCCCGGAGCGAGTTCGTACTCACCCCGGCGGCAACGCTGAACTCAGAGCGACTTCGGCTGTGCCTGGGGCTCTGCCTGCGGCTGCGCGACCGTCGGCTGGACGACCGGCGACTGCGGAAGCTCCGCGGCCGGTTGCTGGGCCGGTGCTGCACTTGCCTGTGCGCTGCTCTCGTTCTGCATCTGGCTGACTTCGCTCTTGAAGATGCGCAGCGAGCGGCCCAGGCTACGGGCGGCATCGGGCATACGCTTCGCGCCGAAGAACATCACGAAGACCGCGGCGATGATCAGCCAGTGCCAGATGCTCAGACTGCCCATAATTAACCTCCAAAGAATGTGGTAGCTCTGATGCTACCGGACTATGACATGGGAGAACTCCGGCGTTGGTGTGCGTTTGCCCTGCGTTCAACCACACCGCTAGGACACGACGTTCACCCCCCGCGGTGTTCAGTGACGCCCCGCCGCTAGCGACTGCTTGCAGGTCGCTCGAAAGGGTCGGCCGCCGCCGTTCGCAGCTGCTCCAGCAGTTCCGGTCCGGTCCAAGTGCGCCGGTCGCCGTGTTCGGCGGCCACGATCAGCTCGATGAGTCGCTGGTTCACCGGTGTCGGCAGTCCGACCATCGCCCCGAGGCTCACGATCTCCCCGCACAACCAGGAGATTTCGGTTTTGCGTCCGAGCGCCAGGTCGTCTGCCATGGACGAGCGGGCCTGCGGATCGACGCCGAGGACCTTTCCGGCGACCCGACGGAAGATCGCATCCGGAACGGTCAGCAGCCGGACCATCGCCTTCGGTGGCAGCGGCGTCAGCCGTGCCGGGCGAATTCGCGCCCTGTTCATCGCGGCTAGCGCCTCGCCCTGGGTCAGCGCAAGGCAGCGGCGGTAGTCGCGGTCGGCCAGTTCCTCCCGCAAAGGTCGGCCCGACAGCGCGTTGATGGGGTTGTTGAGATTGAGCAGTAGCTTGGCCCATTGCACCGGTAGCAGGTCGCGATAGCGGCGCAGCGCGAGCCCGGACCGCGCGAAGACATCGGTGAACGGCGCGAGCGCCGAATCGTCCTGCACCGCTAGTCCGCCGTCGGTGCCGCGGTGGAATCGGCCGTCCGAATCGTGCACGACGTTGAACATCACCATGCCCGCCAGCACCACGCAGGTGGGCAGGATCTCACGGATCACCGCATCGTTGCCGATTCCGTTCTGCAGGCTCAGCACCACCGTGCCGGGACGGATCTTGCCATCGAGATCGTGCACCGCCGTCGCCGTCGCCGCCGACTTCACCGTTACCAGTACCAAGTCCGCGGATCCGACATCCTCGGGAGTGGTCGCCAACCGGACCGCGTCCCCGGCCACCGTGACATCGCCGCCGTCCAGGTCGGTGAGCCGCAGCCCGGACGCGCTGATCTCCTCCAACACCCGCTGCCGACCGACGAAGGTGACATCGGCCCCGGCCGCCGCCAGCTTCCCGCCGACGAACGCACCGATACTCCCGGCGCCAAGGACCAGCACTCGTGCAGGCGCCACTACGTCACTCACGCCGATCCAGCCTCCGTGCGTTCATCTGGTCTCCAGGAAACCGGCCGCCGCATAGGCGGCCAGGGCGGCGTTCGAGCGTTCGCGCACCGCGGCGATCAATTCCGGCGGGCCGAGCACCGTGACGCCGGAACCGAAGCCGAGCAGCAGCCGCGCCATCCAGTCCAGGGTCGCGAACCGCATCGTCGCCTCGATGCTGCCGTCCGGGTGCACCGCCATCCGATGCATCGGGTATTGGTCGAGTACCCAGCCGTAGTCGCCGCGAATACGCAAGCGCGCCAACGGAACCGCGGGATCATCCTGGAACAGGTCGAGCGCGGCGGCCTCTTCGGTCGCATGGCTCGGCGGACGGGCGGGCTCGTCGAGTTCGGTGGCCGCCTCGATCCGGTCGAAACGGAACAGCCGCACGCCCTCGGCCTGTCTGCACCAGGCCTGCAGATAGCTGTTGTTGTCCACAAGGACAATACGAATGGGATCGACGACGCGTTCGGAGACCACATCGCGACTCGCCGAGTAGTAGACCAGTCGCAGCGCGTGCTGGCGGGCCAGCGCGGAACGCACCGTCGCGACGGCCGGGGCCTCGGCCGGCGGCACCTGCTCGCGGGATTCGGCGTCATCGCTGGTCTTACCACCGACAATGGCCGATTCGAGTTTGGCGATCGCCGCATGCGCCGCGGTCGGATCGACCATGCCGGGCATATCCACGATCGAACGCAGCGCGACCAGCAACGCGGTCGCCTCGGTGGAGGTCAGGCGCAGCGGGCGGTCGATGCCCGCCGAGAAGGTGACCTCGATGCTCTCCTCGGAGAACGACAGGTCGATCAGGTCGCCAGGGCCGTAGCCGGGCAGGCCGCACATCCACAGCTGGTTGAGATCGCTCATCAACTGCTTGGTCGTCACACCGAGATCGGCCGCGGCCTCGGCGGCGCTGATGCCCGGATTGGCGATGAAGTACGGGATCATGTTCAACAGCCGCGAGAGCCGAACCGAGAGCCGACTGCGCTCACTCACGCGGTGACCTCCGTATGGTCGAATACCGAACGCAGTCGCTCGACCACATCCGCGCGCAATTCCTCCGGTGCGAGCACCACGGCGTCGGGTCCGAGCCCGGTGATCAAGCGCGCCAACCAATCTCGCGACCGGATCGGGAGTTCGACCACCACACCGGTGCGGCCGCCGATGGACCGGTGTTCCAGCACCGGGCCGAGCCTGCGGATTTCGCGACCGTGGCCGTCGGCCACCCAGACCGTCGCAGTGCCGGTGACCGGGGCGGCGCCGGTCACCGTGCCGACGATCTCCCGCAGGTCGACCCCATCGGGCTTGCTCACCGCATTCGGTGGGCCGTAGGCGGTCACATCGTCGCCGATGCGGGATAGCCGAAAGCTGCGGACCGCATCCCGGTTCCGGTCGTGCCCGACCAGATACCAGCGGCCGTTATGGGTCACCACACCCCAGGGCTCGACATCGCGCATGACATACGGCTCGTTGATCGCACCCCGATGTTCGAAGCGCACCCCCTGACCGGCATCGATGGCGGCGAGCAGCTTGCCGAGCACCGCATCCGATCCGCGGGTGCGGGCCGGAACCGCGGGTACCGACGCCACCGCGGCATCGGTTTCCACGTGAATGCCGGCCGCGCGCAATTTCAGCAGTGCGCCATCGGCCGCGGCCGCTAGCTCCGGCGACTCCCACATCTGCACCGCGACCGCGACCGCCGCCGCTTCCTCGCTGGTCAGATCGATATCGGGCAGCTCATAGGCATCCCGGTTGATCCGGTAGCCCTCCACTGTCGAATATCGGCTGACCTGCCCGACCTCCAGAGGAATGCCCAGGTCACGCAGTTCGTTCTTATCCCGCTCGAACATTCGACTGAACGCCTCGTCGCTGGCCGAATCCTCGTACCCCGCGACGCTGTCCCGAATCCGCTCCGCGGTCAGGAATTGCCGGGTCGACAGCAGCGCGATGACTAGATTCATCAGCCGCTCGACCTTGGATATCGCCACTCGACACAGGGTAATCGGCCCGCCGCCGCGACCGCGCGTCGGCGCGCGATTCCCCCCATTCCTGATTCTGCGCCGCCATCATGGACTCATGATCATCGCGTTCTCCGTGACACCATTGGGTGACGGTGTAGATATCGGCCGAGCCGTCGCCGAGGCGGTCCGCGTGGTGCGAGCCAGCGGCCTCCCGAACCGCACCGACGCCATGTTCACCACCATCGAGGGCGAATGGGACGAAGTTATGGCCGTGGTCAAGTCCGCCACCGACGCCATCCTCGCCGTGGCCCCCCGCTGCAGCCTGGTCCTCAAGGCCGACATCCGCCCCGGCGTCACCGGCGCCCTGACCTCGAAGATCGAAACCATCGAGCGCTACCTCGCAGAGAGCTAGCGACCGCCCACGGTAGTGAAAAGGTGGCTCGGTCCGAGCCTGTCGGCGACCCTTTCGCTACGCTCGACGACTCTTTCCTGAGCGCTTACATCGAGGCGATGAGACGGTCCACCCGTTCGTCGACCGAGCGGAATGGGTCCTTGCACAACACCGTTCGCTGGGCTTGGTCGTTCAGCTTCAGATGGACCCAGTCGACCGTGAAGTCACGACCGGCCTCCTGCGCCGCGGTGATGAAGTCGCCGCGGAGTTTGGCACGGGTCGTTTGGGGCGGGGTCTCCACGGCGGCGTCGACGGCCTCGTCCTCGGTGACGCGCTTGGCCAGGCCTTTGCGCTGCAACAGGTCGAAGACGCCGCGACCGCGCTTGATGTCGTGGTAGGCCAGGTCCAGCTGGGCGATCTTCGGGTCGGACAGTTCCATACCGTAGCGATCCTGGTAGCGCTGGAAGAGTTTGCGCTTGATCACCCAGTCGACCTCGGTATCGACCTTGGCGAAGTCCTGCGCCTCGACCGCGTCCAGGGTGCGGCCCCACAGGTCGACGACCTGGTCGATATTCGGATCCCGGTCGCGGTTGCGCAGGTGCTCGACGGCGCGGGCGTAGTACTCGCGCTGGATCTCGAGTGCGCTGGCCTGCCGTCCACCGGCGAGCCGGACCGGACGACGACCGGTCAGGTCGTGGCTGACCTCGCGGATGGCGCGGATCGGGTTGTCCAGGGCGAAATCGCGGAACGAGACGCCCGCCTCGATCATCTCCAGCACCAGTGCCGCCGTGCCGACCTTCAGCATGGTGGTGGTCTCGGACATATTCGAATCGCCGACGATGACGTGCAGGCGGCGATACTTCTCCGCATCCGCATGCGGCTCGTCGCGGGTGTTGATGATCGGCCGTGAACGGGTGGTCGCCGAGGAGACGCCCTCCCAGATGTGCTCGGCGCGCTGCGAGAGGCAGAACGTGGCCGCCTTCGGCGTCTGCAGCACCTTGCCCGCACCGCAGATCAGCTGGCGGGTGACCAAGAACGGCAGCAGCACGTCGGAAATGCGGGAGAACTCCCCCGCACGCACGACAAGGAAGTTCTCATGACAGCCGTAAGAGTTGCCCGCGGAGTCGGTGTTGTTTTTGAACAGGTAGATGTCGCCGCCGATGCCTTCCTCCGCGAGGCGCTGTTCGGCGTCGATCAGCAACTCCTCCAGCACGCGCTCACCGGCCCGGTCGTGGGTGACCAGCTGCGCCAAGTTGTCGCACTCTGCGGTGGCGTACTCCGGATGCGACCCGACATCGAGGTAGAGCCGAGCACCGTTGCGGAGGAACACGTTAGAGCTACGGCCCCAGGAAACTACCCGGCGGAACAAATACCGGGCCACCTCGTCGGGGCTGAGCCGACGGTGTCCGTGGAAGGTGCACGTCACACCGAATTCGGTCTCGATCCCCATGATTCGTCGCTGCACACTATCGACATTACAGCCATGTCATGTACTTCCGTGGGGCTGCGGACGATGCCGATGCATACGTCTTCACAACGATTTCGCGCTGTATTCGATATGCGGCACCTGCAGCGCCGCGTATTCGCGGCCCCCACTGTCTCGCATCCGAACGGTCGTGACTCGCGCCTACGACGCATGCGCTTCGACCATTGGGACATGCAACGGGGCCGCGAACGTCGCTCATGAGGCGAGCTCCGTAATGGTCGAGGCAGGGGCGGCGATCCACCAGCCGAGACGAGGCCCCCGCGATTCCATTTCGGAACCGGCGGGGGCCTCCTGAGAGCGTCGTTCACTCCGCTTTCGGAGCGTCCTTCCCCTCGGCCTCTGCGGCAGCCGTAGCGGCCGCAGCTTTGCTCCTACTCCCGGACTTACCGCCGGTCAGCAGCTGCTCCAAGGTTGTACCGGCAACCCGCCGGAACGCCCGCCGCGGCCGTGCCTGCTCCAGGGTGGCGACCTCGAGCGAGCCGACTCCGAGAACGCGTTTGTCCTTGTCCGCGGCGCCCTCGGGCAATCCGGCCTGCAGCGCCTTCACCGCCACCGCGACGGCGCTGGCCAAATCGAGGCCGGGTTTGTAGGACGCCTTCAACGCGGTCAGGATCGGCTCGGTCGTGCCGCCCATCACCACGTATTCGCGCTCGTCCACGATCGAACCGTCGAAGGTGATCCGGTAGAGCACCGACTCCGGCGACTGCTCCGGATAGCCCACCTCGGCCACGCAGATCTCGACCTCGTACGGCTTGAGCTGATCGGTGAAGATCGTGCCGAGGGTCTGCGCGTAGGCATTGGCCAGTCCGCGACCGGTGACATCACGCCGGTCGTACTGGTAGCCCTTCAGGTCCGCCTGCAGGATGCCGCCGCGGCGCAGCGCCTCGAACTCGTTGTACTTGCCGACGGCCGCGAACCCGACGCGGTCGTAGAGCTCGCTCACCTTGTGCAGCGTCGCCGACGGATTCTCCGCGACGAACAGCACACCCTTGTCGTAGGTCAGCACGATCACACTGCGACCGCGGGCGATACCCTTGCGCGCGAGTTCGGTCTTATCGCGCATGATCTGTTCGGCCGACGCGTAGTACGGCAGTGTCATGCTGAGGCACTCCCCTCTTCCGCGGCCTCGCGATCGGCGACGATCGCCCGCGTGATCTCCTCCAACCGCGATTCGGTCACCTCATCGGCGCCCTCATCATTGATCACGATCGCCGTCGGGTAGATGCCGCGCACCAGATCCGGTCCGCCCGTGGCGGTGTCGTCGTCGGCCGCGTCGAAAAGCGATTCGACGGCGATCCGCAACGCGCGGTCCTCATCGATTCCCTTGGCGTACAGCTTCTTCAACGATGACTTCGCGAACATCGAACCCGAGCCGACCGCGGTGTAACCGAACCGCTCCTCGCTGCGCCCACCGACCACGTCGTAGGACACGATGCGACCTGCCTTGTCCGGATCGGTGGCGTGCTGGTCGTAGCCGACCAGCACCGGAACCACCGCCAGACCCTGTAGTGCGGCAGGGAGGTTGTCGCGCACCATCTTCGACAGCTTGTTGGCCTTGCCGTCGAAGGTCAGCGAGACGCCCTCGATCTTCTCGTAGTACTCCAGCTCCACCGCGAACAACCGCACCATTTCGATGGCCATACCCGCGGTGCCCGCGATACCGGCCGCCGAGTAGGTGTCGGTGATGTACACCTTCTCGATATCCCTGCTGGCCAACAGGTTTCCCTGGGTGGCCCGCCGGTCACCGGCGATCAGCACACCGCCGCGGTACGAGACCGCCACGATGGTGGTTCCGTGCGGAGCCAGATCCTTCGCGACGGTGCCACCGGAAACTCCGGTGGCACCGTCGATCGCGCCGAATCGGTTGCCTGGCAACAGCTCCGGAGCGTGCATTCGCAGGTGCTCGGTGAATGACGAGAGGGCGTGCCCCGGGTGGAGACGCAAGGGGTCACCTGCTGTCACTGGCCACCCTTCTGCACATACGCGCGAACGAAGTCTTCCGCGTTCTCCTCGAGCACATCATCGATCTCGTCGAGCAGGTCGTCGGTGTCCTCCGCCAATTTCTCGCGGCGCTCCTGACCGGCGGCGTCAACGCCCTCCGGGCCCTCGTCCTCGTCGCCGCCCCCGGCGC
The DNA here is from genome assembly GCF_050946365.1 of Nocardia sp. CA-107356. Lineage (NCBI taxonomy): Bacteria > Bacillati > Actinomycetota > Actinomycetes > Mycobacteriales > Nocardiaceae > Nocardia > Nocardia sp. CA-107356. The sequence goes on along the minus strand of NZ_CP191992.1, from coordinate 4,344,505 downwards.
GTTTGGTCTGCTCTTGTGCCATGGCAGCCGACCTCCTCTGTCCTCATCATGACCAGGGCTCCATTCTGAGCACGACCCTGATCATGAGCAATGTCCGTGCCCGTATCTCAACACTACCCAGCCACCCTGACAACGTGCTCTGTTATCGGCCGCGCGGGGCGCGGCGTGTTCTGTGTTGTTGGCCGCGCCTTCGGCGCGGCGGGTTCGCGGCCCCCTTGGTCTCGCGTCCGAGCCGTCGAGACTCGCGACTGCGTCGCATGCGCTTCGACGACTCGGACGCGAGACGGGCCGCGAACGGGTCGCTCGTAAGACTCGCTCCGTCGGGGGCACAGAGGTGCGGGAACGATCGGCACCAGATGTACACCCGCACGGTGGCCGAGACTCGCGACTGGGAGTGGTCGCTGATGTGCGGGTCGTTCGGCACTGGGTGTACGCCGGCCCAGTGGTCGAGACTCGCGCCTGCGGCGCATGCACTTCGACGACTCGGACGCGAGACGGGCCGCGAACTCCTCGCTCGTAAGACTCGCTCCGTGGTGCGCGCGTTCGCGATAATCGTTGCTACCTGGGCGTATTCACCCGATCTGAACTAGGTGGTCAGCTGTTCGACCAACTCGGCTGCGGTATTCACACCGTCGAGCAGCTTGCCGACGTGGGCCTTGGTGCCACGGCGTGGTTCCAGGGTGGGGATGCGCACCAAAGAATCGCCGCCCAGGTCGAAGATCACAGAATCCCAGCTGGCCGCTGCGATATCGGCACCGAATCGACGCAGACATTCGCCGCGGAAGTAGGCGCGGGTGTCGGTCGGCGGTTTGGTCATCGCGTCGAGGACCTGCTGCTCGTTGATCAGGCGCTTCATCGAACCGCGCGCCACCAGGCGGTTGTAGAGCCCCTTGTCCAGGCGCACATCGGAGTACTGCAGGTCCATCAGGTGCAGCTTGGGCGCGGCCCAGCTCAGGCCCTCACGCTTGCGCATACCCTCGAGCAGGCGCAGTTTGGCGGGCCAGTCGAGCAGGTTGGCGCATTCCATCGGATCGCGTTCGAGCAGGTCGAGCACCATGGCCCAGTTCTCCAGGACGTCCTTGACGCGCTCGTCGTCGTTACCGCTGCGTGCCACGAACTTCTCCACCCGGTCCAGGTAGATGCGCTGCAACGCGAGTCCGGTGAGTTCGCGGCCGTCGGTGAGCGCCACCGTCGCGCGCAGTGTCGGATCGTGGCTGATCTGGTGTACCGCGGTGACCGGGCGGGCCAGCTGCAGATCCGACAGATCCTCGCCCGCTTCGATCAGGTCGAGCACCAGCGCGGTGGTGCCGACCTTGAGGTAGGTCGACATTTCGGCGAGGTTGGCATCGCCGATGATGACGTGCAGTCGGCGATATTTGTCCGCGTCGGCGTGTGGTTCGTCGCGGGTGTTGATGATGCCGCGCTTGAGGGTGGTCTCCAGGCCGACCTCGACCTCGATGTAGTCGGCACGCTGGGACAGCTGGAATCCGGCGTGATCACCGGACTGGCCGATACCGACCCGGCCGGAGCCGCAGATCACCTGACGCGAGACGAAGAACGGCGTGAGCCCGACGATGATCTGGTTGAACGGGGTGTCGCGGCTCATCAGGTAGTTCTCGTGGGTGCCGTAGGAGGCGCCCTTGCCGTCGACATTGTTCTTGTACAGCTGCAGCCGCGGCGCGCCGGGAACGCTGGAGGCGTGCCGCGCCGCCGCCTCCATGACACGTTCGCCCGCTTTGTCCCAGATGACCGCGTCCAGCGGGTCGGTGACCTCGGGTGCGGAGTACTCCGGGTGGGCATGGTCGACGTAGAGCCGGGCGCCGTTGGTAAGGATCATATTGGCCGCCCCGACCTCGTCGGCGTCGATTACCGGGGCCGGACCGTTCATGCGACTCAGGTCGAATCCGCGCGCATCACGTAGCGGCGACTCCACCTCGTAATCCCAGCGCGTGCGCTTCGCGCGCGGCACACCCTCCGCTGCGGCATAGGCGAGAACCGCTTGGGTGGAGGTAAGGATCGGGTTGGCCGACGGCTCGGTGGGGGTGGAGATGCCGTATTCGACCTCGATACCGATGATGCGCTGCATACCGTCGAGCCTAGGCGACGCGCGGCTCCCGCCTGCCGGGACCGGCGGCATCGGCGATCACGGTGGACCTCAATGTCATACCGTGGGTGGTACTTCCGGAGGATACGTGCAGGCCGGAGCGGCCGGGATATTCGGAACATGACCGATTCGATCGCCGAAATCACGGGGTGCGGCCGCAAGCCGGACCAGCCGATCACCCCCGCACCGACGGCCTCCGCGCGCTTGGCGGCCCTGGACGTGCTGCGCGGTATCGCGATACTCGGCACACTGGGCACCAATATCTGGATTCTCACCAATGCCGAGGGCCTCGTCGGATATCTCGACGAACTGAACAGTTCCGCGACCGGCTGGATATGGGTCGAGCGGGTGCTGCAGCAACTGACACAGGGCAAATTCCTCGGACTGCTCACCATCATGTTCGGCATCGGCCTGGCCATCCAGCAGGGATCCGCGGCACGCGGCGGACGGCGGTGGCCCGGTAGTTACCCATGGCGGGCCGGACTGCTGTTCCTCGACGGTGTGTTGAATTTCGTCTTCGTCGCCGAATTCGATGTGCTCATGGGGTACGCGGTCACCGGGCTGGTCGTGGCCTTCATCCTCGCGACAAGTCAACGCGCGCAACGTCGTTGGCTGATCATCGCGGCGGGCAGCCATATCGCGATGCTCACCCTCATCGGGATCGCGATGACCTTTGCGAACCAACAGGATTCGACGCCACGCGAAGCGCTCGACCCGAACCCCTACGCGGACGGATCGTTCTGGGATCTGGTGCTGTTCCGGCTGCAGCATGCGGGCATGTTCCGTTTCGAGCCGATCTTCGTCTTCCCGATGTCGATCGCGCTGTTCCTCGCCGGTGCGCAGTTGTTCCGGGCCGGAGTGTTCCGGCCGGAGGGCGCACATATTCGCCGACGACTCATGATCATCGGATTCGTGGTTGCCGCGCCGATCGATCTGGCGGTCGGTGTGCTCGGTGGCGGCGATCTGTTGTTGCTGACCAGATACGGTACGGCCCCGTTCGTTGCGTTCGGTCTGCTCGCACTGGTGGCGGAGTTCTACCTGCGCCGCCCGCGCGTCGGATTCGTCGGCAGACGGCTCACCGAGGTCGGCCGCACCGCGTTGAGCTGCTACATCCTGCAGAATCTCGTCGCTTCGATCTTGTGCTATGGGTGGGGTTTCGGACTCGCCGCGCACGTGTCCCGCGACGCCAGGGTTCCGTTCACGGTGGGTGTCTACCTGGCGGTCGCGCTGATCATCATGACCGCCGCGCACCTGTGGTTGCGCCGGTTCGAGCGCGGTCCGGTCGAGTGGATGTGGAATCTCAGCTATCGGGCGCTGGCCCGCGAACACCGAGTCGACGCCGCCACCTGGTCGCGCTGATGTGCATCGCCGCATCCGGAGCGTCCGAAATCCGAGTAGCGGCGGCCGCACACGGCGGTGCGGGAGACGCAAAGAACACGAGTATTCGACTACTCGTGTTCTTTGCGTGCGGGTGCCGGATTCTTACCCGACGTCACCGAACTGGGTCGGCGTATCGATGTCAGTTGTATCGGAGGTGCGTCGTGTCGGAGCCGGCCCGAGCAATGAGTAAGGACCACGCATTCGCGGAGCTCGAACGACTCGCGAGCGAGGACCTGATCCTCTTCGATGGGCCCGGATCACCGGCCATGGTCGGATTCGCCGGATTCGACCCACACACCGGCCGACGGCAACCCGGCAGTCTCGCCGGAGTGATCATGCGTAGCGGCAACGCCCCGGCGACTCCGAAGCACCTGGACCCGCGAAATGCGTTGGCGCTGGTACGATTCTGCCGATTCCTGGCCGCCAACTTCGGCGTCACCGAGCTGCTGGTGGTCGGGATGGACGGCGACGAAACGCATCCGGACCGCACCCCGCGCGTCGACTGCCACGGCCAGGGCCGCGCCGTGGATTTCGCCGGGGTCATCATGCCGGTCGGCGATGTGTCACGCAGGATCACCGTGGCGACGCACTGGGGCACCGTCGAGACCGCGCTGACACCCAGCGGCATCTGGCCGGGCGGCACCCAGGTGCGGTATCGACTCGACGAACCCGATGCGAGTCCGCTCGGCGACCCGGACGGCGACCTGTTCGTCGCCGACTTCTTCCGCAGCGTCTACGATTTCGCGGCCAGCGAATGGCAGGACTACTCCGACAGTCCCGATCCCGCGTGCGCCATCTCCACCATCGGCGATCCGAGTTTCATCCTGCATCCCGACCATCCCGACACCAGGTCGGTCGACCACATCCACTTCCAGATCGGCAAGTCGGGGACCGAGTGAGCGGACTAGCGTCGAGGGTATGACGCTCGCCGACCGATATCCGTTGCTGCACACGCCCACCCGCTGGGAATGGGGTGGTCTGGACGTCCGATTCTCCACCGATCTGCCGCCCGACGAACTCGTCACCAATATCCACGTCATCTGCTTTGTCGGGACCGAGATCGTATTGTGCCGCGACGACCGCGATATCTGGATCGTGCCGGGCGGCACCCGGGAAGCAGGCGAAACGATCGACGACTGCGTGCGCCGCGAGCTCATGGAGGAGGCCGGTGCCCGCCCGATCGGGCCGATGCGCCCGATCGGGGCCCACCACACGACCACCGATCGCCTTGCGCCGCACCATCCTTGGCAGCCGCACCCGCACAAGGCATGGCTCTGGTGTACTGCGGATGTGGTGCTGGATTGCGCGCCGACCAATCCCGACGATGCGGAGAACATTCTCGAGGTCCGCACGTTCGCGCCCGACGAAGCGATGCGTCTGTCCCGAACCGACGGTGACCATATGGCCGAATTGCTCTGCCTCGCAATGGAATTCCATCGCGCGTGACTACCGGGGCGCGCGAAATCCGCTGAACAGTCTGGCGATATCGGTGACCGCATTCTCCGGCCGCAGCGTCGCGTGTTCGACGAGCAGGCGGTACCAGAACGGCCCGAAGATCAGATCGGTCGCGTACTCCACGTCGAGGTCGGCCGCGAGCTCACCACACATCACACCACGATTCAGTATCCGCACCACGACATCTCGTCGAGTCTGCACCCAGTCCCGGAACGGACCGGCGAAGTCCGGGTCCAACTGGGCCTCCGCCATCAACCCGCGTAAAGCCTTGACCCGCAACGGATATTCGACGACTCGGTACAGCGCCTCCAGGAACACGGTCAGGTCCCGCTCGGCCGATCCGGTGTCCGGGTCCGGCATACGCGCAGTGACCACCATGCCTTGCGCATCCATCACCAGCGTCGCCTTCGACTTCCACCAGCGGTAGATCGTGCTCTTGGCAACGCCGGATCGGGCCGCGACACCTTCGATCGTCACCTTGCCGAAGCCCTGCTCCTCGAGCAACTCGGCCGTCGCCCGCAGCACCGCATCGCGCGCGGACCGGCTCCGAATCCGCCCGCCGGTGCGCGGCGCCGCACTGTCGCCCGCATCACTTCCCTCGGCCATGCCGGTCAGTGTATCGTTTTTCAAAACGCTACGGTGCGTTTCGATTTAGGAGTTGAGTGACAATGAGTGCGATCGTGGTGAACCACGGCCTCGAAGCTCGCAGCGACAGCGTGTGGTTCCCCTACTTCGCGGCGGAACTGTCCGCGCAGGGGCATACGATAACGATCCCGAATCTGCCCGAACCCGAAGCGCCCCGGCTGGATTCGTGGCGCAAGGCCTTCGCCGAGGCGGCGGCAGCGGCGGGTCCGGCGAGCGATACCGTACTGGTCGGCCACAGCATCGGCGGCGTCAATGTGCTGCGAATGCTCGAACAACACGATGTCGCAGCGGCCGGGCAATTCGTGGGGGTGCTCCTGGTATCCACCGCCGCGCATGAGGTCGGCTACGACCTGCTGGCCGAATTCTTCGACGAACCGTTCAACTGGGCGCGCATCCGCGGCGCGGCGCGCACGTTCCGGGTGTTGGCGGCCGCCGACGATCCGGTCAATGTCCCCGATCCGGTCGAACATGTCGGACTGCTGGTCCGCGAATTGGGGGCCACCGCGGTGCTGACCGCGACCGGCAGCCACCTGGGCAACTACCCCGATGATCACATCGAACTGCCCGAGGCGGTTCGGCTGGTCGGCGAAATCCTGGCGGCCACTCGATGATTCAGCAGCGGGCCGACGAAAATCACGGACCTGCTACGCATTCCGCGGGTCCGGTCAAATGGAAGCTGTGGCTGCTGACGGTGATCGGTATCTATCCGCTGATCACCATTCTGGTGACGGCTACCGCCCCCTTACTCGAATCGCTGGCACCGCCACTACGGCTGGCGATCATCGTTCCGATCGCCGTCGCGGCCATGGTGTGGGTCGTGATGCCGTTCCTCACCCGTCGCTGCGCGGGGTGGCTGATGCGGTGACAACGGGCTCGAGCACCCCGGGCGGAGTCCGGCCGCGCGGCACCGGCTCTCGGACGTCGTCGCACGAGATGTTGCACGGGGGTTCGGCTACGACCGGCGCGCTCGAATGCGCCCCAGCCCGACCGTCGCGGCGGCAACACGTGGCTCCAACATGCGCACTGGGGATTTGGTCATGTTCAGCACATCCAGGAACGCCGCGGCGGCAACCGGGTCGGTCGCCGCAGCTCGAAACATCATGTTCAAGCCGGAATGGGCGAGCGATTTCACCCCCGGCGAGCCGATCGCGACCGGTGGCATCGTGATGTCGCTGACCTTTGTCAGCCACCACGGGGTGCGCAGCATGCGGCCCACGCGGCGATAGTAACGGCGTGGCAGATCCTTGTCTCCCTTGTGCAGTACCTCATCGAGCAGGTCCGCGGCGATCGCCGCAACGGTCATTCCGCTGCCATAGATGGGGTTGAAACAACACACCGCGTCGCCGATCGACAGTATTCCGCTGGGAACACGATCCAGTAGTTCGTATCGGCGCCATACCGCCGTCTTGAACCGGTAGGTCGCTACCTCGTCGATGGGAGTCGCGCGGCGAAGGACGGCAGCGACATCGTCGGGTGCGAACTCCGCGGCGAAGTCCAGCAGCGCATCGGGGCTCGTCGGCGGGTGATTGTCCTTCCCGACGCCGAACGTCGACAGCACCCACGTGTCCCCCTCCTGCGCCGCGAACCCGAACCCGCGCGGGCGACTGGGCATCGGTCCGACCAAGACGATCCGATCGCCGCCGACGGCGTCCAGCGGCAGGCGGAAATGGCACGTGGCATAGCCGATATCGACGGGAACCGCGTCTTCGCGTGGCCGTGGGTAGCCGAGCGATTCGAGCCAGGCACCGACTCGGGTGCCCCGGCCCATCGCGTCGACCACCAGATCGGCATGGATCGGCTCGGGTTCTCCGTTGGTCTCGCGTCGCATCACCCGCACGCCACCGACGCCGCTATCGGATGCGACCAAGCCGGCAACGACAGCGTCGTCACATACCGTCACATTCGGCAGTGCGGATACGCGGGCGCGCACGTGCGACTCCAGAAAGGTTCGACTGGCGACGACCGAACTTCTACCCAGGGCAGCGCGATGCAGGACGTTTCCGAAGAAGATCGCTCGGAAGTCGTCGAATGCGCTGACGGTCTTTGCCCCATCGGTGATCAGCTCGTTGGTCAGGCCGGGAAACCGCGACTCGGCGATGTCCGCGGCGCGCATCAGCAAACCATGAGAATGTCGCGCTTGTGGGGTTCCCCGGCGTTTGGTTCCGTCGGCGGTCAACCGATCTCGCTCGACGATGGTAACGGCCGCATAATGATCGGCCAGGATCCGTGCCGCGAACAGACCAGCCATCCCGCCACCGAGGACCACCGCATGGTCCCCGGCCCGGCGGCTACCCCTCTGACGCATGGTCGTCCTCCTCGTCAGTGCAACGGCGCCGTCGCCGTCCGCAATCAGTTGATCGCGGGCAGAGCACGGCGACCCTACCGTGATGGTCGTTGTCGTGCACGTCGTAGACATCCGGGGTTCGGGAGCCGACAACGCGTCGCTATTGCACCCGCACGGGTTCGGCCCGGTTCAGCAGATCGCCCACGATCGTGTCCCGTGCGAGCGGAACGCCGAGGCTGCGCGCGTTGCCTTCGAATAGGGCGAGCACCGATTCGGTCAGAATGCCTTCGACCTGATCGGAGGTCAGCGTGGTCGCGGCGTCGGAGCGCCAGTTGTTCACGAAGCCGTCCACGAAACCGATAGTGCCGAAGGCCATCGGACGGGCGCGGTTCGGGTCGATACCGAAGCGCGCCAACGATATCGCGAACAGGTCGGCAAGTCTGCCGCCGATGCGATCACGCGCGCCGGTCAGCGCCTGTGACGAATCCCCTTGCGGTGCGCCATCACCCAGGAATCGGTGCAGATTCGGATGACGCTCCACCCAACCGACATAAGTTCCGACCGCGCCTCGCACCGCATCACGCAACGTGCCGTCGGGTTGCAGAGTCGGCATCAGCGTGGTCAACAGCGAATTCAGGATCTCCCGACGGATCTGCTCGTCGAGATCGGCGCGCCCGCCGAAATGCCGGTACACCACCGGCCGCGGCAACTGCAGTCGATCCGCGATTGCCTGCACCGAGACCTCGACGCCCTGCTCTTCGATCACCGTGATCGCCGCATCGATGACATCGGCACGCCGACGGGCCTTGTGGCCATTCCAGCGAGTTCTGCGGCCGTCTGCCCCCGCGGGTTCGCGCTTTCCGCCGGTCGTGGTCACAGAATCACGATACCCGCAGCACTATTGACTGTGACAGACCGTCTCACTAACCTGACTGTAACAGCTTGTATCAGGTATTCGAGAGTTGGAGCTGACATGGGCAACGAGGCCGCAGTCATCCCGCAGGAATCCTTCGCGCAGCGGCTGCTGACCGGTTCGGTGAAGAAGTCCTATGAGCCTGCCGTCGATATGGACTGGGACGCGCCGCTGGATCCGGACAAACTGTTCCTGCCGCCGGAGATCGTCTCGCTGTACGGCACCGAACTGTGGGAGTCGATGAGCCCCCAGGAGCGCCGGGAACTGTCGCGTCAGGAGCTGGCCAACGTACTGTCCGTCGGCATTTGGTTCGAGAACCTGCTCAACCGCCTGCTGCTGCGGGAACTGCTGCGCGACGATCCGACCACCCGGCGTTCGCATTACACGCTCACCGAAATGGGCGACGAGTGCCGGCATATGGTGATGTTCGGCAAGCTGATCGACCGGATCGAGGCACGCCCGTACTGGCCGCGGCTGCCGGGTCGGCTGGCGATCGGGGCGCTGCCGCTGTTCTTGCGCGGGTCGATGACCTGGGTGGGCGCGCTGGTCGGTGAGGAGATTTTCGACGCGTTGCAGCGACGCACCCTCGACGATCCGCAGCTGCAGCCCTTGGTATCTCGGGCCATGCGCATCCACGTCACCGAGGAGGCGCGCCATATCGGATTCGCGCGCGATGCGCTCGCTCGCCGGGTGCCGACCATATCGCGGGCCGAATTGGCCTACACCCGTTTATGTGTCGCGGTGGCCGCACCGCTGTTCGTCTACCTGATGACCAATCGGCACATGTACGATCGCGCCGGACTGGACGGGCGCGCGGCCCGGCGGATCGCGGCGAACAACCCGTACGCCAAGAAGGCACTCGGCACCGGCGCCGCCAATCTCGGTGCGTTCCTGGACAAGCAGGGGCTGATCGGTCCGATCGGTAAGCGAATCTGGCGCTGGCGGGGGCTCTACTCGTGACCGAACCCGAAATCGCCATTGTCGGTGCTGGTTTCGGCGGTATCGGCATGGCCATCGAATTGCGCAAGGCCGGTTTCGACGACTTCGTGGTGCTGGAGCAGGCCGATGGGCCGGAGATACCGGATCACCTGCGCGGAACCGTGGACAAGTTCGATATTCGCGGGCATATTCGGCCGCACTCGGATGCTGTCGCATTCGACTTCGACGACGAGACCGACCGATGGCATGTGCGCACGACGGACGGGCGGCTTTTCCAGCCACGCGCCGTGGTGCTGGCTCCCGGATCGTTACACGAGCCCAGCGTGCCCGACTTCCCAGGCCCGGATATGTTCCGGGGCGGCAGTTTTCACTTCGACCAGCACATCGTCGGTGCGAACGGGCTCACGCTCCAGCAGGCCTGGCGTGACGGGATGGCAGGGTTCCTCGGTGTCGCCGTGCACGGCTTCCCGAACCTGTTCCTCATCATGGGTCCGAATTCCGGTGGTGGAAAACGGTCCATCGCCTTCATGATCGAGGCGCAGGCTCGCTACATCCGCCGATGCCTCGACCTGATGCGCAGGACCTCGAATACCCGGATCGAGGTCCGCGCCGCGACGCAGCACGAGTTCAATCGCCGTCTGCCGTCGAAACATGCTGGGACCATGTGGAATTCTGGCGCCCGGCGCGCCCTGCGCAGACCTGACCCCGGACACTACGACCTCACCGTCCCAGCGGATCGTGAACCGGCATATGAGTATTCGGGTCCTGCGCTGCTGGACGCCCCTGGCGCGGAGGTTCCGGTAGAAGTCACCCTCAGCGGACACTGCGACCCGATCGACGGCCACTACCACTGGTACGGACGCCTCGCCCCGGGCGACGGCGGCGAACTGCCCGACCCGGGCCGCGCCGAAGTATTTCTCACCCTGCCCGGCGGGCCACCCACCGCGGGCCGCCTCCAAGAGCGCGACCCCTGGGGCAATGTCCGCATCGTCGGGATCGGCACCCCGCCGTACCCCCTCGAAACCGTCGATCCTGTTCCCACTAGGTAGCCGGGCGGAGCAGCCAGGCTCGGAGTGCCTCGGTGACCTCGTCGGGACGTTCTTCCATGATGAAATGGCTGCCCTCGATACGGATGAGGGTGGCGTACGGGATGCGGTCGGCGAGCTCCTCGGCAGTGCGCAAGGGGATGGCCGGGTCGCGGTCGCCCCAGATCACGGTCGTCGGGCAGTCGATCGCGCCGAGTCCGGCGGCCAGTTCCGGCCGGACCTGGACCCGGTAGCCGGACCAGAAGTGGGCATACCAGCGGCGGCCCGCCGAAATGTCCAGGAAGGCGAGGTAGCGCCGCAGTTCGACGGTATCGAAGGACCCGTTGCGCACGTACGGTGCGAGGCCGACGCGGTGCATCCAGCGGATCGGTCTCGCGGTGAGCAGCGGGCGCAGCAGTGCGCTGTGCGCCAGCGCCGTCAGTAGTCCGAACAGCACGTAATACGGCAGCGTGAAGGTGCCCTGCGCCCGCGAATTCAGGATCGCGAACCGGCGCACCCGTTGCGGATGACGCTGCAGAAAACCCAACCCGAGGAAGCCGCCGTAGTCGTGACAGGCGAGGTCGACGCGCTGCAGGCCGAGAGCATCGAGCATGCGGCCGATCCGCTCGACCTCGGTGTCGTAGTCACAACTCAGTGCCTCATCGCGGTCGGAAGCACCCCACCCGAGCCAGTCCGGCGCGATGACCCGACGCGATAACGCGAGTGGCCCGATCTGGTGCCGCCACGCGGCATGGCTCTGCGGCCATCCGTGCAGCAGCACCAGCGGATCACCCTGCCCGATATCGACATAACGCAGCCGCGCACCGTCGACCGTCACCTCCCGCAACTCGAAGGTCGACTCCGCTTCCCTGTCCAGCTTCATCCCTGATCTCCCGTCTGTCCTGCGTCTTTCGGTATCGTCGCGGACATGGCGCGGTCGGCACTTCCAGAAACGTGCGCTCTCGACACGGCGGTCACACCGGCGCGGCTGTGGCTGCGGCTCGGACACGCGATCTATATCGGACCCGGGATGGCCCTCGGCGCGCACTCCACCGCGATCGCCAGTCTCGGGGTCGGCCTGGACGGCCCGTTCCGTGTCCGCGTCGCGGACGCCCCGGATATCACCACCCGCAGCTTCCTCTTTCGCGCCCGCGTCACCCATCACGTCCTGGACACAGACGTCCCCAAACTCTTCTGCTTCTTCGACCCGACCTCGGCCAGCATGGCCCGCTGCCTCGGTGGCATGCGGCGCACCGTCAACGGCTACAGCATCGACCACCGGCACGAGGCCGAACTGATCGAGCTGTGTGCCGATCCGGCACCGGATATCGACCGTCTCCTCGACCTTGCCAGCATCCCGGTCCCCACCATCCGCGATCCCCGCATCACCGCCATCGCATCGGCCATCCGCGCGGACCCGACCCAACAACAGCGCGCTGCCGAAAAGGCAAGCGCCGCAGGACTATCCACCTCCTACTTCCTGCGCACCTTTGCCGATCAGACCGGCACCAGCTTCCGCCGTTACGTACAATGGGCGCGCATGCTGCGCGTTGCCGAGGCCTATACCGCAGGCCACGACCTCACCCGAGCAGCCGTCGATGCCGGCTTCGCCTCCCCTTCGCATTTCAGCGACACCTTCCGCGCCATGTTCGGCCTCACCCCGACCGCCTTCACCACCATCAATGGCGAACTGCATATCGACTGAGGCGGATTCGACTATCCGCATCCACCCGCACCGCATCATCAGCTGGCATATCGACCGATCACCCGGACCAGATGTCGCACACCGTCGCCTGATTCGGCGCGGCCTTATACGTCGAAATAGAGTTCGAATTCGTACGGATGGGGCCGAATGTTGATTTCGGAGATCTCGGTGTCGCGCTTGAGGCGGATCCAGGTTTCGAGAAGATCATCGGTGAAGACGTTGCCTTCGGTCAGATACTCGTTATCGGCTTCCAAGCTATCGATCACGCTGTCGAGGCTGGGCGGGGTTTGGGTGACCTCGATGCTCTCTTCGGGGGTCAGTTCGTACAGATCTTTATCGATCGGCGCCGCGGGTTCGATCTTGCGGCGAATGCCGTCCAGACCGGCCATCATCATGGCGGCGAAGGACAGATAGGGATTGCCAGAGGAGTCCGGGCAGCGGAACTCGAGGCGCTTGGCCTTCGGGTTGGCGCCGGTGACCGGAATACGGACCGCCGCTGAGCGATTGCGCTGGCTGTAGACGAGATTGACCGGGGCCTCGAAGCCGGGAACCAGACGCTTGTACGAGTTCACGGTCGGGTTGGTGAACGCGAGCAACGACGACGCATGGCGCAGCAGTCCGCCGATATAGTGCCGGGCCAGATCGGACAGGCCCGCATAACCCGCTTCGTCGTAGAACAGCGGTGTTCCGTTCAGCCACAGGGATTGGTGCACATGCATACCGGAACCGTTGTCGCCGAACAGCGGTTTGGGCATGAAGGTGACGGTCTTGCCCTCGGCCCATGCGGTGTTCTTGATGATGTATTTGTAGAGCTGCAGATCGTCGGCGGCGGCCAGTAAGGTATTGAATTTGTAGTTGATCTCGGCCTGGCCCGCGGTGCCGACCTCGTGGTGGCCCTTCTCCAATTCGAAGCCCGCGTTCTGCAGGTTGGTGCACATCCGGTCGCGCACGTCGACATCGGCGTCGTACGGGGCCACCGGGAAATAGCCGCCCTTCGCGCGCACCTTGTAGCCGCGGTTGATGGAGCCGTCCGGATTGTATTTGGCACCGGTATTCCAGTCGGCGGAGGCCGAATCCACCTCGTAGAAGGCGCCGTTCATCTTCGTGTCGTAGCGCACGGCATCGAAGATGTAGAACTCTGCTTCCGGGCCGAAATAGGCGGTATCGGCAATGCCGGTGCTCTTCAGATACTCCTCGGCCTTGCGCGCGATATTGCGCGGATCGCGGCTATAGGCCTCGTGCGTGTGCGGATCGTGGACGAAGCAGTTCAGATTCAATGACTTCGCGGCGCGGAACGGATCCAATTGCGCAGTGCGCAGATCCGGCAGCAGCAACATATCCGACTCGTGGATCGACTGGAAGCCGCGCACCGACGAACCGTCGAACGCGATCCCGTTATCGACCAGATCCGCTCCGAACGCGACGGCCGGAATCGAAAAATGTTGCTGCACACCGGGAACGTCACAGAATCGAATATCGACGTATTCGACGTCTTCGGCGCAGATGTACTCCAGCACTCCCTCGGTGGTAGCAGTCAAGGCTGCTCGCTCTTCCAGCACGGCTCGCTCCTCGCTCTCGGGGCGCAGGTTTTCTCCGCGGATGGCGAGGCGACCGTTCCCTGACGACCGGACCCGTTCACGGGGTCACGGCAGGTCCTGCTCGCCGAGTCTCACGATACGACTTCGGCATCGGCGGCGGACCCGAATCCGACCGAGAAACGGACCGAGATGGCGTGTCTGCACCCAACCCGGGCACCCGGACAAAGCTCGATCGCTTCGCCATTCTGCCGACCGAGCGGCACTCTCCCCCGTATCGGTCCCCGACTTCGGCGGCGACCGCCCGGGCAGCGCGGGCCGAAACTGCCTGGCCCCCAACGCCGCAGCAACTCTGGCGACCCCACAACTCCCCCACATATCAGCCTGCGCCTGACGAGGCGATCAAGTCCAGGGCATACCCGCCCCCACAGATCGGAAAGACTTGGTCACATGCACAAAGCGGGGTGTGACAGTCTGCGTGTTTGCCGCTAGCGCCATGGCTTGTCGATGCATTGTGCTGATAGCTGACGCCGAGGTCACCTGCGCGACGGCGTGGCCTCGACCCCATTGAGCAGAAGGTTGGGTCTTGGTTTCATCGACAGGTCCGGCGGGCCTTACCCGTCCGGACACGCTGTGTGCGGCTTTCCAGGCGAATGCCGCGAAGTATCCGGATGTGGTCGCGCTGCGCACCATGGGCGCCGCGGTGACGATCACCTGGGGTGAGTACGCCGAACGGGTCCGCACCATCGCGTGCGGGCTGGCCGCGCTCGGTGTGCGGCCCGCGGACACGGTGGCGTTGATGATGACCAACCGTCCCGAATTCCACCTCTGCGATACGGCCGTCCTGCATGCGGGCGCGACCCCGTTCTCGGTGTACAACACCAATCCCGTCGACTTGCTCGCGTACCAGTTCGGCAATGCAGGCAATAAGATCGTCATCTGCGAACGCCAGTTCGCGCCGCGGATCCTCGAGGCCGTGAAAAAGGCGGCGGCCCAGGGCAATCACGTCGAGCATGTGATCTGCGTCGACGAGGCACCGGCGGGCACGATAGCGCTGTCCACCGTCGAGGCGGCCGAGGTGCCAGACTTCGATTTCGAAACCACTTGGCGCAGTGTGAAACCCGAGGATCTGCTGACCATCGTCTACACCTCCGGCACCACCGGCCCGCCGAAGGGTGTCGAACTCACCCACACCAACTTTATCGAAAACGCCCGCGTCATCGAGACATTCGGTGGTGGCAGCGGCCACGACCGGGTCATCTCGTATCTGCCGGACGCACACGCCGCCAACCGTTGGTTCGCGCACTATCTCACCATGCTGGAGGGCGGCGAGATCACCACCGTCGCCGATCTGAAGCTGGTCGCCGAGGCGCTGGGCGAGGTGCATCCGACCGTCTTCCTCGGCGTACCTCGGATCTGGGTGAAGGTGAAGGGCGCGCTGGAGGAGCATTTCGCCGCGCAACCGAGTGCGGTCAAGCGCTCCCTGGTCCACTGGGCGGTGCGCACCGGCCGCGCTCGCGCCAGGGCCGCCTCGGATGGCCGCGCACTCGGTCTGCCACAGAAACTCCAGTACGCCATAGCCGATCGCTTGGTGCTCGGATCGATTCGCACCGGTCTGGGCCTGGATCAGGTCCGCGCCGCGGTCACCGGTTCGGTGGCCATACCGCCCGACGTGCACGAGTTCTACCTGGCGCTCGGTCTGCCGTTATGTGAGGGGTACGGCATGACCGAATGCACTGCGGGCGCAACGCTCAACGGTCCGGATCGCATCAAGATCGGCACGGTCGGCACGCCGCTGCCCGGGGCCGAGGTGAAACTCGGCGACGACGGCGAGGTGCTCGTCCGCGGCAAGATGGTCATGCGCGGCTACCGCAACGATCCGGAAAGGACCGCGGAAACCGTCGACGCCGACGGCTGGCTGCACACCGGCGATATCGGCTCGATAGACGCCGACGGCTACCTGTCGATCGTCGACCGCAAGAAGGAACTCATCATCAACGCGGCCGGAAAGAATATGTCCCCGGCCAATATCGAGAACACCATCACCGAGAACTGCCCGCTCGCGGGCACCGTGGTGGTGATCGGCGAACAGCGTCCCTACAACACGGCGCTGATCTGCCTCGATCCCGATCTGACCCTGGCATTCGCACAGCGCCACCGGCTCACCGAGACCAGCGTCGCCGAATTGGCGACGAATCCGGAGGTCTTGTCGGCAATCGAGCAAGGTGTGGCCGCCGCCAATGGCAAACTCTCCCGGGTGGAGCAGATCAAGAAGTACGTCGTGCTACCCGAGGTATGGGAGCCGGGCAGCGAGGTCCTGACGGCGACCGGCAAACTCAAACGCACTCCGATCGCCACCCGCTACACGGATACGATCGAGAGCTTGTACTCGTAAGTCCGGGACGGAGAAGTTCAATGATGCCAGCGCGGACCCGAGGCTTCGATGATCTGCACCGACGAGCCGCATCGCTGGTCGACGGGTTCTACGCGACGCTACCGCCGTATCCCCGGATACCGCAGTCGCTGGTGGAGACCGATTTCGCGCGCGGCGCGAAGCTCAATGTCGACCTCTTCTTCGAGTATCTGCGCCGGGGCACCGACCCGTCGGAGGAGGACACCAGAGAGCTCGTCGAGTTGGCCATGGACCGGCTTCGCGATGGCACACCCCTGCCCGAGGTGCTGGAGCGCTATCGGCTCGGCGCGGCTTTCATCTGGAAGCGGCTGCGCGAATCCGCGACCGCCGCCGAGCGGGATCTGCTGCTGGATGCCTCGCTGGCGTTGCTCGAGTACGTCACCCTGGTGACCACTCGCATCGCCACTGCGGCCACCCAGCGCTCACACGATCCGCGCTGGGAACTCCTGGAACGTCGCCGCGGTATCGCCGACGCCCTGCTCGCCGGGCGCGACCCGGTGGAGTGGGCCAACGATCCGGTCATTCCGGTCGCCGATGCCTTCCTCGTCGCGGTGTTCCGCCTGTGCGGCACCCGCGGCGGGCACGCGTCAGCGCTGCGGCACCGGGTCGAGGCGATTCCGGGAGTCTTCCTGCGGTTGGACGCGGGCGGGTGGACCGCGCTGATCCCGCTGCAACCCGGCGACGACGGCACGGCAACGCTCACCGGCCTCACCGCGCGACTACCCGCACAGCAGCCCGACCAGGCACCGCCGTACTGGGTCGGTGTCGGCGCGGCGGCGAGCAGGGTGGCGATTCCGACGATATTCGCCGAGGCACGGGTACTCGCCGAACTGGGCCGATGCCTCACCCGTCGCGAAATCCTGTGCCGCCGAACGAATTTGCAGTTCGAGTACACAGTGGCGGTCAGCGATGCGGCACGACCGGGGCTGGCCTCGGTACTCGCACCCCTGGATACCCAGCCGATGCTGGCGGAGACCCTGGAGGTGTTCGTCGACAGCGGGTTCAACCAGTTGGCGACGGCGCGACAACTCAGCGTGCACCGCAACACCGTGACCTACCGCCTGTCCCGCGTCCACGAACTCACCGGCCTGGACCCGCATCGCGCCGCCGACGCCATGACCCTGTCGGCGGCCCGTCTGGCACGCCGTCTCGAGTCGGCCGACTTCGCCCCCTGACCCGCGCCACAGCTGCACCGCCTACGTTCGACGACGACCGCTTCGCCGGGCGGGCTCCGGCCGCCTTCAGGGTGGTTCACCCGCACCGATGACGGCCTCGCCGGGCGAACCCGATTCCCGGACACCCCCGCCGCCCGTCGCTTGGTCACCGAATTCCTGATCACGTCGCGGTTATCCGGACAGCGGCCGTGTGACCGGGATAGTCTCCGTGAGGGATCCGATTCGGGATTCGCAGTCACCCGGGAGCATCCGATGATGAAGGCTCTGGTTACCAACGGGGCGTCCACTTCCCCCCGATCCGTGCACTATGCCTCCGGGACCCCCGGTGAACTGCGTTGGGAGGGTTCCGCGCTGCTGCGCGCCGGCGTACTCGCCTTCGGCGGCAGTATCGGCCCCACCGCACTGCACGCCCATCACGCAGTACAGGTGCTCGCCGCTTGTACGCCCGTGGTCGTGGTGGACGCCAGCGGTATTCGGCATCGCGGCACCCACGTCATCGTGCCCGCCGACGCACCGCATCGCATCGCATCCGGTGCCGAACGCGGCACCGCGATCTACCTCGACCCCGAATCCGTCGCGGGTGCGGCCGCCGACCGCAGGGCCCACGCCTACGGCTGGGCCGACAGCGCACATTCGCTGCCCATCGATCCGGAGCGGGAAACCTTGGCAGAATTGGTCGCCGAGGTCGTCGACGATCTCGAGCGCGACGATTCGCACAACGTCGAGCGTGGCCGCCACGAGGCGGTCACCGAGGTGCTGCAGCTGCTGCCGTCGCTGGTCGGCGACGGCCCGATCCGCGGCGCGGAGGTCGCGCGCCGCGTCGGCATCTCCGCGACCAGGCTCACCCACCTGTTCACCGAACAGGTCGGAATTCCGTTGCGCCCCTACATACTCTGGCTCCGACTACATGTGGCGATAACCCGCGTCCGCAGCGGCGACGACCTCACCGCCGCCGCCCACGCCGCCGGTTTCGCCGACAGCTCCCATCTGACCCGCACCTGCCGCCGCACCTTCGGTCTACCCCCGTCGGCCCTGAGCCACCGCGTCGAGTGGGATCTCGGCGAGGCATCCTAGTTCGACCGAATCGTTCGAACGCTTCTACGGCCTCAATGGATTGATGCAACATCCACAGCACCAGACGGTGGAGATGGCCGCCGGTGTCGCACCGCTGATCCTCATCGGACTACCCTCGAATGTCGCTGCTGCCCTTGCCCTTTCGGTAGCAATCCAACTACTGCTGCAACACTCCGACGCCGACTACCGCATCGGACCGGCGGAGTACCTGCTGGCACTGAACGAGGGCCATCGCTTCCATCACCTGAAGTTCGCCGGTATCGGCGACGTCGATTTCGGCCTGTTCACGTTGATCTGAGATCACCTGTTGCGCATCTACTCCTACGACCCGGCGCGGCGCTTCGTCACCGATGACCTCGGCATGGCCGCGAAACCCGATTACCCGACCGCCTCCATCGACCAGCTCGTCTACCCTTCACATCGGACGGCTGCTGCGAAATGTAGTCGCTACGTGGTCGATCGATGACGTAGGAACCAGACCGTGGATTCCCGCTTGCACAGCAGCACGATGACGGCGAACGACAGGCACAGGCCCGTGAGACCCGGTAGCGGGCCGACAGCCATCAACCCGAGGCAGAGGAATCCAGAAATGGCCGCGAGCACAACGCCGACCACCTGCACGGTTCGGCCGTCCATGCCGAAGGCGAAGGCGACACCGCCGAGCAGCCAGGCGAACAGATAGCCGAACGCGATCGCGCCACCGAGATCCGGATTCCCGGTGATGGTCGCGACGCCGATGAGCGCGAGGCCGAGTGTGGCCAGGAACCAGGACAGGATTCGGGCCATGCGGACCGATGGGGGCATGACCTCGGGCGTTCCCGCGAAACCGTAGTGGCGGGGGTCGTAGTCGGCATATTCGGAACTCGCCGGGTCGGCAGAGAAAGAGTCGTTCGAATTCACGGCACTGCTCCTTCGATAGATGAGGGCATCATCAATTTCGGTGAGCGCCCGGTCACTATATCGCTGGGACGGCTCCGCCCCCGGTAAGCTCTTGGCATGTTCCCGCGGGTCCACCTGATGGCGTTTGCGCTGTTCGCGCTCGCTCTACCCGCGCTCGCCCTAGCCGCGGCTCCGTCGAATGAACCGGCGGCACTGGCTGTCTTCGGCGTCATCGCCGCATCGCTGACCCTGACACTGGTCGCATTGCGGAACCCGCGCCGCCTGCCGCTGGCGCTGGCCCACTCGGGTCCGCCACCCTCGGCGCAGCGCCGCCGCCGTGGATCCTTCCTGCGCCAGAGCAATCCTGACACCGCGGGACGACCGCGCCCCCGAGCACCGGGGTCGGCCGCCAGGTAGCGACCGCTCGCCGGTCGCCACATACCGCCTGGTCCCCAGGCGATCCGGCCGACCATTCCCATCGACGTGCGCCCCCGCACGTTCGCACAGTCAGGTGCTCTCATGCTCGACTTCATCTACTATCCGGTGTCCGCCATTCTCTGGGTATGGCACACCGCCTTTGCCGCCGTCCTCGGCCCCGCCAGTGGCATCGCCTGGGTGCTCGCGGTGATCTTTCTCGTCATCACTCTGCGGGCCGCACTATTCCTGCCGTTCCTGAAACAGGCGCGCAGCCAGGCGGTCATGCAGCGACTGCAGCCACGGGTCAAAGCCATTCAGCAGAAATACAGAGACGATCCGCGTCGCAAGAACACCGAAATCCAGCAGCTGTTCAAGGACAACGGCGTCAATCCGTTTGCCAGCCTGGTTCCGCCGATCGCTCAGTTATTCGTCTTCCTCGGACTCTTCCACGTACTACGATCATTCGACCGCACCGGCACCTTCGACTACTTACCGATCGGCCGCACCGCGACCATGACGGCCGAACAAAACGCCGCCACCGCGAATTACCTCTTCGGCCCAACAGACGTGCAGTCTTTCCTGCATGCCGAGTTGTTCGGGGCGCCGCTGTCGGCAACACTCGCCGGTGCGGGCGAGCTGCTCTCCACTGTGGCGATCGTGGCGCTACCGCTGATGCTGATCGCCGCTGTCGCAACGCATTTCACCGTCCGCGCCGCGATGGACCGCCAGCCCGGGCCCACGCGAGTTCCCTTCCTGCGCCCCCTCAGCCTGTGGGCCATCCCCGCCGCCGCGATTCTCGGCGGCGCGATGGTCCCGGTGGCGATATTGCTGTACTTCGTCACCAACAATGCGTGGACGCTGGCGCAACAGCAAATCGTCTACCGGCGCCTCGATGCCGAAACAGCTGCCGAGGCAACGCATGTCGCCGCGCGCGCGGTTGCTTCGGCTCCGAAACCCGGCGTGAAACCGAAGCGGCAGCGGCGGTAATAAATCATTCGCGCGCCCCCGTCGCGGTGCCTATGGTTATCGGAGGTCGAGTCAAGGGGCGCACCGGAATCTCCGGCCCGCGTTCCCCGTGTCGGGCTCGGTCTCTTACCTGGCGAAGGGCGTAAGCCTGGATGGGGTTCGATTCCTCTGCGATGCCACCCGGTTCCGGTCGGATACGGCAAGCGGCTCTGCGGGCTCCGCGGCTACGACCGCGGGACGCCCCCGCCGCGGACCCGTGACCGGGCCGGGTGACATTCGAAATAACAAGGCGGCCAACGACACACACCACGGGAGGAGTGAGAATTATGTACACGACGGTCATGGCATGGCAGCGAACGCTGCTGTACCGGGACGGCACACTCGAGCGAGTACTCGAGCCGGGACGCCACCGCTACGACGACAAGCGCTGCACGCTGATCGTCGTGGACATGCGTCCCCGGCTGCTGAGTATCAGCGGCCAGGAACTGCTCACCCTCGACGGACTCTCGCTACGGGTCAGCTACGCGTTGAACTGGCAGGTCACCGATCCGGAGGAATTCACCACCGGCGCGCAGTACCCGGAGCAGGTGCTCTACGCCGCGGCACAGGATGCCGCTCGCCGAGCGGTCGCGGCCCATACACTCGACGAGCTCGTCGCCGAACGCACGCTACTCGTCGGCGATCTCGCCGAAATCGCCACGGCGGTGGCCGGACTCGGTATGCGCGTCGACGGAGTCAATGCCCGTGATCTGATGTTGCCGGGTGAATTGCGCAGGGCGGCACTGGAGACCGTGCTCGCCAAGGAGCACGGCCGGGCCGAACTCGAGCGGGCCCGTGCGGAGGCGGCCGCGCTGCGCTCGCTCGCCAACACCGCGCGTCTGCTGGAGGAGCACCCGGCGCTGCTGCGGCTGCGCACCCTGCAGGTCGCGGCCACGCCGGGCACGCAGGCGGTGCTGGATCCGCGCGAGCGCGCCTGAGAGTGCCCACAGCGACACAGACCCCTTGTCCACTGGGACAAGGGGTCTGTGGTGTTCGGGCCGGAGCCGCGAGTTGCTGTCTCCCACCATCGTTCGTTGCGTCGACGCCGGTCCGGTTCGCAGGGTTGTCATCGTTCTGCTGGCCGGCGTCTCGGACGTCGGGTAGGTGATCGCGGCCTGCGCGCGGGTCGAAGCGGGCAGAGGGTGCGGGCGGGCGAGCTCAGAAGGTGGGCAGGGACGAGCGGCGTAGCTCCCACAAGTCCTCGTCCGAGGTGCAGACGCCGGCCGCACCATGCTGGAGTGCCTCGACCACGTCCGCCTCCCCCTGGACGAACCCGGCCGCGAGATACGGGACCCCGAGGTCCCTGGCCTGCTGCTCGGTGTAGCGCAGCACGATCGCGGGCATGAGCTGGACCAGGTCCGGATTCGACCGGGCGATGGACTGGATACTGCGGTGCAGGTTGGAGCGGTCTGTCACGAACACCTTCTGCATGGCCAGCAGGCCGAGGCCACTCGCCCGCTCGACAATCGCCGCCCGGGTGGAGCAGATTCCGATCGCCCCGATCCCCTTGAGGTAGGTCAGGGCGCCAGGGTCGTGGCCGAGGCCCGGTGTCGAATCCATGTTGACGAATACGATCTTGCCCGCGGCGGTCGTCTGCCGGACCGTCGCCTCCAGGTCGCCGAGCGGGACGGACGCGAGGATGCCGAGCGGGGTCGAGGTCGTGGCAAACCGGTCCGCCATCGTCACGCCGACGAGCGACGCCATGACGGGATACTCCGCCAGTGCGGTTAGCAGGCGCCGATCAACGGGACGTTTCGGACGAGAGCTCACCGGATCCACCTTATGCACTAGCCCTGCGTGGACTTACCGGCGCCGGACCCGAAACGGCTGGGCAGCCCCAGCTTCCCTGGGTTCATGATCCCGGCCGGGTCGAGGGCCTGCTTGACCGCTACCAGCGTGCCGAAGCCGCTGCCCAGCGATGGCTCGACATACGGCGAGCGCAGCAGCCCGATGCCGTGATGGTGGCTGATCGCGGCGCCGTGCCGGATGAGCACCTCGTTGGCGGCGTCCCAGGCGGCCTGGTACCACTCGCGGCGGCGGGGCCGTTCGACCTCGCCGCGTAGCGAGAAGTACAGGCAGGCTCCGTCGGTGTAGGCGTGCGACTGGTGCGCGGACGCGCGCAGCGTTCCGGGGACCGCCTCGATGGCCGCCACCACCTCGTCGTAGACCACGGGCAGGATCGACCACGGCGCGGCGATCTCGCAGGTATCGGCGACGAAACCGGGGCCCTTGGCGAAGCCGTCACCGGACTTGCCGACGAGCATCCGCTCGTCCAGCCAGCGGGCGAGAACCGCCTCACCGTCGAGCGCCACTGACGCCCGTTCGGCGCAGACCTTCTCGACGACGGCCATCGTCGCGTCCACCAGGGCCCGGTCGCCCTCGTCGGCGACGAGCAGCAGGTGAGTGCCGGGCTCGCCGAAGTGGGTGCCGCTCTCGTGCGCGTCGTACAGGCGCAGGACCGCGGGCGTCGCGCCCTGCTGGAGGATCTCCCGGCAGGCGTCCAGTCCTGCGACGAAGGTGCCGAAGCCGTAGGCGAGGCCCACCGCGTAAGAGGGCAGCCGGTGGGTGCGCAGCCGCAGCCGGGTGATCACGCCCAGCGTGCCCTCGGAGCCGATGAACAGCTGGCGCAGGTCCGGGCCGACGGCGGCCCGGGGGTAGGTGCCGAAGCTGGCAGCGGTGCCGTCCGGCAGGACCACCTCGAGCCCGACGACCATGTCCTCGATCTTCCCGTACCGGGTGGACAGCTGGCCGGCGCCGCGGCAGGCCGCCCAGCCGCCGACCGTGGAGATGGCGAAGGCGGACGGCCAATGTCCGGTGGTGGCGCCGTACACCTCCTGCAGTTCCTTCTCGAACAGGTCGCCGAACATACCCGCCTGTACCTCGACGGTCATCGACTCGGCGTCGAAGGAGATGATCTGGTTGAGGCGGCAGACATCCAGCACGACCCCGCCGAATACCGGCAGGGCGGCGCCGAGGACATTGCTGCGGCCGGCCGAGACCGTCAGGGGGATGCCGTGCGCGTGGCAGACCCGGACCACGGCGGCCACCTGCTCCTCGTCGGCCGCCTCGACGATCACCGCATCCGGTGTGGCAGGGGCACCGTCCGTCTCGCCGATGGACGTGCCCGCCCACCAGTCGCGGGTGCGCAGGACCACCTCGTCCCGGTCCGTGTGCACGGCGGCGGCGACCGTGCGTAGTTCGGCGACGACGGCGTCGGGAACCTCGACCACGGCAGTCTGCAAGCTGGCCTTCCCCTGGCCAGGCGGGCAATCAACGGCCCAGCGCGGCGGGGTGGGCGCGCCGACGACGTAGTCCCCCCGATTGAACGGATGCGTGATGGTCTGCCTGCTGATCATGAAAGTCCCTTCATCAGTACAGTCTTCTCGCGGTCGATGCCGGCGATATAGTCGTCGATCTGCCAAGTAACCTCCTCGTCCGGCAGACCCAGCTCCTGCTGGAGCAGCCGGCCGACCTCCGGGGCTGCCTTCACCGACAGGTCACGGGCGAACACCCGCATCCGGGTGCGGCGGGACAACACGTCGTCGACGGTCCGCGCCAACTCGCAGCGAGCCGCGTAGACGACCTCGGCTCGCAGGTAGGCGGAGCCATCGATGATCGGCTCGGCGAGGGAGGGGTCCTCGGTGAACAGCGCAGCGACGAACCTGGCCTCGGTGCCGTACCGCTCTCCCAGATGGGCGCCCAACCCTCCGGTGGCCGAGGTGGCCTCCGCGTCGTAGCCGGCTCCGCCCAGCAGGGGAAGACGCACCGTCCGACAGCGGGCCCTGCGGCCGAGGACCTTCAGCGCCTCGTCGACTACGAGCTCGCCCATGTGGCGGCTGGTGGTGAGCTTGCCGCCGGTGACGGTGACGAGCCCGCGCGCGTCCGTCGAGATCTGGTGGTCGCGGCTCATGTCGAGGGTGGCGCCCTCCTTCTCGCCGACGAGAGGGCGGAGCCCGGCGATCGAGCCGACCACGTCCGAGGGTGTGAGGTCGGCGTCGAACGCGGTGTTGGCCCCGTCGAGGAGGTACTGCATCTCCTCGCCATTGCACAGCACCTCGTCCAGGGAGCCGTCGTAGTCGGTGTCGGTCGTGCCGACCACGACCACGTCCCCCCAGCGGGTGCAGGTCGCGCGACGGGCCCGGCCCGGGACGGGGACGGTCACGGTGCCGTCGACGGGCAACCTGGTCCACGGCACCACGATGTGCACGCCCTTGGCGGGACGGATCCGGGGCCGGTGGCCGGCGTCCGACAGGGCGTCCAGCGTGTCGGACCAGACCCCGGTGGCGTTGATCACGACACCCGCCCGCACGTCGATGTCGCGGCCGTCGACCTCGATGGTCGCGCCCCGCACCCTGCCGCCCTCGCGGAGGAGGCCGCGGCAGGTGGCGCCGTTGAGCACGGTCGCCCCGAAGTGCGCAGCGGTCCGCGCGATGGTCAGGGTCAGGCGCGCGTCGTCGGTACGGCTGTCGTAGTAGAGCAGTCCCCCCTCGAGCCGGTCGGCGCGCAGCCGCGGCGCACGGGCGAGGACCTCGGGCACGCTGAGACGCTGGTGCAGCCTGCCGATGCGCCACCCGCCGGCAAGGTCGTACGTCCAGAGCAGGCCCTCGAAGGCCTTGGCGATGCGCGCGTCGAAGAGGCCGTCCTGAGCGAGCACGGGGAAGACGAACGGCAGTCGCTGCACCAGGTGCGGCGCGTTGCGGCGGAAGCGCTGCCGCTCCAGCAGCGAGCGCCGGACCAGCGGCAGGTTGCCCTGCTCGATGTAGCGCAGGCCACCGTGCACCATCTTGGACGACTTGGAGGAGGTGCCCGATGCGAAGTCGTCCCGTTCCACGAGCGCCACGGTCAGGCCGCGGGTGACGGCGTCCAGTGCGGTGTAGCAGCCGGTCACGCCACCACCGACGACGAGAACGTCTACCGGGCTGGAGGCGAGCCGTTCGATCTGCTCATGGCGGTCGAGGGTCAGTGGCGTTCGGCGGATGGCGCTGCTCGTCTCTGACCTCACCTTGCGTTCGGGAAGCCGGATCACGATGTTGATTCCTCCTGTGAGTCGGGTTCGGGGTCGCGGGAACCGCGCCCCGGCGGCCGGGCGCCGTTGTCGGCGGCGGCCGTGACATGGCGTGTCACCAAATCGCGCCACGCGGCTCGAGCGTCCTGGCGCTCGGCGTCGGACAGTGCGGGTTCGAAGACGGGGCCGGCCGGCAGCCCCGCCACGGCAGCTTCGACGCTCGGCCACAGCCCGACCCGCACACCGCCGAGATAGGCCGTGCCGCGCAGGCTGGCCGTCTCGTGGCCGCGGGCGCGCTGCACCGGCCGGCCGGCCAGGTCGGCCTGGCTGGACATCAGCACGTCGCTGGTGGCGAGCCCGCCGCCGCAGAACAGGTCGGTGACGGGCTGTCCCATCGCCTTCTCCACGCCTTCCAGCAGGTCGCACACCGAGTGCGCGAAGCCTTCGAGGATGCCTCGGGCCAGCTCGGCCCGGGTCGTGGACAGGCTGAGGCCGGTGAGAATTCCAGTGGCCTCCGGCGACCAGTGGGGAGTCCGCAGTCCCGCCAGGGCGGGCAGGAACCTCACCCGGGTCGGGCCGGTGTGCTCGCGGGCGAGTTCTGCCAGCCGGCTCGGCGACTCGAACAGCCCGATCTCCTCGCACAGCCAGCGCATCACAGACCCGGTCGTCGCGGCGTAACCTTCCACGCTGAACACGGATGCGCTCCGGGATCGCCAGCCGACCAGCGTGAGCACGCCGGGCACCTGGCTGCGGTGGGTGGGCGGTCGGTCGCCCGCCACGGAATCGAGGAAGGTGCCCGTTCCGTGGACGCAGGTGGCCTGGCCGGGCCGGTGGGCGCCGAGCGCGATCATGGCCGCGTGCTGGTCGCCCATGACCGACAGGATGGGCAGCGGCACGCCGAGGACCAACGGGTCGGTGACGCCGAAGTCGCCGTCCTCGTCGACGATCCGTGGCAGCACGTCGCGCGGGCAGCCGAGGAACTCCATCCACGGCTTGTGCCAGTCTCCTGTCCGCAGGTCGTAGGCGCCTACCGCCACGGCGTTCGTGGCGGACATGACGTGGCGCGCTCCCCCGGTGAGCTTCCAGACGAGCCAGGTGTCGACCGAGCCGAAGGCCAGCCTGCCCTTGTCATGAGCCCTGCCGACGGCCTCGTTCCGGGTGATCTCCTCCGCCGCCCACAGCAGTGGCGCCCGGGAGCCGACCGGCCGGCCGGTGTGCTCCACGAGGTGCGCGTCCCACTCCGGCTCCCACTCCCGCAGCCGGGACGCATACCGGCGGTCCTGCCACACCACGGCCTGGCTGAGCGGCGATCCGGTCACCGTGTCCCACAGCAGGACGGTGGCGCGCTGGGTGGAGATAGACACACCGGTGACCTCCACACGGTGCGAGGCCGCCCAGTCCAGCGCCGCACGGCAGACCCGGACGGTGTTCACCCAGATCTCCGTCGCGTCCTGTTCGACGCGCAGGTGGTCGGGCGATTTGACCGAGATGGGCAGGTACGCCGGGCCCGCCGTGTCGCCGTCGTCGAGGACGATGGCGGCACGGGTGCCCGTGGTGCCCTCATCGATGCTGAGTACACCGCGGCGGCGCTCCCTGGTCATCTGCGAAGGTCCTTTCGTCGGTCCGGGGCCGTTCAACCGTTCACACCAACACCGGCTGGCGCTGATGGAGGCGGATGGCCTCCTCTTCCAGGTTCACTTCGACGCGGGTCGGGTCCCACTTGATCGCGACGCACACGAGCAGGCCGACCAGCGGCACCACTGACAGGACCATCAGGCTGTTGCCTACCCCGATGCCCGACTGGAGCTGCGGGAACAGGTACAGGCCCGCGACCGATCCGAGGCTGCCGAGCATGCCGGTCACGCCGGTGCCCAGCGTGCGGATGTCGGACCGGTACGACAGCGCCGCGATCGACTTGCCGTTGGGGCCGGGGCCCGCCGAGTGGAAGAAGATGAATATCACCGGCAGCAGCGCAGCGAGGCCGACAGGCAACTGCTTGAAGGTCGCGCCCATGACCAGCAACGCGACGAACACCACGGCGTACCCGGTCATCGAACTGATCCGCAGGCCCAGCCGCCGCCCGGCATAGGCCGACAGGCAGCCGCCGACGATGCCGACCGCGTTGAACGCCATGGCGCCCGCGGTCGCCTTGTCGAACTCCTTGCCGAACAGCTCGAGACTGATCACGGGCAGGTACCAACCCACAGCGAAGTACTGCATGGCCTGGGTGAGGGAGATTGCGGTCGACAGCACGGTCCGGGGGAGGTAGGGCTGGCGGAACAGCACGCCCGCGTCCCGGAACCCGACCTGATGCCCGGCATTCTCGACCTGCCCGGTCTCCAGCGGCCCCTCCTGCGCGGCCAACCCGTACATTCGGCGCAGGTTCGTCACGGACTCCCGCAGCCTGCCCTTGGACGCCAGCCAGGTGGGGCTCTCCACCAGGAAGACCAACTGCAGCACGAACAGGAGCAGCGCGAAGGCGGCCGAGGAGGCGACGGACCAACGCCAAATGTCGGCACCGACGTCGAGCTTGTAGAACACCAGGGTGAGCAGGAGGTTCGTGGTCGTCGCGGTGTACCAGACGCCCTGCCAGAAGTTGAGCCTGCCCTTGAGCGAGGCCGGGGTGTACTCGGCCAGCAGGGCCATCGCCACGGCGAAGTCGATGCCGTACGCGAGGCCCACCAGGCCCCGCCCGGCGAAGACCGTCTGGAAGTCCGAGCCGACCGCGGTCAGCAGCGCGCCGAGCGCGAAAACGACCTTGGTCATCAGCAGCGGCTTGACCCGGCCGATCCGCGCGGCGAGCCAGCCGCCGAATGGGTTGGAGACGATCGCGACAGCTGGGGCCAACGCAGTGAGCACACTGACCTGCGTGGACGACAGGCCCAACTGCTTGACCATCGGTGACAGACCCGCCCCCAGCGCCGCGTTGGAGTACGCATCCAGGAACAGTCCCGCCAGTGCGAGGAACCAGATCCCGTTGGTTCGGCCGCTCATGGCCTTGAGGGTGTCGATGAGGGCAGCAACATCTCCCGCGCTGCGGATGACCGCCGTTCTCGTGTTCGCAGGGCCGTCGTTCATGCCCACCGCCTTTCGGGGGTTGAAACCCTGCCAGCGGTACGAAAACGACTGAAAGCACAGACGGAAGACCACTGACAGGGTGTCTTCGTCTGTGCTGTCGGTTAACGAGACGTTAAGCGGCTACCTCGCGCCATGTCAAGCATCATGCCCAGAGGTGACAAAGTGCGACCTTCCTCATAGAGTCGCCGGCCATGACCTATGTCGTACAAGCCGTGTGGACCGCCCGCGACGGACAGGAGAGCGCAGTCGCCGACATCATTCGGCTCCTCACCCCGCTGTCCCGACAGGAGCCGGGCAACCTTGCGTACCAGGCGCACATCTGCACCGACGACCCGCGACGGTTCATGATCTACGAGGAGTACGTGGACGCCGCGGCCTTCCAGGCGCACCGCACCTCGGATCATTTCCAGGAGCACGTCGTGGGCGACTGCCTTGCCCGCCTGGAGTCCAGGGAAATCACCACCTACACCCCTCTCGCCTCCTGATCCCGCCGTCAGCGACAGGCGAGCACGCGGGATCCGGCTGACGACCAACCGCGGGCATCGACTTCGCCCTGCACGCCGAGACCGCCTATACCGAAGGGGCACACCGATATTCGTCGCGATGCTGCGGCGAGAGCCACTTCGGCCCATCCGCACGGCGACCGGGCCCACTGAGCAGATCGACGACGCCGCGGCCATCGGATCCCCGGCATCGGGCCCGTCGCCGCGATCATGCTGGTCGAGGTCGGGATCGACATGTCTCGGTTCCCCACCGTCGGACACCTGTGTTGCTGGGCGACAGTTCTCTCCGGGCATCACTCATCAGCAGGTAGAACCAAACCCAACGCCGCCACCGGGCACGGCAATCGCCACCTCGCGCGGGTTCTCGGCGAGACCGCGGGTTGTCGCCGGCAACGCCGGGACACAGAACCTCATAAGGTTTGTTGTGCGCCAGCACATCATAACGAGCACTGAGCACCACCCCGGGAAGCGGTTCGAGATGATCCAGGATCACCTGAAAGCTCTTCCGGCAGTGCGGTTCCCGCATGCGCCGTCTGCACCTCGGCGAGACGCTACAGATGCGCCTTCTCCCCCGCATCCAACGACAACGTCCGCGCGAGCGCGCCCGAGGGCACCCACAGCGACACAAACCCCTTGTCCACTGCTGCTGGGACAAGGGGTTTGCGGTGTTCGGGCCGGAGCCGCTACGCGGGACGAGCCTGCAAGTAGTAAGTGGCCGACATCGCCTTCAGCGCCTGCCGGACGACCGGCGGCGCCCACCGCACCGACGGGTCGTTGTGCACCACCGGATCAATGAGCAGGACGACCGTGCGCTTGGTCTCGAGCTCGAAACCGCCTGCGGCCGTGATGTTCTTGACCCAATCTACATCGCGGCCGTAGGTGAGCGCGATGCGGTAGACGCCGTCGCCTTCGAACGCCCACACCGGAGTTCTATAGGGGCGCCCGGATTTTCGTCCTTTGTGGACGACCATGCTCATCGGCGGAACCCGACCGGCCAATCGGCCGAGCATCGGATTGGTGACATGGCGGTTCAATTTCGCCAGTGCTCGCGGAAGCACCATCGGGGGCGGTCCTCTCTCAGGGTGGAGTGCGGTGATCAGGTTACCCTCGACCGGTGTCTGTGCACCCTCACTCGGAGATGATCTCGGTCTATGACGCCGCGGGCCGCGAGATCGGCGCGGCCGACCGGGCCACCGTCTATCGCGACGGGATCTGGCATGCCAGCGCTGGGGTGCTCGTGCGCTCCGGTGACGGGCAACGGATCTATGTGCATCGCCGCACCGAGACCAAGATGGTGTTCGCGGGCATGCACGACTGCCTCGCCGGTGGTGTCGTCGATCCGGGCGAGACCCCGGCGCAGACCGCCGTTCGCGAACTCGCCGAGGAGTTGGGCATCGTCCTGCCCGCCGACGCGCCCCCGCTACCGCTGCGCGCGAGCGCGTCCTGGGACGGCACCTGGCAGGGCACCCCGATGCGTTGTCATCTGTTCGCCTATGAGCTGCGCTACGACGGACCGATCCGCCACCAGCCCGAGGAGATCGCGGACGGCTGGTGGTGGACCGATGCCGAACTGCGCGCGCATCTGGCCGACCCGACGTGGGCATTCGTCCCCGACACCCGCATCCTCACCGATCAACTCCTCGCCTGATACGGCATCGGCCCACCAGGTCGTAGACCTGGTGGGCCGATGAGCCGCGATCCGTCAGGCGGCGCTGCCGCTCATAGCACCCATGACCTGGGTGAAGAGGTTTGCGACGACTTCGAGGAGCTCCATGTACATTCCCTTGCTGGACCCGATATGAAATTTGCATTTTGCACGATCGAGATGTCCAGCAGGTAAGAAGGCCGTGAAGTCCGGCGACTAACCCGAGGACGCCACCGATCCGGCCCAAGCGGCGAAGGCACCCGGATTGCGGGTCTGCAGCAGCACCCGGCCGGGCCCGGTGAAGTCGAAGACGAAGCCCTCGCCCGACTTCAGCGACTGTATCGATCGCCC
Organism: Nocardia sp. CA-107356; assembly: GCF_050946365.1. NCBI lineage: Bacteria > Bacillati > Actinomycetota > Actinomycetes > Mycobacteriales > Nocardiaceae > Nocardia > Nocardia sp. CA-107356. Next base: position 4,312,975 of record NZ_CP191992.1, on the reverse strand, counting down.
GGACACCGCGCGTCGGATGGTGAAGTTCATGGCCAGGTCATAGGCGACCACATGCCCGGTGTCGATGGTGATCGGCTCGCCCGGCTGCAGATCGATCACATCGATCGCGCCGAACACACCGACGACCACCTCACCGTCGCCGTGTGCACGCAGTCCGAAACCGCCCTCGCCGCCGAACAGGTTCGCGAAACCACCCCACTTGCCCTCCACCTGCACACCGTGCGAGTTCGCGATCCAGCCGCCGCGGCTGATGAAGAACGGCCGATCTGGCGTGATCTGCAGGTTCAGCATGTCGCCGGGTAGTGCGGGCGCCACATCCACCCAGCCGCCCTGCGGCGGTGCGGTGAAGGTCGAGACGAAGAACGATTCGCCGGCCAGCACCGAGCGCTTCAGCCCGGCGAGGATGCCGCCTTCGGCCTTGGCCTGCAACGAAACTCCCGCCGAATGCGCGACCATGGCGCCGCTCTCGACCCGCATCGGCTCGCCGCCCGCGAGGAAGCACCGAGCGACCGCGGAGGCCGGACTATGACGCAGTTGTACCTTCATATCGCCGACCCTACCGGCTGATTCGCCGCGAAAGGCCCGCCGAATCGACGCGGAAATCGGGGTATCGGATCAGTCCAGCGAACGCAGTGTTTCCTCGTCCCGCGCAACCACCGCGCCACCGTCCGGGGTGAGCACGATCGGGCGCTGGATCAGCTGGGGATGCGTTGCCAACGCCTCGATCCACTTATCTCGATCCGCCGGGGTGCGCCCCCACCCGGACATGCCGAGATCCTTGGCGATCTGCTCACCCGTCCGAGTGATCTCCCATGGTTCGGCCCCGAGCCGCTTCAGCACAGCGCGCAACTCGGCCACGGTCGGCGGATCGTCGAGGTAGCGCCGCACCGTGTACTCGACGCCCGCCTCGTCCAGGTGCGCGGTCGCATTGCGGCTCTTGGTGCACCGCGGGTTGTGCCAGATCTCGGTCTGCCCAGATGTCATGGCTTCCAATTAACCATGAGCGCCGGGTTCCGTCGGCACCGGCCGAACGAACCCGGCGCTGCGGCTCACCCCCGGTCCAGTTCCGCAACGAATGACCGCCCGTCACCGGTCGTGACGGCGAACGTGCGCTGGCTGTCGGGATATCGGCACCCGCGCCATGGCGTGCCCGAGCTCGCCGAGGCAGTGGAGGAAGCGTTCGGTGCACCGGAAGGGTTGATGGCTGGGGCCGAATCGGTGGGTGATCCGATCGCGTGCTGCCGGTGTTATTTCATCTGCCCTGGCGTCATCGGCTGCGGGTGGATCTGTCGGTGCCGTTGTCTGCGGACACTGAGGTCGAGGTCGTCTGGATCGTCCAGCCGAGGCCGTGTTCGGACAACGTCGCAAGGAGGTCGGCGGGATCGAATGCCTGTGCTGGGGTGAGCACTCCGGCGGCAGCATTGCCTGCGGCGAGTCGCCGGGCTGCTTCGACCGCGACGACAGCGGTGGTGCCATAGGTGTCTACGCCGCGGATCACGCCTCGGGTCTGGATGCCGTGGTGGTCGGTCGCGTCGAGAAGGTAGGTGAAATGCTGGACGGCACGGTCGCCGTCGGTCGGGCCTTCGGGAAGACTATCGATCAGCTCTGCGGTGACGGGTGTTGCGAGCCTGGCCTGCAGAGTGGCCTCGACCAGGCTTTCGACATGGTCGACCCGAACATGCCGGGGAATGGTGATGACCTCGCACAGCGGCAGCGCTGCCATCGCCACGGACGCGCCGTCGGGCAGCACGATCGCCTCGTGCCGCGCCGCGACCCCGGTACGCCACAACCCGTCGTGGTAGGTCAGCCCGCCTGCGGTCATCGCGTCGATGGTCGCCAATGCCGAACGCAGCGATCCCCGCGAGGGACCGCCACCACCGGTGATGAGGTGGCTGACCGTGATCTCGGCCAGCGGCCCGGTCTGCTCGGCGACAAGGTGGGCGAGCAGATCCCCCGGCAAGCAGCCGTCATTGGTCGCCGGCACCACCGTGACCCCCGCACGCTCGGCGTCATCGGCGAAGGTGTCGAAAATGCTCTTCACATACGACTGCTCGCCTGCGGTGTCGACATAGTGGACGCGGGCTTCGATCGCTGCAGCCACCACTGCCGCCCCGGATACGGTGAACGGCCCCGCGCAATTGATGACGACATCGCTACCGGTCAAGGCAGCGACCAATGCGGCGTGGTCGTCGGCACCGGCTACCCGGCGGTCGGCATCGGGAATACCGACCTGGACCGCCGCGACATCGAGCCGCTGCTGGTCGCGCCCGACGAGCCGGACCTCCTCATCATGTCGGGACAACTCGGCGAGGATGAGCTTGGCCTGATAGCCGTTGGCGCCATAGACAGCGATGACCATATCGACTCCTGATTCGTACCGGACTGCGCGACTACGCAGCACATAGAACCTAAAACCGATCACATGAGACGTTCAATGCGTTGAAATCTCTCATCAATACGAATTCGTCTGGGCAGCATGAGAAGTTGATAGTGTTGCTGGATGGATCCCCTGTCGGACGTGGTCGCGGCGATGCGCATTGGCGAGCCACATTCGGCACGGGTCACGCATCGTGCACCGTTCGGTTGGCAGTTGCCCGCAGTCGACGCCGCCGGATTCCATGTCGTGCTGGCCGGGACGTGCTGGTTCCTGCCACCCGCCGGCGACCCGATCGTGCTGCGACCAGGTGACATCGTCTTCCTCCCCGGCGGTTGCACCCATGCCCTCGCAGACGACCCGGCCACACCACTACGCCCAGCCACGACGTCGCTGCGCCGGGTGAACCCCGGACAGACCCCATCGGGGGCACCTGCATCCGAAACCCGGCCGGAAACCGTTCTGCTGTGTGGCGCCTACCTGCTCGATCGAAGCCGGTCACACCCGATGCTCGCCGATCTTCCCGAGGTCATTCACCTGCCCGCCCCGACGACGCGCCACACCCCTGCGGGAACAATCGTCGACCTCCTCGACGGTGAACTCATCGGCAATCACCCCGGGCGCGATGCCATGTTGCGCACGCTTCTGGACGCCCTGCTGCTACATATCCTGCGCAACTGGCTCGACGAGCATGCCGACAGCGGCGCCGACGCCGGGTGGTCGGCCGCACTTCGTGACCCAGCCGTCGCGACCGCGCTGTCGGCGATCCACGGCTCGCCCGGACACGGCTGGACCATCGCTGAACTTGCCGATCACGCCGGACTGTCGCGGGCCAGCTTCGCCCGCCGATTCACCACATTGATCGGCCGGCCGCCCATCGCCTACCTCACATGGTGGCGCATGACCCTCGCCGCTGGGCAACTGCGCGACACCGACACCCCGATCTCGATCATCGCCCGACACGCCGGCTATGCATCCGAATTCGCCTTCGCTCATGCGTTCAAGAGCGAATTCGGCTGCCCACCAGGCCGATTCCGAAAGGGTCTTCCTGCTCGCCGCGATCAATGCCGACTTCCGGATCGTGGACGGCGATGAACTGGCGGCGCATCTGCGTCGGATCGTACTGCGCTGGCAATCCGCGCTCGACTGAACCGACTACAGGTGTATCCAGGTCTGCCACACCTCCGACCACGGGTGGCGCAGACCGGTGCAGGTCCACACCGTGACGTTCTGGGTATTGCCCGGATAGCCGATTCGGCTGTCCACCTTGGCGACTGGTGCACAGTTGTCGAAATCCCAGTGTAGGAAGCCGTCGTCGATGCCGACCGCGATAACCGCGGACGCGGTGTCCGTGGGTGTGCCGAAATAACCGAAACCGCGGCTGGGGCTGTAGATCGGGGGCAGGTGGGCGCGGTCGAATTGGTCCAGGGCGCTGGCTTGCCAGTAGGTCTCGGTGACCACGATGGCGTCGGCGCGTTCGGCCGGGGTGAGCGAATCGTAGGCCTTGGTGACGGCGGAACTCAGTTCGGGCCAGCCGAATTCCCCGTAGACGCCGATATTGATGGCGGCCTCAGCGTCGTCGGCGGGCGGTTGGACGTGTGCGGCGTCGCGCCACGGGGTCGACCACAGCAGATAGCCTGTGGCCACGGCGGCGAGCACCGCACCGGCCGCGGCGACCCAGCGGCGCGGGACCGGATCCAGTTGACCCGCGAGTTCGGCGAGACCGACCGCCCCCGCCGCGAGCACCACGCCGTACATTCCGGCCATGTAGTAGATCCGCCCGCCGATCACCATGAAAGTGGCGATGAGTATCAACAGAGTCGCCCCGAGGAACCGATACGGCCGCAGCGAAGCGTGGCGCATCAGCGCCCACACACCGTAGGTCAACAGGACAATGCCGAAGTACCCGGCCAGCAGCAACGCCAGTGGTATGAACATCACCCGCCCGCCGAGAATGCCCTGCTCACCGCTGATCACCTGGCCCATCGACAGCTGTGGCCAATCATGGCGCGCCTGCCAGATCAGCGACGGCACGGTGACCGCCACCACGATCGCCCCACCGAGCCACAGCAATGGCCGCCGCACCAGGTCGCGCGGACCGAAGATCAGCGAAGCCACCGCAACGCTTATCCAGAAGAACGGGATCAACCATTTCACCTGCATATCGACCGCGGTCACCAGGGCCGCGCACAGCAGCAGGCGATCACGGCGGGTCCGGACCCAGCGCACGACCAGCCAGGTGATGATCCCCCAGAGCACGGTGTCGACCGCGTTGGTCGTCAGCAGCTTGCCTTGGAGCAGCAGGAACGGCGAGGTCGCGTAGGCGATCGCGGCGAAGATCTGCGCGCCGCGTCCGCCGCCGAGTTCCCGCGCGATCAGTGCGCACAGCACGACGCCGAGCACGGTCAGCGCCACCACGGGCAGTCGCAGCACCAAGAAATTCCCCGGGGCGATCGTGTCCATCGCACGCGCCAGCATCGGCAGCACCGGCCCCTGATCGGCGTAGCCGAACGAGGGCCGCCGCCCCGCCGCGAGGAAATACAGCTCATCGCCGAAGTAGTCGTACCGACTCGCGGAGAACAGCAGGACCGCGAGCGCCATCGCCGCGACCGCGCCGACGCCCGCCGTCGCCAGCCGGGGACGCGCCTCGGGCGAGGTAGCCACCTTCTGACGATCTTCGATATCGGTCACGCCAGCTCCTGGAGGGAGTTCCGAGGTGTACGCCTCGAATCTAGCGGGAAACGGCCGTCGCGCGGACTACACCGGGGGCGAATCCGCGCCCCCCGGCGTCACGGCACGTATTCGTCGGCGATATCGAGCACCTCGTCGACGATGTCCAATCCGGTGCGCAGCTCATCCGCGGTCGTGGTGAGCGGCGGTGCGATCTGAAAGCGATTACCCGCATTGAACGGCCACAGCCCGCGTTCCTTGGCGGCGGCGGTGACCCGGTTCATCGGTTCGGCAGCCGAACCCGCAGCGCCGAACGGAATCAGCGGTTCCCGGGTATGCGGGTCGCGCACCAGCTCCAGCGCCCAGAAGAATCCGAGACCGCGCGCCTCACCGACACTCGAATGGCGAGATGCCAGATCCGCCAGACCCTTTCCGAGCACATCCGCGCCGACCGAGCGAACATGGTCGAGAATGCCGTCGCATTCGAAGACACCGATCGATGCGACGCCCGCGGCGCAGGCCAAGGGATGACCCGCATAGGTCAGCCCGCCGGGATACACCGTGTTGTCATAACGCTGGGCGATCCGCTCGGCCATCAAGACGCCGCCGAGCGGGACATATCCGGAGTTCACGCCCTTGGCGAAGGTGATGATGTCGGGTGCCACGCCGAAGGCCTGGACCGCGAACCATTCACCGACCCGGCCGAATCCGACCATCACCTCGTCCGCGATATAGACGATGCCGAATTCGTCGCAGAGTGCCCGCACCCCGGCGAGATAACCCGGCGGCGGCACCAGGACACCGTTGGTGCCGACGACCGTCTCCAGGATCAGCCCCGCGATGTGCTGCGGGCCTTCCAGCTCGATGACCTGGCGCAGATGTTTCAGCGCCGCGGCCGTCTCCTCCTCGGGAGTTGTTGTGTCCCACGGCGATCGGTAGGGATACGGCCCGAAGAAGCGAACCACATCGACATTGGTCGGTTCCGCGCCCCAGCGCCGCGGTTCACCGGTCAGGCCGATCGCGACGCCGGTGCCGCCGTGATAGGAGCGATAGGCGGCGAGCATTTTGGTGCGCCCGGTATAGCTGCGCGCCAGTCGTACAGCATGTTCGACGGCCTCCGCGCCACCGGTGGTGAACAGTATCCGGTTCAGCTCGCCGGGTGCTCGTTCGACGATCAGCCGGGCCAGTTCGCTGCGCACCTCGTTGCCGACCGTCGGCGAGATGGTGGTGAGTTTCTGCGCCTGTTCGATGATCGCGGCGACGATATCCGGATGCTGGTGGCCGATATTGACATTCACCAGTTGGGACGAGAAGTCGAGGTAGCGTTTACCGCTCTCCTCCCAGAACCACGAACCCGACGCTCCGACAATCGGGACCGGATTCAGTGTCGCCTGGGCGCTCCAGGGATAGAAGACGTGATCGACCACCTATTTGCCGCCTTCGGTCAGGGTCACCTGCTGCGGCGCGAACCCGGCTCCGGTGACGTCGATGCCACCGGACTTCAGCAGATCCAATGCCTTGGTGACGTATTCGTTGGTGAAGGCGCCCGCGCCGGGATCCTTCTTCAGCACGGTGACGCCCTCCTGGTTCTTGGTCTCCTTCGCGATTTTCACGGTGCGGTCCCATGCGGTCTCATCGATCATGCCGATACCGTTGGGCGAGGGCCAGATCAGCTTGTTGACCTCATTGATCTGCCACTGCTGGTGGGTCGCACCGAGGGTGCTGCCCGCAGCCACCGTGATATCGCGGCACTTGTCGACATTGTCGCGGCAGAACGCCCAGCCCTTCAGCGAGGCCGCGATGAATTTCACGGTCTGGTCCTGGTATTTCGAATCCTTCAGCTTGTCCGAATTCGCCCAGATCGCGTCCTGCAGCATGGCGACGCCCTCATCGTTCCAGTCGATGGTGGCGAAATCGTCTGCGGTGTAGAGCTTTCCGGTCGCCGGATTCTTCGTCTCCAGTAGCTGGGCATACTCGTTGTAGGACATGGCCTGGGCGGCGTTGATATCCTTGGCGAGGAAGGCGTTCATATCGAACTGCTGCTGGACCAGCTTCACATCCTTGGCCGGATCGATGCCTGCCTTCGTCATTCCGGCGAACAGCTCGAATTCATTGCCGTAGCCCCAGTTCCCGACAGTCTTGCCGCGCAGTGCTGCCGGGCCCGCGATATTGTCGGTTTTGAAAGAGACCTGTTTGGTGCCCGAGCGCTGGAAGACCTGGGCCACATCGGTAATGCCCGCACCGGCCTCGCGGGAGGCCAGCGCCTTGGGCACCCAGGCGATCGCGTAATCGGCCTGCCCCTGGGCCAACACCGTCTGCGGCACGATATCCGTACCGCCGTCGAGGATTTCGACGGATAGGCCCTGCTCCTTGTAGAAGCCCTGGTCCACAGCGGCCAGATAACCCGCGAACTGGCCCTGTTTGAACCACTGCAGTTGCAACCGGACCTTTGTCAACCCATCGGCGGTGGTTCCCGAGGTATTGTCGGTGGTGCTGCAGCCGGTCAGCGCGGCCGCCGCCAACGCCACCAGCGCCAGACAAGCACGCAAACGCCTTGTGTTACTTCTCATTTCGATCTCCCAAGGATGTCGCGGAACAGGATGGTCCGGGGTCGGCGAGTCAGTTGTTCGAGGATCAGCACAACGGCGAGGAAGAGCAGGCCGACGATCATGGCGCCCACCACATAGGCCCACGCCCGTGGATAGGCGGTATTCGCTGCGGCCGAGGTGATTCGACTGCCGAGTCCGTTCTGCAGGCCGCCGAAGTATTCGGCGATGATGGCCGCGATCACCGCGCCCGGGGCCGCGATACGCAGTCCGGTGAACAAGTAGGGCAGCGCCGCGGGCAGCCGCACCGTGCGGGTGATCTGCCAACCGCCCGCCGCGTACGAGGTCATCAGATCGGCGTGTACCTGCGGAACCTGGCGCAGACCACGGGCGGTGCTGACGAACATCGGGAAGAACACCACGATGGCGACGACCATGCGGCGCGGGGTGTCGGTGGTGGTCGAGTACATCGAATTCAACAGCGGGGCCAGCGCGACGATCGGCACCGCCGCCGCCGCCGCGGCCAGCGGCGTCAACAGGCCCTCGACCAGCCGGAACCGCACCGCCAGCATGGCCGCGACAATGCCGAGGACGGCGCCGACCAGCAGGCCGATGAGGGCATTGGTACCGGTCGCGGTGGCGGCGTCGACAATGCGGTCGAAGTTCTCGGTGAACTGTTTCGCGATCGCGGTCGGTGCGGGCAGCAGGAACGAGGGCACGCCGGCCACAACGGTCAACACCTGCCACAGCGCCAGACCTCCCACGCCGAACACCACAGGTGGTAGCCAGGTTTTCATCGCATGTCCTGTCCCGCCACGATGATGTCGGTGGCCTCGTGTCCGCCGCGCAGTGCGGTGCGGACGGCGGCGACCGCCTCGAAAAAGGCTTCGCTGGAACGGATATCGTCGCCGCTCACGCCGCCTCGGCCCCAGCCGCCGGTCGGCACGATCTCGCTGATGCGGCCCGGCCGCGGGGACATGACCACCACGCGATCGGACAGGAAGACCGCCTCGGGAATCGAATGCGTCACGAAAACCACTGCCGCACCGGTCTCTCCGGCAATACGCAGCAGTTCGCCCTGCATACGTTCGCGGGTCATCTCGTCCAGTGCGCCGAACGGTTCGTCCATCAGCAGCAGCGAAGGTTTGCGAGCCAATGCCCTGGCGATCGCCACGCGCTGTTGCATGCCGCCGGACAGTTCCGCGGGATAGCGGTGGGCGAAATCGCTGAGACCCGCCATCTCGAGGAGTTCCGCACTGCGAGTACGTCTTTCGGCCTTGGGGACCTTGTGCAGTTCGAGGGGCAGTTCGACATTGGCCTGTACGGTGCGCCAGTCGAGTAGGCCTGCCTGCTGGAAGGCGATGCCGTAGTCCTGGTCGATCCGGGCCTGCCGAGCGGATTTGCCGTGCACGGTCACGCTGCCGCTGGTCGGCTGCTCCAGATCCGCGACGATGCGCAGCAGGGTGGATTTGCCGCAGCCCGATGGACCGATGAGCGAGACGAACTCCCCGGCCAGGACCTTCAGCGAGACATCCACCAGCGCGGTTACCGAACCCGCGTCGAAGATCTTGCCGACCTTCGTGAGGTCGACCGCCGCAACGTCTTCGGCCTTGTCCCCGACCGGAGCCGGATCCGACACCTCGATCTGCTCGTCGCCCGCCTCGGCATCCGTGACGGCCGATTCCGATTTCCCGGTCAACGGGTACCTCCTGACGAGCTGCGCGCCCCGACGGGACGGCTGTAACGACGTAGTGCCACTTCGGCCGAGCCGACGACCGCGGTGACCGCGACACCCAGCAGCGCGGCAGCGAGGACGGCCGCATAGAGCCGGGCCGCATCGCCGGTGGCCTGCTGCGAGAAGACGATGATCTGGCGGCCGATGCCACCCGCCGTTCCGGTCGAGATCTCCGCGACCACCGCACCGATCACCGAGGCCGCCGCGGCCAACCGCAGTGCGGGCAGGAAATGCGGCACCGCGGCAGGAAACCGCAAGTGCACCAACGTCTCCCACCAACTGGCCGAGTAGCTGTGCAGCAACTCCACCGATGCCTTCGACGGCGCCTGCAATCCGCGCAACATGCCGACCGCGATCGGAAAGAACGCCAGATACGACGCGATCACCGCAATGCTCATCCACGGTCGCCACGGTTCACCGGCAATGACGATCTTCCCGCCCCATCCGGCTACCAGGGGCGCCAAGGCGATCAGCGGAACCGTTTGCGAGATAATGATGTAGGGCAGCAGTCCGCGCTCGACGAAGGAGAAGCGCTGCATCACCACGGCCAGCGCGACACCGACGACGGTACCGATCGCCAATGCCAGCAGCGCGAGCCCGAAAGTGAATCCGGCTGTGCGCAAGAGCGTTCCGCCGACCGTACCGGTGCCGTCCTTATCACCCAGCACCGTGATGACCGACCAGACATGCGGAAGCGCACCGTCACTCGTGCGCGGCAGTATCCGCTGATCACCGATGCTGACCCCCCGTTCGGGCACAAAAGCCTTCACAAGCTCCCACACGGCGACGACCAATACGAGGACGCCGACCGTGTACGCGACTTGACGCGCCCGGGCGACCGCACTCATCGATCGCCCTCTGACACGGTCCCCGGCTCCGCCGCCACCGAGGCGATCACTCCGCGCCCGCCGTCGCCGTGACCGGATGCGCCAACCGCGGCAGCACCGACTCCCCGTATGCCTCCAGCGTGGCCGTCTTGGCGTCGTGCTGCAGGTAGACCGCGAACTGATCGACGCCGAGCTTCTCCAGTTCGTGTAGCCGGGCCAGCTGCTCGTCGGGCGTGCCGATCAAGCAGAAGCGGTCCACGATCGCATCCGGCACGAATTCGGCGTGCGTATTGCCCGCCCGGCCGTGCTCGTTGTAGTCATAGCCTCGGCGGCCCGCGATGTAGTCGGTCAGCGCGCTCGGAATATCGCCGTCGGTACCGTATTTCGCGACGATATCAGCGACGTGATTGCCGACCATGCCACCGAACCAACGGCACTGTTCGCGGGCATGCGCCGTCGCGGCGTCGGATCCGTCGGTGACGTAAGCCGGTGCCGCCACACAGATTTTCACCGATCCCGGATCACGACCCGCCTTCTCGGCGGCCGCCCGGACCCGGGCGATCGTCCACGCGGTGATATCCGGATCGGCCAGCTGCAGAATGAATCCGTCCCCGACCTCGCCGGTCAGATCGAGCGCACGCGGCCCATATCCGGCCACCCATACTTCCAGTCGCGAGGCGCTCGCCCACGGGAAGCGCACGACGGTGTCGCCGACCCGGGCGCTGCGGCCATTGCCGAGTTCCCTGATCACCTCTATGGATTCACGCAGTGTCGCCAGGGTGGTCGGCTTGCCGCCGAGGGTGCGGACGGCGGAGTCACCGCGGCCGATACCACAGACGGTGCGGTTGCCGAACATATCGTTGAGCGTCGCGAAGGTCGACGCGGTCACCGTCCAGTCCCTGGTGGCTGGATTGGTGACCATCGGGCCGACGACGACCTTGCGGGTGGCGGCGAGAATTTGGCTGTAGATGACATAGGGTTCCTGCCACAGCAGGTGCGAATCGAAGGTCCACACATGTGAAAAGCCGTGTGTCTCCGCCTGTCTGGCCAGTTCGACCACCCGCGATGCGGGAGGTGTGCATTGCAGCACCACACCGATATCCATGCGGCACTCTCCATTTCGAGTCAAAACGTCGGCCGTTCGAGCCAGATACGTCAGATCAAGTTCTGCGACAATTCGCGGGCGATGAATCGGCCGTGCCCCGCGGTGCCCAGATACGCACCGTCGTCGATGATCACGCGGCCACGGGAGAGCACGGTGTCGACGTGCCCGTCGATCTCGAAGCCCTCCCAGGCCGAGTGGTCCATATTCATGTGGTGGGTCTTGCCGACCCCGATGCTGGTGTGCCCGTTGGGGTCGTAGATCACGATGTCGGCATCGGCACCCGGGCTGATAACACCCTTGCGCGGGTACATCCCGAACATGCGCGCGGGCGTGGTGCAACAGACCTCTACCCAGCGTTCCAGCGAGATCAAGCCGTTGCGCACACCCTGGAACATCAGATCCATCCGGTGTTCGACGCCGCCGATCCCATTGGGAATCTTGCTGAAATCGCCGACGCCGAGCTCTTTCTGGTCCTTCATACAGAACGGACAGTGGTCCGTGCTGACCGATGTAACAGCACCGGTGCGCAGGTAGCGCCACAACTCGTCCTGATGGCCTTCGGCCTTCGACCGCAGCGGCGTCGAACACACCCACTTGGCACCCTCGAAACCCGGTGCGCCCAGCTGCTCTTCGAGCGAGAGGTACAGATACTGCGGACAGGTCTCACCGAAGACGTTCTGCCCGTTACCCCGTGCGGTGACGATCTGTTCCATCGCCTGCTTGGCCGAGACGTGTACGACATACAGCGGGGCACCGGTCAACTGCGCCAACATGATCGCGCGGTGGGTGGCCTCCTCCTCCATCTGCCATGGCCGGGTGAGGCCGTGGTAGTACGGCGAGGTCTCCCCGCGTGCCAGCGCCTGTTCGACCAGCACATCGATGGCAATGCCGTTCTCCGCGTGCATCATCAACAGTGCGCCGAGATCGCCAGCCGATTGCATGGCCCGCAGGATCTGGCCGTCGGTGGAGTAGAAGACACCGGGATAGGCCATGAACAGCTTGAAGCTGGTGACGCCCTCCGCCACCGATTCGCTCATCCCCTTCAGGGATTCGTCGTTCACCTCACCGATGATCTGATGGAACCCGTAGTCGATCGCGCAGTTGCCCGCGGCCTTCTCGTGCCACAGACCGAGCGTGTCCTGCACCCGCTCCCCCGGCTTCTGCACGGCGAAGTCGACGATGGTCGTGGTACCGCCCCACGCGGCCGCGCGGGTGCCGGTCTCGAAGGTGTCCGAGGCCTCGGTACCGCCGAAGGGCAGCTGCATATGGGTGTGCCCGTCCACACCACCGGGGATGACATACTTGCCGGTCGCGTCGATGACCACATCCGCCGACGCGGTGAGATCCGCACCCAATGCGGTAGAACCGGGCTGTACAACGGCGACGATCGTTTCGCCGTCGACGAGCACATCGAGCAATTGCGATCCGGTAGCCGAGACCACCGTGCCGCCGTGAATGAATGTCTTCGTCATATCGATATCACCAGCCTCAGGGAGCCACCAGCGGTCCGTAGGCGTCGGGGCGGCGATCGCGATAGAACGCCCAGCGGTCGCGCACCACCTTGATCAGATCCATATCGAGGTCACGGACCACCAGTTCGGGATCGGTGTCCGAGGCGACGTCTCCGACGAATTTACCTTCCGGATCCACGAAATAGCTGGTTCCGTAGAAATCGTCATCGCCGTACTCCTCGATGCCGATCCGGTTGATAGCGCCGATGAAGTATTCGTTGGCCACCGCCGAGGCCGGTTGCTCCAGCTTCCAGAGGTAACCGGAAAGACCGCGCGAGGTAGCCGAGGGGTTGAAGACGATCTCCGCGCCCGCCAGACCGAGCGCCCGCCAGCCCTCCGGGAAATGCCGGTCGTAACAGATATAGACCCCGACCTTGCCGACCGCGGTATCGAAGACCGGCCAGCCCAGGTTGCCCGGCCGGAAGTAGAACTTCTCCCAGAACCCGTGGACGTGCGGAATGTGGTGTTTGCGGTATTTGCCGAGGTAACTGCCGTCAGCGTCGATCACCGCCGCGGTGTTGTAGAGCAGACCCGGTTGTTCCTGCTCGTACACCGGCAGGATCATCACCATGCCCAATTCCTTGGCCAGGGCGGCGAATCGCTCCGTGGTCGGCCCGGGCACCGATTCCGCGTAGTCGTAGAACTTCGCGTCCTGCAACTGGCAGAAGTACGGGCCGTAGAACAACTCCTGGAAGCAGATCACCTTGGCGCCCTGCGCGGCGGCTTGGCGAGCGTAGTCCTCGTGCGCCTTGATCATGGACTCTTTATCGCCTGTCCAGTTCGTCTGGACGAGCGCGGCTCGAACGATTCCCATGCTTTGTTATACTTCACTGCGAACCAATTCGGTTGTGTTACAAGATTGCGGAAACAGTTTCGTAGCCGTAAACCCTGGGGCCGGTCATCGTTCCGGCGCTGTGCCCGACGCAGAATGACGCTGTGAACTTCGACCCCGCTACCGCGCCGCAGGTGCCTGCAGACAATGTGCGAGACACCGCGCCAGCGCCTGCCGTAGCCGGGTCCCGCCTGTTCAACGCGGATCTCGAAGATCGAACCCCGGCCGGAATCGCGGCCGCGGTGAGCCGCCGGATTCGGTCCGGTGCCATCGAACCCGGGTCGCGGCTGCCGACCGTGCGCGAGGTCGCCCGCGAGTTGCGGGTCTCCCCCGCCACCGTCAACCAGGCTTGGCGGGCGCTGGCCGCCACCGGCGCGATCGTCGCGCGGGGGCGCGCGGGAACCTTCGTCGGCGAACGCACCGCCACCCGACCGACGCCGCCGACGGGCCGCTACCAGCGCCTGCATCCGCCCTCGGAGAGCGCCTTCCGCATCGATCTGTCCCGCGGCACCCCCGATTCGGAACTGCTGCCGGACCTGGTCGCGGCATTGCACGCGATCACCGAGCGCGGTCGCGGCGGCGATCTAGCGGCCGACTACCTCGGCGCGGCCGTACTGCCGGAACTGGCCACCAAGGTGCGCGCCGATTGGCCCTTTCGCGCCGAGCGTCTCGCGGTGCTCGACGGAGCGCTCGACGCCATCGATCGACTGCTCACCACTCACGTCCGCCTCGGCGACGCGGTCGCGGTCGAAGATCCTTGTTTCCCACCATTTCTCGACCTGCTCGCCCGTCTCGGCGCCCGGCCGATTCCGATCCGCATGGACGAATCCGGCTTACTACCCGACGATCTCGACCGCGCCGTCACGAATCACGGTGCCACCGCACTGATTCTGCAGCCACGCGCGCAGAACCCCACGGGCGCCTCGCTCACCGCCACCCGCGCGCGCGAACTCACCGATGTACTAGCGGGCACCGGCACTCTCGTCATCGAGGACGATCACTCCGCCGGAATCGCCTACAGCGCACTGCGTTCTCTCGGATCGCGACTGCCGAGCCAGACGGTGCACATCCGCTCGTACTCCAAATCTCATGGCGCGGATCTGCGTCTCGCGGTGGTCGGCGGTCCCGCCGATCTGCTCGACCCGATGATCGAACGCCGCATGCTCGGCCCCGGCTGGACCAGCCGCCTGCTGCAGCGCCTGCTGCTCACCATGCTCGACGATGACACCGCTGTGCGCACCGTCGCCGCCGCCCGCACCGAATACCGCAGGCGCGCAACCGAACTCCGCCGCGCCCTGGCGCGCAGGGGCATTACCGTCGCCCGTGGCGACGGCATCAATGTATGGCTCCCGGTCACCGATGAGAATGCGGCGATGATCTCCCTGGCCGCCGCGGGCATCAAGGCCGCACCCGGGCGCCCCTTCGAGGTCGAGGACCACCCGCACGGCGACCACCTGCGCATCACCGTCGCCGCGATCGCCGACGGCGAATTGGACTGGCTGACCGGCGAACTCGCCGCTGCGACGACCGCCGCTCCCACCTACCGGCGCGTCCGGCGCGGTTAAGACCCGGGCTCGATATCGAAGCTGGTAGAGCCGCTGTCACCGGCCGGGATGATCGGCAGGACCACCGACGACGGGTGTTCGGCATCCTTATAGATCGTCTGTGTCGCGGGCTGGGTCCGGGCGCTGGCGCCGAAGGGTTCGCCGGTATTCGGGTTCGGTGCGTACTGCGGATAGTCGCTGCTGCTGATGGCCACCCGGATCCGGTCGCCCGCCTCGAGCTGATAGCTGGTCGGCCAGATCTTGATGGTGAACGCGTACGGCTGGCCCGGCACCAAGGCAGTGGGTTCGGACAGCGAATCCCGGAACGCGGCCCGGATGATGCCATTGTTGAGGTTGACGGCCGATCCGTCGGGTGCGACCATTTCCAGCCGCGCGACGAAGTCGGTATCCGGGGCGCTGGAGGATGCCCACAATTTCACGGTGATCGGGCCGGTGACCTCGGTATCCACCGCGAGCGGATCCGTCGTGTAGGTGAGCACATCCGAACGCTGCTCGACCACCGACTGGTCGAACGGCCCCTGTGGGCCCGATCCCACCGAACAGCACGAATGTCCGCCGATACTCGGCGCCGCGGACGCGGGATCGTAGACGTACCGGTCGACCGCCGCAGGTCCGGTCGGCGCCTGCTCGACCAGTTTGCCGACCCGTCCGGCCACACCATTCGCGCCACTATCGGCGAAGTAGTACTCCTGCCACTTCGTTCGTGGCAGCGGCCAACTCGGTGCCGACTTCCAGCGATTGGCCCCCATCAGGAAGTAGTCGACGCGCGGTGTACCCGCTACGCCGTTGTCGTCCCCCTTCAGGAAGTGGTCGAACCACGCGAGCATCAACTCGTTGATCGGGCTGTCGCCGACGGGCCCCAACTTCTCGAGTCGCGGCGCGGTCGCCGAGGTGGGCCGCCCCCAACCGAGGTGGTCCCAAGGGCCGATCACCAGTCGCTGGTTCTGCCGCGCCTGGGGGTCGCCGCCGCGCTCCACCATGCCGGTGAAGTTCTCGACGCCGCCCGCGAGAAAGGCGTCGTACCACCCCTCGATATCGAGCACCGGCACCCGCACATTCGGGTAGCGGTCGCGGATGCTCCACTGCTTCCAGTAGTCGTTGCGTACCGAGTTGCGTATCCAGTCGAAGTACCACGGCGCGACCGCAGGACTACCCGGTTGCAGTGGTGGAAAGTCTTTGTACGGACGATAATTCAGCCATGAGGTGACGTTCTGCAGATCCGTACGCAGTTGGTCCGCGGTGGCCTTGTCGTCACGTTGCTCGGCGGATTCGAGTCCGATGGTGCCCATGGCCCAGGGCTCGACGAAGGCGAGCCGGAACGCGCCGCCCTCGTAGGTCCAGCCGTCGTAGTAGTCGGAGGCGGTATTCGCGGGCACGATCGTGGTCAGGTGCGGTGGCGTCTCGATGGCGGCGAGCCATTGTGTGGCGCCGACATACGATGAACCGTACATCCCCACCTTGCCGTTCGAACCGGGCAGTCGCGCGGCCCATTCCACGGTGTCGTAGCCATCGTGGGTGTCATTGCCGAATTCGGTGAAGGTACCCTCGGATTTCCCGATGCCGCGGATGTCCTGAATGACCACCAGGTAGCAGTGCGAGGCGAACCAGTCTGGTGTTCGATAGCGCGAGGGCTGGATCTGGGCGGCGGATTTACCGTACTGCGTGCGCATCAACACCACCGGCACCGGATCGCTGGTTTGCGGACGGTACACATCGGCGCGCAGGACCGTTCCATCGCGCATTGTCGCCGGGACATCGGTCTGCTTGTCAACCGCACACGACCCCCGGTCGTCGTTGGGCGGCCAAGCCCCCGTATACGACGACGATTTCGTATCCGTACTCGCCGTGCACCCGCCGACCAGTACACCAACACACACCACGGCGGTGAACAGGCGAGTGAGACCAAATGCGTATCCGGACAAGTTGATACACCTCCCGCGGAGGCGGTGTCACCGGAGATTCAGTACGTGCCGAGCCATGAGCCCATCAGATGTGCCTCCGTCGCAGCCATGCTAACCGACAGCTCGAGACACTTCCCCAGATTTTCGGCCTGGCCGGGGTGCTTCGACGGGACGCGGTTGATCGTGGCTGCATTCCTGTTGCCACACAGTCGTTATGCGGTACTCGTTCCGCTCGGCGCGTCGAGATGGAATGATCCGCTGAGCATCACCCGATGCGATACCCAACAGAAGGAGACCTCGACCGGTGAGCAGCGAAGTGCAGGCGCGGCAACTCGACCACCAACAGCCCACCAGGCGCCAGCCTCGCAGAGTCGGGTCCGCCCTGCTACGGGCCCTCGGCGTACTCGCCGTCGGCACCACCGTCGTGGTCTTCGCCGCAGGCGGCGTCTCGGCGAATCCGGGCAGCGCGCCGGTCGCCGGATGCGTAGCCCCGGATATGGTCAAGCCCGAGATCAAGCAGTGGGAGGCCGAGCCCGCGCTCTCGATCAACACCGGCGCGACCTACACCGCGACGCTGGAGTCCACCTGCGGCACGGTGACCATCGCCCTGGATGCCACCCGCGCCCCGCGCACGGTGAACTCGTTCGTATTCCTGGCCGGGCAGAAGTACTTCGACCACACCCAGTGTCACCGCATGACCACCAGCGGCATCTTCATCCTGCAATGCGGTGATCCCAGCGCCACCGGTATGGGCGGCCCCGGCTACCAGTTCCCGAACGAGAACCTCGACGGCGCCACCTACTCCGCTGGCACGGTCGCCATGGCCAACGCCGGACCCGATACCAACGGCAGCCAGTTCTTCCTGGTGTACAAGGACTCGCCGCTCCCGCCGAACTACACCCCCTTCGGCAAGATCACCGGCGGGATGGACGTCCTGGCGAACGTCGCCAACGCGGGTGTCGTACTCGGCTCCGAGGACGGCCGCCCGAACGCCGACGTCATCCTGAATTCGGTCATCACGACCCAGAGCTGATCGCTCGCCCCGGTGGCGGTGTCGTTCCATACGGCACCGCCACTGCTGGTTCAACCGACGGTGACGCCAACGTATGCGGCGGCATCGGCGATGTGCGCCTTCGGCGGTCGCGAGAAGCGAGGAGGGCACGATGGATTTGCGACTCTGGACTTGACTTGGAGTGCGCTCCAGGTCATAGCGTTGGTGGTGCACAAGTCGTCTAGAACCAGGGGATCACTTTATGGAACTCGGTTTTCATCTACCGGTATTCGATATCGACGGTGGTACCACGGCCATCGCCGGTGAGCTGGCCAGGGTGGGCGCCGCGGCGGAGGCGTCCGGTGCGACCTGGCTGTCGTTCATGGACCATTACTTCCAGATCGAGCCGACCGGCCTACCGGCGGAGTCGAACATGCTGGAGGGCTACACCACACTCGGCTACCTGGCCGCGCACACCTCGCGCATTGAACTCGGCCTGCTGGTCACTGGCGTGACATACCGGCATCCCGGTCTGCTCGCCAAGATCGTCACCACACTCGACGTGCTGTCCGGCGGCCGGGCGGCGCTGGGGCTCGGTGCCGCCTGGTTCGAGCGCGAACACCGCGGGCTCGGCGTGGCGTTCCCGCCGATCGCGGAACGGTTCGAACGACTGGAGGAGACGCTGCGGATCTGTCAGCAGATGTGGGACCCGCAGAACAATGGCCCCTTCGACGGCAAGCACTACCAGTTGGCCGAGACGCTGTGCTCGCCGCAGCCGATCAACCGGCCCAAGGTGCTGATCGGCGGTAGCGGCGAACGCAAAACGCTACGGTTGGTCGCGCAGTACGGCGATGCCTGCAACCTGTTCGGCTCCTCCCCCGAGGAGGTCGGCCACAAACTCGACGTCCTGCGACGGCATTGCGACGAGGTCGGGCGCGACTACAACGAAATCCGCATAACCATCATGGCCAACAATCCGCGCCCGACCCCGGACAACCGCGCCGAATTCGTCCGGCAGATGGCCGATTACGCCAAACTCGGCGTCCACACCGTCATCATCATCCCCACCACCGGCTCCCCCGCCGCCTGGATCGACGCCATGGCACCAGCCGTACCCCAACTCGCCGATCTCTGACGCCAATCTCACTACGACACAGGCCTTTTCGACACCACACACGCGCGATCGCCTGCGTGCGGTAGCGAACAGGCTTGTGCCGCAGAGGATGTCGCGCGGAGCACGCGAGGACTGCTGTTCACCCCCAACTCTTGGCCGGGCGGAGGTAGATCGGGCATCAGCCGGGTGTGCTGCCCAGGAAATAGACCGCTTCCCACAGGTGGTCGTCGGGGTCGGCGAAGTAGCCCGCATAGATGCCCCAGGGGCGGGTCAGCGGTGGGCGGACGATGGTGCCGCCTGCTTGTTCGGCCCGGTGCAGGATCAGGTCCACATCTTCTCGACTGTCGAGGAAAAGACCCAGGCTCATCGGGGAACCCACGACGCGTTCGGGCGCGATACCTGCGTCCATCGCCAGGTCGGCGCGTGCGTAGAGGGATAGGATCAGGCCGTTGTCCAGGGTGAACATGGCTACCGAGCCGCCCGGATGCTGGTCGTCGCGGATGAATTCCGTGCCGATGATGCCCGGTGAGGAGAAGCCGAGGCCGTCTCGGTAGAACTGCAGGGACCGTTCGAGGTCGCTGACGGCCACAGTGATCGCGTTGATATTCGCTGCCATACCGGTCCTCTTGATGCTCGAACAGTGCCCGGGGCCATGGCTCCGGGCACTGTTCAGTCAATGCGGGCGATATCCGGAAGTCTTGAACGAATCGGACACGCACGTACCAACGGTTCAGCCGAGGCGAAGCATGCCGGGCCAGACCCGCGACCAGGGCTGGCGTGGGGTGCAGCGCCAGATGGTGACGTTGCGGGTGACGTCCGGGTAGCCCAGGCGCACGTCGACGCGGCCGACCGGGGTCAATTCGCTACAGGCAGTGTGCATTTCGTCCTCGGCGTTGCCGACCCACAGCACCGTCGTTGCGGAATCCGGTGGGGTGCCGAAGTATCCGAAGCCGCGGTTGGGGCTGTAGACGGCGGGTAGGGCGTAACGGGTCCTGTCGACGTCCAAAGCGCTTGCCTGCCAATAGGAATCGGTGATGATGACGGCATCGGACCGTACCGCCTCCGGCAATGCCCGATACGCATCGGCGGTCGCCTCGCGCAGTTCCGGCCAACCGAACTTGCCGTACAGCCCGATTTCGATACCGGCCTCGGCCTGGCTGTCGACCGGATCGATGGCCGACTCGGATTGCCACGGCATCGAGAACACCGCGATCGCCACCGAAACCGCGACGAGTGGCACGGTCACATACATTCGCCACCGTGCGGTGTTCTCGGTCCAGCGAACCGCGCCCGCGGCCATCACGGCCGCATAGCATCCGGCCGCATAGTAGGGGCGACCGTTGGTGGCGATGAATGCCACCGTGAGCAGCAGCGGGACCACCGCGAGGAATCGGTACGGCCGCAACGATTCCGAGCGGAACAGCGCCCAGATCCCCGCGATCAGCAGTACCCCACCGAATAATCCGGCCATGACCAGCGCCAGCGGCAGCCAGGTGTACCGGCCGCCGATCGTCGACTGCTCCGCCGCGACCACCGCACCCAATCGCAGCTGCGGCCAGTCGTGCGCGACCTGCCAGATCAGCGTCGGAACCGTCACCAGCACAACCAGACCCGCGCCCACCCACAGCACAGGCCGCCGCAACAGCTCCCGCGGACCATAGATCGCCACCCCGATGGCGACCGCGACCCAGAAGAACGGAATCAGCCATTTCACCTGCATATCCAGTGCGGTGACCAGCGCCGCCCAGAGCAAAAGGCCGTCCCGGCGCGTACGCACCCACCGGATCAGCAGCCAGCTGATCAATACCCAGAGCGCGGTATCGATCGTATTCGTGGCCAACTGAGTTCCCTGCACCAGCAGGAACGGTGAGGTCGCATACGCGGTCGCGCTCAACACCTGCGCGGTCCGCGACCCGCCGAACTCCCGGGCGATCTGCGCACTGATCAGCACCGCGGCGACCGTCACCAGTGCGGCTGGAATCCGCAGTGCCACCAGCGATCCCGGCGCGATCACATCCATCAGCCTCGCGATCGCGGGCAGCAGCGGTCCCTGATCGGCATATCCGAACGAGAGTCTGCGTCCGGCCGACAGGAAGTACAGTTCGTCACCGAAGAACCCGTAGCGCCCGAGCGATGCGAACAGCATGATCGCCGACACCACGGCGATCGCTCCGACGCCGAGCCATGCGAACGGCGGTGTCGCCTCGGCGCTGTCCCGCTGCGGCACTTCGCTTTCCATCAGATCAGTCATCGCTTCCCCCCTTGCGGGTCGCCACATCGAATAACCGGCACATATGGGCCGAATAGGTTGTCATGTCGAAGTCCTTCTCCCGAATGGCCCTTCCGGCCGCGCCATCGATGGCATCGCGAATCGACTTGGCCATCACCAGCGGATCGAACTCGCCGAATTCACCGCGACGCTGCCCCTCCCGCATGATCTCGACCAGCGGCTGGATGATCTCCTGCTCCCCCTCCGCCGAGGCGAATCGCGGCTTGCCGTCGGCATCGCGCAGATTCAGCACCACATCGGTCAGCGCCGCGACGTACTTCTTATTCGCATCGATGAACCCCAGATTCGACCCGATATAGGCGAGCAACTGATTCCGCGCACCATCCGCGGCCATTACCGCGGGCGCGATGTGCTCGCCGCCGGACACATAAAGCTGGATCACCAGCTGCTCCATCAACTCGTCCTTCCCGGCGAAGTGATAGGAGATGACTCCTTTGGAGATCCCCGCATGTTTGGCGATCCGCGCCAGCGAGGCACGCCCGTACCCCACCTCGGAGATCACCTCCACCGCCGAGGCAATGATTTGCCGCCGCCGCGCCTCCTCGATGAACGATCGTCGCTGACCACCCGTCTCATTTTCTGGCCGCATGGCCAAATTTTAAGCCGAGCGCCTGAACAAGCACATCAGCCCCGAGAATGACCCCCGCCTACCCCGCGAGGATGACCCCAGAAACACCGAAGGGCCGCGCTCCCAATGGAAGCGCGGCCCTTCGGTTCGAAACTACAGGTACTGACCCGTATTCGACTCGGTATCGATGGCGCGGCTGGCGCTGGCGTTCTTGCCGGTGACCAGCGTGCGGATGTAAACGATCCGCTCGCCCTTCTTACCCGAAATGCGAGCCCAGTCATCGGGATTCGTAGTGTTGGGCAGGTCCTCGTTCTCGGAGAACTCGTCCACGATCGAATCGTAGAGATGCTGGATGCGCAGGCCGGGGTTGCCGGTGTCGAGTACCGCCTTGATGGCGTACTTCTTGGAGCGGTCCACGATGTTCTGGATCATGGCGCCGGAGTTGAAGTCCTTGAAGTACAGGACTTCCTTGTCACCATTGGCGTAAGTGACCTCCAGGAAGCGGTTGTCCTCGCTCTCGGCGTACATCCGGTCGACGACCCGTTCGATCATCGCGCGAATGCACAACAACTTGTCGCCGCCGAACTCCTCGAGATCGTCGGCGTGCAGCGGCAGGTGCTCGGTCAGGTACTTCGAGAAGATGTCCTGTGCCGATTCCGCGTCCGGCCGCTCGATCTTGATCTTCACATCGAGACGTCCCGGCCGCAGGATCGCGGGGTCGATCATGTCCTCGCGGTTGGACGCACCGATCACGATGACATTCTCGAGGCCCTCGACACCGTCGATCTCCGAGAGCAGCTGCGGCACGACCGTGGTCTCCACATCGGAGGACACGCCCGATCCGCGGGTGCGGAAGATCGAATCCATCTCGTCGAAGAACACGATCACCGGCGTACCTTCGGAGGCCTTCTCGCGTGCCCGCTGGAAGATGATCCGGATGTGGCGCTCGGTCTCACCCACGAACTTGTTCAACAGCTCGGGGCCCTTGATGTTCAAGAAGAACGACTTGGCCTCCTTGGCATCCTCACCGCGCGCCTCGGCGATCTTCTTCGCCAGCGAGTTGGCAACAGCCTTGGCGATCAACGTCTTACCGCAACCGGGCGGACCGTAGAGCAGCACACCCTTGGGCGGACGCAGCGCGTACTCGCGGAACAGATCCTTGTGCAGGAACGGCAATTCCACCGCATCGCGGATCTGCTCGATCTGGCGACCGAGACCGCCGATATCGCCGTAGTCGACATCGGGCACTTCCTCGAGTACGAGGTCCTCGACCTCGGCCTTGGGGATGCGCTCGAAGGCGAAGCCCGCCTTGGTATCCACCAGCAGCGAATCACCCGGCCGCAGTTTGCGAATCGGCTGATCCGGATCTTCCAGATCGTCGACCTCGGCGAGCTTGGCCAGCGGACCCGCCAGCCACACCACGCGTTCCTCGTCGGCATGTCCGACGACCAGCGCGCGACGACTGTCGTCGAGGATCTCGCGCAACGTGCCGATCTCACCGACGGCGTCGAAGATACCCGCCTCCACGACCGTCAGCGCCTCGTTGAGGCGCACGGTCTGGCCGTACTCGAGGGTCGAGGTGTCGATATTGGGTGAACACGTCAGGCGCATCTTGCGACCCGAAGTGAACACGTCGACCGTCTGATCCTCGTATACACCGATCAGAACGCCGTATCCGCTGGGTGGCTGACCGAGCCGATCGACCTCCTCGCGCAGCGCGACAAGCTGCTGGCGCGCTTCCTTGAGTGTGTCCATCAGCTTGGTGTTGCGAATGGTCAGCGAATCGATGCGGGCTTCCAATTCCCGTGCGCGATCCGGCGAATCGGCCAGTTGCCTTCGGAGTGCAGCCGCTTCGGCGCGTACCGCCTCGAGCTCTCTCCAGGCCGCCGAATCCGAATTCTCGATGGGGCTCATGTGCTGCTCCTCCCAGTCCCGGTCTATCAACGCTACCGGGCGCGAACCGTTCTCGCTTTCCGACATGGTTTCGTCGTGATCACATCTGGGCTGCGATCGGCGGCGGATCCACCATGTTAGCCTGCCCTAACCAGTCCACGGCGACCTGCTTCGCCGACCGAACCGAAAGGTTGCTGACGATGCTCCTTCCCGCCAGGACTCTGCGTATGTCCATGGTTATCGCTGCGGCGGCAATGGCCGCTACCGTCGGTCTCACCGCCTGTGGCTCCGACGATAAGTCCGATACCACGGCCACGGCTACCACTTCGGTCGCCGCGACCACCAGCGCCGCAGGTCACGGCGACCACGGCAGCGCCGCCGCGCCCACCACAGAAACGCTCACCGCGGTCCTGAATACCCTTTCCGACCCGGCCGTACCCACCCCAGAGAAGTCCAAGCTCATCGTCGGCGGTGAGAAGCGCACCGCCAATATCGACCAGATGAACCAGGCGCTCGGCGGCTACGGCAAGCTCACCTATGCGGTCGCCGATATCACCACCAACGGCAATGCCGCGACCGCCCAGGTGACCATCACCTCACCGCACGGCACCGCCCCCGCCATGCCCCTGACCTGGGAATATGTCGACAGCACCTGGAAGCTGTCGGATGCCAGCGGCTGCCTGATGCTCGGCTTCGCGCAGGCACCCTGCGTTCCGGCCTAACCCTTCGACGGGCGACGCTGCGGTTTCGGGGTGACCGTGCCCTCGGCCAGCCGCCGCGCGCTGACCAGGAAGGCGGTGTGGCCCTGCATGCGATGTTCGGGCCGCACCGCAAGACCGACCACATGCCAGCCGCGCACCATGGACTCCCAGGATCGCGGCTCGGTCCAGCACTCCTGCTCGCGCAGCGCCTCGACCACTTTCGACAATTGTGTGACAGTCGCCACATAGACGACGAGCACGCCGCCGGGGACCAGTGCCTTGGATACGGCGGGGAGCGCATCCCAGGGCGCGAGCATGTCGAGGACCACCCGATCGACCGGCGGGCCATCGTAGGCGGCGACGTCCGCGACGGTGATCGACCAGTTGTCCGGGCGCTCGCCGAAGAAGGTCTCGACATTGCGGATGGCGTGCTCGGCGTGGTCCGCGCGGATCTCGTAGGAAACCACCTCGCCCTGCGGGCCGACCGCGCGCAACAGCGAGCACGTCAGCGCACCGGAACCCGCACCTGCCTCCAGTACGCGCGCACCGGGAAACATATCGCCCTCGTGCACGATCTGCGCGGCGTCCTTGGGGTAGATGACCGCCGCACCGCGCGGCATCGACAGCACGTAATCGACCAGCAGCGGGCGCAACGCCAAATACGGTGTGCCATTGGTGGACTGCACGACACTGCCCTCATCGGCGCCGATGAGGTTGTCGTGCTTGATACCGCCGCGATGCGTGTGGAACTCCTTACCCGGTTCCAGCACCACTGTGTAGAGGCGCCCCTTGGCATCGGTCAGCTGTACCCGGTCCCCGATGGTGAATGGCCCGGTCCGTCTGGCCGTCATGTATCTCCGTTCGCTGGTCGTTCGGTGCTGTCTAGCCGTACGGCACCGGCGTGTCGGTGCCGCCGGATAGCCTGCCAGGTATGCATTCGCCGGTATCCACGCCCCCTGCCGACACCGCGCGGGAGGCAGCGCCCGATCGCCGACGCCCGGCGCTGTCCCCTTCTCGGGCAATGGATTTCAAGCAGTGCCCGCTGAAGTACCGGTTCCGTGCGATCGATCGGATTCCGGAGCCGCCGACGCGGATCGCGGTGCGTGGCACGGTGGTGCATGCGGTACTGGAGGATCTGTACGGACTGCCCGCCACGGATCGGCTGCCCGAACGCGCGGCCACGCTCGTCGAGCCCGCGTGGGCACGGGTACTGGCCGATCGGCCGGAGATCGCCGAGTTGGTCGCACAGGACGGTCTGGAGGGGTTTCTCGGCGAGGTGCGCGCCCTCGTCGAGACGTACTACCGCCTCGAGGATCCGACCCGGTTCGATCCGGAGTCGTGCGAGTCGCGGGTGGAGGTCGAACTCGACGACGGCGTGCTGTTGCGCGGGTTCGTCGATCGGATCGATGTCGCGCCGACCGGTGAGCTGCGCGTCGTGGACTACAAGACCGGCCGCGCGCCCGGACTCGCCCAGGAGACCAAGGCGCTGTTCCAGCTGAAGTTCTATGCGCTGGTCGTGCTGCGCACCCGTGGCATCCTGCCCACCCAGCTGCGGCTGATCTACCTGGCCGACGAGCAGATCCTCACCTACGCCCCCGACGAGGACGAACTGCTGCGCTTCGAACGCACCCTCTCGGCGCTGTGGCAGGCCATTCTCGAGGCGGGCCGCACCGGTGACTTCCAACCGAGCACGAGCTGGCTGTGCGGCTATTGCAGCTACAAGAATCTGTGCCCCGAATTCGGCGGCACCCCTCCGGCGTATCCGGGCTGGCCGGATAGCGGTACCGGGGAATCGCCGGACGAAACCTTCGCCGACGCGGTCGCCGACTGACCGGAATCCGCGTCAGCCGATGAACAGGCCCAGATCGAAGCCGTGTGAACCGAGCATCGCGATCACCCCGATCAGGACGATCACCCCGACGGCATCGCCGATCACGATGAGCGTATTGCGAATCCGCCACCACGAGCCGACCGGCCCGACACTCGATTTCACGACGTTCTCCCCTGCGCTTCGTACCCGAACGATACGACCGTCCGAGATGTTCCATTATTTGTTTCGCCTAACACGCCCCCAGTGTTGACGGCGAATCATTAAGTTTTCGTGAGATGGCCCCGAACTGAACCCACACCGGGGTCCCAGAACACGCCGCTGCGATGCTCGCCGTGGCGACCGGCGAGCATCGAAACGACGGGTTACCGCCGCGGATCTACCCGGTGAAGTTGTGGAACAACAACACCGACAGCCCCAATCCGACGGCCAGATTCATCACGACCGCGGCGCCGAAGACCACCACCGGGCGCCAGCCCGCCGCGCGCAGGCCGCGCACGGAGAACTCCAGGCCGATGGAGACGAAGGCGAAGATCAGGAACCAGGTGCGCAGGTCGTTGACGACCGCGATATGCGCCGCACCGGACTTCTTATCCGCGGACTGCAGGTAGAGAGTGCCGATCACGGAGGCGGCGACGAAGCCGATCAACTTCGGGAACCGCTCCCAGAACTGGCGCGCCGAGGGCCTGGTCGCGCCGGAGGTACGTTCGACCCGGAGCGTGAAGTACGCGGTCAGCGCGATCGCGACGATGCCGATCAGTGCGTTCTGCGTCGTCTTGACGATGGTGGCGATCTGCAGCGCCTTCTCCCCCGCGATCGCACCCGAGGCCGCGACGGCCGCGGTGGTGTCGATATTGCCGCCGATCCAGGCACCGGCGACAGCATCCGAGAGGCCGAAAACATCGGCGAGCCAAGGCAATACGAAGATCGATGGCAGCGCGAAGATGATCACCAGGGACGCCGCGTACGCGATCTGCTCACGTTTGGCCTGCACCGCGCCCGCGGCCGCGATGGCGGCGCTGACACCGCAGATCGATACCGCCGAGGCCAGTAGCGCGCGCAGCTTGTCATCGAGGCCGAGTCGGCCGCCCAACCACCAGGTGAACCCGAAGACCACGGTGATCAGCAGCAATGCCTGGACGATCGACGGTCCCGCGGCGGTCACCAGAATCTTCAGGTTGATCGAAGCGCCGAGCAGTACGACGCCGGTCTTGATGAAGAATTCGGTGCGGAAACCGGCCGAAAGACGCTCCCGCAGATCGAGTTTCGTGAGTACGACATTGCCGATCAGACCGATGGCGATGGCGTACACCGGGAATTCGATCGACTTGGCCACTCGCCGCAAGGGAGTGTCGACGGCCCAGCGCGGTACGTGGGTGTCGAAGTAGCGGGCCAGCGCGCCGAGCAGGATGACGACCGCGATCCCCGCCGCGATCTCCCCGACTGTGGGACGCGAAATCGCCTGCAGTGCAGAGGTTTCAGATCGGACCTGG
Organism: Nocardia sp. CA-107356; assembly: GCF_050946365.1. NCBI lineage: Bacteria > Bacillati > Actinomycetota > Actinomycetes > Mycobacteriales > Nocardiaceae > Nocardia > Nocardia sp. CA-107356. Next base: position 4,285,031 of record NZ_CP191992.1, on the reverse strand, counting down.
CCCTGCTCGACGGCCTCGGTGCTGGATTCGGCGGCGTCCGTCTCCGATACCGCATCCTCGGGCTCGGCGCGCTCGGCGTCGGCGTCGGTTTCGGTCTCCGACATCACGGCACCAGCCAATCCGGGATAGCGCCGACCAGAACCAGCGCGATCAGGATCAGGCCGACGATGGCCGCCAGCCAGTCCTCATTCCACGCGAATGTGCTGCCCGAACGTTCGGCGGGCGGTGTCTGTGACACGGTGGTACTCCTTGCGTTTCCTCATCGAGGCCGCAACGTACCAATCGACTGCAGGTCAGCACACCGGTTGCAATCGCAGTGAATCGATCACTCGCACAAAACAACTCGGCCCCACCAACTGGCGGGGCCGAGTTGCTCCGAGCGTGTCAGAAGGCGCGGCAGGACCGAATATCGAAGGCCAGGATCGCCTTCGCGCCGAGTTCGGCGAGTTGGTCCATCACCTCATTGCCCTGTTTACGCGGCACCATGGCGCGGATGGCGACCCAGCCCGGATCGGCGAGCGGCGACACCGTCGGCGACTCGAGGCCGGGCGTGATCCCGACCGCCTGCTCCAAGAGTTCCTTCGGGCAGTCGTAGTCCAGCATGATGTACTGCTGACCGAAGACGACGCCCTGGATGCGCGCGATGAGCTGGTTGCGGGCCCGTTCCTTCTGGTCCGAGCCGGTGCGCTCGATGAGTACACCCTCCGAATCGCACAGCGTCTCGCCGAAGGCGACCAGGTTGTGCTGGCGCAGGGTGCGGCCCGAGCCGACCACATCGGCGATGGCATCGGCCACGCCGAGCTGGATGGAGATCTCGACGGCACCGTCGAGGCGGATCACCTCTGCCTCGATGCCCCGCCGCCGCAGGTCGCTGAGCACCAGGTTCGGGTAGGAGGTGGCGATGCGCTTGTCGTAGAGATCTTCGACCTTCCATTCGCGCCCGGCCGGGGCGGCGTAGCGGAAGGTGGAGCGGCCGAAGCCGAGCGCGAGCCGTTCCTGTACCGGCGCACCGGAATCCAGTGCCAGATCGCGGCCGGTGATACCGAGGTCGAGTTCACCGGAGCCGACGTAGATAGCGATGTCCTTGGGCCGCAGGAAGAAGAATTCGACCTGGTTGGCCGGATCCAGGACGGTCAGGTCGCGGGCATCGGTGCGCCTGCGGTAACCGGCCTCGGCCAGGATCGAGGTGGCCGATTCGGAGAGTGCGCCTTTATTGGGGACTGCGACGCGCAGCATGGGATGGGTCCTTTCGGAGAAGAGAAACTACGGATCGACGCGCCGTCACAGATGTCGGTACACGTCGTCCAGCTTCAGCCCGCGGCCCACCATCAGCACCTGGACCCAGTAGAGCAGTTGCGAGATCTCTTCGGCGAGCGCTTCGTCGCCCTCGTGCTCGGCGGCCAGCCAGATCTCCCCGGCCTCCTCGAGCACCTTCTTACCCTGGAAATGCACGCCCGCGTCCAATGCCGCGACGGTCCCCGACCCCTCGGGGCGGGTAAGCGCACGATCTTGCAGCTCGGCGAACAGGGTTTCGAAGTTCTTCACGGTGAGCCATTGTTTCAGACCCGTGTGCGGGGCTGTTGCTCCGGCCCATAACGCGGGACATCCCCGTCGGCCCGGCAGGGGCCGGAGCGACGGGGATGGGGTGCGGCGGATCAGGCTCCGGCGAGCAGGGTCTCCAGGTCGGCGACGGCGGTGCGCAGGTGGTCGGCGAAGGCGTGCATCTCATTGGCGACCGCCTTCGGCGTGGCCAGATAGAGGTTCCACCGGTCCGGGAGCAGTACGTAGGCGATGCCGATGCACTTCGGACTGGTCGATCCGAAGCCGAAGTAGCGGATATTGACCGACGGGGCCGAACTGGTGCTCAGGTAGTCGTCGCGCATGATCGTCCAGCCCGGGCTGGTGTAGAGCGGGATCGGGTCGGTGACGCCGAGTTCGGCACCGCGGCGGCGCTGGATCCACTCCAGTTCCCACAGATGCTGTTCGGGCGCGTCACCGGCCTGGCAGTGTTTGGCACGTTGGACGTGCGCGTTCGCGGCGGTCAGCGCCGCGGCGAGCCGGTCGGCATCGGCGAGGGCCGGATCCTGCATCGCGTCCACGAAGGCCACCATCTCCGGTGTCACCACGCGCATGGCCTCGGTGCGGCCGTTGCGGTACTGCCGGGTGGCGATGGATTCGTAGGTGGCCCCGGTCAGCCCCTTGCTGCGCCGGTGCGCCAGTTGATAACTCAGCTGAGCGAAGGCATCCGGTGAGATACCGAGTTGCTTGGCGCGCGTCGTGCCCAAATCGAAAGATACTGTCGCGGTGGCATTCTCGGCCGCATAGCGGGCGAACGCCGCGCCCGCCCCGGCGATATCGGCGCGCTGGGACGCATCGAGGACGAACTCGATCGCCTCGACTGCTGGCAGTCCTTGCGGCTGCGCCCCGGACCGGGTGGCATGTTCGGCGGCGGGGGTCTGCAGCAGGGTGTCCACGAAGGACAGGATGGTGGTGCCGTCGAGCCCGCAGTGCTCGACATTGATGCCGGCCTGCCCGTCCCCGAAGACGGTGAACGATACCGACTTGTCGAACCAGCGGTTGGCGCTGTCACCGTGCAGCAGTTGGTCGCAGGCCTGCAGTTCGTCGCGCGGGGTGAAGTCCTCCAAGCACAGGCAGAACAGCGCCGTCTCGATGGTGTCCAGCGCCGCCAGGTTGGCCGGATCGGCGCGCAATACCTGTCTACTGGCGGCCCATTCGGCCCGCGCCTTGGTGGTCAGGTGTCCGACGGCGGTGTCGGTGCGGGCCGAACGCGCACCGGCCTTGAGCACCGCGCGCAGCCCGTCGGCGAGATCGTCGAGCGAATACGGCACACCTTCCGGGCCGATCACATCCATCCGGAACATGCTGCCGCGGAAGAACACCACGATATGCCGTGCCTGCGAGGGACCGGGCCATTCGTCGCTGTAGGGCACTCGCACGGAATCCTGGATCTCCCCTGGAATCCGCGTCTCGGAGAACAGGTATTTGTTCTGCCACATCGATAGCTGCTGCCCGCGCTGGGTGACCGGTGCGATCGCCTCGACATCGAGCGCCAACTTGTAATCAACCGCGGCCGCGATGATCCCGGCCGCGCGCTCTACCTGCGAATCACCGGTGGAGCTGGCCAGTGGGGTGTCATCGCGGAAGAGGAAGAAGAAGTTGGCGTTCAGCGCGATGCGATCGCGGCGGCCCAGGTAGCGCGACGGCCAGAACAGATCCAGCCAGCTGCCGACGCCGGGGGTCGCGTCGTATTCGGCCAATGCGGCGTGCAGCTTCCGGCCGGGTCCATCGGCGCGTAGCAGGTCGGCGACCGCGGCCTCGGTGGTCGCGAATTCGTCGGCGGTCAGCAGTGGAGCACACCACTGCAGCAACCGCTCGCCGCTGTCCTCCAGCGTCGGCAGGGGCACCCTGGGCAGGTGGTCGTCGGCGGCGAAGGTGCGTTCGGTCAATGCGGGTCCTCGGGGTCGGCGTATTTCGGGAACGGTCGCGAGATGTACAGGTTGGCGAGCAGCCAGCCTGTGCTTTCCTGGCCGGCGGTATCGATACCGTTGGCGGCCAAGGTATTCAGCACCTGGGTGCGTTCACTGTCGGAGGCGAACTTACGTTGTTCGAACACCCCGGGGGCTTGCTCGGTGTGGTAGCCGAGCGCGGCCAGTTCCGCGGCGATCGGTTCGAAGCTGAACATGCGTAACACGAAGTGTGCCATCCACGGCCGCCGATGCGGGTGCGCCAGCGCGACACGCGCCAGCGTCTTCTCGGTGACATATCCCACGCAGCCGGTCGAGATGACGATATCCGCAGCCGCCAGCGTACGGCGTTGCTCGTCGGTCGGGTCGGCGGCCTCGAGATCGGCGTGCACCGTGTCGTCCAGGAATCCGGCGGCGTGCCCATAGGCCAGCGCGGGGCGGGCGGCATCCATGCCGATGAAGCGGACACCGGGCAGCTGGTCGCGGGCGTCGAGGCGGGCGCGGTCGCGAGCGATCAGCGCGGCCTGGTCGGCGTCCTCGGCCGCACGGTAGTGATCGGCCAGATCGCTCATGTTGGTGTCGAAGCGCAGCAGAGCCGCGTTGACACCGTAGGAGCAACCGATATCGAGCACGGTCGGTGCGGCGACGCGGGCGGAGGCGCGGTACTCCCGGATCTGTTGCTGGAAGAACGGTTTCGCCAGTTCCGGTATGCGGTAGTCCAGTTCGGACATCCGGGCGTAGTAATCGCGTGGATCGGGACGGTCATAGATGTCGTCGAAGGAAGCTTTCCCGGTCGTATGCAACGGCACTGGCATGTCGTCCCTCTCAGTCGAGCAACCGATCGCCACGGACGGCGTCGGCCGCGGCGGCTAGGTGATCGGGCAGCACCCGCCCGAACAGCTGGCGGGTGCGTTCCACGGTGCCGATGACACCGGGCCGATCGGTATAGGCGAAGATCGCCGAATGCCGTGCCACGCCGCCCTCGACCGGTGAAACGCGGTGCAGTGAGTAGCGGCCCTGGAACAACTGCAGGTCGCCGGGGCGCAGCTCGAGGCGCCGGACCAGTCGCGCACCGGAACCGGTGAGCACGTCACGCACATCGTCGAGTTGCTCGGCATGGGGTGAGCGGATATTCGGGCAGTATTCGAAGGTCCCACCGGTCTCGGCGGGCTGGGTCAGCATGCTGACGGTGAATTCGTTGGTGTCGAAATGCCAGGGATGCGACATTCCCGGCGCCACCACGTTGAGACACAATCCGGCCAGCGGATCGGCGAATTCGTGCAGTTCGGCCAGCCCGAAACAGTCCGCGACAAACCGCTGGAACAGTTCGCTGGTGTAGAGCCGGTGGATCAGCGCACCGACCGGAATGCGGTCGCGTGGGACGAACGCATTGCCGCGTTCCAGCACGATGCGCCCCGGATGGTCCTGTGGGAGTTCGGTATCCAGCGGAATGTTGTAGGCGTTGACCCGCTCGACCTTGTAGTGCGCATCCGGGGCCATCGCCTCGCCCTCGGCGCGCAAGGTCTCTATCAGCTCCGGACGAATGAACTCTCGCAGCACCGTGCAGCCGCCATCGGCCAGCTCCGCGCGGGCGCGAGCCACAGCCGCCCGCCAGGCTTCGCTATTCGGATCCGCCAGCGGATACCGTGCCGTATCGACGATCTCGTCCAGGACACCCGTCGCTGCCATGGCGTAATTTTGGTTGGAGAGGCCGCCGACACGCCCGGGATTCGATAAAGTTGCCGGTGACTACGGTCACACCTACCAACAGCGCGCACTTACGTTGCGGCACAGTAACTCTCACTATGCCGAGGACGGGAGTATCGGTCCACGATCAGGCGGGGCCAGCGATCATGAACGGTCACGAACGCGGGTCGGTTGTCCAGGAGTGCGGTTCAACCTCGCACGCGCAGTGCGTCTTCCAGATCGTCGATGGTCAACCCCACCAACGAATTACGAAATACCCGCCCCTGCGCATCCGAAACCGGTATCTCGCACGGGATCACGATGACGGCACAGCCGGCCGCAGTGGCCGCGGCCGCGCCGGTCGGCGAATCCTCGAGTGCCACACAGTCTCGCGGGTGCACACCGAGGAGTTCGGCGGCGCGCACATAGATCTCGGGCGCGGGCTTGCCGTGCGCGACCTCGTCACCACAGACCGATACGTCGAAGAAATCGCGGCCGAGGGTATCCAGCCCGAATTCGGTCAGCGACCGCTTGGTATTGGTGACCAATGCCGTCGCCAGCCCGGCGGTGCGTACCAGCGACAGCGCATCCTTCGCACCGGGACGCCACGGGATCGGGCCCGCCATCAGCTCGGTCACCCGCCGATCGATGAATGCGCCCGCGGCACGAACCGTCTCCGGCGTCGGCTCGATGCCGAGGCCGTCGAAGATCAGCCGCAGTGCGTTCGGCCCCGATGCGCCGATCAGCGAATGCCGCAGTTCGTCGCTCATCTCGTGGCCGTGCGCACGTGCCAGTTCCCGCACGGCGATATCCCACAGCTTCTCCGAATCGAGCAGCGTGCCGTCCATATCCCACAGCACACCGGCAAGCCGAGCCGTCACCCGATCCGTCTCCCTAACCTCTACAAACCCGACGCGGCGATCAACAATCGCCCGTTATCCGACGCGACCTGGATCCACCGGTTCTCCGATGTGGTCGAGCCGTTCTTCAGGCTATAGGTAAGCGAAACGACCGCCCGGTTCTCACCGTTCGCTGTGACGGCGCCCACGCTCACCGAGCGGACGGTGGACCAGAACTGCGAATAGGACCCGAAGCCGCCGGTCTGGGCTTGATAGGAGGGGGTGAGCTGCGACCACGCGCCCTGCGCATTGCCGGGCAGCATCCCGTAATAACCGTAGATGAATTGGGAGATCCGGTCCGCGGTGGCCGGACCGAACGGGGTGGTGGTAATGGACGTCGGCGGCGCGGTGGTCGTCGGCTTGGCCGAAGAGGTCGGCGTCGGCTGGCCGGTTGTGCTCGGCTGGGTGCTCGGCGGTGCCTGCGGCTCGGGCTGCCCCGGTTGAATCGCAATCGGCGACTCCGGCGCGGTCTCCGGACTGTTCGCCGCGGGGGTCGGCGTCGAGGAGCCGACCGCCGTGCCGCCCTGATCGTCGTTCTTCAGCGACGACACGATCACCGCGACCAGCACGAGCACCGCGACCGCTGCGGCCGCCGCGACCGCGATCAGCCTGCCGCGACTCTGTCCCGCGTCACCGCCGCCACCGCCGGGCACGGTGCCGCCGGACCTCGGTGGTGCGGGCGGCGGCGCGAAGGTGACCGCCGGTGCGACGGCGGCCGCCTCCCTGGCATCGGCCGCACGGCCCGCGCCCGGCTTGTTCAGCACCGTCGTCGCGCTCGTGTCCGAGTCGGTCATCGCGGCGCCCGGCGCCGGCATGACCTTGGTCGTGGCTGGCGTCGTCGCCAATGCCGGAGTGCGGCCCGCCGCAACGGCCTCCAGCGCCGCCTTCGCCTCGCGCATATCGGGCCTCGCGTCGATCGAGGCGGCCAGCAATCGCATCAGTACCGGACCGAGTTCCCCGGCATGCCGTGGTGGCGGCACCTGCGCCCGCGCCGCCGCGTGCAGGACGGCGAGTGCGTTATCCCCCTCACCGAATGGCGGGCTGCCCTCGACCGCCGCGTACAGCGTGGAACCGAGTGCGAAAACATCCGAGGCCGGTTCCGGATTCTCGCCGCGCGCCACCTCCGGCGCGAGGTAGGCCGGTGTGCCCGCCAGGAATCCGGTCGCGGTGACCGTCACATCGCCGACGGCACGGGAGATGCCGAAGTCGGTGATCTTCACCGTGCCGTCGTCGCCGACGAGCAGATTCGCCGGTTTCACATCCCGGTGCATGATCCCCGCCGCATGCGCCGCGGCCAGCGCGCCAGCGACCTGGGCGCCGATGCGCGCCACCTCGGTCGGCGCGAGCATGCGCTTGCCCGAGAGCTTCGCGGCCAGACTCGGCGCGTCCATGTATTCCATGACCAGCCAGGGCTGGCCGTCCTCCTCGGCGACATCGAAGACGGTGATCGCATTGGGATGGTGTAGTCGCGCGGCGATGCGGCCCTCGCGCATGGCGCGCAGTTTGGCCTCCAGCGCCTGCGACCGGGACAGACCCGGCCCGAGCAGCAGCTGCTTCACCGCGACCGTGCGGCGCAGCCGAACGTCGGTCGCCCGCCACACGACACCCATGGCACCCGTGCCGATCGGATCCGTCAGCCGATACCGTCCAGCGATCAACCGGTCCGCCGTCATGGTGTTGAGCCCCTCCTGCTTGCCCGCCGAGTCATCTCGCACTCCGCGCGTAAGCGGAAATCTTCGAAAATGCTACGCGCCGAAGTGCATTGCACCCGAATTGCCGCAGGACGCTCGCATCCGCCGACTGCCCCGGATGCAGTACCAACAGTTCCGACTTTGTCATACCCAACCGACATCCATCCACCGCCACGCCCACCCGAAGCCGATACCCCAGGTCAGGCGGGCGCGGCCACTGGAACACACCCGCGCGTCGCGCCCCCTCGTGTCGCCCCGCGACCCCTTTCCGCCGCAATTGCTCTCGCATATCACGAGGTAATCAAGGCCCTGAACGCACCGAACGCGGCACCGGCGAGCGGATTTCGATGCGGTGAGAATCACACCGCATCGTCCGGTCGGATAACGAATTCAGCTCGGAAACAGACCGATCGGTGTCGCCCGACCGCCCCTCGATGCCGGATTCGAGTAACACCTCACGGGCGCGCTCCCATGGCAGATCACTGGTGAGTCGATCTGCGCGGCGACGGTTTCGTCGTCCACCCGGTCCGAGGCCGATTCGTCAGGCGTTGAAGTACTTCGCCTCCGGGTGCAGTAGGACGAAGGCGTCGGTCGACTGTTCCGGGTGCAGCTGCAGTTCTTCGGAGAGCACGACGCCGATTCGGCTGGCCTCCAGCAGGTCCACCAACTTCGCGCGATCCTCCAATTCCGGGCAGGCGCCGTAGCCGAAGGAGTAGCGGGCGCCGCGGTAGCCGAGCTTGAAGTACTCCAGCACGTCCGACGGATCGGAGTCGGCGACCGAATGTCCTTCCAGCATCAGCTCTTCTCGGATGCGGCGATGCCAGTATTCGGCGAGTGCCTCGGTCAGCTGGACGCCGATGCCGTGCACCTCGAGGTAGTCGCGGTAGTTGTCGGCCGCGAAGAGCTCGTTGGCGAAGTCGGCGATCGGCTGGCCCATGGTGACCAGCTGGAACGGCAGCACATCGACCTGACCGGTTTCGCGGGCGCGCTCGCGCGAGCGGATGAAGTCGGCGATGCACAGGAAGCGGTCGCGCTGCTGACGCGGGAAGGTGAACCGATACCGTTGCGGCGCATCCGGATTCGGCTCCGTCAGCACGATCACGTCGTCGCCCTCGGAGACCGCGGGGAAGTATCCGTACACCAGCGCCGCGTGCTGCAGCACGTTCTCGGTGGACAGCCGGTCCAGCCAGTACCGCAACCGCGGCCGCCCTTCGGTCTCCACCAACTCCTCGTAGCTCGGCCCCTCGCCGCCACGCTGGCCGCGCAGACCCCATTGCCCCAGGAACAGCGCACGCTCATCGAGCAGTCCCGAATACTCGTGCAGCGAAATACCTTTCACCACCCGGGTGCCCCAGAACGGCGGTACCGCAACCGGCAGATCGGCGGCCACATCGGAGCGCGCCGGCACCTCGACCGGCACCTCGACCGCCTTGCGCTGTTCGGCGATCCGCTTGGAGCGCTCGTGGCGTGCCTTACGCTCGGCCGCCTTCTCGCGTTCGGCGATCGCGTCCGGACTGTCCGGATCGATCCCGCCGCCGCGCTTACGCGTCATGATGTCGTCCATCAGCCGCAGGCCCTCGAAGGCGTCGCGGGCGTAGTGCACATCGCCGTGATAGACCTCGGTGAGGTCGTTCTCGACATAGGCGCGGGTCAACGCGGCACCGCCCAGCAGCACCGGGAACTGGTCGGCGACGCCCTTGGAGTTGAGCTCCTCCAGGTTCTCCTTCATCACCACGGTCGACTTCACCAGTAGACCGGACATGCCGATCACATCGGCCTTCTTGTCGACGGCGGCGTCGAGGATGGTCGCGATCGGCTGTTTGATCCCGAGGTTGACGACCTCATAGCCGTTGTTCGACAGGATGATGTCGACCAGATTCTTGCCGATATCGTGCACATCGCCCTTGACGGTGGCCAGCACGATGCGGCCCTTACCACTGGCGTCGGTGGCCTCCATATGCGGCTCCAGGTAGGCGACCGCGGCCTTCATCGCCTCGGCCGACTGCAGCACGAACGGCAGCTGCATCTGGCCGGAACCGAACAGTTCGCCGACCGTCTTCATGCCGGCCAGCAGTGTTTCGTTGATGATCTGCAGCGGCGGCACCTCGGTCATGGCGGCATCGAGATCGGCCTCCATACCGGCCTTCTCACCGTCGACGATCCGCCGCTCCAGCCGCTCGAACAGCGGCAGCGCGGCCAACTCCTCCGCGCGCGAGGCCCGCGACGACGAGGTAGACACCCCTTCGAACAGCGACATGAGCTTCTGCAGCGGGTCATAGTCCGCGCCGCGCCGGTCGTAGACCAGATCCAACGCGATCTCGCGCTGCTCCTCCGGGATGCGGGCGATCGGCAGGATCTTGGAAGCGTGCACGATCGCGGAATCCAATCCGGCCTGCACGCATTCGTGCATGAACACCGAGTTCAGCACCTGGCGCGCGGCAGGATTGAGGCCGAAGGAGATATTGGACAGGCCGAGGGTGGTCTGCACGTCCGGATGCTTCTGCTTGAGCAGTCGAATGGCCTCGATGGTCTCGATGCCGTCGCGCCGCGACTCTTCCTGGCCGGTGCCGAGCGTGAAGGTCAGCGTGTCGATGATGATATCGCTCTCCAGGAGACCCCAGTTGCCGGTGATATCGGCGATCAGCCGTTCGGCGATCTCCACCTTCTTCTCGGCGGTACGGGCCTGCCCCTCCTCATCGATGGTCAGCGCGACCACCGCGGCGCCGTGTTCGGCGACCAGCTTCATCGTCTGCTGGAACCGGGATTCGGGTCCGTCGCCGTCCTCGTAATTGACCGAGTTGACTGCGCAGCGACCGCCCAAATGTTCCAAACCGGCCTGCAGGACCGGGGCTTCGGTGGAGTCGAGCATGATCGGCAGCGTGGAAGCGGTGGCCAGCCGAGATGCGAGCGCCGACATATCCTTGGTGCCGTCGCGGCCGACGTAGTCGACACACAGGTCGAGCATATGCGCGCCGTCGCGGGTCTGGTCCTTGGCGATATCGAGGCACTTCTGCCAGTCCTCGGCGAGCATGGCCTCGCGGAATGCCTTGGAGCCATTGGCATTCGTGCGCTCGCCGATCATCAAGATCGAGGCGTCCTGTTCGAACGGCACCGCGGTGTACATGCTCGATACGCTCGGCTCGTGCACCGGTTCGCGGCGGGCGTCCAGCGGCGGCAGCGTCGGCTCCACCTCGCGCACCGCGGCGGTGACCTGGCGAATGTGCTCGGGCGTCGTGCCACAGCACCCGCCGACCAGCGCGAGTCCGAACTCGGAGACGAAGCCGCGCAACGCGATCGCGAGCTCTTCGGGGGTCAGCGGATACTCCGCGCCGTGCGCACCGAGCACCGGAAGACCGGCATTCGGCATCACCGAAACCGGAACCGTCGCATGTCTGGACAGATGGCGCAGATGCTCGCTCATCTCATCCGGCCCGGTGGCGCAGTTCAATCCGATCATGTCGATGCCGAGCGGCTCCAGCGCGGTGAGCGCCGCGCCGATCTCACTGCCGACCAGCATGGTTCCGGTGGTCTCCACGGTGACGTGGGTAATGATCGGAATCCGCCGCCCCAACTTGGCCATCGCACGCTGACTACCGGTGACCGCGGCCTTGACCTGCAGCAGGTCCTGGCAGGTTTCGATCAGAACGGCGTCCGCGCCCGCCTCGAGCATGCCGAGCGCCGCCTCGGTGTAGGCGTCGCGCAGGGCGATATAGGGGGCATGACCCAGCGTCGGCAATTTGGTGCCCGGCCCCATCGAGCCGAGCACGTAACGCGGGGTCCCGTCGGCACTCGGGCCCATCTCGTCGGCGACCTCACGGGCCAGCCGGGTGCCGCGTTCGGACAGATCGCGAATCCGGTCGGCGATGTCGTAGTCGGCGAGGTTCGGCAGATTGCAGCCGAAGGTATTGGTCTCGACCGCGTCGGCACCGGCCTCGAAATAGGCGCGATGGATACTGCGCAGCACGTCCGGACGGGTGTCGTTGAGGATTTCGTTGCAGCCCTCCAGACCACGGAAGTCGTCCAGGGTGAGCTCGGCCGCCTGCAACATCGTGCCCATCGCGCCATCGCCGATGACGACACGCCGACGGAGCGTGTCGAGAAGCGTGGTATCGAACGCGGCGGGGCTGGACGCAGACATGTGATCAAGCGTAGTGGGCCGGTAGGACATGCCGAACCACCGTGCCGGTGTCGGGCACCACACCTGCCCCAGACAGCTGGACTCGCCGGGTGCCGCGCCGACCGCGCAAATTCAACGCCACGTCCGCACACGCCGTAGGCTGACCGGGGTGAACTCCAGTGAATCTCCGGTGTCACCCGAGCCGGAACTGCCGACATTGCGGGATCCTGTGCTGGTCGCCGCCTTCGAAGGCTGGAACGACGCGGGTGATGCGGCAAGTGGCGCCGTCGAGCATCTGGAACTGATCTGGGATGCCGAGCCGCTGGCCGAACTCGACTCCGAGGACTACTACGACTACCAGGTCAACCGGCCGACGGTGCGTCAGGTCGACGGTGTGACCAGGGAAATCCAGTGGCCCTCCACCATGCTCTCGGTCTGCTCGCCGCCCGGCAGCGATCGCGATGTGGTGCTGCTGCGCGGTATCGAACCCAATATGCGCTGGCGCAGCTTCTGCGGGGATCTGCTCGAGTTCATCGAACAGCTCGGTGTGCAGACCGTTGTCATCCTCGGCGCACTGCTCGCCGATACCCCACACACCCGGCCGGTACCGGTCACCGGATCGGCCTATAGCAAGGAAGCCGCCGAGCGGTTCAGCCTGGAGCAGACCCGGTACGAGGGACCGACCGGTATCACCGGTGTGCTGCAGGATCAGTGTGTGAAGGCGGGCGTACCCGCCGTATCGTTCTGGGCGGCCGTACCGCATTATGTCTCGCAGCCGCCGAATCCGAAGGCGACCATCGCGCTGCTGCACCGCGTCGAGGATGTCCTCGATATCGAGGTGCCCCTCGGTGAGCTGCCCAAACAGGCCGAGGATTGGGAGACCGCCGTCAACGAGATGACGGTGGGCGACGACGAGATCAGCGAGTATGTGCGCTCGCTGGAGGAACGCGGCGACGCGGCCGTCGAAATGAACGATGCGATGGCCAAGATCGATGGCGATGCGATCGCAGCCGAATTCGAAAAGTACCTGCGCAGGCGGGGTCCGGGTAGCTTCGGGCTGTAATCGGTTCGGGCCGTTGCGGTTCGACTTCGGACAATTCACCGAAAGTTCGCCAGGGGGCCACGCGTCGGTGTGGATAGGCTTGCCATCTAGACTCCTCGGGTGACTATTCACCGGATCGTCGCGCACCTTCGCACTTTCGACGACCGGATCGCCGTCCTCTGCCCTAGACCTCCATCGGCGGCCGTCACAGCAGCGGAATCGGTGCCGGATGGTTCGGAGCGGATCACCTATGCGCAGCTGGCGGCGCTCGTCGAGGAGTACGCGCGGCAGCTCGGACCGAACCGGCGGCTCGTCGCGCTCGCGGCGCGCAACGATATCGATTCCCTCGTCGCATATCTGGGCGCGCTGAGCGCGGGCTGCGTCGTTCTGCTCACCGCGGAGATCACCGGCGAATTGCTGGCCACCTACGATCCCGATGTCGTGATCAATGACGAGGTCGAGATCCGGCGCGAGGTCTCGGCGCACCGCCTGCATCCGGATCTCGCGCTGCTGCTGAGCACATCGGGCTCGACCGGTTCGCCGAAGCTGGTGCGGCTCTCGGCGGCCAACCTGCTGTCGAATGCGCAGGCCATCGCCGAATATCTGGGCATCGACGCCGATGATCGCGCCGCGACGACTCTTCCGATGTTCTATTGCTATGGATTGTCGGTCGTGCACAGCCATCTACTCCGTGGCGCGAGCCTGCTGCTCACCGACCGGTCGGTCCTCGACGACGAGCTCTGGGACCACCTCCGCGACCATCGGGTGACCTCGTTCGCGGCCGTCCCATACACCATCGATCTACTCGACCGCATCGGCTTCGACCGGATGCGGCTGCCCGATCTGCGCTACCTCACTCAGGCGGGTGGTCGCCTGGCACCCGAGCGGGTCCGCGCCTATGCCCGGCTCGGCAAGCGCGCGGGATGGGACTTCGTAGTGATGTACGGCCAGACCGAGGCCACCGCGCGGATGGCCTATCTGCCACCGGCATTGGCCGGGAAGCATCCGGATTGCATCGGTGTACCGATTCCCGGCGGCCGGTTCACCCTGGAGCCGGTGCCCGACAGCGATCACGAGGAGCTGGTCTATCACGGCCCCAACGTGATGATGGGCTATGCCCGGTGCCCGCGCGATCTCGCGCTCGAAGGCACGGTCGATTCCCTGCGCACCGGCGATCTGGCGCTGCGTACCCCCGAGGGCCTGTATCAGGTGGTGGGCAGGCGCAGCCGGTTCGCGAAGGTCTTCGGACTGCGCATCGACCTGCAGCGGCTCGAATCCGGTTTGGCCGCCGCCGGTTTCACCGCCTGCTGCACCGATAGTGGCGACCAGTTGGTCGTCGCCGCCGAGAATCCCGCCGAATCGCTCGCCGCGACCGCCGCCGAACTCTCCGGTCTGCCCGCCGCGGCCATCCACGCCTGCGCTGTCGCGGAAATACCGCGCCTGTCCAACGGAAAGCCCGACTATCCCGCGATCCGGCAACTGAGCGCACCCGAACCCGAGCCGCCGATACGCGATATCCGCGCGCTCTACGCCATCGCCCTCGGCATCGACCCCGCCTCGATCCGGCCCGACAGTACCTTCGTGGACCTCGGCGGCAACTCACTGACCTACATCACCACCGCAACCCGCCTCGAGCGCGCCCTCGGCCGACTGCCCACGAACTGGCCGGATCTGAGCGTCGCCGAGCTCGAGCGGGTTCCCCACGGCCACACCGCATTCGGCCGCTCGGTGGACACTCCCACCCTGCTGCGCGCCGCCGGGATCGTGCTCATCGCGGGCTCGCATATCGGCATGTTCGTGCTCTGGGGGGCGGCGCATGTGCTCCTCGGCGTCGCCGGATTCAATTTCGCCCGCTTCGCGGTCACCATGACCCCGCGCGCCGAACGGCTGCGCAACGCGCTGCGCACCGTGGCGCTCATCGCGATCCCGACCGCGGCCTGGGTGGCGCTCACGCTGCTGTTCACCGACTATTACAGCTGGCAGAACGTGTTGCTACTCAATAAGATTCTCGGCCCACGCGATAGCGACACCGCCGGGCACCTGTGGTTCATCGAGGTGCTGGTGCTGTTCATGACGGTGGCCGCGCTCTTGGTGCGCGTGCCCTTCATCGATGCTGTCGCGCGCCGTGAACCGTTCTGGTTCGCCATGGGACTGGTGTCGCTCACCATGGTGTTCCGGATCTGGTCGTTCGGGCTCTACCCGGCCAAGGATGTGCCGTTCTCACCGCTGGCCTGTTGGTTCTTCGCCCTTGGTTGGGCGGCCGCGAAGGCTACCGCGATCTGGCAGCGGCTACTGGTGAGCGCGGTGCTGCTGGTCTCGGTGCCCGGCTACTTCGGCGTTCTCGACCGAGAGCGACTCGTCATGGCCGGACTGCTGTTGTTGATCTGGCTGCCCGCGGTGCGGGTGCCCACCCTGGTGGCCGGGGTGGCCGCGCTGCTCGCCGACAGCTCGTTATTCGTCTATCTGCTGCACTGGCAGGTATATCCGCTGTTCGGGCAACACCATGTCGCGGCGCTGCTCGCATCACTCGGGGCCGGTGTGGTCGCGACGTGGACGATGGCGATTCTGCGGCGCAGGTCAGTCCTCGTGAAGAACTTCTTCGCGAAGGGCCTCGTCGCGAAGAGCGCAGCTCTCGATGGTCCACACCTGGGCCGCCGCGTCCTGGGCCAGCTTCGCGATCAGAATATCTCGCGGAATCGTCTGGCCGGCAAAGTGATCGAGTGACGGCACCACGACATGGTGCGCGTCAGCCCGCTTGAGCTCCTGGGTCAGCTCGGCGAATGCCGTGCCGTCACCGGAAGTCGATTCATGGAATGTTGCAGCGAAGCAGAGCCCTTCCTCACGAGCGAGGCTGCTCATCGCATCCTCTAGCTCGGCACTCTGGCCATCGGCCAGATCATCACGCAAGTATCCATAGATCAACGCGTCCACCCGAACCTCCATTGGATTGGGATCTCTCGCTGTTCTCTTCTGTGGATCACCCCCGTCGCCGAGGGGCACTGCGCACGCGCAAGAGCAGATGTTCTTACATATGAGGCTCGGCAAACCCTCCGCGCCCATATCCAGGATGTAGGACGCAAAACTGCGAGTGCAGGTGTCAACCCAGTGACATCTGTATGCCCTATCCGGGCCACCGAGCGTTAACTGATGAGATACTACAGATGTGGCCGCTGGAGACGATCGACCCGTCTGGGCTGTGCGTATGCGCTCCGAACGCGATGCGCGGGGGTGGTCACAGGCCGACGCCGTCCGTGTGATGCGCGCGAAGTCTACGCACAACCTGCCGACGGACAGTACCTTGCTGCGTAACTGGCGACGCTGGGAGTCGGGTGAGTCGCGACCGGATGATTTCTATGCACCTATTATCGCGGCCGCATTCGATACGGTGACAGCCGCGTTCTTCCCGAAAAACCGTCCCAACCGCGACGACGAGTTGCTTTCGGCCACCGGTATGGACACCCTCGAGTTCATCGGCCGACTGCGGATGTCCGATGTCTCCACCGCCACGCTAGATGCCATCCGGATCACCGCCGAGCGACTGTGTTGTGAGTATCCCTACGCCGATCCGCACGATCTGCACACCGAGGGCACCTCCTGGCTGCGCCGCATCACCTCGCTGCTGGACGGCCGACTGACGTTGTCGCAGCATCGGGAAATTCTCGTACTGGCCGGTTGGGTTGCGCTGCTGGTCGGTTGCGTGGACTACGACCTCGGCCGCCACACCACCGCCGAGGCCACCCGCCGCGCGGCCCATTCGCTCGGCCAGGAGGCGGACAACGCCGAGATCACCGGCTGGAGTGCGGAAATGGCCGCATGGTTCGCCTTGACCCAGGGCAACTACCGTGGCGCGATCGAGGCGGTCGCCCCGGCGCTGGCGAGCTGCGGCGAACTCGGCGTCGGTGTCCAGTTGTCCGCACAACGGGCGAAAGCCTGGGCCCGGCTGGGTGATCGGCGCGAGGTCGAGGCGTCGCTCGGTCACGGCCGAGCTATTCTCGGCCGACTCGACCATCCGACCAATCTGGACAATCATTTTGTGGTCGATCCGCAGAAGTTCGACTTCTACGCGATGGACTGCTGCCGGGTCGCGGGCGAGGACGCGCTCGCGGAATCCTATGCGCGCGAGGTGATCCGCAACTCGACCAGGGCCGATGGGACGGTGCGCAATCCGATGCGGGTGTCCGAGGCACATCTGACCCTCGCGGTCGTCGCCGTGCGCGCCCGCGACCTGGAGTTGGCGGTGCACGAGGGGATGCGGGCTCTCGCCGGAAAGCGCAGATCGCTGCCATCGCTGATGTGGATCGCGGGTGAGGCCGCACGCGAAATCATCGAACGGTTTCCCAGCGATCCGCGGGCCCGGGTGTATCTGGACGAGCTGCGTGCACTGTCGCCCGAGTGATCAGTTGCCCGTCGGTGTCGGCTGATTCACGGTAGTTTTGGCTCATCGCTTGCGGTTAGGGAGGGCGATGAATCGAGTTCGCGTCATTGTGCGTCGCGATGCGGACGAATCCTTGCGGACCACGGTGCTGGAAGCGGGTGCGCCGATCGCGGAACGGGTCGCGCCGCTGCCCGATCAGGTGTCGCTCGCCTGGGATGTGGTGGGCGGACAGCCGGAAACAGTGCGCAGGACGGTCCTTCAGATCGGCACTGCCCTGCGTGACGCACTGTTCGAACCGCGGACAACCTGGCACCTCACCCGGCTCGTCGACGGCTCCGAGACCGAGGTGGTATTCGATGTCGACGACGACACGATGCTGTTGCCGTATGAGATGCTCGTGCTCGCCGACGATATCCCGCTGGCCATGCGGCCGAATGTGGCCGTCTCGCGGCGGTATTCCGGTGCTGGGCAGCCCTCCCCCGTACTCGCACCGGGACCGATCAAGATCCTCGCCGCGGTGGCGGCGCCGACCGAAACCCACACGGCGAATGTCGCATTGGATGTCGAGGCGGAGATGCAGGCGATCCTCGACGCCGTATCGCAGGTACCGACCGAGGGTGGCGGCGGTGTGCGCATTCTCGAAGTCGCCTCGCTGCAGCAGATCAGCGCGGCTCTGCGGGCCGAGGAATTCCATGTGCTGCATCTGAGCGCGCACGGATCGGCGACGGTGCTGGAATTGGAGGATGAGGACGGCGATCCGGATGTGGTCGATGCCGCCGATCTCATTGCCGCACTGCGGGCGTCGGGGCGGGCGTTGCCGTTGGTGGTGCTGTCGAGTTGCGGTGGGGTCGATGGCGGACCCGCCGGGTTGGCGCGCACATTGATCAGTGGGGGTGTCGAGCGGGTGCTCGTCATGCAGACGCGGGTATCGGATCAGTACGCCACGCGGTTGGCGAAGTCGTTCTACGCCATGCTGTCGACCGGATCGGTCGCCTCCGCGTTGGGGCAGGCGCGCTATGCTCTCGAGCAGGATCGGCTCGCCGATGGAGCGGTGATTCCACCCGAGTGGTTCGTGCCGACACTGCTCACCGGGGTGGCGGAGCGGCCGCTGTGGCATCCGACCGCGCCGCCGCGGCCGCTGGGTCGGCGCACCCAGGCGCCGAGCGGTGCGACGGTGCGCGAGTTGCCGGTCGGATATCTGATCGGCCGCCGCGGACCGGTACGCGATATCGTGCGGCTGCTCGACGCCCCACGTGGCGGCCCGGGTGCGGTGATCACCGGGATGGGCGGACTCGGGAAGACGGCGGTAGCCGGACGAGTCGCCGCGCGCATGCGCGAGCGCGGCTGGCATATCGCCGAACATGTGGGGCAATGGAATCCGACGGCGCTGTGCGACGCGGTGCGCGCGGCCATCCAGGACGACCCGGCGCTGCGTACCGTGGCCGATGAGATCGCCCACGATGGTGACGGACAGGTGTTCAAGCATATTCATCGGCTGCTGGCGGGAAGCCGATTGCTCTTGCTGTTCGACGATTTCGAACAGAACCTGACCCGGCCGGGCGGCGCGGAATTCCTCGATCCCGGTTTCGCCGAACAGTTTTCGCAGTTGTGCCGCGTCGCGAGGACCGGACGACTCCTGGTCACGTGCCGGTATCCGGTTCCCGGTGGTCTCACCGAGGTCGGCTTGACGCCGTTGAGTCCGGCCGAGTTGCAGCGAATGTTCCTGCGGCTCCCCCAGATCAGCGGTCTCGGTCCGGGTGAGCGTCGGCTCGTCGCGCGGACTATCGGCGGTCATCCACGGCTCATCGAATTCGTCGACGCGCTATTGCGCGGTGGCGACGGCACATTGCGTCCGGTCGGTGCGAAGTTGCGCCACTTGGCCGATGAGCATGCGGTCGATCTCGGTCAGGACCGGTCGCTGGCCGAAAGTCTGGATACCGCGGTGGTGCTCGGCTCCCGCGATATTCTCGTGGACGCGCTGTTCGACCTGCTGGATGCGGCCGAACGCGAACTACTGCTGCAGATTTCGCTATCGCGGACGCCACTGCGTGATCTGGACATCTGTCATGCCCGCTTCGGTCCCGACGCGACGCGCACTCAGCGTCGGGAGGCCATGGCGGCCATCGAAACCCTGATCCGGTTGACGCTGCTGACCACCGACGACGACCGATATCTGGTGCACCCGTGGGTCTCCCAGGCACTCGACACCCGTCAGGGCCCCGATCGTATTCAGCGCCACAGCCGGGCCTATGCGATGCGGTTGGCCCGAATCTCCGCCGGTTTCCGGGATTTCGACGATTACAGCGAGGCATGCGGACATCTGCGCGCCGCGGGCAGGTACGCCGAACTCACCGAACTCGCCATCCCCTTCTGCCGGGAGTTGGATCAACTGCAGGTCTCCGCGCTGCTCGGCGAGATCATGCCGAGCCTGCCGCATGACACCCCCGGATATCTGGAGCTCGGCGACCGCGAGGTGCGGGCGTTGCGCCGAACCGGAAATCT
Organism: Nocardia sp. CA-107356; assembly: GCF_050946365.1. Taxonomy (NCBI): domain Bacteria; kingdom Bacillati; phylum Actinomycetota; class Actinomycetes; order Mycobacteriales; family Nocardiaceae; genus Nocardia; species Nocardia sp. CA-107356. The sequence continues at coordinate 4,265,234 of NZ_CP191992.1, read as the reverse complement.
CGGTGCCGCAACCAATCGCCAGACCGTTTTGGTCGAGGTGCTGCGGGCTCGAGTCCAAACCTCCTCGGGCAGTGCGGATGCCCGACGCGCGCTCGTCATCGGCCTGGATACCCTCGGCGAACTCGCCATGCTGGCGGGCGATCTCGGCACGGCCCGCGAGCACTACAGCCGATCCCTGCGCACCGCAAGGCATCTCACCGGTACCGATCCGCACAACGTCGATATGCAGCAGGTCCTCAGCCGCGCTTTGGAAAGCCTGGGCGATATCGCCGTGCGCACCGGTGATCTCACCGCCGCCCTGGCCCACCACACCGAGGCCCTTGCCATCCGACGCACCCTCGCCGATAGCGACCCCGACCGCATCGAACTGCGCCGCGACCTCGCCAACGCCTGCACCCGACTCGGCGACCTGGCGGTTCTGACCGCCGATCTCGATGGCGCACATCACCTCTACACCGAATCCCTCACGCTCCACGACGAGCTCACCGATTCCGGCCCCGACGCAGCCGAATCCCGCCGCGGCCTGGCCATCGCGCACGGCAAACTCGGCGACCTCGCCATGCGCGCTGGCCACGGCGACACCGCCGGCCGCCACTATCTCGAAAAGCTCCTCATCAGCAATGAACTGTCCCTGGCCGATCCCGGCGACACCGAAATAGCCCGCGATGTCGCCATCGCCATGCAGCAGATCGGCGACACCGCCCTGCTCTTCGAAACCCCCGAGGAAGCGGTCAATTTCTTCACCGAGTCCCTGGCGATCCACCGCGAACTCGCCGAGAAGGATCCGGGCAATGCCGAATACCAACGCGATCTGGCCATCGCCCTCAACCGCTCCGGCGATGTCGCACTGCAACTGGGCGAACTCCACACCGCCCGCACCCATTACACCCAATCCCTGGCCATCCACCGCAGATTCGCCGATGCCGACCCCGGCAATGCCCGAAATCAGCGCGACCTCAGCATCTCTCACGACAAACTCGGTGATCTGGCCATGCGCACCGCCGACTATCTGTCCGCCGACCACCACTACACCCAATCCCTCACCCTCGCACAACAACTCGCGACCGACGATCCGACCAATACCGAAAAACAGCGCGACCTGAGCATCTCCCACCATCAACTCGCCAAGGTCGCCGCCGCCACCGGCGCCTACACCCTCGCCTTCCGCCACAACACCGCGGCCCTGACCCTCACCCGCCGTCTCGCCGCGGCCGACCCCGAAAATCTGCAGCTACACCGTGACGTCGGCCTGATCCTGTCCGCCATCGGGGACACCGCAGAACGCGAGGACGACTACGACACTGCCGGCAAGGTCTACCGCGAAGCCCTGGCGATCGCCAAGGACCTCCTCGAAACCGACACCGCCAGCCCCCGCGCCCTGCGTGATATGGAGTTCGCCATGACCAACCTCGATCGTGTCCTCGACACGATCGACCCGAACCGGTCCGCCGGCACCGGCATCGACGCCGTCATCGAACAGGGCAGGGCCCTGCTCCGACGACTCCTACCTCCGCCTTCGCAGCCGTAAATCCGCAGGTAGTGCCTGCCGTCGCGCCATCAATTGCGCACCGTCGCAATACCCGAGAACGCGCAGGTGATCGCGTTGCACGACATCGCGATCGTTGCCGAGGACAGCCGCACCGAGCAGGTCGGTGAGCTCGCATCAGAAGTGCTCGCGCAGGTCGAGATCGGACTGCGGGCTCGATTCGAGCTGTGAGCGCCCCGGGTGGCGAACCGCAGCAAACCGGACACAGCCACGCCGAATGGGGGTCGGACTTAACGGCCGCGACCGACCCGCTACTACCCTGTTCCCGGTGACCGACTCCGTTGACGGCCTGCCGTATGCCGCGCCCGCGCTGTGGGATGAGCGGTTGCGGCTGTTTTCCTTCGCTACTGCCGAGAAGCGGGCGGAGTATTTGTGGGTGCTGCGGGCCTTCGACAGTGCGCGGGCGGCGTATGTCGTGTTGTTGCATGCCGACGATGTGGCGACCTGGATCGAACGCGGTGGTGGCGATACGCCGCAGTTGACCGGCGCGGAGATCGGGCCGCTGTTGGATCAGCTGCACCAATGGGGTGTGGTCGAGCGCAGCTACGACGGGACACGGGCGGCGACGCTCGCGGAATATCGGAATCGGCACTACGTCTATCAGCTCACTCAGGCCGGGTTCAAGGCATATCGGGCGGTCGCGGGCGTGCTGGAGGCGCGACTGGATGAGGCAGCGTTGTCGCGGCTGGTATTGCCGGAGTTGCTGGCGGATCTGAACACCCTCGCCGTAGCGAATAAGGCCGGTGATGCCGTGCGCGTCTACCGGACGCTGCGCCGTCTCGACGCCGCACTCACCGATATGGCGGCGCGGGCAGCGCACTTCTATCTCTCGCTCGGCGATATGGTCCGCACCACCGAGATCACGCCCGAATCGTTCCTGGCGCATAAGGACGCGTTGCTCGCGCATATGCGCGAGTTCAGCATGGATCTGGCTCGTTTCGCGCCGCGCCTGGCCGCGGCGATCGGCGAGATCGAGGAGACCGGAGTCGGCGAACTGATCGAGCGGGCTGCGGGCTGCGACGAACGGGTGCTGCTGAGTGTGGCCGAGCGACAAGCGGATTGGCGGGCACGCTGGCAGGGGCTGCGGACCTGGTTCGTCGCGACGGCCTCCGATATTCCCGGCGAATCGTCCTCGACCGAGGCGGATCGCCTGCGGGAGGCGACCATGAGCGCCATCGCCGCCGTACTGTCGCTCTTGCGGCGAGTCACCGAGACACGCAAGGGCGGGGTGAGTCGCGAATCGGCATTGCGCCACCTCGCGGGCTGGTTCACCGCTGCGCCCACTGCCGACAGCGCACACGCACTCTTCGATGCCGTCTTCGGTCTCGGCAGGCCACGCCATCTGTCGCTGGAACATCCGGACGCGGACCTGATTCCGGCGATCCGGTCCTGGTGGGAGGCACCGCCACTGGAAATCTCGCGCACCCTCGCCGAAACCGGCAGACCGCCGCAGGCCGGTGCGCCCGCTCGAATTCAGCGCAACGATGCCGGAATTCGCCGACTTCGCGAGGCCCAACTCGACGCACAGCGCGCCCGCGCGGAGGCCGCCCGATCCCTCGCCGCCGCCGATGTGCACGATCGCATCCTCGACGAGCGAGAGACCGAAGTACTGCTGCGCCTGCTCGACGCCGCCTCCACCGCTTGGGTTCCGGTCAGCGGCCGGATCGACGGCACCACCGGCTCCGACAGCGGCGTCACCCTCACCGTCTCCGAACATTCGGGCTCGACGGTGGTCCGCACCGCCCGCGGCCTCCTACATCTGAACAACCGCCGGCTCCAAGTCACGCAGACGACCCGCGGGCGGCGCGCATGATCCACGCCCGCCGCGTCAACTCCCTCGCCCTGGACAACTACCAGCGCGCCGCCCGGGTGATCCTGGCCAACCACCTGGTCACCAGGACCTTTCCGGACCGGATCGCGCTGCCGCTGATCCGCCGCTGGGCCACCGAACTGCGCGAGGACCTGGCTGAACTGTTCGGCTACCGGCTCGAGGTCACCGAAACGACGGCCCGGGTCTTCCCGGTCATCGATCGCCTCGACTCCGGCAAACCGGCCCGCGCCGTCACCGACCGCGTCTTCGACCGCCGCCGCTACGCCTATCTGGCCCTGGCATTGGCCGCTCTCGGTCGCGCGGGTGATCAGATCACTTTGTCGGAGTTGGCCGATCAGGTCGCCGCCTATACCGGCCGGGTCGACGGCCTCGAACTGTCCCCTGACCGGGCCGCAGATCGGGATGCCTTCGTCGACGCGGTCGGCTGGCTCGCGCACCGTGGCGCGCTCACCCTCGCAGACGGTGATGCGGGCGGCTGGGCCGCCGATCCGGAGGCGGGCGAGGCACTCTATGACATCGACCGACCGGTGGTCTTCGCGCTGTTCCGCCCGCCACGCGCGCTGCAGCATCTACACAGCGTGCGCGGTCTGCTCACCGAGGACGCCCTGGCACACGGCCCGGCCGCCAATGCGGCGGCCGCCGACGCCGCGCGCCGGGTGCGCCGCAGCCTCGTCGAACGTCCTGTCGTATATGCGGAGGATTTGGCCTACGACGAGCGACCGCTGCTGGCGCAGGACCGGGTCGTCGCGGATGTCGAACTGTTCACCGGGCTCCGCGCCGAACGCCGGGCCGAGGGCGTGGCGCTGATCGATGTCTCCGGCCGCCTCTCCGATGTCCGCTTTCCCGGCACCGGCACGCTGGCGCAGGTGGCGCTGCTGCTGGTCGGTGAGATCGCCGATCGCGTACTCGATATCGATAACCCGGTGCCGGTCCGACCCGGTGCACCCGATCCGGCCGTCGCACTGGCCGAACAGCTCGACGGCGCCATTCCGGAATCGACCGTATTCGTCCCGCTCGCCGATCTCCCGTCGACCGATCCCGAAGTGGTGGAACAGGATTCGAACCCGGATGCGCAGGCGTTGGCCGCGGTGCGCGCGAACTATCCTTTCGTCGACGCGAACTGGGTCAGCGAAACCGTGCAGGCGCTCACCGACCGCTACGGTGTCACCTTCGCCGCACAATGGCAGGCCGATGTACCCGGGCTGACCAGACAGGTGACCGCACTGATGGAACGGCTGCGCCTGGTCCAGGTGGTCGAGGACGGTCTGATCATCCTGCCCGCCCTGGCTCGCTACCGCGGCGCGGTCGTCACCGTCCGCACGAAGCGAGCCGCCGAATTGTTCGTCACCGCCTCCGACACCATCGGGGCCGACAGCGTTGGTACGGAAGGGATCTAAACCATGTCGCTCATCCACGGCGGAGTGCGGTTCGTCCCGACCCGCGCCGGGATCATCAACCTGTGGGACTATCGCGACCAGGAATACTGCTTCGCCGACGGCAGGCTGGTACTGCGCGGCCCCAACGGTTCCGGTAAGACCAAGGCACTCGAGGTGCTGTTCCCGTTCGTACTGGACGGCCGGATCGAACCGCGCAGGCTCAACCCATTCGCCGGTGAAGAGCGCACCATGAAGTCGAACCTGTTGTACCGCAAACAGGAATCCGCGTACTCGTATGTGTGGATGGAATTCGCGCGCGGTAAGTGGGACGATCCGGAGGTCGTCACCATCGGCATCGGCATGCGCGCCACCCGCTCCTCCGATAAGGTCACTCGCTGGTATTTCGTCGCCGATGGACGTGCGGGCGTGGACTTCTCACTCATCGGCCCCGACGACCGGCCGCTCACCCGCAAGCAGCTGGCCGAACAGATCGGCACCGACGCCATCGTCGACCGCCCGGTCGAATACCGCAATGCGATCGACGCGCGCATGTTCGGCCTCGGCACCCAGCGCTACGACCAGCTGATCAATCTCATCCTCACGCTGCGCCGCCCGCAGCTCGCGAAAAACCTCGATCCCCGTGGACTTTCGCAGGCGCTGACCGACGGCCTGCGCCCGCTCGACGAGCAGTTGATCCTGGACGCGGCCCGCTCGTTCAGCGATATGGAAGAGGTCGGGCGCACGCTGGAGGGCCTGGTCCACGCCGATACCGCCACCAGGTCCTTTGTCGGGGTGTACCGGAAATACCTTGCGGTACAGGCGAAGACCGATGTCGATCAGGTGCGCACCCGGCTGGACGCGGTGACGCATGCCAGTACCGCACTGTTCGCCGCCACCGCACTGCGCGAACGTCGCGAGGCCGAACGCACCACCGCCGAGGCGCGCGCCGACGACGCCGACCGCACCTACGAACAGGCCCTCTCCGACCGGGAAACCCTGCAGCGCTCCAGCGCCTACGAGGGCAAACAGCAGCTCGACGATCTCGCCGACGCGGTGCGCCGCCTCGAGACCTCGGCAGGCGTGCACAAGGATAAGGCGCTGAAGGCACGCCAGACCCTCGATCAGCGCGGCCAGGAGGCCGAACGCGCCAAGACGGCCGTACAGCGGGCGGCGGCCGCCTTGGCTCGCGGCGAGGACGAGTTGCGTGCCGCCGCCGAAGAGGCGGGTATCACCTGGGCCGGATCGGCCGACCAGGCTCGCGGTGACCAGCTGACCGCGGCGGTCCGCGCACATGCCGAGGAGCGCGATGCCGATGTGCGCGCTGTGCGCAAGGCTCTCGTTCTGATGGATTCCGCTACAGCCGAACGGACTCGGGCCGAACAGCTCGCCGAACGCGCACGGGCGATGCGTGAATCGGCGGCCGCCGAGGTTTCCGCCGCCGAAGCCGCCGTTGTCCTGGCTCGCACCGAAGCCGCTGGTGCACTGCGCACTTGGTGGGACGCTCACCGAGAGGTATACGCCCCCATTCAGAAAGGCCTGTTCGAGGCGCTCGACGCGGCATTGGCCACCGCGGGTTCCGATGAGGCCGCCGGTGTCGCCGAGGTGCTGGTCGAATGCGCCGAACCGCTCCTCGACGATATTCGCACCCGCCGTCAGGAGGCGCGGGCGACCGCCGGGTTGGCCGGTGAGCGCCTTATCGCACTGAGCACCGAACGCGATGCGGTCGCGGCCCAACGCGATGAGGCCCCGCCGGCTTTCGCCGCCCGCGCCCGCAATGCCGAGGGGCGTCCGGGTGCGCCGCTGTGGCGGCTGGTCCGGTTCGCTGATTCGGTGACGCCACAGCAGGCCGCGGGGATCGAGGCCGCCCTGCATGCCGCCGATCTGCTCGACAGCTGGGTCTGCACGGAATCCGAACGCCTCGAATACAGCTCGGATCAGTTCCTGGTTCCGCTGCCGCTCGAGGCCAGGCCGTCCGGCCGCACGCTCGCCGATGTGCTTGTCGTCGAGGATGATTCGCCCGAGCTGACGGTGCCCGAGCAGGTCGTCGCGGACGTTCTCGCCTCCATCGCCCTGTACGACAAGGACGCCGACCTCGGCACCGAGGTCGCGGTGAGTATCACCGGCGGGTTCCGTCAGGGCGTGCAGGTTGGCCGCCACCACAAGCCCGACGCCGAATTCATCGGCGCCACCGCCCGCGCCGGGCGCCGCGAAATCCGGCTCACCGAACTCGCCGCCGCGATCGAAGCAGCCGAGGCGGCCCAGCGTCGGGCCCAGGCCGACGAAGCCGCCGCCGCTGCCGAACTCGCGCGAATCTCCGCTGCCGCCAAGGCATTACCGCGCCCGTCCGCTGTCACCGCCGCCTTGCGCGCGGTGTCGGAATCGGCGGGCATGATGCGCTCACGCTCCGAGGCGGTCGCACAGGCAGAACACGACCTCGACAAAGCCGTGGCCGAAGCATCAGCCGTCGAGAAGAAGTTGCGCTCCGTCGCACAGGCGCACCGCACCCCGCGCGACGCCCGCGAGATCGACGCCCTCGCCGCCGCGATCCGCCATTTCGAGAACACCGGAACCGGATTGCTGCGGCTGCGCGCCGACCACGAACGGGAGCGCGAACGCGAACGCGAGGGTTCGGACCGCTTCGACGAGGCCCGCGATCTGGCCGAGGCCTTCGCGGAAGAGGCCGAGGCCGCCGACGCGGGCTATCAGGAACAGCTGCGCAAGCTCGAAACGCTGCGTGAGGCGCTCGGCGCGGGCGCCGCCGATATCGATCGCGAACTCGAACAGGCCCGCGCGAAAATCGAGGCGACCAGGGCGGAGCAGAAGGCCGCCCGCAAGGCCGCGAACGCGGCGATCGAGGCGATCGGTGACGCCGAAGCGGCCTACCGGACCGCGCACGAATCGCTGGGCACCGCGCTCACCGAGGTCCTCGCCGATGTGAAAGCCCTTGCACCCTACGCACAACCAGATCTGCTCACCTTGCTCGGCGCTCCCGCCGACAGCCGCTGGCCGAGCAGCGACGCCGCCTGGTCGACCCCCGAACAACTGCTCTACCGCATTTCGGCGGCCGGACCGGAGACCGAACCCCACGTGCTCCCCGACGAGGTCGCCGAACTCTTCGACAACCTCAGCGCCGCGACGTCGTCCGTGCGGGCAGGCGAGGCAGCTCGCAAATCCACCCGCAGCGCGGTCACCTCCGCACTCCAGGAATTCGACGCCGCGCTCGCCGGTTCCGGCCGCGACTACCGGCTGCATTGGGATGCCGCGGACGGCCTCACCGTCGTTCAGGTCCAGGACGACAATGGTTTATCGGCCCTCGCGGATTTCGCCACCCGCATCGACGCCGCCCGCCGCGATCAGGAACTGCTGCTCACCGACGCCGAACGCCGCATTCTCGAGGATGCGCTGCTCGCGGGTCTGGCGCAGCAGATCTACGAACGCACCAGCGACGCACGCGATCTCATCGCCCGCATGGGCGCGGAGATGAAACAGCGCCGCATGTCCTCGGGCAATACGATCGGCGTGCACTGGGTGCTGTCCGACTCGCTCTCGGATGCGGCCCGCGCCATGTGCAAACTGCTCGACCGCGATGCCTCCGCACTCGTCGCCGACGATCTGGCGGCGATCCGCGCCCATTTCGCCGCCGAGATCCGCGCCGCCCGCGCCGCACATCCGGAGCGTTCCTATCCCGAAATCCTCGCCGCGACACTGGATTACCGGACCTGGCGGGTGTTCTCCTTCACCCTCATCTCCGCCGACGGCAGCGAGGACAAGCTGACCGTGGCCAGGCACAGCGCGCTGTCGGGTGGTGAACAGTCGGTATCGCTGCACCTGCCGCTGTTCGCGGCCGCGCACGTCATGCTCGATTCCGCCGACCCGCAGGCCCCGCGCCTGCTCGCGCTGGACGAGGCCTTCGCGGGCGTCGATGACAACGGCCGCAGCGAACTGTTGGGCCTGAGTGTGCAATTCGACCTCGACCTGTTCATGACCGGCTATGACCTGTGGATCACCTATCCGCACGTCCCCGGCTGCGCGCACTACGATCTCGCGCACTCAGCGGCCGAGAACACCGTCAGCGCAACGCTGTTGGTGTGGGACAGCGGCGATCTGCTCGCCGAACACGACGGCACCGACCTCACCGCCGCCCTCGGCTCCCCCAACCGCCGCCGCGTCGCGAACGGCATCGAAGGCGGCCTCGCACTGGACAATATGCCGGGCGCTCCCGCACCCGTTGGCTGAAACCCGAATGGATAGTAGTGTTTTCGAGCTCCACTCCGCCCCACCGCAAGGTCGCCCTCGCCACCCTCATCGGCACCACCCTGGAGTGGTACGACTTCATGCTCTACGGCACGGCATCCGCGCTGATCTTCAGTAAACAGTTCTTCCCCACGCTGAGCCCCGCCGCCGGAACGCTGGCGACATTCAGCACCTTCGCCGTCGGCTTCGGCGCGCGGCCGATCGGAGGGGTGCTGTTCGGCCACTACGGTGACCGGATCGGCCGCAAGACCACCGTCGTGGTCTCGCTGATCCTGATGGGTGTGAGCACCACACTGATCGGTGCGATCCCCACCTATGACAGCATCGGATTCTGGGCTCCCGCACTGCTCGTCGCGCTGCGACTGGTGCAGGGCATCGGACTCGGCGGCGAGGGCGCAGGCGCGGTCGTGCTGTCGATGGAGCACGCACCGCGGGGACGACTCAACCGCTACGCCAGCTTCCCGCAGATGGGCACACCGGCCGGACTGGTGTTGGCGAATGGGATCTTCCTCGGCGCCAGCGCCCTGCTGCCGGAGTCGGCCTTCCTGTCCTGGGGTTGGCGAATTCCGTTCCTGCTCAGCGCGATTCTCGTCCTTGTCGGGCTCTGGGTGCGCCTCGGTATCACCGAATCCGCGGACTACGCCGCCCGCATCCAGCGCGGTGAGATCGCGACCTTCCCCCTGCGCGACGCCCTGCGAGTCGGGCCCGTTCGACTGTTGCTGATCCTGTTCGCCGCGATCGCCACCTCGGCGGTCGTCTACATCTTCATGGCGTTCACCCTGACCTACGGCACCAGAACACTCGGATTCACCCGAGACTTCCTGCTACTCGGCGTCATCATGGCCTCGCTCGTCTGGGCCGCGACCATGCCACTGTGGGGCTCGCTCGCCGACCGCCTCACCACACGCCGGGTATTCCTGGCGGGCACTGCCGCACTGACAGTATGGTGCGCCGCCTACTTCCCCCTGTTGAACACCGGAAACAAGGCGCTGGTCTTGCTCGCACTGCTCGGCATGGGTGTAACGCTGCCGATCAGCCACAGCGTCGGCGGCATCATCGTCGCCGAATTGTTCCCGGCGTCGGTGCGCTATTCGGGTACCTCGCTCATCGTGCAGACGTCGGTGATCCTCGGCGGAGGTCTAGCACCCCTGATCGCGACCGCGCTGTGGACCGCTGGCTCGACCTCCACGGCCGTCAGCTGCTACATCGTCGCTCTCTGTGCGGTGAGCACGATCAGCACAGCCGTCCTGTACTGGGCGCTGCCGAGTCCGGCATCCGACACCCACGACGAGATCGCGGCGCCGATGCCCGTCGGCTGAACCGCCGCAGCCGAAAGTGCTGCTCGGCGACGGGAGACCGCCGCATCGTCGCGCCGGTGCCGCAGTCGAGCATGTTGTTGACGGTGCGCTCAGGAATGCCGTGGTGCTTGTGTTGTCACGGCGTCGGCCGTGCCGGTTCGGTCGGACCGTACTATGCGCCGATGAGGTGGTCTACCTGGCTTCGCTGGATGTGCAGGGTCCAGTAGTGCTGGGCGATCTCGTCTGGCGCGCGGTGCGCAATGTGCTCGGGCGCGTGGTCGGCGATCATGACATTGATGGCCACCGTGGCGGTGTAGACGCCCTGATCGGTGAGGGTGTTGTGCAGGTTGATCGCCCAGTTGCGCAGGCCTGCTTGGGCGATGTTGGTGCTGGCGAGCATGGGATAGGGGGTGATCGCGCCGCCGCCGGTGGTGAACAGCAGCGTGCCCGACCCGGCCGCGAGCATGGCCGGCAGCACGGCCTGCACGGCGGTGACCGCGCCGTAGAGCAATCCATCGATCTGCGGGCGCAGACTGTCCACGCTCACCTCCTGCGGTGCCGTCATGGCCAGGCCCGCGTGTGGGGAGAACTCCAGCACCTCGATGCGCCCGAACCGGCCCGCGGCGGCTGCCAGCGCCGCGGTGAGCTGCGCGGGATCGGCGACATCGGCCGGGAACCCGGCAGCATTCACGCCGAGGTTCGCCAGTTCCGCGACCAGCGTGTCGAGATTGTCCTTGCTACGGGAGATCAGGGCGACCTCGAAGCCGTGGCTGCCGAAGACCTTGGCTATCGACAGTCCGAGACCGGGTCCGGCTCCAACGATGGCGATGGTGGGCATGAGTGCTCCTCACGGGGTTGGTCTACAGAGTGTTCTGCCGGGCTGCCCGGCCGAGGCGAACGACCACTCGGGCCGTCGGTGGTCAGTCGCGTTTCGGTGGGGTGCCGTCGGGCGCCCAGTCGGTGGGGCACGGAGCCCGAAGGGCGTCGAGGATGCGCTGAGAGATGGCACCGAGCTGGCGTTGCTGCGCCTTGGTCAGCGGGTCGAACACCCGGCGGCGGACCTCGCCGACATGGCCGGGTGCGGCCGAGGTGACCTTGTTCAGACCGTCGCCGGTGAGGGTGGCCAGGGTGTAACGGCCGTCGGCGGGGTCGGGGCGACGGTGCACCCAGTCCCGCTTCTCCAGCCTGCTGACGACATTGGACAGTCGCGACAGTGTGCTGCCGGTGTACTGCGCCAGTTCGCTCATCCGCAGGGTGTGCTCGGGCGCCATCGACAACGACGACAGCACCAGGTAATCGAAGTGGCCGATGCCCGAGTCCCGCTGCATCTGGGCCTCCAACGCGGCCGGCAACAGCGTCAGCATGTAGGCGAACGCGTACCACTGCCGCTGCTCGTCCACGTCGAGCCAGCGCGGCCCGGAAGTTCCCACAGGGTCGTCCATGCACACTACGATACTTCAAGCATGAAGTTAAACCCACCTCATGCGACTTTTAGCATGAACTCATCCAGCCGTGTTGTCACTACAATGTTGAAGTTAGAAGGGCTCAGGACTCGAACATTGAACCCGTCGAGGCCATCGGACGCAGGTGTCGACCAGGTCGACGACCGTGGGACTACAGCCCGGACGAACCGCTGAGCCAGGGCGGAATCGGGATGGATGGCAGAACCGGCAGGGCAGGCAAAACCGGCAAGATCGGCTGCGACGGCGCTGGGGGTCGGCCGCCGTCGCTCGCATCCGCGCGCAGTGCCGGGCAGGCCCCGCCCGGCGTGGCGGCGAGCTCGAAGTGCCACCACTCGTTCTGGTAGATCCGGCACAGGCCCCAGCGGTTTCCGTTCGCCTCCAGCCATTGCGCACCGGCCTGCGGCCCGACATCGATCGCCCGTCCCTGTACATGCGTCGACTCGTTGGGCGGCAGCACCCATCGGCGCGCCTCGTCCGGGCTGCCGTAGGTCCGCACCCCGTCGTCCCACAGCGCCTGCTGCTCGGCGGGTGAGCGATATCCGGAATTGATGTACAGCGCGACACCTTCCGCATGCGCCTGGTTCTCCGCCATCGTGTACGCCGCGGCGAGCCCTGGCTCCAGCCCCTCGGTCCCGCTCGCGTTACCGGCCACCGCGCGCTGTTCGACCGGCGCGGCGGTCGCGGTGGGCATGGCCAGCCCGGCCGCGACGATCACCGGAAACAGTGCGGCAGGTACGCCCACCCGGGCACGACGCGTCAGCAACATGCCAGCGATAGTAACGGCCCTGCCACGAACCACCCCGCATCTCCGCCCGGCCGCCCGCGACGGGCGGTTACCCTCCGGCCGCCCCCACCCGACCGCCGATCACCGGCAGCAACACACCGGCGAATGCGCTGACACCGCACTGTCCGAACGGACACCATTCACATAGATCTCCACATATACACAGCACAATAAATCACCAATGTCCGAAACATCCTGTGCCACGCCCGATTTGTCGCAGCGGAAATCCCCCTGTCCACAATCTATTCCAGTGTTGTGGATCACGATCACCAACTTCCGGCTATCCCCGAGAAAACCGAAACCTACCTCGCTGCGGTCGCCGACAGCTCCCGATCGAAGGCCGACAGTGCTTGTGCCCCAGATGTTTTGCTGGCGAGCCGACCACCCCGAAAACAAACGCACCCCTTGTCGGGATCCGCAGAGGTACCCATAAAGGGTGCGATCCCGACAAAGGGTGCAGATTTCGACAAGGAGTGCGTCAGATGGGCCGCAACGCCCTGACAGGGGCGAGCTCAGACGGCCCGCACCCACTCCGAACGGCGAATCGCTTCCGCCGCTTCACGATTGCGATCGATACGCTCGAGAATCTCTGTCCCGTGCGCCCGGGCATAGGCAATCGCGATCTCGATCTTGCGCGACTGCAGATCCGATTGCTGACTCAAGACGGCGATCCGGCGTTCGAGCGGTCCGTCGAGTTCCTGTAGGCGCGCAACGACTTCCCACACATCGGGCCCGCCGGCCAGCGCCGCGCGGCGGTCGGAGATGGGACCTCGAAAGACGATCCCCGGATGGTCGAGCTGATCGAAACCCTCCCGGATAAGACGATTGAGCAATGCGGTCGAACTGGTTCCCTCACGAACGGCGCGTTCGGCCAACCGGCGGCTGGCTGATTCCGAGATACGAAACGACGTGCTCATTGCCCTCCGATCTCCATTCGACACCAGTGCAGCGACGTCCCCCGGTTCAAGGGTGCCTTGCTTCGGCGGCTATGCCACCCCGGCAACCGGGGTGACATTTCCATGTCCGCGCACATGCCCTGATGGCGGTCGAGCGCCAGTCCGGAGGGGCTCAGACGCGTTCTTTGGAGCGCGTCCGCACGCGCAACGCGATCGGCTTCTGCGTTTCCGCGAAGAAATCGTTGCCTTTGTCGTCCACGACGATGAACGCCGGAAAATCTTCGACCTCGATCTTCCAGACGGCCTCCATACCCAGCTCCGGGTATTCCAGAACCTCGACGGACTTGATGCAATCCAGCGCCAGCCGCGCGGCAGGCCCGCCGATGGAACCGAGGTAGAAACCGCCGTGCTCCTTACACGCCTTGGTCACCTGCGCGGAGCGATTGCCCTTGGCCAGCATGACGAACGACCCGCCAGCGGCCTGGAACTGATCGACGTAGGAGTCCATCCGGCCTGCCGTGGTCGGACCGAAGGAACCGGAAGCGTAGCCCTCGGGCGTCTTCGCCGGACCCGCGTAGTACACGGCCATATCGCGCAGGTATTCCGGCATCGGCTCGCCCGCGTCGAGCCGCTCCTTGATCTTGGCGTGCGCGATATCCCGCGCTACCACCAGCGGACCGGTCAACGAAAGCCGGGTCTTCACCGGATATTTCGACAGTTCGGCGCGGATCTCCGACATCGGCCGGTTCAGATCGACCTCGACGACATCGCCGCCGAGGATGGAGTCGGTCTGCTCGGGCAGGTACTGCGCGGGCTCACGCTCGAGCTGCTCCAGGAACACACCTTCCGGCGTGATCTTGGCCAGCGCCTGCCGGTCGGCCGAGCAGGACACCGCGATCGCCACCGGGCAGCTGGCGCCGTGGCGAGGCAGACGCACAACGCGCACGTCGTGGCAGAAGTACTTGCCGCCGAACTGCGCGCCGATACCGAACTCCTGGGTGAGCTTGAAGACTTCCTCTTCCAGCTCGAGATCGCGGAACGCGTGCGCGGCCATGGAACCCTCGGTGGGCAGATTGTCCAGGTAGTGCGCGGAGGCGTATTTGGCGGTCTTCAAAGCGAATTCGGCGCTGGTGCCGCCGATGACGACCGCCAGGTGATAGGGCGGACACGCGGCGGTGCCGAGCGAACGAATCTTCTCGTCCAGGAACTCCAGCATGCGCGTGGGATTCAGCACCGCCTTGGTCTCCTGGTACAGGAACGACTTATTGGCCGAACCGCCCCCCTTGGCCATGAACAGGAACTTGTACGACGGATGCGCGGGATCGCTCTGCGTGGAATACAACTCGATCTGCGCAGGCAGATTGGTGCCGGTGTTCTTCTCGTCCCACATGGTGATCGGCGCCAGCTGTGAATACCGCAGGTTCAGCTTCGTGTAGGCGTCGAACACGCCGCGGCTGATCCACTCGGCGTCGTCCACGCCGGTCAGCACGCCCTCGGACTTCTTGCCCATGACGATCGCGGTGCCGGTGTCCTGGCACATCGGCAGAATGCTGCCCGCGGAAATGTTCACGTTCTTCAGCAGATCCAGCGCGACGAAGCGATCGTTGCCAGAGGACTCCGGATCGTCGATGATCTTGCGCAACTGGGACAGGTGCGCGGGCCGAAGATAGTGGCTGATGTCGTGCATCGCCTCGGCGGTCAGCAGCCGCAGTGCCTCCGGCTCGACCTGCAGAAAGCTACGTCCGTTGTGTTCAAAAGTGCTGACGCCCTCGGTGGTGATCAACCGGTACGGGGTGTCGTCGGCGCCGATCGGCAGCAGATCTGAATAGCGGAAATCCGGCGCGGTCACGGACGCACTCCTTCGGGCGGGCCTGGGATCGGTCTACGCAGGCTGGTCACGAGCGCAATGAGCGTATCGACCAATCCGAGGCCGACCGTTGCTTAGGCAAGCCTCACTCGGTCCATCCCACCAAAAGGTTGCACGTTCAACCCCCGCAGTGCTACCTCTCAGATCTGGCAGTTGTCGCGCGACAAACGCGGCGCGACAATCCATATGACATGTCAGAGTTTGGAGCGCTCTCGTGACCGATCCCCACTGGCTCGATGACGTCGAAATGCGTGCATGGGTGGGATATGTGCGCACCCGGGACCTCATCGCCGCCGCGGTCGGGCGCGACTCATCCCGCGAGTCGAACCTCACCTACGTCGAATACTCGGTGCTCGCCTATCTAGCCGACGCACCGGATCACCGACTCACCTTCGCCGATCTCGCCGCCAAACTCGAATGGTCGCAGAGCAGGCTCTCCCATCAGATCACCCGCATGGAGAAGCGGGCGCTGGTCGCCAGGGAACCGATTCCGGACGACGCCCGCCGCACCGCGGCGCGGCTCACTCCGCGCGGCGCGGAGGTGCTGGCCACGGCCGCGCCCGCACATGTGCACAGCGTGCGCAGACATATGGTCGACGTGCTCGACCGCCAGCAGTTGGCCGCCCTCGCCGATATCTACGACACGCTGCTCACCCATCATCGACGAGCCGCCGCCTCCGAATAACCTGTCAAGCCGACTGCACGGCGTCCGCCGGTACGCCGAGTGCCCGTTCGAATCCGTCCGGCACCACCAGATCGCTGCGATCGAGGTCGCCGACGCTGGTTTTACGCAGTCCCAACAACGCCGAATCGATACCGCCACGCAGGACGTCGAGCACATTCTCCACACCCGCCTGCCCATTCGCGGCCAGACCCCACAGATACGCCCGCCCGATCATCACCGCGCGCGCCCCCAGCGCCACCGCCTTCACCACATCACTGCCGCGCCGGATACCGCCATCGAGCACCACCTCGATCTGTGACCCGACCGCCTCGGCCACCACGGGCAAGGCCCGGATCGCCGCCGGAGTGCCATCGAGATTATTGCCGCCGTGATTGGACACCGAGATCGCCGCGACACCGGCATCGACCGCCCGCCGCGCATCGTCGACCCGCATCACACCCTTGAGCATGACCGGACCGTCCCACTGCGCACAGATCCACGCCACATCCGCCCAATCCGGTGCTGGCGTGCCCATCCACTCGCCGTACGCGCCGAAAAAGCCCGGCGCTGGCCCGTCACCGACGGCCATATTCGGCGCGGTGAGATCCGGAATGTGTCCGGAGCGAGCGTAAGTCGCCAACCAGCGTGGCCGCGCCAGGGTCTGCGGTGCGAACTTCAGCATGGTCTTGAAATCCAGTTTCTCCGGAATCACCGGGCTGCCCCAGTCGCGCCCGTGGGAGAAGGACCAGTCCAGGGTCAGGATCAGACCGACCGCACCCGCTGCCTTGGCGCGCGACATCCGTTGCAAGATGTCATCTTTCGAACCGCACCAGTACAGCTGGAACAACGTCGCCGGGTTCGCCGCGATGACCTGCTCGATGGGCTTGCTCGCGAAAGAACTGAGCCCCATGGCGATGCCGCGGGCCGCCGCCGCACGCGCCACGGCCACCTCACCGTCCGGATGCACTGCCTGCACACCGGTGGGCGAGATCAGCACCGGCATCGAAAGCTGCTGTCCCAGTATGGTTGTCGACTGGTCGCGGTCGCCGATCGGGCCCGCACAGTGCGGCGCGAAGCCGAGTTCGGTGAAGGCCTGCTGGTTCTCGTCGATGGTTTGGCCTCGCTCGGATCCGGCGATCAACGCGCCGTACACCGACTTCGGTAGTCGTTTCTTTGCCCGCCGCTGCGCTTCGGCAACGGTTTCGAACCAGGGGTTCACGAGAAGGGTCCTTTCGGGGAAGCCACCGGCCACCACAGCCGGATCTGTTCGTTCAGATCAGTGGTCAATCGAGTCAGCAGGGCACGCCCCTCATCGGCGCTCGCGCCGTCCGGATCGCCGAGTACGCCGTTGGCGCTCACCGCACGCACTCCTGCGGCGCGCAGCAGCGGCAGGATCTCGGCCAGTGGCCTGGTATCGCCCGCAACGGCGAGTTCGGCCCGCACCGCATCCGGACGCAGTGCCAATTGCATCGAAGTCTCCGCGCGACCCGCATGCGGATCACCCGGATAGCGCGGCATATACACCCGCACGTCCCGGGATTCGGCGCGCAGCAGAGCCGTTGCCGCGCGCAGCGGTTCGAAATTGCCGCCGTGCCCGTTCACGAGCACGATGCGGTCGAAGGTATCGGTGGCCGAACGGCACAACTCCACGATCAGCAACTCCAGGGCCGCCTGCCCGATCGACAAGGTGCCAGCGAAACCCGCGTGCTCACCGCTGGATCCATAAGGGATCGCCGGGGCCACGAGCACATCCGGCCGCAACTCGGCCAGCCGCGCGCACAATGCCACCGCGATATCGGTATCGGTCGACAGTGGCAGATGTGGTCCGTGCTGCTCGGTCGCCCCCACCGGCACAGCCAGGATCGCGCCCGCGGCAGCGCGCTCACCCGCCTCCGGCCAGGTCAGCCGCGCGGCCACATTGTGGTCCGCGACACTTTCCAACATGCCGCGAGATTATCGACAGTCACTGACAAAATCAATAGACGACATAATCGGGAGCTGTGAGCGAGACAAAGGTGCGGGGCCGTCCACGCGGCACGACCAAGCGTGAACTCGAACTGATCGCCATGCGACTGTTCACCGAACAGGGCTTCGACGAAACCACCGTCGACCAGATCGCCACGGCCGCTGGCATCAGCGGGCGCACCTTCTTCCGCTACTTCCCCTCCAAGGCAGAGGTGCTCTGGTACCAGTTCGACGACGAGGTCGCGGCACTGCGCGCGGCCTTCGCCACCGTGCCCGACGAGGTGCCGATGATGACAGCCGTGCGTCGAATTGTGGTGAACGCCAACCGATATCGCGCCGAAGACGTCCCCGAACTGCGCGTTCGCATGCAGTTGGTCGGTAGCATCCCCGCGCTCGCCGCCACCGCGGGCGCACATTACGACGCCTGGGAACGCGCGGTGAGCACCTTCGCCGCGCGACGACTCGGCGAACCCGAGGACGGCCTGCTCCCGCTCGCCGTCGGCCGCACCACGCTGGCCGCCGCGCGAGCCGCCTTCGATGCCTGGCTGACCCGGGCCGACGCCGATCTCACCGTCTATCTGGACGCAGCGCTGGCGGCCCTGGCCCGCGGATTCATACCGCACGACGAGAATCCGGACCTACCATCGAGCTAACGGCAGGTTTCACCGGCGACCAGGATGGGGTATGACTAGGCTCGGTGTCGGCGCGCAGCCGAATGCACGACCATCCCGACCAACCCGTCGAAAGGGGCTGGAATTTCCATGTCCGAGGTGTCCATGAGCCTTTCGGCGGATTCTCTGCCCGTAGGTCCGGTCGACAACCTGCTTCCGCAGCTGGTCGAGCACCTGCGGCAGAATCGCACCGGTCTGCGCGAAGAATGGGCTCGGCGCATCACCGAAGCTCAACTGCTGACCGCGATGACCCCGGAGGAGATCTTCTCCGAGGCGACCTCCATGTACGACAACTACGTCGAGGTGCTGGTAACCGGTAGCGTCGAGGCGCTGCAGGCCTACGCACGCGATCTGTCCGAGCGCATCATTCCGAGAGGAGTCGAGACCGACGAGGTCCTCGGCATCGTGCTGCTCCTGCGCGACGTGCTGGCCCGCTCGCTGTTCGAGAAATACCAGGCCGACTTCGAATTACTCAACGCGGTACTGGACGCCTACGAGCCCGCAGCGAACCGCATCGCGAGCACCGTCGCCATCTCGTTCGTGCAGGAGCGCGAACGCGTCATCCGCCAGCAGCAGGAAGCCATTCGCGAGCTGTCCACCCCGGTGCTCCAGGTCCGTGAGCAGCTGCTCATTCTGCCGATCATCGGTGTGCTCGACTCGCAGCGCGCCCGCCAGCTCACCGAACAGCTACTCCGCGCCATCCGCGCCAACCGCGCGAAGGTGGTCGTCATCGACATCACCGGTGTGCCCGCGATCGACTCGACGGTGGCCAACCACCTGGTGCAGACCGTCGACGCGTCCGGGCTGATGGGCGCCAATGTGATCATCACCGGCCTGTCCTCCGAAATCGCCCTCACCCTGGTGACCATCGGCCTCGACCTGTCCAAGATGAACGCGGTCGGCGACCTCCAGGGCGGTATCGAAGAGGCGGAACGCTTACTCGGCTATGAGGTGACCCGCGTCACGGATCGAATGCTCACCGAACGCGATGGGCGCTGATCGGGCGCGCATATGCCGGTTCCGATCCTCAAACAAGGTACCTATTTAATCGCGTCGGTTCAGTCAGCCTTGACCGACGCGGATACCGAACGCCTCCAGGACGACCTGATGAAACAGGTCAGCAAATACCGGGCACACGGAATCATCGTGGACGTCACCGCGATCGACGTTATGGATTCGTTCGCGGCCAGATCGCTGCGTACCATCGCGCACATGACGCAGCTCCGCGGTGCCGAGACGGTCATCGTCGGACTACAACCCGAAGTCGCGTTCGCCATGGTGCAACTCGGCCTCACCTTCGAGGGCATGCACACTGCCCTCGACTTGGAAGAGGGCTTGGCGTGGCTGAACGCCAAAACCCCGGCCCGCCGCCAGCGAGATGGTCGTGACAGTGGCCGCTGAGAACTTGGTGATCGCGGTCAAGGTGTCGGGTGACATCGTGATCGCACGTCAAGCCGGACGAGAGCTGGCGGCCAAGCTCGGATTTTCTCTGACAGATATGACCATGATCTCGACAGCGATCTCCGAGATCGCCCGCAATATCACCAGCTATGCGGGCAGCGGGGAAATACGTTTGCTGGTCGATGACCGGGAGGGTCGCCAGGCGCTGGTCGTCCAGGCCGAGGACCAAGGACCCGGTATTCGCGATATTGCCCGCGCGCTCGATGACGGATACTCCACCGGCCGCGGTCTCGGACTCGGCCTGCCCGGCGCGCGCCGTCTGATGGACCGTCTCACCGTCGAATCCGCACCCGGACGCGGCACGTTGGTGGAGATGTGGAAGTGGGTACCCGACGGTGCATGAGGACGGGATCATCGGCCGGATCGAATGGGCGGTGGCCGGTCGCGCCTTGCCCGGCCAGCGGGTCTCCGGTGATCGCGGCGTCGTGCTCGACGCGGGCGGTGGTTCGGTGCTCTTCGCCGTCCTCGACGGACTCGGCCACGGTGCGGCAGCCGCCGACGCCGCCGATCGCGCAGCGCAGGTGCTCTCGGAGAACCGCGCCGAACCACTGGATGTCCTGATGGTGCTGTGTCATCGAGCCATGGCCGACACCCGCGGTGCGGCAGTCTCGTTGGCGCTGTTCGGGGCGGCCGATACGGTGCACTGGCTCGGCGTCGGCAATGTCGAATCCCGGATTCTGACCGCGGGACCGGTGGGGCTCACCATGCGCGCGACGGTCCTGATGACCGGTGGCATCGTCGGCTATCGGCTACCCCAGAACCTACAGGCGCAGACCGTTCCAGTGCGCCCCGGCGATCTGCTGCTGATGTCGACCGACGGCATCGTCACCGAATCCGCCGACCGCGGCATCGATCTGTCCAAATCCACCGCCGAGATCACCGCCGAAATCCTGGCCAGGCATGCCAAGGACACCGACGACGCACTGGTGCTCGCGGCACGCCACCGAGGCGATGTACTGGAGGGACCAGCGTGAACGGCGGGACGATATGACCGCGGCACTGGCCGCGTTCCTCGACGCGTACGCGAAAGCGCTACGGCGACACCTCGACTCACCCAGCCAGGCCGGTCTCGCCGGGGGCTACGAACTCGGCCGCCGCGCCCTCGTCGAGGGCATCAGCCTGCTCGACCTCACCGAAAACCATTACCGCGTAGTCCAAGCCACCGAATCGGGCACCGCAAGCGAGGACGACACCGCCAAACGGGCCGAGAACGCACTGGAATTCCTGCTGCAAACCCTCGCCGCCTTGGATATCGCCACTCGCGGATATATCGACGGCACCCGCCGCGCCGAGCAACAGCGTTCGCGCATCGACGATCTGGCGGGTCGCGATGCCTTCCGCACCGCACTGGTGGAATCACTGCAGGACGGCTTCTTCGTCGCCGACGCGCGCGGCACCATCATCGAGGTCAACTCGGCCTTCGGCGCGCTGACCGGATACGGCGCCACCGAACTCCCGTTCCCGCTGCCGCATCCCTGGTCCGCGCCCGACGGTCCGCGATATCCCGATCTCGGTGCCGAGGCACAGCGTTTTGTAATTCCGGTCAAACACCGCGACGGCCGCACCGTCTGGCTCGCGGTGAGCACCAGCGCGATGGTCGAACCGGAGAAGTACGAGCAGATCTTCGTCGGCACCATCCGCGATGTCACCGCCGAACACGATGCGCAGGCCCGCGATCAGGCTGCCTCCCGATTGGCCACCGCCGTCGGTGCGGCGACCAGCGTGGTGGAGGTGCTCGCGGTCGGACTGGACGAGTTGCGGCGCACTGTCGGTGCGGAGATCGCGGTGGTGATGGTCTGGCCCAGCCGCAATACCGGACCCGAGGTGTATGTCTCCGGCGCCGAAGGCATTCCGGAGGGTACGGTGCTCGACGCCCGCGCCCGGGCACTGCTGGACCGGGCCCGGCGCAGACCGGCGCGCAGCCTGTTCGCGATTCCGGAGGGCACCGCGAGCTCCGAGGGCATTGTCGCCCCGCTCGGTGAGACCGGCGATGCGGCGCTGTGGCTGCGCTTCGCCGCGCCGCGCGCCGTCAGCGCCGCGGACTGGACGTTGTTCTCGCTGCTCATCGGCCATCTCAGCCTGGCGGTGCAGCGGGCGCGCAACTTCGACCAGGCGCGCTCGACCTCGTTGACTCTGCAGCGGGCAATGCTCGGACCGATCGAACTGCCGCCGCGGTTCTCGGTGCACTACGAGCCCGCGCTGCCGCCGCTGGAGATCGGCGGCGACTGGTACGACGTGGTTCCGCTGCGCGACGGCACTATTGGGGTCGTGGTCGGCGACTGCGTCGGACGTGGTCTGTCCGCCGCCGTCGTCATGGGCCAATTGCGCACGGCCGCACGGGCTTTGCTGCTGCGCGGAGCTGGTCCGGCACAGCTGCTCGCGGAACTCGATACCGTCGCGGGCCGGATTCCCGGCGCGATGTGCACGACCGTATGCGCCGCCGTACTCGATCCGGTGCGCGGACTGGTCCGCTACAGCAGCGCGGGACATATGCCGCCGATTCTGGCCGACGTCGGCCAGGCCGGCAGACTGCTCGAGGGCGGCCGGGCAGTACCGCTGGCCACCTTCGACACGCCACGCCGCCCCGAGGCCACCACGGCACTGACACCGGGTTCGACGCTGGTGCTGTTCACCGACGGCCTGGTCGAACACCGCGGCGTCGATATCGATGACAGCTTCGCCAAGATCTCGGCGGTGCTGGCGGATACGGCGGGCAAATTACCGCGCGAGGTCGCCGACGCGGTGCTGTCGCGACTGCGCCCCGCCGCGGGCTACGACGACGATGTCGCCATGGTGGTGTACCGGCAACCGCCCGCGCCGCTGCGGTTGGAGATTCCGGCCAACCCGGATCAGCTCTCGGCCATGCGCAAGCGGCTCAAGGTCTGGCTCGCCGCCGCCGCGGTACCGCACGATCTCGCCTCCGACCTCATCGCGGCGGCCAACGAGGCATGTAGCAACAGCATCGAGCACGCCTACCGCAACGGCGGCGGGCGGGCCCCCCGAGCGATGAGCTCGACGGCCGAACTGCTCGGCCGGGCCGCGAGCCCCACCGCCGCGACCACCACCGACCCCGGAGTCGTCGAACTGACCGCGGAATGCGATACCCAACGGGTCGTCATTCTGGTCACCGACACCGGTACCTGGAAACCACGCTCGGCCGACCCAGGTCCGCGCGGGCGCGGCATCGATATGATGCGTGCGCTGACGGAAGAATTGGAGATAGATCACAGCGGATTGGGCACCCGCGTCCGCATGTCGGTAACCTTGCCCGCGATCAAATCCCCAGTAGCGAACCCACTTCGCGGCACGAACCGCCAGGTTTCTGGATGACGAATGCAGCGCGAAGGGCGGGTTCATGGCAGATTGTGATGATGTGACCACCAACTCCGGAGACGCGTATCCCCTCGCGGACACGATGACTACCACGGTCGAGGCACACGATGGCGCGACCGTGCTCACAGTGTCCGGCGAAGTCGATCTGGCGACCGCACCAGCGCTGGAGAACACCATCGAGGCCATCCTCAATGGCAGACCAGCGGTTCTGATCATCGACCTGACCGCGGTCAGCTTCCTCGCCTCGGCGGGGATGGCGACCCTGGTCGCGGCGCATCAGCGGGCCGGAGACGCGACGACGATCGTGATCGTCGCCGACGGTCCGGCCACCAGTCGTCAGCTGAAGATGACGAGTTTGGATCAGGTGTTCGCGCTGCACACCACCCTGGCCGGGGCGCTGGCCGACCTCCGGAAGAGCTGACCGGTTCGCAGCCCAGCCGCTATCCGACCTGCACAACCACCATGGGGCGAGTCTTACGAGCGAAGAGTTCGCGGCTCGTTTCGCGTCCGAGTCGTCGAAGCGCATGCGCCGAAGGCGCGAGTCTCGACGGCTCGGACGCGATAGGGTGCCGCGAACACGCCGTGCCGAAGGCACGGCAAATCAGCACAGTTCGCGCAGTTGCTCGATCAACTCGACCCGCTCGGCCGCGGTCGGGGCCATCGGCAGCACATTCAGCACCGTGACACCCGCCTCGCGGAATGCGGCGACCCGCTCCTTCACGAATCCGGCCGGGCCGACCAGCGAGATATCCCGAACCAGATCGTCCGGGACAACCTTCGCGGCCTCTTCCTTCTTGCCCGCCAGGTACAGCTCCTGGATCCGGTCCGCCTCCGCGCCGTAGCCGTACTTGGTAGCCAGCGTGTGGTAGAAGTTCTTGCCCTTCGCACCCATGCCACCGATGTACAGCGCCAGATGCGGTTTCACGAATTCCAGTAGTGGCGTGACGTTCTCGCCGATGGCCAGCGCGGGACCCGCATACACGTCCAGCTCGCCGAGGATCGGATCGCGTTTGGCCAGACCGGCATCCAGCGATTCGCCCCAGATCTCCTTGGCCTTCTCCGGCAGGTAGAAGATCGGCTGCCAGCCCTCGGCGATCTCCGCGGCCAGCTGCACATTCTTCGGGCCGAGCGCGGCGAGCAGCACCGGAATGCGTTCGCGCACCGGGTGATTGATCAACTTGAGCGGCTTGCCCAGGCCGGTGCCCTTATCGGCGGGCAGCGGGATCTGATAGTACTTGCCCTGGTACTCCAGCCGCTCCCGGCGCCACACCTTGCGGCAGATCTCCACCAGTTCCCTGGTGCGGCCGATGGGCGCGTCGTAGGGTACACCGTGGAAGCCCTCGATCACCTGCGGGCCCGACGCACCGAGGCCGAGCACGTACCGACCATCGGAGACGAAGTCCAGG
Source organism: Nocardia sp. CA-107356 (assembly GCF_050946365.1). Taxonomy (NCBI): domain Bacteria; kingdom Bacillati; phylum Actinomycetota; class Actinomycetes; order Mycobacteriales; family Nocardiaceae; genus Nocardia; species Nocardia sp. CA-107356. The sequence goes on along the minus strand of NZ_CP191992.1, from coordinate 4,240,419 downwards.
CCAGCGGCGGTCATCGCGGTCAGGCTGGGCGTACGGGTATAGATCTGCAGAATGCCCGAGGCGAGCTGCAGGCGGGTGGTCTTGGCCGCCAGATACCCGAGCGCGCTCACCGCGTCGAACGAGTAGGCCTCCGGCACGAACACGATGTCGAGTCCGGCCTTTTCGAGGTCGGCCACCTCGGCGGCCGCCTCTTTGAAGCCGCCCGAGTAGTTGATGCTCAATCCGATCCGCATAGCACTCAACATAACCGCAGCTACGCACCGGGCGCGCACCGGCCACCCCGGTGCGGGCGGTAGCGTATTCGCGGTAGTTCTCCACTGTCGTCGCAGGAAAACGAAAGGCCACCCGCCGTGTCGCAGCCCTCCTTCGCTGAGGCCACACTCGCGCAGTACCTGACCGACCTTGCCGCGAAGATGCCCGCACCCGGTGGCGGCGCCGTCGCCGCGCTGCACGCCGCACAGGGCGCCGCGCTGGTAGCGATGGTCGCGCGCTACACCACCCGAACCAAGGACGCCGAGCACCAGCCGGTCGTCGACCGCATCATCGAGGCCGCCGACGCGGCCCGCGAGCGGGCACTCGCCCTGGCCGATGCCGACGCCGCCGCGTTCACCGCCGTCGGCAACGCCTACAAGCTGCCGAAGCAGACCCCGGAGCAGTCCGCCGCGCGGACCGATGCCATAACCGCCGCGTTGATCGAGGCCGCCCGGGTGCCCGCCGCGGTCGTCGACGAGGCCGACGAGGTGCTCTCGCTGGCCGCGGAGTTGCTGCCGATCGGCAATCCGAATGTGGTTACCGATATCGGTGCCGCCGCCGATGCCGCCCGCGCCGCGGCCACCAGCTCGCAGCTCAATATCGAAATCAATGTCGGCTCCCTGAGTGCCGAACAGGGCGATAAGTTCGCGACGGTGCTGATCCGTATCGACGAGATCACCGCCCGCGCGGACGCCCTGCACGCCGACGTATTGCATGTCGTGCGCGGCTGATTCTTAACCGAACGGTCGTACTCGAACCGGGCCGTTTGTCGGACTCGGTGCCGGGTATGCCGCCCCTATAAGGCGAAAGCTGTGGATTCGACGGCCGTTACAGAACCGGTACGTCGAGTTGATCATGAAGTCCTAGAATGGATTTCTGCGTCCCACACCATCGTGAAGGGGTGGACCATGAGGAGCGCACTCAGATATCTCTTCCTCGCGACCGCGGTCGTGGCCTTGGCAGCCTTCGGGTCCGGAGCGGCCATCGCCACCACGATCCTCAGACCCGTGGCCGATGCGGTATCGGCGATTACTCCATCGGCAGGCCAGGAAGTAGGCATCGCGGCTCCGGTGACGATTCGATTCACCGCTCCCGTCGCCAACCGCGAACGGGCCGAACGATCGGTCGATATCCGGGCCACCGCCACACTGCCCGGCACCTTCTCCTGGACCAGCGATCGCGAACTGACTTGGACGCCAACGAGTTTCCTGCCCGCACGGGCTCCGATCACGGTACAGGCCGGTAACGCGCGGACGGAGTTCCGCACCAATGCCGGCGTAGTCGGTGACGCGGATATGTCGGCGCACACCTTTACCGTGAGCATCGGCGGGGCGGTGGCCCGGCAGATGCCCGCATCCATGGGCAAGCCCGGCTGGGAGACGCCGAGCGGCACCTTCCCAGTGCTGGAAAAGTTCCGTTCGGTCGTGTTCGACTCGCGCACCATCGGTATTCCGCTGAGCTCGCCCGAGGGGTACGTCATCAACGGCGAGTACGCCGAACGCCTCACGTGGGGTGGCGTTTTCGTGCACTCCGCGCCGTGGTCGGTGGACTCCCAGGGCTACGCCAATGTCAGCCACGGCTGCATCAACCTGGCCCCCGATGACGCCGCCTGGTATTACGAAACCGTCGGTGTCGGCGACCCGGTGACCGTGCACTGGTGAGCCGCTGACAATCCGTATTTTTCCGCGACACCGGCCCTCAATTTCGCGGACCGCAGCAAACCTGGCAGTATCCTGCCGGGGTTGATACAACTGCGGGACACACGTGACGGTATGACCTGATGAAGGTGGGCCATGGATCGACCGGATATGACCTCGCGGCCGAATACCGGACCGCAACCGAGCATTCCGCCGCAACAACCGCTCGGTGACCCGAGGGCATACCAGGCTCCCAACCGCCCCATCCCGCCCCGCCGAATGCCGATTCCGCAGGTCCCGGCAGAGCAGACGCCGCCGGATCAGCCACAGTTCCACCAAGATCCGAGCCCGCGGCCAGCGGGCCGAGGCCCGAGCGGGCAACCGGCCGATGGGCAGTCGCCGATCCGGCAAGGCTCGATGCGCCCGGCTCCCGCGGACTCTCGCGGCCCGATCCAGCACAACCCCGCCGATCGAACCCCGATGCATACGGGCCCGCTCGGCCGAGTCCCGATCGACCCGGAGCAGACCGGGCCGATCCCCCGTGTTCCGGTCGACCGAGCTCCGACCAACACGGACCCGTTCCGCCGGATTCGGGGCGATCAGTCTCCTGCCGATACCGGTCCGCACCAACAGGTTCCGATCGAGCACGCACCCAACTCCGGACCACTGCAGCGAGTACCACTCGAACAAGCACCCACCAACTCCGGACCACTGCAGCAAGTACCACTCGAACAAGCACCTGCCGACTCCGGACCACTGCGCCAAGTGCCGAACGACCACGCCGCACCACAATCCGGGCCGCTTCGCCGAGTTCCGGACGCCCCGACGCCGATGACAACCGGGCCGTTCCGCCGCATAACCGGCCACCAAGGTCCGGGCCCGCAAACTCCAAATCCGCAGGGCCCCATGCGGACTGCCCCGACTCAGCTGGATCCGATCCAGGAGCCCCCCACCCGCCGAGCCTCGATCCCCCGGATCCCGATGCGCCCGGCGCTCCCGCAGACCAGCACCCCATCCGACCCGAACCAGCACACATCGGCATCGCAGCCCCCGCAGCGCCGCACACCCACTACACAGGCGCACGATCCGATCACACCGGATCTGAACCGGCACCCCGCACAAGATCCGATGCAGCACGCACCCACCGCCCAAAGGCCGGTGCGACACGTTGCGGTGCGACAAAATCCGATGCGGCAGAACCCTATTCGTACCGATGCCAGCAATGGGTTGCCAGCCGAGCAGGATCCGGCCGGGCACGCACCCAACTCACGGGTTCCGAGGCCGCAGCCCTCGATCCAGCGAGATCCCCTGCGCCACAACCCGATCAACGCGGACGCCGCCGATATGAGCCGCAGCCCGAACCGCGACGCATCCTTCTCGCAGACTCCGCAGCGGCACTCGATCGCATTGCCGGATCCGATCCATCACGCGACTGCCTCACAAGATCCGATGCGACAGAACATGACTCGCGCTGGCGCGAGCAATGGAGAACTCGGCCGGCAGGGGCTGGACTATCAGGGAGACTGGTCCGATTGGGTTGATGAGCCTGCGGCGGAGCAGCAGCCGCCCGCGCCGGATTACTTCCGCCACGAGGAGGCACTGGCGGCCATGATCGATCGGTCGGGGCGAAATCGGTCCACCCGGCGGTGGCTGCCCGTGCTGGTCGGCTCGGTGGCCGCGGCAGGGCTACTCGTGGTGGCCTTCGTCCAGCTCGAGCCGAATCCGCAACCGGCGACGGTGGCCTCATCCAGCCCGAGCGATGTCGCGGTCGCCGGACCGGCGCCTGCGCCAGCATGTCCGGCCGAACGGGTCGGCAGTACGATTCAGGGCAATGGGGCGGGCGGTATGGATTCCGGACCGGCCGTCATCTTCGCCTTCCAGTACGCGTATTACGTCACCCGATCCGGTGAGGCGACCCGAGAGTTCGTGGCTCCCAACGCATCCGTCTCCCCCGCCACGACGATCCAGCAGGGCATCGACGGGATTCCGGTCGGCACCACGCACTGCCTCACCGTCACCCCGGGCGCCGCCGTCGGCCAGTACCTGGTGCAGGTGACCGAGCATCGACCGGATTCGACATCGATCACCTACAAACCTCAGGCCGTCACGACTGCCCGCGTCGGCAGCCAGACGCTCATCAGTGGAATCAGCGTAGCCAAATAGTCAGACCGGCGAATTCCACGGCACCAGTACGATTTTTCCGCGAACGCGCCCGGATTCACTCAGGTGGTGCGCTTTGACCACCTCGGCCATCGGCAGCACCTGATCGATCTCGACCCGCAACCGCCCGTCTTCGAACAAGGCGGCCAACTCCCGCAGGTCACTACCGGATGGTGTCACATACAGGCGCTCATACCGCGGGTCATCCTCGGCATCATTGCCTTGCGCATCGATCAGGCGTCCGCCCGTGGCGAGCACCGGCAACGACCGTGACCCGTACTCGCCACCGACGAGATCGAACACCACATCGATATCGCGCACCGCATCCGCGAAATCGATTGTCGTGTAGTCGATCACTTCGTCAGCGCCCAGCTCCCCCAGGAACTCGTGGTTGGCGGCCCGGGCCGTACCGATCACGTGAGCGCCGCGGTTCTTCGCGATCTGCACCGCAAAATGCCCGACACCACCCGACGCCGCATGTACCAGCACGCGTTGCCCGGCAACGACTTCGGCGAGCCCCTGCCAGGCGGTCAGTACCGCGGTCGGCACTGCCGCCGCATGGATGTGGTCGATACTCGCCGGTTTCGGTGCGAGAATATCCGCCTGCGCCACAACATATTCCGCGTAGGCACCGGCACGGCTGAGCACCATGCCGTAAACCTCGTCCCCGACCCGGAACTGTTCGACGCCGGGACCGACCTCGGCCACGATCCCGGACACGTCGAAACCCAGTGTGAACGGCGGATCCCCGAGTTTGCGCACCAGCCCGGACCGCAGCTTCCAGTCCGCCGCATTCATACCGGTCGCCGCGACCCGAACCACCACCTCGCCCGGCCCGGCACTCGGCCGATCGACTTCGACGATTTCCAGGACCTCGGGACCACCGAATGCGTGTTGCGTAATTGCCAGCATGCCAACGATTCTGCGTTTACCTAGTATCCAAAGGAAAGAAGGCACTTCAATGATCCCGAGGTTCCCGATGGATACCATCGTCGACTGGTCCGACTCCGATAACCTGGTCAAGGCCTATTTGGCCAACTGTCCGGCGCGCGAGGTGCTCACCGTGCTCGCGGACAAATGGGTGCTCCTGGTCCTCGGTGTGCTGCGCATGGCGGGCGGTCCGGTGCGCTTCAACGACCTGCGCCGCCGACTCGACGGCATCACCCAGAAGATGCTCACCCGCACGCTCCGCAATCTCGAGCGTGACGGCTTGGTCCGTCGCGCCGTCTACCCCACCGTCCCGCCGCGCGTCGAATACTCGCTGACCGAATTGGGTGCCAGTCTGGGCGAACTGAGCCATGCGATGGGCGTCTGGTCGGTGCGGCACCACAGCGAAATCCTCACCGCCAGAAAAGATTTCGAGATTCGCGCGGCCGCGGAGCCCGAACCCGTCTGAGCCCAACAGCCGCACCCCTCGGTCGCGTCCGGGAGGGGTGCGGATCGGCGGCGGGGTCAGGCGGCCCGGAGCAGGTCACCGCCGGAGGCGAGGGCGGCGTAGCGGCCGTCGGCATCCATGAGTTCGCGGTGGGTGCCGCGTTCGATGATCCGACCGCGGTCGAGGACGACGATCTGATCGGCGTCGCGAATAGTGGAGAGCCGGTGCGCGATGGTGATGGTGGTTCGACCTTCCGACAGTGCGTCGATGGCCGCCTGCACCTCCTGCTCGGTTCGGTTGTCCAACGCACTGGTGGCTTCGTCGAGCACCAGGATCGGCGGGTTGCGCAGGATCACCCGGGCCACCGCCAAACGCTGCTTCTCGCCGCCGGAGAACCGGTATCCGCGCTCACCGACCAGCGTGTCGTAGCCGTCCGGCAGGCTCGCGATGTGATCGTGGATCTGCGCCGCGCGCGCGGCGGCGTGCAACTGCTCGTCTGTCGCATCGGGTTTGGCGAAGCGCAGATTGTCCGCGACCGACGCGTGGAACAGGTAGGTCTCCTGTGACACCACACCGACCGCGGCGGCGAGATCGGCAAAGGACAAGTCCCGCACATCGATTCCGTCGATGTCGACCGATCCCGATGTCACGTCGTAGAGCCGCGCCACCAGATATCCGAGTGTGGTCTTGCCCGAACCCGTCGCACCGACAATGGCCAGACTGGACCCGGCGGGCACGGTGATATCGATGTCCCGCAATACATCCCGGGTGCCCGATCCGTAGCCGAATCCGACGTGATCGAAGCGCACCTCGCCTTCGACTCCCGAATTCGGCACCGGCACCGGCTTTATCGGCTCCTCGATATCGGGCTGCAGATCCAGGTACTCGAAGATCCTGCCGAACAGCGACATCGAACTCTGCACCTCCACACCGGTGTAGAGCAACTGGACCATCGGCCGCAGCAGACTCGTCTGCAATGTCGTGAACGCCACCAGCGTGCCTATCGATACCAGCGGATGTCCCGCCGCGACGGTCGATCCCGCCGCCCAGTAGACGATCGCGGGCATGGCCGCCATGACGATCTGAATTGTGGACTGCCGCCAGCGCCCGGCCATTCCGGACCGGATCTCCAGGTCGACCAGCCCGCGCGACTCCTTCGCGAAGTCGTCGACCAGCGCGGGCGAGCGCCCCATCGTGCGCCCGAGCAGAATGCCGCTCACCGACAGCGACTCCTCCACGATCGCCGACATGCCCGCCAACTGCTGCTGCCGCTGTGCGGTGATCTTCCTGCGCTCGTCACCGACGCGGCGACTGATCCAGACGAAGAACGGCAGCATGACCAGCGATACCGCGGTGAGCCGCCAGTCCAACGCGATCATCGCGATCACCGACGCGATCACCGTGGTGAAGTTCGAGACCAATGAGGTCGCGGTGGAGGTAACCGTCGACTGCATGCCGCCGATATCGTTGGCGATCCGCGATTGCACCTCACCGGTGCGCGTAGTAGTGAAGAACGACAACGGCATTCGCTGCAACTGCGCGTACACCGCGGAACGCAGATCGTGCATGACCTCTTGGCCGACCGCAGTGGAGATATAGGTCTGCAGCACGCCGAAGACGGCGGTCGATGCGGCGACCGCGACCATCCCCGCGGCGAGCGCGGTCAACAGACCGGTGCGGCCGTGCGGGAGGGCGTCGTCGAGGATGCCGCGCAACATGAACGGCGATGCCAGCGCGACCAGGGAAGACAAACCGACGAGCACGGCGACCAGAGCCAGGCGCGCTCGATACGGGCGAAACAGCCGGACGATCCGGCGAAGTTGATGTGGGGGCTGCACAGGCGCCTCCTTCCAGGGAGCTACGTCATCAAACTGAGCATGACTCATAATTGTTCCCAAAACAATGAGCTATGCTCAGCATCATGGACACCGCTCCCGATCACGATCTCCCCGAGCTGTTCCTGCGCACCGCCAAGCGCATCCGCCACAACCAGGCGGCCCGCCTCTCCCCGTTGGGCATCACCCCCGGTCGAGCTCGCGCACTGCGGATAATCGGCCACCACGACGAGCCCCTCCGCATGGCCACATTGGCCGAACATCTCGGCATCGTTCCCCGCTCGGCCACCACCGTCGTCGACGCATTGGAATCCGCCGGGCTGGTCGCCCGCACCCCCGATCCGACCAACCGCCGATCCACTCTGGTGACCCTGACCGATTCCGGCCGAACCACCCTGTCCGATATGGCCGAGGCCCGCCGCCGAGCCGCCGAAGAACTCTTCGCCACGCTCAGCCCCGAGCAGCGCGAAACCCTCCGCGGCCTGCTGGCAGCCCTGGACTCGAACGCTGCGACCAGCTGATCGCGGCGGTCGAGGTCGACCAGCGGGCACCGCGACGTACATCGACACTGATCACCTCAGTAAATACACTGTGATGCACGCCACATGTGAACGTCGAGCATGTGCGCGGTTATTGGTCGCACCGCCAGTGACAGCCGGTGCCGCAGCGAGAGTCGGCGACGCATCATGCGTGACCGGCCCTGTCGAACGAGTGGTCGGGGACCCTGGTGGCTGGAGAATTACCATGACCCAAACCGTGAGCGCCGACCTCATAGCACTGCGAGCCGTGATGCGTGGCCCTGTATTCGGGCCGAACGATGCGGGCTACAACGATGCCCGCGCCGTCTGGAACGGTGATATCGACAGGCGACCCGCGGTGATCGCGCAGTGCCTGTCCGCCGAAGATGTGGCCGCGGCGCTGGCTTTCGCCAGGAATCACGCCCTCGAGGTATCCGTCCGCGGTGGTGGGCACGCCTATAGCGGCACCGCAGTGGGCGACGGCGGGATGATGGTCCACCTCGGCGTGATGAACAGCGTCGTAGTCGATACGCAAACCCGTCGCGCCCGTGTCGGCGGCGGCGCGACGATGGCCGATATGGACACCGCGACCCAGGTGCACGGGCTGGCCGTACCGGGCGGGGTGATCAGTGATACCGGCGTCGGCGGCCTCACCCTCGGTGGCGGCTTCGGTTGGCTGTCTCGCATGCACGGACTGTCCATCGACAACCTCGTCTCGGCACAGGTCGTGCTCGCGGACGGCCGGATCGTGCGCGCGTCCGAAAGCGAGCATCCCGACCTGTTCTGGGCGCTGCGCGGTGGCGGTGGCAACTTCGGAGTCGTCACCGAATTCGAATTCCGCCTGCACCCGATCGGGCCCGAAGTGCACCTCGGACTGTTCTTCTGGGGACTGCAGGACGGCGCCGCTGCGCTGCGGTTGTGCCGCGAGTTCATTCCCGCCCTGCCACACGGGACGGGAGCCTTGGTGATCGTCGGATTGTCCGCACCGCCAGCGCCTTTCGTACCCGAGCAATACCATCTTGTGCCGGGCCACGCCCTCATCGTCGCCGGTTTCGGCGCCGCAGAGGACCATGCGCGCACAGTAGCGCCGATTCGGGAGGCCGTGACGCCGCTGTTCGAATTCGTCACGCCGATCCCCTATGTCGGATTGCAGTCCATGCTCGACGCCTCGGCGCCGTGGGGCATTCACGGTTATGAGAAGGCACTCGATCTCGACGACTTCTCCGACGAGGTGATCGCGATACTGACCGAACAGGCGGGCAACAAGGCATCGCCGATGACGTTCATGCCGATCTTCACGCTCGGTGACGCCTTCTGTGAAGTCGACACGGACGATACGGCGTTCGGCGGCGCGCGCACCCCGCACTATGTATGCAATATCAATGCCGAGGCCCCCGATGCCGACCTGTTGGCAGTCGACCGGGCGTGGGCGCGCACGACGTGGGAAGCATTGCGCCCCTTCTCTTCCAACCAGGGCGGGTATGTGAATTTCATGGTGGACCCGGATCAGGACCGAGTCCGCGCATCCTACGGATCCGCCAAGTACGCAAAACTGGCCGGCATCAAGGCCGAGTACGACCCCGACAACGTCTTCCATCGCAACGCGAACATCAAACCCGCATGACGGCGGATTCCGCACTCGCATAACAGTTTCCGGGCCGAGTCGCGCGTCGGCAGCGGTGCTGAGCGATACCTGATACTTGTCCCACCCCCATCCGCGGCGATTGATCAACCGATCAGCCAACTCGGGTGTGTGAGCGCCCACAGCGCGTCGGCGGCATCACCGGCCCGGGGCGTGGACCGAATCGCTGTGCGAGATGCTTTGCGGTATCGGCCGTTCCGATGGCGCGCTCGCTCTCGATGGTGTGTCCGGCCGCCGAACGTTCAGTCCGCGACATCGACGCCGTAGCCGCGGGCCAGGGTGGCCAGCTCCGTCGGGTAGCCCTGTCCAACGGCGCGCAGTCGCCAGCTCGCACCGCGCAGGTACACCTCGGCCAGCAACAGCGTTCGTTCTTCGGTCGCGGCGTCCAAGGCGGATCGGGCGACGATGCCGCCCTCAATGCCCGGAGATGCCTCGATCTCGATGGCGCCGACATCGCCGAAGGTCACGCCGCTGCCGTCCAATGCTGCGGCCACCACGATCCGACGGCAGTGATCCTGCAGGTCGTCGAGGGCAAGGGTCAGCGATTGCTCGTTCGGTCCGTCTGCGACCAACCGGGCGCCGGCGGATTCGGGCTGGTTGTAGAAGACGAAGTCTTCGTCGCCGACGACCTGTTCGTCACCATCGAGGAGGAAAGCGACGAGGTCCACGTCCCAACTGCCGCTTTGCGCCCACGACGCGCGCAGGTTCCACACGGTGCCGCGCTCGGCGATCGGCAGATCGATCACCTGCCCGCGGGCAAGCATCATCGCCTCGGTCGCCGTCGCGGCCTTCGACGTCGAGACCGGTTCAGTCCGGTCCAACAGCTCCGGACCATGTATCCGCAACCCGAGTTCGGTGGCCTTCGCATATCGACGATCGGTGTGCGCACCGGACAGCGCCAACACATCGGTCACACTCGCGGACATATTCACCGCGACCGACCCGCCGAGCTCCGCGATCCGAGCGCGCACGGCGACCGCCGCATCGTGGGTGCCGCCGAGCACCAAGACACGTAGTCCGGATAGCGGACCGGTCACCCTCGGTGCGGGCTTCGGTACCGGCTTTCTCGGCACCACGGTCTCGGCCACTCCGGCCGCGTCCTTACGCCTTCCTGGCAACACATCTTCCAGCAGCTTCAAGAATCCCGCCTCGCCGACAACCGGTGTACCGCACTCGATGGCCTTGCGCGCCTTCCCTGTTCCGGAATTGGGCGAATTCGTGACCAAAACGCTCGTCCGCCGACTCACCGCCCCGCTCACCTCCAACCCGGCCGCCTCGGCGCGTGCGATCAACGCGACCCTATCGGCCACCGTGTCGCCGGTGATCGCCACCTTCATCCCCTGCACGAGGCGGCCCCCGGTCTCGAGTCGACCGGGATATGTGAACTCGCACGGCACCTTCGGTCCGCTGCGCGACTGCGGCAGACCCCAACTGCTCCGATAGTTCTCCTTCGGCGGGCAAGCCAGCAGTGGCGGTGCGATACCGAGCCCCGCGGCGTCTGCGATCAATGCGCGCAGCACCCCGGCCAGTACTCGGGCATCGTCGAGGGCGTTGTGCGCGTGCGCTTGCTGGACACCGTAGTAGGACGCGAGGGTGCCCAGTTTGTAGTCCGGAGTGGGCGGCGACACCCGGCGAGCCAGGGCTAGTGTGCACAACCGTCGAGCCACCGGAAGTACCGCACCGGCGCGAGTGAATTCGTCGGCCAGGAAGCCGTAGTCGAATTGCGCGTTGTGCGCGACCATGACCCGATCGGTGAGCAGCCCCGAAAGTTGTTCGCGCACATCCTCGAAGGGCGGCCAGCCACGGAGTATGTCTCTGGTCAGCCCGTGAATATGCACCGGTCCCGGATCACACCCTGGATCGACCAGTGTGTGGAACTCGCGGGTGACACTGCCGTCGCCCTCGAGCGTCAACGCCGCAACCGACAGGACCCGATGAGCGCCCGCCCGTAGACCCGATGTCTCTACATCGACGATGGTGAACGACCCGAACCCGGCATCGAACGGTGCGTGATGGCGCCTTGGATTCCCCTGCATGAGCATCGCATCGTCGCCGTACCGGCCGATGTTGCAGTGCTACGGCGCGTCGCCAACACCCGCGTGGCGTCGAAACCCGTTGGGGCGCGAGGCGATCAGGCCCGGCGGGCGTTTTCGGCGGCGACTACTACGTGGCGCATGAGGAGGGCGGTGGTTACCGGGCCTATGCCGCCGGGGACCGGGCTGAGGGCGGAGGCTTTGCCGCGTACAGAGTCCGCGGCTACGTCGCCGACGATTTTGCCGTCGGAGGACTCGTTGGTGCCTACATCGACGACGGTGGCGGCTTCGCGGATGTGGTCGCCGGTGACCAGGCCGATGCGGCCCGCGGCAGCTACGACTATGTCGGCGGCGGAGGTTACGGCGGGGAGGTCGGTGGTGCGCGAATGGCAGATGGTGACGGTGGCGTTTTCGGCGAGCAGGAGTTGAGCCAGCGGCTTGCCGACGATGTTGGAGCGGCCGACGACGGCGACATGGCGGCCGGCGAGTGGGATTTCGTGATGCTTGAGTAGTTCGACGACGGCCTCGGAGGTGGCGGGGACGAAGCCGTCCAGGTTGGAGGCGAGCAGGCCGAGCGACAGCGGGCTGACGCCGTCGACGTCCTTGGCCACGGCGATCGCGGAGCTGACGTCGTCGAGGGTGACACCGGCGGGCAGCGGGGTCTGCAGCATGATGGCGTCGACGCTGGCGTCCGCGCTGCGGGCAGTCAGTTCGTCACGGATCTGCTGAATGCTCGCATCGGCGCCGAGATCGATCGTGTCGCACGCGATTCCGAGGCGTTCGGCGGCCTTGCGCAGCGAGTTCACGTACCAGGCGCTGGCCGGATCGTCATTGGCCACGATCAGCGCCAGGCGCGGCGCGGTTCCGCTCGCGGTGAGCGCGGCGGCGCGCTCCTTGGTGTCGGCGTTGATGGCGGCGGCGAGTTCCTTGCCGGACAGCGAAACGGTATCCACGTTGTCACACCTTATCGGCTGCGCCCCGCGGCCGGTTCGAGCGGTCACCCTCGCGCCGCCCGATTTGCCCGGCTGCGGGAAATAACGCGCGGATTCCGTCCGGCAATTACCAGACTATGGCCTCTACCAGTCGTATCGTGATGTTGCTCGCCCACGGCTAACTGCCAGCTGACCTACCGAAAGCCCCGTTTCACGCGCGGAAAGGTGTCAACTGTAGTGACGATATCGAGGCATTGGAAACTATGGGTCGCGACCACGTTCGCGGCCGCGACCATCACCGGGCTGTCCAGCGCGCCCGCCTTCGCGGCGCCGAATACCGACGCCCTCTACAACTCCGCCCAGCGCGCCTTCACCGACGGCGACGATGCCGCCGGACGCGCCGAACTCCGACAACTCATCGCCGCGGACCCGGCCGACGCCGAGGCCCTGGCACTGCAGGCGATCTGGTCGCATTACGCCGCTGACCTGCCCGCCATGGCCGATTCGATAGCGCGCCTCACCGCCATCGACCCGCAGATGGCCCAGGGCACCAATAATGTGCTCGGCGCGATCGGCGCCGCCATCGGCACCCTGCCGAACCCGCTGCCCGCGCTCGTCGGGCCTCAGACCGGAATCGTGGTACTGGGGTTCGGCTTGCTCCCGGATGGTTCGCTGCGCCCCGAGCTGGTGAACCGGCTGACGGCGGCATGGCTGCAGGCGGTCGCCGCGCCCCTCTCGCCCATCATCGTCACCGGCGGCAATCCGCAGAACGGGATCAGCGAGGCCGAGGCCATGCGGGCCTGGCTGGTCAGTAAGGGTATGCCCGCCTCCCGGGTCAATGTCGAGAGCCGGGCCGGGTCGACGGTGCAGAACGCGCTGTTCAGCACCAAGATGCTGCGTGACGTGGGCGCGGACAGCGCGGTCGTGGTCACCTCACCGAATCACATCCGGCGCGCGGTCGCCGACTTCATCGTCGCGGGTACGCGAGTGGTCGGGGCGACCACCTCGCTCGAGCAGCTGGTATCGCAGTTGCCGCCGCCCGCCAGGCAGGCGCAGCGCGGCATCTATCTCGACGCGACACGCACTTTCCAGCTCGCCACGACCCGCTGAGTTCCGTATCCGCTCGCCCGTATCGACGACGGGCGAGCGGATTCGGGTGCGGCCCGCCCGCACACGTTTCGAAACGGCCTCAGGCCGATCCGCAGCGTGAACCGGTTGGTCCGATCCCACGACACAGGGCAGGATGGCCCAGTGATGTCAGCGGGAAGTACCGATGTGGTCGCGCAACTACGTGCGGCGGGCTGCGTGTTCGCCGAGGATGAGGCGCGGCTGCTCACCACCGCGGCGACGGAAACCGGTGTCGATCTGGCGGATCTGGTCGCGCAACGGGTTTCGGGAACACCATTGGAATACTTGCTCGGCTGGACGGAATTCCACGGACTGCGAGTCGCGGTCGCCCCGGATGTTTTCGTACCGCGCCAGCGCACCGCCTTCCTCGTCGACGAGGCTGCTGATCTCGCCCGCACGCTACCCACCGAGCACCCCGTCGTCGTCGATATGTGCTGTGGTTCAGGCGCATTGGGTCTTGCCCTGGCGACAACCCTTGCGGCCGAAGGCCGCCGAATAGACCTGGCCGCTGCCGATGTCGAACCCGCCGCAGTCGAATGCGCCCGCCGCAACCTCACTCCGATCGGCGCGGCCGTCTACCAGGGCGATCTCTTCGACCCGCTCCCCCGCCAACTGTGCGGCCGCATCGACATCCTGCTCGCCAATACACCCTACGTGCCATCCGAGATGATCGCCCACATGCCGCCCGAAGCACGCGATTACGAACCACGCAGCGCCCTCGACGGCGGATCCGACGGCTTGGACATCTTCCGCCGCGTGGTCGACGCCGCACGCACCTGGCTCGCACCGGGCGGTCACCTGTTGGTCGAGGCCAGCGAAACCCAAGTGCCGCACGCGATCACTGTCCTCACCGAGCATGGCCTCACGGGGCGCATGGCGGAATCGGACGAGCTCTACGCCACCGTCGTCATCGGCACCAAACCCGCTGCAAGATAGGCACATCGGCCTTGCCGTGGAGAGGGGATCGACCCACCGCGCCCCCGGGGCGCGAGCCGCTCGACCCACTCGTCGACATCATGATCCTCGACCCAGGACATCACACGCCCGCTCGGGCGCGTACGGGAAATCCCGACAGCATCAGGCGTCGCGCAGCTCACCACAACGCTGTAATCAGGCGGCCGAACTCGACTTTTTGCGGCCGGTGAATTCTTCCATCGAGTGGTACACGCCAACCGAACTCAGGAACAGATCACGCAACTTGATCGGCAGCAGTCCGGAGATCGCCTTGTTGAGCCGCGACGTCCACGGCAGGATCACCAGCGGATTACCGGCCTTCATTTCCCGCCATGAGGTATCGACGACATCATCCTGCTCCAGAATCGGCGTGAACAGGAAACCTTTTGCGCCATCGAACATTCCGGTATTGATGTAGGTCGGACACACCGTGGTGACCTTCACGTGGTCGTGACCCGCCTGCTCCAACTCGATGCGCACCGAATCCGACCAACCCAGCGCCGCCCACTTCGAGGCCGCATAGACGCTCATGCGCGGATTGGCGACCAGGCCTGCCGACGATGCGATGGTCATAACGCGCGCCTCGCCGCTGCCCCGCACCATGGCGGGCAGGAACTCGAGCGTAATGTACATCGGCGCAAGGGAATTGATCGCCATCGTCTTCTCGATATCGGCGCGATCGGTCGTCTCCCAGAAGTAGCTGTTACCGCGCACGATGCCCGCATTGTTGACCAGGATATCGATATCGCCGACCTCGGCGCGCACCGTCGCCGCGGCCGCGGCGATGGAGTCCTGTGCGGCGACGTCGACCACGTAGTAGTGAATGGCCGCACCGCGACCGGACAACTCGACCGCCGTCTCTTTGAGCGCGGATTCATTGATATCCCACAGCACCACTGTGGCGGCGCCCTCGCGCACCGCACGTTCGGCGAACAGCTTGCCCAAGCCCATCGCGGCACCCGTGACCAGGACCTTCTTATCCGCTACCGTATCCAGTTTCATTCGTCCCAATCCTGATCCATCTCGAAATAGCTTTGGTGCAATTACTTCTGCCGCAATGCCTTCATGACCCCGAAGTACAGCGTCATCGTCTTCGCCCACAGTTCCTCGGACATCCCGGGCAGCGGCGCGATCGGCAGCATCCGCTGCACGGCGATCGTCTGGGTGTCGATGTACTTCAACAACCCCTCGGGACCGTGCCGACGCCCGGTACCAGAAATTCCGAGCCCACCCGAGGGCGCATCCGCGCTCCCCCAGGCCGCGATGAAACCTTCGTTCACATTCACCGAACCCGCATTGATGCGCGCGGCAACCTTGCGACCTCGACCGATATCTTTGGTCCACACACTCGCATTGAGCCCGTAAGCGGTGTCATTGGCTTGCTCGACCGCCTCATCGTCGCTGCCGACGCGGTAGATCGAGACCACCGGCCCGAAGGTCTCCTCGCGATAGACCGTCATCCCGGGCCGTACCCCGGCCAGCACGGTCGGCTCGTAGAAGTACGGACCGAGGTCGGGGCGAGCCTTACCGCCCGCCAAAACCTTCGCCCCCTTGGCCACCGCATCATCGACATGCGCACGGACCGTGTCCAATTGGCGCTGGAATGTCAAAGACCCCATATCACTGGTGAAATCGAGCCCACCGCCCAATTCGATCGCCCGCACGTGTTCGACGAATTCGCTGACGAACTGGTCATAGACCTTGTCGTGCACATAGATTCGCTCCATCGACTCGCACAGCTGACCGGCCGAGGCGAAGCAGGCCCGAATCGCGATCTTTGCCGCCCTGGACACATCCGCATCGGCGAGCACCAACAGCGGATTCTTGCCGCCGAGCTCGAGCGAATAACCGATCAGCCGCTCCCCGGCATGCTGCGCGATGGTCCGGCCGGTCGCGCTGGACCCGGTGTAGTCGACATAGTCGGCCCGCGCGATCACCTCGCCGCCGATCACCGACCCGCGACCGAGCACCGCCTGCCACAGTCCGCGCGGCAGACCGGCGCGCTCGGCGGCATCGATGGCCCACAGCGCGGTCAGCGCCGTCTGATTATCCGGCCGCGCGACCACGGCATTTCCGGCCGCCAACGCAGGCAACGCATCGGAGGCCGCCAGCGCGAGCGGATAGTTCCACGGCGAGATCACCGCGACCACGCCCTTGGGCCGGTGCCGCACATCGACCTGCGTCAGTACCGGCAGCACGCCCCGCGGCTTACGGGTGGCCAGCAACTTCTCCGCGACCGACGCGTAGTACCTGGCATTGACCGCCACATCCCCGACCTCGTCGAACGCGTGCGCTCGTGACTTACCGGTCTCGGTCTGCACGATATCGAGAATCGTGTTCTGTTCGGCGAGCACGATGTCGTGGAACTTGCGCAGCACCGCGACCCGCTCGCGGACCGAGCGCCGGGCCCACTCCCGTTGTGCGGTCCGCGCGGTGGTGAAGGCGGTCTCGATGTCGGCGGTCGAAGACTGCGGCAGATCCGCGATCTTGTGTCCGGTCGCTGGTGCGAACACCGCGACCGCGGGTGCGCCGCCCGCGATCGCGCGGTCGAGCAGGGGTTGCACCAGGGCGCCGGGTAACGCGGTCGGTTCGGCCAGTTGGCGGGCGGTCGTCATTGTCGGCCCTCTCATGGGTCTGGTGGACACGGCAGGAGCGGTGGGCGCACGTCCGACCATTTCCTGAACACTAGTGTTAGATTAATCCTCGGGCCGCACCTCGTGTCAAGCTGTCGGGTGTGGAACACAGACAGGTCAGGCTTCGAGTTGTGAGGCATCACCATGTCCACTGACACATCCCCGGCGAATGGCGCGGCCCGCCGCGGCCGCCCACCGCAGACCCAGGAGCAGGCCGAGGAGGTCCGCGCCAGAATCGTGCTCGCGACCGCCGCGGTATTCACCCGCAACGGCTCGCGCGGGCTCAGCGTCGCTCAGATCATCGAACAGGCCGGACTGGCCCGACCAACCTTCTACCGCTATTTCGGCAATGCCACCGAACCGCTGCACGTCGTGCTCGACGCCTCGAACGACGGACTCGTCAACGGCATCGGCACGGCATTGACCGGCCCCGATGAGCCGGTCGAACTGGGCATCCGGCTCATCGACGCCTACCTGGACTGGGCCCGTGGACACGGCGCGATGCTGCGACCGCTCTTCGCCGAACTGCACGACCCGGCCTCACCGGTATCGGCCTATCGCGAACGGGCACTCGACGATATCCGCGCGCTGGTGCGCGAAACCTTCGCCGAACTCGGCCGCGCGATCCCCTCGCCGCTCGATCTCGATGCGGCGCTGCATGTTTGCGAATACGTGGTCTACCGCATCTCCGCGGGCACTGAGCCGGACGCCGAGCCGGACGCGGAAACCGTTGCCGCCGCACGACTTACCATGATCCGCGTCCTGCTGACCACGCTCGGCACCCGCGCCGACCTCGAATACGCCATGACACTGCCCGGCATCTTCCCGGCGGTGGAGTGAAACTCCTACAGATCCAGTTCGACTTCACCACCACGAGAACGCGATACACAGGTCAGCATCGCGTTGCTCCGCTCGCCGGGCAGCAGCGCCCGGTCCCGGTGCTCGATCTCGCCGGAGAGCACACTCGCCCGGCAGGTCCCGCAGAATCCCTGCTGGCACGAATACGCGACGCTCGGCAGGGCCCGCCGAATCGCGGTCAGCGCGGACTCGTCGGATGCGACAGTCACCTCGGTCCCACTGCGGCGCAACCGAATACGGAACGACGTACTATCGCGCACCGGCACCGCCGAGAACCGCTCGGTATGCAGCGAAGCGGTCGGGTCGTGCAGCGACAGCACCCTGCGTGCGGCCTCCGCCAAAGGCGGTGGCCCACAGACGTACACCGCGGCGCCGGTCGGCGTCTGTTCGAAGATCATGCGCGGATCCGGGACCCCGAATTCATCGTCCGGACGCACCACCACATCGCCGCCGGTGAAGCGGGCCAGCTCGTACAGGAATGGCATCCGCGCACGCGAGCGACCGAAATACATGAGCCGCCACGGTGTTCCGGCCCGCTCGGCCGCGGTGACCATCGGCAGGATCGGTGTGATCCCGATGCCACCGGCCACGAACAGATATTCCGGCGCGGCGATGAACGGGAAGGCGTTGCGCGGGCCACGCACCCGCAGCCGATCGCCGACGCGCAGGCTCTCGTGGATCTCCCGGGAGCCACCATCGCCATCGGCTATGTACCGCACCGCGATTCGGTAGCAGCTGCGATCGTCCGGATCGCTGTTCAACGAGTACTGCCGCTGCCGCCCCGAGGGCAGGAATACATCGATATGGGCACCCGGCGTCCACGCGGGCAGATCCGCGCCGTCCGGATCACACAGCGTCAGGCTGACCACCTCGTCGGCCTCTGCCTCGATCCCGATGATCGCCAGCTCGAAATCGTAGCCGGTGTGGCGCACCGGCTGTGGCCGCGAAAGCAGCGGCGCCGCTTTGCCTTCCGTGAAGACACGCTTGTAGGTGTCCACCGCCGATGCGATCATCCGCAGCCCGGCCCCCGGCCGGAACTGCTCCTCCACGGCAGTCATGCGTTTGCCCGTGCCGCTGGTGACTGCGCGAGATAGCGCAGCGCGTTATCCATCGGACCGAGTTGCGAGGGATGGAATCCCGGCCGCAAGTAGCGCGGAATCTCGGTGAAGAAGGTGGTGAAATTCGGCACCAGGCCGCGCAGTGACGCACTGGCCATCTGCAGCGGCCACCACCTGCCCTTATTCGGCGACGGGTCGCGATGGAACAGATAGGCCCCCGAGATCAGGAACAGCGCGAGCAATCCCGAGCTCGCGATCAGTGCCTGACGCGCCTTACGGGCATAGCCGCCGTCGAGGTGCATGTACGCGTCGTAGACGACGCTGCGATGCTCGACCTCCTCAGCACCGTGCCAGCGGATGAGATCCAGCATCGCCGGATGCATCCCCTTCGCCGCCAGTTTGTCGTTGGTCAGCAGCCATTCGCCGATGACGGCGGTGTAGTGCTCCATCCCAGCGAACAGGGCCAAACGCTCACACAGCCATTCATGTTTGGCCCGGCCGGAGAGTCCGTGGTCGCCCAGCACCCGGTCGATCAACCAGGCGAGGCGATCCACCATCGGAGCGACCTCGAGGCCGAGCCGCTCCAGTTGCCGACGGGCCTTTTCGTGCGAACCGGCATGCATGGTCTCCTGGCCGATGAAACCGCGGACCTCTTCCCGTAATCGCTCATCGTCGATCAGCGGCAGCGCCTCGGCCAGCGCCTGCGCCATGGCCCGCTCCCCTTCGGGTAGCACCAGGTGCATGACATTGATGATGTGGGTGGCCATGACTTCGCCGGGGATGTAGTGCATCGGCACCGAGTCGAAGTCGAAGCTGACGTCCCGCGCGTTGATGGCAAGAGCCTGATCGGCGTACGTAGTGCCCATCTGATGGTCCTCACGTCTGGTCCCGTAGATCGTCAATGTATTGCCGACATCAAATGCTGTCAACATCACATGATGTCAACTTCCCGGCTATGGGAGGATCGAGCTATGAACGACGCCGTTTCCGATGGATCGATACCGGGCATGCGCCGCTGGCGCGGCACACCCCCGGCCGACCGGATCGCCGCGCGCCGCGAACAGCTCATCGAGGCCGCCATCGAGCTGATGGCCACGATCGGAGCGTCCGATATATCCATGCGCGGGGTCTGCCGACAGGCCGGACTGACCGAGCGCTACTTCTACGAGAGCTTCCCGAATCTCGAAAAATTGCTCACAGCGGCGCTGGAGACGGTCGTCCTCGGCGCACAGGAACAACTGCTGGCGGCGCTCGCCACCGCCCCACCCGAACCCCAGAAGCTATTCCGGCACGCCATTTCGGCGTTCACCGATTATTTGCTGGAGGATCGACGGCGCGGCCAGATCATGTTCGTGGAATCGCAGGCCACGCGCGTGCTCGGCGACCGGGGCAATGAACTCATCGAACTGTTCACCGCCCCGATCGCGTTGACGATCGCACTGGCCGACGGACCGCAATCCATGCCGGACGAGTTCGAGAACAGCCTCAACTCGAACGCCATTTTCGGCGCGATGGCCTACATGTATCGCCCGTGGCTCGATGGCACCATCGCGGTCGCACGGGAACGCTTCGACGACCACGCGACCATCGTGCTGCGCAATATTGCCGGCGCACGGTCGTCCACGCCGCAGCAGGCGCACTGACCCCGGGCTACCCCTGCGTCGACACCGGATCCCGATCTCGCGGCCGCTCGAACACCATCGCGCTGTCGGTGATCTTCCCGTGTCGCAGTGTCACCACATCGCGTAGGTAGTTCATCCGCAGGCGCCACGGCGCCTTGGTGCCCTGGATCGGGAATTGGCTCACGGCGCGCTGGACGTACCCCGGGTTGAAGTTCAGGAACAGCGATGCCGCACCGACCGATGGATCGCGTACCGGCGTACAGCGGGCGTACCCGTTGTCGACCATATGGCGTAGTAGTCGAACGACGTACTCGCACACCAGATCCGCCTTCAACGTCCATGAGGCGTTGGTGTAGCCGATGATGTACGCGAAGTTCGGCACGTCGGAAAGCATCATCGCCTTGTAGGCCATGTGCTCCGACAGTGTCAGCGGCTGCCCGTCGACCGCGAGTCCCATGCCACCGAAGGCGAGCAGGTTCAAACCTGTTGCGGTGATGACGATATCGGCGTCGAGGGTCGCGCCGGAGGCGAGGGCCAGCCCCGTCTCGGTGAACGTCTCGACCTTATCGGTTACGAGATCCAACTGCCCCTTGCGGATCGCACGGAAGAAATCTCCGTTGGGCGCTAGGCACAGTCGCTGATCCCATGGGTTGTAGGTCGGGGTGAAGTGCGTGTCGATGTCGTATCCCTCGGGCAGCCAGCGCCGCTGCCAGCCCTTGATCCGCTTGCGCATGGATTCCGGATACCGTTGGCTCAGTTGGTATATCGCGGTGGCCAGCGCGACGTTTTTGGCCCTTGCCACGGCGTAGGCAACACGGGCCGGTAGGAATTTGCGTACCTTGACGGCGAGATCGTCGCGAGCGGGTGCGGAGATGATGTAACTCGGTGAGCGTTGCAGCATCGTCACGTGCGCGCCCTGTTCGGTGAGCGCGGGCCCGAGCGTGACCGCGGTCGCGCCGCTACCGATCAGCACCACCCGCTTACCCGCGACATCGAGATCGCGCGGCCAGTGCTGCGGATGGATGATCGGCCCGGCGAACCGCTCGGTGCCCGCGAATTCCGGGGTGTAGCCCTCGTCGTAGCGGTAGTAACCTGAGCAGCAGAACAGGAATCCGGCAGTGCGCGTGACGGTTTCGCCGGTATCGATCCGTTCGGCCCGTACCGTCCACCTGTTGTCCCGCGACGACCATTCGGCGCCGATCACCCGATGCCGGAACCGGATATGCCGGTCGATCCCGCTTTCGGCGGCGGTGGCGCGCACATAGTCGAGGATGTCGTCACCGTCGGCGATCGCCTTCTCCCCCAGCCACGGCCGGAAGCGGTAGCCGAGGGTGTACATATCGGAGTCCGAGCGAATTCCTGGATAGCGGAACAGATCCCAGGTTCCGCCGATCGCGTCGCGGCTCTCCAGAATCGCATAGGTCCGCCGCGGGAAAGCCCGCTCCAGGTGATACGCCGCACCTATCCCGGACAGTCCGGCACCGACGATGAGCACATCGACGTGCTCGCCAGCGGTCGTCATAGCTCTCATCCTCCGGTATGCGGTGGGTGGCGTGACGCCGATTCGCGTCGACGTCGCCTCCAGCCTATCGGTTGACCTGTTGTCTTCGGAAACAAGACCCTCGAATGAAACTTTGGACAAGCGACCGATACCGACCGGTTCTCCAGTGTGCGGCGCGCAGTGAGGTCACTCACATCGATCGTGCATCACCCCAGCGTAGCCACGAAAGTTAAACTGTCCCAGAAGGATTCGTGCACACTGCCCATATCCATCACTGGTTACCGTCCGGTAGCGTTCCGTCGCACCGACGATCAGAGACGATCCGGAACCGTATTCATCAACGTTTTCCAGGAGCGCAAGTGTCGCATTCTCGGTTCGAATCCATCGGCGCCTATCTCCCCTCGAATATCGTCTCTACCGAGGAGCTGATCTCCAGGCTGGCCGAACCCCCGTCGTTCGATCTCGAACGGATCACGGGAGTACGGGAGCGCCGCGTCCACGACACCCGACCGGACAGTTATGAGGACTCCTTCGCCCTCGCCATCAAGGCGGCGCAGGACTGTCTTTCCAGGTCACAGTATGCCGCGGCGGATATCGACGTGATCATCTCGACCTCGATCACGCGCAGCAGGAACGGCACCCGGATGTACATGGAACCGTCGTTCGCCTCCTCGATCGGCAAACAACTCGGTGCCGACAAAGCCATTACCTTCGATATTTCCAACGCCTGCGCCGGAATGTTGACCGGCACCTACATTCTCGATCGGATGATCCGTTCGGGTGCGGTCCGCAATGGCATGGTGGTGAGCGGTGAGGCCATTACTCCCATTGCCGATACCGCGGTGAACGAGATTTCCGAGAAATATGATCTGCAATTCGCCTCGCTGTCGGTCGGTGATTCGGGTTGTGCGATCGTGCTCGACCGCGCGGTCGACGATGCCGACAAGATCCACTACATCGAATTGATGACCGCCGCAGAGCATTCGCATCTATGTCTGGGCATGCCGAGCGATAGAACCCAGGGCGTCGCGCTCTATACCGACAACCGCAAGATGCACAACGAGGATCGGTTCGTGCTCTGGACCGACACCCAGCGCAACTACCTGGAGGCCCGCGGCACGACCTTCGCCGACGAGAAGTTCGACTACATCATTCACCACCAGTTCGGCGCCGCCGCGCTGCCGTGGCTGTCCGCGATCGGCGAGCGCGAGTTCGGGGTGCCGATGCCGCCGGACCTGCGGGTTATCGAGAAGTACGGAAACACCTCGACCACTTCGCATTTCATCGTCCTGCACGATCAGCTCAGCGATCAGAAGCTGCCGTCGGGGTCGAAGCTGTTGATGATCCCCGCGGCCTCCGGCGTCGTGACCGGCTTCCTGTCCACCACCATCTCCTCCCTGAAGGTCTGAGGTCAACCATGGGCGTGCGCATCAAGTCCACCGGAACCAGCCGGACGAAGGACACCAACAGCATCGTCGAGCACAGTGCCCGCGCGGCGCGCGAAAGTTTGGAGCGGGCGGGTGTGCGTCCCGACCAAGTCGGGGTATTCATCAACGCCGGGGTGTTCCGTGACTCCAATACCGTCGAACCGGCCGTCTCCGCGTTGATCCAGAAGGCGGCGGGCATCGGGCTCGAGTACGGCAAGGACGATCCGCGGACCTTTTCCTTCGATCTCATGAACGGCGCGGTCGGCGTGCTCAACGCGGTCCAGGTGGCCACGTCGATCCTGGAAACCGGCAGCGTCGAGCATGTGCTCATCGTCTCCGGGGACACCCATCCGTCGCTCACCCGCTCGGCAGCCGATGACGAATTCCCTTATGCCACTTCAGGAGCGGCGCTGCTGCTGGAGCAGACCGACGAACCCGTCGGGTTCGGACGGGTGCATATCGACCGGGGCGACGGTACGGCCGCCGTCGAGTCGTTCGTCGACACCGCGACCATGGGTGCGCTCGGACGCGGACTGATGACGGTGGTCCGCGAGCCGGGCTTCGAGGACACACTGTTGGGCGTGGCCGCCGGCGCCGCGCGAGCCGCGCTCGCCGAGGCGGGGCACGCCGACCTGTCGAGCACGGTGCTCATCGCCTCGACCCCGAGCGCCGTGTTCCCGGTCCGGCTCGCGAAAACCCTTGGCATCGCGGCGGATTCGGTGCGGACGGCCGATCTGTCCGAGGGCGATCCGCACACCGCGGCGCTGCCGCTGGCCTATGACCGGGCGGTCACCGAGGATTCGTTCGCGGCGCACAGCCATGTGCTGTTCGTGGCGGCGGGTGCGGGGCCTTCGGCCGCGGCCGTGCTCTACCGACTGCCGGTACTCGTGGGGACGCCCGCGTGACGACGCTGACCTACTGGCAGCCCATCGACCGATTCCGCACGTTCGCGCGCGCGGAACCGGATCGCGCGGCGGTGATCTTCCCGCAGGGACGCAATCCCGACGGCCTGCCCGACTACCGCACGGTCACCTATCGCGAGCTCGACCGGTGGTCCGACACCATTGCCGAGCGGCTGACCGCGTCCCGTGTCGGGACCGGCACGCGCACCATCGTGCTCGTACTGCCCGGCCCGGAGTTGTACGCGGTGATGTTCGGACTGTTGAAGATCGGTGCGGTGCCCGTCGTCATCGATCCGGGCATGGGTGTGCGAAAGATGTTGCGCTGCTTGCGGGCCGCTGAGGCCGAGGCCTTCATCGGGATACCGCAGGCGCATGCGTTGCGAGTGTTGTTCCGGCGCAGCTTCCGCCGCGTCCGCACCGCCGTCACCGTCGGCAGACGCTGGTTCTGGGGCGGTGCGACACTGCGGGATTGGGGTACCACACCCGCCGGGGTTGCGCCGCCGCGCCAACCCGCTGCGGACGGCGATCCGCTGGTGATCGGGTTCACCACCGGCAGTACCGGACCCGCCAAAGCCGTCGAGATGACCCACGGGAACCTCGCGGCCATGATCGAACAGGTCCATGCGGCCCGCGGCCATATCGCGCCGGAGACCTCGCTGATCACGCTGCCGCTCTTGGGCATACTCGATCTGCTGCTCGGCGCGCGGTGTGTGCTGCCGCCGTTGATCCCGAGCCGGGTCGGCTCGACCGATCCCGAAGATATCGTGGATGCGGTCGAGCGGTTCGGGGTGCGCACCATGTTCGCCTCGCCCGCCGTACTGATCCCGCTGCTGCGCCGCCTCGAACAGCAGCCGACCGAGCTGAAGTCGTTGAGCAGCGTCTACTCCGGCGGCGCTCCGGTCCCCGACTGGTGTATCGCCGGGCTGCGCGCGGTGCTACCCGAGGACGCCCGGGTGTACGCGGGCTATGGCGCCACCGAGGCGTTGCCGATGTCGACCATCGAATCACGGGAGTTGTTCGATGGTTTGGTCGAGCGCACCCATCGCGGTGCTGGCACCTGTATCGGCCGGCCCGCGGATCGGGTGCGGGCCAGGATCGTCGCCATTACCGACGATCCGATTCCGACCTGGCAGCGCGTCGATCAGCTCGCTGGCGAACTCGAAAACTCGCGCGGCATCGGCGAGCTCGTCGTCTCCGGGCCGAATGTCAGCACGCGCTACTACTGGCCGGAGCAGGCGAACGCGCAGGGCAAGATTGTCGATGGCATGGTGATCTGGCATCGCACCGGCGATCTGGCGTGGATAGATGAGCAGGGGCGGATCTGGTTCTGCGGGCGCAAGAGTCAGCGGGTGCTGACCCCGCAGGGGCCGATGTTCACCGTTCAGGTCGAGCAGATCTTCAATACCGTTGCGGGCGTCGCGCGGACAGCGCTGGTCGGGGTCGGCGAGCGAGGTGCTCAGCGACCCGTTCTGTGTGTGGAGCTGCGCTCGGAGGGGGATGCCACGACCGTCGAGGCCGCACTGCGGGCCCGTGCGTCCGAGTCGGAGCTGACCCGGACGATCGGCGACTTCCTTGTGCACTCGAAATTCCCGGTGGATATCCGGCACAACGCCAAGATCGGACGCGAGCAGTTGGCGGTATGGGCGACCGAGAAACTCGGAGCGACCCGATGAAATCAACTGTATTGCGGGCGATTCCCGTCTTGGGCTGGCTGTATTTGGCCGGTGGCGTTGCCGCGGCCGCAACGGATCGGGTCCCGGAAAGCCGAGTCCTGCAGGGTATTTGGTGGATCGACGCATTCCTGAGTTTCGTGGTGCACGCAGCGCAGATCCCGGCGGCGTTGCGGGCGGCCGAGGGTTCGGGGCGGTCCAGGGTCGAGACGGCCGTGCTGACCCAGATCTTCGGAATGACCTGGTGGCGGACCCAGCCCGGCCGGGAGCACACGGGAGTGGAGAAGATGCGATGAGCAAGGTGCTGGTAACCGGCGCCTCCGGATTTCTCGGCGGTGCGCTGGTGTGCCGACTGGTCCGTGACGGCGAACACGATGTCGCCATCCTGGTGCGGCGCAGTAGCGATCTGAGCGATCTCGGCGCGGCCGTCGATCAGGTCCAAGTCGTCTACGGTGATCTCGCCGACGGGCTGTCGCTGGCACGGGCCACCAACGGTGTCGATATCGTATTCCACAGTGCCGCCAGAGTTGACGAGCGCGGCACCCGAGATCAGTTCTGGGACGAGAATGTTCGGGCCACCGAGCGACTGCTGAATTCCGCGCGGCGCGGCGGCGCTTCGCGTTTCGTCTTCATCTCCAGTCCCAGTGCGCTGATGGACTACGACGGCGGCGATCAGCTCGATATCGACGAGTCGATACCGTATCCGCGGCGCTACCTGAACCTCTATTCCGAGACCAAGGCGGCTGCCGAGCGCGCCGTACTAGCCGTGAACGCACCCGGATTCATCACCTGTGCGCTGCGGCCGCGGGCGATCTGGGGTGCGGGTGATCGGTCCGGCCCGATCGTGCGACTACTCGGCCGAACGGCCGCGGGCAAACTGCCGGACCTGTCATTCGGACGCGAGGTCTTCGCATCGCTGTGCCACGTCGACAATATCGTCGACGCCTGCGTCAAGGTTATCGGCTCGGATGCGGTAGGCGGCAAGGCATACTTCATCGCCGATGCCGAGCAGACCAATGTGTGGCAGTTCCTCGGCACGGTGGCAACGGATCTCGGCTATCGGCCGCCGACCAGAACGCCGAACCGACGCCTGATCAACGGGTTGGTGCGCGTCATCGAGACCGTCTGGCAAGTCCCGGCCATCGCGACGAGGTGGTCGCCCCCGCTGTCGCGCTATGTCGTGGCGCTGATGACCCGCAGTGCCACCTATGACACCGGCGCGGCGGCCCGCGATTTCGGCTACCGACCGGTCGTCGATCGCGATGCCGGCATCGCGACCTTCAAGGAATGGCTCGAAACACAGGGCGGCATTGTCGAACTCACCAAGGCATTGCGATGACTCCGGAGGCAATCATGAGCACCGATACCGTCTTTCGTCGCCCGATATCGCCCACCGAGCGCCTGTACTTCTCGACGCGCGAGCTGGCTCCCCCGTTCCTGATGCAGCTCGCGATCCACGGCTCGGGCCCCATCGGCGCAGCCGAATTGCAGCGGGCCGTGGATATCGCGTCGGCGGCGAATCCGGGATCCCGGCTGGTGCGCGACGGCAAGGAATGGGTCGACAGCGGTGCTGCGGCCGACGTGCGGATCGTGGACGGCGGCTCGCTGAATTATCCGGCACTGGAAGATGATCCGATCCTCAATAGCCCGATCGGGCCGACCCCGGACCGTACCTGCGAGGTGTTGTTGCTGACCGGCGATCCGGTCACCATCGTGTTCCGCGTCTTCCACGGCGTGATGGACGGCATGGGCGTGCGCATGTGGGCCATGGATGTCTTCCGGGCGTTGCGCGGCGAGGAACCCCTCGGCGCAACCGATCCCACCACGGACGCCGACCTCGTCGCGCGACTCGGTGCGCTTGGTCGACCGCCCCTCGTCCTTCCGTTATTCCCGTCCGCGGCCGGATCCGGCCGCCAGGATCCAGCGGCATCGCCCTGGTTGCTCCGACATCGGTCCATTCCCATGACCGGCAAGGGCACCGTGGCCCGGATCGCCGCCATGCTGGCGACCGCGGCAGGGGCCAGGTCCCGCTTCATGATTCCGGTCGACATGCGGCGGCACGCACCCGGCATACGCTCCACCGCCAACCTTGCACTGCCGCTGTTCCTCGATGTGGAGCCGGGTGCGGATTGGCGGGTCATCAACGCGGACAAGCGCATCGGACTGCAACAGAACCGCGAGCTGAATCAGCTGGACAACGGCGGACTTTCACACCTTCCGCCGTTCGTTGTGCGGGCAGTGCTGCGGGCAACCAATTGGGCCGGGTCGCGGCTGGGCCGAAATATCGTGTCGGCCACCCTCTCGCATACGGGCAGATTCGAACTCGACGAGTTCAGCGGGCCGAATTTCACCGCCACGGCAGTACGGGTGCTGCCGCAGCACACCGGGATCATGCCGCTGCTGTTCGGCATCGCGGAGTGCGGCGGAACCACCGACATCACGGTGTCGTGCCGCAATGGCGAGGGCGTCGAGGCGCGATTGGAGTCGCTGCTGGATCACATCGCCAGCACGCTCGAGCGCGATCTGTCGAACGTGATGCTATGACCACCTCGGCACGCTTCGTCTGCGCATATCCGCGCGCGGTGCTGGCCGTTGTCGTCGGTGCGGTCCTGTTGCTCGGCCTGCTCGGCATGGGCACCGCCGACCGGGTCAGCGTCGGTGGCTACAGCGATCCGCACAGCGAATCGACAATGGTCGACCAACTCGTCCGACAGCACTTCGGGCCGCAGAACCCGGATGTGGTCGCGCTGTATACCGTGCCGGACGGACAGACACTCGACGATATCGGACCGCGCGTGCAGCAGGCACTCGGCCGGATCGATGCGACGCACCTGGCTCGTCCGATCGAGACATACTGGAACAGCGTGCCGCCACGCAAAGGCTTCCTACACTCCTCCGACAACCGGCAGGCCCTCGCCGTGGTGTTCACCGCGGGCGACGATAACGCCCGCATGCACGCGTACCCGGATATCGAAGCGGGACTGCGGGTTCCGGGGATTCAGACGCAGTTGTCCGGTTACAGTGCGCTCGCCGCTGCGATCAACCACCAATCCGAGCATGATCTCGTTGTCGCGGAATCGATTTCGCTGCCGATAACGCTGCTGCTCCTGGTGTTGCTGTTCGGCGGGGCCGTCGCCGCCGCAATGCCGGTGGCCGTTGGACTACTCGCCATACTCGGTTCGATGGGCGCGATCCGGGCACTGACCGAATGCACCGAGGTGAGTACGTTCGCACTGAATATCGCCTCACTGCTCGGACTCGGAATGGCCATCGACTACGGCCTGTTCCTGGTCACGCGATTCCGCGAGGAGGTCGCCGAGGGACGCGATATCGCCGCGGCGATCGAACGGACCTGCGCCACCGCTGGTCGCACCGTCGCGTTCTCCGCGCTGCTGCTGATCTGCGCGTTCGCGGGGACATTCGTCTATCCGCAAGCGGTGTTGCGCTCGTTGGGGTTCGGTGCGATCGCGGCAGTGGCGTTGGCCGCGGCACTATCGCTCACGGTACTGCCCGCGATGTTGGCGCTGTTCGGTGCCCGTATCGGGCAGGCCGGGACAAAAGAACGGACCGAACGCTTTTGGGGCCGCGTGGTCGACGTAGTACTGCATCGACCGGGGATAGTGACCGTGCTGGTCGGTGCCCTGTTACTCGCCCTTGCCACACCGCTTTTCGGGCTGAAACTGGGCGATGTCGACCATCGGGCGCTGCCCGCTGGCAACGCGATGCGCACGACCGTCGAGGAACTCACCGCACAGTTTCCTGCCGCGAGCAGCGGTATCACCGCCGTGCTGCGCGGTATCGACGGAACTGCGCCGACTGTGGCGGCGGTCGAAACCGCCACCCACGAAATCGGAACGGTCGTCGGAGTACGCCAGGTGCTGCAGGTCGGACGCGACGAGGATTTCGTTGTGCTGCACGCGTTTTTGACGGCACCGGATCGTAGTGCGACCGCTGTCGCGGCGGTCGAGGCGATTCGCGGGCTGAATCCCCCTGCGGCGACCGAACTCCAGGTCGGCGGGGATACCGCCGCGACCGTGGACAGTGTCGATTCGATCGTGTCGCGGATGCCGTGGATGGCGCTGGTGATGGTGGCCGCGACCGTGGTGCTGCTGCTGGTGGCATTCCGCTCGATCGTATTGCCGCTCAAGGCCGTCGCGATGGCATTTCTCAGTCTCGCCGCCACCTTCGGCATGCTGACCTGGATCTTCAACGACGGTCACCTCGCCGGGCCGCTCGGCATCAGCCCGGGTCCGCTTGCCGCGGGCATGGTGGTGCTGATCGTGTCGGTGGTCTTCGGATTGTCCACCGACTACGAGGTTTTCCTGCTCTCGCGCATGGTCGAGGCGCACAATGCCGGTGCCGACACGGCTCGGGCGGTACGCATCGGCACACAGCGGACCGCGCGGGTGATCACCGCGGCCGCCACCCTGCTCGTACTCGTGACGGGCGCGTTCACGCTGTCACCGCTGACGCCGATGCGATTCCTCGGTATCGGCATGATCATCGCCCTCATCGTCGACGCGACGCTCGTTCGGATGCTGTTGGTGCCCGCGCTGGTCAAGCTGATGGGGCGAGCGAATTGGTGGCTGCCCGGCGCTGGTCGGCGCCAGCAGGCGGTTGTCACGGTCGTCGAGAAGCAGCGCGCGCCATCGGCTTCGTGAACGTCGGGTAGCACGCCCGGGTTGGCGGATCTGTGTTTCGATGGAACCATCTCGGCGGCACGTGCGTCTCTATGATCAGACGGGACTAGTGGAAGGGGCGACCGCTATGGCTGGTGACAGTGCGTTCGGCGGGTATATCGACGATGCGAAGACCGGGGCGCTGAAGGTGCGGATGGAACCGCAGGCGTTCATTGATATCGATGCGGCTTGTCAGAACCTGATCATCGATCTGTCCTCGGCACAGAACGATGCGCGTGCGCTCGGCGAGCGGTCGACATGGGGCCTCGGTGAGGACAACCTGCGCCTGACCTCGGCCATCGAATTGGTGCAGCTGTTCAGGGAGAAGGCATTCGGCGGCCCGAACAACGCTTACGACACGATCGGCGACTACATCGCGCTCGCCACGGAGATCCAGACGCTCTTCCAGACCATCCGTGACGCCTACGAGCGCACCGACGAAGACTTCGCCCGCCGGATGCGCGAGATCCGCGTATGAGTATCAGCGTCAAGAATTCCCCGGCGGTAGCGGGCCTGCTGACAGCGGCGGCCATCGTTCTCGCGGCGTGCGGCGGAGGGAACTCGCCGACGCCCACCTCGACATCCACCGCACCGGCGACGTCCGGCCCCTCGACTGCCCCGTCGAGCATTCCGAATACCGGTGCCGCATTCGAGCCCTGCACCGCGCTGACGCCCGAGTTCCTGACGGCACACCAGTGGAATGCCCGCACTCCCACACCCAAACAGGACTCGACGGGCGGCTTCCAGTGGAAGGGCTGCTTGTACGTCGCCCAGAGCACGTATACATTCCGCGTCCAGACGACCAATGGAACCCTCACCCAGGTTCGCGAAAAGTTCCCCACCGCAACCGAACTCACCATCGGCGGCCGCAAGGCTTTGCGCTACGAGGCGCGCCCGGACGTCCCCGGCGGCTGTACCGTCAATATCGATATGAAATCCGGCTCCCTCTACATCCTGGTAGACGACCCGCGCGGCCTGCACCCTCGCAAACTCTCCCCCTGCGATAACGTCACCGAAATCGCCGAAGCCATCGTCCCGCTCATCCCGCAGGGCAGCTGACGATCAAACGTGCAACCCTCACTCAGAACGTCCACCCCGCATCGAGATCGACTGCGGCGCAGCTCGATCCAGTTGCCGACCAGTCCGATGCCCGCCCGACGAGCGCCTGGTCCGATCGAATCCGGTTACCCCGCAACCGGATCGCCGCTCCGCGCCTGCCACCCGCGTGCAATGCCACGCATCAGTGCCGGGTACACCAGCAGGTGCCGGAACGGCAGGATCCCCGCCATATAAAGGTTGCCGAGTAGGCCGTTGGGTTTCACCAGCACGGCCATCTGGCCGTGGTAGCCACCGGTTTCGTCCGATACCCAGCCGATGTGCATCACGCCGTGCATGGTTCGGTTGGCGATCTCGGCCGCCCATTCGGCGTCGCTGTGGTAGACCGAGCGGAACGGTGCACCTTCGAAGACCGGTCCGGGTGGCGTGTCGCGCAGGTCCGCGGGCAGCCGATCGCGCAGCGACGGCACCCGCGTGTCGATCCCCGCGTCGGCCTTATCCCAGCCCAGCAGCGCGCCGAGTTTCCAGCGGATCGCGAAGAGTGCGCGGTAGACAGGGGAGAATTCACTCGAATTCTTGCCCGAGGTCATCTGCCGCACCAGTCGCGGAAAGTCGTCCGGACCGCCCGGCGTCGGCAGTGCCCAGACATCCTCGACCCGGAAATCGGGGGCGATCTCGTGGATCCGCCAAGGTCGTGAGGTGTGCGCGGATTTCTGGAGCCGCATTGCTCTGCCTCCATCTCGATGGTCCATCGCGCGCTACCGGGCGGCGAGTTCGAAGATCTGGCGCTGACGGTGTTCGCGATCGTCGAATGCGACGTCGACCTCCGCCGCCGCGACGGCGGCGAACGATGCCGCGAAGGCTTCCGCGGATTCCCACTGCCCCGTCGAAACCACCGCGTCGTCGTCACCGTCGGTGGTGACCCAGGAGCCCACGGACAGGCAGCCGGGCACCGATCGCAGGACCGCCGCGACCTTGTGCACCCGCGCTACGAAGTCGTCGAAGTGCTCGGGCCGCGGGTAGTGGAAGGCGACGAATCCGACCGTCATCACAGTCCCCTCTCGTTGGTGAGGGCACCGTTGCCCTCGCAATTCGCTGATGAGTCAACGGCTTTCAAATATACGTCGCCGTATATATAAATCGTAGCGGGCAGCGCCGCAGTGTCAACACCGTCGGCGATACTGAAGGTATGGTTGCCGTCACTCGCACCCCACGAAGCAGCTGGATCGAGCAGGGCCTGCTGGCGCTGTCGACCGGCGGTCCGGACGCGGTCCGCATCGAGAGCCTCGCGCAGGCGCTCGGTGTCACCAAGGGCGGCTTCTACGGACACTTCGCCGACCGCAATGCACTGCTCGCGGAAATGCTCGACACCTGGGAACGCGAAAGCACCGATGAGGTCCGCGTTGAGGTCGAGCGCGAGGGCGGCGACCCACAGACCAAGATCCGGCGCGCGGGCCTGCTCACCTTCTCCGACGAGCGCCTCCCCATCGACCTCGCCGTGCGCGACTGGGCCCGCCGCGACCCGGCGGTCGCCGAACGGCTACGCCGGGTGGACAACCACCGCATGGAATACGCGCGCGAACTGTTCGGCGCGATCTGCTCGGATCCGGACGAAATCGAGGCCCGCGCCCTGCTCGCCTTCTGCTTGGCGGTCGGCAAACACTTCCTGGCCGCAGACCACAACGGCCGCACCCGCCAGGACGTGATCGTCCACGCCGCCGACCTGCTGCTCGGGCGGACGCCGGACGATCACTGAAACTACCTGCGGCGCAGCAGAACTCCGCGAACGAACGCCGCCTGGCCGGAATGCTGGATATCGTCGTCGACAACGCTGATCAGCCGCACACCCAGGGTGACCGGCGGATCCCAGCGGGTGTCGACGATACGGGGCAGGTCGGCGTCGGCGAGTCCGGCGACGTAGTCGATAGTCTGCGCGTGCACCGCGTCGTAGTAGCTCAACAGCAGCTCGGCCGAAATCCCGTCGAGTTCGGCGACCTCCGCGGCACCGTGACCGTATCCGGTTGCCGCGTCATCGAAGGGCAGGTCGAATCGCTTGGCCCAGCCCGCCGCCGTCCACACCTGTTCGAGTCCCGCAACGTCGGCGATGTGATCATCTTGGACTCGCGTCAGGTGCCAGATCAGCCAGGCGATGGAGTTGGCGTCCGGATCGAACCGAGCCGCCAACTCGTCCTGCCGCAGCCCAGCGACCGCGCCGCGTACGTTTTCCCGGACCCGACCGAATGCATCGACCAACAACTTCGCGCTCGTCATGACCCCATGCAATCACATCACGATCGCGGATATTCCCGCATTCGTCCGGCCGTGTCAGCCCAGCGGCAACAGCAGGTCGGCCGATTCGAGGTCGAGCAGGGCCCGCTTGGCGGGTAGTCCACCCGCATAGCCGGTCAGGGCGCCGTCGGCGCCGAGGACACGGTGGCATGGGAGCAGCATCAGCAGTCGGTTGCGCGCAAGTGCGCCACCGATCTTGCGGGCGTCGGCGGGGGTACGGCCGAGTTGGCGGGTCAGGGCTCCGTAGGTGGTTGTCCAGCCGTATCCGGTGGTCGCCTCGAGTGTCAGCAGAACCTCACGGTCGAATGCGCTCATACCCGTCGAATCCATGGCGACGCTGAACAGTCGGCGCTCACCGGTGAGGTATTCATCGATCTGCTCTGCCGCGACTTCGAGATGTTCACGCGCCGTGCGATTTTCATCGGTGGACTCGGTGGCTGGCGGTCGGTGAACGCGACCCGGGTGACACCGGCCGGATTCGCTTCGATCAGCAGGTTGCCCAGGGTCGAGCCGTGCACCAGGCGTGCGGTGGAGGTGTCGGACATGATGTTGCTCCTCTCTGTCGAGCTTCATCAGGTAGACGCTCCCCCACCCGGGAAACGTGAGATCATATGCCGGAGTTCGCTTTCCAAGCCGAATACGCGGCGGGGAGGCACACAGCGCAGGGGCGATA
This sequence comes from Nocardia sp. CA-107356, assembly GCF_050946365.1. Classification (NCBI taxonomy): domain Bacteria; kingdom Bacillati; phylum Actinomycetota; class Actinomycetes; order Mycobacteriales; family Nocardiaceae; genus Nocardia; species Nocardia sp. CA-107356. Next base: position 4,205,585 of record NZ_CP191992.1, on the reverse strand, counting down.
ACCGGCGGCGATGGCGGTTTCTTCGTCGGCGAAGAAGACGCGGTGGGCGCGATAGTGGCCGCGGGCCAAGGCGCGCAGGGCCGAGGGGCAGTCGAGGCGGCCGTAGAGTTTGCCGCGCCGGTGGCCGCCGTATCGGCCCGGAGCGGGGCTCGGATACGGACGGTCGTTGGCGTCGGTCAGGATGTACATCTCATTCGGCGTCGTGCAGGACCAGGCCGAGGGTGTGTCGGTGGCCACTGCGAATTCGGCTGACGCCGTGGCGGATCGGTGCGCGGGACCAGCCGCGGGCCGACGGGGTCGGTCGGTCCCGGGTGGTGAAGATGAGGGCATGGCCCTGTTCCAGGATGGTGACGGTGGGTTTCGATTGGGCGCGGGGGCGTTGTTCCACCAAGAGGAATTCGCCGCCGGTGTGGTCGATGCCCGGGCGGTCCAGTCCGATGACGACCTGCAGCGGAAAGACCAGCTCGCCGTAGAGATCACGGTGCAGGGCGTTCCAGTCACCTTCGGTGTAGCGCAACAGGATCGGTGTCGGTTTCGTCTGTCCTGCGGCGTGGCAGGCGTCGAGCCAGTCGTCGAAGTCCTCGGGCCATGGGGTCGGGTCGCCGAGCCGCTCGGCCCAGGTGCGGGCGACGGCCAGCAGGCGGCGGTAGAAGGCCGCGCGCAGGCGCATGATCGGTTCGGGGACCGGAGCGGCGAAGTAGCGGTAGGTGCCCTGGCCGAATCGGTAGCGGGCCATATCGATTGTCGACCGGAAGCGGGCCGGATCGTCCCACATCGCGGTGAGTTCGGCGCATTCGTCCGGGGTCAGCAGCGGACCGGTCTGAACACAGCCATAGTCGTCGATCTCCTCGAGCAGTTTGCTCCACGGTTGTGCGTCGACTCGTTCTTCCAGTGCGGCAAGGGTTTCCATCGGGTCTCCTTTCACGCCGCTTCGAGCGTGAGCAGGGCGTTCTTGGCGGCGATTCCACCGACGTACTGGCCGATCGAACCGTCGCTGCGCACCACCCGATGGCACGGAATCACCACCGGCAGTGGGTTGTGCGCGCAGGCCGAGCCGACCGCGCGGACGGCGCGCGGATTGCCGACGGCCGCAGCGACATCGGCATAGCTCTCCCGGTGCCCATAGCCGATATCGCCGAGGTGCTCGATCACCTGGCGGCGGAAACCAACGGTCAGCCGCAGGTCCAGCGGTAGGTCGAATTGTGTTCTGGCACCGGCGAAGTACTCGTCGATCTCGCGGGCCACGGTATCCAGGCGAGCGGGGGCAGCGAGGATGCGGGGGCTGATCCGCTCGCCGAGTGTGGCGAGTACGGTGTCGTGGTTCTCGTTGGGGTAGGCGACTCGCACCAGGCCCGCGGGGGTGGCTGCGAGCAACAGGGTGCCCACGGGGGTGTCCAGCGTGCGGTAGGCGACGTCGAGCAGACCGGCGGTCTGCGCATCGGCGGCCAGCCGCCGACGCAGGTGGGACAGAATTTCGGCGGAGTTCGCAGTCAGGCCGTCGAAGAGGCCGTCCGGATCCCGGTCGATAGTGGCCATCATATTCGATCCTTCGGGTAGAGCTTGCGTAAGGTTTTGAGCCCGTCCGCGGCGGCGCGGCGGGCAGCGTCGGTGGAATTCCCCAGTAGCTGGGCGATATCCGCGTGCGGTAGACCGGCCAGGTAGTGATAGGCCACCGCTTGCCGTTGTTTGGGCGGCAGTGCCGCGAGCGCGTCCCACAGATCGGGGTCGTAACCGGCCGGGTCGGCGTTCGGCGCCGCGCGTTCGGGCAGGGTTTCGGCGGGGACGGGCGCGCGGGTCAATGCGCGCCCCACATCGATCGCGCGCCGGTGCGCGATGGTGACCAGCCATGCCTCGACATTCGTGTTCGGGTCGAGGTCGGGATAGGCCCGCAGGGCGGACAGAAAGGTCTCCGACCACGCGTCGGCCGCATCCGTCGGACCGAGTACGGCCCGGCAGACACGCAGCACCATCGGGCCGTATTCGGCCACCACTTCCTCGAACGGAGGCAATCTCACGCTGGGTAGACGCCGGTGCCGTGCGAAACGTGAGATCCCCAGGTCACACCGATATGCGCGCGCGAGATCACTGTGGCTCCGGGATTCGAGACAGGCCGCTGGCACGCAGGACACGGCGATCGATGGCGGCGCGGATCGAGTCGTCGGTGCCGATGATGCGGACGTGGCGGCGCGCGCGGGTGATAGCCGTGTACAGCAATTCCCTGGTGAGCAGGGTGGATTCGGGTTCGGGCAGGACGACGGAGACGGTGTCGTACTGACTGCCCTGACTGCGGTGGATGGTCATGGCGAAGACGGTGACCACGGCCGGAAACTGGGTGGGGTGCACCAGATATGGTTCGCTGCCGCGCTGCAGGGCCGCGCGCAGGGAGCCGTCGGCCATGCGCACGATCACGCCGGTGTCACCGTTGTAGATGCGGGCCTCGTGGTCGTTGGCGGTGACCAGCAGGGGTTGCCCCGGATACCACGGGACCTGGTGCGAGTCCGGTCCCGCGCCACCGGCGGCCGCCCATTCGGCGGCCATGCGGTCCCAGCGTTCGACGCCGAACGGGCCTTGGCGGTGGGCGCACAGCAGGCGATGGGATTCCAGGGCGGTCAGTGCGGCCGCGGCATCGCCGTCGAGGGCGGCCGCGGTCACCTCGCGGGCAGCGCGCACGACATCGACACGGACCGGCGCGGTATCGTCCGGGGTGCAGAGCGACAGTTCGTCGCCGCCGGCGCGCAGTAATGCGAGCGCTGTATCAGCGTCGCCCACGCGGACGGCCACGGCGAGTTCGGCGATCTTGCCACCGAATCGGCGGCCGCGGGTCAATCGGACGATGCCGCCGCGCAGACGCGTGCGCTCCAGTCTGGTGAGGGCCTCCGGATTGCCATCGGCCGTAACCGATTCCGTACCGAGCACCTGTTCGAGGACCGGATTCGGTTCGCCCGCAACGGGTCCTGCGACCAGGTCGGCGAGCACCGCACCCGCATCGACCGAGGCGAGCTGATCCGGGTCACCGACCAGTACCAGGCGAGTGTCCGGACGCAGCGCGGCCAGCAGGCTGCTCATCATGGTCAGCGACACCATGGAGGTTTCGTCGACGACGATCACGTCATAGGGCAGCCGGTTGAATTCGTGATACCGGAACCGTGTCGCTCGGCCGCGCTGCCAGCCGAGCAGCCGGTGCAGGGTGGCGGCGGTGAGCTCGGGCAGTCCGAGGGTTCGGGCCTGCTCGCGCACCGCTTCCTGTAGTCGCGCGGCCGCTTTGCCGGTGGGCGCGGCCATCGCGATGCGCAGCACGGGCAGCTTCGGATGCGCCTGCTGATGCGCGTCGAGCAGGGCCAGGATGCGGGCGATGGTGTGGGTCTTACCGGTACCGGGACCGCCCGCCACCACGGTGGTCCACTGTGTGGCGGCGAGGGCGGCGGCGATGCGCTGGCGGTCCGGGGCCGCACCGACCGGGGCGTCGAAGAGCCGATCGAGCTCGCGGCGCACAATGGCGGGATCCACCTTGGGATGGTGTACGGAACGTTCGGTGAGCACCCGCCGGATCGTCTGCTCCTGCTGGTAGTACCGATCCAGATAGAGCAACGGACCCGCATCCTGGATGCCCTGGGCATCGACCAGACGTAACGGCTGCAAGGGACCGGCCGGTCCACCACAGACCAGTGGACTCACCCGCAGTGCCGCGACAACGGCGTCGATATCGGGCCATGGCAGCGTCGCCGGGTCGACACCCGCACCGGCGTCCCAGGTTTCGTCGGCGTCGACGCCGATCTCGCGCATGCGGTGCAGTTCCAAACACACCGAACCGGAGCGCACCGCCCGCACCGTGAGCGCCGCCGCGAACAGCACCTCGTCCGAGGTTTCCCGGCCCATGCGTCCCAATCGAAGTGCGACGTGTACGTCGGCGGCGGACAGCACTCCGGCCTCGTTGAACACGCGCAGCAGCCCGGTCCCCCGCTGCGCCAACTGAATCGACGTCATCGATCCTCCCCTGCCAGTAGGTCGGACAATGCGACGATCAACGCGGCCGGTGGGTTCCAGTCGAAAACACCACGGCCCGAAGGGGTTTCGGGGCCGAGCATGCCGCGCACGAAGAGATAGCGCGCACCGCCGAGGTGTCGCGCGGGTTCGTAGGTCGGTAGCCGCCACCGCAGGTAGCGATGCAGTGCGACCGCGTAGAGCAGGGCCTGGAGTGGGTAGTGGGAGCGCAGCATTTCGGCGGCCATGCGGTCGTGGGTGTAGTGCTCGACGGTGAGGTCGCCGGTGCCGAGACGGTTGGTTTTGTAGTCGACGATCACGAATCGTGGTTCAACGCCGGATTCTTCGGTGACACGCAGGACTGCGTCGATGCTGCCGGTGAGGTAGCCGCGCAAAGGAGCATCATCCAAGGCCGCGAGTTGGTCGGCGTAGCCGGACAAGGAATCCTCGGCCGGGAGATGGATGCGCAGAAGATCGGCGATGCGGCGCAGCGTGACGGTGTGCGCGCCCGGAACGTCACCGCCCGCCAGCGGAAGTTCGAAGTCGAGTTCGTTGAGCCTGTTCCGGCCGGAAATATCGGCGAGACAACCGAATCCGAGTGGGGTGTGCAGGACCGCGAGCAGGGCCTCGCCGAGGACTACCGGATCGGTGTCGGCCATCAGCTCCTCGGTCGCTTCCCGGCAGCGGGTGTGCACCTCGGTGACGAGATCCGGTGCGTCCGTATCGATTCGCTCGAGCACACCGTGGACGAGGGTCCCGAATTCCGCACCGTAGGGCAATGCGTTCATCAGTGACGGGGCCGCATCCGATATAGCGGGTTCGGCATCGGCCAGTGCCGGTGTGCCCGGCTCATCGGAGGGGCCGCGTTCATCCTCGGGTTCGGCTTGCGGGATCGCCACGTCATGAGCCCCCGCGGTCAATGCCGAGTAGGAGGTGCGGCGCCACTGCAGGTCCATGGTGCGGGCGAACTGTGCCGCGGCGATGGCCCCGGTCGGGAGTTCGGTGCGCACTCGGCGGATCTCGACCGCGTCGGTGCCGTCGATGCCCTGCACCGAAATGGCCTCCGGCGCACCGGCCGCCCAAGCCGAAAGTATGGATACCGCAACGGCATCTGCGGGCACCGATGCTTTACTCGGCACGAGATCGCCGCCGTCCGGGCGGCCGTGGATCATGCGGTGCAGGGGTGCGTTGGCCGTGGTGATCGCCGGTGCCCACCAGGCGACGATCTGGCACATCGCGCGCGTGAGCGCGACGTAGAGCAGGCGCAGTTCCTCACCCGCCTCCTCGGTTTCGCTGCGCAGTTTGCGCTCGCCATAGCCGGAGGCGTCCTGGCCGCCGACGTCGAGGACGCGCGCGCCGTCGTCGGTGTGGAACAGCAGGGTCTGCGGGTACGGGTTCTTCGCGTTGTCCCAGGCGAAAGGCAGGTAGACGATGGGGAATTCGAGGCCCTTGCTGGCGTGTACGGTGGCGATCTGCACGGCCGCGGCATCGCGGTCGAGACGACGGCTGCGGTCGGCAACCGATCCCGAGGCCGGATCGCGCACGCGGTCGCCGAGCCAGCGGGTCAACGCGGTGAGTCCGAGACCTTCGGTCAGCGCGACCTGGTCGAGCAGTTGGGCGATATGCCGTAGATCGGTCAGCTCCCGTTCGCCGTTCTCGATCGACAGCAGCCGCTGCGCCAGATTCGCTTCGGCGGAGATCTTTTCGAACACCGCGGCGAAGCCGGCGCGGGCGAACAGTCGGGCCGCTTCCCGCAGTTGGGCGCTGATGCGGCCGACCAGATCCGCACCACCGCTATCGATTTCGGCAGCGGTGCTGCCGAGCAGGGGTGTACAGGCGGCCAGCCGCACCCGGTCGGAGCGATGCGGCTGTTCCAGGGCTCGCAAGAGCCAGAGCCAGTCCGTCGCGCTGCTGGTGCCGAATACGCTGGTGCCACCGGCAAGTACGGAGGCGACGCCGACGCGGTCCAAAGCCGCACGCACCACATCGATTTGGGATCGCGTCCGCACCAGTACCGCGATATCGCCGGGCCCGATCGGCCTCGATCCGGCCTTCGCTTCGAACAGCACACCGGATTCCAGCAGCCGCACGATATCGGCCGCGAGGTCGTCGGCGACCTTCGCGCGCATGCGCCCGACCGCCGGGAATCCCGACTTGTTCAAGGGGCCGGCCCCGGTGCGCGGCAGACACCGCATTCGCAGCGGGGTCGTCAGTTCCGCCGGGCCGGACAGTCGCGACCACCCGCGCGTTGCCGCGACCGGGTAGACCGTAATTTCCTTGTGCCCCAATGCCGCACCGCCCTGCAGGTGATCCAGTGCGGCGAGCAGCCCCGCGTCGCTGCGCCAGTTGTCGGTGAGTTCCCTGCGGGTATCGGCGTGCGCGACGGCGTCGAGATAGCTGAGCACCTCAGCACCACGGAAGGCGTAGATGGCCTGCTTCGGGTCGCCGACCAGGACCAGGGTCGAATGCCCGTGGAAGGCCAGCCGCAGAATGTCCCATTGCAGCGGATCGGTGTCCTGGAATTCGTCGACCAGGGCGACCCGATAACGGTCGCGGATGCGACGGCAGGCCCGCTGGCCGTGCTCCGGGTCGGCGAGCACATCGTGCAGCAGCACCAGCAGATCGTCGAAGTCGCGCAATCCGGCCAGGCGCTTGCGGCGCTCGGTCTCCGCGCGGACGGCAGCGGCGAACGCGACCCGCTCCCCCGCCGGTCCCGCCCCCGTCGGCACCAGCACCGCATGCCGATCCTGCACCGCCGCCAGCGCCAACGTATGCGCCTCCTTCAGCGAAAACGGCGGTTCGGCACGGGCATACCGGTTCAGGTAGAGGTCATCGGCGACCGTACCGATCAGCTCATCGATCGTCTCGACCAGCCGGGATCCCGGATCGTGCTCCCCCGCCAACCCGAGCTCATCGAGCATCCTTTGGCAGAAACTGTGCGTTGTCGCGATGGTCCCCGCATCGAAATCCGAAAGCGCCGAGAGCAATCGCTGCCTGCGCCGCTGCACCTGCGCTGAATCCGCCTGCGCGACAAGCCGAACCAACTCATCGCCGTGCGCGCGAGCCGCCTCCGGATCGGCCAATGCCGCCGCCACCACGACGAACCGATCCCGGGTCCGCTCCCGCAATTCCTGTGTGGCCGCCCGACTGAACGTGACCAGCAGCAGCTGCGAAATATCGATCCCGAGCTCGGCCACGTACCGCACCGCCAACCCGACGATCGCATGTGTCTTCCCGGTCCCCGCACTCGCCTCGAGCACGGTCGTCCCCGTCGGCAGCGGCCCGCTCGGATCGAATCGGTCGGTAGCCGACGGCGGTGTGGCGAACGCGGTGTCCTCAATGGTCATGCCCACCACCCGCTTCCAGGCACGGCGGATGCGTGTTCACTCCTCATGCCCACCACCCACTTCCACGCCCGCCGACCGCTCCACCGTCCTCCAGCCGCCCGCCACCATCCGGTAGGCGCGCCGACATAGCCGAACCGATGTCGCGTACGACACCGCCGACCATCGGTGGCATGCAGCTCGGCCGATGCGCTGCGAACCGACGCGAAGCGCCTGCGGCGGCACGCCCACCGGTCCTGCACCGGACCATCCACAGTTGACTGCCACACCCCGCGCAGCCACACGTCGCGCCGTTTGCGGCAACGCCGAACCGCCGCAGGCCACCGCTCGGTGCGCGAGCCGCATCGTCGAATCGCCACTCACGGTTGCCCCTGATTCTCGGCGGCGAGCAGCGGCGCCCACATGCGGCGGGCCAAGGAACCGAAGCGGGTGGCTTCGCCGGGTTCACCTGCCGGGGCAGGGCTCGCCATGAGGTGTTCGAGGCGCGGGGCTCGGCCCCAGATGTAGCGGAGGTGGCGGTCGGTGTGGTCGCCGAAGGGGCCGGGGCCATTGGGGCCCCCGTTGAACTCGCGTTCGGCGGCGGTGGCGGCCTCCTCGGTGTTCGAACCTCGGAAGCGGCGTTCGGCATAGACGGCGGTGGCGGAGGGAGCGATCGGGAGCGGTTCGGTCAGACCCGCGTCGCGCAACCGGACCAGCTCGCGCAGGATCGTCAGTGCGGCAGGCGGTTCCGGGGCCGTCAGCTCGGAACGCCATGCGGGTCGACCGAATTGGCCACGGCCGGTGGTGACCGTGCGCCAACTGCGGTCCTCGGTGACGGCTAGGGCGAGCAGCGAAACCCACGCGGCGATGCGATGTTTCGGAGCGAGCCGGGAGAACGTGGTGCGAACCAACGATTCCCCGCGCACCTCGGGCACCGTCCCGGTGAGTCGGCGGCCGTTGCCCAGATCCACCGCGATATCGACCGCACGCGCCGGGGCTTCGTACTCCGGCAGGGCTGCCCGGACCAACTTGTCGACGGTGGATTCCACCTCGTCGAGGACCGCGCCGCCGAATCCGAATGGCGGTAGCGTCCCGCGCCGCCATTCCGCCGCGCGCAGGGTCGATGGGTCCGCACCGGTGAGACGCGCGGTCAGCAGGCGTTCGCCCAATTCCCATTTCGCGAGGCCGTCGAGTTCGATGGGCAGCCGGTCGGCGATGTCCTCATCGTGCTCGGGCACGCGCAGGCCGAGGCGCTGCCAGAGGAATGCGCGCACCGGATGCTCGACAAACGAAATCAGATCGGCCAGTGCGACATCGGTGAGTTCGGGCGCGGGCAGTGGCTCGGGCAGGAATGCGGCCCGCGGCTGCGCGGGCTGTCCGGTCGCCTGGGCTCCGGCCAGTGCGACGGTATCGAAGCTGAACGGACGCTCGGCGTGAAAGTTGCGACGGTCGAAGCCCTGCAACGGATGTCGGGTTACCACCGCGTCCATTCCATCCGCGTCGACATGCGCGCGCAACGCGTCGAGCAATTCGGCGACCGGGATCGCGGGCGGGCGGTGCGCGCCGGTCACCGGGTCGGCACCGGTGTGGAAGATCAGCAGCCGCTCCGTGGCCGCGAGCACCGCGTCCAACAGCAGCTGACGGTCCTCGCTGCGCGCATCCCGTTCGCCGAGTAGCGAATTGCGCGCGAGCACGTCATCGCCGTCGACACCACTGGTGCGCGGGAAGACCTCGTCATCGAGCCCGAGCAGCACCACCACCCGGTGCGGTACCGAACGCATCGGCACCAGGGTGCACACGGTCAGCTCACCGGTACGGAAGTTGGCTCTGGTCGGTTGCGCCGCGAGTCGACTCGACAACAGCACTCCGATATCGGCCAGCCGCAACGGCACATCGTCCGCATGGTCGGTCGCCGCGGCCAACTCGCGGCGGGCCTCGGTGCGCACCCACGCCTGGCTATCGGGTACATCGGTGAGCAGATCGAGGCAGCGGCCGAGGACCTGGGCCCATTCATGGGCCGGACGCGGCCCACGCAGGTCCCGCAGGCACACCGCGAGGCGGTCGATGAATTCCGCGAACCGACCGGCGAGATCGACATCGTTGCTGTCCACATCGTCCAGGGGCAGCGCGAGATCCAGCCAGTCATCGGAGGATTCGTCCGCGGTCACCCCGAGCAGGATCCGGTCCACCGCACTGTTCAGCGTGTTCTGCGCGAAGTCGGCCAGTCCGAACGCTTGGCGCTGCCGCTGGCCGATCCCCCACCGCGCACCGGATTCGGCCGCCCATTCACGCAACCGCTCGATATCGTCGTCATCGAAACCGCAACGGCGCCGGACGGTTTCGGACGCCGCCAGATCCAAGACCTGGGTCACGGTAACTCGCCCATCGGCGAGCTCGAGCAGCACCGCGATCACCGCGAGCATCGGATTGGTCACCCCGCGCCCCCGATCCGCGAGCCGCACTCGCAGCAGATGCGCCGGATGAGCCGAATCACTTACCGACTCAACCGATCCCACCAGCTTCTGCCCGAACGCCGCCCGCACCAGTGGTGCGTACGCCTCGACCTCGGGACACATGATCAGCACATCCCGCGGTTCCAGCGTGTGATCGGCCGCGAACAATCCGAGCAGGCATTCCCGCAACACTTCCACCTGCCGCGCGGGTCCATGGCACGAGTGCACCTGGACCGTCGCGTCGTCGAAGCTCGCGGGCACCGGCGGCCACAGATCGTCGCGTATCCCGGATTGCAGCGCGGTCAGCAGCGTTGCACCCGAATCTCCTTGCCTGCCACCGGGTATCGGGACAACAGCCGCATGGTGCACGTCGATGGCGCCCGCACCGATGAGTCGCTGCTGGAGTTCGCGCACGTCACGCCCGAGCCCCGCCAGCAGCGGATGCCGAACCACCGTCGCGCTGACGTCATCGCCCCGCGCGATCGCGGGCACCAGCCCGCCCAGTTCCGCCCACATCGCCGGACTCGGATGCGCGAGCCACACATGCACCGCGCGCCGTTCGGCCAATGCCGACAACACCGCCAGCTGATCGGTCGGCAACCGCGTCATCCCGAACAACGACACCCGCTCGGGCAGATCGACCAATTCCGGCTCGGCCCGCAAGCGAGCACAGGCCGCATCGAGCCGTTCGGCCGGACTCGGCACCCCGACCTCGGCCCGCAATCTCCGCCACAACTGTGGTTGCCACAACTGATCATCCGGCACCGCCCGCCCCGCACCATCGATATCGGAACCGCCAGCCCACGCCATGATCAATCCGGGCCGCTGCGCGGCATAGCTGTCGAACAACGCCGCAAGATGTGCGGCGGTGCCGTACCGACGGCCGACGCGATGTCCGCCCGGCTCCCCGGCCCCGAGATGCCGCGCGAGCACCGCACTCCACGGTTCGGCCAGCGACGCGTCGATCACCCGCAGCAGTGTCCATACGACCTGCTCGGACGCCCACGGATCGGCCTCGGGCGCCACCCCACTCGCCGCCGCGAGCACTTGGGCGACCAACGCACCGGGAGACGGGAATTCGATGTTCGCGGCAACACCATCCGAACGCCCCGACACGCCGAGCACGGTCGACAGCCGTTGCGTCAACCACCGCTCGACACCCTTCGCGGGCACGGCGACCACCTCGGCCGCGAGCGCGTCCGGCAACGGCTCGGCAAGCAGTCCGGCCAGCGACTCCGCCAACGTATCGGCGCGCTCGGCACGATGGATGTGCAGCGGCATGTGCGCCCTCTCGTTGGTTGGTCCGGTATGTCCGCACTGCGCGTCAAGTCGCCTATCCGCACGCCTCGACACTCCCGCACGTTTATACGCCCAGCGACCAGCACGCAACCTTCCGGCCCCACTCCCGTGGGAGTGAAATAAGCCACACGCGAACGATTTACTTCGTCGTGTCACCTCGGATCGAGGCCCTCGATGTGCAACAGTGCTCAACCGGGGAGGAACGGGATAGCTGCACGAAAGGCTGGTTCGCGTTCGATGATGGCGATGGTGATTCCCCTGGTTCCGAGAGGCGGGTTCACAGTCCGTCGCGTCGGTGACCGATGGGAGCTGGTCAACTCGCGCTCATATGGCCGTACCGTCGTGCTACACACCTGGCCCCGCGACCGACATGCCGAGGCCTTCGCCCATTGTTACCGCCTCAACGGGCGCACCGTCGAGGAACTGCACGCGGCCTTTCATTAGGTGCTCCGGCGAAAGACACTGCAGTGCAAGCACGCAACGGGCCCTATCACAGCGTCGGTCAGAGCTCAAGACGTGCGTCCGGCCCGCCGATGTGCGATCGTGTTGCCTCGTGCGTCACGCCTCCGCCTCTCTCCTCGCCGCTGCGGCGATCTTGGTCCCCACTACCCCCGCGCTGATTCCGTCGGCCTTTGCCGCGCCTCCGGCGCATATGCAAGGCTGTCTGGCCGGTTTCGATTGCGATATGAGCAGCCGAATCGCCGCTGTCGATGCGTATTTGAAGAATCGGCCCGGCGTGACGGGTTACGTCGTCCGTGATCGGGTCAGCGGCGGGGTGTACGCGAACGAGAACGCGGAGAATTCGGTCTGGACCGCCTCGACCATCAAATTGGCGATCGCCGTCGATCTGCTCAACCGCGCCCGGGCCGGCGCGATCGGCCTCGGTCCGGACGACCGCGCCCTGATGGAATCGATGCTCGCCACGTCCAATGACCAGGCCGCCGACATTCTCTGGAACAAGTACGCGGGCATCGATCGGATGGCCTATAACAATGCCTTCCGCGCCAATGGCATGGTCACACTGGTTCCGCAGCCGACGAATACTGCGATGTTCCCGGACTGGTCGTTCCAGAAGTGCACGGCCGCCGATCTGGATCGGCTGATGGACTCCATCTTCGACCATATGCATCCCGACGACCGGAACTATCTGTTCGACCGCATGCGCGCGGTCGACAGCAACCAGCACTGGGGCCTCTGGGGTGCGGGCGCGGCGATGCGGCCCGGCCTCAAGAACGGCTGGTCCGAGGAACAGGGCGGCTGGGTCGTCAATTCGGTCGGCTTCGCAGGTCCGGGCGAGCGCTACACCCTGGCCATCATGAGTTCGCTCGGCGGCGATGGCGGCTACACCGAGGGCGCCGCCACCGACACCAAGGTCGCCGAGTTGCTTTTCAGCGGACGCTGAGTCGATTCGAGCGACCAGCTCGCGGACGCAACAATACGGGCGCACCATCCCGGGGGAACGGAATTGTCGTGAATCCCCACGGCATTCGGTAATCCTCCGGGAGTTCCCACTCATAGTCGCGCACCAGTGCCGCGATGATCGTCTTCACCTCGAGTGTTCCGAAGTGCATACCGATGCACTTGTGCGCGCCCGCCCCGAACGGCACCCAGGCGAGTCGATGCGATTTGTCCTCGCGCCGTGCTTCGCCGAAACGTTCGGGATCGAACACTTCCGGCCGGGTCCACAGCTCCGGCAGGAAGTGGTTGATGTGGTACGCGCAATCGATGGGCGTACCAGCGGGAATGTAATGCCCGAGAATTTCGGTATCGCGCACCGCACGGCGCACCAGTCCGGGTACCGGCGGCATCAACCGCAGGCTCTCCTTGATGACGAGATCCAGGTCGTGCATCCGGTCCAGGTCGGCAATCGTCGGTGCGGCACTGCCGATTTCCGCATCGATGGTCAGCACTTCGGCCCGCACCCGCCGCTGCCATTCGGGATGTTTGCCGAGGTAGTAGGCGACGGCGGTGGCGGTGGTCGTCGTGGTGTCGTGCGCGGCCATGATCAGGAAGATCATGTGGTTCACCACATCCGCATCGCTGAATTCGGCGCCGTCCTCGCTGCGCGCATGACACAGTCCGGAGAAGAAATCCGCCGACTCGGTCCGACGCTTCTGCGGCAGCATTTCGGTGAAGTACTGTTCGAGCACCTTGCGCCCGCGCAACCCGGCGCGCCAGTTGCCGCCGGGCACCGGATGTCGAATGATCGAAAGCCCGGCATGGGTGCAATCGATGAACGCATCGACGAGCTTGCGGCGCTGCACGCCGACATCGACAGCCATAAAGGTCTCGCCCGCGATTTCCAGGGTCAATTCCTTGATCGTCGGATAAAGCCGGACCGTGCCGCCCCGCTCCGGCGCCCACCGAGCGATCCCCGCCCGCGCCAGCGGTGTCAACGTCGCCAGATGCGCCTCCAGCCGCTCTCTGGTGAATGCCTGCTGCATGATCCGGCGATGGAACATGTGCTCGTCGAATTCGAGTAGCAGAAGTCCGCGCCCGAAGAACGGGCCGATGAAGTAGTCCCACCCCTGGCCGAAATCGCGACGCCGCTTGCCGAGCACCTCATCGATCGCCTCCGGTCCACAGACCAGTACCCGGTCCAATCCCAGCGATGAATTCAGTGACACCGGGCCGAATCGGCGATACCGCTGCATCATCTCGGCCGGACCCCAGCGCAGATAATGCAGCCCTCGCCCGAAATACGGGAGTCCGGCATCGCCGCGCACCGCGGTCGTGCTACTGCCGGGTGGCGGTGTGGCCAGTACCTGACTGCGCTCGGGAACCCGGCGCAATAGTCGATCGATGACGTGGTCGTCAGGAATGTCGATCAACGACACATTCTCGGACATGATCTATCGTATTCGACAGCAGAGGGGTATCGCCACGGTAGCGGCCGCTTGCGGGTCGCTGGAAAGATCGGCACATCGGCAACCGGGATCTCGCCGTGACGGCCAGCGGAGCGCCGACTACCGTAAGTCGGGTCAGTAACGTTCGAGGGGCCGCACCCCAGGTTTGAGGAGCACCGACGATGAGCACTCAGTCTGTCGAGGAGAACCATCGCCACCGGGTCGTGGTGATCGGGTCGGGCTTCGGCGGCTTGTTCGGAACCAAGCACCTCAAGCGGGCCGATGTCGACGTCACCCTGATCTCGAAGACCTCGACCCACCTGTTCCAGCCGCTGCTCTACCAGGTGGCCACCGGAATCCTCTCCGTCGGCGAGATCGCCCCCGCGACCCGGCTGGTGCTGCGCAAACAGAAGAACGCGCAGGTGTTGCTCGGCGATGTCATCAATATCGACCTCGCGCAGCAGACGGTCACCTCGCAGCTGCTCAACCAGAACACGGTCACCCACTTCGACAGCCTGATCGTGGCGACCGGCGCGCAGCAGTCCTACTTCGGTAACGACCAGTTCGCCACCTACGCCCCCGGCATGAAGACGATCGATGACGCGCTGGAACTACGCGCGCGCATCCTGGGCGCGTTCGAAGGGGCCGAACTGGCCACCACGCAGGAACTGCGGGACCGGCTGCTCACCTTCGTGGTGATCGGCGCCGGACCCACCGGTGTCGAGCTGGCGGGGCAGATCGCCGAACTCGCCGATCGCACCCTGGAAGGCACCTTCCACAACATCGATCCGCGCGATGCCAGGGTGATCCTGGTCGAGGGCGCCGGCGCGGTGCTCGGCCCGATGGGCCCGAAGCTCGGCGGTAAGGCGAAGCGGCGGCTCGAGAAGATGGGCGTGGAGATCCAGCTCAACGCCATGGTCACCAATGTCGACGCACACGGTGTCACGGTGAAGGACGCCGACGGCACCACCCGTCGCATCGAATCCTCGTGCAAGGTGTGGTCGGCCGGTGTGCAGGCCAGCCCGTTGGGCAAGATGCTCGCCGACCAGTCCGACGGCACCGAGGTCGACCGCGCCGGTCGCGTGATCGTCGAACCCGATCTCACCGTCAAGGGTCATCCGAACGTCTTCGTCGTCGGCGACCTGATGTCGGTGCCGAATGTGCCCGGTCAGGCGCAGGGCGCGATCCAAGGCTCGACCTATGCGGCCAAGCAGATCAAGGCCGGGCTGAAAGGCCAAGCGCCGCAGGATCGTCAGCCGTTCAAATACTTCAACAAGGGCAGCATGGCGACGGTGTCACGGTTCAGCGCCGTCTGCCAGGTCGGCAAGCTGGAGTTCGGCGGGTTCATCGCATGGCTGGCCTGGCTGGCACTGCACCTGTACTACCTGGTCGGCTATCGCAGCCGGATCATCACCGTCATCCAGTGGTTCGTAACCTTCCTCGGCCGCACCCGCGGGCAGATGGCCGCCACCGAGCAGTGGGTGTTCGCCCGACTCGCGGTGGAGGCGGTGCAGGCCGATCAACAAGAGGCCGACGAACTCGCGGCTGCGCTCGGTGCGCCGCCCGCGGAGAACGGGAAGGTCGCGCTCACCGATAAGGCGGCTGGCCGCAAGGCGGGCTGAGCCGCTCGGAACCCGACCCTTCTGTTTGCCAGTCGCAAATCCCACCCATCCGGCTGCCCATCTGGTCCGAATGTGCTTTGACATTTCTCCGGATGAAAGGCGATGTATGGGGACAGGCAAGCACAGAGTTCCTAACCCGCAGCGGCAGAAGATGGGGACAATGGTCGCGGCGGGTGCGGTACCGCTCGTTCTGGCCCTGGTGGGGACCGGCACCGCGAATGCCGAGCCCGCACAGTCGAATACGGTGACCCAGCCCGAGCCGAAGACGCAGTGGCCCGCGGCCGATGCGCCCAATGCGGCGCCCTACGAGGGACTCACCATCCCGGACGACACCATGAGCTCGTTGCAGTGGTCACGGCCCGCACCGGATAAGAGATACCTCGCGCCGGTCGGCGTACTGCACCCACCCACCGCCGTTGCTCCGGTGCCGCCGATCGCGCCACCGCCGGGCAAGTTCCGCTTCGGTGACGTGGTCGTCGACGCACCGGACTGGATCAATCAGGAGCAGGCAATCCAGATCAACGACAGCGCCGCCCTGGCCGAGGCCGATCTGGCGACATTCCTCGATTCGATCGGAATGGAACGCAGCCGTTCGGACCGGATCGCCGGGCAAACCATGGGCACCGCCGCCATGGGTGCGCTGGCGGGGGCGGCCTCGTCGGCCCCGGTCGCGGCAACCTCCGCGCTGGTGGGCGGCGCGCTGGGATTGGTCGTCGGACTTCCGTTCGTGCCGGTCGGCATCGTCGCTGGCCCCGTGCTCGGTGCGACGTTCGGCGCGGCAGTGATCACGGCCCCCGCGGCCGCCATCGGAGCGGCAGCCGGTGCGGCTGTCGGCGCGTTCAACGCGTTGAACGCGCCCTCGCGGGCCGTCGGCGACTGACGGAACGCCGGACAGAGGTGGGAACCTGACGACGCTGTCGGGCTCCCACCTCTTTTCATTCCCCCGCCCGGACCGCCGCTACACCCATCCGGGTCCGAGCACCCCCGCAGCTGTGACCGACAACACAATCCGCGTCGGCGAATCGGAAGCTAGCCGCTGAGGCCGAGCAGCACGCCGGTTCGGGTGGACAGCGTTCCGCCGATGGCCAGCGGGAGGCGGGATGCGACCAAACCGGTCGTATCCGCGGGCCGGTCGTCGGGGTAGACGAGTTCACTGTCCAATGCCCTTGGCGCGGAGAGGTTGTCGTCAGTCGCACCGTCCGCGCCGAGTTCCAGCCGGTGCCGCAACAGCGGCATATCGCCGACGTCGGCGATGAGGTCGCCGCGCCAGCCACCGCCGTCCTCGCCGGTGCGGCCGATTTGCACACGTTCGCGCAACCGTAGCCGCCCCTCGGGGGTCAAGCGCACCTCGGTCACGGCGTGATGGTGTGCGCCGCCAGCGACAATTGTCGGCTCCGGATCGAAATCCAACTCGCCTGCGACGTCGAAACGCCAGTGCGCCAACGACAATGGCGTCGCCGCACTCGGCAGTGCGATGGTGGCCGCGACCGACCGCACGACCAACCGTGCGCCCGCGCCGACCACGATCTCGATATCGAGCTCGTCACCACCGAGCGGGGTCGCGGCAGTACCGATCAGATGGACGGTGTCCGGACCGGTGCGCCGAGCCGCCAGCCCGCCGCGCGCATGGATCTCGGGCAGCGTGCCGACGGCCGCGACAATGCGAACCTCAGTGCGCAACAGCGGATTCGGTGGCCGACCTATCCTGCTCGGCGATCGCGTGCAGCTGCTCGCGTACCCAGGCGAGCACGGCGGTGGCGGCCGGATCCTCGGTCAGCGAGATCATCGCGGTCCGGCGGCCCTCACGGACCTTCGCGGCATCGCGCTCCATCACGTCGAGGTCGGCGCCGACCAGCGGGGCGAGGTCGGTCTTATTGATCACCAGCAGATCCGAGAAGGTCACGCCGGGCCCGCCCTTGCGCGGCACCTTGTCCCCGCCCGCCACGTCGATGACGAAGATCTGCACATCGATCAGGCCGGAGGAGAAGGTGGCGGTGAGGTTATCGCCGCCGGATTCCACCAGGATCAGGTCCAGCGGCGGATTGGCCGCGATCAGATCGTCGATGGCGTCGAGGTTCGCGGTGATGTCGTCGCGGATGGCGGTATGCGGGCAGCCGCCGGTCTGTACGGCGGTGATCCGCTCGTCCGGCAGCACCGCGTGGCGGCGCAGGAAGTCGGCGTCCTCGGTGGTGTAGATGTCATTGGTCAGCACTGCGAGCGAGAGTTCGTCGCGCAGCTGCCTGCACAAGGCGGCCACCAGGGCGGTCTTGCCCGAACCGACCGGTCCGCCGACGCCGATGCGCAGCGCCTCACCGAGCGTGCGCGCACGCTTGGGGCGGTCGTGGGAGTGATCGTGCGGCTCGCCGTCGATCAGATGAGGTGGCATATCGTGCTCCTTTCCGCCTTCATCCTTGCCGATTGCGCACTTAGGACGCGAACAGGGGCATATCGCGCACAAGGTGTCGCTGTGCGAGCACGTCCTGCAGTGGATCCGAGAGCGCCGCGAGTCCGGTCGCGGCTTCGGCCGCGGTTCGATCGCAGAGGTCACCGAGCCGAATCGTGCATGCGGCGACCGCCGCGGGATCCAGCGCCAGCAACCGCTGCGCCGCGGTCGCGGCGCCGGTCATCGTCGTATAGACGACGACAGCCGCAGTCTCCTCCGGAGTCACCCCGCAGATGTGCCCGACCACGCCGAACGCCGTGGACAGATGCGGTCGCACACCCAGAACCGTCCAATTCTCGTCCGGCCAAACCTGTTTCGCCAATCGCGCCAACCCACGCCCCTGCGCCCGCGACGCCGCCCGTGCGGCCGGAGCCGGAGTCCGCGCATCCGCCTCCGCTTCGGCCCGCACCGCATCCAACTTCCCCGCACACACCGCCGCCGCCAACGACGCCACAACCAGCCCCGATGTCCGGATCCGCCGCCGCAAATACGACTCGACCGTCGCGACATCGCGCACGACCCCCGACGCCACCGCCTCCTCCACACCCCCGGAATGCACATGCCCGCCGATCGGCAGCCGCGAATCGGCCAGCGCGAACAACGTCGCCAACCCACTGCTTCCCGATCTGTCCATCCGTCGATCCTATGCGTGACACGGCCGGGCTCCCTCACCCCGACCGGGCCACACATGATCTTCGGATCGGGACAGGGTGTAGATCGGCACGGTGTTATATCGGATTCGATACGTCGGCCTGCTCCACGTCACTCCCGAAGGAAACCGACGCGAATCGAGCGCCCATCCCCCACGACACGCCCGGTGTGCGATGAGTTTCGGTGTTCGGCGGGGTCTATCTTGTTGAGGCCGTGCCGGTCTCGCGCTAACGAGGAGGGCCGATGTCGGCAGAGAATCAGGAACCAATAGGGCAGCGTCGGCTGGCGGAGCACCCGACCGTCAAGCGGATGGCCGAACAGGCGCGCACGACACCGGATCCGGTGCTGAGCGTTTCGCGGCTGCGCGAACTCTGCCTCGAGGCCGGAGCCGACGATGTCGGATTCGTGCCGGTCGACGACCCGCGCGTGGCCGTCGAACTCGAGCATGCCCGCGAAATCTTGCCCTCCGCACGCACATTCGTGGCCTTCTGCGTCCGGATGAACCGAGACAACCTGCGCAGCACCATGCGCAGCCTCGCCAACACCGAGTTCAACCACGCCGACGACGAGACCAACGAGGTGTCACGCCGTATCACCAGAGCATTGCAGGACGCCGGTTACCGTGCCGTCTATCCGGCGCCCGGATATCCGATGGAGGTCGACAAATTTCCCGGTCGCATCTGGGTGATCGCGCACAAAGTGGTGGCCGAGGCCGCCGGGCTGGGCGTTATGGGTATCCACCGCAACGTCATTCACCCGAAGTTCGGCAACTTCATCCTGCTCGGCACGGTGGTCACCGACGCGGTGATCGACGAACCCAGCGCATCGCTCGATTTCAACCCTTGTCTGGAATGCAAGCTCTGCGTCTCCGCATGTCCGGTCGGCGCGATCACCAACGACGGCGGCTTCGATTTCCAGGCCTGCTACACGCACAACTATCGAGAGTTCATGGGCGGCTTCACCGATTGGGCCGAAACCGTGGCCGACAGCGATAATGCCGCCGAGTACCGCGAGCGCGTCAGCACCGGCGAATCGTTCTCGATGTGGCAGAGCCTGTCGTTCAAACCCAACTACAAGGCCGGTTACTGTATGGCCGTCTGCCCGGCGGGCGAGGACGTGATCGGCGCCTACCTCGACGATCGCAAGAGCCACCTCGACGACGTCGTACGGCCACTGCAGAACAAATCCGAACCCGTCTACGTCCTGCCGGGATCCGCCGCGCAAGAGCATGTCACGCGCCGGTTCCCGAACAAGACGCCGAAGGCGGTGACCAATGGGTTCCCGGACGAGGTCAACGATCTGCTGGACCAGATCGGCCCCCGCCCGCGCAAGAAATCGGACTGATGGAGCTGGCGATCAGCGGCGGAATGCACGCTCCATGAAGCGCTGGGCCTGTCCGCGCTTCAGGTCGGTCCAGGCTTGGACCTCACGGGACCACCAGGGCGCGATCTCCCGCGGTTTGGCCGTGACCGCGCGGCAGACCAGATCGGAGGCTTCGTCGACGGTGAGGCCGGGAATCCGACTGAAGTCGGTCGGAGCGCTCATCCGGGTATGCACCAGCGGCATGTAAATGGAGGTGGTGGTGACCTTGTCGGCGGCGATTTCGGCTGCCGCACTGCGTAACCAGACATCGAAGGCAGACTTGGACGCGCCGTAGGCGGCCCACCGTGGGGCGGGCGGCATGCGCACACCCCAGGTAGATATGTTGACGATATGGCCCTGTTTGCGTTCGCGCATACTCGGCAGCAAGGTGAGCAGTAGGCGGACCGGACCGAGATAGTTCACGTCGATGGTGCGCGTGAAGTCGTGGAAACGGTCGTAGGATTCGTCGATCGAGCGGCGAATCGACTTGCCCGCGTTATTGATCAGCACATCGACATGACCGTGTTCGGCCAACACCGCTCGGCCGAGCTTCTCGACGGCGTCCATATCGGTCATATCCGTCGGATATGCCTGTGCGACACCGCCCTCGGCGGTGATCTCGGCCGCCACCTGCTCCAGGTCATCGACCGACCGCGCCACCAGCAGCACCACACCACCGGCCGCGGCCAATTTCCGTGCGCTCGCCTTGCCGATGCCGTGTGAAGCGCCGGTCACCAGCACGATCCGGCCCGCGACCGCCTTGCGCAGGGATTTCTCGCGCGGCCGGGAGGTCGGATACAGCAGCCAGCTCGCCACCCGCTCGGCGAGCGGCCGCCCATTGCTCGAAGCGGGCGTGCCGTTCACGCCTTCGACTGTATGCGCCGATCGCCGCCCGCACCCCCGGTATCGCGCCCGTGATCACCTGTCGAGCGCACCCCGCACCAGCTCCGGCAGATCCTGCCGAGTCAGATAGGCCGCGATCCGCAGCCCATCGTCGGTGCATCGGACCAGGAAGTCACTGTAGAGGTCGAGGGAGCGTTCGCCGAGCGAGAGCGCCCACCGCGCCGAGGTGAGCCAGTAGTGCCCGCCGAATTCGAAGGTCGTCTGCTCGACAAGTCGCGTGTGCGGCGCGGACCCGGAGTCGAATTGGCGTGCACGCGCTCGGGCCGCGGCGATGAACTCCGCCCGGCTCACACAGCGACTCGACGTCGGCGTCGTGACCAGGATGACCGGCTCGAAAAGCCTTGGCAGAGCGGCAAAATCCGACGCCGCGACGATCTCGTCGTAACTGCGAATGAAGTCCTCGATCGAGGAGATGTCATGCGAAAACATGACATCTAATTATATCGCGAACTACACCCGATCCCAGGTAGGCGCGCCGTCGCCGGTATTCGATCACCGTGCAGCAGGACGGCCTGCCGCAGCGCGTGGGCCAGGTGAGCCATGCACCGGCCCGGGCCGAGGGGATACCGCCACAGAGAGCGTTCAGTCGGATACCGGGGTCGAGCGCGGTGCGAACGCGGCAATCGCGCCCATAACCACCAAGAGCACCGCGCCGACCGAGGTCGCCACGTGCATACCGGAGACGAAGGATTCGCGCGCGGAATCGACCAGTGCGGTGTTGCCGTCCGCATGCTGGATGGTCTCGCCGAGGGTGTCCGAATAGTCACCGCCCGACCGGAAGACCAGCGCGGCGATCGAACCCAGCAGCGCGAGGCCGAGCGCATTGCCCAGTTCGAAGCTGGTCTCGGAGATCCCGACCGCGGAACCGGCCCGCTCGGGCGGCACCGAGGACACCGCCACATCCGACACCAGCGTGAACGCCAGGCCGTACCCGATTCCGGCGATCGTGGATCCGGCCAGGTACCAGGCGATTCCGCCGTCCACACCGACACCGATCAGCATCACATTGCCGACCGCCGAGGCCAGCAACGCCAGCACGAAGGTGGAGCGCACCCCGAGCTTGTGCCCGACCCGCGCACCGCCCATCGAGCAGACGAACACCGCGATCGCCATCGGAATCCCGAGCAGCGCGGCCGCCAGCGGCTCACGTCCGGTCACCGATTGCAGATAGACGCTGGTGAGATAGCTCATCGCCGCCAGCGACATCATGCCGACCAGACTCGATCCGATGGCGACCGTGAACTGCACCCGCCGGAACAACCGCAGATCCAGCAGCGGTTCGGCCAGCTGTCGCTGCCGCCGCACGAAGACGGCGAGTAGCACGACGCCGATGAGTCCGATGACGATCGATGTGATGTCGAACCCTTCGGCCGCGATCTGTTTGACCGCGTATACCACCGGTAGGATGCCGCCGATCGACAGCAGCACACTCGCAATATCGAGCGGTCCGACCACACCGGAGCGATGTTCGGGCAGTACGAACGGACCGAAGGCGAGCAGGATCAGCAGCACCGGAATGTTGATGAGAAATACCGAACCCCACCAGAAGTGGTGCAACAGCACCCCGCCGAGAATCGGACCCACCGCGGATCCGCCCGCGAAGAACGCAGTCCACACACCGATCGCGGCGGCGCGTTCACGGGCATTCGGAAACAGGCTGGAGATCAGTGCGAGACTCGACGGCAGCAGGGTCGCGCCGCCCATACCCATCAGCGCCCTGGCGATGATCAACACCATCGCGCTCGGCGCGAAGGCCGCGATGATCGAGGCGATGCCGAATACCGAGGCACCGACCAGCAGAATGTTGCGCCGTCCGATTCGATCCCCGAGATTGCCCATGGTGATGAGCAGGCCCGCGATGAGGAAGCCGTAGATATCGAGAATCCACAGCTGCTGCGCGGCCGACGGATCGAGATCGAGGGTGAGCGTCGGCATGGCCAGAAACAGCACCGAGATATCCATCGACACCAGCAGCACCGGCAGCAGCAGCACCGCGAGGCCGAGCCGAGCGCGCCGCGAACCTGTCGGCGCCGTCGCCACCGGCGCGGCCTCCACCTGAGTCATTCCGAATGTCCTCTCCATGTCGCGTACGGCGTACGCGTCAGTCCGGGTACAGTGTACGCATGCGGGTCCAAAACCGGAAGCGAGTCATGGGATGACTGAGCCGAAGCTCACTCGAGCCGCCATCGTCGACACGGCGATCACCCTCGCCGATGCGGAAGGGCTCGACGGGTTGTCCATGCGACATATCGCCGAGCGAATGGGCGTCGGCGCCATGTCGCTGTACCGGCACGTCGCGAATAAGGACGAACTGCTCGCCCTGATGACCGATGAGATATCGGCTCGCAACCCGTATCCGTCACCGGAGGGCAAGAACTGGACCTGGCGCGACCGAGTCCGTATTGCCGCCGAGATCGATTGGGCGCTTTACCAACAGCATCCGTGGGTGCTGCTCACCTTCGCCATGCCCCGCTACAGTTTCGGCCCACAGGGCCTGGCCTGCTTCGCCTGGCTGGTCGAGGGTCTGCGCGAGTTGAATGTCTCGACCCGCGAGGCGGCCACCATGGCATTCGCGGTGTGGAACTACATCTCCGGGGCCACGCTTCCGCACATCAGTGGTGCGCTGGTCGCGCGCAAGGGCATGAATCCGGAGGGGTCCAACGGACTGCGGGCCCTACTGGAAGGAAAATCACAGCTGCCGATTCCGGCCGCACTCGCCGATCTGGACGGCAGCGGTGTCAGCGATCTGACCTCGGAGGATCTGCTGTATCTGGGATTGTCCGCGCTCTGCGACGGATTCGAGGCCCGTTGCGTGCAGGCGAGCACGCCTTGACCTGAATGGCACTTCAGGTTGCAGGGTTGACTCCACTGCCGACGAACAGGAGTCACCGTGCACGCCATCCGCCTTCATACCTTTGGACCGGCCGAGAATCTGCGCTACGAAACGGTTTCCGATCCGGTGCCGGGGCCGGGCCAGGTGCTCATTCGGGTCGCGGCGGCGGGTGTGCATGTCATCGATACCGCGTTGCGCAGGGGCGAGCCCGGCCCGTACCCGCTGCCGCAGTTGCCCACCATCCCGGGCCGTGAGGTCGCCGGGACCGTGGACCGGATCGGACCGGATGTCGATACGTCCTGGCTCGGCAAGCGGGTCGTCGCCCATCTCGGGATGGCACCCGGCGGCTATGCCGAGTTGGCCGTGACGGAAACCGCTCGACTGCACGAGATTCCGGCCGATCTCGATGCGGCCGAGGCAGTCGCGATCGTCGGCACCGGGCGAACGACCATGGGGATCTTATTGTTCACCGAACTCGGTCCCGACAGTGTGGTGGTGGTAGCCGCCGCGGCGGGCGGTATCGGGACCCTGCTGGTTCAGTATGCGAAGAACGTCGGGGCCACGGTGGTCGGTCTGGCCGGTGGGCCCGCGAAAGTCGAACTGGTGCAACGCAATGGCGCGGATATCGCGATCGACTACCTACTCCCCGACTGGCCGGATCAGGTCACGGCGCGACTCGGCGACCGGCGCGCCACCGTACTGTTCGACGGTGTCGGCGGCGAAATAAGCCGCGCCGCCATCGATCTGCTCGGCAAGGGCGGCCAGCACCTCAGCTACGGCGCGGCCAGCGGTGCGCCGCGGTCGCTGCCGGAGCAGGAGTTGGCCACGCGTGGCATCACCTCCGAACTGGTCGTCGGACCGCGGCTGCTGCAGCGGGTCGGCGGCGATCTGCGCCCGCTCGAGGACAAGGCGATGGCCGAGGCCGCAGCCGGTCGACTGCGGCCCGCGGTCCAGCGATTCGCGCTGTCCGATGCGGTCGGCGCGCACCGCGCGCTGGAGACGCGCGGCACCGTCGGCAAGGTGGTACTTCAGGCGTAGGAGCGATAGCCCGGATCGTTCTCCTCGCGGAAGCCCTCGACCGTGGCACGCACGGCACGGTCGAGGTTGTCCGTGATGACCAATGAAGATCAACCGTCACAGCCTCGTTCGTCCTACGGAGCGTCGGTATCAACCGGGCTGCCCGACTCCGACGCGGCGTGCCCGGCCGTCAGCAACGCTCAGTCGGTGAACTCGCCGTTGACCACGGCGTAGGCGAAACCGTCCCAACCCTTACTACCGACGGTTTGCACCACCGTGGCGTCGAGGCTCGGTTCGGAGGCGAGCAGGTCGACCAGGTCGCGGCTGGCCTGCACGGCCGGATCGTCCGAATTCTCGTCGACGACACCACCATTGCGCACGACATTGTCGACGATGATCACCGATCCGGGCCGGGTCAAACGCAGTGCCCACAGCACATAGTTCGAGTTGTTGACCTTGTCGGCATCGATGAACACCAGATCGAACGGCTCCGGATCCTCGTCCGCCAGTACCGGCAGACTGTCCAGCGCCGCGCCCACCCGGACCTCGACCCGATCCCCGACCCCGGCCCGATCCAGATTCTCGCGCGCGACCCGCGCGTGCCGCGGCTCGAATTCCAAGGTGACCACCAGGCCGTCCTTACCCACCGCCCGCGCCAGCCAGATCGTGCTGTACCCACCGAGCGTCCCGATCTCCAGCACCCGTCGCGCGCGAACCGACCGCGCGATCAAGTGCAGGAACTTCCCTTGCGCCGGTGATACGTCGATGGCGGGCAATCCGGCCGCCGCGTTCGCGGCCAATGCCGTCGCGGTCGAATCCTCGCCTCCCACCAAAGAGTCCACGATGAAGCTGTCCACGTCGGCCCACTCGAACGTCGTCATAATCGCAGTCTGCCACCGGATGCGTCGATACCGGCCGAACCAGGCGCTAGCAATCGGATGGGCACACCCGCGAAAACATGCGCGACGTCGCCGACATCATCGCCCGGGGCCATCCCTACCACCCAGCGGTGAACGTTGTCAGCACCACTCGGGCGCGGCTTTGCCCAGTTCCTGTGCGCACCATCGCGCACGACGACAGATCAGGTCACTGGACGTTTCAGTCACCGAAACGGCTGCCATTCGGCCGTGCAGGCTCTGGTACTGCTGGACCTTGCGCTCGAGATTTTCGGCCCATTGTGCGAGGTCATCGGCCGCCTGGCCCGGGTCACCATTCAGCAACTCGGTCCCATCCCAGCCATGGCGCACGTTCTCGGTACCGATTTCCGGGGGTCACGTGATCTCCGGCCCGACGCCCGAACCGACCTTACGAGGTCGGATCGGCACTGGCAACACGCCTGCAGAGGTGCACGTGTGGATTGCGTCGAGATGCCGCGGCCAGGCGCCGCAACGGCCTCCGGCGCGGACCACCGTTTCGTGGTCAGAACAGGAAATACCGCTGGGCCATGGGCAACTCGGTCGCGGGCTGTTCGGTCCAGACCTCGCCATCGACACGGACGGTGAATGTGTCCGGGTCGACTTCGATGCGCGGCATGGCGTCGTTGTTGGGCATATCGGTCTTGGTGACGCCACGAACGTTCTTGACGGGGGCCAGTTTTCGGCGGAGGCCGAGACGGTCGGCGAGACCGTCTTCGATGGCCTGTTCGGAGACGAAGTGTAGCGAAGTCGCCGCGGCGACCAGCGGTGCCGCACCGAACATGGGCCGCGGCAACACCGGCTGCGGAGTGGGAATGGAGGCGTTGGCGTCGCCCATGGCGGCCCAGGCGATCGCGCCGCCCTTCAGGACGGCGTGTGGGCGGACACCGAAGAAGGCCGGATCCCAGAGGACGAGGTCGGCGAGTTTGCCGACCTCCACCGAGCCGATTTCCTGGTCGAGACCGTGCGCGATGGCCGGGCACATGGTGTATTTCGCGATATACCGCTGCACGCGGGCGTTATCCGCGGCGCCGTCGCCCGGCAGCGCACCGCGGCGGCGCTTCATGACGTGCGCGGTCTGCCAGGTACGCATGACGACCTCGCCGATGCGGCCCATGGCCTGCGAGTCACTGCCGATCATCGAGATCGCGCCGAGATCGTGCAGCAGATCCTCGGCGGCAATGGTGGAGGGCCGGATCCGGCTCTCCGCGAAGGCCAGGTCCTCCGGGATGGACGCGCTGAGGTGGTGGCACACCATCAGCATGTCCAGATGCTCGTCCAAGGTATTGACCGTATGCGGGCGGGTCGGGTTGGTCGAACTGGGCAGCACATTGAGATATGCGGCGACGGTGATGATGTCGGGCGCATGCCCGCCGCCCGCACCCTCGGTGTGATACGCGTGGATGCCGCGGCCCGCGATGGCCGCGAGGGTGTCCTCGACGAATCCGGCCTCGTTCAAGGTGTCCGAGTGCAGCGCCACCTGCACGCCCGCCGCATCGGCGACGGTAAGACAGGCATCGATCGCGGCCGGGGTGGACCCCCAGTCCTCGTGCAGTTTGAAACCCGCTGCGCCGCCGCGCAATTGCTCCCACATGGATTCGGCACTGACCGTATTCCCCTTGCCGAGCAGCACGATATTCATCGGCCAGCCGTCGGTGGCCTCCAACATCCGTGCCAGATGCCAGGATCCGGGTGTGACGGTGGTCGCCTTGCTGCCCTCGGCCGGACCGGTGCCGCCGCCGATCAGTGTGGTGATGCCGCCGCCGAGTGCCTCGTCCATCAGCTGCGGACAGATGAAGTGCACGTGACAGTCGATCGCGCCCGCGGTGAGAATGCGGCCGTTGCCCGCGATGACCTCGGTATTCGGGCCGACCACCAGATCCGGATGCACCCCGTTCATGGTGTCCGGATTGCCCGCCTTGCCGATCGCACGGATGCGGCCGTCTCGAATACCGACGTCGGCCTTGATGATTCCCCAGTGGTCGATGATGACCACGCCGGTGATCACGGTGTCCGGGGTACCCTCGGCACGGGTCGCGCGGGCTTGGCCCATGGATTCGCGCAACACCTTGCCGCCGCCGAATACGGCCTCGTCGCCCGCGAGTCCCGGTCCGCCGCTGCGGTCTTCGGTGATCTCGATCAGCAGATCGGTGTCCGCCAGGCGAATGCGGTCACCGGTGGTGGGGCCGAACAGTTCGGCATACCGCGCACGGCTCAGCTCACTCATCGCGTTCCACTTCCCGGCCTGCGGGCACTCCGCACCGAATCGTCTGCGATTACCTCCGCGGGATACGAATCGCGCGGGTTCGTGCTAGTCATCAAGACGGCCGGGTGGGGTCAGGCTGATGCCGTGGACCTCGCGAGTGCCGCCGAAGGGTACCAGCGAAACCCGTTGGCCGAGACCGGGTTCGAAACGCACCGCAGTACCGGCCGGGATGTCGAGCCTGCGCCCGTGCGCGGCCTCACGATCGAAGCGCAGCGCGGCATTCGCCTGTGGGAAGTGCACATGGCTACCGACCTGGATCGGGCGGTCACCGGTGTTCACGACGTCGAGTTCGATGCGGTCGGAGCCGGCGTTGAGTTCGATTGTGCCTTCGGCACAGAGATATTCACCCGGAATCATGACAACGCCCGGCGTGTGGCGCGAACGCGGTCCCGACGTTCGCCGGGACGACGGTGTGACAGTCGCACGCGGCGCTCCTAACCGATCGGGTGGTGCACGGTCACCAGTTTGGTGCCGTCCGGGAAGGTGGCCTCGACCTGCACGTCGTGGATCATCTCCGGCACGCCCTCCATCACATCGGCACGCGTGAGAACTGTTCGCCCCGACGACATCAGCTCTGCGACAGTGCGTCCGTCGCGGGCGCCCTCGAGTACGTGATCGGTGATCAGCGCGACCGCCTCGGGATGGTTCAGCGCGAGCCCGCGTGCCTGCCTGCGCCGGGCCAGTTCGGCCGCGTAGCTCAGCAGCAGCCGTTCCTGCTCGTGCGGGGACAGTCGCATCCGGGCTCCTCGGCGGTCGTGGATCAGGGTGACGGTAATTCTGGCACGCCTGTGTCGGGGGCGCCGGTCAATCCCTGGCGGGCAGGTTCTGCAGCCGCACCTGGCCGCGTGCCACTGTGCGACCCTCGTCATCGGTGAGCACGACCTGCCACAGCTGCTGCAGCCGGCCGCGGTGCAGCGGCGTCGCCTCACCGAAGACCTTGCCCTCGCGCACCGAGCGCAGGAAGTCGGTGTTGTTGTTCACCCCGACCACGGTGCCTGTATTGCCCTGCGCCGTGTACCAGACCCCGCCGCCGATGCTGGCGAGCGATTCGATGACCGTGCAGTACACCCCGCCGTTGACGATGCCCGCCAGCTGCAGCAGCTGCGGCCCCACGGTCAGCTCGCCACGCACCCGATCCGGCGTGACCTCGGTGAATTCGAGGCCGATCAGATCGGTGAAGGTGTTCTTGCTGAGCTCGGTCATCAGCTCGGGCGTGACATCGGCCAGCGACTGGATCTGGGCAACTTCCTGCTGTGTCATGTATTCACCTTGGCACAGCGCGTCTCGGCCCCCGCGCCATGCTCCCCGTGACCACTTCTCGGCCGAGGTGCTGGTTCGCCATTCAACGGTGTTATTCGCCCGATACAGAGCGGTGGGCTCCACACATACGTGGAGCCCACCGCGGCAATGGATCGGGGGTTCACGGCAGCCCTCCGGAACACTCGGCCGACCCCAACGCCGCTCACAGTATAGGTCAGGCTTACCTAACTAGGCAACTCTGCGGTGTGCCACATTGGGCTCGTGGCGATGCAGTCGATCAAAACCCTGCGGTCTACCAGACACTTTCTGCCGGAGCCCGTTCCGCGCTCGACCATCGAGGACATCATCGACACGGCCCGATGGACCGGTTCGGCGCGTAACCGCCAACCGTGGCGGTTCATCGCGGTGACCACCGACGCACTGCGCATCGAGCTGAGCAAGCTCGGGCGCTACGCAGGCCATCTCGCCGAGGCGCCGTTGATCCTGGTATTGCTCTCTGCGGACAACGGTTTCACCGATACCGAGTTCGACATGGGTCGCATCTGCCAGTCGCTCTGCCTGGGGGCGCACGACCGCGACCTCGGCACCTGCGTCACGACATTTCACCCCAGCGATAACGTCACCCGGCTGGTCGCCCTGCTCGGCATCCCATCCGGCTGGCTCCCGCACCACGCGATTGCCATCGGCCGCGGTGACCCGCACCGGCATCGGCGTCCATCGGCCGTCCCCACCGGGCGACTGCCCGGATCAACCCTGCTCACCTGGGCATAGGCGGACTTACCGAACCGAGCACCCCACGACACGCCGTACCGGCAGACCGCGCTCTTCCAGCGCCAGCAGCAATCCCTCACCACGCCGCGCACCAGCCATGGAATCCGTCCGCGCCAGATCCGGTACGTAGGTGGCCGCGCCGACGATGGATTCGCCGACGAGCGACCAGAATCGACGTTCGCCGAGCCCCGAGCAACCCGCCAAGGTGCGCTGGATCAACCGCAGCGAGGGTTCACACCGATGCGCGAGCCAGACGTACATCGCCTGCTCGCACGGCAACGTCACCACGCCGGGCTCCCCCGCAAGTCGATCACCGTCGAGCACGCGAATTGTGGTGTCGGCCAAGCCAGCCCAATCGATGCCGCCATCGTTGTCCGCATGGATCCACAGGTTCTCGATACCCGGATCCCAGGCTCGTCCTTCGGCTACCAGTAGGGCGACCACTCGCCCGATCACCGCGTGGATCAACGCGGTCGCCACCACTTCGGCGGCGGTATCGGCGCTGATCATTTCCGCGGCGTGGCGCCGATACATCAGCTCGATCCGGCCCTCACGCAATCCGTCGGCAAGCCGCCACCACCGTCGTTTGCCCTGCTCGGACATCGCCGCCACCGCATATACCCGTGGATGTTCGGGTTGCAGCGAGCGCAGCCGGGCGCACGCTCTCCCGAACGCCACAGGGGACTGGCGGGGCATGCGGGTTGTCACTGACTCGGGCATCGAACCTCCTCGGGGCGGCTCCGTCATGGGGTCGGCATCGAAAGATAGGTTAGGCTTACCAGACCTAGCAACCGGACACCATATGTCGAGTCAGGAGAAGTTCGTCGCCGTGACGGCATCAGGCACCATCGCGCCGGGGGCGCGACGGACAAATCCACCGCGTCGTCGTCGGCATGGACTCGTCCTGCTGAGTGCGCTGCTCTTGCTCGCCACCGTGGCCAGCATCGCGATCGGCACTCGATCGCTGTCCCTGGGCACCGTCTACGACGCCGTGCACAACGCCCTCACCTGTCCGGGTGGACCGTTCAACTGCCCGGCCGGATCGACCGCGGAGGAAATCGTGCGCGGACTTCGCTTGCCGCGCACCGCACTTGCATTGGTCACCGGGCTCGCACTGGGGATCGCCGGTGCGCTGATCCAGGGCTATACCCGCAATCCGCTCGCCGACGCGGGACTGCTCGGATTGAATGCGGGTGCGGCATTCCTTGCGGCGCTGAGCATTTACCTGTTCGCATTCACCGCGCCCGAACAGTACATCTGGTTCGCCTTCTCGGGAGCGCTGGTCGCGGGGCTGGTGGTGTTCGGGGCGGCGGCGATCGGCGGCGGTAAGGCAAGCCCGCTGAGCTTGGTGCTGGCCGGTGCCGCGGTGACCGCATTCCTACAGGCCATGACCAATGCCATTGTGCTGCTGGACAATGCGGCGCTGGACACCTACCGATTCTGGGTGGTCGGCACCGTGAACGGACGCGACGCCGAGGTGTTCTGGCAGGTGTTGCCGTTCTTGGCGATCGGTGTGGTGCTGGCCGTCGTTGCCTCGCCCGGGCTGAATCTGCTCAGCCTCGGTGACGAGGTCGCGCGTGGGCTCGGGGTGAATGTCGGGCGCAGCCGGGCGCTCGGATCGGCCGCGATCGTTTTGCTGTGTGGTGCGGCGACGGCGGCCGTCGGCCCGATCGCATTCATCGGGTTGGTAGTGCCGCATGTCGCACGGGTTTTCACCGGTCCCGACTACCGCTGGCTGATCCCGTATTCCGGACTGCTCGGCGCATTACTTTTGCTTGTCGCCGATGTGGTCGGGCGAATTGTGGCGCGGCCCGGTGAGTTACAGGTTGGCGTAATGATCGCGGCCCTCGGCGCACCGTTCTTCATCCTGCTCGTCCGCCGCAAGAAGCTGGTGAGCCTGTGAGCGACATGTCACACTGCCGGTCGACCGAGCCACACGTGGGGCGGTTATGAGCGAGCAAACGATGGACACGGCATCTCCGGATCCCGCGGAAATCCGCCAGAGCGCATTGACTTCGACCCGGACTCCGCAGGCGACAGCCGCCGCACCACTGCATCGCATCCGACCGGCGCTGCGCCTCGGTCCGGTGTCCCTGGTACTGCGGCCCACTATGGCAGTCATCGTTGTTGCACTCGCCGCGGCTCTGCTCGCACTGTTCTGCCTCGATATCGCCTTCGGCGACACCCACATTCCGCTCGGCCGAGTACTGGATGTGCTCGCCGGCGGCGGCACCCGATCCCAGCGTTTCATCGTGCTGGAATCGCGCCTGCCGCGCGCGCTCACCGCACTGGTCGTCGGCGCGGCGCTCGGCATCGCGGGTGCGATTACCCAGTCCATCCTGCACAACCCGTTGGCCGCGCCGGATATGCTCGGCATCACCACCGGCTCCAGCCTCGGCGCGGTCGCGGTGCTTGTCGGAACCGGTGGCGCGACAACTGGATTCGCCGCTAGCGTCGGCGCTCCGCTGGCCGCACTGGCGGGTGGACTGCTCGCCGCGATCGCCATCTACCTCCTCGCTTGGGGCCGCAGCGCGACCGGTGAGCGCGGCGTCACCCCGATGCGACTGGTGCTGATCGGCATCGGTGTGAACGCATTGCTGTTGTCCGGCATCAGCTTTCTGCTCACCCGCGCCAGCCTGCAGGACGCCGCCCGCGCGCAACTCTGGCTCAACGGCTCACTCAGTAGTGCGGATCGGACCGGACTGATTCCGGCCGCACTCGCGCTGGGCGTTGTCGCGTCGGTAGCGGTGGGATCCGCGAGAACCCTTGCGGCACTGCGCCTGGGCACCGACACCACCCGGGCACTCGGGGTGCGGATCCAGACCCAGCAGATGCTGCTGATCGGCGCGGCCGTGGTGGCCGCATCCGTCGCCACCGCCGCGGTCGGTCCGGTCGGATTTGTGGCGCTCGCCGCACCGCAGATCGCCCGCCGACTGCTGCGAACTCCCGGCGAACCGCTCATCGGCTCGGCGTTCATCGGTGCCATCCTGGTGATCGGCGCGGATGTGGCCGCGCGATCGATGTTTCCGGTCGATCTGCCGGTCGGTGTCGTGACCGCTGCCTTCGGCGGACCGTTCCTGCTCTACCTGCTCGTGCGTATGAATCGGAAGGCGACACTGTCATGACTCGCGATACCCGGCTCGCCGCACAGGACGTCACCCTCGGCTACGGCGACCGCGTCATCGTCGACGGCCTCAGCATCGATATCGCCCCCGGCGTGATCACCACCGTCATCGGCCCCAACGGCTGCGGCAAGTCGACCATGTTGCGCTCGCTGGGTCGCTTGCTGCGCCCGCAGCAGGGGCGAATCCTGTTGGACGGCAAGGCGATCTCGTCGATGAAGACCAAGGATGTCGCGCGTATCGTCGGCATGCTCCCGCAGTCGCCGGTCGCGCCCGAGGGGCTGACCGTCGCGGATCTCGTTGCGCGCGGCCGTCATCCGCACCAGTCCTGGATCCGGCAGTGGTCGGCCACCGACGAAGACGAGGTCTTGTCCGCGCTCGCGGCGACGGGCATTGCCGAGTTGGCCGATCGCGCGCTCGACGAGTTGTCCGGCGGGCAGCGTCAGCGCGCCTGGATCTCGATGGCCTTGGCCCAGGGCACCGATATCCTGCTGCTCGACGAGCCGACCACCTACCTCGACCTCGCACATTCGGTCGAGGTCCTGGACCTGGTCGACCGGTTGCACTGCGACCTCGGCCGCACCGTGGTGATGGTGCTGCACGATCTCAACCTGGCCATCCGCTACAGCGACCAGCTGATCGTCATGCGCGACGGACGCATCATCGCCCAGGGCGCGCCCGCCGACATCATCAATGTCGCGCTGCTGCGCGAGGTCTTCGATCTCGACGCCTCCGTACTCGAGGATCCGGTCTCCGGCCGACCGATGGTCGTGCCCATCGGAACCAGGCACGTCCTGGCGGCGTATGCGGCGCAGCCGGGCACAGCCCCCGAGTAGTTCCCGGCCGGGCCTATGACAAATGCCACACCAGCAATCAGGCAGTTACGACGTCGCGTAGTACGCAATTGCGTCGTTGAGTCCGTAAACTTGTGGGATGGCAGGACTTGGTGAACTCGAGAAAGCGGTCATGGACCAGCTGTGGTCCAGTGACGAGCCG
This sequence comes from Nocardia sp. CA-107356, assembly GCF_050946365.1. Taxonomy (NCBI): domain Bacteria; kingdom Bacillati; phylum Actinomycetota; class Actinomycetes; order Mycobacteriales; family Nocardiaceae; genus Nocardia; species Nocardia sp. CA-107356. The sequence goes on along the minus strand of NZ_CP191992.1, from coordinate 4,171,523 downwards.
CAGACCGTACGGCAGGTACACGAGGCTTTGGCCGCCCGCCGTGAGCTCGCGTACACCACGGTGATGACGGTGCTGCAACGGCTGGCGAAGAAGAATCTGGTGGTCCAGCGACGCGACGACCGCGCCCACCGCTACGCCCCGGTGCACACCCGCGACGAACTCGTGGCCAGTTTGATGGTCGACGCACTGCAGCAGGCCGATGTGGCGGGCAGTCGCGCGGCCGCGCTCGTGCACTTCGTTGAACAGGTCGGCAGGGACGACACGGATGCGCTGCGCGAAGCACTCGCTAAGCTCGAAGCATCCGAAGATACTGCGCCGCCGAAGCAGTAGTCTTGGGATCCTGGCCTCACAATGAGGTGAGTGCCCTGGCCCCACAACGCAGTGAGCTGAGTCGATGAACGCAACCGCGCCGGTCTTTGCCGGTCTCGCTTTGCTTCTCGCGGGGCCCGCCCCAGCACTGTTGAGCCGCGCGACCTGGCCGTACCGGACACCCCGCGCCGCGCTCGTGTTGTGGCAGGCCATCGCGCTCGCCGCCGTGCTCAGCGCATTCGGCTCGGGTCTGGCCATCGCCGCCCAATTGCTTGTACCGGGACCGGACGGTCGCCCGACCACCTCCCCGGCACGCGAAATCGATGCACTCGGATTGCCGCTGTGGCTGGCGTACGTCTTCGTCTTCGCGTTGACGCTGTTGGTCGGCGCGCGCCTGATCTACGCGATCGTGCGCGTCGGCGTGCACACGCGCCGACGTCGGGCGCACCACCGCATGCTCGTCGATCTGCTCGATCAGAGCGGACCGCAGCGCCGCGCCGCCGATATCCGGGTACTCGGCTCGACCGAGCCGATCGCCTATTGCCTGCCCGGCTTGCGCCAGCGGGTCGTATTGAGCGAGGGCACGCTCACCAGCCTGCAGGACGCCGAGGTCACGGCCATCGTCAGCCATGAGCGCTCCCATCTGCGGGCTCGCCACGACCTGGTGCTCGAGGCCTTCACCGCGGTGCACGAGGCCTTCCCCCGGGTGGTGCGCAGCAAGGCCGCGCTCGGCTCGGTGAAATTGCTGATCGAATTGCTCGCCGATGACTCGGCGGTCAAGGTGACCGGCCCGAAGCCGCTGGCCCGCGCCCTGGTCGCCTGCGCCAAATCCACCGCACCGCAGGGCGCGCTCGCCGCTGGCGGTCCGACCACCTTGATCCGCATCCAGCGACTGGGTGGACGGATCGGCGATATTCGGGTCGCCTCGGCGGCATATCTGGGGTCGGCGGCCATCCTGGTGGTCCCGACCATGGCTGTCGCGGTACCCTGGCTGGTCGAACTGGATCGACTGCTCCGTAACTGATTCATCCGGTTCCACCTGACACACCCGGTCCTACCGCATCCCGATGACCGGGCCCAACCATCTCGGCGGCACCACGCGTGCCCGGATCCCCCGCGCCGAGACACGAAAGGCACACCCCCTTTGACCTCCTCCACCCCTGCCACCACCTTCGCGGATCTGGGCCTACCCGCCGTGCTCGTCCAGGCATTGCGCCGCGACGGCATCGAGGCCCCGTTCCCGATCCAGGCCGCGACCGCGACCGATGCGCTGGCGGGTAAGGATGTGCTCGGGCGCGGACCGACCGGCTCCGGCAAGACCCTGGCCTTCGGGCTGCCGATGCTCGCCCTGCTCGCGGGCGCCCAGGCCAAGCCGGGTAAGCCGCGCGGTCTGGTGCTGGTGCCGACCAGGGAACTGGCGGCCCAGATCGAGAAGGCACTGGACAACGTCGCCTTATCGTTGGGGTTGCGGATAGCCTCGGTGGTCGGCGGCGCGCCGATCAAGCGGCAGGCCGATCGGCTCGCGCGCGGTGTCGACCTGCTCATCGCCACGCCAGGGCGCCTCGAAGATCTGATCAACCAGCGCTCCGCCGAGCTGTCCGACGTGCGGATCACCGCACTCGACGAGGCCGACCATATGGCCGATATGGGCTTCCTGCCCCAGGTCACCAAACTGCTCGACCGGACGCCGAAAGACGGTCAGCGACTGCTGTTCTCGGCCACGCTCGACGGTGAGGTCGACAAGCTGGTCAAGCGCTATCTGCGGTCCCCGGTCACACATTCGACCGCACCGCCGTCGGCCTCGGTCGCGACCATGTCGCACCACCTGCTGTATCTGCGCAAGGCCGATAAACGCGAGATCACCGCGCAGATCGCCGCGCGCGACGGACTGACCATCATGTTCGTGCGCACCAAGCATGGTGCGGACCGGCTCGCGAAGCAGTTACGCGCGTCCGGAATCACCGCGGGCGCGCTGCACGGCGGTAAGGCGCAGAACAATCGCGTGCGCACCCTCGCCGCATTCGCGGACGGCACGACACCGGTGCTGGTGACCACCGACGTGGCCGCGCGCGGCATCCACGTCGACGGGATTTCCCTTGTCGTGCATGTGGATCCGCCCGGCGAATCGAAGGCATACCTGCATCGCGCTGGCCGCACCGCGCGCGCCGGTGAGGACGGCGTCGTCGTCACACTGGTCACCGAGGACGAACGCGCCGAGGTCGAGAAGATGACCCGCAAGGCGGGCGTCGACGTCGACGGCGTGCAGGTGCGTCCGGGTGACCGGCGCCTGATCCAGATCACCGGTGCGAAGCAACCGTCGGGCGTGCCGATCGTCGCGGCGAACTCGGCGGTCACGGTGGGCGACGAAGGTGAGTCGAAGGTCGGCGCTGGTCGGCGCGGTGGATCGAACCGCAGGTCGGGCGGCACGGGTCGCGGTGCGGGATCGGGTCGCGCCGGTCGCGGCGCGGGTTCCGGCGGCACCGGTCGACGTGCGGGGGCGGGTAATGCCACCCGCGGCGCAGCATCGGGTCACGCCGGACGGGGCGCCGGGTCCGATGGCGCCGGTCGCGGTGCGGGTTCTGGCGGTGCTGATGGTCGTGGTGCTGGTTCGGGTGGCGCGAAGCAGTCTTCGGGCCGGTCTTCCAGTTCCACCGCGACGTCGAATCGGCGCGGTGTCGGATCTTCGGGTCGAACCGCGGGTGCGTCGACGGGCACCGCGGCCACTGGTCGGACCGCAGGCATGGCAACAGCTGCCCCTGGCCGCGGCGCGGGATCGGCGAAGACGGCTCCGGGGCGGACCGCGAGCGCGGCATCGAGTCGTGCTGCTGGATCCTCGAAGACGACCGCCCATACCGCCGCTGGCCTCGGCACCGGATCAGGCTCCGCCGCGCGCGGAGCATCGGCCAACCATGGCACCGGGGTGGGTTCCGGTCGCGGCGTCGGCTCCGCCGCGGCGGATCGCACCGCCGCGACCAGCGGCGACACGCCCGGGCGTGCGCGGCGACGCGCCGGGCGGGCACAGGGGGTTCCGGGTAGCCGCAATCGCGGGGCAAACTGACCGAGTGTCGAATCACGAGGTGGGCGCGGTTGCCTGTGCCTTGATCGGGGCGCTGCTCTTCGCGGTGGCGGCGGTCGCGCAACAGCATGCCGCGGCCGCAGTCCCCGAAAACGAGTCGCTGATGGGTTCGCTGGTGCGCAATCCGCGCTGGTGGGCCGGAATCGTCGGAGATGCCGGCGGTTACGCGATGCAGGTCGCCGCACTGACCTTGGGTGCGGTGCTGCTCGTGCAACCGATCCTGGTGAGCATGCTGGTCTTTGCGCTTCCAATATCCGCCCGGCTCAACGGCCGCCGGATCACCCCGCGCACCTGGGCGACCGCCATCGCCCTCGCGGCGGCCCTGGCCTGCTTCTTGATCGTCGGCGATCCGACCAAGGGCAATACCACTGCGCCCCTGCGTGATTGGATCCCGCCGCTGGCCGCACTGCTGACCCTGCTCGCGGTCGCGCTGGTCATCGGTATCAAGTCCGCCGACCCGACCCGCCGTGCCCTGCTCTTCGGCGCCGTCGGCGGTGCCCTGTTCGGCGTCGCCGCCGCACTCACCGCCTATGTGACGGAGTTGTTCGACGGCGGCCTCGGCCATGTGCTCGGCAGTTGGCAGACCTGGGCACTGGTCGCATGCGGCCTGATCGGCCTCTACCTCCAACAACGCGCCTTCCAGTCCGGCCCTCTCGTTGCCTCGCTGCCCGCCGTCACCATCGCCGAACCCCTGGCCGCCGCCTTCATCGGCATCACTGTCCTCGACGAACGCTTCCGCACCGACCAGATCGGCCTACTCGTCATCGCCGTCGCGGTAATCATCATGTGCGCGACCACAATCCAACTCTCGCGCGTACAAGCCGAGGCCTGATCTGCGGCGTCGCGGCCCTCGCCGCACGCGTGGCGCGGACCGAATGCTGGGCAATTGCACACAACGACGGCGCACCGGTTAGAATCGGTTAAGTGCAGTTTCTCCCTGGTCATCAGCCGCCGTACGACCTGACCTACGACGACCTCTTCCTCGTCCCGAATCGGACGGATGTCGCGTCACGGTTCGACGTGGATCTATCGACCGCAGACGGGTCCGGCACCACCATTCCTATTGTCGTCGCGAATATGACCGCGGTCGCCGGACGCCGGATGGCCGAGACGGTCGCCCGCCGCGGCGGCATCGTCGTTCTGCCGCAGGATCTCCCGATCGCCGCGGCCGCCGACACCATCGCCTTCGTGAAGAGCCGTTCGCTCACCGCGGACACCCCGGTCACCCTAGATCCGGAGCGTTCGATATCCGAGGCCGTCGCCCTGATGCACAAACGCGCCCACGGCGCTGTCGTCGTCGTCGACGGCGGGAAGCCGGTCGGCGTGGTCACCGAGGCGTCCTGCACCGATGTCGACCGCTTCGCTCGGTTGCGCGATGTCGCGATCACCGATTTCGTGCAGGCACCGGCCAGCACCTCGCCGCGCGATATCTTCGATTTGCTCGAGGCCGAGCACGCGCAACTCGCCGTGCTCATCGCCGAGGACGGCGGCCTCGCGGGCGTGATGACCCGCACCGGAGCCATCCGCACCGGCATCTACCAGCCCAATGTCGACGCCGAGAACAAGCTGCGGGTGGCCGCCGCGGTCGGCATCAACGGCGATGTGGCCGCCAAGGCGAAGGCATTGGTCGACGCCGGTGCGGACCTGCTCGTCATCGACACCGCGCACGGCCACCAGGCCAAAATGCTCGAAACCCTCAGCGCCATTCGCGATCTCGGACTCGGCGCGCCGCTGGTCGCGGGCAATGTGGTCTCCACGCAGGGCACCCGCGACCTGGCCGCGGCGGGCGCGGACATCATCAAGGTCGGTGTCGGTCCCGGCGCCATGTGCACCACCAGGATGATGACCGGCGTCGGCCGTCCACAGTTCTCCGCGGTAGCCGAATGCGCCACCGCCGCAAAGGAACTCGGCGTGCACATCTGGGCCGACGGTGGCGTCCGACACCCGCGCGACGTCGCCTTGGCACTGGCCGCCGGCGCGTCCAACGTGATGATCGGCTCCTGGTTCGCCGGCACCTACGAATCCCCCGGCGACCTGCGTGTCGACCGTGACGGCAACGCCTACAAGGAAAGCTTCGGCATGGCCTCCAAGCGTGCCGTCGCCGCCCGCACCGCCAGCGACAGCGGTTTCGACCGCGCCCGCAAGGCACTGTTCGAAGAGGGCATCTCCAGCTCGCGGATGCGCCTGGACCCGGAACGCCCCGGCGTCGAGGACCTCATCGACCACATCTGCTCCGGCGTCCGCAGCGCCTGCACCTACGCGGGCGCCCGCAGCCTGCCCGAGTTCCACGACCAAGCGGTACTCGGCGTCCAGTCGGCCGCCGGTTTCGCCGAGGGCCGCCCACTACCGAGCGGCTGGTAGAAGCCGGACTCCCCTGCTCTACCGACCACCACTAAGCGAGTCTTACAAGCGAGGAGTTCGCGGCCCGTCTCGCATCCGAGCCATCGAAGCGCATCCGCCGAAATCGCGAGTCTCGACCACTGGACGGATATGCATCCAGCGGCGACGTACCCACCCACTCGCCCAACACGGAGCGAGTCTTACAAGCGAGGAGTTCGCGGCCCGTCTCGCATCCGAGCCATCGAAGCGCATCCGCCGAAATCGCGAGTCTCGACCACTCGACGGATATGCATCCAGCGGCGACGTACCCACCCACTCGCCCAACGCGGAGCGAGTCTTACGAGCGACCGTTCGCGGCCCGTCTCGCGTCCGAGTCGTCGAAGCGACGCGCCGAAGGCGCGAGTCTCGACGGCTCGGACGCGAGACCAAGGGGGCCGCGAACACGCCGCGCCGCAGGCGCGGCAAATCCAACAGAGCACCGGCCCACGCGGGCACGCGCGTGGGCCGGTAGCATAGGGGTTGCCGGTCTCCCGGCACCACAAACCCCATTTGCCGAGAGGAACAAGTTGTCACCCGCGTCCGAGGGCGCCGCACAGGAGGGCTCCTCTACCGAGCCGGGTGACAAACCCGGCGCTCTCCTTCTCACAGCAGCCCGATTCGATTCAGCCCGTCGTCGTGTATCTCGCAGGTGGTGCTGACGATGTCCGTCGTGCTCACCGTGCTCAGCCTGGTCGGGCTCATGGCCCTCACCGTCGGCACGGCATTGTTCGTCGCCGCCGAATTCTCGCTCACCGCATTGGAACGCAGCACCGTCGAATCGCATGTGCGCACCGTCGGAGACGCCCGCTCGCGAATGGTCCGACAAGCCCACACCACCCTGTCGTTCCAACTTTCCGGCGCCCAGCTCGGCATTACCATCACCACCCTGATCACCGGCTATATCGCCGAACCGGTGCTGGCCCGGCTGCTATCGCCGCTGTTCACCGCGCTCGGCCTGAGCGAGGGTGCGGCGCAGGGCATCTCGCTCACGCTGGCACTCGTGCTGGCCACCTCGCTGTCGATGGTCTACGGCGAACTGGTCCCGAAGAATATCGCGATCTCCAAGCCACTCGGCACCGCGCGGGTGACCGCGGGCCCGATGGTCGCCTTCTCGGTGGTGTTCAAATGGATGATCCGCTTCCTCAACGGCACCGCGAACTGGGTGGTCCGCCGCCTCGGCGTCGAACCCGCCGAGGAATTGCGTTCGGCTCGCTCCCCGCAGGAACTCGGCTCGCTGGTACGCACCTCCGCGTTGCGCGGCGCCCTTGACCACCGCACCGCGCAGCTGGTCGACCGCTCGCTGCAGTTCGGCGAGCGCAGCGCCGAAGAACTGATGACGCCCCGGGTCAAGATCGAGTCCCTGGACAAGTCCGACACCATCGCCGACCTCATCGCGGCCGCCAGCCGCACCGGTTACTCCCGCTTCCCGGTCATCGATGGCGATCTGGACAACACCCTCGGCGTGGTGCACATCAAACAGGCCTTCACTCATCCGGCGAATGTCCGCAAAACCATCCCGCTGTATCAGCTCGCGCGCCCGGTGCCGATCGTGCCCGCCAGCCTCGACGGCGACGAGGTCCTCGAGCGGGTGCGCGCACACGGTATGCAGGTCGCGCTGGTGGTCGACGAATACGGCGGCACCGCGGGCATTGTCACCATGGAGGACCTCATCGAGGAGATCCTCGGCGATGTCCGAGACGAACACGATGAGGAAGAACGCGATGTCCGCCGGGTCGCCGATGGCTGGGATTGCTCGGGTCTGCTCCGCATCGACGAGGTCTCCCGCGCCACCGGATACGACGCGCCGGAGGGCGAATACGAAACGCTCGGCGGTCTGGTGCTGACCCGGCTCGGCCGCATCCCGGTCACCGGCGATGAGGTGATACTGCCGAATCCGCGTTCCTCGCACCGCTATCCGGACGACGAGGAGGAGGGCGGCTGGATCGCCAAGGTGGAACGGATGGACGGGCGGCGCATCGACCGGATCCGGCTGGTCCCGGTCGCCGCCGCCGCGCTGAGCTCGCATCACGCCAACGCGCACAATGCCAAGGAGAACAGCCATGGGTGATCTCCTCGGCGTCCTGCTCACGGTGGTGCTGCTGGCGTGCAACGCCTTCTTCGTCGCCGCCGAATTCGCGCTGATCTCGGCCCGCCGCGACCGCCTCGAAGCGCTCGCCGCACAGGGAAAACGCAAGGCCGACACGGTGATCCGGGCCGGTGAGAACCTGTCCATGATGTTGGCCGCCGCGCAGCTCGGCATCACCATATGTTCGATCCTGCTCGGCCGGGTCGGCGAACCAGCGGTCGCGCACCTGCTGGAGGGGCCGTTCGATCTGGTCGGTATGCCCGAACAACTGTTGCATCCGATCGCATTCGCTGTCGCCCTGACGATCGTGGTGGTCCTGCACATCCTGTTCGGCGAGATGATTCCGAAGAATATCGCGCTGGCCGGACCGGAACGCAGTGCGCTGCTGTTGGTTCCGGTGCATCTGATGTGGTTGCGGTTGGCGCGTCCGGTGATCGCGCTCTACAACCTGGCCGCGAACCTGTCGCTGCGGATGCTGCGGATCGAACCCAAGGACGAACTGGACGCCACGGTTTCCAGTGTGGAGCTCGCCGAGATGATCGGTGAATCCCGTTCGGAGGGATTGCTGGACGAGGAGGAACACCGTCGCCTCACCCAGGCGCTCGGCACGTCCGATCGCGTCGTCGGCGATGTGATGGTGCCGCTGGCGACGACTCGCTCGGTTCCGTTGCGCGGCAATGGAACCGAGCTCGGCGATATCGAATCCGCCGTCGCGGAGACCGGTTTCTCCCGGTATCCGGTGCGCGCGAGCGATGGTTCGCTGGTCGGGTATCTGCATGTCAAGGATGTGCTCGACAAGGTCGCCGACGAGAGCGCCGGGCCGCATACACCCATACCGCGTACGGATATTCGCCCATTGCCGACCGTCGGCTCCGGCACCACGTTGTACGAGGCACTGGCTCGGTTGCGCCGCACCAACTCGCATCTGGGCCGGGTCGTCGACAATCGCGGCAATACAGTCGGCATTGTGGCGCTGGAGGATCTGGTGGAAGAGTTCGTCGGCACCGTGCGTGACGGGACGCACCGGGTGATCGAATGATCGTGCTGGCCGAGTCCGAGTGGCGGGCCAGGGCGGCCGCGCACCGGGCTCGGCTGGACGAACTCGTCGGACCGTATCTCGAACGACGCGCGGCGGGTTCGTCACATCCGGTGATCGATTTTCTGTTCACGTATTACGGGCACAAGCCCGCGCAGTTGCGGCGGTGGCACCCGGGATTCGGCATCGCATTGGCTGGGGCGCGCGAATACGACGGGGGCCGCGGATATCACCGCATCGACCTGCCCGACCACGCCGAGTCGGGCGAGGGGACGTTCGGTGCGGATACCGCATCCGGTGCGTCCGCATACACCGCGGACCCGGCCTACCTCGCGCGACGCCGCGACACCATCGCCTTCATCGCGAATCTGTTGCGCGCCACGGCATCCCGCCCGGCCCAGCTGTCCTGCTTCGGACTGCACGAATGGGCAATGGTGTACAAAACCGACGAGGTCCGCCACCAACAGGTCCCGCTCCGCCTCGGCGGCACCGGCACCGACGCGGTCGTCGAATCAATGTCCTTGCGCTGCACTCATTTCGATGCCTTCCGCTTCTTCACCCCGAATGCCGTCGGCCGCAACGCGGAACCCCTCACCCGCGCCGACCAGGTCGCCCGTGAACAGCCCGGCTGCCTGCACGCCAATATGGACCTCTACAAATGGGGTTTCAAACTGACCCCGCTCATCTCCTCCGACCTGCTCTTGGACTACTTCGAGTTCGCCTGCGCCGCACGCGAACTCGATATGCGCGCGAGTCCATACGACCTCACCGCATACGGTTATGAGCCGGTCCGCATCGAAACACCCGCCGGACGCGCCGACTACGTCCGCCACCAGTCGGATATCGCCCAACAAGCCCGCGTACTGCGCGCTCGACTCCTCACCGCGTGCCAAGACCTCCTCACCCTGGCTCCCGAAGCGCCATAGCCAGCCCGTCGAGACGCTCCACTCCGATCAGGGCCACCGCCGCGATGCGGCACCGGAAATCAACCAAGCCCCGCGGCCGGCACCAACCCTGCCCGCACCAGAAAGCGAAACCCCTGACCCGCAAGGTATCCGCTGGTGACGACACGGCTGGAGACGGTCAGGGTTCGATCAGTTCCTCGGCGGATTCGTCCTCGGCGGTACCGGTTCGGCGCAGGAAGTCGGCGATGATCTCGAGGTCGGCCTCCGAGTAGTGCGCACACAACTCGTCCATGCGCTCGTCTTCGCCATATCGTCCGATCACCGGTGGACAGGTTCACGAAGCGCGCCTCGGACGGTCGGCAAAACGGTCGTCGCGGGCAGCACGGTCTCGATGGGCACTGGCATCCACCATCATCGTTCTACCAGCAATCATTGCCATAAAGTACGGTTTCTGTATTCTATTGGCATCATAGAATATTGGTAACGTATCCAGCGATGTTCCGGCAGCCTCCGGCGGCCGCGGAACCAGTTCGGCCGGAGGTTGCGGTGCAAGAGAATTCGGAACGAGTGAAAGTTCACTTCGCCAGCGGTGGCACGCAGTGCGCCGCCTGGCACTACTTCGGGCGGAGCATGACGGCCGAACCTTCGGCAACGAACAAGTAGATGGACACGAAAGGCAAAGGCGCACATGACCAACCATGAGGAGACTCCGCCATCCGCCCCGCCCGCCGTCGACTACGAGCGGCTGTATCGCGGCGAGGAGGTCTTTCCGGGTGTTGCCATCGACCGGCCACCCTGGGACATCGGTCGGCCGCAACCACTGTTGCTGGATTTCGAGCGCACCGGCCGTATCGTCGGTGAGGTCCTCGATGTCGGCTGCGGACCAGGAGACACCGCCGTCCACCTCGCCGGACTCGGATACCGAGTGACCGGCCTCGACGTCGCCCCCACCGCTATCGAACAGGCCCGCGCCCGCGCTGCCGAACGAGAGGTCGCCGCGACCTTCGACGTCGCCGACGCCGTGGTTCTGGATGGGTACGACGCGTGTTTCGACACCGTGGTGAGCAGTGCGCTGCTGCACTGTCTCGATCCGGAGCAGCGTGTCACCCACGTGCATGCGCTGGCGCGCGTGCTCAAACCCGGCGGCCGGTTGATCCAGTTCTGTTTCCTGCGAACCGATCACGCCGAGTTGTATGCCCCGTATCCGATCACCGAGCAGCAGTTGCGCAGCGCATTCGAGCCGCCGACCTGGTCGGTCACCACACTGCGCACCGATCGACTGGAAGTGGCCGGGCCGGTCGGCCGGATGCTGAGCGCCTTCGCGCAGCACGGATTCGAACCCGAATTCACCGAGGCCGGCGCGATGCTGCTGCCGGTCCTGGTGCTCGAGGCGCAGCGCATCTGAGGCGCCACTTTCTATTTCACGAGAGGACCATGACATGGACGAGAACAGCTACCGCCGTCGGACAAACAGTTTCAACAAGATCATCGTCGGCCTACAGCGCATGGGTATCGCCTTCGGCCCGATGCAGCTTCTGACGGTCACGGGACGCCGAACCGGGAGGGTGCTCACCTTCCCGATCGCGGTCAACAAGCTGAAGGGCGGCCGATACATCTTCCAGGCGTTCCCGAAGGCCGCCTGGGTGGCCAATGTTCGTGCGGCGGAGGCGGTCACACTGACGCGCGGTCGGCGGACCTCGACCGCCCGGCTGACCGAGATTTCGGTGGAAGAGCGTCGGCCGCTGCTGCACGAGCTGGTCGCCGGGAGTCCGGCCAGTGTCGGCAAGCGTTTCGTCACAACGGGTCTGGCCGAGGCTGCGACACCGGACGGCGTCGCCGCGGCGGCTCACCAGATCGCGGTCTTCCGCGTCGACCCGGCCTGACAGCGCTCGATCGCGGCCGCTTCCGGCGGCCGCGATCGAGACCGGGTAGCGATCAGACCTGTTCCACCACAGGCTCCTCGACCGATCCGGACTGCTACGCAGAGGACGCTCGCTTCGTGCAGAATGTCGCCCCACACGTGTGACGTCCGGGCGCAGTCGGCACCGACCGAGCGATACACGAGACTCAGACAGTCTCTCTTCGATGCCTGTACAACATTGCGAACATCCGACACCGCCGCAATCGCCGTCGACTGAGCGCTTCCCCGCAACACCCTGTCCACCAGCTATTTTCACCAAAATGTTCCTTTAAGTTACCGCCTGTTACTACCATGCAGTCAGTTCATGTTCCGTCTGAGTCGGCGCCGTCTGCGCCCATGATGAGGAAAGTTGGGATGCAACGATGCACCCGAAACTGACACTGCGCCGAGCCCGGCCACTGGCTCTGCTCGCCACGGCGGTCCTCGCCGCGATGATGCTGCCGAGCAGCGCGTCGGCCGATCTACAGTCCGATATCGCCACCGCGGTCCAGGAATTCCTCGATATCGGCCGCACCTCGGTGCCGCGGGCCGACTGCGGACCGGGATCGATGCCGGAAACCGGGCTGCAGGGTGATGTTCCGGCCGCCGACCGCGATAGTCGGCGCAGCACCCAGGGCTACCGCTGCAATATGTCGATGGTCGGCAATTACGCCGGGCGCGGGGCCGGCATCACCTCCACCAGCTTCGACCACTGCGCCTATCTGGGTTCGTTCTTTCCCGGCGATCTGATCAGCGAGGGTCGCGGCGTCCAAGTCCTCGATATCTCCGATCCGGCCGATCCACGGCCGACGGTCACCCTGACCGAACCCGCGATGCTGGCGGGCACCTGGGAGAGCCTCAAGGTCAATACCGAGCGCAAACTGCTGGTCGGTACCGGTGTACCGGTCGGCGAGGGCGTCGGCTATCTGTCGGTCTACGACATCTCCGATTGCGCGTATCCGAAGCTGCTCAATCCGGGTCCCGGCTCGAATCTGCTGATGCCGCTGCCGATCACCACGCACGAGGGCGGCTGGTCCCCCGACGGCCGCACCTACTGGGCCTCGGGTATCGCACCCGGTTTCGTCAGCGCCATCGATCTCACTGATCCGGCGAATCCGCACGTCATCTGGCAGGGCCTGACCGGCATCGAGGCGCACGGCTTCGGCATCAGCCCGGACGGCAACCGAATGTATCTGTCGGCACTCGGCGGATTCACCGTGCTCGACATCAGTTCCGTACAGCGCCGCGACCCCAACCCACAGGTCACCCATATCGGCCGTACCTTCTGGACCGACGGGTGGGCCACCCAGCACAGCGTCCCGGTGACCTATGACGGCCAGCCGTACCTCTACACCGTCGACGAAGGTGGTTCCGGCGGTGTGAAACTCATCGATATCTCCGATGACACCGCCCCCAAGGTCGCCGGGAAGGTCAAGCTGGAGATCAATCTGCTGCAGAATATCGACAGCAATATCGGTAGCTCCATGGGCGGTTCGGCCTTCGCCTACGAATCGCACTACTGCGCCGCCGACCGCCCCGACGATCCCACGGCGCTCGCCTGTGGCTGGATCTCCTCCGGCATCAGGGTCTTCGATATCCGCGACCCGCACAATATCCACGAGATCGCCTACTTCAACCCGCCCGCCCGCACCGGGCAGAACCTGAGTCTCTGGAACTCTCCGCACGCCCTCGCCTCGATCATCGGTGTGCCGTTCATGAGCGCACCTCCGGCCGCACGCGCGGTACTCGAGGGGCAGTTCAATCCGTTGGACGCGCTCACGCCGCGCACCGGCAACCTCGCCTTCGGTGATGTCTCCACCGACTGGTGCTTCTCGCCGCCGGAGTGGCGCGGCAACCAGCTGTATGTCGCCTGCTCCGATAACGGATTCATGGTGCTGCAACTCGACAATGACGTGTACACGGCACCCGCGGATCAGCGATCAACCGTCGGGTCGTGACCATGTCCCGCTGGTTTCGAGTCGCGGCGTTCGCCTGCGTAGCCTTCGCTCTGCTGGTTGTCGGCGCGGCGGTGCGGCCGCTCGTCCTACCCGAAGGCCATACGGCCGCACCGGTTCTCAGCTCGGTGGAGATCGGGTTCGCGCAGGATATGACCGCACATCATCAGCAGGCGCTGATCATGGTGCAGCGCTTGGATCGTGGGGTCGCCCCGACGGTACTGCGTCTGGCACAGCAGCTCTCGGACGCCCAGCGCATCGAGATCGGCACGATGCTCGGGTGGCTGCGGTTGGCGGATGCGTCGCCGTTGTCGCCACACCCGATGGCCTGGATGCACGCCGATGCGGCTGCGTCGCACCAGCATTCGACCGCCCTTGCCGGTCAGCCGACCGGGGACACGATGCCAGGCATGGCGAGTACCGCCGAACTCGATGCGCTCGCCGCCGCCCGCGGTCACGATGCCGAAATCCTTTTCCTGCAACTGATGTTGCGCCACCATCAGGGTGGACTGGCCATGGCTCGCGCCGCAGACGAGTTGCTGGCCTCCGGCCCCGTCAAGGAAACGGCGCGGTCGATGTTCCAGAGCCAGAGCCAGGAGGCCGGCGTTCTCAGCGTGCTGCTCACCCAACTCGGCGGTCAGCCACTGCAATAGCCGGCCCCGGTATGGTCGATCTAGATCAACGGCATAGGAAGGATCGAGCGATACGTGATCCGGACCGAGGCAGTCACCGTTCCCGAACACGTGCACGGGTATCCCGGCGTTGCCTTCGGCGGATATGTGGCGGGTCTGCTCGCCGGGCGGTCCGAGGCCGCCGAGGTGCGCGTCGACTTCCGCGCCAAGGTGCCGCTGGAGGCACCGATGTCGTTGCGCCCCACCAGATCCGGTGGACATAGGCTCACCGACGCCGACGGCGTGCTGCTCGCCGAAGCCACGCCGGCGGTGCTCACCATCGATCCTCCACCCGCTCCGACCTGGGCCGAGGCCAAGGCGGTCACCGATGCGGCCATGGTGTCGCGCCGCGTCACCGACTGCTACGGCTGCGGCGCCGCCTGCGCAACCGGCCGGGGCCTGCGCCTACTCACCTGGGACACTCCGGACCACGATCTCATCCTCGCCGCGTGGACCCCCGACCCCGAACTCGCCGACGAATCCGGCCGACTCCCGCCGGAAGTCGTCTGGTCGGCCCTCGACTGTCCCGGCGGCTGGACCGCGATGCGCAAACAAGGTATGCGCATGGGCGGAGTCACCGCTGCCCTCACCGCCACCCAACTGCACCCCATCTACCCCGACTCCCCCTACATCTCCTACGCCTGGCCCATCACCCGCCAAGGCCGCAAACACACCGTAGGCATCGCCCTCGCCACACCCTCCGGCGAACTCTGCGCCCTGGCCGAAGCTCTCTGGATCGAACCCAAACCTGAACCAGCTGGCTGAAAATCCCGTTTTCGCCCGCCGCCCGCCAGCCTGGTCGCATCCTTCGCAGATCCGCATCGCCCCGATACGCACTAGGCGATATCGGTGCATCCGAGCTCATGTATGACGTTGGTATGTGCCAGGTTTCAAGCTTCGGCTCCGATAACGGCCTCGGCCAGTCGTCAGGTGCTTTCGACGAAGCGGTACCAGGGGCCATGGAAGGGTTCGTAGCCGATGCCACCGGCGGCGGGTTCGCCGATGCTGGGGGCACTGTCCGGGAAGTAGGCGAAGCCTTCGGAATTCGTCGCTCCACCGTCGACATAGAAGAGGCAGGCACCGTCGCGGCGGGTGATGTAGGTGACGCTGTAGACGCCGAGGCGGGTGCGGTGGCCCGGATTGGCGCAGGCGGTGGCCTGATCTTCGAGGATGGGGCGGGACAGGCGCCAACCGGCGGACTGGGGGATCTCGTACCACACCAGGGCGGCGAGGACGGCGATGAGAATCGGGGCGGCCAGGCCGACGAGGATGGCGTGGTAGCGGATCAGGCCGAGGATCGCGAAGCAGACGGCAACCACGCCGACGACCGAAAGCCCCACCCACAGCAGCACTTCGGTCGGAAAGCTGCCCTGGGCCGCCAGCTCCCAGCACAGCGCCGCGCAGAGTAGCGCGATGACGGCGGTGATGGCGCCCATCCAGAGCTCGAACCAGAGCGGTGTCGGTCGGGGGCGGCCGCTGTTCATGTCAAGAAGATACGTCGGCGGGCCCTATCCCCGAAGGGAATCGGCGCGGGCCGGAGGAGATATCGCCGGGCGGAGGAAAACCCCCGGCCACGGCATCCTACGTGGAGCCATGACCGGGGGTTTGTCGCACAAGATGTTCCGCTCGTCGATTACAGCGGCGGGAAACCGGCCGAGCCGGTAGCCATCCAATTCCAGAACTGTGCCGCGCGATTGGCGAGCAGGGCGAACACATCAAGGACAACGCTTCCCATAGAACTTCCTCACATCCGACTATCCCATGCAGCGCCCAGGGTAACGGATCGTTACATAGGCCGAAACCGGTCATCCACCTCGCCGATGGCCGCCCTGTGGTAAAGGAATCCCCCGCCCGGCAAGAGGCTACCGGGCGGGGGATTCACGAGTTCCTCAGACACACAACGCCCTTAGACGCAGGCGAGCGCCTTGGCCTCCCGACGACGCCGGTGCAGGATCGGCTCGGTGTAGCCATTGGGCTGCTTGGTACCTTCGAGCACCAGTTCCTTCGCGGCCTGGAACGCGACGCTGCTCGCGAAGTCCGGCGCCATCGGCCGGTAGTTCGGGTCGCCCGCGTTCTGCTTGTCGACCACCGGCGCCATCCGCTGCAGGCTGGCCACCACCTCATCGGCGGTGACCACGCCGTGGCGCAGCCAGTTCGCCATCAGCTGGCTCGAAATGCGCAGGGTTGCACGGTCTTCCATGAGACCGATATCGCGGATATCGGGCACCTTGGAGCAGCCGACGCCATGGTCGATCCAGCGCACCACGTAGCCGAGAATGCCCTGGGAGTTGTTGTCCAGCTCCTGCTGCTTCTCCTCGGCGGTCCAGTTCGGGTTCGCCGCGAGCGGGATCTCCAGGATCTGGTCGACGGTGGCGCGACGGCCATCGGCGCTGATCTCCTGCTGCCGCTCGAACACGTCGACCTGGTGGTAGTGCGTCGCGTGCAGGGTGGCGGCGGTCGGCGAAGGCACCCACGCGGTATTGGCGCCCGCACGCGGGTGGCCGATCTTCTGCTCGAGCATGTCGTGCATCAGATCCGGCATGGCCCACATGCCCTTACCGATCTGCGCCTTGCCGGGCAGGCCGGTGGCCAGACCCGTGTCGACGTTCCAATCCTCGTAGGACAGGATCCACTGCTGGGTCTTCATCTCGGCCTTGCGGACCATCGGCCCGGCCTCCATGGAGGTGTGGATCTCGTCGCCGGTGCGGTCCAGGAAGCCGGTGTTGATGAACACCACGCGCTCGGATGCGGCATGGATACACGCCTTCAGGTTGACCGTGGTGCGGCGCTCCTCGTCCATGATGCCGACCTTGAGGGTGTTGCGGGTCAGACCGAGCACATCCTCGATCCGGCCGAACAGCTCATTGGTGAAGGCGACCTCGTCCGGGCCGTGCATCTTCGGCTTCACGATGTAGACCGAACCGGTGCGGCTGTTCTTCAGCTCGGTATCACCGAGCAGGCTGTGCTTGGCGATCAGCGAGGTGATCAGGCCGTCCATGATGCCCTCTGGCACCTCATTGCCCTCGGCATCGATGATCGCGTCGGAGGTCATCAGATGACCGACGTTGCGCACGAACAGCAGCGAACGGCCGTGCAGCACCAGTTCGCCGCCGCCGACCGCGGTGTAGACACGGTCCGGGTTCATGGTGCGGGTGAAGGTCTTATCACCCTTGGTCACCTTCTCCGCCAACTCGCCCTTCATCAGGCCGAGCCAGTTGTGGTAGCAGAGCACCTTGTCCTCGGCGTCCACCGCCGCGACCGAATCCTCGAAGTCCATGATCGTGGTGACCGCGGACTCCAGCACCACATCCTTGACACCCGCTGGATCGGTCTTGCCGATCGGCGAGGCGGCGTCGATCTGGATATCGACGTGCAAACCGTTGTGCTTCAACAGAATCGAGCTCGGCGAGGCCGGATCGCCCAGGTAGCCGACCAGTTCCGCACCGTCGGCGGCCAGGGTGGTGACCTGGTCGTTGCTCAGCGTGACGGCAAGCTTGCCGCCATCGATCGCGTAGTGCGTCGAGGCCAGGTGCGAGCCGTTGGCCAGCGGGGCCGCGGTATCGAGGAACGTGCGCGCGAATTCGATCACGCGGGCGCCGCGGACCGGGTTGTAGCCGGTGCCCTTCTCGCCGCCGTCCGCCTCGGAGATGGCATCGGTGCCGTAGAGCGCGTCGTACAGCGAACCCCAGCGCGCGTTCGCGGCATTGATCGCGAAACGGGCGTTCATCACCGGCACGACCAGCTGCGGGCCCGCGGTGGTGGCGATTTCGGCGTCCACATTCTGGGTAGCGATCGTGAAGTCGGCCGGTTCCGCGCGCAGGTAGCCGATGTCGCCCAGGAAGCTCTTGTAGGCGGCCTTGTCATAGTTCGCGCCGGGGTGCTCGGCGTGCCAGGCGTCGAGCTTGCCCTGAATTTCGTCGCGTTCGGCCAGCAGGGCGCGGTTGCGCGGGGCGAGGTCATTGATGACCTGCTCGGCTCCGGCCCAGAACGCGGCGGAATCTACGCCGGTTCCGGGGAGCGCCTCGTTCTCGATGAACTCGTGGAGAACGCTGGCCACCTGGAGCCCGCCGACCTGAATCCGCTCTGTCATCTACTGCCTCACTTTTGAGAAAGCCGGGTGGGAAAAATCGCAACCAATGTTACCCGTCGGTAGTGATGTGACGGTGCGTCGGGTCGATTGCCGCGCGGCGCTTTTGTCTGCCGCCACACCGAACCTCGGATGCCGGTTCGTCAGCGAGTCGCGATGGATGTCTTGCGGGGATCGCCCGGACCCCTTGATTGTATCGGTCCGCCGAATTAATGTACTGACTGGAACATTTCTCCGCATCGGGATCAATGGAGCGCAAGGTGGCATTGCCGGAACAGTCGTTGGCGGACAAGGTCGTGCTGGTTACCGGCGGTAGCCGGGGCCTGGGCCGAGAGATGGTGCTGGCCTTCGCCGCCGCCGGGGCGGATGTAGTGATCGCCAGCCGCAAACTCGACGGGTGCGTCGAACTCGCCGATGAGGTGAAGAACACACACGGACGGCGGGCGTTGCCGGTGGCATGCAATGTCAGCGAGTGGGCGCAGTGCGATGCGCTGGCCGAGGCGGCATATGCGGAGTTCGGCCGGGTCGACGTGCTGGTCAACAATGCCGGGATGTCGCTGCTGTATCCGAGCTTGGATCAGGTCAGCGAGGCGATGTTCGACAAGGTGATCGCGGTCAACCTCAAGGGCCCGTTCCGACTGTCGACCTTGATCGGCACCCGGATGGCGGCCGCCGGTGGCGGCTCGATCATCAATATCTCCTCGATCGAGGCGGCGCGACCGGAACCGCTCGCGGTCCCCTATGCGGCCGCCAAGGCCGGATTGTCCAATCTCACCGGCGGCCTCGCGCAGAGCTTCGGGCCGACGGTGCGGGTCAATACGATTCAGTGCGGTCCGTTCGCCACGGATATCGCCAAGGCGTGGCCCGATGAATTGCGGGCGGAACTGTCCCGACATATGGCGCTGGGGCGGGTCGGGCAGCCGGAGGAGATCGTCGGCGCGGCACTGTTCTTCGCGACGGACGCCTCGGCCTATTGCACCGGCGCCACCCTGGCCCTGGACGGAGGCTGGCGATGAAAGCACTGACTTACGCTGGCCCGCAACAGATCTCGTTCACCGACGTACCCGATCCGGTACTGCCCGGTCGGGACGGGGCAATCGTCCGGGTGACGGCGGCCGGGATCTGCGGTAGTGATCTGCACATCTATGCCGGGCACGGCTTCACCAGCGGCACCGGCTACAGCGTCGGGCACGAGGCGGTCGGTGAGATCGTCGAATCGGGTTCGGACGTCCAGGGATTCGCTCCCGGTGATCGAGTGCTGGTGTCCGCCTCGGTCGGCTGCAATCGCTGTGCGAAATGCAAGGTCGGCATCGTGGCGGCCTGTGAACGGCATCCGCTGCCGGTCGACGCCTGCTACGGCCTCGGCGGATCGCTCGCAGGTGCACAGGCCGAATTTCTCGCGGTCCCGCACGCCGAGGGGAACCTGGTGCGGCTGGCCGACACAGTCAGCGACGAGGCCGCGATCGTGCTCACCGACAATGCGCCGACCGCCTGGTACGGCGCGCGCCGCGCCCGCATCGCGCCCGGTGAGACGGTGGTGGTGATCGGACTCGGCCCGGTCGGACTGATGGCCGTGCAGTCGGCGTTCGCGATGGGTGCGTCGCGGGTGCTCGGGGTGGATCTGGTGCCCGAACGTCGCAAGCGCGCCGTCGAATTGGGTGCCGAGGTGGTCGAATCCGACGAGCCCAAGACCGTCATTCGCGAATTGCTGAGCGGTGGCGCGGATGTCGCGATCGAAGCGGTCGGTGCGGATGAGACCATCAAGCTGGCCATCAGCGCTGTCGGACATCGTGGGCGAGTGAGTGTGATCGGCGTCAGCCATAATCGCGCCTTCCCGTTCCATATGCAGCTGGCGCAGGTCAAAGAACTCGAATTCCATATCGGACTGTGCTCGATCCAATACGAGCTGCCCGCGCTGCTCCGGCTCACCGGGGCTGGCCGACTGCGGCCCGAAGCCGTTGTCACACATCGGTTCCCGATGTCGGACGGTGCACACGCCTACCGCATGTTCGCCGATCGAGCCGACGGGGTGTCCAAAGTCGTCCTGGATCCCCAACGATGAGAGCCTCGCGCAGCGATTCGTTGGGGGGTGGTGGCCGGGCGACGGGTGCGCCCGAGATCGGTTCGCCGCGCCGCCGCGGACGTCCACCTGCCGCGGAGACCACAGCCGAGGCGACACGGGGGCGGATCGTCGCGGCCGCAGTGGAACTGTTCGCGGAGAAGGGGTTCCACGGCACCGGCGTCGCCGAAATCGGTGACCGGGCCGGGGTGCAGCGGGGTGCGCTGTACTACCACATCGGGTCCAAGGAAGAACTCCTCTGGCAGATCCTGCGCGATTACATCCAGCTGATGCTCACCGACGCGCAGCGGATCGCGCGCGGCACCGATGACCCGATCGGCAAGCTGCGCAGGCTGATCCACAGTCACGTCGGCCTGATCATCGAGCACCGCCGCGAGGTCGCCATCCAATTGCGCGATGTGACCGCGCTGACCGGTGACCGCGGCGAGGAGTTGCAGGAGATGCGCGACGAGGTGCAGGAGTGCTGGCAACGCGTCATCGACGCTGGTCACGCAACGGGCCTGCTGCGCACGAACGACCACGTGGTCACCAACAGCGTGCTCGGCATGCTCAACATGGTGATCTTCTGGTATCGCCCGCACGGCGGCCATTCCCCCGGGGAAATCGCCGACATCCTCGCATCCACCGTTCTCGATGGCATTGTCACAACGACAACGAAAGGCTGACCATGGCTTGGGATTTCGAAACCGATCCGGAATATCAGCGCAAGCTCGACTGGGCGGCCGAGTTCGTCCGCACCGAAGTGGAGCCACTCGACCTGCTCTACCCGAATCCCTACGACCGCACCAACACCGAGGCGATGGCGCTCATGCGCCCGCTGAAGGAAAAAGTGAAGGAGCAGGGGCTGTGGGCCTGCCATCTCGGGCCCGAACTCGGCGGCCCCGGTTATGGGCAGCTTAAGCTCGGACTGCTCAACGAGGTGCTGGGCACATCGGTCTGGGCGCCGTCGGTATTCGGTTGCCAGGCACCGGATTCCGGTAACGCCGAGATCCTCGCGCACTACGGCACGCCGGAACAGAAGGCCGAGTACCTGGAGCCACTGCTCGCCGGTGAGATCGGCTCCTGTTATGTGATGACCGAACCGACCGGCGGCTCGGATCCGACGCTGTTCAAGACCCGCGCGGTGCGCGACGGCGACACCTGGGTCATCAACGGCGAGAAGTGGTTCAACTCGAACGCGCAGTTCGCCAGCTTCCACATCGTCATGGTGGTCACCGATCCGGATGTCAGTCCGTACCAGGGCATGTCGATGTTCATCGTGCCCGCCGACACTCCCGGCCTGGAGATCGTCAAGAACTTTCACGTGCACGGGTTCAGTGAACACGAGGGCCACCTGCGCTTCACCGATGTCCGGGTGCCCGCCGACCATCTGCTCGGCCAGGAGGGTATGGGCTTCATCGTGGCACAGACCCGCCTCGGTGGCGGTCGGGTACACCACGCCATGCGCACAGTCGCGTTGGTACGCAGGGCCTTCGACATGATGGCCGAGCGCGCCGTCTCGCGGCCGATGCGCAAGGGCCCGCTCGCGGGACTGCAGATGACCCAGGAACGCATCGCAGACAGCTGGATCGAGATGGAACAGTTCCGCCTGCTCGTGCTGCGTACCGCTTGGCGTATCGATAAGGAACAGGACTATTTGAAGGTGCGCAAGGACATCGCCGCCATCAAGGTCGCGATGCCGAAGGTGATGCACGATATCGCCCAGCGCGCCCTCCACCTGCACGGCGCCATCGGCGTCAGCCAGGACCTGCCCTTCGTCGACATGATGAACTACGCCGAGGTCATGGCGATCGCCGACGGCCCCACCGAGGTCCACAAGATCACCCTCGCCAAGGAAGTCCTGAAGGACTACACCCCCGGCGACCCGGTGTACCCCAGCGGCTACCGCCCCGCCCTGCGCGAGCAGGCGCGCGAACTCGTCGCGCGACGCCTCGAACACATCGTCGGCAATTTGTAGATCACTCAGGCGGTCGGCTCGGTGACCGGGTGGACCTGCAGTTCGCAGGTGTCGATCGAGGTCACCAGCCGGGCTGTTGCGGTGGTGTTCGGCGGAGTGACCTGCAGATCGGTGTAGGTCGGGCACGGGTTTCCCGCGGCGTCGAACGCCACGCCCTCCACGACTGCTTCCGCGTTGTGATCACGATCCAGCACGACGGTGGGCGGGGTGTCGACGCCGCTCGGGAGGCCGCCTAGATAGCCACGCGGGGTTCGGGTCGCGTGCACCAGCGGCCCGCCCGCGCCGGTATCGACGCCGGGGTATCCGGTGAGCGTGCACGGGCCGCTGGCCGTGGGGATCCCGAAGTGCAAGCGGACGCCACGGTGGCCGAGCCCCGGCGACATCGGATCCGCGCCCAGGAGGACCTGGCCGTCGACGCAGGGCGGTGCGACCTGCTGGCCTGTCGTCGGCTCGCCGCTCGAAGGCCCACCGGTCGTTGGTTGCGTCGCCGTCGGACCGCCGGTCGACGGCTGGCCGGTCGACGGCTGGGCGTTTTCCGGTCCGCTGCTCGTAGACCGGGTCGTTGCCGACGTCGGTGGATGATCGCCGGCGGGCTCGCTGGCGCATCCGACGACTGCGAGCACGCCGCAGGTGAGCAGCGGGATGTACCGCCGAATCGCTTTCGATGCTGTCCGTTTCGACATGGAAAACTTCCTTGTGCTGTCGGTTTGAAGCAGCGCCACAACAGTATTCGGCGCGATGCCCCGATGGATATCTCCGATCGACACGCACGACCCCCCGGCCGGACGAGCTTGTCGAGCTGTTTATCGGCTGCCGCCGCCGCGCGTTATCGCCACGCACCACAACCAGAGCGCGAGAAGTACCGCAATACGATCGAGCGGGCGGCATACCCTGAACTATCCGGAGGTGATCGAGTGAATGTCTACGAGGTGCGAAAGGTGCACAGCTGCGAGTTCTGCGGCACCGAAGACGAGACCCTCACCACCCGAACAACATTGGACGACGCGAAGACAGCCGCCGAACACGACGCCGGTCTAGCGTTGGCGTGGGAAGGCATCGCCGACGACGAATGCCCGCTGTGGGCCGATCGCGAAGACGGCGTCTACCGCTACTACATCTACCAACAGTCCTGAAGATCCCACCAAACCTCACCGATGACGGCGACGGCACCGCGATTCGATCAGAGCCCCATTACGCCGCCCCTCTGTGGCCGCCGTGCTCGCTGTAGGCACCGACAAAGCTCGAGTTCAACGGGTGCGGCACTCGGCTCGTCAGCGGCTCCACGTCGGGCGGGCAACGCGGCGGCGGACAGCGCGACCGCTCCACGCCGCGACGGATCGACAGGGCGACGGCGCGACGGCGGAAGAAGCAGCGGCGAGGCGGGCAGCACGGCAGCCTCGAGGGGCGAGGGTGGCCACGGCCCCGACGGCGAACGGTCGGCAGCACGGCGGCGGACAACGCGACGGCGCCACGGGCGCGGCTGCCTCGAGAGGCACGGGTCGCCGGGTCCCGGACTGCGCACGGGGGCGGACAACGCGACATATCGACGGCGCGACGGACAGCGCGGCCGGCTCAGGACGCGCGGGTCACCGGGTCCCGGACTGCGGACGGATCCGAGTATCCCGCAACGGGACTCAGCCGCAGCACCGACGGCATGCGGCGGGTGAGCGCAGACGGCCCATGGAATTCCACTCGACCCGTTCGCATTGCATGCGACAGCGGGATGCGGCCCAGCCAAACCTGGTACAGCGAATCGATATCGGAGTTGATGGTGACGTCGATCGGATAGCCGGGATCGGCATCACATACCGAGGCGATGCCGGATTCGATCACGATCCAGTAACGACGGAAGTCATCGGTGAAGCGTACGCACAGCACATGTCGCTTACCCGGGAACGAGGACGTATCCAGCCGGGAGTGCATCCACCACACCAGCAGACCCGCATCCAACTCCTCGGGCTGCGGTTCGCCGAAGGTCCAGCGTGCACCCCATTCGCCCAGGCCGAAGAGGATCGGTTCCAGTTCCTGACCGGCCGCGGTGAGCAGGTATTCGGTCCCGACCTTGTCGATCAGTCCGGCCCGCTCGAAGTGGCGCAGCCGCTTGGCGAGCAGGCTGCGCGACAGCCCGGGCAGACCGCGGGCCAGATCATTGAAGCGGCTCGTGCCGATGAGCAGATCGCGCAGGATGAGCAGCGACCAGCGCTCGCCGAGCACATCGAGCGCACGGGAGATCGGACAGTACTGGCCGTAGCCTGCGGTCGTGCTCGTCATGCTCACCTCGCGATCCGAGGTCCATTTTCTGGACCGGGAGAGTCCACTTTCTGGACTATTCGGTTATCGCGGCCGTTCCTAACTTCGAAACATGACGACTATTACTGATGACATCACCGACACCACTACCGACTGGATCACCCGGACGCGCCGGGTGGGGGAAACCCTGCGCGCCGATGTCGCCCGGCGCGACCGTACCGGGGACATCTCCGCCGACGCCTTCGACCTGCTGCGCGCCACCGGACTCTCCGCCGCGCTCGTGCCGACCGAATTCGGCGGCGGCGGCGCATCGCACCGTGAAATGGGCGAGATTCTGCGCGAACTCGGCCGCCACGACCCGTCCACCGCCGTCGCCTTCGCGATGCACACCCATCTGGTGGCCGCGCAGGTCTGGCGGCACAACCACGGTATCGACGCCTCGGCGGTGTTCGGCAAGGTCGCCGCGGGCGCGATCCTGGTCAGCACCGGCGCCTCGGACTGGGTCGAATCCAACGGCCGGGCCGAACGAGTCGATGGCGGCTTCCGGGTGAGCGCGCGCAAGGCGCCCGCCAGCGGCTGCGAGGTCGGCAATGTGGTGGTGACCAGCGTGCGTCGCGGTGACGCACCGGGGGGACCGCAGGTGCTGCACTTTGCGATACCACTGGACACCGATGGCGTGCACATCGAAAAGACTTGGGACACTATCGGTTTGCGGGCCACCGGATCGCACACGGTGGTCTTCGAGGATGTCTTCGTCCCCGATGCCGCGATCTCGCTGACCCGCCCGGCCGACGTGTGGCCCCCGGTGCTGAACGTGGTGATCGGCGCGGCCCTGCCACTGGTACTGGCGGCCTATCTCGGCATCGCCGATGCCGCGATCGAATTGACCGCAGCACTCGTGGCCGATCGGACCGAACCGCACACCTTCCAACTCGCCGGCGAAATGATGAACGCGCACACCATCGCCGCCGATCTGATCGCCGCCATGTTTACCGATTCGGATAATCTGCGGTTCGACAATACCGACGCCTACGGCGCGCGCACCCTCAGCCGCAAGACCGTTGCCGCCGACACACTCGTCGACACCGTCCGGTTGGCCATCGAAACCGTTGGTGGCGCTGGCTTTTCGCGCACCTGTGAGCTGGAGATGTGGTACCGCGATATCCACGGCTGCCTGTTCCACCCGCTGCCACGGGCCAAGCAGACCCGGTTCACCGGGCGGGTGTTGCTCGGCCACTCGCCGATCGGCTGACTCGGCTCGCTCGTCCGGAATACCCGAACACGGGACGAACGCCCGCCGAGGGGGTTCAATGGATGCTCATACGATGATGCGCGGGAGGGATCATTCGGTGTCTGTCACCGCCACAATCGTGGACTCGGCGACCGACGCCGCCTAGTCCACGATGAAGGAGCCGCGCACCCTCGCCCGCGGCTCCTTCATCTCCCGGGAAATACCCGGCGCGAAGCTCGCCGCCACAGCGGGCAAACATCCAGCATCGGCGCGATCGGCGAAAAACGCCCGTCCTTTGTGATGGCATGTTCTCGCATTACCCCTGCTCAGACCGTACGGTTGTCTCCGACGCGACGGCAGGCGTTCGCGTACGGCCCTTGGCCGCTTCGGACCCAGCAACACCGAGGTGTGGACCATGCTCATGCGCAAGATGATCGGCGCCGTGGCGGGAACAGTCATGGTGGGTGCGGCGGGCGCCATCGGCGGTGCGGGTGCGGGTGCGGGTGCGGCCACGGCCCCGGCCGCGCCCGAATGCCCCGACCTCTACGTCGTGGCGATACCCGGCACATGGGAGACCTCCGATGCCAACCCCAGCGAGGGCATGCTCGCGAGCGTCACCGATAACCTGCCGACGAATACTCGCACCGACTATGTGACCTACGCGGCGACCGCATTCCCCTGGGAGACCGATGTTTACGGGCGCTCGAAGAAACAGGCCATCGATAATGCCCGCGGCCTCGTCATGACGATGGCCCAGCAATGCGACGCGACGAAGATCGCATTGATCGGGTACAGCCAGGGCGCCGACGCGGCAGGCGATCTCGCCGCCGAAATCGGCACCGGGTCGAGTCCGGTCCCGCCCGAGCGCATTGCCGCGGTCGGCCTCATCTCCGATCCGCGCCGCTCCCCCACCGATGCACTCGTCGGTCCGCCGGTGCAGGGGGCCGGTGCGGGCGGCCCGCGCATCGGCGGCTTCGGCCTCCTCAGCCAGCAGACCAGGACCATCTGTGCCGTCGGTGACCTCTACTGCGCCGCGCCGCCCACCGACTTCGCCACCCGATTCGCCGGATTCCTGGCCCAGGCCTCCGACCCCGATCCGGCGCAGCTGTGGCGCTATCAGCAGGAGGCGTTCGCAATCATCGACGACCTGACGGCGACCGGGGTGGTCCCGCTCATCCAGAACCAGCTCGCCGATCCGGAGATGAACGAGCGCAAACAGGAATTCGAGCGTTTCTATCACTCGTTCGTGCACCAGAACTACCCCGTCTACGTCGTGGATTCCAGCGGGGCGACCGCCACCTCGTGGCTGCGGCAGTGGCTGGTCGGCCTGGCCTGAAAAACCCGTCGCCAGCGGTGGGCCCGCTGTGCCACCATGGATTTCGATGATGATCACCGGATACCGCGGTGATCGAAGAGCTTCGGAAAGGAGGAGGCGGCCGTGACCATTGTCGTATCGAGCCAGCGTCGGTGTGACGCGCACGTCGAGCAGGTAACCCGCCGCCTCCCGGCCGGCAACTGACCGACCGCCGCCTTCTCCGATTCGCTCGCTCTCCCGAAACATGGTGATTCCCATGACGTTCCACCGTGCCACCGATTCGGTGGTGTTGACTGTCGACAACTGGATACACACCCGAGTACTGGTGCTCAACGCCAGCTACGAGGCGCTCACCGAGATCAGCGCCGAACGGGCCGTCGTGCTGCTCATGGGCGGCGCCGCGGAATCGATCGCGGATCGCGAGCCGCATCTCCCGATTCGGTCCAAGCACCTCGAGCTCGCGCTGCCGGAGACGATCCGGTTGCTGCGGTATGTGTACCTCGACCACGTGACGCGGGTACACGACGGCAGCCGCGCGACCCTGGCCGGTGTCCTGCGCCGGGACAGCCACCGGTGCGGGTACTGCGCGTCCCGGGCACGCACCGTCGACCACATCCGGCCGCGCAGCCGGGGTGGTCCGAACACCTGGAACAACTTGATCGCCGCCTGCGCGCCGTGCAACTCGGCCAAGGCCGACCGCACACCGGAGGAGGCGGGCATGCGGTTGCTGTGGGAACCCAAGGCGCCCAACGATATGGCCGCGCGCCAGCAGCGGATCTGGAAGCAGTTGGCCGCCACCTGAGCCGAGAGCGAAAGGAGAAGGCTCGAAATGACCGTCGAATTGGAGATCGACGCGGTTGTCGATCTGACCGACCTGCTCCCGCTCTCGGATTCTCGGGAGTGGCATCGGGCGGCCTGCCGCGGCGACCCGAACCACGAGGCGTGGTTCCCGTACCCGTCGCAGGACTTCGCATACGCGCGCGGGGTCTGCGCGAGCTGTCCGATTCGGGATGCCTGCGGTGAATTCGCCGGGCGCACCGGACAGTCCGGGGTGTGGGGCGGACACGAGTTCGATCGCGGACGGATGATCCGGCCCTAGTTGCCATGGCCCCGCCACGCCGTGCCGGTGCGCCGCACCGGGCGCACCGGTACGGCAAATCTGGCGTGAACATACACTGAAGGTCGTGGGCACACATCGCAGCGGAACCAGGTCCCGGGGCGTCAGCAAAGGTCCGGTTATCGCAGTGATTGCCGTTTTGCTGCTCGTCGCGGCGGTCTTCGCATTCCTGCAACTCAGCGATCGCGCGGCGAATCGCGACAAGTCGGCCGCGGCCGAGTGCAAGGACGGGCCGTCGACACTGTTCGTCACCGTCGATCCAGAAATCGCCGACCCGGTGCGCGCCGCGGCCGAGGGATACAACGCGACCAACCCGAAGGTGCGCGATCACTGCGCGAAGGTGGTGGTTACCGCCCGGCCGTCCGCGGCGATCGTCGAGGGATTCACGGCTGGCACGTCGTGGAACGGCGCGCTCGGGCCGCAGCCTGGGCTATGGGTCGCCGATTCGATGCGCTCCATCGAATCCATGCGCGTGCCCGGCCTTATCGAGGGCACTCCGGCGCCCGTCGCGCTGAGTTCGATCGTGGTCGCCGTTCCCGAGGAACTGCGCAACGCACTCGAACAGGCCAAGATCACTTGGGCGGATCTGCCACGACTACAACAGGGTTCGCTCGACGAGCTGGGCCTCTCGGGCTGGGGCGGACTGCGGATGGCGCTGCCATCCGGTGACGCGACAGTTGCCGCTGCGGCCGCGGTCGGCTCCGCGGTGTCGGGCACCGATCCGCTCAGCGACGAGGTCGCGCAATCCGGTCAGGTTGTCGCCGCGATCTCCGGGCTTGCCGCCAAGGCGCCGCAGGCGGCGGATACCGCTGCCGCACTGGCCGTTCTCGGTGGCGCGAGTTCAACCATCCATGCGGTGGCCGCAACTGAGCAGCAATTGAAAGCACTCGGCGGTACATCCGAGTTCCGGCCCGCGGGGACCGCACCGGTCGCCGATCACCCGGCCGCGCTGATGTCGGGAGCCTGGGTGGACAAGACGCAGAATCTGATCGCGTCGATCTTCGCCGACTACCTGCGCGCGCCCCAACAGTCCGCGGCATTCACCGCTGCCGGATTCGCCCCCGCACCGGCAGCCGCCGCACCCGCGCCGTCGCGGACCGCACTGGACAAGGTGCGCACCACCCTCGCCAATCCTGTTCTCGGAGTGCAGGCTACGGTGCTGCTCGATGTCTCGTCCTCGATGGGCAATACCGACGGATCCGCTACCCGGCTCTCGAATGTCCTTGGCGCCCTTCGCTCTACGATGAACGTGATGCCGCCGGACTTCGGGCTCGGCATCTGGACCTTCGGCAAGGATCTCGACGGGACCAAGCCGTACAAGATCCAAACCCACACCGCGGCCTTGAGCACCGAACAGCGCACCGCACTCGATACGGCTCTGGATACGGTGAAGCCCACCGATTCTCGCACCGACCAGGCCTACCCGGCACTGCTGGCTGCCTACCGCGCCGCCGTCCAGGGGTACACCGCCGGGCGCACGAATTCGGTCCTGCTGATCACCGACGGCCCCGACGACGACTCCACCACCACCGGAGCCAAACTGCTCACCGACCTGACCGCAGCCATCGACCCCGCCCACCCGGTCCGCCTCGATGTGATCGTCATCGGCGGCAGCGGGACCGAAACCCTGCAAACCGCCGCCCAACGCACCGGAGGCACCTACACCCGCCTCGCGACCTCGGACGACATCAGCTTCGGGACCGCGATGGTCCACGCACTGACGACGCCGTGAGGGCTCAACTGGTCCGCACCCGCACCAGTGCACCGGATTCCATTGCCACCCAGATCGCGCCGTCTGGCCCCACGGTGAGTCCGTGCGGCTCGGCACCCGGGAGCTCCTGCTCGGTGATCTCACCGGTCGTGGTGATCCGCCCGAGGCGGTTGGCCGCCCATTCGGTAAACCACAGGGCGCCATCGGGTCCGGTGATGATGGCGTGTGGTCGGGCCGTACGGTCGGGTAGGGGGTACTCGTCGATCTTGCCGTCGGGCGTGATCCGGCCGATTTGACCCGCGGCGATCTCCACGAACCAGAGGGCGCCGTCGGGACCGGCTGTAATACCAACGGGCATAGCGCCTTCGGTGGGCAGCGGGTGGACGGTGCGGGTGCCCGCGATGGTGATCCGACCGATCGCATTGCCCTGGTTCAAGGTGAACCACAGGGCTGCGTCCGGGCCGGAGGTGATCATGGAGGGCATGCCTTCGACCGGGTAGGTCCTCACCTCGCCGTTCATGGCGCGGCGGCCGATCCGGTTCGCCTGCAATTCCGTGTACCACATCGCGCCATCCGGGCCGGTGGTGATGCCGTACGGCGAATCCGCTTCGAATGCGCTGGTTTCGCCGGTCGGCGTGATCCGTCCGATCCGATTGCCACGAAACTCCGTGAGCCACAGGGCATCATCCGGTCCCGCAACGATCACGGTCGGCTGTCCGTCGGCCGGGTCGAGCTGGATGGTCTCGACTTCGCCCGCGGCACAACGCCCGATCGCACCCTTCGATACCAACGTGAACCAAACTGCACCATCCGGGCCGGTCGTCAGCCCGTAGGGCGCGCCGGAAAGCTCAATCAATCTCGTCCACTCCGATCTGCATTCCCTTGAACCGGGCCCGCAGCGCCCGATCGTGCGTCACGATGACCAGCGCTCCGGCGTAATCGCGCAGCGCGGCTTCCAGTTCCTCGACCAACGTCAGCGACAGGTGGTTGGTCGGCTCGTCGAGCAGCAGCAGGTCGTACTCCCCCGCCAACAGTTCGGCCAGCGCCAGCCTGCGCCGCTGCCCCTCCGATAGTGCACCCACCGCGACATCGAGCACGTCCCGATGGAACAACCCGGTCGACATCAGCGCCTCCCGCCCGTGCCCATAGGTCTCGGCCACCGTCGACTCCGGGTCGAAAACCACGTCCTGGCGCAGATATCCGACACGTCCACGTGCACTGTCGTAGATCTTGTCCAACAGCGTCGATTTGCCAGCACCGTTCGGCCCGTGGATCAGCACCCGATCCCGCGGACCGAGCGTCAGGGCACCGAGCTCGAACGATGCTGCCCGTCCCGGCCCGAACCTTCCGCGAAACCGCAACGGCTCCGGCGGCCGCCGCACCGGATCCGCCCGGAGCCTGCGCAGCCGTTCCGCTGTCTGCCGAACCCGCGAAGCGACCGAATTTTGCACCCGACCGGCATTGCGGTCGTAGGCCATCTTGTTGTTGTCCTTCATCGCCCGCCCCGCCGCGACCCGATGCGCCGTCGTGCTCGCGAACTCCTCGAGTCGCGCGATCTCGTCCTGAAATTCGGCGTACGCCTGCTCCCAGCGTGCCCGCGCTGCGGCCTTCTCAGCGAGGAAACCGCTGTAGCCGCCACCGAATCGGGTGATTCCGCCGTCCTCGACCTCCACGATCGCGGTCGCCACCCGATCCAGGAACGTCCGGTCATGGGAAACCACAACCACCGTCCCCGAATGTGTCCGCAACCGCTCCTCCAGCCAGATCATGGCCGCCGCATCCAGGTGATTGGTCGGCTCGTCCAGCAGCAACACCTCGGGCGAGGCAGCTAGCAGACAGGCCAGCCCGAGCCGGGCCTGCTCACCACCCGACAAACTCGGCAACGGACGCTCGCGCTCGATGTGCGCCAGTCCGAGACCGTGCATCGACTTGTCGACTCGGGTGTCGGCGTCGTACCCGCCGCGCGCCTCGAACGCCGTGAGCAACTCGCCGTATGCGGCCATATCCTCGGCCTCCGCTGCCCGTTGCAGCCGCCGCTCCAGCTCACGCAACTCGGCCAACGCGAGATCGATGGCCTCGCCAACAGTGCGGCCGGGCACCGTTTGCGCCAAATGTCCGATGCCGCCGGCCGCACGCACCGTGCGCTCACCGTCATCGAAGCTCTCGATACCTGCCAGGATCCGCAGCAAAGTCGACTTGCCGCAGCCGTTTTCGCCGACTATGCCTGCCCGCTCACCGGGCCGGATGGACAACGTGACGCATTCGAGCACGACTCGGTGTCGGTAGGACTTCGACATGTCCCGCAGGGTCAGTTGGGTGGTCAGATGGCTCTCCAATCGCTACTTGTGTAGCTTTAAGCTAACAAGCCGACCTAACTAATGCAACAGGAGTTGTCTTTGGAGACGCAGAAACGCCCCGGCGGACGCAGCGCCCGCGTCCGTGACGCAGTGCGCCAGGCCACCCTGGCCGAGCTGACCTTGCGCGGCTATCAGGGCCTGACCGTCGATAACGTCGCGCAACGCTCCGGTGTGCACAAGACCACCGTGTACCGCCGCTGGGGCAGCCCCGAGGGACTCATCGCCGACGCCCTCGAACTCGCGGAGAGCGAACCGTGGCCGATTCCCGATACCGGCTCACTCGACGACGACCTGCGCGGCATAACCGATCTGGTGCGCACCGGGTTCGCCGACCCCGACGCGGGACCCGTCGCGAGTGCGTTTATCGCTGCGGCAGTACAGAATTCCGCCGCGGCCGAAGCCCTCCGGCGCTTCTACGCAGCCCGGCACGCGCAGTCCGCCGAGGTCGTTCGCCGCGCGGTCGCCCGCGGCGACCTCCCCGACACCGTCGATATCGAGGAGGTTATTCGCTTCGCCGTGGCGCCGATCTACTACCGCCTGTTCATCACGCACGAACCGGTGACCACGCAAGACACCCTCCGCGCGGCCGATGCCGCACTGGCCGCTGCGCGTGCGGGCGCGATCTGACGGCCGATCGGGGCACAGCGGAGCACCCCGCAATGCAATGATGACCCGGTGACTTCCTGGCTTCCGCTTCTCAGCTCGCTCATCGTCGCGGCCGCGGCGCTCATCGGCGTCCTGATCAACAACCGGACGAACCGCAACGCGATCACCGCGGCCGACGAGCGCAACCGGACCACACTCGATGCCGCACAGCGCAATATCGAGACGACCAATGCCGCCGCGCAACGTAATATCGACAACGCCAACGCCGCCGCGGAGCGCCGCGAACAGGACAAGTGGCGACGCGAATCGGTTCTGACCGCAATCTCCTCGGTACTGCTCTCCGCCGCAGACGTCCGCCAAACCCTGTGGGACACCCTCGATTGGAAGGCTGAATCCGTCGAGGAGGTGGACAGTTTCGGCAAGGAATTACATCAGAGCATCTCCGCATGCAACGGCTACATCACCCGACTCCGCGTCCTGTCGAACCCCAAGATCCCGCACCGCTGCGAAGATCTCCTCCGCACCCTCACCGCAGCCGAGAGCATCACCGTGCAACGCCTCAAGGTCGAACTCGACCACGAAGCAACCATGGACGACGTCAACGCGATCCGCGCACTGTGGCACAAGGCAATTGCCAACACTGTCCAAGATGAGCGCGCCGTCATCGACGCAACGCGCTCGGAACTGGGAATCGAAGCCCTCAGCGAGATCCCGGAACTCGAACCCGAGGCCGCGCCGGACCCGGCGTAATCCCTTGTGGGGCGGCTCAGATTCCGGCTGGAACGATGGAACGGCCGCGCAGACCAGCCGAACCTGCTGCCCCACAGCAACATCACGCGCCCGACCACTCGCCGCAACCATCGGCATCCCCGGATGCAGGTCGGGCACGACCATGCCCTCGACATGGATGACCTGCACCGTCCTACAGACGACGATCCCGCGATCCCGCGCTGACATCCCGGCCTCGCAATCGCACGCCGCAGAATCATCGAGCCATGCCGGTACAGTGTCGAGATCCAGCCCGACGTCGTATTCGCGCGCAGTCTGCATGCGCGAATCTCCACCCCAAGCTGCGGTCCGGATGCGCTGCCCAGCGGACCACGTCGGCTGGCCGGCAGCAGCCCGGGTCAGGACTTGAATCGTCACAACTCCGCCGATGAATCCGTGACGGACCTGCTTCGACAAGCCGAACGGATGCGCTGTTGCCCATTCGCCCGGCAGCCTCCCACCGAGCTGATAACCCCAATCGATCAGCCCCTTCAAACCGGCAGAAGCCATCATTTCCTCCGGTGCACCGAGACGTGCGGAACCGACCAACCCATGGACAACGACTACCCGTAAGTCTAAACTTACGGTTCGTGAAGGCTTACCGAAATGCCGCGTTGGACGCGCTGGGGGATCCCACGCGGCGGGCGATCTTCGAGCGGCTCGGGAAGGGGCCGTGTGCGGTTGGCGAGTTGGCCGATGAGCTGCCGGTCAGTCGGCCTGCGGTTTCTCAGCATCTGAAGGTGCTGAAGGAGGCGGGGCTGGTGGTCGACCAGGCGGTGGGGACCAGGCGGGTGTATCGGCTGAATCCGCAGGGGATCGACGGGCTTCGGGTGTACTTCACGCAGTTCTGGTCGACGGCGATGTCGGCCTTTCAGGACGAGGTGAACAGGCAGGCAGCTGACGCCTCGAGAGAGGAGAAGCCATGACACAGCAGTTGAGCGATAAGGAAGTTCGGGTCGAACTCGTCGTCGATGCGCCGATCGATCGGGCCTACGACGTGTTCACCACTGGAATCGATAGTTGGTGGCCGCGCGCGCATCACATCGGCAAGGGCGAGCTCGCGCAAGAGGTCATCGAACCGCGTGCGGGTGGACGGTGCTTCGGCAGGGAAGCCGATGGCACCGAATGCCCTTGGGGCACAGTGCTCGTCTGGGATCGACCGCGCCATTTCGCGTTCTCCTGGGAGATCGGCCTGGACTGGCAGCACGACACGAATCCGGATCGCGCCAGCCGCGTCGATGTCACGTTCGAGGCAGTGACGCCCGAGCGTACCGCGGTGACGCTGGTGCACTCCGGCTTCGAAAACCATGGCACGGGTTGGGAATCCATGCGGGACAGCGTCCAAAGCGAGGGCGGCTGGCCCGATCTGGTCAACAGCTACGGCAAAGTGGTTGCCGCGCAATAAGAGCGGTTATCGAGCCGCACCTACAACGGGGTCGAGGTGCGGCTCGGTAGCCGTCAGTACGCGTCGAGCGGCGGGCAGGAGCAGACCAGATTGCGGTCACCGTAGGCGCCGTCGATGCGCCGCACGGCGGGCCATACCTTGGCCCGGTCGGCAGCCAATCCCTGCGGGTACACCGCGATCTCGCGGCTGTACGGATGGTCCCACTCCCCGACCAGACAGGCCGCAGTATGCGGCGCGCCACGCAGCGGGTTGTCCTCCACCGGCCATACGCCCGCGGCGACCTGGTCGATCTCGGCCCGGATCGCGATCATCGCGAGGATGAATTCGTCGAGCTCCGCGAGGTTTTCGCTCTCGGTGGGCTCCACCATCAGCGTGCCAGCGACCGGGAAGCTCATGGTCGGTGCGTGGAATCCATAGTCCGCCAGGCGCTTTGCCACATCATCGACGGTGACACCGGTCTGCTTGGTGATATCGCGCAGGTCGAGGATGCACTCGTGTGCGACCATCGAATTCTCGCCGGTGTAGAGCACCGGGAAGTGCTCGTTCACCCGTCGGGCGATGTAGTTCGCCGACGCGATGGCGGTCAGGGTTGCCTTGCGCAGACCATCCGCACCCATCATCCGGATGTAGGCCCAGGTGATCGGCAGAATCGAGGCCGAACCGTAGCGGGCCGCCGACACCGCGTGCGAATCCGACTCCAGTGGATCCCCCGGCAGGTACTCGGCCAGATGCGAACGAACCGCGACCGGCCCGACACCGGGACCGCCGCCGCCGTGCGGAATACAGAAGGTCTTGTGCAGATTCAGATGGCTGACGTCACCACCGAAGCGACCGGGACGGGCGAGGCCGACGAGCGCGTTCAGGTTCGCACCGTCGACGTACACCTGGCCACCGGCGTCGTGCACCAGCGCGCACAGTTCGGCGACCTCGTGCTCGTATACGCCGTGCGTCGACGGGTAGGTGATCATGATGCAGGCCAGCCGCTCCGCGTGATCGGCGATCTTGGCGCGCAGATCGTCCAGATCCACGTCACCGTTCGCGCGGCACTTCACGACCTCCACCCGCATACCGGCCATGGTCGCCGAGGCGGCGTTGGTGCCGTGCGCGCTGGAGGGAATGAGGCAGGTATCGCGGTGCGCGTCACCACGATCGAGGTGGTAGCGGCGGATCGCCACCAACCCGGCGTATTCGCCCTGGCTGCCCGCATTCGGCTGCAGGCTCACCGAGTCGTAGCCGGTGATCGCCGACAGCCAGTTCTCCAGATCGGTGATCACCTTCAGCAAGCCTGGCGCATCCTCGACCGGCGCGTACGGATGTACGCGGGCGAAGCCGGGCCAGGTGATGGCCTCCATCTCCGCGGTCGCGTTGAGCTTCATGGTGCAGGAGCCCAGCGGAATCATGCTGCGGTCGAGGGCGATGTCCTTATCGGACAACCGCCGCAGGTAGCGCAGCATCGCGGTTTCGGTGTGGTAGCTGGTGAATGCCGGATGGGTCAGGAATTCCGACGTGCGGGTCTCGATGGAGAACGCCGTCGCAGGCGCGCTCAGCTCAGAAGACAGTGCGGTGCCGAAGGATTCGAGCACGGCGGCGACATGCGTCTCGGTCGTCGCCTCGTCACAGGCGACACCGACGTGATCCGCGTCGACTAACCGCAGATTGATACCGCTCGACTTCGCCTTCGCCACAACGGCTTCCGCACCGCCGGGCACCCGCACCAGCAGCGTATCGAAGTAATTGTCGTGCACGACCGCACCATCGAGTCCGGCCGCGATGGCCGCCGTCCGCCGGTGCACGCGCCGGGCGATCTCACGCAGCCCGTCGGGTCCGTGGTAGCTCGCGTACATCGCGGCCACAATCGCCAAGAGCACCTGTGCCGTACAGATATTGGAGGTCGCCTTTTCGCGGCGAATATGTTGCTCGCGGGTCTGCAATGCGAGTCGGTACGCCTTGGTGCCATCGGCGTCCACGGAGACGCCGACGAGTCGCCCGGGCAACTGACGCGCATGCCCGGCATGCACCGACAGATATCCGGCGTGCGGACCACCGAAGCCCATCGGCACACCGAAACGCTGTGTGGTGCCGAAGCATACGTCCGCACCCTGCTCACCCGGCGGCGTGATCAGCGTCAGCGCAAGCAGATCCGCGCCGACCGCGACCAACGCGCCCCGCTCGTGCGCCGCCTCGATCATCGGCCGCCAGTCGACGATCCGGCCCGACGCACCCGGAACCTGGACCAGCACACCGAAGTACTCACCATCGGGCAGTTCGCCGCTGGACAGGTCCGCCTCGACGATCTCGATTCCCAGCGGCTCGGCCCGAGTGTGGAGCACGGTCTTGGTCTGTGGGAACAGATCGTCGGAGATCAGCAGCCGCGCGGACTTGGACTTGCCCGCCCGACGCAGCAGCGTCATCGCCTCGGCAGCGGCGGTGGCCTCGTCCAGCATGGATGCGTTGGCCACCTCCATCCCCGTCAGATCCGACACCATCGTCTGGAAGTTGAGCAGTGCCTCGAGTCGCCCCTGGCTGATCTCGGGCTGGTAGGGCGTATAGGCGGTGTACCAGGCCGGATTCTCCAGCAGGCTGCGCACCAGCACCGGCGGGGTCAACGTGTCGTAGTAACCGAGCCCGATCATCGAGGTGGCGACGGTATTCGAATGGGCGAGCGCGGCCAGTTCGTCGAGCACCTCGTGCTCGGTCGCGGCGGGCGGCAGCACCTCGAGTCCGGAGCCGTCCAAAATACTCGCGGGCAGTGCCGCGGTGGCGAGCTCGTCCAGCGAGCCGACGCCGACGACGTCCAGAATCCGGGCGAGTTCGTCCCGGTCGGGTCCGATGTGGCGGTCGGCGAATGATCGAGTCACGACAGGCTCCCAAGGTCGGGCGGGGTCGACCAACGACGGTCGACGGATACCGGCCCTCCCCCTCTGTCGTGGAGCCTGAGAGATTCGGATGTCACGACGCAGTTGCCGGGACCCCTTTCCCCATGGGCGGGCAATCTCCGCGTTGTGCGGAATCACCACTTTCCAGAGACGTCGAAGCCCGTACGGTCCCTTTTGCCTGAGAGATTGACGGGGAGGTGCTGCTCCTTCGGCGCCCGAACTCTTGTGAAGCTCGGAACTCTCCCGCACGGCGGCGACGCACCGCTAGTTTATGCCGCGCGCGCAACGAATGACGCCACCGGACCCCGGATGGGTGTGTAGCCCTCATCACTCCGGCACAGATGACGAGTGCCCGCCGCCACAGCGACGGGCACTCGTCGAGTCGATCCCTAGCCGGTCTTCCGATTCATCCGGGCCTTACGACGGAAGGACAGTTCGTCCTCCGGCCGCTCGCTGGCGCTGCCGCTCACGGCACGCTCGGCCGGGAAGTTGGCGATGGCTCCGGTCAGTTCCCGCATGGCGCCGCTGACCGCGATTCCGAAGACGCCCTGCCCACCCTGCAGTAAATCGACTACCTCCTCGGGCGAGGTGCACTCGTACACCGAGGTGCCGTCGGAGAACAGCGTGATGCCCGCTAGATCCTGAACGCCGCGGCTGCGCAGATGGTCGACGGCGATGCGGATGTTCTGCAGCGAGATGCCCGCGTCCAATAGTCGCTTCACGATCTTCAGGACCAGAATGTCCTTGAACGAATACAGCCGCTGACTGCCCGAGCCCGCTGCCCCACGGATGGACGGAACGACTAGTCCAGTGCGCGCCCAGTAGTCGAGCTGCCGGTAGGTGATCCCGGCCACCTGGCATGCGCTGGGGACGCGGTAGCCCACCAAGTCATCGGGCACCGAATCATCCGGGAACAGGCCTGGCTGTACCACATCCTGCGATTGCTCTGCCACTGACCACTCCCTTGCTTCGCCGACGCTAGCCTCATCAATGACCCGGCTCCGTCACGACCAACGACCGGCCATAACGGACGTGGTCCAACTATCGAGATTACTCCCCTTGATTCTCTCGGGAGCGCCATCATCCGACCAAACGCGACGCGCGGTAGAACTCTCGACCTCTACTTCACCCCTAGAAAAAAGTCCGCCACCGCACCCAGTTCCACAGCGACACACGCGGATTGACCACTACCGCGGGCGATCACACGGGCCAAGGGACGAACAGCCGTGTGCCGTGACAGATTCCTGAGGTGCGACGGCGACATGTCGCGAACCCGCCCTGCCCAACCCCGATGGAGACCTGGTTCGACCCATGGCGATCTGCCGCACAGTCGATATGGCGCACCCGCCGATCTGCCCTCCCGGCCGACCCGGAAGGTGCACCGACCAACGGCAGCGGGCTCAGCTGTCGGTGGCCTTGAAGTCATCCGGGGAGACCGACTCGAGGAACTCCTTGAACTTCTCCACTTCGTCCTCGCGCTCGTCCGGCATGACCAGCCCGGCCTCCTCGAGCACCGGTTCCTCGGCATAGATCGGGCAACCCACGCGCAAGGCGATCGCTACCGAATCCGATGGCCGGGCCGAGATCCGCAGGTCGTTCTCGAAGACCAGATCCGCGTAGAAGGTGCCCTCCTGCAGATCGACGATCCGCACTTCCTTGAGGGTGTGCCCGAGGTCGGCGATCAGGATCTTGATCAGATCGTGGGTCAGCGGACGGATCGGGGTCACCCCCTCTTGTTCCAGCACAATCGCGGTCGCCTCGGCCTGCCCGATCCAGATCGGCAAGTACCTGTCCCCCGACGCCTCGCGGAGCAACAGCACGGGCTGGTTCTGTGGCTGCTCGACACGAATGCCGATTACGCGCATCTCACTCATCGCACTGCCTCCCAATGACTCGCCGGCCGCCCGGCATGACCGCTGCAGAGCTCGCCGTACCACGAGTCTAAGCGAACCTCGACGCGCACAGCATTCCGTGTGCACAGCCGAAATCGGCGTGTTGTCCGTCTGGAACGCAAAGCGGAACCCGCTGGAAATCTCAGCCGCCGAGCGACGACCGAACCGACGCCTTCACCAGACAGGTGTGCAGCGTCAGCGACAGTGCCGCGAGTTCGCGCACCGTCTCCTCCGCGCGGGCGCGCGCGCCGGCGTCGCGGCTCTTGGCGATCGGGGCCGCGATCTGCGCCACCAGCGCCGCCTCACGGTCCGCGGCCAGCTTGAAGGCGCGCAAATGCCGTGCCTCCAGGCCGAATTCGGCCATCGCCTTGGCGGTCTTGGCCAGAGTCACCGCGTCCGCATCGAAGAAACCCGCGGCGCCCGGCGTGATCAGATTGGCCCGGATCAGATCGGCGAGGAACTTCTCGTCGATCTCGGCCTGGGCGAGCAGATCCGCGCGGGTGAGCCGGATTTCGTGATCGAATCGCAGCTCGTCGGGCGAGATCTCACCGGGTACGACACCCAGTTTGCGCGGCGCCGCGGTGCGGGCCGCGCTGTGCGCCGCAGGTGTTGCGGTGGGCACGGAGTCCGGCGAGGTATGCCCGGACTCCGGCGCACCGTTGCGGCCGGAGTGCGCCCGGGCGCGGGCTTCCCGCACACCGAGCGTCGCCGCACCGCTGTCGATCGCTTCGAGCTGTTCCTTGATCACCTTCAAGGGCAGGTACTGATCGCGCTGTGCGGTCAGGACGAACCTGAGCCGTTCACAGTCCGCGATCGAGAACCTGCGATAACCCGACGGTGTGCGCTCGGGTCTGATCAGCCCCTCGGCCTCGAGGAAGCGGATCTTCGAAATGGTGATGTCCGGAAAGTCCGGCCGCAGCAGGTCCAGCACGGAGCCGATCGACATGCCTCCGCGAGCCCACTGCGCCGCGCCCGTCATAGCACCGAGTCTTTCATGACACAGCGTTCTTTCCTGTCAACACCGCCGACACGTGCAAATCCGTGCCGCAGGCGTCACAGGCTGCCCGCACCCGCCGATGGCTCGTTCACCTGTGCCCGCGGTCCGGTGAGGAACACGAGGCGGAACTTGCC
This sequence comes from Nocardia sp. CA-107356, assembly GCF_050946365.1. Taxonomy (NCBI): domain Bacteria; kingdom Bacillati; phylum Actinomycetota; class Actinomycetes; order Mycobacteriales; family Nocardiaceae; genus Nocardia; species Nocardia sp. CA-107356. Next base: position 4,130,423 of record NZ_CP191992.1, on the reverse strand, counting down.
GATCTGTACCTCGTCACCGTTCTGCAACTCCGAGGAGTCCACCGGCTCCCGGTTGACGTAGGTGCCGTTGAGGCTGCCCACATCGACCACCTGGAAGGAATCGTCGTCCTGCCGGAACTCGGCGTGCCGACGGCTGACGGTGACGTCGTCGAGAAAGATGTCACTGTCGGGATGGCGGCCCGCCGACGTGGTCGGCTGATCGAGCAGGAACCGCGAGCCCGCGTTCGGGCCACGCTTGACGACCAAGAGGGCTGCACCAACAGGCAGACCCTCGACCCCTTGGACCGGCTGTTCGCCGGTCGCCTCAGCGGAGCGCGACGCGTCGACCTCGTTCAGGAAATCCGCGCGGAAGACCGACGTCGTCTCGGCCGCGGTCTCCCCGTAACCCGGGTCTTTGTTCTCGCTCACCGTTTCTCTCCTCCTCGAACCTGATTATCCATGCAAGCAGGTGCTGCCTTCACCGCCACGACCTGGGGATCCTGGCGCTAGAACACCGGCTGCCAAGCACCGGCACATCTGTTGGCATTGACCGTACCCTGCCAGGGCGTACCCGTGCAGGTAGAACCGGGAAGGCTTGGTCAGCCCCCGATAACTCCTTGGTAACCCGCAGCATCCAGCAGTTCACCGAGCGCCGCATCCGTGCTGGCCTCATCGCTCAATTCGAGCTCGAAGATCCACCCCGCGCCGTAGGGATCGGTATTCAGCGTTTCCGGCGTCGAGCTCAGATCATCGTTCACCGCAACGACTTTCGCGGCCAGCGGGGCGTAGATATCGGACACGCTCTTGGTCGACTCCACCTCGGCGATACTGTCCGCGGCGGCCACGTCCTTGTCAACGTCGGGCAGTTGCACGAACACAACGTCACCGAGTTGAGACTGGGCGTAGTCGGTGATGCCCACCCGAACCCGGGTCGGGCCGACCCGCTGCACCCATTCGTGCTCTTCGGTGTAGCGCAGATCCTCGGGGGTCTGGGTCACAGGCGTCCTTTCGTCGTCGACTCGACGCAACTCTAATCGCTACTCACTGTGGTGCGGCACAGCCGGTATCGCTCGCGCGACGGCGAAAGCCTTCCAGATGTAGAGCACGCCGGTCCACGCATACACCGCCGTACCCCAGACCAGGAATGCCCCACCGAAGGCACGGCCGAAACCTGCCAGCGCCCAATCCATCTGACCGGCCAGCAGCCACGGCAGCGCGGACATCAGTGCGAAAGTGGCAGCTTTGCCCAGGTAGATGACCTCCGGCGGGTCCAGATCGCGGCGTTTGTACACCGAAAGAGTCAGCGCGAGGATGGCGTCGCGGCCGATCAGGATCACCGCGACCCACCAGGGCAGCAGCCCGCGGATCACGAATGCGGCCAGCGTGGTGATCAGGTACAGCCGATCCACGAACGGGTCGAGCAGCGCACCCAGCCGCGACGACTGGTCGAGCAGCCGGGCCAGCTTGCCGTCCAGGAAGTCGGTCACGCCGCTGGCCACCAACAGCGCGAACGCCCAGCCGTCGGCCCGCACCACCAGCAGCAACCACAGGAACAGCGGAACGCCCGCCAGTCGCAGCACGCTCAGGGCATTCGGGACGGTGAAGATGCGGTCGTCGAAGATACCGCCTACGGCCGGGTCGCCCGTGCCGGAGTCGGCGCGTTCGCCCGGATCCGTTTTCCCCGATTCGGTTGTCACAAGCCCGTGCATACCGCACAGACCCCGGTTCACGCCATCCGGGCACGCCGGTTGCGATCACTTTCGCGCACCGGCACGCTGTGCCTTACACCGCACACCCGTCGGTGACAGAATGAGTGTGAAACCATCTCATACAGTTGGTGACCAACTTGCCGCACGGCTCAGAGAGGGAGACCATGTCCGCATTCGACTACGACGTGGTAGTGATCGGCTCCGGATTCGGCGGCAGTGTGAGCGCGCTGCGCCTCACCGAGAAGGGCTATCGGGTCGGGGTACTCGAGGCGGGCCGCCGCTGGAACGCCGAGGATATTCCGAAGACGAATTGGAATGTGCGCAAATCGATTTGGGCCCCACGCCTCGGTTTGACCGGACCGCAGCGGATCAGCGTCCTCGGCAAGTGCGCGGTCTTCTCCGGCGCCGGCGTCGGCGGTGGTTCGCTCATCTACGGCAATACCCTCTACGAGCCGCTGCCGAACTTCTACACCGATAGGCAGTGGGCCCATATCACCGACTGGAAGGCCGAACTGGCGCCGTACTACGACCAGGCCCAGCGCATGCTGGGGGTGGCGCCCAATCCACGGATGACACCGGCCGACGAGGTGATCAAGGCGATCGCCGAGGATCTCGGTGTCGGCGATACCTTCCACCCCACGAACGTCGGCGTGTTCTTCAACGAGGCCGATCCCGGCACCGAAGTCGAGGATCCGTACTTCGGCGGCGCCGGCCCGCGGCGGCGCGGCTGTGTGCACTGTGCGCAGTGTTTCACCGGCTGCCCGAACAATGCGAAGAACACCACCACGACGAACTACCTGTACCTGGCCGAAAAGGCCGGGGCCGAGGTGCATCCGCTGACCACCGCGACCGCCGTGCGGCCGCTGTCCGGCGGTGGCTACGCGGTCGAGACCGAGCGCTCGGATCGCTGGATCCGCAAGCAGCGCAAGACCTTTACCGCCGAGCAGGTGGTATTCGCCGGTGCGGCGCTCGGCACCCAGAAGCTCCTGCACAAGATGCGCGATGAGGCCGTGCTGCCGGATCTGTCACCGCGCCTCGGTGAACTGACCCGCAGCAACTCCGAGGCGATCCTCAATGTGGTGAGCCGCTCGCGCAGCGATTTCGCGGAGGGCATCGCAATCACCTCCTCCATCCATCCGGAGGCCGATACCCATATCGAGGTATGCCATTACGGCAAGGGGCAGAACGCACTGTTCCCGATGTCGGTGCCGATCGTGGACGGCGGGGCGTTCCGATTCCTGCGCTTCCTGCTGGCCATCGTTGTGCACCCACTGGTGTTCCTGCGCAGCCTCAACGCACACCAGGCCTCGGAGAAGTCGGTGATCCTGCTGGTCATGCAGTCGCTGGACAATTCGCTGACCTCCTACCGCAGGCGCGGGCAGTTGAAAACCAGACAGGGCACCGGGGAACCGAATCCGACCTGGATTCCGCTGGCACACGATATCGGCCGCCGATTCGGCGCCAAGGTGAACGGCGATACCCACGGCCTGATCATGGACGTGCTGAATATCCCGGCCACCGCGCATTACATCGGCGGCTGCGTGATCGGCGAGGGGCCGGAGGCCGGTGTGGTGGATCCGTATCAGCGGGTATTCGGATATCCCGGTTTGCATGTCGCGGACGGTTCTGCGGTCACGGCGAACCTCGGAGTCAATCCGTCGCTGACCATCACCGCACAGGCCGAGCGCGCAATGGCGTTCTGGCCCAACAAGAACGAGGCCGATCCGCGCCCCGAACTTGGCTCGGCGTATCAGCGGATCTCACCGGTCACCCCGAAGCATCCGACCGTACCCGGATCGGCCACCGGCGCCCTGCGGCTGCCGATCACCCCGGTCGATCCCCCCGTCCCCGCGACCTGACCGTGTCGGGCGTGCTGAAGCGCAAGGACACCAACGCCGCTCGACAACAAAGAAGCGAGTCCAACGAGCGAGGAGTTCGCGGCCCGTCTCACGTCCCAGCCGTCGAAACGCCTGCGCCACAGGCATGAGTCTCGACCACTGGACCGGCGCACATCCAGTGCCGAACGATCCGCACACTGGCGACCACCCGGAGCGAGGCTTACGAGCGACCCGTTCGCGGCCCATCTCACGTCCGAGTCATAGAAGCGCATGCGCCACAGGCACCAGTCTCGACCACTGGGCCAGCACACACACCCAGTGCCGAACGATCCGCACACCAGCAACCACCACGGAGCGAAGTCTTACGAGCGAGAAGTTCGCGGCCCACCTCACGTCCCAGCCGTCGAAACGCCTGCGCCACAGGCACGAGTCCCGACCACTGGACCAGCACACACCCAGTGCCGAACGATCCGCACACCAGCAACCACCACGGAGCGAAGTCTTACGAGCGAGAAGTTCGCGGCCCACCTCACGTCCCAGCCGTCGAAACGCCTGCGCCACAGGCACGAGTCCCGACCACTGGACCAGCACACACCCAGTGCCGAACGATCCGCACACCGGCAACCACCACGGAGCGAGTCTTACGAGCGACCGTTCGCGGCCCGTCTCGCGTCCGAGTCGTCGAAGCGATGCGCCGAAGGCGCGAGTCTCGACGGCTCGGACGCGAGACCAAGGGGGCCGCGAACCCGCCGCGCCGAAGGCGCGGCAAAATAAACACAGTGTTTGATCTTCGCTCCTACATCCCGGCCGAGGAGGTGCGCGCCCGCGGTCGCGCAGTGCGGCAGCGGGTTCCGGTCACCGCGCGGGACCGGGCGGTGACCTCCGCCGAGCGACCGGATGTGCTGGAATTCATCGCCGCGAGCAATGCTGGCCGGTTGCCGCATCTGGTGCCGCTGCGGGTGGGCCGGATGGTCGCGTCGCCGTTCACCTTCTATCGCGGGGCGGCTGGTCTGATGGCCGCCGATCTCGCGGGTAGCCCGGACAGCGGGCTGTCCGCTCAACTGTGCGGTGATGCGCACGCCGCCAATTTCGGCCTGTACGGCACGCCGCGCGGCGAAATCGTCATGGACATCAATGATTTCGACGAAACCATTGTCGGTCCGTGGGAGTGGGATCTGGAGCGGCTGGCCGCCAGCCTGGTACTGGCGGGCCGCGAAGGTGGTGCGGCGGAAGATGATTGCGTGCGAGCCGCCCATGATGCCGCGCGGTCCTATCGGCTCGCCATCGACCATCTCGCCGACCAATCGTTCATGCAATCCTGGACCGCGCTGCCCGATGAGTCGATCCTGACTCGGGCCAGGGCCGATGATCTGCTCGACGACTTCAAGAAGGCCGCGAAGAAGGCCCGCAAGAACACCAGCGCCAAAGTGGTCGAGAAATGGACCGAACATCTCGAGGATCACGAGACCGGGATCAGCAAGCACCGATTCGTCACCGACCCACCGATTCTCACGCCCGTCGATGCCGAGGTCGCCGAGGAGATCATCGATGGGCTCGAACGCTACGGCGACACTCTGCGCGAGTCCCGACGCAATCTGCTGGCCCGATTCGCGGTGTCCGACATCGCCTTTCGCATTGTCGGCACCGGCAGTGTCGGTCTGCACAGCTATGTCGCCCTGCTGCACGGTAACGACGGCGAGGCACTGGTGTTGCAGCTCAAGCAGGCCAATCCTTCCGCTTTGCGACCGTTCCTGCCGGAACCGCCGCCGCGGCACGAGGGGGAACGAATCGTGCAGGGCGCCAGGCTGGTTCAGTCGGAGACCGATATCCTGCTCGGGTGGACCACGCTACGCTTCGAGACCGGTGCGCTGCCGTTCACAGTGCGACAATTCCGGAATATGAAGGGCAGTATCGATCCGACGGAGCTGTCATCGGCGGATCTCGACGATTACGGCAGGTTGGCCGGTGCGCTGCTGGCCCGCGCGCATTCGCGCTCCCTCGATCCGCGTCTGCTGGCCGGGTACCTCGACGGCGATGCGGCTTTCGAGGACGCCGTCGCGCGTTTCGCGGTCCGCTATGCCGATCGGACCGAGGCGGACCATGCCGCATTGGCCGAGGCGGTGCGGGCTGGAAAGATCGACGTGGAACATCCGCAGTGACACGCCGCCGCTGGTCGCAGGCGCGGCGAACCGGGCCGTGTTGTCCGTATTCTTGCCACCATCGAGTGATGACGTGAAGGGCGGTCGCGAATGCTCGTGCGAGTACAGAACCCGGCAGGCACCAATGCCGAGCGGGCGCTGATCGACTGGCTGCGCACCTGGAAGGATCCGGCCAGCCCGCACGGCGTCGCCACGGTCAATTGCAGTCTGTTCCACAACGATCGGCTGCACCAGTTCGACGCCGTGGTGTGGACCCCTACCAGTTGTGTGGTGATCGAGGCCGAGGCGCTGGTGGCGCGCCAGGACGGCGTGCTGGAGGTACCCCTCAGCGGTCCGTGGACGATCTCCGGCGAGCCCATTGCCACGGAGAACCGCGATCGCCGCACCCCGCTGGACAAATCGCGCGAACACACACTCGCACTGCAGAACTGGCTGGCCGCACGCGGCCTCGGCCAACGCGCGGTACACGGTGTCGCGCTGATCGTCGCGTTGCGCGGCGCCGAACTGTCGGTGAAGCAGGAGTGGAGCGATCCGAGTTTCGATGTGATCCTCGGCACCGAACCCGACCGGCTGCGACACTATTTCGAGACGCTGGCCGAATCCGAGAAGAACATCCACCTGTGGACCGCCAACGACGTTGCGGTCGCCTTCCGCAGTCTCGGCATCCTGCCGTATCTGCCCGCTCCGCAGGATCTGGTCAACGAAGGTTTCCTCGGCCCGATCGATATCACCCTGTGGCACGGTGGCCCGCAGCAGGCGCAGGCGGAGGCCTATGCCGAGGAGCTCGCGCGGGCCGAAAAGGACGCCGACGCACCGGCCGTGGTCATCGAAGCGCCTTGGTACAGCCCGTGGAAGCTGTACCCGCGGCAAGCGGGCGATATGGATCTCGGGCGGGCGTTCATGCGCATCGCCCTGGCCGCGGGCATGCTCATCACCTTCGCATGGGTGATCTGGTTCGTGGTCACCGCGGTCTTCACCTACGGGCCGGGCTGAAGTCGACCCGGTCCGACGGGCGTCGGCTGCTCCTCGATCGGCTGTGCGTCGGATCCGCGTTCGACCACCAGTGCGACGTGTAGTCGCGCGGGGCAGTCCAGTTCGAGCATCACCTGACGGGCATGGTTGACCACGGTCCATTGCGAGATCCGCAGCTGCGTCGCGATCATCCGATTCGTCATACCGGTCGCGACCAGCACCGCGATTTCGCGCATTCCCGGGCGGGGGACCTGATTGCGTGAGCCCGCGGCCGGTGGCGTCGGTTCGACGGTGCCCTATCGTCGAGCGGTGATCGCGGAACGGGAGGTAGTCGGGTGGCTCGGCCGGGTCCGAGCGAACCTCGTCGCGCTGTGCGTGGTGCTCGTCGGCGTCGGCATCGTGGTCGCGCTGCCGTTCAGCTTTCCCGGCGGCGGTGGTTCCACCGATCTCGATCGCGCTCTGGCCCAGCCGATCCACTCGGAGATGGACGACCGGCCCGGTATCTACGAGGCACTGGTGATTCCGAGCAATGGCTACATCCTGATCCCGCTACTGCTCGCGGCCGCCGCTTGGTTCGGCTATCAGAGGCACTGGCGGCGTGCCGTGGCGATGGTGGTGCTTCCCGAGGTCGTAGTCGGGATCAACACCTGGGTGCTCAAACCGCTGTGGGACCGACCGCTACACGGCTATCTCGCTTATCCGAGCGGACACACAGTTCATCTGGTCGCCATTGCCACTGCGTTCGTGCTGCTGACCGGCTCGACTCGAGCACGGGTCAGCGCGGTCGTGATCGCCACCGTCGCCCTGCTCTGTGCCGCTGTCGGCATGGTCGGACTCGGCTACCACCTGCCCACCGATATCCTCGGCGGCTCAGCCGCGGCGATCGCGCTGGTCACCGCGTGCTGGCGACCGGTCGACCGCTTTCTCGAGCCGGCCGGACGAATTCGCCCGGCCGCTCGCATCCGCCCCCAGTGCTGATTGCGGTGTACCACACCGACGGGGTGTCGATGCGGGTCTGCCACACGTCAGGGGAATGAGCGCTGGTCACCCGTTGATTGCCGCCCGGCAGCCGGGGAAGTTGCCGTAGCGGATGGTGGTGGTCGACCTGCTATACGGTCGCGCGGATGGTCGTCCGATCGAAGACACTGGCATCGTCCAGCAGCGCCGCCCGCAACATGCTCTCCGGCACACCCATACCCTCGACCAGCGTGAGCGCGTCCGGGCGCAGCCGGTCGACGAGTTCGTTGACGCCACGGCGTACCGCCTTGGCGCGTTCCACCGACATGAACCGGTGCATGATGAACCAGGCCTGATTCTCCTCGAGCATCGAATAGACGTACAGGTCGCAGACGGTTTCCGCGAGTTCGCGCGCCGCGGGATCCTCGATGCCCGCGATGCCTTCGATGAACTCTTCGAGAATCAGCCGATCGATATGTGCGCTGCCCGCGGCGAGGATATGGTCCTGCGCATTGTTGAACGCCTCGAACGGCGTGGTGTCCTCGGCCCGGGCGCGCAGGCGATATCCCGCGGTGCGAACGAGATAGTCCTCGCGATCGGCGAACAGCTGCAGCTGCACCGAGCGGCGGGACAGGTCGCCGTCGTCGACGGTGTCATCGCCGCGGTCGCGCAGCGTTTGGATCAGTTGGCGCACACCGGAACGCTTGCGCACCACATCACCGGCCATCGTCGCGGCGAAGCGCACCCAGCCGAGCGCGTCCAGATCGCGGATCTCATCGGAGTAGGCGGTGAGCAGTTCCTTGGCCACCAGCTGGGTGAGCACGACATTGTCGCCCTCGAAGGTGGTGAACACATCGGTGTCGGCCTTGAGCGTGACCAGGCGGTTCTCGGTGAGATAGCCGGCGCCGCCACAGGCTTCGCGGCATTCCTGGATGGCGCGGGTCGCGAACCCGGTCTGTGCGGCCTTCAGCCCGGCGGCCCGCTTCTCCAAGGCGCGCTGCGCGCCGGGATCGAGATCCTGACCGGTCTGCACCAGATGCATCCGGCGGACCAGATCGTTCTGCGCGAAGGCGAATGCGTACGACCGGGCGATCAACGGCAGCAGCCGCCGCTGATGACTGCGGTAGTCCAGCAGCAAGGTCTCCTGACCGCTGTCCGGATCGGAGAACTGGCGGCGCTTCAACGCGTACCGCGTGGCAATGCTCAACGCGACCCGCGCACCGGCCGCCGCCGCGCCACCGACGCTGACCCGCCCACGCACCAAGGTGCCGAGTGTGGTGAAGAAGCGGCGGCTCGGATTCTCGATATCGGAGCTGTAGGTGCCGTCGGGTGCGACATCGGCGTAGCGGTTGAGCAGGTTCTCGCGAGGAATGCGGACCTGATCGAAGATGATGCGTCCATTGTCGACGCCGAGCAGGCCACCTTTGAGGCCGTCGTCGTAGGTGGTCACGCCCGGCAGATCGGCGCCGTGCCGATCCCGGATCGGCACCAGGAAGCAGTGCACGCCCTGGCTCGTCCCCTGTGTGATCAGCTGCGCGAAAACCGCTGCCATCCTGGCATGTTCGGCCGCGCCGCCGATGTAGTCCTTACGTGCCGACGGCGTCGGCGAATGCACGACGAACTCCTGGGTCGCCGGATCATAGGTGGCCGTTGTCTCCAGATTCGCGACATCGCTGCCGTGCCCGGATTCCGTCATGGCGAAGCAGCCGAGCAGATCCAGTGATATCAGCCGCTCGACCACATCCCGATGCCGCTCGGTCCCCAAATTCTCCACGGCACCGCCGAACAGCCCCCACTGCACACCGGATTTCACCCACAGCGACAGGTCCGCATAGGCCAGCATTTCCAGCCCGACCACGGCCCCGCCCGGATCCGCCGTACCCCCGTTCTCGCGCCGGAAGCCGCGCTCCGCGTAGCTCATCGAGGCGATTGCCCGCATCTGCTCGAGCACCCGCGCCCGTGCCGCGTGGTAGTCGAGATAGGGGTCGCCGGAAAATTGGTCGTCGGCCAGCTGCACTCGGGCTTCGGCGCGAACCGCGCGCCACGGGCCGTCGAGTGCATCGCGCAGGTGGTCCGATGTCGAGGGATTCTCGGTGTCAGCCATGGCACCGACACTAGCGTTTCACCAACGTCCGGCGAGCAGCCCGTGTCGGGGGCATACCATCGGCACTGTCACCGTCGGTTACCGTCCCCACGGCCCTGACCAGCGGATTCGACTGCGAAAGAAATCGTGCCACAACATCTTCGCCGAACTCTTGCTTTGTGATTGAACGAGTGTTTAATATACTAAACATGTGTTCAACCAGAGAGCCGTATCGCAAGGATCCGCCGAAGTAGGAGGCGACGCATGACGTCGACCACGAACTCCGACCTCAGCACCGCGGCCCGGATTCGCGATGCTGCGATCGAGGTGTTCGGTGAGCATGGATTCCAGGTCGGAGTTCGCGCGATCGCGGCGGCGGCCGGAGTTTCCCCCGGTTTGGTCAACCATCACTTCGGCTCCAAGGACGGTCTGCGGGCCGCCTGCGACGAGCGGGTGCTGCTACTGATCCGGGAACAGAAGTGGAAGACCGCCACCGATACCGATGTCGCCAAAGGGATGCTCGCCTCGATGGCCGAGATCGAAGCATATGGCCCGCTCGTCGCCTACATGGTGCGCAGCCTCCAATCGGGCGGGCCGATGGCCGAATCTCTCCTCGAGCACCTGATCACCGATGCCGAGGGGTACATCCAGGCAGGCGTCGACGCGGGCACCATCAAGCCGAGCCGCAATCCGGCGGCCCGCGCCAGATATCTGACAACAGTCAATGTCGGCGCGACCGTCATGTATTTCACGCTGCTACAGCAGCGTGGGGAAAAGATCGACTACGGCAAGGTCGTTCGGGAGATGACCGAGGAGTTCGCCTTCGCCGCCGTAGAGCTCTATACCCAGGGATTTCTCACAGACCCAACGATTTTGGACACACTCACCAAGGAGACCTGATGTCCGACATCATCGAAGTTCGCGATCTGCACAAGAACTTCGGCCACGTCGCCGCCCTCGATGGGCTCGATCTCACGGTTCGCGATGGCGAAATCCATGGCTTCCTCGGCCCCAACGGGGCGGGCAAGTCGACCACCATCCGTACCCTGCTAGGGATCCTGCGCGCCAGCTCCGGCGAAGCCCGGCTGCTCGGCCGCGACCCGTGGACCGATGCGGTCGCACTGCATCGTGAACTCGCTTACGTACCAGGCGATGTCACGCTGTGGCCGTCACTGTCCGGTGGTGAGACCATCGACCTGCTCGCCAGGATGCGCGGTGAAATCAACCAGCAGCGTCGCGCCGAACTGATCGAGCGGTTCGACCTGGATCCGCGCAAGAAGGCCCGCACCTACTCGAAGGGCAACCGGCAGAAGGTCGCATTGATCTCCGCGCTCGCCTCCGATGTTCGTCTGCTGCTGCTCGACGAACCGACCTCGGGCCTGGATCCGTTGATGGAGCAGGTCTTTCGTGAATGCGTCGAAGAGGCCAACCAGCGCGGCACCACCGTGCTGCTCTCCAGCCATATCCTCTCCGAGGTGGAGGTGCTGTGCGACCGGGTGACCATCATCCGGGCCGGGCGCACCGTGGAAAGCGGATCGCTCGCGGATATGCGGCATCTGTCGCGCACCTCCATTACCGCCGAATTGCTCGGCGACCCGGGTGATCTCAACCGAGTCCCCGGCGTCGAGGACATAGAACTCGACGGTTCGACGCTGCGCTGCCAGGTGGACGGCGAACATCTCGGCGAGTTGATCCGGATCCTCGGCGATACCGGGGTGCGCAGCCTCACCAGTGCACCGCCGACGCTGGAGGAGCTGTTCATGCGGCACTACCACGTCGACGGCGCGTCGTCGGCGCAGGCGACCACGACCATGGAGAAGGTGGGATCATGACAACCGCAACCGTGGGGGGCAGGCATTACGCCGCGCCCGCCATGCGTGGATCGGCCGACTTCGCCGGTACGGTGCAATTGCTTCGCCTGTTCCTGCGTCGCGATCGAATCGTGTTGCCGCTGTGGGTATTTGCCTTCGGACTGCTGCCCGCCGCCTATGTCGGCAGCGCCAAGGCCGTCTACACCACGCAGGCCGACCTCGATCACGCCGCGAAGTCGGTCATGGAAAGCCCGGCGCTCGTGGCCATGTACGGGCCGGTCTTCAGCACCGACCTCGGCTCCGTCGGGCTGTGGAAGGCCGGGCCGTTCTACGCGATGATCGCGATCGCGACGATCCTCACCGTCATCCGGCACACTCGGGTCGAGGAGGAGACCGGTCGCGCGGAGTTGGTCGGCGCCACCAGTATCGGCCGCTACGCCGGACTGACCGCCACCATGATCATGACAGCGACCGGCTGTCTGATCGTCACCCTTCTGAGCGCCTTGGCGCTGTACGGCAGTGATCTGCCCGGTGGCGGTTCGCTCGCCTACAGTGCGACGCTCGGCTGCTCCGGTCTCGTCTGGGCCGGGGTCGCCGCCGTCGCGGCACAGGTGAGCGTGGGTGCGCGGGTCGCGCGCGGGGTGGCATTCGGTGCACTCGGCACGGCCTTCGCGCTACGCGCGGTCGGCGATGCGGGAAATGGTGTGCTGTCGTGGTTTTCGCCGCTGGGCTGGTGTATCAATATGCGGCCGTACGCGGATGAGCGCTGGTGGGTGCTGATCCCGCTGCTCACCGTCGCTCTTGTGACCACGGTCGCCGCGTATGCGCTTCTGCGGCACCGTGATACCGGATCGGGCCTGCTCGCCGAGCGGCCGGGCGCACCGGCCGCGGCTCCCGCGCTTTCCGGTCCAGCGGGACTGGCCTGGCGGCTGCAGCGCGGCTCGCTGCTGGCCTGGTCCATCGGCTTCCTGCTCTACGGATCGCTGATGGGCGGCGCTATCAACAGCGTCGGCGATATGCTCGAGAACAGCAAGGCCGTCCGCGATGTGATCACCCGGATGGGCGGCACGGATGTGCTGCAGAATTCCTTCATCACCTTCGCCCTCAGTATGCTGGCCATCGCGGCGTCGGCCTACTCCATCTCGGCCGTGCTGCGGCTGCACGAGGAGGAGTCGAGCCAACGCGCCGAGGCCACCCTCGCCGGATCGGTGAGCCGAGCACGCTATGCGCTGAGCCACATCGGCATCGCACTGCTCGGCCCCGCGGTGCTGCTGTTCATCGCGGGCGCGGCCGTCGGCATCATCTACGGAATATCGGACGGTGATGTCGCGGGCAAGCTCGGCGACTGCCTCGGCGCGGCAGCGGTACAAGTGCCCGCCGTATGGGTACTCACCGGCATCACCGTCGCGATCTACGGTCTCGCACCCCGCTTTACCCCGGTCGCCTGGGGCGTACTCAGCGCGATGATCGCCATCTTCGTCATCGGCTCGCTCGACGGACTGCCACAGTGGGCCAACGACCTGGTCCCCTTCGTGCATCCGCCGAAGGTCCCCGGCTCGTCCTTCGAAGCCACCCCGATCCTGTGGCTGACCGGGATCGCGGTCGCGCTGCTCGGGGTCGGGATCGTGGCCTTCCGCCGCCGCGACCTGCGCTGACCATCGATAACACCATCGCCCCGTCACGAGTTGCCGCTCGTGACGGGGCGTTCCATGTACTGCCCCGTACCTGCGCCTCGACCAGCCCGTGCAGGCGACCGGCTATGTCGGTGAACGTTCAGCAATGGGAACACCAGCAATCGATGGGTAACGTCTGCTTCGTTTATCAAAGCGAATCAAGCAGATGAGGCAATGTCGAGATTCACCCAACGCATTACCCGACTGACCGCGGCGGCCGCGGCGGGGTTGATCGGACTCTCCGTGGCCGCGTTCCCCGCACAAGCGCAACCGAGTCCGGATTCCCCGCAATATGCGCCGACCATGCTCATCCTGGATGCCTCCGGCTCTATGCAGCGACCGGATCCGGCGGGCACCATGATGGACGCCGCCAAGAATGCCGTCCGTTCGTTCGTCGGCACCGCACCCGCCGAATCCACAGTGGGACTGACCGTTTACGGCACGGGTACCGGAAACAGCGAGGCGGAAAAGACATCCGGCTGCCGTGACGTCCAGATCCTGCACAAACCCGATACCCTGGATCGCGGCGCGCTCACCAGCGCCGTCGACGGAATCAAAGCCAGCGGCTGGACTCCCATGGGCACCGCATTGCGACAAGCGGCCGAGAGCCTGCCGAAATCCGGACCACGCTCCATCGTGCTGGTCTCCGACGGCGACGACACCTGCTCCCCGCCCGATCCCTGTGCGGTGGCACGGGAATTGAAGCAGCAGGGGCTCGATCTCGTGGTGCACGCCATCGGTTTCGCGGTCGACGCCAAGGCCCGCGCTCAACTCACCTGCATGGCGCAGGCGACCGGCGGCACGTACAGCGACGCCGCCGACGGCCCGGCACTCGAACGGACCCTGCCGCGCGTGAGCTCCGCCGCACTGCGCAACTACAAGGCGGTCGGTACCCCGATCACGGGCACCGGAAAGTACGACACCGCTCCGGTTGCCACTCCCGGTCAGTATTTGGACACCCTCGGTCAGAAGGAAAGGCGCTACTGGGCAGTTGATGTCCCGGCCGGAGCGACCGCGTACTTCAGCGGCACCCTGTCCTTCCCGCGCCTGCCCGATATCTCCTCCACCGAGGATATGAACACACTGCAACTGCGCGTATACGACGCCGACGGCCAGGACTGCAATGCCTTCGAATCCGAGCAGGCGACCAGCTCCAGCGACGGCGTCGCACTCACGGTGGCCAAGGCGTTCGACGGCGCGACCAAGCAACGCACCGGCGGCAGCTCCGAAAAGTGCAAGGGCGGCGGCCGCTACTTTTTCCAGCTGACCTGGGACAGAGTGTCCGCCGGTGTGCCGGAACGACTTCCGATCGAGCTGCTGGTCGGCATCGAACCCGCGGTGACCGATGCCGGTCCGGTCGCGGTCGCGCCGGTTGCGGCTTTCACCGAGCCGAGCGGAGCGGGCACCGCTGTCTCCGGCGGCCCGTCCTTCACAGCGGCCAGCACCCTGCCCGGCAGCGGCCGCTACACCGACACCATCCGGCAGGGTGAGTTCGTGTTCTATCGGGTGAAGCTGGATTGGGGCCAAGGTTTGGCGTATCGAGTCCACTACGGCGGCAACGGCCGGCACGGCATCGACAACATCTCCAATGTCCGCACCACCCTCTACAACCCGATCCGCGAGGCGATCGACTCGGACTTCTCCTCCTACACCGGCAGCGACACCGTGCTACCGACGAACAAGGCGATGGCCACCGTGCCGATTCGGTACAACAACCGCAAATCCGATGCGCTCGATCCCGAGGCGGTGGCGGGCTGGTACTACATCGCGGTGAAACTCGGCTCGAACTTCACTGAGAAGGGCGACAACCAGCCGGTTTCAGTGCAGTTGGATCTCACCGTGACCGGCGCCACGGAGAGCGGCCCGACGTACGCGACCACCGTCGGCGACGGCGTTTTCGGCGAGAACTCCACCGGCGCGAAGACGCCGACCAGCCGCACACCCGGCTCAGCGGCCGCGGCAGGGGAATCGACAGCGTCCGAATCGAATTCGTCGACGGGCACGATCGTGATCGCCCTACTCGGCGTCGCGGTCATCGGCGCGGCCGGTGTGCTCATCGGACTCCTCGTCGCGCGGTGGCGACGCGGCTAGTGCTGTGCGAAAGCCCGCTGACACCGTGGTATCAGCGGGCTTTTCGGCTCCGCGCTCAGCCCGCCGCTTCGATGCCGAGCTTTCCGGCCAGGCGAGCCAGGTAGGCGCGCACATCCTGCGCATCGCGATCCGGCAGACCGAAAACCGCCTCGGTAACGCCCAATTCGGCCCACTGCGCGAGCTGCGCCGCATCGTGGCGTCCGGCCAGTGCGATGATCTCGGGGCTGCCCTCGCGCTCGTGCTCGCGCCAAACCCGGTGCAGCAGTTCGATTTTCTCGCCGAGCCCGTCCTCGGTGGGTGTGGTGAGCCAGCCGTCGGCGTTCTTGGCCAGCCAGGTGAAGGACTGCTCGGTCCCGGCCGCGCCGAGGATCACCGGAATCCGTTTCTGCACCGGTTTGGGCCAGGACCAGCTCGGTCCGAAGTTCACGAACTGCCCCGCGAAGCTGGCCTCCTCGTCGGACCACAGGGCGCGCATGGCGTCGAGGTGTTCACGCAGGACCGTCCTGCGCTTATTCGCCGGGACCCCGTGATGCGCCATCTCGTCGGTGTTCCAACCGAATCCGACACCGAGGCTGACCCGGCCGCCGGACAGATGATCCAGGGAGGCCAGGGTTTTGGCGAGGGTGATCGGATGGTGTTCGGCGGGCAGTGCGACCGCGGTGGACAGCGTGATCCGACTGGTGACGGCCGCGGCGGTGGCCAGCGCGACCCAGGGATCCAGCGTGCGCAGGTAGCGGTCGTCGGGCAGGCTCGCATCCCCGGTCCGCGGATGCGCTGCCGCCCTGACCACCGGGATGTGCGTATGTTCCGGCACGTAGAAGGCGTCGAATCCGGCCTGCTCGGCGGCCGCGGCCGCATCGGCGGGCGTGATGCCCCGGTCACTGGTGAACAACACAATTCCGTACCGCACCGTACCCGCTCCCATTCGCTCGCGACTGCTTCCCGGCCGCTCGAAGAACCAGCAAATTAGAACAAGTTCTACCACTTTTGCTGGATCCGATAAAGTGTCCGGACAACCGTCTAGCCATCGACATGCTCGCCGACCACCGAAGATGCGGCACTGGCACCGGATGACTACGGTCACGCACATGGGTCCGGAAACATTCTCAGGAGGAGACGACGCCGCAACCCCGGGTGATGACCTGGGCAGGCGGCCCCGACTACGTTTCTTCCGAGCACCCCGCATCCCCGTCGTCAAACAGGCGGTCGACCTGCTGGTCGCCGACCGTCCGGCCACCGCGGACACCATCGTCGCCGCACCGACACCGCTGCAGCCGATCGACCTGACCGACGATGCCCGGGTCGCGGAGGTCCTCGATCTGGCGGTGCGCGTGGGTGAGGTCGTGCTCGCCTCGGGCACCGGTGTCATCGATACGACCACCCAGGTGCGCTTCATCGCCGCCACCTACGGCCTGTCCCGCTGCGATATCGACGTCACCTACGACGCGATCAGGATCTGGGCCGACCGCGGCCCGCAGTTGCCGCCGGCAAGCACCATGCGGGTCGTGAAGTATCGGTCCCTGGACTTCACCCGCCTCGCCGCGGTCGACCGCCTCACTCGCCGCATCCGCAATGAGGTCGTGCCACCGGAGGTGGCCCGTGCGCGACTGGACGCGATCACCTCGGCACCGCACCCGTACCACCGCTGGGTCGCCACCTTCGGCTGGTCGCTACTGGCCGCGTCGATTGCGGCGCTGCTCGGCGGCGGCTGGCTCGCCGCCGCGGTGAGCTTCGGCACCACACTCGCGATCGACCGCGCCAATCGCGTCCTGAATCGCTACGGTCTGCCGTTCTTCTTCCAGCATGTGGTGGGCGGCGCGATCGCGGCGACACCGGCGCTGCTGCTGGCCACCCTGGCGACGACAGTCGATATCGATGTGGACCCGACGCTGATCATCGCTGCCGGAATCACCGTGCTGCTCAGTGGTTTGCAACTGGTCGGTGCAGTGCAGGACGCGATAACCGGCGCGCCGATCACCGCGACCGCGCGCATGCTCGAGGTGCTGATGATGACCGGCGGCATCATCGCCGGCATCGCGCTGGCATTGCGGGTCGGCGAGTTCGCCGGTGCCACGGTGCCGCCGGTCTATCTGACCTCCGGCCGCGATATCACCGATCTGCCGATCAAGATCGCGGCCGGTGCGGTGGCCGCGGCCGCCTTCGCGCTCGCCTGCTACGCCGAGCGCCGTGCACTGGCCGCCGCCGCGCTCGGCGGTGCGGCGGGCACGATCTGTTTTCTCCTCGGGCAACATTTCGGCTTCGGCCCGGTGATCTCCTCCGCGAGCGCCGCGACACTGGTCGGCCTGGCCGGTGGTCTGATGGCGCGCCGGTCACTGACTCCCCCGCTGGTCGTCGCGGTCGCGGGCATCACGCCGCTGCTGCCGGGTCTCAAGGTGTATCGCGGGCTCTACGCACTGCTCAATGACGAGTTGCTGATCGGAGCCAATCAGGTGCTGGCCGCGGTCGGCGTCGGATGTGCGCTGGCGGCGGGAGTAACCCTCGGCGAATGGGTCGACCGGACCGTGCGCAGGCCACGCATCCTGAGCCGGTTCGGCTCGATCCGCAGGCCGGTCATCGTGCGACGACGACGTCCACTGCGCCATCCCACCCGTCGGGACACCGGTCGATCTTGAGCGACGCGCAGGTGTCTACCAGGACAAACCGGTATGGTTGTACCAGCTGGTCAGGGTGCCCGAAGCACACTGCGATAGTGAGGTGGTTCAGGAATGTCGGACACCATCGCGTTCTCCACAGCGATCCGCACCGCTACCGCCCGGCAGCATGAGGAGGCCGAGAACTCCTCGTTCATCAGTGACATGCTCGGCGGGTCGCTCGGTATCGACTCCTATCACCGCTACACGACCCAGCTCTGGTTCATCTACTGCGCACTCGAGGGCCGATGGGAAGCCCTCGCCGCTGATCCGGTCGCGGGTCCGTTCATCCGCCGCGAACTGGCCAGAACCGCGGAACTCGAGCGCGACCTCGCCCACCTGATCGGCGCGGACTGGCGCGACGCGCTCGAAGCGCTGCCGGCCACCGCCGCCTACGCCGAGCGCATCGATGAGTGCGCCCATGACTGGCCGGCCGGATACATCGCCCATCACTACACCCGCTACCTGGGCGACCTCTCCGGCGGCCAGGTCATCCGCGGCACCGCCGAAAAGCTCTGGAACCTGCCGCATCGCGGTGACGGCGTCCGGTTCTATGTCTTCGACGGCGTCGGCAATCCGGCCGCGTTCAAACGCGAATACCGCGCACTGCTCGACCAGCTGCCGCTCGACGATCTCGAGCGCCGTCGCGTGCTCGACGAGGGACAGCGGGCCTTCGCACTCAACACCGCGGTCTTCGCCGAACTCGCCGCCGAATTCCCGGCCCGCCGCCCCTCCTGATCGGATGTCACACTCGCCGAGGGCGATTCGCGCTGGGCCCGATCAGTAAGCCCCCTCGCCGCGGGCGACGGCGCCGATGGTCTTGGCGATCAACAGCAGATCCAGGATCATGGACCAGTTTTCGACGTAGGACAGATCCAGCCGCACCGAATCCTCCAGTGACAGGTCGGATCGTCCGCTCACCTGCCACAGACCGGTGACGCCCGGCTTCACCAGCAGCCTGCGCCGCATATTGCCGTCGTAGGTGTCGACCTCGCGCTGCACCTGCGGCCGCGGGCCGACCACGCTCATCTCGCCGCGCAGCACATTCAGGAACTGGGGCAGCTCGTCCAGGCTGAATTTGCGAATGATCTTGCCGATCGGGGTGATTCGCGGATCGTCCCGCATTTTGAAGAACACCGGGTTGCCGCCATTGGATTGGATGAGTCCGCCGACCTGACGGTCCGCGTCGAGGTACATGCTGCGGAATTTGATCATCCGGAACGGCTTGCCGCCGCGACCGATTCGTTCCGAACGGTAGAACACCGGCCCTGGACTGGTCAGCTTGACCAGCATCGCGATGGCGAGCATCGCGGGCAGGATGACGATCAGCACCGCACCGGCGAAGCACACGTCGAATACCGCCTTACCGGTGGACTTCGCGCGGTCGTACTGCGGTTTGGCGATGTGCTGCATCGGCATGCCCGCGACCTGGCGATTCGTCAACCGGGTTCCCGCGATATCGACGACACCGGGCGCAACGATCAGCTCGACGCCGAGGGGGTCCAGATCCCAAGCCATCCGACGCAATTCGACCGGCCCGAGGTGATCGGTCGCCGTCACCGCGACCGTATCGGCACCACTGCGGCGCACGGCGTCGAGTACCGAGCGGTCGTCGCCGACCACCGAGAACGATTTTCCGGACGCGCGGATCGCGTATTCGGTGGCGTCGGCGCCGCCGTCCGGAATGCACACCCCGACAACCCGATATCCGGATGCGGGATCGCGGGAGAACGCGGTCGCCATCGCCTGTGCCGCCTCTGCACAGCCGACCACGAGCACCGAGGTCCGGTACTCGCCGTCCCGGCGCCGCCGCTGCCGGGTGTGCAGCCGCCACAGCAAACGGCTCGACATCAATCCGAGTAGACCGAGCGGCAGCGCGATCGCGAGATATCCACGCGCGAATTCGATCTGGAAGATCAGCGACATGATCGCCAATGCCCCGAACAGCCGCAGGGTGGCCGAAACCAACCGGCGGTATTCTTCTGCCCCACTCCCGACCACTTGGGGTGATCGGGTATTACACGCGGCCAGAAAGGCGAGCCAGGTGAACGCGAGCAATACCGAAACCACGGTGTAGCCGACCTCGTACGGCATCGGCCACGCCAGCGGCGGCGCGGCGGGGCCGCCGAATCGGATCAGCTGCGCCATGCCGATGGATGCGGCGATCACCGCGAAATCCGTTGTGGCCAAACGCCGTACATATTCTTCCTGCCAGCGTTCGCGCTCCGAACGCGGCAGTGTCCGTGACGGGCCTGTGACATCCAGGTCGTCATCGTCGGTGAGCTCGAAGCTCATTGAACACGCACCTCCCCCTGGGAGTATTTTGTTGCCCCCGATCCCCGTCGACCGGTCCCCACGACGCAATCTGACCGCCCGGGGTGTTCCTTCAGTCGGCAGTCAGAACGCGATTGTTACAGAACACAATCGGGTTCACATACCGAATAGAAAGTGCCGCAAACTGTTCCACGTAGTTGCCAACATTGGGACGGTCGGTTTTTTAGCCCCGTGATCGAACGGCAACTTGGGAAGAGTCGGCAGGTGACGCACCCGCGTCCCGACCATCCGGAAGCGACACCGGGGGCTCCGCCCCCTAACAAATTGATTGCCACCTGGATGCCATCAGTCGGAGCTCCCTCAAAATCGTCCGGAAACCGCTACCGCTCAATCGATTTCATTGGTGACACGCAAGCAATTCGTTGTAACGTCTCACTTGATCGCAACGACATGATGGGCATGCCGGTAATTCGCCGGACGACCCACGCACAGGAGGCAGGGGCCAGGATGCGTTGTCGACTCTGTGAATCCGAGCGTCTTTCGAGCGTGCTCGACCTCGGAGCCACACCGCCGTGTGAGAAGTTTCTCGCGGCGGAGGAACTCGATCTTCCGGAGCCGACCTACCCGCTGCATCTACGAATGTGCGAGGAGTGCCTACTGTTGCAGATCCCCGCATTGATCACACCGGAGGAAACCTTCACCGAATACGCGTATTTCGCATCATATTCGGATAGTTGGGTCAGACATGCCGAAATTTTTGTTTCCGAGGCCGTCAAGAGGTTGAGCTTACAAGCCGACTCGTTCGTGGTCGAGGTCGCGAGCAACGACGGCTATCTGCTGCGCCACGTGGTCGCGGCGGGCATACCCTGCCTCGGCATCGAGCCCTCGGTGAATGTCGGCGCGGCCGCCCGGGACATCGGCGTGCCGACCGAAACGGCATTCCTCGACGAGGAATTCGCCAAGCGGATGCGCGGCCAGCACGGGCCGGCGAACCTGGTCGTCGCCAACAACGTCTACGCACACATTCCCGATCTGCGTGGTTTCACCCGCGCACTGCGCGAGCTGATGGCCGATGACGGCTGGCTCTCGATCGAGGTACACCACGCGCTGAACCTCATGGAACTGGGCCAGTTCGACACCATCTACCACGAACATTTCCAGTACTACACGCTGCTCTCGGCACAGCGTGCGCTGGCAACGGCCGGATTGGCCGTGGTGGATGTCGAACTGCTTGCCACGCATGGCGGTTCGATCCGCCTATGGGCCCGCCCCGAGGCGGTCGCGGACGCGCCCAACGGCCGCGTGCACGAGGTGCTGCGGCGCGAGCAGGTCGCGGGCCTGCACCACGTCGAGGGCTATCGACATTTGGAGTCCAGCGCGCGGCGCGTGCGTCAGGAACTGCTGCGCTTCCTGCTCGACGCGCAGGCGCAGGGCAAGCGGGTGGTCGGCTACGGCGCGCCCGGCAAGGGCAACACTCTGCTCAACTATTGCGGGATCCGGCCGGACCTGCTGAGCTATACCGTCGACCGAAATCCCTATAAGCACGGACGATTTACCCCGGGCACCCGGATCCCGATCTATCCGACAGCACGCATCGATCTCGATCGACCCGATGTGGTGCTGGTCCTGCCGTGGAACCTCGAAGCCGAGATCTCCGCACAATTGCGCCATATTGCCGAGTGGGGCGGCGAACTGGTCTATCCACTACCAACTTTGCACAGCGCGGTGCTCGGGGAATCGAATAACGCTGAAACGAGGGGAAGGCACGCACGATGAAGGTTGTGCTGTTCTGCGGCGGCTACGGAATGCGCATGCGCGATGGCTCGGACATGCTCCCGAAGCCCATGCAACTGGTCGGTCCACGGCCGCTGCTCTGGCATGTGATGCGCTATTACGCGCACTTCGGCCACAAGGATTTCATCCTGTGCCTCGGCTACGGCGCCGAACATATCAAGGACTTCTTCCTGACCTACCAGGAGTCGGTCTCCAACGACTTCGTCATCCGTGACGGCTCGGTGGAGCTGCTGCGCACCGACATCAGCGACTGGTCGATCACCTTCGTCGACACCGGCCTGGACTCGGCCATCGGCGAGCGGCTGCGCCGGGTGCGCCGGTATCTGGAGGGCGAGCAGACCTTCCTGGCCAACTACGCCGACGTACTCACCGACGCGCCGCTGGACGACATGATCGAACGCTTCACCGCCTCCGGCGCGGCCGCCTCGATGATGGTTGTGCCGCCGCAGCAGTCGTTCCACTGCGTCGATATCAAGCCCAATGGCGAGGTCAAGGACATCCGCCCGGTGTCATCGATGCCGTTGTGGGAGAACGGCGGATACTTCGTGCTCAGCCATGAGGTGTTCGATCTGCTGCCGCCCGGCGGCGATCTGGTGGCCGACGCCTGCGGCAGGCTCGCCGGACAGGGACGGCTCTACGGCTATCGGCATCTCGGCTTCTGGAAGCCCGCCGATACGTTCAAGGAACGCGCCGAACTCGACGCCGCGTACCGCTCCGGCATCCGGCCGTGGATGGTCTGGGAGAAACAGTTCGCATGATCGCCCTGACCGCCGGGCCACTGAACGAGATCGCGATACTCGGGGCGCACTGTGACGATATCGCGATCGGGATGGGCGCGACGCTGCTCACGATGGCGCACGAGCACTGCGGACTTCGGGTGCGCGCTCTGGTGCTCTCCGGTGCGGACACAGTGCGCGAGGACGAGGAGCGGGCCGCGCTGGCGGCCTTTTGTCCCGGTGCCGACCTCGATGTGACCGTGCTCGACCTGCCCGATGGTCGAGCACCGGCGCACTGGGATCGGATCAAGCAGGCGCTGGCCACCTTTCGCGCCAGCACCGAGCCGGATCTGGTCTTCGCACCGCAGCGCGGTGACGCACATCAGGATCATCGGCTCCTCGCCGAACTCGTGCCCACCGAATTCCGCGACCATCTGGTACTCGGCTACGAAATCCTCAAGTGGGAGACCGATACGCCACGCCCGACCGTATTCGTTCCGATATCAACGGAATTCGCCGAGGAAAAGGCGCGGCTGCTGCAGAAGCACTACCCTTCACAAGTGGGGCGGGACTGGTTCGACGGGCAGTCGTTCACCGGTCTGTCCCGGCTGCGTGGGGTGCAATGCCGGGCTCAGCATGCCGAAGCATTCGTTGTCGACAAAGTTGTCGTCGGTTTCGAGCCGTCATGAACACTGGAGAGACACGCATGCGGGTTCTGCTCACCGGACATCAGGGGTATCTCGGCACGGTCATGGCTCCGGTGCTACGCGCCGCGGGGCACGAGGTGGTCGGACTCGATGCCGGATTCTTCGCCGACTGCGTACTCGGTCGACTACCCGACGATCCGCCGGGCCTCGCGGTCGATCTGCGCGATGTCACCGTCGAGCAGCTCAGCGGATTCGACGCGGTGATCCATCTCGCGGCGCTGTCGAACGATCCGCTGGGCGCACTCGATCCCGAAATCACCTTTGCCATCAATCATCACGCGTCGGTTCGGCTCGCCCGGCTCGCGAAAGACGCTGGGGTGCGGCGGTTTCTGTATGCCTCGACCTGTTCGGTATACGGCGCGGCGGGCGACGAACTCGTCACCGAAGACGCCCCGCTGCGCCCGATCACGCCCTATGCCGAGAGCAAGGTGCGCGTCGAGGACGATGTAGCCGCACTCGCGGATGACGATTTCACACCGGTATTCCTGCGCAACGCAACGGCATTCGGCTTCTCGCCGCGGCTGCGCGCGGATATCGTGCTCAACAATCTGGTCGGGTACGCGATGCTCACCGGCGAGGTCAAGGTGCTCTCCGACGGGACACCGTGGCGGCCGCTGGTACATGCCGCCGATATCGCCGACGCCTTCGCGGCCTGCCTGGCCGCACCGATAGAGGCGATCAACTGCCGGGCGTTCAACATCGGCACCGAGGCGAACAACCTCACCGTCGCCGATATCGCCGAGGCCGTGGTGGACGCGGTGCCGGGCTCCCGGCTGTCCATCACCGGCGAGAGCGGCGCGGACCCGAGGTCCTACCGCGTCGATTTCTCCACCGCCCGTTCGGCTCTCGGCTACCACGCGACGTGGACGGTGGCCGCCGGGGCTGAGCAGCTGTATCGCGAATACACCGCCAGGGGACTGACCAGTGACGATTTCTTCCACCGGTTCACCCGGTTGCCGCATCTGGAGAAGTTGCGACAGACCGGGGTACTGGACGCGTCGATGCGCCGGATCAGTGCCCCTTCCGCTCAGCTGCCCGCACATTCGTGAGCAACTGCCGCCAATTGCCCGCGGCGCGGTCACGGGCGGAGACGACGGTGACCGGCAGCGGCCATCCGATGGCCAGATCCGGATCGTCGTAGGCGACGCCGATATCCTCGGCCGGATCGTGCGGGCGATCGATCCGGTAGCAGACGTCGGCGGTCGCGGTCAGCGCCTGGAAGCCGTGCAGGAAGCCCGGCGGCACGTACAGGTGCCGGAATTCGGTGTCGTCGAGACGAAACGCCTGCTGCCGCCCGAAGGTCGGCGATATGGGCCGGATATCGACGAGGACGTCGTATACCGCGCCGTGCGCGCAGCGCACCAGCTTCGCCTCACCCCGCCCGGACCGCCCGTGCATTCCGCGGATCACCCCACGCGCCGAACGGGATTGCGAATCCTGCAGGAATGCGGCCGCCGTACCGGGTGCGCCGAGGTGGGCGTCGAATTCCGCGGCGTCGAAGGTGCGGGTGAACAGTCCGCGCTCGTCTCGGAAGGGTTCGGGCACCAGCACCAGGACGTCGGCGAGCTCGGTCTGTTCGATACGCACCGGGCCATCGTGACATGAACGACGCGGTCATGGGTCGCGGTTGCCGCGGCTGCGGGAGCACCGAACTCACCCCCGTGCTCGATCTCGGTAAGGTCCCCGCCGCCGACCACTTTCCGCTCGCCGGGAGCGCGATCGACGTCACGGAGATCGCGCATCCACTGCGCATGGATGTGTGCGGTGACTGCGGGCTCGCGCAGTTGGCCGAGGACGATACCCGCACCGAGGAGCCGCGCGGTATCGAACCGCAGGCGCTGCGCGATCAGGCCGCCGACGCGGTGACGCGGGCCGCGCGGGCCGGGTTGTTGCGCGGACACACGGTGCGCGAATTCGGCAGTCCGCACGGCGGGACCTGGCTGCCCCTACTCGCCGAGCGCGGGTTCGACGGCGTCGACGGAATCGCCGATGTGGTGCTCGACTGCTTCGGCATCATGCACGAGCCGGATCAGCGGGCCGCCTTCGCGCAGCGAGCCGCGGCGACCGCGCCGACCGGTGTGCTGTTGCTCCAGTACCACTCGCTGGCCGCCATCGTCGCGCATGGTCAGTGGAATGCATTGCGGCACGGGCACTTCGCGTACTACTCGCTGGCGGCGTTGCAGCGGTTGCTCGACACCGCGGGGATGAGCGTGGCGAGGGCGTGGCAGTTCGGTCTGTATGGCGGCACCGTACTGATCGGCGCGGTGCACGGTGCCGTGGAACCTGATGAATCGGTGCGCGCCATCCGCGCCGCCGAGTCCGAACACACCGATCTCGTTGCGCTGCAAAGCCTGCAGCGCACGACGGACCAGCATGCCCGGCTGTTGCGACGCTGGCTCGACGCGATGGCAGCGCGCCGCAGGCGAATCTATGCCTATGGCGCGGCATCTCGTGCGGTCGCGCTGTTCAGCCTCGCCGGGGTGCACCGCGGTCTCATCGCCGCAATTGCCGATGCTTCGCCCGCGAAACAGGGCCGCCGGATGCCCGGCACCGATATACCGATCATCTCCCCCGCCGAACTCATCTCTGCCCGACCGGATTTCGTGCTGCTGACGCTGCGCGATCTGCTCCCGGAGGTCGGCGCCAGATATCCCGAACTCGACGGCCGCTGGGTCGTCGACGACCCGGCCGGCCCCTCGGAAGGGTGGTGACTCGTGTCGTGAATTTCGCTGCGCCGCAGTGGGGTTCGCCGTCGGCGCCGCGCGTTTTGCTGCTAGTACATCTGCTATTGGGGAACCATGAGGGGAAATACTGATGAGGGAAAATACACTCCGTAGCCGGAGTTTGCGCGCGTTCGCACTGGCCTCGGTAATGGCTTCGGGTCTGGCCTTTACCACCGGCGCCGCATCCGCGGCGATCGACAGCAGCAGTCAGATAGTCGATCGGCAGGATCGCACGGTCGAGGCGATCCAATCCGACACCCGGATCGATGTCGTGCCACCGCTGGACGGCAATCCGCTGACCCGCGAGTGGTTCCACAACGGTGCGGCCTTCTACCACGTCACCGGGCCGAATGCCCAGGACTGGTCGGGCCACATCACCATCGGCTATCAGGTCGGATACCCGGCTACGCTGAGCGGGCGGATCAAATTCCAGTGGTACTCACCGGATCTCGGCCTCGATCTCGGCGGCGCCGACGGCGCGGTTCTCAAGCTCGACGGTCTGATCCCCCGTGCCGGTGTCGAACTCGAGGTCGGCTTCGGTCCGGGCATCCAGACCTTCGAGTGCACGGGCGGCGATGTCTTCGGTGCGGAGGGCTTCATTCGGATGTCCGGCTTCCACGGCACCGTCACCGGCGTCCTCGGGCAGACCACGATTCGCCCGTTCGTGCGGGTGATCAGCGCCAACGGTGACGCGGTCTATACCTACGGCGGGCTCTGGACGATCTGAGCAGCGAACAACGGTGTGGCGCTCGATCTTCGGGCACCACACCGTTGTTCGGGCTCGATCGGTAGCGGAATTCGTCGCCGATTCCGACGAACAGCACGCGCGCATCGTGGTTCCCGGCCGTCCGTAATTCACGAATCCGCGACCGCTGACTTCGATCAGATAGTCACCCGGCGGTACCGGATGACGTTGTTCTGATGCGGGCTCAACACCAGCAGCATGGTGCCGTCCCCCGCGCACGGGCGCGCGGCCAACGCCCGATCGACATGGCCGATTCGGAATCCGGATCACCGAGGCCGCCGTCCACGCAGAACTGGCCGTAATCCATCATCAGCTCGACCGTATGCTCGGCAATTCGGCTCGCCTCGTCACCCATTCAGCCATACTCGCATGCGCATCGAGCCGCCTATCCGGCCAGCCGTTCCGCCGCGATGGCGAGATCCTTATCGCCACGCCCGGACAGGCCGAGCACGACAACGGAGTCGGTGGGGAGGTCGCCGTGTTCGGCCAGTTCGAGCAGATAGCCCACGGCGTGGGCGGATTCGAGGGCGGGAATGATGCCTTCGGTGCGGGTCAGGGCGTGCAACCCGCGCAGGGCCACGGCGTCGGTGGCCGAGCGGTAGGTGACGCGACCGGTGTGCTTGAGGTAGCTGAGTTCGGGACCGACACCCGGATAGTCCAGACCAGCGGCGATGCTGTGCGTCGGCGTGACCTGGCCGTCGTCGTCCTGCAGGAGATAGCTGTAGGCACCATCCATTTCGCCCGGACTGCCCACACTGAGAGTGGCGGCATGGTGACCCGTTTCGACGCCGAGACCCGCCGCCTCGACACCGATCAACTGGACCGCGGGATCGTCGACGAAGGGGTGGAACAGGCCGATCGCGTTGCTGCCGCCGCCGACACAGGCCATGAGGTAATCCGGTAGTCGACCTTCGGATTTCAGGATCTGGGTCCTGGTTTCCTTACCGATCACCGTTTGCAGATCGCGCACGATCATCGGGTACGGCGCCGGCCCCGCCGATGTGCCGAACAGGTAGTGGGTGGTGCCCAGGTTCGACACCCAGTCGCGGACCGATTCGCTGATTGCTTCCTTGAGCCTGCGGCTGCCGTTTTCCACCGGTCGTACCTCGGCGCCGAGCAGGGTCATGCGCATGACATTGGAGGACTGTCGCCGCATATCGTGGGCGCCCATATAGATGACGCACGACATGCCGAGCATCGCGCAGACGGTCGCGACCGCCACACCGTGTTGACCCGCACCGGTCTCGGCGATGATCCGCGTCTTGCCCAGCCGCTTGGCCAGCAAACCCTGTCCCAGCGCATTATTGATCTTGTGCGCACCGGTATGCGTCATATCCTCACGCTTCAGATACACCCGTACCCCCGGCACCGCCAGCGACCGCGCGAAACGCGGCACCTGATGCAACAGCGTCGGACGACCCACCCGGGTACGCAGCAATTCGCCGAGCTCATCCCGGAATCCGGAATCGGCGCACGCCAGCGCATACGCCTCTTCCAGCTCGAGCAACGCGACCATCAGGCCCTCGGGAACATATCTGCCGCCGAATTCACCAAAACGCCCGCGCTCGTCCGGAAGCCGGCCCGACAGCAGGGTGCCATGCGACTGCGACATATGATCAATAACCATCCACACCAACGCTTCCTGCCGCGAGACCCCGCCCTCCTGTTCTACTTCGTCTCGCCGCATCGCGCGCACCCGCAACGCATTAGTTAATGGTTTCTTTAGGTATTGGATACGTCATCTACCTCGCCGCAACGCGAAGTTCGATGTCAGACCAGCAGATCCGGGCGGTTGCGGACGGTGGCCACGGTGCGGACCCGCAGGCGGTGCAGTGCTGCCCTGGCCAGCCGGGCGTCACCGGCCAGCACATCGCCACGATGGACCAGGTCCGGGTAGTCGTTGGCGATGCGGTGGTGGAAGCGGTACATATCGGTCAGTTTGCTGACCGTGGAGGTTTGGCTGCACAGATTGAAGGATGAATTGCGCCAGGCGGCCAGGATTTCGGTCATGCCGAAGAAGACGCCGAAGGACGAGACCCGCGCGAACAGGTCGACATCCATAGGGAACACCAGATCACCGCGTAACCCGCCGACTCGGATGTAGTGCTCGCGGTAGAACATCGCCGCGGCGGTCGGGCCGAAATCCGCCGGCCCGCGACGGACGATGGTCCGGGCCAGTGCGCGCGCGGTCTGCCGGCCGAGCAGACCGGCCAGTCCGAGCTCGGTCTCCAGCACCGCCCCGGACTCGTCGATGACCTCGAAGCGACTGGAGGAGATGGCAATGGCAGGATCAGCCATCACCGCGAGCTGCGTGGTAAGCGCGTCCGGGCGCAGCACATCGTCGGCGCAGACGACCTTGATGAGGGTGCCGGAACAGGCACGGATCGCCTTATCCCAGTTGTCGCCGATATCGAGCACAGTGTCATTGCGCAATAACCGGATTCGTGGATCGTCGAACGACGTCACGACCTCCGAAGTGTCATCGGTACTCGCATTGTCCAAGACGACCAGTTCGAATTCCGCATCCTGGTCCAGGACCGAACGCAGGGTAGTGGCGAGTGTTCGACCGGAGTTGTAGGCCGGAACACACACCGACAGCGTCGTCACGACAGTCATCCCCCTGATCGTTGGACCGGCCGAACCGGTCCGTTTTCCACCAATCCGAAGACTCGTTCCAGTCCACTCCGGCCCGTGTCGATCTGTTCGACGGCCCGCTGTTGCAGTGGATCCCGAAGCGCAGGTGCATCGTCCCACAGCTCGTCCAGCGCCATGGTCAGTTCTTGTTCCAGTTCGGGATCATTCAGGTGCACCACCCGCAGTCCCGTCCCGAACATCTGCGCCAGCCCGTGGAATTTATCGTCGTAATACTCCGAGGCCGTGATGCCGACGGCCGGAATGCCCTGCGACAGTGCGAAAACCGCCAGGTGGTAAGCGCTGGTCACCAGCACTCGGCAGCGCCCGACCTGCCGGGCGACATCAGCGGGGGTGCCGCCGCGGCCGACCGCTGGCAACGGCTTGGCCGCGCCCGCCAGCAGCGGCAACGTCGAGAGCCGATCCTCGGAGGCGTATTCGGAGATGATCAGCGGCACCAGTCCGGCGTCCAGTTCCGCGGCGCGGGTGCGCACCACCTGCCCGACGATCCCCTGGGCCGCGAGGCTGACCTGCGCATAGTCCGCGACGCGCAGGCACACCCCGATATCGGCGCCGATCCTGGCATCGCGGCTGCGATAGGCGAATTCGACCGCATCGTCACCGGTGACCAGCACCCGGTCCGATGCGACGCCGAACTTGTCCAGCAGGGCCGGGCCGCGCCGCCCCTCGCGCAAAGCCACGAAGTCGACCTTCGGCAGTACCTCGGCGGCCCTCTGTAATAGATACGGGTCACGCATGGGTCCCATGCCCTGCCCGATCAACGCCGTCGGAATGCCCAGCGCCGACGCGTGTTCGAGCAGATTCAAGGTGCGGTGCGCCTGGTAGCGGTCGACATCGGTCATATAGCCGCCGCCGTTCGCGAGCACCAGCGACGCCTGTTCGACCGCCGCGGGGATCTCCACCGGAAATTCGAGTTCCGGTGCCACCGCGCTCTCCTGTGGGGTCGAGATCTCGCCGCGGCCACGCACGCGGATCGCCCGTAGTCGGTCCTTGGGTCCGTCCGTCGCCGCCCGCCACCACAGCGCCGCCGGCCCGACCACTGTCGTTCCCGCCGTGCGGTTCAGCAATCCCTGCCAGCCGTGCGAGCCCCAGCTCCAGTCCGGCCCGCAGATCGGCTCGGCGTCGGGCAGCAAACCCCGCAATACGCTGGGCTGATGGGTCAACACACCGATGCGCGCCCGCGGCCAACGCGCGCGGATGCGCTCGACGGTGACCACCATCATCGCGATATCGCCGCGGTTGCGCAGCCAGTACTCGCCGTTCTCGATGAGCACACGAATCTCACGCTCGGCGATATCGATGTGCTCAGCCACAGACCCCGTGGTCCCCACTGTCCTAGTCCCTCCCGCCAGTCCCCGCGGGTCGGCCCGTGCCGAGCACGAACTCGCTGTGAAATCTACCGCACCCAACAGATGTCGGCCACTCGCTAATCCGTTGGGCGCTTGGATATCTGGCCGTTGTAGACCGCACGCAACGAGGCGGCGGCGAATGCTGCGCAATAGTCGATGAGATCGTCGATCGCGACGTCGAGACGACCGCCCTGTTTCTCGACGATCACCCGCTCCAACATTCCGACCACCGACAACGCGAAGATATCGACGATCTGCGCGGGTGGCCGTTCATCCGGGCGCGCCTCGGTGGCTGTGGCCGCCACCAAACGGGCGAAGCGCCACAATGCTTCCCGCATCCGAGGTTCGGCCCCGGCCGCGGTCGGTTCGACGAAGACGATGCGTAGCTTGCGCGGATCCTGGGCCAGCGCGGTGAGATACGTGCCGATACCGGCGCGCAGCTTGCGGGTTCCGCGCGGTTGCGTGGCCTCGACCGCGGCCGCCACCGCCGCGAACAATTCGTCGATGACATGGTCGAAGACCGCGGCGAACAGTTCCCTATTTCCCGCGAAGGATTCGTAGAAGTATCGGTCGGTCAAACCGGCCGCGCGGCACACATCCTTCACACCGGTCGCCGAGTACCCCCGCGTGCCGAACAGCTCCAACCCGGCTTCGAGAAGTTTGCCGCGTCGCGCCGCGACTCGATCCTCGGCACCCACACCGCCGTAGGTCCGCACCGGGCGTCGCTGCATCGTCATATACGCATTGTCTCCCATCATGATTCACGGTCTGATAAATATGACGATCAGAATCGTCAGATTTAGGGGACGCGCAGTGACAACTCAGCATCGGGACAACCAGGTCAGCAGGCGCGCCCTGTTGCGTGGCGCGGCCATGGCGGCGGGCGGCGCAGGATGGGCGGCATCGACCGCGAGCGCGACAGCACAGTCCGCACCGCGCCGCCGAAACGGCCCGGCACGCAATACCGTCGCAGTGCTCGGCGCGGGCATCGGCGGTCTGACCGCGGCCCACGAACTGGCCGAGCGCGGATTCGCGGTGACCGTCTTCGATCGTAAAGAACTCGGCGGCAAATCCCGCACGATTCCACTGCCCGGCACCGGCATCGACGGCCGGGCGCCGCTGCCGGGCGAACACGGTGCGCGCGGATTCACCTCGTTCTATCACCACGTGCACGATACGATGCGCCGCATTCCGCTGCCGGAAACCCGGAAGTCGGTGTACGACAACCTGATTCCGTTCTCGGTGAGCGATCCGCGCTATCCCCGCGCAAACAATATGCCCGATGGTTTCCCGCTCATGTTCGGGTTCTACTTCGATCCAGCGCAGGCGCTCACACCGCAAGGACTGCAGCGCATCCTGGTCGAGGTGTTCATGAAGAACAACCTCGTTCCGCTGCCCGAGGCTATATATATGGCCGGGCGCGTTGTCACCTATCTGACCTCGAGCGAGGAGCGCCGCTTCGGCCAGTGGGAGCACGTCAGCTGGTGGGACTACGTGGGCGCGGCACGTAGATCCGCGCAGTTCCAGGCGTTGGCCGCCACCGGCCTGACGCGCGCGCTGGTGGCCGCCAAGGAGTTCGTGGCGAGCACCAGGACCATGGGCAACATGATGGAGGGCTTCTTCATCGCGCTCCTGCAGGAGCTGACCGGCGGCCCGAAGGTCTACGAGGTGCTCAATGGACCGACCAATGAAGCCTGGCTCGATCCGTGGATCTCCTTACTGGAGGGCATGGGCGTGCAATTCCGGCCCGGACACGCACTCGAGGAATTCGTGATGACCGACGGCCGCATCGGCGGTGCGCGCATCCGCCGACCGAATGGCTCGACAGCAGTGTTCGACGCGGACTGGTACGTGTGCGCGGTGCCCACCGATCGGGCCCGGCAGCTGTGGTCACCGGAGATCCGCGCCGTGGATCCGACACTCGCGCGCATGGACGCGCTCACCGTGGACTGGATGAACGGCATGCAGATGTTCGTCACCGAAAAGCTGGACCTCGGCAAGGGCTACAACATCTACCTCGACGCACCGTGGCGGCTGACCTCCTATACCCAGCGCGCGTTCTGGAATGTCGACTATGCCGCCGAATACGGCGACGGTTCGATCGTCGACGGCCTCACCATCGATATCGCCGATTGGGATACCCCGGGCATCCTGTTCGGCAAGACCGCCAAAGAGTGCACTCGGGAGGAGATCTACCAGGAGACCTGGGCCCAGATGACCGCGGCGCTCAACGACGACGGCGGGATCCAGTTGCCGGACGGCATCGTTCGCGAGTGGATGCTCGATCCCGGCATCACCTGGGCAGACGGTCGGAATACGAATGATGAACCGCTGCTGGTGAATACGATCGGGTCCTGGGCCGATCGGCCGACCGCGCACACGCGGATACCGAACCTCTTCCTCGCCGCCGACTACGTCCGGACCAACTTCGATCTGGCCACCATGGAGGGCGCGAACGAGGCGGGCCGCACCGCGGTGAACGCACTACTCGACGCATCCGGCTCCCCCGCCACCCGCGCCCAGCTCTTCACCCGCGAGTCGATCCCTGCCTTCGAACCGTTCCAGCAGATGGATGCCGCACGCTACCGGGCCGGGCAACCGAATCTGTTCGATCTCGGCTAGCGACCGCTGGCGGGTCGGTCGAAAATGTGCCGCTCAGGATCAATGTCACGACCTCGATATGGTCGGCCAGCGCCGAATCGACATCACTGTCACCGCCGATCACCCTATCCCCCAACATCTTTGCCGGCGCGGGTGGGATCGCGGTCCTGGCGCCCGTGCGCACGGTCATGAGGGGTCAGCCGCGACGTCCCGCCCGCATCGAACGGCCCGATCTCGAAGTCAGAAACACGGATCGGTTTCACCGGGATCGCGTCGTCTCTATCCAGGTCGTCGTATTCCGTGGGCCAGCCATCTTCATCGACCTCGCATATCGATCCGTCCGCGCGCTCATACAGCGGGCGGCTGTCCGTCGGAGCTCGTTCGAGCTTCAATCGTGTGCTTTCGTGGAAAACCGCGAGCAGTGCCTGGACCGACGGCGCGATCTCACGTCGCTGAGGCCGAATGTCAGACATCTGAACTACGTCCCAATCGGTTCGGGAGGCTGGTCAGGCCCAGCAGTGCGGACCAGTAGTCTCCGCGAATCGCGTCCCAGAGGTCGCCGTGCTCAGGAAGAAGCTGGCGTGCGTCCGCAAGATCGGGGTACGCGTCGAACATGATCGATCCGGGTTGCGCATCCAAAAGAGCTGTGTTCGAAGGCAAGCGATAGGCGGTGAACGACTCGTGCGGGAACTGCACGCGCAGAATGCGCGCGGAACGCCGAACCAATTGCCACACCGCGACTTTGCTGCCGTCTTCGGTTTGTGTGGACCGCAATGCATCTCGACGCATCACACGACCTCGTTGTTGGTGCGCCCGGCGCCGGGGGACTCAACACCCCGGCACCGGGACGATTCGGCGGACGCCGGCTGGCTAACCCACTCACGAACTGCGTCCGCGAACTGCGCGACCACCTCTGCACGTAACCCGATGTGGGTGGCTGGCGGACCAACGAACGGATCTCGCCGCGGCAGTCTCGGATCAGGCATGTCACATCCCGCCGCCGGACCGCCAACCAGGCTGGGAAGTTCTGACGGGAATTCTCCGGTGGCCATTCGGTATCCGCTCTGTCGTCGTGACCTGTCTTGTACGGCACCCCGATGCTCGGAAATCCCACCGGCAGCTCGCAGTCGAACCATCGGCCGCTGCCGGCGGAGAGCGAGGGCCCGTGACTGGAGCCCTTTGAGCAGGTCCAGCGGTTGTGAGAGTTCTGATGCACCAGAATGGGTGCAGGAGGACGAGATCACGACATGGCGCGACGACGACACACCCCCGAGCAGATCATCCGCAAGCTGCGCGAGGGCGAGAAGCTGATCGGGGAGAAATTCTCGATCGAGGAGGTGTGCAAGCACCTCGAGATTTCCGAGGCTTCCTGGCATCGCTGGCAAGCCCAGTACGGCGGCATGAAATCCGACGACGCGAAACGGCTCAAAGAGCTGGAGCGCGAGAACGCGCGGTTGAAGAAGATGGTCGCCGAGCAGGCCCTCGATATCGACATGCTCAAGGAAGTGAACCGGGGAAACTATTGAGCCCGGACCGCCGTCGCAGGGCCGTGGTGGTTCTGCAGCAGCGGTTTCGGGTGTCGCAACGCCGCGCCTGCCGAGTGGTGGGGCAGTCGCGGTCGGTGCAACGTCGGCCGCGCGCGGTCGCCGAGGTCGAACGGACGCTGAGGGAGCGGCTGCGCGTGATCTCCCGGCGTCATCCGCGGTGGGGCTGGCGGAAGGCGCACGCGTTGTGCCGTGGCGAGGGTCTGGTAACCAACCACAAACGCACCCAACGACTCTGGCGTGAGGAGGGATTGAAGCGACCGAGTCGAGTGCGTAAGAAACGCCGCATCGGGCCGGGTCGGAATCAGCGTCTGAAGGCGTCGTTCCCGGATCAGATGTGGGCCCTGGATTTCCAGGTCGATGTCACTGTCGACGGTCGACAAGTCCGGTTCCTTAACATTGTCGACGAGTTCACGCGGGAAGCCTTGGCCACCAGAGCATTCCGGTCGTGCACCGCCGATCAGCTGGTCGGTGTGCTCCACGAGATCATCGTGGCCACCGGGCGGAAGCCGATGCACATTCGCATGGACAATGGCACCGAGATGACCGCGCACGCGATGCGGGATTGGTGCCGGTTCACCGGGGTCGATGCCTCGTTCATCGATCCGGGATCGCCGTGGCAGAACGGTGTCTGTGAGTCGTTCAATGGGCGTTTCCGCGACGAGTTCCTGTCCTGCGAGGTGTTTCATTCCCTGACCGAGGTGCGGGTCCTTGCCGAGGATTGGCGCATCGAGTACAACAGTTACCGGCCACACGGATCGCTGGGTTTCCTTACCCCGCAAGCATTCCGTGAGCAATGGGTACCGACCGAGTTCGAGCAGCAACTACAACTCGCATAGCCGGTGGACCTGCCATCGGGGCCCAGTCACCCGTCATCCGGCATCGCGGTCTGGTATCTACCTTTACGACTGGCAAGCGAGTGGAGGGACAGCCAAGGGACAGGAAGACTCCGCCACGTGATCGGTCTACTCTCGACTCCATGGGGCACCACGCAGGCGAACGGATCGCGAACGAGCGGAAGATAGCGGGGCTCACGCAGCAGGCACTCGCACGCCGCACCAGCTATTCGTTGTCGATGGTCAAGGCTGTGGAACAGGGCAGGGAAGTCGCTTCCCCTGGGTTCCTGTCCGCCGCCTCCCGCGCCTTGCGGATCACGCCCGAGCAACTGACCGGCGCGCCCTATGACGACGGCAAGCCATTGTCGAATGCAATAAACAATCTATCGATATTGCTTGCCGAAGGCCGCTACGTTCGTGCCATCGAACCGGGACCGATCGCCGAGATCGATGCCGATCTGCAAGCAGCGCAACGGCTTTATCGGTCCGATCGCACCCGCCAAACCATCGAATTATTGCCGGACATCATCCGTCGCCTGCATGGCGCGACTCGTGAGTTGACCGGCGATGGCCAGGCCCGCGCGTACACCTTGCTCGCATCGGCGTACGTGCTGGCAGAGTGGTCCGTCCGCCGCACTGGACATCTCATGCTCGCCTTGCCTGCCCTGGACTTGGCCGACGTGTACGCCCCACTCGCCAGCGATACCCACTATGGTGCGTTCGCAGCGCTGGCACGTGCCCGCGTGCTCACGCATTACGGAGAGTCCGACGTCGCCACCCAACTGATCGACTCGGCCATCTCCGCAGCAGACGATAGTCGCGCCGGGCTGGTGATGGCCGGATATTCACATCTGGCCGGGGCGATCAACGAAGCCCGGAAGCTGAACCATGCCGCTGCGGTAGACCACGTACAGGCGGCACGGGAATACGCTTCCCGCACAGGCGAAACCGACCTTTACATGACGGCGTTCGGGCCGTTGAACGTCGATATTCACGCCCACGCGATCGAGCTGGAATCAGGCGACCCACACAAGGCGGCATTGGAGGGAGCGCAACTCACCTACACGGCCGACGCGCCGCCGACCCGCGTCGCGCACCACTGGCAGGACAACGCGCGCGCCTGGTTGATGTCCGGGAAGCCGGACAAGGCTCTCGCGGCGTTGAACAAAGCCCGCACCGCTGCTCCTCAGCAAACCCGACTGCACCCGGCGGTCCGGGAAACCGTCTATGGGATCGCAGCGGCGCAGCGCCGACAGTCGGATAGCCTGCTGGGCTTCGCGTCGTGGCTCGGAGCGGCGCTGTAGGGCGCGGAGCCGGTTGGACGTGGCGCTCATCGTTGGCGAGCGTACGGCCCAGTCATCATCGCGCCAGGAATCGACCTGCGGCTCTTCATGCACAGATTCGATCCCCCTTTCGAACCATTCGGTCAAAGAATGCCAATCATTATCGGGCGGTTCAGCCGAATTTGTTCGATTTCGGCTGACCGACGCCAAACTGGTCATTCGCTCTGGTTGGAAGTTGATCTCGACGACCGACCTGGCACAGCCGAAGCGCCTAGACTGTTGCGCGGGAAGCGAGTTCAGATAGCGGACTCGCCCCATCATCGCCAGGAGTAGGGGGCCGCGGTGACGGCAGCAACCGGGGCACTGCGCGTGCATATGACTGGTTCCGAATGGTTCTCGGCGGCCCCCGGCGGACTCAACCGATACTTCACCGAACTGTTCCACGCACTCGCGCGGCAATCGGGGATAACGGTGTCGGCGGCCGCTTTCGGCGCCGTCGCCGCCGGTGCGCCACCCGGCGCGCGCTCGTGGGGGCGAACCGGCGGTTCGACCATAGACCGGGCCCGTACCGCATTTCTGGAGCGGACCGAATTGCACCGCGCGGATGTACTGGATCGGCACTTCGCGCTCTACGGTCCGACGGCCTTCACTCGCCGCGGCCGGGTGCCGCTGGTCGTGCACTTCCACGGACCGTGGGCCGCCGAGAGCAGGCTCACCGGTCAAGCTGAATTCGGCGCACGGGCGAAGTATCTGATCGAGCGGATCCGGTACACCGGCGCGGACCGATTCGTGGTGCTGTCCACTCACTTTCGTGACGTACTGAGCGTCGACTATCGGGTGCCCGTCGACCGGATCCGGGTCATCCCGCCCGGTGTCGATCTGACACGCTTCCGTGCCTCGCCGATACCGGCCGGTCCCCGCCGGACCGTGCTGTGTGTGCGCAGACTCGAACGCCGGATGGGTATCGATACGCTGCTGCGCTGTTGGCCCGGTGTGGTCGCCGAACATCCGGACGCGAACCTCGTCCTGGTCGGAACCGGTACCGCCGAAGGCGAATTGCGTGCTCAGGCCGCGGGCGCCGGACTGGGCGATTCGATCACCTTCGCGGGCAATGTCGATGACCACGAGCTCACCGAGTGGTACGGACAGGCCGAACTCACCGTTGTCCCGACCACGGCCCTGGAAGGATTCGGGCTGATCGCCCTGGAATCCCTGGCGGCGGGGCGGGCTCCGATCGTCACCGACTGTGGCGGACTGCCGGATTCGGTGCGCGGACTGGATTCTTCGCTGATCGTGCCCGCCCGCGACGCCGACGCATTCGGCGCGCGGATTGTGGCCGCACTCAACGGCGGGCTGCCCACGCCCGAGCAATGTCGTTCGCACGCAGAAACTTTCTCCTGGGATGTCACAGCGGAGCGCCATCTCACGATGTATCAGGAATTAAGGCGATGACCCCATCGAGGACGACCAAAGCCCTTTTCCTCGCGCATACCGCGGCGCCCTCCGGCGCCGAACTGGCGACACTGCGGCTGCTGGTCGCACTGTGCGATATGCGGCTCATCGACACCACACAGATCTACACGGAGGGCGGCCCGATGGTCGAACGCATGCGGGCACGCGGGGTCGATACCCGTGTGCTGCATGGCGCATTCGACAGTCGCGCCATGACCATCGGGTCCGGACCGCTGCGCCTGCTGGCCGGCTTCGCGGCACTGCTGCGGCTGGGCTGGACACTCGGCGCGACCGCCCGCGAACTGGGCGCCGATGTGCTGATCGCCGAGAGCACCAAAGCGTTGGTGATGGGATCGGTGGCGGCGCGGCGCGCGGGTATTCCGCTGGTATGGCAGGTACACGACCGGATCGCGGTGGATTACTTCGGACGACTGCCGACCATGGTGATCCAACTGCTCGCCAGGCTGACGGCGCGCGGCTATATCGCCAATAGCCGAACCACGTTGCGCACACTGCGGATCGGACGCCGCCCCGCCGTGGTGGCCTACCCGGGTGTGGAATTCGACGACGGCACCGAGCGCGCTCCACAGCGCCCACCAGAGGAGACGGTGATCGCCGCCGTCGGCAGGCTGACACCGTGGAAGGGTCAGGACGTGCTGCTGCGCGCGGTCGCGGCGGCGAAAGTGCTACCGCGGCGGGTCTTCGTGATCGGCGGCACCTTCTTCGGCGAAGAGCCCTACCACGCCGAACTCGAACGGATGGCGACCGAACTCGGGCTGCCGGTCATCTTCACCGGGCACGTCGAGGATCCCGGCCGCTATCTGCGCGACGCCGATATCCTGGTGCACTCCTCGGTGCTCGCCGAACCGTTCGGGCAGGTTGTGGTCGAGGGTATGCACGCGGGCTGCGCGGTAATCGCCTCCGGTCCGGGCGGACCCGCCGAAATCGTCGAATCCGGCGTCAACGGATTGCTCGTGGACGGCGGTGACCAGCACCAACTGACCACCGCCCTCGACACCCTCATCGGCGACCCCGATCTGCGCACCCGCCTTGCCACGGCGGGCCGCACCCGAGCCAGGGACTTCGACATCGAGAAGTCGGCCCGCACCGTCGCCGCCTTCCTCGACTCCATCACCCGACGCAATGGCGCTGAATCTCATTGGCGGCGCTCGCGGGGCCCTACGTGGCTACGCTCGGCTACCTCCTGCGGGCCCGTCCCTCCCGCCGCGGGGGGCCAGCAGAACCCGCGAGAACGGACTCCGCATGTCTGAGCACAAACATGCCGCGGGCCAGCCACCGCACACCGCCCCACCAACACCGACCGCCGCCGGCGGCGCCCACCGCAGAGACGACCGCGGCGCACCGGGCGGCGGACTGCACCGATCGCACGGCTTCGGTGCGGTACTGCGCGATATCGGCTATGTCACCTTCGGCAAGTACGGGCAGTACGTCATCACCATCGTCACCGTTCCGCTGATCGCGCGGGTGCTCGGCACCAACGGACTCGGTTTGCTGGCGATCGGCATGTCGTCGTATTTCATCGGCTCGCTGCTGGTGGATCTCGGTATCACCTCATTCTTGGCCGCGCGGGTACACGATTCGCGAGAACGCGATGGCGACAGCGCGCGACTGCGCATCATCAATCAGCTGCGCGGCGACTATCTCGCCATCCGCGCGAGCACCCTCGGCATCATCGGAATCGCGCTGCTGCTGAGCCTGGCCGCGAGTGCCCCGGTCCAGGTGAACATGATCCTGTTGGGGCTGTTCGCGGGCGGATTCTGGTCCGTCTCGGAGGATTGGCTGCTGATCGGGCAGGGCCGGTTCGGGGCCTCCACCGCCTATCAGGCGGTCGGACGGGTCGGGTACCTGATCCTGCTCGTCGGGCTGCTCCCCCGGATGCCGAGCGCCCAGCTCGCCCTGCTGTGCCTGCTGATATCGTCCGTGCCGACCGTGGCGCTGACCTGGTGGGATTCGCTGCGCACCTTCGGTCCCCCGGCCCGGCCGCGCCACTACAAGAGCATATTACGCACGGGCGCACCGGTTCTCGCCTCGCGCGTGCTGGTGACCACCTACGGACAGGGCGCGGCCGCGGTGTACTCCGCTGTGCTGGACACGGTTTCGCTCGGCCTCTACTCGGCGGGCGACCGGCTCGTGCGAGCCATCCAATCCACCTTGGACCCCATCGGTTTCGCACTGCTGCCCCGAATGGCAAGGCGCAGTACCGATCACCGGTTCTGGCGGCATGCGCTGCTGGCATTGGCCGCCTGCGTCTGTGTCGCCACCGTCGCGGCCGTGGCCGTATGGCTGGCCGCGCCGCTGCTGATCCGGCTGGTCTTCGGCGACGAATTCACCGGGGCCGTCGGATTATTGCGGGTCGAGATCTTCATGCTGCCCGCGACCACGATCACCTCGTTCGTCACC
Source organism: Nocardia sp. CA-107356 (assembly GCF_050946365.1). NCBI lineage: Bacteria > Bacillati > Actinomycetota > Actinomycetes > Mycobacteriales > Nocardiaceae > Nocardia > Nocardia sp. CA-107356. The sequence continues at coordinate 4,089,403 of NZ_CP191992.1, read as the reverse complement.
ACCGCGCTCCTACCGGTGCGCCAGGACACCACCGGCGTGCTGATCGGTGCGGTGCTCGGCACCTGTGTCGCCGGGATCGCGCTGTTCATCGCGTTTCGCACGCATTCGGTATGGACCCTGGTCTATGGCAGTGTGCTGGTCGAATTCAGCACGGCGATCTGGTATCTCGTACGCGTCCGCACCCTTATCGTGCGCGAACGTACGGCGCCGGTGTACACCGGACCGGCGGTCGTGCTGATGCGCGAGGACGGTGCCTCGTGAAGATCCTGTTCATCGGAGACGATTGGGTCGGCAGCAATGCGCGCTCGCTCGCCGACGGCTTCCGGCAGGCCGGGCACGAGGTGGTCGTGATCGACTCCACCCCGGTCACCTTGCCAGCGCGGCTCTCGCCACCGTGGGTCTACGCCAAGTTCGCGCGGCGGCGCGCACCGTGGACCGTTACCGAGCTACACGGCGAGATCGACCGTGCAGCAGCACAATTCCACCCGGATATGGTTTTCGCCTTCAAAGCCGTGCATCTCGACCAACGCAGACTGCTGGATACTCCGGCACGGCTGCATGTGCACTACAGCCCGGACGATGCCGCCAATCCAGCCAACATCAGCCCGGAATACCTTGTGCACGAATCGGATTGGGATCTGATCATCACCACCAAGCGGCACAATGTGCCCGAATTGCTGGAACGCGGCGCCAAGGCGGTCCGCTTCGTCCGCAGTGCCTACGATCCGGCGTGGCACTATCCGGCGGCGCGCGGACGGACGCCGCGCTACCTCGTCGGCTTCATCGGCGTCTGCCGCACCGATCGCCGCGCCGAAATGGTGGCGCTCGCTCAGGATTATGGTGACCGGATGCTGGTCCGCGGTCCGGGCTGGCGGCGGGTTCCGGAGCTGCGCACCACCCGGGCCACGGTGGGCGGGCCGGTGTACGGCTCGCGGTACTCGGCGGTGGTCGCCGATATCACCGCGAACCTGGTGCTGCTCAACTCCGATAATCGCGATACCCATACCTGCCGCACTTTCGAAGTGCCCGCCGCCGGTGGGCTTTTCGTCGGTGAGCGCACCGACGAGCATGCGGAACTGTTGCGCGACACGGTCGAATGCTTCCTGTTCACCGAGCAGGCGGAATTGCGCGAAATCCTGGACTGGTGCGCGCGGCATCCGGAGCAGGCGGATGCGATGGCCGAGGCGGGCTACCGGCGCATCGCCGACGGCGGGCACCGGTATGTCGACCGTGCGCGCGAGATCATGGACGTACTCGGGGCGGCGCGGTCATGAGCGAGCGAATAAAAGACCCCGCCGCCCCGGCGGTCGTGGCGGAACCGAGCGCCAGCGAGGCGCAGACATGACCGCCTACACCGAGATCGTCGCCATCGCGTGTGCGTTGGTCACGGTGGCGGTGTCCGCGGCCTGGGTGCCCAGTGTCGCAAGGGTTTTCATTATCGCGCAGGCCGCATTCTGGTCGCTGTCCTACGTCGCGCGTCCGGTGGTTCTGCTGGTGGTGCAACCCGAACCGCACTACGGCGACAATGTGCCCGATCCGCGACTTGCCGAACTCGGCTACGACCGCGGCATCGCATTGGTCCTGCACCACGTCGTCTTCGGTCTGTGGGTGTACGCGATACTCATTGTGGGATACGCGATCTGGTCGCGACGCCATCCGGTCCGGGCCGTTCCCGCGATGAGCGCGAACCCGGATTTCGTGCCCGCGCTCGCCACCATCTATGTCCTCGGCCTGCTCGGGCGCGGCGCCTCCTACGCCACCGGATCCATCGGTCACGCCGGTGATGTCGACAGCGCCAACCCGATACTCAACTTCGTCGGCATCCTCGCGACCGTCGCCGCGCTCGGGCTGATCATCTTCATCCGGCCGACCCGGCCGCGGACCACCATGCTGTTGATCGGCGCGCTGCTGGCCGGGGAGTTGATGTGGACGGTGGTCGTCGAATCGAAGACCCCGATTCTCGGGGCCGCGCTCGCGGTGGCAGTCCGTTTCGCCATCCTCGGCTGGACCAAGGCCAAGGTCGTCGGTGTGCTGGCGATCGCGGTGCTCGGCATCGGCGGCTTCGGCTGGTTGCAGTCGTTCAAGACCACCGAATCCGGGAAGGCCGAGGCGGTCATGATCAGCTCCGCCTATCCGCCGACGGTGCGACCGTTCCTGAGCATTCTGCGGCGCTTCGATCTGCTCGAGGCCGCGACCGACGCCTACTATCACGGCACCGGATACTGGCTCACGCCCGCCGAGGAGTTCCGCCACGCCACGCTGAGCCTGATCCCCACCCAACTACTCGGCGCCCCGAAGTTCCAATCCGGCACCGCATGGGCCAATGACATTCGCGGCGCCTCGGTGGATATGACGCGGGTCCAGGTGTCGCTGGCCGAAGGAAATGTCAACGAGGGCTATGTCATCGGCGGCTACACCGGAATCGTCGTCAGCGTCGGATTCACCTTCGTGCTGTTGCTCGCCTGGGCCAAAGCCTTGTATTCCCGGTATTTCCCGGTGGTTGTGCTCGCGCTCGCGCTGACCGGCGCCTCCTCGCTGTTCGAGCGCGGAATTCTGGGCAGTATGGAGGCACTCGGCAAATTCCTGCAGGCCGCGGTGCTCGCGACGCTGATCTATCTGGCGGTCGAGGAGTACCGGCGGCGGGCGAAACCTCGTGCGCCGAAAGCTCCAGCGCCGCGACCGCGAGCACCGGCGCAGCAGCCATTGGTCGTCATCGGGAAAAGAGGATCCGAATTATGGGACTGATCGATTACTGGCATATCGCGCGCCGCCGCTGGCTGCTCATCCTCGTCGTCATGGCACTGTGCCTACTCGCGGCGGTCGGTTACGCACGCAGTCAGCCGAAGAATTATGTGGCCTCCAGCAGCGTGTACATCTCGATGGCGACCGGAACCTCGGTGAACGATTCGTATCAGGGCGGGCTGGCTGCCCAGCAACGCGTGCGTTCCTACCTCGACCTGGCCACCAGCGCCAACGTCGCCAAGCGCACCATCGACGATCTCAGCCTGAAGATGTCGGTGGACGAACTGCGGGGCAAGATCACCGCGGCCTCGCCGCCCGCCACCACGTTGATCGTCTTCTCGGTCAAGGACAGCACGGCCGAACGGGCCCGCGATATCGCCAATACCGCTGTCGCACAGTTCCGTCAGTTGATCGCCGAACTCGAATCCATCGAGAAGGACGCCGCACCCGCGGCGCGGGCCGAGGTCGTCGACCGCGCCGAGCTGCCATCGGGTCCGAGCGGCCCGCAGTCGACCCGGCTGCTCGCGCTCGGCCTGCTGGCCGGACTCGCATTGGGCGGGCTCGCCGCCTTCGTCCGCGATCGCACCGACCGCACGTTGCGCACGTCCACCGATCTGGAGGCGCTGCTGGCCACCTCGATTCCGGGATCGTCCCGTTCCGGCGCGCCGGTGCCGATCCTCGGCATCATCGATCTCGGCCGTCCCGGTGCCGTCGACGAAACCCGAAGGCTGCGAACGCGTTTGCAGCGAAATGGCGAGGCGACGACGGTGCTGCTGTCCAGTCTCTCGTCACGATCGGAACCGGAGATCGCGATGGCGCTGGCGAAGTCGTTCGCCGATACCGGCCACCATGTCGTCTATATCGACGCCGATACCTCGGGTCACGGCGGATCCCAACAGATCATCGTCGGGGCGGCGCCCGGGCTCGCCGACGTACTGCGCGGGTCGATTACGGTCACCGATGCGCTGACCGGCTGGCCACAGGCCGGGGTGACGGTGCTGCCGCTGGGCGAGGCCGATGCGCACACCTCGGATCTGCTGGCCTCCGACCGCTTCGCCGCCGTCGTCGCCAAGCTGCGCACCGATTACGAACATGTGGTGATCCAGGCCGCACCGGTCGCATATGCCGCCGACGCGATCGCGCTGGCCCCGCTGTGCGAGCACACCGTCGCGGTGGTCGAACTCGGCACGACCACCGCACCGCAAATACGTGGCGCGCTGGCCACATTCGGGGACAGCCTGCTCACCGGCGCGGTTGCGTACAGCAAGCTGGGCACGGGATTACAGCGGCTGGTGGGGAGGCTGCGCATATGAGTTCCGCATCGCGAAGCGATTCGATGAGGGGTGGCGGTCGGGAGGCGGAGGGGCGTTTCCCATCACGAAGCGATTCATCGGAGGGTGGCAGCCGGGAGCCGGCTGGGCGTACCGAGGCTGTGCGGCGACGACGACTGCTGGCCGCATCCCTCGGTGCCGCGGCCGCGCTACCGCTGGCGGCCTGTACCTCCTCCGACTCCCCCGACATCCAATTCCGGTCACCGCATGTCACCGACGCGCCCGCGGCGCGCAATGTCCGTGACTTCGGTGCCGTCGGGGACGGCGTCGCCGATGACACCGCGGCGATCCAGTCTGCGGCCGCCGTCGGGGACGCACCGCTCGTGTTGTATCTCCCCGCCGGCCGGTACAAGGTGAATTCCTGGCCCGACCTGCCCGATTACGCGACGGTGCTCGGCGACGGGGGCGATGTCTCGCTGGTCACCTGCGATGCCGACGTCACGCTCATCACCCTGCGCAAACGCAACCGAGTGCGGTTCTCCCGCATCGGCTTCTTCCTGACCGGACCCCGTTCGACGGCCGTCCAACTGTCGGAATCGTTCCGCTGCTCCTTCGACGGGGTGGTGATCCGCGGCAACCATCTCAGCGAAAACCATCCGCGCTTCCTGCAGCAGCGCGGTGTGGTCCTCGACAGCAACACCGGCGGAACGGCCTTCGTCAACTGCGATATCAACAACTTCGGCTACGGCATCGTCACCTCCTGCATCCAGAACTACGTCACCTCGTCCAAGCTCACCAGCAACTACATCGGGGTACTCGGCACGGGCAACGACCACAATGCCGGACTGTCTCTGACCAATGTCGAATTCGTTTCCGACGAGGATCCGCGCACCACCGATCGGCACATCACCATCGACGGCGCGGCCAACGACTGGTGGCTGACCAACGTCTGGTTCGAAGGCGCCGATACCGCACTGTCGGTGGGTCAGCGCGATCGCGGCGGGCCCGCCCAGTTCGGGATGATCAACTGCAAGGTCGCCGCCCGCACGGTCGGCCTCGACCTCATCTACTGCCGTCAGCCCTATCTGGCCAATGTGCAATTCGACAAGGATTCCGAGCGGCCGCCGATCGAACTGCGCATCGATGCGAAGGGCTGCCCTGAGGGCACCGCGATCAATCTGATCTCCAGTGCCGCAGACGATCTCGCGCCCGGCATGTTCCCGGAGAAGTGGCAGGTGATGGGCCGCGACGGCATGCACGCACCGCAGTACAGCGGCACGATGGTCGGCCGTGCCGGGCACGGCGATGCGGATATCTTCCAGGCCCAGGCCGCCGACGGCACCGTGCGATCGGCGGTACTGTCCAGCGGCGCATGGCTTTCCGATCGTGCAGAGAGCGGCGTCGTGCTGAAGGACGCGGCGGGCGGCTACTGGCGCCTGTCGGTAGGCACCGACGGCGCGGTCAAAACGACCTCGCTCGGCCGCCAACGACCTCGGGAGTGAACATGTCGAGCAGTTCGTTGTCCGGTATCCGGCTAGGCCCGATGACACTGCACGGCATGGCGGTCGTCTTGCGCACGCCGCGGTTCGACGATTACGCGCAGTGGCGACGGATCCGGCTACGCGATCAGCGCTCTATCGAACCCTTCTGGTCCAGTTCGCCGCTGGACTGGGATGCGCGGCACACCGGGAAGCTCTGGGTCCGGGAATGCCTCTGCGGGCGCGCCGAAGCGCGGGCGGGTCGCAGACTGTCCTTGGTGATCGAGGTCGACGGCCGATTCGCGGGCCAGATCGAACTCGCCTCCATCGAGGCCGAAACCGGTTCCGCCGAAATGGGGATCTGGGTGGACGCGGAGGTGGCGCGCCACGGCGTCGGTGGCCTGGCCTCGTCCCTTGTGCTGGACTTCGGCTTCGGGCCGGCCGGCCTGTACCGCATTACCGCCCCGATCTCACCGGCCAACCTCGCCACCGCCCGAGGCGCCGCGCTGATCGGCTTCCAGCGCGAAGCAATGATGACGAGGTATTTCGACGTCAGCGGGGCCCGGCGCGACCACGAACTGTGGGCGATCACCACGGCGGCGATTCCGCCGCACGGTTTCGCGCGGCACTGGATCGACAACCACTCCCCCCAGTACCCGGACACCAGCCGGCCCGCCGGGGCCGATACCTGCGCCGACACTGCGCCGAGCCGGACCACGATGCTCCTCGCCGCGGCCAGGTATTACGCGGGCCGCGCCCTGCACCTATTCGATCCGCTGCGCTCGCCGCCCACCGCCCGGCTCGCCGATCCGGACGATCCCACGGTGGTGTTGCGCAGTCGGCGGCTGCTGGATTGGGCGCGGTGGCGGGCAGCCCGAGTCCGCACCCGCGACGCGCTGGATCCGGATCCGAGCGCACCGGCCGCGGCATGGCGGCGCCAGCACGGCCGGTCGCACTGGTTGCGCGAATTCCTGCGCGCCCGTTCGGGTTTGCGCTCGGCGGGCGGGTTGACGCTGGCCATCGAGGTGGACGGCGACTACGCGGGTGAATGCCGATTATTCGATCTGGACATGTTCGATCGCAATGCGCGGATGTTCGTATGGACCGATCCGGCCGTCGGCGGTGAGCGCGTCCGGATCGCCGCCACCCGGCTGCTGCTCGACCACGCGTTCACCACCCTCGGCCTGTGCCGGGTGGCGACCGCCATCGAACCCGGCGATATCGGTTCCGCCGATATCGCGGCACGCGTCGGCATGGTCCGCGAGGGGCGGATGCGCTGTTTCGTCGGTGCTACCGGACGCAGGGCCGATCACGACCTGTGGGCGGTTACCGCCCCCATAGACCGGGCGTGACGAAGTTGCGCGGACACGACGACCCACCCGACGTACAGTGAACCGGAGAACCCTTCGTGCGCAACCAGATTCGTGCCGGGGGCGCTGCGTGCGCGTGCGTCATCACTGCCCAGGAGCTCATCATGGACCACGTTGATCGCGACGGCCCGGCGGCCCGCCGCAACCGTTTCGCCCGGAGCAACGAACTGCAAGAACGGCTACACGATCTGGTACCCGGTGGCGCGCACACCTATGCCCGCGGCCCGGACCAATATCCAGAGTTCATGGCCCCGATCCTGGTGCGCGGGGAGGGCTGCCGGGTCTGGGACGCGGACGGCAATTGCTATATCGAGTACGGCATGGGGCTGCGTTCGGTCACCCTGGGCCACGGGTACCGCCCGGTATTGGAGGCGGTGACCAGGGCCATTGCCGACGGTGTCAGCTTCAGTCGGCCGACCGAGCTGGAGTTGCTTGCCGCACAGGATTTCCTGGCGCTGGTGCCGGGCGCCGATATGGTCAAATTCGCCAAGAACGGCTCCGATACGACCACCGCCGCGGTGCGGCTGGCCAGGGCCGCCACCGGACGCACCGTCATCGCGGTCTGCGACCAACCGTTCTTCTCGGTGGACGACTGGTTCATCGGCACCACCCCGATGGCCAGTGGCATCCCCACCGAGGCCACCGCGGGCACCATGAAGTTCCGCTACAACGATCTGCCCTCACTGGCCGCGGTGCTCACCACCGGCGCGGTCGCCGCCGTCGTCATGGAGGCGGCCACCGCACTGCACGAACCCGAACCCGGCTTTCTGGAGGGTGTGCGCGAGCTCTGCGATCGGCACCACACACTGCTCATCTTCGACGAGATGATCACCGGATTCCGCTGGTCGGTCGGCGGGGCGCAGGCCATCTACGGGGTCACCCCCGACCTGTCGTGCTGGGGCAAGGCCATGGGCAATGGCTTTCCGATCTCGGCGCTGGCGGGCAAGCGGGAGTTCATGGAACTCGGCGGGCTGCGCACCGACCGTGATCGAGTCTTCCTGCTCTCCACCACGCACGGTCCGGAATCCGCCTCACTCGCCGCATTCCGCGCCGTAGCTCACGAGTACACCACCGGCAACCCGATCGCGCGGATGGAGCACGCCGGTCGCCTGCTCGCCGAGGACGTGAACGCGGTCGCCGCCGATCTCGGCATCGCCGACTACCTCGAGGTGCTCGGCCGCCCGTCCTGCCTGATCTTTGTGACCCGCGATCGGGACGGCCGGCCCTCCCAGGAGTTCCGCACCCTGTTCCTGCAGGAACTCCTGGACCGCGGTGTCCTCGGCCAGTCCTTCGTCACCTCGGCCGCACACACCGAATCCGATATCGCGCAGACCATCACCGCCTGTCACGAGGCGGCGAGTGTGTACCGCAAGGCAATTGAACAGGGCACCGTGGACGGGCTGCTGGAGGGCCGCCCGGTGGCACCGGCCATCCGGCGCACGGCCGCGCCGCGCCGCATCGACTCGGTGCCCGAATGAGCCTGTTGCACAACAGGACCAAGTCACCACTGATCGCGATCGTGCACGAGCGGTTCACCGAATTCGGCGGCTCCGAGGCGGTGATCGGTGAATTTCTCGAAACCTGGCCTGGCGCAACCGTATTCGCACCCATTGTTGATCCGGCGAGCATTCGGCCGCCGTTGACCACGGTGCACGACACCTGGCTGAGCCGCGCGCACGCCGCGACCGGTCGTCGATCGCATGCCCCGCTGCTCCCCTTCGTACCGGGTGCGCTGCGCCGACTGCCCCTGCGCGGGCGGTTCGACGCGGTTCTGATCAGCCATCACGCCTTCGCCACCCAGGCCGTATTCGCCACGGACGCACCGACAATCGTGTACGTGCACAGTCCGGCGCGCTGGGCCTGGGACCCCGAGTTCCGCGCCCAGGAGGCGGGCGGACGCGCGGGACAGTTCGCACTCACCGCCCTCGGCCGCCTGGCCCGTCGTGCCGAATTGCGCGCCGCACCACGGCTCACCCATATAGTCGCCAACTCCCATGCGGTCGCCGATCGCATCCGCGACTGGTGGGGACTCCCGTCGACGGTCATCAATCCGCCCGTCCAGGTCGACGACTTCACCCCGGACCCGGCCGTGACGCGCGAGGACTTCTTCCTCGTCGCGGGCCGCTTGGTCCCCTATAAGCGCCCGGACCTCGCCATTCGCGCCGCCCAACGCGCGGGCGTGCGCCTGGTCGTCCTCGGCGACGGCCGCTTCCGCGCCCAACTCGACTCGATCGCGGGTACCGAGACCACCTTTCTCGGTGCGACCCCGTTCGACGTCCTGCTCGATATGTACCGCCGCTGCCGCGCACTGCTGATGCCGGGCATCGAGGACTTCGGCATCGTCCCGGTCGAGGCAATGGCCTGCGGCACACCGATTCTCGCGGTCGACCAGGGTGGCGCGCTCGATACCGTGCGTGCGGGCATCACCGGCGAGTACGTCGCGCACGGCAGCGATGAACAGGTCGTCGACGGACTGGCCGAGGCGATGCGCCGCTTCGATCCGACCGCCTACGACCCGGCCGCCATCCGCACCCATGCGATGAGCTTTTCCCCCAAGGCTTTTCGAGCGAATATCGCCGATACCGTCGCTGCCACCATCGATACCGCCTAGCCGGATTCGCGCGGACGGTCGATCTCGGCCCCGCGGGACTGCTCGATGGCGGCCAGGAAATCGGAGATGACCTGGAGATCGCGTTCGCCGTTGTCGGCCATCCGTCTACGCCACGACATGGTCAGCGGAGCGAAGATCGACGTGAAAGCACCGCCGGCCCGTTAGGCGCGAGCGTGACCCGCCCCTGCGATTCCACGAGGTCGGTCTTCAGGTGCTCGATTCCAGCCCGGATCCGGGATTTGACCGTGGGCAGGCCGACGCCGAGTCGCGCTGCCACCTGCGGGTAACTGAGGCCGAAATAGTAAGCGAGGGAAATGGATTCGTGCTGCAATGCGGTCAGGTTGGTGAGACTTCGGCGCAGCGCAACACTCTCGTCGCGGCGCAGCGCCTCCTCGGCCACCACATCGGTGGGCGGCTGATAGTCCCGGCTCCCCCAGGAGTGGTTGTGGTCGAGGGCCGCGCGCTCGTGCCGGACCCGGTCCACGGCCTGGCGGTGGGCCAGCATGCGCAACCAGGTCAGCACCGAGCCGCGGCGCTCGTCGAAGGCGACCGCGCAACGCCACACTTCGAGGTAGACATCGTGACAGGTCTCCTCGGCGTACCCCCGGTCACGGACGATCGAGAGCACGCGCCGGTAGACCAGAGTGTGGGTGCGACGGTACAGCTGCGCGAAGGCCTCCCGATCGCCGCCGCCGATGCGGTGTACCAATTCGGGATCGACGTCGCCGGATACGCTATCGGCCGGATCACGAACCGGGCGAGCGGTGGATCGCAGAGTGGTTGGAATTCGTTCGGACCGTTGCGAAACGAGCAAGATCACGATTGCCCCCTGACAAACAGATGATGCGATAAGCGCAGTGATTCGACGGGTGAGTGATGCATCGAAGCAGACCGTCGAGGGCATGGACGGAACTGTCGGAGAAGGGGATCCGGCCGGGGGCTCGGGCCGGTAATCCGCCGTCAGCCAGCGTACCGCGCCGTGTGCATATGCCAATGCACTTTCGCCATCGTTCGAATCAAATGCGCAGTCCGAGTTCGACGATGCCCTTCGCCACCGCTTGCACCGCGACCCGATTCTTGCGGGCGTGGGTCCGGATCAGCTCGAAGGCGACCTCCGGGGTGGTCCGCCTGGCATTGGCGATCACACCCTTGGCCTGCTCGATGACGATCCGCGAATCCAGTGCGTGCTGTAACTGCGCGGTCAAACGCTGTTGGCGGCGTAGCACATTCGCGTTCAGGATGTGCCCGGTCGCCATGCTGGCCAGCAGGGCGCCCACCGAGAGGTCGCGATCGGTCCAGACCCGCGGCGTCGGGCCGTACAGGCCGAGCGCACCGACCGTGATACCGCCGACCCGCATCGGAATCTCGGCCAGCGACGACACTCCGTGCCGGACGGCCTCGATGGAAAACTCGGGCCAGCGCTCCCGACGCCGACCGATATCCTCGACCGCGATCGGTTCGCCGGTCCGGAACGCATCCACACTCGGGCCGCGTTCGCTGCTGTGCTGGCAGAGTTCGATGGCCACGAAATCTTCCGGAGCGGCGGCCGCGAAAAGGGTTTGTTCATCGGGGGTCGGCGTCTCGTCCGGCATCAGCATGACGGTGCAGCCCGCCAGGTCCAGTGCGGCGGTGGCGCTGCGCATCAGCTGTCGCACCATCTCCGCCGTGTCACCGATCGCGGGGAGCAGTTCGGCGAGCCGCGTCGCAACCAGCACCTCGTTGTCAGCCACCCGAATCACCCCGCGCGCGCGAAAGTCGATCGTCCCCGACAAGTCCCACGCCGCACTTGCTGACCTTTCCATGGTATGGCTGAGCGAACTCGCACACCAGGAATTCGGCGCGGCGGCATATCGGTGAAATGTCCAGCTACCCTGCGGATTCCGATGACGGGATCGGTGAACAGTGGTCGACATAACCACTGTTCGGATGCCACCATGGACGACAGGCTCGACCTGACCGGGCACCGCGAAGCGCGCGGTCAGGGCTTATTTTCGCTGAATTCTCTCCGCGTGAATGTGTCGACGATGCGGCGAGCAGCATGCACCGCGACCGACTCGGGAGACGGCAATGGGGCGCGTATTCGACGATCGGCACCGTGACCGATCCACTGAGCCGCTACCGCAGTCGACACAGCTATTACGGCTGTTGGTGCGCGTGGTCGACTCGCTCACAAGCGATTTCGATGTGGTCGAGCTGTGCCAGCAGTTGTTGGAGGCCTGCGTCGAGATCACCGGCGCGGCCGACGCCGGATTACTGCTGGCCGACCAGCGCGGCGATCTGCAGGTGCTCGCCTCGACCACCGAAGCGCCCGCGCTACTGGAACTGCTGCACTGCGAGGGCCCCGGCCTGCGGGCCTATCGGAGCACGAGTCCGGCGAGGGTGCCGGATCTGCGGGCCGCCGAAGACCTTTGGCCGGAATTCGCGCGCGCCGCGCTGGCAGCCGGCTACCGCTGCGCCTACGCGGTGCCGCTGCGGCTGCACCGCGACAGCATCGGCGCGCTCACGATTTTCGCCGCACCTGCCGCCGCGCTCGACCACCTGGGTCCGCGCATCGGACAGATCCTCGCCGATACCGCGGCGATCGGTATCGCGCATCATGTCCTGCTCGCCCACAGTGCGACCATCAACGCGCAGCTGCCCACCGCGTTGAATTCGCGCGTCACCATCGAGCAGGCGAAGGGTGTGCTCGCCGAACGCGGCGGCCGGGATATGGATCTCGCATTCGAGCTCATGCGCGCTCATGCCCGCGCCACCGGCCGACGTCTCGCCGATATCGCCGGTGACGTCGTCGAGGGGCGCGTCGATCTGCGCGCAGACGCGGCGGACTGATTCAGGTGTCGAAGCGAATCCGGTTGTCCACCACCAGTTGCGCGACCTCGGCAAGCGACAATCCGTGCGCGAACGCATACGCGCGCAACCGCGCGTAGGCATCCGGCGCGCCGATACCCAACTGCGCGATCACGATTCCGGCGGCCTGGTGGATGATGCGGCTGGTCAGCGGCCGATCCCACCACTGCGCGGTGGTATGCGCGGATTTCGCTGATCCGGCGATCAACTGGGCGATGACGAGATCGGCGATATGCAGACCCGCCGAGATCACCGCCGCTTCCGGCCGCCCAGGGCGCGCCCGATACAGATCGAGCACACCGAAGCGAACCACGCCCAGCCGCAACGGCACCGCGACCATCGACCCGGCCGCCCGCACCCGATTCAACTCATCGGCGAAGCCGGGCCACCGTTCGGCGGTCGCGCCCAGATCCGCCACCAGCACCGGCACCCCCGCGGCGACCGCGTCCATGGCAGGTCCCTGCCCCGCGGTGGCCTGCACCGCCTCCACTCGCGCCGCGATCGGATCGCTGGCACACCACGGTTGTAGCCCGACATCGCGCTCCTGGATCAGGATCGCGGCACCCTGCACCGGCAGCACCCGGACACAGGCGCCGCATAGGGCGGCCATCGCGCCGCCATCGGCCGACAGCTTCGTCAGAAACTCGAGGGCCGAGAAGAACTCATCGGTCAACTGATCGAACTGCCCCACACTGATCCTACGAACTCTCACGACCGTTACCCCTGCCACGAGTTCGACGGTCCCCCTGTCCCAGGATTCGTCGCCGATGCGGCACCGGACCGCCACTGCGCCACGGGAATACGGTGGGTCGGCACCGCCAGAATACGAAACACCCCTCGTCCACACCAGGGCCGAACGTCCCACGTGTCCGGTCTCGAACGTCGCGGCGGGCCGCCAGCTGACCGGCCTGGCCGTTTCTGGTTCGTCTCACGCCGGAGCGGGTGTTGCCCTTGCCGGGTCGATGCGGAATACCGGGCAGCGGTGTGCCGCGTCGCCGAAGCTGTCCGGCGAGGCGGAACCGACCAAGCGGCTTCTGATGAAAGCTTTGCTCCCCTGGGATTCTGGATAGGGAACTCACGCAGAATGGGGTTGCGGAGAGTCGTCGGTCGGGGCGGATCCGACGACCACGGCAATCACCAGGATGAATGCGACCAGCGCGCAACCGGTCCGGGTGAAATGGAACAGTTCCCAGCGCCGCAGGATGTCGGCATAGTCGCTGGGCGGCGTCCCCACAGCCCAACGCTTGATCTGCTGATTGATCGGCACGTTCCCGAAGCGGGTCACCAGGAACGACAGAATTGTCAGCGCCGCGGCGCCCGCCGCGACCCACCGCGGCCAGGCCTTCGACCGCACCGCCAGGACCAGCGTGCTCAGCACGGCCAAACCCATCAGCGACTGCATTACTGGGCCGTTGACCCGCATCAGTGCGGTATGGAAGGTGAATCGAACATCAAGGGGCACTTCGCGAAACGCGTACAGCACGTTCACCGCGCCGTATCCGAATGCCCCGGCCAGCAGGCCGGGGAACAATAGCGCTGCGGCCCGGACGGATTTCGACAGCATCGGAACTCCCATCTCGGTATCGCAACACCAAGTTGCGATAGAGTCAGTGTGCCGACCTGTCATCAATATCGCAACAAGGAGTTGCAATGGGTTCTGCCGCGCCCCTCGGGAGAGGCCCGAAAGTCCGGGCCGCTGTGCTCGCCGCGGCCGTCCAGGAGCTGAGCGAACATGGATATGCCGCGTTCACCATCGACAACGTGGCCCAGCGCGTCGGGGTACACAAGACCACCATCTATCGGCGGTGGCCCGACCGGGACGCCCTGATCGCCGATGCGCTGGCCGACAGCGTCGCCGCGGAAATCCCCATTCCCGATACCGGTTCGATCGAGGGCGATCTGAATGCGCTGGCGCGCAGTCTGGTCACCTGGATCAGCAGCCCGTCCGGCCGGGCAGTCCTCGCCGTCATGCTGTCCACCGCCGCAGGACAGCCGCCACCACCCGTCTCCGCCCGCCATGCCTTCCGCGACCGCATCCGCAAAGCGCTGCCGGTCGTCACGCGCGCGGTCGAACGCGGCGAACTCCCCTCGGGCACAGATCCCGCCGAACTGATCAAAACGCTTGTGGCGCCGATCTATTTCCGGGTGCTGATCACCGGCGAGGCAGTGGACGACCACACCGCCGACGCGGCCGCAACTGTCGCTGTGACAGCCGCCCGCGCCGGACTGTTCGGCTGAGCCCGGCCATCAGGCTACGACCTCATCGCCTGGCGGGACGAAGCCGACCGCAGCCTGCAGCGGTCGGCACCCTCGGATCCGCCACGCCACCGCCGAACATTCCGAGACTCCGCCACGAGTTCTGAGACTCGACCCGCGGACGCCGCCGGTCAATGCCGCCTCAGAGCTTCCGGACCCACGTCGCCCGGTACCGGAAACTGTCCTGCTCGGCCTGTTCGTATCTGAAATCGACCCGGTCGCCCTCGGTCAGCATTCGGAACCCATCTCCATCGATGGCGCTGTAGTGGACCCAGACGTCGGATCCCTCGGGCAGTTCGGGTGCGGAGATTGCGCCCCAGCCCTTCTCCGCTTTGAAGAACTTGACGGTGCCGGTGCTGTAGTCCTTGGCCATCAGGCCATCATGGCGCAATCACCACTGCAGGCCGGGGATAACCCGGGTGACCCGGGCAGCGGGGCTCGGCAGTGCCATCAGAGGCAGGACGACCGGTGCGAGATATGACAATGCGCTGCGGCCGGTGTCCTGGTCCGAATCGTCGGCGGCACCGGGAACCACTTCCTGCTTCCCCTGTGCCGCATGCGATTCGCCGAACCAGCGGAATCCCTGGTGCATGATCGTCCGCTTGACCGAGGGCATCAGCAGTTCGACCGCCTGGGCGAAGGTGCCGACCGGGGTGTCGATGCGGTGCGGGCGATCCTCGATGGCGCGCACCACAATGGCGGCGGCGCGGTCGGGATCCGGAACGGGCAGCGAGCGGTAGAGGTCGGTGGGCGCGATCATCGGGGTGCGCACCAGCGGCATCCGGACCGAGGTGAAAGTGATTCCCGCATCCCGATTTTCGACGGCGGCGATTTCGCTGAAGTTGTCCAGCGCCGATTTGCTCGCCACATATGCCGCGAAGCGCGGCACCTTCGTCTGCACGGCGATCGAGGAGATATTGACGATATGTCCGAAACGCCGCGCCCGCATCGACGGCAGCAGCGCGAGAATGAGCCGCACCGCGCCGAAGTAATTCACCGCCATGGTCCGCTCGAAATCGTGCATGCGGTCGGTGGAATTCACCACCGAACGGCGGATCGAGCGGCCGGCATTGTTCACCAGGTAATCGACATGACCGTGATCGGCGAGCACTGCGGCCACCAAATCCTCGACACCGTCGGAATCGGTGATATCGCACGGATAGGCATGGGCGACACCGCCTTCGGCGCGCACCGACTCCGCGGCGGCCACCAAATCCTCGACACCGCGCGCCACCATGACGACGGTCGCGCCGCGCTGAGCCACGGCGTGCGCGGTGGCCAGGCCGATGCCGGAAGACGCACCGGTGATCAGAACAACCCGGCCCGCCAGCGGATCACCGCTGTCGCCGGGCCGACCCCGGTTCGGATCGAGGTTCTCGGCCCAGTACTGCCACAGCCGCTCGGCGTAGCTGTCGAAGGCCGGCACCGCCAAACCCGTGCCGCGCAACTGCGCCCGCGTGGAGTCGGCGACGAACTCCGCCGAGAACGAGGCGTGCGGCGCGACCGCGGCGGGAATTCCCAACTGCTCCAACAGGAAATCGCGAACCGTCGCGACGCCGGGGATATGTGAGAGCCCGCTCAGCGCGAGCCCGCTGCCCGGCACGGTGCCGATGCCGGTCGGGGCGCCCGCCGCGGCGGCAAGTGCGCCGTAGATCTCGCCGAACGGCTGCGGCTCCGGGTTGACCAGGTGGAATGTGCGCCCGTCGAGTCCGGTGCGGCGCACCAACTCGACCATCGCGCCCGCCACATAGTCGACTGGAACGATATTGGTCGCGCCCAGTTCGGGCAGCAGCATCGGCAGTTCCGCCGGAAGCGCACCGAGGCGCGAAATGGCCGGGAAGAAGTAGTACGGACCGTCGACCTTGTCCATCTCGCCGGTGCGGGAATCGCCGACCACGATCGCCGGCCGGTACACCCGCCAGCGCACGCCCTCGGATTCGCGCACCAACTTCTCCGCGGCGAATTTGGTGCGGTGGTACGGGGAGGTCAGCCGCTGGCCGAGGTCGAAGTCCTCCTCGAAGAATTTGCCCTTGTGGTCACCGGCCACAGCCACCGACGACACGTGGTGCAGCACCGCGCCCACTTCGCGGGCCAGTTCGAGCACCGAGCGGGTGCCGGCGACATTGGCCGCATGCGCGGTTTCCTCATCGGCGGTCATGTCGTAGACCGCACCGAGGTGGATGACGTGGTCGGCCTTCGGCGCGTCCTCGATCAACCCGAGGCCATCGGCGGTCAGATCACCGAGCATCGGAAACGCGCGTTCGCCACCCGCCCAGCCCGCGGTGAGTTCGCTGAATTTCGCCACCGACGCGGTACGAACCAGCACATGCACAATGGCTTCGGAATCGGCATCCAGCAGTCCCTGCACGACCCGCCGGCCCAAAAATCCGGTTCCGCCCGTCACGATGAAAGTCGCCATCGCAGTCCTCCTGCTGTCGCACTCGAATTGAGTTGTCACACATGCGCGCCCGGCATGCAGCAGTGAATGCGGACATCATTGATTTCGGCCACCGGACAACAATGGTCGGGCCGGAGTAGGAACGTCATTGCCCTTACTGATCGGTAACTTTAATCGGCGCAGCTAGCCTCGAGCAAGCGAGTAGCGGCCAAGTGTGATGTGTGAATGGTCACCACCGAGACCAGCGAATATTGTGTGTTACAACAGTTTTCAGATAATGCTCGGGCGCGAATCCCCAATCAGGACACCACATTTGCCCACACGATCGACCACGCGTTGCCGAAGGTCATGGCGATGGTGATACCGGCGATCGCAGTCGCCGGACGCAGATCCGGGCCCTTTTGTTCCTCCGTCGCCCGCCGATGCCGAGGACGAGCGGCGGCGAGGGGCACAGCAGACGCCCAGCAGACCGAGTACGAGCGATGCGATGGCAAGGCGATCGGCCCGGTTGACCGCGCGCGTAGAGCCGGTAGCGGCAATGCGCGCTGGATCGACATCGGCCGCACCGAGATTCGGGGTGCGGCGATTGGAAACCGCCG
Organism: Nocardia sp. CA-107356; assembly: GCF_050946365.1. NCBI lineage: Bacteria > Bacillati > Actinomycetota > Actinomycetes > Mycobacteriales > Nocardiaceae > Nocardia > Nocardia sp. CA-107356. The sequence goes on along the minus strand of NZ_CP191992.1, from coordinate 4,071,831 downwards.
CCACGGGCTCAGCGTTTCTCGGCGCGAGCGGGCGGTGTTTCGAGCGGCGGGCGGCCCTGCAGATAGGACTCGAAGGCCTCGAGATCAATGGGGCCGACGGTCTTGTCGGCGCCCTCGGTGAAGACGGTGAAGCCGTCGCCGCCGGCGGCCAGGAAACTGTTGGTGGCGATGCGGTAGGTGGCGACCCGGTTGAGCGGCTGGCCGCCGATGCGCACGCTGTCGGCGACGACCTTGCCGCCCGTCGGGCCCGACCCGACATAGGTGTAGGTGAGCCCGGCGGGTGAGAGCACGGTCGACTTGTCCGCGATATTCCATTGCTGTTCGAGCAGGCGCAGGATCTGACTGCCGGTCAGCGTGAGGGTGACGACCTGATTGCCGAACGGCTGGACGGTGTAGATATCGCCATAGGTGATCTGACCGGACTTCAGGTCGGTGCGCACACCGCCCGGATTCATGAACGCCGCCACCGCCGATGCGGGCGCGGCCGCGGTGACCGAGAGCATCGAGTCGGCGATGACATCACCCAGCGGTGATTCGCCGGATCCCGCCGGTTCGTGCGGTAGCGACGCCGCGGCGATGCCGACCGGCCGATCCGCGCGCGGCTTGGCCTGTTCGGCGTAGAAGTCGATCAGTGCGGTGGTGGCCGCATCCGGGGTGACATCGCGGGTCACCACCCGGTTGACCGCCGAGGCCTGTACGCCGTCGGCCCCGAAGCGCAGGGTGATATCGGTGATGAGCCGACCGTAGGAGGCGGCCTGGGTGACGACCTTGCCGTCGATGGTGCAGATATACGGCTGATGCGAATGCCCGGTGAGCAATGCCCGCACCGCCGGATCGACGCCGGTGGCCAGGGCGGTGACCTCGGCGGAGATGTTCGCGCAACCGTTGTAGTCGACCGCGACGTTCGGGGCCGGTTTCTGCACTCCACCGTCGTGCAGCAGCGCAACCACGGTCTCCGCGCCCGCGGCCTTCACCTCGGGGACATACCGGTTGATCGCCGCCACTTCATCACCGAAGGTGTAGCCCCGAATGCCTTCGGGGAAAACGATACTCGCGGTTTCCGGGGTCACCGTGCCGATGACACCGATCTTGTGACCGCCGACCTCGAGCATCGTCCACGGACGCAGCGTCGGCGGCAGCTTGCCGCCGGCGTCGGTGACATTGGCGGCCAGATACGGAAACTTCGCACCGGCGAACGGCGCACCGGGCGAGCATCCGGCGGGCGCGCAACCCCCCTGCCGCAGCCGCGCCAATTCGATGACGCCGTTATCGAATTCGTGATTGCCGACCGCGGAGGCGGCCACTGCGATGGAATTCAGAAAGGTGATGGTCGGCTCGTCGTGGAAGAGTCCGGAAACCAGCGGGCTCGCGCCGATATTGTCGCCCGCCGCGACCACGGCACTGGCCGGATAGGCCTGCTTCAGCCGCGCCAGATGGGTGGCCAGGTACGCGGCGCCGCCCGCGTCGTATCCGGCGATCTTGCCGGTCGAACCGGCGGGCGGCTGGAGATTGCCGTGTAAATCGTTGAGCCCGAACAGATGTACCTCGTTCGACTGCGCGCCGCGCAGGTCGTTGGTCGAGATGAGCGGGATCACCCCGGGCGCGGATGAGGTGGCCGGGCCGCTGCCCTCCGATGCGGTACCGCACCCCGCCACCAGGGCGATGCTCACGAGTCCCGCGATGATCATGCCGATGCGACCGTGCGCTGTCATGCTTCCGACTTTCCCACGCCTCGGTGCCATCGGCATGAATCCCGCGCGAACACACCGGCGGCGGGGCCGATATACGACCCCGCCGCGCGGATTTTCCCGGCCTACACCCGGCTTGCCGCGAAGTCCGCGGCCGGCCAGAACGCCCAGCCGTAGTTCCCGTGCTGGGCCGGGTCGAAGCCGCCGCCGCACACCGGATCACCGCCGGTGCAGTAGTCGGCGGTCTTCCATGCGTAGTTGCCGGGGACGCCCCAGCCGATCAGACGGAGTGGATCGCCGAACAGCAGAACCGCGGACACCTTCCATTCGAGATCGCCGGGGAGCACGTAGATCCCGGGCAATGCGGTCACGATGCCGGTGCCGACGACGCCGTGCACGACGGCCGCGCCCTGCGAGTAGCCGACCAGGATGAACTGCTGATCCGGGCACATTTGCGACTGCCGGATGACATGGTCGGTCATATCCTGGGTGCCGCGGCTGAGCGAGGTGGGGTCGAGCAGATCCGCCGGATAGTCCACCCGGTAAGCGCTGCTACTCACCGGAAGCGCTTGCAGCAGTGTGTCATACAGCGGGTCGCCGACAACGGAGCCGAGCCAGCCGGGTTCCCCGGTGCCTCTGGCCACGACCACATCGACTGCGGCACAGTCCGCCCGTGCCTGCGCGCCCGTACTCGTCACCGCCCCGGCCGCGGCAACGAGCAATAGCACAGCCATCACCCGCGCGAACCGCCGCTTCTCGAATACTTTTACCTTCCGGATTTCCATCGTGATCACCTCTCACGCCGTTGTGAGAAGCCGAGTGACACTTGTCAGTGACAAGCGTCACTCGGCTATATCCGCCAAGGTAAAGACGATGGAGAGTTGCGTCAAGCAACTCAGCTGAAGCGAGATCTACTCAACGCTGAATCGTGTCCTGGTAATCCCGTCCGCCCAGGGAAATTTCAGCGCTCAGGGGATGAGAACCGCTGCGCCAGTGAAACGTCCGTGTGCAAGATCCGCGAGGGCTCGATCTGCCGTACCGAGGGAGTACCCAGTTGTGGTGACATGTATACGGTGGTCGCCCGCCAGCGCAAGGAATTCGCGTGCGTCAGTGCGGGTGTTGGCAGTCACCGAGCGAATCTCGCGTTCCTGGAACAGATGGCGCTGATAGTTCAGGGCGGGGATATCACTGAGATGGATGCCCGCGATGGCGAGCACACCGCCGCGATCGAGCGCTTCGAGTGCGGGCGGCACCAGCTCGCCGATCGGCGCGAACAAGATCGCCGAATCCAGTTGTACCGGAGGCCGATCCGCCGCGCCCTGCACCGAGGCGGCACCGAGGTCGCTGGCCAACTCGCGCGCCGCCGGATCCCTGGTCATCACGTGCACCTCGGCGCCGCGCGCCAACGCGACCTGCGCGGCGATATGCGCGCTACCGCCGAAGCCGTAGATCCCGAGTCGTCCCCCCTCGGGCAGATCGGCGCGCTGCAGCGCGCGGTAGCCGATGATGCCAGCGCACAGCAGCGGCGCGGTCTCCACATCGGCGTAACCAGCGGGTAGCCGATGCGCATAAGCCGCTGGGACAGTGGCATATTCGGCGTATCCGCCATCCGCGTCCCAGCCGGTGTACTCCGAATTCGGGCAGAGATTCTCCGCACCGCGCAGGCAGTACTGACAGATACCGCAGGTGTGGCGCAGCCAGGCGATGCCGACGCGATCACCGATGGCGAACTCCGCCACCGTCGGCCCCTGCGCCACTACCTCCCCCACGACCTCGTGCCCCGGCACCACGGCGGGTCGATGCACCGGCAGATCCCCCTCGGCCACATGCAGGTCGGTTCGGCAGACACCGCACGCCAGCACCCGGACCAAGAGTTCACCGGCCGCCGGTTCCGGCACCGGTTCCCGGATCAAGTCCAGCGGTCCGCCATCGATCGGTCCCGGCCGTCGCACGCGCCAACCGGTCATGCCCGTGGTCGCCGCACTCGCATTCATACCGATCACTCCTCACCGACAGGGGCAACGGTCTCTTCGGATTATCCACGCCGCCCGCGCTGGTCCACCCGTTCCGCCGAAGGTGAGTCGACCTTCTGATACATTTCTGTATTGAATACATTTCTGTATCGAACGGCCCGGACGCCGGAGGAGGTGCGCGGTGGCATCGACAACCGATGCGGATGCCCCGGTGCGCCGGGTGACCCGCCGCCGCACCGAGACCCGTAAACGCCTGCTCATCGCCGCTTACCAGGTCTTCGCCGAGGAGGGCTTCGGCCGCGCTTCGGTCGAGCGCGTATGCGACCGGGCCGGCTTCACCCGTGGCGCCTTCTACTCGAACTTCACCTCACTCGACGAGTTGTTCCTCGCAATGTGGGAGCAGCGGTCGGCCGCCATGATCGCCGGTGTCCGCGCGACGCTGGACGACTTCTCGGTCGAGGGTGTCGCCGATATCCGCACTGCGGTCGAACGCCTCGACCGCGCCGTACCGATCGATGAGGACTGGTACCGCATCACCGCGGAGTTCACCACGCACGCGCTGCGCACGCCCGGGCTGCGGCAGGTGATGGCCGAACGCGAGGAGGCGATCGTCGCGGCGCTGATGCCGACCATCGTCACCGCACTGTCCCGGATCGGCCGGACCGTCCCCGATCCCGACACGCTCGGCCAGGCCCTGGTCGCCGTACACGACGGCACCGCCGTACAGGTGCTGATGGAACCACGCAACCGCAAGGTGCGCATGCGGCGCACCGATCTGTTCTGCCACATCGTGCTGGCCTACAGCACCGAAACCGAAGGATGACCATGTCCAACCCCAGTCCCGACTTCGCGCAAGAGGCGGATGTCATCGTCGTCGGTGCGGGCCTGGCCGGGCTCGTGGCAACCCACGAACTGGTCAAGGCGGGCCGCAAGGTACATGTGCTGGATCAGGAGAATCGCAATAACTTTGGCGGCCAGGCCTTCTGGTCGCTCGGTGGCCTGTTCTTCGTGGACAGTCCGGAGCAGCGCCGCCTCGGCATCAAGGACTCCTACGAACTGGCCATGCAGGATTGGCTGGGCTCGGCGGGTTTCGATCGCGACGACGAGGATCATTGGGCCCGCCAGTGGGCGCAGGCATATGTGCGCTTCGCGGCCACCGAGAAGCGGGATTACCTGCACGAGTTGGGTTTACGGGTGACACCACTGGTCGGCTGGGCCGAACGTGGCGGCGCGTTCGCCGACGGACACGGCAATTCCGTCCCGCGCTTCCATCTCACCTGGGGCACCGGCCCCGAAGTGGTGCGGATCTTCCAGGAACCGGTGCTCGCGGGCGAGCGGCGCGGTCTGGTCGGCTTCAGCTTCCGGCACCGGGTCGACGAGTTGATCGTCGAAGACGGCGCGGTGGTCGGCGTGCGCGGCAGTGTGCTCGAGCAGACCGATCTGGAGCGCGGCCGGGCCTCGTCCCGAAATGTGGTCGACGACTTCGAATTCCGCGCCGATGCCGTCATCGTGACCGCTGGCGGAATCGGCCACAACCACGAACTCATCCGCCGCAACTGGCCCACCGAACGGCTCGGGCCCGCGCCGGAGACCATGATCTCCGGTGTCCCCGCACACGTGGACGGACGGATGCTCGGCATCTCCGAGGCCGCAGGCGGCGCGATCGTGAACCGGGATCGCATGTGGCACTACACCGAGGGCATTGTCAATTGGAATCCGATCTGGCCGGATCATGCCATCCGGATCATTCCCGGCCCGTCCTCGCTGTGGTTCGACGCCAACGGAAAGCGTTTGCCCGCACCGTGTTTCCCGGGTTTCGATACGAATTCGACGATGAAGGAGATCCTGGCCACCGGCTACGACTACTCCTGGTTCGTACTCACCCAGTCGATCATCGAGAAGGAGTTCGCGCTCTCGGGCTCCGAGCAGAATCCGGATATCACCGGCAAGGATCTCAAGCTGACCCTCAAGAGCCGGGTGGCCAAGGGCGCGCCCGGCCCCGTCGAGGCCTTCAAACAGCACGGGGTCGACTTCGTCGTCGCGAATACCCTGCGCGAGTTGGTCGATGGCATGAACAAGATCGCGCGCGGTCCGCAGTTGGACTACGACGATCTGGAGCGACAGATCATCGCCCGTGACCGTGAGGTCGCCAATAAGTACTCCAAGGACGCCCAGTTGATGGCGATCACCAATGCGCGCCAGTACTTCGGCGATAAGGCGGGCCGAGTGGCCAAACCGCACCGCATCCTGGATCCGGCGCACGGTCCGCTGATCGCGGTGCGGCTCAATATCTTGACCCGCAAGACCCTCGGTGGATTGCAGACCAATCTGGAATCCCAGGTGATGCGTCCCGACGGCACACCGCTGCCCGGTCTGTACGCCGCGGGCGAAGTGGCCGGTTTCGGCGGCGGCGGTGTGCACGGCTACAACGCGCTCGAGGGCACCTTCCTCGGTGGTTGCATCTTCTCCGGCCGCGCCGCCGGTCGGGCCATCGCGGCCAAACTTGTTTGACCGCTAGTGACAGCCCCTCGCGGCGATGCTCGATAGGGCTCGCGGTGCAGAGGTGGGGACCACAGTCGTCGGCGCGGGCGGCGGTTCCGGGATCGACTCGGTGTAGAGGCTCATACCGGTGTACCGCAGCCCCTGTTCCAGGATGATCCCGGATATCTCCCCCTGATGCCCCTGGATATCGGTCACCTGCGCCGAGAACGGTCCGGGTCCCGCACCGCTGATCGTCCAGTAGTTGTCCATGCCGCGGTTGAGCTCGTGCCACGGGCCATCCGATGCGGACCGCAATGCCACCCGCTGGATGGGATTGCCCGATCCGGTCACCAGCATGGCCAGCCAATCCGATGACGAATCCGGCTTCAGCTCATAGCTCAGTTCGGGTGCCGGGAGTGGATCGCGGACGACCGTATAGCGGATCCGCGCGACGCCGTCGGACCGGTCCGCGATCTGTTCGAACGCGGCCGTGCTCAGATCCAGTTGTCCCGGAGCACATCCCGGACAGCGGTCGGCGATGAGCACCCGAACGTCACCGCGCGGGCCGTGCACGTCGAGATAGCCGCCACACAGATCGGCGCGGCCGTACTCCTGGGTCGAGATCCCCACATAGAAGCCGTTCGTCGGCAGTCCGACGAACGAGCAGGCGGCGCCGGGGCCGAAGGCGTAGTACCGCGCCTCCCCCGGCCGCGTCGGTATCGACGCCTGCACCATATGCTGGTTCGCGAAGCCGGTACTGCTGGTAGCCACCATCATTGGCGAGGTGATCCCGATACCGGGAACCGACTGCATGGCGGCGCAGGACGGGTGCTGCTGGTGTCCGGCGACCCAGAGTACGAGCGCCACCACGCCGAGCATCACGCCAGCGGACAACCACACCCATCCTGAACGAAAGTGCTGCTGTTTGATCGGCATTCGGTGCACGGCTGTCCCCGACTTCCGACTCATCCAACTCGCGGACTCTCCATCCTGACCTCACCAGGAAAGCAGGCCGACCCCCGATACATCACCCGAACGAAAAATCTCCGCAGTGAAACACTCGCGTGTCGGCAATCCCATGGCAAATAGCCAGCATTCGGCTCGGCGGCTGTGCGAAAGATCGGAAAAGATCCGATCCTAGGATGTGACCCTTGCCGGTTCGGCGTCGACGCCGGAGAGTTGATGATCCATCCGATCGCGCTTGGCGCGCAGGTAGCGGATGTTGTGTTCGGTCGGTGTCGCCTGCAGCGACAGCCGCCGCACCACCGTGATCCCATAATCTTCCAAACCCGTCTGTTTGGCCGGGTTGTTGCTCAGCAGCCGCACCGAACGGATACCGAGATCGGCGAGCACCTGCGCACCCGCCGCATACCTGCGGGCATCGACCGGCAACCCCAGCGCCAGATTCGCTTCGACGGTGTCGGCGCCACGATCCTGTAATTCATACGCGCGCAATTTGTTCAATAACCCGATGCCACGCCCCTCCTGACCGCGCAGGTAGACCACCACTCCGCTGCCCTCCTCGGCGACCGCGCGCAACGCGGCATCGAGTTGGTCGCCGCAATCGCAGCGCAGCGAGCCGATGGCATCGCCGGTGAGGCATTCCGAATGCAACCGCGTCAGTACCGATTCACGGCCGGGCGCACCGAAAACCAGTGCGAGCGTTTCAGTTCCGGAAATCTCATCGCGATATCCGACGACCCGGAACTCGCCGAATCGGGTTGGCAGGCGAGTCTCGACGACCCGGGTCAGCGTGTGCTCGACCCGGCGGCGGTACTCGATCAGATCGGCGATCGAAATGATCGGCAGCGCATGGGTTTCGGCGAAGTCGAGCAATTGAGGAAGGCGCGCCATCGATCCGTCGTCGTTCACGATTTCGGCGATGACACCCGCCGGTCGGAGTCCGGCCAGCCGGGTCAGATCGACGGCGGCCTCGGTGTGACCGGCGCGGCCGAGCACACCGCTGGGATGCGCGCGCAGCGGGAAGACGTGGCCCGGTCTGGTCAGATCGTCCGGTCCGGTGCCCGGATCGGCGAGCGTGCGCACGGTGTTGGCGCGGTCGGCGGCCGAGATCCCGGTCGTCACACCGGAGGCCGCATCCACCGACACCGTGTACGCGGTGCCCTTGGGGTCCTCGTTGACCGGCGTCATCGGTGGCAGCCGGAGCCGGTCCAGATCCGCACCCGCGAGCGGCGCGCACAGCACGCCACTGGTGTGCCGGACCATGAAGGCGATGGATTCCGGCGTCGCCTCAGCGGCGGCCAACACCAGATCACCCTCGTTCTCCCGATTCTCGTCGTCCACCACGACGACCATGCCGCCCGCCGCGAGCGCGGCCAGAGCGGTCTCAATGGCATCCAGCGCGATCGTGTGGCGCTGATCCGCGAATTCGGTACGCATGACCACCTCCTTATATGACTAGTAGAAGTATTTCTACTAGTCATAGGAAGCGGGCGTCCCGGTGAGTGGACAACCTCTCAGGAAGCGCGGTGACCCTTACCCTTCGCCGCCTTCTTCTGTGGGGTCCGGTCGGCGAGTTTATCCACGTCGGCGAGTAGTTCCTTGGCGAAATCACGTTCGGCCTCGTAATGGCGCACACACCAGCGCAATACCGCCCCCGGATAGATCCAGTCCGGGTTTTCGTCGGCGCCCTCGGCGTCGACCTCGGCCAGTTTGCGCATCTTCTCCGCGTACCCGATGTGCTCGGTGAGAATTTCGCGCAGTCGATCCGGTTGGGCGAGATGCCCCAGCCAGGCCCGCAACATCACGCTGTGCTTGAGCACCGGCGCTTCCACCGGGGCGTGGTTCACCCAGTGCGCCGCAGCGGCGCGGCCGCTTTCGGTGATCGCGTACATCCGCTTGCCGCGCACGCCGTCGTCCTGCAGCACCGTGCGAGAGGTGGCATAGCCGTGTTTCTCGAGGCGTTTGAGCTCGGCGTAGATCTGACTGAACGACGGGCTCCAGTAGAAGAATTGGAGGCTCCAGTCGGCCCACTTCTTCAGGTCGTAGCCGGAGAGTTCATCGGCGTGCGAGAGCATGCCGAGCACGGCCCAACTGGTCGTCGGCAGGTCGGGGACCCCGGCGCCCACCGGGGACTTCACTTCGGTCACGGTAGGACTATATCGCTTAGGCATATTACGGGTGAAACATCCCGTTCAGTGAGATTCGAAAGATACGACCGACACCGCTTTGTGACAGGTTTCACAAACCATCACCATCGAACACCACCAGGTAGTTCCCGAACAGCGGAGCCCGATTCATGTCCACCATTTCCCAAGATGCCGCGGCCGCCGAAAGACCCGGCGGCGCAATCGAATCCGCTGACACCGGCCGACTCGACGGCGCATCGCCCATCAGGATCTTCACCGTTCTCGCGGTCATCGTGCTGTTCACCGAGGTCGCCCCGATGCAGTACACGATCGTCGCGGCCGCACTGCAGAAGATCGCACCGACCTTTCCCAGCGTCGGTGCGAATATCAACTGGGCCATTATCGTCTTCGGCCTCATCGGCGCCGCCGCGTCGCCGCTCATCGGCAAGATGAGCGATGTGTGGGGCAAGAAGCGGATGTTCCTGGTCTGCGGATTGCTCTTCATGCTCGGCTGCGGGATCGATGCGGTCACCAGCAACTGGGGGCTGTTCCTGCTCGGGCGCGGGCTGCAGGCGACCGCCATCGCCACCGCGGTCATCGCCTACGGGTTGATCCGAGATCTGATGCCGCGCAAGTACGTTCCGCTCGGACTCGGTGTCACCGCGACCGGTCTCGGACTGTCCGCGATCGCCGGTCCGCTGCTCGGCGGATACCTCGTCGACAACTACAGCTGGCGCGCGATCTTCTGGGTGCTGGCCGCATTCACGCTGCTCATGTTGCCAATAGTGTGGATCGTGGTACCCGAATCCAAGCTGCGGGTCGCCGAGCGCATCGATGTGCTCGGTGCGGTGCTGCTGTCGGCCGGGGCCGGGTTGACGCTGATCTACCTGGACAAGGGCCAGGACTGGGGTTGGAGCAAACCGCTGACGCTGGCGTGGCTGTTCGGCGGCATCGCGCTGCTGGTGTTGTTCGCCGTGGTCGAACTGCGGGTCGCCCGGCCGATCATGGATATGAAACTGCTGTTCCATCCGCGGGTGACGCTGGTGCTCGGCGGCGCACTGTTCGCGTCGTTCCTCATCGGCGTCCAGTCCTACGCACTGGGTTATATGAGCCAGACCCCGGATTCCGGAACGGTCGCCGCCGGCGTGCAGCAGGCCACGCTCGCACAGATCCAGCAGCAGACCGGTCAGCCGATGCCGCCCGCGATGGTCCAGGTGCTGCTGGATCCCGAATACAGCTACGGAAACGGTTTCACCCTTTTGCAATTCGCCGTCCGAGTCGCCCTGCTGCAGGCCGTACTCGCCATGATCTGCGGCGCGCTGGCCGGTGCGCTGGCCCGCAAGATCGGGGCGCGCCTGCCGTTGGTCTTCGCGCTGATGCTGTTCGTCGGCGCGGGCGTCGGCTATGCCGTCCTCCCGCACACCTGGGTGGTATTCCTGTGGGTGAGTGCGCTGTTCGGCATCGGGTTCGGTTTCTACTACGCCTCCATGCCCATTCTGATGGTCGAAGCCGTTCCGCAGGAACAGCAGGGCATCAGCCTCGGCATGCTCGGCGTCATGCAATCGATGGGCGTTGCCATCGGTTTGGCCATCGTCACCGCCTACCTCAACGCCAGCCCGATCACCGCTCAGGTGAGCGTCGCCGGTCAACCCGCACAGGAATCGGTCATCCCGCAGGTCTTCGCCGACCACGGCTATGAAATGGGCTTCTGGTTCGCCGCGGGCGCCTCGGTGATCGCCCTGCTGATCGCCCTCGTCATGCGCCACGGCCGCACACCCGCCACCGGCGGCACCGCCTACTGACGCGACCCGGAGAGCGGGCCGGAGCCATCGGGTTCCGGCCCGTTCGCATGCTCGTGCCATATGGCACCGCTAGCGGCCGAGGCCCGGATCACCGCCAGCGCGCGTGGCGCGGAAACAGCGCGCGCCCGGCCTCGTGCGCCACCTCGACCAGCACTCGCGCCAACCGCGCGGTATCCAAAGCCGTTCGCTCGCCGCCGATCTGGCCCGACAGCGACAGCGCACCCACGGCCGCGCCGCGGCCTCGAATCGGCACAGCCACACAGGCGATTCCGGAAACCGACTCCTCGTTGTCCAGGGCAACCCCCTGCCGATGCCGGATCCTGGTCAGCTCCCGATGCAATTCCGCCTTGTCGCAGATGGTTCGCGGCGTCAACTGCGGCAATCGGTCCCGGAATGATGTCTCGACAATGCTCGGCTCCAGCGACGCCAGTAGCGCCTTGCCCAGCGCCGTGGTGTGCGCGGGCATCCGGCTGCCGAGGCGGGTCGGGATGCTGGCGGCGAACCGGCCACCGGCCTTGTCCAGGTACAGCACCTCGCGCCCGTCGAGGACACCGAGGTGGCCGACCATGCCGGTCCGCTGACAGAGATCGTGCAGCAGCGGACTCACCACATCGCGGATCTCGTTGTGGTCGGCGGCGAGTCCGCCCAGCTCCAGCGGACGCAGGCCGAGCCGGTAACCGCCGGGCGCGTGCGCCAACCAGCGCAGCCGGATCATCTGGTCCAGGATCCGGTGCACAGTCGACCGGGGCAGCCCGGTGCGCTCGGCGAGACCCAGCAGTGTCAGGGTCGGTGTCGAACCGTCGAAAGCGTCTAGGATCAGCGTCATACGCTCGATCATGGATACCGGCGGCTGCGCGGGGCGGGAGGTCGGACGACCCGAACCCGATAACAACTCTTCGGACTGCGGGCCGGTCAGCACCTCGACCGTCATGGCGTACCTCCATTGTGTAGCTCATCTAGCTTAGAAGTATTTCGATTAGGCATGTCCGTTTTCGGCATACCGATTCGTGTCCCCCATCACAGTGCCGTCGCGCGGACAAGCCGGAATCCCGGAAACTACGGAGATCGCTACGGATCTTCTCGGTAGCCGGAATCCGTTATTGACAGCCCACCGAGCGCGCCGCTTACCTTCATGGCGAAACGGAATATTTCTAATCGAAACTAGGAGCGCCATGGCCGTCGTGCTCGACTTCAAGGCCGTCCTCGGCCGGTTCGCCACCGGAGTCACCGCGATCACCGCCCTCGACGGCGAGGAACCCGTCGGGTTCGCCTGCCAGTCCTTCTCGGCACTGTCCCTCGAACCGCCCGCAGTGGCCCTGTTCCCGGCCAGGACCTCGACCACCTGGCCGCGCATCCGGACCGCCAGCAAGTTCTGTGTAAACGTGCTCGCCGCGGATCAAGAGGGTGTGTGCAGACAGCTCGGCCGCAGCGGAGCAGACAAATTCGACGGCCTCGATTGGCAGCCGTCCCCCAACGGCTCACCACTGCTGGCCGGATCGATCGCCTGGATCGATTGCGAACTCGGCGGCGAACTCGACGGCGGCGATCACACCATCGTCATCGGCAATGTCACCGCGCTCGGCGCGGGCCGCGAGGCCGATCCGCTGCTGTTCTACCGCTCCGGATTCGAGCGCCTTACCAGCGTCTCGTGAGCGAGCGTGGCGTGCACCAAAGACACAGCCGGCCAGCGGCGGCACGACGGCGCTGAGCGCCAGCGAGGCGCCGTCGCGCCCGGCTCCCGACCAGTGGGACGCCGCCTTTCGGCGATGGCGGACAGCGCCGAACCATCGAAGTACAACGACACGGACACGAACGTGGAGGACCAATGAGTACGGCGAACACCGAGGACCAGGTGCGCGTGATCGACACCGGCGCCCCGCCGACCCGATACGCCCGCGGCTGGCACTGCATCGGCCTTGCCGACAGCTTCCGCGACGGTAAACCGCACACCATCGAAATCTTCGGTACCGAACTGGTGGTGTTCGCCGGCGAGGACGGCACGCTCCATGTGCTCGACGCCTACTGCAGGCATATGGGTGGCAACCTCGGTGACGGCACCATCAAGGGCGACACCATCGCCTGCCCGTTCCACGACTGGCGCTGGAAGGGCAATGGCCGGTGTGCCGCGATCCCCTACGCCCGCCGGGTGCCCCCGCTGGCCCGCACCAAGTCCTGGATCACGATGGAGCAGAACAGGCAGCTGTTCGTCTGGAACGATCCGGAGGGCAACCCGCCGCCCGCGGATGTCGCGATCCCCCGGATCGAGGGCGCGTTCAGCGACGAGTGGAGCGACTGGACCTGGAATCAGATCACCATCGAGGGCGCGAACTGTCGCGAGGTCATCGACAACGTGGTTGATATGGCGCATTTCTTCTACGTGCACTTCGCATTTCCGACCTACTTCAAGAATGTCTTCGAGGGGCACGTCGCCAGTCAGTACATGACCTCGATCGGACGCGAGGATATGCAGGGCGAGCTGGCCAAGGAGGCGGGCGGACAGAACACGCTGCATTCGGAGGCGCATTACTACGGCCCCTCCTACATGATCGATTATCTGGTCAACGAATCCAATGGGCAGACAGTCGAATCCGTGCTGATCAACTGCCACTACCCGGTCTCTCCCACCAAGTTCGTACTGCAGTACGGCGCGATCGTGAAGAAACTGCCCGGGCTGTCGGCGGAGGAGGCCGAGGCGATGGCGGTGCGTTTCGCCAACGGACTCGGCCGCGGTTTCGAACAGGATGTGGCGATCTGGGAACGCAAGACCCGCATCGACAATCCGCTGCTGTGCGAGGAGGACGGACCCGTCTATCAGCTTCGGCGCTGGTATGAGCAGTTCTACACCGATATCGCCGCGGTGGAACCGAAGATGACCGACCGCTTCGAATTCGAGGTCGACACCACCCGCGCGGTCACCGCCTGGGAGGCCGAGGTCGCCGAGAACCTGGCCACCCAAAACCTGGCCGCCCAAAACCTGGTCACCCAGCGCGCGGACGCCTGATCGGACCTGTGATGGATTGCGTCACCTGCCACGCCTGCCGAAACCAGGTGTCCGTGGTCAAATTCAGCCCCGCGCACACGAGTGTGCAGTGGAGCTCCGCCGCTCGCGCGCATTGCGCCGAATTCGCACGCGATGGCGGCGGTCCGGTGCGCGGATGCGCGGCTTTGCGGGACAGCATCGACAAGGCCGTCGCCGCGGGCGAAGTCGGTCTGAGCACGCGCGATGGGGACCTGCTGTGAGCGAACGGAGCGAGCGAACCATATCGCAGCGCGCAGCGCAGCCGAGCGCTGGCGAGGCGCAGTCGTGAGCGGGGCGATAACGCTGCGGGTGGTCGGCGTGGTCGCCGAAACCCACGATGCGGTATCGCTGGAGTTGGTCGCCGAATCGGGCCAGCGACTTCCCTATCGGCCTGGCCAGTTCCTGACGCTGCGGATACCCAGTGCTCAGACCGGTTCGGTGGCGCGTTCATATTCCCTGTCCAGCGGACCGCACGAGGGCGGACCGCTCAAGGTCACCGTCAAACGGACCGAAGGCGGCTATGGTTCGAACTGGTTGTGCGATAACGCCGTTGTCGGCATGACCATCGACAGTCTCTCGCCCGCAGGGATTTTCACGCCCGACTCGCTCGACGCCGATCTGCTGCTACTCGCGGCGGGCAGCGGGATCACGCCGGTGCTGTCCATCCTGAAATCGGCACTGGCGCAGGGTGCTGGACGCTGCACCCTGATCTACGCCAACCGCGACGAGAACTCGGTGATCTTCGCCGACGAACTGAAATCGCTCACCGCCGCATACCCGGATCGCCTGGTCGTGCTGCACTGGCTCGAATCCGTGCAGGGCTTGCCGTCGGTGCGCACAGTAACCGCCCTGGTCGCCCCGTGGACCGACCGTGAGGTATTCATCTGCGGCCCAGTACCTTTCATGGACGCCGTGGTGACGGCGACCGGTGACCTCGGCATGGACCGCACCCGCGTGCATGTCGAGAAATTCGTTTCGCTATCCGGCGACCCCTTCGCCGAGGTCGACGACACCGGCGACGCCGCGCTCGTCGAGGTCGAACTCGACGGCACCACAACCGAATTCGCCTGGCCGCGCAATACCGTGCTGCTCGATCTACTGCTGGCTCGCGGCGTCGAAGCACCGTACTCCTGCCGTGAAGGCGCCTGCAGCGCCTGCGTCTGCCGGGTCGTCGACGGTGAAGTCAAGCTGCTGCGCAACGAAGTACTGGAACGCGAAGACCTGGCCGACGGCTATGTGCTGGCCTGTCAGGCGGTGCCGGTCACCGACACGGTCCGGATCACCTATGAATGAGGAGAACACCCCTATGGCCATCATCAGTTCGCTCGGTTATGTGAAGGTCGCGGTCAGCGACCCGGCGGCCTGGCGCACCTTCGCCTTCGACGTGATCGGCTTCGCCGAGGGCACCGGCCCGGATCCCGACGCCAGCTACCTGCGCATGGACGAGCACGTCGCGCGCCTGGTCCTGGTGCCGGGCGAGAGCGATAAGGTGCTCGCCATCGGCTGGGAGGTGCGTGACCACCGGGCACTGGCCGAGGCGCGAGAAGCGGTGGAGAAGGCCGGAATCGAAGTAACCGCGCTGACGGTGGCCGAGGCCGATGCCCGCAGCGTGGAGGAGGCGATCACCTTCCGGGACCCCGCCGGCACCACCGTCGAAATCTTCCACGGCCCCGTCCTCGACCACAGCCCCGTGGTCGGCAAGTACGGAAACCGTTTCGTCACCGAGGGTCTCGGTCTCGGCCACGTTGTGCTCCCGGTCCCCGACCTCGACGGCGCATTCCGCTTCTACACCGACGTTCTCGGTTTCCTGCCACGCGGCGCGTTCCGGCTGCCGACGCCGCCCGAATACGGTCCGGTGCGTATCCGCTTCCTCGGCGTGAATCAGCGCCACCACAGCCTGGCGCTGATCCCCTCCGGCGGTAAGGAGGGTTCCGGCTTGGTGCACATCATGGTCGAGGTCGACCGCCTCGATGATGTCGGCCGCGCCCTGGATCGGGTGAACAAGGCCGGATACCACCTGTCCTCGACGCTGGGCCGCCACACCAACGACAAGATGATCTCCTTCTACGTCCGCACTCCGGGCGGCTGGGATCTCGAATTCGGCACCGAGGGCGTGCTGGTGGACGAGACCACCTACACCGCGGAGGAAATGACCGCCGACAGCTATTGGGGTCACGACTGGGACCGCAGCTGAACCACCGCCGCACGTAAGGACAATTGAATTGAGCGACAACCAGTTCGGCCCCACCAGGTTCGGATTCTTCCTCGCCCCCTACCATCCGCTGACCGGTAACCCGACCCTGCAACTCCAGCGCGATCTCGCGCTGGTGGAGCTGGCCGACCGACTCGGCTTCGCCGAAGCCTGGGTCGGTGAACATCATTCGGCCGGACTGGAGATCATCGCGGCCCCCGAGGTCTTCCTGGCCGCGGCGGCTCAGCGGACCAGCCGCATCCGCCTCGGCACCGGCGTGAACTCCCTGCCCTACCACCAGCCACTGATGCTCGCCGACCGCATCTGCCTGCTGGATCACCTCACCATGGGCCGGACCATGATGGGTGTCGGCCCCGGCCAGCTGGCCACCGACGCCGCCATGATGGGCATCGACCCGGTGCGCCAGCGCGACATGATGCACGAATCCATGGAGGTGCTGGTGCGCCTGCTGCGCGGTGAGACGGTGACCGCCGAAAGCGATTGGTATCACCTGAGCGAGGCCCGTCTGCAGCTGCTGCCCTATCAGGTGGACGGCCTGGAAATGGCTGTGGCCTCGACGATGTCGCCGTCCGGTGCGGTGCTGGCGGGACGGCACGGCGCGGGACTGCTCTCCTTGGCGGCCTCCGATCCCAGCGGATACGATGCGCTGCTGCCGAATTGGCAGGTCTACGAGAAGACCATGGCCGACCATGGCCACACCGTCGATCGCGCCACATGGCGGCTGGTCGCGCCGATGCATATCGCCGAAACCCGCGAACAGGCGATGCGCGAAGCCGAATGGGGCGTCGAACATCTGGTCGACTACATCGAAAAGCTCAGCGGCCGTAGCGCACCGTGGAACTCCTCGCCCCGCGCCGCCGTCGAACAGTGGACCGGCGAAGGCTTCCCAGCCTTCGGCCGTGCCACCATCGGCACCCCCGACGATGCCATCGCGACCATCGAGAAACTCGCCGAACAGTCCGGCGGCTTCGGCACCTTCCTGCTGCTGGGACTCAATGTCGCGGACTGGGACGCCACCCAGCGCTCGGCCCGGCTCTTCGCCGAACAGGTGATTCCGCACTTCACCCGCGCCAACCGCAACCGCACCGCCTCGCTCGAATGGGCGCACGCCAATAGCGAACGCATGATCGGCGGCCTGACTGCGGGCATTCAGAGCGCCTTCGAAAAGTACGGCCGGACATCGGCTTCCGCGCTGGGCACCGAGGAGGCCAACTGATGCGCGCGGTGGTGATGCGGGCCGGTGGTCTGGTCGTGGACGAGGTGCCGGAACCGGTGCCCGGACCCGGTCAGGTCCTGGTCGAGACGATTGCCTGCGGTATCTGCGGATCCGATAAGCAGGCCCTGGATTACACCGATGAATTCCTGCAGGCCTCCCGCGACAGTGGCGTCCCCACTTTTCAATTCGATCCCCACCGCGATGTGATCATGGGCCACGAAATCGCGGCCCGAGTGGTATCGGCCGGACCGGATACCCCGCACACCGAGGGACAGCTCGTGGTGGCCCTGCCATGGGCCATCGATCATGCGGGCCAGATCCACGGTGTCGGCTTCTCCAACGAATTTCCGGGCGGCTACGGCGAGCGCATGGTGTTGCAGGCCATGGCCTTGGAACCCATTCCGGATACGGTCGCGCCGCATGTCGCCGCGCTCACCGAACCGCTGGCCGTCGGCTTCGGCAATGTCGCGCGCACCGGTATCGGTGCGGGCGGCTCCGGCATCGTCATCGGTTGCGGCCCGGTGGGTTTGGGTGCGGTCGCCGCGCTGGTGGAACGCGGAGTCGCCCCGATTGTCGCCTCCGATCCGTCGAAGTTGCGGCGCGACACGGCATTACGTCTCGGTGCGCACCGCGTCGTCGACCCGACTGTCCATGATCCGATCGAGGTCTGGCGGGAGGCGGCCGCGCCCGGCCAACTCCTGCATATCTGGGTCTGCGCTGCGGTCCCGGGCATGATCAACGAGTTGATGTACAAGGTCCCGCGCCAGACCACGATTCTGCAGATCGGCGCGGTGATGACCGACGATGTCATCCGCCCGATCGTCGGCATCTACAAGGACATCTCACTGCAGATGTGCATGGTCTACCCACACGAGGAGTACGCGAAGACCCTGCACCGGATCGCCGAGGGCACCATCGACGCCGCCTCGCTCATTACCGACCAGGTCGGACTGGGCGGCGTCGCCGGGGCCGTCGACGCACTGCGCAACCCGGACGGCCACATTCAGATCCTGGTCCGTCCGGATCTCTGACCGGCCGGCCCGTATCGTCGAGGACGGTAGTCGAATGCGACGAAAGGGCTGGTCATGGCTTTGCGTACCGATCTCACCGAGATGTTCGGCATCGAGCACCCCGTCATGCTGGCGCCCATGGGCGGGGTGGCGGGCGGTGAGTTGGCCGCCGCGATATCCGAGGGCGGCGGATGCGGCCTGATCGGCGCCGGCGGCGGAGATCCGGACCTGCTCGATCGCGAATGCGGGTTGCTCGCGGCACGCACCGAAAAGCCATGGGGCATCGGATTATTGAGCTGGGCGACCGATCTCGACGCGGTACTGCGCAGCGTCGAACGCCGCCCGGCGGCGATCATGCTGTCCTTCGGCGATCCCACGCCGTACGCGGACGCCGTGCTGGCGGCCGATATCCGCCTGCTCGTACAGGTGACCACCACGGATGAGGCGGCCCGCGCCCTCGATGCGGGCGCACACGTCCTGGTCGCGCAGGGCGGCGAGGCGGGCGGACACGGTGGCAAGCGCGGCACGCTGCCCTTCGTACCCGCCGTCGTGGATCTGGCGGGGACGGTGCCGGTGCTCGCCGCTGGCGGCATCGCCGATGGTCGCGGACTTGCCGCCGCACTCGTACTCGGTGCGGCCGGTGCGCTGATCGGGACGCGTTTCGAGGCCACGCACGAAGCGCTCATATCCGCCGACCAGGCAAAGGCCATCATCAACGCCGATGCCGATGACACCGAACGCAACCGGATCGTCGATATCGCGCGCGAATCCCCGTGGCCCGCCGAATACACCGCCCGCACGCTACGCAACGATTTCCTCGACGAGTGGCACGGACGCGAATCCGAACTCGCGGCCGATGCGGGAGCGCGGCAACGGTATCGAGACGCGACCGAGCGAGGCGACCTCGACTACGTGCCGACCTGGGCGGGCGAGGCCGTCGGCCTCATCGACGGCCTGGAGTCGGCCGCCGATCTCGTCGGCCGCATCAGCGGTGACGCCGAACAGGTAATACGGCGCGCCGCGGGGCGCTGTGGTTAGTCGGCTCTTCCTCGGTCATCGCGTGTAGCCATTCGCGGGTGTAGCGCTCGGCCAGCAAGGGGAGGAAGTTGTCGATGGTGGCGTGGCCCGCGACATGGTCGTAGGCGGAATACAAGCACTGGTCGACGGTTTCATCGGGGACGTCGTCGAATTCGCGTTCCAATCGGCGCGCGGCGGTGCGCAGTGCCAACTTCTGATCGATGGACGGGTCGGGGTGTCGGGTGCGACCTTCAGTCATTGCGGACTCCTGGTCAAAGATGAGCTTGTGGTGCGGCGGGCGCAGTCGTGCGCTCCGATAACTGCGTCCACCCTTCAGGTACCCGATGCGCCACCGCGAACACCCGCAATTGCGCGCGCAATCTGGTCTCATTGCGGATTCGGCGCTACCCTTTCGGCATATATCAACAGCCTCCTGAAGGTGGTTCGAATGCTCGGCGACAATCTGATGTGGGTGGCACCGCAGGCGTGCACGCTGCCCACCGAGCAACAGCCGGTGCGCGTCGAAGAGTTCGCACTCCTGTTCGCCACGGCACTGCGCAAGATCGAACGCCCGGCGCCGACCCTGCTCCGACTCGAGCTCGACGCCGCGGCCACAGCGACCGCACAGCATCTCGCGGCCCGCGAAACGAGCTGCTGCACCTTCTTCGCCTTCACGTTCACCCCTGCCCAGCCGGGCACGGTGGTCATGAATATCGAGGTGCCACCGGCCCACATCGCGGTCCTGGACGGGCTGGCCGCGCAGGCGGCGGCCGCACAGCCGACGGCCTCGTCCACCAGCTAGAACAAGTTCTTGTTTTGCCACTCCGTGAGTGCCAAGCTGAACGGATGGATCTCGCCGCCATCGAAGCCGTCCGCCAGCTCAAGTACCGCTACTTCCGGACGCTGGATCTCAAACAATGGGACGACTTCGCGGATACGCTCGCCGTCGACGTCGCCGGTCGCTACGGCACCCACGCCATGGGCGAGCCGCTGACCCTGGACGGCCGTGACGCCGTCACCGCGTTCATGCGCGAGAATCTCGGTCCCACCGTCGTCACCGCCCATATCGCCAACCATCCCGAGGTCACCGTGGACGGTGAGACCGCAACGGGCTCATGGGCTTTCGAGGACACTGTGATCGCCACCGAATACGGCGTGCTGATCCGCGGCGCGGGCTACTACTCCGACAGCTATCGCCTCGACAGCGACGGCCGCTGGCGCATCACCGCGACGAGCTACCAGCGCATCTACGAATCCATGCAATCCCTCGCCGACACCCCCAGCTACCAACTCCTGTCCAATATGTGGGCGGCCGAGACGCCGAAATAGGGTTACCGATACGGTGGATTCGTTATGGCCACCATCCAGCACGAAATCCTGATCGAGGTCGGCCCGGAGCACGTGTGGGCAGCCCTGCGCGATATCGGCGCTGTGCACGAACGTCTGCTGCCGGAGTATGTCGTCGACACCCGTATCGATGGCGACGTCAGATTTCTGACGATGCCCGGCGGCAATGTGATTCGCGAACTCATCGTCACCGTTGATGACGATGTGCGCAGGCTGGCCTATTCGGCTGTCGAGGGCTTCCAGTTGCCGCTCACGCACCACCATGCCTCGTTCCAGGTCCTCGACGCCGAAGATGGTCGCAGCACACTGGTTTGGGTCACCGATGTACTGCCGCACGATGCCGCCGAACAGGTGCGGCCGCGGGTCGAGCGCGGTGCCCAGGTGATGAAAGCGACCATCGAACAACAACATTCGGCCTGAGGGCCGGTCGATCGGAAGGCCCCGACTGCCGCCAGCCGGAAAAAATACCCCAGTGAACACCGGATTTGGGTCCAGTATTTTGCCGGTGGCACTCGACGCGCGCCGGTTGCGAGCGCAGGGTTGCAGGTATGTCCTCCCTTGCACCCGATGAGTTCGCGACCGAGACCGTCTATCTGAACACCGCTTCGCACGGGTTGCCGTCCGCGCGCTCATTGGCAGCATTGCAGCAGGTCAATGCGTTCTGGGTGGCAGGTCGTGGCACACCGGCGACGCGCGATGACCTGGTACCCGAGCTGCGGGCCGGATTCGCGCGGCTGTTGGCGGGTGCTTCGGCCGACGATATCGCCTTGGGCGGTACCGTGGCCGGGCTGATCGCGCCGGTGGCCGCCGCACTGCCACCAGGTGCTGAGGTATTGCTCGCCGAAGGTGAATTCTCTTCCGTCTCCATGCCTTTCGTACATCGCGGCGATCTGGCGGTCCGATTCGTACCGTTGGAGCGCATCGCCGAAGAGGTGCGACCCGAGACGGAGTTGGTCGCGGTCAGCGTCGTGCAGTCGAAGGACGGCCGGACCATTGATCTGCCGGTGCTGCGCGCGGCCACCCGTGCGCATAACGCCCGGTTGCTGGCCGATGCCACCCAGGCCGCCGGATGGGTGCCGCTGCGTTTCGACGATGCCGATTACTGGGTGTGCGCGACGTTCAAATGGCTGATCGGCGCCCGCAGCGTCACATTCTTCGCCGCCGCACCGGAGGCCGCTGCCGGGCTGCGCCCGATCAGCCCCGGCTGGTACGCGGCGGCCGACCGTTGGGCCGAACTCTACGACCCGATCGCACTGCCGAACACCGCCCATCGTTTCGACTCGACACCGGACTGGCTCGGTGTCGTCGCGGCGCTCGCTGGCCTGTCCTTGATCGAAGAACTGACCATCGACAAGATCGGCGCACACAACCGCGAACTCGCCGCCCGATTTCGAAATGGGTTGGCAGAGTTGGGTTTCCAGTCGGTGCCCGCCGATTCGGCGATCGTCTCGGTGCCCGGCGCGGGCGACGCGGCAGCCCGGTTGGAAGAGGCGGGCGTCATCACATCCGCCCGCGGCGGCGGCCTGCGCTTCTCCTTCCACCTGTACAACAGCACCGATGACGTCGACCGAGCGCTGACCGCCCTCGCCGAGCGCTGACAACCGCACCCGCTATCGGGGTTCGAATCCCCTATCCTCCGCCGGAAAGGACGCAGGTCACCGGCAAGATTCGGGTGGGAATGTTTCACCTAGTACCGCAACGGCTCGTCATTCCTGACACGGACCGACACCGGCAACGTCGTGTCGAGCGGTGCGACGAACCGCCGATGGGGTGTGATCCCCGTCGACCCCGCCCTTGACGAGATGTACTAGGTCGCCCTCACTGATCGCCACGAGCGCAGACTAACCGGTCTGTCCGACGAACAACGCGCCCCGCCTCCGTTGATCAACACGCGGGGGCAGCCGGACCCCAGACGCGGAGCGGCCCACCCGGAAGGGGGCCGGGTGGGGCCGCTGTATCCGGATTACCGGACTTACTTCTCCAGCTTCTCCAGCATCCAACTGCCGACGGCGTACATGTCGTCAGCGGGGATAGCGCGCGTGTAATGCAGTGGCGGGGTTATCCAGCGGATCCGACGCCATCCGATGGATGGACGGATCACCCAGCCGCCGTATTCGCGGCGAGAATTCCACTGGAGTTGCCTGGTGTAGCCGCGCTCGCGGGAGACGCGCAGAAATTGGAAGTAGAGGTAGCTGCGCAGCCGAAACCATCGGGTCGACCATGTGGCAGGGCCACTGCTGATATACAGCTGCTTCATCGGGATCAACCTAGCACGGGAGAAAGGTGTTCAGAGTCTCGTTGCGGCCCTCATCCGTCCCGGTGTCCCAGGTAGCCTGCATGACGATCTTGCCTTGCCACACGCCGGGTACGCAGTCCAACGCCATCGCGGCGACGTTGAGGTGCGGGTTGGGGATTTGCGTGACGACGACGCGGTCTCCCTTCGGCTGCGGGTTGCCGGTGCCCGACCGATGCCATAGCTGCAACTCGATGCGGAACGCGACCGGGGCGCGATTGCATTCCACTTGTCCGCCCACGACGACGGCGTCGTGCAGCACGTACGGCTCCTTGTTGAAGGCGAAGGTGCAGACACCGCCAGCGGCCTGCGCGACCGGCGTGGTGGTGAGCGTCTGCCCGCCGAGCAATGCGGCGCTGACAGCGACAACCGTGACGGCTGCCCGAATCGCATTGTATCTCATGGATATCCCTCCATTACCTACTACTCCCGCACCCCACGGGAGAGATCAGAACCGCCTCGAACGAGGCGCCCTACCGCTCGACATATGCGGCGGGTCGGAGCACCCTCGCATCGATCAAGGTCCAGACGGCCTCATGTTTTGCGCCGCATGAGTCGGCGTCGCAGTTGATGCGCTGACGGAATACGCGGCGCGCTTCGCTGACGGTGTACGGATGATTCGGTGCACGGTGGCATTGGTCGCGAGCGATGCGGGCGAGTATTTCCGTGCTGGGGCGTTCACCGTCGACGTGCACCGGGCGGTCGACGAGGTACGGCAGTACGTAAAAGAGCACGACGCCCAACGTCAAAACCCCGGCGACAGTGGCGCATACAAGTCCGGTCGTCGACACGGCTAGTCGACCTCCGTGTCGTCGATCGAGACCGGCTCGACGGTGATCACGGCGTGTTCGTCGAGCTCGTGGTGGTCATCCAATTCGAATGCGAACGACTGGCCGACAAACCCGTGATCGTCGACAGGCGCCCATGATCCGTCGTCGCGCTGCAACCAGCCCGCCGGGCGATCGGTTCCGGCGTTGGCGTCGCGCATCGCGACAAGCAGTGCATCGCCTGCGCGCTTGATCGCGGTCGTGCAGTAGCGGCAAATGCCAGTGCTCGGCTCGGCGTCCTCGTAGGTGCAGCGGGGGCAGGGCTTCGCCGTTAGGTCTGTGGGTGCGGGTCGATATGCCCACTCGCGGACCGCTTCCGCGAACACCTCGACCACATCGCCCGGTGCGCCGCAGTACGTACCGGGCGGCCCGACGAACGGATCACGCTGCGGCAGTGTGGAATCAGACAATGCGACCATGGGGCCACCCCCGGCAGGTAGACGGTTGACTCGCGCCCGCCGCCGAGGATGAGAGGTCACCCGACGGCGGGGCGTGTCTAGAACAATGGCGCAGCTTCCGACTGTGAAGTGCGAAAGATTTTCGTACTCTTGGCACTACGGACTTGGCACGGCGTTCAATGAAACGGTGGTGACCATGAGCGCGGATCGCGCGGCAGTAGCGGCCCGAGTCGTCGAGGCTCGACGACTGGCGGGACTCACGCAAAAGCAGCTGGCAGAGAAGGCGAACGTGTCGACGGCGCTCATGCGCTCTGTCGAACAGCGCCGGGCGCCAGCAACGCCCGCGTTTCTCGGCGCCGTGTCGAAGGCCTTGCGGCTGTCGGTGACCGACCTAACTGGGCAACCGTACGCGCCCGCGCCTGGCCCGGACACCGAGGTGCACTCTGCGATCGCCGTGCTTCGTACTGAGCTGGCCGCCTACGACATCGACAATGCCGCTGTGGCCGAGCCCCGCCCCTTTCCACAGCTCGCCGCCGAAGTCGACAAAGTGTGCACCTGGCGCCGGGCGGCTAGCTTCCACAAGCTCGGTGAGCACCTGCCTGGCTTGCTCGGCGAACTGCGCGCCGCTATGCACCGCGCTACCGGCGTCGACCGTAGTCGCGCTTTAGTGATGCTGTGCGAGCTGTACTACTCCGCGCACTCACTAGCGCACAAGCTCGGCTACTCCGACCTCGCCGCGCTCGCCGTCGATCGAATCGCATGGGCCGCGGCCGAAGCTGACAACCCGCTGTGGAAGGCAACAGCCCAGTTTCAGCGCGCAGCGCTGCTCACTTCTGGCGGTGACTGGACGGCTGCGCTCAGCTTCCTCGAGCGATGCCGCGGCGATATCGAGCCTCGGCTCGGCGTCGGCCACCGTGATGACCTGATCGCGTGGGGTGGGCTGCACCTGCAATCCGGCCTGGCCGCGTCACGGTCTGGCCGCCGTAGCCTGGTGGACGAGCATCTCTGCGAGGCACGAGCCGCTGCCGAGAGACTTGGCGACGACCGCGACCGGGTCCTCAGCTTCGGCCCGACGAACGTAGGCATATGGTCGGTCGCGCTGGCAGTCGAAGCGATGGACGGCACCGAGGCGCTCAACCGCGCCCGCGCTCTGGTGCTCCCCGCCGACGCGCCGAAGGAGCGTGCAGGTCATCACTACATCGACCTGTCGCGCGCCTACCTACTTCATGGTGACCGTCGTCGTGCGTTCGACGCGCTACTCACTGCGAAGTCGATCGCACCGGCGCAGACCCGCTACAACCCAATGGTTCACGAGACCGCCCGAGCACTTGCTCGCGCTGAAGCCCGTGCAGTCGACAGCGTGCACGGGTTCGCCGTGTGGTGCGGGATTGCCCAGCGACTCTAAGCGGGCAGGCCCTTTGCGACGGCCGGGGCCAGGAACTCGACGCGGAATGACGCGACGTATTCGCTTCGCTTGTCCAGGAACCGCCGCGTGTGCGGCTGCCGCTCATGCTCCTTGAACGCGTCGCGGTCGCGGTACACCTCATAGAAGATCCGCGAGAGCGGTTCACCGTCAACGGTGTTGGTCGCGTAGACCAACGTGCCGGGTTCGTTTTCGGTGATGCTCTTAACGGTCTCGGCGACGAGTTGGTCGAAGGCCGCCGCCCTGTCCGCGTCGAACAAGTCGAACTTCACCACGAGTGCAAACATCGGCCAACCGTATAACAGACGGTAGGTAGTGCTTGGCAGTTAGGCGCGCTACGGGCATGTTCGGCCGGGGGACTGCCCGTGCATCCTCCCACACGCCCAATCAATCTCAGACGAGTTGGCGCAGGTAGGGACACATGGCTCTGACTGAGCTTGGGGTTCAAGGGAGTTCGATTCCGCTATGGGCCCGACAAGAGGTGCGAAGCATCGAGTTACGCGGATGGGCGGGTGGCCGGGGCGGTGATCAGCGGGAGGTCCAGTGCGGTGAGGATGCCCGCTGGCGCTCGTACGACCGCCGGGACCGCGTTGACGATGCGCATGGCGGTGGCCAGCAGCGTCGCATGGTTGTGGTCACCGTTGCGGCTGGAGGTGACCAGGTCCATGGCATAGCTGGGTTCGCCGGTGATCTCGACGCGGTAGGAGCCCTCGTGGTGGGCGGGTTGCGGCCATTCGGGGCACAGGTCGGGGCGCAGCCGCGTGACGTGTTCGAGGACCGTCACGACCTCGTCCCCGACCATGCCGCGCACCTCGAAACGCAGTGCGGCCGTAGTACCTTCCGCGATATGGCCGGTCGCGATGTCGAAGGACTCGGGGGCCGGGATGCGTTCGTGGGTCTGGGTGACGGCATCGAGGGTCACGCCGATCCCCGCCGCCAACTGACGCACGGTGCCGCCCCACGCGAGCGATAACACCCCGGGCTGCAACAACATCGGGATCTCGTCGAGCGGTTTGCCGAAACCCATGATGTCGAACATGACCTCACGGTTGTCGTAGCTGGCGTAATCGACGATCTCCATGCACCGCAATTGGTCGATGCGCAGACAGGTGCCCGCGAGCGCGAGCGGCAGTAGATCATTGGCGAAGCCCGGATCGATGCCATTGACCCACAGCGACGAATTACCCTGCGCCGCGGCCTCTTGGATCGGCTTCAGCAGCTCATCCGGCAGCACACCATAGGGGTATTGGAAGAATACCGGCGCGCACGCGACGACATTGATACCGGCACTGAGCAGCCTGCGCAGATCCTCGACCGCCTCCAGCAAACGATTATCTGTCATCGAGCAGTAGACGACGCAGTCGGGTCTCGCGGCCAGTATCGCCTCGGTATCCGTTGTCGCGGCCACACCGACCGGATGATCCAGTCCGGCAATGGTTCCCGCGTCGAGCCCGTCCTTCTTCGGACCCGATACCCACACCCCGGCCAATTCCAGATCCGGATTCGCGATCACACCGGCCAGCGCATGCGCGCCGACATTGCCGGTGCCCCATTGGACTACGCGGTAGGTCATGACAGATCCGCAAGCGGCAGGTCGAGATTGGGCGCGATCAGACCACCGTCGGGTTCGAGCACCTTACCGGTGACATACTTTCCGGCTGGCGACACCAGATACAGTGCGGCGGCGGCGATATCCTCGGGTTCACCGATGCGGTGCAGCGGCGTCTTCGCCTCCAGTTCGGTGCGCATGGCATCGTTACTCGCCACGATCTCCAGGGCGGAGGTCAGGATCGATCCCGGCGCGATGGCATTGACCCGGATGCGCGGATTCAGATCCATTGCCGCCAGCCGGGTGTAGTGCGCCAGTGCCGCTTTCGCCGTCCCGTAGGCGACGAAGGCGCGGCCGGGCAAGCGACCCATGGTCGAGGTGATATTGAGAATCGAACCGCCACCAGCGGTTTCGAGGATCTTCGGTACTGCGGCACGCACCAGCGCGTGCGCATTGCTCACATTGAAGTTGAAGGCCTGCACCAGCGCGTCCGGCGTGGTATCGAGCAACGGGCACGGCAGCGCACCGCCGACATTGTTGACCACGATATCCAGCCGCCCGAAGCGCTCGACGGCCGCGGCCGCCAGCCCGGCGGTCGCCTCGATATCACTGAGGTCGGCGGGCACCACATGGGCCTGACGGCCGACCGCCGTCACCTGCTCGGCGACCTCATCCAGCTGGCTCTTGGTGCGGGATGCGATGACGACGTCCGCGCCCGCCTCCGCGAAGGCCACTGCGATCGCCGCGCCGAGGCCGCGCCCCGCGCCGGTGACAACGGCGACCTGTCCGTCGATTCGGAATCTGTCCAGGATCATGCGCACTCCACAACTGTCGAATATTCGACACTGTTTGTCGTAATATTCGTCATCGTAGAGCCGTCCCGCTGAACCGCACAAGAGGTTGTCCATGTCCGACCGGTCCCCGTCCCCGCCGACCCGCCGCGTCATCGATATCGTGTCACTGCTCGCCGCGGCCCCGGAGCCGATCAGCGTCGCGGGTATCGCGGACCGCCTCGATATCGCCCGCGCGACCGCGACCGCGATTCTCACCGAATTGGATTCGGCGGGCTGGGTGCTGCGCGATCCGAGCCGCGGATACCGCCTCGGCCCGGCTCTGGCGAATCCGCACGGCCCCGCCCTGCCACGCGCACTCGGCGATATTCTCACCGAACTCACCGTCCGCACCGGCTACGGCGCGACCCTCAGTCGGATCGAGCCCGACCACCTCACGGTGCTGGACGTGCGCCACGGGCCCGAACGCGTGGTCCCCGGCATCCCCGTCGGCCATCGCATCCCGCTGCAATTTCCGGCCGGGGCCAGCGTAATGCCGTGGCGCTCGGCCACCGAGCAGAACACCTGGCTGGCCACCGCACCCGAGTCGGACCGCCGCATCGCGAGCGGCCTACTCACCCTCGTTCGCGATCGCGGCGTCGCCCTGTTCCGTCCACATACCGACGACGCGGGCACGGTCGAACTCCTCGCCGACCTCCTCGGCGCTATGGGCAGCGAACTCGTACAGCCCCACCTGCGCACCAGGGCCTTGGGCCGCCTGGCGTTTCTCACCTCGCGGCCGTTCACCAGGGCCGAACTCGACTCCGACGCCGTGCTGCCGCTGAGCTATCTCGCGGCACCGGTATTCGACGCCGCGAGCGTTGCGGCGTACGAAGTCCAGTTGGGGCCGCTGCGCGCATCGACGACCAAGCCCGAGCGCGACGAGTTCATCGCTGCCACCGTCGGGACGGCCCACGCGCTCACCGAAGCGTTGGCGCGCTGAGTTGCCGGCACGCCAATCTTCGGCCGTCCATTACGTCCAACAGCGGCTTTCATTGTTACCACAGCGGCTGACGCAGCGCCCCAAGGCGTATCGCCGCACCCCGGAGCGACGGCCGACCCTACTTCGTCAGCGCATGCGCCGCCCCACGGTGCAACGACACCGGTGCGGTGATCGTCGCGGTATCGCGGCTGATCCCTTTGGCGGCCGAATTCGCCTGTTCCAGTTGGGGTTTGCGATCGAAGAGCGTCTTGGTCAGTACGCATGCCAGATTCGCGTCGAGATCCTCACGCACCAGCAGCAGGTTCGGCACGACGATGGTCTTCACATCGGCGGTCAGGCCATAGACGGTGGCCGGAATCGTACCCTCCTCGTAGACCGGATTCACCGCGTGCATGCTGCCGGTGACATCGGCGATATCGAGGAAGCGCACCTTGCCCTTGGTGGAGGTGAGCAGGTCGGTGATGCCCGGGGTGGGCAGACCGCCGGAGAAGAACATGGCGTCTATGGAGCCGTCCTTCATACCGTCCACCGTTTTGGTGAGATCCAAACGCTGGGCTGAGATATCGCTGTCCGGGTTGAGTCCGGCCGCCTGCAATACGCGCTGGGCGATCACCTCGGTGCCGGACTTCGGCGAGCCGGTGGAGACCCGCTTGCCGCGCAGATCGGCGATCGATTCGATCTCGGCGCCGGTCCGCACGATTACCTGGGTGTAGTTCGGGTAGAGCCGCGAAAGCGCCTGCACCGGTTGCTTTTTGCCGTCGAAGCCGGCGTTGCCCATGACCGCGTCGGCGGCGGTGTCGGCCAGCGCGAACGCGACCTGATAGGTGCCGGCCACCAACTGCTGGATATTCTGCACCGACGCACCGGTTTCGGCCGCGGTCGCCTTCACCTTGCCGCCGGTGGCCTGCGAAATCTGTTCGGCGTAGGCATTGCCGAGCGCGAAGTACACTCCGGTCGAATTGCCGGTCGCGATGCCGACGCGGGTCTCGTCCTTCACCTCGCAGGTAACCTCGCTCCCGGTATCGGACTGCGGTGTGTCGCGACGTCCCCCACATCCGGCCAGCAATCCGGCCGACAGCACGGCGACGGCGAATCCTATGGCAACTCTTCTCAAGTCGTCCTCCTTCGGGCGAGCAGAGTGACCCCGACGGCCGCGGTCAGCGCGACCAGACCGACGACGAGTGCGCCGGGCTCCAGGTATAGCAAGGCCAGACCGGCCACTGCGGCGAGCAACCGGGCCGCGACCCCGGCCGGGCCGACGCCGAGCATCCAGCCGCCCGTCGCCACGGCCAGTGCCGCAACGCCGACACCGGCCACGATCGTCGTCCACAGCACGCCGAGCACCGGTCCGTGACCGAGCAGATATTCACCGGGTCCGCTGAGCACGAACACGATCGGCACCAGGAAGGCGGGCAGCGCGTACTTCAGCGCCTGCCACATGGTCGGCACCGCACGCGCCCCGGTGATCGCCGCCGCGCCCACCGCGGCCAGCGCGGTCGGGGGCGTTACCTCCGAGAGCACCGAGTAGTAGAAGACGAACATCGCCGAAGCGGGTGCGGAGACGTCCAGCGCGAGCAGTGCCGGACCGATGATCGCCCAGCCGATGATGAACGACGCGGTCACCGGCACCGCGAGCCCGAGCAGCGCGAGTGCGATCGCGGCGAGCGCCACGGTGCAGGCCAGCACTACGGTGTGGTTGTCCGACACCGCCTTTCCCGCACTCACCAGCACCGAGGCCAGTTGCGCGCCGAGCCCGGTCTTGGTGGCGATCGCGGTGATCACCCCCGCCGATGTGCACACCGCGACCACCGGTAGCGCCGAACGCACACCGCTGCCGAGCATGTGGAAGATCCGGCGCGGTGAGCGTGCCTCGGCACGGACGCGCGCGTCGAGGAAGGCGAGCACGAACGCCAGCGCGGTGGCGTATACGACGGCTCTGGCGGCGCTCACGCCGATCAGCAGCAACACCACGATTGCGATCAAAGACAGGAAGTGGTAGCCGAATCGGGCGAACAGCCGCCATACCGAGGTGGTGCCGATGTCGACGGGCCCGGTGCCGAGCCGACGCGCATCGATCTCCACCGCGAGCAGAATCCCCAAGTAGTACAGCAGCGTCGGGATCATCGCCCAGCCGAGCACCGTGACATAGGAGACGTCGAGGTATTCGGCGACGATGAACGCGGCGACACCCAGCGTCGGCGGTGACAGGATCGCGCCGACACCCGCCGCGGCGAGTATGCCCGCCGCCTGTTCGGGCGGATATCCGGCGCGGCGCAGGATCGGCCAGGTGACCGCGCCGACCGTCACGGCGGTCGCGGTGCCCGATCCGGAGACGGTGCCCAGCAGGAAGCCCGATGCGACCGTCGTGCGTCCGGCCGCGCCGCGCGAGCGCCGGAATGCCGCGACCGACAGATCGACGAAGAACTGTGCCGCGCCGGAGAATTCGAGTACCGCACCGTAGAGGGTGAACAGCACGATATAGCTGGCCGCGACATCCAGTGGTGTGCCGTAGAACCCGCTACCCGAGTTGTACAGCGCATCGACGATCTGCCCGAAGTCCAGTCCGGCGTGCGCGATGGTCCACTGCTGCGGCAAGTACCCGCCGTAGTAGCCGTATCCGATGAACACGACGCAGACCGCGGGCAACACCCACCCCGTGGTGCGCCGAGAGGCCTCCAGTACCAACACCAAGAGCACTGTGCCCATGGCGATATCGACCGGATCGAGTAGGCCTTGCCGGTCCAGGAACGCGTTGTAACCACCGCCTCCGGATCCGATGGCCATCGGCAGCACCGGATACAGACATACCACCAGCGCGACCACGGCCAGCAGCCGATCGACGAGCCCCGGCCCGGCCCCGCGATCGAGCCACCGCAGACCGGACCGATACGCCAGGAACACCACCGGCAGCGTCCCCGCCAGGAAGATCACCAGGTAGTACTGGCTGCCCTGCGCCAATGGCCGAAACACCTGCCACAGCACCAGCATCGCGACGGCGAATGCGGCCGTCGCCACGATCCGCTCGGCCCACCCGCGCAATACCCGCGCCGGCCGTTCCTCGTCGTCGACCTCGATCTTGTCCGGCAGTGCCCGGTGCTCCGGATCCGGTCCGGGCAGCACGACATCCGCCGTCTCCACCTGGTGGTCGGCGGGAGGCTCGGCGTCGAGATGAGCGTCCCGTGTGTCCGACATGGCGCGACGATATCAACGTGCGACCGTCCGTATACGGCTAACTAATATGTAGCGAACAAGAACAGGGCCGGCGGTATGTTTTTCGACCTAGACAGACCTCGTCGCTCGACCACCCAGCGGCACCTGATGCAGGATCACCTTGCGATAGGAAATGCGCCAGCCCGCCGCCTCGCGCACGACCGTATCGTCGTATTCGACGCTGCCGCTGCTCCCATTGGCATAGATTCCGATCCCCTTCGACCGCACCCGGACCGCGCCGCCTGCCTCGGCGATGACGATATTCGTAATGTGATGCCCGACCGGATTCCCATCGCCGAGCGTGACCGCCGCGTCCTGTAGCGCCGGAATCCCGCGCAGCTCCCCCAGTCCGAAATCGTTGAGGTCATAGGTGATTCCGGCGGTGAAAAGCTCGTCCATCCGATCCAGTTCGCCCGCGTCCATAAGGTGACCGTGCAGCGCGATCAGGTCGCCGATCTCGATTCGGTCCTGCACCGAAAGTGCCATGTGACGACCTCCTGCCGCCCCACCCGTCGGATAACATGAGGCATAGTCCGGTTATCCGGAACAGTAACGGACTGTGTCCCCGGTTAGCAAGAGGAGCATCCGCTGACGCGCGAAAGATCCACCAGCACAACGCGGCCGATGCGTGCCGATGCTCGGCGCAACTACGAGCGACTGCTCGATCAGGCGCAAATCGTCTTCGCCGAGCACGGTGCCGACGCATCCCTGGACGAGATCGCCCGGCGCGCCGGTGTGGCCAGCGGAACTCTCTACCGGCACTTCCCCACCCGCCTCGACCTCATCGAAGCGGTTCTCGGTGAGCGCGTCGCCGAACTCGCCGAACTGGGCCGCGACCTGATGGACGAGCCGGACAGTTATCTGGCACTCACCATGTGGCTGCGCGCGGCGGTCGGCCACGCCCTCACCTTTCGCGGACTCTCCGCCGCGATATTGAATTCCGCCATCGATGGCGGCGCGGAATTGGTATCCGCTCGGCATGCCGAGACTTTCGAGGTCGGCACCGCGTTGCTGTACCGCGCTCAGGAATCCGGGACCGTCATCGCTACCGCCGATGCAGCCGATGTCCTGCGCATGATCGGCGCCATCGCCTGGGCCGCGCAGGACACACCCGATCCGGCGGCCCAGGCGGACCGGCTCTTGACCCTGCTGCTGGACGGCCTACGCCGAACACCGGTCGGGGATGGCGAGATCAGCGGGCAGGCTGCGCGGCCGCGGCCCGTCGTCGGCCCATGATCCGGCGGATGAACGAGACCCAGGGGGACCAGCGGGCCGGGGCGACCGGCGGAAGGCCGAGCGATACGGCAGTCCGATCCAGCATGTCTTCGACCATGGCATCGTGCAGCCAGCGCAGTGCGAGTGGCCAGATGAGCAGGCCGGCGCCGCGCAGCCGCCCGCCCATGTCGTGCCGCAGCACGCAACTGTCGGGCCATGGACCGTCGACTACCTCCACGACGGCCGTTCCCTCGAGCAAGAATCCGGGCGGGAAGGTCAGCTCCACGCGCCGCCCGGGCACCCATTCGGTGCACCGATAGCGAACCGTGCCGTGACCGCCCTGGGCGCCGACCCCCAATGGCCGGTCCAGCCGCATCGGCGGCCAGTCGGGCGGCCACACCGGACTATCCGGTTCCGCGACGCGCGCCAGCAGCGCCCCGACCCGCTCTGCTGGAACCGGAAACTCGCGCTCGTGGACATTTCTCATGACCCGAACCTCCATT
This sequence comes from Nocardia sp. CA-107356, assembly GCF_050946365.1. NCBI lineage: Bacteria > Bacillati > Actinomycetota > Actinomycetes > Mycobacteriales > Nocardiaceae > Nocardia > Nocardia sp. CA-107356. The sequence continues at coordinate 4,037,786 of NZ_CP191992.1, read as the reverse complement.
CGCTACCGTATGGAACCTGGCCATACGGTAGCGTACGGAGATTACCGCCTGCGAGGGAATGTGAGCTTTGTCTATCCAGCCGGACGATTCGCGGGAGCGGGTTCGTACAGGACTATCGCCCACGGTGATTCGGGCGACGGGCGGACCGAGGTGCGCCGCTCGTGCGGACCGGTGACCGGGTCGTCGGCCGAAAAGCCGGCGGTTCGCAGGCGTGCGAGTGTGGCGTCCAGATCGCCGACCTTGACCGCAAGGGATGGGATATCACGCTCATCGGCACCCGCGAGCATGACTCGGGTCGGACCGATATCGAACTGCGCCCACCGGTCACCGTCGACGAATGTCGCGGTGGTACCCAATACGGCGGTGAGCAGGTCGATGGCGGCGGTGAGATTGTCGGCGGGAAAAATCGTGCCCAGTCGTTCGACTGCCCCACCCGTCATCGAATCGCGCTGCGATGCCGCACTCATCGGACCTCCAATGCCCGGCGGAGTGCGGAAAAGGCCTGGGCGGTGGCTTCTTTCGCATCGGGCAGGTTGTCGGCCATGCTGAAGAATCCGTGGAACTGGCCGTCGTAGCGGATCACCACGGTCTCGACCCCCGCTGCGCGGAGCCGAGCGCCGTACTGCTCACCCTCGTCCCGCAGCGGATCGAATTCGGCGGATATGACATACGCGGGCGGCAGCCCGGACAGGTCGGTGGCGCGCGGTGGTGCCGCGTAGGGGTTCGCCACAGCGGGATTCTGCACGGCACCGTCGGATCCGAGATATTGCTCCCAGTACCACCGCAAATGGTCATCGGTGACGAAGTATCCGTTGGCATTGTCCCGGTAGGACTCGGTGTCCCGCGCCGGATCCAACATCGGATAGACCAGCAGTTGATGGACGATATCGGGCCCATGGCGATCTCGGGCCATGAGCGCCGTCGCCGCGGCCAGATTTCCGCCCGAGCTGTCCCCGGCCACCGCGATCCGGTCCGGATCCCCGCCGAACGTACTCGCCTGGGCGGCAACCCATTCCAGCACCGCGTAGGCATCCTCGGCCGCGGCCGGGAATCGGTGCTCCGGCGCCTGCCGATAGTCCACCGACACCACGATCGCGCCGACACCGATGCTCATCGCCCGGCACAGCTGATCGTGACTGTCCAGACCGCAGATCACGAACCCGCCGCCGTGAAAGAAGACCACGACCGGCAGCTCGGCGCCCGCGGGCCGGTACATGCGAACTCGCACCTCCGGCGCTCCAGCGGGCCCCGGCACCATCCGCTCCTCGACATGTTCGACCGGAATGGGCTCCACCGGAGCCGCCGGGCGAGCGGCGAGGATCCGCCGTGCCTCGGCAGCGTCGAGCACCTCGGTGCCCAGTGCGGGGAACGATGCGCAAGCGAGGTCGACGATCGTCTGCGCCTCGGGTTTCAACGGCATCGCCGGTACCTCACCCCTCGCCCGTGGAGCCGACCAGCGGCGTCGAGCCCGGCGGAATGAACTGTCCCGCAGACAATCCGCCGTCGATGGCCAACTCCGCGCCGGTGATGAACGCCGACGCGTCGGAGGCCAGGAAGGCCACCAGATCTGCCACCTCGGACGGCAGGCCGACACGGCCCAGCGGCAGCGCGGGGAAGCTACCCGGCCCGGTGCTGAGGCCGAGATGGCCGATCATAGGGGTGGCGATGGGACCGGGGTGCACCGAATTGACCCGGATCCCAGCGGGACCGAGTTCCAGCGCCGCGGTCTTGGTCAGTCCGCGCAGTGCCCATTTCGACGCACCATAGGCGGAATGCCCCATGAGCCCTTGTAATCCGGCTTGCGACGAGATGTTCACGATCGAGCCGCCGCCCGCCGCCATCATCGGGGGCAGGACCGACTGTATGCCGATGAACGAGCCGACCAGGTTGATCCGCAGAATGCGTTCCAGCTCTTCGACAGTGGTCTCGGTGAGCGCCTTCGTGGTGTAGATCGCCGCGTTGTTCACCAACACATCGAGCTTGCCGAATTCGCTCACCGCGGTCCGCACCGCGGCGGCCCAATCGTCGGCGCTGCTCACGTCGTGGCGCACGAAACGCGCGGCGGGACCGATGGCTTCGGCAACGGCCTCGCCTTCGGTTTCGAGTACGTCGGTGAGCACCACCCTGGCACCCGCGGCGGCGAACAGTCGAGCCTCCTCGGCGCCCTGTCCCCGCGCGGCACCGGTGATCAGCGCGACCTTGCCGGTCAGATCAATCATTGTCTGCTCCTTGCCAATTCAGCGGTGACTAGCTGTTGCGGAAATGCGGAATGACCTTCTCGCCCCAATGCCGAATCGTCTCCAGGCAGGCCTCCTGCGGCACCGTGCCCATCTGGATCAGGCACAGGATCTCGTCGGCACCGGCCGCCCGCAGCCGCTCGACGTAGGCGATCGCGTCCTCCGGACTGCCGTAGGCGTGTTCGGCATTGAAAACCGAGGTGGCCCCGGCCTGCACCGGAATCTTCGCCTCGTGCAGATACGCCACGTGCTCATCGGCGGCCTCACGAATCCTCGCCATCTCGTCCACGGTCGAGTCGACGGCCTCGTCCGGAACCGGACCTGCGCCGTACCAGTGCTTGATGGACTGCGCGAAGAACCGCTGTCCGCGCGCACCGATCTGCTGAGCCTTCTCGCGGTCGTCCAGCACGATCGTCGGGCACAGCGCGGCGAAGTGATCGTTGACCACGCTGGAGACGAACTTCTCGCCGGTCCGCTCGGCAATGGCCGCATCGTAGGTGCGGCGCAATTCGGCGATCTCCTCCACGCCCGCGAAACCCAGTACCAGCGCGCCGATTCCGTAGTCGGCGGCCAGCTTCAGGGTGTCCTTCTTGGTGCACGCCATGAACAGCGGCGGATGCGGCAGCTGCACTGGACGCGGCAGCATCGGATGCGGATCGATATCGAGCAGCTCACCGTGCCACTCGAATTCGCCCTCCGGATCCTGCCATGCCTTGCCGATGATCCGCAGCGACTCCTCCACCTCCTGGTAGGTGCGCTCGGGATCGACGCCGCACATGGAGGTCTCCTGCGGGGTGGCGCCGCGGCCCGCGCCGAGGTTCACTCGCCCGTTGGAGAGCACATCGAGCATGGCCGCGCGTTCGGCCGCGCGCACCGGATGGTTGAAGTTGAACGGCATACACACCACACCGTGGCCGATGCGGATCCGCTCGGTGCGCGCGGCCACCCAGGTCAGGAAGATCTCCGGCGCGCTCATATGCGCGTACCACTTCAGGCCGTGATGCTCGACCGCCCAGACGGTGTCGAAACCCATCTCCTCGGCCAGTACCGCCTGCTCGACGCAGTCGCGCAGTACCTGTCGCTCGTGATCGGCCGACGGGTTGGTCATCTGCGCCTCGAAGATCATCGAGAACTTCATGCATTGCCTCCATTTCTCAATATGCCTAGTAGAAATATTTCCGATGCTCTCGTTGAGGTCAGGTGCATGTCTCGGTGGATGGGACTGGCTCCGGTCGCGCCGCCCTCGCGCCCATAGCGTCGAATTCGGCACGGCGTTCGAACCGACGCCGGAGAAAGGACGGACCTGCAGTGGGTCGACTCGATGACAAGGTCGCGCTGATCACCGGCGGAGCGCGCGGAATGGGCGCCGAACACGTCCGCCGCTTCGTCGCCGAGGGCGCGCGAGTGGTGTTCGGCGATGTCCTCGACGAAGAGGGCAAACAACTCGCGGCCGAGACCGGCGCACGCTATCTGCACCACGATGTGACCAGCGAGGCCGACTGGGCCACCGCGGTGCGCACCGCGGTGGACGAGTTCGGCGGGCTCGATGTGCTGGTCAACAATGCGGGCATGCTGCGCTTCCAGCGCATCGCCGAGATGAGCCTGGCCGACTTCACCACCATCATGACGGTGAATGTCACCGGCACCTGGCTCGGCATCAAGACGGCCGCACCCGCCATGACCGGCGGCGGCGCCATCGTGAATATCTCCTCGGTCGAGGGGTTCATCGGCGCGGCGGGCCTATCCGCCTACAGCGCGAGCAAATTCGCGATTCGCGGACTCACCAAATCGGCCGCCCGCGAACTCGGCAAGGACGGAATCCGGGTCAACTCCATCCATCCCGGCGGTATCGCGACCCCGATGACGGCGGCGGCGGGCTCGGGCGTCGACGGCAACACCTTCTTCGCCGGCCTGCCGATTCCGCGCTGGGGACAGTCCGGCGAGGTCTCCGAGGCGGTTGTCTTCCTGGCCTCCGATGCCGCGAGCTACTGCACCGGAACCGAGATCGTCGTCGACGGCGGCATGCTCACCGGCGCCGGTTACTAGTGAAGGAGAGCCAGATGTCCCAGGAATACTCATACGACGTCGTGGTCGTCGGCTCCGGCGCCGCGGGCATGACCGCCGCGCTCACCGCCGCCTACCGTGGACTTTCGGTGGTGCTGATCGAAAAGAGCGGCAGCTTCGGCGGTTCCACCGCGCGCTCCGGCGGCGGTGTCTGGATTCCGAACAATCCGGTGCTGGTGCGCGAGGGTGTGCCCGACAGTCCGGACCTGGCCCGGATCTATCTGAAATCCGTTGTCGGCGATCGCGTTCCGCAGGAGAAGCAGGATGCCTTCCTGGACAACGGCCCCCGCATGTTCTCCTACCTCACCGCGCGCACGAACCACCTCCAATTCGTCTACGACCGCGGCTATTCCGACTACCACCCCGAACTGCCCGGCGGACTCGCACAGGGTCGCAGCATCGAACCCGCGATCGTCGACGGTCGTCTGCTCGGCAAGGACCTGGAGCTGATCAACCGGCCCACCATGTCCGGTCCGAAGGGAATCGCGTTCACCGTCAGCGACTTCCACGATCTGAATATGATCGCGCGGACCTGGAAGGGTAAGCGCACCGCGATGAAGGTGGGCGCGAAGGCCGTGCTGAACCGCATTCGCGGACGGCTTCCGCTGAGTCTCGGCAAGGCCCTGGTGGCGCGGCTGTGGCTGGCGCTACGCGACGCGGGTGTGCCGGTCTGGCTGAATACGCCACTCACGGAACTCATCACCGACGGCGGTGTCGTGGTCGGTGTGCATGCCGAGCGTGCTGGCGCACCGATCGTCATCCGCGCGCGCCGCGGTGTTGTGCTCGCCGCGGGCGGATTCGAGCACAACCTGGAGATGCGCAAGCAATTCTTCGCCGAGCCGGTCAGTACAGACTGGACCGTCGGCGCGACCGAGAATATCGGCGACGGGATTCGAGCCGGTGAAAAGCTGGGCGCCGCACTGGATCTGATGGATGACGCCTGGTGGGGTCCCTCGGTGCGCAATCCGGACGGACCGCCGTTCTTCTGCCTGGCCGAGCGCTCCCAACCCGGCGCGATCATGGTCAATGACGCGGGCGAGCGGTTCACGAACGAATCGGCCAGCTATGTCGACGTGGTGCACACCATGTACGAGCAGCACGCGACCGGGATCGGCCATGCCCCCGCGCATTTCATCATGGACCAGCGATTCCGCAATCGGTACCTGTTCCTCGGCACCTTCCCGAAACAGGCCATTCCACAGAAGTATTTCGACGCCGGAATTATCGAGAAGGCCGAAACCCTGGCCGAACTCGCCACCAAGATCGGCGTGCCGGCCGACACCTTGACCGCGACGGTCGATCGATTCAACGGTTTCGCGCGAGCCGGGCGCGACGAGGATTTCCATCGCGGCGAATCCGCGTACGACCGCTACTACGGCGACCCGACCGTCACGCCGAATCCCTGCCTGGCCCCGATCGATCAGGGACCGTTCTACGCGGTCGAGATGGTGCCCGGCGATCTGGGCACCAAGGGTGGTCTGGTCACCGACGAACACTCCCGCGTGCTGCGCGCGGACGGTGCGCCGATCCCTGGACTCTATGCGGCGGGCAACAATTCGGCAGCGGTCATGGGCAATAGCTACGCCGGCGCGGGCGCGACCATCGGTCCCGCCATGGTGTTCGGCTATATCGCCGCCCAGCACATCGCCGATCTCGAGAACTCCTGAGGAGCAGGAAAGTGGACAGAGTAGCGGGCAAGACCGTCATCGTTACCGGCGGCGCACGTGGTATGGGCGCCGCATTCGCCCGCCGATTGGCCGCCGAAGGGGCTTCGGTCGTCATCACCGACGTCCTCGTCGACGACGGCAAGGCGGTGGCCGCCGAACTCGGGGACGACGCACTGTTCGTCCCGCTCGACGTCACCGACGAATCGGCCTGGGCGGCAGTGGTCTCCGAGGCCGAGCGTACCTTCGGACCCGTCTGCGGACTGGTCAACAATGCGGGCATCGTGCACGTCGATCCGATCGAGCGGCTCGCCGAGGCGGACTACCGCCGCGTCATCGACGTGAACCAGGTCGGGGTCTTTCTCGGCATGAAGACCGTTGTCCCGTCGATGCGCCGGGCAGGTGGCGGGTCGATCGTGAATATCTCCTCGATCGGCGGCATCATCGCCTTCAGCAATATCCTCGGCTATGTCGCGTCCAAGTGGGCGGTGCGCGGTATGACCAAGGCCGCCGCCCAAGAGTTCGGCGCCGACGGAATCCGGGTCAACTCGGTTCACCCCGGTGTCGTGGCCACCGAGATGACCGCCGACTCCGACCGCTCCCACTCGATGGTGCACGGCCAGCCGCTCCCCCGTGCCGCCGCGCCGGGTGAGCTGGCCAACCTGGTGCTGTTCCTCATTTCCGACGAGGCCAGCTTCTGTACCGGCTCCGAATTCGTCGCCGACGGCGGCTACACCACCAAATGACCAAGGACACCTGCTGTGAAGAACTTTGAGGACAAGGTCGTCGTCATCACCGGCGCGGGCGCTGGCATCGGCCGCGCACTCGCACTGGAGCTGGCGCGCAATGGCGCGAAATTGGCATTGTCCGGCCGAAACCTGGCCAATGTCAGTGAAACCGCCGCCCTGTGCGAAAGCGAGGGCGCCAATGCGCGGGCCTACAGACTGGACGTCACCGATCGTGCCGCGGTCTACGCGCATGCCGATGCGGTCCGATCCGACTTCGGCCCGGCCAATCTCGTGGTCAATAATGCGGGCGTCTCACTGACCGCCAATGTCGAGGAGTTGAGCTGGGAAGACTTCGAGTGGATCGTCAATATCAACTTCTGGGGCGTCATGTACGGCACGAAAGCCTTTCTGCCGCAAGTCATCGCGTCCGGTGACGGCCATATCGCGAATGTCTCCAGTATGTTCGGCCTCGCCGCATGTCCCAGTCAGGGCGCCTATAACGCAACCAAATTCGGCATCCGCGGCTTCACCGACGCACTGCGCCAGGAAATGCGGATCGCGGGCCACCCCGTCGGAGTCAGCAGCGTCCATCCCGGCATGATCAAAACCGATATCGCCTGGAAGGCCCGCGCCGGCGGCGATCGCGACCGCGACGCCCTGGCCGCCAACTTCGACAAATTGGCCAAGACGACACCCGAGTCCGCCGCGAAGACCATGCTGCGCGGCATCCGAAAGGACAAGGCCAAGATTCTCATCGGCGCCGATGCCCGCGTGATCGATTTGCTGCCACGGATTTTCGGCTCCGGCTACCAGCGCATCCTCACCGCGCAGATGAAGAAAGAAGTCGGGTGACGCCATGACCCGAATCGGCATGCTGGTGCCCTACGTCGACGGGCTTGCCACCTCCGGCGCCTTCCTACGCGACTTCGCCACGACGCTAGAGGATTGATTCCAAGGTGGGCGGCCCGCTGTGCGGGCCGCCCACCTTGGAATCAATGGTCATATGCGGTCAGCGGATCTCACCGTCGTGGGCGAGGCCGGCAACGGCGGCGAAGCGGTCCGGCTCACCCGCCAACCGCGACCCGATGTCGTCCTGATGGACATCCGGATGCCGCCGCGAGCGGAGTGCGCAGCGCTAGCCCAAACCGTCCTCACCATCAGCCAGGGCCGCCCTTTGGAAAGCGTCATCGACACCGCCCGATAGCTACGAACTCAACCCCCGACACCGCACCGTCCTGACCCGACTCGCGCCGCAATTCCCCGCAAGCGCGAGTCGGGTCGAGGCGAACTAGCGCTCGACCGTCCGGACGATCAGGTCGGCGACCGCTTGGGGCTCGGAGACCGAGACCGCGTGCGAAGCGGAGATTTCGACGGTGTCGGCCCCGGCGCGTTCGGCCATGAACCGCTGCGCCTCGATGGGGATGTTCTTATCGTCGGTGGTCAGTAATGCGAACGTGGACACCGACTTCCATGCGGCCGCGGAAGCAGTCTCCTGCAGCGCGGCAAGGGCGACCGGCCGCTGCGTCGCGGCCATCAGCTCAGCCGTTTCCGCCGGGACATCGGCGGCGAACTGCCGGTGAAACTCATCCTGGCGGATATAGAGTTCGGTGCCCGAGCTCCCGTCGGGCAGGGGGTAGCTCGCGGGACGGGTGGCCGCCCCCAAGGTCGAGCCGGGGAACTTATCGGTCAGTTGCAGCGCGCTCTCGTTCTCGTCGGGAATAAACGCGGCAATGTAAACCAATGCGGTGACATCGGCCTTCCCCTCGGCCGCCACGGTGATGACACTGCCACCGTAAGAGTGTCCGACGAGCACGCACGGGCCCTCGATGCCGTCGACGACCGACGCGATGTAGGCCGCGTCACTGTCGAGGCCGCGCAGCGGATTTGCGGCGGCGATGACGGAATATCCTTGTGCACGTAGGTGTCCGATGACGCCGTTCCAACTGAAGGAATCGGCGAACGCGCCGTGGACGAGCACGATGGTTGGAGTGGTCATAGATTTCTCCTGATCTGTTTGTGGACGAGTGTGATCACGCTGTGTACAGGGCGGCCTTAAGCGTCGTAACTGCCTGTGCGACAGCGGCTTTGGCGGCGTGGGTATCGTGCATCGCGTTCACCATGACGAAGTCGTGGATGATCGCCCCGTAGCGCACCTGCGTCACCGGCACGCCCGCCGCGCGCAGCTTGCCAGCGAAGGCTTCGCCCTCATCACGCAGCACATCGGCCTCGGCGGTGATGACCAGCGCGGGCGGCAGCCCGGTCAACTGCTCGGTGCTGGCCCGCAGCGGCGACACGGTGATCTGCGCACGCTCTTCGGCGCTGGTGGTGTACTGATCCCAGAACCATTGCATCCCTGCGCGAGTCAGGAAGTAACCCTCGGCGAATTGCTGATACGAGCCGGTGTCGAAGTTGGCGTCGGTCACCGGGTAGAACAGCACCTGCTGCGCGAACGAGAGGTCGCCGCGCTCCTTCGCCATGAGCGTCAACGCGATGGCCATGTTGCCGCCGACCGAATCACCCGCGACCGCGATCCGGGAGGCGTCGAGACCGTAGTCGGCGCCATTGGTAGTGACCCACTGGGCGACCCGGTAGGACTGCTCGTTGGCTACCGGATACCGCACCTCCGGCGAGCGGTCGTATTCGGGGAAGACAACAGCCGCGCGCACACCGACGGCGAGATCACGCACGAGCCGGTCGTGGGTGTGTGCATCGCCGAAAACCCAACCAGCGCCATGGGTATAGACGATCACGGGCAGCACCTCGGTGACACCCTGCGGCTTGACGATGCGCGCCCGCACCGAACCGGTCGGACCGCCCTCGACCGTGACCCACTCCTCATCGATCTCGGGCTTGAAAATCGGTGAATCCTGCACCGAATCCACCGCCTTGCGTCCCTCCTCCGGGGCGAGCTGGTAGAGGAACGGCGGCTGCGAGGTGGCGTCGACGAACTCCTGCGCCGCCTGCTCGAGCGAGATGCCCAACGGATTACCTGACATGGTGGTGCCTTTCTGTTGTGTTGTGGATCAAAACAATTCGGCAATCGCGTCGGTGATGACGGACGCGACTCGGTCCGGATGGGTCTGCATCACCAGGTGCGGTGCGTCGATCTCGACGACCGTCCGCAGCCCGGCCCGTCGATAGCCGTAACGCTCGACATCCGGATTGATGGTGCGGTCGGCGCTGGACACAATTCCCCAGGCTGGCTTGGTCTTCCAGGCTGCGGCTGTGGCGGGCTCGCCGAACGCGGTTGCCGACAGCGGCCGCTGCGACACCGCGAGCACCCGCGCCTTTGCAGTGTCGACTCCGGCTGCGAAAATAGCTGGGAACGCGTCGATTTCGACGGACACATCGGTTCCGGTGGTCTCACCATCGACCGGATACGAGGTGTAGACCAGATGTGCCGCCAGCTCGGAATCCGGGAACCGGCCTTGCAATTGGCCGAGGCTCTCGCCCTCCTCCAGCGCGTAACCGGAGACATAGACGAGGCCGACGACATTCTCGGCAACGCCGGCGACGGTAATGACGGCGCCGCCGTAGGAATGCCCGGCCAGCAACACCGGGCCATCGATTTGTTCGACGACCGACCGGATGTATGCGGCATCGCCGGACAGGCTGCGGTTGAACACCGGCGGTGCCGCGACCCGGTGGCCCTGGTCGAGCAGCCGCCGGGTGACCGGCGACCAACTAGACGCATCGGCGAAGGCGCCGTGCACGAGTACAACGGTCGGGGTTGACGCGAGGGGCATCGCGGTCCTTTCTGGATATGAGGCTGTGACCAAGCCACTTTCTGCTGCTTCTCGGTGCCCGCGCCCCCCTTCACCGGCCGGAAATACCCATGATCAGGACACGGCCGCCGCGAACCCTGTGCCCATGGCCGATCCCGTTGTCCGGAACAGCTGCTGATACTTGCGCGGGGAAATGCCGAGCCGCGCCACGAACGCCCGCCGCAAGGCTTCGCTACTGCCGTATCCGGCGGCCATCGCCGCTTCGGTAACACTGCGTCCGGCGTGCAACATATCCCTGGCCACACCGAACCGAATGAACGCGACATACTCGGCGGGCGAACGTTCGAGCTCCGTTCGGAACAGCCGGGTCAGGTGCCGGACGCTGACGCGTGCGTGCGTGCGTGGCGAGGCTCGGCACGGTATGCGGGTACGCGGGGTCCGCGCAGATCAGATCCACGACCCTGCGCAGCTGCGGACTGCGTGGCGCGGGCCCGCTCAGTGGTGCCGAGAACTGCGACTGTCCACCGGCGCGCTGCATGTACACCACCAGCGACTGTGCCACCCCGCGGGCGACAGCGGCACCATGATCCTCCTCGACAAGCGCCAGCGCCAGATCCATACCGGCCGCGACACCGGCCGAACTGTACAGGTTGCCATCGCGCACGAAAATCGCATCCGGTTCCACCAGTACCGATGGAAACCGACGCGCCAGGTCGGCGGTGAATTTCCAATGTGTCGTCGCCCGCCTGCCGTCGAGCAGTCCGAGCTGGGCCAGCACGAACACGCCGCTGCAGATCGACGCTATCCGCCGGGTATGCCAAGACAGGTGCCGCGCCGCCGCCGAAACCTCGGGCGTCGCGAACTTTTCCACGGGCAACTCGCTGCCCGGAATCACGACCGTATCGAAGCGACCTGCATCGGCCGCCGCGCAGCTCACCTGCGTGCGCGCACCGATCGAGGTGTGCACGTCCCTGCCGTCGGCCGAAACGAGTACCACCTCATAACCGGCCACCAACTGGTTCGCCTCGACGAATACCTCGGCAGGACCCACGAAATCGAGCATCTTGACGCCGTCGAAAACCAGCACACCCACCCGCCTGCGAGCCGTACCACCGAAACTTGGGGACATGTCAACCAGTATTATGGAGGAACGTCTCCAGAACAAGTGAGGTGCTCGACATCACGACCCGGTTGGTACGCTGAGCGCATGGGACGACCTCGACAGTTCGATGAATCGAACCTGCTCGACGCCGCGACGGAACTGTTCTGGTCGAAGGGGTTCGACGAAACGTCGGTGGAGGAGGTATCCCGCGCGACCGGCGTCGGAAACGGCAGCATCTACGCCGCTTACGGCAATAAGCGCGGCCTGTTCCTCGCCGCTTTCGAGCGCTACTGCGAACGCCGGGCTCGATTCGTCCGCGAGGTCGTCACATCCGCGTCCGGCTCACCGCGCGCCGCCGTCCGCGCTCTGTTCCAAGCGGTCATCGACGACTGTGCCGCCCACCCCGACCGTCGCGGTTGCCTCATGATCAACAGCATCGCCCAACTCGGCACCCGCATCCCCGAAGTCGCCACCATCGGCGCCCGCACAATAGCCGCCATGGAACAAGGCGTAGCCGACCGCCTACGAACCGACCCCGCCGACCCCGCCATCCTCTCGGCCCTCAGCGCCCACATAATCGTCATTTCTCAGGGCCTGATCCAACTGAGCCGCATAGGAATCCCCGCCCGCCGCCTCCAGGAAATCGCCGAGGTATCAAGTGTCGCCCTACCATCCCCTTGGACTGATCACTTAGCTTAGTCCATTGACGTCCGCTACACCCCTACCACTGGACCCATGTCGACCGCTGGTTCGACGCCGAAATCCCAGGCGCCATCGTCGAACCCGCTATCGTCGCCCTCGACCATCGGCATCGCGACAATGACGGCCGACGCGCCATCCCCGGACGGTCGGTTCCTGGCATGTTCCAAGGCCCGCACGGTGGTGATGAAAGAAGAGACGGTGCGATCCGGCACGCTGTGTTCGGGTTCGGTGTGCAGGCCCGCGGCGAAGATCGGCAGCAATGCCAAAGCGCCTACCGGACACCAGAATACGCGGGCACGTTCGTCGGAACCGCCCGCTATATCCAGCCGATTCAGGATGGGTTCGGCGACTCGGCGCCACAGCCAGCCGAGCACCGCGAGGATGGCGGACTGCGCCGCGGCGCGACCGAGGAAATCGCCTTCTACGGCGTGCAATGCGTCCGACAGACCGATGACCTGTTCGAAAACGGCGTCCGAGCTGAGACCCGGCAGCCGGATATGATCCGCCCCGGCGGGGGACAGGATGAGCGCACCGCCGTGCGCCACGTCGGCATACACGATGACGATCGGGCCCTCGACAGCTTGGCGTTGCAGCCGTTCAATGGTCGGCGGAGGCAGGAACCCCTCGAGCCCGGTCGCGCCCGAATGCGGTTCAGCAGCCCCGCCCACTGTTCGGAATAGGCTCGGCGCCCGGGTCGGCGGCCGCCCGCGCGATGGCTGACCCGAGCGCGCCGCAAGCGCTGGAATGCGGCGCACCAGCAGGTTGTGGCAGCGGCGCGGGCCGCGTTGTCCGACGGTGCGGTGACAGCGCACGCCCCCGATCTGCCCGCCGCCGAGGCGGCCTGCCGCAGCATCAGTCCGGTTCCGGCAGATCGGCCGACCTGGATCGGAGATCGGCTGCGCGGCTTGGATATTCGAGTATCGACCCGATATCGAATCGACCTGTCGGTGGTATGGCCGCGGCTGTGGTTCACCCTGCCCGAAGACGCCAGGACCGAACTGAGTGCCGCACACGACTCCTACACCGGTGCCGCGCGCCTATTCGGCTGGGCCAGCCTCTATCTCGTGATCGGCGCATGGTGGTGGCCCGCCGTTCTCATCGCCGCCGCCGCCGCGACCGCGGCCTGGTTGCAGGCCCGTTCGGCCACCGCGACACTGGCCGACCTCGCGGAAGCGGCCGTCGATCTCTACGGTGCCGAGCTCGCCCGCAAACTCGGCCTCACCTGCCCGGACAGGTTGACACCCGCGCTCGGCGAGGAAGTGACAGAGCTGCTCCGCAAAGACGAAACACTCAATCCGCCAGCGTGATTCCTACTGCCGCTGGCCCGCCGCGCGTAAGAGTCTGCGGCCGAGGTCGCCGAGCATATCGGCCATCTCCTGCGGTTCTACGACCTCGAATTCCAAACCCAGGTGGGCGATTCGTACGGCAGTCCACTCCAGTGAATCGGCGCTGGTGCGCACTAGGCAGCTGGTGTCGTCGACGGGTTCGATCTCCTCCGGTCGGACTCGGAAGCTCTCGATCACCTCCGAGGCGGGGGCGTGCACGCGGAAGACCACGCGCCGCACCGGGCGGGACGCGGCCGCGGCCAGCGACTGGGTGACGAAGGCCGCGGCGTCGCCAGTGGGTAATTCTCTTGGCGTACTGCGTATTCCGGTCCGTTGGGGAGATTCGACCCGGTCTACGCGAAACGTGCGCCAGTCGGCGCGGTCGAGATCCCAGGCGACGAGGTACCAGCGGCGGCCTGCGGAGACCAGGTTGTGTGGTTCGGCCAGGCGGCGGGTTTCGGTATCGCCCTTGTCGTGGTAGCGGAAGCGGATTCGTTCGCTGTCTCGGCAGGCAGCGGCCAGCACGACCAGGATCTCGGGATCGACGAAGGGCCCGGCGGCGGGTCCGCCCAGGGATACGGTCGCGTACTGCACCGCCTCGACGCGACGGCGCAGCCGGGCGGGCAGCACCTGTTGGAGTTTGACCAACGCTCGTGCCGATGACTCATCGATCCCCTCGACCGCGCCGAGCGCCGCATTGCGCAGTCCGAGCGTGATCGCTACTGCTTCGTCGTCGTCGAGCAGTAGCGGCGGGAGCGCGGTTCCCGCCTCCAGGCGGTAGCCGCCGATCGAACCGAGACTCGCGTGCACCGGATATTCCAACTCGCGCAGCCGCTCGATATCGCGGCGCACCGTCCGCACGGTCACGCCGAGACGTTCGGCCAAGTCGGGCCCGGTCCATTCGCGACGGGTCTGCAGCAAGGAAAGCAGGCGCAGCAGGCGGGCGGCGGTTTCGGTCACAGCTTCCAGTATCACCTGCAATGAGGACCGATTCTGTCCTCATTCGTCCCTACCGTAGCGCTGGTGAACGCAGATCGAGACACCATCCAGATCATCGGGGCCCGTGCCAACAACCTGCGCAACATCTCCCTGGCCATCCCCAAAGGCAAGATCGTCGTATTCACCGGCGTGTCCGGATCGGGCAAATCGTCGGTGGTCTTCGGTACCGTCGCCGTCGAATCACAGCGTCAACTCAACGAGACCTTCACCTGGTTCATCCGCAACCGACTGCCGAAATACGAGCGGCCCGAGGCCGATGTGATCGATAACCTGGCGCCCGCCGTGGTGGTCGACCAGAAGCCGATCGGCGGCAACTCCCGCTCCACCGTCGGCACGATGACCGATATCCAGTCGATCATCCGGGTGCTGTTCTCGCGCTACAGCGCCCCGAGTGCCGGTGCGGCGACCCACTATTCGTTCAACGACCCGGTGGGCATGTGCCCGGAGTGTGGCGGGCTCGGGCATGTGGTGCGGCCGGATCTGGACAAACTGCTCGACACCGACAAGTCGCTCAACGAGGGCGCCATCACTTTCGCACCGTTCGCGGTGGGCACTTTTCAGTGGCAGATCTACGCGGAGTCCGGACTCTTCGATCCGGAAAAGCCATTACGCGATTTCACCTCCGAACAATGGCAGCTGTTCCTGCGCGGCAACGGGTTCCGGGTGCCACGACTGACCAAGACCGGCTCGATGGGCAGCAATGCCTACGAGGGACTGCTGGAACGTTTCGACCGGCTCTACATCAAACGCGACCTCGGCGCATTGAGCGATAGGAATCGCGCCGCGGCGACAGCGGTCGTCAGTGCGCAGATCTGTCCGGAATGCGATGGTGCGCGGTTGAATTCGGCGGCGCTGGCGAGCCGGATCAATGGCCTCGGCATCGCCGATTACGGCCGTATGGAGGTATCCGATCTCATCGAGGTGCTCGGCGCGCTCTCGCAGACGGCCGCCGCGCCGATCGCCGAGGCCGCCGCCGCCCGGTTGCGACGGATCGAGGAGGTCGGGCTCGGCTATCTCTCGCTGGATCGCGAGACATCCACCCTCTCCGGCGGAGAAGCGCAGCGGCTCAGAGTCGTTCGGCATCTCGGATCCAGTCTCACCGGAATGACCTATATCTTCGACGAACCCAGCGTCGGCATGCACCCGCGCGATGTCGGTCGGCTCAATCACCTGCTGATCCAGCTGCGCGACAAGGGCAATACGGTGTTGGTGGTCGAACACTCCCCCGATGTCATCGCCGTCGCCGACCACATCGTGGATATGGGGCCGGGCGCGGGCGGGCACGGCGGTCAGATCGTTTTCGAGGGCACCGTCGAAAGGCTGCGCACCTCGGGCACTGCGACCGGTGAACGGTTACGCCGGGTACAACCGGTCAAGAATGCCAGCCGCACTCCGACCGGCTGGCTCACCGTCACCGATGTCGACTCCTACAACCTGAAGCACCTCACCGCGCGATTCCCCACCGGTGTGCTCACCGCGGTCACCGGCGTGGCGGGTTCGGGCAAGAGCACCTTGGTATCCGGCGCATTCGTCACCGCCCATCCGCAGACGATCGCGATCGACCAGTCGGCCATCGCCACCTCCCGGCGCTCCAGCCCCGCCACCTATATCGGCATCATGGATCCGATGCGGCAGCTGTTCGCCAGGGCGCACGGCGTCAAACCGGGACTGTTCAGCTTCAACTCCGAGGGCGCGTGCGCCGAATGCGGCGGAGCAGGTGTCATTTTCACCGATCTGGCGTATATGGATCCGATCACCACTGTCTGCCAGAGTTGTCACGGCCGCCGCTACCGCCTCGACGTGCTGAGCTACACCGTGCATGGTGCGTCGATCGCCGATGTCCTGGATATGACGGCGGAGCAGGCGCTCGACTTCTGGAACGGCAACGCGGGCAGCAAGATTCGCGGGCCGCTGCGCGCACTGAACGAGGTCGGCCTCGGCTACCTGACACTGGGACGCTCGCTGAGTTCACTGTCCGGCGGCGAGCGCCAGCGCATCAAACTCGCCGACCACCTGCACCGCAGCGGCGGCGTCTACGTGCTGGACGAGCCGACCACCGGATTGCATATGGCCGACGTCGACACGCTGCTGACTTTGCTGGACCGACTGGTCGACGCGGGCAATACGGTGATCGTCATCGAACACGACTTGGAGGTGGTCAAACGGGCCGACTGGGTGATCGATCTCGGACCGGACGGCGGCAAGCACGGCGGCGAGATCGTCTTCACCGGGACACCGTCGGCGCTGCTCGACGACCAGCGGTCCATTACCGCCGACTATCTGCGGCGCAGCGTGGCATGAGACGGCCGGGCGGAACAGGTGCCGCGCGCATCCTGCTGACCGGGACGTCCAGTACGCGGTGGCGCTGCCGGGCGGCAGGCTGAAATCGCGCTCTCCGCGGCGTGAGCGCTGCGGGATTGCGCCATTTGCCAGGGCGATCGCAGGGCCAGCGGCCCGGTGATCCGCCCTTTGTCATGCGCTGAGTGCGCGATGGCTGTCGACGACCGAAGGAGTGTTATGACGATCGGAGTGGAGCCGGTGCGGCGACCGGGAGCCGCCTTCGGGGGGCTCGATGCCGGTCGGCAGAACGCGACTTCGTCCGTTGCGGAACTCGACGGGGCGTGCGGACTGTCGCGGCAGCGGATCGGCGGTAAGGCATGGAGCGTCGATCATATGCGCGGCCTCGGGCTGCCGGTACCGCCGGCATTCGTGCTGACGACCGAGGCATGGGCGGAATTCGGTGCCAACGGTGGGGTGCTCGATGCACAGACCTGGGCGGGCGTGCGAGCCGGAATTGCCGCGCTCGAACGGGGGACGGGGCGGCAGTTCGGTGCGGCAGAGCGTCCATTGTTGGTCTCGGTGCGCTCCGGCGCGGCGGTGAGCATGCCGGGGATGATGGATACGGTTCTCAACCTGGGCATGACCGACGCGGTCGAGCGGGCATTGACTGCCGAGACGCGAAATCCGGACTACGCCAGCGATACGCGGCGACGGTTCGTGACGCAGTATCGCGAGATCGTGCTCGGCGATTCGAATGGCGTCGTGCCCGAGGATCCGTGGGAGCAGCTGCGCGGCGCGATCAGTGCAGTATTCCGGTCGTGGGATTCCGCACGCGCCAAAACCTATCGGCGCACCCGGGGTGTTTCCGACGCGCTCGGCACGGCGGTCACGGTGCAGGCCATGGTTTTCGGCAATCTCGACGCGCAGTCCGGGACGGGCGTGCTGTTCAGCCGGAATCCGAATACCGGTGCGCATCCGGTCTTCGGCGAGTGGCTGGTCGGCGGGCAGGGTGAGGATGTCGTCTCCGGGCGCACCACCCCACGTCCGCTGGATGAACTCGCGGCGACGCTGCCCGACGTGCACCGCCAATTGATCGCCGCCGCCGAAATGCTCGAGCGCGACGGCCGCGATATCCAGGATATCGAGTTCACAGTCGAATCGGGCCGTCTGTGGTTGCTGCAGGCACGGCCCGCGAAACGCTCTGCGCGCGCTGCCCTTCGCGCCGCGGTGGCCATGGTCGAGGAAGGCCTCATCGACGCGAACGAGGCGTTGCGCCGGGTCGGGGCCGACCAACTGCGGACCGTCCTACGCCCCGCATCCGGCGAGGACACCGGACTGCGACCACTGGCCCGCGGCGAATCCGCGTGCCCCGGACTCGCCTCCGGTGTCGTGGTCACCGATCCCGACGAGGCCGAAACCCGTGCCGCCGCCGGTGAGCACGTGATCTTGGCGCGTCCGACCACCAGCCCGGACGATCTGCACGGCATGATCGCGGCGCAGGCCATTGTCACCGAACTCGGCGGCGCGACCTCGCATGCCGCGCTGGTGAGCCGGGAATTGGGCCGCCCGTGCGTGGTCGGCTGCGGCCCGGGGGTCGTCGCGGCGCTGGCCGGTCGCGTCGTCACCGTCGACGGCGGAGCTGGCACGATTTTGCCGGGACAGGTGACCGGAAAAGCGGTGGCGGCCTCGGTCATCGAGGACATCGATCGGCTCGCACAATGGGCGCGGGTCGATCCGGCTGAGCTGCCCGCGTTCCTCTCGGACCGTGAGCGGAACGAAGAGCCGCCAACAGCAACACATTCCGCAGATACCGTCGGCCACACTGCTGTTGAACCCGAAGTGCAACGTGCGAAGGTGTCCGAACTCGCGATACTCCGCCTGATCGGTATCAAGGGCCGGGTGCAACCGATTGCCATTACCGAAAGCCTCGATATCGCCGAGGACGAAGCCTCGTCGCGCACTGCCGATTTCGTTACGCGTGGGCTATGCGCCAGCACACCCGTCGGAATCCGGCTCACCCCACAGGGGCGAGAACAGTTGACCCAACTTCTGCAGCACGAGCGCACCGATATCGACCGGAACGTCATCGCGGCGGCCTACGATGAATTCTGCGGGTTCAATGCCGAGCTGAAGGAAGTCATCACGGCCTGGCAGATGAAGGACGCGAGTACGGTGAACGATCACTCCGACAACGCTTATGACGCAGCCATTCTGGCGCGTCTCACCACGCTGCACGACCGCGTCGCCCCCTTGGTCGAACGCATCAGCGCCATTACACCCCGCCTCGCGCCCTACACCGATCGCCTGACTCGCGCCGTCGAGCGCATGAACGGTGGCGACCACAGCTGGGTGGCCCGGCCGATCATGGACAGCTATCACACGGTGTGGTTCGAATTGCACGAAGACCTCATCGGTCTGTGCGGCCTGAGCCGCGCCGACGAGGCCGCCGCGGGCCGAGCCCAGTAGCGCCGTGTTCACCGACAATGCCCAGCGGCGATGGGTGGAGTTCGCCGAAATCGACAATGTCCGCGACCTCGGCGGTCTTCCGATAATCGGCGGCGGCACAACCCGATTCGGCGTCGCCTACCGCGCCAGCACACCCCAGCATCTCACCGAGGACGACCTGGGGATACTCATCGGCTCGGTCGGTCTGCGCACCCTGATCGACCTGCGCAACCCGGATGAGGTGTTGCGCGAGGGCTACGGCAGGCTGACCGGCAATGCGGCCGTGCGCATGGTCAACCTACCGGTGCGCAAGGCCAGCACCGCCGCCGCGACGCCCGCCGAACTCGTTCCGGACGGCAGACAATACGATCTCGTCGCCCTCTACCGCGAACTCCTTTCCGGCAGTAGCGAATCCATCGTCACTGCGGCCCGCATCATCGCCGATTCCGAGCGTCACTCGGTCCTCTTCCATTGCGCCGCAGGCAAAGACCGCACCGGCATTCTTGCGGCCGTGGTGCTGGACGCGGTCGGCGTACCCGCCGAGGCGATCGCCGCCGATTACGCGCTCACCGGTGAACGCCTGGAACGCATTCGCGCACGCCTCGACGCGCTGCCGTCCTATCACGGACTGCCACCGGTGCGGACCGGCATACTCGCAGTCGATCCCGACGTCATCATGCGGTTCCTCGACGAACTGCGCAGTACCCAGGGTGGGGCGGGTGAATGGCTGCGCATGCACGGCCTATCCGGCGGTGAGCTCGCCCGGCTCCGCACGGTGCTGGTGGACGACGCCTAGTCCCGGCTGTGGAGACTGTTCGGCCGGAATTGGCGCCGAACCTGCAGTAGGGTCACCGGCGGGCACGACGATGTCGACTACGAGAAGCTCACCACCGCGGCTGAAAAGAAGAAATTCGCCAAACAGAACAGCCTGATGTACGGCGGGCTGATCGCCGTCGGCGTCGTCATCCTGCAGGGCTTCCTCACGGCCGAACCGCTCGGCACCTCGGGCCGGATCTCGGTGATCGCCTTCGCCATCTCGCTGCCGCTGCTCGTGGTGCTGCTCATGCTCGATGAATGGCAGTCGGGGGAGAAGGTACCGAGCCCGAGCATGACCGATGAGGCGGCCAGAGCCATCGCCCTGCTCAGCTCCCTCGTCGGCGTGGTCGCGGCGTTCTGGCATATCGACTGGGGCGCGGGCGTCGCGGTGATCGCGGCCGGGGTGATCGCACTGGGCGTCTACGGCACGCATTTCAGCAGTACGAGCTTCAGCCAGGCCGTGCTGCGGCGCAGGCAGCAGCGGGCGGGTCAGCGGGCCGCGGCCGCACAGTCGGCAGCACCCACGCCGACAACGCCCCAACCGCCAGCTCCCCAGCCGACGGCACCTCGATCCACTGCTCCCGAGCCGACGGCGGACCAGCCGACAACGCCTCGGTCCACGACTCCCCAGCCAGCAACGCCCCGATCCACTGCGCCCGAGCCGACAGCGGACCAGTCCACTGCGCCCCAGTCGCCAGCAGAGCCGACACCGCCCGAGTCCGCCACTCCCGAGGCCACAGCGGACCAGCCAACCGCGATCCTCGAAGAGCCGACGCCCCCACCACCACCCGACTCCCCCGCAAAAACACCGCCGCAGCAACCACCAACCCACTGATATCCGCACCATCTCGATGTCGCGGACCCCGCCTCGACGGGGACCTCGCCGGGCATCATGGGCAGTATGGCAACGCGCGAGGTGGTGCGGGCGGGCGCGTTCGCGAGGGTCTACGACCCCGGTGCCGGTGAGCCACACCCGTGGTACATCAACGACCACACCGTAGTTCGCGACGAAACGGGTCGCTGGCACCTGTTCGGCATCACCCATCCGGAACCGGCCGACCCGTTCCACGAAATCGAATTCGCGCATGCGACCGCGCACCGGCTGCGCGGACCGTGGACCAAACAGGCGGCCGCCCTGACCGTGGATCGCGGTTACGGTGAGACACATCTGTGGGCGCCGCATGTCATCGGCGTCGACGGCCGGTACTACATGTTCTACGCGGGCGGCGGCGCCGATCGGACCAGCGCCGCGATGAATCTGGCCACCTCGAGCGACCTGTACCGCTGGACCCGCAGCCGGACCGGGCCGCTGTTCCGTGACGGCTACGACGCCAGGGATCCGATGGTATTGCGCATCGGCGAGAAGTGGGTCATGTACTACTGCGCCACCAGCACACCACTCGGCGGTCACCATGTGGTCGCCTATCGCACCAGCGGCGACCTGGTGCACTGGGGCGATCGGCATATCGCCTATACCGACCCGAGTATCGGCACCGAGGCGGGCAATACCGAATCACCGTTCGTCGTACCTCACGGCGGCTGGTGGTACCTGTTCATCGGTCCGCGCCCGCATTACGTCGGGACCGATGTGTTCCGCAGCGACACGCCTTTCCACTTCCGCATCGGCGATAAGGCGGGTCATATCGCCGCCCATGCCGCCGAATTGGTCCGAGACAATGACGATTGGTGGATCACCAGCGCGGGTTGGGCTCAAGGCGGGGTACACCTGGCACCGCTCACCTTCCCGAACCCGCGCACCGTCACCGCGGCCGTCCCCCGCTGACCGCCCGGACCATCTCGGCCACCAGCACCCTGGTCTGCTCGAAGGTCGCGCCGGAGACCGCGGGTGCGCCGACCACCGAGCGCATGACCCCCAAACCCAGCAGCAGCGCACCGACCAATTCGGCGCGCAGGGCGGCATCGGCACCGTCCAAGCGCACGGTCATCTCCTGCAGGTAGCCATCGCAGAGTTGGGCCCGCAACTGGTCACGCACGCGAGCATGGCCCGAGGACCGCAACATCGCCAGCACCGGGTGCTCACCGCCGAATTCGGGCCAGTCCTCGAAGACGACATCGCGCAGCAGGGCATCGACGATGGAGACCACCGGTCGATGTGGGTCGGCGGCAACCCCTTTCGGGATCTCGAGGTACATCGCCTCGGCATAGAGCTGCTCCTTGGTACCGAAGTAGCGGAACACCAGCGCCGGATCCACGCCGACATCACCTGCGATATCGCGGACGCCGGTTCGGTCGAATCCGATGGTGGCGAACCGGATTCGGGCGGCATCCAGTAACGCGGATCGGGTCGCGGCGCGGTCGCGCCGACGGCCCGGCGCTGCGGTTTCGGTCATCAAGTCAGCATAAGTCATCAGTTGTTGACTTGCTGGATACCTGCTTCATAGCCTCGATGTCACCGGACGATGACTCAACCGAAATTGACTCGAGGAGAAGCGATTCGATGCGCACCTACGTGATAACCGGCGGGACCGACGGCATGGGCAGGGGTCTCGGTCTGCACTTTCTCGGCCGCGGCGACCGGGTGTTCGCGGTGGCCAGCGGCGCGGCCAAAGGCGCCCGATTCCTGCGCGAGGCCGCCGAACTCGGCGCCGCCGGCCGAGCCGTCTTCGTACCGGCCGATCTGAGCACGCTGGCCGGGATGCGCAAGGTCCTCGCGGACGTCGAGGCCGTCACCGACACCGTCGACGGGGTCGTCTTCGGCGCGCAGAACTTCCGGTCCGTACGCCAGGAGACCGCCGACGGTTTCGAGTACACCTTCGCACTCGCCTATCTGAGTCGTTATGTCATCGGGCACGGACTCTTCGACGCACTCGAACGCGCCACGGCACCGGTCATCATGAATATCGCGGGCCCCGGCGGACTTCCCGGCACCATCGAATGGGAGGATCTGCAACTGCGCGACGGCTATCGCGGTATGCGCGCGGCCATGCAGTCCTCGCGCTGCATCGACCTGCTCGGCGTCGCATTTACCCAACGCCATCCGCGGGCACGCACGCGATATGTGCTCTACAATCCGCTGATGGTGCGCACGGCCATGGCCGATCCGCTGCCAACGGCGCACCGCCTGCTCACCAAGGCGTGGCTGCTGGCCGCCGGACAGCCGGTCGGCAAGGCCATCGTCCCCATCGCGGAGCTGATCGACCATCCGCCGACCGAACCGCTCACGGCCTTCCGGCGCCGCACGCGACTCGCACTGACGGGTACGGACTTCGACCCGGCGCGCGCCCGGCGCCTCGACGCGATTACCGCCGAGTTGGTCGACAGCGAACGGTCACCGGTGGATAACGACCGCTGACCCACTCGCCCGAAGCCGACCACCCGCCACCCCCTCCGGATGGATAATCCTGGAGGGGGGCCTGCACGTTGGGAGGCGGTCGGGATGGCGCGGATCGGCGTGATGAGCATTTCCGATGGGCGTGACTATGTGCACGCGGGCATCGCGGAGTTCATCGAATCGGCAGAGAATCGGCTGGTCGCCGGGCTGCGGGCGGCCGGACACGAGGTGGTCCGTGGCACGGCGCCGATCAGTACGAACGCACTGGCCGGATCGGTTGCTCGTGAAGTGGCCGCCGCCGGTGTGGATCTCACGGTGCTGCACTATGCGGTCTGGGCATTCCCGCACTTCACCATGCTGGCCGCGGGTGCGACGCCGGGGCCGCTACTGCTGCTGTCCAATATTGATCCGGTGCAGCCCGGTATGGTCGGCATGCTGGCCGCGGGCGGGGCGTTGGATCAGATCGGCCGCGCGCACACCCGGTTGTGGGGCGATCCGGCCGACACCGCGCTGATCGAGGCGATCGGCATCCAGGCCACTGCGGCGGCAGCCGTATCCAGTCTGCGCGGCAGTACTTTCGGACGCTTCGGCGGTCGCCCGATGGGCATGAATACGGCCGTGGCCAATACCGATCAGTGGCAGCGACTGTTCGGCATAGACGTCGAGGAGATCGACCAGTGGGAGATCGTGCGCCGCGCGGAATCGGCCGATGCCGGGGAGGCGAAGGGGGCGCGAGAGTGGTTGGAGCGCAACACCGCTGGCGTGCACTACGACGGTGTGAAACTGACACCGGAATTGCTGGAACGTCAGATCCGCTCGTATCTGGCAGTCCGCGAACTGATTGCCGAATGGCGCCTGGACTTCTCCGGTATCAAAGGCCAGCCCGAACTCACCCAGTACTTCGCGACGATGGATATCACCGAGGCGTTCCTCAATGATCCCTACGATTGGAACGGCCCCAAACAGCCCCATATCTGCGCGACCGAAGCTGATATGGACGGCGCGCTCACTATGCAGCTGCTCCAGCGGATCGCGCACACCCCCGTGCTTTTCGCCGATGTCCGGCACTATCACCAAGACCGCGACATCTGGGATCTGTGCAACTCCGGTCAGCACGCCACCTGGTTCGCGGCACGCAGCGAGGATCCGAACGAAAACCTGGCCAACGTGCATCTGTACCCGGAGGTGTTCTTCTTCCCCGCAGGCGGTGCCTCCGTACACCATCTGGCCGCACCCGGCCGAATGACCCTGGCCCGTCTCACCCGCAAGGACGGCGACTATCGAATGCAGTTGATGCTGGGTGATTTCGAAACCTACGACCAGGCAACCAATGAAGCACTGATGAAGCAGTCCACCTGGGAATGGCCACATGCCTTCGCCCGCCTGGACGCGCATGCCGGAGATTTCCTGTCCCGCTTCGGCGCCAACCATATTCACGCGGTCCCCGGCGATCATCGGGCCACGGTCCGAGCCGCCTGCGATCTCCTCGCTATCACCGTCGACGAATTCACCCGATGACGAACGCTGCGAACAGGAGGCCCGGGCATGTTCATCGGAGTTGATATCGGAACCTCCAGTTCCAAAGGCGTACTGGTCCGGCCGGACGGCACGATCATCGCCAGATCCGAACGGACGCACGGTGTTTCGACACCGCGACCGGGATGGGTCGAACACGATGCCGACATGATCTGGTGGACGGAGTTCCGCGCGATCATCCGCGAACTCCTCGACGCGGCCGGCAGCGCGACTGTCGACGCACTCGGCGTATCCGGCATCGGCCCATGCCTGCTCCCCGCCGATGCCGCCGGAAATCCCCTGCGTCCGGCCATCCTCTACGGCGTCGACACCAGGGCGACCGCCGAAATCGCCGAACTGAACCAGGTATTCGGCGCGGCAGCGGTACTCGAGCGCGGCGGTTCCCCCTTGACCAGCCAGGCCGTCGGCCCCAAACTGCGCTGGCTGGCCCGCTATGAGCCGCAGGTCGCGGCCCGCACCTCCATGCTGTTGATGGCGAGTTCGTTTCTGGTGCACCGACTTACCGGCCGTTATGTACTCGACCATCAATCGGCTAGCCAGTGCGTTCCGATGTACGACCTGCGGCAACGAGATTGGGCGTGGGACTGGGCCGCCGTCGTCGCGCCCGGTCTCGCCTTGCCCGAATTGGCCTGGCCCACTGAGGTTATCGGGCGGGTGAGCGCGTCCGCCGCGTCGGTGACCGGACTACCCGCCGGACTTCCGGTCACCACCGGAACCATCGACGCCTGGGCCGAGGCGGCCAGCGTCGGCGTCCGCGCAGCCGGCGACGCGATGATCATGTACGGCACCACCATGTTCCTCGTGCAGGTGCTCTCCGATCCGCGACCGCATCCGGGTCTGTGGTTGACCTGCGGAGCCTGGCCGGGCACCTACACATCGGCGGCGGGCATGGCGACCTCGGGCGCGGTCACCGATTGGCTGCGCAGACTCGTCGGCGGCGATTTCACCGACCTGGTGACCGAGGCCGCCGAGGTCCCCGCGGGCAGTCGGGGCCTGCTCGCGCTGCCCTATTTCGCGGGCGAGCGCACCCCGCTGTTCGATCCGGACGCCAGGGGCATTATCGCAGGTCTCACCCTCGGGCACGGACGTGCGGAGCTGTATCGGGCGGTGCTGGAGGGCATCGCCTACGGCGTGCGGCACAACCTCGAGGCCATGACCGCGGCGGGCGGGCAGGCGCGGCGGCTGGTCGCCGTCGGCGGCGGCACGAAGGGCGGCCTCTGGACCCAGATCGTCACCGATGTGACCGGCCTGCCACAGCAACTTCCGGCCGATACCGTCGGGGCCTGCCTCGGCGACGCTCTGCTCGCGGCAGCATCGGTCGGCGTCGATACCGCGGGCTGGAATCCCCTCATCGGCGTGGTGGAGCCCGATCCGGAGCGCGCAGACATCTACGCTGCGTACTACCAGCGCTACCGCGAGATGTACGAATCCACCAGGCATATCGCGCATTTCCTTGCGGCGGAACAGCACCGATCCGTTCATCTCCCGTAAGCCTCATGCCTATGCGAGGATGCAAAGTTGCCGATAGGACAGTAATCGCGAGGAATCTCGATGCCGACCATGACCCTGACCCGAAACAACTTCGACGCGACCATCGCGAACAGTCATATCGTGCTGATCGACTGGGGTGCGCAATGGTGTGAGCCCTCGCGCCGCTTCGCCGAGGTCTTCGAGGCATCCTCGGACCTGCACCCCGAGATCGTCTACGCCATGGTCGATATCGACGCCGAGCAGCAACTGACGGAAATGGCCGAGATCGAGGCATATCCGACCCTCATGGCATTCCGCGAGGGCATGCTGGTGTATTCGCAGGCCGGGGCGCTGCCCGCCGAATCGATGGAGGAACTGGTGCAGCAGATCCGCTGGCTGGATATGGACCAGTTCCGGCGCGAACTCGCCCAGCTCTCGGCCAGCGTAACGGTCGGCGAACCCGAACAACCACAGACTGGCTTCACTTACCAGAAGCGCGCGGGACACGCCGCGGCGACCGACCGATACGGCTGGCCGGGGCTGTGACCACCTCGGGGTCGGAACTCTGGCGCCTCGATGGCGCACGCACCCGCTCGATCAGCGCCGAGAATCCGACCGGCGCCCCCGGTGCGGGCGGTCGTGCGACCGATGGCACCGGCGCGCACGCGGCGCGCCGACTCGGCCCCGGCTGGAAGATCTCACCGTCCATCCACCTCGGGGCGGGCGAAACCGCAACGCTGGCAGACATTTCCGGCCCCGGCATGCTTCGGCACTGCTGGCTCACGACCGACCGCACCGCGCTCGGGCTACTCACCTTGCGCATGTTCTGGGACGACCAGCCGGAGCCGTCGATCGATCTGCCGCTCGGCGATTTCTTCTGCAACGGCTGGGACGAATTGGCGCTGGTGCGATCGGAGATGGTGGTCGTCGCACCAGCCGGTGGCCTGAACAGCTACTGGCCCATGCCTTTTCGCGCGCACGCCCGCATCACACTGCACAACGGCAGTGACCGCTCGGTTCCGGTCTACTACCAATTCACCTACACCGAGCAGGACGTACCCGTGGCCGCCGGATATCTGCACGCGCTGCGCTGCGCCAGCACACCGCTCGGTGCGCCCGCCGTGCACACCATCCTCGACACGGTGCCCGGACCCGGCCGGTATGTCGGCACCTATCTGGCCATCCGGCCGGGCGCACCGGGCTGGTGGGGTGAGGGCGAGCTGAAGTTCTACCTCGACGGCGATACCACCCATCCGACGCTGTGCGGCACCGGCACCGAGGATTACTTCGGCGGCGCATGGAATTTCGACCTCGACGGCTCGTACCGCACGTATTCGACGCCCTATCTCGGACTGCACCAGGTGCTGCCACCCGACGAGATCTACCGGCCGCAGCAGCGATTCGGCATGTACCGCTGGCATATTCGCGATCCGATCTGCTACCAGCGCGAGTTGCGCGTGACGATGCAGGCGCTCGGCTGGCATGACGAAGGCACATACCTGCCGCTGGAAGACGCGGATATCGCGACGACGGCGCTGTGGTATCAGCGCCCAGTGAGGATCAGCACCTAGTAAAGAGTGTGCGGGCTGGTTTGCTCGGCCCTCGTCGCGTCGATCGGCGCGCCGCATCCATTGCTACCCGACAGCATGCGGCATCCGCTCGCTGCCGACGACCGGCGCAATCAGCCCCGGCAGGCCCTCACGTCACAGCGATACGGTCGAGCCGAGGCGCGGCAGAGTTCACGACAACACGCCTGGTCAACCGTGGCGGACATCGCGCGGGCTGGCGTCGAACCGACGACGGAAAGCCGTGCTGAAGACGCTGGCCGAGCTGAAGCCCAATCCCATGGCAATGTCTGTAATGCTCCGGTCGCGGTAGCCGGGACTGCGCAGGCGCGAATAGGCGAGTTGCAGACGTTCTTCCTTGATCAGTTCACTTGGTGTGGTGCCGGCATGCTGGAACGCGAGCTGGATTTGTCGGAGCGACCAGCCGAGGGCGCGGGCGATCTTCGCGCCTGTCAGGTCGGGGTCTTCGATATGAGTGCGAACGTAGTGTCGGACAGCGGCTTCCACGTCGGCGAGATGGCCGGGGCTGGTGGGCAGGTCGCCGATGATATGCATGCAGAGCAGTTCCACCAGGTGGGAAGAGGCGGTGTCGAATTGATGTCGAGTCAGGTCGCCGCCCTCGGCGAACAGCGCGGCGGCGAGGTCGGCGACCACCCTTCCGAGACCTGACGTGAGGTCGGCAGGAGTGGCGGCCAGCTCCGGCGTGTGGCCCAGGCGCTGGTCGACCTCTCGTCGGGGGATGGTCATCAGCAGTCCCCTGCTGCCATCACCCAGCGAAAATGCGAACGGTCGGTCGATGGTCACCAGACAACCGACACCCGATGGCAGACGCGCGTGTTCGCCGGCCTGCCAGAGGTCCACCTGCCCGGCGGTGGGGAGCAGCAGTCGAAAATCGTCGTCGGAGTCGCCGCGCACGAGTCCGGGGCTACGGTAGTAGGTCACCGCGTCGGACTCCCAGCCGATGAGCTGGTAGTCGGGGGTGCGCCGCAAGGTCGTGCGACCCTCGAAGTCGCTTCCATCCGGGAAGGCATAGCCCAGACGCCGGTGGTAGGAGTTGATCAACTCGGACCAGTAGTCTGCGCGCTCCTGCGGGGCGACGACGCGTGTCGTGGCGTTTTGGACGAAGACGGCCATGTCGTTCACCGTCATCACTTCCCTACTTCGTGATCGGTTCCCGTACCCGAGCACGCCAGCATCCGACGAGTCGGTGTTGGCCAGAATAGTCCGTGGCCGGCGTCATTGCCTCCGATGCCGGATCGTTGCTGGATCGCGGTCCACCCGGCGAACTCAGGATCTATTACCCCCTGACATCGAGATGGCCCCCGTGTCATTCAGTATCCCGACAACCGCCTATTCGTCGGGCACTGGCATCCAGAGCTCAGCGACCAACTGCCCCCGCCGTTACCCGATCCCGTAGCAGCGGCGAGCAGGATGTGCGGGTACGCCGACCGCGGCCACACGTCGACGTCCTCGGTCACCCGCACCGGAACCGCTCCAGGTCCACACCTTTGTGACCGCGGCCAACGTCGTTGTCGGGGCAGGTCAGGGTGTCGGACACTCGCACCTGGAGACGAATCCATCCAGGCTCCGGTGACGACGCTGTCAGCCGATCGACGGCCAGGTGATCCGACGGCATGCCGCGGGAGCTGCGATTTCAAGGCATCGAGCGTGAGACGCGACAATCGGGTCGGTCCGAGCTGTTCGGCTCATCGATGTGGCTCAGGGCTCCAGATACAGGCGCTCATTGGGTAGGCGTGGGTACCTGTGGGTGTCACCAGGGATCACCGCGACATGCTTCGGATAGCGGCGGGCGCGGCAATCTTCTATGAACAACAAAGCCGCAGTGGCGCAAGCCGCGAAATCGAAGCGCACATTACCGAGTTGCACTGTGAGGTGCACATCTGACTCATCGGGATATCGAGACATCCGATTGCCCACATCCGGGCAGTCCATGACTCCTCCTCGTGCACTTGCTGGAGCTGCGTATCCGAGCCACGCTATGAGCCGAACTGTGCGGCGGACTACCTGCTGCGCGAATGAAAGTTTGCACGGAGCGCACACGCCGCACTAACAGAGCGGACACGCCCTGACATCCGGTCGGGCGCCAGCGCTGCGGCAAGCAGCAAGTGGCCGTAAACGCTCGGGCACGTCGCGCATCTGGTCACCGACATACCAACGCGGGCAAGACCTTTGGATACACACCGCGGGGCGCCCCGCAGTTCGAACCGCTTTCGGAAAACGGGCTCAGCGCGGGTCCGGGTCCTCGTCATCTGGAAGGTCCATGGCTAGTAGCTCGTCGGCGCGGGCCAAGGCATCGTCCATCGCCGACTCGATGCCGTCCATGACCGACAACCCGTCCAGCAGTCCGGACAACTCGCGACGGGTGGCTTCCAATTCCGCGACGGCCGGGTCGACGCGATACCACCCGACACTGTCACGCCACCAAGGGTCCTCGTCGATCCACGCCCACATGACATCACGCACCAGCCGGGCGTCGGGGGTGTAGATCTGGTGGCACTCGTCCGCTCCGTCCGCGCGGTGCTCCAGTTCGTAGACGCCATCGGGGAGCAGGCGGGCCTGGATGTAGGCGTGGTCACCGCGGCTGACGACGATCGCGGGGCATTCGGGGTCGGGTGGTTCGTGCAGCAGATCGTCCAGTAGCGGATCCGTCAGGGCGGGCAAGGTGGTTCCGTCGCCCGTGCGGACGTGCACGTCGGCGTGCCGGTCCCGGTCGTCGTTCACCGCGACAGTCTGCCTCATCCGGAAATCCGGGGGCACGGCCGGGCAAAATGCAACGGGAGGCCGGTGTTCGGGTGCAAGGTAGTGCTATGCGCGCGGTCGTGATCGATACGCCAGGGAATTTCTCTGTGCGAACGGTGCCGGATCCGACGCCCGGCCCCGGTCAGGTCGTGGTGCGGGTGGACACGGTCGGGATCTGCGGTACCGATGTGCACATTGCCGACGGCGAGTTCCCGCCGACGCCCTATCCGATCGTGCCGGGTCACGAGTTCGCCGGTGCGGTGGTGGCACTGGGTCCCGGCACCGACATGCGAATCGGCGATACCGTCGCGGTCGATCCGTCGTTGTTCTGCGGCTCATGTCATTACTGTGCGATCGGGCGCGGAAATCTGTGCGAGCGCTGGGGTGCGATCGGCGATACCGTCGACGGCGCGATGGCCGAGTACGTCGCGGTGCCGGCCGCCAACTGCTATCGGCTACCCGAGGCCGTATCGGCCACACACGGCGCGCTCGTCGAGCCGTTGTCGTGTGCGGTGCACGCGTTCGACGTGCTGCCGCGCGCACTCGGCGCGCATTACCTGCTCTACGGAGCGGGCACCATGGGGTTGCTGATGTTGCAGCTCGCGCGGGTCGCCGGGGCCGCGTCGGTTTCGGTGGTCGATATCAATACCGCGCGACTAGAGGTGGCGCGCAAACTCGGCGCGGATGCCACCGCGACCGCCGCCGCCGAACTGGACCGCCCGCAGGGCTGGGAGGTGGTCATCGACTGCACCGGCGCGATCGCCGCCATCGAGGATGGGCTCGGCCGGGTGCGCCGGGGCGGGGTGTTCCAGCAGTTCGGGGTCGCGCCGGGGGCGGCGACCGCGTCGATTTCGCCGTTTCGGATATACAACGACGAGATCACCATCGTCGGTTCGATGGCGGTGCTGCACAGCTTCGGGCGGGCGGTCGAACTCATGGGCAAGGGCGTGATCGATGCGGACACCATGATCACCCATGGCTTCGGATTGCCCGAATTCGCCGATGCGCTACAGACTTTCCGTGACGGTACCGGTCGCAAGATACACATTCGGCCGGGCCAGGATTCGGACAGTACCGGGGTGCCCGCCTGATGGCCACCGTTGCTGGAGTCGATAGCTCTACCCAATCGTGCAAGGTCGTGCGCTGTGACGCGGATACCGGCGAGATCCTGGAGCAAGCGCACGCCCCGCATCCGGATGGCACCGAGGTTCCCGCCGAATCTTGGTGGCAGGCACTGTGTTCGGCCGGTGACGGGCTACTCGATCGGGCCGATGCGGTGGCAGTCGCAGGTCAGCAGCACGGGTTGGTCGCGGTCGACGTCGATGGTCAGCCGGTGCGGGATGCGTTGCTGTGGAACGATCTCCGCTCCGCGGACGCGGCCGAGGAGTTGATCGCCGAACTCGGCGGCCCGCAGGTATGGGCCGAGGCCGTCGGCAGTGTGCCGCTGGCCGCGTTCACCGTCGCCAAGCTGCGCTGGCTGGCCGATCATGAACCGGCACACGCCGACCGGACGCACCGGGTGCTGCTGCCGCACGACTACCTGACCTGGCGGCTGCGGGGTGGGCCGACCGATCGCGCCGTCGAACCGACCACCGACCGCGGCGACGCATCGGGCACCGGCTACTGGTCACCCGCTGCCGGAAGCTATCGCAAAGATCTTCTGGCCCAAGCCTTCCGGGGACGGACGCCGGAACTCCCCCGCGTCGCCGGACCGACCGAAGCGGTCGGACGCACGCCAGCGGGCGCGTTGGTCGCAGCGGGCACCGGTGACAATGCCGGTGCGGCACTCGGTTTGGGCATCGAAGACGGTGACGTCGTGATGTCACTCGGCACCAGTGGCACGGTCTACACCCGGGCCGCTGCGCCCAGCGCCGACGCCACCGGGGCGATCGCCGGATTCGCCGATGCGACCGGTGCCTTCCTACCGCTGGTCTGCACACTCAATGCCGCCCGCGTACTGGACTCCACCGCCGCCCTGCTCGGCGTGGATCTGACCGGGTTGGAAGCCCTTGCGCGCCAGGCACCGCCCGGTGCCGACGGCGTCGTGCTACTGCCCTATCTGTCCGGGGAACGCACCCCGAATCTGCCGCAGGCCACCGGAAGTCTGCACGGTCTGCGACCGGAAACCCTGCGCCCCAGCCATATTGCCCGCGCGGCGTTCGAGGGCATGCTCTGCAATGTGGCCGATGCGCTCGACCGGCTGCGCGCCGCCGGGATCCCGATCCACCGGGTGCTGCTCATCGGCGGTGCGTCCCGATCCAGCCTGGTCGCCGAACTCACCGCCCAGCTCATCGGGGTCACGGTCAGGGTCCCCGAGCCGAACGAATACGTCGCGCTGGGTGCCGCCCGGCAGGCGGCCTGGGTTCTCGGCGGCACGGCGCAACCACCACGCTGGTCCGCACGCACCATCGTCGAGGTTCGCGCACCCAGCGACGGTGGGGCGATCGGTCGGCGGATCCGGGCGGAGTACGAACGCACACGACGGGCCGTCTACCCTCGATGAGTACGCCGGCGAGCAGCGCCGATGCAATACCGGGCGAAACGTCGGTGGACGTCTGCGCGATGTTGTAGTACAAGCACAATCGCCTGCCGTCGAGTGAGGATCGGCGGCACTGCACCCCGGGGGATCGTCATGGAATCCGCGCACCCACAGCGCCGTCGGCTCATCGTCTATGTCGCCGGCCTTTCCGAACCGCCGCATGCGGCCAAGGACCTGTTCAACAAGCTGCGGCATGAGCCGGGATACGGGCCCGACGAGGCCATCTATTGGCAATTCCCGGAGCCGGTCACCCGGTTCAGCCGGGGCAGTTTGACCGCCCGCTGTCGCGATCTCGCCGATCGCATCGACGCGTACTGGACCGGACCGCGCCGGACCGCGGAGATCGTCCTCATCGGACACAGCATCGGCGGGGTCATGCTGCGCTACGCGTTCCTGCAGGCCTTGCGCGGTCTCGACGGCCCGCAATTGGCCTGGGCCGACGCGGTCACCCGCATCGTGCTACTCGCCGCGCCGAACCGCGGGGTAGATCTCAACCGCGCACCCTGGCCGTGCCGGGTGATGGCGAAGCTGCTGGCCCCGCTGCTAGGGACGTTCACCGTGCTCGACATGCTCTGCGGCACACCGTTCATCACCAACCTGCGCATCCAATGGCTGCGCGAGATAGCCGATCTCGGCGATAAGGCGCCGACCGTCGTGCAGGTGCGCGCCAGAAACGATTGGGCGGTGGACCGCGAGGACAGCCGAGATCTGGAATCCCTGCCGACCGGTGCGCAGAAGCTGATGCCCAACTCGACCCACGCCGATATCGCGTGCACCGGGCGCAAGGTTCGCGAGGACTACACCGGGCAGCGCTACGACATCCTGCGCTGGGCCATTACCGAGGATGTCGCCTCCACCGATCCCAGCCCACTGTCCGAGTACGAGGCGAACATCAAGTCGGTCGTGTTCGCACTGCACGGAATTCGGTCCGGCAATGGTGAATGGCCGACCGAGCTCGAGACCAAACTGCACGAGTTGGGGAACGATGTGCTCGTGGTGACGCCGTCGTACGGGCGGCTGTCGGCGTACGACTTCGCGCTGCCGTTCACCCGGCGTCGCAACCTGCGGTGGTTCGCCGATCAGTACAGCTACCATCTGGCGCGGCATCCCGGCGTTCCGTTCCATTTCGTCGGTCACAGCAACGGCACCTATCTGTTCGGACAATCGCTCAAACAGATTCCGGCAATGGAATTCCACAACGTCTTCCTGGCGGGCAGTGTGCTGCCCCGCGAATTCGACTGGGTGCGGTGCGCCGACAGCGGACAGATCCGCACGCTGGTCAATGTGTGCGCGAGCGCCGATAAACCCGTCGCCTGGCTGTGCAGCGCCCTGCGCGGGCTCGGTATGCGCGATGTCGGTGTCGGCGGATTCACCGGATTCGACTCCGTTCCACCCGGCACGCTGCAGGTGCGCTACATCAAGGGCGGTCACGGTGCGGCTCTGATGGACAAGCGGCTGCCCGGTGTCGTCGGTTTCGTCCACGACGGCGAACCGCCCTGCGAAGCCGAGCACACCGAACCAACCGAGTTCTTCGAGCTGATGTCACGTTCGGCGCCCATCGCGACCTGGGTGGCGGGTGCGGCGCTGATCGGCCTCGGCTGGCTCGCCGTCGCCACGCTCGGCCCGCTCATCGGCCTCGGCGTCGTCGGCGGACTGCTCGCGGCCGCCTACACTGGCCTCCAGGTCGCCTGATATTTCGCGAGAGCCCCGCGGCCGTGGGACCATGTAGGCGATACCGGCAGTACCGGATACCCGGATGGATGCGAGGGGCTGAGATGACTCGGTTCGACTTGGTGATTCGCGGCGGATCGGTATTCGATGGGCTCGGCAGCGCGCCGCGGGTCGCCGACGTCGGGATCACCGACGGTAAGGTCAC
The DNA here is from genome assembly GCF_050946365.1 of Nocardia sp. CA-107356. Classification (NCBI taxonomy): domain Bacteria; kingdom Bacillati; phylum Actinomycetota; class Actinomycetes; order Mycobacteriales; family Nocardiaceae; genus Nocardia; species Nocardia sp. CA-107356. The sequence goes on along the minus strand of NZ_CP191992.1, from coordinate 4,002,661 downwards.
CGTGATCAGCACCTCGGTACTGCCCGACGGTGTCCGGACAATGGATGCGGCGGGCAAGTGGGTGATGCCCGGAATGCTCGACGTGCACACGCATTACGACGCCGAGGTGCTCGGCAATCCCGGTCTCGGCGAATCCGTGCGGCACGGGGTCACCTCCGTGGTGTTCGGCAATTGCTCGCTCTCGACGGTGTACTGCGAGGCCGAGGACTGTGCCGATCTGTTCGCCCGAGTGGAGGCATTGCCTTGGGATGCCGTGCATTCCGCGGTCAAGGAGCATAAGGACTGGGACGGTCCGCACGCCTACGCTCGCGCACTCGCCGCGCGCCCGCTCGGGGCGAATGTGGCCGCGCTGCTGGGACATTCGGATATGCGGGTCGCGGTGCTCGGGCTGGCTCGGGCGGTCGACGCCGCCGCCCGGCCGACCGCTGCCGAACTGGATCGCATGCGGCATATGCTCGGTGCGGCGCTCGATGCCGGATTCCTCGGGCTCTCCACCATCCGCAGCTCATTCTCCAAACTGGAGGGCGTGCGCTTTCCGACCAGGCAGCTGCCATCGACCTACGCCACCTGGCACGAGTACCGGGTGCTGAACGACATTCTGCGGCAGCGCAATCGAATCCATCAGAGCACACCCAACCTCACCGCCCGCGCGGAGATCGTGCGCTACTTCGCCGAGAGCGCGGGCCGCCCTTTCCGCAAACCGCTGAAGACCACCCTCATCGCGGGCATGGACGTCAAGGCCGACCGCACCGTCGCGCGCGCCGCGACCACCGCGGCCTGGATCGCGAATACCGTTGGCGGAGCGGCATTCCGGTGGCAGCATCTGCCGGTGCCGTTCGAGGTGTACGCCGACGGCGTCGACCTGGTGGTCTTCGAGGAATTCGGCTCCGGCGTCGCCGCACTGAATATCCGCGATGTGATGAAGCGCGGGGAACTACTCGCCGACGAGTCCTACCGCCGACAGTTCCGCAAGGACCTCACCAAGAAATTCGGTCCCCGGGTGTGGCATCGCGACCTCTACGACGCGCAGATCGTCTCCTGCCCCGATCCCGAGGTCATCGGTAAGTCCTTCGGCGAGGTAGCCGATGAGCGCGCCATCCACCCGGCCGACGCACTGCTCGACCTCACCGTCGAATACGGCTCGCAGCTGCGCTGGCGCACCGTCATCGCCAACGACCGCGATGAGGTGATGGACCGGCTGCAACGCTCCCCCGTCGTCCAGGTCGGCTTCGCCGATTCCGGCGCTCACCTGCGCAATATGGCCTTCTACAATTTCGGCCTTCGCATGCTCGAGCGCGTGCACCGGCGCGGATTCATGCCACTCGAGACCGCCGTGCACCGGCTGACGGGCGAACTCGCCGACTGGTACGGCCTCGATACCGGCCGCCTCACCGAAGGCGCCCGCGCCGATATCGCGATCATCGACCCCACCGGTTTCGACGGCTCCACCAGCGCCTATGCCGAAGCTCCGGTCCCCGGTATCGCAGGTATGAACCGCATGGTCAACCGCAACGACCATGCCGTGGCCGCCACCATCGTCGGCGGTCATCTCCTCTACGAATACGGCGAATTCGCTCCCGGTTTCGGCACGACCATCCACGCGGGCACCTTCCTCGCTGCCCGAGGGAGCTGACCTATTCGCCTGCGGGTCGGTGGTGGAGACGGGATCACTGCATCGCACCACAAACGGGTCACCCGACTCGTCCTCCGAAATGATGACCTGCGCACCACCTTTCGGCCGACGAACGGCACCCGGCGTGGCGGCAGGATTACAGCATGCAGATACGACTCGCGACCATCTTCGGGGTATTGCTCGTTGTCGGTGGGGCAGCATTGTGGCTTTTCGCGCGGGACACCGAATTCTTCTGGTTCCGGGGTGGGCCACTCGGGGCCGTGCTCGTAGTGGTCGGGGCGATCGACATCGTCAGCGCGCGCAGGACGGACCGGCGGGGGCTTTGACGTGGATGTGCTTCTCGACGATCGACCCGACCGGGTCAGCAGCATCCGTGCACGCGCGAACATCGTTGACCGGGAGATCATTTCCCTCCTCGATTCTCGTGGCGAGACGCGGAGCATCTCCGAGCCGTCGGCTCCTTCGTGGAGCGCTACCCGAACCTCTGGAACGAAACAGTCGTCGACCATCTCATGAGAACAAGAAGGTGCATTGAATACGAGAGTTGGGGCCCGCCCGTCCGCGTCCGAAAACCGCGGAACGACGACCGCCAAGGTCGGCGCAGCGGCATGGGTGGTTGGCGCCGTACAGTTCCTGGTCGCGCAACTGATCGTAGGAGCCGATTGGGAAACGCCCTACAGCTGGAAAAACAACAACATCAGCGACTTGGGTAACGTCCATTGCCAGATCGCGGACGAGTCCCGTCCCCGGTATGTGTGCTCGCCACTGCACAGTGTCATGAACGCGTCCTTCATCGCCCTGGGTGTTCTCCTGCTGGTCGGCCTGCTACTGACCGGTGTCTGCTGGGGCCGAGGAGCGATTTCGCGAAGTGCCCGCATCCTGCTCGGCATGTGCGCTGGCGGGTGGCTCATGGTGGGATTCGTTCCCGCGGACGTCGACGAGAACCTCCACCTACTGGGTGCACTCTTCATCATGGGGTTGGGCAATATCGGACTCGTCTGCGCTGGATTTCTACCGCGGACGACCCCGTTCGGAAGGATGCGGCCCGTCACTGCTGTCATCGCCACCATCGCGCTGTTCGCAGCGTTTCTGTTCTTCGCCCAGCACGGTCCCGTTATCGGGATGGGCGGTATGGAACGAGTTGCGGCCTTCGCCGTGCCGGCATGGACGGTCGTCGTCGCAATCGCCATACTCCGCACTCGTGGCAGAGTCGGTGCGCATCCGGCGCCAGTCGCAGAGAATTCACCCGCATGACTCGCGAATCTCCGTCTCGGGGTTGCGCTCCGCATCCGCTGGGATCACGGGGTTCCGAGAGTCTTTGCACGTGACGAAAGATTCGCCGCGCCCACCGGCCAACCAGGGCGCACTTGCCGCGCCTACAGATACCAGCGCCCGATACGAGCTGACATGGACTGCGAAATGCACACCACTTCAGGTCCGACCGACTACGAACGATCATCAGGAGTGTCGATGAGCAAGGAAAAGACGTGCAGGCTACTGACAGGGTCCGCGATTGCCGCTGCGGCGGTCGGTTTCTCGGTCATCACCGCCTTCCCCGCCTCCGCCGAACAAGGCACAGCCAACGGCATCGACGTCACCATTTCACCGCAGGACCCGACCACCATCCGGCCGGGCGCAACGCCGATGCGCTTCACGGTCACACTGGCCAACACCACAACCACCGACAATCCCGAGGTGGGCTTGGTGGTGTCGCTGGGGCACTGTTCGTGTAATCCGAGCCCCGTCAAGATGATGCCCGCCGGGTCGATGCACATGCTCGATCCTGGTACCAACACCTGGCAGACGGTGCCCTACGTCGCCGAAGGAGGCGGCACCGACTTCCTCACCCGAACCCTCGTCGCCCCGTTCGCCCTCGAGCACGGACAGACCACCACCTACCAACTGGACGTGCAACTCGACACCAACCAGGCACTATCCATCAGCAGCGGCAACTCCTCCATCGACGTGACGATCACCGACCCCGCCACCAACACCGCGATCGGCCACACCCCCACGGCATCGCTGCCCATCACGGTCGAACCCTAGCCCGGCAACACCTGTCATCGCGGCGGCCTGGACCGAAGCCATGGTGACCGAAGCGCATGAACTTGGACTCGGGCAGGTGTAGCAATTCACAAAATGCTCTGGATTCGGCATGACCGCGCGTTCAACCGACTTGGTCCGGCCATCCGCCTGACGTCCAGGTTGCGGACCTGCGCTGCTGGCCGGTACCGATGAGTTTCGGGGTGGAGATTCGTCTCAGGTCATGGGAAGGACTGTATGTCGGACGGTTGAAGGAGGCTTGATGACGGAGACCGAGGTACGTGCGGCGATCGAGGCCGAGCGGAGTGAGTTGGCGGATCTGCTCGGTGGGCTGGATGCCGAGCAGTGGGATGAGCCGACATTGTGCGCGGGGTGGCGGGTGCGGGAGGTCGTCGCGCACAGCACCATGCCGTTTCGGCTGTCCACGCCGCGGTTCGCGCTCGAAATGCTCAAGGCGCGCGGAAATTTCAACAAGATGGCGGATAGGACGGCGCGGGCGGATGCGGCGGCGCTGACGGCCGAGGAGCTGGTAGCCGCGGTGCGGGACAACGTGCATCATCCGTGGAAGCCGCCGGGCGGCGGGTTCGCGGGCGCGTTGAGTCATGACGTCATTCACGGCTTGGACATCACCGTGGCGTTGGGGCTGGACCGGGTGGTCCCGGCCGATCGGATGCGGCTGGTGCTCGGGGCGCTCTCGCCGAGGAGCGTCAACTACTTCGGCGTCGATTTGGACGGGATCGAGTTGCGGGCCGACGATCTCGACTTCAATTACGGCTCCGGGTCCGTGCTCGCAGGTTCTGCTCAGGATTTGCTGCTGGTGTTGTGCGGCCGGACGCTGCCCGCGGGGAGTCTGCGCGGCGCTGCGGCCGAGCGATTCACCGAGACCGGGTAGTGCGCTGCGTGCCGGTGTCGCTGTCGTGGCGACACCGGCACGTCCCGGATCACAGTGCCCGGCAGCGGTATCCGAGGCTCAGTGCTTGGTCAGCAGCTTCGCCCGCAACGCATCCAGCGTCACACTGTCGACGCCGAGCCCGTCACTGAGGAACCGGTCGAACGACCCGTAGGACGTCTGCACCTGGTCGAAGGCCGCGTCCAAGAAGTCGCGCTGCACACCGAGAATGGGCTCCCACAGTGCGCGATCGGTCACCAGACCCTGGGCGACGAGCCCGTCGAGCAGTGCCTTGTTCCCGGCCGCCAGATTGTCATTGGATTCCAGGAAGTCGTGGTAGATCTGTCCCTTCGGCACGTCCAGCGCACTCATGAGGATGGCGGTCATCCAGCCGGTGCGGTCCTTGCCCGCCGTGCAGTGGTACAGCACCGCACCCTGCGCCGTCGCGATGTCGTTGAAGGCCTGCGCGAACTGGGCGCGCGCGGTCGGATTCGAGACGAACCAGGCGTAGTAGTCGCGCATGATCTCGGCGGCCTTACCACCGCCGAGCGCCTCCTGCTGCGCGGCCGGTCCGGCCTGGATCAGTCGCGCCACCATGAGGTAGAAGTCGTTGGCCGGATCGTAGACCGGCTGCTCGGTGCGGCGGATGGATGCCGGGAGCTTATCCGGATCGCGACCGGTTTCGGTCGGGCTGCGGAAGTCGATGACCTGAGTGATGTTGAGCGACACCAGCTTCTGCTGTTCGGTCGCATCGAGTTTTGCCAGTGCGTCGGATCGGTAGACGACGCCGGTCGCGAGCTTGTCGCCGCCCTTGGCCGGGTACCCGCCGATATCGCGGGCATTCGGCGCATGCGCCAGCCCCATCGGCCGGTCGGCCTGGCCCGGAGCACGCAGCACGGGCGCGGCCGGACCCGATAGCACCGGACCTGCCGATACCGGACCTGCCAGCGCCGGGAGAACGCCGACGAGCACTGCGGCCGCGGCCACAAGAGCGCCGCGGAAAGCGCGCGAATTCTTCACGAGGGGTGTTCCTTTCATCATGGACCGCACGTGGTCTGCGGCCCAAGTTCGGCGCCGCGCTCAGTCGGCCAGTAGGCTGACCGTCCCGGCCGCACCGTCCACGCGGACGCGCTGACCATCGGCGAGGCTGGTGGTGGCGGTCTTGGTGTCGACGACACACGGAATGCCGAACTCGCGAGCGACGATCGCGGCATGCGATGCGGAGCCGCCGATATCGGTGATCACGGCGGCGGCGTAGGCGAACATCGCGGTGTGTCCGGTGTCGGTCACCGCGGCGACCAGAATGTCGCCGGGCTCGATATCGTCGTCCAGCGACAGCACCAACTTCACCCGGCCCTCCACCACACCGGCGCAGACACCGATGCCGGTCAGGCTCTCGTCGGCGGTGAGGGCGGCGGCCTCGGCGACCGGTTCCCATTGTCCGGCAATGACATCCGGCATACGGATGGCTTGCATTCGAATCCGTTCCACGCGCCTGCGGGCCACCTTGTCGGCCGCATCCGCGGGGAGGCAGAAGATTTCGTCCAACGTCAGATAGCAGGCGTCATCGATATCGGACAGCCGACCGGCGCGAACGAGCCGATCCGCCCGCTCGCGCACGGCAAGTCGCAGGCAGTGCGTGATCCGGACGACGCCGTCGCGCGCTCGTTCCCGGGCAACGGTGGCTCCAGCGGCCATCTTGGCCGTGCGGCTCGGCGACGGATCCACGGGTTCGCGCTTGGGCGCGGGCATTTGCGCGGCGCGAGCCGCAGCGCTCACCAAGAGTGCGGGCCGGTCACCGAAGGTCGGATTGATCAGCTCGCATTCGCCCGGGCCACGATGTCCGATCTTCGCCAACTCCTCGTCGAGCGCGGCCGCGAAGGCAGGCGATTGCGCCCGCGCGGCGGCGATATCTCCGGCACGCGCCAGCTCGGCGAGATCGGGATCGGCACGGCACACTTCGGCGAGCCGCTCCACCGCGAGCATCGGCTTCGCCGATTCCAGACGGTTCAGGTCGATGGGGACCTCGCCCGCATCCTTGCCGCGCGCGTGGATGGCGGTGGCGGCGCCGGTCATCATCACGCCGATCGCCGCGGCCTGCCATGCCTGGTGTAGGCGGTCACGCCAGAGCAGGGCGCGTACGTGCAACTGCTCATCGGTCAGTGCGCGAATATCGCTGGCGTTCAACGATTCCGCATGCGAGGCGGCATTGATCAGCTCCGCCGTCTTCCCGAAGCGGCGCGCGGTGGCGATGACGCGGGAGGTCGCGCGCGCCGTCGCCAGACTGCTGGCGAGTCCGGTCGGCATCGGTGGCTTCCCGTGCGGCTGTAGGGCGATCTCGGCCGGAATATTGCCGTACGCGTCGCGGCGGATGCTGTCCTCGTCCCAGCCCGGCATATTCTCGGCGGCCAGCACACCGATCGAGGCATTGATATAGATGTGATGGCCGAGGACCGTGGTGACCCGACTCGTCCAGTGCTCCAAGGCGATTCCGTCGAGCGCGATCATCTCGCCCATGGCCTCGTTGCTGAGGCGGATCGCACCGGCCTGCAGGTCGATGGTCAGCGGGGTCAGCGGGCCGGGCAACGCCTCGGAGGTGTTGGTGGCGGTGTGCACCGGGTAGCGTGCGTCGACCCGATCATCGAATTCCCCCTCCAGACCCTCGGGCGCGATATCGGCCAGCGGGTGGTTGTCCGAGGTGGTGGCGCGGGCGGGAATCACGTGCGACGGCAATGCGATAGCGCCGCGGCGGGTGCGGAACCCGCCACCGTCGGACTTGCGACCGATCATGCCGCGCACCAGATCGGCCACCACCTCACGGGCCGTCCATCCGCAGCGAAAGCCCCATTTCTCCTGTGCGACAGTCGGATCCAGCAGCTGCTGCGGGCCGGACCAGCCGGGCACCCAGGATGAGTGCCGCACGCCTGCTTCTCTCAGCATGCGTCGTACCTCCGCAGCGGTGACCACACCGGAGGCCGCGAGGTCGACGATCTGCAGTCCATCGTCGCCCCGACCCGGCGGCAGTGCGGTGGCGGCCAGCACCAGGAAGCGGTCCAGGTCATCGCTGTGCAGCAACTGGAACCCGTCGACTGACCTGGAACCGAGGACCGGCTCCAGTGCACGGCGGGTTTCGTCACCGATCCGGCGCCCCGCTATCGGCGCGGTGCGCACCAGCACGCCGTCCACACCCTGCAGTGCGGCCTCGGCCCGGGTCTCGGTGGGCCGCGTCGAGCGCGTACCGGTGATCACCGGAACCACCACGCGCGCACCGGTATCGCGCGCCGCGGTGGCGATCTGGTCGATGCCATATCCGGCCAGATGCACGACGCTCGCGCATCCGTCGAGCGCTCGCGCACAGGCCGCGGGGTCGGTGGGATCTCCGGTCGTGAACTGCACCCGCGGATCGATGAAGCGATGCCACCGGCGGTCCAGTCCGGCCACTTCGTGCCCTGCGGCCAACAACATGCGCGCCACCGCGCGACCGCTCGGCTCGGTGATTCCGGTGACCAGGACCCGCATCGATTTCCACTCCTCACTGGCGCCGGAATAGGCAAACGTGACGCCGTTCACACACCATCGCGAGTGCGGGACGCGGCGATCGGTTCCAGTCCCACTGACCGGGAGCACCCGACTCGACCACCGAGATCATCGATTCCGCCACCCGGTCCGGCGGCGGAACCCTCGAAGCCATGACGGTCCGTAAACCGGTCGCGCCGCGCGCGGCCGCCGAGGTGAAGTCCTACGACATCGAGACCGACGTACTGGTCGTCGGATACGGCTGCGCGGGCGCCTGCGCCGCATACGAGGCGGCGACCGCCGGAGCCGAGGTTCTAGTGGTCGATCGGGCCGGTGGGCCGGGCGGCGCGTCGGCGATGTCGGGAGGTGAGATCTACCTGGGCGGCGGTACGCCGATCCAGCACGCGTGTGGATTCGACGACAGTCCCGAGCAGATGGCGGCGTTCCTGATCGCTGCGCTCGGTCCCGGTGCGGACCAGCAGAAGATCGTGCACTACAGCGAGCACAGCGTTGGGCATTTCCACTGGCTCGTCGATCGGGGTGTGCCGTTCAAGCCCAGTCTGTGGGATGCGCCCGCATGGGTGCCGCCCACCGATGACGGGCTGATGTGGCTCGGCGAGAACAGTTGGCCCTTTACCGAACTCGCCACGCCGGCCCCGCGCGGCCACCGGCCGACCGCGAATGACTTCGGCGGCAAGTTGCTGCTGGACTGCCTGGTGTCGGCTGCCGAATCCGTCGGTGTGACAGCACAATACGACACCTACGTGACGAATCTGATCGTGAGCGAGGACGGTTCGGTGGTCGGTGTGGTGGCCCGTCGCTACGGCAGCGAACTCACCATCCGGGCGCGTCGCGGCTGTGTGCTCACCACCGGCGGTTTCATCGACAACGACGATATGCTCGCCGCCCACGCACCGCGGCTGCTCGGTCATACCAAGGTCAGCGCGGGCACCGATGACGGCAGCGGTATCCGGATCGCGCAGGCCGCTGGCGCCGCCGTGCGGCATATGTCGGCCGGTCAGGTCGGCGCCTCATTGATCCCCGGCTTCGCCGCGCGCGGCATGATCGTCAACGACCGCGGCCAGCGCTTCGTCAACGAGGACACCTATCCCGGTCGCATCGGCCAAGCCGCGCTGTTCCGCCAGGGTATGAACGTGTGGGTGGTACTCGACGAACAGGGTTATGAGCAGGTGCCCGAGCGTGAGCGCTGGGGTGTGCGCCCGACCCACGTCGCTGAATCGATCGACGAACTCGACGAACAATTGGGCCTGCCGCCGGGCGCACTCGCCGCCACCATCACCCGCTACAACGAATTCGCCGCGCGCGGAGGCGATCCCGACTTCCACAAGGCTCGGCGCTGGCTTCGCCCACTGACACCCCCGCTGGCCGCCATCGACGTCAAGGCAGGCGTGCGCCCGCCATCGGAATCCGGTGACCGCCGCGGCACCGGGGCCTCCGTATTCACCCTGGGCGGGTTGCACACCACCATCGACGGCCACGTCCTCGATATCGACGGCACGCCCATCCCCCGCCTCTTCGCGGCCGGCCGCGCCAGCTCCGGCCTGCACGGCGAGGGCTACATCAGCGGCACCTCCCTGGGCGATGGCACCTTCTTCGGCCGCAGAGCCGGCGCCGCAGCAGCACGAAACCACCCTGTCGGAGGGTGAATTCCGCGGGCAGTCAGGGGGTTCCCGCAACACCTTCCCAGGGGTGGCAAGGCAATTACTTTGCACGCACGGTCGTCTGCGGCAACCATGCATAATCGCTGCTCTTCGGCGTGACCTGTGCGGGAAGGTGAGACGGATGCGGCTGATCATGATCGACGATGACCCCGATGGCGCCGACGCCCTGGCGGAAGCGCTCGAACTCCACGGACATCAAGTGGACCGCAAACACCGCGGTGCCGACCTGCTACTGGCCCACCACGGCTATCACGCCGTCATCCTCGGACTCACCCTGCCGGATATGGACGGCCTGCAGGTACTGCGCAAACTGCGCGAGGTCAGCTCGGTGCCGGTGGTGATCCTCGGCGAACAGGCCGACGAGCGTTCGATCGTGCTCGGATTGCACAGCGGAGCCGACGACTACCTTGTGAAACCGGCGCGCGTCGCCGAGTTGGCGGCCCGGTTGGAAGCGGTGACGCGCCGGGTCGGCGTCGCCACCGTCGCGCGGGGGAAGACGGTGGTCAACGACGACGTCCGGGTGGATCTGGCGGCGCGCCGGGTCGAGGTGGCCGGGCAGGCGGTCCCACTGACCCGGCTGGAGTTCGAGCTATTGCGCGTGCTGGTCGAGCGGCCCGGTATCGCGGTCAGCCGGGAACAGCTCATGGACTGTGTCTGGGGCGATTCGCTGCTCGCGGTATCGCGGAAACTCTATGTCCATATGGCCGCATTGCGCGCCAAACTGGATCGCCCCGAATTGATCACGAATATCCGCGGCTACGGCTACCGATGGGGTCCGGACCCCTACGAGACAGCCGCCGCGGAGAAGTTCCTGCACGCGGTGTAAGGCAGCGGATATCCGCAGCACCCTATGACCTCCCCTGTGTGTTCCGATCACCGGGACTGTTCCCCGCCGCGCTGCCGGCGCCGCCATAGCGTCGGATCTATGGCGCCGTTCGGCGAATCCGAGGAACACAGGAGGACACCCGCAATGACACACAAGGTGCTCGATCGGGTCCGGGATCTGCTCCCGGCGATTCGGGAGCGGGCCGCGGAGACCGATCTGGCGCGGCGGGTTCCCGTAGCGAGCATCCGGGAACTGACCGAGGCGGGGGTGTTCCGCATGCTGCAGCCGTCGCGCTTCGGCGGCGAGGAGGCCTCGCCGGTAGCGTTCTACGAAGTCATTCGCGCGATCGCGTCGGCATGCCCGTCCACTGGTTGGGTGTCGTCGGTACTCGGCGTGCACCCCTGGCAGCTCGCGCTTTTTCCGCTGGCGGCGCAGGAGGAGGTATGGGGTGCGGACTCCGATACGCTCATCTCCTCGTCGTACGCGCCGACCGGTCGCCTCACCCCGGTCGAAGGCGGTTACGAGGTCAGTGGACGGTGGAGTTTCTCCTCCGGCTGCGATCACGCCCAATGGGCGTTCCTCGGCGCACTCGCACCCGACGAACACGGCAATCCCAAGGACTATCTGACAATCCTGGTGCCGCGCGCGGATTATCGAATCGACGACGTCTGGCATGTGGTCGGCCTGTCCGGCACCGGCAGCAACGATATCGTCATCGAGAAGGCCTTCGTACCGCACCACCGCGCCTACAGCGCCACCGAACAATCGCAGCTGCGCGGACCCGGCCAGGAGGCCAATCCAGCTGCGCTGTACAAGATTCCGTTCGCCGGTGTCTTCTCCAACACCATCACCGCGCCCATTATCGGCGCCGCACAGGGCGCGTACGAGGCGCATATCGAGCGGATGCGCGAACGGGTGCGGCTGTCCTACGGTGGGCAGAAGGTCGGCGAGGACGCATTCGCGCATGTGCGGGTCGCCCGCGCGGGTTCCGAAATCGACGCCGCCATCCTGCAGATGGAACACAATATTTCCGAGCAATTGCGTTATGCCGAAGCGGGCGAAGAGATTCCGTACGAGGTGCGGCTGCGCACCCGGCGCGATCAGGTGCGCGGCACCGAACGTGCGATCCAGGCCATCGAGTTGCTGTTCGACAACTCCGGTGGCCACTCGATCCGCAAACCCAATCCGATCGAACGACATTGGCGCGACGCGCACGCGGGCAGTGTGCACGTGATCAACGATGTCGAACGGGCCTTGGCCATGTTCGGCCGCGGCGAATTCGGGCTGCCGGTCGAAGATCGGATGGTCTGATGGACGCGGCGGATACCAGTCGCCATATCACCGTCGACGGGCTGAAACTTCGCTACCACGAGGCGGGTTCGGGTCCACCGCTGGTGCTGTTGCACGGATCCGGTCCCGGGGTGTCGGGGTGGGCCAACTTCGGTGCGAACCTGCCCGTACTCGCCCAACACTTCCGCTGCCTGATCCTGGACCAGCCCGGCTTCGGCGCAAGCGAACGACCCGAGGTATATGAGCGCAACTACCTGCGCATCTCGGCCGACGCGGTGCTCGGGCTGCTCGATCAACTCGCCCTGCCCAGCGTCCACCTGCTCGGTAACTCCATGGGTGGCGCGGTGGCGACGTTGGTGGCGCTCGAACACGGCCAACGGGTCGATCGGCTGGTACTCATGGCACCCGGCGGCGTCGGTGTCAACGCACTGGGACCCGAACCGTCCGAGGGGATTCGGCGGCTGCTCGATTTCACCACCGAACCCACCCGGGAGCGGATGCTCGCTTGGCTACGGACAATGGTGTTCGACGAAGCGGTACTCACCGACGAACTCGTCGACAACCGATTGGCCACCGCCGCGGATCCGGCCGCCATCGCGGCGATCCGCGATGCCTATGCGACATTCGCGAATCCCGCTTTCGCGGAAGCGGTTCCGCTGTGGGCGCGGCTGCGCGCGCTGCGCCATGAGGTGCTGATGCTGTGGGGTCGCGACGATCGGGTCACTCCGGCCGAGGGTGCGCTGCTGCCCTCGCGTCAGCTACCCCGCGCCGATCTGCGGCTGTTCGGCCGGTGCGGGCATTGGGTGCAGATCGAACGCAAGGACGCGTTCGAGCGTGCGGTCATCGATTTCCTGACGTCAGGTTTGTAGCGCCCGGCCCACGGCGGCGTTGACATCATGGTGTCCGGCCGATCTCACGATAATTCGCGAGATCCGATCGTGGGTTCGGCGCTACAGTCGGCCGGTGATATGGACCGCACCCGAGATCACCCGAACCAAACCGCCGCTCATCGCCGATGAGCGGACCATGCTGCAATCCTGGCTCGACCTGCACCGTCGGACCCTACTGTGGAAATGCGCGAGGCTGGAGGCCGAGCAGTTGAAGCGTCGATGTGTCGCACCGTCGACGCTGTCGCTGCTCGGCCTGGTCCGGCATCTCGCCGAATGCGAACGCGGCTGGTTCCGCATCGCGACCCGCGGTGAACCGCTCTACTATCTCTACTGCAGCGAGGACAACCCCAACGGCGACTTCGACGATATCGCCGATGCCGACGCCGCCGCGGATCTCGCGGCGTTGCAGGCCGAGATCGAGTTGGCCGACGCCGCCGTCGCCGACCTGCCGCTCGAGCACGTCTTCACCTATCGCGCCACCGAATACAGTCTGCGCTGGGTTTATGTGCACATGATCGAGGAATACGCGCGCCACAACGGCCACGCCGATTTTCTACGCGAGCGCATCGACGGCGCGACCGGCGACTGAGCCGCGTCAGAACTCATTGCGGCTGACCCAGCCGGCGATCTGCGTGCGCGAGGTGAAGCCGAGTTTGGTGAGTATGTGGTCGACGTGGCTCTCCGCGGTCCGGATCGAAATCACCAGTTCGCTGGCGATATTCTTATTGCTGTAGCCTGCGGCGATCAGCTGCGCCACATCCCGCTCCCGACGGGTAAGGACATCTGCCGCAACGGATTTCGCCAGTTGCGCGGCAGGACGCGGTTGGGTGCCGAGGGCATAGTCGACCGCCTCGTCCAGCCCCAGCGCCGCGCCCGCATCGAAGGCGGAGCGAAACTCCTTCTCGCCCATCGCATCGCGCACCTGAAGGCGCACCTTATCGCCGACGAATTCGGTCATCTCATGGGCGAGCCGCTGGGTACTGCCGCGCCGCACCGTCGACGCGGCACCCATCAGCCGCGCCGCGCGGGGCAGATCGCCGTCGGCGGTCGCCGCCCACGCCAGCCCGTCGAATCCGGAGGCCGTCCACACGCACCGGTCGAACAGCCCGAACAGCTCGACGGCCTTGCGCAGATCGTCGATAGCCTTGTCCTGCTCACCTTTTCGCCAGTGGTTGGTCCCCACCGCCCAGTACCCCAACCCGCCGAGCAGATGCGAGCCGTACTCCTTCGTTATGGTGAGGAACCGGTCCGCGATGGCGCCCGCGCGTTCGTCGTCCAGCACCAGCGCGCACATAGGCGAACGCCAGGCTCTCCATCTCGACTCCGTGGTGCGCGCAGGCGCGCGCACTGTCGGACGCGGCCTCGGCGATATCGAGCGCCCGCGTCGGATCGTCGCTGGCGAATGCCAACAGCGCGGACAGCAGGGCATGTTCGACGACGACGTCTTCGGCATCGAGTTCGGTGGCGATTTCCAGACATTCACCGGCGAATCGAGTGGCCGTTTCGGGATCCGACAGCATAGCGGCGATCACCGAGGCGGCGGCCAGCGCACGCGCCCGATCCTTCGTATGGTCGAGATCCTTGTCCAGGGCTTCCAGGAGCCAGCGATAGCCCTCCAGCAGGAATCGGTAGTGCTCCCAGTACGGCCGCAGTTCCGTCGCGATTTCCAGTGCGCGATGGGCACTTTCCGGGTCGGCGAGCGAGAACTGCAGTGCCGCGCGCAGATTCGGATGTTCGCGGGCGACTTCGCGGAACCAGGTGACGTCCTCGCTGCCCCAATACGCGATCCGTCCGCGCCGCGCGACCCGGTGGTAGTGGTCGCGATGGCGTAGTCGCACCGCCCGCTCACCGCCGTGCGCGATCAGCCGCGCCAAGGCGAACTGGCGCAGCGGCTCGAGCATCGTGTACCGGCCGGTGCCGTCGGTGTCCTGTCGATGGCCCAGGACGGATTTGTCGACCAAACCGGTCAGCGCGTCCAGCAGCGCGTCCGGTGGATCGACGATGCAGACGGCCTCCGCGGCCTCGAGATCGAATCCGCCGGCGAAGACCGACAGCTGCTCCCATAGATGCTGTTCATCGGGGGTGCACAGGTCGTAGCTCCACCGGATCGCCGCCTCGAGGGTCTGCTGCCGCTCCGGCGCGGTCCGCAGTCCGGCGGTGAGCAGCCGCATCGCATCGTCCAAGCGCGCGAGCACCTGATCCGGCGTGAACACCCGCAACCGCAAGGCCGCCAGTTCCAACGCCAGCGGAATGCCCTCGAGGCGACGGCAGATCGCCGCGAGGGCCCCGCGGTTGGCCTCGGTGACCTCGAAGTCGGGGTTCGCGGCGACAGCCCGATCGATCAGCAACCGCAACGCGTCGCTGTCGTCCTGGGCCGGGCGAGGTGCCTCGGCATCCTCTGCCACCGCCGGCACCGCAAGCGGCGCCACCGGCATGACCTGTTCCCCCGACACCCCGAGCGGCTCGCGACTGGTCGCGAGGATCCGCACTTCCGTCGTCGCCGGAATCACTCGATCTACCAGGGCCGCGCACGCGTCGATCAGGTGCTCGCAATTGTCCAGGATCAACAGCAGACTCTTGTCCGCCAGATAGTCGGTCAGACTCACCACCGGCGACCTGGTGTCATCGCGCAGACCCAAGGTCTGCGCGACGCTCAACGCCACCAGCTCCCCGTCGTGCACATGCGCGACCTCGACCAACCACACACCGTCCGGAAAGGCGCGCCGCACTGCCTCCCCGACCCGCCGACTGAGCCGGGTCTTCCCTACGCCCCCCGGCCCGGTCAGCGTGAGCAGCCGCGTACTGGACAGCAGCTTGCGCGCCGTGGCGACCTCGGCGCCACGACCGACGAAGCTCGTCACCTCAGCGGGGAGGTTCCCTGTCTCGTGCCGCACCACGCTGCATACCTTTTCACGTGCGGCCGCCGTCCCGGGCATTTTGACCGAGATGTCGCATCCGCGGCCCTACCGCTAGTAGACCACCAGCGAATTCGCGGCTCGAATGACGGCGGCCAACGAGGCCGCGAGTACGGAATCGCTGCGTCCGCAGGCCCATCCGGTGCGCTCGCCGCTGCGGTACTCGAGGTAGGTGATCGCGGTGCCACTGTTCCCCGCGCCTATCGACTGCTGGGTCAGGCCGAGCACCTCGACCGGATGGCCGACCCGGGCCAACGCCGCGGTGAGCGCCTCGATCGGACCGACGCCGCGATGTTCGGTGGGCCCGCCGATGGTGAGTGTGACCTCGGTCAGTGCGTCGGCCCCCGCACCCGTGGTCCACCATTCCCGCAACCCGACCGCCCCTGTCGCGGTGTCCAGATATGTCGCCTCGAACAACTCGAGCAGTTCGGCGGCGGTGATCTCCAGACCGGTGTCATCGGTCCGCGCCTGGACGTGTCGCGCGAAATCGATCTGCAGTCGGCGAGGCAGTTCCAGACCGTATTCGGCGTGCAGCAGATATGCGATACCGCCCTTGCCGGACTGGGAATTCACCCGGATGACCGCGTCGTAGTTGCGGCCGATATCGGCCGGATCGATCGGCAGATACGGGACATGCCACTCGAGTTCGCGTTCGGCGATCCCGGTAGCGGAGGCCCGGTCACGGTGTTCGGCCATCCCCTTCTTGATCGCGTCCTGATGGGTGCCGGAGAACGCGGTGTGCACGAGATCGCCTACATACGGATGCCTTTCGTGGATGGGCATGCGCGTGCAGTACTCGACGGTCCGGCGGATCTCGTCGATATCGGAGAAATCGATCATCGGATCCACGCCCTGGGCATGCAGATTCAGTGCCAGGGTGGCGATATCGACATTGCCGGTGCGTTCACCGTTGCCGAAGACGCAGCCCTCCACTCGTTGGGCCCCCGCGAGTACCGCCAGTTCCGCGCAGGCGATGCCGGTGCCGCGGTCGTTGTGCGGGTGCACCGACAGGATCACACTCTCCCGCCTGGCCAGGTTCCTGTGCATATATTCGATCTGGTCGGCATAGACGTTCGGCGTCGCAACCTCCACGGTGGCAGGCAGATTCAGGATCACCGGGCGCCGCGGGGTGGCGTCCCACAGCGTTGTCATGCGGTCACAGATGTCGAGTACGAAATCCGGTTCGGTGGCGTTGAACACCTCGGGCGAGAATTCGAATCGCACATTCGGCAGATCACCGGCGAATTCGAGGACATCGCGACCACCGAACAGGATCAGCTCGCGCAGTTCGTCGGTATCCTTGTCCAGCACCACATTTCGCCATATCGGCGCGGTGGCCGTGTACATGTGGATAACGACCTCGTTACGGATACCGCGCACCGACGCCACCGTGCGCTCGATGAGATCGCGGCGGGCGGGGGTGAATACGACGATCGCGACATCCTCGGGCGCGATATCGGTTCGCGCGAGCAATCGGAGGAAATCGAAATCGGTCTGCGATGCGGAGGGGTAGCCGACCTCGATCTCCTTATAGCCCATGGCGACGAGCAGTTCGAAGAACCGCCGCTTACGCACCGGATCCATGGGTTCGGCCAGTGCCTGGTTGCCGTCGCGCAGATCGACCGGCACCCACAGCGGCGCGTGAGTGAGCCGGGCATCGGGCCAAGCACGCTCGGTGAGCGGCACGTCCACGCGATCGTAGATATCGCGATAGCGGTGCGATGGCATCCGCGAATGCCGCTGCCTGTTCCAGAGCGGGGCCGCATCCGCGGTCGCGCCGGAGGGTGTGGCGATGGTGGGGAAAGTGGTCATGATTGCTGCTTCCTGGCCGTCACAGAGAGAATGACCGGCCACGACGAAGCCCCACGGCGGGCGGCCGGTCGTTAGACCCCGCCGTGGCGGCTGAGCAGAAGCATGGTGCGCATGATTGCTAGACTATACACAACTCCTCAGACAAGTAGAGAGGTTCGGATGGTCTCGCAAGTACGGCGGCATCCACTCGCCGCGCAGGCGGCCGAACTCCTGCTGACCCGTATCCGAGACGGGGAATGGCCACTGGGACATCGCCTTCCGGGCGAGACAACCTTGGCCGCGCAGCTCGGTGTCGGTAGGTCCACACTGCGCGAGGCGATCCGCGAGCTGGCAGGCAAAGGCGTGCTGGACAGTCGCCAGGGCGCCGGAGTTTTCGTCACCGCCCTCGATGTCACCGAGGACTGGGACGTCGTGCTGCGCCGCGCCACCACCGCCGCGGTCATCGAGGCCCGCATCGCCATCGAGGCCGAGGCCGCCGCCCTGGCGGCACTGCGCCGCACCCCCGCCGACCTGCGCGCCATCCGCCGGGCCCTGGCCGCGCGGGAGGCGCGCGGTGAACCGGTCGCCGACCATGTGGACGCCGATATGGCCTTCCACCGCGCCGTCATCGTCGCCGCCCACAATGATGTGCTCACCCAACTCTTCGACACCTTCCTCCCGCGGCTTCGGGTTGCCATGATCGATATGCTCAAGATCCGCCCGGTCCCCTCCGAACCCGCCGACCACGACGCGCACATTCGGCTCACCGATGCGATCGCGCACCGAAATCCAAGTGCCGCAGCTGAATTCAGTCGATCCCATCTGACGACGCTGAAGGACGCGTTCTCGTGAGCGCCCGGCGGCCGCACCGCTCGACAACACTCACCGCCGATCCGATAGCAGCCGACTCGAACGGAGATCTCCCGTGACCGAAAGCCCGGTGCTCCAACTCACCGATGTCACCTTCCGCCGCGAGGGTAAGCAGATCATCGACGGCATCTCGCTGACCGTGCGCGCGGGCGAACACTGGGCGCTGCTCGGACCCAACGGCGCGGGTAAGAGCACCCTGCTCGGCTTCTGCGCCGCGGTCACCTTCCCGACCTCGGGCACCGTCGACATCCTCGGCCAGCGCATGGGCCGCGTCGACCTCGCCCCGCTGCGCCACTCGATCGGGCACGTCAACCCCCGCCATCCACTGCGCTATCCGCTGACCGTCCGCGAGGTCGTGCTCACCGGTATCACCGCCACGATCGACACCCCGATGCGTTGGACGCCGACGCCCGATGACCTGCGGCGCGCGGACGCCATGGTCGACACGGTCGGCCTGAAGGGCAAGGCCGAGGAGATCTGGCCGACACTGTCCCAGGGCGAACGCGGCCGGACCCTCATCGCCCGCGCCCTCATCGCCGAACCGCGTCTGCTGCTGCTCGACGAGCCGTCCACCGGACTCGATGTGGCGGCGCGCGAACAACTGCTGGAGACCATCGACGCACTCGACGAAACCCACCCCGAGGTCGCGTCGATCCTGGTCACGCACCACTTGGAGGAGCTGCCGAGTACCACGACCCACGCCCTGCTCATCGCCGACGGGCGCGCGGTCGCCTGCGGACCCGCCGCCGAAACCGTCACGACGCAGACCGTATCCGCCGCCTTCGACCACCCGGTGGCCGTGCGCTACGACGACGGCCGTTGGACGGCGCGTGCCGCGGTGCGCGCCTGGCCCGCGTAGCTCGGTTCCGGAAGAATTTCCGCGAGCATGTCGATTCGAGCCGATGCCGTTCGATGCGTTGAGGTGAGAGTCGGACAATGCCGACCACCGAATGAAGGATGGCCAGATGCGACACATGATGCTGATCCGAGTCGACCCGACCAATGCGCCGGCACCGGACGAGGCGCTGATCGAGCAGGTCAACAAGGTGATCGAGGAGATGACTAAGGCCGGGGTGCTGCTCGATACCGCCGGTCTGCACTCGATCACCGAGGCCACCAAGATCACCCAGTCCACCGGGAAGCAGACCGTGCTGGACGGTCCGTTCATAGAATCCAAGGAGGTCGTCGGGGGGTACTGCATCCTGCAGACGAAGTCGAAGGAGGAGGCGGTGGAATGGACCTCGCGATTCCTCGGCGTGCACGGGCCGGAGTGGGATATCGAGGTGGAGATTCGCCAGATCGCCGAGGGCTGATCCGCGCATGAGCCGGTCGCCCGAACAGATCCGAGATACCGTCGAGACCGTCTGGCGGATGGAGCGGCCGCGTCTGGTCGCCGGGCTCATCCGGATCGTCGGCGATATCGACGCCGCCGAGGAGCTCGCCCAGGACGCGCTGGTCGCGGCCCTGGAGCAGTGGCCGTGCGACGGTGTCCCGCCGAATCCGGGCGGCTGGCTCATGCTCACCGCGAAGCATCGGGCGATCGATCTGGTGCGGCGTAACCAGAACCTCGCGCGGAAGCTGACCTTGGTCGGTCACGAACTGCGGACCGACCAAGGTCGCGAGCCCGACGCGGCGGCCGAGGATATCGAGGACGATCTGCTGCGGATGATCTTCACAGCATGTCATCCGGTGCTGTCCGCACCGGCCAGAGTGGCGCTGACACTGCGATTGCTCGGCGGACTGACCACCGAGGAGATCGCCCGCGCCTTCGTCATACCGGAATCGACTGTCGCCCAGCGCATTGTGCGGGCCAAACGCACCATCGCCGCTCGGCGTGTGCCCTACCAGGTACCGCACGGTGATGAGCTGGCCAAGCGGTTGGACTCGGTCCTGGAGGTCGTCTACCTGATCTTCAACGAAGGTTATTCGGCGACCGCCGGTGATGAT
The DNA here is from genome assembly GCF_050946365.1 of Nocardia sp. CA-107356. Classification (NCBI taxonomy): domain Bacteria; kingdom Bacillati; phylum Actinomycetota; class Actinomycetes; order Mycobacteriales; family Nocardiaceae; genus Nocardia; species Nocardia sp. CA-107356. Next base: position 3,982,369 of record NZ_CP191992.1, on the reverse strand, counting down.
TGGATTCGCGTCGAATTATGTCAGGACGCACTGCGATCGGCGCGCATGCTGGCGAAGCTGATGCCCGATGAAGCCGAGACGCACGGCCTTGCCGCGCTGCTGGAGTTGCAGGCCTCGCGCTCCGCGGCCCGGATCGGTCCCGCGAAAACCGTTGTCCTGCTCGCGGATCAAGAGCGTTCGCACTGGGATCAGTTATTGATCCGCCGCGGTTTCGCCGCACTCGGACGCGCCCATGCGATCAGCCGGAATCACGGTCTGCCGCCCGGCCGATATGCGCTGCAGGCCGCGATCGCCGCGGTGCACGCCATGGCGCCGAGCACCGAGCAGACCGATTGGCGGCGTATCGCGGGACTGTATGCGGTTCTCGCCGAACGCTTTCCATCGCCGATTGTGGATTTGAACCGAGCCGTGGCGGTCAGTATGGTGCACGGCCCGGCCGCCGGACTCGAGTTGGTCGACGCACTGGCCGCCACCGGCGCGTTGGACAGCTATCACCTGCTGCCCGCTGTGCGCGGCGACCTGCTCGAGCGGCTCGGCCGCCACGACGAGGCGCGCGCCGAATTCGCCCGTGCGGCGGAGCTGACCGGCAATAACGCCGAACAGGCGCTATTGCTCGACCGTATGGCTGGATGCGAATAATGACGCATCCGACAATACAAACCGCGTAGCGCTCATTGGCGCGCACGGCAATGGGCGCACTCCCCGTTACGCGGCCAGATGCTGCACGATCGCGGCGACGTCCAGCCAGAGCCGAGGGCTAGCGCTCAGGCGCGGCGGATCAGCTGGACGCGCGCGCCTCGGCCTCCGCCAGCTCCTTCAGTGTCAGCAGCTGTTTGCGCATCATCACCACATCTCCGAGGGCCAAGGCGCGGGCGATGATCCACGGTGCGCCGCAATGCATTCGGACCGTCAAGCGGGTGCCGGTCCCTTCCGGTCGGACGGCGTAGGTGACGCAGACCTTGCCGGACACCAGAGTGATATGGCGGCACGAGACGAACGAGACGAGGGTGAACGTGGACATGAACCGCTGTCCCACTTCGAGTTCGATCAGCGCCGGATCGCGCTGCTGTGGGCTGCGCCTGCCGAAATTGTCGAGCAGGTCGTAACTGTATGGCGCGACCTGCAATTGACACAGCCAGGCGTAGACCACACCCGGCGGCGCATCGATGCTGATGGCCCGGTCCGCCCGCACCCCACCGGGTTGCACATCGTCACAGGGCAGCGGATGCTCACATTCGGCTTCGGTCGCACCCCAGACCAATCCCGTAATCACGCCGCGGCCGCGATTCGCCGGAGCATATCGCGCACCACGATCTTGTGACCGCCGCTGCCGATCACCAGCGCCCGATAGATCTTGCCGTGCAGACCCGGAAATTCGGCCCAGCTGCGAGCCCGCACCAGCGTCCGGCTCGGCCCTTGCTCGTCTAGTTCGAAGACCAGCGCATAGCGCGCGAACCAGTGCCGCCCCCGCAGCGCCAACCGACTCGGCTCCTCGGCCGCATCGATTACGAATCCGGTCGGGGCCTTCGATGGATCGTGCGGATCCTTACAGACAACTTTCAGCACGGCCTTCCACGCCCGATCGCGATTCGCGTCGACCGATCTGGCATGCTCATCTATGTAGGGCAATCGCTCCATATAGAAGGAACGTACTAGTACATGGCGCCACCTCGCAAGCACGACACCGACGTGATCCTCGACGCAGCGCGCACCCTCGTGCTCACCGACGGTCCCCGCGCCGCCAGCGTCGCGGCGATCGCTGCGGCCAGCGGCGCGCCGGTCGGCACCCTCTACCACCGCTTCGGCAATCGCAACGGCGTGCTGACCGCGGCCTGGCTGCGCGCGCTCGAGCGCTTCCAGGAGCGCGTCGAGGCCGCCGCCGACGATCCGGACTCGGTCGAGGCCGGAGTCGCGATGGCAGTGGCAAGCATCCACTTCGGGCGCGAATTACCGAACGACGCAAAGCTTTTGCTCAATCTGCGCCCCAGCGACCTGCTGGACGGCGGACCGGACGAGGAGTTCCGCGCCCGCCTCGACCGCATGAACGCACCGCTGTTCGACCACCTGCGCCGCATCGCCACTGACCTCTTCGGCCGCGACGGCGACCGCGAAGTCGACGCCATCAGCCGCGCGGTGGTCGACCTCCCCTACGCCGCCCTACGCCGCCACGCCCATGCCCTCCCCGACTGGCTCGAAACCGACCTCACCGCCGCCGCCCGCGCCCTCCTGGAGTCCTACCGCCCCTGACCTGGCACTCCAGCGGCTGATTCACTCGCCGGCGACGAGTTCGGGGGTGAGTTCGTCGAGGGTATCGATCACCTCGGCGGCCAAGGCGAGGGCGTCGGGGGCGGGCGGATACTCCGGGCGCGGTGCGGCGATGACGCGCATCCCGGCCGCATGTGCCGCGCGCAGCCCATTGCTCGAATCCTCGACAGCCGCGCACTCGGTGGACTTGTGCCGCAGAAACGCGGCCGCCGCGACATAAACGTCGGGCGCGGGCTTTCCCCGATCCACCTCCTCGGTCGAGAACGTGACGCTGAAGAATTCGATCAGACCGGTGCGGCCGAGCACCGTATCGATCAAGGTTCGCGGCGACGAACTCGCGACGGCCAATGGCCATTGCTCACTGATGCGCTGTACCGCCTCGACCGCTCCTGGCAGCAGCGGCACGGCCTGCTCGTAATGTTCGGCCATCCGCTCGATCACGTCATTGGCCACGGTGTCCGGTCTCTCACCGACACCCAGCTCAGCACTGAGATAGTCCGACCACTCCCCCGTGCTCATCCCCATCAACCGCTGCTGGGTATCCGGTAGCCACCGCCCGCCCTTCTCCGCGACATAACCGCGACGCACCTGCTCCCACACCGGCTCCGAATCGATCAGAACGCCGTCCATATCGAAGACAACTGCCGCAATGTGCATCCGGGACATAGCCTTTCGCCAGCAACGCCGATCGGGTGACGACCCGATGACCAACCCATCGACCCGCCCCGCGGTGGGGTTTTCGCCAAGACCTGATGAACAACAAGTACCCACACTAGGCCAGCCCATCCCACCACGCACCCGACAGCCACATCCACACCCGACGAGCGTCACGCACCCTCGTCCGCGCCGATCACCACCTCGTGCCGGTCAGCCCGATGTGACCGCCGGTACTCACTGGGCGAAATGCCCACCTCGCGACCGAAATGCGCACGCAAGTTGGCCGCGCTCCCCAACCCGCACCGCGCCGCGACCACATCGACGGGTAGGTCCGTGCCCTCGAGGAATTCCCTTGCGCGAATGAGTCTCTGGGTCAGCAGCCACTGCAGGGGTGTGCCGCCGAGTTCGGCATGGAAGCGGCGGGCCAACGTGCGTTCGCTCATGTTGGCGTGTTCGGCGAGATCGGCGACCGTCAGCGGTTCTTCGAGCTGTTGCAGCGCCCACTGGAGTGTGGCGGCGAGGCCGGAATCGCTCGCGCAGGCGGGCACCGGGGATTCGAGGTACTGCGCTTGGCCGCCCGCACGGTGTGGCGGCACCACCAAATTGCGCGCCGCCGCGTTGGCGGCCTGCGAGCCGAGATCCTTGCGAATGAGGTGGATGCACAGATCCATGCCCGCCATGGTGCCCGCACTGGTGCAGATCTGGCCGTCGTCGATATAGAGCACCGTGGGGTCGACATCGATCTCCGGATATCGCTCGATCAGGGCGGGCACATGCTTCCAGTGTGTTGCGGCGCGACGACCCTCGAGCAATCCGGCAGCGGCGAGGATGAACGCACCGGAGCACAATGACACGATCCGGGCGCCTCGCTCGTAGGCGGCGCGCACCGCCTCGACCAGGTCGGCGGGTGGGTCTCGGCGTACATCGGGGGTGGAGGGAACGATCACGGTATCGGCCGCGATCAGGTCGTCGTAGTCGTAATCGGTCAATGCCACGAACGGATCCCGCAGCGTCGCATGCCGAGTGTCACGTGGGCCGCACAGCTTGAACTCGTACCACCGTGCCCCGTCGACACCCGGCGGCGGTTCGAAGAACACCTGATACGGGATCGCCACCTCGAAGACCGGCTGACCGGGCGCGACGGCAACGGCCAAGGTTCCCGGACCGGTCGCCTTCGACTTCATGGCAGTAATCTAGCGCATGTTGGCATTCCTGACACTCGTCCGGTGAATCGCCGCCGCACATAGTCGATTTCATGCAAACGATCACCGCGGACCAAGCGCTACGCGAAGTGAATACACCGGTCGAATCACCGAATCCCCATCGCTGGCGCGTGCTCGCGGTCGCGTCCATAGCCCAATATCTGGCCATCCTCGACCTGCTCGCGGTCACCGTCGCCTTTCCGACGCTGCAATCCGCATTCGGCAATGCCACGGTGAGCTCGGTCTCCTGGGTCCTCAACGCCTACACGATCGTGATGGCGGCACTGCTGGTCCCGGCTGGACGCCTCGCCGACGACACCAGCCGCAAGCGCGGCTTCCTCGCGGGTATCGCACTGTTCGGGTTGGCATCCATCGCCTGCGGGCTGGCGCCGAATCTAGCCGCGCTCATAGCGGCCCGGGTGGTCCAGGCCATCGCCGCCGCGATACTGATCCCGACCGGACTCGGTCTCGTGCTGCCGTCCTTCGCCAAACGCGAACATCCGACGGTCATGGGTATATGGACCGCCATCGCGGCCGCGGGCGCGAGCAGCGGCCCGGTACTCGGCGGCCTGCTCCTACAGGCCGGGTGGCGCTGGATCTTCTTCCTGAATGTGCCGTTCACCGTGGCGGCCTTCCTCTTCGGACTGCGCGTGCTACCCGACATCCGCCAGCACGCCAACCGCCGACTCGATATGCTCGGCGCCGCATTGATTCTCGGGTCGACCGCCGCATTCACCACGGCATTCGTGCAGACATCGACCTGGGGATTCACCTCGGCCGCCACCCTGACCTGTCTGCTCGCCGCAGTACTGCTGACTGCGCTGTTCGCCGTGCACGTGCGTCGTCATCCGGATCCCGTGGTGAGCCCGGTTGTCCTGCGGCACAAGATGTTCCGCATCGCCGCCCTCGGCGTGTTCTGCTACTACCTGGCGTTCGCGGCCATGATCCTCGAAGCCACCATGTTCCTCACCGAACACTGGCACTACTCGGTGCTGCGGGCGAGCCTGGCGGTCGCGCCGGTTCCGCTCAGTTGCCTTGTGCTGTCGCCCTTTTCGGGCCGTTTCGTCAACCGCTTCGGCGCGCGCACATCGGCGGCACTCGGCGGTGCCACCATCGCGGCCGGCTCGGGCTGGTGGGCGCTCACCGCGGGCGCGACGACCGACTACTTCGTGATGTTCCTCCCCGGCGCCATCCTCGCGGGCGCGAGCACCGCACTCTTGCAGCCACCACTGTTCGGCGCATCGGCCCTGCTGCCCGCCGACCAGATCTCCTTGGCATCGGGCACCCTCATGATGGCCCGCCAGACCAGTTCCGCCCTCGGCGTCGCCATCCTCACCGCGATCCTCGGCCGCACCGCCCATCCGGACCTGTTCGACTTCCGCGCCGGGTGGCTGTACATGGTGGCGGTCGGCGCGCTGGCCACCGCCGCGGGCATCGCCTACCGACCCGGCAACACACGCGATCACCAGATATGAGGTCCGCTCGGTGAGCACGTCGTGTGAGCCCGCTGCGAGCATTCGGCGGGCAACCGATAACGTGTTCTATATGAGCGAACAGCAGGTCGGCAACTCGCTGCCGAGCCAGGAGCACCATGAGGGCGGGTTCCGGCCGATGTCGGCGCTGATCAACGCGCAGCTGGACGAACTCGATATTTCGCGCGGTGGGCCGCACTATGGCGCATTCGTCGAGCAGGTGCGCAGCCTGATGGATCGGGCCCGGCTGGCCTGCCCGTCCGATGAGCTGGCGCTGGAGACGATCGCCGTCCTCAAACAGCTCAACGACAAGCTGGACGCGGCGGTCGTCGACGAATGGTCCGCGCCGACCTGGACCAGGGTCGACCTGCCGTCCCGTGGCAATATCACGCTGCCACCATTCGTCATCGACAAGGCGGGCAAGGACGGCGTCCATGCCCGCATCACCTTCCGCACCTTCCACCTGGGCGGCAATAACGCCGCCCACGGTGGACAGGTCGCGGTCGGCTTCGACGATCTGCTCGGCATGGCCGCGGCGGTGCACGCGGGCGCGGTCACCCGCACCGCATCGATCACCGTCGACTACCGGTCCATCACCCCGCTGAACACCGAGCTGACGGTGCACGCCCGGGTCGAGCGACAGGAGGGCCGCAAGGTCTACGTGCGGGCCACCCTGCACGACGGCGATCGGCTCTGCGCCGAGGCGAGCGGCCTGTTCATCGTGCTCAAACCCGGGCAGCAGTGAGCCGGTAGTTCGCGGGGTCCGGGCGGCGCGCCATCAGTGCGCGGTGCCGCGCCGGAGTCCACGGCCATAGTTCCGGAACGCCGTCCTTGCCGAGATACCAGCTCTGACAGCCGGTCGCCCACACCGTATCGGGCATCGCGGCCCGCAGTTCCGCGTAGTAGCTGCTGGTGGCCTCGGCGGTCGGCTCCACCGTGTCGAATTCACCATCGTGCCAACGCCGGATCCAGCCGAGGATGTGCTCGGCCTGGGTCTCCGCAATCAGCGTCAGCGGATAGTTGCCGACCGGACTGTGCGGGCCGATCAGCAGGAACATATTCGGAAAGCCCGGCACCGCAACGGTTTCGAAGGCACGCGGCCCGTCCGCCCACACCTGATCCAGTGTCCGGCCGTCGATTCCGGTGATACCCATGGGCCGCATGAACGCGTGCGCGTCGAATCCTGTTGCCAGCACCAGCACATCGAGTTCGTGCAACCGCCCGTCAGCGGTGACGATGCCGCGCGGCTCGATATGACCGATCGCATCGGTGACGATCTCGACACCGTCGCGTTGCACGGCGCGATAGAAGTCGCCCGACACCACAAGTCGCTTGCACATCGGCTGGTAGTCCGGCGTCAACGCGGCGCGCAGCGCCGGATCGCGCACTGTGCGCAGGTTCGCCCGGCATATCCGGCCGACCAACTCACGCTTGAATCCGGGCTTGATGACGGCGTCGACCAGAAATTCGAAAATGTGCCGCGTTACCGCGAAACCGAACTCGTCCAGCGCGGGAAATCTGCGATGCGCGGCAATGGTCAGCCGCGAATATCGGCGATTCCGCAGCGGCAGGATCCACTGCGGTGTGCGCTGGAACATACTCAGGTGCCCGACATTTCCGGCGAGCGCCGTCACGATCTGCACACCGGTGGACCCGGTGCCGAGAACGCCGACACGCTTGCCCGCCAAGTCGACATCGTGATCCCACCGCGCCGAATGGAACATCGCACCCGCGAAATCGCCCAGACCGTTGATATCCGGTGTGCGCGGATGGTGCAGGATGCCGGTCGCGCAGAGCACGAAATCGAACCGCTCCGATGTGCCATCCGCGGTCGTCACCACCCAGCGCGCACCGTCGAATTCGGCCCCGACCACCGCGGTACCGAACCGCGTACGACCCGCCAGCCCGCAATCGTGCGCGACCTCGGCGAAGTAATCGCGAATCTCCGCGCCCGGCGAGAAGAAATGCGACCACCGCGGGTTCTTGGCGAAGGTGAACTGATAGAAGCGCGAGGGTACATCGCAGTTCAGCCCCGGATAGGTGTTCTCCCGCCAAGTGCCGCCGAACCGATCGGCCTTCTCGAAGAGAGTGAAGTCGTCGATGCCGTCGCGCTGCAGCGTGACGGCCATGCAGATACCCGACATCCCGGCCCCGATAATGGCGACCCGTGGGTTGCGCTGTCGCGTTCCAGCCATACGTAGATGCTATGACGCGACCCCCGCCGACAGAATGTGTCAACCCGACATATTCATGACATTTTCCGACATTCGGCCGTCTTGCTACCAGAGACCGGCCAGCGCTCGATCCTCGGTTACGCCGAGCCGGCCTGCTTCGCCCACGCCTTCATACGCTGGCATGGCATCGCACCTGGCCCCTACCGTCGGGCGCACCGACGAACCGAGATCAGGTGGCAGCGTCGACCGATGTCACCACAGCTGCCACCCGATCTCGATCGCCCGCTAGGCGGTGGGGAAGTGCTCGTTGCGGTATTCGGCGAAGCGGGTATCGACGTGGGCTGCCGTGAGGCCGAAGTCCTCGAGGGTGTAGCGGTGTGCGGGGCGGGCCGCACCGGAGGTGCTTTCCGAATGCAACTCCGTCATCGCGGCTTCGGCTTCAGTGCTCAGTGCCAGATCGAAGTGACGGTAGATCGACGCCACGGTGCCGATCGGGTCCGCGACGAAGTCGTCGTAGTACACATCGCAGAACTGGGCGGCGTTGTGCCGCTTGCGATCCGCGAGGAACCTATCCGCTCCCCTGGCCCACAGATCCAACTGTGCCGCACCGACGACCGGACCGCGGAATTTCTCCGACCACCCCGCCGACGCCTGCTCGTTGAGACTGCAGACCGAGGCGATGATGGTGCGCGGATCCCGGTGCATCTGGATCACCAGCGCATCCGGGTACACCTCGAAGATCGCGTCCAGCGCGAACAGATGGCTCGGGTTCTTCAACACCCAGCGCCGCCCGGCATCCGGCAGCCCGATCAACTGCAGATTCCGCCGATGCCTGCGATAGGCATCGGTCCAATCCTGTTCGCGCAGCCACTCGGAGTAGCCGGGCAGATAGCCGAGGCACTCATAGGACACCGACATCGCCGACTGCCGCAGCAACTGCCAGCACTCCTCCACCTGGTCCGCCGAAATATGGTGCACGCCCATGAATTCCGGATGTTCCACATGATGCTGCTCGAACGCCGCCTCGATCCGCTGGTACACCGGATTCGTCGCCCACGTCTCGCGCGGCGGCCGCGGCTGCGGCATCTCGGTCAGCCACATCTCCAGGCCCTGATGCGCGGGATCCGCATTGAGCAGTCGATGCACCGCCGTCGTACCCGAGCGTGGCAGACCGGTCACGAAGATCGGGCGCTCGATCGCCACCTCGGCGTAGTCCGGAAAGCGTTGCCACGCGGATTCACTGAGCAGTCGCGCGATGAGGGCCCCGCGCAGGAATGCCCGATTGACCTTATTGCCGAAGGGCGTCAACTCGGCGTCCTTGGCATAGGACTCGAGCAGCACGCGCAGACCCTCGCGGTAGCCGTCGTCGCCGAAGTCGCTCAATCCGACGACCTTGGTCGCCGAGGCGTGTAGATCGTCGATGGTGCCGACGTCGTCTCTGCCGATCACAATCATTCTCCTAGTGGTGGTACTCGCCGCCGTTGACATCCAGACACGCGCCGGTGATCGCCCGCGCCAGATGGGAGGCGAAAAAGACGACGGCGTCGGCGATCTCATCGGGTTCGGGCAGCTTGCGCAGATCGATGGTTTCGGCCGTCTCGGCGTATACCTCTTCGGCGGTGATCCCGCGCTGCTCGGCCAGATAGTTGAAGTACCACTTCAAGTTGTCGGCCCAGATATAGCCGGGCGCAACGGAATTCACCCGGATACCCTTCGGCCCCAGTTCGGTGGCCAGGCTCTGCGCCAGCGCGAGCAGACTCGCCTTGGCCATCTTGTACGGCCCGAAGGTGCGCCGCGAATGCCGAAGCACCGCCGAATTGATCATAACGACCGAACCCTTCGACTCGGTGAGCGCGGGCACGAACAGTCGCGTCAACCGCAGTGCGGCAAGCACATTGGTCTCGAATCCCGCGCGCACGTCATCGAGGTCGACATCGGCCAGATCGGTGATCGGCGGAATCGCGAAGGCGTTGTTCACCAGCGTATCGATCCGCCCGAACGCACTCTGCGCCGTCTCGACCAGATTCGCCACTGCCGCTTCGTCATTGATATCGGTCGGCACCACCACCGCGCGCCTGCCGAGTTCGGTGATCTCCTTGGCCACCTCGGTCAGCCGCGATTCGGTACGCGAGGCCAGTACCACATCGGCACCGGCACGCGCGCTCTGCACCGCGATGGCCCGCCCGAGCCCCGGACCGACTCCGGAGACGACAACGACCTTGTCCTGCAACAACATCAGCCCAGCATCCTCTCCGCGACGGCAACCTGACGTGCCGCGATCCGCGCCCGCCATTCCTCGGGCGTGACCAGAGCCTGCTGGTAGTACGGCAGCCGCTCGGGCAATTCGGCGACCGACACCACCTCCACCGTCGGCCCGTCCTCGGGCTTCAGGTCCCGCGAGAGCTGCTGCCAGCGGAACTGCAGGTACCCGCGCGCATGCCCGGTGCGCTCGATCCAGTTGGTCAGTCCCGGATCTCGCTCGCTGATCACGAGCCGGATCATCCCGTCCGGATCCACGCGCGCCTGGTCGGCGGTGAGGCTGGTCTGGTGGTTGATGTAGTCCAGCGACAGGTACCACATGCTGCCGAGTTGGAAACCCTGGTACGGCGCATCCGATTTCGGCACCGTGAGGATCATCGCTTGATCGTCGTCGAGTTCGTAATGGCCAACAGAGGAGAACTGGGTGGTGAGTCCGCCCGGGGTGGAGCGCGGCTCGGTCATCGTGTTGACCGGCAGGTTGAGATAGAACCACTTCGGAAACGCCAGGAAGGTATTCAGCCGCGAGACCAGCATCTTCCCCGCGATGTCGTAGCGCTTGCTCATCAGGTCCTTGGTCAGCGGTGGCGGTGCGTCGCCGATCGTGTCCACCCGCTGAATGCGAATCGTGCCCGGCTTCTCGGTCGCCCAGTCGCTGTACACCTCGCGCACCACGAGCATGGCGGAGTCGGGCGCGAGATGGACATAGCCGGGGCGCGCCTCGCCGGGGCCGAGACGCAGTTCGAAGGAGCCGTCGGCCGCGATATCGAGGGCGCGGGCATCGAAGGCGGTCTCACTGTCGGGCACGTCCACCGGCGAATAGTTGCCGTTGAGCACCTGGAAGCTGAGGTCACGGGTGGTGCCGCGAGTTCCGGTCACCACATATTCGGCGTCGGGACGCAGATATGAATGGAAGTAGAGGGTGTCCGGGTTGTCCAGACCCATCTTCGTGTACGGCCCGGTGGACATGACGAAGAACGGAAAGTCCCGCTCAAAGGCCCACGCCATTTGGATGGAGGCGCGGATACTGCCGGCGAGGTAGTCGTAGCCCTCGACGAGGTCCTGTTCGGTCCGGATATGCGGTGCGTCGGTGATGATCTGCTCGGCGGCGGCGATGGCTTCCGCGAACGACTGTGTCAGCAAGAGGCTTCCCGATCCTTTCGAGCGACCCGCAAGCGGTCGCTACGGTTGATCACTGTTCCAAATATGTACCAGTCTGGTACATTTCGATATGAGCAAGATTAGAACGTGTTCTAGGAGTTGTCCATGGTTGCCCGCAGATCCGCCCCTACCGCCCGGGTGGTCCAAGTACTGGATTTCTTCGTCGAACAGCGCGGCAAACGCTTCGGCCTGTCCGAACTGGCCCGCGAACTCGATCTGGCCAAGCCGACCTGCCTCGGCATCCTCACCGAATTGACTGCGGGCGGCTATCTGGTGCGTGCCGCGAATACCCCCACCTATAGCCTCGGACCTGCGCTTATCGCCGCGGGCAGGATCGCACAGGACAGCTTCGCCAGCTCGGCCATCGCCCGCACCGAACTCGAGGAACTCACCACGCTCTACCGCACCACCTGCACGGCATCCGCCGTCGTCGGCGAGCAGATCATGGTGTTGGAGAGCACCGGTCCCGGCCTGGTCAAGGTGGGTGCGGCCTACCACTTCGCGCCGCCCGTCGGGCTGATGTACGTGCTGTGGGATACCGACGCGGCCTTCGACACCTGGCTCGACAAGCCACCGACGGTGCCGCTGCAGCAGGACGAGGCCCGGCTGCGCCAGGTCGTCGCGGAGTGCCGACAGCGCGGCTACCTGGTCGAGAGCCTGACCGCGGCCGGTCGGCGGTTGTACTCTTTGCTGGCCGGGGTCGCCGCGCACGAGCTGCCCAAAGAGGTGCGCGAACTCGTCGGCGAGCTGGTGACCAGCCTCGGCGAGCGGGTCTATGTGGGCGCCGATCTGCGACCACGCAAGGAACACCCGGTCAGCCTGCTCGCGGCGCCGACCTACGGCGGGGACGGGAGGCAGAACATGGTGCTCACGATGTACGTCGGGGCTTCCATCACCGGTGCCGAAATCGACCGTCGCGGAACCGCACTCGTGGCCGCCGCCGACCGGGTGACCGTGCAATCGGGGGGTCGCAAGCCGGATTCCAACCATTGACCAATGACCGAAACGTGTTCTAGTTTTGTGATGTGAGCCAGTACGCAAAGTCGACGGCGAGCACCTACGAGCTGCCTCATCTGGACGCGCTCGAGGCCGAGTCGGCACATATATTCCGCGAAGTCGCCGCGACCTTCGAACGGCCCGTGCTGCTGTTCTCCGGTGGCAAGGATTCGGTGGTCATGCTGCATCTCGCGGCCAAGGCCTTCTGGCCCGCCCCGCTGCCGTTCCCGGTGCTGCACATCGACACCGGGCACAACTTCGACGAGGTCATCGAATACCGCGACCGCACGGTGCGACGGCTCGGCCTGCGACTCGTGGTCGGCAGCGTGCAGGACGATATCGACGCGGGCCGGGTCAAGGAGGAGACCGGGCCGCGCGCCTCCCGTAACCGTTTGCAGACAGCCACTTTGCTGCGCTCGATCCGCGAGGGCGGATACGACGCGGTCTTCGGCGGCGCGCGCCGGGACGAGGAGAAGGCGCGCGCCAAAGAGCGCGTATTCAGCTTCCGCGACGAGTACGGGCAGTGGGATCCGCGCAATCAGCGACCGGAACTATGGAGCCTCTACAACGGGCGACACAGCAAGGGCGAACACATCCGAGTGTTCCCGCTGTCCAACTGGACCGAGCTCGATATCTGGCACTACATCGCCGCCGAGGACATCGAGCTGCCACCGCTGTACTACGCACACCGCAGAGCCGTCGTGCAGCGCGACGGAATGCTGTTGGCGCACACCCGATTTCTCGAATTACTCGATGGCGAGCAGCCATATGAAAGCACGGTGCGATTCCGCACGGTCGGCGATGCGACCTGCACCGGATGTGTGGAGTCGACCGCGACCAACCCCGCGGAGGTGGTCGTAGAGGTCGCCGCCACCCGCGTCACCGAACGCGGTGCGACCCGCGCCGATGACCGCATTTCCGAGGCTGGCATGGAAGATCGTAAACGGGAAGGGTACTTCTGATGACGACCACCACCCTGTTGCGTCTGGCCACCGCGGGCAGTGTCGACGACGGTAAATCGACGCTGATCGGCCGTCTGCTGTTCGACTCCAAGACGATCTTCTCCGACCAGCTCGCCGCTGTTGAGCGGACCAGCCGGGCACGCGGCGACGACTATCCGGATCTGGCACTGCTCACCGACGGCCTGCGCGCCGAGCGCGAACAGGGCATCACCATCGATGTGGCGCATCGCTACTTCGCCACACCCCGACGCAAGTTCATCATCGCCGACACCCCCGGCCACATCCAGTACACGCGCAATATGGTCACCGGTGCCTCCACCGCCGATCTCGCGCTGATCCTGGTGGACGCACGCAAGGGCATCGTGGAACAGACGCGCCGCCATGCCTTCCTGGCAAGTCTGCTCGGTATCGCGCACCTGGTGTTGTGCGTGAACAAGATGGATCTGGCCGGGTGGTCACAGGACCGGTTCGAGGAGCTCAAGGAGGAATTCGTCGGCTTCGCAACGAAACTCGACGTCCCGGATCTGACCTTCATCCCGATGTCGGCGCTGCACGGGGACAATATCGTGCACCGCGGCGCGAGCATGCCCTGGTACGAGGGCTCTCCCCTGCTGCACCATTTGGAGGAGGTGCACATCGCCTCCGACCGCAATCTCATCGACGCGCGCTTCCCGGTGCAGTACGTAACCCGCAGGCACGCCGAGGATTTCCGTGGTTACGCCGGCACCGTATGCGGTGGCGTATTCAAGCCCGGCGATGAAGTCGCGGTGCTGCCTTCGGGATTCACCACCACGGTCGAGGCGATCTGGGGTCCGGGTGGCACGCCCGTCGCGGAAGCCTTTCCGCCGCAAGCCGTTACCATCCAGCTCGCCGACCATCTCGACGTGTCCCGTGGTGATCTCATCTGCCGCCCCGCGAACCGGCCGCACGTCGGACGCGATCTGGACGCGATGGTCTGCTGGTTCGCCGAGGACTCCGAACTCACCCCGGGCGCGACCTACACGATCCGGCACACCACCCGCACCGCCACCGCGGAGGTGCGGACCCTGGACTATCGGCTCGACGTCAATACCCTGCACCGCGATGAGAACGCGGATTCGTTGTCGCTCAACGAGATCGGGCGCATCCAGCTGCGCACTCGCCAGCCGCTGCTGTTCGATCCCTACCGGCGCAACCGCACCACCGGCAGCTTCATCCTCGTCGACGACACCACCAACAACACGGTCGCGGCCGGCATGATCACCGGCCCTACTCTGCCGTCGTCCCGCGTGGTCTGGCATGCCACCGCCGTAGGCCGCGACGAACGCCCGACCACGGGGCTGACCGTCTGGCTGACCGGCCTGTCGGGCTCCGGAAAGTCCTCTGTCGCCGTGGAATTGGAACGCCGCCTGGTCGCGGCAGGTCGCCCGGCTTTCCTACTCGACGGCGACAATCTGCGCCACGGTCTGAATGCCGACCTCGGCTTCGGCGCGGCCGATCGCGTGGAAAACATTCGCCGGGTAGGCGAAGTGGCCCGGCTGTTCGCCGAAGCCGGTGTCGTGGCGGTGGTTTCCCTCATCAGCCCCTACGCCGCCGACCGCAACAAGGTCCGCGCCGTACACGGGGCAGCGGGAATCCCGTTCGTCGAAGTCTTCGTGGACACACCCCTCGAGATCTGCGAATCCCGCGATCCCAAGGGCATGTACGCCAAGGCGCGTGCCGGGGAAATCCGCGGATTCACCGGTATCGACGATCCCTACGAGGCGCCAACGGGAGCCGAACTGGTGCTGCGTCCCGAGGACGGCGACCCCGCGGCCATGGCCGCGGCCATTCTCGCGAAGCTGGCGGATCTGGACTGACCAGCCTGCCCTTTCAGCGAATGCCGGGTCCGCCACTACGGTCCCGGCATTCGCCGGATGCGGTCAGGGCTTCGCACGCAGTGCGGCACCGAGCCAGTCGAACACCGGTACCAGGGTCGGCGGTACGGGCCAGCCGTTGATGACGGCGAGCAGTTGCCAATAGCGTTCGGCGCGCGGGTCTCCCGCGACCTCGAGCCGGGCCAGCAGCCAGCCTGGTAGCTCGGCGTCGTCCGCGCGATCGAAGGTCGCCGCGTATGCGGACCTCAACTCCTCGACAATGGGTTCGGCCGCAACGGAATCCGGCGCTATCCCTGATGCCAGAGCCCTGCCGACACGATCGCGTACGAGTTCGGTCAGCTCGTGGTGCAGACCGGTGGTGTCGCCCTCGGCGCGCTGCGCGGCCTGGTATTCCGCCATGCGGCGCACCGATGCACGGAAGTCGGGGTCTCGGGTGAGTTCGGCGAGTTCCACCCAGGCCCGCACCTGAGCGGGTTCCGGGTCGTCGGGCAGTTGCGGCACGGCCGAGCGGATGAGTTCGACGAATTCCGGGTCGGCATCGGTGCCGCCGAAGGTTTCTTCGACGAAATCGCTGATGAGGCGGCGCTTTTCGGCGTCGGAGAGTTCAACTAGCTTATGCATGAGTTCCATTTCCTCGGGGGTCGGGCCCCGCTCGGCGATTGCTCGTAACACCGTGCGCCGCACCCGAAGTGTGCTGATCTGGAATTCCAGCGCTTCGGCATGCGCGGCCGCGACCTCGGACACCGACAGCGTGCGTTCGAGCACATGTCGGATGGCGGGGAGATCAATGCCGAGTTCGCGCAGGGTCCGCACCAGTTGTAGGCGGACGAGTGCGTCGTCGTCGTAGAGCCGGTAGCCGGCGGGGCTGTGGGCGGTCGGCGACACGACACCGGTATCGGCATAGAACCGGATGGTCTTGACCGAGAGGCCGGTCCGCTCGGCCATCATGCCGATCGGATAAAGCGTGTCGCCGTCCATGCCCCTACCCTCCCGTCTCCCCTTGGTGGAGACGCAAATCCCAGCGCGATGCTATGGCCGGGCGCAATCAGCCGATAGTGCGGAAGAACTCGCGGATATCACCGACGAGCAGGTCAGGGACCTCGAGGGCCGGAAAGTGGCCGCCGGCGTAGAACTCCGACCAGTGCGTGATGTTGTGCGCCTTCTCCGCGAAACGGCGGATCGCGTAATCACCGTCCTTGAAGACCGCGACACCGGTGGGCACGATGCCTTGCGGCGCGGGTGCGAACATCGCGGCATCGTGGAAGCGCTCGTAGTAGAAGTTGGCGACGCTGCGGGCGGTATCGGTGAACCAGTAGATGCTCACATTCGCCAGGATCCGATCCTTGTCGACGCCTTGTTCCGGCAGTTCGTGCGACTGGTCGATCCACTCCTTGTACTTCTCGATGATCCAGCCGAGCTGTCCGGCCGGGGAATCGGCCACCAGCTGCGCGATGGTGTTCGGACGCGAACCCTTGAGCTTCATATAGGCGGAGCCGTCGTCCTGGAAGTTCTGCATGCGCGCCATCCGCTGCCGCTCGGCGTCGGTGAGCGCGGCCATATCGGCTGGATCGCCGGTCGGGAAGGTAACCAGCGCATTGACGTGCACGCCGAGCACATGCTCGCTGTCGAGCCGGGCCAGCCGCGGCGCGAGAAACGCACCGTGGTCACCACCCTGCACCCCGTACCGGTCGTAGCCGAGGCGAGCCATCAGCTCCGCAAGTGCCGCCGCGACCCGGCCGTCGTGCCAACCGGCCTCGGTGATCGGACCGGAGAAGCCGTGGCCCGGCAGTGACGGAATAACCAGGTGGAAGGCGGGCACCTCGGTGTGGCCGGATGCCTTCGGATCGGTCAGCGAGCCGATCACGTCCAAGAAGTCGAGCACCGAGCTGGGCCAACCGTGCAGCAACAGCAGCGGGGTGGCGTCGGCCGCGGCGGACCGCACGTGCAGGAAGTGCACATCCTGACCATCGATGGTGGTGATGAACTGCGGGTACTTATTGAGCTCCGCCTCGACCGCGCGCCAATCGAATTTCTCGGCCCAGTGGCCGGCGAGCTCCTGCAAATATGCGGTGGGCACGCCACGCTCCCAGCCGGTGCCGGGCAGGTCGTCGATCCAGCGGGTGCGGGCCAGCCGCTCGCGCAGATCGTCGATATCGGCCTGTGGGATTTCGATGCGGAGGGGGCGGATGTCGTTGTTCGTCATGCCACTAACCCTGCTGGTAACGGGGGTGTCCGCGAATCACGAGAATTCGTTATATTCGGCTCCGCTTGCTCTTTACGTTGTCACCTGGCCCATGATCCGGGCATGATCGCGTGGTGTTGAGCGTTCCCGACCGCGGTGCCTTTGTCGGACGAGCAGCCGAGGTCTCCGCGCTACAGCGCGCATATCAGGACGAGTCGGTGCATACGGTGCTGATCGCCGGTGAACCGGGCCTCGGTAAATCGCGGCTGGTCAACGAGTTCACTTCGCGGCTCGGCGCGAATGTGGTGGTGCTGGTCGCCCGGTGTCCGGAGTCCGGCGAGAATGCGGTGCCGTTCGCGCCGTTCGTCTCGATCATGCGTGGTCTGGTACGCCGGATCGGCGTGGCGGAGCTGGCCGCGCTGCTCCCGGTCCCGCGCCCGGCGCTATCGCGCTGGCTGCCCGAACTGGCGGTGCGGGCCGGATCGGCGGAGCCCGAGTCGGATCGGATCCGGTTGTTCGGCGAGATCCTCACGGTGCTGGAACAACTGGCACTCGTACGTCCGGTGGTGCTCGTCCTGGAGGACCTGCACTGGGCCGACGATTCGAGCCGGGAGCTGCTGGCCTTCCTGGTCGCCGATCTCGGCCAGCGCGATCTACAGCTGATCGGCACCTACCGGCCCACCGATTCGGAGCCGCTTCGTCGACACGTCGCCGGGCTGCGGCGGAATTCCGGTGTGCGCGTGCTGACTCCGCAGCCGCTGACCAAACATGAGGTCGGGCGCCAGCTGGCAGCAATGCTCGGCCGCGAGCCGGATCCCGGTGTCGGCACACGAGTCTTCCAGCGCAGCAAAGGAATTCCGCTGTTCGTCGAAGCACTCGGCCGTGCTCTGCAGGAGGATCCCGACCGTGCACCGGAGGATGCCCCTGCGGACCTGTCCGAACTGCTGCTCGGCTATCAATCCGGTCTGTCCGAAAACGCCAAGGCACTCTTGCGACTTGCTGCCGCCGCGGGTTCGCCGGTGCGTGGTGGGTTACTGGAATCCGCAACGGACCTGACCGATGATGCGCTGGACCTGGCGCTGCGCCAGTTGACCGAACAGCAGCTGCTACTCGCCACCGATGCCGGCTACGAGTTCCGACACAGCCTGATTCGCGATGCCGTCTACGACGACCTACTGCCTATCGAACGAAAGCGCTTACATACCAGACTTTCTGAGGCTTTGATCGCCGATGATACGACGCGGTCGGGCGACTGGCGGACCGGCGAGCTGGCCTACCACGCGCATGCCGCGGGCGATCTGCCACGCGCGCTCACGGCATCCTGGGGTGCCGCCACGAGCGCGGAATCCGAGGGGGCACAGCGCGAACGCCTGCGGCATCTGGACCGGGTGCTGGCACTATGGGATCGAGTGCCCGACGCGGCGATCCTGGTCGAGGCCGATCGCCTCGCCGTGCTGGAACGCGTTGTCGAGGCCTGCCATCTCGGTGGCATCGTCGAGCGTGGCGTCGCGGCGGCCGACGAGGCGCTGAAACTGCTGGATGCAACGACCGCACCAGAGCGTGCTGCCCGCCTGTACTACTACCGCGCGGGGCTGAAGAATCAGAGCAGCGCCGGATCCGTCTGCGATCTCGACCGGGCACTGGAGTTGTTGCCCGAGCAGCCGCCGACCGTCCTGCGTGGTGAAGTGCTCAGCGAACTCGCGGCAGCACGCGTCTTCAGCGGCGACGCGGACGGGGCCGCGCGCGCCGCCCGCGCCGTCGTCGCGATGGCCGAACAGACCGGCACGCCCTCGCTGGCGGCGCGCGGCTACGCCTATCAAGGTTTGGCGGCGGTCGCCCAGAATGGTTCCGCCGTTAGGTATTTCGAACGGGCCCATGCCGCAACCGCCGATCCACGGACGCTGTTGACCGTGGTGCTGTGGGAGTCGGCGGCGCTGGTCGCGGCGGGCCAGCACCATGCGGCAATCGAGGCGATCCAGCAGGGGTTGCGGGCGGCCCACGAAACCTTCCGTTTCGCCGAGGCCGGGCCCATCCTGCTGGTGAAATGGGCCCAGGCGTTGACCGCTCTGGGCCGCTGGCCCGAGGCGCTCGATCTCATCGACGAATCGCTCACCGGGCAAGTGCCGCCGCTGAGCAAGGCCGCACTACTGCTCTGCCACGCGAGAATCGCCCTGGCCCAGGGCTCTTCGGCGGCGGCAACGAGCAGCGCCGATGCCGCCGCGGCGCTATTGAGCGACGGACGCTGGGCACGCCAGTACCAGCTCCAATTACACACTGTGCGTACCGATATCGCGTTCGCGGTCGGAGACTCCCGCTGTGCGAGTGAGGTAATCACCGAGGCACTGGCGGCCGATGACCTCGCCACCCATCACCATGAGGTGTGGCCGCTGCTCGCGGCCGCGGCCCGGATCGAGGACACGACACCGGATCTCGCGTCGACCGCCGACCGATTGCCGATCACCAGCGCGGTAGATACGGCCTACCGCGCCGTCTTCACTGCCACTCGGAGCAGCGATCCCGCCACCTGGCACGCAGCAGTATCGGCTTGGCGCACCATCGGCCAGACCTACGATCTGGCCCGCAGCCTCCTCGGCTGCGCCGAAGCCGAACTGGCCGTGGGCAATCGCTCCGCAGTACGAGAACGCCTTCGCGAGGCCGCCGAACTGGCGATGGAATTGGGCGCGACACCATTGACCGAGGCAGCGGGGCAATTGGCCGAGCGTGCCGGGGTCGCACTCCGGGTGAGTCCCCAGGAGCCAGCAGCGGCACCGCCGAGAACCTTCGGCCTGACAGCACGTGAGACGGACGTATTGCGTCTGGTCGCACGGGGTTTGACCAATCGTCAGATCGCGGCCGAACTGTTCATCAGCGGCAATACCGCAGGCGTGCACGTATCGCGAATCCTCACCAAGCTCGGTACCGCGACACGAACCGAGGCTGCCGCCGTGGCCCGCAAACACGGCCTCCTCGAGCCCGACTGAGCGCGGCTCGACATCAATCCCCTTCGGCGCCGGGTCGTGCGGTACCCGGACCGCACAGCCGCTCACCATCGGTCATAGTGGCCTCCGCTTGGCCATCGCCGGATACAACCAGCACGAAACCCTCGCTCGTGGGCCTGCCGCGATTCGGGCGATCCCGGTCAGGTGGCGGCCCGAATAAGGGCCAGCAGGGCGTCGGCCGTTCGGGCGCAGAAGGTTTCGGCGTCGTCGGTGCCGTGTGTCAGTCCGCGCAACAATGTCCGTGCGACCAGGATTTCGAAAACCAGGTCCGCCGTTGCAGTTCCATCGGCGTCCGCGGGCATGGCCGAGCGAATTCGGGCCGTCAGCGCCTGACGGGCGGGTAGGTCGGCGCGATCGTGCAGGGCGCGGTAGCGGTCGGGCTCGCTGTGATAGGCCGAGATGAGACCGGGAATCGCGGCGCGAGTGGAGGGTTCCGCGATGCGGGCCAGAAAGATGCGCACCCACTCGATCAGGTCGGCATGTAGATCGTCGGTTTCGGCTGGGAGCCACAGGTTTTCGGAGCCGAAGACGGCGTCCTCGATCAGGGCCTCCTTACCGGGCCAGCGTCGGTAGATGGGTGCGGTCCCGACATTGGCGCGCCGGGCGACGGCGGTGATCGAGGTGTCCTGATAGCCGACCTCCGCTAGCAGTTCCCTGGTCGCGTCTAGGACGGCCCGATCGATCTGCGCATCGCGTGGCCGCCCGGCGGCGGACCTCGGGTTCGCGGAATCGGTGGACGTCATAGGGCGGAGCGTACCCGGCGGAATCGGCGAAACAATTACGTTGCGGTGTACAACGTAATATATTCGTGAGGTACCCGATAAAGGAGTCCGAATGCTCGTACCCGAAGACGAAATGCTGTCCCATCAACTCGCGACGACGTTCGATCACGTCGGACAGAGCGACCTGCGCTGGACCGAGCGCGTGGTGATGTACGGCTTCGACAAGTCCGGCGAGATCAGCGTGATGACAGGACTCGCGCGATTCCCCAACCGCAATGTCATGGACGCCTATGCCATGGTGACCGTCGGCGGCAAACAGGCGAAGGTGGTGCGTCTGTCGACCGAATACAACCATCGCGCGTCGACTCTCGGCGCATGGGACGTCGGCCCGTACGCCTACGAGGTGACCGAACCGCTGCTCGGCACCAGAGCCACGCTCGCGGACAACGATCACGCCCTGCGCCTGCGGCTGGATTTTCGCGGGACGTTCCCCGCCTACGAGCAGACACCTGCCTTCCATCGTTCCCGCGGGCGGGTGCGCGAGGACGCGCGGCGCTACTACCAGAACGGCACCGTCACCGGCTGGATCGACATCGATGGCAGGCGCATCGATATCGACCCCGATCAATGGTGGTTCGGCCGCGATCACTCCTGGGGCGTGCGGCACGGCCCCGGCGGCGGCAGCCTCGACGAGGGCGTGAGCCTGCAACCCTCCGAGGTTCCCGACGGCGTCCTCTACTACATGGGCATCTTCCAATTCGATGATGAACTTGTGCATTTCGCACAGCGCGAGACCAGCACCGGTGCACGCTGGCAATTCGAGGGCGAGGTGCTGTATCCGATCGCGACCGGACGGGACTCGACGCCGATCATCGATGTCGAGCACGATCTCGCCTTCGAACCGGATCTGCGCCTCGCCTCCGGCGGCACCTTCACCGTGCACCGCGCCGACCGCGCGTCCTCGATGCTCGAGGTGCGTCCGATCTGTCGTTTCTGGCCCGGTTTGGCGGGCTACAACGAGTACCGCGGCTACGCGTCGGGGATGTGGCGGGGTACGTCGTTCAGCGATGGATTCACCGTCGACATTACCGATCTCGACCAGGTCCGGCCGATCAGTCTGCTGAGCGAGACGCTGTGCGAGGTGCGGACGGGCGACAAGATCGGGCACGGACTGCTGGAGATGGTGTTCATGGGCAGCTACCCGCGCTACGGCTACACCGGCTGGTGAGCGGTATGAGCGTAACCCGGCTCACCCCGGACGAGCTACCAGCGCATCTGGAATCCCTTGTTCGCCAGCGTATCCCGGGTGCCGAGCGGGCGAATATCGCGAACTGGAAGCGCGCCGATCAGGGCTTTGCCTCCGACACCTACCTTTTCGATATCGAAGGGCTGAGTACCGCACCGGGCCACGCTGGTTTCGTCTTTCGCCGCCCGCCTGAGGTCGCCCTGTTCCCCGACTACGACCTGCGCAGGCAGTTCCTGGTGATGCGGCGCCTTGCCGCAACCGATATCCCGGTCCCCACAGTGCGCTGGATAGATACCGACCCGAATCCGCTCGGTACGCCGTATTTCGTCATGGACCGGATCGACGGCGGCCGGACACCGAGCGATGTCCCGACCTACCACGAGGCCGGGATGTATTTCGAGGCGACACCCGAAGAGCGAGCGTCGATGTGGTGGTCCTGTGTCGACACCATGACGCGGGTCCACCGGCTCGATCCGGCCGCACTGCGCCTGGAGTTCCTGCGCATGCCCGGATTCGGTACCGAACCGCTCGAACAAGCGGTCAACTATCTGGATCGGGCGGTGCACTGGGCCAGCCCCACTCCGTCGCCGATCTTCGACCGGTCGATCGCCTGGTTGCGCGAAAATCGCTACCAACCCGAACATGTCACGCTGTGCTGGGGCGATAGCCGCCTGTCGAATATCCTCTACGGCGACGATCTCTCGGTCATCGGCGTCCTCGACTGGGAGATCGCCCACCTCGGCGATCACGAGGCCGATCTCGCCTGGCTGCTCCTGACGGACTGGCTGTGCAGCGACTTCCAGGGCCGGGCGCGGCTGCCCGGCACGCCGACACGGGCCGAGACCATCGCCGGATACGAGGCACGCACCGGCTGGCCGGTGCGCAACCTGCGTTTCAATGAAATCCTCTGCGCGGTCCTACTTTCCGTACCCCTGCTGCGCATGTCCAGCCAGCTCGGCATGGGCGATCTCTCTCAGGTCTGCGCGGCGCGCCTCGACCAGCTGCTCGCCGAAGGGAGCTGAACCGCGATAATGGTCCGACTATGACCGATTCCCTGCTCCACCAGCGCTTCCCCGAACTGGCCAGCACGTTGCCGTTCGCACGACTCGGTGTCGCACCGACGCCGGTCCGCCCGCTGGATCTCGGCACCTCCAGCACCGTGTGGTGCAAGGACGACAGCGGGTACGGATCCGGCGGCTGGGGTGGCAATAAGATCCGCAAGCTGGAGTGGCTGTTGCCCGAGGCGCGACGGCGCGGCGCCCGCACCGTCCTCACCTTCGGTGGCACCGGCACCAACTGGGGTCTGGCCACAGCGCTCTACGGCAGAGAATTCGGCATCGACACCGCACTGGCGCTGGTCGATCAACCGATGGACGACCACGTCCGTGCGCAGCTCCGGCGACTGGAAAACTCCGGCGCCACCTTACATTTCACACACAGCAAGCTGCGCACCGTCCTCGCCGCGCCGTGGTTGCTGCTGCGGCATATGCACGGCCGCACCCCGCCGTACCTGCTGCCCGTCGGCGGATCGTCGCCGATCGGCACGCTCGGCTACGTCGAGGGCGCCCTGGAACTGGCGGTGCAGATCGCCGCGGGCGAGCTACCCGAACCGGCACATCTGGTGACCGCCGTCGGATCCGGTGGCACGGCCGCGGGTTTGGCGCTCGGCCTACGGCTGGCCGGATTGCGCACCCGCGTCGTCGGTGTCGTGGTCAACGACTCGCTCCCGCTCGACGCGCGACGCATCGTCGGGCTGGCCAACAGCGCCGCGGCGGTGCTGCGCGCACGCGGCGCGGAATTCGCCGCGCCCGATCTGCTCGCGGACGACGTGACGATGGTGCGCGACTGGATCGGTCCCGGCTACGGTCATGAAACTCCGGCGGCTGTCGCCGCGAAGAAACTCGCCGCGACCACCGGGCTGGAATTGGAAACCGTCTACACCGCAAAGGCTTTGGCCGGGCTCCTGGAGATGGATACTCGCGGCGACTTCGGCGGCGGACCGGTGCTGTTCCTCAATACCTATGGGCCGCGCTGATCCGGATCGAGCCCGAGAATCACGGCCAGCACCGCACGCAACCGATCCACATCGCCCCGAATGCCCGTCACCGCATCCTGATACAGGAATGCCTCGATGAGCCGGACCAGCGCATAGGCGAAAGTCGGTGTATCGACCCGGTTCTGATAACCGTCCTCGATCGCGTCATCGAGGATCTCGGCGACCACCCCGACCACCTTCGGCTGCACCGGTCCGTCGCTGGTGGTGATGATGCGGCCCGCGGTGGCCTGTTCGGTCGCGATGAAATACCGATATGCCTCGCTGCGCGTCATCCAGCGCGCCACCCGGTCGAGCATGGCGAGCACGCGCGGCGCGCCGGATCCATCGACGCGGGTGTGGGCCGCAACGACCATCCGCTCGAATTCCGACACCATGACCGCGCCGAGCAGACCGTCCCGGGAACCGAACCACCGGTAGATGGTCGCCCGCGACAGACCCAGTTCGGCCGCGATCGCCTGCACGTCGACCCGCTCGGACGCGAGGAACTGGGCACTCGCCGCGGCCAGCACCTGCGCCGGGGAGGCGGCGGCAGGACGGCCGACCGGACGAGCGGCACCGGAGGTTGTGGTCATCCCAGCCCTGGGATCGATTCGCGACACATGCGTAGTAACGTACCAAATCGACCCGGACGAGCAGCACGCCCGTCTGGGCCAGTGCTCCGCCACCGCGAGAGGATGTGCCCGTGCGCTCGACATTGATCTCCCGCAGGGACCTGGATTTCCTGCTCTATGAATGGCTGCGGGTCGAGGAGCTGACGGCGCTGCCGCGGTTCAGCGAACACTCCCGGGAAACCTTCGACGGTTTCCTCGACCTGTGCGAGGATCTCGCCACCCAGCAGTTCGCGCCGCACAACAAGCGCAATGACAGCAATGAGCCGACCTTCGACGGCGAGCGGGTCACCATCATCCCGGAGGTCAAGGCCGCGATCGAGGCCTTCGGCAAGGCGAATCTCATCGGCGCCGCCATGGATGAGCAGATCGGCGGGCTGCAACTGCCCGCCACCCTGGAGGCGGCCGGGTTCTGCTGGTTCCAGGCGGCCAATGTCGGCACCGCGGGCTATCTCTTCCTGACCGTCGGCAATGCCAATCTCCTTGCCGCACACGGCACTCCGGATCAGGTCGATCGCTTCGTCAAGCCCATGATCGAGGGCAGGTTCACCGGGACGATGTGCCTGTCGGAGCCGCAGGCCGGTTCATCGCTGGCCGATATCGTCACCCGCGCCGAACCGCAGGCCAACGGCACCTACCGGCTGTTCGGCTCGAAAATGTGGATCTCCGGCGGCGATCACGAGCTGACCGACAATATCGTGCACCTCGTACTCGCCAAGATTCCGGGCGGACCGGCCGGAACCAAGGGCATCTCGCTGTTCATCGTGCCGAAATTCCTGGTGGCCGCGGATGGTTCGCTCGGTTCGCGCAACGATGTGGTGCTGGCCGGGCTGAACCACAAGATGGGATACCGCGGCACCACCAATACGGTGCTGAACTTCGGCGAGGGCAAGCACACTCCGGACGGTGCGGCCGGAGCGGTGGGTTATCTCGTCGGCGAACCGCACCGCGGCCTGTCCTACATGTTCCACATGATGAACGAGGCGCGGCTCGGTGTCGGGCTCGGCGCAACAGCCTTGGGCTACACCGGATATCTGAAATCGCTGGACTACGCCCGTGAACGCCGTCAGGGTCGCGCGGCCACCGCCAAGGACCCGTCCGCACCCCAGGTGCCGATCATCGAGCACCCGGACGTGCGGCGAATGTTGTTGGCGCAGAAGGCCTATGTCGAGGGTGCGCTCGGTCTGCTGCTCTACTGCAACCGGCTCGTCGATCTGGAACGCACCACCACGGATCTGGCCGCGAAACGCAACCACACCCTGCTACTGGAAATCCTCACGGGTGTGGCCAAGAGCTGGCCATCGCAATGGTGTCTGGAGGCCAATAGCCTCGCCATCCAGGTGCACGGCGGCTACGGCTACACCCGCGAATACGACGTCGAACAGCACTACCGCGACAACCGGCTGAACCCCATCCACGAGGGCACCCACGGCATCCAGGGTCTGGATCTCTTGGGCCGCAAGGTGATCCAGCACGACGGGGGGAGCCTGCGGCTGCTGGCCGCACAGATCGAGCGCACCGTGCTCGCGGCCACCGAGGCGGGCGGCGAGTGGACCGAATTCGGCGGTCAACTCGATGCGGTCTGGCAGCGCCTGCTCACCGTCACCGGCTGGATGTTCGCTTCCGGTGATATCGCCGCCGCGATGGCGAATTCGAGTATCTACCTGGAGGCATTCGGCCATGTGGTGGTCGCGTGGATCTGGCTCGAGCAGGCGCTGGCCGCACACGACAAGCAGGGCGATTTCTACGACGGCAAGCGCGCGGCGGCCCGCTACTTCTTCCGCTACGAATTGCCGAGGACGGCACCGCAATTGGATCTGCTGGAGCTGATGGACCGAACCACGCTGGATATGCACGACGCGTGGTTCTGATCCGCTCGGTGCGCGTGATCGGACTGCGGCACGTTCGTTGGCTCAGACGATCAGTGGTCGGTGGCCGGGCCGGGTGCGGCGCCAGGCCACCGCGAGGAATATGACCAGGCCGAGCAAGGGCAGGGTGCCGATCGTCCAGCTCAGTGGCAGGGGCGGTCCGGGTTGGTCGAGGACCGTCACATTGCCGAGGGTCCCTTCGCCGTGTCCGAGCGGACCGTCGATCACGAAGGTAAAGGTGTAGGTGCCCGGGGCGTCGAAGGCCTTGACATCCAGACCCCAGGAGTCGCGTTTGCGGGGATGGCGGACCAGCGGCGTCGCGCGGCGGCCTGGTCTGACCGCGGGTCCGGTCAACCGCAGCGTCCCGGACTTATCGGCGATACCGCCGTCGGGCATGAAGGTGAGGTCCAGCGATTTCATCGCGCGGATGGGCCAGCTGGAGAACCCGACGGTGACGCCGTACGGACCCGCCTGCACGCGCTCGGTATGCACGATCTCGACCGGCGCGTAGGCGGACGCGGGGGCGATCGCGATCAGGGACAGGGTGATCGTCGTCAGTACGGTGACGACGAGTCTGCGCAGTACGGGCATCACGCCTCCCGCACTGCGGGCAGCATGGTGGTGAACCGGCCGCCCAGGAATCCGGCGAGCAGACCCAGCGGAATGCCGAGGAGCGTGATCGTCACGATGTCGCCGAATGCGATGTGCCTCGTGGCATGGGTGAGGTCCAGCTGGAGCGGAAAGGTCACACCGACGATCACGCCGGTCACGACACCGGCCGCCAACACGATCTTCCTGGCGTCGAAACCACGGTTGTGGGCCAACCAGAACAGCGCCTCGACTGCGGCGGCCGCGACAATCAGGAACATCGGCATCATGGCCGGCAGGGCCGGCGCCCGCCCCGTGAGACCGTCACGCAGCGGCAGACCGATCGCCGACGCGTAGGTGTGCGCGGCCCAGGGCGAGAACCACCACAGCATCGCCTGCATCGCGCCGAGTGCGACGGCAATCGCAATGGCGGCGCCCGCACGAGCCAGCAGCGCCGCGCCGAGGATGAGCAACATCGGTCCGAACAGCACGATGCCGAGGATCGTCGGATCGGCGGGCAGGTCGAGGTTGTTCAATGCGTTGGTGGTAATCGGCGCGAAGGTGATCAGGATCGGAATCGCGAGGACGATGCCGATCCGACCCGAGCGGTGGTCGCGGTGGGCCGCGAAGACGATGATGCTGCCGATCATGGTGAGCGAGATCGACAGGAACAGCGCCACGTGTGACGGGGTGTTGAGTACCGCGTCGAAGCCGTAGATCGAATGCCATTCCAGATCGAGCAGGCCGTACAGCAGGAACAAAGCGGCGCCAGCACCGGCGATCATATAGCCGAGCGGTGCGGTGAGGTTACTGCCGAAGACCCGGATGGGGGTGCCGCCGAGTATCGGCACGGGCCGACCGGCACGTTGGGCCGCGGTGGCGATGAGCACCATAGCGAGGCTGGCGAATCCGGATATGGCGCTACCGGAGTACAGGAGTAGATGCGGCAGGGTGAAGAAGGTGTCGGGTCCGACTTCGTCGTGCCACTGGATATCCCAGCTGAGACCGACCAAAGTAACTGCGGTGCCGACTAAAACGACCCAAGCGCCGATCCGGGCGGCGATGCCGTTATCGGAGGCTGCCGGTCCGGCATCGGCTGCGGTCGCATCGGGTGGTGCTGACGTGCTCATAGCGGTCCTCATCTCTCGTACTCCGACGTTCTTCCTGTCCTGCACGTGTTCTCAGCCACCGACCCAGAGCGGTACCGTGAGTTCGTCGACGCCGTCGTGGTCGTCGATCGAAAGCCGAAGTTCCCACGGGCCGGTCATCATCAGTGGCACCGCAACGGCGTGGAAACGTCCTGGGCCTGCGGCCACTGCCGTGACGGACTGCCCCGCGTAGCCCATCAGCGGCTGGTTCACCTGAATCCGCACTGCGGCATGATCTTTCGTAACGCCGGTGCGGTCGGTGACGGCGATGTCGATATCGGTGCTGCCGATTCGAAGGCTGTCGATGGTGACCGTGACGAGATGGTGCGGGGTACCGGATTTCAGCACGAGCGGGCCGGACTGGCTCGGCCAGAGCAGCCAGGCGATGGCGGCGATCACGATGACCAGCGCCGCTCCCCCTGCCAGGAGCACCCGGCGATCGGTGGTCCGGGCGGCGGATTCGGTCACGCTCATGACTGTGCTCCCGTCGCGACATCGAGGATGACCGGGACCGTGAGCACGGTATAGCGCCTTTCGACCTGGATCCAGAGTCGATACCGGCCCGCGAGCGGGAAGGTGTAGGTGAAGGGAACGTCGGGTCCGTACGCGGCGACCGTCTCGTCGGGTGCGCTTTCGCCATTGACGGGCGGCATGAGCATGGTGCCCCGGCTCGCAGCGGGCTCGGTCATATCCATACCCGGCATATCCATACCCGGCATGCCCTGCATCGAGGTCGCGCCCATCGAATGCGCGTGCCCCCAGATGGGTGAGTCCTGCACGGCCGCGGCGATATCCGCGGCCGCTGGCAGTGGACCCGCCATGATCATGTGCCCGACCATGCCGAGCCACGGCTGTAGGTCGGCAGCGTCGCCGAACTCGGCGGTAATGGTGGTCGGCGCGCCGGCCACCGGCGTGGTCGTCCTGATGGTGACCGGATTTCCATCGATGACGGTCGCGGTGTTCTTGTCACCGCTACCGAGATGCACCGGGGCGCTGGATGATTGCGGTGCCCCGGCACCGGGCAGAACTGTGAAACCGCTTGCCGCGCGGACCATCTGCACGCCACCACCGCGCCGCGCCAACTCCGCGGACAGCGCGTATCGCCCGGCCTCCGGCGACCCCAAATGAACCTGGTAGCGACCGGGTCCGATCCGAATCGGATGCAGATGCGCCAGTTGCCCGGTCGGTCCCACCACGAGCAGATGCATCAGCGCACTGTCATGTACGAGCAGATCATCGACCGGCGCACCGGTGGCGGCGTCGATCAGCACCAAGTCGAGATCGCCTGGCCGCCCGGCATTTACGGGCCCACCCGCAACGGTGAGCAGGACCGGCGGCCGCGAGAAATCCGATATCAATGGCTGATTCAGGGCGTAAGGATCACTGACATTGTCCACCGTCGGATCGAGCTGCCCGCCTGGTTGCGGAGGTAGCGGCAGCGAGGACGACAGCAATGCCGCGGTCACCGATACCGCGACCCCGGCCACCATCCCGGCGGCCGGAAGCAGCGCCCACCCGCTACGCCGAGCACGAATCGCGAGCACCAATGCGACGGGCAGCAGCACACCCGCGACCAGAAACCCGCCATAGACCAGACGTTCGGGTGGCGAGGTCACCTGCGCGGGCACGACGAAGGGAATCCGCGCCACCCGCGCACCATCGCCGACGGCCAATTCCCACGGCCCGGCCCGATCCATGGGCACGGTGGCCGAATACATTCCGGGAGCGGCGCCGAGGTCGACGACCGCCTCGGCGGTGGGCGCGCCCGGCGCGGGCAGTGTCGATCGTGTCGTCGCACCCGTCGGCCGCACCGCGAGGGTGAGCCGCCCGGCGGCGGTACCGGCGTGGGTGACCACATCCACGCGCAACGGCCCCGGCACGCTGGTCACCCGGCGCAATACGATCGTGAGCTCTCGATCACCGAGCGATTGTGCGACCGAAATATCCGCACCCGACGCGGACGAATCGGCGAACGCCGAACCCATCCCGAACGACACCAATAACGCACACACCCCCGCGACCAGCAGAGCGCGACCGCGAACAACACCGGCAACAACAGCCACGCCCGCCATGGTAGGGATGCGACCCCATGAGAACATCACCCCCAGCGGGGATTTCGACTCCCCCGCCGGAGTGATGCCGCACCAGCCGAGCATCCGGATAATCCCCGAGCGATGACGATGACGGTCACCCGGGTGCCATCCCCGCCGGTATGGCGCAACCGGGCCGCACTCACGCTGCGATACGCCCGGGGTGCTCATATCCCACGTGGCCAGGTCACCGAGGTCACGGGCGCCCTGGCCACCGTGGCGATGCAGACCGCGCACGCGGTGCTGGCGGCGCGCGGCGAATGGACCACCAATGAGAAGCGTCTGCTGCGGCGGGCGGGGCTGCGTGGTGTCGACACGATCGTGGCCGGACTGCGCCCGGAGCCAACGGCCCTGGTGGAGGCGATCGTCGAGACCGAGGCATTGTTCCGCACCGCCCTCGCCGACCCGTCATTCGAATCTGCGTGATCAAAACTCACCGACCGTGAACAGGGTGGCGCAATCGCCACTCCGGGATCCATCTGCCCAGGTCAGGGCCGGTGGCAGGCGGCGGAATAACATCCCTTGATTTGCCCGGCCCGCACGGCGGGTCTCGAGTGCTCGCCAGCCAACTATCGTCGCTGTCCATGCAGGTCAGCGAGAGAAAGGCGGCGGAGGTGGGAGCCGAGGCGACGCCCGTGCGACGGTTGCGGGCCGACCAGGCGCGCCGGATAGCCGACGTGCTGCGTCATCAGATCCATGCGGGGGCATTCGACGAGGCGCTGCCGAGTGAACAGCAGCTCGTCGCGGAATACGACGCGTCCCGCAATACCGTGCGGGACGCGCTCGCACTGCTCAAGGACGAAGGTCTGATCGATCGGGTGCCGAAGGTGGGCACCCGGGTCGCCCGGCGCAAATACGACCACGGGCTGGACGCGCTACTCGGACTGCAGGAGACGCTGAAGGGCCACGGCACGGTGCGCAACGAGGTGCGCGCGGCGATGCATATCACCGCGCCACCCGCCGTGGCGCGCAAACTGGGGCTGAATCCCGGAGAGCGCGTGGTCTATATCGAGCGACTGCGCTATCTCGCGGATCTGCCGCTGAGCCTGGATCTCACCTATCTCGCACCCGATATCGGCACCGAGGTCCTCGGGCACGATCTCGAGACCAACGACATCTTCGTGCTCATCGAACAGATCAGCGGCGGGCCGCTGGGCTCGGCCGACCTTGCGCTGGAAGCGATCACCGCCGACGCACACACCGCCGCCACCCTGGAAGCGCCCGAGGGCGCCGCGCTGCTGATGCTCGAACGGCTCACCCGTCTCGACGACGGCCGACCGGTGGATCTGGAGTACATCCGCATGCGCGGAGATCGAATCACTATGCGCGGCAGTCTGATCCGCGGCACATCCGAATGGAAGGTCATCTGATGGCACTGGCGAACCAACGCACCGATATTCCGGTGACCATCGACGAATCCCTGTGCATCCAGGGCTGCACGCTGTGCGTGGAGATCTGCCCGCTCGACTCGCTGGCCATCAACCCGGACAACGGTAAGGCCTTCATGCACGTCGACGAGTGCTGGTACTGCGGCCCGTGCGCGGCCCGGTGTCCCACCGGTGCCGTCACCGTCAATATGCCCTATCTGCTCCGCTGAAACATCTGCATCGAATCCGGAAGTCTCCCATGAAGAAACGCCTCGCTCCCCTGCTCCTCGCCGTCGCACTGGCCGCGGCGGGCTGCTCGCTGCAGAGTTCGGACAACACCCCCGCCGGAACCGTCAAGGTGGTCGTCGGCTACCAGTCCAAGACCATCAACACCGTCACCGCGGGCACTCTACTGAAGGCCCAGGGCTATCTGGAGCAGCGCCTACAGCAGATCACCGACAGCGGCGGCGCCAAGTACCAGGTGGAGTGGCAGGACTACGACACCGGCGCGCCGATCACCGCGCAGATGCTCGCCGAAAAGATCGATATCGGCTCGATGGGCGATTATCCGTTGCTGATCAACGGATCTCGCACACAGGCCAATGACCGGGCGAAAACGGCGCTGGTATCGGTGACCGGATACAACCCGAAGGGCGCACTCAATATGGTTGTGGTGCCCCAGGATTCGACGGCGAACGCGATCAGCGACCTGGCCGGGCAGAAGATTTCGGCCAGCGTCGGCTCGGCGGGACACGGCACCCTGGTGCAGGCGCTCTCCCGCGCGGGTGTCGATCCGGCCAAGGGCGTCGAGGTGCTCAACCAGCAGCCGCAGGTCGGGGCCACCGCATTGGAATCGCATCAGGTCGGCGCGCTCGCGCAGTTCGTGGCGTGGCCCGGACTGCTGGTCTTCCAGAACAAGGCGAAACTGCTCTACGACGGTGCCGAATTGGGTGTGCCCACCTTCCACGGCGTGGTTGCGCGGCGCTCCTACACCGCCGATCATCCCGAGGTACTGCGGGCCTTTCTCGCCGCCCAGCTCGATGCCACCAAGTTCTTGAACGACAAGCCGTTCGAGGCCGCCAAGATCGTCGCCGACGGTTCGGGGTTGCCGCAGGAAGTCGTGTACCTCTACAACGGCCCGGGCGGAACGTCTTTCGACACCACACTGAAGCCGAGTTTGATCGATGCGTTCAAAGGCGATGTGCAGTACCTGAAGTCGATCGGCGACTTCGCCGAACTCGATATCGACAAATTCGTCGATCCCGCGCCACTGCGCACAGCCTTCGCAGAGAACGGCGCAGGCGACTACGACCAGGCGGTGGCGAACACCGCCAACCCGAGCCGCGTCACCGGCACCGACCCGATCTGCGGGCGGGCCGTGAACAATTCGGCGCAGGCCGGTGAGCTGTGGCTCGACGGTACCGAGCGCCCGCAGCCCGCCGCGGATCCGACCTGCCTGCTGCGCGCGGTCCAGGCGGCCAAGGCGCAGGGCAAGCTCATCCGCGCCGCCTATGTGCCCGATGCCGAACTCGGCACCCGCTGGTTCGCCGATAAGGCGGTGTGGTTACGCGATGGCGACAGCTTCCTGCC
This sequence comes from Nocardia sp. CA-107356, assembly GCF_050946365.1. Lineage (NCBI taxonomy): Bacteria > Bacillati > Actinomycetota > Actinomycetes > Mycobacteriales > Nocardiaceae > Nocardia > Nocardia sp. CA-107356. The sequence goes on along the minus strand of NZ_CP191992.1, from coordinate 3,948,904 downwards.
GTTCACCACACCCGCTGCCGCGCAGCGCTACCGGCAGGCACACCCCACCGCGACCGCGATCTCCTACGACCAGGCCGTCACGGAAGTCCGACGATGACGGCATCGCGCAGCGATACGTCGACCGGTGGTGGCCGCACGACGGGCGAGCGCACCGCGGCCCTGGTCGGCCCCACCGTGGCCGATCGCGAGGAGACCGTCGCGGCCCGCGGGAGTTCCGTGTGGCGCACTCGTGTGCTCCAGGTAGCGTCGGTCGCGACCGCGATCGGACTGTGGCAACTGCTCACCGCCAATAATGTGCGGTGGTGGCTGCGCTTCGACACGCTTCCGACGGTCACCGAGATCGTTCGCGAATTCGGCAAGCAGCTGCAATCGGATCAGTTCTACGTCGATGTCGCGCAATCGCTGATCCGGATTCTCACCGGATTCGGGCTCGCGGCAGTGGTCGGCGTGGTCGCGGGCATCGGTCTCGGCCGCTCCGGACTCTTCGCCGCCGTGCTCGGACCGCTCACCGAACTGGCGCGGCCGATCCCGGCCATCGCGTTGGTGCCGGTGGCGATCCTGCTGTTCCCGAGCGACGAGTCGGGCATCGTCTTCATCACGTTCATGGCGTCGCTGTTCCCGGTGCTCGTCAGCACCAGGCACGCGGTGCGTGCGCTGCCGACCATCTGGGAGGACGCGCTGCGCACGCTGGGCGCCTCGCGCACCGATGTCCTGGTGCGGGTGGTACTTCCGGGCATCCTGCCCGGCGTGTTCAGCGGTCTGTCGGTGGGCATGGGCGTGGCATGGATCTGTCTGATCTCGGCCGAGATGATCTCCGGGCGGCTCGGCATCGGCTACCGGACGTGGCAGGCCTACACCATCGTCGACTATCCGGCGGTATTCGTCGGCATGATCACCATCGGCATCCTCGGCTTCGGCACCTCCGGAATCGTGGAACTGGCCGGACGCCGGATCACCCGCTGGCTGCCGAGGGAGGTCACCGAATGACCGCGACAACCGCACCCGCCACCGCGACAGCAACCGGAATGCGGTTGAGCCTGGACGGAATTCGCATCGCCTACAGCGGCAAGCCGGTGCTCGACGACCTCGAGCTGGCCATCACCCCCGGCGAGATCCTGGTCGTGGTCGGCAAATCCGGCTGCGGCAAATCGACGCTGCTGCGCGCGATCGCCGGACTGCGCAAGCCGGACCGGGGTGTGATCCGCGCCGACGGCATTGCGGTGACCGGACCGTCCGCCGATCGTGCCCTGGTCTTCCAGGACGATGCGCTGCTGCCCTGGCGCACCGTGCGCCAGAACATCGAGCTCGCACTGCAATTGCGCAAGGTGTCACGGACCGAACGCAAGGCGAACGCCCGGCATTGGGTGGACGAGGTCGGACTCACCGGCTATGCCGACTATCTTCCGCGTGATCTCTCCGGCGGCATGCGGCAGCGAGTTCAGTTGGCGCGCAGCCTCGCCGGGTCGCCGCGCGCGGTGCTGATGGACGAGCCGTTCGGCGCACTCGACACCCAGACCCGGGCGACCATGCAGCGCTTGCTGATCGACACCTGGCGCGCCCATCCGACCACCATCGTATTCGTCACCCACGACCTGGACGAGGCACTACTGCTCGGCGACCGCATCGCGGTGCTGGGCGACGGTGCGCTGCGCGGCCTTATCGATGTACCCGAGCCGCGTACATCGGTGGACCGCCGGTCCGTGCACGCCGAAATCTTGGAGAAGCTGTGAACATTCCCGAGCTATCCGACCGGATCCGGCTCGACTGCGATGTGCTCGTCATAGGCGGCGGCACCGCGGGGACCATGGCCGCGCTGACCGCCGCCGAGGCGGGCGCCGATGTGCTGCTGCTGGAGAAGGCGCATGTGCGGCACTCCGGCGCACTCGCCATGGGCATGGACGGGGTGAACAATGCGGTGATTCCGGGCAAGGCCGAACCGCAGGACTACGTTGCCGAGATCACCAGGGCCAATGACGGAATCGTCAACCAGCGCACCATCTATCAGACTGCCACCCGCGGCTTCGCCATGGTGCAGCGACTCGAGCGCTACGGCGTGAAATTCGAGAAGGACGAGTACGGCGAGTACGCGGTGCGCCGGGTGCACCGGTCCGGGTCCTATGTGCTGCCGATGCCCGAGGGCAAAGATGTGAAGAAGGCGCTGTATCGCGTACTGCGCCAACGCAAGATGCGCGAGCGGATCCGCATCGAGAACCGGCTCATGCCGGTGCGGGTGCTCACCGACGCGGGCCGCGCGGTCGGCGCCGCCGCATTGCATACGCGCACCGGCGAATTCGTGGCGGTCGGCGCGAAGGCGGTGATCCTGGCGACCGGACCGTCCGGCCGATTGGGGCTGCCCGCATCGGGCTATCTGTACGGTACCTACGAGAATCCCACCAACGCGGGCGACGGGTATTCGATGGCCTATCACGCGGGCGCGGAGCTCAGCGGTATCGAATGCTTCCAGATCAATCCGCTGATCAAGGATTACAACGGTCCGGCCTGCGCCTATGTCGCCAATCCGTTCGGCGGGTACCAGGTGAACGCGCACGGCGAGCGTTTCGTCGACTCCGACTATTGGTCGGGGCAGATGATGTCGGAAGTCAAGCGTGAGATCGAATCCGCCCGCGGACCCATCTATCTCAAGGTGTCGCATCTGCCCGACGAGACCCTGTCGACGCTCGAAGGTATTCTGCACACCACCGAACGTCCGACCCGTGGCACCTTCCACGCCAATCGCGGCCACGACTACCGCACCCACGATATCGAAATGCACATCTCCGAAATCGGTTTGTGTGGTGGACATTCCGCATCCGGCGTCTGGGTCGACGAGCATGCGCGTACCACTGTTCCCGGGCTCTACGCGGCGGGCGATCTGGCCTGCGTACCCCACAACTACATGATCGGGGCATTCGTCTTCGGTGACCTGGCAGGTGGGCATGCCGCATCCACGTTGTCCGACGTCGATGCCCCGGGCGACCTTCCGGAATCCCAGCTGGCCGCGGCGCACGAGTTGATCTATCGACCGCTGCGGCAGCCGGACGGCCCGCCCCAGCCCCAGGTCGAGTACAAGCTGCGCCGATTCGTCAACGACTATGTGGCGCCGCCGAAAACGGCCGCGAAACTGTCCATCGCGGTCGAGACCTTCGAGCGGATGCGCGGTGAGATCGCCGAAATCGGCGCACGCACACCGCATGAGCTCATGCGCGCAGTCGAGGTCTCCTTCATCCGCGACTGCGCCGAAATGGCGGCACGCAGCTCGCTGACCCGGACCGAATCCCGCTGGGGGCTCTACCATGAGCGCGCCGATCTGCCGCAGCGCGATGACAACGAGTGGCGCTATCACCTGAACCTGCACAAGAACTCCGACGGGGCGATGGAATTCCTCAAGCGCCCGGTGGCGCCGTACCTGGTTCCGGTGCCCGGACTCGACGACTTACCCTCGGCCGATTCGACTGTCGTCCCGGTTCGGCAACCGGATCTCATCGGTGGCCGCGCACCGACCGACGCACCACGCACCGTCCGCACCTCGACGACACCGCCCTCGCCCCGGCTCGTCACCCTGCTCGCCTTGGATTCGCCTACGGTGCAAGACATTTCGTCCTACCTCACCGATCCGGAGGCGGGTGTTCGAGTGGCGGCGCTTTCGGTGCTGACCGAGAACACCCCCGAGGGATTCGCACCGATTCTCATCGGCGCACTCGATGACACCGCGGCATCTGTCCGCGCGGCCGCCGCGGCGAGTCTGCGCGAACTCGTGGAGGTACTGCCCGATTGGCACGGCCTCGCCGACCGACTCGACTCCCCCGATCCGGTGGTCCGCGCGACCGTCGTCGATCTGCTGCGCGCCCGGCGATCCGGATCGACCGCGCAATTCGTCGCGGCACTGACCGATTCGGATCACCGGGTGCGCATCGAAGCGGTGCGAGCGCTGGTATCACTCGATGACCGGCAGGCCGTCTCCGCGGCGGCCAGCGATGAGAACCGTGAGGTCCGCATCGCCGTCGCGCACGGATTGTCGACGATCGGCGGCCACGGCGCGAGCACCGCACGCGAACTCGCCGAGGATCCGGATCCGCTCGTGCGCGCCGCCGCCCTGGCAGCCTTCGCCAATCTCATTGTCGTACCGGATGATGCAAAACTTCTCGCCGATGCGCTCGGACACTCCGCATGGCAGGTCCGGGTCGGCGCGGCCCGTGGCCTCGCGGGCACGAACCCAGATTTCGCGATCACCCCGCTGTCGGATGCCCTGCGCGATCCACACCTCGACGTGCGCAAGGCGGCGGTATTGTCACTGGCCGCCTGGCCACAGAACGGGGCGGCGCACGATGCGCTGAAGCTGGCGATCGATGACACCGACGCGGACGTGCGCGCCTACGCTCGCCGTGCCTTGGACAGTGCACACCCTGTGTCGTAGCCGCACACCGCTCATGCGGGCTGTGTCGCCGCTACCGGGGCGCGGCACTGCGCGGCCAGCCTCTCGGCAGCGCGGGCCGCAGCCTCCCCGGGCCGCATCGCGACGGAGTTGCTGCGGCCGTCGACCGCGCCCTGGAGCCTGAGTCGAAATCAGTTTACGCGCAGCGGAATTGGAAGCTTGCGACCGGTGCCGTGCCGGGTGCCACGTCGACCTGAACGTAGGCGATGCTCGCCAGCTCGCAGCCGGAGGGAACGGAGGTGACCTGCGCCTGGTAGCAGCCGTTCGGGAAGTTCTGCGTCACCGTTCCGTCGCGGCCGGTCGTCAAGGTTGCCAGCACCGGTCCGGCGGAGCACGTGGTGATGCCGACTGTGGCGCCCGTGACCGGTATCTGATCGGTGCCGGTGGTCGCCTGCACCTTCAGCGGACCGTCGCCGGGTGCCTGAGCACCCGCCGCGCCAACGGGCAGCATCGCCACCAGTGCGGCACCGAGTACGGATGTGACGAGCAGCGTGTTGCGCAAGCGAGTCTCCTTCGGTGGGTGTGAGCGGATCCGGGCGATCGGCCATGTGCCACCGTATTCCAAACCGACCGGCACGGCTACGACCCGCGACCGCCTGTCGTCGCACGCTCGCGCCACGGCTCAGGCGGAATCCGCGATAACCACGATGCCGCTCGGCGCATCCACCAGCGAAACCGTCCGCGCGGCAGCATCATCCACGTGCACGCGCGGATGGCCGGGCAGCTCGGCTTCGTAATACGTGCCCGGACCATAGAATTGGCCGTACTTCACGACCACACCGCCGATATCGAGCACCGCGGCCTCGTGTGCCTCGATCACCGCGCCGCGACCGGCGGGCGGCTCCCACGCGATGCTCTGAGCGAGAAAGCGTTTCGCGCCCGCGGCCTCGGCGGCGGCGATCAGATTGCGGGTGCCTTCGTCCCGGATGCGCGCATTCGCACCGGCGAGTTCCGGCAGCAGCGCCGCATCGTCGGGCAGGTCGGTGAGCTGGTGCATCACCAGGTCGGGACCGAAGGCGACGACCGCGGCGGTGAGCGCGTCGAGGTCGTACGCATCGCAGACGATGGGTTCCGCACCGACGGCGCGCACCTGATCGACCTTGGCCGCCGACCGGGTCATCCCCGCCACCTCGTGTCCGGCCTCGATCAACAAGGGCAGCAACCGAATTCCGATGACGCCGGTCGCACCGGCCAGAAAGATCCGCACCCGACCACCTTAATTCCCGGATGAATGCCGTCCATGCGCTGGGGAACACCCTGTAGCTGGTCGTATGCTCTAGGGCCAGCGGTAGCGAGGGAGATGGAGGATCCATGGCGGATCGGGAAGTGCTGACCTGGGAACTGTTCGGGACGGCGAGCCGCGAGCTGGCGACCGAGATCGCCAAGGACGGGTTCGAACCGGATCTGATCCTCTCGATTGCGCGCGGCGGTCTGTTCGTCGCGGGTGCGCTCGGCTACGCACTGGACGTGAAGAACCTGCACGTGATGAACGTCGATTCAGACACGTTCTTGGGGCGAGCTCACCCCCTCCAGGGTGCTAAAACGGCGGCCTGACCCCGACCTGCCCGCGCATCCTCGTCCGCAGGAGTTACGGCGAGGAGGATGCGCATGGTGACCGGCCGCCCGCTCGCACCTACGATCGCTGCGCTGCCCGCCGGCGATCGCGTCGAGCGAGCTGACACCGAACCCAGTACCTGCCCCGCGATGCCGCTGCCGACGCTGCACAGCCCGCTGCCTGAGGCCACGAGTTACCGGCTGCGACCCGTGGACACCGCCGGGCGCATCAACGACCAGGAGTTGGTCGATTCCATGGGCTGGCATCCCGGCGACCGCCTCGGTTGGTCTGTCCGCGACGACCTCGCTTTCCTGTCTCTGAACCTCGACGGCGCGGCGCGGATCACGGTGCAGCGGTGCTTGCGACTGCCCGCCGAACTGCGTCACGCGACCGGCATCCGGTCCGGCGATCGAGTCCTGTTGGCCCCCGCCCCTGCCTGCGGAATCCTCGTTCTGTTCTCACCGAGGGCTCTGCACGACATGGCGCAGCGCCGCATCATTGACGCGTCGGGTGGTGAGCTGCGATGACCGATCACACGACCCGCCAGGCGAATCTCGAAGCCGCGGCGCTGCTGCTGGAGCGGCTCGATCTCACCGCGCGAGACCTTCAGGACATGGCCGCCGGGTCCAGGACGTCTGTTCCCACCTTCGCCGCCTACATCCGCGCGGTCTACACCGCCATGCCGGCCGGAAACACCCGCTACGCCTACAACGTCTACTGGACCAAGCTTCTGGACATGTCCGGATGGGCCGACCGGCGGATCGACGAGCCCACGGTCACCGAATTGCAGGCCGTCGTAGAACATTTCAAAGTATCTCGCCAGCGCCGCCGCAACAGCCGCGAAGGACGCCAGACCGGCCGCATGGCCGTCGCGGCACTGCGCTACCTCTACCGGCAGGCAGAGTACGACGGATATATACGGCCTGGGACAAGCCCGGCAGCCCGACTGGTGAAACCCCGCCAGGTGCCGTCCACCCGCCGCGCGCTGCCGGAGCAGGTACTGGCCGACATCATCAGGGTCGCCTCGACAACGGGCAACGACCCCGAGCTCGACACGCTGGTGCTGCGGTTGCACTTGGAAACGGCATGTCGGCAAGGCGGCGCTATCCATCTGCGCGTTCAGGACCTCGACGCGACGCAATGCGTGATTCTGCTGCATGAGAAGGGGGGAACCGAACGCTGGCAACCGGTGACTCCCACGCTGATGGCGGGCTTGCTCCGCCATGCCCGAGAACGTGGCGCATCCGTCGCGGAGCCATTGCTGCGATACCGCAATGGACGACCGATCCAACCCCGCCGCTACGACTATTTGTGGCGCCGTCTGCGACAGCACCTTCCAGTGGTGGAAACGCACGGAATCACGGCGCATTGGCTGCGACATACGACGCTGACCTGGGTGGAGCGCAACTACGGCAAAGCCGTCGCTTTCGCATACGCCGGGCACACCGGCGCCAGCGGAACAGTCACCGACATCTACACCCGCGCTGGTATCGAGGAAGTCGCCCAAGCTCTCTCGAAACTCACCGGTGAGCCACATCCGCTCACGTGTGACACCAACGACTGGACGTCGGCCGCGCCATCGTCCCCGAGCAAGGGAACTCTTCGATGACGTCAATTCACCCATCGGTCGGGTCCGCACGAGCCGGTCCGACACCGCGATCTCCGACGGTGATGATGATGTCGTCACCTGGTCGGAAATTGATGCAGACCGATGCTTTGCCCGAAGTGGGTCAAGAATGCACGGGCACGCTCGGCCGAGCAAGACGCGGAAGCGCTGTATCTGGCGAAGTCGAACCAAACTGACAACTCGGCAGCTCAGCGGAAACAGGCGATTGTGTAGGACAGCTGTCCAAGAGGTGTTGTGGTGGTTGAACTACGCGCCGCTCCGAGACTGCTTAGCTAGGATGGCACCGGCCAATGGACGTGGGGACGTCCGCTCGGCAACCGGGGAAGTGACCCGCCTAACGACACAACAGCGCGGGCGGGTCACACCTCCCATGAACAGTAAAGATGGGTCGAGTCGGGAACCTGCGGTCGACGTCTTCCGCCGAGCACGAACTACTGCCACCCTTCGACTCGATTCTGATGCCCGTCGAAATCACTGTCTCAGTTCCGCTGGCAGACGCGTGGGGGTCCGGTCACCGACCTCTTCGGCGTCTCGTAAAGCGGACACGCCGACAGATCCCAGCCGTCAGCTCTCGTCAATTGCGATTGGCCATCGAATCATGAGAGCCGCCACCTGCCCGACCGCGAAATCCGAATGAGCCCCGGACCGGTCTGCGACGGTTCGAGGCTCATTCAGGGGTATTCGCGCCTACCAACCGATCGCTCAGTGATTGACGACACCAAAGTATCCCACGCCCGGCACACCTGCGAAATCCGCTGTACTTGCGTCAGTCCAGTCTCGGACTGGCTTCAGCGGCACCGATGCTCCCTTCGCGGCTTCACGGCCCGTGACCCGATGCCGCCTCCCCGAGGAGGAGCCAAGCATGACACTGGGTTTCCACGGATAGCCTGTCTCGACACCACAACCGTTCGCTGTTTCGGCAAAGGAGCAGACGAGAAGATCGGTGACCCGTCGGCGACAACGGCCCGGTCCGACGTCCGAGTCCTTTCCGAGAATCACAACAGCCATTCATGTCGGCAGCGAGTCTCGCCCCACCGAAACACTTACTACACAGATCAATTCGACGCTTTCATCCTGGCACCAATGACAAGGAGCGACCGTGTCTGATTTAGACACCCACTCTCGACAGCACGCCGTCACCAGTGCTGGATCCTGCACAGACATTTCTTTGCAGGTACCAGCACCACAGACGCGCAACGACAACGCAGCGACTTGGAAAGGGGCTCACCGCATGGATATCGACATCACGTGTCCGCACTGCCGCCGACTAGACGTCGTTCAGAGCGTGCCAGCCGTGCACTCCGACGGGGTATCCACCAGTTCCGGGACCGATCTCTACTCCGGGGGTCGGCGTAGCCGCCACCAGTCTCGTTCCGGTGATCGGCATAGCGACGGTCGAACGTATCCACACCACCGCGTTGGCTCGCAGCCTGGCCCGTGAGCCCAGCAGGCGTCCGGTGGCGGGGATAACCACACTCGGCCTGCTGTTGCTACTCCCTGCTCTGTTGGTCGTCGTTGTCGGCATGGCGTCCGTGGCCACCTCGGATGCCCCTGACACAACGGACGTAGTCGTACTGGCTGGCGCAGCCCTGTTTGTCGGCGCGATCGCGGCGCCTGGCTTACTCGTGCTCGGTGTCGCGGTATTACGAGGCCGCCGCAACGGGCGTATTTCTCGCGGCCGTCGCACCGCTCACGCTGTCTGGCAGGCAGCGTTCTACTGCCACCGCTGCGGCCTAGCGTTCTGGCCCCTATCACCGGCACCAGGTGTTCCCGCCAGGCAGGCGTTCGCGCCTCAGCACTTCCGATGGTTCGTCTGGAACGCAGGCGACTACGCCAATATCTAACTGTTCCAAGGGATTAGCAGAGGCCGCTCATCGCGCGTACCGCTGCCTCGTGCTCCGAAAAGCGCCCGGCCCCAAGCGTACGGTCTCAAGTAACCTCATCACGCGGTGACCCGATCGCGGGTGCCAGCACACTGGACTCCATCACTGGGTGGCGCGGTTCGCCGACTTCGCCTGCGAGCGTTTCTTCTATGACATTGACAGCGACATGTCGACCGTCCTGCTCAGGCTGCACCGTCGGCGTCATGGTGGCCTTCTCCGGTGATGCGCTCAGCGGCATTTCCTCGGATGCTGCGCGTCCGGCGTTGATCAATTGCCGCGCATGCTTGGTGCTGATTTCGAGCAGTTCGGCGACATCGTCGTCGCTTTGCCCTTGGTCCCGGATTAGTGCGGCGGCAACAGCTTGGTCCGCATGATGGAGGGCTATCTCCTCAGCCGCTCGTGATTCGACCGCGCGGATCTGCTGGCGCAGTACCTCGATCTCTTGATCACGTTTGGTCTCGCACGCCGTGATCGCCTGCCAATCGTAGAGGTAGCGTTTCACTGCGTCCGCGATCGTTCGCTCTCGCCGACGGGCCAACTCTCGTCGTTCACGGACACGAGCGCGCGAGCGTTCCAATCGCTCAAGGACTTCCGGTGATTGAGCTGTCCGCGGGGGCCGCGGCGGGCGACGCGAAAACAAGGCCAGCCTCCTGGATCGGCCGCGCCTGCTGACTCTCCCGCTACAGATCGTACTCCAGTGTCCCCCAACGACGTCGCCCATCGGAAGGACTTCCGCCGTCAATGTCGATCGTCGCAGAGCAGTACGAACTTGTCATCGGTGTCGACACGCACCCCGCAAACCACGCAATATCGGTCGTCACCGACTCGACCGGCGCTGCAGTCGACGAAGCGAGCTTCCCGGCCAGCGCGGCCGGATCGGATCGGGCCCGAACATGGATCACACGTCGGGCCGGTGAACACACCACCCTTGTGGTCATCGAGGGCATCGGCTCGTACGGCGCCGGCCTTGCCACGCGCCTCCTCGCAGCGGGGCTGCCTGTGGTGGAGCCCTCCGCGATGGCGGCCGCCGATCGGCGCGGCACCGGCAAGACCGACAAGCTCGACGCCGTCCGCATAGCCAGATCGGTGTTGCCGGTCGACGTCAGTCGACTGCGCCGACCGCGCGATGGCGGGCCCCGAGTCGCGATGCGTGTTCTCCTGATCGCACGCGAACAGATGACCAGCGAACGTACCCGCACCATCAATGCGTTGACCGCACTGGTTCGTACCGTGGAGCTCGGTATCGACGCACGGAAACCGTTGACAGGCAAGCAGATCGAAATCATGGCGGCTTGGCGTACACGCCCCTGCGACGATGCCGCCACCCGAACCTGCCGGGCCGAGGCGGTACGGCTGGCCACCGGGATCAGGGCGCTGGACATCGAGCTGCGCGACAACCGCAAAACCCTCGATACGCTCCTCGAAACCACCGCACCGGACCTGACCGCGACGCCCGGCGTCGGGGCCGTCGTCGCCGCCTCCGTCTGATCGCCTGGTCGCATCCAGGGCGAGTACGGTCCGAGGCTGCCTTCGCAGCCCTCGCCGGAACCTGCCCGGTCCCAGCATCATCGGGAAACACCGTGCGCCACAGGCTCAACCGCGGCGGCGACCGCCACCTGAACCGAGCACTAACAACCATCGTTATCGTGCGGATGCGCATCGATCCCGCCACCCGCGCCTACGTCACCCGCCGACGAGCCCAGGGCCGCACGACCAAGGAAATCATGCGCAGCCTGAAACGCTACATCTCCAGGCAACTCTTCCGGATCCTCACAGACCGATCCTGGCAGGAGCAACGGGATGCCTTTCAAACCATAGCGCGAATCGCCAAGGTCGCTCTGACCTGACCCCGTGATTTCGGTGAGGGCGTGTGAGAGCCTTGCAGCCCGCGTGGCGGGCAGGAAGGCTCGATAGCCTTGGCGACACGCAAGAGGCATACCCCTGAGCAGGTCGTGCGCAAGCTGGCCGAGGCCGATCGACTGCTGGGCGAGGGCAAAGAGGTCGCCGATGTGTGCCGTGCCCTGCAGATCACCGAAGCCACCTACTACCGATGGCGCAACCAGTTCGGTGGTCTCAAGGCCGACGACGCCAAGCGACTCAAGGACCTCGAACGCGAAAACTCCACCCTGAAACCGCTTCTCGCGGAGGCGGAGCTGGAGAAGGCCGCATTGAAGGAGATCGCCAATGACTGGAAACTTCTGAACCCGGAACGCCAGGCGGGCGGCCGTGGCGCACTTGATGCGCGTGCTGCAAGTCAGCGAACGGTTTGCCTGCCGGGTGACCGGGCAGCGCCGAAGTACCCAACGCCGAGCCCTGCCCGCACAGACCGCCGCAGATCCCGATGCGGCGCTTCGCAATTGGTTACGTGACTGGGCCCGCGCCCATCCACGACAGGGTTTCCGCCGCGCCTATCACGATGCTCGCGCCGAGGGCTGGACGGTCAACCACAAGAAGATCCAACGCCTGTGGCGCGAGGAAGGACTGCGGGTGCCACAGCGGCGGCGACGCAAACGAATCGGTGCCTCCACAGTCACCACCACCACCGCAGATGCACCGAACCTCATGTGGGCGAACGACTTTCAGTTCGATGCCACCGAAGGTGGGCGCCCGGTCAAGATCGTCTCGATCGTCGACGAGCACACCCATGAATGCCTCGGTGGTCTGGTCGAACGCTCGATCACCGCCGATCGCTCATCGACGAGCTCGACCGGATTGCCGTCGACCGCGGCTATCCCGCAGTCCTGCGCTGCGACAACGGACCCGAACTGGCCTGCGCGGCTATAGCCGACTGAGCCGGTGAGCGGGTCGGTCTGGCGTTCATCCCACCCGGCCAGCCCTGGCGAAACGGCTACATCGAATCGTTCAACGCTCCGCCTGCGCGACGAATGCCTCAAGCGCAACAGCTTCTGATCCCTCACCCAGGCCCGCGTCGTGATCAGCGACTGGAAGAACGAATGCAACCACCGCCGAAGACATTCCGCACTGGGCTACCAAACCTCAGCCGGATACGCTGCAGTCTGCATCCACCGATAACCGGCTCTCACACTTGGACCGAACTCTGGGGTCCCGTCAGCCCCAGCGGCGGACGATCCGGCCGAGCATGAGAGCAGCGACCTTCGAGCCGACTCCGACACACGTCGAACGGTGAGAAGCTATGGTTTGCGGAAAGCCGCACCGGCAGAGAGGAAGTGGTCATGATCGGCAAGGAGGTGTGCTGTGCTGAGTAAGCAGAATAGGTTCCGATTGACCGCTCAACCAGGCGCGGGTAAAAGCACTCTCGCCCGTGTAATCGGTGATGAATACCCATCGGATCAGAAACCTGTGACATTCGACGCGGACGCATTCCGCTCGTTCTACCCGGGATACGAGGAAATCAAAGCACACAACTCACGGCAGGACGAGGACGCGATCGTCCTGGCGGATGCCCGCAGATGGTTCGAGATGACTTTCGACTATCTCACAGACATGGGCGCGAACGTCATCGCCGAAACCGGACTGCGTCCGGAAGTTACCGACCGCTACCTCAACGTGCTCACCACGGAAAAAGATTCTCCGAAACTGGGAACCAATCAGCCGCAGCTGCCGTCAAGCCCTGTGACAAAACAAGTTTCGGGTCTGCGAGGGTCCGGAACTGCGCTGCAGCTGTTCACAGTTCAGAATACGGGGGAACACGTCATGAACCTTTTCCGCACGGTCGGGTCTGCCCGCGCAGGCGACTCTTCTCGGCCGCTCTGCCGGATTCAGTGAATGGACCCACGACCGCACTCGCCATCGCGGAAAGAAGTATGCGACATCGGTTTTTCCGACTGACCGCGGCGCTGACCGGATCCGGGCAGCCACGTCGAGGCCGGCGGGCAGATTCGGTCGAACGCTTCTCTTCGCAGTGACCTTGACGATCGCTTTGATCACGAGCGTGCTGGCCTCCGGTACCGCACAAGCTTCGTATCAGCCGTGCACCAATTACAGGGTCACGACTCAATGGGGCAGAGTCGAAGTCGACACCAGGCCGGCGGATGGGGACTCCATCAGCAACGTTGCATGGGCCATGTTCCTCAACAACATCGCCGACATCCCCGGTAGGTATGACTACCAGGTATTGGTCAACGGCAAGTCCATCCTGACGGATACGATCCAGAAGGAGGACAACCTGCACATCACGATCCCCCGGTATCAAATGGGGCATTACGTTTACGAGTCAGGGGACGAAATCCATGTAATCGCCTCGCACGCCGCCGGCAAAGTCCTCTACGTGATCCCATCAACCGTTGCACGGTCCCCTATTCGGCAGGATAGCTACATGGATCAGGAGATATCGAGGCGCGGCGCCGACCTGCTGGCGAGCGACATCGAGTCGGCTCTCGGTTTGGAGGTACACATCGACGAGACGATCCCCGAGCGTCTCCGCCGACAACCTTCCCCACCGTCATGGTGGATCGAATTCACCATCCCGGCCTTGAACGTCCTGGTTGGCTGTACCCCCGGCGAGCACACCCCCAGCGGTGTGGCGTGCGAACTCGCCCGGCGCATTCACGACGATGTCCTTTCCCGCAGCGGAAAGGTCTGGCCTGCCGACCCCGAGGGTGGGGACCAGCCGTTGCTCCCAACCTACGACGGGTGGCACGGGCCGGGCGGCTTGATACCGTACGGGCAGGTCAAGGCGGCGAAGGATCCTGATCCGAACCTCGACGGCGTGGTCCGATGGTGGCTGCCCCACAGCTACGACGGCCTCATCGCCAGCCACTCCGGCGACGACGTATGGTTCTCCATCTGGCATTACCAGGGCGACGTGCAACGCATCACGCCGGGCTCGCCGGTGACATGGCTCATCAGCGAAGGTCGACACGGAAAGTACCGCAAGGCAAGCGAAGTCCGGCCAGCTCAGCCGTAACCGATTGGACCGGCTCACCGACGGACAGTAGATCGCCGAGCAGCAGCGCTGTGCCGTGCTCACCCCCGCTAAACGCGCCGCCGAAATCGCGGCGGGACCGCTTCGGCCACCCTCGGGACGCGGCAGTCGCGACCGACGCACCGCCGAACCCGACCATCTACGCACGCCGCCGCCGTTGCCGTACGAACCGCCGAGCCGGGACCTGGCTACGGCCGGTCCCCAGGTGGTGTCGGGGGTTGAGGCTGGCCGCTGCGTGACCCGGACCGCCGTGACGACTGATCAGCGGGGCATCCGGCCGGACAGCCCGTAGGATCGTCATACCCTGCCGCTGTCGATAGTGCGAGTCCACCGCTCGACCTCACCGAAGGTGTCGTGCTCGACCAGCTTTCCGGCGACCAGCAGCGCCAACGATGCCCGCGGACCTGTTCCGGCCTCCGGCTCGCCTAGCAACGGCCCCTCGGGCCGCCAGACAGGGCCCGACAGGTAGCTGCGAATTTGTCATGTATTTTATAAACGCGTTCTCCAAAGTTTATAGATCCACCGGGTAGAATGAGAAATTACGGCCACCGTAAGCGGCCCGAGAGACGCGAGTAGTTTCGATCTCAACTCAACGATATGGGGATTGTTGTGCGCAAATTTCGGATAACCTTCGTTGCAATAGCGCTGGCTGTCGCAGCTTTCGTCGGCGACAGTGGAGTCAGTTGAGCTGAGGATTACTGCGACGACGGGTTTCGTAAACTGAATTACGAATGTACGCTCATATACAACAAAGGAAGGTACCAAAGTTATGGCGAAATGCCGTGAGGCAGCTCAGCAATGGTATGCGGACTGTGTTTCACGGACCTGCCGACCCGATGCCGCACATTTCGATCTATCAGGGGCTACACTCGGCCGGTACGATCTGCCAACGGCCACAATCGGCCGACAAAGCCGCTGACAGCGACAAGGAGACCATGTCTAACCTCGGCATGGGCAGCGACATCGGGGATCCGATGGCTGCACGTGAGTTGGAGAGCGATACGGGCCGCATCCTGGTTGAGATCGGGGCTCCACGGAGAATGCCTGATAATCGCCCGGCTCGCTGGATGTGTGGGCTGCGAATCACCGGCCTGAAGCAGGAACCTGTGGTGGTGTGGGCTCCGGGTGAGGACTCGATGTTCGCATTGATTCAAGCTTTGCGAATCGCTGGTGACCAGCTCAATAATGCGGGTGTTCATCTGACTCATTTCGGAAGTGAGAACTTGATGATGCCGACAACGCAACCCGATGGAAATATCATGATTGAGCGGATCACAGAAGAAGAACTCGCGGCTGTCCTGGGACCGGCGGACGCGGCTGATTTGATGCATAAAATGGATTCACTCAACAAAGGAACGGAGTAGCTACCCGAGTCCTCGCTGCATGACCCGCGATATCAACCGCCCGCTTCACACAACGGAATGCCTGTCTCTGTCTCGATGGCCAACGTGTTCCTCTTCCGGTCCCAGACTATTCGACGCCCGACCGTCCGCTGTGGCGACGTGCGGCGGATCGGTGTCGGCCTGGAAGTGTTGCGGGGTTGGCCAAGGTAAGCCAGAAACCGGCAACGAGATGATCTTGAGCCGGGTGTCCGGTAGCGAGCCCGTGTAGCGCCTGGTCAGTGGCTGTGCGCCTATGCCTGCGCGGTGGCCAGCTCGTCGTGCTCGCGGAGCATGCGCAGGACGGTGGCCGGTGATGGGTGCCGGCCTTTCTTCTTGCCCTTGGTGATAACCAGGCGCGCGGCGATGTCGCGCAGGCTGTGGTTCTGCTCGCGCAGGTGGAGGGCGAGGGTGAGCATGGCGTCGTCGGTGACGGCGACGACGCCGATGTTCTTGCCGCGGGCGCGGCTGGACAGGTTGCTGCACCGGTCGGTCGTGATCAACCTCGACGGCGAGTCCTACCGCCTGCGCGTCTGTCGAGTCAGACCGTGAACGGAGACCAGGCGGTGGACATATCGCGAGCAAGTCAGCCACACCGGCGACAGACAGTTGACGAGTCACCCCGCCCGGTCACCTGCGGGACGTTACGGGGTAGCGAACCCCGACCACGAACCGCTGCGTATAGATAAGTCGACAGTTGATTACGCGAGGTCACCAGTGTCGACCCTCATCGACTGGGGCCGTTACGCCGAACTCTACGACTACGACGCCGACAACGACGAAATCACCGCCGACCCCGCTTCCGAAGAATTCGCCCTCGCCTGCTCGGAGCGAACCTCGGCGACTGGTCCGCCTCCCCCACCGCCGACCACGGCCTCGGTGCAGGCACGGCCCTCACCAGCGTTGTTTTTCTGGCCGCGATCCTCGGGGCCTTGCCGCGCTTGTAGACGATGCGATACCCGAACGCCTCTTTCCCATGCGGCTTACCGTCGAGAAACTTCTGTTTGAACTACTGCATCGAATCGAAACGATTCTGTTCGGGCTGAAACTCGTTGTCGACCGCTTCTTGCGCCAGAATCCGGCGATCCCGCGGACTATTCCATGTCATAGAGCTGCCCGCCCGAATACCAGAACACACCAACTTCGCGCACATCTCCAGCAATAACGCGAAATCCAGCAACTGACGATTCGCCCGCAACGAGGACCACGTCACCAGCACCCACCGCTTGCCCTCCGGCGCGGGCTCGGCCAGACCGGCTACCAGATCCTTGTAGCCGGGGCGCTGCAGGCCGTGTGCCGTGTAGCGCCGATATCGGTATCAGCGGTAACACGCAGGTTCTCCCACCCGAACCGCGCGCACTCCCCGCGCCCTGACTTCACCTGTTGCGGCACCGACAGACCCTTGTTATTGGATTGGGAATTCCGGCCATCGATCCACGGGTCAGATCGGGAAAATCCTTGGGATTCAACGGCATACGACCAGCGTACGCCGCAGGCACCCCTAACTGAAGTTCTCCACGATCAACCGACCGTTCGTTCCAGCCAAGTGAGCTACATGAATCGGTAGCCATACCCCTTATGGTTGCAGCGTCCGGTCCGTACACCCGATACAGGCGGGATGATCTGCGGCGATGCTGAAATCGTTGCCCACTCTCATTGGTGGGGAGGATCCCGCTGGAGTAACATTCGGCGCCTGACTTAAGGTTAGGGGGGATGGAATCGGCTGGATCAGGTCGAGTTCGAGATATTGCGGAAACCATGAATGCGAATAGGAAATCTGGTGCGCCATAAGTGCGTGTCTGTCGGTATGTCGAGCGCGCGTGCCGATGCGTACAGCTAGCACCACATGGACGGAACTATCACCATGCTGGATGTTGAGCCGAAGGCATCGCAACATGTCGGCATCCGTACATTGCGGCTTATCGCAATCAGGACACTACGAAGAGTCTTTGTAGCAAGCAGGCGACAGCGCGGCTGATAGCGGTGGGCTGCTTCTGCAAGGTGTAGTTCTAAGGCTCGTGAATGTGGATGCTAACCGGGCCAATGAATATTCTGTCAGTGGGATTACTGCGAGGAAAAAGGTTAATGCCACTGGTCGCTCAAGATGTGTCCGGCAATTTGCCCGCAATGCGATGATCGACAGGGTCGATCCGACGGTTGAAGCATCAATTGACAGTAAGGAAGTTGTTGAGGGGCTGAAAGGCATCGAGCAGTCGTCAGGAAGCATAAGAATCGGGCCAATCGCCCGCTGACGCTAGGGTGAATCTCGCAAGGGTATTGAGATGGATACAGTTCGTACAAGTAGGGTTCGTGGAGTAGGACAGCCACCAATGCCGCGCCGAGAGTTTGCGGTGCGATTCGGTGCGCTCTACTCGGCGGGTGGCAGTCCCCCGCTTCGGATGCTCGCCGAGCAGCCGCGTAACCGTGCCCGCACTCCGAAAAGCTCTGATCGCCCGGTATTCGTGACGGCGCAGCGGATCAGCGATTGGAAAGCGGGGAGAAATGTGCCGCCTCGATTCGAGGCGCTACTCCCGGTACTGGTCGTTCTCATGGCGGGATACCGCCGACGCAAAACCGATGAGAATCCACATGATCCGACCAGTTCATCGCGCACGGGACCGCAAACAAGAACGAGAACCTGCAGGTTCTCATGTTTGATTGCGTTTTCTCGCCAATGTCGCGCCGATCTTGCGCTCGCGCAAAGTCTATGCGAATGCGATGGCATGTCCACCAAACGGCCGTGTTGGACCGACACGTCGTCCCTACCACCGAGGTGATCGAAATGCGCTTGTCAGACATCTCTGCGACTGAAATCGAGCAGATGACCATGGCGGAGAGGGGGCGACTAATGCAATATGTACAAGTCAAGGTGCGGCAGGAAATTCCGGACTGTCGGCCACCATTCGCCGCTATTGAATCTACCCTCGAATTCTTCGATCTCCGCGGCTGGGGACAACCTGGTACCTGGATCTCTGTGGTCGACTCGCATGTGCTGGCAGCCGTTGTGCATAGCGTCTGCGCGATGTCGGATGCGACGGGCGATACCAGCGGCAATCCGGCTGTGCTGGCCTGGACCGAGTATCTGAATCGGCTACGTACAGATCCTCATTGGCAACACACGAACCGCGATGACCATGATTCGGCGTGGGCACACGCCGAGCATGTGGCAACGGAATACGGGCGCGGACAAGCGGAGGCTTTGGGGATCAAGCATGACGAAGTGCAATTCCGTTGGTATCTGTTGTCGAGCATGTATCGATCATGGATGGTTGAACCGCCCCGACTTTCTGGCCGCTTCCTTCTTTGTGAAGGATGTGGGCCATGCCCAAGCGTTATCCGATCGAGCAGCGTGAGCGTGCGGTGAAGATGGTGCTGGAGCGACTCGACGGGTATCCGTCGGCGTATGCCGCCTGCCAGGCGCTCGCTCCGAAGCTCGGCATCCACGCCGAGACCCTGCGTGTCTGGGTGAAGCAGGCCCAGATCGACACCGGGAAGGCTCCCGGGGTGACGAGCGCCGAGCAGGTGCGGATCAAGGAGCTCGAACGAGAAGTCCGAGATCTGAAGGAGGCCAACGAGATTCTGAAAGCGGCCTCGATTTTCTTCGCGCGGGAGATCGACCCGCGCCGCCGTTGATCTGTGAGTTCATCGATCAGATGCGTGCTGTGGGTTACCGGGTCGATCCGATCTGTCGCGTGCTCACCGAGCAGGGCGTGCAGGTCGCCGGACGCACCTATCGGAACTGGAAGACCGCGCCTGCGTCGGCGCGGACGGTAACCGACGCGCTGCTGACCGACGCGCTGCTGGCCACCGTCGGCACTCCCGAAGGATTGTATGGGCGCCGCAAGATGACCCCGTTTCTGCGTCGTCAGGGCCACAGGGTCGGGATCGGCACCGTCGACCGGCTCATGCGTGACGAAGGCCTGTCGGGCGTGGTCCGCGGTGGCAAACACCGCACCACAATCGCAGGGAAAGGCGCCGGGCATCGCCGAGCCCCGGACCTTCTCGACCGCGACTTCACCGCGCCCGAGCCAAATCGCAAGTGGGTCACCGATTTTACTTACGTGCCCACCTGGACCGGGTTCGTATATGTGGCGTTCGTCATCGACTGCTTCTCCCGCTCCATCGTGGGCTGGCAGGCGGCCACGATCAAGGACACCGCGATGGTTGCAGCCGCGCTGAAGATGGCGCTGTGGCGACGAGACCACGACGGTCACGCTGTGCCCGAAGGGTTGATACATCACAGCGACGCCGGGTCGCAATATACTGCGATAGCCTTCGCGGAAACACTTGTCACCGAAGGCATCTCGGCCTCGATCGGCAGTGTAGGCGATGCCTATGACAATGCCCTGGCCGAGTCCACGATCGGATTGTTCAAAACCGAAGCCGTCGCCGGGGATAGTCCGTTTCTCGCTGGGCCGTTGCGGTCCCTCGACGACGTCGAGTACGCGACGATGGAATGGGTCGACTGGTACAACAATCGGCGGTTGCACAGCCTGCTCGGGCACGTCCCACCCGCCGAGTACGAGACCGCCTATTACGCTCGACAACAGCCATCCCAGCCGGTGGTAACTCAACCATGAAGCCGGCCGGAAAGTCGGGGCGGTTCAGGTCGACCCACCGTCGTGGTGGTTGCTGCGTGTCACGCATCTCCCGATCGTCTCCTGGTACACCGACGTGACCAGGCGAGCTCCGGTGCGGTGTGGCGCCGAACTCGCATGGGGCATAGCGGCGCTCGATCCGACGGCGATCGCCGGATCGTTGGTGCGGATGACAGGCGCATGCCTGCTCGATTCCCTCAGCTCAGTTGCGGCGCCGAAGAAGCTGGCGCTGCACGGGAAAGCGCAACGTCCGAGAGGAAGCCTGGCGCAGAGTCGATGAAAGAAATCTCAGCGAATCCTCAGTTCGTCGCAGCCATGGCCGCAAAGTCCGGCGAGTACCTACACTGGTCAGTCATATCGCGGGCGCGAACGGATCGTTGCGTTGAGTGGTGCAACCGGCGTAGGCAAGACCTCGTTGCTCCAGGCCGGCTTGGTTCCTATCCTGGAGGCGCGTCGTGGGCGTGGGGACCGTCGTACTCGGTGCGGATCCGTTGGAATCCCTTACGGATGGTCTCCAACTTGTCGAGTTCGTCAGCCGTGCCGGAGGGCAACCCACCGCTCAGCGCCTGATAATCATCGACCGAATTGAGCGGTTTTTCGCCGCGAGTGCGGACGACGACACTCGGCAGTCCTTTGGAGCTTGATCGCTATTGCCATCGCCAATGCCGACGGCGCACCCATGGCGGCGAGGAAGAAAACCGCGGATAACGCGAACCAGGGCAAGGAGACGTCCCGGTTCGGCTCACGGAACGCCGCGACGACGGCAAGGGCCGTGACAAGAAGCGGGATGGCCTTGATCCAGACGTCCGGTGGGACGCTGGCTGGGTTCGGGCACCAGAGCTCCGCGCGAGATCAGTGGTGTGGGTTTGCTCGATCGTCGCCGATCCGAATACCGGTACCACGCCCGATGATGCGATGCCGACGCCGGTGTAATGGTCCGCGCTGTAGACGGTTTGGACTCCCATAGCACGGATAGCAGAGACGCTCTGGACCCAGTCGATCCGGCCACAGGTAGGGCATGAGATGTCGATGTCCATGAGCAGGTCCCCTCCCGACGGTGTTACGCCGCGGTGAGGTCTGCTGCGCAAACGCCGCTGCTGGTATCCGGCGTTTCGGTGGATGATCTCGAAAAGATTCAGCCCCCTGGATAGGCCGTTGCCGAGTAGCGATGCCAGGATCATGTTGGATTGATGGTGTATTCGGTTCCACAGCAAGACCTTTCGTTGATGCGCAGACGTCGTTGCCGTCGTGTTGGTCTGTGGTTGCCGCAGATAGGCCTAATGATCGCGCGCAGACAACTGGGCGTCTGATACGGGGCTCTGTGTTAAGTCGAGAAGATCACGGGTGTTGAACGGTGCTGACGGGCCGATAGGACTGTCAGCACCGTTCTGTTGCTGGTCGTCATTGAAGGTACTCGTCATGTGGAGGTTGAAAAGCGCTCGTGTCCCAAGAGTTTTGGGCTCTACGAGATCGGTGGTCCGGAATATTCTCGTGGGAAACCGCAGGAGAGGAAGATGTCCGCCGCGCCGAAGTGGTCGCTGGTTTGCACACTCATCGAGAACGGTTCGCCGGTCGTCGGTTCCCGCCAGTGCAAGAGGACGCCGGGCGGACGGCTGTAGGCGACTGCCATCGTGTTCTCCCAGTGCTGGTTGAAGTCGGGGTTCTGGCGCAATCGCTCGAGGAGTTGTGTAGCTCGGGGGGATTTGCGGTGACGTCCCAGTACCGCACGCGCGGTGGCGACGATATGGGGCGCTTCGCGGTTCCATTCGACGACCACTTCCTGAGCTGCGGGACTGAAATACCAGCTCAGGACGTTACCGCCACCCTGATGGAGTCCAGGGAAGGTATGCAACGCGGATGGGTTGGCGGCCAGGACATCCCAGATGTGGTCGATGAATATCGCTCGTACGCCAGTGCGTTCGTGATAGTCCAGGACATCGAGTTCCCCCGAGGTGATCAGGCGGGTTCGGAGTGCGTCCAGATGAGCGAGATCGACTGCGGGTGCCCACAGTTCGAGGAGATGTCGTTGCTGCATGTCGTCGAGTTGGTAGGCGTTGCTGATGCAGTGAACAACCGTCCGATCGGGTGAGAACCGCTGGTTCTCGATCGTTCTGAGGTAGGAAAGGCTGATCTTGGCGCGCTGCGCCGCCTGCTCCTGGGTGAGGCCTCGATGCCTCCGCACATCCCGAACCCAGTCGAAGAAGTCCGGCATCTGCGCTTGGGGCGGCGCCCCTACGTCCCGTCGGCGTGGTCCGGTTCCATCCGGTCCATGCCCTGAATTCGTGCTCATTTGACGCCCCCTCCCATGGGTGTCTTCCGCCGCGCTATCGCCGACAGATACGATAAAGAGTTGCCCCCGAGACGATCTAGGACTACCACGACTCATTCCATCCGGCAACATTGAATACGCCACCCGATTGCGGCAGATTCGCCTCCCGCGTACCGATCGCGTGCTGTCTACCGAATAAACAGGTGATTCCGGGAGATGTGCCGATAAATCTCACTAACAATCGGCGTTGTTGTTTGCTGGAGTTTGCGCAGGTGAGGTAACTGAGCGGAACCGGCAATGCGCTCATCGAGCGCCTCGCCGAGTTCGCGGAGTTCGCGGTCGTGCGGGCGCGGCGGCCCATTTGCCCGACACAGGACCGCCGCGGAGCCGTCCCCGGACAGCCTTGGATCAGGGATGCGGCAGCAGCGACAGGACGATGTTGATGACGTTACCCAGCGCCGCGGTGCCGTTCGCGGCGAGAGCGGAGCCACTGTTGAGTAAGTTCAGGATGCCGGCCATATTTGGTCCTTCCGTTTGCGATGTGCGCCTATCGCACACCAAATTCATTGCAGTGCTGACGAACGCACCAATCTTCGTCGCGTGAGAACAAGGGCCGCATGCGGATGACTGTCCACACACGAACTCTCGAACACCTTCCGCCTAGGCTGTCTTGGACATCTGATTCCTCTCTGACGGTCAATCGGCCGAAATGATGTTGAGTGACCGATGCGCGACAGGCAACCAGTGGACATCGTTATCGTGTCAAAAGTCCTGCTCTGGGTGGTGAATTCGATGTCCGAACCGGACATGATTTGGAGCGGCTCGACATGAGTCCACTACGCCCCGGTCGATCTTGCCGCCGGTGATCATCGTGATGGCTTGCTGCCCGCGTAAGGCGTGCACCGCGCCAGTCGCTCCGCACAACACACCGCGTATCCCGAGCACTGCCATTAGTCCAACAACCGCCGCGGCCTCGACCGGATCACCAACGGCACTGCTGATCAACGGGATTTCTTGCTCAATCCAGCGATCGTGCACCAGGACGGCACGGTCAGCGAAAGAGACTGCCTCGTGTTCAGTTGAATTTGACCGACCAGGGGCAGTCCCCAGTCGATATCGTGCGAAAGTGAGAATCAACGGTCGAACCGTCATCGCCTCGGCCATGGTATGAGGCTCTGCGATCACCTGGCGTCGCCGCCTTGAGCGACTGCGGCGATGACACGTCCATGAATAGCTCCTTGTTACGGTGCAAGCCACTCCTCAGTCCATCGGCGTCAATCGAGTGCGTTATGTCTATCGACCGCTCGACAGACCTGCGGCGATGTCAGAATGTTGCAGGTGATCCGAGTTCACACCAGACCATCGTTCGGTGCCCGGTATGGTATCGACCCCAATCAACAACCACACAACCCGCGGCAGCTTGACCGAATTCAGGGCTGTGAATCTCCCCGTTCCGTCGGAGTGCGTGCGAACCCATATCCGACTATGCACGGTCCGGATCCGCATGAGCCGATGTTCGGCCCAAGACCGCAGCGGCACGGTCGGCAACTACCGCAGCGCCGCCGCCGAGGACCAGTCGTGCGAGGCGTCCACTATCGATGGGGATACCTCCGAAGTGCTGACACCCCAAGTAGCTGGCATAGGGGTCGCTCCATGTGTGACCTCGAGTTCGCATAGAACGCTGTCACCCCTCGGCCTCTCACGCGCGGATCACGCCCCCATCGCGAACAGCGAAGTGTTCTCCTCCACATCGACAACGAGGTGTCGTGCTCAAGGTGACGCACGAGGAACTGTGCCGCCAGATCCCCGTACTCGATTGCTTGGGCAATGCCCTCGCCGGTGATGGGATCGATGCCCGCCGCCTCGCCGATCAGCATCAGCGCGCCTTGCGAGAACGTGCCCGTGGGTTCGCATCCCCGTTCGGCATACCGCTTCTTCTTATAGCGCGCGAGGTCGAGCCTCATCGCGGCGAGCCGCTTACCCAAAACGGCCGTCAAGTCGACCTGCTCGTCACCCATGCGGAGGCGATAGATCCCGCGAGAGACCATAGGCTCACCACCGACTTCGGTAGGGAAGTCCCAGCTGTAGCCGGGGTAGCTCCGGTCGGAGCCGTCGAAATGGATGAAGCCGCGATCGCGATCACCCGCAATCGGCTCGGTGTCCACTTCCAATACCTGTGCTCGAAACATGTCTCGTGTGAGCTCCATCAACCGGCGCACGACACTGCCCACGCCGTCGGCGCCGACCACCACTGCGGCATCGAGGGTACCGCGCGAGGTCTCCACGTGTGCTCCGTGCTTTTGGCGCGAGATCGACGTGACGCGCATGTCCTCCACGACCGTTACACCGGTCTCGCGTGCCAGGCTGGCGAGCACCGCGTCGAATTCCATCCGCCGGACGACGCGCCCGATTCCTCCGACGTAAGCCGAGATCTCACCCGCGCCGACGCGAATCGATATGCCGTCAATCTGCGCGGATGGAACGTCGGGAGAAGCGTCCAGCTTGCGAAGAATGCGTTCTCCCCAGCCTCCGACCGCGCCTGCGCAATATTTCTCCCGCGGATATCGAGCCGCTTCGAGCACGATGGTTCGATGTCGAAGCTCGGGGGCTCGGCGGGCCAAAGAAAGTGCGGCGGTCAACCCGCCGGCCCGCCGCCGGCAATGACCAAGTCGCCGTCCGTAAATCCCATAATTAAGGTCCCCTGAGTTCTTCAATGCGTAGGATCAGCGCTTCCTTGGAATGCATCCTGTAAGTAATAGACTCCTCCGATAGTTGAACGCGTTCTACTGTGACGAGCTGGAGAGATCTTATTCCAACGCATAGGGGGAGGGCCTATTATGACGAGGGTCATAGATGACATTTTGTGTGGGACAGGCATAAAAATGTCTGTCCGGACCGGACGGGCAAGGCGCGAACGATTACATGTGTCTGACGATGGTTGGTGCTGCCTGCGTTGCGGTTCGCTCGTTCAGGATTCTGATGAACTAATGGTTAGCCACTGAGTATGTCCGATCCGGACAGCGATAATATCGCGATGACCAGGGCAAATATGGCCGGCTAAGTAGATTTCGGTTTCCCTCGAATTCGTGTCTCGTTAAGCTCCGTTCAAAGTATCGGGGAAGTAAGGGGCAGGCACGTCGGTGTCGTGCGGCTCGACGCCTCGAGCGGCAGTTCGATGACCACACTCTCGGCCGAGATTGACGCCGTCCGCGCGCTAACTCCATCACGGGACGTATCACACGGCGTCATCGGTGGCGCACGGTGACATCGGCAAATTATCGCCCACCGTGACCATGAGAGGGATCCGATGAAATCGAAGCTTGAGTTCGTGCTCGCCGTTATCGTTGCGTTCGGCTTGATATGCCTGGTTCTCGCGCTGATCCTGACTAAAGGACCGACCATCCGGTCCATGTACACAGGGTATGAATTTCATTGCTCCGGTTCGGGAATGAGCCGCATTACCAGCGCCATCATGCTGCCCGCCTTCGTTCGGGTGTTATCTGAATGTGACCTGGATGCAAGAGGTCGCCAAAGAGGCCCTGGGCGGCAATTGGTCGACAGTTCGGTTGCCGGTTCTGGCGCCGGGCCGTTCACGGCCTGAGCCACCACCGTCATCCGTGGCGGTGCGAGTCTCGGCCACGATCGCTGGGTAGCCCGTCGCCGGGATCGGCGCAGTGGTTCGGATTTCGCGACGGTGGCCACCGTCGGCGGTGGCGCGGAGCGCCGGCCAGGTGTGAGCGCAGTTGCTGGTAGCGGCTGGAACGGACACCAGCTGATGCTGTCGGTCATGGGCGCGGTCGCCGAGGGCGACGACGTGGCCGGTGCCGAGGTGGCCAGGATCGACCGCCATTGCCGGGCGTAGGTGGCTCGCCGGAACTCGTTGATGTCGACCATGTCGATGTCCTTCCTATCGGTGCGTTCACTTCTGATTACGTGGTTCGAGGAAGAACGTAGGGAGCAGGGGTGCAGCATATTGCAATTCTCAATCCAGGATCACCAATGCCATTGGGCTACAACACATCTGGCCGATGCGCGTCATGCAGCAGGTCCGTCTCGCCAAGTGTTCTGGCCCCGACTTCTTCACTAAAACTGGCCCCAGGTAGGTCGCTGTGTATGGTGACGATGTCTCCTGTCACGAAGGGGTTGAAGTTCGATCCCAGGTGAAGTAGCATCGGCGCAGGTTTTGATGTGACCTGCCGCCCGCGCCGACTTTGGCATGGTGAACACATCGTTTCGGTCACCACTCATCTGCGACAAACGGTGTCTCGACAACTCAGCAACGCGGGCACTGATTGAGCACGGGCACCGGATTACGTAGGTGAATTCATGGACATGACCATTGACGAGGCCAAACGAGCCGCTCGGGTGCTGCGTGACCAGTTGCCCGGAACTGGCCTCACGCATTCCAGGGCTTTGGAGATCGTGGCCCAACAGGCGGGCTATCAGGACTGGAACACCGCATCTGCCAAACTCCTCACGCGAGCCGGCATGGATGCTCCGATCCCCGTGCTGCGCAGCTTGGACGAGGCGCGAGCTCGGGAGTTCTATATCGACTACCTGCACTTCTCCATCGAGTGGGAACACCGCTTCAAAGGTGAGCTGCCGCTTTACATGCGGCTTCGCCGCGGCCGCTTTGTCCTCGACTTGTCCGAGCACCACGGCGATGGCACGCCCGGTTCGATGATCTGGGTGCCTGTCGATGACGTCGAAGCGCTGCAGCGGGAGTTAGTTGCCACGGGGTATCCCCGGATGAGTCCGGGGATCGAAGCCGACTCTCCGGGTGGGCCCACGATGGAGGTCATCGACCCGTTCTCCAACACCATCAGGTTCTGCCAGACGCCAGCCCACTAGGCCCTGTTTCGAAAGTGGTTTGGGTGGTGGGCGCCGCTGTGTGGCGCCCACCAACTGGATAGATCGAATGACGTTGCCTGCGTGGGCGTGTCGGTGGTCTGACGGAGTGAGGTCTCCGGTAGATGGTTCAGCGACGAAGAAAAACCTGAATACCGGAGACCTCGTGACCAGGGTAGCGGTGACGAGGCGGGCGGATCTGACCGACGCGCAGTGGGCGCGGTTGGAGCCGTTGCTGCCTCGTGGCAAGAAGGCGGGTCGCCCGCCGAAGCGGACGAAACGGCAGCTCATCGACGGGATCCGGTGGCGCACTCGGGTGGGCTCACCCTGGCGTGATGTGCCGGAGTGTTACGGGCCGTGGCAGACGGTGTACGGGCTGTTCCGCCGCTGGCAACGTGTGGTGGGTGTTGATCTGGAAGATGTTGCAGGCGTTCGCTGATGCCGGCCGCCGCATCACCTGGCGGGTGAGCGTGGACTCCACCATCGCGCGGGCGCATCGGCACGCCGCCGGAGCCCAACACGACGGCCGCGCCCAGGCCGAGCCACCCGGCGGGGTCGATACCGAGCCCGCCGATCATGGGCTCGGGCGTTCCCGGGGCGGCTGGACCACCAAGACTCACCTGGCCTGCGAGCAGGGCCGCAAGGTGCTGTCACTGCTGATCACCGCCGGTCGACGCGCCGACTGCCCACAGTTCACTGCGATGCTCGAAGCGATCTCGGTGCCGCGTCTGGGCAAGGGAAGGCCACGGACCCGCCCCGACGAAGCGCTGGCCGACAAGGCCTACAGCTCCCGCGCCAACCGCCGTTACCTGCGTCGACGCGGGATCACCGCGACGATTCCGATCAAGGCTGACCAGGCCGCCAACCGCAAGAACAAAGGCTCCGCCGGTGGTCGGCCACCGGCCTTCGACCCCGAGCGATACAAGCAGCGTCACGCCGTCGAGTGCGGCATCGGCCAACTGAAGGAAAACCGTGCCATGGCAACCAGATACGACTGTGCCGCCCGCTACCAGGCGACCATCCATATCACCGCCATCAACCAATGGCTCCGACACGGCTGAGGGCGGGCACAAACCCGCCCTCACCTACTTTCAAAACAGGGCCTAGGCGACTGTCTCCGCAGCGCAGCCTAGGCAGGCTTACGGCTCCGGCTGCGTGTGGTCTTGCTCGTGCGAAGGCGGTAGGACTGGGTGCCGGTCTCGATAATGTGAGCGTTGAAGGTGACGCGGTCGACGATGGCCGAGACGAGGCACGGGTCGGGGAAGACGGTGCCCCATTCACTGAAGGGCAGGTTGGTGGCGATCGCGATGGAGGCTCGTTCTTCGCGTTCGGTGATGATCTGGAACAGCAATTCCGCTCCGCGAGGGTCGATTTGGACGTATCCCAACTCGTCGAGGCAGAGCAGATCCAGGCGTCCGTAGCGTGCGACGACTCGGGATAGGACGCGTTCGTCGGCGGCTTCGACGAGTTCGTTGACCAGTTGTGCGGTGGTGATGTAGCGGACGCGGCGGCCTTGTTCGCAGGCCGCTAACCCGAGTCCAATGAGGAGGTGGCGCTGGCCGGTGCCGGAGTCGCCGAGCAGCACGATCGGTTCCCCGGCGTCCATGTACTGCCCGGCTGCGAGTTGGCCCAGGGTGGTGGCTCCGATCGTGGGGACGGCATCAATGTTGAAGTCCGAGAGGCGTTTTAGTCTCGGAAACTTGGCGTCGTTGATGTGGCGGGTCCGGCGTCGTTCGGTGCGGTCGTCGACCTCTGCGGCCAGGACATCGGCGAGGTAACGCAGATGGGTTTGGCGCTCCCGGTCGGCGAGCTCGGCGAGGCGGCCCGCTTCCGCGCGGACGGTGGGCAGTTGCAGCTCGCGTGCCGCTGCGCCGATCGAGGCGTGCGCGGCGGCATCGCCGGTCGTGGTCTTGCTGGTTGTGGTTGTCAAGATCCGCTCCTGGTGAGTAGGTCGTCGTAATCGGTCAGAGAGGGTGCGGGCCGGTCGTAGCGGGCCAGCGCGCCGATCGGCGCGACCGCGGTGGTGTCGCGGCGGGCATCGATCAACGCGGCCTCGTGATCCAGACATCCCGAGGCGACGGCCCGGTCCATCGCGGCTGTCAACGCCGACGCGGTCATGGTCCGGTGAGCGAGCAGGATCCCGATCAGGGCGCGGGTGCCAGTGCGTCGCCCGCGGCGGCGTCGGGCCGCGTCCCAGTAGGCATGGTGGGCGGTGGTGAACACCGCCGCGGGTTTTTGCTTGCGCGAGCGCAGTCGCTCCGGGCAATGCACCGGGCTTGGACTTGAGGACCTCAAGATCGTGATCGAGAGTGAAGACGTCGACGTACCGTCCGACCGCCCGTTCGTGACGGGCGACTATCCTTGGCCTGTCGTAGATTTCGACTGTCCGCGCGGACAAACGGACCGGTAGGCGTCGCCCGGCGTAACGCGCCGGGACGGAATAGAAGCACTGCCGCACCGACACCCCGGCCCGGTTATCCACCCGCGCCTGAAGCAGTCGCGCGCAGTCGAACACCTCGACCGGCAACCCCATCAGCGCCCCACCTCAGTGGCGAACGCGGCCCCGATGGTGATCGGGTCGACCGGTGATCACCTGATCGTCGTCCAGCCGATCACCTTCGACGATCAACTCGTTGAGCGCTGCCAGCGAGGCAACCTTGGGCACCGGGACGAGATGGCGTCGGCGGAAACGGCCGATTTCTCCCTCCACGCCGCCCTTCTCATGCGCACCGTCGACGCCGGGGCGGCAGAAGAAGGAATCGAGGTTGTCGTAACAGACCCGGCCCGGAACGCCGCCGAAATAGTCAATGGCCAACACATGACCCTCCAGAAAGGCTTCCTGCGCCTGAGTCGCGAACGCAACGTGAAAAGCCCTGCCCGAGTGGGACAGTCGCATCACGAACATCCAGCACTTCACGACCACGCCTGCGATCGTCGAGTAGAACTTACCGAAGTCGACTTCAGCCTCGGCTCCGACCAGATGCGTCTGCGGGATCGACACCTCATGCTGCAACAGCCCGAGTTCGACCCCGCCGGCGCGCGACGTAACGCGAGACCATCACCTCCGAGAGCGTCGCCTGATGTTCGGCGACCAGGCGCTGCCAAACCCGCCGGGCTGCGTGGCGCGGCCTTGTCCTCCATGAGCCAGGCGTCGATCACCGTGACCCACGGATCGATCGCCGGCTTACGCCGAGCGGAATAAGTCTTGCGCGGCGGCGGAATCGAGGCCGCGAGTGCTTGTCGAACCGTCCGACGGTGCACGCCATGGCGATCTGCAAGCTCACGGATCGACAATTCATCGAGTCGGCGGTCTCTTCTGATCTGCTCGAAACAGTTCCACTCGTGACCGCATCCTGACTGACCTCCCTGACGACGACCGATAGGGACGATCTGAACGAGGGTGGGGCCAATATTCATGACGACACACCGCACCCACCCGGCGGGAATGATCACCACCCCGATGGGGCTAGCATTCGTGCAGAACGAGCCAAAGTGGCGCCAGGTAAGGTGATCACACTCGAGCGGGCCACCAGTCGGGGGTGATTTCGGGAAGACTGGGTGTGAAGTCGCCGAGGCTCATTCGGGTTGACGTCGGACCGCCTCTGGAAACCCGGAGCCGCTACGCTGCCGAATGAATACCGCGGGCAGATCGCCGCCGCGCTCGATGTCCTCGTGTCCTCAGGCCGAGCGGGAGCGCGCCGACCGCAGCGGCGCGGGCGCGGAGTGTGTCGACCGGCTGCTTGTCGAGCTGCGTTCGATGGCCGAGCAGACGCACGTCCTCGAGGTGACGCGGACGATCCGCGATACCCTCGCCCGTCGATGGTCGGGCCCCTGGCCGGGCGAGGATATCGTGGCTATCGCGGACGCCGACCTCGCGACGATGCGCCGGATCCTGAACGTGCTCACCGCGCGGACAGAACTAATAATTCCTGCAATTCCCCAGTGGAGGGCCGGTGGGATGCTCAGGTTGTTCATCGCCATGGCAGTCCTTCGTCCGCCGCGCCGACGGCCACCGACTGATGGATGAGCGACCCCTCTTATTGCGGTCGGTCATCCCTACGCTGCGAGGACTGCCGTTTGTCAATCCAAACAGTGATGTTGTACAGCCCCGAGAAAATGCTGATGAAGCCGACCACGAGCGGGATGCCGGAGTTGATATCCGCGTGATGCCCAGCACGGTTGTAGATCCAATTAAATACCACAAGGCACCCGACGCCGAAGAGACAGTTGAAGATGCCGTCTACGAGATCGGATATCGAACCAGTCTTTGGGGTGTCTGTAGGCGGGGTGTTGGTTGTGTCGTGGTGGGTGAGTGCGGTGGCTGCGGCGGTGGCGAGGTCGGTGCACGTGTCGTAGCGGTCGTTCGGGTGTTTGGCCAGGGCTTTGGCGATGATGGTGTCGAGCGCGGCCGGGAGTGTGGGGTTGGTGGTGCTGGGTTGGGGGATGGTGATGTTGAGGTGGCCGTTCATGAGTTGAAGGACGTCTTGGCCGCTGTATGGCGGCGTGCCGGTGAGCATCTGGTAGAGCATGCAGCCCAGGGAGTAGACATCGGCGCGGCGGTCTACCTGTGCGTTCGGGTCGAATCGTTCGGGGGCGACGTAGTGGAAGCTGGCCAGGACTTCCCCGGTGTGTGTTGGTCCGGTGAGGTCGTCGATGGATTTCGCGATTCCGAAATCGACGAGTCTGGCGTGATCGCCGGGGATGGTGAGCATGATATTGGCGGGTTTGACGTCGCGGTGCAGGACCCCGGCATGGTGGGCGTGATCGAGCGCGGCCGCCGCTTCGGTGATGATGCGTACGGCCCGTTCGGTGGGCATCGCTCCGGCATGCAGTTCGGTGGCCAGGTCGACGCCGTGGACGTATCGCATGGACAGCCACAGTCGCCCGCGCTCGGTGCCGCGGGTGTAGACGGTGACGATGTTCGGATGCTCCAGTTGCGCGAGGAGCTCGGCTTCACGTTCGAACCGGCGCCGGACATCGCTGTCGCCGCTCACCGTGGGGGTGAGAACTTTCAACGCGACCCGACGTCCTAGACCCAGATCGGTGGCGAGGTACACCTCGCCACTCCCACCGGACCCGAGCAGCCGCTCGATCCGGTGCCCGGCGAATACCTCCCCCGCCACGAACCCTTGCTGCCCCACCTGCACGCCTTTCCCGACATCCACTGTTGAGCTTGACGATACGGCGATCCAGCGTGAGCGGGCACGACTGCTCGACGCCCTTCATCCTGAACAACTTCCTTACTGCTGATTGATGTATCGAGCTTTGGATCGACTCTGCCGATCATGGCATCACAGGGACATTGCCGGAATCATCTCGAGCGAGCAGTAGCGTTAACCTTCTTCCTCGCGGCAATCCCGCTCGAATTCCACCGATTTGCGCAGTCGGCGCGCCGTAGCAATCGCGACCGCAAACCCGTCCGGGAGTGTCTGGGGCAATCGCTGAATGCTTACACAACAGTCGCGAGACTACGTCTCTGATCTGATGAATTTCATCATTGACTGCCATATTTCATGGTTGCCATTCGATACCGGGATCACTAGTTCTTCGTCGCATCCCCGCAAGCCCGTCAGCTGTGCAGCCCCACCGATCGTTCGCCCTGACACCTCACCGCCAGCCGTACCCATCCGATCTACCGGCGGCGCTGTAGTCATTGCAGACCGTCATGGACATCGGCGGCATCGAGCAAATGCGCCGCGACCTTGCACGCCTGCGCGTCGGTCACATCGGCCACCGCGCCCGGCAATATCAACTCCAGGAATACATAACGGGCCCTGTCCACATCCACCGCCTTCACCCGCACTCCAACCTCAGCACCCGATCGCTCAGGCCCCGACACCTTCACCGACATCTCAGGACCGCGATGCTCCACCAGTCCACCCGGGTCCGACGGATCCAGGTCATGATGATCGACACACCACAACGGACGGCACATCTCGACCGCGGCCGCCACACCACACACTTCCGTCCCCACGATCAACCGCTCAGCCACCGCTCGCGCCTGCTCAGACGTCAACTCCACATAACCAAGACCTGGTGCCACGAGACCGATCACGCGGTGTCGCACACCATCACAGTCCACCGCAACCAACTGCACAAACACCCGCCGCACACCCGACGAGACCATCCCGGAAACCGGAACCGACAATTCCGGGCCGAAATGCACACCACAATCACACGGCCGATCCGGATCGCGATGCCGATCACACCACGCCGGACACGAAAGAACAATGGCCACAATCGATCCCTCCCATGGTGAACGAAGCCGGCCGGACTTGAGCCCCGCCGCACCCACAAGGCGATAAGACCCTAAATTATTTCCATCAAGGCATTGAAGATCGATGCAGATAATCGATGAAATCGTGAATATCTGCGACCGACCGCCGCAGCGACTCGCACAACCGATCTCAAGCCGATACGTCCAGCGATCCAGGTATCCGCACAGCAGACGCTAACCGGTATCGCCGTCAAATGCAATGGGGAATTTCCGAAAGACGCTATGAGACAACCGGATATACAGTCACGACCGCGATCGTGTTGGCCTCGCTCTCGCAAATGTCCGGTCCGGACGCAAATAATCCAACCCATGACCTAGAGTCCAGCATCCCGACTCCGCGAAAACCGGGGTACATCAAAGTCTCCGGACTCACCGGGGGATTCAAACCAACCAATTTCGGCAAGTTCACTCGGGAAACGCCACACCCATGCGTTCGGCCACCAATGCACGAAGTTGCTGTTTGAGGACCTTTCCGGTTGCGTTTTTCGGAAGATCGCTGACGATGTGGACGTACCGCGGCTTCTTGAACGAGGCGAGATAGCGCCGGCAGAAGGCGGCTAGCTCGTCCCCGTCGGGACGGTGGCCGGACACGGGAACGACTACCGCGCAAATGGATTCGCCCCACTCGCTGTCGGGGACGCCGATCACCGCCACCTCGCGGATGTGCGGATGGGTAAGCAGGACCTCCTCGACTTCGCGGGGATAGACGTTCGAGCCGCCGGTGATGATGACGTCCTTGGCTCGGTCAGTCAGATAGAGATAGCCGGCTTCATCGAGATGGCCGATGTCTCCGGTGCGCAGCCAGCCGTCCGCCAAGGTCCGTGCCGTCGAGGTTTCATCCGACCAGTAGCCGCGCATTACGACATCACCCCGAACAAGGATCTCGCCGCCGTCTGCGACACGGACTTCTACTCCAGTGAAGGTGCGACCGCATGATCCGAGCCGCGACTCATCGGTCTCCTCGGCGCGCATTGCCGCGATGGTCATGGGTGCCTCGCCCTGGCCGTAGATCTGGGTGACGATTGGGCCGAGTACCTGCCGTGCGGCCCGGAGGTCGTCGCGGTAAAGCGGGGCCCCGCCCACCACGATCGACCGCAACGACGCCAAGTCGTTACTGCTGCCGCGCGCAGCATCGACGATACGTTTGAGCATGGTCGGTGCGAGAAACGCGCCGTGGGTGACGCGGTGCCGTTCGACGAGACAGAGATACTCGGCCGGATCGAACCGCTTCGACTTCTGGATGACATTTGTCGCGCCGTGCCCAGTGCTGGGGAGCAAATAGAGGCCGCTTCCGTGCGTTAGCGGTGCGGCGTGGAGGAACGTGCTGCCGGCCGCGACCGGGTCGACGTCGGCGTAGTAGTTCAACGTCATCGCCAACAGGTTGCGGTGGGTCAGCGTTGCACCCTTGGGTCGACCGGTCGTACCGGATGTGTAGAAAAGCCAAGCAGGATCATCGGAACTGGTCTCCCACATCGCCATCGCTGCGCCGGATGCCAAGACTTCGGTGCTCACCACGTGTGTGCCCAGGGGCAACACGCCTACGACCTGCTCGG
Source organism: Nocardia sp. CA-107356 (assembly GCF_050946365.1). Taxonomy (NCBI): domain Bacteria; kingdom Bacillati; phylum Actinomycetota; class Actinomycetes; order Mycobacteriales; family Nocardiaceae; genus Nocardia; species Nocardia sp. CA-107356. Next base: position 3,913,577 of record NZ_CP191992.1, on the reverse strand, counting down.
TCTGCGGTGCCACAAATCCTGCGGCCACGGCGCTGTGGCTCGCGATATAGCCCACCTCGTCGGGATGCAGATGCCAGTTGACCGGAACGGCTACGAAGCCGCCCCAGAAACATGCCCAGAGCATTTCCACCAGCTCGGGACAGTTCGGGACATCGATAAGCACACGGTCGCCGGCTACCAGACCGAGAGTGTGTAGGCCCCCCGCCAACCGACCGACCCGGTCGACAACTTCGGTATAGCTCGCGGCGGCGTCGCCGTACACCCAGGCCGCGTTCCCTGGGCCAGCATCGGCGCCTTTGACCAGCAGCTGTGCGATATTCATCGAGACTGCATCCGCTCGGTCATGCGACGGCTACGACGAAAAACGATTCGCTCGGACATCGACATGCGGTCGATCTCTTCAGCGGTCGCGTCGAGCGCCGTGGCAGCTGCTTCTGAAGTACGGATTGTCGTCGCAATGTGCAGTGTTGTGGTCATGTCAAATCGTCTTAGAGCATCTTTCTATCTAATACCGCCGATGCCGATGCGGGAAGCGAATCGGCATCGGCTACTGCAACCAACCCTGACGGTTCTTCCTCTCGAAGTACTCGTCGTCCGCAGACTGAATCTCCTCCTCAGTCATTGTCGGGGCGCCTGATATGTAGGCTGGTTGCCGTTCTCCGGCTTGCCCTTTCACGACGTCGCGAACACGGAGATCGACTCCCTGCCAGAGCTTTTCAGCCTTCGCGGTCGCCTCCTCGAGAGCCTTCCCGTGACAGTCGAGCAACACGGTAGCGAGTTGCGCGCTCGACCGCTGCATTGCGCTCGGCACGATTTCCAGGTCGGTTATGACGCCGCGTATGTCGACTTCGACGGTGACGCCGAAGGCACCGCAACGGCCACGCAAGCCAGCCATAGCGTCCGACACTGACTGGATGCCTCGCCGGATCTCGGCGAGCTCGAACTCTGGCCGCTGCTCCCAATCTCCAATGTTCGTCATAACTGTTGTTCCTCGTCAGACTCGTCAGTCATGTTCGGTACCTCTTCGATAGCGCGATGCAGCCGACTCGAATATCGGGCAATTGACATAGGATTGGCAAGATCGCAGGGAGCGGGATCGTATCTAAAGCGCAGGTCGGGGAGGTGAATTCGGCGTCCGAACCGGACAGCTGGTACGGCTTGCGCATGACCTATTTCGACTTCCTCGAGATCCGGTACAAGGTCGCCCTGCATGAGTTGACCGGCCGTGTGGTCGAGTGCCCGATAGATGAGATGAACCGGCCCGCGATGTCGGTGGACACCTTGGTGCGGATCCCGCCGACCGAGATCGGAATGGAGCAGTTCTTCGCCGGGTGGCGCGAGGAGTTGGTCACCTGTCGCAAGTTCGCTTCGGCCGCGCGCAACTACATGGGCGTGGTGTCAGCCACGCCCGGTGGGCTGGCACCGTCGCAGTGGTGACCAGTTCGTCCAGCCGGACCTGCTGTGGTGGAATGCGGAACCAGTCTGGTGGGTCGGCCGGTGTTCGGGTGCGGTTTGCAGTCGCCGCCCGCTGGAAAACGCGGCGTCATATCTACATGCGCAACGGCCGAAGCATCAGGCGGTCCAGTTCAGGGCCGAGTTCGCTGACACCGAAGTCGTTCTCGAAGAGCACGGCCGCTTCGCCGACGGCCAGATCGGGTGACGTACACAGAATGGTGTCACCTCCGTTGCCCGTCAACCACAGCATCGCGGTCGACGCGATGACTTCCTCCCCGTCCCAGTCCGGAATGCCGTCGGGCCAGCCCGCCCACGCGGCGAAAGTAGACATGTACGAGGGTTGGGCGAGGCCGAACGATTCGCCGTCGAGCATGGTGAAGCCAGGATGGACGTCGCTCAGAAACCGGCGCACCGCCGGTGGCAGCGTCTCCCAAAACGGTGGCGTCGGCCCGGTGGAGATGCGCGGATCCCACCCCACCCAAACCACATTGTCACCGTCCGCGGCCTCGACAAAGTACAGCAGCGCGGGACCCTCCGCGTACCAGTAGCAGACCCGCACGTCGCGCAGCCTGGTGTGCAGTGCGGTGGCGAAACCCGGCACCATGTCCAGGAAGTCTGGATTCCACCGCATCAACGCCAACAGCGCCCGCTCCGCCGGGTCCGCAGACGCCGCGATGTCACGCAACGGTCCTGCCATGTCGGCAGCAGGCGAATCAAACATGGCGATCGGACCTCGGCCACCGCCCAACAGCTCTTGGAGCTTGGGGACGCCCGAGACCGTCGACGGAGCCCCGAACTCGAGTTGGTCGAGCAAGCGGGAGTCGCCGGCTGCGGCTGTGGCGACGATGCGGTGGAGGTCGGCGCGCACCCTGTTCTCCAGCTGCACCTGCTCGGCCCGGTAATCGAGATCGACCCCTCTCAGCAACGTGGCACTGCGGCCGCGCTGCATCCAGTACACCCGTCGAGATACCCACTGGAGATTCGCCGGCGTGAAGGCCACACGTTGGCTCTGCTCCACCGTCAGGTCGGCGAAGCCCGGGATCTCCACGATCTCGGACAGCGGAATGATTCGTGCCGCTACCACCGCGGCCTCGAACTTGCCCTTGCCGATCGTGGCGGGAACCGAAAACTCACCCTGCATGGCTTCGAAGGTAATGGTGTCGTTTGGATCGCATTCAGGCGAACTCCGTTTTGGGTGATTTTTTGGTCCGGCCGGTGTGATGTCGACTGGCCTCTTGAGGAGTTTGCCTCTGCGGCAGACTGCACCGACACGGACAAGGACGACCCTCGAATCACCCGAGACATCGAATGAAGCCTAGCGAGGTGAGCAGTAAAGGGAAACCGCAGTTAGCGGTAGCTGGACCTGTTTGCAATGGCCACGGCGCAAATATTGGCGTCCGGACCGGACATTTGCGAGAGCGAGGCCAACACGATCGCGGTCGTGACTGTTATCTGGTTGTCTCGTAGCGCCTTTCGGAAATTCCCCATTGCATTTGACGGTGATACCGGTTAGCGTCTGCCATACCGAACACGGTCACGGCAATAGACTTGGGCAAGCGCCTCGGGGAGGGGGCGGCACGGCAAAGATACCTGGATCACTGGACGTATCGGATTGAGATCGGTTGTGCGAGTCGCTGCGACGGTCGGTTGCTATTTCTCGGATATTTTGCCGCCCCCCCGGGGGAATCGCTGCGTCTCGGAGGTTCGCAGGCGGGACGTAATGCATAACGAATTCTTGGGGAAGTTACCCCTCGGAACCCATAAGACGACATGCCGCGTCGAAACAGAATGAGATGTGGGCAAACGACAACCAGACGAAGGGGTCGGTGCCCGACCATAACGGTCGCGGTGAATCGCGAGTGCTCTTGGGGGCCACCGGCTCGGTGAGGAATCCGGCGCGCTCCTTGCCATGTTCGGCGGCTTAATCCCGTTAGCTGTGGTCGGCTGTTTGGCAGGCATCGTTGCGGTCGGTGCACTGGGTGCCCTCGCAGGTCAGTTGTTCGTCTCGGCACCAGCGGCGATACTGGCCGCAATCCAGTACTTCACCATGATCAACCAACCGTTCGTTCCAGCCAAGTGAGTTAAATGAATCGGTAACCATACCCCTCACGGTTACCGCGCAATCCCGTCCGGTACGCAGAGCCGGACGGGTTTGCGATCACAATTGCTACGGCGCGCCGACTGTGCAAATCGATGGAATTCGAGTGACATTGCCGCGAGGAAGAAGGCTAACGCTGCTGCTCGCTCGAGATGATTCCGGCAATGTACCTGCAATGCCATGATCGGCAGAATCGATCCAAAGCTCGATAATTCCGAAGTTTTGCGGCGACTTCGAATTGATGGCTGTGCATCGAGCCGTGATCCGCTCCTCGTTAACCGACGCTTGCTCGTCCATCAATATTGACCAACTGACTGCGTTCCCCGCCGAGGACTCCTCTCGTCTCTCGGCGGGAGCGCCGCGTGCCCGCCGAGTGACCCCTTGACTCGGCGGGCACGCACAGCTTCACCCTGTGGCTGAAAGATCCGGCCGCCTTTTCGACGATCAATATCGTCATCGGGCCTGATGACCGAGTCGATCGCCGCCTACGCGTGGGCACGACTCCAGAGCCATGGCGGTGTGGGGCGTGGGAGTCCCCGCAGTGACTGTGGGGCGGTGTGCGGTCAAGTTCCCTCGCCTCGATCGAGGTCGTGGAAATACCGGTGGCCGGTCCATTCCTGCCCGGATTCCAGCGCCGCGTAGAACTCGGTGTCATCCGGCAGCGTCGGGGCGTGGGCGTAGATCCCACCCTGGTGGTCGCGGTAGAATAAGCCGGGTTGCTGCACCGATCCGCGGCGAGTTCGGCATGGTAGGTACGGCGGGTGATGAGCCCCAAACCTCGCTGGTGCGCCGATCCAGATCATTGGTGTGATCCAGAGCGGGTAGTTCATCTGCTATGGCAGGCGCGCAAACGGCTCACCGGCATGCGCGAGCAGCCATGCGGTCCATGCCGGAATCAACGGCTACGCGGCCAGAGCCCGCTCGCCGAACCCGCTGTGGGATCCAGGCTCGTTTGGGTCGTGCTGCACCGCCGCAGTCGACTGGGCGACCGTGGCAGTCGTGCTGGTTGTGATCACGCCCCTTCCGATGCCCATCTTCCATAGTCGGAAACTATAAGTATCGGTGAGGTCGCGAACGCCGGTTTGATCCACGTGTCCAGCACGAACCGGGCACGATGAACGAGACCAGGCCTGGGCACGAGACCACCGATCATCGGGTTCCGGCGCATAGAGCAACGACGTTCGGCGCAGCCTCGGCAAGCAACTGTTGGGGCGGGGCGGACGGCGGTCAGGGGTGTCCGTGGCCATTGACAACGGGTCGGTGGCGGGCGCTGTCCACATCGTGAGGAGAGAATCGATGGTCGAGTTGATCGTCAGTCTCGCGTGGAGCCGGTGAGCTGCCGTGCCGGAATCGCATAGCCACCGCCGAAGGAGCGAGCCGTGGGGTTGATCTCACCGATCGTTACGCTGCCGCTGACGGCGATCAGAGGGATGATCCGGCTCACCGAAGCCATTCGAGATCAGGCCGAGCAGCAGACACGACCCGACTCGGCAGCCATCCGCGGCGAACTCGAACGGATCGCCGAGGCCGCGGCCGCAGGAGAACTGTCGGAGCTGGAGAAGACCGCAGCCCAGCGAGAGGTCTTTCACCGTATGGTGCGCTACGGGCCATGACCCCACACCACGCCGCAGTCCCAGCGACGATGACCAACGCGAGGAGAAGAACTTCGTCGCCATCGCCTCCAACGACACCTACTCCGGCTGGACCAAAACCTTCACCGACCCCGGCTCTCTCCGCGATCGTCGACCGACTCACCTTCGGCGGCCACATCATCGAAACCGGCACCGACTACTACCGCCTCGCCCACACCCGCGCCGCCAAGGGCTGACCTACTCATCGGTCGATCTGTTCGGCTCCTCGCCGGGCAGATCGGCCAGGAAATCTGTTATACGGTTCCAAATTTCTTCATGCGGTGCACCGTGCTCGGTCAAATCACCCAAGGTCCCGCACCTTGTCGATGGCGTTTCGTATGCGAGTGACTGCGAAAGGATCCTGCGACCAGTGTTCGTGGTCGACTCGGAGTGTCACGACCAGCAAGTCACCAGGAAAAAGACCGCCTCCGGCCAGCGGGTCCATTGCAATTGGTGCAACACGCGCAGCAGTAGGACATCGACACCTGCTGTTTCACTCATGGAAGACCTGCTGCGGTGCGGAACCGAACAGCTCTAGGCACTTTGCCGGCCAGCCGTAGCGGGCACCGTCGACGAACTCGCAGAACGTCTTGTGCGCGTCGACGAGAGATTTCAGAAGGCTGCTTCGTCGAGCTCCATGATGTCGTTGTCCAGGTTCGACAGGATGGCGCGGGTCGCGGTCAGCTCGGGCAGCACGTTGCGGGCGAAGAACTGCGCGACGCCGACCTTGCCGGTGTAGAACGCTTCATCGGCGCCGGTCACGCCGTTGTCGAGGGCCTTGATGGCAACCTCGGCCTGACGCAGCAGCTGCCAGCCGATCAGCAGATCGCCCACGGCCATCAGGAAGCGCACCGAACCCAGGCCGACCTTGTACAGCTCGGTCTGATCCTGCTGTGCACCCATCAGGTGCCCGGTCAGGGTGGCGGCCATGGCCTGCACATCCTCGAGCGCGGTCGCCAGCAGCTTGCGCTCGGCCTTGAGGCGACCGTTGCCCGCCTCGGACTCGATGAACTTCTGCACCTGCCCGGCCACGTGGGCCAGTGCGACGCCGCGGTCACGGGCGATCTTGCGGAAGAAGAAGTCCTGCGCCTGGATGGCGGTGGTGCCCTCGTACAGCGAGTCGATCTTCGCGTCGCGGATGTACTGCTCGATCGGGTAGTCCTGCAGGAAGCCGGAGCCACCGAAGGTCTGCAGCGATTCGGTCAGGTACTGGTAGGCCCGCTCGGAACCGACACCCTTGACGATCGGCAGCAGCAGATCGTTCACACGCGCGGCCAGATCGGCATCCGCACCCGAAACCTGTTCGGCGACAACCGGATCCTGGTGCGCGGCGGTGTAGAGGTAGATGGCACGCAGACCCTCGGCGTAGGCCTTCTGGATGGCCAGACTGCGGCGCACATCCGGATGGCGCAGTATCGGTACCTTGGGGGCCGACGGGTCGGACATGCGGGTCATGTCGGGACCCTGGAGTCTGGTTTTCGCGAATTCGAGTGCGTTCAGGTAGCCGGTCGACAGTGTTGCTGCGGCTTTGGTGCCGACCATCATGCGCGCCGCTTGGATGATCTGGAACATCTGCGCGATGCCGTTGTGTACCTCGCCGACCAGCCAGCCCTTGGCCGGGACACCGTGGCCGCCGAAGGTGACCTCGCAGGTGGCCGAGACCTTCAGGCCCATCTTGTGCTCGACGCCTGTGACGAAGACGCCGTTGCGCTCGCCCAGCTCACCGGTCTGCGGGTCGAAGTGGAACTTCGGCACGAAGAACAGCGACAGGCCCTTCGTGCCGGGGTTGGCGCCCTCGGGGCGGGCCAACACAAGATGCATGATGTTCGGGAACAGATCATCGGAATCGGCGGAAGTGATGAACCGCTTCACGCCTTCGATGTGCCAGGAGCCGTCGGGCTGCCGGATCGCCTTGGTACGACCGGCACCCACATCGGAGCCGGCGTCGGGCTCGGTGAGCGCCATGGTGGCGCCCCAGCCCTGATCGACTGCGATCTTCGCCCAGCCCTTCTGCTCCTCGGTGGCGTTGTTGAAGAAGATGTTCGCGAAATTCGTTCCCGCCATCCCGTACATGTACGCGGCGGGCTGCGCGCCCAGAATGAGCTCGGCTATCGCCCAGAACACCACGCGTGGTATCTCATGACCCCCGAGTTCGACGGCGACGCCCAGCCTGTCCCAGCCGGTGCTATGCAGGGCCTGGTAGCTTTTCTTGAACGACTCCGGCAGCGTGACGCTGTAGGTATCCGGATCGAAGATCGGCGGGTTGCGGTCGGCGTCGGCGAACGACTCACCCAGCGGCCCCTCGGCCAGACGACGGACTTCACTCAATATCTGCCGGATCTGCACGGCATCCAGGGTGCCGGGCAAATCATCGAGAACCTGATCGAGACCGAGGACCTCGAAAAGATTGAACTCGATGTCTTTGATATTGCTTCGATAATGACTCATGATATGTAGCTCGGCTTTCATTTTGTTATGCGTTGTTTCGATGATGCCGACGTCTTATCTGCGAGTATCCGAAGCTCGGCCTCTGAGACCTTCCTTCTGAGACACATCAATCAACTTCAATAATGCATATCATCTATCTTGTCGGCGGTTCAGAGCGGCCAGATCAACCGCCTACCGGTGCTGGGAGGGCATGTTTTGTCTCGCAACAGCTTCAGGGCCTTGCGTAGCTCGAGCCAGATCGTTGCGGGCTCGATAACAGCGTCGATGTAGCCACGCTCTGCCGCAACCCACGCAGTTGCGACGGTCTCGTTGTACGTGTCGATTATGTGCTGGCGAATCACGTACGCGTTTTCGCCTGCGGCGTCGAGCTGTTTGCGACCGATTATGCCGACCGCGCTTTCTGCATCCATCACTGCAATACGCGCGGTCGGCCATGCCAGATTGATGTCGGCGCCGAGCTGTTTTGCACCCCATCACCGCATATCCACCGCCGAAAGCTTTGCGGACGACCACCGTCACAATCGGCACTGTCGCCAAGCTAATGGAGAAGAAGAACCTGCCACCGCGCTTGATGACGCCTATCTCTTCCTCCTCAACCCCCGGCAGGACACCCGGCGTATCGACGACGAAGTTCAACGGCAGATTGAAAGCATCGCATAGCTGATTGAAATGCGCCGCCTTGTCAGCGCTGCGGGCGTCGATCGCAACGGAAAGCACCATCGACTGATTTGTGACAACCCCCACTGAATTCCCGACGGAACAGTTTCGAATGGGAAATGCGGCGGAATGACGTCCCCGCCTTCTCGGATAGCCAACGCTACGCGTTTCGGTGGGCACGTACCTGGGCAGCTCGTCCAGGTGTGCGACGTGGTGACCGTATCGCCTGAGTCCACCTACACCAGGTCTAAGCCGTTCCAATGGGTGGGTGGGATTGGGCGGCGCGTAACCCTTGTCAGCACGGGAACCGCTGGCGAGAATGCAGTACGCGAATTGGGCTCCTGGGTTCGGAGGCCACCTGAATCCTTGGAACATGTCCCTACCAACTCGAAAGTTTGTGCCGCACGACCCGATCAGGGCCACGCCTTGCTAATTACGGGCACACGTTTGATTCCGGAGCACAGATCGTTGACGAGATCTTGGTAGCCGTTGGCAATATCGTCAAGCTGTGTCCAGATGTCTTCGAACGACACGTCGTCCGGTTCGTCTTCAGCCTCCGACAGCATGGCCGATATCCAAGCCAGCCGGTCGACGACGGAGCCGACGGTCTCGGTGTGCAGGAATGCCTCCGCGTCCGGAATGGGGGTTGCCCCCTCAACCCACCGGTCGATGCCACGCATGAGCATGATTCGCCTATCAGCGAAAAGCCCCCATTGGGCCGCCTCGGTGAACGTGACCGCCCCTTGATGCAACCGCATCAGCGTATAAGCGGCGTTGAGCATCGGGTGAAACTCGTACTCCCAGCCGCGGATGGCCGCTAGGAGTTGGTCTCTACCGGGAATACTCTTCGCGGTTGCCGATGCCGACATCGCACTCACCTCCTGCGTGCAAAGGCGACCGAAGCCCGCCGCCCGAAATGACGTCGGCCGACCGCTTGGACCGAGGCGTATTCGGCCGACGCCCCGCGTCGAGCACAACAAGCCAACTGCCCTGCCGGACCGGCATCGACCCGAACCCCACCACGACGTCCTCCTAATCCTCACACAGTTAATCCGCGGTATGTGTGATCGGACTCCGCCACCGCGGTTGGCTTGGTGAATACCCAACATGTGCAGATCGGTAGGCAGCCGCGCATCGGCAACCCATAGGTGGCGGCATCCACAACATGCAGCGCTCCGATCCTGCGGACGCGATAACCTCCAGTCCTAGGGGTCGGGATTGGTAAAATCATCGGCGAGAAAGTGGCGCTAACTAGATGGATATTCATTTCAGTCGGGATCGGTCACCGCGAACTCATCTCTTATGGGCTTTTCGGGCGAGCCGGGACGAACGGAATCGAGCGACAGCACAGTCGCCGCCGTCAATTCAGGCTGGATTGCTACGGACTCATCGGAGTTGGGTTGGTCTGCGGTCGAGATGCTGGTGGTCTCGGAACTCTGCAGGCCATCCTCGACCATCGACCGAATCACCTCTCCGGGGTCCACCCCCACTGGTTTGGTGACCTGACGTGGGATGGAACCGCTGGCACTGAAGATCCGTTGGAGCACACCGTCGAGCTGAGCCATGTAGCCGGCCAGCTCGCCGTGTGTGGCATTGACGACTGCGACCGCAAGGCCGAGGTTCTCGGTGGCAGACGCAATCAAGGCGGCCTGCGTGGTCGGCCGCATGATTGTGGGTGCTGCCGCCGCCATCGACACCGCGAACGATCGGACGATAGCGGTGAGGCGGACATTCCCAGTCTGCACCACCGCGGCGGCCTGCTCGAGTACGTTGAAGATGTCGAGGCTATAGTCTTTGGTGTCCTCGCCGCGCAAATTCGTGTTCCGCCAAGCAGTTCGAGCACCGCTCACCGGTTTGCTCAGCCAGGTCAAATCGACCGTCTTCTCGCCATCCACTCCCACTTTCATCTCCACATCGATGACCTTGGAAGATTTGGAGAGAATTGTCGCTAGGTCGAGCGCGCTCGAGTCGCCGGCGCCGAGGCTGCACAGCAGGTCGAGGAACGGTTTGAGCAGCAGATCAGCACCCGGTAAGCCAGGTAGTGCGTGCCCTTGCATCAGCACACCGACGGGGTCGACAGGCTGAGGCGATGACTGAGGCTGTGCGGGCACAGCTGTGGCCAACGGCACCGGGCCCACGGTGGCGGGCACTTTATTCAACGCATCGTCTGCGCTGGGCACGACGTCTTGGGCACCGTTGAGGGTGCCGCACACGCGGCTGTGGAGGATCGGCCCGGGTGGTCGTCCCTGAAGGGCTGCGGGATGGTCAGCCGCAGCGGCGGGATCGTCGGCGGGGGCAATCAGTCCGGTGTCGTAGACGGAGAGAAGCGGTCGCATCAGTGGCCTTCGACCTCATTGCCGCCGACCGCGAGTGAGCCCATGAAGCTGTCGTCGAAAATGGCTACCGAACCGAACGCAGTTGCTGGCAGACGGTTGGACCGTACCGCAGACTCGTCGACGTCTGTGGTATGCAGCGTCAATACGCCGAGGGATTCGGTTGAAGAATCGCCGCTGACGAGACCGACCGCCGGTGTTTTACCGGACACATGGCTCATCCTATCGATGTTCCCCGCATTCGTGATGTCGTCCGACGCCAGTGTTCTAGCCACTATGCGGACCGCGTTGGGCACCACAGAGAGATTACCCATTGAACTGCCCCAATTATCCTCACGGTCGGTTTTACGAACTTCGAGTGCAGCGACCGCGGCTTCGACCACTTGTCTTTCCGCGCTATCCCCGAATCACCCGAGACGTCGAACGAAGCCTAGCGAGGTGAACAGTAAAGGGAAACCGCAGTTAGCGGTAGCTGGACCTGTTTGCAATGGCCACAGCGCGAATATTGGCGTCCGTTCCGGACATTTTCGACGATAAACACTCTGATTCCTGGTGCCGGCCTGCCGGTTCTCGATGATCCAGGATGCGAGAGCGAGGCCAACACGATCGCGGTCGTGACTGTTATCCGGTTGTCTCGTAGCGCCTTTCGGAAATTCCCCATTGCATTTGACGGCGATACCGGTTGAGACGCGGCAGAGGTCGCGATCCCATTTCTCGGTGGCGCCAGAGCCTGCTGGCATCATCGGAAGGGACGGTGATGTTCGAAACTGCCACAGCACACACGAAGTAGAACAGGCTACTGAGCCGGGCCTACACCGCCACTTGCCAGCCGAGGAGTTGATGCCTGGGGAGAACTTCGCCCAGGAACACAGGTGCCCCGCGGTCGGGAACCGGGACATGTCGAGCCCGACCTCGGCGATGATGATCGCGGCGGCGACCGGCCCGATGCCAGGGATCTCATCCAGGCGCGCAGCCGCCGGGGCGAAAGGGGTCAACTGCGCCTCGATCTGTTCGTCGAGGGCGGCGATGTCGGCGGTGATACCGTCTATCCGGACCAGCATCCGGGCCAGCAGAAACCGGTGGTGGTCGCCGAAGTGACCGTTGAACGCCTCCTCCAGCTGGCCGATCTTGGTGCGCATCCGCGACCGCGCTTTTTGCACCAGCACCTTCGGATCACGCTCGCCGCTGATCAACGCGGCCATCATCTCTCGTCCGGACACCCCGAAAATATCCGCGCCACCACCGAAAGCTTGATGCACGCATCCTCGAGGAGTTCTCGACCCGGTTCTTCTCCGCCGTGCGTGCCCCGATGAGATCGATCCAGTAACGGGTCAGATCCCGCAGCCGCCGGATCGGCACCGGTGGTACGAAACTGGGGCGCAGCATCTGACGTTCGGCGACCTTGCACAACCAGACCGCGTCGAGCACATCGGTTTTGGGCCGGCCCGGCAGATGCCTGACATCGCGGGCGTTGACCAGCCACGGCTGCAGCCCGTGCGCCTCGAACAAGTAGAACACCGGCTTCCAATAATCCGACGTCGCCTCCATCACCACCCGCTCGATACCCAACTCGACCAGATGATTGGCCAACTCCGTCAACAACTGGGTCATCGTCGAATGCGTCGAAACCTCCTGCAACCCTCTGCCCGAGGCACCATCCGCGGGAACCCGGACACAGCACACCACTTCGGCCTTGCCGATATCCAGGGCAGCAACCCTGGCAATGATCTGTTCCTCATCATGGGATTCAGCCAACATCGCTGTCCGTCCTCACCGCCGGAACCGGTACTTCCTGGGGTGGTCGCCCCGTGGAATCACACAGGGAAAGCAGAATCTAATCCTCGTGCTCTACAAACAACGACGGCAACAATGAAGGGCTCACACGCGACCCCAACGCCCGACTAGACGACGGCCTCGAAGGACTATAGAGAGACGGCGTCGACAAGGCGACCACCACACAATTTTCAGCCCGGAACGGGCGCCCCACCAGGGACAACTTGGCTAGATGACTGATTCCAAGGCGGGCTCGCGGAGCGCGGTAGACCTGCACGCGGGAGGAGTGTTGGCGGTTCGGGTTTCGACCGGTCCGGTCGCCAGACACGCGTGATGTCGACGATGGATGGCGGTGGTAGTTGATCGCCCGATTGGGCCAGGCTAGTCAGGCTGGGCGAAGCGCAGGGTATTGCCGAACGGATCGATGACCGCGAATCCCGGTCCGCCGGGCCCGTTCTCGGGAGCACCGGGCCGGGCATAACCGTAATCCTTGGCAGCCAATTCGGCATGCAGCCGGTGAATATCGCTGACGGCGATCCACACCACCGTGCCGGGAGTGCCGTCGCCGTGGTGCTCGCTCAGATGAATCACGGCATCCGACCGCGACAGCTGCGCGTAGAGCGGCAGCCCCGACTCGAACCGATGCTCCCAGTCGAGGGTGAACCCGAGATAGTCGCGATAGAACTCGTACGCCTTACTGACATCGAAGATCCGCAGGACTGGCACGGGCACAACGAATCGAACCGAGTCTGCAGCCATGCCTGCGCATGCTATCCGATGCCAACCTTTGGCCAGTGCTGGTACGAACAAGTCTGTGTTGCAGCCGGTTTCGCGGGCGTGTCCTGCCGGGGACACGGGACGAGGGCGTTGTAGATCGCAGTTGTGGACAACGACATCAACACCCTCGCCACTGCACTGTATGTCATCATCGACAACCTGCTGAAGGCCCGACCCGACCTCACCCCGCCACGCCCGGCCGGTCGGGATCGCGCCGAAACTCACCGACGCCGAACTGGTCACCTGGGCGGTGATGCAGGCGCTGCTCGGATTGACCTCCGAAGCCCGGTGGCTGCGGTACGCCCACGCTCACCGGCGGTACCTGTTCCGGCATCTGCCCGAACAACCCGGCTACAACAAGCGCCTCCGCAAAGCCGTCGCCCTTATCCCAGCCGCAATCAGGGCCCTGGCGTTCGACACCACACTGTGGACCGACCGTGTGTGGGTCGTGGACTCCACTCCGGTCGAGTGCGGACGCTCTCGCGAGACGGTCAAGCGTTCCGACCTGGCCGGAATGGGCGAGTACGGCTTCTGCGCCTCGCACTCGCGCTACTTCTGGGGCTTGGGGTTGCACATGATTGCCACCCTCGCCGGACTGCCGATCGGGTTCGCGTTGAACGGCGCCGAGGCCGACGAACGCGAGGTCCTGATGGGCATCCTGCACGCCGACCTGCCCTCGTCGCCGACCGTTCGGGCCAAACGGTGATCGGCGACAAGAACTACTGCGGTACCAGCGTCGAAACCGAACTAGCCGACACCGGACTGCGGCTGCTGCGCCCGACCCGCAAGGGCGAGCCCGAGCGCCCGGGATCGGCGCTGTTAAACCGCTGCGTCAGGTCGTCGAGTCGATCGTCGACACCTTCAAACGCCAACTCGACATGGAACGACACGGCGGCCACACCATCGCCGGGGTCACCGTACGCGTGCTGCAACGCATCCTCGCCCTCAACGCCGCCATCTGGCACAGCGACAAGACTGATGCACCAATCCACCGCTCACTGACCGCGTTTGACCACTGACCCCTTGGAATCAACCATCTCGGCGCTGGTTCTCGGTGGCGTCGAGTGTGCATCTGCTTGTTGTCGCAGTGCCCGAGTATCAATCACATCGAGAATTCCATCCGATCACGCGCCCACCGCCCCATGCCGTTGTTGGAACCGCTGCTCGAATTCCGCGATGTACACCGACGGGGCCACCGACGACGAAGACTGTTCCAGCACACCGTCATCGGCGATGTAGAAGATCGCCCGGCCGATCGAGATCTCGCCGGGACGCGTCGGCACGAACACCATCCAACCCACGCTGAGGCGATCCGCCCGCAACTCGTCCAGCGGATACCCGGATGTGTCCAGACCACGATCGAGGATGAACTGCCGGACCTGAGCGATCGCGTACTGCTGCGACATCGGTCCCGGCAGCGTCATGGCGGCACCAGCCAGAGTGAGCTGATAGAAGGCGCCGTCGACATCGAAGCCTTCGTCGTCACCGAACACATCAACGAGTGTGTCGCGGGTGACCACACCCACCTCGGCCGCCGCGATCAAAGTCGCGACGGCCGCACGCTGCCGATCGGTCGGCTCCTCGGCGACCAATCGGATGACCACATCGGCCACCGTGTCAGCGGTCCAGATGCCCGGCACCGCGGCACCGAGCCGATCCGCAGCTACCGATTCACCACGATGCCACCGGCCGCCCTCATACCAGTAGCAGAACGACAACAAGCCGCTGGCTCCCCGCGGATTCAGCACGGGATTCGCGACCCACTCCGGAGCGCCTGCGTACAGTTGCGGCAGCGCCCCGTCGCCGTTGTAGGCAACATCCAGTTCCGGCGCATTCCATACGCCGCCCGACAGCACGGCACGTCCGCCCGGCAGGGAGTACAGCGTGGAACCACTGCGTGTGGCGCCCTCGAACCAGCCCAATGCCGGCAATACCCGTGGGCCCCACTGCGATTGGGCGGCAACGAAGGCCGCTGCGATCACTGCCCAGCGCGACCACATCACTGGGAACGCCGGAAAATCGTTCTCGCACACCACTGATTGCACATCTTCCGCGCGGTCGGCCGAAGCCTGTGCAGCCGCGGCCTGCGGTGTCCGCGACTGCCGACCGGCATGGCCGAGATAGGCGGCCATCCAGACCGGCAGCGAGTTGCGCGGGTACGTCTCCAGGTCGGCGGCGTAGATCTGCGGCGGGAACAATTGATCCTCGGGGAACGGCTCGTCGCCATAGTCGTAGTCGACCTCGAGTTCACCGGTCACGTTGAGCGACAAGACGAAACGCCACCAGGGTCCGTCGCCGAGTTGCGCCGACAGCTGCCGATGCTCCCGGACCAAGGCGAGTACATCCTCGGCCGGCTGCACCCGCACCGACCGCTGCTGATCATCGGAGAACGAGATCACCGCGACCTCGGCGGCCGTCGTCAACGCGAAGACCGCATCGAGCCGACTCCACCCCTGCGGACCCCCAGCTGCGAGCCCGCGCGCGATCCGATGCGTAATCTCCTTCGCCTGCCCGGCGATATCGACCTCCGGTTGCGGAGCCCCACCCATCAAGGTGAAACCCACATCGGGGACATCACCCTCTAGCGAATCCGCCATGAACGCTACATCCGGGCCCGGCTCTGTCGCGTGCTCGCTCTCCGGAACCGATTCGGCACCGAGCGCAGGATCCAGCGGCTGGTTGTGGCGCGCCTCGTCGTCTGGGCCGTTCACGTCGCCGCAATCTCCTCATTTGCACCCCCGGCCCCGCCAACGCCCACAGGCGTGCCTTTTGGCGCGAGCCCTGTCATCGTCCATCCTGACACAGCCGCATCTTCCGCGACCTACAAGCGGCGCTCCAATACCCCAAGTTCTGCATGATTATGAGCTTCGATTCTCCTCCACTGGCTGCGTGGGCCGAGCGCCATCCGCTGTTCGGTCGAGTCTGCTGACCGATGCCCAGTTCCCGAATTCGGGCACCGGCTCCCAGCACATGTCCACCGACACCTCCGCTATATCCGACACCCAGCACTGACCGGTATTTCCGTCCCAGATATCGGCTTGCACGGTGCCGTCTGGTCGAAGTTGTAGCGCATGGATCACATTCGCGTCGTCAGGGCCGCGCTGGTCGTCGCTGCTGTACTGCCAACTCGTCATGGTGAACAGGAACATTCGCCCCTCATCCACCCGCCGGAATTCGTGCCACAACTGCAGCCGCTTTTGATCATCGAGGAAGCTTACGCTGAATTGATTCTCACGCCAGTTGATATCGAGTACGGCATCGGGGCTGGCGACATCTCCCAGAACAACCACGTACGACGACCCGCTGCAGTCGTACGAGCGTGCCGTGTCCGCGCTCATGACACCAAGCGGCCGGGAATGATCCGGGTCCCAGAATTTGCAGTAGGCCACCTGCGCCATCGAATCTCCTCCAAGTGCGATCGCATCAATTTCACGACAACGTGAAAATCCGATCCCGACGCACCGGATCCGACAACACATCACGAATCAACAACCCCAGATCAGCATCTGCAGCCACCACCGGATACCGGAACTCACCCACCACAACCCCAAACGTAGTCACCACGAAACGCGACTCCGAACCCAGCTCAGACCACACGACACCGATCGCCGGATCATCCAGATCAATAACCTGATCACCGACACGCACCCCCAAACCATCAACACCGCGATAAAACACCACCACCACACCACCAAAATCACCGTAAACTCCCCACACACCACCCACAGCCATCGCCACCTCACACAACTCCCCCGTCACCGGATCGAACTCCGCGAGCGCACCGAACCCGATCGGGCTGACCAAGATCCGATCCTGCATCGCACCACCCACACCACCTCCCTGCCGCCAGCGACGACCGCCCAATGACCGACGGTTCTCCACCCCTGCGGCCGTCGCCGACCCGAACGGCGGCACCAACGGCACACCCGGCACTCCCGCGCCGACACCGGTCCCCGAACCAGTATCGGACAGCACGACTCCCGGCCACCCAGGATGGCCATCTCCCACCCCACCCGACGAACCCGACCCAGCCCCCGGCAACCGCAGAAACGGAAACCCCGCCACAGCAGGCAACTGCGGAAGATCCGGAAGCAACCGCAATCCACCATCCGACGGCACCGGAACACCCCGACCAACAGACGGATTCACCTCCGCCCCCTCCGAACCACCCCGAACCTGAGAAGAGTCCGGGACACCAAGACCATCCCCCGAACCCGAACCAGTCGTCCCCGGCCACTGCGGAAACGGGAAACCCGGAATAGCCGGCAACAACGAAAGCAACGGCAATAACGGCAACAACGAAAGCAACGGCAACAACAACAGCGGCGGCAGCGGCGGCACCAGCAGCAACCAACAATTCGGCGGGACCGGAGCATCCGGATGAACAGGCGGCCTCAACTCCGGCTGCGAAGGACCCGGCCCACTCGGCGGTTCGCCACCCGGACTATGCGGCCGCTCCGGCCCCGGACTGTGCGGCAGCTCCGGCGGGAACGGACTATTCGGCGAGATACCCGGCCCTGGCGACAGCCCCGGAGGAGCAGCGGGAACCGGCGGACGGGGAGGTCCGACACCCGGCGGCAGCAACGGCCCCGACAGCACCGGAGGCGAGAGCTGACTCGGCAGGTCGAAGCTGTAGAACCTGGGCGGATGCGGAATACGCGACTGCATATACGGCCGTATATCCAGCCGCCGACGCGAATGGGTTTGTTCAGCGGGCCCGGTCTTTTCGGGCGCAGTCTGCTGCTGCGCGACTTCCGTTCGCTCAATCTCGGTCTCGGTCTGGTTCTCAGCCTTGGTTCGCGGCTCGGCTTGGGTTCGCTCCTCGGGCGCCGTCCGCCGTTCGTATTCGCCCTGCCGTCGAACCGATCCGTCGCCCACAGCCCTCTGATGCTCGGATTCCGATTCCGATTCCCCAGCACCGGTTTCGCTGTTCTCTTCGGGATCCCGGCGCGGCGGATAATAGGGGGTATTCTCGCGCCACTTGGCTGCCGGAGCCCGGTCGCCGTCATAGTCCCACCCAAGACGCTTCACATCGTTGTCGGCGTCGCGCCACCTCGCACCAGGATTCTCGTCCAGGTAGCGATACTCGGCCAGCGCGTCGTTCAGCATGAGAATGTCATTCGGCAGCGGCACACCGTCGATGAGCCGATGCAACGCTTCGACGACATCGGCCACCGCATCCAAGCGTTTCTTTATCTTGTCTCCGGTGAAATAGTCCAGCACCCAATACTTTTTGTGCAGCAGATGGGCTTCGATATTCTTCAACTCGTCAAGGGTGAACACGACTTTGAGTAGCTGACCCTTGTACATGGCTCCACCGGCAAGCCGATCAGCGACCATGGCGACCGCCTCCTGACGCGGCCGCCAGTGAACCAACTCGGCCACTTCGTCTACGAGTATGCGGGCATCCCCAGGTTGTTCGTCACGAAACTGGCCGCTGATCCGCTCAGCAATCGCGTTGTAATCGTCGCGTCGATGTAGCGCAAACTCATCGAGAATCCGCTGACGCACAGTCATATATTGAGACGGGTCCTGTAGAGTCCGAAGTTGTCGGCGGATCATTTTCTCGAGCCATGTGTCGATATCCCGCGGCCGCGCATCCGCAACTAGGTCGACGATTTCGTTGGCGCGTTCTGTAACTTGTTCCTTGTCGTACAGCCTGAGATTATCCGATATGCGAACAAGATCTATGCCCTTAGCACGGAAGATTTCGTAGTGTTTATTCGCCCAGCTCTGCACTTGCTCCCATGCCTGTCGGGCACGCCGCATACCGTCGGTCTCCTCAACTGGTGAGGCGGGATCCCTCTGAGACCACGCCTCATCCTCGAGCACCATCGGCTGTGAGACCGCGGCAAGCTTGCGGCGCATCGACTTGCGGAACCATGGGTGTCCTTCGGCATGCGGTCGAATTCGCCATGGGTTTTCCAGATCGCCCCGTAGTCTGAATCTGAACAGTCTGGCGATCTCCACGGCGAGCGTCGGCCCGTTCGCCAAATTACCGTCGCCAGGCAGTGTATAGGTCTGCACCCCCGGAGGTATCATCGGGCCACCACCCACCATACGGGGCAACAGATTCGCGTCGACGAGCGGACGATTATCCTGATCGACGGGCGGACGATCATGTACAAACAAATGCTGAAAGCAGGCCTGGAAAGTTCTGGGAAACCCTGCGCGAATGCCCGCGGGGAATTCTTCGAACCACTCCTTAAGCGCCGTGATCGGTTTTCCGACGCTACCCTGCAAATGCGTCGAGGCAGGGGCTACGTTATGCCAGTTCCCGTCTCCATCTAGCCACATCGTCGGCATCATCTGCGCGGTTTCATCGCGCGACCAACTATTGCGATCGGCGATCAGGCGCATTGGCGGCTCGAGGTCCTCGTGCCGCCACCGGCCGAGCCGATCGGTTACGATCTGCCGGTATACTACGGTCGTTTCCCTCAGCGAAAACGCCTGTACCAGTGCGTCATCGCGCATGCGTGCGTCACTGGGCTCCAAGACAATTGCGCGCGTCCCGAGCGCGGCGTCCAAGGCTGAATCGTGGCGCGTACGGAGATGTTCCAACTCCCCACGAGGCCCCAACACATAGATCTGCGAATCAACGCGATCGGCCATGCCGACCTCATCGTTGATCATGCGGCCGCCGGCGGACTCGACGGTTCTCCGCAGAACATCCCGATCGGCAATGTATTCCACGATCGTGTCCGGCTGCCGAAATGCCTTCGCCAGCGCGGCATCGCGCGTGCGTGCGGCTTCCCCGCCCGGACTGAGGCCCGCGCGAGGGTGTTCCAGCCCCTCCTGGGGCACGAGCAGAAAAATCCGTGCGGGACTGCCACCGACCAGGCCGACCTCTTTGGTGACCATGCGACCGCCGACAGACTCGATATATTCGCTGCCGGCACCAGCAAGTAGCATCATTCGATCCCGAATCATTCCGATCTCATAATCGGTCACAATCATTTGTTCCGCGATTTCGATCAACCGTGCAAGTTGGTCATGTTCGGTCACCTCTGCCCCCGGCACGGACTTCCGCAACTCCGCGATTGTCGCGGGTAGTTCGGCACGGCCGAGGCGCGATCTGGGCACACCCAACTGTGCAGCCAACTCTTTGAGCCTAGCCCGCAACGGTTCGGCGGCCTGTTCCGCGTGAGCGTGTTCTGCGCTGATCCAATCCAGTTCGGCCAGGACCGCGGGCGTGCTGTCATGCATCTCATTGTCAGGGAAGACCCCGATACGACGATCCAGATCGTGAACCTTCAAATCCAGTTCAGTGAACCGGTCGGCGGCACCCTGCAGCTTGTCGATCGCTCGCTCCCGCAGCTTCATCTCGGCTGTAGTCGTGCGTTCCGAAACCACTATCGGAGGTCCTTCACCGACAATGACCGTCTTATAATCGATCTTTCCGGAACGCAATTTGTCAATCGTCGTCGACAAGGCACTCAGGCCCAAGTCTTGACTGGGATTCCGTAGATTGTAGTTGGCAGCTAATTTGTCACGTTCGACACGATGGAGATCGCGATCCTGCGTAATAGCGTTTCGGACTTCCAGCAGCCGGTTATAGTACTCGCGCGCCGTGCCCCCATCCACCAGCGTGCTGATATCGCGGTCGATGGTTGCTATCGCTTCCCTGATCCGGCGATGTTCGACGGCCCTATGCTCGAATTCATCACCTGCACGTTCACCGTCCGCCGGTCGATCCAATTCGACTAGCTGATGCACCAACATATTGCGCTCCGACACCAGCCCGGACAGCATCTTGATTTTGGAGTCGATCAGAGCGACAGCATCGTGGGCTCGACGATGTTCCTTGATCACTTGCTCGAAATCATGGACATTCCGGCGGTACTGCGGAATCTCATCGACGGATACCTCGTCCGGCGGCTTCTCCTTCAGCTCGTCCAGGACGTCGTTCGGCGCACTCTCCAGCTGCGGCGGATCGACGTTCAGCTCCTCCACTAGGTTATCACGCGAGTTCAGCCAGTGATCTCGACGCGCAGCAGCCGACGTGCGTTCGGCTTTCAGCCGATCCGACAACAACTGCAAATCCGGATGTTGCGGTACATCTAGGTGCTGAAACGCCGCGATCGGCGCTTTCTTTGAAGCCGAGGGTGCACCGACTGATTCGTTCGGCATGACAGCAGGTATCGATGATCCACCCGTATCTGTCGGCGGATGCATTTCAGTAACCAGCACCCGACCCGAATTATCCACGCGTACTTGCCAAATTTGCAATTCAAGACCTAGCCCTGCCAGGTCCCGCCGCAGGTCGGACCAAGCAAGATGCTCCGACACCGCGGACACAACAAGCAGCGTTTCGCGATCGAGCAAGCGGACACGGCGGAGACCGAAACCACCCGCGCCGAGCACCTCATACGCGGTCACGCTGATCTTCGACCGCGGTAGGCCGCCGGGCGCGTTGACCATGTCCCACATGGCCTCATCCGCAACCTCCTGGCGCAGCCGATCTTCGCTGTAGACAGCCGCGCTGTAGCGACCGAAAGTGTCGAGTAGCTTCTTACGTTCAAGCAACAGTTCGGCCCGCCGTGCGTCGAACTGATCCATCTGCTCCTGAGTAACGTCATAGCGGCCCATCGCTCGATCGATGCGGGCCAACTCGGCGGTGAGGTAACCCGATTCAGCCTCGTAGCGTTCCCGCGGAGTGCTGCCCTTCGGATCGAAACCACTGCGGCGTGGCAGAGCGGCCAGCGCGCGTTGTTCGGCTTTACGTTCGGTAACGGCCGCTGCGAGGTCTGCACCCAAACTTTGGAGTCTTTCGTGAGCCTCCGGCGCTTCCGGCACATGGGTCCACTCCCACCCGGGCGTCCAATCCCCGGGCTCCGCCAATACCAGCTGAGAGATCCGCAGCGGCCTCTGAGACCACGCCGACGCCGCGTCCACCGTCGGCGGACGCATTTCGATAGCATGCACCAGATCCGAATCATCCACGCTCACATGCACATATCGCACGGCGATGCCTCGATCTGCCAACTCCTGCCGCAGGACGGGCCCAGCGGCGCTCCCCAAGTCCGTGGACACTACAAGCAGCGTCCGCGGTTCTCCAGGCAGAAAGCCGTAGCCGACCTGGCTCAGTAGGGAACCATCCGTGTCGAACACTGTCCACATGGTCGCGGCGCCCGTTGAGCTCTCGAACGGTTGTTGGCCGCCAGCCGCCGCGACGAATGCCTCCCGCACGGTGTTTGTGGCCGTCTCGTGTGGTCGCAGGCCAGCCGCGTCGAGCACGCGCTGCACGAGAACGTCTCCGGCCTTGCGACGCAGCGCAGCGACGTTATCGAAGGCCTCACGGTAGCGACCGACAGCCTCGTATAGCTTGACGATGTTTTCAAGCCGCGGTTTACCTCGGCGAGCACGGAACCGACCCGGCACATTCTCCGGAGAGTCGGCGCCGCTCCTTGCTCGATGCCGGTCGGCTGACTCATCCCTGACGTACTTCGTCAAGGCCCGCTCGAGTTCCAGCGGAGTGCTGCGGTCCGGATATGGGACACCATTGCTGTCCAGCAGACGGGTTGCCGCAGTGTAGCCCTCGCTGCACTTTTCAGCGGCGACATCCAAACCGTGCAGAGTTTGGACGACCGCTGTCGACCGATGGGGCTCCTCATGCCCGAATGTCCCGCCCCATATCCAGTACCGAGACTCCGGGTGTGCCTGCGGCCCCGGAAACGATTGAGGATCCGGAGGGTGGATCACAATCCGCTGAGCGGCCTCCTGGCCTTCATAGAAGTCGCGCAGCGCCGCCTGCGCCCGGACATCTTCCGGATCGGGTTCAACACCGGTGGCCTTCTCGATCTTCCGCTGCAAAGCGGTTCGCCCGACTTCCGATTGTGTCGACTTATCGGTCGGCTGGCGCATCTCCGGTTGCTGCGATGCCGCGACCGAAGCTTCCTCTGCAACCGATTGCCCGGGTGTGTTCTCGGAAAGAACCCGAACCTCGGCTTCCGGGGGTAAACCACCAACTGGTTTCTCCGGCGCGACAGCATGCGCCTCCGCGACACTTTCCGGATCCGTCGCGTGTAGGTCGACTACAGTGACCTTCCCGAAATCATCCACCTGCACCAACTGACAGCGCAGTTTCATGTCAGCTAAGCCTGTCAGCGACCGCCACCCGTCGGGCCCAGGAACATCCTCCGGCGACCGGAACAGTACAAACAGCTCCGGTCGTTTGCCACGACGAAAGCCGACGCCGTCGCGGCCTGGTTGGATCCCAGCCGCGTCGAGCGCCTCCGTCACCGCGGTCGTGTCGGGCCCAAAGGTCAGTGGGTCGATGCGAGCCGCGTCGAACACATCCCGCCAGGCAACCGCTGTGGCGATCGCGCGCAGCCGATTTTCGCGGTCGCAGGCCACTTGGTAGCGATCGACGCGAGCGGGTACTTGCGGCAGGTCGGCCACCGCCGCGCCCGCGCGGCGGGTCTCCTGAGCGGCCTCGGCGATATGTTCAACCAGACTCTCCAGCTTCTCGCGGGCCTCTGGCGTCCTCAGCCGATGAGGCCGCTCCGCCCCCCGAGACCACGCAGGTGCCGGCCGCCCTGGGGATTGAGAATCCGGCACAGAGTACTGCGCCGACTCAGATTGCTCGTCGTGCCCGAGCACCGCTACGGTATCCGCCCCGCCATCGCGCCTGGCAGACTGTCCGGGCAGCTCCGAATTAAGTCCGTTCCCAACAAGATTCGTGCGCTGCTCACGCTCCACATCGGCCTGATCGCTACGTGACACTGCCGAATGGTGTTCACTCGTACTCTGCTGTTCGCCAGCGAGCTCGGTGCCAGAATGGGCATCTGAATCAGATCCGTTCCCACCCGGAAGTTCTGAGACACTGCGGTCACCGGCGTGCGCGGTGAACTCAGCTGTGTTGTGCGCCGGGCCCGCAGCCAACGAACCGCCCTTCAACCCCACATTCATCTCTGCGCCGCCGATCAGAGCCCGGCCCCCAACCAACGAACCGCCCTCCGACCCCACTTTCGTCTCGGCGCCACCGATCAGATCCGGGCCCGCAGCCACCAACGAACCGCCCTTCGACTTCGGGTTCGTCTCGGCGCCACCGGCCGGGCGGGCGCCACGATCGAGCGGGGTCCGCGCTTGATCGTTGCTGGCCTCGGCAACGCCTGCATGCGGCTTGGGCTCAGGAGTTACCGGCTTCTTGCCTTGGCCGTTACCTCCGACTCCGTATTCGACCGGCAGTGTCCGGTACTTCGGCGAGTTCAGGTAATGCTGCATGGACAGTGCCTTGTTACTGCCCGACAGAGCACCGCCGATCATGCCACCGGCAACCATGCGCGGATCGATATCGACATTCGTGTTAGCGATAGCCTGATCCCAGCCGACCTTCTTCACATCGATGCCGAACTGTGCCGCCACACCCGCAATGAATCCAGCGCCCGCCCCGATAAATCCGGCTCCGGCTCCGGTCAGCCCACCATTCAGCGCAGTCCCGAACCAGCTGCTGGGCAACCGACTACCAAGAACGTTCCCCATCCCCTCACCCAGCGGGCCCGCAACCGCAGCACCAGCCGCAGCACTCACCACATCGACGGTGACACGTCCCCAGTCCACCCCGTCGCGATGACCACTACCGATCTGACGCAGCTGGATCGCCAGGTCCGGAACGACACCGTTCATCATATTGATCGCGACGTGCCGCACCGCGACAGCAGCGACCCGCTCCCCAACCAGCTTCGCCACCCACCGCTCCACCGACGTCAGCACCCGCTGTGCAATCTCGCGAATCGCGAACCGGGCACCGGCGATCGCGGCCGCCTCCACCCCCGGCGCGGTCGCCGGGAACATCCAGGCTATCGCGATCTCCCCCGCCAACAACGCCAGCGAGGTGATCATCATCCACTGCCCGTACTCGATCTCCGTGGCAACGCCATCCACGCTTACGGCAAGGCTGTTGGCGAAAGTGGCCTGCTCTTCCAGCGACTTGCGCATGCTGACAAATCTGCTGATGATCTGATCAATACCAGCGCCAGCGGGATACGCATCCACCGCAGCCTTTTCCGCCTCGTCGACCAGGAGGGCGGTTCTGTTCAGTCCGTCTGCGAATATCCGTAGGTATTCGGCTAACCTGCGCATGCGTTCAGGGTCGCCGTCGGGATATTCGGATCCGGCGACCCACTCCAACCATTTCAGACCATCGGGTATCTCCACGACGTATCACCACAAAGAGTCGGTGACGTGGCCATCTGGATTGTTGGGATCGACGTGCTCCACATCGGTGAAGGTCATGGTCGCACCGTCGCCGGTCTCCCGTTTCCGATCACCTGGCGAAGCAAGGGAAACCCGCGGCAACGGCGCGTTCACATCAGGCAGACCCTCGATGAGGTCCGACATTTTCGGCAGTTGCGCACGTTCATCGTGCAACGGCGCCATTAGTTCTTGGCCTCTACGCGAAACCTCCGCCATCGCCTGCTGGGCGGCTTCGGTGACCGCTTTCGCGATCTCACCGTAGTCGAGGTCATCGATGTCATCGCCGAACCGCGTCTCGATCAGAGCCCCGTCCGCATTCACCGTGACCCGCACACGGCCGTTGCGAGCGGTCCCGACCGCAGTGAGTTCGGCACGCTGCTGCTGAATGCGGGCGATGGTGCGCATCTGACTGCTCAAGCCCTCCAGCGCTGCAACCATTTCGGCCTTGGCATGCCCATCGGTCACGCGAGCCCCCTCCCCGGTCAAAACAAGTTCTTGTTGTTCTGTTCCTGTACTTCGTGCAGGTCAGCGGCCTGGGCTAACCCGGTAGCCAAGTCGTTGGCGGCGGTTGCCATGGCAGTAGCGTTCTGCTTGAGGTTTTCGAGCGACTTCTTGTAATCCGGAGCGAAGCTCGCGCCGATTTCGTCTTTTCCCCACGGCTCATCCAATCCGGGCAGTGCGCTTTGCAATGTTGTCAGAGCCTGCAGGATCTCATTATGAATTTCAGTGGTCAGTGCTGCAGGTGTACGCAGTATGACCGGATCGACTTCCACTTTTCTGGTCATGACGTTGCTCCCCTCAGCGTCGTTGCAGCTAGACCCATAGTCCACTGCAGGATGGACGATATCACTGATATCACTCCGAAGCGACAGGTGGGCGGCCTCGACAGAACGGCCATGTAACTAGAGCATGTTGTGGACCCTGGACGAGGCAGTCCGCAATGAATACCCAGCCTCAATGGCGGCGGCACCCCTCGATGCGGGTGCATGACCCGCATCGAGTTCAGAATCTCTCGCAACGCTACATCAAACATCGCACCACTGTCTAGCGGCACAATATTTCAGTTCAGGCGCCTGGTCGTACTGAGAGCCTCACCTGCGGCGCACAGGCCGGACATCTTGCCAGCGAGTTCTTGCAGTGTCGTGGTCGACATACTGCCGAACGAAACGATTGACCGGATCAATCGTTTCGTTCGATCGGAGGCAACCCAGGTAGCGGCCTCGCGCCGGCAAGCTCGGCTAGGTCCCAGGGTAGGTTTCGAGTGCGGGAACAACTGCTAGGAGGTCAGCTGGAATACGTCGATGAACCGATGGGCAATGCGGTCGCAATCGGCCCGCAGCCGCTCGAGTTCGTCGAGCACCCGACCTTGCGACACCCCCTCCGCCGCCAATTGACCGGCGATGCGAATGAGTCGATGGTCGGCGACGCGGTAGCTGACAGCGTCGACCGGCCGGTACAGGCCGACTACCACTGCGCGGGCGAGACCATTCGGAACATCACGGTACCGTTCCGCGAGTTCGGTTGCCGCAACCACCATTTCGGCGGAGCCGACGGACGGCGCCACATCCGGATCAGCCTCCGCACCCGGCTCAGCCACGACACGCGGATCGGTGACCACTCCCGCCTCGGGAACACCGAGGATGTCACCGAGGTCGTCACCTCGATGCCACGCCTCGACAAGTTCCCTGATGCCGTTCAGCTTGATCCCCCGATCCAGCAACCGGCGGATGGCGCGCACTCGGTTGAGATGGTCGGGTCCATAGAAACCCGTTCGCCCCTGCACCCGCGGTGGCGGCAGCACACCTCGCTCGCGGTACACCCGCAGGCTCCGCACGGTTGTACCGGACCGACGCGCCAGCTCATGGATCGTGAACTCCGCACCTACTGCCATATCAGGAGGAAACCACAACGAAACACCTGCTGATCCCGCCCGCGGCCGCGAGCTACGGGATCACTTTCCACCGGCCGAATCCATTTCACGAGATAACCACCATGCACATCCATTAATCGTACCGTCCAATAGCGGTACGTTATTAGACGATATGATCGTCGTCACGTGAATGTACCCAGACCATGACCACAGCACCCTCACCGGCGGTGGTTCGGCACTCGCCGCAGGGCATTCAGATCGCGACAGCATGCGTGGGCAATACCGGCCAGTTCCCAGTGCTCTTCGAGTGACCGATGGAACATCGCCAGATCCAGGCTGCCGATCGTTATGACGTAATCGACAACCCTGTAACTCGGTATGAGGCAGAATCGCGGCAAGGCCGATCCGACCCCCGGTAGCCCACAGCACACCGGGCCAGATTCCTGTCGGGGAGGGCCCGATTGTTGCACCATGGGTCTGGGGGACCAATGCTGGAAGACTCTGCTGCGTCCGACCGAATTCGCCCGCTCCCGCGGGCAACCCGGCGGATGCGAGACCCTGCCGAGAATTCACACCTTCGGGACACTCGACGAGCATCGGAAACCGAAACACGTTCTTGGTGGCCAAATCCGGATTCGCCGGACAGCACCCCCGGGTCGGGCCGCAGCACGCGATCACGTCCGAGCGTTCGCCGGGTCGGCGCGGGCCTTGTCACCCTGCCCAGAGTGTCGCCGATCGACCCGGTCGATGCGGTACTCCGGAATCCGGAAGTACCAGAAGACAAACGGTTCTGCTGGAAGTGTCAGAAGCCGGTCGGCCGGTCGGCCGGGGACCTGTGTAGCGCCTCTGCCGGCAAATGCCCACATTGCGGATCACCGTTCAACTTCCGGCCTGGCCTCGCCCATGGCGATCTGGTTGCAGACCAGTACGAGGTGCAGGGATGCCTCGCGTACGGCGGGATGGGTTGGATCTTCCTTGCCATCGATCGCAATGTCAGCGACCGCTGGGTGGTGTTGAAAGGGCTGCAGAACCCCCTCGACTTCGAAGCCTATGTAGTGGCGCTGTCCGAACGTCAGTTCCTGTCGGAAATGGCCCATCCCGGGATCGTGAAGATCTTCAACTTCGTCAAACACCTGTCAATGGAGGGCATTCCATGCGGATACATCGTCATGGAGTACATAGGTGGGCGCTCACTGAAGGCGATGCTCGACCTTCGTGGACCTGAGCGCATCCCGGTTTCCGAGGCCATCACCTACGTGATGGAAGTCCTTCCGGCACTGGATCACCTTCACTCGTTCGGCCTGGCCTACAACGATCTGAAACCGGACAACATCATGGTGAGCGAGGACGAGGTCAAGCTCATCGACCTCGGTGCGGTTGCTGCCATTGAATCTGGTGGCAGCCTGTACAGCACCCCCGGATACCAAGCACCGGAGTTCACCAAGACCGGCCCGACGGTAGCATCCGACATCCACACGGTAGGCCGGACACTGGCCGCGCTGACGCTGGATCTGCCCGCCGATCGGCACGGCCACAAACTACCCGGCCTACCGTCACGTGACGAGGAGCCGGTGCTGCGACGCTATCCATCCTTCGAACGGTTGCTGTTACGGGCAACCGACCCCGATCCCATACGGCGATTTCCCTCCGCATATGCAATATACCGCCAGCTCGCGGGTGTGCTGCGGGCTGTCCTCGCCGAGGACACGAACCGGGAATACCCGCAGACATCGGCCGTATTCGGTTCGCCACGTGGCGATTTCGGAATCGACACGCTAATCCGGCAGACCGATGGAATCGTCGACGGTGTGTATCGAACGGCCGCGCTCGATACACCGACTGTTGTTGCCGCGCTGCCGGTTCCACTGATCGACAGTGAGGATCCGAGCGCAGAACTCTTGTCCCCCTTGCTGCACAGCGATCCGCAACGAGCACTCGACACGCTGCGACAGAGCCACGCCGACGTCAGCGCAGGAATCATGGGGGCACCCGGATTCTTCGAATTGGAAGCCACGCTGACCGCAGTCCGGGCACATCTCGACCTGGGACAGCTCGAGGACGCACGCAAGAATCTGGCACATCTGCTACCGACATATCGCGCGGACTGGCGGATCGAGTGGTATGCGGGGACCGCCGAACTCGCGAGCGGCAATTACGAGCAGGCGTACGATCATTTTGATCGCGTCCACTCAATGGTTCCCGGTGAGATCGCGCCGCTACTAGCGCTGGCCGCCACCGCTGAACTCACACTGCAGACGATCACCGATCTCGACGATCCGAACCGGTGGCAGCGAGCGGCAGCGGAGTACTACCGGACTGTCTGGCAGACCACGCGCAGTGTAGCGAGCGCCGCATTCGGCTTCGCAAGGAGGCAGGCAGCCGACGGTAATGTATTCGCCGCCATCTCGACTCTCGAGCAAGTACCGGATTCGTCGCGCCACCGCAACGTCGCACAGATGACCGCTTGTCTGCTGCTGGTCTCGCGACCGGCCACCGAACTGACCCGAACGGATCTCGATGATGCGACCAAGCGCCTGCAGACGCTCCCGGACGAGCCCCGGCTGCTGCAGATGCAGACAATCGTCTTGGACGCTGCGCTGGTGTGGCTGCGCCGGGATGGGCCACCGCATGAACCCCACGCGACAGTCCTAGGTTTCCCCTACACGGAGTCGGGATTGCGTAGAGGACTCGAATCGGTCCTGCGTACATTAGCGCGCGCCACACCACATCGACTGCATCGCTATGCACTGGTCGATCGGGCCAACGAGATCCGCGCCCGGTCCTGGTGGTAGAGGTCCGTTTGCCGGTCGCCGCCGACCGTGGGCCGCGGTCGACTGGAAACGTTCCGGATCCCAACGCCCGCAAACAAATCACCCCCACCCTCAAATCTCATCCAAACACAGTCGCGCCGAACTCACGGCAACATGAAAATCCCATCACGACGGCCCGATCCAAGACGACTTCCCTAAGAATTTTGTTAAGCGTGACAACCGCTTACAAAGACTCGAGCCACTACCGATTTAGTATTCGACACCGACGAACGACGCTTGCCTGCCAGTGACTCGAGCATCAGTCTCACGACAACGTGAAAATCCGATCCCGACGCCCCGGATCCGACAACACATCACGAATCAACAACCCCAGATCAGCATCTGCAGCCACCACCGGATACCGGAACTCACCCACCACAACCCCAAACGTAGTCACCACGAAACGCGACTCCGAACCCAGCTCAGACCACACGACACCGATCGCCGGATCATCCAGATCAATAACCTGATCACCGACACGCACCCCCAAACCATCAACACCGCGATAAAACACCACCACCACACCACCAAAATCACCGTAAACTCCCCACACACCACCCACAGCCATCGCCACCTCACACAACTCCCCCGTCACCGGATCGAACTCCGCGAGCGCACCGAACCCGATCGGGCTGACCAAGATCCGATCCTGCATCGCACCACCCACACCACCTCCCTGCCGCCAGCGACGACCGCCCAGTCGCCGATGGTTCTCCACCCCTGCGGCCGTCGCCGACCCGAACGGCGGCACCAACGGCACACCCGGCACTCCCGCGCCGACACCGGTCCCCGAACCAGTATCGGACAGCACGACTCCCGGCCACCCAGGATGGCCATCTCCCACCCCACCCGACGAACCCGACCCAGCCCCCGGCAACCGCAGAAACGGAAACCCCGCCACAGCAGGCAACTGCGGAAGATCCGGAAGCAACCGCAATCCACCATCCGACGGCACCGGAACACCCCGACCAACAGACGGATTCACCTCCGCCCCCTCCGAACCACCCCGAACCTGAGAAGAATCCGGCACACCAAGACCATCCCCCGAACCACCCCACGAACCCGCCCCCGTCCCCGGCCACTGCGGAAACGGGAAACCCGGAATAGCCGGCAACGCCGGCAACAGCGGAAGCAACAGCAACGGCAACAACGGAAGCAACGGAAACAGAAGCAACGGCAGCCGACAATCCGGCGGAACCGGAACAACCGGACACGCAGGCGAATTCATCTCCTGCTTGGGGTGATCCGGCGCACTCGGCGGTTTTCCACCAGGACCATAAGGCACCCCCGGCCCCCCGGCGTGCGGCGGCCCCACAGGAGACGGAATGCCCGGCCCCGGACCCGGCGGACCGGGGAGAACGGGCGGCTGCAGCTGCGACGGTAGCCACGATGACGGATCGAAAGAGACGCCGGACCGGTACTTCGGCAGGTCGACCTGGAACCGGTACGGCGGATGCGGAATTCGCGAACCTGGATACGTATCCGGCCGCCGCACGGACCCGGCTCCTGTTCTGGATTCCGATTGCCGGCGCCCCCGGCGCAAACCACTCTGCGGCGACTTCTCGTCGCCGCTTGATTGCGGAGCACTCTTCAGCGGCGCTTCGCCCTCCCCATCCGCATTATCGCCAGGCTTCGAGGTCTGCTGCGCGGTTTCGGTCAGACTTCCACGAACCTTCGAAGTCGGCTCATGTTTCCACTCCGGCTCCTTCGACGTCCAATCCCGAGACTCCACAGGCGCCTGCGGCTCGCGAACTCCGGACTCGGGCGCCGAATCACTTTCGGATACAGAACCTTCCACGCGTGGTTCGGGACCTTCACCCGGCGGCAGCTCCGGCGGACCGGAATCAGGTTCAGTAGCAGGGATTTCCGGAGCTAGTTCCATATCTCGCCGGACAGCCTCGCTCAATGCCTCGTTCAGCCGATCTAGCCTCTGGTCCGCATCGTGGTATGCACGTGCGGCATCCTCGAGCGCTTGGACACGGCGAAGCCTGTCGGCCTGCTGTCCGACCTCTCTTCGTTGCCCGCGCAGATCCTCGAGCGTTTCGTCCAAGGTCCGCGCACCAACTGGATCTTCGGGGCGACGTTCCACATGCAAATCCCCCGAATTCACCGGCAGGCCCCGCTGCGCCACTTCCAATGCCGCACGCGCCTGTTCGCGCTCGGCGAGCCCGCGGGCCCACTCATTGGACAGCTGCGCTATCTTCGCTTGGCGTTGCGGCGCTTCCTGTTCCGCGACCACCCGGTGATAGTCGGTAACGGCGGACAGCGCCTCGATATCGGCTGCCCGCCGACGCACCTCCGCACGCATCTCGGCATGGACCTGGGACAACTGCTCGGGAGTCGGCCGCTCGCGTTTCTCGATCTTGCCGTCGCGGTAAACCTCGTAAACCTTGACCCAGCGCTGCGCGTCGGCCTTGGTCTGCTCGTCGCTGGCGGGACCGACGTTGGCGTGATCGACCTCGGGGAGTTCAACGCCCAGGACCCGCGCCCAATCCTTGCCTACGGCAGGCACGCCCGTGACCGGATCGCCCGCGCCGAGGAGGTCCGCGAGCAGGCGTCCATCGCCGGCGAATGCACGCAGATGCGCTGGAGCACCGACGTCGTGCACAGGTAGCTCGCCGTCGGCGGAGCGCGGATCACGGGTGCGGTCCAAGCGCAACCCATCGGTGAACGGGTCGATCCGATCAAGTGCTTCTGCGTATTCCATGAACAATTCGGCTATGGCGGCCGGGTCGCCCGTGCGGGCCAGCATGTCCTTGATCGCCCCGCGCAACTTCTTCGGGTCTGTACCGGCCTCGTCGGGCAGGTAGCGCAGTTCGCCGGCCTGTTCGTCCTTGAAGTACTTCTTCGGGTACAGATCCTCCGGCTCCAGCCCGAGACCCCGCGCCAACTGATCCCGCGCCGCGTCCACCGCTGCGGCGTCGAGACCGCGCAACTTCTTCGCATAGTCGACTAGCGATTCGACCTGCTGCCGGTGTAGGGCCTTCTTCGTA
Source organism: Nocardia sp. CA-107356 (assembly GCF_050946365.1). Taxonomy (NCBI): domain Bacteria; kingdom Bacillati; phylum Actinomycetota; class Actinomycetes; order Mycobacteriales; family Nocardiaceae; genus Nocardia; species Nocardia sp. CA-107356. The sequence continues at coordinate 3,880,534 of NZ_CP191992.1, read as the reverse complement.
TACGGATCGGCGATGACTGCGGCCAGCCTCTTCGGAGTCAGCTCGACCGGGTCGATACCGAGCCGGTGCGCCAAGTCGCCGCGCACGTTATCGAGATCATAGAACAGTTCGATGTCGTCGGAACTGCGCGCGTAATCGATCAGGGCCTCGATCTGGGCCGCGCGCAGGGCATTACGCAGTTGTAACTCCTTGATCGTCTCGACGATCCGATCGGGTGCAAGCATGCCTGAACCTTCGATACCCAGCCGGTGAGCGAGTTCCGCACGCGCTGTTGCAATTTCCTCGGGTGAATGCGGTGTCGCCTTCTCCCCCAACGGTTCCGGAGCGGGAGTGTGTACGGGCTCCGGATCCGCCACCGGATGCCACTCGCCGTCCCCGTTGCGCACCATTGTCGCGTCGTACCGGTCGCCCTCGATCTCACCGCTGAAATGCAGGACGTGTGGAGTATCCAATTCGATGACGTGTACCCGGCCCGCACCGTCCACCAGCGCGGCATGGTATTCGACTTGAACCTCACCACGATTCACTCGAAGCGCGAGCGCCTGGTCATTCGCCAGCTCACGGGCGAGCACTTCCTCATGGTTGTCCTGACCGTCGACGATGACCAGCCGTGACGGCTCACCATCGACACGCACGACCCGGTCGCCGGCATCGATACCGAGGAATTCCCCCACTTTGGAGGCGAATTCACCGATGTCGCCGGCCCGGCTGCGCACGCCCGCGGCGAGCTCATTGATCTTGTCCGCGAGCTCGTGCGGTCCGAGACCGTCCAGTCCTTCGCCGAGTATCTGCGCCCACGTGGAGCGTTCGTCCCGAATCTCGTCGCGCCGCAACGCATTCTCGAAGAATCGGCGCCGGCCCTCGTCCTCGCCCGTCTGGTCGCTGTAGTAGAGATCGCCCCATTCCCGACTGGGCTCACCGCCGTTGTTCACACCCCGCGAGTCCTGCAGGCCGACACTGCCGCCATGCGCGCGAGCCATCTCACCGAGGAACCGGCCCATGGGGTTGTTGTCGAAGTAGTTGATCGTGTTGCTGTAAGGGACCCAGTCATTTTCGGCGTTGTAGTTGCGTGCGGACTCGGCCATGCCTGCGATGGCGCCGGCCCGCCGGGCGTTCTGGTATTCCAGCTCGGCGACGACCCGATGCAGCGTCTCCGGAGTGAGATCGCTTCCCAACTCGATGCCCAGCAGTTGACGTGCCGCCGCACGCAGTACCTCGGCGTGCTGCGCGTGCTCTCGCATGATGTCGGCCAGATCGTTGACCCAGTCCGGCACCGGCTCGTGATTGCCGGTGCCGAGCTCGGGACACGGTTCGGCGGCCGCACCGGCGTGCTCCAGCCCACCGTCGTGGATCGGCGCAGATTCGTCGACAAGATGCCCGAGACCCGCTGCGCGCAGCTCGTTTTCGATTTGACGACGCAGCTCCGGATCGGCGTCCCTGATCCAGTACTTGTACTCGTCCCCGTCGCCCTGAACGATCGGAATGTGTTCGCCGGCTCTCGTGGCCACCCTTGACGTCAGGTATTTGAAAAACAGAATCAGCTCGCGGTTCCGCCAAATCAGCACCGATTCCTTCCACGTGCGGATCGGGTTGCCCTGTAGATGGGACAGCAGGTCATAGTGAGTGAACTCGCTCAAATCCTTGGCCATTTCCTTCTGGAAGTCGCCATCGAGGCCCGAGCCGGACGGATATTTGGGCGCGTGACCCTCGAATCCGACCTTGAACAACTTCCACAACCGCCGAATCGCACCCGGACGGTCGAGCGGGGCCTCTGCGCCAGGCTTCACGACCGTGCCTTCGACCGTCGGCGCCGGTTCCAAGGCAGCCACCCGCCAGCGGCCTTCACCACCGGCGATGAGGTCCACATGCTCACGTCGACCGTCGACTTCGACTGTCAGACGGCGAGTTTCGCCGGGCTGCGGCGGCCCGTGCACAACACCTTCCACAATGGGCCGCGAGTGATCACCCACGCCCGCACCGTGCTGACCCGCGCCCTCACCTGGCCGCACCGACTCAGCGCCGGGCGCAACGTGCTCCCTGGGCCGGATCGCAAGCTCGCCCTGTGCGGGCGGCCGTCCACCGGCCCACTCCCACAACCGATCTGCGCGCTCGGCGGCCATCCGAGCATCCCACTCGGCCTGCTCGACCTCCATCCGCGCTTCCCACGCGCTCCCCGGCCGGCTGCCGCCGCGCTCCCGATCGGCCAACTCTCGCAGCCACACCACGCGCTCGGCGGCCATCTGAGCATCCCAGTCGGCCTGCTCGGCACGCATCCGTGCCGCCCACTGCGCGGGGCCGGACGGACGGTCGGCCCGCGCCCCGAATTCGGCGCCCGCACCCGTGGCCGGACCCGCCGGCGCTTCTGAGGCTGCGCTATTCTCCGGCAGCCCTTCCGACATTCGGCGCGCAATCTCATCGAGCCGATCCATGGCCCTCTGATGCGCCCGCTGGGCACCCTCATCGAGCCGATCCATCGCCCGCTGATGCAGACGCCGCGCCCTCTCCTCATCGCGATCGAAAGCCTCATTCACAGCGGCGGATTCACGCTGCAATGCCTCATCGATCCGGGACCGCGGATCGGCTGAACGCCCCGGCACCGCACCCACGGGCTTTTCCGACTGGGAGGTGTTGGGCTGCTGGAGATTCGCCTGGTCCGAATCGACCTCCACGCCGCTGGTGTCGTCAGAGAATCTCAGATCCGCTTCGATCCAGTCCTCTTCGGAAACCGCGTCTCGCAATCCCTGGGCTTCATCGAACAGTTGCCTGGCCTTTGCCAATTCCTCGGCACTGGGGGGTGCGATGCCCGCTTCTTCAGGTGTGGCGAAAGTCTTTCCTCCTGGTCGGGTAGTCGGATTGTCCGGTCGCAGGTGTGATGTGCTGGTGTCGTCGGGTGTGGATTCGGCTTGTCCGATGCGGGGAAATGATCGCGCTGGGGTGTCTGGTGGGTATTCATGGGCTGCTTGTGTGGAGTTGTCACGACCGAGGCGGCGGACGATGGCATCGCTATGGGATGTCGCGACCTCCACCATCTCTATGTAACTATTGTAGCCATTCGGGTCGTCCGTTCTGGAGACCACATAGAATCGCTTGTCACGTTCGAATATTACCTCTCGCTCCGATTTGGTTTCCGAGTACAGGCTTATATCTTTGCCTGTCTTCGACAGGATTTTGAATACTACATTTCCGGAGAGTTCTCGGCCATCGGATTTCGAGGCACTCGTGTAAGCATTATCGGATACGACCATGCCCATGCGGTATTTGTCCAGCACCGCAAGGGGAATATCGTACGCTCTGCGAAATACTATGCGCCGATAATCGGGAAACTTGGCTAACGCGGCATCGAGGATGTCGATTCTTTCTTGCACGGCCGAGCCGGCGGTACCACTTCGCAGCTCGGAGTTGATCCCGAATCCACCGCTGGTGTACTCGAACAACGCAAGACGTTCCGTACGATTCAACGACGGCACCCAGGGCCCCACCCGTTCTCGAAACATATTCCACAGTTTCTTCAGCGGCGGCGCCGAGCCAGGCATGCGGTAGAGATTGTTTGTGGGGTCGCGGGGATGCAGCGGGCGCCCCTGCGCGTCGAACAGGATGGCGTAGGTGCCACCCAGTTCCCGGGCAGTCCTGGGCGGGTATCCGTGATCGAGTCCCGCACCGGGGTCGTGCACCTTGATGGTGCCGCCCTCGTTGGTGAGCACGTAGGCATGTGCGCCGACCCCGTATTGGTCTGTCGGACCCCGGTATTCGTCGACGATCAGCGCGGACGCACCGTCTCCGAGATCCAGCAGACGCTGCTTGACCTCGTCGTGATCGGTGAAGTTCCGCAGCCCACCACCAGCAGCGGCCTGTACCTCGGCGGCGGTCACGCCATCGAGACCGACCTCACGCCCGAACGGTTGGATCGATTCGTTGCCGGTATGGTCCTTGATGTATTCCAGCCCGAGTTCGGCACACCTGCCGCGGTTCGCGTCGGTGCCGTTCGGATGCGCTTCCGAGTGCTGTTTGTCGCCGGGTTCGTTTATCCAGGAATCGGTTTCGTGGTCGGTTCCGGACCGCCCGGATGTATGGCCGGCTCTGACGACCGGACGCGATTCGCGCAGTTCGTCGGTGACATGGATGTCCGCCAGCGGCACGAGAGACACCGGATCCTCATGCTCGGATTGCTCGTCACGGCCGCTCTGGCGTTCGACGTCCGGCCCACCGAACCGCGCTTGCACGATCGGTTGGCCGTGCTCCCCGTTCCTGGCAAGTTCGGACGCTCCCGCGCCTGCGCCGTTTTCTGCTCCCGCGCGTGCGCCGTTTTCTCCTGTGCCGCCATGGTGTTCGGCCACACCACGGTTCTCGCCCGTATTGCTGCGACTCTCATCGGCGCTAGTGTGGTTCGTGTCGGCGTCTGAGCCCGTGCCCGAGGCCAGGTCGTCTGAGGCGCCGGCGCGGACCTCGGGGGTTCGATCGTCCACAACTGGCTGCGAGCGGGCATCGCTATGCGGCGACTCGGATTGCGGACGTCCCTCGCCTGCGGACGGCATCCTTGGTTGTGTGGATCCCGGTGTACTGCTACGGGTCTCGGTTCCGGAATGAGTTCGCGCGATCGCTGAACCGCCGCCATGGACGATCGGCGGCGCAGCGGCGGCAGCGACTGCCTCCTCTGCCAGGCCCCGAGTCTTCGCATCCGAACTTCCGACCGCCGCAGGATGGTCGCTGATATTCCCCTCATGCGCCGAGTCCGCGTGTATTCGAGTCGAATCCGCATGTAGCGGGGTCGTAGTTCGATCGGTGCCGCTGGTAGCCGGGGTGTCGCTCGGCCTCTGCTCCCGCACGCTCCCCTCACTCGCGTTCTCTACGTTTTGGTGAGTCGAATCCGTTTGCTGCTGACCGGAAGTCCGGTCGTCGGGGGGCGCTTCGTGAGTCGAGTGCGCGCCGGGTGCCACTTGCGGAGAGGCACCCAGGCTGTTCTCATCTCGTGCACGCGAATCCCCTTCTACAGCCTGTCCCGATGCCTCGCCGTTCGCGCGTACGGACGCGCCCTGGTCACCGGTATTCGCGGCGCCACCGTGACCTCCGGCGGTCCCGCCACTGATGCTCTGCTCCGTCGCGTCTGCGGCCCGAGCAACGGTAGCCCCGTCGTCGACAACTCTGCGGCCGTTTGCATTCGGGTCGCCCGCCCGCCTGGCGGAAGTGCCGTCATCAACGGCGCCATGACCGTTCGCGACGCCGCCCTTCGCACTGCCGGTGGTGGTGACGTCATCGACAGCCCCATGCCCGTTCGTACTCGCGTCGCCCGCTCGAACAGCGGATGTGCCGTCGACAACCGGGGGTTGGACAGTCGTGTCGACCGGCCGCGAACCGATTTTCAGGCCGCCATCCGGCGCATGGTGCCCGTTGGTCGAACCGGCGCTGGCCCCATGCCCATTGTCCGAGCCGTCACCCGCCGATGTCGGCCCACCGCGGCTCGATGAGTTGGGAAATGTGTTTTCACCGAACAAGTTGTTGATGCGCTGGGAAAACTTGTCCCGGCTGAATAGCCCAGGACTTCTCCGTGTCCAGACCCCCTCGGCCCGCTGCCGGTTCAAGCCGGATGCCGCACCAGTACCAGCACCAGCACTGATCATCCGCCAATCGAGATGAGTGTTTTGGACGTTGTCCCACGCCTTCCCCCGGCCCTGCTCCACGCCGTCTAAGACGAGTTGCGTTCCGTCACCGGCCACGAGCCCAGCGCCGGCGGCCACCAGACCGGTGCCGCTGTGGATCAGGCTGCGCGTCCACAGCTTCGCCTCGTCTCCGAGCATGCCGCTCAGCCGGTGACCGATCGGCCCAGCAACCGCACCGCCTGCGGCCGAGCCCACAACGGTGACCGCGACCTGGTCCCCGTTGACCTTGTCGCGGTGTCCCTCCTGCACCTGCCATTGCTGAATTCCCGCGTCCTGCGATGTTCCCAGCGTGGTGTTGAGCAGGACGTGCCGCAGCAAGAACTTCACAATCCTGGATTCAGCCGCCTGCCCGGTCTGCCTGATGATCGCCGCCACCGCACGCTCGCCGATTATGCGGACCGCCATCCGGGTCATAGCGACCGCAGCCGTCTCCACGGCTGGTGCGGTCGGTGGCCAGATCCATGCTGCAGCCATCTCGCCGACCAGCATCGCCAGCGACGAGTAGTACATCAGCTTCGTGTACTCAATCTCAGTGCCGACGCCATGCGCAGATGCGCCTACCTGGTCGAAGTAGTCGGCGAGCTTGTTCAGCGACTGGTCCATCTCGCTGCCGTCACCATGCAGGAGGCTGTCGAACGCGCGCACCATGGCGTCGTGGCCATCGCCCGACGGATAAGCGGCCAGCGATGCAGACTTCGCTTCCTCAACGTCGGAGGTGACATCGCGCAGGCCAGCGGCGGCGATACGCCAGTCCTGAGCGAGGCCCCACATCTCGTTTTCATTGCCGCGGGGCCACTCCATGCCGACGAGCGGGGCAAGCCGGTCCAGCTCGTCGGGGAGCTCGATCATATCCGCTTATCCGATGTCACCAGCTGGACTGGGTTACCTCGCCCAGACGTTCAAAAGCATGTTCGTAGGCCTCAGTGTCAGCGAACCGCCGCTGCGCACTGCCATCCGAACTCCGTTGGCGCTCTGGTGCATTCGGCGGCGCCGTCGATGCCATCGGCGGCTCGGATGGACGCAGATCGGGCAGGCCCTCGACCACATCGGTCAGTTTCCCCATCCGCGACCGGTGAGTCTTCAAGGGCTCGAACAGTTCCCGGCTCTTGCGAGCAACCTCGGCAGATGCCTGCTGGGCCGCTTCCCGCACAGCCGCGGCGATCTCGATGTAGCTCAGGTCATCGATGTCGGAACCGAACTTGACGTCGATGATGGTGTTGTCCGCATTCACTGTGACCGTCACGCGTTTGCCGCGCAACGTCGCGCTGGCAGTAAGTTCAGCGCGCTCGGTCTGCAGCCGCGTTATGATGCGCATTTGCTCCTGCACACCGTCGATGATGGTGTGCAGATCGGATTTGGCTCGCTCGTTGGTCATATGCTCGACACGCCCGCACTCACCGGAAACCCCGGAAAAGATCGCTGTTGCCGTGCTCCTTCTGGTCCAGGTAGCTAGCCCACTTGACCTGCCCATGGTAGAAGTTGTCCATCGTGCCTGCCACGTTCCGGGCACCCTCGATCATGTTGTCGCGCGACTTCAGGTACCCGCCCGCGCCACCCTGGCCGTTGGCGAACGGGTCGCCGAGCAGGTCATTGCCCCAAGACTTTTCGCGCGCGGCGATCGACGCTTGCAGTGTGTTGATCACGCTGTCGACCCGGTCCCGAGCACGGCTCGTCTTCTTCGCCGCCATACGCAACAGCTCCGGGTCGATCTGGATCTTGTCCCCCATTGTCGTTCCTTCACCGCTCACACGGGCAATGGCCCGTACTCCGATTCGACTCATGCCAGACGACAATGCCACCCAATCACGAATCATTCGTGACGCCAACGTGAATAGCAGTTGCCGCAGCAGTTGCGCGCAAATATGCGGCAAACGTAATCATGACAGGCTCTCCAGCCGATCGACAGTATTGCGATCGCCGAACATTGGGGCAACGCGGGCGATCCCGTCGACCCGGCATTGTCCGGTCCGGACACGAAGTCACAGAACGTACTCGGCATATTCTGGATCCATTGGAGAGGTTCTTGGCTGCGGACAGTTTGCTCCGCGACCAGCCCACAGAGGGTATGGACAAAGTTAAAGGATCGGGGTGCTGGAGGTGCGGGACCGCGTAGACATCGCAGATGAACCTGGTTTGCTTTTGCCGCGACCGTATGCGGTCCGCTACGCTGCGAAAAGTCGTTGAAAGGGGTCGCGATGCGCGGCAGGATTCTCGTGCCACTGCTTGGCGTTTTGACTATATGCGGCTGCTCGCATGTGGTCACCGGAACCCCAACCGAGATGACGGACCCCGACACCTACGGACAGCACCTATCGAAGGAAGACACAGCAAAGCGTGTAGTTGCCGCGGAACTGCGAGAAGTGGACCCTTGCGGTTTCTTTGACAAGACCGTTCTGCAGACGCACGGCCAACTCGTTACGCTCGGCCCCGCGCAATTCATGGCCACCTGCGAAGCGGGCATCGTCACCGCAGCCTCGCAAGCGGAAAATTCCATCCCGTCATCGATCTTCCTGGAACTCACCGACAGCGGCCCTGCTTACAGTGATGCGGACAAAAAGAAGGATGTCAACGGGGTGGCCGTCTACGACGAGACTGATATGGACGATGCATGCAAGTTCACCGTCACGCTCGCAGTACCGGATGGTTCAGGAAATTCGGACGACTCCGGTGGCAACACTTATATGCGCATCGTGACGCAAGGGTTCGGCGCGAAAGACCATAATGCAGCCAACTGCGTCGCGGCGAACGAAACCGTAAATTCGGTCATAACGCACAGTCGAGATAAGAAGCTTCCGCGTCGCACAGACTCTTCTTCAGTGGTACCGCTCGCCACTACCGACCCCTGCTCCCTGATACCGCACCTGCCGCAGGGCTTTACCGTCGCGGACGGCGACTGGGATATGCACTCGGGCGCTGCCCCCTATTATTGTCTATTCCACTTTCTACGTCCCGGCGCTTCGACCAGCAAATATGCCGACGCCATCACGGTCTCCTACAGTCTCACCGAGGAATACCTGGTGAACTACGGTGACGTTCACGAGCAAATAAATGGTCACCCGGTAAAGGTGCAGCACTTAGGTTCCAGCATTTGCGCGGTGGATTTTCCCGTGGGAAATACGATCGACGCAAATCTGCCAGGATCAAACCTCAGCGACTCAGTAAAGCGCTTTTCGCGCAACAAGGTCGTTGTGACAATTCACACTCCCTGTGACGTTTACAAAGAAGTAGCGTCGTCAGCAATGAGCCAATTCGGCGGCTGATACCCAGCTCAGAGCCGCTCGAGGTCCCGCCGCCCCTTTTGTCGAATATGTGCGCCGAATCGTTGCTGATCGTGCGGATAGGCCGGCAGTCGCCACCAGGACGCTTGGATTCGCCATGTCGGCGAGTGTCGGACAACACCATTTGCGGCTCTTTCGAACTGGTGGATCAGCAGGTCGTTGCTACTCCGAGACCGAAATAACTTTACTGTGATCATCGGCGAGCTTCATCGGCTCCATTTCCTGCAGCCTTTACTGGCGCAGTACTCATGTCCAGCCTTCGGGACAGAGCCGAAGACTGGACAGACCCCGGAAGTACAGTGTCGGGGTGTCGGTTCCGGCACCCGGTAATCGTCGGCGACGCCAGGTGGCCGACGATATGCACGTCCGACGTGATGACGGTGATTCACGCCGGAGAAGCTCCTGAAGACGCAGCACTTCGCGAGCCTGGCGAGGAAACCGGACTCGACGGATTCTCGATCCGCCGCACGCTTGGTAAAGCCGAATACGACATCAGCCCACACCGTTTCGAGATTCAGCGCCGCCACAAACGAGCGGAATTGCGTCCGATGCAACATTCGGCGCTGCTGATGTCGGCGTGAAACCACAGGCCAGAGCTATCTGGTCCCGAGATCGACAAGGACCGCCGTGCCGATATATCTGCGGCTTTGCGCTTCGGGTGCCGTATCGCATCAATGTTTTAATAGATGCAATAGCCTGCTGAAGTCGTCGGCAGGTCAGCAGCAGTTGTTCTGTGACAGCGAATCGTCCATGAGGTGGGTGCCCTGACCTGCGGCGAGGAATATTGACTGGCGAACGGGGTGCTACTCAAGGCTGCTGGGGAGTTCGGAGAGCAGGTGACTTCGCCATTGGATCTTGCTCGATTTCACGGGCGTTGAGGATCTCCCTAGAAAGAGGGCGATAGCGTCGGGGTATTCGCTTCGCGTGTGTAGGCGTCGTGGTCGGTGCCGATCCGCGGCTTTTGCCGCCAAGGCAAGTACGTCGATACCCTCGTGCAGGTAGTCGTATCCGGTGGACAGCCCGATCTCGTTGTCCAACGCCAACTGCTCCATCCGCGTGTCGTCGACGAACCAGCGAAGAACCAGTATCGCCTGGTCACGGGCAGTCAACGCGCGCCTGCCGGCGCGGGTGCCGCGACGCCGACGCTCATCGGTGAGCAGGCCAGTCAAGAAGGCCGCGGTCCGCTCGGGTACCAGAAGGACGGCCGTGTATGTCACATTCACGATGCGCAGAACCTCTGTGAAGGTGATCTTTGGAAGGACCACCTTCATACCCGAGGATATGCGCTTCCCATTGCAACCCAACAGCTTCCGGCATGTCACGCCACCACACTTGCGCACCGGCACCGGCCGGTGCGCACGTTTCCCTACGCGGAAAGGCTCCATATGCTCCACCGGTATATTTCGACTGAAGCCAGGCAGTGGCTCATGGCCAGTGAGCGGGTAAGTGCAGCACGGGTTTTCGCTGTGGGCGGGCCAGGCGAGCGGGGACGGCGATGATCTTGCGACGCAGGGTGGCCCCGCGAGCGCGGCCCAGTCGCGGGTCGGCCAGCGGGCGGCGCGCATCAGGTCGAACGAACCTTTGGCTGGATCGTCAAACACCGCCGCTGCGTCCGCGACTACGAACGCCGCCCCGACCATCATGAATTGCCATGCGCGCCTTGGCTTGAGATTTAACTCGCTTGTACGAGGTCAGGCCGATCCACGATTGGGCGCGGACGGGCCAGGGCTCCTTCGACGGAGCATACGAAATCATCGACCGTGCGACCGTCGCCGGGTCAAATTTTGTCATCGTGGAGAAAAGGCCCCTCGGCGGCTCTTGGACGCGTGTAGGCCTCGACCTTCAGGGAACGCGCGGGTACTACGATTCCACCGTCAAGGCTATGGAGACGGACGGAACATCCACCGAGCGGGAGCTGGCCCGCACTTTATAGGCCGCCGATATTTCAGAGATCGACTACGTCCTGGTGGGCGCGGAAGTGGACGAGGCATACACAACGGCCAAGTGACCCAAGTGTACGGTGGATACCTCAGCAGGGAATTTCTTCTCACGTAGCGAGGATGTATGGTCCGAATCGTCGCGCGCCATCCCATCGACGAATCGACCGTGGATGGCGAGCAAGAGGCGCTGCGCTCGCATTTGACGACGCTGTTGTCGCTTCTGCCCAGGGCATCCGACAAGTGGGGCTTCGCCCTTTCCACGGCTGAGAACCTGTTGTCTGTTCTCGCTCTCCATGATCCGTCGTGCCGGTCTGCCGCCGCGCGTGAGGCGGCACGCCTCAGCGAAAACATAGCCGTCGGGCTGTTCAACGTCACCGGCAGCTATTTCGCCGGCAACCGTGACTCGGTCCGCCTGATGATCGGTGATCAGGAGTATCAGCTGCCCGCCGAGCCGAACAGTTGGGCCTACTGCTACGCGTGGCGCACCGCGTTCTGGTGGTCGCTGATCGCCCGCGATGCGGCAGCGGCAGATCGGCTGTCGCGTTATCCGGTCGACCAGTTATCCCCCAAGGGCATGGGGCGCACGGACGACTTCCAGTACGAGTGGGTGCGAATCCTGCAACTGGCATGGTCTCAGAATCCAGGATCTGCCGTTGATCGCGTCAACGCCCTCGACACCACTACTGGGTTGCCAGGGGCCGAAATACGGCGAATCATCGGTTTGCTGAACAAACCCGTCATCGCTGCGTTCGCCAAGCTCGCGGTAGGAGACCACGCGGGCTTCAACGACGAACTCTTCCAGGCGTTGACGCAGCATCGCAAGTTCTTCGACACCAAAAAGTCACGCAACGACATAGGCGGCTTCCTATCGATCCCCATTCTCGGCCTCAGCTGTTGGGCACATGACCTCGGTGTGCCGATAGATGTCGAATCCGAGTACATACCCAAGAACTTCATCGAAGATCCTGACTGGATGCGCAAATGAGCCGCCGTCTCCAGATCGCCTTCGGTGCCAACGACCTTCGGGCATTGTCCACCTTCTGGCGCGAGGTCTCGGCTACGTGCACCCAGGACCGCCCGGCGTCTACCTGCCCAACCCCACGATAGAGCGCCGAGAACTCCGCCACGTCGCGGCCATAGGCCAGAGCACGCTGCGCCACCGACCACGACTTCCTCATCGCCCCGGACGGCCGAGTACTGGCAAGCAAACTCGGCAAGCACGCCGACGACCAATGGTCGGTCGACGACCTGCTTGCGCTCGTACCCAGCGCCGAGGCACGGCATCGACCATCGAGCGCCCGCTGACGCATCGAGCTGAGTCGTATGGTGGCTACGCCACGAGAGGCGGATTCACCATATGACTCCGCTCGATGGTGGCGCGAATCCCCGCGCCTCGGGTGAGGTGCGGGGCTTTTGGGGCGGTGCTTTCGACTACTCGACGATCACGATGCGTATGTTCTCGTCGGCCGCGTCGGTTGCCTCGTCCACCGTGACGAACCAATGGCTGACTTCGCCGTCGGCGAGATCATCGGGCACCGAATCCGCGCTCGGCAGTACCGACAGGGCACCGGCGGTTGCCGCTGCCAGGAACTCCAGCAGCGCGGCGCGGCCGGAGACCGCGGTGGTGAATGTCGTCGACTCGTAATCGATCTCGTATTCCGAGCGCACTCGATCCGCCCGCTCCAGCGCCTCGGTCTGGCTGAGCGCCTGCACCGAGCCGTCCGCCGCGAGCACCACGAAGGCGGGATGTTCCTCGGCGAGCGGGCGCACCCGATCCGCGTAGGACACCGGATGCGACGGCGCGGCGGCCAGTTCGGCCTGCACCGTCGGATCGCTCGGCACCAGCCAGGTGATCGGGCCGTCGACCGGCTCCAGGGTGATCCCGAAACCGGCTCCGGCAGCTGCCATTTCGTCGGCGGTCAGATCACCGGCGAACAAGCAGGCAGCACCGGCCTGTTGGACGGCCCAGACCGCGACCACCGCATCCACCGAACGCGGCAGTGCGATGGCGATCACATCGCCGGGTCCGGCACCGTACTCGATGAGCACCCGAGCCAGCTGCGACGAACGGCGATCCAGTACGTGGTAGGCGATTTCATCGCCGTCGACCAGCAACGCGGGCGCCTCGGGATCGGCCTCGACGACCTCGGCGAGCACCTTCGACACCGTGCGCGCACCCACCCGGCCCACCGGTTCGGGCGCGGGAACCGTTGCCGCGATACCGGATTCGACGAGCAGGCGAGCCCGCTCACCGGCGTCGAGGATATCGATATCGCCGACCAGTCCGGCCGGATCGCCGAGCAGCGCGTCGAGCACCCGGATCAACCTGGTGGACAGGGTCTCCACCTCGTCCGCCGTGAACCGGCTGAGCAGGTATTCGAGGGTGAACTCCAGGGTGGACTCCGCGGTCACCTGCAGGGTCAGCGGGTAATGCGTCGCACTGTCGACACCGACATCGGTCACCGACATGCCGTCGATCGAACTCGCGGCGGCGATCGCTTCGCGATCGATCGGATACGACTCGAACACCAGCAGGGTGTCGAACTGCGATCCGATTCCAGCGGCGCGCTGGATATCGGCGAGTCCGACGTAGTGGTGGTCGAGCAGATCGGTCTGGTCGCGCTGCAATCGCTTGAGCTGATCGTCGATGGTCGCGCGGTCGTCGATACGCACCCGGACCGGGAGCGTATTGATGAACAGGCCGACCATCGATTCCACACCCGGCAGTTCGGCGGGCCGACCGGAAACCGTCGCGCCGAACACCACATCGGCGCGGCCGGTGAGCCGGCCGAGCAGAATGCCCCACGCCGCCTGCACCAGGGTGTTCACCGTGATGCCGAGTTCGGCGCAGTGCTTGGTGAGCTGGCGGGTGCGGTCGGCGTCGATTTCGGTGACCAGTTTGGCGGTCTCGTAGGTCTCGACGGTCCGTGCCGGCGTCGCCAACTCGGTCGGCTCGGTCGCACCATCGAAGGCCTCGGCCCAGGTCCGCAGCGACGCGTCCTGGTCGCGGGTGGCGAGCCAGTCCAGGAAGTCGCGGTAAGAGGAGACGTGCGGCAGCGCCGACTGATCGCCGCGAGTCGCGTAGAGCACCAGCAGATCCCGCATGAGCAGCGGCATCGACCAGCCGTCGACCAGCACATGGTGCGTGGTGATCGCCAGCGACCACTCCTGCGCCGCGGTACGCAACAGCGTGTAGCGCACCAGCGGCGGCGCGGACATATCGAAGCGATCCGCGTGATCCGACTCGATCCTGCGCCGCAGTTCCTCGGCCCGCTCCGCCTCCGGCAGCTCGGTGAGATCCACGATCCGCCACGGCACTTCGAGCCGATCGAGCACGACCTGCCTGACCTGCCCGGTGGCGTCGGTGACGAATGCGGTGCGCAGGTTCGGGTAACGATCCAGGATCGCCTGCGCGGCCGCGTGCAGCCGTTCGACATCCACCGCACCGGCCAACTGCACCACGGCCTGCATGGTGTAGACGTCCACGGTGGCCGTGGTCATCAGCGCGTGGAAGAGCAGACCGGACTGCAGCGGCGAGACCGGCCAGACATCACTGAGGCCGGGGTACGTCTGCTCCCACAGGTCGATATCGGACTGACCGACCTGCACCAGCGACAGATCCGACGGTGTGTGACCACCCGCATCCGGTCGCTGCGCATGCTTCCCCAGCGCCGTGAGCGCGGCGACCCACAGATCCGCCAGCTCCTGCACCCGCTCCGGGGCGAGCAGACCCACCGGGAACTCGAAGGTGGCCAGCAGACGCCGACCATCGTCCGCATCGTCCACGGTGACGGTGATATCGACCGCACCGTTCGCGGGCATATCGGCACCGCGCTCGGTCTTGATCACCGCGTCGTGATACCGGAAGCTCACCTGACCCACCTGCGGCAGGTGCAGCAGGCCGTGGCCAGCGCCCTGATCCGGCACCGCGAGCAGTTGCTCCTTCACCGACTTGACGATGGCACCCGCGGCATGACCGCCGGTGAACGCATCGGCCAGATCGATATCGCCGAGATCGAGCCGGGCCGGGTAGGTCGTGGTGAAAGCACCAACGGTGCGCGACAATTCGGCGTCGCGAACCGCCGCACGCCCGTCGCCGTCGAGCCGGACCAGCACATCCGATCCGTGCTCTTCGCCGCGCCAGCGCACCAGGGCCATGGCCAAGGCCGACAACAGCCCGTCCGGTACGCCGCCGTGGAACCGCGTCGGCACGGCGGTGAGCAGGACCTCGGAGACCGCCGTCGGCACCTCGACCCGAACCCGCCGCACCGAGGCGACGGTATCCAGCGCGGGATCGAATGCGCGCGCACCCAGCAGCGGATCCGGCGTTGCCGAAACCTCATGCCAGAACGGCAGTTCGGCGGCACGGGCGCTCGCTTCATCGGTCAGACCGTATGCCCAGCGCCGCAGCGAGGTGCCGACCTCCGGCAGGGTGAGCGACCCATCCTCGACCGAATCCAGCAGGTCCGAGGTCACGACGCCGACAGACTTCGGGTCGGCCGCGAAGGCGTGCACCACGACCAGCACGAAATTGCCGCCGTCGAGCTTATCCGCGGTGATGTGCACGAACTGTGCCATCACACCGTTCGCCGGATCGAGACGATCGGCCGCGGCCGCGCGTTCGTTATCGGCGAGCCGGATGAGCTCGTCGTGGCCGTAGTCCTCGGACAGGGTGGCGTCGGCCGAAACCTCGTGCACCAGCGCATCGATATCGATGGCGCCGCGGTCGAGCGCCGCGAACGTCGCGCCCTCGCCCGCCTGACGCAGTCGCGTGCGCAGGGCGTCGTGCCGGTCGACCACTGTCGCGATCGCCACGCGCAGTGCGTCGCGATCGAGTTCGCTCGGCAGGGTCACTGTCGCCTCATGCGAGAAACGCTGGTAGGACGCGCCGAGTGCCAGCACCGCCGCGATGCTCGGCGGCAGCGGGATCTCGCCGACCCCACCACCGGGCAGCTCGGCCATCGTCGGCCGCAGATCCGCGGTCGACTTGGCGATGGCCGCAAGTCCCGCGACGCTGCGCTGATCGAAGACATCGCGCACGGAGAACACCACGCCGAGTGCCTTCGCCCGCGACACCAACTGGATCGACAGGATGCTGTTACCGCCGAGGGCGAAGAAATCGTCATCGGCGCCGATCCGCTCGATGCCGAGCACATCGGCGAACACACCGGCCACGATCTGCTCTACCGGTGAGACCGGCGCGCGGAACGCGGCATGTTCGAAGGTGGGCTGCGGCAGCGCATTTCGATCGAGTTTGCCGTTGGCATTGAGCGGCAGCGCTTCCAGCGCCAGGAAGGCACTGGGCACCATGTAGGACGGCAGCTCGGCCGCCAGCGCCGACTGCAGTGCGCGCTTGTCGAGTTCACCGGTGGCCGGGACGACATAGGCGACGAGGCGGTCACCGAGCGCCGGATCGGTATGTGCGAGCACTGCGGCCGAGGTGATCGCGGTCTGCCGCAGCAGGGCCGCCTCGATCTCGCCGAGTTCGATGCGGAAACCGCGGATCTTCACCTGGAAGTCGGTGCGGCCGCGGTATTCCAGCTCACCGTCGGCATTCCAGGCCACCAGGTCACCGGTGCGGTACATGCGCGCACCGGACTCGAACGGGTTGGCCACGAACCGCTCCGCGGTCAGATCCGGCCGTCCGAAGTAGCCGCGCGCCAATTGCGCACCGGCCAGATACAACTCACCCGAAACACCCAACGGCACCGGACGCAGACGCGAATCCAGCACGTAGACACGGCTGTTCCACTCCGGAGCACCGATCGACACCGAGACGGCATCCGCGTCGGTCACCGCATGGTTGGTGATCGACACCGCGGCCTCGGTCGGACCGTAGAGATTGAACAGCGTAGCGGCGTTGGCCGTCCGGAACCGCTGTGCGGTCGCGGCGGGCAACGCCTCACCGATCGCCAGCACCCGGCGCAACGAGTCGGGCAGGTGTCCGTCCGATTCGGTCAGCAGCGCGTCCAACATCGAGGGCACCACATGCAGTGTGGTGACACCGGTATCGCGCATCAGGGTGTTGAGGTACGCGGGATCGCGATGTCCGTCGGCGATCGCAATGACCAGTCGGCCACCGGATACCGCCGCCGACCAGAACTCCCACACCGAAAGGTCGAAGGTCGCGGCCGTCTTCAGCAGCACCGCGTCCGCGGCACCGAGGCCGAATTCGCTGGTCTTCCACTGCAACTGGTTGACGATCGCCGCATGCGGCACGGCGACGCCCTTCGGCTGGCCGGTCGAACCCGAGGTGAAGATCACGTACGCCGTATTCGCCGCGGCCAGCGGCCGCAGCCG
This sequence comes from Nocardia sp. CA-107356, assembly GCF_050946365.1. Classification (NCBI taxonomy): domain Bacteria; kingdom Bacillati; phylum Actinomycetota; class Actinomycetes; order Mycobacteriales; family Nocardiaceae; genus Nocardia; species Nocardia sp. CA-107356. The sequence continues at coordinate 3,863,362 of NZ_CP191992.1, read as the reverse complement.
GTCATCGTCGGTGATCGCATCGGCGGCGACGCCGGACACATCCCGCTCGTCGATCGACACCACCGTGGTTACGGCGCTGTCGAAACCGTCGCGGCCGGTGGTCAGCACGCAGACTGGTGCCGCGGTGCGCAGGATGTAGTCGGTGCGCTCGGCGGTCTGATCGGGATCGATCGGCACATAGGCCGCACCCGACTTCGCCACCGCGTACATCGCGACCACGAGATCCACCGACCGTCGAATGGCCAGCGCCACTCGGTCCTCCGCGCCGACACCGAGCACGATCAGGTGGCGCGCCAGGCGGTTCGCCTTGGCGTCCAGCTCGGCGTAGGTGAGCGCCGTGTCCTCGGCAACAAGTGCCACCGCATCCGGGCTCGCCGCCACCGTGGCATCCAGCAGCGACACGAGCGTGGTCGAGGCGTCGATATCGAGCGGGTGCGCGGTGTCGTTCCAGGCGTGCAGGATTCGCGTGTTCTCGACGGGTGAGAGCAGATCGATCTCGCCGACCGGCACATCGGGGTCGGTCAGTACAGCATCGAGCACCAAGACGTAGCGGTCCGCGAAGCTCTGCACCGTCGCCTCGTCGAACAGGTCGATGGCATAACCGAATTCGGTGACGATCTCGGCCGGGGTGCCGTCGTCGGCGTAGCGGTCGTAGAGCGTGACGTGCAGATCGGTCTTGGCCAGCTGTGAATCGAAGTTCACCGCGCTCACCGACAGGCCGGGCAGCGTGAAGGTGGTCTCGGCCAGGTTCTGGAACGAAAGACCGATCTGGAACAGCGGATTGCGTGCCGTCGAACGCTCCGGGTTGAGCACCTCGACCAGCCGCTCGAACGGCACGTCGGCGTTCGCGAACGCCTCGAGATCCCGTTCGCGAACATCGGCGAGCAGATCGGCGAAGGTATCGCCTGGCTGCACTCGGGTACGGAACACCAGGGTGTTGACGAACATGCCGATCAGATCGTCGAGTTCACGCTCGCCGCGACCCGCGATCGGCGTACCGACCGCGATATCGTCGGTGCCCGAGAGCCGGGCCAGCAGCACCGCGAGTGCCGCGTGCACAACCATGAACAGCGAGGTGTTATTGGCCCGCGCCAATTCGTGCAGGCGTGCGTGCTTGTCCGGCGCGATCTCGAAGCGAATCGCCTTGCCCTGGAACGACTGCGCCGGCGGGCGCGGCCGGTCGGCGGGCAGCTCCAACTGATCGGGCAGACCCGCGAGCGCGGACTGCCAGTACGCGACCTGCTGTGCGGCAAGCGATTCCGGATCGTCCTCGGAACCGAGCACCGAACGCTGCCACAGCGCGTAGTCGGCGTACTGCACCGGCAACGGCAGCCACTGCGGGATCTCACCCTGCGCCCGTGCCACATACGCCGCCATGACATCGCGGGCCAGCGGGCCCATCGACGAACCGTCGGCCGCGACATGGTGCACCGTGAACGCCAGCACGTGATCGTGTTCGGCGATCCGCAACAGCGCGACCTTCAGCGGCACCTGCACGGTGACATCGAAGGTGGTGAGCGCGAATTCGATGACCGTGCGAACCAGATCCGACTCGTCGATATCGGTGACGGTCAGCTCCGGTACGGCCTGGTCGGCGGACAGGATCACCTGGTGCGGGCCGCTGGCCGAGCTCGGATAGGTGGTCCGCAGCACCTCGTGCCGCGCGAATACGTCACCGAGCGCCTGCTCGAGCGCCGCCACGTCGAGCGCACCGGACAACCGCACCGCCAGCGGAATGTTGTCCACCGCCGAGGTGGCGGTATCGAACTGGTTGAGGAACCAGTACCGCTGCTGCGCGGGCGAGAGCGGAATACGGGCGGGCCGCTCCCCCGCGACCAGCCGCGGCCTGGTGCGGCCGGATCCGGCATTGTGTTCGGCCTTGGCGGCCAGCGCGGCGACCGTCGACGCCTCGAACAGATCGCGCACCGCGAGCTGGGTGTCCAGTGCGGCACCGATGCGCGCGGTCACCTGGGTGGCCAGCAGCGAGTTGCCGCCGAGTTCGAAGAAGTCGTCGTCCAGGCCGACCCGGGCGATGCCGAGTACGTCGCAGTAGACGCTCGCCACGATCTCCTCGATCGGAGTCGACGGTGCGCGGAACACCTTCGCCTCGAAGACGGGGGCGGGCAATGCCTTGCGGTCGAGCTTGCCAGAGGCGTTGAGCGGGAACGCATCCAGCACCACGAATGCCGTCGGCACCATATACGCGGGCAGATCGGCCGCGAGTTCGGCACGCACCGCGTCGATATCGACCGAACGGTCCGCCGCCGCGATCACGTACGCCACCAGCTGATCGCCGAGGCGATCGTCGGAGCGGACCACCACGGCCGCCTGAGCGATCGTCTCCAGCGCGGTCAGCGCGGATTCGATCTCGCCGAGCTCGATGCGCAGACCGCGCAGCTTCACCTGGAAGTCGGTACGGCCCAGGTACTCCAACTCGCCATTCGCGGGCCCACCCGTCGCCCGGCCACCACCCCTCATCGAATCGCTTCGCGATGCAGGCACCCATCGGACCAGGTCACCGGTGCGGTACATGCGCTTGCCGGTGCTGAACGGGTTGGCGACGAAGCGATCCGCCGTCAGATCCGGACGCGCCACATAGCCGCGCGCCAGCTGATCGCCCGCGAGGTACAGCTCGCCCGCGACACCGACCGGCACCGGGTGCAGCCGCGAATCCAGCACGTACACCTGGGTATTGAAGACCGGGGCACCGATCGGCACCGAGAGGGTGTCGGAGTCGGTCACCTCGTGATAGGTGACATCGACCGCGGCCTCGGTCGGGCCGTACAGGTTGTGCAGCCAGACACCGGTCAGCTCGCGCAACCGCTGTGCGGTCACGGCGGGCAGCGCCTCACCGGAGGCGAAGACGTTGCGCAGGTCGAAGCATTCGCTGGCCCGGTCATCGGCCACGAAGACCGAGAGCATGGACGGCACGAAGTGCACGGTGGTGACCTGCTCGTCGGCGATGGTCCGCACCAGGTAGGCCGGATCGCGATGCCCGTCGGGCTTGGCGATGACCAGGCGCGCGCCGACCTGCAGCGGCCACCAGAATTCCCATACCGACACATCGAAGGTGGCGGGGGTCTTCTGCAGCACCACATCGCCGCGATCCAACCCGTATTCGGACTGCATCCACACCAGACGGTTGACGATCGCGGCATGGCTGACCGCGACCCCCTTCGGTCGACCGGTCGAACCCGACGTGAAGATCACATAGGCGGTATTCGACGGCCGCAGCGGTGCAAGACGTTCCGCATCGGTCACCGGTTCGTCGGAGTACGCCGACAGATCCAGCGCCGCGATATCCAGCGCGGTCGTCGTGCCCGCGTCGAACTCGTCGGCGGCGGTGCTCAGCACGCACACCGGGTTCGCGGTGCCGAGCACATACCGGGTGCGCTCAGCCGGATGATCCGGATCCAGCGGCACATACGCACCACCCGCGACGCTCACCGCGTACATACCGATCACCAGCTCGAAGGACCGGCGCATACCGAGCGCGACCATCGAATCCGGTCCGACCCCCAGCGAGATCAGGTGCCGCGCGAGTCGATTCACCCGCGCGGTGAACTCACCGTAGGAAAGACTCGTCCCTTCGAAGGTCAGCGCGATCGCCTTCGGACTCCGGGCGGCCTGATCCTCGAACATCGAGACCAGGGTGAGTTCGGCATCAACGATATGCGCTGTGTCGTTCCACTTGTCGAGCACCTTCGTGCGCTCGGCGGCATCGAGCAGATCAATGTCACCGACCGCGACGGCCGGATCCGCGACCACGGCCCGCAGCAGACGGTTCAGGCGCTGGGCGACACCGGCGATCGTCTTCGCGTCGAACATATCGGTCGCATAGGCGAATTCGGCGGTCATGCCGTCGGCGTTCCCGGCCGCGTCCATCCGGTCCGCGAGGTTCAGATGCAGATCGAATTTCGCGGTCACCACATCGAGCGGGACGCCGGCCACCTCGAGGCCGGGCAGTTCGAAGGCCGCCTCGCCGGTGTTCTGGAACGACAGCATCACCTGGAACAGCGGATGCCGCGCCTGCGAACGGGCCGGATTGAGGATGTCGACCAGCCGCTCGAACGGCAGGTCCGCGTGGCCGAAGGCGGCCAGATCGGTTTCCCTGGCCCGCGCCACCAACTCGGCGAAGGACGCACCGGCGTCGACCGGCGTACGCAGCACCAGCGTATTGACGAACATGCCGATCGCGTCGTCGAGTACGGCCTCACCGCGACCCGCGACGGCGGTGCCGACGGCAATGTCATCGCTACCGGACAGTCGCGCCAGCAGTGCCGCGAACCCCGCGTGCACCACCATGAACAGGCTCGCACCCTGTGCGCGGGCCAGTGCGTTGAGTTCGGCCAGCAGCGCCGCGTCGATGCCGAATTCGTAGACATCACCGCGGTTGGATGCGACGGCCGGACGCGAACGATCCGACGGCAGATCCAGCTGATCGGGCAGCCCGGCCAGGCTCTCGGACCAGTACGCGACCTGCTTGGCGATCAGCGAGGCCGGATCGTCCTCGGAGCCGAGTGTTTCGCGCTGCCACAGCGCGAAATCGGCGTACTGCACCGGCAGCGGCGCCCAAGCGGGCGATTCGCCGCGGTTGCGAGCCGCGTAGGCGACCATCACATCGCGGGCCAGCGGGCGCACCGACCAGCCGTCACCGGAGATGTGGTGCACCACGAACACGAGCACGTGGGTATCGGGCAGCGAGCCGTCCATCGGCGCCTCGAGCCGGAACAGCTTGGCGCGCACCGGAACCTCGGCGGTGACATCGAAGCCGGTCAGCACCAGCTCACTGATCGAAAAGCGAATATCGGTCTCCGACACCACGACCGGGGTCAGGTCGAGGTGGACCTGACCGGCGGGCAGTACAACCTGCACGCCCTGACCGTCGGCGGTCTCCGGGTAGACGGTGCGCAGCACCTCGTGCCGATCCACCACGTCGGCGACGGCCAGTCGCAGCGCATCGGTGTCGAGTGCGCCGGTGAGCCGGACCGCGAGCGGGATGTTGTTGACGGCGGTCCGGTTGTCGAAGCGGTTGAGGAACCACATCCGCTGCTGGGCCAGCGACAGCGGAATCTGTTCCGGCCGTGGTCCGGCCACCAGTTCCCGGCGACCGCCGGTGCCCTGCTGCGCCTCCATCCGCGCGGCCAGCGCGGCCACATTCGGCGCCTCGAACAGCAGCCGCACCGGAATGCGGGTATCGAGTGCGGCGCCGAGGCGGGCGACCACCTGGGTGGCGATCAGCGAGTTGCCGCCGAGGTCGAAGAAGTCGTCGTCCAGACCGATTCGGTCATGGCTCAACACGTCGCTGAATACGCCGACGACGATCTCTTCGATCGGCGTCGACGGCGCGCGGAATTCCTTGGCCTCGAAGACGGGTTCGGGCAGTGCGCGGCGGTCCAGCTTGCCGTTGGGGTTCAACGGCATGGCATCCAGCACCACAATAGCGGCGGGGACCATGTAGGAGGGCAGCTGCTCGGTCAAGTGCGAGCGCAGCTCATCGAGGTCGACCGTGCCGCCGTTCGCGGGCACCACATAGGAGACCAGCTGATCACCGGTCCGGGCATCCGCACGCACCAGCGCCACCGCCTGCGCGACCGAATCGTGCGCGGTGAGAGCGGTTTCGATCTCACCGAGCTCGATGCGCAGACCACGCAACTTCACCTGGAAGTCGGTCCGGCCCAGGTAGACGATCGACCCGTTGGAATTGCGGGTGACCAGGTCACCGGTGCGGTACATGCGGGCGCCCGGCGCGCCGAACGGGTTGGCCACGAAGCGATCCGCGGTCAGATCGGTGCGACCGAAGTAACCGCGCGCCAACTGCGCACCCGCGAGATAGAGCTCACCCGCGACACCCGGCGCGACCGGATGCAGGCGGGCATCGAGCACATACGCCTGGGCATTCCAGACGGGCAGGCCGATCGGCACCGCGCCGACCAGCCCCTGCGCCACCGGTCCGTGGGTCGCGTGCACTGCGAATTCGGTTGGGCCGTACAGGTTGTACAGCTCGGCCGAGCTCACCTTGCGAATGGCCTGTGCCGCATCGCCGGTGAACGCCTCACCGGCGATGAGCAAGGCACGCAGCGATTCCAGCGCCGCACCACCGGCGGCATCCACACTGCCCGCGAAGACGGTCAGCATCGAGGGCACGAACGATGTCATGGTGACCCGCTCGGCCGCGATCACATCGGCCAGGTATTGCGGGTCACGATGCCCATCCGGGCTCGCCACCACGATCCGGCCACCAGTGGACAACGGGCCGAACAGTTCCCACACCGACACATCGAACGTCGCAGGAGTCTTGAACAACACCACATCATCGGCACCGATGCCATACTCACCAGTGACCCAACGGATCTGGTTCACAACGGCCGCATGCGGCAGCGCCACACCCTTCGGGCGACCCGTCGAACCCGACGTGAAGATCACATACGCGGTGTTCTCCGCCCGCAGCGGTGCGATCCGCTCCGCATCGGTGACCGGCTCCTCCGAGTATCCGGACAGATCCAGCTCATCGATGGACAGCGTCGGCAGACCACCGCTCTCGAAGTCGTCGCGCGAAGTCGTCAGCACACAGACCGGTGCCGCCGACTCGAGCACATAACTGATCCGCTCGGTCGGCTGATCCAGATCCAGCGGCACATAGCCGCCACCCGCCTCCTGCACCGCGTACGCCGCGACCACCAGGTCGACCGATCGCCGCAGACCAAGGGCCACCAGCTTCTCCGGGCCGACACCGGCCTCGATCAACCGCCGCGCCAACCGATGCACGCGCGCACCGAATTCGGCGTACGTCAGCGAGGTTCCGGGCGCCGGATCCACGATCGCGACCGCATCCGGGGTGGCCGCCGCCTGCCTGGCGAACTCGTCCACCAGCGAGCTGGCCGCACCCAGCTCACGCTCGGTGTCGTTCCAACCACGCAGCGCCAGTTCGGCTTCCCGCTCATCGAGCAGACCGATATCGCCGATCGCCCGATCCGGTTCGGCCGCGACGGCCCGCAGCAGCCGGTTGAACCGGTCGCCGAATTCGGCCATGGTGTCGGCGTCGAACAGATCGGTGGCGTAGATCAATTCGGCGGTGATACCCGACGGCGCGACCGTGGCACCGGCACCGTTGACGGTGCTGGTCGGGGTCGCGGTCTGCTCCGAAAGCACCAGTTGCAGATCGAACTTGGCCACATCGATGGGCAGTTCGACGCCGCTGACCGTGAGTCCGGGCAGCTCCAGGCTGTTCTGACCGATGTTCTGGAACGAGAGCATCACCTGGAACAGCGGATGACGCGCCTGCGAACGGGCCGGGTTCAGAATCTCCACCAGGCGTTCGAACGGCAGATCCGCATGCCCGAACGAGCTGATATCGATGCCGCGCACGGTGCGCAGCAGCTCGGTGAAGGTGGCGTCGCCGTCGATCGAGGTCCGCAGCACCAGGGTATTGACGAACATGCCGATGAGGTCGTCGAGCGCGCGTTCACCACGCCCCGCAATCGGGGTGCCGATCGCAATATCTTCCTCGCCGGACATACGAGCCAGCAGAACCGCGAGCGCAGTGTGCGCGACCATGAACAGCGTCGCGCCCCTGCTGCGAGCGAGTTCGGTGAGTTTGCCGTGGGTTTCGGCATCGATCTCGAAGACATGCGTCGCACCGCGACCCGACGCCACCGCCGGACGCGGCCGGTCGGCGGGCAGGTCGAGCTGTTCGGGCAGGCCGCGCAGGGTCTTCGACCAGAACTCGATCTGCCCGGAGATCACCGACTCCGGATCGGTTTCGGCGCCGAGCACCTCGCGCTGCCACAGCGCGAAGTCCGCGTACTGCACCTCGAGCGGCCGCCAGGCGGGTTCGCCGCCGTCGACGCGGGCGGCGTAGGCGGTCATCACATCGCGAGTGAGCGGACCCATCGAGAAGCCGTCGGCCGAAATGTGGTGCACCACAAGGGCCAGCACATGTTCGGTCGGGCTGATCTCGAACAGCCGAGCCCGGAACGGAACTTCGGCGGTGACGTCGAAGCCGCTCAGCATGACCTCCGCGAGACGCCGCGGCAGTTCGGCTTCGGTGACATCGACCGGTGTCAGATCCGGGATCACCTTGCCGGTGGAGACGGTCCGCTGGTACGCGGTGCCGTCGACCTCCGGGTAGTAGGTGCGCAGCGACTCATGGCGCGCCAGCACATCGGCGACCGCGATCTGCAGTGCCTGCCAGTCGAGCAGACCCGAGAGCCGCACCGCGGCGGGAATGTTGTCGACAGCGGAGTCCGGATCGAAGCGGTTGAGGAACCACATGCGCTGCTGCGCCAGCGACAGCGGCACCCGCCCCGGACGCTGCTGCGGGACGAGCGCGGCGCGCGCGCCCGCACCCGCACGCGTCTCCGCGCGGGCCGCGAGCGCACCGACAGTGGATGCCTCGAAGAGTTCGCGGACACCGAGATTGGTGTCCAGCGCGGCCGAGAGCCGGGCGGCGACCTGGGTAGCGCTCAACGAGTTGCCGCCCAGGGCGAAGAAGTCATCGTCGAGACCGACACGCTCGAGACCGAGCACATCCGCGTACGTCGTCGCGATGATTTCCTCCACCCGCGTGGTCGGCGCACGGAATACCGCGGCCTCGAACACCGGTGCGGGCAGCGCCTTGCGGTCCAGCTTGCCGGAGGCGTTGAGCGGGAACTCGTCGAGCACGATGACCACCGACGGCACCATATAGGTGGGCAACCCTCTGCCGAGGTCCTCGCGCACCGTCTCGATATCCAGCCGAACATTCGGCGCCGCAATCACATACGCGACCAACTGATCGCCCGTGTGATGATCGCTGCGCACCATCACGACTGCCTGTGCGACCTCGTCGAGCGCCGTCAGCGCCGCCTCGATCTCGCCGAGTTCGATGCGCAGACCGCGCAGCTTCACCTGGAAGTCGGTACGGCCCAGGTATTCCAGCTCACCGTTGGACGTCCAGGACACCAGGTCGCCGGTGCGGTACATGCGGGTGCCCTCGAGACCGAACGGGTTCGCCACAAAGCGATCGCTCGTCAGGTCCGCACGTGCGACATAGCCGGTGGCTAGCTGGGTGCCCGCGAGGTACAGCTCACCCGCGACACCGACCGGAACCGGCCGCAGTCGCGAATCCAGCACGTACACCTGGGTATTGAAGACCGGCGCACCGATCGGCACGGTATCGGTATCGGTCGCGACCACCTCGTGGAAGGTGACGTCGACCGCGGCCTCGGTCGGGCCGTACAGGTTGTGCAGCGCCGCACCGGTCAACTCGCGCAAGCGATGTGCGGGCTTGGGCGGCAGTGCCTCACCGGAGGCGAAGACCAGCCGCAGCGAATCACACCGCCCCGCGGCCGCATCGGCCACGAAGACCGACAGCATGGACGGCACGAAGTGGGTGACGGTGACCCGCTCGGCGGTGATGATCTCGGCGAGGTAGGCCGGATCGCGATGCCCGTCGGGCCTCGCGATGACCAGGCGCGCACCGATCTGCAACGGCCAGAAAAACTCCCACACCGAGACGTCGAAGGTCGCCGGCGTCTTCTGCAATACGGCGTCGGCGCTGGTCAGTCCGTAGGCCGACTGCATCCACACCAGGCGGTTCACGATCGCCGCATGGCTGACCGCGACGCCCTTCGGACGGCCGGTCGAACCCGAGGTGAAGATCACGTACGCGATGTTCGACGGCAGTAGCGGAGTGCGCCGCTGTTCGTCGGTCACCGGCTGATCCGACAAGCCATCCAGGTCGAGCAGGTCGATACGCACCTGGGCGGTGTCGATGTCGAGGTCGTCCCTGGAGGTGAGCACACACATCGGATCCGCCGTCGCGAGAATGTATTCCGTGCGGTCGGCCGGATGATCCGGATCCAGCGGCACGTACGCGCCACCGGCCACGGCCACCGCGTACATGCCGACCACCAGATCGATGGAGCGCCGCATGCCAAGGGCCACATACGACTCCGGGCCGACACCGCGTTCGATGAGCCAGCGCGCCAGGCGATACACCCGGCTCGCGAACTCGCGGTAGGGCAGACTCATCCCCTCGAACGTCAACGCGGTCGCCTCGGGTGACTTGGCCAGCTGTGCCTCGAACATCGACACCAGCGTCGCCTGCGCATCCACCACGTGCGCCGTGTCGTTCCAACCCGAAACCACGAGGTCTCGGTCGACGGTATCGAGCAGCTCGATATCCCCAACGGCCACACCGGGTTCGGTGGTCATAGTGGTCAGCACCCGGACGAGTCGGTCGGCGATCCGCCGCACCGTCTGCTCGTCGAACAGGTCGCGCAAGTAGCCCGCGCGGATCCGCAGTCGGGTATCCAACGCCGCGATCAGCGTGAGCGGGTAGTGCGTGGCGTCGGCGGCCTCGATGCCGACCACCGCCATGCCGTCGATATCGGCGGCCTGCGCCTGGATGCCCTCGGCATCGACCGGGTAGGACTCGAACACCACCAGTGAGTCGAACAAGCCGCCGATACCTGCGGCGGACTGGATTTCGGCCAGACCGACGTAGTGATGGTCGAGCAGGTCCGCCTGCTCGCCCTGGGTCCTTGTCAGCAGCTGCCGCACGGACTCGGACGGATCGAAGCGCACGCGCACCGGGACGGTGTTGATGAACAGGCCGACCATGGATTCGACGCCGGTCAGCTGGGCGGGACGGCCGGAAACAGTGGTACCGAACAGCACGTCGTCGCGGCCGGTCATCCGGCCGACGAGAATGCCCCACGCGGTCTGCAGCACGGTATTCGGCGTCACGCCGAGAGAGCCGGCGAGCGTGGTCAGTCGCGTCGTCGCCCACTCGTCGAGATCGAAGAGGTACTCACCGGACAGCGCAGTGATCTCGCGGCCCACATCGGGGCGAGCAAGCAGGGTCGGTTCCGTGACACCATGCAGCGCCTCGCGCCACACACCCACCGAGGCCGAAAGATCCTGTTGCCTGGTCCATTCCAGGAAGTGCCGGTAGGAGCGCACCGCGGGCAGCACAGTGGCATCGGCGTGGGCCGCGTAGAGCACCAGCAGATCCCGCATGAGCAGCGGCATGGACCAGCCGTCGAGCAGGATGTGGTGGTTGGAGACCACGAACTGCCACCGATCCGACGCCACCTGGATCAGGGTGAACCGGATCAGCGGCGGCGCCGTCAGATCGAAACGCTGGGTGCGGTCCGCAACGACGAGGTCCTCGGACTCGCCGGACTCGACGCGATCGTGCTCGGCCCAGGTCACCCGGACGCTGTCGAGCACCACCTGCACGGCATTGCCGTCCTTATCGGTGATGAAGGCGGTGCGCAGGGTCTCGTAGCGGTCGACCAAAGCCTGTGCGGCCGAACGCAACCGGGCCGCGTCCACCCGCCCAGAGAGGTCGAGCACCACCTGCGCGGTGTAGACGTCCACCGAGCCGGCGGCCAGCCTGGCGTGGAACAGCAGACCGGCCTGTAGCGCCGAGAGCGGCCAGACATCGGCAAGCTCAGGGAATCGCTGCTCCCAGCCATCGATATCGCGCTGGGTGCTGCGTACCAGGCCGAAGTCGGACGGAGTGTGGCCGCCGGCGCCCTTCGAGTTGGCGTGCCTGGCCACCGATTCCAGCGCCGTCGTCCACAGGTCGGCGAATTCGCGGACCTGTGCGGCATCGAGCAGGGTCGCGGGGTAGCCGATGTTCGCGGTCAGCGTGTCACCCACCACGATGGCGTTGATGTCCAGCGGCGCCATCGCGGGCATGTCCTGGTCGTAGGCGCCGCCGAGCGCGCCGAACTCGGCCGCTGGGATCCAGCCGAAGCCGCGCATCGCCTCCGGCACCTCGCCGTCGGAAACGCGACCGAGGTAGTTGAAGCTCACCTGGCCGGGCAACTGGGCGGGCAGCTCGGCGGCGGTCCGGCTGTTCAGATACCGAAGCAAACCGTAGCCGACGCCCTTATCCGGGACCGCGAGCAGTTGTTCCTTGACCACCTTGACGGCCTTGCCGAGTTCAGGTCCGCCTGCCAGCGCGGCATCGATGTCGATACCGGACAGATCGAAGCGGACCGGGAAGATCGCGGTGAACCAGCCGACCGTGCGGGACAGATCCGCGCCGGGCACGATGTCCTCTTCGCGGCCATGCCCTTCCAAGCGGATCAGCAGCGCATCGTCGGCCCTGGTTCCGGTGCGGCGCGCCCGCCATTTCGCGGTCGCCAGTGCGAGCGCGGTGAGCAGGCCGTCGTTGACGCCGCCGTGGAAGAGTGCAGGCACCGTGGTGAGCAGAGCCTTGGTGACTGCCGGGGTCACCTCAACATGGAGCTTCTCGATGCTGCCCGAGGTGTCGATCGCCGGATCCATCGGTCGATCGGTCAGCATTGGATCCGCCGACCCCGCAACCGAACGCCAGTAGTCGAGTTCGGCGACGCGCTCGGCACTTTCGGACGCACGCCGCAGGGCATCTGCCCATGTGCGCATCGAGGTGACCGGTGCGACGAGCTCCGGCTCCTGGCCGGAAGCGAGTTGACCCCACGCCGTGACGAAGTCCGGCACCAGGATGCGCCAGGTAACGCCGTCCACGACAAGGTGATGTCCGACGACGATCAGTCGCCCACTGTGGTCACCGTCGTCCGGCTCCAGCCAGACGAACCGAATGACTACGCCCGCTGCGGGATCGAGCAGATCCAGCGAGGCATCCAGTGCCGTGCTCGCGATTTCGACGAGCGCGGCATCGTCGATACTTGCCTCGAACTCCGTCCTGTCGATCAGTGCGTCGACGTCGACGGTGCCGGCCGCGGCAGTTTCCAGGATCCAGTCGTTACCGTCATGATGTAACCGGGCCCGCAGCATATCGTGCCGGTCGATGACCGCACCGACGGTCTTCGCGATACCCACGCGGTCGATACCGACCGGCAGCTCCAGCGCGAGTGTCTGATTGAAGCGGCCGAACGAACCGCGCCGCTCCGCCATGAACCGCACCACCGGCGTCAGCGGCATCGTACCGACACCACCACCCGGCAGCTCGGCGAGGACCGGCTGCGTCGCCGCGGCGGTTTCGGCGGTCTGCGCGACTGAGGCGAGTCCCGCCACGGTGCGCTGCTCGAAGACATGCCGCGGCGTGAAGACGACACCACGGGCCCGGGCGCGCGACACGAGCTGGATCGACACAATGCTGTCGCCGCCGAGCGCGAAAAAGGAATCGTCCACACCGACCCGCTCCACGCCGAGCACCTCGGCGAAGACCTCGGCAATGGTGTGCTCGACGGGGGTACGCGGCGCCCGGAACACGACCGCGGTCGCGAATACCGGCTCCGGCAGCGCCTTCCGGTCCAACTTGCCTGCCCCGGTCAGCGGCACCTGGTCGATCACCATCACCGATGACGGCACCATGTACGCGGGCAGCCGCTCCTCGACGTGCCTGGTCAGCGTGGCCACGTCGATCGACTCGCCCGGCGCGGCAACCACATACGACACCAGCGTGACGGTGCCCGCCGAGCTCTTATGCCCGATGGTGACCGCGAAGTCGACGCTCTCGTGTGACGCAAGCGCGGCATCGATCTCGCCGAGTTCGATACGGAAACCGCGGATCTTCACCTGGAAGTCGGAGCGGCCGACATATTCGACCGTACCGGCGTGGGTCCAGCGGACCACGTCACCGGTGCGGTACATCCGCGCACCCGCGACATACGAGTTGGCCACGAAACGCTCGGCGCTCAGCCCGGCTCGCGCATGGTAGCCGCGTGCCAGCTGAATACCCGACAGGTACAGTTCACCCGCGACACCCACTGGTACGGGCCGCATTTGGGCATCGAGGATCAGCGACTGCATGCCGCGGATCGGGCCACCGATGGTCACTGTCTCGCCCGCCACCAGCGGGTCGCTCATGTTGGTCGCGACGGTGGCCTCAGTCGGGCCGTAGGCGTTATAGACCTTACGTGCGGAGCCGTCTGCCAGTTGCGCAGCCCATTTCGCGACCAGTTCCGGCGGGCAGGCTTCGCCACCGGAGATCAGCACCCGCAGGCAATCCAGGCCGCTCGGATCGAAGGTGGCCAGTGCGGCAGGCGTGATGAACGCGTGCGTGACCCGCTCGCTATGGATCAGCTCGGAGAGCTCCTCACCGCCGTAGACACCGGTCGGCACCACGACCAGCACACCACCCGAACCGATCGCCAGCATCAGCTCGAGGATCGACGCGTCGAAGCTCGGCGAAGCGAAATGCATTGCACGGGAATGGGAGTCGAGTGCGTACCGCTGGACCTGCTCGGCAGCGAAGTTGGCAAGACCGGCGTGGGTGACCACGACGCCCTTGGGCACACCGGTCGAGCCGGAGGTATAGATGACGTAGGCCGGGTGCTGCGGCAGCAGCGGGCGGACCCGGTCAGCGTTGGTGATCGGCCCGCCGTCGAACGCGTCCAGGTCGAGGTCTTCGAGCACCAGCCAGCGCGCCGATTCCGGCAGACCGTCGCGCACTGCGGCGACCGTGAGACCGAGAGGCGAACCGGAATCGGTGACCATGTGCGTGATGCGGTCAGCCGGGTAGTTCGGGTCGAGCGGCACGAACGCCGCACCAGTCTTGGCGACAGCCCAGGATGCGAACACCGAATCCGCGGAACGGGGCACACCGATGGCGACCAGGTCCTCGGGACCGACGCCCTCGGCGATCAGCATGCGAGCCAAGCGGTTCGACCGCTCATCCAGCTCGCCGTAGGACAGACCTGTCCCCTGGAACACCACTGCGGGCGCCTGCGGGTCGTGTGCCGCGGCCGCCAGCAACTCGGGCAGGGTGCGCGCGGGCGCCGCGGGGGCGCCCGTGCGAGCGACAAGATCGGCATGCTCGGCCGCGTCGAGCACATCGATGGCGCCGACCGGTGCGGCGGGATCAGCGGCCACGGCTTCGAGCACTCGCCGCCAGCGCTGCGCGATAGCGTGCGCCGTCGACTCGTCGAACAGCTCGGTCGCGTAGGTCAGCGCCAAGGTCATGCCAGTCGCGTCTTTCTCCGACAGCGTGAACTGCAGATCGAAACGCGCCACGTTTTCTTCGAGTTCGAGCGCCGAAACCGAAAGCCCGGGCAGCTCCAGCGACGCGCGGTCGAGGTTCTGGAAGGCGAACATCACCTGGAACAGCGGGTTGCGGGCCTGCGAGCGTTCCGGCGCGAGCAGGTCAACCAGTCGCTCGAACGGCACTTCAGCGTTGCCGTAAGCGTCCAGGTCGGTGCTGCGCACCCGGTCCAGCAGCTCGATGAACGACTCAGCCGGTTCGATTCCAATGCGCAGCACCAGAGTGTTGACGAACATGCCGACCAGATCGTCGAGCGCCTGCTCGCCGCGGCCGGCGATCGGGGTGCCGACCGCGATGTCTTCGGTGCCCGACAGCCGGGCGAGCAGCACCGCGAGTGCGCTGTGCATCACCATGAACAGCGACGCGCCGCGTTGGCGAGCCAGATCGTCCAGCGCCGCCACGAGGTCGGCCGGCACCTCGCACTGCAGTGTCGCACCACGATGTGAGGCGACCGCCGGACGCGGCCGATCGGTCGGTAACGGCAATTCGTCGGCGACCCCATCCAGCGCACGCTGCCAGTACGCCACCTGGCGCGCGAACAGCGAATCCGGGTCGTTCTCGGCGCCGAGCACTTCCCGCTGCCAGACCGCGAAATCGGCGTACTGCACGGTGAGTGGACCCCAGCCAGGCACACTCCCTTCGGCGCGCGCGGTGTAGGCGAGCATCACGTCGCGGGTCAGCGGGCCGACGGAGAAACCATCCGCCGCGATGTGGTGCACAACGACCACGAGCACGTAGTCGTCGACACCGGCCGTGTACAGCCTGGTTCGCAGCGGAACCTGTTCCGCCACATCGAATCCGGCGGTGACGAACTCGGTCACCGCGGTGGTCAGCAGCGCGGAGTCGACCGCGACCGGGTGCAGGTCGAGCACAATGTTCTCGGCGGGCACAATCACCTGAACCGGCGTGCCGCCGTGCTCCGGGTAACGGGTGCGCAGCGATTCGTGCCTGCGCACCACATCGGCCACCGCTAGGCGCAGCGCCTCGATATCGAGGGCGCCGGTCAGCCGGATGGCGATCGGCAGGTTGTAGGCCGCGGAGGTGGTGTCGTACTTGTTCAGGAACCACATGCGCTGCTGCGCGAACGACAGCGGAACCAGTTCCTCCGCCGATCGCGGCCGAGCAACGAGGCGGGCACGTGCGGCGCCGTCGGCGTGCGATTCCACCTGCGTGGCGAGTGCTTCCACAGTCGGCGCCTCGAACAACGCCCGCACCGGGACCGTCGTACCAAGAGCAGCACCGATCCGCGATACCACCCTCGTCGCGATGAGCGAATTCCCACCGAGATCGAAGAAATCGTCATCCACACCGACCCGAGGCAGATCGAGCACCTCAGCGAACACCGAAGCAACGACTTCCTCGACGGGGGTCACCGGCGCACGGAACGCCTTGGCCCGCGCCTCAGGAGCGGGCAACGCACGCCGGTCCAGCTTGCCGTTGACAGTCAACGGAATCCACTCGAGGCGCACCAGGGCGGTCGGCACCATGTAGGACGGCAGCCGCTCGGCTGCGCCGCTGCGAACCACATCAAGATCCGAAATGACATCGGGCTCCGCGACCACATACGCCACGATCCGCTGATCCCCCGGCTGATCCTCACGCACGACGACCGCCGCCTGAGCAATACCAGGCTGAGCGAGCACAGCCGACTCGATCTCACCGAGTTCGATACGGAAACCCCGAACCTTCACCTGATCATCAGCACGACCCAGATATTCGAGCTCACCATCACGATTCCAGCGCGCCAAGTCACCGGAGCGATACAAGCGCGAACCCGCGTTATCGCCGTCAGCCAGCGGATTCGCGACAAAACGCGCAGTAGTCAAATCCGGGCGGCCGAGGTACCCACGAGCCAATTGCGGTCCAGCAACATACATTTCACCCGCAACACCGACCGGAACCGGCCGCAGCCGGTTGTCGAACACGTACACACTCAACCCCGCGATGGCGCGGCCGACAACGCTGCCGGAAGCAGCGGCAATCGTCGCCGCATCCAACACACGGAAGGACACATGCACCGTGGTCTCGGTAATGCCATACATGTTCACGAGCAACGGCGCGGCGTTCGCGGCGCGGCTTGCCCGTGCGGTGACACCGTCACCGTGGCGGGCGACCCAATCGGCGAGCCTGCGCAGTTCGAGGGCTTCACCGCCGAAGACCACATAGCGCAGCGCCAGCGGTTCGGCGTCCGGGGCGGCATTGCGATCCGCCTCGGCCAGTTGGTAGAACGCGGACGGTGTCTGGTTGAGCACCGTGACCTGTTCCACCCGCAGCAGTTCCAGGAACTGTTCGGGCGAGCGCGAGGTGTAGTAGTCGACGACCACCAGGGTGCCGCCGAACAGCAGCGGACCCCACAGCTCCCACACCGAGAAGTCGAAGGCGTAGGAGTGGAACAACGTCCACACATCGTCGGGGCCGAAGCCGAAGTCGCGATCGGTATTGGCGAACAGCCGCACCACATTCCGGTGCGCGACCGCGACCCCCTTCGGGCGTCCGGTCGAACCGGAGGTGTAGATCACATACGCCACACTGTCTGGACTCAACGGGGCGTTACGGTCGGCATCGGTGACGGGGGCGTCGTCAACGTCTTCGACATTGCCAGCCTCGACAGCGAAGCCGTCCACCACGATGGTCGGCAGCCCATCGGGCACGCTGACCTCAACGGTCGAATCAACAATCACCCCCGTCGGACCCGAATCCGACAACACATACGCGATCCGATCCGCCGGATAAGACGGATCCACCGGCACATAACCCGCACCGGTCTTCACCACCGCCAACAACGCGACCACCAGATCCAACGAACGCGGCAAAATCACCGCGACCATCGACTCCTGCCCCGCACCCTCAGCAATCAACCTGCGCGCCAACACATTCGCACGCCGATCCAACTCCGCATAAGTCAACGAATCCGCACCGAACCGCACCGCAGTCCGCCCCGGATGCGCAACCACCACCGCATCGAACAACCCCGCCAACGTGAGACCCGGATCGGCGAACCGACCGCTTCCACCGTCGGATCCGGACGAGACCCAGCGCTGCGAAACGTTGAGCCGCTCAGCCTCACCGAGCAGATCGATATCGCCGATGACGATCTCGGGATCCTCGACCACGCTCTGCAGAATCCGGACCAGACGATCGGCGAAGGATGCCACCGTCTCCGGATCGAACAGTTCGGTGGCGTAGTTCCACGACATGCCCAGCGCACCGTCGGCGGCCGCACCGACGGTCAGCTGCACATCGAATTTGGCCGTGCCCGGATCGAATTCGACCACCGACAGCTCGACACCGGGCAGGGCGATGGTGCCCATATCGGCGGCCGAGGCGGCCTCGAAGGTCAGCGCCACCTGGAACAGCGGGTGGTGTGCCTGTGAACGGGCCGGACTGTGTCTACCCACCCCGGCCGCTGCGCCGCTTTGCCGCCCCCAGATCACATCGACCAGCCGCTCGAACGGCACATCGGCATTGGCGAAGGCCGCCAGATCGGTGCGGCGCACCTGCGCGAGCAGATCGCTGAACTTGGCGCTCGGATCGACCTCGTTGCGCAGCACCAGCGTATTGACGAACATGCCGACCAGGTCGTCGAGCGCGCGTTCACCGCGTCCGGCGATCGGGGTGCCGATGGCGATATCGGTGCTGTTGGACAGCCGGGCCGCCCAGGCCGCCAGCGCGGCATGGACGACCATGAACAGCGTGACCCCGCGGGCACGGGCGAGTTCGGCCAGCGCGGCGTGCAATTCGGCGTCGACCGAGAAGCCGTGGGTGCCACCGGCATTGGAGGCGATCTCGGGCCGCGAGCGGTCGGCGGGCAGCTCGATCTGATCGGGCAGATCGGCCAACTGTCCGGTCCAGTACGCGAGCTGCTGTGCCGCGACGGATTCCGGATCGTCCTCGCTGCCGAGCACCTCGCGCTGCCACAGCGCGTAGTCGGCGTATTGGACATCCAGTGGCGCCCACACGGGCACCTCACCGCGGCTGCGCTCGGTGTAGGCCAGCACCACATCGCGCAGCAGCGGGCGCAGCGAGAAGCCGTCACCGCTGATGTGGTGCATGACGAGCACCGCGATGTGGTTGTCGTCATCGATGCTGAGCAGGGTGGCCCGGAACGGCACCGCACTGGTCACATCGAAGTGCACGCTCGCCAGCTCGACGATGCGCGCGGGCACGGCGGCAGCGGCGATCGCCTCGGCCGCCAGCTCGAAGCGCACCTCGTCGGTGTGCAGAATGCGCTGGTAGCCGGTGCCTTCCAGCTCCGGGTAGATGGTGCGCAACGCCTCATGGCGGGCCAGCACATCGCCGATGGCAGCGTTCAACGCGGCAATATCGACATCGCCGGTGAGCCGGACGGCGACCGGAATGTTGTTGACCGCGGTGCGGTTGTCGAAGCGGTTGAGGAACCACATCCGCTGCTGGGCCAGCGACAGCGGGACCAGCTCCGGGCGCGCCTGTGCGGTCAGCGGCGCCCGGCCGCCCGCTCCGGCGGCCGATTCCACGAGTGCGGCCAGCGCCGCGACATTCGAGGCCTCGAACAGCGCGCGCACCGGGATCTGGGTGTCCAGCGCCGCGCCGAGCCGGGCCGCCACCTGGGTGGCGATCAGCGAGTTACCGCCGAGGGCGAAGAAGTCGTCGTCCAAGCCGACACCATGGCCGACCCCCTGCAAGCCCAGCACCTCGGCGAAGGTACCCGCGACGATCTCCTCCACCGGAGTGCTCGGAGCGCGGAATACCTTGGCCGCGAAGGTCGGCGCGGGCAGCGCGGGCCGGTCCAACTTGCCATTGGGGTTGAGCGGCATGGCATCGAGCACCACGATCGCGGCGGGCACCATATAGGACGGCAGCTGCGCGGACAGGCGCGCGCGCAGCTGTTCGACGTCCACCGTAGCGCCGTTCGCGGGCACCACGTACGCGACCAGCTGGTCGCCCAACCGATCGTCCGAGCGCACCACGACCACCGCCTGGGCGACCGATTCGGGCGCGGTGAGCGCCGACTCGATTTCCGCCAGCTCGATACGCAGACCGCGCACCTTCACCTGGAAGTCGGTGCGGCCCAGGTAGTCGATAGCGCCGCTGGCGTCCCGGCGCACCAGGTCACCGGTGCGGTACATCCGCGCGCCGGGCGCGCCGTACGGGTTGGCCACGAAGCGGTCAGCAGTCAGATCGGCGCGGCCATAGTAGCCGCGGGCCAGCTGGTCGCCCGCGAGATAGAGTTCGCCCGCGACATTCGCAGGCACCGGGTGCAGGCGTGCGTCCAGCACGTACGCCTGCGCGTTCCACACTGGCAGGCCGATCGGCACGGCGCCGTCCACCTGGTCGGCGACCGGGCCGTGCGTGGCGTGCACGGTGAACTCGGTCGGGCCGTACAGGTTGTACAGCGCGGCGTCGCTCACCCGGCGAATGGCGGCGACAGCGTCGGCGGCAAACGCCTCACCGGCGACGAACAGAATCCGCAGCGAGGCGAGCGCGTCGGCGCCGACCGGGTCGATGGCGCCCGCGAAGACGGTCAGCATCGACGGCACGAACGAGGTCATGGTGACTCGCTCAGCCGCGATCACCTCGGCGAGGTACTGCGGGTCTCGATGCCCGTCCGGGCTCGCCACCACCAAGCGAGCGCCGATCCGCAATGGGCCGAACAGCTCCCATACAGACACGTCGAAGGTGGCCGGCGTCTTGAACAGCACGATGTCGTCCGCGCCGATGCCGTATTCGCCGGTGATCCAGCGGATCTGGTTGACGACCGCGGCGTGCGGCACCGCGACGCCCTTGGGGCGTCCGGTCGAGCCGGAAGTGAAGATCACGTACGCCGGGTGCTGCGGGCGCAGCGGCGCGACGCGCTCGGCGTCAGTGATCGGCGCGTCGGCATAACCGGACAGGTCCAGCTCATCCACGCGCAGCGTGGCGCGGCCCGCGCCGTCGAACGCGTCGCGCGCGGTGGTCAGCACACAGACCGGGTCGGCCGAGTCCAGCACGTAGTGCACGCGTTCGGCGGGCTGGTCCAGATCCAGCGGGACGTAGCCGCCGCCGGCGGCGTGTACCGCGTAGGCCGCGACGACCAGGTCCACAGACCGGCGCATGGCCAGGGCGACCAGGGTCTCCGGTCCGACGCCCGCCTCGATGAGGCAGCGCGCGAGCCGCCGTGCACGGGCCGCGAATTCGGCGTAGGTCACCGACGTCCCGGCGGCCGGGTCGACCACCGCGACCGCGTCCGGCGTGGCCTCGGCCTGTGCGGCGAATTCTTCGACCAGGGTGCTCACTGGGCCGAGGTCGCGCGCGGTGTCGTTCCAGCCGCGCAACGCCTGCTCGGTCTCCCACACACTCAGTAGCGGAATATCTCCGACTGGCATCTCCGGATAGGCAACGACCGTTTGCAGCAGCCGAATCCACCGTCTGACCATTTCGTCAACAGTCGCGGAGTCGAACAGCTCGGTGGCGTAGGTGATCGCCAAAGCCATGGCACCGGAACCGGATTCACCCCGCTCGGCGAGGGTGAACTGCAGGTCGAACCGCGCCACGTTCTCTTCCAGGTCCAGCGCGGACACCGAAAGACCAGGCAGCTCCAGGGTGGTACGTTCCAAGTTCTGGAAGGCCAGCATCACCTGGAACAGCGGGTTGCGCGACTGCGAGCGTTCCGGGGCGAGCAGTTCCACCAGCCGCTCGAACGGCACGTCGGCGTTGCCGTACGCGTCCAGGTCGGTGCGGCGCACGCGGTCGAGCAGACCGGCGAACGATTCGCCCGGCTCGATGCCGGTGCGCAGCACCAGCGTGTTGACGAACATGCCGACGAGGTCGTCGAGCGCGGCCTCGCCGCGGCCCGCGATAGGGGTACCGACCGCGATGTCGTCGCTGCCGGACAGCCGCGCCAGCAACACGGCGAGTGCTCCGTGCATCACCATGAACAGCGAGGCGCCGCGCTGCCGCGCGATCTCCTCCAGCGCGCCAACCAGCTCGCCGGACAGTTCGCGATGCAGTGTCGCGCCACGGTGCGAGGCGATGGCCGGGCGGGGGCGGTCGGTGGGCAGGGCCAGCTCGTCGGGGATGTCGTCGAGCGCGCGCCGCCAGTGCGCGACCTGCTTGGCCAGCAGCGAGTCGGGATCGGCTTCGGACCCGAGGATTTCGCGCTGCCACACCGCGAAGTCGGCGTACTGCACCGCCAGCGGCGCCCAGCCCGGTTCGACCCCGGCCGAGCGGGCCGCGTAGGCCAGCATCACGTCGCGGGTCAGCGGCCCCATCGAGAAGCCATCGGCGGCGACGTGATGCACCACGACGACGAGCACGTGCTCGTCGGGCCCGGCCGCATACAACTGGGTGCGCAGCGGAACCCGTTCGGCCACATCGAATCCAGTGGTGACGAACTCGGTCACCGCCGCGGTCAGCTGCGCCGGGTCCACCGCAACGGGATGCAGGTCCAGGGTGATGTCCTCGGCGGGCACGATCACCTGGACCGGGGTGCCGCCGTGCTCCGGATAGCGGGTGCGCAGCGATTCATGCCTGCGCACCACATCCGCCACCGCGAGCCGCAGCGCACCGGTGTCCAATGTGCCGGTCAGCCGGATGGCGATCGGCAGGTTGTAGGCCGCCGATGCGGTGTCGTACTTGTTCAGGAACCACATGCGCTGCTGCGCGAACGACAGCGGCACCAGTTCGTCGGCCGCGCGCTCGCGCGCGACCAGCTGAGCCCTGGCCTCGCCACCGGCGTGCGATTCCACCCGGGCGGCAAGGGCTTCCACGGTGGATGCCTCGAACAGCGTACGCACCGCAACGGTCGTGCCGAGCGCGGCGCCGATGCGGGCGACCACCCTGGTCGCGATCAGCGAGTTGCCGCCGAGGTCGAAGAAATTGTCGTCCACGCCGACCCTCTCCAGGCCGAGCACGTCGGCGAACACCGCAGCCACGGTTTCCTGCACCGGGGTGACCGGCGCACGAAAGACGCGCGGGGCCAGCTCCGGCTCGGGCAGCGCCTTGCGGTCCAGCTTGCCGACCGGGGTCAGCGGGATCTCGTCGATCACCACGATGGCCGTGGGCACCATGTGCGGCGGCAGACTACGCGAGGCGTACGCGGTCAGCCGCGCTGCATCGATCTCGCGCCCCGGCGTGACCAGCACATACGAGACGAGGATCGTCGCACCCGCCGCCGTCTGGCGTCCGAGCGTGGTCGCGTACTCGACGTCGTGGTGCCTGCTGAGGACGGTGTCGATCTCACCGAGCTCGATGCGGAAGCCGCGGATCTTCACCTGGAAGTCCGAGCGGCCCACATACTCCACTACCAGAGAACCGGAACCGTCTCGGCGCCAACGGACCACATCACCAGTCCGATACAGCCGCTCGCCTGGGCCACTATACGGATCTGCGACAAACCGTTCCGCGGTCAGCTCTGGACGGCCAATATAGCCACGCGCCAGCTGGATTCCACCAACATAAAGCTCACCTGCCACCCCCTCGGGCACCGGGCGCAGCCGGGCATCCAGTACCAGCGCCCGCATGCCGCGAATCGGACCACCAATGGTGACCAGTTCACCCGGCAACAGTGCATCGCTGATATTCGTCGCGATCGTCGCCTCGGTTGGCCCGTAAGCATTGTGGAAACGACGCGAGCCCGAGCCGTCGGATGCAGCAAACCACTTGGCTACCAGATCCGCCGACACTGCCTCCCCACCAGCAATGACGATCTGCATGGTAGCCAAGGTCGCCATGTCCAGTGTCGCCAGAACCGATGGTGTAATCAGGCCGTGAGTGACCCTTTCTCTGGCGATCAGCTCGCCGAGCTCTTCACCACCGTAGGTTCCCGGCGGCACCACCACCAGCGCGCCCGCCGCTCCAACGGCAAGCAGGAACTCAAGGATAGACGCGTCGAACGACGGAGAGGCGAACGCCAACGCACGGGTGTTCCGGTCCAGGCGGTAGCGCTCCACTTGTTCGGCACTGAAGTTGGCCAGACCGGCATGGGTCACCAGCACCCCCTTGGGCACACCAGTCGAACCCGAGGTATAGATCACATATGCCGCGTTCTCCGGCTCAATCGTGCGATGCAGTTCCGACGCCGTGATCGGTTGCTCGGCCTGCTCGCGCACCTCAGCAATGAGCCCTGGATCATCCAGGGCGAGCCATTCGGCTGCCGTCGTGAGCGGCGGAAGGGCAGCGGCTTGGGCGCTCAGTGTTATCCCGAGTGCGGCACCAGAATCCACCATCATGTGCGCGATGCGGTCGACTGGGTAGGCAGGATCGACCGGCAGGAAAGCCGCACCGGCCTTCGCCACAGCCCAGACCGCCAACACATAATCCGTCGACCGTGGAATCGCTACGGCCACCACCACATCCGGTGCTGCCCCGCGCCCGACAAGCACTCGCGCCAACCGTGACGAGAACACATCCAGCTCGGCATAAGTTAGTGTGCGCCCGTTGTGAACCACAGCAGCACCGTCCGGATTGACGGCGACAGCCGCAGCAAGCAGCTCCGGCAGCGTGCGCGCCGACACCGCCGCCCCCCCAGTACGAGCAAGCAACTCGGAACGCTCATGCGCTTCGAGAATTTCCAGGTCCCCGATCGGGGTCTGCCGGTCGGTGGCGATCGCGGTGAGCAGTCTGGTGAAGCGTTCGGCGAATACCCGCACGGTGTCGTCGTCGAACAGGTCGCGCGCGAAGGAGAACTCCGCGTACATGCCCGCGTCGTCGAGGTTCTCCCCCGCCTCACGGATGGTCAGCGACAGATCGAACTTGGCGGTGTCGACGTCGAAATCGACCGCGCCAACGTGCAGTCCGGGCAACTCGAAGCTGCTCTCGGGCAGGTTCTCGAACGACAGCGCCACCTGGAACAGCGGGTGCCGCGCGGTGGAACGCTCCGGGTTGAGCAATTCCACCAGCCGCTCGAACGGCAGGTCCGCGTGCGCGAACGCCTGCAGGTCGGCGTCCTTGGTGCGGGCCAGGAACTGAGCGAAGGTCAGGTCCCCGTCCACATGCGAGCGGAGCACCAGCGTGTTGACGAACATGCCGATCACGTCGTCGAGTTCGGCTTCGCCGCGGCCCGCAATGGGCGTGCCGATGGCGATGTCGTCGGTGTCGGACATGCGCGCGAGGAATAGCGCGAGCGCGGCATGCACGACCATGAACAACGTCGCATTCTGCTCCCTGGCGATCTCGGTGAGCATGCCGTGCAGCTGGCTGGTAATCGGGAACACCACGCGCCCACCGGCGAAGGACTGCGTCGTCGGACGCGGCCGGTCGGCGGGCAAATTGAGCTCGGCGGGCAGCCCGGCCAGTGCGGCGCGCCAGTATTCGGCCTGCCGCGAGATCAGGCTCTCTGGATCGGTCTCGGAGCCGAGCACGTCGCGCTGCCACAGGCTGAAGTCGGCGTACTGCACCGGCAGCGGCGCCCAGCCCGGTTCGACCCCGGCCGAGCGGGCCGCGTAGGCCAGCATCACGTCGCGGGTCAGCGGGCCCATGGACCAGCCGTCCGCGCTGATGTGGTGCGCGACGAACACGAGCACGTGCACAGGGTCGCCGCCCGCATCGGTCACGCGGAACAGCTTGGCCCGCAACGGAACCTCGGTGGTCACGTCGAATCCAGCCGAGACCACAGCCCGCTGCACTTCCTCAGCAACGCGGTCCGGGCCGAGTGGCACCGGCGTAAGGTCGACCGGCACGTCGCGCGGCTCCAGGATCCGTTGTACCGGTCCGTCGGGGGTCTGTGGATAGATGGTTCGCAGGATCTCGTGTCGCGCAACTATGTCCGTGATCGCCGATTGCAGTGCGTCGACGTCGAGTTCGCCGGTCAGGCGTACCACCACCGGGATGTTGTTCACCGCGGAGGCGGTGTCGAACTGGTTGAGGAACCACATCCGCTGCTGCGCCAGCGACAACGGCACCAGCTCGGGGCGCTCCCGCGCCATCAGCGGCGCCCGGCCGCCCTGTCCGGCAGCCGATTCCACCTTCGCGGCCAGGGCGACGACAGTGGATGCCTCGAACAGCACGCGCACCGGGACCTGGGTGTCCAACGCCGCGCCCAGGCGTGCCGCCACTCGCAGGGCGATCAGCGAGTTACCGCCCAACTCGAAGAAGTCGTCGTCCAGGCCGACCCGCTGGACGCCGAGCACCTCGGCGAAGACCTCGGCCACGATCTCCTGCACCGGCGTCACCGGCGCGCGGAACACCCTGGCCTCGAACACCGGTTCCGGTAGAGCCTTGCGATCCAGCTTGCCGGAGGCGTTCAGCGAGAACTCCTCCAGCACCACATACACCGCGGGCACCATGTAACCGGGCAGCCGCCTGCCGAGCGCGGCCTTCACCAACTCGACGTCCACGACCCGATCCGGGTCCCCCACCAGGTAAGCCACCAGCTGATCGCCGGTCCGCTCATCCGTGCGAACCACAACCACCGCCTGTGCGACCGACTCCAGCGCCAGCAGCACGGCTTCGATCTCGCCGAGTTCGATGCGCAGACCGCGCACCTTCACCTGGAAGTCGGTGCGGCCCAGGTACTCCAGCTCACCGTCTTCGGTCCACGCGACCAGGTCGCCAGTGCGGTACATGCGCTCCGCGTCGCCGAACGGGTTCGCGATGAAGCGGTCGGTGGTCAGGTCGGGGCGGCCGACATAGCCGTGCGCCAACTGGGCACCCGCCAGGTACAGCTCACCCGGGACACCGGCGGGCACCAGGCGCAATCGCGAATCCAGCACGTACACCTGGGTGTTGAAGACCGGTGCGCCGATCGGCACCGAACTCACGTCGGCGTCGGTGACCTCGTGGAAGGTGACGTCGACCGCGGCTTCGGTCGGGCCGTACAGGTTGTGCAGCCGCGCGCCGGTCAGCTGGCGCAGGCGCTGCGCCGTCACCGCGGGCAATGCCTCACCGGAGGCGAACACATTACGCAGGCTCGCACATTCGGCCGCGCGATCCTCGGCCACGAAGACCGAGAGCATCGACGGCACGAAGTGCACCGTGGTGACCTGCTCCTCGACGATCAAACGTGCCATATAGGCCGGATCGCGGTGGCCGTCGGGCTTGGCGACGACCAGTCGCGCGCCGACCTGCAACGGCCAGAAGAACTCCCACACCGACACGTCGAAGGTCGCCGGAGTCTTCTGCAACACGACATCTTCGGCCGAGAGACCGTACTCGGCATGCATCCACACCAGGCGGTTGACGATCGCGGCGTGACTCACCGCAACACCCTTGGGGCGACCCGTCGAACCCGAGGTGAAGATCACGTACGCGGTATTGCCGGGGCGCAGCGGCTTATGCCGATCCGCGTCGGTCAGCGGCTCGTCCGAGAACTCGGTGAGGTCGAGTTCATCGATGCGCACTTGCCGCGACATCGTGGTCTCCAGATCGGTACCGGAGGTCAGCACGCATACCGGGCGCGCGGTGTCGAGGATGTGGTCGATGCGCTCGGATGGATGGTCCGGATCCAGCGGCACATAGGCACCACCGGCGGCATTGATCGCGTACATGCCGACGACGAGGTCGATCGAGCGCCGCATACCAAGGGCGACATACGACTCCGGGCCGATGCCCTCGGCAATCAACTTGCGGGCCAAGCGGTTGACCCGCGCCGAGAATTCGGCGTAGGACAGACTCGTCCCCTCGAACGTTACCGCTGGACTGTCGGGCATCCGCGCGACCTGCGCGGCGAACAGCGAGACCAGCGTCGCCGCGGCATCGCCGACCGGCGAGATAAGCGCGGCGTCGACCGGGAATTCCGTGTCATTCCACCGCTCGAGCACCAGCGCTCGCTCAGCGTCGTCCAACAGGTCGATATCGCCGACACAGACCGACGGATCGGCAGCGATGCCACTGAGCATACGCACGAAGCGCTGGGCGACCGTACCCGCGAACACTCCGTCGAAAAGATCTGTGGCGTAGACGAGTTCGGCGTCCATCGCCATCTCGCCGCCGGGGACCTCGCTGAGGGTGAGCTGCAGGTCGACCTTGGCGGTCGGCTGGTCGATGCCGAGTTCGGAAACCGCGAGGCCCGGCAATTCGAGCGAGGTGCGGCCGAGGTTCTGGAACGACAGCATCACCTGGAACAGCGGATGCCGCGCCTGCGAGCGGGCCGGGTTGAGCACCTCGACGAGTCGCTCGAACGGGACATCGGCGTGTGCGAAGGCCTGCAGATCGCGTTCACGCACCTGGCCGAGCAGGTCGGTGAACGATTCGGCCGGGTCGACCTGGGTGCGCAGTACCAGCGTATTGACGAACATGCCGACCAGGTCGTCGAGCACCTGCTCGCCACGACCGGCCACCGGGATGCCGATGGCGATGTCATCGGATCCGCTCAGGCGCGCGAGCAGGGTCGCGAAGGCGCTGTGCACCACCATGAACAGCGTGGTGCTGTGCTCGTGCGCGACGCGGTTCAGTGCGTCGACGAGTTCGCCGGACAGCCGGAATCGGTGTGTCCGCGCCTGATACGACGCGACGACCGGCCGCGGCTTCGGCGAAAGGCGCAGTTCTTCGGGCAGTCCAGCCAGGGTTTCGCGCCAGTAGCCGAGCTGTTGAGAGATCAGCGCGGTCGGATCGTCCTCGGAGCCGAGTGTTTCGCGCTGCCACAGCGCGTAATCCACGTACTGCACCGGGAGCGGCGCCCAGACCGGCGCGGATTCGGAGCTGCGCGCGATATAGGCCGACATGAGGTCGCGCACCAACGGACGCATCGAGAAGCCGTCCGCCGCAATGTGATGCACGACGACCAAGAGCACGTGGTTGTCGGGACCGAGCCGGTAGGCGCGCAGACGCACCGGCGACTGGGTGGTCACGTCGAAACCGCGCTCGACGAACTCGTAGAGGACGCCCGGCAATTGCCCCTCGGCCACCTCGACCACGTCCAGCGCGGGGATCGCCTTGGTGGCATTCAGCACCCGCTGATAGGCCACGCCGTCGCGGGACTGGTAGATCGTCCGCAACGATTCGTGCCGGGTGATCACATCGACAATGGCGCCGCGCAGCGCGGACAGATCCAGCGCGCCTTCCAACCGCACCGCGACCGGGATGTTGTTCGCGGCCGAATCGGCGTCGAAGCGGTTGAGGAACCACATCCGCTGCTGGGCGAGCGACAGCGGCGGGTACTCCGGCCGCGACCGCACGGTCAGCGCCAGGCGGGCACCGGCCCCGGCCTTGGCCTCCACGCGCGCGGCGAGTGCGGCGACGGTCGGCGCCTCGAACAGCAGCCGCACCGGCACCTGGGTATCCAGTGCCGCGCCGAGCCGCGCCACCACTTGGGTGGCGACCAGCGAGTTGCCGCCGAGATCGAAGAAGTTGTCGTCGATGCCGATCCGGTCATGGCTGAGCACATCGCTGAAAATGCCGACGACGATCTCTTCGATCGGGGTCGACGGCGCGCGGAATTCCTTGGCCTCGAAGACCGGTTCGGGCAGCGCGCGGCGATCCAGCTTGCCGTTCGGGTTCAACGGCATGGCATCCAGCACCGCAATAGCGGACGGGACCATGTACGAGGGCAGCTGCTCGGTCAGGTGCCCGCGCAGCTCGTCCAAGTCCACGGTGCCGCCGTTGACGGGCACCACATAGGCGACCAGCTGATCGCCGGTCCGCGCATCCGCGCGTACCAGTGCCACCGCCTGGGCCACCGAATCGTGTGCGGTGGCTGCGGTTTCGATCTCGCCGAGTTCGATGCGGAAGCCGCGCACCTTCACCTGATCGTCGGCGCGACCGAGGTATTCGAGTTCGCCGAAGCGGTTCCAGCGCGCGAGGTCGCCGGAACGGTACAGGCGGGTGCCCGCCGCATCGGCGTCGGCCAGTGGGTTCGCGACGAAGCGGGTGGTGGTCAGATCGGGGCGGCCGAGGTAGCCGCGGGCCAATTGCGGTCCCGCGACATACATTTCGCCCGCGACCCCGACCGGCACCGGCCGCAGCCGGTTGTCGAGCACGTACACGCGCAGACCCGCGATCGCGCGACCGACCACACTGCCGGAGGCAGCGGCGATGGTCGCCGCATCCAGCGCGCGGTAGGACACGTGCACCGTGGTCTCGGTGATGCCGTACATGTTGACCAGCAGCGGACTCGCCACCGCGGAGCGTGCGGGGCGGTCCTTTGGTCCGGCGCCGTGTCGGGCGACCCAATCCGCGAGCCTGCGCAGTTCGAGGGCTTCACCGCCGAACACCACGTAGCGCAGTGCGAGCGGTTCGGCGTCCGGCGCGGCATTGCGATCCGCCTCGGCCAGTTGGTAGAACGCGGACGGCGTCTGGTTGAGCACCGTGACCTGCTCCACCCGCAGCAGTTCCAGGAACTGTTCGGGCGAGCGCGAGGTGTAGTAATCGACGACCACCAGCGTGCCGCCGAACAGCAGCGGACCCCACAGCTCCCACACCGAGAAGTCGAAGGCGTAGGAGTGGAACAGGGTCCACACATCGCCGGAGCCGAAGCCGAAGTCGCGATCGGTATTGGCGAACAGCCGCACCACATTCCGGTGCGCGACCGCGACCCCCTTCGGGCGTCCGGTCGAACCGGAGGTGTAGATCACATACGCCACATTGTCCGGGGTGAGCGCCGCGAGGCGGTCCGCATCGGTGATCGGGGCGTCGTCGGCGTCCTCGACATTGCCGGTCTCGACCGCGAATCCATCGAGGACGACGGTCGGCAGTTCGGCGGGCACGCTCACCTGGACCGTGGAATCGAGGATCACGCTCGTCGGACGCGAATCCGCGAGCACGTAGGCGATGCGGTCGGCCGGGTAGGTCGGATCCACCGGCACATAGCCCGCACCGGTCTTCACCACCGCGAGCAGCGCGACCACCAGGTCCAACGAGCGCGGCAGGATGACCGCGACCAGCGACTCCGGACCGGCGCCGTCGGCGATCAGCCTGCGCGCCAGCACATTCGCACGTCGATCGAGTTCGGCGTAGGTCAGCGATTCGATGCCGAACTTGGCCGCGGTGTTATCCGGATGCGCGGCCACCGCCTGCTCGAACAGATCGACCAGCGTGGTACCGGCGGCCGCGAATCGCTCGGCGCCACTGTCCAATCCGGACGAGACCCAGCGCTGCGAAACATTGAGCCGCTCGGCCTCACCGAGCAGATCGATATCACCGATGACGATCTCGGGGTCCTCGACCACGCTGCGCAGAATCCGGACCAGCCGATCAGCGAACGCCGCCACCGTATCCTCGTCGAAAAGATCCAGCGCATAGGAGAATTCGGCCGACATACCGGCCGCCTGGCCCAACTCCTGGGTTTCCTGCAGGGTCAGCTGCAGGTCGAACTTGGCCAGCCTGGCGTCGTAGTCGATGCCGTTGACCGACAGTCCGGGCAGTTCGAGATTGGCCTGCCTGGTGTTCTGGAAGGCCAGCATCACCTGGAACAGTGGATGCCGCGCCTGCGAACGAGCCGGGTTCAGGATCTCGACCAGCCGCTCGAACGGCAGGTCCGCATGGGCGAAGGCGTGCAGATCGGCTTCCCTGGCCTGCGCGAGCAGATCCGCGAAGCTTGCCGAGCCCTGCACACTGGTCCGCAGCACCAGGGTGTTGACGAACATGCCGATCAGATCGTCGAGCGCGGCCTCACCACGACCGGCGGCCGGGGTGCCGACCGCGATATCACCGGTGCCGCTGGCCCGCGCCAACAGCACCGCGAGCGCACTGTGCATGACCATGAACAGCGACGCATTGTGCTTGCGCCCCAACTCGATCAGCGCGCGCTGGGTCTCGGCGGAGATCACGAATGCGTAGGTGCCGCCCCGGTAGGAGGCGACGGCCGGACGCGGACGATCCGATGGCAGCACCAATTCGTCGGGCAGATCGGCGAGTTCGTTGGTCCAGTAGCGGATCTGGCTGGCGATCAACGAGTTCGGATCGTCCTCGGAGCCGAGCACCTCGCGCTGCCACAGTGCGTAGTCGGCGTACTGCACCGGCAGTGCGGACCACGCGGGCGATTCCCACGAGGTGCGCGCGGCGTAGGCCACCATGACATCGCGGGCCAGCGGTCCCATGGACCAGCCGTCGGCCGAAATGTGGTGCACCACCATGCCGAGCACATATTCGGATTCGCTGATCTCGAACAGCCGGGCATGCAGCGGCACCTCATCGGTGACGTCGAAGGCCATGGAGGCCAGGTCGACCAGATGCTCGACCAGCGTCTCCTCGGTGACCCGGTACGGCGTCAGGTCGGGAACGATCTGTGCCGCATCGAGAATCCGCTGCACCGGACCGTTCTTGGTCTCCGGGAATACGGTGCGCAGCGATTCGTGCCGGTCGATCACGTCGATGACCGCGACCTGCAGCGCGGCGACGTCGAGGTCGCCGGACAGCCGGATCGCGACCGGAATGTTGTTGACCGCCGATTCGGTGTCGAACCGGTTGAGGAACCACATGCGCTGCTGTGCCAGCGACAATGGCACCTGCTCGGGCCGCTGCCTGGCCACCAGCGCCTTGCGCGCGCCGTCACCGGCATGCGATTCCACCCGAGTGGCCAGCGCCGCGACGGTGGACGCCTCGAACAGCATCCGCACCGGCACCCGGGTGTCGAGCGCGATGCCCAGGCGCGAGGCGACCTGGGTGGCGATCAGCGAGTTGCCGCCGAGTTCGAAGAAGTCGTCGTCGACGCCGACCCGGGAGACGCCGAGCACCTCACCGAAGATCTGGGCGACGATCTCCTCGATCGGCGTTGTCGGCGCACGGAATTCGCGCACCTCGAAGACCGGGGCGGGCAGCGCCTTGCGATCCAGCTTGCCGGAAGGGTTGAGCGGGAACGCATCCAGGCCGACGATCGCCGAGGGCACCATGTACGAGGGCAGGGTGCGGTGCAGCGAGTTCTTGATGTCGTCGATATCGGCGGCGCCACCCGGGGTGACGACATAGGCGACCAACTGATCGCCCGCGACGGTATCCATGACGAGCACGACGGCCTGGGTGACCGCGGTGTGTTCGAGCAGCGCGGTCTCGATCTCGCCGAGTTCGATGCGCTGGCCACGGAACTTCACCTGGAAGTCGGTGCGGCCGATGTACTCCAGCACACCGGCGGTCCCGGTCGCCGCATCCTTGGGTGCGGTCCAGCGGACCAGGTCGCCGGTGCGGTACAGGCGGGCGCCGGGCGCGCCGAACGGATCGGCGACGAACCGCTCGGCCGACAGATCGGGGCGGCCGTGGTAGCCGCGGGCCACCTGGACACCGCCCAGGTACAGCTCACCGGGCACCCCGATCGGAACCGGGTTCAGGCCCGCGTCGAGCACGTAGGTCTGGGCATTGCGCACCGGGCGGCCGATCGGCACCGTGGTAGGCGCGGCCTCGTCGATATGCCAGGCGGTGGCGTGCACGGTGAATTCGGTCGGACCGTACAGGTTGTGCACGGCGGCGCTGGAGAACTGCCGGAATGTGGCTACCGTGGCCGGGGGCAGCGCCTCACCGGCGACGAGAACCGTACGCAGCGAAGCGCACTCGTCCGCGGACGCGGCTCCGGCGAAGACCGAGAGCATCGAGGGCACGAACGAGGTCATGGTGACCCCGTGCCGTCCGATGATCTCCGAGAGGTACATCGGATCGCGGTGACCGTCCGGCGCGGCGATCAGCATGCGCGCGCCGACGGCCAAGGTGCCGAACAGCTCCCACACCGACACGTCGAAGGTGACCGGTGTCTTCTGCAGGATCACATCGTCGGCGCCGATGCCGTATTCGCCGGTGATCCAGGCGATCTGGTTGACAACACCGGCGTGGCCGACCGCGACACCCTTGGGTCGGCCGGTCGAACCGGACGTGTAGAGCACGTAGGCGGTATTCGAAGCGCGCAGCGGCGCAAGGCGTTCCGCGTCGGTGATCGGTGCGTCGTCGAAGTCGGTGAGGTCGAGGGTGTCGAGCAGGAGCACCCGATGGTCACCGTCGGCGGCGACATCGTCGGCGGTCGTGGTGAGCACGCAGACCGGATTCGAGCTGGCGAGTACGTATTCGGTGCGTTCGGCCGGATGATCCGGATCGATCGGCACGTAGCCGCCACCCGCGGCCATGGTCGCGTAGATGGCGACGAGCATGTCCACCGAACGGCGAATACCGACGGCCACCAGCGATTCCGGGCCGACGCCCTCGGCGATCAGCTTGCGGGCCAAGCGGTTGACCCGCGCCGAGAATTCGGCATACGACAGCGTCGCGTAGCGACTCGATGAGGGGTGGTGGTCGGGCGACGGGTGGGCGAGTTCGGTCTGCGGTCCGAACTCACCTACGCTGCGGGTACCGCCGTCGAAGACGACGGCGATCTCGTTCGGACGCTGCCGCACCTGCTCGTCGAACAGGTCGAGAACGGTGGCGGCGGGCACCGCGTCGGCGGTGCGGTTCCAGTCGCGCAGCACCGTCGCGCGCTCCGCATCGTCGAGGATGTCGATATCGCGGACCGCGGACTCCGGTGCGGTGACGGCGGCTTCGAGCACGCGCAGGAAACGGCGGCCGAATTCGGCCACGGTTTCCGCGTCGAACAGATCGGTGGCGAAGGACACCACGGTCGACATACCGGCGGGTTCGCCGTGCGCGCCGCGTTCCTCGGTGACCGTCCATTGCAGGTCGAATTTGGCGATATCGACCTCGAGCTCATCGGCGGTGACCGACAGGCCGGGCAGCTCCATCGAACCGTGCGAGAGCTCCTGGAACGAGAGCATCACCTGGAACAGCGGATGCCGCGCCTGCGAACGGGTCGGGTTGAGCACCTCGACCAGCCGCTCGAACGGCACATCGGCATAGGCGAATGCGGCGAGGTCTCCCTCGCGGGTACGTGTCAGGAAGTCGGCGAAGGCCTCGCTGCCGTCGACCTCCGAACGCAGCACAAGGGTATTGACGAACATGCCGATCAGATCGTCGAGCGCCTGCTCACCACGACCGGCCACCGGGGTGCCGATGGCGATATCACTGGTGCCGGACAGCCGAGACAAGAGCACGGCGAGCGATGCGTGCAGCACCATGAATACGCTGACGCCCTGGGCGCGCGCGAGTGTGGTCAGTCGCTCGTGCAGTTCGACATCGATATCGAAGCCGACCCGGCTACCGCGGAAGCTCTGCACCGGCGGGCGCGGCCGATCGGCGGGCAGATCCAGCTGGTCGGGCAGCCCCGCAAGGGCCTGCCGCCAGTAGGCGATCTGACGCGAGGCCATCGACTCCGGATCTGATTCCGAACCCAGCAATTCCCGCTGCCACAGGGTGTAGTCGCGGTAGCGTACGGGAAGCGGTGTCCAGGCTGGTTCTTCGTTGACAGTCCGACCGATGTACGCGCTAGTGAAATCACGAGCCAGGAGTCCGAGCGAGAAACCGTCTGCGGCAATGTGGTGCACGAC
Source organism: Nocardia sp. CA-107356 (assembly GCF_050946365.1). Taxonomy (NCBI): domain Bacteria; kingdom Bacillati; phylum Actinomycetota; class Actinomycetes; order Mycobacteriales; family Nocardiaceae; genus Nocardia; species Nocardia sp. CA-107356. Next base: position 3,828,133 of record NZ_CP191992.1, on the reverse strand, counting down.
GAACGCGACCGCGTAATTGGCGCCATCACCATCGTTACGCGAATTGCTGACGACCAAGAAGATTCGAATTCGAACTGGTACTTCGCGCAAGACGTCGAATCCGGTCGAGGCGAATTCCGTAAGCAGAGCCCGAAGTTCGGTTTCGGCAGCGGAGTGTGGGCTCAGGTCGAGGTCGACGTCTTCGATAGGTATGACGCGTTGGTATGCGCCGCCGTCGCCGGATTCGGGGAAGATGGTGCGCAGCGACTGCTGGCGCGCCATGACATCGTTGAGCGCCGCGTGCAGCGCCGCGAGGTCGACCTCACCCTGCAACCGCACCACGAACGGCAGGTTGTAGATGGGGACGGTGGGATCGAACTGGTTGATGAACCACATCCGCTGCTGCGCCAGCGACAGCGGTACCCGCTCGGGCAGCTGTTGCGCCACCAGCGGCGGCCGCGAAACAGCCGTGAATTCGCCCCCGGACCCGCCTTCGGTAGCGGATTCGACGCGCGCCGCGATCCCGGCCACGGTCGGGGTCTCGAACAGCGCCCGTACCCCCAGTTGGATGCCGAACGCCGCCGAAACCCGTGACACGACCTGGGTCGCGACCAGCGAGTTACCGCCCAGGTCGAAGAAGTTGTCGTCGATGCCGACTAGCTCCTGGCTCAGCACATCGGCGAACACCCCGGCCACGAACTGCTCGGCATTCGTGCGCGGTGCCCGGTACTCGGCGATATCGGTGCTAAACACCGGCTCCGGCAGCGCCTTGCGATCCAACTTGCCGGAGGTGTTGAGTGGAAACGCGTCCAGCACCATGATCGCCGCTGGCACCATGTAACTGGGCACCTTCTCAGCGACGAACCGAGCCAACTCCGCGGGCTCGATCGTGTGCCCCGGCGCCGCGACCACATACGCCACCAACTGCTGGCCGGTCGCGGTGTCGGTCACCAGCACCACGGCCTGGCTCACGGCCGGATGCGCGAGTAGATCGGTTTCGATCTCCCCCAGCTCGAGGCGCTGACCGCGGAACTTCACCTGGAAGTCGGTGCGGCCGATGTACTCCAGCGCCCCGGATTTGTCCCACCGCACCAGGTCACCGGTGCGGTACATCCGCTCGCCTGTACTGGAGAACGGATTGGCCACGAACCGGTCCGCGGTCAGATCCGCGCGCCCCCGATACCCGCGCGCCAGTTGCCGCCCACCCAGGTAAAGCTCACCGGAGGCGCCGATCGCGGCCGGACGCAGCCGCCCATCCAGGACGTAGACATCGACATTCCACTCCGGGATACCGATCGGCACCGTCGTGGTGTCGGCGTCAGTGTTCTCCCAGTAGGTGACCGACACCGCGGCCTCGGTGGGCCCGTACAGGTTGTGCAATCCGGCTGAGGTAAGTGCGCGGAATCCGGTACCGGTCTCCGACGGCAGCACCTCGCCGATCACGAAAACATGCCGCAGCGAGGCACATTGGGCCGCCGACGCATGCGCGACGAACACCGTCAGCATGGACGGCACGAAGTCGGTCACGGTCACCAGGTGCCGCTCGATCATGTCCGCGACGTACTGCGGGTCACGATGCCCGTCCGGTGTCGCGACGACCAGCTTCGCGCCCACCATCAGCGGCAGGAAATACCCCCACAGCGACACGTCGAACGTCGTCGCAGTCTTCTGCAGATAGACGTCGTCGCCGGTCAGCCCGTGTTCGTGCAGCATCCACAGTTGTTGGTTGACGATCGCGTGGTGGGTGACCGCTACGCCCTTGGGGCGGCCGGTCGAACCCGAGGTGTAGATGAGGTACGCGGTGTTCGACGACCGCAGCGGCGCACACCGATCCGCATCGGTGATCGGTGTGTCCGAATAACCGGAGGTGTCCAGGGTGTCGAGCTCGACCCGCCGCACCGTGTCCGGCAACTCCAGTCCGTCACCGGACACGGTGAGAACACAGACCGGTGCCGCCGACTCGAGGATATGGGCGGTGCGCTCGACCGGATGATCCGGATCGATCGGCGCATACGCCCCACCGGCCTTCAGCACCGCGTGCATGCCGACAACCAGTTCCAGCGAACGCCGCATCCCCAGCGCCACCAGCGACTCCGGGCCCACACCGCCGGCGATCAGATACCGCGCCAACTGGTTGACCCGCGCCCCGAACTCCGCATAGGTTAGCGTCTCGCCCTCGAAATCGAGCGCGATGGCGTCCGGCGTCAGCGGAATCTGCACATCCAGCAGCGCCGGCAGCGTTGTCTCCGGCACCTCATGCGCGGCCGAATTCCACTCGACCAGCGTCCGCTCCCGCTCGGCCGCCGTCGTGATCGGCAGCCCCCACAGCCGCTGCCCAGCCGCAGCCTGATTTGCCGCGCGCGCGGAGCCCTCCGTGGTTACGCAGGCTGCCTCCTCCGGACCCGTCGCGCGCGCCGCCGCGGCCAGGAACCGGTCGAAGAACTCCAGGAACCGCGCATGATGCGCGCGAGCCTCATCCTCGGTGTAGAGGTTCGGGTTGGTCTCGAAGTCGATGTGCCAGCGGGTGCCGGCCACCGACCGGTAGAAGTTGACGCCCAGATCCTCGATCGCCCCGGTCGAGAGCACGTGCTTCTGGCCCACCATCGGGCCCAGCACGATCTCGTCGTGGAACAACATGATGTTGACCCACGGACCGAAGAATTCCTTGGTCACCACTCCGCCGTCGGCGCTGTCGCGGCGGATGTCCTCGTGCCGGTACCGCTGATGCCGCAGCGCACCCGACACCTCCACCGTCACCGACTTCAGCAGCTCGGTGAGCGTGGTGTCGTACCCGACGCGCAGCCGCAGCGGCACGATATTGGAGGTTAAACCGGCCGAGCGCCGCATCGCCGCCGTCGTGCGCGCGGTCACCGGCAGGCTCAGAATGACGTCCTCGGTGCTGGTCCACTGCGCCAGATACGCCGCGAACGCCGCGATCAGCAGCCCCGCCGCCGACGAATCGTGCGACGCGACCGCCAGGTCCAGCAGCGCGTTCTGCTCCTCCGACAGCGCCGCACTGGAAATCCCATTGATCGGCGCCGGTGCGGCGGAGCGGCCGACCAGACTGGTGCCCTCCTCCAGTCCCGCGACCCGCTGCGCCCAGTGCTCCTTGTCGGCCTGGAAGCGCGTGCTGTCCCGGTAGGCGAACTCCGATTCCACCAGGGCACGCAAACGGGTAGTGGCCTTCAACGGGGGCGACTCGGCGCCGTTCACATCCGCCGTGTAGCGCTCTGCCACACGGTTGAGATAGTTGACCGCACCGAACCCGTCGAGCGCGATGTGATGTGCCTGCAGATACAAGAAGCAGCGGTAGTCGCTGAGTTGCAGCACCACGAGCCGTAGGAGTGAGGTGTTCGACACCATACTGACCGGGCGGCTGTACGCCGCGCGCATCCACGCCATCGCCGCAGACTCCGGATCGTTGGCGCCACGCATGTCGACGTAGCCGATATCGTCCCGATCGACGATCGTGGGATCGAGGAACTGCCATGGCTCACCATCGCGTTCGATGATGCGTACGAAGCCATCCACCTCGTTCGCGGTGTCGATGGTCGCCTGTCTGAGCATTGCGTGATCCAGCACACCGGGTAGATCGATGTACTGGGCGATGGTGATCGGTACCTGCGGATCCAGGTGCTGCGCGTACCAGATACCGAGCTGCGCCGGCGACAGTGGGATAAGTTCTTCCGAACCCGGCACCGGCGGCGTCACCTCGCTGCCAGCTTCGCCGCTTCTACCGAAATCCAGCCGGTCCAACCGTAACCTCGCTTCCGGAGCACCACGCAGCGCTCTCCGACGACACCCCAGCAGGACGCACACCGATACCAAGAGTGGCGTCCAGCATTAGGGGTCAATCAAATATGGATCAAAGAAACACACCTACTAATCAATCAGCAGGCACATGAGGTACAACTACAAAATTTCCCCGCCTGCAGGAATAACCTCCGAATTCAGAGTGTCAGCCAAAGAAACGACATGCCCATGCTTGAGATAGTCGTCGCTATGAGACTTCGCAAAGAGGTATCCAACGCCGCGCGTAAGCTCCGGATTTCTGCCCCGCCATACTCGTAGCGGATATCCCCGTAATTGTTCCCGGATCGATGCATCGATAACGTTACGACCCCAGCGGACCATCTCCCCCTCAGTCGAAATCCCGAGGTATTCGCACACTTCAGGTATCGCACGCAAGGAGCTGTGCGCAGGCAGGGCAGTGGTCAGGTCGGCGGGCGCAGCAGCCCAGTACGCCTGGGTGCCATGAATCACCCGCTGACCCAGGATCCCATAGCCACCGGGATCGCGCCCGATTGAGCATCCCCTCGGCCGTAGCGGATCTGCGATGAGCGCGCAGGCTATGATCTTCTTGCCGCGATACGTTCCCGCACCGGACCTGGCAACGAAATCTCCCGCAAAGGCGGCTCCTTGAGCGTAGCCCGCAACAACTACCGACTTATCGCACCGATCGATTTCGCTGGCAAGCGCCCTTTCGGCTTCGGCCCGAATTCCCGAATACAACACCATTCGAGGCGAGAACTGGACAGGGTCGAGAGCCTCGGCAAAGGCGTTTGTCACCGGATGATTCTCCGGGGCCCAGCTCGCACCGAGGATGAGCACATCAATCACTGGACATCCCCCGCTTATCAACCCACTTTGTCCCTAGTTCAGCAGAAGACGATGCAATCGAGTCTCGACGAACCGGCACGCGACGGGCATCAGTAGCTCGTAAGTAGTGCATGAGTTCGGCCGACCCGATATGACGCCTGGGGCTGGTCCGCTCATACCAGAGCCGCCGCCGAGCGCCATATTCGGCCCGTACACGTTGCCGACTTGGCCGCCGAGCTTGCCGAAGCGAAGCAACACTGACCGAACTTCAGGATGAAGCCGATCGGCGAGTCGTGGTAGGTGCACAGTCCAGTTATTGCGGCGGTCTCGGGATGTGCGGTGAAGAACTCGCGAATCGTCGCACCCCAGTCGGCGGCGACGAAGGTGTCAGCGTCGGTGCGGGCGATGAATTCACCACGCGCCTTGTCGAATCCGGCGTTCCGCGCCGCTGGAATACCTCGGGTGGGTTCGTGGATGAGTTCGACCTTCGGATGGGTGGCGGCGAACTGATCGACAATGTCGGGGGTGCCGTCGTCGCTGCCGCTATCGACGATGATCACCTCGTCGATAGCCTCCTGCGCGACCAGCCGCTCCAGGGTGCGCTCGATAACCTCGGCTTCGTTCAGCACCGGCACGACAACCGACAAAATCGGCGGCGAGGAAGGATCTATCTTCAAAGGTGGTTCCGTTTCGAGAGGGTCTACTTACATGAGGCTTGTGCGCCTATACGCTAAGTCCACTATGTGTGGCGCCGCAATCGATTCGCAGTGATACAGCACAATTCCCGCTGGTCAGCCATAGCGAAGACATTGTCCGGTCCGGACAGTTTCCAGTTAGATCTGGCAGAAAGTCTGGTCCACAGCGCTCTTGCCCACGGGTGTCATGGCACCACCACAGCCTCATCTGACATAGTTTTCGGTATCCGCAACTGGCTATTGCTCGTATTCACTCTATGGACCTCAGGCAAAGAATTTCACACACGCCGACGTTCGTTCCTCATGCGTCGCGCTGGTTCACGACAACCAGCGCGGCACCGAACACGACCGCAACGAACACCGCAAAATACGCCAACCCGCCCCAAGGACCCCAGTGCCATTGGACTCGCCCGCCACCCGTTATGTCGCTTTCCGCGCCGAAGAAGTGATTGGCATTGGCGAACGGCAATAGCGGCGTCACATTGCGACCGAAGTTTCCTATCCGACCCAAGATGGTCTCGGCCACCAGCGGCCACAGCAACAGCAGCGATATCGCCCCAGCGCTATGCCGCAACAGAGCACCCACGCCTACTGCAAGCACCGCACACAGAAAGGTGAACAAGGCGGCGCCGATCAGGTAGCTCCACGTCTCTCCGGAGAACTCGAGTTTGACGCCGCCCTCCCCGCCAAGCATGCCTTTCACCAGCATGAACGCAAAAATTCCGATCAGGAATGCGATGATCATCATCGCTACTCCGGTGAGAACCGCCTTCGCGGTTAACACCAGCGACCGGCTCGAGCAAGCCAAGAAGGTCGTGCGGATAACACCGGACCGGTACTCGCTAGTCGCGGTCAGCGTCGCCAGCACCATCACCAGGTAAATCGCGGAAAAGCCGCCAGCGATCCCGATCACCGCCAACTCTGCATTGACCGTGGCCGGGGATGTCTCGTGTTGCCGCAGGCTCGACCGGACAGCGCTCACGCTCAAGAGCGTTATACCGAGACCCAGCACGATGAAGAATGCGGTACACCACCACGGCGACCGGGTCGAGGTGAGTTTGATGTACTCCGCTTTCAGTAGATCCACCACCGGCTACACCCCGCCTTGTGGACCTGGACCGTAGCCGGGGACGCTGCTGACCGGCGGTTGCCCGTACCTGGGCGGCAGGCCGTACCCAGGCGGCGGCACACCATAGCCCGCTGGGAGCGGGGCTACGCTAGCGTGGAATTGCACAGCGCCGCTGGTCATCCGCATGAACGCCTCCTCCAGCGAGGCTTGCTGGGGCGCCAGCTCGAACAGCGCGATGCGGTTGTCGTCCGCGACCTGACCGATGGCGTCGCTCGTGGTGCCAGTGACCAACAACGCCGGCCCCGTACCGTTGCCGCTGACGTCATCGGTCACCCGCATTCCCTGCATACTGAGCAAACTGCGCAGCTTGCTCAGCTGCGGGCTCCGCACCCGGACTCGAGCCTCGGACGCGCGATTGATGAAATCCTGGACTTGAGCGTCGGCGACCAGCCGACCATGGCCGATGACCACTAGATGCTGGGCCGTCTGAGCCATCTCTGACAACAGGTGGCTCGATACCAGCACGGTGCGGCCCTCGGCCGCCCGTTGTTGCATGAAATTACGAATCCACAGAATGCCCTCTGGGTCCAGTCCGTTGACCGGCTCGTCGAACAGCAGCACCGGCGGATCACCCAGTAAAGCGCCCGCTAGACCAAGGCGTTGGGACATTCCGAGCGAGAAGCCACCCGCACGCTTGTTGGCCACCGACGCCAAACCCACCAGCTCGAGCACAGTGTCTACGCGTGATGCCGGGATGCCGTTACTAGCGGCCATCCACCGTAAGTGCGACCGCGCCGAGCGATTCGGATGCACCCATTTGGCGTCGAGCAGCGCACCGACCGTTCGCAGCGGATGCGACAGCCGTCTGTACGGCATTCCCATTATCAACGACCGGCCCGCGGTCGGGCGATCCAGACCAAGAATCATGCGCATTGTTGTTGATTTGCCAGCCCCGTTTGGTCCGAGGAAACCAGTTACTTGGCCCGGCCGCACCGTGAATGAAAGGTCCTGCACCGCGATGGTCGAGCCGAAGTGCTTGGTCACCCCCTGCACTTCTATCATGACTACAGCCTGTCGGATATCGCGCCCAAACGCAATCCGGGCCGACCATATTTATTTCATCAGCGGTGCACTCGCCCCGACCTGCCCCCAAGCCATCGCGTAATCTCGCGCGCCTCCGCTCATCCCGATGCAGAAAGGGATACATAATCGGCGCATCTCCATTCATCTCTGGTTATCCCCGAGCTGTTGTTATGGCAATTCTGAGTCATCCGGATACAACCAGACTCGTCCTGTTTGCGACAGGTCGGTGACCGATAACGGCCAGGCCGCGTGTACACCCGAGCTGTGCGTGCACAAGCGTGCCGTATTCCAAACCCTCGCAACAGCCGGCATATTGTGCCGGACTCGCATGAGACAACCACGCGCGGTCCGGACCGCCGGCAAGATACGGAGGCCAGGCAGGCGCCCTATGGTGGGGGGAGGTAGGTGATCTGGATCATCTCCTCACCACGCGACCGGGAGACGAGGATTCCTCGCCCCGCTGGCATTTTCATCGGGCGTACCTCGCCGATCAGGCGCCCCTCATCGCGCGGACCGCTCATGATGAGTGTGTCGACGGACATATTCTTCAGTGTGCCGAGCACACCGCCGAACAACGCGCGGGAGACACCACCGATACGGCGAGCGATGATCAGGTGCATACCGATATCGCGGGCCTGAGGCAGGTATTCGAGCAATGGAGCCAGCGGGTCCGAAACACCACTGGTCGACACCATGTCGTAATCATCCACCACGATGTAGATCTCGGGACCACTCCACCAACTGCGCTCACGCAGTTGCTGAGGGGTAATGTCGGGACCTGGAATGCGCTTCTTCAGGTAGTTGGCGACCTCTGCGATCATGGGTCCACTGGTCTGCGAGGAGGTCGAATAACCCGCCAGCTGATCGCCTTCGACGACGCCGAGCATCGTGCGCCGGTAGTCGATGATGATGGTCCGAGCCTCTTCGGCGGTCGAACTCTCGACCACTCCCATTACGATGTTGCGCAGCAGCGTGGTCTTGCCGCATTCGACGTCAGCGAACGCCATGAGGTGGGGTTCGGTATCGAAATCCAGTACGACTGGCTGAAGTTCGGATTCGCCGATACCAATAGCGATACGGGTCCTACTGAGTTCGATGCCCTGCTGCTGCACTGCGGCCAGCACCTCGCTTCGGGCGATCTGCGGCATCAGCATCCGCACATCGGGCGCACGTCGCTCGCCGTACATCGCGTCGAACTGCTGCCTCGCTTCGTTCACGCCGTCGGCCAGAGTTTGCGGATTCGAATCCGAATCCAACCGCGGCAATGCGATCAACATGTGCAGTTCGTCCGCTGTGAGACCGCGACCGGGATGATTCACGGGAACCAAAGCCGCACTGCGCCGACCCATTTCGGAATCCGACGGTTCGCCGAGCCGTAACTCGATTCGAGTACCGATCAGATCTTTGACCGCCGGCCGGATCTCCGCCCAACGCGAGGCGCCGAGAATGACGTGGATACCGTACGAAAGCCCTTGCGCCGCAAGAGTGTTGACCTGCGGTTCTAGTGTTTCGAACTCCTCCCTGAGGACTAACCATCCGTCGATGACAAGGAACACGTCACCGAACCGGTCCTCGGCCAGCGGATGATCATCGGGCAGAACACCACCAGCCGCGGCCTGAGCCGAGAACTTGCGCCTGCGGAACTCCGCCATCGACTCGATGCGCTGCGCATTGAATCTTTCCTCGCGCTGGTGCATGAGGGTGATCAGCTCGGCAATGGTGCGCCGCACGCGGTCGGCATCCATCTTGGGCGCCACGGACCCGACGTGTGGCAATCCGACTAGACCGGACATGCTGCCGCCACCGAAATCCAGACAGTAGAACTGAACCTGCTCAGGAGTGTGGGTGGCCGCGGCAGCCAAGATGATCGTGCGCAGGGTTGTCGATTTACCCGACTGCGGGCCACCGACCACCGCGACGTTGCCTTGCGCGCCAGCCAGATTGATCGTCAACACATCACGCCGCTGCTCGTACGGTTTGTCGATGACGCCGATCGGCATCCACAGCTGGCCGTGCCGGTTGACCGGCGAACGCCAGTCCGGATCCGGTAAGAGCATGTCCACTGTCGGAGATTCCTCCAACGGAGGCAACCACACCTCATGGGCCGGACGCCCGTGTCCGATCAGCCGCTTCACGACAACCTGGAGCAGGGAATCCGGAACACCCTCATCCGCCACCGGCGGCAGTGGCAGCTCGAGCGGATCCGACGCCGAGACAGGCACCGGCACCGCCGGCATTTCGACCGGTGCGGCGGTGAACACACGCGGCGGCAGCGCACCGACCGATTCCCCGCCGACCTGCTGGGTACGGCTCGGTGCGACGTACGGCCCGGACACATAGGTTGCGTTGAAGCGCAAGGGATCTGCCGCATCACTCTTCAGGTATCCGGAGCCTGGAACGCTCGGCAGATGATATGCATCGGTGATGCCGAGTACCGCACGAGATTCGCTGGCGGAGAAGGTACGCAGACCGATCCGGTATGAGAGATGTGAGTCCAGGCCACGCAGCTTGTTCTCCTCGAGCCGCTGCGATGCGAGCAGCAGGTGCACATGCAGCGACCGGCCCAGCCGACCGATCATCACGAACAGATCCGCGAAATCCGGCTTCTGCGACAGCAGTTCGGAGAACTCGTCGACAACGATGAACAATGCCGGCAGCGGGTCCAGTGGGACACCGGCTGCACGCGCCTTCTCGTAATCGGTGACGTTGGCGAAGTTTCCGGCCGTACGCAGCAGCTCCTGCCTGCGGTTCATCTCACCGGCGAGCGCGTCTCGCATACGGTCGACGAGCGCGAGCTCTTCCTCCAGGTTCGTGATAACCGCGGCGACATGCGGCAGCGGGTCCAACCCGAGAAACGTCGCACCGCCCTTGAAGTCAACGAGCACCAGGTTCAACTGGTCCGGTGAATGCGCTGTGACCAACGAAAGCACCAGGGTGCGCAGGAACTCCGACTTACCGGATCCGGTTGCGCCGATGCACAATCCATGCGGGCCCATACCGTACTCGGCAGATTCCTTGATGTCGAGATCCACTGGGGAGCCGTCCGGGGCGATACCGATCGGCACTCGCAGCCGCTCGCGCCCTGCGCGCGGACGCCATACCTTGGCGGGGTCGATCTGGGCTGCGTCAGGGATCTTCAGCAGCGCCATCAGGCCGGGGTCGGAGGTGGTGTTGTTGTCTCCGAGACTGACGATCTGCGCGGCGGTCGCAATGCGGTAGCGTGCAAGACTGCGCGCGAACGCCTCCGCGTCCGCAAGCGTCACGAGGTCTGCGGTCGCGAACTTTTCGAGCCCGGAGGCGCTGCGGGCAGACACCTCGCCACGCGCGGCGACCAATTGCAGGCCGCGGCGGGCGGCTAACCCCGACTCGGGTGCCATGAGATCGAGGACGGTGACCGAATCCAGCCCGGATTCGCTGATCAACTGCTCGGTGCCGTTGACGAAGCCGTCATCGATTACCACGACGAGATGCAAACGGCCTTGCGTGGGTTGCGGATCGCGCACGAACCGACCGCGTTCGAGCAGTTCATCCGCGAGGGCGGTCTCGAGTTCGCCCAGCGATTGGTAGATCATGCGCGCCGAGCCCATGCCGTCATGTACGGCCGCATGTTGCAGATGCGGCAGCCATTTCGCCCATGCCCATTCCGGAGCGTCCGGTTCGGCACAAACGATGGCGATCGCCAGATGGTCCGGGCCGTGGAACGCGACGAGTTCCATCAGCATGGCGCAAACGAGCATGCGCGCGTCTTCGGCCGGTCCTTCGATGTTGATCGCGGGAAACGCACGCAACGACACAGCCGTCGGCAGCAGATGCACCACGGAGTGGGTGCGCACGAATCGGCGCAGCGCCACCGTCGACACGGGCTCCAGGTCTTCCAGCGGCCCGGTCTCGGGGCGAGCTAGTTTCGTCGCCAGCCGGTGGCTACCCAATCCGACCCGCACATGCCCGAAATCCGGATCGTTGGGGCGGCGTTCCCACATCCGCCGGGTGCCGACGATCGAGGGCAGTTCGGCAGGCTCGGGGTGACTCCACTCCAGCGTTTCCAGCTGCTTGTTTCCAGTCCTGCGTACTTCCTTGCGGACCTGGTCCAGATAACGGAAGTAGTCTTTACGGTCTTCGTTGAGCTCGCCCACCCCCTTCCCACTGCCACTGCGTCCACTCGTGAACATGCCGACCATCGACATCAGCATCATCATCGGAAACATGAGCATGAACGGGTTCGACAACAGTGTTCTGCCCATCATCACGAACATGGCCAGCATGCCGACGACGGCAACCACCATCACCAAGGGCATGAGCTTGGCGATCAGTGGCCCGGGTACAGCGCGCGGAATCTCTGGTGGGGGCGTCAACGTGACCTCCCCGCCGGGCGCTCGCGGCGGCGCAATTCGCGGGCGACGCACGAAACCTTCAGTGGGCATTGCGGTCCTTCGAACTTCCTGGGTGGGTCTCGTGGCGGTCGCTATGAATCGAGATCAGGCAACTCGTCACCTTCTGGCCGACGTCGGAACGGAATCCCCACTGCGGCACCGATTCCGAGTGCCGCCAGTAATACGACCGATCCGATCGCGGCTATCAACCTGGGGCGCGGATCGGGGCCTGGCGGCCGGACTGGTGCCGGAAATGCGCGAGGCACGTCGGCACCGGAACTGACGGGTTTGTCCGGCAACTGCGCGGTCAACGCGGCAACCGGATCGATCAATCCGTAACCTATCCGGTCGTCACGACCGGGGCTCGGTCCGTGCGCCGTGCGGGTAATGCGATCCATGACCTGCTGTGCAGTCAAATCCGGGAAGTGTGACCGCACCAATGCCGCAAGCCCAGCCACATACGGCGCCGCGAAGCTGGTGCCGTCGATCGTCTGGATGCCGTCCTGGCTCGGTACTCCGTTCACCAAACCACTGTTGCCAGGCTTGCTGTCGAGCGAGACGATATTGCGCCCGATTGCGGCGACCCCGAGCCACGGCCCATGCAGCGTGAGCTGAGACGGGCTGCCATCCCGATCCACTGAAGCGACCGCCAGCACATACGGCGCGAACCAGGCCGGAGTCGCCACCGTCTTCACCGCGTCCCATCCGGAACCGTCGTTCTGGGTCGAGCACGGGCCGTTCTGCTGAAAGTTTCCGGCGGCGGCCACCACCACCACATTGTTTTCGTAGGCATAGCGCACCGCGGCGCCGAGCGCGGCATCCGCGGTATCGGCTCCGGCTGTGCTGCAGGCAACTTCGGAAATATTGATCACCGTGGCATGCATGTCGACGGCCCGGACCACGGCGGCGGCGAGGGTGAGCACGTTGCCGTAGCCGGAGTTGTCGATGGTCCCGGGCGGAGTATCGTTCGAACGGTTCTTGGCCTGAAAGTGCAGGCTCAATTGCCGGATCGACAGAATCTCCGCATCGGGCGCCACGCCGGCGAAGGCGTCGTCCGGACTGGTCTGGGCGGCGATGATGCCAGCTACCAGGGTGCCATGTCCGTCGCAGTCGTCGGTGCCGTCGCTGTCAGCGACATAATCGCCGCCCGCTTGGAGGACAGGCAAACGGGGATGGCGGGATACGCCGGTGTCGATGACCGCCACCTTCTGGCCCGCACCGCGGCTGAATTGCCAGGCTGTCGGGAGATCCAGAACTTTTTGCGATAGCGGGGTGTCGCGTGGCTGTCCGCCAGTGAGTACCGGTTCGGCACACAGCACTTTCTTCTCGGTGGCCTCCAACGGTGTGGGATGGCCGCTGAGCGCTTGTACTGCTCCCAACGCGCTCGGATCCGTGGTGGGGGGTGCGAGCGCCAGCAGCGCGCGGTCAACCGGGACGGCACCGGCCTCAGCCGGCCAGCCGAACACTGCCGCACCGAGAATTGTTGCGACACAAGCCATCCTGCTGAGCCGCTGCCCCCGTGAGTTCATGATCACAAATTCCGTGCCATCGAGTACACCTCCATGATCCACAGCACCAGCGGGATCAACGACAAGATCAGTGCGTACTCGAATATCTCGTTCATACGACGGGTCACCGGCGTCACCTCTACGTATGGACCGATCACGCCGAATCCCACCGCACCGGTCACGAAGATCAGCAACAGGCCGACCGCGATCAGCTGCAGATCCGAATCCCCCAGCCCGAGCAACACCACCAGTGCGATGAAGGTGAGGCAGCCTCCCGCGATCAGCGTCCCGGCCTGGATGAGGTCGGCGAATGCTCGGCCCCGCAAGCACAGGATCAGCGCCACCACGACCGCCAGCGCGATGCCCGGCCAGCGAACAGAACTCAGCGGAGCGGCAGCACCGACGGCACCGATCGCGGCGGCGGCCGCGATCCCAGCGAGCAGGCCGGTCTGGAATTGGTTGGCGAACCGGGCGCGCTGGCCCAGGCCAGCGGCCGACGGTAGCACAGTGGCACCGATCGCGCCGATGCCCTCAATCGTCGGCCGGGGTTCATGGTCCGTGGGGTCGATCGCCCCGCCCGCAGTGGGCACGGGTGGGACCGGGAGCCGGGCCATCAACGCGGCCAGCCGCGGGATCCATGAGATGAGTGGTATTGCCGCGACGACGACTCCGGCGGCGATCCTAGGCATTGCTGGATCCCAAATCATTTTTACCGCAGCGGAAGCGCCAGCGAACACCGCCAATGTGGCTATCGCAGCGGTGATGTCGGGACCTGTGCCTGTCAAACGATATCCCGCAACAGCGACGACCAGCATCGCGACCGAACCGAGCAGAGCGTGCGGAGCTCCCAGTGGGCCTGGCACGAACAGGGCCGCGCCACCGAAGACGAGCAGTAGACCACAGAGCGTCAAACCCGTGGCGGCGCGGTCGACACTGTATTTGCGGGCCGTGATCATCGCGGCAACCATCGCGGCCACCGCAGCACCGGTCAGCACGAACGGCGCTGAAAGTCCATCCCGGTAGCTACGTGAAACCCCAGCCAGCGCCAGCACCGCAAAAACTGCGATCACAGCAGCGATCAGACCGGTCCACTGCGCTGCGGCCGCTGACCAATCGCGGAATTCCTCTTTCGTGAGACGGGCGACCGCATCGATCACATCGTCGAACAGCGCGGGCGACTCCTTGGCCCCGATAGCGCGCAGTACGAGCAGATCACCATCGAAGACTTCGGCATCGGTGAGCGTCTGATTCGACGCGATCGCGTCACGACCGATCCTGGCAAGGGTCCAACGCTGAGTACGTAGCGGCGCGCCCCCGTCCTCGCGCTCGGATAGATTCCGGCTGCGCGATGCGATCAATGCCACCAGATCGCCGATGAATGCGGCGATCGGCAGTGTTGCCGGCAGACCGACGTCGAGCTGGGTATTCCCCCCGATGACGGACACACGGCACAATTCGTTTTCAGCGGTGCCCATGCCGCTGATCGACTGTGGTGTCAATTGTCGAACAGCTCCTACAATCTCATAGTTGCCCACCCCGGGCGATAATTCATAATATGGTCGACGACCCGTTTTCCGCACGATTGCGAAAAAGCAGGCGGGGACTTAACCAAAGCTTTTAACATCTTCTTGCTACAGATCGGTAGTGCAGAGCGCGGCGGCGGCCTGCTCGACCACGCTTTGCAGAAATACTGCCGGATCCGAACGGGCAAGTTTGCAAAACTCATCGTCCGAGTCCGGCCTACGCTTCATACAGGTCTCCAGAACAACGTCGAACCACCGCCGGGGCACGCGACTACGCGCAGGTGATGTCATCGGGGCTGATCGACGCAGAAATCTAGCTCAGACGCTCGGGACGGACAAGATCCGAGGACCTGGATTGCAACCCAAACACATGGTCAGAGCAGCAAATTCTCTGTCCGAACCGGACACCGACGTTTGATCTAATCAACGTAGCCGCGTACACGCTCCTCATGAGCACCGAACAAGCCCTCCACACCAGCACACGCATGGTCGGTGTCGCCACCGCACCCTGATTCAACGTCCGGAGTCGAAACGCCTTTCGCCGGATATCGCCGACGAATAGCCCGATCCTTCCGGGCAGCGGAAGAATCCGTCCGTGATGACTCGATACAACTGACTGCCCTGACCTTTGGCGTGGTATCTCACCTGCTCTTGAATATACGCGTCCTCCTTGCAACTCTTAGTGCTACCGTCATTGCTGAAGGCGACCTTAGACCGTGCCGCATGTCGCCGATTTCGCCTTCGCCAGCTTCTTGTAGTGAGCGTGGCGGCGAGGGTGAGGAAGGCGGGGAAATGCGTGGCCTTGCGGTCATAACGAATGTTGAGCCGGCGGTAGCCGGTCATCCAAGAAATTGTCCGTTCGATCACTCACCTGTGCCTGCCGAGGCGGTCACAGGGCTCGATGCCCTTGCGGGCGATGCGGACGCCGATGCCCCGGTGGCCCACCCATTCGCGCAGCTCGGAGTTGTCGTATGCCTTGTCGGCGTGCAGCTTTGCCGGCTTGCGCCGACGTGGCCCGCTCGACCGCACTGCCGGAATCGCTTTGATGAGCGGGCGCAGCGCTTCGGCGTCGTTGGTGTTGGCGGCCGAAATACCCACCGACAGAGGGATTCCCGCGCGATCGGACAGCACGTGGATCTTCGAGCCGGCTTTGCCGCGGTCGACCCGGCTCGGCCCGGTCATGGGTCCCCCTTTTTCGCTCGCACCGAGGCCGGATCGATCACCGCCCGCGACCAGTCGATCAAGCCTTGGCTGCTCAGCTCGCCAAGTACGGCGCGGTGCAACCGCCGCCAGATGTCGGCCTCAGTCCACACGCTGAACCGGCGATGCGCGGTCGGGACAGTGACGCCGAACGACGGCGGCAGCATCCGCCACGCACAGCCGCTGGTCAACACGAACACCACCGCGCTGAACACCGCCCGCTCGTCGGTCGGCGCGGTACCGCCACCCTGCGGACGCGGGGTGAAGTTCGGCAGTAACGGCTCGGCCAGAGCTCACAACTCGTCCGACACAAGACGTTTCGACAATTCGTCGGTAACGAGTCGAACTTCATGCGGCCCAACTCAATACGACACGCCGCAAACGAATCACATCCACGTAAGACACGGTCTCAGCCACATTCGACGATTTCGGGGGGTTCGACTCGCATGACCAACAACCGCCAGGCGCAGCGCGCATTCGATGCGGGAGTGCTGTCGCTTGGACTGAGCATCGAGGGGCAAGAATCGGCCCACGATCTCGAGTACGCAAAGCTGGCGTTCCAGCGCGCTACGGAATGGGATCCGACCATGTGCGACGCCTGGCTCGGCCGGGCTGCCGCCGGTGAGGTCACCCAGGACGTGTTGCACAACCTCTACAAAACCAGCCCCACCAGTCTGTACCGAGAGCAGCGGAGGCTGGGTCTGCCGCCGCGCCAACTGGCCGGCCGGTTCCTGCCGGGGTTGTACATCGACTACCCCCTTGCGAGCTTCGCCGAAATCTGGCTGGCATACGCCGCACAAATGATCTCCGACAAGCAGTACGACGAGGCAGAGCGAATCCTTGACGAGCTCGAAGCCCATCGTCGCGCCCAGACGTCCGATCCGGACAAGCACAGCGATGATCGCATCTGCGCCTACATCCGCGGCGTGCTGCATTACACGACACAACGCTGGCCCGACGTGATGACAGTGCTCACCGGCTCTGCCGACTGGGACGATCCGTACCTGGCCGCGGGGGCCCACGTGATGGTCGGCTCTGCCTGCGCACAGCTGGGAATATTCGGAGAGGCACTCCGGCGGATGGAGCAGGCCGAGGCAGGCCCCATCCCGGCCGCCCGGACCACCGCCATGTTCTGCCGCGGCCTGTGCCTGCGCGAGACCGGCAATGCCGAGGAAGCCCAGGCCCTGTTCGAGAAGGTGTACTCCCAGGCGCCGGATTTCGAACCCAACACGGCCGCGATGCGTGACCGGACCTATCGGATCACGATCACCAACAAGGAATCCATTGATGCTCGCACCGACCGTTGGGATCCGGCATCCGCACCTTCGATGCAAGAAGCCCAGCAAGCTGAGCACGAAGATCGCGCCAAGAAGATCCTCACCGAGGCGCGCGCCGAACTAGCGAATCAGATCGGCCTGACCTCGGTGAAGACTCAGGTCGCGAAGCTACGGTCGACCGCCCAGCTCGCCAAGATCCGGGCCGAGAAGGGGCTCGCCAGTGCGCCGCGCGGCCAGCACCTGGCGTTCACCGGCCCGCCCGGTACCGGTAAGACCACCATCGCTCGCGTTGTCGCCAAGATCTACTGCGGCGTCGGCCTCTTGAAGACCGACAAGGTCGTCGAGGCCAAGCGCGTCGACTTCGTGAGCCAGAACCTGGGTGGCACCGCGATCAAGACCGAGAAGCTGATCGACACGGCCATGGACGGCGTGCTGTTCATCGACGAGGCGTACACACTCATCCAAACCGGCTTGTCGGGCGGTGATGCGTTCGGCAGGGAAGCGGTGGACACGTTGCTGGCTCGCATGGAGAACGACCGCGATCGACTGGTCGTGATCATCGCCGGCTACGACGGTGAGATCGACCGGTTCTTGGCCGCCAACGACGGTCTGGCTTCGCGGTTCTCCAAGCGACTGCAGTTCCCGTCCTACACACCCGAGGAACTGGGCCAGATCGGCCAGGTGATCGCGCACAAGCGGGATTCGGATCTGTCGGAGGCAGCACTGGAGTTGCTCGTCGACGCCTGCACCAAGATGTATGACGTCGAGAGCACCGATCAGAGCGGTCAGCCTCGGCGTGGTGTCGACCTGGCTGGTAACGGTCGATTCATCCGCAACGTCATCGAGGCCGCCGAGGAGGAACGCGAATTCCGGCTGGCAAACGATGAATCCCTGGACTTGAGCATGATCGATGAATCGGTGCTGATGCGCATCGACGCTTCCGACATGCGCACCGCTCTCGCCGGGCTCCTCGCCACCCTCGGCCTTTCCTGATTCAGTTCACACAAGACGGAGTGGAAACAGCACTGTGAACAACCAGAACCCTTCGGTGGAACGCACGGTACCGGTGCGATCCGCGACCGCCAAGACCACCTCGCCTCCACGGGAACCCGGACCGTCCCGCGGATTCAGCGACCGGCATCGGGCAGAGCCACCCCACGGTGCCGAACTACGTTCCGAGGATCTGTGGCTGTTCCGCACGTTCCCATTGCGGCTGGTATTCCCTGTTGCCGTACTGGCAGTCATCGGGTCGCTGATCCCCGCCGCCGTGCACACTCCTTGGTGGGCTTGCCTGGCCGTCGGCGCTCCTATCGCGTTGATCGGCCTCACCCCAATTCACGGAATGGCCATCGGCACCCACCTGGCCAACTCGATCGCCTTCCGCTGGCGGACCGGTAGTAGTCAGGGCATCGAGCAGGAGTCCACCTTCGACCTGCTGCTTCCCGAGGGCGGAAACTGTGGCCTGCGCTGGGACGGCACCCGCCTGACAACGATGCTGCGCATCGACCCGCCGCCGGACACACTGACCATGCTGCGCCGCGGATCGCTCAGCACTGACCAGGTCGTCCCGCTAACCGATATCGCCCGCTGCCTACATCAATTCGATATAGCGCTGGACTCGGTCGATGTAATCAGTACGGGCACCCGGACTTGCAGCAACGAGGCGGTACTGTCCGGGTACGCGGCCAGCGTCGCGCCGTTGGCCCGCATGTACGACGAGATCCTCGGCCCACTCCCCGCGATTGCCCACCGCACGGTGTGGATCGTGCTGCGATTGGATCCGCTGGGCAACGCCGAAGCGGTCGACAATCGGGGCGGCGGCTCACAGGGCGCGTTGCGCACGGCGATCATCGCTACTCGCCGGGTTGCGAACCGGCTCGCAGCGCGCGGAATCACGGCATCAGTTCTCACCGCCGCTGAAATGACCGGCGCGGTGCGTGAACTGACCCGCGGCATACCGATCGATCAGTTCAACGAGACGCCACATTCGCTACAGCACAACGATATTCACCTGACGTCATACCGGATCGGCACCGAACTGATCAACGGCGATGGGTTCGCACGAGTCTGGGCCGCACCCAGTATGGCCACCACGGTGACCATACGACTCCGGTCAGCGATCGGCGACACGAGGCGCAGAAACGCGCAGACTCCCATTGAACTGGATGCGCTCGTCCGATACGACACCACCGTAGCGCCGGACTCCCCTCCTGCGGCAGGGCTCCGGGCCATTCCCGGTCGGCAACTGTGGGCATTGCTGGATAGTCTCCCGATCAGCACTCGCGATGTGCAGACAACCGGCTACCACGGTCCCCTCGCCGCGCTGACCGGCATCAATGTGCCGACGGCCGGCTGTGGACAACTCATCGGCGCGGACGATACGGGCAGTGGTATCGCCGTGCCACTCGTCGGTGACGGGACACGGCGCATCGACATCGTCGGCAGTCTGCATCTTGCCCAACAAGTGATCCTGCGAGCGATCGCCCTCGGCGCGAACGCTGTGGTGCACACGTCGCGACCATGGGCATGGCAGACCATGATCCAGAATGTTGCCGCGCCGCATGCACTTTCGCTGACGGCGCGGACATCCACCGGTCGCCACGCGACCATGACACAAGATGTGCCGCACGCCGCCGCCACCCTTCTCGTCTTCGACGGCGTTCCCAGTACCCCACCACCGGGCTCGGCAACAGTCGTCAACATATTCGACGCCCTCGCCGGACCTCTCCCAGTGAGCGCTGGCGCCGACGTCACAATCGTCCAGCACACCTCATCGGCGTACGGGGTCACTGTCCACACCCCGGCCGCGATGACCATCGCTCGGCTCGTCACGACCCCGACCGAACAGCATTACATCGGCGGCGCATTCGCCTCAGCCTGAACAATGTGCCCGGAAGTCGGCAGCAGCACGAGTCGCAAGCGATCCACCACTGCATCCGAGAACTACCGACGTGAACGTACCGCTGCACGGTCGGACACTGTGGAGGATGGGGAGACCGAACAAGCGTCAATCGGCGAGACCGAGCTTGTTGTGGTCGGAACGGTCGTCGAAGGTACGGTCGAGACTGTTCACGTGGTTCACCCCGGTACCCCGCCCGCGCGAATGATGTACATCGATCTTGGCTGCCTCGTCCTGGATTCATCGATGTCTCCACTTGTTCGGCGGAGTCGAGTACACGCCGGGCGACCGTCTCGGGGGTGTACGTGATCAGTTATGACCAAATGCAGAAGCTGTTCTGGGGCAGACCGACGGGATAACTCCGTTATCCTTGCCCCGCGGGCTGGTTGGTAACCTTCGACCACTCACTGGCGGACGGTTCGTATGCAGGACCACTGCTAACGAGCCGCAGCTGTGTACCTCAACGGGTGGATAGCGAGTCGCGCTGTACCAGCGCGTCCCACCTCGACAGTGCGGGGCCGGGGACCAGCTGGCCGATAATCTCCCAGGGAGCCAGTTTCGGGTTCTTACCCAGCCCCAGCTTGTCTGCCGTGTCGAGGTCAGGTATTCCATAGCGGGTTCCGTTGTCGGCGACGTAGAACAGACTTTCACGCCGAGGGCTGCCGGCCCTAATTCCGGTGACCTGGACGAACTCACCGGACGACGGTGGCACGTACACGGCGTCCACTCGGTCACCGGTCCCATCGGCAGTAGCCAGATCCACTGGCCTCGCGGAGTCCGCCAACGGCAACTGAGTACCCGCCAGCATAATGAGAGAGGCGCGATCGGCAGGCCCGTCCGTAACTGGCCCCGTGCCCTGCGCTTTCGCCCAGGACAGACAGGTGTACGGCTGGTCCTCGGCCGCCAGGATCTTCGGTATGTCATACGGAAATTGATCGACAGGCAGCTTCGTGACCACCGGCACCAAACTCACCACATCCGGCGCCATGGGTAGGATATCGCTCATACCCTGCGAGTTGGTATTTCGGATCACCTGCGCGGTGAACGGCGAAATGCGTTGCACGCCTTCGGCCAGAACCACATAGAGATACGAATTATCGGAGCCGTTGACTGCCGCGCGAATCACGGCGCCTACGGGCACTGTGCTCAACCGGCCGGGTCCAGGCTCGCCGGCGTGCGGAATCTCCGGTGGCGTCAACTTCTGAGCCTCAGGAGCAGCATCCAGCAGGCCCGGACTGATAGAGCGAGCGGACTGCAACGCAAGGTTCAGTGACCGTGCGATCACCTGGTTCTGCGTATCCACCTCGGCTCGCTTACCGTCGTAGATCAGGTAGGTCTTGTCGTTGCGCTGCACCAAGATTGCGCTGCTGCGGTCGAATGCCCGGACTCGTTCGCCCAGTACAGGGCGACCGGATAGGACCGTCGTAATCACGCCGGACGAGGACAACGCGCTGCCGGTCGACGATAGCTGCACAGCGTCACACAATGTCCAGTCGGAGCGAGCCCCCTGGACGGAGCCGGGTAGCGCGGCCGGACCACCGGGAATACCCAGAATCGGCCCGCGCGGCAACGATCTCAACATACTGTCCTTGACCGCGGTCGGCGATTCACTGCTCCCGGCAATCAGACGAGCCGATGCGAGATTCAAGACCGGATGCAGCACTTGCGTTCCACTGGAGTCTTTGACGACCACGTAGAGCGCGCCGCTGTCCTTGCCCATCACGATATTCGCGTTACCGATCGAGCCCTGTGGTCGGATGAACGCTAGAATCGCCGCGCCGGCGACCACCAGCAGGCCGAGGATTGCGCTGACGAGGAATGAGCGCATCTGCGATCGCATCGGATCGTGCAACATGCGCACGTCACGGCGGACCAGCGCGTGGTCCAATCGGCGTAGCAGGAACCGATACCCATTGACCTGGGCGCGAGTGGTCAATTGGGCTGGCACGGATCCTCCATCGCACTACTCACTGGACGAACACAGAAATCAAGGATGAAACCCCGTCCGCGCCGCTGTGCCCCCTCCATCATCCCGGAAGGGGCACTGCGGCGCGGGGATACAACGATCAGCTACCGAAGTTGGTCCGATCAGATGGACCGGGCGACCGCCTGGTCGGCACCGTGCGCATTGTGCCACGCTTGCTGCACCCCATTGGTGGAACTCTGATGGTTGTGCTGGTACTCCTCGAATTTCTGCAGGTGCTTATGCACCGCAGTGGCGACAGCAGTGAAAGCCTCACCGGCCTCACCGTCGCCGACCCAGGCGGTACGCAGAGCCGCCAGGCTTGCCTTCAAATCTTCTTCATGCTGCGTCAGCTCGCCCGACACGGTCTGCATCACACTGTGCAGTTCACCCATGTGCGCGGGATTGTAGGTAAAACTCATTGTTCATTCTCCTCGGAAGTTCAGACTTTCAGGTTCGTGTAGTTCGTGTCGACAGACGGTCCAGCGGTCCCGAATTTTCCTTTGTTTTCGTCGTCCATGTTGTCGAATACCGCCGTGCCCTTTTTGAGTGCTTCTTGAATTTCGGTGAGACTGGCGTTCAACGCCACGCTGTCGTTGTGCCAGTCGGCCGAAACTGTTTCGAACACCCCGCGAGCCTCACCCTTCCACCCCGCCGCCGAATCATCGGTCGCCTGAGGCACCTTATTTATGGTAGCGCGAATCGCCTCAATGACCCCGTTCATCTTGTTCGCCGCGATTTCAGCGAGTGCCTTGTCCTGAAATACTGCTGTCATCTTCTTACCCTTCTCAACAGAGTTTATTCCGGTTGTCCGGAAGCTCGATATAACGCTTTACGGAAATTTGCCAGTTCTGAGTACCTATTTCGACAGCCACCTCCCCCCGGGCAGCAACTCGATCAGACCCGAGATCGCTTGCGTGATCCGGTGATCGGTGCCCGGTGTCAGCGTGGACCAGATCTGCTGGTCTACAGCGACTCCAGGAGCGGCCACTATCCGGCCGCGCGCAGTGTCATACACCACGACGGCTCCCGGTGACCGATCTGTGACGCCGTTGGCGTGGGCATATGCCACCACCTCGGCGTAAGCACGACAGGATGCGAATGCCAGTCCATATGCGGTGGCGTCGCGCTCGGCGACGCCCACACTGTGCACGGCGTCGGCATATTCGGCGGACGTGGTCGCCGAGTCGAGACGTTCGCCCAGTTCGATAGCCACAGCGCTGAAGCTCGTAACTTCCGCCGGTGGGCACGATCCCAGCACATTCAGGACAGGCCGAGTCAGCGAGTCACCGGACCCGTCCGCCCAAATCGGTCGGATATCGAAGGTGTCGCCCCGGCGGACAGCAAGCACGTGCCCTCCTCCCCGCCGGACCAGACACACTCGTACCTGACCTGCCTCGGTAAAGATCCGGGCGACCAGCTCCCGCTCCGGCAGCGCCAACGCCCATAGCGCCGAGCGCAACTCGGGATCCACGTCACCGTAGCGATCGAGCACTTGATCGGCTGTCAGCTCGTCGAGCGCGCGCTCCTGCGCCGCGGTCCACTCCCTGTACGAAACCTGGCGCGGCCCAACAGAGAGCACCAGCGGCAGGGTCTGCACACCGAGTTGGTGGACGAGCGCCAGCAATCCGTCATTGGTCAGTGTCGTCATCGCGGTGCTCCTTCCAATACGACTTGCTGAGTTGGTCTGTTCTGCTCCACCGGAATTCGCGGCGCTACCTGTTCCGCGCCGCCGAGGACCGCAGGCGCAGCCCGGAATCCGGTATCGATGCCAACATCCGCTGTGCCGCCCACGGACTCGCTCGCCAGGCCCGCGCGCACGGAGTGTTCCTCTTCGGAGGCCACACCGCCCTGCCCTGTCGCAGCGGGACCGAGCGGCACCTGCGAACCTTGCTGAACTGGAACCGGCTCTACCGCGGCGGTTTCCGAAACAGTCGTGGTTGCCCGAACTGTGTCGCGAGCCACCGAACTGACCGGTGCCAGCGGCGTCGGCCCGAACCCCGGCGAGAGTCCCCCGAGACCGACCGGCATGGACGGCACCGATAGCCTCATCTGCTCAGGGGATTCGGTCGCTCTTGCGCTTTCCGTCTCCAGCGCGGTGTTGGCTGCGATCGTCGGAGGGCGCTGCTGCTCCCACGGAATCGCCAGCGATTCGGTCGCCGCCTCGTAGATTCGCATCACTCGCGCTGCAACAGCTTTCGCGACATCGGCATCACCGTCGAGCTGTGCGGCTTTGGCGAGTATCGGAGCGCCGAGCGACGCACCAACATGTCCGAGGACTTTCTGCAGTGCCTGGATCGCCTCGACCTCGCCCGTATCGGGCATTGCCAGCCGGGCGATTTCGTACGCGGCGGCATGGGATTCGGCCTGGGTGCCATTCGCGGCGGCCGAGACCGCGGTGTCGGCCAGCCAATCCCGCAGCGTACGGATCCGCTCGACCACCCCCAGGCTGGCCTTGGACTGCCATGCATTGTCGATGGACGAGACGATCCGCTCGTATTCGGCGGCAACCGCGCCCAAACTCGCACCCAAGCGCGCCCAAGCCAGACCGGCCTCGGCCGCGGGCGCGCCGCCCACGCCGGTGGTCAGGTTTCGGGCCAGCTGCTCCGGGGGCCTGGATTCCCAGACCGTTCCGGTGAAGCCGGGCTTCGTAGGCTCGAGCATCATCATCGTCCGATCGGCGTCAGTGGCTGCCGAAACCGGTGACGTTGGCATCTTCCATCTGCCCGAAGTTGTCGCACTGGGCACGCAGGGCCGCGGCCAACTTGCGCATCTCGAGGATGCCGTCGGCAGCACTCTGGTGGAAGGATCCGGCCACGCCGGTCAGTGTCTGCGACGCTCGCTGCGAGACCTCGTCGGCGCCGGCCGGACGAACGGCCAGAGTCGGATGCTCCGTTTGTAGGTCGGCATTCAGGCGCTCGGCCAGCTCATCCAATTGCGTCGCGGCACTGCGCACCGCAACCGGATCGAACCGAACCCCGTCGAATGCGCCCCCCACGGAACTGGCTCCGTGAACAGTCATGGCAATTCTCCAATCTCCCCTGATATTTCAGAGCGTGAGTTCTTTGTCCGGCGTATCGGTGATCGTCTCGGCCGCGCCGACTACCGGAATCGATACGCCCTCGATCC
Organism: Nocardia sp. CA-107356; assembly: GCF_050946365.1. NCBI lineage: Bacteria > Bacillati > Actinomycetota > Actinomycetes > Mycobacteriales > Nocardiaceae > Nocardia > Nocardia sp. CA-107356. Next base: position 3,802,839 of record NZ_CP191992.1, on the reverse strand, counting down.
GGCCCACGACCTCGTCGCCGTGTGCTTCCGTGACGAGGTGAGTGCGATCCCCGCCGGTTATTCCGGCGTCTCCGGCGCGCTGGGTGCCAGCCGTCGCCGCCATCGGCATAGTGCCGCTCGGCGATGACGCCGAAGTCTGGACCACGCGCGATCGTTCCGACTCCGAAGTAGACGTTGCATTGGGAATGCTGAAGCTCGGCCGAGCCCCTTGCGCTGCGCTCGGCGGTGTTCCCGAGATCGCGCTGATAGGTATGCTCGGCGATCCGGTCGAACCCGTGTTCAGCGACCCGGTTCTCGAACCGGCCAGCCCCGTATTTTCGGTGTCGCCGGACTTCTTTTTCTCGTCGGTCTTTCCGGATTGCCCGTTGGCGTGCGCTTCGGTCAGCTGACTCGTTCCCTGTGTACTGCTCACAAGCTGGCTGACCGCCTTCGTACCGGCGGAAACCACCTGGCCTGCGATCTCGGTACCAGCGGATACGACCGTGCCCGCAGCCTGGATGCCGGGGCTCAGCAGCGGAGCGACCACATTCAGTACTTCGGATGCCAACGTCAGCGGGTCCACACCGAAAGGTGCACCGGTGACCGGGATCTTTATCCCCGCCTGGGTCATCGCGACGGTGTGCACCACCAGCTCACCGCGCGTCCTCGCTACCACGACCATCGCTTCGGAGAGGGTCTCCGTCGCCAACGCGATCAGCGCGCCCAGTCCCGGCGGAGTGATGAAGAAGGCCGCACCGAGGATGACCTCGTTGATGAACTTCAAGATGATGCCGGTCAACTCCGCGGCGCCCTCACCGACGACTCGCTCTGCGTCGAGCAGAATCACCTTCTGCTGCTGCCCCTGCGCGGCGACCTTTATGCTGTCCTGCTGGACTTGAACGTTCTTGACCGCAGCCTTTGCAGCGGCCGGACTCTTCCATCCCGCGGAGACCGTTGTCAACGCCTCGGCGCCCAACGACGCCGTCGACGTCAACGTGTTGACCATCGTCGACAACAACTGCGTGGGATCGAAGCCACTGTCACCGAGCGTGCCGCTGCCGAAACCGGCGAGCAGATCGGTGACCGGCTTGATCAGCGCCGACAGATCGATGGCGGGTAACGGTGGAAGTTGCGGTAGCGCCGGAAAAGGCTGTAGTTGCGGCAGCTGTGGGAGGCCGAGGTCGCGCAATACGTCGTGAACTGGACGGTCCAAGAGTTGGCCGATGGGACTGCCTTTGAACACGTCCATGACCGTCGGGTCCGGCTTGTCGATCATTTCCGGAACGAGAACGAGACGGCGGATGCCGCCTCACCACCCTCGTAGGCGGCCGCTCCCTGAGCGGAGATCGCTGCAGTACCCGCGTGCACTGCTGCGATCTCGGCCGACGACCAAAGGTTGTTGCCCAGAGCGAAGATGAACGCGGTCAGGAAGTCCTGACCGATCAGCCCGAACACGGGTACCGCTGAGGCGACCGCTGCCGCTGCGTTCGTTCCGGCAGCACCTGCCACGTTCGCGGCCATGGCCGCGTGTGTGCTGCCGTAGGCCGCGATCAGACCGGTGTGTACTTCTACGCTTCCGACCATCAGGGGTCCCTCCCGATTACTCTTATTATTTTGAATGCTGATCGCGAATCTGCCTGTACCAGAATGAGATACGCGGAGGTCTCTGCGAAAAAGGTTGGCTATTACGCCATATCGTCATTGAAGGCCGCGACAAGCTCACCTCGGCGCGTGAAGGCTGCCTGCGCCGCCGCCGCTGCCGTGCTGATCAGTGCCTGTTCGAACTGAGCCGGCGATAGCCGCGTCACGGCGGTGGTGAACTCGAGACCCCGCAACGCCCCGTTGGCATCGACCTCCGCGGTGATCGAACCGTCCTCGGAGGTCTCCCGGCCTATGATCGAGGCCATCTGATCGCCGAGGTCGAGCATCCGGTTCAACTGGCGGCGCGCCTGCGCCTCCAACTCCTCCATTGAATCGACCACGTGGCCCCTCCTCAGACCGACCGGAGCCAGCTGACCGGCTCAGTTTCGTAGTCCTGCTCTTCGAGGACTTCCTGACGAGCCACCGCCCCTTTGGTCGGCAAGCCGGTCATAGCCAATGTCGCGGGGCTGATACCGGCCTCGACCAGTTGCGCTCGCCGAGCTAGCCCGGCCCGATTAGCCGACCTCTGACACAATCGCAGGATCTCGCCGGACAACTGCCGCAGGTCCCGTTGCAACTCAGCCCGATCAACCTTGATACCAACCGGCAGCCCCTGCTCAGTAGTACAGACCGAAATCGAGCCGGTCAGCGACACGGCAGTGAATGTTGGCCATTCCTTCGCCGCGTCCGAGTCGGCACGTACCGGCCCCACCTCAACCATTGGGTTTCTCCCTAACTCAGATGTGATCACAGACTTACCACTTCATGGATGACCGCGCTATTCATACCGAGTCGTATCGAGTGACGGCTCTTCGTTATCAACGCAGGTCATCGAGGTGATCGCAGCCCAAGCGGACCCGGTGTCAATCGCGTCCGGTCCGGACATACCGCCGGCCTGAGTGGATCCGAACGTCAGCTTCACCATCATGGTCGGTCCCCCCTGCTTATCCGGGTAGTCGTTCCAGCGTTGAGACAAACAATGCGGGCAGCGGCGTGGCACGCGCTCAAGAAGACCTTGTCGCTCCAGAACTGCCCGACAGAGCGGATTTCCGGCCCGAGCCACGCTGCAGCCCATTCACCACCGAAAGTGAAACACTTCCGTTTAGCCAAAAATGCTCACTTAACATTCGAAAATGATTCCCCTATCTATCCTGGAAAATTGGATCATATCGCAGCGCCGCTTTCAGAATAGAATTCCAGCGCACCGTATCAGTGCAGACACCGACGGTATATTCACTACCGGTACATGTCCCAATGGACCTTCCGGCAGGTCTAGTTCTCGACCAGACAGCCATGCATACTTCAAATATCCGGACAGAATCCGACGGAGTTTTATCTGGCCTTTTCCGAAGAGATCAACGGCCCGTCTGACATGGGAGGACGACACCCCCGCTCGATGCCGCCTACCGCCGCGCGCATGACGCGCTGCGGGATCTGCGCGAATACGCCGAAGGGTGCGCGGTGGCCTCCGGCGCGATCGCTGCGGCGCCGGAACCGCTGAAGTCCGACGACCCAGCCCGTACCCCGACCGACCCCGAGCACGCCGATCTGAACATCAACGTTCAGGTCACGGCCAGACCACGTCGACCTGCAACTGTTGCCCCACGGCAGGTTTCTGGCGTATTCCGGAACCACCTCTAGAGCCAGGAGCGAGACACCTGCGCCTCCTTGGCAACCGCATCGAACGAAATCGGTTGTCCGACATTGTCCAACCGGCGCCGACACGGCGCGACGGCGCGTGGCATCGGAGCGACGGCGGGCCGCCGCGCGACGATGTGCTGTGCGCAAACACGACTCGGGTGTGGGTGTGTACTTCCGGGCACCGGTGCCCGGGGACGCCTACCGCGTCGTCGGCGTCACCTACGACCGGACCCAATGCGGCCTCGGCGGCCCGCCTCTACCTGCATCACAGCGAACCAATTGGGCGGACCGAACGCATCGTCAGTACCGATGTCAGTATTGTCGTGCAGTTCCAAGCCGAGTTCCGGGGCGTCGCAGAGTACTACCGGCTGGCGTTCAACCGTCACCGGCTCGGCCCGTTGAAATACGTATGGAGTGGTCGCTGACCAAGACCCTGGCCCGGAAATACCGATCACGGTCCCACAGGTCTACCGCCGCTACCGTGCCGTTCTCGTCACCGAGCGCGGTCCTCGTCGTGGCCTGCGAGCCGCACCAGACCGAGACGACGAGCGGCCACCAGTGGAAGCACATTGGGGCCGAATCAGTCTGGCCCGTGACATCGCGCCACGCCCCCTCGACGACGATCCGATACGCATCTGGAACAGCCGCCGGTCCGAGCTGGTGCAACGCCTGCTCGCCGAGGCTTGCGAACGATGCGACTCCACCCACAAGGTCGAGGTCCACTATGTGAGAGCGTTGAAAGACCTCAATCCGAAAGGTCGGAAACCACAACCGGATTGGGTCGAGCAGATGGCGGCTCGCCGCCGCAAGACCCTCGTCGTCTGCCGCACCTGCCATGAGGACATCCACGCCGGACGCCCTACAGGCAGGCCACGATGAGCACTGGAGAGCCAGCTGCCGCCGAAATCGGGCACGGCTGGTTCGGAGGGGGCCGGTGAAAACGGACCAGCCCAGCTGGCACCTCGTCTGCGACCTACCCTACTTCCCGCCGAGATCTGTGGGAGCCCGGGGGCCGCACAGGACCGAAACCATCGACTCGCCCAAAAATGCCGGGTCCGTGCAGTGAATTCATTGTCCGAACCGGACATCAGTCAGGCGCGACCGTGCCGAATGGCGCCAAGAAATGCGGCGTCGAAACCCTCGCGTTCGATATGGCATATCTTGAGCGGGTGGCTGTAAATCGCCTCCCGGACATCCTGTACGGACACCGATTTTCGCACGGTGACCAGCAGAAACAGTGCACATACCACACCGGATGGTTCTATCCGGTGATTGGCCTCGCTAGGCTCAGATTCCCAAAATAGCCAGAGGTTGTGCTACGTGATCCTGGAGCTGACATTACATTGACGACCGTGGTTGTTCGAGGGGAATCCACCGTCATTCCCGTGCGAAACTCGTTCGACCCAAACGATCGTCGCTGACCCAAGAACCGAATCGTATCGAGGTCTGCAAAGCACGTGAATGCCCTGTCTGGATAAACCCAAGTGGATTGATCAATCATGGATAGAAGCGTCAACCAAATCAGCATTGCAGTTCAACACATCATCTTCGGTGAGCACTACGACGAGCAGATGCGCATGCGCGATGTGGTGGTCGGGCTGCGCGACAGGCCGGAATCCCGGAAGACACACGCCGAGGATGTCCGAAAAGGATACGACCTGCTGCGCAATGTCGTCACAGAGCTGGGTGGATTATCCCGCAAGATAGCGGCGGACTACCACAAACTCTGCGCGCTGTTCGACTGGGCAGCGATCGCCGCGCCGCGTCTGTTGCCCATTTTGAGCGGCCATTTCAACCTCACGATCGGAGCTATCGAGCGACTGGGCAACGGGTCGGCGTACCAGCAGGAGTGTCTGGACGAACTCGACGCAGTCAGGGCCGTGGGGGTGCTGTTGCTGAGCGAGATAGGGTCCGGCACCAATGTGTTTCGGCTATCCGAACCTACCCGTGCGACATTGGTCCTCGGGCTACTGACCGAAGACAAACTCCCCAGCTACTATCAAGGCGCACTCGACCGCAATCCCGACGCCAGCACGACAGCCAGCATCGCCGACGTCCTCGCCAATTTCCGAATGCCCGGTTGCGCGATGGACGGCTACGGGACGATGGCCAAACAGCCTGTCGCCGTGGACATCTACACCGCACGCGTGCACCACTGGTCCCAGCCGCCGGGTGCCGAGCCGTTGCGTGCCGTGTCGGCTACCGACGCGTCGTGGTGAAGGCGGCGGCGATGTCTCGGAGCGGGGACCTGATAGCGGGGCAGCTGTCGCCTGGTTGGCCTTCGGCGCTGCGGGTGCCACTGCCCGAGCCCGAGCACCTGCTGGCCGGGATCTGTGGTCACCTCACCGCCGGGGCGCCACTCATCGGGTGGGCGCGCGAGCTGGGTGACCTGCACGCCGAGCTGATCGCCGCCGAGATCGATAGTGTCGGGTCGCGTCGATCCGCAGACTTCGACGAAGCCCGCACGCACGCGGAGATCGATCGGATTATCGGCGAGATCGACACGTGGGCGGCGCTGAACGTGCCCTGCTGTCGCAGCGCGCGCCGCCACACCCACTCCTTGGGTGAGGTGATCAGCCACATCGCGTGGGCGTATGCCCAAGCGTGGCGGGTGGTGCTGCACTCCCGCGACACCGAGCTGTGCCATCGGGCATGGTCGCACCTGGCCGAAACGCGCGAGGGGTACGCGTCACTGCTCACCGAAATACGTACCGGCCACACGCAACTGCCACGCGGATGGCGTGGAATCCCACACGAGCACACCTGAGTGACATGGGCGGGAATTTGATGACAGCGAGCCAACGAGAAATCGGCGGCGGATCGACCGGCATCGAGTGGACCGAGGTCACCTCGAACCCGGTGACCGCAGCGACTGCGGCTGCGGCGGTGACTGCACCGAATAGCGCCACACCCCGCCTTGACCTGGGTCATCGCGGGCGCCAAGTCCGATCCCACGGCTCGGCCGATGGACCCGGACTGGGTGCGCGACCTGCGCGACCAAGCCACCGACGCCAGCGCGGACTTCTTCAAGCAGTGGGGTGGCCGCACCCCGAAAGCCGCTGGCCGGGAGCTCGACGGCCAGCTGTGGAACCCAGATCCCAGGAGGTACCCGATGATCACCAACCTGACCACCACCCAGACGTGGGAGTCGCGCCTGCACGCGGATTTCGACCGCGTCCAGCAACTCGCCACCCAGCTCGCCGCAGCCGCGTCCGAGCACGACCTCACCCCCGGTGAACTGCATGCGACGCTGGACCGCATCGACACCATCCGCGCCGAGTGGGAGCACGCCCCCACCGCCGCGCGGCAGGCGTGGGTGCAACTGGAAGGCACCGCAGGGGTGCGCGATGAACCTCGCCATCAACACCAGCCGCATACCCCGTGATGAGCCGCCGCAGGACTGGGATGATCCGAGACCATCGGCGAGGTGGTCGCCCGCGCGGCCGGGCTGTGGGAGGCAGTCGAAGCGACCTCGGGCTTCATTGGCCAGATCCCCGAACTCGACAAGCTTCTTCACCTCAGCGACGCTTACGACCGGCTGGCGGCCGAGAACGATGGGGACCGGCGAATCCCACCGGGGGCAACGATTCCGCGATGGCAGCCGTCCACCCGCCGAGGCGCATCCTGCAAGTGCACATCGAGTCCGGCGCGCTGAAGCTGGATTACCAGGCATCGGCCGAACAAGAGCTCCGACTGGTTCACCGTCACCACCCGCCAGACGACTGCTTGGTGTCTCTCGACGCCAGCGTGCTGCTGACGGAAATGAGTGCGCCGTGAGCAGACCACATCGACCGATAAGGCGACAGCGCTACTACGCCGATCCCGTGACCAAGGCAAGGCCACTCACCATGCATGACTTACACATCGTCGCGCGCGCCTTCGGGTTCCGCAGTGTCGGAGCGCTGGTCGACAGCCTGCTCTGCCTCAGCGCGTCCAGCAAACCGCCACCGCAGACGGACGATTCCACCTCGCAGAACGACACTCATTGAAACACCACCAGGACTGTCCTCGCATCCCCCTCATCCTTGTACGGCGAATTCTGCGTGAGTTCCTCGATGAAGTCCGGCTTCATCGCCGCCCCGAGTCGCGCACGCCGCCTCGCCGTCGCAAGCGCAACCCGCCGATCGGATCCATTTCAGCAGGGTGGCGATCAACGCTGCGTCGTTCTTGACCGTCAGCGGTTTACAGATCGGCGTGCCTGCGGCATCGACTGCCACCGCGATGTGGACATCCTTGTCCGGGTCGATCCCCACCACTGTCACCATCGAAATCGTCGTCTCCTCTTACCAGCCACCGATGACGGGACGAAGGCGAGGGCCCCAGCCAGGAGACAGACCTATTGCGAGTTGACGGCTCAGCAGGCTTCTATCAAGTCACTTCGCGTCGGGGCTCTCGCCCCGTGGGCTGCTGTGGACAGATCAACGGGAAGCCTATGCGGCACGTGTTCTCAGAGTCACCCAGCAGCCCGGCCGGAACATCTCCCGTCGAAGACGTGCCGGCACGAATCACACTGTGCACCAATAGGTGTTCTCGTTCGTCCCGCGCTGCCAGGGTGAGTGGGGGTCGGCGAAGTAGACGGCGATACCGGTGTCGACAGTGAAACGGGTGTGTTGAGCGAGTTCCTCGCCGCGGTCCCAGGTGAGCGAACGACGCAGCAGCAGCAATGCCGGTAGTGTGGCCATCTGTGCGGTCAGTGCCGAACCCATGGCCTCAGCGCCATAACCGGCCAACGCCGGCCCGTTCTTCACCCTCGCTTCGACACCGAAGCCTGCCATGCGCGGCAGATGGACCAGCATCGTGAACCATGTGCTCTGCTCGACGAGCGTGCCGATCGCCGACCTGTCGGATCCGATGACGAGATCGCCCGGCGCGGCTTGTTACGTCCCTTCCACTGCGCCGTGACCGGCCCTGGCCCCGGCATTCATCCAGCGGCCCCACGGACCTGACCGCCCAGCCGCTGCTGCACGCAGCCGCTCGTTCGCGACGAGCTTCGCTCTCTTGGGGCGTCGCGCCAGCAGTTCCGCCTTTCACCGGCGCCACCGACGCTCGGTAGTCAGCTTCCCGTCACGAGTTGCCAGGCCTTCGGGATGGACGCTCTGGGGGATGCCGGTAAAAATCGACTAATTGTCGATTTTTACCGTCAACCTGTTGACTTTGTCTTCGGCAAGGACCACGCTTAGTACGTATCGAGCGTGACCGTTGCTCGAGCGGACCGAAGGAGCGACCGATGTCGATCCTGTGTGAACAGTCTTCGACAGTGCACGGACGAGAAGCTGCAGACGTGTTCACCGAACCCTTCGGTGGCGTGACGCAGCACCAGTTTCCGCTGTACGACGAGTTGCGTGAGTTGGGTGACGAGATCCGTTTCACGGAGGCGTTACAGGGGGTTTACGCCCTTTCGGCATCGGATTGGTGAATCAGACGAAGGTTTTGACATGGACGGAATCGGTACTGGGTTGTCGACGGGGGTCGGCAGCACCCTGACAACACGTCGAGAGTTTGCAGTTCGTTTCGATGCCCTGTACGTGGCCGGCGGCAGTCCGCCGCTCCGACATCTTGCCAGCGCCGCGCACACGCGTGCCCGGACTGTCAAGAAATCTGGTAGCGCGGTGTATGTGTCGGCACAGCGGATCAGTGACTGGAAAGCCGGAAGGAATGTGCCTTCACGATTCGAGGTGCTGCTTCCGGTCCTCCTCGTTCTCATCGACGGGGCCCGGCGCCGCGGTCAGATATCAGGAGCGGAGCTGGTGAATCTTCGCACGTGGAAGCGGCTGTGGGCGCAAGCGCAGGCGATTCGGACCGCATCTGTCCCGGCCGCCACCTGCCCTTTCCCTGGGGCGGCGCCATATTCGACGCAGGGAGCGGCAGGGTTCATGGGCAGAGAGACCGCGGTTCGTCACTTGGCCCAGTTAGTACTCGAGGCCGAGACCGCGAGTCGTTCAAAGCGAATCGTCGCGTTGACCGGCGCGTCCGGAGTAGGGAAGACCTCGCTGCTTCAGGCCGGTTTGGTGCCAGCCTTGGAGTCGCGGCAACCACGAAGTTGGGTGACGCACTCAGTTGTGTTGGGCACCAACCCGGTGGAATCGCTGAAGGATCTCCTCGACCATGTGGAATGCGTCGGCATCGCCGTGCGTAAGACCGCCGACATCGAGGATGCGGGTAGTCCCAGACCACACTTGGTGATCATCGACCAATTCGAGAGGGTCTTCTCGGAAAATTTGGACCATGATGCTCGCGAGGTCTTCCTGGCAATGATGGAGCGTCTCACCGAGAGGGCAGTCGTACTTATTTCTCTTCGGGTGGGCCAGATAGCGGCGTGTACTGATCATTCGATCCTCGTCGACGCCGTCGGACACCGCGGGTACCTGCTCGAACCAATGAATTCCAATGAGTTGCGGGCGGTCATCAATTCCGCGCACCGCGACGGTATCCCGGTTGCGGCCGGAGTGGAGGAGGTGCTACTTGCCGCGATCAGCGGTGCTCGCGCTGATCGGAGTCGACTTGCTCACGAGCCGGGAGAGCTGTCGATGCTGTCACGAACCCTGAAAATACTGTGGCGAGAACGTGCGGGTTCGCGATTGACTGTCGCAGGCTACCGGAGAATCGGCGGGGTCGCAGGCGTCGTCGATGCTTCGACGGACGCCATGTGGGATCGATTGGAGCCGAACGAGCGCGTAATCGCGAGACGGATTCTGCTCGGCCTGGTGTCAGTGCACGGTGATACCGATGACGCACGTCGCAGGCTTTCTTACGACGAGCTCCGCCGCCTTGCCGGTAACGCATCGGAGTTGGCAGTGCTCGACAAGTTGGTCGACGCGAGGATGATGACGATCGATGCCGGCGAGGCATACCTCAGTCACGAGTTGCTGCTGACCTGGACGAGGCTTGCCGACTGGCTCGATAATGAGCGGCCGACTCTGCTCGTCCGCGGGAAGACCGCCGCAGATTGCTCCGAGTGGATCGCAACCAATCGAGACCCATCACTGCTCTATCGCGGGTTGCGGTTGGCGAACGCAATGAATTACATCGACGATGCATGCGAAGTCGTTGTTGAGTTTCTTCGAAAATCATCCATCGCAGAGCAAATCAAAGACCATGCCCCCGCGTACTGAACCAGGGCTGGAGGCGGCTGTTGGGCGCTGATTCGATCGTCTGAAGTTGCGAGTGTCGACACTGCAGCTCCCCGGCAACGGCGCCGGTGGCGGTCCACAACGGAGTGGACCCCAGACGAGGTCACCGCCTCACGCTCTTCGAGCTGATGCAGGTCGAGATCCACACCGGATGCGTGTTTCGAGAATTGCGTCGGCGGTGCGTCCGGTCCGGACGGAGAATCCGGCACGCTGACCTAGCACTTTATCGAAGCTGAATGCTCCAGGTCTTGTGCATGAAACATTGGATTGAGCGCACTGATGGTTGCTGTGGCGGCGTATTTCGGCGCTTGCGCGAAGCAGGTGTACACCCGCCTATTTGTCGGTTGTCTCCAATGGATCGACAACAAGGCCGATTGAGCGCACGGCCAGTGGCACATTCCGGGCCGGACTGCGGGGAAGGAGTGCAATGAGTCACGAAGAAGATTTGAAGGTTAGCCTCGATTTTTCGTGTAGCTGACATGTCGGCCTGATCTGGTTGGGCGGCCCGTCGGCGGCTGTGTCGGCCGCAGAACGGTGTGAGGGATTGGCCCGTGCAGCGGGCTGACTGCCAGGTTCGACGGGCCCGGTGGTGGTCCTGCCGTTGGTTGTTGGGGCGGGTTTTGCCTGATCAGGTGGCTTGCAGCCGGTCGAGCGCGGTGAGCGTCAGACCGGTGGCCGGTGCTGTCCGGGATAGTCGTAGCCAGGTGCGGCGGGCGATCCGGGCGGGTAGTGAGAACAGTTGCAGGCGAAGGGTTTTCGGCTCCCATCGGCGGGCCGGGTGGTCGTGTAGGGCGAGTATCTGCAGCCAGGCGACGAGGTCGAGTACGAGGGCGACGATCGCGAGCCAGATCCGGTTGGCGTCGAAACCGCGCAAGGGGAGTTGCGCAGGCCAATGTCTTTGGCGGCGCGGATGCGGTCTTCGCAGCGGGCGCGGCGGCGGTGGCGTAGTTCCAGGTCGGCGAGCTGAACGCGGCGGGTGTTGGTGGCGAACGCGGTGAGCCGGTTGCCGTCGTGGTCGGTGAACCGCAGCTGGGCGCCGGGTGCGGGCGTTCCCGGCGGAGGATGACCCGCATTCCCGGCGGCCACCTCGACAGGTCGATCAGGCCGGTGATCTCGGCGACCGCGGCCCCGTCACGACGCTTTCCGTCGGCGTCGTAGGCCGTGGTCCACACATCCTTCGCCAGGAAATCCAGTGCGGCGACCATGGTTTCGCTCAATCCGAACCCGATCGAGTACTGCACCCGGCGGGCGTGACAGTAGCCGATGAACTCGTGGGTGCCGCCGCCGGCATCGGCACGGACCAGCACTTTCCTCCGGACCCGGTAGCCCGGCCGCGACGGCAGTTGCTCCAGTGCGTCGTGCAGAGATTTCTTGTGGTCAGCGGCGGTGTTGGCGCCGGCGTTGCCGGGACGCAGCAGGACGAGGCCGCCTCGCCGGTGCCCTCGGTGCCGTGGTCGATGAACGCCAGCAGCGGGTGAAAGCCATAGCCTTTCTTGAGTGTCGGCGCGGCGCTTTCCTTCTCGCTGTGCGAGTCGACCAGGGTGGCGTCTATGTCGATGATCAGCGGATGTTCGGTGCCGATCCCGTGATCGGGAGCCCGGTCACCGGCCTTGCCCCAGACGACTGCCCACGCTGCCGCACGGGCAGTCGTCTGGGGCGGACAACACTTTCGGCGCATCCGCGGCGAGCGTGGTGATCAACCGGGAGACCGTCGGATCCGATGCCACCGGCCCGAACACCCCGGGCTGGGACCGCAGCACCGTCAGATCCGACACGGAATCCGCGCCCGCGGCGATCGCGATCGCCAAATCCAGCACCGTCTTCCCCGGATCATGCACGGCGAGGGGTTTCCGTCACGGCGCCAGAGCCTGCGACAGGCCCTTCACCAGCCCGGTCGTCTCCGCCGTGCGCACCAGCAGCACCGTCCCGGCCTGCGACAGCAGGCCCGCGCCTTCCCTGTCGGCGACCAGCCGCGGATACCACGTAGAATCCCTCACCAGGTTTTCGGGTCCGCTACGCGTCCCGCTGTTGGGGCGGGAAAATGATGCCGCGTTCGCCCGGGCGGCCTTTCTTGATGCCGTGAGTTCGTTCACCAGGATGGCAGTGGGAGCCGCCGACAGGAACGGTCGATTGTTGCCTCGAGCACGCAGACCAGAGTCTTCAGCCCTGTGGTTCCTCCGGGCGGACGTCCTTAGTGGGACGACGTATCGGAAGGATTGTCGTGGAGTTGCTGCATGAGCGTTGCGCTGCTTTGGATATCGGTAAGAAGGATCTCAAAGCGTGTGTGCGAACGCCCAGTGCGGGTGGGCGGAAACGTTCGCGGAGCCAGGAGATCCGAACCTTCGCCACCACCACCAACTCGCTGCTGGTGCTGCGAGACTGGCTGTCGGAGAAGGTCACCCTGGTGGTGATGGAAGCGACCGGCGATTACTGGCGCGGCGCGTTCTATCTGTTGGAGGACTCTTTGAACGTCGTGCTGGCCAACGCTACCCACGTCAAAGGTCTGCCAGGTCGCAAGACTGACATCTCGGACTCGGCGTGGCTATGCCAACTGGACGAATGTGGACTGGTGCGGCCCTCGTTCGTGCCGCCGGAGCCGATCCGGCACCTGCGAGATCCGACCCGCTACCGGATCACGCTGATGCAGGAGCGGACCCGCGAGGCGCAACGTTCGGAAAGGAGTTGGAGGATGCCGGGATCAAGCTTTCCAGTGTAGCCTCCGACATCCTCGGTCGATCCGGACGACAGATGCTGGCGGCATTGATCGACCGCGAGCAGGACGTCAACGTGATCGCCGACATGGCCAAAGCCAGTATGCGCAACAAGATTCCGCAGCTGGTCGAGGCGCTGACCGGCGACTTCGGAGAACACCACGCTTTCCTGTGTCGGCTTCACCTCAAGCGAATCGACCAGATCACTACGGCCATCGAAGAGTTCTCGGAGCGAATCTAGGATCAGATGCGCCCTTTCTCCCGCCAACTTGATCGGCTGGAGACCATTCCCGGGGTCGGCCGCCGGGTCGCCGAAGTGATCATCGCTGAGATCGGCACGTGACATGGACCGGTTCCGCACCGACGGGCACCTGACCTCTTGGGCGGGGGTCTGTCCCGGGCATCACGAATCTGCGGGCAAACGTAAATCGGGCAAGACCCGCTAGGGCAACAAATGGCTGGCCGGCGCATTGGGAATCGCCGCGATGTCGGCGATCCGAACGCGCGACACCTACCTCGGCGCCCGCTACAAGCGGCTGCTACCGCGACTGGGCAAACAGCGAGCCCTTGTCGCCTTGCAGCGCTCGATCCTGACCTCGGTCTGGCATATGCTCTCCGCTGACGTCAACTACCACAACCTCGGCGCCGACTACTTCGCCAACATCAACCCCGCCCGCGCGATGCGCCGAATCGTCCGCCAAGCCAACGCCCTCGGCTACACAGTGCGCTTCGATCCCCTCCCGGCAGCCTGAACTCTGAACGGCCACAGCACAAGTCGGGCCAGCCCGACTGATCGGCTCGCTACGCTCGCCCGTCACGCCAATCTGCTGCTGGTCACAGACCAACGCGAGTCACCAGGTATTCTTTCGGACCAGAAAGATGCCTTTCAACCACGATCATTCAACCTTCAGCAAGTCGAATTATCGCAGGTCAAGGCGCCTTTCGCCATTTCCCGGCCGCTGCCAGGGCAACCGGCACGAATGCCCGAGGTTAACGGGGAGCTGCTGCGCGGGCTGGGCAGAGACCTTGGGACGTTGGCCGAGTATGTTCGCTTTCTCGATTCCAGCCAGCCGTTCTCAAACCCACCATCCCGTACAGCGGCTGATCAGAACCCTGGTCGCGTTGTCCGCGATGACATCGGCCCCTGCGGCGTGTGTGTCCGTGGTTCGCGATTGCGGGCGGTTGGAGGGCCCAGCTGACCGCGTTTGTCGGCGCGGATACTCTCACGTTCACGGTCGGCGAGGTCCTGGGAGCGTTGCCGAGCATCGGTGTCGATCTGTTCGACCTGATAGCGGATGCGGCGGACGGCAGAGGCATGCTCGTCGGCAACCTGCTCCATTGCAGCGGCCCAATTGACAGTGTCGTCCGCCATCTGTCACTCCTTGGTTTCGGTATCTCTGGTCCGCGCCGTATCGTGCGGTACCGACTGGGGTGACGAATCGGCCGATTTCGATTGAACGGCGCTCGCCGGGACGCCCAGGACCATGGGACTCCCCGTGTTTGCGACCCGTGGATCGGGCGTTACGGACGCCGGCGTGGTGACCAGCGCCGGTGTCGGCGTGCTGGTTTCGGTGACGGGAGTTGCGTTCTCTTGCGCCGAGGTTGACGTGGCGCCGTTCGGGTGCTGCGAGCTGTCGCCAGCACTGGCCGGAGCCGCAGTCGCTGGAGCGGCAGTCGCCGGGGGCTTTGTGTCGTCGCCCTTTGGGGCGCTGTCATGGGGTGCGGCGCCGGGGTCATGGGTGGCAGGTTGGTGGTCCATTGCATGGATGACGTTGACTGCGGCTTCGCCGCCGGTTTTGATGACCGAGCTCACGGCCGTGCCTCCGTCTTTGACGATTTTGTCGGCGCTGTCAATGAGGCTCGCGACGGCCTTGATGTTGTCCGGGATAGAACCGGTGATCTTGCTGGCCGAATCGACCATGGCAGAGATGTCACCAGGCCGCCAGACTCCTGGTGTTCCCTTGTCGGACTTGTCGGCGGGAGCGGGAGCCTTGTCGGCGGGAGCGGGAGCCTTGTCGGCGGGAGCGGGAGCCTTGTCGGCGGGAGCGGGAGCCTTGTCGGTTGTCGTGTTCGTCTTGGCAGCGATACTGGTGCCAGTTATGGCGGGTGCGGTGTTGGGCGCCGACGGGTTCCCTGCCTGAGTCGGGTCGGTGGTCGCGGGCGGCGTTGTTGCGGCGGGCGATGTCAGCTGCTTGTCAGGGATAGTCGATGCTGGGATGGTCGACGCCAGGGATGTAGAGACCGGGCGTTCATGATAGCGGGATCGACCAATGTTGGAGACGAGGTCGGTGTTGGCTGATAGGTGGCCGCCCGGTGAGGTGTAACCGGCCGGGTCGAGGCCGTTAAAAGCTTTCGCGAGTTTGTCGTAGAGGCCGGTCACCGCGGTATGTGTGGCGTCGCACAGCTTGGTGAACGCGGTAACTTGGTCGTTGACCGCCGGGACGAAGACCTGGTTTAGCCATTGTCCGCAGTACGCTTCCGGATTGGTGGCTCCCTCGGGGTAATCGGGCAGTAGCGTGCGGACCGCTTTCGCTTTGCTGTCTTCGGAACCGCCGACAGTGTCGTGCGCATAGTCGATGATGCGATCGATCTCGGCGGGTGTCTTGCCCGCTACGGCGTCGGCGACGAAGTCGATGCGCGCAATATCGGCCTTGTGGCGCACCACGTTTTCGAGCTGCTCGGCGGCGCTTGCCAGGGCCTTCTGGATGCCCCTGACTGTGTCGGTGGTGTTGTGGGTGTGATTCTGCACTGTCCCCATGAAATGCTGTACCGCGTTCGCGCCCGATGATTCGCTCCAGTGGTCGGCCAGTTCGGTGAATCGCGCGGACTGCACGCCAGCCTCTTGGGTGAGCTGGTCTATCTGCAGCATGGTCGCGAAGTCATGCAGCCAGCGGATGTCCATGCCGCGTTCCTGGTCGTAGCGAGCGGCCAGCGTTGAGTAATTTCCGCCTGCCGGGGCGCCGCCGGTCCAGTGCTGATAGCGGGGCAGGAAGACCTCGAAGAACCGCAGCCCATCGGTGCCAGAGTTCAGGAGTCGGTCGCCGTCTGTCTGTGCTCCTGTCACACGAACACCCTCTCGACCGCACCAAGATTCGCAGCGTTGGCCTTATCGACCCCCACAAACGTGGAAGCGCTCAAACCTATCGCCTCCCCGCAGTCGTGCACGCAGTTCGACCAGGAGTACAGGTGCCGGGGAAGTTTCTCGAACGCTGGGCCGAGCGTCTTCCCAATCGCTTCGTAGGCCCGGCCAGCCTGCGCTGGCGCGTATTTGCGCACGGTATCGCCCACCCTCATCGCGGTCTCGTTCACATTGACCGCCGAGGTCTTCAGATCCCGCGCAATACCCTGTACCTCACGCACATCCATTTTCAAGGGAAACCCTCCTACTCGGACCGCGTTCGCGATCCAATTCGGTCACCAGCGTGGTGGCGTGGCCATCTTCGCGGCATGCGCGAGTCCAGTGACGCTCCTTCGAATAACCTGCTTATACAACGCGGGGCTGAATTGCGTACTCACGCTAGACACACGTCGCGGTCCCTGACAAGAGTCGTCGCCCCCGGCTTCGCCAACTGTGCAGGTCAAGCATTTGATCGAAATGTCCGGACCGGACAAGCTCTATTTGGACATATTATTCGTGTCGTGCCAGACAAGCTCACATGCCGAACCTACGGCGCCGGCTTGCGTAGTCCCGCAGGGCACGCAAAAAGTCCACTCGGCGAAAATCCGGCCAGTATGTGTCTGTGAACCAAAGCTCGGAGTAGGAGATTTGCCAGAGCATGAATCCGGACAGCCGCTGCTCGCCCGAAGTTCGAATCACCAGGTCCGGGTCCGGCTGTCCGGATGCGTATAGGTGCTCGCTGATGCTCCGCACCGTGATTGACTCGACCAGCTCTTCGCCGATCAGTCCGTCATGGAGTTTGTCGCGCACCAGATTGCGAACCGCGTCCGCAATCTGGTGTTGTCCGTTGTAGCCTACGGCAACGTTCACCTGCATACCTGTGCGGCCCGCGGTCGTATCAGCGGCAGTGGACATCCTGTGTGCCGTGTAGACAGGTAGTAGACCGAGGTCGCCGACGATCAGTACACGCCAGTTCCGGCTCGCGGCGGAGATTTCCTCGACGAAGTCGGCGATGATGTCGATCATGGCCGACAGCTCGTCCGGGTCGCGGCGCAGGTTCTCGGTCGACAGCGCATAGACTGTCACTATCTCGGTTCGCGTAAGATCACACCAACCGAGCATTTCGATCACTTTCAATGCGCCCATTTGATGACCGTGGCTAACATTGAAACCGTTCTCCCGCGCCCACCGGCGATTGCCGTCGCATAGTACAGCGATATGCCGGGGATGCGGCATATCGACGAGCCTCCTGGCCATCCCAGCGGCTGAGGCAGGATTGCCTTCGTTCTCCCGATCCGTGTCATCGACGACCGTAACCGCTTCACTGTCCACAATATCGGCGACAGCTGGCTCGTTCGCATCTAATTTGTTCATATGTACGCACCCTCGCCGGGGTTATCGCGGTTCCGGGGCCGAACCAATTTTGCACAACGACGTCCGGCACGCCATCTGGCTCGATCTCCATCCGACATGGCTGCGCGGTGTTACATGTGCGCACCGCGCGGGCCCCGGAATCAACTTGCAACAGGGACGCCCGGAACTCATTGGATCCCTTGAGATGAACCTACTGAAACCATGTACCGAATGGAACCATTCGGTACGTTAGTCGCCGACAGTTAGCTGGTCAGTACACGATTGTCGCAGTCCGTAGCGGACGCCCGGCTCTTGGCGAACCAGACGCAACCGGCCAGCAAATCCTGATCGCAGCCCTGCGCCGCTAGGGGTCCGTCCTCGAAGCCACATGAATATGAGCAGGGTGGCCAGGTCGAGCATGCCTAATCCGAAAATGATGGTGAATGGGCAGGCGGTAGCTGTCGGCGGAGCCGACACCGGTTGTTGTTGGTTGTGACAGGGTCAGGCGGCTGGGGTGAGGGTGACGGTGTAGCCGAGGGCTTCGAGGTGACGAATGTGGCTGCGGCGCTTGCTGTCCGGGTTCAGGTGGCGGGTGAAGTGGTCGGCACCGAGATCGGTGAAGATCGCGTTCTCGTTGTGCAGGAGGTGCCAGACGATGACCAGGATGGAACGCCCGATAGCGACGATGGCGCGTTTCTTGCCCCGCCGTCTGGCGATGCGCCGGTAGCGTTCGCCGAGGAATGTTTTGGTCCGCCCGGCGGTGACGGCGGCCTCGCCGAGGACCCGCGCGAGGTAGCGGTTGCCGTGCCCGGTGGAGTTGTTGCCCTTGGTCTTTCCTGCCGAGGAGTTGATGCCGGGAGAGAATTTCGCCCAGGAACACAGGTGCCCGGCGGTCGGGAACCGGGACATATCGTCGCCGACCTCGGCGATGATGATCGCGGCGGCGACCGGGCCGATACCGGGGATCTCATCCAGGCGCGCCGCCGCTGTCGCGAAAGGGGCCAGTTGCGCCTCGATCTGTTCATCGACCGCGTTGATGTCAGCGTTGATGCCATCGATGCGGGCCAGCATCCGGGCCAGCGGGAACCGGTGATGGTTACCGAAGTGCCCGTTGAACGCCTCTTCGAGCTGACCGATCTTGGTGCGCATCCGCGATCGCGCCATCTGCGCCAGTACTTTCGGGTTCCGTTCACCGGCGATCAGGGCGGCCATCATCGCCCGCCCGGAAACCCCGAAAATGTCGGAAGCCACGACCGAGAGTTTGATGCAGGCATCTTCGAGGAGTTTCTCGACCCGGTTCTTCTCCGCCGTGCGTGCCCCGACCAGATCGATGCGGTACCGGGTCAGATCCCGCAGCCGCCGGATCGGCACCGGTGGCACGAAACTGGGGCGCAGCATCTGGCGTTCGGCGACCTTGCACAGCCAGACTGCATCCAGCACATCGGTTTTGGGTCGGCCGGGCAGGTGCTTGACGTCGCGGGCGTTGACCAGCCACGGCCGAAGCCCGTGCGCTTCGAGCAGGTAGAACACGGGTTTCCAATAGTCCGACGTCGCTTCCATCACGACCCGCTCGATACCCAGATCAACCAGATGGTTAGCCAACTCGGTCAACGACCGGGTCATCGTCGAATGCGTCGACACCTCCTGCAGCCGTCTACTCGAGGCGGGTTCCGCGGGAACCCGGACACAGCACACCACCTCGGCCTTACCGATATCCAGGGCAGCGACCCTGGCGATGATCTGTTCCTCATCATGAGACTCAGCCAACATCGTTTCTTCGTCCTCTCCCGCACCGCTGGAACCGACCTCGGGGTGGTCGCCCGTGGAGTCGGCAAGGGAAAGCAGAATCTAATCCTCGTGCTCGACAACAACGGCAACAATGAAGGGCCCACAACCCGACCCCAACGCCCGGCTAGATGACGGCCTCGAAGGACCATAGGGAAGACGGCGTCGACAAGGCGACCACCCCACCATTTTCAGCCCGGAACGGGCGTCCCACCAGGGACAAATTGGCTAGATGTGTGATTCCAAGGGTTGTCGTGCGCCGTTAGAATCCGAGGATGGCTCGACGACGGTACGTGGCACGCGGCGTGCCAGGCGGGTACCGCGTGTGGGACAACAAAGCTTGCCTTGGTGGGGCGACCTGTACGAGTTGTGCCCCGACGAGCTGGTGGCCGAGCTCAACAATCCTCACCGCCCCGACCGGATCACTGAACTCACCGGGCAAGCGCGAGCCCGCAAGCGTTGAATGCTGTTTGCCGGAGCTGGTAGGTCGCTGAAGTCGTGCCGCTGCGCAGCTCGCCCGCGCAGCGGACCGAGCAGCTGTCGGGTTCCGTCGTTGCCTCGCGGATGTCACTGTTGTGGAAGTGATTGTCAGGAAGTGGATTTGAGAAGTTGGGCGAGGGCGTCGTAAGTCAAGGTTGTGAGCAATGACATCGACACCCTCGCCACCGCACTCTATGTCACCACCGACGACCTGTTGAAGCTTCGCTCGGATCTGGCTCCCCGGCGTCCGGCGGTCGGATTCGCGCCCCGGTTGACCGACGCCGAACTGTCCACCGAGGCGAAGACCCTGCGCGGGGCCAACGCCGAGGCGATGATCGCCAAGTTCAACCCGATCATCGCCGGATGGACCGCCTACTACCGGATCGGGGTCTCCAACGGGCGTTCGCTTCACTGGACGCCCACACCTGGAGACTGGTCTACAAATGGGCCAGGATCTCCCACTCGAACAAGCCGATGCACTGGGTCAAGGCCCGCTACTTCGGCAAGTTCAACCCCGCCAGGCAAGACTCGTGGGTGTTCGGCAGCCGGGCAACCAGCTTCTACCTGCGCAAGTTCGCCTGGACACCGATTGTCCGGCACCGGATGGTGGCAGGGACGGCATCTCCGGACGACCCGGCCCTGACCGACTACTGGACCGAGCGGCGTCGCCGCAACAAGCCGCCACTGGGCAAGACCACGCTGCGCCTGCTGCAGGCGCAGCGGGGCCGCTGCCCGATCTGCCGGGGCTGTTGCTGCACGCCGAACGCGAGCCACAAAGCCCACAAGAATGGGAACAATGGCACGCGACCACCCGCAAAGCGATCCGCACACATGCGGTCACCGCCACACCGGGGTCTGGAATGCCGGACAAACGCACCGCACCGCATCTCGTGCACGCCCACTGCCTACGCCAGACTGTCGGTAATGGCAATGGGCACAGCGCTTCTGATGCCTGTGAGCCTTCAGGGCTTGCTTGAGCCGGTTGCCTGGAAATCGGGCACGGCCGGTTCTTAGCACGACAGTTGTATTTCGTTGTGCTGCATGGTGATTGATTCTGCGGTAGCTTGTCGCTGATGCTCGATGATGTTGTGGCCGAGGATGTTTCGGCGTGGAGGGCGGGTTTCGATGAGGTGTTCGCGCGGGTGGCGGGGGTGTTCTATCGTGCGGAGCCGCGTCGGTGGGCGCGGTCGTATCTGACGGGGTTGCTGGCCCCGGTCGAGCGGAAGAACACTTGGCAGTTGTCCGAGGCCGCTGGGGAGGTGGATCCGGGCCGGTTGCAGCATTTCCTGAATCGGTCCCGGTGGGACGCTGATGAGCTGCGCGATTGTCTGCGCTCGTATGTTGCTGAGGCGTTGGCCTGCCCGGATGGTGTCCTGGTCCCGGATGAGACCGGATTCTTGAAGAAGGGAGTGAAGTCGGCGGGTGTGCAACGCCAGTACTCCGGAACGGCGGGGCGTGTGGAGAATTCTCAGCTCGGGGTGTTCCTCGCCTACGCCGGGAGCACCGGGCGGGCGTTGATCGATAGAGAGCTCTACCTGCCCGAGTCCTGGATCGGTGACCGTGACCGCTGTACCGAAGCGGGAATTCCTGAAAGCCGTTGCAGCTCAGGTCTTCTGACGAAGCCTAGGCTTGCGGAGATGATGATCGCCCGGACCTTGGATGCCGGAGTAGCCGCCGGGTGGGTGGCCGCGGACGCTGCCTACGGCCGCGACGGCCGGTTCCGGGCATTCTGCGAGTCCCGTCGCCTGTCCTACGTTCTCGAGGTGCCGGTCCGGCAAACCGTGGCCGATCTCGACGGCCGCCGCCGCGTCGACACCCTCGTCGCTCGAGCGCCCGCACAAGCTTGGCACCGAGTCTCGGCCGGGCTCGGCGTGCGCGGCGAACGTGAATACGACTGGGCCTGGGCCACCCTCCCCCATTTCGGTGACCTCCCCGCCGGATACACAAGAACCTTGTTGGCCCGCCGATCCCTCGATGACCCCGCCGATATCGCCTACTACCTGTGCTTTCACCCCGCCACGATCGAGCGGGAACAGGTCGTGGCCGTCGCCGGCGCCAGGTGGGCGGTCGAGGAATGCTTCCAAGCCGCCAAAGACCAATGCGGCCTGGACGACTACCAAGTCCGCAAATGGTATCCCTGGTACCGCCACATCACCCTGGCGATGCTCGCCCACGCCTTCCTCGCCGTCACCGCGGCCACCGACCCAAAAGCCCACGCGGGCTGGGCCGAATCACAGTCGCCGATATCCGCCGTCTCCTGGCGATAGCGCTGCACCCAGCCCGCACCCTCACCCACGCGTTAGCTGCCTGCCACTGGCGCCGCCACCACCAACACCACGCCAGACAACTCCGCTATCGACCAAAACGACTATGAAACAACGAAATACAACTGTCGTGCTAATACTCCAGCCGTAGATCGTGATCTTCGTGTTGGAGTGGTGGGTTCCCGCTGGTCTCGTGTAAATTGGATATGCAACTTCGGTGGTGTGCCGCATAGTGAGCGGGTGTCTTATTTCGACATCGAGGGTTACCAACCGCAGTGGCTCCAGGGTCGCCGGGCGATCACCGCTGCCCACGGTCATCGGCTTCATGCGCTGGTCGGGCGTCACCTCGACCACGTCTGGTTGGTTTGGGATCGCGATGACGACGAGTGGTTCGCCGACGGCCCGGTTGTGTTGGACTTTGACGGCGAGCAGGTGGAGATCAATCATCAGAAGTTCGCCGACCTGTCAGTCACATGGAGCACTGTCGATCCTACCGGGCAGGCCACCTGGTCGAACGGCGATGATGAGGACCCGGAGGTCCACACCTTCCATTTGGCTTGGCGACACGACACCCGGGCCGAGTTGACAGCCCTTGAAGGCAAGCGACTGCAGGCGGTGGAGTTGCTTGAATGGGCTGGCAGGGATGTCGCCGAGGGCATGGTTGCGGTCAGTTTCGTCTTCGCCGAAGGCCGGGTGACGATCAGCAACGCCCTCGACGAGAACTGCCTGGAATTCGGTGCGCCGCACCCCGACTACCGTAGCCACCCACTCGCCGGCCCGGATTGGCCGAGATCAGGGCCCGATTGCACGAGAATGTGAGTAGGACGACAGGCTACGGCTCGGAGTGGCTGCGGATTTGGGCGGCCACCGCGTGATCATGTCGGGTTTGTGTGTAACTCAACAGATTTCGTGGTGGCCGCAGGCTTGGAGTGTTCCCGGTTTCGTGGACACGGGATCATGCCGCGATCTGACTGATTTCTCTGTACCCTAACGAATATTCTTGTGGCGTCAAATAATTGAGCGTCGAGTGCCTTCGTTGCGTGTTGTAGTACGACTCGATCCAGTCGAAGGTCTCCCTCCTCAACGACGCCAGGGTCGGCCACGGACGGGTATGTACCAGCTCCTTCTTGTAGGTCGCGAAGAACGATTCCGCGACTGCATTGTCGAAGCATGAACCCGTGCGGCCGAGTGAACGCCGGACACCATTCTTCCGGCAGAAATCAGCGAATTCCTTTGACGTGCACTGCCGCGGTCGCTGTGAAATACCACTCCCGCCGGTGGCCGGCGCCGCGCCAGTGCCATTTCGAGAGCATCGGTGACCAGACCGGTGCGCATATGGTCGGTGATCGCCCAGCCGATGACCGCCCGGTCGTGCAGGTTGATCACAGTGGCCAGATAAGCCCACCCAGCCCAGGTTTTCACGTACGTGATGTCGCCACACCAACGCTGATTCGCCGCCGCCGCGGTGAAGTCACGCCCCAGCAGATCCGGTGCATCGACCGGCTTACAACCACGAATCGTGGTGCGCCGAAAAGGTTTCGGGTGCCTGCCCCGCAGCCCTATCGCACGCATCAGCCGCCACACCCGCTTGCGCGAGATCCGGTGCCCGGCCACGCGCAGCGCAGCGTGCACCCGGCGCACGCCCGGGTTGCCGCGCAGCTTGGCGTGGATCGCGCGGATCAGCCGGATAAGCCCGGCGTCGACGGTGTCGCGGTCGCTGGGACCGCGCCCGCACCAGGCGTAATAGCCCGACCGGGACACCGCCAACTCTTGGCACATGAACGCCACATCAAATTCACCAGAAGCCGCCCAGTCCGCAATCGCGGCGAATTTCACCGCTGGTCTTTCGCGAACCAGGTCGCAACTTTTTTTGCGAACGCGACCTGCATCTTCAACTCCGCGTTCTCCGCACGCAACCGCTCCAACTCGGCCCGCTCCGAGTCGGTCAACGACCTATCCCCGGAACCATCCTCGGCTCCGGACTCCTTCGCCCTCTTCACCCATTTCCTCAACGTCATCTCGTGGCAGCCGATATTGCGTGCCACCTCGGCCACCGGCCGCCCCTCACCCAGAACGAACGCTACCGCCTGAGCCTTGTACTCCTCGGTGAAATTACGCCGCGTCGAACCCAACACCAAACTCCCGTACTACCGGGCGACATCGACCCCCGTGTCCACCGAACCGGAACGGTCCACCCCCAGATCCGCGGCGACCCGTGTGCTCACAGCCCCCGGCTCCGCGCACGCCAGCACGATCCGTGCCCGTCCCGCCAACCGAGAATCCTCCCGCGCCCACCGGATGAGCCGATCACGCTCCACATCCGACAGAACCAACTCAGCCTTCGGTCGTCCAGTCCGCACCACACGCAAACGGTAACAACAACTTACGGCGCTAAACAGCGAATCAGGACACTAGATTGCAACCCAAAGACATGGTCAGAGTAGCAAATTGTCTGTCCGAACCGGACGGCGACATTTGATCTAATCAACGTACCGCTGTGCGCTCCTCACGAGCACCGAACAATTCTTCCACGCCAGCACATGCATGGTCGGTGTCGCCGCCGCACCCTGATTCAATGTCAGGAGTCGAAACGCCTTTCGTCGGATTTCGCCGACGAATAGCCCGAGCTTTCCGGGCAGCGGAAGAATCCGTCCGTGATAACTCGGTACAACTGACTGCCCTGGCCTTTGGCGTGGTATATCACCTTCTCCTCGACATATGCGTCCTTCTTGCAACTCTCAGTGGGACTATCGTTGCTGGAGGCGACCGTATTCCATGCGCTTAATCCCATGTATTGCTGAATCACTACAACGATCCGCTGGCTCCCAGTGCCATGACATGTCTGAGATCCGCTCCCGACGATGTCACCGTTGGACGACATCGTCGGGGGCGAGGCCGATTGGGTACACGCCCAATGATCCACCTGATCACGAGGCGGCTGGGGCGACGCATGGGCGGGTATCCCAGCGTAGGCTACCGCCGCGGCGGCACTTGCGAGCAGGACGGCAATTTGTTTGATAACCATAGTTCTTTGCTCCGTACGTTGGTAGTAAGCAGCGGACAGTCCACGATGAGACCCGACAACACTAAGTAGTTCGACAACTAGTGTTTAAGCCCATTCAAAGCGCACCCAACTCCAATTGGCACGACAGCTATATAGGCGCTATCGCAGATACCTTTCTCGGGCGGGTTGGGCCCTGGATCGGCCCAGTGTGGATCGTACCGGGCACAAGGCGCATTGATTATGCTCGGATCGCAGGCTGGGGTCTGGTCGTGAGTCACCGCGACCAACGACGCCGTCGCATCGGCGGTCGCCGAACCGATACCCACCTGCACGACCGACAGCGCCGCTGCCAAAGCTGCAGCGCCTCCGCAGATACGTATCGAAATCTTATTTGCAGACATCAAATTCACCTCGTCGACTGAAGAGCCTCCGAACTTTGTAAGCTCGCATCTGTCGCTGCATCTGCCACAACAGATTCAGCATGCTTCGCCGACCGAAGACGGACAACCATGGAGTTCGAAATTTATTCGAAATCCGAGGTCAGCTCGATATATATGTCCGGACCGGACAATGATCAATTTCACAGAGATCGGTCTGTCCTTGTCCGGTCAATGAACGTATTAACAACGGAAACTTTCGTTAGCGGCCATTCGCTCATGGATGCCACACCGATCAATATGGGGGAGTCGAAAATCGCCGAGTAACTGTGCACCATAAATGAGGTTGCTCGCCACTCGGTATCACCGAGTGCATCGGCAGTTGGCAAAACCTCGACGAGAACGATCTGGCCCGCAAACTACCAAACATCGATAGCCTCCCACACCTGAGGTTGGCCGCTGCACTTGCACTCCCTTCTATACCAGTGGCCATTGCTATCGCGATGAAGAATAGCGGGCTGGGACCCGATAACTTTCCCGCGTGCATGCAAGGCGCCCGTCAAGTGGAAGATCGAATCAGACCGCCTGTCAGCAGACCGCCGCTCAAGGCGCCCGCCACGGACGAGGTAACACGCATAGTGTTTGCTTCCTTCAAGGTTGCGAAAGGGCTCAGTTCGAACGAGAATTCGGCCGCCCGCCCCATCCCCAGAGCGGACCACGGGAACGACTAGCTTAGTTGATGCTATGGCCCGCCAAATTCCGTATCAACTGCACTGCCCGTAGTTTTCGTTGTCGATGCAGGTCGACGCTATATATCGAACGGCCGGTCCGGACACATGGATGATTCGAGGTAACTGGTCAGGTGGGCTGAGGGCGGGTGGGCCACTGGTGGTGGATCGTGTTGTGGCACAGTGTGTTCGTGCTGCAGCCGACCTATTAGTAACTCGCCGAGTTGATGGTTGCGCAAACTGCGGAGATCGAGCGTTTGAAGGCGCTGGTTGCAGGCAGGTAGCCCGGATCCGGAGTGGGAGCGCCAACTCGGGTTGAACTCGCGGAACTCGTCGAAGCCGCCGTTATCGGATTCGCTGTTGGTGGAGCCGAAGTGGTTCCCGATTACCCAGATAAGGGGCAATCGCCGACCGATCCCCATCGACTGCACAATCCCGTTGTCGGCCAACCGATTCACGAACCGGATTGCGGTGTGGGTCTCAGCCCCTGTCGGAATGGTGGACCAGTTCTCCGTCGCGGATATCGCTTGACCATACAGCGTATTCGAGGGGCCCCGAGCACGAGATTGGTGCCGCAGCGGTCCGAGGTCTTCCATCCGACGATCCGGTTGGAGAACGCATCGCGCACCGTGGCCGTAACGACGCAGCCCGCGGGCGGGAACCTCCAGGCCTGGGTCGAGTTCGTGCAAGTGCCAACGCAATCGGTTGATCTCGGTGCGCTGCACGACCAGGGTGTGACGGTAGTCCGACAGCAGTTTCACCTCTCGCGCCGGGCCGTCGAGGCGAGCGGTCGGCAGGTCGGGTTCGCGCAGCGCGGCATGCGCAACCGCGAGGGCTCGATCGGATCGGACTTGCCCTTCTGACGGCCGCCGCGGCGCGCGGAGGCCATCAAGTGCGTCGGCACGCGCACCACCTCGAATCCGACGGCGAGCAGATCACGTTCCAACCGGCGCGTGACGTGTCGGCAGTCTTCCAGTGCGAACTTCGCATCCGGCCACTGGGCTGCCCACTCGACCGCCTTCAGATGGTCCTCGCTGATCGTTCCGATCGTCTTCTCGGCCAGTCGGCAGCCGACCGGATCGGCGGCGACCAAGGTATGGGTGCGTTTATGGGGCGTCGACACCAATGACGACCTGACTCAACAGTTTTCGTCCTCTCTACAGGGTAACTGGATGCTCACGAAACCGGGTGAGGACGGGCACACGTCAATTGGGCGTTTGCGGCGCGCTCCTATCAAGCCACGAACCCCACCGGGTGCTTACGATCTTGATTGACGCGAAGAAAATCGAGGCCGCTTTCAGAATCTCGTTGGCCTCCTTCAGATCTCGAACCTCGCGTTCGAGTTCCTTGAGCCCTTTTCATCCTGACTGGATGTTGTTGATGGGCAACGAAACTGGTGACGGCGCGCCTTCGCCTGACGCGAGGAAACCCTTGGTAGGACGGCTGTCGACCAAGACATGCTGTACACCAAGGGCTTCCGTTGTTGTTCTACCGTTCCGCGCTGCCGTTGTCACGTCAGACCCTCCACTTCGTCGCTGGGCTGATCCGCCGGCATCGCCGCGCGATCGGCTCCGCCTGGCGCAAGCTCGACCCGGGCCGCCAAGCCCTGCTCGTGCTGGCTCATCTGCGCAAAGCCGAAACCTATGCCGACATCGGGGCCGGGTTCGACGTCTCGACGACGACCGCCTGGCGCTACATCACCGAGACGGTGGAGCTATTGGCAGCACGTGCGCCGAAGCTGAGATCGGCGCTGCGGCAAGCGAAGAACGACGGTCACGCCTATCTGATCCTGGACGGCACCCTGATCGCGATCGACCGGGTGGCAGCCGACCGGCCCTACTATTCGGGCAAGCACCGCCGCCATGGGATGAACGTGCAGGTCATCGCCACGCCCGATGGGGACATCGTGTGGGTGTCAGGGGCATTGCCTGGCAGTGTGCATGATGCGAAGGCCGCTGGGATCTGGCATATCATGTGCGAGCTTGAGCACTGCGGGTTGATCGTGTTGGCGGACAAGGGCTATCAGGGTGTCGAGGGTCTGCACACGCCCTACAAGGGGCGTAACAAGCCGGAATCGCAGAAGCAGGCCAACCGGGCTCACGCGAAGCTGCGTGGCTGCGGCGAGCGCGCCAACGCGCAGCTCAAGAGCTGGAAGGTGCTGCACAAGCTGCGCTGCTGTCCGCATAAGGCCGGGGCGTTGGTCAAGGCCATCCACGTCCTACAGGACCGCGAACTTCAGACCGAACAAGGATGAAAAAGGCTCCTTGATCCGCGCCTGCTCAGCGCTCGTCACACCGGGAACCTTACCGGTGTCGACCTTGGGCCTGCTTCACCCACACACGCAACGACTCCGGGTGGACTCCCAGCTTCGGGGCGAGCGCCTGACAGGCGGCATACGCCGACGGATACCCATCGAGTCGGTCCAGCACCATCTTCACCGCACGCTCACGCTGCTCGATCGGATAACGCTTGGGCATGGCCCACATCCTTCTCAAAGAAGGAAGCGGCCGGAAAGCCGGGGCGGTTCACATCGCGGCTGAGCTCTAGGTTCGGTGTTGCCCTTTATGTAGTTAAGAGTTGCAAGAAGGACGCGTATATCCAAGAGCAGGTGATCTACCACGCCAAAAGCCAGGGCAGTCAGTTGTACCCAGTCATCACGGACGGATTCTTCCGCTGCCCGGAAGGATCAGGCTATTCGCGGGCGATGTCCGGCGAAAGGCGTTTCGGCTCCGGACGTTGAATCAGGGTGCAGTGGCGGCACCGACCATGCGCGTGCTGGCGTGGAGGGCTTGTTCAGTGCTCATGAGGAGCGCCCGCGGCTACGTTGATTGGATCAAACGACAGTGTCCGGTTCGGACAGAGAATTTGCCGCTCTGACCATGTCTTTGGGTTGCAATCGAGGTGCTCAGATCTTGTCGGTCCCGGGCATCTGAACTAGATTTCCGCGTCGGTGTCACCGCCGGTTTCCGGGGACTGTCCATCAGCCCCGATGACATCACCTGCGCGTAGTCGCGTGCTCCGGCGGTGGCTCGACGTTGTCCGGGAGACCTGTATGAAGCGTAGGCCGGCCTCGGACTCGGACGATGAGTTTTTACAAACTTGCTTGTTCGGATCCGGCGGGATTTCTGCAAAGCGTGGCCGAGCAGGCCGCCGCCGCACTGTGCACTCCCCATCTGTAGCAAGAAGAGGTTAAGAGCGTGTCTTACGTGGTTTCTGAGTGGCTGTCGGTGATGATATTGCGTTGTGGTGGAATAACTTTCGTCACTGTTGGTGCCAGATGAGTGTGGGCCTTGGCTGAACCATTGATCCCGCGGCGCCAGCCGCGACCGGAAAACTCGGCATCATCGGTGGGTCATCGAACGCTCGATCGCCTGGCTGTTCGGCTACCACCGACTCTCAATCCGATACGACCGCAAGGCCACTCACTACTCCGGTTTCCTCACCCGCGCTGCCGCATTGACCTGCTACAAGAAACTCGCCAAAGCCGGGAGAACAGCCACGTAAGACACGCTCTAATGAACGAGGCCGTGGAAAGTAACCGCAAGAGATCGGGCTACCAGCCCGTTGACTTTGGATAGATAAAGCTGATGAGGGTTTCGCGATGGAGCTGATGAATACTGACATGTCAAAAGGGTTGGGAAGCCCGCGGCGGCAGCATCGCTCCCCGCGTCGAGAGTTCGCACTGCGGTTCGACGCATTGTACGTGGCCGGCGGGAGTCCGTCGCTCCGGCTGCTTGCATCCGCGGCGCGCAAGCGCGTCGGAGTCGTCAAAGACTCCGGACGCCCGGTGGCCGTAACGGCGCAGCGGATCAGTGATTGGAAAACAGGGAGGAACGTGCCTTCTCGATTCGAAGCATTGCTTCCTGTCCTCCTCGTCCTCATCGATGCGACTCGGCGCCGCGGACAGATAGCACGAGTCGAACTGGTGAGCCTTCGCATGTGGAAAGGGTTATGGGCGGCAGCGCAGGCAACTCGAACCGCTCACGTTTCTGCCGCCGCCACGTGCCCTTTCCCCGGTGCGGCGCCATATTCGACACAGGAAGCAGCGGCGTTCGCGAGCAGGGACACCGCCGTTCATCGCTTGATCCAGTTGGTGCTCGATGCCGAGACCTCGAGCCGTTCGAAGCGAGTCGTCGCGTTGATGGGCGCTTCCGGGGTGGGGAAGACCTCGCTGCTCCAGGCCGGCTTGGCGCCGGAGCTGGAGTCGCGGGAGCGGGTAGTGCACTCGATGGTGCTCGGCGCCAATCCACTGGCATCCGTCGAAGACGTCCTCAACCACTTGGAGTTCGTCTGCGACGCCCTATGTAAGACCGCCGACATCGAGAATGCGGGTAGTCCCAGACCACACTTGGTGATCATCGACCAATTCGAACGAATTTTCTCGACAGATGTGTGGCTTACTGCCGGAGACTCCTTCATGACAATGATTGAGCGTCTCGCTGAATATGCGGTCGTGCTGATTTCGCTTCGAGCGGGTGACTCGGCGGCGTGTGCTGATCATCCGATCCTCGTCGACGTGATAGAGCATCGCATGTACTTGCTCGAACCCATGAACCACCACGAGTTGAGGGCGGTCACCATTTCCGCCAACCGTGACGGTATCCAGGTTGAGGCAGGACTCGAGGAGGTGCTACTTACGGCAATCAGCGGCGTGCGAGAGGACGGAGGCCGGCGTGGCCATGAACCGGCAGCGCTATCGATTTTGTCACGAACGCTGAAAGCGATGTATCCAAAAAGAATGACCTCGCGATTGACCGTTGCGGGATACAAGAGAATCGGCGGGATCGTGGGAATTATCCACGATATGGCAGATGAATTATGGGCCCAATTGGATCTGGACGAGCGCGCGACTGCGAAGCGCATTCTGCTCAATCTCGTATCAGTGCATACTTGCGTCGACGACACACGTCGACGGGTTCCCGGGGAATATCTGCGTCGCGTTGCGGGTAGTGGGTCGCTCGGGCGGGTAGTGCTGGACAAGTTGATAGATGCAAGGATCGTCACTGTCGATGTGAACGACGCGTACCTCGGTCACGACCTGCTGCTCGGGTGGAAGCCACTTGCCGACTGGCTGGAAGGGGAGCGGTCGGCCCTGCTCGTCCGTGGCCGGACTGCTGCAGATTCTTCCGAATGGATCGCGGCCGATCGGCATCCGTCGTTGCTCTATCGCGGTCTGCGTTTGGCGACAGCAATGAACTTCCTCGACGATGCGGACGAAGTTGTTGTGGAATTTCTCCGGGAATCGTCTATGGCCGAGCAATCTGAACGCCTTACAGCCCGCTGAACCCGCATACGCTCTTGTTCGCGAAGTGAGCGCAGCCGAACGGGCTGCGCGGTCTCCGTAGTCGGGTATCCGGTCCGGACAGCGAAAATCGCTCGGTGACCAGCACAAGAGCGCTCTCGATCGCAACTTGCGATTTCACAGAGGTGGTCGAGCTCGAATAAACTCCGTTCAAATCTCGATCAAGTCTCAGGGGAGGGGATCGGCGTCCATCTATATTAGAAGCGTTCTGGAATACTGGGTAGTTCGTCCCGTCGTGAGGGATGGGCTGGCGGTGCGATCGCATGAACGGCACGCGTACGGACACACAGCTCAGCTCACGGCTGATGGCGGCGGTCGCCGAAGTAGCCATCGAGCCCGCCGGTAGGCCGACCGTCGTTTCGGGTCGCCGGGTCACGGCCGATGATCCGCGGGGGTTGCGCCGTCTCCCGGTCGCTATCTACGACAGATTCCACACAGGGGCTTGGACCGACAATCCCTTCTGCCGAGACGAGTTCGCGACCAGGCGTTCGAGGACCAACTCACGCAGTCATTGCCGCACATCGATCATCCGGTTCCGGTGCGGATCCGCTCAGCAGTCAACTTCATGGGCGACGTTCTGGTCGACCGGGATGGTGCGCCGGCATGGATATCGACGCGGACGGGCACCTCGGCAGCACGTTGCATCGCGCGCTGACCAGTGACACCCGCTTCCAACTGATAAACGTGGCGTACTGGACGTCGCAAGAAGCGTTCGTCGCCGGAGCCGACTACTACGCCGAGTTGCAAGAGCTGCTCGACGAGCTGCCCACGCTGGTCCTCAACCGGGGCACTACCGCACGGTCGCGCGGTCCATGCCGTCGGCAGACGTTCCGTCGGGACCGTGAGCCCACCCTCAACGACCAGGGCGGCCGTCTCGACCTTGCAGGAAGCGCTCAACGAAGGAGAAACACATGGCCAGTTCAGCATTAGATCTCAACTCCAGCCCTGCGGCGCTACGGGCTCGATTGCTGGGATTGGTGGACGACATCAGGGAGACGCTCGCCGGTTGCGTGGACGAGGCCGAGGCCGCAGGCTTCTACCCGGAGCGCGGCTGGCGGGCCATGCAGGACAGCGGGCTGCTGGCCATGAAGGCCCCGCTGGAACTCGGCGGCTTCGAGGCCGACCCGTTGACGCAACTCGATGTTTTCGAGGAGGTCGCGAGCATCGACGGCTCGACGGGCTGGACCTACGTGATCGGTGTGGGGTCACTCGCAGTGCTCACCGGCTGGCTGCAGAAGTCCGCAGTCGAGGACTTCATGGTCGACGGCCGTCTGCCGCGGACAGCGTTCGTCGCGAACCCCAGCGGACGAGCGGTGCCGGCCGACGGCGGCTTTCGCGTGACCGGGCGGTGGCAGTTCGGGAGCGGCAGCGCACACGCGGAACGGATCGCGGGAATGTGCATCGTGGACGGTGAAGACCGGCCGCGGGTTCTTGCTTGCCTCTTCAATCTCGACGACGTGACGTTGCACGACAACTGGAACGTGAACGGGCTCCGGGGCACCGGAAGCCAGGACTATTCCGTCAACGACTTGTTCGTTCCGACGCGGCACACACTCGACTACTCCGCTCCGGCGACACACGGTGGAGCGATGTACCGGATCGGCCTCCCCGGCTTCTCCATGATGGAGCACGGGGGGTGGGCCCTTGGGGTCGCCCGCAGCGCTCTTGCCCAGGGCACCGAACTGATGAAGACCAAAGCCCGGGGTACACAGAAGCCGCAGCGAATCGCGACCCGCGGAAAGTTCCAGTTCGACCTCGGACGGTGTGAGACCAACCTGGCCGCTGCACGCAACCATCTGCGGGCGGTCACCCAGACCGTGTGGGAGGCGGCCCAGGACGATGAGTTGAAGGATCACCGCCTACAGATTGAGCTGAGGTGTGCGGCCATTCATGCGACCGAGGTCGCGAGGGAGATTTGTGAAACGATCTTCCGCTACGGCGGGGCGAAGTCGTTGTACGCCGGCAACCCACTCGAGCGGTGCCAGCGCGACGCCATAGCGGGAGCGCAACACGGCTTGATGAACGACTCCACGTACGAGGAGCTCGGAAAGGCGAGCCTGGGGTTCGAGGACACTTCGGCGCGCATCTAGCCTCGATATTTCGCCGGGCTTGCGGCCCGGCGAAATATCGAGGTTAATGCTTGCCCTCGGTGGCATGACTGCGCGGAACGCCAGTTCTCAACGTCAACGAGCGGATACCGGCTCGTTGTTGGAATGCTGCGACACAGCCTCGCTCTACGGCCACGCAGCAATAGCCGACCGGGTGAGGCGCGAGAGCACGTGTTTCGCTGCCCCCGGCTGCATCCGTCCTGTCGATTTCGCTGTCCGTCGGTGCCAGTTCGCCGAAAGGGAGGTAGCGCTGTTATGACCGATAACATGTGGAAGCGCACCCCCGCCCGCCCGGACAGCGCCTCCTATGCCTGAGTCGGGGATCAACGCCACCCTTCCCCGACACAGATGTGCGTCGGCGAGGTAGGCGCTCCGGCCACGTAAGACACGCTTTAATGGGCTGCCGTTTCGGCTGCCCCGGCAACCAGCCATAGCTGTTGCCCCAGCGGCTATTCACGTTCTTCTTTAATCGAGCGAATTACTGCTGCGATACGTGTGTTTATCAGCGCAGTAAGCCTTTTGGCATCGACAGCTCTGACTGCTGGCGGTTTCTCGTCTGTGATCACATATCGACCATCGCCGTCGAGATCACGCCACCGCAGCTCATGCTGGGCACATCCTCGCGGTCCGAAAACGGATCGCCCTTGAATGACTCGAATTCTCCCGGCCCGACTAGCAGCTTCCTGCAGAAACCGGTGGGAGCGGCCTTCCCGCGATTCGGTAAAAGTGTCTTGCACCGACGATCCACCGTAGCCGTAGTCGTAGTCCGCGTGGTTCGTCAGCTCGAAATCCCGCTGCTGGCCGACTTGCGTGTCAGGCAAGGCGCGGACCGCCTCATCAGCCAACCTCAGGGGGTCGCATTCAGTAACGATATAACCACTGCTCTGCCAGAAGGAATCCCCCGGCAGCTGAGTAATGCTATAGCCTTTGATGCTCTTTCTGCTGGCAAGAACGCGTATCTGCGCGGCAGGATCCAACGCCACTTTCTCGTTCCAGCCGGTTACCAGCACATACAAATCCGGATTTGCGATAGCTTCGAAAATCTCGCGGGTTGCCCGGTTCATCGTATGCGACAAGCGCTCCCGCGTCGACCGAATCTCATCCTCGAATTCTGTCATCGACTCGGATTCCGAGCGGAATGAAAAAGGACCCGGCAGGATGTCATTTGTCGCATCCTTCCACAGGACAAAGAATTCCGTCTCCGTGAATTTCCAGACCTGGCTCATGCCTCGACAACTGGCTTTACCACTTTCGGCGCTTTGCCGAGGACTTCTTCGAGATTATCTGCAGACTTGAGATAGTCGGGCCGCTTCTGATCCTTGCCCTGACCTTGCCCAACCCCTTGCATTCCAGGACTCATCCCACCCATGCCGCCAGTACCACTCGATATACCGGAGGAACTCGATGTGGTAGTCGCCAAACCCGCACGGGACGTTCCGGTAGTTTCTGCTGCAACGGTTGTAGCACGCGGAAAAAGCCGCGACTGCCCGGCGTCACGCGCAAGAGCAGCCGATGGGCTACTGGAAACCCCCGTGCCGATGCCCGAACCAGCGCTACCAAGTGAACCAGCGCTACCAAGTGAACCAGACGATGCCCCGGGACCCATACCCATAATCGGTGCTGCCCCCAGCTCCGGCGCCTGCAGTGCGGCTAACTGAGCAGCTTGCTGTGTGGTCTTCGTTCCCTGCTGCACGGCTTGTTTCGCTGCACTCATACCCTGCTCTGCAGCCTTAGAGAGTAGGCTCGCCACTTGTTGGGCCGGTTGCGCGACTTGACCGTTACCACGGCTCTCGGCTGCATCCGCGACCAGCGGATTAGCTTGTACCTTCTTCGCTTCCAGAGCTTCCAGAGACTTTTGCGGGTCTTGCTGGCCAGGATTCAGTTTTAGCGGATCGACCGACGCTATCGGGTTAGCTTGTGCCTTCAAGGCCCGCTGCTGAGCTTCCAGAGACTTTTGCGGGTCTTGCTGGCCAGGATTCAGTTTTAGCGGATCGACCGAGGCTATCGGATTTTCCGGCGCGGGGAGAACCGGGATGTGACCCACGAGTAACACATAACTTGTGCCATAATGTTTGTTCCAGATTTCGGCGTGAATCTTCTCTGCCTGGTGCACGCAATCCGGATATGTTTCCTTAGCCAAACCGGCTGCCGTCGCCCCGGGCAGCTCGGGATTGAGTTTCCCCAGGAACTCTGCACCAAATGCTAGTACAGTGCTCATCTCGTTCATTCGATCCGTCAGTCCGCTCAACGTTCGGCCGTAGCTTGAAATGGCATTCTTCGCAGCTGTCGCCGACTCACCTGCCCATCTATCCCTGTAGCCTTCCCCGTTAATGAGCGAGCCAGACTCTCTGTTGAACTTATCGAATGCATCACGCGACAAGTTAGCAGCCCCGGCCCATGCCCGCGCCCGATCTTTGATCTTAGCAACTGCATTGCTAGTCTCGATGAATTGACGGTGTTGGTGGAACATATCAAAATTGAGGCTTTCGCCTGGAATCGGACTCAAACCCGGATCGACATTCTGAACCCCTGAGATGCGGGCTACCTTTTTGGCCAGGTCGGTTCCTAAGAGGTCGTCGTAGTAATCTTGTTTCTTCTCGAGCCCATAGCCGACCCTAATTGCGGCCCCGACATCAGTCCAATGCACCCCATTAACTCGATGGTGTGAAAATCGCATACGGCCGCCGAACCAACCGTCTTGATCTTTCCCTTCTCTGGAGGGGCCCCAATCGGGGAAGTCCACGCTCCCGGGCTGGAAGTTCGGAAGTGAGCGTGTACTGTTGACCCTTTTGAACAAGTTGCTCATGTCTTGCTCAGTACCTACCAGCTCGTTCCTGGCCTTCGCGAAGGCACGAGTCATAGCGGTCACGATACCGACATGCTGCGATACCACATCTCGTAGGCTGTCGGCTTCTCGATTTAATCTGGTAGCCAACTCGGGGCCCGACCTATGGCAGCTGAAATCCGGAATTCCGGCAAGAGTATCGTGATTGTCAGAGACTTGCTGCAGCGCATGGCGCAGTTCTCCACACAGGACGATTATCCGTTGAGCGATATCCGGGTTAAAGGAAACCAGTCCCGCGCTCAGTCCATTCCAGTCTTCTACCCCACCCATTGAGTCCACTCCCGTCGGTTATCGGACCGATTGATCGACCCCACACGCGGCGTAACGAATCGAGTCATCAGTCGACCTCCTAGATAATTTTCCGGTACGCACCGTTGCCCAAGTTGGCAAGCATCACTGACACCGGGTAAACTCTCCCCCAGAGGTCTTGTGCAAAATCATGCACTCCACCGTCCCCTTCAACGCCGCTTTGAGTCATATTGCAGACACAGACCACCCGCAGCGTACCGAACCGAATCTGCCCCCGCTACCGGTTATGCTGTCCGGTGTCAGCGCTGGTGCATCATGGTCATATCGCTGACCAGTGGTGGGCTGTCTTCCGCGACACACCGTATGTGTTCTGCCAATGAACGCGGCCCAAGTTGGTCCTGTCCGTGGATAGGTTGCGGTTTCCGGAAGTAGTTTGCGGACCTGGTTGCGGAATTCGGACATAGGTTGCGGGTTCTGAGGAAATCGGGCCGTCTCAGTGAGAGGCCGCCCTGCCTGTGTCGAGCCGAATCCAACGCCGAACGCAGCGTCTGGGCAAGCTCGAAGGCGTAGCGACCCACCGCACGGACCTCGTCGGGAACAACCACGACTTCCGAGCCATCCGGAGGCTCGAGGCTTGCGGCTGCGGCACCACCTTCAAACTTCGGATGCCGACGCTGTGGACATCTCGGTTTTTCCTTTCATTGACCCAATGTGCTCAGCTACTTTGGATGCTCGCCTGAGTCATGGCACCCATCAGAACAGATTCAGCATGTTCGGTCGACCGGGGACAGACAAGGTCTAGGGAATCGAGATTGCGTCGAAAGCCGAGGTCGAACCGACAAATCCGGCGTCCGAACCGGACAAGCGATCAGCCCCATCAGTCCCCCGGACCAGCTCGTAGCCGATGGCGCGGAGGGCATTCGCTGGAGTGTCGACGGCCGGACGCTCGTACAGACACTTGAAGAAGTCATGCACGGACCCATCCAAATTCGCTTCGTACACCCCGGTGCTGGCGACAACAACGATAGTAGTGCGCACATTCATGGGCGGAGACAGCTCGTACAGGTGGGCGTACGGCATATCTAATCCGTCCTCGGTATGCGGAATTCCGCACAATGGTGTTGCCGTACCGAGTAAGGGCTGAGTTGTGGTCATTTCGGGCACCCCCGTTTTCCTGCTGCTTCTGCCTCAGCGGCCGTCAAGGTTTCTACTCGGCGGCCGACTTTCCTCTGCTGGGACGTTGGCGGCATCCGGCCGAATCCGACCTGCGCCTATTTCTTCGCACCCCAGCGGAAGCCTGCTGAATCGCCCATGTCATCACTGTCGCCCATTGAGCTTGCTTCGTTGATCCAAGGCAGACAAGACCCAGAGGATTGATATCGTGTCGAAAGTCGAGGCCGGAGCAGGAAATTTGGCATCCGAACCGGACAGCGCCACCGAGCCGAACTCCGTGGCGTGAAGAAATTGCGCGCCCGCCGAGCGGGTCTGGGGCCCGTATCCCAACGGCGAAGCCGGACACAGCAAAGGCCTGTGGTTGTCCCCGGACGCAGACGAGAACACTCGCGTGTTCGGCAGCCCATACGACAAATCCTCAACAGCCAACCGACAGTTGGGTGTGGGCGCCACCAAACTGACCCCCGCCCCGGCCGAGACGGTACACACGCCGATCCACAACCCGGCGACAACGCATGGAATCGCGAACTACTGCAACCGGCTAGCAGCTCGGCGAGCGGCTCCCCGGTCCCGTCGGCACCGTGGTCGGCGCACGCCAGCAACGGGTGGAAGCCATAGCCTTTCTTGGATGTCGGTGCGGCGTGCTGCTTGTGGAGTGGGTGTCGAGCAGGGTGGCATCCAGATCGATGACCAGCGGATCGGTGGCGGCGATCGCGTTACCCGGCGCCCGATCACGAGCCCGCAGCCAGGCGGTCGCGCGAGCGGTCGCGCGGGCAGAACCGATGGCGGACAACACTTTCGGTGCATCCACAGTCAGTGTCGTGACCAGCCGCGACACCGTCTGGTCCGACGCGGCCAGCCCGAACACGTCCGGTTCACCGCGCAGCAACGCGCGATCGGCGGCGCAGTCCCCGCCGATCGCGACCATCACCGCCAGATCCAGCAGGATCTTCCCCGGATCATGCGTCGCGAGGGGTTCCGCCACGGTGCCAGCACCTGCGACACAACGCCCGATCCAACCCGACCGTCTCCGCAGTGCGCAGCAACGCCACAGCCCCACCCTGCAACACCAAACCCGAACCATCCCTGTCAACTTTCCGCGACGGGTACCGTGAAGTAGACTGCCTCACCAGAACGGTGCTCCTCGATGCTGCCGATTCCACTCTAGACAAGTCGAATCATCGCAGCTCGGAGCACCTTTCATCATTCCAAGGCGGTCATCAGCTCAACCGGCATGAATGGCCGAGACTAGCCACCCCGGTCACCGGGGCACGATTCGGAGAGGTCATGGATACTCTGCACATTGCTCCCAATGCCGGGTTGGCGGCCTCGACCCGCGCCGCGCACCGTTCCGCCGACGGCACCAGCAGCGACGTGCTGGCGTTTCTTGATGATCTTAGCTGCGGCGGTATCGACCCGTCGTCCGCCGCTCGGCGGACCTGGTGGGCGACTCTCCCCGGCGATTTCGGCCGGCGTTACCTGCACGAACAGGACGGCACAGACCTTGGGGGTCTGTGGGACCGGCTGGATACGGCCGGGAATGATGCCCGCCTGGTCGTGTGGGTCGGCCGCCTCGCCGCCGGGGAGCTGGCGTTCCTGCATTTCTTCGCCGACCGGATCGGATCACGCCCGTTCCGTGTGATCGCCCCCGGCGAGGCCGACGGCCCACCCGCGCCGCGCGTCGCCCTGCCCCCGGCACGCATCGGCCCGATGCTAGGGACCGAGCGACCGATCACCGACACCGAACCGCGCCACCTGGTCGAGCGGTGGCTGACGCTGCGCGCCGAGAACGCGCCGCTGCGGGTGCTCACCGCGGCGGGCCTGGTGTCCACGCCGTCGACCACTTCGACACCGCCCTGCTGGACGACACCCCGACCACATCGACCCCTATGGGGGCGGTCGTCGCCGCAACCATGGCCGCCCAGTCGTTTCCGTTGCCCGATTACGTTTTGCAACAACGGCTCATCGCACTCGTCGGCACCGGTGCCGTGGCGGCCGACGACGACCCGACCACTGCGGGATCGTGCCGGGTGTCACGAATGACACAGTGAGCCGCGCCGACGCAGTGGGGAGCTATCTGCGGGAGATCCGTCTCTCCTCCGACGCCCACACCGACGGTTACCCGTTCGACCTGCCCGTGGTGCGCCACCTGGACCGGGTCGGCGGGCTGGTGATCCCGTCGGGGGTGACGTTCCTGGTCGGCGAGAACGGCAGCGGCAAATCGACCCTCATGGAAGCCATCGCGGTGGCCGCGGAACTCAACCCGGAGGGCGGCTCCCAGAACTACCGGTTCGCCACCCGCGCAACGGAGTCCATACTGGGCGACCACCTCACCCTCCGATGGGGCACCCGCAAGCCCCGCAGCCGGTTCTTCCTCCGCGCGGAGTCCTACTACAACGTCGCGACTGAGACCGAACGGATCGGCCCCGACCAGATCGCCGTGTTCGGTGGGGTGTCGCCACACGAACGCTCCCACGGCGAATCCTTCGTCGACCTCCTCAGCCACCGATTCGGCCCACGCGGCTTCTACCTGCTCGACGAGCCGGAAGCGGCGCTGTCCCCGCGCGGCTGCATGGCGGTACTCGCCAGACTCTCGGACCTCGTCGCCCAGGACTGCCAGATCCTCGTATCGACACACTCGCCCATGCTTCTGGCCCTGCCGGACGCGACGATCTACCAAATCGACGACGGCGGCGAGATCGCCACCGTGACCTACGACGAGGCGATGCCTGTCCGCCTCACCCGCGACTTTCTCGCCGACCCGGACCGGTACATTCGCTACCTGACCTCATGACATTCGCAGGTCCTGGCGAATGGGCCGGTAAGAAACAGTCGCTCGGCATCGCAGATCTGGCACGAAGTTGAACGTAACCTCCCCGACTGTGATTCGGCGGATCGGCCGGACTATTATCGAGAGGATCGCGGAATAGGAGTCGCCTGAGTGTGCCCGCGTCCTTGGCTTAAGTATCGGACGTCTGTCCGGTGCGGACGACGAATTCGGTGCGGTGAGCTCGGATTTCATCCGAGTTGAAGATCGCTGCCTTGTACTTCGACCACTCTGGAACGCACTATGGTAGCTGCCTTCAGGCCTGCGTGGAGGACATGGCGTGACGGTCCGTCGTCATGCAAGGAATGTCTCCGACTATGTAGCCATAATGCCGCTACTAGCCCGTGTTTTGAAAGTGGGTGAGGGCGGGCGCCCACCCTCACCCGTGTCGTAGCCGCTGGTTGATGGCGGCGATATGGACGGTGGCGAGGTAGCGGAAGGCGAGTTGGTCGAATCTGGTTGCCATGGCACGGTTTTCCTTCAACTGCCCGATACCGCACTCCACGGTGTGA
This sequence comes from Nocardia sp. CA-107356, assembly GCF_050946365.1. NCBI lineage: Bacteria > Bacillati > Actinomycetota > Actinomycetes > Mycobacteriales > Nocardiaceae > Nocardia > Nocardia sp. CA-107356. The sequence goes on along the minus strand of NZ_CP191992.1, from coordinate 3,761,612 downwards.
CGTTGCTTGTAATCCTCGGCGTCGAACGCTGGTGGCCGTCCACCAGCGGAGCCCTTGTTCTTGCGGTTGGCGGCCTGGTCGGCCTTGATCGGGATGGTGGCTTTGATCCCGCGTCGACGCAGGTGCGCGCGGTTGGCGCGGGAGCTGTGAGCCTTGTCGGCACGCACCCGCTCCGGGCGGGTACGCGGGCATCGGTTCCCGAGACGGGCACCGCGATGCCATCGAGTACGGCGGTGAATTGCGGGCTGTCACCGCGCTGACCGGCGGTGATCACGATCGAGAGCACCTTGCGGCCCTGCTCGGTGGCCAAGTGTGTTTTGGTGGTCCAGCCGCCGCGGGAACGGCCGAGCCCGTGGTCGGCGGGCTCGGTATCGACCCCGCCGGGTGGCTCGGCCTGGGTGTGGCCGTCGTGTCGGGCCCCGGCGGCCTGGCGGTGCGCGCGGGCGATGGTGGAGTCCACGCTCACCTGCCACTCGATGCGGCCGGCGGCATCGGCGAAGGCTTGCAGCATCTTCCAGATCAGCGCCCACACCCCGGCACGCTGCCAGCGGCGGAACAACCCGTACACGGTCTGCCAGCGCCCGTAGCACTCGGGCACGTCCCGCCAGGGTTTCCCGTATCGGGTGCGCCATCGGATCCCGTCGATGAGCTGCCGTTTCGTCCATTTCGGCGGGCGGCCCGCCTTCTTGCCACGAGGCAGCAGCGGCTCGAGCCGCGCCCACTGGGCGTCGCTCAGATCCGCTCGCCTCGTCACCGATACGCTGGTCACGAGGTCTCCGGTAGTGCTGGATCCGCTTGGTCGCTGAACCTTCTACCGGAGACCTCGCCTCATCAGGTCATCGACACGCCAACGCAGGCAACACCTTCCGCCTTACCAGTTGAGAGGCGCCGCTACACGGCACCACTCAACCCGAACCACTTTCAAAACACGGGCTAGCGGCGAACCGCTGTGTTTTGGTGAGCGACAGCCGCCAATCGCAACTTGTGTCGACGCTCGGCGGTCCTTTGTCAGCCATAGCGCTCGGCCTGAGGGCGTCGTTGGGGCTCGGCGCCGGCGCCGCGTCCGCGGATCACCCGCCCACCGTGAACCCGGGTCTACTTCCTGCCGGTGATCCGGCGGCGCCGCCCGAAAAGACCGAGCGGCCAGCGAATTCCGATTGTTCCAACACCGTATCCGGTGGTGAGGGCGCGACGACCCCCACCGCCCAGCGCTCACTCGATCTGGACAGCGCGTGGCGGTTCTCCAAGGGCGAGGGCCAAACGATCGCGGTCATCGACACCGGCGTCGCACGGCATCCTCGCTTGCCCGGACTGATCGCCGGTGGCGACTTCGTGGCCAACTCGGGGGACGGCACCGAGGACTGCGATGGGCACGGCACTTTCGTCGCTGGCCTGATCGCCGCGTCGAAGGTTGACGGGCAGGGGTTTTCGGGTGTCGCGCCGGAAGCGCGCATCATGACGATCCGCCAGACCAGCAGGATGTACCAGAAAGAGGGCAGGTCCAGGGAGCGCAATCCCGACGATCTGCCCGAGGGCTACGGCAATCTGGCCACCATGGCCTCGGCGATCCGGCGCGCGGCCGATGCGAACGTCAGCGTCATCAATATCTCCGAGGTGTGGTGCGGCTCGTCCAATGACGTCGACGGATCCATCGGTGCGGCAGTGCGATACGCGACGCTGGAGAAGAACGTGGTCGTGGTCGTCGCCGCCGGAAACCAGGACGGCTCCTGTAAGACCGAGCAGCAGATCATCGATCCGCTCAACCCGTCCGCCGATCCGTGGAGCAATGTCAAGGTCAATGTGAGCCCGGCCCGCTGGGACGATTACGTGCTCTCGGTCGGCTCGATCGATGCCAACGGCGCACCGTCGAAGTTCACCGTGCCGGGCCCGTGGGTGAGTGTGGCCGCGCCGGGCGAGAATATGGTCTCGCTCGATCCACGCGGGACCGGCACCGCCACCGGCACCGTGAGTCAGCAAGGGCAGCAACAGGCGATGAGCGGGACCAGCTTCGCGACGCCATTGGTATCCGGTGTCGTCGCGCTCGTGCGTGCCCGCTTTCCGGAGATGAGCGCGCTGGATGTGGTCAAGCGGTTGCAGGCCACCGCACATGCGCCCGCCGAGGGATGGAGTCCGTATATCGGCTACGGCGCGGTCGATCCGGTTGCGGCGCTGACCGATGAGGTGAGCAGCGCGCCGCTGTCGCCCAAACGGCCGAGCCCGGCCAGAAGCGCCCAGCTGCCGGTGCCCGCACCGACGTCGCCAGCGGACAACCGGGCCCGCAATGTCGCGCTGATCGGTACCGGGATCATCGGCGCCGCCTTGGTTCTCGGCTACCTGGCCTCGTTCCCGATCCGACGCCGCTTCGGCATCAAATCCGACGATATGTAGCAGCCTCCTGGGCACGCCCGCTTCGCGCGGATTACCTTGGCACGAAGCGGGCGGCCCGACCAGTATCCCGGCTCGTATGGACTTATATCGAGCAACATGAAGCAACGCTGATCCACGTGTCCGGAACGGACATCCGATCAATAGTCATGACCTGCATTGATCCAAAAATCCCGCGTTTTTGTGGAACCTTTAGCCGTGCGGTGGCGTCGGAAGTAGTGACGGCATGTAATGCCGGTTGGAAGCTCAGGCCGCAGCTCATGGGGTCGGAGAGTTGAATCGGCGGCTAATCGGCTGCCCATAACATGCGAAGAGAGCGTTGTGAACAACAAACGAACAGTCCTGAGATGCCTGATCGGCACAGCCGCGGCTGTAGGGATCGCGATTGGCGTCAACGGTACGGCCAACGCCCACTCCTATGAGGGGCCGATCACGCCCATCGGAACGTGCCAGGCCGAAGCCAAGCAGGACCAGGCTGATGCGCACCAGATCGGTTCGACTGCGAATTCTCCCGAGTACCAGTGCATCGACCTTGGTAACGGCACGGGTTACGTAGTTGCTGACTACCCCGTAGCGCGGTAGCCCGGAACGGTGCGTTCCCGCTCCCGGCTGGGGTGGGGCCGGGAACGCACTGAAGGCCACCGTTGCATATCCATCAGCTTTCGGATCGAGCCCCGTCGCGACCTTCCGCAGGCCCAGCATTAGCGCTATCGCGCCGCCCACGATGACGGACGACTTGGTGTCACGCGTTCCAGGCTCGCGGTGGAGCGTGAACTCGGATGGTTGTTTCGTGAGCAGTGGCGAGGAGGACTGCAGATCGCCGCATATGAGGAGGTTGTCGACGGCGAGATAGCCGAGGCTCCGACACCGCGCTCGGGCATGCCGACATCACCGACGAAATCGTCACCGAATATCTGTGCAAATCATCGATATGTCCGGAGCGGACAGCCGATCAGTGGCTTCGACCCGCGTTGACAACGAAAACGGCGGTGAGTGAGGTTGATGCGGAATCCGACATGTCATACCCTCAAGTCTCGTAAGTATGTTCGGATCGGGAAGGAATTTCTCGAATGTCAGCTAGTAGCGCGGAAAATTACTATGCGGCCAGGTTTTGGAGAAACTAGCCGATTTATCTGATAGCAACTGGGAAATCCGCCGGGATGAACGGGGCCATCGAACTGCTACTCGACATGGCCGCTGCGACCGGAAAGCAGATCTATCTCGAATGGGCCGCGAAGACGCCGATGTCTTGTACACACGCCGCACTCCGACGCGGAAGGCTCATCATATCCGATGCCGACGGAATCAACAACCACAGCTACGGATTAGCGGCTATCCGGCACCACCGGCTTCACACATCGCCTTCTTTGCGGAGGTGAACGGTTGTGAAGACTTCGCCCTGGCCATCGATGTCGGCCAAGAGAGGAGTCTGGAGAAGACGACTGTCAATTTTGAGGTTCCTTCGTGGATGAAATCTGAAATCGTATCGTGACGAATCAGTTAGGAATTATCGTGTCTGTATTCAGACTCCAGTCTGTGACAAAGATTGATAGGTGGCCCATCAGAGTAGCGATGGAATCGAAGACTCGACGCCGGATCTCCACCCTGATCGCCGCCACAATCGCCGCCACAGCGATCAGTAGTGGCCTCGTCACCACGGCCCTCGCTTCCCCCGCCTCCGCGAACGACGACAACTGCGCCAGCTACCAGAGTGGCCTCCTCGGCTCGGACAAAAACTTCTGGGCGTGCATCACGCGCTCGGGAGGAAACCTTGTCGGCAACGGTCATACGGAAAACGGCAATACCATCATGTGGATCGAGATCTGCCCGACGGACCCCGGCGGGTGCTACGGCACTCACGAGGGATGGGAGGTCAGCGTGCCATCAGTTTCGCTGCCGCACGGTTCGTACGTGACGACCTTCCACTACGGCGACGGCCGCGGAAGTGTCTCCAGCCAGTCGATCAAAATATGAAGCGCTTGTTCCCGGAACTCCCGCCGCCATCTATAGCAACCACTCAATGCTCAACGGGGCCAACTAACGGCCGGCGTCAGGGCCAACTTATCAATCCTCGAAACGCTTCGACCAGCTGCCGCCGAGAGGTGGGGCCAACTATCGATCTTTTTCACACTGTCTCTCTCGGCCACCGAGCGCGAAGCCGCCGGGCCTACTGCTCATCAGGACGTTACTATGCGCGTTGCTCACGTTCGACCCACACAACAGGCTAGTCGGGCAGCGTGTCCACAAACCAGACGGTGATTGCTCAGGTCATGACCCGAGCAATGGTCACAGCGTCTACTATTTATGGCCGTCAGGCCGCAGAAGGATATCGAATGTCAAGACGAACAGTTGCCGCAGCTCTGGCAGCTGCGGGGATGGTAGGCGTACTTACCGCGGCTACGCCTGCACAGGCCAAGTCGCCAAGCAACCTCTGCCCGGCGCTCGCACACGGCAGTCCCGTTGTGGCAATGGAAGTCCTATCGGAGACGTGCAACGGGCCGATAATTAGGGTGCGGGCGCGGCTCTCAAGCGAAGGCGCCAAAGGTCATTTCGAGGTCTGGATTCCCCCTGGCGCCCACGAAGGGAGGGAACAACCGGATAAGTTTTGGGGTCCCCAGACCGATTGGTTTTGGCCGCTCAGCATCGAACATCCGACAACGATCTGCGCGAACTTTTACAGCGATGGGAAGCAAATCTACAAAGACGACACCTGCTTTATACCCCCCGGATAAGTCGTAAAGCCGACCATAGGAATGGGATTGCCGCGTCACTCTTCGAACGTGACGCGGCAATCTCATTTATCAAGCGGGAGGCGAGGTGCCGAGGTCCTGGTCGCCGGCGAACGACACCCACGTATTATAGTTCGAGCACGTATAGTTCCTTCTATACCAGTGGCCATTGGTACCGAGCTGATAGATATAGTAAGGCCCCGTTTCGCCCCAATGCTGGCAAATTTGCCCCTGAATGTCAACTCCAACTCGGTATCCGTCGGCTTGGGCGGCTGGTGCGGACAGAACCAGACCGCCTGTCAGCAGGCCGCCGATCAAGGCGCCCGCTACGGACGAGGTAACACGCATAATCCTCACTTCCTTCCTTCCTTGTTATGGAAGGGCCTACCCCCTCCACCCGTGTACTGCTGTCGAAGCTATTTATGGATACAGCGAGCAGTTATAGCCATCCATAAATTTGCCGTCGGCATCGGTAACTACAGTTTCGCAGGCGACTTTGGTCCACAGTCTTGGATTCTGCTGCTCCAGCATCCTTATGCAATCAACTCGATAGTGATCGCAATGACCAATGTTGACCCCCGCAACCGCAGGCGCCGCGGCACCCATCACTGCGCCAACGGCAACGACAATCGTGCTAGCTAATTTCCCGAACACCTGAATTCACTCCCTGCGGGCCGAACGCCACGCCCTGATGACGAGGGCGTCTGCGTACGTCTGCCCCCCAAGATCATGGGGGGCAGACGCTGAAATGATGTGAGCGTTGTGCGAATCGGTCGAATCGTCACTTAATTGACGCTAATGACCTGCCGGATTCTGCGTCAACCGCACGATCTGCTGGTTCGTTGTCGATGCAGGTCGAAGCTATTAATCGGACGACCGGTCCGGACACATGGATGATCCGCGCCGGTGACACTAGATTGTCTTGATCCGGCGAAGCCGGAATTCGACTGGTAAATTATGAGGGTTGCAGCTTCGCCAGATCGTGCTGAATCTTTGCCTCGTGTTCTTCTGCGTCCACGCGGGCTCGTGCCGGGTTCCAACGCCCTCGCATGACCATCAGGGTCGGAAGGAATATCGCCTCACACGCGAAGCAGATCCACCACCACCGCTGCCACTGGTGCGGACTGTCCTTCTGCGCTTGCTGCAGACCTGGGACGTGGGAGGCGAGATATTCCTGGTCAGCGGCCGGGATCGGCTGGGTACCCAGTTGTTTCAGCCGATCTAGCGCCGCCTGCGGATCGGCCGCGAGACGCGCCTTGATCAGTTGCTGCACAGCTTCGGCGCCCGCGGTTTGATCGGCCGGATTCTGTTGCAGTGCAGCCAGGGTAGCTGGGGATACGGCGGTCACGGTCGTGATCTGCTCCGGGTAGGCCGCGACGATCTCAGCAGTCCGCGGGCCCTGATCCACCAGTGTGGAAGTGGCGGGCATCGCGAAGATGAACGCAATGAGCGCACCAACGTAGATCACACGGAGCAAAGCGCTGAATACTGCCATTCCCTTGGCCGTAGCAGCCGGGCTGTGTGCTTCGACGGTCTCGGTGTAGGCGGCTAGCCACGTGGCGAAGATCATGGCGCTGCCGAATGCGATCACGGCGAGCACCAGCGCGAATGTGTAGTAGGACGTGTTCGACTCGGTGGCCATGGCAGCGAAGAAACCCGTGCCGACCAGTGCGATGATGGTTCCGAGCAGCATGAACGGCTTCCGGACCCGCAGCTTGTCAGAGGCGAAGCCTGCGATCACCAGTGCGATCGCGTTGGTGAGCCAGTACCAGTTGCCGAGTGCGTTTGCGCGTGCGGCGGAATAGCCGAAGACGGTCGCGAAGTACACCACGATGTAGCCGACAAGGACGAGGTACAAGACCATGAACAGGCTGAATCCCAGTGCTGGTGCGAGGATGTCGAGCTTGAGTATCTGGCGCCAGTTGCCCGTCAGGGCTTCGTCCCGATCGATTCCCGCCGCCCGCGCCTCCACAAGGGCACGATCTTTCGTGCTTACCATCAGCTGGTTGCGCAAACCGGGCGACAGCTCCCGCATTCCGATGAAGGCGATTGCCGCAACGATGATTCCGACAATGCCGCAAATGTAGTATTGGAACCGCCAGTCCGGATGCGACGCGAGAGTGTTGCTGGACACCTCGGTGACGGTCAAACTACCCAGCACCGGGCCGAGGATCCAGAAACCCATTGCAGACGCTCGCCCGAGCTGCGGCGAGAAATCACGAACGAGAGCAGGCGTCACCACCAATGTCACGCCTTCCACGGCGGCCAGCACCGCGAATGCGACGAGATATTCCGTCTTGTTGGTAGTGTGCGGCAGGACAAATAGCACCATCACGCTGCTCAGGAATAGCCCGATCACCATGATATTCGCACGACCCCACCGATCTGCGACGCCAGCCGCGATCGAGGCGAGAGCGCCGGCGCTGAGTGCGGCGATGAAGATCACGACGAATTGTGTGAAGGTCATCCGGTAGTAGCTGATGATTTCGGTCGCGACCGCTCCCTGCACGTACAACTCGTAGTACAGGACGACCGTCGCCACCACCGTAATACCGAGATAAAGATATCGCTGCGCGTCAGCCGGATACCGGGTGAGCTGACGCTGCCACGCCCGGCTGAACCATTGAGAGGCGGTCTCGGATTCTCGTGCATGCTCGAGATCGCCTGCTGTGCTTGTTGTGGACATAACAATTCCCATCTGATTCCTCATCGGACATTGCCCGCTACTCGGACAATTTCGGCTTATTCTGTTCGACTTCGATCACCGTGACAGCCGCGAGCATGTCGCCACTCCGCCATATGAAGGAACAACGCACCGGGATCGACTTCCGGTGTGTCGCAGCGAAGGTGCCGATAGGCCTGATAGGTGGTGACCACGATGCGTTCCGCGTCGGGAAGCCAGGCGAATCGGCCGAGATCTATCTGATTGGCGGCCTCCAGCCAGGGACGTCCCATGGCGATCGCGTTGGCGATCTCGGTGTGGACGTGCACGAGATAATCGCGGACATCGGCGATGCCGGTTACGTCGGTGACCGGCCCGTGTCCGGGCACCACGATGACTGGATTCCAGCCGATCATGGTGTCGCACGCTTCAATCCAGCTCTCGATGTCGCCTGCCCAGCTGATCGGTGTTCCGTCGATGAACAGCAGGTCTCCGGCGAAGAGCACGTGACAGTCGGGGACGTAGGCGACCACGTCCCCATGTGTATGAGCGGGACCCATCGGTACGAGGTGGACCTCGCGACGACCCACCTCGACGACCGAATCCCCGGTCACTGGTATGTCGGGGTATCGCGGTTGGATTCCGTTGAATTCGAACGCGCCGAAGCAGTGGCGGAAGTAGGGAGTCAGGACCGGACCAAGGTCGGCAGCGACTAATTGTGCCACCATTGCCGGTGGGACTTCGTGCATTTCGTGGCTCGCTTCGGGCGCCGCGTGAATGTGGACGTTTGGCCCGAGTAGCTGATTGCCATAACAGTGGTCGCCATTGGCATGGGTGTTCAGCGCGGCAGTCAGTGGGCTGCGACTTATGGTCTGCGCCATCGCGTCCAGCATTTCGGCTGTCAGCGTGAGATCGAACAAGGTGTCGACGAGGAAGCTCGCGCCGTCCCCTTCGATAAGCCCGGCGTTGCTGCGGCCCCAGCTTCCATCTGGCGCCAGCCAGGCCCAGACACCGTCGGCGACAGAATGTAGGCCTTTAGTATAGGCAATCACGTTCGTCTTCTTCGTTCGATTCAATAGCCAGTGCGCAGTCGGTGCACGACGGCTGGTGGACGGATGACCTGTCGCGTGTGTCCGAGTTCCTCGCCATATAGTGAGACGATGTCGCCCGGTTTCAGCCATTGCGGTTCATCGGCGGGCTTTGTGCTATCGAAGCGTTCCAGCAGGCAACCACCAGGTACTGTTCCCGACCCGATCACGTCCCCCGGTACAAGGTTGGTGCCACGTGAGACGTAGGAAATCACTTCTGCGAAAGACCAATCCATGTCCCGTAGTGAGCCGGTGGCAATTTCGCGGCCGTTGATACTTGCCCCGATTTCGAGTGCGACCCGGCCGTGGCTGCGATACTGCTCGAGCTCATCGACCGTAATCAGCCACGGGCCCAATGTGATTGCCGAGTCCTTGCCCTTGCCCTGACCGATGCCGAGTTGCATCTCCTGCAGTTGCAGGTCACGGGCACTCCAGTCGCAATACAAGGTGTAGCCGATGATGTGGTTGTCCGCTTCGTCTGGTGCCACATCCCTGCCCGCGCGCCCGATGACGGCACCGACCTCCAATTCGAGGTCGAACGCCGTCGACCCCGGGCTGATCGGGACGTCGTCGTACGGCCCGACTACGCAGGCAGGATTAGCGAAATAGAAAGCGGGAATCTGCGACCACACTTCCGGCAATTGGTCGGTGCGGCCCGTGGCACGCATGCAGCCGCGCGCGTGGTCGAGAAAGCACAGGGCGTCACGAATCGACGGCGGTACTGGTATCGGAGCCATCAGCGTGGCATCGGCGAAGGCGACGACCTCGGCAGGCGAATTGCGGAGGTGACTCGCGAGGTCGGTCATGGTGTCCAAGCCGTCGTGGATCAACTCGAGCATGGAATGGCCGTCCTCGACACCGAGTACAAGGTTGCCGTCCAACAACCCGACCCTGGGGCCAGTGCTGGAAATGTATGTCACCCAACGCATTTCGATTCTTTCTAGGATTCCGTAAGTGTCCGGCATGCATCACGCCAGCGACTGTCCGTGTTCGTCGAGAACCTCGATTGCGGCGACGGGACAGTCGTCGCGCGCCTGTATCAGGGCATCTACAGCGGAGTTCGGAGGGTGGCGGTCGATAAGGGCCACCCAGCCGTCATCCCCGGTGCCGAACACACTTGGGGCTGCCAGGCGGCAACGTCCGCTGCCCATGCAGCGCTCGGAGTGGACCACGATCTCGATCCCGCTCATAATCGCACCGGCCGTGTTTCCCATCCGCGGGACACCGCGTTGGTCGTCCGGCGTACGGCAGGCTGCGACCCGGGTCCGATATCGGGAAATCGGCGCAGCAACTCCTTGAAGATGACAGCGCCTTCCATGCGAGCCAGTGGAGCGCCCACGCAGAAGTGGATGCCTTGAAAGAAGGCAAGGTGCTTGGTGTTTTGGCGGCTGACGTTGAACACCTCAGGCGATTCGAACGCGCGAGGGTCGTGGTTGGCCGCCGCGATGCACGGCAAGACGAACGTGCCTTCCATCAGTGTGTGTTCACCCAGCACCACATCGCGGGTGACCCGGCGACCCGTCAGATGTAAGGGTGGATCGAAGCGAAGCATCTCCTCGACCACCGACGGCAGCAGTGCAGGGTCGGCGGTGACTTCCGCCAGCACATCTGGATGGCCGAACAGCAGTGTGAGTCCGTTGCCGATGAGATTCGTCGTGGTCTCATTTCCTGCGATCAGGAGCAATGCCACCTGTGCGATCAACTCGGAAACACCGAGATGATCACCGTCTATGGTTTCGGTCTGCACCAGCGTTGTGATCATGTCGTCGGCAGGATGCACGCGACGCTGTTCGGCCAAATCTCCGAGGAAGTCGAACAACTCCAGACTCGTCCGGATCGCTGAGTCACGTCGTTCGCTCTGGACCAGCGGGTCGAATGTCGACGCGTAGGCGAAGGACCACTCCCGAAACTTCGACCACATCTCGCGGGGCACACCCAGAATGGCGGCAATAACGGCAACCGGCACCGCGGCAGCCAGATGCGGCATGATGTCGATTTCCTGGCCGGGTTCGAACTCGGCCAGCAGTTCGATGGTGGCCCGCTCGATCATCGGTCTCCAGGCTTGCACCGCGTCGGGGGTGAATGCCTGCCGAAACGTCGAGCGGATGCGAGTGTGTACTGGCGGATCCGAAAACATGAACAATCGAGAGGCGATCTCTATGAACCTGAGGTGTTCCGGATCGCTCGCATTATGGATTCCCGGCGAAAGACCGAAAAAGACCTCACTCGAGAACGTTTTGTGATCGATGCCGATACGACGCACGTCGGCGTACCGGGTGACCATAAAACCCTGAAGCGCCTCCACGAAGTGGATCCCGTCACCCAACTCACGCAATTCGTTGTACAGCGGAAACGGATCCTGTACCACGCCACCGAAGAGTTCGGCGAATACCTCTGTGGCCTGCCGGCCTCGCATCGTCGAGGACTGCTCACCCATGTAGCTCGACATCGGTCACTCCTTCAGTTCTGCTCGAGCAACGGTCCCGCTCGACAGGTATCAGCGTGGTCTTGACTGTAAGCAAAGTCAACACATCGACGGCAAAAATCGACAGACAGTCGTTTTTGCCTGGAGGCGCACCGACAGTGACGTCCACGCCGAGGACCTCCCAGTGACTGCGCGCGGACGTCGACGCCATCAGGGCGGGAATATCGTTGCGGGAGTTCGGATCTGGGCGCATCTTGGTCATCGCAATCACACTCTCCGAACCGGGGCGGTGTCGAGAGGCGCCAGAATGGATCGGCTTCGTTCATGTCTCGAACGATGGTGTTCCGAGCCCGATCGGTCACTTGGCGGGCTGATGTGTCGTGACGGAGCGTGTCCAGGACCCAGGTGTTGAACCCGTTGTAGTCGACCCGGGCCGATATCGACGTCGCTGCCCACGACAGATCGGGCGGCGCGTGGATCGAGCCGGGAGTTGACGTCGGCCTCGGCTGGATCCCGGTACTGGAACGCTCCGCCCATCTGCGTGACCTGCAACCGGTCGGTGATCCCCGCGGGCTGTGGATGTGTCGCGTCGTCGGCGAGCGCAGCCGCCAGTTCGGTCATGCCTGCGATGCCGAGCCACCGCACCGGCAGATCAGAATGATCCAGGCACATGGCGGCGATCACCTGCTCGAACGGAACCGGCCACTCGCGGGCAGCTTCAGGTAGCAAACTGCTTGCGGCCCAATACTTGCTGTTGCGGGACACCTGACCCGGCGCGACCCGCACGTCGGAGCGTCCGAGCATGTCCAGCAGGCGACGAGCCAATGCCGACCGCTGACGGTCGGGGAACTCCTCGGAGGTGATTACCAGCTCCAGTCCGGGTTCGGTCAACGCCGCCAACGCCAGGGCCAGCGCGCAATCGGTGTCACCACCAATATCGGTGACGATGACCAGCGGGGAGTCCGGTGGCAGCGTCATGCCGTCGCGCCCGGGAACGCTTTGGCGGCGTGCAGGGTTATCTCGACGACAGTGTCGAACGGAGGTCGCCGCATGCCCTCGGGCTGATCGAGCCAGAATCGCACTTGGTCGGCGGGGCAGGGAAGCATGACCAGCGCACCCGGCACCGTCCCGATCGCTTGACAGCGAAACAGCTTGGCGAACAATGCGATCGGCCTGTTGTCGGGGCCGGCGCCCTGGGTGAGGAACATCCGGTATTCGGTGGCGGTGTTGACAATGATCGGCGTCGGCAGCTGGCGGCGGTGTAATTCGGCGCGCACTAGGTCGCCTAGCTTTTGCGGCATGCGGATGCCGTCGACCGCGCCTGCCTTCAGAATGATGTGGTCGTGGATGTCGACGGTGGTGTCGAAGCTGTTCTCGCGCCGGTAGCGTGCGCACTGGAAGTGAACGGGCCCGATCACGGTTGTAGCCATAGCTCCTCGCAAGGCATTCGGTGGTAGTTGACGCGGCCGTCTTCGAGCTCGACGACTGATATGTCGGGGTTGTGGCTCTCGGCCCACTTGTTGAGGAGGTTTCGGACCGCGGTCCGGCACCCGGCGTAGTCGAATACCCCTGCCATCCCGGTGAATTGGATGTGGGTGTCCGGCTCGTCTGGCCGAGGTGATAGTGGTTCGGACTTACGCATTGGCGCTCACCCCTCGTACCTGTATGCCCGGATCGCGGTCACCACGTCGTCTGGCGATGGTCGGTAGGAGTCGGTCGGCGTCGCGAGCCATCGGCAGGATCGGTCGCGTGGCGTCGGTAGTCGGACTTCGTGCCCATAGGGGACGATCTGCGCCGTGGCCGCGGACAGCATCGCGAATATGGCATAGTCCCGGAGGTGGTGATGGACAGGTGTGGTGAGCATCGTCCACCAGGCCTCGGACGTATCGTCGAGCTCGACTATCACTGGCCCGGGATGGGCCAGTCGGGCGCGGACGGGCTCGCCGAGTTTCGCAGGCATTCGTATTGCCCCGGTATTGCCGGCCCGCAGGTAGATAGGGCCGGTCCCTTCGAGTAGGAAGGCGTCCAACCCGCACACATGCCGGTAATGGCGGCAACGATCTGCCGCCCTGTCAGCGAATCGCGGTGCACTCATCTCGATCCCCTGCTCGAAAGTGGCCGTGCGAGGACAGAATGGTGGTCATTTCGCTCCCCCATATTCCGCTGTTTCCATTTCAAGATTGAGCTTGTTTCAATGACTCAGGGTAGACAAGACGCAGACGATCGATATCGTGCCGAAAGTCAAGGCCAGAGCAGGAAATTTCGCATCCGAACCGGACAGGATTGTTGCGAGCGGAAAGCACCGCACCCGGCGCATGGTGTGACGGCAAAATCGACGGATCACCGAGTTCTGTCGGAGCCCAATCCGAACAGGGAGCGTCCGTAGTGGGGACCACCCAGTAGCCTTGTCTACATGAACAGCGGCTCCGAGCCCCACACTGCCTTGAACGACAGGCCATCTCCGCTACGTCGATTCGACCCCGACACGCCGAGGAAAGGCGACCTCACCCGCGAGAGACTCCTAGACTGCGCAGAGGCCCTGCTCCACGAGATGCCGGTACGGGACTTGACTCTCGAACTTGTGGCCAAGAACGCCCGCATGTCACGGTCCGGGCTCTACTTCTACTTCGACAGTAAGTGGGCGCTTGTCGACGCCCTCATCGAACGAGTCAGCGCGGAAATGTTCCAGCGCACCATGCTGACCTCGGCCGAGATGTCCCTCGAGGCGTTGTTCACGCAAACGCTCAACGCCGTGGTGGAAGGCTGGCGCACGCACCGCGCCGTGCTACTCGCAGCCGTCGAAGGCTCCACCCACGCCGACGAGGCCACCGACCGATGGCGCTCGATGATGAACGAATTCGTCACTTCCATCGTCGATGTCGTCGACCGCGAGCCCGGCACGTCCGTTCAGCAGGCCGTCGCCCCGCTCGGCGGATCTCGCGGCGTCGCCGAAATCGTGTGCTGGATGGTCGAACGCAACCTCTACATGCTCTTCTCGCGACCACACAGCGATGCCGAGGAGAAGATCACCATCGATGCACTCGGGATCGCCTCGCGCCGGATCGTCGGCCTTGCTCCGGACTCGTCACCTTCATAATCGCCAACGCCGGGTGCTACCCGGTTCCCAGAATCGCGGCGCACACCTGTCGTGTGATGTCCGCGGTGTTCGCGAACGACCGCAGATGTAGCGTCTCTGCGATGTCGTTGATGGGGTTCAGGACGGCCAGGACCCGGACAGGAGCTCGATAAGGTTCTGATCCGGGTGGACTTGGCGCACGAGCTGCACCCATTCCTCGATGTAGGCGTACTGCGCGCCGCGCGGAGACGGTGGCACTGCTCCAGCGCGAGCTGGTCGGCCTCGAAGGTGAGCAGCAGCTTTATCAGTGGGGCATTCTCGAAGGCGAATTCGCTGTAGCTGGCTAGGAGGCGGCGAAGGGCGTCTGCGGGACCGGTGGATCGAGCGAGGTCCCGGCGCAGGTCGGCCTCCAGGATGCCGGTTCCCTGGTTGAGGAGCGCGATCAGGATCTCGGCTTTGCTGGCGAAATGGTTGTAGACGCTCGGACCAGCGATGCCGACGGTCGCCCCGACAGCGTCCATTCCGTCACCTGCGAAGCCGCGCAGGGCGAACAGCTTTGTCGCAGCGGTGAGTATGGCCGCCCGTGACGGCCACCACGATGTGTCATTATCGCCGGGAGTCCCGGCGACCGGCTGCAGCGCTGGGATCGCAGCGGTCATTACCGCGTCCATCATGTTGGCGATGACGCGCACGAATCGTTCGGTCGGCGGTGCAGGTCCACTTGGACGGTGTAGTCGAGATGCCGCACCTCGCGGTGCCACAGCACACCGAATACGCGCTGCTCGAGCGCAGTAGTGGCGAGGGTGGTGGCCGGGTCGTCGCGCAGGTACCCGACATCCGCTTGCTACAAGTCGATCCCGACAGCGCTGTCAGCGTGGCCGCGGGCAGACTCCGGCTCCTCAATGGCATCACCGTCACACCCGACCAACGCAGGCTTATTGTCGCCGAAGCCTTCGGCGCATGCTTGTCGGTCTACGACCTCGACAACGCCACGCTGTCCAACCGCCGCACCCTGTGCGCACCCGGCGCACCAAACGGAATATCCGAAGTCGACGGCCAGGGCTGCGTCTGGGTGGCCAGTCCACTAACCAACCCCGCGCTGCGCATCACCCTGAGGGCGAATGCGTCGAACAAGTCATCAGTGATCGTGACGTCTACGCCTGTGCCCTCGGCGGATCGGACGGCCGCACCCTCTATCTCTGCACCGCGACCACCAACGACCCCGACGAAGCCGTCTGTACCAGGGAAAGCCGACTCGAGACCGTGGCCGTCGCGACCTAGTGCTGCGTTCCTCAAAGGTGATAGATAAAACGGCGGCGCAGGATTCGCAGTTCCGGTGTGGGGGTCCCAGACCCAGGGTCGTGCGGCGGTGGCTTGGCGGGTGGCTCGGTCGATCTCTGTGTGGTCAGCGAAGGTCTGGCCTGCGAGGGCTTCTCGGCGAGAGATTCGCCACCATGCTTCTTACAGGTTGAGCCAGCAGGCCCCGACCGGGATGAACGCGTGTTTGATCCCGGGGTGGGTTTCGAGCCATTCGCGGGTGGATTTGCTGTTGTGGCTGGACAGGTTGTCGGTGATCACGTAGATGTCGCCGAGGGGGTTGGCCTGTTCGATCAGCTCGAGGAAACGCTGGTAGTTCACCCTGTTGCGGGAGGACGCGGTGAGCGCGATGGCCTGTCCGTCGCGGACGCGGATCGATCCGTATACCCAGACCTTGTGCGGTCCTCGCGAGTATTCCAGGGGTGCCTTGATCCGCTGCCCGTCGACCGACCAACCCTGCTCGGGGCCGAAGGTGCGAGGCGATACCGGCGCCCGTCGGATCTAATCCCCGGGCGCATGCCGGGTCGCACCAATTACGAATCTTGCGCTCCTCCAACGAATCCCGTGCAGGACGCGCAATCAACACCTTCGACAGAACCCACCTCAACCACACCCGAACTACCAAGACCGGCAACAAGATAGATGATCTTTGAGAAACCTAGCACTAGCGAGATCAATCACCAGATTGAACCATCCGATATGGTGTCGGCGCCGCCCCTGCTGGTCACCATCCGAAAATCGACGTCCGCGCCGGAAACCTCACCGCGAGCGAGCAACCCTCCTCGACCGATATCCAGCACAAAGGTGCCCGAAGAAATCTTTGCCAGTAACCAGAACCGCAACTCGCTCCCCGGCGGACGTCCGGTACGGACAGCCAATTTTCGAGCGGTGACCAGCAGAAACACTACACAGGCCATCCCGGATGGTTTTATCTGGTGATCGATCTCAATAGGCTCGGTTTCGATAAATAGGATGCATGTACTAATGCGGTGGACTGGAATGTTTTCCTGGGCAACGGCTGCGGAATTACAGTGAAATCATAATATTTGAGGTAAGGACGACCGTTCCGGAGTCCGGAGGGTAGTTCCGGAGCGGTCACCCGGCGACGATAGACGGTCGGTGTTGTCTGGTTGCATGCAGCCCCCGAAGCGGAAGAACTCACGGAATGGATGGTTCGGAAATGAACCTCGATGGCTCGGCCCGCGTCATGATTGCTGTGGCCAATTGCATTGCGGGACCTTCAAGTTTCGCGTCGTGGATCAAAGAGTCGTTCGCCGCCACATTCAGCACGCTCGACGAGGTCCCCGGGGTCCGGGAATTCCATTTGCGTCGACTGACTGCATCCGGTGAGCACTGCCTGCTCGTATCGATCACCATCTGGGACGACATCGAGCACTTCGAGTGGTGGCGCACGAGCGCGGCCTTCGTGGCCGCGCACCCCGACCGCAAGGCGTACCAGAGCGAATTCCGTCGAATGCGGTCCATCCGGTACGACATAGCCACTGTCCCCGCGACGACCATCGATGACCTCGATGCCGAGGTCGTCCGCCGACTGTCGGCCGAACACCCAGATCTGGTGTCGACAGATAGCAAGTTCGTGAACGAAATCCATTGGACGTCAGCGGAAGTGGACCGCCCACTCCGCTAGACGCATCCGGGATGACAACACTGGCGGTAGGCGATGTCTACCGCGCCGTGGCCGACGAACTGCACCGATTGTGTCCCGGACTGCGGTTGCTGCCGTCCTCGTTGGACGCCCCTGGCAATGGCAGGCTGCCTACGGCGACGGCGCAGGGTTGGCAGTGGTGCAGCACACGTCGGGCAGTACGACAGCATCGCGCGGGGTGATGTTGTCGTACCGAAACATCTTGGCGGGCTTGGCCGCGATCGTGACCTCCTCGGCGACGACTCGCGCCGACGTTTGGGTGCAGTGGACGCCGCTCCATCACGATATGGGCCTGTTCGGAATACTTTCCAGCGTGCTGAATGGCGGCCACACCTACGCGATTGCGCCGCAACTGTTCATCCGGCGACCGGAGCAATTCCTTGCCCTGATCGCCGAGGTGGGCGGGACGCTGATGACCGGTCCGAACTTCAGCTACGACCTACAACGACTTTCAGGAATCCCCGCCTCGGCGCAACGGACGTCGTCACCGAACCAGGACTCGGGCAGATACAGATCGTGATCGATCAACGCCCGCCCGGTGCTCCCGACGTAGGCGAGGAACACCCCGCGCTGACAATTCTTCACACGCCCGCCGTGCCGGAATACTGGCGCTGACACCGGCCGACTTCCTGCCCGTTGAAGAACGCAGCACTACCGAGATCAATCACCAGATGGAACCATCCGGTATGGCGTCGGCGCCGTCCCTGCTGGTCACCATCCGAAAATTGACGTCCGTACCGGATACCTGACCGCGAGCGAGTAACCCTCCTGCACACCTCGTACCGATATCCAGCACAAGGTGCGAAGCAATCTTTGCCAGTAACCAGAACCGCAACCCGCTACCCGGCGGACATCCGGTACGGACAGCCAATTTTCGTGCGGTGACCAGCAGAAACGCTGCACAGACCATACCGGATGGTTTTATCCAGTGATCGATCTCGCTAGCCTCGATTTCAATAAATAGCCGAAGGGTTACTGACGTGATCCTGGGGCTGACATTGCATTGAAGCCTGTGGTTATTCGAGGGGAATCCACAGTCAAAGTCTATGCGGAATGGTCAGCCCCACTGATCGTCACTGACCATTTCGTCAAGAAACGAATCGACAAAGAACCCCACTCAACGCGTTTCGGGGTTGGGGTGGGGCTTGGTGGGCGACCCACCTCTCACGCCATGCAGTCTCGACGAATGGAGAGCGCCGCGATGGCCGATTCCGCTACGGATCAGCGTTGTGCGATACCTGAAAGGGCCGATGAGCGACCGCCCGCGACCGGCTCGAACGACCAGGGCCAGGCCCGACTGAGCATCGTGGTGGCCTCGCGCGATCACGCGTTCACGACCGTCGTGTCACAGGCGATCGGGCAGGTGCTCGACGCCCCCCGGCCCTCGACGACCGTGCCGCAGGAGGCCGATGATTCACGGTATGCGATAGCCCTGCGCCGCGCGTGCGGATTCGTCCAGGGCACACTCGATCGATCGCAGGTGACCGTCACGGTCGTCGACGACCTGTGCGCGTTGCCCGGCGGCTCGCTCGACGACTCGCCCAGTCCGCTGGCGGACGGTCCGCAGCGGTGGTCGGCCAACGGCACGATGCTGTTCCTGGTGGACGCGCAGACCGCCGCCGAGGGCGCGGACCCCTGGCAGAGGCAGGAGAACGCGCTCGCCGAGTTGGACCGGATCCGGCAGCGGACTGGCATCGGCCTGAGCGCGTATTCGGTCGTTCTCTACGACGAACTCGACGCGGGGCGGGTGTACGCGCGCACCAAGTGCACGGTGCGTCAGCGTCCCAGCGTGGACTGGGTGCTTGCGGCTGAGGCCGTGATGGCGCTCGCAGATCTGGTGGAGGCTCGTCACCTCAACCCCAAGGCCATGCTCCCAGGCAGCCAACCGCCGGTCACACTCGCCATCGAGCTGGCCCGATTCCTCAGCGGCCAGTCGTCGGCGTGGGGACTGCATTACTTCACCGGATCGATCGTCTCCCGCCTCATCGAAGAGCTCGGCAACATCGCCCGCCAAGCGGGCAACCCTGTGCTACGCGGCCCGACCGAGCACTCGCTGGCCTGCGGCGCTCTGGCGCGTTGGCAACTGCGGGGTGAACCGTTCATCCTGGTCGCCACGTCCGGCATGGTGGACGAGCTGCGCGGCACCTTGGCAAATCTCCGCCACGACCGGGCCCCGGGATTTCTCGTCTTCGGCGAGGCCCAGCCCGGCGAGTGGTATCCATTCCAGGGAACGGTCCACGCCGGCGAGGACGCACGTGCGGTGTTCGCCGCCCGTCGGGTGCCGTGCTTCTACCTGCACGACCCCACCAACCTCGGCGCCGATCTCGCCGAGGCCTTCGAGGCCTACCGGTCCGGACGCGGCCCGGTAGTGCTGCTGGTCGGCGCGGCTGTGCTGCAGTACAGCGGGCCTGTGCGGATCCCACCGTCGCCCGCGCCGGCCCGCCCGCCCGCCGACGACCGGGTCGAGGTCTTGCGAAACGATCCGGTCGAGGCCGCGGCGCATACGCTGAACGACTCACCCATTCCCGTGCTGTGGCAGTGCGGCGCGCTGACCGGCGAGGAGACCGAACTGGTGTACGCCCTCGCACGCCGTGCGGGGATAGCGTTGACGGACACCGTGACCCGGCCGGGCACGGTATCCGCCTACCATCGCGGCCGACCGGTGCACGAGTACCTGGGCACGCTCACCCTGTACGGGTTCTCGCCGGCCGTCTGGCGGTTCCTGCACCCGGACGGAAAGCTCCGTCCGCGAGACCGGCTGGAGCTGCTGTTCCTCAACACCGCCATCCCCGACCTGGACACGCCGTTCAACCAGGCCACACTCACCCGCAACCTGCACGTCACCCAGGTCACCGAGCACGCCGAGCAGGTCGCCCCGTTCACCGACCGGGCCATCCTCTGCCAGCCCGGAGACTTCCTGCGCCGCCTGAACGCGCTGGTCGACCCCGACGCCGAGACAGTGCGTCTGCGCAGACGCGCCATGGTCGACGCCCTCGGCGGCGAACCCGACCTGCTGGAGGTGGTGCCGTCGGCTCCGATGCACCCGGAGTACTTCTTCGCCGGCCTCAACCAGACCCTCATCCGGCTGATCGAGGCCGGGTGGACCTACACGGGCGTCTACGACGTGGGCCGCGGAGCGCTGTCGGCGATCCGCGATCTGGTCCGTACCGGTCCGGGCTTCTCCGGGTGGTATGGCCGGGCGCTCATGGGCGACGCGCTGTCGGCTATCCCGACGCTGGCCCTGACCTCGGCCGACAACATCGTGGCCTTCATCGGAGACGGCGCAGCCCAACTAGTGCCGTCGATCCTGCCCACTCTCGCACAGCAACTGCGCTTCGAGGGCGCCCGTATCAAGGGAAACCTCACTGTCTTCTACCTGGTCAACGGCGGATTCAGCATCATCCGCACCTACCGCGAGCTGTACCAGTCCGCCACCGCTGACGCCCAGATGTCCCTGCTGACCGAATTCGACGCACCGTGGCAGGCCCGTTGGGGCGGCGTCGACGTGCGGCGCGAACAAATCACCGCTTTCGATCCCGATGCCCTCGAGGAGAGACTGACCGCGCCGGCGACCGTGAACGTCTTCGACGTCCACCTTGCGCACGACAACGCCAACATGGGACCGCTGGCAATGCGCACGTGGCGGAATCGAGCTTGACCAGCCCGTCGCCGTGCTCGGCGACATGAGGACGAAGAAGGGACACAAGTGAGCGAACGCTGGTTCTCCCCGGACGAACTCGATCAGATGTCCCGGCCCACGATGGACCGCGCGATCGAGGCCCTCGATCGAGGCGACGCGGCCGAAGCGCGACGCCTGTGCGAGCAGATGCGCTCGGAATGGCGCCACCTACACGACCTGATGGCCGAACAATTGCTCGGGCTGGTCACCTTCATTCAGCAACGCTTCGGCGAGGAGAAAATCGCCGAAGCCTGGGAGCTCGATGCGAAGCAAAGGGAGCGACGATGAGCAACGGCTTGGCAGGTAGAACGGCGCTGATCACCGGCGCATCCCGGGGAATCGGCCGCGCGATCGCATTCGCGCTGGCCGCGTCCGGGTGCAACGTGGTGCTCTCCTCGCGCAGGCAGGACTCGTTGGATGTGGTCGCGAAGGAGATCACGGCCGCGTGTCCGCGCTCGGGGGTGTTGGCCAAGGCCGCGCACGTCGGCGACCCGGACCAAGCGCGCGACTGCGTGGCTGCGGCGGTCGCCGAGTTCGGCCGGGTGGATGTGCTGGTCAACAATGCCGCAACCAACCCGTACCTGGGGCCGATGGTCGACTTGGACCTGCCCCGTGCACACAAGACCGTAGAGGTCAATCAGATGTCCGTCATCGTGTGGACACAGTTGGCCTGGAAGGCTTCCATGGCCGAGCACGGCGGCACGGTGGTGAACATCGCCTCCATCTGCGGCATGGCCACCGAGCCGCCGGAGGCAGGGATCTACAACACCACCAAGGCCGCGGTCATCCACCTGACTCGACAGTTCGCGGTCGAGCTGGCACCCAAGACGCGGGTGAACGCGATCGCGCCGGGCATCGTGCGCACTCAGCTGAGTAGGGCGATGTGGGAGAACCGTGAGCAGCAGCTCGCGGCGACGGTGCCGCTGGGCCGGATCGGTGAGCCGGAGGACATCGCTAAGGCCGCGGTGTTCCTGGCCGGCGACGACTCGTCCTGGATGACCGGGCAAACCGTCGTGGTGGACGGCGGCACGCTGATTCGGCCCACAGTGCACATCGCGTGAGCGTCGCCTCTCCTGCGCAATTCGGCGCCAACCGGGGTGCCGTCCGCGGCCACGGTCGGGAGGCGAGGAGCATCCGCGCGGTCCGGTGCCCACGACTTGGCCCGTTTCTATGACGGTCTCGGTACTGTTCACGACGGAACACCGGCGAACAACGGAACCCCGGCAAACATTACCGCTATTGGCCATTCATATGGCTCGCTAACTACAGGGCTGGCACTGCAAGAGCCAGGCACCCATCCGATCAGTGATGCGGCATTCTGCGGGTCGCCCGGCATCGAGGCAAATACACTAGGCCAGTTGGGATGGCCGAACGGCCATGTCTATGTGATGCGGCCGACGACGACCCTATCAAGTGGACCTACCAAGGTCAGGACATCGCCGACAAAGTGCTTCCGGGCACCATTCGCTTGGCCATGCGCTGGGCTTCGGCGATTTCGGCCCGGACCCGACAAAGAACCTGAACTTCACCCAGCTCGACACTCACCCATCCGTGGTGCCGGATGGTCACGGCGGTCAAGTTCAGTTGGACGGGGCGAGCGGACACAGCGAATACCCCCGACTGGGCAGCAACGGCCAACCCCGTACACCCGGCTATAACATTGCGGCCGTCGTTGCAGGTCTGGCTCCGCAAAATGAGATTCTGGCGAAATGAGGCTGATGACCGTCCCCCGAGGTACCCGCCCACTGGCTGCGGTATTCGGCGTCGCCGCCACCGCGCTACTGACGACGGGATGCGGCTTGACTGACAAACCTTACGCACCAACACCTCCCAGCGAGTCCAATAAGGCATTGGTGAAGCTTCTCGATCTGCCTTCGCTGGAGGACACCCAACGACAAGTCCAAGCAGCCGTTGACCAAATAGTATCGGCGGCAAGTTCCCTAATGCCTGGTATCGCCTGGGCACCGAAGCATGGCACGACCTCGGCGGGCTGCCCGCCGCCGTATGAGGGGTTGGGCGGTGAATTGATGTACTTGCCTGACCAGGTTTCCACCGACATTCCCGTATCCGAACAGGATTGGGCGAAGATCTATCAAATCGCTCACGACACTGCCTCCAAACTTGGGACGACTGGAGTCGAGATAAACAAGAACGCACCTGGCAATCACGACGTGCGGTTCTTCAACGACACCGGAACAGCGATTATCCTGAGCTATCAGGGAAATCTGGTGATCTCCGGCGATACTGGCTGTCGCTTGCCGAAAGACAAAAGCAGGTCGGCTGCTCCGTCGCCGAGTACGACCGGCCATCCCTAAAGAGGCGTTGACATGGATGATCCAGACGCCAAGTTGGGTGAATTGATGGCCAAGGCAACGCAGGTCAACGCCGAGATGGCGGAAAGTCAGGGGTCGCGCTGAGCAAGCCTTCGGTGGAGTGAAGATTGAAGTTGCCGCCGACGGGACGATCACCGGCCTCACTGTCGCCGATGATCTCCCGCATCGTGACACTGTTCAGCTTGCTCGTTTGATCCGCGACGCACACCGACTGGCTCTAGACAACGCGAAACGGGCTGTGCAAGAACTTGCCGCGGTGCCGGCCAGCCGCCGCTTGTAGAACGCGACCAGCTCGCCCGCCTCGGCCGGGATACCAGCCTGGGCGCAGAACTGCTCGACCAGCGGCGCGCACTCGTCCCAGCTCATCAACTGCGCGTGCAGGTTCGCATACGAATCAGACCCGGCCACCGCGATATCACCCGAGCGCAGCTCGGCCGCCAGATATGAGAACACGCACACCTCCAGATGCCGGCGTGACAACATCCCCGGTCTGCGCTTGTCCCGCAACACCTTCCGCCACAACTCACTGGCGAACGCATCGACGTTTACCCGCACCACGGTCTTGACACCGTCACGTTCGAGGACCACGGTCTCGCCGATCCAGTCCCCGCGCCGGTCCCGGACCGCCCGCACGAACTCCACCGCGTCGGCCACGGCGCGCTCCGCAGTCACCGGCTCCAGCTCGATCGAATCGACCAGTGTGAACAGCGCTTTGCGATGCGAACGATAGAACCGCTCCAAACAACGGCAGATAGTTGCTGCCGTGATCCGCCGCCACCGCCCTCGAGCACCTTCAGCATCAACTGGCCATGCCGCCGCTGCCGATCGCGGCGCTCCAGGGCCTGCGGAGTCAGGCGACGGCCCATCGTGGCCAGGAACCGTCGCCGCTCGGCGGGCAGCACCGACAGGTCGAAGCGGTCCGCCCAGGCCCCGCAGGAACCCCAGCTTGTCCACCTCGGCCTTCACCGCGCTCGCCGAGGCCTCCACCGGCCCGGTCGACAGCCACCGCAACCGCGACACCCCCAACGACGGGTCGACGACCAGCAACGCGTCCAACCCCGCGCACCGCTCCGGCGCAGCCGATCGTAGGTTTCGGTCTGCGCCTGCTCACGTGCATGAGCGACCCTGCGCACCAACGTGTCCAGACTCGGCCGGATCACCCGCGCCGACATCAGGTACTCGCACGCGAGGTTGAACAGCAGCGTCGGAGAATCGTGCTCCATCGCCCGCGCCAGCAGGAACTCGTCGCGTTCCTTCAACTCCAGCGGCACGGCCGACCGCCAACCCAGGAACTGCGCGACCAGCCGCAGATGCTCGGTCCGGGTCTGCACCCGCTTCCCGTACGAACGGATCAGCGACGCATCAACTTTCAACTGCTCGGCCAACCGGGTAACCGCCACCGGCGGCGCGGCCGCCACCCGGTCCGGCACGAAACCCAGTCACGGCAACGCGCACAACGCCACCGACAGACCAAGCCGTTCCACAGGACCGCGCCCCGCCCCGGCGTCAGAAACGCGATATCGGACGGGGTCAACGTGAAGAACCGGAACAACTCCTCGCGGCCGATCTCGGGAAACTCCCGCAGACGGGCCAACTCCTCGTACGCGAACACCCGCGTTGCCACGAAACACGACCTCCAGCACACCGACCAACCTCATCGGTAGCCAAGCCAAGCACTACCCGGCACCACCCGCAGCAACAACACCATCGCTGCTGGTCAAGCCATTGATGTTGTTTTCCGCGCGAGTACCGGGCCCCCTCAGGTGCCATCGTGAGGGATGGGTGTGAATGATGGGGGCTGCTGGTCGGGCAGGTCGATGACGGTGGACTGCCATTCGCCCGAGAGCAGGGCGTAGAGGTACGCGACCAGGCCGCCGGGATGATAGTCCCATTCCCCGCGCAGGTCGGTGAACACGACGGGCCACTTATCGGGGTCTGGGTCACTGGTGTGCCAGTACCCGTATTGGCCTCCAGACGCTCCGCCCCAGCCGAAGACGGGCGGCGGGTCGCCGCGTTCGATCGTCACCGGCTGTATCGACCCATCAGGCAACCGCCACTCTTCGTCACCGGTCATTGTGTCGAGTATCTGGCCGAACTCATCGCGCAGATGCGAACCCATCACCACGATTCCACGCTCGGGCGGCACCGGCGCCCACACACCAACGTCGTCGCGGAACAGGCCGCGCCCGTAGGCGTCGATTAGCTGCTTGTAGTCACCGGGCAACGCGAAGCCGAGTTCCCGCTCCACGCTGCCCCAATCGAACCGTGCGCCGCCCGCCGGCGGCATGAGGGCCAGAAGATCGTCGAATGCCGTCATGAGCTCAGACGATATTGGTGATGGTTTGGAATGTCGAGAAGCCCCGATCGCCGACGGCACCGACGATGATCTCGGTCGGCGGGGCGTTGTAGCCGTTGCGGTACCTGCTCAGTCAGGCCACGGAAACTGATCGTGCCCGCTTCGGCGACGGCCGACTCGGTGCGGCACCACCATTCCCGGCTCAGCCTCTCATCGGCTCCGAATGCCAGTGTCCAGCGGCGGTGATGGGCCTTGCAGAACGCGGACGTGCCGCTGCGCGCACGCCAGCACATGACTAGATGATTGATTCCAAGGGGTGGGTGGCCCGCACAGCGGGCCACCCACCCCTTGGAATTAGTGGTCGTAAGCGGTCAGTGATCGATGCACCGGTGTGCTGGTGGTGTCGTTATGCCAGATGGCGGCGGTGAGCGCGAGGATGCGTTGCAGGACACGGACGGTGACTCCGGCGACGGTGCGCCCTCCATGGCGTTCCAGATCGAGCTGGTCTTTGAGTGTGTGGTTGATCGACTCGACGACCTGCCGCAGCGGTTTGAACAGGGCGGCACCGGGCCGTTGCGCCTCGCCCTTGCGTGCCGGACGCAGTAGCCGTAGCCCGGTCGCGGCCAGTTCGGTCTCGAATCCGGCGCCGAAGTAATTCTTGTCGCAGATCAAGGTCTGTCCCGGCCGCTCGGCCGCCAGGGTGGGGTCGGCGGCCAGGATGCCCATCAACGTTTCTCACTCATCGGCTTTCGCGCCGGTCAGCGCGAACCCGATCGGCAGGCCGCCGAGGGGGGCGATCAGGTGCAGGCGCAGGCCCCAGAAGTAGCGTGAATGCGAGGCGCAGTACCCATATTCGGCCCATCCGGCCAGGTCGGAGCGTTTGACGGTCTCGCGAGAGCGGCCGCATTCGACCGGAGTGGAATCGGCCACCCACACGTCGTCGGTCCACAAGCTGGTATCGGCGGCAAGCACCCTGATCACCACCGTGATCAGGCCGGCAGCGCGGCGCAGCCGCTTGTTGTAGCCGGGCTGTTGCGGCAGATACCGGAACAGATGCCGCAGATGCCGCAGATGCCTACGGGCATACCGCAGCCAGCGGGCCTCGGAAGTGAACCCGAGCAGCGCCTGCATCACCGCCAGGGTCACCAGTTCGGCGTCGGCCAGCTGCGGGGCGAACCCGATCACCGGACGTCGTGGGGCCAGATCAGGCCGAGCCTTCACCAGGTCGTCGGTTTTGACATAGAGTGCGGTCGCGAGGGTGTCGATGTCATTGCTCACAACCTTGATCTTTCGGCACCCTCGCCCACATTCACATCGAATACGATTCCCCAGCAACAACTTTCACGCCGAACCGGACATGCCGGCCATCGCTATCGGCAACACCCACCACGCAGTCAGCAGCACAACCGCGCACCACATCCCTTGGAATCAATCATCTAGGCCCGAATCCGGCCGGCCACCGCGATATCACCCGAGCGCAGCTCGGCCGCCAGATATGAGAACACGCACACCTCCAGATGCCGGCGTGACAACATCCCCGGTCTGCGCTTGTCCCGCAACACCTTCCGCCACAACTCACTGGCGAACGCATCGACGTTTACCCGCACCACGGTCTTGACACCGTCACGTTCGAGGACCACGGTCTCGCCGATCCAGTCCCCGCGCCGGTCCCGGACCGCCCGCACGAACTCCACCGCGTCGGCCACGGCGCGCTCCGCAGTCACCGGCTCCAGCTCGATCGAATCGACCAGTGTGAACAGCGCTTTGCGATGCGAACGATAGAACCGCTCCAAACAACGGCAGATAGTTGTTGCCGTGATCCGCCGCCACCGCCTCGTGCGCCGCGCTCAACTGCTCGACCCCGCCACCGCCCTCGAGCACCTTCAGCATCAACTGCCCGGCCCGCTCGAACACACCAGCTCCCGATGAGGGCGCGGTAGAGGGTGGAGCGTCCGATGCGGCAAGCGGGGTCCGCTTTCGAGAAAAGTCACGTTAAACGGTTTTGCTATGACCGAACAGGTGCCGGAGCGCGCTCCAGCGCAGTAATTCGCGGAGTCACTCGCTCAAAACGGTTCCGTTCGCCCAGTACAGCACAGTCGCTACCGCAGATAAGGGATTTTTACCTGCGGTTACCGTCACTTTTCTCGAAAGCGGACCCCACTTGCCCAGTCGCGCCGCCAGTCGGCGATCAGCTTGCGGTCCCCGGCGTCCAGATGGCCGCTGTTTCATTGGCGGTGGCTGTTCTACGGGATGCTCGGCCTCTTCGTGTTCTTCGCGCTGCTGATCATCTTCTGACCACACCCCGAAACCATTGTGCTATTCCGGCTGCGAGGCCGCCACCGCCAGCCAGCGCGCTGCAGTCGAGACCTACGTCGCGGCGATCGGCGAGCTGGCCGCACTGACCGACGAAGTCCTCACGGTGTGCGCGACGCTGTCGCAGCAGACCATCGAGAAACTGCTCGCCAAGTCCGACCTCAAGGTCGGACTTGAAGCCCTCGAACAGATCGCACGAGGACAACAGCCCCTGACAACGCTGAGGGCTTCGGGATGCATCGGTTGTACGGCTCGCCGGCCGGGGAACAGCCAGCGCGAGCCACGGTTGGTGGCGGTATTCATGTTGGTGCGCTGGTCAATCCAGGCGAGCAGGATGTCGGCGACCGGATCCGGCAGGCCAGCCCTCCCCTGCGGCAGGGTCCGGCACGCGGCCGATCCAACTGACCACGTCACGTTCGTCGTCGTCGACAACTTCCAGCGCGTAGACCAGCACCGGCTCGACGTCGAGAGCGCCGACCCGCACATCGGCGAGCGCGGCGGCCAGCCGGCCCGCGAATTCCGGCACGAGGTCGAGGAAGTCGCGATTCCACTGCGCCAGCGCGGCCGCGCGACGGCCTGCTGCGGCGCCGGCCGCCGCGACCGGCAGCCAGGCATCGGGCAGTCCGTTCGCGTCAGCCGCCACCTCGATGTGAGCCCCGAGACTCTCGACGTAGCGCAGACTGCGACGGATCTCGTCCAGGTCGACGGCCATCAGTGTGCTTCGGTCCGGACCATCTGGGCGACGAGGTTGGTGAGCTGAGCCAGGACCCTGCCTTCGAGTTCGATTTCGTTCCACCACCTCCTTGAGCGGCGGCAGCCCTGGCACCACGTAGCCTCCAGGAATCTTGTCCTTACCCGCCTGGATATTCGCGATGGTGGATTTGTGGGGCGCCGGAATCGGCGCCGGTAGCGTGGCTGTATCGGATTCACCGGGCGTCGGGACTGGTGTGGTCGCGGATGGCTGCCGTCAGCGCCACCAGACTGAGGGCGAGATATCCGAGGCTGGCGGTGGTGATGGCAGCGTGTGCGGACAATCGGGCAGCGATGAGTGTTCCGATGCCGATGCCGAGGAGCGCGAGTCCTTCCATTCCGGTGCTGGCGATCGACATGACGCGCGCGATCTGGGTGTGTTCGGTGCGGGTTTGTAGGGTGCCGTAGACGGCGGCTACCAGGAGTGTTCCGGCGAAAGCGGACAGCAACTCGAAGACGATGACCAGCGGGTATACCAGGTGTGGCAGGTGCGAGGCGGCGAGTAGGCAGCCAGCGGCGCTGGCGGAGAGCATGCTCGAGACTGTGATGAGTAGCCACATGTGCAGTCGAGTCAGGGCTCGGTGTGCGAGCAAGCCGCCGGAGATTCCGCCGAGAGCGCCGAAGGCGTAGAGGACACCAACCAAGGCAGCGTCAATGCCGAGCGTCCGGATCAGATAGACCAAGGTGACCGGTGCGATGACGGAGCCGACGATGCCCGACAGCCACAATAATTGGACCGGGCCCGCCGCAACGACGTTGCGTGCCATCGATATAAGCGACTGCCGCGCAGCCGTGTCGGGTTCGGTGTCTGGGGCAGCGGGTTGTGTCGGGGCAGGGGTCTCGTATCGGTCCAGCCGTCGGACCAGTATCGCCGACACCGTGTTCATGACGGTGTCGGCCAGCAGGATCAGTGGTGCGGGTAGCAGTTTCAGCAGTGCCGGGCCGCCGGTCTGGCCGACGATATCCGCGGCGCTGGACAGGCTGTTGAGTGTTCCGATGGCACGAACTCGGTCGTCGGCGGGGACGAGCTGATTGACCGTGCTGTGCCCGCATGCCGACACCAGCGTTTTCGCCAGCACGACGAGTACCACGGCGACCAGCAGGGTCGTGATGGACAGCAGCCCGGACCACCACAGCAGAGGGATGAGTGCGGCGGTCGCGGCAGCGGTGATCTGGCTGTAGGCCTGCAGCCGTATCTGATGAGGTTGAGCATCGACCCACGCCGAGATCGGGATGCGGGTGGCAAGGCTGAAGGTGAGTGTGACTGCGGTGACCGCACCGACCGCGGTTGTCCCGCCGCCGAGGGTAAGGACCACGACGAGTGGTACGACAGCCTCGGCGACCGAGCCTCCGGTCAGTGCCAGGGCACGCGAGGCCAGATACAACCGCAGCGGTGCCCGACCCACGTCGGTGACGGTCATGGACGGGTACCGAAGTTGTGGGTGTCGATGGTGACTCGAGCGCAGCCGGACCTGCAGCAGTCGTCGGTGATGTCTTCGTCGCGCATGAGCACAGGATGCTCGATATCGGTGGTTGGCGCGAGTCGGCTCAGCGCGACGGTCGACCGTCGTCGAAGTGGATCGTGGCATCGGTGGTGATGACGTCGATGTGGATGCGAGCGTCGTACCCGACGACCGACAGAGGCTGGTTGTGCTGGCCGAATCCGATGTGCAGACCTGGGCGCCGTTCGTTCATGTGCGACCTGTGAGCAACGAAGGCGGGTCTGGTCTGGTTGGTTCCGAAGCCGAGTTCACCGACCCGGCGCGCATGCGGCAGTGCGAAAGCCCGTTCCAGGAACTCCCGCATCGCGGTGCCGGGGCAGTGGAACGAGCTGATCTGTGAGTCCTGGATCTGGAAGGTGATCGGTGCGTCGGCCAACCGCATGTCCAGCTCGGTGATGACATTGCAGTTCACCGCACCATCGGCGACCAATATGCCGTCGAGTCGCGCGGGGAAGGTGGCGATCTCGCCGGGCGGCAGGAGGGTGAACGCGCTGGCGGGTTCCGCCGCCGAAAATACAACGGATATACCAATCCCCTGGTCGCGTTGCATCGGTCAGCGGCTGTATCGCTAACCCCCGAGCGGTTGACGTTGCCGCGTACACGGCAACCTTTACAGATCCGACCTGCGGAAATCGGCTGTCGCCCATGGTGTCTCGCGAACGATCGTTATCTAGAGCCTTGCGTCGTCGTGGCCCGTTGACCTGGCCCTGTTCGTCAGAGCCGGTGTCGCCGACGAACAGGTGCTCGCAGGGAGAGGTCTGGTCAGCAAGGCCCGATTGTTATGGAAGTGCCGTCTCGGCTTCGGACTGGTGCGGGCTCTGCGGTTTCCGGTGCGGGGCGGATGCCCGCATGCCGAAGTTGCCCAAGAGTCTGGGCGAGTTGCCGCCGTAGCCGCTGGTCTCCTCGGTTAGTTCCCGGTTGCGGGCATTGGCGACTTCCAGGCGGCGGACCAGCGAGGCGTCGCTGCTGCGGTGATGCGCTGGCACCGATGTGGCTGGTGCGCGCCGATTCAGCTCACGTAATCGCTGGACTTCGGCTCGGATGTCGGGCTGGGAGTAGAGCCAGGATCGTGACACCTCGGCTGCATCGGCAACAGTCTGAAACGTCACGGCCGCTCCAGCGGCGTCGAGTTCACGAATGGCTCGGATCGCCTTGCTGCGGGTCAGTTCGTGCCGATGGTGGGCGGCGGCAAGAAGGTGCCGTGTGTTGTCAGCTCGCATTCGGCTTTCCCTGCGCTGGCGTGCCGGGTTCGGTCTCGAGCGCGGTGATGATGTTGGTCAGGTTGCCCAACACCTGCTGGTTCATCTCGGCGAGCCTCTGTTGGCCGCGTGCCTGGGCCGATGAGATCAGTTCGATGACCTGCTGCTGTTGGTGCCGATGCTGGGGAAGGAACTCGGCGGTCGTGCGAACATCGGACACGTCAAGCCCTATTGACTGAACTAACTTCACAGTTGGGGCAGGTCGGAGCCATTGCGGTTCGGGCCGGGTCGGTAGCTTGCCGGCGTGATCGAATCCGAGGAGAACACCCGCGATCTCGCGGGTCTGGTGGCGCCCCGGTCGGGCCGGTTGATAGCTACCGGCGAGGACTCCGAGCCGTATCGGCTGCTGGACAGCAGCGGGGTGGTGGTCGACGCGGCGGCGGTGTTCCTGCGAGAGTTGTTGGCGGCGGGGCGGCCGGCGCCGACGCTGCGCTCGTATGGCATGGATCTGTTGCGGTGGTGGCGGTTCTACAGGCCGTCGATGTCGGCTGGGACCGCGCGACTCGGGTCGAAGCTCGCGATTTCAGCTGCTGGATTCAGCTGACGGTGAAGCAACGCCGTC
Source organism: Nocardia sp. CA-107356 (assembly GCF_050946365.1). NCBI lineage: Bacteria > Bacillati > Actinomycetota > Actinomycetes > Mycobacteriales > Nocardiaceae > Nocardia > Nocardia sp. CA-107356. The sequence goes on along the minus strand of NZ_CP191992.1, from coordinate 3,729,570 downwards.
AGGTCGGTCGTTCCAGCGGCACTGGTTGGGCGAATGGTCGTGCGGGAGAGCCGAATTCGATAACCGGCAAGCCTGCGCTGGGCGACGGATACGCCCCGGCGACCGTGGCGCACTCGGAGACGGTGTTGCGGAGTTTCTACGACTTTCACCGGGATGCCGGCAGCGGGCCGGTTCTGAATCCGTTCCCGTTGGATCCGTCGCGGCGTTCCCGGCGGGCGCATGCGCATCACAATCCGATGGATGGGTGGGCGCGGGAGCGGGTGGGACGTTATCGGCCGAAGGTTCCGCATCGGGTTCCCCGCGCGATTCCCGATCACCGGTTCAACGAGTTGTTCGCGGCACTGGGGTCGCATCGGGACCGGGCGCTGGTGGCGTTCTGGATCTCGACGGGGGTGCGCGCGTCGGAGCTGCTGGGGCTGCGGCACTGCGACGTCGCCCCGGGCCAGCAACTGATCACCGTGGTGCGCAAGGGAACTCGCGCCGCGCAACAGGTGCCGGCGTCGGCGGATGCGTTCGTCTGGCTGCGGTTGTATCAGGAACAGTTGCACGGCCAGATCCCCCAAGGCCGCGTCCAGCCGGTGTGGTGGACGTTGCGGCGACCGCGGCGGCCGTTGAATTATCATGCGGCGCACCGGATGTTCGAGCGCGCCAACGCTGTCCTCGGCTCTTGCACGATCTGCGCCACTCTGCGGCCGCCAGAATGGCCCGCGACCCGCAGCTGACGCTGAGCGACGTCCAGCTGATTATGGGACATGCGCACCTGTCCACCACCGAAATTTACCTGACCCCGAATACAGACGAGGTGATCGCCGGGGTGCTGGCCCATCATGCCCGCACCGCCGAACGGCGCGACAAACCGGTGCCGCCACCGCCGGCACCCGGCTACGACCCACAGACGCTGAGTGTGTTGTTCGGGAGGAACTTGTGACCTCCATCGTCAAGCACAGCACCCGCAAACCACTGGCCGCCGCTGCGTCGGTCGCCGCCGAGCAGCGGCTGCGAAACGGCCAGCTGCGCACCGAATTCCCGCCACGCCTCGTGGAGGGATGGTGGCCACACACGGCAGCGACTGCCGAGCAGGTCCTCGGGCGGTTGACCGCCCCACCGTTCGCCCCCACGGCGAAAGGCACCCGGGCCGGACGACGACGCGGAGTGACCAAGATACTGAGCTGGCTGGCGTCGTTCCCGGGTGACACCTGGCAGGATCGCTGGCAAGCCAGCGGCGCCGAAGAGCATCCGGGAGCGGAATGGATCGAGCTGCCGATGGCATGGCTGGCAGCACACGGCGGAACCACCTCCTACGACTCGACCGATCTGCCGTCCGGGCTGCTGATGCTGATCTGCGGCGACATGCTCCGCCCCGGCATGGATTGGATGCTGACCCGCACTCACCGATATCTCGCGACGGTGATGGCGCAGGTCAGGGATCCGAACGGGTTCGCTCGGCTGGCCGAGCTGGCCGCCGCCGAACCGGCCAGTTCCCGGGCTGACGCGACGATCGCGACGACGCGCATCGCCGTGATCCTGGCCTGCAAGGGCGGCACCATCGCCGACATCGTCGTCGGTGACTGCGCGGAACTGGTCGACACCATGCGCCGAGTCCAGACCCGCGGCGGACAGAAGAAGGTCGACTTCTATCTCCGATTGCGCGCCGTGGGCATCTTCGGCGAACACGCGCCGCACAGCATCCGTGCTTTCGGGTTGGCCGGTGGACGGCTGACGATCGAACAGCTGGTCGACCGCTACCGCATCGGGTGCCGACCGATCCGCGACCTGCTCATCGACTACCTGCGTGAACGACAGCCGTCTCTGGACTTCGCCAGCATCGATGCGGTCTCGAGGACGCTGGCCGGCCTGTTCTGGGCCCGCATCGAGGCACTGTCTCCCGGCATCGATACCCTGCAGATCCCGACGGAGGTGATACGCGACTGGAAAGACGGCCTCGGCACGGTCGAACGCACCGCGATCAGCAGCACTGGCGAGCGGATCAAAGTGCCGGTGCCGCGGCTGAATTTGAAAGACGAGCTGATGCGGGTGCGGGCCCTCTACCTCGACATCGCGCACTGGGCCGTCGAGGACCCGGCACGTTGGGGACCGTGGGTCGCGCCCTGCCCGATCACCAATGCCGAAATTCAGAAGGCCAAGGAACGCAAGCACCGCAAGGCCCGCATGGACCAGCGCACCCGCGAACGGCTGCCCGTCCTGCCTGTCCTCGTGGCCACCGTCAACGACCGGCGTCTCGCAGCGGCCGGGCTCCTGGCCGCAGCCCAAGCGGCAGAACCCGGGGCGATCATCGACGGCACGGATGGGAACCTGCGAAAAGCTGTTGTTCCCAACGCGATCGGGCGATTCGTCTGGGCTGAAGAGGTCGCCACCGGCAAACGGCGCAACCTGTCCTACGAAGAAGAGGAAGCGTTCTGTGCGTTCGCGACCATCGAGGTGCTGCGCCTGACCGGCATCCGCTGCGAGGAACTGCTCGAACTGTCTCATCACAGCATCACCGAATATCGGCTGCCCAGCACGGGCGAGCTGGTGCCGCTGCTCCAGATCGCACCATCCAAGACCGACACCGAGCGCCTGCTGTTGGTCAGCCCCGAGCTGGCCGACATTCTCAGCACCATCGTGCAGCGCTTACGCAACCCGGACGGCTCCATCCCGCTGATCGTCTCCTACGACGTCCGGGAGAGAATCTGGAACCCGCCCATGCCGGTGCTGTTCCAGCGCGGAATCGGCAACGAACGCCGGGCTTACACCCCGACCGCGATCCGCAAGCTGCTCATCAACGCCCTCGCCGCGACCCGGCTCACCGACCCGAACGGCGACCCACTGATATTCAGCCCTCACGACTTCCGCAGGATCTTCGTCACCGACGCCATCATGAACGGCCTGCCACCGCATATCGCGCAGGTCATTTGCGGGCACAAGAGCATCGATACGACCATGGGTTACAAGGCCGTCTACCCTGCGGAAACCATTGAGGCACATCGGGCTTTCATCGCGCGCCGCCGGTCCGTTCGTCCCGGCGAAGAATACCGCACCCCGACCGACGAAGAGTGGGACGCATTCCTGTCGCATTTCGAGAAGCGGAAGGTGTCGGTCGGGACCTGTGCGCGAACATTTTCGACGCCGTGCATTCATGAGCACGCATGTGTCCGGTGTTCACTCCTGAGACCGGATCCGGCCCAGCGAGCCCGGCTCGAGGAGATCCGCGACAACCTCGAAGCCCGCATCATCGAGGCCAAACGCGAAGGCTGGCTCGGCGAAGTCGAGGGCTTGCAGGTCAGCTACAGCGGCGTCAACGACAAACTCGCCCAGATCGACGCCACGCTCCAGCGAACCACGGCAGCGACCGAGCTCGGCATCCCCGGATTCGATGCCATCTCCGGAAGGGCTTCTGCCCCATGAGAATTAAGTTCAGGGAAGCTTGTGTCAGATGCTCACTCCTCCGACCTGACCCGGCCCAACGGGCACGGCTTGCCGAGATCCGCGACAACTTGATCGCCCGAATCACCGAAGCCGAGATGGAAGGCTGGCTCGGCGAGGTCGAGGGTCTCCAGGTCAGCCTGGCCGACGCCGAGGAGAAGCTGACCCAGCTCGATGCCGCCCTCAAACCGTCAATGATCCACCTGGGCCTGCCCACCTTCGGCGAGATCGCCGCACAAGCTACCTGGTCCCGGGTCCGCCAGGCGACTGGCGGAGCCGCTCAAGGTTGACGACGCGCGAGGACGATCCCTCCCAACCTGCTCTCGGCCGAGGTGAGAGTCTTGTGCGTCTCGACGGCGAAGCCAGCTTCGTTCAGCCACGCGATCGTCTGGTCATGCTGCCGGCGATGGACATAGACCTTCATCGGGCGCCCGCCATAGCCCTCAGTCTTCAACCGCGACTCATCGCCGACATGGAAGCTGAGCAGCAACGGCCCGCCGGGCCGAAGCACTCGACGGAAATGCGCAAGAACCGAGCTGATCTCGTCGTCAGGAATGTGGATCAGTGAGTACCAAGCGACCAGCCCAGTCACCGAGGCGTCGTCCAAGGTCAGGTCTGTCATAGAACCGAGATCGAACCGCACCCCAGGGTGATGGCGACGGGCTACATCGATCATCCCCGGTGACAGATCGATGCCGAACGCGTCCAGGCCCAGCTCCCGCAGGTGGCCTGTAATCCTGCCTGTCCCGCACCCCACGTCCGCGACCAGCCCGCCGCCTTGCGCACACACCAGGTCGGCAAACAGAGCCAAGATCGCACGTTCTTCCGGCGATTCATCCAATATATGACGTGTCAGCTCTGCGTAACTTGCAGCGACGGTGTCATAAGACGCACGCGTATCCGCCAGCCAGTCATCGGCGCTCAGTCCCATCTCCACCGATCGAAGACTACCCAAGTCATCAATCAGCGTGACGACTTACAGTAGTTCAGAGAAGCAAGCGTTGGCGTGCGGACAGGTCTTCACCATCGGCAATGAGCAATATCCGTTGGGAAGGGCCTGGGTTGCTCGGCCGACGCGTTGTTTGGCCCAGGCTGCCTCGGCGATTGGGCCGACGGGGTCGAGAGTGACTGTCTCGCCGGTGATTCCGACCTTGCGGGCGGCTTCCCAGTGCCGGCGGATGGTGGTGTCGGACAGCCGTGCGTAGCGGGCGGTCATCATGTGGGAGTCGTGATCGAGGATCCGCCGGACAACCTCTTGCGGAACGTCGCGGTTGATGAGCTGCGTCCCCAAGGTGTGCCGCCATTGGTGCGGCGTGATCCGAATTCGCTGACCGTGCTCGTCTTGAATGGCGCAGCTGTCCAGCCAGCGTTGCAGGGCGCGGCGATATGCCGAGCCGCCCATTGGTAGTCGGCCGTCGATATTGTTCCGAGGTTTCGGGAACAACATCGGAACGTCCTGCGGCCATTGGCTTTTCAACCGCTTCCGATGTTCGGCGATGGCCTGCTCCAGTTCGTCGTCGATCGGCACCAGTGCTTCGCGGCGCATCTTGTGGTTGAAATATCGCAGGTAGGGCGCGGCGTCGGCGTCGCGGACCACGCAGTCAACGGTCAGCCCAAGTGCGTCGCTGACCCGGAGTCCGCAGCGCATGAGGATCAAAGTCACCAGCCGATAGGCGGGGATGTTCCAGCGCTCGAGGTTGTCTGGGCGCTCCAGCTGCGCCATGACGTGGTCGCTGAGCGCTCGAGGCAGCCATTCACCTTCTTTGGGGTAGTCCTCGGGGAAGAACATGGCGTTGACCGGGAGCGTTGTGTCCCAGTCGTGTTGGCGGATCGCGGTCAAGAACTGGTTGAGCTGGCCGATCAGGTGCCGGTGCATGGTGCGCCCGCCGTAGGCGGCGTGCAGAAAGGCCAGATAGCGCTCGAGAAGGGGCCTGTCAACATCGGCCAAGCAGTCAGTCGGAGTCGGTTGTGAGGCGAGGAACGCGGCGAACTGGGTGACGGCGTTGGTTCCCAACCCTGCTGTGGCGGCGGTCTTTCCGGTCGAGACTCGCCACCGAGCCCAGCGCTTGGCCAGCTCTTTCAGCCAGCGCTGAGGGATGCCGTCGAAGTGGAGGTAGGCCTGATTGCTGGGTTGGCGGCGGGCTCCGAGGCGGCGCAGGTCCCAAACGTCCTGGCTGTATTCATCCGCCCAAGGGTCGTCGTGCTGGCGTTTGGTGCTGACCGGGGTTCGCCGCACCCCTGTGGCGGCGGTAATGCTGGTGACTTCGGCGATCGGATTCACAGCATCACCTTGTTTCCGGTGAACCAGCCGGCCTTTTCCAGCACTTGCCGAGCGTCTTCGACGGTGAGGTGCCCGTAAACGGTCGAGGTGACGGTCAGATCGGCGTGACCGAGGATTTTGGAGACGACCTCGATCGGCACTCCGTCGCGCAGCATCCGGGTGGCGGCGGTGTCGGCACCAGTGTGGATCGAAGTCGATGCCGGTCCGCCGACGCAGCCGACGAACCAAGTCGTAAACAGCTGGATATGACCACGGACGTCCGTGCCGTGAAGCCCAGAGATTGACGAACACGTAGTCCGAGTCCAGGTCCCCGTACTCGGTGTGCAGATAATCGGCATAGAGCCGGATCAGTTCCGCGCTGACCGGAATAGACCGTCGCCGTTGCGATTTGGTGCGTGCGCCGTTGTCGTTGTCCCGCGGCACCACCACGACCTCCCGTTCGGCCGCGGCCAGGTCCTCATGGCGCAAGCCGAGAGCCTCACCGACCCGCATTCCGGTCTCGTGCAGTAAGGCAAACAGAAACCGGTCTCGCAACCGGTCGCACGCGTCGAGAATCGCTTGCATCTCGGTGACGGTCAACACCCGTGGAAGCTTCTGCGGGGCCTTGAGCGCAATCGCCCGCTGTGCGTGCGCCGCGCCTTTGGTGATGTGGTGCAGAAACGGCTTCCAGCCGGTTCCGCGCCGCCCACCTGGCTGCCACGTCACCATCAATTCGCCCAGGTCGACGCCGTTCCGGGCGGCATGCTGGTAGAAGGCGCTCACCGCCGACAGCTTCCTGTTCACCGTCGATTCCGAGCAGTGATGCTCCACCGACGGCAGCACCGCCACCGTCCCGTCCCGGACCAGCGGCGGGCGCCGCAGCCAGGACGCGAATTCCGCGACGTCCTCCAAATGGACTGCCCGCCAGTCCATCTCGCGCTGACCGAGGAAGACGAACCAGTCTTTCAGATCATGGGCATACGCCTTGATCGTGTTCGGTGACCGCTCGATATCGGTCAGATACGCCAGATACCGCTCGACCGGCGCCACCGGCCCGTCGTCACAAAGGACCGTCCACGACTCACGCCGCGAGATCGGGGACAGAACCCGGACCACATACATCGCTCCTCCAAGGCAATTCGCGAGATCAACGGGCTGTAGATAACCACGTCCACCACGCGGATCCGAGGAGCCAGGACCTCCGTGCTCGACATCAACGACACCGCTCTGAAGGCTCTAGATAACGAACGTTACTGACCCACGGCCGTGTGCTCACGCGGATACGGCCGAATGCGTGGTGAGGTTCAGCGGTGTGGATGCGGTTGCGCGAGAAGCTGTTGCAGGATTTGGTATGTGGTGGTGATGCGTTCGGAGTCGGGCGCGAGGCGGCGGCTGTATTCCAGGCGTATCGAGAGTGTATGGCGGGCGTGGTAGACCCGGCGGCGCCATCGGGCTTCGGGACTGTCGTCGAGGGGGCCGTAGGCGGTCCAGAACGCGTCTCGCTCGGTGCCCGGCCTGCGGAGTGCCATGAAGATCGGCCAGTCGGCTTCGGGGTCTCCCCACCAGGTCCGGTCGTTGTCGACGATGCCGGTGATGATCGGCTGCCCTGCGTCCTCGGCGAGGATAAGGTTCACGATCCACAGATCGCCGTGCAGCAGCCGCGGAACGCGTATCTCATCGAGCACGTCGCGGTGGCGGTCGAGAATGCCGATCACCTGCCGGGCATCGTCCGCGTCCAGCCCTGCATCGGCCAGATCAGCGACCGCGCACTCGAACCAGGCGATCAACGCCTGACTCCAGGTCGGGTGGTGCGGGCCGGCGACTTGTCCGAATCCCGGCCCGGACACCTCGTGAATCGATCTCGCCCACGCCCCGATCTGCTGGAAGAACCCCGGCAGTTGGGCAGCGGAGTAGGTTTTCATTCCCGCTGGCGCCGGAATGCCGTCGAGCAGTGTCTGGAACATGTAGTCGCGTCCGATGACGGCATGGGTGAAGTCGATGCCGAGGATCTGGGGCATCAGTGGGGCGATCGGTGCGAGGTAGGGGACAGTGGAGTACTCGTTGCGCATCAGTTCCGGTTCAATGCGGTGCTGGCGTCGCGGCTCGGGAGCGACGCGCAGGATAACCGGCCGATTGGCTCCGATGTCGACTCGGAAAGTGTTGTTGTACATGCCGTCGGCCAGCTCGACCGCTGAGGTGATCCGGGTACCAGCACCGAAGCTCCGTGTTGCCATCGCCTGCAACTCGCGCTCGGTCGGTGGCTGCTGGAACGTGTCCGCATTTCGTTCGATCGGTCGATACTCCATCGACCCCCACTGTAGGCAACGATCAGGATCGACCGTCCAGCGGTGTCCCACTCACAAACTCTGGCCTTTCCGTGCCACCTACGAATATGAAAACACCGCCACTGAACGCTGCGAGTCACACTTCTTGTCCGCGAAGATCTTCTGGCATCCGGCCTCGCGGAGAGCGAGCATCTGCCGGTCGAAGTTCTGGCCCTTGTTGACACCCGTCCGTAGCCGACGAGCGCGCCGCCTCCACCGATCGGGTCGAGAGCATCGCCGTCGAGGACGAGCGCGGGCGGCCGGTCGAGGGTGTCGGTCATGCCCGGACTGTACGAGAAAGGTCCGACAGGACTTGTTGTACACCAACCTTTTTCGACACGTTGTCGCTTTTCGAAGTCCGCTTCACTATTTTCGAAGTCGTGTTCACTGGCGGGTTCTGCCGGGCCCGGATGCCATCTTGTGTTCCGCATTGAACGTGTAGGGCAAAACTTGCATTGGCGGAAATTCATGGTTGTTGGCCATCGATCCACACTCCAGGTGCCCCAGCCAGCATCCGCGGGCGCGGCCGGCGCGACAGCAACCGCGTAGAACATCACCTTTGACCGGGTTCGCCAGCGCTTGACGTATTCGCTGTTCGGCAGTCCGTTCGGGTTCGCCCTGAGAATGCGCCGAATCACCGCAAGATCGGGGCAGTGCTGGGTTTTGATGGTCTCGGTTCGGGTCTCGATGGTGGTCTCGGCGCGGTGCTGGTTGAGCGCGCGGTTGAGCAGTTCGACCGACAGCAGCAACGCGAGCTGCGGACACGCAGCCACCGCGACAGCGAACACACTCAGTAAACCCGGCTGGATCGTTCAGTGAGCAGGAGCCCGATGGCGCAGTCGCCGCCGTTCAGCGACGGAATTCAACCTCGCGACCACCCCAGCACCCCAGGACTTCCCGCTGGCATCGGCGCAGGAGGTGCTCACACTGCGCCGAAATATACACTGCCACAGCCGAATGGAGTGCCATTGCACAGCAGACAGTCGCACCAGCGGCGACTCGTGCAGCAGGCACTCCAGCGGCCCGCTTCGATCGAGTTTCGACGCTGGGCCGCTGGCGTATCCATAGGACGAGCGCTTCACGCCTGCGGCTGATACACCCAGCCGAGGGTCTCGCGGAACATGTCTACCTTGAACGTGCCCGGCACGTCGACAGCTGCGATACCGACATACCGATCGACCAGTGTCGGCGCAATCATTGGATTGTCGGGCAAATCTTGACCAGTACGGGCGTCGAGTGCGATGGGTCGTTGGCTGCTGTTGAGGCCATAGATCACGCCGTGATAGGCGGCGGTCATGGCGGGTGGAACGCGGCTGTTGTCAGATCCGAACTCCCACAGCGGTTTCGCGGGATTGGTGATGTCGAAGCCGAGGATCTGCGTCTTGTTTTGGCAGACGATAATCTGCCGCTGGTCGTACACGCATTGCCAGGTTTTCTTAAGCGGGTCCGCGGAGGGATCGCTCATGGTGTAGTGCGGTTGCCCGGTTACCGGATCGACCAGCTCAAATGCCTTGTAGCGCTCGATGAACGCGACGTTCGGTGTGTTCGCGGTCAGGTAGCGTGTACCGTCCCCCGCAACCGGTGCGGACCACATCTCACGGCCATCGTCGATCGACCGACCACGGCGCGCGTTGTGACCTGTCCCAGCTTTGCCATCGCCGATGACGGCATCGTCATTGGCGTATTCGGCCACGAATTCGTCTGCGAGCCATCGGATTTGGTGGGATTGTGGGTCGATGACCCAGGTGGCGTTCCGGTCCCCTGCGAGCAAAGGGGTTCGGCCGGTGATCACTACCGCGTTAGCGGTCACGGCCACGACCTTGATCGTGGCGAGGGTGGAGATGGGCAGTTGTCGACTGCCGGATGCTGCACCGAGGTCGATGACGGTGTTCCACAGCCGTCGACCGGTGCCGACCTCTACGGCGATGACCTCGATTGCCGCCTTCTCCGGTACCGTACCGCTGGCGGGGACGGACCCGCCGAACGCGGCGATCACTGTGTCGCCGTGCACGATGGGAGCGTGGATCACGCCGTGGTCACGGACGGGTGACGTGCCGATCGGCGAAACAGTAGGACTTGCCTGCCATGCTTGTTTCCCGTTCAGCGGATCGGTTGCGACCAGCGTGCCCTGTCGCGACGCGCACAACGCGGTTCCGTCATAGAGCGTGCACTCTCGAGACCAGTACTTGGGATCGGGGGTATTGATCTTCGAAACAGCCTGAGCGGAGAAGACTTTCGGGGGATCGAAGCTAGGACGATTGGCCGCGCTCGTCACCGTCGAGGTCGCCGGTGGAGCGCTTTGATCAGACCCACAACCCAGCAGGAAGAGTCCGCTCAGAAGCGTGCACACCGCAAATGCAACTCTCGCAGGGCTTGGGTGGACCGATGAGGTCCGAATTCGATCGAACATAAGCTCCCCCTTCTGGCGCGGCTGTCGCCGGGCAAGATTGTCTATCTCGTAGTCGCGACGACCTCGAAATCTCACGTGACCGCGCGGGCTACAGCGGCGGCAAGTCTATCCCGCATCCAGGCTGGACGCCGAATCACGAAATCGTGGAGTCCGCGCCGTTTGAGCTCCAGGGCCGTCGCCAGGCCGCCGAAGCCGGTGCCGATGATCAGTACCGAAGTCATCGCGCTCACCGGCCCGCGTAGAGAGCGTCGATGTCATTGGCGTATTTTGCGGCGATGGGCTTGCGTCGCAGTTTCATCGTCGGGGTGAGTTCGTCGCCGCCCGGTTCCCACGTCACGGGCAGCACGGTGAACTTCTTGATCTGCTCCACCCGCGCCAGCTTCGTATTCGCCTCGCGCACACCGGTGTCGACGGCGGACAGCACGCCGGGATCGGTGGCCAGCGACGCCGGCGACGCATCCAGGCCGTGCTCGCGGGCGTAAGCGGCGGCCGCCTCGGCGTCGAGGGTGATCAAAGCGATGACATAGGGTTTGTTGTCGCCGATGGCGACCACGGAGCCGACCAGCGGGCAGGCGACCTTCACGAATCCCTCGATCTTGCTGGGCGACATGTTCTTTCCACCGGAATTGATGATGAGTTCTTTCTTGCGCTCCACGATGCTGACGTAGCCGTCGGCATCGATAGTGGCGATATCGCCGGTGTGCATCCAGCCCTCGGCGTCGACCGCATCGGCGGTCTGTTCGGGGCTGTTGCGGTAGCCCTTCATCACGATGGGGCCGCGCACGAGCAATTCACCGTCGTCGGCGAGCCGCACCTGTACGCCGCGCGCGGGTGTACCCACCGTCCCGAGCCGCATCTTGCCGCGACGATTGAGCGTCGACACTGCCGACAGCTCGGACATACCGAACGCTTCGCTGATCGGAAGCCCCAGACCCAGAACAAATTCGTGCGCCTCGCGGGCGATCGGGGCGGCGCCGGTGGCGCCGGCGTCGAGCTGGTCGAGGCCGAGTTCGGCCCGGATCCTGGCCAGCACCAGCCGATCGGCGACCGCATGCTGTGCTTTCAGCAAGGGCGGGACCCGGCCGCCGGTGGTCTCGGCTCGCGCGGTGCGACGGCCCACGTCCACTGCCCACACGCCCAGGGCCTTTTTGACGGGGTTCGACTCGGCCGCCATTCGCGCCTCGATAGCGGCCTTGATCTTGTACCAGATCTGCGGCACGGCAAGGAACATTGTCGGGCGGGCGTCGGCGAGCGCTGCGACAATTTCCTTGTGGTTGGCCAGGTCGGTGACAACGCCGCCGTCGACCATCGGGAAGTAATGGCATGCCCAGCGGTTGATGATGTGGGCATCGGGCAGATACGAGACGACGCGATGTCGAACGCCGGGAGTGACCAACTCACTGGCGCCGTCAATGCTGGCCAGGATGTTCGCATGCGTCAGTTCGACACCCTTCGGGGCACCGGTGGTGCCGGAGGTGTAGATGATCGTCAGCACATCCTCTGGTGTTATCGATCGCCACGTCGCCTCGAAGTCGAAGCCCGGCAGGGGTTTTCGCTCGATCGCCGCGAGCGTCAGTGAATCCCGGTCGGTGCCGTCGACGACGATCACCTCCTCGACCGACCTACCCGCCGCGCGTGCGGCGCTGATCTGGGGCAGGAACTGCGACTCGGTGATCACTACCCGGCTGCCTGCGTTGGCGAGCAGGTAGGCGATGGTTTCAGGTGGGTTGGTGTTGTAGATCGAGAATCCGATCGCGCCCAAGTGCATGGCGGCGGTGTCCACCAAGTGGAACTCGGGCCGGTTGGTCAGCATGAGCGCGACCGTGTCGCCGTGGCCGACACCGAGATTCGCCAGCCCTGCGGCGATGGATCGCACGCGCTGAGCGTAGGTGCCCCAGGTAATCGTTTGCCCGTCGCCGGGTGTGCGAAGCGCGATGGACTCGGACAGACGGGTTGCGGTTTGCTGGAACGCCTCGCAGAAGGTGTGCGGTAAATGCGTGCTCATTGCTGGCTCCTATGCCGTGGTGGCGGGCGAACCCGCCGGGTATTCGAAGAAAATTCGGTGACTCACCGTCGGCGCCGCGGCCCGCGGCCGACACAGCGGGCAGCGAGCAATCTCGCGGCTGCTGCCGCACGGCGACAGCGGGCGGCGGCATCGGTCGCGCCTCGGCGAGCCAGTCGCGCCCGCCAGCCTCGGCGAACAGCGGTCCGTTCCGCCGCAGCAGACCGCACGTCGAGTTCGACTGGTCGAGGTCGTGCATCGGAATAGTCCTATCGACCGCCCCAGATGGGGGCACGTTTTTCGGCGAATGCGCGCACACCTTCGGCGGCGTCTTCGGAAAACAACCGGAGTCGGTGCCCGGGTCCTCCGCGCTTTCGCGGGTCGGTCGGGCTATGTGCGGTCAGGTCTTGGTATCCCCGCCGATCCAGATCCCGTCGTTCCTGTGCGAGATGGTCGTTACCGGCGCCGCGTCCGACGATGCAGCGTGTGCCATCGTCACTGCCGTTATCGACGACGATAACCTCGTCGATGGCCTCCTGCGCAACTAACCGCTGCAGGGTGCGCTCGATCACCGCGGCTTCGTTGAGCACTGGGACGACAACCGATAAAGCGTTGAAGAAAGCGGATCTGCCATGAATATTTCCATTTCAAATTTCTGGTCTTCTGGAACCGCACACTTACTTTGAGGGCAAATATCTATACCAGTGATGCCTGCGGTGCGCGGCGGTGTTCTTCGACATTTGCTTTCAATGCATCCGCTACAGCGCCACCACCCGGTACATCTCAGGCCGGTTCCGCGCGTGCACCCGCTGCGCCGACGATTACGAAACACGCTCAGACTGCGGCACCCTTACACGCGCAGGTCGCACCTGCGACTCCTGCACCCGCCGTGAGCACGTGTGGAACTGCAGCAACAAACCCGATCCCCGCTTCTACGGTAACGGCCCGCCATATCTGGGCATAAAACTGGAGATCCGCGCGTACTCGATCTTCTCCTCATCGTGGGCGACCAAACGTCCGGGGCGCCCGCCGGATGCCTCGGCGACCGAGCGGAGATACACGGGGCCTTCGGTGGTGAAGGTGCGCTCCATATCCGCGAATGTCGCCCCGCCCCATGTCCTCGTCGGCAGTGGCTATCAGCCGGATAGGCGATCGAGCACACCCCGATCCGGCGATCCCGTGGAAGGTGGACGAGGTTCTTCACCTCCCGCAGATTTCGGCCCAGCCGATCGAGGGCGTGCACCACCATTCAGTCCCCTACTTCGGCGATGATCCCACCCACTGCGCCGCCGATGACAAAGGCACCGAGACCACCCGAGAGCAAAAGCCGCTCCACTCGCGAATCTGGCAGCGATGTCTTTCATATGAATCCGAAAAGTCCCAAACGATTACCTCTTACACTATAAGAACCTGTTCCGAATACTACGGAACAGCGACTCTTACCATCGAAATAGGAGCCATCAAGGAGCCTCGGCCGCACCCATCTCGTCTACGGACCGGAGGAAAACTGGAATGGCCGACTTCAGTGGTCACCCAGCTACCTTGCCCGCAATCCCCAAGACAAACAAGCAAACATACGCACTCGTCCGTTAAGTGAATCTGTACAATCGTTTTGTGCAGCGCCGATACTGTCAGCGATGCCTTCATCATGGCCCGAGGTTATGCGCTTTCCCGTTGCAACCCAACAGCTTCCGGCATATCACGCCACCACACTCGTGCGCACCGGCACCGGCCGGTGCACACGTTTCCTTACGCGGAAAGGCTCAATATGCTCCACTCGTATACCCGAGAGAGTCTTCAATACCGGCCTGGCACAATCCATCTGAACAATCGTTGGTATCTACTATGGAGGGGTTCGGTGCAGTGAAGGATGTATCGGTCGAAGAGATCCGCCGTATATGGGACGGACGGCTGGAACCTGTCTCGTCAGACCTGTCGCCTGCAAACCTGCCATCGGCCACTCGCGACTTTCTGACATCAGTCGGGCTGCCGACGACCGAAGTCTTGGACATCACGTTCATCCACGGTGAACGGTTGGCCACGCCGCTTCAACGTGGGGACCGGAACTATCTGGTCTTCGCCGAGAACATCAATGACGCCATATTCGTGGTCGACCTCGACTCCGAGTATGTCTACCGCACCGACAAGGGTCGGGATGCGTACACAGACTTCTACAACTCCAACCTGAAGTTTTTCGTGTACTTCCATGGCCTGCTGCAGAACAACGTGTTGAGTCTCGAGGAGGTGACCCAGCAACTGGTTGCGAATGCCGTGAACGTTGTCTGGAATCTGCTGGAGGAGATGGATCCACGGGCGTTGGAACACGACACACCCTGGAACTGGACCCTGTCGGACTTATCGGTGGCAGTCGAAGCGGATTGGGACGCGGAACCGGAATGAGCGTTATCACGACACCACCTCGACAGTGACCCTGGTGCCAGCGAGTAGGCCCGCGCTCAGCGGCCCTGATGCTGGTGCTCACCAGAGTGTCATCACGGCCCCAGCGGGTGCCGATCCGAGCACATCGAGCGCACCGACTACGAGCAAGGGTGATCTACTCGGGCAGGTGGATCCTGGCGCATCACGGAATCGGTTGAATACCCAACTCTGGTTGGAGAACATGGCCTTGATCGCGTACAGATACAGCTGGCTCTCGCCGGTATAGTGCTCGGTAATATCGGCCAGCCACCCGATATTCGGGGCATCGGCGGTGCGCACCGCAGGAGTTGCCCTGCGGGTTCAACGGGAAAACGCTCCAGCCACGGCCTCCAGCAGCCTATGGCGGCGCGGAGCAAACCGCGATTCCTTCTCGCCGATCCCATGATCCGGTTAGCGCGATTTCTTCGGGATCTGTTGTCGCGCAGACCTGATAGCAATGAATCAACGACGCAAAACACATCGGCTACGGCCGTTGATGACATTGAAGGCACCTGAACCCACCCGTTGATATCATAAGGGGTATGCACCTGCACTGCCGAGTTCAGTAGTCGGCCTCGGCGGCCTCGGCGGCGAGTTCGTTGTTGGCGGGAATCCCCTGGCTGATCTGTAGCCGCGGAGTTGCGGCGAATGCTGTACCGGACCCGCGGGAGATGGCGGCGAGGATCCAGATAGCCCGCACGGCGGCTGGGTGGTCGGCTACGGCCTTCTTGATTGCCACCCCAATTTTCCTGACCGGAGTTGGACAGACCAACGGGACCGAGATCAGATTGTCAGGCAGACTGTGCGCAGCTAGCGTCGGCATCACTGTGATGCCGATCCCCGCGGCGACGAACGAAAGCGCGGTCCCGTAGTCCGGAATCTTGACCTCGAATCGCGGATTAAATCCGGCCTGCATGCACGCTGCAAGCAAGACATCACGGCTGGAACTGTGTGGGCGGTCGTTGTCCACCCAGGACCGCTCGGCCAGCTCGCCCATGGGCACCTCCCTCAGTCGGGCCAGTGGGTCGTCGGCACGGCAAACGACAACGTATGGGTCATCGACGAGTCGGTGTACATGCACTTCCGGGGAACGCTTGACATTCGGAGTTACAACGAAGATCTCGATGTCCTGCGCACCACTGGTGAATTCCGTCATCCGTAGATCGAGGTGAAGGTCAGGGAACTCGGCGCGCAGGGCGTCGACGAGCCGCGGCAGCCAGATTGCTCCGACCGAGCCGATATAGCCGATCGATAGGCTGCCGACTCGGCCGACACGGAGGGCGTTGACGACGCCCTCCAAGCGGTTCAATTCCTCGAACAGCATCTCCGTTTCGCGAGCAAGAGCACGCCCGACTGCAGTCGGTTCGATACCACGCCCCACCCGTTCGACGAGCCGGAGCCTGGTCTGACGCTGCAGTGCCGCGAGCTGTTGGCTTGCTGCGGAAGGTGTGTAGCCCAGCACGAAAGCGCTCGCGCGGATCGATCCGGTCGCGATCACGGTCCGTAGGAGACGAAGATGCGATACGTCAATCATGTTACCGCGCTATGACTTCGAGAGTACGCTGTGGAATGTCCGGGGTCGGCGGCGGTGATGCCAGCATGCGTGAGTGCGGCGACACCGGTGGTCCGGATCGCCGGGGAGGCCGCGAGTTCGGCGCGTTCGAAGACGAACCATTCGTTGCATGCGGACGCCCCGACCGCTACACCAGCGCCAAAGCCCGCAAGAACTACGCAGACATCTCCCCAATCACCCGCGCATCGGACAAGAAGAAAGTGGCTCTGGCCCGGTTCGTACACAACGACCGGCTCATCGACGTCCTCGCCACACAAGCGTTCTCCGCGCTGTCGTGGTCCCCGGGCGCCCGCGCCTACTACGACCGGCAGCGAGCCCGCAACGCCGCCCTGCGCCAACTCGCCAACCGGCTCGTAGACATCCTGCACGGCTGCCTCAAAACCGGGACCCTCTACCACGAAGCCGCGGCCTGGCCCCAGCATGTCGAGAAGGATACTGCTGCTTGACATTCAAGCTCCTGGGATGTCTTTGATTGACCCAACGTGATCAGCTACTTTGGATGCTCGCCTGAGTCATGGCACCCATCAGAACAGATTCAGCATGTTCGGCGACCCCAGGACAGACAAGGTCTAGGGAATCGAGAGTGCGTCGAAAGCCGAGGTCGAACCGACAAATCCGGCGTCCGAACCGGACAAGCGATCAGCCCCATCAGTCCCCCGGACCAGCTCGTAGCCGATGGCGCGGAGGGCATTCGCTGGAGTGTCGACGGCCGGACGCTCGTACAGACACTTGAAGAAGTCATGCACGGACCCATCCAAATTCGCTTCGTACACCCCAGGTCACGATGGCGGTGTTGACCGCGATGGTGCTTGTACCCACGCTCTACGTTGGACGCCGTGTCAGCCGCGGCCGCAGCCTTGTCGGTCGGTCGCGACCATCGCCGGTGACGCGGGGAAACCTGGTGTGCAGCGGCTTTCACCGCCGATCTCGGGTCCACCGTGGCGCGATGACCTGCCCATGCCGCCGACGGCTGATCGAACCCGCACCTCAGGCGCTGTCCGTCCTGTCCCCACTATTCCCGGCTTCGGGGAACGAAGGACTCGTTCAGCTTGGCAAAGATTTCCGACCGCTGGTCGCTCGCATCGCGAGCCGCCTGCTGGGCGGCCCAGATGATCAGTCGCGCAACTTCGGCGGGCGGTCGCGATGTTACCGAGTCGGTCAGCGTGAGACCGGCCAGCGCACCCATGCTGTTCACCTCCGCGCTCACCGATCCGTCCGAGGTGGTGAATACGGCGTGCACCTGCTCGAGGCCGTGCAGCGCGGTCTCGAGTGCTTCCAGCTCCGCTGCCGCGCCAGCGACCACGGCGTCCATCTCCGAACTCATACCGGCCTGATCCAGATCGTCGGTTCTGTGTCCTCATCGCCTATACGGTCCAGCTCGTCCATCGCCGCTTGGCGGGTCGGTAGCCCGAGCTTGTCCATGATGTGATCGGGTGCCCCGGCCTCGGCTAACATCTCGCGGTGACGAGTGCGCGCCGCGATCGTCGCGCGACGCGTCAGCCGTAGGATCTCATCGGCCAATGCCTGTGCACCGTAACGGTATTCGCTGTGCTCGAAGGTGATCTCGATCGGCATGCCCTGATCGGTGGCGAGTACGGTGACTGTTTCGGCTCGGTTGGCGCTGCGTGCCACCGTGACGGTGGGGAGTTGCGGTCGTGTCGTCATCCGGTGGGCCTGCAGAAGCCCAAGAAGGTCATACCTTTGTTTTCTGTTCGAATACCACTGATCGCCACTGGATTACCCGCCTCGATGATCTTGCCGTTGCCGATATACATGGCGACGTGGCCGGTCCAGCAGGCCAGATCGCCGGGCTGCACGTTTGCGCGGTCTACCCGGGTACCGACGTTGAACTGGTCGGCCGCCACCCGGGGCAGCTCGAGACCCGCGTCGTGGTATGCCCACTTGGTGAATCCGCTGCAGTCAAACCCCGACTCGGGCGAATTGCCACCCCAGGCGTAGGGGATGCCTCTCCGCCTGATCGCCTCGCGCACTGCGTCTGCGGCTGTTTTGTTCGGGGCCTGCGCGGTGCTGCCGTCGGGCAGCCAGATCGTAAGCTCCTCGTCGATCCCTGGTGCGGGATTCGCGGGGGGCGGGATGAGCCCTCCCATCGACGCGATGTGCGCCTCCAATTCCGAACGCACCCCGCCGACTACCTTGAGCGCCTGGCCCGCATGGTCGATCGCGGAATTGACGATCATCCTCAGGCCCGCCGGAGTGACAGCGGCAGGCCCGGCCGCCTGTACGTTCGAGACGAACGATTGCAGGATCGCATTGACCTTCTGTTGCCCGATCTGCACGTCGGCTGCCGCCCGGCCGACCACATCGGCGACGTTGTTGCCGCGGTCAGCAATGGTCGCCGCAGAGGCCTGCAACATCATCGCCGTGTCCCTGGCGGCGAGGCCGCCCTGTCCGGTCCAGGTGGAACCCACCTGATTGATGCTGTTGCGACCGTCCTCGTAAACCGTGTTGATGGCGGTCGAGGCGTTGCGTAGGGCGGCGGTAGGCCCGTCGGCGGGCAGCGCGCCGGTGCCGAAGCTGTTGTGCAGGTCGACGATCGGCTTCGCCAAGGCACTCAGATCGATCATTGGCGAGCCCTCTCGCCGAGCGCGCGCAATGCGTCAGCGCCGACCCTCTCGGTGTCGATGTAGTCGGCGGCCGCTGTGGTGGCAATGCCACCGATTCTCGTATACGCCTTGGACAGTTTACGGATGTCCGCTGTGTGCTCGGCGTGCACGGCGGACAACGCGGCGAGGAAATCATCGCCGATCAGACCAAATGTCGAACGCAACTGCGCTGGGGCGGCACCCGCGACGGCATCGCCGGCAGCGGCCGTTTCGGTAGCCATGGTGTGGGCGAATTTTCCGAATACAGCGACATTTGTGGTGTCCACCGAGAGCTTTTCCATCGACCTTCCCCCATTGCTTTCATCTAACTTCCCCATTGTCTTGCTCCAGGCATAATACATCATTCATTCACCTACTCGGCGAATCGGATCAACGGCTGGCATCGAGTGTGGATAGGTAAACGGGGGCTCCGGGATGAGGTGGCGTCCATCTAGCAGGACATCGACGCAGATTCGGCCTGCAGGAGTGGTATGGGGTGCATCTTCCCGCCAGCCGAGTTTCGTGGCTGCCTCGACCTGAGCCGCAGATCGCCCAGCGCCTAGTCAATGTGTTCCTTCTCAGATGTCTTCTGCTACTCGCTCCTCGACCCCAAGTAGTCGGTCATCGCGCTCGATGATCCGCAGCACCCGTCATCCGATTCCGACGTCGGCCCAGGTGTGAAACGAGCATCACCCGCCCCGGGATTATGGAAATAGTCAACTGTCCAGCCCGCTGTGTTGAGTCTTGGTGGTTCACTCCTGAAAACCAGTGTGAACTCCGTATGCCCCAAGTCGGCACAGATTGCGGTATGGAAGCGCTGCGCACCCTCTTGTTCTAGCATCGCCCCGTCGACGATGTGGATATGCACCCCCCAGTCGTGGGGAGGCTCCTCTGCCATGGTTTTCGCCACTGCAGTGGTCGCGATAGTGATCCTGGACTGCACTGCGGTAGCTGGGGCCGCACCGGGGACCGGGCAATATATTCGACAAGTTTCGCGCAGTGTTCGACAACGCGTCTTCGCCCGCTCGAGACCGCGCTGCACGGCCTTGAGCGGGTGCACGGTGTATTCACCACCTCGATGCGCCCGCTGATCTGCCGAGGCGTCGGTGTTGTGACGTGGAAGGCCTCCGGGGTCGTGCCCGCAGTGCGTCGCGGTGTCGAGGCGGTACTATCCCTCGACAGCCGGACTGGGCAGCGAATCCGACGATTTCGCCATGGACAGTGGATCCGCGATGTCCTCGAGCGACTGTCCCTCGGCGTTCACGCCGAAGAACCAAGCAACCACACCACCGAAGATCATGGCTCCGGCGCCGATGACATATCCGCACGTGAGCGGGAGCCGGTCGGGATTCGCATTGTCGCCGCCGCCCACCAGGTGACCGAACAGATACGGCGCGACGACACCACCAGCGCCTTGGGCGATGGCGAAGAAGAACGAGATGGCTTGGCCGCGTAGTTCCAGCGGGAAGATCTCACCGACAGTGAGATACGCCGAAGACGCGCCGGCCGAGGCGAAGAAGAACACGACACACCAGAAGACAGTTTGGGTGGTCGCGTTGAGGATGCCCGCATCGAACGCCCACGCGGAGGCCAGCAGCAAGAGGCCGGACCCCACATATGTCGCGCAGATCATCTTCCGGCGGCCGATGCTGTCGAAAAGCGGGCCGAGCACCAGTGGGCCGATCAGGTTGCCGACGGCAAACGGGAAGAAATAGTAACCGGTGTGATCGCTCGGCACTTTGTAGAAGTGGATCAGCACCAGGCTTGCGGTGAAGAAGATCGCGTTGTACAAGAACGCCTGCGTGACCATCATCGTGAATCCGAGAAAGGAACGGCTCGGATACCGACCGAAGAAGATGCGGGCCATCTGAACGTAGGACAGTTGATCCGTATCGACGATGTCCAGGGCCTTGCTCTCGTCGACCGGAGGAAGTTCGACGCCTTGACTTTGCAAGCGCCGCTCGATTTCGTCGACCGTTCGTTCGGCTTCGGCGGCCTTTCCGTGGGTGAGCAGCCAACGCGGGCTCTCGGGGATCTGCCTGCGCACGAAGATGATGATCAGTCCGAGGACGGGGCCGATGAAGAATCCGATCCGCCATCCCCAGTGGACCGGAACGTAGTGCTCGTTGAAAAGGAACAGGCTGGCCGCCGCGCCGATCGCCGCGCCGCACCAATAGGTGCCGTTGATGGCAATGTCGACCCGGCCCCGATATCTGGACGGCATGATTTCGTCGATCGCCGAATTGATCGCCGTGTACTCTCCGCCGATCCCGGTGCCGGCGATGAAGCGGAAGAGGTACAGCGACCAGACATTCCAGGAGAGCCCTGCCAATCCGCTGCCGATCAGATAGATCGCCAAGGTCAGGATGAACAGTTTCTTGCGCCCGAGTTTGTCGGTGATCCGGCCGAAGACCAGTGCGCCGACGACCTGCCCGGCCAGATACCACGACGCCGTCGCGCCGACCTGCCCGCTCGTCAGGTGCAGGGTCTGAGCGTTCTCCAGTTGTCCCCCCATGCTGCTGACAATCTGGATTTCCAAGCCGTCGAGAATCCAGGACACACCGAGGCCGACGACGATGAGCCAATGGAATCTCGTCCACGGAAGCCGGTCCATCCGGGCTGGTACCAGGCTTCTGACTACGTGCATTTGCGTTGACACTACACAATCACCTCAATTATCTAAGAGTGCTAGTTTGTCCATGGGCCGACGTTGGTATTGGAGAGAATCAGATCGATCTTCGCGGCCCTGTCCTTCCAGCGCATCGCGTTGGCAAGGAGCGCATCGGAAGGGGTACGATAATAATCTCCGGCCGCCGTCTTCAATTCTTCGGCAAGCCTGCTCCCGATGTAACGGCGGACCTCGGTGGGAGCGGAAGCCCACTCGTTGATCGGCACCGCATTCCTGAAATCCTCTTGTGACTTGTCCCAGTTTGCCGCGACCTTCCGGTAGAAACTATGCATCTGATGTGGGGCGCTGCGGTTCATCGGGCGGGGAGCGAGGCGATAGAACATCCTCGCCGCGTCCGCGAACTGACCGATATAGGCGGATCTCTCCACGGCATTGGGAAGGTTTCTAGCGTTGTCGACGAGCTCCAGGGCAGCGGCGACCTTGGCCAGCGGATCGTATTGCAGCGGATTTTCGTCGGAAGTCCTGTTGACGCGACTGTTCGCCTCGATCGCATAATTGATCAATTCGTGGGAGAATCTGGCGTTCCGGAGTGCGCCATTGGCGTCCGCTCGGTCGCCACCGAGATCGAGGACATGCCTGATCCCTGCCGCCGCCGCCCACGCGTTGCGGCCGCCGAATTCATCCGTCGCATCTCGCGCGGCGGCATCGTGTGCATTCTTCGCTAATGTGAGCCGCGACATCCAGCTCCCGGCAGCCCGGGGCGGCACTCGTCCGAGCAACAACTCGTAGTTCAGATAGTTCATATCCTGCATTTGCTTCGAAAAGTATGTAAGAGGCGTCGGCCGACGAAAGATCCACGAAGTCACGGGGCTGGCATTGATGGCATTGAGGTCCCCCGTCCAGCGCATCGTGGTGGCGGCGAGGTGACCCGGCGACAGGGTGTAGCGCAGGCTTGCCGTATCCATCCCGGTGGCGGCGCCGCCTGCTGCGGCAGGTTTGCCGGCGAGCGTGGCACGAATCTGCTCGGCCACCCGGCTTTGACCGCCGATGAGGCTGAGATCGAGGCGCCGCAGCAGCGCGAAGCCCGCGATCATCACCATTCCGCCGACGAAGATCACCGACATACCGCTGCCCGAGGCGGCCCGGAACATGTCGCCCAGCACTAGGACGTAGACACCGAGGTACACGGTGTAAGCCACCATCGACAATGCGTCACCGACGATGTCGACCAGGTTGCGGATCAAGAACGTCTGGGTTGGTCCGTAGATGAATCCGCCTGCGGCGAAACCGAAGATGGCCAGGATGGCGTGATAGATCGAAGACAGTGCGGCCAGGAAGATCTTTATCGCCAGGTAGGCCGCGAACAGCAGCAGGATCGTCCCGAAGATCAACAGCACTAGGCCGGTGCCGATCTGCCCCATACTCGGATTTTCGATCTTGGCACTCGCATACGTGTCTCCGCAGTCGTTCAAGCCTCGCGCAACTCGCGACTTGCTGCCGGCCAGTACTCCCGATGACCAGGCTGTGCGGCAGTTCGACGAATCATCGACAACGTGCCCGAAATTCCATACCTGTAATGGGTGCCGCGCAAAATTGTCGCCCAAAGTGGCATTCAGGCTGGTGACGATGGAGTCCGCGTCCGGACTGGCGTCGCCGTTGAGTCCGGCCGCGACTGAGATCCCGACGTCGCGGCCCTGGGCCAGCAAGCCGTGCGGCGACAGCACGTCGGCCAATGGCCGCGCCAGGTAGGTGGCGCCGAGCACGGCGACCGTCAGCATTGCCACGACCTGCAACGCGGCCTTGGCGTGATATCCACGCACCACGAACCATGCCACGAAGAACGTGCCGATCGTTGACGACACAATCAACATGATCGGCGTGGCTATCTGATGCGTGAGGCTGTCGGCGACCGCCGTCAACGCCTTGTCCAACCCATCGAGCCATCGGAAACTCACCGCTTCGTCGATCAGCCAGATAGCCGAGATCACGACGACCATGAACACCGTGAATTCCAGGCCCAGCACCAGCGACAGCCCGGCGTCCTCGGGATCCAGGACACTGCCGTCGTTGGTGGCGAACAGATAGTCCGACAACGGAATTCCCGACGAATCCTTGACACTTGTCCAGCCGAGCCCATCGATGGCCGACATATTTCCGCTCGAGGCAACCGTGCCGACACGGGCGGCGGCTACTCCGCTGAGGACGGTCCAGATCACTAGCAGAACCTGACCGATGGTCAGCAGCCGGACGACCGTACGCCGGCGACGAGTGGCGTTGGCCCACACTCGACATCGCCCTAGCACCGCTCGCGGCGCCCAATACTCCGGCTCCCACACCTGATCCCAGTCCGGACTGGGATCAGAATGGAGTCTCGACACACGCACTGGCATCGCTGTTCACCGCCTGACCCAAGGAATCCAAAGATTGCGCTTTACATCACGGCAACGTTGACGCGCTATTAATCGTGCCGTTACATAGCGGCCCGATAAAATGTGACGCGGAGTACCGGATACGTTCGGATGGCGCGACCTTCGGTGAAAAATCCGAAGCGGCAACGGAGCCGAGACCGACTCACCTTTGCAGAGAGCTTATCCATGCTGCTGTTGACCTAGCGCGACAGTTGGAGAGTAAGAACTTCTGGCAGTTGGCCGATGCTGCCGTCGTGGAGCCGGACGGGCTGTAGCATTTTCTGAACCGGTCCCGATGGAGTGCCGATGAACTGCGGGATCGGGTCCGCGCGTGTGTGTCCGAAGCTCTCGCGGGTCCGGACGGCGTCCTGGTCATCGAAGAAACCGGGTTCGTCAAGAAGGGGCCGGATCGAACAGCCTATTGTCCCCTGTGTTCAATTGATCACCGTCCGGTACGGACACGAGTAATACCGCGCTGACCTCGGCATTCGTTATGATTTTAGACTCTACTTGTTGCGCGCCTCGGGCCGGTGACGCACGCTAAACCTGTTCTGGCGTACTTGCGACCCACGTGCATTGTTGGGTGCTCGATGCATTTGATCCGACCTTCGCACGTCTGGCAGGTTTCCCCGATGACCATGATCATTACAGAGGATGTTCTATTGCTGCTGCACAGCAGCGGATCCTTGTTGGGTAGTGAGGATACTAATGCCGCAGCCGAATATATTTACGCCCAGTTCGCCGAGCCGCCTGGTGGCAAACGGTTTCTCTACGACCGGCCGACCCGGATCAGATCGACGGCCAGGTTGTTGGACTTCTTAATCAGGCGGGTCGGCATGAGGCCTTTCGATGCCGATCAGGTCGATGCCATCTTCCGCGCTATCGGCACCTCCCATGCCCGTGCCGGTTTGCCAATCGAGTTACTCGATGAGGGCACCGAATCTTCGCTCGCTGCCTAGCCAGAGTCGTTCGCGAACGAGGCAGAGTATGGACTCTCGAATACACCCGCGCCTGGGAGGACCTCATTGGGGAGGGCATCGAGATCCAGAAGCGCGCCTACGAGTTCGACTGGCAACCGATTTTCGAGATCGATCCCGAACTCACACACGGTACGACCGCGGCTGAGCTCTAGGTTCGGTGTCGCCTTTGTGTAGTTGGTCTCGTGGCGGCCACAGCGCCCACCGCGATCGCGCTCGTGCACCGGGCGCGCGAAAGGCATTGCCGTGAGACAGAATCCGACAATCCATATCGGCCGCGCGATTATCGCCGCAGCCTTCACGATCGCTGTAGTGCTCTCGGCCGCAGGCTGCGGCTCCGACCATCACGGTCGCAGCGCCGCCAAGGCCGCCGTCGGGCGTTCACTGGGACTCCTTCAACGGTGTCGCGCTGCCGTGGGGCGATGACGGCCCGAAACAGCGCGACGCCGACTCGGCAACTGGATTCGAGCACACCCCGCAAGGCGCTGGGCGGGCGCGATCGTCCACACGGTGCGCATGAGCGTCACCGGCGACGACCACTGGGCGGGGATGGCCGCGGTGGAGTTGGCGGCGGGCAAAGACAAAGACTCATGGGCGACCAGCCGGGCGGTGCTGTCGATCCGCACCCCCGCCGATCCGGCGACGGCCCCGCGCATCCGCGGCTACACGATCGCCGACTACACCTGGGAGCGGGCGCGGGTGCTGATCTACACCTCGTTCCCGGACTCCTCGATGGCGGTCAACACCGCCATCGTGACCTGGGTCGCGCAAGACTGTCGGCTGCTACCGCCCGATCCATCCGATGCCGCACCGGCCGTGAAGGCGGTGGGCGCGGTCGATACCGTCGTGAAACGGGAGGCCCCCAAGTGACCCGAGACAACACCAACACCCCTGCCGGAGAAGGACGTTCGCCGAGCTCGCAAGTCGGTCTGATCGCCGCTGCCACCGTGTTGGCGCTGATCGTCGTGGCGTCGGTGATCGTGTTCGCCACCCGCCACCACGGCGGGTCCGACAACTCCACCGCGTCGCCCACCACGACGACGACAGCGCCGCCCGCGCCGTCGCCCGATCCGGCGAGCGACGGATTCGCCACACCGACAGTCGACATATTCGGGCGCCGCGTGGACCTGCCGACCAACCCGTCAGGACAGGTGTTGGCGCAGGACGCCTCCCAGCACAAGCCCACCGACTCCGATTGGTTGACCGCCGTCCCGGTGGGCCTGCGGAGGCGGGGAGGCTGGCAGCAAGTGCATGGCGCGGTGGTGCCATTCTCCACCAGCGACGGCCCCACCCACATCGTCGACGGCGCGGCCGTCGGATACGCGCACACCCCGCAGGGTGCGGCGTTGGCGGCGGCGTACACGTTCTACCAGATCGTTGCGCGCCCTGCGGATCTGGCGATGATCCAGGTCCGGTCTGTGCTGCCGACGGTCGATCGCGAACAGTTCGACGCCGGGGTGCGCTCGGGCAAAGTGCCAATGCAGATGCCCGACAGCATCACACGATTCCTGGTGGCCTCGGACGCATTCAAGATCGACCAGTACTCCGACGACTTCTGTATCGTCCGCCTGGCGATGCGGGGGCCGGCGAGCGCGGATGGCAGCCCGACGTGGACGACCGGGCCGTTGCCGATGGTGTGGGCCTCGGGCGATTGGAAGCTGCGGTTCCCCGGCGTCGCGGGTGCGCAGGTGCCGACCGAGACGATCAACGATCTCGTCGGGTGGACCCAATGGTGAGCCTTCAGCACGTCGCCGCCGTGGTGTTGGTGATGAGCGTGCTCGTAACGAGCGCGGGAGCGGCGGCCGCGGATCTCACCCCGAGCCCGCCGCCGAACACCTACGGATTCAACACCTAGTGCGATCAGATCCGCAACGGCATCGCCAACGCCGTACCGATCTCGTACATGGGCGATCCGATGGGCAACGGAGCCTCCTCAATATGTAAAGACCCGAACGTCGCCACCCATACGCTGAGTGCGCTCGACGCGGCGACCAGCAAGGCGTAGTCCTCGACGTTCGGTCAGGTCGTGGACACGCTGATGCCCGCGTTGGGGTAGGGGATCATCTCGAGGCTGGTGTGGTGGACAAAGATCCCCAATGCCAAGATTCTGGACTCCGACGGGCTGTCCAACCGGATCAGCGACTACACCTACGCCATTCAGTTGTGGCTGCTGGTGGTGTCGATCATCTCGGCGGCCCGGATCGGGTTGGCGCGGCGGCAGGCGGCGACCGAGCACGCCGAGGAGGCGTTCAAGGCGCTGGCGCGGGCGACGGTCGCGACGTGGATCGCGGGCGCGGGCTTTCTGGCGGCGACTCGCCTGACCGACGACTTCAGCGGGGAGGTCGCCGTCCCCTACGGCACCTGCACCGAACCGACCAACGTCAAGGCTGGCGGCGGCGCCTGCCCGCTTCGCTTCCGCTGCGCGGGCTGTGACCATTTCCGCACGAACATCGCTTACCTGCCCGACCTGCAGGCATACCTCGATGATCTCCTGCGCACCCGGGAACGGCTGGCCGCCGCCCTCGACGGAGTCGACGACGGGGCTCGTGCCGACGCCACCCCGACTCAGGAGGAAATCACCCGGATCAGACGGTTGATCAGCCGGATCAAGAGCGACCTCGACGACACCGAACGAGGTCGCATCGACGGCGCGGTCGCCATCGTGCGCCATCACCGCGCTGCCCACAGCGTCCCGCTGGGCATGCCGATCCTCACCACCGCCCCCACATCATCGACCATGCCCGCCTCGGAGGCCAGCGCATGACCACCACCCTACCGAAATCCACACGCACGCAGCGCATCACGAGCGCCCGACTGAAGCTCGACGGCCGCCGTGACGCCTCGATGCGCCGCCGCCAACGCGTCCTGGCGGTGCTCGGCCGGGCCGCGGCCGATGGCGAGCAGATCAGCGCGTCCGCCATCGCTCGCATCGCCGGAGTCGACCGCACCTTTCTCTACCGGCACCGCGACCTCCTGGAGAAAATCCATGCGCTGCAAACAGATCCAGCTGTCGTCGCCGACACCGGGCCCGCGGTCACTCGCGCCTCGCTGCAGGCGGACCTGCTCGCCGCCCACGAACGAGCCGCCCGGCTCAATACCCGTATCCAGCACCTCGAGAAACGCTTGTCCGAAGCACTCGGCGAACAGACCTGGCGCGAGTCCGGACTCGGCGCACCCACCGACATCGACGCCCTTCACCAGCGCATCAACCAGCTCGAACAGCACAACCTCGATTTGCAGCAACAACTCGACGAACGTGACGACGACCTCGCCGCAACTCGCGCCACCAACCGCGAACTCATGGCCCGACTCAACACATCAAACCGGCCCCGATGACGCGCACGAACTTGCCCTGTTGCCTCATGCCAAGATGCCCGGGAAGGGCAGATCGTCGCCTCATGCGGTTGCTGGCTCACACCCGGTGCGGAGCCAGGATCGGCACACCTGCCCGCACCACGTCCCAGTCGGTGCCCACCTGCTGCGCCAACGCCCGCGGCAACCAGGTCCGCCGCTCCGCCTGCTCCTGGATCAGGCGGGGAATATCGAGTTCGATCTCTGTGGGAGCGCCGGTTGCGGTCAGCCGGTCCACCCGCTGCTGCATGGCCTCGAACAGTCTATGATCGAAATCCGTTACGGCGGAGATGAATTCATCCGTGCTGACCGACGCCCGGCCCGACAGCGGTGCGGTGAACGCGATTTCGCCGTCAGGATCAGCAGCGAACTGCCAATCCACGGTGACAGTGTCCACGGGACCGACGGTGCGCCACCACCGCAGCACGGGCCCGAAGCGCAGATACCCGGTGTCGACGCACCGCTGACCGCAGGCGTCGTAGGCGGCGTCGATCAGCGTGTTGTGCAGGATCTCCGGGTCGTCGGTGTCAACCCATTCTGCGGATCCGGCAGCCACGAAGTCCGCCAGATCGTCTGGCACGGGTTCGAGAATGTACGGCAACGCCTGCAGCATGTCCTCCCACAGCCGGACTACGTAATAGTCCACCCACGGCGACGCCGCTCGGCTGCCCTCGAGTGAGAACAAAGCCACGGTCCGCTCGGCGTATCGCAGCAACTCAATTCCACCCATATCCAAGCAGAACCAGCCCTGGGTGAGCGCGAACCAGTGCAGGCACGGGCTTCGACCCGACCCCCACGGACCGACCTCGTCGACCGGCACCAGCTCGAACCGAAATCGCATCATGCCTCTATACAACCGGATTGCACCACACGCTGACGACCGAGTTCGCCCTGAGCCATCTGCTCATCGGCATAGCGGACAGTCCCGCTGGCGGCCGGTTCGTTGGCCGTGTCCGCCGTCTTGTCTGAGATCACGATGCCTGGGCATACCCTGTTGCCTCACGTCACCTGGATCCGGCGCTGCACCGCGGCCGGGTTAAACGATGCGTGTGTGTTGGTCAGCCTGTGTTTCGGTAGCGCCTTCACCTCCGGATGGGCGATCACCCGCGCATAGGGTGTCGTCGCGGTGTCGTACTTCTTGCTGACCTTCGCACCCTCGCAAACCTTGGAGATCAGCTTCTCCTGCGGGTAGAAATGGTCGCCGATCTACGCCTGCTGATGCCAGATCCTGTTGAGCAGCAACAGTTCCGCCTCGGTGTCGTAGCGCAGGTACCCGACCGGTTGTCGTACCGTGGTCCTGTTCTTCTGCTCCACGTGGGCGCCGTCGTTCTTGTTGCCCGACCGCGACCCGGGTGAATTTCAGCTCGTTGTCGAGGCCGTAGCGCAGAAGTTGGTCGTTGATGAACTCGCTGCCGTTGTCGGATTCGATGCCCAGGATCGGGAACGGCAGGTCCTCCACGACGTCGGTCAACGCCGCGAACAGGTGTTTCTGGGCCTTGTTGCGCACCGTGCGGTTCTCGGTCCACCCGGTAGCGATATCGGTGACCGTCAACGTGAAACAGAAATGTCCACGCGGGTTGCCGCCCTCGTGGCCGACCAAGTCGATCTCCACGAACCCCGGCATGTTCTCGTCGTGGTCAGCCCACGTGCGCATCGGAATTCGTGATTTCAGCATCGAGCCCGGCTTGATGTGGGAACGGCCTTTGAACTGCAACCGCTTCCTCGCCGGGGCCAGGCGGCGGTCGATCGTGGCCGCCGAGATCGACACCAGCGACTCCGCCGTGTCGTCGTCGATGTCCAGCTCGTTGAACCGACGCAGCACGGGCACCAATTCCGCCAACATCGGGGCCAGCCGCTTGCCCGCCCGAGCATTGAGTACCGCCCAACACTTCGTCAGCGCTGCAACAACTTCCGCGCCATACACCGGCTCCCGCGGTGCACGCGGCGCAACGATCTTCGGCACCAGCGCCTTGCCAACGCCCGTCGCACATAGTCCCGGTTCAATCCGGTCACCCCACACACCGAATCCAGAATTGCCGACTTCTGCGCCTTCGTGCCGCTCCGGTAGCGAACGGCCTGGGACCTCGTGATCGCTCTCCGACTCGCCAACGACAACTCCATCGCTCAGGCGAACCGCAAAACCCAGCTCACCGACGGAGGCGCGCCGAACCGATCCGGACCTTTTCAGGTCAATTACCTAAACGCCCGACAGCCCGCTGAACCCGCATACGCTCTTGTTCGCGAAGTGAGCGCAGCCGAACGGGCTGCGCGGTCTCCGGAGTCGGGTATCCGGTCCGGACAGCGAAAATCGCTCGGTGACCAGCACAAGAGCGCTCTTGATCGCGACTTGCGGTTTCACAGAGGTGGTCGAGCTCGAATAAGCTCCGTTCAAACACACCAGGGGGTTTCATGCCAGGCAAGGTACGGGTTGAAACCCAGCGGCTTCGTGCTGTCGGCAACAATTTTGAGGAAGTCGCCGCGCGGTTTGATGCCGTGCTGTCGAAGGTTCGGGCTGCGTCGGCGGCGCATTGGGGCAAATGGGGCGACGACGAGTTCGGTAAGAGTTTCGCCAAGAGCGAGAACGGCTATGAGAACTCCGACCACAACCTGCAGGCAGTCCTCGCGTCCAAATCTGCGCTGTTGCACTCCCATTCGAAGTGGGTGACAGACACGGCGAACAAGCTGGAATTGACGGAGTTTGGTAACACCGAGGTTTTTAAGAGGTTGATTCGTCGGCACTAGGTCGTGTCTCCCAATAATTTGAGCCATTCGACGATGAGGGCCAGGACGAATCCGGCGCGGTAGGTGATGACCAGCTTATGGTGTTCTGTAATGTCGAGCAGTGGGACCACGAGAAGCCGTCGCGGGAAGAATCTTTCATGATCGAACGGCCTTGGTAAGCCGGGTTGTAGAGTCGTTCGAGCGTATTCATGTCATCGATCACCGCACTGTGGGAATGGATCCCGCCCGAGATACTGCAAGCCCTCAACTTCGGTCAGGCCTACCCCAAAGGCGACGAGGACGACCTGTTCAAACTGGGTGACGCCTGGAAACAAGCCGCCGCCGAACTGGCCGAGATCGAACCGGACCTGAAAGCCGTCACCGACGCCACCCAGAATGCCTACACCGGCGAAGGAGCCGACGCCGCCGCCCGCGAGTTCGCCACCCTGTTCGACAACGGCCCCAACTCGATCCAGAAGCTTGTCGACGGACTCACAGAACTCGGCCACACCACCCGAAACGCGGCCACCATACTGGAATACACCAAAATCTGGGAAGCCGTGGTCGCCGGGATCACCGCCTACACCGTGTGCTCGCTGATCGCCAGCTGGCCCTGGGGCGAAGCCGCGGTCCCGCTCGCGCTGGCCGCAGGCCGTGAAGCGGTCACCGTCGCCAGTGAACAAGGAGCCGAACAGCTTGCCCTGCAAGCAGGGAAAGCCGGCCTTCGCAACCTCCTCAAGCCCTACCTCAAACAGATCGGCATCGCCGGGCTGAAAGCGGGCCGGTTCGGGATCGGGATGGACGTCGGCATCCAGGCCTACCAGCTCGCAGCCGGACACCGCGACGACGGATACGACCTCGGCCAAACCCTCGAGACCGGCTTCGAGTTCGGGGCCGGCGCAATCGTCGCAACACCAGTGGGCATGGGCTTGGGAAACCTGCTGGGACGAACCGCGCTACCGAAACTGGCCAACGGAATCATCAGCCACACCATCGGCGGCGCGATCGGCGGGTTCGGCACATACGGCGCAGGCATCGCCTGGCAAGTCGGCGACCAACTCGTCCACGGACACCTCGACTGGAACAAAGTCGACACCACCTTCGACCCACGCCTGATCACCATGGGCGCGGCCATGGGAGCACTCGGCGGACTCCACGCCCCCCACCCGGAAAACCCCAGAAACACACCGAACACCAGCAACACCACAACGAGTTCGAAACCCGGCAAAGTCACACCGGAATCCGACGCCAAGGGCAGGCGCATCCACCGCCGTTTTCAGCTGGACATCAATCCCGATAGGGCAACAGTCCTCGACCAGTCTGAATCCGAGCGAAAACGCGCCAGCGAATACTACGCCGAAACCAACAAATTGCGCGCCGAAGCGGCTAAGAACGGCGGCTACAGCGATACAAATGCCGTCGAACTCGAGAAGCTGCACGGCATGTGGTTGCGCGGGGAATCGATCCCCCAGCAAACTGACGGCACTATCCCCCACCCCAATACAACGCCACATCCGAACACAGACACGGGCAGCACGACCACGGAATCCCGTGCCGGAACACCGGATACGAGCACCAAAACCACACCCACACCCCAGACAACAACACCGGCACCCGACAACAACACCAGAACACCAACCCCGCCCGAACGCACCACCGGACCCGCCACACCGCCAGACGCACCAACCGGCACTGCGGACAAAGTCACACCCCGCGCCCACATCAACACCGCCACCGACAACAAACCGAATATCGCCGCGGCGCAACAACACACACCCGCCACGACAACCACAGGTGGGGAGTCGAAACCCGCCACCACCGTCAGTACCCAACCCACCACCCCACCCACACCCACACCGACTCCGCTCCCCCAGACCGCCACCCCACCCATTCCTGCCCCGACCGCGCAGACCCCCACAAGCTCCGCCGCAGCACCGAACCACGGCCCGTCCGACCTCACCACACCCCGCGATTCGGCCGATCCGGTCGACAACCCCGCCACACCCAACGCCCCAGCTACCAACACACCTGCACCTCATGACAAGGCGCCCACCACACAAATCTCCGGTCGCGCAGCCGAAGCGCCGACCAACGCACCATCCAACCGACCCTCGAGCGATCCGGAACTGCCGCGGTTCCCGCAGCCACCTGACCGCTCTCCCGTCCAGAGCCCGGGCATGGCGGGTAAAGCCCCCACCCCGGCAGATCACGACAGAAACACATCGAACTCACCGGACAGCGAAACCACGCAGGACCAGTTAAGCGGGGCAATCTCGCAGGACATCATCAACTCACTGGTGAAGTTGCGTGAGACCAGCACGGTCACTGTGGTCGGGCAAGGAATCGCGGGCGTGCTCACTGCGCACAACCTGGCCCGTCGCGGTTACCACGTCAAAGTGGTCACCAAGGGAGGCGAGCCGACGTCCGTGGCCGCCGGAGCTCAATTTCTGCCCTGGGTGCCCAAGAAGATGGCCGACTCGCTGTACCGCAGTGTTGGCAAT
The DNA here is from genome assembly GCF_050946365.1 of Nocardia sp. CA-107356. Classification (NCBI taxonomy): domain Bacteria; kingdom Bacillati; phylum Actinomycetota; class Actinomycetes; order Mycobacteriales; family Nocardiaceae; genus Nocardia; species Nocardia sp. CA-107356. The sequence goes on along the minus strand of NZ_CP191992.1, from coordinate 3,695,970 downwards.
CTGGAAGAGGCGGTGTCCGTCGGCCGTTCGTTCTACGAGCGGTTGGCGCAGAATCCGGAACTTACCGGTGTCATGCGTGTCAAGAACTACGAATTCGCCGGGCCGGAGAAGTGGCCGGACGATTTGGCAAGCGCGATGCGTGCCGAAGTGATCACCCTCGACGAGCCGATTGAGCTGCCAGGTTCCGACGGCGAAATGTATCGGGCCGACACGATGTACGTCATCGACTCGTACTCGATCGATACCCCGAAGACGCTGCGTTTCCTGAAGCACCAAGCCGCCGAGGAGGGAGCTCGCTTCGAGGAGAAAACGGTAACCATGGCCAACCAGGACAACCGGGGGCCAAGCGTATTCAACAAGGAGACCGTGACCTTGGCCGATCTGGCCACCACGTCGGACGCCGTCGTGGTGGCGATCGGCGACGGCGCGCGAGAACTGATGAACAACCCGAACTTCGAGAATATCAAGGGTCACGTCATCAGACTGCGACTACGTGACGGCACCAGGCTGCAGGTGGCCGTCAGCGCCGACCATCTGATCATCTTGCCGACTGCCGATGAACACGAAATCAAGGTTGGCGCGTGGAACAACCCTGATCCCCGAACACATCTTCCAGAAAAAGAAGATGCCGAACACCTTCTCAAGCATCAGGAACAGCTCATCGCGGCCACCGGGGCACTGTTGGGTATTCCAGTGGATCTGCTGGAGGAAGCGGAGGTCGTATCGCACCATGCTGGCCAACGTTCGAAATACTCCGGCGGAATCTTCATCGAAGACGACGATTACCTGAGGAACGTCCTCCATTTCAATGGCCTGTACAGTACCGGATGGAGCTTGTCCCCATTACTCTCGGAATTCGTTGCCGAAGAGATCGATCAGAAAGTCTTTGGTCGCAGGCTGGCCGTCGCCGTGGCCAACGACCCCGAGATTCTGCGCAAGTTGGCGACACTCGGTGACACGGTGTCGATATCGGACCTCACACGTATCGCCCGCGTGCACAAGGAGTCGGTGCTGTATGCGACTGACCCGCATGGCACGCCGCTGGCAGGCAGTTTTCCTATCCGGGGTTCCGACGGGAAAACAGCTGTTCTCCTGGGCGCCGGACTTCGATTCGGTGGACTGACAGACCGTGCCATGCAAGATCTCAGCATCGACGGGGGCACACAATTCAAGCAGCTCGTTCCAATAGATGACGCCCAGACCGTCAGAGCACTACGTCACCGCGGTTGGACGGTGACAGGCCTTCATCCGGGTTCCGACTCGAACACTGGAAGCCATTGGATAATGACCTGCGAGTTGACCGACAAGGCCAAGGTGGAGATAACGAAGGACACAGGTGCCGTCGCGGCCAACGTGACACATGCGGCCGATCTTCTCCGATGGCGCGCCGATCGAACCAACGGCTGGTTGCGATCGGAAACCCTTGCCTACGAAGCTGACCCGAGCCATCTGGAGTTCATCCCTGTCGCGGTGAATGCAGGGGCCGAGGTCGTCGTCACGGCGACGGCCCGCGAGGCCGTGATGGCGCGTGAGGCCAAGGTACCGGACACGACGCCGATTCTGTGTCGAGAAGTAGGTGATATCGAGCTCTCGGAGGTTTTCCAGCATCAGAACATATGCGTTCCGATCGAGAACGATTCAGATTTGGGCGCCGTGGTCGCGGCTGTAGAAGATGTCCATCGGACTCGCAATCCGAAGTATCGGGCGTTGGTGGCCGTTTCGGTTCGGCACGATGCCCCGGACGGTCATGCCAATCTGGCGGAGCTACAGCAACATCTCGAGGCAAGCATCGAGTTCAGTGCGGTTCTGGTACAGCGTCCCTCCCACGATCGTGGAGATTTCACGATCCACGGTTTCTTCTCGAAGCTGACCAGGGAATTGGACCATCTCGAAATCTCGCCGCAGTGGGTGCTCGATCGCGACCTGTCATTCGAGAAGCTGTGCACCGCTTGGCCCGATCTCCCGCAGAAACTTCCCGGAGAGTCCCACCTCGTGGTGCCGATCGGCGACGCGGCTCTTGGACACCCGAAATGGCCGACCGGCAGCCGTTGGTCGCCGATAGATTCGGCGATCCACGTGACGAGCGAGATCTACGCTGTCGGACCAGAACCGGACAACCGCACAAAGCCGCACACGACAACCCCGAGTGGCACCCAGATCAGGTTCGAACGCGCCACGGGCAAATGGGTACCGGTGGATGTCACGCTGGCGGTTGTGCCGCTCGGCGATACCGAAGCCGATCGACTCTGGGCATCGCGGCTGAAGCAGGCGTGGGTCGGAACCGGCCCAGACGTCGCTCGTTGCCCCGTAGCCTGGCACAAGAACGGTGTGATCGCCATCGACGTCACACGCATCCCAAACGTCGCGCCGGGAGATCGGGTAGATCTGCTCGGACCCACTCCCGACCAGCGCAGGCAGACCCTCAACTTGCTGACCGGACCGGCCTACCGCGGCCCACACGAATCGACCGAGACGCGACGGCAAGCGCACCTCGATGATTTCGCCGAAAACCATACTCTCAGCGTCATCGACGATGGACGCGTCCTACGGCGTACCGATCGTCCGGCTCACCAAGACAGTCCCGAGGTTGACCTGCAGACCATCGGCGATGGCCTCGAGCAGGCCCACTGGCTGTGTCAAGCTGTCATGCCAGAGCCACCCGACCTTTTGACGATTCACCAAATGTACGATGTCGCACGCGAAAACATCACAATCGTGAACGATGGTGACCGCGTAGTCGGTTTTGCCATGGTGGCCAAGGTCGACGGGCAGCCGACCGCAGAAGTGCTGGCACTGGCCGTCCATCCGGACTATCCCGAAATCGGACGGCGACTGCTACTGGACGCGATTCGCCCGCACACCTTTCAAGACGTCCGGTATTTTCACGTCTCACTGCACCCGCATGAGGAACATCTCCGCCCGGTCTTCGACGCGGTAAAATTCGACGACGCGGGAGTCGACCCCGAATCCGGACGCCGTGAGCTGAGCCTGGATGTGGTGGACCTGGCAGAGGTGAGCGTGAAGTTCGATGTATCGACATTTGTCGAAAACGTTCGACAGGCAGCCGAATTCTCCAAAGGGAACGGCCTGTTCGCTTTGGTGGCCGACCCCCACGTTCCGGCGGCGGCCATCAAGGAGGCCGCGCCCTTCGTGGACGAAATCGTCGCGCAGGACCCCGATCAGGTACGCGCGCTTCTTCGTGCCGGCCTCTATCCCGATGAAACACCGGTCGTTTGCATGCGACCAGGCATCGAGGACGACATTCGCGAATTGGTCGGCCTCGAAGGGATCGCTCTGATCGCGCACTCCGATGCCGACCTCGATGCCATCGCGCGCGCGGCGGCACAGGCAGAATGTGTTGTCCCCGTTGGGATGATCTTGCGAGATGGGACACCCGATAATAACTCACTGGGTGAGGCCTGGGATCGAAACTACCGGGAGGGAAACATCGTCGCCCATTCTGCGATGTTCGAATACGACTCCATGGCGAATCGAAGCAGGTTGCCGCCCAGTATTGAATCGGAGCTGTTCAATCTCGCAAACCGAGGGTTCCGACCTACTCACTTCTATACATGGTCCTATGAAGCCGGAGGTGGACTGCAGCATCGGCGGCGTGACGTCAAACCGGTCGCCTTCATGAACGGCGATTCCTATGGCCACTCGTCGGTGCCGGTCTGTGACGATATCCGGACTCCGCGCAGCCGGTCGGCCCAGCGGGGGCGGTCGGCGGTTCAGGCAACCGCAAAGATCTTCGCGACGGGATTCGACCGCGATGGCACGCCGATCGCAATGATCCCGCTTGGCCCCGGCGACAAAGCAGCCCAGCTGACCAAGGCGGGGGCCGTCTACGTCGGTGGCACGCGCGTGCTGATCGCGGGCGGGAGGCACACCATGCTGAAGCTGAGCGTTCCGGAGTGGATTCACCTCGAGCCGGGCGATCCAGTGCGACTGTTCGACGGGACGCCCAACAAGCGCTGGACTATCAATAGCGATAGCCATCCGAGCGGCCACTCACCGTCCGGGGACATTCCCCGCGACATGCGCCCATCCAGCACCCTCGGTGAATGGCTGGGCGGCGAATACCTGCTCATTGGTCTCACCCTAATGTCCAACGCCGCGGAACAGACATCACCAAGACCACTGCGTCCGCGACGGTCGATGGACCTCAAACACGCCGAGTTGACCGCGGCACTACACGCGGACCGTCGGATTTACGTCATGAACCGGGGTTGGGACGGCGACGGTCTCGGATTCGAATATCCCGGACCCGACGGCCCAGTGCACGTCAGAATCGGAATCCATGATCGACGCAACGACCCCCAAATCGTTCTGAACGACGACGGTCAGCGTCACGTCGAGATTGACGTCTCACCACGGCCGTCCGATCCCAACGCGCTCGCGTCCGAGATCGAGGACAAGGTGTACCGGCTGCTCGAATCGAGGATGCTGAGTTGGCAACATGATTGTTCGCATATACCGGTCTTTTCCGATGGAGCCGGAAGTGAATTGGTGATCGTCCCGCCGTCGGAAGCGCTGCGGGTGGGTGGCGCGGTCGGCGAAATCATGCTTCGCAGAGAGGTTTCCGACCGTTTGCACGACGCCGCTCGGCGGCTTCGGGAAGTAGACCCACGCCTGCAACTAGAAGTCGTCGACGGTGACCGGCCGTCGGCCGAATACGACGCCATATATCACAACGTCGCAGCGCAGTTAAGGCCAAGTATTCCGGGTTCCCGGTTGATCGACGCGGTTAGCATTCTGGCCGACGGCCACCCGACCGGCGCAACGGTAGACGTCAGGGTGTTGTGCGATGGAGAGCCGGTCGACATGGGTTCCCGGGTCTTCGACTACGGCAACCGCAATACTCTCGCCCATTGGCCGTTCGTCTCAGCAGACGCATGGACGAATCGACAACTGCTGCGAGACGCGATGCGCGCCGCCGGGTTCGCACCGAACGAGCGCGCCTGGCACAAATTCTCCTTCGGCGACAAACAACAGGCCGCCCACGACGGCTTGGATCACGCCCAGTACGGACCTTGGCGCGAACAGCGGTAGTTCACAACGCCATGGGACGAAGTCACCGAGAAGACCGAGACGAATGCACAGGCAGCGTGGCAGGCGCTGGCGGAGCGCATGTCGATGCCGGCACATGAGCTTCCGCTCGGTCCGGTGATGATGCCTCCAGATTGGGAGACGCTCCAGGAAATCGTCCGGGTCTACGGTGGTCAGGTCGCCTTCTACGGCTCGCCGACGCCTGGAATCGCCCTGACTTAGTGGTCCGCGCTTGAAGTTCTTCGGGGGTTGTTGGGCCGGCTATGGAACTTGAGGGTTCGAGTGTGCGTTAGTGCAGGTCAATAACGGTGTGCGCTCAAAGTTCTCGAGCCGGCGAGTCGATGACGGCTGTGAACTTGGTCAGGCCGGCGGCGCCAGATGGATAGTGCAGGCGGTGTCGAGGGCTTCCTGGGGTGTTCCGGCGCGGAATCCGTTGAGCAGCACAGCTTCCTCGTAGCGGTCATGGGCGGCGGAGTAGATCGCGAATCCGAAGGAGTGCGCGGAGCGCCGTAGCGCAGCAATCGGCACAGCGGGAGTTGCTTACCGCCGGTCAGGACGCCGGCGACGTAGGCGAACCCGCCACGATAGGTGACCTGCACACGGGACAGTTGCGGCCAGTGCTCCTCGATGTGGTCGAGCAGTCTCAGGGTGACCGAGCCTTTGGTCGACTCCGGGATGGCGGGCATGGACCGTATTCTCGCGCGCCTACCCGGTCGCGGGGATGGGAGGTTGCTCCTGGTGTTGAATTACAGCCCTGTGATTCAACCGTTTTGGAGTTTTCGATGCCGCGCACCAGCGCTGTCCCCGTCAGATTGAACGCGGCCGAACGCAAGATTCTGACCAAACGCGCACGCGGGCAGAAGACCCCCGCACCGAGGATCGGGTACGCGCACGGATCGTGTTGTCGGCAAACCTGTCTCGATCCAACGCGGTGATCGCCCGTGAACTGTGTGTCAGCCAGGACACCGTCCGAGACTGGCGGGGTCGTTACGCCGAACGCGGTCTCGAGGCCCTGACCGATCGCCCGCGCAGCGGCCGACCCCGCACCATCATCGCGCTGCAACGCGCCGAGGTCTGTGCGTTGGCATGCCAACTGCCCGCCGAGACCGGGGTGCTACTGGCCCGGTGGAGCTGCCCCGACCTGGCCGCGGAGTTGATTGCCTGGCACCTGGTGCCGACGATCTCCGCTTCCAGCGTTCGTCGGATCCTCGTCGAGAACCCGATCAAGCCCTGGCGATACGAGTCGTGGATCTTTCGGCGCGACCCCGATTTCGCGGCCAAGGCGACCGTGATCCTCGACCTCTACCAGGGCCTTTACCAAGGCCTACCGCTCAAACTGGGTGATCGAATCGTCTGCATCGACGCCAAGCCTTCCATCCAGGCCCGCGAACGCCAGCACCCGAGCGCTCCCCCCGGACCCGGACATCCCGAGATGCGCGTCGAACACGAATACATTCGTCACGGTGCGTTGGCGCTGCTGGCCGCACTTGACGTGCAGACCGGGCAAGTGCTCGCCGACTATCCGAAGTCGACCGGGATCACCGAATTCATGGCGCTGATCGACAAGATCATGACGAAATCACGCTACCGCGACGCCCCACGAGTGTTCGTCATCGTGGACAACGGCTCCGACCATCGCGGCAACGCCGCCATCAAACGACTCGCCGAAGCACGCCCGAATGCCATCATGATCCACACTCCGATTCACGCGTCCTGGCTCAACCAAGTCGTGCGACACGAAGTCGCATGAGTGACAGTGGAACTCGTAGAAGGAGGGGTCGGTTGATGCCGATGACGTAGTTCCCGATCCCGTGTGTATGGATCGTCCCCGCCTCGGCGTGCGTCATGGGTAACTGTGGGGTGCGAAGCCCGAGGGCACGGCCCAAGGACTCTCGTTCCATCCGGGGGTCACAGGCTGGGGAAGACCGGGCGGGTGAATCGCGTGAACCCTCGTCGACGCCTCGTCATCAGCGCTTCCGCCGATGGAAAGTTCCAGCGGGAGAATAGGGGCCGGTCGTTGTGAGACGACAGGTGCCGTCCGGGCGGATTTGGCCGGGCGGGTGCGCACCACCGTCCCCGGGGTCCAGAGGGCACCCAATCCGGTCGTATCTGTCTCATGCGGAACGTGACAATCCCGATGCGGTCCAGGCTCTTTCGAGTCTGGCAGGCCGACTGTGAGGAAGGCTGAATTCCGCAGCGGGGGCAGGATGGCTCGAGAAGCGAATGCCGGTAGGTCGAAAGGCCACAGGAAACCGGATGCCGCGCAACCAGTTCCTCCGCTGGTGGCATCCGTATAACTGGCCGGATAGGGGCGGCTGCCCCGACCTGAAAGGGTGCTGACGCGAGCCAGGTGAGCCTGCGGTGACTCGATGACCGAACCACCCGAACTTGAGGGACAAGTTGGACACCACAATGCTGGTGAACGGACCCGGAGACCAGGTCCTGGACTGGGATAGTGTGCGCTGGCGCACGATTGAGGACCAGGTACGGCGGTTGCGGCAGCGGATCTTCGCGGCATCACAGGCCGGGGACCTGAAGAAGGTCCGGAATTTGCAGAAGCTGACTGCGCCACGAAGCGCTCCGTCATATCCCCGGTTCAGCCGGGAGGGATTCGAAGGGAGATCTCTGGGCCTGATGCCTTACCTGGATCTGAAAGGTGAAGGGACAACAGCATGGTAGGAAACTGGTGGACGTGTCCAGGCGTAGGGAGCGTTGCATCAGGAGGTCCGCGCGGCAGGGTTAAAGCTGTACTGCCTGAACCACAATCTCCAGAAGGTGCAACTGCACGCCCACCGGAAAACGCCCGATACCGGTGCCGCATCCTGTTCCGGTCTCATCAGCTGGCCGGGGCACCCTCGGGATGTGGAGCGATGTCCAATGAGGGCATTCAAGGAGATGAATGTGGAACCTAAACCGCGCTATCACGTATGACGGGGACGAACGTGGGATCGCCTACGGGGCGCGAGCCCTATGGCGACACAGGCGCCGCCGTAGTAGTCGTGCGAGTAACGCCGCACCAAGGAGGACGGGAAGGCCGTCCACGGGGCCAAGGGCGCCAGGTGGCTGGACATCCGGACGCTGAAGGGGGTATGTGAAATGCAGAGCGCCGGAACAGTACTGGGTGTTCTCCGTGAACGCGGCAGGCGCGGCCTGCCGCTGCATGAACTCTACCGGCAGCTGTTCAATCCGGAGCTGTACCTACTGGCCTATGGGAACATCTACTCCAACAAGGGGGCGATGACACCCAGGCCGGACGGTGAAACCGCGGATGGCGTGTCGCGGGGCAAGATCGATCGCATCATTGATGCTATGCGCCACGAGCGCTACCGGTTTCGTCCCGTGCAGCGGGTCTACATCCCCAAAAAGAATGGGAAACTCAGACCCCTCGGAATGCCACCCTGGTCGGATAAACTCGTCGGCGAAGTGATCCGCCTGTTGTTGGAGGCGTATTACGAACCGCAGTTTTCCGGCCGTTCACACGGTTTTCGTCGCGGCCGTGGCTGTCACTCCGCGCTGAGCGAGGTGGCCGAAACATGGACCGGGACAACCTGGTTCATCGAGAGCGACATCTCCGACTGTTTCGGGAGTTTCGGCCATGAGGTCATGCTCTCGATCCTGGCGGAGAAGATCCGCGACAACCGATTCCTGCGGCTGATCAAACAGATGTTGCAAGCCGGGTACCTCGGTCACGACCTGCTGCTCGGGTGGAAGCCACTTGCCGACTGGCTGGATGGGGAGCGGTCGGCCCTGCTCGTCCGTGGCCGGACTGCTGCAGATTCTTCCGAATGGATCGAGGCCGATCGACATCCGTCGTTGCTCTATCGCGGTCTGCGTTTGGCGACAGCAATGAACTTCCTCGACGATGCGGACGAAGTTGTTGTGGAATTTCTCCGGGAATCGTCTATGGCAGAACAATCTGAACGCCCGACAGCCCGCTGAACCCGCATACGCTCTTGTTCGCGAAGTGAGCGCAGCCGAACGGGCTGCGCGGTCTCCGGAGTCGGGTATCCGGTCCGGACAGCGAAAATCGCTCGGTGACCAGCACAAGAGCGCTCTTGATCGCGACTTGCGGTTTCACAGAGGTGGTCGAGCTCGAATAAGCTCCGTTCAAACACACCAGGGGGTTTCATGCCAGGCAAGGTACGGGTTGAAACCCAGCAGCTTCGTGCTGTCGGCAACAATCTTGAGGAAGTCGCCGCGCGGTTTGATGCCGTGCTGTCGAAGGTTCGGGCTGCGTCGGCGGCGCACTGGGGCAAATGGGGCGACGACGAGTTCGGTAAGAGTTTCGCCAAGAGCGAGAACGGCTATGAGAACTCCGACCACAACCTGCAGGCAGTCCTCGCGTCCAAATCTGCGCTGTTGCACTCCCATTCGAAGTGGGTGACAGACACGGCGAACAAGCTGGAATTGACGGAGTTTGGTAACACCGAGGTTTTTAAGAGGTTGATTCGTCGGCACTAGCTCATGTAAGTCGTAAAGTCGCCTTCGAGATGTTCGGGGGTGGGGAGGTACAACAGCCGGATGACGAACGAGTTGGACAGGGCGCGCCTGGCTGATCTGGTGGATTCGGTGCGGGCTGGTATCGCATCGATCGCGCAGGCACAGCAGCAACGGGCGCAGCTGACTGCGACTGCATCCGCTGCCCATGGTCGGGTGACGGTGGTCGTCAACGCTGACGGTGTCGTGATCGAGACCCGATTCGCCGACACCATCGAGGACCTGACCTACACCGAGATCGCGCACGCTGTCACCAGCGCCGTCCAGGACGCCGCCGCCCAGGTGCAGCGTAAAACCCAGGCGCTGCTCGAACCGTTGAAGCAGGACCAGGCGCGGATCCCGAAACTCTCGGAGTTCCTTGCGGGCATGCCCGATGTGCACGACATGCTGCCAACTCCCCCACCGGTCTCGACCGCGCCACCCGCCGCACACGACCGCACCAGCACCGACTCTGAGGACTCGGATGGTTCGATGGTGTTCTGTAATGTCGAGCAGTGGGACCACGAGAAGCCGTCGCGGGAAGAATCTTTCATGATCGAACGGCCTTGGTAAGCCGGGTTGTAGAGTCGTTCGAGCGTATTCATGTCATCGATCACCGCACTGTGGGAATGGATCCCGCCCGAGATACTGCAAGCCCTCAACTTCGGTCAGGCCTACCCCAAAGGCGACGAGGACGACCTGTTCAAACTGGGTGACGCCTGGAAACAAGCCGCCGCCGAACTGGCCGAGATCGAACCGGACCTGAAAGCCGTCACCGACGCCACCCAGAATGCCTACACCGGCGAAGGAGCCGACGCCGCCGCCCGCGAGTTCGCCACCCTGTTCGACAACGGCCCCAACTCGATCCAGAAGCTTGTCGACGGACTCACAGAACTCGGCCACACCACCCGAAACGCGGCCACCATACTGGAATACACCAAAATCTGGGAAGCCGTGGTCGCCGGGATCACCGCCTACACCGTGTGCTCGCTGATCGCCAGCTGGCCCTGGGGCGAAGCCGCGGTCCCGCTCGCGCTGGCCGCAGGCCGTGAAGCGGTCACCGTCGCCAGTGAACAAGGAGCCGAACAGCTTGCCCTGCAAGCAGGGAAAGCCGGCCTTCGCAACCTCCTCAAGCCCTACCTCAAACAGATCGGCATCGCCGGGCTGAAAGCGGGCCGGTTCGGGATCGGGATGGACGTCGGCATCCAGGCCTACCAGCTCGCAGCCGGACACCGCGACGACGGATACGACCTCGGCCAAACCCTCGAGACCGGCTTCGAGTTCGGGGCCGGCGCAATCGTCGCAACACCAGTGGGCATGGGCTTGGGAAACCTGCTGGGACGAACCGCGCTACCGAAACTGGCCAACGGAATCATCAGCCACACCATCGGCGGCGCGATCGGCGGGTTCGGCACATACGGCGCAGGCATCGCCTGGCAAGTCGGCGACCAACTCGTCCACGGACACCTCGACTGGAACAAAGTCGACACCACCTTCGACCCACGCCTGATCACCATGGGCGCGGCCATGGGAGCACTCGGCGGACTCCACGCCCCCCACCCGGAAAACCCCAGAAACACACCGAACACCAGCAACACCACAACGAGTTCGAAACCCGGCAAAGTCACACCGGAATCCGACGCCAAGGGCAGGCGCATCCACCGCCGTTTTCAGCTGGACATCAATCCCGATAGGGCAACAGTCCTCGACCAGTCTGAATCCGAGCGAAAACGCGCCAGCGAATACTACGCCGAAACCAACAAATTGCGCGCCGAAGCGGCTAAGAACGGCGGCTACAGCGATACAAATGCCGTCGAACTCGAGAAGCTGCACGGCATGTGGTTGCGCGGGGAATCGATCCCCCAGCAAACTGACGGCACTATCCCCCACCCCAATACAACGCCACATCCGAACACAGACACGGGCAGCACGACCACGGAATCCCGTGCCGGAACACCGGATACGAGCACCAAAACCACACCCACACCCCAGACAACAACACCGGCACCCGACAACAACACCAGAACACCAACCCCGCCCGAACGCACCACCGGACCCGCCACACCGCCAGACGCACCAACCGGCACTGCGGACAAAGTCACACCCCGCGCCCACATCAACACCGCCACCGACAACAAACCGAATATCGCCGCGGCGCAACAACACACACCCGCCACGACAACCACAGGTGGGGAGTCGAAACCCGCCACCACCGTCAGTACCCAACCCACCACCCCACCCACACCGACTCCAATCGCGCCCCCGCAAACCCCAGCAACATCACCTCAATCCACACCCAGCCCCGACACAATCCCGTCGAACCCACCCGACAACAAAAACCCCACGCCGCCACACGATTCTGACAGTCAACCCAGTCCAGTGCGAATGTGGACCGACGCCCGCAGCGACTTGACGACGCCACAGAAAGAAGTGTGGGACCAGCTTGCCGCCGCAGACTGCGCCGTCAACACCCTCACCTACATCCTCCCAACCACTAGCAGCACCACCAACCCAGCTGGCCACACTGGCTGGAGCGGCACTGAATTCGAAACCGCCGCAGGCGCTCGGTTACACGCGTACCCCGACCACGCCGCCATCGCCGCCCGGCTGAGCGAACTCGATGACGACGCCATCGCCGCTGTCGTCGTCGAATACGACGGCCACCCCACCCCATACGGCATCGGCGCACACGCATACCCAGCCAACATCGACAACGACGGCCACCTCACCATCCACGACCCCGTTACAAAAACAACCCAGAACTACCAGCCTGACAGCCACCCGGAACTCCGCGCCATATATGCCATCCTCTACGACCCCGACCGCAACCCTGTCGAACCCACCAACGCAGCCCACAACCCACAGCAACGACTACTCACCCGCATCGGACAAACCCGCCCCACACCCAAGGACACCAGCCCGTCACCTCCTCGACCGGACAATCCGAACACCCGTCCTGACGGCCGAGAAGATGTAAATCGCGTTGATGAAACACCCGGACAAAGCAGCGGCGACACCCATCCGCAGAACGTCCAGGACCCCTGGCTGCCCGTCGAGGATAAGCCCTACTACGCCAATCCGAACTACAATGACCCGATCGCCGAGCGCGAATACGCGCGCGACCACCCGGTGAGTCCTGAGGCTCGGGATATCCGGGCCCGCAACCAGAGCGAGTATCCGGAACTGGCTCGGCTGACGGACGCCGAGATCGACCTGATCCGCCGAAACCAGGACTACGCCCTCAACGAGAATGTCAACAACGCCACCCGGAACGGCGACGAGGCGCTGTTGGCACGGCACGATGTCGAGATCCGGGCGCTGACCAACGCTTACAACAAGCTGCCCGACCACGACGGCGTGGTGTTCCGTTCTCTGCGCATCGACGACCCGGTCAAGCGGAGGGAGTTCCTCGGCTACTACGACCCCAATCAGCCCGACCCGGTCGTGGTCGATTCCGGGTTTGCATCCTCGGACAAAGAAACATCGATGGCAGGCGGCAACATCGAGCTCATCATCGAATCCCGCCATGGCAAAGACATATCCTGGGCAAGCCTCAACCAGGACGAGGTCGTCTTCCCACCTGGACATCGATTCCAGGTCGAGAGCCGGTCGTTCGAGCCGGGCAGACGCCCTCATGATGAGGGCAAGTACATCATCCGATTAATCGATCTCGGAAGGAGCCACAATGCCCATGAGTCCGGAGGAATTGGAGCGGGAGGCGCGGGAGATTCTCGGTCCCACGTTGCACCAGTCCCGGAACACCCCCGAATATCAGGAGTCGATTCGGCGGATGGACGCTCGCAGAGCCGAACTGGAAGCGAAGGGTCGGCCACCGGCTACCGAGGATCAGATCAAGATCTGGCAAGACTGGGCCGAGGCGGAGATCAAGCGGATCGACCAGAAACGCGGCCAAACGCCCCAGTAGCGCCACCTGTCGACATGCCCAAGGCAGACGACACTCCCCTCGTTCATGTCGGCGAGCACCTCGACCGGCTATGGCGCGCCGGCGCACAACCCCACGAGATACTCGATTCGCTGCTCAACGCTCTACCGGAACTCCGCACACACTACAAAGAGATCTGTACCGCCCAGGGGTACACGCTGCACGAGCACACCCAGATGATGTTGCACCAGTGGCGGCAACTGGTAGCCGAGGAAACCGACAGCGAACGACTTGTTCCACAGCACACCATGCTAACGACACTGCTACTTCACGATCTCGGCAAAGAGACCGCCCAGCGGCAGTACCAGTCGGGCGCTGGGCACGCCGCGCAAGCCGAGCACAGGCGAGCGGTCGCGGCAATCGAACGTTACGGCGACCTTTTCGGTTCCGAATCCCAGGTCCGCGCGGCAATTTCGTTGATCGACGCTGACCCGATCGGTTACTATCTGAGAAATTTTCACTCGGCGGACACAGTGTTCCAATACGTAGCAAAAACCGCCCTGGAACTGTCCGGTAGCTATCCAGTCCGACCTACCGAACTGACCGACGCCGATGTCATGGCGATCCGCCGACTGTTCCGGGAAACGTACCAATATTTCCTGGCCGACTTCTCCTCATACACCAGCCACAGCCGCTACATGCCTACGGACGGCGGGCCAGTACGCGACGGACAACCTATCTTCAACCAATACCTTCGCGTCGACGCCGAAGGCAATCTGATCCGCGCCCAAGACGGCTCGTTCGCGTTCACCGACCATCGCCAGTACGCGCAACGGATCGCGGTGCTGAGTGAAATGTTCTCCACCGCGGACCGCATCATCGAGGAATACAACCGAATTGGCGCACCCAGACTAACCACTGCCGGCCTTGAATCGAGCCCACAGAATCCCCAACCAGACGGCTCAACTCCGTACAGAATAATAGGCGCCCAGGCCGACCACGCACCTTCAGCCACTACCTCTGGCCCTTTCCGCATACGACAAATAGTGGACTATACCGATGAGCCGGCAACCGAAGTGGCTATCGTCGTGCACCTCACCATGCATCTGGATCAGGTACCCGACTACTGGCAACGCCGAACCATGGCGGCAACCTGGTCCGCAGCCGACCTGCTCGGCAGCTCCAATCCGCGGCTCCCCGGCGGCGACCCGGTCCGAGTCACCATCAAATTCACCAACAACCCGGACGAAGCAGACCTCCACGTGGTCGTCGGCAGCGACACCGACACGAACAGACACTCCTGGCCCGCCGGCTCCTCCGCACAGACAGTGGCCCGCTACCTCCGACTACACCTCGGCCTAGATGAAACCAATTCCGCCGGCGGACCCCTGGACGAAACCGACACAGAGACGCTCAGCAACAGAATCGCCGCCCCCAACCATGAACTCTCTGCCGCCCAACAAGACCGCCCAGGCGAAGAAACCCCCATCCAAACCGCAGCGAAGTCCGTCTCATCGCACGAAAATCCGAGCCCACCCCACACGGACTCCCCACGCACCCGTGACCCTGGACACGATAGACCCCGCTGCGAGATACACCACACTCTCGGCGAGGACCTTCGCGCGGTGACCGTGGTGACTATCAACGTCCACCTCACCCCGGACGAAGGAGTTAATGGCGGACTGACGCAGCAAGTCGAAGTAGCCACTCGGCCCGCCACGGCCACGGTCTTCACCGAGGACCAGCTAAGCAGTGGTAACAAGCTCCGAGTCGAAATCCGATTCGTCACGGACTCAACAGAAGCACACCTCCAAGCCGAACCAGCGACGCTGGACCCACAGATCAGAAACCACTTCCGCCAACTGCTCAGAGACTCCGCCGCCGCACTGGCACTGAGCCCAGAACAGGTGCAGTATCTCAGCAACAAGATCCCAGAAGACCGATCCGATGCGCAGTTTGCGCAGTATCACAACATCGTATCGACGCTGAGCGACGATACGACGACGCACCACGATTCCGAAGCCACCGATCAAGCGGACCCTCCGGAACGGCACACCGAAGCCAAACCTCAACCGAGCGACCGCGCCAAGAATGCGCCGCCAGCAACTGAACAGCATCCCAGTTCGGGCCGCCCCAACGGCGTCGCCACGGCGGACGCGTCTAACAATCGGGCAAGCTCGGAAAAAGCCCCAACCACCGGCGACAACGAACCACAGCTCACCCCCCGCGATCCGAATCCGACAACGGTCATCTCGGTAACCGATGCTCGTCTTGAGACAGTGATGCCCGACTACGCCGAACGGTTGCGACGGGCTCCTATCTACCGAAAAAAAGCTGTCGTCCAGGCTGTCGAGGCAGAAGGCGGAGAAAACGTCGTGACGATTCTGAGTTCCGGGAAGGAAGAGACAAGAAATACGGCGAAACGCGGCGATTGGATTATTACCAATCCTGGCAGGGAACGATACATTGTTGCTAAAGATAAGTTTAGCACTCTTTATGAGCCTCTCCCGAATGGGAAATTCGCAGCCAGGGGTACCGTACGCGCCGAACCGAATCCAACCGGCAAGTCTATAGTTGCAAAGGCATCTTGGGGAGAAACGCGCGGTGATTCGGACTGCTATATTGCAT
The DNA here is from genome assembly GCF_050946365.1 of Nocardia sp. CA-107356. NCBI lineage: Bacteria > Bacillati > Actinomycetota > Actinomycetes > Mycobacteriales > Nocardiaceae > Nocardia > Nocardia sp. CA-107356. Next base: position 3,679,934 of record NZ_CP191992.1, on the reverse strand, counting down.
CCGGATATGATCCGACGAACCCTGAGAAAATCAGTGTCAGGATCATCGGAAAGATCGAGTTCGAAGCGACCTACAGCCCGATAGAGCCGCCATCCGGAGGCGAGACCCCTACCCCGCCGGATCGTGACGCCGAGGTCAACAACTCCACGCCACCTAATCACATTCCGGAACGGCACACCGATACCAAGCCAGACCAATCCGCACCGAACGCGCAAACATTTCCCCCAGCAAGAAATCCGGACAGTCCCCGCCCACGCGAAACACCCCGCAGTCCAGCGGGTATACCGCCGCGCAACCCGGAAACCCTCGCAGGCACGCCGTGGGGTCGGCCCGCCAGTCCTGCGGAAATGCCTGGCGGAGGCGAGTATCCGCAGGCACCCGATCATGTCACTGCGCACCAGATCGAGTCGGTCTACGGCATCCCGCAGGAGAACCAGCAGAAGATCCAAGGTTATGCCGAACGGTACAACCTCGTCATTGACGTCCGTCCGACCAACCCCGATTCGGTTCCGCATCTCCGCAATGGGGCAATACCCAAACCGGTAGCCATCAAAGACAAGACGGTCAACGACTCCGACATCGAATTGGGTGCACGCGCATATGCCAAGGGTCTCGTCGGGCGCTTCGAACCCGGCATGCTCGAAATGCCAGTCCTTGACGGCCACTCCGACGCACACTGGAAGCGCCTTCAATCTCGCCTCGATCAGCGCAACAAAGACTACGAAGCCTACAAAGCCCATATGGACGTCCTCCATGATCAGGGGAGGTTCCAGGTCCGCGATGACGGCGTGGTGGAGGGCAGGGTTGGCAACGCATACAAGCCGGTCACAGGCGATCACGACCTTTTCGACATCCGCCATGCCGATGGAAGCCTGCTCACACCAGCCGAACTAGCCGAGCACGAACGCCAACTGATACGACTCGATGCCGGCATCCAGCACGGTCCACACGTGTACTGGGAGCCCGCGACCAACTACGAGCGAGCCCGGATCTTCGAACCGATCTTCGCTGACCACCAATTCGATCCGGACCTGAACACCAGGCACGAGCCCTTGGTGCAGTTCCGCTCACACGAAGATCCTGTGCTGGTGTGGGCAGACAAGAGTGCAGAAGGAGTCGACCGCGAGATGGCGCTCTGGCATGTCGTGGCCGCAGTCGACCGTGGGGTGGCTGCACGGCTCAACAACGTCGGAAACCAAGCGAACGAGTATTTCGCGACCACCAAGCCCGACGCCGACCGGGCTGAACGCCGACAGTATCAGGACGGTCTCCGCCACCAGATCGAGTCGGATGCCGCCAAACTGCGTGACCGCGCTTACGAACTCGCCGGCCGCGGGGACTTCGATCCCGCCGTCCATCGCGCTTGGCTCGATGCCAACACCAAACTGCCAATGGTCGTCCAGACCAACTCACCGGAACACGAATTGGCTGTCCTGAGGCAACATGCTGAGGCCGGCGGCAGCCTCGAACAGATTCAGCGCGCCGTCCGGGAACAACTCACCGGCATACTTGAGACACTTGAGCCGCCAGCCACTCAGGTCATCGATGCGATCAACGAGAACGGTATCATTCAGATGACGTGGCCGGAATACTGCCACAACGACCCCGATGCCGTTGCTATTGATCAACTAGAAGCGAAATGCTGGCCGCCATTCATGACCAACCCCCCGGCACGATGAGAGGTCGGATGGAGGCTTTTCCTGCAGGCCAATTGTGCCTGGCAGACGAGGACGGGCAGTTGCTCGCGGTGCTTACGTTGAATCGCATTAACTGGGACGACGATCCAGCGAGCCTTCAAACATGGGATGATATCGCCGGTTTAGACGGCACCTATAAAGACACCTACATCCCGGACGGGAATACGCTTTGCATGATGGCGATGAACATCGCCCCCAAGGGCCGCGGAATGAATCTTTCGGGCTTACTTGTGAAGCAGCTCCTCGACCTTGCCGAACGCGAAAATATCGAACACATCATCGGCGCCTTCAGGCCTAACGGATACGCCAATGCCGTGATCGAGGCACACCACGCGGTGACGCCGGTACGTGGCCTGCAGCGTGAGGATGATGGCAGGCGGGCACGATCGGACGGGTCGTGCGTGATATGGAGGTCCACGAGGAGGGGGACTATAATTTGAGCGGTGTAACTCCTGAACAACGAGGAGTCCGCGGTGACCGAGGTGGTTGCTGACAAGAAGATCGCGGATTCCGTAGTGCCGCGGGTGGCGCTGCCGACGCTGAATGGCGACGAGTTGGCGGCTCAGCTGGTCATCGAAGGCAAACAGCTAAGCGCGTTGAAGCACGGCCAGCAATCCATTCTGAAGGCAGCAAAATCAACGGCACGATACCTATTCGCAGCGGACCATCGCTGATATCCGATGGCGTATGGTTATGGCGAGTGGACTCCATTCACTATTTTGCTAACTACCCACTCGACATTCCAGACGAGTTCCTGAACCATGTACGCACAAGGAACTATCTCCCACCAACGATGTCGACGTAACGGACGAGTTGTACGATGCCGCAATAGAGGCATACTTCTAAATGCAAGGACCGAAGGCGACCCGAGAGACACCGTGGATGTACGGTATGAAATCGATCACTGGATGGCTGACGATGACTCTGTTGCGGCCAGTTCCCGTGAGCGCCGATGGCCAGCGCAGCGAGGTTGGGGTGGAGTGATGAGCGCAGGAGGCAACCCGCGAGTGACGGAACCTATCGAACGATTCCGCGCTGAAAGGCGGAAACTGCTCGAGGAGGGCAACCGCCTGAATGCCTTCTATCAGGAGGTCGGCTATACGACCGAGGGCGAGGACGCGATCCATCGGGTGTTCGACCTCCATGATCGGTACTCGGAGCTGTTGCCGGAGGTTACGGTGTCGCGCTGTCCGTTCACCGGAGAACTCATCCGATGGCCGATCGACGAGATCGACCTGGATGGCTGGTTCTGGAACTACGACAACCCGACCCGCCGCCTCCAGGAGCGGGTACCGGCCACCTGGCTCTCCATGGGCGGCGCGGTCCGATTGAGCGAACCTGTCGCCCCTGCACCGTTCCACCGCATGCCGGGACCCGACACTCCCTATGTCGTCCCGCGACTCCTCGAGTTCCCCGAAGTCTGCGCCGTCATCGCCGAGCTACCCATCGGCCCCCATACCGGCTGGGCAATTACTTATTTCAGCACTCGACGGCAACTGGGCGTCCCTTTGGAAAACCTATGGGGTAGTAAGAAATACGACATCTACAACGACGGCGGAATCTGGAATGCCTGGGCAGAGCACCCCCAGACCCGACGCGACTACGACTTCGACCTGGGGCCCTGGCTCGACTCCGGCAAACTCCGCTGGATCGCGCCCGGCGACACCGCCGCAACCCTGCGTGAGGGCGCCACGAACTGCCCCTACGTCGGCATCGAAGGCACCCACCAGATGCAGATCATCTACGACGCCGAAGTCACGAAATACTGAACCAATCATCCCCTCGTGGTCGTGTGCAGATGGACGTTCAGGATCGGGGGTCGGTGAATACGATGAGAGTCAGGTGTCCGATGTCAGCTTGTAGAAGACTGAACGAGGAAGCTCGCGGTACTCGGCGGGAAGCAGGCGGCCGATCTGGCGAAGCTGGAGGCATGCGAGGGGGCCACTCGACGGCTCCTGAACGGCGGCCCCGCACCGAAGACACTTTCCGACCGCACGAGAGCGGAACTCGATGCCGCACGGCGGAACACACCGCCAGGTTGGCAATCACCGCATCCGCTGGCGAAGTCGCCGAATGGCAACATCATCGTCCCGAAGAACTCGCCCGCCCGTCAGGCATTCGATGCGATCGAGCGCGAAAAGACACCGCAATATCCTTACCCGAACACACCGCCGCGCGGCGCACCCCGACCGAACGTAGGTGATCCCGACCTTGCACGCCCCGGGCAGACGATCGGCAAGAATCCGAGCACAGGACAACCAGCGGTTTCCGCGGACCACATCGTGCCCAAGGCGGAGATTGTACAACTGCCTCGATTCATGGAACTCAACGCGGACAACATGTGGCTCGTGGTCAATGCTCCGCTGAATCTACAATGGTTGTCGAAAACGGTAAACCTGTACAAGGTTCCAGATCGGCGATGGACATAAAAACGTCGACTCACTCTGGCGGAATTCGCAGCAACAACTTCAACAACGAGTTCGGCAGGAATTGACCGAGCTGATCGCAACACTGGCGGACAACCAATAATCCGAAGCGAGAGAGAGCAATGCCCCACATCGATCCCGACGCAATTACAACGCTTTTGGAGATCGGCGAAGTCAGCGCTCAGTTGATCGACACGGTCGCACCTGAGGCCGCCTCTGTGCCGCAACGATGGAGAGGGATCGCCGATTCGGTAGAACCGAGTGAGCGTGCAGCAGTAGCGCTTTCGCTGTGGAACAGGGATTTTCTCGACCTAGTTCCCAGGTTCGCTCATGTGCTGGAATCCGCGCTGGTCGATGTGCGGCCATGCTACTGGCAAGGCCCATCCGGTGCCGAGATCGTGCTCGTCTACATCGTGAGTTCTCCTGGTGAGTCACTTGCCGTATGGGTCGGTTGGGACCCGGCACTCTTCGGCGACCACCGGCCGACTCTGTGGGACAGTCTGCCCATGCAGGCCCGAACGTTCCTCCAAGAGGTCCATGCGGGTTTCACCCTTCCTGACGGCGAGACCTGTGGACTGACGCGGCCTCGTTTCATGTATTCGCTCGCCGAATGGTCCGGTTGGCCCGAGGGGATCCCGGAATGGGAAGGGAATTGGTGGGAGGATTGCGAACCGGTCGACTCGCGCAGGTTGCTTCGGATCACCGGTAACGGGTCCGACTTCGATCTCTGCACCTCCCCGGACCTGCCCGCAGGCACCGGCTTGGCTTCGTCGTCCGGCCATTTACAGGTCGTTCGGCAAGGAACTCGACGAATTAATGATGCTGCCGGTGAATTACTGACAACGAGGAGGAATTTGATATGCAACGGCTCGACAGTCAGTCCCGGAAAGTCATCGCGATCGCGGCGGGCGTTGCCGTCGTAGTGATTGTCGTGCTGGGCGCCAGCGTGCTGATCTACCGAACATCGGCCCCCGACGAGAAGCGACCGACGATATTCTCCTCGGTGACCTCGGTTTTCCCGACACCGGCTCAGCCCCGGTTTCGGAACCGTAGTGGGGCTCAGCGAGGCTCTGGATCTGCCGTTGCAGCGGATCGCCGAGGCGTGGCGCGATGCGGGTGCATTGGAGGTGGCGTCGTAGCCGTGGCGGTGGTCGTATTCGCCGATGTCGTGGGCTAGGGACCGGTGTGGGCCACGACCCGGCCGCGGAATCGCACCAGTGGAACCGAGCTGGAGGTGATCACACTCCACTCGTTCAGCAACGTTCGTGTAATCCCGGTGAGGGGATCGCGCAAACGGATCGAAGAATGCTCAGTGGGCCGACCATAACAGACTTCGCCGAGTTCCCACAGCTCGCGGTACTCGGGGTGCCGCCACATCGAACGATGGCGTGTGATCACCTCGTGATCGTTGCGATACCGGCCGACGAGGCATCGCCACCAAGGGATGATGATCGCCAGTTCCTGCCGCCACTCGAGGACCGTCTTGCGGCCTTCGGCACTCAGATACCACTCCAATGGTATGGAGCCGATGTCGTGTCTCGGCAGCAATGTGCGATACGTCTTGTTGGCGTCGACCAGGCGCCACAGTGGATCGAAGACCGCGACGAGCTCGGTGGGGTGGTCGCCTTCGAGGTCCGCCTTCAACAGCGGCATCGCGTCCGCTGCCCTCATGCTCTGCTCGAGATCCGGGACGCTCATCTGGAGTGCGAACAGGCCCAGACCGTAGTTCTCGCTATAGTCGGCCAGATCGCACAGATGCCAGAACTCGTCCCGGGAAAGCCCGAGAGGTGTCACGAGCGCGGCCAATACGGCGAGGGTGGGTTGCTTCACCTCGCCGGTCTCGATCTTCTCGATCGTTCGGGCGCTCACCGCCACTTCCCGGGACAACCGCTCCCGGCTCAATTTGTTCGGATGGGTAAGCCTGCCGTCGGCCAGCCGCCTGCGTTCCTCGCGCTTGCGCAACAAACTCAGGTAGCTGCCCAGGGACGGGATCGGCACCCTTTGGGAAGCCCCCCCCTGCTCCGTAATCACTACAATGGCACCCCCGAACGAATTCACGTATCTCGGTGCTCCCGTTTCATGTAAATCCAAGTTGCATGTACATGTAACGGGAGCACTGACTCCACTATTACTACAGGGCTAATCGCGTGGTGGCAACTAGCCGGTTGCAGCCCCACCGCTAGCGACGGGCGCATCGCCGTTGACGACTGTCACTGTTTGGTAGTAGTTGTGGGTCGCCTGGCCACAGGCCGACGCCACGCCGAGGAACCGTGTGACAGGAGATCTCGGCTCCGCCTGGACGCAACCGTTGCCGAGAGCGAATTGGTCGACGGTCCCCAGGGATATCCGGACGTGGCCCACCTTGTTGCCGGCCTCGTGCCAGAAGTCGATCCCCGACGCCGAGATGGGCGGAATCGGCTGGATATCGGTGACCGTCACCTTCCAATCGGGTCCGGTGGAGATTGCCTTGTCGAAATCGATGTCGATCTTCGTGTTGATACTGGTGGGCATCTGTTCCGAATCGAGCAGTTCGAAAAATGCCTTCTGGTTGGTGGCCCAGTCGATATTGTAGACTTGAATATTGGTAGTACTCGTGTTGCCCCTCGGCATGATGAACACCGAAACGGGGGTGCCGCGCAGCTCACCCTTGATGGGCTTCCCATTCACCGTATTGGCTCCCACGCACTTGATGCTGTTGATGAACAATCCCCCCGGCCCGTCTGCCTCCGGATGTCCCTGAATCGCCTGAATACTGGCCGGGACGAAACCGCTCGGAATTTTCGATGCGACGACCGCCTTGTCCACCGGAATCACCGCCGCGACCTGGTAGCATTGATTACTGACGATGGTCGTCGTGCGATATTGGTCGAGTTGACCATGTTGGGCCAGGGCGGGCGAAGCGCACACAGTCGAAATTGTGGATAGCAGTGCACCCACAGCGCAGAATATCCCCGTTTTTTTGATTCGCATGTCCAACTCCTAGTTGTGGTATTGCGGGAAACCTACATCTTCGGAAGATGCTGTTGGACACACTCGTCGGGTGCCCCCCGTCGGGGTGAAAAAGACATCCCTGGGGAGCAGACCCGCGAAAAGTGGCGCTAGTACTCCAGCCGGACTTTGTGATCATGGCGTGAGTCGGGATCGGTGCTGGTAGTGGCCGCGTCGGGCGCGATGCCGGTGCCGGCGTCGCTAGAGCTGCCATCGCATCCGGCGGCCGAGGGCACGGGCCGGGGTGAGAACCAACGTGGCGAACAGGTGTCGGATCTCGTTGCGGGTCAATGCGATCAGGTGGGATGAGGTTCGTCCGCGCCGTGCGTGGTGGCGAGGACGGTACGGAAGGCCTGGGCGGCATGGCCAACAGGGTCCAGCGCTGCCAGGACCGCCAGTCCCGGACTTGATGCTGGTCGAGCCCGGTCAGCGTTTCGGCGGTTTGGGAATTCTACTCCGTCGACCAGCGGCGGCCGGCGAGGACATCGGCGCGGACACGGCCAGCCGCTGTCGTGACGCGATGGTCGCGACCGACAGCGAAAACGTAACCGGTGCCGCGGAATTCGAGTACAGCGCGCAGTTTTGGGTCTCCGCCGCGGACCTCGTCATCGGGAACCCAGCGCGCCCGAACACTGGCGTCGAGCGCATCGATGCGGTCTTGGTCGGCAGCTCCGACATCATCCCGACCAGCACCCTTCCCGCGGTCCGGCGGGTCTCCACCCGCCCAAACCGAGCCCCGATCACGGTGAACTCATCGAACTCCTGCCGCGGGTCAATGGCTACGCTGTCGAACGCAGCCACCGCCAATTTAGTTGTGTCCCAAACAAACACAACATGATCACGCGGCGGCTCAACCCACTTCCAGTGCCCCGACCAGGAGCATCAACGATCACGAAGTCCGGCTGAGTACTAGCCTCGATTTTGCGTACCGGCTGGTCTGTTGTTGGTTGGTGGGCAGATTTGGCTGGCGGAGCCTGATTTCGGGTGGCCGGGCACGTTGAAGGTGCCTGTGTCGCCACGTGTGGCGGGCTTTCCAGGGCCGGTTGGTCTTTCGGCTCGAGCCAACGGTGGGGCTGGGGTCACGTGAACGCGGTGCGGATGCGTTGCCAGGCGGTGGCGATGGCGGTGGCCCAGCGCCATGTTCGGTCGATGCGTAGCCGGGTTCGGCGGGCGGATCGGGTGACGCGGGCGGCGACGTGCGGGACGCGGTAGCGGAAGGCCCCGATTTCGGAGGTCGTCAGTTCGGGCTGGTCGGTGAATCCGATGAGTTTGGTCCAGGCGATGCGATCGGTTGCGGCCAAAATGATTTCGAGCCAGGCGGCGTTGGCGTCGAACGCGTGGCAGGTTGCGCAATCCGGTGGCCTTGACTTCGCGGATGCGGTCCTCGACACGAGCGTGCCGGCGGTGGCGGCGTTCCAATCCCGCGACGCCGCCGGGCACGACACCGTGAGCTGTGTCGGCGATGAACGCGGTGATCCGCATCCCGTCGGAATCGGTGAACCGCGACTGTGCTCCGGGTTGGGGTCGTCCCTTGCGCGGGATCAGCCGAGACTGGCGCCGCCAGTACGGCGGGGTAGACACCGACGCGGCCAAGGAACTCAAGGAGCTGCGCGAGCAGAACGCCCGGCTCAAGCGGCTGCTGGCCGATGTAGCTGGGCCACTTGGCCGGATCGACCAGGTCGGTGGCTTCGGCGACCCACGCGCCGCCGCGGATCTCGCCGTTGAAGTCGATGGCCGCATACCAGGCGCCGGTTTTGTCGAGGATCTCGGCCGCGGCCTGGACTCGGGCATCGAGGGCGAACCCGAAGGAGAACCCGACCCCGGCCTCACGACAGGCCACGGCGAATTTGTGGGTGGCGCCTCTTCTGCACCTCCGGTCGAGGCGGACGCACCGAAGGTGGTGTGGGCGTTGGATTTCCAGTTCGACTCGACCGTGGACGGGCGGGCGGTGAAGATCGCATCGATGATCGACGAACACACCCGCGAATCACTGCTGCACACCGTGGAACGGTCGATTACCGCCGAACGGCTTGTTGCGGAGCTGGAGAAGGTGTTCACCGCGGCGGGCGGACCTCCGCGGGTGCTGCGGATGGACAACGGTCTGGAGATGATTGGGCTGCCCTGCAACAGTTCTGCGCCGACAGGGTCACAATCTCCTACATTCCGCCGGGCACGCCCTGGAACAACGGCTTCGTCGAATCGTTCAACCGGCGGCTGCGGACCGAGTGCCTGAACCGCAACCACTGGACCAGCCTGCTCGAGGCCCGCGTAGTGATCGGCGATTTCAAGGTCGATCACAACCGGCGGCACCGGCATTCGGCGCTGGGCTACCTGACCCCGGCCCAGTACGCTGCGGCCTGCACCTGCACCCACCACCCGGTGGCCTGCGGGACCAACTGAACACGCAACGAATCACCCGGACTCAATTCCGGGTGGTCTCGTCATCGGGGACCGCTCAGTAGCGTTCGAAGGACGTTGGTTTGCGCGCCGCAGCCCCGTTGCGGGATGCAGCGGAGGCACGCTGCACGATCCGGTCGTAGCAGCGAACCGGCGGCCAACACACCGACAGCAACCTCCATCAACACCCAGCCCGCAACACCGAGCGTTGTTCTTGGTGACTCGAGCCGCGCCGGCGTCTCGGTCTGGTCGGCAATGTCTTCGCCAGCAGGACCTGCTCACCGTAGGCGATGCGTTTGCGCAAGCCGTACCAGCTGTCCGGTTCGGACGCCGAATTCACCCTCCCCGACCTGCCCTTTCGATACGATCCCGCTCCCTGCGATCTTGCCAATCCTATGTCAATTGGCCGATATTCCAGTCGACTGCATAGCGCTATCGAAGCGGAACCGAACATGACTGACGAGTCTGACGAGGAACAACAGTTATGACGAACATTGGAGATTGGGAGCAGCGGCCAGAGTTCGAGCTCGCCGAGATCCGGCGAGGCATCCAGTCAGTGTCGGACGCTATGGCTGGCTTGCGTGGCCGTTGCGATGCCTTCGGCGTCACCGTCGAAGTCGACATACGCGGCGTCATAACCGACCTGGAAATCGCGCCGAGCGCAATGCAGCGGTCGAGCGCGCAACTCCCCACCGTGTTGCTCGACTGTCACGAGAAGGCTCTCGAGGAGGCGACCGCGAAGGCCGAAAAGCTCTGGCAGGGAGTCGATCTCCGTGCTCGCGACGTCGTGAAAGGGCAAGCCGGAGAACGACAACGAGCCTACATATCAGGCGCTCCGACAATAACTGAGAAGGAGGAGATTCAGTCTGCGGACGACGAGTACTTCGAGAGAATGAACCGTCAGGGTTGGTTGCGGTAGCGGGAGCCGATTCGCTTCCCGCATCGGCATCGGCATCGGCATCGGCGGTATTAGACAGTAAAGATGCTCTAAGAGGATTCGACATGACCACAACACTGCGCAATGCGACGACAATCCGTACTTCAGAAGCAGCTGCCGCGGGGCTCGACGCGACCGCTGAAGAGATCGACCTCATGTCGATGTCCGAGCGAATCGATTTTCTTCGTGCCCTGCGCGCGGGTCCGGCTGCTGGACTGGGCGCGTGCGACAAATGGCTCAACCTGGAAGGGGTCATCGCCTTTTTCCGGGACCACAACCTTGGGTCGCCAGGAACGTGGGTCTCCTATGTCAACGCCGGCGTCCTCGAAGGCGTTGAGCGGGGAATTGCGCTGGCTATCGATCCGACCGGCAGCGACTTCGACAATCCCGGATCCCGGGAGTGGGCTCGCTACCTCGAACTGCTTCAAACAGGCAAGCTTGAGGTCCCCGCAGCACACGCAGAGGCATGGAGCCGAGCGAAGAAGGTGGGAACAGACCATGGCGTCGCGCTTGCAGCCCGGCACGGTCTCGCCCCTACTGCTGTTGAAGAGCGATTCCTTCGGATCGCCGAGGCCTATAACTGGGCCATGAGCAACCGTGCGCCGGTTGACGCCTTGGTGGCCTTCGCCGGGTATCTCGACGCAAGTCTGGCAGGCATCAACCCCGCAGCTGTGGACCGACTCTTCCAGGTCGGTAGTGCCGATGCGGCACGCCGTGGCTGCAAGATCGCTTACGCAGCCGCATTGATCGAACCCACACCGGAAGGCTTCACCCAGTTCCGGCCACTCCTCGCGATGCTGCCATCGATCTTCAACACGTTGGCGCAGGAGGAGTATTGAAACCGTTCCGCCTTTCTTGCCGCTTTGGGCTGTCTGCGGTTGTCGGCCCTTGTCCGCCGGGTCGTGAGATTCAGGAAACGATCGTAATTGCCGGTTGGTCTTCTCGAACTCTGCCGGAGTGAGTCAACCGAGGAGCACCGACGTTGCAAGATCTCGATGCAGTCAAAAATCGCGTTGGCGAGCTCGGTGCGGGTCTTCCACTTCCTGACTCCGTTGCTCAACTCGTGGATCAGCTGGCGAGTGGTCCTCAAGCGCTGGGTTGTCTATCTTGGTCGATGCCAGTGGCGTCGGAGGCGAGGTGCGCAGCCGAGAGTGTGTGCGAATCTCCGGTTATGCGAGTCCTCCCCCGGGCCAGAGGGTTTCGCGAAATCAGAGGAGGACCTCGCTCAGGCCAAGGCGGGGCAAGCGGTGTCCTTTTCCGGATGATGGCCTCCGACATTGCGTTACGGCTAAGGAATCCATGGCGGATGTAACTGTTTCGCCAGAAAACAAGAACGCCAGCAATTTTGGGTACAAGTCATGCAAGCCGGGCCGGACCCGGAGGCACGAAAAACGAAGAAAGTACTACCATGCGCAGAGCAACGGCGCTCTTCGCCGCATTACTGTTGGCCATCCTCCTTTCCATCACATACGCGGCAATCCCGCACGCGCACGCCGATGACTGTACTGGCGACTGGGCCATCGGTATCGGCGGTCTCGGGGACAACACCTCGTCGGTGTTCATCCCATTTGTGGATCAGCCTGTCGGTTACAACTCCGCCGACCCGATGTCGGGGTTGAACGAACTCGACCGGCTGTTCTGGGTGCATCGCAGCCAATGCCCGGGCGACCACATCAGGTTGATCGGGCACAGCGAGGGCGCGGGTATCGTCCACGCCTGGGTCACCGCCCACCAGGATGTCGGCAATGCCAATGCCATTCTCCTGTCGGATCCCAAGCGAGCCGCCGGGCCCGGTTGGGCCGGATTGTCGTCGACACCCGGGAGCGGGATAGTCGGTTACCCACTGGCCGGTGTCGACGATTGGTTCGGCGACTTCCCGGTGTTGACCGTGTGCAACCACGACGACCAGATCTGCGATACCTCGGCTGGTTGGTGGGGTTACCTCTTCGGGGGTGCACATTCTCGCTACGATTTCAACGTCTGGGACTACGGTGACTGGGATTCCGGTGTCTGGTACCGGTAGCCAGTGATTCTTGGGGATCAGTAGCCATGCGGCACTGGTCCCCATTGGCTGAACCCGTGCCCCATCGAGGTACACACTGCCGCACCTTGAAAGGTGATTTGGCAGGTCGCTCCGGCATATGTGACCGAATACTGTGGATCGTGGTAGTTCACACGTGTGAGGCGCGGCAATGATGGATTTCCGCCCGGCAGCGTGTGACTGCCGTTGGCGTTCCACTGGGGATGCGCGGGCCACGTAGCCGAATCGATGATGATGGCAGGCACATTCGGCAACGACACCTGCATTCCGGCATACAGCACATCCATCGACGAAGCCGGGACTGCGAGGTCGCATCCCACCACGCCATTCGCACTGATCGAGCAGTTCCAATCGCCCAAAGCGAAATACTCTGTGTCACCGATCAGTAGCGGGCCGGGCGCATCATCGGCGTGCGCGGTGACCACTCCGAACAGGCATGCAACCGTCCCGAGAATTCCCCCGCAAACCCGTGCGGCGGCAACCTTCACAGCCCTGGACAACGGAATCTCCCTTGATGGGTAGCGAGATTTTAGTCTAGTTGACCATAGAGAAAAACTATCACGATTCGGCGTAACGGCAAAAGATCTGTCGAGGGGGCTTCCACAGAAAATCGACCCGCCGCGTATGCACATCGACCCCGGAATTAGCAACAGGGCAGCAGATTTGCTTTGCATCACCGGTGAATTCCTCACCGATTACCGCGCCACGCGGTATCGCACTGGCTGGCCGAGCAGCGCCTCCAGAACGCCGCCCGCGCCCTGGAGGCCATTCAACCCTCGAACAACTCGCCTTTCCACTCCGCGACCCGCGCCGAGGTCGACGCGTCATGGGCGCTGGTGGCGCACTGCGCCAACAGCACTGAACCCGTTCGGCGGTCAACGCCTGCACTGCCTGCTCTGAGGTCCGTATCTGTCTGTCCGAGAGGAGTTTTCACTCATGTCGATCGCTACCTGTGTCCGTAACGCTGAGCTGGGGGACCTGGTCGGGTTGCTGAATGCTCAGCAGGCCGCGAAGGTCGATGTCGTCGCCCCCGCGTCAGCGTTGCGTGCCAGTGATGGTCTGCTGCAGTTGTCTGGGGTCGAACCGGTCCTGGATGAGCGGGGTTTCACCCTCGTCGACGGCCTCTACCGGCCCACCGCCCCCGCCGACTCCCACCTCGGGTCGAAGCTGAAGATCCCCGTCGGCTATCTCAAATGGTTGCGGGAGGAATCGCGGACCGATCTCTATGACGCCAACGTCAACGGCCTGCTGCATGGCTCCGAGGACCCGCGCCCGCCCGGCGGTGGTGATGACCGGTCGTTTCTGCTGCGCCTGTTCACTTCCGGTGTCCCGGACGAGCCCGGGATTCTGCGAGCAGTGTTGTCGGATCGCTACGGCATCATCGACAACCTCGACGTCCTCACCGCTGTGCTGGACGGCATCCGCCAGGCCGATGCCGATGTGTCGGTGCGCTCGTGTGATCTGACCGAGTCCTCCATGCATTGCAAGGTGTACTCGCCGAAGGTGCGGGCGCTGGCACCGGGGTTCCTGGCGAGCTATCGGACCCCGTTCGCCAACCCCGAGTTCGAGGCCGAACGCCGCCGCGCCGCAGGGCAGTTGGAGCGGTGGCGCCCGATCGCTGCCCGCGAAGGCCAAGGCTACGCACACGACGCGGAGCCGGTGGTGTTCGCCGGGTTCCGGTTCTCCAACTCCGAGATCGGCCATCACGCAGTCACGTTGAAACCCGAGCTGGTTGTCAAAATCTGCCGCAATGGATTGACGCTGCCGTTGTTCGCCTACACCAAACGCCATATCGGGGACCGCCTCAACATAGGTGGTGTCCGCAGCTGGTCGCAGGACACCTACCGCAAACGCCTGGCCGTGATCGCCGCCGAAACCCGCGACAAGGTCGCCGAATGGCTGTCCCCCGAGTTCCTGGCCGCCCGCATCACCGAGTTGGAACGTCACGCCGCCACTCCGGTCGTCCACCCCGAACGCACCATCGAAGTCGTGTCCAAGAAGTTGGGGTTCACCGAGGACGAACGCACCGGGATCCTCAGCCACTTCATCGCCGGCGGTCAGCTCACCGCCGCCGGCATCGCCAACGCCGTCACCAGCTACAGCCAAACAATCCCCGACGCCGACCGCGCCGACACCCTCGACGACCTCGCCCTCCAAGCGATGTCCTTCGTTTGAGCCACCAGCGCGACAGGCCCAGCACGCCCCGGTCGGCCGGACGTAGTCGCCTGTTCTCCCTCATCCATCCCTTGGGCCCTTGGCGGCCCCGCTATTCGAGGAGGTTGTTCCGTATGCCCGACACCTTGACCCTCACCCGCGCGGAGTTCGACAGCGCCGAACATTTCGGTGCCGCCGGGACCGTCACCGCTCTAGGTGAGAACACCGTCACCCGCTGGCGCGAGCAGCACCCGGACTGGAAAGCCAAGCACTGGGGCTACAGCGACCCCGACCAGCACGGCGCACGGTTCCTGCGCCCGATCAACGTCACAGCCCGCACCAAGAACTAGCCCCGCGACCGATCCACGCGCCGCCGCCCCTCGGGCGGCGCGCCACCAGTTCACACCTTTCGTATCCGCCCTCAGGTAGGGCACCGACCAGTCCAAAGCTTGCCGGTGCCCTACCTGTTTCACGATAGGAGCCGTATTCGATGTCGCACGACACCGACACACCCACCCCCGACATCATCGATTCCGACACAACCATCACCATCGACGAGGCGGCACCCGACGCCAGCTCCGACACCGAGGGCGCGGTGCCCGCGCCGTCGCCGGATCGGGGACCGACGATGGATCCCGCGGAGCTCGATATCGCCCAGAACGTGCGTAAGAACTTCCGGCTCGAAGACCACCCCGATGTCACCGAGTCCATCCGCGAGCACGGTGTGAAGAACCCGATCAAGGTGATCCGGATGCCCGACGGACGCCACGTCGTGCGCGACGGGCAGGTCCGCACCCTCACCGCGCTCGCATTCGCCCAGACCGAGGTGCCGGTGTGGATCACCAACTTCGATCCCTGCGTCGATGCCACCGAAGCCGAGATCGACCGCATCATCGAACAGATCACAGTCAACGACCGCCGGATCCCGCTCACAGATGGCGACCGCGCCGCGGGCGTCGCGCAGATGCTCGACCTGGGAGCCTCGGTCACCCGGGTCGCGAAGGCGTTGCAAACCAAACGCGACGACATCAAACGCGCGGGCACGATCGGCACCTCCGCCACCGCACGCGCATTGATCGACGAGGGCCAGTACGACCTCGAGCAGGCCGCTCTCATCGCCGAATACGACAACCTCGGCGACACCGACGCTGTCGAACGACTCCTGCGCGCCAACCGCAGCTGGTTCTCCTACGAGGCCAACCGGATTGCGCAGGACCGCGCCGAAGCGCGCGCCTACCTGGCTGCAGCGTTGCCGTACGCCGAGGCCGGGGTCGGGATCCTCGCCGACTACCCCGTCGACGGGCAATTCACCGGCGACGGGCCGCTGGTGTTGGCGGGCGAGTTGGTCGACGCCGAC
The DNA here is from genome assembly GCF_050946365.1 of Nocardia sp. CA-107356. Classification (NCBI taxonomy): domain Bacteria; kingdom Bacillati; phylum Actinomycetota; class Actinomycetes; order Mycobacteriales; family Nocardiaceae; genus Nocardia; species Nocardia sp. CA-107356. Next base: position 3,663,937 of record NZ_CP191992.1, on the reverse strand, counting down.
GGCGCCGCGGTCGATATCAGCCATAGCAACGCCGATCCCGGTTTCTGGCTGGTGTGGTTGGAGATCAGCGAGGACATGGTGTGGGTCGAGGTCGACACCGGCGCTCTCGTCGACCCCGACACCGTCGACTGGGACACCCGCGAGAACCCCGACACCGAACCCGCCGAGGGGCTGCGCCACGCCCGCGAGGTCGAACAGCGCGAACAGATTCGCGCCGAATACTTCCTGCCTCGGGACCTGTTCGATGCGGCCGGTCTCTGTGAGCGCGAGCAGCACACCGATACCGATACCGGTGCCGACTGCACCGACACCGGCGACGTCGACCAGGACGCCCAGGGCGGGCAGAGCGGACAGGGCGCGGGCGACGAGGTCGCTGCCGCGCGTCGCGCCGCCGCCGTGGAGGCCGCCGCGCGGGCGAAGGCAGAGGCGCGGGAGCAGGAGCGGTTGGCGCGGCGGCGGGTCCGCGAGCTCAACAAGCAGGGGTTGGCGGCCAAGACCACCCGCACCGAGTTCGTGACCCGGCTGTTGACGCGCCAGAAGCCACCGGGGCAGGCTCCGGTGTTCCTGGCCCAAGCGCTGGTCTCCGACAGCGGGCTGCTCAGCGAATACCACGCTTTCAGCAGGGCCCTGGAACTGTTGGGCATCAAGGGTTTCCGCGGTCGTGACGAGCTGCTCGCCACCCTTGAGACGGCGAAACCGGCCCGCGCCCAGGTGATCGTGCTCGCGCTCGTCCTCGGTGCCTACGAGAACCGCGCCGAGAAGGATTTGTGGCGCTACGCCGACCGCGGCGTGCGCCGCTACCTGGCGTTCCTGCGCGAGCTCGGTCACCCGCTCGTGCCCGTCGAACTGGCCGCCCTCGGCGAGGTCTCCTCCGACGACATCGACATCGATACCCCGAGCGCCACAACCGAACCCGACGAGCAGGAGCAGGCCGAAGCCGCCTGACCGACCTGTTCGACCACCCGGCATGCCGGTGCGCGGCTCGTTCATTACGGCCCGCGTACCCGGCACCCCCGGAGTCGCCCTTCCTTCTTCGAACATGTAAGGAGGTGTCCATCCCGTGACCGCTGTCGTGGACCTGCGGGCGGTGGCCTTGGCTACCGCCGCCCGCGGCTGGCCGGTGTTCCCGCTACGCCCAGGAGCGAAGAAGCCGCCGGTGTTCAAACGCTGGCCCGAACTCGCCAACACCGACCTGCAGCGTATCCACCGCTGGTGGAGCGACAACCCGCGCTACAACGTGGCGATCGCGACCGGTCCTGCCGGGCTGCACGTCATCGATCTCGATCCGCGCCACATGACTCCACCCGCTGCCGATCTGACCGAGGCCCTGGCCCGCCTCGCCACCCACCTGTCCCAGCCCGCGCCACCAACACTGACCGTCGTGACCCCGCACGGCTGGCACCTGTACTACCGCGCACCCGAGCTACCGCGTCTCACCTGCACGGTCGCACGCATCGGCGACGGCATCGATTCCCGCGGGCACGGCGGCTACATCGTCGCCCCCGGATCCCGTACGCCCCAAGGGGATTACACCGTGACCGAGTCCCGGCCGGTCGCCGAACTTCCCGCCATGCTGGTTCAACAGATCATCCCGCCTCCGCCGACTCCGGCACCGACCGGTGGCTCGAGCAGGTCGATGGCAGTGCATCCGGATTCGTATCTGGCGGCGATCCTTGCCGCCGAAGCCGAGCAGGTCGCCCGTGCGCGGGTGCACCTGCGCAACCACACCCTGTTCCGCTCGGCGTTGGTCCTCGGGCGGCTCGTGGCCGCCGACGAAGTCAGCGAACACGACGCCCGCACCGTCCTCACCAACGCCGCCGCGGCCCACATCGGCGTCGAGGGATTCACCGCCGACGAGGCGCACCGCACCGTCAGCAACGGATTCCGCTACAGCCGCGCACGCCCACGACGAATTAGGAGGAATGACATCTGATGCAACATAGCGGAACTTTCGGAAACTACCGTATGCCCTGCTTGTTGCATGCCCGATGCCGGACGGCCGCGGGACCGGAATTCTGTTCGCCCTGGCCAGATTCGGTGATGCATCAAAGTTGCATCTGATACAACAGTGCGCTTGACCTCCGAGGCCCCAGGTTCGGCACGTTTGGTGTTGGCGGACAACGTTGTTGTCCTGTCCCGTTGAGACTGAGGCAGTCTCGTTGATCTGAGGTATTTGGCGAATCCGCCTCATCTACGTGAGACGGATGGTTACGGTGGGCCCGTTCGTGCGGCGGCGAGGTCCGGGGTGTGATGGCGACTGGTGGTGTGGCTACTGCCACTGCTGCTGTCTGCGGAACGGGCGTATTCACGTTGCGGTACTTGGAGATCGACGTCACGGGCCCGGTCGAGCGGCATGCTGTGCTGACGACGTGCTGGGGGACTCGGTTCGAGGATGTTCCGCCGGTGCGGCAGTTTCCAAGTTTCAAGGGACAGAAGAACTTTCCGGGTCTCTACTTCGCAGCGTGCATGGGTGGGCACATCGGGTTCGAGTCGTGGCTTGAGCGTGATCACCTCATGTTGCTCGACTTCTCGCCGCAGGTGACAGCGATTGCAGCGCAACCATTTTGGTTGTCGTGGCCGACAGGTGAGATGCGGCGGCGGCATGCTCCGGACTTCTTCGTCCGGCTGGCCGACGGCCGGGGTGTGGTCATCGATGTGCGGGCCGACGATCGGATCGAGGACTCGGATGCGGAGGCGTTCGCGGCGACTGCTGCGGCGTGTGAGTCGGTGGGCTGGGGTTACCGCAGGGTCGGCACCCCGGAGGCGGTGCTTGTCGCGAATGTTCGCTGGCTGGCCGGATACCGGCATGCTCGGTGCCTGCGTGCCGAGCACCGGATGCGGCTGGTGGAGGTGTTTTCCGGGCCGAGACCGCTGCTGGAAGGTGCGGAGATGGTGGGTGACCGGCTGACGGTGTTGCCGTCAGTGTTTCATCTGCTGTGGTCGGGAACGTTGTCCGCGGACCTGGAATCGGCGCCGTTGACCGGGCACTCGATGGTGAGCCTTTCCGGGGAGGGCCGATGACGGTGTCGCGCCCGCTGGGGCTGCAGGTGGGTGAGCAGATCAGTCTCGATGGCGCCTCCTTGACGGTCGCCGCGTTGTCCGGGGGCCGGGTCGTCCTGGTCGATGTGACCGGGGAATCGCGTGACCTCGCGCTGAGTGATCTGTTGTCCGCGAGCGGATTTCGCATGGTCACACGGGCACCGGCTGCGTTGCCACCGCAGGGGCTGGTCGACAGTGTTCCAGCGGGCATAGCTGAGCAGGCCCGGTGGTGGGAACACCACATCGTCGAGGTGATCACCGGAGTTCCGCCGGAGACCGGGCGCACGGCGCGACCCAAACCGGAATACGACCCGCGCACGCGCAGTCTGCGGCAGCGCGAACTGGCGAAGGTGGACGAGTTGTCCCGCGCGGGAGATACGGTGCCGTTGAGCACGTTCCAGCGGATGCGGCTTGCTTACGAGAAACAGGGTGTGTGGGGTTTGATCGACCATCGCAGCACCCGGCGGCAAGGCGCCCGGACCGATGAGCGAGTGCTGGCCGCGATCGGGAAGGCGGTGGCCGAGCAGGCGAACCAGTCGACGGGCACCGTCGGCCGCCTGCGGCGCCGCGTCGAGCAGCTGCTGATCGCCGAGGACATTGATCCGGCGGTGGTGATGCCGGCGCGGGCGACCTTTTATCGGCTGGTCTCGCAGATCGCGGCGGGCAAGCACACGTTCGGGTCGGCGCGCACACGCCGGTCGCTGGCGCAGCGCCCGGACGGGCCGTTCGGCACGGTGACGGCGCTGCGGCCGGGTGAATGGACCCAGATCGATTCCACGCCTTTGGACGTCCGCGTGGTGCTGGACAACGGGGTGGTGGATCGGGTCGAGCTGACCTGGATCATCGACTTGGCCACGCGCACGATCCCGGCGGCGGTGCTGCGCCCGACGACGAAGGCGGTGGACGCGGCGCTGCTGCTGGCGCGAGCGATGACGCCGGAACCGATGCGGCCGGGCTGGCGTGACGCGCTGCGGATGTCGCGGTCGGTGCTGCCGCACCGGAGGCTCACCGCGATCGATGCCCGGCTCGAGCATGCCGCTGCGCGTCCGGTGATCGTGCCCGAAACCATTGTCTGCGACCACGGCATGGCCTACATGTCCGCGGCGTTCCGCAATGCCTGCCGCGCCATCGGCATCACCCTGCAGCCCTCCCACGAGGGTTCTCCCTGGGAGAAGGGCACGGTCGAGACCAGTTTCTCCGCGGTCGGCACTCTGTTCGCCCAATACGTCGCAGGCTATGTCGGCTCGAGCGTCGAACGACGCGGACGAGGCGCGGAAACCGGCGCGGTCTGGTCGATGCTCGAGTTGCAGGAATTACTGGACGAGTGGTTGGTGACGACCTGGGCGAATCGGCCCCACGATGGGCTACGGCACCCGTTGATTCCCGCAAAAGCGTTGTCGCCGAACGAAATGTATGCCGCCCTGGTGGAAACCGCGGGATACGTTCCGGTCCCGCTCGGCGCTGATGACTACATCGAGTTGCTGCCGGTCCGTTGGCGGGCGATCAACGCCTACGGGGTGAAGATCGCTCACCGCACCTACGACTGCGCCGAACTCACTCCCTACCGCCGTCAGCATTCCGGGGTGAACGCGCGAAAAGGGTTGTGGGAGGTCCACTACGACCCCTACGACGTCACCCGCATCTGGGTCCGCAACCACCGCGACGGCGGCTGGATCCAAGCCCCGTGGACACATCTGCGGGCTGATCCGACGCCTTTCGGTGAACAAGCATGGGACCACGCCCGGCAGATGCTGGCCCGCCGCGGCACCGACCCGGCCACCGAAGCCGAGATCGCCGCAGCAGCAGCACAATTGCTCGACACCGCCGAACAAGGCCCCGACACAGCGACCAAGCGCGGCAAATCGACGACCAAGGACCAGCGGGTGGCAGGGCGGACCAGAGCGGTCTCGGCCGCCGAGCGGCCAGTTCCGCCACGGCAACCCGCACCGACCTGGGATGAAGATGAAGACACCGAGGACGACGACTCGTTGGCCGAGGTGATCCCGTTGGGCGTCTTCGACGCCCGCGAGGAGGCCAAGAAATGGTGGTAGCCGGCCACAGCGCCGAGCCCGCAGACGAATTCGGAACTACACTGGAGGCCGATCTGCGCGAGCCGACGATGACGCTGGCCGGATGGCGCAAGTTCGTCGACTCACCCGACGCCTCGTTCGACCTGCTCCCGGACAAAAGGTGGGCGGCTCTGTCGGATTCGAACCGGGACGCCTACGACGAGGCCCGCATCGACTATCACTCCGAGATGATCATCGTCGCGACCTCCACCGTCCGCGAGGTCGCCCGCCAGGGCCGGTTGCTGACTTTGTTGAATCGGCGCGAGATCAGCGCCCGCCGCGGGCTGATCGTGTCCGGTCAGCAAACCACAGGCAAGACCACCGCGCTCAAACAGCTCGGCCGCACCCACGAACTGATGGTGCGCCAACGCTATCCGAGCAGGCTGGCCGACCGGATCCCGGTGGTCTACGTCACCACCCCACCGAAAGGGTCGCCACGAAAGCTGGCCATGGAGTTCGCTCGGTTTCTCGGTCTGCCGCCGGTCAAACGCGGCTACAACACCACCGATATCGCCGACGTGGTCTGCCAGCTCATGCTCCAAGCCAGGGTGGACCTGGTACTGGTCGACGAACTACACAACCTGAACCTGGCCACCGCGGCCGGGGAGGACATGTCCGACCACTTGAAATATTTCACCGAGCACCTGCCGGCCACCTTCGTTTACTCCGGCATCGACATCGAGCGCAGGCTGTTCACCGGAGTTCGAGGCAAACAGATCGCCGGACGATGCGTGCTGATCAACACCGGCCCGTTCCCCTGCGACGCCGAATGGAAGGGACTGATTGCCACCCTCGACAACGCATTACGCCTGCACCGTCACCAGCCGGGCACCTTGCCCCGGCACGCCCGCTACCTGCACCAGCGCACCGGCGGCATGATCGGCAGCCTGTCGCACTTGATCCGCGCCGCCGCCCAACTGGCGATCCTGGAAGGCGACGAGGCCATCACCCGCAAACTGCTCGACTCCATCCCCCTCGACCACGCCGCCGAATCCGCCCGCCACGGCGCAGCCTGATGCCGCCGTTCGGCTTCCGGCCAGGACCGCCACATCGACTCCCGTTCCCCGTCGCACCATTCCACGGCGAGACCATCGGGTCATACCTCTACCGGCTCGCGACCGCGAACCTGATCCACCCCGACGACCTGCGCATACACCTGATCGGCACCCCCAACCGGCCAGCCGCAGTCCCGCTGGCCAGCCTCGCCGCAGCCACAGGGCGAGCACCACAGGACCTCATCCACGCCCTACCGGAACTGCGCCCCGGCGTCGAACCCGGCACCACTCCACCGCTGCCCGCACACGTTCGCCGCCGAGTCTGCCTGCGCTGCGCTCGGCGCCGCAGCACGTTCGTCTTCGCCGTCACCTGGAAGCCGGTCGACACCGTGCTCTGTCCTAAACACCGCATCTGGCTGGGATCACGTGGTCGTTCCTACCTCGATCAGCAATACAACGTCGACGGCCTTACCGATATCCTTCGCGCACAACGCCGCCACCAGCGCCTCGCACACCACGTCGGACCCACCATCGCCGCTCTCGCCTTCACCGAGGCCACCAGAATCACCGGCACCTGGGCGCGTCACGGACGCCACCTCGACCGGCGCAACCCCCTGATCCGCGCCTTCCGAACCAAACTCCCGCTCACAGGCAAACTCCACAACGGTGACCCACTCACCGCTGTCGTCACCTACCCCGAAACCGTTGATCTGGCCCATGTTCTCGCGGACTTCCGCTGGCGCTACCCCCGCCCCGGACTCGCTTCGACCGCCATCCACGAGTTCGCCCGCGCGGTCAACCACACACTCGGCATCAACTACCAGCACTCCACCGAAGGCTACGACGGGCTCTATCCCTGGCTGCGAAAACGCCACACCCTGGTCGATCCGGACCATCAGCGCTCGGTGGACCAACTGCTATCAAAGAACTCTCACCCCGACCGACAATCTGACGATCTGCCTCATGATCAATGAGACCAGCACCTCGACGACCGTCCCACGAAGTTGAGGCACCGCAGGCAGAGACAACACAGTGCCTCATCTCCAATCGGACAGGACAGTTGTTCATCTGGATCCCGCTCCGGCGGCGTTCGAAGCGATGTTGGAGGGGTGGCGCGTCAGCAATCGGCGCGATACCTGCGCACCGCGACGATCAGCCCGAGGTTGGCGCTCGTACGCCGGTTCAGCCGCTACACGGGCTTGTATGCGTGGCAGTGGACTCCAGGCGATGGCGAAGCGTTCATCGATCATCTACGGGGAGGCGACCAGGGAATTCGGTCCTCGACGGCACGTAACTACGAAGTGACTATCACAACCCTGTCGGTCGAATATCTTCTGGATCCGCGTATGACTGGATGTCGTTGCGCGAGGAGCGTTTCGGTGAAGTTCCGCAGCTGATCTTCCATGAGGGCAACTCGATTGCGCACAAGCTCGAGTTCGAGGCCGACCCTCGTCGTCGGCCGCTGACCAACGACGAGGTGCAGACGTTGTTCGACGCTTCCGACGCTCGGCCGGCCCGGATCAGGAATTCGGGACGCAAGGGCACACTGAGCGCGGCGCGCGATGCCGCGGTGCTGAAAACGGTGTACGCGTTCGGGTTACGCCATAGCCAGGCATCCGGTCAGAACCTCGGTCTCATTCCACACGGTTGCCAGATCCGCGATGACCTGAGGCGTGAATACTTTCATGCGCGCACTATTCGCAGACATGTACGGGTCTGCGGTATCGCTGAACAGGTCGTTCACGAGAGATTCGAGGAACGAAGTCGCAAATTTCACGCCCGCCATCGCATACGAGCGATGCGGAAAATCTGCCCTGTCGAGGGTCGCCTGTGTGATCTCGGCTTCGCGGTCCTCGCACAGTCGAGCAAAGTGGAGACCGGCCCAAAGATGCTGTGCGGTCAAGGACTCGCGGGCTTTGACGCTCGCAACACCCACGAATGCAATCGCTTCGGCGACTGGAACCGCAACGTCCTGGGATTGCCCATCTTCCGGCATGGTTACACCTCGATACGCTGAAGCTGTTATGGGGTCGGCCCAGCATATGACCTATCCACGCACTTAAGTGGGCAGTAGATCCAACGCGGCGACGATGGTTTCGCTCAACCCGAAGCCGACCGAGTAACCGCCTGGCATGGCAGGAGGATTCGGCTGGTGGATGCTCCGCCTGCATAGCGACCGCCCGGAATCGGAAATCCCGAATCATTTTGTCGCTCACAGTCATCCGTCTCCAATCAACGGAGATATTGATCTCGAACACGCAACCTATCCACCACGGTTGAAAGCTGGCTCTCCGCATGTTTCAACATGCCACTGTCACTACCGATGCCGCCGATCTTGCTTTATCGGATGGCCGCCAGCCCCGATCGGGCAGCAACCGCCTCAACCATGTTGCCCTCGAACCGATCCGAGGCCGATCGGAACCGCTGTGAGGTCTTGGTGGTTCGTGATGACGATCTACGATTGCGGGATGCCACGAGACCCATTGGTTCACTTCCCGGCATACCGCCACCACGAAAGAGCGAGACAACAGGCCAACGATGGCATGATGGCGCTACTTGTCGGAGCCAAGATATCGGCCCAGTTCCTGGGCCTGAGCCGGGGCTCGTCGAAGTTGATCTCTGAGATATTTCCCGCGATTCAGCACGTCGAACGTTTGAAACTCAAGCCCGACGATTCCCAGAGAATCCTGGCGCAACCTGAGGAACTGCTTGGCGCGATGGCAGTCCCATACACACTCGCCATCCATGAAGCGTTCATCCTCGACTGCCTGAAGCTTGCTGGGGTCCCAAAAACTCCGAAGGCCTGGGTTATGCACGCCACGCTCGCCGGTCACGCCGGCGGCACATTCAACCCTGGATCAATCACTCAGTACCACGTTCTCCGAGAGATGCGCAACGCGGTCATCCACCGCGGCGGGCTGGTAGACCACCGCCTCGTGGATGTCATCGCCGACTTGATCCAGGGCGCCGAAAGCAACTGGAAAAAGCATGCTGGCCGGTCGCCAAGAGGGATTTCGAGCGGCGACACGGTGACCCTGACTCTCGGGGAACTGGTCATGGCACTTGCCACGACCAAGGTGCTCGCCCGTGAGGCGAACCAAATGCTGGCAACGACATTGTCTACCACTCAATGGGCCGAGATCATCGTCGACGACTTTCTCGAACAGTCAACCGGCAAGCTGCTCAACCCATCTCAGCGACGAAGAGGTATCCTCGGCCACCGCCAGTTCTACTATTCAGCGACCGCTGTTTCCGACGCTGAACTCGAAGCCGTGGCGGCCGCGCGGCGCGCTCCCATCACATAACGAAGGGCCAGCCTTACGGCTGGCCCTTCTAAGAAACGCAGGCGCTCTGCCATTTGAAGCTACATCGGTATGTACCGAGCTGGGATTCGAACCCAGATCTTCCTGCTCTACCTACCGACGCTACCAGGTCACTATCGCGAGCGACACTCGCTGTCGCAGTAACGAATCGCCAACCTATGGCACGGAGCTGCTGAAACCGCCGGGATGTACCGATCAGGCCGTGCGCCGTTGACGCCCTCGCTGCAATGGACGAACTCCTCGCCCACGACTTATTCGAAGGCGGCAGAGCCCCCCACGAACCACGGAGTCACGGCAACTGATCAGGGTCTGGTGCGGGAACCTGGCGAGCAGGCGCGAGAAACTTCACTGGTACGGGTTTCAGATCGAGCTCGCTACGTGCAGCATCGATGAATCTCTCAAGTGCGAGCACTTCAGGAGCCCTTATCCGGTACCAATCCTCAACGCGATGAAGGCAATCCTGTGCGTGGCAGAACAACTCCGTAACCGCAAGGTCCATCGCCACCGCGGCCTGAACAACCTCCGGTGACCCATGTAACAACACTGCGACATGGGCGTCATCCCAGCTGCTGTCGTTCCGGACGCGTCCGACAAGTTCTGTGAACGCCGGGTCAGCAGGATCTGCCAGAGCCACCGTGCGAATTGCCTCGGCCGTCCGCCGAAACGCCTCTGCGAGAGATTGATAGCTCGCGGTCATCTGGTCTCGTCTCCATCGTGTGGTCTCGGAGCGCACGTCCCAGAACCGCCCAAGGATGATGCCCAGCGTTCCGGCTACTGCGGCCACCATCGCTGCCATCATTGGCCACCTCGGATCCGCAGACTGTCTCCAGAATTACCAGCCTGGTACCCGTTGCCGCTAAAACGCAACCGTGGTTCGGAAACCACCACTGCGCAAAACCATCGGACGGCTGGGCTGGCGCATCGACAGCCGCGGTGCTGGAGGATATGTCGTCGCCGCGACCTCGCAACTCCCGCACGGTAGCTACCGCGTGATCGATGACCATACGCCGGTCCCGCTGCCCCAGTGGCTCACTCGGATGCTGGCGCCGCCGCCGGCGGACCGGGTCGCGCACACGCGCGTCCCGGTCCGCCACCCCGACGCCTATGTCGAGGCGGCGATATCGAATCAGGACGCTCGGATCTCCGGCGCACACACTGACACCCGGCACGGCGAGGTTCTGTTGGCCGCCAACAGTTCTCGGCCACCTCGTCGGTGCGGGGCTTGTCGACTACGACCACGCGTATGCGGTCCTGTCCGAGGTCGCACAGGTCCATGTCGGGTCGATTCTCCACGTTCGGTCGCCGACGTACGACCACGCCGATGGCAGATGCCGGAGTTCACCGGCGCAGCCACGGGGAATAGCGCACGGTCCAAATACATGACCTTCACCAGTGGCTGCTGCGCCACTGAATCCCGGTCATCGGATCAGGAGCCCATCGTGCCCGAGTACTGCGTGCGCTGGGAGATCGACGTGAGCGCCGAGGATCCCGTCTCGGTCGCTTTCGCGGCGTTCGATCTCTACCGCGCACCCGAGTCCACGACCACCGTCTTCGACGTCACTGAACCCGACGGCCACACCTACTGCGTCGACCTCGACGACGACCCGATCACACCACACCAGATCAGCACACTCCCGCGGCCGCGATCGCTCGCGCGCCGTCTGCTCCGGATGCTGCCCGCGCGGGCGCGGCGCCGGGCCGCCTGGTTCACCAAGATGTCCGCGGTCCTGCAGCAGCCCGCGTAACCATCCGAACCCCCCGAACTCGGCCGCGCTCTGGCAGGCGCATGCGGCGCGCCGCACACCGATTTCCTCGCCGCCGTCGTCGATCTGCCTGTCGGCGGACCGCAACACCACGCATTACGGAAGCGCGGACGGCGCCCGCCCGCGCTCCCCCGACAGAAAGGATAGCCCTCCCATGTCGGTGGTCCGACTCTGTTTTCCCCTGTCGAAGGTGATCGACCTGGCCGAGCACGCGATGGCGGCCACTGAGCACTCCCGCTCGCCCTACGACGATCCCCGTCCGGCGGTGCCGTCGCTGATCTGGGTGAAGGACGACGGCATCTACCTGATGAGCAACGGCATCCCCCGCCAGCCCGGCAGCCCGGAGAACACGGCCCGCATCGTCTACGCCCACGGCCACGAATCCGGCACCCACTGGTGCTACGGCGAACCGCTCGGCGACGACTTCGTCGAGTACATCGACCTCACCCAAGCCACCGACGCCGGTGCCCTCATCGATCTGATCCGCAGCTACGCCGCTCTCGACGCCTGGCTGGTCTTCACCGTCTCGACCGGCACGTTCGAGATGACATTCAGCCCGACCCGACCTACCGCATAGCCCCGCCACCCGCTGTGACCGCCGCAGTAGCTGCCACGGAACCGCCGCGTTCGACACCGACAACGCCGCGGCGACGCGCACCGACCACCTACATCCGGAAAGAAGGAGATGAAAACCTATGTCCGACAACACCGACGACGCGCCGAGCCCAGCCAGCGACGCGACCACCTCAGCTGCGGATCAGCACAGCCAGGACCGCGCACCCGTGGGGGCGTTGCATGTCGATGAGCCCGGGGAATTGATTGCCGCTGTCCCCGCGATGGTCGGGTTCGTGCCGCAGCGGTCGCTGGTCGTAGCTGTGCTGTCCAGTTCCCCCGATCGCGAGCACGCTCCGATCATCGATGCGGTGGCGCGCTTCGATCTGCCCCCTGCCTTCCGCCCGCGGCATGGTCTGGCCGCAGCGTACGCACAGTGCGTGGCGCAGATCTTCGCCGCCGAGTCGGCGACGGAGGTGCTCGCGGTGATCGTCGATGATCGCGTGCGCGAACCCCGCCGTACGCGCGGACACAGCGCGGGTATCGGGCCGTGGGGCAGGCTCATCGCCGCGTTCGCGCGGCCGCTCGCGCAGCAGGAGGTGTTCCTCGCCGGCGCTTGGGAGGTGGGCGCGATCGAGGCGGGCCAGCGGTGGTGGAGTCTGCTGGATGCGAATCACCGTGGGGCGCTGCCGGATCCGGCGACGTCGATGGTGACGGTGGCGCATGTGCTCGCCGGTCGCCCGATCCGCCGCACCCGCTCGGAGCTGACCGATCTGCTCCTCCCCGACACCGAACTCGCCCAGCAGGTCGCCGCCCACCTCGACGATGCCCTCACCCTCGCACAGCAACGCCACACGGCAGCGGCCCGCCACGGTGACCCCGACCGATGCCGGCGGCGCGCACTCGAAGTGGTGCTGTCCCAGATCGCGAACATCGACTCCGGCGCGGCGCTCACGGCCGCAGATTGTGCGGAACTGGCTGCGGCACTGCGTGATCGGACGGTGCGCGATGCGTTGTTCGCCCTAGCAGTCGGTGACCACGCCGCCGTCGCGGAAAATCTGTGGATCGTCCTGGCGCGAGCATTGTCGGGCAGCGATCGTGCCGACGCCGCAACACTTCTCGGCTACAGCGCCTACATCCGCGGCGACGGACCCCTGGCAGGGATAGCCCTGCACGCTGCCTTGGACGCCGACCCCACACATTCCATGGCGAGACTGCTGGAAATATCGCTGCGCACCGGGATGCGCCCGGACACGCTGCGCCGCCTCGCCCACTGCGGACTCGGCATCGCCGCCGACCTCGGCATCGACCTCGGCCCGGCCATCCGATGAACACCCACCTGCTGCGGCTGGTGTTGGGTGCGATCGACTACCTCGGAATCGGTTGACGTTATACGCCGATCTGGGTCTGCCGAAGCCGACGGCCTCGCCGCTCCCCTCGCGCCCCGACGCCATCGGCGGCTCACATGCCCGCTGGCGTCGTGGTGGCGTGCGCGGCGGGTTTTGCGGTGAGCGGGAAAGGCACAGTCCCGCCCAGCATCGACGCGACAGCGGTGGTGTTCCTGCGCCACCTCCAAGCGCGCATCGATGACTGGTTCGGTGACCGGCCCCGCCCCGACGAGCACGCCCGCATCCGGATCTGCTGCACCAGCGGTTGCGCGTCCTCACCGATACCGCGCAGCTTGCCGATATCGACGCCGATGCGGTGATCGCGTTGTTCGCCGTCGAACTGCACCGGCTGCGTCGCGCCGCCGCCACAGCCACGATCACCACCGTCGGCGGGCATCGCCACGACCGTGTCGGTGTCCATGGCGTGCACCGTCAACACACCGTCATCGGCCACGGCTCCGGCTCCGGCTCCGGCTCCGGGGTGTTGTTGCCGCTGCGGTTCATCGAGTCCATCACACCCCACGACCAGCCCAAGGAGTAAGCACTCATGCTCGAAGGAGCCGCCCGCATCATCCGCGCCTGCCACGATCACCTCACCACCGCCGATCGGCCCAGCACGTGATCGGCGACGCTGGGGGCTTGGTGGCGTGGATCGAGGCCAACCTTCCCGAGCTCGACGAAGACCGCCACCATCCCTGGCAGGCGATCCCCGCCTCCCCGGGCGCGGTCACCGCCGGGATCGACGTCCGCATCCACTCCCCCGGCATCCCCGACCGCACCACCAATATCGCCCTGTCCGCCGAACCACTCGACCACCGTGGCCCCAGCCGCGACGATTCTCCGCCAGGGATTCGGCGGCACGGTTAGCCTGTTTGCGGGGTCGGGGTCGTCGGGGGTTACGCACCAGAGCATTCGTCACCGCTGATCGATGCCGATGCTGCCCGCGTCAACATTCGATGTTGTCGCCGTGGCGCGAGAGTGGATGCCTCCCACCCCCTCCAGGAGCATCCACCTCCCCACTGCCGGTGCCTTTTTACTTCCACCGCTGCCCCGCCCCGTCGCGTCCAGAGGGGCGCGTTCTGCGTTGCGGTGCGTCTGGCCGGGTCTCGCCGATGTCTCGGTCCGCGACGGCCTTCAATGCCTTCGCGCTCACCGACAACGCCTCCTTGGCGATCCGCGAGCGGCGCTGATCGTTGACCTGCCCGCCGGGCAGCATCGGTCAACACGGCGCGGGGTGGGCCTGCCAATTGCAGAGGCCGATCCTCGCCGTGCCCGGACCCTCCGCGCGGCGGCCTCAGCGGCCTGTCACCGACCCATCAGCGACAACCGTGCCGCGGTCACCACCGTCACCCAGGTGATCGCTGCCGTCGACACCGCGACCGGCACACATCGCTGACCACCGCACCGTGCCGTGGCCGCACCACATCCCCGCCAATAGTGAAGGAGCACAACCATGTCCGAAGACACCGTTATCACCGTAAAAGGAAACCTGACCGCATCACCAGAGCTGAGGTTCACACCTGCAGGTGTTGCGGTCGCCGATTTCACCGTCGCCTCCACACCCCGCTACTTCGACCGCGCCACCAACGAATTCAAAGACGGCGAGGCATTGTTCCTGCGCTGCAACATCTGGCGCGAAGCCGCGGAGAACGCGGCGGAGAGCTTGACCAGGGGCTCGCGCGTAATTGTGATTGGCCGACTGAAGCAGCGCCGCTGGCAGACCCCCGACGGTCAGAACCGCACCAGCACCGAACTCGAAGTCGACGAGGTCGGCCCCTCGCTGCGGTATGCCACGGCGAAGGTCACCCGCGTCAAACGAGCTACCAACGGCGACAACGGTTTCGGGCGCTCGACGCCTCGCCCGAGTGCCGATGACCGGTCGGGAGAACTCGTCGGCGCGGCAGCAGCCACCAGCGGGACCGACGACCCGTGGGCGGTCAACAGCGCGGGCTCCTTCGGCGGTGGATCCGCCAGCGCGGAACCGCCGTTCTGACACCACGCGTCGTCGCCAACAGCGGTGCCCGGCGCGGATTTTCGCCGGGCACTGCTGTGCCCTCGACCCGACCTCGTCCATTGCACCTCACAGTATCAGGAGCCGTTGTGACTTCATCCCCCGCTGCGATCGCGTTGCCCCCGTCCGTGACCGACCTCGCCGCCCGCGACGAGTTGATCGACACCCAACCCAGTCGAGCCCGCGCTGCCATCGCAGGGGTGTTGCGAACCCTGTCCCCCGCCGACTGGGCGTTCCTGAGGCTCAGCCCGCAATCGGTGTTGGCACAAGTGGTCTCGATCGCGAGCTGCCTGCACACCGGCGACACCGGCGACGAGGACACCGATTCATACACGAGCCTCTACGCCCTCGCCGACGCCGTCGAGGTCCCAGTAGAAGACGAACTCCGCGCGTGGGTGCGGACCACTGTTCGTGAACTGGCCGGACAGCCACGTCTGCACGCGATCCCGACCGCGGCCACCGACGACATGCGCACTACACCAGACGCGGTGTCGCGTCGCCGTGCCCACCACACACCCCAACCCGTCGGGGCCGTGGTGCTGCACCACCGTGCCCGCGACGAACGCAGCGCCGAACGTCGCCGCCGCCGCGAGGCCGACGCCGACGCCTACTTCGCTGACCGTCCGGTGTTGGTGGCCTGACCCATCTCTCGCGAAGGAAACACAGGAGTAGGGGGCAGGCGGGGTGTCCGGGGTGTTCGTCTGGTCGAGCGCCCCGCCTGACCGAAGGGCTACCAGGGCGGCGTGCGCCGCGCTGTCCGGGCCCGCGCCCGTGCGTGCACGAATTCCCCCGGCGCGACGTCATCACCGTATCCGCGAGTCGGGTTGTGCACGCGGGGAATTCGCGCCCACCCGAGGTCGGCGCGTTCCCTCCCCGCGCGTCGCCCACCACCCCGGTCGATCGCCCTTCAGGCGGGTCACCCGACCAGCCGCCCACCCCTCGTGTGGTGAAAAGCGCACGCGATCTTGCGGGGTGGGTTCCGGTTTTCCGCGCGAGACAGGACATTCGCCATGCCCAGTGCGTTCCACGATACTCTGCTCCACCTGCACCACCTGCACCTCGACAACCCCCGCGCCGCGCGCGAGCAGTTCCCAACCGTGCTCTCCCTCGCCACCGCGGCCGAGCGTGCCTTCCTCGACGAGCTCGCCGACACCTTCACCCGCTACCCGTTCGCGACCGCGCACAAGCGGCTCGATGCGATGTGGAAGGGGGCCGACCCCGAGCGCCGCGAGCTGATCAACGCCTGCGCTCCCGACACCGACCCCGGCCTATACATCCGGGAGATGCCCGAGATCGTCGAGGTCTCCTACGCCGCCGCCGAACTCCCGCCCATGCCGGTGCGCAACCGGCCCCGACCGCTGATCACCCACCGCGTCCCATCACGAGCGACCGACGCCGCCCGCAACGCGCGCGACAAAGTCGCCGCGCGCACGCAGGCCCGCCAAGTCCCGACGCCGAGCCTGCCCGGCGATCACCGTAGCCACCTGCTGCCCTACGCGATCGCGACCGCGACGATGGTCACCGAGTACGCGACCAGCAGCATGTTCACCGACGGCACCACCATCGCCGACCCCGACGTCCAGCCGGAGCCGCCGTACCGACCCAAAGCGACCGACAAACCGGCACGCAAGCTTGCGCGCACCAGCCTCACTCGCGACCACGACGAAGCCACCCACTCGTGGGACCGCATCTATGTCAACTACGTCGCCAACCAGTATGACGACGAGCACCGCGCCGCCCGGAACACCGAGCGCGAGGGCGAGCACACCGAGCAGACGTCGTACGAACACACCAGCGCCTACTTCGACAGCCGCGACGAAACTGCCCCACGCGCACGACGTTCGCGGCGAAGCGGCCAGGCCGGTGCGCCGCGGCGGCGGGGCCCGATCACCGAGGACGAGGCCAAAGCCTTCGCCGGCGCCCGCACCGGGTTGCGGGTGCGTGACGACGCCCGCCCGGAGATCCCGCGCCAGGGCAACGGCCTGGACTACGACGACGCGGCGATGGTCCCGGCGATGGGATGGCGGTGCGTGTCCTGCTTCATCGAACGCGCCATGACCGACCAGCGACCCATCCACATCCGCCACGGACAGCTGGTCTCCGATGACGGGCTCTGCGATTCCTGCCGCGCCGAAGGCCGCCCCGGGATCGCGCCGCTGCCCGACCGGTTCACTGCCGAGAAGTTCGTGTTCTCCCGCTGTGAATTCCTCACCGCCACCTACCCCGTCGCGGCGCACGCCCTGATCGTAGAGGTGTGGCACCGGGCGGCGCCGCACCCGATCTGCCGCCACATCACCAAATTCCTCGCCACCCATCCCGAGCTGACCCCGAACCCGGCCAAGCCGCTCCAGCTCGCAGCCGCTGAAGTACCGCAGCCTCCCCGCGCGGCGGCGCGGAAAGCCAAGGCGACGTTGGGAGCCGGTCAGCGCCACGGCCGCTGCGACGGCTGCACCCACTACACCGTCATCCATATCGACAACTACTGCCTCACCTGCCGGATCGACCTCGGTCTCGTGCCCGCCCGGCCTCGTCACTCGCAAGCGGCCTGACCCGGCCCATCGCTGCAATCCCATGATCGCCGGTCCGCCGTGGCTGCCTCGCCCCCACGGCGGACCGGTCCACCACCCCAATCTCAAGGAGCTCTCGTAGTGCACCGACCCCTGCCCCGCCTACGCCGTCTCACCCTAGCGTTGCGCCGCGTGTTCGCACCGCACCACCGTGCCGTCACCGTCCAGGTGTTCCTCAACCAGGAGCCTAATGAGTTGTAGCGGACCCGCCCGGTCGACGGATCGGGCAGGCTCGCTAACGGTAGCGACCGACGGGTGAGCACACAGAGAGCCCGGACCTCGAGTCCTGGACTGAGATCGTGCCCCCGCCGGTTCGCCGGGAGGAGAGGATCGCTGATGGGATGTCGTGCCCGCCCGCTGCGGTGTGAGCACTGATTCATTAGGTCGCCGACGTTCTCCCGTGCGCTGCCGGAACTGGTTGTCCGACAACGAACGAACGGGGAGCTTGTGGTGCTGCTGGTCGGAGACGACTGGGCATCGGATCATCACGATGTCGTACTGATGGACGAGTCCGGGACACGGGTGGCCAAAGCCCGCCTGCCCGAAGGGATCGCCGGGATCATCCGCCTGCATGCGATGATCGGCGAACACCTCGGCGACGACGAGGATGCCGAGGTCAGGATCGGTATCGAAACCGATCGTGGCCCGTGGGTTGCGGCGTTGATCGCGGCCGGTTACACCGTCTACGCGGTGAACCCGCTGCAAGCTGCGCGGTTCCGGGAACGCCGCAGCGTATCGGGCGCGAAATCCGATGCCGGTGACGCACATTCGCTGGCCGACATGGTCCGAACCGATGCCCACCAGCTCCGGTCCGTCGCTGGCGACAGCCCCGCCGCGCAAGCGGTGAAAGTCCTCGCCCGGATCCACAAGACGATGATCTGGGAACGCACCCGCCACACCCAGCGGCTCAAACACGCTCTGCGGGAGTACTTCCCGGCCGCGATCGAGGCGTTCCCCGATCTCGATGCCCCCGAGGCCCTGGAACTGCTCGGCAAGGCACCGGACCCGCAGACCGCGGCCCGGTTATCGCTCAACCAGATCAAAGCCGCGCTCAAACGTGCCGGTCGCCGCGGTGACCTCGATGAGAAAGCCGCGGGGATCCAGGCGGTCCTGCGTGGTGAGCAGCTGGGCCGCGTCCCGCTGATCGCCGCCGCCTACGCGGCCGGGACCCGGGCCACGATCGCGGTGCTGGTCACCCTCGATACGCAGGTGAAGGCCCTGCATGGCGAGGTCGAGGCCCATTTTGGCCGGCACCCGGACGCTGAGATCATCGGGTCCCAGCCGGGACTCGGACAGATCCTCGGGGCCCGGGTGCTCGCCGAGTTCGGAGACGACCACACCCGCTATGCGAGCGCGAAAGCCCGCAAGAACTATGCTGCGACCTCTCCGATCACCCGTGCGTCGGGGAAGTCGAAGGTCGTGGTGGCCCGGTTCGTGCACCAGGACCGTCTCGTCGACGCGCTACTCACGCAGGCGTTCTGCGCGCTGAAAGCATCTCCCGGCGCCCGCGCCTACTACGACAAGCAACGCGGCCGGGGCCCCAACCACAATGCCGCGCTACGACATGTCGCCAACCGACTCGTCGGCATCCTCCACGGCTGCCTGAAATCCAGGACGCTCTACGACGAAACCACCGCCTGGGCGGCACATGAACACCACGAGTCGGTCGCGGCTTGACAATCTAAAAGCTGGGATGTCTCAGTTCCTCTTGCACGGCTACACCCCCGACGCGGCTCTGGTCCTCGCCTACACCTACACCGTCCCACCGAAGGTGCCCCGGCCGACGCGCTGATCCTCGAACGCGCCTTCGCCGCGTTCAACGGATACCCCGGGCACCCCGGCGACCACGCCCATGCCGACGCGTGGGCCGCGAAACCGTTGCGGTCACTGTCAGTGGGCGACGTCGTCGCCATCGACGACCGCCACTACGCCTGCGAGACCAGTGGGTGGACGCGCATCGCCGCACCACTCGACTGAGCGCTCGAGCTTTCGGCGGCGAGGGACGGGACCGCCCACACGGTCCCGGCCCTCACTGTCGCTTCTCGTTTGATCTGTCAGGAGTCTGTTGTTTGAACTGCGGTTCGCCATTTGCGATCTCGTCGTCGCTGGTCATCGTTTCTCACTTGATGTGGCGGATTTCGGGGAGCGGGATGTTCCGGCTGTCGGTGGTTACCGCCGTCCGCCAGCGGTTAGGACGGGGGCCGGTGAGCTGGCTGGCTGATTTCTGTCGGCGGAAGCAGAGTGGCTGCCAGAGACACCGACTCAGGAGCCGATAGAACGGTCGAAGAGGCGGTCCAGACCGTGCGTTGAAAGCGGCCGTTTTCGCGGATGCATTCGGCAGGGTGCCCGGCGGTGGACATCATGGCGCTGGTGCCCTGGATCAGTTCGCGGGCGGAGTGATCGCCGACTTCTTCTCTTGAAGGTCGTTGTAGGACAATCGACGAGCTGCCCACCCCTCGCCTTCCTCAGCGCAGATCTCTTCAACGGCTTCCACCAAGGCGGTTGCCGCGCCGTCGTTTGCGTACTTGCCGTGGTGGGCGGCAAAGAGTGCGATCTCTTTCTCAATTGCATACCGTGCCCGCGTTCTGCTGGCCCAACTCTCCTTGTAGCCGGTCAGCGCTCGGAGTCCGTTGATCAACACCGCGAGCGAGCCGACGATTGCAATGATCCGGGAGTCGAGGGCGAAGGCCGCCAGCACCGGAATAGCAGCGCTCACAAGCAGACCGGACACCTCCGTGACGTAATGGCGCCGTCGTACGGACCATGACATCGATAGGTAGCGCTGCCACTGCGCCAGCACTGATGGAGGAACGGGTGTACCGCCAACGCCTTGTGCTTCGAGTACCCACTCGCTTCGCCGTACCGATTGCCGCTCTGCCGTCATGGATCAAAAGCTCACAGCGAATCGACGGTAAAGGCAAGGGAGACTGCGGCGCCCTCGCCCTCGCCCTCGCCCTCGCCCCACGCCTACTACGACCAACACAACGCAGTCGACGACTGGCACCACCCAGACCGATGCGGCCTCGGCAACCTACCCCCATCGGCAGAACATCTTCGCCACATCCAGTAAGAATCCGCCACCCCTCCGCCACATCACCTGAGAACTCGCCACATCACCTGAGAAATGACACTCACACCAACACCCTCCCGACCACCACCTCTCCCACACTCTTCACTCCACCGCCCCCATCCACATTCCTCACCTCCTACACTTCTTCTTCTCCTACTACTCACCTACTCCCCTCTCTTTATCTCTTTCTCACAAGTACACCTCTTTCATTTAGGGTAACAATTCGATAACGACCTGGGGATATGCTCGATTTGACAAAAAATAGTCAAATCCAACCCTGGCGATAGTTGTCTGATGCGTGCCTGATGGATATATGACCGCGACAATTCATAAAGTCGTGTCAGGCAATGGCTATCAGTATTACCTGCGTAATATCGCCGCGCACGACGCCACGTCGCGCGGCCGTTCCAGCTTGGCCGATTACTACTCCGCGCACGGCGAAGCACCGGGGCGCTGGCATGGCACCGGCCTGGGCTCTCTGGGTATCACAGCGGGTGGTGAAGTCACCGAAGAGCAGATGAAATCCCTGTTCGGATTGGGTCGCCATCCCAACGCCGACGTGATCGAAACCGCGGTCTACGACGAGCAGATCCGCCTCGATGCGAAGCGCAAGGACGCCGCGCGCGCAGCCGATAAAGCCACTCGTCTAGGTAGTCCATTTCGCGTCTACTCCGAGGTTTCCGAGTTCCGGAAACGGTGCGCGAAGGCGTTCGAGCAACACAATATTGTGCACGGATCAGATCGGCACGACGCCATTCCCGATACCGAACGTGCGCGGATTCGGACCCATGTCGCGTTTGAAATGTTCTGCGAACAGTACGATCGAGCGCCGCTGAACGAGCGCGAGTTGTCGGGGTGGGTGGCACAGAACTCCCGCCCGAGCACGACCGCGGTCGCCGGTTTCGACATCACTTTCAGTCCCGTCAAGTCTGTCTCGGTGCTCTGGGCGCTGGCACCGCGGCCGGTTGCAGCGAAGATCGAGGCCGCACATCAGGCCGCGGTCGGTGACGCACTCGCCTGGCTGGAGCAGCATGCGGTCTTCACCCGGTTGGGGCGCAACGGGATTCGGCAGGTCGATGTCGAGGGCATCGTGGCGGCAACGTTCACCCATCGCGACAGCCGCGCCGGGGACCCCGACCTGCACACGCACGTCCTGATCGCCAACCGAGTTCGCACCCTGGACGGGCGGTGGCGCACCCTCTACGGTGCGGCGATCTACCAGGCCGTCGTCACCGTGTCCGAGATCTACAACACCCGCTTGGAGCACCATCTCGAAGATCTCGTCGGTGTGGAGTTCACCGAACGCGCTGGAACGGATCCGGCCAAGCGGCCGATCCGCGAAATCGTTGGCATCCCGACCCGGTTGATCGCGGCGTGGTCGCGGCGCGAAGCCGCGATCAAGGTGCGCCTGGGCGAGCTCGCCAGCGACTTCCAACATCGGTTCGGGCGCGAACCGATCCCCAGCGAAATGTATGACCTCGCCCAGCGCGCCACACTCGAAACCCGCCCCGCCAAACACCAACTCCGGTCGCTGGCCGAACAACGCACCAGCTGGCGGGCTGAGGCGGTGGCGCTGCTCGGCAGCAGGGAGGCGCTGTCGCGGATGGTCGTTGCTGTCTTGAATCCGCTGCGGACACCCCGAGCTGCGGTATCGGCGCATTGGATTGTGCGCACCGCCGAGCACGTGCTGGAGGTGGTGTCGGAGCATCGATCGACGTGGCGGCGCAACAATGTGCGCGCCGAAGTCGAGCGACAGGTGCGCGGTCGTATCCGAGGCCAGGATTGGCAACAGGCCGCCGAAGCCGTCCTGACAGAAGCACTCTCGCCGACCCAGTCGATCGAACGCGGCGACCCCGATATCGCTGACGAGCGCGAATTGCGCACTGTGCCCGAGCTGCTGCGTCGCCGCGACGGCTCCAGCGTCTACGCGGTTACGGGTTCTGAGCTGTATACAACGGAGCGCACGTTGTCGGTGGAACAGGCGCTGATCGAGCTGTCGGTGACCTCCGGCGCCCGCCAACTGTCCCCCGACACGGTGACCGCGGCCGTGCTCAACTACAGCACGCTCAACGCGGATCGGCCGCTCAATGCCGGACAGGTCAATGTCATCGAAGGCTTCGCCACCTCGGGTTTGCGGATACATACTGCCAACGCTCCGGCCGGTTCTGGGAAGACGACCGCGATGGCCGTACTCACCGACGCCTGGCACACCAGCGGCGGACAAGTCCTCGGCTTAGCCCCCACCGCGGCTGCCGCCGCGGTGCTCGGGGACTCGATCGGCGCCCGCGTCGAGACCGTCGACAAGGTCCTCGACGTCCTCGCGCGTCACACACCACGTCCGGACAACCCGGCGCCGGATCGCGATCTCCCGCCGCCGCTGCCGGAGTGGGTGCTACAAATCGACTCCGACACGTTGGTGATCGTCGATGAGCATGTCAAGCTCGGCAACCTCAAACGCCTACGGCTGCTGCGGTTTCTGGCCGGTCGCGGGGCGACGATCCGCTGCATCGGTGATGATCAGCAGCTGCCCGCGATCGAGGCCGGCGGCGCGGACGCGGACATGAACGCCGCCGCCCCCGAGCACACGGTGCCCCTCACCCATGTGGTCCGCTTCGCCTCCCAGGCTGAAGCGACCGCCAGTTTGCAACTGCGCGAAGGCGATCCGGCAGCTCTGGGCTGGTATCTCGACAACGCTCGTGTGCACGCAGGCCATCACGGCGCGACCCACGATGACACCTACACCGCCTGGGCCGCCGACCATCTCGCGGGCCGTGATGCGATCATGCTGGCCGCAAACCACGAGGTGGTGACCGCGCTCAATGCTCGCGCCCGCACCGATCGCATCGCCCGCAACGGTGATGTTGTAGGCGCGGAATTGCGGCTCGGCGACCGCACAGCGGCATCGGTCGGTGACACGATCCGCACGCGCCGCAACGATCCACGTCTGCGTCTGGGTGGGCGTGATTGGGTCCGCAACGGCTACGCATGGACCGTCACCGCCGTCCACAACGACGGCAGTCTGACCGCCACGCACCTGCGTTCCGGTGGGAAACACGATGCGAGTGTGCGGCTTCCCGCCGACTATGTGGCCGCGCATGTGCGCCTCGGGTACGCCACGACGATCGATTCCGCGCAGGGAATCACCGCCGATACCTGCCATGTCGCGCTCACCGGAAGCGAGTCCCGCCAGCAGCTCTACGTCGCACTCACCCGCGGCGTGTATGCCAACCACGCCTACATTCCGACCGCGTTGGACGGCAGCGAGGGCTCGTTTTGGAGTGAACCGGCGGTGTTTCCGCGCACCGCGGTCGAAGTTTTGCTGCGCATCCTGGGCCGCGACGGCGCACAAAAGTCGGCACACACGCAGCTGCGTGATGCGCTCGACCCGCGCACTCGGATTGGTCGCGCGCTCGATATCTACCTCGACGCGCTCGGCGTCGCCGCCGAATTTGCCCTCGGCGCTGTGGGCCTGGATCGTCTCGACACCGCCGCGGAAGCACTGCACCCGCACCTCACCGACAGCCCCGCCTACCCCGTGTTGCGTCAGCATCTGGCGACGATCGCGCTGTCCGGGCACGACCCGATCGCTGCCCTGCACACCGCCGCGGGCGCGCGGGAACTCGACACCGCCGATGATGTTGCCGCCGTGCTGGACTGGCGTCTGGACCCCTCGGGCGCGCACTCCACCGGTACAGGACCGCTGCCGTGGACACAAGGAATTCCGCACGGCCTGCGCGCCGACCTCGACTCCACTCAACTCACCCCGCGTGCCCGCATCGTCGGCGACCTCGCGGCTCAGATCCGCCGCGACATCCACTGTTGGACACCGGTCACAGCGCCGCACTGGGCCCGACCTCTCGTCGGCACCGATCCGGAGCTGCTCGGCGAGCTCGCGATCTGGCGCGCCAGCCTGCACGTCGACGACCGCGACATGCGCCCCACCGGACCACCTCGCTACGGCGCGCTCGAACGTGACCACCAACAGGCGCTCGACGAGCGGGTCACCGACGCGCTCGGCGATATCGGCCTGCCGGTGAACAAATGGGCCGCCACCGTCGGGAGTGTGGAGCCCCGCGTCGTGGCCGACCCGTATTGGCCCATCCTCGCAGACAAGATCGAGGTCGCCTCCCGCGCTGGAATCGACATCGAAACCCTGCTCACCGACGCCGCCACGCCACGGCCGCTTCCCGATCAGATGCCCGCCGCCGCGCTGTGGTCGCGCCTTGAATTGGAACCCTCCGCACTCGACACCGGCCTCGGCCACCGCAACCTGCGCCCGGACTGGATCACCGACCTACGCACCGTGCTCGGTGACGAGGCCGCCGACCGCGTCACCGCCGACCCGGCCTGGCCACGCGTGGTTGCCGCGATCGACCGCGCAACCGGCACCACATGGACACCTCAGCAACTACTCACCACCGCCCACGAACTGCTCCTCGCCGCCCAACCCGACGACACATCCGCCCTGCGCCCCGACCAACTCGCCAGCGCCCTCGCCTGGCGCATCGACGCACTCCTGCACCACACCTCCCCCCAAAGCAGCGACCGCTCCACCGCCGATGCACCCCCTCGCGCGAGCTCACCCGAATCCACCGCACCCCCCGCAGCACCACCAGAACCCGAATTCAACGAACAGGACCCCCCGTCGATGATCCCCGAACCTGCGCCATCACCCGCATCCGAGGTAAACGTCGGGACCGTACACACCGCGGCTGAGTTCCCCGACGGTATCCGTGAGGTGGCCGAACTTTTCCGCACCGGCCAGATCGCCGCCGCCGTCGACGCGTTCGGCGACCTCACCGCCACCGCTACCGCCGAACAACACACGATCCTCGCCGACATCGCCGAAACCCTCTACCACAACAGCTTTCCCGTCGCCCGCGCACGCTTGCGGTGGGCCGGCGAACGCTTCCCCCAGCACCGCACACTCATCCAAGCATGCACACCGGCCACCGACCCGCACGTCTACCAAACCCCCACCAGCCCAGCCGAACCCGCCTACCGACGCGACCGACGCCGCGAAGTCGCCCAAGACCACCCCAGCCACACCGACCCCGATGCACGCCGCAAACAACTCACCGACGCACAGATCCATTCCCGCCGAACCGAGCAGGGCTACCACGACACTCGCGCCGACATCGATGAAGACCCCCAACACCTACCTCTACCCGAAGGGGCACCACACCGTTACTACAACGACAAGGTGATCGAGGAACCTGCCCCGGACGAATCCATCGAACCCGACTACGACAGGTTCGCTATCCGCAACACCCGAGCGCTGCCGTGCGTGTCCTGCGGGATCGGCCGTGCCGTCATCGACACCACCCCCCACCGATCACGCCGCAGCGATGACGGCCTGTGCGGTGACTGCCGCGATAACGACGAACCCGCCATCCCCGACCACGACCCCGCCGACCAGATCCGTGCCCGCTGCGACCACATCGCTGCCACCCAACCACCCACGACCATCCGCGCCATGCTCCGACGTGATTGGCGCGCAGCCCGCACCCTCGCCGAACGCCTCGCCATCAGCGCCTGGATCGACACACACCCGCTTCCCGACACCGCGCAGCAATCGCGCTTCGCCGCCATCGCCGATCCAACAGTGGACAATCCGCTATACGTGCTCACCGACAACCAACTCGACGAGCACATCGCCCAGCTGCACCAACACCTCGCCCTCGCCGCCACCGACACATTCCTGTTCAACCCACCGCAACGCCCACCCGAAAATGAGCCAGACCCGGACGATCTCGTCCGCCGCCACACTGCAGCGCAGGAGGCGATCCGCGACGCCCACACCGCCGACCAGCAACTCCACACCGCCGCCAAAGCGTTCCACGCGATCGCGACCGAACTCCACGAAACCCGCGCCCATCTCGACGCCACACCCACCTACCGACGCAACCTACGCCGGGCACTACAGACCCGCATCGACACCCTCATCGCCGAACAAACCACGCGCAGCCGCGAACACAGCAGCGCACGAGCCGCCGCACGCCAGGCAAAACGCGACGCCATCCTGCTCGCCGGCACCCCCGACGGCTGGGACCAACTCCCGGACACCGCTCCTGCACACACATCAGACACCGACCAACACCACACCACAGCAAATACCGACACTGATCAGGAAGTGCGGACCCGTATCGCCGACATCAACCAACAACTCGAGCAATCCCGCACCGAACAACTCCGCCGCCGCACCCTCAGCCACACCCAGCAAGCGCACGAACAACACCATCGACAGCACACCGAACCCCCAAACGAACCCGGCTATGAGAACACCACCCACCACGCCGAGCCTGTCAACCATCTTCCAGACGATGACCTCGGACTGTAAGCACTGAACGAAACAGCACGCCGTTGCTCGCTGACGCCAATACCACCGAGCCGAGGCCCCGTCGCGCGGAACATCGTGTGACGCCTGGAACCGAGCGCTGTTCACCCCGAACGAGCGACATCAACCCGGCCGCGTGTCGGGATCGAGCCGCAGCTGACCGACGCCGAGTTGGTGACTCTGGCCGTGGTGCAGGCACTGTTGGGATTCACCTCCGAACGCCGCTGGTTGCGGTATGCCCGCAAACATTTGGGTCATCTGTTCAGGTACCTGCCCAAACAATCCGGCTACAACAAGCGCCTGCGGAAGGCATCGACGCTGATCAAGTCGGTGATCCGGCTGCTGTCGACCGACACCACGCTCTGGACCGACGACGTGTGGGTCATCGACTCCACCCCTGTCGAGTGCGGCCGATCGAAGGAGACGGTACGACGCTCCGATCTGGCGGGTTGGGCCGAATACGGATACTGCGCTTCGCATTCCCGCTACTTCTGGGGTTTGCGTCTGCACCTGGTGTGCACGCTGGGCGGCCTGCCGATCGGATTCGCATTGGTCGGAGCCAAGGCCGATGAACGCCAAACACTGCTCGACATTCTGGCTGTCGACCCCAGCATGGTCGCTGATCGCCCTGGTCAAATGCTGATCGGCGACAAGAACTACTACGGCAAGGAGTTCGAGCACTCACTCGACCTACAGGGCCTGCGACTGCTGCGACCAGCACGCAAAGGCGAACCTGAACGTCGCGGCGCGCGAATGTTCAAGCCGATACGTCAGGTCATCGAATCGATCAACCAGACGCTCAAAGGGCAGCTCGACCTGGAACAACACGGCGGCCGCACCCCGGACGGAGTCGTCGTGCGTGTCCTGCAACGCCTACTTGCCATGACAGCCGCAATCTGGCACAACGACAAGATCGGTGCACCGATTCACCGATCTCTCACCGACTACGACCACTGACCCTGGAATCAACCGTCTAGGCGGCTGCGCCTGGATGGCTCCGGATCACCGAACGGCTTGTCGGGTCGCAGCATGTTCGTCATCGCTATCACGACTGAGCTTCCACACCGCTGTCGCTGCGCACCAGCGGATCCGCCGTGATAGATGGCGCGGGTCGGCTGGATTCGTCGTCGACGGCCACGGCCGGGATGCAATCCCAGGGCAGTGGCGCTCCGCCGCTCAGAATCCGGGCGATGTTCTCGGTGAGAATGTCGGCCACGGCGAGATTCGCATCGCGCGTGCACGCGCCGATCCCCGGAGTGTGCACGACATTGTGCCGATCCAGGATCGGATCACCGGCCGCGACGGGCACCGACTCGTAGGTGTCGGTGCTCCACATCAGCTCGTCGGCCAGGACGCGGCGGCGCAGTGCCGTCATGTCGACCCCGGCGCCGCTCACCGTCACCACTAGCGCCCCGCGCGGCAGCCGTTCGACCATCTCACTGGTCAACATCGGCGCACTCGAATCTCCCGCGACAACAACGACATCGGCCACCGATGCCACCTCGTCGAGCTGAATACGCTGCGCGCCAAGCTCGCCGAAGTCCGTGTCGTCGGTGTGCGGATCCACCGCCCAGACATGAGCACCCAGCCCCGCGCACAGCGCGATCACATTACGGCTTGTCGGGTCCATTCCGAGCACCGCCACCTGCTTGCCGCAGACCGTCCCGTTCACATAGCCCGGGTGGTCGGTGTACTGCCAACTCGGGCGTGGCCAGTTCGCCGGGCCGTCGGTCACCACGTTGTGCCAGGTCGGGATCTGCCGCAACGCGGCGATCATCAAACCGATCGCCATTTCGGCTCGCGAACGGCTCCGCCCGCGGGAGGCGTCGACGAACGGGATGCCCCGCGCGGCCAGCTGATCGGCGACCGCGAGCTCGGCGCCGCCGGTCACCCCCGCCAGCACCTCCAGCTTGCTCAGTGCCGCAATATCGGCTTCGTCGGGCTCGACATCGAGCACCACCACTGCGGGAACCGCCGCGATACCGTACAGGTCCCGGATACGTTGGCCTTTACCGAGACTGGCCCACAACACGGTCAGTTCACGTTTGACCAGACCCGCCCGGAGCCGCTGCCGCAGAAACGGCCAGTTCGCTTGCACATATCCGTCGTCGACGACCACCACATCCGGCACGTCCAACGCCACTCCCGCGTCCATTCGCTTGCGTTCTCCCCCCTCAATGCCGAGCCGAGTTGCCCCGCACCAGTTTTCGTGCCATGCCGACCCCAGCTGTCTGGTCAATGTGTTGGCCGATCGGTATCGGCCGTGACGTCGACATAACGCTCGACAACCCGTCTGAGTTCGTCGACCGCCTCTCCTGGCGGCAGGACCAGCCGCGACAGGTCGAGGGCGCCGATGCCCAATACCTGCCTGATCCGCGCCAAGGCCACGCATCCCGACGAGCAACCCAGATGCAGAGTGAGGCCGTTCATAGCCTCCGCCGATGTCAGGCGGCCGGGATCGGCGTAGCAATCACCGATATTGGTGTTCACATGGGTCAACACGGCAGGATCGAGGTAGCCAGGCCGCAGTTCGTTCCGCATCGCGCCTCACCCCACCCGGTCCAATGGCATGTGTGCCCTGGATTCAGCGCTTCCGGCATCTCCCACCGTGTGCACCTTTCTGTCTCGAATAGTGGTCATGACCTGTACAAGATCCGTGTGCTGGGGGATGCGGCTACACCTTCGGTAGCGACGTGGCCGCGATGATGGTGATCTCGGCCACGAGTTCCAGCGGCGGCCGTTGCTTGCCCTCAGGTGCGACAACCCAGGACCGCAGAACGTCGTACGGCCATGGGCTGGGAAGGGTGATTACCGAGCCCGGCAGCATCCGCTTCGCGCAGAGCGGAAACAGCGGATCGTACGGTGACACCGGCCGGTCCTCGGGCCGTGCACTCTCGGTGAGGAACGTCCAATTCTCGCTAGCGTGGGTAGCGATGACCGGGGCGACCAGGTCGCGACAGTCCAGCTCCGCGCAAACACGCCTGCCAAGGTGTTGAGGCATCCAGATAGCGCAGACGCTCCCCGCTCGCATCGTGATGCGGCTGTGCTCGTTGACCGTGGCGTCGAACCCGTGGTCGCGGCGGTATCGCGCCGCGCACATCTCAAGACTTTCGGTTTGGGTCAGCCTGTTCATTCATCCTCGCAGGTACTGGCATTGGGTTGGTAAGGGTGGTCCGGTAGGAAAAGTTGTTGGCACGGAAGCGGTCTCATATCCGCCGTGACGAAGTCGTCGACTGTGATGTGCGACGCCAGTCCCTGCCGTCGCACATTGGCGATGAACTCCTCCGCCACGCACTTCTCCGCGCGGTAGTGCAGGATCGGCACTCCTTCGACGTCGAAATCGACAGCCACGTGGCACTCCACGGCGATCACCGCGGACTCTCGCCGGGCACGAATCGGACTCCGGCCTGCGACGCGGGTTTACGGGGCCAATGGCCAGGCGGATGTACCGTCCACACCTCGGCGCCGCGGCACATCACATCCAGCCAGCCGGTCACATGCAAGACCGTCGGTATGAGAATCTTGTGAATTTCGTTGACCGTGAGGGCTGACAGCAGCAAAGGGAAATCGGTGTCGGAATCCAGGATCAGCACCTTCCCGCCCACCAACTCGAAATCCTGGTCGGCAGAGAGCTTTTCGAGTTGCTCGACGTGCGCCGATGTATCGGGGCCGGATTGGTCACGGCGCACGATCGCCTGCGCCGCGGTGCGGCGGGTCATAATGTCCTCCGCGAACTAGTCACATACCGGTGCAGCGTGTTCACCAACTGCACGGTGCCCGCCAAGCCGTCCTGTTCGCAGCCGGGTAGTGGCAGCTCGCATCGGGTCACCGTGCCCCCCACCGCACCACGGCACCTCTCCACCGTGCCACCGTTATCCGCATCGACGATCTCGATCACCGCGCCGCTGACAGATTCGGCGTGCTCGCGTGTCTCCCGGACTTCCACCACCAGCGCGTCTGCACCTGGAGGGCGGAGCATTTGAATCGTGAGCATGCTGCTGTCAGCCGTGATTTCACTCGTTGCCGCGCCGATCAGCTCGTGCATCAGCTCGTCAACGCGCTCCAGTAGTTCGCTCAAACCGGCCCGCGGAAGCTGCCAGTGCGTGTTTGCTCGGACAACGCTTTCTGCATCGGCGAACGCGCTCACGGTGACGTCGACCAACAAGCCGGTGCGACCACTGTCGGGACGGCACTCGCTCAGCCGCACCCGAGTCCGCGCTGCGACTTCCGGCTTGGTCGGATCAGTAAACATCACCAGCACTGACGGTGCTGTGTCCATGATCAGTTGCAGCACAAGGTCTCTCGGGACTCCGAGATTGTCGAAGTGGGTGACCGCAGGCACGAACAGATAGCCTCTGTCACCGTCGGCGTGACTGTGCTCGAAGCGAGCCAGCGCATCGAGCAGACTCAATAGTGCGGCCGCTGGTGGTGGGCCGCTCAGCAGATAGCTCAGGTTGATACGGCTCCGATCGGCGATTGCGCGCAGAAGTGGCATCAACTTTCCAGCCAACTCGTCATCTGCAGCAGTTACGAACTCCCACAAGATCCCCACCGGCGAACGCCACTCATGCCACAGCCGCCCGTGAACCGAGCCTCCGTGCTGGCGAGCCAAAGCCTCGAACCCCTCTGCGATTTCAGGTGCCCGATCCGCCGCCAGTGACAGCTGCATGTACCCGAAAAACGCCGTCATCAGCACACCCCCAGGACCGCGTCGAGCACAGCTCGCATGGGCGGGAGGTAGCCGTCCCGGCGCTCCGAGATCCACCGCCAAGACCCTGCGTGCTCATCCGTGGGAGATGGCAACACCGCGTAGGTCCCTTCCATCCCAATGTTCAACCGCAGCAACGTGGCTGCGATGTCGCGCTCGAGGCCGTTCTTAGGCCCGGTCAAGAAGGTCGTACGTCTCGCCCCAGGATTGGCAATGACCGGACCGAGTTGGTCGGCGGTATCGAGCCAGCGAATCACATCGGTAGCGAGTCCAGACGGCATCACAACGACGCCCAGGAGCCCTGAGAGTTGATGCAGAATGATCCGGTTACTCGGGGGCATAACCACTGCAGGAAGACGCAATTCCCGCCGGTAGCGCTGGCAGCGTTGGTGGACAGTTTCCGTAGCCGTTGGTTGCGTCCCCGCGGCTGCGCATGGCATCCATGACCCGGCGCGCCCGCTGCTACGCATGTGGCACCTCCGCAACGCGCATCATGAAACCCATTCGGACGTTTAGCATCCCCAGTTGCTGACGCACCGATACGGCGACGGCAATGCTGGTCGTTCCCGGTTGTGGTGCTGACATGGCGTCCTCCGAATGCCCGTCCACCTGAGGTTGGCGTGTGACAACCAGCATTTACAACGTTGGGCCGCAACGTAAGTCGGACCACAGCACTGTTTGGCTAGTCGCGTGCCTGACTAGCGGCACTAGTCAATTTCTCTTCGGGACTCCCGAACCTGATTCGCGGCGGATAGCCTGAACTCAGTCCCAGCCGGGGTGGCGCCAATGGATGGAGTCGCTATGAATGTGGAAACGGGCTCCCCCATACCGTGGAGTCCGGCTATATGGGAAGCCGTTGAGATGCGCAAAGCTCTGGCACGCCGCGACCTCAAAACGGTGTACAGACTCCTCGGGAACCGCGGAATCTCCCAACGGGAAATCGGTCTACGGACCGGGCAGAGCCAGTCCGAGCTGTACGAAATTCTTCACAAGAATCGCCAGATCCAGGCATACGATCTACTCGCTCGCATCGCGGACGGCTTGGGGATACCCCGCGGGTATATGGGCCTTGCCTACGACCACACCACCGAGGTCGCCCTGGACCTCGCCGCGGCAACCTGCTCTACCGATGCAACCGAGCGTGAAGAGGTACGCGATCTACTTTCCCACGCCGCGAACGTCACCATGGGCACGTCGGTCGGCGAGGTCGCTGCGTGGTGGCAACCTATTGACAAAGACACTGCCCCGGCCCCAACGCACATAAATATGGCAGACGTAGACAGAATCAAAGCGCTCACATCAGCGATGCGCACCCTGGACTACCGCCACGGCGGCGGTGCCTGCCGCGACGCAGTCGCGGCTGAAGTTCGCTGGGCACAACAGCTTCTGAACTCGGAATGCGGCGACCAGACCAAGAAGGGGTTGCTTACCGCACTCGCGGATCTGCATAACCTTGCGGCTTGGACCTCATTTGATGTCGGCATGTACAGCATTGCACGGAAGCATTTCGGCCGCGCTCTCGAAATGGCCCAAAGCGCCAACGACCATTCACTCGCAGCAAATGTCCTTTATCGAACCGGTAGACTACATTTGCACCGCGGAGCTGATAAGGACACGCCCGAGATGTTCAAGGTGGCCCTGAAATTCTTCCAACTCGGACAAATTACGGCCCAGGACTCCGGCAGTTCGCTGACGGTCGCAATGCTGTGCGCGAACGAGGGATGGGCCTACGCCCTGCTCGGCGACCGCGAGCAGATGCTCCGTTCGCTCGGACGAGCTCAAGACGAGTTCGCGCGATCCACACCCGAGGACGCCCAAGAGTGGGTTCGCTTCTTCAGCGAAGCCGACCTCCATGCGTTGAGCGGAATCGCTCTAACAGCACTTCCATCACCTACAGCCACTGACCTGGAGAACGGCATCGGACACATGACCCGAGCAATTAGTCTGCGCGGCCCCGACATGACGAGGAGCCGGACCTTCGAGCTCACTGCGCTTGCCACTGCATACCTGCGCGGTGGTTCCACAGACCTCGGACTGCGCATCGGCAAGGAAGCCGTCTCGGCGGCTTCAACCGTACGATCAGTGCGCACACTAGACAGGCTCGCACCGCTTCGAACCGCGGCCAGTCAACGCCCCAAGAACGCCGGTCTCCAGCGGCTTGTACGTTCGATCGACATGATACGAGCGCGCGCATGACGAAATCTGTATCGAGCAGCACTGAAGCCGGTGCAGACGTGCAATGGGCCCGAGACATCCTCGAATCCGCTTGTGAAGAAGTGGGGCTCGACCCCAGTGGTGCCACCCTCATCAAGTTCACCAACAACGCCGTCTACCGACTCGATTCCGCGCCCATCACGGTCCGCATAGCTGGCTCTGCGACGGTGCGACTGCGCGTGCCGAAAATAATCGCCGTTGCTCGATGGCTTGCCCAGAACAACATGCCGTCCGTCCGATTGGTCGATGAACTACCGCAACCACTCCGGATCGACACAAACGCAATCACGTTCTGGCACACCGTAATACCGGGTGAAGGCGCGCTGCTGCCCGACGGCCACGATCTCGGGCGCATACTGCGGCGCTACCACGCCCTCCCACGACCGCCGTTCGACCTTCCGGAATGGGATCTACTCAGCTCGATTCGCCAGCGCCTGGAGGAGGACGAAGTCTTGACGCCCTCCGAGCATCGATTTCTCGAGCACACTCACACCGAACTCGCGCAACAGCTCGCCACCGTCGAATACCAACTACCGGCCGGGCCCATTCACGGCGACGGCTTCGTCGGTAACCTTATTGCCGGCCCGGCAGGCACCGTCATCTGCGATTTCGACTCAGCGTCCCACGGACCCCGCGAATGGGATCTGACACCGGTCGCTGTCGGCAAGCTCCGCTTCCGCTACCCAACCGACTATCAGCGTCAGGTCGTCGCCGAGTACGGCTTCGATATCGCCCACTGGCCGCACTTCCCCGTCCTCCGCCGCCTACGAGAACTCCAGCTTGTCACGAGCGTATTGCCTGTACTGAGGTCGAATCCCACATTGCTCGATCAGTGGCGCCACAGATTCACCAGCTTTCGGAACAACGACCCGGCGGCGACATGGACCACCTACAGCTGACCCGCTCCGCCGATGCTGTCGCCAGCAATCGCGTAGGTGACGACAACTCACACAACGGCGGCCAACCACGGGCCGAGTGAACCATCGGGATATCTGACATGCCTTTGGTCATGCTGACCGCTCCTGTGCACCAGTAGTCCTCCATTTCCGACGCCGAGGACTTCAAAAGGTTCGGGCGCAGGACTCAGCGCGAGATGCCGGTGGGTCAGCATCCCGCAGCGTGTCGGCGATCTCGTACTTCCCCGGTCACCTCCCCCGGCGAGCGCGTGACGGTCGAGCATCCGGGGCGGGATCTCACTGGGCGACAGGTCGGCGGGGATGGGTGGCGTTGAGGTTATTGGCTTCTCAAATCACGGCGGATTCACCCACCGAAACACGCTGATGTGGCGAACAAGCCTCAGCTTCGGACCGGAGTTCGGCGCGTGATGAGATCGCGGTGACGTGTCCATTGGTCCGGCGCCACAATGGAAGTCGTGTTCCCCAGTATCGGTTACGCGAGACGGCAGTCGATGTCTCCTCGTGGTTGTTGGTCAGGGAAGGCATGGCTGCGATTCGGTAGTCGAGGTGGCGGACGTCAGCATCGCGTTGGAGGGGGCTGCCGAGCCGTTCATGTAGGTCGTCCAGAAGATGCGATCGCGCTACTCGAATTGTAGGAGCGGAACGTTGAATAATTCGGCGTGTGGGGTGCGTCGCAAGTGTGGGTGGGCCACCTCGATGACGAGCATCTCGGTAAGAAACTGGACGCTGGCACTCAGTAGGTGGCTGGTGTATCCGGTGGCTGAGTATTCCTTGAGGCCAACCGCGACATGGATGTGCGGTTGGATCTGGTCGGTTTCGGGATCGTAGGCGAGCGTGCCGCCGCCGAAGGCTTCCACGTTGCGGAGGTGGACTCGGGACCAGACGGGTGCGTCCGGGTTCTCGAGCGCATCGCATGTCCCGACTAGGTCGACTTGGCTGAATCCTGCGATGAACGAAGGAATGTAGCCACCGCGGATGTCATGGTCGTGGCAGAACTGGGCGAGCGCGGGGTAGAAGTCGTCGCCGTGGTCGAAGGTGACGCCGAAGGACCGTCCGAGTGTGAGTTCGTGTGAGCGCATCAGTGATCCTTGCTGGAATCGTTTGACCAGGGCCAGGTTTCGGCGGGACGGTAACCACCTGCGGCTCCGAAGGCGGCGTTGATAGTGAGCTTGTCCGTGCCGCTGGACAGCAGGGTGTGCAGGAGGGCTCGTGCTTTGATTGGATCGAGGTACCCGGCGGAGATCAGGCCGCGGGCGAGCAGATCTCGTTCGGAGCCAGGGAATCCGTAGGTGGATTCGAGCACAGGGCCGGCGCTAGCGCGGGAGGCCAAGATGACAGGGATCTTGGTGGCGAGCGCTTCGAGAGTGGGCACGAGGCGGGCGGGAACGTGGCCAGCTCCTAGACCCGCGAGCACGAGGCCGTCGATGTGATCAGCGACTGCACGGACAGTGGCGCCGTCGTCGCCGAGGGTGATGGTGAGAATCGGCACGTGGGAGTCGTCGCCGGGTTTAGCTGGAACCGTGAAGCGGCGGGTGAGCCGGTTGAGCAGGCGGGGGTGTCCTTCGACGATATAGCCGAGGGGGCCACCGTTGGGGGACTGGAAGGTGGCGGTGCTGGTGGTGTGGGTTTTTCGGACGCGTCGGGCAGCGTGAATCTCGTCGTTGAATACTACGAGGCACCCTTGGTGGCGTGCCGAGGGCTCGGCTGCGGTTTGAATCGCGGCGAGTAGGTTGGCGGGTCCGTCGGCACCGGCGAGGGATGGGTTGCGCATAGCGCCGGTCACGACAACCGGTTCAGCACGGGTGTGTAGAAGGTCGAGTAGGAACGCGGTCTCTTCGATGGTGTCGGTGCCTTGAGTGACGACCACACCATCGGCATCGGCGAGCCGATCATGAACTGCTGCAGCGAGGGCGGTGATATCGGAGATAGTCAGCGATGCGCCTGGTACTTGACGAAAGTCCACCACGTCAACGGTGATACCGGTGTCGGTCAGACCGGGTATAGCGTTGAGGAGTTGGTTCGCAGACAAGGCGGGCACGACACCACCGGAAGAGGCGGTCGTCATGGCGATGGTGCCGCCGAGACCGAAAACTGTGACTTGGCGAGGAGTTTGGACCGTGGGCACTCCGGCAGCCTAGCCTCGCCCAGTCATGGAAATAGTCTCTGACCTGCGATAGAAATGGCGAAAGGTGCCCCGACCTGCGACAATTCGACTTGCGAAGGAAGAATTGATCGAAGTAGTGGAGCACCCTTCTGGTGGGCAAGTCTATCTCTGCGTATCCGCGGCTCGACATCGACGGTGACGGCTCGGGCGTGGCGTCACACACAGGCGCGGCGCTACTACTGCGCACTGCCGAGAAGACTGGGTTGACCAGCGGTTTATCGGAAAAGTTGAGGCCGTGGCGCAAACCGATGGCCATCCACGACCCCGGCAAGATCGTGCTCGATCTGGCGGTCACCCTCGCGATCGGTGGTGACTGCGCCGCGGACCTGGCGTTGTTGCGGGCCGAACCGGGTGTGTTCGGTTCGGTGGCCTCGGACCCGACCGTGTCGCGCACGATCACCGCTCTGGCCGCTGACGCACCGAAAGTGTTGGCCGCCATCGCTTCTGCCCGCGCCGACGCCCGCGCCCAGGCATGGATCCTGGCTGGATCCAACGCCCCCGATCACCGGATCAGCATCAACGATCCGCTGATCATCGATCTCGACGCCACCCTCACCGACGCGCACTCGGAAAAGCAACACGCGGCATCAACATTCAAGCGTGGCTTCGGATTTCACTCACTGTGGTCGTTCATCGACCACGGCCCGGCCGGGACCGGCGAACCCGCCGCGCCGATGCTGCGCCCGGGCAACGCCGGTAGTAATACTGCCGCCGACCACAAACGGGTCCTGTCCGATGCCCTCGCCCAGCTGCCGTGGCAGCCGTTATGGCGGGTCGGACGGAAAGTATTGGTGCGCACCGATTCCGGGGGCGGCACCCATGAGTTCCTCGACTACTGCCACCGGCGCAGGCTGCAGTACTCGATCGGGTTCACCCTCACCGACGACATCGTCACCGCCATGGACACCCACCTCACCGACCGCGACTGGACACCGGCATACGACGCCGAGGGCCGAGTCCGGCCCGGCGCATGGGTCGTCGAAGTCACCGGCATCACCGACTTGACCGGCTGGCCACCCGGCATGCGCCTGATCGTCAGGAAAGAACGCCCGCACCCCGGTGCTCAACTGCGGTTCACCGACCATGACGGATTGCGGTTGACCGCGTTCGTCACCAACACCACCCGAGGTCAACTCCCCGATTTAGAGTTGCGCCACCGGCGGCGGGCCCGCTGCGAAGACCGGATCAGAAACGCGAAAGACACCGGTCTACGGAATCTTCCGTTCCACGGGTTCGACGCCAACCGCATCTGGCTCGCGTTGGTCGCGCTCGCGTTGGACCTGACCGCGTGGCTGCAAACCATCGCCCTGCACGATCACGACGGACGCCGGTGGGAGCCGAAAACCCTTCGGCTACGGGTGTTTTCCGCTGCGGGGCGGATCGCCCGCCACGCCCGCAAGACCCGGCTACACCTGGCCCGACACGCGCCCTTCACCGACCTGATCACCACCGCCGCGGCTCGCCTGCAACCCGGCTGACCAGTAAGAACATTGTCCCTACAACCAAGGAAGCCATCCCTCCCGGGCTCGTGGAACCTGGCAGTCAGCCCGCTGCGCGGGCCGACTGCCCTGCCCAGGTCCGGGAAACTACGATCGAAGCAGCAATCCGAAGCCGCTCAAGCAACCACGTCAGCCCCGCGAAATATCGAGGCTAACGCCGCCGGAGCACAGGTCGATTTCAGATCGAGCCCGCCGGGCCGACCAGCATCGTCGCCGCCGACCAACAACTCCTCATCCCGACCAGGGGTGTCGGTAAGGAACGTGTCACCTGGTACATGAAGCTGCCGTAAAAGCGGCCCGGTGCTGGTCGGTGCGGGTGTAGCTTGCCGCGCGTGATGAGGGAGCTGGATCAGGACGAGCTGATTGGGCAAGGAACCGGAGCTGGTCGCGACCAAGCGGGGTGCTGCGAAACTTGGGTTCGGGCTGATGCTGCGGTTCTATACCGAGCGGGGCCAGTTCCCGCGTGGACGGGCCGAGATCCCTGACGCCGCGGTCGATTACGTCGCGCGTCAGGTGGGTGTGGAGCGGACCGAGATCGCGTTCTACGACTTCACCGGCCGGACCAGCAGGCGCATCGGGCGCAGATCCGGGAGTCGCTGGGGTTCCGGGAGTGCAGCGTGACAGACGCCGAGGAGACCGTGGCGTGGGTGGTCGAGCAAATCACCCAAGGCGAGCGCAGCGGTGAGCGGGTGAGAGAGCACCTGTTGTCCCGCCTGCGCGAGGTGAAGGTGGAGCCACCCACGGCCGGGCGGATCGAGCGGATGGTGCGCTCGGCATTGCACCGTGGCGAGGAGTTGCTGTTCGCGCGGGTCAGCGACCGGCTGCCGGAGCCGGTCCGGGCCCGGTTGCTGGCCTTGATCACACCGCTCGGTATCGACATCGAGGATGGCGCGGGAGAAGACGGCGAGAACGGTCGGGCGATGCTGGCGGCGATTCGGTCGGACCCGGGCAACGTCAGCCCGAACACGATGCTCACCGAGATCGCCAAGTTGGAGGCGGTGCGCGC
This sequence comes from Nocardia sp. CA-107356, assembly GCF_050946365.1. Classification (NCBI taxonomy): domain Bacteria; kingdom Bacillati; phylum Actinomycetota; class Actinomycetes; order Mycobacteriales; family Nocardiaceae; genus Nocardia; species Nocardia sp. CA-107356. Next base: position 3,624,315 of record NZ_CP191992.1, on the reverse strand, counting down.
GGCCGGAGTACCGGGTGATGTGTTCGCCGATGTCGGGCCGAAGATCGTGAGCGGGTGGCGGGGGCGCGCGGCGGTGGAGTCACCGAGTCACCTGCGGGATCATCCCCTGGAGACGCAGTTGACCCTGTTGGCGGCGTTGCTGCACTGTCGGTGCCGGGAGATCACCGACACCCTGGTCGAGCTGCTGAATTCCACGGTGCACCGGATCAACGCCCGCGCCGAGGTGCGGGTGACCAACGAGCTGATCAAGGAATTCAAGCGGGTCACGGGCAAGGAGAACCTGCTGTTCAAGGTGGCCGAAGCGACCGTCGACGCGGGCGATCAGCTGGTGCGCGACACCGTCTTCCCGGTCGCGCCACAAGGGGTGCTGCGGGACCTGGTCGCCGAGTTCAAGTCCTCGGGTCCGACGTATCAGCGCACGGTGAAGGCCACCCTGCGCTCCTCGTACACCAACCACTACCGGGCCGGGCTGATCAAACTGCTGTCGGTGCTGGAGTTTCGCAGCAACAACACCACGCACCGGCCGGTCCTGGACGCGCTCGAGCTGATCAGCAGGTATGCAGGCACGAGTTTGCGCTACTACCCGGCAGGGGACGAGGTTCCGGTGCATCGGGGCGTGGCTGGGGACTGGGCGGAGCTGGTCTATCAGAACGACCAGCACGGAGACCGGCGGGTGGTGCGGATGGTGTACGAGATCGCCACGTTCCAGGCGTTGCGGGATCAGTTGCGGTGCAAGGAAATCTGGGTCGTCGGCGCCGAGAAGTGGCGCAACCCCGCCGAAGATCTGCCGGCCGACTTCGAGGAACACCGCATCGAGCACTACGAGAAGCTGAGTAAACCCCTCGATGCAGGCGAGTTCATCGAGGGCCTGCAAGCCGAGATGCGCGCCGAGCTCGACGCCCTGCAGACCGCCCTGCCGCACTGTCCCTGGCTGGAGATCAAGGAACGTCGCCAGGGCGCGATCAAGCTGACACCGCTCCCCAAGGCGCCGGAGCCGCGGAACCTGCGCAAACTGAAATCCCAGGTCAGAACCCGGTGGGGGGGGTGGTGCCGCTGATCGACATGCTCAAGGAAGCGGTACTGCGTACCGGGTGCCTGCGTGCGGTCACCTCGGTCGCAGACCGCGGCAATCTGCCCGAAGACGTTCTGGCCGAACGGCTTCTGCTGGCCATCTATGCCTACGGCACGAACACCGGGATCAACTCGGTGGCCGGCGGCACCGACCGCCACACCGAGGACGACATCCGCTACGTGCGTCGCCGCTACTTGAACACTGAGGCGGCGCGGCGGATTGCGATCGAGATCGCCAACGCCACCTTCGCCGCCCGCAAGCCGTCGATCTGGGGTGAGTCATCGACGGCCATCGCGTCGGACTCGACCCATTTCGGCGCCTACGACCAGAACATCTTCACCGAGCACCATTCTCGCTACGGCCGCCGCGGCGTGCTCATCTACTGGAGTGTCGAGCGCAACGGGTCGGTGGTCATCCATTCCCAGCTGCTCAACTGCTCCGCATCCGAGGTCCATGCCATGGTCGAGGGCGCCATGCACCACGGCACCGAGATGGACGTGGAATCCAGCTATGTCGATACCCACGGCCAGTCCGAAATCGGATTCGGCGTGACCAGGCTGCTGGGATTCGATCTGCTGCCACGGATCAAGCGCATCAACAAGTGCCGGCTCTACCGGCCCGCCGCCGGGGAACCGGACCTGTGGCCGGGGCTGAAACCGGCCATGACCAGGCCCATTCGGTGGGAGTTGATCGCGCAACAGTACGACCAGATGATGAAGTACGCCACTGCGATCCGCACCCGTACCGCCTCCACCGAGGCGATCCTGCGACGGTTCATGAAAGCCAACGCCGCCCACCCTACCTATCAGGCGATGATCGAACTCGGCCGAGTGCAGAAGACCTTCTTTTTATGCCGCTACCTGCGCAGTCGCGAATTGCAGCGGGAGATCAACAGCGGCCTGAACGTGGCCGAGTCCTGGAACGGCGCCAACCAGATCATCTACTACGGCAAGACCTCCGAAATCACGTCCAACCGGCGCGACGAACAGGAGATGAGCGTACTGTGCCTGCGGATCTGCCAGGCCGCCCTGGTCTACGTCAACGTCCTGATGATCCAGGACGTTCTCGCCGACCCCGAATGGGACGGAGTGCTCACCGCCGAGGACGAGCGTGGCCTGACGCCGCTGTTCTGGTCACACGTGCTGCCGTATGGGGAGGTCAAGCTGAACATGAACAGCCGCCTGGCTCTGGGGGACTAAAGCTTTCACAGTTGCTGATCAAGTCCCAGTGAATGGCCTGGTCGGCGGGACTGACCCCGCAGTTATGGGAGCGATTCCTGTCGTTCGGGATGTCGAGCTGGACCTCACCGGTCAGCCCTGGGAAGTTCGGGCGGAAAGGATACGCTACGCGCCGTGACCGACACAACGGCGTCCTTTCGCGAACAGCTGCTGCACCCCGATCCGGAGGTCAGGCACTGCGTTGTGCGCCCGCTGTACCACGACGCTGGCGAAGGCCACCAGCAGTGTCGCGAGCGGCTCACAGCGATGCTGGACCTTCTGAACGAAAAGGTCGGCGAATACCTTCATGAGTACCGGCGCGTGATCTCCCGGGTCCTCCCCGACGATTTCTCGATTGTCGTCGATGCGCTCGCGCGCACCGACACCGAGCACCTCGCCGAGTCACTCGGCATCACCGTCCACAATGGGTATGGCCTGCGGCCGCGCACGGCGGTGCTCGTCAGCATGTTGGCCAGTGGTTGGGCGAGTCAGGCCGCCAACCAGCTGCTTTCGGGCGGGCCGGTGGCCCACGACGCGGCACTCGATTGGACCCTCCTGCATCGTCGCGCGCAGGATCTCGACGCCGCTGAGCCGCTCGAATCCACCTTCGTCGACGAGTGCTTCTGGTACGCGGTCCCGACCAGCGACCAGGCCGCGGTGCTCGACGCTTTTCAGCTCACCGGCGCGGTGCCGGTCGGCTTCCGAGAGGCCGCCAGGCTCTTCGATGCACAAGGTGCCCTGCCGCCCGACAAAGCGGTTGTCGTCACTCCGGCGTTCGACGGCTGGACCCTGCTGGTGCACAGGGGAGCCCTGGACGCCGACCTCGAAGCGCTCAGCGCCCGCTTCGGTGCGGCACACTTCTATGGCCATGGGTACCAGAGCGGCTGCGGCGATTGGTCGGACTGGACCGTCGCGGAGCAGGGCAAGGAATTGCAATCGTGCTTCTACGATCTGTACGGCAACGACTCCATGGGTCCGGCGAGCCGCGACGAGATGCTTGCGTGGATCAACAAGCGGCGACAACCGGCGACTCCAAGGCTCCTAGCTGCAGACGATCCCGCCTTCAACGGCTACAACGGCTGGGAATTCGATGCAGAATCCGTCGCACACCGCCTGTCGGTCTCGCTGCACAGGGTCGGATCCCACACCACAGTGAAGGGAACCTCGCTGCTCGCGACGCCGATCGCGTCATGACGACCAGACGATCTCAGCGCCGGGGCCCACCCATCAGACGCCCACCGTCGGCACGGTCCGCCTTACTCCTGAAGCTGTCATGAAGTGCAGAGTACGAACGGCGTTGCTGACATCGGGTGTTCTGTAAGCCGATCGGCCAACGGAACACCCGGCCGAGATGGCTCCGCCCCTGGTCACGGTGTTCCGTTGAGGTGTTCCGCGAACTGTTCCGATCAACCCCCGTCATATGGAACGATCGCACGGGTGATCGAGCCCTTCCTCGTCGGATACGTACGCTGCTCCACCGACGAACAAGACATCGAGATCCAAACCGAGCAACTGCTCGCTCTCGCAGTGCCACGCGAGCGGATCTTCATCGACAAGGGATTCTCCGGCACCACCCGCCGCAACCGTACCGGCCTGGACAACGCGTTCACCGCGCGGTCACCTTCGCCGCGGCAGCGGTCACGGACCGGCAGGTGGTGCTGACCACGACGAAATTCGACCGGTTCGCCCGCAACATGGCCGAGGCCGGCGAGATCCTGACCAGCCTGCGCGAGCGCGACGTCCTGTTCGGACTCGGCAGCCAGATCTACGACTGGAACGACCCGTTCGGCAAACTGTTCCTGCAAACCCTCGCCATGGTCGCCGAATTCGAAGCCAACCTGAACCACCTGCGCACCCGCGAGGGCATGGCCAAGGCCCGCGCGAAGGGCCGCCTCAAGGGCAAGCAACCGAAACTGCCTCTCGCAGCACGCAAAACGATCCACCGCCGCTACCACGACCCCGACGACGACGCCAGCCTCGCCGACGAATACAGCGTCGGCCGCTCCACCATCCACCGCATCGTCAGCGGCACCGCACCCCAAGTCTGACGCCCACGGCGCTCATGTACCAGGTGGCACGTTCCTTACCGGCACCCCGACCACTGGCTCAGCTCACCATGAACTGGCGAACTCTTCGCAAATCGAGCCCTGGCAACCAGATTCCCCAGCGCCCTTCCGAGGTCCGGTTCTGGTTGCACGAACACATTCGGCAGCGCTATAATGCCGCGGCGAGCGGACCGTCGACCGGGGTCAGGTGGTAGATCCACCAAGGCCTGAATGGCAGTTCGCTCGCGTCGATGGACACCCACATCCGGTACTCGTCACCGGTGTCGGCATCCCTGATCACGGAGTATTCGAGAGATCTCTCTGGCGTCGCAAGGCTCTTCGGCAGTTCGGAATTCCAGAAGTCGTCCCATTCGGGCGCATCGCGACAAGCATCGACGACGGCCTCGACTTCACGCTGTGGCACGATCCCCGGCGACATCAGCTTGAGCCCCTGTGTCATCAAGTGCGTCTCGAACCGCCAATTCGCCAAGACCCGGCGAGCAACGGGCTCGTTCACCATCCACTCGATGATGTTGCGCCCTGGCACCAAGCCAGGAAATGCTTTGAGGTACTTACTGTTTGCCGCCCTCACCTTGAACAGCGGCACCTCGTAAAGACAGGCCGGCCCGGGATAGGCCTCCAGGATCCGCAGATCGCGCGGCAGCAACGAAGCACCTGCACCAAGGTGCGCGGGAATGAGGTTGGTCCGGGTCAAGGCCAGGATCGTCCGCCCCCACCACACCGGCATCGCCAACGCCCCGATAATGGCTTCGAAAGACTCGATACTCAACGAGCGTGTACCGTTCTCGACCTTCTTGATCTGATCAGCACTCAGACCGACCAGGCTCCCGAGATCCTCGGGTCGATCCAACCCGATCTGCATGCGGCGCGCTCGCAGCCAGTGCCCGACCGCCTTGGTGACCTCTTCCAAGTTCATCTCCCCCCGTCTGGTGTCGCTCCCGGACACGTTGTCCCCGTAGTGATCTTGACGCTAGCGGACCGGTTCTCAAGACTCGGTCCATGAACCTCGAAACGAACCGCTCAGAATATCTCAGCCCACCCCACTACGGAAGACATCAGACACCTGAGGAGCTGCCCATGAACCGAAGCCTGGTACACCGCAAACGCGACAAGCCCAGATATCCACCGCAACAACACATCCCGACCCTGCAGACAGCATTGCGGACGATCCGCGACCACCTCGAACTATCTCGCATCGCCGCCTACGAGCGGCACGGAATAAGCGCCTCGTATCTCAGCCAAATCGAACGCGGCGAGCGCATGCCCTCCATCGAAATACTCGAAACGATCATCACCGGATACGGACTGAACCCGATGCAAGCGCGTCACCTGCGCGAACTACGCACTCCTGCCGAGGTTCTCGCACCCCTGGACAAACTTCGCCACTGCGTGCGCGGCAACGACGGACTCATCACCCACATCCAAGACCTCGAGGAACGGGGAGTGCTCGCGGCCGTTGTGGATCCGATGTGGAATGTACTGGCCTGCAACGAGTCCTTTCGATCAGCCCTGCCCGACCTGGACAGAACCGACTGCATCCCGAGATGGCTATTCAGCCCGATCGCACAAACAGTCCTCGTCCAATGGCTACATGAAGCCGCCCACTCCGTCGCCACCATCAAAGCAGTCCTCGGACGCTACCGCGGAAGCCAACAAGCACACGACCTCATGCGCCAACTACGCCCCAACAAGGAGTTCCAGCGCTTATGGACCTCCGGGATCGATATCGCCTGCGGCCGAGACACCAACGACCTGATACACCAGCGCGACCCCATCACCCACGAGCTGGCCTCCTACCGTGTCAGCGTCGCCGACGTAACCCAAGCCCAGAACGTCCTGCTCATCACCGCAATCCGCAAGCCCTACGCTGGCCCCAACCCCGCTGACCGGTGACCTCCGCCTGAGTCTTCCTGCCGCAGCAGTCGCGGCGGATCCGCCCGCGCAGCTGTTTCGGACGTGGCAACGTCGATTGCCAGGTTCGTTCCAGCTGACCGCACGACCGGTTGCCGGCGCCTACCTTGGCGCGCCGGATCAGGTGGGCCTCGATGATGACCTCCACCGACATGATTTTCGGGTGGACGGATTTGGCCTTTGTCTGCCTCGCGGCGGCAGTCCGCCAGTCCCGCATAGCCTCTCGGTCGGACGCTGGATGAGCCTGCCAGACAGCTTCACGATATAGGTGCCGATGCCAGGCGAGTCGGCATAACTGTCGACGGAAAATGGAAGCCACTGAAAGGCGCAGCGCTTGAATTGATCTGAACTCCCGGCTGTTCATCGCACTCACGGACACCGACGCCACCGAGCGAAGCTGGATGAACAAGAACCCGACAACAACGGCGAGCCGCAAACCGACTGATCAGCCGAACGTCGCTCGTCTGCACCGCACTTCAGGCACCGTTGCCCGCCTGGCGGGGCTGGTGATGGCGCGTCTGGCCCGAAAGTTGCGCGGAAATGCCGCCGGGGGCGCAGTCAGTCGAGCGCAACCGGTGTCCGGGCACGCGACAACTAGTCAACGGGGACGTCGTTCCTCACGACACTCAGCCTCCGTCTTCACCGCGATGCACTCTGACCACGGACCCTGGATATCTCCGGAAGTGGGCGGCTCGCCGCAGGCAACTCCGCACCGCTGGTACCCCAGCACAGGCGAGCCGTCGGGCCAATAGCAGTTGCCGTCGCCGTAGCAGGTGTATCCGCGCGGGCCCGGCCTGCCGTCGAGCCCCGACCTCGATTCCTCATCGAGAGACTCGCTGCCACCGCGAGTGTCGAAGCACCACTGCGAATACCGGACGGTGCCATCGCTCCACCTTGCGGGTCCCGGTGTTCCCTCGAGGCATTCGACCACATGTGGTTCTGGCTCGGCGGCGGCGACTGCGGCTTGGACTCCGCCCAAGAGCAGCCAAACACCCAAAATGGCAGTGGTGACGATCTTGTTCATGGTTCCCCTTTGTACGTGGTCGGTAGGTCCCCGACCGCCGACGCATCCACCAACCGGACTGCCGACGGTTACGGCAGAGTGACCAACCAGCGGGCGACACCGCCGTGGTGCGAACAGGTCCCCGTGCGGTGTCGGCTGAAGCTGTAGGTGCCGTCCTTGCACTGCGCGGTTGCCCCATCGGGGGCGGTGGGAGCCTGTTCTGGGCGCGGCACGCAAACGTGGTCGACGTTTTCGTATTCGTCTGCGTCGCAGGCGATCAGGGCGGGGGCGGCAGTGGCTTGCGGGGCCAGGACCGAGGCAAGACCCACGCCGACGGCGCACAACCAGGTCGCGAGTGCGGCTCGACTGGTCGGCGGTCTGCCCGTTCCGGTAAGGGCGCTGCGCCGGCCCGCGTCGCTGTTCATTTGTGAGACTCCCTACGGCAGTTCAACGCTCGACCGGAGGAAGCTCCAGTACAGGAGCCGAAACTAATACAGAAACCCATCCCGGTTGTCCGCATTCCGCTTCGATTAGGGGCCGTGCATAATAAACGGACCGGTCTTGGACCAGATCGAGATCCGCAAGTTCACCACCCTCCTAGGTGAAACCAGAACCACGAGCATCCGGAACCCTCGGCATGGCTAGGGACCTCGGAGCGTGTCGGTGTGCTGATGGACAATCCCCCGCACGCGAGCAAGGGCCCCACCGAAGAGCAGGCCCTTGCCGGTTGGGCGGCGCGGTTGTCAGATGTCTTCCTCGATGTCGGCGGCGGCGTTGGGCTTCCGGTAGTCCGCAAGTAGAACGCGCCGGTAGCTGCTGACTGGTCTTACGGTTTCGGTTCGTGCGTCAGGATTCCAGGCCCTGTCATGCTGCGCGATGTTCCTCGCCCCACCCGGCTAACACCGTGACCGCACGCCGAATGGTCTCCGAAGGATCGCACTGACCGGAGTGCGGTTCGAACTCGGCAGCGCTACAACGATATTCACCTCTTGCTCGCCGAAGGCGTCAGCCTCAGAGCCATCGGTGTTCAGCTCGGTCTGGCGCGAGGCACAATGCGCCGCTTCGCCCGCGCCGACACAGCCGAGGAACTGATAGTCGACAATGGCACCGGCCGACGTCCCAGCCTGCTCGACGATTTCAAGCCTTATCTACGCGAGCGCTTCAACGACGGATGCACCACACGGATCTGCGTCATGGAGGACGCAGATCCGCGATCAAGTCCCCCCTCGCGCACGAAAATCCGGAATCCGTGCCATACCCGGCGCGCACCCGTTGAAGCGATGCCCCTCCAGTTGCGATCGACTTTGTTATGGCCACGGACACGACAGCAGCCGATATCCGATGATTGAGCAGGTGCATCTCGTGGTCGACATTCGCCTACCGCTTCGACCACTCACTCCGACTCAACTCCATCGCATCAACCGTGCGACAACACGAAACGGTGCTACGAGATACAGCCGGCAAAGTGACGTGCGGAGTTGGCCCGGCCAGGCCGACAGTGCCCGCAGGGCTACACCCCAACTACTACTCCCCCAGAATCAGCGATTTCCGCTGGTGGAGCAGGTGGGCGTAGTGGTCAAGTCCACCTACGGATATGAACCCCACCTCAGATTTGTCCTCGCTGAAGCCAGATCGGGGTGACGGGGGTATCCATCCGAATCGATCGTCGCCAAATGCGCGGTGGCACCGCATCACGTAATCGGCAAAACAGTGCGCTTCATAGACAGACTGGGCTGGAGGAATCGAACCTCGATGGTGTGCACGCCTGCTCCGGGGGTGGCGCAGTTGTCGAAGATCAGCTTTTATGGATGAGGGAGAATCAGCAGGCCGGGCAGAAAGCAGTGCCCGATGCCATCAATTCGTCATGACCAAGACAACTCCGCCTCGGCGGCGAACGGCTTTAACCTTCCGTCCCCTGACGGTCGAGGCGCGCAACCGCCGTCTGAATCGGCTGCGAGTAGCGCAGCCAACCTGCAGTTCGGCGAGTTGTACCGAGCTTCGAACCGACTGGCCGAGTCGCTCGACGTTCCTTTCGCGTTTCCGGGTGTCATCGACAACCCAATCGGTGGACTGCACTGTGCGTCTACGACGATCAATGACCACGGTCGCCTGTCGGATCGATCGTCACTCAAGGCTCTCGGATGGGCTCCAGGGCAGTTTGTCTCATTCGACGGGGACCACCGCGTTGTCGTTGCCCGGTGTGCTCGTCAGAGTCGTTGGGCTGTCGGGCGTGCTGGATATCTACGGATCCCCTCCGCGAACCGTCACCGCTGCAATCTGAATCCCGGTGACCGGGCGCTGATCGCGGCCGATCTCACGCGGGACATCTTGGTTGTGTTACCGATCCCCGTCGTTGCGACGGCGTTATGGAACTACCTTCCCGACTCTTGGCAGTAGCAGTCATGACACCCCTTGTGTCAACCTCGGGTTCGAAGTCTGGCTGCGGCCTGTTGTTCGACGCGCTCGAGGGCAGCGCCGTGCAGGACCGGGTCGTAGATCGTACCGTTCTGCCAGCAGCGCCACATGACCCGGATCCAGGCTCGGGCCAGGACGCGGGTGGCGTGGGGATGATCCTTTTCCGAGGCGCGGGCACGGTGGTAGATGTCGGTGGCCCATGGGCTGGAGAAGCGGCTGTTCGTGGCGAAGGTGGTGATCGCAGCGCGCAGGCGTTTGTTGCAGGCCCAGCGGAACGACACTCCGCGTTGTTTGTCCGCGGCTTTGGTGACCGGGGTGATTCCGGCCAGCGCGGCGATCGCGTCGGGGTTGTCGAATACCTCACGGGCGTTACCCCATTCGGCCAGGATCTGCGCGGCGTTGATCGTGCCGGCGTGGGGAAAGGACCGGAACAGTGCGCCGTCGGGATGGGTGTCGGACTCGCGCCAGGTCTTGATCGCGGTCGGCTTGACCGGCAGCACTGGGTGCCCGGCCGCGAGCATGGCGTCTACCAGCCTCCCGTCCGGGCGTTCGATCGCGACCGGCACCCGCTCGGCGTGACCGAGCTTGTCCAGCCAGGCGGCCAGCCGGGTAAACCTGGCGGCGGTGTGCCCGATGGTGAAGGCGGCGATCTTTCGTCCGGTCTGGTCAACCACGCATACGGCGTGTTCGGTTGCGGCCCAGTCGATCCCGACGAAGAACACCGGTCCGACTTGTTGCGACAACTACGTCGCCTTCCTGTTCGCATCTCGAGGCAGGAACCAGGCGGAGGCGAGGGAACCGACAGCAGAGTGGTCACTAACCGGCGCTCTACGGCGCGTCCCTTTGTCATCGCTTCACGGTTTCGGGGAAGCCGGGGGCGGCAGTGTCATGAAGGCCCTCGAAGGGCGACCAACAAAGGCCGTCACCCCCAGCTTCCGCCTGGTTCCTACCACACACGCCGCATTGGTGTCTGCAAGAAAGAGGGTCCACTATTGACCGACGACCTGGACTCCGCACTGCAATTGATCGCGTCACGCCTCGGCGTCAACATCGCGGACTTTACTGTTAAGGTCGCGGCGCCGGAGACGACACCGACTTTTTCCGAGTACATCGCCAAGCTGCGGACAGCCTTACCCAGGACCACGACGAGGAACTACTGCTCCTACTGGCGAATTATCGAAGATGCTTGGGGCGATAGGACACTCGACGAACCCACCGTCACTGAGGCCATCGACCTGGTACAGCGGCATCGCAGCCGCGCGGTCGTGCGCGCCAATTCCCGCGGTGGGCGCGGTGCCGCGGCAAACATGGTGTCTGCGTTGCGGTGCATCTACCGTCATGCCGAACTCGACGGTCTGATCAGTCCCGCCGACAATCCAGCTCAGAAAATCGCGAAGCCCCGACGCCTCGACAGTCCACGCCACGCCCTCACCCGAGATCAGGTCATCGCGATCGGAGAGGTCGCTTCCTCGACGGGAAACGATACCGAACTGGATGCTTTGATCGTCCGCATACATATCGAGGCAGCCTGCCGACGAGCCGGCGTTCTCGGTCTCCAGGTCGGCGACCTGGATCCGGACAGCTGTCTGCTCAAACTTCACGAGAAAGGGGAAACCATTCGCTGGCAACCGATTTCCCCGTTTCTGATGGGAAAGTTACTCGAGCACATCAGCAGACGTGGAGGCGAGGAGACCACCAACCAGGTCCTCCGATACCGCGATGGTCGCCCTATCACCACCCGACGCTACGACTATCTGACCGCACGGATCCGAAAGCACCTGCCGTGGGCGGCGCGTCTGCAGGTAACGCCACACTGGATCCGGCACACCACCCTCACCTATGTGGAACGGCAATTCGGTGAAGCCGTCGCACGTGCCTACGCCGGCCACGCTCCGACGGCAACCGCCAGCGCGACCCCGATCTACACCCGCGCCGGAATCGTGGAGATCGCCGAAGCCCTGGTCGCGCTGACCGGACAACCCCACCCGCTGGCACGCAAGGTTCCGCATCCGCTTGCCCCGAGAGACGCCAGTGGATGTAGTCTCTGACCCTATGAACACGCAAATGATGCGAGTTCGTCCCAATCAAGGTGTTAGAACGTCGAGTTCTACACCGGCATCGATCAGCGCCTCGATCTGCCCGTCATGCTGCCGCCGGTCCCGCAGGCCGTCGATCTGGCCGGTGCGACGGTCCTGATCGCCGATGATGTGGCCGATACGGGCGCGACACTGAAGCTCGTGCGCGACTTCTGCATCGATCACGTCGCCGAGGTCCGCTGTGCGGTCATCTACCAGAAGCCGCATTCCGAGGTCGACTGCGAATACGTCTGGCGTCGCACCGACCGCTGGATCAACTTTCCCTGGTCCACCGAACCGCCGGTCGTCGATCGAAAGGCTCGCGTCCTGGACGCCTGATCCGGCGCGCGCTTCGGGCGCGCGCCCGAACATTCGGGCGGGCACCCACGGTGTGTTCGGCTACTTGCCCGACCGCTCGGCCGTGGCGGCGTCGAGGCGTGCGCCGAGCGCGTTGACCTGGTCGCGCAGTTCGATCAGGTGCGCGATCGGATAGCCGACGCCGGATATGACCGCTTCGATCATGTGCTCGGCCTGTGGCCGCAGCGCGCGTCCGGCTTCGGTGGCGCGGAGTTCGACAGCGCGGCGGTCGTGGCTGCTGCGCACGCTCTCTACCAGGCCGTGGGCCTGTAGTCGCTGGATGAGCGGGGAGACCGTGCCGTAGTCCAGGCGTAGCTGTTCGCCCAGTTCCTTCATGGTCATCGCGGGTCGTTCCCACAACACCAGTAGGGCCAGATACTGCGGATAGGTCACCCCCATCGCATCGAGGAACGGCCGGTAGGCCGCGGTCATCGATCGGGAGGTGGAGTACAGGGCAAAGCACAGCTGTGATGCGAGCGAGAGCAGGTCGGTATCGGTTACCCCGGCGGTGGCGGTTGCATCGTCGGAAGTTACGGCCGCTTCGACACGCACCACTGGTGTGGAATGCGCTTCTTCGGGCATCAGCACACTGTATCCCAGCGAATTCGGCTTATTTGATGTGCTGTTAGGGCGTACCGACGCATGTGGTGGTGGGTGCGGTAAGCGAAGCATGATCGCACTCGAGGTGCCTCGACGAACGGTCGGCTCCGGCGTAGAAGTCGCCATGCTGAGCGATCAGGAACAGGAACGACAGCGTGTTTGTCGACCGCGTGGATCACGATCACTCCGGAGGTTCCACCCAGCGGCAGGCCAGTTAACCTAAAGACTTTAGGTTATTGCATAATGGTTCTCGTTAGATCGGAGGAACGTTATGGTTAGAGTGGGTCTCACTCCAGAACGCCTGACCCTGGCGGGTGCGGAACTGGCCGATGAGGTCGGATTCGACCAGGTGACCGTCTCGGAACTCGCCCGGAGGTTCGACGTCAAGGTCGCGAGCCTGTACTCGCACCTGAAGAATTCCCAGGACCTCAAGACCAGGATCGCGCTGTTTGCCCTGGAGGAACTCGCCGACCGGGTCGCCCACGCCTTGGCCGGGCGTGCCGGCAAGGACGCCCTGGCAGCCTTCGCGAACACCTATCGCGACTACGCCCGGGAACACCCAGGTCGCTACGACGCGGCCCGCTTCAGGCTCGACTCCCAGACGGCGGCTGCCAGTGCTGGGGTGCGGCACGCCCAGATGACGCGGGCGATCCTGCGCGGATACGACCTGACGGAGCCGGACCGAACACACGCCGTCCGGATGCTGGGCAGCGTGTTCCACGGCTACGTCAGCCTGGAGCTGGCCGGCGGCTTCGAACACAGCGCCCCCGACTCACAGGAATCCTGGGACTGGATTGTGGACTCTCTCGACGCTCTGCTCGGGAACCGCGCTACACGCTGACCAGGTGAGGCCGCACCGCCGGAAGCGGTCCGCCGCGGCGGACACCGGCGCATCCGATACCGAAAGAACCCATCATGGCTGAGGCGATGAACACTGAGCACGACTGGCTGACCACACCTGTCACTGCGGACATCCTGCGCGGTCACCTCGATCTGGAAACGACCGCACGCGGACTGCTGCCACATCGGCTGCCCGCTCGGGCTCGCCGGCAAATCCCTGAAGACCAACTCGCCATGGCCGAGGCCCAGCCCTCCGGCGTGCGCCTGGCATTTCGCACCCGGGCCACGAATATCGAACTGGACACGCTGCCTACCAAGCGGGTCTACCGAGGTTTCCCGGCACCGGCGGACGGCGTGTACGACCTGCTCGTCGATGGCCGACTCGTATCCCAGACCACGGTGACCGGCGGCAACACGCGCACGATCACCGACATGATCACCCAGTCCTCCGAGCTGATCGAGGGGCCGGTCGGCACTGCCCGGTTCACCGATCTACCGGCGCATGACAAGGACGTCGAGATCTGGCTGCCGCATACCGAGATCACCGAACTGATCGCCCTGCGCGCCGATGCGCCGATCGAGCCGGCGACCGACAGCGGGCGCAGGGTATGGCTGCACCACGGCAGTTCCATCAGCCACGGCTCGAACGCTGCCCACCCGACCGCCATCTGGCCCGCCCTGGCCGCCGCCCAGGGCGGAGTGGAGCTGGTCAACATGGGGTTCGGCGGCAGCGCGCTGCTCGACCCGTTCACCTCCCGTGCAATGCGGGACACCCCCGCGGATCTGATCAGCCTGAAGATCGGCATCAACGTCGTCAACAGCGACGTGATGCGTCTGCGTGCCTTCAGCCCTGCAGTGCACGGCTTCCTCGACACCATCCGCGAGGGGCACCCGACCACGCCGCTGTTGGTCGTGTCGCCCATCCTGTGTCCGGTGCAGGAGGACACCCCCGGCCCTCTCATGCCCGACTTCGACGGCGGTACCTTGCGGTTCAAGGCCACCGGCGACCCGGCCGAACGCGCCGCTGGGCGACTGACGCTCAACATCATCCGTGACGAACTCGCCCGGATCGTCGAACAGCGGTCGACCGACGACCCGAACCTGCACTACCTCGACGGCCGTGACCTGTACGGCGAGCAGGACTACGCCGAATTCCCGCTGCCCGACGAGGTTCATCCCGATCCCGCAGCGCACCGCCGTATCGGCGAGAACTTCGGACGGCTCGTGTTCGGCGATGGCGGCCCCTTCGCGGCCGCATCCAACACTCATATTCACTGAAGGAGTAACAGCCACACCAGCCGCATGCCGCAGCCGTCCGAGGCCCTGTACGCGGCTGCAAAGGCGGCGCTCAACGTCTACAGCCGTGAGCTCGCCCCCGACGTGGCCAGGCATGACGTAGGCGTTGTGTGCGTCCTACCCGGTTTCATCGTCACGGAGGGCGCGTCGGAACACCTCCTGCAAATCGCCGACAGCCAGGGCACCAGCCTGGAAGAAATCGAGCAACAGATCACATTCTGGCACCGGGGCACGTTCCTCGGCGGTGGCCGGAGGCAGGCCTGCGGCAACTCCAGGTCGTCCTGACAACAGACGACCTGGCGGCAGCCGACAGGCTGGCGCTGGAGGCTGGGGCGAGTCGGGTGAAACCTACTGATAACGTCGATCTCTTCTCGCAGCGTGGCGGTCGCGTCCACGCCGGCCCGCCGGAACACCCGTTCTCCCTGCGGCTGAGCGGCACCGTCGAAGAAATCAATCGAATTTGATCATGTAATTCGCATCCGAGATGAAGATCAAATTGGTTACCACAGCAAAATGCACCGTTAGCCCATTATTAACGGTGATTATCAGCACAGTAAGAGAACAGTAAGAGAAGTAGATTTACAGATCTCTTTTTCATAACATTTGTGATGCGCGCCGTGATGGCGTCGTTATCCATCTGTGAAAGGAAGCTCCATACATGTTCTCTCGCAAGCTCATTGCCACCGCCGCCATCTCCGCCACCGCCCTGTTCTTCGGCCCGGTCGCGGTGGCCTCCGCCGCTAGCCCCGCCGCCACCGGCTCCGCGGCCTCGGGTTCGGCCGACGGCGGCTCATCCTCGGGTTCAGCTGGCTCATCCACCGGTTCGGCTGGCTCGTCCTCCGGTTCCGCCATGCTCGACTCCGGCAGCTCGGCCCTCAACGGCGGCACCTCCGCCATCCTCAACATCATCGATTCGATCACCGGCATCAAGGACCTGACCCAGCCCAAGCCCGCCGCCTGATTCGGTCTCGGTAGATCACCGCTTCGTCCGTGTCGGCCCTCGGGGCCGGACTTCTTCTTGTGCCGCTACGCTGAGCATCGGCGAGTGCGCGCTATTGCAGTGAATTTGCCAGAATCAAACCCGGTCATTCACCGTGTCGAGTAGCCGCGGCGGGTGAAATCTGACGATTCCGTTTGCCCGCCAACAGGATAGCTCTCCGCGCGCTGAGTCCGGGGCTTCCTTGAACACCGGATTTCGTGCCGTTCGGAGACCTCGCCGGACGGCACGAATCATTTCCGGGAGAGTTCGAAAACAACCCGTTGTGGCGGCAGCGCCGCGGGACCTTCTCAGCGGCGCCTGCCGCGTCGACCGCCGGCAGGGTTGACCGCGCGATCTCGACCAAGATCGATCAGCGACACTTCTGTGCACTACCAGAGGTCCCGCAAATCAGGTATCCGAGTACGATTTCGCTGCCCGTACGCCTTCGAGAAAGTCCGCATCGCCACGATATCGGGGGTGCCGCACAATTCATGGCCACATCGGAAAGCATTGCATGTCAGGGAATTCGACAAGCTCGACTCGACCGAGGGCGGACGACTTCCAACGGACATACAAGCGCCCGCACACTCGATGTGTGCGGGCGCTCGGCTCGCGCAGACTGGCGCGGAGTTGCTAGAGCACCGCGTTCATAATCGTGCCCGCACTGGTTGCGACCGCACCACCGGCCATCGCGCTGGCGATCATCTTCGGCGACTGCAGCCCGCCGCCCGACCATTTCTCCCAGGCGAACCGACCGCCGCCATAGGTAATGGCGGTGACGCCGGAGAGCTGAACCATCCAGGTGAAGTACCGACCCATTTGCGTCAGCTTGTCCGCCATGGGCGGCGCCTCCGGTGTCGGATTACTGACCTCGGCTAGCACGGTGTCGTGTAGCGCGGCGAGAATCATGCTCACTTCATGCTCCTTGTCGCATGCCGGTGCTGCAGCGGAATTCGGAAGAGCTTTCGCGATGGATCGCCATGACGCGTTGACCTCATCGATTCAACCTCATCAAGATCATGTAGAAAGGGCGACACACCGGTCCGTACATGACCCAACTCACACCGCCCGGTCCGTGCCGGTGAGCCTTTCCGGCCTTACGATCTCGGTAAGGGGTTCGCTGAAATGCAGGGGATAGCCAGCGAATCGGCGCGGCGCGGCGTCAACCACCGTTCAAGCCGACATCACCCGGAAATCGGGGGAGCGCACATGACTTTCCTGCTACCGCTGCTCGTGCTACTGCTGATCATTCCGGTCGCGGTGATCGTGGCCGTCTACACCACCGTCATCGCGACATATTGGTTCGAGATCCGGCACAGTGCCCGACACAATCCACCCGACCTGCCCGCGGTGCGCTAGCCGCCCGGCCCCGCCGAATCGATCCCCTAATGCTGCCCCGATCCCGGCCGCCGGTCCTTCGCCGGGCCTATCCTGATGCGAGCAAATTCGCAGTAGCGGGCCGCCGACCGTGGGCGGCTCGGCGGTCGCGGGCACCCGACGCCCGCCCGCCACAGGAGGGAATCGTCATGCCCGACAGCTGGACCGAAACCGCGACTGGACTACCGACCAAAATCGACACCAGTGTGGCCCATGAAGCACGTGTCTACGATTATTGGCTCGGCGGAAAGGACAATTATCCGGCCGACCGGATGCTCGGCGATGCGATAGCCACCCATATCCCGGCCATCCGCAGCATGGCACGCGCCAACCGAGCCTTTCTCGGCCGCGCGGTGCGCTACGTCCTCGACGCGGGCATCACCCAATTCCTCGATATCGGCACCGGCATCCCCACCGCGGGCAATACCCATGAGATCGCCCAAGGCGTCGATCCCGCTGCGCGCGTCGTGTACGTGGACAACGATCCGATCGTCCTGGCGCATGCCAGGGCACTCATGTCGAGCACCCGCGAGGGCAAGACCGCCTTCATCCACGCGGATCTGCACGATCCGGCGTCTATATTGCGCGATCCAGCGCTCACCGCGACCCTGGACCCGGATCGCCCCGTCGCGATCATGTTGGTCGCGATCATGATGTATTTCCGCGACAGCGATGATCCACACGCGATCATCGAGAATCTGCTCGACGCGGTACCCGCCGGGAGCTACCTCGTGATCACCCATCCCACCGCCGACTTCGATGACCGTGCCATGGCCAGGGTGGTTGCCTCGGCCGAATCGGCCGGAATCACCTTCAATCCGCGCGGCCGCGACGAAACCGAAACTCTTTTCGCCGGAACCGAATTGGTCGAACCAGGCGTTGTTCCCGTGGTCACCTGGCATCCGGAACTGGTCGGCGACCGATCGGGCCTTGCCCAAGCCATCCACGCCGACCCCGAATCCGCGTGGTACTGGGCGGGTGTCGGCCGCAAGCCATAATCGCTGCGTTCGAGCGCCGTACCGGCCGACGTTTGGGTCGGCACCGCTCGGCAACTCCACCGGTGAGGTGATCAACCATGGTCAACGATCTGGAGAAGCGATGGGCGGCGGACAATCAGACCTTCCGCCGGGTGGCGATCTATGTGGCGGCGGTGCTGGCGGTGGCCGCTGTCGTCTTCGTGATCAGCGCGGTCTGGGCGGCCCAGCGCGCCGCCTGCCTCAACGCCGAGAGCATGCTCTGTGACACCCCGGCCAAGACCGCCCTGCTGGTCGGCCCGACCGTGGTGCTCATGCTGGGCGGCATCGGCGCTTTCATCCAGACGTATCGGGCGTGGCGGCGCAACAAGAGCTGGCCGATCTGGCAGGGCGCGGGCTGGTTCTTGTTCACCATGATGATCGTCTACCTGGGTATCGGCGGCGGCAGCGTCGCCGGATAGCCGCCCGTCCGGATCAGTGGTGATATGAACCACACACCATTTGATTGTGCACAACTTAATTGCCCACTATCATAATGGACATGACCGATCACCTCACTCTCGACGAGCAGCTGTGCTTCCGGCTGTATGCCGCGTCGCGGGCGATGACGGCGGTCTATCGCCCGAAGCTCGAACGCCTAGGGCTGACCTACCCGCAGTACCTGGTCATGTTGGCACTATGGGAACGCGATGGTCGCAGCGTCGGCGACCTGTGCGAGGCACTTCTGCTCGATTCCGGCACCTTGTCGCCACTACTCAAGCGGCTGGAGGCGGCGGGCCTGATCGAGCGACGCCGGGCAGCGGCCGATGAACGTCGCGTCGATATCCAGCTCACCGAGCACGGGCGCGAGTTGCGCTCCGAGGCACGGTGCCTGCCAACGGAAATGGGCGAGGCCAGCGGCCTATCCGCCGACGACTTCATGGCATTGCGCGAAACCCTTCGGCGACTTACCGATTCGCTGATATCACACCCCCGATCGAAAGAGAGTCAGATATGACCGTCCTGTACACCGCCGAAGCTCTCGCGACCGGCGACGGCCGCAACGGCCACGCCCGCACCTCCGACGGCAAGGTCGACGTTGCGCTCAACACCCCCAAGGAAATGGGCGGCAGTGGCGAGGGCACCAACCCGGAGCAGCTCTTCGCAGCGGGCTATGCGGCCTGCTTCCACAGTGCGCTGCGCCTGGTCGGTAAGCGCGACGGCGCGAACGTCGACGATTCCGCGGTCGGCGCGAAGGTCGGTATCGGCCCCAACGATGCGGGCGGCTTCGAGCTGACCGTCACCCTCGAGGTCTCGCTGCCGCATCTGTCCCCCGCCGAAGCACAGACCATCGCCGATAAGGCGCACCAGGTGTGCCCGTACTCCAACGCGACCCGCGGCAATATCGACGTCCAGGTCACCCTCGCCGACGACTGACGAAAGGATCCACCATGCGTGCCGTAGTCATCGAAAGTTTCGGCGAGCCAAAGGATGTGCTCACCATCGCGCAGCGCCCGGCACCCGAACCGGGCGCCGGTCAGGTGCGGATCGAGCTCATCCTGGCTCCCATTCACAACCACGATCTGGCGACCATCCGCGGCGTGTACGGCTATAAGCCGGACCTGCCCGCGATTCCGGGCACCGAGGCCGTCGGCCGGATCGACGCAGTGGGACCCGGTGTGACCGGGCTGGAAGTCGGTCAGCGCGTGAGCGTTTCCGGCATCCACCAGGTGTGGGCCGAGTACTTCCTGGCCAAGGCCACGCAGGTGGTTCCGCTGCCCGACAGCATCGCCGATGAGACGGCAGCACAGTTGCTTGCGATGCCGCTGAGCTCCTTGATGCTGCTGGAGGATCTGCGGGTAGCGCCCGGTGACTGGATCACGATCAATGCCGCCAACGGTGCGGTCGGCCGCCTGGTGAATGTGCTTGCGCGGCAACGCGGTATCAATGTGCTCAACCTGGTTCGCGGTTCGGCGTCGGAAAAGGCGTTGCGGGAGTTGGGCTTCGAGCCGGTCTTCGATACCGAATCCGAGGGCTGGCTGGACCGGGCCATCGCGTCCACGGCGGGTGCGCCGGTCGTGCGCGCTGTGGACCAGGTCGGCGGGCGGGCGGCTGACGCGCTGCTCTCGCTGCTCGGACAGGACGGTGAGCTGATTTCGTTCGGGGCGCTCTCCGGTCAGCCGCTGACCATCAATCCGGGTCCGCTGATCTTCAAACAGGCTGTCGTCAAGGGCTTTTGGGGTTCCAAGCGGGCCGAGCAGACCAGCGGCGAAGATATGCGGCGCTTGATCGGCGAGTTGGTGGGAATGGCGGCATCGGGTGCGTTGCGGCTCGACGTCGAGGCCACCTACCCGCTGGAGGCCGCGGCCGATGCCGCGGCCGCGAGCGAAACGCCAGGGCGGTCGGCGAAGATCGCGCTGTCGCCGCAGCCGGTGTAATCCGGCCGGGGTCCACTACCCGACCCGCACGACGAGTTTGCCGAAGTTACGGCCCTCGAGCATGCCGATGAACGCCTCCGGCGCATGCTCGAGGCCTTCGACAAGATCCTCGCGGTAGCGGACCCGGCCCTGCGCGATCCAATCCGACATCTCCCGCAAGAAGTCCTTGTACATCTCGCGGACGAATTCGCTCTGAATGAATCCGCGCACCGTCAGGCTCTTGGTCAGAATGCGACCGTAGAAGCCGGGCAGGCGATCGGGCCCCGCGGGCGCTCCGGTCACGTTGTAATTCGCGATGAGTCCGCAAACGGGCACGCGCGCATAGGTATTCAGCAGTGGGTACACCGCATCCGCCACCGCGCCGCCGACATTTTCGAAATAGATATCGACGCCGTCGGGGACCGCGGCCCGCAACTGGTCGGCGAAATCCGGTGCGCGGTGGTCGATCGCGGCATCGAAGCCCAAATCCGCACGCACATAGGCGCATTTCTCCGGCCCACCCGCGATTCCGACCGCCCGCGCACCCTTGATACGGGCGATCTGGCCGACCGCCGAACCGACAGGGCCACTGGCCGCGGCCACCACCAGGGTCTCCCCCGCCTTCGGCTGTCCGATCTTCAACAGTCCCGAATAGGCCGTGAAACCCGGCATGCCGAGCACACCGAGCGCGGTCGATATCGGCGCTTTGTCCGGATCCAGCGTGCGCAGCCCCGATGCGGGCGCGACCTGATGCGTCTGCCAGCCCGAATAGGCCTGCACCACATCGCCTTTCGCCAGCGACGAGGCACGCGATTCGAGCACCTCGGCGACAGTGCCGCCGACCATCACATCGCCGACCTCGACCGGCGTCGCATACGATTCGGCGGCACTCATCCGCCCGCGCATATACGGATCCAGCGACAAATACAGGGTGCGCAACAGCACCTCCCCCGCGCCGGGCTCCGGCAGCGACACGGTCTCGATGCGGAAATTCGCCGGAGTCGGTGCGCCCTCCGGCCGCGATGCCAGCACAATCCTCGTCGACTCGACCATATGCTTTACCCTATCGCTGGCCACTCTCCGAAGCACGGAATAGCTAGGTTGGCTAACGGATATTGCGCTGCCGCCGATAAGAGAGCTGTCGATAGCCTGACGACAGTCCTCGGCAATTACCGAAGTTCCTGTTCGACTACGACCTGCTCAGGAGTTCCTTTGGCACGGCAATTTCGCACCCACCGCCCCGCCGGATCGCCGGCGCGGGCGGCCTTCGCATCGACCACCGCCGCGCTGGCTCTATTGCTGAGCGTCGGCCTCGGGACCGCGACCGCGCGGCCCGTCGGTCCGTTCGACGTCGGCGGCGCCATCGAGGTCGAATACGACCAGGTGGGCGGTCCGGTATCGCTCGGCGATCCGACCGGCCCCGAACTCGACGCCGCCAATGGCGGTCGTTACCAGACCTTCGAGCGCAATGCCTCGATTTACTGGCATCCCGATACCGGCGCCAATGAGATCGGTGGCGCGATCCGCGACAAATGGCGCGACCTCGGCTGGGAAACCGGAGTGCTGCGCTACCCCGTCACCCGTCAGCAAGCCACACCGACGGGATTCGGTGCCTACAACATTTTCCAGGGCGGGTCCATCTATTGGTCCGTCGGCACCGCCGCACACCAGATCGGCGGCGCGATCCGCGATAAATGGGCCGCCTACGGATGGGAGAGCGGCACGCTCGGGTTCCCGCTCACCGACGAGGCCGCCGCACACAAGGACAACGGGCGCTACAACCTGTTCCCCGGTGGCGCGATCTACTGGTCCGCACGTACGGGAGCGCACGTCGTCTGGGGGGCGATCCGCGACCTGTGGGTCTCCAATGGCGCGGAATCCGGGCGCTACGGGCTCCCGACGGGCGAGGAATACGACTATGAGGGCGGCAAGGCACAGGATTTCCAGGGCGGCCGGATCACTTGGCAGCCCTGACGAAATCGAGCCGATGCGGTGGGCGCTTCCATTGCCCACCGCATTTCGTCAAATCGCCGGTCAGGTCAGGCTTCCCTGGTAACAGAGGCCAGCGGAGCGCGTCGACGGTCCTGGGCGTGGTGAATCGGGATCGAAGGTCCAATCCGAAATTGGACCGGCGGCCTGCCAATAGAGGGCACCGTTTCCATCGGCGACCACACGGTACACATCGTCCGCGCCGTCGATGAGCTGCCTCGCCGAGACGGTCCCCGCGCCGAACTCCAGACCGCCCGCGGTGACCGCGGCGGTGGCGAGCAGAGTGAATGCCATTGTCTTCGATGACTCGCGCAGTGTCGATGTTGCCGTCATTGTCAGCACGTCTTCGCGTGGGTGCGGCATACGGTCCAACCGTCGCCGTCGGCGCGCGGTACCCGCGTCCACGTCGCCGCGCCGGTGGGCCGGTTCCCGGTGGCGTCCTGCTCGGCACCGCTCTGGCTACGGTACTCGCGCAGATTGTTCTGATGTTCGTTGCGCCGCAAGGAATTCTGCGGGGTGTGGTGGTAGCCGAACGGATCGATGTGATGCCAGCCGGTGGTGTCGCGACCGCTCGAACCGCGGCTGTTCGAATGGTCCGAGCGCGCGCCAGGGTCCGCGAACGCCTCCCCCGCACCGATCACGGTGCCAACGGTGACCGCGCCGACGAACAGCGCGAGCGTTTTCATCCTCGACCCAGTTCGCCTGGCGCTTGCGAATGTTCGACTCGTGGTGGTCGATCTCGCCGGGAGTACACGTCGCATCATGGCCCCTTTGCCTCGCTGCTCGAACTACTGACTCAAACAGTAGATCAAGAACCTGAGAAGTTTCAGCGCCATGTCCAACAGGGAATTTAGGGCAATATGTGACTACTGACACGTATGCGAGTAGTAGATATCGCCGTGTCATCGACCGAAACGCGATCCCGTGCGCAACTGGGCACCTCGTCCCGAGCGGGTGCCGTTCTTCGTCGAGCTGGCGGAGGTGACGACGCAGGAGATCGCGGCCAACCGCCGCGCCTGAGTGTCCATCCGCCGAGCCGTGCCGAAAATATTTCCGTGCGGGAATAGCTGTGCCCGGGATACGTTGCTTCCCGGTAGTTAGTGAAGCGAACGAGAGGGGCCCGCAGGTGGCAACCGAGGCAGTGGAGTCGTCTATCGGTTTGCGATCGGATCGGGGCGCTATCCTTGCTTCGCTGATGCTCGCGACGGGGCTGGTCGCGCTGGATTCCACGATCATCGCGACCGCGGTGCTGACCATCACCGACAACCTCGGCGGCTTCTCGCAATTCCCCTGGCTGTTCTCGATTTACCTACTGACACAAGCGGTTACCGTCCCGGTGTACGGCAAGGTTGCCGATACGGTCGGACGCAAGCCGGTGATCCTGTTCGGGATCGCGGTCTTCGCGCTCGGTTCGCTGCTGTGCGGTGTGGCCACGAGCATGGTGGGGCTCATCATCTTCCGCGCCGTGCAGGGGATCGGTGCGGGCGCCATCATGCCGATGACGATGACCATCGCGGGCGATCTGTACACGCTGACCGAGCGCGCCAAGGTGCAGGGCTATCTGGCCAGTGTGTGGGCGATTTCGGCGGTGGTCGGACCGCTGCTCGGCGGGGTGTTCGCCGAATACATCAGCTGGCGGTGGATCTTCCTGATCAATATTCCGCTGGCCGCGCTGGCCGGTTGGATGCTGGTGCGCAGCTTCCACGAAACCACGCCACGGCGTGAACAGCGCGTCGACTATCTCGGTGCGGCGCTACTGACCGTCGGCGCGGGGGCTTTGATTCTCGGATTGCTCGAGGGCGGGCAGGCGTGGGCTTGGTCCTCGCCCACCAGTATCGCCATCTTCGGCGGTGGCGCGCTGGTGCTGGTGCTGTTCGCTGTAGTGGAGCGCCGCGCCACGAATCCGATTCTGCCGCTGTGGGTTTTCACGCGCCGGGTTATTATCGCGAGCAGTCTGGTCTCGGTGCTAGTCGGTGCGATTCTGCTCGGATTGACCTCGTATGTACCGACTTTCACCCAGGGTGTGCTCGGCACCGGGGCGTTGATCGCCGGTCTGACCGTCGGCGCGCTCACGCTCGGCTGGCCGCTGGCCGCCTCGCAGGCCGGAAAGGTGTACCTGCGCGTCGGATTTCGCGCGACCGCGCTGATCGGCAGCACGCTCGCCACCTTCGGCGCCGCGACCACGCTGCTCATCGATGAGAATTCCCCGCTGATCCAGATCGCCGCCTCCTGTTTCCTGATCGGCACCGGCATGGGTCTGGTCGCCACACCTACATTGATCGCGGCCCAGACCACGGCGGAGTGGACCGAGCGCGGCGTGGTCACCTCGGCGAATATGTTCGCCCGGTCATTGGGCAGTGCGGTCGGTGTCGCGGTATTCGGCGCGATCGTCAACTCGCGCGTCGGCAACACCGACCATCCGGCTCCGGCGCTGCTGTCCTCGGCGGTGCATCTGGTTTTCGTAGCGGTCGCCGCGATGGCTGTGGTCATGGTGATCGCGTCCGCGATGATGCCGCGACGAGGCGCGAATACCGCCTAGGACTTGCCGCACCCGACGAACACCGAGTGATCGGTCAGCACTCACGCTACGGAGCAGTACGCCGATCGGCGATTTCGGTCAGCGTGCGAGCACGTTGTTCAGCGGGCAGTTCTTCAGCGGCGGCGCGGACCTCGTCGATCGCGGATTCGGAGAGCACGTCCAGTGTGCGGCGATATTCCGGCCACAGATCGTATTCGGCTGTGGCCCTCAGCATTTCGGTGAGTTTGTCGCGCGATGCCAGGTTGACGAAGCGTTCCAGCTGCGCGGGGTCGTCGACGAGGAAGGCCGAGCGCACGAGTGCGACCCCGTCGAGGGCCGCCTCGGTGGCGCGGGCCGCCTTATCGGAGATCGAGGCGACCAGGTCGCCGAGGGTGATCCAATCCTCCCGTGCGGCAAGCTCTTTGCCGACGGCGATCACGGTCGCCTCGGGCAGTCCACCGATGATGGCCGCCGAATGGCGCGGATCGAGCCGCGCGGCGATATCGGCGAGAAAGTCGACCGGCAGTCGTTTGGCGACGTCGACCGCGTGCGCCGGATCGAGCACGCCCGACATCCGGGCCGCGAGCAGCGCACCGCGGCTGCGCGCCACCATCTTCGCGGTGATCGCGGTCGGAATCACCTTGGACGCCTGGGCAACCCGATGCAATCCGGCAACTTGCCCCTCGATGAACAGATCGGTGACCTGGCGGCGGAATTCGCGCAGGTCCGCATCGGGCACCTCGACGAGATAGGTGAGCTGTTCGGCCGGAACACCCAGCGTCCGTGCGAGTTTCAGCAACTGGACGGTATTTCCCGGATCCGTCACAGTCCGGCCGCCTTCTTCACCGCGCCGCGCAGCAGGCGCGGTAGGAAGTCGAGCATTCCCAAGGCCGCGGCCTTGAGTTCACCGGCCTGGCGCCATTGGGCGTCCACGATCGCCTGGGCGAGTTCGGCCTGGACCTCTGGGGCAAGGGCGGCGATGCCCGGAGGTAGGTCACCGGGTATCAGCTCCACCAGCGTCTGCTCTGTCATCGTTACCTCCGAGGGTGCATCGGATTCGCCGTCATGATCACAGTGGGACGTTTCGCGTCTCAATGCTAGGAACCAGCGATCGGGGCATGTCGTTCGGGGCCATTGACGGCGTGGTTCGCCGGTCATAACGTCGGATCACACGACCGAGTCATCGGTCACGGGTGGATCGGGTGGTCGCCATGGGTCTCGAACGCACGGTCGACGTCGCGGTGATCGGGGGTGGCCTGGCCGGGTTGTCGGCGGCCGGGCGGTTGCACCGCGACGGACTCGAGGTGCTGGTCGTCGAGGCGCGCGATCGTGTCGGTGGTCGCACGCTGAACCATCCGATCGGGGATGGCAAGATCGTGGAGGTCGGTGGGCAGTGGGTCGGTCCCGGACAGGATCGGGTGCTCGCGCTGATCGACGAATTGGGGCTGGAGACCTTTCCCACCTATACCGACGGTCGGCATTTGTTCGAGCATCGTGGGAAGCTGCGGCACTACCGCGGTCGGATTCCGCTGATCGCCTCTCCTGCCCTGCTCGAGGCGTTCATCGGGCTGCGGCGGTTGGATCGGATGTCGCGGTCGGTGCCCGCCGCCGCACCGTGGTCGGCGACCCGGGCACGTCAGTGGGATAGCGAGACCGTCGAATCGTGGATGCGGCGCAACTTGCGTTCCGATGTCGCGCGGCGGGCCATCACGATGGTCTGTAAGGCGGTGTGGGCCGCCGATCCGGCCGATGTGTCGCTACTGCATCTGCTGGCCTACCTCAATGCCGGTGGCGGTGTGGATCCGATGATCGAAACCGAGGGCGGCGCACAGCAAACTCGGATCGTGGGTGGCTCCCAGCGGATCGCGCTGGCACTGGCCGAGCAGTTGGGCGATCGGGTGCTGCTGAACACACCGGTCCGCGAGATCGAGCAGACCAATGGCGCCGTCACCGTGCACAGCGAGGACACTCGTATCCTGGCCCGCCGGGTCATCGTGGCGATGAGTCCGGCGTTGGCGGGTCGGCTCGTCTACTCCCCCGCACTGCCCGCCGACCGCGACCAGCTCACCCAGCGCATGCCGAACGGTTCGGTGATCAAGACCATGGCCGTGTACGACACGCCTTTCTGGCGTGCCGATGGATTGTCCGGTCAGGTCACCGCCGCCACGGGACCGGTGAAGGTCACCTTCGACAACTCGCCACCCGACGGAAATCCCGGCGTGCTGCTGGCCTTCTTGGAAGGCGGCGATGCCCGGCGGCTGGGCCGCTATCCGGTCGCGGAGCGGCGCGATATCGTGATCTCCAGCCTGACAAGGTTTTTCGGGCCGGCGGCAGCCACGCCCATCGACTACATCGAGAAGGACTGGTCCGCCGACGAGTGGACCCGCGGCTGCTACGGAGCCTTTGCACCGCCCAATACCTGGACCGAATACGGCCCCGCCCTACGTGCGCCGGTCGGCCGAATCCATTGGGCCGGAGCCGAAACCGCGACGATCTGGATGGGCTATATGGACGGGGCCATTCGTTCGGGCGAACGCGCCGCCGCCGAGATCACCGCGCTGCTCGGCGGAACTCGGCCCGCCACCGTTGCGTCTGCGGGTCCCGGTCGATAGCCACCGCCCGAAGCCCGTCGGCGGCAAACGAATTGATCTCCGACGGCGTGAGCGGCCACGGCGGCCCGCTTACTTCCTCGCCCTCGGCCCGGAACCCGGAAATCACGATCAATTGTCCATCCGGAGCCACGGTCCGCCGGATATTGGCAATCGCGGTGTCGCGCACAGATACCGGCATCGACTGCACCGTAATCGCCTCGACCACCAAATCGAATCCCCCCTGCCAGGCGGCAGGCAGAGCCAGCAGATCGGCCGCCACATAGGTCACCGGTGTCTCCGGAAACCTTTGGCGCACTTCACCGATCGCCGTCGGCGAGATATCGAAGGCGGTGGTCTCGAATCCGAGCCTCGCGATGTACTCCGCATCCTGCCCATATCCACAGCCGATCACCAACGCGCGCCGCCCGGCACCGTCCACCTCGCGCCGCTCGGCCCACTCGACCACTATCGGGTTCGGCTGATCCCGATCCCAGGGCACAATGGCGTCCCCGCTGGCAGCTTCCGCATACAGTCGCTCGAACCAACCGGTCGGGTCGCCCTCGGCGAGTGAATCCGCGGCCAGCCTGCTGGCATCCGCATCTCGGTTCAAGGCCATCGCACCAGTCTCGCACGCACTCTCGATCGGGCCCGCCGCGCCGAGACTGCCGGAGTCTCAGAAGCGGCCACGCCGGAAGGCTTCGGCGACTTCGGCCCGCTCGATCAGTATTTCGCGGCGACGGGCCGTCATGGTTTCGGCCAGCGAGGTACCCGCGACGAATGCCCGGTAGAGGGCGGCGGCGTCTTCGATCGCGTCGCGGGCACCGACACCAGCAGCGGGTGTGATGGCGTGATCGGCGTCGCCACACAGGAGTACATCGTCTAGAGGCGGGCGGGGATGGGTCAGCGGCACATCACGCGCATTGGTGACGTGCACGGTGTCGGTGACCGCGAGTAGCGCGTCGATCAGTCCCGGAATGGCCGGGAGTGCGGCGTGGATCTGGTCGGCCCAGGCCTCGACAGGATGAAAGCCGATGTCCGCCACCGAAATCGGCGGACGCCGAATCCGGGCGAACCATACCGCCGTCTCGTCGTTCCACTGATGTCCGAAGGCGTCGGTCGGCCGCGCGTTGCCAGCGCGATGGAAGTGCAGCACCGACTGCTCGGTGGGCAGGGTGACCGGGGCGGTGGTGACACCGTAGATGACCACCTGACCCGCATAGACCGCGGGCCGGTCGGGTTCGAGGCGAGCACGGACGAGCGAGTCGATACCGTCCGCGGCGATCACCGGCCCATCCGGTGTCGCTGATTCGCCTGCGACCCATAGCATTCCACGCGAGACATCCAGGTCGGTGACCGGCCGGTCGTAGTGGACGCGCGCCCCCGTATCGTGCGCGAAGTCGGTGAGCACTCGCATCAGATCCGGGCGGAAGTAGAGCCGCCGACCGTCGCCGGGTAGCGCCCGGTACCCGGCGACATCGTGTAGACCGAGCGCGCGCACCTCCTGCGAGGCGGCGGACAGTTCCTCGGCGTCGACGCCGAGCTCGCCCATCGCCTCGTGCGCCCGTCTGTCGAGGGTGAGAAACGCGCCGGTACCGACCGCGGATCGCCGTTCGTACACGGTGACCGGAATCCCTTCGCGCGCAAGGGCTCCGGCGAGTACCGTGCCTGCGATGCCGCCGCCGACGATCGTGACCATATGCCTCCTCAGACGGTATCGGTGACCACGCCGCCCTTGCCGAGCTTCGTCATCGCGACGTAGCCACCGCAGACCAGCAGGCCCCAGACCGCTCCGACAATAATCGCGGTACGCCCACTCTCGGTCCAGAACAGCAGGACCACAACCAAACCGAGGAAGGCCAGCGCCAGCCACGTGGTGACCGGAGCGCCGGGCAGGCGGTAGTCGCTGGCGGGTAGCTCACCTCGGCCGACCTTCGCGCGATAGATCAAGTGGCAGACCAGGATCACGCCCCATACGAAGATGATGCCGATGGTGGAGACGGAGGTGATGTAGTTGAACGCCTTATCCGGCGAGATCACGTTGACGATCACACCGATGACCATCGCGGCCGCCGAGGCGATGATGCCGACATACGGCACGGCACGCGAACTGAGCTTGTTCAGCCGCGCGGGCGCCTCCCCGTGCAGTGACAGGGTGCGCAGCATGCGGCCGGTCGAGTAGATACCCGAATTACACGACGACAGCGCCGCGGTGAGCAGTACGAAGTTGATAATGCCCGCGGCACCGGGAATGCCGATCTGCTGGAACACCTCGACGAACGGGCTCTTGCCCGCATGGAAGTTGCGCCAGCTGGCGACCGACATGATCACCAGGAGTGCGCCGATGTAGAACAGGCCGATACGAAAGGGCAGCGTATTGATCGCCTTGCGCAGGGTCTTGCGAGGCTCGCGCGCCTCCCCCGCCGTCACACCGACCAATTCGACACCGACATAGGCGAACAGCACGATCTGCAGCACCAGCAGCGATTGCCCGAACCCGTTCGGGAACACTCCGCCGTCGGCCCACAAATTGGTCACCGTCGGGTTCGCGGCATGACCGAAGCCGATCGTCAGCACCCCGATGCCGATCAGGATCATCGCGATGATCGCGGTGACCTTGATGGCGGAGAACCAGAATTCGCCCTCACCGAACAATCGCACCGAGATCAGGTTGGCGCCGAACATGACCGCCAGCACCACCAGCGCGGTGATCCACGGTTCGATATCGAACCAGTACTGCACGTATTTCCCAGCAACGGTGATCTCGGCCATGCAAGTGGCGACCCACACTGCCCAGTAGGACCAGCCGGTGACAAATCCCGCGAACCGCCCGAGGAATTCGTGCGCGTACTCGGCGAAACTGCCCGAGATCGGCCGGTAGGTCAGCAACTCCCCGAGCGCACGCATGATCACGAAGATGGCCAGACCCGCTGCGAGATAGGCCAGGATCAGCGCGGGTCCGGCCTGTTCGATCGCGCCGCCCGCGCCATAGAACAGGCCGGTGCCGATCGCACCGCCGATCGCGATCATCTGAATAGTCCGCGGGCTCAGCCCCCGGGAGTAACCTTCCTCGCCGGATCCGGCCGAATCGGTAGGCGCCGCATCAGCTCGTAGCTGACGGTCAGAGGCTGTCATCGATGGTGCAGTCCTTCCCGGTGGTGCTCGAGATCGATCAGCCCGCCACGCTACCGGTACACCTTTTCATCGGCCGTCATGGTGTATGGCTGCCTGTCCGCACGGATAAATGGGTGTCGTGGCGAACCGCGACGGATGACGCAAGCCCGCTCGGTCCACGATCCGGTGTTCAACTTTCTCGATGGCAACCGCTCCAGGTTCAGCGCAGACGGAAGCCGTGATTTGCCAGAGAGTCGCGAAGGCGGTGGCGGCCGTTGAGGCTGGCGGCGGAAGCCAGTCGGGTCAGGACGCGTTCGGTCCAGGAGTGGGACAGCTGTTGTTCGGCGTAGAAGGCGGCGATTCGGGATTCGTAGGTGGCGACGTGGGCGCGCTGGGTCGGCAGGTCGTAGGTTTCCCGGTGCAGGACCGCCGGTTGCGGCAGGCGCGGTTTGATGCGGGCGTCCTCGGTCGGATCGGGGTGTCCGACAACGAGCCCGAAGACGGCGAAGACCTGCTCGGGCAGTTTCAGTTCAGCGGCAACCTCTTCCGGGTTGTTGCGGATCGCGCCGATGAAAACGGTGCCGAGGCCGAGGGATTCCGCGGCGATGACGGCGTTCTGCGCGGCGAGAGCGGCGTCGATGAAACCGACGTAGCTCGATTCCAGGTAGTCGGCACCGACAAGAGGCGCCTCGTGGTCCTCGGCGAGTTGACGGAGCCTGGCGAAGTCGGCGGTCCACACCAGCAACACGGGGGCCTGTTCGATATGCGCCTGCCCACCGGCCAGCGTGGCCAGGCGCGACTTGCGCGCCGGATCGCGCACCGCGATAACGCTCCACACCTGCAGATTGGCGGAGGTCGGCGCGGATTGGGCCGCCGAGATCAGCAGACGCAGGGTGTCGTCGGAAACCTCGTCGGCAAGGTAGCGGCGCACCGAGCGGTGCTCGTGCAGGACCTGCAACACCGGATTCCACTGCGCGGGCTCGGTCGGATTCGGATCCCGATAGCGCTGCTGGATGGTCTGCTGGGCGATCGGCACGGTCTGTGTCATGTCGATAATCCTGTGACATCCACGGCTCGCGCGTCTGCGGTAACCCTCAGCATGAACCGAACCGGGTACGGTTGGTAAGGCAAGCCTAATTAGCGATTGTGGAGGTTACCTTGGCACGACCCCGTACCACCCTGACGGTGCAGCGCACGGAGCGACTGACACCGCATCTGATTCGGGTGTATTTCGGCGGACCGGGATTCGCCGCGTTCCGGCCGAGCGAGTTCACCGATTCGTATGTGAAGTTCATATTTCCGCGCGATGGGATCGACGTGCTGCGTACCTATACCGTGCGCTCGGTCGATTCGGACGCCGGCGAGTTGGCCGTGGACTTCGTCTACCACGGCGATGAGGGCATTGCCGGACCGTGGGCGGCCTCGGTGCTACCAGGTGCGACCATCGACTGTTTCGGACCAGGTGGGGCCTATGCGCCGCGTGCCGATGCGGACTGGCATCTGCTGGCCGGTGACGAGGCGGCGTTGCCCGCCATCGCGGCCGCATTGGAGGGTATGAGCGCCGATGCGGTCGGGCAGGCGTTCGTCGAGGTGGCCGGGCCCGATGACGAGCTGAAATTGGATAAGCCGTCCGGTGTCGAGTTGACCTGGCTGCATCGCGGCGAGCGCGAGCCCGGGGATGTACTGGCCGAAGCCGTGCGGGCCGCGCCGTGGCGCGACGGGCAGGTGCAGGTGTTCATCCACGGCGAGGCCAGAGCGGTCATGCAGGATCTGCGTCGCTATGTCCGGCGTGATCGCGGCGTATCGGCCGAGTGGGCGGCCTCGATCTCCGGCTACTGGCGGCGCGGCCGGACCGAGGAAGGCTTCCGCGAGTGGAAGGCCGAGTTCAAGGCCAGCGAAACCGCGGCGACGCCATAACGACCGAAATCCCATGGCCGACCGGATGTTCGCCGATCGCCATGGGATTCCGTGGTGTCGCTACGGCTGATTCGCGCGCAGCGCCTCCTGCACGAACTGCGTCGTGTAGGTCTTCGACAGATCGATGCGGTCCCGGACCGGGCGCACGTTCTTCGAGTATTCGCCGAGCACATTCAGAACATTCTCGGCGCCTTCGGGTTTCATCAGGCCGGTGCCGTTGAACATGCCGACCGAGTCGCGGATGGATTGCACGTAGAGATCCCGGCCCGCACTCGCGTACTGCGACGGCATCTTGTCCGCGATCTCCTCCGCGGTGTGCGTCTTGATCCACCGCAGCGTCTGCACGAAAGCGGTCGCGATCTTCTGCACGACATCCGGATGCGCCTCCACGGTGTCACACCGCATGTACAGCGACGACGCCGGATACAGCCCACCCAGTGCGGCGCGGGTGCCCTCCTCGGTGCGCATATCCACCAGGACCTTCGCCTCCCCGGAGTTCACCATGGTGGCGACCGTCGGATCGGTGGTCATTCCGGCATCAATGCCATTGTGGTTCATACCAGCGATAAAGGTCTGGCCCGCACCGACTTTCACGCGCGTGTAGTCGGCGGTGGTCAGGCCGGCCTGCCCGGTGAGCGCCTGGGTGAGGAAATCGGTCGATGAGCCGAGCGAGGTCACGCCCAGGTTCTTACCGCGCAGATCCGCCATCGAGGTGATGGTGGCGGCATCGGCCTTGGAGACGAGTTCCACTTCCCCTGGTACATCGGCGAATTGGACCACCGAGGTGAGGCACTGCTCCTTGGCCTGCAGGTCGATGGTGTGGTCGTAGAAGCCGACCACGGCCTGCACATCGCCGGTGAGCAGCGCGGTTTCGGCACTGGCGCCGGACTGTTCACCGAGCAGTTCGACGTCGATATCGTTCTGCTCGAAGTAGCCGAGGCGCTGGGTCAGCATGGCGGGCAGGTAGATCACCTTCTCCAGACCACCGACCATAATGGTGATCTGGGGCCGCCCGTTCGCCATCGGAATGGTGCGCGAATCCCGGCAACCGGTCGCCAGCAGCAGTGCCGCGATGACCCCGACAATGACCGCTAGGTGCTTGACGTACCTCATGCTCAGATCCCGTGGTTCGAGGTCGCCTGCGATGGACGCCATTTCAGCAATCGGCCCTCCGCAACGCCGATCGCCCATTCGGCGAGTAGCGCGATAACGGTGATGATGATCATGCCCGCGTAGATGCCCGCCGAGTCGAAGGTGCCCTGGGCATTGCTGATGAGCAGACCCAAACCCTTACTGGCACCGGCATATTCGCCGACGACCGCACCGATCAGCGCGAAACCGAATGCGGTGTGCAGGCTGGACAGGATCCAGGTGGTCGCGCTTGGCAGCACGATCGAGCTCAGCACCTGACGCTTGCTCGCACCGAGAATACGGGCGTTATTGATGACATTGCCGTCGACCTCGCGTGCACCGGTGAAGGCGTTGAAGAATACGGCGAAGAACACCAGCACGACGACTGTGGCGACCTTCGAGCTGAGCCCGAGACCGAACCAGATGATGAACAGCGACGCCAGCACGATGCGCGGAACGGCGTTGAGCGCCTTGATGAACGGGGCCAGCACCTCGGCCCAGTACCTACTGCGTCCGAGCAGCGTGCCGAGCACGACACCGGCCACCGCGCCGATGACGAAGCCGAGCACCGCTTCCTGCACGGTGGTGTACATCTGCAGCCAGATCGAGCCGAATTGCGTTCCATCGGTGAACCATTCGACCAGACGGTCCCAGATCAGCGAGGGCTTGGAGTAGAAGAACGGGTCGATCCACACCGTGGCGGTGAGCTCCCAAGCGCCGAGCCACACCGCGACCAGCGCGATCCGCAGGCCCCAGGTGCGTAGCCGGTTGCGACGGAGATTGGTCCGCACGCGCGCGAGAATCTGCTCCTCGGTTTCGATTTCGACCTCGGGCGCGGACTGCGCCACATCTTGGAGCACGTTATGCGACACGGGAGGCTCCCTTGCCTCGGGCTGCCTCGACCTGATCGCGCAGCGTTTCCCAGATTTCCTTGTAGATGTCACGGAATTCGTTGGTGAGCCGGACCTCCTCGACATCGCGCGGACGTTCCAGCGAGACCGGGAAGTTCCCGCAGACCGTGGCCGGGCTCGCGGTCATGACGATGACCCGGTCGGCGAGCACAATGGCCTCTTCCAGATCGTGGGTCACGAAGATGACGGCCGCGCCGGTGCCCGCCCAGACGCGCAGCAGTTCGTCCTGCATGAGCTGTCTGGTCTGCACGTCCAAGGCGCTGAACGGTTCATCCATCAGCAGGATCTCGGGATCGTTGACCAGCGTCTGCGCCAGCGCGACGCGCTTGCGCATACCGCCGGAGAGCTGATGCGGGTAGTAGCTCTCGAAGCCGCCGAGACCGACCTTGCGCACCCAGCCGCGGGCCTGCTCGCGCGCCTCGGCTTTGGACTTGCCGCGCAGGCGCGGGCCGAGGGCGACATTATCGATCACGCTCTTCCACGGCAGCACCGCGTCCTGCTGGAACATGTAGCCGATGCCGTCCGGGATGCCGTGGACATCGCTGCCGCGCACCAGCGTCCGCCCGGCCGAGGCCGGTTCCAGCCCCGAGACCAACGACAGCGTCGTCGACTTTCCGCAGCCCGTCGGGCCGACCACGGCGACGAATTCGCCGGGTTGCACCGCGAGGTCGAGATTGCGGACGGCGGTGTGAATGCCGCCGCCGGTGCCGGGGAAGCGCTTCGTCGCGCTCCGCAGCTCGATGAGTGGTTCGGTCATTATTCTTGCTCCTAGCGGATCAGGTAGAGCGAACCTACGTGCGCCGGGTCACACTTCGAGGGTTGTGCGCACAACCGGTGCATACCGCCGATTCGAAGGTTGTGCGCATTCTGCTCACGCACTTGTGCGTGGTTTATGCTGCGGAAATGGCCAGAGCAGGCACCGGGCGGCACGAGGGAGCGAATCCTGTGCCAGCGCGCCCTGCGCAGGCCGGAGCCGAGCGTCGGCGAGGAAGAGTCAGGCGCACGACCGGCCCGGTCCGATTACGCACGCAGGTGCTGTTGCTACAGATCGTGATCGTCACGTTGACCCTCGGCGTCGCGTTCGCCGTGTTCGGCTACGTCAGCGATCGGCGGCTCAACGATCAGTACGGGCAGCGGGCGCTGGCCATCGCGCGGACCATCGCGGCCGATCCACTGGTGCGCGAGGAGGTCGCCAGGTATGCGCCGGGCACCGTGACGCCTGAGCTCCGGCCGCAGCTCACCGCGGGTCCGCTGGAGCGGATCGCGATCGATACGACTCAGCGCACCGGCGCGTTGTTCGTGGTGATAACCGATGACGCGGGCATCCGGCTGGCGCATCCGGATCAGGCGCGGCTGACCGAGCACGTGAGCACGGATCCGTCCGAGGCGCTGGCGGGCCGGGAGATCATCGTCGAGGAGCTCGGCACCCTCGGTCCGTCGGTGCGCGCGAAAGTTCCTGTAGTGGAGGGCGGTTCGAATCGCGTGGTAGGCGCGGTCAGTGTCGGCATCTCGACCGCCGCGATTCGCGGGCAGTTGCTCTCCGATCTGCGCACCGCCGCACTGTTGATCGCCGCGGCGCTACTGGTCGGCATCGCGGGATCGGCATTACTGGCGCGGCGCTGGGGCGGGTTGACCCTCGGGCTCGAACCCGCCGAGCTGGCGGGACTCGTCCAAGGTCAGGCGGCGGTGCTGCACGGCATCGGCCGCGGTGTGCTCGCCGTCGATTCCTCGTGGCGCACAACGTTTGTCAATGACGAGGCGCGTCGATTGCTCGGGATCGGCGCGGATATCGGCAAGCCCGTCGACGAGATCGGTTTGACGCCGCGGGTGCTGGAGGTCTTCCATGCGCTCGACGAACAACCGACGCCCGCCACCATCGGCTCGCATATCGTGGTGGTCGCGGCCCGGCCGGTCACCCGTGAAGGACGCGATCTCGGCGCGGTGCTCACCGTGCGCGATCGCACCGATGTGGAGGCGCTGACCCGCCAGCTCGACGCCGTACAGTCGATGAGCACCGTGCTGCGCGCCCAGCGCCACGAGTTCTCCAATAAGATGCACCTGCTCAGCGGGCTGCTGCACAGCGGACGCACGGAAGAGGCGTCCCATGTCATCGATGAGCTGATCGGCGCGGGACCGCTCGGCGCGGCGACGCCGGGCATCGATGCGATCCACGATGCGTATCTGCAGGCCTTCCTGGCCGCCAAGGCGGCGCATTCGCGAGAGAGCGGCGTCGAACTCGTGCTCGGACCGAATACCTGGGTGGACGGCAACCTCGCCGAACCGGTCGACGTCACCACGGTGCTCGGCAATCTGCTCGACAATGCGATCGAGGCGGCGCGCATCGCCGACAATCCCACCAAACAGGTGGAAGTCGAGCTGATGCAGGAGGATTCGACACTGCACATCACGGTCGCGGACAGCGGCGATGGTGTCGCGCCGGAGATGATCGACACGCTGTTCAACGAGGGCGCCTCGACTCGCGAGGATCACGGCGTGCCCGGTGGGCGCGGTGTCGGGCTCGCACTGATCCGGCAGATCGTCCGCGCGCACGGCGGCGATGTGCGTCTCGCCAGTGCGCACGGCGGCGCTGCACCGCTCACCGGCGCCGAATTCATCGCCCGCATCCCCGGAGTACTCGTAGACAGCGAATTGCCATGGCCGCAACAGATCTGACCGTGCTGGTGGTCGACGACGACTTCCGGGTGGCCAACCTGCACGCCGGAATCGTGGAATCCATCGCGGGTTTCACCGTCGCCGGCACCGCCAATACCCTCGCCGCCGCGCGCGAACTCGATGCCGCCAACACGATCGATTTGGCGCTCGTCGATGTGTATCTGCCAGACGGTTCCGGCGTCGACCTCGTCCGCGAACTGAACTGCGACGCGATGGTGCTGTCGGCGGCCACCGAAAGCACAACCGTCCGAGCGGCATTCGCCGCCGGTGCGCTCGCCTACCTCGTCAAACCCTTCCCGCATACGATGCTCGCCGCCCGCCTGGCCGGATATGCCCGCTACCGCCGCACTCTCGCCGCTCCGCAGATCGATAATGCGGGGATCGAAGCCGCTCTCCAAGCGCTGCGTCCGACCTCGGCACCCGCCACCTCGACCGTTATCGCCTCCCCCACCAAAGACCTTGTCCTGCACACCATCCTCGAGGCCACGGCGCCGCTGTCCGCCGCCGAGGTCGCCACCGCCATCGGCATCTCCCGCGCCACCGCCCAGCGCTACCTCGCTGCCCTTGTCGCCGCGGGCACCGTCCAGATGCGCCTGCGCTACGGCACCACGGGCCGCCCCGAACAGGAGTACACCGCAACACCGCGCCGCTGACCCTGTCGATTTCTCCCCAAATCAGACACACTACTATTAGGCCTGCCTAACCTTATCCTGGTGGGCGACGTGTGTGAGTGAGGATCGACAGATGCAGGGCCGCGACTTCGGACAGCGCCGATGGCGGCGTTAGTCGGCGAAACAGTGCTGACCCGGCGCGGTTTCGCGATCCGGACGATGGCGACCTGCGCCGCACTCGGTACGGGGATCTGGTTGTCGACGCAATTGCACTGCACGCCAGCACTGCACCACGCGGCCCTGCTCATCCATCTGGCGTCGCTGGTCCTCGGCTTCGGCGCGGTGCTGGCCGTGGACTACTTCGCGGTCGCCTGGGTCCTGCGGCGCACGCCCCTCCACGAGATGCTGGCCGTCGCCGACCGCCTGCAACTGCCGATCTGGCTCGGCGTTGCCGGCCTGGTCGCCAGCGGTGCGCTGCTCGAGCCGAATATCGCCGACCACACCACACAAACGAAGATGGCCCTGGTCGTCGTCCTGACGCTGAACGGGCTCCAGGCATCCGCGTTCACCGACCGCGTCGCAGCCCGAGGCGGTGTCCTCGACCGCGGTTTGATCGCCAGGGGCGCGCTCACCCTGCTGATCTCCCAGGCTTGCTGGTGGGGTGCGCTCTGGATCGGCTTCTGGAACACCACCAACCGCACGTAACCTCAGTTGGTACCGCTCAGAGCCACGCTCGCGCCGACGCCGATGATCATCAAACCGCCGGTGGCGCCGACGGATTCGAGGCGACGCGGTGAGCGGACGAACCAGGCCCGCGCGGTGCCCGCGATCATGGCCCAGGTTCCGTCCGAGAGTATTTGGATCCCGAGCGCGATGGCGCCGAGGGTCAGCAACTGCACTGGCAGCGCACCTGCCGACGCCTCGGCGAACTGCGGTAGGACCGCGGCGAAGAAGACAATGGTCTTCGGATTGGTCGCACCGACGAATACCCCCTGGCGGAACATACGTCGCGGATTCGCGTCCGGCGTCTGCGATCGCAGCGCACCCGCCAGACTCTTCCGCTCCCGAATCGCCATCACGCCCAGGTAGATCAGATAGCCCGCGCCGACCACCTTGACGATCGTCAGCAGCGTGGCCGATGCCGCGAGCACCACCCCCAACCCCAGTGCCACGGCGAGCAGCGGCACCGCCGACCCGACCGTCGCCCCCAATACCGACAGCACCGCAGTGCGACGGCCGTAGGTCAAGGCGCGCCCGATCGCAAAAAGGACATTGGGGCCGGGAATCACGATAATGATGAGCGCCGCGACGGCAAAAGCGGCCAGATGGGAGACAGGCACCATGATCGGAGCCTACCGATTACAGCGGCGCCCGATTCGCCACACCAGAACACCTTTGCCCATAACTTGCCGACACTCGCGGCACAGCGCGGATCGGCACGGTCCGGATCCATGAAAACCAATGTCATGCTGGCGAGCAGCCGCCTCGCCGGCACCGCTTGCTGTCGAGTTGCTTGACCAAGATCACATCTCGAGATGTGATATCCGGGTGGCACAGCGATGGTGGCAGGAGCTACCGCCGGTGGCGGGTTCATTCGTCATGGCGACCGCAATCGTGTCGGTGGGGCTGCATCTCACCGGCTTCGAGATGGCCTCGTGGCTGGCGTTCGCGCTCGCTGCGGCGGTCTGGATGCTGCTCGCGGTCGACTTCGGGACGCGGCTGCTGTGGCATCGGCAGCAGTGGGAGTCCGAGGCCGATACCCCGCCCGCGGTGACCGCCGTCGCGGCGACGACGGTGCTCGGCACCCGGTTATCGCTGTCGGGCTGGCAGGTCGTGGCGTGTGCACTGTTGGCGCTGGCGGCGGTGCTGTGGCCCGGACTGTCGCTCGCGGTGATGCGGCAGTGGAATCGGCGGATGCCGGGCGCGGCATTCTTGGTCTGCGTCTCGACGCAGGGTCTCGCGGTGCTGGCGGGCGCGCTGGCGCTGGCCGATATCGGCGATTGGCTCGCGTGGGTGGCTCTACTGCTCTTCGGGGCGGGCCTGCTGCTGTATGCCGCGGCGCTCGCCCGCTTCGATATTCGGCAGGTGTGGATCGGCGCGGGCGATCAATGGGTGGCCACCGGTGCGCTGGCGATCTCGGCGCTGGCCGCCGCCGAACTCGTTGCCGCGCACCAGTGGTCCGGCGTCCCGCACCAGGTGCTGCGGGTGGTGGCGCTGATCGTATTGGGTCTGAACCTGTTCGGCTATGCGATCCTGATGCTCACCGAGGTGATCCGCCCGCGACCCGAGTACGACATCCGCCGCTGGGCCACTGTTTTCCCGCTCGGCATGACCGCTGTCGCGTCGCTGACCATCGGTACGGCCGCCGATATATCCGCACTGCGAACGCTGGGCAAGCTGCTGATGGTGGTGGCGGTCGGGGCGTGGGTGCTGACGTTTACCGTATTGCTCGCGGACCGAACGACATTCGAATTCGATCGGTCCGCGTGATCGACGGCGATCAGATTCGCTCGGCCTCCAGCACCCAGATCGGCAGCAGCAGCGCGCCCGTCTCATCGGTCTCGAGCTCGACTCCCCGCTCGGCCAACATATCTTGGACCGGGCCCGGTGGCATGATCGACACCATCCGGTCGGTGCGCAGCGTATTCAATGACCATCGCGGCGCGGCGAAGCTGGTGCGCAGTTCGGCTTCGCCGATCTGATACGGCGTATACGCCTCGCTGTGTCCCCGGTCCGCGAAACAGAATTGGATGAGCCGGCCACCGGGGCGCATGACTCGATGCAGCGC
This sequence comes from Nocardia sp. CA-107356, assembly GCF_050946365.1. Taxonomy (NCBI): domain Bacteria; kingdom Bacillati; phylum Actinomycetota; class Actinomycetes; order Mycobacteriales; family Nocardiaceae; genus Nocardia; species Nocardia sp. CA-107356. Next base: position 3,583,497 of record NZ_CP191992.1, on the reverse strand, counting down.
GGCGACATGATCTCGGCGCAGTTCGGGCGCGAGGCAATGGAACAGGGCACTGCTGACCACCGTGTCGAATCGACCGTCGTAGCCGTCGAGCTGTGTTGCGTCGGCGACGGAGAAGGTCACGGCCACGTCGCGAGCCGCGGCGCGGGTGCGCGCCTCCTCGATGGCGGTGGGCGAGGAATCCAAACCGGCCACCTGATAGCCCAGGCTAGCGAGGTAGATGGTGTTATCTCCCGGCCCACAGCCGATATCGAGGACCTGCCCGGTGATGCGGCCCGCATGCTCGAATTCGACCAGCAGCGGTTGTGGTCTGCCGATATCCCACGGCAACCGGTCCATCGGTATGCCCTCGACGACCGTTTTATCCCGATAGGCCTGTTCGAAATCAATCTTCATCGGATCGAACTGCGATACTGCTTCTCTTTCGGCCATGGACTCGCCCCTTACTTCGATGGAGAACTATGGGGATATCGACACAGACAATGCTAGCCGAATGCGGAGGTTAGATCTCCGTTTAGTTGTCGCATCATCTCCCGCCACGCCCGGCGGCAATCGATTTGAGCCGGTCGCGTAGCGCGTCACTATCGGAACCGAACACCTGCTGGTCGGTATCGACGACGATCCGGATGGCGCGGCGGGCGAGATCGCGACCCTCGACGGTCACCTCGATGCGCAGGATCCGGGCGTCATCGGGATCCGAGCGGCGGGCGAGCAGGGCGCGGTCTTCCAGGACGCGGATGACACGGGAACCCATCATGCGGTCCGCGCCCGCCATATCCACCACTTGCTGCTGCGTCGGTAGCTCACCCCGCCTGCCGAGCCAGCCCGCCGAGGCGAGCAAGTTGAACTGGGTGAGAGTGAGGCCGAGCGGGCGCAGGTTGCGTTCGACGGTGGCGCGCCACTCCAACGCGGCGTGGTGCAGCCAGAAGCCCGGGCTCATCAGCGGGCCCTGCGGTTCAGCCACGTTCGAGCTCCCGAGCCACACCCGCCAGCCGCCGCGCCTCGAGTTCCAGCGCCGCGATGGTCAGATGCATATCGGCGCGAATGCCCCGCTCCCAGATCAGCCGGAAGATCGGCCGGAACGGGCCGTGCACCTCCATCCGCTTCCCCACCCGCACAGCCCCGCCACCGAGCGGATCATAGGTGTAATGGCCGCGTATCTTGCCGAACGGAATTCCGGCCTCACTGGTCCACGAACGTCCCGCCTCGACCGCGGTAATGGTGAACGGCCCGGCCGGCGCGCCTTTGGGTTTCACCCATCCGGTCGTCCCCGACGCGAACGGCCCGTCGATCCGAGCCTTCTCCTCATGCGGATCCCACGACGGCCAGTTGTCGACATCAGTGGCGGCCCGCCAGATCTCCTCGATCCCTCCGGCGATAACAGCTTCTTCATGAATCACATACATCGGAACGCTCCCTATACCCGCCGCGCCGGCAACTTGTTGTTGCAACAACAGTATCTGTTGTCGCGACAACAAGTCAAGAGGTTGACACCAGCGGTCGACATCAGTGCATCTGGAGCTGCACCGAACGAACCGCTGATGTCCGGTGTCGAACTCAGCTCGGTTGTTGATGGAATCGCCAGGCGTCGCGCACGATCTCGAAGATGTCGGGTTTTTGCGGTGTCCATCCGAGTTCGCGCTGGACCAGCTGGGATGAGGTGTAGAGGGTTGCGGGGTCGCCCGGTCGTCGTGGTGCGTTCTCGGTCTCGAACGGTATTCCGGTGACCTCGCGGATCGCCTGGATTACTTGGAGGTTCGAGAAGCCGATGCCGTTGCCGAGGTTGTAGATCTTGTGCTCGCCGGGGTGGATGGCATTAAGCGCGAGCAAGTGGGCGCGGGCGAGGTCGGTGATGTGGATGTAGTCGCGCACGCAGGTGCCGTCGGGGGTCGGGTAGTCGTCGCCGAACAGGCTGAATTTGTCGGCCCGGCCGATCGCGGCATCGAGGGCGAGCGGGATCAGGTGGGTTTCGGGGGTGTGGCGTTCGCCGATCATGGTGCCGTCGCCGCAGTCGTGCGCGCCGGCGACGTTGAAGTAGCGCAGCGAGATCGCGCCGAACGAGAAGGCGCGGGTGAACGTGGTGATTGCCCGGTCGATCGTCAGCTTCGTGTCGCCATAGGTGTTGACCGGGTTCGTCGGTGAGGTTTCGACCAGCGGCAGCTCGGTCGGCTCGCCGTACACCGCGGCGGTGGAGGAGAACACGAGCTTGCCGACGTCGGCGGCGCGCATCGCATCGAGCAGCGCGAGCGAGGCGCGGGTGTTGTTGTCCCAGTGCCATTCGGGGTGGTGCATCGACTCCCCGGCGGCGATGAGTCCAGCGAAGTGCAGCACCGCGTCGAACCCGGCCCCGGGGGTGAGGACTTCTGCCACGTCGTGGACGCGCAGCTGGATGAACTTCGCGCCGTCGGGAATCTGGCGGTCGTCGTTGCGGGAGAGGTCGTCGACCACGACTACCTGATGCCCAGCGTCGAGCAGCATCCTCGTGACGGTGGCGCCGACGAAGCCCGCACCCCCGGTGACCAGCAGCTTCACTTATCTGACCTGCACTTTCATGGCGAGTAGGTGATCGTGGATTTCCTGCTTGTGCGCCAAGAAGTAGTCCTCCGGGCTGCGTTGGCGTCCGCTTCCGGTCCAGCCCGTGATCCGTTCCCAGGCGCGACGCTTCACCGTAGCCAACGCGGCTAGGTCCGGTGCAGCGATCCATGCGTCCGCCATGGCACGCGCTATCGCGTGCACGGCTTGGTGATGACGAGCTACGACCCGACCGCTACTGGTTGTCGCGTAGCGGCTGTAGTTGACCGCGTCGGCGCGCGGCTGCCCGAACTCGTTGTCGAAGCGTTGGAACGCGTCGTACGAGTACCTCCAGAACCGTCCTGGATCCATCGGCGGCTGCCGCGGATCGCGCCGCCAGCGGAGTTCGGCGCGCATCTGCTCGCCCAGATGTGGTGGCATCGAATCGAAATCGTGGTGTGCGTACGCACCGTCGATCATGGCCGTAGCCCGCAGCACCTTCGTACACAACCGGTTGACCATGAGATGGAATTGCACCGAATCCGTTGCAGCGCACCACTGTTCATGCAGATCGAGCCAGAAGTAAGCCTGCGTGTAGTACAGCAGGATCTCGTAGGCGTCGCGGGCGTCCAGTCGCACGGGGTCATGTTGGGGTAGGCCGTGGTCGGTGACGGCCAGGCCGAGGTCCTTGAAGTCGAATCCGAGCGAGGTCTGAACAGCGCGGTAGTCGCCGAGCGACAGCGTCATCAAATCGACTGCGGGGAACGCCTTTTCGGCGAGGATCCGCAGCTCCCGGACCGGCATCGAGGGTGCGTCGCCGTAGTGGACGTAGAGGAAATCGACATCGCTGATCAGCTGCGGCTCGCCATGGCGGCGGATGAAGGTGGGTTCACCGCGGGCAAAGGAGCCGCCGACGATCAGCCAATCGTCGGCCGGTACGCATTGTCCGAGCGCGCGCAGGTCCTCAGCGATGCCCCGGGCCGCTTGCTCGATTTCGGCCGCGTTGGATAGCCGCGACGTGATGCGCTCGGCGAGGGTTATGGTCTTCACCTCATGCCTCCGTCTGACTGGTCGCGGCGAGTTCGGCCGCCTCGGTGTCGCACTCAGGGTCGGCGTCGACGTCACCTCCGACCTCACCACGCGGCCCTGGCGCGGGCATGGGCAGCAGTACCGCCCCGGCCGCGGCGGGTGTTTCCTCGTGTTCCTTCTTCGCGGTGATGTGTGGACACAGCGATCCACAGATCGTGCAGGGAGCACCCGTGCGGAGACCATGCTCGATGAACACGTTGCCCGCCAAACCCGGGTACAGAGCGTGGCCTTGCTGGATTTCCCAGTCATTCGCGCGGCGCGCCACGCTGATTGCACGCTGCTTGGCGATCTCGGGTTCCCAACCACGCACCAGATCCAACGCGGAGATCGCGACGCGGACCATGCGCACCGACGTCGCGGTGTCAGGGGCGGTCGGCATGGCATAGTGCTCGTTGTGGGTGATCGAGGCGAACATGTCACCACCGCACTGACCGGCGGCCGCGACGCCGAGGACGTTGACCGTGTCATCCAGGGTCACGCCGTTGTCGATCACCATGGGCCCGGCCAGCCACAACGGCGCACCGCCGAGGGCTTCCTTATAGGCGGGGATCAGCTCCGGAATCCGGTGCAGCGGCATGTGTCCACCGCTCTCACACAGAACCTGCACGCCCGCGGCGAGTGCGTCCTTGCGCAGTTCGGCGAGCAACTGGATTTCCAGCCATTTCAATTCGTCGCCCGCGTCCGCGGTAGCGCCGGGGCGGAAGATATCGCCGAGGTCCAACACGACCTCACATCGGCGGCAGATGTCGATAATGCCGTCGAAATACTCGATCAGCGGGTTGCCGCAGTTGTGCATCCGCATGTAGCGGGCGAGCAGGCCACCGCCGCGCGAGGTGGTCGGCATGATCCGATTCGACTTCTCGCTCATCGCGACGAGTGTCGGGTTGATGCCCGCGTGGATGAGGACAAAGTCGACGCCCGGGGCCAGGCCGAGCTCGAACCGCTCCAGGAACTCATTGCGGCCCAGCTTCTTACGCGGATCGGCGAACAGGTCGTAGGTCAGACACGCACCGAGCGGCACGCCCACGATTTCCTTCAGGTCTGCGCGCAGCGCCACCCCTTCGGGGTTGGTGGTGAGGTCCATCACCGCATCCGGGCCCGCGGCCAGGATCACCGCCATGGCCTCGACGATGGCTTGGCGATCGGTGTCGCGCGGCCCGAGCCCGATGAGGGCGGTGACCTTGCGGCGGGTGTCTTCGCCGACCAGCAGGGATCGGAACGCCGTCAAATGTCGGCTTGCTTGCGATCGTAGGAACACCAGGGTTCCGTTTTCGACTCGCCGGGCCGCTACGTCGGGGTCGAGACCTTCAGCTTGGCAGGTGGCAATGAATGGGGAATCCGTTGCGAGGTCGATCATTTCGTGCATCCTTTCACTCGGGGCTACTGCGGCGGAAAGTGTCCGACGGGCCATGGCATCGGTGGCTGGCCGTCGACGACCTCGGCGACCAGGTCCGCCCACGCGACCGCGAGGACACTGGCCTCGATCCAGGCCTCGTGAACCGATGGGTCGGAAGCGTTCTCGGCGGCGGCCAGCACCAGCTCGGCGCCGACGTAGGCGGCGGCGAGATCATCGACAGCTCGGCCGACTCGTTCGGCGCTGGTCGTGCGCGGCTGGATGTGGGTATCGACCCAGTTGGTGATCAGCTCGACGAGTTCGCTTCGCCGGCGGTCTATTCGGGCGCCACGATCGGGGCGCACCTGCCGGATGCGGTGTACGTGGGCCAGGGATCCCGCCCACCGCAGGACCAAATGGTCACCGGGCAACACGCCCCGCGCACCGCGGAACGCGGCTAGAAGCGCATGCCAGTCCGGCAACGTCAGGCGAGCTGCGGAACCCTCGACCACGAGGAATCCGGATCTCATTTCCAGCCCCGTTCCTCGGCAGCGAGCCGACGCTGGATGTCCCCAACGCTGGGACCCCGACGCCTCGAAGGCCACGCAACGACCACAACCGCGAAAGTCAGCCCTACAGCAGCGGCGCATGCTCCAACCCACACAATCGCGGCCATAGTTCACTCCCAATCCCACTGATCGGTGACGCTCGACGACTCGTTCATGTCTGTGCCCTCCCGGTAGGGGCACACCGACGCCGGTCCGACCGAACGAATCCGTTATCCGCCCAGCCGGTTTCGCGTATCCGAGATAAGGGGGATCGCCTGCGCCCCGGCGCCGGGTGCCGATCTCAGAGTCGGCGGATGTCGTTGCGGCGAACAGGAGTTGATTCCGCATTTATCCCGCAACTTCATGCGGCTCCACCGCTGTTAGGACCCCGAGCTCGGTTGAACAGGTGTAGCTTTCGAACCACCACGGCGGCATGAGCAGGGGCTGGAGCTGGGCCGATGATTGTTTACGGATGGACCGGAGTCGAATCCAAAGCGCTGCGCGAGGCTATGAATCTGACCATCGAGCAGTTCGCACAAAAAGTGCAGGTCGCAGCGCGGACGGTTGAGGGCTGGGAAATCCAGGGCGCGAAGGCGACCCTCCGCCCGTCGAGTAGACGACTCCTGGATCAGACACTCACCGACGCACCCAAATGCGTTGCGGCGAGGTTCGAGAGGGCACTAGGCGCTCACCCCGACAGCCCCGACGAACTCGATCCCAGACCGCCCAGAACAGTTACGCTGGCGAATGACACCCTCCGTCAGCTCTCACCGGCCACGCTGGGTGCCGATGAAGCCGATCACGTCTGGGTGCCCGCCCGGACCGCCGCTGGAGAGGTCGTCCTCGTGTCACTCCCACGTCGCACCGTAGTCACTGGTATCGGAGTCGGAGCGCTGGCCGCCGCAGTCGGCGTCAAGCCGCCGCAATCGCGAGTAGATGAGCGCCTGATTTCGAGCATCGAAATTGTATTAGATTCCGCGAAGCGGCAGGATGACGCACTCGGAGCCGCGGCGGTAGTCGGGACCGTTCTCGCGCAGGCAAGTCTCGTTGATTCGGTAATTGGTGACTGTCCAGCGCGGTTACGGTCACGCCTGATCAGCTTGTACGCGGATCTGTGCCGATTCGCCGGGTGGCTCCATTTCGATCTCGGAGATTTCGCTTCCGCTAGCCGGCTGTACGAGAAGGCGAGGATCGCCGCTCATGAGGCCGAGGACTTGAACATGGGTGTGTTCGTTCTTTCGCACATGTGTCATCTGGCCGTCTGGCAAGGACAAAATCGAGTGGCGGTGGATTACGCCGCTGCTGCGATGCACTGGGCCGTACAAAGCGATGATCATCTACTCCGTGCTGACACCGCCGAGATGGCCGCACGCGCCTACGCTGGCATGGGCGCAAAGCGTGCCTGCCTGGCTGCGCTGGAGATCAATGCCGCAATGACACACGTTCCCGATCACGATCGCACCGAATCGCTCGCCTACTTTTACAGTCCAACACTCAGTGCGGCCGCGCACAGCCATTGCTACCTCCAACTTGGAGATGCCCGCAAGGCGGAAGAATCCGCGAAGGAATCAATGGCGCTAACCGACAGCTCATTCATTCGCGACCACACTTTCTCCATGCTCGATCTGGGTCGGGCTCAGGTGGCATTGGGCAATATCGACGAGGCTGTCGCTAACCTCGGACGAGCCGCAGTGCATGCTTCTGCGAACCGTTCAGCTCGGCTCGCCAAGAGTCTTCGACAAGTGCGGTCGAGCCTGAATAATTGGGCTGATGCAGCCGAAGTCAAGGAACTGGATAACCTTCTGACCGACTACAAATTGTCCAGCATGACCGAGTAAATCTCCAGGAATTCGAATGGCGAGGTTGGAGACAAGTGTTTCCGTCCGATGACTTGCCACCCGAGGTTTGAGTAGAAGCGTTGCGCCCCAATAGCGTTCGGCAGCACAGCGACGGCGGCCCGAGCCTTGCCACAGCCGTCGAGAAGTTGCTCGAGCATGCTGCGGCCGAGGCCGAGTCGACGCCAATCCTGGTGCACCGCTAACCCGCTGACTGTGAATGTGTCCGACTCGGCGGCGCTCGCAGGATGAACGTCCTGCCACCACCGACCGTCGGCGGGAAACCCGTACGCGGCTCCCACGACACAGTTCGCTACACGAGCTACGACCAACATGAAGCCGGGTTCTTCGGCACGCGATGCCAACACCGTGCGATGCCGCTCTGACTGGACCTGACCCCAGCGGTAGGGCGGCTCCGCAAACACCCGATCGAACAATGTGCACACGTCAACGAACGATGTGAGTCGACTGCTCGCTGTCCAATCGATATCCACATCATCGAGCATGCTTCTCACGATAGAACCGAACGAAGCAACCGATCATCCCATCAGCGAAGTCGGTGCGGCTCATCCTTGCTCGCCGTACATCTCGCGGCGGGCACGGTAGCGTCGCAACGATGAGCAGCCTGCAGGTCGCGATTGTCGGATACGGGTTGGCCGGATCGGTCTTTCATGCGCCGTTGATCGCCGCGCAGCCGCGCATGCGGGTGGCGGCGGTGGTCACGGGGTCGGCCGAGCGGGCCGAGCAGGCGCGGCGCGAACATCCCGGGGTGCGGGTGGTGGCGAGTGCGGACGCATTGTTCGCCGATATCGCTGGTATCGATCTCGTGGTCGTCGCGACCCCTAATCGGACACACGCGCCGCTGGCGGGGCGGGCGCTGGACGTCGGATTGCCGGTGGTGGTCGACAAGCCGTTCGCGGTGAGCGTGGCCGAGGGCGAGGATCTGATAGCGCGGGCCGAGCGCGCCGGCGTGGCATTGTCGGTTTTCCAGAATCGGCGCTGGGATGGCGATTTCCTGACGGTGCGGCGACTCATCGACGATGGGCGGCTCGGCGAGGTGCGGCGGTTCGAATCCCGGTTCGAGCGGTGGCGGCCGGTGCCGAAGGGCGGCTGGCGCGAAGTCGGTTCCGCCGACGAGGGCGCCGGACTGCTGTTCGACCTGGGCAGCCATCTGATCGACCAGGCGGTCACGCTCTTCGGTCCGGTGCGCTCGGTGTACGGCGAGTTGGATCGGCGACGGCCCGGCATCCAGACCGATGACGATGCCTTCGTCGCACTCACCCACGCTTCGGGCGTGCGGTCACATTTATGGATGAGCGCGGTAACACCGCAGCTGGGGCCGCGCTTTCGGGTGCTCGGTTCCGAAGCCGGTTATCTCAGCTATGGATTGGACCCGCAGGAGCAGGCGCTGCGTTCGGGCCGCCGACCCGATGACGGTGCGGAGCCCTGGGGCACAGTCGAACCCGAACAATGGGGCGTATTGGGCGCGGAACCCGCTGTCGAACCCATCCCGACGCTCGCGGGCGACTATCCCGCGTTCTATTCCGGCATGGCGGCCGCGATCCTCGACGGCGCACCCGTCCCGGTCGACCCGCGCGATGCCGTCACCACGCTGCGACTGCTCGACGCCGCCCGCCAATCGGCGATCCGCGGCGAGATCGTCACCAACTGACCCCGCTCGCGACGACACAGCGAAGCTCGCCGCGGCCGGATAAGGTGCGGCGGTGCAAACAGCGGAATTCGTCGAGCACGGCGCGTCCATCGCGGACCGGCTCACCACAACCCAGGCAGCACCACCGTGGTGGTTGGTTCTCGCGACGGCGGCAGCGGCGTTGATTCTGGTCGGATACAGCCCAGTGTGGCGGGTGACCCGCAATGTGGTCACCATCGCGCACGAGGGCGGTCATGCGCTCACCGCGCTGCTGACCGGTCGCCGACTCAACAGCATCACCCTGCACTCCGACACCTCCGGCCTGACGGTGTCGAGCGGAAAACCCTACGGCCTCGGCATGATTCTCACCGCGATGGCGGGCTATCCGTCGCCACCGCTGCTCGGTCTCGGCTTCGCCGCACTGTTGGGTGCCAACCGCATCACGCTGATGCTCTGGACCGCGATCGCCCTGCTCGTCGCCGTGCTGATCAAGGTGCGCAACGTCTACGGACTGCTGACGGTTTTCGGCTTGGGCGCCATTGTCTTCGCCGTGTCCTGGTTCGGAACCGATACGGTGCAAGCGGGTTTCGCGTATCTCGGCGCATGGTTCCTGCTGCTGGCGGGCACCCGGCCGGTCATCGAACTACAGCGTGGGCGGGTCCGGCGCTGGAACATGCCACAGGGCGCGGACTCCGATGCCGATCAGCTCGCCCGGCTCACTCATATCCCCGCGCTGCTCTGGGTGTTCGTCTTCGGTGCCGTCGCCGTCGCCGCACTGGTCGGCGGAGCGCTGCTGTTGTCCGAGGCTGCGGGCGTCTGCATCCCCAATGTTTCCGAAGCCACCTGCACGGCACCGGCCCTATCCGGTAGATAGGGTCCGGTACGCCGCCAGACAGAACGCGAGCCACAGCGCGCCGATACACCAGCCGCCGAGGATATCGGTTGGCCAATGCACACCCAGATACCATCGGGAAAGGCCAACGGCCACCACGAATACGGCTGCGACACTGACCGCGATCCGGCGCGCTGCCGGGCGAACCAGTCGCGAAAGCAGCACCGCGGCAAGGACTCCGATCACCACGATCGAACCGAGGCTGTGCCCGGACGGAAATGCCTGATTGGTCTCGGTGACCAGATGGTCGGCCGCGGGCGGGCGACTGCGGCCGACGAGGTGCTTGCCGACCACGACGAGCACTCCCGCACCCCCGGTGGCGATACCGACCAGCACCGCCTCCGCCCACCGTCGACGCCAGGCGAGCCCGAGACACAGGACTATCGCCAGCGCCGTCATCGGCAGGGTGCCGCCCAGGTCGCTGATCCCGATGGCGACCGGCGTCAGCACTGCGGCACGGTGCTGCACGATCCAATCGGTTCCCGGCCGGTCTATCGCGGTGACACCGTCGTGGCCGAGGACGCTGACGGTGATGCCGACGACCACCGCGGCCAGCACCGCAACACCCCAGACCGGAACGGGGAGCGGCGGCGCGTGGCGATTCGTCATCCCATCACGATTACAGACCGGCGCTGAGAGGTTGCTGAGTGTCCTCCTGCGGAAATGCGGGACAGGCCGGTCCGATGTCGTAGGGTATTGGCCGTGAATCGATGGCCGGACGACGCCAGCACCGGGCCCGACGAGCACTCTCCAGTGGCGGAGTTGGCTCGTGCGCTGATCGACGCCATATGCGACACCATCGCAGGCTGGCTGCATCCGATCATGGGTGCGGCGACGGTACCGTTACTGCTGATCACCCCACTGCTCATCATCGGCATCGCCTGGCTGGCCGCGACGCGCGTCGCGCGCAACCGCACGCACTCCGACCGGATGTGAGCTAGGTCGACTCCCATGCCGTGACCGCTTCGCGGACCAGTTCGGCGGGATCCCTCGTCGCGTCGACCGTGACGCCGAACTCCTCGGATGCCAACGGCTGCAACGCCGCCAGCTGCGAATCGAGCAGGGTCGACGGCATGAAATGGCCACGGCGCTCGTCCATCCGGCGGGCCAGCTCCGCACGCGATGCGGCCAGATGAACGAAGAACGCCCCCGGCGCTGCCGCGCGCAGCCGATCGCGGTAACTCCGCTTGAGCGCCGAGCAGCTGACCACGCCGCCGCGTTGCTGCCGCTCCCCCAGCCAGTCCGCCACGATGTCGAGCCACGGCGCGCGATCCGAATCCGTCAGCGGCACGCCGGCCGCCATCTTCGCGATATTCGCGACCGGATGAAAAGCATCCCCCTCGGCGTATTCGACGTGCAGCGTCTCGGCCAGCAACGCACCGACCGTGGACTTTCCGCATCCGGAGACACCCATCACGACGATGACCGGTGCTACCGACCGTTCGGGCCCACCCGTCACCCGGCACCACCGCTCATCGAATCGCTACGCGATGCTGCCCGCACTGGACCTCCGCACTCATTCGGCCGGGCACACGCCGACGGCTCCTCGAGCTCCGACACTAGCCCGCGCACCCCGCGGGCCCGCGCTAGGACGCCGCGAGGACAAAGGTCTTCGCGGCCTTGTCGTGCCAGCCCTGACGGGCGACCGTGTCGAAGTAGGGCGACAACACACAGAGCACGCCCCAGATACCGCACACCACGCTCGGCAGGACGAGGGTGGCCCAGCGGGTACAGGCGGCCGCACCGCCGATGCCTTCGCCCGGCGCGGCCGCGGTATCGGTGCGCACGATCCGGATGCCGAGCGCCTTTTTGCCGAAGGTCGCGCCCTGGGTCGCGGTCAAACCGACCTCGTAGGCGATGCTGGCGACCAAGCCGAGCAACACGACCGACAGTGCCGTGCCGACGCCGAGGCCGGACTCGGCCTCGGTGGCGAATTCGCTCGATGAGTCCGCGTTCACGACGACGACCGCCGCGACGATGCCGATCGGAATGCCAACGATGACAGTGTCGATGAGCCGCGCGCCCAGCCTGGTTCCCATACCCGCGAGCCGATACCGACCGGAGGGAATGGTGAGGTAGACGGTGCTGGGCGTGCTCAAGGATTCCCCTTCGGTGTCGTTGGTGGCGATCTGCGGCCTGCGGCGGGAACAGGAGTCAGCCCGCCGAACTCCCCTCCACATGGCCCGGCCGACATGATTCCTATTCCCGCTCGCCATTCCGGACCTCGATCTCCGGATGGTTCGCCGGCGCAAGCCGACGACCGAACGGTATGCAGCGGCCCGGTCGCGCAGCTACCGGCCAGTGCGCTGAGTGACGCATATACGCAGTTCACGGGGTCAGACCGGAATTCCGGACCGGAATGCCGGTGTGTCGGACCGGACCGGTTGCGGTAACTTGATGCCGCGGAACAGGCCAGGACGCCACGGGAGGGGAGGTTCGGTGATGGCTTCGGTCAGAGCGCTGCTCGCCGCTGTGCTCACCGTCTTGGCAATGCCAGGCACCGCACGGGCCGATGAGCCAATCGATTTCCTGCAGGCAGGCGCCGACGCCGCGGTCGCGCACGGCTTCCCCGGCGTCATCGGGTTGGTCCGACGTGGTTCCGAAACGCGTTATGTGCATTCGGGTTACGGCGAGCTGTCCACCCCAACCCTCGCCGACCCGGCCGCGCAGTTCCGTATCGGCAGTTTCACGAAAGCGTTTGTGGCAGTGGTCCTGCTGCAACTGGAAGCCGAATATCGGCTGTCGCTCGACGACCCCATCGACCGATGGATTCCCGGCGCGGTGCCCGACAGTGCGGGTATCACCGTCCGCCAACTGCTCAACCACACCTCGGGACTGCCGGAGTACGCCGACGATCCTCGGATCGCACTGCCCTATTTCGCCGGGATCAACCCACCGCTCGCGCGCTCGCCCCAGACACTGGTCGATATCGCGATGCAGCGGGGTCGGGTCGGAGCACCGGGCGAGCGGTACTCCTACGCCAACACCAACTATGTTGTCGCCGGTATGGTGATCACCGCTGTCACCGGCCGGCACCCGGCCGATGAAGTGCGCGAACGCATCACCGAACCACTACAGTTGCGCGACACCACCTTTCCGGTCACCGACCCGAATCTGCACGGTAACTGGCTGCACGGCTACACCTGGCAACGCGATATCTCGGTCGCCAGCCCACAGATCTACGGTGCGGCCGGCGCGATGGTCTCCACCCTCGACGACTTCGCCACCTTCGCCCGCGCCCTGTACTCCGGCCGCCTGCTGCCGCCCGTACAACAGGCCGAACTCACCACAACCGTGCCGATACCGGACACCGACAGCGGCTACGGACTCGGCGTCCTGCATACGCAGACACCCTGCGGCCCGGCCTGGGCCTACCTCAGCCGGGTACTCGGCTACAACAACCGGATCATCGCCAGCGAGGACGGCAGCCGCATCGTGCTGGTCACCGGGAACGAATTCCACCTGCTCGCCGACGACGCATCCGGCGCGCGCATACTCGACGAGGCCGCCGTGCGAACCTTCTGCGCACTCTGATCAGCAGGGCGGTCGATAGGCCATCTGCGGCACATGCGCCTGCCACACCTCGCGAGTCAGCACCGCGCGGCCGACATCACAGATGCGCGCGATCGCGTGCTGCGGATCCAGATCCCACATGCTCATCACGCCGTTCCCGGTGCCGACCAGATAACGGCCCGCCGGATCGAAGGCCAGCTGCCACATCGTCATGCTCGCCACGGTGATGGAGTGGCCGAGCGGTTTCGGATGGCCGCGGTCGGTGAAATCCCACAGACGCACCGTCGAATCCGCGCTCGAGGTCGCCATCGTCGCGCTGTCCGCGCTGAAGTCGACCGATAAGACGTTCAAACCGTGTGTGGCGACAGGCTCGCCGAGTTTGCGCACTCTGGCGGGCTCGGTGATATCCCAGACCTGCAAGGTGTCGGCGGCGAGACTGACCAGGGTCTTACCGTCCGGCGTAATGCCGATCCAGCCGAACGGTTTGGCCGATTCGCTCGGAATCTCGCTGACCACGCGCGGTTCGGCCGGATTCGACAGATCCCAGAGCCGGATCACGTATCGGTCCTGGCCGGAATCGGTTCGGTCCGAGGTCATCGTGGCCATCAGCTCGTCGCGCGCGCCATACATGGCGAACGCTCCCCCGCTCCCGGTGGACAGCGGCATCCGGCGCCCCAGCGGAACCGGATGTGCGCGATCGGCCAGATCCCACACCTGGAACGACCAGACGGTGTCGTGGGCGATGGTCCACAGATAACGCCCGCCCGGACTGAACATCGCGGCGAAGACGTCGGGAAGTTCCGCGACCGTCCGCGCATGCGCGGCATCACTGACGTCGTACAGCAGGACCCGAGGCGGCGTTCCGACGGTCGAGGCCACCGTGCGCCCGTCGCGACTCACCGAGGCTCCGGCCGCGTACAGCTCGCTGGGGCCCGGTCCGAGGTCGGCGAGTTTGCGCAGCGTAGCGCGGTCACGCACATCCCACAGGGCGACCTGGCCTTCGATCGCGCCGGTCACCATGGTGCCCTCGGCGCTGAATGCGGGCGGCACCGGCAACCACCCGAGCCGTCCACCGAGTACGGCGGGTGCCAGCGACCAGAGCCGGACCACGCCGAGCGCACCCGCGGCCGCGACGGTATGCCCGTCCGGACCGAAAGCCAGCGAATTCTGCGCGTCCTGACAGACCACCATGGAACTGACCTCGGGGCACGGCGACGACGATGCCAGCAGCGGTTCACCCAGCGGCGTCGGTGCGGCGCGGTCGGCGATATTCCAGACCGTCACGCCTATGCGATTGCCGGTCGCCAGCGTGTCCCCGTCCGGGCCGAATGCGAGCGATCGCACCGCTGATTTGGCGGCCGCGAGCAGCGAGCCGCGTAAGACCGGTCGGGCCGGATCGGCGATATCCCACAGTCCGACGGTGGCATCGCCGCGGTTCTCGGTCCACGCCGAATCGCCGCCACTGCCGACCGCCAGGGTGGCACCGTCCGGGCTGACCGCCACCGCTCGCACCGGCCGCGCCGGAATCGGGATCGGCGCACCGAGCGGTGTCGGGGCGGCCCCGATGGTCACCAGTTGGATCGCGTCGTCGTAGACGACGGCGAGCCAGGACCCCCTGGGATGGAATGCCATCGATCGGATCTGCTGCGGAATCGGCAGTGGCGCACCGATTTTCGTCGGCGTCGACGGATTCCGCAGATTCCACAGCGTGACGGTGTGATTGTTGTCGGCCGCCGCCAGGATCCGTCCGCTGGGGCCGAACGCCACCTGGGTCACGCCGCCGCCGATCGGAGCCTCCGGGACCGGATGTCGCGGGTCTTCGACATTCCACAGCTGTAATGCGTTGCCGCAGGCAGCCGCAACGAGTTTTCCGTCGGGGCTGAATGTCACCGATGTCGCCGCGCCGTCGCAATTCAGCGGCGCACCCATCGGCTGCGGACGGGCGCGGTCGGCGAGATCCCAGAGTCGGACGGTACGGTCCGCACCCGCCGAGGCGAGCAGCGCGCCGCCCGGCTGGTACGCGACTTGGTCGACCGCGCCCGCATGTCCGGACAAAGGGGTCGCCAGTGGCAGGTTCTGTGTGCTCAGCAGCCGCGAATTCACTTCCGGATCATCGGGTTCGAGGCGGTGGGCGACCAGGGTGAGTTGGGCCGACAAGGTGGGGTCGGTGCTGCGCAGACTCTCGGACTCGGTCAGCAGTGCCGACAGCAGGGCATTGTCCTGCTGTTCGTCCTTCAATCTGACCTGGCCGTAGGCAGCGATGCCGAGCACCAGCACTCCGACGCCGAGCAGCGCCAGCACCGTGCGGGTCGCGGCGGCCCAGCGTCGCGACTTGGTTCGGGAAGTCTGTGCGGCGATGAGGAATTCGGTCACGGTCTCGGTGGCCGGATGTCGGTCCGCGGCCTCCTTCGCCGTGTCCAGCCGGGTGCCGCGATAGAGCAGCGCCGGATCGCCGCCCGCGGAAACCCAGTCCGCCGCATCGGCTTCCAGGCGTTGGCGCACCAGATAGCCGACGCGGTCCTCCTCGATCCAGGCTCGCAGGCGGGGCCAGGCACGCAGCACGATTTCGTGGGTGAAGTAGGCGCTGTCGGCATCGGAGGTGACCAGTCTGGCGCGCACCAGCGTCTCCAATACCGCGTCGGCGGCCTCGGAATCCACTGCCCGGGTGATCAATTCGGCGCGGGCCGCGCGACGCCTGGTGTCGTGGCCGTCCGGTCCGACGCTGACCAGGCTCAGCAGCAGCGATTTCGCCTCGATCTGCTGGGTGACGGTGAGTTCGGCCCAGGCCTGTTCGGCCGTCGCCGCGACCGAACCCGTGACCCCGCCCGCGTTGCGGTATCCGGCCACGGTCAGGCGGAGTCGTTCGCGATGTTCCCAGGTCGCCGCCATGACATGGGATAGCAGCGGTAGCGCGCCGGGATCATAGCTGCGCCGGTTCTGATGATCGCCGAGACCGCACAGTTCGGTGACCACCAACTCGACCAGTCCGGGCTCGAGTTCGAGGCCCGCCGCAGCGGCCGGGCCGGTGATGGCCTCGGACAGTTCGCTCAGGCGCATCGGGCCGAGCACGTAGCCGCGACTGTTCAGCACGTCCTCGAGGATCGGATAGTCCAGGCACGGTGCGTAGAAATCGGCGCGGACGGCCAAGACGACAGTGACCCAACGCTTTTCGTGCGGCCCCGCCAGTGCCGCAAGCGCGGTCAGGAAATCCTCGCGTTCCTGTTCGTCCTGGCAGGCGGTGAACAGCTCCTCGAACTGGTCCACGATCAGGACACCGTATTCGCCGATCGCCCAGGTATCCCCCACAGCCTCGGTCAGCGCGGCCAGTGGGCGTGCGCCAGGGGTGAGAGTCGCTATCTGCCAATCCTTTTCGACCTTGCGGACCGCAGGGATCACACCCGCGTGCAGCAAGGAGGATTTGCCCGCACCCGACGCGCCGACGAGGGCGACGATGCCGCCTCCGGTCCCCGCGTCGAGCGTGCTCAGCGTCGACTCGCTGAATTCGGTGGTGGCGCGGGCGCGGCCGAAAAACCATGCGGCGTCATCGGATTGATAGGCGGTCAAACCCCGATAAGGGCAGACCGCGGTGGCCGGATCGGTCTCGGGTTTCCAGGTGACGGCCGCCTGCCACAGCCGCCGCCACTGCGGCAGATCCACCAGGACACGGTCCACCGACGCGGCCGACTTCTTGCTCAGGTCGATCAGGGTGAGCAGGATCGGCAGCAGCGTCTCGAATTGCGCGGGCACATTGCGACCCGAGCGCCAGTCACTGATCCGCTGCAGCGATGCCGCACTCCCCCTGGCCGATCCGCGTGTGGCCTTCATCCGCGCCTCGGCCGCGGTGGCCACCTGCCGCAGCGTCGGATTGCCCGCGGCCTCGAACAGGCTCATCAGGCGCTGGGCGAATATCGACCTCGGCGGTGCCTTCCGTAGATCGGATTCCGATTCGACCGCGCCAACCACGGGCCAATGATAGGCGGCGGCGCACCGCGTCCACCCACAAGATCAATCTCGGGTAACTGTCCGCGCCGCCGCCATCGGCCGCGAGGCCGCTACAGATCGTCCACGGTGGCAGATTCGGTGCGGGACAGGTTGATTCCCAGGTTGGCGGCCGCCCGATCGATCTCATCGTCATCGACATCGCGCATTTCGATCGCGGCGCCTTCGGCGGAGAGCACCTCGACATTGAGGCACAGTGACTGGAGTTCCTTGAGGAGCACCTTGAACGATTCCGGAATGCCCGGCTCCGGAATGTTCTCGCCCTTGACGATCGCCTCGTACACCTTGACGCGGCCCGCTATGTCGTCGGATTTGATGGTGAGCAGTTCCTGCAGCGTGTAGGCCGCGCCGTAGGCCTGCATGGCCCAGCACTCCATTTCACCGAAGCGCTGACCACCGAACTGCGCCTTACCACCGAGCGGCTGCTGGGTGATCATCGAGTACGGACCGGTCGAGCGGGCGTGGATCTTGTCGTCGACCAGGTGGTGCAGCTTCAGGATGTACATGTAGCCGACCGCGACCGGGTACGGGAAAGGCTCACCGGAACGGCCGTCGAACAAGGTCGCCTTCCCGTCCGCACCGACCATCACCTCGCCGTCGCGATTGGGCAGCGTGCAGCCGAGCAGGCCGCTGAGTTCGGCTTCGCGGGCGCCGTCGAACACCGGGGTGGCGATATTGCTGTCCGCTGGCGCGGCCCGCATCTCCTGCGGCAGTGTCGTCGCCCAGTCGGGCGTGCCCTGAATCTCCCAGCCCGCCTTGCCGATCCACCCGAGGTGGGTCTCCAGGATCTGGCCGATATTCATACGACGCGGCACACCGTGAGTGTTCAGGATGATGTCCACCGGAGTGCCATCGGACATGAACGGCATGTCCTCGCTCGGGAGGATCTTGCCGATAACACCCTTGTTGCCGTGGCGACCGGCGAGCTTATCGCCGTCCTGGATCTTGCGCTTCTGCGCCACATACACCCGGACCAACTCGTTGACGCCCGGAGGCAGATCGTCGTCGTCCTCACGTGAGAACACGCGGATACCGATGACCTTGCCGGATTGGCCGTGCGGCACCTTCAGTGAGGTGTCGCGTACTTCGCGCGCCTTCTCACCGAAGATCGCGCGCAGCAGCCGCTCCTCGGGGGTCAGCTCGGTCTCACCCTTCGGGGTGACCTTGCCGACCAGGATGTCGCCGTGCCGTACCTCGGCGCCGATGCGGATGATGCCGCGCTCGTCGAGATCGGCGAGGACCTCGTCGGAGACATTGGGAATGTCGCGGGTGATCTCCTCCGCGCCGAGTTTGGTGTCGCGGGCGTCGACCTCGTGCTCCTCGATATGGATCGAGGTCAGCACATCCTCCTCCACGAGGCGCTGCGACACGATGATCGCGTCCTCGTAGTTGTGGCCCTCCCACGGCATGATCGCCACGAGCAGGTTCTTACCCAGTGCCATCTCACCGTTCTCGGTGCACGGACCGTCGGCGAGGACCTGTCCGGCCGCCACGGTTTGCCCCTCGTCCACGATGGGGCGTTCGTTGACGCAGTTGCCCTGGTTGGAGCGGGAGAACTTACGCAGCCGGTAGCTCTTACGAGTACCGTCGTCCGCCATCACGGTGATGTAGTCGGCCGAAACATCCTCGACCACACCGGCTTTCGCACTGACGACGACATCGCCCGAGTCGATGGCGGCGCGCAGCTCCATACCGGTACCCACGATCGGGGACTCGGAATGGATCAGCGGCACGGCCTGACGCTGCATGTTCGCACCCATGAGGGCACGGTTGGCGTCGTCGTGCTCGAGGAACGGAATCATCGCGGTCGCGACCGAAACCATCTGGCGCGGCGAAACATCCATGTAGTCGACCTCGGCGGGCGAGACGGACTCGACTTCCTCGCCGAATCGTCGTACGAGAACCTTGTCCTCCACAAGGTTTCCGTCCGCGTCGATCAGCGAATTGGCCTGCGCGCGGACGAACCGCTCCTCTTCATCCGCGGTGAGGTACTCCACCTCGTCGGTAACCTTGCCGCCGACGACCTTGCGGTACGGCGTCTCGATGAAGCCGAACGGGTTGACCCGCGCGTATACCGACAGATAGCCGATCAGTCCGATATTCGGGCCTTCCGGGGTCTCGATCGGGCACATGCGGCCATAGTGGCTGTGGTGTACATCGCGCACTTCGAGGCTGGCGCGCTCACGGGACAGACCACCCGGGCCCAGCGCCGAGAGGCGGCGCTTATTGGTAAGACCCGAGAGCGGGTTGTTCTGGTCCATGAACACCGACTGCTGCGAGGTTCCGAAGAATTCCTTGATCGCGGCGGTGACCGGGCGGATGTTGATCAGGGTCTGCGGCGTGATCGCCTCGACATCCTGAGTGGTCATCCGCTCACGTACGACACGTTCCATGCGCGATAGGCCGATCCGGATCTGGTTCTGGATCAGCTCGCCGACGACACGCAGGCGACGGTTGCCGAAATGGTCGATGTCATCGACGCCGACCGGAACTTCGACACCACCGTGCACCGCCATGGTCTTATCACCCGCGTGCAAGCGCACCAGGTATTCGAGGATGGCGATCAGATCCTCCTCGGTCAGCACTGTTTCCGACGTGGTGCCGATGCCGAGCTTTTTGTTCATCTTGTAGCGACCGACGCGTGCCAGGTCGTAGCGCTTCTCCTTGAAGAACAGGTTCTCCAGCAGGGTCTGCGCGGACTCCTTGGTCGGCGGCTCACCCGGGCGCAGCTTGCGATGAATGTCGAGCAGCGCCTCGTCCTGACCGGCGGTGTTGTCCTTCTCCAGGGTCGACATCATGACCTCAGAGAAGCCGAAACGGTGGGTGATCCGTTCGTGGCTCCAGCCGAGCGCCTTGAGGAAGACCGTCACGGGCTGACGGCGCTTGCGGTCGATACGAACACCAACGGTGTCCCGCTTGTCGACGTCGAACTCCAGCCACGCACCACGCGACGGAATGACCCGCACACTGTGCAGATTCTTCTCCGTGGCCTTGTCGACGGTGTGATCGAAGTACACACCCGGCGAACGCACCAGCTGCGAAACCACGACGCGCTCGGTCCCGTTGACGATGAACGTGCCCTTATCGGTCATCATCGGGAAATCACCCATGAAGACCGTCTGGCTCTTGATCTCACCGGTGTTGTTGTTGATGAACTCCGCGGTGACGAACAACGGCGCCGCGTAGGTCATATCCTTGTCTTTGCACTCGTCGATGGAGGCCTTGACCTCCTCGAAACGAGGATCCGAGAAAGACAGGGACATCGACCCGGAGAAATCCTCGATCGGCGACAACTCCTCGAGAATTTCCTCCAGACCACCGGTCGGGTTCTGCTGGCCGCGGGCCTTCCATTCCGGTGTGCCGAGCAACCATGCGAACGAATCGGTCTGCACATCCAGCAAGCCGGGCACTTCGAGCGGTTCCCGGATCCTGGCGAAGGAAATCCGCTTCGGTGCGCCCGGCACACCGGCGACTACCTGGTCTTTGTCGGCGACCGTCCGGCTCGATACTGACAAGGTGCGTCCTTCCCCTCACGCGGATCGCGGCAATGCGCGATCATCGCTTGTCTACTGACGAATTTCGCCCCGGATGCGCACCCGAACGAAACTCGCGCACCACGCCAAGAAACACCACCGCATCGGGTGACGTTTACAGCGATTGGTTCGTGAGGTGGACGGGAGGCAGCCGGCGCAACGTCCAAAATTACACTCGTACCTACCGGATGTCGAGTGCGAAATCGAAATTGTTTGCCCACGCCAGAACCCCGCCGAATTGCTTCCCATTTATAGAATAACTGGGCCATCCCGTTCGAGTCAAGTCTTCGGCCGCATTTCGACCAACTCGAAAGCAGAACCGCGGACCTGGGTTTCGGGCGCTGGCGGCTGGTCTGCGAGCCCGACCGCTGCTGCGCGTGTTCCGACAACGGTTCGGATCGCGGATCAGCCGATGGGCCGGTTGGTCGGCAGGTTGACGAAGCTCGGGGCGTCCGGATCGAGTCGCAGGTATTGGGTTTTGAATTCGGTGTTGTTGAGCAGGGGCCGAAAGGCCAAGGCCTTCGGCGGGTTCGCGGCGAAGACGTCCACGCGCAGCCGGTGCTCGGGTTGCAGCACGGCCTGGGTCGGGATCACCGCGATATCCAGCGTCACCGGCTTTCCCGGCTCGACCGGCAGCAGGCTGTCCAGGGTGATCGGGTTGAACGGTGCGGTGTAATCGCCGTTCGCCGAGCGCGCACTCTTGACCTCGTCCACCGCGCGCATGGATGCGGTGAGCTGTCCGGTGCTCAGCACGGTCGACGTGCCGTCGGGCGCGACGTCGTTCACGGTGACGCTCCAGTACCCGTCCTTCGCATCGTGAACCGCGTTGAGATGCACATTGATCGGACCGGAAATCACCGTCGGCTCGGTCACCGCCTTACTGGTGAAGGTCAGCGCGTTACCTTCGGCGATACGGGAGTCCTTGGCGCAGACGTCGAACGGCGCGGCGATTCCTGCGGACCCCTGGGCGGCATCGCGCGAGCATACGGTGGTCACGCCCGGCGCCACCTGCAGCGCGATGCGATCGGGCGGCTGCGTCGCCGCAAGTGATCCGTCGTGCACCGCATGGTCGGCGGAATCGCTCGACGCCGCGGACAGGTAGACACGACGATGAGTGACACCCGATTCCGGGAACTGCTTCATGGTCTTCCAGCCCGAACCCTGCTCCCACAGCGTGACCGGCCCGAAGTCTGCGACACCGTTGTCGATGCCCTTGAGCCACTTGTCGAACCACACTCGCTGCAGCACATCCAACCGCGGCGGCGCACCGGGCGAACCCGTGCCCGCACCCGGATTCGCATGGTAGGTATCGCCGATCACCAGCTGCTTCTTCGCCGCGGGCAACGGGATCGCGTCGTAGAGTTTGGCCGCGCTATTGGCGAAGATGTCGTGCCAGCCGCCATATACGAAGGTGGGCACCGTAATTCGCTCCGGATGCCCCAGAATCCCCTGCCGGAAATCACTGCGCTCATCGAGTGCGGAGGCCAGCGCCGTTGGCACCCGGTCCAGGGACGGGGTGAGCAGCGCCTGGGCCAGCAGATCGGTATTCGTCGACGGATCGGCCAACCTGGACTGCAGCCATTTCCAGTCGAAGGTGCCGTTGAGCATCGACTGCACGTCCGGGATCGCTTTGGTCTGGTTCACATTGCTGAGCCACATCGGCAGGAAGGTCGTGCCTACACCGCCACCCGGCGCGACGACATCGCGCATCAGATCGCTGCCCGCCTCCACGGGGAAGATGGCCTTCAGTTCGGCAGGGGGGTCTTCGGCCGCGCGCAGCTGATTGATGCCCGCATATGAGCCGCCGCTCATCGCGACCGCACCGTTGGACCACGGCTGGGCCGCGGCCCATCGGATCACCTCGCGGGTATCCAATTGTTCACGCATGCCGAGGGTGTTCCACTGGCCCTGCGAGAATCCGGTGCCGCGTACATCGGCCACCACCAGCGTGTACCCGCTGCGGATCAGATTCCGGTCGATGCCGAGGATGGTCTGGAGGGTACCGCCGTCGAGTGCGTGCGCGAGCTCGCCGAACCCACTGAACGGGGTGCCGGACAGATTGATCCGCCGGACCAGATCCATGGTGAAGGACTGCAAGCCCGGGGTGGCCAGCGCCGTATCGATCAGGTTGGTCACGAGTTTCGTATACGGCGTGAGGTTCACGATCGTTGGCAGCGGCGTGTTCACCACCGCGTTCGTCGAGTCGACAGGCCGATACACATTGGCCTTGAGTACGACGCCATCACTCATTCGAATCGGGACATCCCAGTCGACATGAACGTCGGCATACTGCTGCGGCCCGTCGTGCATCGCGGTCCAGCGCTGAGCGGGAGCACCATCATTCGTTTGCTCAGCAGTCGCGGAGCCACCGCCGCTCCATGTCAGCGCAACCACTGCGGCAGCGGCGGTCGCCAACCGAGCCGAACGAATAAGTGCTGATATCACTCCCTGCCCCGACAACTATTGACCCTTTCTGGACTGGTATGCAGCATGCGGACAAGGTCACTCCCAATTGACGCGCAGAGACCTTAGCAATCAACTGGCGAATATCCCGTCAGGTGCGCTCTATGCGGTTCGCCGAATACGGGCGCTACCGAACCGTGACCGATCCCCGAGTCGATCTATGTCGTGACGCCGTACCCCGTTCCGACTCCTGGGTACACGCCATCGGGGCGTGATCGACCGAGAGGACCGAAACGATGCGCAAGCTCATCGCCGTCAACATCATGTCCCTGGACGGCTACTACGAAGGACCTGGCGGCAATGTCATGGCCCTGCCGCTGGACCAATCATTCGACCGCACCAACCTCGAGCGGATCCGGAGCGCGGAAATCGTCCTGCTCAGCGGCACGTCCTACACGATGTTCAGCGGCTTCTGGCCGACCGTCGAGCACGACTGCGGCTTCTCGGCCACCAACCGCGAATTCTCGAAGCGCTACAACGTCATCGACAAGCTCGTGGTCTCCGACCACGCGGAGCTTCCGGCCGCGGACCACCCGTGGGCCGCCAACACCCGGATCATCCCCCGCGCCGATGCCTATGCGACGATCGCCGAGCTGAAGCAGGAACGCGGCGGCGATATCGTCGTCTTCGCCAGTCGCATCCTGTGGAACGACCTGCTGAAACACGGACTGGTCGATGAACTCCAGCTGGTTGTCGGCTCGACCACACTGGGTGCGGGCACGCCGATCTTCACCGGTGACCACCCGGCCCTGCGGCGCGTCGAAACTCGGACCTTCGACGACTCCGACAACATCCTGGTGCGGTATGTCCCGCTCGATGCCGAGAGCTGATCGACGGCATCGGCTATTTCGGCAATCCCAGGCGGTCCGCGATGCCGTCGAGCAGGCAGGTGAGGGTCCAGTGAACGGGGTCGGTGCCGCCCGCGGTGGTACGGGCCGCGAGCCAGCGGGCGAAGGCGGGGTAGCGGCCGTCCGCGAGGATCGGCGCCAGGATCGGTTGTGCGGCAGCGGCCAGTTCGTCGTCGGTGTGCAGGCCGGAGCGGGTCCGCATGCGGTTCTCCTCGGCGAGCTGCAGAGCGGCGCCGATGAGGTGGCCGTCGACGGCGGCGGTGATCAGGGTCATGTCGTCGGCGGCAATGTCCAATGGCTCGAGTAGGGCGAAGCGGAAGTCGAAGTAGCGCAGCGCATTCGGCCCCAGCGGTGGTCGGGTGTGTACCAGTTCGCCGAACCAGAGGTGACGCTGGATCACCGACCAGGTGGCCAGCGCGAGCTCTTCGAGTGCCGTGCGCCAATGCTCCGAAGGCGTTGCGGGTAGCGGAATTTCGCCGTAGACGGTATCGATCATCAGGTCGACCAGACCATCTTTGCTGCCGACGTAGCGGTACAGCGACATCGGTGTCGACGCACCGACCGCCGTGGCGATCCGGCGCATGGTCAGCGCCCGTGCGCCCTCGGTGTCGGCCACCGTCAGCGCCGCGCGCAGGATGCTCGCCCGGCTCAATGTCGTGGTCGGTCGCCCCGGCGGTTCCGGCAGCGACCAGATCAACGGTCCGGGCGACGACTCCTCGTTCATGCCACCTCCTTGCCGGGCATTCAACCATTCGTGTACAAAGTACACATGATGTACAACGTACACGAACCTCGTGTTCTGATTGTCGGCGGCGGGCTCGTCGGGCTCTCGGCCGCACTGTTCCTGCGGCAGCAGGGCGTGGCAACCGTGCTGGTCGAACGCAGGCCGACCACTTCACCGCAGCCCAAGGCCCGACGCATCAATATCCGCACCATGGAGCTGTTCCGTCAGCTCGGCATCGCCGACGAGGTCATGGACGCGGCCCGCGATCTCGCGGAGTACCAGCATTTCGCGGCCGGGCCGACGCTCGCTCAGGCCACCCGCATCCCCTTCACATTGCCCGGCGGTGTCCCCGACTGGTCCACCATCACCCCGGTCACCGCATGCCTGTGCGCCCAGGATCTGTTGGAACCGGTGCTGCGCCGCATCGCCATCGCCCGCGGCTGCGATGTGCGGTTCGGCGTCGAACTCACCGACTTCACAACCGAACCCGACGGCATCGTGGCCACGATCGGCGCCGACCGCACCGTTGACCGGCTGCGCGCGGACTATATGATCGCCGCCGACGGCGCCGCCAGCCCGATCCGCGAACGGCTCGGCATCCCGCGCGACGGTCGCGGCACGCTCGGCCGGGCCGTCAACATCTATTTCCACGCCGATCTGGCGGAGTTGGTGCGCGGACGCGAATTCAACCTCTGTCAGATCGAGAACACCGACGCGCCGGGGGCTTTCGCCTCGATCGACGGGTCATACCGGTGGATCTTCACCACGGCCGATGGTATCGACCGTCCCGTCGATGAATGGCCGAGCGTATTGCGAGCGGCCATCGGCCTTCCTGAAATCGCCATCGACGTGCTCAGCATATTGCCGTGGGAGCCAGGGATGTTCGTCGCCGAGCGCTACCGTGCGGACCGAATCTTTCTGGCCGGTGACGCCGCCCACGTCATGCCGCCCTTCGCCGCCGCCGGCGCCAATACCGGCATCGAGGACGTACACAACCTCGCCTGGAAGCTGGCGGCCGTCCTGCGCGGCGCGGATCCGGCTTTACTGGACACCTACCACGAGGAACGCCGCCCGGTCGGCTGGTACATCGCCGACCAGTCGAGCATTCGGACCGCCAACCTGCGCACCATGAATCGCGAATCCAAGGACGCCACCCCGCTCGCCGACCCGATCGCCATGATCCTCGGCAACCGCTATCACACGGGCGCGGTGATCGACGACGGCAGCCCGAACACCATGGCGCACCTCGATATCACCGGCCAACCCGGCACCCGCCTGCCCCACCGCTGGCTGTCCGACGGCCGCTCCAGCCTCGACCTCGTCGACACGACCTGCGTCCTGCTCGTCGGACCCGAGGGAACCGCCTGGAAGACCGCCGCCGAGCAGCTGCCGCTCGAAGTCCATGAGTTGAACCAGGATTGGACCGACACCGTCGGCCTCTGCCCTGGTGGCGCCCTACTCGTGCGTCCCGATCAGATCGTGGCCTGGCGCATCCCGACCATGCCCGACGATCCGGCGGCCGCGCTGAACACGGCCGTGGACCTGATCTTCCGCCGGACCCGAACGGCCGTCTGACCGTCTATTTCGGTGGCGTCCCGATCATCTGGACTTGCTTTCCATCCCAATGGAATTGGACCGGTGTGATGGTGCCGTCCGGACAGGCATTGCAACTGCCGGGCGTCTTATAGGTCACACCGACTGTGTCATGGGTCGTCCGGCCGGGGTCCATGGCGGTGAAGCCGTGGCTGTCTCGCGTGGCCGCGCCGACGAAGTCGCCCTGGTGGAACAGCAGCACTTGCTCAGGTGAGCTGCCTGTCGCGCCCTGCACGGTGATGATCACGGCCGACAGTGTTGCGCACGGGTCGAAGGTGCCCCTGAAACTCGCCGGATCAGTGGCCCACGGCGCCTTCGTGATCGGCTCCGCGGGCAGTGTCGCAATCGCGGAGCCGATCACCGGCGCGGCCAGGTCGACCCCGCATTTCGCCGTCGGCGCGGCACTCGACACGGTCGCGACCGTAGTGGTCGCGCCGGATACGGGCACCGGGCCGTCATCGCCCGATCCGCAGGCGGTCACACAGGCGAGTCCGGTACCGAGGGTGAGCAATACGAGCCGATAGGTCTGCATCCAGGGAAAGCCCTTCAGGTCCGACGAGTGTCTCGATCGCGCAGCGCACACCATCATCGCATCGTCGAGTTCGGCTAACGCTGAGGCCGGGCTCCCAAGGCTGGGGTCGCCGCGCCGCCGGTGAGTCGATAACGTCGACACCGGACCGAGTCCTGATGAGGAGATCTGCATGGGTTCAACGATTTTCGCAATATTCCTACCGCTGGCCCTGGCGCTGGTGATGTTCGGTCTCGGGTTGACCTTGACCGTCGACGACTTCGCGAGGGTACTTCGATATCCCAAGGCGGCGGTGGTCGCGCTGGTGTGTCAGATGGTGGTGCTGCCCGCCATCTGCCTCGGTCTGGTCTACCTGTTCCGGCTCGAGGGTGCGCTGGCCGTGGGTGTGATGTTGCTCGTCGCATCCCCCGGCGGTCCGTCGGCGAATCTGTTCAGCCATATCGCCGGTGGCAATGTGGCCTTGAATATCACGCTGACCGCGATCAATTCGATCCTCGCGGTCTTCACCCTGCCGCTGGTGGTCACACTGGCCTTCACACTGTTCATGGACGACGACGCCACGATCGGGCTGCGGCCGGATAAGTTCATCCAGGTCTTCGCGATCGTGCTGGTTCCGGTCGCGCTCGGGATGTGGGTACATCGCCGGTTCACCACGTGGGCGCAGCGGATGCGCAAGAACGTGAAGATCGTCTCGGCGGTGGTGCTGCTGTTGGTCGTGGTGGCGGCGGTGGGGCGCGAATTCGATACGCTGACCGAGAACATCGGCAAGCTCGCCACCCTCAGCCTGCTGCTTTCGACGCTGAGCTTCGTCATCGGCTACACCGTGCCGCGCGTATTCGCTGTACAGCCCGATCAGGCGATCGCCTCCGCGATGGAGATCGGTATTCACAACGGCGCATTGGCCATCGCGGTCGCCTCCAGCGTGCTACACAATTCGCAGATGGCGGTGCCGCCCGCGGTGTACGGGGTGCTGATGAACATTCCGGCCGTTATCGCGGCGTACCTACTGGCGCGGCAGGTACGGCGGGTCGCTCCGGCTCCTGTTCCGGCCGCTCACGGCTAGATCGCGTGCCGCGAAAGGTGGGGGCCACCGCCGATCGATAACGTGGTCGAGGCTCGGTGCATGCGACACCGAGCACGGCCATGGGTAGCCTTTGCCTGTTCGACGTCATGTGAGAGGACCCCACTTCGCGATGCGACCGCTAGGCACAGACGATCCGACGCGGATCGGGGACTACCGGCTGCTCGGCCTGCTCGGCGCGGGCGGGATGGGGCGGGTGTACCTCGGGCGCAGTGCGGGCGGCCGCACCGTCGCGGTGAAGGTGATCCGGCCGGATCTGATCGGCGACGAATACCGGGAGCGATTCCGGCGCGAGGTCACCGCGGCGCGGCGGGTCGGTGGAAAGTTCACCGCGCAGGTGCTCGACGCGGATGTGGACTCGACGCCGCCGTGGCTGGCGACCGGATATGTCGCCGGATTCTCGCTGACCGACGCGGTCGAACAGTTCGGCACGTTCAGCGAGAACACGCTGCTGGTGCTCGCGCACGGACTGGCCGATGCGCTGATCGCGGTACACGGCGCGGGGATCGTGCATCGTGACCTGAAACCGTCGAATGTGCTGCTGGCCGTGGACGGGCCCAAGGTGATCGACTTCGGTATCGCCCGGGCCGCCGAGGACAGTGCGCTCACGACCACCGGGAATGTCATCGGCTCACCCGGGTTCATGTGTCCCGAACAGGTGGTCGGCCCGGCGATGGGACCAGAGGGCGATGTATTCGCACTCGGCGGCGTCCTGGTCTACGCGGCGACCGGCCAGGGGCCGTTCGGCTCCGGCGAGACGGTGCAGATGCTGTATCGGGTGGTGTACGAGGAACCGCGCTTGGCGGCAGTGCCGGAGCGGTTGCGTCCGCTCATCGCGGCATGCTTGAACAAGGATGTCGCGGCGCGTCCGACACCGCAGCAGCTGTTGGATCAGCTGGGCGAACTCGGGGTTCCGGAACGCGGGGGCTGGCTGCCCGCGCCGGTGCTCGAGGAGGTGAGCAGGCGGGCGGTGGCGCTGCTCGATCTGGAATCGGTCGAGATGCCGCAGGTCGGGTTCGCGCAACCCGGGCCGGATCCGTCGCGGTCGGCGCCGACGATTTCCCGGCCTGTGCCGCAATCGAATTCAGGGCCGCACACACCGCTACCCACGACGACCTCGGGACCTGTGCAGGCGGGTCGGGGCGCAGCCGATACGGTGGCTGGGCACGCCGATCCGACGGGTGGGTCGGGTGTGTACGCGCCATATCCTCCGGCCTATGACCGGTCCGGGCCGCAACCCGCCCACTTCGTCGGGCAGCAGCCGCCCGGCCGGCATCCGAATCACCACGGGCCGCAACCGAAGAATCGCTCTCGTCGCACCGCATTGATCATCGCCGTCGCAGTGGTCTGTGTCCTGGTCGCGGTCGGCGCGTTCGTCATCGGCACGCGGCTCAATGACAAATCGTCCAATTCCGATGCGAGCGCGAATAGTTCGGCGGAGGTCAGCACCACATCCGATGCGACCGTGAGTGCGAGCCCCTCGACGACGGAGGTCTCGAGCACCTCGACATCGGACACGTCGGTGCCGAAAGCGTTCGTCGGCACCTGGACCGGGACGGCCAGAGATGCGCTGGCCACCTTCGACATCGAGTTGACCATCCGCGACGGGGAGGTCGGCGACGAGATCGCCACCTCGTCGAATACCGGCCAGGCCTCGGGTAGCCGTTGTGAACGCGCCGAACGTCTGACCACTGTGACCGAAAGCGAGATCACTTTCGTGGCACGGCTGTCCGGCGGGGCGAGCGGCTGTATGGATGAGGGGTCGGTCTCGAAGGTCGTCCTGCAACCCGACGGTTCGGTGAGCTACAGCTTCACCGGCGGCTTCAGCGGAGTCCTCGGAAATATCACCGGGACCCTGCACAAGAGTTAGTGCCCAGCGCGATTCCCTTGGCGCGCCTTCTGGCACACCGATCGGCGATCGATCATCCTGAGACGACAAATCTTCCGTGAAGGGATCAGCTCATGCGCGTAGTAGCCGAGGTGCTCGTCGGCCTGGTGGCGTTACTGCACATCTACATCCTGGTCATGGAGATGTTCCTCTGGACGACGCCGCGGGTGCGCGCGGCCTTCGGCAGCACCGTCGAATTCGCCGAGCAGACCAAGGTATTGGCGGCCAACCAGGGCCTCTACAACGGTTTCCTCGCGGCCGGGCTGATCTGGGGCATCATCGCATCGGACCCGGTGGGATTCGCCGCGATGGTCTTCTTCACCGCATGCGTGGTCGTCGCCGGGATCTACGGCGCGGCGACCGCGAATCGTCGAATCCTGTTCGTACAGGCCCTTCCCGGCGCGATCGCTTTGGTGGCCGTGCTGGTGGCGGGCAGTAACTAGCGCCTACCGAGTCGGCGGCGTGCGCGCGCCCGGTCGATCGCCGTCGTCCACGACAGTTTCGCCATGGCACTCGCCTCCCGGACGACGGTGCGCGGATCGGCGATGAGCAGATCGGCGCCCTCGCGACCGACCATCGCGGCGACCTTGCGCCGCACGGCCGAACTCGCCTTGCTCACATGCCCGCTGTCGAAGGGCGGCTGCGGATCGTATTCGATCATCAGTTGGATCGCCTCGGCCGCCTCCTTGCCCGCGATCTCCCCCGCCAGCCACAGGCCGAGATCGATACCAGCCGAGACGCCAGCGGCGGTCACGATCTTGCCGTCGCGCACGATCCGTTCCTCGCCATGCGGCTGCGCACCGAGCGCCTGCAACGCCGACAACCCGGCCCAGTGCGACGTCGCTGGCTTCCCTTTCAGAATCCCGGCGGCGGCGAGGACCACCGATCCGGTACACACCGACGTGGTCCAGGTCGAGGTCTCGTGTACCTGCCGCAGCCAAGCGAGCAGCTTTTCGTCGGCGGCCGTGGTCGCCGTTGCCGGGCCCGAACCGCCGATCAGGACGATGTCGGGAGATGGCGTCTCATCGAAGGAGTGCGTGGCGCCGAGCAGCAGGACGCCGCTGTCGGTGGTGATCGGACCCGGCTCGTGCCAGACGAAACGCAGTCGTGCGCCGGGCAGTAATCGAAGCACTTCATAGGGCCCGATCACGTCGAGCGCGGTCATTCCCGGATAGACGACGATGGCGATCTGCATCGAACTCTGCCCTCCCACGGCGACTGGCCTGCTGTCGAGCGTAGCGCTCCGCATCGGAACCGATCACGACACGAGCCACCGAAGCGGGCATTATCGAGGTACACCCCCGCCGGTGACCGACTGCAGGCGCATATCGGAGGAACACGTATGGGGATCACAGGTTCGGTTGCGCGTCGACGAGCCGCTGTCGCCGCACTGCTGCTGGTCGGCGCGGTCGCGGGCTGTGACAGCGGTTCCGAACCGGAGCCCGATCGAGCGACGGCGGTGGTCACCGGTACCGCGCCGAGTACGCCATCGGGCGCGCCGGATCTCGATGCCGGACAGGAGATCGTCCGCGGTATCGATGTGCCGTGGGGGCTGGCCTTCCTGCCCGATGGTGACGCGCTCGTCGCGGAGCGCGATACCGGCCGGATTCTCCGGGTGCGCTCCGGGCACGCGCCCGAGCAGGTGTACCGGGTTCCCGGTGTCGTCGCGCGCGGCGAGGGTGGTCTGCTCGGTCTCGCGGTTGCACCGGACTATGCCGAAACACGTTATGTCTATGCCTATTTCACCGCCGCCGATGACAACAGGATCGTGCGGTTCCGGCTCGACGGACAACCGGAGGTCATCTTCGACGGTATCGCGAAGGCCGGTAATCACAATGGCGGCCGGATCGCGTTCGGGCCGGACGGTATGCTCTACGCCGGAACCGGTGATGCCGCGCAGGGCAATAGATCTCAGGATCCGGCGAGCCCCAATGGCAAGATCCTGCGCCTGACACCCGATGGCGCTCCCGCACCGGGAAATCCGACGCCCGGCTCGCCGGTCTACAGCCTCGGCCACCGCAATGTGCAGGGTCTGGCGTGGGATCGTGCGGGCCGACTCTTCGCCGCCGAATTCGGCCAGAACACCTTCGATGAAATCAATCTGATCGAACCGGGCCGCAATTACGGTTGGCCCGCCGTCGAGGGTATGGGCGGCACAGATCGCGGATTCACCGACCCCCAGGTGATCTGGAAGCCCGCCGACGCATCGCCATCGGGCATCGCCATCTCCGGCGACACCCTCTATGTCGCGGCACTGCGCGGCGAACGACTGTGGACGGTCCCGCTACACGACGGCACACTCGGTGCGCCGCAGGCTCACGTCCGCGACCTCGGCCGTCTGCGCACAGTGGTGGTGGCCCCCGACGGCGCCCTGTGGCTGACCACCTCCAATACGGACGGCCGCGGTGACGTCCGTGCCGGTGATGATCGCATCATCCGCTTCCCCGCCCAGTGAGCTGCGCTATGTGACGACCTTTCCGACGGAGGGCAGATCGCGGCGCAGCAGTGCGGTCTCACGGGCATGACTGCGGCGGCCGAACAGGCGGTACAGCAGCCGGATCGGGGCCGGAATGCGGCCCAGGAATTCCGACCATTCGCGTTCGTCGGCTTCCTCGGCGATATGACCGAGGAAGACGAGGGCTCGCCTCTTCGGCAGAGAAGCCATACCGCGCTTACCGAGTTCGGCCCATTGCGACTCGGTCAGCGTCTCGGCCACGATCGGCAGTATCGAATCCTCTTCCAGGCGAAGATGTTCGGTCAGTACCTCGTGCAGCCTGCGCAAGTCGTCGACCAGCAGATCCACAGTATCCGTTCCGCTTTGGTGTTCCCATTCGGCCAGGTCGGCATCGACGCGCCGCATCGCCGCGTCGATCTCGTCGTGTTGGATCCGCATGCGCTCGACCAGCGCCGAATCCACTTGCGCCGAACGCAGTCTCGGCCACACCAGCTCATCCTCGGATCCATGGTGGTGATGCAGGGCGGTGAGCATTTCGCGAGCATGTTCGCTCACCCGCACCACCTGCTCGACATCACCGGGCGAAGTGAACTCGACAATGTCTGCCAGCAAACGGAATTCGCGACGGAAGACCCGGTGCACGAGCACCATATCGTGGGTATTGCAGCCCGGTGTTCGCGCCGCCCGGCGGCTCATGACACCCGCTCCCGCACCGGTAGCGACCCCGTGCCCAGATCGAATGCGGGCAGCGCAAATTCAAGATCCCCGATAGTCATTCAGTTCCTCCCGAACCTAAATGCACTCCTGTGCAATAAGTGCAACTCAGTCTAGTTTTGGTCGAACGCGCCCTGTCAAGATGTCAATGCGCCGGGTCGAGATGACAATGAAGGGCCAGCAGCGAATGACCGAGCACCGAGCCCGTGTCAGCGATTCAACCCAGCTCAGAGATGCCGGACAGGTCAACGAACCGCCCAACTCACTTCGGGACGCGTCGCCCAGCGGCAGTTCGACAATCTCGTTTCGAGCATCGCCGTGGGTGGTCGGCTGGGAGGCGTTCATCGTGCTGATCGATATCCGTGGGCTCTCGCCCGAAGCGGCCGTCGATGTATGTGCCCGCACCGCGAGCACTCTCGTGGATTCGGCGCTGGGATCACTCGAAACCGGATAGTGCTGAGCGTTGCTGGCGCCCCTCGTTCGGCTCGACGCGAATCACCCTGCGCTATCCGACAATTCGGCGATCTCAGTCGGGATACGCGCGCCGAGACGCCACACCGCCAGGGTGAGTGGGACACCCGGCCGGTAGGCCAAGTGCGTGGCCGATGGCGCGTCGAGCACCTGGAGATCGGCGCGCGCGCCGATACGAATGACGCCGACATCGTTGCGGCGCAGGGCCTTCGCGCCCGCCGCGGTCGCCGCGAAGACCGCTTCCGCCACCGACATGCCCATTTGGAGTACGGCGGTGGCCACGCAGTAGGCCATCGAGGTGGTGTAGGAACTGCCCGGATTGGCGTTGGTGGCGAGGGCAACGGTCGCGCCCGCGTCGAGTAGTGCGCGGGCAGGGGCGAGAGGCTGGCGGGTGGACAGATCGCACGCGGGCAGCACGGTGGCGACGGTGTCCGAGCCGGCGAGCGCCTCGATATCGGCATCGGTGAGGTGGGTGCAGTGGTCGACGCTGGCGGCACCATGACGGACCGCCAGTTGCACACCGGGGCCGGTGCCCAACTGGTTGCCGTGGACGCGCAACCCGAGACCGCGTGCGGCGGCGGCGCGCAGCACGCGATCGGACTGGTCCTCGTCGAACGCGCCTGTCTCGCAGAAGACATCGGCCCAGCGCACATGTGGTGAGACCGCGTCGAGCATAGCGCCGCAGACCAGGTCGACATAGGATTCCGCGTCGGTATCGGGCGGTACCAGATGCGCGCCGAGAAAGGTCACCTCGTCGGCGGTAGCGGCGGCGATGCGGGCCGCACGCTCCTCATCGGGCACGCTGAGGCCGTATCCGGTCTTGGTCTCCAGGCACGTCGTGCCCTGCCGGTAGGCCTCGTCGACATGGCGGCGCAGGTTCGCCGAAAGCTGTTCGTCCGAGGCACTTCTGGTGGCGGCGACCGTGGTCGCGATGCCACCGGCCCGGTAGGGCTGACCAGCCATTCTGGCCTCGAATTCGGCGGTACGGTCACCGGCGAAGACCAGGTGGGTGTGACTGTCCACCCAGCCGGGCAGTGCCGCGCGGCCGCCGATATCGACCTTGCGATCGGCGGCGGGCGCGGCGGCGGCCGGGCCGATCCAGGCGAAGCGCTCACCCTCGAGCACGACAGCGGCATTGTGCAGCGGACCGTCGGGGGTATTGGTGGTCAGCTCACCGATTCCGGTGATGAGGGTCGACACGATGCCCTTTCTGTCGGTGGAATTCCGGCCTCTCCCAAATAGATCCGCACCCACCGATCGAGTGCCTCGACCACGGGTACCTCACGGTCGGCTGCCCGTCGGCAACAGGCAACCGCATCAAACGATCACGACGGACATAGCGCCCGAATCTCCTCCCGCAGTATGTTTTCGGGTTGCTCGACCGATAGATGGCGGCCGTCCGAGACCACCTGGCGACCGGCGACCAGCACCTCGCGGATATCGCTGGCCGAAGCCGCGAACAGCGCGGCGGCAGGTTCGGCGCCCGCGGTTCGGATCGAGTCCAGCTCGACGGTGACCAGATCCGCTGCGGCACCCGCCTCGATCCGTCCGGCCTCCGGCCAGCCGATCGACGCGTGATCGGTTGCCGCGGTGAACAACTGCGCCATCGTGAAGCGTCCGCGCGTGCGCGAGGCGAGGCGTTCGTTCAACTCCAGCGCACGCCATTCCTCGAAGCCGTCCAATACGGCATGACTGTCACTGCCCAAACACAGGCGAACTCCGGCATCGAGGAATTCACGGGCTGGCCCGATGCCGTCGCCGAGATCGCGTTCGGTGGTCGGGCAGAAGCAGGCTCGCACCCGCGCTTCGGCGAGCAGACCGATATCGGCGGCACTGACGTGCGTGGCGTGCACGGCCACGGTATCCGCCCCGAGCAATCCGGCCTCGGCCAGCAATGCGGTCGGCGTCCGCCCGTGTGCGGCAAGGCAATCGCTGTTCTCCGCGGGCTGTTCGGAGAGGTGGACGTGCACCGGCCGCCCGTCGGCCTGTTCGGCGACCACCGCCAGCGCCTCCGGCGGCACCGCGCGCACCGAATGCGCGGCCACACCGGTCCGCACCAGGTCCGATTCCGGTTCGAACGCGGCGGCGCGCTCGGCCCATGCTGCCGCGTTACCGTCACTGAATCGGCGCTGATGTTCGTCCGGCGCTCGGCCGAATCCGCCGGCGAGGTAACAGGTGTCGAGCAGGGTGAGCCGAATCCCGGCGTCCTGAGCGGCCGCGGCCAAGGCGGCCCCCATGGCATTCGGATCGGTGTACGGCACTCCGCCCGGCGCGTGATGCAGGTAGTGGAACTCACCGACGCTGGTGTATCCGGCGAGCACCATCTCCGCGTATACACCGCGCGCGAGCCGGTAGTAGGAGTCCGGATCGAGCCGGTCGGCGACGGCGTACATCCGTTCCCGCCACGTCCAGAACGAACCCCGGCCGTGGTGAGTACGTCCGCGCAAGGCGCGATGGAAGGCGTGCGAATGTGCATTGGCGAAACCGGGAATGGTTAATCCGCGCAGCACTTTCCCGCTCGGCTGAGAGTCCCGTACCACCGAGCGGATCGACGATCCGATGACGTCGATTGTCACCCGTTGCGCCAATCCATCCGGCAGCCAAGCGAATTCGGCCCAATAGACGCTCATCGGACCCGACCCCCGCGCATCGGATTGCCCACGCTCATTTCGCCAAATCCTCCAGCACGCGAGCCAGACTCGCGGCGCCGAAATCCACGTCCGCGGGTTCGGAGTGCTCCTGCGGCGCATGGCTGATCCCGGTCGGGTTGCGCACATAGAGCATGCCCGACGGCACATGGGCCGCCAGGATGCCCGCATCGTGCCCGGCACCGGTGGGCAGCGCGGGGACACCGCCGAGTACGCCGTCCAGTCGGCCGCGCAGCGCCTCATCGAAAACAACGTCGTCGGAATACGATTCCTCGGTCACGGTGATCGCGCATCCTTCGGCGGCCGCGGCCTCCCGCGCGAATCCGGCGATATCCTCGACCAGCGCGGCGGTGCGCCCCGCTCCGGCGACGCGCGCGTCCAGCCACAGATCCACTGTGGCGGCAATGACATTCGTGCCACCCGGCGTCGGTATGAGCTTGCCGACGGTTGCCCTGGCATCGTCAGTAG
The DNA here is from genome assembly GCF_050946365.1 of Nocardia sp. CA-107356. Classification (NCBI taxonomy): domain Bacteria; kingdom Bacillati; phylum Actinomycetota; class Actinomycetes; order Mycobacteriales; family Nocardiaceae; genus Nocardia; species Nocardia sp. CA-107356. The sequence goes on along the minus strand of NZ_CP191992.1, from coordinate 3,546,714 downwards.
CCGCGGCAACGCGGCGGGCTGCCGCGATCGCCGCGGCCGCGGGCAGCATCGGATCATGCCGATCGGGCATTCGTGTCGCACCCGCGTGATTGCCCTGTCCGGAGAAGGAGAACCGGTAGCGCCCATGCGCGATGATGCTGCTGCCGGTGGCGACCGGACTGTCCAGATCGATCAGCCCACGTCCCTGTTCGACATGCAATTCGACGAAGCAGCCGATATTCGCCAGCGCATCGGGATCAGCGCCGAATCGTTGCGGATCCTGCCCAGCCGCGACCGCGGCTTCGGCGAAGGTGATCCCGGCGGCGTCGCGCAGTCCGCGGGCGCGGTCGGCGTCGATGGCGCCGGTGAGCAGTCTGGACCCCAGGCACGGCACCCCGAAGCGCCCGCCCTCCTCCTCCGCGAATACCAATAGCGCGAGCGGCTTCGCGGGAGTGAAACCCTTGGTGCGCAGAATATCCACGGCCGCCAGCGCGCTGGTCACCCCGAGCGGACCATCGAACGCACCACCGCCGGGCACCGAGTCCAGATGACTCCCGGTGACCACCGCGCCCGAACCCGGACTCCCCCACCATGCCCAGATGTTCCCGTTGCGGTCGGTCGTCACGTCGAGGCCACGCCGGGCCGCCCGCTCGCTGAACCAGTCCCGCAATTCCAGTTCGGCGCGGTCGAAGACATGCCGAGAGTATCCGCCGCGTCGCGAATCCCGGCCCACATCGGCGATTTCGCCGAGCAGGCCGTTCGCGCCGCCGCCCACCGCCGTCACTGATCGTCCCGCATGGGGATTCGCACGCCACGTTCCTCGGCGACCGCGCCGGCGCGGTCATAACCGGCGTCCACATGCCGAATCACACCCATACCGGGGTCATTGGTGAGCACGCGCTCGATCTTCTGTCCGGCCAATACCGTTCCGTCGGCGACGCAGACCTGTCCGGCGTGGATGGAGCGGCCCATGCCGACACCGCCGCCGTGGTGGATCGAGACCCAGCTCGCGCCGGAGGCGGTATTGACCATCGCGTTGAGCAGCGGCCAGTCGGCGATGGCATCGGAGCCATCGGCCATTGCCTCGGTCTCACGATACGGCGAGGCGACGCTGCCGGAGTCGAGGTGGTCGCGCCCGATGACCACCGGAGCCTTCAGCTCACCGCTGGCGACCATCTCGTTGAAGCGCAGACCGGCCAGGTGCCTTTCGCCGTAGCCGAGCCAGCAGATGCGGGCCGGAAGTCCCTGGAAGGCAACACGTTCCCCGGCCAGCGTGATCCAGCGGCGCAGGGATTCGTTCTCGGGGAACAATTCCAACATGGCCCGGTCGGTCGCGGCGATATCCTCGGGATCGCCGGACAGCGCCGCCCACCGGAACGGCCCTTTGCCCTCGCAGAACAACGGTCGGATGTAGGCGGGCACGAATCCGGGAAAATCGAAGGCCCGTTCGCAGCCGCCGAGTTTCGCCTCGCCGCGCAGCGAATTGCCGTAGTCGAAGACCTCGGCACCGCGATCGAGGAACCCCAGCATCGCATCGACATGCTCTGCCATGGATTCGCGGGAACGGTCGGTGAATTCATCGGGCTTCTTCGCCGCATAGTCGGCCCAGTCCGCGAGCGCGACACCGCGCGGCAGATACGCCAGCGGATCGTGCGCCGAAGTCTGATCGGTGACGATATCGATCTCGACGCCGGCTGCGAGCAGTCGCGGCAGCACCTCGGCCGCATTACCGATCAGCCCGACCGACAACGCTTTTCGGTCCTTGCGCGCCTTCGAGACCCGGCGTACGGCATCGTCGAAATCGGTGGCGATCTCATCGAGGTAGCGGTCGTGTACCCGTCGCAGGGCGCGGGCCGGATCGCATTCGACGACCAGGGCCACCCCGCCGTTCATGGTAACGGCCAACGGCTGCGCACCGCCCATACCACCCAATCCGGCTGTGAGGGTGACGGTTCCGGCGAGGGTGCCACCGAAGCGTTTGGCCGCCACAGCCGCGAACGTCTCATAGGTGCCCTGCAGAATGCCCTGGGTGCCGATGTAGATCCACGATCCGGCGGTCATCTGCCCGTACATGGTGAGACCGAGCGATTCCAGCCTGCGGAACTCCGGCCAATTCGCCCAGTCGCCAACGAGATTCGAATTGGCGATCAGCACTCGCGGCGCCCATTCGTGCGTCCGGAATACGCCGACCGGCTTACCCGACTGCACCAACAGGGTCTCATCGGCCTCGAGTGTGGTGAGCGTCCGGGTGATCGCGTCGAAGCTGGCCCAGTCCCGCGCGGCCTTACCGGTGCCGCCGTACACCACCAGATCCTGCGGCCGCTCGGCCACTTCCGGATCGAGGTTGTTGTGCAGCATCCGCATGGCGGCCTCGGCCTGCCAATTCTTGGCCGTCAGGTGCGACCCGCGTGCCGCTCGAATCGTCCGTGTCATCAGATTGCCTCCATATATCAGCGAATGGCCCGTCAGGAGCCGAGGTGTGGCGCGACGGCGGCCAGTAGCTCGCCGGAGCGGATGAGTTCGGCCGCGGCGGCGATCTCCGGTGCCAGGTGCCGGTCCGGTCCGGGACCGTCGACTTCGGTGCGAAGCAGGGCGAGGGCCGCTGCGGTCGCCGGGCCCGGACGCAGAGGCGCACGCAAGTCCAAGGCCCGTGCGGCTGTGAGGTATTCGACGGCGAGCACCGTGGTCAGCCCGTCGACGGCCCTGCGCAGTTTGCGCGCAGCCGACCATCCCATCGACACGTGGTCTTCCTGCATCGCGCTGCTCGGAATCGAGTCCACCGAGGCGGGCACGGCGAGGCGCTTGAGCTCGCTGACGATTCCCGCCTGCGTGTACTGGGCGATCATATGGCCCGAGTCGACACCAGGATCGGCGGCAAGGAAGGCCGGGAGGCCGTGTGAGCGTGCGACATCCAGCATTCGGTCGGTGCGGCGCTCGGCCATACTCGCGACATCGGCGACCGGAATGGCGAGGAAGTCGAGAACATATGCGACCGGCGCACCGTGGAAGTTGCCGTTGGACTCTAGTCTGCCGTCGGCGAGCACCACGGGATTGTCGATCGCCGAGGCCATTTCCCGGTCGGCGACCGTTCGGGCATGAGCGATGGTGTCGCGGGCGGCACCGTGTACCTGCGGTGCGCAGCGCAACGAATACGCGTCCTGCACCCGGTTGCAGTCCGGACCCCGGTGACTGGCGACGATATCCGAGCCCGCGAGGGCGGCCGCCATGCGCCGGGCCGAGAGCGCCTGGCCCGGATGTGGGCGTAGCGCCTGCAGGTCGGCGGCGAAGACTCGGTCGGTGCCGAGCAATGCCTCCACGCTCATGGCGGCAGTGATGTCGGCGATGTCGAGCAGGTGGGTCAGGTCGTCGATCGCGAGCGCCAGCATGCCGAGCATGCCGTCGGTGCCGTTGGTGAGCGCCAGCCCCTCCTTCTCGGCGAGTGTCACCGGCTCGATCCCCTTGTCGCGCAGGGCTGCTGCTGCTGGGACCAGCGTGCCGGACGAGTCGGTGACCGATCCCTCCCCCATCAGCGCCAGCGCGACCGCGGCCAATGGCGCGAGATCACCGGAGCAGCCGAGCGAGCCGAATTCGTGCACCACCGGCGTAATGCCCGCATTGATCAACGCCGCCAACGTGATCGCCGTCTCCGGCCGCACCCCGGTATGCCCGGTGGCCAGTGTGCGCAGCCGCAACAGCATCATGGCGCGCACCACCTCGGTCTCGACCGCCGCGCCGGCGCCCGCGGCATGCGAGCGGATCAGCGACCGCTGTAGCGCGGCCCGGCTCTCCGGCGGAATGTGCCGGGTGGCCAGCGCGCCGAAGCCCGTGGAGACGCCATAGGTCGGGACCGTCCCCGCGGCCAGTGCGTCGACGTGCTGGCGCGCGTAGGTCAGCCGCTTCTCGGCGGCCGCGCTGAATCGCACCCCGGCACCGTGACGGGCGACGGCGACGATGCGTTCTACGGTCAGCGGCCCGTCCACCTCCACCGGCGGTAACTGCGTGGTTTCCGACATAGGCCCATTCCACCGCCACGAGGGCGGGTGGAGAATGAGGCTGGACCAGGTTCTGTCTGGTATCCGAGACAACCCGAGGAAGTGGTATGGGTACGAGCAGTGATATACCCGCGCTGCGGCGCGGCCTTGCCCTGCTGCGGCTGATGGCGACCCGCGCGGGGCCGGTCTCCGCGTCCGCCATCGCGCGCGAGCTGGACATCCCGCGCTCCACCACGTATCACCTGCTCGCGGAGTTGGAGCAGGCCCGCTTCGTCACCCGGCTGCCCGCCGAGCGCCGCTACGGCCTCGGTATCGCCGCCTTCGAGTTGGGTTCGGCCTATTTGCGCCACGATCCGCTGGAGCGAGTGGCCGGACCGTTGCTGCGTGAGCTGGCCGGGCGGGTCGGACACAATGCGCATCTCGGGGTCCTGCACGGGAACGAGTTGCTGTATCTGATCAAGGAACGCCCGCCGCGCCCGGAGACCTTGGTGACCGATGTGGGCGTCCGGTTGCCCGCGCAGCTGACCGCATCGGGCCGGGCGATCCTGGCGCATCTGCCCGCCGCCCATGTGCGGGCGCTGTTCCCGTCGGCGGCGGCCTTCGTGCGCCGCACCGACCGTGGGCCGACCAGCCTCGCCGCGCTGCGTGGCATCCTCGCCGCAGAGCGTCGACGCGGCTGGGCGAGCGAGGACGGATATGTCACCGCCGGATTCGCCTCCGTCGCCTATCCGGCCTTCGATCACGACCATCGGCCGATCGCGGCGATCAGCGTGACGTTGCGACATCACTGCGAGCGTTTTCCCTGTAACGCCGATTGGTCCGATCTCGCCACCCAGGTGCGCTCCACCGCAGACGATCTCACTCGGCGCATCGGTGGGCGGGTGAGCTGACAGCCAGCTCTATACGCGAACAGTAAGCAATCGAAATGATCCGGCGTCTAATCCGGCATTACCAGGCGCTTTCGACTGAATGGGCGACACGCCGGCGCGCAGCTCAAAGTTCAGCTATCCAATGGTTACGCTCGAAGATCATCGACCGGGGCGGCGCTCCGCCGGTGACGCACGACCGACCAGTGCCGGATGGGGACAGGAGCTCGATGCGAACACCGATGCGCCGACGCGCCCTCATCGCGCTGGCCATGATCGTGACCGCACTGCTGCTCTCCGCTGTCGCCACGCCGAGCGCGCAGGCCACCGTCGCTCCGTTCGGCCGTGAATTCCTCTGGGGCGTAGCATCATCCGGCTTCCAGTCCGAAGGCCACGCGCCCGACAGCAATTGGACCCGATATATCGAGACCGGCAAGGCCGGGGACGACTACGAGAATTCGGTCGACTTCTACCAGCGCTATATCTCCGATATCAACCTGGCCGCCCGCCTCGGGGTGCGGGTGTACCGGATCGGCATCGAATGGGCGCGGGTGCAGCCACAACCAGATGCCTGGGACGAGGCGGCATTCGGCTTCTACGACAACGTGATCGCGCGCATTCTCGCGGCCGGTATGCGACCGATGCTCACCCTGGATCACTGGGTGTATCCCGGCTGGGCGGCCGACCGCGGCGGCTGGCGCAATCAGGGCATGGTCGATGATTGGCTGGTCAATATGCGAAAAGTGGTGAACCGCTACGCTTCTCGCAATCCGCTGTGGGTCACCTTCAACGAGCCGGCCGCCTACATCGGCACCGAGTTGCGCATCGGCGCGATCACCCCCGACGAGGCTCCCGCGATGCTGGACCGAATCGCCGAGGCGCACAACGCGATCTACGACACCATTCACCACAAACTGCCCGACGCGCAGGTCACCAGCAATCTCGGCTATGTCGCGGGCGCCGAGACCGAAGTGAATCAGCCGATCGTGGATCGGATCGCGGATAAGCTCGATTTCATCGGCGTCGACTACTATTTCGCACCCGTGCCGGAGACGAGCAGAGGGGTGCAGGGCGGGTCGAACGAGGGTCCGGCGATCTGGGAACTACCCATTCACACCGAGGGCATCTATTACGCATTGCGCCACTATGCGCAGTTATTCCCCGATCGCCCACTGTATGTCGTGGAGAACGGCATGCCCACCGAGGACGGTAAGCCGCGCGCCGACGGCTATACCCGCTCCGACCACCTCCGCGACACCGTCTACTGGCTCCAGCGCGCCAAGGCCGATGGCATCAACGTCGTCGGCTACAACTATTGGAGCCTGACCGACAACTACGAGTGGGGTAGCTACACACCACGTTTCGGCCTCTACACAGTCGACGTGCGGACCGACCCCACCCTGACCCGCCAGCCGACGGACGCGGTCGAGACCTACCGCGACATCATCCGGTCCGGCGGTGTTCCGGCCGATTACCGCCCGACCCGACCGACGGTCGAGTGCGCACTGGTCGATCCGCCGGACAGCTGCACCGAATCGGTCACCGTGCCGTAATGACTCAGCCCCACTGGTACTTCAGGTATTTCCCGTCCAAGGTGACGACCACTCGCTCGCCCCCGGGATCGTCGCGACGATCGACATCGATTTTGAAGTTGATCGCGCTCATGATGCCGTCCCCGAACTTCTCGTGGATCAACTCCTTGATCGCCGGGCCGTAGACCTGCAGCACCTCATAGAACCGGTAGATCGTCGGATCGGTCGGCACCGCCGCGTCCAGCGCGCCACGGGTCGGTTGCGCGACGAAGGCCGCGATCTCCTCGGCCCCGAGTTCCAGGATCCCCGCGGCCTTTTCGGCCTGCGCGACGCTCAGGGGATGTTGCCCGAGTAATGCGGCGACGATCCATGCCTCCGGCGCATCCAGCATCTGCGCCAGCTGCGCCCACGTCACCCCGAGCCGCGCCTTCGCGGCGAGAACCGCGTCTCCCGCCTGCTTCTTCGTCGTCATAGGGGCACGGTAGATGAGCCCGCGAATGCTGTCGACGCGAGAAGGTCGATGTCACGCTTGCGGCCAGAACCGCGTGAACGCGAGACTTGCCGCCGAGCGCCGCGCCGGTGGGCAAGGGGATGCGAACCGCCGATGATCCCGGCGCCGATCGGCGGGCACATGGTCTCGATCGGCAGTGTTTCGGTGATGCGGTGCTGTTGGCCGACGCGGCCGAGCCCGGATACTGCGACGATGAGCACGTCGACGTGGCCTTCATCGAGGCGTGCGAGCCTGGTGTTGACGTTGCCGCCAGGCCCCCTGCGCCGATTGCGAAGGCCGCTGGCTCAGTCGAGCAGGATCACGATCGGGCCGGGCTGGGTGTTGATCTGATCTCCTATGAGGAACCGGTGGGCGAACCGAAGGGGCCTGTCGCATGAGGACCGATCATGGATCGGAAACGATCTCGAGCCCAAGATCGTTTGTTTTGCTCGGCACTGTCGCCTTGCCGTGTGAGAAGGTGGGGTTTCACTCGTGAATCAGGTTCTGCCGATACCGGTTACGAGTGCCGAAGGAATCCCAGATGAAGGAGGGGCTTGGTGGAAGCAGCGTTCGATGTGGCTGGGCTGGTGGGGCAGCGCTATCGCGCGGCCGACTACTACGAGGTGGGGCGAGAGAAGATCCGCGAGTACGCGCGAGCGGTACAAGATTTCCACCCGGTGCACTGGAGCGAAGCTGCTGCCGGTGAGCTCGGGTACGCCGGGTTGGTCGCGCCCACCACCTTCATCTCGACCGCCGCGATGATCGCCAACCGCAGGCTCCTCGAAACCCTCATGACCGGCTACGACATGTTCGTGCAGACCGATCAGGTCTTCGAGATGTACAAGCCGGTACTCACCGGCGACCGGTTGGTCAGCGATGTCGAGCTCTCCTCGGTGCGCCGCATCGCGGGCAAGGACCTGCTCACCATCACCAACACCTTCACCGACCAGACCGGTGACGTCGTGCAGGTCATGCACACCACCGTCGTCGGCATCACCAGCGAGGACGTCGACGCCGACATCAGCGACACGATCGAGCGCGTGATCATGAGCGGACTCGACACGACCGCACAAACCGCAGGCGCGCCCGCCGACGTGGATGCGCTGCCGGGCTCGGATCCGGAGGCGACGACCGCTGTACGACTTTCCCCGGTCTCGCGCACCCGCGTCCCGCGCACCGCACTCCGATTCGAGGACATCGCCGTCGGTGACGAGCTTCCTGCTCGCACCGTGCACCTGACACGCGGGGATCTGGTGAATTATGCCGGGGTCTCCGGGGATGCGAACCCTATCCACTGGCACGACGAAGTCGCTACACTCGCGGGCCTTCCGGACGTGATCGCCCACGGCATGCTCACCATGGGCCTGGGCGCGGGATTCGTCACCGGTTGGCTCGGCGACCCGGGCGCGGTGATCAGATACGGGGTCCGGCTGTCGAACTATACGGTCATCGAAGCCGCCGCCGCTGGAGACGTCGAGTTCACCGGGCGCATCAAGTCGGTCGACGCCGAAACCAGGACCGCTGCCGTCGTCATCGTCGCGAAGTCCGCCGGACGCAAGGTTTTCGGCCTCGCCACTGCGGATATTCGCCTCCCATAACCTCCGCCGTAAGAGCTCCGGTGCTCCGCTGCTCGACACCTGCTGTTCCCTCGATCGTGGCACCCGAAATCTGCCGCCGCACACCATCGTAACTATCGAGCCGGACATGCAGACGACTTCGGAATCCGACACTGGCGCACGGTTCAGTGGGCGAAACGATCGTCCGCGAGATGCTCTCGGGGGCAGGCTGTTTCCGTAGGACGGATGTGTAAAGCATGCCGTGTACGCGGCAATGTCAATCTGTCGGGGTTACCGATACGCTGCGCCGCATACGAATCGGCTATGGGCGGGTGTCGACCAACTCGAAGCACTCACGGTCGACGCCGAGCGGCCCTGACAGACCCAGAGGCTGTGCAGATCGAACATCCGTGCAGTCGACTCCGAACATCGACAACCGTCGGCCCGACCGGTAACCATCGCGAGAATCCATGCTTCATCGGCATGATCGCGACGGTATCGGCCGGGCATCGGCGCGCTCCGGTCAGCTATTTCTTATCGGCGGTCAGCTGCCCGGCCGCGCCCCAGCTGTCTGCGGGCGTCTCGTGGATCCAGACCTGCACGGTCTCGGCCGGAATCTGGTAGGCGTCGACGAAGGCATCGGTGATCCGGCGGACCAGATCCCGCTTGAGTTCGACGGTGCGCGGGCCCTGCTGCACGGTGACGATGGGCATGACTGACTCTCCTTACTGAAAAGGGTTGGGACAGACCGCATTCGGGCTTCCCACTGTGGGGATGCCGATTCGGCGGCCGGTGATCAGTTCACCCGAACAAAGATCATCGACCAAGGGCCAGTTCGTTCACGCAGCGATAACGAATCCTTATTGTCCGAGGTCGTGCACGCTTTCGCGCAGTAGGAGCGCACGAAGCAGTGCTGATCCCGGCGCATCGGTCCCCGCGCGCACGGCCACCGCGATCGGCAGGCTCAGACCACCGTCCGCGAACGGCCGAAAGACCACTCGCGAGTTGTGCACCTGGTCGGCATTGGCGCCGTAGATCACCGTCCACATGGCCGTCGCGGTGCCGATCGCGGCCAAATTGTCCTGGAGGGTGGTAGCGGTCGGCGCGGGCACCGGCTCGAAACCCGCACGCCGACAAGACCTCAGCACCAGATCCACCAGCGCTGGGTGATTGCGCCGCTCGGTCAACCGCAGTGGCACCGACGCCAGATCGGCCAACCGCACCGTCTCCTGCGCCGCGAGCGGATGCCGAGCCGGCAAGGCCGCGACAAGCTGGTCGTCCCATGCGCGCAGATACTCGAGGTCGGGGGTGTCCTCGACGACGGGTGAGCGCACGAAGGCCGCATCGAGTCGACCGTCGGCCACCTGCGCCAACCGCTCGCGCACCGGTGCGGTGACCAGCTCGATCTGCACATGCGGAAGGCGCTCAGCAAACGCATCCAGGATGATGTCCAGCCACGCGCCCAGCCCGGTGACGGTACCCAGCCGGAACACCTCTGCCCGCGCACCGGCCAGATCGGCCACCGATGCCAGCGCCTGCTCCGCCGCGATCAGCACACTTCTCGCCGCGGGCAGAAATCGCTGCCCGGCCTCGGTCAGCCGGACCAGCCGTGGCGACCGGTCCAGCAACTGAACCTTCAACTCTCGTTCGAGCCGCCGCACCTGCTGACTCACCGCCGGTTGCGCGATATGCAGCCGCTCAGCCGCCCGCCCGAAGTGCAGTTCCTCGGCCACGGTGACGAAATAGCGCAGTTGGCGCAGCTCCATGGCTCGGGCTCCTCTCTGTGGCGGTCCGGTCCATGAAACCAGCCGCCAGCGCAGCGCCGTGTGCCACCGTCACGCGGTGCAGTTGTCGAGCCGAGTCGAACACAGCAAACGGGCACCCCGCGTACGGGGTGCCCGCTCTGGAGCCGATGCCCGGTGGCTATCAGGGCACACCGAGCGCCGCTATTGCCGAGACCTAAGATGTCGCGGGCGCTCTGGCCTCGGACCGATGTGATCGAGTCGCGGTCGCGTTTCATTGTGGTTCGGCAAAGGCGCCAGCACCCGGTGGGCAGATCTCCTGGACGAACTCGCCGCGGAATGCGTCGAAGATCAGGTCCTTCGTGGCGATGTACTCGGCCATGTAGTCACGTTTGCCGTGTTCGATATTGGCCTCGAGGCTGACCCAGTGTTCCAGAAGAGTGAACGACTGCGGATCGTCTCGGTCCTGGAAGATACGGAATTCCAGGCAGTCGGGGTTGGCGCGAGTTGGACCGGCAATCTTCTCCAGCGCCCGTTGCGCTACGTCGATCTGATCCGGCCGCGCATGCACTCGCACAAGCATGACCAGGGGGCCGGGATGCTTCGGTGACGCCGCAGCATCCCGTGCGGTGACCCCGGAGAGGGTATCTGGCATGTGGAAAACATACCTTAATTGGTTCATTGATCCAAATTAGTGCGATGCTCCAAAAATGCTGGCAGAATCGGGCTATGGCAACACGAGCGCGCCGGGCGCAGCGGCGCAACCAGGTGCTCTCCCGCGAGCAGATCATCGCTACCGCTATTGAGCTGCTCGACGGCGGCGGCGAGAGCGCGCTGACGGTCCGGGCGCTGACCGAGCGCCTGGCCACCGGAACCGGGGCGATCTACTACCAGGTAGGCGCCCGGGACGAGCTGCTGGATGCCGCGACCGAAACAGTCATCGGCACCGTGCTGGACACCGAGCCCGCCGGGGCCCGGACCACTGCGGGGGACGAGATCCGCGCCGTGGCGCTTGGCCTGTTCGACGCGATCGCCGAACATCAGTGGCTGGCCACGCGCTTGGCCCTGCAGATCACCCGCAATCCGTGCGGGCCGGTGACGGTGGGGATCTTCGAGCGGTTCGGTCGGCAGGTGGGGGCACTGGGTGTGCCGCAAGCCGCGTGGTTCGACGCGACTTCGACGCTGGTGCACTACATCCTCGGTGCCGTCGGCCAGAACGCCCGTGTGGACGGTGATACCTCGGGTGTCGACCCCCAGGCCGACCGCGGCGAGTTCCTCGGCGCGGTGTCGACCGCGTGGCAGGAACTCGATCCCGACGACTACCCGTTCATGCACGTGATCGCCGGCCAGATGCGCGAGCACGATGACCGCGAACAGTTCCTCACCGGCATCGCCGCCGTCCTCGACGGCATCACCAATCTGCGCTGACCCGTCGAATCCGATCAGGTCAGCGACAATCAGAAGGGAATTCTTCATGCAAGACGTCATAATCGCGGGCGCCGGCCCGATCGGCCTGTTCTTGGCCGGCGAACTCGCGCTGGCCGGATGTGCTGTCCTGGTACTCGAGCAGGACCCGGACCCGGACTCGCCGTTGAAAACACTCCCACTCGGGCTGCGCGGGTTGACCCCCGGTTCCGTCGAAGCGTTCTACCGTCGCGGCATGCTGGACGCACTGCTGAAAGCGTCCGGTGTCGATGCGGCAGCGGTCGGCGCCGCCCCCGATGCCGACCAGACCCCACCTCCCCGGAATGTGAGCCACTTCGCGGGAATGACGCTCGACGCGACCAACATCGAAACCGACGCCCTCCCGCACCGACTGCCCAGTCCGGCGATGGAACCGATCATGACCAGCCTCGAGGCGGTCACGACGGTGCTGGCGGAGCGGGCCGCCGCGCTCGGCGCGCAGATCATCCGGGGTGTTCCTGTCACAGCCGTGGCCCAGGACGACGACGCCGTTGTCGCGACAGCGGGCGGGCACGAGTACCGGGCGCGGTGGCTCGTAGGATGCGACGGCGGCCGCAGCGCGGTACGCCGGCTCGCAGGCTTGGAGTTCGTCGGCACCGAGCCGCTGTTCACCGGCTACGTCGCACGAGTCACCTTCGCCGACCCGCAACAGTTGCGCCTCGGGTTCAACCTGACCCCGACCGGTATGTACCTGCGCACGCCCTTCGAAGGGCATCTGGGCATGATGGACTTCGACGGCGGCACGTTCGACCGCTCACAGCCGCTGACCCGCGAACACCTCCAAGCGGTCCTGCGCCGGGTCTCCGGCACCGAGGTGACACTGACCGAGGTCCACCTGGCCTCCAGCTTCACCGACCGCGCCATGCAGGTCACGACCTACCGCAACGGCCGCGTCCTGCTCGCCGGCGACGCCGCCCACATCCACTCCCCACTCGGCGGCCAAGGGCTCAACCTCGGCATCGGCGACGCGATGAATCTCGGGTGGAAGCTCGCGGCAACCGTGCATGGCTACGCGCCCGACGGACTGCTCGACACCTACACCAGCGAGCGCCACCCCATCGGCGCATCTGTTCTCGACTGGTCCCGGGCCCAGGTCGCAACCATGCAACCGGGCCCCAATGCTCCGGCCCTGCAGCGGCTGGTCCGCGACCTGATGAGCGCCCCAGACGGAACCACCCACGTGTACCGGAAAACATCGGGACTGGCCTACCGCTATGACCTGGGCAGCCGACAGCCCCTCGTCGGCCACACCGCCCCGGACTTCTGCTTCGACGACGACACTCGCCTCGGTGACCTTCTACAGCAAGGACACGGCGTCGCGCTCGACTTCAGCACCGACCACGCACTCCGGGACGCAGCCCAGGGTTGGCAAGGCCGGATCCACTACGCGGCCGGCCCGGTACACGACAACCTCGGTCTCGGCGCCGTACTGATCCGGCCCGACGGCATCGTGGCCTGGGCGGACGACCATGGCCCTGATCCCGAAGCGTTCCAACAAGCCGCGACCCGCTGGTTCGGCCGCCCGGAACACTGACCGCCCGCCGACAAAGCCGCACGAACCCGCATCCGGACAGCCCAAGCCACTACGCCTGAGCGCCAGCGACATTCAGTGTTTTCCCCGCCACGAGCACCTCGAAGCGGCCAGGAGAACCATCACCCGATCGCGATCATCGGTGGAGGTCTCGGCGGCTCACCGCCGCCCTGTCGGTGACGCTCCAAAATGCTGGATCCGGCACGGATTGCGTGGTTGACAACAGATTGACCAGTAAGAAGATTCCGACCGCCAGCATCACCCCCGCGCCAGTGACCCAGAAGATCTGGGCATCGAAATAGTTTTCGTATGCCCTCGAAGCTGCTCCGCGTGAATCCGGCTGCGCGGCGGTATCGATCTGTTCCATGTGGCCGATGGGGTAGTCCGGCACCGACATTCGAGGTTGGCAGTGATCACTGCTGTGGAAGTACGTGTAGCCGAACAGGTAGATGATCGGTCCGACAAAGGTTGAAATCACGGTGTATACCAGGGCATCTACGGCCGGACGGCTGAGGTCCACCCTGCTCGACCTAGGGTGATCCCGCTCGCGGGAGGACTGGTCCAACCGCCAGGGCCGCACCCAGGAACCGAGTCCGATCCTTGGGCGCGGCCCGCGCGGAACGTTGTATCGCGGGAAAGGTCACATGTCCTGAAAAACGTGCTGTTCAGGACCTCATTTCGACCTATCTTCGCAGGTCAGATCAATGACCCTGGAAAGGCGAATTGACCGTGGTGAAGTACTGGACTGCCGCAGCGATCGCGACCGGAGCCGTGACGAAGATCTGAGCGGCCAGAGTGCCGAGCGCGCCGACGGCGATGATGCCACCGATGCAGCCGATGGCGGCGGCAGGGATGAAGGCGCCGAAGAGGCCGACGATGGTGGCCGCGGCGACCGTCGCACCGGCGATACCGCCGAGGACACAGCCGACGGCGCCGCCGCCGAGGCCGCCGACCAGGGTGCCGATGGTGGCGCCCATGGCGATGGTGTCCTTCATGCGGTTGAAGGCGGCCTGCTCACGGTCGTATTCGGACTTCCACGGGGCCTTGTCCTCGTAGGGCAGCGCGACGGGCTTGTAGGCGGCGTGCGCCATATCGAACTGCGGGGTCAGCGTCGCGGTACGGTCCTTGATCTCCGCGGCGATCGGAAAGACGAAATCGTCCACCCGGAAGGATAATTCGGCGCCGCCGACCGTGGTGCCGTCAGCGGCCTTGATCTTGAAGACGCCGTTCTCGTCTACGAGCGAACCGGCATCGGTGCTAATGATGGTCGAAGTCGGGGTGGCGGTGGCCGAGTAGTTCACGGCACTGTTGTCGGACTCGGGTGCGGCATACACGGTTCCGGCGGTGGCACCGAGCGCCGCGATCAGCAGCGCCGAGGTCGCGGCAAATTTCCTCATCAACATGCTTTGGTTCCTAACAGGGTGGACATCGGGAAGTGAGCCCATCAAAACCGCAGCACGCAAACTAGACGTGACCCAATCGTTAACGTTTGCTCATCAATTGCCGTTGACTTATGTTGGATCCACCTCAGCATGACTCACATCACATTCGGACTCCGTCGTCGCACGGCTGGCCCGACCGCCGAGCAATGGACGTCGGGCGACGGATCCCGAACGCCACGATCGGGATCCGTCGATGAGCACACAGGAATTCTCCAGCGGAACCCGGTCGCAGACGTCCGATTCTCGACACCCCACACGAGGCAGTCATGCGAAATCCAAATTACTGGACCTCTCAGTGGTGCTGCCCACATCGTGGATACATGTCGCTGGAGGGGCGGGAACCCATGGCCGAACCCGGTCGATCCGAAGCCATCGAACCGATCACCATGTACTGGCGGACGATGTCCGTACTGCATTCGACTCGGCATCGGGCTGCGCCTGGCAGGCATTGCGTTCCGGACGATCCCCATCGAGGATCCGGTGGCGGCGGCCGCGGTTCGGGCGATTACCGGCGGGGACGAGGTGGCTCCGACGGTGATCGTGTGCGGACAGTCGTTGGTCGATCCGAGCGTCGACGACATCCGCCCGGCGCTGAACGCGACACCTCGGTAATCACCGCGTTTCGAGCACCGCCATGGCGGCGTTGTGGCCGGGAATGCCGCTGACTCCACCACCGCGCACCGCGCCCGCACCGCAGAGGAAGATATTCGGGACATCGGTGGCTACCCCCCAGCGCGCGGCGGGGGTATCGGTGTTGTCGCAGCGGTAGGGGAAGGCCAGATCTCGGTGGAAGATGTGGCCACCGGGGAGGCCGACCTCGCGCTCCAGGTCGAGAGGAGATTTCGCTTCGATGCAGGGTGCGCCGTTCTCGTCCACCGCGAGACAGTCGGCGAGGGGTTCGGCGAGTACCGCATCCAGCTGGGCGAGTGCGGCTTTCACCGCCATAGCCTTCGCCGCCTCCGGGTTGGACGCGAAAAGCCTTGCTGGAGTGTGCAATCCGAACAGTGTGAGGGTATGGAGACTGGAGTCGGACGCGAGGATCGACGGATCGGTCAGGGTATGGCAGTAGATCTCCGAGGGCGGTGCGGACGGTATCCGCCCGCTCTCGGCCTCACGATAGGCCTGTTCCAGTTGCGAATACGACTCCGCGATATGGAATGTTCCGGCGAAGGCCTCGCGCGGATCGGTCGAAACGTCACGCAGCCGGGGTAAGCGTCGCAGCACCATATTCACCTTCAGTTGGGAGCCTTCGGGTTTCGGCTCCCCAGGAATGCCGAGCAGCCGAACCAGCTCATGCGGTGCAGCGTTCACCAGCACATGCCGCGCGCCGACCACACCATCGCGATAGTGCACCTCCGCTGTGACATCGTCGGATTCGACCTCGGTCACCTCACAGCCGGTGATCAGCTCCGCACCGGCGGTGCGGGCGGCGTCGGCGAGTGCGTCGGTGAGCGCGCCCATGCCGCCGATCGGCACATCCCAGTCGCCGGTGCCGCCACCGATCACGTGGTAGAGGAAGCAGCGGTTCTGCCGCAGGCTCGGATCGTGCGCGTGGGTGAAGGTCCCGATGAGTGCGTCGGTGAGCACGACGCCGCGCACAGTGTCGTCGGTGAAGCTCGACTCGACCGTCTCCCCCAACGGCCGCTCGAACACCGCCGCCCAGATATCGGCATCGTCCACAACCCGCTCGAGCGACGATCGCGACGGCAGCGGTTGGGTCAGCGTGGGAAACACCCGTTGTGCGAGCCGACCGGTCGCGCCGTAGAACTTCCGCCAAGCCTGGAAATCACGATCGGATCCGGTGAGCCGCACAAAACTCTCCCTGGTCCGAGCCTCGGAAGCGGTGTCGACCAATAGTCCACCGTCCTCGACCGGCGTATACGACGAGATCCGCCTGCGCCGCGTCGCGAACCGCAGACCCAACTCTTCGACGATCTGGCGCGGCAGCAGGCTCACCAGATACGAATACCGCGATACCCGTGCATCGACACCCGCGAACACCCGCGCCGAGACCGCGGCCCCACCGGTGTGATCCTGCCGCTCCAGCACCAGCACCGACCGCCCGGCCCGCGCCAGATACGCGGCCGCCACCAACCCGTTATGGCCACCACCGACCACCACTACGTCATAGGAGGAGCGCATCGGTTTCATCTGTCCTGCCTATCACGGATTCCGGCGATTGCGGTGGCGGTCGGCGATTGCCGGGAAATTACGGCTGGGTTTCCATATTTCCCTGCGATTGACCAGCACTCACTTCACACTTAGTTTCTGGCAAACGCTGTATGAGGGCGGCGTTTTCACCCGGGAGCGATCATGACCGAAGCCAATGCACCATCCGACGACGAACGTCGCCTCGCCGAACTCGGCTACAAACAGGAACTGGCGAGGTCCTGGTCCGGATTCTCCAACTTCGCCATCAGTTTCACCATCGTCTCGATCCTGACCGGCGGGTTGGCCAGTTACGGCATCGGTCTGGCCAACGGCGGACCGATCACCATGGCATGGGGCTGGCCTCTGGTCTCGGTGATGGTGTTGTTCGTCGGCCTGGCCATGGCCGAATTGGCCTCGGCCTACCCGACTTCCGGCGGTCTGTACTGGTGGGCGTCGGAGTTGGGCGGTCCGGTGTGGGGCTGGTTCACCGGGTGGTTCAACCTGATCGGCCAGATCGCGGTGACCGCAGCCATCGACTACGGCGCGGCGATCTTCACCACCGCGGTGCTGAACGTCATCGGTATCGATATCGGAACCGACCGCACCGCAATCTTTCTCGTCTTCACCGTGATCCTGATCCTGCATGCCGTGCTCAACGCGATCGGCCCGCATCTGTCCGCGGTGATCAACAATGTCTCGGCCTGGTGGCATGTCGGCGGCGTGGCGATCTTCGTCATCGTGCTCGGTTTCGGCGCGAGCCACCATCAGAGCGTCGGCTTCGTCTTTACCGAGACCGTCGACAACAGTGCGGTCGGCTTCGGCGGGGTGGCGTTCAGCTTCCTGCTCGGATTGCTGCACGCGCAATACACTTTCACCGGATATGACGCATCGGCGCATATGTCGGAGGAGACCCACGATGCGGCGCGCACGGCGGCCAAGGGCATCATCAATACCATCGTGGTCTCCGCCGTTGCCGGATATCTGCTCATCATGGCGGTGACGTTCGCCATTCCGAATCTCGACGATGCGCTGGATCCGGAGAAGAACAGCGGCTACCCGGTGATCTATATCCTGGAGAACTCGCTGAATTCGTTCTGGTCGGGTCTGCTGCTGATCATCGCCGCGATCGCCCAGCTGTTCTGCGGCTACGCCTCGGTCACCTCGGCCTCGCGCATGCTGTTCGCCTTCTCCCGTGACGGCGCGGTGCCGGGATCGGCCTACTGGTCGCGACTTTCGGCTCGCAAGGTGCCGGTGCACGCCGTGCTGTTCATCTCGTTCTTCTCGTTCGTACTGTTGATTCCGTCGATGCTGGTGCCCGCGGCGAATGCGCCGACGGCCTATGCGGCGGCCACCTCGGTCGCGACCATCGGCCTCTACATCGCCTATGGCATCCCGATTCTGCTGCGCCAGATGCACGGCAGCCGATTCCGGACCGGCCCTTGGCAACTCGGCCCCTGGTATCGGCCGGTTGGTGTGATCGCCCTGATCTGGATCGTGCTGATCAGCCTGCTGTTCATCCTGCCGACCGATGACCGCGGTTATCCGTGGAACAGCGAATTCACCTGGAACACCGTCAATTACGCACCGATCACCTTGATCGGCGTGGTCGGCGCGATCGGCATCTGGTGGGCGGTCTCGGCCAAGCGCTGGTTCACCGGCCCCAAGCGCACGGTCGAGGAGGCACCGCCCGAACCCGAGACCGAGGCTCCTGCCAACGCTTAACCCAGGAGCGCGAACAATGTCCGGCGGATAGCCGCGGACGCCTCGGCCTGCGACCGGCCGCGGCGTCCGACCAGGTGATGCCGGGTCGGCCAGCCGACGGCGGCGTCGACGAGATCGAGCAGTTCCTCGTCGACGCCGCCGTCGGCGGTCAGTTCCGGTGCGAATGCGCGGGCCAGTGCATCGCGAATACGCTTGTCGGTCAACCGCATTCGCGCGTCGACACCGGGTACGGTATACGATTCCAGCAGACCGAGCAGCCGGGGATTGCGCTGCAGCGCGAAGATCGCCTCGCTCTGGCGCACCACCGCATCGATGCGATCGGCCAGTGGCAGTTGCGGATCCGGCGTCGCGATCAGCGCCTCGACTCGTTCCGATTGCACCTCGACGACTGCGACCCGCAGGTCGTCGCGTCCGGGAAAGTGCACGAAGACACTGCGTTCGGAGACCCCGGCCCTGGCCGCGATGCGCTTGCCGGTGGGATCGAGTTCGCCGTCGTGAATCGCCGCGAGCAGGGCGGCGACGATCGCGGCGCGCGTCTGTTCCGGGTTGCGCCTGCGGCGGGCGCCCGCAGTGCTCTCACTCATGCCTGCATCCGATCACAGCGACTCCACGGGAATGTCGGCGACCACACATCCGCTGCTACAGCATCCACAGTAGCACGCTATTGCAGTCACGCTGCAATAGCCGTTACGGTGGGGCCACCGAGAACTGACAGGAGAGACGATGGTCGAGCAGCGGGACAACGACGACAACCGGACACCACGGGTAACGCGCCGCGGGGTATTCGGCGTCGGAGCGGCGGCACTCGCGGTGGCGGGCGTCGGCGTCGGTCTCACCGCGTGCGGCGACTCGGATGAGGTGAATCCCGCCACCTCCCCCACCGATCCGAGCGATCACATTGCCGATGCCAATAGGCAGGCCGCCGCGACATTGCCCTTCAGCGATACCACCGACTTCGCGGACGCCGACCACGGCTGGATCGCCTCGCTCGAGCCCGGCGTGGTCACCGATGCCAGCGGAAAGGCGGTGTGGGACACCGACTCCTACGCGTTCCTGCGCGACCCCTGTCCGCTGTCGGTGAACCCGAGCCTCTGGCGGCAATCCCAACTGACGGTCAAACAGGGCCTTTACGAAATCGCACCCGGCTTCTACCAGATCCGCGGTATCGACTTGTCGAATATGACGCTGATCGAAGGCAATACCGGCGTCGTCGTCATCGATCCGCTGATCTCGACCGAGACCGCGGCCGCCGGACTCGCGCTCTACCGCGCCCATCGCGGCAATCGCCCGGTCACCGGTCTCATCTACTCGCATGCGCACGTCGACCACTTCGGCGGCGCGCTCGGCGTCACCACCCGCGAAGATGTCGCGGCGGGCCGCTGCCCGGTGCTCGCACCGTCCGGCTTCCTCGAACACGCGGTCGCCGAGAATATCTACGCGGGCACCGCGATGGCCCGGCGTGCCGCCTACATGTACGGCGCGGCGCTGCCCCGCGGGCCGAAGGGGCAGGTCGGTGCCGGCCTCGGCCAGACCACCTCGACCGGCACCACCACGCTCATCGACCCGACCGTCGATATCACCCACTCCGGCCAAGAGGAGATCGTCGACGGTGTACGCATGGTGTTCCAGCTGACGCCGGGCACCGAGGCCCCGTCGGAGATGAACTTCTATTTTCCGGACCGCCGCATTCTGTGTATGGCCGAGAACGCCACCCACACCCTGCACAATATCCTCACGCTGCGCGGCGCGCTGGTACGCGACCCGCATGTGTGGTCGCGCTACCTCACCGAATCGATCAACCTGTACGGCCGCAACTCGGATCTGGTCTTCTCCTCGCACCACTGGCCGGTCTGGGGCACCGACCGGATCGTGGAATTCCTTGCGGTGCAACGTGATCTGTACGCCTACCTCAACGATCAGACGCTGCGTCTGCTCAATCAGGGCTATGTCGGCGGCGAGATCGCCGAGATGCTGCAGCTGCCACCCGCGATCACCAAAGAGTGGTCCACCCATGGCTATTACGGTTCGATCAACCATAACGTCAAGGCCATCTACCAGCGCTATATGGGCTGGTTCGATGGCAATCCCGCACACCTGTGGGAACATCCGCCGGTCGAATCGGCCAAACGACACGTCGATGCGATGGGCGGCGCGAACGAAGTGCTGAAGAAGGCGCAAAAGGCGTATGACGCAGGCGATTACCGCTGGGTCGCGCAGATGGTGAACTACGTGATCTTCGCCGATCCGAACGACACCAAGGCAAAACACCTGCAGGCCAGCGCCTTCGAACAGCTCGCCTACGGTGCGGAAAACGCCACTTGGCGCAACTTCTACCTCAGTGGCGCCTACGAACTGCGCAACGGGCAGTTCGGCACCCCCACCAAGGCCAACGCTCAGGGCATGCTGGCGGCACTGACCATCGACCAAGCCTTCGATGCCATCTCACTGTTCGTCAACGGCCCCAAGGCCTGGGACGTCAAGGCCACTACCGACTGGCGCTTCACCGATGCCGACAACCACACGCAGCGCGTCGAATTACGCAACGGCGTTCTGATCCACTACGCGCGCACCCCCGACGACGCGCTACCCGCCCCCGACGCCACCCTCACACTGACCCGCACCACCTTCGCCCGCACCATGCTCGCCGGTGGCAACGTCGCGGACGCAGTCGTCAAGGGCGACATCAAAGTCGACGGCAATATCGCCACCCTGCAGCGACTGAACGGCCTCTTCGACCGCCCCGATCCGAACTTCGCGATCGTCACCCCGTGAACACCAGTGGTGCTGAACTGCGCCGCCCACGTCCGGGGAGTCGAGGCTCGAAGGGACTGAACCGGTTGTGCGGCAATCCGGCGAATCGGCTCCCAATACGACCCGATCACCAGTGACCCCTGGGAGGGGCCGAAATACCACGACGCGGATCAATCAGGTATCGACGCGATCACACATACGGTCAACGGCGGTCGCAATGGAAGTGCGGCGCGCGGCGAGAACGACAGCCGCGCGCGCAACGTCCTCGACGCAGAATGATCGAGGACTTCAATCCTCTTGGGGCAGGAACTGTTTCGCGTATTCGTAGCCCTCGGTGCCTTCGGCCGCCGCCTTGGCGTAGACCAGATGTACGACACCGGTTTCGAAGGTGTTGGATGACAGCAGTTGCAGCGCAAGCGCGGAGTCGGTCTCCTCGAACAATCGCAGACCCTTGCGCACCGCGATCGGGTGTACCAGCAGGTGCAGTTCGTCCAACAACCCTGCCTCGAGCAATTGCCGCACGACCGATACCGATCCGCTGATGCCGATGGGCGAATCCCCCGGCTCGTTCTTCAGCGCGGCGACGCCCTCGAGCAGATCGCCCTTCAGCACCTCGGAATTGCGCCAGGTGAACGTGAGATCCTGATGTGAGACCACGATCTTGCGCGCGTCGCCGAGCTTCTTCGCCATCTCGGCGTCCACATCGCCCGCGAGTTCCCGCTCGGGCCACGCTCCGGCGAAGCCCTCATAGGTCTTGCGCCCCAACAGCAGCGTGTCCGCCGCGCCGAGCTGGCTGTCGACGGCGGTTGCCATCTCCTCGTTGAAGTACGGGAAGTGCCAGTCCTGCGGGTTCTCGACGACGCCGTCGAGTGCGATGAACAGTCCCGCGGTGATTGTCCGCATCGGTATCTCCTTGGTCGGTGCTTGCTGCGTCACCAGATCAGACGGGCCGGAGGTCGGATAATCATCGCTCGCCGCGAGCCACCTGATCGGGCGGTCGACGGCGGTGCAGTGCGAGCTGGAGTTCGAGCAGCAGACGGTCGGCGGGATCGGTGAGGTCCACCCCGATGATCTCCTCGACGCGGCGGATCCGGTAGCGCAGCGTATTCGGATGCACCTGCAGGGCAGTCGCGGCATTGCGCACATCGCCGTGTTCCCGCAGATAGGTCTCGACGCTCTCGCGCAGATTCGCGGAGTGCTTGCGGTCGTAGTCCAGCAACTTGTGCAGCCGCGGATCCTGCAGTTCCGGCCGGTCACCGAGGAGATCGAGGATTTCGCCGAGCAGCACCGCGGTACGCGAATCCGCCAGCGTGGTCACCCGGCCCTTCGGGTAGGTCGCCGCCGTGCTGTCGAGTACCCGGTCCACCTCGGCGCGCGCACCGGCGACATGGGCCAGATCCGGAATGGGACAGGCAATGGCAGCACGCAAGTCGAGCGCGCGCTTGGCTTCGAGCTGATCGACCAACTGGCGGGTCCATGCGGTCACCGCCTGCGCGGATCGGTACTGCGGCAGCAGCACGTAGACCCGGTCGCCGAGCACGCTGGTCACCGAATCGCCGCGAAATGAGCTGGCGCGCAAGCGAAGGATATTCCCGAGTGTCGCGGGCGACGGCGCGTTCTCACCGGATGTGAGCGCGAATCCGACCACCGCGGCCGGACCGGTCAGCGGCAGGTTCAACGCACTCGCGACCGTGGGCACATCGACCGTACCGCCGCCGGTCCCGAACAGCCGTTGGATCAGTAGTGCCTCGCTGGATGGTGCGTCCAGACTGCGCGATATGAGCCGGGCGGCGATGGCCGACGCACCGCGCAGGATCTCCGCGGCATCCGGTTTGAATGGTCGATCCCCCTGCTGCAACCAGATCGAGCCGAGCACCCGCGGCGCACTCCCCTCGGCATGCGCACGGATGCTCACCACCAGGCGTCGCTTGATATCGAGCTCCTCGTGCGCCGGGATGTCGATGACATCGTCGGTTCCGCGCAGCCGATCGAACACACCCCACTCGCGCAGCACCCGCAGATAGTCGCGCGGCCCCTCGCGGCCCAGGATCGAGAGCACCCGCAGTTGATCGGCGGTCTGATCCGAGGCCGAGTAGGCCAGCACATGCGATTGCGGGTCCTCGATGGAGACCATCCCACCGGCATTCTGCGCGACCATATGCGCCAGTCCGAACAGATCCAGGTCCGCGGCGATCAGCTCACCTTTCCTAGCCACGACCACTGCCCACTTTCATACGACTCGCCAATACGGTCATCCCATCTTTGTCCGCTTGTCCGATTCTGCGGGCAGTTTTGCCGTGTTGACTTCGGCTCACCCTCATACACCTGCAAGGAGGACTCATGGACGCCATCGTGTCCACGCCACGGCCGGTCAACGAGCCGGTCGGTACCTTCGCCCCGGGTAGCGCCGAACGCGCCCGTCTGCGGGCGAAACTGACCGAACTCGCGGCGACACCGACCGAGATCCACCATGTCATCGGCGGCGAACATCGCCACACCTCGGGCAAACCTATCGACGTCGTGCAGCCGCACAACCACGGCGCGGTACTCGGCACCCTCACCACGGCCGAGGCCCGCGATGTGCAAGACGCGATCGCGGCCGCCACCGCCGCGGCGCCCGGCTGGCGGGCGCTGTCATTCGAGGATCGCGCCGCGATCTTCCTGCGGGCCGCGGATCTGCTGTCGGGCCCGTGGCGCGAAACCATCGCCGCCGCAACGATGTTGGGGCAGTCCAAGACCGCGTACCAGGCCGAGATCGACGCGCCGTGCGAACTGGTCGACTTCTGGCGCTTCAATGTGCACTTCGCCCGGCAGATCCTGGCCGACCAGCCGATCTCGACCGCGGGTGTGTGGAACAAGGTGGAATACCGCCCGCTCGAGGGCTTCATCTATGCAATCACTCCGTTCAATTTCACCGCGATCGCGGGCAATCTGCCGACCGCGCCGGCCTTGATGGGCAATACGGTGCTGTGGAAGCCGTCACCTACCCAGGCAGTAGCCGCGTATTGGACGATGAAACTACTGGAGGCCGCTGGTCTGCCGCCCGGTGTCATCAATATGGTGCACGGCGCGGGACCGAGGATCTCCGACGTCGCGCTGACCGACCGGCGGCTGGCCGGCATCCATTTCACCGGTTCCACCGGGACGTTCCAGCATCTGTGGCGTTCGGTCGCGGCGAATATCGGCGACTACCACACCTATCCGCGTCTGGTCGGTGAGACCGGCGGTAAGGATTTCGTACTGGCGCACAGCTCCGCGGACCCGGATGTGCTGACCACGGCGCTGATCCGCGGCGCCTTCGACTACCAGGGCCAGAAGTGCTCGGCCGCCTCGCGCGCCTTCATCCCCAAGTCGGTGTGGGCCAAGATGGGCCGCGACCTCATCGATAAGGTCGGCACGCTGAGCTACGGCGATGTCACCGACTTCGCGCATTTCGGCGGTGCGGTCATCGATAAGCGCGCCTTCAACCGCAATGCCGACGCCATCGCCAGGGCCAAGGCCACCTCGGGCCTGACCATCGCGGCGGGCGGACATACCGACGACACCGTCGGATACTTCGTCGACCCGACCATCCTGCTCGGCGACGACCCCACCGACGAGGCATTCAGCAACGAATACTTCGGCCCGATACTCGCGATCCACGTCTACGACGATTCGGTCGCCGGATCCTTCGAATCGGCGCTGGAACTGGTCGACGGCGGTTCGGCCTACGGCCTGACCGGCGCGATCATCGCCGATGACCGCACCGCCGTTGCCGAAGCGACCGAGCGTCTGCGGTTCGCCGCCGGCAACTTCTACATCAATGACAAGCCGACCGGCGCGGTGGTCGGTCAGCAGCCCTTCGGCGGATCCCGTGCGTCGGGCACCAATGACAAGGCGGGCTCGCCGCAGAACCTGCTGCGCTGGACCTCCGCCCGCACCATCAAGGAGACGTTCGTTCCACCGACCGAACACACCTACCCGCACCAGGCACCCGAGGAGCACTGATGGCCATCTCCGGTCTGCTACGCCCCGCCATGCTCGCGGCCTCCCGGTCGCCACGGATGGAGCGCACCGTCACGCGGATGTCGACCACCAAGAAGCTGGTGGACCGCTTCGTCGCGGGCGCATCCGAGCCGAATGCGGTGACGGCCGTCGAAACTCTGCTGAACTCCGGTCGCTACATCACCGTCGACTATCTCGGCGAGGACACCACCGATATCGAGCAGGCGCGCAATACGGTCTCGCACTATCTGACACTGCTGTCGCTGCTGCGCGGTTCGGATACCGGATCTGTTGGGTCGCTGGAGGTTTCGCTCAAGCTCTCGGCGCTCGGTCAATCCCTGCCCATGGACGGTCACGCGATCGCCCGCGAGCACGCCCACCAGATCTGCACAGCCGCAGCGGATGCCGGCGTGCTGGTGACCATCGACGCCGAAGATCACACCACCACCGATTCGACCCTATCGATCGTGCGTGACCTGCGCGCCGACTTCCCGTCGCTCGGCACCGTACTGCAGGCCTATCTGCGCCGTACCGAGGCCGACTGCCGGGAGTTCTGCGGCCCCGGCTCGCGCATTCGCCTGTGTAAGGGCGCATATCGCGAACCCGCGTCGGTCGCGTACCAGAGCCGGGCCGAAGTCGACCAGTCCTATCTGGACTGTCTGCGGATCCTGATGAACGGCGACGGCTATCCGATGGTCGCCACCCACGATCCGGCGCTCATCGAGGCCGCGGGGGTATTCGCCACGGCCACCGGGCGCAAGTCCGCCGATTTCGAATTCCAGATGCTCTACGGCATCCGCGACGCCGAGCAGCGCCGATTGGTCTCCACAGAGCGGCACGTCCGTGTCTATGTGCCCTACGGCGATCAGTGGTACGGCTACTTCATGCGTCGCCTCGCCGAACGCCCCGCCAATATGGCGTTCTTCCTGCGCTCGCTGCGGCCCGGTAGCCAGCGCTGACCCTGCACTCGGCGGCCTTTGTCTGTTCAGTCGGACAAGGCCGCCGAACTTTATTTATCCAACTCGCCGATCACAGCACGTTCGTGGTCCGATTAGCTGAGTGCTGCTCAGAATGTGATCTGCGTTACGGCACCGTCGCGTATCGCAGAGGATGAAAGGAAGATCCATGTCCCTCGCGGAGTTGCGCAGCCAGATGTTGCGCCGCAAACCCCTCGGGCAGATCGAGGAGGAGACACCCGCCGACGAGCAACTGAAGCGGTCACTCGGCCTGTGGCAGCTCACGGCGATCGGCGTCGGCGGCATCATCGGCGCGGGCATCTTCGCCCTCGCCGGTTCGGTCGCGCACTCCGTCACCGGCCCCTCGGTACTCATCTCCTTCCTGATCGCCGGTGTCGCCAGCGCCTGCGCGGCGCTGTGCTACGCCGAATTCGCCGGGATGGTGCCGAAGGCCGGATCCGCCTATACCTACGGTTATGTCTCGCTCGGCGAGATCGCGGGCTGGTTCATCGGCTGGGATCTGCTGCTCGAGTACGTAGCGGTGGCCGCGGTCGTCGCGATCGGCGTCTCCGGATATTTCAAATTCCTGCTCGGGCAGATCGATATTTCGCTGCCCGATTGGATGATGGGCGCGCACGGCACCGGCGACGGCCGCGTCGTCGACCTCTTCGCCGTGCTGTTCTGTTTGGGTACGGCCTGGCTGCTCTCGCGCGGCATCAAGAGCGTCGGCCGCTTCGAAACCGTCGCGGTCGGTATCAAGGTCGCACTGGTGGTGCTGATCATCGTGCTCGGGGTCTTCCATATCGACTCCTCGAACTACACCCCGTACTTCCCCTTCGGCGCTGGCGCGGTCTGGACCGGTGCGGCCACCGTCTTCTTCGCCGTTTTCGGCTATGACGCGATGAGCACCGCCGCCGAGGAATCGGTCGACGGCAAGAAGCATCTGCCCAAGGCGATCATCTACTCGCTGGTCATCGCGATGGTGCTGTACGTGCTGGCCACCCTGGTGCTCACCGGTATGCAGAAGTACACCGAGATCAGCCCGACGAGCGGCTTCTCCACCGCCTTCGAATCGGTCGGCATGCCCGGCGTCGCGAATATCATCGCGATCGGCGCCATCATCGGCATCGTCACCGTGGTGCTCACCTTCATGCTCGGCGTGACCCGCGTCTGGTTCGCCATGAGCCGTGACGGACTGCTGCCCGAGTGGTTCGCCAAGACGCATCCGGTCCGCAAGGTGCCGACCCGGGTGACCTGGATCGTCGGCATCGGATCCGCGGCGATGGCCGGTCTGCTCGATATCACGGTGGTCGCCGAGTTGACCAATATCGGCATTCTGATGGCCTTCATCGTGGTCTCGGTCGCGGTGATGGTACTGCGCCGCACCCGGCCCGACCAGCCGCGCGCGTTCAAGCTGCCGCTCATGCCGGTGGTGCCGTTGGTCGGCATCGGCTTCTCGATCTACCTGATCTGGTCGCTGCCGTGGGAGACCTGGCTGCGGTTCGCGGTGTGGCTAGTGATCGGCCTTGCGGTGTACTTCGGGTACTCGCGGATGCATTCCAAGCTGGAGTCCGGCGAGGCGGACGTCACGTTGGCCAAGTAGACGCGAATCTGGTTGGGCGAGTGGACGATTGGCCACTCGCCCAATCCGCGTATGCGCACCCCATGACCGATACTCCGACAGCATCGGTCGATACAGAAACGGTGTTGGACAGGCATCAATCCAGCGCCATAACCTTCTGACACGTTCGAGCGGCAAGTGACCCATCCCACACATCCGCTCGCACCACAGGAGGACGCAATGTGCGAAAACAACGGTTCTGCGAGCATTTTCGACTACGCGAGCGAGATCGATGCCGCATGAATGATCATCGAATTCTCACAACCGGCGCGGGCGGCGGCATCGGCACGCTGATGCGCCCGCGCCTGCGACGCCCCGATCGCATACTGCGACTATTGGATCTGACCGAACTCCCCGCGCCGACCTCCGGTGAACGGGTCGAGATCGTCACTGGATCGCTCACCGATCCCGCCACCATGGCGGTGGCGTGTCGAGACGTGGACGCGATCATCCATCTGGGCGGGATTAGCCGAGAAGACAGCTGGGACAACATCCTTGCCGCCAATATCGACGGCACGCACACCGTATTGGAGGCGGCGCGGCAAGCCGGTGTGCCACGGGTGGTACTCGCGTCGAGCAACCATGCCGTCGGTTTCCGCGCGGTCGGCGCCGATCTCGTTGCCGGTGACGCCGCTGCCCGGCCCGATACCTATTACGGGGTCAGCAAAGTCGCGGTCGAGGCGCTGGGCAGTCTCTATCACTCTCGCTTCGGCATGGATGTGATCTGCGTTCGGATCGGTTCGTGTTTCGAGCGCCCGCACGATGCCCGCGGACTGTCGATGTGGTTGTCCCCCAACGATTGTGCGCGACTGTTCGAGGCCTGTCTGGCCGCCGAACGACCGGGTTACCGAGTGATCTGGGGCGTATCCGCCAATACCCGCGCGGTCGCATCCCTGCGCGAGGCCGAGGACCTCGGTTACCGCAGCGCGGATGACGCCGAACAGTTCGCCGCCGATATTTCCGCGGTCGCCGATCCCGGTCCCTGGCTGATCGGCGGACCATTCGTGGAAACTCCGCTGGGAAAACCGAATCCACTCTGAATTCAAGCACTTTGCTCCACCGCGAAAGAAGCGCAGCACAATGCAATTCAAGTCAATGACGACCGCGCCGAAATCGGCGCTCGCTTCCAATGTCAAATTTCTCTATTTCTTCGGCGCCCTCGGCGGCATCCTGTTCGGTTACGACCTCGGGGTCATCTCCGGGGTGTTGTTGTTCATCAAGAAGTCCTGGCACCTGTCCTCGGTGACACAGGGTGTGATCGGCGGCTGCCTGGCCGCCGGGGCGGTGATCGGCGCGGCCGTCGCCGGACGGATCACCGATCGGCTCGGGCGACGGCGCACCATCATGCTTGCTGCCGCGGTCTTCGCCGTCGGCGCGCTGGGCTGTGCGCTGGCACCCAATGTCGCCGTGCTGGTGGTGGCGCGCTTCATCACTGGGATCGCGGTGGGATGTTCGTCGGCCACCGTACCGACCTATCTGTCCGAACTCGCCCCGACCAGGGCACGCGGCGCGCTGTCGACGTTGAACCAGTTGATGATCGTCTCCGGCATCCTGATCGCCTACATCGTGGACTGGGCGCTGTCCGGATCCGGCAACTGGCGGATGATGTTCGCGGTCGCCACGATTCCCGCGGTGGCGCTGCTGGCGGGCATGTCGGTATTGCCGGAGACGCCGCGCTGGCTGGTGCACGCCGGGCGGGATGCGGAAGCGCGCGCCGTACTGGCTGGCACGCACCGCGCCGAGGAGATCGAATCCGAGCTCAGCAGCATCCGCTCGGTCATTCAATCGGATGAGCAGCAGAAGGGGCGGCTGCGCGATCTGCTCGCGCCGTGGGCGCGTCCGGCTCTGGTCGTGGCGCTTATTCTCGCTGTCGGACAACAGTTCTCGGGTGTCAATGCCGTGAACGTCTACGCACCGACCATGTTCAAGGATCTCGGCTTCGGAAATTCGACCTCCCTGTTGGCTTCCATCGTGCTCGGCGCGATCAAGGTGGCATTCACGGCCTGGGTGATCTTCGTTGTCGACCGCTGGGGCCGAAAGCCGTTGCTATTGCTCGGCAATGTTTGTATGGCCTCGTCATTATTCCTGCTCGGCGCCATCGTCATCGGCGTACACAATCACACCGTTACCGGCATCACGACACTGATCCTGCTCAATGTCTACCTCGCGGGTTACGAATTGGGTTGGGGCGCGGTGGTATGGGTGATGATGGCGGAGATCTTCCCGCTGCGGGTGCGCGGGGTCGGCATGGGTGTCGGCAGTGTGGTGCTCTGGAGTTCGACCTTCGCCATCACCTTCTTGTTCCCGGTGATGAACGACCATCTCGGACTCGGCTATTCGGCCTGGATCTTCGCCGGCGTCAGCGTGGTGATGTTCCTGCTGGTGCAGCGGTTCGTGCCGGAGACCAACGGGCGCAGCCTGGAACAGATCGAGTTGGACTTGCGAGCCCGAGTCAGCGGTGGATCCGCCGAGACGGCGTGAGCATGGCCCACGCCGTTTATGTCTCGAATGCCGACAGTCGCGAAATCTCCGTGCTGCGACTCGACGACGACGGTGTGCTGACATTCGTCGAATCGCAGCCGGTGAACGGCACAGTGATGCCCATGGCGATGAGCCCGGACCACCGGTACCTCTACGCATCGCTGCGCTCGGACCCCTTCGCGGTGGCGGTGTTCGCCACTGATCCGGCAACGGGGCGGCTGACACCGCTGTCGACCGCTCCGCTGCCGGACAATATGGCCTATCTTTCGACGGATCGGAGCGGGCGGTTTCTGCTCAGCGCGTCGTATTCGGGCGATAAGATCGCCGTCAATCCGATAGCGCCCGACGGCAGCGTCGCACCACCGGTCGAGGTGAAATCGACACCGCCGCACGCTCATTCGATTGTGACCGATCTGTCGAACCGGTATCTGTTCGCCGCGGCGCTCGGCGGCGATGTGATCCTGCAGTACCGCTTCGACGCCGAAACCGGGCGGCTCACACCGAATCAGCCGCCACACGTCGAGACCGCAGCAGGGGCGGGTCCGCGACATCTCGTCTTTCATCCGGACGGATCGCTCGCCTACGGGACGAACGAGCTGGACGGCACCGTGAACACCTACCGCTTCGAATCCGCAACGGGCACACTCTCATTAATCGCCTCGGCCGCGGCGATGCCGTCCGGGGACGGTCCACCGTGGACATCGGAACTACGCCTGACCCCGAACGGCCGCTATCTGTATGTGGCCGAACGGACGTCGAGCACGCTCACCGGATTCCGGATCGACCCGGCGGCCGGGCTGCTCGAGCCGCTCGGACACACACCGACCGAGGCCCGACCGCGCGGATTCGCCATCGATCCGAGTGGGCGATTTCTGGTGGCCGCCGGTCAGCTGTCCCATGGCGTCACCAGCTACGCCATCGGTCCCGAGACCGGCTCGCTCACCCCGCGACATCGGCTCGCCGTCGGCCTCGACCCCAACTGGGTCGAAATCGTCGACCTCCGATGAATACCTTTCAGGTATCGGTTGATGCTGAATTAGCGTTGGACGAGTATCACCAGCGAGTCATAGCCTGCGGATAAGGCAATCTGCGGGCGAGGCGGAGTGCACGCCGCAACGCAGGAGGAAACCATGTCGATACTGTCGCTGGAGCAGGTCCGCGGCTTCGTCACGGTGGCCGAGGAGGGCAATTTCCGCCGGGCGGCCGAGCGCCTGCAGATGACACAGCCGCCGCTGAGCCGCCAGATCCAGAAACTGGAACGCGATATCGGTGTCGAACTCTTCGATCGCACCCAGCGGCAGGTCCAACTGACCCCGGCCGGGGAGGTCTTCCTGACCGAGGCGCGCCGCCTACTGGCCATGGCCAGCGCGGCGCCCGGCACCGCCCGTCTCGTCGCCGCGGGCGGGGCTGGTACGGTCCGGATCGGTTTCACCGCAGCCTCGGGTTTCGGCTTCCTGGGACGGTTCCTCAATCACATCGAGGCCGGGCTGGATCGCGTCGAGGTGGTATTGCGCGAGATGGTGAGCTCGGATCAATTCGAGAACCTGCGCAGCGGCAGCCTCGATCTCGCGCTGGCTCGCCCGCCCTTCGATCGCACCGAATTCGATTCGCGGGTGGTGCATTCCGAAGGATTGATGCTGGCCGTTCCGCAACAGCACACGTTGGCCGCGGACGGTCCGATCGCGATCGAGGAGCTGGGCGGCGAGACGCTGCTGGTGTACGCGCCGGGACCAGCACGCTATTTCGCCGATCTGGTCTCGGGCATCCTCGCCGCCGTGCCCTACACCGCCACCCATGAATTGACCCAGGTGCACACCATGCTCGCACTGGTGGCCGCCGGACGCGGCCTGGCCCTCGTCCCCGAAACGTCCACCCATCTGCATCCCGACGGCGTGCGGTTCCGACCGCTCGACGGCGTCGAGGAATCCGTTGTCCTGCACGCGGTCTGGCGGCGCGAATGCGCTAATCCGGCACTGCACCGAGTGATCGAACTACTCGATTCGCTGCCGCCCGCTCCCTGAGAGGAACCACATGTCACATCTGTCCGCGGATGAGTTGGGCCCCGCGCTGGGGCGCGGTCTATTGTCCTTCCCCGTCACGCATTTCGACGCCGGCCTGGCCTTCGACGAGGCCGCCTACCGCAAACATATTGCCTGGCTCGCCCAATACGAGGTGGCCGGTCTGTTCGCGGCGGGCGGCACGGGTGAGGGCTTCTCCCTGACACCGCCCGAGATCGATCACGTGGTGCGGGCCGCGGTCGCCGAGACCGGCGGCAAGATCCCGGTAGTCGCACCGGCGACCGCGGGTACCGCGGCGGCGATCGAACAGGCCCGTTCCGCCGAATCCGCTGGGGCCGAGGGCATTTTGCTGATGCCGCCATATCTGACCGAGGCCGGTCCGGACGGGCTGGTCGAACATGTCGCCGCCATCTGCGCGGCCACCTCGCTCGGCGTCATCTTCTACAGCCGCGCCAACGCCACCTGCAATGACGTCACCCTGGCCAGGATGGCCGAGCGCTGCCCGAATCTGGTGGGATTCAAGGACGGTGTCGGCAATATCG
Organism: Nocardia sp. CA-107356; assembly: GCF_050946365.1. NCBI lineage: Bacteria > Bacillati > Actinomycetota > Actinomycetes > Mycobacteriales > Nocardiaceae > Nocardia > Nocardia sp. CA-107356. The sequence goes on along the minus strand of NZ_CP191992.1, from coordinate 3,513,894 downwards.
AGACGATGACCCGGATCTACGCCCGGCTCGGCGACCGGCTCACCTATATCGGCGGACTGCCGACAGCGGAGACCTTCGCCCTCCCCTATACCGAAATGGGTGTCACCACATACTCTTCCGCGATCTTCAACTTCGCGCCGGAGTTCGCGCTCGACTTCTATCGCGCGGTGCGGGCCCGCGACCGCGACGAGGTCTACCGGCGGTTGCGCGACTTCGTCATCCCGTACCTGGATATCCGTGACCGTGGACCCGGATATGCGGTCTCGATCGTCAAGGCCGGGCTGCGGGCCATCGGACGCCCGGCCGGTCCGGTACGGCCACCGCTGACCGATCTCACCGAGTCCGAACTGGCCGAACTGACCGCTCTGGTCGACACGATCGCATGAGCAGCGTTATGCCCAGCGCGGCCGCCCTCGACCGGATCACCGACGTCACCATCTCCTCGGTGACGCTGCCCTCGCCCACCGGGATCAGCGACCCGGCGCGCGCCTGGACCGTCGCCGAATACGCCGTGCAGGCGTAACCACTACCTTCAGGAGCCCTTATGGACACCACCCCGGACGAGCTACAGCGGATCATCACCGCGGCGGCCGAGGCCACCGGTCACCTTGCCGACACCACGCCCACCGAACGGGCTCAGTGGCTCACCCGGATCGCGGATGCCCTGGATGCCGCGGCCGACGAGCTCGTCCCACTCGCCGCGGCGGAAACACATCTGCCCGAAACACCGCGCCTGCGTGGCGAATTGACCCGCACCACCTTTCAGTTGCGCCTGTTCGCCGAAGTACTGGCCGATGGCGAATTCCTCGCCGCCACCGTGGATCACGCCGATCCGAGTTGGCCGATGGGACCGCGACCCGATATTCGGCGCAGCCTGGTCCCCATCGGAGCAACGCTCGTCTTCGCCGCGAGTAACTTCCCCTTCGCGTTCAGCGTCGCGGGCGGCGATACCGCCGCGGCGCTGGCCGCGGGATGTCCCGTTGTCCTCAAGGCACATCCGGGCCACCCACGGCTGTCCGACCGGACCGGCGAGATCGTGCGCGACGCATTGACCACGGCCGGTGCCCCAGCGGGCGCCTTCGCGGTCATCCACGGCGTCGACGCGGGCATTGCCGCACTGCGCCACCCGGATATCGCCGCCGCGTCGTTCACCGGGTCGCTGGCAGGTGGCCGGGCGCTGTTCGATATCGCATCGTCACGGCCACGCCCGATCCCGTTCTACGGCGAACTCGGCAGCGTCAATCCGGTGGTGGTCATGCCCGGTGCGGTGCGCGTACGCGGACAGCAGATCGTCGACGGCTTCGTCGGATCGTTCACCCTCGGCGCTGGACAGTTCTGCACCAAACCCGGTGTGCTGCTGTTGCCTTCGGGCCATGATCTCACTGACGCGCTGGCCGCCGCGGTCGCCGCCGTGCCGGGACAGCGTTTACTCAACGAGCACATCGTCAATGGTTTCCGATCGCGCGTGACGACCCTGCGCGAATACCCCTCCGTCATCGCGATTTCGGCCCCCGCCATCGATGAAGATCTGCTCGCCCCCACCTTGCTGAGCGTGCCCGCCACCGACTTCCTCGCCGCCGGAGAAGCCCTGCAGGCGGAATGCTTCGGCCCTGCGGCACTCGTCGTCGAGTACGCGAATCCCGTTGAGCTGGAACATGTTCTGCACCAGCTCGAACCCGGCCTCACCGCGACCATCGTGGCGGAGGACACCGAGGTCGATGACGTGCGCCAACTGCTGCCCGCCCTCACCGGACTCGCCGGTCGACTGCTGTGGAACGACTGGCCAACCGGTGTCACCGTCAGCTGGGCCCAACAGCACGGCGGCCCGTACCCCGCGACGACCGCACCGACCACGACCTCGGTGGGAACCGCCGCCATCGCCCGCTTCCTGCGGCCGATCGCCTGGCAGGGCTTCCCGGACCGCCTGCTTCCGCCCGCCCTGCGCGAAGCCAATCCCTGGCGGCTGCCGCGCCGCATCGACGGAAAGCGAGACTGAGATGTCCCCCGTTATCACCGATGTTCGACTGACCCCGATCCTCATCGCCGACGCTCCCCTACTCAATGTCGGTGGCGTGCACCAGCCGTATACGCCGCGACTGATCGTCGAGATCGAAACCGACAGCGGCGCTTGGGGTCTCGGGGAAACCTACGGCGACCGCGTCTACCTCGATCGCGCGGCCGACCTTGCCCCACAATTGATCGGCATGCCGGTCGCCGCGATCAACACCATCCGCCTGCTCGGTGCGAACGCCAGCGGAGAGGTGCTGATCGACAACCCGATCGCGGGCGGGCTGCGCGGTACCCTCACCACCGATAAGGTCCGCCTCAGCGTGGTGTCGGCCTTCGAATCCGCCGCACTCGACGCCCATGGTCGTGAACTCGGCCTGCCGGTCCACGCCTTACTCGGCGGCAAGGTCCGCGACCGTGTCGACTACTCCGGCTACCTGTTCTACAAATGGGCCGAACATCCGGTCCCCGACGCCCCGACCGACGAATGGGGCGAGGTCATCGATCCCGACGGAGTCGTCCGCCTCGCCGAAAAGTTCACTGCCCATGGCGGATTCCGCTCGTTCAAACTCAAGGGCGGCGTATTCCCGCCCGAGGAGGAAGTCGCCGCGATCGAAGCACTGGCCAAGGCATTTCCGGATCATCCGCTGCGGCTGGATCCCAACGGCGGTTGGTCGCTGGCCAGCGCAGCGACTGTCGCCGAACAACTTTCGGGGGTCGTCGAATATCTGGAAGACCCCACCGCCCGCCGCGAGGATATGGCCGAAGTGCATCGTCGCACCGGAATGCCCTTGGCCACCAATATGATCGTCACCTCGATCGAGGAGGTGCGGCCCGCCTTCGATATCGATGCCGTCCAGATCGTGCTCTCCGACCATCACTTCTGGGGCGGACTATTCGCCACTCGCGACCTGGCCGCCGTCTGCCACGCCTACGGCAAAGGCGTCAGCATGCACTCCAACACCCACCTCGGAATCAGCCTGGCAGCAATGACCCACGTGGCCGCCACCGTCCCCGAGTTGACCTACGCCTGCGACACCCACTACCCATGGCAGCCCGAGGATGTGATCGTCGAACCGATCGTCTTCGACGAGGGGGCCGTCACCGTCCCCGACACACCCGGCCTCGGTATCCAACTCGACCCGGACGCACTCGCACGCCTCCATCACCGCTGGAAAACCTTGCCGCAGTGGCACAATCGCGATGACATCGCAGGCATGCGCCTGCTCGATCCGACCTACCGGGCGCCGAGCTCACCCAAATACTGAGGCGATGTCTCGATTACCTGTCGGCGAGTTGGTCGAGGACATTCCGGGCGTCCGGGTCGAGGGTGATCCGACTTGCGGTGAGATCGTCGTCGAGGTGGTCAGGTTTCCGAATATTCCGCGATACCGGGAACCACCTCGGTGAGGAATTTCCGTAACTGCGATTCCACGCGTTCGGGTGCAACCCGATCCAGGAATGCGTCGGTCTTGTCATCGAATGCGATATCAAAACCGATCTGTTCGTCAATCCTCACGATGATTCGTCCGCTTTTATCGCTTTTGGTTCCCAACGTGACGGCGACCTCATCCTCCCAGTGCTACCGTGCCGTATATTCTGCGCTGCAGTTACCGTCGGTAACCTTCTGATCCGATCCGCGGTTGAGAATGCTGATTGCCAGCGTGATCCGCCCGGGTTGGGGGTAAATAACGGTAGATAACGTGTTGTCGCTACCGCGAACCTGCGCGGAGATGCCTGCTTGCCCCTTTTCGCCGGTATCGAGGTTGGTCCAGGCGACACTGAATTTTTGGTAGTACTCGGTCTCCGACTGCGCGTCGGTATGTAGCGCCAGTTCGATCGACCCGTTTCCGTTGGATGCGGCAAACGCGTCGCTAGATCCCTGAATGGCGAGGTCGTTCGGTGTCGGATATTCGATCGTACACAGTTTGTCCCCCAGGGTGTCCGGGGCCGCATATCCCGACGCACTGGTGATAACCGCGGAGCAGGCATACGATACCGTTGCCAGCGCCAAAAGGGCAGCGTGCGTGCGCTTCTTCACCAAATCCTCCTGATACTGCCTCATGGTGTCATATGAGGCTTATCCCAATAGTTCGCAATCTCCGGCGAGAGTAGAGGATGAGCGGCTGAGTGTCCATTTACGCTGCGTAACAAGGGGATTCGGGATCCCGGACGAACCCGCGCCAGGCTATCTCGGGAAGTAGAGCGCGCAGATCGAATCGACATGATCCCTCGTCCCGGTGGCAGTTCCAATCCACACGGAGACATCGCCTTTCATGCAACCAACCATAGATGCCGCACGGAAACCCTGGACAGGTTCGCTGACACATCCGCCCTGGTCGTGGTGGCCGCACTGACCGTGGTCCGGCTGCCGAATGCCCGACCGAGAAGTCACCCACTTGCGCGCTCGGCCCGGCGAGCCAAGTCCTTGCGGCCCAACACATCCTGGCGCCTCGGGGCTTTTAGAACTCGTCAGGGCATCCGCACGAACCTCTCGTGTGAAGTACCGCTTCGAGATTCACCACGCCGGGCCGGAGCGTGTGGTCGTCGAGTTGTTGCAGCAGCAGGTCGACGGCGGTCTCGCCCATGAGACGGGTGGGTTGGACCATGGTGGTCAGGCCAGGGCGGGTATAGCGGGAGTACTCGATTCCGTCGAAGGCGACGACCGCGAGGTCGTCGGGCACCCGCAGCCCGGCATCGTAGGCGGCGCGCAGCATACCCATCGCCTGGAGGTCGCTGGTCACGAATACCGCGGTGGGGCGCCGCGAGTCGGCCATGAGGCCGGCCAGTGCGCGGTAGCCAGCGGCACCGCCGAAATCCGTTCGCACGATGCGCCCTTCGGGCAGTCCGGCGGCCGCCAGCGCAGTGCGGTAGCCCTGCACGCGATCCTCGGCAGTCGACACATGCGGGCCGCTCAGGCAGGCGATATTGCGGTGACCGTGCCCGATGAGATGTGCGACGGCCTGCTGCGCACCCGCGACCGAATCACACATCACATGCGCGCAACGCGCCGGGTCGATGACACGGTCCAGCGCTACCAACACCATTCCGGCCTCCTCGCACGCGTCGGCGACGCCGGTCTCCCACGATGACGAAATCGCGAGCAGCCCTTCGACTCTGCGATCGATGAAGGTGCGCACGTAGGCGCGTTCACGTTCCTGGTCGCCGGCCGCATTGCCGACGAACAGCGGATATCCCCGTGCGAAGGCGGCTGCCTCGATGACCGCGGACAGTTCGGCGAAGAACGGGTTGGCCCCGTCGGGGATCACCATGCCGAGCGCGTGCCCGCGATTCATGCGCAGGCTGCGCGCGGACATATTGGGCCGGTAGCCGAGTTCGGCGATGGCGGCCTCGATGCGGGCCCTGGTCGCGGGCGCGACCTGCCGCGGACCTCCGTTGAGCACGTAGCTCACCAGCGCCGGTGATGTACCGGCGAGCCGCGCCACGTCGGCTCGTGTGACTGCCATCCGAAATCTCTCCTTGCTCCGACCGTCCATCCAAGCACTCCGCACTAGGACTTGACAGCTGGTGACTCGGGTCACACACTACTCATCAACTCGCGTTGATCAACACGAGTTGATACTGAGACGGATAGGTCGAACTGACGATGAATGCTCGATTCAGGCGTGCAATGGCGCCGCTTGTCCTCATCGGCGCGCTCGCCGCCGCTGCCTGCGGTCGCGGTGGTCAGGACGCGGGCGACGGCGATTTCAAGATCGCCATCGTTACCCGGAACTTCACCAACCCCTATTGGGCGGCCTTGCGCGACGGCGCCCTCGCGGAGGGGCAACGGCTCGGTGTGAAGGTCACGGTGCAGGCCGGGCAGTCCGAGACCGATGCCGACGGTGAGAACGCCCAGATCTCGACCTTGGCCGCGCAGGGCTATGACTGCTTCGGCGTGGTGCCGGTCAACGCGACGAATGTGATCACGCCGCTCACGCCGGTGGCGCGCAAGAACATCCCGATCCTCGACCTCGACACCCAAATCGACGCGAAGGCCTCTGAGCAGGCCGGGGTGTCCTACGCGAGCTTCATCGGTTCGGACAATCTCGATGCCGGTCGCATCGCCGGTCAGCATATGCTCGACGCGCTCGGTGGCACCGGCAAGATCGCCATCCTGCAGGGCATCGCGGGCGAGCAGAACGGCATCAACCGCGACAAGGGCTTCACCGACACCGTCGCGGGCAAGCTCGACATCGTGCAGAAGGCGCCCGCCGACTACGAACAAGATAAGGGTTTGCAGGTCACCGAGGCGATCCTGAAGGCGCACCCCGACATCACCGGCATTTTCGCCGCCAACGACACCATGGGCTTGGGCGCCGCACAGGCGATCAAGAACGCGGGCAAGACCGGCCAGATCAAGGTGATCTCCGTCGACGGCATCCAGGCCGCCCTCGACGCCGTCAAGGCGGGCACCCTGACCGGCACGGTGACCCAATACCCCTATGCCGAAGGACAACTCGCGGTCCAGAGCTGCCTGGCCCAACACCAGGGCAAGAAGCTGCCCGAGCGGGTGGTCTCGCCCATCGCCTTCATCGGCAAAGACAATGTCGAGCAGCAGATCTCGGCGTTCCCGCGTCCGATCGTCGCATTCGACAACCCAGTGGAAGGGCTGCTGAACAAGTGACAGCCGTGGCACCCGCCGAGCCCCGGGCGCGTGAGGGGCGCACGGAGATCCTCGCCAAGGTCGCCGAATTCGCGGCACCGCTGGCCCTGGTCGTGCTGTGGGTGGCGTTCTTCATCGCCACCCCGGACTTCCTGACGGCGGACAATATCGGCGATCTGCTGGTCGCCTCGACGATCCTGACCGTGCTGGCACTCGGCCAGCAGTTCGCGATCACCGTGGGCGGCATCGATCTGTCGGTCGGCGCCAATCTCCCATGGGCGGCAGCCGTTCTCGGCTACCTGGCGAGCCACGGCTACCCGATGGCGGTCGCCATCGCGGCGGCCGTCCTCAGCGGGCTGGCGGTCGGCGTCGTGAACGGTGTGCTGATCGGCCGCCTGCACATGACCGACTTCGTCGTCACACTCGGCATGCTCAGCGTGCTCAATGGCATCACGCTGCTGCTGACGCACGGCAATACCGAAGCCGTGAGTTCCAGCTTCCTGCAACGACTCGCACTGGACGGCATCGGACCGGTGCGCTGGTTCTGGCTCATGGCATTGGTGGCGGCGCTGGTCGTGGCCGGGATCATCTTCCGCACCCGGATCGGCACCCACCTGCTCGCCACCGGCGGGCGCCTGGAGGCCGCGCGCGACACCGGCATCTCGGTGAACCGGATCCGGCTGTTCGCCTATGCCATGTCCGGATTGCTGTGTGGCATAGCCGGTGTCATGCTGGTCGCCCGCAACGGCGGCGCGGATCCGTCGCTGCAGACCACCTATCTGCTGAGCTCGATCGCCGCGGTGGTGCTCGGTGGTTCGTCGCTGTCCGGCGGCAAGGCGTCGGTGCTCGGCACCGTCTGCGGTGCGGTGCTGTTCACCTCGCTGATCAACGGGTTCACCATTCTCGGCATCTCGCAGTACTACCAGCCGGTCGCCGTTGGCGCGGTGCTGCTGCTGGCCGCCGGGATCGCCCGGTTCCGAAAGTAGGCCAAGGATATGACGATTCCACTGCTCGAGGCGCGCGAGCTCACCAAGTCGTTCGACTCGGTCCGCGCGCTGGCCGGGGTCACGCTGACGATTCCGGAGGGTGAGGTCACCGCCCTGGTCGGCGATAACGGCGCGGGCAAGTCGACACTGGTGCGCTGCCTCACCGGCGTGCAGGCACCGGATACCGGGCACATCCTGTTCAAGGGCGAACCGGTGCGACTGCGTTCGCCCGAGGACGCGCGCAAAATGGGCATCGAGACGGTGTATCAAGATCTCGCCCTCATCGACGATCTGGCGGTGTGGCAGAACCTATTTCTGAACCGGGAGCTGGTGTATCCACTCGGCATTGTCAATCGCAGGGCGATGATCGCCCGCAGCGGCGATATCCTGCGCGATCTGGACGTCGACGTACCCTCGGTGCGCACCACCGTGCGCAGGATGAGCGGCGGCCAACGCCAGAGCATCGCCATCGCCCGTGCGGTGGCCTGGGGCAAATCCATGGTGATCATGGACGAGCCCACCGCCGCGCTCGGCGTGCGGGAGACCGCAGCGGTCGAGAAGCTGGTGCGCGGGCTGCGCGACCGCGGGATCACCGTCTTGATCATCAGCCACGACCTGGCACAGGTCATGCGGATCTGCGACAACGTGGTGGTGCTGCGACGCGGCAGATCCGTTGCCACGCACCGGATCGACGAGGTGGACGGCGACCGGCTGGTCGCACTGATCACCGGTGCCGCACCCGGCAATCTGGAGATCACCGAGACCGGAGCCGACTCGTGAGCGAGCGTCAGCGAGTGAACCATCGACACAGTGCGCAGTCGCGCACGACGGAGCTGAGCGCTAGCGAGGCGCAGTCGTGAGCGAGCGTCAGCGAGTGAACCATCGACACAGTGCGCAGTCGCGCACGACGGAGCTGAGCGCTAGCGAGGCGCAGTCGTGAGCGAGCGTCAGCGAGTGAACCATCAACACAGTGCGCAGTCGCGCACGACGGAGCTGAGCGCTAGCGAGGCGCAGTCGTGAGCGTTGTCGTCCTCGGATCGGTCAACCAGGACATCGTGTGTGAGGTGGAGCGGCTGCCGCGCCCCGGCGAAACCGTGCTGGCACTGCGCGCACGAACCAACCTGGGCGGCAAGGGCTCCAATCAGGCCGTCGCGGCGGCCCGAGCCGGTGGCCGGGTCGAGTTCATCGCCAGGATCGGCCGCGATGCCGATCCTGAGCTACGAAAATCGTTGCGCGACTATGGTGTTGGGCTTGCGGCCCTGCGCGAGGTCGAGGACGCTCGGACCGGCACCGCCTACATCACCGTCGCCGATGGCGAGAACCAGATCGTGGTCGACTCCGGCGCCAACTTCTGCTGGGAACCCGAACCCGAACTCGACACCCTGGACGAGGTCGAGTTGCTGCGGTCGGCGGATGTGGTTGTCGCACAGCTGGAGGTGCCGCCGCGCGTTGTCGCCTGGGCCGCGCGGCATGCTCGCCGGTTCGTGCTCAACGCCGCTCCGGCGATGGCGCTGCCGGATGAGCTGCTGCTGCGCTGCCACCCGCTGGTCGTCAACGAATCCGAGCTGTCGGCATTGACCGGGACTGCCGCGCGGACCCCTGAGCAGGCATTCCATCTGGCCCGGTCCTTATGCCTGCGTGGGGTGGCCTCCGTCGTCGCCACGCTGGGCGCCGCTGGCTCGGTCTGGGCGCACCGCTGCGACGTGCCAGCGCCGGTCGCCGGCGGGTATCAGGCTGCGCCACAGGTGAATTCGGTGGACTCCACCGGTGCGGGCGACGCCTTCGTCGGCGCGCTGGCCAGCGCACTCGCCGAGGGCAGGCAGCTGGGCGCCGCCGTTGCCTACGCCACCGCGGCCGGTGCCCTCGCCGTTCAGACACCGGGAACCCACGCCTCCTACCCCACCGCGGACCAGATCGACACCGCGCTCGCGACCATCCCCGCGGCCCGGCCACTCGTCTGACCCGGGCACCACCCCTTTCGAGAAGGACCAGAACCTTGCGCACCAGCGGACTAATTCACGCCGAATTGCTATCGGCACTCACGGCATTGCGCCACACCGACCTCTTCGCCGTCAGCGACTCCGGTCTGCCGACACCGGTCGGCGTGCCGGTCATCGACCTGGGCATCAGCTATGGATTCCCCCGATTCGAGCCCATCCTCGACCTGATACTCGACGAGGTCACCGTCGAAGCCGCCTGGGGTAGCCGCGACGTCGCGGACCAGAACCCGGAAGCCGCGAACCTGCTCAGCCACCGCCTGCACGCGGAGTTGATCGACCACGACGACTTCAAGCAGCGCATCGGCGCCTGCCGGTTCGTGGTGCGAACCGGCGAGGCCCGGCCCTACGCCAATGTGCTGCTCCGAGCCGGGGTGCCGTGGTTGTAGCCCACCGCGTCCGGCACTGCGAAATATTGATACCGGCGATATTGAACCCTGCGGCCGTGACCAACGTATCGATTGCAGAATGGTCAGTTGACTAACTACTGTCGGGTGCTCGGATCAATGATTGATTCCACAGGTCACGCCTGCCTGGCGACTGCTCGCAGCTCGCTCGAAAAACACGACGTGTGGGTCGGGAGGAGCGGTGGAGATGGACCTTCGCGAGGTCGTGGCCTCCAGTGTGCGGGAACAACGGGAGTTGCTCGAACAAGGGGCGCTATCGGCCCGCGAACTCATCGAAGCGACCCTCGACGGGATCGAACAGGCGGGCGAACTCAATGCCTTCACCCGCGTAATGCACGAACAGGCCATCGCCGAAGCCATCGAACGCGACCAGCAGCGCGCCGCGGGCGCTGACCTCGGGCCGCTGCACGGCATCCCGATCGCGGTGAAGGACGAAATCGATGTCGCGGGCGTCGTGACCACCTTCGGCACGCGCGCCAACACCACCCCGGCGGCCGCCGACGCCGAGGTGGTGCGGCGTTTGCGGGCGGCAGGCGCGGTCATCGTCGGCAAGACCACTATGCCGGAATTCGGTCAGTGGCCCTATACCGAATCCAGCACCTACGGCCTGACCCGCAATCCGTGGGATCGGACCCGTTCCACCGGCGGCTCCAGCGGTGGTTCCGGCGCGGCGGTGGCAGCGGGGCTGGTGCCGGTCGCGCTCGGCGGCGACGGCGGCGGCTCGATCCGGATTCCCGCCGCCTGCTGCGGGCTCTTCGGCCTGAAAACCCAGCGCGGACGAGTGCCGACCGCACCGAACGCGCACCTGTGGTGGGCACTCGGCGTGCTCGGCCCACTGACGCGCGGTGTCCTGGATTCCGCGATCGTCTACGACGTCATCCGCGGCTGCACACCGGCCGACCGATTCCACGCCCCCGATCCGGTGCTGTCCTTCGAGGATGCGGCGCGGCGCACACTCACCGGTCTGCGCATCGGCGTCAGCACGAAATCGCATACGATGCTGGCCGGACCGGATCCAGAACATGTGCGCGCGGTCCACGACACCGCCGAACTCCTTACGCAGCTGGGCCATACAGTCATCGAGGTCGATCCGGATTACCCGGATTTCACGTTCGCCTTCTACCCGCAGTTCTATGGCGGCGTACGCGCCGAGATCCCGTTGGTCGACCATCCGGAACGGCTCGAACGCCGCACCCGCCAGACCGTCGCAGTCGGTGCGTGGGCGCGTCAGCCGGTTGTCGAATGGGCCATGCGCCGCGGTGAAGCCTTGGCCCGCAAAGCAGATCGCATCTTCGACCACTGTGATCTGCTACTGACCCCCACCATCGCGCACCGCCCGCCCCGGGTCGGTGTCCTCGACGGCGCGAACACCGTCCGAGCGCAGGTTGCCTCGATCCCGATGGTCGCCTACACCGGGCTGTGGAATGTGACCGGACATCCGGCCGCCGCGCTGCCGGCGGGCATCGCGACCGACGGCCTCCCGCTCTCGGTACAACTGGTCGCACCGGCCAATGGCGAGCCGACCATCCTGTCCGTGGCCGCGCAACTCGAGCAGGTCCGGCCGCATCCGAGTCCGCTTTAGTCCCGAAAGCCCCTGCCTTCCCGGCGATTGCCGATAAAATTCAGCCGGAGGTGATGTGCCGTGACAAGCGTGTTGCTGATCACCGGAGACGCGGCCGAAGACCTGGAAGTCATGTACCCGTACCAGCGGCTGCTCGAGGAGGGGTACGAGGTCCATGTGGCCGCCCCCACCGCCAAGAAGTTGCAGTTCGTGGTGCACGATTTCGTCGACGGTTTCGATACCTACACCGAGAAACCCGGGCACACCTGGCCCGCGGATATCGCGCTGGCCGATGTCGACCCGAGCCGGTACGCGGCATTGGTACTGCCCGGTGGGCGCGCCCCGGAATACCTGCGCGGCGATGCGGAGTGCCGCAGAGTCGTCAAACATTTCGTCGACGAGGACAAACCGATCGCGGCGCTGTGCCACGGCCCATTGATCCTCATCGCCGTCGGCGCACTCACCGGCCGCTCGTCGAGTGCCTACCCGGCGTTGGCACCCGACCTGAATGCCGTTGGCGCGCAATGGGAAGACAACCCTGCCTATGTCGACGGCAATATCGTGACGGGCCGGGCCTGGCCGGACCACCCGCTGTGGATGCGGGCCTTCATGGAGGTGCTGCGCGCCAAAGCGCCCGCGCCCGTTCGATAAGACCTGGCGCCGAGCCCCAGATCGCACTCGACGCCGCCGAATCCGCACTGGCCCAAGCGAACCGGTAGCCGCGAAACGGCGGCGTCGCGCACGCTGTCAGCGCCGCTCGCGCCCGCCGAGTGCCAGGAATGCGAGCCCGAGTGCCAGCACGGCCAGTCCGCACCACGACACGATCGGCAACCGCTCACCGACGACGACCACGCCGAGCACCGCCGCGACGGCGGGCTCGGCCAGCGTCAACGTCGTCGCGACCTGCGCCGTCGTATGCCGTAGCCCGTAACCGAACAGGCGGTAGGCCACGAACGTGGTGAACACCGCGAGATGTAGCGCCACCGCGATGCCGCGCCCGGAGTGCAACCAGGTTGTGTCCGTGCCCAACACAACCGGCAGCACCAACACCCCGGCGATGCCGAACATCGTGCCCAGCACCGCATTCGACGAATGCCCGTGCGCGATGAGCCTGCCGCCGATGAGCGAGTAGACGGCGTAGGTGAGCCCACCGAAGGCGGCGAGCACGATGCCGAGCAAGTCCACGGGTGCGGTTCCACCCATCAATTCGGGCCCGAGCACGAGCATCGCACATCCGAGTACCGCCGCCGCGGTGGCACCGACCCACCGTCCGGTCGGCCTGCCCTGCCCGGCAACCCAGGCCAATAGTCCCGCGAAAACCGGCGCACTACCGAGCGCGATCACCGTGGCAACGGCCACGCCCGTCCGCGCCACCGCCGGATAGAAGGTGATCGGATACCCCGCGACGGCCAGCGCACCGGCGATAACGAGCCACCACTCGCCGCGCGTACACACCAAACGCGTACCGCCAGTGGACAGATACAGCAGCAGCCCACCGAGCGCCAACCCGGCCGACCCGATCGCCGCCGCGGGCGCACCCGCGGGAGCCAGCGAACTGGTGGTCCCGGTGGTCCCCCATAACACCGCCGCGACCAAGATGGGCACCGGCCCACTGAACGGCGATCGCGCCCGAACACCCGAACGCCCAACCACACCAACAGATTTGATATCAGACAAGGTCCATGCACTTCCGTCATCGAATTCGATAGGGATTCGAAACGGGCGCACGACATCACCCCGAGGCCGCCCATGAGGTCAGCCGGGACCGCGAAATCAGAGATTCAGCAGGTGCGCCCGATCAGGCGCACGGCGGCGGCGTAACAGCATGCCAATAGATATCCACCGGCCGATCCTATCGCCACGGCCGGATCGGGTTCACACCGAGGAACGATCGCCGAACATCTGTTTCCGGGCATCGCCTACGTCGAATGATCTTCGATAGAGTTGGGTCCGTGAGGAAGATTGATTCACCGATAGGTCCGGCCGCCGCTGTCCGGAATCCGCCTCGACCGGCCGTTCCGCTCGACGATATCGACCGGATTCTGCTCGATCAGCTCGCGCGGGACGGGCGAATGACCAATAGCGCGCTCGCCGATGTCGCGGGTATCGCACCGTCGACGTGTCTGGGACGGGTGCGGGCGCTGGTGGAACGTGGGGTGATCCGCGGGTTCCACGCCGATATCGACCCGGCCGCGCTCGGCCGGAATCTACAGGCCATGATCGCGGTTCGGGTACACGCCAACGCGCGGCCGCACCTCGCCGAGTTCGGCGAACAATTGGCCGAACTCGGCGAGGTGCTGAATGTCTACTTCATCGCGGGCGCCGACGACTATCTGATCCATGTCGCCACGGCCGACTCCGAGGGACTACGGGTCTTCGTGCTGGAGCATCTGAGCGCACATCCCGCCGTCGCCTCGACCGAGACGATCCTCATCTTCGAACATGTGCGACCCAGAACCCGCCCGATACCCTAGGCCAGTGCCTGGCCCGGAAAGGTTGACCCGGTAGTCGAAGAGTTCGGTGCCACACCTTCTGTCGCGGTGCTCGGCCGGCGCTGCCGGTCACGGCCCGATGAACAAGCGCTCGCACGGCAGACGCGGTAGCAGCCGGCATTCTTCGACGGTTTCGCGAATCAATTCGATTGTGCACCAGTGCTTTCGCCGCCAATCGTGGATCAGATTGCGCACCGCTGCCGCGGTGGCAGTGTAGTCGAAGACCACACCGGCCATCCAGATCCGCAGGTGCAGATCATCTTCGGGCGGGAACCATCTTTTGGCGGTCACAGCTTGTCTCCCGGTCGGCCTTTCCGGACGAGGCCCTAGGCAGCGAGGGTCTCGGCGGCGTAATTGTGTGCGGCCGCGACGGATTCGGACAGCAGTTGGCCGCGGTGCGTGCTCAGACCGGCGGCCAGCCCCCGATCCGCGGCGACCGCATCGCGCCAGCCGCGATCGGCCAGTGAAATCGCATACGGCAGTGTGGCATTGGTGAGGGCGACGGTCGAGGTGTAGGGCACCGCGCCGGGCATATTGGCGACACAGTAGAAGACCGAATTGTGTACCCGGTAGGTCGGCTCGGCATGGGTGGTCGGCCGGGAGTCTTCGAAGCAGCCGCCCTGATCGATGGCGATATCGACCAGTACCGACCCTGGCTTCATCTGTGCGACGAGATCATTGGAGATCAGGGTCGGTGCCTTCGCGCCCGGCACCAGCACCGCGCCGATCACCAGATCGGCCTCCCGGACCAGGCTGTCCACCTCGAAGCTGTTGGAAATGATGGTGCGCACCTGACCCCGGTACTGCTCGTCCAGCGCGCGCAGGCGCGCAATATTCAGATCGAGTACGGTCACCTCCGCGTGCATGCCGACCGCGATGGCAATGGCATTGCTGCCCGAGACACCACCACCGAGCACGACCACCTTGGCCGGACGCGCACCCGGCACACCACCCATCAGCACGCCGCGGCCACCGCCGCTGCGCATCAGGTGGTACGCACCGGCCTGCGGCGCCAGCCGTCCCGCGACCTCGCTCATCGGCGCGAGCAGCGGCAGCGACCCGTCCTTCCCGGTCACGGTCTCGTAGGCGATCGAGGTGATCCCGGAGTTCATCAGCGCATCGGTGCAGTCCTTGGACGCGGCCAGATGCAGGTAGGTGAACAGCAGTTGCCCCGCGCGCATCCGCGAATATTCCTCGGCCACCGGCTCTTTCACTTTGAGCACCATATCCGCGGTACCCCAGACCGCATCGGCGCTGTCGAGCACCCGCGCCCCGACGGCCGCGTACGCCATATCCTCGAACGCCGAGCCCTGACCGGCCCCGGCCTCGATATATACCTCGTGTCCGCGCGCGACCAACTCGTGCGCACCCGCAGGGGTACACGCGACCCGGTACTCATGGTTTTTGACCTCGCGGGGAATTCCGATCTTCATCAACACTCCTGTACGTCGATCCGGCGGATTGGCGACATGTGATCTGTTCGATCACTTCGGTGTTAGTATGAAGATCCTGCAAGATCAGGTCCATATTAGTGAAGATAGTTCTCAAACCAATTGAGCATCCATCCCGATATTCAGATTTCCGAACTCTCCGCCCCGCCGATCCGAAACATATTCGGCTAGCGCTCGGGGATCTGCGTCAAGGCCCACTCGGCCCACTCCTTGTTCATCGCATGGAAACGCTTACCCCACTCCATCGCGATGCGGCCGTAGACGGACAGGTCGTTGTCCTCCCAGTCGATCGATGCCTCGAGTGCGGCCAGTTCCTCCCTGGCCTTCGATGTCTCGGTTCCGATACCGGAGAGATAGTCACGGGCATACGCGGCGGGAACCACACCGAGGAAGAAGACGCGTAACAGCGTTTCATTGCGCGCCGACCGTTTCGGCTTGGTCGTGGTGAGCCACTCGCGCAGATCCGCCAGGCCCGCATCGGTGATCGTGTACTCCTTGCGCCCGCGCGGCCCCTCGTCGGACACCTCGATCGAGCCCGCGTCGGCGAGTTTGGTGAGCTCGGTATAGATCTGACTCTGGGTGGCGGGCCAGACATTGGCCAGCGACTCCTTGAAGCGCTGCAGCAGGTCGTAGCCGCTGGCCGGACGATCAGCCAGCAGTCCGAGCAGGGCATACCGAAGACTCATGCCATCACCTTACCTTCCACTATTGACACGTCGGTACAGAAGCTTCTATTTTAGACATGTCAAAATTGGAATGTCACCCGAGGAGTCTTCGGAATGTCGCACCTGCGTACCTTCGCCCCATGGATCGTCTTCGCGGCGGTCCCGTCGCAGCACTGGCAGTGGGCCGCGCTGGCCGCCTTCAGCGTTTCGGTCCTCGGCATCGCCCACCAGATCCGGGCAGGTCAACGCGTGCAAGCCATGGTCATCGACATCGGTTCCGTCATTTTCTTCGCGGCGCTGACGGTGCTCGCCTTCGTCGACCCGGACAGTGCACTGCACCCCTACACCCCGGCACTCTCCTCGGGCGTGCTCGCCCTGATCGCGGGCGCCTCACTGGCCGTGCGCATGCCGTTCACGCTGCCGATCGCCAAACAGACCACACCGCAGGAAGTGTGGGATAACCCGGGCTTCATCCGCATCAACTACGTCATCACCTCGGTATGGACCGCGAGTTTCGTCGTCGGCTGCATCGCGCTCACCGTCCTCGCGCACTCCTCGTCGGGCCTGCGCACCACCGTCCAGGTGCTCGCCTTCGCCCTGCCGGTGATCTTCACCCTCCGCTACGTCGCCTACAACCAGGCGAAGACGAACTCGCTCAACGAGTCCGCATCCTAAAAATCCCTGACCAGATCGGCGCCCATCATGACCACCTCGGTTCCATACCTCACCGGCAACTACGCCCCCGTCACCGAAGAGCTCACTGCCTATGAATTACCGGTCACCGGAACGATTCCCGCCGAATTGACCGGCTGGTATCTACGCAACGGCCCGAACCCGCACGCCGCCGCCTCCGCGCACTGGTTCCTCGGCGACGGCATGGTGCACGGCGTGCGGCTCGAGCGGGGCCGCGCGGTCTCCTATCGCAACCGCTGGGTCCGCACCGCCACCTTCACCGACGGCGCACAGGCCCGTGACGCCGATGGCAATCACGACCTCACGGCCGGACTCGCCAACACCCACGTCATCCGGCACGCCGGACACACCCTGGCACTGGTCGAATCGTCCTACCCATACGAATTGACCTGCGAGCTGGACACCGTCGGACCCTACGATTTCGACGGCAAACTGCGCACTGCCATGACCGCACATCCGAAGACCTGCCCAACCACCGGTGAATTGCACTTCTTCGGCTACGGCACTGCCGAGCCCTACCTGACCTACCACCGGGCCGACGCAGCGGGCAATCTGCTGCTCAGCCGCCCCATCGACGTGCCGGCGCCGACCATGCACCACGACTTCAACCTGACCGCCGGGCATGTCGTATTCATGGACCTGCCTGTGGTTTTCGACCTCGAGACCGCGCAATCCGGCGGCGGCATGCCCTATCGGTGGAGTGACGACTACCAGGCCCGGCTCGGCGTGCTGCGCCGCGACGATCCGCACGGCGCGGTGCGGTGGTTCCCGATCGATCCCTGCTATGTCTTCCACGCGCTCAATGCCCACGACGAACCGGGCCGGATCGTGCTGCACGTGATGCGCTATCCCAGTATGTGGCGGCAGGATTCGCACAGCTACGAACACGCGAGCCTCTGGCGCTGGACCATCGATCTGACCACCGGCACCGTCACCGAGGAACAACTCGACGACCGCCGCGCCGAATTCCCCCGCATCGACGATCGCCTCGCGGGGCTCGACACTCGCTTCGGCCACGCCACCGTCTCCGGCGACAGCGGCGCGCTGATCCGCTACGACCTGCACACCGGCGCGAGCACGGCCCACGAATTCGGCCCCGGCCGCAGCCCCGCCGAGGCCGCCTTCGCACCCGCCGACGAGCACCCCGGCGGCGACGGCTATCTCATGACCTACGTCTACAACGCCGACTCCGACCGCAGCGACCTCGTCATCCTGGACGCAACCGACCTGGCCGCCAGACCGGTCGCCACCATCCACCTACCCAGTCGAGTGCCCTACGGATTCCACGGAAGCTGGCTCGCCGACCACTGACGGTGCAGCGGAGCTGACCGTCAGCCGTTGGCCGCGAGGACCAGCTTGCCCGTCGAGGTGCGACTGCCCATCAGGCGGTGCGCCTCGGCGGCTTCGGCCAGCGGGAACTCCGCGGTGATCGGCAGCTCCACCTGGCCCGTCGTAACCAGACGGAAGGCTCGATCGGCAATCTCCCGCAACACCTGCGGCGCATCGGCGGTGAGTCCGAGGATCGAGAATCCGGAGATCGAGAGTCCTCTCGGGTAGAGCTCGGGCTGGCCGATCTGCCAGCCCGGCTCACCACTGGCGTTGCCGTAGGAGATCAACCGACCGAACATCGCCAGGGATTCCAGAGCGCGCCGCAACATCTGGCCGCCGACCGGATCGAGCACGATATCGACACCACGGCCACCGGTCGCCTCCTGAACGTCGGCCGCGAAGGTCTCGGCCAGGAAGGCATCGTCGTAACCGAGCTTGCGCGCGTACTCGGCCTTGGCCTCGCTGGAGACCACGCCGTACACCGCGCCCGCGCCCGCGAGCTTGGCCACCTGCCCCACCACGGTGCCCACCCCACCCGCAGCGGCCTGCACCAGAACCGTCTCCCCCGGCTGCAGCTTGCCGACGGTGTTCACCAGGGCATAGGCGGTCGGCAGCACGGTGGGAAGCGTTGCGGCGGTGCGCAAGTCGACACCATCGGGCACGGGGAACACCGTCGCGGCGTTCACCACCGCAACCTCGGCGTACGCGCCGCCCTCGGTGATCGCCGCCACCGACTGCCCCACCGTGAACCCGTCGACACCCGCGCCGATCGAGCGCACCCGTCCGGAGAGTTCGAGTCCCGGCACGAACGGCAGCTCGGTGACCCGATACCCCACCGAACGCGCCTGCAGATCGGCGAAGTTCACCCCGACGTAGGCGACATCGATCGCGACCTCACCAGGCCCCGGCTGTGGAGCATCCAGCTCCACCGCTCGCAACACCTCAGGTCCGCCCAGTTCACTGATCTGAATCGCCCGCATAACCCCACACTCCACTCGGCACATTGTCGAGTCAGTTCTAGCAGGAAAGGCGGTTATCGGCAGTCCACGACGAGTGCTGTCGCATTATCGGTGCTCCCGGCCTGTAATGCGCTGTCCCCCAATGCTTCCGCGGTGGCGCCCGGTGCGTCGCCGGCAGCGAGTATCGCCTTGATCGCGACCATATCGAGTCGCTTGTGCACACCGTCGGTGCTCAAGAGCAGTCGGCCGCGGCTCGATCCGGTGGCGGCGCGCCCGATGGCGGCCGGGCGCACGGTGCGCGTCGAGGTGGTGACGAGGTGGTCCATCCGCTCAGCCGGGCGAACCCCCTTGGCGCGCATGAACTCGGCGACGGTGTGGTCGGTGGTGATCTGATGCAGCACCCGGCCGTTCCAGCGGTAGGCGCGGCAGTCGCCGACCCACGCGATATCGCATGGTCCATCGGGTTGTCCAGCGGCGGGCAGCACCGCGATCACGAGCACACAGTCGGCTTGCTGCTCCGGGAACTGACGCAGCATTTCCTGCTGGGCCGCGACCACGCCCGCCACCGCACCACCGCGCGCACCCATCCGTGCGGCGACCGAGGCGGCCGTGCGTGCCGCCCTGGCCGCGAGCAGGTTGTCACCGACGCCGTCGGCGACGACGAAGGCGGTGCGCCCGACGGCCGGGTCCGTGTAGGTGGCCAAGGCGTCGGCGTTGAGCGAACGCCGCCCCCTTCTGCTCACCGCACCAGGGATGATGCCGCCGAGATGCATCGGCTCGGGCCGGACGATGGCGATCGAAGCGGTGGTATGCACGGTCTGACCTCCTCGGGCTGGACCTGCCCCAATGCTGCCGATCCGCACAACTGTCGTTACTCCAGTGAACCGCGATATTCCAAGGAGCGTGCCAAAATTTCCCGTGGGAATCCTGTGAATCGCCATACGATGACGCGGTGGATATCGACGACGGCCTCGATCCGCTGCTGGCGAATCGGGGCAACTGGGACGCGCGCGCACCGATCCACGCGGCCAGCCAGTTCTATCGCAATCACGACTCCTCGCATTGGTTCGCTCCCTTCGAATGGGATGCCCTCGGTGACGTGCGCGACCGCGACGTGCTGCATCTGCAGTGCCATCTCGGCACCGAGACGGTCGAATTCGCCAAACGCGGGGCGAGGGCGGTCGGTCTCGACTTCTCCCCCGCATCCATTCGGCACGCCCGCGAACTCGCCGGGGACGCTGTCGAATACGTCTGCGCCGATGTGTACGACGCGCCGCATGCGGTGGCGCACAGGCAATTCGACATCGTCTACACCGGCAAGGGCGCCCTCTGCTACCTGCCGGACCTGGCCGGGTGGGCGACCGTGCTAGCCGACCTCCTACGCCCGGGCGGCCTGGTCTATATCGTCGAATTCCACCCGCTGCTGCACGCACTCGGCCCCACCCCACCGCCGAGTGTCGACCCGAATTCGCTTGTCCTGCACGATGATTACCTCGAGGGCCGGGGCGCGCAACGCCGCGATAGCGACCATACCTACACCGACGGCCCGGCACTGACCACCGATACCACGGTCTACGAGTGGCGCCACGGCCTCGGCGAGGTGATCAACGCGCTGATCGGCGCTGGTCTGCGGATCACCGATCTCACCGAAACCGAGATGTTGCCGTGGCCGCGCTGGCCGCAGATGATCCGGACCGGCAACGACTGGTTCCGACTGCCGCCAGCGGACCCCATCCTCCCGTTGTTGTACGGATTGGCGGCACTCAAACCGGTCTAGCCGCGCCGTGGACCACGAATTGCTCTTCGATAGCCGCCGCGCTATTTACACTGCGACGACCCAGATCGAGGGAGCGTCGAGTGTCCACTACCGTTCAGGTCTTGTTCGTTGTCGTCGCCGTGCTCGTCGGCGTCGTCGTCGCGGTGATTTCCGGAGTCCTCTCCAAGGTCAGCGGCTCGCCCACGGGCATCGTGATCCGCGACAGCAGCGTCGCCTTCGCCGGTACCGCGGGCCTGACTCTGCTACTACTCAAGGCCATCGGGGTGCTGTAATCGCCCCGAGGCCCAACCCTCACATCACGCGCCCTGTGCGCGCCGATCGAAGAGCCGATCCCGCGCGACATCGAGTGCGCGCGAGACCGCACCACTGAGCACACCGTCCTCGCCGAGCGTACTGGCGACAATGCGCGGACGCAGTGGCCCGAGTTCGGCCATCCGGCGGGCGATCGAGTCACCGAGCAGGTCGAGATTGTGGCCGATGCCGCCGCTGAGCACGACGAGTTCAGGGTCCAGGATGGCCGCGACCGCGGTAATGAGCGCGCCGATGCGGCGGCCCTCGGCCTCGACGACCGAACGCGCCCGTGCCTCGCCGGCCGCGGCCGCCGCGAAGATCTCCTTCGCCGAGGCCGGACTCAGCCCGGCCTGCCGCGCGGTGCGGGTAACTCCGCCTGCGGCGGCGACGGTTTCGGTCATGCCACGGTGCCGGGCGTCATCGGGTGCCGCGTCGACCTCGGTGGCAGGTAGGAACGAGACCTCGCCCGCGGCGCCGGTATTGCCGACATAGAGTTCGCCGTTGATCACGATGCCCATGCCGACGCCGGTGCCGATCGAGACCAGCACGAAGTTGCGCACGCCCGCCCCCGCGCCGAAGGTGAGTTCCCCGACGGCGGCGAGATTGATGTCGTTCTCGATCGCTGATTCGACTTCCAGGGCATCGCGCAATTGCCCGACGAGTCCGGACCGGCCCCAACCGGGCAGATTCGGCGCGTAGTCGAGCCGACCGGTGGCGGGGTTGAGCACACCCGGGCTGCCGATCACCGCGTAATGCACTGCTGTCCAATCCATTCCGGCGTCAGCTGCGACCTTGTGCGCCAGCGAGCGGACGCGGCGCACCAGGTCGACAGCGGAGCGCGCCGAGTTGCGGATATCGCGGCGGGCGATGAATTCACCGCGCAGGTCGGCGATCGCGAGCCGGACCCAGTGGCGGCCGATATCGACTCCGGCCACCACACCGGCGCGCACATTCACGTCGTAGATCGCCGTCGTCGGTCCGGGCCGACCGCTCAGCGAGCCGATGAGTTGCACCAATCCGGCCTCTTCCAGGCCCGAAAGCGCCGCCGAGACGGTTGGTTTGGACAGTCCACTCGCCTTGGCCAGTTCGCCGCGCGAGGACGGCCCGTGCACCCGGAGGCGGTCGAGCAGCAGCCGCTCGTTCATCGTGCGCAGCAGTTGGGGATTGCCGACCTTACTCACTGATCCTCCTCCGCGTGCGTGACATGGTTCGTTCGCTCACTACTGGACACTCCGTGGTTAGTAAACTACCTTTCTTATCAACGCTCAACCGGGCGCACCTTTCAAATCCCTCTCGGCACGGTGATTCTCATGCGTCGAATTCTGCTCATCACCGCGGCGGCAGCCGCATTCGTCCTGGCGGCAGGCTGTAGCTCCGGCAACGGCGACTCGAAGTCGGGTGGCGACCACCCGACGATCGCGTTACTGCTCCCGGAATCCAAGACCACCCGCTACGAGGCCTTCGACCGGCCGCTGTTCGAAGCGAAGACCGAGCAGCTGTGCGCAAATTGCAAGGTGCTCTACTTCAACGCCGATCAGGATGCGGCCAAACAGCAGGGCCAGTTCGAATCCGCGCTCACCCAGGGCGCCGATGTCATCGTCCTCGACGCGGTCAACGCCGATGCTGTTGCACCGCAGGTCAATCAGGCCAAACAGAAGAAGATCCCGGTGATCGCCTATGACCGGCTGATCTCCGGCATCGGCTACGAGTACTACGTCTCCTTCGACAATGTGAAGGTCGGCAAGGTGCAGGGCGAGGCCCTGCTGGCCGAGCTGGCCAAGCGCGGCACCGTCGACAAAGGGCAGGTGGTGATGATCAACGGCGCGCCGACCGATCCGAGTGCGGGCGACTACAAGCAGGGCGCGCATGCGGCACTGGATGGAAAGGTGAAGGTCGCCAGGGAATTCGACACTCCCGACTGGTCGCCGGATAAGGCGCAGCAGGAGATGGAGCAGGCGATCACCGCACTCGGCAAGGATTCCATCGTCGGGGTCTATTCGGCCAACGACGGTATGGCCAGCGGTGTGATCGCGGCCCTGAAGCGGGCGGGCTATGCGACGCTGCCGCCGCTGACCGGTCAGGACGGCGAACTCACCGCCGTACAACGGATCCTGACCGGCGAACAGACGATGACCATCTACCTCAACTACCGCGCCCAGGCCGAACAGGCGGCCGAACTCGCGGTCGCGCTCGGCAGGGGCGAAAAGCCCTCGGCCCCTGCGACAACCGATAACGGCTCCGCGAAAATCCCGTCGTTCCTGCTGGATGCGATCGCGGTGAGCAAGGACAACCTGAAGGACACCATCGTCAAGGACGGTCTCTACTCGGTCGCCGAGATCTGCACGCCCGACGTCGCGGCGGCATGCCAAGCCGCGGGACTCAAATGAGTACGGCGACAACGGTTCTGTCGGCCCGCGGCATCGCAAAGCGCTATGGTGCGGTAGAGGCACTGGCCGGTGCTGATCTCGAGGTGCGGGCCGGTGAAGTGGTCGCGCTCGTCGGTGACAACGGCGCGGGCAAATCGACGCTGGTGAAGGTGATCTCCGGGGCGATCGTCGCCGATGAGGGGGAGATCACCTTCGCCGGAGCCCCGGTCCGAATCACCCGGCCGCAGGATGCGCAGGCGCTCGGGATCACTACGGTATTCCAGGATCTCGCACTGTGCGACAACCTCGATGTGGTCGCCAATCTTCATCTCGGCACGGAGACAAGAACATTGAGTGTGCTCTCCGAGATCGCGATGGAGCGCGGCGCGCGGGATCTATTGCAGTCGTTGGATGTGAAGATCAAGGATGTGCGGTCGCCGGTGTCCGCGCTCTCGGGCGGGCAACGGCAGTCCGTCGCGATCGCCAGGGCGCTGCTCGGGCAACCCAAGATGGTGATCCTCGACGAACCGACCGCGGCACTCGGCGTCGAACAGACGGCCCAGGTGCTCGCGCTGATCGGACGCCTGCGTGAGCGCGGCCTCGCGGTGCTGTTGATATCGCACAATCTGGTCGATGTCCGGACGGTCAGCGATCGCGTCGTCGTCTTGCGGCTGGGCCGCAATGCCGGTGAGTTCGAGACCGCGCAGACCAGTCAGCAGACCATTGTCGCCGCGATCACGGGGGCCGCGCGATGAGTGAGATCGCTATGAAACAACCTGCACTGCAAGGCAATCCGCTGCGCGGGTGGACCGATGCGGCGACCGACCGGCTGCGTCGCGGTGATGTCGGATCCATCCCGGTGGCGGTCGGGCTCGTCGTCATCGCTGTGGTCTTCAATCGGCTCAACGCGCACTTCCTGTCCGCGGAGAATCTCACCAACCTCGCCTTGCAGATGGCCGCGACCGGGACCATCGCACTCGGCATTGTGCTGGTG
Organism: Nocardia sp. CA-107356; assembly: GCF_050946365.1. NCBI lineage: Bacteria > Bacillati > Actinomycetota > Actinomycetes > Mycobacteriales > Nocardiaceae > Nocardia > Nocardia sp. CA-107356. The sequence goes on along the minus strand of NZ_CP191992.1, from coordinate 3,489,313 downwards.
CTGCTGCTCGGTGAGATCGACCTGTCCGCCGGATCGGTCAGCGGGCTGACGGCGGTGGTGATGACGCAGTTGTCTGTGCACCACGGCTGGCATCCGGTGTTCGCCGTGCTCGCCGCACTCGCGGTCGGCGCGGCGATCGGGCTGTTGCACGGGGCAATGCGGACGAAGCTGAGCATGCCGTCGTTCGTGGTGACGCTGGCGGGATTGATCGGCTGGCAGGGGCTGATGCTGTATCTGCTCGGCAAGGAGGGGACCGTCAATCTGCCGTTCGATCGCGGGATCGCGAAGATCAGCGATACCTGGCTGATGCCGTGGCTGGCGTGGCTGCTGGTGGCGCTGCTCGCGGGTGGTCACTTGGTCGCGAGTGTGCTCACCCGGCGGCAACGGATGCGGGCCGAGCTGACGGTATCGGCTCCGGGGTGGATCGCGGTGCGTTCGGGTGCGCTGGCACTGCTGCTGGCCGCCGCCGTAGTAGTGCTGAATTCCGATCGCGGGGTGCCGTTGACCCTGGTGATCTTCGGCGGGCTCGTACTCACCGTCGATCTGGTGCTGCGGCGCACCGTCTTCGGTCGGCGCGTCTACGCCGTCGGCGGCAATGCCGAGGCCGCGCGCCGCGCCGGAATCAATGTCACGTGGGTGCGGCTCGCCGCGTTCGTCGGATGTTCCGCGCTCGCGACGGTCGGCGGCATCCTCGCGGCGTCCCGCCTGGTGGCCGTCAACCAGAGTTCGGGCGGCAGCGATATTCTGCTCAATGCCATCGCGGCGGCGGTCATCGGCGGCACCAGCCTGTTCGGCGGACGCGGACGCGCCTATGCGGCGCTGCTGGGAATCCTTGTCATCCAATCGATTACGAACGGCATGCTGCTGCTGAACGTCGACTCGTCCGTCCGTTTCATGGTCACGGGCACAGTATTGGCCGTATCGGTTGCCATCGACTCGGTGGCTCGGCGCGGAGCCGAAGGGACCCGCTGAACTCAGTCGCCGAAGACGAGGCAGGCGAAGCCGACGGGCACGCCGGTGCCGACCCGGACGTTCACGGTCGCGATGGGCGTGACGTCCGGGGCCTGGACGGCGCTCAGCGTATGCGGGCCGGTGGCCTGCGGGTACCAGCTGAACAGGGCGATGCCGCCGAGCGGGCGGACCACACCGAGCAGCACACCGTTGTCGTAGAACGACACCGGCTCGTCCGCATTGTCGACATAGGCCTCAGCGGTGGCCGCACAGTCGGTGCCATAGTTGGTCGCCGGGCCGTAGTTCGAATCCGGCATGACGCCCATCCGCGTGACCGCGGCACTCGCGTTCGGCGCGAGACCGGTCAGCGTGACGGTCGCGGCGCCGAGCAGCGTGGCGATCGTGATCTTGCAGTAGCTCATGATTCGGTCCTCGTCGTGCGGTGCCGGGTCCGAGTTGCCAGCGGGGAGGCATCGATCGTCGCCCCACCGGGCCGTCTCGATGCGTAAATCGCCCAGCGTTTCGCAATCTTGTACCCATAGCGCGCGGCCGGATAACATGCGGGCCCGCCGAATCCGAGTCGAGATCCACTGGCTTTCGCGCTGCATTCTCCCGCGCTTTGCGAGAGTTAGAACGTGTTCTAACGTGATCGTATGGACGTGACATATGAAGGCACGAAACGGGAGCTCGCCACCGATCAGGGTGTGCTGCGCTATCACGAGGCGGGCGATGGGCCGCCGCTGTTGCTGCTGCACGGGTCCGGAATCGGCGTCAACGGGTGGCGCAACTATCGGGGGAACCTCGCGGTCTTCGCCGAGCACTTCCACTGCTACATTCTCGAATTTCCCGGCTTCGGCGTAAGCGATGCGGTGGACGGGCATCCCGTGCTCACCGCGGGCTCGGCGGTGCTGCGGTTCATGGACGGACTCGGCATCGAATCGGCGGCCATGATCGGCAACTCGATGGGTGGCGTCGTCGCGGCCAACCTGGCGATCCAGCATCCGCAGCGGGTCGACAAGCTGGTCACCATCGGCGGTATCGGCCCGAATATCTTCAGCTCCAGCCCGAGCGAAGGGATTCGGCTGCTGCAGGAATTCGCCGATAAACCCGATCGGGACAAGCTGCTGCGCTGGTTGCGGAGCATGGTCTACGACCCCGCGGTGATCACCGACGACATCATCGAGGAACGCTGGGAGGCCTCACAGCATCCGGACACCCAGAAGACCGCCGCGATGATGTACAGCTCGATGGCCTGGGCGATGCAGCAGAAATTCCTGGCGAACTCGAATACTCCGCCGTACTGGTCGATGCTGCACAAGGTGCAGTGCCCGACGCTGCTGACCTGGGGTCTGGACGACCGCGTCAGCCCGCCGGATATGGCGCTCGTACCGATGCGGGTGATCCCCGATGCGGAACTGCACGTGTTCCCGAAGAGCGGGCACTGGGTCATGATCGAGGCCAAGGCGGCCTTCGAACGCGCCACCCTGGAATTCCTGCGCCGCTGATTGGTGGTCGGGACTCCCCCGTTCGATCAGTCCCCCGGATAGACCGCGATCTCCACCAGGTTGCCATCCAGGTCGCGGCAGTAGTGCGAGATCATGTCACCGAGCGCACCGGACTTGGTGACCGGACCGCTGGTGATCTCGACTCCGCAGTCCACCAAATGATCTCGCACCTGCTGCGGCGCTGCCCGGGTGATGAAGCACAGATCCTGCGAACCCGTCGCCTCCGTGCGAGCCGTCACCCAATTCGGGTCGAGCGCGAGGGCGCCGACCGGTCGCAGGTTGATCTTCTGATTGCCGAAGAACAGCGCGGTCCGACCCGTGGGGCCGAATTTCTCCACCCGCATGCCGAGGACTTTCGCGTACCAGGCCGCGGTCGCCTCGACGTCGGCACAGTTGATGACAATGTGGTCGAACCGCTCGACTGAGAACCCCATACTTCGGCACCATACGCCCGTCCCTACCGGGAGCAGCCTGTGGTACTGCGCGAAAAGGTCTGTGTCCGTGGGTAGTCCGGCAGAAGTTCATTTGTGCTCGGCGCCATGATGCGTTCCATGCCTGCCATGGATTCCAGCACGGAGAGCCGGGTGATGGCATTTCGAATCGCCATGCCCAGCCGGGTTCTGGGGACCAGGAGTCGAAGATTCGGTCCGACCTGCTGTTTGCGGTCGACCAGCGCGCGATGGCTCTGCTCGTAGCCGCGAAAGCCTTGGCGGTGATCGCCGTTCGCGGCGGCGAGGGCACCGGCGAGCCGATATGCGCCGACGAGAGCCAGTTCGGCACCGGCTCCGGACGCGGGGGAAGCACAGTAGGCGGCATCACCGACGAGGGCGATGCGATCGGTCGACCAGGACTGCATATGGACCTGGCCGAGCGAGTCGAAATACAACTCCGGATCGGCGAGGGCGCCGTCGAGCAGTGCTGGCACGTTCCAGGCGGATTCATTGCCGAACCGGTCGCTCAGCACCGCGCGGGCCGCCGCCGCATCACGCGGGTCGAGGTCGAGCAGTGGGCTCCGGAATACGAAGTAGGCCTTGGCCTGTGCGTGATTTCCGGAGCGGTAGATTCCGGCCATCGCACCTGGGGTGTTGTAGACGGTGACCCTGCGGTCGGGTCCAAGGGCCGCATCGGCATCGCCGAAGGCGAAGTAGTGGTTCAGGTGGCGGACGAAATCCCGTTCCGGGCCGAAGGCCAGCCGCCGGACGGTCGAATGCAGGCCGTCCGCGCCGACCACCAGGTCGAACCGCCGTTGCGGGCCGCGTTCGAAGGTGACGGTGACACCGTCGTCATCCCGATCGAGGGCCGCAATCGACTCACCGAAAAGGTATTCCACGCCGGTGTTGCTGTCGTGCAGGATCCGGACGAGATCACCGCGCATGATCTCCACCTCGGCGCTGGCGTACTTGTCCTTGATCTTCTGCATGTCCACTCCGGCAATGGGATCGCCGGTGGCGTTCACGAATTGCATACCGGTGACGTCGGCGGCGGCCGACCGGATCTGCGACATGATGCCCATGCGCTCGGCCACCTCGATCGCCTGATCTCGCACGTCCACGCCCTGGCCGCCGAGCCGCAGGCCGGCGGCCCGCTCGACAATTGTCGGCCGGAAACCGTGTCGCACAAGCCAATACGCCAGCGCCTGTCCGGCGATGCTCGCACCGGAGATCAAAATCCGCTCGTTCCGCACTGTCCACTCCCTGTCTCGAAATCGACTGACCGTTGGTCAGTGACGGTAGAGCACTGACCAACGGTCAGTCAAGGGGTAGGATCGGTCGCCATGCCCGACGATTCGCGTGCCCGCATCCTGCACACCGCGCTCGACCTGTTCGCCGAGCGCGGGTACCACGCGGTCTCCGTGCGCGAGATCGCCGAACGGGTCGGGCTGACGAAAACGGCAGTGCTGTATCACTTCCCGAGTAAGAGCGATATCGTCGCCGCGCTGGTGGAACCCTTGCTGGTCGACAGCGAGGCAGTGCTCGAAGCGGCGGCCCACGAGCACGACGCACGGGCGCGATGCTGGGCAGTGGTGGCAGGGCTGCTCGACCTGTGGCTCGCACATGGTCAACTACTGCGGATGCAGATGCAGGACCAGGCGTTGTCCGCTGATGAAGCGACCTTCGCGCGACTGCGGGATTTTGCATTGTCCGCACAGAACCTGATCGCCGGGCCGCGCGCCGATTTCACCACCCGGGTGCGTGCCGCGCAGGTCTACGCGGCACTCAGCGATCCCGTTGTCATCTTCGCCGACCAACCGACCGATGAACTCCGCGAGGCCGTTCTCGACGGCGCCCGGCGACTACTCGGCGCTGCGGCCACCGGACCCGACGCCGTCCACCGACCGCGACCGGCCCCGGACGCGCCCGACCGACCCATCCGCCGCGGTCGCCCCGGCGCGATGACCGCCGAGATGACCGAATCCGCCCGCCACATGCGCGATTCCGGCCGCTACTCCATCGACGAGATCGCGGCCGAATTCGAGGTCTCCCGCGCCACGCTCTACCGGCACTTGGGCAAGCAGGCGAACTCATTATGAGAATAATTTCGAGACGGATCAGTGGCCGAGCATCGCCCGCGCGTACTCGGCGCGCTGTCCGCACCGCGGGTTTCCTAGACTGACACGATGATGTCGACTGCGCAGGTGCTCGCGCTCAGCGGGGTAATGCTGGTGGGGGCCATGTCGCCGGGACCGGACTTTGTCATCGTGACGCGCAATGCCGCAGTGTCCGGACGGCGTGCGGGGGTCGCCAGTGCGATCGGGATCGCATTGGGGGTATTCGTGTGGTCGGTGGTGACCGCGATCGGCGTCGCGGGATTGCTGGCCGCATCCGCGGTGACATTCACCGTGCTGAAGCTCATCGGTGCGGGATATCTGGCCGTACTCGGACTGCGGGCGCTCTTGGCCGCGAGGCGCGGTAACTACCCGGTCCAGATTCCGGAGCTGAAATCGCATGGCACTGTGCACGCATTCCGCCAGGGCCTGCTGTGCAATCTGTTGAACCCCAAGGTAGCGGTCTTCTTCCTCGCCTTGCTGCCGCAGTTTCTGCCCGCCCAGCCCAGCACCATCGACACCCTCGAATTGGGTGTCGTCACGACAACCGTCTGCCTGGCCTGGTTCACCCTTCTCGCCGTCGGCGTCGGCGCATTACGCCACGTGCTCAATCGCCAACGCGTCCGCCGCGCCATCGACGCTACGATGGGCACATTCATGGTCGCCCTCGGGATCCGAATCGCGGTGCAGGGCAACTGAATCGCTCCGTCCGCTGGATCAGTTGCGCATAACGCACATAATGCCCGGATCGGGCGACTAGTCTGCGGCCATGGCAGTTATTACGTGGCCGGATGAAGTCGATCATGTCCTGGTCGGTGACCTCACCGCTGGATTGGCCTACATCACTCCGGCGGGTGGGGCGGTGGTGACCGCGGTATCGCCGATCGGATTGCGGGATCGGGAGTTGGGGACGGTCGGGTTCACGACCTCACTCGGGTTCGGTCGCAAGCTGGAGCGGATCAAGCGGGAGCCGAAGGTCGCGCTGGCGTATCACACGCGTGAGCACGGGTTGGGCGATCCGGCCAATCAGCGCTTCGTCGTGGTGCAAGGTGTGGCGACCTTCGACGCGGAGCCCGATCAGGCTGCCCTCGATCGCATCGGTGAGCAGGCGACGCAGTATCTCGGCGCACCGCAGCGCGGACGATTCTGGGATCGCTGGCTCAGCGCGTATTACACCGACCGGGTGCTGGTTACGGTTGCGATAACCCGGATCATCGCGTGGCCGAACCTGGACGCGACCGGCGAACCCGAGGTATACGGCGAACCGTTGCCCGACACCGCGGACTCCCAGAAGCCGCCCGCGAAAGGCACCGGCCCGCGCGTGGACAGCGCCAAGGCCGCGGCGCGCGCCGCGGAACTGCCGCATTGTCTGCTCGCCTATCGACAGTCCGACGGCTATCCGGCCGTGGTCCCCGTGCGGGTCGGCGACTCGAGTTCCGCGGGGGTGCAGCTCACGGTCCCTGCGGGAGTCGCCCAGGGCGGCCGCCGCGCGGGCCTGCTCGCCCATTCCTATCGCCCGAAACTCGTCGGACTCCAATGTCGCCAGCACACCGGCTGGATCGAAGTCAACGGCACCGACTCGACCTACGCCCCGCACACCCGATCCGGTTTCATCGCGCCCCCGAACAAGACACTGCTGTTGCTGGCCAACGGCTTGATGGCCCGCCGAGGACTCGCTCAGGCCCGAAAGCAGGGCCGCCTCGACGATTTGGCGTGACCGGAGTACCGGCAGCTACGCCCACGCGTGACCGGAGTACCGGCAGCTACGCCACGATCGGCGCTATCACGGTGGACTTTCGTATCAGCGGTCCTCGCCCCACTTCGGCGCGCTGCTCCGGATTGGTCAGCAGCGCGAAGGTCATCTGGTCGAGCCGGTTGACCGTGGTCTCGTACCCGGCGCTGATGACGAGCGACTCCTTACAGCACGGCCAGCGGAGGGGATGGGGGAAAGGTAACGGGTAGGGATACCAGGGCCCGGTGGAACGGACCCGGCCGCCAGGCGAGCGCTTCCCGCTTTGTCGCCAAACGCATTTCGGGAAGTGCGTCGAGCAGTTGGTCGATGGCGTCCTGGACAACGAGATAGGCGACCGACCGCGCTGGGCAGGCGTGTGGTCCCACGCTCCACGCCAGATGCGAACGGTTGGGCCCGAATTCGTTCACCCCGAGGGCGGGATCGTTATTGCATCCGGACATGCTGACGATGACCGGCTGATGCGCAGGTAGCCAGACACCGTCGATCAGAATCGGCTGTTTGGGGTAGGAGACGCAGTAGTTCGCCATCGGCGGGTCGATGAACAGCACCTCATCGAGCGCGTCCCGCGTCGACAGGCTGCCGCCGTGCACGCTGCCCGCGAACCGGTCGTCGGTCATCATCAGCAGCAGCGTATTGGCGATCAGATTCTGCTGCGGTTCGAGGCCCGCGCCGTAGACGGTGACGAGTTGGTGGATCATCTCCTCGTCCGTGAGCACGGCCGGATGCGCGATCAGCCGCGAAGTGATGTCGTCGCCGGGAACGCTGCGCTTGAGCGTGACGAGATCGAACAGCGCGCTGGCGAGCATGGCGTTGCCCTTATCGGCGTTCACACCCTCGAAGATCGCCGCCATCCCGCTGGCGACCTGCTGGCTGATCTCCGCTGGACAGCCGAGCATCACATTGAGCACCCCGAAGGTGAGCGGAAATGCGTACTGGCTGATCAGATCTGCCGCACCGTCGCCGCAGAAGGCATTGATCAGTGGAATCGCGGCCTGCTCGACGACGGCATGCAGTGCGTGCAAATCGATCTCGGCGAGGCTCGAGGCATTCGCCCGGCGGTATCGCAGATGCTCCGACCCCACACTGCGCAGCGCATTCGGCCGCCATTCCAGCATCGGCAGCACCGGGCATTCGCCGGGAATGTTCTGCTGCCAGGTACGTGGATCGGCCGGAAAGTGGTCCGGATCGTTGAGGATTCGCACAGCGGTGTGGTAGCCGATCACCAAAGTGGCCGGCACTCCGGGCGACAAATCCACCGGCACCAGGGATCCGTACTGGCGGCGCATTTCACGGTACGCATGGTGCGGATCGGCGGCGTACTCCTCGGCGTAGAGCGCCACGCGCGGGCCGTCGCTATCGATCGGCGAGCCCAGCGCGACCGGGCAAGACCGGGCTCGAGCAGTGTCCACTGGCGTGGCTATCTCCGAGACTCCTGCCGATGGAACAGGAATTCGACGAGCGTGATCAGCGAGCGAAGGCAGGTGCTGCGCTCCCGCGCGTCGAGAGAGGTCAGCGGGGTATCCGGCGCGAGATCCAGGGCGTCGCGAATCTCTTCGAGCGGATAGCGCTGGGCACCCTCGAACTGGTTGACCGCCACCGAATACGCCACACCGCGCTCCTCCAACACCGAGAGCACCTCGTCGGCCTTCTCGATGCGCCGCGTGTCCACCAGGACCAGCGCGCCCAGCGCACCGCGGGCCAACTCCTCCCAGAGCGGGACGAAGCGCCGCTGTCCGGGGGTGCCGAACAGGTATAGCGCGAGTGTGGGATTCAGCGTGATGCGCCCGAAATCCATGGCCACGGTGGTCTGCGATTTGCCGGGCAATCCGGCCATATCGTCGACACCGACACTGGCCTCGGTGATCGTTTCTTCGGTGCGCAGCGGCCTGATCTCGGAGACGCTGTTCACGAACGTCGTCTTGCCGACACCGAAATTGCCTGCCACCAAGAGCTTGACCGACCGAGTCACGGTCTCCGGCACATAGTCGACAGTGCGATCAGGCCGGGAGAGCACGGAGCCCATTGAGTACCTCCTCGAGCAAGGTGATCTCCGGCATGGTTTCGGCCGGGGTTGGGGTGGCGAGATGTTCGCTGTCCAGAAGATCGGCGACGACGATCTTCACTACGGACGGCGGCAAGTCGAGATAGGCGGCGATTTCGGCGATGGATAGTGCACTGCGGCGGCTGCAGAGGTTCAGCACCTGGCGCGCGTCGGGGGTCGCGCCAGGTGCCGGGTCCTTGGCGGCGACGACCAGGGTGACCAGGTCCAGCTCACGGCTGGGACGGATTCGTCCCCCGGTGCGCACATAGGCCCGGACCAGGTCGGGGTCTCGCCGGGACCTGGTCATGACTTCAAGCCGCCCTCAACCCTTCCGCGCGGCTGGGCGCCTAACTCGTGCCCGACCCGCCCGGCCAGTTCGTTCATGCGGTGCGCGACCAGACCGATATCGGTTTCGGCTGTGGTCGAAACACCGAGCAGCGCACCATCCCCCGCGGCGGTGATGAGGATCATGCCCTGGTCGTACTCGGTCATGTTCTGCCGCACACCGTTTTCGATACCGCCGCAGAACTCACCGAGCGCCTTACCCAGCGAGCGCAGACCCGAAGCGGCCGCAGCGAAGCGCTCGGCGTCGTCCTTGATGACACCGTCGGAGTGCGCGATGCGCAGCCCGTCATCGGACAGCAGTACCGCGAACCGAACGCCGGGCACATTGCTGAGATCCTCGAGTAGCCAACCCAGCCGATTGCTGCTGTCGGTCACCGGTGTGCTCATCAGGAGGACATCCCTTCGGGGTTATCGGAGGCAGCAGCCTCACGGCCGCTCTTGGAACCCGTCTGCCATGCGGAGGCGATCTCGGGACGAGCCTGTCCCGCTTCGGATTCGGTGCCCGTATTGGTGGCCGGAACCGATGCCACTGCTCTCCGGCGACGCTTGGGTAGGCCGCCACTGGTGATCTCGTGCACAGCGAATTCCTCGTTCTCGGCGGGTTGTTCGCTCACCCCGGCCAAGACCGGAACCGGGGACAGTTCGAAGGGCTTCTCCTCGGCACTCGCGGCCGGGGCGGGCGCGGGGGCGACGGCGGGTGCGGCCGGTTCGGCGGTCCTGGCCACGGTGACGAGCAGCGCCTCGGGGATGTAGACCATCGCCCGCATACCGCCGTAGATGTTCGGTCCGTCGATGTAGACGGTGAACCCGTAGCGCCGTGCCAGTGCCGCGATGCCCGGGAAGCCGACGCGCGGCGACGGGCCGAGCTGATGGATGTCGATCGGGCGCTCGTTGGCGAGCACCTGCCTGGCCTCCTCCATCTGCTCGGCGTTCATCCGCACACCGGCGTCGTCGATGATGACGGTGACGCCGTGGTGGCCCTCCTGGAAGCTCACGTCCACGAAAGACGTTGGCGGGGAGTAGCGCAGCGCGTTGTCGAGCAGGGTGGCCAGGGTGTGCACCAGCGGCTCCACCGCCCGGCTGATGACGATCCGGTCCAGTTGCGTCGGGCGCACCCGCAGGTAGTCGCGAACACGGCCGATCGCACCACCGACGACATCGGTGAGCGACTGCGCGGGCCAGCGTCGACCGGGCAGACCACCACAGACGATCACATACGACTGGGCCTGCCGCAGCATCTGCTGCACGGTGTGGTCGATGCGGGTGAGGGTGGCGTAGACCTCGTCGTCGCGGTGCTCGCGCAGCGCGGCGCTCACCACCTGACTGACATCGGCGCCCAGACTGACCACGGAGGTACCGAAGGAGCGCACCGCAGCACTGGTCGCCGCTCGGGAGGCGGACTCGACCTCGGAGCGGGTGGCGTCCTGGGTGGTCGCGACCACCTGCTGAGCCTTCTCCTCGGCCTCGTGGACGGTCTGCTCGTGCGTCTCGGACTGCACGACCCGTAGATCGTCGGCGAAGCGCTCGGAGATCCACTGCAGGCACTGGGCGAAGCGCGCATTCTCCAGGCCCTTGGGCACCTCGATCGCCGACACCGGGGCCTCGAAGCGGCGCACCGCCTCGGACATCGCTGGAAGTGTCTGTCCGGCGAAGTGCTCGAGGATCTCCTCGTGCGCTCGGCTCTCTCTACTGAGGGTGTCGGCTCGGGTCCGTTGTTGTTTCGCGTATTGCGCTATATACACCGCCGCCGCCACGGCAATGATGAGAGCGGGGGCGAGGATCCATGAAAGCACCACGGCGATATCTTGATTCATCAGCTCTCTCGTCGTTGCGACAGCCGGTGTCACAGCGCGTTCTTTCGCCTTCCTCGCGACGCCGACCAGGAATAACACTCGTCGAATGCAGCCACGTCGGTGGACCGGCGCCCCTGCGGCAAGGACCGCATGCGCACCAGAACCAACCCAGAGTGCCCGCAGGGCAAGCGATTCGAAGAATCACCAACCCAACGGATCGAGCCGAGCCGACCCGCCCGGCACCCGACGACCCGCCCACAGTAGCAGCATCGCAGCGAAGTCTCTCTCGATCCGAAAACCACATTCCGATTCCTCGAACCGCCAGCGCCCCCAGGTATTTCGTATGCCGCCCACCCGGATCACTTGGCCTGCACAAATTTCGCCCGCGCGGTGCGCCACGCCGACGGTCCGGTAGCCGGAGGCTATCACCGATGCCGCGCGGTACCCACGTATGGGAACCGCGGGTACCGGATACCATGCGCGAATGGCAAAGCTGAAGGTGTCCGTCGACGTGCCGATCGCCCCGCAGGAGGCCTGGTCGCATACCTCCAATTTGAACGAGCTCGACAAATGGCTCACCATGCACGAGGCGTGGCGCAACGAGGTGCCCGCCGAACTCACCGTCGGCACGCAGCTTATCGGCGTCGCCTCGGTCAAGGGGTTGCGCAATCGGGTGACCTGGACCGTCGAAGCCGCCGAACCGCCGCGGCGACTCGCATTGACCGGCACCGGAAAGGGCGGCACCAAATTCAAGCTCGAACTGCTCGTCGACCCGAAGGGCACGGGCTCGGAGGTCACCGTCGATATCGACCTGGGCGGCGCGCCGCTGTTCGGTCCGATCGGTTCCGGCGTCGCCCGTGCACTGAAGGGTGATATCGAGCGCTCGCTGCAGCGATTCGTCGCACTCTACGGCTGAAGGGAGCCGGACCGTGCCGTATGCCAAGGCCACGGATGGCGCGCGGATCGCGTATCAGAGCGCGGGTGCCGGCTCGCCGCTGCTATTGCTCGGCGGACAGGCGAACAACCATCACTGGTGGGACGCGATCCGCGCGGACTTCGAGACCGCGCATCGCACGGTCTCGCTGGACTATCGCGGCACCGGCGACAGCGATAAGCCGGATATCCCCTACAGCACCCTGGGATTCGCCGAGGATGCCATCGCGGTGCTCGACGATCTCGGTATCGAAAGCGCGGCCGTGTACGGCACGTCCATGGGTGGGCGGGTCGCGCAGTGGCTGGCCGCGCGATTCCCGGATCGGGTGCACGCGCTGGTGCTCGGCTGCACCTCGCCAGGTAGTCGGCACGCGGTGGAACGTGGCCCGCAGGTCCGCGAGTCGCTGGCCCAGCCCGATCCAACGGCGGCGCGGCAGGCGCTGCTGGAACTGATGTACACCCCGGCGTATCTGGCCGGCACATCCGGCCCGTTCAATACCCTCGGCGATCCGACCATGCCCGCCTACGCCAAACGCAGACACCTCTACGCGAGCAATAAGCACGACGCATGGGATGTGCTGCCGGATATCGCGGTTCCCACACTGGTCGTACACGGGACCGACGACCGGTTCAATCCCGCGGCGAATGCGCCGCTGCTGGCCGAGCGCATCCCAGATGCGCGGCTCGAGTTGATCCCGGGCGCACGGCACGCCTATTTCGACGAATTCCGCGACACCGCAGGTCCGCTCGTCCTGAAGTTTCTGCACGCGCCCCATCGTTAGCTCCGAGTTCGCCTGGTGCACAGGCGAACTCGGAACCCGCGGCTAATGGACCAGTGCCGGTGCGTCCGCTACCGCATCCGCCTTCGCCTTGGTGCGCGGCAGGAACGACGCGGGAATCAAGGTCAGCACGATGAGTACCAGCGCCACGATGTAGGTGTGGCTGAAGGCCGTCGCGGCCTGACTCAATCCCGTATCGACCGCACCCGGCGGCAGCTGGGCCGCGATCGACGGATCGTAATTCGAGGCGATCGCGGGCTTGGCGAACGCCTGACGGTTCAGCAGGCTGCTGAGCACCACCGACATCGTCGCGGTGCCGATCGATCCGGCGGACTGGTTGATGATGTTCATCAACGTCGAACCGCGCGCGACCTGCTGGTGGGTCAGCGTCTGGATCGCCGCGGTCATGATCGGCATCATGGTGCAGCCCATGCCGAGCCCCATCACGAACAATGCGCTCAGCATGTACGGATACGGCGTATCAGCCTTCAATTGCACGAAGAACACCGTGCCCAGCGAGAGCAGCGAGATACCGGTCATGACGATCTTGCCGGGGCCGATCTTGTCGACCAGTCGGCCCGCGATCGGCATCGTCAACATCGCGCCGAGGCCCTGCGGCGCCAACAGCAGTCCGGCCGTCATGGCCGTCTCACCGCGCACCTGCTGCAGGTAGGTCGGCAGCAGCAAACCGGCACCGAAGAACGCGGTCGCGAACAGCACCATGGTGAGCACCGCGAAGGTCAGCGACCGGTTGCGGAACAGATGCAGGTCGATCAGCGGATGTTCGATGCGCAGCGCATGCAAGACGAACAGCACCATGAGCACCAGGCCGATGGCGGCGGGTATGAGCACCTTCGCCGCGACGACCGTACCCTCACCCGGAATCGAGGAGACACCGAACAGGAACAGCGCCAAACCGGGCGAGGCCAGCAGCATGCCGAGGAAGTCGAAGGATTCCGACGGTTCCGGCTTATCCGCGGGGAATACGACGAAGGCCAGGATCAGTGCGACGATGCCGACCGGAACGTTGATCAGGAAGATCCACTTCCAGCCGTGGCTGTCGATCAGCCAGCCGCCCAGGATCGGGCCGCAGATCGGGCCGAGCAACATCGGCACCCCGAGCACCGCCATCACCCGGCCGATCCGCTGTGGACCCGCCGCATGGGTCATGATCGTCATGCCCAGTGGCATCAGCATGCCGCCGCCGAGGCCCTGGACCACACGGAACCCGATCAGCGATTCCATACTCCAGGCCTGGCTGCACAGCACCGAACCGAGCACGAACAGCGTCAGCGCGAGCATGTACAGCCGTTTGGTGCCGAATCGATCCGCCGCCCATCCGGTGAGCGGGATGACGCTGGCCAGCGCCAGTGTGTAGCCGGTCATCGACCAGGCCGCGATCGCGGTGGTGGTGTGGAATTCGTTCTGGAACTTCGGGATCGCGACGGTCACCACGGTGATATCGAGGATGGACATGATCGCGCCGAGCACGACCACCCCTGCCACCTTGAAGACCGCGATGTCGAGTTTGTCGGTCGCGGGATCCGCCCCCACCGACGCAGTATCCGGAGGATGTGTCACCGCTTAAGCCTTGCATCTCGTCGGCCAAATGACCAGCAAATTCTGCGACCTTCGCCACACATCTGGTTTGCCGGCGTCTCGTGGCGTAAAGGCATATGGCCAGTGTTGGGAACAACCCGGATGATGGCGGCGTGACTTTGGAGATCTTCGATGCCGGGTTCGCCGCGGATCCATGGCCGATGCTGCGGCGATTGCGCGACGACGGTGGGGTGCACCGGGCGCGAACACCGGACGGACCGCCGGCCTGGTTGGTTACTCGCTTCGCCGATGTTCGGGCCGGGCTGCTCGACAATCGACTCTCCACCCGACCGCGCTATGCCGGGGAGACGGACTATCGCGGATTCGTGGTGCCGCCACCGTTGGACCATGGGTTCCTGGAAAGCGAACCGGATGATCACGCCCGGCTGCGGCGGGCCGTCACCGCGGAGTTGTCGCCGCGGCGGCTCGCTGAATGGGCGCGCACGGCACCGGAATTGGTCGAGGCTTGTCTGTCGGATGTGGAAGCCGGCGCGGAGATCGACCTCATCGAACGATTCGCTGTGCCTCTGCCCGCGGCTGTGCTCGGCGAACTGCTGGGGCTGGCCGCACCCGAACGCGAGGCGCTATTGCGCTGGGCGACCTCGACTTTGGCGCCGAGCGCCACTCCCCCGCGCGCTCGCGACACGCTCACCACCATGCGCGCCATCGTCCTTGCAACCATGGAGCGGGCGCACGGCGACACCGTGCTCGGCCGGCTGGTGAGCTCGAGCCGCGAAAACGGTTCGCCCAGTGCGGAAGAGCTGGCCGGGGTGATCTTCTATCTGCTCTTCGTCTGGTACGAAGTGGTCGTCGACCTCGTCGGCGGGTCAGCGCTCGCCCTGCTCACTCATCCGGACCAGTTGGCCGTGCTGCGCGGCATGCCCGAAACCCGGACGGCGGTGGACGAGTTGCTGCGCTACCAGTCACCACAGGTGGTTTCGGGGCCCAGATTCGCGACCACCGAACTCGATATCGCGGGTCACACCATCCGTTCCGGTCAAACCGTGCTGTTGTGCCTAGCCTCGGCCAATCATGACCCCGAGATCTTCGACGACCCGACCGAACTCGATCTGACGCGGCCGACCAACCCGCATCTCGGACTCGGTCACGGCGGCCACGCATGCCTCGGCACCGCCTTGGTTCGAACCATCACCGCGGCAGTGCTGGACCGGCTCTTTCTCGACTGCCGTACTCCGACCCTCGCCGGTGATCCGCGAAATATCCAGTGGCGCTCCGGATTCCGTCACCGTGGTCCGGTGAGGCTGCCTGTCGTGCTATGAGCGCGTCGAGCAACTGTGGTTGACCGATCAACATCAGGCCGAGTCGCCGGGCGACTTCCACGCGGGGTCGCGGCCGAACCAACCGGCGAGGCGCTCGTAGGCGGGCGCGTCCGCGGCAACGGGGACTTCGACAGCGAATGCCTTATCCGGGCCACGGAATTCGGGTCGCAGCATGTTGCGGGACCAGGCGATCCCGTGTTCGGCGACTTCCGGATCCAATTCCAGGTCCTGCCCGGTCGCCCGCGCGAGATCCCAAGCGTGCATGGCCAATTCGGCAATCTGCTGGTCGGCTCGACCGCGCAGCGGGGCTTGCGCACCGCCGGGTCCGGGAACCGTGCGATCCAGGTCGGCGGACCGCCACGTCTGCAGCACCGGCGTCGCCGCGGCGCGATATTGCGCCGCCCAGTCCGGACCGAGTTCCTCGGGCGCAGCCGCCCAATCGGCCATCTCCCCGCGCGCCGATACCAGGAAGTTCCGCAGGCTCTGCCCGATGACATGCCGCACGAGCGCATGCACATCCCAGCCGCCACAGGGCGTCGGCAACCCCGCCTGCTCCGGCCGAATCCCCGCGATAACCTCGCCCATCTGGGTCAGCGCACGGTCGACCAGCGTCACGGTGGGATCAACGGCATTCACAGCTGTCGATTCTGCACCCGCGACCACGACCTGGGCGACGGAATACGCAACTCACTTCTTCGAGCTGCGGCTCTGCGAGCCGGCGCGGGGTGGTTACGGCTCGCGACTACCACGCCAGGAGCGTGTCGATCACGGCCGACGGCACTGCGTCGGGGCTCACAAAGGGGCGCTCCGCGAGCAGCTTCCGTGCTTCGTCACGGGACAGCCCACCATCGGTGGTGAGTACCTGCAGCGCGTGCGGTTCGGGCAGGGCGCCGAGCCAGGCGACGGTGTCGGCGACCAGGGTCTCCGGGTCGATTTCGCCGTGCACCCGCAGCCGGGCCACACCACCGTCCGGATATACGTCGAGACGGACATGGGTGACCGGCGCGCCGGCTCCGATCCGGAAGAAGTGACGCGCATCCGGCTGCAGCCGAGTCCGCGGCAGCAATTCGGTCCACGTCGACGGATCATCGAGGTCCGCGCCGGATGCGGCGTCGGCACCGCGCAGCACCGCCCAACCCGGTGCATTGCCGACGTAATTCGAGGTGTCGATCTCTACGCGCCGAACCGCCCCGCGCGCGCCGAGCCGCACGGTGACGTGATCGTTGCCGTAGTCGCGGCGGCGCGCGCCCTCCCAGCCCTCGTCCATCTGCCGCGACCGGCCGGGCAGCAGGATATTGGTCGGCGCGGAGAAGAACATATTCGAGCAGTCGACGACATCACCGCCGTGCTCCAAGGCGGCGAGATCGACTGTGCCACTGAGGAAACGGGGATCCGGCAGCGGAGTTCCGTGTACACGGAAGCGGGCGACGCCGCCGTCCGGGTAGATGGAGAGCCGGAGGTGGGTGAAGCGACGCTCGTCGGTCACCTCGAAGAAGTTATCGGTATTGCCCTCGATATCCGACTTCGCGACCAACGTCACCCAGTCGGCCTCCCGCAGTTCGGCCGCCGACGGCTGACCCTCGACACTCGTCGCCTCGACCGAGGCGAAGGGCGGGTAGTTGCCGATGAACCAGGCGGTATCGATGACGACACCGTGCACCCGGCCGGGCACGCCGAGGCGGATCACCGCATAGTCGTTGCCGGTCTCGCGGCGACGACGGGTTTCCCAGCCGTCGTAGGTCTTGCCTTTGTGGCCGAAGTCTTCGGTGCTGAATACCGCGCGGCCGGGCCGGATCAGGTTCTCCCGCTCGGCGAACAATTCGTCATTGGCGTAGACGACGCTGCCCGCGAGCGCGCGGGAGGCGAGATCGGGCAATCGGGTGAACGCGGGGGCAGTCGGATCGGTCATACTTCTCCTCGGGCCAGGAGCCGCCCCTGCGGCTCGTTGTCGATATCAATTCGGTTGCCGCGCAACCAGGTACCGCGCACCGCACCCGCCAGCGGGCGGGCCGCGTACGGTGTCACGGCGTTCTTGTGATGCAGGCGGTGTACGTCGACGACGAAGGCGTCATCGGGGGCGAAGACGCAGAAATCCGCGTCGTAGCCGACTTCGATCGCACCCTTGCGGCGCAAACCGGCGTATTCGGCGGGTGCTCGGCTCATCCATCGGGCGAGATCGACCAGGGTGAACCCGCGCAGTCGCGCCTCGGTCCAGACGGCCGAAAGGCCCAGTTGCAGTGACGAGATCCCGCCCCACGCGCGGGCGAAGTCACCGGTATCGAAGCATTTCAGGTCGGCGGTCGATGGCGAGTGGTCCGAGACCACCATGTCGATGATGCCCTCGCGCAACCCTTCCCAGAGCAGTTCGCGGTTGCCGCTCTCGCGGATCGGTGGACAACATTTGAACTGCGTTGCTCCATCCGGGATTTCCTCCGCGGCGAAGGACAGGTAGTGCGGACAGGTCTCGGCGGTGATCCGGACGCCGTCGCGGCGGGCCGAGGCGATCATCGGCAGCACATCCGAACTCGATACGTGCAGAATATGCACGCGGCAGCCGGTCCAGCGGGCCAACTCGATCACCTGAGCGACGGCCAGGTTCTCCGCACCGCGCGGGCGCGAACGCAGGAATCCGGAGTACTTGTCCCCCTGCGGAATCGGTGCGTGCTCGATCGCGTGTGCGTCCTCGGCATGCACGATGAGCAGTCCGTCGAATAGACGGATCTCGCGCATTGCCAGCTCCAGTTCGACGGCGTCCAGTGCCGGGAATTCGTCGACGCCGGAGTGCAACAGGAAGCATTTGAAGCCGAAGACACCGGCGTCGTGCAGCGGCCGCAGTTCTGCCACATTCCCCGGAATCGCGCCGCCCCAGAATCCGACATCGACGTACACCCGATCCTGCGCGGTCTTGCGCTTCACCTCGAGCGCCGCGAGATCGCAGGTCGGCGGAATGCTGTTGAGCGGCATATCGATAATGGTGGTGACACCGCCAGCGGCGGCCGCCTTGGTCGCGCTCGGGAAGCCCTCCCATTCGGTGCGGCCGGGATCGTTGACGTGCACATGCGCATCGACGACACCGGGCAGCAGCACCTCGTCCGCGGCCAGTTCGACAACCGACTTGGCAGCCACAGCGCAATCCAATGGCTCGATCGCCACGATCCGGCCGTCGCGCACGCCGATCGAGCCGCTGGTCTCCCCCGCCGTCCCGATGATCCGCTCCGCACGGATCACCAGGTCCAGATGTGCGGGGACCGGTGAAATCGTTCGAATCTCCGAGGTTTTCCGCATCGAGCGACCGGCGTTCATCGGATTTTCCCGTCGAATGTCCACGTACCGTTTCGGGATACGGCCGCGACGATCTCCTCGCTGGAGTCGGCGACCGCCCGCTCCAGCGGCTCGGTGGGCTCTTGCGGGAGGTGTTCGACGGCGATCCGCGCACCCAACCGCTCGAGCAACAGCTCTCCCTCGGCGAAACAGCGCGCGATATCGGGTTCGATCTCGGCCAGGGCGTAGGCGGCGACAAAGCCCGCGTCGCGCAAGCGTTCGGCGGACAGCGTATTCCGGCCGCAGACGGCAACGACCGGCACATCCGAGATCCCGGCGGCGGCGGCGACACCCGCGGGCGCTTTGCCGTACAGGGTCTGTTCGTCGAGCATGCCCTCCCCGGTCACGACCAGATCCACACCCGCGACCCGTTCGACGAAATCGACCAGTTCCAGCACCAATTCGATGCCGAGACGCAGCCGTGCGCCGAGCACCGCGACTGCGGCGAACCCTACCCCGCCCGCGGCACCGGCACCGGCACTCTCGCGCAGGTCGACACCGATTGCCGCCGCGATACAGTCGGCCCAGTGGGCCAGCCCCGCATCGAGCGCCGCCACTTGATCGCCGTCGGCACCCTTCTGGGGACCGTAGACGGCGGCCGCACCGCGCGGGCCGGTGAGCGGATTGTCGACATCGCAGGCAACGGTGATCTCGACCCCCGCCAGCCGTTCCCGCACCGCGGCAAGGTCGATCGTGTCGATCCGGGCCAATTCCGCACCACCGTCGCCGATTTCGGCCCCGTCGGTATCGAGCAGCCGGGCACCGAGCGCCCGCAGCAGTCCGGCGCCGCCATCGGTGCCCGCACTTCCGCCGATGCCGAGCACCACCCGGCGGCATCCGGCATCGATCGCCGCGGCGATGACCTCGCCCGCGCCCCGGCTGGTGGCCGTCATCGGCGCGAACTCGCCGCCCGGCAGTCGCACGAGTCCGGATACATCCGCCAACTCCACCACGGCGATATCGTCGCGGCGGGCGTACGCCGTGCACACCGATTCGCCGGTGGGTCCGGGCGCGGTCACCAGCACCGCCTCGAACCCAGCGGCCGAGGCGGCGGCGACGGTGCCGTCCCCGCCGTCCGCGATCGGCACCACCGACACTTCGGCAGTGGGCCGGATGCGGTGGATACCGGCGCGGACAGCGGCACCGACCTGTGCGGCGGTCAAGGACCCCTTGAACTTGTCGGACGCGATCAGGACGCGAGTCATGGGTGCTCAGTCCAGCCGTGCGGTCGCGGTCGGGACGTCGGCCGCGGACTGCGCCAACTCCTCGAACTCGACGATATTGTCGATCTCGAGTCCCATCGACACATTCGTGACGCGCTCCAGGATCACCTCGACGACCACCGGCACCCGGAATTCGGCGACCAGCTTCTTCGCCTCGTCCAGTGCCGCGCCGATCCACGCCGGATCGAACACCCGAATCGCCTTACAGCCCAGGCCTTCCGCGACCTTGACATGATCGACGCCGTAGCCGGCCAGCTCCGGGCTGTTGATGTTGTCGAAGGCCAGCTGCACGTAGTAGTCCATCTCGAAGGCGCGCTGCGCCTGACGGATCAGGCCCAGGTACGAGTTGTTCACCACGACATGGATGTACGGGATGTTGAACTGCGCGCCGACCGCCAATTCCTCGATCAGGAACTGGAAGTCGTAGTCACCCGACAGCGCCACCACGGTGGATTCGGGATCGGCGGTCGCCACACCGATGGCCGCGGGCACGGTCCAGCCGAGCGGCCCGGCCTGACCCGCGTTGATCCAGTGCCGCGGCCGGTAGACGTGCAGCAGCTGCGCCGCCTGGATCTGCGACAGGCCGATGGTGCTCACGTAGCGCACGTCGGGCCCGAACGCCTTGTTCATCTCCTCGTACACCCGCTGCGGTTTGATCGGCATATCGTCGAAGTGCGTCTTGCGCAGCCCCACCTGTTTCCGGTTGCGGCACTGCTCGGCCCAGGTACGGCGATCGGGCAGTTGCCCGGACGCGGCGAGTTCCCGCGCGACCTCGACGAAGATCCGCAGCGCGGCGCCCGCATCGGAGGTGATGCCGAAATCCGGTGCGAAGACCCGCCCGATCTGCGTCGGCTCGATATCGACGTGCACGAAGGTGCGGTCCTTGGTGTAGGTGTCCACACCGCCGGTATGCCGGTTGGCCCAACGGTTTCCGATGCCGAGCACGAAATCGGATTCGAGCAGGGTGGCATTGCCGTACCGGTGCGAGGTCTGCAGACCGACCATGCCGGCGTGCAGTGCGTGGTCATCGGGAATCGTGCCCCAGCCCATCAGGGTCGGCACCACCGGAACGCCGGTCAGTTCGGCGAATTCGACCAGCAGCGCCGCGGCATCGGCATTCACGATGCCACCGCCCGCGACGATGAGCGGGCGCTGTGCCGCATTCAACATCTCGATCGCCTTGACCGCTTGTGCCCGCGTTGCGGCCGGACGGTGCACCTGCAGCGGCTCGTAGGTCTCGATGTCGAACTCGATTTCGGCGAGCTGCACATCGATCGGCAGGTCGATCAGCACCGGACCGGGACGGCCTTCACGCATCAACCGGAAGGCCTTCTGGAAGGTGCCCGGCACCTGCGCGGGCTCGAGCACCGTGACGGCCCATTTGCTGACCGGCGCGGCGATCGAGGCGATATCGACGGCCTGGAAGTCCTCCTTGTGCAGCTTGGCCACCGGCGCCTGACCGGTGATGCACAGGATCGGAATGGAATCTGCACTGGCCGAATACAGGCCGGTGATCATATCGGTACCCGCCGGACCCGAGGTGCCGATGCACACGCCGATATTGCCGGGGGTGGCACGGGTGTAGCCCTCTGCCATATGCGAGGCCGCTTCGACGTGGCGGGCCAGCACATGCCCGATGCCGCCGTGCGCGCGCATCGCGCTGTAGAAGGGGTTGATCGCGGCACCCGGCAATCCGAATGCCTGTGTCGCGCCTTCCTTTTCGAGAATCAGAACCGCGGCGTCCACGGTGCGCATACGTGCCATGGTCAGTTCTCCCCGCCCCGCCCGGACAGCGCCTCGGTGACCTTCAGCAGACCGGAGTGGTCCAGCGAGCCGTGCCCCATCGCGCGGGCGGCGGCGATCAGCTGCGCGGTCAGCGCGCCCATCGGGATCGATACCTCGGCGTCGCGGGCGGCCTGCAGGATGATGCCCATATCCTTGTGGTGCAGGTCGATACGGAAGCCGGGCTCGAATTCCCGCCTCAGCATCGACGCGCGCTTGAGTTCCAGGATCTTACTGCCCGCGAGCCCGCCGGCCAGCACGTCCAGACCCTTCGCGGCATCCGCGCCGAGATTCTCCATCAGCAGGATTGCCTCGGCCACCAGCGCGTAGGTGCCGCCGACGACGAGCTGGTTGGCGGCCTTGACCACCTGACCGGCGCCGTTCGGGCCGACCAGTGCGAAAGTCTTGCCGACCGCCTCGAAAATCGGGGTGGCCGTGGCGAAGTCCGCCGCGGCACCGCCGACCATGATCGACAGCGCGGCATTGATCGCGCCCGGCTCACCACCGGAGACGGGTGCGTCGAGCACGCGCAGACTCTTCGCGGCACCCTCCTCGGCGGTCCAGCGCGCGGTCTTCGGCGTAATGGTGGAGAAGTCGATGTACAGCGTGCCGGGGGCGGCGTGCACCAGGACCTCGGCGAACACCGCCTCGACGTGTTCGTCCTGGGGCAGCATCGTAATGACGATGTCCTTGTCCCGCACCGCTTCCGCGACACCGGAGGCGGTCGAACCGCCGGCCGCCTTCAGCTTCTCCAGACCGGTCGGGCCGATGTCGTAGCCGGTCACCTCGTGCCCGGCCGCGACCAAATGGCCCGCCATCGGGCTGCCCATGATCCCCAGGCCGATAAAACCGATCCTGCGCCCACCCGTCGCCGGGCCGCCACCCCTTACGGAATCGCTACGCGATGCTGCAGTCATTTCATCCACTTCCAATTCAGCTCGGGGTCTTTGTATTCGAGGCCGATCCAGCCGTCGTAACCGCTCTCCGAGAGGGTTCCGAACAGCCCGGCGAAGTCGAGTTCGCCGGTGCCGGGACGACCGCGGCCGGGGTCGTCGGCGATCTGGACGTGGCCGATATGCGGTGCGTGGGTGCGGATTACCGAGTGCAGCGCCTCATCCATCCGCGCCAGGTGGTAGAAGTCGCAGAGGAACCGCACATTGGGTTCCCCGGTCTGCTCGATAATCTGCACGGCGTGTGCGGCGCTCACGATCGGATAGTTCGGCGACTCGAAGGAATTCAGCGCCTCGAGCAGTACGGTCGCACCGATGGCACCCGCCGCGTGCGCGGCAAGGCGCAGGTTCTCCAGTGCGAGCTCGTCCTGCTGCTGCGGGCTCACGCCTTCGACACGGTTGCCGTACAGGGCGTTCAGCGCACGGCAGCCGGTCTCCTCGGCGATACCGACGGCAACATCGATATTGTCGCGGAACCGGGTGACCTCGCTCGGAATCGAAACGAGGCCGCGACCGCCGGCCGGAATCATATCGATGAAGTTCAGCCCCACCAACTCCACACCGGCATCGCGGATCACGCCAATGAACGCGTCGATCTCCTTGTCGCCCGGCGTCGGATTTTCCCCGAACGGCCACCAGAATTCGACCGCGTCGAATCCGGCTTCCTTTGCCGCGGCAGGTCGTTCGAGCAGCGGGAGATCGGTGAACAGAATCGAACAATTGACGTCGAATTTCGGGAAGGCGACGCCTCCGGCCTGATTACTCATTCAGCTCCTTCACGGTATTTCTGCCAGCTGCCGATGGCGGTGATGTCGATCAGCTCCGGATATGAGGTCGGCGGGCGGCGCAGCAGCATCGACAACACCGAGCGGCCGTCGTCGAGCTCGATCGCGCCGAGTTCGAGTTCGGGCGGTTCGGCTGGTAGCAGCCGCTGCCGCAGCACCTCCATCGGCACGTCGAAGAGTTCGCCGCAGATCGAGTCGCCACCGTCTGCGGCGGGATCGAGACCCGGGAATCGGTTGCCGACCGAATAGAATCGATAACGCGGTGCGGTTTTCGCTTCCCCCGCGAAAGGCGCACCGTCCAGCAGATGATTGAGCGGTCCGCCACGCATGGCGGAACCATTCAGAAATATCAACGGCATTCAGTGATTCCTTTGTTCGCAATTTCGTCAATTATGTGGGCCGACCGCACTGTCGGAATAGCGGTGATCAGCACGAAGTCGATCGAACATCCCGAAGTCGATTTCGTAGGATGCTCCAGCCGCAGACTCGATGCCGAAACCGCGCACCCCGCATACCGGGTGTACGGATGTGCGGCGGGGTGCGCGGCTCACCAGACCGGGAGCAGGTCCCGGTGGATCGGCCCGCCGGTGGCGGTGAGCGGTTGGGCCGAGCCGCCACGGCGGACTGCGACGATCTCGGCGGCGATGGACACCGCCGTCTCCTCCGCCGTCCGTGCGCCCAGATCCAGACCGATCGGTGAATGCAGTTCGGCCAGTTCGGATTCCGTCATACCGACGGCGCGCAGCCCGGCCATGCGGTCCTCGTGGGTGCGACGGGAACCCATCGCGCCCACATAGGCCACCGGCAGCCGCAGCGCCACTTCGAGCAGCGGAATGTCGAACTTGGCGTCATGGGTCAGCACGCACAGCACGGTGCGCGAATCGACCTGTGTGCGTGCGAGATAACGGTCCGGCCACTGCACGACGATCTCGTCGGCGTCCGGAAAGCGGGCACGGGTGGCGAATACCGGGCGAGCATCGCAAACCGTGACGTGATACCCGAGGAAGCGGCCGATCCGGGTGACGGCGGCCGCGAAATCTATCGCGCCGAATACGATCATGCGGGGCGGCGGTACGAAGGATTCCACAAAGACCGTGACTTCGCCTGCACCACAGCCGATCTCGCGCACACCGGTGGAACCGGTATCGAGCATTGCCCTGGCCTCGGCCACGACCACCTCGTCGAAGGCGGCGCCAACGGTCCACCAGGAGCCGATCGCCATGGCCGCACCGGTTTTCAGGTCCCGCACCAGCGCGACCGCCTCGTCGGTGCGCAGGATCGCCTCGATGACGACCCGCTCGACCGCGGTGATCGGCTGGACGAAGATCTCGAGTTCGCCGCCGCAGGTCAGTCCGACCGCGAAGGCGTCATCATCGCTGTAGCCGAAGGTTTCGCGCACCGGCTGACCGGTGCGCAGGACCGCACGGCAGAGTTCGTACACTGCGCCTTCGACACAGCCACCGGAGATGCTTCCGATGACAATGCCGTCGGCGTCGACCGCCAGCGCCGCACCGGGCGGCCGCGGGGCACTGCCGGTGACGCCGATGACCGTGGCGACGGCGTAATCCTTGTCCGCCGCATGCCATTTCCGAAGATCTGCCGTGAGGTCGCGCATGGTGCTATCCGCCCAAGAGTAGTTCGATGGCCGAGATGCCGAAGTAACCGGCGAAGACGAGGCTCACCACCCCGATCAGCCAATGGATTTCACGGAATTTGCCGCGCGACGCCTTGATCACCACGTACGCGATGAGGCCAGCGCCGACACCGTTGGTGATCGAGTAGGTGAACGGCATCAGCACGATCGTCAAGAAGGCGGGCACCGCCACCTCCAGATCGTTCCAGTCGATCTTGCGGGCCTGGGTCATCATCAGCGCACCGACGATCACCAGCGCCGGAGCGGCGGCCTGGATCGGCACCACGGCGGCGAGCGGGGTGAAAAATACTGCGAGGCAGAACAATCCACCGGTCACCAGACTGGTCAGGCCGGTACGGGCGCCCTCACCGACACCCGTCGCGGACTCGACGTACACGGTATTTCCCGCGCCGCCGCTGACACCGCCGATGATCTGCGCGATACCGTCGATGGTGAGGACCTTGCCGATGCCCGGCATGGTGCCCTTCTCGTCGAGCAGACCGGCTTCGTCACATACGCCGAAAACCGTTCCCATGGCGTCGAAGAACCCGGTCAGCACCAGGGTGAACAGCACGACCCCCGCGACCAGCCCGCCCGCCTCGGCGAATCCGCCGAAGAGATCGATATGCAGCGCAAGCCCGAAATCGGGGGCGGCGAAGAAGCCCTTCGGCTTCTCCGGCACCACCGGACCCCACGTCTGTGGGTCGATCTCGGCCAGTGCGTTGACCATAATGGCGAGCACCGTCGAGATGGCGATGCTGATCAGAATCGCACCGGGCACCTTGCGGATGAACAACCCCAGCATCACCAGCAGGCCGACCGCGAAAATCACTACGGGCCAACCGGATAGGTGACCACCGGCCCCGAGGGTGACCGGCGGACCGGTCTGTGCGCCGTGTCCGACCACCCCGGCCGAGACCAAGCCGATCATGGCGATGAACATGCCGATCCCGACGCCGATGGCGTTCTTCAGACCGAGCGGGATGGCGTTGATGATCATCGTCCGCAGCCCGGTCGCGGCCAGGATCACAATGATCACGCCCATCAGTACGACCAAACCCATGGTCTGTGGCCAGGTCATATGCGGTGCGGCCTGGAAGGCGACCACCGGCACCACACCGAGCCCCGCGGCGAGCGCCAGCGGCACGTTGCCGGCCACACCCATCAGAATGGTGCTGAGTCCCGCGGAAAACGCGGTGGCCGTGGTGAGTTGAGCGATGCTCAGCTTGTCACCGTTGACATCCGCGACGCCGCCGAGAATAAGCGGCACCAATAGGATGACGTAGGCCATGGCGACGAAAGTGGTGATACCGCCACGAATTTCGCGGGAAGCAGTGGTTCGGCGTTCACTCAGCCGGAAGAACCGGTCGAGCGCCGACCTTCCTGCTACCGGCTCTGGCGTGCTGGGCTTGGTCTGTATCTGGGTCATTGGCGTGCCCTCCTCGGGGCGTAGCCGACCTACGGTCTGTCGCTATGGAAGTCGCGCCAGACCGCGCGGTTCGGGTACTGCTGTTGTGGGGTCTGTCCGGTCCAACGGTTGGTTGGGCCTGGCTGCCCCTGTTGATCAACTGCTCCGGATGATGTCTTCCGGTCGCACCGGCACTCGGTTGATGTGCACGTTTCCACCCCGTGATCGGCACGCGTCACGGATCGCCGCGGCGATCGCGGGGGTGGAGGAGAGTGTGGGCGGCTCTCCGGCGCCGCGCAGCCCGTAGGGGGCATGCGGATCGGCATTCTCGAGAATCTCCAGCCGCTGTGACGGCGTATCGAGAATCGTCGGGATCAGGTAGTCGGTGAAGGACGGATTGCGCACCTTACCGTCTTTGACCTGAATTTCCTCCATGACCGCCAGGCCGAGGCCCTGGACGGAGCCGCCGTGGATCTGGCCCTCCAGCGACAGGCGGTTCATGATCTTGCCCACGTCCTGGACCGCGTCCAGGGAGACGACCTTGACCAGGCCGAGGTCTGTGTCCACGTCCACCACGGCGCGGTGAACGCAGAGAGCCAACTGGGTGTGGCTATTGCCCTGTCCCGTTACGGGATCCATGCCGGTGGTCGGCCGGTGGTGGTACTCGCGGGTCTCTTCGATAACCCCCTCATCGAGGACATCGACGATTGCCGCGAGTACCTCTCCCGTGCGCGAAACCACCTTGCCGCCAACCAGTCTCAGCCCCAACGAGGCACCGAATTCGGCCTGGGCAAGGCCGAGTACGCGCTGGCGCACGGCTTCACACGCCGCCTTCACCGCGCCACCGGTCATATAGGTCTGCCGGGAGGCGGACGAGGAGCCGGAGTCGCCGACCTGGTTATCGGCCGGGGCAATGGTGACCCGTTCGATACCGAGCTCGGTGCGCGCGATCTGCGCCTCGACCGTCACCAGCCCCTGACCGACCTCCGCCGCCGCCGTATGTACCAACGCAACCGGTTCTCCCGCAATGACTTCCAGCCGCACCCGGGCCGTCGAGTAATCGTCGAAGCCTTCGGAGAAGCAGATGTTCTTGATGCCGACGCCGTAGCCGACACCACGCACCACGCCCTCGCCGTGCGTGGTCTGCGATGCGCCGCCGGGCAGAT
Source organism: Nocardia sp. CA-107356 (assembly GCF_050946365.1). Classification (NCBI taxonomy): domain Bacteria; kingdom Bacillati; phylum Actinomycetota; class Actinomycetes; order Mycobacteriales; family Nocardiaceae; genus Nocardia; species Nocardia sp. CA-107356. Next base: position 3,461,521 of record NZ_CP191992.1, on the reverse strand, counting down.
TGCGGATATCCGAGGCGTCCAACTCCGGGGGCATCGGCATATCCCGCAGCTGCCCCAGCATTTCGACCATCGGCGTCGGCGCGTGCAGCACCTGACCGGTCGCCAGCTTGGAACCCTGTGACACCGCATTGATCTGGCGCACCTGCACCGGATCGAGATCCAGCGCCTCGGCGACCTTGTCCATCATCGACTCGTGCGCGAAACACGCCTGCACCGCGCCGAATCCGCGCATCGCACCGCACGGCGGGTTATTGGTGTAGACACCGTACGCGTCGATCTCGATATGCGGAATCTCGTACGGCCCTACCGCGAGCGAGGACGCGTTACCGGTGACATTCAACGTCGCCGAGGTGTACGCGCCACCGTCGAGAACGATGAGAACCTTTGCATAGGTGAGCTTTCCGGCGGCATTGGCACCGTATTCGTAGAGCATCTTCGCCGGGTGCCGGTGCACGTGCCCGAAGAACGACTCCTCGCGGTTGTACATCATCTTGATGGGCTTGCCGGTGCGCATGGCAAGCATGCCCGCGTGAATCTGCATGGACAGGTCCTCACGGCCACCGAAGGCTCCCCCGACACCGGCCATGGTCATGCGGATCCGGTCGTCGGCCAGGCCGAGGCACGGGCCGATCTGGGACAGATCGTTGTGCATCCACTGGGTGGCGACGTAGAAGTCGAGCCCGCCATCTTCGGCCGGTATCACCAGACCGGATTCGGGGCCGAGGAATGCCTGGTCTTGAATGCCGACCTCGAATTCCTCGGTGACCACCACGGTGGCCAGCGCACGGCCCACGGTGATGTCGCCGACGCGTATCGGCTGATGCCGGGCGATACCGCCGCGCTCCTGCACCTGGAGCCGCTTCGGAGCCGAGATCACCGCCATCGGATCGGTAATGGGTTCCAGCACCTCCCAATCGATGTCGATGGCGGCGAGGGCGCGCCGGGCGATCTCGGGGTGGTCGGCGGCGACCAGGGCGATGGGCTCACCGTGGTGGCGCACCTCACCGATGGCCAGGACCGGCTGATCCCAGGTGTGGTCGAGGCCGTACATCTTGCGGCCGGGCACATCCTCATGGGTGAGCACAGCGTGCACACCGGTCATGGCCAGTGCGGGCACGATATCGATACTGCGGATGATCGCGCGCGGATGCGGGCTGCGCAGGGTCGCGCCCCAGAGCATGCCGTCCATCCACAGGTCGGAGGCATAGGCGAATTCGCCCTTGACCTTCAGCGTGCCGTCCGGGCGCAGCAGGCTCTCGCCGATACCGCCCTTTCCCGGCGCGGCAACCTCTTTGGGGAAGCGGGTGGTCCGTGGGACAGTCATCATGCCTCCTGTCGCATCAGCCGTTTCCGGGCCGCGACTCCGGCCCGGCCGACCACATCCTGTGCGACGGTGCGCAATTCGTCGTTCTCCACAACGGTGCGTCCGCCGACGAGCAGTCGGGCCAGCGGGGGTGTCGGTCCGAAGACCAAGGAGCAGACCGGATCTTCGATAGCCGAACGGAAGCCGTCGACCCGCCAGATGGCGAGGTCGGCGAGTTTGCCGGGCTCGATACTGCCGATCTCGTGGTGGCGGCCGAGATTACGGGCACCGCCGAGGGTGCCGATCTCGAGCGCCTGGCGCGCGGTGAAGGCGGTCGGGCCGTTGACCGCGCGCTGGAACAGCATGGCCTGACGCATTTCTCCGGCCATCGAGGTCAATTCGCTCGACGCCGCACCGTCGACGCCGAGGCCGACCGGCGCACCGGCGGCCACCAGATCGCTGATGCGGGCGATACCCGCACCGAGCCGGGCGTTGGAGCTCGGACAATGTGCGGAGCCGCTGCCGGTTTCGGCGAAGCGACGGATATCGGCATCGTGCAGGTGCACCGCGTGGGCGAACCAGACATCGTCACCGAGCCAGCCGAGCTTTTCCATATATTCGACCGGAGTGCAGCCCATCTGCTCGATGCAGTGCTCTTCCTCGTCCAGCGTCTCGGCGAGATGGGTATGCAGCCGAACGCCTTTGGCGCGCGCCAGGGTGGCGGAGTCGACCATCAGGCCCTCGCTGACCGAAAATGGCGAGCAGGGTGCCACGGCGACCCGCAGCATCGAGTCGAATGACGGATCGTGGTACTTATCGATGACTTCGGCAGTGTGGGAAAGGATTTCGTCGCGGCTTTCGACCACCTCGTCCGGTGGCAGGCCGCCGTCCTTCTGCCCGCGGTCCATCGAACCGCGGCACGGGTGGAAGCGCAGGCCGATCTCGCTGGCCGCGCGCACCTCGGCCTCGAACAGATCGCCGCGGCCCTTCGGGAAGATGTAGTGGTGGTCGCTGCTGGTGGTACAGCCGGTCAGCGCCAGCCAACCGAGACCAGCGGAGGCGGCGCCGTAGACGACGTCGGCGTCCATGCGCGCCCAGGTGCGGTAGAGGCCGGTCAGCCATTCGAACAGGGTCGAATCCTGGAACAGCCCCTGGCTCGCCCACTGGTACAGGTGGTGGTGGGTGTTGACCAGACCGGGGGTGACCAAACAGCCACTGCCGTCGATCCTTTCGGCACCCGGCACGATCGGTGCGGGACCCGCGCCGAGGGATTCGATGCGGCCATTGGAGATGACGACATATCCGGACGCGATCTCGGCGCCGACGACCGGCGCGATGTACGCGTTCTCGATGACAGTCTGCTGCCCGCTCGTCTCCCGGCCGCCACCCCTGCTGGAATCGCTCCGCGATGCTGTGCTCATTTGCCCGCCTTACGTGCCGCGGCCAGTCGCACCGCGTCGAGGATCTTCTCGTATCCCGTACAACGGCAGAGATTTCCGGCGAGCGCCTCGCGGATCTCCACATCCGAGGGATCAGGATTGCGTTCGATCAGATCGTGCGCCTGCACGATGAGACCCGGTGTGCAGAAACCGCACTGGACCGCACCGGCCTCGACGAACGCCTCCTGCATCGGATCGAGCTTCGCGCCTTTGGCCAGGCCCTCGACCGTGCGCACCGAGCGATCCTGCACCTGCCCCGCGGCCACCAGACAGGCACACACCGGTGTGCCGTCCAAATAGACTGTGCACGAACCGCATTCGCCTTGCTCACAGGCGTTCTTGGAGCCGGGCAGGCCCATCCGCTCGCGAAGCATATAGAGCAGGCTCTCACCCTCCCATACATTGTCGACGGTCTCTTGCGAGCCGTTGACGTCGAAGGTCACACGCATCAGGCTGCCCTCCTTCTTTCTGCTAGGTAGTCCGTCCATGCCCAGGACAGGGTGCGGCGGGCCAGCACCGTCAGGGCGTGCTTGCGGTATTCCGCGGTGCCGCGGACGTCATCGATCGGCTTGGCGGCGGCCGAGGCGAGTTCGCCGAATTCGCGGATCACCTCAAAGGCCAACGGGCCCGGGTCATCCCAGTTCAGCGCCTCGGCGAGGAACTGCTCGGCCGACGTCGCACGCAGTGGTGTCGGGCCAGCGGAACCGATGCCGGTGCCGACCGTGTGTGTGTCGGGGTGTAGCGCGATCGAGAACGCGCAGACCGCGATCACCATGGCATTGCGGGTGCCGACCTTGGAGAAGTACTGCGGTCCCGTCGCCGGCTCGATCCAGATGGCGCGGATCAGCTCGTCGGGCTCCAGGGCGTTCTTCTTCACCCATACGTAGAAGTCGTCGATCGGGATCAGTCGGGTGCCACGCGCGGCGGACTCCACCTCGACTACGGCGTTACAGGCCAGCAGCGCTGGATGGGCGTCTCCGGCCGGTGACGCACCACCGAGATTGCCGCCGACCGTGCCGCGATTGCGGATCTGCGGCGAACCGACCGTACGCGAGGCCTGGGCCAGGCCGGGCAGTTGATGGCCGAGCCGTTTGATGATGCGCACGTACGGGACACCGGCGCCGATCCGGATCCGACCGTTGGGCTCGGTCGAATAGTCGAACAGGTCGCGACAGCGGTTCAGGTCGAGCAATGCCGCCGGGCGGCCGTGATCGAAATTGAGTTCGACCATGACATCGGTGCCGCCCTGAATGGGTTTGGCCGCCGGATCGGCGGCCTTCAACTCCAGTGCTTCCGCCCAGGTATCGGGTCGTAGGAAATCCATCGTCACTCCCAAGCCGGTCCGGACGCGGGGGCGTCCTCGGCAAGGACGGTGCCTTCGATCAGGCCGTAGGGCCGGTCGGCGGCGAAGAACACCTCGTTGTCGTTGTCCAATCCGAAGCCGGACAGATCCACCACGAAGTGGTGCTTATTGGGCAGCGACAGCCGGACCTCGCAGACCTCGGGGACCGCGCTGATCACCCGGTCGCCCATGGCATAGAGGGTCTGCTGCAGCGAGTAGCTGTAGGTATCGGCGAACGCCTCGAGCAGCGCGCCGCGGACCTCACGGTAGGCCTTGTCCCAGTCCCCCGGTTCACCGGCGAAGCGCCACTCGGCGTTGACCTCGGTGGCCAGCACCCGGTCGTAGGACTCCTGCAGCGTCGTGTACTTGTCCTCGATGTAGCCGTGGAACTCCGAGCCGGTGGAGTTGAGCACCACCAAGCCGGTCAAACCCGATACCACCCAGGCATTTTCGCCGTCGTAGTGCACGCGTGCGGTGCGGGTCTGCTGACCCGAGCGCACGAACGAGTGCTGCTTGTCGCCGGGGCCGATCACGATGCGGTCCCAGGCGTACTCCGCCAAGGAGACCCGCGCGTGGTGGATGGGCTGCTGCGAATCGACGAAATGCCGTGCCAGCAGCAGACCGAACGCCTCCGGCGAGGTGATGCCGTATTCCTTGGCGAAGGCGAAGACGGTGTTCTTCTGGGTGTCGGTCGGCAGGACCGTCGCGTTGTCACCGGTCAGGTGAACCTCGTCCATGTCACCGGATAACGCCACACCGACGTTCAGATCCCGGATCTCATGGATGCCACCGGTTTTCGTCACCCGGACGACCCGGTTTTCCGCTTTGCCGTATCTATTCGGCCCGAGCTTGATCGACATTGTTCAGCTACCTCGGTAGGTCGAGTAGGAGTAGGGACTGAGCAGCAGCGGCACGTGGTAGTGCTCGGCTGGGTCGGAGACGCGGAAGTCGATGGTCACCGACGGGTAGAACGGGCTGAGGTCACCGGTATCGAAAATCAGCCGGTGCGCACCGATTTCGGGAGCGGGCAGGTCTTTGACGCGCCCGTCGTGGTCGGTGCGGCGCTCGGCGAGGACGGTCCCGTCGGCCTTTTCCAACCGCACCGGTAGCCCTGCTGCCGGGCGACCGGATGCCGCGTCCAGCACGTGAGTGGACAGACTCACTTGTCCTCCAACAGCTTTCGGATCCGCAGCCGGGTGATATCGGCGAGTTCGCGTTGCGTGGCGACGCGTTCCCCCTCGGCGGTATTGGCCAGGCGCCTGCGCAGTTCGGTGCGGATCTGCTCGGCTGTGCGGCCGGACGCGCGGATCAGGAAGACATGCCCGAACCGCTGCTCGTAGGCCAGGTTGCCCGCGGCGATGTCATCGAGGATCTGCTGGTCGGCGCTCGCGGTCCCCGACTGCTCACCGGCGGACCATTTCGCCTCGCGCTCGTGCGTGCCCGCCTTCGCGCGGTCGCCGATGCGCGGATGCGCCGACAGCGCCTCCTCGATATCCGGCCAACTCAGCTCCCGTACCCCGGCGACGGCGGCGGCCATCAGGCTCGTACTGTCCACGTAGGGCCGGTGGGCCGCCACCTTCTGCGCCCAGACATATGCGGCACAGCAGGTCAGCAGTTCAGCCTCGGCCTGATCCGGCGGCAGCGAGTTGAGCCATCCGATCTCACCTGACATCCGATCTCCCATTCGAGCTTGTTTGCGATGGGAGTAAGTACACCCGCCGTTCATCAGCGCTGCTAGGAACCAGAAATCTGAAGTGTGCGCCAGTTCACACGGGCCGGTTTGTGCGAATATCCAAAGCGTCTACGGGCGGGCTCAGGATCGGCTGTTAGCCTCGGCAGCTGTGCGACTCAGATCACTTCTCGGCATGAATCTCGGTCTCGAGCTCGTCACCGGCGACGACGAGCTCGACCGCTTCGTGCGCTGGGTAGTGACCACCGACATGCTCGATCCGAGCCGCTACCTCTCCGGTGGTGAGCTGGTACTGACCGGCCTGCAATGGCGGCGCACCCCCGAGGACAGCGAGACCTTCGTGCGTGCCCTGGCTCGGGCCGGAGTCGCCGGACTCGCCGCGGGCGACGCCCGCTACGGCGGCGCGCCGCCCGATGTCGTCGAGGCGTGCCAGCGGCACCGGATACCGCTGTTCCGTGTTCGTGAGGACATTGCGTTCGCCCAGGTCACCGAGACGTTGACGCGCAATCTCTCGACCGGGCGCGCCGCCGACCTGACCGCCATCCTCGACCGCCACCGCCAGCTCGTTTCGGGTACCGGCCTCGGGTCGGTGCTGGAGCTGATCGAGCGCGATCTCGGGATGCGATGTTGGGTGGTTTCATCGACCGGACGAGTGGTCGCCGGGCCGGTTTCGCCACCGCCGGTCGAGGTCACGGCGGCCTTCTTGAACGCACGCCGCCTTCCCCACGTGCTGGTTCACGACAAGGCCCGCTACTCACTGTTCGCGGTCGACGAGCACAGCACCTCCCGCGCTGCCGACTGGTTCCTGGTCTTCGAGGGCGACTGCAAGGATTGGCCGGAGGAACGCCGCGCGCTGCCCGGCGAACTCGCCGCCGTCGTCTCGCTCGAACGCGCCCGTCTCGACGACCGCCAAAGCGCCGAAGGCCGCCTTGCCCAAGAACTCATCGAACTCATCGTCTCCGACGCCAAACCCGCCGAAATCATTTCCCGCCTCGAACTGACCGGACTCGGCCCCGCCGAGACCTATATCGCCGTCGCCGCTGGAGCCGAAGCAGATGCCTTGCGCCCCGGCGAATTACGCGTCCTGCTCCGCGAAATCCTGTACGGCAAAAGGCCAGCCGCAGGCGTAGTCGACGGCGAAGCCATCGCCCTGATCCCCGCCGACCCCAACGGTTCCATCATTGCCGAAATCCACCGCGCCGTAACCGCTTTGGAGCCCGGCCTGCGCGGCGCCCGGCTAGCGATCGGCGTCAGCGGCATCGTCGATGGCGAAGGCTTGCGCGGCGCCGTAGAAGAGGCCCGCTACGCCCGCCGCCTCGCCGAAGACCGCCACCAACCCACCAGCGTCGTCGGCCACGACGAACTGGCCACCCACATGCTGCTGCTGGCCAGCGTGCCCGACGAGGTCCGCCGCATGTTCCGCCTGCGTTTGCTGGACCCCCTGAGCAGCTACGACCAAGAGAACCGCGCCGACCTCGTGCACACCTTGGAAACCTTCCTCGAGGTCTCCGGCTCCTGGACCAAATGCGCTGAGCTACTTCACGTCCACGTGAACACCCTGCGCTACCGAATCCAACGCATCGAGGAGCTGACCGGCCGCGACCTCTCCCGCCTCGAGGACCGCGTCGACTTCTTCCTGGCCCTCGCCCTACGGTGACCGGCCATACCCCGCATATCCGCTCACCGTCCGGGCACTGATGAACGAGCCGCCGCACTTGCGTTCGGCTTCCTTGCGGCGAACGATTAGCTGTGCGGTGGCCGCGTTCGCGGGCCGTGCGGTCCCGAGGCCCTCGGTGGACCACGACGCGTCGCCCCCGCGACGAAGCGGAGTGATCCCTCCGCACGAGGAGGACTCGATGTTCATCCAAGTCATTCAAGGCAAGGTCGCAGATGCCGATCGACTACGTCGATGTATGGATCGGTGGACCGAGGAATTGCAACCGGGTGCTGTCGGCTATCTCGGCACGACCAGCGGGTTGTGCAACGACGGGACGTTCATCGCCTTGGCGAGATTCGAATCCGAGGATGCGGCGCGGCGCAATAGCGACCGCCCGGAGCAGGGCGCATGGTGGGCCGAAACCGAACAATGTTTCGACGGTCCGGTCAGTTTCATGGACTGCCCCGAAGTGACGCAGTGGTTGGGCGGCGGCTCCGACCAAGCCGGTTTCGTACAGGTCATGGAAGGCCATACGCGGGATCAGCGCCGCATGCGCGAACTCCTCACGCAGGGCACCGATCGCATCCACGAACTGCGCCCGGAGATTCTGGGCGGCACATTGGCGACCTACGGCGACGACGGATATGTCGAGGCGGTGTACTTCACCTCCGAAGCCGAAGCCCGCGCCCACGAAAAGCTGGAGATCCCCGACGATCTGCGGTCGCTGTTCGACGAGGAAAGCGAACTCATGGGCGAGGTCGAATTCTTCGACCTACGCGAACCGATGCTCGTCTCCCGGCGATAGCCGATCCGCCAGCAGCTCTCGCCTATCCGGTGACCGCCTCGCACACGTTGCGCGGCGTGTGCGAGGCCGTCACCGGATAGGCGACAGCCGAGACGGACACCTGGGCACCACGGCCTGACGCCGGGATCACCCGACCGATACCCCAAATGTGTTGCCCGGGTGCGGTATCGGATCGCGGCGGCGCGGGGCTACCCGAACCGACATTTTGATGTCGGTGTCGGGCGCTACGGTGTCGGCGTGAACCGAACGGATCGGCTCTATGCGATCGTCGAGGAGTTGCGGGCGGTGGCGCCGCGAGTGCGGACCGCGCGCGAGTTGGCGCAACGTTTCGAGGTGAGCGTTCGCACGATCGAACGCGATATCTCGGCATTGCAGCAGGCGAGCATTCCGATCTACGCGGATATCGGCCGGCGCGGTGGTTACGCGCTGGAGAAGAGTATGTCGCTGCCGCCGCTCAATTTCACCGCGGCCGAGGCCGTCGCGCTCGCCGTCGCCCTGGCACGCAGCGAAGCGACACCGTTCGAGCAGGCCGGGCACAGCGCCTTGCGCAAGGTTCTCGCGGTGATGTCGGAACGCGATGCTGCCGCCGCTCGCGCGCTGGCCGCCCGGATTCGGCTGATGGAACCGGTGGATGCGCCACCGGCGCAAGCGATCCCGTCGGTTATCGGGCAGTCGATCGAGGCCGGACGCGTGCTGCGGATCAGCTATTCGGACCGCTTCGGCGCGCACAGTGAACGCGAGGTCGAGCCGAACGCCTTCCTCAACGGCTCCAATGGCTGGTACCTCATCGCCTGGTGTCGGCTGCGCGAGGAGTCCCGCTGCTTCCGGCTCGACCGCATTCACGCGGTGACGATGACGGATCTGCCGGTACCGCAGCGCCCGTTCGACGGCCACGGATCGGACATCCCCGATGATCTCGAGCTCAGAAGCGTCGCCTTGTGAGAACGGTGTCGGAAACACCGACAGGGGGTTGTCGCTGGGCCGGGTGATCGTGGTCGGGCAATACATCGACACCGAACCCGAGGAGACGAGAAGTGAGCAGCACTCCCCCTTTCAACACGGTGGCCTGGTTCCAGGTCGGCAGCGATAAGCCCGACGAAGTGAAGAAGTTCTACGGCGACCTGTTCGGGTGGACCTTCGCCGCCGACCCGAATGCCGACAGCTACGACCTGGTCAGCTCCCCAGCGAGCGAAAGCCCCAGCGGCGGTATCGCGCACACCCCGGACGCCTCGGCCAATCACGCCACCTTCTTCGTACTCGTGCAGGATGTGGCGGCCACGGTCGCCACCGCCGAACGCCTGGGCGGAAAGGTGTCGGTACCGCCGGTCACCAGCAAGGACGGGCTGATCTTCGCCCACATCCTGGACAGTTCCGGAAACGACTTCGGCATCTTCAGCCCGCCGCCGCAGTCCTGATCCGCGGTGGTCGCCAGGGGGCGGAACTGTTTGTCCGCCCCCTGCGGCACACCGCCCGCCCGGTGTCCACGAACCGGTCGCCGACTCCGTCGAACTGCAGCGACGATCCGTGTCGACTCCATAGCTTTTTGGCAGCTATCAGCTCGAAGTAGTGAGACGCTCGCAGCCACCCCGTTATTCTCGAATCACTTGACCTCCACGGCGTTACCGGATCCGGGTGGCCACTATCTGGCCGTTGAAATCGCACGGATGATCTCGAGAATCGAGGTTCGCGATGGAGAGTTGGGTTGGTGACATCGGCACCGGATCGCCCCGTATGCGTGGAGGTCGTCTGCGAAGCGCGATGGCCGCGGTGGGTGCGTTGATACTCGCGCTGGGGCTCGGGGGCTGCGTGTATTCGTTCGATCAGTACCCCGACGATGCCAGGGCCGCGGTCGAACGGTTCACCGAACTGCTGAACCAGCGGGACGCGGACGAGGCCGCGAATCTGACCTCCCAGCCCAGAGGCGCCTCCGCATCGTTACGGCAGATATTCGAGGGACTCAGCCCCGGGACGGCGGACTACCGCTTGGCTCAATTCATCGCGTTGGATACCGCACAGGGCATTTTTACCCTGCACGGCGCCTGGACGTTCGGACAGGATCGGAACTGGGCCTATGAGTCTCAGGGAACGGTGCGGAAATTGGCGACCGGCTGGCGCATCTCTTGGGACCCCGCCATCGTTGTGCCGCACCTGGACAGCACCCGCACGGTAGATCTGGTCCGCGCCTACGCACCGCCGCCTCCGGTAGTGCACGACAGCCTCGGGCAGACGCTGATGACCGAGCAGATCATCGATGTGGTCGAACTCGATCCGGCCCACATCACCGATCCGATCGCCACCACCGACGCGCTGGCCAAAGCCATCGAGCCGGTCGCTCCCTTGATCACCGGGTCGTCCCTGCGTGAGCAACTCGCCGCGGCGCGCGGTAAGCCGGTCGTCGCGGTCAATTTGCGGGAGCCCGATTTCGCGATTCTGGAGCCGGACATCACGCCGATTCCCGGTGTGCTGACGCGGGTGCAGCCACGGCTCATCGCTGCCGACCGCCGGGTGCAGTCGCCGATGCTCGACGCATTGCGCACGGTGTGGCAGCAGAGCCGCGACAGGTGCGCGGGTTGGGCGGTTCAGCTGTCGGGCCCGGACCGGCGTCCGATCGCCTACCTCACCGGACAGCAGGGCACACCGGGTCCGGACGTGGCCGCGACACTGGATCCACGCTGGCAGAGCGCCGCCCAGGACGCGGTGAACTATGTCGGGAATCCGGCGGCAGCGGTCGCCATCAACCCCGCGACCGGAGCCATTGTCGCGGCAGCGGAGAACAACCCGGCCGGCGCGAGCGGATCGGTGGCCTTCACCGGACTCGCCCCGATCGGTGGCGCTACCGAATTGCTGCGCGCGGCCGCGGCGACGATCGCACGCAAAGCACCGCAGGACGTTTCCATAGATGAGCTGGCCAAGGCCGCCCGCATGCTCGGTATCGGCGTCGATTTCGAGCTGACGGGTCTGGACAAGGTGAGCTCGCTGATCCCGCCCGCGGGCACCGAACAGGTCCGGCGCGGCGGCCGGGCCAGCGAAATCCAGGCCAGCCCCTACGGTATGGCGATCGTCGCAGCCACCATCGCCAGCGGACGCATCACCCCGCCGATGATCGAAATCGGCCATCCGGCAACGGCTTCGACGGAATCGGCGCCGCTGCCGACCGAGGTGGTCGACCAACTCCGTCCGATGCTCGGCGGCTCCGGATATGTCACCACCGCGGCCGGACAGGGCTGGCTGCTCGCGAACACCGGCGAGTTGGCCTTCGCGATCCATGTGGAGGATCCGGACAGTCGCGCCACCCTGATTCAGGCGGCCGCCCGCATATTCCACCCCACGCCCCTGGTCGAATAGCTCGGCGAACGGGCCGAACCGAGGTCCGGCCGCCGCAGCTCACAGGAAACCCCCAGCTCGTCCTAAGGTTCGGCGACGTTGGTCGCGGCACAGTGAGGTAGTGAGCAGAGCTGAGCCCGAAGCGCGGATTCTCGTCGTCGACGATGAGCCGCTGATTGTCGAGCTCCTTGCGGTGAATATGCGGTTTCAGGGGTTCGAGGTGGTCACGGCGATCAGTGGAACCGAAGGGCTGGACAAGGTGCGCGGGTTCCGGCCGGACGCGTTGATCGTGGACGTGATGATGCCGGGCACGGATGGGTTCGGATCGTTGCGGCGCTTGCGGACCGACGGGATTACCGCACCGGTGCTGTTGCTTTCCGCGCGCAACGAGGTCGACGACCAGCTCACCGGCCTGACGCTGGGTGCCGACGATTACATCACCGAGCCGAAACTCATCCATACGCTGCGCAGCGTCGGTTACGTGCTGCGCGAACCGCAGCCGAGTCGGGCATGAGACCGCGTGCGGCCCTGGCCCGGCGGGTGTCGGCGATTCCACTGCGGGTGGGACTCGTCGTCACCCTGGTCTTCCTGGCAGCCATGGTGCTGTTGGCGACGGGCTTCGCGGTGACCTCCGCGTTGAGCCGATCCCTGACCGCGCGAACCGATGAGCAGCTCTACGATGCGGCCCGGTCGTGGGCAGAGCCGCGTCAGATGCGACAGATCGTCACCAATGACGGTGCGACGTTATGGGTTCCGGCCGAGATGCCGGATAGTCTGCCGGGTCCTCGGCCGTTCACCGATCAACCGCGCCGATTCTACGAACAGCGCAAAGGCCCTGAGGGACAGCTGTATTCGGGCACTCCGGGAAGTATCGCGGGCACCGGCGCGATGCCGGATGTCGCTGGGCACGTGGCACCGGTCCCGACAACGGTCGGCTCGACCGACGATTCCTCGGTGCAGTGGCGCGTTCTGACCACCAGTAACCAGTTCGGCTCGACCACTATCGCGCTGCCGCTCACCGATAACCAGGAGACGGTATCGCGATTGATCTACTTCGAACTCGGCACCGGCGCCACCGCGCTGCTCGCTCTGGGCGTAGTCGGCTATTTCGTGGTCCGACGCAGCCTGCGCCCGCTGCGCACGGTCGAAGAGACCGCGGCGGCGATCGCGGGCGGCGATCTGCATCGGCGCGTCCCGGTACGCGATGTCGATACCGAGGTCGACCGGCTCGCACGGTCGTTGAACGCGATGCTCGCGCAGATCCAGCACGGCGTGGCCGCCACCGAGGCCTCCGAGGAGGATGCCCGGCGTTCGGAACGCCGAATGCGTCAGTTCATCGCCGATGCCAGCCACGAATTGCGTACCCCGCTCACCACGATTCGCGGTTTCGCCGAACTCTACCGCCAGGGTGCGAGCACCGACGCGCGCATGGTGGTCGGGCGCATCGAGGGTGAGGCCGAGCGCATGGGCCTGTTGGTCGAGGATCTGCTGATGCTTGCGCGATTGGATGCCAAACGCCCACTCGACCGCAGGCCGGTCGATCTGCTCGTGCTCGCGGGCGATGCGGTGCACAACGCGCAGGCCATGGCGGCGCAACAGCAGACCGACCCGCAACGCCCGATCACTCTCGAGGTCCGTCCCGGCGCCGGCACCATGGACGTGACCGGCGATGAGGCGCGATTGCGTCAGGTGCTGGCGAATCTACTCGGCAATGCCCTCGCCCACACCCCGGCCACCGCCGCGATCACCGTGTGGCTCACCCCATCCGCCGACGCGGTACGCGTCGACGTCATCGATACCGGCCCCGGCCTGACACCGGAGGCCGCTGCCCGAGTATTCGAACGGTTCTACCGCACCGACGATTCGCGCACCCGAACCAGCGGCGGAACGGGTTTGGGCCTATCGATCGTGCAGGCTCTCGTCGTGGCGCACGGCGGCCGCGTCAGCGTGCACAGCGAACCGGGCAATGGCGCGACCTTCACGGTGACCCTGCCGCGCGATATCCGGCCGACGGCGGCGACCGTTCGAGCCTGACCCGGTACCGCGATTTCACGTGGTCGACACCAGGGATGGTTGAGCCACAGTCGTTGCCAGCCTCGGCCCTTCGGGACGATACGGAGCCATCGCACCGAAGGTGTCTCGAACCTCGGCGCACGCCTGAATGAGTCGGTCCACCTCTATATCGGTCAGCCCAGCGTGCAGGGAGAACCGGATGAGGGAACGTTCGGGCGCGGTGGCGGGCCAGCACAAGACCGAGCCGAAAACGCCGCGGGCCTCCAGGAAGTCGCGGATCGCGATGGTGCGCTGATCCGGCCCGGTCTGCAGCGCGACGATATGGCTGGCCGAACCCTGCAGATCGAACTCCAACGCCATCAGGGCACGGCGCACGACGGCGGAGACCTCACGCAGCCGGACCCGCCGCCAGTCGTCGACCCGGACGACATCGAGAGTCGCAGCCAGGCCCGCGATATCGTGCGGCAGCAGCGTCGCGGAGAAGACCGCGGGATCGGACTCCATCTTGAAGTAGTCGACGAAATCGATATTGTTCGCGGCGATGAATCCGGCACGTCCAGCAAAAGCCGTTGCGAGGCTGGCGACTCGGAACGGCACCCGATCAGCGAGTCCGAACGCGACCACCATGCCCGCACCGTGCGGCCCGTCGGTACCCAGCGAATGCGATTCGTCGACCACCAGCACACTGCCGGTTTCGTCAGCGACGTCACAGATCTGGGTCAGCGGACAGCGACTGCCGTTGCTGCCGTAGATCGAGTCGACCGCGATGATGCCGGGACCATGTTTGCGTATCTCATCGCGCAGATGGCCCGGAAAATTGTGCCGGAACGAATGCACCGGCGCACCGGCCGTTTTCGCACCGTGCCACAGCGACATATGCGCTATGTGATCGACGTAGACCGGGGTATGCGGGTCGGCGATCGACTGCATCAACCCCGCATTGGCATCCCAACCGGATTGACACAGAATTCCAGCGGGCGCCCGCATATGTTCGGCAAGCGCCATTTCCAGCGCGATCTGCGGGTGGTCGGGGCCGTGCAAGAAGACACCGGACGGCGGTGCCGCCCCGCCCGGGTTCCGCAGCGACGCGTACATCGCGCCGATGATATGCGGTTCGCGGGCAAGCGCGAGATAGTCGTTGCTGGTCAGAACGACGTCACCCGGCGCCGGTTTACGGCCGTGCAGCATATGCCGTCCGCCCCATGCGGCCGCAATCCGTTCCGTATGGAATCGACTGACGCGAACGAATATGCGGTCGGCGACCGACAAGGTCATCTGAACTCCTTTCACTGCTATCAGCTACTACAGAGCACACACCGAGCAGATTGAATCACTACCCATCGACAGATGCGCTGAAATCGGCAAGTTGACCGGCGCATGTCGCACTAACAGCGTCCTAACAGCATCAACAGGCACGATGGTCCGGTGCGGGTACTGGTGGTCGAGGACGAGCGGTTGCTGGCCGACGCGATAGCCGATGGGCTGCGACGGCATGCGATGGCGATCGATGTGGTGTACGACGGGGCCGATGCGCTGGAACGAGTCGGTGTGAACGACTACGACGTGATCGTCTTGGATCGCGATCTGCCGACGGTGTCCGGTGATACCGTCTGCACCTCGCTGACCGAGGCAGGCAGCGACGCCAGGATCCTGATGCTGACGGCCGCGGCGGCGGTGGCCGAGCGGGTCGCCGGGCTCGGACTCGGCGCCGATGACTATCTGACCAAACCATTCGCCTTCGCCGAACTGGTCGCCCGGATCCAGGCGCTGGGACGGCGGGCGCGGCCCGCAACACCGCTGGTGCTCGAGCGCGCCGGGATCCGGCTCGACCCCCATCGACTGTCGGTCAGCCGCGACGGCGAGCCGATCTCGTTGTCGCGCAAGGAGTTCGCGGTACTGGCCGAACTATTGCGCGCCGACGGCGGGGTGGTATCGGCGGAGCAGCTATTGGAGAAGGCATGGGACGAGAACATCGATCCGTTCACGGGGGTGGTGCGATACACGATCATGATGGTGCGCCGGAAGTTGGGCGATCCGCCGGTGATCGAGACCGAGGCGGGCGTGGGGTACCGCGTCCGATGAGAGGCCGCACGATTCGACTGCGGCTCACACTGCTGTACGCGGGCGCGTTCTTCATCGCCGGGGCGATCCTGGTCGCATTGATGTACTTCTATCTCGATCGGTCGCTGGGTCGGCGCCACGGCGTGGGTGCCCAGATCCTCGTGCGCGAGTACTTGGCCAAGCGCAACCGCCCGATTGTGTCCGAGGAGTTGTACCAGGCGCTGACCGCGCAGGCCGCCAAGGAACGCCGCGACACCCTGGAAGCGATGCTGGTCTGGTCGCTGGTTTCGCTGGGCGCGATCGGGATCGCGGCCGGTGGACTGGGTTGGCTGCTGGCCGGGCGGGCATTGCATCCATTGCAGCAGATCACCGCGACCGCGCGCCGGGTGGCCGATCGCAGCCTGCACGAGCGGATCGCGCTGACCGGACCCGATGACGAAATCAAGGATCTGGCGGACACTTTCGACGCCATGCTGGAGCGGTTGGATCGCGCCTTCGACGGCCAGCGTCGCTTCGTCGCCAATGCCTCGCACGAACTGCGCACTCCGTTGACCATCAATCGCACACTCATCGAGGTGGCACTCGATGATCCCGACGCGCCGGAGTCGACGCGTCGGCTCGGGGCAACGCTGCTGGAGGTCAATCATCGGCACGAGCAGCTGATCGACGGACTCCTGGTGCTCGCGAGCAGCGAGGAGCGGCTGATCGAACGCAGCCGGGTCGACCTGGCCGAGGTGGTCCGGCGGGTGGTCACCGTCGCGAGCGATGCCGCCGAGCGGGCCGGTATCGAGATCCGCACCGAACTCACGGCGGCTGCGGTTTCCGGCGATCCGGTGCTGCTGGAACGTCTCGCACAGAACCTGGTGGACAACGCGATTCGCCATAATGTCAGCGAAGATGGCTGGATCGCAATCAGATCGGCGGGCACCAAGGGCCAAGGTCGACTCGTGGTCGAGAACACCGGACCGGTCGTACCGGCCTTCGAGGTCGACGGACTCTTCGAACCGTTCCGTCGACTGGCCTGCGGCGATCGGATCGCCGAGTCCGACCGTGCGCCGAACAGTCGTGGTTCGGGACTCGGTCTGTCGATTGTGCGATCGGTTGCGCATGCGCACGGCGGCGACGTCCGGGCGGCCGCCCGACCCGAGGGTGGACTGATCGTCATCCTCACCCTGCCGAGCTGACCGGGCGGGCGGCGCCGGGTAACGCCGCCCGCGCTCGGCTCAGTAGTTGTGGCAGCTGTTCGCGATTCCGCGCAGCTTGTCGATCTTCTGCTGGCCCTCTGGCGAGTTGCGCTTCTCCTCGATCTTGGTCCGCGCATTCGGGTGATCGTCGAGCCACTGCTGAACGCGCTGCTGGCGCTGGTCGACCGGCAGCCCGAGGAGCTCCTGCAACTTCGCCTTGCGTTCGGGATGACTGTCCAGGTGTTCGGCCAGCTTGGGCGCCTCGGCGTGAATGGCCGCGTCCACCTGGGCGAAGGTGCACGTCGTCTCGATCAGTCCGCCACCGACGCCCGGCTGCGCCGAAGCGGTCGCGGGAACCAGTAGCGCTCCCGCCGCCATCAGACCGCCGAGCGCGACGGCGCTTCGCATGATTCCGGTACGGGTGAATGTCATTACGAGTGACCCTTTCCATTGGCGATCGGACCACGGCAGGCAATTCCGTGATCCGGTGCCAAGTTCACCAGGCCGGGTGTTTGGACAGCGCTAGGAAAGATCGGAACGGCGCACTCGGGCGCGCCAGGCCGCCTCATCGACGATGCTGCCCGGGGTGAGGCCGAGTTCCCGCGCCTCGACGACCGCCTCGCTGACGCGTCCGCGATATCGCGCGGGTGTCAGCTCTTCCAACTCCCAGCCCACGCCGAAGGCGTCGGAGATCGCGGTGCGGCTGATGCGCGGGCCGAAGCCCGGTTCGGCGTCCGAGAGCGCGAGGATATGGACCAGCCCGCCGGGCTTCAGTACGCGGTGCACACTGCGGACGTAATCGGTCGGATCGCCGTTGTCGTAGGCGAAGACATGGAACAGCGCACTGTCGAGAATGGTGTCGTAGCGGGGCTCGTCCCCGAGGTTCAGCGCATCGGCCACCTCGAACCGCGCCACCACACCGTGCTCGCGCGCATTGGCCCTGGCATAGGTGATCGCACTCGGTGAAAGGTCCACCCCGAGCACGTCATGGCCGAGCTCGGTCAAACGAATGGTGTGCTCACCGGCCCCACACCCGACATCGAGCACCGCACCCCGAATCCACCCCTGCTCGATCAACTCGAGCACCGCGGGCTGCGGCTCCCCGATCACCCATGGCGCGGACCCGTCGTCGTATACGGAATTCCAGAATTCAGCAGGTCGAATCATGCCTCCAGCCTTCAACCTCAACCCGGGTTCATGTCAATGCCGACCGCGCTACATTCCCCAGATGACCGATTCCCCGCACCTGCGCCCGGCCCGCCCCGACGATGCCGAATCCATCGCGGCGATCTGGTACGAAGGCTGGCGCGACGCCCACCTGGGCAACGTCCCCGAGGAACTCATCGCCGTCCGCCCGCACAAATCGTTCGAACCACGTGCCACCCAACGAATCGCCGACACCACCGTCGCAATCATCGATAACGAGGTGGCCGGTTTCGTCATGGTCCTCGACGATGAGATCGACCAAGTCTACCTATCCCGCCGCCACCGCGGCACCGGCGCGGCGACGCCCCTGCTCACCGCCGCCGAACAGCGCATCCACACCAACGGCCATGCACGAGCCTGGCTGGCCGTAGTCCCGGGCAACACCCGCGCCCGCGCCTTCTACACCCGCAACGGCTGGATCGATGAGGGCCTGTTCACCCACCAAGCCCCGGGCCCCGACGGCCCCGTTCCCGTACCCGCCCACCGCTACGTCAAACAGCTCGCCGCATTGCCGAAGGACTGAAAATCTCGAGGCGAGTCAGGAGGCTTTCGGCGGTTCAAACCTCACCTGGACCTTTCCGTATCGCGAACCCTCGTCAGCGTGACCACTATCGCGTCGGCTTTGTCCAGGTCTGCGTCGGAGTCCGAGATCCAGCCGTCTTCGTCGACCCGGCTCAGCCAGCCATCGGACGCACGCTGATAGATCGGAGCACTATCGGTAGGGGCGATGTCGAGCTTGCGCTGCGTGTCCTCGTGGAAGGCCGCGAGCAATGCGCGCACAGACGGAGCGATCTCATTCAGCGGGAATGGAGCTACTTCGAACATCCGCCCCACGCCCCCAACGGATTCGGCAGATCCTTCGGGTTCACCAGCGCAGCCCAGTAGTCGTCTCGAAGCGCATCCCACAGATCCGTGTGCCTGGGAAGCAACTCCCGAGCCGCGGCCAGATCCGGATATGGATCGAATATGACCGTTCCGGGCTGCACTGCCGTCAGCTGTGCGCGCGACGGCAAGCAGTACGCGGTGAACGACTCGCCGGTGAACTGCACGCGCAGAATGCGCGCAGCACAACCCGCCAATTGCCACACCGCAACCTTGCGACCATCCTGAGTCTGCGTGGTACGCAACCTATCTCGGCGCATCACACCCCCTCGCGGTTCATCGGTTCGACGCCCCGACACCAGAACGACTCCGCGCGCAAAGGCTGATTTACCCAGTCGCAAAGAGCATCCGCGAACCGCTCGACCACATCGGCCGCAGCGCCGCTGTACGCAGCTGGTGGACCGATAAGCGGATCTCGCTGCGGCAGTTTCGAATTCGTCATACTTGCTCCCCGTGCTGTAGTCGAGGCATCCGACGCCGAGCGCCCGCCGCCCGCCACGGGCGGACTCAGGGCTACTGACCGATGCCCCGGCGTCGGATGCAGTTACAGCGTCGCCGACCAGCTAGTTCGATCCCAGGCACAGAACCGCACGCAAGTAATACGCTTCTGATACCGAGCGTTATTGGCGCGAACAGGGGCGGCGATGATCGTCAGCAGGTGGACAGGCGTGGAGGTGAAAGCCCTTCGCGTAGCGGCTCTGCGTATGACGCAGGACGACTTCGCAGCGAAGGTTGGCTATGAACCGCCGACGATCAGGAAGTGGGAAAAGACCACGGCCGACCGACCGGTCCGCGGGAAGTCTGCCCAGGATCTGGACTCCGAACTTGCGCGTGTAAATGATCAACAGGCGCAACGGTTTCGGGCAGCGGTCGCCGACGATAGCCTGGCGATGAGTGCACGGCGCATGGCGCGGGAAGTCGAGGACAGCGAAGTGAAACGGCGGGAGTTCGGAGTCTTGCTCGGGACAGCGATTGCGCTGCCTGCCTTGGATTCCGAACCGAGCCCGGGTCGCCGTGGAATCGCCGGGGCCCACCGCCTCGCCGCGACCGTTGAGGACTTCGCCCAGCGCGAGCAGACCGTGGGTGGTGCAACGCTGGTGCAGACGGCCGTAGACGAGCTCGAACGGGCGAAAGCCGCCCTGGAAACATTCGCCTTCGATGAACAAGCGGGCACGACGTTCATGCGCGCCACAGGCGAGCTCGCAACAATCGCCGGTTGGTTGGCCTACGACGCGGAGATGCACCCCCTCGCGCGTCGCTGTTATGCCGACGCGTTTGCATTGGCCAACCAGGCTGGCGACGAAGGGCTGACCGTACACATATGCCTGAACGCCGCACATCAGGCGATCACGCTGTCGCGCACCGGCCAAGGAAATCCGTATCGCGCACTCAGCCTTATCGAACGTGCGCGCGACCTGAGCCGTAGTCGCCCACCGAGCCGCATCCACGCACTGATGGCGATCCGCGAAGCCCAGGCATACGGGGTCCTCGGCGACCGGACCCGATTCGGCAAAGCTGTTGCCACTGCTTGGCGTGAACTCGATTTCGCGTTCGAGCACGAGTCGCTAGACGAGTGCCCACGGTGGCTTCGGTTCGTCACGGCTACTGAGATTCGCTGCCACGAAGCCCGCGGTGTTGGCGACCTCGGCGACCTGGCAAAGGCGGCAACCCTGTCAGCCGGGCTCGCGCTCGAGCAAGCAGGTACCCGCAACGCCGCGAACTACCGAGCCGGCTGGGCCACGGCATTGGCGAATGTCGGAGATATCGAAGGCGCTACCACTCGAGGGCTTTCGGTCCTCGCCGACCTCGAGGGAGAAGTTTCCTCCACCCGCACACTCAAACTCCTCGCGCCGGTCCGTGATGTGGCGGAGGGTTATTCCGACGAGTTCCGGCAACGATTCGATGATCTGGCGAGAAGGGTCACCACCGCATGAATCCGGGCCAAAGTGCGACAACGCTCGAAAACCTGGAATTCCACCACCTTACAGCCGCGCAGGCCCGGGAGCGACGCGCAGAGGTCGAGGACGTATTCCGCGGTTCCTACATTCACGCGATCGAGGCCGGTGAGAAGTTCGAATCGCCGGACGCATTTATGCACCGCTTCGACGCATACACCAGCCCCAGCCGCGCCGCCGGCTTCGAGCTGGTGATCGCGGAACTCGACGGGCGCGCGTGCGGCCAGACATGGGGCTGGCCGCTGCCCGAGAACACCGCTTGGTGGGACGGGCTCCAGTTAGACGAGGGAAACGCAGCCGAGTTCACCGCCGAAAATGGTTCCCGCACATTCGCACTGAGCGAAATCATGGTGCGATCCGAGCTCACCGGCCGAGGAATAGCCCACGCTCTCCACAACGAACTCCTCGGCGCCCGACCGGAACATCGCGCAACGCTTCTGGTCCGCCCTGACAACTCCCGCGCCTACGCCACCTATCGCAAGTGGGGCTGGTATCGGGTCGGCACCCTAAAGCCGAGTTGGCCCGACGCACCTACATTCGATGTACTGATTCGCGATCTGCCCGCGTGATCAGAAACACCTGACGTGAACCATGTCCGTCGGCATATGCACATGATCACGATGACGACACACAGGGTGCCTGATCGCCACTACCGTTGCGGCGCAGGCGATCTCATCGCCTTCAGTCGACCGCACCGAACGGTCCGCCAGATGAACCGGAACCGTTGGTCTGCTAGCTGACCGCTTTCTTCACGAGTTCGCCTCCGAGACGTATCCCACCGACAGCAGCGGACGTTCCAGAATCGTTGGCGCCCAACCGATCAGCAGTTCGCCGTCGCGTCCGCCGACCGAGCACCATGCGGACTTACCTGGCGTTCGAGTCGCTTCGATCGTGCTCGGCTGCTGGTGTGTCGAATGCCTGAGCAACGGCGAGACTGTCCTCGTAGACGTGATGGCGGGTGATGAGGTCATTGTCGACGGTGATGTGTAGCGCGAAACGGGAACGATAGGCGCGGCCGGTGGGCCGGGCTGTCTGGCGGATTTCCCCCAAGACCACCGCATCCGGGCCGTCGACCAGGATGCGTTCGATCACGGTGCCGACCTTGTCGGGCACGTGGTAGCGGGCGATCTCGCGATAGTGCGCAGCCGCGTCGGCGCGCGTCGCACGGTGCCGAATCCACGGTGTTGCGGCCCGGCCGTGCTCCTTCTCGGGCCAATCCAGCTTCCAGTCGCTGACCGGGGCGTAGAGCGCTGCGATAGCGTCCGGGTCACCCGCGCCGATTCGATGCAGCAGTTCCTCCACGACGGTGCGGGTGGCGCTTGTCGCGATGTTGTTCATGTCGGCCACAATGCCCGAGGGGGCGAGCGGCGTCGATTACCTGCGACGTAATACCGTTTGACCCCGACAGTCCACCGACGGCTCGAGTTGTGCGCATGCGCGACCAACGGCAATACCGTAAGTTCGGGTCCACTCAGCCAGATGTCCTGTCGGACAACCAGATCAGCATCCGGTGTGGGCGGCCCCCTGAGCGCGGCCAGCGGTATGACCTTTAGGTTCGTACGCGCGATTCGCGCACCCAGAGCGGCGCCACGCGCGGTGTCGGTGTTAACGACACTAAGGTGCAGACCGGCCACACCGCCGATCCCGGCCGCTACCGCACCCAGACCCGCGACAGCAAGGTGACCACCCCGACCACCGAGATCGCCTTCGTCAGCTAGCCCCCGTATACAGCGGCATCGACATCAGATACCGCCGACGATGGGCGAATGGCCATGTGTAGCAATGGCCGTATCCGCCGCCCGACGGATGTGCGTGTGTCACGAGACCCGGAAAGCACGCCGGTAGGCACCCGGGGTTGTGCCCACCCGGGTATGGAAGCGGCGACGCAGGTTGACCGCTGTGCCGAGGCCGACGCGGGCGGCGATGGCCTCCACCGGCAGGTCGGTTTCCTCGAGCAAGGTGCGTGCCTCGGCCAGGCGACGCGACAGTAACCATGCGCCCGGGCTCGTGCCGAGTTGGTCGGCGAAGCGCCGGGCCAGCGTGCGGGGCGAGACGCTGAGGTGCGCGGCCAGATCGCCCACCGACAATGATGTTCCCAAGCGTGTGCCGGTCCATTCGAGCAGACCGTCCAGCGCATCCGCGGGCGGTGGGGGTGGCGCGTACTGTGCTCGGCCGCCGTCGCGATGCGGCGGCATCACCATATGCCGTGCGATGAGGGTGGCGTGCGCGGCCCCGTGGTCCTGTCGGACGAGGTGCAGGCACAGGTCGATACCCGCACCCGCACCGGCGCTCGTGGCGACATCGCCGTGGTCGACGTAGAGCATGTCCGGCTCCACCCGCACCTGAGGGAACTCCCGCGCCAGTTGCTCGGCGCGGGCCCAGTGCGTGGTGGCCGAACGGCCGTCCAGCAGCCCCGTGCGGGCCAGCGCGAACACCCCGGAGCAGATCGTGACCAGCCGCGCTCCACGGGCGTGCGCCCGCAACAGCGCGCGGTGCACGCGGGCGGACAGTGGTGTCTGCACCGGCATCCAGCCCGGTATGAGCACGGTATCCGCGGACGCGAGCGCTGAAAGGCCGCGCGATACGGATATCGCGTACCCGGCCGACGTCGGCACCGGGCCGGGCGTCTCCGTGCACACCTCGAACTCGTAGTGCTGCGGCACTCCGGCCCGCTGCGTACCGAATACCTCTACCGCACAGCCGAGTTCGAACGTCGACTGCACCGGCCGCACCAGGGCCACTACACGATGCATGGCAGAAAAGTACCCTATGATGTCTTGCTCGACACTTTCTCGGAGTGGCCGCACGCGGCACCGTGGGAGGCATGCATTCCGAAATCCTCGCTCAAGAGGGCTACACCTCCGTCTCGGTCACCGAATCCCCCGTCCGCGAGCTCTTCCCCGGGATCCGGGTACGTCCGCTATGGACAGGGCCGTCCGGTGCGCACGCCAACGTGCTCGAGATGGACCCGGGCACCTCATGGCCGCACCGCGACATCCACGAGCCCGGTCCGGAAGAGGTCTACGTGGTCGCGGGCACGTTCAACGACGGTGCGCGCGACTACCCGGCCGGGACGTTCCTGCACGCCCCGGCCGGATCGTGGCACGTCCCAGCGACCACGACCGGCTGCACGCTGTTCGTCTTCTACCCCGCAGGCTAGTTTTCGATGCTCGGACCCCATGACCCGCGTCGTCGAAAGTCGTTGCCGCAAAGGAGGAACCGCTGACAGCAGCGAGGACAAGGCCGCTCTCGGGTGATGCGGGCGAAGCGGTCAAGGGATGTGCGGCCGGCCGGTATAGGTGCCGGCGTAGGAGTCGCAGATCGCCTGCTGCACGGACTCGATAGTCCATGTGTCCGCGAGCTCCGGTCGTTGTCGTGATCATCAGCCCACGGTGCGCTACGGCCGCTGCGAGCACGCCGAGAAGCGATGTTCCGGTGAGGTGCATCGGCTCACGTGTCGGTGCTGGGCAACTCGATGATCGCGATGGCTCCGGTGGGGGTGTTGTGATCGATGCGGACGGTGCCGTGGTGTGCGGCGATGATCTCGGCGACGATGGCCAGTCCGAGCCCGGATCCGCCGGTGCCACGACCGCGGTCCTGCTGTGGTCGGTAGAAGCGATCGAAAATGCGTGCGCGGTCGGACGCGGCAATACCGGGGCCGTCGTCGGCGATCTCGATGTGGGCGTTGCGGTCGTCGCGTCGGAGTCGGACGGTGATGGTGCTGGCGGCGTAGCGGGTGGCGTTGTCGAGCAGATTGCGCACCGCGCGCGAGATCTGGGCGGGGTCGCCGGTGATGCGGGCGGGTTCGACGGCGAGGTCGATGGCGAGTGCGGTGGTGGTCCGGGTGCGAGCGACCTCGGCGGTGAGGATGTCATCGAGGTCGATATCGGTGTGCCGCCGGGTGAGGGCGTTTTCGTCGGCGCGGGCCAGCAGCAGCAGGTCGTCGATGAGTTGGCGCATGCGTTGGGCCTCGGGCAGCAGGGTGTCATCGAGCATGGCCGCGTCGAGGATGGCGGGTTGGGCGCGGCCCAGTTCGAGGGCGGCGGTGATGGTGGTGAGTGGGCTGCGCAGTTCGTGGGAGGCGTCGCTGATGAAGCGGCGTTGGGCGTTGTGCCCGGCCTCGATCCGCGCGAGCATATCGTTCATCGTCTCCGCCAGGGCCGCGATTTCGTCGCGCTGCGGTGGTACCGGGACGCGGTCGGTGAGGTCGGCACTGGTGATGGCGGCGACGCGGGTGCGAATGCGTTCGACCGACCGCAGTGAGCGCCCAACCAGAGCGTAGGTGGCCAGTGCGGCGAGCGCGACGATGAACGGGGTGGCGAAAGCGACCAGGGCCGCGACCAGTTTGATGGTGCGTTCGACTTCTTCCTGGTTGGTCGCGACCACGATGGTGTAGCGGCCGCCGCGCCCGTCGACGGTGGCCGCGCTGACTCTGCCTTCGTCGGCACGCGTCGTTGTGGGTAGGTCGTGGGCGATGCTTCCCGGGGCGGGGCGATCGACGATGATCGGGCGGTCGGGGCTGTCGGTGGAGCTCTGCACGACTCGGCCGGTCTGGTCGATGATCTGCACGATCGAGACCCGGTTGTCGGTTGCCAGTGCGCTGCGATCCAGGTCCGCGGGGGTGTCGATGGCGAGTTGGACGGTGACCTGGCGGATCCGGTCGGTGGCCGCGTCGTCGGAAGCAGTGATCAAGGAGCGATACAGCACGTAGGTCAGCGAGAGGGCGGCGATGGCGAGCCCTGCGGTGATGACGACCGCGACGATGAGCGCGGACCGCACCCGCAATCCCCATCGCGCGGGGCGGGTAAGGGTTCGGATCAATCCTGTTGCGGTATCGGCGAACCGGCGGCGTCGCGGTGCGGCGGCCGAGGATATGTCATCGGGTGGCGGGTGTCGGTTCATTGTGCTCAGCTTCGCGGGATGCGGTCGAGGGCGGGCACATTCGATTCATCGGTGTGTCGCGTTCGATGGTGCCGACACCATTCTTCGATGGTGTGTTCGCGCGTCGTCGGCGCAGCGCGGAGCACCGCCCCGCGTACCGCGCGTCGAACAGTCGTCGGCGAGATCCTCGGTCGGCCGGAACCGATCGGCCAGCAACGACGCCACGATGACCGCGACACTCACCGCACCGCGATCTGGGCGGTCGTGGCCTCGGAAACGACCTCGCCGACGGTCTGATCAACGAGGTGCAGGACAGCGGACATGCTCCGAGTCTGAGCGCGTGTTGCTGTGGAAACGCTGAGAGCTGCACCGATCGCCGAGCGGGTTCGGCTGTAATGAACCAGCAGACGATGACGGAAGGGCGGTGGCGGGTGCGGGTACTGGTGGTCGACGACGAGATCCGGCTGGCCGAGACGCTGCGGCGCGGTCTGTCGGCGGAGGGGTTCGTCGTCGAAGTCGCGCACGACGGAATCGACGGACTGGAACTGGCCGCGACCGGCGATTTCGACGTGCTGGTACTCGACATCATGCTGCCGGGCAAACATGGCTACCAGATCGTGCGGGAACTGCGCGAACGCCAGATATGGACGCCGGTACTGATGCTCTCGGCCAAAGACGGCGAGTACGACCAAGCCGACGCCTTCGACCTCGGCGCCGACGACTACCTGACCAAACCCTTCTCCTTCGTCATCCTCATCGCCCGACTACGGGCGTTGATCCGCCGCGGCGCACCGCAACGACCCGCGATTCTCACCGCTGGCAGCCTCACCCTGGATCCGGCGCGGCGAAGTGTCGGCCGCGCCGGACAGGAACTGTCGCTGACCCCGCGCGAATTCGGCGTGCTGGAATACCTGCTGCGCCGCAAGGGCGACGTCGTCACCAAATTCGACATCCTGCGCTCGGTCTGGGACGCCAACTACGAAGGCTCCGACAACGTCGTCGAGGTCTACATCGGCTATCTCCGCCGCAAGATCGACACCCCGTTCGGACTGGCCAGCATCGAAACCGTCCGCGGCGTCGGATACCGGCTCCTCGATACCACCTGACCAGCCGGTTCGATCGACGGAGCACCTACAGTGTGATCGGCCGCACACTTTCAGCGTGTTCTCAGCGGCGCTTCGGCAGACTCCGCGCCGATGGGTGTCGGCATCAGCGAAAGTGAGTACCGATGGTGAAGCATGCGGCTCGTCTGCTCGTCGACTACAAACTTCCCCAGATCACGGTGATGTTCTGGGTACTCAAGATCGCCGCGACCACCTTGGGCGAGACCGGTGGTGATCTGCTGGCGCAGACACTGAAGCTCGGCTACGCACAGGCATCGCTGCTGTTCCTGGCAATCTTCGTGATCAGTGTGCTGACCCAGTTACGGGTCCACCGATTCCACCCCGCGCTCTATTGGACGGTCATCGCGGCCACCAGCACGGCCGGAACGACCATGTCCGATCTCATCAACCGCGGACCCGGCTCGGACACCTCGACCGACGGTGGCCTCGGCTACGGCGTAGGAGCGTTGCTGCTCATTTCCGGGCTGGCTCTGGTGTTCGGGATCTGGAAACTCAGCGGACAGACCTTCGACGTCGCGAACATCACCACCTTCCGCGGTGAACTGCTCTATTGGGCCGCGATCCTGCTGTCCAACACCCTCGGCACTTCCCTGGGGGACTACCTTTCCGACAGCTCCGGCCTCGGCTACTGGGGCAGCGGCTTCCTGATCGCGGTCGTTATGGCGCTGATCCTGGCCGCCCACTACCTCACCAATATCTCTGGCGTACTGCTGTTCTGGATGGCCTTCGTCCTCACCCGTCCGCTCGGCGCGACCATGGGTGACTGGCTGTCCAAACCCCACACCAGCGGCGGGCTCGCGCTGGGCACCTACGGCACCTCCGCCGCGCTCCTGGCCATTCTGATCATCGGCATCGCCTACAACTACCGAAAGAGTCGGCGAACAGCCGTACCCACCACGATTGGGCCCACGCTCAACGACGACGCCGACACCGCACCTGACGCCTTGGGCGCTCGATAGTCGGCAAACCGCCCCGTGATTGCCATGCATTCGCTACGATTCCGCTCGTTCCGGTGAATCGGAAGGCCATAGGCGGTAGGTGCAGCCACATAGCCGCCGTTCGCGCTACACCGGACAGGGGGCTCCGGGGCTGGAGACCGACTCCCTGTCGCTGTGCCAATACCGTCAGCCTGGCAAAGGGAGCCAGTATGAAGCGAACCGACGCAACAGCCCCCGCATTCGAACTGCTCTCACACATCCACGCCGCGGGCTACACCTCCGTGGACCACTTCATCGCGACGCTACGCGTCGACCCACTGGCCGATACAACCCAGCTACCCCCGCTCGCTCCGGCACTGCCGTCTCGTCCGGGACGGCACCGCAAGTAGCGTTGCCGCGCCGGTCGGTCCTGCCGTCCGACTCCGTAGCGCCATGTGCGCGTATTCGAGCAAGGGCGCGACAGTCGGCATGCGCGGATGTTCGCGAGGGCCGGTGGCCGTTCACCGGTCGGTATGAACGGCCACTCTTCGCCCTCGACCAGCGAGCTAGGCCGCGCCCGCTGCGGTTCGGATGATATTCGCGACAACCTCGGGTCGGGAGACGTAGACAGCGTGGCTTCCCGGGGTCTCGACGACGCTCGCACCGATCCGTTCGGCCATCGAGGCTTGCGCCGCGGGCGGGATCATCTTGTCCTCGGTGACTCGCAGGTACCAGCTGGGCTTCACCCGCCAGGCGGCCTCACTCACGGTCCCGCCGAGCGCATCCAGGCCCCACGGAACCTGGGAGTCGGCCAGGAACGCCGCGTCCTGTGCGGCGAGATCTCCGGCGAAGGAGTCGTGAAACTTCGCCCGGTCGAGGAACAGGTATCCCTGCTGGGGTGCCAGGATCGGGGGCTGCGGCCCGTCTTGAGGGAAGGTGCCGATGAGTGTGCTCACCGACTCGCCCTTGTCGGGCGCGAAAGCGGTGATGTAGACCAAGGCGGTGACCTTGTCGTGGGTGCCCGCTTCGGTGATGACCGCTCCGCCGTAGGAATGTCCGACGAGGACGACCTCGCCGTCGATATCGTCGAGGATCTGTCGTGTGGTCGCGGCGTCGTCGGCGAGCGTTTTGGTCGGGTTCTGCACGACGCGCACGCTGAATCCGTCTCGAGTGAGCTCGTCATAGACCGCCCGCCATCCGGCCCCGTCCACGAAACCTCCGTGAACCAGGACGACGGTTTTGCTCTGTGCACTCATTCCGAGTCTCCTCTGCGCTGAATTGCTGTTCGGCACGACCGAATCTAGGTTGCCGGCAGAGATGGAGAATCCGTCAATTGACGTACATCAGTCGAGGCGTCTGCTCATCGCGTCGCGCAGGGCGCTGCGAGTGGTGATGCCGAGTTTCGGGAACACACGGTGCAGGTGGGTGGACACCGTTCTTGCCGACAGGAACAGGCGCTCGGCGATCTCCTTGTTGGTCAGCCCCGACGCCGCCAGTTCGGCGACCGCCTGCTCCTGTGGCGTCAGCACCGAGCCGCGGATCTCTTCGGGCGCGGGCTTCCCGGCTGCTCGCAGTTCCGATCGGGTCCGTTCCACCCATGGGATCGCTTGCAGGCGTTCGAATGCCTGCGCCGCGGTCGCCATATGTGCGCGGGCTGCAGCGGGTTCGCGCGCACGACGCAGCCGTTCCCCGTAGAGCAGTTCTATTCGGGCACGGTCGAATACCCATCGTTGGCTGTCGGGAGTGGCCAGCGCATCCTCGAACAGTGTGCGCCAGTGGTGTTCATCGGTGATGGCGAGCGCAGCGGTGGTCAGCATCCGGAGCTTGGATGACAGATTGGACACACCGGCTGCGACGGCGGCCTCGGCATGGGCTCGGGCCTCGACGACCCTGCCGCTGCGGGCCGCTGCTTCGGTGAGGTCGAGCACCAGCCACACCGCGTGCGGCGTGTAGTGCGGAAAGCTGCCCGATGCGTTGATCGATGCGGCATGTCGATATGCCTCATCGAAGGCCGAGCGCCCGAGTGCGGCAAGACATCGAATATGGGATGAGTAGGCGGCGAACGTCCCGAGATGCCGCGGCGCGGCCCACAGCAGCAGTTCCTCGGCGGCAAGGTCGGCGGCGGCGGTATGGCCGCGGGCCGCATCGACGAGTGCGCGCAGGAATCGGCCGGGACCCGCGAGCAATGTGTACCCGAACTCCGCGCACAACTGCAGCCCCTCATCGGTGACCTCGATCAGCTCATCCCAGTCGCCTTCGAAGTAATCGACCTGTGCGATCAAGAACAGCGCTTCGATGGCCTTGGCGATCGCACCGCCACGGCGACCGTCGGCGATCACCCGCCACAACGATTCGCGGGCACCACCGATGCGATCGACATAGGAGCCCGCAGTCACCACGCGGACGATCTGTAGTGGATCGGAGGTGAAGCGCAGGCCGTCGAGTGCGTCACCGAGTTGTCGCAGATCGTCCTGGGTGGCGCCGACCGGGTCGACGAAGATGTTGTGCAACAACGACAGCGTATCGGTCGGCTGCGGCTTCGCGCGCTCGATAGCCTCGTTGATGTCGTCCCAGAGTTCCGGCCGACCGCTGAAGAAGCCGACATATAACAACGTGTGCAAGGCCTCGACCATCGTGTCCTGGCCGGAGCCGATGTCCCGATCGTGAACTCGAATAGTCGCGAGGAGCAACCTGCCCGCAGTAGTGGCATCACCTTCATCGTTGAGGAGTTGGGAAGCCGCGGCGACAGCCGCTTCCAATGACGGTGTTTCACGGACCTCGGCCCGGGTCGCTTCCGATAGCAGGCGGGAGGTGTCGGCGAGGTCGCCGGTGATCAGTGCCCCCAAATAGGCCGCGCGCGCTGTCCGGCGGGCGCGATCGGAATCCAAGGGGCTAAGCTCGGCCGCGCGCAGCATCGCAGCTGTCGCGCGCCTGCTGTCGCCATGACGAATCATCTGCTGCGACAACGCTTCCAGCGATGCGGCGATCTCTTCATCGGGACCGACCGCAGCCTGCCCGAGGTGCCAGGCGCGCCGTTGTGGTTCCTTGGCGAACGCCTCGGCGAGTATGCGATGAACCTGACGGCGTTCCTCGCTGGTGGACTGCTCGATGACCGCCGAACGGATCAGCGGGTGACGGAACTCCATCATGCCCGTGCGCGGGTTCACGTGGATGATCCCGGCGCGCTCGGCGGGCGGTAGATCGGCCCGCCCCTCCGATGTGGGCGCGCAGTCCTGCAGAGTCATGCTCTTTTCGGCACCAGCGAGAATTACGAACAACAGCATCCGCCGAGTCCCTTCCGGAAGCCCAGCGAGCCGATCGGCGAATAGTCTCTGCAATCGGTCGGTCAGCGGCAGCACCCCGGGCAGAGTGGTCGGGGAACTGCCGTCCGCGAACGCGGCCGGCAGTTCGAGCAGCGCGAGCGGATTACCCCGGGCGTCATCGCGTAGGCGTCGACGAACGCTCGCGGACAGCGCCGGATAGGTGGCACGCAACAGCTCGTCCGAGTTGCTGTCATCCAGCGGCGACAGGTCGTGGACACGAAATCCGCTGCGTGTGAAGCCATCATCGGCTTCCGCACGCACCGCGACAAGCATCCGGATGTCGATCCCGCTCCAGCGCCGCGCCGCGTAACTCAACGCCATCGTGCTCGACAGATCGAGCCACTGCACATCGTCGACGATCAGAAGCGCAGGGCCCTGATCCGCTGCCGCTCGCAGCAGCGCCAACGTCGCGGCACCTGCGATCAGCTGCGTCGGCATCGCCCCCGGTGCCAACCCCATGATCACGTTCAACGCCTGCTGATGCGCGGAGCCGAGTTCGTCGATTCCGCTCAACAGTGGGTGTAGAAGCTGATTGAGCGCACCGAATTTCAGCTCGGCCTCGTACTCGAGCGCCGCCGCCCGCAAGACGCGAATGCCGTGGAACGCCGCGATATCGGCGGCCATATCCAGCACAGCGGTCTTTCCCACACCGGGCTCACCGCGGATGACCAACACCGGCTCGTCGCCACCCTGCCCGAGAACGAACGGCGTAATCAGGTCACGCTCGACGTCACGACCAACCAACACGACGACCCCTACCCCGTTCAACAACACTGTTCACCGAGTTAACGCCACCGGCGAACAGAAAGACAACCACTTCGCTCCAATCGTCCTGGACACTCGACCAGTTGGGACCGCATCAGGATCGGACCCCGGCCAGGATACGAACCGCCCGCATACGCGGTTGCGCTCTCGCCGGCGGCCATACACCACACCGCTGACCCGACCACGATCGTTGTCGAGCAAGAAGTGGTGGGAACAAAGTCCTCGGTCGCAAGACCAACAACTGGCCGAGCGCTGATATGCGGCACGACGGGGGCGCTGCCGCAACATCGAAGGCGTGGCGAGTTCAGCGGGGCCGCGGCGCCGGAAATGACTGCGCGGCAGCAAAAGCGGCCAGATCTACTTGCCGGAGAGCGTTCGAGATGCCGGTGACGACAGACATGCCCAGCGGTCCGGTCCGGTCGTACATGGTGGCCGCGGCAATGGCGACCCCGTCGGCCGCGACGTGGTCTTGGGCCTGCAGCCCCACCTCGGGCCCCTCGGGCAGGCGCGACAATGTCATGGTCACATCGCAATTGATGTAGCCGACGCCCTCGGTTCCCCAGTTGCACACCATGTTGGTCGCATCAGCGACGTAGGCGGCCAACTGGAATGGCGAGTTGGGCTCACCGTCAACCAAGGACGGGATGTCATGCCACGCACACTTCCGCTCACTGTTCTGACCCGAGGCGAAATCGCCGGTCCAGTCGAAGTCTCCGGACTTGAACAGCGGTGGGTCACCTTCGGCTCCGTCCAACTTCCGCACCGGTGTCGGCAACTGCCGCTCCGCCCGCCACACCTGTCCCGGTGGCTGCTCGGTGACCGCCAGATACATCACGGTCGCACGGGCCCGCACCTGATCGTGCTGCACGATCGAGGCATCGATCACGCGGACACGTCTGCCGTCGCGGACCACCTCACTATGCAGCCGGATCGGCTCGTCGAGGACTGGCCGGAAAAGATCCACGGTGAACCGGGCGGGAATGAATGCCGTTCCAGGACAGTGCGTTTCGGCCTGACGTGCCAGCAGACCACACACCGCGGTACCGCCCACCTGCGTCGGGGCCCACGGGCTGACCGCCAGTCCGGTCGCGCGATAGCGACCATCGACCTTTGAAGAATGCAACCACAGTGCCAGACCCCTCCCTGTCTTCAAGATCCCCTGAATTAGAACACGTTTCAGAATTGATAGGAAAGGACAGCTCAGCGTCCGGGGTGGGTCGGGCTCGAGTCGGAACAGGGCCAAGAACGTGGGTCTCCTTCGCCTCGACTACGTCGATGGTGGTCACCGCTGCCTGGCCTTCGTCGATCTCGTCGCACCACTGCCCGCGCGATCCAGCAGGTGGCTGCGTAGGTGGGCGAGAATCTCGGCGCGTGCGGGCCGGGCCGCGGGGACCAGGCCCGGCATGCTCAGGAAGGAGTGCACCGCTTCCGGATAGCGGGTCAGCGTCACGTCGACTCCCGCCTGTCGCAGGCGGTCGGCGTAGGCCGGAGCCTGATCTTCCAGCGGGTCCAGACCCGCGGCTTGGATGAGCGCAGGGGCGAGTCCGGCGAGGTTCTCGCTCCACAGCGGTGAAATCACCCGGGCGTCGAAGGATTCGGGAACTGCTATGCGCTGCACCGCACGGCAATTGGCCGGTGTCGCGGTCGGGCTGTCCGCGTTCTCGGTGAACGAGGGGTACTCGAAGACACGGTCGGTCCAATCCAGCTGCGGATTGATCAGCACTTGGGCGCGCACCGACAGTCCGAATTCATCCGCCCTGATCGCCGCGAGAGCCGCGAGCGAAGCTCCCGCGCTGGCACCCAGCAGAGCGATCCGGGTCGGATCGGCTTCCCACACCGTGGCCTGCTCGGCGAGGCGCCGTACAGCATCGAAGCCGTCCTCGACGGGTGCGGGCACGGGATGCTCGGGCGCCAGCCGATAGTCGACCGAGGCGACCACCGCCGGAAGGTCGGCCGCCAGGTGACTGAGGAGCCAGTCGTCCTGGTCCGGTGCGCCGCCGATGAATCCGCCGCCATGGAACGCGACGATCAGCGGCAGCGCCGAACCTCCCCGCTCGGGCCGGTACACCCGGACGTTCAGCCGACGCCCCGGGAGATCGAGTGCGTGTGTGGTGATTCGCGCACCACGATCGGGTCTGCCGGTGGCGAGCCGGAACACCGGGGACCGGCGCTTGCGGTTCGATACTTCGCGCAATTCGATGACCTGATCCGGGGTGATCGAATCCCAGTCCGGGTCGGTGGTCAGTGCGGCCAGGATCCGAACTCGCAGTGGAACTTTGCCTCGCATGATGTGACCTCCGGCTGCTCGTGATGCTCCCTGTCGGCCGCGGTGTTTCGTGCGACCCATCGGTACCCTCGCAGGTGTGACCGTTGGTGCGCTTTCGGAAATATGCGGTGCGGCAATATCGCCGATGGTGTGGCTGCGACCGGGTCATGTCGGATACATCGGGCCGGAACTCGGCGTCGACCTGCATGCCGCCTCGGTCGCGGTGCTGAGCGTCGGCCTGCACGGACCGTTCGTCCTGGAGACCGCCGCACACGGGGAGATCCGCACCGGCAGTTCCTTCGCCCCCGCCCGCGCGGTGCACCGTGTCATCGCCCCCGAGCGGTGGATCCTGCTGCTGTTCGTCGACCCCGCAGGCGCACCCGCCACCGGCATCGCGGAAGAGATGACGGCTACCGCTGGGCCCTACGGTCTCGGTCACCGACGGGAAGAGGAGCTCGTCGAGCTGTGCGGTGCAGCTGACGTGGATCCGGAGCGAATCTTCGCTCGGGCCATCGCCGGTCGAGCACCGGTCGCCGATCCGCGGATAGAGTGGGTAGCCGCCGCGATCCGCCGGAACCCGAATCACACGTTCCGGGCCGATGCGATCGCCGCGAACCTTGGCCTGTCCACCACCCATTTCCTCCGCGTATTCGCCCAGCGGAGCGGCACCACATTCCGCGGCTATCAGCGGTGGGCTCGCGTCATCCACGCACTCCGGGACGCCGCGGTCGGCCGCGACCTCACCCGATGCGCTACCGACGCCGGTTTCGCCACCCCGTCCCACTTCAGCGAAACTTTCCACCACATGTTCGGACTGTCCGCCAGCACACTGCTGCGCTCCGGTATCCGCTTCGATCTCGGAACCTAGCCTGCGCCTCGATCTTTCGATAGTCGGCGGACTGCTCGGGGTGACGATCAGCGCGGTGTCCGAACGCCTGGATCGGCTCAGGCCGGGGCGACCTCCCACGCGAACCCGTCCGGGTCGGCCAAGGGACCGATACCGCCGCCGATGACGACCCGGTGCGACCCGGTGCCCTCCGGTGCGACGCCTGCGTCCTTGGCGGCAGCACGGCGTCCGTAGAGCGCCAGCTTGACCGCGGACGGTGGGGTATCGAACTCGACGTACTTACTGCCGAAGCTCTTCGCCACGGTCAGGCCGTGGTCGACGTAGAACTGCTTGGTCGCCTTGACGTTGTCGACTCCGAGGAGCACCACGAAATCGTCGACCTCGCGGGTGGCCGGGCCGGTGTCTTTCTTCGACGATGTCGCGATCTTCCAGATCGCCCCGTCCGGAGCCTGGATGACGCCGCCGTAGCCCCAGAAGCTCTTCTTGGCCGGCTTCAGCGTCGTCGCGCCTGCGTCGAGAGCGGTGCCGATGAGGCTGTCGACGGTGCTCGGCTGAGAAACTACGAGCGAGAGTATGAAGCCACGAAAGCCGGTCGTCGGCGCCTCGGAGGCGCGGAACCGCACCTTGTCGCCGAGGCCGAACGCGGCGGCGTAGAAGTCCGCGGCGGCCGCGGGGTCGGGCACCTCGAGGATGACGGACTCGATATTGGTCTGATCAGCGGTGATGTTCATGGCAATAACGCTATGTGCTACTCGGTGACCGGCGCTTCTCGATTCCTGATCGGTCTGCTGACCTCTTTCGCCACGCACGGCGGCGTCCCCGCTGTCACGCATCGCCGCGTGGTGGAGTGGTACACGCTGGGCAACCCGCCCGACGCCGTGAATGGTCCAACGACGATCCCCGTTCGAGACGGCGGTGAAACGGGTTGATCCGCTGCTTCGGACGGTAGGCCTGTCGCGACAATCTGTCGGGGCACATCGTTAGTCTGCGGGGATGGTCAAACCTGATTCGGCACTGCGCCGCCTGCTGCGTGAAACAGGAAAGTTACTGCAGCCGTATGGGTTTCACGGCTCCGAACCCGCGTGGGTACGGGTCGAGCCGGGCGGTGTCGCGTCCGTCGGGCGCACCCGAGTTTCCCGCACCTGGACCGACGGACAGCAGGTGCTCGGATTCGGCTTGGACCTGAGCGCCACACCGACGGCCTGGTGGGAATTCAGCAACTGGCGCAACGCCCGGTTGGGCATGCCGCCCACACCGCTGGATGAGGCTGCCGGCCCCGGCCTGATCGACGCCTACGCCCTGCCGGACGAACTGACCGCGATGTGGTCCCTGCGGCTCGACCCGGAGCAACCGGGCCAGCACGTGCTGCAGACCGACATCGACGCCATCCGCGCCGAACTGCCCCGGCGCGTACATGCCTACGCGCGCAGAGCATTACGGCTGGTAGAGCCGGATCGGTATCTCGACGAGCTGCTGACCCAACCGAACCCACAGAGCCGGACCTGGGAGGCGATCGTTGTCCTGCTCGCCGATCGGGGGCCGGGACCACAACTCGACGACGCATTCGACAAACTCCGAAAGTGCGTCGCGGAACAAGACGCGGCCTACGCCGACGATGTCATCGCATACGCGCAGAACCGAGCTGCCCTGGTCTGAAAGAAGTCTCGGCCGCACCGCAAACCGAGCGAACAGGCGATCAGCGGCATGACAGCGCATTCAGAGCGTGATCGCCCTGGCGTCTCGCGTGTGCACTCGATGTCGCTGCCCGCGATCGGTAGTGCGTCGTCAGGCGTTGAACGAATGCAGACGTGCGGTCGCGAGGGTCTGTTGCGCGCCGAACGCCTCGAACGTGCTGACGGGCTGGAAGCCTAGGCGGGCAGCGAGTTTCAGTGAACGGTCGTTGGCGGACCGGGTGACGATCAGAACCGGCTGGTCGGGCAGTTCGGCGGCAGCGGCCTGCAGTGCGGCGGTCGCGGCTACGAGCGTAGAAGACGGTGCCGATCGTCGGCGACACCCCGGTGCACGCCCCTGACGTTGGTGTCGGTGGGCGGTCCCGAGGTGCCGCTGCCGGTGTTGTCGGGTTGGCCGAGGCTGGGGTGTGCTAGGCGGCGGTGGCGTGGCGGATGATGATGTTGCCGTACAAGTTACGCGCGTACACCTGCACGGTTTCCTCGATGTCCCGCGCCCGGCCGACCGATTCCATCAGGTTCTGCACGGTGCCGTGCAGGGCGTTGGATTCCAGCCGCGCCGCGCTGCCCGGGCTGATGCCTACCTCGAGCTCGCCCATGGATGTCTCGAGCCGCAGCACGCCGCGCGATGCCTGGTCGATGCGGATGTTGCCTTTGGCGGTTTTCGCGGTCACCGAGCCGCGTGGGCGTTCGACGGTGATGTCGCCGGCGGAGATCTCCAGGTCGCACTGGTCGAGTTCGCCGGTGGCCAGCAATCGGCCCACACCGGCGGTGCCCTTGAGCCGGGAGCCGGTCGGCACCTCGATGGTCACCTCGATCGACGGGTTGCCGCCGAACGGGGTGTAGGTCCGCCAGTCCTTCGGCGTTTTGACGGTCAGGGTGCCGGCGACGAAATCGACCTGGGTCTGCTCGGCGGCGCGCACGTCACCCTTTTTGGACTCATCGGCCGGCCGGACCGCGACGACGGTGTCGGTGCGGTCGGAGGCGATCACCGCGACGCTGCCGGAGAGCGCGTCGACGGTGATGGCGATCGGTTCCGGAGTCTGGAATGTGGGCATGGCTGTACTCCTTGGTGTCTGAAATGGGCTTCGTGTGCGAACCGGGGCGGCGGGTCAGCGGACCCAGCCGGTGGGCTGGTCCACGATGCCGACGTCGGCACCGATAGTGCGATCGATGCCATCGAGGACCGTCTTGTCCCCGTAGGCCGTCCGCAACGCGGAAACTGCAATTGCTGTGCTGTTCATATGAATACTGTCGCCAGCCCGGCTGATACCGACCTGACTCCGACCTGACACACCAACTGACACGGCGCTCAGCCTGGTCACAGCGGACGAGCCGACGGTTTTACCGCGCCGTTTCCGTCCAGGTGACCGGCAGTTCGTGGACGCCGTAGATATTCATGTCGGTCTTGAGTTTCACTTCGCCGGCGGGGATGGCGAGTTCGAGGGTCGGGAAGCGACGCAGCAGTCCCCCGAAACCGGCGCGCATCTCGATGCGGGCCAGTTGCTGGCCGAGGCATTGGTGAATGCCGTGGCCGAAGGACAGGTGACCGCGGGCCTTGCGTTGGATGTCCACGGTGTCGGGGTTGTCGAAGCGCTCGGGATCGTGGTTGGCGGCCAGCAGCGAGATAACGACGGTCGATCCTTTGCCGATTGTTTCGCCGCCGAGTTCGATGTCCTCCGTGGCGTAGCGATAGAAGATATCGGCAACCGACAGGTAGCGCATGAGTTCCTCGACGGCATCGGGCAGCAGATCCGGGTCGGCGCGCAGTTCGGCCAGCTGTTCGGGGTGCTCCAGCAGTGCGAAGGTGCCCAGCGCCAGCATGTTGGCGGTGGTCTCGTGGCCCGCGAGCAGCAGCAGGAAGGCGATGCCGGTCAGCTCCTCGATGGTGAGGTCGTCATGGCGGGCCAGGTCCGACAGTATGTCCTCGCCGGGTTCGGCGCGCTTGCGCGTGATCAGTTCGGCCAGGTAGGTGGTCATTGCGCCGTACGCGGCCATCTTCTCCTCGAGCGCCTGGTCCTTGACCAGGAACTTGGCGGAGTTGACCTGGAAGGTCTCCCGGTCCGCGTAGGGGACACCGAGCAGCTCGCAGATCACCAGCGAGGGCACCGGCAGCGCGAACGCCTCGACCAGGTCGATCGGCGGGGTCTGGCGCGCCATCTCGTCCAGTTGCCGCTCGGTGATGTCGATGATGTGCTCTTCGAGCTGCTTCATGCGTTTGACGGTGAAGGCGCCGATGAGCTTGCGCCGCAGCCGGGTGTGGTCCGGCGGGTCCATGGCGATGAACAAGCCCGGGATCTGCGGGGAAGGTTCGGTAGCGACGGGCATGCCGGGGGTCTCGTACGGCACGTGGACAATGCCGATGTCCCTGCGTGAGCTGAACCGGGTGTCGGCCATGAGCTGGCGGACCGCGGCGTAGCCGGTGACGAGCCAGCCCTCGTGGCCGTCGGGGAAGACCATGGGACTGACAGGGCGAGCCTCGCGCAGCCGGGTGATTTCGCGGGGCGGGTCGAAGGGGCCAGCGTTGCGCTCCATGGGGAGGCCGTGCGGGATGGGAGCCGTTTGACTCATCGGATTTCCTTTCGTGGCGGTTGTTGCGCCGCAGACGTGGTCTCTAGTCGGCGGAGACGATGGTGATCGCGCCGGACGGGCACACCTGGGCGGCCTCGCGGACGGCCGGCTCCAGCTCGGGCGCGGGTGTGACATCCAGTTGCACCACCCGGCCGTCCTCGATGTCCTGGTCGAACACTCCGGGGGCGGTCAGTACGCACATGCCGGCGCCGATGCAGCGCTCCCGGTCCACCCTGAGTTCCATCAGTTACCCCTCCTCGCAGGTGACCGGGTGGGAGCCCGAATCAATGCCATCGAGGATCGTCTTGTCCCCGTACGTCTTCCGCAGCCCAGAAGCGGCAATTGCTGTGCTGTTCACGTGAACACTGTCGCCAGCCCGGCTGATACGGAGCTGACACCGACCTGACACGGTGTTCGGCCCGTTCCCGATCACCCCTCGCCGAAAGGCCCTACGGCACCGGCCGAACAAGCCGACTGGCTGACTGCGAATCGTTCACGGCAGAATGGTCCGGTGCAGATCGGGATGCTTGGACCGCTCGAGATCCGAATAGATGGCGGCGGATTGATCGAGATACCGGGTGCCCGGTTGCGGGCGCTGTTGGTCGCCCTTGCGCTCGAACCCGGTCGCGTGGTCCCGAAAGCGACGCTGGTCGACTGGATTTGGGGTGAGCAGCCGCCCTCCGACGCGGCGAACTCCTTGCAGGCACTGGTTTCCCGGCTGCGCAGAGTGCTGCCGGACGGGTCGCTCGACGGGCAGGCGGGCGGATACCGGCTGACGGTGGAATCCGAGGCTGTCGACGCCGTGCGGTTCGAAAAGCTTCTCGACCAGGCCCGTGGCGGTAGCGACGCGCACCAGGCGGACCTGCTGCGCGAAGCCCTCGACCTGTGGCGCGGTGCGCTGCTGCAGGACGTCGGTGTGCAGGACAGCCCGGCTTTCGACACGGTGATCACCCGGCTCGAGGGGCTGCGCCTCGCCGCCATGGAGGACCGATACGAAGCGGAGATCCGCCTCGGTCGCAGTACGGAGCTGATCACCGAGCTGACCGAGCTCGTGGCCAGGCACCCGGTGCGGGAACGGCTCGTCGCCGCGCTGATGCGGGCGCTCGGCGCCGCGGGTCGTGGCACCGAGGCACTGACCGTGTACCAGAGTGCACGCGAGGCCCTCGCCGACGAACTGGGCGTGGACCCCTCACCGGAGCTGTCCGCACTGCATGTCGCGCTGTTGCGCGGCGAAGTGGGAGCGCGGGCGGAAGACCGCAGGACGAACCTGCGGGGCGAGTTGACCAATTTCGTCGGCAAATACGCCGACATCGCCGTCGTGCGCGAACTCATCGCGAACCACCGGCTCACCACCTTGACCGGACCCGGTGGCTCGGGGAAAACCCGGCTGGCCGTGGAGACCGCGCGGACACTGCTCGACGACCTGCCGGACGGGGCCTGGCTGGTGGAACTGGCGTCTGTCGGCGCGAGCGGTGACGTGGCGCAATCGGCGCTCGCCGCGCTCGGGCTCCGGGATGCGCTGCTCGGCTCTGCACCGAACGCGGAACCCATCGATCGGCTCATCGCGGCGCTCCGCGAGCGCGAAACGCTGTTGATCCTGGACAACTGTGAGCACGTGATCGAGGCCGCGGCGGCATTCGCCCACCGGATGCTCGGGGAGTGCCAGCGGCTGCGGATCCTGGCGACGAGCAGGGAACCGCTCGGCATCACCGGTGAGGCATTGTGGCGGGTCGTGCCGCTGACATTGCCCACCGAGGACGCGGACTCCGGCGAGATCGAGTCCTCCCCGGCCGTGCAGCTGTTGCGGGACCGGGCCGGTGCGGTACGCAAGGATCTCACCGCCGACGCCCACACCCTGTCGACCATGGCGCGCGTCTGCCGGGCGCTCGACGGGATACCACTGGCGATCGAACTGGCCGCGGCCAGACTGCGCACCATGTCCCTCGATCAGCTCGCCGACCGCCTCGACGATCGGTTCCGCCTGCTGACCGGTGGCAGTCGTACCGCCATTCCGCAGCACCGCACGTTACGGGCGGTGGTCGACTGGAGTTGGGAGCTGCTCACCGACGCGGAACGGATGGTCCTGCGCAGACTTTCGATGTTCTCCGGCGGCGCGAGCCTGGAGGCAGCCGAGCAGGTCTGCGCGGACACGGCGGGCGGGCCCGAAGGGCAGGGGGACGGGAAGAATGTGGCCGTCGAGCAGTGGGAGGTGCTCGAACTGTTGACCGCGCTGACCGAGAAATCGCTGCTGCTCACCGCGGAGGACACCGGGCCGCGGTATCGCATGCTCGACACGATCAAGCAGTACGCCCGGGATCGGCTCGCGGAGTCGGGGGAAACGGATCAGGCGCGCCGAGCGCATCTCGCGTACTTCACCGGACTCGCCGAAACCGCGGAACCACAACTGCGTCGGGCCGAGCAGCTGGCGTGGCTCGCCACCCTCGACGCCGAGCACGACAACATCGCTGTCGCGATGCGTGGCGCGCTCGCGGCCGACGATGCGGCCGGGGCCATGCGACTCGCGGCGGCTGCCGGCTGGTACTGGTGGCTGAGCGGGCACAAGGCCGAAGGCTTGGAGCTGATCACCGCGGCCATCGACCTGCCCGGCGAGGTGGACGATGACGCTCGGGCCACCGCGCATGCGCTGGTCGTGCATTTCGTGTCCTCCGGGCCGCAGGACCAGTACCAGGTGCAGGAATGGATCCACAAGGCATTCCGGTTCAGTCGCAACGCCCGGACCCGCCACCCCGCGCTGGGGTTCGTGCCCGCACTGGAACGCCTGTTACAGGGGCCCGACGCGATTCTGTCCGCGTTCGAACCGCTGCTCACCGACGATGACCCCTGGGTGCGGGCCCTGGCCCGACTGCAACTGGGCAAGATGCGGATCATGCTCGGCCAGGACGCGCGGGAAGCGGACGAGTTTCTCGAGACCGCGCTCGCCGAGTTCCGGACGATCGGTGAGCGCTGGGGAATTTCGTTCGCACTCAAAGAGCTGGCGAGTCGAAACGCCACCCGCGGCGAATTCGCTTCCGCCTGCGAGCTTTTCGATCAGTCGATCGCGGTGATCACCGAGGTCGGCGCGATCGAGGATGTGGTCGCGATGCGGTCGCGGCAGGCACAGTTGTACTGGCTGCTGGGTGATGCGGAGGCGAGCGCGGCCGCCCTGGCCGACGCGCAGCGGTGCGCGGATCAGGCCGGCTGGCCGAACGCAGTGGCC
This sequence comes from Nocardia sp. CA-107356, assembly GCF_050946365.1. NCBI lineage: Bacteria > Bacillati > Actinomycetota > Actinomycetes > Mycobacteriales > Nocardiaceae > Nocardia > Nocardia sp. CA-107356. The sequence goes on along the minus strand of NZ_CP191992.1, from coordinate 3,419,061 downwards.
GAACTGGCCTTGGCAAAGGCGGAGCTGGCTCGTTGGAGCGGGGACACCGAGCAGGCGTACCGCCAAATCGACATCGCGACAACCATGTTGGGCAGCGACGCGGAGCAGCCGAACATCAGCGCGTTGATCCACGACCTGCGCGGCTATCTCGCGGACGGTCTCGACGAAGCCCGGGCACAACACTCCGCGGCGTTCCGGGCGGCATCCGAGGCGGGGCATGCGCCCATTATCGCCGGGGTGCTCGTCGGGATCGCGGATCTGGCACTGCGTGAGGACCAGAGCGAGCAGGCCGCGCGGCTGCTCGCGGCGAGTGCCGCGGTGCGCGGACTGCCCGATCGCTCGCACCCGGACGCGGCTCGGATCGAACAGATCGCACGAGATCGCCTCGGTGAAGCGGGCTTCACCGAGGCGATGGGCAAGGGTGCGGAGGCGGACTGGACCGAGCTGGTCGCGACTACGCTCGCTTGTTGAACGTGGCACGTGACCACAGGTACCCGACGAGGGCGATCCCGGCGCACCAGGCGAGCGCGGCGGCCGTGTAGCCCCCGGACGGGTGACCGGTGAGAAATCCGCGCAGGGCTTCGATGATCGGGGTGTACGGCTGATACTGCGCGAACTGCCGCACGCCCTGCCCCATCTGCTCGGCCGGCACGATCGCGCTGCTCACGAAGGGCAGCATGATCATCGGCACGGTGGTGAGGCCCGCGGATTCCGGAGTTTTCGCGGCCATTCCCAGAGCAACCGTGAGCCAGGCGGTCGCGAACGCTGTCGCCGCGATGATCGCGAACGCGCCGACCCAGTGCAGGAGGGTCGCGGGCGACCGGAATCCCAGCGCGAAGGCGACTCCGATGACGGCCGAGGTGGATATCGCAATGGTCAGCACGGTTGCCACCACATGTCCGGTCAGTACGGCGCCACGGGAGACGTCCATAACTTTGAACCGGTTGATGATGCCCTTCGTCATATCGGAGTTCACAGCTACCGCGGTGGAGGACAACCCGTAGCTGATGGCCAGCAGGATCATGCCCGGTGTCGCGTAGTTGATGTATTTGTCGCCGACATTGAATGCGTTGCCGAACACATACACGAATATCAACATCATCATGACCGGCATCAAAGCCGCGTTGAATATCGTGACCGGAGTACGAGCGGTGTGTTTGAAGTTGCGCCGCAACATGATCGACGAATCGGCCAGGGGTGCTGAAATGGTGCTCATTGTGCGATGGCCTCCGTGGTTGCGTGTCCGGTCAGGGCAAAGAAAACGTCATCGAGGTCGGGTGTATGGATGGAGACATCCGCGGTCTCGATCGAATATTCATCGAGCCGATTCAGCAACTCCCGCAATGCTTTCGTCCCGCCATTGCCGGGAACCCGCAAGGTCACGGCCTCGTCGTCCCGGGTGGAGCCGGGCAGGATCCGCGCCGCCGCATCCAGATCCGCGACATCGGTGAACCGGAGCTGGATGTGACTGCCGGGGACCCGGCGCTTGAGGTCATCGGGAGTGCCCTCGGCGACGATGCGGCCCTGGTTGAGCACCGCAATGCGGTCGGCCAGCTGATCGGCTTCCTCGAGATACTGGGTGGTGAGGAAGATCGTCACACCATCGGCCGTCAAATCCCGCACGATTTCCCACATCGTGCGACGGCTACGCGGATCCAGCCCCGTTGTCGGCTCGTCCAGGAAAACGATGTCCGGTCTGGTGACCAGCGTCATCGCCAGGTCCAGCTTCCGGCGCATGCCCCCGGAGTAGGTCTCCGTCCTCTTTCGCGCCGACTCCACCAGATCGAACCGTTCCAGCAACTCGGTGACCACCCGCTTGCTCTCGCCGCCCCGCAGACGATGTAGATCCGCCATCAACTGCAGGTTCTCCTCCCCCGTCAGCAGATCATCGACCGCCGCGAACTGACCGGTGACCCCGATCGACGCGCGCACCGCCTTGGTCTCGGTCGCAATATCGTGCCCGGCGACGCGCGCCGTGCCACCATCGGCCTTCAACAGCGTGGTCAGCACGTTCACTGCCGTCGTCTTACCCGCCCCATTCGGACCGAGCAGAGAGAAAATCGTGCCGGCACCGATATCCAAGTCGATGCCATCGAGTACGACCTTGTCGCCGTACGCCTTCCGCAGCCCAGAAGCTGCGATCGCTGAACTATTCATGTGAAGACTGTCGCCGGCCCGGCTGATACCGACCTGACACCGACCTGACACGTCCACTGACACGGCGTTCGACCTGGTCACAGCGGACAGGGGTGACGAACGGACATCGGTCCGATTCGCTCCTGGATCCCGGTCGGTGTCACGGACGACGAGCTCGGTTCGGCGTTACTGACGCTGACGCACGACACTTGTTCGTAATCGCGGCAGCGGTTGGGCGGTCCGCGACCGCATCCTGGTGGCGAAAATGAACACCGCTCGACCGGCGTGTCGGTCGAGCGGTGGGGTCGCCGCATATCAGTGCGCAGCGATCGGCTCGCGACTGCGACCCAGTAGCCTCGCTGGTCGTGCGCGTACTAGTCCTCGAGGACGATCCTGAGCTCGGTCCAGCAATCGTCAGAGGGCTGCGCGAGGCTGGCTGCGCGGTCGACTTCGCCAAGGATCTCGCCGACGCCGACTTCAAACTCGCCGTCAACGCCTACGACTGTTTGGTCGCTGATCGCATGCTGCCCGACGGTGATGCCCTCACCCTCCTCGCCGCTCAGCGTGCGGCGGGCTCCACTCTCCCGGTCCTGCTGCTTACCGCGCTGGACGCGATCGCTGACCGGGTGGCCGGCTTCGAGCACGGTGCCGACGACTACCTCGTCAAGCCTTTCGCGTTCGCCGAGCTCAATGCCCGGGTGCGTACCCTGTGCCGCCGTGGTCAGCCCGCCCGGCTGCCCGAGCTACGCGTCGGCGACCTGAATCTCGACCTTCCACGCCGTCAGGTGCGGCGAGACGGCGTGGAGCTCGCCCTGACCGCGAAGGAGTTCGCGGTGCTGGAGGTCCTGATGCTGCGTGCCGGGGAGGTGGTCACCCGCACCGAACTCATCGAACGCTGCTGGGACGAGCACTCCGAACCGCTCTCCAACGTCGTCGACGTTCTCATTGGGCAGCTGCGCCGCCGGCTGGGCCCACCCGAGCTCATCACGACGGTGCGCGGCGCGGGCTACTGCATCGCCGATCCGGCTCCGGGTCTGTGAAGTCGTCGCGCCCTCCCGCCGCCGCGCGCCTGCACCGCGTCCGGTGGGAGATGACCCTGCTCTTCGCCGCGACTACCGCCGTCTGCCTGCTGGTGCTCGTCGCCATCGCAGTCCGCACCGACAACCATTCCCGCACCAGTGATCTCGACAACTCTGTCAGCCACCGCGCCGACGGCCTCGCCCGCACCCTCTTCTACGACGCGGCCGGCACGCTGCGTGCAGACTCGCTGCCGGAGGACGAACTCGCCCGCAGCGCCGAAGCGCTCGGCATTCTCGAGGCACCCCCGAACTCCGGAACTCGGATCCGCTACGCCTACTCCTCCCAGGCCTGCCTGCCAGCACAGGCGGAACTCAACGAGATCTGGCGGGAAGTCGAACACGACCAGGAGACCATCCTGGTTACTACCGCCGCCGACAACGGGCGCGAGTATCGCTGGGCCGCGGCTCCGGTCTGGGACAACGACGGGATCGGCGCCGTTGTGCTGGTCGGAGCCGACCCTTCCCAGGGCGAGGGCGATCACCAGCGGCTGATCCACTGGCTGGCCCTGGGCTGTGCGGCACTCGTGCTGGTCACCGCGGCAGTGGGCCACCTGTTGACCGGGCGCGCGATGCGCCCCGCTCTGCGGGGACTCGAGCAGCAAGAGCAGTTCCTCGCCGAAGCTGCCCACGAACTGCGCACGCCACTGGCCACTTTGCGCCTGGTGGTGGAGGAAGGCAGCGCCTCTGCGCATCGGGCGCCCGCGGCGTTGGATCAGGCAGTCCGGCTCGTCGATCGGCTCGGCCGACTCGTCACCGGACTGCTTGCCCGAGCCCGCGTGGAAGCCGGCACCCAGGAAGTCGAACTTGCCCCGCTACGTCTGGACCAGCTGGTCGAACGGACCATCGCGGAACTGCCGGACCCCACCGGCGTCACCGTCACTACCGCCGAGGTTGTGATCGTCGACGGGGATTCCGGGCTACTGGCCCAAGCGATCCGAAACCTCGTGGAGAACGCCCTACGACACGGCGGCGGCAGTCCCGTCGAAGTGACTGTCACCGCCAACAGGGTTGCGGTAAGCGACCACGGCCCCGGTGTGCCGCCCGAGGACCGTACCCGGGTGTTCGAGCGGCACGTCACGGGAGGCTCGAGTACCGGCACTGGTCTCGCCATCGTCCGCTGGGTGGCCGAGCTCCACGGCGGCACCGCCCAGCTTTCCCAGGCCCCGGGTGGCGGGGCATTGGTGGAGCTGATGTTGCCAGGACGCACGAGCGGCTGACACACCCGTGCAGGCTCGGCCGCCGTCGCCGGGGCCGCCTCATCTTCATCTCATGCAGCACCGGGCAGGGTGCAGCCATGTCCGCACTGCCACCTCGCTTCGCGTGGAGCCCGCACTTCACCGCGCTCCTTGTCGCCCTCACACTCGGCGCCTGCGCCCTGCCCACGGATACGCCGGCCCAAGCCAGCCCGCCCGCGATCCGGGTCGATCAGGTCGGCTACGTCGTCGGGCAGGCAAAACAGGCCTTCGTTATGGGTTCGGAAACGGAACTGAGCCAAGCCGGCTACCGGTTGGTGGACGGCCAGGGCACCGTCGTTGCCACCGGCCAGGTAGGTGGACGCACCGGCACCTGGAACAGCAAGTACCCGGCCGTTCACACCGTGGACCTGTCGGCTATCGATACACCGGGCAGCTACCGACTCGAGCTCACCGGCACGGCCACCGGGCGCTCCCCACAGTTCCGCATTGCGCCCGCCAAAGACTTGCTCACCCCGCTCGTGGAGAACAACGTTCGTTTCTTCCAAACTCAGCGTGACGGCGCGGATGTCTTGCCCGATGTCCTGCACCGAAAGCCCTCGCATCTGGCCGACCGCCTCGCAACGGTCTACGCCACCCCTCGATACAACGAGGACAGCACCGAGCTGCTCGACGCGAAGCTGACCCCGGTGGGTGGCCCCGTCGATGTCTCGGGCGGTTGGTCCGACGCCGGTGACTTCCTCAAGTTCACCCACACCACCGCCTACAGCACCGCCGATCTGCTGCTGGCCCTGCGTGCCGCACCGCACACCGCGGGCCTGGCCGAGGAGGTCGAGCAAGGTTTGGCCTGGCTGGACAAGATGTGGGAGGGCAAAAGTGGCACTCTCTACGCCCAAGTCGGTATCGGCGCCGGCAACGACCAGGTCCGTACCGACCACGACGTGTGGCGATTGCCCGAGACCGATGACGAACTGGACGTGAAACCGGGCGACCCGGACTACCTGATCAAGAACCGGCCGGTCTTCCGGGCCAACGAGCCCGGCGCGTCGATCAGTCCCAACCTGGCTGGCCGCATGGCAGCAGTCTTCGCGCTCGCCGCGCAGAACAGTGCCAACAGCGATCCCTGGGCCGCCAAGTCCTGGCTGGACAAGGCCGCCGCCATCTACACCCAGGCCGACACCTCGCCCGGCGGCGAACTGATCACTGCGTTCCCCCACGACTTCTACCCAGAGGACTCCTGGCCGGACGACATGGAGTTCGGCGCCACCGAAATGAGCCTGGCCGCCAAGGCATTAGGCGACGCACGAGCCGATGACTGGCAGCAGCAGGGCATCCGCTGGGCCGAGCAGTACATCGACTCCGACACCAAGGGCACTCTCGGCGTCGCGGACGTCAGCGCCCTCGCTCACGCGGACCTGCTCACTATCGTGAAGGCGGACAGCGAGAACGGCGCAGAGCTGCAAGCTGACCTGCGCCGGCAGTTGGACGACGGGGTGAGCCGGGCCGCCGAGGACCCCTTCGGGGCAGGTGCGGTGTACACCGACTTCGACTCGGTACCGCACACTTTCGGTCTGGTCGCCACCGCACAGCTGTATGGGAAGGCCACCGGCGACCACCGCTACGACGGGTTCGGCGCGCAACAGCGCGGTTGGGCACTGGGCGCCAACTCCTGGGGCAGTACCTTCATGATCGGCGCAGGCGAGGTCTACCCGCACTGCCCAGAACACCAAGTGGCCAACCTCGGTGGCACGGGCGAGATCCTGCGAGGCGCTGTGGTCAACGGGCCGAATGCCGCAGAAAAGCTCTACGAACTCAACACTTTCCCGACGATGAAACGCTGTTCCTCGAATCCTGGCACGGCGTGGACCGACTTCGACGGGGGCAAGGCCCGCTTCCTCGACGACGTGGGCGCCTGGCAGACCGTGGAACCCTCGATCGACTTCACCTCCACCGCAATGCTGGCCTTCGCCTTGTCTCTGGGGTGAACCGAACCGCCATCGACGGCACGATACCCAAGGTCGTCGACACCAACCCTCGACAACCGGGATTGATACGGGCTCAGCCATATCCGTCCGATTCTCAGCGGATGCTACTTTCGGAACCCCGGCCAGCGCGTCGACAAGCAGGTCGTGTGACATATGACGTCGACGCCTTCGTCTCGAAGGAGAAAACGTTGCACGCCAACGTGAGCGGACATCACCAAGTGCCCTGGTTCGAGGTCGACAACACGGCCCGGTTCTTCGCCCGGCATCTCAGCCGGGTCGGCACGTCACCGGCCTGATGTGACAGGTATCGGCGCCCGGCCTCGAGCCGATCGCCGATACCGCTGTCACATACCGTCTTTCGTCGGACCCGATACGAATTCCAGCACGCGTCGCCCTGCGCCGAACCGCGCCAGTGCGACTACGCCGGAATGACGTACTGGACTTGGACCGAATCGGGAGAGTGGAAGAATTCCTTTGTGGTGACGGACAATTCGACATGTCCTGGTCCCGATGGGATGGTGGCCGAGTTGTACCACGACCCGACCAGCTTCACCGTGGTGTCGCCGCGCGCCCCGGTATCGATGTTGCGCCAGGAGACATAGGCAGTCGTGGCGCAGACGCCGATACCTGCGAACGCGCTGGTGAGATGGAGTCCCTGAGAGGAATCCTGGTCGACATTCCCGCGGATCGTTCCGTAGCACAAGCCGGATTCCGTTGCCGTGGTGTACAGGACCGGAATGTTGACCGACTCGGCCGCGGCCGCACCCGCGAAAACGAACGCTGGAACACAGGCCACGACGGTAGCGGCTGCTAGCGTGGCCAGCTTGTTGATCGAGTGCATGATCGTCCTCCCTGGTGGGTACGCGCGGATGCGCAGTAGCCAGTCTCGTGCGACCCGCAGAACTCCGAGATCGTGGCCTTGCATCTTATCCGCCACGACCGCATGGCTCGTTACGCTTGCCTGCCAGTCGGGGCTCCCGGCCAGCTTCCTCTAGTGCGAGTGGCGCATCGTCCGCTCCGCTTGGCGGCCGACATTGTCGGATGCGACGGTGCACAATGGCGCACGACAGGATGGGGAAGTATCCCAGCCATGCTGGCACCGAACACCTAATCGACAGTGCGCCAAACGATCTGGCCCGCCTTCCGGTAGCGGTTGCTGAGGTCGGACCGCTGCTTCCGCCGACAATCCGCCCTCGACGTGCGATAGTCGGCGTGAGCGGACGATTCCGGCGTCACCAGTGCGACGCTCCAGATGAGTTGGCGGACAACCGTATGCGGCACGAGCGAATGCTGCTCTGGCATGGAGCGATACCGGAAACGACCTTGCTGACGTCACCGCCAACGTGTGCGGTGTCGTGTATGCGTTTGGCGGGCTCTGCCCAGCGATCGTGCGGCTTCCGAGGAGATTGTCCGTCCAAGGCGGACGAGAAGGGGTAGGAGCATCCGCTCCTTTCCACTCTCAACATATAGCGCACCCGGGGGCTTGCGGCAAGACCCGGGTCATGCCGCAGAATCGCTGGCCGAAGCCGGAAACCGACGAACGGGAGTAGCGATATGCGTGTGTTGTTGTCGACGTATGGGTCGCGCGGGGACGTCGAACCGATGGTGGGACTCGCCGTGCAGTTGCGGGCACTCGGCGCGGAGGTGCGGGTGTGCGCGCCGCCGGACTTCGCGGAGCTGCTGGCCGAGGTCGGCGTGCCGCTGGTGCCGGCAGGCCCGTCGGTGCGGCAGATAACGAGCGGGGCGAAGCGGTGGCAGGCGGCGGACCTGCCCCGGCACGCGGCCGAGTTGATCGCCGCGCAGTACGACGCGGTCGCCCAGGCGGCCGAGGGATGTGATGCGCTGGTGGCGACCGGCTTGTTCCCGGCCGCGGCCGCCGTGCGGTCGGTGGCCGAGAAACTGGGCATCGGCTACTCGTACGTGAGCTTCTTCGCGACGATGCTGCCATCGCCGCACCACCAACCGCACCCATGGCCGGGCCGGCCATTGCCACCGGATGTGACCGACAATCGGGTGCTGTGGGACCTGAACGCCCAGAGCATGAACGAGCTGTTCGGCGCGGTGGTCAACACCCACCGGGCGTCGATCGGCCTGCCGCCGGTGGACAATGTCCGCGATCACGTCTTCACCGACCACCCGTTGCTGGCGACAGACCCCACCCTCGGCCCGTGGCAGGAGACGTCGGACCTCGACGTGGTGCAGACCGGCGCTTGGATCCGCCCGGACGAACGCCCCCTCCCGGCCGAGTTGGTGGCGTTTCTGGACGCTGGCACACCACCGGTGTACGTGGGATTCGGCAGCATGCCCATGCTCGCTTCGAATGGCATCGCACGGGTGGCCATCGAGGCGATCCGTGCACAGGGCCGACGTGTCCTCGTCGGCCACGGCTGGGCCGACCTGGCCCCGATCGACGACCGTGACGACTGCTTCGCCGTCGGCGAGGTCAACCAGCAGGCGCTGTTCGGTCGGGTGGCCGCCGTCGTACATCACGGCGGCGCGGGCACGACGACGACCGCCGCCCGGGCCGGAGCGCCTCAGGTGGTGGTACCCCAACTGGTGGACCAGCCGTACTGGGCCGACCGGGTAGCCGACCTGGGCATCGGTGCGGCGCACGACGGTCCGACTCCGACCACCGAATCCCTGTCGACCGCGCTGAGGACGGCCCTGGCACCGGAGACCCGTGCCCGTGCGACCGCCGTGGCCGCCACAATCCGCACCGACGGGGCGATGGTGGCCGCGAAGCTGCTGCTCGACGCGGTGAGCCGAGAACGGCCGCCCGTGTCCGCGTGAACCACACGGGATAGTCGAGCCACGAAAAGTAAAGGGGCATATGTCAACTCGAGGGTACGAAGACGAATTGGCGTTCGAGCGGAGTTACGTAGCCGGGCTCTACGCGCGGCTCGACGCCGAGCGCGCGCGGGTGAAGGGTAGGTACGGCGCGGCGTTGCGGGGAAACGGCGGGACACCCATGGAGCGGGATTTCGAGGTGCGCGCGCTGGCCAGAGAGGTGAAACGACTGGACGTGGCCGATAACGGGCTGTGCTTCGGTCGGTTGGACACCCTTTCGGGCGAACGGTCCTACATCGGTCGGATCGGCATTTTCGACGAGGAGAACGAGTACGAGCCGCTGTTGCTCGATTGGCGGGCACCGGCGTCGCGCGCGTTCTACGTCGCCACCGCCGCCACCCCGGAGAACATGCGTCGGCGGCGCCAATTCCACACCCGCGGACGTCAGGTGGTCGATTTCACCGACGAGGTACTCGGCCGCCCCGATGGTGCCGAACGCGGGGACGCCGCCCTGCTCGCGGCGGTCGACGCGCCGCGCGGTGACGGGATGCGCGACATCGTGGCGACAATCCAAGCCGAACAGGACCAGATCATCCGACTCGACCATCCCGGGGTGCTGGTGATCGAGGGTGGCCCTGGCACCGGGAAGACGGTGGTGGCGCTGCACCGCGTCGCGTACCTGCTCTACACCCAGCGGGAGCGGATGGAACGCCATGGCGTGCTCGTTGTCGGGCCCAACCCGGCGTTCCTGAACCACATCGCCCGCGTTCTGCCATCGCTGGGCGAATCCAACGTGGTATTCATGACCACCGGCGATCTCGTGCCCGGTCTGCGCGTCACCGCCGAGGACACCCCGCAAGCCGCGCGGCTGAAGGGCTCGCTGCAGATCCTGGACGTGCTCGCGGCCGCGATCGCCGATCGTCAACGCCTGCCCGAGCACCCGCTGACGATCGAACTGGCCGACGTCACGGTGCGGATCGACGCCGAGACCGCACAGTGGGCCAGGGACGAAGCGCGTGCGAGCGGGCTGGCGCACAATCCGGCCCGCGCGGTGTTCAGCGAGATCATCACCTATGTGCTCACCGAGCGCGCGATAGCCCGGATCGGCCAGGGCTGGCTGACCCGAGCGGACCGCGAAGCCTGGGAGCAGCTGCGGGCGGATCTGCTCGTGGAGCTCGCCGACAACGACAAGTTCACCGCCGCTCTCGACGAGCTCTGGCCGATGCTGACGCCGGAAAAACTACTGGTACAGCTGTATTCGTCGCCCGAGCGGTTGCGCGCGGCAGGCGCCGACGAGGCGCTGCTGCGCGCCGAGGACGACGCCTGGACGGTATCGGACGTGCCGCTGCTCGATGAACTCGTCGACCTGTTGGGCCCCGACAAGCCGGACGATCAGACCGCCGAGCGGGAACGGAAAGCCGAGGCAGAGTACGCCGCCGGGGTACTGGACGTGATGGTCAGCCGTGCGGACATGATGGACGACGAGGACCATCTGTTCGCCCAGGATCTGCTCTACGCGGAGGATCTGGCCGATCGCTTCCTCGAGCGCGACGCCCGTGAACTCGTCGAACGCGCTGCGGCGGACCGGGATTGGACCTACCGCCATGTCGTTGTCGACGAGGCCCAGGAGCTGTCCGCAATGGACTGGCGGGTTCTGATGCGGCGCTGCCCGGGCAAATCCTTCACGGTGGTGGGCGATCTCGCGCAACGCCGGTCGGTAGCGGGAGCGACATCGTGGGACATGATGCTGGAGCCGTATGTGCCCGGCCGCTGGGTCTACCGGTCGCTGTCGGTGAATTACCGCACCCCGGCGGAGATCATGACGGTCGCCGCCGCACTGCTCGCCGAGTTCGCACCCGGGGTCCAGCCGCCGGAGTCGGTCCGCACGTGCGGCGTCCAGCCCTGGTCCAGGCGGGTCACCGACGACGAACTGCCCACTGCCATCAAGGAATTCGTACAGGACGAAGCCGGTCGCGAAGGCACCAGCGTCGTGATCGGGCCGCCGGGTGTGCCCGGCACGGTGGTCGCCTCGGAGACGAAGGGCCTGGAGTACGACGCCGTCCTGGTCGTGGCTCCAGAACGGATCATCGCCGACGGCCCACGCGGCGCGGCCGAACTCTACGTAGCCCTCACCCGCGCCACCCAACGCCTCGGCGTCCTGCACCAGGCTTCATTGCCGCAGTCCCTGAGTGGACTCGCCGAAATCGGGACACCCGCCCGAGCCGGGAATCAACGGTCGGCCTAGAACTCGTGATCGGTCGCGGAGGCGAGGGCGAGGCCGGCTCGGGTGAGCGGGGTGACCAGAATGTCGGGTGGTATCGGGTGGGCGGCGGACACGATTGCCAGGTCGATGCGCCCTCACGGACGGGCTCGAGGCGGGTCTGCGCTGGTCCGGGGGCCTCCAGGTGGCACGGTTACTCGCGGGTGGGTCGCGGCGAGTTCGTGCCCGACGGGTGGTAGGTCGAGGTCACCGACCGAGAGCACCACCCCGACGGTGACGGTGCCGGACAACCCGTGCTGCAGCGCCTGGACGTCGCAGACTGCCGAGGATGTGCAGGGCGCGGCGGTAGACTATGCCTCCGGCCTCGGTGGTGGTGATATCGCGGGGATGGCGGACCAGCGGAGAGTGCCGAACTCGTGCTCGAGACGGCCGATGGCCGCGAAAACGGCGGATCGGACGACATCGACGCGGGCGCCGCCGCGAGTGAAGTTGCGTTCTTCGACAACGGCGACGAAATACGACAGCTGCGCTACATCCGCAACCGATCACTATCGGTGATCGCAACCAGCACGAATCAGCGTGGGATTCGATCGTTCCGTTGAGTGATGGTGTGAAAGAGCAAACGGCGCAGCCGAACACCCGCCGCAAGAACGGGAGGAAGTCTCCGATGAGGCGCTATGACAACCTCGCGAGCGAATCGCCGACCACGGTCGCCTTCGACGACGTCATACTCGACGACGCGGCAATCCGGGAGACGGAACTGCTGCGGGCGCGGCGGTCACTGCCGTATCTGCGCGACCGGATCGGCAACGAGGGCATGCGGACCGTGCTCGACGACGATCACCGAGCCGTGAACAAACAGGTACTGAGCTGGTTGGACCGGTCGGATGGCCGGTGGCGGTCCGGGTCGCTGTTGCTGCGCGGGCCCAGGCCACCGGTGGGCAGGTTCCGCGCCTGGTTCAGCGGCAACCCGGCTCGGCGTAACGGCCTGGTGTTCGCTGCCGCTCATCCCGAAATGGCCGGGCACGGCGTGGCCGCAGTCGAGGAGCAGCAATGAACCGCGCCGATGTGATCGTGGTCGGCGGCGGCCCCACCGGCATGACCGCCGCCGGGGATCTCGCGCGGGCGGGCCGGTCGGTCGTCGTACTCGAGCGTTGGCCGCAGATCAACCCGGCCAGCCGTGCCTTCGCCACCATGGCCCGCACCCTGGAAGTCCTCGACGCGCGCGGGCTGGCCGACGACCTGCTCGCCCTCGGGTCCACCACGCCCGAGGTGCGCCTGTTCGCCGGTGCCACTGTCGATTTGACCCGTTTGCAGTCGCGATACCGGTACGGGTTGATCACCCCGCAAACCAACGTCGACCAGGCACTGGCCCGATACGCCGAGCAGCAGGGCGCCGCGATCCACCGCGGCGTCGAAGTCGTCGCGCTCGACCAGGACCCCAATGGCGTCACCGTCACCACCCGCCCCAAAGGCGCGGTACAGAACGGCGGCGAAACCCGCTGGCGGGCACCGTATTCGGTAGCAGCCGACGGCGCACACAGCAGCGTCCGTGAGTTGCTGGACATCGCGTTCCCCGGCAAATCGGTGCTGTCGTCGGTGGTGCTGGCCGATGTGCGCCTCACCGACGGACCGGTCGGCGCCGGGCTGACACTCGGCAGCACCAGTGACTGCTTCGGATTCCTCGTCCCCTACGGCGGCGGGCCGGCCGCCGGCTGGTACCGGTCGATGACCTGGGACCGCAACCACCGGCTCCCCGACACCGCACCCGCCGAGCCCGCCGAAATACGGGATATCCTCAACCGCGCGATGGGCCGCGATGTCGGAGTCGCCGAAATCAGCTGGCATTCCCGGTTCCACTGCGACGAACGCCAGATCCGCCAATACCGTTGCGGGCGAGTGTTTTTCGCCGGAGACGCCGCACACGTGCACTCCCCGATGGGCGGGCAGGGCATGAATACCGGCATCCAGGACGCCGCAAACCTGGCGTGGAAACTCGACGCCGTCCTCGGCGGCGCCGACGACCGAGTGCTCGACACCTATCACACCGAACGTCACCCCATCGGCGAACGAGTGCTGCTGCAGAGCGGTGCGATGATGCGCAGTGTCACCCTGCACCCACGCCCGGCCCGCTGGCTACGCGACCGCCTCGCCCCGACGGTACTGGGATTCGGGCCCATCGCGAACACCATCGCGGGCAGCTTCGCCGGAACTACACTGCGCTACCCTCACCACCGCGGCGAACATCCCGTGGTCGGCACTCGCGCCACCGAAATACCCCTGGCGGGAGACCGTCTCACCGTGCTGCAACGCACACCGGGATTCGTCCTCATCCGCGAGCACGGGACCCCACCCGTCGACATCGGCCTGCGGCAGGCCGAGCGCACCGACCCCGGTCCGGCTCTGCTGGTCCGCCCCGACGGCTACATCGCCTGGGCCGGCCCCTCCACCGACAGCCAGGCCCTGCGGCAGGCGTGGCGAAGGTGGACCGGCGCCCGCACCCCCACTGCCGCATGACCTCTCCAGCACCAGCACAAACTTAGGGAGACATCATGACAGTCACCGCCATCCAGATCGGGCTGCATCCCGACGGCATCGACTACACGTCGCCCGACTTCACCCAATTCCCCGGACTCACCGAGGAAGTCCTGCGCCGCGCCAACGATGACAACCTCGCCGCGCTGCGCGCCGCCGGATACGTGGTCGACAACTGCCTGATCGAATTCGGTACCGCCGGAGCCGATACCGCCCGCCGCGCACTGGCGGCCAAACCCTACGACGCCGTCCTCATCGGCGCCGGAATCCGGCTCGTCGCCTCCAACACCCTGCTGTTCGAGAGCATCGTCAATGCCGCCCACACCCTGCAGCCAGGCTGCCGGTTCGTGTTCAACCAGTCCGCCACCGCCACCCCCTACGACATCCGCCGCTACTTCCCCACGCCCGACGACACCGCACCCGCCCACTGACCGAACCGATGAGTGGCGGGTCCCGGCAGCTCATACCGGGGCCGGCGACACACGCCGAGCAACTCCGGGTGCGGTCGCGACGCTTGCTCGAATGTCTCCGATCTACCGAGATCACTGGGGGGTAATGGAACAGGCGGTGGTGATCCTCACCGAGGGCGGCCAAACGGTGTGCGTCGCGCCTCGTCGGCTGGGCGGTGAAGACGATCATCCTGAGGTCGCCGTCGGGCACCGTGAGCGCGTTCGCGTCCAGCGTGATCTGCCCCATCGCGGGATGATGCGTCACTCCAGTGGTACCAACGAATTTCTTCCTCCCGCCGGAGGCCGGGCGTGCGGCGAGCCTGCGGCGGTCGCGGCAAGCCGAGATCGGCAGGCGAGAGACGATTGCGGTACTCGCGGAGCAGCGGGCCGAGGCTACGAGAATTTGCATCGTCAACGGCGCACACATTCCGGTCGACGCCGGTTTGCACGGCTCGAACGGTCAGCCACCCGTGTTCCGATCCGGTTGTGATCGTAGGAAATACAACAACGCGAAGGCGGAAGGTGTTGGCAGTGTTGGATTTTGATGGGCAGTTATCGTTCGCCAACCTCTTCCGGCCGACCTAGGGTGGAAAGATGGCGTACAGCTATGTCGTAACCGCTCATTCGCCGGCGAAGCCGGCCACCGTCTTCACGGCCCTCACGCACGCCGGTACGTGGCCGTTGTGGTCGCCGATCGATGCCGCCGAGATCGAGGGCGGCGGCGATCCCGATGCCGAACAGCGGGTCGGTGACACGCGAATCTTTCGAACCGGCCGTGCGATCTCCCATGAGCGCATCGTCGAACTGGTTGCCGACCGGCGGTTCGGCTACGAGAATGCGAGCGGACCATTCCGGTCCTATCGCGGCAGCGTTGAACTCGCCGAGGCACCACGGGGCGGTACCGACATCACCTGGTCGGCGACCTTCGACCCGAAACTGCCGCTCTCGGGCCCGTTCTGGCGGTGGTACCTGACCCGCTTCATGCAGCGTATGGCCGACGGCCTCGCCGCATACGCAACCGATGACACGCCTTCATACTGATCGGCACCGCCGCGATCACCCCGGGCGAAGGGCGATCATCGAAGGGGCGATGGTGCCGCGCCTGTGCCGACACCAAGGTGGCTCGCGCACAGGATGATAGCGGCCTGACAGTCGCGGAGCACCACGATCAGCAGGATCATCGGCAAAGCCGCAGACCTGAAGGATGCGGGCCCCGAACCGTGACCGGAGTTCGGCAACTACCCAGGTGTTGACGCCAACAATAGAGTGAGTGTACAGTCACTCACATGAACAAGAGCGGAGTCACCCTCTCCCGATCGGATGTGCGACGCAACGCCGTCGCCGATGCCGCGATCGCCGAGTTTGCCAGGACCGGCTATCACGGCACACCGATCAGCACGGTGGCGGCGACAGCGCGGATCTCACCGGCCTACGGCGCTTGGGCCGCCATCCTCACCGCGGGCACTCGCCACCCGAACGCGCACTGACATAAACCGACCGCCCCTCACAGGGCGTTTTTTCGACCCATCGAGTGATTGACCAGTCACACACCAGGAGGAATCATGTCCACCACCGCCACCGAAATTGTGCTGCCCGGCCGCGTCGAACCGCACGGCCTGCTGATTACCCAGCGCGACCTGCCCGCTCCCGGAGCCAGCCAAGCCCTCGTCCAGGTCCAGGCGAGCGGAGTCTCGTTCGCCGAGCAGCAGATGCGGCGCGGCAAGTACTACGACCAGCCGGCCTTCCCGTTCGTGCCGGGATACGACTTGGTCGGGACCGTCACCGCCGTCGGGGCCGATATCGATCCGGCCTTGGTCGGCGCGCGCGTCGCCGCGCTGACCAAGATCGGTGGCTGGACCAGCCATGCCCTGCTCGATGCCGCGGATCTGGTGCGAGTGCCCGATGCCCTGACTGCGGCCGAGGCGGAAACCTTTGTCGTCAACGGGATTACGGCCTGGCAGATGCTCTACCGCACCGCGAAGGTACGGCCCGGGCAGACCATCCTGGTGCACGGCGCGAACGGCGGCGTCGGCTCCACACTCGTGCAGTTGGCCCGCGCCAATGGAATTCGCGTCATCGGCACCGCATCGGCCCGCAATGCGGCCGCCGTCGAAGCACTCGGTGCGGCCTGGGTCGACTACCGCGACGATGTGCCGCAACAGGTTCGCGCACTCGCACCCGAGGGCGTGGACGCTGTCTTCGATCACATCGGCGGCCCCGGCATCGACGATTCGTTCGAACTGCTCGCACCGCACGGCACGCTCGTCTCCTACGGCACCGCCGCCACCAAGAACGACGAAGGCAATTCACGACTCCCCGTGCTGAAGCTCTTCGCCCAGTTGCTGGTGTGGAATGCGCTGCCCAACAAGCGAAACGCACACTTCTTCAACCTGTGGGCGGGCAAGCGCAATCTCACCCGCTTCCGCAACCGCATCACCGAGGACCTCGGCAGAGTCTTCGACCTCGCCGCCCAAGGCGCACTGCGCGCCCAGATCGCTGCTTGCATCCCGTTGACCGAAGCCGCTCGCGCCATGGAGCTCGCCGAGTCCAGCACCGTCGTCGGCAAGGTCGTCATCGTCGCGGACGGCCGGGCCTGAACCACTCCCCCAGGCATTGCCACCGTCGCGAACACCACGCCCACTGTGCGGCCCTCCTTCGAGGCCGGGCGCACCGGCTCTGGACTATTCCGCACAGGAAATCCGCCATGTCCCCGGCAAGAAACCATCAGCCACACCCCGCCGCCCTGGGTGTTCAGGGCATCCGGCCCCGAACGCCAACAACCTTATGGAGAAACCATGAGCACCGAACGTCCGAAGCCGTATATCAGCCGTCACTACGAACCGGTGGCCGATGAGATCACCGGCCACGGGCTGACTGTCAACGGCACGCTGCCGCCGGAACTCAACGGGCGCTACTTCCGCAATGGGCACAATCCCAAGCCCGGCATCACCCCGAGCCACTGGTTCCGCGGCGCGGGCATGCTCCACGGCCTGCGGCTGGGCAACGGTCGCGCCGAGTGGTATCGCAACCGCTGGGTGAAAACGCCTTTCCTGGAAGACGTTCCGTTCACCGGAGTCGAACTCGACGTCAGTGTCGCCGGCACCAACATCATCTTCCACGCCGGGAAATACCTGGCGCTGCAGGAGGCCAATCTGCCGTGGCAGGTCACCTCCGAACTGGAGACCGTCGGCGTCTACGATTTCGGCGGCAAACTCACCACCTCGATGACCGCGCACCCCAAGGAGGATCCGGTCACCGGTGAACTGCACTTCTTCAGCTACAGCCCGTTCCCACCGCACCTGACCTACTACGTGGCCTCCGCAGCGGGGGAAATCATCCGCGCCGAGCAGATCGAGGGTGCGGGGCCGTCGCTCATGCACGACTTCGCGCTCACCGCCGAGCACGCGGTGTTCCTCGACCTCCCGGTTGTGTTCAATCATGAGGAGCACTCGGGCATCCCGTACCGGTGGGACAGCAACTACCGGGCTCGCATGGGCGTGCTGCCGCGCACCGGGCCCGCGGGGATCACCTGGTTCGACGTGGATCAGGCCGCGCTGCTGCACGTCACCAACGCCTATATCGACCGCCAGGGCCGGGTGGTCGTGGAGGGCCCGCGGTACGACCGGGCCGCATGGGAAAACTCGTGGAAGTGGTGGGTCGGCGCACCCGGTTACGGAGTGACGCCCGATGCCGGTTCCACCTTCCACCGCTGGATTCTGGATCCCGCCACCGGCCGTGCCACCGATGCGCCGCTCGACGATCTGGTCACCGAATTCCCCAGTATCAATGACGATTTCACCGGGGCGGTCAACAAGTACAGCTACTCCATCGCCTTCCCCGGCGCAGGCCATGACGACTACTCCACCATCAAGTTCGATACCGAAACCGGTGAACGACAACTGTTCCACCACGGCGCCGACCGCATGCCCGGTGAGGCGGTATTCGTCCCCGCCGCAGGCGGCACCCGCGAGGACGACGGCTACCTGCTGACCATCGTCAGCGACCTGAAAGCCGATGCGTCCCAGCTGCTCGTCCTCGACGCGAGCGACCTGCGCAAGGATCCCGTCGCCAGCGTCGAACTGCCCCGCCGTGTCCCGGCGGGTATCCACGGCCATTGGATCGCCGATCAGGAAGGCTCGCTGTGATCACCGGAATCGATACCGCCGCACCGGTTGCCGTACGCCGCGACATCGTCGTCGACGCCACGCTACAAGGCGTATGGGGAGTGCACACCGATATCAACGCCCGGACCACCTGGCAGACCGATATCAGCGCCGCCACCATCGACAGGCCGGTCCAACCGGCACCGTATTCGACTGGAGCACTTTCGGATTGGATATCGACTCGACGAGCTACGCGGTGGACGCCCCGCATGGCATCTTGTGGGGCGGCCCCGCCGACGGCGCTACCTCCCACCACCTGATCGACGCCGACGAACTCGGCATCGACGATTGGTGGCTGCTCGACGGCGAGCGTATCGCTTTCACGCTGTTCGAACCCGGCGGACAGCGGGCAGGCGCAGCCGTGACCGAAGACTGGCACGTCGTCGGTCGCTGCCAGGACGTGTGGAACCGCGTTTGGGACACTGCTGTTCCGTATGCAATCTCTCGAATTCCGCGGCGGTCGGTGTGCCGGCGGCAACTCGAGCACCTACTCGAATTGGTCCAAGGGCGGCGGCGATGTCATCTCGGTCCGTCATCATCAGGCGGCGGGTCGTCGTTGACCCGAGCCGGGTCCGCGAGGTATTCCAGGTCGCGCAACCGCAAGACGACCGCCCATCCGACATCGCCGGGTGTGTATCGGAGTCCGGGCGTATGCAGGAAATCGACCACCTGCTCGACTCGCTCCCGCGGCGGCGGCGAGGTCATTTCATCGCAGACTGCCCGATAGACCTCGGCGACCGTGAGGTCGCTGCCGGGTGGGATCGTGTCGACAACAACAGTTATCAGTCGTTCGACGTTCGGGTCCATATCGTGCCTCCTTTCCAACATGAGCAATGCCGGTCGCGGGGCGGCGTATCGACCACGGCGTTACATCGGCGGCAGTCGTGGGTTCGATGTCCGGTCCAACCAGGCGCGACGCACGGGATCCAGCCGACGAGCATCCGGCCGCGCTGCAGCGGATGCCCCGTCGGGCATCGCATGCGGCGCGACCCATCCCCGCACGGTGCGCACCACCGGGCGGACGGCACCACCCTGCCCTCGACGGCGTAGATAGTCCGTACAGCCATGCAGCTAGTTTACCGCTAATCGAACCTACGTTCGATCTGACCTGTCCAGCGCGTCAGAATTCCTGGCAGGGTTGCTCGGTTTACGCCCCGAGCACATCGAGCCAGGAAGGAGCCGCTCTCATGCGCGCCGACGGCCACGAAGTCTCCACCTCAACCGTGGAGCGGGCGTTCGAGGTGGTGGAGTGCTGTCGTTGTGAGCCTGTCGTGTTGTCGGATCGGTGGTGACCGGTGTCCCGGAAAGTTCTTTGAAATAAATTTGGGAGGCGGTGTCGGATCGGGGCGGTGGTGTTCGTGGTAGGGGTGCGGCCGTCCACGAGGGGCGGCGCCAAGGTAAAGGAACCGCGATCATGAAGCTGACGACCATGACTCAGGTCACCATCGATGGAGTGATGCAGGGAAACGGCGGCGCGTCGGATGAGGACCGCAGGAACGGATTCGAGCGCGGCGGATGGGCCCTGGGGAAGGGTGACAACGAGACCATTGCGTTCATCAATCAGACCTACCAGCGCGCCGACGCGTTCCTGTTCGGCCGGCGGACCTACGAGCTGTTCGCCGGCTCGTGGGGGTCCCTGACGGAGCAGGATGTCCCTGGCTGGGAGCCCGTCATGCGGGCGTTGAACACACAACCCAAGTACGTGGCATCGACCACGCTCACCGATCCGGCGTGGTCGGGCACCACTGTCCTGTCCGACGACCTCGCGGCCGCCATCGCGGACCTGAAGGCCGAGCCGGGGGGTGAGCTGCAGGTGCACGGCAGTGGCACCCTGACCCGGTGGCTGCTGGAGAACGATCTGGTCGAGGAGATGACTCTGATCACCATCCCGGTGGTTCTCGGCCAGGGCGCGCGGCTGTTCCCGGACGCCGGCCCGGATCTTGCGCTCGACCCGGTCGAGTCGCGAGTCGACTCGAAGGGCGTGACGATCCAGGTCTACCGGCCGGGCGGGCGCCCGCAGTACGCGGGAAAGTGACGCACCTGACCGGCACCACACTGTCTTGACACCAAAGGAGATGATCTTCAGATGCAGTACCTGGTTTCCGTGATCGACGACAAGAGCAATCCCGGCAGCACGGACCGGCAGCCTGCCATCAGCGCGTTCAACGAACGACTGATCGCCGAGGGCTACTGGGTTTTCGCGGGCGGACTCGCGGACACCGACGCGGCCACGGTCATCGACAACCGGGGCGAGCAGGCGGTGTTCAGCGATGGGCCTTTCGTGGAGTCGAAGGAGTACCTCGCCGGCGTCTGGGTGTGGGAGGCCCCCGATCTGGATGCGGCGCTCGAGCTCGCCACCGAGGCGTCGAAGGTCTGCGATCGGAAGATCGAGGTGCGGCCGTTCCAGTGAGCGACGTCGAGGAGGCGATCACCTGGGCCCACCACTCGGAGTGGGCGCGGGTGGTGGCCGCCCTGACCAGGCGTTTCGGTGACCTCGATATCGCCGAGGAGGCCGCGGCCGAGGCGTTCGCGACCGCCGTCGAGCGGTGGCCGGCCGACGGCGTACCCCCCAACCCCGGCGCCTGGCTGACCACCACCGCCAACCGCAAGGCCATCGACCGGATCCGACGCGAGAACAAGCGCGACGACAAGCACAAGGAGGCTCAGATGATGTACGACGACGACCCACCCGAGCCCCTCGCCGCCATCGACGACGACCGGCTCCGGCTGATCTTCACCTGCTGCCACCCGGCGCTGGCGATGCAAGCCCGCGTGGCGCTGACACTGCGCATGCTCGGCGGTCTGACCGTGCCCGAGATCGCCCGCGCCTTCCTGGTGCGGGAGACCACCTTGGAGCAGCGGATCACCCGCGCGAAGGCCAAGATCAAGGCGGCTCGCATCCCCTATCGGGTGCCCGCCGCGCAGGATCTCCCAGCACGCGTCAGCGGCGTGCTGACCGTCCTGTTCCTGGTCTTCAACGAGGGCTACCTGGCGACCGGCCCCGACACCGATCCGGTGCGTCACGACCTGACCGCCGAGGCGATCCGGCTCACTCGCCTGGTCCGTGCGCTGCTGCCGGAGGACGGTGAGGTTGCCGGGCTACTGGCGCTGATGCTGCTCATCGAGGCCCGCCGCACCGCTCGGGTCTCGGCCAGCGGCGAACTGGTCACCCTCGACGAGCAGGACCGTGGGGCCTGGGACGCGACGCTGATCGCCGAGGGGCACCGGCTGGTGCGCGAGCGCCTCGCCGCTGCCGCCGCCGGCGTGGCTCCGGGCCGCTACCAGATCCTCGCCGCGATCAACGCCGTGCACACTTCCGCCCACGACGTACGCGACACCGACTGGTCGCAGGTCGCCGCCCTCTACGACCAACTGGTCCGCCTAGACCCCTCGCCGATGATCGCCCTCAACCAGGCCATCGCGGTCGCCGAGCTCGACGGACCGGAAGTGGCACTGGCCGCCGTCGACCGCCTCGAGGACAAGCTGACCGGCTATCACGGCTACCACGCCACCCGCGCCGACCTGCTGCGCAGGCTGGGCCGAAGTCAGCAGTCACGCGCGGCCTACGACAAAGCAATCGAGCTGGCGGGCAACACCGCTCAGACCGCCTACCTGACACGCCGCCGCGACCAACTGCGGTAGCGCCCACCGATCCCGATCGACACCCCGCGCGCAGCGGCGGCCAGCCCCAGCGCAACCAGACCGACCCAAAACCCACATGAGTCGTCAGCTTCTGACGGTCGGCACGGAATCGAGGCCGTAACCTGCGGTTTCGTGTCGACGATTCCATAGTTGCCGACGCTCGTCACGGACAGGCGTGGTCGGCGGTCGAACATCGAACCCGGCCACGTCCTGTCGGGACCAGCAGAAAGCGCTCGGTATGCGGCATTCTCATGTGTTCCTTTGGAGACGGGCGGTGACTGCCCGCCGCCGCAAGTATGGGTCGAGACTTGCAGATTGGATGAGTTCGGCTATCGGTTCTGTCGGTCCGCGTCGAGTAAGTCGGTGAGACGTCGAACCGCGAAGGAGACCAGCGGCTGGACCGGGATCAGTCGACATCGGGCGGCGCCGACCACGACCTCCTCGATGCCGGCTCGCTCCTCGAATTCGCGACCGATCACGGGGAAGTACCTCCCATTGTCGTTGCCCACGTCGAGCGTCTCGACCCACACCCGCTCGCCGGCGAGGTCCCGGGGGAAGCGACGCACCTTCAAGCGCGGGTTGGGTGTCAGTGTTTCGGCGTAGTGCAGGAAGGTGTTGCGGTCATGGCCAACCCCCACGAGGAGAATGTGGCCCCCCAGGTCGTATAGACGGCCGAACGGCGAGGTGCGACCGACCGCGAATCCGAGCGTCTGGCGGCGAACGATCTCCGCTGCCCGAGCGCCGATCGCGGCGACGGACGCCTGCGGATGCGAGCTACGCACGCTCCCGGGCAAGCAACGCAGTAGTTCGGGGACGGCGCCCATGCCGGTGGATGGTAGGCCAGGATGGAAAGTGGGCACGGCCGCGCGCCGTTCGATCACCGCGGAGTCGGGGACACCGGCGTGATCGAGGTTGGGATCGGCGACCTGCCAAGTGAAGGTGGGGGTGACGAGTGTTCCGGCCGGGCCGAGCGCGGAGCGCAGACATGCGATCACGGTGGCGGCTCCGCCGTCGACGCGGCCGATGCTGGACAGAGACGAGTGCATGATCACGGACATGCCCTCCCGTACCCCGGCCCTGCGCCATCCCTTCATCAGTTCAGTGTGGGTCAGCCCATTGGGTCGCGGCTGGGTCATTCGCATACTCGAAGCGCTCAGTCGTCAGGGCTTCGCCAGCGCCGCTCGGAGGAAGGCGACGATCTCCGCCTGAGCAGCCTCGGCCTGTGGTTCCACGCCCGGCAGGGTGAGGAAGGCATGTCTCGCTTCCGAGTACTCGGTGAGTTGCACGGAAGTCCCGGCCACACGCAGTCGCTCGGCGTAGCGGCGGCCATGGTCGGCGACCGCGTCCTGGGTGGGAACCACCACGAGTGCCGGGGCTAGCCCGCTCAGATCCGGCGCGTACAACGGCGATAGCACCCGGGCGTCGGTTCCAGACGGTACAGCGAGCCGCTGGAAGAGTCGCAATGCTGGAAGCGACAGGGTCGGGCTGGATGCGTACTCGTCGATCGAGGCGTAGTCGAACATCGTCTCGGTCACATCGAGCGCGGGGTTCACCAGTACCTGCGCTCTGAGTTCCACTCTGGCCTGCCTGGCCCGGATGGCCGTCAAGGCGGTGATCAGCGCGCCGCAACTCTCTCCGAAGACGGCAGTGCGCGCCGGATCGATGTCCCACCGCACCGCATGCCGCACCACGTGGTCGAGCACGTCCCAGCCGTCGGCGGCGGCGTTCGCGAGCGGGCCGCCCGGGGCGAGGAGGCGGTGCTCGACCGAGACGACGACGGCAGGCAGCCGGGCAGCGAGGTGGCTGTTGGTCCAATCGCACTGCCCTGCTGTGCCCACGAATCCGCCTCCGTGCACATGGATCACGAGCGGCAGGCCGGTGTGGGAGGCTTCGCCGACTTCCGTCAGCACCGGCCGGTACACCCGGACCGGTAGGTCGCGGCCGGGCAGCCTCACCTGCTGCCAGCGGACCGCGGCGCCGGGATCCGGTTCACCGAGAATCTCCCGCGCCGCGCTGGACATCCGCCAGCGATTTTCTGCGTCGCGGTAGGCGAGCAGTTCCTCGGTCGTTATCGCCGAGAAGTCCGGCTCCAATGGCCTTGTCGCAGTGCTGATCTCGCTCATGTCTCCTTCTCCCTGCCGGCGGGATGCCGGGCGTCATCGCGTTCAAACTCATTATGCACGCGGTGCGTGCAACAGCAAGTGCATAGACTAGGTTGGGACTAACGAAAGGGGCAAGATGACTGGCCGCAGGCGATGGGAGACCGAGGAGATCCTGGATACGGCGGCGGAGCTGCTGCGCACGAGCGACGCCGAGTCGTTCAGCGTTCGTAAGCTCGCCGCAGCGCTGGGTACCGATTCCTCCAGCCTGTACCGGCATTTCCGCAACAAGACCGAATTGCTGCGGGCGGTGGTGGACCGGATCATGCTGGCCGCCATGGACGACTACCGCCCCGAGGGCGACTGGAAGCAGCGCGTCATCGCCTTGGCCCTGCGCCTGCACGCGGCCTTCGGCGAGCAACCTCAACTCGCCGTGGTGTGGGGACGTTATGCGTCCAGCGGCAGCGGATCTCGTTTGTTCATGGAAGAGCTGCTACAAGCCCTCCGCGCGTCGGGCCTGCCCGACGAAGAGGTCCCGGTGCGATATCACCGCTTCGTGATCCTGCTCGCCGCGCTGATCTCCGCCGATGCCGGGATCGGTACCATCAACCCCGACGAATACGAACAGGGCATGGAGTTCTTCCGCGTCGCGGTACTCGGCGCCGACCCGGAGCGCTTTCCCGCCTTGGCCCACTTCGCCCGCGACATCCGCCCCCTGGGAGCAGACCGGCGCGCTGCGTTCGAGGAGATCCTCGCCGCCCAACTTGCCCACATCGAGGCCCAGATCCCCTGATGCCTCTCCTGAAGTCGAGCTCACCCCCCTCGCGAGTCCGCTCGCGGGGCCGGGCCGAAAACCCGACCCAGACCTGCGACGAAATCCGACTTCAGGTGGATGGTGCGCCGATCGGGCCGAATGACAGCGGGACTCGCACAGGCCGGGGAGATTTTCAGCCCCCGGTCGGCTCAGGCCACGTCATTGTGCTCATACCATGCGAAGGACCAGTTTGCCGCCGGGTCGGCCGGACAGGCTCAGTTCCGCCGCCGCGCGCCAGTCCTCCAGTGGGAAGGTTCGCGCGACCGGCACCGTGAACTTGCCCTCGGCCGCCAACCGTGCGTAGTCGCCCAGCACGGGGCCGAGGTCCTGGGGTGCGTTCTCGCTGAACTGGGTGCGCACGCCCAGTTCGTGGGCCGCGGTGAAGTCGCTGATGGTCAGCACGTCTGCCGGTTTGCCGACCGTGCGGATGACCTCGGGCAGGGAGTTGCTTTGTGGCGCCGTGTCGAGGGCGAGGTCGACTCGCCCACCGGCCAGCTCCAGGACCCGCTCGGCCATGCCCTCACCGTAAGCGGTGACCCGGGCGCCCCGTGCGCGCAATGCGTCGGCATAGGTCTTTCCGGCAGTGGCGATGACCCGGGCTCCGCGCTGGAGCGCCATCTGCACCGCGGCGTATCCGACGGTGGTTCCAGCGCCGTTCACAAGCACGGTGATATCGTCTGCCAGCTCGGGGACGCCGAGGCCGGCCAGGCCATGATGGGCTGTCTCGACCGCCATCGGCAGCGCGGCGGCGCTGATCGGATCGAGGCCCGGCGGACGGGGGAACCAGCTGTCCAGAACGGCGTAGTCGGACGCGCCAGCCATCGCCTCCCGGAACGGCGCGGGGCCGAGAACCGGCTCACCGACCGCGACGCCGGTCACGCCGGAGCCGATCGCATCGACGATGCCGGATACCTCGAGTCCGATACCGCGGGGAAGGGTTCCGGCGAACAGGCCGTTGCACAGTGCCCAGTCGGCAGGGTTCAGCCCGCACGCCTGCACGGCCACCCGGATCTGACCCGGGCCGGGGGTGGGAGTTTCGGCGTCGTCGAGCTGCACGACGTCCAGCGGGGATCCGTACTCGTGGAAGCGAAGGGTGCGCATGGTGTCTCCTCGATAGTGACAGCAGGTGCTGTCATCACTCACCGTAGCTGACGACAGCATCTGCCGTCACTATGCTTGGGGTCATGGCACGATGGGAAGGCAATACGCGCGGTCGCCTGGAACGGGCCGCGCTGGATCTGTTCACCGAACAGGGCTACGACCGCACGACGGTCGCGCAGATCGCCAAGCGCGCGGGCCTTACCGAGCGGTCCTTCTACCGCTGGTTCACCGACAAGCGCGAGGTGTTGTTCAGCGGCGGCGAGGAACTCGAGAAATGCTTCGTCGCCGCCATCGAAGCCGTCCCCGCGGGCGCGGACCCGCTGACCATGCTGATCGCAGCGTTCAGCAAGACGCCGGAGGTGATCCGCCCCCGCGAGTTCCTGCGGGAGCGATCCGCGGTGATCGACGCCAATCCGCCACTGCGGGAACGCGAACTGATCAAACTCGCCGATCTGTCGCAGGCCCTGACCTCTGCGCTGGAGCGCCGCGGCGTCGGGACTGAGGCAGCGCGGCTGGCCACCGACGCCGGTATGGCCATACTCGGCCAGGCCGGTCGGCGGTGGATGTCCGACGAGAACGCCGACCACACCCAACTCCTGGCCGACAGCGCCGCAGACCTGCTCGCTGTTCTCACCGCGAACGTGCCGGACGACGCCACGAACAGGTCGGGTCGACACAGTTGAGCCCCATCCCGGGATGGCGTGGGAGTCGGGCTCGATTCATGCGTTCCTCCCGGTCGGTGACACCTGCGTCCGGGCAGTTGCATCAAATCGCTTCCAGGACAACCGATACGCCCGACTATCCGCACATCGGCTTTACCGAGTGGTCGTGAGCGATCTCGCCAGCCGTGGCGTCAACCTTGTGACCACGAAGATCCCGCCAAGAGGTTGGCGCAAGACATCGCGTGCTGGATGCGAGCGATCCCGGTGTTCGCCGCGGTTCGTAACAACAGAGGATCAGCCGACGACTACGCAGGCGTTTCGGCTCCCCGCCAGTGGTGAGTCCGCCGCAGGTGGACGGGCATACGATGCGGATCGTTCACGCAGTGCGCCACAGGATATGCGTCGTCGAAGTATGCCTGACGGCTGCCTGCGGTCGGTCGAAGGAGCCGCTATGACCAGATACGCACATTTCGTCGGTAGCTTGCCCGAGGCCCTGATGACCAGTGATCGAGAAGTGTTGGAATGGTTCGCCGACCAGAGTGCCGGCTGGCCACTGACCGCAGTGCCGCGCGACCTCGATGCGGACTGGGTCGTCGCCTATCTGCGTGACCTCGAAGCACGCGACGCATTCCGCATCGTCCGCGCGGGCGACTACGCCGACTACGGCGATATGCGCAGCTATGGCGTCCGACCCGGCCACAACCTCGAACCACGCGATGTGGCGATGGGGCGCGTCGAGCGCATCGGTGCGATCGTCTCGGAGTTCGAGTCGCTGCAGCACAGCCGTCCGGAGCTGGCGGATAAGCGAGTTCAGATCAGCCAGCCCAACCCATTGGATCTGGCCCTGTTCGTTTTTGCCGGCGCGGCGGTCTCGCTCGGCCTACCTGTGGGGCCTGCGGTCCGCAACCTCGGTGTGGTCGTCACGGCTCTCCGGCATCTGCCCGTATTCATCGACGCCGTGCTGCAAGAGATGTCCGAGGTGACCGCTCGGTACGGCGATCGCGTTGTGTGGCAGGTGGAATCACCGATCGCAACCCTCGGTATGGTCAAGGCCGAGCAACTGCGGGCGCAGTGGTCACTGGGTCCGCTGCTGGCACGCCAGCTCAGCGGATTTCTCGTCCGTACCCACGAGATCGGCGCGACGACAACCCTGCACCTGTGCTACGGCGACTACGAGCACAAGAACCTGCTCACCCCCCGCGGCTTGACTCCGCCGGTGAACCTGCTCGGCCACCTTTCCCGGCTGCTGCGCAAACGCGGAGTGCCCCTGCCAGTCGTGCATATCCCCTGCGCCTACGGTGCCGATTCGGCATCGTTGGATCCAGCGTTCTACCGCCCGCTGCGGCGACTCGATCCCGGCTGGCAATTGATCGCCGGTGTCGTCTCTCCCGACGATGTCGACGACAGCATCCGCGCGCTGAGACTGTTCGAGCAGGCCTCGGGCCGTGCCGCACACGGGGTAGCCACCGCATGTGGGCTCGGCCGACGAACCGTCGACGACGCTCGGTCAGCGGCCACGGCCACGATCACCACGGCACGCGCTGACGTCGGCGCACCCGCCCGACCGCACGGTCGTGTCAGCTGATCCACACCGCCGTCTCGGTGCATGATCATGTAGGGCCCGTCGCCTGTCTCCTCTGTGAACCTTCTGGACTCGAATCTCGCCTACAACCCTGCCTACCACGGGTGCCCTCCGAAGTATCCGAACGAGACGAACACTCGGATCAGGATCGGTTGCCGGGACCCTACTTCAGCAAACCGCGGTAACCGTGAACGAGACGGACACCCGGTGATGGATTGGTTGAAGTGCGGGTTCACGCCGTCAGCGAATCACTCTCGCACGCACCGTACTGGTCTTGCCGGTGGCCAAGATGGTGGCATTCAACGCGGTGGCCGGAGCGCTCGGAGAGCGCAGACGCGAGTGGCCCGGCCTGACGGGACCGCGCGGTGCTGACCGCCTCGGCCGTGGGATTGGTTCATAGGCTACAGAATTGGCTACAGTCCTCGACCAAAGGAATGGCCCTGCACCAACGATATGCTGGTCATGGCCACTTTTCCTGGTAGGCCTAACGCTAATCAATCCGAGCCGTCATAGTCCGCGGAGGGATTCGATTGCGATCTTGAAGCGAGCGTCCGAACTACCAGGGGTCGACGCGGGTATCACGATGCCGTCGACGACGCCCGCGTAGCGCGCGGATATGAGTTCGGGCAGTGCGTCGTAGTCACCGCAGATGAGGAGGCTGTCGAGGATATCGTCGGTCAGGATGGTGTGGGCTTGCGCCCAGCGCTCAGTCTTCGCCATTGTTCTCAGACTGTCGAACAGATGCGATAATCCGAGCCGGTCGAGCGCGGGGCGATAGGACGGGGTCGAGTACAGGAATGCGAGCAGCCGACGCATCCGTTCCCGTTCGCGTTTCACCGCGGTCTGATCAGCGCCGGTGGCGATCGCGATCGCGGAGATGATCGGTGGTGACGGTCGTGAGCTTTCCATGGCGCCCGTCCGGAGCGCGGGGCGCACGATGTCCCGCAGGTAGTCGGGATCGGAGTTGGTGGAATGGGTGATCACACCGTCCGCTTCGCGCCCCGCGAGGCGGCACATCCGAGAGTTGACTGCACCGAGGAATATCGGCGGTGGTGGGGTCGTTTCGTCCGGACCGGGATTGAAATACGGCTGCATCCGGGTCAATCGGTAATAGTGGCCTTCGTGGTGGATTGATCCACCAGAGGCGAAGGCGGTGAACAACTCCCGGAGGATCCGCAGGTATTCGTCGAGTCGGGCAACGGGTTCGGACCAGGGCATCCCGAACCGGTCTTCGATGTTCTGCCGGATTTGGGTTCCGAGGCCCAGTTCGAAGCGGCCACCGGAGAATCTCGCCAGATCCCAGGCGTTGTAGGCCACCAGTGTGGGGCTGCGGACGAAGGCCAGCGTGATCGCCGTGCGCACGGTAAGCCGGGTGGTGTGTTCAGCCGCCAAGAGCGCGACGGCGAACGAGTCGTGGATCGTTTCGGGAATATGGATTCCGTCGAATCCCAGTTCTTCCATTCGTCGTACGACGGACGGGACGTCGGCCAGCGGTAGACGCGGGTCCAGGGCGGCATAGACCTTCATGGTCGGGACCTTTCTCGGCGTTGGTGGCTCAGTACTGGCGGTAACGGCGCTGGCAATGCTCTTGCCTGACGCGGATCTGTGCCCGTCGCTCTTCGGCCGTACAGGTTGGGTGTCGGCCGGAAGGTGATCGAGAAGATGTGTGGCGCTGACCTTTTCGGTGGTGATCCGCATTGAAGCCGTTCCGGGGCATTGAGGTCTTCCCGTCGTCATTCCGATCGCCGTGGATCACCGGACGGGTGCCTCACCCGACCTGACGAACGATCTCTATCCCGGTAACGAGCAGGAAGCCGGGCTTTCACGGTTTGTGTCAGGCCGGTTCTGCCTGCGGGACGATGGCGGGCAGCGCCTCGAGGCTGAACCGGACGGCCTCGGCGCCGTATTCGAACATCTGGTGCTCGTAGTCGCCGACCGCGGCGAGGAGGTCGCGGCCTCCGGTGAGGCAGCGGCGGAGCAGGTCGGCGTCGCGCAGGGCGGTGTTGGCGCCGTTGCCTCCGGTCGGTGAGGTGGCGTGGATGGCGTCGCCGAGCAGCGTGACCGGACCGGCCGCCCAGCGTTCGCCGGGCTCGACCACCCGGATGGAGAGCAGGGTGCTGTTGTCCGGATCGCCCTGTTCGATCAGCGCCCGCAGGTCCGGGTGCCAGCCCGGCATCCTGGACAGCACGGCCTCCTGTGGGGTCGCGGCGCCGAGCGAGCCGTTCGGCGGCAGGATCATGGCCCAGCGCACGTAGTCGCGGATATCGGGCAGGGTCACCTCGGGTGCCAGCGCCTCGGCCGCCTCCTTCGGCGGGGTACGGAAGCGCATCGCGCCGAGCAGCAGGCTCACCCCGTCTCCGGCGATCTTCGAACCGAACGCCCGAGACAGTCCGGCAAACTGCTCGGTCAGCGGTGTGCGGCCGATGACGAACCGGACCCCGGTGTCGGTCGGGGTGGTCTGCGGGGACAGCACCGATCGGACGGCGGAGCCGACGCCGTCGGCGCCGACGAGCAGGTCTGCCGTTACCGGGTCGCGGTCGGCGAACCGCGCTTCGACCTGGCCGTCCGCCAGCAGGTCGTAGCCGGTCAGCGCGGCCCCGGTGTGCACCGTCAGGCCGGTGAGCAGCAGGTTGCGGAGCACGTGCCGGTCGACCA
Source organism: Nocardia sp. CA-107356 (assembly GCF_050946365.1). NCBI lineage: Bacteria > Bacillati > Actinomycetota > Actinomycetes > Mycobacteriales > Nocardiaceae > Nocardia > Nocardia sp. CA-107356. The sequence continues at coordinate 3,387,958 of NZ_CP191992.1, read as the reverse complement.
CGATCCCGGTCCGGGCGGGGCCGAGCTCACCGACCTGGTTGAGCTGCGGGTCCAGGATCAGCCGCTCGCCGTAGGCGTCGCCGACAATGGCGTCCAGCAGCGGGTGCCAGCGCTGCGGCAGGCAGCCGCGCAGCGCCTCGAAGCCCACCGGGTTCAGCACCAGCCGGTAGCCCTGGAACCGGGCGGTGATCGCCGGGTCCCGCTCGTACACCTCGGCCTCGATCCCGGCCCCGCGCAGGCCCTGTGCCAGACACAGGCCACCAAGACCGGCTCCGGCGACGGAAACTCGCATCACACACTCCAGACGAACTAAGTTCTACATTGACGAGCTAAGTTCTACTTGACGAACTAAGTTCGTGTCAAGCTATAGTGGCCGGCATGCCCGCCGATCCCCGACAACGCCGAGCGGCTCGTCACGCCCAGTCCACCGAGGACGTCGCGGCGTCCTCACCCCGCAAGGAGCCCATCACGGTCGCCCGGATCACCGATGCCGCGCTGGAGGTCGTCGCCACCGAGGGTTACGACGCGCTGACCATCCGCCGGGTCGCCGCAGTGCTCGGCACCGGGCCCTCGTCGCTGTACGCACACATCGTCAACAAGGACGACATCGACGATCTGCTGGTCGGCAGGCTCAGCGCCGAGATCGCGCTTCCCGAACCGGACCCGGCCACGTGGCGCAGGCAGCTCCTCGACGTGTTCACCCAGATCCGCGACCAGTACCTGAAATATCCCGGGGTCTCGCGCGCCGCACTGGCCATGGTCCCCACCAACCTCGAGGCGCTGCGGGTCAGGGAGGGGATGTTCGCGATTCTGCTCGCGGGCGGAATCGAACCGCGGACCGCCGCCTGGGTGCTGGACGCGCTGTCCCTCTACGTCAGCGCCTACGCCCTAGAGCAGTCGCTGGTCCAGAATCGGCGGAAACACCCGGATCAGGAGTGGGTCGTCAGCCGTGCGGAGCTGGTGCGCCGGTTCACCGCGCTGCCCGCCGACACGTTTCCGCAGACCCGGCGCTATGCCGCCGAGCTGACCTCCGGCACCGGTCCCGACCGGTTCGCGTTCACTCTCGGCCTGATCATGGACAACCTCAGCCCGTCACCCTGATGGGAGCTGCCGGGCCAGCCAGTAGGGCACGCTCAGCGCCTGTAGCCCCAGTAGGTGAGCACTTCGTCAGAGCCTGAACCCTCGAGTTCTGGTGTCAGACCGTGCCCCTGTCGGCGGCCGGGAGCGGACGACTTATGGGATGTCGTGCCCGCCAACATGATTGGCGCGAGCACTGGCCCATTAGGGCGCTGGGTCTCCCGCGGGCTGCTCACAATCGAACAACGGCAGATTCAGGAGCGTTGAGTGCTGTTCGTCGGAGACGACTGGGCGCAGGACCACCATGGTGTGGAGGTGCAGGACGAGCAAGGCCGCACGCCGAAGGCAGCCAGAGGGCCCGAGGGCATCGATGGCATGGCGCGTTTGTATGAGCTGATCGCCCGGTTCTTGCCGGAGGATTCCGATCCCGGGCAAGTGCTGGTGTGCATCGAGACCGATCACGGCCCGTGGGTTCGGGCGTTGGTCGCAGCCGGTAACCAGGTCTACGGGTCGAACCGTGGTCCCAGCTGGTTTCGAACCAGCGACCTTCCGCGTGTGAGGCGGACGCTCTCCCGCTGAGCTATGGGACCGAAGTTGGTGTTCGACCGGGGCCGGAGTGGCCGTTCGAACGAGATGGAACCTTAGCACGCACTACCGGCGTCCCACCAAATCGGCACCCGCAGGTGCCGGATTGCGCGGTTCGCCCCCGACCGTTCGGGCCCAAGCGCGCGAATTCCCAAGGTTCCCAGCGGGTCCGATGCTTCGACCGGGGTGGTCGTGCTGTCGATCCGTTCACTCCGACAGCGCGTCACATGTCCCGCAGCCGAGCGATCCAGATCATCGACCGCTCGACATGCCGAGATTCGCATCCCACTTGGTAATTCCGTACAGGCCAACGCCGAATAGACGACGACGCCTCCGCTGACCAGACATCCCGCGCATCGGGCGCCACATCCACCGTCTGTCATCACGGCAGCCAGAGCTTCACATAAGCGGGCAGGTACTGCACGGCCAGGACCCCACACCACAAGACCTCACGGGCGAATCGGGCGACTTCGCCTGAGGGCGCCCGGTCACCGGACCCGAACAACACGTATGTAATTCCAGTTCGGGCCGTTCTACCAGCGGATTTGTAGGTTGCGGCGAACGTCGGCTAATGTTCTGTCTCGCACCACGGAGGGCAGCAAGCCCGCCGGAGATGCAAATGCGGATGTAGCGCAGCTGGTAGCGCATCACCTTGCCAAGGTGAGGGTCGCGGGTTCGAATCCCGTCATCCGCTCGAGGAGTAGGGCCAGGCAGTATTCAAGCCTTCCCCCTTCGCACGGTGGAGTGGCCGAGTGGTGAGGCAACGGCCTGCAAAGCCGTGCACACGGGTTCGATTCCCGTCTCCACCTCGCGCGATTAGCTCAGCGGGAGAGCGCTTCCCTGACACGGAAGAGGTCACTGGTTCAATCCCAGTATCGCGCACCACCGTCTCTGCAGGTCAACCCCGGTTTTCACCGGGGTTTTCTTGTTTTCGTACCAGATTTGCGCCCAAGGTGGCGGCGTTGTCAACGAATTGTGCGATTGCCGCATGGCTGTGAGCCGCGGCAATTCTCGCCCCGGTTCGGGAGCGATGACGGAGGTCACTCCTGCGGGGGCGGTGGCCGATGGGGGTGTTGGGACTGGAGTCGATGGGCCGTGTCGACGACGCCTGTCAAGGGGCGGCCCTGGCTGATCATGAGCACTGTTCGGGCGAGTTCGGCGCAGGTGTCGTCGACGACTTTGCGGGCGCGGTCGCGTTGGGCGGTGATGGTCGCGTAGAGGAGGGCGGTGAGGGCGACCGAGCCGTTGAATGCCTGCAGGGTGATCATTTTCGTGGTGAGGTCGAGTCCGGCGAAGGCGGGCCAGTTGCGGGCGGCGGCGAAGATGGCGACGATTGATGCGATCAGCGCGCACGGTAGCGCCCCGGCGAGGTGGAACCGCATCGCGGCCCAGATCAGGAACGGGAAGACCAAGAAGAGCAGATTCGCCGACACCGCCGTGGCCGATACCGCGACGAGGAATGTCCCGACCGCAAGGACCGTAGCCTCGAGCACTCGTAACGGCTCGAGGACCTTCGGTCTTCGGGCTCGTGCGGCGACGAGGATGAGCGGTGCGATCAGCAGGACACCCATCGCATCACCGGTCCACCACACCGACCAGGTCCCCCAAAAACCGCGTGCGGGAACCGCACCGGCCACGACCAGTGTCACGCTGCCGACCGTCGCGCTGATCAACATCGCCGCGAGGGCACCGAGGAAGACCAGCTCGAGTGCGTCGCGGACAGTGTTGAAATCGCTGCGGAACCGGACCCGTTTGAGCAAGAGGTAGGCAACCACGGGGGCAGCGGTATTCCCGACGGCGATCATCAGGACGGCAGGCAGATTCGGCCCGATCAGGGCATTGACCGCTAACGCGCCGACGGTAATTCCCAGCCACGCACGCAACCCGAGCAAGAACAGACATGCCAGCGCAACGCCGGTCGGCGGCCACAGCGGCGTGACCTGGTCGCTGACCAAGGCCATGCGCAAACCTACCTCGGCGGCCAGAAAATACGCGACCGCCGCGACGATGATCCACAGCGCCGCGATGGCGTTACTGCGGAAACGGCCCACCTGGTCAGCTTAGAACCGATTTTCCGCGGGCGATCATCGAATATCGGCGGTGGCCGACACGGCGATGTAAACCTCGGCCGACACAGAAGAAGGCCCGGGCTTCTTGGTCAACGGTCAGGACCGCGCCCCATCGTGCCCTTCACACCGCTCATCGCCCGCACGGCCTCGTCCTTGAACTTCTCGGCTGCGTGCTCGATATCTCGACGCCGGTCGGCGTCCGACCGGCGGATGAGCCGGGTTGTCGGTGGGCCGGATTAGGCTTTGGCACACATGTCGAGTCGGGGTCAGGGGTGCAGGGTGACGGCTAGCGAGAGCACTGGGCCGGATCGGGCCGTCGACGAGGCGGATCCCGAACTGCTCGACGATATCGCGGGGGATGTGTCGTTCGAGCTCGAGGAGATCAATGAGCTGCTCGGCGAATTGATCGAGATGCGGGGGGATCGCAAGCGGCGGGATGCGGAGATCGTGGGGTTTCGGCTGGGGGTGAGCGGGGAGCCACCGGAGACGTTGGCGCGGATCGGGGCGCGCTACGACGTGTCGCGGGATCGGGTTCGGCAGCTGCACACCCGGGCAGTGGCGCAGATCCTGCGGGAGGCGCAGTTGAGTAGGCATCGGGCGGCGGAGGTATTCGCGGCACGGTATCCGGTCGGGACGCGGGATCAGCAGTTGGTACGGGCGTTGCTGGTGGAGACGTATGCGACCGACACCGACCTGGCCGCCAATGAACTGTCGTATCTGAAACTGCGGTTGGCGGGGCATGCGGGTGAGGATGCGAAGCGAGTCGCCGGATTCGTCATGCAGCGGATCATGGCCTGGCAGAAGAAGACAAATCGGCGATTGGCGAAGCTGCACAATGCGGAGCCATTGGCGACCGGCGAGGTGAACTCCTGGCTCGCACAGGTCGATTGGCCGGGCTCCGGGCAAGGCCCCGCTCCCCTGCCGATCGAATCGGCGCGCACCGTCGACGGGGATGACGAAGGGCGTGGGCGGTTCTACCTGAGCAAGGTCGGGCGCGATGTCGGATTCGACTCCGCGTTGGAGGCTCGGCTGCTACGGACGTTGAACGCGAGCGATCTGGTCGAAACCTTCCAGGAGCAGCCGAGAGCGGTCGCCTATGCGATAGACGGCGCGGAACGGATCTTCCACCCCAGCATCGCCGCTCGGCTGGCCGATGGCCGGGTCATCCTGATCGATGTCGAGCCGCTGGGACATGTTGGCTTCCATATCAATCGGATCAAGTCCACCGCGGGTCGCGCGCATGCGCATGCCAACGGATGGGGCTGGCTCGGGTGGACCGGCAGCCGGCTCGGCATCCCGGATCTGTTGCGGCGCAAGGTGAATGCGCAGGCCGAGAGCCGACTGTGGGAGCTGGTCGAGCGCGGACCGGTGTATTGGCCCGCGTTGCAACAGTTGCGCGGGGAGGTCGAGCTGGAACTGCTCGACCTCGTCGCACTGGTGCTACGCAACGAATGGCGTTGGGACCGTGCACCGTTCCGTTTGACCGGCGGTCGCTGACCACCTCAGCGCACGAACATCGCCCCCGCTACGAACGTGACGATCAGCATCATCGCGCAATAGGTTATCAGCTGCCAGTGGCCGATCGCCTTCTGCAGGCTGACGATATTGGCGCGCAGCGAGGTGTCGATGCGGTGATGATCGTCGAGCTTGCGCTTGACCTCGGCCAGTGAATCCGCACGTTCCTGCGCGGACTCCTCGGCGCGTTCCAGGCGGGTGGTGAGCTTCATGATCTGCTTCTGCTTGTCCCGCACGGTTTTTCGGGACACGGCCAGGGTGGTGCGTTGGTTGACCAACTCCTGGCGCTGCCGGGCGATAACAGCAGTCTGCGTTCTGGTGTGGTGTTCCCAGTCGGTCACGGTGGCCCATCCTCCTGTCATCACATCGCGGTAGCCCCACGCGATCTCGCCCCGCACCCAGCTGTGCAGAAAATCGCGCAGCTCGTATGGTTCGCGGCGTGGCATGACGACCGCGCTGGTCGAGGCGTCCAACATCCCCAAGTCGGTCCGGTAGTCGCAGGCGGGCGGCGCGAAGTCCACGATGCTCAGCGCGGGCAGGTGCGTAACCCAGTAGCCGGGCGGGCACAGCCACAGCACACCGTCACAGCCGGAGGAGCGCAGCCGAGCCGTATGGTGCTGCGCCGATTCACGATCCAGCGGTCCGGTGCGCACCTCGATGGCGAACTGCCGCTCCCCTGCCCGCCACAGCACATCCACCGGTATGTCACCGACGCGCCGGTCCACCTCGGCCATATCCGCCCCGTAGGCGGCGAGTCTGCCGCAGAGCCAATACTTGAGCCGCTGGATATCCCACTGCGCAGCGGCGCATTCCGGACATGTACAGCCGTATCCCGCCGCCGACCCACCGACCGCCGATCCGTCCGACGTCCGGGTGTCCGTGACGCGACTGTCCGCCAGCCCCAACTCGGCGAGCATCGCCCGACGCCCGCACGCCCGCTCGACGCGCTGCTTCGTTCTCACGCGACCACACCCCTGCCCAAACCACCGCAGATCAGCCGACCTACGCCATAGATCAAGAGTGCGCCAGCTTTCGCGCGCCCGCCAGCCCCCTATACCCCGCGCTCGGGTGCGCCACAACCTGTCAACCGCCCTCGCCCAGCCGATGTGCGCTGTCTCACAAGCGATTTCGTTGCGACACACGAGAGCATTGCCACAGTTATTCCGATCGATTGATATTTGCCGCCATTCCGTTCGACACGACTGGGCAACGATCAGCTCGCCACGATCTTGATCGCGCTGCGCCACCGAGCAGCGCCGTGACAGACTTTCCGCACGCATCCAGATGTCCGGCTGTGTGTGCCAAGGGGAAGGACGTGACCGTGGAATTACTGGTCGCCGTGACCGCATCCGATGACGATGTCGAGGAATTGCATTCGCTGTACTCGGCCATCATCGAGGACGACGACATGCTTTCCGCGGGTAAGGGTGTCGTCCGCGGCGAACCCGGCGCGGACACCCTCGGCGCCGAGGAGATCATCCGGCTGGTGCTCGACTCCCCGGAACTGTGGACCGCGGTGTCAGCGTGCGTCACGGCCTGGTTGCAGATCCGCAAACCGAATCTCAAGCTGAAATTGACCACCCGCAACGGCCGTACCGCCGAGATCGACGCCAGTGGCGGCAAGGCCATCGACGAGGCGCAGGTTCGAGCGGCGCTGGAGATCGTCCGCGGGGCGCTCGATGAGGCTCCCTGACCCCGACGGCTCGTACGCGGTACTCATCGGGGCGGCGAAGTACGGCGCGGATTCCGGTTTCATCTCGTTCCCGTCGATCAAGCGGAGCATGGACGAGTTCGCGGAATTCCTCCGCAGCACAACGGGTTTGCAGAATGTCACGACCGTGCTCGACCCGCCCGACGGCGCGAGCTTCTCTACAGCGCTGACTGCCGCGAACGCGACAGACCTCCTGCTGTTCTACTACGTCGGCCACGGCGTGCCCGTCGACAACGAACTACATCTGACACACACTGGATCGCACGCCGACCACGCGGATTTCACGACGGTGCCGTACACCGCCATCCGCGCGAAGATCAAGGCCTCGCGTGCCCAGGTGAAGATCGTGATCCTCGACTGCTGTCACAGCGGCAAGGCTTTCGGCCGTGGTGTGCTCGCCGACGGCGCGAATGTCCTGGTGGAGGCAGCCGATATCGAGGGCACCTTCGTGCTGACCGCCACCGATGAGAAGAAGCGGTTCGCGGCGGCCAGCGATGACGCGGGGCGTACCGCGTTCACCGGCGCGCTGCTCGACGTGCTGCGAAGCGGCATCCCGAGCGCGGACCGGTACCTCACCATGTCCGCGATCTTCCATGAGCTACGGGCCCGATTGCCCGCGGCAAATCTGCCGAACCCCAAAGCGCTGGAACGCGGTACGGCCGCCGACCTCGCGTTGACACACAACGCGGCGTGGTCGGGCGATATAGCGACACCGGTACTGCCGGGCACCGAATCCACCGCGTACTTCGCGCAGATACGCGATATCGCGCCCTCGGATGAGATGATCGACCGCGCCGACGAAGTACGCGAACTCGCGGCGTTCTGCGACGGGGACGAGCGGTATCTGTGGTGGCGTGGTGAGCCGTGGACCGGCAAGACCACGTTCATGTCCTGGTTCGCGTTGAACCCACCCGAACATGTGCGAGTCGTCGCGTTCTTCATTACCTCCCGCATGGCCGCCCAGTCCGACCATGTGGCCTTCACCGATGCCGTCCTCGAACAGCTTTCGGCGCTACTGCCCGGCGAACGCGCCGCGGTCACCGCCGCCGTCGGCAATCGGGACGCGCTCCGCCGCCATCTGCTCGACCTCGCCGCACAGCGCGCGATCGAGTGCGGTAACCGCGTATTGCTCATGGTCGACGGATTGGACGAGGACCATGGCCAGCCGACAATCGCGTCGCTGCTACCGAAGAATCCGCCGCCCGGACTGCGGGTGGTCGTCGCCAGCCGCCCGAATCCGCCGATCCCCGATGATGTTTCGGACGGTCATCCGCTGCGCACCTGCCGACACCGCACACTCGAAAGCTATTCCCTGGCAGGCGATCACCGCCGAGCCGCCAAGCTGGAGCTGGCTCGTCTGCTGCATGAGTCCGACGACACCCGCAGGGTACTCGGGCTCCTCACAGCGGCGGGTGGTCTGACCGGGCCCGAACTCGTCGACCTGACCCAATTGCCGCCGTACTGGATAGAGGACCTGCTACGCGGCGTAACCGGACGCACGTTTCGGACGCGGACCAGCAGATTCGTGCCGGATCACATCAATCTGCTCGCGCACGAGACGCTACAGCGCGAGGCCGAAAAGGCATTGGGCCGCAAGCTGCTCGACGAATACCGCGACCAGATCCACCAGTGGGCGCGGCGATATCGAGCGCAGGGCTGGCCGGAGACGACGCCGACCTACCTGCTCACTCGCTACTTTGCGATGCTCAAGGACCAAGCCGACCTGACCAGGATGGCAGACATTGCGCTGGATGCCGCTCGGCACGACCGCATGCTGCATCTGACCGGTGGTGATATCGCGGCGCGCACCGAGATCGGGACCACGCAGGATCTCATTCTGGGACAAGCTGATTCCGATCTGCTCACAATGTGCCGGTTATCGATGCAACGGCTCCGCCTGGCCCGGCGCAGCGCGAATATTCCGGACCAGCTACCTCGCGCCTTCGCGTTACTCGGCGCGCACGACCGCGCGGAGAGTCTGGCCCGCAGTATCCCCGATCCGCAGCGCCAGGCCTCGGCCCTCATCGGCGTCATCGCCGTGTCCGCGGGGACGCCACGAATCGAGCGGATCCAGGTGATCGTGGAGTCGCTCATCCACCAAATAGCCGCTGCGCCCGAGCGCGACCGACTGCTCGCTGAGCTTGCCGGGGCGCTGATCGCCGCGGGCGCGGGCGACGCCGCCGAACTCGTCCTCTCGGATATCCGGGAGCCGATCAACCAGGTGCGCGCATTGACCGAACTCGTCCCCGCACGGCTTGCGGTCGGGCGCATCGACGACGCCGGCCGCGCCATGGAAGAGGCAGCGGCCCTTATCCCGCATATCGTTTCGATCGAGGAGCACGACTCGGCGACCGCGCTGATCGCACTTGCCCTTGCGGCAATGGGTGAGACCGGCCGCGCCGCTGACTGTGTGCGTGGCATCCGCAGCGCCGACCGGCGTGCACGGGCATGGGCGGACCTCGCGCCCGCGCTGCACCTCGCGCCCGCGCTGCGAACCAGCGACGTCGCCGCCGCGCGACAGGTCGTGGTCGAAGCCGTGCGCACCCTCGAATCCGTCGATGGTGGACAGCAACGCGCCGCGGTCGCGGCCGCCATCACCACACCGCTCGTCGCCGCCGGATTCATCCAGGACGCACGGCGCCTCGCCGAGATCGTTGAACCGGCGATCTCTGATGACGCCCCTGACTGGCTCGTCTCTGGTTTCGTCGAATATTTCGTCGCCGTCGGCGAATTCGATCGAACGGAAGCGATCGCGGACCAACTGGTCTCCCCTACCAGCCGCGCCGAAACACTGACGCTGCTGATCCCGGCGCTCGTGCGGCAAGATCGCCGTGACGAGGCCCGTCGCTTGGCTGATCAGGTCGAGGCACTCGCGCGTCGAACCGACGCCCCGCGCTACCTGGACACTGCCTTCGCCAATCTGGTCGCGGCGCTGATCACCGCAACCGACCTGACGACCGCGCAACTCGTCGCCGAACGAATCTCCTCGCCCGACCGGCAGGCCGGCGCGCTGGCCCGGGTGGCCGTCGCGATCGCGGCGGCCGGGCATACCGCTGCCGCTCGCCGATTGGCCGATCGGGCCGAGGCACTGCTCGATGCGATCACCGACGCCCACGACCACGCCATGAGCCTGGCCGATCTGGTCAGTTGCTTCGCGCGAATCGGCGCGACTGAGCATGCGCTCGGCTTGGCGGATCGGGTCCGATTACGTGCGAACGAGATAAACATATTGTGGCCCCGCCTACGAGTGCTCTCCCGCCTGGCGGCGGTCCTTCTCGATATCGGGGAGATCGATCGAGCGATTGCCGTGCCGCGCGGTGCCGGCGGTCTGTTCGAACAGGTGCAGATCCTCGGGGACCTCATGCGGTCGGTGCGCGACGGCGATGCCGCACGGCGCTTGGTCGCCGAGGCTGAAGCACTGAGCTGGCACGCCGACTACAGCGAAAAGATGATGATGCGAAGCGGCCTCGTCATCGCGATGGCGCGCGTCGGCGACTTCGACCGCGCCGTTGCCCTGGCAGAACAGATTTCCCTCAGTGCGCACCACCGCGAGCAGGCGTCCAGCAAACTCGTCGCGGTGCTTGCCGAGTCGGGTGATATCGCCCGCGCCGAAAGACTCGCGCGGAACTGCGCGCCGCGGGTCAGAGTCACGGCGCTGACCACCGTCGTGAACGCCTACGCGGCCGCTGGCGATCGGGCCGCGGCGCGTGCCCTACTGACGTTCACCGAGGGCATAGCCCAACGGATTACCTCGCAGCGTCTCCGGAACGGCTCGACCGCGGCACTCGTGGTAGCCGCGATCCGCATCGGCGATACCGAACACGCCGAGGCGCTGGCCCGCGCCGCGGATGGACCCGATGTGCGGGCGGAGGCGCTCACCCACCTGGCTCGCGAGATCGCCACCAGCAGTGACACTCTCGATGGGCCGCTCGCGGCGCGACTTCGCCAACTTCTCGCCGAGATCTGGAGCCTCGGCTCCTGGTACGAGTCCTTGGATATCCTCGCCCGCATCGACCCCGACCTGCTCGTAGCGATCGCCACCGAGGCCATGGCCCTCGATCCCCGGTAGCTCGATCAGGACTTTTGCGCCAATACGACGAAAATACCCATCCGGGACGGGTATTGGTGCCTCGCTCCGCGTGCCTACCGATCGACGGATAGAATCGGCCCGCCACGAGCTGAGTTCGGGCGATACCTGCGGCGTGAGCGACGGGCCGGGAGGCGGTAGCTTGCGTAACCACGGAGGACCCGGGAACGCCGCAATAGATGGGGAAGAAGGTACGGGATGGACCACGAGCAGGGCGGCGAATCGATCGGCGCAATGTTGTCGAGTCTCGCGACAACGCTACGTGAGGTGAGCAACAAGCTCGACGCGGTCGCCGCCCACGTGGACGACGACCGCAACCTGGCCGGCCGCTTGGCCAAGTTGGAGGCGTGGGCGTTCCGTACGGGGGAGGATGTTTCCAAGATCGGGAACCGGTTGGAGCAGGTCGAGACCGGTCCGTCGGATGAGGATCCGGCGCACGGTGAGCCAGAAAGCCGTCCCACACCCGTGAACCGTGAACGGCGTGAACCGATTCCGTCACGTCGCGACCGCCTCGACAACGTCAACGGGCACAGTGCCCGCCTGGAAACAGCTCCCGGTTCCAACGGCCGCCTCGAAGCCCCGACCGGACCGCACGCCCGCCTCGAAGCCCCGACCGCGCGCAACAACCGTGCCGAATCCGCGACCTCCCGCAACGACCGCTCGGACACCACGACCGGACACCACGAAGCCGCACCCGGACGCAACAACGGCCTGGAAACAACCACCCGTACCGAAACCCTGTCCGGGCGAAACGACCGCCTCGCGCCGCCCGACGAAACCACGAGCATCCCGACGCGCCCCACCCACACAGAGTTCACCGCGCCGATCGCTCGCACCGAACACCTCGAACCCTTCGGGCCCGCAACGCCGAACGAGCCCGTCTCGCTACCGTCTCGCACCCCGCAGCCCGTGCCTCCCGCCGTCCCCCCGACCTATCACAGCGAACCTCTCGCCACGCCCATTACCCACAGCGAACCCCTGGTCGCCCCCGCCACCCGCAGCGAATGGCTCGACTCGGCGACGCCCGGCAACACCGAATCGGCCGCGCCCACCTACACCAACCGCCTCGAACCCCCGACCCCGACAACCGGCGACCGGCTCGACTACGGCTCGCTCGGCTCGAGCAACGGCCGCCTCGAACCACTCACCTCCCCACCCCGCAACGGGTACGAATCCCCCACGCCCCGCACCGATTCCGGCATGACCACGGCCCGCGCCGAGGACAACGGCACACTCGCCCCTGGCGCCCACCGCGCCAGCACCGGCGAGGACACCTCCCACGTCGACAAACTGCAGGCCATGCTCGACGAACTCAAGCGCAATCCGAACGGCCCCTTCGGCCGCCCCGAACCGACCACCTCGGTCAGCGAACTGCCCGGCGTAGACCCGAATTTCGCCGTCCGCACCGAGGGCTGAGAGCCGCTCCAACACCCGCGACTCTCCCGCACATTCGCGGCCGCGCCCCCATGCCGCGGCGGCTACGTCCCCACGAGATAGCGGCTGCCCCCCTACGTCGCAGCGGCACCCCCCTTTGGCGCTCCAGGTGCGAGGCTGTCACAAGCGATATGCGCACCGGTGCAGGGCATGCCGCCACTAACGTGACTGCTGTAGCCCGGTGAGGGTGGCCCGGATCAAGTCGCGCAGCCACCGATGTCCATTGTCGGCGGTATTGCGCGGATGCCATGCCATCGCGACCGCGACTTCGGGTAGTGGTAGGGGAATTTCGAAGGCGCGCAGGCCCAATGCGGTGCGGGTCGTCGCGGTGAGGGCCGCGGGGGCGGGGCAGATGAGGTCGCCGGAGCGGACCGCAAGCAGTGCGGCGGTCAGGTTGGGGGCGGTGGCCACCACGCGGCGGGTGCGGCCGTGCAGGGCCAGGCGGTCATCGATCGGGCCGCGGGCGCGGCCGCGGCCCGAGATGCCGAGGTGGGCGGCCGCGGCGAAGCGCGCCACCGTGACGCGGTCGGTGATCAGCGGATGATCCGGTGCGGCAACGCCGATCACACGGTCGCGGAGTACGCGCTGCACGATGGTCTCCGGATCCGTGTGGTCGATCACGCCGACCTCGATATCGACGCGGCCGTCACGGAGTGCGGCGGTGCCCTCCGGACTGTCCGGGAGCAAGTGCAGCGTCACACCGGGCGCCTGCGCACGGACGGCGGCCAGCAGCGGCGTTGTCAACTCGCCGAGCACCATATCGCCCGCCTGCACCGCGAAACTGCGCTTCAATGTGGTCGGGTCGAGCGCGCCGCGCGGGGTGAGCAGCGTCCGGCTCTGCTCCACCAAAACGCTCACCTCGTAACGCAGTTCGAGCGCGCGGGGCGTGGGTACCAGTGCGCGGCCCGCGCGCACCAGCAGCGGATCGCCGAGCACGCGACGCAGCCGGGCCAGTGTCCGGCTCATCGCGGGCGCCGAGGTGTGCAGATGCTCGGCGGCTTGCGTGACGCTGTTGGTCTCCAGCAGCGCATCCAGAGCAACCAGCAGATTCATATCCAGGGCGTCCACTCCTGGATTATCCAGAATGAAATGACCGATACCCAACATTGCATCGGCGATAATCCGGCGCGCCTTCATCCGTTGCCCGAGGCGGCACCATCCAACCCGATCTTCGAACTCCCACACGGCAGGACAGCACGTCCATGTCCACACGCGCGGCGCTCGACCACAGCGATCGGACCCTGAACTCTTCGACATCGAAACGCACACTCGCACTGCGCAAATCGACGGACGGCAACGGACTGTGTTTCGATCCCACGTCCGCGGCTGCTGCACACCGACCACGCCTTCCGCTCGGGTCACGGGTGCGCCAACGAGACCAGGAGCCGACGAGATCACCGTCGTCGCCCACGCGATCGTCGACGTCATCACTACCGCACCCCGAAGCCGCACCGCCGGTGCGTCCGGACCCGCGGCCGGAGCGCCGAACGTTGGCGTGGGACGGCCTCAGGCCGTCCTGGCGCATTGCTGGCAATCGACCTTTGCGGCGGATGCAGAAGGATCCTGGCCGACACAGCAGTTCCGGGCCGCAATCACTCCCGACGGAAAGAGCCGTCCTGGGACGGAACTCTCGGATTCGTAACCAACCCGCACTTGCGAACCGTGACCGATACCGAAATATGCGCAGTCACCGCAACCTGTGAAGTCGACCACCTGGTCGGTGACCGACCGACCCTCAGCGCTCGTTCCGGCCCGACCTCACGGTGTGTGCTGTTTTGCGGATACCTGCGTCGGCGCTTCCGGCGCCGCGGTCACCACCGCACCCTTCGATCGATCCGCGAGCCCCCGGTACGAGGACGGCCGGATCGTGCGGAACCATTGTGCCGCACGGGTTCTGCGGGGCAAACGGAACTTCAGGTCGGCGAGCATCTCGTCGAGGTTGTGGATGGAGAACGGGGTGATCGCGGTACCGTGCGCGTGGTGGCCGCCGGTGCGCTCGGCCATCCAGCGCAACCGCTCGTCGACCTGCGCGGCCATCTCCTCGTACGTCGGCAGGGCGAGACGCCCCCGCAGCAGCGCGGCGGTCCAATGCGCGCCGACCTCGGCGCTCAGCGCGCTGACAACCGAGGAGTTGTAGCCGATGAAACTCAGATTCGGGACGCCGATGGGCAGGATCTGCCGGTGCAGCCGGAAATTGCCTTCGTCATCGGTGAGCTGACGCTGCACATATGGCGTGAGGAACGGCACCCGCTGGTGGAACCCGGTGGCGCAGACGACGATATCGGCCTGCAGGGTCGCACCGTTGGACAGTTGCACGGCCGGGCCCTGCTGGTTCGCGAACATCTCGGTGATGGTGCTGTCGCGGTGCACCGTGATCAGCCCCATACCCACACGCTCGAAGAAGTCCTCGGTGACCAGGCTGACGGTGCTCTGCGCGATCTCCTCGAAGCGCCCCTCCGGCACCAGACCGAGCTCGCGCAGATGCGACTTCTTGGTGGCGAGTTCCTGGATCACATCGAAGTTGCTGTCCCGGAAGGTATGCCCGGAACCGTGCAGGAACCGCTCGATCCGATTCAGCTGCTGATAGCGGAAGTGCGCCTCGCCGAACCGGGTCAGCATCATGCGCTCGTAGTTCAGCCCACGAGCCAGTTTGCGCGGCATCTTCCACATCAGCCTGCGGGCGACCACATCCGTCGAGGCCGCGACATGGCTGATCGCCTCGGCGATATCGCAGGCCGACTTGCCGTAGCCGACGACCACGACGGATTTGCCGCGCGCCCACTCGACATCGAGAAACTCCGACGCGTGGCCGACCTGCCCGCCCGCCAGCCGGAACCGGTCGACGCCGGGGTAATCGGGCACCGCGGGCTCGCTGAACACACCGTTGGCGATGACCAGATGGTCGCAGGAGGTGCGGTGGATGCCGATGTGGTCGCGGATCTCCAGCAGCCAGCCGCTGTCCACCGGATCGGCGGCGACCACTTCGGTGCCCAGGCGCAGGCTCTCACCGAAGCCGTGGTGACGGACATAGCCGTCGAGGTATTCCTGCATCTGCTGCCCGTCGGGCACGCGCGGATAGTCCTCGGGCATCGGGAAGTCGGAGAAGTGATAGGTGTGTTTGCTGTTCTGTGCGCGCAGGCCGGGGTACCGGCGTGTCGCACTCCACACTCCACCGACGTCCGGGGCCCGGTCGAATACCTCGACCGGAAACCCCTCCTTGCGCAACACCTTCGCGCAGGCGAGGCCTGCGATGCCCGCACCTACGATCGCGATGCGGTTCCCGCTCGTCATGGGACGGAGATTACGTCGCTCGCGCGAATGCGGCAAAGCCTCGGTGCGATTTCACGAACCTTAACGGGGAGTGACTAGAATCCTGGCCTTGCCGCGCGGGACGGTGGTGATATTGCGCACCCGTCCGCGTTCGGGTTTCGCGCCCGCTGGCGCGGCCAGGCGATAGCGGGACAGGATCTCGCGCAGCACGGTTGTGCCCTCCATCAGCGAGAATCCGGCGCCGATACAGCGGCGCACCCCGCCGCCGAAGGGCAGCCAGGTATTCGGTTCGACCTCGCCGTCGGGGAAGCGTGACGGGCGGAAGGTCCAGGTGTCGGGATAGTTCTGCGGGCTGCGATGCGCCAGCAGAATCGAGCAGTTGACCACGGTGCCCGCGGGCAGGTCCCAGCCGCCGATGGTCATATCCCTGGTGAGTTTGCGGACCGCACCCGGAATGACCGTGCGCATCCGCATCGCCTCTTTCACGACGGCCTCGAGCGCCTTGTCGTCATGGATGCAGACCGCCTGGTATGCATCGCGCTGTACCTCCGGGTTGACGGACAGTTCGTACAGCGCCCAGGACAGCGCGGCGGCCGTGGTTTCGTGACCGGCGAGCAGCAGGGTGATGAGTTGGTCGCGCAGTTCGGCGTCGGTCAGTGGTGGTTCACTGTCGGTATCGCCGCCCGCCTGCAGCAGCCTCGATAGGACGTCGGTGCGTTCGGCGAGGTCGGATGCGGTGCGTCGGGCCGCGATCTCGGCGTACAGCAGGTCATCGATGGCGGCCATATTGTCGTGGAAGGACCTCCACGGCGGGTATTTCTGCAGCGCGGGCTTCATCAGGCCGATGTATTGCAGCGGGCCGATGGTGACGATGCGGCCGAGGCGCGGTGCGAGCGAAGCGCGCGTGCGTTCGTCGGTGACGCCGAAGACCACACGCATGATCACCTCGAGGGTGAGCGCGTTCATCCGGTCGAGGGTGATCACCGTCGAGCCGGGCCGCCAGCTGGCGACCTCCGTGGCCGCGATTTCCGCGACCAGATCGCGGTAGCCGCGAAGTGCCGCGCCATTGAATGCGGGCATGAGCAACCGGCGGGCCCTGGCGTGTTCGGCCTCGTCGGTCATCAGCACCGAATGTTCGCCCATGATGGGGCCGAGGATTTGGTTGCCTTCGCCCGCGTGCAGGTCGCGCGGGTCGCCAGCGAAGATCTCCTTGATGTGTTCGGGGCGGGTGAATATCACGAGATCGTCCGCGAACGGCGGCACGTGCACCGAGAAGACATCACCGTAGCGACGCCGCAGCGGCGGCAGCACCCGCGCGCGGTGGCGGATGTAGAGCAAGCCCTGCAGCAGCGCCGGAAGCGGCGGGCCGGGTGGATACGCCACAGTCATCGTCTCCTCCGCGTCCGGCGCCGGGCGCGCCGTTACGCCCGGTTCTACGCAATGTGCCACAGTTTCCGGGCGCGACGGAAGCCCCTGGGGCACAAGGCCTGATCAACGCAGGGCGGGCGTACCCGCCAATTCGACCGGAAGATCGTGCAGACCGCGGATGAGCATGCTCTCCCGCCAGCGCAATTCCCCGCCGTCCGCCGCAAGTCGCAGGTCCGGACAACGCTCGACCAGACGCGTGATGGCGATGCGCGCCTCCAACCGGGCCAAGCCAGCGCCGAGGCAGAAATGGATGCCGTGGCCGAAGGCCAGATGGCCGGAGGCGGGCCGCTGCGGATCGAAGTCGGCGGCGGAGCTGAAGTGCCGTTCGTCGTGGTTGGCCGAACTCAATGCGACGAGTACCATCTCGTCGGCGGGAATTTCGGTGTCGCCCAAAGTGAGCGGGGCGGTGGTGTAGCGCAGGGTCGCGATGTTCACCGGGCCGTCGTAGCGCAACATCTCCTCGATCAATGCGGGTACGTCCTCCGGATTGCCGTGCAGCGCACGGTAGCGCGCCGGATCCGACAGCAGGGCGAGCACGGTGTTGCCGATCAGGTTCACCGTGGTCTCGTGACCGGCGACCAGGATGAGGAACACCATCGAGATCAGCTCGTCATCGGTGAGGCGATCACCATCGGCACTGGCGGCGATCAGGTCCGAGATGAGATCCTCGCCCAACCCCTCGGCGCGGCGTTGCTCGATCAACCGCTCGAAGTAATCGGCGATGGCATCGGTCGCGTGCCGGATCTCGTCCTGGGTTGCCGTCGACAGTTCGACGATGATCCGCGACCATTCCCGGAACTCCGCGCGATCGGCCACCGGCACCCCGAGCAATTCGCAGATGACGGTGATGGGGAGCGGAAACGCGTACTCCGACAACAGATCCACGCGACCGACGTCATCCGCGGCCATCCGGTCGAGCAGTTCGTCGGCGATCGCACGTACACGGGGCGCGAGCGCTTCGATCCGGGCCGGCGCGAACGCGGGCACGACCAGTCGGCGCAGCCGCGCGTGTCCGGGCGGATCGGTATTCAACAGGTGGTAGCTGATCCGGGTATTCACCACGCCGACGCCGGTGTCATCGGCGGGCAGACCCCTGGCCCTGCGGCCCGCGTCGGTATGTGGGTCCTTGCGGATGGCCGGATGGCGCAGTACCTCGCGCGCGGCGTCCAGATCTACTACCAGCCAGGCGCGCACGCCGCTGCTCAACTCGATGGCGTGCACGGGGCCTTCGGTACGGAGCTCCGCATAGAAGGCGTACGGCGTACGAAAGAAGTCCTGCGGCAGCTTTTTCATTCGATCGGCCTCTCCCATTCGCGAGTTATCTTGCGCCCCTTCGATAGTGGCACGGGGCACTGGATTCGACCACTCGCGGGCGCTTACGGTAGCGGCGGAATCTGACCAAAGGATGACCGCCGTCGGTCGGTCGCGCGCACCACGTCCGACGAAAGGATGACCGTGGCCGCTTCGCTCGGCACGACGCCGGCCGGGCCGATACTCTCCGCAGATGGGACCGATTTCTCCTGTTCTGCGCGGTGCCCGGATCGCGAATTCGTTCGCATTCGGGTTGCAGGGCTTTTTCTTCGCCGTCGTACTCACCGAACTGCCCCAGCAGAAGGATCGCTTCGGGCTGTCCGACGGCCTGATCGCCGGTTCGGTAGTGCTGGTATCGATCCTCGCCGGGGTGGGCAGCGTAGCGGCCGAACAGGTGGCGACACGGTGGTCCAGCCGGGTCACGGTGCGGATCGGGCTGTTCGGGATCACGGTCACCGGATGTGCGATCGCCATGGCGCCGAATACGCCCGTCCTGCTGATCACGCTCGGGCTCTACGGGATCGCGGTAGGCATCGTCGACGCCAGCACGAATATGCAGGGTGTGTTCGTCCAGCACGGGTACGGGACGTTCATCCTGTCCTCGTTCTACGCGGCGTGGAGCGCGGGATCGATTATCGGCGCACTGTTCGTCTCCGCCTTCGAGGCCTTGGATGTCACGCTGCGCGAATCGCTGTTGACCGCGGCGGGGCTGGTTCTCGTGGTCGGGTTGGTGCTCGGTCCGCGCCTGCTCGGCGCACAGGAGGCCGAGGTCGGTCCTGCGGAGGTGGCTGAGAGCAAATCCGGAGCATCCGGGATGGTTCCGCTGCGCATGTACCTCGCCTTCGGAATCGCGGCCTCGCTCGTCTTCGCGATCGACCTCGCCGTCAGCAACTGGTCGGCGTTGTATCTGAAGGAAGATCTGCTGGCCAGCTCGTCCACCGCGGCGCTGGCGCTGGCCGTGTATCAGTGCGCGTCGCTGGCCGCGCGGTTCTCCGGGGATCGGTGGGTGCGGAGGCTGGGCGGACGCCGGGTGGTGCGTGTCGCGGGCACGATAGGCGTACTCGGCTTGGCCGTCGCGGTCACCGCACCAGGGCCCGCTGTCGCGATCGCGGGCTTTCTGATCGGCGGTTTCGGGACCGGCGTTGTCGCGCCGCTGTGCTTCAGCGAGGCCGGGCAGCTGACCAGCGGGCGCCAGCTCGACGCCCTCATCGCGCGCCTGAACCTGTTCAACTATGCGGGCACACTCGTCGGCGGCGGGCTGGTCGGCGCCATTGCCGCCGGGTTCGGACATCGAATCGGTTTCGTGATCCCCGTCGTGTTCATGGCAATCGTTATCGCACTCGCGCGTGTGTTCCATTCCCGTCCCGAACCGGATGAACTTTCCGCATCCAGCGAAGGGCATGCTGTACTGGACATATGAGCGAGCGAATCATGTGCCAGCGCGCGTTGCGCATGCCGGAGCCGAGCGCCGGCGAGGCGTAGGTATGAGCAACATCCCAGTCACCGTCGACCGGGCCGGATTATGGGACGCCGAGGCCCTCAGTGACGTTGCGGCCGCGACTTTTCCGCTCGCGTGCCCGCCGCACGCCACCCCCGACGATATCGAGATCTTCATATCCGAGGTGCTCTCCGGTGAGCGTTTCGGCGAGTACCTGACCGACCCTGCCCGGATCGTGCTCAAGGCGGTCACGAACGGCGATATCGTCGGCTACGCGATGTTGCACTACGGTGATCCGGCCGATCCCGAGGTCGCCAAGGCGGTCGACATGCGGCCGGTCGTCGAGATCAGCAAAATGTACGTGCTGCCGGGCCACCACGGGGCGGGGGTGTCGAAGGCGCTGATGAAAGCCTCGCTGGAGCGGGGCCGCGAGGACGGAGCGGTTGGCGTGTGGCTCGGCGTCAACCAGGAAAACGTGCGCGCCCAGCGGTTCTACCTCAAGCACGGGTTCGAGCGGGTCGGCACCAAAACCTTCCCCGTCGGCAGCCAACTGCATCACGACTTCGTCATGCGGCTGGTTTTCTGAGCTGACGTCAGTCCACGAACTCGACCAGCGCCGCATGGAAGGCCGGATCCACCACGGCCATCAGATGATCACCGGGGACCACCCGCAACGTTGCGTCGGGTAGCGCGGCCGCGAGCCGGTCCGGGTCGGCCGCGAACGGGTCCTTGTCGCCCGCCAGCACCAAACTGGGCATCGTGATGTCGGCCAAGGATTTGATCGGCTCCTCGTCCAGGCCGGTCGCGACCGCCTCGATGGCGTCGCGGTCGGCACGCACTGCATCGGCGAGAATCCGGAACATCATCGCGATCGGTGGCGCGCCCGCGCCATCACCACGCATGGCGGTGCGCAGATCGTCGATATCGAGGACGCGCCGGTCGACACCGCCGCAGTCCAGCACACCGGAGCCGATGCCGCCGACCGCCAGTTTCGCTACCCGCCGATCCGCACCCGCCACCAGCAGCGAGATGACTGCGCCCATCGAATAGCCCACCTGCACAACGCGATCGAAGCCGAGTTCGTCGTAGAGCGCGCTGACATCGCGCGCCATCCCCGCCCAGGTGTATCGGGCCGCGTCGTGCGGCTTCTCGGAACGGCCGTGCCCGCGCGCGTCCAGCGAGACCACGGTGCGCCCGGCGGCCTGCAGCGCGCCGACCACCCCGGTGCCCATCCAGTTGGCATTGGTATCGGCCACTACCCCGTGCTGCAAAACGACCGGGATGCCGTCGCCCTCCCACATGCGGTAGTTGAGTTCCAGTCCGTCCCAAGTCTTGAACTTCGCCATGTCCGGATCGTAGTGGCGCGATCCCCCGGGTTGACATGTTCTATTAGTTCAGTATCTACTGAACTCGTCAGTTCTTACGGAACACGCAGGAACTGTAACCCTGCCGAAGGAGCACCATGTCCACCGCCGCGATCCGTACCGAGGGCCTGACCAAGCACTACGGCAAGCATGTCGCGCTCACCGATCTGAACCTCGAAGTCGGCCGGGGCGAGGTGTTCGGGTTTCTCGGCCCCAACGGTGCGGGCAAATCCACCACCATCCGCATCCTGCTGGATCTGATCCGGCCCACCGCGGGCCGCGTCGAGGTGCTCGGCGTCGAGCCCCGGGTCGGCGGTGCGCAACTGCGCAAGCGCATCGGCTACCTGCCGGGCGAACTCGAGATAGAAGGCCGCAATACCGCGCGCGAGTTGCTCGGATTCCTGGCCGATCTGCGCGGCACCGTCGCCCCGAACCGGATCACCGACCTCGCCGAACTGCTCGATCTGGACCTGTCCAAGAAGGTCGGGGCGATGTCCAAGGGCAATAAGCAGAAGGTCGGCATCATCGCCGCCTTCATGCACGATCCGGACCTGCTGATCCTCGACGAACCCACCTCCGGCCTGGATCCGCTACTGCAGCAACGCTTCCTGGATCTGGTCACCGAGGCCAAGCACAACGGGCAGACGGTGTTCATGTCCTCGCACATCCTCAGCGAGGTGCAGCAGACCGCCGATCGTGCCGTCATCATGCGCGCAGGCCAACTGCTGGGCACCGAGAATGTCGAGGATCTGCGGCGCCGTTCGCCGCGTTCGGTCGAATTGGTCTTCGGCGAGGGCGTTTTCGCCGACGACTTCGCCGAGCTGCCCGGCGTGCGCGATCTGACCATCGAAGGAAATACCTTGCGCTGCACCACCGAAGGCGAGGTCGACGGCCTGTTCAAGACGGCCGCGAAGTACCCGCTGGTCAGCGTGCTGTCCACCGAACCGGATCTCGAGCAGATCTTCTTCAGCCGCTATGGCCGCTGATCCTCTCCCAACTGAATCGTTTATCGCACAGGAGAATTCGTCATGACTCGCTCGGTCTTCACCCAGACATTGAAGGAGCAGCGGCGCAGCCTGATCGGCTGGTCGATCGGCTTCGCCATCGTCCCGTTGATGTACCTGCCTTCCTACCAGTCGCTGAAGGAGCAGGGCTCGCTCGACATCAAGCAGAACAAGATGTACGACGCCATGGGCGTCAGCGATTTCGCCAGCGCCAGTGGATATTTGAATTCGACGGTGTACTCGCTGATGGGTCTGCTGCTGATGCTCATCTTCGCGGTCACCTTGGCCAGCCGTTCGGTGGCGCAGGAGGAGAACGGGATGCTGGATCTGCTCCTCGCACAACCGATCAACCGCGTGCACCTGCTGCTGCAGCGGTTCGCCGCACTGGCCGTGCAGACGGCGATCGCCACCACCGTGCTCACTCTGAGTGTCATCGTGGGAGCCGATAAGGGCGCGCTCGCCGTACCGGCCGGCAATATTCTGGCCGCGAGTGCGGGGCTCGGCCTGCTGGCACTGGTCGTCGGCACGATCACTCTGCTGGTCGGCGCGGCCACCGGAAGGCGTTCGGTGACACTGGGTTCGGCGTCGCTGGTCGCGGTGGCGGGCTACCTGGCCAATAATCTCGGCGGCGACTTCGTCCGCAAGCTGTCGCCCTTCTACTGGGCCAATGGCAGCTCGCCATTGGTGAACGGCTGGAACGGGATTCACCTGGTGGTGCTGGCCGTGGCGGCCGCCGCCGCGCTGGTGCTGGCGCTGGGTGCCTTCGACCGCCGCGACCTCGTGGTCTGACCGACCCCGCGGGGCGGGCCGACACGGCCCGCCCCGCTTACCCATATCTCCGATATCGAAGGGATACTCGACCGATGAGCAGCGTCGAAGAAGAGCAGACACCGGCACCCACCGCGGACCAGTTGGCCTTCGTCGAGGACATAGCGCTCGTATTCGAACGAATGGGCCTGGTCCGGATGGTCGGGCGGACCGTCGGCTGGCTGTTGATCTGCAATCCGCCGCAGCAGACCTTCGGCCAGATCGCCGACGCTCTACAGGCCTCCAAGGGATCCATCTCCAGCTCGCTGAAAACCCTGGTCGGCATGCGCTGGGTGGACAAGAGTTCCAAGCCCGGCGACCGCAAGGACTACTACTCGATCCGACCGGGCGTACTCGCGGACCTACAGCGCCAACAGGTCACCCAGTACGTCGACCTCACGGCCATGACCGAGCGCGGTCTCGCGCTGTTCGACGATCCCGACGGCGAACAGGCCGCCCGAGTCCGCGATATGCACGAATTCTTCCTCTTCATCCGCAGGGAGATTCCGGCCATGATCGATCGCTGGGACGCCGAGCACCCACACTGACAGGTCGAGCAGCCGAAATCAGGCCAGCATCTTCGCCTGCAATGCGGCGACATCGCTGGCGGACAACTGCAGACCGTCGCGGACATAGTTGTCGAAACTGCCGTAGGTCTGGTTCGCCTGGTCGAAGGCGGCATCCAGCCACGCGGCCGAGACGCCGTTGAACGGGTCGTTCGGACTGGCATTGCGGTACTGGTTGGACAGTAGGTAGTCCTGCGTCACGGTGTCGCGGTCGACGCCGAGGATCGTGAGCAGAACGGCCGAGGTCCAGCCGGTGCGATCCTTGCCCGCGGTGCAGTGGAAGAGTACGGCGCCGTCGGTGTCGATGATGTCGCGCAGTACGGAGGCGAAGGCCTGATTCGCGCCGGGTGCGGTGATGAACGCGCGGTACAGGTCGTCGCCACCGGTGAGCGTGGTGACCAGGGTCTGCGGCGGCGCCTGGCCGATGACGTCGTTCCAGTTCTCGACCGCGCCCGCGGGCACCCGATCCTTGGCGATGGTGCGCTCGTAGACGGTGCGCAAGTCATCGACGACGCTGACCTGGTGGTCGGTGAGCACGGCCAGATCGGCCGGTGTCGCGTTATTGAGCTGGCCGGTGCGGTACACCAACCCGGTGCGCACCCAGCGGCCGTCGGCGGTCCGGTAGCCGCCCGCGTCGCGGCCGTTCTGCACGCCCTGCAGGTTCAGCGAGCGATCGAAGGTGATGGGGTCGGCGACGGCGGTCGGCTCGGCCGAGGCGACGCTCATCGCCGGGCCGAAGGCGACGGCAAGCCCGGCAGCGAGCGCGACCGGAACGCGAATCGAGCGACGGACCATGACAAAGCTCCAATCATCGGTTCGAACAACTCCCCCTGTCATCGACTCGCAGCGATGACTCCTAGGCCGCGACCTCGAAACGCGACAGTGCCAGCAGACGCGAAATCGCGCGCAAGTACTTCTTGCGATATCCGCCGTCGAGCATCTCCTTGGAGAAGATCTCGTCCAGCTTCGCACCGGAAACCGTCACCGGAACGCTCGCGTCGTAGAGCCGGTCGGCCAGCACGACGATCCGCAGCGCGACTGCCTGATCGGTCACCGGATGCACATTCGAGATGAACACCGACGACACCCCGGAGATCAGTGCACCGTACTTTGACGGGTGCAGTGTGCTCAGGTGCTTCAGCAGCGCGTCGAACTCGTCGAGTGTGGAACCCGGTGTGGCAGTGGCCCGTTCGGTGAGCAGCTCGGGCGAGGTGGGTTCGGGCGCGGGCGGCAGATCGCGGTGCCGGTAGTCCGGGCCATCGACGCGGACGGCCTCGAAGATCGAGCCGAGCTTCTTGATCTCGCGCAGGAAGTCCTGGGCGGCGAAGCGGCCCTCGCCCAACTGGCCGGGCAGGGTGTTGGAGGTGGCGGCGATCGAGACGCCGCGCGCGGACAACTCGGTCAGCAGCCGCGAGACCAGCATGGTGTCGCCGGGATCGTCGAGTTCGAATTCGTCGATGCACAGCGCGCTGTTCACCGAAAGTCGCTCGACGGCATTGTTGAAGCCAAGTGCGCCAACGAGATTGGTGAGTTCGCCGAAGGTGCCGAAGGACTTCGGCGCGGGGGCGCTGTGGAAGATGGAGGCGAGCAGGTGGGTCTTGCCGACGCCGAAGCCGCCGTCGAGGTAGAGCCCGGCACCACTGATCTGCTTCTTCTTCCCGAAC
Organism: Nocardia sp. CA-107356; assembly: GCF_050946365.1. NCBI lineage: Bacteria > Bacillati > Actinomycetota > Actinomycetes > Mycobacteriales > Nocardiaceae > Nocardia > Nocardia sp. CA-107356. The sequence goes on along the minus strand of NZ_CP191992.1, from coordinate 3,362,628 downwards.
AGGCTCTTCTTATTGGCCGCCTGATGGATCTTGGCGACCTGCCCGGCGAAATCCTCGGCCTTGCCGACCGCGGCCGCCTGACTCGGCTCCTTCGGGTCCGGAATGTAGGAGGCGAAACTGACCTCGTCGAACATGGGCGGGGGCACCATCTGGGCGACCAATTGGTCCGCCGGAACCTCCGGATGGCGATCGACGAGGCGTTCTTGCATGGACGAAGCCTAATGACGTGGTGTGATCTTCCTTCATGCAGCGTATCCACAATGCGATCCAGCTCACAGGACTGAGCCGCGACGACCTGGCCGACCTGTACGCCTACCCCGCCGACCCCCAGGCTCCTTGGGTGCGCGCCAATTTCGTGGCCAGTATCGACGGATCCGCTACCAGCGGCAATCTCTCCGAAGGACTCGGTACCCCCGCCGACAAAACCGTCTTCACGATGTTGCGCGAACTGGCCGAGGTGATCGTGATCGGCGCGGGAACTGCGCGCGCGGAGAACTACGGTGGCGCACGGACCGATCCGCAGTTGCGGCGCGCCCTGTACGACCGCGGTATCGGCGGCCATCGTGACGGCGCACCGCCACCGATCGCGGTGGTCACCGCGAGCGCAGCGCTCGAACCGGGCGCACGACTGTTCACCGATACGGCCGTGCCGCCGATCATCATCACGACCGGCACTGCACCGCAGGAGCGCAAACAACAACTCGCCGATGCGGGCGCCCAGGTCATCGAGGCGGGAAGCGTCGCGATCACCCCGCAGGGACTGCTCAACGCACTCGACGATCTCGGACTGCGGCGCGTGCTGTGCGAGGGCGGACCGCATTTGTTCGGTGAGCTACTGGAGGCGGATGCGGTCGACGAACTGTGCGTCACCACCGCGCCGGTGCTCGTCGGCGGTACGGCCCGGCGAATATCACTGTCCGCGCACGAGTTCCGCAGGCCCATGGTGCGCAGGCACATCCTCCTGGACGACGACGGCACGATGCTGACCCGTTGGACTCGCCGATGACTTGTGTGCCAGCCGAATTCACCGACCACACGACACCTGCTCGCGGGCGGTTCCATCGGGCCGCGCTGCGCCGCATCTACGCCTGCTTTGTGAAACAAACGCACGAACCTGGCAGGCTGTAGCGCATGCGCTGGACTCGGGCCGTCGTGCTGGCCTCGACACTCTCGATCATGATCGCCGGATGCGGTGCGGGACCTTCCGATCGCCCCGGTGTTGCCGTCGAGCGCGCGCCCCAGGGCGGTGCTGGCCCGCACCCGACCACGGTCGTCGCGCCGCCGCCCGACGCCGGTGTCCCCAAAACCGATCTGACCTGGCGCGATTGCACCAAACCGACGCTCGACCTACTCGGTCTCGGTCCCGCGCCGTCCGGCCTGGTCCTGGACTGCGCCGAATACACCACGCCGATCGACTCGACCGGCGGCGTGCTCGGCAACTTCCGCACCGGCGCTATGCGGGCCCGGCTGCCGCAGACCCCGACCGATGTCGCGCCGCTGGTCATCACCTCGGGCGCGGACCGATCCTCCACCGCCACGCTGGCCGGGCTCGCGGTCGGCGCGGGTAGCGGGCTGCTGACCAGCCGCCCGATCGTCGCGGTGGACCGGCGTGGTCTCGGCACGTCGCAGCCGATCGACTGCATGACCGTCGAGGCGCGCCGCGGCCTGGCCGATAACGGGCAATTCGGACCGGGCGCAAGCGATCCCGTCGAGGCGGTGACCGGATACAGCCAGGACGCCACCATCGCCTGCCGCGATTTCCTGCAGCCCTATGAGGGCACCTTCGACGCACCGCACGCCGCCGACGACATCGAACAGCTGCGCAGGCAGTGGCAGGTCGACCGGATCGACCTGCTCGGTTCCGGCAACGGTGCGAAGGTCGCGCTCAGCTATGCGCGCAAGTTCGGCGACCATCTGGCGCGACTGGTCCTGGATTCGCCGGAGGCCGTCGGCGCCGACGCGGTCACCCGTGCCGAACAGCACGTCCAGGGTGCGGAGGCGGCCGTAACGGCATTCGCCCAACGCTGCACCGGAATCGGCTGCTCACTCGGCCCCGATCCGCGCGCCGCGATCATCGATCTCGTCCGCAAGGCAGGTAGTGGCGGACTCGGCGACATCTCGGCGAACGCGCTGCTGACGGGGCTGGCGGGATTCCTGGCCGGTCCGCGCGACCAATCCGCGCATATCGCCGAACTGGCCGACGCGCTCTCCGCGGCCGGACGCGGCGATCGCGGACCGCTCGGGACGCTGATCCAGCGCGAATCAGCCGCCACCGCGGCCGACGGTCAGTTCGTCAACCGCTGCACCGATAACCAGCTGCCACCGAGCCCGACCAAGGCGAAAGAGCTCGCGGACACCTGGGGCACGAAATATCCGGTCTTCGGCCGCTCGGCCGCGATCGGCATGATGGCGTGTGTCGCCTGGCCGGTCAGTGCCGCGCCACCACTGCCCGAGAAGCTGGACCTGCCCGTTCTGGTTCTCGGCGGGATCGCGGATCCGCTGGTCGGCGACGGCGGCCAGGCCTCGGTCACCGGTGCGCTCGGCGCCGCGGGCGCGCGCAAGGCCGCGATCTCCTGGCAGGGCTGGGGGCATCCGGTTTTCGCCCATTCCGGTTGTGCGCAACGGGCTCTTGTCGATTACCTGAAGGAGGCCAAGCTTCCCGCGGACGGCACCGCATGCCCCGCATGAGCGAGCGCGACGATGACACAGCCCCGTAGGGGTCCGACGGAGTCGAGCGACAGCGCGGCACCGTCAGAATCCCCTAACCTCGGCGCGCCAGGTAGGTCCCGGCAACCGTCGTGCGCGGATCCGGTGTACCGTGCCCCAGTGTTACTTCGACAGCTCGAGCCTCGCACCGCTCGCACCACCGCCGAGGTGATCAAGTTCGCACTCTGGCCGCTCGCGGTCATGACCGTGCTCAACCGGGTCTTCATCAAGGCCGTCAACGGGTTCATCACCGATGACTTCAAACCGGTCTACAACGCCTCGCTGGCATTCCTCAACCACCGACCGGTGTACACCGCGAACTACGACCTGGTGGATCCGCACTACCTGTATCCGCCGAGCGGCACCCTGCTGATCGCGCCGCTGGCGCTGATCGACCCGGAGAAGTCGCGCTGGTGCTTCATCCTGTTGAACGCCGCCGCCATCATCCTGGCCTGGTACCTGCTGCTCAAGCTGTTCAAGTTCACACTGTCGTCGATGGCGGCGCCGATCCTGCTGCTGGCCATGTTCAGCTCCGAAACCGTCATCAACACACTGGTCTTCACCAATGTGAACGGATGCGTGCTGCTGGCCGAGGTGGCCTTCATAATGCTGCTGCTCGGGCGGCGGGATCTGTGGGCCGGTGCGATATTGGGATTGAGCATCGCGGTAAAGCCGACGCTCGCGCCGCTGGTATTGATCGCGGCGGCCCGGGGGCAGTGGAAGGTCTTCTATACCGCCATCGGCGTTCCGCTGGCGCTCACCGCGATCGCCTGGCCGCTATCGGCCGATCCGGACAAATTCTTCACCAGGACCGCGCGCTACCTCTCCGACCCGCGTGACTACTTCAACAGCGCGATCGTCGGCAACGCTGCATACTATGGGCTGCCGCTGTGGCTGAGCTGGGGCATCCGCATTATGATGGGCGTACTGGTACTCATCTCGCTGTGGCTGCTGTACCGCTACTACCGCGACGATGAGCTGTTCTTCGTGACCACCGCCTCCGGCGTGCTGATGACCGCGGAGTTCCTGCTCAATTCGCTCGGGCAGATGTACTACTCGATGATGCTGTTCCCGCTGCTGATGTCGGTGGTGCTGCGCAATTCGGTGATGCGGAACTGGCCCGCGTGGCTGGCGGTATTCGGGTTCATGTCCTACGACAAGTGGCTCTCCGACCGCTGGCAGGGCCTGGGACGCAACGTGGAGTACCTGCGGATCACCTTCGGCTGGGGTTTGCTGCTCATCGTCATCGCCTGTGTGCTCGGCGACCGGTATCTGGCGGCGCGGCGCGAAGGTCGGCTGGCGTTCGGGCTCGATCCAGCGTGGATGCGCTCCGCGCCGGATGCGGTCGAGGAAGCACCGCGTCGGGTCGAAGCGGAGTCCACTGCACACGAAGACGATGTGGATAGCTCGGGCGTGAACGACGGGGATACCGAACGGTCTGAATTGCGGACCGAAAAGCCGGAGAGCGTGCTGAAGTAGGGCTAGTGGGCCGGAATCGGAGTTCCGGCTCCCACCGCAACAGGGCGGCATTGCCGTCGAAAACCTATTAGCGTGGAGCAATGAGTTCTGACGCCGACACCTCCCTGCCCGCACCACGCATCCAGCTGACCCCACAGGAGTGGAAGGCCAAGCTGAATCCGGAGGAGTACGCGGTGCTGCGACAGGCCGCGACCGAACGCCCGTTCATCGGCGAGTACACCGACACCAAGACCGAAGGCGTCTATGTGTGTCGGGCGTGCGGCGCCGAATTGTTCCGCAGCACCGAGAAATTCGACTCGCATTGTGGGTGGCCGTCGTTCTTCGACCCGACGGAATCCGACGCGGTCATCCTGCGCTCGGACGACACTCTCGGCATGCGCCGGGTCGAAGTGCTGTGCGCGAATTGCCACAGCCACCTCGGCCACGTCTTCGAGGGCGAGGGATACAACACGCCCACTGATAAGCGCTACTGCATCAACTCCATCGCCCTGCAACTGCACCCCTCGGGCAGTACAGCGGAGTAAATCAGCTGTTGCGCTCAGCGAAAAATACAGACTGACCGGCTTGTTGCGCATGCCCCGAAATACTGGGGCACGCCCAATCGGTCGGTATTTGCATTCCTGAGTGCCCAACGGCAGATCCACCATCACCCGGATGACGCCGAGCGTGCGCTGCCCCGAACCGCTGTCGAAGAATGCCTCACCCCAGGCATCGGGGGAGCCCGATGGCACTTGCGCCGATGAGGATGCCGAACCGGTGGGCGCATCCGCCGATAGCGACGCCGAACCCGGAGAGCGGATTCGGCGAAGCCGTCATCGACGGCGTCACCGGACAGATCCCTTCGGGCCCGCAGATGTCGACGGGATTGTCGAAGCCGTCCGCGCCACCCTCGAGGACCCGCTGGAGGTGCCCACGAGGGTGCGAATCCCGAGAGCCGGGGATCAGGGCAGGGCGGCGATGAGGTTTTCGATCTCTACGCGGGGGCCGGTGAAGAACGGGACTTCCTCGCGTACGTGCAGGCGGGCCTCGGTGGCGCGCAGATCGCGCATCAGGTCGACGATACGGTGCAGTTCCGGTGCCTCGAAGGCGAGGATCCACTCGTAGTCACCGAGTGCGAAGGAGCTCACGGTGTTGGCGCGCACATCCGGGTAGCCGCGCGCGGCCTTACCGTGTTCGGCGAGCATTTTGCGGCGCTCCTCATCGGGCAGCAGGTACCACTCGTAGGAGCGCACGAACGGGTACACGCAGATGTAGTTGCCCGGATCCTCACCGGCGAGGAACGCCGGGACATGGCTCTTATTGAATTCGGCTGGCCGGTGCAGCGCCACATTGCTCCACACCGGAGCGCTGGCCCGGCCGAGTTCGGTGGTGCGCCGGAAATCCGCGTACGCCGCCTGCAGATCCTCGACCCGCTCGGCATGCGACCAGATCATGAAGTCGGCATCGGCGCGCATCCCCGCGACGTCGTAGATGCCGCGCACCACGACATCACGTTCGGCGAGCCCATCGAAGAACGCTCTCGCCTCCTTGATGGCACCTTCACGGTCGTCCCCCAGCACCCCCGGCTGCACCTGGAACACCGAGAACATCAGGTAGCGAATGGTGGAATTGAGTGCTTGATAGTCGAGTCGCGCCATGATCCCTATCGTGCCACTGCGGTAGGCCGATGCCTGCGCGCGGGCCGTTGCGGCGACCGCCCCGTCGTCTGCTGAACGCTCAGCCACGTGGTCACCCGCTCGTCCCCGGCACCGACCGCAATCCCCGCGCTGCTGAACCGCGGCGGCCCCGCTCCGTGGCACGACTCGCGGTGCGGTGGTTCAGATCAGGGCACCTGCGATCCACTCGACCGCAGCCGCACTATGTGACGCTGCGCGAATCATGGTGTGGAAGTTCGGGTCAGGGTGCTGGCGATCCGGTGGGCGGCGGCGGTGCCGGAGGCGACGCAGGCGGGGACGCCGACGCCGTGGAGGTAGGCGCCCGCTAGTGCGAGGCCGTCGACACCGGCGGTGGCCGATTCGATTTCGGCTACTCGGTCGAGGTGGCCGGGGGCGTATTGAGCGAGGCCGCCGGGCCAGCGTTGCACCAGGGCGGCGGTCGGTGCGATGGTGACGCCGGTAACCGTGGCGAGGTCTTCGGTGGCGGCGGCGATCAGGTCCGCGTCGGACCAGGTTTGGCTGGAGTCGTCACCGAATTTGCCGAATGAGGCTCGTACCGCGGCGGTTTCGCGCTCGGCCAAGTGCGTCCACTTGCGGCTCGACAAGGTGAATGCCTTGGCGCGCAGGGGTTCTCCAGTGGCGACCAGGATGCCGGAGTTCTGTGGCAGCGCGGTGTCGCGCGGGAGGCCGAGGGCCACAACGACGGACGAGGACAGCTCGATGCCCGCGGCGGCCGATGCGGCGGCGGGGGCGAACGGGCGCAGTAGGTTCGCGGTCACCGGGGCGGGGGTGGCGAGCACCACCGCGTCGACCGCGCCGACCGGTTCGAGTACCCAACCGTGGGTTGCGCGCGCTAAACGGATGGCGACCGTCGCGGTGACGAACTCCGCCTCGGACTTCGCGGCCAACGCGTCCAGGAGCGGCCGATAGCCATCACGCAGTCCGCCGAAGACGGGTGCGTTCGAGGGCGGCGGCATCGCGGCGACGACCGCGTGGCTCAGGCTCGGCGCCCCGCTGTCGAGCACGGCAGCCAAGGACGGCAGGGCGGCGCGCACGCCGATGGAACGCGAACTGCCCGCGTAGACACCGCCGAGCAGCGGATCGACGCTGCGTTCGGCGACCTGCACGCCGAAACGGTCGGCGACCAGGCTGTGGACGTCGATATCGGCGTCCGGGTACCAGGCCAGCGGCCGCCGCGATTCGGTGCCGATCCGCTCGAGCGTTTCGGCATCGACCAGTCCGCGCATCGACTCGGCATTCGACGGAATCCCCATCAGCGTGCGTTCCGGCAGCGGATGCGCACGGCCCTGCGACCAGACCAGCGGCCGCAATCCCGCCGGCACCACCAACTGCGATTCGAGCCCGAGTTCCCGCAGCAGTTCCGGCACCTCCGGCCGCCGCCCGACGAACGCCTCCGCCCCGAGATCCAAAGGCTCCCCGGCCAATTCGCCGGTATAGAGAATCCCGCCGAGCCGTGCGGCCCGATCGAGGACCACGATCTCCGCATCCCCACCCAACAGCACCCGTAACCGGTACGCCGCGACGAGCCCGCTGATGCCGCCCCCGACTACCGCGATTCTCATGCCGCGACGGTAGCCCTCCCCAGGATCCGCACCGACCACGCCCCTCGCCTTCGTGACCGAGCGCACGATCGACACCGGCCCGGCAACAGTCGGGTGCGGTCAGCGCTCGCCACGCAACTGTGTCCGGATCTCCGGTTTGAGCACCTTGCCGATCTTCGAGCGCGGCAGGTCGGGCCAGATCTCCACCTGCTTGGGAGTTTTCACCCCGCCGAGACGTGCCCTGGCGTGCTCGCGCAGTTCGTCGGCGGTGGCGTCGCGCCCGACGTGCAGTTGGACGACGGCGGTGACCCGCTCGCCCCATTTATCGTCAGGAAGTCCGATGACCGCGCAGTCCTGGACGGACGGGTGGGTCAGTAGCGCCTGTTCGACCTCGGCGGAGTACACATTGAATCCGCCGGTGATGATCATGTCCTTGGCCCGGTCGACCACATAGAGGTAATTGTCGGCATCCAAGTAGCCGATATCTCCGGTGTGATGCCAGCCGTAGCGCGACGCCTCGGCGGTCGCCTCCGGATTCTTGTGATACCCGGCCATGACCAGCGGACCCCGGACCACGATTTCGCCGCGCGCACCAGCGGGGAGCAAGCGCCCCTCGGCATCCATGATGGCCACACGGGTGAGCGGAGTGGGTCGTCCCGCCGATGACAGTCGTTCGGTGGCAATCGAGCCGTCGGGGCGGAAGTGATCCTTCGGCGCCAACGTGGCGACCATCATGGGTGCCTCCGACTGCCCGAACAGCTGGCCCATGACCGGCCCGATCCGCTCCAGCGCCGCGGCCAGCCGGGCCGTGGACATCGGCGCGGCTCCGTACCAAAGACACTGCAGGGAGCCGAGATTCGCCGCTGGTAGCGCAGGATGATCCAGCAGCATGTAGATGAGCGTCGGCGGCAGGAAGGTGTGGGTAATCCGGTGCCGCTCGATCAGGGCGAGGAATTCACCGAGATCCGGGGCGGGCATCACGACGATCTCACCGCCGAGGGTCAGGATCGGAAAGCACAGCACGCCAGCGGCGTGGGTGAGGGGCGCCAGCGCCAGATAGCGGGGCCGATGTTCGAACGGATAACTCATCAGGGTCAATGCGGTCATCGTCTCGATATTGTGGCCGGTGAGCCGAACGCCCTTCGGCCGTCCGGTCGTTCCGCCGGTGCCGACCAGCATGGCGAGGTCGTCGATCGACTCGACCTCCCACGGATCGGCCGGACAGTCCCGCACCCAGTCGTCGAAACATGGTGCCCCGGACACATTTCCATCCAAACAGACCAGCGTCCGCAGCTTGGGCAGCCGCGGTGCGATGGCGGAAACCAATGGCGCGAAGGCAGCTTGGAATATCAGACAGGTGCAGTCGAAAAGTTCGAGTAGCTCCCGATTCTCCGCGGCCTCATTGCGGGGATTGATCGGGCACCACACCGCACCGGCGCGGGCGATGCCGAAAACGCAGGCGAAGGCCAGGGTGTCGTTCGCCGACAGGATCGCGACCCGCTCGCCGGGCCGGACCCCGGATCGCACCAGCGCATGAGCGATCCGCCAGGACAGCTGCTGTACGTGCGCATAGGTCAGCGTATGCCCGTTCATGGTCAGGCAGGGTGCGGTGGCGCCGAGTGAGGCGCCCTTGTCGAGATAGTCGGTCAGACGCACGGTAATCCTCTACGGAAGCTGTTGCGGGAGTGGCCGATTCGGACAACGGGCGGGCGGCTCCGGCCGCCCGCTGTCCGAGGCGTGATCAACGATGCACGGTCAGTACCGGTTCACTGACCAGCCCGAAACCGCGTAGCACTCCGAGCAGTTCCCGATGGCCGAATGCCTGGCATGCCGAGGCGAACCCGGTTCGTTTCGGCGGTGCCTGCAGCAGCGCGTTCGCGGCAAACGCCTGCAGCAGACCGGTCTGCTTGTAGTTGCAGTTCCCGTAGATCACGCAGTGGGCACGCGCCAGCGGTCCGGATGCGTGCACGGAATCGAGCGAGGTATTGATGCGCGGATTCTCCCGTGGCGGCATCTCGTCCCGGACCAGGGCGGCCTGGTCGGCCAGGACGCGGTACTTCTCCTGCACCGGAAGGTCTTTCACCTGTTCGACGACCGCCTGCACGATCTGCGGCACACCCAGCATCAACGGCCGGTTGAACACACCACCGAGCACCTTCACATTCGCCACGCGAGGATCACGCTTGAACCACACCGGATGCGAGGTGCCGCCCCAGGGCAGTGCGAGCCCGATCTCGTGCTGCCCGGGCACCACCACGTCGTAGAGTCCAGCGTCCGCGGGCCACTCCACATACTGGTTCTGCTCGAGGTAATAGGCCTTGGACAGCGCGGCATTGACCAAAATCGTCTTCGTGGACGCGACCGTCGGGAAGCCCTTCCAGAAGACCTGGATATCGAGCGTGTCCAGGCCCGGGGTTTCCAGGCAGATATTCGCGGCGATCTCCCCCGTCGTGTACATCTGCGCGACGCCGGGTGCGAGCAGCAGACCCCGCGCGGCCATCTCGGCACCGTATTGCTCATCGCAATCGATCAGCCAATCCTGTTCGCCGGTGGTGTCGAGGTAGTGGGTCCCCGCGGCAACACAAGCCCGCACCACCTCATGCCCGTACTGCGAGAACGGGCCGACGGTATTGCAGACAACGGCGGCGCCGCGAAAGAGCTCGGTCAGTGGCCCGACCTCGTGTGCGACTTCGACGACCTCGTGCTCGACGGTGTCGATGCCGGGAATCTTGTCGACCGCCTCTTGCAGCCGGGACTTGTCCCGGCCCGCGGCGACGAACGGAATGTTGAACTCGCGCAGGTATTCACACACCAGTCGGCCGGTGTACCCGGATGCGCCGTAGACGACGACGGGCTTATCGGTACTCATCAGATCTCGAACCTTTCGCTGTCTCGGAAACTCACATGCCCATGCCACCGTCGACCGGCAGGCCCGCGCCGGTAATGAACCGTGCGGCGTCGGAGGCGAGGAACACCACCGCGTCGGCCATATCCGCAACCTCACCCAGCCGCCCCTGCGGGGTCTGCTCGACCACCGCGCCGACGGCGGCCTCCGCGCTGGGGAACAATCCGATCCGAGCGACATCGTCGGCGAGTTGGGCGCCCATCTCGGTTGGGACGAGTCCGGGGTAGACACAGTTCACGCGCACGCCGTAGCCGAGCTTTCCGGACTCCATCGCCGCGACCCGGGTAAGGCGATCCACCGCGGACTTGGTCGCCGAGTAGACCGAAATACCTGGAAAGGCGATCGTCGCGGCGACCGAAGCGATGTTCACGATCGCACCACCCCGGCCCGCCGCACCGCCTGGTCGCATCGCGCGCAACGCGTGCTTGATACCCAGGGCCGTGCCGAGCACATTCACCTCGAGCATCCGGCGCACCTGTTCCGGATCGAGATCGACGACGAGGCTGGTGATTTCGACTCCGGCGTTGTTCACCACGATGTCCAGACCGCCGAGTGCGGCGACGGTATCGGTGACCGCCTGCGCCCAGCGTGTGTCATCGGTGACATCGAGCGGCACGAATTCGGCCGTCGCACCGGTCGCCCGCATCGCTTCCACGGTTTCCTTGCCGAGATCCTCGCGCACGTCGCCGATCGCGACCGCCGCCCCGGCACGGGCCAGTGCCTCGGCCATTCCGGCACCGAGTCCTCGCGCGCCACCAGTTACCAGGGCGGTACGCCCGGTCAGGTTGTACCCATTCATCGGGCATCTCCTCCTCGAGATGGTCCATTCGGCTTTCGGTCTCATCCGACACTCGGACCGGATGCGACGTGGATCACAGTGTGCCCGCGTTCTTGACGACCGTCAAGATTTTCTATGACAGTCGTCAAGATTTTCTTACACAATCGTCAAACCAGCTGACCTCCTGATTCCGGTACCGCGATACACTGAGCCAATTCACAAGATGCGGATGCGGTGACGGAGAGAAGCCAGATGACCGAAATCGTCGAGACCAGGCGGGATCGCATCGCGCGCCGACAGGTCGACAAATTCGGCGAGCGGCGCGCACAACTGGCAGCCGCGGCCCTGCACACCCTCGCTGAACTCGGCTACGCCCGCACCAGCCTGCGGGAGATCGCGCAGAAATCCGAGTTCACCCACGGGGTGCTGCACTACTACTTCAACGACAAGGTCGAGCTGATCACGCAGGCGGTGCGGCAGTACGAGCAGGTGTGCGTCACCCGTTACGACGACATCGTCGCCGCCGCGACAACGGCCGAACAGCTACGAAACGACTTCGGCGCGGCGATGGCGACCACCCTGGACGCCGACGCACCACTGCACCGGCTCTGGTACGACCTGCGCAACCAGAGTCTGTACGAGGAGTCCTTCCGCGATGACGTGCTCGAGATCGACGGTCACCGCTCGGAGATGATCCGCAACGTCGTGGACCGCTTTGCCGACCTATCCGGTCAACCCCTCTTGGTCCCGTCTACCACGGCCTACGCCATATTCGACGGTCTGTTCCAACAGGCACTGCTGCACAAACTCGCCGGACACGGCGATGCCGCCGACAATCTCCGCACCGAGGCCGCAGCTCTGCTGGACGTGGTGATCGGAAAGGGCAGGCCCTAGCCGATCCCGCTCCGGCCCATCGGCACTCACCTGCGGAATCGTCAAGCCTCGCCAGGGACGATCAGGTCCGCATGGTCGCGGGTGCGGTCGGCGGCGAAGTGGGCTTCCTCGGCCGCCATCCATGCCTCCCACAGCGGCAGCGTGTGCCTGCCGTCACGTTCGAGACCACGCGCCAAGCACACTGCACGTGGGGTATCGATCCATATCGCCAGCGATAGCTGATCGCGGACGGCGGCACGTGCCGAGGAAACGCCTTCCAATACGAGCACTCCCCCGGGCACGACATCGTGCCATTCGGCCAAGGCGTGCTCGTCCCAGTCGTAGCGCTGGTATCGACCGCAACGGCCGCGGGCGATCGGCTCGAGCACCTGCCGCACGAGCCGGGGCCACCACGGGAGCTCGTTGTTCGCGGGCGCGAAGTCGTCGGTGTGCACCACCTGCGCGTCACACATGACCGCCAAAGATGCCGCGAGCGTGGACTTTCCGGCCCCGGCCGGTCCGTCCACCGCCACCAGTCGCGTCGATCCGAGCCGCGGCTGGCTGGCACCTATCCGGGCCGCGATCTCCGCGATCGCCACCCCCACGCTAAGCGGTCACAGTTCGTGGACGAGTTGCACCAGCGCAGTGAGCACACCCGGATCGGTTTCGGGCAGCACGCCGTGCCCGAGGTTGAAGATATGACCGGCCGCGCCCATGGTGATCGCCTCGTCGGCCTCGCGCACGATGCGCCGCGTCTCGGCCTCGATCGCGGCGGATCCGGCGAACAGCACCGCGGGATCCAGGTTGCCCTGCAAGGCTTTTCCGGGTCCGACACGGCGCACCGCCTCGGTCAGCGGCACCCGCCAGTCGACGCCGACGACTTCGGCGCCCGCCTCTCCCATCGCACCGAGCAGTTCCCCGGTCCCGACCCCGAAGTGGATCCGCGGCACACCGGCCTCGGCGACCTCCGCGAACACCCGCTCCGAATGCGGCAGCACGAACTCGCGATAGTCGGCGAGCGACAGCGCCCCGGCCCAGGAATCGAACAATTGCACCGCATCGACACCAGCGACCAGTTGCGCCTGTAGGAAAGCGATGGTGATGTCGGTCAATACACCGAGCAGTTCGTGCCAGGTCGTCGGATCGGCGTGCATCATCGCCTTGGTGCGCTCGTGGTTCTTACTCGGACCACCCTCGACCAGATACGACGCGAGCGTGAACGGCGCACCGGCGAATCCGATCAACGGGGTCTCGCCGAGCGCGTCGGTCAGCAGCCGCACACCATCGGTAACCGCGCCCACCTCTTCGGGCCGCAGCCGAGGCAGCGCGCGCACATCCGCGATGGTCCGCACCGGCGAGGCGATCACCGGTCCGACACCGGCCACGATATCGAGGTCGATGCCCGCGGCCTTCAACGGAACGACGATGTCGGAGAACAAGATCGCCGCATCGACACCGTGGCGCCGAACCGGTTGCATTGTGATCTCGCACACCAACTCCGGATCGAAGCACGACTCGAGCATCCCGATGCCCTTGCGCAGTTCGCGGTACTCGGGCAGCGATCGTCCGGCCTGACGCATGAACCACACCGGCCGACGGGTGGGTTCGGCGCCGGTGGCGGCGGCCAGGTACGGGGCATCGGTCAACCGGCGACGGGTGTGAGTGCTCATCACCGCTATCGTATGCGGGCTTGCCGCCCGCCCTCGCCCGGCCGGGTGCCGGGTCACGGCAGAGCAACGTTCGCCCGCTCGGAGCGGCATCCGGCGCGCCTCCGACCGCCCCGGGCGCACAAGGTCTACCGTCGGTTCCGTGACACCGCTCGACTTCCGCGACGGAGCCGCACCGACCGAAGGACCCAACGGCGAGCCAGCTCAGTTTCGCGCCGCGGTCGATGCGATGGGTACCGCAACTGTGCACCCTCGAATCGAGCTGGCACCGATCCGACCCCCACAACGCCTGGCACCGTATTCCTATGCGCTAGGCGCGGAAGTCAAACATCCCGAAACCAATGTGGTGCCGGTCGATTCCGAGGGCGACGCCTTCGGCAGGCTGATCCTGTTGCACGATCCCGACGGTGACGAGGCCTGGCACGGCGTGTTCCGTTTCGTCGCCTACATTCAGGCCGATATCGATGCCGCATTGGCCACCGACCCGCTGCTGCCCGAGGTCGCCTGGAGCTGGCTGGTGGACGCGCTCGAGTCCCGCGGCGAACCGTTCACCGCGCTCGGCGGCACCGTCACCTCCACCAGTTCGGTGCGCTACGGCGATATCGCCGGCCCCCCGCGAGCGCACCAATTGGAGCTGCGCGCCTCCTGGACCGCGATGACCACCGAGATGCGTCCGCACGTGGAAGGCTTCTGCGAAGTACTGGCCTATGCGGCCGGTTTGCCGCCCGCTGGAATCACTCATCTACGGCCGGACTCCTATACCAGCAACGACCACACCTGATCGCCACGTAAAGTTCAGGTTTATGTCGGTAGCAGACGAGTCCGAACCGGGCAACACAGCCGAAGACAGCACAGCCGAACCCCTGCTCGTGCCTGCCGAAGGCGTGCCTCCCGTGCTCGTCACCGCCGGCGAGGTCGCCGATGCCGCCGCCCACCTCGCCGCGGGCACCGGACCGCTGGCCGTGGACGCCGAGCGCGCCTCCGGTTTCCGGTATTCGGCGCGCGCCTATCTGATCCAGTTGCGGCGTGCAGGCTCGGGCACCTTCCTCATCGATCCGATTCCGGTCGCCGACGCACTCGCACCGCTGGCGGAGGCGATCAATGAGCTGGAGTGGGTGCTGCATTCGGCGGATCAGGATCTGCCCGGACTCGCCGAACTGGGCCTGCGCCCCGCGCGACTGTTCGACACCGAATTGGGCGGCAGACTGGCCGGTTTCGAGCGCGTCGGACTGGCGGCGATGGTAGAGCGACTGCTCGGCCGCGCCCTGCGCAAGGGTCACGGCGCGGCCGACTGGTCCACCCGGCCGTTGCCCGCGGATTGGTTGAACTACGCGGCTCTCGATGTGGAGTTGCTGCTCGAGCTACGCGACGAGGTGGCCGCCTCGCTGGATGCCCAGCACAAGACCGACTGGGCGGCACAGGAATTCGAGCACGTCCGGATCACCGAACCCGGCACGCCGAAGGCCGACCGGTGGCGGCGCACCTCCGGCATCCACACCCTGCGCCGCGCCCGCCAACTAGCAATCGTGCGCGAACTGTGGAACACCAGGGACACCCTGGCCCGCACCCGCGACGTGGCACCCGCCCGCATCCTTCCGGATGCCGCGATCATCGCCGCCGCTAACGCCGAACCGCGCACCATCGCACAACTGCGCACGCTGCCGGTCTTCGGCGGCCCCCGCCAACGCCGCTATTCCCGCGACTGGCTCGCCGCCGTCGACGGCGGCCGCACACTGCCCGATACCGAACTGCCACCTCTGACCCAGCCGTTCGAGGGACCGCCACCGGTGAACCGGTGGGAGCGCCGCGACCCCGCCGCCGCGGCACGGCTGACCCGAGCGCGGGCCGCGATGGGCGAACTGTCCACCGAGTACGCGATTCCGGTCGAGAATCTGCTCTCCCCCGATCTCGTGCGCCGGTTGTGCTGGGACGGACTACCGGATTACGACCGGGTCGGCGACCCGGCGGATCTCTCGGCCGCGATCGATGGGTTCCTGAAGTCGGGTGGTGCCCGGCCTTGGCAGCGTGAACTCGCGGTTCCCCGACTTGCGGCCGCTTTGACGCCGACACCCGACGCATAGCCCGCGCGACCTATTTCAGCCAATGGGCACGTCATCGAGGCGAGTTACATGGCGGTTCCCCGGGTGCTCGTAGCCACCATTCCACTGGTGGCGATTGCTGATTCGCCGTCGCCAAAGGGCGGGTAGCGCGGTGCGCCGCCATCCGGCCGCCCTCGACGGTTAGGTGGCACTGCCACGGGGCCGTACCGTCACGGCTCGGCCGTGACGGCACGCTCCACGCTCTGCTTGAAGACCGATAGCCCGTGCTCCATGCTCGCGCCGAACGCGTCAGCGAGCTCATGCGGCAGCGTGTCGTGGATCCACACGAAGCGGCTGCCGTCGGCGTGCGGGAAGACCTGCATGGACGAGTTGTCGTGCGCCGGGGTGACGCTCCCGCCGACGATGGAGAACACCATCCGGCGTTGTGTTTCGTCGAGCGCGATGAACCGTTCGTGCAGCACCGTGCCGTTCTCGAAGGTGACAATGCGCAAGTCCGGACCGTCGAGCGTGGAATCGGTGACGAACCCGGGCGCCATCCGGATCGGGCCTGCGGCGAAGTCGCCGATGATCGCCCACACATCCTCGACCGGCACCTCGAGGATGATCTCCTTCTCCACCGATCCCATAGCTGATCCTCCCGTGCCGGAGCGGAGTTCTCATCCGCCCCGTAGATAACTTCCGTAGGCGAAACGGTAGTTAGATAACCAGCGATCGTCAATGGCCGGTTACTATTGCGTCATGCCCCACACAGTGGAAGCCACACCCCCGGCGCTGGCCCGTCTAGTGGAGTTCGTCAACACCCGCCGTGCGGACGGCGACATCATCGGCACACCCGAACAATTGACGAGCTGGCTGCGCGCCCATGAACTGCTGCCCGAAGGCACCGCCGACACGGCCGCACGACACCGGGCCGAGCGCGTGCGCGAAGGCCTGCGCGCCCTCCTCGCCACGAACAATGCCGAACCCGTCACCAGCCCCCGCCCGGACGGCCTGAACCCCTCGGCCCGCACCGAACTCGCCTCCCTCACCGCGGCGCTGCCACTGACCTTGGACGTGACGAGCACCCCGCCCCGCCTCGTCCCGCATACCGACGAGCCGGTCGACCACGCCCTGGCCACCCTGCTCGCCGACGTCGCCACCGCCGTCGCGGCAGGCATCTGGTCACGCCTCAAGACCTGCCGAGAACCCAGCTGCCGCTGGGCCTTCTACGACCACTCCCGCAACCGCGGCCGCACCTGGTGTTCCATGGATGTCTGCGGCAACCGCGTGAAAGTCCGTGCGTCCCATCGCCGTAACGCCGCACGGTAGTCAGCGACCCAACCGCGCGGATCGCCGCACCGCACCAGACCGGCTCGCGCCCATGGGATAGCGAGCAGACCACCGCTCGTCGGAATCGGCTCGCCGAGGAACCCCACTACTCAACGATCGAGGCGCTGGGCGACACCGATGTCCGAGTGCCGTTGTACACACCGGATTTCGTTGCCGTCCGCCACGACGATTCACTGCTGATGGTGTCGCTCCGGCATCGGAGCGACACCATCGGCTCAGCGCGCGTCGAGCCAGCCGGAGATGCGGCGGGCGATATCGGGAGCGGTCAGACCGAGTTCCTCGTGCACTTGGTCGCGCGAGGCATGATCCAGGAAGTGCTGGGGCACACCGAGATCGCGGGTGGGAACATCCAACCCCGCGGTACGCAGCCGAGCCGAAACCGTGGAGCCGATGCCGCCATGCAGACCGCCGTCTTCCAGAGTCACTACGAAACGGTAGTTTTCGGCGAGTTTGACGATGGTGTCCGACACCGGCAGCACCCAGCGGGGGTCGACAACGGTGACCGAAATACCTTCCGGCTCCAGCAGATCCGCGACCTCCAGCGCGGTCGAGGCGAAGGGCCCGACCGCAACCAGCAGCACATCACCGCGCTGCGCTCGGGCCGAACCACCCTCACGCTCGGGCAGCCGCAGCACATCGACCCCATCGAGCCGCTCGACGGCTGAAATATCCTCGGCCACACTGCCCTTCGGGAACCGAATAGCCGTGGGTCCGTCGCTCACCGCGAGCGCCTCGGCCAGTTCCTCACGCAGCGTCGCCGCATCGCGCGGAGCCGCCACGCGAATACCCGGAATAATGCCGAGCACGGACAGATCCCACATCCCGTTGTGCGAGGCACCATCCGGACCGGTGATTCCCGCACGATCCAGCACCACCGTCACCGGTTGCCTCAACAGCGCGACATCCATCAGCAACTGGTCGAAGGCTCGGTTCAAGAACGTCGAATAGATCGCCACCACCGGATGCATACCGCCGAGAGCGAGTCCGGCCGCCGAGGCCATCGCATGCTGTTCGGCGATGCCGACATCGAACATCCGCTCCGGGAACCGCTCCTTGAAGGCCGCGAGGCCGGTCGGTCCCGGCATGGCCGCGGTGATCGCGACGATGTCATCGCGCTTCTCCGCGTGCGCGATCAGCGCCTGCGAGAACACCGAGGTCCAGCCGAGCGCCTTCGGCCCGCCGAGCGGGCGTCCGGTCAGCGGGTCGATCGGATCGCAGGCGTGCATCTGGTCGGCGACGTGGTTCTCGGCGTGCGAATAGCCGCGCCCCTTCTGCGTCACGACATGCACCACGACTGGCCCGCCGAAGTCCTTCGCCCGACGCAGCGCTGCCTCGAGCGCAACGGTGTCGTGGCCGTCCACGGGTCCGACGTACTTCAGTCCGAGATCGCTGAACAGCTCCTGCGGGCTGACCGCATCCTTTATCCCGGCCTTCACCGCGTGCACCATCGAGTACGCGGATTCGCCGACGCGCGGGATGCTCTTGAGGATTCGCTTGCCCGCGTCCAGCGCGTGCTCATAGGCGGGCTGGGTGCGCAGCGCGGTCAACCGGTCGGCGAGGCCACCGATGGTGGGCGCGTAGGAGCGGCCGTTGTCGTTGACCACCACGACAACCGGACGGTCCGGTGCGGCGGCAATGTTGTTGAGCGCCTCCCAGCACATGCCGCCGGTGAGCGCGCCGTCGCCGACCACGGCGACCACATGCCGGTCCTGACCGGTCAGCGCGAACGCCTTCGCCAAGCCATCGGCATAGGACAGCGACGCCGAGGCGTGCGAGGATTCGACCCAGTCGTGAGCGCTCTCGGATCGGCTCGGGTAGCCGGACAACCCACCCTGCTTGCGCAACGTGTCGAACTGATCCTTGCGACCGGTGAGGATCTTGTGCACGTAGGCCTGGTGCCCCGTGTCGAAGATCAACGGATCGGCCGGCGAGTCGAAGATCCGGTGCAGTGCGATGGTCAGCTCCACCACACCGAGATTGGGGCCGAGGTGCCCGCCGGTAACGGCGACCTTCTGCACCAGGAACTCGCGAATCTCCTCCGCCAGTTCACCCAATTCGGCAACGGTGAGCCGTCGCAGGTCTTCGGGTGTCTCGACCCGGGAAAGCACTCCCACGTGAACTCGCTCCCTCCGGATAGCGCATCTGATCCGATCAGTCTACGGAGCCGCTGTGGTGCACCCGCACGACAACGCCCCGCCACCAGCCGACTTCGCGCGGAAGTGTGAGCCTCCACACGAAATCACCAGCCCATTCCACGACACGCTCGGGCAGACGAGTCCGGCGACCGCACCAACGTTACCCAGCTTAGAGTGGACGTGTGGCCCTGCCCGAGCAGATGGTTCCGCAAGCGGTCGACCCCGGTGTCGTTGCTCGCATCGTCACCGATGTCTACCAACTCTGCCGCGCCGACGATTCCGGAGACCTGGCCGATTACATTCCCGAACTGGCTGCGGTGCAACCGGATTCGTTCGGACTGTGCCTGGCCACCGCCGATGGACGAGTCTACGGAACCGGTGACGTCAGCACCGAGTTCACCATTCAGTCGATCTCCAAACCCTTCACCTACGCGCTCGCGCTGGCCGATCGGGGCATCGAAACCGTCGCCGAGCATATCGATGTCGAACCCTCCGGCGACGCGTTCAACGAGATCAGCCTGGACCCGGTGACCGAGCGCCCGCGCAATCCGATGATCAACGCGGGCGCCATCACCGCGGCCGCACTGATCACCGGCCGCGACCCGGCCGACCGATTCGAGCGCATCCGGCGCTGCTACTCCCGCTTCGCCGGGCGTGAGCTCACCATGAACGAAGCGGTGTACGCATCGGAGGCGCGCACCGGTTTCCGCAATCGCGCCATCGGCTACATGCTGCGCTCGTTCGGCATCATCGAATCCGATCCGGACGAGGCGGTGGACCGGTACTTCCGACAGTGCTCGATCGATGTCACCTGCCGCGACCTCGCGCTGATGGCGGCCGCCCTGGCCAATAACGGGCTCAACCCGCTGACCAGGGAACGCGCCCTGTCCGCCGCGCTGACCGAACGCGTGCTCAGCGTGATGACCACCTGCGGCATGTACAACGCCGCGGGCGACTGGGTGACCACCGTCGGCCTGCCGGCCAAGAGCGGTGTCGGCGGCGGCATCGTGGCGGTACTGCCCGGACAGATCGGCATCGCCGTCTACTCGCCTCGGCTGGATCAGCACGGCAACAGCGTGCGTGGCGTCGCAGCCTGCCGGGCGTTATCGCAGCTGCTCGAACTGCACTTCCTGCACGTCACGCGTTCGGCGCGCACCGCGATCCGCGCCGCCTATACGGTGGCCGAGGTGCCGTCGAGATTGCGGCGCACCACCGATGAGATGGATCTGCTCGCCGCGTACGGGCACCGGGCACGGGTCTATGAACTGCACGGCGACCTGCTGTTCGCCGGTGCGGAGCGGGCGGTGCGCGCGATCGAGGAACAGGCGCGGGAACTGGAGGCACTGGTCGTCGATCTGCGCCGGGTCGGTGAGGTGAGTGCGATCGCGGTACAGATGCTCGACGCGCTGCAGACCCAACTCGCCGCCGCGGGCTGCCGCGTCGCCATCGTCGATCCGGACGGCAAACTGGGCCACCTGGTCTCCAGCCTGGATCCGGCCGACCCGCGTGGGCGGGTGTTCATCGATCGCGACACCGCCACCGAATGGTGCGAGAACATCGTCCTCGAATACCACCGGCCCGAGAGCAAACCGGCGTGCACCTCCTTGCCGATCGAGGATCATCCCGCGCTCGCCGCACTGACCACTGACGACCGGGCCCGGCTGGCCAAGGATTTCGAGGTGCGCACCATCGCTCGCGGCGAGGTGATCACCAAGCGCGGCAGTGCACGCTCAGGGCTGTATCTGATCCTCGAGGGCCGAGTACGCATCACCTTCGAAGGGACGGACGCCCGCACTCATCGCCTGGTATCTCTGACGGCGGGAATGTCGTTCGGCGAGATCCCGATGCTCGTCGGCACCCCGTTCGTGAACGAGGCCAGAGCCGAAAGCGCCGTCCGCGTAGCGGTTTTGCGCCCCGAACGCTTCGACGTGCTCACCCAGCAAGCGCCCGAACTCAAGCTGGCTCTGCTCGAACGGCTGGCCGCGGGTGCATACGCGCAAATGGACGCCGCAGTGCGCGCCATCGCCGTGCGCGGAGGCGACTATTGAAAACAAGATCCGACGAACTCAGGAGAGCGCCGTGAGCAACAAGCAGTCCGACGACACCGGTACCGCCGCGGGCACGGTCACCACCTTCGGGTACGGCACCGCCCGCGCCACCCCGGATCTGATGCGCGTCACCATCTCCATCGAGACCCGCGCCAGCAAGGTCGCCCTCGCCTACGGCCAAGCCGGTGAGCGCGTCGCCGCGCTGACCGATTCACTACGCTCCGACGGCGTTCCCGGCACCGATATCGCCACCAGCGGACTGTCGGTGCGCACCGAAACCGTCTGGCTGGAAGGCGGGGGCTCCAAGATCACCGGTTACGTCGCGACCACCGACCTCACCGTCGTCCTGCGCGATATCGGCGAAACGGCCGATCCCGGACCCGCCACGATCATCGCCAACTGCGTCGACGCCGGTGGTGACGATGTTCGTCTCGGCGGCCTCAATCTCGGCTTCGCCGACCAGGAGAGCCTGCTCACCCGAGCCCGCGATGCCGCATGGGACGACGCCCTCGCCAAGGCTGAGCAATACGCGGGCCGTGCCGAGCGCGCCCTCGGACCGGTCGTCGAGATCACCGAGAACACCACCTCCGCACCACCCGTCGCGCCCCGGCTGATGGCGATGTCGGCCCCGATGAACGCGGGCTACAGCGGCGCACCGGTTCCGGTCGAACTCGGCGAATCCGAAATCTCGGCGACGATCCGCGCGACCTGGCACCTCACCTGATTCCCTCTGACCTAACGCTTGCTTGGGTATAGTGATGGCTTCATCGTGCTGGTTAGGGGTCCGTATGCCGTTCGTGCTCATCGACAAACCGCGGCCGCAGGTCGCGCTGGTCACGCTCAATCGACCAGAACGGATGAACGCGATGGCCTTCGACGTGATGATCCCGCTGCGGCAGGCCCTCGAAGAGGTCAGCACCGATAACGAGGTGCGCGTCGTTGTGCTCACCGGCGCGGGCGAAGGCTTCTGTTCCGGCGCGGACCTGCAGAGCGCGGGTAGAGTTCCCAACACCGAGGGGCTGACCAAGACCAGTGTGGCCCGGCGCTCGATGGATCTGCTCAACGATGTGATGATCACGTTGCGGCGGATGAACCAACCGGTCATCGGCGCGATCAATGGCGCGGCCATCGGCGGCGGATTCTGCCTCAGCGTCGCCACCGATATCCGAATCGCGGGTGCGGACGCCTACTTTCGCGCCGCCGGGATCAATAACGGGCTCACCTCAGCGGAATTGGGCATCAGCTATCTGCTGCCGCGCGCCATCGGCGCCTCGCGCGCCTTCGAAATCATGTTGTCCGGCCGGGATGTCGACGCCGACGAGGCCGAGCGCATCGGCCTGGTCTCGCGCACCGTCCCCACCGCCGAACTCCTCGACACCTGCTATGACCTGGCCGAACGAATTATCGGCTTCAGCCGCGTCGGCACCGAACTCACCAAACGCATGCTGTGGAGCGGTATGGAGGCCAGTGGCTTCGAATCCCATATGCAGCACGAGGGCATGTCCCAGCTCTACGTTCGCCTGACTACGGAGAATTTCGACGAGGCCATCCGGGCCCGCCGCGACCGCCGCCCACCCGTCTACGAAGACTGAGCACACCGCTGGCCGATGCCTTTGACCAGCAGTGTCACCGTATCGGTGCCCGCGTCCTTCGAGATCTCCAGGTACTCAGGGGAATTCGCCCACCCGCAGAGCGGCATCGCGGCTCAGGCGATCGAGGGAACCGGCCACTGGCATGGCGACCGTACTGTTCACCCGCTTCCCGCTGCGCTCGATCAGCCCTCCCCGCACCTGGACCACCACACCGGATCAGCCGCAGCCGCTCCAGGGATGAACCAGGGCGCGACGATGCTCAGCGTTCCAGGAGGGCGAGGCATTCGACGTGATGGGTGGCGGGGAAGGCGTCGAAGGCACGCAGATCCGCGAGATGGTACCCGGCCGCCTGGTAGAGACCGAGGTCGCGAGCGAAAGAGGCTGGGTCGCAACCGACGTGGATGATGCGGGCCGGGCCGCTTGTCGCCACCGCGGTGACGACGTCCTTGCCCGCACCCGCGCGCGGCGGATCCAGGACGACGACGTCCGGAGCGACGCTGCTCGCGTGGTCGGCCAGCCAGTGCTCGACGCGCCGGGCCCGCAGGTCCAGCCACGGCAGATCCCGCAGGGCGGCGTTGCCGTCGGCCACCGCGGACCGCGCCGATTCCACCGCGAGCACCGAGCCGGTCGGACCGACCTGGTCGGCGAGCCGGGCCGCGAACACCCCGACGCCGCTGTAAAGATCCCAGGCCCGCTCCCCGTAGCCCAGCCCGGCCCACTCTGCGACCAGATCCGAATAGCATTGCGCCGCACCGTGATGTGCCTGCCAGAACCCGGTCGCGGACAGCTCCCACCGCCGCCCGGCCACATACTCGACCGTCCGCCCACTGCCCCCGTGCACCCACTCGTCCCGAGCCGCATGCGCCGCCGCCCGCCGGGCCGATGCCCGCCGCCGATCCCCTTCGTGTCCCGTCGAGCCGAGCTGATCGGCCTCGTGATCGCCGATATCACGCGCACGACCGCGACCACTGCTTCGATCGTCATCGCGATGATCTCGGCCTGCCCCGCCGCGATCATCACCCCCGGGCCGATCACGGCCGACGTCGCGATCATCGATGCGCCGCCACTGCGGGTCACCGCCGCGATCGGCACGACCACGACGCCCGTCCCGGCCGCGGCCCGCACCGCTGCGCCCGCCCCGGTGATCCCGATCGGACGCACCCGCACGCCGGTTCGCACCACGTCCACCGCGCCGATCTTCGCCGCGCGCCGCGGGCCGTTCACCACCGCGCTCGGCACGACCGGCCACCGCCGACGGTGCCAGCTCGACGATATGCCGCATCCCGTCGCCGTCCACCGCAATCACCAGATCCGCGCCGGGAGTCCACAATCGGTCACCGATGCCGTCCATCGCACCCGAAACAGGTTGGGGGCAACGCAGATCGGTGATCACCCCGGTGCTGCGATAGCCGTGGACCCCGGCGTGGCCGTTGCCGTCGACGGCCAGCCGGACGCGAGTGCGCCAGCCGCCGGTGCTGTCGGCGGGGTATCCGGCGATCGGCCGCACCGTGATATCGCGCTCGATTCCGGCGATGCGGCGCAACTGTTCGGCGACCACCGCCGCCTTCAGCGCACGCTGGGCCGCCGGGGTGGCGAAGGAGAAATCGCAACAGCCCGCGCCGCCAGGACCGGAGACCGGGCAGGTGGCGGGGATGCGGTCCGGGGATGCCTCCAGGATCTCGATCGCATCGGCCCGACAGAACGAACCACCGCGGTCCTCGGTGACCCGCAGCCGAACCAGTTCATCGGGCAGCCCGTGGCGCACGAAGACAACCCGGCCCTCATGCCGGGCGACACAGAATCCGCCGTGCCCGGGCGGCCCCAGCCGCACCTGGAAAGTTGTTCCGCGCCAGTCGGTCACCCTTGGTCCTCGTACCCACGCCGCACCGCACCCGGCGCGTTCACCACACCCGCCTGCCTGGCCTTCGCGGACGACGTCAGCTGCCACGGCACGCTCGTCACCATCACACCGGGCTCGAAGAGCAGCCGGCCCTTGAGCCGCAAGGCGCTCTGGTTGTGCAGAATCTGCTCCCACCAGTGCCCGACGACGTATTCCGGAATGAATACGGTCACCACATCGCGCGGCGAATCCCGGCGCACCCGCTTGACGTAATCCAGTACCGGCTTGGTGATTTCTCGATAGGGCGATTCGATCACCTTGAGCGGCACGCTGATATCACTGCGCTCCCACTCCCGCACCAGCGCCCTGGTATCGGCCTCGTCGACGTTCACCGTCACCGCCTCCAAGGTGTCGGGACGGGTGGCACGAGCGTAGGCCAGCGCCCGACGCGTCGGCAGATGCAGTTTGGACACCAGCACGATCGAATGCGAGCGACTCGGCAGCACCCCGTCCCACTCGTGCTCATCGAGCTCGCGGGACACCGAATCGTAGTGCCGACGAATGAGTTTCATCACAACGAAGATCGCCACCATGGTGCAGATCGCGATCCAGGCACCGGCGAAGAACTTCGTGATGAGCACGATGACCAGCACCGTCCCGGTCGCGCTCAGCCCGATCGCGTTGATCACCCGCGAGCGCTTCATCCTGGCCCGCTGCGCGGGATCGGTCTCGGTGCGCAGCAACCGGGTCCAGTGCCGCAGCATGCCGGTCTGGCTGAGCACGAACGAGACGAACACGCCGACGATGTAGAGCTGGATGAGCTTGGTCACCTCGGCCCCGAACACCACAACGAACCCGACAGCCGCACCGGACAGGAACAGAATGCCGTTGCTGAACGCCAGCCGGTCGCCACGGGTATGCAACTGCCGGGGCAGGTAACGGTCCTGCGCCAGAATCGAACCCAGCACCGGGAACCCGTTGAATGCGGTATTCGCCGCGAGCACCAGGATCAGCGCGGTCACCGTGGTGATGAAGTAGAACCCGATCGGGAACCCGTGGAAGACGGTCTCGGCCAACTGCGCGATCAGCGTCTTCTGGTGATAGTCCGCGGGCGCGCCGACAAGTTCGGATTCGTTGTGCGCGTACACGATCCCGATCTTCTGGGCCAGGATGATGATGCCCATCAACAGCGCGATCGCGATACTACCGAGCATCAGCAGCGTGGTCGCGGCATTGCGCGACTTGGGTTTCCGGAAGGCGGGCACACCATTGCTGATCGCCTCGACACCGGTCAGCGCGGCACAGCCGGAGGAGAACGATCGCGCGATGAGGAAGGCGAACGCGAGTCCGTAGAGGTGCTCGTCCTCGGCGTTGAGCTGGAAGCCCGCTGATTCGGCCCGCAGGTCGTCACCGAGCACGAAGATGCGCAACAGTCCCCACCCGAGCATCGCGAACATGCCGAAGATGAAGGCATAGGTCGGAATCGCGAAGGCGACACCGGATTCCCGGATGCCGCGCAGATTGATCGATGTCAGCACGACGATGGCGACCACGGCGAACAACACCTTGTGCGTGGCCACGAACGGAATCGCGGACCCGATATTCGACGCCGCCGAGGAGATAGACACCGCCACCGTGAGCACATAGTCCACCAGCAGCGCACTGCCGACCGTGAGTCCGGCGTTGGGCCCGAGGTTGGTGGTGGCCACCTCGTAGTCACCGCCACCGGAGGGATAGGCGTGCACATTCTGCCGGTAGCTGGCGACCACCACCGCCATCACGAACGCGACGGCCAGACCGACCCAGGGCGCGTAGACATACGCCGAGATACCGGCCACCGAAAGCACGAGGAAGATTTCTTCCGGCGCGTACGCCACAGAGGACATCGCGTCGGAGGCGAACACCGGGAGCGCGATCCGCTTCGGCAGCAGGGTATGGCCCAGCGCATCGCTACGGAAAGGCCTGCCCAGCAGCACACGTTTGGCTGCCGTCGTCAACTTGGACACTGGAGCGAGCATAGATCCCCCCAGGGTGGATCGCTGCCCCGGATGGCCGCGTCGTATGTTTGGTCGGCGCGAGGAGGGGGAAGTTGGGGCATGGAAACATCTGGCGGGTACGGTTCGACCGGAGCGACAAGCAAACCGAACGCCCTGCGGCGCGAGCTCGGGGCCCGGTAGCTTGCCGAACCACGTCGGGCCTGCATGTGCCGCCGATTGAACACAGTTTCCAGGAGCGAGGTTGCGGTGTACGTAGTGATCATGGGTTGCGGACGAGTCGGCTCGTCGCTGGCACGCGCCCTGGTCCGGGTCGGCCATGAGGTCACCGTGATCGATCGGGACCAGAGCGCGTTCCTGCGCCTCGGCGAGGACTTCCCCGGCGAGCGGGTGATCGGCGTCGGCTTCGACCGGGATGTGCTGACCCGCGCCGGAATCGAACGTGCCGACGCCTTCGCCGCGGTCTCCTCCGGAGACAACTCCAACATCATCTCGGCGCGGGTGGCCCGCGAAATGTTCGGCGTGCAGCGCGTGGTCGCGCGCATCTACGACGCCAAACGCGCCGCCGTCTACGAGCGCCTCGGCATTCCGACCATTGCCACCGTGCCCTGGACCACCGACCGCTTCCTCACCAACCTGATCGGCGAAGGCGGCACCACCACCTGGCGCGATCCGACTGGCACCGTCGCGGTGGCCCAGCTGACACTGCACGAGGACTGGTACGGCCGTACTGTGCGCGATCTGGAGCGGACCACCGGCACCCGGGTCGCGTTCATCATCCGGTTCGGCCAGGGCCTGCTGCCCGAGAGCAAGACCGTGGTCCAAGCCGACGACATCGTCTATGTGGCCGCGACCTCCGGCTCCGTCGGCGAGGCCGTCGCCTTGGCCGGTAAGCCCCCAGCAAGCGAGGACTGAACATGAAAGTGGCGATCGCCGGAGCCGGTGCCGTCGGCCGCTCGATAGCCAGGGAGCTATTGCGCGGTGGACATCGGGTGATGCTGCTCGAGCGCCAGCTCGACCATATCGACCCCGCCGCCATCCCGGATGCCATCTGGGTGCATGCCGACGCGTGTGAGCTCGCACTGCTCGAGGATGCCGGATTGGAGACCTACGAGGTCGTCATCGCCGCCACCGGTGACGATAAGGCGAATCTGGTGCACAGTCTGTTGGCCAAGACCGAATTCGGTGTGCGGCGGGTGGTGGCCAGGGTCAACGACCCGCGCAACGAATGGCTCTTCGACGCGGCCTGGGGTGTCGATGTCGCGGTGTCGACGCCGCGGCTGCTCGCCTCGCTGGTGGAGGAGGCCGTTTCGGTCGGCGATCTGGTGCGCCTGATGACGCTGCGACAGGGTCAGGCGAATCTGGTCGAGATCACCCTGCCCACCGACACCGCGCTGGCGGGTAAGCCGGTCCGCACACTCACCCTGCCGCGCGACGCCGCCCTGGTGACGATCCTGCGCGGCGGCCGGGTGATCGTGCCGCAGCCCGACGACCCGTTCGAGGGCGAGGACGAGCTGTTGTTCGTGACCTCCGTCGAGGCCGAGGAGGACCTGCGGGTGGCGCTGGCCACGCACGGCATCAAACCCTGACACCCCGACAAGGCTGATCGGTCAGCGCCCGCCCTGCCTCAGGACGCGGCCGCGAGCTCGGCCCGCAACTTGTTCAGCGCGCGATGCTGCATCACGCGAACCACACCCGGACTGGTGCCGATGGCCTCAGCGGTCTGCGCCGCGGTCCAGCCCAGCACGATCCGCATCACCAGCACCTCGCGATGCGCGGGCGCGAGGATCTTCATCAATTCCCTGGTGGCGGCGCTACGTTCGGACGCAATCGCCCACTCCTCCGGGCCGGCCGCGGGCGATGCCATATCGGGGACCTCGTCGACCGGATACATCGGGTGCAGCTGTGAGCGCCGGAACGCGTCGGCCACCTTATTGGCCGCGATGCCGTAGACGAAGGCCAGGAACGACTTGCCCTGATCCCGGTAGCGCGGAACGGCGTTGACGGTGGCCAGCAGGATTTCCTGCACCACATCGTCGGCCGTGACGTGCAGATGAGCGGTATTGCCAAGGCGCGCACCGCAATACCGGCGCACCAGCGGATGTACCAGCCGAACGATCTCGGAGACGGCCGCCCGGTCGCCCGCGGCCGCCGGGCCGATCAACTTATCCAGTTCGGCCGATACCCGACGGCTCTCCGACATGGCCGGGCTGTGGTGGGCTTGTTTCTTCGACAGTGTCGCAATGCTGTGCTCGGTAGCCAACGTCCGAGTCCTTCCTCGCCGATCGTGCTCTTTTTGCTTGCACTGATCGTCTGATGAACTCGATCGCCCAACCAGGCACCCCAGGGTGGGTACTCCCCCACCTCCGGCGGCGATTTGTTAACACCCCGACGAAATGGGGCGGGCTTTTTCTAGGCCGCTCCGGCGGCAGTCCCGCGGCGTACGGGCAGGTGTCCGGCACGTCGCACCGCCCACACGGTGACGGCCAGCGCGACCGCGGTCAGCGGCCAGCCCATCGCGATGCGCGCGAAGGCAAGCCAACCGGTGCGATCGGTGTCGTAGAGCTGCGATTGCACCAGGTAGCGCGCGCCGAATACCACCACCCAGGTGGTGGTCGCGAGGTCGTAGAGGCGGATAACGCGCCGATCGGAGCGCCAATCGGAACCGTGACCGTTGAGCACACCCCAGATGACGCCGACCAGTGGCCAGCGCACGAACATCGACACCAGGAACACTCCCGCGTAAACCAGGCTGGTGTAGATGCCGAACAGGAAGAAACCCTTCGCCTCACCCATCCGGTAGGCGATTAATGCGCAGATGCCGACCCCGAGGAAGCCGGAGATCGCGGGCTGGATCGGACTGCGCCGCACCAGACGCCACACCAGAATCGCGGCGGCGACACCGAGCGCCGACCAGATCGCCACGGTCAGCCCGGCGAAGGTGTTCACGGGCACGAAGACGAGCACCGGCAGGGTCGAGTAGATCAGGCCGCTGAAACCACCCAACTGCTCGAGCAGGGTCTGTTCGGCCTCTTCGATCTCGACGTCGGTTTCGGCGTCGACAGGGAGATCGACGGCCTCGGAGGGGTCGACCGACTTACGCCCTCCGGTCTGGCTCGTGGCGCGGATCTCGGCGGCGTTCTCGTTGCTCGATGGCATACGTCAGCTGTTCTCACGCAATTCGTAGTAGGGGTTGTAGATCACCTTACGACCATCGCGGTCACCGACTCGACCGCGAACGAGGATCTTGCGGCCCGGTTCGATACCCGGGATCCGCCGACGACCGATCCACACCAGACTGATGGCATCGGTGCCATCGAAGAATTCTGCCTGAACACTGGCGCCGACGGACTTCGGACACGCTTCGACACTGCGTAGTCGTCCGAGCATCGTGGCCTCGTCACCGCGACGGCACTCCGAAGCCCGGCACGCACCCGACGCATCGGCCGATTCGGCGAGTTCCTCGGCGTCCAACTGATCGATGTCCTCGGTCAGCCGGCGGCTCAGACGGCGAAAATAACCTGAGGCGGCTGATGACATGTGACGCTCTCCTGCTTGGAGCAAGACGACGTGGGTCGCACGCCGTCGTGGTTGTTCCGGTAACGACCGGCTGTAGGCCGTATACCCGCCACTGTAGATGGGCAACCCTCCCCCCGCTACGCTCGGACCGGTGTTCGACTCCCCACACTTCGCGCCGGACAACCGCGGCCGCGACCCGATCGCCGTGGCGTTGCCGGGAACCGGATCGGATGCCGACTTCGCACGCCGCGCCTTCGGACCGGCCTGTGCGGCACGCGGAATCGAATGCATCGCCGTCGAACCCGATCCGCGCGCCGTGGTTGCCAGCTACCGAGCCGCGCTCGACGCCGCCGCCCTGCGTGGTCCCGTACTGGCCGCTGGCATCTCCCTGGGCGCGGCGGTCGCGCTCGAGTGGGCGGGTGAGCACCCCGGGGCAGCAATAGGCGTGGTGGCGGCGCTACCGGCCTGGACCGGACCGGACACCGCGGCCTGCCCGGCCACGCTCAGCGCCGCGGCTACCGCGGCCCAGCTGCGTGCGGACGGTCTCGACGCGGTCGTCGAGCGGATGCGCGCGAGCAGCCCGGGCTGGCTCGCCGACGCGCTTACCCGATCCTGGCGCTCGCAATGGCCGCGGCTGCCCGACGCCTTGCAGGAGGCCGCCGACTACAAGTGGCCCGGCACCGAACGACTCGGCACCATCGAGGTGCCGGTCGCGATCGTCACGGCGATCGACGATCCGGTGCACCCGCTGGCGGTCGCCGAGGAATGGGCCCAGCTGATCCCACGCTCCGAGCTGATCCGGATCACTCTCGACGAGCTCGGCGCGGACCCAGCGATTCTCGGGCGCTCCGGGATCGCCGTGTTCTACCCCTGCGCCTGACAACTCGGCTCCGTCGGCTCGTCGAGAGACCACGAAGCCCCAGCGCTGAGGCTGGGGCGACGAATTGCGGTCGGGCGTGGGCTAATTCAGCCCGAGCTGCTGCATAGCGGAACCGTCCGCGCCACGCCGGGGTTCATTCGGCATGCTCGGCGGAATGACGGGCTGTGGTCCGGCCTGGGCGACGGCCTGCTGTGCGGCCAGCGCCTGCTGCTGGGCCTCCACCTGCGCCTGATGCGCGGCGGCCAACTGCTCGGCCAGCTCCGGTGGCAGCACAACGGCCAGCGGCTCGCGCACCGGCATCGGGTCGTCGCCGCGTCGGATCACGGTCTCACTCAAGATGGCTCGCGCGGCCCGCACCAGCGGTCCGCCCTCATCGGCGGCGCCCTGCGGACCCGCCGCCACCAGCCGCACCATCCACCGCGGCCCGTCCACCCCGATGAAGCGCAGATCCGCACCTTCGGTGATGGCGAGCAGCTCTCGGCCCCACGGTCCGGTCTCCACCGCGACCCTGGCACCGTCCTTGCGTAGCGATTCGGCGAGATCGGCTGCCACCGAACGCCATTGGCCCGCCGACTTGGGCGCGGCGTAGGCCGCCACAGTAAGCCGGCCATGTTCGGTCGCCAGGTGCACCGCCTGCGGGGTGCCGTCCGGGGTCATCTCGACCTGGAGCTGACCGCCCGGCGGGACCGGCAGGATCACCGATCCGAGATCCAGGCGCTGGTCGGCCATATTCTCCAGCAGCTCGGCCACTTCGCTGTAGTCGTACGGGCCGGACTTGGGCATATCCGACTCGGCGGTGTCGTAGTCGGGGTCGTCCAGTTCGGACTCGTCGTAGTCGGGTTCGTCGTAGTAGTCGGGTTGGTGGTGATAGCCCGCGACGGCGTATTCGGCTGGGACGATCGGGTTCTCGTCGGTGATCGGATCAACGATCGGATTCTCATCGGTGATCGGATCAACGATCGGATTCTCGTCGGTGATCGGCTCATCGTCGTAGCCCGCGTGGCCGTAGCCGGTGTATTCGGCGTCGTAATCGCCTGGGTAGTCGTCGTACTGATCCTCCGCGAACTCTTCACGTCCGCCGGACTTGCGTCTCTTTCCGAACATTCCCGTCATGCCTCCTTGCCGAGGGCGCCCGCTCCGTCGGCCGCAGCGGCCAGACTCGCGTGGCCACCGCTCGACCCGTAACCGCCCGCACCCCGCGTGGTGTCGTCGAGTCGGTCGACCTCCACGAAATCGACCAGCTCGACCCGCTGAACCAGCAGCTGCGCGATCCGGTCACCCCGGCGCAGCTCGATCGGGGTGCGCGGATCATGGTTGATCAGGCACACCTTGATCTCGCCCCGATACCCCGCGTCCACCGTGCCCGGTGTATTCACCACGGACAGACCGGTTTTCGCGGCCAGGCCGGAACGCGGATGGATCAGGCCGACCGTGCCGACCGGCAGCGCGACGGCGACACCGGTGCCGACCAGCACCCGCTCCCCCGGCTCGATGATGACGTCCTCTGTGGTGCACAGGTCCACGCCCGCGTCTCCGTGGTGGGCACGCGTGGGCATGGGAATACCGGGATCGAGCCGCAGCAAGGGGATAGGTTGAAATGCGCTCATGACTGCGCCTCGCTGATGCTCGGCTCCGTCATGACCGCACCTGCGGCTGTGTTCATCATTCGCTCGCTGCGCTCGCTCACGTTGACCGAGCCTACGCGTACGCCTTCGACCTCAGTGAATTAGTGTTGAGTCGTGTCGGACCAGCCCAACCCAGTGACTATGGACGAACAACAGAGTGGTTTCGAGCCCTACCGCGAGCGCCTGTGGGTGCCGCTGTGGTGGTGGCCGGTCGCGTTCGCCATCGCCGGTCTGCTGGCCGCCGAAATCCATATGGGCGCACCGGGTCTACGCGCATGGCTGCCCTACGCGCTGTTGTTTCCGGTGCCGGTGTGGGTGCTGGTGTGGCTGAGCCGCCATCGGGTCGAGGTGGCCCAGGATCGCTCCGGCGTCCGCGAACTACGCGCCGATCGCGCTCACCTGCCGGTGAACTTCGTGGCGAAGGCGGCCACGGTGGCCCCCACCGCCAAGAGTGCGGCGCTGGGCCGCCAGCTCGACCCCGCCGCCTATGTTCAGCATCGGCCATGGGTGGGGCCGATGGTGTTACTCGTACTCGACGACCCGGACGATCCGACGCCGTACTGGCTGGTCAGTACGCGACGGCCCGACCGGGTCCTGGCCGCGCTTGGCATACCTGGCTGATAGCCGGGTGTGCCGAGCGCGGGCTATGTGTTGATCTCGGGCTGGAGATCAGATCTCGTGCCGGGATCAGGCTGCGCAGTCCATGCAGATCAGCTGACCGCCACTCTCGCTGGCCAGCCTGCTCCGGTGATGGACCAGGAAACAGCTGGAACAGGTGAACTCGTCCGCCTGCTTCGGGATCACCCGAACCGTCAGCACTTCCTCGGACAGGTCCGCGCCGGGAAGCTCGAACGACTCCGCGGTATCGGATTCGTCGACATCCACGACGGCGGACTGTGCCTCGTTGCGACGAGCCTTCAGCTCCTCCAGCGAATCCTCCGACACTTCGTCGGTTTCTGTGCGCCTCGGTGCGTCATAGTCGGTTGCCATGTCGTCTTCCCCTCGTCCTTACTCCGTATATCCCGGACCGGGCCACTCATACCGATTCGCTCGGAATCGGAATGACCAGCACCGCCCCGCCGGTGGTGCACGTCACACGTACACCGGTCCCCTATCAGGGCGGATCGCGCGAACCCACCTTTGATAGCGCTCGGTAAACGCAGGACATGCCCTGCTTGTTCCCGCGACCGACCACCGATTTCTGGCTGGATGATTCGATCTGGGCCGCCAGACAATAGCGGACGACACGGCAAAAGTCGCAATCAAAACACAGACGATTCGAAACTGAGGGGTAATCGACACCAACCCTCGAACTCGCCGAGACCTTGGGCACTGAATTCACCCACCCCGGCCGGCTCCGCCGGCCTGCCATCTCCCGGCCGCCGAGACACTTTCGTAGAGTATGCCCGTGGTTTCACTCATCACCGAAGGCAGCACAACGGACAGACAGGGACAACCCTTCCTCCGGCGACGCAACCAGCCATGGTTGATCTTGGTCGGCGTCCTACTCCTGATCTGCACCGTGGTGTGGATCAAGGCCTTGACGACCGAGGACAGCAGCGGAACCGCGATGGCGTGCAACTCGCCGAGCCCGGCCACCGATGCCAAGTCACCCCAACCTGCTCCGCTGGGACAGCGGGTCGGCCAGTCGCGGCTGACCGACGTCGAACCGGCGCCGCTGGCCTCGTCCAAGGTGCGGGTTCTGAACGCGAACAACAAGAGCGGTCAGGCTTCCCACATCGCCTCCGCTCTCGGTGATCTCGGCTTCACGAGCCCGCCGGGGCAGCAATTCGGTAACGATTCGGTCTATGTCAATGGCGACCTCAATTGCACCGGCCAGATCCGCTTCGGTGTGAACGGCCGACCGGCCGCCGCATCGGTCCAGTTGGTCGCTCCGTGCGCCGAGCTGATCGAGGATCAGCGCAACGACGACACCGTCGATCTGGTGCTGGGTTCGGTGTTCGGCGAGTCGCTGCGGCCGAGTCCGGATGCCGAGGAAGTCCTGAAATCCCTGAAGAATCCGGCGCCGGGCGGGTCGCCGTCCATCGATCCCAAACTGCTCTCGGCAGCACGCACGGCGCGCTGCTGAGTCCGGCGAAACCAACCCTCCATCGCCCCGGTGTCGCTTCGGCACACCGGGGCGATCCGCATCTGCGGCAGCGAATCAGGCGTCGGGGATCGCGACAGTCGCGCCGACCCGGTCGAATAGCTCGGTCAATTCGTCCGCGACGCCCGGCGCCGCGGCAATGACCAACTCACCCGCCGAGCCGGGACTCGTGGCCGCGGGCAGCCGCAGCACCGCGCCCGCTTCCGCGGCGATCAACGCGCCCGCCGCCCAGTCCCATGCGTTGAGTCCGTGTTCGTAGTACGCATCGATCCGCCCCTCGGCGACGAAGCACAGATCCAGGGCGGCAGCGCCGAAGCGGCGGATATCGCGGATATTCGGCAGGATCTCGGCGACCAGTGCCGCCTGCTGGGCCCTGCGGTGCGTGCCGTACGCGAATCCGGTGGCCACCAGCGCCATCGCGGCCGACCGCACCGGCGAGCATCGAAGATGGTCGACCGAGCCGTCGGCGGCCACCCTGGTCGCGCCGAGACCCGACGCGGCGCTGTAAGTCGCCGCGCGCGCGACATCCACCACCGCACCCGCGACAGATCGTCCGGCGCGCATCGCGGCCACCGAAATCGCGTAACCGGGAATTCCGTACAGGAAGTTCACGGTGCCATCGATGGGGTCGACCACCCAGTGCACGGTGTCCGCGTCGGAATCGGCCAGACTTCCGCCGCCTTCCTCGCCGAGAATCGGGTCATCGGGGCGCGCCTCAGCGAGCAGTCGCCGGATCAGGTCCTCGGTCTCGGTGTCCACGATCGTCACGGGATCGGTGGGGTGTCCCTTGGTCCGCACCGCCCCGTCTCGCGCACCGTCGGGGCCGAACACCTGCGGGCGACGCGAACGCACATGGGCCGCCGCGGTTTCGGCGAGTCGGACCGCGATCCGGCGCAATTCGGCCGCATCCGCGGAACCCGCGGCGGTGGGCTGGGCGGTAACTGACGCTCTGGTCTCCGGCATGACCCCCATGCCATCACAGATCCTCGCCGAACGGGAATCATGTGTCGCCCATTACTCTTGTCGTGCACGACACAACGCCGTCGTCGGGTACACCCACCGCATGCGCTCGGACCAGCGGGTGGGCCTCTGTGCGACGGCGCATTCATCACATCGGCCAGCACAGGGAGCGAGGGAACGTCATGTCCGCTCGGGGGCACGCATTCGGTATCGATATCGGTGGCAGCGGGGTCAAGGGCGCCGCGGTGGATCTGGCCACCGGTGACTTGGTCCATGAGCGGATCAAGATCGCGACGCCGCACCCCTCGACACCGACCGCGGTCGCCGACGCGGTCGCCAAACTGGTCGCCCAGGCCGATTGGGACGGTCCGGTCGGCATTACGCTGCCCTCGGTCGTACTCGAAGGCGTCGCACAAACGGCGGCCAATATCGATAGCAGGTGGATCGGCACCGATGCGCGAGCCCTGTTCTCCGAAGCGCTCGACGGCCGCACGGTCACCGTGCTCAACGACGCGGATGCAGCCGGACTCGCCGAAGATCGCTACGGCGCGGCAAAGCATTTCGACGGCCTTGTGGTGCTGCTGACCTTCGGCACCGGCATCGGGTCGGCACTGCTGTTCCACGGCACGCTGGTGCCCAATACCGAACTCGGCCATCTCGAGATCGGCGGCATGGAGACCGAACGCCGTGCCGCGGCCTCGGTCAAGGATCGCGACGGCCTGACCTACGTTCAGTGGGCCGCCGAGGTCAGCATCGTACTGAGCGGACTGGAGAACCTGTTCTGGCCGAAGGTCTTCGTCGCTGGTGGCGGCATCAGCCGGGACGCCGATCAGTGGATTCCGTTGCTCACCAACCGAACCCAGGTGATCCCCGCCCACCTGGAGAACACCGCTGGCATCGTCGGCGCGGCGATGGCCATCGACGCGGGCATCGCGCCATGACGAAGATCGGCGGATCCGGGAGGCGCGCGGACAGTGCGGCATTAGCCGTTGTCGGGATCGTGCCGTAGGTACCCTGGTTCGATCGTTACAATGGAACGTACTCCGGCCGCGAGCCGGAAACCCCAGACCCGGCGCTCAGCCGGTGAAACCCGACAGACCGCTCCGCCGGAACACCACTCTGGCGTGACGCCGCACGAGACCGTCACGAAAGGGCGTACGTGGTAGCCACGACCCGTCAGACCGCCGAATCGGCCGATGCCGACTCCGCAGATGTAACCGAAGCACGGCCGGTCCGCAAGGCTGCCGCTAAGAAGGCTCCGGCCAAGAAGGCCGCCGCCAAGAAGGCTCCGGCCAAGAAGGCCGCCGCCGCGAAGGCGACCAAGGGCCCCGCCAAGAAGGCCGGACCGAAGAAGGCCGGACCCGACGGTGAGCCGGGCGGCGAGGAGAACCTCGAGGCCGAGGATCTGGACCTGGAGGATCTCGAGGTATCCGAAGACGACCTCGCCGAGGACGCCGAGGAGCTGGTCGAGGAAGTCGCCGAGGAAGTCGAGGAGGGCGAGGCCGACGAGCCGACCGCGGCGGACAAGGCCTCCGGCGACTTCGTCTGGGACGAGGAGGAGTCCGAGGCGCTACGCCAGGCCCGCAAGGACGCCGAGCTCACCGCCTCGGCCGACTCGGTGCGTGCCTACCTCAAGCAGATCGGCAAGGTTGCGCTGCTCAACGCCGAGGAGGAGGTCGAACTCGCCAAGCGGATCGAGGCCGGGCTCTATGCGGCGGAGAAGGTTCGCGAATTCGCCGAACAGGGTGAGAAGCTGCCGGTCGCGATGCGCCGCGATTACACCTGGATCGTGCGCGACGGCAACCGCGCCAAGAACCACCTGCTGGAAGCCAACCTGCGCCTGGTGGTCTCGCTGGCCAAGCGCTACACCGGCCGCGGTATGGCGTTCCTGGATCTGATCCAGGAGGGCAACCTCGGTCTGATCCGCGCGGTCGAGAAGTTCGACTACACCAAGGGCTACAAGTTCTCCACGTACGCCACCTGGTGGATCCGGCAGGCCATCACCCGCGCCATGGCCGACCAGGCCCGCACCATCCGCATTCCGGTGCATATGGTCGAGGTCATCAACAAGCTCGGCCGCATCCAGCGCGAGCTGCTCCAGGACCTGGGCCGCGAGCCCACCCCGGAGGAGCTGGCCAAGGAAATGGACATCACGCCGGAGAAGGTCCTCGAAATCCAGCAGTACGCGCGTGAGCCGATTTCGCTGGATCAGACCATCGGCGATGAGGGCGACAGCCAGCTCGGCGACTTCATCGAGGACTCCGAGGCCGTTGTCGCGGTGGACGCGGTGAGCTTCACATTGCTGCAGGATCAGCTGCAGTCGGTGCTCGAGACGCTGTCCGAACGCGAGGCGGGCGTGGTCCGGCTGCGTTTCGGCCTCACCGACGGCCAGCCGCGCACCCTCGACGAGATCGGCCAGGTGTACGGGGTCACCCGTGAGCGCATCCGGCAGATCGAGTCGAAGACCATGAGCAAGCTGCGCCACCCGAGCCGCTCGCAGGTGCTTCGGGACTACCTCGACTGAGTTCGTTTTTCGCTCGATTCTCCGAAGCGCCCGCGCTGACAGCGCGGGCGCTTCGTTGTTTGCGCTCACGAAATGACTTGTCCACGTTTGCCGGTGTGTGTACCGGCAACCACGCCCGCATCCACTTCGCCTTCGGCCCCGCTACTGTCGAATCCGACTGTGCCCGTTGGCGATTTCGATGGTATTGATCCGAACTGGTTCTACAACAGGACTTTTCGGCATTCCAGCGCGCAATCCGCCAGCCACGCAACGGCAACCGATACAGCGTCCGGACGGTTATCCAATTCACGTTTCAATCAAACCCAAAAGTGACCGAAACCACCTGCGCCAAAACAGATTTCGACACCAAACCGCCTCCGGCTGTCGTATCGTCTGACCCGCTGTTGTTTCAATCGCCAGATGTTCCACCATCGGCAGTGGGGACGTTGCGTGCTCGACATCTACCATTTCAGTTACGGTCTGCTGACCCCGTTACTGGCCTACACCATGTCGGTGACCGGATGCCTGCTCGGATTGCAATGCGCGGCCCGCGCTCGCACCGGCAAGGACCGGATCGGCTGGCTGCTCGGCGCGGCCGTCGCCATCGGCGGCACCGGGATCTGGGTCATGCATTTCATTGCGATGCTGGGGTTTTCGATCCGCGGCACCGAGATCCGGTACGACATTCCGCTGACCCTGCTCAGTGCGATCACCGCGATGGCGGTGGTCGGGATCGGGCTGTTCATCGTGGTCAAGCCCGAACCGTCACTGGTCGGACTGCTGGCCGGGGGTGCGGTCACCGGAATCGGTGTCGGGTCCATGCATTACATGGGCATGTACGCGATGAAGTCCACCGCGATGATCAGCTATGACATGCGACGGGTTGCGCTGTCGATGGTTATCGCCGTGGTCGCGGCGACAGTGGCGCTCTGGTTCACGTTGCGCGTCAAGGGTTTTCTCGCCACCGTCGGCGCCGCACTGATCATGGGCGTAGCCGTCTGCGGTATGCATTACACCGGAATGTCGGCGATGCACGCACACACCGGGAATACCGACCAGCCCGAGGGCGCGGGAGCGATGGAGCTGATCGCGCCACTGATCGTGGCAAGCAGCGTGGTGACCATGCTGCTGCTCATCAGCGTCAGCCTGACCGAAATCGATCGCAATATCGACTTGCCGCCACTGCGAATCGCACCGCGCGCCAAGCCGGATCCACTACCGCCACTGCCACCGGTCGAGCCGGAGATTATGCCGCCCGCGTCCGCATATTGGCCGACGCGGACCGAGGTGCCGCGCCGCTGATCCGTCGGGTATGCCGCTAGGCGACTCAGTCCCGGGTCGGCCAGTATCGCGCCGGACGCGGTCCGTGGGCCCCGTCGTAGGCCGGATCGTCCACATCGGTGATGCCGATGTGCAGCAGTAGCATCATGGTCACCATGCCGATGCCGACTGTCAGCGGAGTCAGCAGCTGGGCCGCGCCCGCACCGGTGGGTGGATGCATATGCTGGCCGTTCTGCACATGCATCGCGAACATGCCCGTGTAGTGCATGCCGCAGACCGCAACCCCCATGACCAGCGCCGCACCGATGGTGGCGAGGGTGCCACGCACGTGCAACGCGAACCACAACGCCGCGGTTGCGGCGACCACCGCGATCACCATCGACACGCTCACGATCCGCCCGTCGTATTCGATCACCGCATCCGATTTCATCGCGTACATGCCGGAGTAGTGCATGGCGCCGACGCCGACACCGGTGATCGCACCGCCGATGTACAGTGCCGCCGGCCCCAATCCCGGCTGCTGCGCGACCCATAGCCCGATCCACACCACCACCATCGCGATGACCGCGCTGAGCAGGGTGATCGGCACGTCATAGCGGATCGACGCGCCGTGGATCGAAAAGCCCAGCATGGCAATGAAATGCATGACCCAGATACCGGTACCACCGATGGCGACGGCCGCGGCGATGAGCCACCCGGCGTGGCCGTTACCGGCCCGCGCACGCACCATACAGCGCAGCCCCAGCAATGATCCGGTGAATGACATCAGATAGGCGATCACGGGCGTTAGCCACCCATGGCTGAAGTGGTCGATTTGCAGCACGCGACCTCCCTCGCTGGGCGGACTTCAGCCGTCATTGCGACAGTGCGAACCCGCCCGCTTGATTAGAACTAGCAGGTAGGCGATTTACAGTACTACCGTCCGCTAAATTTGTCATAGGATGAATCCAATCAATGAGATCGCCCGGCTGCCCCGGCGACAGCCGCCCGCCCGCCAGCCATACCGCCCGGTCGCCCGCCGCCGAACCCTGCCGACCGTGCTGTCTGGCAATCGATCAGCACAGATATTGCTGGGGCACAATGGATCTCGCGAACTCGACGATCGACACCAGGCGTTCGCACATTTGCAAGAACATCGCCGCGATTTCGGTACGCATCCCGAGTCCCGTTGCGGCCCAGCACCACCCAGCGCGAATACGACGCCCTCGCCGACCGGACTCGACCGCCGCCAGGATCCCGCCCGGCTTGCCGCGGACCGGCGAACGCTCTAGCCCGCGGTAATGGCGATGACGTCGGCGGAGCTCACGGTATCGGCGCGCGAGGTGTCCTTCAGGTCGACACCCGATCTGCCGAGCACACGGGCACCGGAGACCAGGCCCGCCGCCACTTTCGCCGCCTGCCGGTAGTCGAGCCCCTCCGGCGGGTGGATGTTGGAAACGCAGTTCCGATCGGCATCGGTACAGCCCGGTCGAGGTAGGTGGGTGAGATAGATGCCGAGGCTGTCGGCCACCGATAGGCCCGGTCGCTCCCCGATCAGCACCACCACCGTCGCGACGCCCATGGCCTGGGCGATGTGGTCGCCGAGCGCCACCCTGGCCTGGGTTGCGATCACCGGCGGCGCGATCGAGTACCGGGGTGCCAACTCCTCGACGAGGGCCGCGAGCAGTGCGGGACCGTGATCGGTGAGCGCGCGCGGCGAGAGCCCGTCCGCGAGCACGAACCCGATCTCCGCGCCACCTCGCGACACCTTCATCAACGACTCCCCCTGCACCGCACCGGATTCCGGCAATCGCCCCAGATCCGGCCGTCGCAGATATTCCGCCCGATCGCGCGCCCGGCTGCGCACATGAACCGCGGCCCCCAAACCGACCGCCGCGATCCGCGCGGCCAATCCGTTCACCTCCAACGGCGTATGCACCGCATCACGCGCCGCCGCATGCGCGGCCCGAAACTCCAGCACCCGGGCCGTCGGCAGCGCATCACCCGTCCGCCCGAGCCCGATCCTGGCCTGGGTCGTCCGCCGCAACTCCGCCCAGAACCCCTGCACCGCAGGATGTTCCGCAATGACGGAGCCGCTTGCGAGAGCCGCGCCCGCGCCCGGAGCGGCCGCGGCAGCATCCGACTCGGCGCGATCCGGTGCGGCCGAGCGCGAGGGCCCGGCGTTCATCGGGTGCTTGCCAGTGCGCGCAATGGGGAGGACAGCGGTTCGACCGGAAGTACCCGACCGGTGTCGTCGATCATCCCGAGCCCCGACAGCCATTGTTCGAACTCCGGTGCCGGACGTAGGCCCAATACGCGCCGGGCGTACAACGCGTC
This sequence comes from Nocardia sp. CA-107356, assembly GCF_050946365.1. Lineage (NCBI taxonomy): Bacteria > Bacillati > Actinomycetota > Actinomycetes > Mycobacteriales > Nocardiaceae > Nocardia > Nocardia sp. CA-107356. Next base: position 3,320,814 of record NZ_CP191992.1, on the reverse strand, counting down.
ATGGAAGCTCAGGCTCTGATAGCCGAGCATCACATCGTCGGCGCCGGGTACTGCGATGACGAAGGCGACACCCGCCGCGCCGAGCAGCGTGAGCAGGGTGTCCATATCGTCCTGATCGGCCTCGGCGTGGTTGGTATAGCAGACATCGACACCCATCGGCAGACCGAGCAGTTTGCCGCAGAAATGGTCCTCCAGGCCAGCGCGGATGATCTGTTTGCCGTCGTAGAGGTACTCCGGGCCGATGAAGCCGACGACTGTATTGACCAGCAATGGGTCCAGATCCCGCGCCACCGCATAGGCGCGGGCCTCCAGGGTCTGCTGGTCCACCGGTTTGCCGCCGACGCCGAGATGCGCGCCCGCCGACAGTGCCGAGCCCTGACCGGTTTCCAGGTACATCACGTTATCGCCGACCGTGCCGCGCCCGAGCGACCTACCTGCCTCATTGGCCTCGCGCAGCAGCGAGATATGCACGCCGAAACCGGCATTCGCCCCCTCGGTGCCCGCGACCGACTGGAAGACCAGATCCACCGGAGCTCCGGTCTCGATGAGTCCGAGCGTGGTGGTCACATGCGAGAGCACGCACGACTGCGCCGGAATATCGAAGCGGGTGCGCACCTCGTCGAGCAGGTGCAGCAGATCCGCGGTCGCCTGCGGAGAATCGGTGGCCGGATTGATGCCGATCACCGCGTCACCACAGCCGAGCAGCAGACCATCGAGCACCGCCGCGGCGATACCTCGCGGATCGTCGGTGGGATGATTGGGCTGCAGCCGCGTCGCCAATCGCCCCGGCAGGCCCATGGTCGTGCGGAATCCAGCGGTCACCACGGCGGCGCGGGAGACCACGATCAGATCTTGATTGCGCATGATCTTGCTCACCGCCGCGACCATTTCCGGTGTCAGACCCGAGGCCACCGCACCCAAAACGTCTGCGGGACTATGCAATCCGCAGACCGCGGGATCGCCCGCCGCGACGGCGAGCAGCCAGTCCCGCAGTCCGCCGACGGTGAGATGCGAAATCGGCTGGAACGCAACGCGATCGTGAGAGTCGATGATCAGCCGGGTGACCTCGTCGGTCTCGTACGGTACGACCGGATCGTGCAGGAATGCGGTCAGCGCCACCTCGGCCAGCGCCCACTGCGCCGCGGCCCGCTCGGCATCGGAAACCGCCGCACACCCCGCCAATTCGTCGCCGCTGCGTAGCGGCGTCGCCTTCGCCAGCAGTTCGACCAACCCGTCGAAGACATACCTGGTGCCACCGAGGTCCTGCGTGTAGCGGGTCATTCCAGTTCCTCCTCCGCGCGCGAGCACGGCGAATTCCTCATCCAGCGAGTTCGCGACCAGACGGTGGCGGATAGTCGCCCCCGGTGGGTGCGGTGATCCGCACCTCGTCGATCGTCATATTTGCTGCGCGCTCCTGCCCGCCGACCTTTTGGTCGGCAGACCAATTCTTCGGAGCCAATGTTGCCCGGATGTGAATCGGCGTTACGTCGGAACAACCAGGTCAGGTGAGCCAGGACACAGACTTGGCGGGTCTGCGGACATGACGGCCCCGCGCCCGGCAGACTTGTGCATGTGGTTGCCCCCACTTTGCACCGGATCCACTCGCCATGGACGCGGACCGTCGACCTCCGCGATGAACTCCGCGCGGTCTGGACGTGGGCCCGTCGTCCCGGGCTCGCGCGCAGACTGCTGCCCGAACTACGCCAGCACCTATCCGGCGCACCGGCCAGCACCGCCTACGCGTTCACCTTGTTCGTCACCTGGTGGACGCTGCGCGGAGTAGGTGATTCGGTGGAACGCAGGCTGATCTTTTCGGCCTCGACCAACCTCTACAACATGCAGCACAACCCGATCCAGGTGCTGGTGGCATCGGCGTTCTGGACCCAAGGCCAGTTTCCCTGGATCACCATCGCCGAGATTCTGGTGGTGATGGGCTTCGCCGAACGCTGGCTCGGCACCAGTCGCTGGATTCTGCTGTTCGCCACCGGACATATCGGCGCGACGCTGCTCACCGTCACCGCGATCGATCACGCCATCGACCGCCACATCATTCCGGTGCGCGTGCAGTACGCGGCGGATGTCGGCACCAGTTACGGGTTCACCGCGGTATTGGCCGCCATGGCCTTTCACTTCCGCGGTGTGGTCCGCGTGGTGTGGGCAGCGGTCATCATCATCTTCCTCGCCTCGGCGCTCTTGATCGGTCCGACGTTCACCGATTACGGGCATATGTGCGCGGCCCTGATCGGTTTGGCGGTCGGGTTGGTGGCCTCGACATTCTGGCGCCGTGTCGAACGTCGGCGCGCCGCACGCGACGCGAGTTCCGCAGCGGCGACACGGGTTCCGGCGAACTCGGCTGCGACGACTCGGATCTCAGCGGCGGCTGACGACGCGACTGTCGACGAGGTTGCGCCCCAGCCACTATCCGGTACTGGTGGCCGGGCTGAGGCGGCGCTGCACCGTGCCGATGACCGGTTCGACGACGCGGGCCGCGATCGGGCCGAGCACCGCCATCGATAGCACATAGGCCGAGGCGAGCGCGGCGAGTTCACCGTCGACCGCGCCCATTCCCACCGCCAAACCCGCTATGACGATGGAGAATTCACCGTGCGCGACCAGTGCGGCACCCGCTCGTGCCCGGCCCATCCGGCGGATGCCCTGTCGACTCGCCGCCCACCAGCCGGTCGCGACCTTGGTCACCACGGTGACCACGGCGAGCAGGATCGCCCAGCCGAGCACCGGCGGAATCGCCTGCGGGTCGGTGCTCAGTCCGAAGGCCACGAAGAAGATGGCCGCGAACAGATCCCGGATCGGTTCCAGGAGTTTCGTCGCCTCGCGCGCGGTCGAGCCGGAGATCGCGATGCCGAGCAGGAATGCGCCGACCGCCGCCGAAACGTTCAGCGCCGAGGCCAGTCCGGCCACCAGTAGCGCGGCACCGAGCAGCTTCAACAGGAATACCTCGCGGTCGGCACTGTCCACGATCGCCGAGACGTACCTGCCGTACCGCAATGCCACGACGAGCACGACGGTGACGGTGGCCAAGGCGAGTCCGAGGACGGTGAGCCCGCTCAGGAAACTCGTACCCGCCAGGATCGCGGTGAGGATCGGCAGATACATCGCCATCGCGAGATCCTCGAAGACCAGAATCGACAGGATCACCGGGGTTTCCCGGTTGCCGAGCCGCCCGAGATCATTGAGCACCTTGGCGACGATGCCCGAGGACGAGATATAGGTGACTCCGGCCAGGGTGATGGCTCCGGTCATCCCCCAGCCGAGTATCAGCGCGACCACCGCGCCGGGCGTCGCGTTCGCGACGATATCGACCAGCCCCGCGGCCCACGAGCGGCGCAGTCCGGTCACCAATTCGGCCGCGGTGTATTCCAGTCCGAGCAACAACAACAGCAGCACAACGCCGATTTCGCCTGCGATATGCCCGAATTCGTTCGCGGCGCCCAGTTCGACGAATCCGCCCTGGCCGAATGCCAGCCCGCCGAGCAGGTATAGCGGAATCGGCGACATACCGAAGCGTGCCGCCACTCTCCCGAGCATGCCGAGGGCGAACAGCACCGCCCCGAGCTCGATGAGGGCGAGCGCGGTTTCGTTCACGCTCTCACCCGTGCGTCAGGATCTTCGAGGCCGCGTCCAGACCGTCGGGCGTCCCGACGACCACGAGTATGTCATCGGCGGTAAAGGTGAAATCCGGTCCCGGCGAGGGGTGCAACTGCCCCGCGCGCATCACGGCGACGATGGAAGTCTTGGTGCGCGTGCGCATTCCGGTCTCGCCGAGGGTGCGGCCCTCGTACGGCGAATCCTCGCCGATGGGGAGTTGGCGGGTGGTGATCCCGGGTAGGTCGCGGTGGTCCTCGCGTAACTTCGCGACCAACTGCGGTGCGCCGAGCAGGTTCGCCAGCACCGAGGCCTCGTCCGCTGTCAGCGGCACCTGGGCCGCACAGGCATCCGGATCGTCGGGTTTGGAGACGATGAGATCGATACCGCCGTCGCGATGATCGACAACGCCGATCCGTCGGCCCGATCGCAGCTGGAAGTCTTTGCGTACCCCGATCCCGGGTAGGGCGGTGACATCGACGTTCACACCCTCCACCCTAACCGGCAAAAGCGGCTAACCGCCCATGAGCCCCGCGATCGCGTCGACCCTTTCGAGCGACCTGCAAGCAGTCGCTACGGCGAGCCAACACAATGCCGGCGATCGCCAGCGCCCAGCCCGTCGCACTGTCGGCATGCTTGGACAGGAACCGGTCGACCCGCACCAGCAGCGGTTCGATCCTGGCGTGCCACATCGTCCGCGCGGCGATCAGCGCCAGCGCGGGCGCGACCATGACCCCGCAGTAACCCGCGAGCAGTCCCCGTAGAACACCGCGATCGCCGTGAGATAGATCAACTGTCGCCGTGCGGGCGGGCGATCCGGCGCGAGCAACAGCTACACCGGCACGATCAGCGTGCCGATGCTCGTGCTGTCGACCGGCGCCAGACCGATCAGGGGCAGTAGCAGAATCACGTGGTCAGCCTCCCGTGGAGCGGTGCTGATCACGTCGGTCATCGGATCGACCGCACCTCCTTCCTTCGACTGATCCGGGACGCCGCGGTATGTGCTGTGATGTGTCGATGCGGCGGCAGTGGGAGGCTTTGTCGGCGACCGCGCAGGATGCGCTGGTCGCCGCCTTCGCGTTCGCACTCGGTGCCGGGCTCTATGTAGCCGGCCTGTTCGAGATGGCCAGCGACCTCAGCCGCCACCCGTCGCTGCCGACGCGGTTCGGGGTGCTGGCGTTGATCTGCGTGGCGAGCTTCCTGCGGCGTCGCGCGCCGCTATTGGCGGTCGGTGTCGGGCTGGTCCCGTTCGCGATCGATTTCGTACTCGGCCCGTCGGTGCCGATCTGGCTCATCTATTCGGACCTGATCTATGCGGGTGTGCTGTATGCCACACCCGCGCGTTCGCGGTTCGTGGTCGTGGTGTGCGGGGTGCTCTCGGCCGCGCTGACCGTGCTGGCCCTGGTGCTCGGTGACTGGCGAATCGCGGTGATCACCATCGCGGCCCTGTTCGCATTCGTCGCGACGCCACTATGGTGGGCACTGTCGTTGCGCGGGCACAAGGAGATCGCGGAGGCCGAACGCAAACGCGCACAAGCGATGACATTGGTCGCCGAACTGGATCGGCGCGCCGCCATCGCCGATGAACGCAAGACGATGGCCCGGGATCTGCACGATGTGATCGCGGGGCATCTGTCCGCCATCGCGATCCAGTCCGAGGCGGCACTGGGCGTGCTGGCCAGGCAGGCAGTGCCGGAAGGCGATCCCGCTGTCGCCGGGATCCTTTCCTCGATCCGGTCCAACAGTGTCAGCGCACTACAGGAGATGCGCACCATGATCGGTCTGCTGCGCCGCGACGACGGCGCCGAGGACGATGTGGCGGCACCACGCAAACTGGCCCAGCTGCCTATTCTGGTCGACGCGGCCCGCGCGGCCGGAATCATCGTGCGCGTACGGGATTCGCTGAACGGGACACCGCTGCCGAGTGCGGTCGACCAGGCCGCCTACCGAATCGTCCAGGAAGCACTCACGAATGCCATGAAACATGCCCCGGGACAGGAGGTCGACATCGATGTGCACGCGGAGGCAACGGCTCTGGCCGTCGCGGTACGCAATCCCACCGTGCCGGTACGCAATCGGACCGACGAGCACGATATGGGCCATCGTGGACTGATGAATATGCGCGAGCGGGCCGCAGTCCTGGGCGGCACCTTCACCGCGAGACCGGCTGCGGGCGGCTGGGAAGTACTTGCCCGGCTCCCGATCTCGACGATGGAGGCACCATGAGGGCGCCATCGCGCAGCGATTCGATGAGGGTGGTGGCCGGGTGACGGGTGGGCCGATCCGCGTGCTGATTGCCGACGATCACGGCGCGATCCGAGCCGGCCTGCGCATCATCCTGGAAACCGCCGAGGGCTTCGAGGTGGTCGGTGAGGCCGCCGACGGCGATATCGCGGTGGCACAGGCCAAAGTGCTGCGCCCGGACGTGGTGCTGATGGATGTCCGCATGCCCGGCGTCGACGGCATCACCGCCACCGGCCGCATCACCGCCGACGGCCTGGCCAGGGTGCTCATCCTGACCACCTTCGATCTGGACGAATACGTCTTTCGCACATTGCGCGCGGGTGCGTCGGGCTTCGTGTTGAAATCAGCATCGGGACAGGCACTTGTCGATGCGGTGCGCGCGGTGGCCGCCGGCGACGGCGTACTCGCGCCGGAGGTGACCGCCGCAGTGATCAACGCGTTCGCCTCGACCGATACCGCGCACAGCGAGCCAGCACCGGACGGCCTGGACGATCTCACCGAACGCGAGCGCGAGGTGCTCGACTGTCTCGGCGATGGCCTGTCCAATGCGCAGATCGCCGCACGGCTGTTCATCGGCGAGACAACAGTCAAAACACATGTGTCGCGGGTTCTCACCAAACTCGGTGTGCGATCCCGGGTTCAGGCCGCCATCGTGGCGCGCGAGGCCAGGGATCGGTAGTTCACCTCTCGGGAACGTTCGGGTCCAGTGCGGCGAAGGTCCCGTCCGGGCCGGGCTGATACTCGATCACGGCGGTGACCGCGCCGACCGGCAGTGGACCGTAGAGGTGCGGAAACAGCATCGATTCGGGGTCCGTCGGCACGCCCGGTTCCCACTTCACCGGCGCGCCGACGCGAGCCGGATCGATGCGCAGCAGCACCATGTCACGCCGCCCCGCGAACAGGCGGTTGGCCGGAAGATGCGCCTGCTGCGGCGTGGACAGATGGATGAAACCGATCTCCGCGAACGACTCCGGGCGATACTCGCCGGTTTGCCGCGCGGTCAGCCAATCTGCGAGCGTGCAAATGTGAACGAGCGTGTGAGTGTCATGGATCACGGGTAATCTCCCGGTAGACAACTGGATAGGCCTGTTCGTGATCGTGGTCGAGTGGAGTTCGATAGCTGACCAGTGATGTTCGCCAGTAGCGAAATCCCAGGTTGTGTTATCGAAAACACACAGAATCACTTCCGGGAACAAAGCCCCCGTCCCGAACGTCTGACAGAGTAGTCATACCACTGCTGGGAAGTAGCGGTAGCGAGCCCGCGGAGTGACCACGGGCCCCACACCAGGTGAACGGACTGTAGTGCCGGGAGCCAGGACGGAGGAGTCATGCCAGGAACCCTGACAAGCACCCCACTGACCGCGGTCGATCGTTGCGACCGCTGCGGTGCTGCCGCACGAGTTCGTGCAGTATTGCCCGCAGGTGGCGAGTTGCTCTTCTGCCAGCACCACGCGAATGAACACATGGATCGCTTGCGTGAGCTCGAAGCCGTGATCGACACGGAATCGGCTCCCGCGCTCTGACCAGTCCTCGCGTCCCGACACAACAGCATCGAACAACAGAACATCGCTGATAGACCGGCAGCGGGCGACTGACAAGTCGCCCGCTGTCGGCGTATTCGCAGCGATCACTCCGCGCCGGGATCGACGAGGATCCCGTCCAAGAGTTTGGTGAGACCGAATGCGAAGGCCCCCTCCGGGTCCGACGGCGCTTGATAGCGTTCGCCTACCACCGCACCGACCCGCGAGGCGAGCGGAAACTCCTCGGCCGACATGACCTCGGTCAGCAGCGGACCGTGCTGCTCCCACCACTGCGCGTCGGTCAGCTCCGCCGTACTGCGGATTCCGGCGATCACCATCCGCGCATTGCCGGTCGCGAATTCCGACAGCACTGCGATCACCCGATCCATCGCCAGATCCGACAATCCGATGCCCTCGATCGCCGCAAGCTGCCGGTCGTAGCGGCGCATCCGGCCGGGGCCGAGCACCAGCCGCCACGGGGGGACCTCGAGCAGCCACGGATGCGCGATCAACTCCGCGCGCACCTGGTCGGCGATCGCGGCCATGCGATCGCGGACCGGTAGGTCGGCCGGAATCGGCGCGTCCCCTTGGGCGACCGCGTCGACCATCAAGACGATCAACGCATCCTTGCTCGGCACGTAGGTATACAGGCTCATCGGGCGCAGACCCAGTTCGGCGGCGACCGCGCGAATCGACACTTTGTCATACCCATCGCGATCGGCGAGGGTGATGGCCGCGGCGATCACCGCATCGACACTCGCCGTCTGCTTCGGCCCACGCCCACCCGAACGTGGCGGCACAGCATGCCGCCACAGCAGACTCATCAGCTGTTTCGCCTGGTCGGGATCGGTCACATGGTCCTCTCGGAATTAACCCGGTACAGTGTACGTTGTTACGATACTCCGTACACCATACGACGATCTAGGGGTTCGCTCTGCCAAGCACACAGGCCACATACCTCCCGGACCGCCACATGTTCGCGCTGTGGACCTGGACCGGATCCGCCCCCGGTCGCGCCCCCGAAGGCGATCACGAAACCCTCGCGCTCGCGCTGCCGACAGGACCACGCGGCGCGATCGAAGTCACCGACGTCGACTGCGCACTGGTCGATCCGGACGATCTATTGCATCTGAACCTCGATGACGCAGGTCCGTCCGTACTCGCGTGGCGCACCGCGCTTCAGGATCGGGGCGGTCCGGACGATGCGCGGCCGATCGACTCCCTGCCGTCGACGTGGTTGCCCACTGCCGCTCATGCTGTGCCCGATACGGTCGGGACGTCGATCGTCTCCGCCGAGCGCGCGGTCCGGGTATTGCGTGAAACGCGATGTGTACGGACGGAATTGCGGGCGGGGCTGAAGACGGAGTTGCGGTCGTACCAGGCGCGTGGGGTCGGGTGGTTGCACGAGACCGTGGCGGCCCACGGCGGGGCGGTGCTGGCCGACGAGATGGGGCTCGGGAAAACGGTGCAGACCATTGGGTTTCTGCTCGGGCGGGGTGGCGGTGGTCCGCAACTCGTGGTCTGTCCGACGTCGTTGGTCGGGAACTGGGCGCATGAGATCACCCGGTTCGCGCCGGGGCTGCAGCCGGTGGTGTGGCGTGGGGGTGAAGTCTCGGACGAGGCGGGCACGGTCGTGGTGACCGGGTATCCGATGTTGCGGCTGCACGGCGGTGCACTGGCCGATCAGCGGTGGGCGACAGTCGTTTTCGATGAGGCGCAGGCATTGAAGAATCCGCGCGCGCAGGTGTCCAAGGCCGCGCGGGCACTGACAGCGCAAGCGACGGTCGCACTGACCGGTACGCCGGTGGAGAACCATCTCGAGGAGCTGTGGGCGCTGCTGAATCTGGTGACGCCGCGGCTGTTCGGGCACCGCACCCAGTTCCGGCGGCGGTTCGTCCGGCCGATCCACGAGGGTTCGGCGGCCGCGGCGGCCCGGCTGCGCGACACCCTGGAGCCGGTGCTGTTGGCGCGCAAGAAGGCTCAGGTCGCGGCGTCACTGCCCGCGAAGATCCACAGCGATCTGCTCTGCGACCTCACCGCCGAACAGGAAAGGCTCTACGATCAACTACTCGATAAGGCCATCGATGACGGCTTCGGGCACGGTGCGCAGCGGCAGAGCCGGGTGCTCGCGGCGCTGACCGCCCTCAAACAGGTCTGCAACCATCCGGGCCTGATCACCGGTGAGCTCGGCGAATTGACCGGCCGGTCCGGAAAGCTCGATCTGTGCACCGATATCGTGGCCAACAACCTCGAAACCGGTGACCCGACACTGATATTCACCCAGTACCGCGCCACCGGTGACCTCCTGGTCCGCCACCTCGACGAGCAGTTCGGCGTGCGCGCGCCGTTCTTCCACGGCGGCCTCGACCAGGCCGAGCGCGCCGCGATCGTCAGCGGCTTCCAAGCCGAAGATGGTCCGCCGATACTGATTCTGAGCCTGCGCGCGGCCGGCACCGGACTCACACTGACCCGCGCCGCCGATGTCATCCACTACGACCGGTGGTGGAATCCGGCCGTCGAGGCCCAGGCCTCCGACCGGGTGCACCGCATCGGCCAGACCCGCACCGTCACCATCACCACCCTCACCTCGGGCACCACCGTCGAGGAGCACATCGCCGGCATGCACGACCGCAAATCCGCCCTCGCGGACCTCGGCGATGCGGCGGGCATCGCCACGCTGGCCCGCCTCGACAACGATCAGCTCGTCGAGATCCTGCGACGCAAGAGGGAGAACTGATGGCGGACAACGAATTCGGCTACACCCCCTGGGGGATGGACTGGGTCCGCCTCGCCGAACCCCTGCGACAGACTCGTCCCGACCCGCTCCTGCCCCGCGCCCGCAGTATCGCCCGCAATAATGGCGTCCAGACCACCATCGAAGGGCGCGTCATCCGCGCCGCGATCCACCGCGGCGGCCAAGCCTCGGTAACCCACCTCGAAGTCGCGCCACTGCCCCGCCGGGCCATCACCGCGATCGCCGAAATCATTCCGGACACAACGGTGCTCACCGACGATATGCACCGAGCCCTGGTCACCGCTGGCGCCAGCCCGGCCCCGGTGCTGGCCGGGACGGACTGCTCCTGCTCGGCGCGCACCGCCCGCTGCGTACACGTCCTCGCGGTGTATTACGACCTGGCCCGCCGCGTCGACGAGGATCCACGCCTGGCCCTCGCCCTCCAGGGCTATTTCCAAGCGGCACCGGAAGATCCGGTAGCTCCGGTCGAATCACCCCGCTGGACCCCGCTCAACACCCTCGACCCCGCGGACTACTTCGAGACCCCCGAACGCGCGGCCCCGGTGAGGTAGGCGAGCCACGTCTTGACCTACGCCTGTCGACCTCGGGCTGATGCGCTGAAGAGGATTCGCGTCGGGGCGAGCCTCTGTCATTCGGGACGGCGGGCTCGGAAGCGGAAACTGGTTGTGCCGGTTTCGACCTCGACGTCGGTGAACCCGACACCCGTGAGCCGGTCGGCGGCGTGGTCCGGCGGTACCGGTAGGCAGGTGTCGCCGAGATGCATCAGGCGGAATATCGGGCCGTCGATGCCGTCGGTGCCAGCGAACACTCCGCCAGGGCGCAGGACGCGCAAGGCCTCGGCGAGGAGGGCGTCTTGTTCGTCGACGGTGGGCACGTGGTGCAGCATTGTGAAGCACACAACCGAATCGAATTGCCTCGGCGGCAAGGGCATATCCGCGCCGTCGCCGTCGATGACGGTCATCGCGCCGCCGTGCCGGGTGCGCAGTCGGTCTGCGAGCACCGGGTCGATTTCGACTCCGGTGAGCGTGGTCGTGCGTTGGCGCAGAGCGCGCACATTGGCGCCGTAGCCGGGGCCGATCTCGAGTGCGGATGCGCCGAGGTCGAGGCCGGATAGCGCCCACGGGACTATTTTCGTCGCACTCGTGCGCTCCCAGAGCGCCGATCGGCACAGGAGTTTGTGGAAGTAGTTCATCGCCATGCGACTCACGCTAGGAGCGGGCGGCTATGACCACGACAGGCTACGGTGACAAGTTGTGTCGCGAAACGGCCAATCCCTGGTACCCGGTCAACCGCGGCTGCCCCGTCGGCCGCACGATGGATCCCTGGTGCTCCCGGCCGCGATCGGCGATACCGCCATGGTGTTCGGTGCTGGCGTCGTGCCCGCGGGCTACTGGTTCGACACTCATGAACATCCGCAGCATCAAATCGCCTGGGCGGCACGGGGTGTCATCGCCGTCGAAATCGGCGACGGCTACTGGGTACTGCCGCCGACCCGCGCTCTGTGGATCCCCGGCGGCACCCGGCACCGAACCGGAACCACCGAGGGCGCGACAATGCGCGGCATCTTCGTGGCGCCCGATCGGTGCCCGGTCTCGTTGGCCGCCCCGACCATGCTCCGCGTGTCCCCCCTGCTCCACGAACTGTTCGACCACCTCACCCAGCCCGAAACCGCCGCCGCTCGACGCGAGCGCGCGGAAGCGGTGGTCTTCGATCTGCTCGAGCCGGTCGACGTGATCCCCATCGGCGCCCGCCGACCCGTGGATACCCGAGCCGGACAGGTCGCCGACGCGCTGACTCACGATCCCGCCGACGACCGCACCCTCGGCGAGTTCGCCACCGCCGTCGCCACCAGTCCCCGCACCCTGGCCCGACTGTTCGTCGCCGAGACCGGAATCAGCTTCGGCCAGTGGCGAACTCAGATCCGCCTCGCCGCCTCCCTCGCCCTGCTCGCCGAGGGCTTACCGATCGCCCGAATCGCCGGACGCGTCGGCTACGCCACCCCGAGCGCCTACGTAGCCGCCTTCCGCCGCGCCGTCGGCGTTTCCCCCGGCCGGTACTTCGCTGGGTAGTCGGGAGTCATCAACCCGCCGGTGAAGCAGCGACACGATCAGGCGTTGGCGCCACCGTCGACGGTGAAGATCGAGCCGGTGATGCTGCGGCCGGAGGTACCGGCGAGGAAGGTCACGGTCGCGGCGATGTCATCGGCGGTGCCGAAGCGGCCGAGGGCGGTCAAGCCGATCTGGTGTGCGGCGTGGTCGCCATCGGCCGGGTTCATATCGGTATCGGTGGAGCCGGGCTGTACCAGATTCACCGTGATGTTGCGCGGCCCCAGTTCGCGCGCAAGCGCTTTGGTGAATCCATTCAGCGCGGACTTGCTCAGGTTGTACAGCGAGAGCCCGCCGAACGCGGCGCGCTCGGACAGGTTGCTGCCGATGCTGATGATTCGCCCGCCCTCGGTCATATGCGTGACCGCCGCCTGTGCCCCGACGAAGGCCGCCCGCGCGTGGATATCGAGCGCACGGTCGATCTCCTCGACGGTGAATTCCTCGAACGGCTTGGCCGGGAAGATGCCAGCGTTATTGACCAGCACGTCGAACCTGCCCAACTCGGCCGCGACCCGGTGCACGGCCGCGACGACCGCACCCGCGTCGGCGCTGTCCGCCTGAATCGCCACCGCACGCCGCCCCAACGACGCCAACTCGGCGACAACCGATTTCGCCTGCAGCTCATTGTTCTGGTAGGTCAGCGCCACATCCGCGCCCGCGTTGGCCAGGTGCCTGGCGATCGCCGCGCCGATCCCCCGGCTCCCCCCGGTCACCAGCGCCACCTTGCCCGTGAGATCCGACATCGCAACTCCTCCATATTCTGTGTCGATCAGTACATAAATAGCTAAGCGCACAGGCGCGGGGTGCGTCAAGGGGTATATTTAACGATCGACACAGAAAGGACTGCGCCATGGCCGAACGAGGACGCCCCCGCGCTTTCGACCGCGAGGTCGCGCTGCGCCGCGCCATGGAGGTGTTTTGGGAACACGGCTACGAGGGCTCGTCGATGAGCGATCTGACCGCGGCGATGGGCATCAACTCACCGAGTCTGTACGCGGCCTTCGGCGGTAAGGAAGAGCTGTTCCGTGCGGCCGTCGGCCTCTACGGCCGCACCGACGGCGGCTACACCGCCCGTGCCTTGCGGGAGGAACCCACCGCCCGGGCCAGCATCGAGGCCATGTTGCGCGACAACGCCATTGCCTACACCGACGCGGACAAACCGCACGGCTGCATGGTCGTGCTCGCCGGATCGACCTACACGACGCGTAGCGAAACCATCCGGGACTTCCTGGTCGAAAAGCGCCGTGAGACAACCGAAGACATCCGCGAACGCCTGGATCGCGGTGTCACGGAAGGCGATCTGCCCACCGACACCGACACCGCCGCCCTGGCCAGCTTCTACACCACAGTCCTCTACGGCCTGTCGATCCGCGCCCGCGACGGCGCTTCCCACACCGAACTCACCCGATCCATCGACTGCGCCATGGCGGCGTGGCCCGAATCGGCCACACATATCCCGCCGCGACCGCGCCTATCCGATCACGCGCGTGCGGTCACCGACAGCAGTGTGCCGTGACGATACGACGGCTCCAGATTACTTGCGCCGCAGTGCGGCGATGCGCTCGCCCAATTGATCTGCGGTGGCCAATGCCGTTGGCGGACCGCCACATTCACGCCGCAGCTCACCATGGATGACGCCGTGCGGCTTGCCGGTGCGATGGTGGTGCATGGCGACGAGGCTGTTGAGCTCACGCCGTAGCTCACCGAGTTTGTCGGCGGTCGCGACGCGCTCGGCGGCCGAGGCGACCTGCGGGCCCGGGTCTGGCGCGGCGGCCGCACCGCGTTCTGCCAGCTGCCGGGACTGACGCTCCCGCAGCAGCGCACGCATCTGGTCCGCGTCGAGCAGCCCAGGAATGCCGAGGTAATCGGCCTCCTCGGCACTGCCCGCGAAAGTCGCGGTGCCGAAAGACGATCCGTCGTAGATGACCTGGTCGAGCTCGGCGTCGGCGGCCAGCGCGACGAACGGCCGCTCGTCCTCACCCGGCTCGTCCTGCTGCTTGTTCGCATCGATCAGCAGTTCGTCGTCGAGGCCGTTCTTCTCCCGATGCGGCTTGCCGATGACGTGATCGCGCTGCAGTTCCAACTGCGCGGCCAGATCGAGCAGCACCGGCACCGACGGCAGGAATACACTCGCGGTCTCACCGGGCTTGCGTGCACGCACGAACCGGCCGATGGCCTGGGCGAAGTACAGCGGCGTCGAGGCGCTGGTCGCGTAGACGCCGACCGCGAGGCGCGGCACGTCGACGCCCTCGGACACCATGCGCACCGCGACCATCCACGGCTGGGTGTTATTGCTGAACTCGGCGATCCGGTCCGAGGAGGACGGATCATCCGACAGCACCACCGCTGGCCGCTCGCCCGAGATGTGTTCCAGCAGTTCAGCGTAATCGCGGGCCCGCTCCTGATCGGTGGCGATCACCAGACCACCGGCATCGGGCATACCGGTCGCGCGCAGTTGGCGCAGCCGAGTGTCCGCGGCGACCAGCACCTTGGACATCCAGTCTCCCGCCGGGTCCAGTGCGGTGCGCCATGCGCGGGCGGTGTGTTCGGCGCTCAGCGGCTCACCGAGGCGGGCGGAATACTCCTCGCCCGCGCTGTCGCGCCAATGCGCCTCACCGGAGTACGCCAGGAAGACCACCGGCCGGACCACGCCGTCGGCCAACGCCTCGGCATAGCCATAGGCGTGGTCGGCGCGCGAGCGCGGGAAACCCGCTTCATCGGGTTCGTAGGAGACGAATGGGATCTGGCTGTCATCGCTGCGGAACGGGGTTCCGGTCAGCGCGAGGCGCCGGGTGGCGTCGCCGAATGCCTCGGCGGTCGCATCGCCCCAGGACTTCGCATCGCCCGCATGGTGGATCTCGTCGAGGATCACCAGCGTTCTGCGTCTTTCGGTGCGCACCCGGTGCCGCGCCGGATGCGAGGCGATCTGCGCGTAGGTGACCACGACACCGTGATAGTCGCCGGAGGTTGCGCCGGTCGAGTTGGAGAAGCGCGAATCCAGCTGGATCCCCGAGCGGGCCGCGGATTGGGCCCACTGGTGCTTGAGGTGTTCGGTCGGGGCGACCACGGTGATCTGATCGACGGTGCGGTCGGCCAGCAGTTCGGCCGCGACCCGCAGCGCGAAGGTGGTCTTACCGGCGCCCGGCGTCGCCACCGCGAGGAAATCCCTCGGTTTGGTGGACAGATACTTCATCAGGGCCCGGCGCTGCCAGGCGCGTAGCGAACCACCCGTGGACCCCGCGGCGCTCGATCTTTGCGAATCGCCCGGTGTTTCCGCTTCTCCCGCCACAGCGGCGCCACCCGACACAGTCACGCAGACGACCCTAGCTGTCCCCCATGGCGTGTCGCCAAACCGACGCGGCGTGGGCGACCGGCGTCACAGAGGAACGACGCGCAACGCCGTGTTCATCTGCTGCCCATCGACTCGATGCGATGGCAAACCAGAACAATATGCTCGGATGCGAGATGCTGTAGGCACCATGACCGACGATAGTGCCCGAGCGCGTGACGCCCCGGGGACCGGCGACCAGCCGATCCACAGCGGCGGTGGCGGCGCGCAACCCACCGCCGGGACCTATGCCCGCCGCGCCGGCGCACGGGTGGCGCAGGCCGCGCGACAGGGTGGCAAACTCGTCGTGCGGGTGACGGTGAAGGCATGGAACGATTCGATTTTCACCAAATCCGCGGCCGCGGCGTTCTGGCAGACGATGTCGCTGGCGCCGCTGCTGCTCGGGGTGCTCGGCAGCCTCGGCTACGTCGGGGAATGGTTCGGGCCCGACACCGTGGAGATTGTCGAGCAGAAGATCATCGCGTTCAGCCGGGACCTGTTCAGCGCCAGTGTGGTGAGCGATCTGATCGAACCGACCGTCACCGATGTGCTCGGCCGCGGGCGCGCCGCGTTCGTCTCTGTGGGTTTCGTGCTGTCGCTGTGGGCCGGATCCTCGGCGATGTCGACCTTCGTGGATTCGATCGTCGAGGCGCACGGGCAGAAGGATGCCCGCCATCCGGTGTGGCAGCGCATCTTCGCGCTACTGCTGTATGTGCTGTTCCTGGCGGTGGCGGTGTTCCTGTTGCCGCTGATCGCATTGGGTCCGACATTGATCGGACGGGTGCTGCCGGATTCGTGGCGCGAGCCGGGGCTGCGGCTTATCGACGCGTTCTACTACCCGGGTGTCGGCCTGGTGCTGATCATCGGGCTCACCACCCTCTACAAGCTGGCGCTGCACAAATCGCTGCCGTGGCACCGGTTGTTCGGTGGGGCGCTCGTCGCGGGCGTGTTCTTCATGGCCGCCAGCGAGGGGCTGCGCCGCTATCTGACGTGGGTCGCCAAGACCGGCGTCAGCTACGGGGCGCTCGCCACGCCGATCGCCTTCCTGCTGTTCACCTTCTTCCTGGGCTTCGCGGTGATCCTCGGGGCCGAATTCAATGCCGCGGTCCAGGAATTCTGGCCAGCTCGCAGCACGCGCATCGACCAGGTGAAGGAATGGTTGTCGAACCAGTTGGGCGGCGACGGATCCGATGACTGCGAGACCGACACCGCACGCAGCGCCGACCCCGACGATCTCGGCACAGCAAAGCCCCGAACCCACCGGGAGCTCAGGGGCTGATCACACGGGCAGATGGCATCGACGCCGATGCCGCCCGGGCACGCCTGCGCGCGCCGGGCGGTCCGTCACCACGGACGCAGTCGGCTCAGTCGCCCTTGCGCAAACCGTCGTAGACCTTCTTGCACTCCGGGCAGACCGGCGAGCCGGGCTTCGCGGAGCGGGTCACCGGGAAGACCTCACCGCAGAGGGCGACCACGTGGGTGCCCATGACGGCGCTCTCGGCGATCTTGTTCTTCTTCACGTAGTGGAAGAACTTCGGGGTGTCGTCGCCCGTCGTCTCGTCGGTGGTCGTATCCGGGCGAACCAGAGTGTCGGTACTCACGGATTCCATGATGCCGCATCGGCGCGAACTCGGCTGATCACGGTCGGGTTCCGTGCGCCTTTATCCAGCTGACCAGGCCATGTGCGGTCCGGTCTCGACAGTGGGAGACTCGGGAGTATGCAGCAGTACGGCGACACCCCCGACGCCGACGACATCGGCAGCGGTGATCGCCCGGACGTGACCATGCCGACGCCACCCCGCAAATCCACCGGCTACTTCCCCGGCAACGACGAGAAGCATCCGGTGCTGATCACCGAGGCCGCGCCGTCGCTGGACGACCAGCACCGCGCCAGGGTCCGCCGCTACACCATCATCATGGCCTTCCGCATCCCCTGCCTCATCTTGGCCGCGGTCGCGTACAGCATGTTCAGCAACGCCCTGCTGTCGATCCTGATCATCACCGCCTCCATCCCGCTCCCCTGGATTGCGGTCCTGATCGCCAACGACCGCCCGCCGCGCCGCAAGGACGAACCCAGTCGCTGGGACCGGCCACGCACCGCCATCGAATCCAGTCCGCACCGCGCGATCGATGGCTGATCGTCCTCAGGAGTGACGGCGGATACCAGCCGACATCAAGGCCGCCACGGCGCAGAGGGCTCCAGCGATGTACCACGCGAGGTTGTAGGAACCCTGGACGTCGCGGATGACGCCTGCGCCCGTCGCGGCGATGGCAGAACCGATCTGGTGTGACGCGAAGACCCAGCCGAAGGCGACCGCCCCGTCCGCGCCGAAGAGTTCCCGGCAGAGCATGACCGTCGGCGGGACCGTGGCGATCCAGTCCAGGCCGTAGAAGATGATGAACACCCACATGCTCGGCTGGGTGTCCGGCGCGAGCAGCGACGGCAGGATCAGCAGCGACAGTCCACGCAGGGTGTAGTAGCCGACCAGCAGGTAGCGGGGGTCGGCTCGGTCGGTGAGCCAGCCGGAGAATATGGTGCCCGCCACATCGAAGACACCGACCAGGGCCAGCAGACCCGCGGCGGTGGTGGGCGGCATGCCGTGATCGTGTGCGGCACTGACGAAATGGGTTCCGACCAGACCGTTGGTCGATGCGCCACAGATCGCGAATCCACCTGCGAGCAGCCAGAATCCGGGTTTGCGTGCGATCGTGGCCAGCACCGTCAGTGCCCGGGTCGCACCACCGGACGCGGGGACGCGGAGCCCGACTGTGCTGCCGGGTTCGGCGCCGTACGCGGAAACGCCTGCGTCACTGGGGTAGTCGCGGATGAACAACAAGACCAGCGGCACGACCGCCAGCGCGACGCCCGCGACGATCACCGACGGCACCCGCCAACCGTGCGCATGCGCCACCGCGGACACCAGCGGTAGGAAGATCAGCTGCCCGGTCGCGCCCGCCGCGGTGAGTACGCCGGTTACCAAACCACGCTGGCGCACGAACCAACGGCCGGTGATGGTCGCCACGAACGGCATCGACATCGAGCCGACGCCGATACCGACCAACAGGCCCCAGGTCGCCACCAAATGCCAAGGCTGGGTCATGAATACGGTGAGCCCGCTACCTGCCGCGACGAGCACCAGCGCGCACGCGACCACCCGCCGGATACCGAATCGATCCATCAGTGCCGCCGCGAACGGCGAAATCAGGCCGTATAGCAGCAGATTCAGCGAAACCGCTGCCCCGATGGTGGCATGCGACCAGCCGAACTCCTCGTGCAGCGGATCCAGCAGCACACTCGGCACCGACCGGAACGCGGCCGCACCGAGCAGTGCGATGAATCCCACACCGGCGACGATCCAGGCTGGATGCAGCCGCCGCGTCACGGTATCGACAGGTCCCTGGGTCAGCGGGGTCCGCACTTCGGTCACCCGCTGAGACTGCCGGAATTTCGCGCACTGAACGAGTGGCCGGAATGCCATAAACCGCCAAGATCGTGCCAACAGCGCCGGATCCGAAACCGCCTCGACAGCATCGGGCGCTCCACCTACTGTGTGGCGGGGATGCGAGACGGGAACTCGTCGATAGAAGTGATGTGCGACACATCTGCGCCGAACAGCGTGCGGGACGCCGTCGAAACGCGGAACGTGCGACACCATCGCACGGCGCACTCGGCGCGAGAGCTCCCGCAGGAAAACAGGAGACACAGCATGATTCGGTGGGTCTGGGCCTTCCTCGACCGCCCGGCACAACGTTTCGACGCATGCACGACGTTCTGGTCGACCATCACCGGCACCCAACTCTCGCCCCGGCGCGGTGAGAACGACGAATTCCTCACGCTCCTACCCGATCCCGCACTCTTCGCGGCCGCGGGCGTCAAAATGCAGGCGGTGACCGGACTCGGCGGTGTACACCTCGATCTCGACGTCGACGACGTCGCGGCCGCGGTCCGCATCGCACTCGACCTCGACGCCGAACTGGTCGCCAACCACAAGAGCTACGCCGTATTGCGCTCACCGGGCGGTCAGATCTTCTGCTTCACCCCCAGCGGCCGCGCCAAAGGCACGCCCGCACCGGCCTTTCGCGCACCGGACGGCACCACGACCCGCCTCGACCAGGTCTGTCTCGATATCGGCCCCGCCGACCATGCCACCGAATCCCGCTTCTGGACCACCCTCACCAACTGGGACCTGACCCACGGCCGCCTGCCCGAATTCGCCCGCCTGCGCGCGAAAGAGCCAATGCCCGTACAACTTCTGCTGCAACGCCTCGGCGAGGACCGTCCCACCAGCGCCCACATCGACCTGGCATCCGCCGATATCGACGCCACCGCCGCCTGGCATCAATCCCTCGGCGCGACCCTTGTCGAGCGCCACGGACACTGGATTGTCATGTCGGACCCCTCCGACGCCCTGTACTGCATCACCGGCCGCGACCCGAACGGCGTCTGACCCGCGTGGATATCGGCCGCCGTGGCCGGACCATGTGACGCGACGGCCACGTTTCGGTTGCTGGCGTGTCGCGGTGGCAGAGTACCTATGTGCCTACCAACCGGACGACCACCGGATCGCTGCTCACCGCGTTGTGCCCCGATCTGCGGGCCGCGCTGACCCGCGTCGGCTACGACGCCGACACGCTGCTGGAAGCGCTCGGCGCGGACGCGCACGCGGCGCTCGGCCGATCCGAACCGGTACCGGTGCGCCGAGCCGCACGCGCGGCCGGAGCCCTCGGCACCCTGATCCGCCTGTTGCTGCTCGGTGACGCGCTGCCCGAACGCGAGGTCGCGGTCGCACTGGCACCGCTGGCTATCGATCGCGCGGTAGCGGCGGGCCTGCTCATCCGCGACGGCGACGACGTGCGCGCGGCCCTGGATCTGCGCCCGCTCGACGCGGGCGAAGGCACCCGCTGGATCCTGTCCGATCTCGATGATTCGATGCGCCGACGCACACTGACCGAGGACCATGTGCTGGGCGTCGGCCACGCCTCGCTCTCCTTGCTGCGCGCCACCCCGACCCGACGCGTCGATTCGGTCCTCGATCTCGGCACCGGTTGCGGCGTCCAGGCGGTGCACGCCGCCGCCTATGCCGATCGGGTAACCGCCACCGACGTGAACACCCGCGCCCTGTGGCTGGCCGAGGCGACAGCCGCACTCAACGAAATCGATATCGAACTCCTGGAAGGATCCTGGTTCGACCCGGTAGCCGGTCGCCGCTTCGACCAGGTGGTCGCCAATCCGCCGTTCGTCGTCGGCCCCGCCCGCATCGAACACACCTACCGCGACTCCGGGATCGCCCTCGATGGCGCAAGCGAATTGGTGATATCGCAGGCCCCCGATCTGCTCGCACCCGGCGGCACTGCTGCCATGCTCGCGGCCTGGGTGCATGTGGACGGCGAGGACTGGCGCCAGCGGGTCTCGTCCTGGTTGCCCGCGCACGGCGTCGATGCCTGGGTGGTCCAGCGCGATGTCGCCGATCCTGCCCTCTATGTCGGAACCTGGTTGCGCGATGCGGGTTTGGATCCACGCGACCCGGCCGCACAGGCCCGCGCCGAACAGTGGCTCGATGCCTTCACCGCCGCCGATGTCGACGGCATCGGCTTCGGCTTCGTCTACCTGCACGCCATCGACGGCCCCACCGAAGTGCTCGCCGAGGACCTGACCCACGGCTTCGACGATCCGCTCGGCGCCGAGGCCACCGCATATTTCGCCCGCTCGGCCTGGCTGCGCGCTGCCGCCAGGGAGAATCTGGTCTGGAGTTCGCGTTTCGTGGTCGATCCGGCCACCGCGCTGGAGCGGGTCTACCTGCACGGTGAATACGGCTGGGACCAGCAGGTCGCGCGGTTGCACCGCGGCGACGGTCCGCGCTGGCAGCACGAGGTGGATGAGTCCACCATCGCACTCGTGGCGGGAATGCGGGCCGACGGTTTGCCGTTGGAAGAGCTGATCGAACTGCTGGCACTGGCCCATGGATCGGGCGAGGTGACCGAGGAGTTCGCGGCCGACGCATTATCCGTGGTGGCCGGGTTGGTTCGCCACGGTTTGGTGCGGCCCGTGTAACGAAGCGGCAAACACACGCCGCGCATCCGAGACTTCGCGCACGGGCTGTTCCGACAGGGCGGGGTTCTCAGGAACTTCTCAGACGCGAGTGATGGAAACCGCAGTTCAGAGCGGTTTATCGGAGCAGTAGCGGGGAACTTTCTACCTGTCGGTTCCGTTGATCGGAGTGAGACACCACCGACAGGAGGCAAGTCATGACAAGCCCCGCCACCACTCGTGTGCGCACCAGCGATTCGGACCTCGACGCCCAGAGCCCTGCCGCCGACCTGGTACGTGTGTACCTGAATGGGATCGGCCGTACCGCACTGCTCACGGCAGCCGACGAGGTCGAGCTGGCCAAGCGCATCGAGGCGGGCCTCTACGCGCAGCATCTGCTGGAGACCGGCAAACGGCTGTCGGCCACCCGCAAGCGCGATCTGGCCATTGTCGTCCGCGAGGGTCAGACCGCGCGCTCGCATCTGCTCGAAGCCAACCTCCGGCTCGTGGTCTCGCTCGCCAAGCGCTACACCGGCCGCGGCATGCCGCTGCTGGACCTGATCCAAGAGGGCAATCTCGGCCTGATCAGGGCGATGGAGAAGTTCGACTACGCCAAGGGCTTCAAGTTCTCCACCTATGCCACCTGGTGGATCCGTCAGGCCATCACCCGCGGTATGGCCGATCAGAGCCGCACCATCCGCCTCCCCGTGCATCTGGTCGAGCAGGTCAACAAGCTGGCCAGGATCAAGCGTGAACTGCATCAGCAGCTCGGCCGCGAGGCCACCGACGCGGAACTGGCCAACGAATCGGGCATCCCGGTCGACAAGATCTCCGATCTGCTCGACCACAGCCGCGACCCGGTAAGCCTGGACATGCCCGTCGGCAATGACGAAGAAGCGCCGCTGGGCGACTTCATCGAGGACTCCGAGGCCACCTCGGCCGAGTCCGCCGTGATCGCTGGACTGTTGCACCACGACGTGCGCAGCGTGCTCGCCACCCTGGACGAGCGCGAGCAGCAGGTCATCCGGCTGCGCTTCGGCCTGGACGACGGCCAGCCGCGCACCCTCGATCAGATCGGCAAGCTCTTCGGGCTCTCCCGTGAGCGGGTGCGCCAGATCGAGCGTGAGGTCATGTCGAAGCTGCGCAAGGGTGAGCGGGCCGATCGCCTGCGCGCCTACGCCAGCTGAGCACAATCCCGCGGTAACTCGTGCCGGCGACCCGGCACGTGCCCTAGACGCCGGACGGCATCCGAGGCCGGTCCGGCGTCCGGCTTGGTGACCCGGGATGGTCACCTCGAAACGCCGACCGGTGTCCGCGCGTCCCGCCCCCTCCGGGTTTCGCGCGAGCCGGTCGGCGATCCTCTTGATCGGAAGGTCTTCGCGGTCAGCGTTTCCCATTGTCGGCGATGGCCCGTACCGCACGGTGCATAGTATTTCCGCAATGCAGGGACCGACACTGCGCGATGTGGCCTCGGCGGCCGGTGTGCATACCGCGACGGCTTCACGCGCACTCAATCCGAATGCTCGTGCCCTGGTGCATCCGGACACCGCACGACGGGTGCTGCGTGCGGCGGAATCACTGGGTTACCGACCGAATCCGGTTGTCAGGAGCCTGAAGACGGTAAAGTCCGGCTCGGTCGGGCTGGTCATCCCCAACCTCACCAATCCGCTCTTTCCGCCGATCGTGCGCGGCATCGAGGATGTCCTGGCCCCCGCCGGATACAGCACACTCATCGTCAATACCGACGACCGGCCCGACCGCGAGCAGGCCCAGATCACCTCGTTGCGTTCGCGCCATGCCGAAGGTTTGATCATCGCCACCGCGCTGCTGGAGCATCCTCTGTTGCGGCAGTTGCAGGAGCAGCGCGTGCCCATGGTGCTGGTCAATTGCCGGACCGAGGGTCTCGACGTCGGATCGGTCGCGGCGAATGACGCGGCGGGCATCGGGCTCGCAGTGCGCCATCTCCTCGACCTGGGCCATCGCCGAATCCTTCACCTCGCAGGCCCGCAGACCACCTCCACCGGTGTCGAGCGCCTACGTGCCTTCCGAACTGCCATTCGCGAACACGATCTCGACGACGGCAGTCGAATCATGGTGTGCGACAGCTGGACCGAAGATGCCGGAGCTCGAGCACTGCGCACGGCACTCGATTCCGGCGAGGAGTGCACCGCCGTGGTCGCCGGGAACGATCTCATCGCCCTCGGCTGCTACGACGTTTTCGCCGAACGCGGCATCACCTGCCCCACCGACGTCAGCGTGATCGGCTTCAACGGCATGCCCTTTCTGGACAAACTCGATCCCCCGCTGACCACCATCGCCATCCCCCATCACGACATCGGCCGCGAAGCCGCACGGATGCTCCTCGAATCCATCGCCGAACCCGACCGTACCCCCCGCTCGGTCCTACTGCCCCCCTCGCTGGTGATCCGCGCCTCCGCTGCCCCACCCCACCACTGACCGATCCCGTCGCCCGTTCCCCGAGTCACACCCCGCACACCACCGACATCCGGAACAGCCACTGATCCGGCGCTCACGACCCGGCCGGTCCGGTCATTCGATGCTCTGTCCGAGCCAACGCCGAAGCCCGCTGACCGATCGACCATTCCTGAGTCGCGGCTGCCGCGCCACCGACACCGACCGGCGACTCCGGCCGGTCATTTCGTCCGACGCGCTACCGAGCCGACGTCGAAACGAACGACTCGGGACCGAAATGGGCATGAGCATGGCGGATCGCCGCGGCGTTCGTCGCGCGGACCGACAGCTCGCGCATCGCCGGGACAGGGTCGCGAAGCGCCGGAATACTCAGCCGAGGCGGCGGGGGCCGGTGTCGAAGCGACTGGGTTCGGGGCCGAAGCGGGCTCGGGCGTAGAGGATGGCGGCGGCATTCGGGGAGGCGAGAACCGGGTCGAAGGATAGTTCGCGGATTTCTGGGAGGTCGTCGAAGAGGGCCGAGACGCGTTGGGCGAGTTCGGCCAGGGCGGGTTTGTCGACGCGAGGGCTGGCCGGGGTGCCGGATAAGAGCGGGGCCGCGCGCGGGGCGTCGATGAGGGCGGTGGCCTCGTCAGCGGTGAGCGGGAGGGCGCGGTAGGCGCGATCGCCGAGGAGTTCGATGATCATGCCGGACAGGCCGAATTCGATGACCGAGCCGAAGGACGGGTCGTCCTGCACCCGCAGCACACAGCCGACTCCCGGGTTGGCCATCTTCTGGATGTGCACGGCCGGATCACCGCACAGCTCCACCAGGTGCGCATAGGCCTGGCGCACGGCCTCCGGACGCCACAGGTCCAGTCGAACACCGCTGAGATCCGGTCGCCGCCGCCACATTTCGCCGGTCGCCTTGGCCGCCACCGGATAGCCGAGTTCCTCGGCCGCCGCCACCGCCTCGTCGGCACCGCGGACCTCACGGAATTCGACGACGCGAATGCCATAGCAGTCCAACAGGTCCACCGCTTCCAGGTCGGTCAACCACCGGCCGTCGGACTCCCGCATCCATCCGGCGACCAACCGCTTGGCCCGCTCTGCATCGATGCCCGTCGGACGCGCCACCGTCGAAACCGGTTTCGTGCACCACTGCGCGTACCCGTGTGCCTTGGCCAGCGCACGAGCGGCCCGCTCCGGATCCGGATAGGACGGAATCGACCCGCGCGCCGCCGTACCGCCCAGACCGCGCACCGCGAGAAGATTCGGGATCCCCTGCTCGGCAACGAAAGTGGTGAGAATGGGTTTGTCCGAATGGGGTACGGCCGCCGCGGCCTCGCGGATGGCATCGGCGAATCCAGCCATCGGCAGCGGCACCGGCGGCGCGAAAACCACGATCACCGCATCGATCTCGTCCGAGCGCAGCGCGGCGACGACCGCGTCCAGGTACGCGCCCGGCGTCGCATCCGGACCGAGGTTCACCGGATCGCCGACCGATTCCTCGTCCACCACACGCTCGGTGGGGCGGGGACGTCGAACGTCCTCCGGCGGCACCGCGGCGGGCCGCCGCACCTCCAGCCCCTCACCGCGCGCGGCGTCGACGGCCAGCCAGTTCAATGCCGCGCTATTGCCGATCACGGCAACCCGGGGACCGGCGGGCAGCGGCTGATAACCGAGCAGCGCGGCGCAGTCGAACAGTTCCGAAATCGAGTCGACCTGAACGATTCCCGACTGCGCGAACAAGTCACGCACGATGGAGCGGTCCATATCTCCGGTCGGCTGCGCCCGCGCGGCCAACCGGCCGCTGCTCACTGCGACGATCGGTTTACTCCGCGCGACCCGGCGCGCGATCCGGGAGAACTTGCGCGGATTACCGAAACTCTCCAGATACAGCAGGATCACGTCGGTGGCGGAATCGGTATCCCAGTACTGCAGCAGATCGTTGCCGGACACGTCGGCGCGATTGCCCGCCGAGACGAAAGTCGATAATCCCAGGTTGCGCGCCGCGGCCTCACCGAGGATGGCCGCGCCCAACGGCCCAGACTGACAGAAGAATCCGATACGCCCGCGCCCGGGCAGCACCGAGGCGAGGGTCGCGTTCAACGAGACCGCGGCGTCGGTGTTGGCGATGCCGAGCGCACTCGGCCCGACCACCCGCATCCCGTGTCCGCGCGCCGCGGCGACCAGTTCGTGTTCGGCGACCACACCACCGGCACCGGTCTCGCCGAAGCCCGCGGTCAACACCACCAACCCCTTGACACCCTTGGCCATACAGTCGTCGAGGACCGAGCTGATCGCTTCGGGAGGCACCGCGACCACGGCCAGATCCACCTCGTCGGGAATATCGCGCACGGT
Organism: Nocardia sp. CA-107356; assembly: GCF_050946365.1. Classification (NCBI taxonomy): domain Bacteria; kingdom Bacillati; phylum Actinomycetota; class Actinomycetes; order Mycobacteriales; family Nocardiaceae; genus Nocardia; species Nocardia sp. CA-107356. Next base: position 3,294,458 of record NZ_CP191992.1, on the reverse strand, counting down.
CGGATAGGCCCGTACCCCGCGCACCGAGCGCCGGTTCGGATTGACCGGGAACACCGGGCCCTGGAACACCCCGGACAGCAGATTGGCCAGGATCACCCCGCCGACTCGGGCCGGACCCATGGTGGCGCCGATCACCGCGACCGAACGCGGCGCGAGCAGATTGCCCACACTGCGCGCCTCAGAGGCGCGTTCGCGCGAATCCCGCACCGAGAGTAGGGCTTCAGTGGGATCGATGGCGAATTCCAGATGCAGTACCGAACCGTCCCTGCTGCGCTCCACCTGATAGCCCGCGTCACGGAACACCGTGACCATCACGGTGTTCTCGGCGAGCACCTCGGCGACGAAGGTTTCGATCTTGTTCTCGGCGGCCGCCCCGGCCAGATGTTCGAGCAGGATCGAGCCGAGTCCGCGTCCCTGATGTCCGTCGGCCACCACGAACGCGACCTCGGCGGCACGCGGTCCGGGGCGGTCGGTCAGCAGTTCGTAGCGGCCGACCGCGATGATCGCGTCGCCGAGCACCAGTAGCAGCCCGACCCGGTCGTGATGGTCGACATGGGTGGAGCGGTACAGGTCCTTGGGCGAAATGCGCGGATACGGACCGAAGTAGCGCAGATATCGGGTGCGATCCGATAGTGCCGCATGGAACTCCTGCAACCGATCGGCGTCGCCGGGCGTGATCGGGCGCAACCGCACCACGCCACCGTCGGAGGCGAGCACATCGGCGAACCAGTGCTGCGGTGGCGGTGGCGGCACCGCCGGAGTGCTGGGAGAATCCGGGACGGGCGGGTTCTCAGTCACGGGGGTCCTCCGGATCCAGTCCGAGCAACCCGAAGGTGGCTCGGCGCGTAGCCAATACGGCCATGTCGATAGCGCGTTGCGCGCGGTCGGTGCGCGCGTCCCCAGTTTCCTCGGTGCCGCCAGGTCCATCCCACCGACGGAACGAGATGTCACCACCGTCACCCATGGTGCGCGGCGGGTCGACGGTCGGGGCCGCCGCACGGACCAGCTCGATCCAGTCCTGTGGGACCGCGGCATCCGGCGCGATGGTGCGATCCAGCGCGGTCGCCAGCAGATGCGTCCAAGCGCGCGGCACGACGCGCACCAGGCCGTAACCGCCGCCACCGACGGCGAGCCACCGGCCTTCGGCATATTCGTCGGCCAGATCGCGCATGGCGATGAAGGCGGCGCGCTGACCGTCCACGGTCAGTTCCATATCGGCGAGGGGGTCCTCGCGATGGGTGTCGACACCGCATTGGCTGACCACGATCTGCGGGCGGAACGCCGCGAGCGCACCGGGCACGATCGCGTCGAAGCCGCGCAGCCACTGGGCATCGCGGGTGCCGGGCAGCACCGCCAGATTGATCGCGGTGCCCTCGGCGGCACCGTGGCCGTTCTCCTCGGGCCAACCCGTATTGGGCCACAAGGTGGCTGGATGCTGGTGGATCGAAATCGTCAGTACCCGTGGGTCGGCGTAGAAGGCGCGCTGCACGCCGTCGCCGTGATGCACGTCGACATCGATATAGGCGATGCGGTCGTAGCCGTGATCCAGGAGCCAGGAAATGGCCACGGCCGCATCGTTGTAGATGCAGAATCCGGCGGCCGAATCCGGCATCGCGTGGTGCATACCGCCGCCGATGCTCACCGCGCGCCGGGTCCGGCCCTCGGCGATTTCGCGCGCGGCGGCGAGCGTGCCGCCGACGATCACCGAGGCTGCTTGATGCATCCGCGGGAACACCGGATTATCCGGTGAGCCGAGACCGAACGGCGGTGCGAGCGGCGCACCGGCGGGCGGCGTGGCATGTTCCACCGCCGCGATGTAGTCGGCGGTGTGGATGCGCAATAGATCCGACACCTGCGCCTGCTCGGGCACCAATCGCTCGACACCGTCGAGTAATCCGAGACTTTCCGCCAGCGCCATGGTGAACTTCAAGCGCGCCGGTTTCATGGGGTGTTCCGGCGTCCACGCGTACTCGAGGAATCGGTCAGTCCAGACAACGGTCCCCGATCGCGACTCGAGATCATCGTCGTCGAGCGGCGCGCAGAATTCGCCGTGCGGTGCAGTGGGCATGCTCGCAACGCTACGCGGGAAGCTAACCGCCCCGTAGGACGTTCGTATGCAGTAGAAATACAAGCATGTGCGAACACGGCGACCTGCCGTGCGCCGACAGAATTCCCACAGCGCAGTCACGGGTGTAGCGCGAGATGACGCGGCACGCGGGGGTGTCGTCGTGCGTGGGTAGAATTCGTGCCGACGAAGGGTTAACAGGTGAAGGATCTGGTCGACACCACGGAGATGTACCTCCGTACCATCTACGACCTCGAGGAAGAGGGCGTAGTGCCCCTGCGCGCGCGTATCGCCGAGCGCCTCGAGCAGAGTGGTCCGACGGTGAGCCAGACCGTCGCGCGGATGGAACGCGATGGTCTGCTGCTGGTCGCCGGTGACCGCCATCTCGAACTGACCGAGAAGGGCCGCAGCATGGCGGTCGCGGTCATGCGCAAGCATCGCCTCGCCGAGCGGCTGCTCGTCGATATCATCGGGCTCGACTGGCAGAACGTGCACGCCGAGGCGTGCCGCTGGGAGCACGTCATGAGCGAGGACGTCGAGCGGCGGCTGGTCGAGGTGCTCAACCACCCGACCACCTCGCCCTATGGCAACCCGATTCCGGGCCTGGACGAGCTGGGCATCGCCCCACCGAACGCCGCCGAGGAGACCCTGGTGCGACTCTCGGATCTGCCGCACGGCCAGGTACACGCGGTCGTGGTGCGCCGACTCGCCGAGCATATCCAGACCGATCCCGAGGTCATCGGCCAACTGCGGCAGGGCGGCGTGGTGCCCGATGCCCGCGTGACGGTCGAGACCAAACCCGGCTCGGTGGTCATCACCGTGCCCGGCCATGAGGGTTTCGAACTCTCGGACGAAATGGCCCACGCCGTCCAGGTGAAGCTGGTCTGAGGCGTGAAACTTCTGGTCACGGGTGGCGCGGGCTACGTCGGTGGTGTCTGCGCGCAGGTTCTGCTCGAATCGGGGCACGAGGTCGTGGTGGTCGACGATCTGTCGACCGGCAATGCCGATGGCGTACCGGCCGAGGCGCGCTTCGTCGAGGGTGATGTCGCGGTCGCCGCGCCCGCACTGCTCGAGGCCGAATCCTTCGACGGTGTCCTGCATTTCGCCGCGCAGTCGCTGGTCGGCGAGTCGGTGCAGCAGCCGGAGAAGTACTGGCAGGGCAATGTGGTGAAGACCCTCGAACTGCTGGAGGCGATGCGCCGCACCGGAACGCCGAAGCTGGTCTTCTCCTCGACCGCGGCGGTCTACGGCGAACCCGAACAGGTGCCGATCACCGAGGACGCGCCGACCCGGCCGACCAATCCCTACGGTGCTTCGAAACTCGCCATCGACCACGCCATCACCTCCTACTCGATCGCGCACGGTCTGGCCGCGACCAGCCTGCGCTACTTCAATGTCGCGGGCGCGTACGGTGGCCTCGGCGAAAACCGTGTCGTGGAAACCCATCTCATACCCCTCGTTTTGCAGGTCGCCCTCGGCCATCGAAAGGCGATTTCGGTCTTCGGCACCGACTGGCCGACACCAGACGGCACCGCGGTCCGCGACTACATCCACATCCGCGACCTCGCCGAGGCTCATCTGCTGGCCCTGGCCACGGCGGAATCCGGCACGCATCGCATCTTCAACCTCGGCAGCGGGACCGGATTCTCGGTCCGTGAGGTGATCTCGGCCTGCGAACGCGTCACCGGACTCCCGATCACCGCCCAGGACGCGCCACGCCGCCCCGGCGATCCGGCCACCCTCATCGCCTCGAGCGACGGTGCCATCACTGATCTGGGCTGGCGCCCCGAGCACAACGATCTCGACGAAATCGTCTCCGACGCCTGGGAATTCCTCCGGGACCTCGGTCCGCTCGCACACAGCGCAAAGTAGGCCACTGGGCCCGAGCCACATGGTGGTTGCACACCCCCGCAACCACCATGTGGCTCGCCTCGATGGTCATCGCACACCTGGGCCGAGGTCGATGCCGAGGTCAGCCGCGATACCGAGACCGCAGTATGCCAAGCGGCGCAAGGTGTCCGGGCGCATTCCGGTGCGCAGGGAGATCTCGAGCAAGATCGCCATGGAGTGGGCGGGGTCGGCGTCCAGGGCGGCTTGGAGGGCGATGCCCGCGAGGGGGCCGTCGCCGCGGATGTAAGCGCTATAGCCGAGCAGGGTTGCGGCGTCGGCGCGGTCACTGCCCTCGAATGCCCGTGTCAGCGCCACCCACAGGTTCTCCGCGGCGGCGGCGTGGTCGCCGATGGCCAGTCCGAACAGCGCATCGCGGACGACCCGATCGCGTAGTGCGGCAGCCATTTCCGCGTATTCCCGGGCGGTGCGGCAAACCTCGGAGTCGGTGTTGGCGATCTGCCACAGCACTTGTTCCAGTGCCCCCCGGTGATAGCCGTCGGGATCGCCGCGCCGGACGGCCGCCGCATACCGCTCGTACGCGATCGCGCGGGCGGTGTCGAGGTGCGCCGCCACCTGCCGCGCCAACTCATCGTCGGTAGCGACCAGATCGGTCAACTCCGAGCGAGCCCCGCGGATCGCCCGCCCTTCGAGCACATGCGCGACGGTGACCATCGAGGTGGCCGGATCCGGCAGCATCCCACGATGATTCACGTCGAGCAGACTCCACCATGGCTGGTTCGCCTCGATCGCGCGCACCGCCCATGCGTCCTCCAGGTACACCTCGGCCTGCGCCAGCCGCCGCCCGAACGCGGCGATGAGCGTGCCCAACGGCCCGGTAGTCGCCGCGCCGTGTCGGCGTGTGCGATGCGGTTCTCGCACCCGGTCATCGACGATCACCGCGAGTACCTCTGTTGCACCCTCTGCGGCGCAGATCTGCGAGATGCATTCCGCATACGCCGCCGCCAGACCCCGGCGACCGCCGTCGGGGTCCAGATCGAATCGCACCACCGCATCGATGATCGGACTGTGGTCAGGATCGGGCGCACCCCGCAATACGGCCACCACCAACGACCGCTCGGGCACGAACCCGACCATCGCGGGGACCGCCACGATCAATTCGCCAGGATCATCGACATGCAGCGCCCCGGCCGGGCTGCGATCGCCGAAAATCGGCGGCGGTTCCGCACAGGTTCCCATCGCTCGTCCGAAACCCCGTGTGCACTCCGACGATTCATCATCGTCGACATCGGAGAAGGCACGCACCGAGTCGATCCTGGACCGTGCGGCGCCTCGAGCGTGCGCGGATGTGCGCAGGTGAACGGCTGGGCTCGAGCACAGACCGTCATGAGCAGATGGACCATCGCCTGGGTCTCCGAGGGCGGGAACGGGATTCGTGGAAGTCGTCATGCATCGAGAGTGCGCTGCCACGCAGCTGGGCCCGAGGTAGCGACCTGGCCTTATCCGGAAATTGTCTTGCCCTGTGGAAATCGCTTGGTCTGTGTACGAATTGGTCTGTGGACCCGGCCACAGCGATAATCGTGTCGGTACTACCTGCTACCGTCTCGCCGGGAGCTCCTGCCGCCGATCGGCGAAACCCGCACTCATCCCTGCTTCACCTTCCGCACCGCCGTCGTGAACAGCTCGTCCAACGCCGCCGTATCCGGTTTCGCATCGCTGAAAGACATGTAGGTCACCGCGATTCGCACATCGCCGACTTGACCCGTCAGCGTCTGCATGGACTGCGTCAGCCCGGGCGTACTCACCTGCGGCGCTACCGTCCGGCGCAGCGCGAGGGTGTCGTCGGCGTCGATCGGTGGCGGTGCCTGCAGTTCGGTGGTCACCGTCGTTGTCGCGCCCGCCCGGCTGACCCGCATTTGCCGACAACGCCGCAACTGGTCGCGCAATGCCGACAGCGGCTGCCCGGTCCTGGTCAACTCGACGGTGATCGTGGCGCGCGTCTCGTTGTCGGTACCCACCGTGACGGCTGTCTGATTCGGGCCGAATTGCTGGGCTGGCGGGGCACATTCATCGGGCTGCACGGTCGAACCGCGCCCCACGCCGGTCAGATCCCCCGAGGCCTGTGCGGCCGCATCCGGTGGCAGCACCACTGCCTCGTACGGGGCCGGAAACTGCGCTTGGTCGGGCAATAGTGTCGAAAGCTGTGCCGCCACATGCTCGGTCACCGAATTCGGCCCGGAAGCGACCGGATGCCCGGTCACCGTCGACGCACACCCGGCGAGCAATACCGCGCCCGCGGCGAGGGACATCCACCCCGATACCGCGAATCCGCGTGGCCCTCTGCGCGTCGAATTCGGCACAGTCACCGTCCCACTGTGCCAAACTCCCCGTGCCCGCTCGCGATGCCACGCCGATCGGTCGAGCGACCTGCAAGCAATCGCCAGCCGATCTTTTCGAGCGACCGGCAAGCAATCGCAAGCGGTGGCAGCCGGGGCGGGAATGTGTAGGGCACGACCGATGTTGCCCTGTCTTATGGGTCGGTGTCGCCCGTGGCGGCCGGTGGCGGTGTCATGAGGGACAATGGACAGTGGTTGACCGCCGCGAAATGCCTAGCAGGGCTAGGACCTGGAAGTTCTCGGCACCAGGCGGCTCGCATCGGTGAACCGCGCAGGAAGGAGTACGCGATGGACCACGAGTCGCGAATGTACGAGTTGGAGTTCCCAGCTCCACAGCTGTCGTCCGATGATGGCTTGGGTCCGGTCTTGGTACACGGACTGGAAGGCTTCACCGATGCCGGGCATGCGGTGCGGCTGGCCACCACGCACCTGCGCGAGAGTCTCGAGAGCGAGTTGGTCGCCTCGTTCGACGTCGACGAGTTGCTCGACTACCGATCGCGTCGTCCACTGATGACATTCAAGACCGATCACTTCTCGGACTATGCCGAGCCCGAGCTGAATCTCTGGGCGCTGCGCGACACATCGGGCACCCCGTTCCTGCTGCTATCCGGGCTCGAACCGGATCTGCGCTGGGAGAAGTTCACCACCGCGGTGCGTCTGCTCGCCGAACAGCTCGGCGTGCGCCGCAGCATCGGCCTGAGCGCGATCCCGATGGCAATCCCGCACACCCGCCCGCTCGGCATCACCGCGCACTCCTCGGACCGCGATCTCATCGCCGACCACCAGCGCTGGCCGGGCGAGCTACAGGTGCCGGGTAGCGCGTCCTCGCTGCTGGAATACCGGATGGCCCAGCACGGCCACGAGTCCGTCGGTTTCTCGGTGCACGTGCCGCATTATCTCGCGCAGACCGCCTACCCGGAGGCAGCGCAGACCCTTCTCGAGCACGTCGCCGATAACGCGGGCCTCGAAATCCCCCTGGCCGCGCTCGGTGAGGCCGCCGCACGGGTCCGTGAGCAGGTCAACGAGCACATCGCGGGTAACTCCGAGGTCGAGACCGTCGTGCACGCGCTCGAGCGCCAATACGACAGCTTCGTCAGCGCACAGGAACGCCAGTCGAGCTTGCTCGTCGGCGACGGCGAACTCCCGAGCGGCGACGAATTGGGCGCCGAGTTCGAGCGCTTCCTGGCCGAGCAGGGCGGCTACGACGGCGACGAGGGCGAACAGTCCAACTGACCCGATCACCCCGACCGGGCCGTCGATGGCAGCCCGTAGGGTGGTCGGAGTGGATCTGACCGAGCTGCTCGAGATACCGGGAACCGACGCCGACGCGCTCTACGAAGCCTTCGGGGTGTGGGCGGCCGAGCAGGGCACCCCGCTGTATCCGGCGCAGGACGAGGCGCTACTGGAATTGGCGTCGGGGTCCCATGTCATCTTGGCCACCCCTACCGGGTCCGGCAAATCCCTGGTCGCGGTCGGCGCGCACCTGTTCGCGCTGACACGCGGCCTGCGCACCTACTACACCGCACCCATCAAAGCCCTGGTCAGCGAGAAGTTCTTCGCCCTGTGCGAGGTGTTCGGTGCGGACCGGGTCGGCATGGTGACCGGTGATGCCGCGGTCAATCCGGAGGCGCCGATCATCTGCGCCACCGCCGAGATCCTGGCCAATATGGCACTGCGCGAGGGCGCGGCCGCCGATGTCGGCCAGGTCGTCATGGACGAATTCCACTTCTACGCCGATCCGGACCGCGGCTGGGCCTGGCAGGTGCCGCTACTGGAACTCCCGCGCGCCCAATTCCTGCTCATGTCGGCCACGCTCGGCGAGGTCGACTTCTTCGCGGCCGATCTGCGACGCCGCACCGGTAACCCGACCGCGATCGTCGCGGGCACCGAACGCCCGGTCCCGCTGAGCTTTTCCTACGCGCGCACCCCCATCACCGAAACGTTGGAAGATCTCGTCACCACCAACCAGTCACCGGTGTACGTAGTGCATTTCACCCAGGCCGCGGCACTGGAACGCGCGCAGGCGCTGACCAGCGTCAACTTCGCCACCCGCGCCGAAAAAGACGCCATCGCAACGGCACTCGGCGACTTCCGGTTCTCCTCCGGTTTCGGTAGGACGCTGTCGCGACTGATCCGCCACGGCATCGGCGTACACCACGCGGGCATGCTGCCCAAGTACCGCCGCTTGGTGGAGCGCCTGGCCCAGGACGGTCTGCTGAAGGTGGTGTGCGGCACCGATACCCTCGGGGTCGGCATCAATGTGCCGATCCGCACGGTGCTGCTCACCGGCCTGACCAAATACGACGGTGTACGCACCCGCAGGCTGAAGGCGCGCGAATTCCATCAGATCGCGGGCCGCGCGGGCCGGGCGGGCTACGACACCATGGGCACCGTCGTGGTGCAAGCCCCCGACCACGAGGTGGAGAACACCCGACTGCTGGCCAAGGCGGGCGACGACCCGAAAAAGCAGCGCAAGGTGGTGCGTAGGAAACCGCCGGAGGGCTTCGTCTCCTGGAGCGAGGAGACCTTCGACCGTCTCGTCGCCGCCTCGCCCGAACCGATGGTGTCGCGCTTCGCCGTGACCAACTCCATGCTGCTCAATGTGATCGCTCGCCCCGGCAACTGCTTCGAGGCCATGCGCCACCTGCTCGAGGACAACCACGAGCCACGCGCCGCCCAACGCCGCCACATCCTGCGCGCCATCCGCCTGTATCGCGCCCTGCGTGACGCCGGTGTGGTGCAACAACTTCCGGAACCCGACGCACAGGGCCGCCGCGCCCGGCTCACCGTCGACCTGCAACGCGATTTCGCACTCGACCAACCCCTGTCCCCCTTCGCCCTCGCCGCGCTGGAACTGCTCGACAAGGACGCCCCCGGCTACACCCTCGACGTCATCTCGCTCATCGAATCGACGCTCGAGGATCCGCGCCAGCTGCTCATGGCCCAACAGCACAAGGCCCGGGGCCAGGCGATCAACGAGATGAAGGCCGACGGCATCGAGTACGACGAACGCATGGAACTCCTGGAGGAGGTCACCTGGCCCAAACCCCTTGCCGAACTCATCGAGCCCGCCTTCGAGACCTACCGGGCCGGGCACCCCTGGATGTCGGAGTTCGCCCCGTCCCCCAAATCGGTCGTGCGCGACATGATCGAACGTTCGATGACCTTCGCCGAGCTGATCTCGCACTATGAGCTGGCCCGCTCCGAGGGCGTGGTACTGCGCTACCTCGCCGATGCCTACCGCGCGCTGCGCCGCACCGTCCCGGAATCCGCGCGCACCGAGGACCTCGACGATATGACCGAATGGCTCGGCGAGCTTGTCCGCCAAGTGGATTCGAGTCTCCTCGACGAATGGGCGCAGCTCACCAACCCGGGCGCGGAGACCGACGCGGATCAGCTCGCCTTCGGCGCGGAGTCGGTGCGCCCGATCTCGGCCAATGAACGCGCCTTCAAGGTGATGGTCCGCAATGCCATGTTCCGCCGCGTCGAACTGGCCGCGCTGCGCCGCTGGGAAACCCTTACCGAGCTGGGCCAGGGTCCGGACTGGCAAGCGGAGCTGACACCCTATTTCGACGAGTACGGGAGCATCGGCACCGGCCCGGACGCCCGCGGTCCGCAACTGTTCCAGGTGGAACAACGCCCCGGTTTCTGGCACGTCCGCCAGGTGCTCGAGGATCCGGCGGGCGACCACGGCTGGGCGCTGGCGGCGGTGGTCGATCTCGCCGAGTCCGACGCCGCGGGCGAGATCGTATTCGACGAGGTCACGGTAGTCGCGGGGTGATCATGGTCAAGGTGTCGTCAACGAGTTAGTGAACCGGGGCATCGCGCTGATACTCTCTCGCGCGGTGCCTGAACGACGGCCGCCCCCCAAACGACGGAGAGTTCCCTTAGATTGACCGGCTCAAACATGCCCGAATCGCCCTATCTGGTCATCGCCCCGGAGCGAGTGCGCGAGAACTACCGCGCACTCGCGGCAGCGATACCCGAAGCGCGAATTCGCTTCGCGGTCAAGGCGAGCCCGGTCCCGGAACTGATCCGCCTGCTCGACGGTGCGGGCGCGGAGTTCGACGTCGCCAGCGTCGGCGAGATCGAACTGTGCGTGCGTGAGGGCGTCGACCCGGCCCGCATGTGTTACGGGAACCCGATCAAGAAGGCCGCCCATATCGCCGCCGCCTACGCCGCGGGCGTGCGCCGCTATGCGTTCGACACCGAGGACGATCTGCTGCGCATCGTCGAGCACGCGCCCGGCTCGGAGGTCGAATGCCGGTTCCTGTCCTCGGCCCCGCAGTCGACGACGCCCTTCGGCACCAAGTTCGGCTGCTCGCCCAGCGAGGCGCTGCGACTGCTGGTGCGCGCCCGCGATCTCGGACTCGTCGTCGGGGGTCCGTACTTCCATGTCGGCTCCCAGCAGACCGACCCGCGAGCTTGGCGGATCGGCATCGAACAGGCCGGCCGCATCGCTGAAGCGTTGGCGGACAAAGACATTCGGGTGCGCTCGGTAAATATCGGCGGCGGCCTGCCCATTTCGTACGTCGAGGCGGCGCCCGCACTCGACGAGATAGGGGCCGTCATCGCCGCGGCCACCGCCGAATTCCTTCCTGAGACCGCCGGACTCGTCGTCGAGCCCGGCCGCGCGCTCGTTGGTTCGGCGGGCACCATTCACGCCGAGGTCATCGGCGTGCGCATCGCGCCGGACGGACGGCGCTGGGTGTATCTCGACATCGGCCGCTACAACGGCATGGCCGAGACCGAGAACGAGTACATCGCATACCGCTTCGTCACCGAACGTGACGGAGACCCCGTGGACGAGGCGGTGGTGGCCGGACCGACCTGCGACGGCGACGATGTACTGTATCAACGCACGAAGGTCCTGCTACCGACCTCGTTGCGAGCCGGTGATCGCATCCAGATCCTCGATACCGGCGCCTATACCGCGAGCTATTCGTCGGTGTCCTTCAATGGTTTTCCGCCCTTGACCGTTCATGTCTCGGGCGCTGAGCGAGAGTGAGTTTGCCCATGACGGCGGAATTCACCGGCTGGCATGTGCTGGCCGAGTTCGGTGGTGTCGACGCGACCCTCTGCGACGACCTCGAACGACTCGAATCGGCGTTGCGCGAGTCTCTGATCGCCGCGGGCGTCACCATCTGCGATGTCGTACACAAGAAGTTCGATCCGCAGGGGGTGACTGTCCTCGCGCTGTTGTCGGAGTCTCACGCCTCGATTCACACTTATCCGGAGTCCGGCGACATCTTTGTCGACGTCTTCACCTGCGGAAGTATCGGCGCCGGTGCGTCGAAGGCCGTCGAGCTACTGCGAGATAAGTTGTCGCCCAAAGATGTTCGCATGCAGGTGATCCAGCGTGGGCACGGCTCCACCCGGATCGAGGAGCCGGTCGGCAACGGCCTGACGCGCATCTGGGATCTGCACGAGGTGATCGTCGACACCTATACTCCGTTCCAGCACATGGTGATCGCGCGCACCGAACAGGGCATCAGCCTGTTCTCCGATGACGATCGCCAGTCCACGGAGTTCTCCCAGCTGACCTACCACGAGGCGATGATGGTTCCCGCTTTCGCGCTGGCCGCGAAGCTGGACAAGGTCCTCATCATCGGTTCGGGTGAGGGTGTGGCCAGTCAGATGTCGGTCGCCGCGGGCGCGACGCTGGTCGATCACGTCGATATCGATCAGCGCGAGGTCGAGCTGTGCGCCGAGCACCTGCCCTACGGCTACACCAGCGACGAGCTGGCCGCCGCGGTGCGCGGCGACGGCCCGATCAAGGTGCACTACGCCGACGGCTGGGACTTCCTGGCCAATGCGGCCGAGGCGGGTACCCGCTACGACGTCATCGTGATCGATCTGCCCGATGAGCGGGTCGAGGACGCGCAGCACAATCGCCTCTACGAGTCGGAGTTCCTCTCGCGATGTCAGGCCCTGCTCGCGCCCGGCGGCGTGCTGAGCGCGCAGGCCGGATGCGCGACGATGTGGCGCAACGAGACGTTGAAGCGGTCCTGGAAGCGCTTCCAGGAGCAGTTCGGCACCGTGGTGCAGTACGGCAGCGATGAGCACGAGTGGACCTTCCTGTTCGGGTTGAACGAGCGGATCGATGATCCGGTGCCGGGGATGACCGATCGGCTGGGCACGCTGCCCTACCGCGCCGAGACGGTCGACGCGCGAGCGCTGGTGCGTGGCGCGATCGAACCGCACGCGCTGCGCGTGTAGCAGTACTCCACGTCGAATCGCACCGGGTCCCGAGGGATTCCGGTGCGATTCGAGTTGTGGGTCGGGTCGTGCGTCATCGTCTTATGGCGTGAAGCGGATCTCGCTGTGTCGGGGCGGGGCTGTGGTCGCGTAGCGGATTTGCTGGTTGCCCGGCCGTGTGCGCTGCCATCGGCCGAAGCGTTGGACGAGTACCGCGATGGACAATGCGCCGGTCAGTAGTGCCATTGGTTCGCCGATGCATTTTCGCTTGCCGATGCCGAACGGTTGGCGGGCGGGTCCGAGTGCGATGAACAGTTGGTCGCCCGGATGCAGCGGGCGACCGGCCAACTCGGTATCGACTGCGACATTTCGGAAGATGAGCGGGAACGATGGCCGCTGTGCCACAACGTCGTCGAAAAACGATGTGAGCAGCGGCAACCGGGCGAGATCGGCTGCGGCCGGTGCGCGACTCCCCAGCGTTTGGGCGACTTCGGTCCGCAATTCGGCCAGCTCGACGGGATGGTCGGCCAGCCGAACACATGCCCACGCCTGAGCACAAGCCGTGCTGTCGAAACCCGCCATCAAATGGCTTATCACCTGATCGCGTATTCGCTGAGCCGGAAGTTCCGGACGCACCTGCAGTAGGTGTCCGAGCAGGTCACCGCCGAAGTCTCCCAGGGCGCGCCGCCGCTCGATGATGGCGTGGACTTCGGCGTCCATGGCCGCGATGGCGCGCCGGTACCTGCCGCCGCCGATCCGGAACCACTGCTTGCGCTGGCTGTCGAAGATCGGCTGGGCCAGTCGCAGCACTGTCGCGCAGTCGACGGCTTGCCCGAAAAGATGTTGTGCCAGAAGTTCCACGTTGAGCAGTTTGAATTCGCTGAACACCTCGACAGCTCGGTCCGGGCGCCAGCTATCGATCCGGTCGTTCAATCGACGGACACTCTCGTGCGCGAGCGGCGCCAGATCGGCCGCCGCGAACGCGGGATTGGTGTGTTCACGTAAGCTCCGCCACACGTGCGGATCGTTGACCGCGAACAAACCCTCGTCGCCGGTCGCGTTGCGGATGATCCGGTAGATCGGACCACCTTTGTCGAATTCGCGTGCGCCGGTGCGCAGCACACGGTCGATGAGGTCGCTGTCGGTGATCAGGAAAGACCGGCCCGGCAACGGAACCCTGACCCGCACGATCCCGCCGTTGCGGCGCGCCCGCGCGATGAGTGCGGACGGAATGTCACGGTCGAGGATCGCCCGTCTCCAACCGATCTCGGCTCGAACCTCACTGGGCATAGCCATGCTGCTCCTAGACCGGATACATCGAATCTCAGATCAACAGCGCCGGGTGTCGGTCCGGTTCGGAAGTCCATCGGCGCCCCACGGCAGTCGATGGCATTGCGGTGGTACCGACCGGATGCGAAATGATGTCGTCTCGTGGTGGATTACACGATGGTATTCGACCGGGTACGGGGATCACTGTTGGGTGGTGCGGTTGGTGACGCGCTGGGTGGCCCATCGTATTCCTGCGGCTGAATCAGATTCGCGAACGGTATGGCGTCGAAGGTCACTGGGCGGCCGGTCTCCGTTCGACGAAGGACTCCGACAAGCTGCTTCGAGTGTCGGAATCAGCGCCCATTCCTGCCGCGATCCTGCGGATCCCGCCGAACTCGGGCAGGAATGGTCGCACTGGCCAACATCCGGACCTATGACTGCTTGCGCCAGTCCTCGACATTCATCCCGCCGATGCCCCAATCCGTCAGCGCGACTTCATCGATCACGACGAATGTCGTCGCCGGATCCTTACCGAGCACGTCGCGCAGCAGATCAGTGACTCCTTTGATCAGCTGGGTCTTCTGTTCGCGGGTGACACCCTCGTCGGTGACTTTGATATTGACGTAGGGCATTACGCGGCCCTTCCCGAGATGAACCCGCCATCGACGGGGAAGATGTGGCCGGTGGTGAAGGCGGCGTCCGCGAGATACAGTACTGCCGCGGTGGTTTCGCTCACCTCGCCGATTCGGTTGAGCAAAGCCAGTCTGCCCGAAGAGTTTTCGTCGCCGTCGCCGAACAGTGGGGTGCGAATGATGCCCGGGGCAACGGCATTCACTCGAATCCCGTCCGCAGCGAGCTCCGCCGCCAGGCTCGTTGTCAGCGCGTGTACACCGCCCTTACTGACCAACGCCGCAGACGCGGGCAGCCCGGCCAGGGCGTGGTTGATCAGGACCGTTCCGATATTCACGATGCTGCCACCAGTTTTCTGCGCCTGAAGCTGCCGCACCACCGCCTGCGTGGTGAAGTAGGTCCCCCTCAGGTTCCCGTTCAGGTAACTGTCCAGATCCGCCTCGGTGACTTCGACGAAGGGCTTGGCTCCGAAGATCCCTGCATTGTTCACCAGCACATCCACTCGGCCGAACCGGTCGACTGCGAGGCGCACCAGCTCGGGACCTGTCGCGGGCGCACCGATATCACCGGCGAATACGGCCAACTGTTCCGGTGCATCCAGCGAATCCGCCACCGCCGCAAGCTTGTCCGCATCCCGCCCGTTGAGCACGACATTGTCGCCGCGCTCGACGAAGGCCCGAGCGATATCGCGCCCGATCCCACTGGAGGATCCGGTCACGATGACCGTCTTGACCATATTTCTCTCTCTTTCTCATGATCCCAGTCGATACGACCGGTCGTCTTAGAATGGACGTGCAACTGTCAAAGCCGAACATCCCTACAGTTCAGGGCCGGAAATAGTCATCCAGTAGTCGGCGCAGACACTTGTGCAGCGGTTCGAGCGAGCGCTGCATCTTCATTCTGATCACCGCCCCCTCCCACGACTCCAACAGCAGATCCGCCAGCTCGGTGGCGTCGATATCATGGCGAATCGTCCCGAGCCCCTGCGCCCGGCGCAGCGCTGCCGCCACCCCGTCCCGCCAGGAATTCCAGGCATCGGCCAACGATTCCCGCAACACCTCGCTGCCCTCGAGTTCCCCGCCGAGGTTCGCGATCAGGCATCCGCCAGTGAACTCCGCCTGCACGAAATCGTCCATGAGCCGCCCGAAGAACGCGCGCAACCCGTCGATCGGATCCGGCGCACTCGTCAGCGCCTCGGCCAAATTCCGCTGCACGCACAGCGAATGGTGGTCGATGATGGCCTGCCCGAAACTCTCCTTGCTATCGAAGTAGTTGTAGAACGAACCCTTTGGCACCCCGACCGCATCCAGGATCTGCTTGATACCGGTGCCGTGATAGCCATTCGTCAAGAATCCGGCAGCCCCCTGCTCCACCAGAAGCTGTCGAGTGTCATCACTGCGTCGCGGTCGCGCCATGCGATTAATATATGACCGGTCGTCTTGGAATAGCAAATCCAACCCATCACCAGCCCCGACTCAGAGCTGCCGTCGCCACTCGGCACACCGAACCACGAACCAGCCCAGATGCTCGGCGGCAAAACGCTCAGGGTACCAATCATCCTGCGCGACACCAGAAGTCCACACATACGTCCAAGCCGATGCCACCGTATCCAGCCGAACCCGGCGCAACTCGTAGTCGTCATCCTCGAACGCGTCCAGCACCGCCCACTCGTCCGCGTCGAGTCCGGACAGCACCACACCACGCGCGACCCCATCCGCGGCGGGCACCAGCCCCGGATACACCCGCCCCGGTAGTGCCGCCGCCCGCCACCCGGTCAATGCCGCCGCCACCAATTCCGGACACCGCCCGATCAACTCGACCAATACCTCCGGAAACTGCAACGTCCCGTAGACGAACAGCCGATCACCCCTCGCAATCGAGCCACCGGCCCGCGGTTGCGGCGCGGCCGACCGCGTGCCGAGCACAACCGCGCCGGACTCGTCCATCGCGAACCCCTTCGAACCGTCCACCAGCGGAGATTACGCCCGGTGCACAGTGCGTGCGCGACAGAATCCACCCGACACCGACGCCTGCTACCGGAAAATCGGTGTCCGGGCGCGTAACCTGCGGCAGGAGCCGATACCGCCCTCCGGGCCGCCATCGCCCGCATGCTCCACCATGCGAGGGCCGAGCATCGCGAACATACCGAGGAGTCAGGAGCATTCGCCCGCTAGGCGCTACAGGAAGGCACCCATGATCCGGCGCACGCTCGCAACGGGGATCGCCGTCGCCATCGTTTCGGCCCTGCTGGCCGGGTGCGCGAACGCACCCGACCACCGCCCGCAGGCGGATCGGCTGCGATCCGAGATCGGCGCCATGCCGGGCGTCGAAAGCATTTCGGTCGACTATTCCAACGACTTCACCCGGGGTACCTACCTGGACCTGGACCTATCGATGCGCACGGCCTCCGAAGCGCAGATCGCGGATGTGGTCGCCCGGATCAACACCATCAAGCAGCACGACTTCGACTCCTACCGGCAGTCGGCCGACTTCGTCGTCGGCAATCGACTGGAGTTGAAGGCGGGCGCCGAACTGGACCCGAACCGCATCACCGCCCGTACCCGTGGGTTGCGCCGACTCGGCGCGAGCCTGCCCGGCGCCGCGATCACCTGGAACACCTACGGTATCGAGATCGAAAAGTCACCGCCCACAACGGATTCCCTCGCAGTCGTGCGCACAGCCCTCGACAATGATCCGGCGCGAGTCACCATCCGGCCTGCCGACCAGGAGCCGGTGTGGACCGTCGACTTGCCGTTCGGCCCGCAACAGGAACACGACATCAACACCCTGCTGGGCACCCTCGCCCTCCCGGTGGCCTATGTCCGCGTCGACAGCGGACATATCGCGAATCTCTCTGTCGGAGTGCACAGCCCGGACACCGCCTACCAGGACCTGACCGCGGTCATCGCCAGGACCGGACCGACACCTGAGCATCCGATGGATCTGCGCTGGAACTGGGGCAGCTTCTCCCCCGACAAACAATTCACCGGCAGCGTCAAGATCGCCGGATGCTCCGACGGCGCCAGCGCCGCAGATGCCCATCCGGAGCACTACCTGACCCCCGACGCCATCGTCCTGCAGCGCCGACTACGCACCGAATTCGAAACCTGCCAATAGCGCTGTCTTCGGTGCGAGCATCCCGTGAAAATCATCATCCGTACCGAATACAGCGAAACGGTCGTCCAATCGAGCACGGCATCCCGCAGGGGTTATGCGGCCGGACGGAATGCATCGGCGTTGCGGGCGCACCACTCGGCGAACGTGCGTGGGCTCCTGCCGAGCAGCCGACGGACGGTATCGGTGCGGAACCCCACCGTATCGGCGCGCATCAATTCGAACCCTTCGATAATCGCCGCGGCCAGTGCGGGTGGCGCACCGCCGGGGTAGCGGGACTGCAACGCTTCCTGCGGTGTTGCCGCCTCGCGCACCTCGATGGCGCGGCCGATCGTTCGGGCGATGGTCGCGACTTGCTCTGCGACAGTGCATGTTTCGGCGCCGGTGAGGGTATAGGTCACGCCTTGGTGACCGTCGTTGGTGAGGACTTCGGCCGCCACGGCGGCGATATCGGCGGGATCTATCGGGGCGTAGCGGCCGGGGCCGGTGGGATCGAGGACCGCACCGCCGGAGCGAATTGTCCGCGCCCAGGCCAGCGCGTTCGTCATGAAGCCACCGGGGCGCAGCACGGTCACCGGAATGCCGGATTCGGCGACAATCCGCTCACGCTCACGATGCCAAAGCCCCATGGCCGGTACGGGATCGCCCATCGCGTTGAAAGACGACAGCTGCACGATATGCCGTATCCCCGCTGCTCGCGCCTCGGCCACCGCGCTCACCGTGTGCGCCGATCCGATGCCCGGCACCAGCAGGAACAGTGCGTCGGCGCCGTCGAAGGCCGCGGCGAGGGTGGCTGGATCGTCCAAGTCACCGACGATCAGCTCACCATGCCCGGACTCCGCGGCACGAGCCGGATCACGAACCAGGACGCGAAAATCCGCACCCCTGGCATCGAGTTCGCCGACGAGTTCACGGCCGATATTTCCGGTGCCACCGGTAACAACTATCATCATATCTCCATATCATTAGCCGTCTAACGAATAAAACGTTAGACGGCTAACGATCAAGCGTCAACGCCTGGCGACCACGACAAGGAGGCCGACCGTGCCCGAATTCCTCGACCTGCACGGCCGCAGTTCGAAGACGCTGCGCGCCCTCGCCGATCGCGAGATGCGCACGCTCGGACTACATCTGGGCCAGAATCACGTCTTGGCCCTGCTATGGGAGCGCGACGGCCGCACCCCGGGCGAAGTTGCCGCGGCCCTGAACGTCAGCACCCCGACCGTCGTCAAGATGGCCACCCGCATGAGCGCGGCCGATCTGCTCGAGCGCCGCCGCGACGAGCACGACAATCGCCTCGTCCGCCTCTGGCTCACCGATAAGGGCCGCGCCCTGCAGCAGCCGATCGAAGCGCAGCGACAAGCCTTGGAGGACAAGGTGACCGCCGATCTCACCCCCACCGAACGCCGCTACCTGATGAGCGCCCTGCACAAAATCCACCGCACGGCAACCGAACTCCTCGGCGACTCGGCACCCTGATCCCGCACACGCGGGGGTGCACCTGGCAGCGGGTGTTGCTCAGTTCGCTCCGGGCCGCTGGGACCGGATGATCTCCGCGAGCCGTGCGTAATCATCGGCCCGGGCGGTCGACGCACGAAACGCCAGACCGAGCTGGCGCCCGGGCGCGGGTGCGGCGAAGTGCGCGGTTTCCAGTGTGCCGCGCGAGGTTTCGGCCTCGACCGCCATCTCCGGAATCAGGGTCACGCCGAGACCGCCTGCGACGCACTGGACTACGGTCGCCAGCGAGGCGGCACGGGTATCACCGACCGCGCCCGGGTGCGCGTCGGCGGAGCGGCAGAACTCCAGGGTCTGATCGCGCAGGCAGTGCCCCTCGTCGAGGAGCAGCAGCGGCAGCGCAGCGAGGGTGGCCGGGGCAATATCGGTGCGACCGGCCAGCTCGTGGCCGCGCGGGGTAACCAGCACGAATTCCTCGGTGTACAACGGGATCTCGACCAAGCCGGGCGCTTCGGTCGGCAGCGCGAGCAACGCCACATCCAGGACCCCGGTGCGCAGACCCTCCAGGAGCCGGGCGGTTTGGTCCTCGATCACCTGGGGAATCAACGCGGGCAACACCTTGCGCAACTCGGGCAGCAGGCCCGGCAGCACATACGGGGCAACCGTCGGGATGATGCCCATCCGCAGGGTGCCGCCCAGACTGTCACCGGTCGCCGAAGCGACGAATCGATCGGCCGCCTCGAGGGTGGCCATCGCCTGCGGCAGTAGCCGCATACCCGCGGCGGTGACGAGCACCCGACGGGTACTGCGCTCGATCAGCTGCAGCCCGAGCCCGTGTTCCAACGCGGCCAGTGCCTGCGATAACGTGGGCTGGCTCACACTGAGCCTGGCTGCCGCGGTGCCGAAATGGCGGTACTCCGCAATCGCTACGAACGCACGCAGCTGCGACAGGGTCGGCTGATAAGTCTGATCAGTCACGCCTATCAGTGTAGTGCGACTGATCACGTTTACCTTTCACCGGCCTTTGGGCAAGATCACCAGTGAGCTTTTCGATCCACTCGCTCTAGCAACCCGACTGACGAGGAGACAAGCATGGCTTTGCTGACCATCGGCGACCAATTCCCGGCATACAACCTCACCGCGGTGATCGGCGGTGACCTGTCGAAGGTCGACGCTCAGCAGCCTGACGATTACTTCACCCAGATCACCTCCGACGACCACGCCGGTAAGTGGCGCATCGTCTTCTTCTGGCCCAAGGACTTCACCTTCGTGTGCCCGACCGAGATCGCCGCCTTCGGCAAGCTCAACGAGGAGTTCGAGGACCGCGACGCCCAGGTGCTCGGCGCCTCGGTCGACAACGAGTTCGTACACTTCCAGTGGCGCGCCCAGCACGAGGATCTCGCGACCCTCCCCTTCCCGATGCTGAGCGACCTCAAGCGTGAATTGGCCTCCGCCACCGGCGTTCTCAACGCCGACGGCGTCGCCGACCGCGCCACCTTCATCATCGACCCGAACAACGAGATCCAGTTCGTCTCGGTGACCGCGGGTTCGGTCGGGCGCAATGTCGACGAGGTGCTGCGCGTGCTCGACGCACTGCAGTCCGACGAGCTGTGTGCCTGCAACTGGAAGAAGGGCGACCCGACCATCAACGCGGGCGAACTGCTCGCCGCGAGCGTCTGAGCATAGCCGATACACCTGAAAACCCCTGAATGAGAAGAGGATTCGCCGAATGAGCATTGAGACCCTGAAGAACTCCCTTCCCGAGTACGCAAAGGACCTCAAGCTCAATCTGTCGTCCATCGCACGCACCACCGTGCTGAACGACCAGCAACTGTGGGGCACCCTGCTGGCTTCGGCGGCCGCGACCCGGTCGGCAACGACGCTGCGTGAGATCGCCGAGGAGGCCGCGGACAACCTGTCGGCGGAGGCCTACAACGCCGCACTCGGCGCCGCCTCGATCATGGGCATGAACAATGTCTTCTATCGGGGCAAGGCATTTCTCGAGGGCCGCTACGACGATCTGCGTGCCGGTCTGCGGATGAACATCATCGGCAACCCGGGCATCGACAAGGCCGATTTCGAGCTGTGGTCGTTCGCGGTCTCCTCGATCAACGGCTGCGCCCACTGCCTGGAGGCACACGAGAAAACGTTGCGTGAGGCGGGCGTCTCGCGCGAGGTGATCTTCGAATCGCTGCGCGCCGCCGCGATCGTCGCCGGTGTCGGCCAGGCCGTGCAGTCCACGGAGGCGCTGGCCGCCGCCGCAGTCTGACATCTCGTCACGCCGAGCGACGGCCCCGCCCCAAAAGGGTGGGGCCGTTGCCGTTTCCGCGTCGACCGGTACATGTCGGAGCGGCTCGCTAGCCTGTCCGCGATACGCACCTCGTGAACAAGGGAGCCGGGCCGATGGCTGTCCGTACGCCGCCGACAGATGCGGACACCTGGGTGGTACCCACCGCCTGGTGGCCGAAAACCGATCCATTTCGGGGACGCTGCCCAATGACCAGGGTCGCCGTGAATGTGGCTGCGGCAGAGTCGATCTCCGAAACGTTGGCGCACTCCGCGGAGCGCATCCGCGCCATCCTGAGCCACTCCGGCTCACACCGAGTGCTCGCCCAGCGGGGCGCACAGTACCTGTCCCGGCCGGGCACCGATCCGCTCGGCGCGGCCGTCTGCGCCGCGATCGGCATGGACGCGAAGCTGTTGGATGCCGCCGACCTCGGCCGGTACTACGACAATCACACGGATCTGGCCGATTATCTCGTCGCCACCCACGGCCTCGGATTCGCCGTCTCGACCGTGGCCGCGCTCACCGGCGTCTACGCGGAGTCTCAGTCGTCGAACATGTGGAGCGGACAGTCGGGTCCTGCCGACTACCAGGTGACGGCCCAGCGGCGCGATCCGCCCGCGACCCTGGTCCGGCGGTTGCGCACGCTGCTGGCCGCGTCCAGTGAGATGGACTATGCCGATGCCCTCGACCAGGCGCGGCAGTTGCGGCGCGGGACGCTATCGATCCGGCTGCTGACCTCCTACCTGTTCCCCACCGAACAGCACTGGGTAACAACCGATCTCGCCGATCCGCAACTCACCGATAGTTTCGGCTCGACCTTCCTGCTCGCCTCGGTAACCGATCCGGCGCACGCGCACCGCATCATCGATCTGCTCGGCTGGCAATGGCACCAGCTGCGCGACAACAAATCGCTGATCTACAGTCTCGCCGCGCATCTGGGCCCCGACGCGGCTCCCGTGCTCATCCGGCTCTATGAGCGAGGTCGAGGCAACAGCTCCGCGCCCGGCCTGGACGCCGTAGCTCGCCTGCTCGCCCGTCTCCCCAGTGACACCGCGCTGGACTTCCTGGCAGAGCACGCGTGGCGCAATTCCACCGCCGCGGCGCTGCTCGCGTCCACCACACGGTTTCCGGCTCGTGCCATGCGGGTGCTGGCTGCACGGACCACACGCCACCAGAGCGTCGACGATTTCCGCCAGCACGTCCGACGCCACCCGGAACTCGCCGCCGCCATGCGGGCGGAGTTGCCCGAATCCGCGCGACAACTGGTCGCCGAAAGCCTGCCCGGCGTGACGATCAATACCACCCCCGCCGAGGTGATACCCGCGATCCTGCGTGACCCGCCGTGGGATCGACCGCGCCGCAAGCCGACTCCCGCCATCACCCTCGAAGCGCCTACAGCCGTGCGGGTTTCGTGGCGCGATGGTGAGCGGGAGCACTGGCTCGACCGGCGCACCATGCTCACCGAAGCCGAGGTGCACCGACGTCTGAAAGATGGCGCATCCGATCCCGGCCGCGTCGGCGACTGGCTGCTGCAGGCGCTGGCCCAGGTCGATCTCGCGGTCGCCGAGCCGCACCTGCGCACCGAGTACACCGGCTGGTTGCTCTGGTCCATCGACGGATTGATGGCGGTTGCGGCCGCACATGATGCGGCCGCCAACGACCTCGTTCTCGGCGCCGTCGTGCAGGACCCGCGTGAACTCGCCGCCGCGATCGCGCCCTTCGAAAGCCGGACTGCCGCAGCACTCGTCGTCGACTGGCTGGGGCTGCGCTCGCGCCGACGGATCGCGCTGGATTGGCTGCGTCGCCATCCCGCCTATGCCGCCACCGCAGTCATACCGGGTGCGATCGGCAAGGCGCGCAAGGCAAGACGCACGCATGGAGCCGCCTTACGCACTCTCGCCGCGCTCGGGCATACCGACGCGATCATGGCCGCCGCGGATGCATATGGTGTCACCGCCGCCACGCGTGAGCTGCTCGACATGGATCCCGCCGAGATCGTGCCCGCGCGGACTCCCGTTCTCCCGCATTGGTTGTCGATTCTGGAACTGCCGCCGATCATGTTGACGAGTGGCCATGCCCTGCCCCTACGCGAAGTCTCCACCCTCGTCACATACATGATGCTGTCGGAGCCGGGCGAACCGCATGGTGCGCTGGCCCGAATTCGCGAGCATTGCGACACTTCGACTCTCGCCGCCGCAGCCGGTGCGATCTTCGAGCAGTGGAACAATGCGGGCGCGCGATGGAAGGACACCTGGGTCTGGGAAGGATTGGCCGCCTTCGGAAATGACGATACCGTCGCCGACTTACTGCCGAAGATCACCTGGGACATCGGCAAGGACAACGCGCTGGACGTACTCGCCGCCATCGGCTCGGATTTCGCCTTGTCGGCATTGATCGAGCTGTGCGAGCAGGGGCGAAACGCCGCGGTCCGGTCGGCGGCACAGCTTCGAATCACCGACCTCGCCGAGGAATTGGGGCTGACCGAGGATCAACTCGCGGACCGGATGACTCCCGATCTCGGTCTGCGTCCCGATGGTACGGCGCTGTTCGACTTCGGGCCGCGCCAGTTCGTCCTGGGCTTCGACGAACAACTGGGCCCCGTCGTCACCGGGGTCGACGGCACCCACCACCAGACCCTGCCCACAGCGGGCCGCCATGACGATGCGGCGATGGCCGCCGAGGCGACCGCGAGATATCGTGCGATCCGCAAGTCCGTCAAGAAGTTCGCCGCCGAGCAGATCAAGCGCCTCGAACGCGCCATGGTCGCCGAACGCCGCTTCACTCGGGACGAACTGTGCACCCTGTTCATCGCACATCCGATGCGTATCAACCTCACTCGCCGCCTGGTCTGGGCGACATACCGCGACGGCCAGCTGGTCGACTCGTTCCGCATCGCCGAGGACAACAGTTTCGTCGATGCCGCCGATAACGGCGTCGACCTCGCCGAGGAAGTCGTCATCGGAATCGCCCACCCGCTGCACCTCGGCACCGAGCCGACTGCCGCCTGGGCGGGCGTGTTCGCCGATTGCGAACTGCGGCAACCATTTCCACAGCTCGGCCGGGAAATTCATCACCCGGAACCCGTCCTGCTCACCAGTTCGTCGGTGCCCATTCCCGATCCGGCCGCCGTCCCCCTACGACGCATTCACGGCCTCGCCGACCGCGGCTGGAATCCACCGGAGCGCGGCGACGGCGGCCGCATCGACACGTTCGAGAAGCGGCTCCCGAACGACCGGCTCTTGCGCATCGGGATCGATCCCGGAATGGAGCCACTCGAACCGGTCGCGCCCGTGCACGAACTCACGTACGCCGCGCTCGCCGGCAGCACCTTCGTCGATCTGAGCCCGGTCACCCGCTCGGAGATCCTGCGCGATATCGCCTGGCTGTGCGCCCCGCACTGAACGCGAACGGCCCGCCCGAGTGGGCGGGCCCGTTGCTCCGATCGACCAGGCCAGCCGGTCGGCGATCTTCTCGAGCTCCAGCTGGCAGTACAGCACGCCGAGTCCGAAGGTTTCAGCAGGAAGCCGCAGGTACGAGCCGTTGGGAACCCCCCCAAGCCGAAATTGGGGCATAACAGGCAAACCGGCACACCGAAGGCCGATTTGTCCCAGACACAGATTCGCCGTCCGATCATGAGACCACTGTTGAACAGCCGGTAGGCTCGCGATCATGGGTACACAAGGTGAACCGGAAGCCGCAGGCACGCGGATCGAGGTCGTGCGAGTATTCACCGACTCTGCCGGGCGTGGCGGTAACGAACTCGGCATCGCCCGCGCGGGCGATGTCACCGACGTGGACCACCAGGCGCTCGCGGCGAAGGCAGGCTTCAGCGAGACCGTCGTCGTCGCGGATCCGGTCGACGAGGTCGCCGAGATGCGCATCTACACGCCGACGATGGAACTGCCCTTCGCCGGGCACCCCTCGGTGGGTGCCGCGTGGTGGTTCGCCGAGCAGGGCGTTCCGGTGCGGGTGCTGCAGGTGCCCGCGGGCCCGGTCGCCGTCGAACTCATCGATGGCCTCACCTGGATCAGGGCGCGCGGCGAATGGGCCCCGGAGTTCACCTTCCACCAACTCGGGGATCTCGACGAACTGGCGAACCTGCGGCCCGACGACTTCGCCGAGGGCAAGCACTACCTGTGGACCTGGACCGACGAGCACCGTGCCACATTGCGCTCGCGGATGTTCGCCCCTTCCATGGGTCTCGCCGAGGACGAGGCAACCGGGGCCGCCGCGGTCGCCCTCACCGCACTGCTGCGGCGCAGCCTGATCATCACCCAGGGCAAGGGGTCGCAGATCTTCACCGAGTGGGACTCCGACGGTTGGGTGCGCTTGGGCGGTCGGGTAGCCGCCGATTCGGTCATCGAGCTGTAGCTCAGCTCGACGGCCGCGACCAGCCGACGGTCGAATCCACCCCAACGGCACGCCGTCGCGGACACGTCACCGCCCGCAGGGCGGCTGTCTGCCGCGGTTACCCGGAGACGGCGGCGATCAGCATGTAGGCCGTGCCGAGATCCATCACGATATGGGGCACCATCGCTGACGACAGCGCGCGGCTGGCCAAGGAACCAGTCCGGACCGAACCGGCTGGCCCCGAAGGGGACCGCGTGACATCAGGCTCGCCCTGAGCAACGGGTATCGAACCGGACTCGATCGAACCGGACCGGGCCGTATCCAGCAGCATCGAACTGGCCTCAGCTGAACTCAGTTGAACCGAGCCGGTAGACGCGCCGATCGGATGTCCCAGCCAGCGCTGCCGACGTCCGGTGCTCGCCGCGACGATCAACGCGATCGCATCCACCGCGAACAGCGCGGCAAGTGCCAGCGCGGGAACTGGCGTCGGCCCACCGGTATGCCCATCCGCACCGTGCCCGGATATCGCGTACAGCATCGCGAACGCGACGATGATGTGGTAGCCCAGCGCAACCATCCGATCGCCGGGCACCAGCCGAGCCGCACTGCGCCACTCCACAATTCGATCCACCAGCAATGCCGCGAATACGACGATCATCGCGAGGAGCACCCCACGCAACGCAACCGGGTTCGCCCCCGCGGGAAAGATCAGCATCGCGAGCATGACCAGACACATGATCAGATGCGCGGCATCGGATTCGTGACACGCCACCGCACCTTCGCCCATCGAATTCGCTTGCGGACGGCCCGAATTGGCCGCATTTCCGACGACGACGAGCGGGACCGCCCCGTCGTCACCACACTCCCCTGCCATCCGCCGCATCCCACCGGCCGGTGCCGCCAACCGCCCGAGCACCACCACCGACGCGAACAGAAACGCCACAACCACCGACCACCGCAAGGCGGCATATTCCTGAGCGAATTCCACCACTACCACCTCCCGACGCCACTACCCACCATCCATGCTCGCACTCGACGCGCACTCGAGCCGCCCTTTCCGCACCAACACACCTCGGCACACCGTTTATCGCGACACGCACTCCCGACATGAGTAGGTCCTCCTCATCGTCGACGACCTGCGCGACACACGTTGGACGCGGATCCCGACAAGGGTGCGATCACCGCCACCTCGCACACTTCGCCGAGTCGGCATCCAGCGGAGCAGATCCGCCGAATCAGTCTGCTTCGGACGTCTTGGTCACGAAATGACCTGTCCACCAGGACATTCAGCGCTGAGCGACTACTGGGCAATGCTCGGGCGGAGGCGGTCGGTGGCGGTGCGGGCGAAGCCCGACTACGCGCCCGATCCGGAGGCGGTCGCGGATGCCATCGTCGATTGTGTCGAGCATCGGCGCGCCGGACTGGTGGTGCCACCGAACGGGTGGTTCCGCACGGCGATGCCGGATCCGGTGCAGTTACGGCATACGATGCGGCGGATGCTGGGGATAATGTGAAACACTCAGCCCGGAAGCCCCCGTAGCACGCGCTCGAGCACCTTGCCGGTGGGGTTGCGCGGGAGTTCATCGATGAACAACACATCACGGGGCACCTTGAAGCGGGCCAGGTGCGTCTCGACGTACTCGCGCACCTCGTCCTCGGTAAGCGAATACCCTTCTCGCACAACGACTACCGTACGCAGGCGCTGACCGTACTTGTCATCGGACACGCCGAACGCGCTGACCTCCGCCACCGCAGGATGCGCCGCGAGCAGTTCCTCGACCTCGCCGGGGAAGACGTTCTCGCCACCGGAGATGATCATATCGTCATCGCGCCCGTCGATGAAAAGCCTTCCGGCACTGTCGAAGTGACCGACATCGCCGGTGGACATCAACCGCCCGATGCGGGGCTTGTCACCGCCGCCGGTGTAGCCCTCGAACTGATAGTTGTTGCCAACGAAGATCCGCCCGGTGACGCCGGGACCCACCTCCCGGTCGTTGTCGTCGAAGATCTTCACGATAGTGCTCGGCACCGGAGAGCCGACACAGCCCGGCTCCGCCGCCAGGTCCGCGGGCGTGGCGATGGTCGCGTAGGCCACCTCGGTGGATCCGTACACGTTGTAGACCACCGGCCCGAACGCTTCGGTCACCCGCACGCACAAGTCCGCACCGAGCTGGGATCCGGCGACGAAGATGATCCGCAGTCGCGAGAAATCGCGTCCGGCAAAGGCGTTCGGTCCGGCGTCCACCATCCGCTGCAACATGACCGGCACCGCGATCATGGCGGTGGCGCCGTGCCGATCCAGACTATCCAGCACCGCCTGTGGGTCGAAGCGACGCCGGATGACCAGCGTCGAGCCGAACCCGACCGCTAGGACGGCATGCGCGAAGCCGAGCGTATGGAACAGCGGCGCCGGGCATTCGGTGATTTCGCGCGCTCGGAACGGCACCTTGCCGAGGATGGCACCCAGTGGCGACAGCGAGGTCGGATCACTGCTGCGCGGCGCGCCCTTCGGGGTACCGGTCGTCCCGCTGGTCAGCAGGACGATGCAGGCAGCGGTGCGCGGTTTGCGCGGTGGCGTGCGCGCAGCGCCCGCGATCAGATTGTCCAGGGTGTCGACGCCCGGCTTATCGACCCAGGCGCGGTAGCGGCCGCGCCGCGGCGTGAAATCGCCGAGCATACTGGCGTATTCGTCGTCGAAGACCAGCAGATCGGCGCCCTCGCGGGTCACCACCTCGCGTAGTTGCGGACCCGCGAAGTCGGTGTTGAGCAAGATGATTCGGGCGCCGCACTTGGCGGCGGCGAAAACCGAGTAGTGGAAGCCGCGGTGGTTGCGCACCAGGATCGCCACACCTTCACCGTCGCGCAGACCTCGCGCGCGCCAGGCGTTCGCAAGTGCGGTGCTGCGCTCGTCGAGTTCGCGGAAGCTGACGCGGCCGAGTTCGTCGACAATCGCGGTGCGATCGCGATAGCGCAGGGCGGCAACAGTCGTCAGCCCGCCGAGCAGTCCCGAGCGCAGCACCGCCGCGCCCATTCTGGCAATCCGATCCGGACGTTCGGGCGTCGCGAGTCCGGCACGTACGGTCAGGGCGGCGTAATAGGTCTCATCGGCGGCTCGTCGTGCCGCGGTCGCGGCCAGCGTCCCGACCCTGTTGGCAAACTTCATGATTCGATCCTCACGTTGTCCGCGTCCGCCCGCACGTCGGCCGGCGCTGATACACCACGCCGTTCGGAATTCGCCACCGATCGGCGGATCGAACGGCTCGCGTTATCGACCAGGATCTCCGGTGCGCCGAATGCGGCGAGCACCCGGTCGGCGACGGCATCGATGCCCTCATCGGTGGGCAGGTCTCCGGCGATCGCGTGCGCCACCCCGCCGCGCTCACCGATCTCGCGCAGCAGCACCGCCAGTTCGTCGGCACGCCGTGCCATCACCAGGGTCGTCGCACCGGCCGCCGCGACCGCCTGGGCCAGCGCCCGGCCGATCTCGCTGGACGGCCGGTAATGAGCACTGTGCGCCCCACGACCCGATCGGCCAGCGACGGCGCCAAGGGCGCGGGCAGGCGGCGCGGTTCGATCAGCACATTGTTCGTGTACTGCGCGAACTTCTCGAACATCGACATCGTTGTCCACCTGAGGTGAGGGCAAGTGCCCTCACAGTAAAGCGTGCCGGAGGCGTTCGTCGAGTACCGACCCAGACAGTAGTGTCTACATGCACGGTCCATGATGGACGAATGTCCAGCGATATCGACGAGCACCTACCGAGCCGAACCGGCGCCCTGCGGATCGTGGTCGACGATCTCTCCGGTCCTGAGGTGGCGGCCCTGCTCACCCAGCATCTGGCCGAGATGTACGACAACTCGCCCGCCGGCAGCGTGCACGCACTCGACCTGGAGGCCCTGCGCGGCCCGAACATCACCTTCTGGAGCGCCTGGGAGGAGCGCGAACTGGCTGGTTGCGGCGCACTCAAACAACTCGACGCCACACATGGCGAGATCAAGTCGATGCGCACCGCCTCCGATCGCACCGGCCGCGGCACCGCCTCCACCCTGCTGAACCATCTCATCGCCGAGGCCCGTGCGCGCAGCTACCACCGGCTGAGCCTGGAGACCGGGGCCTCCGACTACTTCGCCCCTGCGCAGCGGCTCTACGCCCGGCACGGTTTCGAGGTCTGCGCACCCTTCGCCGACTACGTCGAGGACCCGCACAGTGTGTTCATGACCTGCATCCTCTGACCCACGCCGAGCAAGTCGGATGCTGCCGCATCAGCACCGGAGCCCGCGCATCGGCTCTACGCTCGTCCCAGCTCCAGATCTCGCCCCCTAACCATGCCGAGGATCGGCACAGCGTCTTCATACCTCGCCCCATGACCTACAACCACCCAGTCGGCGGTCGCGTCGGCATCCCGCTGCCGGACGCAGCGGTGGTCTCGACAACACATCGAGGACTGCGTCCACGGAATCCGTTGTCGGACTGCGCATCGTCGACCGTTCGCGCCCGACCGTTCGATCAGCGCTGCCCGGATCGTCGCCCGTGCGAGTCAGGCGGCGTTGATCGCGGTGATCAGCGTCCGATTGCCCGCCGTGCGGGTCGTGACGATCTGGGTGAAGGTCTGTGGTTGCTCACCCGGACGCTGCTGAGTGAGCCGGACCTCCCAGTGCGCCTCCCCCGCATCGCTGCCTGCACGGGTGATCTGCGCGCAGTAGAGCGTGCCCAGGGGCACCTGGTTGATGCCGCGCTGGATCTGGTCGGCGGCGGGCACATTCGCGTCATCGGCAACGACGCCACGCGCCGCGAACCCGGAACGCTGCACGTAATAGGCACGTTCGAAGGCGAGGATCGCCGAAGGGCCATCGCTGGTTCCGCCCGGATCGGTGCCGGAGATGACATCGCCGGTGCGCCGCTGTTCACACCCCGGAGTTGCGACCGCCGACGGTTGATCGCCGGGTGCAGTGGTCGCCGGGACGTGCCCGGTGGTCCCCCGCGCGACGGCCGGTGTGGTCGCCGCGGCGGGTCGCTTCTGCTCACCTGAATCGCCGAAGACGAACATCACCACCGAAACCACCGCAAGCACCACACCGAGCACGATCAGCACCGCGACCACCCGATTGCCACCACCCGGTTGGGGATCGCGACGCCGCTGCGGATGCCGCAGTGCTGGACCGGGATTGCCGCCCGACCGATCGATGATCGTCGGCACGACGGAACCGGTCTCCGCCGGTAGCGCGGATTCGGCCTCGACCGGGTGGGTCATGGTCCGACTCTGATCCGCCTGCGGTGGGGTCTCGGCGGGGCGGCGCGGTTCGAGCCATTCCTGCCAATCCCCGGACGGCCGGGGGCGGCGCGGCCGATCGGGCGGATCGAGCGGATCGACCCGGGGAGCCCGCCGTTGGCCCGAACCGCGGCGCGGGTTCGAGCGCCGTCGCCGCTTCGAGTCCGGGGCGGCGGGCCGGACCATGGGCAGTCCGGTATCGAACGGATTGCCCTGCTTCTGGCTCGGAGAGCCGGAATCAGAGCTCGTCATCGTCGAATTCGCCGATCACCGCAGGCGGGACGGTCGCCATGGCGGTCGGCACGGTGACGCCGAGTTGGCCGTCGCCCGGGCGGCGGTCCTCATCCGATCGCGGTGACGGCGGCATCGCCAGACCACCGGTGCTGCCCGGCTGGTTCGCAGGTTCCGGCGCGGACGGTCGCGACGGCGGCGTATCCGTAGCGGCCGGTGCCTGCGGCCCCGGTGCTGGCGTCGGCGCGGGAGCCGGTCTCGTCGCGGTGGATCCGTTGGGCGGGATCAGCGAGCTGGTACCGGCATTCGGCGCTGGCTTGGCCTGACCCGATCCGCCGCCGAAATCGATCACGTTCGACGGTTTGCTCGCGGACTCGCCGGTGGTCGAGTTGGTGGTGCTGCCGGGATGGATGAGTTCGGGAATCGCCTTGTCGATCGCCTTATCCGCGGACGTGGCCACGGTATCCATGGCATGCGTGCCGACCTCGGCGATCTTATCGATGAGGTGGGTGCCGATATTGACCCCGGCCTCGATGGCGGCGGTGCCCACCGAGACGCCCGCGTTGATCAGGTACTGCTGCAGCTGGAGTTGGGCCGCCTGCACCGGGTCCAGGGGCGTTGTCGTCGTGACCCCTGCGGTTGTGGTGCCGTTCGTCGTACCGGGCACGACTGTTTGCTGGGTGGTGCCGATGCCCTGGGGCGTGGTGACCGTCAGCGGTCCCATCGCGTCCAACCGGGTGGTGTGGCCATCCATTTCCGACTGCGCGGTGCTGACCGCGGTAACGGCGTCCCGCAGCGCCTGAGTGGCCCGCGCGATCACGGCATCGCTATCCGAGGACGCGCTCGCGGTGCTCATGATCTGCCGGGCGTCGCGGCGGAAGTCCGCGATGATCTGGTCCACCTTCTGCGCGGCACGGGCGCTGGTGGCATGGGCGTCACCGAGTACCGACAGGTATTCGGGGCCACGGTCGGAGATGTCGCCGATCTGGGTTTGGGTGGTTCGCAACGCCGGAACGGCATCGTCGGCGGCGCGTGAGGTCCAGGTCGACTCGAGTGCGTGCAGACCGTCGCGGTGTGGCCCCTCGGCATCGGCGACCTGGGTGGATGCCATGGACAGCGCGTTGACGACGGACCGGTCCGGCGTCGCGACGCCACTGCCGAGCGAGGCGCGCAACTGCAGCAGCGGCTCCACCAGCGCGGCCACGATCGGCGGATCCACATTCGGGTCGACGGTGGTGACGGGAGTTGCGGCCGCGGTGTCGGCGGGCCGCCGTCGGAGCAGTCGTCTCATGACAGCACTTCTCCTTGCCGGGCAAGGGCGCCCGCGGAATCGACATCGATGCCCTGCATATCCGCGCTGTAGTCGCGCAGCACCTGCCCATAGGCGGCCACCAATTGCCCTGCGGTCGAGAGCGCTTGGACGTGCTCGTTCACCTTCTCGGTGAACCGGGCGACGAATGCGGCACCGACCGGTCCCAGATCGGCGACCAGCCGCTCCGGATTCACCGCGCCACCCGCGACAGCCGACGCCGAGGCCAGCTGTTGCGACACCGTATTCGCGATCGTGGTGTAGGCGGCCATCGCCGCCGGGTCGAGCTTCAGCGCGTCCACTGTTCCCCCTTAATACGGAAACCAATCTCTCGCGTCATATTTCGACACTCCGAGCGTACTTGGGACCCGGACGATGTGCGCCCGATCCTGTGTTCCGACGGAGTCTATGCAGCATCGGCCGGCGCCTGGGCGACACCGGCGCCGTGCGATAGACGCCGAGGTCGGGATGCGGAAACGATCACTTTCACCTCGCGGCGGTCCTATGCTTAGCGTGACGAAGTTGGTCCCATCATCACCCTGGCGACCCACGCACAGGGTGCCACAAGGGGAGAGGGGTCAGAAGCGTGAAGAATCGCAAGCGTTTTCGAAACTGGTCGATCAGATCCGCAGCGCTGGTCGGCGCCGTCTCGGCCGGGTTCCTGATGGCCGGCACGGCGCAGGCCGAACCATTGTGGCCCGGTGGACCCGATATCGGCACACCGGCGATCATTCCACGAGCTCCCGTTCATGCACCGTGTGGCGAGACCGCACGGATGTGTATGCGTCTGTCGACGAACGAAGCCTGGCTGATGGACAACGGCAAGGTGACCTTCGGTCCGACCCCGATCTCGCATGGGCGGCCCGGATACGAGACACCCCCCGGCGTCTTCAAGGTCGCCTTCAAGAGGGAAGACTTCTGGAGCACTATGCACAACGCTCCGATGAAGTGGGCCGTCTTCTTCAATGGCGATATCGCCACCCACATCGGCCCCATCGAGGAACAGTCGCACGGCTGCATCCGGATGACCCCCGACGGCGCCGAGGCGACCTACCGTTACCTCAACCCCGGTGACGTAGTCGAAGTCGTACGCTGACACCGCCTTTGTCGATGAGCAAGGGCCCGAGCGGAATCCACCGCCCGGGCCTTTCTCCTGTGATCCGCGGCCTTACCGTTCGCCGACGAGCTGCGGGTCGAGAGTGGCGTCGTCTTCCATGACCGCTTCGCCGCGGGCGACCATGCCCGCTTCGTCGGAGAGTTTCATCTGAGGGATGAACAGGGCCAGGAGGAAGGCGGCTATCGCGCCGGGGATCAGGTACCAGAAGCCGGGTACCAGGGCGTCCACGTAGGCGCCGACGATCGCATCGTGCAGAGCGTCGGGTAGATGTTTGACGACCGAGGGGACCAGGGCGCCCGGATTCAGTTTCGCGGCAGCGGCTTCGGGGCCGTGGGAGACGAAGACGTCGCTGAGACCTTCGGTCAATCGGTTGGTGAAGATCGAGCCGAAGATGGCTACGCCGAGTGCGCCGCCCATTTCGCGGAAGTAGTTATTTGCGCTGGTCGCGGTGCCGATCTGATCGGGGGCCACCGCATTCTGCACGACAAGAACGATGATCTGCATGATCAGGCCGAGGCCAGCGCCCATGACGAAGAGCATCGCGGATACCACCCACATCGGTGTATCGGCGTCAAGGCGGGTCAACCACAGCATGTCCACGATGATCAGCGCCGCGCCGAGGGGCGGATACGCCTTGTAGCGGCCGGTTTTGGTGACCATGGTCATCGAGGTCATCAGCGCGATCATCAGGCCGACCATCATCGGGATCAGCAGCAGACCCGATACCGAAGCCGAAGCGCCCGTTGCCATCTGGAGATAGGTCGGGAGGAAGGCGAGAGCGGCGAACATCACAAGGCCGACCAGGAAACCGATCGCGGAGGTCAGCACGAAGGTACGGCTGCGGAACAACCACAGCGGCAGCATCGGCTCCTCGGCGCGCGCCTCCACGAGTACGAAGGCCGCTACCACCGCGATGAACGCGGCGATCATCGTGACCATAACCGTTGAGCCCCAAGCGTATTGCTTCCCGCCCCAGTCGGTGATCAGGATCAGCAACGTGGTCGCCGCCGACATCAATACGACACCGAGGTAGTCGGGGCGGGTCTTGGGCCGGTGACTCGGGATGCTCAGGTAGCGGAAGGCGATGAACAGCGCGGCGATACCGATGGGCACATTGATCCAGAAGCACCAGCGCCAGCCGAGGTGATCGGCGAAGAAGCCGCCGAGCAGCGGACCGGCGACCGAGGTGATACCGAAGACCGCACCCATCGGAGCCATGTATTTGCCGCGGTCCTTGGCGGGCACCACATCGGCGATAATGGCCTGCGCCAGGATCATCAGACCACCGCCGCCGACACCTTGCAGGCCGCGGAAGGTGATGAACTCCCAGAAGCTCGTCGACGCCGCGGCGCCGATGGAGGCGACCGTGAAGATCGTGATGGCGAACAGGAACGGCCAGCGACGGCCGAACAGGTCACCGAATTTGCCGTAGATCGGCATCATGATGGTCGTCGCGAGCAGATACGACGTTGCGGTCCACGCCATATTGGAGATGCCGCCGAGGTCGCCGACGATGGTCGGCATAGCGGTGCCGACGATCGTCTGGTCCAGGCTGGCCAGGAACATCCCCGCGATCAACGCACCGAAGATGAGCCAGATTCGCTTCTGGGTCAGCACAATTGGCGCGGTCGGTGATTCAGCCGGCGCACCCGTCTCCTGGCCACCACCGCCCACGGAATCGCTTCGCGATGCCGCACTATTCATCGGTCACCTCTCTTTTTCCTACCGTCGGGCTGTTCGAACAGCCGGGCGGCCATGGCACAGTGTTCGTGTACTGCCGCCGCCAGCGATCCGGTCGGATCGGCGGCCGAGGACATGGCTGCCCTCGTGGTGATAGTCGTCATGAATCCCGCTGCCAGACCGGCGAATTCGGGTGATACGGCGGTGCCCAGTCGCGCCGAGAGAAGGTCGGTGATGACGCTCTGCAATCGAGCACCCGATGCGACGAACGCCGCGAGTACTCTCGGATCGGACTTGATGATCTGCGTGACCAGCGAGATGCCTTCGCGCACAGTACTTTCGGATTCGAATCCGTGCGCGAACAACCAGGTGAGATCGTCCATCAGCGCACCGCTCGGTCCGCCGGCGAGGAACCGCTCACGCAACTCCGGTGTACCGATCTCACTGATCGGCCCCACTACCGCATCGATTTTCGTCTCGTAGTAGTTGAAGAAGGTGCGGGGGGAAACCCCGACCGCTCTTGCGATGTCCTCGACGGTCGTCGCATCCAGCCCGCGCTCGACCGCGAGCCGTCGTGCGGCCAGGCAGAGGTCGAGCTCGGTCTGGCGCTTCTTCTGCTCTCGCAACCCGATCGGCCGCTCGTCGCGCTTCGCCTTGGACATGTCCGCCAAAGTAGCACAAACTGCAATTTTTCAGAAAGTGCAAGTTCAGCGGCACTCGCCGCGGAGGAGATCGGCCGGGGCACCCCGGCCCCAGGGCGACCGGGGATGATCGCGCACACTGTGCCATACGGAAACAACCGAAGGGACGACCCTGTCATGGACGTCGTCCATGACTTCACGCGATGCACGAATCTCCTTGCGACCGAGGAGAATTAGCGTACTTCCCGAAGCGAATTAACTCCGATATAACTCAAGATTCATCGACCCGTGACTCGATTTTCGATAGGGTTGACCTTGCCTACATCGAGGTGGGATTTCGAGAACCTCACGTCGGTCGAGGGGAATTACGCCCGTAGGAGCTCCAAGTGAAGTATCCAGTGTGCGCTCGCGTGTTAGGTCCATTGACGCTCGCTCTCAATAATCACAACGCCACGCCAACTGCGCAAAAGCAACGCCAACTGCTCGCATTACTTCTCGTCAGACACGATACCGTCGTTCCGGTCACCACCTTGGTCGAAGAGCTCTGGAACGACGATCCGCCGCGCAGCGCCGTCACCGTCGTGCAGACCTATGTGCTCGGAATTCGAAAGAAGATGGCCGAACAACTCGGCATCGGACAGGCCGAAGTGGCCGAGCGTTTTCTGCGCACCCGCAGCAAAGGCTATTCGTTCGACGTCAAGGACTGCCTCTTCGATTTACGCGACTACCAGACGATGTCCGAAGCCGCCCGCTGTGCCGCCAAAACCGGCGACGACTACCGCGCGGTCGACCTGTTCACCGCGGCGGAGGCGCTGTGGACCGGTCCGGCGCTGGTCGATGTCGAGGGCGGTATCCCGCTCGCCGCGGAGATCTCGCATCTGGATCAGCTGCGGCTGACCGATGTCGAGCTACGCGTCGAGGCCGAGCTGCGGCTCGGCAGATATCGCGAGACGTGCCCCGACCTGGCCCGACTCACCATGCAGCACCCGCTGCACGAGCGCCTGCAGGCGTATTACATGTTCGCCCTGTGCCGTTCGGGTCAGCGCGCCCGCGCCCTGGCCTCCTACCAGGAGTTCAGCAGGTCGATGCAGCGCGAACTCGGCCTCGACCCATGCCAGAAGCTGCAGAAATTACATCAGGACATCCTCACCGCCTCCGACGTATCGGTGAGTGCCATGCTCAACAGCCGCCACGCGGGATACCTCATCGGTTGGTACTCCCCCGAATTCCGCGCGGCGCGAGCAAAACCCGCCTAACCATCCCGCAACAACTCGTCCACCAGCGCGGTCGAATGCGTCGCCGACCGCATGGCCGGATGATCGAGTACCTCCCGCAGAAAATCTCGAGTCGTCTCCACCCGCGCCCCTGAAATCTGGAATTCGGCCAGCGCTCGCCGCATGCGCGCAAGCGCCCGATCTCGGTCCGGTGCCCATACGATCAGTTTCGCGAGCAGCGAATCATAATGCGGCGGGATCGAATAACCGGCGTGCACATGCGTATCGACGCGCACGAACGGACCACCCGGCGGCGTGAATTCCGCCACAATTCCCGGAGCCGGTGCGAATTCGGCGGTCGGGTCCTCGGCATTGATCCGGCATTCGATTGCCGCACCGCGCAAGGAAATATCGTCCTGAGTGATGCCGAGTGGTTGCCCGGCCGCGATGCCGATCTGCTCGGCGATCAAATCGATACCGGTGACCATTTCGGTCACCGGATGTTCTACCTGAATTCGGCAGTTCACCTCCATAAAATAGTAATTCCCCCGCCGATCCACCAGAAATTCCACGGTTCCGGCACCGACGTAGCCCGCTTCCAGCACCCCGTCCACCGCGGATTTGCCCATCCGCACCGCGAGCCCGTCCGGCAGCCGGGGCGCGGGCGATTCCTCGATGAGCTTCTGATGTCTGCGCTGCACCGAGCAGTCACGTTCTCCGAGGTGCACGCCGTTGCCGTAGCCGTCGCACAGCACCTGGATCTCGACATGCCGAGCGCCCTCGAGGTACTTCTCCAGATAGACTCGACTGTCGCCGAACAACATTCGCGCGGTCGCACATGTCTGCTGATAGGCGTGCTGGAACGCCGCGCTGTCGCGAACTACCTGCATACCGCGCCCACCGCCGCCAGCGGCCGCCTTGATGATCACCGGATATCCGATCGAGTCGGCGAGTGCGTGCGCCGCATCGGCTTCGAGCGGATCGAGACTGCCCGGTAGCAGCGGCAGCCCCGCCTTGGCCATCAGCGTGCGCGCCGACTGCTTGTCGCCGAGCTGTGCCATCACATCGGCGGGTGGACCGATCAACGTGACACCCGCCGCACGGCAGGCATCCGCGAAATCCGGTGACTCCGAGAGGAATCCGTATCCGGGATGGATGGCATCGGCTCCGGTCAGCTCCGCGGCGGCCAGCACGGCCGCGGCATTGAGGTAGCTCCGTTTGGCCGCCGCGGGCCCGATCTGCACCGATTCATCGGCGAACCGCACCACCGCCGACTCGGCGTCGGCGACCGAATGCACCGCGACGGTGCGCACACCCAACTCTCGGCAGGTGCGCGCGACCCGCAGCGCGATCTCGCCGCGATTGGCGAT
This sequence comes from Nocardia sp. CA-107356, assembly GCF_050946365.1. Classification (NCBI taxonomy): domain Bacteria; kingdom Bacillati; phylum Actinomycetota; class Actinomycetes; order Mycobacteriales; family Nocardiaceae; genus Nocardia; species Nocardia sp. CA-107356. Next base: position 3,256,015 of record NZ_CP191992.1, on the reverse strand, counting down.
CAGAATCTTGTCGAACATATTGTCCCGCACTCTCTTACGCCACCGACCGGACCGGAACCTGCTGCCGTGCACCGAATCGGCGGAATCGCGCGCGCCGCTCGGTCGCGAGATCCGCACCGCTGCGCCCGGTCAACTCCCGCAGGCTCGCGGTCAGGGCCCGGTGCAGCTGGTTCGCCGCCGCCAGCGGTGCGGTGCCGACATCGTCGCCCGGTTCGGGCAGCACCGCGTCGACGACGCCGAGCCGCAGCAGATCGCTGGCCGTAAGTGACAGCGCGGCAGCGGCTTTCGGTGCGGCGGCCGGATCGTTCCATACGATGGCCGCACAGCCTTCCGGGCTGATCACCGAGTACGTGCCGTTCGCGAACATCAGCACCCGGTTGGCAACGCCGAGTGCCAGCGCACCGCCACTACCACCCTCGCCGATGACCACGCTGATCACGGGCACCCGGAGCGCCGACATCAGCCGGATATTCTCCGCGATCACCACGGCCTGCCCCTGCTCCTCGGCGGTCGCACCGGGATAGGCCCCCGGAGTGTCGATCAGGGTGATCACCGGCAGCCCGAGCTTCTCGGCAAAACGCATGAGCCGCGCGGACTTCCGGTAGCCCGCCGGTGTCGGCATACCGAAGTTGCGCGCCATCATCTCCTTCGGCTCATGGCCCTTCTGGTGCCCGATCACCACCACCGGCTGCTCACCCAACCACGCGGTACCACCGACAATGGCGGGGCAGTCCCCCGAAATCCGATCCCCGCGCAACTCGTGGAAGCCGTCGAAAGCGAGGGCGAAGTACTCGAGCGCGGTCGGCCTGCTCGGCGTGCGCGCACGCCGGACCTGCAGCCAAGGATCGCTATCGGGGACCCGAGCCGGGTCGGTGATGGTCCCCGCGTCGAGTTCGGTGACCGCATCGCCGGTCGGGTCGACCGGACCGGCGACCCGCACTAAGGAACCGAGCGCCTGCCGCAGACCCGCGCGCGGCACGATCATATCGATCAACCCACGTTCCAACAGGAATTCGGCGGTCTGGAACTTCGGCGGCAACTCCTGACGGATGGTCTGTTCGATCACTCGGCGCCCCGCGAAACCCAGCCGCGCACCCGGCTCGGCGATCAGCACATCCGACAGCGTCGCGAACGAGGCCGCCACACCGCCATAGGTCGGGTCGGTGATCAAGGTGATGGTGAGGATTCCGGCGCGGTCCAACTGTTCCAACGCCGCGCTGGTTTTCGCCATCTGCATCAGCGACAGCGGCCCCTCCTGCATCCGCGCGCCACCCGATGCGGTGACGATGAGTAGTGGAATCCGCTCGGCCAGCGCGGTTTCCGCCGCCGCGGTGATCATCTCCCCGACTGCGGTGCCCAAACTGCCACCGAGAAACCGGAAATCCATCGCCGCGATGATCACCGGATTGCCCTCGATCGCCGCGACCGCGCACAACACCGCATCGTGCATACCGGTGCGTGCCCGCGCGGCGGCGAGCCGGTCCGGATAGGGCTTGGTGTCGGTGAAGCCCAGCGGGTCCTCATCGGTGGGAATGACCGCCAGCGGTTCATAGCGGCCCTCGTCGGCGAGCTGGGTGATGCGTTGCTCGGCGGTGATCGGGGTATGTCTGCCGCATTCACCGCAGACACCGAGGTCGCGAGCGAACCGCTTGCCGTACAGCGGAATCAGACAGGCCGGGCAGAGCACCCAGTCCGCGGCGCCGTCCAGGCCGTGTGCCGACTTCATCACGCGTATCTCCTGTGCTCGGGGAACGGGTGACCGATCCGTACCGCGCTGTCGGGTCGATCACTGCGCACAGCCTGCGCCCGCCCGCTAGAGAACAACTCGACTCCGGCGCTCGAGTCAGGTTCGAGGACCGCCTTCGATGCTTGAGCACACGATCGAAGGGAGATAACGCCATGAACCCCAACGCATCCGGTGGTGCGGAATGAGCCGCCGCGTTGTCGTCACCGGACTCGGTGTCCGCGCGCCCGGCGGTTCGGGTAAGGACGAGTTCTGGAAACTGTTGTCCGAAGGCCGCACCGCCACGCGTCGGATTTCGTTCTTCGACCCGACGCCGTACCGATCCCAGGTGGCGGGCGAAGCCGACTTCGACCCGAGTCAGGAAGGGCTCTCGCCCAGGGAAATTCGCCGCATGGACCGTGCGGTGCAATTCGCCGTGGTGTGCGGACGGGAAGCGGTGGCCGACAGCGGTATCGATATCGGGTCGCTGGACCCGCACCGGCTCGGCGTCAGCCTCGGCAGCGCGGTAGCCGCCGCCACCAGCCTCGAGCAGGAGTATCTGGTGCTCTCGGACTCCGGCAAGAACTGGCTGGTGGACCAGACCTACCTGTCCCCGCACATGTTCGACTACATGGTGCCCAGTGTGATGCCCGCCGAGGTGGCCTGGAGTGTCGGCGCCGAGGGCCCGGTCGCCATGGTTTCCAACGGCTGCACATCCGGACTGGATTCGGTCGGCCATGCGGTGCAATTGATTCGCGAGGGCTCGGCCGATGTCATGTTGGCCGGGGCCGCCGATACCCCGATCACGCCGATCGTGGTGGCCTGTTTCGACGCTATCAAGGCGACCACCTCCCGCAATGACGACGCCGAACACGCCTCACGGCCGTTCGACAACTCGCGCAACGGCTTCGTACTCGCCGAGGGCGCCGCGATGTTCGTCCTCGAGGAGTACGAGAGCGCGCGCAAGCGCGGCGCGCACATCTACGCCGAGATCACCGGCTATGCCACCCGGTGCAACGCCTACCACATGACCGGTCTCAAAGCCGACGGGCGTGAGATGGCCGAGGCGATCCGCGTCGCGCTCGACGAGTCACGCATCGATCCCACCGGCGTGGACTACATCAACGCGCACGGCTCGGGCACCCGTCAGAACGATCGGCACGAAACCGCCGCGGTCAAGCGCAGTCTCGGCGAGCACGCCTACGCGACACCGATGAGTTCGATCAAGTCGATGGTCGGACACTCACTCGGTGCCATCGGTTCGGTCGAGATCGCCGCCTCCCTGCTGGCCCTCGAGTACCAGGTGGTGCCGCCGACGGCGAACCTGCACGAGGCCGATCCGGAGTGTGATCTGGACTACGTACCGCTCACCGCGCGGGACCACCGGATGGACACCGTACTCACCGTTGGCAGCGGATTCGGCGGATTCCAGAGCGCGATGGTGTTGCGCAAACCACAGGAGGTGGCGGCATGATCCTGGTGACCGGAATGGGTGTGCTCGCACCGAACGGCCTTGGCGTCGAACGTTTCTGGGATGCCGTCTTGGACGGTCGAGGCGGTATCGCACCGCTCACCCGGTTCGACGCGAGCCGCAGCAGCGCGCGATTGGCCGGGCAGATCGCCGATTTCGACGCGGCCGAACATCTGCCGAGCCGATTGCTGCCGCAGACCGATATCTCCACCCGAATGGCGCTGGTCGCCGCACAGTGGGCACTGGACGACGCCAAGGTCGATACGGCGGCGCTGACCGACTACGACATGGGCGTGGTCACCGGAAATGCCTCTGGCGGTTTCGAATTCACCCATCGTGAATTCAACAAACTGTGGTCGCGCGGATCCGAGCATGTGAGCGTCTATGAATCGTTCGCCTGGTTCTACGCGGTGAACACCGGGCAGATCTCGATCCGGCACGGTATGCGCGGACCGAGCAGCGCGCTGGTCGCCGAGCAGGCCGGTGGATTGGATGCGGTCGGGCACGCCAGGCGCACGGTGCGTCGCGGTACTCCCCTGGTGGTCACCGGCGGGGTCGATTCGGCGTTGGATCCCTGGGGCTGGGCCTCACATCTGGCCAGCGGTGCGGTCAGCACTTCGGACGTACCGGATCGTGCCTACCTGCCCTTCGATGTCGAAGCCGCGGGTTATGTGCCCGGCGAGGGCGGAGCGATGCTGGTGATCGAGGATGCGGCGGCAGCCCGAACCCGTGGCGTGCCGAAGGTGCACGGCGAAATCGCCGGATATGCCTCGACATTCGATCCGCCGCCGGACGCCGGGCGGCCTTCGGGCCTGCGCCGGGCGGCCGAACTCGCCCTCGCCGATGCCGGTATGGGGCCGAGCGATATCGATATCGTATTCGCCGACGCGGCGGGAGTACCCGACCGCGATCGGGACGAGGCGGCGGCCATCGAAGCCATCTTCGGGGCCAACGGCGTCCCGGTGACGGCATCGAAACCGCTGACCGGACGCCTGTTCTCGGGAGCGGGCCCGCTCGACATCGTGACCGCACTGCTGTCCATCCGCGATTCGGTGATCCCGCCGACGGCCCACACCACCACCCTCGCCGAGGACTACCGGATCGACCTGGTGCTCGGCGCACCCCGGCCCGCCACCGTGGGCTGCGCTCTCGTCCTGGCCCGCGGCCGTTGGGGTTTCAACTCCGCCGTCGTCGTACGGGCTGTCACCGACTGATCCGAAAACATCTAGGGAGCCGATCATGACAATGACCATTACCGAATTACGCCGGATCCTCGTGGAATGCGCGGGTGGCGACGATATTGCCGAACTCGATGGCGATATCGCCACCCTCGACTTCGAACAGCTCGGCTACGACTCCCTGGCGCTCATCGAGACGGCCTCCCGGATCCAACGCGATTTCGGCGTAATGATCCCGGAGGAACAGCTCATCGATGTCAAGACGCCGCAAGAGCTGATCGATATCGTCAACAGTCAATTGCCGGGCGCGGCATGAATACTCAGGTGATGAGCCACAGCAAGGTGGTGCAGGCGCCGCCCGAGGTCGTCTACGCCCTGGTGGCCGACGTGACAAAGTGGCCGGTGATCTTCGCGCCGAGCGTGCTGGTGCGACATCTGCACCGCGGACCCGATGAGGAACGGTTCCGGTTGTGGGCCACCGTCAATGGCGAGGTGAAGAACTGGACCTCCCGACGGGTGCTCGATGCGGCGCAACGGCGCATCGTCTTCGAGCAGGAACGCAGCCAGGCGCCGATCGCATCCATGGGCGGCGGCTGGTCGTTCCGCGAAATCGACTCCGGCACAACGAAGGTTACCCTCGACCATCGCTTCACCGTGGTGGACGGGACCGATCCGGATGTGGTCGCGGGCGCGGTGGATCGCAACAGCGAAACCGAACTGGCCGCACTGGCCCGCATCGCGGAACTCGGCCATCCGGTCGATGATGTCCTGCATACCTTCGAAGACACTGTCGCGCTGGATATTTCGGCGGCCGCGGCGTACGACTTCGTCTACCACAGCGAGCGCTGGCCCGAACATGTCCCGCATGTCGGCCGGATCGAGCTCACCGAGGACTCCGAGGGTGTGCAGCTGATGGAGATGGATACCGTTACCGCGGGCGGTATCCCGCACACCACCAAATCGGTGCGCGTCTGTTCGTCCAATGAGCGCATCGACTACAAACAGCTGCTGCCACCGACCATGCTCTTCGGGCACAGCGGCGCATGGGAATTCGCGGACCGACCCGACGGCGCGCTGGTGACCGCACGGCACACCGTGGCGATCAATCCGGTCGCAGCCCGTGAAATCCTCGGGGCCGCTACCGATCTCGCCGACGCACGCGCCTATCTCACCGACGCGCTCTCGACCAACAGCCGCAATACCATGCTGTGCGCCGCGCGGTATGCCGAGACGATGAAGTCACCGACATGACGGCCACCGAACTACCACAGGTGGCCGGTGACCCGGTAGTGCGCGAAATCGCCGACCGGGTCTACGCGTACACGCACCGCCGCGGCGGCTGGTGTGTCAGCAATGCGGGTGTGCTGGCCGGTCCGGACGGGGCGGTGGTGATCGATACGCTGGCGACCGAGGGGCGCACCCGCGCACTGGTCGAATTCGTCGACGGACTCGACGTCGGCCCCGCCAGAACGATTGTCAACACTCATCACCACGGCGACCACAATTTCGGCAATCACCTCTTCGGCCCCACCGCGGTCGTCATCGGCCACGATCGGATCCGGCCCGAGATGATCGAAACCGGACTCGCCCTGACCACATTGTGGCCGCAGGTGCAGTGGGGCGACGTGCGCGTCACGCTCCCGAGTATCACGTTCAGCAGCAGGATCACGCTGCATATCGGGGAACGCCGCGTCGAGCTCATCCACCTCGGACCGGCCGCGCACACCACCAATGATGTGGTGGCGTGGCTGCCCGAGGAGAAGGTGCTCTTCGCCGGTGATCTGGTGATGTCGGGTGCCGCGCCGTTCTGCCTCATGGGATCGGTCAGCGGATCGATCACCGCGATCAGCAGACTCGCCGCATTGGGCGCGCAGACCGTGGTGTCCGGACATGGTCCGGTCACCGGACCCGAAATCTTCGACCGGACACTGCGATATCTGCGGTGGGTGCAGGATTTGGCCGCCGAGGGCCGCTCGCTCGGCCTCACCCCGTTGGCGATCGCACTCGAGGCCGATCACGGCGAATTCGACGACCTGGTCGATGAGGAACGGATTGTCGGCAATCTGTACCGCGCCGATGCGGAATGGGCGGGAGGTCCGCTCGGCGAATCACTCGATGTGCTGTCGATCTTCGACGAGATGATCGTGTACAACCACGGGCAGGTGCCGACATGTCTGGCATGACAACCGAATCTGGCGTGACAACCGAATCGGTGCGGGTCTGCGTGGTCGGCGGCGGACCCGCCGGGCTGATGGCCGGTCTGCTGCTGGCCCGCTCGGGCGTGGAAGTGCTGGTGCTGGAGAAGCATCCGGATTTCTTGCGTGACTTCCGCGGCGACACCGTACATCCGTCCACGCTGCGTGCCATGGATGAGCTGGGGCTCGCGACGGAATTCCTCGCGCTACCGCACGTCGAACTGCCGCAGCTGCCGATGGCGACCGCGAGCGGTCCGGTGATCTTCGCCGACTTCCGCACTCTCCCCGGCGGTTTCCCGTTCGTGGCGTTCATGCCGCAGTGGGATGTGCTGAACTTCCTCGCCGATGCAGGTAGGCGGTATCCGGGCTTCCGGCTCATCCAGCAGGCCGAGGTCACCGAGCTGATCCACGAGGGCGATATGGTGGTCGGCGCGCGGGTGCACACACCGGGCGGCTCCCTCGAGGTGCGGGCCGATCTGGTGATCGCCGCGGACGGGCGCAATTCGATCGCGCGCGGCCTCCTCGACGTCGCGGCCAGTGCCGCCCCCATGGACGTGCTGTGGTTCCGCGTCAGCAAGCCCGAGGGTGAACGGCTACCCACCGTGCGCAGCGGCACGGGTTTCTTCATCGTCTGTATCGACCGCGGCGACTACCTCCAGGTCGCGTACATGATTCCGAAGGGCGGGTTCGCGACCGTCAAGGCGGCCGGGCTCACCGAATTCCGCGCGGAACTGGCCACGATCTATCCCAGCCTCACCACCCATCTGGCGGCGGAAATTCGCACCTGGGACGATGTGAAACCCCTTGACGTCAGGGTGGATCGGCTGCGCCGCTGGTTTCGGCCCGGTCTGCTCGCGATCGGCGATGCGGCCCATGCCATGTCGCCCGCGGGCGGGGTCGGCATCAATCTCGCCGTACAGGACGCGATCGCCGCCGCCCGTCTGCTCGCCCCCACACTGAGCACGGGTGCCAGCCCGAGCCTCGCGCAGTTGCGCGCGGTCCAGAGCAGACGCGAATTCCCCATGCGCGTAGTCCAATTCGCGCAGCTGCGGCTGCTATCGGATCTATATCCGAACGCCGGTCGGCCGGGCACCGACAAACCGCTGCTCGTGCGCCTGCTGCGCCGCTTCCCCCGCCTACCGCGGCTGGTGGCCCGGGTGATCGGGCTCGGCATCCGGCCCGAGCAGGTCCCACCGGCGGCTGCGATCGCCGGAACCGTCACTGCCCTACCGAAATTCAGGGAGAACTGATCGTGTCGACATATCTGCTCGTCCACGGGGCGTTCCACGGCGGCTGGGTCTGGCAGCGGGTGACACCACCGCTCGAGGATGCCGGACACCGCGTGCTGGCACCGTCCCTGGTCGGCCTCGGCGACCGCGCCGATCAGCTGACCCCCGAGGTCGGCCTCGACACCCACGTCGAGGATCTGGTCGGCATGCTCACCTTCGAAGACCTCACCGACGTCATCCTGGTCGGACACAGCTACGCGGGCATGGTGGTGACCGCCGTCGCCGACGCGGTACCCGACCGCATCGCCGAACTCGTCTATATCGACACCTTCGTCCCACGCGGCGGTGAGGCGGTCGCCGACATCATGCCCGGCATGGTCGACGCCTTCACCGCCGCCGCCGAGGCGCACGGCGACGGCTGGCGGGTACCACCGCAGACCGAGCCGATGGGCGACGGCGGGCTCTACGGCGTCACCGAGGAGCCGGATCTCAGCTGGGTGGCCTCGATGCAGACGGCGCAATCGCTCGAGACCTTTCGGCAGCGGATCCTACTGACGAATCCCGAAGCGCTGGCGGCGATTCCGGTGACCCACGTGCATTGCAGCGAGGGCGGCGAGGATTTCAAGGCCATGCGCGCCGCGATGCCGCGCACCCTGCCGCCCGCCGATCTGCCACCCGAGCGCCTACACGTGTTGCCCACCGGGCACGACTGCATGATCACCATGCCGCGGGAATTGGCCGGGCATCTGCTGGCCTTGGCACCGCAACCGGCGCCAACCGGTCTCGCTCAGTGCAGGACGCCGTAGGTCGCCGCAATGGTGAAACCGTGGGGTCCGGTCTCGCAGGTCACGGTGCCCTGGTAGCCGACACCGCAAGTGGTGCCGCCCATGGTCACCTTGTGTCCTTCCGGCAGCACCTGCGCACCGCCCGGGTAGGTGAAGGTGGCCTCGGCCGCCAGGTAGTGGGCCGCTTCCATGGTGGATGAGCGCACCTGGTTGGTTCCCGGCGGGGCGTCGATCGGCACGGCGTCGCATCCGGCCGGTCCGTTCGGGTAGAACCCGCAGTTGCGGCCGTCCGGAGTCCGGAAGAAGACAGTGCCCGTGTAGTTCGGGTCGTCGACCAGGTATCCGGTGTCCTCGACCGGTGTCAGTTGATCGAGTCCGTTCGGATCCGCCGCGACCGGTCCCGCGGTGGCCACAAGGGCGGCAACGGCGAGCGGTGCGATCGTCGACAGAGCGATCAGTTGGGAGCGGTCGAACACAGGCGAGCCTCCTTGGTCGTCCTTCTTTCGGAACCCCGACATTATCTCCGGACGACGTCTGCGGTGTCGAATCCCGTGTCCGTCGGCGCCACCGGTATCGGGCAGAACTGGTACCCGCCAAGGATTCTCGGCACGATGATTCCCGGCGGCTACGAGAACGCTCGAACGTCCCACGCGGCCGATCTGGTTCGATACGCTAACTGACGGAATGACTTCCGCTATACCCAATGTCGTGGGGTCCGTACCATATTGCTGGAGCGGGCAGTGCGGGCGCGAATATCGTTACGCGGGAAGGACATCGACTGATGACAGTGCGGCGAGCGGTGGCGGGGGTCATGGTGTCGGCAGGGATCGGCGCGTTGGTGTGCGGAATACCGGCAATACCGGCACAGGCGGATCCGCTACCGCAATGGGCGCCGTTGGGCACCACGCTCTACACCTTCGGCGATGCGAATTTCTGTGCCGGGGCGATCGGCGTGGCGGTGGAGGCCGCACCGCATCTGCCCGGCCATGTGCTGGCGCACGTGACCCCACTGGGCTATCAGCGCGGGCCGTGCGGCAATCACGTGATGCTGGGATGGGTGGGCTCAGCGGGTGCGCGGGCGCAAGAGGTGTATGTGCACACCGATGCGGCGCCGGGCGATACCGTGACCGTGGACCTGTGGGTGGGGATGGGTCCGGCCAAGATCATGGCCGACACCTGGCCGATCCAGGGCCCGTTCGCGGAGTGGTATCTGCTGGTGCCCTAGCCGCGCACCGTGGTGGGGGCTGCCGATTGGGGAACGGGAGCGGGCCGCAGTTCAGGCAGTCCACTCGGTCGTATGATCGAGTTCGTAGCAAGCTCTACCCATCGACAGCCGCATTTTTGCCAGGCCGACAAGAGGGCCCTCTCTTCCGCGCGCGAGCGCGACCCCGGATTCCGACTTGTCAGCCATGGCATTCAGGACACTTCGAGGACAGCATTATGCGTACCGAAGGCGATACCTGGGACATTGTGAGCAGCGTCGGCATGACCGCGCTCGGCGTCGCGGCCGCGCGCGCGATCGAGACGAAACAGCCCGATGCCCTTGTCCATGACGAGTACGCCGCGCTATTCGTGGTGGCATCCGGCGATCCGGATATGAACCGACTGATCACCGATCCGACGTTGTGGGCGCAGACCCCGTTCACCTCTGGGTTCATCGGATATCGAAGTAAGTTCTTCGACGATTTCTTCCTGTCCGCGGCGGCGGCCGGGGTGACCCAGGCGGTGATTCTGGCTGCCGGGCTCGATGTAAGGGCCTACCGGCTGGATTGGCCGGCGGGTGAGGTTGTGTTCGAGATCGACCAGCCCAAAGTGCTGGAGTTCAAACGTCAGGTGCTCACCGAATCCGGCACCGCGCCGAGGTCGGACCGGCGCGAGGTACCCGTTGATCTGCGCGACGACTGGCCCGCGGCCCTTGTCGAGGCAGGCTTCGATCCGACCTCGCCCACCGCATGGTCGGCGGAAGGGTTGCTGCCATATCTGCCGGGCGCCGCACAGGACGCCTTGTTCGCGCGGATCGGTCAGCTTTCGGCACCCGGTAGCACAGTGGCGGCGGAGACCATCGGCAACGACGTCGATATCGCCCGCATCGCCGACCAGGAGTCGGAATACTTGAAAGGCACCCCGTTCGACAAGGTCGACCTCGCCTCGCTGTTCTACACCGACGAACGCACCGATCCGGCTGACTTGCTCACCGCCCACGACTGGACCACCTCGAGCCTGCACCTGCAGGAACTGGCCACACGCTACGACCGTCCCCTGCCACCGGTCCCGGAGCCGATGGCGCAAATGTTCGACAGCGCGCTATACCTGACAGCTATCAAGCCGTCCTGATCCGACGCTGTTCAGCAAGCGGAGCCGCAGTCGACAAGGACCATGTGATCGAACCGCGTCACTGCTCGTCGCGCCACTCGCGCATCCGCTGGATCTTCGCACGCAGCTCGCGACTTCGGTCGGCGAGTTCCGCCATGGCTTCCGCCGAGCATCTCCCCAACTCGCAGCACCACCTGGTCGAGCTCGCCGCACCGACATACTCAGCCGATCGGGACATGGCCGAACCATACCGGCAACAAACGATCACACCATCGTGCCGGGACGTTGGCGCTCCAGCCCACGACGCCACAGGTGTGATATGGCGGAACACAGGCTGAGGTCGTGCTGGCACCGAAGGCCTGGAGTCTGTCTGCTCGGGACATCGTTGACCTGCCTCTGCTCATCTGGCTTCAGCGACGGGCTCGGTGTGACCCCGCAGTCTGTTTACTGTCGTCCGATGAGTTTCGGTCGCGGAAGTCGTCCAACTTTCCGAAACTACCGACAGGAGAGGCCGGAATGGACTTGTACAGCATCATGTGCGTGCGTGATCGGACCAAGGCGCTGCAGTGGTACGGGGTGTTCTTCGGGCGCCCGGCGGACGAGGTTATCGGCGTGGAGTACCTGTGGCAGGTCGGTGAGAATGCGTGGATCGTCATCGACGACCGAGATGTGCGGGCCGAGCGGGTGGGCGGGGCGATGATAACATTCGGTGTGACCGACCTCGACGACGTCTTGGCCCGCCTCGCCGCGTACGGCGTCAGCCATGAGCCGGTGGAGACCTACAGCAACGGCGTGCGCCACGTCGAAGTACTGGACCCGGACGGGAACAGTCTGTCGCTGGCCGAGGCGGCCGGTCGTGTCACCCGCGACAGTTAGCCGAGCACGAACAAACACCCTGCAATCGGCAGTATCGGATGTTCTGCGCTGCAGCACATCTCGTCCGTAGACCGCGCCCGGACGCATGAACGTACGTGCCTCGTGCGTCGATGCGGTGAGACGGCGACGACCCTCACATACCGTGAGGGTGTGGTGCGCCGCCGGGAGCCTGTCGACATGTCCGATGCAACCGCACGGGGACTACGTCATTTCGACACTCACTTCCGCAATATTCTCACCGACGGGCGCCGCCTGTTCCTGACCGACTTCGGCTTGGCCGCGTCCTCGCGGTTCGAACTGTCCACAGCAGAGGCGCAGTTCCTTCGCCGACACGCATCACACAACGGCTGCTACGTGATCAGTAGGTTGACCAATTGGGTGGTGGAAACCCGCTGTGACCCGGGCCGTCGCGTGTCGAGTAATCCGCAGCGGCGCAATGACTTCCTACGCCGCTGCGCTGAGGGGTGCGGCGTTCTGGAACTGCCGCCCCGCGCGGCGGCGATCGTACGACGCTACGCCCCTGCAGCCGTCGTCTTCAACGACTTCTATTTCGAACTCCACACGGCAGATCGAAGACCTACCCGCACAGCGAAATTGATCGAACATACTCCGCTATCGGCTTTGATCCGACTGCCCCACACGCCCCGTGGCCAGGCCGTGACTCCGGACTCCCGCGCGGTAGTGAGAGCGTTCGGGAACGACCACTGATGCTGACGAGGCGATGGGCGGCCCCGGCCGGAGCCCTCAGCTCAGCTGCTCGGCCAATGCGACGATGATGCCTTCGGGGCCGCGGACGTAGCAGAGCCGATAGCTGTTCTCGTACTGGCCCAGCTCGCCGATGAGTTCGGCGCCGTGGGTGCGCAGGCGGGTGAGAACGTCCTCGATGTCTTTGACGGCGAACATGATTCGACGTATGCCCAGTGTGTTCGCCGGTGCGCTTTCCGGCTCAGCGGTGACCGCTGTCGGCGTGCGGAACTTCATCAGCTCGAGCCGGCCGTGGCCGTCCGGGGTGCGCATCATTGCGACGTCGACTCGGATGTCGTCGAGCCCGACGACACGGTCCGCCCAATCTCCCTCGACTGGCGCCTCGCTCTCCAACTCCATACCGAGTTCGATAAAGAACGCGGTAGCAGCCTCGAGGTCGTCGACCACGATGCCCACGTTCTCCATGCGTTGGATCGTCACTGGTGTCCTCCTGGTGTGGTGGGCTGCGCCTGTCGTAGCCCTTCACTTGATGGACGGAGTCGGTGCGGGCTTCTCGACATGGAATCACCAATCGATCTGCTGCGCCTGCACACTCGCGAGGGCACGGCCGCCGCCCGCGCCGACGGGCAAGCAACCCGAGCTCTCCCAGGAGCCGAACTCGATCACCGAGTTCGGCCCGATTCAACGGACGGACGCCTGGCGATCCCGCGGTTGCTCGCACAACCGGTCAGGACGTGGCACTGTTCCGGTGGTTTCGTGCCAGCGTAGCGACGAACGCAGGCAAAGCGCTCAGCAACTCCAGTTCGGTGGGCGCACTGCCGTGTTCGCGGTAGATGGCACCGATATCGAGCAGTACTCGTTCGGGGCCGAGCAGCTGCGGGCAACCGGCGAAATCGAAGTGCTCGGCGGCTTCGAACACCGTCCGCCCAGCCTCGCGGCACAGGTGTGCGTAGTCGTGCATCCGAAGCAGATATTCACGGAATGTGCGGATTGCAGGCGGACCGACGACCGGGCCGTGGCCGGGCACAATAGTGACCGCATCCATAGTGAGCATCAGTTCGCAGGCTGCGATCCAACCAGAGATCGGCCCGGAATGGATGACCGGATGCACGCCGATGAACAGCAGATCGCCCGCGAAGAGGGTGCGCGTGTCAGGCACGTGCACGAGCACATCACCGTGCGTGTGTGCCGGACCGGCTTCGAGTAAATGCACCACGCGCCGCCCGACCCGCAATTCCAGCTCGCCGCTGAATGTCCGGGTAGGAAGTGTCGGGATGACTCCGGTGAAGTCGAACGTGGCCATTATCGGTGTCATCCACTCGCGTAGGCCCGGCGCGAGGTCGGGGTTGAGAAGCATTGGCAGGAAACGATTTTCGCGCATGTGGCGCGCCGCCACGCGCGAGGCGACGATCTCCGCGTCGGTGACCAGCTGATTTCCCCACCAGTGGTCGGGGTCGTCGTGGGTGTTCACCACTGTCCGAATGCTCACCTCCGGTAACGCCTCCGCCACCGAGTGCAGCAGATGCGCGGTCTGTGTCAACGTGAAGAGAGTGTCGACGAGCAATCCCTCGCGTCCATCGACGACGAGTCCGGCGTTACCCAACCCCCAGGAACCGTCGGGCGCGAGATAGGCGAATGTAGCCGCGCCGATCGGATGTAGTCCGCGGGTGAACGGGATGGTCATGACATATCCCCCAAACTTGGTCTGTAGCCTAATTTTAGTTCACTGTACACTTCAGGGTGTGGCGACGAGAGAGGCCGGGCGGCGCGAACGACGTAAGCAACAGACTCGAAATCACTTGCTGGACACGGCATTAGCACTGTTCGCCACGCAGGGATTCGAAGCGACCACGATCGACCGGATCGCCGAGCACGCCGACGTCGCCCGGCAGACAGTACTGAACTACTTTCCGCGCAAGGAGGCTTTCGTCCGGGCCTGGGTGCAGCAACGCCAGGATCGACTGGCGGTCCTGCTGCACGAGCAGGCCTTTCGTGAGGCGGCAGCTAGCGACCAGCTAGCCAGGTATGTGCGCATCATGGCCGACTACGACGAACGGGAGAGCCGGATCGCGCGCGCGATCTCCGACGGATGGTTACGGCATGACAGCGGGTTTTTCGCCGAAGCGGTCGCGCCGCCTGTCCTGGCTGACGCGATCCGCCTCGGGATACAGCGTGGCGAATTCACCCCGAAGCTCGACGCGGAGATCGCTGCCGAGGTGATCTACGACTGCTATCTGCAGACGTTGAACCGCTGGCTACAGTCGGACACGGCATTCCCGCTCGGCAGCGCGCTACGCGCCAAACTCGACATCGTGTTGCACGGGCTGCTGCCCCGGTCCGACGACGCGAGTCGGCCCGGGCTGTAGGTCGGCGGAGAGCCCGCTCGCATCAGATACGACCTGCTGGGGCCGCAACACTCGGTAATCGGATGTTCATCATCAGCGGAGGATGGCCGCTGATCGGCGAGCTCGTCAGCGTTGCACCGGCGTCCGCGACCGGCGGGCCTCGGCCGGAATGGATCGTGCGAGGAGCGCGAGGGAGTCCGCTGCGCTGGATCCCTGGGGCGTCGTGACGACTACGACCGACTGTTCGGGTGAGCGTGCGGGGATGAGGATTTGCTGTGTGACGGTGAGCGGGCCGACCAGTGGGTGATGTAGTTCGTAGGCGTCGGCTTCGCACGGTTTGACTCGGTGGTCGCTCCACAGCTTCACGAATTCCGGGCTCTTCATGGACAATTCGCCGATCAGGGCGGCCAGGAGCGTGTCATCGGGGTGCCTGCCCGCGACGAGCCGGAGGTTGCCGACCACAGCGCGGGCCTTGCGCGGCCAGTCCGCGTACAGATCGCGGGTGTGCGAGTCCAGGAACAACATTCGAGCCTGATTGGGTCGGTCCGCGGGGCGATCCGGCGCGGCGCGGTCGATATGCCCGGCAAGTAGCGCATGCCCCAACGCATTCCAGGCCAGGATGTCGGTTCGTCGGCCGAGAACCACTGCGGGCGCTGTTTCGAAAGCGCACATCAGATCTCGCGTCAGTGGATGCAGTCGCTCCTGTCGCGGCTGTTCGGCTCGCGGACGTCGCGTCGCGAGTCGGCGCAGGTGCTCATGCTCGTGCTCGTCGAGCTGCAGCGCGCCGGCGAGTGCGTCGAGAATGGCGGCGGAGGCATTGCCGGACTGGCCCTGTTCCAGCCGGGTGTAATAGGACACGCTCACCCCGGCCAGCTGCGCCAGCTCTTCCCGACGCAGACCGGTCACCCGCCGTCGTCCGGGGAACTCGGGTAGACCGACGTCCTCCGGGCGCAGGCGCGCACGCCGCGCCCGCAGGAATTCCCCCAACTGCATCGGGCCACCACTCATGAGCCCAGTCTGCACCGTGGGCCACCCGCGAGCCTGCCCCTGCTAGGGATACGCATAAGCAGGGCTGGTACCCGTCGCGTCAGGGCAGCACGCTGAGGCAGATAGCAGCGAGAAACCCCAGGAGCGCAACATGCACGAGATCGTGCTGGGTGATGTCATGATCACCCGGATCATGGAGTACTACGGTTCGGTCGAAATGGCACCGGAGACCTTCTTCCCCGACAGTCCCCAGGATGCCTGGCAACGCCATAAGTCGTGGCTCGCACCGGATTTCGTCGATTCGGATACCAACGAGTGCGTTTCGGCCGTGCAGACCTGGTTGCTGCGCAGCGAAGGCGCGACGATCCTGGTCGACACCGGCGTCGGCAATCACAAGGAGCGACCGTATGCGCCCGTCTGGGGTCACCTGAACACCGACTTTCTCGGCAATCTCGCCCGGGCGGGAGTGCGGCCGGAAGACGTCGACCTGGTGATCAACACCCATCTGCACGTGGACCACGTCGGCTGGAACACCTACCTCCACGATCGCCACTGGGTCCCGACGTTTCCCAACGCCACCTATCTCATGCCCCGACGCGACTTCGACTTCTGGAATCCCGCCAACGGGCACCGGTCCACCCTGGGCCGCGGTAACCAGAACGTCTTCGAAGACAGCATCGCCCCGGTACACCAAGCGGGCCGCACCGTGCTGTGGGACGACAGCTACCGCATCGACTCGGACCTCACGCTGGATCTGGCGCCAGGGCACACCCCCGGATCATCGGTACTCACCCTGCAATCCGGCACCGACCGTGCCGTATTCGTCGGCGATCTGCTGCACACCGCCTTGCAGTTCGTCGAACCCGACACCAACAGCTGCTTCTGCGAAGACCCGGCGCAGGCCCGGACCACCCGCCGCCGACTACTGGGCTGGGCAGCCGACACGAACGCACTCGTACTGCCCGCGCATCTCGGCGGGCACGGCGGCGCCGAAATCAGCCGCGACGCAGGCACATTCGCCATCAAGGAATGGGCACCCTTCACGCGCCTCTGACACGTACGACAGATCCGATCCGAGACACCAGGAAACCTCATATGTCCGACCCGATTGTCACCACCACCGAAGGCGCCGTCCGCGGTCGCACCGACACCGCACACGTCTTCCTCGACATCCCCTACGCCGCACCGCCGATCGGATCCGCGCGATTCGCCGCGCCTGGACCGCACCAGCCATGGCCCGGGGTTCGCGACGCCACCCGGCCCGGGCCCACCGCGCCCCAGCCACGCCGCGACGGCTTC
Source organism: Nocardia sp. CA-107356 (assembly GCF_050946365.1). Taxonomy (NCBI): domain Bacteria; kingdom Bacillati; phylum Actinomycetota; class Actinomycetes; order Mycobacteriales; family Nocardiaceae; genus Nocardia; species Nocardia sp. CA-107356. Next base: position 3,238,909 of record NZ_CP191992.1, on the reverse strand, counting down.
GGAAAACTCGACATGTCACCGTATTTCGGGCCCGGCTGGATCCCCGGCGCGGATTACCTGACGGTGACCGTCTGGGCACCCCAGCAGGCCCGCAACAGCCCGGTCATGGTGTTCGTGCACGGTGGCGGATTCGTCAGCGGATCGAGCCGGGCACCGCTCTATGACGGAACAGCTTTCGCACGTGACGGCGTCGTCCTGGTGACCGTCAATTATCGCCTGGGGATCCCCGGATTCCTCGACCTGCCCGGCGCACCGGCCAACCGCGGAATGCTCGACATCATCGCGGCCCTGCGGTGGGTGCAGCGCAACATCGCCCAGTTCGGCGGCGACCCCGACAACGTCACCTTGTTCGGTCAGTCCGCCGGAGCCACGATCGTCGGTGGATTACTGGCCGATCCCGAGGCGGCGAATCTGTTCCATCGCGCCATTGTCCAGAGCGGCAACGGCCTCGGGGCGTTCTCTCTCGAACAGGCCGCACGGGTGACGCACGCGGCCGCCGACGCCCTCGGAATCGGACCAACAGCAATGGATTTCGCCGATATCCCGGACGAACGTCTCGTCGCACTGATGCCGAAGCTGACCGGCCTGGACCTGCGCACCGAAACCAGCTCCGACCCACTCGCCGGGTTCAGCCCGTTCAGCCTGGTCCTCGACCGGCAACCGGCCGAAGCCGTGGCCGCCGGAGCCGGGGCCGGGGCCGGGGCCGAGGTACCGCTGATCGTCGGGACGAACACCCGCGAGGCCAACCTCTACCTTGTGCCGCAACGCAATTCGACGACAGAGGCCGAGTTATACGCCACCGCCGCCCGAATCGACACCGATCCCGAGAAACTCATCGCGCGGTACCGCGCCCGGTACCCACAGGCGACTCCGGAGGACCTGCAATCGACACTGTTGGGCGATGCCCTGTTCGGGACCGGCAGCCGACACCTCGCCGATGCCCACGTCACCCGCCGGGCGGCCCCCACCTACACCTACGAATTCGACTGGCAATCTGCCGCTTCGAACGGCCGACTCGGCGCGGCGCACACCGTAGAACTCCCATTCGTATTCGACCTCCTGAACCTACCGGCGCTACACGGCCCCCGCGGCCTGCTCGGCCCGGCCGAAGCCCCTCCCGTGCTCGCCGCGCGCATGCACGGTGCGTGGGTACAGTTCGCCCACACCGGCGACCCCGGCTGGGCACCACCGCAAACCCACCGCTTCACAGAGCGGGGATGATCCGGAGCGCACGTCTTGCCGATCAGCTACCGCGGACCCTCGGCCCGCACATCCGCTCGTCGGCGATATCGCGCGTTCGGCAGCCGCGCCGGGCCATGTCGGCCAACCGATCTGGAGCAAGCCCGGACGGCTGGCCGAACGCCCGCGCAGCGGCAATACAGCGCGTTTCGCGGACCGGACGTCTACGTTGGGCTATGGCCACTCAGCTCGGCACTAACTCGGGCGCCTCACGCGGCTTCAGCCGGGCTGGAATCCGGCCGTAGCGCAGGCTTTCGCCAGTTCTGCCGCGGGAAACGGCACCGTGCGGTCCTCGTAGCGCAGTTTTCCGTAGAAACCGTTGAGCACGGCGGCGATCGGCGCGTACCGCTCGACGATCACCCGCGTCTTCGGCGGCAGCCGATCCGCCACGTGCCCTTCCGCGACGCGCCGGATGTAGGCGAGGCGCCCGTCCTGCTCGGCCAGCGCGTGCACCAGCCAGTTGACCAGGTGCGTGACGACGTAGCAGCCGTCGTGCGTGCGGTTGAGGTCGCAGAAGGCCCGCTCGTCCGCGGAGAGCGTGAAGTGGTCGGAGGTCGCCAGCCCGAAGTCGGCGATGTGGATCCGCGTGCCGTCGGTGACGAAGTTCCGGAAGTGCGTGTCGAAGTGCAGCAACCCGTCCCGGTTCATCGCACGGACGGACTCGACGACCTGCGTTTCGACGTCCTCGACGACATCGTCGATGGTGCCGTCGGCAATGCGCTCGTAGAGCCAATCGTGCAGGTTCACCGGGAAGTACTCGCAGAACAGCACGACACTTTCGCGGGCGTCCTCCAACTGCCCGAGCCGTTCCCGCACCTGCGCCGACCCGCCCCAGAACGCAACATCCGCTTCGCGATCGTCCGAGGCCAAGCGGCCCGGCAGCGACAGCACGCGCCAGTGGTGCAACAGCGGAAAGTGCGGGTTGCGGCCTTCGAGCACCCAGTTCGTGGTCATCACATGCGCGGCCAGCTCCCGCCAGACGACCCCTCCACCCAGCACTCCGAGCCCGTAGTGGCAGTAGGGCGGTACATCGAACACGTTCGCGGTCGACCGCCGGTGCTCCTCCCGCAGCTCCAGTTCGGTCGCCGGCGTCCGTTTGGCGAACACCGGGATCCCGTCGACGTCCAGCCGCACAGCCGCCCCGCCGATCCCATCACTCACCAACGGCGCCGAGCTCAGCCTCGCCTCGAGCTCCCGGTCGCTGAGCAACCCCAGAGCCGTCGACACGGCAGCGTGCCGCTTGATCCGTTCCCCGGAAAGATCCATTCCCGCCACGCTACCCACTCAGGCAGAGGCCTCCGGCTCGCTCACGCACACCATGACGTCGTGGATGTCTCCGAAATACGGTCACGACAGCGCGATCTTGCGGCCCAGACCGACGCCCCTGGCCAGTGTTTTCAAAGTCGGTGGGGGCGGGCATATGCCCGCCCCCACCGACTTTGAAAACACTGGCTGGAACACTGTGTAATCGGCAGTAGCGGATGTTCTGCACCGCACCAGGTTTCGGCCGCCGGCGCCTCGCGCTGGCCGGTTCGGTCAGCGCGGTATGCGGCATGAGCGGACGTTCGGCAGGCCGGTCGAGTGCATCGACACCCGATCCCATTTAGGTCCGAATACCGGGAAGCACGGTGGACCGGAGTTGTCTGATCTACCTGTAGGTCATCGCAGACGGGTGGGGCGGAGGCGTCGTGCTGCAAAGCTGCTAGCGCGTGAAATCTGTCGCCGAATCCAGTGATACACCCTGTCAAACCCTTGGGGTGCGCGATGATTACTGCCATGACTTCCGGTGAGGATTTCTACATCGCATATACCGACAACCACCGCGTCCGCTCCATGCAGCTCGTGGGGCTGCGGTTGTCGCAGGTCGACGACCAGATGCAGGGAGCCACCGTGCAAGAGTTGGCCGCCGGGGTGGATCCCGACGTCGTGCAGCCGGGTGCGCTCACCGTCGCGGTGGCCCCACAGCAGGTACAGCCCGTAGAGGCAGGTGTCTCGGCCTCCCCGGATACGACGTTCGTCATCGTCGACGCCGAGGGCAATCCCGCTCAGCGGGTCACACTGATCAATGCCTCGTCCGCTGTTACAGATGAACCCAGCGCGACCGCCACCGAGGTTGTTATCACCTTCGACGACATCAAGATTGAAAACATCGAGTAGGCCCACCCCGACCTGGGCGATACAGATTAGTGCCGAGGTCCTGCTGCTCACGGTCTCGCCGCGCAACGAGCATGGCCATTGCGCTATACCAGCGCACCGGATTTGACGATGCCGAGTTGGCAGGGGCCCCGAGGTCGATGATCGGCAGCAAAACCATGATGGCGAGGACGTTGCGATCGAAATGAAGGCGAGGCAGCAGCGCCTGCGGTGAGAGCCGCTTGTGCATGCGTTCGGGCGCGACCGGTGAGCGCGCCCGGTGTCGTCACGGCTTTGTTTGGACTCCGAACAGCGGCAAGCACTCCGACAGCCCGGTCACTTCCACCGGCACGCTCCGACGGGAGTCCCATCTGGCGCGCGTGAGCCGTAGCCGTCGGAGTATCGCTGGCTTTCCTCGCACTGCATGCACCTCGACACCATCATGCTCGTACCCAAGTTTGCGTGAGACCCCGTATGACCCGGGGTTGTCCTCGAACGCGCCGGATATCGCCGAGTCGGCTCTGAGCCGGGCGAAGGCCAACTCGAGAACCGCGGACCGCATCTCCGTCCCGATGCCTTGGCTGTGATGTGTCCGGCCGAGCCAAGATCCGGTGTTCACCTCGGAGCAGACTGCGAAGTGCTTCGCACCGATCGACTGTGTGCCGACCACCTCCCCCTTCTGGAGCACAACGAGGTTGAGTACCCACGCGTCGATCTGCCAGTCGGCCCAGCATCGCCAGTGCCATTGCAGTACCCGCTGCGCCCGTTCGTCCGGTCCCGCATCTGTCCACTCGGCGGTAAACGGCTGCACCGCCGGATCGTGCACACCCTCAGCAGCCAGCCCGGCAAGTGCATCCAGGTCTTCCATGCCGGGCATCCTCAGTTCCAGTCGCGGTGTCCGCAGCTGTAGTCCCGCCAGAGGCCAGTACTTCATCAGGCTCATGCCAGCATCATGACTATCGGGCGGCTTTCGCGGCCAACGATTTTGTCGTGTAGTTCGTACCGGGCCCTCAGCGAACACACGCCATTCGGCATTCTAGGAAGTTCGCGAGATCGACTGGCGGCGAATGGCTGCGGCTCACTCGAACGACCCAAGTGCACTCCAGTCGGTCATGGACTCGAGAATGTCCGATATTGCCGCGACGTCGGTCGGGTCGCCGCCCGCGCATCCGCCGCAGATACCGCCGATCCAACTTGGTGACCTGCCGCCCGAGCTCGGTTCGTGCATGTGGTGGCAGGAGTGCCAGTACCTGATCGAGCACCTGCCGTACAACGGCAAGATCGTGCGTCCAAGATGATCGGGCGGTTGCGCCCGATACGCCATCGTTGCGCCAGAGGTATTGGGTCCGACCAGCTCCACATCGCCAGGCCACGGTGCCCGTCACGCTGACGCCAGGAGGAGCCGCTCCCTGGATGACCTCCTCAGCATGATCTCCCCATGCTCCCACTCCGGAACACCGCATGGCAGCGGCGCCGTGAAATCGTGGTACCGCGGTAGCGGCCGACCGGATAGAATTCAATGTGGTCAGCGGAAAGCCGTTGGGCCGCTGCGATTATCGATTCCGGTGGGGGAATCAGTGTCATGGACTTGGTAACCGAACCGACGCAGGAAACGTTGTGGCGGACCTTGCACACGGTGAGTGAGTGGGTAAAGTTCGCGGACGCCAAGGCCGGCGCGACTTTGGCGCTCTCCGGTGCGATGCTTGCCTTACTGTCTGGGCGATTGCGTGAAACACCCGAGCCACCGGTCTCCACCCTGATCATGCTGTACATATCGGTGGGTCTCGCGGGAGTCAGTGCGCTGCTAGCGGTTTGGACAGTCCTGCCGCGAACCAGACGCCTCGGCGCAAACTCTTTGATCCACTACGGCACGATCGCGAAGTTCGCGTCCGGCGAGCACTACCGCGCTGCCGTCCTTTCCACGCTGGCCGACCCGAACGCGTTCGACGCCGCACTGGCACAGCACGTGTGGACCATCGCGCGAGCGGCATCGCGTAAGTATGTGCTGGTTACCTGGGCAATCCGATTCCTGGCGGCCGCCTTGGTTGTCGGCGTCGCCACCGTGGTGTAGCGGGCAACGCGGACAGAGCGGTGCGTGAGATCACTGACTACCCCCTAGAAGGAGTGGCGTCATCGCCGATAACGGTGCCCGCGCGGACGGTGGCGTACTGGCTGGCTACTTTTCGCATTCCATGCCGGCGGGAAGCGACACTTTCACCCAATGCACTCGATTTGGCAGTTCAGGGCGTTCGGCCGGCCGCGCAGTGTGGCCGGTTCTCCCAGCGCGGTACGCGGCATAGCGTTGAACGCGCTCGAAAAAGGTTGGTTCCCCCTGCGCTGAGGTGACTTCGTCGGCGTGGGGCGTCCTGTCGGGGCTCACCACTGCCGATGGTCCCGTGAAGTACACGGACCGGCGCCTGTTCGTCACCCTTGTCCGCTGTGACCAGGCCGAACTCCGTGCCAGTGGCGTGTCAGATCCGTGTAAGGCTGGTGTCAGTCGGGCTGGCGACAGTATTCATGTGAACAGCACAGCAATTGCAGTTTCCGGGCTGCGGAAGGCATACGGGGACAACACGTTCCTCGATGGCACCGATCTGACTATCGGTGCTGGCCCGTACCCGATGCTGCGCACGGAATGGCTCGACCGACTCGCCCGCGTGATGCAGTATCTGCGCGGTGATCATGCCTTCGCCCAGCTGATCCGCTTCGCCCTGGTCGGCGGCTCCAGCAACATTGCCTATGTCTTGCTGTTCATCGCCATGAACGGGATCGGCCCGCTGGTCGCCAATATCGCCGGCTCGATTGTCAGCACGGTGATCGCGAACGAGCTGCACCGGCAGCTCACCTTCCGCGCGGCCGGACGGGTCGGCTGGTTCACCGCACAGTGGGAAGGCGGCGGGCTGGCGCTGATCGGCCTGCTGATCAGCACGGCGGCGCTGGCCGGTCTCGAGTTCTGGGCACCCGGCCTCGGCGACATCGCACAGGCGGGCGCCGTGATCGCCATCATGGCGGCGGTCGGCGGTATGCGCTTCCTGGCACTGCGCGGCTTCGTCTTCTGAAAGGTCCTCAAATCAGTCCCCGCGTCAAATCTCCTGGGGTGCGTCCTGATCACATGTGCCTGTGACCCAAAAGCACATCGGCCAACCCCCGCGTTGCCGAACTCAGCGACCGCATTACCGTGCGTTCGCTGATGATCGGCGTCGGTCTGCGGTCCATGCGGGCAGTGGCTCGCGTGCCGACAACCACTGCTCCGGTATCCCGCGTATCGTGCCTCGGTTTCCGATCCCGGTGTGTGCTGCCACGATTCCACCGACGATCGCTGCCGTGGTGTCCACATCGCCACCGGCCTCGACGCACGCGGTGACGGCGGCCGGGTAGTCATCGAGGAAGGTGGCGGCTGCCCACAGTGTGAACGGCACCGTGTCGTGGGCGCCGACCTGTGCGCCGTTGCCGAGCTCGTAGGCTGCTTCGGCTACCGATCGGCCCAGTAGCTTGCGGGCTCGGCGGACACCGTCCGCGGTCCGACCATCAATCAGATACGGCTCGACCACGTGCAGTAATTCACTGGGTACACAGCTTTTTCCGCGTGTGGCCGCAGCATGGCTCGCTGCGGCGGCGACCACCATCGCACCCACAATCGCTTCCGGGTGCCGATGGGTGACCTCGGCGGACAGCGCGGCCTGCGCTGCTGCTCGACGCAGGTCTGCAGCGAAGTATGCCCCGAGCGGGGCGACTCGCATCGCAGCTCCGTTTCCCCACGATCCGCGACCGTCGAAGGCAGCGCCTGCCGCTTCGTCCCAGGGACGCCCGTCGCGAATCTCGTGCAGCACAACGACTGTGCCGCCGCCGTAACCACGATAGGGTTCACAGCGATCGGCGAATGCGGCCGCGAGCGCGTCCCGGTCGACGCTGCCACGGCTGCGGACTTCTGAGTAGACCGAACAGGCCATCTCGGTGTCATCGGTCCACGGCCAGGGAGCCGCTGGCGGTCGCCCGGCGAGCAGATCAGCTACGGAGCGGCCCGGTACGAAGAACTGAGCACCCAGCGCATCACCAACGGACAAGCCCTCGAGGCTGTCATACGCGGAATCGGAAACCAAAAGCATTCGGGGCTAATAATGCCAACCGCAACCAGCTGCCGCAAGATATCCGGCATGGTCGGGCTCTCGTCATCGATGGGGTCACGCTGAGTGCGCATAGAGTCGGTGCTGTGGACGTTCTGGACAGACTCCGGCTGGATGTTCCCGTAGCCCAGGCAGGTATGAGCAGAATCGCTGGAGGCCGGTTGGCCGCGGCGGTCGCGAGCGCGGGCGGGCTCGGAACCCTCGGAATGCTGTCACCGCCGGAGCTGCGGTCCGCGATCAGGCGTATCCGCGACGAAGCCCCGGGGCGGGTGGTGGCGGTCAATGTGCTGATGCCGTTCGCGCATCGCCGGCACGTGCGTACCTGCATCGGATCCGGTGTCGATGTCGTCGTACTCGGTTTCGGCGGGAATGCGGCGTTGGTGCGTGAACTGCACGATGCCGGCGTTTTCGTCCTGGCCATGGTCGGCACGCGTGGCCAAGCCGACGCAGCGGTGGCCTGGGGTGTCGACGCCCTGATCGCCCAGGGGCGTGAAGCGGGCGGGCATCTCGTGGGAACGGTTGCCGCGCAGGATTTCCTGGCCGCGGCGATCGCCGCGGCCCGGGGCCGCCCGGTATTCCTCGCCGGAGGAATAGCCACCGCGGCCGATACCTCCGTGGCCCTGGCCGCTGGCGCCAGCGGCGTGGTGGCGGGAACCAGATTCCTGCTCACCGACGAGTCCGCTGCTCACCCCGAATACAAGCGGCGACTATTGGCTGCCGAAACTACCTTGGAAACCACCGTATTCGGGTTCGGCTGGCCCGCTCGGCATCGCGTCGTCCCCAATGCGGTGACCGAACGCTGGTGCCGGGCCGACGGCAGCACACGGCGGCTGCCAGCGATGATCAACTCGATCAGCAAGCCGGTTGCCCGCCTCTCGCCGGACAACAGCGAAGCCGCGATCCTTCGGCTACAGCGCCCCACGCTCCCCTTGCTGAGTCCGGTTGCGCCGCTGGAAGGTATGCCGGACACCTGGATCGACCGCGCCGCCCTGTATGCGGGCGACTCCGTGCTGCGCATCCCGGGAATCACTTCCGCGAAACAAGCGATATCCGAACTCGCTGGCCCCTGACCTCGCCGAGCACACGATCGAATGACCGGGTCGGCGAAGCGGCGGATCGATGACGAATTCGCGTGCCGCCCAGCCGAATCGGCAGCGGGGCAAGCGGCTCAGGTTTCGGCCGTGTCGTAGGCGGCCCGAGCCGCGAGCACCTCGCTGAGATGTTCGCTCGACCAGTCCACGATGCTCGCGAAAACCGGTCCCAGGGTCACCGCGAGCGGGGTGGCCTCGTATTCGACTCGTGGCGGCACCTCCGCATGATAGGTGCGGGCTACCAGGCCATCACGTTGCAACTGACGCAAGCGCTGCGTCAGGACCTTGGGGGTGAGGCCCGGAATGCGCTGTTGGAGTTCGGTGAAGCGCAGGCGGCCGTCGTGGGTCAGCACCCAGAGCACCTGGGTGGACCAGCGGCCGAAGACCAGGTCGATCACCGGGGTGATCGGGCACGGATCGACGGTGGCGGTCATGGATTCTCCCGGAGAGTCACTTTCCTCTTGGTAACTACTATACTTTGGAAAGTACTGTGAAACCAGGGGTCGCGAGCGAGCACCACCGCACGCGAAAACCGAAGGGAGCACAGTCATGACGACGATTTCTGTGGACGGGCGCATCGACCTGCCGCGCCGCTCCGGCGAACGGCCACGCACCCGGGCACACAATCCGCACCAGCAGCTCAGTCAGCTGGCGCCACCGGACCTGCAGGAAACCCTGTGGTCGCGGATGACCACGCTGAACGGGGTACTGCTCGGCCGCAGCGGCGTTTCGCTGCCCGACACCCGCGCGCTGCATCTGCGGCCGACGATCGCCAAGGGGCCGGGCGAGGCGTACCTGGTAGGTACGGAATTCGCGCATCTGCACGGGCACGGCGATGGCAGCCTGCACATGTGCCTGCCGAAAGACATTGCGGCCGAATCGATCTCGCAGGGCTGGGCGGAGCTGCACCCGATGACACGCCAGCGATTCCTGCCGCAGACGCTGGTAATGGTCTACGGGCCACGGGATCTCGACGAACTCGAGGTCGCCTGGCGGCTGGTGCGGATCAGCCACCGGTTCGCGCGCGGGGCGGCTACAGCGTGATTAGAGCAGCGGCCGCCATCGTGGGGGTCATGAACGCGACCGATCTCGTCGGAACCTGGGAACTGATGTCCTACTTCGACATCGACGAACACGATGCGACCAGCACTGGGCCCCTGGGAGATGCGCCGCGCGGCCTGCTGATCTACGGCGCACACGGCTATATGTCGGTGAGCATGATGCGCACCGACGGAGCCACCGGCACACCACCTTTCATGGGCTACGCGGGGACCTGGCGCCGCCGCGGCACGGAAATGGTGCACGCGATCACCGTGTGCTCCAATCCGGCCTGGGCCGATACCGAACAGGTACGTCAGATGTCACTGAACGGCGACGTTCTGACGCTGATCGGGGCCGCACAGGTCGGCGGGCGGCAGCAGCGCCGAGTGCTGACCTGGCGCCGCTCCTACCCACCGTCCTGAAATCCGGTGTCATTCCGGAGAATACGAGAATAAGGGCTCATCGAATTGGACCGGGTCGTTGTTTTCCTTGAGTATTTCGGTGATCACGCCGCTGGCCTGCGCAGTCACCGGGATCATCAACTTCATCGCCTCCACAATGGCGATCTGCTGCCCCGCCGTGACCCGGTCCCCCGCCTCCACGAACGGGTCCGCACCCGGTTCCTGACTGCGATATAACACCCCGACACTCGGTGCACGGAAGACCGCACAGAGTGCCGGATTGTCCGGTGCAGCAAGGGTTTCCACCGCTCCACCGGCCATTTCGACCGTCCCCGCCGGGGCCGTGACGACCGGTGCGGTAGAGACCTGCCACTCGGCCTCGATCGTCACCTCACCCACCTGGACCCGCAACGCGCTCGGCTGATGCGGGAAGCCCGCGAGCAATTGCAGCGCACCGGTCTGGATGGCATCCAGGATCCGCAGATACTCGTCGTGCCCGGTGGCGCCGTCGAGGGCGCCCGATGTGTTCTCCTCCACTGCGGTCATTGTCCCGGCCTCTCAGTAATTGCCCAGTCCGCCACAGACATTCAGTGCCTGTGCGGTGACCGCGCCCGCGCCGGGGCCGATCAGGTAGTCGACCATCGCCGCCACCTCGAACGGCTGCACATAGCGCCCGATAGGCACCCGCGCGCTCACCCTGGCGTGCACCTCATCGGTGTCGACTCCCCACAGGCCGGAGTAGACCTCCCGAACACGTTCGGCCATCGGGGTTTCCACGAAACCCGGGCATACCGCGTTCACGGTGATCCCGGTCTTGGCCAGTTCCAGTCCGAGCGCCTTGGTGAACCCGACCACGCCATGTTTGGAGGCCGAATACGGCGCACCGTGCACGACACCCTGTTTGCCGCCGGTGGAGGCGATATTCACGATGCGGCCGCTGCCGCGCTCGAGCATGCCGCCCGCGGTCAGCACCGCCTTGGTCATCAGGAAGACGCTGTTGAGGTTGGTATTGATCACGTCGAACCACAGGTCGTCGGTGACCTGCGCGGTGACGCCGCCGCCGCTGCGGCCCGCATTGTTGACCAGGATGTCGATCGGGCCGTAACGCCGCACGCCCGCGTCGACGTACTCGCGGATCTGGGTGGCATCGACGACATCGCAGACCGTGCCGTCCACCTCGTGGCCGTCGTCTTGCAGGCCCTTCACCGTATCGGTCACCTTTTGCTGGTCACGAGCGCAGATGAACACCGCGACGCCCTGGGCTGCAAGGCTTTTGGTGATCTCCAGGCCCATACCGCTGGTCGCTCCGGTGACCAGCGCGACGCGCTTGCTTTCCGCCATGACTCCTCCATCGGTCTTTCCGGGCTTTTCGACCTCAAGACTCGTCGCGGGACCTATAGCCCGGGTCAACCCGCGGACGGCTCTAGCCAGCCTCGAGCGGTATCGGCGACCGTTGCGTGCAGCCGCGCCCCGCCGCAACCAAGGGAGCCACCATGACCACCGTCGCCAGCCGCACCGAGTTGTACGCCGAGGTCCAGCAGTTCTACGCCGATCAGATGCAGCGGCTGGACAACCGCGACATCCCGGGCTACGCCGAAACCTTCACCGAGAACGCGGAATTCGAGCACACACCGGGTCGGCCACCGGCCAGGACCAGGGCGGGCATCATCTCGGACCTGGTCGAATTCCATCAGCGCTTCGAGGCCGACCCGATGCAGCGCAGGCACTGGTTCAACATGATCAACCTGCAACCGCAGGACGACGGAACCATCGTCGCCACGGCCTACTGCCTGGTGGTCAAGATCCGGCCGAACAGCAAGCCCGAAATCGCGCCGAGCTGCGTCGTGCACGACGTACTCGTCCGCGTCGACGGCAATCTGCTGACGCTGTCCAGGCGCGTCGCCCACGACTGATCCCGCTGTCCCCGACCATATTTCGAGGAGAACCACGTGAACACCGTGCAGCCGGCAACCCTGCTCACCCTTGCCGCCGAAGCCCAAGACCTGCTGTTCCGGGAGGCGCGCACCGCGAATACCTTCACCGACGCAGCGGTCACCGACGACCAGATCCGTGATATCTACGAACTGGTCAAATACGGCCCGACATCGATGAATCAGCAGCCGCTGCGGATCGTCCTGGTCCGCAGCCCCGAAGCGCGCACCCGGCTGGTCACCCACATGATCGATGGCAACAAGCCGAAAACCGCCGCAGCACCCCTGACCGCAATCCTGGCCGCCGACTTGAACTTCCACGAAAACCTGCCGAAGGTCTTCCCCCACGCCACCGAAGCCAAGGACTATTTCACCGACCCCGGATACCGCGGCGAATCGGCCCGCTTCAACGCCCTGATCCAGGTCGGATACTTCATCCTCGGCGTTCGCGCCGCAGGTTTGGCCGCGGGCCCGATGAACGGTTTCGACGCGGCCGGGCTGGACCAGGACTTCTTCCCCGACGGCACCCACAACTCCCTGGTCGTGGTGAACATCGGCATGCCCGGTGTGGACGCCTGGTTCCCCCGCTCCCCTCGCTTGGCCTATGACGAGGTCGTCACCACGGCGTAGGGCCATCGCCGACGAGTGGCATCATGCGCCGCTCGTCGGCGACTACGTAATCACTTGCAACTTTGCACCACAGGGGCCGCTATTCAGCGCCGAGCCCTGTTCATCGATGGGCCGTGAACACCTGCGACGCCGCTGTTCGACCTGAATATCGACCGGATGGCCGTCAGGCGATAGCGTCGACTGGTGAGCCGCACCCAATGGACGATCCACGGCGAGCGCGTCGTGGACGAGAACCGGCATATCAAACTTTCGACCGTCGATATCGAGCTCCCCCGACGGCGTGAAATTCACGCAGTACGTGGCCAGGATGCCGCGCTGCGCGATGACGTTGGTAATCAACGACGACCGCCAGGTGCTGCTGATGTACCGGCATCGGTTCATCATCAACCGATGGGTATGGGAGCTGCCGGGTGGATACGTGGATCATGCGGAAGATGTTGCCGCCGCGGCGGCCCGGGAAGTCGAAGAGGAAACCGGCTGGCGCCCAAGGACCATGGAGCATCTTGTCACTTACCAGCCATCCATCGGCACCCTGGACCAACCACAAGACATCTACCTGGCTCGCGGCGCTGACCTGACCGACACCGCGCCGGACATCAACGAGGCCGAAGATATCCGGTGGATCCCACTGGTTGATGCCGTCGACATGATCGACCGCGGCGAGATCGTTGGTGCGGCAACGGTAGTGGCACTCTATCGGGCGCTCAGCCTGTCGGCCGCGTGATCGTCACAACCTGCTACGGAAGCGGTTCACGGCAGGGCTTGACGGTCTCCCTAGCTGCCACTTTAGTCGCTCCACCAGTAGAGCAAGGCATTGTGCTCATACATCGTGGCGGCGTGACACGTGAGGAGGGCGGCTTCTCCACCCGGTTGACCGCGAGCCTCGGCGTGACTGCGCTGACGTCATCCGCATCGTGACCGAGTGGCTGACGACAGGTCAGCGCTGCGGCATTAGCGCGTCACTAAGGTGTCGCACACTAAGGCAGCAGGTCTGCCTTCCAGGTACTTCATCGTGGACTCACCCTCGACCGCGACCCGTACACTCGCGAGCAGAAAACCGCGACAGCTGACACGGAGATCCACGGCCCATGACCGCCCCGTCGAAACGCCCGTTCCCTCTGTTGCGTCCGACGTCGACATCTGAACCCAGCATCATCCAAAGCAACGACTGGTCAGCTTTCCGCGGGCTGAACGCACTCCATGACCACTGGACGTTGAAAGGTTGGGCTCCCGGCCGGTCCGGCTACTACTGGTATCTGACGTTCAGCGATCCAGCGTTGGCCGACCTCGCCTCGGAATGCCAGGGTCAGCTCGGGACCGACAGCCTCGACCCAGTGTCGCTCGACCGACTGCACCTCACTCTACTGAGCATCGGCGACGCCGATCAGGTGTCCGACAGCACGCTCACACGGTTGATCGATCTCGTTCATCGACGGCTGGCCGGGGTCAAGGCATTCGATCTGAGCGTCGGTCCGCTCGCTGGATCTCGCAGTGCGATCAGGTTTTCCGTTGCGCCATGGGATCCCTTGCTCGACCTTCACCGGTCGCTCAGAGAATGCACCGCCGCTGTTCGGCCGAACAGCCAACTGACTGAAACATCAGAATTCCGACCACATCTCGGAATCGCCTACATCAACAAGCAGCAAGCGGCGAATGGTCTGGTCGGTGCGGTCGAACAGCTGCGGGATCTCGCACCGGTGCCGGTTCGAGTCGACAACGTGCACCTTGTTGAGCTGCGACGCGCTGGCAGACAGTATGTCTGGCGCGATCACGCAGTCATATCGCTCGCGATTCAGCCGTCCTCCGGCGCAGCGAAATGTCGTGCCGACAAAGACCATTCGCGAAGGCTGTCCAGGTAGTCCTTGGACGTTGCGGTCGGTATCGACCCGATCACTTCGCGGAGTTCGTGCGCGCGCTGCCACACCGACCGAATCGGCCGATCACGCGAAAGAGCCAGCGCTTCGATCCCCAGCTGCGCAGCATGCTCGACCTCTGCGGACCCCTGCTGTACAAGCGCGGTCGCGACATCAAGACGGACCAGGGAGCGACTCCAGACCGAGTCGGACCCGTTCACACGATCTTCGACGTATCGACCGAACTGCAACGCCTGTCTGTGCTCGCCAGCAGACAGAAACGCGGTCGCCGCGTTGGCCATAACCCGCGCCTCACCGTAGGGAGCGAATGTTAGAGCGGGTGTCAGCCCGGTGCCGGGATGGTGCTCCGACGCGATCTCTATCGCGCGGTCGATTGCCTGCGCGACTCCAGTTGCATTGCCCAACTTGCCAAGTGCGCGGGCGAGGCCGTTCGAGTACAGGCGGATTGATTGAGGGCCCGGACCCGACGTACGGATCCCTTCGAGCGCGTAGGCAACCGACTCCGTGAAATGCCCTTGGTAGTAGGCGAGGAAGCTCTCCGTTCCCAGCACCCACGCTTGCAGGTCGCGGTCTTGCAGCCGCACAGCGATCGCGAATGCCTCCCGGCAATACATCTTGGCCCGGCCGAACATGCCTCGGTTGACTGCCATGTAGCCCAAGACGCCAGAAAGCTGTCCGGCAGTCCGATACAGGTGCTGTATCTGGGCCGGATGGCGCCGCTGCTGCAGCAGCTCTTCAACTCTTCGACGCGCGGCGACCACCTCTGGCGCGAGAACATGCGGACCTTCCAGCTCGTAACGGTCGACCAGGTCCGCGGTGGTGAGCGCTAAAACCGTTGCAACGCCGTCGTCGGCGTCGAGATCGCTGAGCTGCTGCATCCGCGCGGCGATCTCTAGACCTGTCTCGAAGCCCTCACCGCCTACTGATCGAGGCGAGGTCCCAGCGGCCAATGATGTGCTCGGATTCGTGACGCTCGCCTCGAACCGCTCACGCTGCTCGTCATCGAGGCGACGCAAGAGCGTATCCATCGCTGCGGCGTACTGCCCGGCAAGAGTGATCGTCGCACCGCGACGTTCCCACTTGCGCACAACCGCTTCGGTGTATCCGATGATCTCGGCGAACTCCTTTTGTGTCACACGCAGCGCCGCCACGCGCATGACTTGTACCTCGACCCCTGTCCAACTCGTAACGATCATCGCGATCCGCCCACCCGCAATCGTTGGTCTGTAGTCGCAGCGTAGAGGTTCCGTAGCGGTCGTGTGGCTTCAATCCAGTCGGGAACCGGAGAGATGGTTGGTGTGCATCCCGACGCCCAGGAATTACTCGTAGCCCCAGCGTATGCAGGTCGGCTGATCCCACCGTCGGCCTAGCGGCGCGCTCCTCGGCGCGGGTGCCTCGACCGCAGCAACGGGGAGGATCATGACTAATTCGAAACTGCCGCAACGCGATCCGTTCATCGGACCGCCAGCCAACTGCGTCGGCGCCGGGGCCGATGTGGTCGAGCGGTTCGCGGAGGCCGTCCGCGAGTGGGCAGATCAGCCTGCGCCCACAGAGTCGTCCCGATACCGGGGTGTTACGTCTCCCTGCATCGGGCATCCGACCCCGCAGGACGTGTGATGCGCCGAGATAGGTTGCGGACCACGCAAACCCAGGACGGCCGCAAGATCGCAGTATGGCAATTGGCGGGAGGTTCCGCGCGCATCCTGCGCGTGCAGTTCACCGCCGCATCGTTCACCGCGTATCGCCTGCCCGCGCGCACACCGCTCACGGGAGTGCAACCCGGAACGGTCATATTCGACCCGCATCCCGATCTGGCCGATGCACGGGAGTTGCTTCCCGGGCACGATGACCTGTGGGACGTGCTTCGAGAGGACTACTGGGCGGCGCTGCTCAACCCGAAGGACCTGCCGAACCCATTGGGGGCCTGAACCAGATGACAGAAGTAGTTCCGGCGTATCCGATCGAGATCGCTCCATCTGTCCGCGCTTTGCTCGCGGCCTTCCACGAAGACACTCACCGCAAGCTCGCCTTGGCGCCGGTCGACAGTTCTCCGATCTTCCATGCGGCAGACGGCAGGGTCTGTCGAGTGGAAGACGATGGTTGGATCTGCGACTCCGATACCGACCTGGACATAGACGACGCGATCAGGGGCAGGCCGACCAGTGTTCGCGACGAAGAAACGCCATGCCCCTGAGCGCCGAAGGGTTGCGGAAAACGAGAACATCGGCGCACCACCCAACAGGCGCCGACTGCGCTGGGGCGGGCCATCGACGCTGGGCAGAACTCGGTCTGCGCATGCCAGCCCACACGCAGCCGGACCGTCACCAATTACAATTTTATTTTCCTTGCCCGGCGGTATACGGGATTCGAGATACACATTCGTCTCACCTTGTCGCTCAAGTGCACCACGAGCTATGATGGTATTTGTGAAAATATTAGAAAATGAAAATATTAGGAAATGAAAGGAGAGAATCATGACGAAGATTTCGGAAAAGGTGCAAGAACTTAAAGACCATGCAGAGCACGCGGAGAAGGAGATAGCGGCGGCCCAGAAAGAAACTGGGAAGAAAGTGGATGCCGCTATCAACTCCGCCAAAGCGGAGGCAAAAGTCAGGCAGGATAAATTCAAGGCGAATGTCGTAGCGAGGAAGGCTGCGGCGGCTTCCGACTGGGAAACACTCCAGATGGAGCACAACAAGCGGGTCGAGAAAATCAAGAACACTATTGCGGCCAAGAAAGACACTCACGACCTGAAGGTCGCAAATCGCCGAGCCGATGACGCAGAGGGCTACGCCTCGGCTTCGATCGACTATGCCTTGATGGCAATTGACGACGCCGAGATCGCCACCCTGGAAGCCATTGACGCTCGGTCTTATGCAGAATCGTTGAACTAGCGCCTCGTCGAACAACGTTCGGTAGGCAATCCGGTCGTCAGATTTTCGAGCCGACGGCGAAGTTGCGGTCCGGTCCGGCGTGCTGGTTGCGCCAGCGGATGTAGTCGCCGATCGCGGCTTCCTGCTGTTCGTGGCTGCGGTGACCCCCGCATCGCAGGCCGCGTTAGCTGTCGACGCCGGTTCCGGGCTACTGGCAGCGCACCCGCGGCAATAACCTCAGCCCAGCGCAGCGAGCGACCTTCCCGGTATGTGTCGAACGCTGTGCGCGGTTTGTGAGCGCAACTCGTCGATGAGGTCGAGAACCTGCTCGGGCCAGCGTGGTTCGGAATGGAGTTCGCCCGCTGAGCGAGCCGCGGGGGTGATCCATGTCACTGGTTGATGCTGTCAGGAATTCGGGGGCTGTCTCGTTCAGGGAGCACGCGAACCAGACAGGAGCGAACCATGCAGCACCGCATCGTCGTCCTCGGGGCCGGATACGCCGGAGCCTTCTCCGCCGGATACCTCGCCCGCCAACTCCACTCCGACGACTTCGAGATCACCGTCGTCAACGCCGAACCCGATTTCGTCGAGCGGCTACGCCTGCATCAGCTCGCCGCCGGGCAGGATCTCCGCCACCGGCCGCTGGCGGAGGTATTCGCGGGCACCGGCATCCGGCTACGACTGGCGCGGGTAACCAACGTCGACGCCGAGCACCGGACTGTCACAGTCGCCGACGGCGAGGGCATCGACCGGCTCGAATACGACACCCTCCTCTACGCGCTCGGCAGCACCGCCGCCGACCACGGCGTTGCGGGCGTCGACGAGCACGCCTTCCACGTGGCCGCGCGGCCGTCCGCGCTGCGCCTGCGCGCACGCCTGGATGAGCTGGGCGAAGACGGGAAGGTGCTGGTAGTCGGCGGCAATCTGACCGCGATCGAGGCCGCCACCGAGATCGCCGAATCCCGTCCAGGACTTCGGGTCAGCCTCGCCACCAGCGGCGAACTGGGCGGCTGGCTCGGCACGAAGGCTCGCCGTCACCTGTTGCGTGCCTTCGACCGGCTCGGTATCACGGTCCACGAGCACACCACCATCGAGCGCGTCGAGGAGGCGGCGGCGCTCGCCGCCGACGGCACCGCTTTCGCCGCCGACGCGACCGTGTGGGCCGCCGGCTTCGCCGTCCACCCGATTGCCGCCGCCAGCGGCCTCGAGGTGGTACCCAACGGCCAGATCACGGTCGACCGTCAGATGCGGTCGATCTCGCACCCGGATGTCTACGTTGCCGGTGACAGCGCCTTCGTCATCGGCGAGAACGGTCGGCCGTTGCCGATGTCCTGCGCTTCCGCGGGATCCACCAGCATGCAGGCGACGGCCGCGATCATCGGGGACCGGACCGGCCGCAAGATCTCGACGACCTCGCTGTCGTATGTCGGCAACCACATCAGCCTCGGCCGGAACGACGGGATCTTCCAGCTGGTCGACGGCGACGCGCGATCGAAGTCGTGGGCCCTACGTGGCCGGACGGCCGCGCGCGTCAAGTCGGCAATCCTCCGCACGGCCGCCTGGACCCTGAGCCACCCGACCCTCGGAAGGCCGAGTCATAAATACCGCTCGGCCACCACACGAGAGCACTCGCCCTACGTGGTCGCCGCATAGAGTCGCGCTCATGGACACTGCCACCTTGGCGCGTTTCGAGGCCAGCCGGAATCGGCTGGCCTCACTCGCCTACCGTCTGCTCGGCTCGGCCGCCGACGCCGAGGACACGGTGCAGGACGCGTTCCTGCGGTGGCAGGCCGCCGACCGGGAGTACGTCGAGGTGCCCGAGGCATGGCTGACCAAGATCGTCACCAACCTGGCGCTCGACCGGCTCCGTTCGGCGAAGGTGCGGCGCGAACGCGCGGTCGGCGCCTGGATGCCCGAACCGCTCCTCGACGGCGACCCGATGCTGGGCCCGGCCGACACAGTCGAGCAGCGCGAATCGGTGACCCTGGCGGTGCTGACCCTCATGGAGCGTCTGTCGCCGATCGAACGGGCCGTTTACGTGCTGCACGAGGCCTTTGCGTACAGCCACGCCGAGATAGCCGAGATTCTTGGCATCACCGAGTCCGGGAGTCAGCAACACACCCACCGAGCCCGGCGTCGAATCGCCGCCGCTGGCAACGGCACTGACATCGACCATGCCTCCGCGCGTCGAATCGTCGAGGCGTTCGTCGATGCCGCCTCCTCGGGCCGGACCGAACGGCTGGTGGCGCTGCTGACCGACGACGCGACCGGCATCTCCGACGGCGCCGGGCTGGGGCTGGCCGAGAAGCTGATCCGGTATTCGACCCCGGAGCGGATCGCCAGCGCGGTGCGGGCCGGCTTCAAACCGACTCCGGCCAAGCGGAGACTCGCCGGTGGCTCGCCCTCGATCCATGCCGTCGTGGTCAACGGCTGCCCGGCCATGCTCGCCACGCTCGACGACCGGGTGCTGGGCGTCGTGATCCTGGAGGTCCGTGACGACAGGATCGCAGGCGTGCGCGGCATCGCCGCAGCGGACCGACTCGGTCGCCTCACCGAGGAATGGCAGCGGCGCGAGCATGATGTCCCGCTGATCGAATCGTGGTAGCCGGCCGCGCTTGCCACGTCCTCCCGGACCGGAACCGTCATCAGTGTCCCGGGATCGAAATCGACGCCCGTACATTGCTCGAACAAGCCGAAAAGCAAGGGCCGGTAGACATCACCTCCCACGCCCGCGCGAGCGCTATCCACATTCTGGACACGCTCGAGGCTGCAGCAGCACGGGCAAAGACCTGCTCCGCTCACACACGGGGTCGGGAGTGCTTCCGAACCCCCTTCTCCCCCAGGGCGATCCGCAAACCCGCGACCTCGACCATCCCTGTGCGCCGAGCACCAAAACAATCGACTACCAGGCGTTTTCACAGCGGTCGAACTGAAATGGGAGTTGTCCCCCCTTGACCGAAAACGATTGTGAACACCAACCGACGATCCCGGTCAACATCCCAGTCAACAAATCCTGTTGACGAAAGACCGCAGACCAGATAGAACACTCCCTGACCTGCGGCTTTCATGTTTTACATCTGTGGGCGAAGCGGGACTTGAAGCACCCCAACCCGCAGCGCGCGGCTCAGCCCAGGGCGCGGGTGAAGCCCTCGACGAGCTCGTCGACCTGGTCGTCGGTCATCACGAATGACGGTGAGATCTGCATTGCGCCCTGGCCCGCCGCACGTCCTGAGATGCCGTACTCCCGTAGGGTTTTCACGAAAGGTAGCGCTTCGGAAGGGTCGGCGAGCTGGATCGCGGCGACCGCGCCGAGACCGCTGCGGACCTCGGCGACTCGTGGGTGATCTGCGAGCGGGGCGAGCTTTTCGTGCAGGGTGGATTCCAGGCGCTTCGCCTCGTCGAGCAGACCCTCGCGTTCGACGATCGCGAGGTTGGCCAGGGCTGCGGCGGCGGCTCCGGCGTGGCCGCCGTAGGTGTAGCCGTGCCGCCACCAGACGCCGCCGCTGAAGAAGGGGGCGGCGATGTGGGGGGCGATGAAGACCGCGCCCATGGGGATGTAGCCGGAGGTGAGACCCTTCGCGGTGGTCATGAGGTCGGGTTCGAGGTCGAAACGGGTTGCGGCGAACCAGGATCCGCCGATGCGACCGAAGCCGGTGACGACCTCGTCGATGACGAAGAGGATGTCGTGGTCGCGGCAGATGCGGCGCACTTCGGCGAGGTAGCCCTCCGGCGGAAGGTACACCCCGCCCGCGCCGATGATGGGTTCGCAGAAGAACGCGGCGATGCGCTCCGCACCGATCTCCTCGATGAGCGCGAGCAGCGCCTTCGCATCGTCCCATTCGACGGTGCGCGCATCGGCCATCAGCTCGCCATAGCCCTCCCGGTTGACCGGGATACCCGCCAAAGCCGTTCCCGCGACATGCATTCCGTGATACGCGCGCTGGCGTCCGACCACAATCGTCTTATCCGGGCGACCCAACTCGTGCCAATAGCGGCGGGCGAGTTTCGCGGCGGTGTCCACCGAATCCGAGCCGCCGGAGGTGAAGAAGATCTTGCTGCCGGGCACCGGTGCGATGCTCGCGAGCTGCTCCGCCAATTCTTGGGTGGCGGGTCCGGCGAAATCACCGAAGTTCGAGTAGTGCGCGACCGTGCGCAATTGTTCGGCGACCGCGTCGGCGATCTCGGCGCGACCGTGCCCGACATTGGTGAACCACAGTCCGGCCGTCGCGTCCAGATACCTGGTACCCGCCTGGTCGTAGATATAGGCACCCGAACCGCGCGCGACGACGAACGCACCGTCGCGTTCGACGGCGCCCATATCGGCGAACCCATGCCATAGCGCACCCATATCAACCACCTTTACCTCGACAACCACGTCACTTCGTCGTCCAGCTCGTCCGCATCGCGCCAGCGGCTGCTCGATTCGCCGAGCGCGACCACCGCGAGGCGAATAGACGAACCCGATGACCAGCACCAGCCGATCGTCATCGGCACATAACCCTGGTGGCGCGGATCGCCGAACAGGTACGGATACCAGTCGACGATCGGCCCACGGACGGGTAGATGCACCGCAGCCGAGCGGGTAGACCGGCCAGCCCGCGATCAGCCGCCCGGAAACGCCCAGCGCGACCGGTGTGAGCGCCCGGTCCACGATCATCACGATAGGCATGATCGGATGCGCGACGTCAGCCACCCACCTCTGTCCGTCCCAGAGGTAGCTGCGCGCGGAGCCAGCCGCCACTCGACCGAACAGTAATGTCGGTGCCGTGGAACAGTTTCCGAACCGTGCCCTGGTATTGGGCGCCGGTGGCGTCGTCGGAACCGCCTGGATGGCCGGTCTGGCCGCCGGCTTGCGCGAGCACGGCATCGACCTCGCCGCCGCCGACCTGATCGTCGGCACCTCCGCGGGCGCGATCGTCGGCGCGGTGCTGGCTTCCGAACGAGATCCGGGCGAACTCGCCGAACCCCGCCAGCCTCCGCCGTCCACCCCGCAACCACCCGCGCCCGACCCGCGAACACTCGGCCGGGTGTTCGCGGTCCTCGGCGATAGCGAAACGACACCGGAGCTGAAGCGTCGACGGGTCGGGGAGATCGCGCTCGAGATGAGCGCCGAAGACGATGCGGAACATGCCGAGCGCATGCGAACCCTGATCGGCACGGCACAGTGGCCCGACCGGTTGCGGGTTGTCGCCGTCGACGCCCGCTGGGGCCAGCGCCGAGTCTTCGATCGACGCGACGCGGCCCCGCTGGCGGACGTTGTCGTCGCCAGTCGGGCGATGCCAGGCGTCTACCCGCCCATGACCATCGGCGACAGTCGCTACATGGACGGCGGCATGCACTCCGCCACGAATGCGGATCTGGCCGCCGGAGCCGAACTTCTCGTCACCATTCATCCACTGGCACACCTGTTTCCGGACACCGATCTCGCCGCAGAACTGCAATCCGCGCGGCCTGCGGAGTCACTGCTGATCACCCCCGACGAACGATCGGTCGATGCCTTCGGAGCCGACCTGCACGACCGCGCACACTGGATACCGTCCTTCCGAGCCGGATTCGCCCAAGCCGATACGGAAGCCGCACGCCTCCAACGGATCTGGCCTACCCCGAAGTAGCCTGGGGCCGACTATCGGGGGATGAACGTGACGACCGGCGAACCTGTTCGAGCCCGGTATCCGCTGCTGTCATCCACCGGATTCTTGTGGTTCTGGTCCGCCGACAGCTTGTCGATGGTCGGCACCTACATCACCGCGCTCGCGGTCCAGACGCTGCGGGCATCGCCCATCGAGCTCGGAGTGCTGGGGGCCGCGCGCTGGCTGCCGTATCTGCACTCCTGCGGCCTACCGGCGCCGATTCCGCACGCAGACTGCCTGACCGCCCAACTGGCGAGCCCGCCGATAGCCGCCGCACTGATCGCAGCGAAGGCGAAGGCACCGCCTGATCAGAGTTGATCAGCGAGCCTTTGACCGGTCGGGGGCTGGTCGCCGCGCCGCCGGTCGGTGAGTACTTCCAACGCCTGGAGTGTTGTTCGACTCATAGGGTTAGATCGTGCTCCGGCCGGTCGGTGAGGCTTCCTGTAGCGCGGATGGGGTGTCGTGCCGATGGAGTACTGATCCTTGAACAGCCCGGACCGTTCCCTTGTGGCGGTGGAATCCGAGAATCAGGCGAGGTCAGCACCTGGGAGCGGCCGTAGTGGTTGATGCGCTCCTGCGAGGAGGTGCCGGCCGGTGGGTGAGGTGGACTCGACCGGCGTCCAAGTTTTCGGGCTGCAGCCGAAGCGGTCGCTGAACCAGCGGGAGAACGAACTGAGGGCCGAAAAGCCCAATTCCTCGGCGATCTCGGTCAGCGTCCGGTCGTGGCGAGCGACGTAGCGGCGGGCCAGGTCGATGCGTACCGAATCGACCAGCGAGGTGAACGTTTCGCCGGAGCGAGTCAGGTGGCGGTGCAGGGTGCGCCGGTCCATGTCGAGGCTTCGGGCGACGTACGTGCTCGAGCATCGTCCGGTGGGCAGTAGCGATTCGATCATGCTACGGACGCGATCGGTGGTGGTGGGGGTGCTTTGCCGTGGTAGCAGCGATTCGAGGTACTGGCGGGTGTAGGGCCGAAGCAGCGGATCGGACATCGCGTTGGCAGCGTCGAGGTCGCGTGCGTAGAGAACGATCCCGTTGAAGGTGTGCCCGAATTGCACCTCCGGGCCGAGGACGCGGTGATGGATCTCTAGGTCCGCCGGAGCATCGTGGGTGAAACACACCGTCAGTGGCTGCCAGTCGTCGTGGAGGAATTCGCGCAGCAGACCGTAGATCACCGTCACGGCGATTTCCGCGCTTTGACGGCCGAGGTGGATACCCGAGGCGGCGGCGACCTCTACGGTAGCCAGGCCGTTCTTCTCGATCAGCCGGGCCTGTAGGGCCTCGTTGTGCAGGTTGACATGCCGGACCACCACACTCAGCGCGCTGCGCACGTCCGGTTCCTCGCGGGCAACCAACGCCACCGGTCCGAGATTGGACATCGCGCGGGCGGCTGCCAGGCGAAGGCCGAAGTGCTCGCAGCCCGTCCCGGCCGCGGACAGGTCGAACAGCCGGTTGACCGCTTCCGCCGGCAGCCATCCGCCCATTGCCGCGACGGCGGCCGGATCGATCCCGGCCGTGCGCATCAGCGATGACGGGTCCTGCCCCAACTCGAGCACGAGTTCGACGTAGCCGTTGAGCACGGCGCTGCGCACGAAATATTGCATATCCGCCTGTCCCAGAATGTCAAGATATGTGTCCCAACAGGTAAAGAATAGCAACTGGTTCTCCGATACCGTGATCCGCATCACGACCAATCCCGCGTTTGTTCACGCGACGTTTACGGAGTTGATGCCATGACCGTCCAGCACATCAGCCCTACCCCTACCGGTCCGCACACCGGCACCCCGACGGTGGACCGCATGCGCCAGCAGGGCGCATGGAACCCCCTGTGGGATCAGATGCACGAGTGGGATCCGGAGTGGACCGAGCAGTTCATGACGATGGCAACCACTCCGCTCCGGCGGGGTGTGTTCACCCCGCAGTTCTTCGAACTGCTCTGCATTGCCATCGACGCCGCCTGCACGCACATGTACGCGCCCGGGGTGCGCCGTCACATTCGCGCAGCCCTCGAGCTCGGCGTGACCCGTGAGGAAATCCTCACCGTGCTCGAGATGGTCAGTGTGCTGGGCATTCACTCCTGCAACCTCGGCGCGCCGCTGCTGGCCGAGGAGTTGGCCGCGTTCGAACGCCGTGCGTCCGAACGCCAGGGCCGCGGCGCCGAGTAGATCACGTCCTAGAAACCGATCCATCGAACAGAAAGAAGATCATGCATTACCTCGACGATTCCCTGCTTCCTGAAACCCAGGAAAAGCTCGTCATTCAGGTCGCCCCCTACGGACCGGAGTTCCTTCCGGGCGATTCCGACGATATCCCGGTGACCATGGACGAGCAGATCCAGAAGGCCGTCGACTGCTACAACGCGGGCGCCCAGGTGCTGCACATACACGTACGGGAAGAAGACGGGCGTGGCTCCAAGCGCCTAGAGATGTTCAACGAGATGCTCGCTCGGCTCCGTGCGGCAGTGCCGGAGATGATCCTGCAGGTCGGCGGATCGATCTCCTTCGCCCCGCCCAAAGACGGGGACGCCGCGCAGTGGCTGTCCTACGACACACGCCACATGCTGGCCGAACTCGACCCCAAGCCCGACCAGGTGACCATCGCCATCAACACCAGTCAGATGAACGTGGTGGAGTTGATGACCGAGGACGACATCGCCGGAACGTCGTTCCAGAACCCGGAGATCTACAAGGCCTACCGGGACATGACTGTTGAGGCAGGCCCTGATTTCTACATCGAGCATCTGCGTCGCCTTACCGAGGCCGGCATCCAGCCGGCCTTCATGCTCGGGCACGTGCCGTCCCTGGAGACCGTCGAGCGGCTGATCCGCCGTGGCCTGTACACCGGCCCTCTGGTACTGAACTACGTTGCGATCGGCGGCGGCGCCGCCGGTGTGCATCCGGCCGATCTGATCGAGTTCATCCGCCGCACCCCTGACGGGGCCGTCCTGACCATCGAATCGATCATGCGCAATGTCACCCCGATGTGCACGATCGCCATGGCGCTGGGACAGCACGTGCGTGTGGGCATCGAGGACAACCTGTGGGGCCGCAAGGGCGAGCGCCGGACCTCGGTCGAGCAGGTCGAGCAGATGGTCCGCATCGCCGACGAACTCGGCCGCCAGGTGGCCACCTGTAAGGAATCGCGCGAAATCTACCGGCTCGACGAGACCTACACCGACACCGACGACGCTTTGGCCAAGATCGGCTTCGCCCCTAACCGCCGGCCGGGTCAGCTCGGCTTCCTCCACCACGCCTGACCGTCACCTGGTGTGACCTCTTCCCGATCAGGGGGCGCGGACCGCACAGTTCCGCGCCCCCGCCCCTCCGCGTTTACCCCTGCCAGGTATCGCCCCAGCTCCATTTGCCCATAGGAGTCACCATGGGTCTGCACACCACCGCGATCGACCCCGCGACGACCATCCAGAACACCGCGAACGGAAGAACTCGCGTCTATCCGTGGGGCGTCCTAGCCCTGGTCTTCGGGCTGCTGTTGTCGGACTACATGTCTCGTCAGGTTCTCAGCGCCGTCTTCCCGCTCCTGAAAACCGAATGGGCCCTGTCGGACTCCGAGCTCGCCTCGCTCAACAGCGTCGTCGCCTTCATGGTCGGCCTGCTGGCGCTTCCCATATCGCTGCTGGCCGACCGATGGGGACGAATCAAGAGCCTTGTCGCGATGGCGACGATCTGGAGTGCGGCAACACTGCTGTGCGCCGTTGCCACCAACTACGGCCAAATGCTCGGTGCCCGCTTACTCGTCGGCGTCGGCGAGGCCGCCTACAGCAGCGTGGGTCTGGCCGTGGTCCTCACCGTCTTCGCACCGCGCCTGCGATCCACCATCAGTGGCATCTTCCTCGCCGGAGCCTCCTTCGGCTCCGTGGTGGGCGTCGCACTCGGCGGCGTCATCGCCGTCCACACGAGCTGGCGCTGGGCATTTGCGGCGATGGCGATCCTCGGCCTGCTCCTGGTCGCGCTGTTTCGGGCCCTCGTCACCGAAGGCAGACTCGCTCGCTACCGAGTCCCCAACACCGTCGAGGAACCGACCGCACCGGATGGATACCGAGCCCCACTGTCGACCCTGATCACCAACCCCGCACTGGTGTGCGTCTACGTCGGCAGCGGACTCCCGATGTTCGTCACCGCTGTCCTCATGCTCTGGCTGCCGAGCTACTTCAACCGGTACCACGGCATGGCCCCCGATCAGGCGGGAACGACCGCGGCGCTGTTCATCGTCCTCATGGGCATCGGGATGATCGTTTGCGGCATCGTGACCGACCGCGTCAGCAACCGCCACCCGGTCCGCAAATGGGTCGTCGCAGCCGCCTACTGCACCGCCTCGGCCGTCCTGTTACTCGCGGGATTCACCGTCGCAGCCGGAATGCTGCAGTTCGCCCTACTGGGGGCCGGAGCCTTCGTCTGCGCCGGCTCATCCGGACCGATGACCGCACTCGTCGCCGACCTCACCCACCCCAGCGTGCGCGCCTCGGCGTTCGGCGCCGCAATATTGGCCAACAACCTACTCGGCATCGCACTGGGCCCGATGGTCGTAGGCATCCTTGCCGACCGATTCGGCCTGGCCACCGCCCTGCGACTGACCCCCCTCGTCTATCTCGGTGCCCTCGCCGCACTGCTGCTCGGCCGCCGCCTGTACCCCGCCGGACTGGCCAAGGTCAGCGCAATCGCCGGGACCGCACCGCACTGATCCGATCCCTCGAAGCCGCCACCATCTGCAAGACCGTGATTCTCGGCCCGGGTCTCGCCCCCACCACCGCCGATCACTTGCAGCACCTGCTCGGCGATCGCCTCAGCCCCTCGAGCTCGGGCGAATCATTACGCCGAGCTCACCCACACCGCACTGCCCACCGCACTGAATTGGAGTCGATCGTGAACAGCATCGCCTCACCGACCGTGGTGATTGTCCCGGGTCTAGGTGATCATGACGCCGAGCACTGGCAGACCCAGCTCTCCCGGAAACTCGACAACGTGTGTACGGTGCCGCCGCTGGCACGCGACAAGCTCAGCCGCTGGGCCCAGGTGGACGAGCTCGACACCACCCTGCACGAAATCTCCGGGCCCGTCGTGCTGGTCGCCCACAGCGCCGGCGTCCTCGTCGCCGCCCACTGGGCCCAACACCCCACCCGCCCCATCCTGGGAGCGTTGCTGGCCACCCCGCCGGACTTCGAATTGCCACTGCCGCAGGGCTACCCCTCGACCGAGGAGTTGAACCGCAACGGCTGGAACCCGATCCCGAGACGACGCCTGCCGTTTCGCAGCGTCGTTGCCGCAAGCACCAACGACCCCTTGGCCTGCTACCGACGCGTCGCAGGTATGGCCGAGATGTGGGGCAGTCGCTTGGTCGATCTCGGTCGGGTGGGGCACCTGAATCCGGCTTCTGGATTCGGGTATTGGCCATTGGCCGAAGAGCTGCTCCAGGACGTGATCGACGCAGGCCCGCGGACGTCGCCGCGCGGGGACACGCCCGGGCACGTCGAACCTCGACATCGTTTCGACCATCCATTGCCGGATGCGATCGAAACCCCCGCTCTTGGAAGCTGTTCCGATCGAACAAGGAAATGAGACCCGTGCTCAACTTGTCTGTACTTCTCGAAGACTCCGCCCGCCGCTACCCCGACCGTGATGCTCTGGTATTCGGTGACGAACGGCTGACCTACGCACAGGTGGACCGCTACGCCAACCAGGTGGCAAACCTCCTGGTCTCCCGTGGCGTCGCACCCGGCGACAAGGTCGCGCTGTCGTGCCCGAACCTGCCACAGTTCCCCATCGTCTACTACGGGATCCTCAAGGCAGGCGCGGTGGTCGTACCGCTCAATGTTCTGCTCAGGGAACGTGAAATCGACTACCACCTCGCCGATTCCGACGCGCAGGTGTACGTGTGCTTCGAGGGAACCCCCGAGCTGCCCATGGGAGTGTATGGCCGCGCCGGCTTCGATCAGACTCCCGGATGCCGGGAAATGCTCCTCATCACCACCGACTCGAGCACCGATCCGGCGATTCCCGATGTCGAGACCTTGGCCGGGGCCCTCGAAGGTCAACCGGCCGAGTTCGACACCGCGACACGCGAACTCGGTGATACCGCGGTCATCCTCTACACCAGTGGAACAACCGGCAAGCCGAAGGGCGCCGAACTCACCCACGCCAACATGACGATCAATGCACTGGCCGCCAACCGGCTCTTCAGTAGCGACCCGACCCGCCACGACACCCACCTGCTGACTTTGCCGCTGTTTCATTCATTCGGACAGACGATCAACCTCAATGCCGGATTTTCGGTCGGCGCAACGCTGGTACTGCTTCCCAGATTCGATGCGCGAGCCGCACTGGCGCTGATGGAACGCGAACGCATCACCGTCTTCGCCGGAGTGCCGACCATGTACTGGAGTCTGCTCGGAGCGCTCGACGACGGCATCGACGTCGACCGGATCGCACAGAACATGCGGCTGGCCATCTCCGGTGGCGCAGCCCTGCCCGTAGAAACCCTCACCCAATTCAACCAACACTTCGGGATCCAGATCTGCGAAGGATACGGACTGTCGGAGACCTCGCCCTTGGCCATCGCCGGAGACCCTGAACGGCCCCCGAGGCCAGGGTCGATCGGCGTACCGGTCTGGGGCGTCGAGGCCAGACTCATCGACGAGGCGTGGAACACCGTAACCGGGCCCCATCACGTCGGTGAGATCGCCCTACGCGGTCACAACATCATGAAGGGCTACCACGGCAGGCCGGACGCCACCGCTCAGGTCATGCACGACAGCTGGTTTCGTACCGGCGACCTCGCCCACATGGACCAGGACGGCTTCTACTACATCGTCGATCGCGCCAAGGACATGATCGTGCGCGGAGGGTTCAACGTCTACCCGCGCGAAGTCGAAGAGGTGTTGATGACCCACGAGGCTGTCTCCCTCGCCGCGGTAGTCGGAGTGCCGCACGAAAGCCATGGCGAGGAGGTGAAAGCCTTCGTCATTCTCGAACCCCACGCCAGCGTCACCACCGACACCCTGATCGCGTGGGCCAAGGAAGAGATGGCCGGCTACAAGTACCCCCGCGAGATCGAGTTCGTCGAATCGCTGCCGATGACCGCCACCGGAAAAATCCTCAAACGCGAACTCATCCAGACGCGCGGACGCCGCTGATCCGGCTCGACCACGTTACTGCCAACCAGCAGTAGTTCGACAGCATCCACTGTTTGTCCACACCCCATATGGAGGGAGTACGCCATGCAACTTCAGAACAAGGTTGCGGTGATCACCGGTGCGGCCCAAGGCCTGGGCAAGTCCATTGCCGTGGCGATGGCGAAGGAAGGCGCGGACATCGTCCTGTGCGACATCCAAGAGGACCCGATGCACGGTGTGGCCGAGCAGATCGAGGCACTGGGCAGACAGTGTCTTCCGGTGCGCTGCGACGTCTCGTCCAGCCGAGACGTCGCGCAGATGTTCTCCCAGGCAGGCGAGCAGTTCGGCACGGTACACATCCTGGTCAACAACGCCGCCCGGGTTCCGGACTCCGCTGAGGAGACCGAGCGGAGAAACAAGCATTACGCCTACCTGACCACACCCGTGCCCCGCAGGTCCCTCGGCATCACCAGCAGCCTCCACGATGACGACTGGCTCAAATGGTGGGACGTCAACGTTCATGGGGTGTTCTATTGCACCCGTGAGGCATTGAAGTTCATGGAGCCGCAGCGGTACGGCAAGATCATCAACATCACCTCCGTCGCGGGTGTCTCAGCGGCCAGTACCCACAGCCCCGGATACTCCGCCAGCAAGGCCGCGGTGGCCAGTCTCACGAAGACGGTCGGCCTGGACGTCGCCGGGGCGAACATCTACGTGAACGCCATCGCCTGCGGCGCTGTCCTGACACCTCCCTTCGAGGAGTATCTCGCCAACGCGACCGATGAGCAGAAAGCCTGTCTCTACCAGATGATTCCGCTCGGCCGTCTCGGCAAACCCGAAGAATACGCATCTCTTGCCGTCTACCTGGCCGGAGATGCCCACTACTTCGTCGGTCAGGTTCTCAGCGCAAACGGCGGCGTCGTGATCTGAGTGCGCCCGACAAGGTGCAGCACAAAATAACGGCGATTTCGCGGGCACCGGTTGTCGTAAATCCGGCCCATCGTCGAGGACGAAGACTCGTTCTGCTGAATATGCGGCGGCCGATTCCGATCGCTTCCGACCTGTCCTCCGAAAGATGAGGAGTCCCATGATATTTCGACGTTGACCCGACACGGGCACGCTGACCGGATTCCACGGCGGAGATTACGCGGAACCTGGTCGGCATCGGCGCACGACCGCCGACCCGCACCACCTATTTCTCCTGCAATCTTTCGTCGAACGTGTTCGGAGAACACGACTGGCGAAGCTGTCCATCAGTCCTGATGAGGATTCACTCCATGAAATTCAAGAAGTTCGCGACGACGACCGCGCTGGTCACGACCGCACTCAGCATCACAACAGGCACCGTCAATGCCACGCCCACCCACGACACGGGCGATATCGACTTCACCACGTCGGTCACCGAGAAATCCACGATTGTCGAGATCGACGCCGGCTCGATGGCCGTCGAGGACGGTGTGTTCAAGATCAAGGCCGGGAACGGCACCGTGCTCGCAGGCACCGAACTGAAGTTCCGCGTCGACGAATTCGAGTTCCCGATCGCGGCGCAGATCCAGGACCACACCGCGACCCTGACCCCGCAATTCGACCTCCAGCACGCCGCATACAAGCCAGTTGCGCTCCCGTACGAGGACAAGGCGCCATGGCGGAACGAGTACGAGCGTGAGCAGGTCGCTTGGGCCCGCTTGACCAGCACCATCCTCACCGGCGCGCAACTCGGCGCGATCATCGGTGGCATCGGTGGCGGCGCCGTCGGCTGTGTCCTCGGCGGTATCGCGGGTGCGACGGTAGCGTCGGCCACCATCGTCGGCCTGTTCGGTGCGTTCATCCCGGCCGCCGCCATCGGCTGCCTCGGCGGCGTCGTCGCCCTGGGCGCCCTCGGCACCCTGGCCGGTCAGCTACTGGTGGCCGCCCCCATTGCGATCATGGCCGTTGTCCAGTACTTCACGACCATCAACTCGCCGATGCCGAACCAGCCACAGCCGCCCAAGTGAGTAGGTGAACAAACACTTCGCCGCCATTCTCGGCCCCGCCCGGTCCCTCTCCGGGCGGGGCCGCTCGGCGCAACACCACATGAGGCACCACGAAGGCTGCCCCAGCAAAACGATTACAACACACCGAAATACAACTGTCGTGCTCGACGTAGGACAGTGGCCTATTGGTAGTGACGCACCGTACTTCGCCAGCTCGATCATCGGTCCGGATGAGGCGGCGATATCGAGGCCGGTCGGTCTACCGGAGACCTTCGTTGCGGTTTGCCTGGCCGGCACCGCGGATGGCGGCGCCGATATAGCCGTTCGCGGCGTCCAGCAGCTTGCGTGCCGTCCGGGCCTCAACACCGGCCAGACGCATGACTATGGCGGTTTTCGCGCGTCCATCGGCCGTGTCGAGCAACGATGCGGCGGCGGCGAGGTCGACGCTGGTGGCCCTGGGCGACGATGCGGCGTACCCGGTCCACGAGTGTGGCGTCGGAGGGGTTCACGTCGACCATGAGGTTGCCGCAGACCTTGTCGGATCGGACCATCGCGGCGGTGGAGAGCATGTTGCACACCATCTTCGGATACCTTCCTTCCGAGCCGGATTCGCCCAAGCCGATACGGAAGCCGCACGCCTCCAACGGATCTGGCCGACCCCGAAGTAGCCTGGGGCCGACTATCGGGGGATGAACGTGACGACCGGCGAACCTGTTCGAGCCCGGTATCCGCTGCTGTCATCCACCGGATTCTTGTGGTTCTGGTCCGCCGACAGCTTGTCGATGGTCGGCACCTACATCACCGCGCTGGCGCTGCAGGTGCTCGCGGTCCAGACCCTGCGGGCATCGCCCATCGAGCTCGGAGTGCTGGGGGCCGCGCGCTGGCTGCCGTATCTGCTGTTCGGGTTGATCGCCGGAGTGCTCGTCGATCGGTATCGGCGGCGGCCGGTCCTGGTGGTCGCCGATCTGGTGCGGGCGGGTTTGCTCGCGCTCATCCCGTTGTCGG
Source organism: Nocardia sp. CA-107356 (assembly GCF_050946365.1). Classification (NCBI taxonomy): domain Bacteria; kingdom Bacillati; phylum Actinomycetota; class Actinomycetes; order Mycobacteriales; family Nocardiaceae; genus Nocardia; species Nocardia sp. CA-107356. The sequence continues at coordinate 3,205,841 of NZ_CP191992.1, read as the reverse complement.
CGGCGATGGACGTCCTGAGCATGCCGTTGTTGATCGCGGTCGTGCTGGTGTTCGGCACGGTGTCACTGGCCTATGACGCCGCGCACCAGTCGTTTCTGCCGACTCTGGTGCCACCGGAATTGCTCACTCCCGCCAACGCTCGGCTCGAACAGTCTTCGGCGGTGGCGCAGACCTGCGGCCCGGTCATCGGCGGCTGGCTGATCCGGATCGTCGGTGCACCCCTGGCGATCATGGTGGACGCGGTGTCGTATCTGATCTCCGGGCTGATCGTGGCGCGGCTGCGAGTCGCCGAGCGGTCCGGTCCGCCTGAACACCGGAATCTGCGCAGGGAACTGCGGGAAGGGCTGACGTGGGTGTACGGGCATCGCATGCTCGGCCCGCTCGCCCTCGCCTCGCACGGGTGGTTCTTCGGCAGTGCGATGGTGTCGACGGTGTACGTGCTCTTCGTGATCGACGAACTCGGCTTCGACGCGGCTGCCCTCGGACTGACCTTCGCACTCGGTGGTGTTGGTGCGGTGGCCGGATCATCGGTCGCCGACCGCGCCGGTCGACGGTTCGGGATCGGTCCGACCATCATCGCCGGCCGGTGGCTGACGCCAGCGGGATATGCGCTGATCCCCTTGGCGCACAACGGAGTTACCGGTCTGACGCTGCTGTGCACTGCGCAGTTCCTCTTCGGCGTCTCCATCGGTGTCGACAGTCCGCTCGAAATGGGCTACCGCCAATCCGTCACACCCGACCGTCTGCTCGGCCGGATGAATGCGACCATGCGCTCGTTGAACCGAGCCGCGATCGTGATCGGCGCACCGATCGGCGGCGTGCTCGCCGCCTGGCTGGGCATTCGGTGGACAGTGTGGATCGCGGTCGTCGGGCTGCTGATCCCGGCGCTCGCGCTCATCGCATCCGGATTCCGTCATGCCCGATCAGGAGCGGACCAGTCGCGCTGATCGAGGTCGTGACGGCGGTCGACCAGCGCACCGAGGGCGGCGACGGCGACCGCGAGCAGGGCGAAGACGCCGGTGAGCATGACCAGTCTTCCCACATCAGGACCGCTGCGATCAGTGAACCGAACCGGTCGGCAGCACGGTGTCGCCAGATCGGTTACCGGTGTGCTCATCGGATGCTCACGCCCGCCTCGGATTCGACGCGCCGGTTTCGCTACCCTGGTGAACGCAATGACCAGGACAGCCGACGCGAATCTCCGCGAGCTCCGGACCCGCCTGGCCGCCGTAACGCTCCGCGATGAACACCGGTTGCGCCGAAGCCTGGACCGGGCCCGCGGCGGCGATCTCACCGACATCGCGGCAGAGATAGCGGCGGCCGAGCAGCGCGTCGAGGCTCGCCGCGTCGCAGTACCCGCAATCCGCTATCCCGAGCAGCTACCCGTCTCCGCGCGCCGCGAGGATATCGCCAAGGCGATCATGGAGAACCAGGTCGTAATCGTCGCGGGCGAGACCGGATCGGGTAAGACCACCCAGATTCCGAAGATCTGTCTGGAGCTCGGCCGGGGCATTCGCGGCACGATCGGGCATACCCAGCCACGACGACTGGCTGCACGCACCGTCGCCGAACGCATCGCCGAAGAGTTGGGCACCGAACTGGGCGACGTCGTCGGCTACACCGTGCGTTTCACCGATCAAGCCTCCGATCGCACGCTCATCAAGTTGATGACCGACGGCATCCTGCTCGCTGAAATCCAGCGCGACCGACTGTTGCGCCGCTACGACACGATCATTATCGACGAAGCGCACGAGCGCAGCCTCAATATCGACTTCCTGCTCGGCTATCTGAAGCAATTGCTCCCGCGCAGACCGGATCTCAAGGTGATCATCACCTCGGCGACCATTGATCCGGAGTTGTTCGCGCGGCACTTCGGCAAGCAAACAGAGGACGAATCGGCCACTCCCGCACCAATTGTCGAGGTTTCCGGTCGGTCCTATCCGGTGGAGATCCGGTACCGGCCGCTATCGCTGGAACTACCCGGCGCCAGCGATGACGACGACGAGGACACCCGGATCGTGGATCGCGACCCGGTCGACGCCATCGGTGACGCGGTGCGCGAACTGTTCGCCGAGGGCGACGGCGATGTGCTGGTGTTCCTATCCGGTGAACGCGAGATCCGTGACGCCGCGGACGCATTGCGCGACTTGAAGATTCCGCGCACCGAAATCCTGCCGCTCTACGCCCGCCTCTCGACGGCCGAACAGCATCGGGTATTCGCCCCGCATCCCGGGCGACGAGTCGTATTGGCCACCAACGTCGCCGAGACCTCGCTGACCGTCCCCGGCATCCGGTACGTCGTCGACCCGGGTACCGCGCGCATCTCCCGCTACTCGATGCGCACCAAGGTGCAGCGCCTCCCCATCGAAGAGGTGTCCCAGGCCTCGGCCCGCCAGCGCGCCGGACGCTGCGGCCGTGTCGCCGACGGCATCTGCATTCGGCTGTACTCCGAGGACGATTTCGAATCCCGGCCTGCCTTCACCGAACCGGAGATCCTGCGGACCAATCTGGCCGCCGTCATCCTGCAGATGACCGCACTCGGCCTCGGCGATATCGAGAAGTTCCCGTTCGTGGAGGCGCCCGATCGCAGGGCGATCCGAGACGGTATCGCGCTGCTGGAGGAATTGGGCGCACTCGCGTCGCGCGCCGTCGCGACACCCGCGCGGCGCGGCGCTGGACCGGACGATATCGAGGAGGCGAGCACCAGCACTACTCGAGGACGGCGCGGCGCCGATAGCGTTGCGGACAAACAGATCCGACCTGACGAATCTGCGGACGTACGGTCCGATGCGACGTTGACGCTCACTCCCACCGGTCGCGAGATGGCGCAGCTGCCTGTCGATCCACGGATGGCGCGGATGCTCGTCGAGGCGCACCGGAACGGCTGTCTGGCCGATGCCCTGATCATTGTCGCCGCGCTGTCGATCCAAGATGTGCGCGAGCGGCCCGCCGACCATCAGCAAGCCGCCGATACCAAGCACGCGCGGTTCGTGGTCGAGGGCTCGGATTTCCTTGCCTACCTACGGTTGTGGGAGTACCTGACCGAGCAGCGGAAGTCGCTGTCGTCCAATCAGTTCCGGCGCATGTGCCGCGAGGAGTTCCTGCACTACCTGCGGATCCGGGAGTGGCAGGATCTGCACGGGCAGTTGCGGACCATCACCCGTGGACTCGGGTGGTCGACGTCGGGCGAAGGCTCGGAGGGGGACGAAACCGGCTCGCACCGTGGACGATCCGGCGGCCGAGACAGTTCCGCCCCCGCCCGGGCGAACGGCGGAGATTCGAGCCGTGGACAGCGCGGGAAGCGCGACCCCGACTCGTCCGGCACGGATTCATCCGGCGCTGGCGCGAACCGCCGCGGTGTCGGTCGCACGCGCGGTAGCGCCCCATCGAAACTCCCGGCGACGCGAGGCGGCCGTGGTGCCGATGCCACACCACAGACAGCAGCACTCGAAAACGATGGCACCCCATGGGATTCGACCTCCATTCACCAGGCACTGCTGGCAGGCATGCTCTCCCACATCGGCGTCCGCGAGGCCGAATCGCGCGAATTCCTCGGCGCCCGCAATGCCAAGTTCATGATCTTCCCCGGCTCCTCGCTGGCCAAGAAGCCGCCGCGCTGGGTGATGGCCGCGGAACTCGTCGAAACCTCGCGGCTCTGGGGCCGGATGGCAGCGCGGGTGGAACCCGAATGGGCCGAACGCCTCGCCGGGGATCTGGTGAAACGCACGTACTCCGAACCGCATTGGTCGTCCAAGCGCGGCGCGGCGCGGGCCTATGAGCGGGTCACGCTGTACGGCGTGCCGCTGGTCGTCAGCCGCGCCGTCGATTACGGCCGTATCGATCCGGAGTTGTCGCGCGAGCTGTTCATCCGCCATGCCCTGGTGCAGGGTGAGTGGCAGACCCGGCACGAGTTCTTCCACCGCAATCGCGAACTCCTGGACGACGTAGCCGATTTGGAGCATCGCGCCCGCCGCCGCGACATCTTGGTCGATGACGAGGTGCTCTTCGAGTTCTACGACAAACGTATCCCCGCCGATATCGTCTCGGTGCGCCATTTCGACAGCTGGTGGCGCACCGCCGAGCGCAAAGACCCCGCGCTGCTGGACTTCTCGACCGACACCGTGGTCAATGACACGGCGGCGGTACTGGATCCGACCGACTTCCCCGACGCCTGGCGCCAGGGTGAGCTGAGCTTCCCGCTCACCTACCAGTTCGAGCCCGGCAATGACGATGATGGTGTCACGGTGCGGATCCCGGTCGAACAACTGGCGCACGTGCGCGCCGTCGGCTTCGACTGGCTGGTCCCCGGCATGCGCGAAGAACTTGCCGCCGCACTGATCAAGACACTGCCGAAGGCGTTGCGCCGCACCGTCGTTCCCGCACCGGACTTCGCCGCGGCCGCCCTCTCCGCGCTCACCCCGCGCGCCGAACCCCTGCGCAGCGGCCTGGCGAGGGAACTGTCGCGCCTCGGTTCGGTCACCATCGCGGCAGGTGATCTCGACCCCGCCGCGCTCCCCGACCATCTGCGCATGACCTTCGCCGCGATCGACGCCACCGGCAAGACTCTCGCGCGCGGCAAAAACCTGACGCAGTTGAAAACCCAACTGTCCGAGCAGGTTTCCGCCTCGGTCGCCCGCGCGACCGCGGGCGCCGAGCGTGCGCCCGCCACAGTGTGGACCTCGGAATCGCTCGGGACGGTCGCACCGACAGTGCGCAGCGAGGTCGCCGGACAGACGGTCACCGGTTATCCGGCACTGGTCCCCGAGGGCGAAGGTGTCGCGGTCCGTGTGCTCAGCTCCCCTGCCGAACAGGCCGCCGCCATGCGCGCGGGCACGCGCGCCTTGGTGTTGGCCGCCGTGCCCACCTCGGTCCGCACCGTTACCGCGAGTCTGCCGCCGCAGGATCGTCTGGCGCTGAGTCAGAATCCGTACGGTTCGCTCGACCTGCTCATCGAGGACTGCCGCGCCGCCGCCGCTGACGAACTGATCGCCGCCGCCGGTGGCCCGGTGCGCAGTCCGGACCAATTCGATGCGTTGCTCGCGCGGATCCGCCCCGAATTCGTCTCCGCCGTCGCCCGCATCGTGCGCGTCGTGGTGCCGGTGCTGGCTGGGGCGCACCAGGTTTCGTCCGCCCTCGCCGACACCTCCGAACGCGATATCGCCGACGATGTCCGTCAGCAGCTCGACGACCTGGTCTTCCCCGGATTCATTTCGGAATGGGGCAGCACGCGCCTGCGCGAACTCCCCCGCTACCTCCAGGCCGCCCGGACCCGCCTCGAAGCACTGCCCGGATCCGCCGTCCGTGACCGGCAGGGCATGGTCGACATCGACCGCGCCCTCGCCGCCTACGATCGCCTCCTCAACGCGCTGCCCGAAATCCGCAAGCACGCCCCCGATGTCACCGATATCTGGTGGATGATCGAGGAATTCCGGGTCAGCCTCTTCGCCCAAAAACTCGGCACCCCCTACCCCGTCTCCACCAGGCGCATCGAAAGGGCCATCGCCGCCATCCGCCGCTGACGGCTGTTACTGCGCTCTGCGCGAGTAGAGCGGTACCGGTAGTTCTGGGGGCGCGACGAGGTGACACTACCGGGCTACAGTCGCCGGACATGGTGGCACGCACGGGCATTTCGGCCGCCGGCAAACCCCCGCACTCCGCGTCGATGGTCCCCGTCGGCCCTTGCGCGAATTCTCGAAAAGAGTGTCCGCTATGCGCAAATTTCTCGCACCGATCCTGGCCGTATGCGCCGTCGCGCTCGCGCCGATGGCGACCGCTACAGCGGAGCCGCAGCCAGCGCCGATCCGCGCCGGCACCGATCTGCTGCGGCAGCTGGTTCGCCTACTCGACACCGGCTCGGTCACCATCTGCCCTGGGCAGGCGATGGGCAGCTTCGGCTGCTCATGCCCGCCGGGCATCTGTCTCTGACCGCGATGGTCAGTCCGCGCTCGCCGCGACCGTCGCTTCCTCGCGATGTTTGCGCAGGTCGGCGATTTCTCGTTCGAAATCGGCGGCAGAGGTGAAGGAGCGGTAGACCGAGGCGAAACGCAGGTAGGCCACCTCGTCCAGATCGCGCAGCGGGCCGAGAATGGCCAGGCCGACCTCGTGGCTGGGGACCTCGGGGGAACCCTTGGCACGCACGGCGTCCTCCACCTGCTGGGCGAGCAGGTTCAGGGCGTCCTCGGCGACCTCGCGGCCCTGGCAGGCGCGACGCACACCGCGGATGACCTTTTCGCGGCTGAACGGTTCGGTGACGCCGCTGCGCTTGACCACCGATAGGATCGGGGTCTCGACCGTGGTGAATCGTCTCCCACACTGCGGGCAGGAACGCCGACGGCGGATGGCCGCACCTTCCTCGGCCTCACGCGAGTCGACGACCCGCGAGTCGGGGTGTCGGCAGTAGGGGCAATGCATCCGAGAGATCCTTCGTCGATGCGCGCGCCCGCGTCCGAATCGGCATCCGGTTCGGAGGTCCGATCCGGCGAGCACGTGTACAGGGGTCTAGACCTATACGTCCATATCGGTTCCAGGATACCCGGGAGGGGTCACCAAGCGTCTCACCCGTCCCACCTACCCCGCCCGCGGCGGTTATCCGAGTTGCCACTGCGTGGTGAGATCGGCGATCAGATCCGGGATGCGCGCGATCATCCGGCCGTGTGCGAGCTTGCTCCAGAAGGATTCACCGAGTACGACCTCGGCGAAGGGACGGTTGCTCTCCATGTCGATATGGCGTGGCGCCAGATCGCCCATGATGTAGGTCCAGCGGGTGTCACGGTCGGCCCAGTTGAAGTCCGGCAGCGGGGTGCGCAGCGACACCGTGCGCCCGGCGATATCGGCGCTGACGGACGCGGGCGCGAACACACCGGGTGCGCGGACGCCGGGAACGGCGGGCTTACCCGCCATGGTGCTCACATAGGTCAGCACCCGGCCCAGCCTGCCGCGGCCCGCCGAGGTCACATCCCACTGGTCGGCGATGACGCGGTTCTGCTCGCGGTCGGTCATACGGATCAGCGCATCGACATAGCCGCTGTGGGTATGGGAATCGATCGACTGCCATGCGGTGCGGATATCGGCATCGATCACACCGGCCGCATACATTTCGTCGATTCCAGCCATCCCGAGCGCGGCATAGGCCTCGTGCATCGGGACCAGGTCGGTGAAGATGTGCTTCTGCATGATCATCAGCCGGGTCTGGTACCAGGCGACATCATCGGCGCTGAGCCGCTCACCCTCGGTGGCCAGCAGCCGGATATCGGCGGGCACCTTGGCCGCCAATTCCGGTGGGGTGCCGCGCAATAGGTCGGCGACCGCATTGCCGAGCTGGTGGATGCCCGGAGCGTCGAGCACCATGCCGATATCGCTGAGATCGAAGAAGCCCGAGGCGAAGGAGCCGCCCGCGATCCCGGCCAGCCCCGCCCACCAGTACTCCTGATGCTGATTCGCCAACCGGAAGTAGTTGACGTAGACCTGGCTGAAGGTGCGCTGATTGGCGCGGACGCCGAGCGCCGGATCCCAGGCCGCGAGGTCGATATCGGCATTGCGGGTCGAGACCACCAGCCAATACTGGTGCAGCAGTGTGCCGTAGCGGCTCGGCGCCACCCCGTCGGCCCTGGCCTGGTCGAGTGCATCGCGCAGTGTCGATTCCTCCAGCGGCAGAGCTGGATTCAGACCACCGCCGCCCGCGCCGTCGCCGTTGACCGCGGGCAGATCCAGATATGCCTCGTATGCGGGCGCCGCCTGCGCGGCCGGAATCATGGTGAGGCCGAAGATAAGACAGGCGAGCAGCCCGGCGATCCGGGCGAGAATGCGGACAGCGTGTTCAGCGGTGAGGCGATGCGTCATTGCGTGGTGTCCCGAAATCGTTCGTCGGCATAGTTGCCTAGGTCACGTTTTCAGGCACAGTAACAACATGTTCTAGTTTGCAATCGACAATTTCGGCCACCCTTCGTGACCGGATCGGCCGGTCGTCATCCGCCACACCGCCTTTCGGCGAGCTACCGCGGCACAGCGATTCCAGCGCCGTCCGGAACCGATTGCTGTTCGACCACGACGGGCACCGTTGTCGAGGTCGTACCACCGAAAGTCCCGGCACGCCAATGCGCCAACCCGATCAGCGCCGTCACCACGAGCGCACTGAACAGCGCTGCTACCGCGAGCACCGCGAAGCCGAGTTGCGCCCGTTCGACCCGCTCCATCGGATGCGGACCCTGCACCTGCCGCAGCGCGGGCGTTCGAACCGAACCTCGGTCGTACAGCGCGACCGCACCGCCGGGCCTGGTGCCGCGCGGCCCCCGATCCGCCGCGCCCCGCGTGGCGTCGAGGGCGCGAACGCCGCCGCGATGCGAGCGCTGCACGTGTGGAACGGAATCGAAACCCAGGTCGACGTCGGCCTCGTCCTCGAGGTCGGTGCTCAGGGCGCTGATCGCTGTGCTCATCGGACAAACCTCCGTGAAGGGGTGTTAGTGGGGTGCTCAGGTATGTCACGAGACGATGGGAGTAGCTGTTCGATCAAATGTTCGAAGAACTTGTGTTCGATTTCTACCACGCTCGACCGACAAAGTCAGCAGAAAACGCCGACATGCCTCGAACAGATGTTTGATACATCGGCGCGAGCGGACTAGATTCGATAGACGAAATCCATCACACGAAAGGGCGGTAGCGGTGAGCCACAGAGACGACACGGGCGACGAGAGTGGAGTTGGCACCGACCCGTCCGGAACCGGGGCGGATCTCACCGTGCGTCAGCGCAAGGTCCTGGAGGTCATCCGCACCTCGGTGAGCGAGCGCGGCTACCCGCCCAGCATCCGCGAGATCGGCGACGCGGTCGGACTCACCTCCACCTCCTCGGTCGCCCACCAGTTGCGCTCACTCGAGCGCAAGGGCTATTTACGACGCGACCCGAATCGGCCACGGGCCGTGGATGTCCGCGGCCTCGACGAGGCGGTCCGCGCGGTGACGAGTCTGCCGACCGCCGACGATGTCGAAACCGGTAGGCCCGTTCCCACTTTCGTGCCCGTTCTCGGCCGGATCGCCGCCGGTGGTCCGATCCTGGCCGAGCAGGCGGTGGAGGATGTCTTTCCGCTGCCCCGCGAATTGGTCGGCGACGGATCGCTGTTCCTACTCAAGGTCGTCGGTGAATCGATGGTGGACGCCGCCATCTGCGATGGCGACTGGGTGGTCGTGCGCCAGCAGAATGTCGCCGACAACGGCGATATCGTGGCCGCGATGATCGAGGGCGAGGCGACGGTGAAGACGTTCAAGCGCACCGGCAAGGAGGTCTGGCTGATGCCACACAATCCGCTGTTCGAGCCGATCCCGGGTAATGACGCGCAGATCCTGGGCAAGGTCGTCACGGTCATCCGCAAGATCTGAAAATCGTTGGGATGCGCGGGCCATCGGTCCGCGCATTCCACGGTCAGTGCAGGAACAAGCCCAGCGGCCATGCCCAGTGATCGAGCGTGATCCGCTCGATGAGCAAGATCTGCAGCTCCCCGACGAGCCCGCCGAGTACGGCGCCGACCGCGATCGCCGTCGGCTCATCCTCCTTCACGGCGGGCCGCAGCAGATTCTCGAACTGCGCGGGTGAGAGCTCCCCCATCCGTTCGATAACGGTGTTCTCGATATCCATGGCCTGCATCGTGTAGGCCTGTGCCTGCTGGGTAGTCGCCTCGGCGTAGGCGAAAACCCGTTCGGCCGCAGTCGCTTTCATCTCCCGCCACCGATCGGTGCCGACCGTCAGCGTGACCAGTGGCTTGGCCAGGCTCGGCGCGGCGTCCGCGGCCCGATCGACATATTTGGCGGCCAGTTCGAATACCCGGTCCGCCGCAGGTCCTTTCAGGATGGCATCGACGATCTTGTCCGGCGTGAGCAGCTCCGCGGCGATCAGATGCGCGTACTGCGGGATCAACTCGTGCCGATTCTTCGCGAAAAGTCCTTGCCAGGTGAAGATTCCGAAGTATCGCTTCGGCTCGTGCGGGCGGAACAGCATCTGCAGCCCGATGTAGTCGGTGACCCACCCGTTCACGAATCCGAATACCGGCATCAGCCACGGCTCGCGGAACAGCGCCCATACGATCGCCTGACCGACGCCGATGAGCAGACCGAACCAGAAGCCGATCTTCGGAATCATCGTCATCTGCGCACCGGCGATATCGCGCATCATCCGATTCAGCAGCGCTTTGTCCGCGGTCAGATTCGATACGACCATGGCGCGCAGATCGAACAGCCGCACGATATCGCGCTTGGCGTCCTCGATCGCCGCCACCGCGTATTTCGGTGTCTCGGACTGGATCAGCCCGATCACCGCGCGCCGGGTCACCTCCGGCATCGCCTCCCACAGTCCCGGGTAGTAGTCGATCGCCATGGAGCGCACGACATCGTCGACGGCCCTGCGCATCGGCGCCTCGACCTCCTTGATCAACTGATCCGCGTCCAGTCGATCGAAAAGTTCCTGCGGCTGCAGCAGATTCGTGCTGATCATGTCGTAGGCGATACCCGCCATCTTCTCGGCCTGCCGCGGCAGCATCCCCTGCCAGCCCAACGGGATTCGGCCGAGCCGCACCCCGACGAACTCCAGCGGACGGAACATCATCTCGATAGCGATCAGCTTGGTGAACCACCCGATCCCACCCGCGATGAACGGCATCGACAGATAGATCCACCACCACTGCCGGACATCGGCCACTATCGACGACCACGACTGCACACCACACCCCACTTCTGAATCTGCGGTGTGAAGTTTACGGTGTTGTATAACGACGGTATCCGCCGCTACCGGCCTTCGCATCGCGGAATTCGAATACGACCCGCTCGACCTGCGGCCCGAAAGACGAAGCGGCACTATGGAAGCCGTAGCCACGCTCAGCGAACGCGGCGATCGTCGTCGAGTACGGCGGCGACCGGCCGGAGATCAGCGCGGCAGCAGCGGTATCCAGAAATCGGCTCGATGGTCGGCGGCATAAGAGTCGATGAGGCGGTTTCCGCTGGGGCGGAAGGACATGACCAGCGGTGCGGCCGGGTCGTAGGTCGGAATCGGTTCGAGGCCAGCGGGGTTCGGGCGGGCGTCGATGACGAATCGGGTCCAGTACCTTCGCATTTCGGTGGCGAGGCGCAGTTGGTCTGGAGTGAGTACGACACCGTAGAGCCAGCTCAGGTCGCGCAGGCTCCACAGTGACAACAGTTCGCTGGCATGAAAGGCGCCCAGCGGGAAGATGTTCGGCGGGGCCAAGGGCGCGGGATCGTCGAAGGAGTAGGTGTAGGTGGGGTTGCGGGGGCTCAGCGCGGCATACTGGATGGTCAGCGCGGTCAGGGTGCGGTCGGTCCAGGCCCGCGACAATGCGAGTGCGGGCTGAGGGTAGGCGGAAGCCGGGTAGACCTGCTCGACGCGGTCGAGTTGCTCCGGCGTCAGGTCGGGCATGGCGGCGGCCAGTGCATCCCGATATCCGGCTGCGGTCAGCGGCTTGCCCAGGGGCACACCGTATTTCAGGTACACCCAGAGCGCCATCTCATCGTTGTTCGCACCGACGAGGGTGGGGACCGCCGCCAAGGAGCCGTTGCGCAGTGCCGCCTGCGGGCCGATCGGCAGCAACGATCCCCCGTAGACGGTCGCGGTGATGGGATTGCTCGCCAGCGTATCGACCGGTAGGGAGCGCAGGCAGGCAGCGGTCTCGGGTCCGGTGCAGCCGAGACGTGCGGCATAGGCGTCGCCATCGGCCGCCGCCGTCGCGACCGGCACACCGACCGAGCACGGTCCGCTCTCCATGATCGCGGCACGGAACAGTCCACGCGAACTCGGCGCGGCCATCTGCGTGCATACCGACGCCGCGCCCGCGGATTCACCCGCAAGGGTCACCTGATCCGGATCACCGCCGAAGACCGCGATATTGCGCCGCACCCACCGCAGCGCGGCCTGCTGATCCAGATAGCCGTAGTTCCCGGCCCCGGAGCCGTCGTCGAGTGCGGAGGCAGCGAGGTAGCCGAACGCGCCGAGGCGGTAGTTGATCGTGACCACGATGAGGTCGCCGTCACCGTGGGCGATCAGCGGGCCGGCACCGTAGATGTCGCCGGAGCCGCTGGTGAAACTGCCACCGTGGATCCAGACCAGCACCGGCAGCGGGCGACCGTCGGCCGGCAGGCTGCGCGGTGTCGAAACATTCAGGTACAGACAGTCTTCCGATTTCGTCGGACTCGACCCGATCAGACCGAAGACGCCGCTGTCCTGCGGACAACTCGGCCCGGCCACCGCGGCATCGCGCACATCCGGCCACGATGCGGCCGGGGCCGGTGGCCGCCACCGCAGGTCGCCGACCGGCGGGGCCGCGTACGGAATGCCCGCGAACAGCCGATGATCCGTGGCCTGCACGCCGCGCAGCTGACCGGTCTCGATGGTGACCAGGTCGGCGGCGATCGGCTCGGCGGGAGCCGGTCCCGCCGCACCGCTCAGCACGATCACCGAGGTGAGGACGGCGAACCAGCCCCGAGCAATCAGCCGATCGGGCCGCCCACCCCACCCGCCCGCTGTCATCCACCGACGCCTGCGCACGGGCTCACGCTAGTCACCCGCACCGCCCGAGCGGGCAGCAATCCCGGAAACAAGGCCTCTTCCCGCCAGGGTGAAAGTGACCCTTGCCACAGTCGGTACGTGAGCGTACCGTGCTGATGGTACGCAGATGTACCACGCTGGGAGGTGCCGCATGACCACGGTGAAATTGCCCGACGGGCCGACTACTCCGGCTGTCCTTCAGGCCGTGGAGGTGATCGCGGGCCGGACCCATGCTTGGCGCAGGCTGCACGAACGCTATGGCTCGGCATTCACCGTCTACCTACCCAGGTTCGGCCGGATGGTGGTGCTATCCGATCCGGCCGAGGTGAAGGCGCTGTTCACCGCGAGCTCCGATATCGCCGACAATGTCGATGTCAATCTCGGCCAGTTCCTCGGTCCCGGCTCGCTGTTCTCTCTGCAGGGCGCTGAACATCGTAAGCAGCGCAAACTGCTCACCCCGCCGTTCCACGGCCGCCGTCTCGCGGTATACGAGACGCTGATCGAGGAGGAGACGGTCCGCGAACTGGCGACTTGGCCGCAGGGTCAGGAGTTCGCGACGATGGATTCGATGATGCGGATCACCCTGAATGTGATCCTGCGCGCCGTATTCGGCGCCGAGGGTAGGGAATTCGACGAGCTGCGCGAGTTGCTGCCCAAACTGGTGCTGGTCGGCTCGGCACTGGCGGCGCTGCCGGTGCCGCGAAAGTTCCTGGGGCGCTTCGGACCATGGGCCCGCTTCGCCGCACACCGCCGCCACTACGACGACATCGTGGGCCGACTCATCGACCGCGCCGCTGCCGATGAACAGCTCGCCGACCGCGACGATGTGCTCGCGATGATGCTGCAGGCCCGCTACGACGACGGCACCGCGATGACCCGCAGCGAAATCGCCGACGAACTGCTGACCCTGCTCACCGCCGGGCACGAGACCACCGCCACCACGCTCTCCTGGACCGTCGAGCGGTTACGCCGCCATCCGGAAGTGCTCGCCCGCTTGGTCGCCGAGGTGGATGCGGGCGGTTCGGAGCTGCGCGAGGCCACCCTGCTCGAGGTGCTGCGAGTCCGGCCGGTCATCGATGCGACGGCCCGCAAGATCCGCGCGGAGTCGATGCAGCTGGGTCGGTGGACGTTGCCCAAGGGGCAGAATGTGCTGGTCTCGATCCGGCTCGTCCACGATAACGAGGAGCTGTTCCCCAACGCCCGCGCCTTCGACCCGGACCGCTTCGTCGGCGTGCGGCCCGGCACCTTCAGCTGGATCCCGTTCGGCGGCGGCGCACGGCGTTGCATCGGAGCGGCATTCGCCACCATGGAGATGAATGTCGTATTGCGCACGCTGCTCAGGGATTTCACGCTCGCGCCGACCGACGCACCGGATGAGCGGACACACTTCCGCGGTGTCGCGCTGGTGCCCGCCAAGAAGGGCCGCGCCGTGGTGTATCGCCGCGCGCCCTTGCCCACCGCCGCCGCGGCGCGCACCGAGCAGGTGACGGCATGACAGAAGCATCGCGCCGCGATTCGATGAGTGGTGGCCGGGCGACGGGTGGGCAGGAACACATCGCCGATGTGGGCCGCGGGGTCACACTCGCCTACGAGCGCCTCGGCAACGGCGGTACGCCGCTACTGCTCGTCGCGGGGCTCGGTCAGCAATTGCACGATTGGCCCGACGGCTTGTGCGATCTCCTCGTCGCACGCGGCTACGACGTCATCCGCTTCGACAATCGCGATGTCGGGAAGTCGACCCACTTCGGCTTCCGGCCACCGGGTCCGCTCGATTTCCTCCGAAAGCACTGGCACACAGAGCAATACGATCTCAACGATATGGCCGCCGATACGGTGGGTCTGCTCGATGCACTCGAGCTGAGGTCCGCGCATCTGGTCGGCATGTCACTCGGCGGGATGATCGCGCAGACCGTCGCCGCCCGCTACCCGGACCGAGTCGCCTCGCTGACCTCGATCATGTCGACCACGGGCGCGGCGCGGGTGGGCCGACCGGCCCTGTCGACCTGGCGGTTGATGTTCGGCCGACCGGCGCGCAACCGCACCGAGCACATCGATCGCGCGGTGCGCATGTATCGGCACATTTCCTCGCACGGATACCCGTTCGACGAATCCGCCGTGCGGGCCGCCGCCGCGACGACCTGGGATCGCGATCCCCATCCGGCGCCGGGGGTAGGCCGTCAACTGGCGGGCATCCTCAAATCCGGTGACCGGACAACCGAACTCGGCGCCGTCGCCGCCCCGACGCTGATCCTGCACGGTGACCGTGACCTGATGGTGAACCCGACCGGGGGAACCGTCACCGCCCGTGCCATTACCGGCGCGCGCCTGCACACCCTGCCCGGCATGGGCCACGGCCTGCCCGTCGGCGTCCGGCCGACGCTCACCGACCTCATCGACAGCCATATCCGCACCGCCAGGAGCACCGATGCCCCGCACCGCTAGGCCACTATCCGGCCATCCCGCCATGATCACCGGCGCCGCCTCCGGCATCGGCCGCAGTCTCGCTCAATTGCTTTCCCGCCGTGGGTCACCGGTGGCGATCGCCGATATCGACGCGACCGGATTGAAGCAGACGGCCGCCTCGCTCAGCGGTCCGGTGCTCACTCGGGTTCTCGATGTGCGCGATGCCGACGATCAACTGGCCTTCGCCGCCGAGGTCCGCGATTGGCTGACCGAGCCTTTGGCGGCGGTATTCAACAATGCCGGTGTCGCGGTGTCGTCGTCGGTGCTCGATGCGGTACCCGAAGACGATGAATGGTTGCGGCAGATCAACTTCGACGGCGTCGTCAACGGCACCCGCGCATTTCTGCCCATCCTGGTCGAACAGGATCAGGGCGTCATCGTGAACACCTCCAGCGTGTTCGGACTGGTCGGCATGCCACACCAAAGTGCCTACTGTGCCGCGAAATTCGCGGTGCGAGGCTTCACCGACGCACTGCGCCAGGAACTTCGGGGTACCGGGGTGTCCGCGGTGAACGTGCATCCGGGCGGCATCACCACCAACATCGCGCGCAATGCCAGGGTCCGCAAGGATCCCGAGGGTCGCGGCCGTTCCCGGGAACAGATGGCGGCCGAATTCGAGGCGATCACCCTGACCTCGCCGGATAAGGCGGCCGAAATCATCTGTCGCGGCATAGAACGCGGGAAGTCCCGCATTCTGGTCGGACCGGACGCCTACGTATTCGACGCACTCGCACGCGTGACGCCGACCCATTACTACGACATATTCTCGGTACTGGAGCGGCGCCTGCGCGCCCGTGCCAAGGTGGGTGCGACGGTATGAGGGAAACATCGCGCAGCGATTCGATGAAGGACGGCGGCTCGGAGACGGGTGGGCCCGAGCATTTCGATGTGCTGATCGTCGGCGCTGGCCTGTCGGGCATCGGTGCGGCACACCATCTGCAGACGAAGTTTCCGGGGCGCAGCTACGCAATTCTGGAGGCGCGCACGGCCATCGGCGGCACCTGGGATCTGTTCCGCTATCCCGGCGTGCGCTCGGATTCCGATATGCACACTCTCGGTTACCGATTCCGTCCATGGACGCGCGCCGCGGCCATCGCCGACGGACCATCGATCCTGGACTACATTCGCGACACCGCGGCCGAGGCCGGGATCGATCGGCGAATCCGATTCGGGCACAAGGTTATCGGTGCGTCCTGGTCCAGCGCGGAAGCGCGCTGGACGGTGACCGTCGAACACGACGGCGCAAGCTCGACGCTCACCAGCAGCTTTCTGTACATCTGCAGCGGCTACTACCACTACGACCACGGGTACACCCCCGACTTCCCCGGACTCGAGGATTTCCAAGGGCAACTCGTGCATCCGCAGCAGTGGCCCACCGACCTGGATTACGAGGGCAAGCGCGTCGTCGTGATAGGCAGCGGGGCCACGGCGGTGACGCTCGTTCCGGCGATGGCCGAGAAAGCAGCACAGGTAACCATGCTGCAACGCTCGCCCACCTACATCATGTCGGTGCCCACCGAAGACGCGGTGGCCATCCGGCTGCGCGAACGGCTCGGACCGCGCCGGGCCTACACGATCACCCGCTGGAAGAACGTGCTGATCAGCACCCTCATCTACCAACTCAGCCAGCGGCGTCCCCACATGATCCGCAACCTCATCCGCAAGCAGAATGCCGCGCAACTGCCCACCGGCTACGAGGTGGACCTCCACTTCAAGCCGACCTACAACCCGTGGGATCAACGGCTGTGCCTGGTACCGGACGGGGATCTGTTCCGCGTGATCCGGGCCGGTCGCGCCGCGGTGGTGACCGACCGCATCGATCGGTTCACCGCCGAGGGCGTGCGCTTGAGCTCCGGTGCCGACCTTCCGGCCGATATCGTGGTGACGGCGACCGGACTGCAATTGCTGGCGTTCGGCGGGATCGAGTTGACCGTCGACGGCCGGGCGATCGCGCTGTCCGACACCATGGCCTACAAGGGAATGATGCTGAGCGGTGTCCCGAACTTCGCATTCACCATCGGATACACCAACGCGTCCTGGACGTTGAAGGCGGATCTGGTCGGCGAATTCGTCTGCCGTCTGCTGCGGCATATGGACGCCAACGGCTACGACCAGTGCGTGCCGTGGCCCGACCCGGAGATCGAGACGGCACCCCTGTTGGACTTCCAGTCCGGATACGTCCAACGTTCCATCGACCGGTTCCCGCGGGCGGGTTCGCGACGGCCCTGGCGGTTGGGCATGAACTACGCCCACGACGTCCTCGCGCTGCGCCACGGGCGGATCGAGGACGGCACCATCCGATTCGCGAGCCGATCCGCGCTCGGCGAGCCCGTTCCGGTGCGCGTGAGGTCATGATCGCTATGGCGGCGGGGCGAACTAACCTGATGCTCGTGACCCGTGCCGAGCCCGCCGCCAGCATCACCGCCGAGGCCACGCCGGAATCCGCCTTCCGGCATCGGCTCCTCGACGCGATGGCCGACGCCGTGCGCGAACGCGGCTATCGCGAGACGACCGTCGCCGATGTGGTTCGCAATGCGCGCACCTCCCGCCGCACCTTCTACGAACACTTCGACAGCAAGCAGGACTGTTTCATCGCGCTGCTGGCCGAGCGCAATACCGAGACGATCCAGCAGATCTCCGATGCGGTCGACGCCAGCGCACCCTGGCGCACCCAGGTCCGGCAGGCCATCGAAGCCTGGATCGGCGCGTCACAACAGGATCCGACGATCACCCTGGCCTGGATCCGCGACATCCCCGCACTCGGCGAGGCTGCCCGTCGAGTCCACCACGACGCGGGCGAAGCCTTCATCAACCTCATCCAGCGCATCACCGCCACACCGGGATTCGAAGCCCCCGGACTGCATCCGCCGACCCGTCAGATGGCCACCATCCTCTACGGCGGCTTCCGCGAACTCATCGCCTCGACAGTCGAGCAGGGCAGGGATATCCGCGAGATCATCGACGTCGCGGTCGAAACCGCCATCGCCCTCGTCGGACCACGCTACGAGCAGCCGCGCTAGTCCTTCACCGCCGTGAACTGGGCCAGCGCGCCGTTGCACACCAGCTCCACTTCCCGCAGACCCGCCGCGGCGATCCAGCACGACAGATCGGCGGCGGTGCCGGACGGACCGAATACGCCCAACGCCCGCATCACTCGCATGTGCAGGTCGAAGCGCGGCCGGACGCCGCGCACCACACAACTGCCGACCAGCCGTCCACCCGGCGCGAGCACCCGCGCGAGCGAAGCCACCGCGGCGGCGGGATCAGGCATGCAGTGCAGGCCGGCGAACGTCACCACCAGGTCGAATTCGCCGGTGGCGAAGGGCAGGTCGACAACATCCGCACGCACGTAGTCGATGCTGGACAACCCGGCGCGTTCGGCCGCGCGGCGCGCTGCCGCCAGCTGGTCATCGGAAATGTCGGCCGCCACGTAGCGGATCTTGCGATCGGGTCGCACGCGGCGCAGTGTCACGCCGCCGCCCACCGGGAGGTCCAGCAGCGCTGAGCCCTCCGGCAGCTCGTTGACGATATCCATCGCCGCGTACATCCGGGGGGTGTCACAGCCCCAGAGCACCCGTCCGGCAGGTCGGGCCACCTCCGGATGATCCAGGACGAAGTCGTACACCGGAGCGCCGACGCTCCCCCATGTTCGGCTCTGCCACACTTCACGGACATCGGGCACGGTGGTCTCCTCTTCGCGCGGTGGGAGTCCAGGCTAGGCCGGTGCTCATCGACGCGCCAAGAGCTTCCTGGACCCGATCGCCGCCGATCGCACCCCCCATTCTGCGATACGGTCGATCTGCTGGCGCACCTCGCCATGGAGATCTGACGCGGATCGGGCGAGGGCAGATGACTACCGCCGCACCAGTGAACATCAGCGCGGTGATTCCACCGTGGATCGGTTCACCTATTTCGGACAAACCGATAATCGCAATTCGACCATCGAATGTTACCAACACGGCAGAATTTATATCGTTTTGCGATTTTGACACCGCGTTTCGGTCGTGAATATATGACATACATCATCGAAGGTTAGGGCATTTAGTCGTCGGATCGAGGGCCGAAGGTCCCTGCGTCACACCGCGTTACGTTCAGCTGCCCGACGCGCCGCAACGCGACGGAAGACCGAGATCACCGCCTGCCACCCATAGGAATTCCTATGATAATTTTGCGGCGGGGATTTCGATATGCGGGTAGGCACAGCGAAACATTCAGCTTAGACTGGCCGTGGGTCGGGTTAGAGGAAAGTTCAATGACCGTTCCGCGACCGCAGCTTTATCCCGACCAGGGGTCGAGCGGAGAAGCCGAGCCGGACGCGTCAGCGACAGAGTTGGTGCCGTTGTCTGTTGGGCAGCGGGGGTTGTGGTTGGCGCAGAAGTTGAGTCCGGATGTGCCGATATCGGAGGCACAGTACATCGAGTTGCGTGGTGATCTCGATGTCGATGTACTGCGTGAGGCGTCGGTTCGGGCTGGCCGTGAGTTCCAGTCGGGGTATCTGCGGCTGGTAGAGGTCGATGGTGAGCCGTATCAGTTCTTCGATCCGTCGCTCGTGGACGCGGGGCCGGTGATCGATGTGCGTGGTGAACCGGATCCTGTTGCGGCGGGTTTGGCGTGGATGCACCGGGAGTACACGGCGCCGTTGGAGATGACGCGGGACCGGTTGGTGGGAACGGCGATCGTGTGGGTCGGGGATCAGCATTTTCTGCTGTACACCAGAATCCATCATGTCGCGTTGGACGGTTACGCCGGAATGATGATCGTGAACCGGATCGCGGCGTTGTATACGGCGGCGGTGCGGGGCGCGGCGGCTGAGCCGAACCGTGCGGCGGATGTACGCGCCCTGTACGAGGCCGACCGCGACTATCGGGAGTCGAAGCGGTTCGCCGATGATCGGGAATATTGGGTGAACAGGCTCGCCGGGGTCGGGGATGAGTCCAGTCTGGTCGCCGGGTCCGCGCCCGCGTGTGCGGACAGTAGGGTCGCGAAGGCCGAACTGTCGTCGGTGACGGTGCAGCGGATCGAGCGTTCGGCGAAAGCGTTGAACGCGAGCCCGGCGGCGGTGGTGATGGCGGCTTTCGGCTGTTATTTGGCGCGGATGACCGGCCGCGATGAGGTGATGGTCAATATTCCTGTTTCGGGTCGCACGAACGCGGTGTTGCGGCGCTCGGGTGGGATGTTCGTCAATGTCGCACCGCTTGCGCTAGTGATGGATCCGGGTGATACCGTCGCGCGATTGACGCGACGGGTGCACTCGGATCTGGTGGGGGCGTTGCGGCACCAGCGGTGCGGCCTGACCGATATTCGTGCCGCTGCCGGATATCACGGTGGAGTGCGGCGTTTCGCGGGTCCGGTGGTGAATGTGATGTTCTTCCATCAGGAGATCCGGTTCGGATCGATACCCGGGGAATTCCATATCCTCAGCTCGGGGCCGGTCGATGATGTGCTGGTCGACTTGTATCAGACCGGGGAGCCGGCGCGGACGGTCCTGCATTTTCTGGCCAATCCCAACCTCTATACCGACGCTGAACTGTCGGCTCATTGCGTCAGGTTCGGGGAGTTCCTCGACGCGTTCGCCGCCGCACCGGACTCTGCTGTCGAGCAGGTTCACCCCGACAGCGCCCGTGAAGGCGCTCGGATCCGTCGTCGCCGTGAGAATCTGGCGTTCTGGCGAGCCACGCTCGCGGATCTGCCCGAGAACCTTGCGTTGCCGTTCGACCGGCCGCGGCCGGTGGTGTCGTCGAATCGAACGGCCACGGCGAACTACGCGCTGCATGCCGAGTTGGTTCGGACGGTGGAAGGGTTTGCCCAGCAGCACAGTTCGTCACTGTTCACCGCGATCCATGGCAGTTTGGCGGTCCTGCTCGCCCGGTTGAGCGGCACTACCGACATTCCGATCGGTACACCGGTCACCGCGCGCACTGTGGCCGCGCTCGACGATGTCGCCGACGAGTTCGTCGATATGTTGGTGTTGCGGACCGAGATCGATCCCGCTGAATCGTTCACCGATCTACTCGGCCGGATCGAAGAAGTCGATGTGGACGCCTTCGAGCACGCCGACGTGCCGTTCGAGCAGGTGGTGGACCAGTTGGTGCCGCGGCGGTCCCAGTCCAGGCATCCGCTGTTTCAGGTGCTGTTGGCGTTGCGGAATCTCGAGCCGGTGGAGCCCGATCCCGAACTGTCGGTAGTCGATCTGCCAGCGGCAGCATCCCCCTTCGACCTGCAGTTCCTACTGTCGGCCGACCATGACAGCGGCGATGTGACGATATCGGTCACCTACGCCACGGATCTGTTCGACACCGCGACCATCGATTCTCTTGCGCATCGGTGGATTCGGATACTCGAATCGGTCGCCACCGATCCCACCGTTCCGGTCGGGGCGATCGACGTACTCGAACCCGCCGAGCGAGCCGATCTGCTGACCCGCTCCGGCGCGCCTTCGGCACCGCCCACCACGCTGCCCGATTTGCTGGCGGCAGCGGCCGCGATCGATCCCGACGCCACCGCGATCGTCTGCGACGGACAACAGCTGAGTTATCGAGAGCTGGACGAACGCTCCAACCGATTGGCACGACAGCTGATTCGACGCGGCATCGGACCGGAAGACGTTGTCGCGATCGGCATCCCACGCTCGGCGGACTCCGTGCTCGCGGTCTGGGCAGTCGCCAAAACGGGAGCCGCGTTCCTGCCGATCGACCCCACCCACCCCACCGAACGCATCACCCACATGATGACCGATTCGACAGCGGCCATCGGTCTGACCGTGACATCCGCACGCGCACAACTACCCGACAACGCGGACTGGCTGATATCGAACAGCCTCGACACATCCGACAACCAGCCCAACACAGACGACAGTCGGCCCGTGACCGACAGTGACCGGGTTCGTCCGTTGCGGATCGACGACATCGCCTACGTCATCTACACCTCCGGATCGACCGGAATACCCAAGGGCGTCGCCGTCACCCACCACGGACTCGGCAACTGCGCCACGCAACACCGGGCCGCCATGGGCATCGAACCCAGCTCCCGCACACTACATCTGGCGTCACCCAGCTTCGACGTATCCGTACTCGAAATGCTGCTGCCCCTGCCCGCTGGCGCAACCATGGTCATCGCACCGAACAACGTGTATGGCGGCGACGAACTCGCCGCACTACTCGACCGTGAACATGTCAGCCACGTCCTCATCACACCTTCGACACTGTCCACCATCGACCACACCCGCTGGCCGCTACCGGATCTGAAGTATCTGATGGTCGGCGGCGAGGACTACGGCACCGAACTGGTCGAACGCTGGGGCGTCGATCGCGTCGTGCTCAACGAGTACGGGCCAACCGAAACCACTATCGCCGCAACGCTGATCTCGCCGTTGGCGGCCGGAGAACTCGTCACGATCGGCCGCCCGATCCGCGGGGTCTCCGCATGGATCCTCGACCAACGACTGCAACCGGTACCAGTTGGTGTAGCCGGTGAACTGTACGTCGCGGGTGATCTACTCGCCCGCGGATACCACCACCGAGCAGATGTCACGGCCGACCGCTTCGTGGCATGCCCCTGGATACACGGCCCACGCATGTACCGCACCGGAGACATCGTCCGCTGGACCACCAACCGAACAATCCAACACCTCGGCCGATCCGACTTCCAAGTCAAGATCCGTGGTCTGCGCATCGAACTCGGCGAAATCGATACTGCTTTGGCTACCCATGAAACCGTCGCTTACGCGGTCACGATCGGTCATCGCAACGACGCGGGTACCCAATCATTGGTCTCTTATGTTGTTGCTGCTTCGGGGCAAACGATCGATACCGCGTTGTTGGCTGATTACCTGAGCGACCGGTTGCCGTCTTATATGGTGCCGTCCTCGATCATGGTGTTGGACCGTATCCCACTCACACCGGTGGGCAAACTGGATCGAAAGGCATTGCCGAAGCCAGTTTTCACCGATATCAAACCGTTCCGGGCACCGCACACTCCAACCGAACACGTCATTGCTCGGGCGTTCATCGATGTTTTGGGGATCGACACGATCGGTCTCGATGATTCGTTCTTCGCGCTGGGCGGGGACAGTTTGGTCGCGACTCGGGTCGCGGCGCGACTGGGGTCCGCGTTGGATGCCGAGGTTCCGGTGCGGCTGTTGTTCGAGGCGTCCACGGTCGCCGAACTCGCCAGCCGCATCGATCAGCATGCCGGCACGCGACGACGCCGCCCACCACTGATCGCTAGGCCGCGTCCTGATCTCGTGCCGTTGGCGCCGGCCCAGCAACGGATGTGGTTCTTCAATCAGTACGACACCGCATCAGGGGCATACAACATGCCGATCGCGATTCGGCTGCGCGGGGAGTTGAACATCGAGGCCCTGCACTCGGCGGTCATCGACGTGCTCGCTAGACACGAAGTGTTGCGAACCCGGTACCCCGATCACGATGGCATGTTGATCCAACAGGTCGAGCCTGTCGAGAACGTGGACCGCGAGCTGATCGTGGTACCGGTCGCACCGAACCAGTTGGTGGAGACGGTCACCGAATTCGTGACCGAAGGTTTCGATGTGAGTATCCAAGCGCCCGCGCGTGCCCGATTGTTCCGTGTCGGCGGTGAGGACCCGGAATACGTTCTTGCTGTCGTGGTGCACCATATCGCCGCGGATGGTTTCTCGATGACACCGTTGGCTCGTGATGTGGCGACTGCTTATGCCGCCCGGATCCATGGTGCGGCCCCGGCGTGGACACCGCTACCGGTCCAGTACGCCGACTACGCACTGTGGCAACAAGCTGCTCTCGGCGCACCCGAGGATCCGCAATCGCTGAGCGCCGAACAGATCCGATACTGGACCGACACACTGCACGGTGTTACCGAGGAACTACCTCTACCGTTCGACCGGCCGCGACCGGTGGTGATGTCGAACCAAGGCGCCACAGTCGGCTACTCGATACCCGCCGAACTCGTGCGCACGCTGCAACAGTACGCGCGGCAACATAATTCGTCGTTGTTCATGGCGATCCACGCCGCATTGGCGGTCCTACTCGCCCGGTTGAGCGGCACCACCGACATTGCGATCGGCACACCGATCGCCGGACGCGGTGTGGCCGCGCTCGACGACATGATCGGCATGTTCGTCAACACACTGGTACTGCGCACCGACATCGATCCCGCGCAATCGTTCACCGACCTCCTCGCCCGGACCAAACAAACCGACCTCGACGCCTTCGAACACGCCGACGTCCCATTCGAACAGGTCGTGGACAAACTCGGTGTGCAACGCTCCCAAGCACGACACCCCCTGTTCCAAGTGATGCTGGCGTTCCAAAACCTGGAACCGGTAACACTGCGACTGCCCGACCTCGAACTCTCGGTACTCGATCTACCCACCGAGGTCTCCCGCTTCGACCTGCAATTCATCCTCTCCGAAGACCACGACAGCGGCGAGATGACCATCGCGGTCACCTACGCCACCGACCTATTCGACGCCACAACCATCGAATCGGTTACACATCGATGGATCCGCATACTGGAATCGATCGCCACCAACCCCACTGTTGCGGTCGGGGCGATCGACGTACTCGAACCCACCGAACGAACCGATCTGCTGACCCGCTCCGGCGCCCCCACAGCCACACCCACCACCCTGCCCGCCCTGATGAGCGCGGCGGCCGCGCTCGATCCCGACGCCACCGCGCTCGTGTTCAACGGACAGGTGTTGACCTACCGGGAGTTGGACGAACGCTCCAACCGACTGGCACGACAACTCATCCAGCGCGGCATCGGACCCGAAGACGTTGTCGCGATCGGTATCCCACGCTCGGCGGACTCCGTGCTCGCGGTCTGGGCAGTCGCCAAAACGGGAGCCGCGTTCCTGCCGATCGACCCCACCCACCCCACCGAACGCATCACCCACATGATGACCGATTCGACAGCGGCCATCGGTCTGACCGTGACATCCGCACGCGCACAACTACCCGACAACGCGGACTGGCTGATATCGAACAGCCTCGACACATCCGACAACCAGCCCAACACAGACGACAGTCGGCCCGTGACCGACAGTGACCGGGTTCGTCCACTGCGGATCGACGACATCGCCTACGTCATCTACACCTCCGGATCGACCGGAATACCCAAGGGCGTCGCCGTCACCCACCACGGACTCGGCAACTGCGCCGCGGCCCACCGGGATGCGATGGATATCGAATCTCGCTCCCGCACCTTGCATTTGGCTTCACCCAGCTTCGATGTGTCGGTACTGGAGTTGCTGTGCGCGCTCAGCGCGGGCGCGACCATGGTCATCGCACCCACTGATGTCTACGGCGGCGACGAACTCGCCGCACTACTCGACCGTGAACATGTCAGCCACGTCCTGATCACCCCCTCGGCGTTGTCCACCATCGACCACACGCGTTGGCCGCTACCGGATCTGAAGTATCTGATGGTCGGCGGCGAGGACTACGGCACCGAGTTGGTCCAACGCTGGGGTGTCGACCGGAAGCTGTTCAACGAGTACGGGCCAACCGAAACCACCATTGCCGCGACACTGACCTCCCCGATAGCGGTGGGTGAGTTGGTCACCATCGGAAAGCCATTTCCCGGTGCGTCCGCATGGGTGTTGGATCAACGGCTGCAGCCTGTTCCGGCAGGTGTGGCGGGTGAGTTGTATGTCGCGGGTGATCTACTCGCCCGCGGATACCACCACCGAGCAGATGTCACGGCCGACCGCTTCGTGGCATGCCCCTGGATACACGGCCCACGCATGTACCGCACCGGAGACATCGTCCGCTGGACCACCAACCGAACAATCCAACACCTCGGCCGATCCGACTTCCAAGTCAAAATCCGCGGCCTGCGCATCGAACTCGGCGAAATCGACACCGCACTCACCACCCACGAAAACGTCTCCTACGCCATCACTGTCGGCCACCACAACGACACCGGAACCCAAACACTGGTCTCATACGTCGTCGCCACACCAGACCACACCATCGACACCACAACCCTGACCGAATACCTCACCGACCGGTTGCCGTCCTACATGGTGCCGTCCTCGATCACGGTCCTGGACCACATCCCACTCACACCGGTAGGCAAACTCGACCGAAAGGCATTGCCGAAGCCAGTTTTCGCTGATGTCAAACCCTTCCGGGCACCACGGACGCCGACCGAACACATCATCGCTACGGCCTTCGCCGACATACTCGGCAACGACACGATCGGTCTCGATGATTCGTTCTTCGCCCTGGGCGGCGACAGCATCATGTCGATCCAGTTGGTGACTCGGGCCAGGGCAGCCGGTGTGGCGTTCTCCGCACGCGATGTGTTCGAGCGGAAAACGATCGCCGGACTGGCCCAAGTCGCAGTCCGCGACGGCACCGCGGCCCCCCTGGCGACGGAACTGCCCGGCGCAGCTGTGGGACCGGCACCCCTGACACCGATCATGCGACAGCTGCTCGAACGGTCCGAGTCGAAGTTCGGCCACTTCTCGCAGGCGATGCTGCTGAATCATCTGCCGATAGGGATCGACCGGCAGCGGATGGCGAGCACGGTGCAGGCGGTGCTCGATCGGCATGACATGCTGCGCGCGCGACTGTCTCGAGACGAAGACGGGCGCTGGACGTGGGAAGCGCTGCCGATCGGCATGATTCGCGCCGACGACCTGATCCACCGGGTGCCGATGCAAGCACTGCCAGCAAGCCCCGAGTTCCGGACGTTGGCGGCGGCAGAGTTGACGGCCGCCGCGGACCGGCTCGATCCGGGTGCCGGAATCGTGCTGCAGCTGGTCTGGTTCGATCCGGTGCACACGACCGAACTGGGCAAGGTCCTAGTGCTGGTGCATCATTCGGTGATCGACGGGGTTTCCTGGCGAGTGCTGGTGGCCGACCTCGCGGTCGCGTGGGCCCGGATCGAGTCCGGCGAGCCACCCGAGCTGGCCCCGGTCGGGACGTCGATGCGCCGATGGGCGCATGGGCTGGTCGAGGCGGCCCGACGCCCGGAGCGGGTAGCTGAGTTCGAACTGTGGCGAGCGATGGGCGACGGGCCCGATCCGATGATCGGGTCCCGACCCCTCGACCCCGCGATCGACGTGGCCGCGACCGCCCGCACGGTCGAGGTCGAGCTGTCTCCCGAGGTGACCGAGGCGCTATTGACCAACGTGCCCGCGACATTCCACGGCGAGGTGCGCGACGGGCTACTGGCCGCTCTGGCGGTGGCGGTGACGAAGTGGCGGCGCGAACGGGATCCGGAGTCCGCGGAGCTGACGGATATGTTGATCAGTCTCGAGGGGCACGGCCGGGAGGAAGACGTCGTCCCGGGCGCGGACCTGACCCGGACGGTCGGCCGGTTCGCCACGGGCTTCCCGGTGCGTTTGGATCTGTCGGGCATCGACCTCGACGACGCGTACGCGGGCGGGCCAGCCATCGGCGCAGCGGTCAAGTCCGTCAAGGAACAGCGTCGCGCCATCCCGGACCACGGGATCGGCTACGGCTTGCTGCGGTACCTCAACGAGGACACCGGCTCGACTCTCGGCGCTGCGCCGACGCCGCAGATCGGATTCAACTACGTCGGCCGCATCGCCTCGGGAATTCCCGAAAGGATATCGGCGGTCGGATGGCTGCCGGTGGACGGCGGCAGCGACCTCGTCGGTGCGCAGAATCCGGATATGCCGGTGTCGGCGTTGCTGGACATCAATGTCCGTACCCGCGACCACGGGGCAGGGCCGCAGTTGCGGGCCGTCTGGTCCTATCCCGCCGAGGTGCTCACGGCCGACGAGGTGTCTGCGGCGGCGCAGTCGTGGTGCCGGGCTTTGACCGCGTTGGCGACTCATGCGCGCCATGCCGGGAGCGGGGGCCGGACGCCGTCGGATCTGGATCTGGTCCGGCTCGGGCAGGCCGAAATCGAGCGGCTCGAGGACCGGTACCCGAGGTTGAGCGACGTCTGGCCGTTGACGCCGTTGCAGGAGGGTTTGCTGTTCCACGCCATGGTGTCCGAGGAATCGGTGGACGCCTACCTGACCCAGCTGGTCCTCGAACTGCGTGGACAGGTCGATCCGCAGCGGCTGCGCCGCGCCGGACAGCTGCTTCTCGACCGACACCCGAATCTGCGCACCTCGTTCGACGCCGATGTCGGGCCGGTGCAGGTGGTTCAGGAAGACGTCGAGGCTGCCTGGTCGGAGCTCGACCTGTCCTGGCTCGATGACAGTGATCGCGAGTGGGAGCTGCTGTTGGCCGCGGACCGAGCGACCAGGTTCGATCCGGCTCGCGCCCCGCTGCTGCGCTGGATGCTGGTCACCACCGGGCCGGAGAGCTACCGGCTGGTGCTGACCAATCATCACCTGCTGCTCGATGGCTGGTCGACGCCGCTGCTCCTCAAGGAGCTGCTGGTGCTATACGCCACCGACGGCGATGCCTCGTTGCTGCCCGAAGTCCGCCCCTACCGGGACTTCCTGGCCTGGTTCGTCGGGCAGGACTCGGCCGCGGCGCTCGATGCCTGGGCCGATGCGTTCGACGGCGCCGAGGAGCCGACCCTGGTGGCACAAGCCGATCCAGGCCGCCACTACACCGAATCACGCCATGTGCTCGGCGAGTTGACCGAGGAGCAGACCGCGGCGCTGAACCACCTGGCCAGGGCCCGTGGTGTCACCCTCAACACCGTGATCCAGCTGGCATGGGCAATTGTGTTGGGCTCGTTGACTTCCCGCGACGATGTGACCTTCGGTGCCGTGGTCTCCGGGCGGTCTCCGCAGCTCGTGGGTATCGAATCGATGATCGGACTGTTCATCAACACACTGCCCGTGCGCGTGCGTCTCGATGCCGCTGAGAGCCTGGGACAGCTGCTCGACCGGATCCAGACCGAACAGGCGGCCCTGCTCGACCACCAGTTCGTCGGCCTCACCGAAATCGAGCGGGTCGCCGGGCCAGGGGCGGTGTTCGACACGGTGACGGTGTTCGAGTCGTTCCCGGTCGATCGTTTCGGGCTGACGGCGGATACCGATATCGCGGGCATGCGGGTCGTCGATGTCGCGGGTATGGACGGCGCGCATTATCCGTTGGGTGTGGTCGCGCACGTCGACACGCGACTGCATCTGAAGATCAAGTACCTGCCCGAACTCTTCGACTACGACACGATGAACGCGACCCTGCAGCGTGTACTGCGCGTGCTCGGCATCATCGCAACCGATACGGATCTGTCGCTGGCCCGGCTGAACCTGCTCACCCCCGCGGAATACCGGGAATTGACGCCGGTATCGGGCTCCCCGGCGGTGCCGGGGCGACTGCTGCCGGAGCTGTTGGCGGCGACAGTGCAGCGGGATCCGGGGGCGGTCGCGGTGGTGTACGAGGATCGGCAGTGGACCTACGGCGAGCTCGATGCGGAGTCGAATCGGTTGGCGCGGTTGCTGATCGATCGGGGTGTGGGGCCGGAGGGCAATGTCGCGGTGGGACTCCCGCGATCGGTCGAGTCGGTGCTTGCGGTGTGGGCGGTGGCGAAGTCGGGGGCGGCATTCGTTCCGGTGGACCCGCAGTATCCGACCGGCCGCATCGAGCACATGCTCACCGATTCCGGTGTGGCGGTGGGGATCACGCTGTCACAGTGGCGGGATCGATTGCCCGCATCGGTGGGCTGGTTGGTCCTCGACGATGCGGCGGCCGAAGCCGAGGCGTCGGCAGCATCAGCGGCGCCGGTGACCGACGCGGAACGCAGAGGGCCCGTCCGGCTCGACCATGCGGCGTACCTGATCTACACGTCCGGTTCGACTGGTGTGCCCAAGGGCGTGGTGGTGTCGCACCGAGGGTTAGCGGATCTGGTGGCCGACCAATGTTCACGATTCGATATCGAGCCCGGCGCGCGGGTGCTGCATGTCGCGTCGCCGAGTTTCGATGCGGCGGTGCTGGAACTGTTGTGGGCGTTCGCGTCGGGTGGGCGGCTGGTGATTGCGCCGCCGACTGTTTATGGCGGGAACGAGTTGGCGCGGATCCTGTCGAGCGAGCGGGTGACTCATGCGGCGCTGACGCCGACGGCGTTGGCGACGGTCGATCCGGTCGGGTTGGAGCATCTCGAGACTGTTGTGGTCGGTGGTGAAGCGCCCTCGACCGATCTGGTGTCGCGGTGGGCGCCGGGGCGCAGATTGTTCAACACCTACGGTCCGGCGGAGGCGACGATCCAGACCGATGCCAGTGCGCCACTGGTGGCGGGTGAGCCGGTGACGGTGGGGGAACCGATCCGCGGGGTGGGGCAGGTTGTGCTCGATGCCCGGTTGCGGCCGGTGCCGGTCGGAGTTGTGGGCGAGTTGTATCTGACGGGTCCTGGTCTGGCGCGTGGTTATCGCAACCGGATGGGTTTGACGGCGGCGCGGTTCGTTGCCGATCCGTTCGCCGATCCCGGGCAGCGCATGTATCGCACCGGTGATCTGGTGCGGTGGCTGCGGCTACCGGAGGGGAATCTGGTACTCGACTATGTGGGCCGCGCTGATTTCCAGGTCAAGCTGCGTGGTTTCCGCATCGAGTTGGGCGAGGTCGAATCGGGTCTGCTGGCCTGCACTGGTGTGGCGCGCGCGGTCGCGACGGTGCACCATGGCACCGCCCTCGGTGACCGGTTGGTCGGGTACGTGGTACCCGAACCCGGTGTCGATCTCGATCCGGCCGGGGTCCTCACGTTCGTCGAGCAGCGGTTGGTCGCGCACATGGTGCCCGCGACGGTGCTGGTGCTGGACACGCTGCCGGTGACCGAGAGCGGCAAACTCGACCGCGCCGCGCTACCGGTGCCGGATTTCAGTTCGGCTCGCGCCGAGTTCCGGGCGCCGGTCACCGATGTGGAGCGGATACTGGCTGGGCTGTTCGGTGAGGTGTTGGGTATCGACACGGTCGGTCTCGATGATTCGTTCTTCGCTCTGGGTGGCGACAGCATCATGTCGATCCAGTTGGTTACCCGGGCCAGGGCGGCCGGTGTGGTGTTCTCCACACGGGAGGTGTTCGAACGCAAAACCGTCGCCGGACTGGCCCAGATCGCTGTCCGCGACAGTGCCGCGGCGATCGCCCTACCGACCGAGCTCCCCGGCGGCGGCGTCGGGCGGGTGCCGCTGACGCCGATCATGTGTTGGATGTTCGAACGCGGCGGATACGACCGCTTCAGCCAGTGGGTGACACTCACCCTACCGACCGGCATCGACAAGACCGGAATCGAAGCCACCGTGCAAGCGGTGATCGACCACCACGACATGCTGCGCGCCCAACTCCACCCCGACCCAACACACCCGACCGGATGGGCACTACAGGTCCGGCCGACCGAGATGAGCACCACCGAGGACACCACCACCGGGGTGAGCGCCGCCGAGGTGAGCGCCGCCGAGGTGAGCGCCGCCGAGGTGAGCGCCGCCGGGGGCACCGCCGCCGGGGAGACCGCCGCCGGGCTGATCCGGCGCATGCCGGTAGAGGCGGAGCCAGACAGCGCCGACTCCACCACGATGACCGCCGCTGGGTTGATCCGGCGCGTGCCGGTGGCAGTGGAGCCCGATAGTGCCGACTTCGCGGCGATCGTGGATGCCGAGGCGGCCGCGGCCGCGCAACGCCTCGACCCGGCTGCGGGGGTGATGGTGCAGTTGGTGTGGTTCGACTGGGCCGACCGGCCGGGTCGGCTGCTGGTCCTGGCGCATCATCTGGTCGTTGATGGGGTGTCGTGGCGGATCCTGATCCCCGACCTCGCCACCGCATGGGCCCAACTCAGTGCCGGGCAACCACCACAACTCGCGCCCGTCGGCACCTCGATGCGACGCTGGGCGAACGGCCTGAGCACCGCGGCCGAACACCTCGATGAACTCGACTGGTGGCAATCCACCCTCGATACCGCCGACCCGCCGATCGGTCCCCGCCCCCTCGACCCGGTCCTCGACGTCCAAGCCAGCGTCGCGACCGTGGAGGTGACACTGCCGACCGCGGTG
The DNA here is from genome assembly GCF_050946365.1 of Nocardia sp. CA-107356. Lineage (NCBI taxonomy): Bacteria > Bacillati > Actinomycetota > Actinomycetes > Mycobacteriales > Nocardiaceae > Nocardia > Nocardia sp. CA-107356. The sequence goes on along the minus strand of NZ_CP191992.1, from coordinate 3,173,922 downwards.
ACCCGTGCGGTGCTCACCACCGTGCCCCAAACGTTCCGCGGCAGTGTCGATGACGCCCTCATCGCCGGACTCGCACTGGCATTGACCCGATGGCGGCACCGCCATGGCCAGGACAGCACCGAAACGTTGCTCACTCTCGAAAGCCACGGCCGCCACGACACGGTGCTGCCGGGCGCGGACCTCACCCGCACCGTCGGCTGGTTCACCACCACCTACCCGGTCCGGGTGGACCTGTCCGGTATCGACATCGACGACGCGTTCGCCGCCGGCGCTACCGCGGCAGCGGTCATCAAATCAGTCAAGGAACAACTGCGCCAGGTCCCCGACCGCGGGATCGGCTACGGGCTGCTGCGTTACCTCAACACCGACACCGCCCCCATCCTGGGCGCGCTACCCGAGCCGCAGGTCAGCTTCAACTACCTCGGACGTTTCGACACCATCCCCACGCAATTACGCGATATCGGATGGCTGCCCGCCGGCGGCGACACCGACGGCGGCGGCATCCAGAACCCCGACACCGCCGCCGCAGCCGTGCTCGCCATCAACGCAGCAACCACCGACACCCCCGACGGGCCCACCCTGACCGCCTCCTGGGACTACCCCACCAGCCTGCTCACCAACACCGAAGTCACCGAGATCGCCGAACTATGGCGCGACGCCGTCACAGCGCTGGCCACCCACGCATCCCGACCCGGCGTCGGCGGACTCACCCCCTGCGACCTCGACCTCCTCGACCTCGACCAACCCGCCATCGACCGACTCGAAACCCGACACCCAGCCCTGGACGACATCTGGCCCCTCACACCACTACAAGCAGGACTGCTATTCCACGCCCAACTCGCCACCGACGCCATCGACGCCTACATCGTGCAACTGTGCATCGAACTCGGCGGGGTCGTCGACGCGGACCGGCTGCGCCGCGCCGCACAAACCCTCCTGCAACGACACCCCAACCTACGCACCGCGTTCGTGCGCGACGGCGCCCGCGAACCCGTCCAAGTGGTGCCCCACACCGTCGAGGTTCCGTTCACCGAAATCGACCTGACCCAACACCACGACACCGCCGCCGCACTCGAACAGATCACGACGAGCGACCGCCGATTCGACATGACCACAGCCCCACTGCTGCGACTGACACTGATCGGCATCGCCCCCCAGCAATACCGACTGCTACTGAGCATGCACCACATCCTCATCGACGGCTGGTCCACACCACTACTGATCCGCGAACTACTGATCCTCTACGCCACCGACAGCGACGCGAGCGCCCTGCCCCCGGTACGTCCCTACCGCGACTACCTGAAATGGCTCAACAACCAGGACCAGGCCGCGGCCGAAACCGCATGGACACAAGCACTCGAAGGCACCACCGCACCGACACTGCTGGCCCCCGCCGACCGCGCCCGCCGCAACACCACCACCCCCCGCGAAGTCCAAGTACAACTCAGCGAAAGCCACACCACCGCCCTGGTCACCGCCGCCCAACAACAGGAAACCACCCTCAACACCATCATCCAAGCAGCCTGGGCGCTCGTGCTCGCCAACGCCACCGCCCGCGAAGACGTCGTCTTCGGCACCACCGTCTCCGGGCGACCGCCACATCTTCCCGGTATCGAATCGATGATCGGACTGTTCGTCAACACCGTGCCCGTCCGAGTCCGACTCGACCACCACGAAAACCTCGCCCAACTACTACAACGAATCCAAACCGAACAAACCGCCCTACTCGACCACCACCACCTCGGACTCACCCAAATCCAACAACTCACCGGCCCCGGCGCAATGTTCGACACCGTCACCGTCTTCGAGTCCTACCCCGTCGACCCAGCCGGACTGTCCCAACACACCGACATCGCCGGAATGCACATCCTCGACGTCCAAGGACGAGACGCCGCACACTACCCACTCGGCCTCATCGTCCACCACGACACCCGGCTACACCTGACCTTCAAATACCTACCTGAACTTTTCACTCGACAGCAGGTAGACGCCTTGGCCGACCGAGTGCTGCAGGTGCTCGGGATCGTCGCCACGCATATCGACCTCCCCCTCACCGAACTGCAAGTGCTGTCGGCTGTCGAGCAGGCCACGCTGGTACCCGTCCACGGTCGGCCCGGCATGGCGACGTCGGTGTTGCCGCAGGTGTTGTCGGATGCGGCGACAGCGACGCCCGGCACGGAAGCGCTGGCCTGCAACGGCGCGCGGCTGTCGTACCGCGAACTCGACGAAACCTCCAACCGGTGGGCGCGCGCATTGATCAATATGGGAATCGGACCGGAAGCGATAGTTGCTGTGGCGCTACCACGCTCCATCGACGCCGTCATCGCCCTGTGGGCGGTCACCAAGACCGGCGGCGCGTTCGTTCAGATCGACCCCACCCATCCTCGCGACCGAGTCACGCGCATTCTCACCGATTCCGGTGCCACCGTCGGGCTGACCCACGGAACCTACCGAGACCAGTTATCGGACGCGCTCGGATGGCTCGCCCTCGACGATCCCGCCTTCGCCGCGAAGACGGCGGCAGCGGACCCCACAGCAATCGATGACGCCGAGCGCACCACCCCGCTACGGCCGGAGCATCCGGCCTACCTGATCTACACCTCCGGCTCCACCGGGACCCCCAAGGGAGTCGTGGTCACCCATACCGGGATAGCGAATCTGGCCGCCGAAACGCGGGAGCGGTACGGCCTCACCTCGGCTTCTCGGATGCTGGCCGCCGCCTCGCCGACCTTCGACGTCTCGATCCTCGAATTGCTCAGCGCGACCGCTGTCGGTGCCACCCTGGTCCTCGCGCCCGCATCGGTAGCTGCCGGCACCGAACTGGCGGAATTGATCAATGCCGAACATGTGACCCATGCCGCCGTCACTCCCACCGTGCTCGCATCACTGCCCCCCGACGAACTCGACACCCTCGACACCTTGATCCTCGGCGGCGAGACCTGTCCACCCGATCTGGTGGCACAGTGGATGCCGGGCCGTACAGTGCTCAACAGCTACGGGGCTACCGAAACCACCGTCGTCAGCTGCGGCCATGCTCCTTTGACCACAACCACGGGCGGCCCGATGACAATCGGCGGGCCGGTGCTCGGATTCACCGCCGTCGTCCTCGACCGCAGATTGCGCCCCGTCCCGACCGGAGTCGTCGGCGAACTGTACGTCTCCGGGCCGGGCCTCGCCCGCGGCTACCACCGGCAGTCCGCAACCACCGCGGCCCGATTCATCCCCGACCCGCACGGACCGGCCGGCTCACGCATGTATCGGACCGGCGACCTCGTCGCCTGGACTACCGATCGAACACTGCGATTCTCCGGTCGCAGTGACCTACAGCTCAAGATCAACGGCCACCGCATCGAACCCGGCGACATCGAAGCCGCGCTCCGCGGCCACCCCGACATCGCCCACGCCGCCGTCACGATCCACACCCGACCCAACGGCAGCAATCAACTCGTCGGTTACGTCGTGCCCACTAACGGCACCACACCCGACACCGCCACACTGACCGCTCACCTCGCGACGCGACTGTCCACGCACATGATCCCCACCGCCATCCTCACCGTCGACCGGATACCCCTCACCCCCACCGGCAAAGTCGATTACAAAGCCCTACCCACACCGCACTGGCAACCTGCCCGGTTCCGGCCACCGTCCACCGCACTCGAGGCCACCGTCTGCGACGCCTTCACTCGGACCCTCGGCATCGAACGAGTCGGCCTCGACGACGGCTTCTTCACCCTCGGCGGCAACTCACTCGCCGCGGCCGCGCTGGTGGCGCGCCTGGCGGAGTCGACCGGTGTGAACGTACCGGTCCAGTGGATATTCACCGATCCGACACCGGCATCGCTCGCCGGCCGCATCGACGCCCGCCTGCGTGGCCTCGACGAATCGGACCTCGGCGACGTACTCGCCGTCGTGCTCCCGCTGCGCGCCGATGGAAACGCCGCACCGCTGTTCTGCGTCCACCCGGCGATCGGATTGGCTTGGGGTTTCAGCGGACTCGTGCAGCACCTCGATCCGGACCGCCCGGTGTACGGTCTGCAATCCCCGGCATTCAGCGATGCCACCGCGGAGTTCGAGACGCTCGACGAACTCGCCGCGCGCTACATCCAAGAGATCCGGACTGTCCAGCCGCACGGCCCGTACCACCTGCTCGGCTACTCGCTCGGCGGCACCATCGCACACGCGATCGCGGCCCGGCTCCGGCGCGACGGCGAGTCCGTCGCCACCCTGGCCATGATGGACACCCGCGTCGTCACCGCCAGCACCGTTCGCATGCCCACTCCTACCATCGCGAAGCTGCTCGCCGAGTTCGCCGGCCTCGACGTTCCACCTGGCGAGGCCGATCTCACCGCCGCCGCCGCGACCGAGCTGCTACACCGGCAAGGCGGATTGTTCACCGCTGTCACCCCCGAGCATCTGGTGACCCTGCGCGACGACTACAGCCGGCTCGTCGACCTCACCCGGCATCATCGCCCGACCCCCTTCGACGGTGACCTGATTTATTTCCGCGCCGCCGACGATACGGACGGCGGCCCTGATCCGGCCCTCGCATGGAACGACCTCATCACCGGCCGGATCACCGAACACCCCATTCCGGTCCGGCACGAACGGATGATCGAACCCGAGTCGCTTCGTGCGATCGGATTCGTCCTCACCGAGCACTTCCGCTCATCCCGAACCACCCCACTGGAGCCTCCCACCCCCACAAGGACAAGCCGATCATGAACACGGACCGAATCGTCGGGACACGTTCCGGCGTCGAGCCAGTCAACCTATTCGCTCCCGATACGGCGGCTGGTATCGCCGCGCATCCCCGGGCTGCCGAATTACGTAGGTGGACTCGCGAATACCTGTGTCAGGCGCACCCCGACCTCGGTCGATCCGGCCCGGTCTGTCCTTACACCAGCCGCGCCATCACCAACCAGTCGCTGTGGGCCGTCTTCTTCGAAGGTCGTTCCATCGACGCCGAGTACCTGAGCGCGATCGTCGACTATCTGTACGACCTGTTCCCTGCCCTGCCACCTCAGGATGAACCCGATTCCAAGTTCAAGGCTGTCCTCGCGGTCTTCCCGGACCTCACCGAATACGCTGATATCGACGCGATTCAACAGGACCAGAAGTCCCGGTTCGTCGAAAAGGGTCTGATGCTCGGTCAGTTCTATCCGGGGTGCACCACCCCGGGGCTGCACAACCCGGACTTCCCGGCACTCGACGCGCCACTACCCATACTCGCCGTTCGCCATATGGCCCCCACCGACTTCCCATTCCTCAGCACCCGCCAAGAATGGATCGACTCCTACCTCAAACTCTTCGCCCCTGCGATCCCCAAGTTCATCACCAGCACCATGTCCGACAGACTCGTCCAGACAACCGAAGAGTCGGACGGATCTCACTCGGATCGGGTCCGGGACAAGGTAACCGAGCCATCGGCAGCCGAACCGCTGTCGAACCGCCGAAATGGTCGGGGTACCGGGACGATACCTGAAACAGCGGGAATCGAACTGGCTTCGGAAGGTGATCGCAAACCGGGGCGATAACGGCCCGAACTGGCCCCGAAATCTCAGAGCGCGTCTATGAACTTGTCAGCCCGACGTGGTCCGTGCGGGCTCGGCCGAGGGCGCCCCCTCGTCTGGGCCGCCGCCACCTGGCAGCTCAGCAACCGCCGCACCCGCAGAGCTGTCCAGTAGCAGAAGACCTGCTGGACAGCTCGCGAGATCCCTACCCGACGGTGGCTTGCTGGCGCCGGAGCGCCTCCGGCACACCGTCGGCCGCCGCGGCACCCGCGTGCCGCGCCGCGGTCAGCCGCGCGAGCGCGGCCTCGGTGAAGACCGACAACCCGAGGTCGGGGTTGTATCCGTGAATTTCCTTGACGTCGAGCTCGGCCAGGAAATACAAGATCTCTGTCGAGATCACCTGCCCCGGGACCAGCACCGGGAAGCCGGGCGGGTAGGGGACGACGAAGGTGGTGGACACCAGGGTCATCCCCTTGGCGAGCCGTCGCCCGGCGTCGCCGAGCAGGACGTGTTCGCGGTCGGGCTCCTCATACCCGGCGTAGAAGGCCGATCGCATGTCGCCGAACAAGCTGGCGCCGTCGGGACGGAACGCGCTGTCGAACTCGCTGAAGTCGGGCAGCGCTGGCAGATATTTGGTGATCTCGTCGACCCGACGCTGTTGCAGGGCGCGATCTGCCTTACCGGCCGCGCTCTGGCTGCGCTCGAAGTCGGTAGCCACCCGACGCAGCACGTCGAGCAGGTAGTGCACGCTCGACCAGGTGACGCCGATCGTGAAGATCAACAGCACACTGTTGATCGAGGTCTTGTTGATCTGGATGCCGAAACGGTCCATCAGGATCTTCTCGCGGAACTCGTACCCATTCATGCCGGTCTTGCCGATGAACAGGGTGACCCGTGTCGGGTCGAGCACGAACTGATCGGACCGCCACGCCTCGTTCCACTCTGCCAAACCACCCTGTCTGACCTGCCGGTACGAGCTGACTTCAGAGGCACGGAACTCGTCGGGCACCAGGTCGGCCTCGTCGAGGATGCGGAACCACTTGCCGATCAGCCGGTCTTTGCGGACGCGGTGACGGAAGACCAGCGCCATGTCGTAGACATTGCGGACCAGCTGGAAGCCCTCGATGTCGACCTGCCGACGCGCCAAGTCCAACGACGCCAGGAGTTGCTGGTTCGGCGACGTCGAGGTGTGGGTCAAAAACGCCTCATCGAACGCTTCGCCGACGAGCGCTTTGAAATCCTGGTCGTGGACATGGATCATCGACGCCTGTCGAAGCGCCGACAGCGACTTGTGGGTGGAATGCGTCGCGTACACCCGTACCCGCGCGCGCCCGGGGTCGGGAAGCAGCCGGTGGTTGCTCCACTCGGCACGGTCGACTCCCTGCATCGACGCACGCCACGTGCGGTACTGCGCGGCGTACCCGGGCGATGACAACGTCGATTCGAGTTGCGCGGCGGCAACCATCGCAGTCCGCTGCCGTGCCCACGGCACTGCGGTTGCGAACGCGTACCACGCCTCGTCCCACAGGAAGCAAATGTCCGGCTTGATCGCCAGGACCTCCTCCATCACGCGCCGGGGGTTGTAGACGACGCCGTCGAAGGTGCAGTTGGTGAGCAGCAGCATGCGCACTCGGTCCAGTTGTCCGGCCGCCTCGAGGTCGAGCAGCGCCTTCTTGATGGTGTGCAGGGACACGGCTCCGTAGATCGCGAACGGCTCGAGCGGGTAGGCGTCCAGGTACATCGGGTATGCCCCGGCGAGTACCAGGCCGTAGTGGTGCGACTTGTGGCAATTGCGGTCGATGAGAACGATGTCGCCTGGCCGGGTCAGGGCCTGCACGACAATCTTGTTCGCGGTGGATGTTCCATTGGTGACGAAGTACGTCTGATCGGCACGCCATGTCTTCGCGGCTTTGTCCATCGCCGCCCTGATCGTGCCGTGTGGGTCCAGCAGTGAGTCCAGCCCGCCGGAGGTGGACGACGTCTCGGCCATGAAGATGTTGCGACCGTAGAATTCGCCCATATCCTGCAGCGACTTGGAGTTGAAGATGCTGGCGCCACGCGCGACGGGAAGGGCGTGGAATTGGCCGACCGGCGCGGCCGCATAGGCACGCAGAGCGTCGAAAAACGGCGTGGCGAACCGGCTCCGGAAGCCGGCGAGCACCGTGCTGTACAGGTCGGTGACGTCGTTGAGCCGATAGAACGTGCGGTCGTAGACGTTCGGCTCGTCCTCGGTCTCCGCGGCGATCGACTCGTCGGTGACCAGATACAAGTCGATATGAGGCCGCAGCTGCCTGATCCACTCGCCACATTCAACCCAGTTCTGGGTGCGGTCGGTCACGACCACGTCGTCGTTGGCGCCCAGCAACGTGGTCATCAACGGCACCCGGTCGCGTGAACGAAGCGGCAGGTCATGCCGGATGATCGCCGCCTGAATCTCGCCGTTCAATGCGACGGCGGTGATGGCGTCCTCGATGCTCGACACGACAAGCAACTCGAATTGCACATCGTCGGACGGGTCGCGAAGCGCCCGCAGGCTCTCCGCCAGGCTCTCGGGAGCCTCGGGCGGGGAATCGTCGCCTAGCAGAACGGTGAAGAACTGCTGCTGCTTGGCCCGCGCCACGAGTTCCTGATCGGCCAACGGCGCGGATGTGTCGAACACAGCGGTGCGGTCGCCGTACTCGGAGAGCAGGCGCACGGCCAAGGACACTTCCTCGGTGAGCCGCACCGTTGCAAGATCGGCGACATATCCGCGAAACGCCGCCAGTCTCGCCGCGCCTGGGTACAGCCAGTACCGCTCGTAGGCGCCGAGACGATCGAGGAGTCGCCGCACCCGGGCGACTTCGTGGGTGGTGTCCAGCCCGGCACGGTTGACATCGGCGAGCTGACGGCACGCGTCGTCGAGCAGATTCCACGTGTCGATTCGCGAGTACGACGGGTTCGCAACCGCCGCCAGCGCGGAAACACAAAGCCCTTTCGGGCGCTCTCCGCCTCGATGCATGTCGTCAGTTCCGCCTCCGATCAGTGCAGGCGAGGCGATCAGTCGGATACGACAGATCACCCTGGAACATTCATCCCTCCCAATATTGTGTCCCGCCGTCGAGCAAATTCCTAGCTGCGTTCAGGAAGTCGTGGCAGCGGACCAATGCTGCCGCGCCGATGAGACCGACGTCGCCAGTGCTCCGCCCTCCGCCTCAGGGCAACGAACGACGAGCGCAAGTCGACACCCTGAATGACCGATCCCGACGACCGGCGAGAAGCGTTCATGGGCGCCCGGTTGTTCGCCGGGCCGCGGCGCGGCCGGATCGCTACCGGCGTCCTACGGAAAGCAACGCACTGGGACGAAGTGGTCGCACAGCTGGGCCACGAACGTCTCCGGCGACACGATATGGAGGCGACGCTGCTCGGAAGGGGTTTCCCGGCGGGCGAGGTACAGGATCCGAACTGCGGCTGCGACGATCCACGGATGGCAGCGCCCCGAAATAGACGGTAGCGCAACGACAGTCGGCTAACCGGCGCCGACCAGATGGGTCCGGTCCAGCGCGGATTTGGGCGCAGCCCTGATCGGCGCGACCGTCCGTGCCCGAAACTCCTGTGGCGGACAGCCTTTCCAGCGCCGGAACGCGCGAATGAACGATGCCGCCTCCGCGTAGCCGAGCCGCGCGGCCACCTGTTCGGTGGTCATATCGGTGTGGCTCAGCAGCTCCTCCGACATCATCTCCCGAACCTCGTCGAGCAGAGTGCGGAACGAGGTGCCCTCCTCTCGCAGCCGACGTGACAGTGTTCGCGGGCTCATGAAAAGTTCAGCGGCAACCGCGATTTGATCCGGAATCGCGCCCGGATTGCGGACCAGCCGATCGCGCACCGAACCCGCGACACCGGTGCGGGCGCGGCGCGCGGTGAGCAGATCACGGCAGAGTTGTTCGCATATGCCCCGCGCCCATTCGTTGGCCTGTGGCAGCGCGACATCGAGATAGGCGGTGTCGAAGGCCAATTCGTTGACCGTCGCGCCGAAGACCGGCTCGACGCCGAACACGTTGCGGTAACGCGTCGTATCCGCCGGAGCGGGGTGCCGGAAGCCGACCCGGGTGGCGGGCACCCCCGCGGAGAACAGTTCCCGGCCGATGGTCTGGATGCCGGTGATGACGCGTTCGGTCAGGAACGATCGCACATCTTCCGGAATCTCGGAGTCGTCGAAGATCAGCCGCGATTCGGTCGCACCCTCCTCGAAGGTCAGTCGGCCGAAAACGAAGGCGAGGTCGATGTAGCGCAGCGAAACCTCGATCACCTCGCGCACCGTGCGGCTGCTCAGCAGCGCCAGACCCCAGGGCCCGTACAGCGCAATGTGGTAGCGATCCCCCGCCTCGACTCCCAAACCGGACTCATCGCCGAATCGCGCGAGCAGATTTCGCACGACGCGCACCTCTTGGCGCGCAGTCACCACGGCATTGGGATCGATCACCGCCTCGGGCACCAGTGCCGTGCCCTGCAGGCAGACCTCCGGCGCCATTCCTCGTTCCTGCGCCAATTGCATCAGCACATGCACGCTGGATGTACTGCGCAACAGATCCCAATCGAACACCGAACTGCATCCTCGTCGAAGCCGGTCTTGCTATTGGCGGAACATATCAATCATTCCTTCTGCATGGCAGGAAAATCGTGAATCCGCCGATCGGGTGCCATCCAGGTGCCAGGCTGGAGGTCAGGCACAACACAGGAGGTGAGCCGGATGGACACCGCAGAACCGCAGGTCGACATCGAGGTACACAATCCCGCCGACGGTAGCGTCACCGGCCGGGTGCCCGACGAATCGAGCGCCGCCGTCGCCGCGACGGTGCGCGAATTGCGCCTGTTCCAGCCGGAATGGGAGGCGATCGGCCCGGATAAACGCGCCGAATGGCTATTTCGGCTGCAGGATTGGCTGATCGACAATTCCGACGAGCTCACCGATGTGGTCCAGTCCGAGACCGGTAAAACGCGCTACGACGCGGAAATCGAGGTGCCCGCCGCGGTCAACCTGATCAAATACTGGGCGCGCAATGCCGCGAAATTCCTCCTCGACGAACACCCGGCACCACACAGCCCGCTCGGCCGGACCAAACGTCTGGTCAAGGCCTATCGTCCGCATCCGGTGGTCGGGATCATTACGCCGTGGAACTTCCCGCTGCTCAATGTGTGCTTCGATGCGCTGCCCGCGCTGATGGCCGGTGCCGCGGTGCTGGTGAAGCCGTCGGAGGTGACGCCCCTGAGCGCGGTCGCACTGGCGCGGGGATGGTCGGCGATCGGTGCGCCGCCGGTCTTCGCGGTGTCCACCGGACGTGGGGATACCGGGCGGGCGGTCGTCGAGGCGGTCGACTACGTGCAGTTCACCGGGTCCACCAAGACCGGTAGGGCGATCGCCGCGGCCTGCGGCGCGACCCTGACCCCGTACAGCCTCGAACTCGGCGGCAAGGATCCGGCCATCGTGCTCGCGGACGCCGATATCAACCGGGCGGCCGCGGGCATCGCCTATGGCGGGCTGTTCAATTCCGGACAGGTCTGTGTGTCGATCGAGCGGGTGTATGTCGAGGCGCCGGTCTATGACCGGTTCGTGACCAGCCTGACCGAACAGGTGCGGAAACTGCGGCAGGGGCACGACGGACGCGGGTTCGCCTTCGATATCGGTGCGATGGCAACCGAGGCACAGCGCGATATCGTCACCCGCCATGTCGAGCAGGCCGTGGCCGCTGGTGCGCGAATCACCGTCGGCGGCAAGGCAACTGGCGTCGGCACCTTCTTCGAACCGACGGTGCTGGTGGATGTCGACCACACGATGTCGTGCATCAGCGAGGAGACCTTCGGCCCGACCATCCCGGTCATGAAGGTCGCCGACGAGGACGAGGCGGTGCGCTTGGCCAACGATTCGGTCTACGGGCTCTCGGCCACCGTATGGACCGGCGACCGCAAGCGCGGTGAGCGGGTGGCGCGGCGACTGGAGGCAGGAGCGGTCAATATCAATGACGCTTTCGCGAATCTGTTCAGCTTCGCGCTGCCGATGGGCGGATGGAAGGACTCCGGGATCGGTGCGCGGTGGGGCGGTGCCGCCGGAATCCGGAAATACTGTCGCCAGCAAGCGATTACGGTGCCGCGCTTACCGGCAATGAAGCGCGAGTTGGCATGGTACCCGGCCTCGCGGACACGGTTGCGAGCGTTGACCGGATTGATGCGAGCGTTCGATGGGCGTGGTACGCGCAAGCTGCCGAAGTTCGCGAGCGGCCAGCGATAAGGCGCGGGCTCAGACGAATATCGAACGCGCTATCCGGAATCCGACATCATCGATCCGGTAGGTCGGATGACTACGCCGCCGCACCGAGGCCCGGCAGCTCCACTTCTCGTCGGACCACCCGCCCCCGCGCAGTACCCGATACGAGCCGTACACCTCGGCGTCGTAGATATCCCAGCACCAGTCCCAGACATTGCCGAGCATGTCGTACAGCCCCCACGCGTTGGGCAGCTTGCCGCCCACTTGGTGACTTCGTTCCTCGGAATTGCCTCGGTACCAAGCGATCTCGTCGATCTCGCCATAACGCGGTCCGGTAGTACCTGCACGGCAGGCATACTCCCATTCGGCCTCGGTCGGCAGCCGATACCCGTTCGCCGTGGCGTCCCACTCGACCTCGTCATCGTGCACGCGGTACGCGGGGCCCAAACCCGCACGCGACGACAGCCCATTGCAGAACCCGATCGCGTCGAACCACGAGACGCCCTCGACCGGCAGCCGATCACCGCGAACACTGCTCGGCCACACACCGGTGACCTGTTCATACTGCGACTGCGTAACCGAAAACGCCGCCATCTGATACCCAGAGACCTCGACCGCCCAGCTCCGCTGGGTCCGCCGATCCGACAACGTCACCTGCCCCGCCGGGAGCGCGACCATCTCGATTTCCGCATGCACAGCTAGGCGATCGTAGTCGGTTCCGATCGCAGCCCCCGACCACTGGTGTCGATCCGGGTCGTCGAAGATCGGCATGCGTATCGTGGATTTCCGATATCGCCCAATGATGGGAGAGGTGCTGCGTCATGACTGAATCCGATCTGTCCGAGCTGCGGGAACGAGCCGAGAGCGGGGATGCGGACGCGGTCGATGAGCTGGTCGAACTCGCCGGAGAGCTGGGCGATGCGGATGAACTCCGCCGACTCGCCGACCGGGGGAATGCCGATGCGGCAGACCTACTCATCGAACTCGCCACCGAGCGCGCAGACATCGCCGAACTGCGACGACTCGCCGACGACGGCAATACCACCGCGACCGATCAGCTGATCGAACTCGCGACCGAGCGCGGCGACCTGGACGAATTGCGGCTGCTTGCCGACCGAGGCAATACCGATGCGGCCGAGCTGCTGATAGAGCTCACCGCCGAGTAACGGCGGTGAGCAGGGGGCGTGGACGCTCGCTACAGTTGGCGAGATGAAATCCCCCGGCTTGCGTCCGGGGAGTACGTCGACGATGACGAATTGGGCTGGCTAGTGAGAGTTCATACCGCACTCTACGGTCCCGCGGATGCGGAGCAGCGGACGCGCGCACTACGGGATATGGGGGTCGGTGGTGTCTTCACCTTCGAGGGACCGCACGACCCTTTCACTCCGCTGACGCTCGCCTCGACCGTCGCGGGTATGGATTTGATGACGAATGTCGCCATCGCCTTCCCCCGCAACCCGATTCACCTGGCCCACCAGGCCAACGACCTCCAGTTGCTGGCCGCGGGCCGATTCATTGTGGGCCTCGGCACCCAGATCCGCCCGCAGATCGAGAAGCGTTTCGGCGCGGACTTCCACCACCCGGTCGAGCGGATGGCCGAGTTGGTGCGGGCACTGCGCGCGATCTTCGCGTGCTGGAACGAGGGCACCCGCTTGGACTTTCGTGGCGAGTACTACCGCCACACCCTCATGACCCCCACGTTCAACCCGGGCCCCAATCCCTTCGGTCCGCCGCCGATCTATCTCGGCGCGCTCGGTCCTCGGATGACCACCATGGCCGCCGAAGTCGCCGACGGCCTGCTGGTCATGCCGTTCAATTCCAAGCGATACCTGCACGAACAGATCATGCCCAGGGTCCGCGACAGCCTCGCCAGGGCGAACCGCAATCCGACCGAATTCGCAGTACTTCCGGAAGTCATTGTCGCCGTTGGCAATACCGATGAGGAGCAGGAAGCGGCCGACGCCGCGACCCGCCGCCTGCTCGGTTTCTACGGCTCCACTCCGGCCTACCGCCCGGTCCTCGATCATCACGGCTGGGGCGATCTACAGCCCGAACTGAACCGTCTGTCCAAACAAGGCCGCTGGATCGAGATGGGCGAACTGATCGATGACGATATCCTCGGCACCATAGCGGCCCGTGGCAAACCCGCAGCGGTCGCCGCCGATATCCGTGACCGCGTCGGCGCGATCTCCGACCGCGTCTGTTTCTATCAGCCCTACGCACCGAGCGATGAAACCCTCACCGAACTCGTCCACGCACTGAACGACTGAGCGCGGAATCCATTTCGCCTGGGCAATGTGCGATCACCGCCCCGATTGGGCGGCCGCCGCGCGGCTGTCGAGCTGTGCCAGCGACAGCGGATAGCGCGGCGGGGTATCGAGGACGGTAGTCGAGTGGGTGCGCAGGCCGCCATCGACGTACAGCAGTTCGCCCGGTTCCAGCGCCCGCCAGCCGGGGTCCTCGTCCGTGCGCTCGCTGGCCACCACGACCGCCGGGAATTCGCTCAAGTGTGCGCTGCGCGCTCGAATCCCCGCGCGTCCGGCATGGTCCAAATGCCGACCGCCGTGTGGTCCGCCCGCCGCGCGTTCGAGGACGAAAAGGTCGTGTGTGTCGGGATACCGCAGCGCCCACAGGTTCGTCGCCGTGGTCAGCACCACATTGAGCGCGTAGACCGGCAGCCGGTCCGCGATCCACCGGACCGCGTCGGTGATCCCCGCCGTGACGTCGCCGCCGTGTGAATCGGTGCGCTGGGTGACGAGGGCGAAGAACCGTTCGGAGTCGGTATCACCGTGCACCAGACCGAGGTACGCGCCGAGTTCGGCGTCCAGTTCGTCGAGGCCGTGCAGCACACCGTTGTGCGCGAACAGTCGGCCATGCTGTTCGAACGGGTGGGTATTGCGAGGTTGCATGCCACCGGTGGTGGCATAGCGAACGTGTGCGACGAATGTCGTCGATTCTCGTTCCCGCGCTTCCCGAGCGAATTGGGCATCCTGGTAGGCGGCGATCGGCTGCTTCTCCACCAGCGCAGCCCCGCCGGCGGCGAAGGTGCCAAGACCGACGCCATCGGGTTCACGTCTGCTCTGCTCCGACAGACTGTCCGGCGCATCGAGCAACCAGAACGTGGCCCGCACCCGCTGCGGTGCGGCCGACAACCCGAACAAGCGACACATGGCACTCCAGCCGGGGCGTTGTCCACAGGTGATGATTTGCCTGTGATCTTACCCGGGGCGGGCCGCCTGATGGCGCGCCGCATCGTACTGCTCGAAACATGCCTCGCCCACGACGAATATCCCGCGTTGCGGCAGCCAGAAATCCCCCAATCTCGCTTGGGCGGCCAACGGCTTCGGAGGACCGATATCGATTCCAGCGATTCGTGCACGACTTTCTCGACGGTCCACAGCATCCGTGGATTGGGCCGGAACCACTGACCGCCGCGTGCGTCGGCCGGGCGTACGGGCACTGGGTGAAACGGCCTTCGCGGAGTCAGTCGAGTAGCCGACGCAGCAGGGTCAGCGATGTCGCCACCTGCTCCTGCTCGGCGGCGGTGAGTCGATCGTCGATGAGTTCGGCGAGGTGTTCGTGGCCAGCCAGGCGCCGTTCGGCGAGAAGTGCGCGGCCGGCCTCGGTGAGGATCAAGAGTTTGCGGCGTAGATCGTCGCTGTCGGCGGTGCGGCGCACCAAGCCCCGGTCGACGAGGGCGGCGACCGTAGCGGCGACCGATTGGTGGCGGAGTTTATCGGCGCGGGCCAAGTCGGTGACTGTCACGGGCCCGTCCCAGTCGACGCGTTTGAGAACCGACACCTGCGACAGCGACAGCTCGCGGCCCGGAGAAGCCGAGCGCATGCGCCGGACCAGGGCGCCGACCACCGACTGCAGTTCTTCGGCGATCGTCTCGTGGTCGCTTGTCTCACCGCTCACAATTCACTAAAGTACAGCAAAACTGCGCAGCCTAACTGTATATCTGGCGTCACAGATCGAGCACCGAGGATGACATCGAATGGCCGAGGACCTGGTAGCGAGCGAGCTGACGGTCGGTGGACGCACTCGCACCTTCACTGTGCGACCACCCCAGGACCGCGACGCGCCGCTGGTGATGGCATTGCACGGCAATCTGTCCGGTGCCGACGAGCGGCTCCTGTCCGGCGGCGTCGGACAGCTCATGGACCGGTGGCTCGGCTTCGGCGCGCACGCCGACGAATGGGGTATCGCGGTGGCGTATCCCGATGGCTGGCACCGATGTTGGGCGGACGGTCGCGGGGTGACACCAGCCGACGAGGCCGATATCGATGACATCGCCTTTCTACGGGCAATGATCGACTGGTGTGCCGACCGATTCGGCACCCGGTCGGATCAGACCGTCGTCGCCGGAATCTCCAACGGCGCGTTCATGTCTCATCGGGTGGCGCTGGAACTCAGCGATCGGGTCCCGGTCTTCGCCGCGGTCGCTGGCGCACTGCCGGTCGCGTTGAGTGACATCCAGCCCACCCATGCCGTGTCGGCGATGCTGATCAACGGGACCGCCGATCCGATTCAGCCGATCGAAGGCGGCTATTCCCGACATCGCGGGCGCAACGGTGAACTACGTGGCCGCACACTGGGTTTGACCGAGAGCGCCGAGCGGTGGCGAACGATCGACGGGTGCCACGGCGAGGGCGCGACGGCAACGACCGCACTGTCGAGCCGCCACACGGTCGATGGCGGAGTCGGCGGTAGCCGGGTGACGGCGTGGACTGTATTCGGCGGTGGCCACGCGTGGCCCAACGCTGCGATGTCCGGACAATGGCCCGACAGCCCGTGCTCTGCCACGACACCGGAATTCGACGCAGCCGTGGAGATCTTCCGGTTCGCGCAGCCACTGCTCGTTTCAGCGCACGCGCGCAAGCTCTGAAATCGACTGTCTACCAAGGAGATTGCAATGTCAATCGTCGGCAAGCTGCTCATGAACCGACGTGCTGGTGACCAGGGCCTGGCCTGGCATCGTCCGAATCTGGCCGAGGCCACCATCTTCCAGATGACCAGTCCCGACTTCGACCACGAGTCATCCCTGAACACGATTCATGCCGGAAAACGGGTCGGCGGCCGGGACCGCTCACCCGCGCTGACGTGGTCACCACCACCCGCGGGGACAGCTCAGCTGCTGCTGGTCATCGAGGATCCCGACGCACCGACGAAGGCGCCGTTCGTGCACGCCGTCGCCCTGCTGGACCCCACCGTCAACGACATACCGCAGGGCGCACTCGACGCCGACGATCCCGCGCCGGGTGTGCGGGTGCTGCGTTCGGGGTGGGGCCGCGGCTACCTCGGTCCGGCGCCGATCAAGGGTCACGGCCCGCATCGCTATGTCTTCCAGCTCTTCGCCCTGACCGAGCCGATCACCACCGCGGGCGGAAAACCCCTGGCATCGGCGAAACCTCACGCCATTCTCGAGGCCGGACAGTCCCTCGCACGAGCCCGTATCGACGCCTTCTACCAACGTCCCTGACAGCCCGCGGCCCCGACCGATTCGATGGCCCGCCCGGCTCGCCGAACTCGGGCACGGCAAGTGCGTGCCGAGGCACTCGCGGCGTGACTACCGAAAGTCGCTACGGCTCAACGAAGAACACGTAGTCGAACAGAGCCAGAATCCGATCGATACCGAATCGATCGGGATCGTCGAGCACCAGACGTGCCGCGGTCTGAATGGTCCCCTGCACAACCTGGGTCAGCACATCGGCGTCCACCTCATCGGCATCGGGCTGTTGCGCCAACCACAGGTCGATCGCGTGTCCCAGTGGCGCGCGCAATTCGTCGCGCGATTTGGCGACTCGATCCCGCAATACCGGAGGGACGCCGTCGATCGGGAAGTACACCAGGCGCCACGTGTCGGGCATCGAGCGCACCTCTGCGAGGAACCGCCCGAGCATCGCGGGCAGCTGTTCGGTTGTGGCAGTACCCAAGTCGGGCGTCACAGCACCGTCGACCGAGCGTTCGACCGCGGCGGCCATGCGGGCGGTCTCGCGTTCGATGAGTTCCTCGAGCAGTTCATCGCGACTGCCGAACGAGTCGTACACCACCGGTCTGGTCACCCCGCCACGCTCGGCGACGGCGGCGATGCTGACGCTGGTGAACCCCTCCTCGGCAACGATCCGCAGCGCCGCGTCGAGCAGTTGCTCGCGCCGGTCGGCGGGCTGGAGCCGTTTGGCGTATTTGCGCTTGGTCGGCAGTGGTTCGCCCGGCTTATCGGACACCGCCCGCTTATCGGATGCCCTCTGCTGGGGCGCTTTCTTCTGGAGCGCTGCTTGTTTCGCGTTCGCCATGGCTACGTCTCCCCGGCTCCGACCGACGCGACCGCTCGACGCGCCACCCAGCGCAGTGTCTCCGCCACCGCCTCGCGACGTTCGGAGCCCCCCTCGGCGAGCACGATCCTGGCTCCGGTCTCGCTCGCGCTGATCACCGCGTGGCTCAGCAATTCGCTGTCGATATCTTTTTCGCTCAGTGCGCCGAGCACCGCGATCAGCGCCTGGCTGCGCTCACGGATCGCATTGCGGGTGCGATCGACTCGGCCGTGCACCGCTCGGGGTAGACCATCGCCGGGCATCAGTACGAACCGCCAGGTTTCCGGTGCCGCGACCACGAGGTCGAGATAGATATCGACGACGTCGACCGCGACATGCGATGCCATCGTGGCCAGGTCAACGCCCTGCGGTAACACCGGGGTCGCGGCAGCCGCCATCTCCTGCACCCGCTGGTCCTCGCGATCGAGCAGTGCCTCGAACAACTCGTCCCGATCACCGAATTCGCCGTACAGCGCTGGCCGGGTGAGGCCAGCCGCCCGCGCGATGGCGTGCATACTGGCGCTCGCATACCCGTCGCGCACGATCAGGTCCCGTGCCGCGTCGAGAATGTCGTCACGTCGTGTTGACACTTGCTCCTCCCAACGTCGGCTGACGGACACCTGTTTCAGATAGTTCCGGCTGGGCCAGTGTACGCATTGCCATCGCCCGCGCCGTAGACCTCGTTACCCCGCCGGGCCGCTCGGGTCCCCCGGCCACGCCTCGGATGAGCATTTCGATGACCAAACGTATCTCGGCTCGCCCGATCGGTGCGCGCATCGGGGAGCGGCAGATCCTCGGCGGTGTGCACCAGCAACCCCGAAACGGGACAGCACATTTGACGGCAATCCCGCTGAAACCACAACGGGGACAGTGGCATTTCGGGACGAATTCGGAGCGGATCGTCTTCCCCGGCAGTACCGCGCCGAGATCGACATGGCCGCGCACCATGCCCCGATCGACCAGACCTGCCACGCACCAGGATCGGGGCACCTCCACATTGTTCAGCAACATCGCGTAGCCAGCTGTCAGCTGGTGTCCATGGCCGCCACCATAGTTCGGGTGCGGTTCGTTCCCGGGTCTGCGTCATCGTCATACCCTTCCGACGTCGGGCAACGCCGCCGGAGTCGATGTGAAGATTGCACCGAAGTACTTGCCGTCAAACGAAATTGATCCTGTTGTTTTCCCTACTCGGCAATGTTAGCGTTTGCCCCTGGCAGCCGATGGTGTCGATCACACCGGGGGCAGTTGGTGAGCGCGTTCACAGCCACTCGCGGTCACCACAGCAACGACTGTCGAGATCTGTCAAGACTCTGACGTGTCACGTCGACGGGCAGTGCGGCCTGGCACATAGCGTGGCCTTGCGGGGGAAATGAGGGAGGAACGATCGATGGACTCCGACGCGCCGAGTGCGGCACCGACGGCGACACAGATAGCGCGGAAGAATCTCACCGATACCACGCTGTCGAGCCTGCGCACCTTCGGTCGCGTGGTCGACCTCGGTCTCGAGTCGGCGCGCGGCACCGTCTCCGATATCGTCGCGCGCGAGTTCCAATGGCACGAAATGCTGCGCCAGTCCTGGTATCTGGTGACCGTCACCGCAATTCCCGCGGTACTGATGGCGGTGCCGTTCGGGGTGGTCGTCTCGGTGCAGGTGGGCAATCTGATCCATCAGCTCGGCGCGGATTCGTTGATCGGCGCGGCGGGCGGACTCGGCGTCATCCAGCAGGGCGCGCCGATCGCGACCGGCCTGCTGCTCGGCGGCGCGGGCGCGTCGGCGATCGCCGCCGACCTCGGCGCGCGCACCGTTCGCGAGGAGATCGACGCGCTGCGCACCATGGGCATCAGCCCGGTCCATCGGCTGGTGATTCCGCGGGTGACCGCGATGATGTTGGTCGCGCCGCTGCTCAATGTGCTGATCATCTTCGTCGGCATAGTCGCGGGCTACGCGGTCGCGATCGGCGCGCAGAATGTCACGCCCGGAAGCTATTGGGCCACCTTCGGTTCCTTCACCGTGCTCACCGATGTATGGATTTCGATGATCAAGGCGGTGCTGTTCGGATTCATTGTGGTGATCGTTGCCTGCCAGCGGGGGCTGGAGGCCAGGGGCGGGCCGCGCGGCGTAGCCGACGGCGTGAATGCCGCGGTCGTGCTGTCGGTGGCATCGATCATCGTGGTGAATCTGGTGATCACCCAGGTCGTCGCCATGTTCCTACCGCTGCGGGTGGCGTGATGATCGCTACTCCGTACGTACCCAAGGGATTTCGCTGGGCCAACCGCCTCATCGACCGGGCCCGGGTATCGGCGCCGCTGGAGAACGCGGGTTTCGCGCTCGGCTTCGTCTTCCAGGCCTTGGCCGCTATTCCGTTGACGCTCAATCGCTATCGCGCCGAAACCATGCGCACCATCACGGATATGACCTGGGGCCGTGGCTCGGTCATCGTCGGCGGCGGCACGGTGCCGATGTTGATCGTGCTCGGCATCGCCATGGGCGCTGGTGTCGGCATCCAGGGCTTCACCACCCTCGACTTGCTCGGACTCGGCCCGGTCACCGGTGTGGTGTCCGCCTTCGCCAATACCCGTGAACTCGCACCCATCGCCGCCGCGGTCGGATTCGCCGCGCAGGCGGGCTGCCGGATGACCGCCGAAATCGGCTCCATGCGGATCTCCGAGGAGATCGACGCCATCGAATCCCTTGGCCTGCGCTCGGTTCCGTTCGTGGTGACCACCCGGGTCATCGCCGGTGCGATCGCCATCGTGCCGACCTTCCTCATCGCCCTGATCCTCAGCTACCTCGCCTGCGACACCGTGGTCGTGCTGCTGCACGGACAGGCAGGTGGGGTATACGAGCACTACTTCTTCCAATTCACCAGCGGCTACGACGTGCTCGCCGCGGTGGTCAAGATCCTGGTGTTCGGCGTCGCGGTCATCCTGATCCATTGCTACTACGGATTTTTCGCCTCCGGCGGACCCGAGGGCGTCGGCATCGCATCCGGTCGCGCGGTGCGCGCCAGCTTCGTCGCGATCATCGCGCTGGATATGGTGATGACCCTGCTGCTGTGGGGCGTCAACTCCTCGATCGAATTCCCGGGGTGAGCAGATGCCCAATTACGGATTGCCGGGCGTCACCATGGGCAAGCGCGGTTCGCGCGCCCTCGGTACCGCGGCCTTGGTCGTCGCCGTCGGAGTCACGCTGGTCTGGACCGGATATCAGAACCGTCCCGACGGCGAGCGCATGCGGGTGCAATTGCGCACCGAGCAGATCGGTGAGGGCATTATCGAAGGCACCTCGGTACGTCTCGACGGCGTCGATGTCGGCACGATCACCGATATCGCCAGCGTCGGCGAGGGCCGCCAGCTCATCACCCTCGACCTCGACAAGGCCCAAACCTCCGGACTCACCGATGATCTCGCCGTCGACTATGCACCGGAGAATCTCTTCGGCATCAGCGCCTTAGCCCTGAAGCGGGCCGACGGCGGTACCCCACTGCGCTCCGGTTCGGTCGTCGACCTCGCGGGCGCGAACGCGAATCGGGTCGGCGATGCCACCATGGGGCGGCTGTTGCGTGCCCTCACCGAGACATCGACCGAGGTCTTCACACCCCAATTCGCCACGTTACTCCAGACTTTCAGTGGCGAACTGCAGGCCTTCACCCCGATGCTGGAAGCCGTCATCATGCTGAGCCGGGCGGTCGCCGACACCCAGCGCTTCCCGTCGTCGTACCTGATCGACCAATACGCCTCGTTCTACGACGGATTGGGCGCATTCACCTCCTCGACATTCAAACTGCTCGCGTCGGTGCTCGATATCGAGGTCCTGCAGAACGACCGGCTCAAATACGACACGTCCATCTCCATGCTCACCGACCAGGCCTTTCCTGCCATCGGCACCATCGGTGACATTGCCCGCCAACACTTCTCCGGCTACGCCGAGATGTTCGCCCCCTTGGTCGCCACCCTTGCCGCGACCGTCCCGAACCCGGGACAGTCCCATGCCGAGCTGACCGAACTGATCCAGCGCCTCGATCGCATGTTCGCCGACACCCCGAATGGACCGACGCTCAATGCCGCCATCACATTGCGCGGAGTACCGGGCATCGCCGTGCCGCTGCTCGGGCAGCAGGGGTTCGCCATGTTGGGAGGCGCATCATGAAGCCGACCTCGACCCTCGCGGTGGCCTGCAAGCTCGGACTGTTCACCGCGGCGATGATCACGCTGCTCGCGGTGATCGCGGCGGCCATCATCCGGCCGGTCGACGGCGATACCGCCACCTACCGTGCCGAATTCACCGACGCCAATGGCTTGAAAACCGGTGACGACGTGCGCATGTTCGGTGTCGCGGTCGGCAAGGTCGCCGATATCTCCCTCGAAAACGGCCGCGCCGCGGTCGAATTGACGGTGCAACGGGACCGGCCGGTCTACGACTCCAGCGTGCTCGCCATCCGGTACCAGTCGCTGACCGGTCAGCGCTATATCGATATCCGCCAACCCGAGCATCCAACGCCGAAACAGGCGCAGGGCCTCACCATCGGCCCGGATCGCACCATCCCGTCCTTCGATATCACCCAGCTCTTCAACGGGCTGCAGCCGGTGCTGCAGGAGTTCTCCCCCGGTGCGCTCAACCAGTTCACCGAGAGCGTGCTCGCGGTGATCGAGGGCAACGGTTCCGGGGTCGGGCCCGCGCTCGACGCGATCGGGCGGCTCAGCTCCTATGTATCGGATCGGCAGGCCGTGCTCGCAACGATCGTCGGCAATCTGGAGTCGATTTCCAACCAGATCGGTGGTCGCTCACCGCATTTGGTGACCTTGCTGCGCGGCCTCTCCGATGTGTTCACCGCATTCCAACAGAAACTCGACGGCCTCATCGACTTCGCCAACGTCGCCCCGTCCGCGCTGGGCCCGCTCAACAGCCTGCTGACCACCCTCGGTTTCACCGAAGTCGCGAACCCGAATCTCGACAATGATCTGCACCTGCTGTTTCCGGATCCGGCGACGGCCTTGGATCTGCTCGGCAAACTCCCCGGCCTGCTGCAATCGCTATCCACGCTGGCGCCCTCGGGCCGCACCGGGGTTCAGGTCGACCTCACGTGCTCGAAGGGCCGGGCCCAGGTGCCGTCCATGGTGGCGGTACTGATTGCCGGGCAAAGGATTTCGATATGCAACAGCTGAAGCACGGACATGACCGGCACGAGGCCACCAAACAGCGCCGTGAACTGCGCCTCGGCCTCCTCGGGGCGCTTGCACTCGTCCTCGCGCTCGGCGCGACCGCGGTGATCTACGTACTGCCGATCGGCAAGGCCACCTACACCGCCTATCTACCCGAGGCACAGTCGATTCGCGTCGGCAATCAGGTGCGAGTCGCCGGAATCACCGTCGGCGCGGTGACTTCACTCGAGCTGCAGCCGGATCGGGTGAAGATGGGGTTCACCGTGGACCGCGACGTCTTCGTCGGCGATGCGACCACCCTGGAAATCCGGATGCTCACCATCGTCGGCGGCCACTATGTGGCCATGACCCCGGCGGGGCAGAAACCGTTGGGTAAGACGGCGATTGCGCCCGATCGGGTGAAACTGCCCTACAGCCTGGTGCGCACCCTGCAGGATGCGGCCAAACCGGTCGCCGATGTCGATGCCACGACGCTGCGCGAGAATCTGGCGGCTTTGCAGACTTCCCTGGATCAGAACCCGGATGGCCTGCGCCGCATGGGAAATGCGATGCAAACCTTCGTGACCATCCTCGACCGGCAGAACGCCGAGGTCTCGCGATCGCTGACTGTCACCGACGAATTCCTCACCGTCATCAACGGAAACCGTTCGCTGGTCGGCCAATTCGTCCGCAAGATCGGTCTACTCGAGGTGCAGGGCCTGGACAAGAAGGCCGAGATCACCGAGGCACTGGGGATCGCCGCCGAACTGCTTTCCCGGATCGCGGCGCTCGAACCGTCCTGGCGCGAGCAACTACAGCCGATGGTCGACAAGCTGATGCAAGCACTGCCCGCACTGCGCGAACTGGTCGGGAAACTCGACGATTCGCTCAACACGCTGCGCGGTGTGAAGGAGAAGTTGCAGACGGCGGTGAATCCGCAGGACGGCATTGTCATCGATCAGTCGGCGGATACGATCACCACCTGCGTCCCGGTCCCGGGAAAGGGGTGCTGACCTCGTGAAACGCCTCTTCGGTTCCCAGGGTTTCGTCACCATCATCGGCGGGATCGTCCTCGCTGTCCTCGCGGTCGCGGGCTACCTTGTCGCATTTCGGCCCTTGGACAAGACGCTCGGCTACTGCGCGATCATGCCGGACGCCGTCGGTCTCTACCTCGGCAACCACGTCACCATGCTCGGCATGCCGGTCGGCAGCGTCACCTCGGTCGAGCCACAGGGTGACGGTGTGCGCGTCGCTTTCGAGGTGAACGCCGACCATCCGCTGCAAGGGCAGGTCAGCGCGACCACCGTCTCCGACACCCTCGTCGCCGACCGCGATCTCGCGGTACTCGGCGAGCCCGGCGGCCCCGAGTGGAACCACGACACCTGCATCACCCAGACCTTCACACCCAAGAGCATCACCGAATCCCTCTCCGCCTTCTCGCGGCTGGCCGATGAACTCAACGCCCATGGCGCACCGGGCGAACAGACGCGCATCCGCGATAGCGTCGCGGCCTTCCAAAGGGCCACCGCCGGAACAGGACCCGCCATCAATGGCCTGATCAAGGACCTCGGCACCGCGCTGCGCGCCCCCGATGCCGCCATCGGGCATATCGCCGCACTGATCGACGCGATCGGTCAGCTCTCGACCAGTATCTCGACCAACTGGGACGACATCAAGACCGCACTGGTCAACGCCGGAGCCGGTATCGCCTTCGTCAACGAGATCTGGCAGAAGGTGGTGCAATTGGTCGACTCGCTGCTCGTCGACTTGCCGATGTTCAATGACATCTCGCGCAAGTACGGCCGCGAAATACTGCGCGGACTCGACGATCTCGCGCCGCATCTGCGCCTGCTGAGCGCCAATGTCGCAACGCTGCAACAGATTATCGATATGATCCCCGCGCTCGTCGGCGCCTTCCAGCATGCGATCGACCCGCAGAGCGGACAGGTGAAACTCACCTATGCGCCGCCGAAAGTCGCACTGCCCCAAGAGAACGCCGACCAGATCTGTGCGGCGGTGAACGCCGTGACACCCGGCCGGTGCCGCAGCGGGGCGAACGGTCTCGCCACTGTCGACCTGGCCGCGCTCGTTTTCGGACCGGTAGGTGCCCGATGAAAAACTCCACCCTCATACGACGGGCCGGAACCGGGCTCGTGGCCGTAATGCTGCTCGGCGGATGCGCTTTCGACCCCTCGTCGGTGCCGGTGCCAGGGGCGTCGGTGGCTGGTCCGACCTATCAGGTGCGGATCGAATTCGCGAACGCGCTGAACCTGCCGAAACAGGCCAAAGTGGTGGCCAACGGCGCACAGGTCGGCAGCCTGCGCAGCGTCACCGTCGTCGACCCGTCGGCACAGAATCCGGGCCGTATCGACGCCGTCGTCGACATCTCCGCCTCGGTCGAATTGCCGACGACCACCACCGCGCAACTGCGCCAGAACACCGTCCTCGGCGATATCTACATCGGACTCAGTACTCCCCCAGCCGATTTCGCCAGCACCATCGCACCGGGCGGCACCATTGCGCTGCAACAGACCCGGCCCGCACTGCAGATCGAGGATCTGATGGCGGGCATGTCCACCTTCATCGGCGGCGGCGCATTGCACAGCATGCAGGAGATCATCAACCGCACCAACGCGGTGCTGCCCGCACAGGCGACCGAAACAGCGCGGATCTTCCAGACGCTCGGCCATGACGCCCAGGACGTGGCCGACAATCTGGACTCGGTCGGCCGCCTGCTCGATGCGATCCAATCGGATCTCGGCGCGGTGCTGGACAACAAGGAAGAGCTGGATGTCCTGCTCTCCGAACGTGGTGCGCGTGATATCCCGACGTTCGCGAATTCGCTGGTGCTCACCCTCGGTGTCGTCGGCGCCCTCGGCATCATCGGGCACGCGATCGCCTGGCTCGGACCTCTCCTGCAGGCCGGTGACGCCACCGCGAAGGCCTTCGTGCCAATGCTGTTGGCGGCCAACCCACTCGATCTGTCCGCGCCGTCCAACCTCAACCACTTGGTGACATTGCTGCGCGACAAGGTCATCCCGTTCGTGGAGCGAGGACCGAAAGTGAATCTGACCCACATCGGCATCGAGGGCGCGCCGGTCTCCACCGATGACCAGGTCGATCGCATTATCGCGAGCCTGCGGATGATCGGCGCGGTGCGATGAAATCCCGTCGTATCAAACCCGGTTCGGTCTTCTCGCTGGCCGCCATCGCCGCGATCCTCATCGTCGGCAGCAGCTACCTGAGTTTCGGCGTGGTCAAGGTCGGCTGGCTGAAGAACTACACCGACGCGACCATGGTGCTCACCGACTCCGGTGGCCTACTGCCCCGGTCCAAGGTGCTGCTGTCGGGTATCGAGGTCGGGAAGGTGACTTCGGTGTCGCACACCGGCAACCAGGTCGCCGTGCGGTTCCGTGTCGACGACAAATACCGCATCCCGACCTCGAGCATCGCGCGGATCGAGAGTCTGTCCGGACTCGGCGAAGCATATCTGGACTTCCGCCCGCGCGACGGCGGGGCGGGCCCGTATCTGCGCGACGGGCAGACGGTGGACGCCGACCGGATCGTCATGCCGATCTCCATCCCCGAGGTGGCCCAGACCGCGACGCGCATCCTGAACCAGTTGGATCCGGCGGCGATGGGCGCCATCATCGATACCTTCAGCCAGGGGCTGGCGGGTACCGAGGCGGTCATTCCGCAGTTGTCCCGGTCCACGGATCTGCTGGCGGCAACGCTGCTGGCACGCTCGGATGTCATCCGCGACATGCTGATCGCATTCCAGGCCAAGGCCTCCGATATGTCGTGGTCCGGGCCGGCTCTGCACGATGCCGCCGATCCGTGGGCCGCATTCGGGCCTCGGGTCAGCGAAGTGGCCGCCTCGATCGCCAGGGTGATCCGCAAGGGTGATGTGCCCGCCGACTATCTCACCGATACCACCGAAACCGTCGGCCTCGTCCCGTTCCTGCGCCAACTGGCCGCCGAGATCGACCAGATCGGACCCGACCTGTCGTCGCTGATCCCGCTGTTGCAACCGTTGGCCGCACTCGCGACACATGCCGTGCACCCCTTGGATATCGGCGGTCTCATCACTCAGGCGCTCAGCGCGACCAGCCCCGACGGCACGCTCAACTTCCAGATCACCGTCAAATAGCCATCTTCCGGAGCAGCCATGACAGTCGATACGACCAAAACCGATGCGCCGAGCGATACGGTTGCGGCCCAACACCGTTCGATCTCCATCCCGATCGCGACCGTCGCCTGGGGCGCGGCATCGGCCGCGGTGACCGTCCTCGCCGTCACGCTCGCCGGATTCCTCATTGCCGCCCACGGCGACCTCGCCGACCGGGACGCCGTTGCCGCCGACAACAAGCACGCCGAGCAGGTCGCCACGGAGTACGCCGTCGGCGCATCGACGGTCAACTACGCCGAATTCGCCTCGTGGGTGGGCAGACTCAAGCAGAACACCGCACCGACCCTGGCGAATAAATTCGATGCCACCGCGCCGAAACTCGCGGAACTGCTCACACCGCTGAAGTGGACCTCCACCGGCAACCCGATCACCGCCAAGGTCATCTCCGATAACAGCGGTGTCTACCAGGTCGACGTATTCGTCGATGTCAGCTCCACCAACGCCCAGAATCCCGACGGCGCGCACACCACCGTCACCTATACCGTCACTGTCGACCGCAACTCCGACTGGAAGATCACCGACGTCGGCGGCGGCGGCCTGCCGATGAAGTAGCGCCGATCCCGGCGCGAAGACCACACGGGGCGCCGCGTCGCGAATGCGCTCGCGCCCGACGTCACCGGCAAGGGGTTCCCAAATCTGTCTGAGACAACTTAGGCTGGGCTGAGCCTTTCGGAAGGACCCCCATGTCTGCCACGTACCATGCGCCCGCGCGAGCCCTCAACAGGCTGGTGACGCACGGTTGGAACCGGGCCGCGCAGCTCTACAACTTCCCGATTCTGCAGCGCCTGGCCTACCGCCCGCCGCAGGATGAGATCATCGCCCAGTTGCGGCTTGCCGGGGCGCGTCGGATCGCCGATATCGGTTGCGGCACCGGCATTCTCGCCGCGCGCATCGCACACGAACTCCGGCCGGAGGTGGTGTACGGCTGCGATGCGTCGGCGGGAATGTTGAAGCAGGCGAAGACCCGTTCGGACCGGGTGCAGTGGCGCAATCGACAGGCCGAGGATCTCGGGTTGCCCGACGGCGCGGTGCAGGCGGTGGTATCCACGCACGCGTTCCACTTCTTCGACCACGCGGCGGCGCTCGCGGAGTTCCATCGGATCCTCGTTCCCGGCGGGCTGCTCGCGATCGTGATCAATAACCCGCGCGGCCGCTGGGCCATGGCTTTGCAGCCACCCGCGGTACAGGGACTGGCGTACTTTCCGTCGCCGGACGAGATACGCTCGCTGGTCGAGGCGGCCGGATTCACCATCACCGAGCAGCGGCCGGTACGTCGGCCGCTGCCGAATTCGATGGTGCCGGATGTGCTCACGGTGGCCCGGCGCGCCTGAGACAGCCAGACCGCCTGGCGCGCGACGCGGGTAACCCACCCGTGGCATGCTCGGGTTATAGGCGATCCCGACCAGAAGGTGGGTGCGATGCCCAGATCAGCACCGTGACCGCCACGGTGTGGTACGCGTCCTACGGCTCGAATATGCACATGAGCCGCTTTCGCTGCTACCTCGCCGGCGGCACACCCGACGGTGGCGCAGTGACACTGCCCGGCTGTCGTGACCCGGCCGATCCGCTCCGATCCGTGCCGATCACGCTCCCCGGCCTGCAATACTTCGCCACCGAATCGCTGACCTGGACCGGCGGCCGCGCCTTCTATGATCCGGACGTCCCCGGCGAAACCGCCGCCCGCGCCCACCTCGTCACCATCGCCCAGTTCTCCGATATCGCCGCCCAGGAGATGTACCGAGCACCCGGCACCGATCTGGACCTCACCGACGCGATCACCAACGGCCGCCTCACCTTGGGCCCCGGCCGCTACGAAACTCTTGTCTACACCGGCACTTTCGAAGGCCACCCCATCCTCACCATCACCGCGCCCTGGCGCTACACCGACCTCCCCGGCAACCCGCCATCGGCCGCCTATATCCGCCATCTCGCGGCGGGCCTCACCGAATCCCACGGCTGGACCGTCGAGGAAATCGCCACCTACCTCACCACCCGCCCGGGCGCGGATCTCGGCTGGCCCCCCGGGACCATCGCCACCCTGCTCGGCGGTCAGGCCACTCGGATGGAAGCCGAGACGATCACGCCGTCGCGAACGACGTAGTAGCCCGCGAACATCCGATACGTGCCGTCGGATTGCCCTCGATCTGCGCGTCCAGGATCTGGACATCGGGAGAAGCGTCCTAGCTAGTCGGCGTCGCGGCCCGCGATGCGCAAGATCTCCTCGACGATCAACTCCGGCTCGGTGAACATGATGAGATGACCTGAGCGCTGCGCCTCGACCAGCCGACCGGCGGGAAAGGCGGCCGCGGTGCGGCGATGGGCGGCGGTCAGCGCCGTTCGGGTGAGCTTGTCGAGCCGTGGCAGTTTCGTGCCGGTGATGACGCTGACATCGAGGGCACCGAGTTCATGCGGCTGTTCGCGGAGTTCTCGCAAACCCGCGCTGAATTGGTCCTGTTCGGCGATCATGGTTCGCGCGGCCCGCATCGTGAAATCCTCGGCGCGATGGTCAGCGGCGATATCGGCGGGTTGTTTACCGCCCATCCGGCTGCCGAGTAGCCGGTAGAGGCCGGACCCGGCGAGTGTGGGCATCAGGACCCGGGTCATCGCGTACCGTTTTTCGGCCGAAGGCAGGAAATACAGGTCGCAATTCTCATCGCTCTGATCGACCAGCACGATGCCCTGAATGCCGGCGGGATTCGCCCTCGCGGCGACGCGGACGATGGGACCGCCCCAACTGTGCCCGACGAGAATGAACGGGCCCTGCCCCAGTTCCCGCAGGACGGCGGTCAGATCGTCGGCCATCCGGTCGAGCGTGCGCGGTTGTGGATCGTCATCGCTGCGCCCGGTCCCGGCCCGATCGTAGACAACAGCGCGCACGCGCTCGGCGACTACCGGCTGCACAAGCCCCCAGATCGACCGTGAGAAACCCATGCCGGACTCGAATACGACGGTCGGACTACCCGATCCGCGCACCATATAGTGCAGCCGACGGCCATCGGTTGTCGTCGCGAACGCGCTTGTCCCGAAGGTGTGTACCTCTTGGCGCCCCTGCCCGGCGACCCGCTCGATCACTGTGCCCAACCCGTCTTCCGTCGATGGTCCGCGGAGCCGCTGTGCCTGCCGCTCGAGCCTCGATGGCCCGCTTACAGGACTAGACAACTTCGACCGTCGATGCAAACCGATCCGCGATCGGACGAGTCGACCTCGACGGAAACTCCAGCCGGAGGCAGGACGAACGCCACCGACTGGAGTCGAAACCGACTGCGGTCAGGACAGTTTCAGCGAACGCCCGATGATTTCCTTCATGATCTCGGTGGTGCCGCCGTAGATGGTCTGGACGCGAGCATCCATGTAGGCCTTGGCGATCGGGTATTCCTTCATGTAGCCGTAGCCGCCGTGCAATTGCAGGCAGCGGTCGATGAGGTCGATCTGCTCCTCGGTGCTCCACCACTTGGCCATCGCGGCATCCTCGACCGAGAGCTTGCCCGCGTTGAGGTCTTCGATGAAACGGTCGACCAGGACGCGGACGGCGGTGGTCTTGGTCGCCAGTTCGGCGAGCACGAAGCGAGTGTTCTGCAGTGCGCCGATGGGCTTGCCGAAGGCCTTGCGGTCGCGGACGTACTGGATGGTCATCTCCAGGCAGGCCTCCATGGCCGCGGCCGCCATGACGGCGATCGACAGGCGTTCCTGCGGCAGATTGTGCATCAGGTGGATGAAGCCCATGCCCTCGGTGCCGAGCAGGTTCTTGCCTGGGACGCGGACATCGGTGAAGCTCAACTCGGCGGTGTCCTGCGCCTTGAGGCCGAGCTTGTCGAGATTGCGACCGCGTTCGAAGCCGGGCATGCCGCGTTCCACGACGAGCAGGCTGAAGCCCATCGCACCCTTGGTCGAATCGGTCTGGGCGACGACGATGATGATATCGGAGTTGATGCCGTTGGTGATGAAGGTCTTGGCGCCGTTGAGGATCCAGTCGTCGCCGTCCTTGACCGCGCGGGTCTTGATGCCCTGGAGGTCGGAGCCGGTACCGGGTTCGGTCATGGCGATGGCGGTGATGATCTCGCCGGAACAGAAGCCGGGCAGCCAGCGCTGCTTCTGCTCGTCATTGGCGAGTTCGAGCAGGTAAGGGGCGATCACATCGTTGTGCAGGGCGAAGCCGAGACCCGAGTATTGGCCGCGGACGGATTCCTCGGCCACGATGGCGTTGTAGCGGAAGTCCTTGACCCCGCCGCCGCCGTACTCCTCCGGCATGGCCATGCCGAGGAATCCCTGTTTACCGGCCTCGAGCCAGACCTCGCGATCGACGATGCCCTGCTCTTCCCACTTCGCGTGATTCGGCGCGACGTGCTGATCGAGAAACTTGCGGAACGACTCCCGGAACAGCTCGTGTTCGGGTTCGAACAGTGTGCGCTCCACGCCAACCTCCTAGTGACCACACGGCCGGTCCACACCGACCCGTCGTTGCTACATACGGTACCCGGAACGAGAACCATCGTTTACTTCTGGTCCAGAAATCGTGGTCTCACCTGGACCGGCGGAGGCAATTCTGCGAGCCGATCGGCAAACAGGGCCGATCAGGCAGGCAGCCCGAGCCCCTGCGCGAGCACCGGCCATGAGGCCTTCAGCGCGTCCTCCCAGTAACCCCAGGAGTGGGTTCCGCTGCCCTGGATGTCATAGGTGGCCGGGATGCCGAGTTGGTTGAGCCGGTTCTGCAGATTGTGCGTGCAGTAGTTGCTCGCGGCCTCGATCGGGCCGCCGACGGCGAGCTGGTTGGCGAGGCCAATGACACCGGGCAGAGTGTGCGGGCCGTTGAGCTTATCCCACCGGCCCGGCATACCGCTGCCGTCGGAGATGAACAGGTTCAGGCCGCGCAGCTGGTCGGCGTGCACGTATGGGTCGTTCGCGGCCCACATCGGATCATCTTGCGGCCCATACATATTCGCCGAATCTCCACCGCCCAACGCGACTACGGTATTGGCGAAGTTGTAGCCGACCGGATCGGAGATCTGCGCGCAACCACTGTAGGCGCCCACCGATTTGTAGAGGCCCGGCGCGGCAATCGGCAGCTGCAGCACCGACGTGCCCGACATCGACAGGCCCGCGATCGCATTGGTGCCGTTCGCGCCGAGCCCGCTGTCGATGAGCGGCGGCAACTCCTCGGTGAGGAAGGTCTTCCACTTGTTCACGCCGAGCACCGGATCCCGTGCTCGCCAGTCGGTGTAGTAGCTCCACTTGCCGCCGACTGGTGTGATCACATTCACATTTTTGTCGTCGAAGAACTGCGCGGCATCGGTCTGCTCCTGCCAGGTCGCCTCGTCTTCACCGCCGCCCGCGCCATTGAGCAGGTACAGGGTCGGGCGCGGGACCGAGGTGTCGGCGGGACGCTGCACCTGGATCTCGATGTTCTTGCCCATGGCGGCCGAATACACCTGCAGGGTCAGATTGCGGCCATCCCTGACCGCGACCTCGGCGACATGGGAGCCATCGGATGAGCGTGGCGAGGCCAGCAGTTTGCCGGATGAGGTGATCGGATCCGCCGAGGCAGATGCGAGGAATCCGCCCGATGCGGCGGGGAATCCCACCAGCACCGCGGCTACACCCGCTACTGCCGCCATTCGCCCTCTCGTACCAACCATTCGGTCAGCGTAAAGGAGAGTTACTGACAAATAACTGAGAGCAGACTCAGAACAGACTGCGCAGTCGGCCGAGCAGGGTGCGACCCGGATCACGATCGCGCTCACTGAACAGGAACCGCAGTTCCTCCTCGAGTTCCTTGCGCACCACGTCACGCAATTCCACCGCGGCCGCATGCTTATCGGCTGCGTCCCGCCATGGCGTCGGATCGATCGGCGCACCGGCGGAGAAGTAGAAGCGCTCGGGGCGTGGGATGCCGGTTGGGCCGACGCCTCGGATCAGCGGCGGCGTCAGCTCACGGTTCAGGCCGAGTGCCTCGACGGCCCAGCGCAGCGGACGCATGACCGGATGGTCGCCGTCGAAGACGATGTCGTAGGCATCGTCGACACCGATCATCGCCACCGGCACGATCGGCGCGCCCGCTTCGATCGCCATATGCGCGAAGCCGGAGCGACCCTCCCATTTGAGGACGTACTTTTCGTTCTTGTGGCGCACCGCTTCTCGGCCGCCGCCAGGAAAGACGATGACAGCTTCGCCGCGGGCCAGCAGCGCGAGGCAGTTGCGGCGATTGCCGCGCACCGTGCCGAAATGGTGCAGCAGCTGACGGATGCCGGGCACGTTGATGAGCACGTTCTCGGCGAGCCCGCGGATCAGCCGCCCGCGACGGCGCAGCACCTCGGGCAGCAACAGCGGCGCATCGATACCGCCCATCAGATTGTGGTTGCCGACCAGCAAGACCGGGCCCTCGGCCGGAATATTCTCCAGGCCGTAGAACCGCGGACTCGTCCACGCACGCAGCGGCGCGAGCAGCGTGTCGAGCACCCGCATATCGGTGTCGGTGAGCGAAACCGATAGTGGCGCACCGTCGCTCAGCACGGGCGTGGCGAGCGCCGAATCACCGGAGCGCCGATCACCGGAATCGGCCGCACCGGAGTGGTCATGCGACATTGAACCCTCCTGATGTCGATTCGATGACGATAGCGCAACGAATTCGCCTGTGTCGCACTGGATGTGCCCGGGATACGCTACCGACCGGCCGGTCTGTCAACGACCTGGGCCGACGCCGCTGCGTCCTCCACCGACCAGCGACTGCCATCAGCGATATCACCGGCTGCTCGCCGGTCGCTGGCCGCCAACTCAGTGCGCGGACCCATCGGTCTCGACTGCACCCGATCCATGGGTTTGCGCCGAACCACCGGCGTGCGCGTACTGCGACAGTGCCGCGGCCAGTGCGTGCGGAACTCGCGCATGAACCCTGGTGCCGCCCTCTTCGTGCTCGGAAGTGGTGATGCGCCCATCCGCGTGGATGCGGGCGAGCAGATCGCCGCGGGTGTACGGCAGCAGCACGCTGATCTCGACATCGAGGCCACCCAGCACTTCCGCCAGGCGCTCGCGCAGTTCGTCGATACCGGTGCCCTTGTGCGCGGATACATAGGACGCGTCGGGCAGCATGGCGCGCAACCGGGTGAGCTCGACGGTGTCGACGGCATCGATCTTGTTGACCACCAACAGTTCCGGCGGCGCTGGCGTGCCCGACTGCTTGATCACATCGGTGATCACCTCGCGGACCGCCTTGATCTGTTCGGCGGGCAGCGCGTCGGAGCCGTCGACGACGTGCAACAGCAGATCGGCGCCGGTCACCTCCTCCAGGGTCGATCGGAACGCCTCGACCAACTGGGTCGGCAGATGCCGCACGAAACCGACGGTGTCGGTGAAGACGACCTCGCGGCCGTCGTCCAGTTCGGCACGGCGGGTGGTCGGATCCAGGGTCGCGAACAGTGCGTCCTGGACCAGCAGGCCCGCGCCGGTCAGCGCGTTCATCAAACTGGATTTGCCCGCATTCGTGTAGCCGACGATCGCCACCGACGGGATACCGCTGGAGGTGCGGCGCGCCCGCTTGGTGTCGCGTGCGGTTTTCATCTCGCGAATCTCGCGGCGCAGCTTGGCCATTCGCTCGCGGATGCGACGGCGGTCGGTCTCGATCTTGGTCTCACCGGGACCACGCAGACCCACACCACCACCGTTGCCACCCGCACGACCACCGGCCTGGCGGGACATGGACTCACCCCAGCCGCGCAGTCGCGGCAGCATGTATTCCATCTGGGCCAGCGAGACCTGCGCCTTGCCCTCGCTGGAGGTCGCGTGCTGGGCGAAGATATCGAGGATCAGCGCGGTCCGGTCGATCACCTTGACCTTGACGACCTTCTCCAGCGCGGTCAGCTGCGCGGGTGTCAGTTCACCGTCGCAGATCACCGTGTCGGCACCGGACTCGAGCACCACGGCGCGCAGTTCGTCGGCCTTACCGGAACCGATGTAAGTGGCCGGGTCCGGCTTGTCACGACGTTGGATCAACGCCTCCAGGACCTCCGAACCAGCGGTCTCGGCCAGTGCGGCCAGTTCGGCCATGCTCGCCTCGGCCTGGGTGGCGGTGCCCGCGGTCCAGACCCCGACCAGCACGACCCGTTCCAGGCGCAGCTGCCGGTACTCGACCTCGGTGATATCGGTGAGCTCGGTGGACAGACCCGCGACCCGCCGTAGCGAGGAGCGTTCGTCGAGCTGCATCTCGCCGACCGTCGGATCAGCGGTCCACCCGGACCGCTTCATCCGCGCGGCGTGCTCGGCTACTACGTCACCGGTGTCTTCCGTCGTGTCCTCGACGGCCTCGACGAAGTCATTGTCGTCGGCGGCCGGAGTGAATTCATAAGTCTTTGATTTCGTCATACAACATCCATGCTGCCACGTCAGCCGACGTATGCGCATTCGGTTATCCCCCGACACGGCCGACGCCGGTGGTTCTGCCCCCGATTCGGGCGACCCCTCGACCCCGATACGGTGTCCGCGGTTCGGCTACCAGCGAACGGCGGACCGAATCCGCAGGTCGTGATCCCAGTCCGATATCACCGCTCAGCTCCGGGTATTGGGCGACCACCCCGATCGTGGGAGTGGCCCCGCTGAGGTTGTCCACGGTGGTACCGAAGATTCGGTGTGCGCTGATGGTTGTCGATGCCGATGGCATCGACAGTCGCCGTTCTCGGTACCGGCTGTGATGTCCGAGCACTGCGGAGCGCGTAGGCCGGTGTGGACCGAGGCCACGCGAGTATCGGCTAAGCGGACTTCCACCAGTTTTCGGCGATCCGACCGGTCGCCACCAGTACCGATGGGCCGCGCAACCATGCCGCACCGTCGGCGAGGCGGACGGTGACCGTACCGCCGGGGACCCGGACCCGGACCTCGCCGCTGTCGGTGGCGATGTGGAAACCGTCGGCAGCCAAGGCAGCTGCCGCGGCGGCGACGGTTCCGGTTCCACAGGACCGGGTTTCGCCGACGCCGCGTTCGTAGACGCGCATATCGACCGCACCGTCGACCAGTCCGGTCAGAATCTCGACATTCACACCCTGCGGGAACAGATCCGGGTCGAATCCGGGGGCGACGGTGAGGTCGAGTTTGGCGAGCGCGTCAGCGGACAGGCTCGCGTCGACGCAGGCCAGGTGCGGATTGCCTACATCGATGCCGATGCCGGGAAGCGCCCAGCCACCGATGGTGGCGGTCGACGCGCCCAATTCGCGCACGATACCCATACCGACAGTGACCTCGCCGTTGACCGGCCCGGCACTGTGCACGGTGACCGGACGGGCCCCGGCTCGACTGCCGACGACATAGTCCGACCGCGCCTCGAGCCCGTTGGCCGCGAGATAATGCGCGAATACCCGCACCCCGTTGCCGCACATCTCGGCGATCGAGCCGTCGGCATTGCGGTAATCCATGAACCAGTCGGACTCGGCGACACCCTCCGGGATCTCCGCTAGCACACCCGCATCCCGCAGCGCACCCGCGCGCGCCACCCGCAGTACACCGTCCGCGCCGAGTCCGCGCTGGCGATCGCACAGCGCGGCCACCCGGTCCGCGGTCAGGTCCAGTTGGACCTGCGGATCGGGCAACACCACGAAATCGTTCTGGGTGCCGTGGCCCTTGGTGAACTCGATATCCGACACGTCGCGAATTCTCCCTGCTTATCGTCCTCGAACCAACGTACGGCGCTGCCGCGAAATTTCGTACAGCGCGACCGCGGCGGCCGAAGGCGCGCCGAGCGAGCTGACGGTCCCGCCCATCGGGATGTAGACCATATCGTCGCAGGCCTGCTGCCAGGCCGCGCTCATGCCGCTGGTCTCATTGCCGAGGACCAGGATGGTCGCCTCGGTGAAGTCGTAGTCGAAGACCGCGTCCGCGCCGTTCTCATCGGTGCCGACGATGCGAGTCGGGATACCGCGCCGCACCTGCCGGTCCCGGAATTCGAGTACCTGCGCGGGCCCGGCCGCACGGAATACCGGCATGGCGAATAGCGAACCGGTGGACGCGCGCACCGCCTGCGGGTCGTATTGATCGGCGCCGTGGCCGGCGACGATGATGCCGCTGGCGCCGAACGCGTCGGCGGAGCGGATAAGTGTGCCGAGATTGCCCGGCGAGTTGGGGCGGTCGAAGACCACCATGACCGGTGGTGCGGCATCACCGGGTTCGCCGGGTTCGAAGGTGTCGAGCTCGGCGTGCTTCGATACCGCGACGGCCACCAATTCCGGTATACTGCTGGACTTTTCGCCGAGTTCGGCCATCAGTTCCGGAACCAGGCCGACCTGCGGTACGCCGCTGGTCTCCAATAGTTCGCGCGCCCAATTCGACAGATCGGGCGTGCCGAGCCGGTAGAGCATCGTTTCCAGCGGCCAGTCGTTGGCGATCGCCTGGGTGATCGGACGCACGCCCTGCACCAGGAAACGGCCGTCGCGGTGGCGTTTGGTGCGGTTGTTCAGATACGCCTGCCACACCTGCACCGAGGCATTGCGGGTACTCACACGACGTGTCACTGCGGCGTCCGTTCCTTCTCGAGCAAAGACAGTGCGGTCGCGACCAGATCGGGATCGGCGCCGTCCACCCAACGCACCCTGGGATCGCGGCGGAACCACGACCGCTGCCGCCGCACGTAGCGCCGGGTGCCGATCAGGGTGCGCTCTTGTGCGTGGTTCAGGTCGTATTCGTTGTCCAGATATGACAGGACTTGTGCGTAGCCGATCGCCCGGCGCGCCGTGACACCCTCGCGCAGGCCTCGAGCGATCAGACCGCGGACCTCGTCGACGAGACCGGCCTCGAACATCCGCGCGGTGCGCAGTTCGATCCGCGCGTCGAGTTCGGCCGTCTCGCGGTCGACGCCGATGATCACGGTCTCCCAGCGCGGGTGTCCGATGGCGGGCGCCGAGGCCGCGAACGGACGGCCGGTGAGTTCGACGACCTCGAGCGCGCGCACCATGCGGCGCCCGTCGGTGGGCAGGATGGTCGCCGCGGCGGCCGGATCGGCCGATCGCAATGCTTCGTGCACCGCGCCGACGCCACGCTCGGCCAGCAGGTCCTCCCAGCGCGCGCGGACCGCGGGGTCGGTCGCCGGAAACTCCCACTCATCGAGCAGCGCTTGGACATACATCATCGACCCGCCGACGATGATCGGGGTGCGCCCGCGGGCCATGATCTCGCGCACGTCCACGCTCGCGGCGGCCTGGTAGGCGGCGACGGTCGCGGTTTCGGTTATGTCGAGGACATCGAGTTGGTGATGCGGGATGTCACGGCGTTCGGCCGGAAGGAGTTTCGCGGTGCCGACGTCCATGCCGCGGTAGAGCTGCATCGCGTCGATGTTCACGATTTCGCCGCCGAGTCGTTCGGCAAGATCGAGACCGAGATCGGATTTGCCGGTGGCGGTGGGGCCGACGACGGCGATCGGGACTATCACATTGCCGGACACCGGGTCCACCGGCGCCGAGCCGGTCGGATGCGAGTCCGAGTCGGTCACGAATCACCTCCCGATGCACTCGGCCGCCAGACGCTCACCTGATACCCAACGCCGAACGGGGCATCGCTGTACAGGGTTTCGACGTAAGGGGCTTTCGAATCCGCGGCGAACAATCCAGCGAGCACCTGGTAGGCCGCTCGCCCGGATAGCGCCAGCTCGGCACACAATGCCGGATCCAAGGCGAGCAGTCCGGTCGTATCACCTGCAGCCAGCGCTCGGTCCAACTCGCGCTGCACGTCGGCGGCGCGCTCGTCGAGATAGCCGGGCGCCTTGAGGGTCAAGGTCGCGGCGCCGTCGGCAACCACCAAGACGCCCGTCGGTTCGGGCGAGCCGTCCAGAGCGCTACGCAGGTCCGCGCCGATCCGGGCGCACCGATCGGCGGGGGTATCGGCGGCGACCAGCGTGGTCGGGGCGACCGCCGCGGGTGCGATCCGGCCACGCAACCACCCGGCGATAAGGGCGGGCAGCGGCTGCTGCGGATCCGCTGTGCCAGGAGTGTGCTGGGCTCGCGACAGCGCGGCGTCGGACAGCGCGACCTGGACGTCTGCACCGAAACCGCGGAAGGTGCCGACCGTGTTCTGGCCAACGACCTGCGCGCCTGCACCCACACCGATGACCGTCCAGCGCCGAGTCGTCGCGGCCAACGCGCCGACCGCGGTGAGCGCGGCCGCGCGTAACACGGCTGGCGCATCGTCGGGATCCGCCCCGGCCGCATGCGCCGAACCGCCGCAGAGCTCGGGCACCAGGATCGGCGGCGACGGGACCAGGGCCGCAATGGAGAACACGCCGTAACCGTAGTCGTTGGCCGAATGAGCGATCCACATCGCCGTCGCCGCCCCGCACAACGTCCGGCTTCGAGTGTCTCTGCCGCAAACTTGGCCGAGATTGATAGTGTTCGAGGTGCTACAACCCAGGTCATCACGGGTTGATTTCCCTGGGAATCATCAGTCGGAGGGTATTGATCGATGGTTTACAGGGCTCGGACCGGGTTCAATGGAGTGAGCTAGGGCGTAACCAGGCAGCCGTGACGCGCGGCAGGGACGAGGAGCAATGAGCGACAGCAATGGAACGGCGAAAGCGACCCCAGGCAGCACGCCGCGCCCCTCGGATGCTCCGAAGGCCGCTGCCCCCAAACCTTCCGCCGCCCCGAAACCATCCGCGGTCCCGAAACCATCCGCGGCCCCCAAACCAGGTGGGTCGACAGCACATCCGAAGCCGCATGCGATCAAGCCAGCGCCGGGTCCGGCCGCCCAACATCCGCATCCCGTCGTCGTCCCGACCGTCAGCGATCCCAGCGCCTGGGGCCGTGTCGACGACGACGGCACCGCCTGGGTGAAGACCGCCGACGGCGAGCACGTCGTCGGGTCCTGGCAGGCCGGTGACGCCACCGAGGGGCTGGCGCACTTCGGCCGCCGGTTCGATGATCTGGCCACCGAGGTGGCGCTGCTCGAGGCGCGGCTGGCCGCTGGCGCGGATGCCCGCAAGACCAAGGCCGCCGCGGTCACCATCGCCGAATCGCTGCCGACCGCGGCCGTTATCGGCGATATCGACGGGCTGGCGCGACGGCTGCAGGCCATTGCCGAACACTCCGAAGAGGCGGCGGCGCACGCCAAGGAGGAGAAGGAAAAGGCCAGGCACGAGCACACCGAGCGCAAGGAAGCGCTATGCGCCGAGGCCGAGAAGATCGCCACCGAATCCACCCAGTGGAAGGCCGCGGGCGATCGACTGCGCGAAATCCTCGACGAGTGGAAATCGATTCGCGGGGTGGACCGCAAGGTCGACGACGCGCTGTGGAAGCGCTACTCCAAGGCACGCGAGGCGTTCAATCGGCGCCGTGGCGCACACTTCGCTGAACTCGACCGCGAGCGCGCGGCCGCGAAGACGCGTAAGGAAGAACTCTGCGTGCGCGCCGAGGAGCTCTCCGGCTCCACCGACTGGGTCGGCACGGCCGGTGTGTTCCGCGATCTGCTCGCCGAGTGGAAGGCCGCTGGCCGGGCGCCGCGCGAGGCCGACGAGGCGCTGTGGCGGCGGTTCAAGAGCGCCCAGGATGTTTTCTTCGCGGCGCGCAATGCCGCCGTCTCCGAACGCGACGCCGAGTTCGAGCACAATGCCGCCGCCAAGGAAGAGCTGCTGCGCGCATACGAGCACATCGATCCCGCCAACGGCCTGGACTCGGCGCGCGCCGCACTGCGCGAACTGCAGGACAAGTGGGACGAGGTCGGCAAGGTGCCGCGCGAGCGCATCCAGGAGCTGGAAGGCAAGCTGCGCACGATCGAAAAGCGAGTCCGCGACGCGGTGGACGCCCAGTGGCGGCGCACCGATCCGGAGGCAATGGCGCGAGCCGCACAGTTCCGCGAGCGGGTGGCCCAGTTCGAGGAGCAAGCCGCCAAGGCAACCGCCGCGGGGAACAAGCGTGATGCCGAGAAGGCGCTGGAGCAGGCCAAGCAGTGGCGTGAATGGGCCGACGCCGCGGAAGGCGCCGTCAGCAACCGCTGACGACCGCCGCCCGCCCGCCGAAGGCGTGCGGCACCTCGTCGAGCCGACTGCGCTGAGCATGCCCTTTTAGGTGGCAGAAGTTGCCAGATTCGGCGGAAAGGTGCCCGCTCAACGCCGCTTCGGCGCGGCGGCCCGCTCGAGCGGGCTATCGGGTTCAGGAATCGCCGGTGAGGCGGCGTCGATCGCGCTCCTCGGCGGCGGCCGCGGCATTTCGGCGCTGTTCTTCGGCGGCGAGTTGCAGTGTGGTGCGGCTCCAGACGACGCGGATCCAGTGGAATGTCAGGACGATGATGGCAATCGCGCCGAGGATCAGGCCGACGCCGGGGCCCGCGCCGTGATAGTTGCCGAGGCCGGGAGTCTGGCGGTGCCAGATCGAGAAGACACCGAAGACGCTGCCGATGGCGGAACCGGCGACGGCGATCCACGCGAGCACCCAGCGGCGGGTCATCAGCGCGAGCAGCGAGAAGCCGATGCCGAACAGGACGGCGAACCAGACGAAGATTCGCGATGGCAGACCGATGTGCTCCGCGCGAGCCGCGTCGGTGCCGAGCAACACATCGAATCCCCTGGCGCCCCCGGCGTGCGACAGCACCAACGACAGCAGCAGCAGGAATACCGCCCCCGCGACAACCAGCGCGCGCACGCCAGGATCGATCTCTCCGGCGATGCGCCGCTCGACGGCGTCGAGTTCTTCCTTGAACTGCTCGAAGTCGTTGCTGCTGTCGACCGAGTTCACTGAGCCCTCGTTCCCTTCGGCTGATTCGTGATCCGCTGCCCTATCCGCGTCCACTGTGCCATCAGCACGCTCAGCACCCTCAGCCGCCCCACTACGTCCGGTAGTACTTACTTTTTTGTCACTCGACCCCGACGCCGGAATGCCTGTGGCACTGCCCTCGTCCGGGGTCGACGAGCCGCTGCCGTATTCGCGGCCGGACGCCGGATCGACCCCCTCGACTCCCCGCGCCGCGTTATCCGCTTCGGCACCAGCCGAATTCGATGCGGACGAACTCACCCCAGGCGCACCGTGTTCGCGACCGGACGCGGCGTCCGCTCCCCCAGCACGTCGCGTCGGGTCGTCGCCGTTGTCACCCGGCCGGATGCTCACAGATCCACCTTGCTGCCGGTGACCACCAAGGGAGCGGCCCCTATGGTTCGCATGCTCATACGCCGCAACCGGTGGAGCAGCCCGCGGCTGCCGGTTCCGGCGCGGGGGCACCGATGCGGGGTAGGCCGAGGCCGACGCCGATGGGTTCGGTCTTCGGGGTAATGCCGCGTTCATGGGCGTCGCCCGCGCGGGTGCGGCGGTGCGATTTGATGGCCGAGTCGGCGATCAGGTGGTGCGGGGCCGCGTCGGTGATGTCGACGGTGATGATGTCGCCGGGGCGGATCTTCTCGGCCGCGCTGTCGGGGCGGAAGTGCACGAGCCTGCCGTCGCGGGCGCGGCCGCTCATGCGGGCGGTCGCGGCGTTCTTCTTACCCGCGCCCTCGGCGACGAGCAGTTCGACCTCGGTGCCGATCAGCGCGCGGTTCGCGTCGAGGGAGATCTCCTCCTGCAGCACGATCAGCCGGTCATAGCGTTCCTGGACCACCGCCTTCGGCAGCTGGTCGGCCATATCCGCGGCCGGTGTGCCGGGGCGCTTGGAGTACTGGAAGGTGTAGGCGCTGGTGAACCGCGCCTGACGGACCACATCCAGGGTCTCCTGGAAGTCCTCCTCGGTTTCGCCGGGGAAGCCGACGATGATGTCGGTGGTGATCGCGGCATGCGGCATCGCGGTACGCACCTTCTCGATGATGCCGAGGTAGCGCGCCTTGCGATAGGAGCGGCGCATCGCCTTGAGGACCCGATCCGAACCGGACTGCAGCGGCATGTGCAGCTGCGGGCAGACATTGGAGGTCTCGGCCATCGCCTCGATCACGTCATCGGTGAATTCGGCCGGATGCGGCGAGGTGAAACGAACCCGCTCCAGCCCGTCGATCCGTCCGGCCGCGCGCAACAGTTTGGCGAATGCGCCGCGGTCGCGTGCCTCGTCGGGATCGGCGAAGGAGGCGCCGTAGGAGTTCACATTCTGGCCGAGCAGCGTGACTTCCAGCACGCCCTGGTCGACCAGCGCCTGCACCTCGGCGAGCACATCACCTGGACGGCGGTCGACCTCCTTGCCGCGCAGCGACGGCACGATGCAGAACGTGCAGGTGTTGTTGCAGCCCACCGAGATGGAAACCCAGCCAGCATAGGCGGATTCGCGCTTGGCGGGCAGGCTGGACGGGAATGCCTCCAGCGATTCCAGGATCTCCACCTGCGCCTCGGCATTGTGGCGGGCCCGCTCCAGCAGCACCGGCAACGAGCCGATGTTGTGAGTGCCGAACACCACATCCACCCACGGCGCCTTGCGCACGACGGTGTCGCGGTCCTTCTGCGCCAGGCAGCCGCCGACGGCGATCTGCATACCGGGCCGGTCGGCCTTGATCGGCGCGAGGTGGCCGAGGGTGCCGTAGAGCTTGTTGTCAGCGTTCTCGCGCACCGCGCAGGTATTGAAGACGACGAGGTCGGCCGTCGCGCCGGGCGCGGCCTTCACATAACCCGCATCCTCGAGCAGGCCCGACAAGCGTTCGGAATCGTGCACGTTCATCTGGCAACCGAAGGTGCGGACCTCGTAACTGCGCGTGCCGCCGTCGGCCGAAGGTGCGGGAGACAACACTGCCTGTCCGATCGAATCCACCCATCCAGGGTACGGGGGCGGGCAATGCGGGCTTTCAGCGCATCGGCGCAGGCTCTGGGCCCCGGCCGGGCGGCATCGGAAGGGTTACAGCGCGGTGTCGTATCGGCGCGGCGTGACGGTGTGTCGCCGAAACCCGGGCAAATCGCCGTTTTCCGCTTAAGGTCTTGGACCATGACCGACGACGCCACCGCACCCGACACAATCGGGTTGGCCAACACCGGGGACGCCAGCATCACCGCCACAAGCGCGCCGATGATTTCGATGCGCAATGTGGAAAAGCACTTCGGTGATCTCCACGTGCTGCGCGATATCAACCTCGAAGTCCCCAAGGGGCAGGTCGTCATCGTTCTCGGACCCTCGGGGTCCGGGAAGTCGACGCTGTGCCGCACCATCAACCGACTGGAGCCCATCGACTCCGGCGATATCGCCATCGACGGCGTACCGCTGCCCGCCGAGGGCCGCGCGCTTGCCGCACTGCGCGCCGATGTCGGC
Source organism: Nocardia sp. CA-107356 (assembly GCF_050946365.1). Classification (NCBI taxonomy): domain Bacteria; kingdom Bacillati; phylum Actinomycetota; class Actinomycetes; order Mycobacteriales; family Nocardiaceae; genus Nocardia; species Nocardia sp. CA-107356. The sequence continues at coordinate 3,129,363 of NZ_CP191992.1, read as the reverse complement.
ATGGTGTTCCAATCGTTCAACCTCTTCGCGCATAAGACGATCGTCGAGAACGTGATGCTCGCGCCGCTGAAGGTTCGCAAGGTGAAAAAGGAGGGCGCCCGCAAGCGCGCGATGGAGCTGCTCGAGCGCGTGGGCATCGCCAACCAGGCCGAGAAGTATCCGGCGCAGCTCTCCGGCGGCCAGCAGCAACGTGTGGCCATCGCCCGCGCGCTGGCGATGAGCCCGAAGGTGATGCTGTTCGACGAGCCGACCTCGGCATTGGACCCGGAGATGGTCAACGAGGTACTCGACGTCATGGTGTCGCTGGCCAAGGAGGGGATGACGATGCTCGTCGTCACCCATGAGATGGGCTTCGCGCGCAAGGCGGGCAATCGCGTGCTGTTCATGGCGGACGGGCTGATCGTCGAGGACGACACACCCGAGGTGTTCTTCACCGCGCCGAAGTCCGACCGCGCCAAGGATTTCCTCGGCAAGATTCTGAGTCACTGAACCGAGTAATTACCGCAACCGTTAATACCTCGGCCACAAACCACCAGAGGGAGAAGGAACTCGATGAGGATCAACCGTTCGCTTCGACTCGGCATCGGGGCGGTAGCCCTGATGCTGGCCGCCACGACCGCCGCCTGTGGCGGTGGTAGCGACAAGACCGCACTCGACAACGCCAAGGACGGAAAGCTCACCGTCGGCATCAAGTTCGACCAGCCGGGCCTCGGCCTGCGCAATAAGGACGGCTCCTACAGCGGCTTCGACGTCGAGGTCGCCAAGTACGTCGCCGGCAAACTCGGTGTGAAGCCGGAGAACATCACGTTCAAGGAATCCCCGTCCGGACAGCGCGAGACGCTGATCGAGAACGGTCAGGTCGACTACATCGTCGCGACCTACTCGATCAACGACGCACGTAAGCAGAAGGTCGACTTCGCCGGACCGTACTACGTTGCGGGCCAGTCGCTTTTGGTGAAGGCCGACAACAACGGCATCAATGGACCCGATGATCTGAAGGGCAAGAAGGTCTGCTCGGTGAAGGGCTCCACCCCGGCCCAGAACATCGAGAAGAACTACCCGGGCACCCAACTGCAGACCAACGACACCTACTCGCTGTGCCTCGAGGGCCTGCAGGCGGGTTCGTACGACGCGGTGACCACCGACGACATCATCCTGGCCGGTTACGCCGCGCAGAGCGCGGGCACGTTCAAGGTCGTCGGCAAGCCGTTCACCACGGAGAACTACGGCATCGGCCTCAAGAAGGGCGATAAGGAACTGCGCAACAAGGTCAATGACGCGATCGAGGCGATGATCGCGGACGGTTCCTGGAAGAAGGCGTTCGACTCCACGGTCGGTGCCTCCGGCTACCAGGCGCCGACGCCGCCGACGGTGAACCGGTACTGAGATGCCTGATCGGGTGGCCCGTACCGGGCCACCCGATCGCTTCGCTACGAGCACCCCTGTACATCGCGCGCGGAAGGACGATCTCCGGCCGCCGCACATCGATCCGATCGGAGGGACGCGCCTACCGTGTTCGACCTGATCTCGAGGTATGACGTCCTCGGCGCCTTCTGGGTGACCATCAAACTCACCGCGTCCTCCGCGGTTCTGGCCCTGCTCCTGGGCACATTCGTGGCCGCGATGCGCGTCTCTCCCGTGCCGGTCGCGCGTGTTCTCGGCGCCGCCTACGTCACCATCTTCCGCAACACCCCGTTGACGCTGATCATCGTGTTCTGCTCGCTCGGCCTCTACTCCACGATGGGCTGGAAACTCGCACCCGAAGGCCCCAACTCGCTGGCGCAGAACAACTTCCGTTACGCCGTACTCGGCCTCAGCATCTACACGGCGGCATTCGTCTGCGAATCGCTGCGCGCGGGCATCAATACGGTGCCGATGGGCCAGTCGGAGGCGGGCCGTTCACTCGGCTTCACCTTTACGCAGAATCTGCGAATCGTGGTGCTGCCCCAGGCATTCCGATCGGTGATCGCCCCGCTGGGCAGCGTGCTGATCGCGCTCACCAAGAACTCGACGATCGCCTCGGCCATCGGCGTCGCCGAGGCCGCGACCCTGATGGCCAAGATGAACGAGAACGAGGCCGCGCTGATCACCATCGGCTTCATCTTCGCCCTCGGCTTCGTGATCCTGACCCTGCCGACCGGCCTGCTGTTCGGCTGGCTGGCCAAGCGATTCGAGGTGGCCCGATGAGTTCCGGAGCTTCGGTTCTTTTCGACGCGCCGGGACCACGCGCGCGCATCCGAAACCAAATCTATTCCGTCATCGCGATTGTCGCGGTACTGGCGATCGGCTGGATCTTCTACCGCGGGTTCGCCGATAAGGGGCAGTTCACCGCCGAGAAGTGGAAGCCGTTCCTGGAGGCGGACGTCTGGAAGACCTACCTGCTGCCCGGTCTGCGTGGCACTCTCGTCGCCGCGCTGCTGTCGATTGTGTTCGCACTGGTCATCGGCATGGTCTTCGGCATCCTGCGGCTCTCGGAACACCGGCTGGTGCGCTGGGTTGCGGGTGCGATCGTCGAAGTGGCCCGGGCCATCCCGGTGCTGATTCTGATGATCTTCCTGTTCTACGTCTTCTCCGATTACAAGGTATTCAAGGTCGACCAGCTCGCGCTGTGGGCCGTGGTAATCGCGCTGACGGTCTATAACGGCTCGGTCATCGCCGAAATCGTGCGTGCTGGTATCAAATCGCTGCCCAAGGGGCAGACCGAGGCCGCGGTGGCCCTGGGGCTGCGCAAGGGTCAGCTGATGCGATTGATCCTGCTGCCGCAGGCGATTACCGCGATGCTGCCCGCATTGATCTCGCAAATGGTTGTCGCGCTGAAGGATTCGGCGCTCGGCTACCAGATCACCTACCTCGAGATCGTGCGTCAGGGCTCGCAACTCGGTGCCGCCGAACGCAATACGGTGCCCGCGCTGATGGTCGTCGCAGTCGTGATGATTCTGTTGAACAGCACGCTGACCGTCGTGGCCAATAGGCTCGAGCGGCGGCTGCGCTCGCGCAAGCGGAAGAAGGGAGCCACGGTCGTCGCGGCGGACTCGATTCTCACCGACGCCGCTCCCGGCATGGATATCACCCAGAAGCCCTGACTCGGCTGACCGCCCGCGACCTGGTTCGAAGGTACCGATCCCCTGGTCGCCGAGTTCGGGACCTCCCGCTCGGCGGCCAGTGCGGTCACCTGCGCATGATCGGGAGACCACGTCAGACCAACGGACCAGCCCCTGACGTGCACGCGACCTGCAGTGGTGACGACGGGCTCGGCGAGCGCGGAACTCACCTCTGCTGTGGCGGATTCGGAAGGTAGCCAGCCGCCGCAACGGAAGGGCGGCGCGGACCACACGAGGCCTGCCCGGTCGCGATTGCGGCTACGACGGGCGAGTAGCTGGTCCGCAACCGCGCACCACGGTCAGGACGAGGTCACGATGCCTTGGAGCCCTTCGGTGTCGCGAAGGCGGCGGGTGTTGCGGGCGAAAGGTTCTTCTGTCGTGGCGGATTCGGGTGGGTAGGTGGCTGCCGCGACGGATGTGGCGGCGCGAACGAAGGCGGCTACGGCCGGTGAGTGGCAGTTCTGTGGCCAGACAACAGCCAGGGTGGTCGGCTGGAGGTCGGTGACGGTGCGGTAGGCGATGGCGGGGCGGGGGTGGCGCCGGGCTACCGACGCGGGTGGGAACAAGATGACGCTGCCCAGTTCGATCAGGTTGAAGATCTGTGCCAGGTCCAGACTTGTTCGTCGGGCATCGGGTATCGGGCCCTGGGATCCGTTGTGGATTTCACTGTCGTTGGGGATCAGGCCTTCTCGGTCGGCGGGTGTTCCGTCGGGAAGCATTCTGCCCGTGAGGTCGGCCAAGCGCAGAGTTGCGCGGGCGGCCAGCGGATCGGAGGCCGCCAATGCGACCAAGCGGGGCTCGGTCAGCAGGGGTTCGATGTCCAGGTCGCGATCGTCGAACGGGGTGGCCAGGAGTGCGACATCGGCTCGGCCCTGGTGCAGGGCCGGGACCTGTTCGCCCCGTCCGCCCATCATCAGTTCGACCGGAATTGCCGCTTTCTCACGGTGGTATGCCTCGAGGATCTGCGGAAGGAGTCCGGCGTCGAAGTCGGCTTTGAGCGCCAGTCGCAACCCGGGCGCGGGCTGCCCGATATGCCGGGCTCGCTGAGCAGCGGCGGCGACCGCGTCGAGCGCGGTCCGGGCGTCGCGGAGCAAAACCGCCCCGGCCGGGGTGAGCACGACATGCCGGGTGGTGCGCTCGAACAATTGAACACCCAGTTGACGTTCCAGTTCCCGAATCGCCCGGGACAGCGGCGGCTGCGCCATACCGAGTCGCCCGGCGGCACGCCCGAAATGTAGTTCCTCCGCGACGGCCACGAAGTATCGGAGTTGCCGAACCTCCAGATCACTCATATCCCCACGGTATCAACGGGTATCGGATCGGTCCTTCAGGTTCGGTGCCGTGCCGAGTTGACTGGCCGATGCCAAGTCACTCGAACAGAGGTCATCATGATCGTTGTCACCACCCCAACCGGCACCATCGGCCACCAGGTCCTGCAGCGTCTCCTCGATCGCGGCGCACCGGTCCGCGTCATCGCGCGTGATCCCGCACGCCTGCCCGCGCAGACCCGCGAACGCGTTGAAATCGTGCAGGGCTCGCACGGGGATATCGATGTGGTCACCAAGGCGTTCGCCGACGCCAAGGCCGTGTTCTGGCTTCTTCCCCCGAACCATCGCGCCGCGAGTCTCGAGGCCGCCTTTCTCGACTTCACCCGGCCCGCGTGCGAGGCATTCACGAGCCAGGGCGTCGAGCGAGTGGTCGGAGTCTCGGCCGTCGGGCGCGGGTCGGCGGTGGTCGGACACGCCGGGCTGGTCACGGCGTCACTGGCCATGGACGATCTGATCGCGAGCACAGGTGTGAACTACCGAGCGCTGACCATGCCTTCGTTCATGGACAATATGCTCGGTCAGATCGAGGCGATCAAAAGCCAGAGCATGTTCTTCTGGCCGCTCTCCCCCGATCACAAACGCCCGACCTGCGCGACCCGCGATATCGCCGCCGTCGCCGCCGAACTGCTGCTCGATGACTCCTGGACCGGGCAGGACAGCGTTCCCGTCCTGGGCCCCGAGGACCTCTCCGCTAACGACATGGCACAGATCATGTCCGAAGTACTCGGCCGACCGATCCGCTTCCAGCAGATCCCCAACACCGCCTTCGAAGCCAGACTCCTCGAATCCGGTATGTCCGAAGCATTTACGCAGGGCATGCTCGACATGTCGGACGCCAAGAACCACGGCCTGGACAACGCCGAACCCCGCACCCCTCAATCCACCACCCCCACCAGCTTCCGTCAATGGTGCGAGGAAGTCCTCGCACCTGCCATCCAAAACTGAGCTGCCAGAGCAGCGAACTGCTTGCCCATCTCACCGTGGTACGCGGTCTCAGCTCTCATCCGATCATGCGCGCAGCCGCCGCTCACCACATCCCCTGTTTCAACGAGGCTGCTGCAGTTGACGATTACCACGAGTGGCATGTTCGAGGCAGGAGCCGTGGAGCGCTACCATGATCGTTGAACAGCCCACCCCCCGAATGCCTTTGGAGATTTCGTCAAAGCTGTGGACGAGGTCGGGCGGGGAGCGTCCGTTTGATCCGCGGTCGGCTGCTGGCAGTGCTGTGACCGTGGCACTGTGGATATGTGAGCAATCTACCCTTCACTGTCGGCTGCGATCTGCATGTGCATCGGTATACGGTCAGTCATAAGGAGTTGTTGTTGCGCAGCAATGACTTCGGGGCGTTCGAGTCTCGGATCGAGATTTGTTTCGAGGCCGTGGAGCGGATGGAACTGGACCCGCGGTTCACTGGCGGGTTCACTCTCACGCCGGTTTCCCGTCACGGTGATCTCGACGACGAAGCCGCTGTGCCGTTGTTGTTACTGCACCTTGCCGGTGGGTCATTCGGATCGGGTTTCGTCGCGTGCGGCAAGGTCACCGCGAGGCGTTTCCGACGTGAGGGCGATGACGTTGTGTTCGACCGAGTGCTGTTCTGGGAGGGTGCCGTCCACTCGGTGCATGGTGTGGGTGGCCGACCCGCCGAGCCCGCTGAGATAGCATTCGGGCTGCCGGTGCTGCGCAGGTATGCGCGTGAAAAGCGCACTTCGGCGCGGTTCCCGCCACCGCGAAACAGTGAGGGATCACAGAGCGGTTAGCGTTGTCGATCGCGAGAACCCGTGGTTCGAGCGACGGTCGGCCGTCGTCTTCATGGCACTCGCCTTCATGCTGCGCGCGGCCCTGCTCGACGGCTCACCCGCCGAGCACGCGGGGCACGGCGGGCGCTCAGTCGAGGGCCGGGGTGCCGAACTGCGCTTGGGCGAGTTCAGCTTTCACTACAGCGAAGGCTGTGGATTGAGAGTAACCGCGGCGGGCGAGCATGCCGACCAGGCGGCGGATTGTTTTGTCGCGGTCCAGGTTCGGGGGCATGGTGCGTAGTTTGCGGCGGACCAGTTCGGTCGCGCGTTGTTCCTCGTCGTCGGCGGTGATGGCTTCGAGGGCGGGGGCGGCGTCGGATTGGGATACGCCCTTGCGGCGGAGCTCTTGGGCGAGTGCTTGTTTACCCTTGCCGGAGAAGGTGTGGCGGGAGTGGACCCATTGTTCGGCGAAGGCGGCGTCGTCGATCAGACCGACCTCGGTGAAGCGGTCGAGGGCTCGTTCGGTGATATCGGGAGTGAAGCCCTTGGCCGCGAGGCGCTGGGCTAATTCGGCACGGCTGCGGGCGCGGACGGCGAGCAGGCGAAGACACGCCTCCTTCGCCTGCTCGACCGTCCCGCCTTGGGGGGTGCGCTCGGACCGAGACCGTTGATCATCCCCACCTACGTGGGGAGTGTCGATGCCCGCCGGTTCACCCTCCTCAGATCCGGCCGCCACCGGATCCGCCCATCGGCCTTCGGAACTCTGAAGGTCAGCCGACTGGGAGTCGTTGCGCCGGAAATCCTTCCGGCGCCCGCGGCCGCGCCGGGACCCGGTCGAACGCGCCCGCTGCGGATCGGGCGCGCTCGACCGAGTTCCCATGATGTCCGAATCGGCCGAACCACCTTCAGCCAACCGGACCCGTCTATCCCCCTGCTCCCTCGACCGGAAACCCGATGCCTCCGAGTCGATCTCGGACCACCGATCCCGACCCGACTCGGGCTCACCCGACCGGAAACCATCGGCCTCCAGATCTGCCTCGGGCCACCGGACTCGCCCTAACTCGGACTCATCGGATCGAGATCCGCCGCGCGCCGAGTCGACCTCGGACCACCGGCCCCGTCCCAATCCGGACGCACCCGAGCGGAACCCGTCGGCCTCCGAGTCGACCGCAGACCACCGGCCTTGCCCCAACTCGGGCTCATCCGAGCGGAAGGCGTCGGCCCCCGAATCCTCGGACCACCGAACTCGACCCGCGGACTCGCCCGAATGGAGCCCAGCCCCTGAGTCACCCTCGGACCGCCGGGCTCGACCCGCCTCACCCGACCGGAAACCGGCGGCCTCCGAACCGCCTCGAGACCACCGCTCCTGGCCTGGTTCGGGCTCACCCGAGTTGGATCTGGTATCCGCCGGAAGGGCTGGTCGTCCCGAAGCGGAGAGCAGTTCGTTCAGTTGGCGCCGAACCTCATCGACCGGGTCGGGCCGCGCCGCATCGGACGCGGGCCGACCGGGGCGTGGTGCTGGGCGCCGAGCATTCATCGAATCAGAAATCGGCGGGGACCTCGGTGGCCGCTCCGTCCGCGGTTACATCGGCGCCGATCCCGAGCTTTTCTTTGATCTTCTTCTCGATCTCGTCGCGGATGTCGGTGTTCTCCAGCAGGAACTTGCGGGCGTTCTCCTTGCCCTGGCCGAGCTGATCGCCCTCGTAGGTGTACCAGGAGCCGGACTTGCGGACGAAGCCATGCTCGACACCCATGTCGATGAGCGAGCCTTCCTTGGAAATGCCATGGCCGTACAGGATGTCGAATTCGGCCTGCTTGAAGGGCGGCGAGACCTTGTTCTTCACGACCTTCACGCGGGTGCGGTTACCGACCGCGTCGCTGCCGTCCTTGAGCGTCTCGATGCGACGCACGTCCAATCGGACCGAGGCGTAGAACTTCAGCGCCTTACCACCGGTCGTGGTTTCGGGCGAGCCGAACATCACGCCGATCTTCTCGCGCAGCTGGTTGATGAAGATGGCGGTGGTGCCGGAGTTGTTCAGTGCACCGGTCATCTTGCGCAGCGCCTGGCTCATCAGACGAGCCTGCAGACCGACGTGGCTATCACCCATCTCACCCTCGATCTCGGCGCGCGGCACCAGCGCGGCCACCGAGTCGATGACGATGATGTCGATCGCACCGGAACGCACCAGCATGTCGGCGATTTCGAGCGCCTGCTCACCGGTATCGGGCTGGGAGACGAGCAGCGCGTCGGTGTCGACGCCGAGCTTGCGGGCGTAGTCGGGATCGAGCGCGTGCTCAGCGTCGATGAATGCGGCGACACCGCCCGCGGCTTGGGCATTGGCCACCGCGTGCAGGGCGACGGTCGTCTTACCCGAGGACTCCGGACCATAGACCTCGACAATGCGGCCGCGCGGCAAACCGCCGATGCCGAGCGCCACGTCCAGCGCGATGGATCCGGTCGGGATCACCGAGATGGGCTGGCGGGCCTCCTCGCCGAGACGCATGACCGCGCCCTTGCCGAAGCTCTTCTCGACCTGCGCCAGCGCCAGCTCGAGCGCCTTATCGCGGTCGTACGCCTGTGGTGCCATATCCTGATCCCCTTTTCGACAGGTAAGTCTCGTTCTTGGTTGGCGCCCACATTAGAGGGCGGCACCGACAAGTTCTGGCGACCAGCCTAGCCGAACAGGTGTTCGAGTCAAGCGACGCGCCCGACAACACGCGAGCCGACTTCGGCGAACCGGGCAACCGCCGCGCTACGGCCGATTCCGCCCCACCGCCCGCTCACCGCGCCAGCGATATCCGATCGCTTTCCAGCAGCGTCTGCGCCTGTTTGAAGACCCGCAGGGCTGGCGTCACCTCGACATCGGTGATCCCATCGAGCGCACCGAGTCGCTGCGTGACATAGCGGTAGAGGTGGGCGGTATCGCGGCACATGATCGATGCCATCAGATTGACCGGTCCCGTGGTCGCGGCGACGAAGACGGTCTCCGGATGTGTCGCTATCGCGGCGCCCACCGCCGCGAGATCGGCCGGGCGGGTGCGCAGCCACAGCGCCGCGCGCACGGCATACCCCATTCGCTCGATCGCGAAATCGAGATCGAAGTAGAGCACCCGGGATTCGACCAGTTCGGCCATGCGGCGCGCCACTCTTGTTGGTGTCCAACCGATTTCGGCGGCGATCTGAGCATAGGGCGCGCGGCCGTCGCGACCGAGGATCGCCAGCATCGCCTCATCTTCGGCCGAAAGCCGCATCGGCGCTTCCGGTCCCATATCAGCCGGTTTCGACCGCGACCCGAGTTCGCGCAACTGCGCCGCGGTGAACAGATGGCTGAAATGCGGCCACTCCTCGTCGAGCGGAAACCGGTGGATCACCTCGTGCGCCGTCAGGCCGATCACCTGGCTGGCCTGCGGCAACGTCTGCAGCAGCAGCTTGTCGCGCCGCTCGGCCGAGCGAGGTCTGCTCACGCAGGTCACCTCGGATCCGGTGGACAGCAAGGTGACCCAGCTCAGATCCGGAAACCGGGCCAGCGATTCGGCCAGCCGCACCGCCTTGTCCGGCGTCGTCCGCAGCCGGATCGCCCAGCGCGCATGCCCGAGCGGCACCGCGTTCACCTGCCCCGACACATGCAAGATGCCGCGCTGACGCAGCGATCGGTAGCGGCGCGCCACCGTCTGCTCGGAAACCCCGAGGATGGCGCCCAGCTTGGCAAACGCGATACGGGCATCGCTGACGAGCGCGTGCACGATCTGCTTGTCGAGCACATCCAGAACAGAGGATTCCGACTCTTCCACGGACTGCATAGGAGGAATATATCGCGAACTGGCTCATGGCTATGTAGATACCGCCGCAAGGCGCACGCTGGGCGTCGAAATCGTTCATTTGCCACGGAGGCTCCAGTGAAGAAATGGCTCCCCCTATTCGCCGCGTGCCTCGGCACGCTGATGCTGCTCATCGACGTCACCATCGTCAATGTCGCGCTGCCCGATATCGCCGCCGATCTCGGCACCGGACTCTCCGGCCTGCAGTGGGTGGTGGACGGATACGCACTGGCACTGGCCGCGCTGCTGCTCGTACTCGGTTCGCTGGCCGACCGGGTGGGCGCGAAGCGCGCCTACCTGGCCGGGCTGGTCGTCTTCGCGCTCGCATCCCTGGCCTGCGGAATCGCCGACACCTCGACGATTCTCATTGCCGCGCGGGCATTTCAGGGCGTCGGCGGCGCCGCGATGTTCGCGACCACCCTGTCGCTGCTGAACTCCACCTATACCGGTCGTGACCGCGGTGTCGCCTTCGGCGTCTGGGGTGCGGTCGCGGGTGCGGCGGCCGGAATCGGTGTGGTGCTGGGCGGCGTACTCACCGAGGCGCTGTCGTGGCGGTGGATCTTCTTCGTCAATCTGCCGATCGCGGTATCGACGATCGTATTGACCGCCATCGTGTTCCAGCCGTCGCCGCGGCAGGCGGATCGGGCCGTGGACGTGCCGGGAATGCTCGCGTTCGCGACCGCCGCGACGGCGGTCACCTACGGTGTCATCCGGGGCGGTGAACACGGCTGGTCCGATGGCGCGACGCTGCTCACCCTGACGCTCGGGGTGGTCGCGTTGCTGGCCTTCGCATTCGTCGAATACCGCAGTGCGGCACCGATGTTCCCGCTGGCACTGCTCGGCAACCGCAACTTCGGTGCCACCCTGATCTCTGCTTCCGGACAGACATTCGCGGCCTTTGCCGCCACTCCCCTGGTATCGCTGTGGCTGCAGCAGCAGTTGCATATGTCGCCGCTGCACGCGGGACTGGCGATGCTGCCGATGGCGGCGACCGCGTTCGTGGTAGCCGGTGCGTTCGGCAAGCTGCTGCACGATGTTTCGCCGAAGTGGACGATCGGGGCCGGCCTGGTACTTGTCGGCATCGGAACCGGGCTGCTCACCATCATTGATGCCGGATCATCTTGGGCCGCACTGGTTCCCGGGTTCGCAGTAATCGGCGCCGGTATCGGTATCAACTCGCCCGCGCTGGTTGCGGTGGGAATGGCGGCGGTGCCGCCGCGGCAAGGTGGGATCGCCGCCGGCGCGGTGAATACCGCACGGCAGCTCGGACTCGCGCTCGGAGTGGCGGTGCTGGGCACGGTGTTCCGCCAGGTCGCCGATGCGGATCGGCCGATGACGTTGTCGCGGTTCGTAGACGGGCTGAATGCCGCGTTCGCGGTGGCGGCCGGGGTGGGGATCGTGTTCGGGGTGATTGCATTCGGACTGTTCCACCGTCAGCATGTGGTGGTCGCGGATGGTCCGGCGGAGCGGGAAGTTGTTGCCGCGTAGGCGAAATCCGCATCGAATACCGTGGGCCGGAATCCTCGCATGGCGGGGATTCCGGCACCACCCGCGAGCGGACCGGCCCGAGCGACGCTTGCCGCCGGGTCCTCGAACCAGCAGTCCCGCACTACTTCTGCGGCAGCACGGTTTCGTCCCCTTCCGGGCGCGGGCCGAAGATGCGGCGTTCGGATTCCTCGATGCGAACATCGTTGATGCTGGCCTCACGCCGCGACATCAGACCTTCCGGGGTGAACTCCCACAGCTCGTTGCCGTAGCTGCGCCACCACTGGCCGGATTCGTCGTGCCATTCGTATTGGAAGCGGACCGCGATACGGTTGCCTTCGAATGCCCAGAGGTCCTTGCGCAGTACGTAACCGTTCTCGATGGACCACTTTCGGGTGAGGAATTCGACAATGGCGTCGCGGCCGGTGAAGAATTCGTCGCGGTTGCGCCATACCGAATCCTCGGTGTACGCGGCGGCGACCCGCTCGGGATCCCGGGTATTCCAGGCATTTTCGGCGGCGAGCACCTTCGCCTTGGCGGATTCCAGGTCGAACGGTGGCAATGGGGGTCGCATCAGAAGCTCCTTACTGTGGTAACGGATTCGGCCATGGGTCAGGGATTGACCGGGGAGAGTTCGGCAGGGCCCCAGCGCAGGGGGCCCGAACCGTGGACTTCCACCACGTCGGTAATGGTGAAGTCGATCGAGCACTGGGCTCCGGCGCTGAAGGTCTCAATGGCCCAGACCAATTCGGCGGTTCCGGTGAGCTGGATGGTTCCGCCGGTGCTCCAGTCCGGGATCAGGATGCCGCAGCGCGGGTTCACCGCGATGTTCCCGAGTGTCATGAACATCGAGTTGCCCTGGTAGTCGGGCCACCTCAGCCGCGTGGCGGAGAGCACCTGTAGGAAGCCGGGATTACCGCCGCGATGGGAAGCATCGGCATTACCTTCGGCATCCGCGGTGGCGACGAAGAACGTGTCGGCCGCGGCGATCAACTCCCGCTGGTGGGCGGCGAGTTGCATACCGTGTTGCGGCGCCGGGATATCGACATCGGGTCGGTAGGACGCGATTCTCCTGCGTGAGATGTACTTCGGGCAGTTCGAATACACCTGGTCGACAGCGATCCGCAGCCCGTCGCGCGCCCCGACAGCCCACCGCGTCGGCATCGCGGAACCATTGACTCGCATCCGCCTGCGCCGCTGCGGCTGCAGCGCGATCATGCCGATGCGCGCGGGGCTGGTCAGTGCCTCGTGCAGCGGATCCCCGGCGGCCGGAAATGCCTCGACCGCGATCGTCTCGGCATCGACAGCGTGCACGAATCCCTGCGGCCCGACCAACTCACTGGCCCACACGCGCCCGGCATCGTCCGCGGCCGCGATCACGACCATGGGCTGTTCGGCCAGGAAGGACGCCGCGACATCCGGAATATCGCCGCGAATCGTCCGGCCGACGCGGTCCGCGATGTGCTGCTGGCCCATTCGCTGCTGTACGGCGACCTCGCCCGGATGGAAGTGGGTCATTGGATCAGAAGAATCCACACGTCGGGGCGGCACCGCTCGGCGCGGGAGCAGATTCGGCACCGGTGGGTGCGTACACCTCGAGGCGGATGCCGTCGGGGTCGGCGAAGAAGATGCCACCGGAGGCGACGCCCTCACCGTGCGCGACGACACCGTCGTGCGCGAAGTCCACCGAGAGTTCGCGCAACAGCGCCTCGATCGCGCGCACCTGTTCGACGGTGTCGACCTGGAACGAAAGGTGGTGCAGGCCGGGAGTTTCGGTGGAGAACCTGCCGTCGGACTGCTGCCAGAGCGTCACCATGAGCTTGCCGTTCGCGCCGAGGAAGGCCCAGCGTTTCCCGTCGTCGGTGCTGGCCGCGAACTGCTCGAAACCGAATGCGCGCCGATAGAAGTCCACCGAGCGGTCCAGGTCGGAGACGTTCAGGCCGATATGTCCGGTGACCAACTGGGGCGCGATCGCTGTCGTCATCGTGAATCCTCCTCGAAATGAATAACCTTCATAGATTGTTTCACTAGTTAGAACATAACGAGCTGCGGCACCAGCGTCAACCTCTAAAATGAAGTTGACTAGTTAGAATGGCGGTGGTTGATCTGGAGACGACAGAGCGATCGTTACCCTCAGGTATGCCCGATCCACGCCCCCACCTCGGCGAACCGCTGGCTCTCGACCTGCTGAACACCCGGTGGATCGAGGACGGACCGCAGGATCTGCTCACCGATGTCACGGGTCTCGGAATCTGGCTGACCTCGGCCGGACTGGCCGACCGGGCGAATGCGGACGAACCGACCCTGCAGGCAGCGCTCGCCGCGCGCACCGCCATCCACGACGTGGTGAAGCACACCGCGCACACCGCGCTCAACGAGGTACTCGACCACGGCCGGATCCGGCGCACCCTGACCGATACCGGACCCGCCGATATCGCCGACGTCCCCGAAACCACCTGGCTCCCCGGCTGGCTCGCCGCCGCCGACCTGTTGCGGCTACTCGCCGAGGCGCCGGACCGGATCCGTCAGTGCGCTCATCCAGATTGTGTGCTGTTCTTCTATGACACCTCGAAAAACGGCACCCGCCGTTGGCATTCGATGGCAACCTGCGGCAACCGCACCAAGGCCGCGCGCCACTACGCGAAAAAGACCTGAACTCAGCAGAGTTCGTCCAGCAGCCGGTAATAGTCCAGCCGACGCCGGTCCGGTTCGGTGAGACCGTACGCGGCGTAGAACGCGCGCAGTTCGTCGGCATCGAAGTCGTCGGGCAGATCGCGCGCGACCAAGGCCAGATCGCGGTACCGATCCGCCACGCCGAGACCCCCGACGTCGATCAGCAGGCCGCCGTCCAGGACATTGGCCGGGGTGAAGTCACCATGCGCAACAACGAGATCCTCGTCCGAAGGGCATTCGGCGAGCAGCCGTTGGAATATCTGTTCGGCCGTCAGCCCTCGATGGTCGTCGTCGAAATCCTCGACGTCGACCAGCCCCTCGAGCACGTTGCGCCGTGCCCGGGCGAGCATGACCTCCAGCCCGCCGTCGAACGGACACTCCGCGACCGGGATGTCGTGCAGGCGACGCAGCAAGGCGCCCATGACCGCACCCACCGACACCGCCGGATCGTCGAGCGCGGCCAGGCTCGGCACGCCCGCTTCCGTCAGCACCAGGACATCGTCTTCGAACACGGCGATATCCGGTAGCCGAATCCCCCTGCCCTGCAGCCAGTTCAAGCGCTCGTATTCGGCGGCGGCCTTGGGCCCCCGCTTCACCCAGTACGTGCCGTTGACGTGCGCGACACCGCCGCTCATCCCTTCGTGATCATCGGACCACGTGGGATTCTCGCCCAGCAGCGCGGCCACCTTCGGCGGCAAGGTCGTCGGCAGCTCGTCGAGGGTGTCCAAGGTGATGCGCGTGGATTCGATCAGTTCCGCGTCCCCCTCGGCGACTCGCAATTTCAGCGCCTCGGTCAGCAGCGCCCTGGCCTCGGGCAGTCGACCCTGTTCGGCGAGCGCCTTGCCCAGGTGCTGCAACGCGAAGGAAAGCGCCTCCGGCGCACAGTCACGGGCATGATCGACAGTCCGGCGATACAGCGTCTCGGCGGTGACCACATCGCCGCGATACCGGTGGACATCGCCGAGGTTGATCCATACCGAAATCCGGCGGCGATCACTGTCCGCGAGTTCGAGGGCACGATCGAGGTGATCGAGGGCTTCGTCGTAGCGGCCGAGCAGTAGCAGGTCGATACCGGTCCCGCGAAATTCGGCAAAGGCGACCGGCTGAGCGGCCGCGACCCGGGCAGCCAGCTGTTCATGATCGGTAGCGATCATGCGAAGCCGCCCGTCGAAGCGGTATCCACCATGTGTCACCAGCGGGATCTCGGCACGTCGAAATCGGCGCAGAGCGCGCGCCACACATCCCGTGGATCGACACCCGCCGCGATGGCGGCGGCACCCGTCCGCCCGCCCAACTCCGGGACGGTGTGATCGTTGAGCAGGGTATCGCCACGGGCCACACCGAACTCGGTGTGCAACAGCTCCTGGAACTCGGTCAACCGCACCATAATCAAGATACTCGCGTTACCGCGCTCGCTTCCACGTACCGGCACGCGGTGAACAGCCATTCTCGAATCCGAATTCGCAGGGCGTTAGCGCTCGGGTCGCTCCTGGTATCTATCGAGCTCGAACGCTGAGAACGTCATGGCAGATACCGATGGCATCGGCGACTTCCGCGATGCCGGCGGCCGCCGCTCGGGCGGCGGCTGTGTAGGAGCGGTCGTCGAGGAGGTCTCGGACCGCCGCGCGAACGGCGTCGACAGTCAGCGGCCGGACCAGGATCGAACTGCCTTGGCGAGCTGCCCGATTGGCCAGTTCCCATTGGTCCCCGCCACCGGGGACGGTGACGATCGGTACACCCGCGAGCAGGGATTTCGCCAGCAGGCCGTGCCCACCGCCGCCAACGACGACCGAGGCGTGGGTGAGCAGTTCGTCTTGGCGGCCGAGTCCGGCGCTGGCCCAGGGCGGGAGGTCGGTGGGCGGAGTGTCGAGCATGGAAATGGCCACCCGTATGCCTGCCCCGTCCAGGGCGGCCAGCACGGTGTCGACCATGCCCACGATGCCGGTGTGCGCTGTCGACGGCGCGACCATGACCAGCGGCTCGTCACCGGGCGGTAGCTCGAGAGTTTCCCGGGTCGGCTCCCACAGCAACGGGCCGATGACGTGAGTGTGCTCGGGCCAGTCGGGCCGCGGCACTTCGAGGGCGGGCAGGGTGGCGATCAAGCGGGCCGCCGGACCCGGATCGGTGGCGGGCAGGCCGACGCTTTCGCGCGCCTGCTCACGCTGACGCAGGCCGTTGCGGATGGCGCGCGCGGTCATGGTGCGCAGCATGCCGTCACGTAGTCGCCCGCGCACCCCCTCCCCCGGCGCGAGACCACTACCTATGGGCGGCAACGCTTTCGACGGAAGATACAAAGGATGCGGCGACAGCTCGACCCACGGCACCCCGAGCCGCTCGGCGGCCAACCCACCGCCCGCGGTCAGCACGTCCGACACCACGAGTTCCGGCAGCATCGCGCTCAGATCGGGCAGGATCTCGGTCGAAATATGCGCCGCGCGCTCATGAATGCGCTGACCGGCGTCCGCGTCATCGTCGACGGCGCGCGGGGCCAGACCTTTGAGTCGACGCACCGCAATGCCCGCCCCCTTGGCGGCGTCGAACCAGCGCGGTCCGGTGAACAGCACCGGTTCGTCACCGGCCGCGACGAACCGCTCGCATAGTGCCAGGGCCGGAAACGCATGGCCGGGATCCGGCCCGGCAACAACGGCAACACGCATGCGGCCAGCCTGCCACATCGGTATCGGAATTCGGTGGGTAGAGATCGGGTCGGGCGAGCATCGACCCCAGCCGCCGCACCTCGGCGCCGAACAGTGCCGTGTCCGGGCCCGCACGCGCCGCCAGCATTCACCGAAACGCCACTCACCCGCAACCCTACCGGCGGCGATCAACGGCAAGCTGGTCCGGACCATTTCGCTCACTAGGTCGGACGCGATCGGCAGTGAGCCCGTCGTATCGAGAGATCGGGGCCGAAATGTCCGTATCCACCGTGGACGAATTGATCAACCTGCTGACCGACTGTGCCGACGTCTGGGATATGCCGGACCGCAGCGGCGACCCCGTCGACATCCTCGATCACGACCTGCAATGCGCCCAACTGCTGCGCCTATCCCATCCCGATGACGAAGAACTACAACTGGCCGGACTGCTGCACGACATCGGCCACAAACTCGTCCCGGGCGATGACGCGCACCACGGCAAACACGGCGCGGACGCGATTCGTCCGCTACTCGGCGACCGCGTCGCCCGACTGATAGAGCTGCACGTCGTCGCCAAACGCTATCTCGCCGCGACCGACACCGCGCACACGCTCTCCCCCGCCAGCCAGCGCACCCTGATCACCCAGGGCGGCCCCATGACCGCATCCGAAATCGCCGAATTCCGAGCCGATCCCGACTTCACCGCCGCCATCGCCCTACGCCGCGCCGACGATGCGGGCAAGCTCGTCGGCCGCCACGTCGCCCCGGTCGAATCGTGGCGCCCGGTCATCGAACGAGTAGCCGCCGCACACTGAACCCACCCGGCATCACAACCGATTTCAACACTGGCCCACCCATCCGTTACCCTTGCTCAGCAACACCGGTCCGGGTGGCGGAATGGCAGACGCGCTAGCTTGAGGTGCTAGTGCCCTTTATCGGGCGTGGGGGTTCAAGTCCCCCTCCGGACACAGACACTACGTCACGTCATCCGTTCTACCTGCGGTTATGCAGAAAGGATGGGCTGACAGCTTCGAGCCGAATCAGTGCATAACCGCAGGTGGGGAACTCTGTGGGGGTTCAATTCGGGTTCAGCTGAGAGAATCCTAAGAAACCGGCACGTCGGCCCGGTGACTCATGGACAGTAATATCACGGAAGTCTTTCCGGCTCTGTGGAAGTCGGTTGCGGCCTTCACAATCTGGGATACGGCGGCCCCGCTCGCCACGCCGATCAGAAGGGGCTTTATGCGGAACGCTCGCCCGGTCGACTCCTCGGTCGGGACCGCCCCTGGTCCACGCTCACCCGCCTGTCGCATGACAGCGCGAGATCAACGGAACTCAGAGTCGTCGTCCCGCACCGATCAGGTCAGCGCGTCCGTCGAGGCATCTGCAATCATATCGACGGACGCACTGCGTGGTATCTGCTCGAACGCCTCAACCGCCGCCTCGAGGAACTCGGTGTATCGGCGTGCCCAATCCCGAGCGCCGACGTTGTACGAGTGTGCTGCGGCAACGCTCGCGCCGTCCATGGCGGCTCTGTTCCGAAGCCGAAGGAGTTCGGTCCACGTACTCTCGAGTGAGTAGGGAGTGCCTGGCCACAACTCTCCCCCACCGATGCTTCCCACTATCCGTTTCAGGTCGTGCGCGATGCGAATCATGGTCTCCGCAGGCTCGGACTCGATCGTCCGCAGGACCGAGGAACCGCTATACGAGAAGTCTTTCAACGCACTCAGACTCGCTTGGAATTCCAGGAACTCAGCCGCCGGAATCCTGCCTACCGCTGCCACCTGGGGCGCAACCTGGATGATGCGCGAGCGTTGTGGGCCGGCTGTTTGGGCGTCAGGGGGCTCCGAATTGGGGATGCCGGAGGTCTGCGAGTCGAGTTCAAGGGACTCCACCAGGGGTGGTGGTGTGTCCGCAGGAACTGCGGAGACGTCGCGGGCGAAGTCCTGGGCTTGGCGCTCCATCTCGGCCTCGGCGCCAAAGGCTGCGACCCTCAGTCTCTGCACCTGCGCAAGCATGGCGCGTGCTGGGGTGCGGAAAAGTGTAATCGCGAGCACCACGACCACCGGCCACTTCAGTGCGTTGATGTACTGCAGAACCATCTCTGGCGCGCTCACCAGGCGATCGTAGGGGGCCCCGACCCAGAAAGATACATACGAGATCCGGCAGGGCTGCAACGAGCCTGGCCCGGCGGTGATGCCCCAGCCGCGCGGTCGGCGACCGAGAGAGACTGCGTCGCAAAACGTCCGATGCTGCCGCATAAGGCGCTGCCCGGCCTGGCGAAATGTCCTGCGGGTCAGGACATCCGCACATGCCGATTGCTGGGTGCTTCTACACCCGCGACGCCCTCTTGCCTCCAATGACAGCTCCGTGCAGGAGGAAGCGTTTGAGTTCTTCTGGCTGTGCGTCCGCCAGCTCCTGCGACCGCCGTTTCGCGTGTGCGCGAGCACCAAACAGCGGCACCTTCGCGGCCGGTCCACCGGCCTGAGGCCGGTCGACGGAACCCTTGGCAGGTACAGGCTTTCGGTCAGCGGTCCAATCGGTCCCATTCCAGTACCTCAGGAAACCCACGTCCGAAGGGTCGGGATACCAATCCGGCGGCACGGTACTCACGATCGATCCCCCTTGTCGCAGTGGCTCTTTCGAGGATGCCAGCACGAATCCGCGCGTGGAGGCCGAATGCCGTACTAGCGCCTACAGATCGGACCTTCAACCCTGTCCACGCCAGAATGCACCGAGGATAGGACGGAAGAACCCGCAGCGACACTATGGGGAGAATGAATATGGGGCAAGCGTTGTCGGCAGCGCTCATAGCGGCGGTGGCCGGAACCTTAGGCCTTGTCATCGGGCGCTTTTGGGATGCGCGATCCGAGGCCACGCGTTGGCGGCGAGACCAGATGACGGCCAGCTATCAGCGCTTCGCCGATGTGTTCCGCAAGACCCAGGAGGGGATTCGGACTGTCGCCCTCGCCGACCCAGCCAGCGAGCTGTTCCCCGAGTTGGTCGAGCGTGTACGAAATGACAGCAGTTGGGATGACGCTTACACCGCGGTATGGCTGCACGGGTCGCCGGCCGTTGTCCAGGCGGCCACCGCTCTCGACCTGGCGATCACAGAGCTCTTCTATGACGCCCAGGATCGAAAGCACCGCGTCGAGGATTGGTATCGAATCCGGGTGACTGGGCCCCGATGGCAGGTCCACCGGCTATGCGAGTTGTAGTTGCTGCTCGAACTCGGTCGGTACCCATTGCTCACGGAATGCTTGCGGGGTAAGGAAACCCAGCGATCCGTGTGGCCGGTAACTGTTGTACTCGATGCGCCAATCCTCGGCAAGGACCCGCACCTCGGTCAGGGAATGAAACACCTCGCAGGACAGGAACTCGTCGCGGAAACGCCCATTGAACGACTCACAGACACCGTTCTGCCACGGCGATCCCGGATCGATGAACGAGGCATCGACCCCGGTGAACCGGCACCAATCCCGCATCGCGTGCGCGGTCATCTCGGTGCCATTGTCCATGCGAATGTGCATCGGCTTCCGCCCGGTGGCCACGATGATCTCGTGGAGCACACCGACCAGCTGATCGGCGGTGCACGACCGGAATGCTCTGGTGGCCAAGGCTTCCCGCGTGAACTCGTCGACAATGTTAAGGAACCGGACTTGTCGACCGTCGACAGTGACATCGACCTGGAAATCCAGGGCCCACATCTGATCCGGGAACGACGCCTTCAGACGCTGATTCCGACCCGGCCCGATGCGGCGTTTCTTACGCACTCGACTCGGTCGCTTCAATCCCTCCTCACGCCAGAGTCGTTGGGTGCGTTTGTGGTTGGTTACCAGACCCTCGCCACGGCACAACGCGTGCGCCTTCCGCCAGCCCCACCGCGGATGACGCCGGGAGATCACGCGCAGCCGCTCCCTCAGCGTCCGTTCGACCTCGGCGACCGCGCGCGGCCGACGTTGCACCGACCGCGACTGCCCCACCACTCGGCAGGCGCGGCGTTGCGACACCCGAAACCGCTGCTGCAGAACCACCACGGCCCTGCGACGGCGGTCCGGGCTCAATAGTTTCCCCGGTTCACTTCCTTGAGCATGTCGATATCGAGGGCCTGCTCGGCGACCATCTTCTTCAACCGCGCGTTCTCGCGCTCCAGCTCTTTGAGCCGTTTCGCGTCGTCGGATTTCATGCCGCCGTACTGGGCTTGCCAGCGATGCCAGGAAGCCTCGGAAATCTCGAGGTGCTTGCACACCTCCTCGATCGAGAATTTCTCCCCGATCAGCTTCTCGCCCTCGCGCAGCTTGCGGATGATCTGCTCGGGGGTGTGTCGTCGTCGCGCCATGTCGTGATCTCGTCCTCCTGCACCCATTCTGGTGCATCAGAACTCTCACAACCGCTGGACCTGCTCAAAGGGCTCCAGTCACGGGTACCCGCGCGCCAAGCATTCGAGAGCTTCATCTTGACCGTGCGCAGCGAGCTCCGCCTTCAACCCCTTGAGATAACCTTCTTTCCAGAGGTTCCGCGCCAGGTTCCCGCACCGGATCCTGACTAGTCCTGTGCCGCAGCCGATCTCGCCCCCAGCCGCGACGCAATGACTGGTTCGGCCCGCGTACCTGCACCGTCTCGCCGGTGTTGAAATCAATCGTCGAAAGCGCCCGACGGATGGCGCGGCCCTCGACTCAGAACCAGGGTGACACCGGATCGGCCGATCGCTTTCGGCGATTCAATCGCGCCGAGTACATTCTCCGGATTATCAGCTCCGAGAACACGATCGGAGTGTTCTGAAAGTCGGAGTCGACACGATCAGCTCGCGTCGATTACCTCAGGCCGCAGCGTACTGGGCCGGGGTCAGGTAGCCCAGCGCCGAATGCCGGTGCCGCCGGTTGTGACCGACCTTGAAATCGCCGATCACCAACCCGCGGCCAGCAAACTCGGACGCGGGGTCGTCAGGATGGCACCCTGCTCGGCCAGCGCCTCCGCCACCTGCCGCACATCCGTTTCGGGCAGCCGCCGCGCGAGTAGGGCGAACAATGGCACATAGGAAGGCGTCTCACGTCAGTGGCCGAAGCGTACCTCTGGATCGGGTGATCGGCAGATCGTGTTGCATATGCCAGTTCTCCATAACCATCGTGTAATCGTTGCCACGAATACGGAGTTGCGCTTGCGATGCAATGGGGCGCTCGTACGAGACCGCCCTCGCCTCCCACAGGCGTCGGAACTCGGGGAATTGCCAGAGTCGTCGATGAGACTCCCGCGCCCACGCTGTCCGGCCGTAACGCCCCATCAGTCCACGGTGCCATGCGACGCCTTGGAGTACCTGGTCGCCCCAGTTGATCATGATCTCCTGGGCGTCGTCCGTGAACGACCACTCGAGCATGTACATGCCGGATCGGTGTGTCGGGAAGGCGTCGAAGTAGGCCCGGTTCGCCGTGATCAAGCGCCGCGGTGGTGCGTAGAAGGAGACGAGATCGGTGACGGCCTCGCTCATTTCTGTGAGCATGATCGGGGTCACCGCTCTTTGGAACACCTCGAGCGGCGGCAGGTCCACGGTATCCCCCATGCCTGCAAGGGCAGGGTAGGGTGCGGCGTAGCCTGCCAGATCGCAGAGGTAGCGCCACTCGTCTTCACTGGCGCAATAGGTGCTCGCCAACAGTCGCAGAATCCCGACATCGACCTGCCCGACCTCATCCCGCTCGACCTTGGTCAGGTAGCTCGCGGTGATGTGCGCTTCGCCGGCGGCCCTTTCCCTGCTGAACTTCCTGTTCGAAGGAAGTGCCCCGATCTCGTGTCGCCGGTACTCCTCACGCTTGCGGAGGAAGGCAAGATGCTGCCCCAGCGTCGTGCTATCGAGGTCGCTCATCGTGCTCGGAATATCTCTCTCGTACTGCATGCAATCGGACTGTACGTACCGGCATTGTATGTAGCGGTGCGGATGGTTTCGGCGGGCCGGTGGCTTTGTCGTGGCTGGTAGCTTTCAGTCCATGGTGCACGAGAACGCGTCTGCGGCAAGCGAATTGGCCGCCGAAATGGTCGAGCTGGCGGACGACTTCTATCACGACCCGCACGCTGTGTACGATCGGTTGCGCAGTCGCGGGCCGGTGCATCACGTCCGACTGCCTGATTCCACCACCGGGTGGCTGATCACCGACTACGAAGTGGCCAAGGCGGCGTTCACCGATCCAGCAATCAGCAAGGCCCTCAAGTCTTCCGGAGGTCGCGCAGCCTTGGCCTCCCATGGTGGTGACCAACATGTCCAGAGCGGCATGTTCAAGGACATGATGGTCTTCTGCGACCCTCCCGAACACACCCGACTGCGCGCCTTGGTCAACCGAGCGTTCGGCAGCCGGGCTGTTCGCGAGCTCGAGCCGCGCATCACAGAGATCGCCGATTCCCTGCTCGCATCCATGGCGGTCAAGGCCGGCGACGTCCATGACCTGCTCGACGACTATGCCAATCCGTTGGGGATGATGGTCATCTGCGAGCTGCTCGGAGTACCACACCAGGATCGGGACAGCTTCCGGGGCTGGTCGACGATTCTGCTGTCCAGCGAGCAAACCAATGAGGCCAGAACGACAGCCGTACAGAAGTTCATCGGCTACATCGACCAGCTGATCCACAGCAAGGGTGCAGCACCGGGGCACGACCTGCTTTCCGCGCTACTCACCGAAGGTGAGCAAGGCGACCGGCTCACCCACCGTGAACTCATCAGTATGGTCTTCCTGCTACTCGTCGCCGGGTTCGAGACGACGGTAAACCTCATCGGCAATGCTGTCTCCATCCTGCTGGCCGACAACGACCTTCGCCGGCAACTCCTGGACGATCCGGGCCGAATCACCCCATTCGTCGAGGAGGTATTGCGCTACGAATCGCCCGCGACCGAGGCAACATTTCGCTATACAGCCGCATCGACCATATTGGGTGGTGTCGAAATCCCGGCAGGCCAACTGATCCTGGTGTCGATGTGCGCCGCCGACCGTGACCCACACCGTTTCCCCGATCCGCATCGTTTCGATATCAACCGACCAAACAGTCACCACCACTTGGCTTTCGGCGGCGGCATCCACCGGTGCGTCGGAGCGCCGCTGGCACGAAGCGAAGCCGTGATCGCACTCAGCAGACTTCTTGGCGAATACCCCGAATTTCACCTGGCGGACAGTCCGGACCTGCAGTGGCGCAAGAGCCTAATCGTTCGAGGACTGGTCAACCTGTCCGTGCAGCTGCGTCCGTAACCGAAGTACACCCCTGATCTCCCCGCCCAATGGAGTGCGGGGTGCCATCGCGAGGGCTGCGCGAAGGGGGTGCAGCCCTCGCGGAAGGTTTATACCCGACGACTAATGGATCCTGCGACGGGGACAAACCGAAACGTGTTATTGGTTTTGCGTGGTGCGCACGAGCGGACATAGGGGGCATCGATGCGGGCGATCGACTACTGCGACACCAACGATCCGTACAACTTGTCGAGGCTCTGACCGAAGGCCTTGCGTTCGGCGCGGGTGAGGCAGCCGAACGTATCGGCCTCCACCGCGTCGAGCGCCTGATCGGCGACGGCCAGAATCTTCGATCCCGCGGGCGTGACCGACACGATCTGCCGACGCCGATCGGCCGGATCGCGTTTGCGCACGATATGACCATCGGCATCCAGGCCGTCCAGGTACGCCACGATATCGCCGGTGTCCAGGCCGATGCGGGCGGCCAACTCCTTCTGATGGCACGGACCCAACTCGTGCAGCGCGCTGAGGATCGCGTGCTGATTGGGCAGCAGCCCGATCGCCGATAGTTCATTGACGTAGCGCTGACGCACCCGCAGCGCAGATCGGACCAGCAGGTAGCCGAGGCGACTACCCAGCGGTGTGTTGACGGGGCGCCCGGAATCCATGCGGGCAATCATACGAGATCGCGCACACCACCAATCACTGGCACTGCCAATCATTGGCATACATGACTATTATCGGAACCCGTGCCGCAAGGGGCGGCGCGACGACCGGCTCGGGGAGATCGCCGATGATTCAAGAACTTTCGTACGTGGGTTTCGCATCGCCGCGCTTCGACGAATGGCGCAGCTACGGCCCCCAACTGCTCGGGACGATGCTCGAGAGCGATGGACCCGACGGCGCCGTCCGCCTCGCGGTGGACGATGTCAACTACCGGATCGCCGTCCACCCCAGCGAGCAAGACGAATTCCGTTACGCCGGATGGGGTTTGGCCAATGAGACCGATCTGCACGCCTACTGCGAGCACCTCGAAGACCACGGCGTCGCGGTCCACTGGGGTGCGGAGGAACTGTGCAAGGAGCGCGGGGTCGCCGAACTGGCCTGGTTTCTCGACCCGTGGGGGTTGCGCCACGAGCTCAGTTGGGGAAAAACCGCTACCCCCAACTCATTTCAGACCGGACGAGTGATGCGCGGCGGATTCGTCACCGGCGACCAGGGCTTGGGCCATGTGGTGTTCCAGGTACCGAACCTGCAGGAGGCGAACCGGTTCTACGCCGATATCCTCGGATTCCGACTGTCCGATCGGATCATCACCGAATACTTCAGCGTCCGCTTCTATCACATCAACGGCCGCCATCATTCACTGGCGCTATCGGAACTGCCCGGCCACGTCGGATTCAACCACCTGATGCTCGAATACCAGAACATGGACGATCTCGGCCGCGCCATAGATCTGTTGAAGCGCAACAACACCGAGATCATGCAGACCCTCGGCAGGCACACCAACGACCTGATGACCTCGATCTACATCAACAGCCCGTCCGGCCTGCAACTCGAACTCGGCCACGGCGGCCTGGTCGTCGACGATCTCAGCTGGGTCGCCCGCACCTACAACAAGCCCAGCTACTGGGGACACCGCTACACCGAAACCGCCATCACGACAAAGCCGGGCATCATCACCCCCATTGTGCCTCCCATGCCATCGACGATCACAGAATATCTGCCGAATCCCGGCAGGTTTGGCGCATGCGCCCGATGCCGTCGATCTCGAGATCGATCACATCGCCGGGGAGCAGGTAGGGGAAACGGCCGGAGAGGGCTACGCCTTCGGGGGTTCCGGTATTGATGAGGTCGCCGGGTTCTAGGACCGCGTACTGGGACAGGTGCCAGACCAGATACGCGACGTCGAAGATGAGGTCGGCCGTCGAAGAGTCTTGGCGCGGTTCACCATTGACCCAGGAGCGCAGGCGCAGGTCCTTCGGGTCGAGGCGATCGGCGGGGATCAGGGCGGGGCCGAGGGGGTTGAAGGTCGCGCAGCACTTGCCCTTCGACCATTGGCCGCCGGATTCCTCGAGCTGGAAGCGGCGTTCGGAGACGTCGTTCGAAATGGTGTAGCCCGCAATGTGTTTCATGGCGGTGTCGGGGGACCCCAGGTAGCTCGCCCGGCGGCTGATCACCACCGCCAGCTCGACCTCCCAGTCGGTCCCGTCGGACCCGCGCGGGATCATCACGTCGTCGTACGGCCCGACCACGGTATTGGGTGTCTTGAAGAAGACCACCGGTGTACGTGGCGGTTCCGCTCCCGATTCGGCGGCGTGCGCGGCATAGTTCATGCCGATGCACCAGAGGGCCTGCGGGTGCGCGATCGGTGCGCCGATACGTTGTCCGGTGAGGTCGATGGGCGACAGCAGGCCCTGTGACAGCGCCGCCGCGGTCTTCGATATGCCGTCCGCGGCGAGGAACGCACCATCGATATCCGGTGTCAGCGTGGACAGATCATAGGTTTGATCGCCGTCGACCACGACCGGTCGCTCCGCGCCGACCGCGCCGATCCGCTGCAATTTCACGCACTAGCTCCTTCATTGGTGGGTTCCGCCTGATCGGCGGACAGCCGGTATACGCGCCGCGCCGTCGTGGACAACACCTTGACGCGATCGTCCGGGGCAAGTCCGCCGAGGACCTGGACAGTGGCCCGCCAGACCTCCGCATAGGATGCGGCGGTCAGGGTGAACGGCCAATCCCCGCCCACCATCAGCCGATCCGGCCCGAACACCGCCAGCGCGTGATCGACGTACGGCTGCCAATCGGCGGCGGTGAATCCGGGCTCGGACACCGTGGCCAGGCCGGAGATCTTCGCCACCACATTGGGTTGCTCGGCCGCGGCGGCCAGCAGATCCGCCCACGGCTGCCAGTCGCCGGACGCGATCGGCGGTTTGCCCAGATGGTCGAGAACCACTGTGAGCGTGGGATGTTCGGCCGCCACCGCCGGCACCTGCGCCAGCAGATCGGAACGCTCGGCCACCGCGTCGAAACTCAGACCGGCCTCGGCGAGCATGGCCAGGCTGTCCGAAACCTCGGCTCGCAGTAGCCAGGTCGGATCCGGGTCACGGTGGATCAGGTGCCGCACTCCGACGTACTCGGGCCGCCGCAGCCGGGCCAGCTCGAAGGCGGCCCGCCTGGGTTCGTGCAGCGGCAGCCAGCCGACCACGACCGCCGGGCGGGGGGCGTGTGCCGCCGCGTCCAATAGCGCGCGATTCTCGGCCAGTGAATCGGAGGCCTGCACCAGCACCAACCCCGCGATATCGTGCTCGGGCAGCTGCGGTTCGAGGTCGTCCAGCGTATAGGTGCGATACAAGACATCGGATGTATTTGTCAGCCAGTCGTATTCGACATGGAATTTTCCACCTCGAACGTCCCAGACATGCACATGTGCGTCTACAGTCATCGGAGGCATGTGTTCACATTCTCGAAAGTGAAGGAACCGGTTTGTCGGTCACCGACGATGCGATTGCGAAGATCAAGGCGATGATCGTCTCGGGCGATCTGACGCCCGGATCGAGGTTGCCGCGTGAGGCCGATCTGGCCGCCGAGCTCGGGGTGTCGCGCAGTTCGCTGAGAGAGGCGGTGCGCGCCCTCTCGCTGGTGCGAATCCTGGACGTGCGCCAGGGCGACGGCACCTTCGTGGCGAGCCTGGAGCCGAATTCGCTGCTGGACGCCATGAGCTTCCTGCTGGAGTTCCATCAGGACGACTCCGTGCTCGACATCCTGGGCGTGCGGCGGATTCTGGAGCCCGCCGCGACCGCGCTTGCGGCGCAGCACATGACCGACGAGGAGATCGCCCACCTGCGCACCCTGGTCGAGCCCGGCAGTGCGTCGGTGACCGATCTGGTCGCGCTCGACCTGAGCTTCCACGCCGCCATCGCCACTGCTTCCGGCAATAAAGTCCTTGCCTCGCTGCTGGATTCGCTGTCCATGCCGACCACGCGCGCACGGATCTGGCGTGGCGTCACCGAGGAGGGCGCGTTCGAGCGCACGATCGCGGAGCATCGCGGCATCTGCGACGCGATCGCCGCGCACGACCCGCAACTGGCGCAGGCGCGGGCGCTGGCGCATGTGGCCGGGGTGATGGAATGGCTGGGCCGGGCGGTGGAGTGAGCGGCTCATCGCGGTGCTCGATTCACCACAGCGCCTGATCCACTAGCTCGGACCAGAGTTCTTCCGGCACAGGCAGATCGAGTATGGCAATGCTGTCATCAATCTCCGCGCGAGTACCGGACCCGAGCACGATCGCCGTCACGGCGGGATGCCGCCGCGGGAACTGCATGGCCGCCGCCCGCAGTGGCACACCGTATTTCGTGCACCGCCGCTCCAGGTCCCGCGCGCGGGTGACGACGGCGGAGTCCGCAGTGCGGTAGTCGAAGGTGGCCTGCCGGAAGGGATCCGCCAGCACCCCGCTGTTGAGCACCCCAGCGACGAGCACCTGGATCCCACGTTCTGCACATTCGGGCAGCAGTTGCTGCTCGGCTCGGCGGTCCAGCAATGAGTACCGCCCGGCAATCATGACGGTGTCGATGGCCGACTCACGCACGAACCGCAATGCGGTCTCGACGTGGTTGACGCCGATACCGATTCCAGCGGTCAGCCCTTCGTCGCGCATCCGTTCCAGCTCCGGCAGTGCCTCGCCCAGGGCTTGGTCCATATGCGCCTCGGGGTCGTGTACGAGCATCCGATCCACCCGATCCAGCCCGAGCCGAATCAGCGATTGCTCCAGCGACAGCCGTACGCCTTTCGCCGAATAGTCCAGCCGCCGTGACCGTTTGGGCGCACCGTGGAAATCATCGGCCCCGTCGGGCGCGTCCGGGTCGTCGTACAGCAACCGCCCCACCTTGGTGGAAACCGTGAACTCCGAACGGTTTCGCTCACGCAGGAACCGGCCGAGGCGCTCCTCGCCGAGCCCGCCGCCGTAGTGCGGTGCCGTATCGAAACTCCGAATCCCGGCCGCCCACGCCGCTTTCAGCGCCTCCTGCGCCGCGTCCTCGTCGACCGAACGGTACAGCCCGGCATACCCCGCACCACCGAGCACCACCTCGGCGCGCGGTCGCGGGTTCAGCTCCCAGATCACCGGCAAACCGGCCTCCGGCGCCGAATAGTCGTGGGGGACATCGGTGAACCCGCTCATGCGAGCCTGCCAGGCGATATTCACCGGCAAACCAGCCAGTTCGGCCAGTAGCTTGTCATAGCTGTCGCAGTCGATGACATGGAACAGATCCAACCCGCTGCGCCAGATGGTCCAGCCGGTCGCACCGGCGGCGCGAATGGCCGCGACGAGGTCGGCTGGTACCGCGCGATGGGCGGCCTCGTACTCGGCCTCCGCACCCGGTTTCAGTCTGGTGTGCAAGGCGATTCGCATGCTCACTCCTGCCGCCGTCCGCTGGCGATGCGAGTGATGACCAGGGCGACGAGGATGAGCGCCCCATTGATGAACTTCAGCGAATCCGCGCTCACCCCGCCGTAGGACAGCAGCTTCTGGATCAGCGTGAGAATCAGGATTCCGAAGAACGCGCCCACCACCGACCCGCGCCCGCCATTGAGTGACACGCCGCCGATAACGCAGGCGGCGAACACGTTGAAGATCATCCCGTCGCCCTGGCTGACCTGGACGCTGGCGAACTGCCCGGAGTAGATGAGCCCGCCGATCGCGGCCAGCACCCCGGCGGTCACCAGCACGGCGATGACCACCCGATCGGTGCGAATACCGGCGGCTCGCGCGGCGGCCTCATTGCCGCCGACCGCGTACAGTGCCCGCCCGGCCGTGGTGTAGTTCAGCACCAGATATCCGATCACGAACAATGCCAGGGCGATGAGCACGTTCGCCGGCAGGCCCAGAACTCGTGCATTGCCGAGCCATTCGACCGAGTCCGGAATCTTGGTCAGGGTGAACCCGGACGTGAGGAAGGTCAGCAGCCCGCGCAGGGCGATGAGCATCGCCAGCGTCACGATGAACCCGTTGAGGCCGAAGCGCACGATCAGCAGGCCGTTGACCACACCGACCGCCGCGCCCGCCAGTAGCGCGATCGGAATGCTCATCCACGGCGACGCCCAGGTGAACGCGCCGACCTCGGTGGTACCCATGGTCACCCAGATCGCCACCCCCGGCGCGAGGCCGAAGGTGGATTCCAGCGAGAGGTCCATCCGGCCGACCACCAGCACCAGCACCTCGGCCAGCACCAGCAGCGAAATACCGCTCATGGTGCTCAGCACATTGGTGAGATTGGCTGTCGAGACGAAGTTGGTATTGATGAAGTATCCGACCACCAGCGCCAGCAGGATCGGCGGCACCAGTAGCAGATCGCGGAATGCGCTCCAGCGCACGTGGATTCGCGCCCGGTGCGGCGGGGCCGCGGTGGGCGCACCGGTTTCGGTCGCGGTCCGGGTCATAGCAGTCCTTCCATGGCGGTGACGAGCTCGCGGTCGTTCCAGCCCTTGTCGAAGCGGGCGGTGAGCCGTCCCTGCACCAGGACCAGCACTCGGTCGGCGTCGCGCAGATCGTCGAGTTCGTCGGAGACGACGAGGACGGCGGTGCCGCGATCGGCGGCGGCGCGCACCACCGCGCGCAGAGTTTCCTTGGAGCGCACGTCGACGCCCGCGGTGGGGGTGATCAGCACCAGCACTCGGGGTTCGGTGGCCAGGGCACGGGCGAACACCACCTTCTGCTGATTGCCGCCGGATAGTTCGGCGACGCTCTGCTGCGGGCTCTCGGTCTTGATATCGAGTTCCGCAATGGCGGTGCCCGCCAGCACATCTCGGCTGCGCCGTGACAGCAGGCCGAACGGGCCGAGCTTGTGCGGCACGGTGAGGGTGGCGTTGTCGGCCACGCTCATGGACAGGATCAGCCCTTCCTCGTGACGATCGCGCGGCACGAATCCGATCCCGGCCTCGCGCGCCGCCCGCACCCCGCCGCCGCGCAGCGGCCTGCCCGCCACCAGTACCGATCCGCCTGCCGCCCTGCGTAATCCGACAATGGTTTCGGCCACCTCGATGCGTCCGCTGCTGCCGCCGCCGGCCAGTCCGACGATCTCACCTGGGCGCACGTCGATGTCGATCTCGTCGAATTCGCCGACGCGCGTGAGCTTATCCACCTTCAATGCCGGTGTGCGGGCGGCGTCGGGGGCCTGTCGTGGCACCGCGGTTTCCAAGTCCGTCGAATCGCCGGTCATGGCGGCGATGAGCGCAGGCTTGGCCAGTTCGGCGACCGGAGCCGTGACGATATGCCGGGCATCGCGGAAAACCGTGACGTCGGAACAGATTTCGTAGGTCTCGTCGAGATGATGGGAGATGAACAGAAAGGTCACGCCCTGTTGCTGGAGGTCCCGAATCCTGGCGAACAGGCGCTTGATGGCGGGACCGTCCAGCTGTGCGGTCGGCTCGTCGAGAATGATGAACCGCGCGCCGTGCGAGAGCGAGCGCGCGATTTCCACCAGTTGCCGATGCTCCACCGACAGCTCGCGGGCGAGCGTATCGACCGAAACCGGCACCGACCAGGTATCCAGCAGCTCCCGCGCCCGCGTCCGCAGCGTGCGCCAATTGACCAGGCGCCCACCGAAACCCTGCCGATTGACGAACAGATTCTCCGCCACCGACAGGTCGGGAATGATCGTGGAGTGCTGGTAGACGCATGCCACGCGGGACCGCCAGGCATCCCGATCGGCGGGCGCCGGCGCCGGGTGACCCTGGAAGCGCACCTCCCCCTCATCAAGAGCTGCGAGTCCGGTCAGAATCGACACCAGGGTCGACTTCCCGGCGCCGTTTCGCCCCACCAGCGCATGCGTGCGGCCGGCGGTGACGCGCAATCCGACGCGATCGAGCGCGATATTGCGGCCGAACCGCTTGGTCACCCCGATCGCCTCGGCCACCAGTAGACCATCCGGTTGTTGCTGTGAAACTGTTTCGGGCACTGCGGTTTCCATCGCTAGGGTGTCGATCCGTTCAGCGCCCGCGGCCCCACAGCGCGGGATCGCTGCTCGCCACCGTGTCCATATCGCCGACCTTGCCGCCGGTGCGGGTCACGACCGGCGCCGGGAGCTGATCCTCGAGCTGGCCGCCGCCGGTGTCGACAATGGTCGAGCCGTGATCGGTCGGACCGGGAGTGAACTTCTTACCGTCCACGGCCGCTTTCGCGTACATCGCGGCGTACTGCGCGTACAGATCGGCGGGTTGCGAGACGGTGGCGTCGATATCGCCCGCGTCGATGGCGTCGAGCTCGGCTTTGATGCCATCATTGGACACGATCGAAATATGACCCGGCTGACCGGCTTTCACGAGTTTGCCGGTACGCTTGAGCAATGCCAGCGTCGACTGCAGGAATGCGCCGCCGGCCTGCATGTAGATGCCGTTGATATCCGGATCGGTGAGCAGCTTGTCCTGCAGGCCCGAGGTGGCCTTGTCGGCCTTCCACTCGGTGGGGATTTCGATCACCTTGATATTCGGGTATTTCGTCCGCATGCAGTCGGCGAACGCCTGGGAGCGGTCGCGGCCGTTGATCGAGGCCAGATCACCCTGGAATTCCACGACTTTCCCGGTGCCGTGCAGGGTTTCGCCGAGGTAGGTGCAGGCGTTCGCACCGTAGGCCCGGTTGTCGGCCCGCACCACCATGTAGGCGCCGCCGCTGTCGGGGCGAGTGTCGACGCTGATCACCGGCACGTTCCTACTGGCGGCGGCGGTGAGCGCCGGTTTCGCGGCGGCGGTGTCCTGCGGCGCCATGATGATCGCCTTGACGTCCTTCGAAAGCAGCGTGTCCACATTGGATTTCAACCGGTTGGAGTCATTGTCGGAGGAGGTGTTCTCCAGCCTCACCCCGGCCGCGGCGGCCTTCGGGCCGAGATACCCGGCGTAGGCGCTCCAGAAGTCGGTGTCCGAGCGCGGCTGGTCCGCGCCGACCAGTACACCGCTATCGGCGCCCTTCCCGACGGCCACGGCGGGACCGCCGCCGGAAGTCTGTTCGCGGGAACAGGCCGCCACGGCGACGACCAGTACGGCGGCTACTGCCGCGCCGATGATCCTGGTGTTCATGAGAGTTCGTGCTCCTTCGCCGAAACCTGGTGTACTGCTGAGAAGGTGGTCGTCTCCAGCCATGCCGCGCCGGTGGGAAAGGCGTAGTCGCGGAGCGAGTCCGGGAGCATCTCGGCGCTGAAACCTGGTGCGCGCGGGGTGAGATAGCGTCCGCCGGCCACCCGGACCGGATCGCAGAAATGCTCGTGCAAATGGTCGACGTATTCGATGGCGCGGCCCTGCATGGTGCCGGAGATGGCGATGTAGTCGATCATCGCCAGGTGCTGTACCAGCTCGCACAGCCCGACCCCGCCGGCGTGCGGGACGACCGGAACCCCGAACTTGGCCGCCAGCAACAGGATTGCGATATTCTCGTTGACACCGGCGACACGGGCGGCATCGATTTGCAGGATGTCGACCGCGCCCGCCTGCAGTAGCTGTTTGAACAGGATGCGGTTCTGGCCGTGTTCGCCGGTGGAGATCGGCACCCCCGCGACGCGGCGGCGAATCTCGGCGTGGCCCAGGATGTCATCGGGACTGGTGGGTTCCTCGACCCAAGACAGCCCGGCGGGAGCCAGCCGCGAAATCCATTCTGCCGCTTCATCGACGCCCCAGCGTTGGTTGGCGTCGACGGCCAGGCCGATATCGGGTCCGATGGCGTGCCGCGCGAGCATGACCCGGCGCACGTCCTCGTCTGGATCGCGGCCGACCTTGATCTTGATGGTGCCGAATCCGTCGGCGACCGCTCGCTGGGCGAGGCGGGTCAGCTTGGCATCCGAGTATCCGAGCCAGCCGGCGGAGGTAGTGTAGGCGGGATATCCGGTGGCCAGCAGGCGTTCGGTGCGTTCGGCCCGGCCCGGTTCGGCCTCGCGCAGGATGGTCAGGGCCTCGTCGGGGGTGAGGGCGTCGGTCAGGTAGCGGAAGTCCACCTGCGCCACCAGGTCTTCCGGACTCATCTCCGACACCAACTGCCACACAGGTTTTCCCGCGCGTTTGGCGGCGAGGTCCCAGGCGGCATTGACGACCGCGCCGATCGCCATGTGCATGACGCCCTTCTCCGGGCCCAGCCAGCGCAGCTGCGAATCATCGGTCAGGCTACGCGCGAAACCGCCCAGATCGCCGGTGATCTCGTCGACCGAGCGGCCCACCACCAGATGATCGAGGGCCTGGATAGCGGCCTGCTGCACCTCATTGCCGCGCCCGATGGTGAACGCGAAGCCGTGGCCGTCCGGGACCGCCGCATCGTCGGTGCGCAGGATCACGTAGGCCGCTGAATAGTCGGGGTCGGGGTTCATGGCATCCGAGCCGTCCAGCTGGGTCGACGTCGGGAACCGAATATCCAGCGTGTCCAGCGCCGTAATGAAAGCCATGCGTGATCCTCGCTGTCAGAAGTGATCTGGGTCACGACTATACATCCGATGTCTAGGAACGCAAAGGTTGTTGATCCGGGCCGATTTCAGGAAAATAGGCCGAATGCGGGGTTCCGTTCGCCGAGTGGTGTTATCTTCCGAAGCTGTAAACATCGGATCAGTGCACGGATGAGGTCGGTATGACTTACGGGGAGTTGGACGGGCTGACTGCCGTGGTGACGGGCGGCGGATCCGGCATCGGCCGGGCGATCGCGACCGCATTCGGCCTCGCTGGTGCGCGGGTGGCCGTGCTGGATCTGCGGCCGGGCCCACCGGTCGGACGCGATGGCCTGGCGTTGGCATGCAATGTGTGCGAGGACGATTCGGTGCGCGCGGCCATCGAGACCGCCGCCAACGCATTCGGCCGCCTGGACATCGTGGTCAACAATGCGGGCATCGGTGCGCAGGGAACCGTCGAGGACAATACCGACGACGAGTGGCAACGCGTCTTGGACGTGAATGTGCTCGGTGCCGTACGGGTTTCCCGCGCCGCTTTACCTCACCTGCGCCGCTCGCCCGCCGCCGCGATCGTGAACACCTGCTCGATCGCCGCCACCACCGGCCTGCCGAACCGCGCGGCCTACAGTGCCAGCAAGGGCGCGATCCTCGCACTGACGCGCGCCATGGCGGCCGATCACCTCTCCGAAGGAATTCGAGTCAACTGCGTGAATCCGGGCACAGTCGACACCCCCTGGGTGCAACGCCTGCTCGCCGCTGCCCCTGATCCTGCCGCGGAACTCGTTGCGCTCCAAGCGCGTCAGCCGCACGGCAGGCTGGTCAGCCCCGAAGAAGTCGCGGCCGCCGTGTTGTATCTCGCCGGACCACACGCGGCTTCGACCGCCGGCGTCATGCTCGAAGTAGACGGCGGCATGCACTCACTCCGGCTGCGTGCGCCCAATGGCCGCCCGAATATCGCCGAGCAACAGGAGAATCCGATCCGGTGACCGACCGCCGCATCCCGAAATACCGCGACCTCGCGCCGTTGGTGAAGTTCGAGCGCCCCTTCGGCGGCCTCGACCACAAACTCGCTCGCGCCCAAACCATCTGGGACCTGCGCGAGTTGGCTCGCAAACGCACACCCAAGGTCGCCTTCGACTACACCGACGGCGCCGCCGACGCCGAAATCAGCCTCCAGCGGGCCCGACAAGCGTTCCAAGACATCGAATTCCGCCCAGCCATCCTCCGCGACGTCGCCGACATCGACACCAGCACGACCATCCTCGGCAAACCCTCCCAGCTACCCTTCGGCATCGCCCCCACCGGCTTCACCCGCATGATGCACACCGCAGGCGAAGTCGCCGGCGCCCGAGCCGCCGCCCGAGCCGGAATCCCCTTCACCCTCTCCACCATGGGCACCACAGCCATCGAAGACCTGGCTGCCGCTACTAATCCCCAGGCCCGCAACTGGTTTCAGCTCTACATGTGGAAAGACCGGGACCGCTCCCTGGCCTTGGTCGACCGCGCCGCCACGGCAGGCTTCGACACCCTGGTAGTCACAGTCGACGTCCCAGTAGCCGGCGCCCGCCTCCGCGACGCGCGCAACGGCATGACCGTCCCACCCTCGATAACCCTCACGGGCGCCCTCGACGCGATCCGAAAACCCCGCTGGTGGTTCGATTTCCTCACCACCGAACCCCTGGCCTTCGCCTCCCTGGACCGCTGGTCCGGCACCGTCGCCGACCTCCTCGACGCCATGTTCGACCCCACCGTCGACTTCGACGACCTAACCTGGATCCGCGACCGCTGGCCGGGGCGAATCCTCGTCAAGGGCGTCCAAACGGTCGACGATGCCAAACGCCTCGCCGCCCTGGGCGTAGACGGCATAGTCCTGTCCAACCACGGTGGCCGCCAACTGGATCGAGCCCCGGTCCCCTTACACCTGCTCCCCTCGGTGGTCCACGAGGTAGGCGACGACCTCGAAATCCACCTGGACACAGGCATAATGCACGGCGCCGATATAGTCACCGCGCTAGCCCTTGGCGCCCATTTCACCCTGATCGGCCGCGCCTATCTCTATGGCCTGATGGCCGGAGGCGAATCAGGCGTAGATCGCGCCATCGACATCCTCCGCACTCAGCTCACGCGCACGATGAAACTCCTGGGAGTCGGCTCCATACAAGAACTCGAACCCGCCCACGTCCGCCTGCTTTACCAGCGCCCGAGGTAATCGGCACCGCTACCCGTCTACTGACTATCGGCTCGATGTAGCCAGGTCATCACCCCACCATGCCCGCGCTACCCCGATGCATTCTCGCGATCTCCATAACCTCGATAGCCTCGCCGACTGTCGCGCCGTACCCCAGCGCGTTCTCCATGTGCATGGGCGCCGAATATGCCAATGGGCCAGCCGCTCCACCACGTCGGCGAGTGCTTCATCGCCAGCATGGATGTCGTAGACCTGCGTCGACGTGAGCGATCACAATGCACGAAACGAGTGAGTTCTTGACACGGGGCAAATGTTCGCGCTAACAATGTTCGCGTTAACATTGTTAGGAGCGTCACAGTGGTGGACGAGTATGTGGTCGGTGTCGACTTCGGCACGCTGTCCGGGCGGGCACTTGTTGTCAGGGTTCGCGACGGGGCCGAGTTCGGGAGTGCGGTAAGCGAATACCGGCATGGAGTCATCGACGACGTTCTGCCTGCGACTGGCGCTGTGCTGCCCCCGGATTGGGCGCTGCAGGATCCCGAGGACTATCTCGACGTGCTGCGCACGGCGATACCGGCGGCGCTGGCGGATTCGGGGGTCGACCCGGCCGATGTCTTCGGGATCGCTACGGATTTCACGGCGTGTACGGTGCTCCCCACGCTTGCCGACGGGACACCGTTGTGCCAGGTGCCGGAGTTCGCTGGGCGGCCACACGCTTACCCGAAGTTGTGGAAACACCATGCGGCACAAGCGCAGGCGGATCGGATCAACTCCCTCGCCCACGAACGGACCGAGCCGTGGATCAACCGGTATGGCGGCAAGATCTCAGCGGAGTGGGAGTTCGCCAAGGCGCTGCAGATGTTGGAAGAGGATCCGGAGATCTACGCCTGCACCGAGCGTTTCATCGAAGCGGCGGACTGGATCGTTTGGCAGCTGTGTGGCGCGGAGACACGCAACGTCTGTACGGCCGGCTACAAGGGAATTCACCAGGACGGTAGCTGGCCGAGCAGCCACTATCTCGCTGCGCTGAATCCGGACTTCGCCGACTTCGCCGTCGGCAAGCTGGTCCACCCGCTGTCCCCGCTCGGTGGCCGTGCCGGCGGCCTCACCGAGCGGGCAGCGGGATGGACGGGGCTGCGGCCCGGGATCGCGGTGGCTGTCGGCAATGTCGACGCGCACGTCACCGCGCCCGCCGCGCAGGCTGTCGAGAATGGGCAGCTGCTCGCGGTGATGGGCACCTCCACCTGCCATGTCATGAACAGTGATCATCTCGCCAAGGTGCCTGGGATGTGCGGGGTGGTGGACGGCGGAATCATCAGTGGCAGTTGGGGATACGAGGCGGGGCAGAGCGGGGTCGGCGATATCTTCGCGTGGTTCGTCGACTCGTCGCTGCCGGGGCGCTATCACGCCGAGGCCGCCGTGCGCGGCATGGGCACGCACGCCTATTTGAGTGAGCTGGCGCAGCGGCAGCGGGTCG
This sequence comes from Nocardia sp. CA-107356, assembly GCF_050946365.1. Taxonomy (NCBI): domain Bacteria; kingdom Bacillati; phylum Actinomycetota; class Actinomycetes; order Mycobacteriales; family Nocardiaceae; genus Nocardia; species Nocardia sp. CA-107356. The sequence continues at coordinate 3,091,297 of NZ_CP191992.1, read as the reverse complement.
GCGAACACGGCCTGGTGGCACTGGACTGGCACAGCGGAAACCGCTCGGTGCTCGTCGACCACAATCTGTCCGGAATCCTGGTCGGCCTCACGCTCGCGACGAAACCCGAGGACATCTATCGCGCATTGCTGGAGGCCACCGCCTTCGGCACCCGCACCATCATCGAAACCTTCAATGCCGCAGGCGTTCCCGTTCGCGAACTCGTGATCGCCGGTGGCCTGCTGAAGAACTCGTTGCTGATGCAGGTCTACGCCGATGTGACGCGGTTGCCGCTGTCGATCATCGGCTCGGATCAGGGCCCGGCGCTCGGCTCGGCCATCCATGCCGCTGTCGCCGGCGGGGCCTACCCGGATGTCCGCGCCGCCGCCAAGGCGATGGGCCGGGTGCACCGCAACGCCTACCTCCCCGATCCCGCCCGCGCCGCCGCCTACGACGCCGTCTACGCCGAATACCGAGCGCTACACGACTATTTCGGCCGCGGCGGCACCGAGGTGTTGCACCGGCTGCGACGCATCCGTAACGACGCACGAAGGGAAGTCGCCACCGCATGAGTGAGCGAACCGCCATTACCGGCCTGCGCGAGCTGCTGGTCGATCTGCATCGAGAACTACTGCGCTGGGGTCTGGTGGTGTGGACCGCGGGCAATGTCTCGGCCCGGGTACCCGGCGAGCAGTTGCTGGTCATCAAACCGAGCGGGGTGTCCTATGACGAACTCACCCCGAATTCGATGGTGGTCTGCGATTTCGACGGCAAGCTGGTCGAAGGCGATCTGGCACCGTCCAGTGATACCGCCGCGCACGCCTATATCTACCGGGCGATGCCCGAGGTCGGCGGGGTGGTGCATACCCATTCGACCTACGCGAGCGCGTGGGCCGCACGCGCGGAACCGATTCCGTGTGCGCTGACCGCGATGGCCGATGAGTTCGGCGGCGAAATTCCGGTCGGCCCCTTCGCGCTCATCGGCAACGACGATATCGGCCGGGGTGTGGTCGCGACGCTGTCCGGTCACCGCTCCCCCGCCGTCCTGATGCGCAATCACGGCGTCTTCGCGGTCGGGCGCGACGCCCGCGCCGCGGTCAAGGCCGCCGTCATGTGCGAGGACGTGGCTCGCACCGTGCATATCGCGCGCCAGCTCGGGGAACCGGTCCCCATCGCCCAGGCCGACGTGGACAGCCTGCACGACCGCTACCAGAACGTGTACGGCCAGCACTGAATTCCGGCCGCCGATAAAGGAGTACGTCCTCGATGAACCCGAAACCACGCATCGGCCTACTCGGCATCATGCAGGCCCTCTACGACGACATGATCCCGGGCATCGCCGAGCGCCAGGACCGCTACGCCCACGATATCGCCGAACAACTCGCCGATCTCGCCGACTGGACCGTCGGACGCCCCGTCAAGGACCGGCGCGACGCCGAGGCGGTAATGCGCGAATTCGTCAATGCCGATCTCGATGGCGTCATGGTGGTGATGCTCACCTACGGCCCGGCGATGCGGGTGGCCCGGTTGTTCAACGAAAACCGACTTCCAGTGCTACTGGCCAATATTCAGCCCGAGCCCGCCGTCACCCCCGCTTGGGATATGGCCGATATGACCTACAACCAGGGCATCCACGGCGCCCAGGACACCGCGAATGCGATGGTCCGCGCCGACCGTCCGTTCACCGTCGTGACCGACGATTGGCGAACGCCGGAATTCGCTGTGCGCGTTGATCGCTGGGCGCGGGCCGCGCGTGCGGTCACCGCATGGCGGTCGCTGAAGGTCGGCGTCTTCGGCTATGCCATGAACGATATGGGTGATATCCGCGTCGACGAGAACGCGCTGTTGCGGACGCTCGGCCCGGAGATCAGCTTCGTCGCGCCCGGCGACCTCTACCGCGGCAGCCAGGCGGTGACCGATGACGAGGTCGCGGCGCTGATGGCTTGGGAGGACAGGGAATTCGCGATCGATCCCGCATTGACCGGCGCGGAACGCGAGGACCACGCCCGGATGCAGATCGCCATCGAACGCATTCTCACCGACCGCGGCTACGGTGCGTACTCGACGCATTTCGATGCGATCGGCGAGGACGGCCGGTTCCAGCGACTGCCACTTGCCGCGGCATCGAGTCTGATGGCCAAGGGGTACGGCTATGGCGCCGAGGGCGATGCCATGGCCGCCGCCATGGTCTATGCGGGACATCAGCTGATCGGCGATGGCCATTTCACCGAGATGTATGCGATGGACTTCCCCTCGGACTCGATCCTGATGAGCCATATGGGCGAGGGGAATTGGCGGATCGCGCGCACCGACGAACCGGTCCGGCTGATTCGGCGCGAACTCGGCATCGGCAAGCTCGACAAGCCGCCGACCTTCCTGTTCCGCTACCGGCCGGGGCCCGCGACGCTGGCCTGTCTGGTTTCGCTCGGCGGCGAAAAGTTCCGGCTGGTCGTGGCCGAGGGCACCGTGCTCGACAGCCAGGAACTGCCCGCGCTGGAGATGCCCTACGGCCAGTTCCGGCCCGCGAGCGGCGTGCGTGCCTGCATGGATGGCTGGCTCACCGCGGGCGGGCCGCACCACCAAGTCATGAATATCGGCCACCACGCGGCCGACTGGCAGGTTTTCTGTCAGCTCGCCGGCATCGAGTTCGTCCAGGTCTAGTCAAGGAGTTGTGCCCATGCCCACTATCAACCGACGCGGACTCTTCGCCGGCGCCGCGGGTGTCGCCGCGCTGTTGGCCGCCGCCGCGTGTTCCGTTGAGGACAGCGGTAATTCGTCCACGGCCGGCGGCATGATCGGCATCGCTATGCCGACGAAGTCCTCCGAACGCTGGGTCGCCGACGGCAACAATATCGTCAAGCAGTTCAAGGACCTCGGCTACGACACCGACCTGCAGTACGCCGAAGACGTCATCGAGACGCAGGTTTCGCAGATCGAGAACATGATCACCCGGGGCGTCAAGGCACTGGTGATCGCGGCGATCGACAATAAATCACTCACCGGCGTACTGCAGCAGGCCAAGACGAACAAGATCGCGGTGATCGCCTACGACCGGCTCATCCGCGACACCACGAACGTGGACTACTACGCGACCTTCGACAATTTCAAAGTAGGTGTGCTGGAAGCGAATTACATCGTAGACCGGCTCGGTCTGCGGGATGGCAAGGGCCCGTTCTCGATCGAACTGTTCGCCGGTTCCCCCGATGACAACAACACCTACTACTTCTTCAACGGCGCCATGTCGGTGATCCGGCCCTATCTCGACTCCGGCAAGCTGGTGGTCCGCTCCGGACAGACCGCCATCGATCAGGTGACCACGCTGCGCTGGGACGGCGCCACCGCCCAGTCCCGGATGGAGAACCTGCTCAGCGCCAACTACTCCACCACGAATATTGATGCCGTGCTGTCCCCTTACGACGGCCTCAGTATCGGCATCGTCTCGGCCCTCAAGGCGGTCGGGTACGGCAGGGGCGATAAGAAGATGCCGGTCGTCACCGGTCAGGATGCCGAGAAGGCGTCGGTGAAGTCGATCATCGCAGGCGAGCAGACCATGACCGTCTTCAAGGACACCCGTGACCTCGCCAAACGCGCCGTGCAGATGGTCAATGCGATCTTGACCAGCGGCACACCGGAAACCAACGACACCACCTCCTACGACAACGGCGCCAAGAAGGTGCCGTCGTATCTGTTGCAGCCGGTCTCGGTCGATAAGGACAACTACCGGAAGGTGCTGATCGACTCCGGGTACTACTCCGAGCGCGACTTCGCCTGACGACCAGGAAAGGCCCCGCATGGCCGAGTCAGGGCCCGGAGGAGGCAGCCTGCGTAACCACGGAGGGCCCCTCGGGCATGCAGAAAAGGACACAGCATGGCCGAGTCAGGGCCCGGAGGAGGCAGCCTGCGTAACCACGGAGGGCCCCTCGGGCATGCAGAAAAGGACACAGCCCATGAGCAAGCACATTCTCGAAATGCGCGGGATCACCATGGAATTCCCGGGTGTGAAAGCGCTGGACGCGGTGGATTTCGCGGTGGCCGACGGCGAAATCCACGCGCTGGTCGGCGAGAACGGCGCGGGCAAATCCACGCTCATGAAGGTGGTCAGCGGCGTCTACCCGCACGGCTCCTACAGCGGACAGATCCGTATGGACGGTACCGATGTGGCGTTCAAGGATATTCGCGGCAGCGAGGCGGCGGGCATCGCGATCATCCACCAGGAATTGGCGCTGGTGCCGCAGCTGTCGATCGCGGAGAACATCTTTCTCGGCAATGAACGGCTGCGCAGCTGGACCGTCGACTGGCAGGAGACCAATCGGCAGGCGATGTTGCTGATGCGGCAGGTCGGTCTCGTCGAGGATCCCGAAACCCTGGTCGCCGCTTTGGGTGTCGGTAAACAGCAGCTCGTGGAGATCGCCAAGGCGCTGGCCAAACAGGTGCGATTGCTCATCCTCGACGAACCGACAGCGGCGCTCAACGAGACCGACAGCGCGAGCCTGCTCGCGCTGCTGCGGCAACTGCGCGAACAGGGCATCACCTCGATCCTGATCTCGCACAAGCTCAATGAGGTTTTGGCAGTTGCCGATTCGATCACCGTGCTGCGCGACGGCCGGACCATCGAGACCCTGGATGCGGCGGCCGCGGAGGTCACCGAGGATCGCATTATCAAGGGGATGGTCGGGCGCGATCTCGACCACCGGTTCCCACCGCGAACGGATCCGCAGATCGGCGAGGTGTTCTTCGAGATCGCCGATTGGAATGTCGACCACCCGACCATTGCCGATCGCCGGATCGTCCGGGATGCGGCACTCAACGTGCGGCGCGGTGAGATCGTCGGTATCGCCGGATTGATGGGTGCCGGGCGCACCGAGCTGGCGATGAGTGTTTTCGGCCGATCCTACGGTCGGAATATTCGCGGCACGATTCGCAAGGATGGTGCGGTACTGCGCATTTCGTCGGTGCGCGATGCGATCGGTGCCGGCATCGCCTATGTCTCGGAGGACCGTAAGCAATACGGATTGATCCCCGACGAGGATATCCGGCGCAATATGACCCTCGCCAATCTCCCCGCGGTCTCCCGGCACACGGTCATCGACACCCATCGCGAGATCGTCGAAGCCGAGGGCCTGCGCACCCGGCTGACGGTGAAGACGCCGACGGTATTCCAGAAGGTGGGCAACCTCTCCGGCGGGAATCAGCAGAAGGTCGTGCTCGGCAAATGGATCTTCACCGAACCCGATCTGCTGATCCTCGACGAGCCGACCCGCGGTATCGATGTCGGTGCCAAATACGAGATCTATCTGATCGTCCAACAGCTCGCCGCCGCCGGAAAAGGCGTGCTGATCATCTCCTCGGAACTGCCGGAACTACTCGGCCTGTGTGACCGCGTCTACGCGATGAGCCAGGGCCGCATCACCGGTGAACTCCCGAAACACGAAGCCACACAGGAGGCTGTCATGAAACTGATGACACGCGGAACCGCCACGGCCGAGGCGGTAGCCGAATGACGTTGCTGGACAAGCTGGAAGACGGCGACGATACCTCCGCCGAGGTTATCGCGAAGGCCGTCGAGCAGAAACAGGTCGGCGCGCTCGCGGCCCTGCGCCGCACCATGCGCGGCAATGTGCGCCAATACGGCATGATCGTGGCGCTCGTAGTGATCACCCTGTTGTTCCAAATCCTCACCACGGCAAAGCTTTCCGACGGTGTCAGCCTGTTGACGCCGCTCAATGTCACGAATGTCATCCTGCAGAACGGCTACATCCTGGTGCTTGCCATCGGGATGATGCTGGTGATCATCAACGGACACATCGACCTATCGGTCGGCTCACTGTGCGCATTGGTCGGTGCGGTGACCGGTATCGCCATCGTGCAGTGGCACTGGCCTTGGCCGGTGGTCGTGTTGGCGGCCGTCGCGATGGGCGCGGTCATCGGTGCGTGGCAAGGGTATTGGATCGCCTACGTCAAAATTCCGGCATTCATCGTCACCCTGGGCGGCATGCTGCTGTTCCGTGGTCTGGCGCAGCTGGTGCTCAAAGGCCAGTCGATCGGCCCGTTCCCGCAGGGCTTCGTGAATATCGCGGCTGGGTATCTCCCGAATTGGTTGCCACTGCATGCCGTTCAGTTCGCCGGATTCAACGGAATCGCGATACGGCTGCGCGTCGGCGATCTGAACGGTTTGACCTTGCTCATCGGCGTGCTCGCGGTGGCGGCGCTGGTGTGGTCGCAATGGCGGGTGCGCCAGCGCCGTCACTCCTATGGTCTGCCTGCCGGACCGCGCTCGCTGTTCATCGCGAAGTTGGCGGCGCTCGGTGCGGTCATCCTGGCATTCAGCTTCGTATTGGCCTCCTACAACGGGATTCCGATCATCGGCGTTATTTTGATCGTGTTGATCGTGCTGTATTCCTTCGTGATGAACCGCTCGGTGATCGGGCGCCGGATCTACGCCGTCGGCGGCAATGAGAAGGCCGCACAGCTGTCCGGGGTGAATACCAAGGCCAATACGTTCTGGGTTTTCGTGAATATGGGCGTGCTAGCGGCACTGGCTGGCGTCATCTTCGCGGCCAGGCTCGGTGCGGCAACTCCGAAGGCGGGACAGAACTTCGAGCTCGACGCCATCGCCGCGGCATTCGTCGGTGGCGCGTCGGCCAGCGGCGGTATCGGAACCGTTGTGGGCGCCATTGTCGGGGCGTTGGTGATGGGCGTGATGAACAACGGCATGTCGATGCTCGGCGTCGGCAGTGACTGGCAGCTGGTCATCAAGGGGCTGGTGCTGCTGGCCGCGGTGGCATTCGACGTCTACAACAAGAAGCGCGCGGCGGCCTGAGGCCTCACCGCTGGGCCGGTGCCGCCGTGCTGTCGCGCGTGACCAGCGTCGGCAGCACCGACGGCGATGCCGGTTCGGCGGTGGTGCCGTCGAATTCCAAGCACCGCAACAACATCTGCATACTGCGGCGGCCCACCTCGTCGAAGTCCTGTCGGATGGTCGTGAGCGGCGGCGAAAGGTAGGCGGCCTCGGGAATGTCGTCGAAACCGACCACCGAGATATCGGCAGGCACCCGGATACCGCGTTCGGTGAAGGCGCGCAGCATGCCGAGCGCCATCTGGTCGTTGGCCGCGAATACCGCCGTGACATCGGGCTGCGCGGCGAGCAGCAGGCCCGCTTCGTAGCCGGAGCGGGCACTCCAATCCCCGCCGATCACCGGGGGGATCGGTGCGCCCGCCGCCTCCAGCGTGCGTCGCCAGCCCTCGATGCGGTCCCGTGCCTCCAGCCAGTCACTGGGACCGGCGACCTGCCATACCGTGCGATGCCCGAGGTCGAGCAGATGCTGCACCGCCAGCCGAGCACCCGCGACCTGATCCACCGAAACCGACGGCAAGCCACTGTCCTGTCCCGCCTCGACCGCGACCGCCAGCAGGCGTTCGGGCAGACTGTGCAGTGCCGCGGCGGCGGCCATCTGCGGGGCGATGACGATGATCCCGTCCACTCCCTGATCGGCCAGACTGTTCGCGGCCGCCAGCACACTGGAGCGGTCGACCGTCTCCAAGGCGAAGATACTGACACCGTAACCCGCTGTGCGAGCCGCACGTTCGATGCCGAGCAGGGTGCACGCCGGTCCGTACAGGATGGTGTCGAAACTGACCACGCCGAGCATATTCGAACGCCTGCTGACCAGGCCCCTGGCCATGGCGTTGGGGCGGTAGCCGAGTTGTTCGACGGCGCGCAATACCCGCTCGCGGGTCTCCGGCCGCACGTTCGCGCTGCCGTTGAGCACCCGCGACACGGTCTGATGGGAGACTCCGGCGAGTTTGGCGACATCGGTCATGACCGCGGGGCGTGTGCCCGTCGGTCGAACCGCCGTTGAGGTGTCCCCGGCGGCAAATCCGTCCCTGTCCCTCACATCCACCTTCCAAAGCGTCGAGTCGTCCCGGTTCCCCCAGGTTAACGCTCACACAGCAAACGGCTGCACCGCGACCCGAACTTCCGCGCCGACCTCGGCAACCGATAGCCGGTCGTCGCCACCAGATTACGGCCGTCAGAGCTCTTGACTAGAAGAATGTGAGCGCTAACACTATCAGGACTACCGCACCTAGGTGCAACACGTTTCACAATTCAAGGGAGAGCCTGATCGTGTTGAAGAGGCTTCTGATCACCGCCAGCGCACTTGTCCTCACCGCAGCAACGGCCGTCGGCTGCGGCAGCTCGGGAAGCGACCAGACCGTACTCGGGTTCTCCCAAGTAGGTGCCGAAAGCGGTTGGCGCACCGCGAATACGAAATCTATCCAGGATGCCGCAGCCGCAGCCGGAATCCAGCTGAAATTCGCTGATGCCCAACAGAAACAGGAAAACCAGATCAAGGCGATCCGCACCTTCATCCAGCAGCGCGTGGACGTCATCGCCTTCTCCCCCGTCGTCGCATCCGGATGGGACACCGTCCTGAAGGAGGCCAAGGACGCCAAGATTCCGGTGATCCTCACCGACCGCGCGGTCGACTCGGCCGACACCTCGCTGTATGTGACCTTCCTCGGCTCGGATTTCGTCGAAGAGGGCCGCAGGGCGGCGAATTGGCTCGTCGACGCGACCAAGAACTCGAACGACACCGTGAATATCGCGGAGTTGCAGGGCACCACCGGATCCGCGCCCGCGACCGATCGGAAGAAGGGTTTCCAGGACGTCATCGGCGCCGACCCGAAGTTCAAGATCATCGCATCGCAGACCGCGGAGTTCACCCGCGCCAAGGGCAAAGAGGTCATGCAGGCATTCCTGGCCGCGCACCGGGATATCAACGTGCTTTACGCGCACAACGACGATATGGCGCTCGGCGCGATCCAGGCGATCGAGGAGGCCGGGCTGAAGCCGGGTAAGGACATCAAGATCATCTCGATCGACGGGACCCGAGATGCCTTCCAGGCCATGGCCGACGGCAAGATCAATGTGGTCGTCGAATGCAATCCACTGCTCGGCCCGAAGCTGATGGAGATCACCAAGGAGGTGGTGGCAGGCCACCCGACGCCCAAGCGGATCGTCACCGACGAAGGCGTCTACACCCAGGACCAGGCCGCCGCCGCGCTGCCCACCCGGACGTACTGAGCCGGAGCAGTGCATGTCGGAACCGACTGTCACACCTGCACTTCGGATGTCGGGCATCCTCAAGCGTTTCTCCGGGGTCACCGCGCTGTCCGAGGTGGACCTGCGGCTGTTCCCCGGTGAAATACACGCACTGGTCGGTGAGAACGGTGCGGGCAAATCCACCCTCATCAAGGTGCTCACCGGAATTCACGACGCCGATGCCGGGACCATCGAACTCGACGGTCACCCAGTGCGATTCACCGGCCCGCAGCAGGCGCTGCGGGCCGGGGTGAGCACCGTCTATCAGGAGGTGAATCTGTGCCCGAATCTGTCGGTCGCGGAGAACATCTACATCGGACGGGAACCGCGGCGGGCCGGGCTGATCCGCTTCGCGGCGATGCGTCGCGATGCCGCCCGGCTGCTGGACAGACTGCGTCTGAACATCGACGTGGCGGCCCAACTCGGCTCGTATTCGCTTGCGGTGCAACAGCTTATTGCCATCGCCCGAGCCGTCGACCTGGATGCCAGGGTACTGATCCTGGACGAGCCGACCTCATCGCTGGACACCGGTGAGGTCGAGCAACTGTTCGCGGTGATGCGCGGGCTCGCCGCCGAGGGCGTGGCGATCGGATTCGTCACCCACTTCCTCGATCAGATCTTCGAGATCTGCGACCGGGCCACGGTACTGCGCAATGGCACCCTGGTCGGCGAATATCCGGTGGCACAGTTGACCCAGAAGGATCTCATCGCGCACATGCTCGGCACAGCGCTGAGCACACTCGACGAGATCGAGCACGAGAAACCGGATCCGGCGGTGGTGGCGCGCCACGATCCGCGGCTGCAGGCCACGGGGATCGGCGGGCGCCGCAATTCCGTCGCGCCGTTCGATCTCACCGTCCGTGATGGCGAAGTCGTCGGGTTGGCCGGGTTGCTCGGCTCCGGCCGCACCGAGGTGGCGCGATTGCTCTTCGGTGCCGACCGCGCGTCCACCGGGAATCTCCGTGTAGCGGGCGCGCCGACAGCACTGCGCTCGCCCCGCGCCGCGATCGACCACCGAATCGCGTTCTGTCCCGAAGATCGCAAATCCCAGGGCCTGATCCTCGACCTGTCGGTGCGCGACAATATCGTGCTCGCGGTCCAAGCCGCGCGCGGCTGGGCCCGGCCGCTGTCGGCGCGCAAGCGTGACGAACTCGTCGCCGGGTACATCACCTCGCTGCGGATCGTGCCGGCCGATCCGGATACACCGGTGAAATTCCTCAGCGGCGGCAACCAGCAGAAGGTGCTGCTGGCCCGCTGGCTGGCCACCAGACCGAAACTGCTGATCCTCGACGAGCCGACCCGCGGTATCGATATCGGTGCCAAGGCGGAAATCCAGCGGCTGGTCATCTCGCTGTCCGAGGAGGGCATGTCGGTGCTGTTCATCTCCGCCGAACTCGAAGAAGTGCTGCGGCTGAGTCACAAGGTGGCGATTCTGCGCGACCGTCGGCTGGTCGCCGAACTCGTCAACGATGCCACCTTGACCATGGATCGGCTCACGGAAACCATTGCGAGCGGGGCAGTTTCATGACAGTCATCCGAAACCACCTGTTCTGGCCCGCTGCCGCGCTCATCGCGCTGTTGATCGTCAACGTCGCGTTCACGCCCGGATTCCTCTCGATCCGCATCCAGGACGGACACCTCTACGGCAGTCTGATCGATATCCTGCGCTACGGCGCGCCACTGGTACTGATCTCGCTCGGCATGACGCTGGTCATCGCGACCCGTGGCATCGATCTTTCGGTCGGCACGGTCGTGGCGATCGCGGGCGCGTTGGCGTGTCTGCACATCAGCAACATGCTGGATCAGGCCGATGCCGGTGGTGTCGTCGTCGCCGTGCTGATCGCGCTCGGCGTAGCGGTTGTGCTCGGGCTGTGGAACGGACTTCTGGTGGCACGCTTCGGGATTCAACCGATCGTGGCGACGTTGATCCTGATGGTGGCCGGACGCGGTGTCGCACAGCTGATTACATCTGGCCAGATCATCACGATCAACAGTCCGCCGTACAAGGTCATCGGTGGCGGCTACCTGCTCGGGCTGCCAGTTCCGGTCTTGGTCGCCGCCGCGGTGTTCGCTGGGCTCGCATTGTTATTGCGGCGCAGTGCGCTCGGGCTGCTGCTGGAATCGGTCGGCGGTAATGCCGAGGCAGCGCGTTTGGTCGGTATCCGGGCCAGTGGTCTGATCGTCGCCGTGTACGCGGTCTGCGCGTGCTGTGCGGCGATCGCGGGACTGATGATCAGCTCTAATGTCTCTGCGGCGGATGGCAATAACGCCGGACTATGGATCGAACTCGATGCGATTCTCGCGGTCGTCATCGGCGGTACCGCGTTGACCGGTGGGCGATTTCAGCTGGGTGGCACGGTCCTCGGGGCGTTGGTGATCCAGACGCTCACCACCACGATCTACACCGTCGGGGTGCCACCGGAGACGACGCTGGTTTCCAAGGCGGTCGTGGTGATCGCGGTATGTCTGATCCAGTCACCGGCGTTCCGCGCCAAGGTTTTCCGCCGCCGCCAATCGGTTGGCACCCGATCGACACCGAGGGAGGCGACCGTATGAACGCGCTGACCGCCGTCGCAGCCAAGGCCCCTGTACTGCGCAGCCCCACGAGTCGCAGTCACCGCCGCCGGTACATACCGGTGCTGGCCACCGCGGCACTGTTCGCCGTCATCTACGGCGTCGGGGTGATCCGCTACCCGGCATTCGGCTACCCGCAGGTTTTCGTGAACCTGTTCATAGACAACGCCTTCCTGCTCGTCCTAGCTGTCGGGACGACATTCGTGATATTCACCGGCGGCATCGACCTGTCCGTCGGTGCGGTGCTGGCCTTGTCCACCGTGGTCTCGGCGTGGCTGGTGACCGTGCACGGGTGGCCGCCGCTGCTGGTCATGCCGCTCATGTTGGTCGGTGGCACGCTCTTCGGAGCCGCGATGGGCGCGGTCATCCACTACTTCGAGATCCAGCCGTTCATCGTGACGCTCGCCGGTATGTTCCTCGCGCGCGGGCTGGCGTATGTGATCAGCACGGATTCGATCACGATCACCGACCCGGTGTACACGGATCTGGCACAGCGTCGGTTCCGGCTCGGCGGGGACGTATTCCTGACGGTGGGCATGATCGTCGCGCTGGTGGTCCTCGCCGCGGCCTTCGTCGTTCTGCACTACACCCGGCTGGGTCGCACCGCCTACGCGATCGGCGGCAACGAACAGTCGGCGCTCATGATGGGCCTGCCGGTGGCCAGGACCAAGGTCGCCGTATACGCGATCAGCGGCTTCTGCTCGGCACTCGCGGGCATCCTGTTCACGCTCTACACCCTGTCCGGCTGGAGCCTGCACGCCGTCGGCATGGAACTCGACGCCATCGCCGCCGTCGTCATCGGCGGCACCCTGCTCACCGGCGGCTCCGGATTCGTCCTCGGCTCGGTACTCGGCGTACTGACCCTCGGCGTAATCCAGACCATCATCAGCTTCGAAGGCACCCTGAGTTCCTGGTGGACCAAGATCTTCATCGGCGTCCTACTACTCGCCTTCATCCTCCTGCAACGCACCATCGGAACCCGCGACGGATAAGCCGGTACCCGAACGCTTCTTGGATTATCAGCGTTCCGCAGGAAAACCGCCGGTCAGAACCGGTCCCATCCTTACAGTGCCCCGCCGGGGCACGAACCTGCGGCAACCGGACCAGAACCGTCACGCCACCGCTATTTGCCGATGACCAGCAGTTTTCGGTGTTGCAGGAGGTTGGCGTACTGGTCGATACCCCCTCCGAACATTCAACTGTGGCAATTCTGCCCCAAATCGGGTCTGGGCAAAGCCTGGACACTCTGTCCTGGTCGTTAACCGCCACCTGCGGTTTGCTTCGTTCGGTGGTGGTCGATGTGACCGATGACACATTGTCTCCGCTGATCCCTTCCTTCTCCTGCATCGGGCTCGTCGGCGGCGATGTTTCCGGAATCGGTGCCGGTCTGCCGATGGCGATCATGGAGAATCACCAGCGCACACTGCGGTGTACAGCGTGCGGCCGGTCGACACCGACGGGCGCGTGGTCGACAAAGCCGTTCTGCGAGCGCTGGATTGGCACCCCGGTGACTTGCTGTCCTGGCAGGGCGTCGTAGCCGATGCGTTGATCGCGGCGAAGCTGCTCATGATGGGCATCGGCGGTCAACTTCAGGTAGTCGATCCCGGTCGAAGGCCGCGGTGTCAACGCGGGGATCTCCGGCCGTGCCTTCGGGTGCACGTGGCGGGTGATGGTGTGGGGCAACGCCTTTCCGTAGCTCTTGTCGCGGTAGCGGACGTCGATGGTTTCCATGTCGAACGGGGAGAACACCAGCTCGACCCGCCGCCGCGCCAACCCCGGGTCAACGGCGTAGGTGTTGGATTGCAGCGAGACCGTGCCGGTCTTGGCGACCGTGCGGTACTCGCTCCACGGCCCGGTGTCGAATGAACCAGGCGGACACCGAGTTTCGCGCAAGTCCGCAACAGCCAAGCGTCGACGAACGCCGACCCGCTGTCGACATGAACGGCCACACTGACCACATCCGAGCCAGCATCCACGAAGTCGCCCGTGCATTGTCGGCTCTCACAAACGAAATCCACCCGCTCGCCGACCAGGCCGTTATGCCGACTGCGCTGTCACCGCTACCGCTTCCAGAATGGCAATCCTGACAAGGAGTTCCCATCGGCGGGTGACCCTCTCGAGAACACCGCTGGGATCAGCGCGCGAGGAAGCCTTTGTCGACGGGGATCTGTGCGCCGGTCATGACTCGGGACTGGTCACTCGCGAGCCACACCACGGCCTCGGAGATGTCTTCGGGCTCGATGAGTCCGTCGGTCTTCAGCAGGTTCGGGGTGTAGCTGTAGACGTAGGCCGGATGGGCTTCGAACAGCTTGTACATCGACGTGTCGTTGCCCAGCGGTGTGTTGGTGCCGTAGGGCAGCAGGGTGTTGACCCGGATGCCGAACTCGCCGAGTTCGACGGCCAGCGATTTCGTCAGGCCGATGACGCCGAACTTGCTCGCCGCGTAATGGCCGCACCCGGGGGGCGCCTTGACACCGGCCGACGAGCTGATGGTCATGATCGAGCCACCGTTGCCCGCCTCGATCATCGCGGGCACAGTCGCCTTGATCGTGTTCCACACACCGACCAGGTTGATGTCGACGGACTCGGCGAACTGCTCCGGCGAGATCTCCCACAGCCGTCCCCAGCTGCACACACCCGCATTGGCGACGACGATGTCGAGCCGCCCGAACTGGGCGATGGTCTCGGCGACCGCGGCCTGCTGACCTTCGAGGTCACGCACGTCGACCTGCACGGTGTGGATATTGCCACCTTCGGCTTTCACCAGGCGCGCGGTTTCGGCGAGGTCCTCCGGTTCCGCCATCGGATATCCACTGTTCGGCGCGATCTGCGCGCAGGCGTCGGTAGCGACGATGTCGGCGCCTGCGCGTGCCAGCGCGATGGCGTGGGACCGGCCCTGGCCGCGGGCGGCTCCGGTCAGGTAGGCGACTTTCCCGCTGAGTGTCTTCATGCGATGTCCTCGATTTTCTGTCGTTCCGATGTGTCGTGCTCGAAGAGGTAGTCACTCAACGGGGAACGTCGGCTGAACCACCAGGCGCCGCTGATCGTCTGCGGCCGGTAATAGAGCGCGTCACCCTGTGAGTTGACGAAATAGGTGCGCAGGCCGGGGTTGCAGTCGACGGTGTAGGTCCGGATGAGCTTCTCGTTGCGCCGCATCCGCGCGACCCAGCGATCGAAGGCCTCGGCCCGTACCCGTACCGCGGTGGCGTCGCGGCGGCCCGCCTCGGTGATGATGCGCACGGCGTGACGAGCGGTCATATCAACGAAGGTGTGCCAGGCAACGCCGACGTAGCCGTGCGGTCCCACCAGCGACCAGCGGTTCGGGAAGCCGGGATGAGCACTGCCGCCATAGCTGCGTAATCCGTTGCGGCGGTAGTCGTCGGCGAGGTCCAGTCCGGCGGCGCCGATCGTGCGGCCGGTGCGGTAGGACTCCGGGTCGGTGAACATCTCGTAGCCGGTGGCCATCACGATCAGGTCGTAGGGCCGTTCGGTGCCGTCGCCGGTGCGCAGACCCGCGGTGGTGATCGTCTCGATAGGGCTGGTGATCAGCGATACTGTCGGCTTCGCGAGCGCCGTGAAGAAGGTGCTGCTGAGAATGGGGCGTTTGGCGAGGATGCCATAGCCGGGCACCAGCGCCGCCCGGTCGACCGGGTTCGCGACCTTGCGGCGCAACAACATCCGATACGCTGACCGCCAGATCTTGTCGTACTGCGGCAGGGCGGAGGTGAGCACAGACCGCGGAAGTTTCGGCAGCACAGTGCAGATGAGCTGCATCGGCAGCTCCATCATGGCCAGCACCATGGTGTTGATCGCCGCGCCGACGCCGGGCAGCGCCAGCACCCGCTGCACTCCGGCCGGGATCGCGACGTCAGGTTTGGGCAGGATCCAGGCCGGGGTCCGCTGATAGATGTCGACCGACGCGGCGTCTTCGGCAATGGCCGAAAGAATCTGCACCGAACTGGATCCCGTACCGATCAGCGCAACTCGCCTTCCAGCACAGGCGTATTCGGGATCCCAGGCATTGGGGCGCAGGATCGTGCCCGTGAACGCCGCGGCCCCGGGGATCTGGTCGGTGGACTTCGCGTTGAGATATCCGCCGCGCGCATTGATCACGAATCGGGCGGAAATCGGTTCCTGCCCAGCGATATCCAGCTCCCAGACCTGCGCGGCGTCGTTCCAGATCTCACGTGTGACATCGTGGTGTCCGCGTAAGTGTGCGTAGAAACCGAGCTCTCGGGCGACTGCGGTGTTGTAGCGCTGGATCTCGGGACCATCGGGAAACAGCCGCGACCAGTCCGCCTTCCTGGCGAACGGGAACTGATAGAACAGCGTCGGCACGTCGACGGCGAGGCCGGGATAGAAGTTGTCGCGCCAGCTCCCGCCGAAATCACCCGCGCGCTCGAGGATGACGAAATCGGTGATGCCCGCGCGTTGCAGATAGTGCGCGGCGGTGATTCCACCGGGCCCGGCACCGATGATCGCTACCTCGACGTGTTTCATCGGTCGCTCACCCTTCGCGACGGCGCGGGGCCAGTCCGTTGATCAGCAGATTGCTGGTGTGCTCGGCCATGGCGTCGGCGTTGTCGAAACCGAGGACGACCAACGGTAGGATCTCCAGACCGAGCAGGACGCGCACGATCCAGTCGCCCGCGTGCATCGGGTTCACGTCGGCGTCGACCTCGCCGCGTTCCTGCGCGGCCAGGACCAGCGGCGCCCAGAATCCGGCCCAGCGGATAGTGAGGTTCTCGCCGTAGTGCTCGAGCAGTGTCGCGATGATGCTGTCGGTGCGCAGCGGCGGACTGAGCACCTGCGGGGTGTGGATGTGCTCGTAAATCCTCGCGACCGCCGCGCCTACCTGTGCATGCAAGGTGGGCTGCGGGTCGACCGTCGCGGCGAGTCCGGCGATGAAGGCGTCACAGATGAACGCCAGGCCCGCGTTGAGCGCCGTTTCCTTGTCGCCGAAGCAGTTGTACACGGTTCCGCGCGACACCCCGGCGGCCTTGGCCACCTCGGTCAGCCGGAAGCCCTGCACGCCGAAACGCTGAACACATTCCGCGGCCCCGACCACCAGTTCATGCGGAAAGTTCTCGACCGTCCGACCCATTGTCGCGTTGTACATGTTGAACATATTGCATCAACATGTTCAATTCAGGGGCCGTTTCAGACGAATCGGGCCGATAACTCAACACAGGATCCTGCCGCGTCACGTTCCCAAGTGCGCCGGGCCGGGGTCGGCGACCAGGCCGGGTAGGAGGTAGCGGCGCATGTAGCGCAGCACGGCCGCGTTGTCGTCGATGTCGATGGTCTCGCCGGGGACGGTCCCGAGGCTGATGAGAACGCGGGCAACCCATTCGGCGACTTCGGCGAGATCGTGGCGGGGGTGGATCTCACCGCGGTCGACGGCGGCCTCCACGTAGGGCAGCCAGAAAGCGGCGAGGTCAGGGACAAGCCCGGAGACCCCTGCGCCCGTGCACAGGGCGAATTCCTCCGGCTCGTCGTTCCGTAGCCGCATCACCAGCGCGCCCGGGTCGTCGTAGGCACCACGGCCGAGACGAACACCAGCCGCGAGTTGTTCGGCGAAGGTGTAGAGCGAGTCGAGTTCAGCCCGCGAACCACTCCACAGCGCGTCGTTGAGCCGGACGATGGCCGCACCGAGCAACGCCGTCTTGTCCGGGAAATGGCGATAGAGCCAGGCGCGCGAAACGCCGGCTTCCTCGGCGATCTCGATCATCGTCGTCGCCCGAATCCCTTTGCGCGCCAGCAATTTCTGAGCCGCGTCGATCAGCCTGTCGCCGACGGTCACTGTTTCCGACTCGGTCACTCGGCTCAATCCTCCCGGACGGCTGATCGGTCTTGTCTCGGACGGACAGTACCAAGGCAGTAGACATTTTCAAGAATGTGTCTACGATCACTAGACAGTTTCAGGAATCTGTCTAGTGGGCAGAGGCACAGCATTCGAGGAGCACCATGACCACCAACCAGCACACGGCCATGGTGATCGGCGGCGCGTCGGGCATCGGCCTGGCGACCGCGCACGCGTTGACTGCCGACGGCTTCCGCGTGATCGTCGCCGACGTCAACGAGGTAGCGGCGGCCGAGGCGGCGATCGCCCTGGGTCCGACGGCGGCGAGCATCCACATGGACGTCACCGATGAGGCCTCGGTCGAGGCCGGTTTCGCCGCCACCGGGAATCCGAGCGCGGTGGTCAGCTGCGCCGGACTGTCGATGACCGGCCCGATCACCGACCTCGAACTCGTTCATTGGCAACTCACCCTCGACGTCTGTCTGACCGGGACCTTCCTCGTCCTCAAGCACGCTGCCCGCCACATCGCCGACGGCGGCAGCATCACCTGTATCGCCTCGCTCAATGGGCGCCAGCCCGGCACCGGCATGGCCGCCTACTGCTCGGCCAAGGCGGGCGTGCTGATGCTGGTCGAGGTTGCGGCGCTGGAACTGGCGCAACGTCAGGTCCGGGTCAACGCCATCTCCCCCGGTCTCGTCGACACCCCACTGGTGGCGGGCATCTCGTTCGTCCCCGGCCTCACCGAGGACTACCTGGCCAACACCCCGCTCGGCCGCAGCGGGCGTCCCGAGGAGATCGCCGACATGGCCGCCTTCCTCGCGTCGGACAAGGCCGCGTGGATGACAGGCACCGCCGTCGACCTCAACGGCGGCGCCCACCTGCGCCGCTACCCCGATGTCCTCGGCCATGTGCGCGCCCTCATGCAGACCCCGCCTGCCTGATCTGATCTGTCGCCCGGTAGGAAGGCGCCCTCAGCGTCGAGGGCATGCCATGAAACCAGTTCCGGTTCGCCACGCCCTGCGCCGCCTGTCCACCACGGCCGCTGCCGCACTGCTCCGGATGGCGAGCAGCGTCGCCGTTCCCGACAACGTGCCGCTATCGTCGGAACGGCAATCGGAGATTCCGAGATTTCGGGATGTGCGGAACGGAAGCAGCGATGACCGAAGCGAGTTCGACAATGCAGTCCGCGGCCGGAACTCGCCTCAATCGGAAGGGGCGGGAGACCAGGCAGCGGCTGCTCGATATCGCCATCGTCTGTCTCGCGCAGGGGTCCGGCGAACCGCTGTCGGCGAATCGGGTCGCCCGGGAGGCCGGGGTCAGTTGGGGCACCTTGAAGCATCAGTTCGGCGATATCGACGGATTGTGGGCCGCCGTGCTCATCGAGTTGACCGATCGCAGTGGGGCGAACAGCCCCGAGATCTGGCCGCAGGTGACCGGATCGATCCGGGAGCGGGTGTGGGAGGTGGTCGATGCCATCTGGACCATCCTGGACACACCTGAGGGGCGGGCGGTCGAGACGCTGCGGGCCGGTCTGCCCAATGGCCAGGACGAGCGGCTCGAGGTCTTCCCCCAGACCACGGCGGCGATGGCCGGGTACGAGGATGCCTGGCTCAGGGCTTTCGAGTACTTTCTGGCGGACCTGCCCCTCGATTCGAACAAGGTGCACCGGGTCCAGGCTCTGATTCCGATGGCCATGCGCGGCATCAATAACGAGCGCCGGCTGTCCTCACCCGCCGAGCTGGCGGACGCGCGCCACTGCCTGGTCGACGCGATAGCGGTCTACCTGGAGTGACTCATATTCTTTGAGACCCCTCGTTGACAATTGCGAAGGGGAGGTCCACTGTTACCTCCAGCCTTCGCAATCCAATCAGGAGTGATCCATGTCTCCGTCTCCCGATGACCAGGGCATGCGCCTGCAACGCAGCAGCCGCGACACCGCCGCCTTGATCCCGCGCCTCACCGAATGGCTGGCAACTCAGCTGCCCGCCGAGGCCGATCCGAAGCTCATGCTGGGGTCCGGCATCGACAGCAACGGCATGTCCGCGGAGACCCTGACTCTCACCCTGAGCTGGCGTGAAGCCGGAGACACGCAGGTCGCCGACCTGATCGCCCGGGTGGTCCCGGCCCCCGGCGACTTCCCCGTCTACGAGCACTACAACCTGCGGGATCAATTCGACGTCATGCGCATCGTGGCCGAGGCGAGCGACGTCCCCGTTCCCCGGGTGCGGTTCCTCGAGCCGACCGGCGACGTGCTGGGCACGCCGTTTCTTCTGATGGACCGCGTCGACGGCCTGGTGCCGCCCGATGTCATGCCCTACACCTTCGGCAACAACTGGCTTTGCGACGCCGGCCCCGAGCAGCAGCGCCGAGTGCAGGAAACCACCATCGAGGCGCTCGCGAAACTGCACGCAATCCCGGATGCAGCAACCACTTTCGCGTTCCTCAACCCGCGGCAGCCCGGCGCCAGCCTGCTCGAGCGAAACCTGAACCGAGCCCGGGCGTGGTACGAGTTCGCGGCTCGCGACATCGGCCCGTCGCCGTTGGTGGAGCGAATCCTGAAGTGGCTCACGGCCAATCTCCCGGGGCCGTCGTCCTACGAGACCGTGCTTTCCTGGGGTGATGCGCGGCTGGGCAACTGTATGTACCGGGACTTCGCACCGGTCGCGGTGCTCGACTGGGAAATGGCGACGATCGGCCCCCGGGAGCTCGACGTGGCCTGGATCGTGTTCGGGCACCGCGTCTTTCATGCGATCGCCAACAACTTCGGCCTGCCGGGCCTGCCGGACTTCATGCGAGTCGAAGACGTGCGGGCGACCTACGCCGAGCATTCGGGCGTAGAGCTCGCCGACCTCACCTGGTACACGATGTTCGCCGCCCTGAACTACGGCGTCGTCTTCATGCGCGCCGGTGGCCGACAGATCCATTTCGGCGAAATGGAACGTCCCGACGACGTCGAGATGCTGCTCCACCACCGATCGATCGTCGAAGAACTGCTCGCCGAACTCGGCGCCTGACACCCGGCGTCAACCTTCACCGTTGCGAACACTATTGGGGAAGTACCACTCTCGTGACCGACCAACTGAACGAACTGGCCTACTACTGCATCACCCGGCACCCTGCCGACGCCCGTGTTCTGCTGCCCGAGGCCCGCGACGCGGAGCAACTCGGCCTCGGCTCGTGCATGATCGGCGAGCGCATGACCGTCAAGGACTCCGCCGTCTTGTCCGGCGGTCTCGCCGGATGCACCACCGACCTCGGAATCGCTGCGGCGGCAACGAATCACCACACCCGGCACCCGATGGTGACGGCAACGATCGGCTCGACCATGCAGGCGATGACCGAAGGCCGATACGCCATGGCATTCGGCCGCGGCATGGCGGCGAACTGGAAGGCGATCGGCCTGCCCGCCGTCACCGAAGCGCAACTGCGGGATTTCGTCGGCATCCTGCGCCGCCTATGGGACGGCGAGACCATCGTGAATCACGATGGGCCCGCAGGCAAATGGCCCGTCCTGTACCACCAGAACGGCCTCGACGACGCGCCCCCGATCGGCTTCGTCGCAGTAGGCCCGAAGACCCTCGAACTCGCCGGCGAGATCGGCGACTTCGTTGTACTGCACACCTTCTTCTCCGACGAGGCCACCGCGAATTCCGTTGCGGCGGTCCGCCGCGGCGCCGAACGAGCGGGCAAAGACCCCGACAGCGTCCGCATCTGGTCCTGCCTCGCGACCGCTAGTGACGCACTCTCCGACGAGGATCAGCTGCGTCGGCGAACCGGCCGGCTGGTGACCTACCTCCAGGCGTACGCCGACATCCTGATCAGCGCCAACGGCTGGGATCCGCAGGTGTGGGAGCGAATTCGCACCACGCAGCTGTACCAGGACGCCGCGGCTGCAGGCCCCATCGACGCATCCGCCTCCGTCGAGGTCCTGGAGCAGTTCGACGCCCTCATCCCCGACGAATGGCTCACCTCGGCCGCATACGGCACGCCGGAGCAGTGCGTGCAGAAGATCTCCCGCGAATACGACCTCGGCTGCCACTCGGTGATCATGCACGGCGCGAGCCCGCGCGAGCTGGCATCGGTGGTGCACGCTTACCGCGCCAACCGACCCACCTTGCATCGTGCCGTGGCGGCGAACCCGGGAAAGTTCGCCTGAGAATTGTCGGACGTGTCAGCCTTCTTGCTCTGCCAGTGCGGCCGTCGTCATGGTGAGGTGTCGAGTCAGTATGTCGGCGGCGGTGTCGGGGTCGCGGGCCAGCGCGGCCTCCTCCAATCGGCGATGCTCGTCAATGGCATCGCGCTCAGGGTTGCGCTGTGTCGACCAGCGGCGGGCCAGCTCGCTCGCGACCCACATCCGGTCGAAGGTTTCCAACAACACCGGGTTACCGCACCCTTCCAAGAGGGTGCGATGGAACACCCGATGAGCCTCGGCCCATACCTCGCTGTAGTACTCGCCGTCCTCCGGGGTGAATGCCGGCGTGCGCGCCAAGCGGTGGTTGGCAGCTCGGACGTCGCCCTCCCAGTTGACGTCACCACGTTCGATCGACATGCGTAGCAGGACCGGCTCGATGGCCCGGCGGGCCTCGCCGATCTGCTGCCAGCGGTGATCGGAAAAAGCTGGGACCGCGAAGCCGCGATTGGTCAGCCGTTCGGCCAGACCCTCACCAACCAGCCGCACCAGCGCCTCACGCACCACAGCCAGGCTCACACCGTGTTGCCTGGATAGATCCTGCGGCTTGAGCGCGTCCCCGGGCGCGAACTCGCCGCGCATGATCGCGTTCCGCAAGTGTGCGTAGACCCGCTCGGAAAGCATCTGCTTCTCCGGGGAGGTCGGGGTGTGGACTGTCCGAGTCATGATCCGATCATAGACGATTTGCAAAATCATCGATTATTTCTGATATCGTCGATCTTGTAAGTCCGGCACGACTCGAAAGGCGCGACACGATGAGCGCAAACAATCCCTTCGCCCGTCTCCCCGAGGCAGCCTCGTTCACGGTCACCAGCACCACGGTGAGCGACGGCGCCGCCTGGCAACCCGCACAGTGGTCCTCCGGCGCCTCCGGCGGCAAAGATGTTTCCCCGCAACTGAGTTGGAGTGGCGCCCCAGCAGGCACCAAGAGCTACGCCGTCACCGTGTACGACCCCGACGCCCCCACCGGCTCCGGCTTCTGGCACTGGGCTGTCGCCAACATCCCGGCCACGACCACCAGCCTTCCCGAGGGCGCCGGAGACGACGCGGGCATCGGTTTGCCGGTCGGCTCCTTCCAGTTGCCGAACGACGCGCGCCTACCTCGATACATCGGTGCGGCACCGCCGGCAGGGCACGGCAGGCACCGCTATTTCGTCACCGTGCACGCTCTGGATGTGGACGACATCGGCATCGCCTCCGACTCCACACCGGCTCTGCTCGGGTTCACCATCGCCGGCCACATCCTGGGCCGGGCGACGCTCGTCGCCACGGCGGAGACAATGCAGTGAATACCGTTCGAGGGGCCGGTCCCGCCACCAACGCGGATTCGTCGTCATGCGCGGCTTCCAGTGGCTGAGTCGATCCCCTGCGAAGTCGAGATCGTTCGCCACTCGCGCAACGACGGCGACGCCATCGTCCGCTGGGTCGAGGTCATCGTGAACGGCATACCGATGCCGGCCACCGGCGAGCCGCGCGTCGTGCACACACCCCTCGGCACGCACGTCGCGCTCGACCTGACCGCCACGTCGGTCAGCATCCGGACCGAGGACGGGAAATGAGACTGCAGGGAAAGGTTATGAGCGACAACGATATTGATCGCATGGTCGATCGCACTGTGCTGATCACGGGCGCGACGGACGGGCTCGGTCGGGAACTCGCGGTGCGGCTCGGCGCCGCGGGTGCCCGGCTGATTCTGCACGGCCGCGACCCCGATCGGGCCGCAGCGCTCGCAGCTGAGGTGACGGCCGCGAGCGGGCCCGTGCCGGAGATCGTCCTGGCCGACCTGTCGCGGCTCGCCGAGGTGGACCGGCTGGCCGACGAGATGATCGCCCGCACTTCGCGATTGGATGTGCTGGTGAACAATGCCGGCACCGGCGGCCAGACGGACGGGAGACGCGAACTCAGCGCCGACGGCAACGAATTGCTGTGGGCGGTCAACCATCTGGCCCCGTATCGGCTGACGCGGCGGCTGCTTCCGCTGCTGAGGGCATCGGCTCCGGCGCGGGTGGTGAACGTGGCCTCGGCCGGGCAGCAGGAGATCGACTTCGACGATCCGAACCTCGAGCACAACTACGACGTGTACACCGCGTACTGCCGCGCCAAGCTGGCGATGATCATGGCGACCATCGAGTACGCCGAGGAACTCGACGGGACCGGCGTCACGGTGAACGCCCTGCACCCGGCCACACTCATGGCGACGACGATGGTGCTGGAATCTGGAGTCACGCCGATCAGCACGGTTGCCGAGGGCGCGGATGCCACTCTCCGGCTGATCTGCGATCCGGGCCTGGCGCAGACGACGGGCCGATATTTCAACGGCACCAGCCTGAGCCGTCCGCACGCGCAGGCCGACGATCCGAAGGCGCGCCGTCGGCTGCTCGAAATCAGTGACACCGCAGTCGTTTCGGCGGTGGGCTGAGGTGGTGGGCCGTGCCGAATGCGCCCTATTGCCGCATGGTGCGCGTCCGAATGGCGACTCCTGATCGCCTGTCCGACAACGTATCTCGCGTCACAGCCGGTGCTCGATAATGCCGCATACGGGATGCTCGGCGGGTGGCTCGACAGCTCGATCAGCGCAGGTGTGGCTCTACCACGGGACGGTTTGGCCGTGCCGATCCAAGAACTGGAGGCCGGGTGCGCCGGCCTGTGTCTCGAGGACGTCGGCGACGGCCGGGATGCTCTCCTGCGGGGTGAGAGGCGCGTCGGGTCCGCCGAGCCGGGTCCGGTTGTGGCCGGGGTCGATGAGCAGTTTGGTGTGTCCGTCGCCGGCATGGCGGGTGGCGTAACTGCGCATCAGCTGGTTGAGCGCGGCCTTGCTGGCCTTGTAGAGCTCATAGCCGTCCTCGGTGTTTCGCGAGATGCTGCCCTGCTCGGAGGACATGACCGCGACGGTTCCGCCGGGCACGACGAGCCCTCGCAGGGCCTCGAGGACGCGCAACGGGCTCAGCGCGTTGGTGATCATCACTTCGGTGAACATGTCGGTGGAGACCTCATCGATCGGCAGATTGCCGCGGTCGACGGCGGCGTTGACGAAGAGTAGGTCGAGTCGGTGCCTGTCCAGTCGCTCGCGCAGCGCGGCCAACTGTTCGGAGCTGGTCATCTCCAGCGTTTCGATGTGCAGCCGTCCATTGGAGGCATCGGAATTCACTTGCAGCTCGCCGCCGCCGCGGCGTGTGGTGGCGATGACTCGCCAGCCGCGTCGAGCGAGCTCGCCGGCCAGGACAAGGCCCAAGCCTCTGGAGGCCCCGATGACGAGCGCTTGACGGTTGGATGTGGTGGACATTATCTGCTCCTACCTGGCGAAATATTCAATAGACGCAACGTTGCGTCTAGACAATATCATTGCGCCGCCAACCGATCGCGGCATCGCCAACCGGTAAGGTGACCCCATGCCCGCCCCGGACTCCCAGCCCAGGACGCGCTCGGGCAACCGTCGCGACGAGGCTGCGCGGCTGGCCGTGCTGCATGCCGCTGACGATCTGCTCGTCGAACACGGCTTCGGCGCTCTGACCATCGAGGCGATTGCGCGTCGTGCCGGCGTCGCCAAGCAGACGATCTACCGCTGGTGGCCCTCGAAGGTCGAGATCCTCCTCGACACGCTCATCGAAGACAGCAACAAGCACCTCCCCGTCCCAACGGACAAGCCCACAGCAGAAAACATCCGCGCGTACATCCGCGGCTTCGCCCGATTCCTCACCCGCGAGCCTGCCGGCAAGGTCCTGCTCGCACTCATCGCCGAGGTGCAGCACAATCCCAGCACGGCCGAGAGCTTCCACACGCGCTATCTCGATCCACGCCGCGCCCGAGAACGCGACATGCTCACGCGCGCAATCGACGCCGGTGAGATCTCACCCAAACTCGGCCTCGACGCCACTCTCGATGCCCTGCTCGGTCCGCTCGTCTATTGCGCTCTGACCGGGGCGAGCATCCCTCGCGCTCTCACCAGCAGCCTGGTCGAGGACCTGCTAGAACCTCGCTCGGGATAAGTGTTCAGTCCGGACCGGAGATCCGCACATACCGCGTTCCGGTCGTTCGGGCCAGTACTGCCGCGGCAAACCACAGCCGCCGCCTGCCTGCTCACACTCCGATGACCGTCACCAGAATCGCATGTTCGGCCAACTCGGGTCCGTCCCGGCTGTGCGGAGAAAGGACCAACTGACGAACCGGTCACCGCAGCTCTGCCGCTGGCCGAGCAGTCCCTCGGCGTACTGAAAGGCCAACGCACCCAGACCAGTTCGGTCACTCTGGCATCAAAGAAGACAGGCTGCGACGCTGCTCGTCGAGCAACGCGACAGCCTCGTCGAAACCGGACCTACACCCACACCCGCACTTCAGGATAGAATTCGAGCAACGCCTGCGCGCGATGCAACAGGCCGGCGACATCCCCGCCCCCGCGACGCGCAGATCTTACGACTCGAAGCCGACAACCGTGCACTCAGCGAACGGCTCGCCCCGGCCAGCGGCACGATCGACGAACTCACCGACTTCCGGATCCGCGCGCTTGCCAGAATCGCCGCCCAGCACGACGAAATCCAGCGACTCCGCACCGCAGCATCCTCAACTCCGACCGCCACCCGCTGCCACCGCCACGGCACAAGGTCATCGACCCCATGCTCGAGGAGGCGCCGAGAAACCGAAACCACCAGTACGACAGTCGAATCCAATCCGAACCAACAGAATCGAGCCGACAATGACATGGTCGATACCACGAATCACCACCGGTACTGAACGCCGCTTGCTCGAGAGCATGCTCGACCGCAACCGGGCCGAATTGGTCAACACAGTGCGCGGGCTGTCCGAACAAGACGCCCGCCGCCGCCTCGTTGCGTCGATGACCACCCCGATCGGACTACTCAAACACGCCGCAGTCGCCGAACGGATCTGGTTCCAGCACGTCCTGGCGGGCCTGCCCAACAGCGAATGCGACGGCGGCACGACGCCGGGCGACGCCAGTTTCGTCGTCGACGACAACGAAACCCTCGCCGACGTGATCGCCGAATTCGAGCGCGCCAGCAACCGTTCCCGAGCGATCGCCGCCGAATTCGACCTCGACGACACCAGAACACACCCCCGCGTCGGCGACGTCAGCCTCCGATTCATCTATCTGCTCGCGATCGAGGACTTCGCACGTCACGCCGGCCACGGCGACATCCTCCGCGAACAGATCGAACATCCCGCCGCGCCGAGCACCCATGCCCCAGAACAGCACTAGCCGAGTCATCTACGCCACATCGTCCATGCGGAAAAGCAACACACTCACGCATTCACTCCGCACGTCTACGAGCGTGTCACCAGGTTCACCCATACCTGGCCCGGCCAGCTATAGCCCGGGCATGTGTTCCTCGCCCACTTCAAGCGATCCACGCATCGGTCATACTGTTGGACGCCTTTGTCTCCCAACATATTTGACAGATACTAAAGCGAGATCGATCAGTGTAGTCGGCCGTGCGGCCGGCCGAGAGAGGGAAATCATGGGATTGCCAAGTGAATTCGGCAAGGCCGCCGGTGCGGGCATCGCGGCGTTCGCACTGCTCGCGCTGCTGCCCGGTACCGCACAGGCGGCCATCGGCCGGGCCTCCTACGTCACCGTAACGGGAAAGATCTTGTCGATCGAACGGCCGGACAGCGGCGCCTGTATCCAACTGCAGGATGCCACAGTGCGTTTCGAGAACGGCACCAGCGACCGGGCCTACCTGTTCGGCGATTCCGCGTGCGGTGTGGGATCCGAGATCGAGGGTGTCGATCTCATCTGGAAGGCTCCAGCCGGGGTGCAGGCCCTGTCCGTACGCTTCGAGCCAACCGGGTAAACCCACGACATCGACGCCGGAAAGACCCGAAAACCACCATCCCCCAATGAGTTGTGCGACGACGGCGCCGTGTTCGCTAGGCGACCGTGAGCACGATCTTGCCTTGTATATGCCCTCGTGTGGCGCGTTCGTGCGCCGCACTGGCGTCTGCGAGCGGGAACGTGCCGTCGCTCGCAACGCGCAGCATGCCCGCGTCGAGCAACCGACCCAATTCAGCGAGCTGCGCACCGCTCGAAAGAATCCGATATAAACCAGAATGCAGACCGTGAGGTTGGACCAAATAGAACAGGTCAGGCTCGGTTAAAAACCGAGCCTGACCTGGTATTTTGTGAGCCTAATGCCAATCAATCCGAACCCTCCCACGGCCGAAGGGCCCCCGCTGCACATCAAGCCGGTAGGCGCGCGGCAGGTGACATCCAAGACAGGACTTGCGGGTTCGGTGGATCGTTGATGATGCCACGCGTCAACTGGTCGGCGGCTGAATACTCGTGCGATGTCCTGCCGTCGTCGCTACCAGCGGAAAACGCGGCGTAAGCGGCTTACTGCGCCGTTCGGCCTGCCTGAGCCGTCTCCGTCGGTGGATGCCATTTGGACGACGATCCCACCGAGACGTACCTCCTGCATGGTCGCTGGGTGTGCGTCGATAAAACACACACCGGTTCGGCTGACCTCGACGCATTCTTCCTGTTGGGAGCCAGAGTTGTCCGCGTGCTCGAGCGTGTCGGTGTAGTAGGCGATCATTCCGCCACTGAAACTGGCGTTGAAACCGGTCACTCGGCGACCGGCGCGGTCGGTAGTGCGGTCCCGGCACTGATCGCAGACCGCCCGGGGGTAGCTTTCCTGGTAGATCGCGGGCCGCTCGCAATGGGGGCAGGGCTGGGTGTATCGACGCCCAGGGGTTGGGCTTTGCAACAGGAAATCGTTGCGGGCGAGGATTTTACGACCGGAGTCTGCCTGGTTGTGGTTGCGCCGCAGGATGAGCAGAACGAACTCGGCGTAGTCGGCTGTCCCGGCGTCGATCGCTGCGCGCCCGGGTATCTCGTCGATGCGTGTGAGGCCGGCATCGTAGGCCTCGAGTGCCACGCGGTGCGCCACCGAGAGTTCACTGTCGGAGATTTGTCTGTTGGCATGGTCGGCTCGAGTCAGGTGTTCGGCGATCACCGTGTCGATGGTGCTTCCGTCCACCGACAGTACCCCGCTGCCGTAACCAGTCGTGGTCACCAGGACATAGCCGTCCATCTCGCCGCGGAGCGTCTGCAAGAAGGCGAAACCTCGCCCGTAGCGGGCATTCTCGAGCCCCTGGTGGGTGTAGGGGATCAGAGTGCTGGGATCCTGGGCCAGATCGCGCGCTTTTCGCAGCGCTTCGTCGTAGGTCAGCGGAGAGTTCGGGTCCGGGCTTTCCATAGCCACCAGCCTATGGCGTTCGACTCGTCCGTCTCACTCGATCGCAAAGTCGATGACGTCATTACGGGCGCTTCTACCGCTCCAGGTTGCTCTACTTCCTTCGGCGGCTCAACCGGCATTTGGTGCGGTGGGCCGACCGGAAATACAAACGGCTACATCGCCGGGAACGGCGCGCGACGTCGACGTCGCCGACGCTTCGATGGACACCACCTCGTCACGGTCGGTCACGTTGGGGAGGCTTCGGCAGGCGGCCCGCACCTGCATCTTTGTCGGGGAATCCGTTGGGTTCGGTCGAGGGGTCGCGCGTCAAGAGCCTTGATCTATTTCACACGAGCGTGTGAAATAGAGCGTATGCCCAAGATCGTCGACCGCGAGGCGCGCCGCGTCGAATTGGCTGAGGCCGTCTGGCGGGTCATCTCCCGCGATGGTGTCGATGCCGTCTCGATCCGCGCGGTCGCCGCCGAGTCCGGCTGGTCGACCGGTGCCCTGCGGTACTACTTCACGACCAAGGCCGAGTTGCTGGCGTTCGCATGCGAACGAGTGATCGACCGAGTGACCCGGCGGATCACCGCCATATCGCCGGCCGGAGACGTGCGCGAAGCCGCGCGCGCGGCTCTGCACGAGACCATGCCCTTGGATGAACAGCGCAGCACCGAGGCATCGATCGCGTTCTCGTTCGTCGCCTTGGGGCTCAGCGAACCGGAGCTGGCGCGGGTCCAACATCACCATTTCACGGCCATGCGGGATCTGTGCCGACGCATTGTCGAACTCCTGGACGCAGACGCGGGAATCCGACGGCCACAACCGGTCCGAGATCGCACGATGGCCCAGCTGCATGCGGTGGTCGACGGCCTCAGCCTGCAACGACTGGCCGGATATCTCACCACCGAGCAGGTGATCGCCGAACTCGACGCCTATCTCGACGCGCTCCACCCCTAGACCCACCCAGTGGATAGACAGAAAAGGATTCGATTCATGCGGCTGGGCCCACGCCCTTCTGGACTTCTCGCATTCGCGGTCCTGCTGGCCATCGTTGTCGGCACCGCCTGGGCTCTACAGCCCCACGGATACCGGACGGAGTCGGCTCCCAGCACCGCATTCAGCGCCGAACGGGCCATGCTGACGGTTGAAGCGATCGGCGCCCACCCACATCCGGTCGGCACGGCCGAACACGACCGGGTCCGCGACCAACTCGTGGGCCAGTTGCGAAAACTCGGCCTCGACACCGAGATTCAGGCGGGCATCGGCAGATATCCGGAATCGATCCACCGCGACGTCCTCGGCGTCGGCCGGGTGGAGAATATTGTTGCCCGGATACCCGGGACACGTCCGACTGGCACCATCTACCTTTCCGCGCACTATGATTCGGTCCCCTCTGCACCGGGCGCGAACGACGACGGTGTCGGTGTCGCGACGGTCCTCGAGACGGTTCGCGCGCTGCATGAAGGCGGTGAACCGTTAAACAACGACGTGGCGGTGCTACTGACCGACGGGGAGGAAACCGGCCTGTTCGGCGCCGAGGCGTTCGTCGCTGCGGGCGGATACGACAAGCGGGCGAGTGTGGTGATCAACCACGAGGCACGGGGCGCGGGCGGTCCGCCGCTGTTGTGGCGGCTCACCCGGCCTGACGGCACCCTGATTCGATCGGTGGCCGAGGCCGCGCCACATCCGAACACCGACTCGCTGTCCACGGCTCTCGCCGGTGACCAGACTTCGAGCAATACCGACTTCGCCGCATTCGAATCGGGTGGGCTGCGCGTGCTCGATTGGGCCTACGCCGGGAAGAGCGCCTACTACCACAACAAGTTCGACGACCCCGCGCATGTGAACCCGGCGATCGTGCAGCAGATGGGCGACAACACGCTGGCACTCACAAAGAAGCTGGGCGACCAGGATCTGACCGCGACACCTGCGCCCGACCGCACGTATTTCCAGCTGCCGTTCGGGTTCCTGATGGTGCTGCCGGTGTGGGTGATCACCGTGCTCGCGGTGCTGGCCCTCGGCGCTCTGGGGTGGGTGATCCGGCAGGTCCGGCGGACCGGCGACGCCACGATCGGCCGCATACTCGGATCGGCGGCAACGGCCTTGGCGGCGGCAGTGATCGCAGTGGTAGCGGGGACCGGTGTGTGGGAGACGGTGCTGGCGGTCCGCCCGGAATACCGCCAGCTGTTCGTCGACCCATATCGGCCCGAGCTGTACGGCCTTACGATCATCACGGCCGCTGTCACAGTTCTCGCGGCCGGGTATCTCCTGGCCCGGCGGTTGTTCGGCGCGACGGCCGCAGCGGTCGGCGTACTCGGCACCGTGACGGTTGCCGCCGCGGTCTTCACCGCGCTCGCACCTACCGCGGCCTACCTGTTGGTTGTTCCCGCTTTCGCCGCCGCGGTGGGGGTTTCGGCCACATTCCTCGTGCCCAGGGCGTGGCGACTGCCCGTGCTCACGGTCTTTGTGATCCCCGCGGCGATCCTTCTGGGCGCCAACATCTGGTCGACCTTGCAGGCCGGAGTCGCCGGAGCCGCTTTCCTAGTGGGTCCCACCGTGGTGCTGCTCGGCGGGTTGTTGCTCCTGCCGCTCACCCACAGCTGGCCGACCCGGCGAACCGCGCTGATCCCCGTGGCCACACTCGTCACCACCGCCGCGCTGGCCGCAGCCGGTCTCGCCGTCGATCGTTTCGACGATCAGCATCCCCGGACCGTCCAGGTCGCTTATACCCTCAATGCCGACACCGGTGGCGCGCAGTGGATCTCGCGGCTATCGCCGGACGAGTGGACCTCGGCCCTGGTCCACGGCGGCGCACCGGATCCCGACTTTGCCGCCTTATGGCCCGACGCCGTCGCAAGCGGGCCCGCTCCGGCACAGGCATTGTCGGCCCCCGTGGCCGAAGTACTCTTCGACACCATAGATTCGGGGCAGCACCGGGTGCACTTGCGACTGCGCTCGACGCGCGGCGCGACCGCCATCGCCCTCCGCTACGACTCCCCGGTCACGTCCCTCCGCGTCGCCGGTCGCGACCTGACGCCTGTGCCGAACACAGGATTCCAGTTCTCGGCTCCGCCGCCGGAAGGCATCGAGGTGGAGCTGACCGCTCCGGCCGGACCGCTGCCGCTGCGCGTGATCGATTACTCCTGGCTTCCCGATTCGGGTTTGGATGCAATACGGAACGTGCCGGATGACATCTTCTTCCGCCAGGACAGCACCTGCATGGTAGTCGCCACGGTGCGGGGGCTGTAGAGGTCGCGCGCTGTCGGATGGGCAAGCCACTGTACGGGACCGCCTCTTCGACACAGTGACGATCGGAGACGGCGCACTAGCTCGAGTTTTAACGCCTGAGGTCGTGTTCGGAGACTCCAGTTGATCATGAACGAAGCCCTTGGCTGATGATTTGTCTTGCGACAGAACAAATCTCAGAACCAAGGGCTTCGGTGAATAGTGTGCACGACACCGGCTGTGCCGGTGTATTGGGAGACCTGTCGGTGTTCCGGCAGGAGTTCTACCGGTGTGTGACCCGGCGGGCGGATGCGGTGTTGTGCCCAGACGGCCCGGTGCTGTCGTTGCCGGAGTTTTCGCTGGTCGGTGAGTATCGCCGGGGCCATGACCGCGTGTATGCGGCGCTGGATCGCGGCCGCATCGACATCGCTCCGCTAGCGGGGGTGCCGCTGCCGCGGGCCGCTGATGGCCGACTGGTGCTGGCGGTGGACATCACATGCTGGTTGCGGCCGAGGTGCATACCTGTCCGAGGCCAACCTTGCTTGCTCAACCGAGGTTGAGTTCAACCGGCCCGGGCTCCTCGGCCGGGAGCAGCAGCAAGTTCAGCAGTCCCGCCGACGCAGCCATGATCAGCGCGCCGTCGAGGTAGTGGCAGGCCATCGCGCCGAGGTAGCTCGGGCCACCCCAGGCATTGACGGTGAAATTCGGGTCGAGGCCGCCGAGGATCTGATCGCCGATGCGCCAGGCGCCGTACACCAGCATGGCTGTGGGCACGATGCCGATCAGCAGTCGCAGCGCGGCCGTCGGGTGTCGCCCGGCCGACAGCAGGGTGCGCCGGAACCGCTGTGCGGCACGCGAGCCGAGTGGCGCGAGCAGCAACAGGTCGTGCGAGCAGGTGCGGCGGCGCAGCACGACTACGGTGAGGACCACGGCGAGCACGAACAGCACGAGGTGCGGCCACCCGGCGGTGGTGCCCGCGACATGCGCCTCCCGATGCGGGGATCGATCAGCATACGAAACGCCACCGGACACGATTCCCACCACGAAGGACACGGCGGCGATCGTGACCAGCGGGCCCGACAACCGCGAACGGATGCCGGACAGGCGAACACTGTGGGGTCCGGACGAGACGCGCTCAGCGCCTGGTGTATTCATGCCACCACCCTTGCGCCCAGGACCCTGCCAGGTCATCAGCTCACGGGCGGGAAGTGTCCGCCCGCCCCGGTCGGACATCTCGGGCGGGTGTCCGACCTCCGGATGACCCGCGGCTGGCCCCGAGGCCGATGTGCGGTCGTGGGCGGGGCAGCTACCGTCGGCCCTATGTCGATCACTGCATCACCGCCGACGCGGACCACGCGGTCGTCGGCGCCACCGTGGCATCAGCGGCTCACCGTCGGCCACCGGGAGAATTTCGTGGGCCCGGACGCGATCGACATCGCGATCGCTCTTGCCTGCTTCGCGGTGTTCACCGGGCCGCTGCTGGTCGGCATGACTAGCGGGATCGGGTCGATGCCGGAGATCGCCGGATTCGGTGTCGCGGCGACCGCGCCGTTGATCGTCCGCCGACGCTGGCCGCTGGCCGTGCTCGTCGCCGTCTCGGCCGTGCTGTGTGCGGCCGCGCTTGCCGATGTGCGTTTCACGCCGTGGGTGAGCAATACCGGTCCGGCCATCGGCGTCGCCGTGCTCACCGTCGCCGACATGCGGCCGCGCCGGGAATCCATCATTGCTACCGTCGTCGCAATGATCGCGATGTGTGTCGCGGGGTCGATCGCGTTCGATCTGTATCCGGATCAGGATCAGGACTTCGTGCAGCCGTTGATCGCCCTGCCGGCCTGGCTGATCGGCGACATGCTCCGGACCCGGCGTGCGTATCAGCGCAGTCTCGCCGACCAGGAACGGCAGCGGGCCGCCGAAGCCGAACGCCGGATCCGGGCCGAGGAACGGCTGCGGGTATCGCGCGACGTGCACGACC
Source organism: Nocardia sp. CA-107356 (assembly GCF_050946365.1). Lineage (NCBI taxonomy): Bacteria > Bacillati > Actinomycetota > Actinomycetes > Mycobacteriales > Nocardiaceae > Nocardia > Nocardia sp. CA-107356. The sequence goes on along the minus strand of NZ_CP191992.1, from coordinate 3,057,259 downwards.
TGATCTCACACACCCTGAGCATGGTGGCCGTCCGATCCGGCGTCGCCCGCCTGCTGATCGACGAGAATCCGAGCGAAACACGCCGGGCGCTGAGCACCATCGAGACAGCCAGTCGGTCGGCGCTGACCGAACTGCGGGCCGTGCTGTCGCAGATCAGGGAACCCGGGCAGCGCGACGAACCGGCCGAGCCGGGCCTGGCCGAGGTGGCGGATCTGGTGGACGGACTGCGGCACGATGGGCTGATGGTGGAATATCAGGTGCTCGGGACGCCGATGGACTATCCGGCGCTGCTACAGACCACGGTGTACCGCATCGTGCAGGAGGCGTTGACCAATGTGGTCAAGCACGCGCGCACCGACCGTGCGTACGTCGAAATCCGGCATGTGCCAGGGGAATTGGCTATCTCGATCACCGATGACGGCCCGCGCGCCGCAGCGGCCGCCGGAATCGATTCCAGCGGTTCGGGTCTGGGTCTGGAGGGCATGCGGCAGCGGGTGTCGTTGTTCGGCGGCCGGTTCGAGTCCGGGCCGCGCGCGGCGGGCGGATTCGCCGTCACCGCGAGCTTCCCGATCGACCGGGACCACCGTGCCTGACACCGCGGTCCCGGTCGCGCCGGGCCCGATCCGTGTCGTGATCGCCGACGATGAAGCGTTGGTGCGCGCGGGTTTCCGGGTCCTCGTCGATTCCGCGTCGGATCTCACCGTCGTCGGCGAGGCCGGCACCGGCGGCGAGGCGGTCCGGCTGACGCGGGAGCTGCGACCCGACGTCGTCCTGATGGATATCCGGATGCCGGTCATGGACGGCCTGGAAGCCATGCAGCACATCGCGGCCGACAGCGCGGACGGGCCGCATGTGCTCATCGTGACCACCTTCGATCAGGACGAACACGTCTTCCGAGCGCTGCGCAGTGGGGCGGGCGGCTTCATCCTCAAGGACTCGCCACCCGAGCAACTACTGCACGCGATCCGCGTGGTGGCACGCGGCGACGCCTTGCTGACACCGAGCATCACCCGCAGGATGATCAGCGTGTTCGCCCGCCAGCCGGCCGCGCCCACCCCGCACTCGAACGCTCTCACGGCCCTCACCGACCGCGAACGAGAAGTCCTGGAGCACATCGCCGCCGGGCGCTCCAATGCCGAGATCGGCGCCGCGCTCTACATCAGCGTGGCCACCGTCAAGACGCACGTGGGGCGCCTGCTCACAAAGCTGAGGGCGCGAGACCGTGCCCAGCTCGTTGTCTTTGCCTACGAATCCGGCGTGGTGGTGCCCGGCGGAACCGACGGATCGGCCTAGTGCTGCGTTCCGCAAAGATTCACCTCCGGGTCTGGCCGATCTCCGAGGCGAAATACGCACTTGCATCACGCAATATCGCGTTGACCCGGTCGAGTTCAGCGACCTTCTTGCGGAGTTGCTTGTTCTCCTCGGCCATGTCGGTGTGAGCGATCCTCGATCAGCTGCCGATGGTTCAGCCGATTCCTCTCGAATGCCCGTCGGGCGCGACACGTCAGGCGCGGCCGTGGCGGTGTTCGTAGTCGAGGCGCTCGGCTTCGGCCTCGACGTCGGCGGGTTCGCTCGTTTCCTCGCGCATCGCGCATCGCGCGTTCGAACGCCGACCAGGGCCCGGCACGGGCGGTGTACTCGATGTCCGCAGGGGTGAAGTGAGTCGTTCGCGACCGCACTGCCGAACCACTCCACGTAACACTGAGGGGCGATCCCTGAACGCGATCTGCGCACACTGGGGCGGCCAATCCGGTTCCGCGCCAACAGCGCTATCGGCGTCAAGGAAGTTGCAGGTCAGCGACATGCACCAGGTTGGAGGTATGGGTCAGCTCCCCTCCGGACACAACCGGCCGATTCGGACTGTGATGTCCTGGCTGTCGAGGGACCGCGAACAACCCCACAAAGACGGCAGCGAGAACTCCTACTGCCCACCACAGCGTGAGCCCGAACGTGCGGGAGAAATTCTCCGCGTTGGCCTTTTCGCCTGCTTCGCTGAGGATTTCGGTTACCCGATCAGGCCTTCCAGGCTGGGTGGCCTGGCCCTGGACGCCTCGGCAGCTTATGGGCGTCTCGGCGGGGTTGGTGCTGGCCGATCTATCCTGCACACAAACTCGGAAGCCGGAGATGATCCGCGCCTGCGCCTGCTCGTCCAGGCCCGCCGCGGCGAGTTCGGTGCGAACACGGGGTACGACCGTGTCGACGCCGCGATCGGAACCGCTGTCGAGTTGGGTGAAGAAGATCACGCCGACCAGCGCGACGCCGAGCGCGACGCCGAGTTGCTGAGCGGTGTTCAGCAGGCCGGACGCCGAACCCGCATCGTCCTTGGGGACCGCAGCCAGCACGAAGTCGACGGTCGGCGAGACGATCAGGCCGAAGCCGAGTCCCGAAATGGCAAGCGGTGCAATCAACTGCCACGATGTGATCGCCGGGCCATACCGCCCGGCGGCCCACACGCAGCTGGCGAAGCCCGTCGCGTTGAGTAGCGCTCCAGCCATCAGCACTCGCCGCCCGTACCGGGGTACGAGCACCTCCACGGATATGCCTGCCGCCGCGGCAGCGCCGACGGCGAAGGCGCCAGAGGTCAGACCGGCCCGCAGTGGCGACCAGCCGAGGCCGAGTTGCATGTAGAGCGTCCAGACGAGGAAGAATCCGCCGAGCGCGATCCAGAAGATCAGCCAGAGCACGCTGCCGATCGTGAACGATCGCGCCCGAAACAATTCGAGAACGACCAGCGGTGAACCGATCGTCCGGGCGCGTCGGTGTTCGTAGACCACAAGGACCCCAAGCACTGCGACCGCACCGGCCATCATCGCGAAAGTCCATGCGGGCCAACCGAATCGGCGGCCTTCCGTGAGCGGGTAGACCAGCATCGCGATTGCGGCCATGACCAGCCCGGCGCCGACGAGGTCGAGCTTCGGAGTGGTCGCGGACTTCGATTCGCGCATCACGAACAGGCCCGCGGCGATAGCGACGATACCGACCGGGACATTGACCAGAAAGATCGGCCGCCAGTCGAGGCCGAACACATTCCAGTCGACGAGGACACCACCGATGGTTGGCCCGACGACCGCCGCCGATCCGACGATGGCACCGAACATACCGAACACCCTTCCCCGCTCGTTGAGCGGGAAGATGACGTGGATGATCGCGAGGATCTGCGGCACCATCAGTCCGGCAGTGCCTCCCTGAAGAAACCGCGAGACGATGAGCATGCCTGGGCTGCAGGCGATGCCGCACAGCGCCGAGGCGATGGTGAACCCTGCGACTCCGGTCAGGAACAACCGGCGGCGGCCGTAGATATCGCCGAGCCTGCCACTGGTGATGAGGACTACGGCGAACGCCAGCACATATCCTGCGACGATCCATTCGAGCTGCGCATACTGCGCCTGAAGGTCGCGTTGGATGCTCGGTACCGCGACGTTGACGATGGTGGTGTCGAGCAGGTCCATGAACCCCGCGACGAGGACGACGACGAGCGCGATCCAGCGTCTGCGATCCAGCGGCGCCGAAGGCTGCTGGGATACCGGCGCGCTCACGACGGCCTGGCGGACGTCGCGAGGCTCCGAATCGCGAATCGACGGCTGCACCGTAACGACCTGCCAGCTGGTCGAAGCGGCTGCGGCCCTTTCGGTGACGGTACGACTCCACTGCCACACCATCTATGACCCTCCCATCGTTGAAAGTGCTGTAACCCAGATGGTTTCGGTCAGGGCCGAGCGTCGGCCGACGTCGGCTTCCGCATGGTCGCGAGGCTCATCAGGGACGGGTTGAAGTGCCCCACCGCCGCACCGCCGCCGGGGACGGCACGGCCGGCGGATTGCAGGTAGTCGACCAGACCGGTAGCGCCACCGGTCCAACCCTGCGGCGTGAACCATTGCACCGCTTGGGTTTTGCGATCGTTGTAGATGAGCCCGGCCCAGCGTGCGCCCTCACCACCGCGGTCGTAGCTGTCGGGATCGGTGGACGGCGTGGTCATGGCGGAGTAGACACCAGAATCGATCGTCGCCATTTCCTCGATGCCCAGCCAGCTGCCGGGGGCGGACAGTGCATTCAGGGTGTCGAACAGTTGATCTTGGGCGTCGGGGGTGAGGTAGATGACCAGACCTTCGACCAGCCATGCTGTCGGTAGCGATGGGTCGAAGCCGTTGTCGCGCAGGGCAGTTGCCCAGTCGTCGCGCAGATCGACCGCGACTTCGTGACGTTCGGCGGTAGTCGTCGCGCCGGCATCGTCGAGCACTGCGCGTTTGAATTCGAGTACTGGCTGGCGGTCGAGTTCGTAGATGACCGTGCCGTCCGGCCAGGGCAGGCGGTACGCGCGGGAGTCCAGTCCGGCGGCGAGGACGACGACTTGACGCACACCCGCCTCGGTGGCGGAGCGCAAATAGTCGTCGAAGTACCGGGTGCGTCCAGCTTGGAAAGCTTGAAACAGCGATCCGAAGTCGGCCGAGCGCAGCGGATGTTGCTTCGTCAGTTCCGGGTCGGCGGTGAACAGCTCGGCCCATTCGTCGCCTGCGGCGCGACAGAACACTTCGGCGAACTCGTCGACGGCCAAGGCGTGCGGCTGCCGAGCTGCCAGGCCGCGGGCTGCCGCGACGAACAGCGCCGTGGCGCCGACGCTCGTCTTGATGTCCCAGGAATCGTTGTCGTTGCGCGTGATGCTCACTTTTTCTCCAGTCAGGGTCGGGTCATTGGTGCGATGGGCGGGGGATGTTGTCGTAGTCGGCGAGGAACTCGTCATGGCGTTTCACCGGGACCGTGATCAAAATGACGACGCGATCCGGTGCTGTGGTCGGCGGCCAGGACCTGCTCGAGGCTGTAGCCGTGCAGCGCGAGCCCGTAAATGCAGAAACCTTCGAGTAACCACTGCAGTGTGCGGATGACGGTGAGCGGCACGGTGAAGGTCGATGGGCGGGGGTCGGATACGTCCAGGTCGGCTGACTCGACGGGCGTGTCGGGTCGAGCGTTCGCGGTCACGGGACTTCTCCTTCCGGCGCCGGCGGGGCGGTGTTCGTGGGTGAGGGGGCGTGTGCGGTGCTGTGGTGCGCGACGATGTGGATGTCGCGGCGGACTCGCCCCGCCCAGTACGGACGCATGGGGGTGGTGGTCTGCCGGTGGATAGGGGCGTCTTCCCAGGCGAGGAACGCCGCTTCGTCGGTCCATTCCGACAGCAGGATGTAGTGGTCGTCGTCGGCGCACGGCCGCAGCAACTCGTCACGAATATGGCCTGGCGTACCCGCCACCTGCGCGGTGACCTGCGCATATGCGGCTTCGAACGCTGCTTCCTCCCCGGCCCGTATGCGGGCTCGGACCATCACTCGCGCGGTCATGCGATCACCTGGCCCGGTTCGTTCACCGTGCTCAGTCGCATGTCGTTGCTGGTGCGGACGGCACGCAACACAGCGGTTGCGGCGTCCTGTTTGCGGCTGCGTTCGAAGGCATGGAAGCAGCCCTCGTCGGCCCAGTCGCTGATGACGACGAACGTGCGCATGTCCGGGTCCGCGGATACGGCTCGGGTGATGCGCTGCTGGAGGAAACCCGGGGACTGTGCGGCCAAGGTGAACACCGCCCGCAGGCCCTCGAGCAGGCGGGCAGCGTCGCGTCTGGCGACGGTCATGGTAAGGGTGGCGCGCAAGGCGGTCATGGTCAGATTCCTCCGTCGACGTTGAGGCAGACACCGTTGACGAACTCTGCGAGTTCGCTGGCGAGGAACAGCACGGCGCCGGCGACGTCGCCGGGGCGGCCGAGACGGCCGAGGGCCGCCAGGGCCGCGTAGCGCTGTCTCTGATCTTCGGCCAGACCGATGATCTGGTCGGTTTCGATGATTCCCGGGGCGACGGTGTTGACGCGGATGCCCTGTGGCCCCAATTCCTTGCACAGCGAGCGAGTCAGGCCGTGCACGCCGGCTTTGGACGCGGTGTAGTGCGTCCGGTTGGGCATTCCGACATTCGCGACCGCGGAGGAGATGTTGATGATCGACGCGGACCCACCGAGGCGAGGCAGAAGCGCGCGCACCATCAGGTACATCCCGGTCAAATTGGTGTCGACGACGCGGTGCCATTCCGCCGGATCCATCTTCAGCAGTGGCGTATTCGACACGACCCCTGCGTTATTGACGACGATGTCGACGGTGGCCGGGGCAGTCTCGACGATGGAGGCGACTTCCGCGGGGTCGGCGACGTTCGCGAAGCACACGCGGCCGGGTGCGGTGGCCTTGTCCAGTTCGCGTGCGAGGTCGTCGGCGGCGGCGCTGGGTTTGCTGCCGATCGCTGTCACCTGCGCGCCTTGTGCGGCCAACGCGCGGACGATGCCCAGGCCGATGCCGCGGGTACCGCCGGTGACGATCGCGGTCTTGCCGGTCAGTCGCAGGTCCAGCTGCGCCTGCTGCACGGCGGCGGGATTGTCAGCTGTCGGATGCTCGCGCTGTCGCACAGCAGGGCAGCCGAGCCGGCTGGCGAGGGTGTTCTCGTTGTCGTTCACTGTCGGACTCCTTCGGGTCGGCGCAGAATCAACGCGCTGTTGAAGCCGTCGTATCCGCGTGCGGCGACGGCGGCGACATGGACGGCCGCTCGTTGTGGAGCAGCGATGAAATCGAGTTCGCAGCCCGGGGCCGGGTTGACCAACGCCCCGAACGCGGGCAGGGTTTGCTCCCGCATTGCCAGCACAGCGGTTGCGACGTCGAGCGCGGAACTGCCGTGGGCTGCTCTGCCCAGCAGTCCTTTCTGACCGGTGACGGGTACCCCGTCGGGGAAGACGGTGCGGATCGCGTTGGCTTCGGCCCGGTCGGCAGCTGGCACGCCGGCTGAGTCGGCGAACAGGACATCTGTTTGCGCCGGCGAGGTCTGCGCACGATGCAGTGCTCCTCGTAATGCAGCGGCAAGGTAATTCGATGGCTGCTCGCCGGTCCCGTCGCCGCAGGAGTGGGAGATACGTCCGTCGTGGTTGGCGGCATACCCTGCGACCTCCGCGTACATATACGGTGCGCCGCGACGCAGTGCGTGCTGCTCTTCTTCCACGACGAAGATGGCACCGCCTTCGGCGGGGACATATCCGGCGGCATCGGCATCGAAGGGGAGATATCCGCGTGCGGGGTCCTTCCGCCGGCTCAGCCATCCGCTGCGCTGCAAGCACGCAAGCGCGTAGGGGCCCAGTGGCGCCTCGGTGCCGCCGGCCAGGACGACGTCGCTTCCGCGCCGGATAGCGCGAACTGCGTATCCGAGGCTGTCCAGGCCGCCCGCCGCTTCGGAGACGAGCACGCTCGACGGACCTTTCATCTGATGCAGAATCGAGGTTTGCCCAACGCTCGCCGCATAGAACCAGGCGATCGATTGATAGGTGCCGACGGCGCGTTTCTCTCCTGACCACAGCCGCTGCAGCTCCCGCTGGCCGAAGTGGTTTCCGCCCGAGGAGCTCGCCAACGCGACCGACATCTGGTACGGATCCAGGCTGGACGGATCGAGTTCCGCATCCGCCAAGGCCTCCGTTGTTGCCGCCATCGACATCCACGTCCACCGGTCGGTCTGCACGATCAGACGGCGGTCCATGTGCTGTTCCGGCACGAAGTCGCGGACCTCTCCGGCCAGCGTGGTCGAATACCCGGAGGCGTCGAAGTGGGTGATCGGTGCGATCCGGTTCTCGCCTGCCACGACGGTCTTCCAGTGCTCGCTCGCCGACGTGCCGCTCGGGGCGACAACACCTATCCCGGTGATCACCGCTCGTCGGGTCATCGCATTTCCTCCGGACGGGTGAAGACCATCGCGGACTGGAAACCGCCGAACCCACTGCCGACCGACAACGCCGTATCGACGGTGGCGTTGCGCGCGATATTCGGGACGTAGTCCAGGTCGCACTCAGGGTCTCGGTTATTCCAGTTGGCGGTCGGCGGTATCACGCCGGTGTCGATCGCCAACGCGCAGGCCGCCATTTCGATAGAGCCGATCGCTCCGAGCGAATGCCCGACCATCGACTTGATCGAGCTGATCGGCACCTCGTACGCGGCCGCACCGAGCGCCTTCTTGAAGGCGGCCGTTTCATGGCGGTCATTTTGCTTCGTGCCCGAGCCGTGGGCACTGATGTATCCGATCGCGTCGGGATCGAGCCGGGCTTGGTCCATCGCGGCCCTGATGGCAAGGCTCATCTCGAGCCCGTCCGGGCGGAGTCCGGTCATGTGGTAGCCGTTGCAGCGCGAGGCATACCCGCCGATCTCGCAGTAGATGTGGGCACCCCGATCCAGGGCGTGTTCGAGCTTCTCCAACATCAGCACCGCCGCACCTTCCCCGAGCACGAATCCGGCCCGCGTCAGATCGAAGGGTCGGGACGCGTGCGCGGGATCGTCGTTGTCATCGGTGGTCGCCCGGATCGCGTCGAACGCCGCGACGGAAATCGGTGAGATAGGCGCATCCGATGCGCCGGCAAGAACGAAGTCGGCGTCACCGTCTTCGATCATGTGCAGTCCGTAACCGATCGAGTCGATCCCGGATGTGCAGCCCGTCGAGATGACCGCTGCCGGACCGTGCAACTCGTACAACGCCGAAACCTCGGCGGCCATGCTGCTGGGGATGAGGGCCTGGTACATGTGGGGCAGCGTGGAGCCCTCGTCGACCAGCCATTCCCGGCCACCGTCACTGGCGATGACGTACTCGTTCTCCAGGGTGATGGTCGCTCCGACCGCCGAGCCCAGCGACACCCCGAACACGTCACGCGCGGCGTCGGACAACTCGAGACCGCTGTCCTGCATCGCCTCGCGGGCGGCAACGAGCGCGAACTGAGTCATCCGATCACAGCGGCGCGCCTGCCGGGGCGACAACCCGTATGCCTGGGGATCGAAATCGCATTCCGCCGCCACCTGGGAGCGAAACCCCGTCGGATCAAAGGAACTGATCCGACGGGTCGCTGTTCGCCCGGACGACAAACAGTCCCAGAACGACCTGCGTCCGATTCCGCCTGGAGCGACGACCCCGATCCCCGTGACGGCGACTCGGGTCATCGCGCTCTCTCCGCTGTCACGGGGGCACGCTCCGACGGTTCGGTGTCCACGTGGCCGAGTTCGGGTCGTGGGGCGAGTGGTCCGAGATGGAAGACGACGCTCGCGGTCTCGGTCCCGACATTGCGCAACCGGTGCCGGACGCCGATCGGGATGAACAGTCCCTGCCCCGCTGTCACCGACCACTCCTCACCGTCGAGGTCGACGGCGAGTTCTCCCTGTACGCAGAACAGAAACTCCTCCGAATACGGGTGGTAGTGCTCGGCGATGCGCTCGCCCGCCTCCAACGTGGCAACGCCGGTGAACCCGGACGTGCTGCCGACGGTTTTCGGGCTCAGCACAGTCCTGATCTCACCTCCCCGGCGGCGGTCAGCGGGAAGGTCGGAAGCATCGACGCGGCCGGGTCGAATGTTCGGCACGGTGACGGATTCGCTCGATGAGTGATGCGGCGGTGTGGCTTGGGCGTCGGGTGCCAGGGTGTGGCGCCGTTCGACCTTTTCCTTGATGAGCTGCATCTGGATCACGCTGTTGGTGTTGATTCGGTCGGTCATGCCAGCGTCGTCGAGCGGTGCATTCGGTCGCATGTGAAAGTCCTGGACCCAGGTCATTCGGGTGCCCGCTCCGGACTCGGCATAGTGCCAGCGGATTCGCATGTACTCGAACGGTCCGGTCTCCACACGATGTGCGTTAACGGTTCGGTTGATCGGATCAACGGTTCGCTCGCTGACCCAGCTCCATACTCGACCCGCTTCGTCCGGGTGCATCGTGAGCCGGAATCGGACGGTGTCGCCGTACTGTGCGAGAACGTCGACGGCGGCATATTCGGAGAACAGATCCGGCCAGCTTCGCACGTCGTTGGTCGAGTTCCACACCACGTCGAGGGGGGCATCGATGTGGATCGTGTTTTCTGTGTGCCCGGACATCACGCGACCTCCACTTTCACTGTGCGCTCGACGTACCGGACCAATTCGCCACCGGTCATCTCGATTAGCTCAGCGGGCAACCTGACGTCGAAGTCGCGCTCCACAACACTCTGGATCTCGAAGACGGCAAGCGAATCTACGCCGAGTTCTGACATTGTCGAACTGTCTACCGACTGCAACTCGTGCGGGCTGATATCGACCCCGACGTGCTCGCCCAGGATCGCGCGGAGGGTTTCAATGGTGAACGTTGCGGACACTTACTTCTCCTCATTCCATTTTGTGTCGACATTCGACGCCGATCGGTTCGGAATTTCCAGCGTGGGACCGGTTTGCGGTGTCCAGCTGTAGAACATATGGGCGCGCGCATCCGCCGGGGATTGCCATGTCGCGAGGTAGGGTGAAATGAATTCACCCAGCCGGGAGCTCACCCGTGCGAACTCCGGATGCTGCTGAGCCGTACCGATTGCGGCCGCGCCTGGTTCCGCAGTCTCCAGCAAGTGCACATAGAGATCACCCAGGACGTAGAGCTCTCGCCGGGCGACGCCCGCGATCTCCGGCAGATCTGTCGCGTCGGATTCGGCGAAGATCTCGGCAACGCGGGAAGCAGCGTGCGGAAGTATTCGAGCGACGATCAACGAACGATTCATTTCACGACCCCACACCTGCCGTAAACGACTTGCTCGGGCACACGCGCCATTGCGGCGCAGTTGCTGCAATGTTGAATAGCCACAGAGATTCTCCTATCCAGATTCATGGGGAAATAGGTTAGACGCCGGACTGCATCGGGGCGTGCCATGAACCTTATTGGAGAAGCAGGGCGGTAACCCATACCCCTTGATGTGCTGTATCCAGCACCTCAGGGTTGAGATAAATAACACCAAGGTGGCACCCGGACGGTGGGAGAAATTTCGACTACTTTCGTAGCAACGATCGTGGAACACCGTCGAATGATGTTAACAACGTTGCAGTTGCACGCGATTCGCCGATACGAGGATGGGCACAGAAATAATAAAGCGAATTGCAATAGTCAATAGAAGCGAAACGGCCGTGCGCCTGATCCGGGCCGCCCGGGAGCTCAACGCCGAGCACAACCACAGCATCCGCACCATCGCGCGGCACGCACCATCGCCCGGCACGCCGATGCCGAGCGGCGCGCGGTTCGCGCTCCGATGAGAGCAATACGCAGGAAGGTGAGTCACCGAGACTGCGGGGCGAGCGGGGCTTCTCGCATGAGGCGGCAACGGGTGGCACTGGAAGGGGCTCAGGGTTCGATGACGAGGCGTTCGATGAGGCCGTCGCGGAGTGTGAACTGGTAACGCAGATCGATGGTCCCGCCGGGGAAGTTGCCCTCGAGGCGGTGGGTGGCGATGTAGCGGGTTGTGTCGGTCTGCTGGGCGCCGGTGAGGTAGATGGTGTAGGCGAATTCGGTGGCCGATCGGTCGAGCCACTCCCCGATCGCCTCGACGCCCTCGTAGGTGTTGCCGTCGTCGATAACTGTGGCTTCGCGGGTGAACGCCGCGATTGCGGTGGCGGTGTCGTGGGCGCGGTGCCCTGTCAGGTAGCGGGTGATCACCTCGGGCAGGGTGTCCGGGGTGCTGTTCGGGGGCTGGTTGTCGTGCATGACGCTCCTTTGGGTGGTGGCAGGTTCAGACGGTGGGGGTGGTGCCGCCGTCGATGACGTGTTCGGCGCCGACGATGGCCGAGGCGCGGTCGGAGACGAGGAAGGCGACGAGCTCGGCGACTTCCTCGGGCCGGTTTGGACGGCCCAGCGGGATGCCGCCCAGGGAGTCCATGAGCCGGCCCAGCGCCGCTTCCTGCGTGATAGCTGCGTCGTGGGCGATCCGGGCGACGAGGTTGTCGGCGGCCGCGGTCTGGACGAAGCCGGGCGAGACGGTGTTGACGCGGACGCCGTGCGGGGCGCCCTCGTTGGCCAGGCCCTTGCTGTAGGTGGTCAGGGCGGCCTTGGCGGCGGCGTAGGCCAGGGTTCCGTTCCACAGCGGCATGCGGCGCTGGATCGAGGTGACATGCACGATCACACCCCTGCCCATGGTGATCATGTGCGGCAGGAGTGCGCGGTCCAAGCGGACGGCGGCCAGCAGGTTCGTGTTCAGCTCCCTGGCCCAGTCGTCCTCGCCGAGCGCCGCGAACCCTCCAGCCGGCGCCTCGGACCCACCGAGGGTGTTGACCAGGATGTCGATGCCTCCCACGCGGGCGTCCACCTCGGCGGCCACGTGAGAGGCGCCCTGGGCGCTGGACAGGTCCGCGGTGATGAATGCCTTCTCGTCGACGTCGTCGGGGCGGTTGCGGGCCGTGACCAGCACGGTCGCGCCGGCCTGGGCGAGCCGTCGGGCGATGGCGGCTCCGGTGCCCTTGGTGCCGCCGGTGACCAGAGCGCGTCGGCCTTCGAGGGATTCGCTGATGGATGTGGTCACGCTGTGCTCCGTTCCCGGGTGCGGGCGCAGAAGGCGCCGCTCCCATCAATACTGCTAAAATAGAAGCTACTAACTTCGACTTTAGCAGTAACTGAAGGGATGGTCGCCGTGGCAAGCCGGATCAGGCTGGAGGACCGGGAGTGCCCGCTGTCCACGACGGTGGAACACGTAGGTGAGTGGTGGACGCTGCTGATCCTCCACGACGCCTTCGACGGATATACACGCTTCGACCAGCTCCAGGAGAGCCTGGGCATCTCCTCCAGCATGCTCACCACCCGGCTGAAGACCCTCGTCGCGGACGGACTGCTGGAGCGCCGGCCCTACCAGACGAACCCCGTACGCCACGAGTACGTCCTCACCGAACTGGGGCACTCCCTCCGACCGGTGATCGTCGCCCTGGCCGCGTGGGGCAACGCCCGCCTCACGCCGGCCGAACGCAGCATGATCCTCATCGACGCGCACAGTGGCGAGGAAGTCGAGCCCGTCGTCGTTGACGCCAAAAGCGGCCGCCGACTCGACGACAGCGACACCTACGTCTTCACCGCAGGTCCCGCGGCCAGCGACGCCATGCGCCACCGATACGCGACACGCCCGACCACCCCTGCGGAGGCATAGGGCTGCCCCGGATAAGCACCGAACGACTTCGAGCAGGGCCGGGACGCACCCTCGTACCTGATCGACCAGGCAACACCGGATCACCGCCAGGCATCACACATGCCAATCATTCCGAGCCGTTTAGCGCGATTTATGCGAACGCTTCCGACATCAGGCCAATTGTGCAGCGCTGCTATGCGTTCCAGTCCGCGGTGGATAGATTTCAGGCCGGGTTTTCATCCGCACGGCTTCGAATACTGTGTGGTTCGCAGGCTTTGACCTGAGGGGAATGTCGGCCCGTTCGGGAAGAGAAGCTGATGGTTTGATCTGATCGGCAAGCTCGCCGTAGCACTCATTGGCGTGCTCGAGAGTCTACTCAGCGTGTAATTCCGAATTCCGGATGTGTGCATAATGTGCAGGCGCCCAAACTTATTGCATCGATTGCCTGACCAGGACGGATGGCATGGAACGTTCCGCAAGGACAGCCGGGAGGCCTGCATCGATTACATCGAGAAGATCTGGTCTGATATGCGCCCGAAGAGCCTGAGAGATTTCGATGTCCGTCGACGTCGCAGCAGCCCAGGTCGTCGACGCTCGACCTGAGATCTAATTAGTGGGTACGTACGAGGATTGCTCTGCCACAAGAGGATAGCGTAATCCAAAGACTTATCGAGGATGGGTCCGCCGACATATGTTGGAGATTGACGGTCGAGCGAGACGGGGAGCTCCGGAAGCACCGAATGTGGGTCCGGACCAGATATTGCAGATCCCGGGTGGATTACTGAGTTCGCGGCAGTGGGCGATGCCGACTCCACCGACCGTTGCCGTCGCCAACGCGACCTGATCACCCGGCCTGCACCCCACGCGATCAATTGCCGGGCAAGACGGTTCGACCAACCATCCAACTCCCCGTACGACGCTGTGTGCTCACCCGAAACCACCACTGCCGCACCGGGTCCCGACCGATAACTACTCCGCCGATACAAGCAGCGGGTTCGCCACGCCCCCGACGCGGGTACCGACCTGGCCCGCTCGACCCCCGACAGCACAATCACCACACTCACCCGGTTTTCCGGCCTGGTCGGCCCGAGTCCAGCCCTTCGCTGTCGAACCTGTTGCGCCAGTTACAGATCGACCTCTTCGATGGCTGAATGGAACTCACGCCCTCGACACCTGGCGAAATCGAAAACGAACGAAAGCGGACCGGCAAACATGTTGCCCGGCCACCGGTCTCAGGGCGTTACTGGAAGGAGCGGGCCCACTAACACAGCCGGGCAACCACCGGTGCAGCAGCAGGAATCATCATTACAGCAGCAAGGGGAGGCCAGCACCATGCCTACCATCACGTCCATTTCTCCGACCTCGGGGCCCACGACGGGCGGCACGAGTGTCACGATCACCGGCACGGGGTTCATCGGAACCTTCACGGTGCAGTTCGGTATCATCCCAGCGATATTCATCGTCAATTCCCCCACGCGGATCACGGCTATCGCCCCTCCGGGGTTACCCGGCACGGTGCAGGTCACCGTCATCGGATTCACTGGAATCAGTAACGGCGTTTCTTACACCTATGCCGCGGTTCCCACCTTGACCGCCATCGCTCCCACCGCAGGGCCCGTGACTGGCGGGACGACCGTAATCCTCACTGGGACAGCGCTGACGGGTGCGACGGCGGTGAGTTTCGGTGGCACACCCGCGACCTCGTTCACGGTCAACTCCGCTACCCAGATCACGGCGGTCACCCCAGCGAGGTCGGCGGGGACGGTGCTGGTTACCGTCACCACCGCAGGTGGAACCAGTAACGGTGTCGCGTTCACCTATGCTGCGGTACCCACCTTGACCGCCGTCGCTCCCACCGCAGGGCCGGTGGCAGGCGGGACGACCGTAATCCTCACCGGGACAGCGCTGACGGGTGCGACGGCGGTGAGTTTCGGTGGCACACCCGCGGCCTCGTTCACGGTCAACTCGGCGACTCAGATCACGGCAGTGACACCGGCCGGAGCAGCCGGCACGGTGCTGGTCACCGTCACCACCGCAGGTGGAACCAGCAACGGCGTCTCCTTCACCTACGCTGCCGTTCCCACCTTGACCTCCATCACTCCCACCGCAGGGCCGGTAGCAGGCGGGACGACCGTAATCCTCACCGGGACAGCGCTGACGGGTGCGACGACGGTGAGTTTCGGTGGCACACCCGCGACCTCGTTCACGGTCAACTCCGCCACCCAGATCACAGCGGTCACCCCAGCGAGGTCGGCGGGGACGGTGCTCGTCACCGTCACCACCGCAGGTGGAACCAGTAACGGTGTCGCGTTCACCTATGCTGCGGTACCCACCTTGACCGCCGTCGCTCCCACCGCAGGGCCGGTGGCAGGCGGGACGACCGTAATCCTCACCGGGACAGCGCTGACGGGTGCGACGGCGGTGAGTTTCGGTGGCACACCCGCGGCCTCGTTCACGGTCAACTCGGCGACTCAGATCACGGCAGTGACACCGGCCGGAGCAGCCGGCACGGTGCTGGTTACGGTTACCACCGCGGGTGGGACCAGCAACGGCGTCTCCTTCACCTACGTGGCGGTCCCCACCTTGACCGCCATCGCTCCCAACGCAGGGCCGGTGGCAGGCGGGACGACCGTCGTGCTGACCGGGACGGGCTTGACCGGCGCCACCGCAGTCAGTTTCGGTGGCACACCCGCAGCTTCGTTCATTGTCAACTCGGCGACTCAGATCACGGCGGTCACCCCCGCCGGGACAGCGGGGACGGTGCTGGTCACCGTCACCACCGCAGGTGGAACCAGCAACGGCGTCTCCTTCACCTACGCTGCGGTTCCCACCCTGACTGCAGTGGTGCCGAATGCGGGACCGGTTACCGGTGGGACGACCGTCGTGCTGACCGGAACGGCCCTGACCGGCGCCACCGCAGTCAGTTTCGGTGGCACACCCGCGGCCTCGTTCACGGTCAACTCCGCCACCCAGATCACAGCCGTCACCCCAGCGAGGTCGGCGGGGACGGTGCTCGTCACCGTCACCACCGCAGGTGGAACCAGCAACGGCGTCTCCTTCACCTACGTGGTGGTCCCCACCTTGACCGCCATCGCTCCCAACGCAGGGCCGGTGGCAGGCGGGACGACCGTCGTGCTGACCGGGACGGGCTTGACCGGAGCCACCGCAGTCAGTTTCGGTGGCACACCCGCAGCTTCGTTCATTGTCAACTCGGCGACTCAGATCACGGCGGTCACCCCCGCCGGGACAGCGGGGACGGTGCTCGTCACCGTCACCACCGCAGGTGGAACCAGCAACGGCATCTCCTTCACCTACGCTGCCGTTCCCACCTTGACCTCCATCACTCCCACCGCAGGGCCCGTGGCAGGCGGGACGACCGTAATCCTCACCGGGACAGCGCTGACGGGTGCGACGACGGTGAGTTTCGGTGGCACACCCGCGACCTCGTTCGCTGTCGACTCCGCCACCCAGATCACGGCGGTGACACCCGCCGGGACAGCGGGGACCGTGCTGGTCACCGTCACCACCGCAGGTGGAACCAGCAACGGCATCTCCTTCACCTATGCTGCGGTTCCCACCCTGACTGCAGTGGTGCCGAATGCGGGACCGGTTACCGGTGGGACGACCGTCGTGCTGACCGGGACAGCGCTGACGGGTGCGACGGCGGTGAGTTTCGGTGGCACACCCGCGGCCTCGTTCGCTGTCGACTCCGCCACCCAGATCACGGCGGTGACACCGGCCGGAACAGCCGGCACGGTGCTGGTCACCGTCACCACCGCGGGTGGCACCAGCAACGGTGTCGCGTTCACCTACGTGGCGGTTCCCACTCTGACTGCCATCGCTCCTAGTTCAGGGCCGGTGACCGGCGGGACCACGGTTACCCTGACCGGGACGGGCTTGACCGGAGCCACCGCAGTGAATTTCGGTGGCACACCGGCGACGGCATTCACCGTCGACTCCGCGACGCAGATCACGGCGGTCACCCCCGCTGGGACAGCGGGGACGGTGTTGGTCACCGTCACCACCGCGGGTGGAACTGTCAACGGTGTCGCGTTCACCTACGTGGCGGTTCCCACTCTGACCGCCATCGCTCCTAGTTCAGGGCCGGTGACCGGCGGGACCACGGTTACCCTGACCGGGACGGGCTTGACCGGAGCCACCGCAGTGAATTTCGGTGGCACACCGGCGACGTCGTTCACCGTCGACTCCGACACGCAGATCACGGCAGTCACCCCCGCTGGGACAGCGGGGACGGTGCTGGTCACCGTCACCACCGCGGGTGGAACTGTCAACGGTGTCGCGTTCACCTACGCGGCGGTTCCCACCCTGACCACGGTCAGTCCGACGTCGGGCACGACGGCCGGCGGCACCGTCGTCACCCTCACCGGGACGGCCCTGACGGGCGCGACCGCGGTGAGTTTCGGTGGCACACCAGCGGCCTCGTTCGCCGTCGACTCCGCCACGCAGATCACGTCCGTATCCCCGGCCGAGGCGGCGGGGACGGTGCTGCTCACGGTAACCACCGCAGGCGGAACCAGTAACGGAATCTCCTACACCTACGCCTGACAACGAAGAGCGGCTGGGCCGCCGGTAGGCAATGCCTCCCGGCGGCCCGTTGCGTCGCGATTGAAGGTCACGTCGCTGGGGCGGGGACCAGGGCTGGGGCGGCTGGTACTGACGTACACCGGCAGGGCGCGCCAGTTCGGTACGGGCCGTACGTCTCGCCGACGGCTGACATCCAGTTCGCGCCAACTGGCCACTGCACTCTCCCCTTTGATGAAAGGTAAATGGCCGCAACGGAGTTCGTCTGAGCCGACCAGAAGCTCAACTGGAACTCTTCGGGATAACGCTTGGCCACGAACACATCTCCTTCGACGATGCCGTGACCAGAAGTCAACCAACCGACTCCGGAAAATCCGGGGCGCCGTATGTCCGGCGCGTTTGGACATCGATGGTCGGGGAATCACGCAGGCCCGCAGCCACTTCGAGGCCGAACCGGCGCGCGACTCCTCCGCCCGCGCGAGGTTCGGCTTCCGCGAGGGATGGCCGCGACGCTCTGGCACCCGTAGAGTTAGAGGACTCTTGCCCGGGAGGCGTGCGTTAGGAGACCGAGTGGCTGACAGCACAACCGAGCTAGCGGAGGCCGGCGTGGTCACGACAGTCTTGGAAAAGTTCTCCACCAACCTTGCACGAATCGCACGCGCCAATGAAATACCGGATTCAGCTAGCGGATTTCGGAAAGAGAACGACGCCGAGCACAGCTTCGAATTGGCGTTGGTTGCTATCGCGGTGGCTGACCTCATCGATCCGGGACTGGATCGCGGTCTCATTGCTCGGCTTGCCCTCATCCATGAATTGGAAGAGGTCTACTGTGGCGATGTTTCGGTATTCGATTCCGCCAGTCGGTCGGAAACCCGCGCCTTGGCGAAAGAGGCGGCCGGCGTCCAAGTGCTGCACGATTTCGACACGCTATCCCCCTCGATCTCCGCAGACTTCAGAACATATATGGAGATGGACTGCGACGAGGCCAGATTTGTTTATGCACTCGATAAAATACTTCCATTCTTCCATGTCTCACAGAATGGCCGTCACCATGCTCGGCCAACATTTTCTGAATATCAAGAGAGTTGCGTAGTCGCCCGTAGGAAGGTGTCGAAATTTCCAAAACTGCTACCACTGTTCGATCAAGTATCCAATGACGTCGGATCACGGCTTGCATCACTGAATGGTGACGCAGTTTCCGATGTCTCCTAAATCGATATCCGTTCATCTTTCGCCACATATCGTCCAATATCGCGACGGAAGTGGCTCGAGGTAAGGTCAAGCCGCCCCACCCATCGGTACTTCCCCTCTTTGACGGTGTCCGTAATCGCTTCCGGCAGGCGAGCGAATTTCTTCACCACCGCATACCTTTCAGGAGAAGGGAAGACCGGCGAACATGAGCAACTCGCGCGCGCTGCACGCAGCCGCAAATAAACCGTGGCCCTATAACCCGTTGGTTACACTGATACGTTTGCATAGCACCGAAATAACCGTCGATACCGTTGATCGCTACGAAAGGGAGCACGACTTCAAGGCGAGCTCGTTCGACCTAGCGGTTCAAGTGATGATTGTTGCGTGTAGCTATGAGCCGGATGATATTTGGCTCGCAGGTAATGATAATGTCGTGAAGATTGCGTCCGAGCTTGTAACAACAGGCGCTGCTGATTCAGCTCTTGACGTGCTCGAATACGCGATCGAGCAGGGCCGCGTCCATCTCAATATGGATCTCATAGCGGCGATCGCCACTCAGCAGATAACAAGGCTTCATCGTCTCCACGCGGACCGCAAGGAGGAATTCGAGCTACCCGAGCATGGCGACGAGACGTTATCACCTTTTCCGCCTGGCGCGGAAATCACAGGACCCCTGCTCATGGATGACCGCTTTGAAGGTGCGGCAGGTGGAGCGGTAGCCACGGAAAAGTTTACCGGTAGAAAAGTGATATTCAGACCTATTGATTTGGATCTCACGAGGGCATATATAGAGTCTTTTCATTACCTACACACGGCGAGGGACGACGACTCACTTGCTTTCGGAGCGTTTGTAGACAAAGCTAATTCGCCATTCGCGATAGTTAGCTATTCCCCGGTCAGTCGAACGTATAAGAAGAATATTCTCAACGCGGCGGGGATCGATCATCGACGCGCACTCGAGCTCACTCGCGCCTGGAACAGCGAGGCCTCGCCGAAAAACACCATGAGTATGTTGTACGGTTATGCTCATGCTAGTATTCAGAGGTTGTCGGACGGTGAATCCGTTGAGCAACAGGCTATCATTACGGCAGTGAACCCGAATTTAGGTTTCAAGGGTAGCGCCTTTCGCGCGGTCGGCTTCGGCCTAATTGGCGAAAAGCCAACCTCATACCATTATCTAGTCGATGAGAACGGGCAAAAAGCTTACCTGCCACGGCGGAGCTTAACCGATATTTCGCGAATGCCATCGACCAGTGCTCAGTGTGTGACGGCCGCCCTTCCATTGTTACCCACCAAGGAGTTGGCCGTTATTATGCGGGGCCGAAGAAGGTTGCAGCCGGCTACGAACGTCATCTACCGGGTCAGCGAGGCGGAGTATCGTCACGAAGCGCTCTCTATCTGATTGATATCCCAATTCAGTGCCGGCAGCCCGTGTTGTGGCGGGTATGTTCCACCGCGAGGTGGGGAGTCGTGCTGTGGCTTCTGTGGACAGTTCTGCACTGCCGCCTGCTCCCCCCTCATCATCGGTGACAATCTGGTGTACCGCGCACCTCACCGTCAGCTACACCAGAACAGTCGGACCGGTCATCGCCGCACTCGCTGACCGTGCGTTCGCCAACGGCTGAGCCGGCCAGTCAGGTCCGAATCGTGGCGGTATGCCTCAGTTCTCGTGTCCAGGCGCTGCCTGGACACCCGCCATCTCGGAAGATCGCAGGGCGCGGCTGACACGTCCGAGCCATCTGGCTTCGTCGAGCAGCGTGTCTGCGCCACTGTGTTCGGCAGACAGGGTCATCGTCGTGTTGTGCCGAGGCGGTATACCTGCCTGCTTCGCCTGGATCGCGGCCGCGATGACGGCCGCCTCGATCACCGGGCCGCGCTCATGGTCCGGAAGGCCGAGCGCATCGGACCGTTCGACGGCCAGTCGCCGCACCTGCGGATCGGCATACCCGCGCAGCGCTAGTTGCGCGTCCCGAATGTCGATGACCCGGCGACAGAGCCGGAATTCGGCGTCCCGCAAAGGATTCCATTCGCGGCCGACGGGGAGGGGCACAGCGCACGCCGTGCCGGTGGCGGATGTCAGGTGCCAGCTCAGCCCGCTGAGTTGTCGTTCGGTTCGGTGGCATCGGTAAGCGTGCAGCAGCGACTCGAGAGCCTCACCGCCCGAGGGCAGTGCCATGCCCGCGATGACGATGAGCAATCCGGTGACGGTCAGTACCCCGTCGACGGCGGCATACATCGGCTGGGGTGTGTGGCCGAGATCGACTACGACGAGTGTGTAGCCGAGAAAGGTCAGTCGCGCCATCACGACCATGCCGCCTATCGCGATGACGCGGAATCCGATGCGTAACCATGGCTTCGCAGTGAGGACGGCGTAGCGGAACCCGAACACTACCGCCGCGACGGCGCTGACACCGCCGTAGCAGATGAACAGATACCGATACTGTGCACCGTTCGGAGACGTCGACGGGGACATGACGAACAGCGCGACAGCAGCGGCGACGACGACAACGAACCCCGCGTAGCACAGCCGCGACCTGCGGCGAGCGATCTCGGCTGGTGTCGTGAGGTACACGAACCACATCTGGCTCGCGCATACCGCGAGCATCGCCGTGACATCACTGAGTAGTATGCCGATTTCCGGAACATGGGTGTGGTGGTCGATGGCATCGGACTCGAGCCAGAACGCCATGGTCGCCAGGATCGCGCCAGCAAACAGCGCACTCGCACGGTGCATCCCGTTGTCCGGATCCTGAAGGATGTCGCGAGCCTTGATGGCCAGGACAGTGACGCAAGCGAACGCCGTGAGCAAGATGGGGAGAATCGGTTCGTGGGTCACAGTGAGTTATCCAAGCGGTGGACGATGTCGGCTATCGCCGGATCGGCGGCGACGGTGACCGGCTGGCTCGCGCGGTGTGCGCGCTGAAGGAGCAACGTCGCCGTCATCTCCGCCTCGGCCTCCTGCTCGGTCGATCCGCAGGATCTGGCGAGAATCTGTCCCTCGATCCGATCGGCGATGTGCACGAACAGGCAGTGCCTTCGGTCATCGCCCGCCGGCTGACCCGTGTGACCGAGAAGTAGATGTGCGAGTTCGTGGAAGATGATCTGCTGGCGGTGAATCGGACTGGCGGACTCCTCGTAGATGACGGAATGCCCGCGTTCGTCGGTGATCAGCAAGCCGAGCGGACTCGCCGGCGGCAAGGCCATCGGGATGAGTTCGATCCGTCTGCCCAAATGACTCTCCAGACGCTCGCGCACTTCGCCGATACCGAAACGAGCCGGTAGCCAGAGCGTGTCGATTCGCCGTTCGCAGCGCTTCCGCAAATCAGTGGTCCGCATGGCAGTCCTTGCTCGGTCGAATTCTTCGCGCGCTACTGCTCGCCGGACGGACCCGCGGGCAGACGCTCCAATCGGCGAAAACGGTTGATCACATCGGTAACCGCCGCCAAACTCTCCGCAGACAGACCCGCCGCCCGCAACGCCACATCACGCACCCCCGCATCCCGCATGGCAGCCAACAGACCCAACTCGGCGTCGACCTCACGACTGGTCTCATCATCGAAGAAGTACGCAGCAGGAACCCCGAAAAACCGAGCCAACGCACTCAAGTGCCGAAAAGTCGGATTGTCCCGCTGACCGGTACGCAAGTACCAAACATACGAACCCGACATCTTCACCCCCTGATCACGAGCAACCGCAGTCGCGACCTCCTCGTTGCTGAACTCACGACCATCGGGCCTACGCACGACATCGAACAGATGGGTCAATTTCGACGCCAACGTCGAGGCTGTTTCATCCACCGATCGCCTTCCCGTCAACTGGAATGGTTGCAAACCATTATCGGCTGACGACCGTTGACAGGACACGCCACGCGTGGCAATAATCAGGGTCATCAACTGATGTGAAGAGATTTGGCCTCGCAATCACACATGTTGACATGCTGGCAGGTGCGTTATGTCGTCGCGAGAGGACCGGCAGTGGGCAGGAGCCACACCGGAGGCCGATCGTCGGCGGGTCCTCGGTTCACCGCAGCATTGCTCGACACCGGAGCGAGGAGGCCACGACCCTGGCTGTCCGCGAATACAACACAGTCCCGGCACCGCGACAGGCGGGGACCGACCGCGGTGCGATATCGCCGGTGTCGGTCGCAGTGCATACGGCTGGCATCACGCGCAGGCGGGAGTTCCGAAGGAGATCATGTGGGTCAACCGTTGTGGGTCGATGCCGATGAGTTGCGCGCGTTAGCGCTGGAGCTGCACCGGCTCGCCGCGGACTCATCGAGAACTTCTCCGGTCGCCCTTACCTGTGGTGCTGGGCGATCCCGCCTGCACGGGACCACCGATCCGTGCCGGTCGGTTACGAGCACCGCCGGTCCTATCGGCCCCGATAGTGAATTTGCCCGCAGCAAGAAGACCGGGTACCGAATCGCACGATAATTGGCTCCAATGCAAGAAGGATGAGATGAATTTCAACCCCTTTCGGACGGATGGTGTGAATCCGATCGGATGCAGGATATATCTTCGAGCTGCCCGCACGAGCAGTTCTCGAGTAGAGAGAACCCCCTCGCCCGGGGCCACGCCACGTATGGCTGTTCCAATTTCAGGTGACAACGAGCTGGGCTCGATCGCCTGGAAAATACCCGGCGGAAATCAGCCTTGCCGGCGACACATCGACGCAATGTGTCGCATCGAGGTGTTGCGATGAAGGATTACTCCCAGCAGATATTGGGTGGCGAGGGCGATAACGACTATGCCCGTTACATGCGCACCGATCGACTTCTAGATCTGCAGCGTCGCTCGGACGAGATGGTGCACCGTGACGAGTTACTGTTCCAAATCGTCCATCAGTCGACCGAGTTGTGGCTCAAGCTGGCCAGCGCCGAGTTACGCAAGGCGGCCGACGATATCGACAATGCCGATCCGAACAGCGCAATCGCATTGTTGACCCGAGCATCTCTGGCAATGGGGCTCATCACCGATCAGTTGGAGATGATGCGCCATCTGTCACCATGGGACTTCCAAACGATCCGTACCGTTCTCGGCCACGGTTCTGGATCCGATTCTCCGGGCTGGCTTTCGGTGCGGCGGGATAGTCGGATTATCGGGAAATCGTTCACCACGTTCGTGCAGAAGCGGGGCGTCGACCTTGCCGAAATATATCGGACCGAGCAGCACTCCGAAATACACCGTCTGGCCGAGGCTCTGATCGAATGGGATGAACGGGTATCTTTGTGGCGGGTGCGGCACTTCAAGATCACCGCACGATTGATCGGACATCATGCCACCGGCACACAGGGCACGCCGGTCGCAATGCTGACCAAACTGATCTCGCACAGGTTTTTCCCCGAACTGTGGGAAGTCAGAAGTCTCCTTACGGACACCGGGCCGATGGCGCAGCCGAATGCCGATCCTCCCCAGGAAGTTCGGCGATGAGTAGTCGACCGATATCTCCTGAGGCATTCCGATCTCACTTTCCGATGTTGCAACGCGCAGTACATCTGGCTACGTGCAGCCTTGGGGCGCGTTCGGTGGAGCTCGACCGTGCCATGGCTCGGATGCTTGCGGAGATGACCCGTGCCGGCGCAGCTTGGGAGGCATTCGAGAACCAGATCAGTGTGGCACGCAGTCGGTTTGCGGCACTGATCGGTGCGCGGGTCGACCAAGTGGCGGTAGTTCCCAATGCATCGATCGGCGCCTTCCAGGTCGCCTCTACGCGGAGCTGGCGAACTCGCCCCCGAATCGTCACCACAACAGCCGAATTTCCGTCTATTGCCCATGTCTGGCGTGCCCAGAGGCAGTGCGGCGCCGAGGTTGTAGACGCCGGTCATACCGTGGATAGCTTCACAGCGTTCATCGACCGAACAACCCGCTTGGTTTCGGTGCCTTTGATCAGTTATCAGCACGCCGTGCGGCTGCCGGTCGTCGAAGTGGTCCAGGCTGCGCACGCGGCCGGTGCCGAAGTCTTCGTTGACGCCTATCAGGCGGTTGGTGTGGATCCCGTGGACGTCGGAAGTCTCGGCTGCGATTTCCTCGTTGCGGGTACTTCGAAGTACTTACTCGGCTTGCCCGGCCTCGCTTTCCTCTACGCCCGTGCGCCCGAATATTCCGACCACATGCCGACTTTGACAGGCTGGTTCGGGCGAGTCGATCCGTTTGCTTTCAATTCCTTCCAATTGGATTACCCGGCATCGGCGACTCGATTCGAAACCGGTACACCGGCTGTGCCGGCATGCTATGCCGCCGTAGCGGGGCTGCAGCTTGTCGGTGAGCTGGATCTCGCACTTGTTCGCGATCACGTGTGGCGCCTGGGCGAACTGGCTCGCGAGCAATTGAGCGCCCAAGGTGAGCGTGTGCGCGCCGTCCCGCTCGAGCGCCGTGGCGCACATATCGGAATTATCGACGCCGACCCCGCCGGACTCGGTCGCCAACTGGCCGAAAATGACATCGCGGTCAGCCCACGTCACGACGTGGTGCGGGTGTCATTTCACTACTACAGCAATGTCGAGGACGTCACCGCCCTATGCGCAGCCCTGCGCAATATCCGACGTACGTTCTGAATTCTTCTTTTGCATCGACAGAAAGGCTCTGATGTCCACCGCCGAACTCATGTCGTGGCTATGTGTGCCGGCCGCTGAACGATTCCCCTACGACGCAGTTCTTCGCGGATATCACAGTGTCGGCAAGCACTTCGTGCCCACCGATACATTGGAACTGCTCGACCAGGCCCGCGCGGTACTGCCCCGGCTCGGCGGTCCTTGGCCCCCGGTACGAGTCCTTGCCGCATTTCTGGACTGTGCGCTGGATAAACTGGACAACCGATATGACTACCCGACTTACCTGGCGCTGCGGCTGCTCGAGCTGCCGGTCATCGATGACCCGATTGAGCAGGCGCTTTTCGCGCGGTCTCGGTGTGATCGGCGCACGGTGCAACTTCTCGCGGATGTGCTGGCCTTCGAACTAGCCGCGATACAGGACCGAGCCACCCTGCTGCCGACGATGCGTCCGCCACGCAATGTGGTCGACAAGCGGATTCGGCACGGATTGCGTGCGATCCAGCCAGCGCTGACGCGCCTGGCACTGGACCGCGGGTTGACCGACGACGAGCCGGTCAACCGGGCACAGCAAGTCAGCGCACTCGTACATGCTGATATGTCCTTCGCGGAGCGGCGTGCGCTCGAGCTGAGTATCCTTCCGGTCTACACCATGCACGACGAGTACCTGTTTCTTCGGGTGCTGCAGACCTTCGAAACAACCTTCACACTTCTGGCCATGCACCTGCGCGGTGCCGTGGCAGCACTGGCGGCCAGCGACGTGAGCCGAGCGGTCTACTTCATCAGCAACTCGACGACTGCGCTGCGCGAGGCGGCACCGCTGCTCTCGATGCTTGCCACGATGCAGATCGAGTCCTTCCGGACGTTTCGTCAGTTCACCGAGGGCGCCAGCGCGATCCAGTCGCGAAGCTACAAGCTCGTCGAGTCGCTGTGTCGGCGCCCGGACGCCGAGCGTGTCGACTCGCCCGCATACCACTCGGTGCCCGAGGTACGCGGCCGGATTCTGGCCGGCGGGGAATGCACGCTCGACGATGCCTACACCGGCGCGAGCCGCTCGGGCGACATCGCCGGATCCGAACTGGCGCGGCTGGCGGAAGTGATGGCAAACTTCTCGGCCGCTCTGCTCCGCTGGCGCACCACTCATTATCGACTTGCAGTGCGCATGCTCGGCGGTGCCAGTGGCACGGGATATACCGAGGGCACCCCCTACTTGGCAGCCTCGCGCACGATTCCGGTTTTCACCACCGTCGAGCCCATGGGCAATGTGGCTCCCGGCAACCCGATTGTGGTCTGACACATCGATCCACCCGACACGACTTGGTCGTAGCGGTGTAATGCAATGAAGGGCCGGTCGCCGCGCGCTACTGCTCGCCGGACGGACCCGCGGGCAGACGCTCCAATCGGCGAAAACGGTTGATCACATCGGTAACCGCCGCCAAACTCTCCGCAGACAGACCCGCCGCCCGCAACGCCACATCACGCACCCCCGCATCCCGCATGGCAGCCAACAGACCCAACTCGGCGTCGACCTCACGACTGGTCTCATCATCGAAGAAGTACGCAGCAGGAACCCCGAAAAACCGAGCCAACGCACTCAAGTGCCGAAACGTCGGATTGTCCCGCTGACCGGTACGCAAGTACCAAACATACGAACCCGACATCTTCACCCCCTGATCACGAGCAACCGCAGTCGCGACCTCCTCGTTGCTGAACTCACGACCATCGGGCCTACGCACGACATCGAACAGATGGGTCAATTTCGACGCCAACGTCGAGGCTGTTTCATCCACCGATCGCCTTCCCGTCAACTGGAATGGTTGCAAACCATTATCGCTTGACGACCGTTGACAGACAACGTCGGGCGTGGTGCAATCAGGTTCATCAACTGATGTGAATGATACCTGGATTCATTTCACACATGTTGACATAGACCGGCGTCGTGCGCGGGCGGGGTTCCGAAGGGAGATCATGTGGGTCAACCGTTGTGGGGCGATCCCTCGATGTCTCAGGTCCTGGCGTATACGTGGTTCCGAATATGTCGGAGTGCGCGGTGACCAGTTCCGGCGGTGCGGATCTCGCGGCGTTGGCCGATCGGATCGCGGATGGGCTGCGCCAGCTTGCCCCGCCCGGGTGGCAACGGTTGGCGGCGTGGTTCGCGATGACCGTGGTCGCCGAATCGGCGCAGCTGATGGTCGACGACGGCAGCCGGTCGATTCGGTACCAGGTATCGGATGCGGTGTGGGAGATGGTGCGTCGGCATCGGCAGCTGTCCGCGGGCTCGGAGTATGGGCCGTGGTGGCGGTTGCTGGTGCGCATCGACGCGGACAATGTCGAGGTCGTCCCCGATCACGGTGCGGAGGAGCCGTTCCCCGGTGAGCAGTTGTTCGCACCGGATGCCTATCTGGCTGACGTGGAACGCTATCCGCGCGCTCGGTTGCCGGTGTGGTTGGCGGCTTACATCGGGCACGGTGAACGCCAGTCGAGGCCACCGCAGGCTGCCGTAGACGGGAGCCGTGCGGGTGTGCAAGCGGTGGCCGTGGATGGTGAGCTGCCGGAGCTGGCGGTGTTGTGGGCCCGGTGGGCGGTGCTGGCTGCGGCCTTCGTGGCGGTCGGATCGAGGCGGGGACCGCGGATCGGACCATCGGTGGGCATCTTCGAAAGTGCGGGACGCAGCGGCTCGACGTTGACTCTGCTGCCCGGTGGCCGGGCGGTGCTGTCGGGCGGCGTGTGGGACGCACCGGTCTTGGACGCCGTGTACAACGGGAGTGGCGCGATGCCGAAATTGTTTGCGGGAGCACCGGATTGGGTGGCGGATCCGGTGCTCAATCCGCGTGCGATAACCGGATTGCTGTCGTTTTGTTACTGGTGGGAGGCCGGTCGATGGTATCGGGGCGAATCCGCTCCGATACCGGAGTGCGCGCCGGCACTGCCTGCGGTGTGGACCGTCTCGACGGTTGCGGGAGTTGTCGTCAGCCTGCTGGGTGACCGGTCGGGTGAAAACCCGCAAGCCGCCGAACTGTTGGTGTTGGCGGCGCAGGCGGGCGCGGTGAGTCGCGAGGCGATGGTGCAGGTCGTCGGCGATGGCGACGAAGTCGACATCGCCGGTGGACTATTCCAGTTGATGCTCGCGGATCTGGTTGCCGATCGCGTCGCCGGGATCCGCGAAGCGGATGCGCTCGATCTGGTCCGGGATCACATCCGCCAGCGGAGTTACGACACCACCGGATACTCGCTGTCGAGGTTGCGGGCCGATCGCATCAGCGTGGGCTGGTTGGTGCGCTCGCCGGTGCCGGACGGTGACCTGGCTTTGGACCGTGCGGTTTTCTATGTCGCTGACGATGGCGTCGTGGAGCGCTCCACCTCTTCGGTGCCGCTGTCGGTGTTCGTCACCGATTTCGAGCGACGGTTTCGGATACGTAGCAGCGGCCGAATCTGACCGACGGGATGCGGAGGTGAACGGTGAAGTTCGGTTGGATCCGGACAGTCTGCGAAATCAGGGAGCGCGGCTGGCCGAACTCGGTGACCGGGTGGGGCAGACCTATGCGGACTTGCGGGATTGCCTGGCACAGTCCGAAGGCAGCTGGGGCGACGACGATATCGGCCTCGCATTCGCCAAGGAGTTCGAGCCGCACGCCGATCAGTTGCTGGCCAATGTGCGGGACATGGAGGAGAGCCTGCACGGCACGGCCGCCGGAATCATCGACGCCGCACGCCAATTCGAGGCACAGGACGCCTACCTTGCCGGTCGGGTAGGCACCACAGCCGGGGACGTGGACCCGACCATCGGGGAGCCGGCTCCGCAGCGGCCGGACGACCCCGGTGGCACGCCTGCGCTCGTCGGCGCGCACTCACCTGTGACAGACGATCCCGCGGCGACATCGCCGGCAGCGGGAGGCCAGCCGTATCCCACGGACCGGGCGCAGCCCACCGAACGATCCGCGCCCGGCGGCCCGCGGTCACCGGACGCTTCCACGGGTCGGTCCACGCCGCAGGACGGTCCGCGGCGCCCGGATTCTTCGGATCGGACAGGCCAGGGGTCGGATCGGGCAGGCCGAGCGGACCGTGGTAAATCCGGCAACCCTGCCGGCGGCTCCAGTGGCCGGCCCCCGTCCTCCCCCGTGTTGCCCCCGTCCTCCCCGGTGTTGCCCCCGGCCGCCACGCGGAATACGGCCCGGCTCCCTGGCACGGCGTCCGGACCACGGCCAGCGGTCGATGTGGGGCGGCGAGACACCCCGTGGACCGGGCAACCGCCCCGGACACCCGGCGCGCCTGCGAGTGCACAGCCGAGTCCCCCGAGCTCTCGGAACGGTTCCCCACCGCGATCGAACAAGCCCGCCGACGAACCGCAGCGTGGGCGTGATCGGCGCGGTTCCGACGGGCGACCGGTTTCCGATCCCGTGGTCGGGTGGCTGGCGCGGAGGTTGGCCGAACACCACGGTGTGCGTGTGGCCGGATTCGATACCCCCGGCCTGCAGGTGTCTGCGGTGCGGGAGTTCGTGGCCGCGGTGGACCGGGTGCTCACCGACTACCCGGTGATCGCCCTGGATGTCGTGGCGGTGGCAGAACTCGGCGCCGAATCGGGCACGGTGCGGTGGAGTTCCGAACCGCGCGACTTCCGGCGCGTTCGCTCGATCACTCTCGACCAGCGGACCGCGCAGGAGCCGAGGAAAGTTACCGGAACCGCGGAAACCGACGCAGGGCCGGGTATCTACGCGGCCACGTTAGGTGAATTCGGCCGGGCGCTCGATGGGGCCGGTGGCGGTCTCGCGCGCCGACAGGCACAGCGCGTCCTGCTCGCGGAGTACCTGCGTCGGGAGCCGGGGCGACACCGCACACTCGCCGAGGTGGTGCGCGGTTACCAGCGCTGGCGAGCCGAGTTGACCGGGGATGCCACGGCCCCAGGTGGATTCGACGTGAGTCGGGCTTTCGGCGCCGCGTTCGCCGAGGTAGTGCTGCGCGGTAACGAGGCGGGCATCCAAGCGAAAACACTGCATGCGGTGCTGGTCGCCGCGGCCTCTCGGCCGGGGTAGGCGGTGCCGGTGGACGGTTCGTGGTCGCCGAACCCGGTCGTGGAACTGCGGAACTCGTTCGAGGGTTTGCCTGCTGTGGTGCGGCGTCCGATCGAGATGGTGGTGTTCGGTGGAGAGCTGCCGCGTGCCGATATTTCCGGGATGCGTCGGATGGCTGCTGAGTTCCGGGCGAAGGCAGCTGCGCTGAGCGATCATTCCGAGGACGCGAAAGATATACTGGCACAACAGGATTCGGTGGGCGAACTCGGCGAAAGACTGCGCGAGACGTTGCGTTTGCACGGGGATGGGGCGGCCAGGCTCGGTGACGACGCGCTGGCCCTGGCCGATCAGGTGCAGGCGGCTGCCAACGATTCGGAGAAGACGCTGTGCGTGATGTTCGTCTTCGGGATCGAGTTGGCGTGGCGGATCTTCGGTGTGCTGTCCGGTGCCGCCGCGGCTGGTCCTGCCGGGGAAGTGGCGGCGGTGCCGGTGGTGGAGTCGATGCTGGTCGAGGGGCGGGCCAGTGTCGCGGTGATGCGTGCGGGCCTGGAGCAGGCGTTCAAGGCGGGCGCGACGCGGACGGCCACCCGGCTGTCGGCGCTGGGGGCACTCCGGTTGCCTGTCACGTTGGGTAAGGCAGCCGCGCTGCCGGTGGGTGTCGACGCGGGCGTGCAGGCGCTGCAGGTCGTGTCCAGCGATCGAACCCCGGCCGTGATCGGACCGGACGGTACGAATCCGACGGGTATCGATCTGACATCGATCAAAGTTGCGGCCTTGTCGGGTGCCGGTGGTGCGGTGGGCGGCATGGTCGCGGGCCGAGTCGCACCGAAGGTGTTTTCCGGGATCGAGGGCAGCCGGTTGGCGCTCGGGTTGGTGCATGGCACTGCGGGCGCGGTGGCGGGTTTGGGTGCGGCGGCGTTGGTGACCGGTTGGCCGGAGCATTTCGATCACGTGCTGGCACCGTTGCTCAACGGCGGTTTCGCTGGGGCCGTGCACGCGCATGCCGCCGCTCACCCGGGATCGGGTGCGCCGGCGGGGGCGGTGACCGACGGCGGTGGGGCTTTCACCCGGCCCGACCTGCCCGCCACCACGCGCAGCGAGGACACCGCGGCGCCGACACCGGCTCTCCCACCGGTTGAGGTGTCCGCGGAATCGAAGCAGGCGTGGGCTGCGGCGAAGGCGGCGTGGGCTGCGGCTCCGGATACGGTGGCTGCCGGGGGCGAGCGGGCGGAGGTACCCGCGGCCGGCGCGCACGGGAACACCGCGCCGGTCAAGTCCGGCGAATCGCGGTCGCCCGCGGTATCGAGCTCGATGCCACACCATGAGGCGATCGGCCGTGCTTCGGTCGGACTCGACGCTGCGGCCGGGTCGGCGGCGCGCTCGGAGACGGGTGCGCCGGTGGAGGGGCGGCAGCGGGCCGAATCGGTTGCCCGCACGAATGCGACAGCGCCACGATCGGTCGAGGCCGGTGGGGAAACATCGGCGCCGCCGAAGGTTTCGACGAGCACCCCGGCCCGTCCGGTCGGCACCGGGCCCGAAACACCTACCGCCGGTGAACACCGATCCCCGGGGAATCACGAACACGGCGACACCGGGAAGGTGAGTGCCGCGGCAGCTGAGACCCGCCACGAGACCCCCGTCGACACCCGCCCGGCCCCGGGTACCGGCGACGGGCCCCAAACGCCTGCCGCCGGTGAACACCGGTTGCCGGGGAGTGAGGAGCACACTCCCGCGGCGGAGCGGAGCATCCCGGCGGGTGAAACGGGCGACGAGGTATCGACCGACCCGGCTGCAGATTCGGTCGACAGTGCCGATGCGCCGAGCGCTCGCGATCAGGCGGTCGAGTTCTTGGCCGATTTCGACGCCGGTTCCGGTGATCAGGTTCCGGAGCAGCTACGGCTGTGCAACCTGCCCGACGAGGTGTTGAAGGCCGGATTGTTCGACACCGACGCGCAGAAGTCGATGATCGCGACGACAGAGATCATTCGACGCGGCACGATCAGCGACGCCGTGCCAGGGGGGGATGGTATTGCGGGTCGAGCAGGCGGAGGGGGTGTACGCGCTGGACAAGCGTCCGGTGGAGATGAAGCCGGGCGAGGGCAAGTCGCTGATGTTCATGGCGGCGGCGATGCAGCGGGCAGTTCGTCACGGTGAGTGTCTTCTGGTGACGACGACCGATGGGCTGGCCCACCGGGAATTCACCAGGTATCGACAGCTGCTGAGCGATTTCGGGATCGACGTATTCCGGGCCGACCAGCAGCAGGGTTTCGGGCCGGTCACCGGCGGTCGGCCAGCGGTTGTGGTGGCCACCGGCGAAACGGTCGGGCATCTGTGCAACGCCGGTCACCGGCCGCCGCGCCAAGCGTTGATCGATGAGATGGACGGCATCATCGACCGTGGTGAGAGGCAGTTTCTCCGATCGGAAGGGGTGGAGCAGGCCGCGCCCGAGGCGACAGCACGCGAGGTGTTCGCCGCGCACGATTTCCTCGCCGACGCGCTGGAGAAGGGGGCGTTGTCGCATGAGGATTTCGGTCTCACCCGGATCATC
Source organism: Nocardia sp. CA-107356 (assembly GCF_050946365.1). Classification (NCBI taxonomy): domain Bacteria; kingdom Bacillati; phylum Actinomycetota; class Actinomycetes; order Mycobacteriales; family Nocardiaceae; genus Nocardia; species Nocardia sp. CA-107356. Next base: position 3,024,493 of record NZ_CP191992.1, on the reverse strand, counting down.
GAAGAAGTCGACGTATACCCCGACGGAACCCCTGAAGTCGACTTTTGGTACGACGGTCGGGCGGAATTGACGCCGGGCGGACGGGAGAAGGTCGAGGCGCTTCCGGGCGGGAAACAGTGGTTGGAAGGGCTGGGGTTGTCGCGGCTCGAGACGGCCGCTGGCGCCGAGTTCACCTGCCGCAAGAGCACCCACTATGTGATGGACGCGGGCAAGATCGTCATCATCGATCAGGGCGAACACGGTCTGCAACGCAACCCGAAGACCTCGAGCGAATCACGGTGGAGCGCCGAGCAGGGCAAGGCGAGCCTCGCTCAAGCCGTCGAGGCCAAGGAGATCCGGGCGGCCGAGGCCATCAGAATGAGCGCCGAGCAGCATCAGATCGTGGTGCGCGCCGACGCCGACTCGGCCAAGAGCATCAACGCGGTAGAAATCTATCGCACGGGGGGACGCCCGGAGGACCGGTTCTTCGATAAGGTCACCGGCGCCTCGGGCACGCTGGCGGACCTCAACCCCGTGCTGGAAAAGATCTACGGTCTGGAGGAAGCGCACCAGGTCGACCGGTCTCGGGAGCAGCGGTTGATGGAGGGCGCCCCCGAGGTGGTGGCGAACACCCGCGCCAAGCTGAGCACTATCGCCGAAGGCGCACACAGAGTGTGGCAGGGGGGCCGGGGCAGGTCCCAGGAAATCTTGTGTCATCGCAACGACCTGGTCGACAGGCAAGTGCAGGCGCTGGTGCGCCAGGGGGTGCCCAGGGAGGCGATCGAGGCGGTCGACGCCGACCGGATCGCCGGGTGGGGCACGGGGTGGGAAGCCGAGTTGCAGAAGGTCTTCGATGCCGCCGGTGAGCAGGGCAAGATCCTGGTGATCAACCGGCAGGGACAGCGTGGTGTCGATATCTCGGTGTCGGAGGCGGTGCAGGCCAAGGGCGGCATGTTCGTGTGGATGACCGAAGTCCCCGAGCAGTCCTACATCCATGAGCAGGCCAAGAACCGCACCGCCCGCAACGGGGACCGTGGGGCCGCGCAGGCGCTGATCTCGCCGCAGGACGCGTTGATCCGCAAGGCCATGCACCTGAGCGGGGTACGCGCGGCGGCGGTCCGCTACGAACAAGTCGCCGAAGCCCACCGCACCGACCCCACCCCCGAAAACCGCAACGATCTGGTCGAGGCCGGCCACAATCTCCGCTCGCTGGTGCCCGAACTGCAAGAGCGTGCGCTCCGCCACGCCACCGCCGACTTCATCCGCCACCACGCGTACATCACCGACAACCCGGCCGCCGTTCTCGCCGCCGCCGAGACGTTCCGCTACCAGGGCAGCACGGACATCGGTCAGATCGGCCAGCCGGACCACTCGCCGGACCAGACCGCGCGCCTGGCCAGGTTGCTGGGGATCCCGGCCTCAGCCGTCGTCGGGACCGCCGCCACGCTCGAACAGGACGGCGCCGGTGACCCACTGCGCAGGCTGCTGGAACAGACGGGCCTGCCGCCCGCCGCGGTGGAGGCGTTGCGGCAGCAGGTCGAGGCGACCGCGCCCGCGACGGTTGAGCGGTACGCGGGGCTCAGCGACGAACAGGCGATGGGTGAGCTGACACCACTGCGGAATCGGCTCGCCGACGAACTCGGCTTGCCGATCGCGGATATCGACGGCGCCGAAGGCATGCGCACCCTCGACCCCGCGGTGACCGAAGCCAGAAACAACCTCGCGAAAGCACTGGGTTATCCCGCCTCCGACATCACCCCCGCCACAGCCCGCGACATCCTGGGCGAAGCGGTCAACCGCCATCTGCCCGCCGAGGGCACCCCCGAGTCACCCGCCAGCGACGAAGCCTCCCGCGAGGATGCCGCCCCTATGTCGGCGAACCCCGTATCGGACCGGGTAGCCGAGAATCCGGTAGCCGAGGACGTTATCGCCGCCGCGTCACACTATCTCGCTACTGCGGCCCTGCTCGACCTGGTCGTGCGGATCCACCACCGCAGCCCCAACAGCTGCGTCAACAACGCCGTGACCGGCCTGCGGGTGTTGAGCGGACGCGACATCACGATGCCGTCCAGCAGACTGGCAGGCCACCGCCGCGACGCTATTAAGAAGGTGTTCGGCGCCCCACTCGAGGATGCCGGATCGCTGGACGAGGTAGCCGAATCGCTGAAAGCTCGGCCGGGAGGCATCGCAGTCCTCGTCTACAAATGGAAAGACACCGAGGACACAGGCAGCACCGACGCCGACAGCCACATGGTGCTGGTGGTCAACGACAGCGCGCCGGGCGAGGCCCCGAAACTGGTCGTAGTCGATCTTGCGGCCTCGCGAGACGGCGACACCGACACCGACTACGGCCCGAAAGACCTCCGCAACCGCCGCACGTTGCTGGACAAGGCCGTCCCGTTCGACACCTGGCGACAAAAGCAGCAAAAGTTCATCGACAGACTGCCCGCAGGCACACGTAGATTCGAGACCATCGACTTCGACGTCGACGGCAACCTCGTCGCCGGGTCGCACCGCAACGCACCCACCGCCGAAACCCTGCCCCATTTCCAGGACGTCGAGGTCAGTGCGGAACTGGTGCAGGAAATCAACTCGATACAGCCGGGCCGGCCGGTAAATGACGACGGCACACCTGATCTGCCGTCGAGGACCGACGCGGACACGCCCGACAAGTCGGATATTTCCGGGTCGGCCGAACTCGCGCGCATCGGCAGCCGCCCGCACGACACCCCGGACCCGACCGAGCCCGCACCCGAAACCGGGCAGGAACAAGCGACGCTCTCGGCCACGCCGGAGGCCCTTCGGATGGCCCTCGCCGTGGTTGCCGGCAGCCAATGCAGTCCGGACATCGCACGGGACGCGCAGCGTTTCGTGATGAGGTGCTACGAGGAATACCGACAGCAACAAACGGCCGCGCTGCAGGAGCAGCACCGGACCGCTCTGGTGCACGGGCACGGGATGACACCCGAGGAGGCCGAGCAGGCCGCCTGGGAACACGTGGGCAGCGCTGAAGCGCTCCCTGCCATCGACAACGCCGCCGCTCAGAGTGTCGGCGAACTCATCCTCGCCATGCATCGCACTGCCGAGCGCGCACAGATCAGCCTGCCCGGCAGCCTCGCCGACCTGTCTCGCGCAGCAGCGAACACGGCGAACGCGCGGGGGCTGCAGCAGGCATTCGCTTTGATCGGCCGTGACGAATCGAGTAGCGCGCAGGATGCGAAACGATTCGTCATGTCGTGCTACGAGGAATACCGACAGCGACAAGAAACGGCCGCTCGACATGAGCGCCGGGCCATTCTGGTGAATCGGCACGGGATGTCACTGGACGAGGCCGAGCAGGCTGCCAGGGAACACGTCGGCAGCGCCGACGTGCGCGCACACATCGATAGTGCCGCCGCCGACAACACCCGCCGGCTCATCCACAACATCCGAGCCGCGCGGACAAAAACAAGCCTCCCCCTCCTCGACACCCTCGCCCACCTCCACCAGGCAGCAGCGACCACAGCCAACGCGCGGACACTCGCGAAAAGCATGAAGGCCGACCCAGGCGACACCCGGGCACCGGGCAATGGGAAACGGGCACCCGGTGATCAGGTCGGCAGCCGCCAGCACGGGGTCACCGCCGACAGCAAGCCTACGGAGGATGCTCCGGGAGATCGTGCGCGCGACCAGCAGCAACACCGCGAGTCCGATGGACGCATCGGCGGCCGGCCATCGGGGAATCCGGAGGGTCGGCCGGACGGGGAGCGAGGTCTGCCGAGGGATATGGCGTCGGCGGACTGGAGCGCCGATGACCTGCTGAGCCCAGCGTCTCGGCCGTTGCCTGCGGAGGTGATCGGTCGGGAGATCGATGAGGTGACCGAAATGCTCGGATCGCGGGTGCCGCCGGAACAGCTCGCTGATCCGGAAGTCCGGCGCGGGGTGCGGTTGGTGGCCGAAGGACTGTTCATCAACCGGAGGCTGTACGGCGGTGCGGGCACCGGTCGCGCTGATGACGTTCACGACGCCGCCCGCCACGACACCGCCGTCGAGCCGCGGGAGGACGGCGCGGCGAACCGGCACGACGATGGGATGCCGGTGGCCGTGGACCTGCGCCGTGTCCTGGACAACGGGGTGCTGCAGGGCGCCGACCTCGGCGAGATCATGGCGGCGATGATCGCGGACGCCTGGGCCGATCTCGCGCACGGCGGCGGGCGGCACGGCGGCAATCCGCGGAGCCAGGACACGGTGAGGTCGGCGGAACTGCTGCACGCCCGTGCCCTGGCGCACGGCTGTGCCGCGAATACCGCCCGGGTGCTCGGATTCGCGGTGAGCGGCATCGGATTCGATGTGCGGACCGGGACACAGATGATCGCGTCGCCGGCGGCCGTGGCGGAGATGCGGCAGCGGTGGGGCGAGCTCACCGGCAGCGAGTTCGAGACGGCGATGCGCGTTGGCCGGTGGGTGGCCGCCGCGGGCCTGCAGACGTTGTCGGAGCCGGACGCGGTCGTTCAGTGGGTCCGGTCCGACCGGGACGGCGCGGGCACCGACATCCCCGAAGACCAGGCCCTCATCGACCGACTGCGTAGCCGCGCCGGCTTCGCAGACCCCGACAGCGGATACCGGCCGCCGGACGGGTGGCTGCTGGCGAACCGGGATATGCGCCGCGACCACGCCGCAAAGGCGCGGGAGATCGCCGACCGGTTGGCGCGCGACCCCGGCTATACACCGCTGGACGCCTATCGTGACTCCCGGCTGCACGCAGCCGAGATGCGGGAGGAGCACAGCGGTTTCCGCTGGCAGTTGGTCATCGGGCCGGGCGCTGACACATCGGACGCCGGCACCCTCGCCGACGCCGTTGCCGCGCGACTGCCCGAATCGGGCGCCGCGTGGGCGCGCGAGGACATCATCGATGCGGTAGCGCGTCTCGCGGAACTCACCTTGCCCCGTGCCGGGGCTGATGCCGTATTCGTCGTGACCTCGTCCAAGGACGCCGACGGTCGGCGCCGATTGCTCGCCGAGTTGGGCTACACCCGACCGGACGCCACCGATCCCGCTCCCGGTGTGACGGCGGAGGAATTGCGCCGCGAGCTGGCCGACATCGACGGCCGCATCGACGTCGACACCGCTGATCCCCCGCCGGAGGGCCAGGTCCGGCATCGGGTTCGCCTCGACCTCACCAGGCAGCGGATTCTGGTGTGCTGCCGTGTTTGGGGCAGCGGCGGAACCGGTATGGCCACGTTGAACGTGGCACTGTGTCGAGCGCTGGCGGCGGCCGGGCACGAGGTGATCGTCTGGGCGGACGAGATCGCGCCGGGTTCCGCGGTCTCGGGTGTGCTGGTGTACAGCGACCGCGACGGTGTCGCTGTACCGGGTCAACGGAACGGGCACGGCGGGGGTCCGGACGATTTGCCGCAGTCGGTGGATCTGGTGATCGTGCACGCCGAGGACGGCGGCCTCAGAGCAGCGCTGGCGGCCCAGACCCGGTATCCCGCCGCGAAACTCGTGAGCGCCCACCACCTGACCCCGATGCTGTGGGAAAACCTCAGGAACAATCCGGAACGTGGTCGCGCAAAGATCGCAGCCCGCATCTACCTGGCGCGCCGTGCCCATCTGGTGACGGGCCTGGGGCCGGTGCTGGCCACGGATGCGCTGTCGGCGGCCGTCATGGCGGGGCACGGCTCGGTGCACGAACTGCAGCCGGGTATGGAGATAGCCGAGCAGCCCCGGGAGCCCGCACCCGGTGCCCCGGCGCGGATTCTGCTGTTCGGCCGTGTGGACGACCAGCTGAAGGGTACTGCGGAGATCGCCGAGGTGGTCAAGCGGCTGCGCGCGCAGGGGCGTGACGTGCGGCTGGTGGTGCGGGGCTACCCGAACCGCGGCGTCGAAGCGGCCCGGGCCAGGTTGGCTTGGCTGGTCGGTGACCTGGATGCGGTTGAGGTGAGGCCATTTACGATGAGCCGTGCGAGGCTGCGCGACGATATCCGCGCGGCGACCATCGTCGTGATGCCGTCGCGTGCCGAGGGATTCGGCGGGGTCGCGATCGAGGCGATCGAGCAAGGTGTGCCGGTCGCGGTGCCGTCGACCAGCGGAGTGGGTCGGTTCCTCGCCGAGCTGGCGGACTACCGCGACTCAGCGGATCGATTCAACCTGGTCGAACAGCCTCTCGGTGCCCAGGTGCCGATCGACAACTGGGTAGCGGGACTCTCCTCCATCCTCGACGATGTGCCCGGCGCGTGGGCGGCGGCCCGCGGGTTGCAGAGCCTGATGCGGCCGTACACCCGCGAAAACAGCGCAAGGATGCTCGTACACGCCGCACGGAACACCGACCCGCACTCTCCTCTGGCGATCCAGCCGTCACGGACCCAGGTATCGCTCGAGGACGGACGTGTGGTGGCGCGCGGCGAAGAGGAAGACTACCTGCGGATACTCGCCGTGGCCGACACGATGGAAACCGATCCGGCGGTGCGGGAGGCCGTGATCAGCGGCACCCGTATCGAGTTCACACCGTCGCGGGACCCGCTGACGGCTGGCACAGCATCCGCCGATGACAGCGATGCGGGTGCACGATCCCACGCCGCAGACGACGAGCGATTCGACAACCGGCCGGCGACCGGCCGGAACGGAGGTCCGGGTGGGCTGATCGGTAGCAGGCCGTTCGAGGACTCACCTGGTGAGCGTGCGTTCGCTGGTCCCGGGTTCGAGGAGTTGGTGCGGGCGGGCCTGCAATCCGGAATTGTGGAACGGTTCGTGGTGGAGGATGCGCCGGGGGTGCGGGTCGAGGAGATGATGTTCGACAATGGCGTGCGGGTGTTCAAGGAAACGCATGCCGATCCGATAAAAGCGCTGGTGCAGGTGTTGCAGACCAAGGTCGCCGCCATCATGGGTGCTCCGGTCGCCCACGCGATGCTGAACCTGGAGGACGACCGCGTCTATCGGGAACTCACCCCTGGGCGGCCCGGGGACAACGTCGAGGTTGTGGATTCGGAGGTTCTGGGCTCGGAATCGGCCTTGCGGCTCGGCTTGTTCGATGCGGTGACCGGGACTCACCGGACGGCACGAGAGTGGAGTGTGGCCGACAACGAGGTGATGGGCGGACGTTGCGGATCCGACGGCGACGTCACGCAGCCGGGTGTGTTCGCGTCGTTGTTGGTGCGGCGTATCGACGGTCGTGCGGTCTGGTTGGACCACGCTATGCCGACATGGGAGGTCGCGGCCATTCGGGAGCAGGTGTCGCACCTCGAAACGTGGATCTCGAATTTTCCGATGCCCGAGGAACATCGAACGGCGCTGCTCGATATCCACGGTGGGTACGTGGCAGCGCTGGCGCAAGTCGAGCGGCACGCCGTACATACCTTCGGCGAGCGAGTGCACCGCGCCGGGCTGGACGTGCAAGCGCAGGCCAAGGCGCGGTTGGTCGAGGTGTTCACCCTGAACTATCCGCACGTCACGGTGGTGGGGTTCGATCATCCGGATGTGCCCGCTCATGTCGTCGCGGAGATCCTGGGTGGGTTGGATGAGATGTTCACCCGGTTCCCGGACCGGACCAATATCCGCGAACTGCGGATCGATTACACCGACTGGGAGGCCACCAGCCCCAGAGCACACAACTATGCCGACCCCGCAGCGGCAGGCCGAACCCTGAGCATGCGGTTCAGCCTGCGCGATGCGGCCAACCCGGCACTGACTGTCACACGCGGAATCCGGTTTCTCGAATTCGGATTGAATCCGGTCGGCGACAGGCCGTTTCACCACAACGCCGTGCACGGGTTCGTTCATGCGATCGATGCGGTGGAGGGGCTGTCGAAGAACCTGCAACGGATGCTGTCGCAGACCTGGGGACAGCTGTCGAATCTCGGCCTGATCGAGGAGTCCTGGTGGACCTGGCTCACTCGACTGCCGAGATACGCCTTCGTCGACGAAGGCGAGACGGTACTCAACGATGCGGAGGCGCTCGCTGTCGGGTTCGCTGAGGCGGATATCCATGGTGTGGCGGCCGGTTCGCCGCAGTGGGCGATTCATGAGTACGTGACCACCGGGCGACTGCCACAGGCCACATCGGATCTCGACGTCGATCTTCCGCCGCATGCGGATCGTCCGGATTCGGGTGGGCTGATCGGTAGCAGGCCGCGTTCGGCGGCCGATTCACAGCTGGACGCTGCGCGGGGCGCGTGGATCGAGGCACTGCGACTCGAGCGCGGAATGACGCGGAAACAGCTCACCGAAGCGGCGGGCCTGGCGAACAGCGCACTGTCCACTATCGAGAGCGGACAGCGCAAGCCGCGGATCGGCACCTTTCAGCGGATCTGTCGAGCACTCGGGCTCGATGACGAGGCGGTGACCGCGGCTGTCCAACGGTTCTATCCAGATGTTGTGCTGGACACCGATGTGGCTGCCCATGAGTTGCTGGGTGACTGGGTGCGCGCTGTTCGTAACAGCAAGGGCATGACCCAGTTGGACCTCGCACATGCGGTCGGTGTGGACCCGGTACGCATCGGGGTCCACGAGAACGGGGAGCGTATGCGGCCTGGTCTGTTCTTGCGGATTGCGCGAGTTCTGGAGGTAGGGCAGCACGCGCTGGCGGAGGCGGTTCGCAAGTTCTATCCGGATATCGACTTCGACCTCGACCCAGCCGTGCACGACCCTGGATCGCCCGGAAGCTGGATTGCGGCGTTGCGCTATGACCGGGATGTGTCCCAGGCCGAGCTGGCCCGGACCGCGGGCATATCGGAAACATCTGCCAGCCGAATCGAGGGCGGACACACTCCGACCTCGATCGTCTTCTGGCGGATCTGCCGGGCACTGGGAGTTGCGCCGGATGTGCTCGCCGCCGCCGCTCGCAACTTCTATCCGGATATCAATCCCGATCCCGACCCCGCCGCGCACGATCCCGCGTCACCCGGCAGCTGGATCGTGGCGCTGCGACACGACCGGGATATGCCCCAGAGCGAGGTCGCGAAGGCGATCGGGTCCGGCTCGGGTCATCTCTACAGGATCGAATCCGGAAGGAACAGGCCGAGGTTCGCGGTATTCCGGCGGATCTGCGACGTGCTGGGGGTCGATGACGAATTACTTCGGGCAGCGGCCCGTCACTTCTATTCGGATATCAATCTCGATATCGAACCCGCCGCGCACGACCCAGGGTTGCCCGGAAGTTGGATTGCGGCTCTGCGCAATCACGTAGGTATGTCGGGGCGCGAGCTTGCGCGCCGAGCGCAGATTCATCAGGACTACATCTCCCAGATCGAAAACCAACGGTTTCGTCCGCAGCTGAGGAAGTTGCGGCAGCTCTGTGGGGCCCTGGGTGTCGGTGGTGATCTGTTACTGGAGGCGGTCGAGCGATTCTATGGGGATCGTTTCGAGCGGTCGGGTGATCGGGATGAAGAAGCTCTGTTCAATCGGTATGTCGTCAGTCAGGTGGGTTCACCGGAAGAACGGGAAGTTCGGGACGAGATCTGCGCCAGGTTTGCGTGGGTTCCGAATGCGTTGGGGCGGCGCGTACTTCCCGATATCCGAGATGAGGCGGTGCAGGCCGCGTGGATGGGGATTCTGAGCGCGATCGACAACCACGCCCCCGCCACCTCGTTCGCCGCCCATGCCTGGGCCAGCGGTAGCAGCGCAATTCTCCGATACCACCTCGCGCGCGCGTTCCCGGATCTCGACAATCCCACCCTCAAGAAGGTCAGCACGGTAAGAGCGCAGATCGGGAGGATGGTTGCCGCGGGTGAGGTTCTCGACGATGCGGAGATCGCGCGCGCGGTGAGTTCGACAGTGGCCGATGTGGCGTTGGCGCGGGAGATTCTGGCTCGGCCTGTGAAACAGTTGGATGCGCCGATCACAGGCGAGGATGGGGCCCCGAATCGCGAATTGGCCGATCCGGCTGCCTCTACGGGGTTTTCCGACGCTGATTTCGCGGTGACGGTTCGTGCCGTGCTGGCCGATATGCCCGACCCCGGCGCGGCGGAGCGGTTGGTAATGCTGCATCTGGTGGAGGGCATGCCTTTGGCCGATGCCGCCGAGCGCGCCGCGTTGCCGGTCGCGACCGTGGGTGAGGTTCTCGCCGATGCTGTTGCGCGGCTGCGTGATGTGTTCGACTCGGGGAGATCGGGCGAGATGACCGCGACCGAACGGGGTCCGGCTGCGCTCACTCCGTGGGCCGAGGTGGTGGCGGAGCAGGATCAGAGGCCGGTACGGAGCAGTGATCCCGAGGCGGGCGACGGAGGTCCGGGTGGGCTGATCGGTAGCAGGCCGTTCGAGGACTCACCTAGTGAGCGTGCGTTCGCTGGTCCCGGGTTCGAGGAGTTGGTGCTGGCGGGCCTGCAATCCGGAATTGCGGAACGGTTCGTGGTGGAGGATGCGCCGGGGGTGCGAGTCGAGGAGATGACGTTCGACAATGGCGTGCGGGTGTTCGCGGAGACGTATGGCGATCCGATAAAAGCGCTTGTCCAGGTGTTGCAGACCGAGGTCGCCGCCATCATTGGTGCTCCGGTCGCCCACGCGATGTTGAACCTGGAGGACGACCGCGTTTATCGGGAACGCACGCCCCACGGGCGGCCCGGGGACAGCTTCGATGTCCTGCCCCCGGAAGTCCTGGCCTCGGCCGTGCGGCTCAGCCTGTTCGACGCGGTGACCAGGCCGAACCGGACCGGGCGGCAGTGGAGTGCGGGCCCGGACGACGCGGTGATGGCCGGACGTTCCCAGCCCGATTTCGACGCCACGTCGGTCAGCGTGTTCGCGGCGGTGCTCGTGCGGCGCATAGACGGTCGTGACGTATGGCAAGACAATGCCCTGCCGAGGAGAGCGGTCGAGGGCATTCGCGAGCAGGTGACCTACCTCGAATCGTGGATCGAAAGTCTTCCGGCTCCCGAAGAACACCGAGATGTGCTCCTCGGCATCCACAGCGGGTACTTGGCAGCGCTGTCGCAGATCGAACGGCACGCCGTGCCGACCCCGAGCGACACGTTGCATCGTGCGGGGCTCGATGTCGAATGGCTCAGTGCGGATGCGGGGGCAAAGGCGCGGTTGGTCGAGGCGTTCAATCTGAAGTATCCGTATCTCACGATGGTGGGGTTCGACCATCCGGATGTAGCCGCCGATGTCGTCGAGGAGATCCTCGGTGGGCTGGATGAGATGTTCACCAGGTTCCCGGACCGGACCAATATCCGGGAGTTGCGGATCGACTACCTCGGCGATACGGATGCCAGTTCCAGAACGTCTTGGTATGTAGATCGCGTAGCGGCGGCGGGTCGAACCCAGAAGATTCATTTCAGCCTGCACCATGCGGCCAGGCCAGCGCAGTTTGTCGAATTCGGTATCCGGTCGCGTGAACTCGGGGTCAATCCGATCGGCGACAGACCATTCCACCACGACGCCGTCCACGAATTCATCCATGCGATCGATGCCAAGGAGGGGCTCTCGGAGAACCTGCGACAGGTCCTGTCGCAGACCCATTCACAGCTGTCGAGTCTCGGCCTGATCGACGAGCACTGGTGGACCTGGTTCGCTCGACTGCCGCGGTACGCCTTCGGTAACGAAGCCAAGACCGTATTCAACGATGAGGAGGCGCTTGCTATCGGGTTCGCCGAGGCGGACATTCATGGCGTGGCGGTCGGTTCGCCACAGTGGGCGATTCACGAGTACGTCACCACCGGACGTCCGCCGCGGGTCACGCCGGATCTCGAAGTTGATCTTCCGCCGCAGGAGGATCCACCGGCCTCGGGTCGTCCGCGTGGCCTGATCGGTAGCAGACCACATGAGGACGATTCGCAGTCGGACGCCCAGCATGGATCCGGGGATGCGATCGCGAGCGAGCAGGACCCGGTACCACTGACACCGTGGACCACGACGAGGGCGGAGCCGGATCAGCCATCGGCGCAGCGCAGCGAGGAGGAGCCAGGCGAGGGCAGCCCGGAGCCGGACGGCTGGATCGGCAGCAGACCACACGAACCGGGCGAGCCCCCACGGCGCCCCACACCGGGCAAGACGACGCCTTGGTCGCGGGAGGTGATTGGGGAACCACACCCCGACCACCAACTCGGCGAACAACCATCGGACATGATCCCGGAGTGGCCCGCCGACAACACGCCGGGCTCGGTCCCGCTCACCGCCTGCGAGACCGAAGTACTCGCTCGGGTGCGGCAAGGCATGACACACAACGAGATAGCGGCAGCAGTCGACCTTTCCGTGCGTGATGTGCGGGCGCATCTGGCGAGTGTTCGCCGCAAGGTCAGAAATGAGCGGGCCCGGCTGGTGGCGGCGAGCCGTCCTGCCGGCCCGCCGTCCACGACATCCGAGTCCGACCGTTTCCGAGCGGCCATGTACGCCGCCTTGACGCGCGCCGACCAGCCGGATCCGCGCGAACTGCTGGGTGCGGCGAGCCCAGAGCAGATGGAACGCGCTGTCCAAGGGCTCAGCTCGGCTCATCGGGGCGCGCTACATCGGCTGCGAGCGGGAGCGAATACCGCGGTGATTCGCAGCATGGCGCTCATCGCCGCGCTCCGATCGGTGACCGCCCTTGCGGCCGAACACGACCGGTCGCAGGCGGTGTTGGCCACCGCGCTGGCCGCGGCGAGTCCCGCTGACCTGCAAACGGCACTCGACCAACTCACAGCCGCCGAACGCCAACTCCTGGTCAACCGGTTCGGACCGGCGACGTCGCCTGCCACCTTCGAACCCGACGATTCCGTGCGCGCCTTGCGTGCGGTCGACATCGTCCGACACGTTGCGGGGCGGATCGCGACCCGTGTGGGAATGCCGGCCGTAGACGAAAACGGTATCGACACGAGCGGATTCCAGCGCGGACAGCATCTCGTGGAGACCGAAACGTATACGGCCGACGAATGTCTGGACGCGGTCTTGGACTGGATGGACCGGCAGGACCCACCGGAGTCGGACAAACCGTCCAGTGGCAGCCGTCGAGATTCCTCGGCGGCAACCGCGGATCGACCCGACGGCCGGTTGTCGCAAGACGCGCCGCCTGCTGACGAGCCGGGTGGAGGCGACCCCATCGCCCAGCCCGGTGCTGATCCAGCGACCTCCGGGCCCGAGGAGCCGAGGCGGTCGGGCGACGACAACGACACCGGCCTCACGCGGGCGGATGTGGGCCCGGCGTACCGCTGGCGCTCGTTGCCTGTGGATCACGGTTTCGATGACGAACAGCAGCGGCTGGCCGACGAGGCGCTACACGCGGGCGGCTTCGACGACGCGGATAGGCTGCAACGTTGGGGAGATCGCCTGCCCGCGGACACCGCACAACGCCGTGCGACCGAGAACCGCGAGTGGTGGACCGCGCTGAGCGACCCCACCGAACCAGGTGAGTTGAGCACTTCGCAACAGGCACTCATCCAGGTCTACCCACACCAGATCGGTAACGCCGACGGCCTTCCCGCCACGATCCGCGACCACGCCAACCGGCTGTCGATCAGCCGCGATCTCGGCGAGTTCATAGCCCGCAAGCCAGCGGACCAGAGACTCCTCAACTGGTTGCGGACCAACCTCACCGACGCCGAGCGGAAACAGTTCGCAAACCTGATCCTTACCCGAAATCATTTGCAAGAGTTGGACCGACAGACCGCGGAGATACCGGGCAGTCCGCCGGTGCACCTCCTGTCCTACGACTCCACCGCCTTCAACGGCAAAGGGAAGGTCGTCGTCGCGCTCGGCAATGTGGACACCGCGCACACGGTGAACTTGCATGTGCCCGGTACGAATACGACGTCCTCCTCGCTGGCCTACCAGTTCAAGCCGCTGCGCAACCTGTATGAGGAGACGCTGCGGGTCGATCCGTCGCTCGAGCTGGCGTCGATCATCTGGATCGGCTACGACGCGCCGGCCGGGCCGGTGAACACCGGTTATGCGAAGGCCGCGTTTCGACGCCGCGCACGCGTCGGCGGCCGTCGGTTGCTGTGCGACATCGCGGCATTCCACGCCACCAGAACTCGCGCCGGAACCGCCGCCCCCGACCAGCTCGTCATCCGGATCTACGGGCACAGCTACGGTTCGGTGACGATGTTCTATGCGGGCAGGTACGGCGGGTTCGCCGGTATGGTCCGCTCGGCAACCGCCTCGGGCTCACCGGGAGCAGCCTCGGTCCGGCATGCCGCAGAACTCGGCATCGGCACGGACAATGTCTATGTCGCCGCATCGTGGCGCGATCTGGTGACCATGTTCGGAGCGGACGAGCCCGGCGCGTGGAGCCGCTTCAACCCGCGGCTCGGCCTCGGCATTGATCCCGCCGCCGAGGCATTCGGCGGCAAACGAATCGGCGCCGAGTTCCCCGACTCGCCGGACTTCGCCGGCGTCGAGGCCGTGCATCAGGGCTATCTGCTCCGCGACCCGGCGACCGGGCTGCCCACCGAAGCGCTGGCCAACGTCGCGCAGATCACCGCCGGACGCGGCGACACCCTCGCTTCGGTGGATCGCCGTCGAGCCGGCCGCGGGGTGGTCGCGCGCCCCATCGACTCCGAGCGCGGGCGATACGCCGGCGGCAATCGAGATTTCGACAGTCGAGAGCGAGCCGAGCGGGTGTTGCGTGAGCATTGGGGGCCGGCGGCGACGCCGGCGGATCTGGTGTACCGGTGGCAGCGGCGATCTGCCGCGAAACACGCGGTCGCCGCCGAGGCATGTGCGGCTCACGCCGCCGAGAACAGCCGGATCGCGCGGACGCTGGGCGTGGACGACCTGGCGGCGCTGGTGCGGGTGTGGCCGGAGTTCGTCGGTAAGGCAGGCGGATTCCCGCGCGATGTGCGCGATCAGGCCAACCGCAGGGCGCTTGCGAAGGCGAGGGCCGCACTCGAGGACGCGGCGGCGACAACTGTGCCCACCCGGCGCGAGCAGCGGTTGCGGGAGTATCTGCTGAATGTCGAGGACCTGTTGATCCGGGCGGGTCACTTGGCCGCGGCGGTGGAGACGCCCGGTGTGCCGGCACCGACCGTACTGCTCGAGTCGTTCGATGCCGACGACCCGAGCGGCGGGTCGATCATCATCTCGTTCGGCAGCGGCGACCCGGTCGCGGAGGCATGGCATGTGGACGGCTCCGATCGCGATCTGCGACGCCTGGATCAGCGAATGCAGTTGGCGTGCAACCACTATGAGGTGGCCGTGCGAGAGGACCCGGAACGGTCGGTCAGGGTGGTGGTGTGGTCCGGGACCGATGGTCACCGCTTGGCCGGGGATATGGCGGCACTGTGCGGCGATGCGGTTGCGGGCGCCCGGCTCCGTCCGGAACGGCAGTTGGTCGTACACGGGGAAGGCGGCCGGTCGGCGAAGAAGGCGCTGGCGCACGAATCGGTTACGCACACCGTCGGCACCGTAGTGGTCTGCGGCGAATCGAATCTCGAGACGATGGGCGACGTGCTGCGGGATGTCGCCGCGTCCGTGGACATCTATTACGGGGTCGCTGCGCAGACGAATAGTCCCGCCAGGTCGATCGAGCTGCCCGGTGTGCAAATCTCGTGCCGGTTTCCTTCCGGGGATGCAGGCCATAGCGTGGCGTTGTTGACGCAGGCACGTGCAGTCGCGCAGCGGGTTGAGCGTGCGCCATTCGCAGCCGGCAAAACCATCGATGACGAATTCCTGCGGTATGTCGATGACCGGGTCAAGGCGTCGACGGATTCGTTGGACAATATGGGCCACATCCTGGCCGGTCGATTGGACCGGTTGGTGACCTTCGATGATTCCGACAACGAGCCGGTTCGCTTTGCCGACTACATACGCCGGGAGCGGACCGAGTCTGCCTACGATGACGTGCTGCCGCGGGATCCGAACTCGGGCAAGCCGATATTGCGCGTAACCGACGCGGATCACGTGCTCGCGAGGACCGCGATCGACAAGCGCGGCGACCGCGGAACCGAGCCCAGCGATTTGTGGCACCGAGGTCTACCGGACGACTTCACGAGAGCCGCTCAACTTGCCGTCGACAATAGGCGGTGGTGGAACGGACTATCGTCCGACGAGCGGCGCGCCGTGGTGGCGGTCCACCCCGAGATCCTGGGCAACGCCCCGGGTATTCCGTCCGAGGTGGCGGACTACGCGAACGACTGGTGGCGATTCGCCACCACTTCCGCTATTCATGCCAGAGGCAGTAGGAATGCCAGCCGGTCCGAACGCCAGGTCTTCCGAAATCTCTACGCCGTCGATGAGTCACTTACTCGGTCGGTGACGGTGCACCGCGACGTTCCCGCACCGATCGTGTCCACGGTGGGGTTGGGCCCGGAGACGTTCGGCGGTAACGGATCCGGCACGTTCGTCATCGGCAACTGCCGACTCGAGGATGCCGAGCATGTGGTCTGGTATGTGGACGGTGTGAACACGCGGCTGCAGTCGGCGCCCAGTCGGGTGGACAATGCGCGGAATCTGTACGAGGAGTTGGTGCGCGCGGACCGCTCCCGCAAGGTGGCCGTGGTGTGCTGGATGGGCTACGAGGCGCCCGCCAACAATACAGAAGCCTGGGCTGCCGGGCCCGAACTGGCGGAGGCCGGTGGGAGACTGTTCGCGCGCGACGTCCTGGCCCTCCGCGCGGTGAGCGAGGCGACGTTTTCGGTGCTCGCCGCCAGATACGGAACCTCGACCGTATGCGACGCGGCCGTGGGCGGGCGACTGGATGGGGTATTCGAGCACCGGGTGTTGGTCGGTTCTCCCGGTCGCGGCAGGCGGTTCGACAGCATCTCGGATGCCAGTTGCCGGCACAGCTGGATAGTGGCACTATCCGGCGACCCGGTTACCGGGTTCGGCGCGGATGCACCCGGCATGCGGGCGCGGTCGCTCGGTGACGGGCCATTCGGTCTCGGGACCGATCAGGCAACCGACACCACTGCGACGCGCGTGCGTGCAGAACGCGGTTTCCCACACATGTCGGCCCCCTACGACGGCGACGGTGGGTACCTGGACTACGCGCTGGGCTTTGCGGCGCAGCCGTCGGAGTCGTTGCAGTCCGCAGCGTGGTGTCTTGCCGGCCGGGGTGGTGAGCTGCCCAGGAAACCGGATCGGCCTTCGGTCGACAACCCGACCGTGCTGCACCGCATTCGGGCGAGGGTGGTCGACACCGTCCGGGATCGCCGCGCGCCGCAATTGGATGCGGCACTCGCGGGCGATCACCGGTCACCCCAGGACCTTTCCGGTCCGGCGGAGCAGGCGGCGACCGATCCGGTTGGTGCAGGGCGGTCGCGTCCTGCTGAGCCGGACGGCGCGGCAGCGCGGCCTTCCCCAGCCGCAGGGCCGCGGATCGCCGTGCAACTCGGGGCAGACGGGCTCGCGGATCCCTCGGCGTACACGGATGCGCTCGCGCTGGGCCTGCACGCGATCGTCGTGCGGGTAGGCCGGGGGGCTGAGGACGTGGCTGCCCTCGATGCCGTGTGCCGGTCGGCAGCGTTCGAGGATGCGACGCTGGCGGTGGAAGTGAATGCCGGTCCGCGCTGGTCCGACGAGGAGGTCCGGACAAAAGTGGCCGAGGTTGTCGCCATGTTCGCGGGTCACGGTATGCGGGGCGAACTGCACTCATTCGATCAGCGGGTACTGACGGCGGCTGCGGAGCTGGCCCCGGACTGCCACCGCGTGATGTTGATCAACTCCCTGACGACGGCCACCTCGGGTGCTCGCGGCGCCCTCGGCTGGATGGCTCGCGCGGTGCGATCCGGGGCAGCGGGTATCGACACCCTCGTCGAGGACGCGCGCCGCACCGGTGCTAACGGTCTGGCCGTCCCTCCCCCGCTGCTGTCCGAGGACTTCGTGCGGTTGGCCCACGAGGCGGGCATGCGCCTCGCAGTGTGGGGCGTCGCCGCTTCCGGTCGGATGCGTACGGTGCTCGGGTCGGGCGTCGACGAGATATGGACGGCGCACGTCGAGAAGCTGGCGCTCCTGCGCGCCGAGGTCGCCGAGGTCGGGTTTCGGATACCCGAGCCATTCGCACGCTCGACGCCATTCTCGGACCGGCCACCCAAGGCCACGCCGTGGTCGCAACATCCGGACCGCCCGTCGCGCGACCGATGAGTTTCGGCGCCACGCCCAGCCCCGGTGTGCACCGGGCGGTGCAGTCGGCCGGCCGGCCCGCACGCCTGACCTTCCGATAGACGACGAACCGCGTGCACCCAGTCGCTGGCTCCGGCCGGGGCGTGCAGCATGTCCCGGTGGGCGGTGTGGCCGCTGTCGGGACGTGTCCACGGACCGCTGGTGTTCACATCCGCTGATGGCTGGGCCGGCGGTTCACTGACTCAGGACGAGGTCAGCGCGCAAAGGACACTTCCGGGGTACGAGCGATGAGAAGGCGCCGCACGTTGCCTGCCGCGTCGAGCTGCGCGGTGGCGTTGAAGGAAGCCTCGAACGCTCCGCCACGGGTGGTCCGGCCGAGCACCAACTCGCAATCACCCACTACCGCGCCGGTGTCGACGTGATGGACCAGCGTGCTCTTCTCGCGCTGCGCCAAGTAGTCGACCAAACCCGCGCGGTCCCCCACGAATTCGGCGGACAGCCCCGCGCCTTTGGAGAACTGCACCGACATCGCGAAGTCGCCCGAGATCATGCTCAGTACGCGGTCGGGGTCGTCGGAATCCATGTATTCGAACCACCGGGCCAGCACCGGCGGCGCCGCATTCGTCATCGTGCCGCTCCCTCGACGGGGAAATCTGTTGGTATCAGCGCGAATTCAGCACTGAACGACACCTGGTACCGATCGATCAGCCCGTCGGCATCGATATGCATCGCGCCGAGGAAGTAGCCGGTTGTCGTCAGGTCGTTCTCGGTGACGGCGCCGTGCGCGAACTCCACACCGTCGGCGGTGGCCACCCGCAACAGCCGATGCTTGCGATTCACCTTCGGTCGCCCCTGCAGGTATTCGAGCATGGCCGCGCGGCCATGTCCCAGGTTCACTCCGGTGGGCAGCAGCATCGCGAACTGGATGTCTTCGGCGAGTAACGCCACCGCGTCGTCCAGTCGCCCGCTGTCCAAGGTTGCGTAATAGCCCTCGATGGCCGAACTCATGAAATGAACTTAGTTCAGTCTATGTCTTCTTGTCCAGACTCCGGCGCGATACTCTCGATTCATCAAACTGAACTCAATTTAGGTAGGTTAGATGTCCGCACCCGCGATTGAAATGCCATGGCCCCGCACGGATCCACCTGCACTGACACCCGGACCGGAGCAGTCGGAGCTGCGCGAGGTCATCCGCGGCCTACTCGCCAAGCACAGCGATATCGAGCAGGTGCGAACGGCCACTTCCACCGACCTCGGCTATTCACCGCAGTTGTGGAAGTCGCTCGTCGA
This sequence comes from Nocardia sp. CA-107356, assembly GCF_050946365.1. Taxonomy (NCBI): domain Bacteria; kingdom Bacillati; phylum Actinomycetota; class Actinomycetes; order Mycobacteriales; family Nocardiaceae; genus Nocardia; species Nocardia sp. CA-107356. The sequence goes on along the minus strand of NZ_CP191992.1, from coordinate 3,005,281 downwards.
CGACATGTCGGTGACCGCGCTGGCCGTCCCCGAAGACCGCGGCGGCCTCGGCTACGGCATGGTCGAGCTGGGGATCGTGCTCGAGGAATGCGGCCGAGCGCTCGCTTGCGCGCCGGTGTACACATCGGCGGTCCTCGGCGTCCATGCACTGCTGTCGGCGGATCCCATCCAGGGCGACGACCTGCTCGCCGGAGTTCTCGACGGCAGCCTGCTGGCGGCGGTCAGCACCTTGTCCCCCGCCGCCGATCAGGTGCATGCGGAGTCGACGCCGGCAGGGTGGCTATTGCGTGGTACGGCGACCCACCTAGTAGGCGGCGGCACTGCCGATGTGGCCGTCGTTTCGGCACAATGCCCGGACGGTCGCCGCCTGTTCGCTACCCAACCGGGCGCACAGCTCGTCCGAACCGAGCGTGGAGTACTCGACCCCACGCGTCGTCGAGCCGATCTCACCTTCGATCGATGTCCGGCGATCGCGCTGACCGAGGTCGATGCCACCGAGGCGACCGCCGCGCGGCTGGGCGAACTGGCAACCCTGGCGCTGGCCTGCGAGAACACCGGCATCGTCGACCGCCTACTCGAGATGACCGTGGCCTACGCACAGACCCGACACCAGTTCGGTCGCCCCATCGGCTCGTTCCAGGCCGTCAAACATCGGCTGGCCGATCTGCTGGTCACTCTCGAACGTGCTCGATCGGCCTCCCGCTATGCGGCGGCGATCTATGCGCAGGACCCAGGATCGGCATCGTTGGCCGTGGCGGTCGCCGGAGCCGTGTGTACCGATGCGGCGGTTCATGCGGCGGCAGAAGCGATCCAGTTGCACGGTGGCATCGGCTTCACCTGGGAACACCCCGCCCAGTCCTACTTCCGCAGGGCAATGGGAAACGAAGCGATACAGGGTGATTCGCGTGCGCACAGAGCGCGAATCGCCACCCTGATCGGTATCTGAACGATCAAACGACGCCAGCACTCCTGTTGACGCGGAGCGGTTCGCTGGGTAAAACTGAATTGAATCCAGTTCAAGTTCAAGGAAGAGGTTCGAGATGGTGGACACCGACCACATCGTGTTGGAGAAGGACGGCGACGTCGCCCGCGTGTGGCTCAATCGCCCGTACAAGAAGAACGCTGTCACCACAGAACTTCTGCACCGACTCGACGAAATCATCGTCGAGGTCGACAGCGACCCGGATCTCAAAGTCCTCGTGCTACGCGGCCGCGGCAATACCTTCTGCTCAGGCTTCGACCTGGACGAACTGCTTGCCAACTATGTCGGCAGCACCAATGCGATGGATGTCGCGGTGCTCTCGGCCAAGGTGTGCGACCGCCTCTATTCGATGAATACGCCGTCCGTGGCGGTTCTCGAGGGGCATGTGACGGCCGGCGGATTCGAGCTGATGATCTCGTGTGACTTCGCTGTCGCATCCGAGGACGCGCTGATCGGTGACTTCCACATTCGCCGTGCGCTCTTCGGTGGCGCGGGTCCGATCTACCGGTTGCCCCGCATGATCGGTATCCGCAAGACCAAGGAGCTGATGTTGACCGGAAAGCTGCTGTCCGGCAAGCAGGCCGTGGACTTCGATCTGATCAACGCTGCGGCGCCGGCGGACGAACTCGACGCCCTGGTCGCCGACTTCATCGCACCGATCGTCGACAAGAGCCCGTTCGCCATGAAGCTCACGAAGATGACCATCGACCGCGGTCTGGATGCGGACATCCAATCGCTCATGGTGATGGAGCATCTCGCGGTGGGCAACGCCCTGCAGTCCGAGGATGCCCGCGAGGGCGTGAACGCATTCCTCGAGAAGCGCGAACCGAAGTGGGTCGGTCGCTGAACAACGCCGCTCCTTAGGACTCGAAGAGGAGATCGACATGGGCGAGTACGACACATCGGTGCTACAAGGTAGCCGGTGCACGGACTGTAATACCGTCGCCTATCCGGCAACCACCATATGCGCACGATGCGTCCAGCCGACGGCCATCGCACTGGAGTTGAGCACTCGGGGAGTGGTGTGGGCCTACACGGTGCAGCGGTTCCCACCGAAGTCACCACCGTATATCCCTCCTGCCGAAGGCTTTTCACCATTCGCGGTGGGCTATGTCGAGCTTCCGGAAGGTATTCGCATTCAAGCAATCCTCGAGTGCGACGACTTCACCGAGTTGTATCGGGCACCGGTGCACCTCGTCGGCACCGCACCGGTGCCCCGGTTCGCGGTCGTTCCACAGCAAAGAGAAGCGCAGTGACACAAACAGTTTCGATCATCGGAGCCGGGCTGTCGAAGTTCGGCAGGCAGCCCGGCATCACCGGCCGTCAGATGGCGGTCAGCGCCATTGCCGCCGCACTCGACGATGCCGGGGTGACCTGGCCCGACATCGAGGTGGCCTTCGGCGGCAGCGACGGTTCGGGACTCGCCGACACCCTCGTCGCCGAACTCGGTTTCACCGGAATACCTTTCAGCAACGTGAAGAATGGCTGCGCGACCGGTGGCAGTGCACTGTTCTCGGCGGTCAATGCGGTCCGTTCCGGAACCGCCGAGATCGCGCTGGCGGTCGGATTCGATAAACACCCACGCGGAGCCTTCGATCCGACCCCCGCCGACTGGGGACTGCCCGAGGGATACGGCGATGCCGGGCTCATGGTCACCACGCAGTTCTTCGGCGCCAAGATCGGCCGATACATGCGCGAATACAGGATTTCCGGCACAACCTTGGCGAAGGTTGCCGAAAAGGCGTACCGAAACGGCAGCCTGAACCCGAATGCCTGGCGACGGGAAGCGATCTCGGCCGAGCAGATCGCCGCCGCCGATATGGTGAACGACCCACTGACGCGATACATGTTCTGCTCCCCTGGCGAAGGCGGGGCCGCCGTCATCGTCGCCACCGAGGCTGTGGTCCGGCGACTCGACGCTCGCCCGGTCCGGTTGCGCGCGATCAGCCACCGCACCCGCCGATTCGGCTCTTTCGAAGTATTCGGTCCGGCCGTCCAAGGCGGGGGCGAACCGACCAGCGTGAGCGCCGACGCCGCCGCGGCGGCCTTCGAACAGGCAGGCATCTCCCCTGCCGATGTCGATGTCGCGCAACTTCAGGACACCGAGAGCGGTGCCGAGATCATGCACATGGCCGAGTGCGGCTTCTGCGAGCACGGCGAGCAGGAGTCGATGATCGCAGCAGGCGACACCGAGATCGGCGGGCGACTGCCGGTCAACACCGATGGTGGGTGCATCGCCAATGGCGAACCCATCGGTGCATCCGGTCTACGTCAGGTGCACGAGATCGTCACCCAACTGCGCGGCGAGGCCGGTGATCGACAGGTACCCGGAGCGCCGAGGGTCGGCTTCACGCACGTGTACGGGGCGCCCGGAATCAGCGCCTGCACCGTGCTTTCGGTGTGACATGACAACACTTTTCGAGGTGAATCAGTGACCACACAGACACTTCCCGACCTCGTCCGCTTCACCGATGAGGCCCTGGCCTGGTTGCGCAGTGTGGCAGCCCCCCGAGCGGAATCGGTCTGGGGTTCGGGTTCGGATTCGGTAGCCGTTTTCGAGAGCTGGAATGCCGAGGAGGAGCGCGCGCACACCGACCGGATCCGCCGGTACGAGCGCGCCAAGTTCGACGCGGGCTGGGGCGCACTGGACTGGCCCGAGACCTACGGCGGCCGCGGTCTACCCCCGTCATACGTCCTGGCTTTCCGCCGCGCCGAAGCGGACTTCGATGTGCCACGGCGCACCGAGATGTTCTCGGTGACACAACAACTGGTCGCTCCCACTATCGAGCGATGGGGCACCGACGAGCAGCGGTCACGCTATGTCCGGGCGATGCTGCGCACGGATATCATTGCCTGCCAACTGTTCTCGGAGACCGAGGCCGGTTCCGATCTGGCAGCGGTGCGGACGCGCGCTGCTCGATCCGCCGATGGCACGTGGACGCTCGACGGTCACAAGGTGTGGACCTCGGGCGCGAGGGTGTCCGATATCGGCGTCGCCGTGTGCCGAACCGCTTCCGCCGCAGCCAAACACGCCGGACTCACCGTCTTCCTGGTGCCGATGACCGCACCGGGGGTGACCGTTCGCCCGATCCGGCAGATGACCGGCGGCAGTTCGTTCAACGAGGTCTTCCTCGACGGTGTTCAACTCGATGACAGCGACCGGCTCGGACCGGTGGGGCAGGGCTGGGCGGTAGCGCTCACCGTCTTGGCCGCCGAACGCCTCGACGGCGGCAACCTCGGTCTGGCGAACGCGGATCAGGCGGTAGCGCTGGCACGGCATCTCGGACGGGAGCTGACCGAGATCGAACGTGATAAGGTCGCTGACCTGGTAATACGCAGCTATCTACAGCGGATCGGCACTATGCGGGTGGCGGGCGCCGTCGTCGCGGGCAAGGACCCGGGACCGGAGGCCTCGATCGGGAAGCTGCTGGCGACCGACACGATGGCTCGCACCTCCGAGGTGGTACGCCTGCTGCTCGGGCCAGACCTCACCGTGGACTCCGGTCGCTGGGGAACCTTCGCGTGGACCGAGCACATTCTCGGCGCGCCCGGCTACCGGATCGCCGGAGGAACCGACGAAATTCAGCACAACATCATCGCCGAGCGAGTTCTCGGACTACCGAGGGAGCCACGCCGATGAGTTCAGCATCGCGTAGCGATTCCGTGGAGGGTGGCGGTCGGGCGCCGGGTGGGCGTTCCACCGTGGAACAACGCGTCCGTACCCGGCTGCAGGCGGACCTCGACGTGACGGTCACCGCATTCGAGCCGCTGCTCGGCGGACATTCCGGCTTGACGTACCGGGTACGAACGACCGGTGGTGACTTCGTGGTCAAGGCCGTACCCGAGGGACAGCAGGCCATCGGCCGTCACGACATGCTGCGGCAGGCGCGGATCATGGCGGCATTGACGCACACGCCGGTGCCCGTGCCGGGCGTGGTTGCCGTCGATGACCTCGAACCCGCCTGGTTCGCTATGGAATTCGTGGCCGGGGAGGCGTTGGAACCGGTACTGGACGATCCGGCCGTCGAAACCGGTTCGGCCGCGGCCCGGATGCGGCGTGCCGCGGAAATTCTGCCGCGGCTGCACGCGATAGATCTGAGCACCGTGCCCGGCGTGCAAGCACCGCTCACGCCGGACGCAGAGCTCGCACGCTGGGCGCGCACTCTCGGCGCCGTCCCTCCCGACTTCGTCGCCGGTGGCGACCGGCTGCTCGAGTTGCTCGGCCGAACCACACCCGAACCGATCACACCGACACTGGTGCACGGTGATTACCGCCTCGGCAACATCATCGCCGACGGCGTCGAACCGGTCGCGCTGATCGATTGGGAGATCTGGAGCGCCGGGGATCCACGGGTCGAATTGGGCTGGTTCCTCGTCTTTGCCGACGGCAGCAACTTTCCCGGCGTCGGCCGAGAGGTGCCCGGGCTGCCTTCGGCGCAAGAGCTGGTGGACCTCTACGTCTGCGACGGGCCTGCGCTCACCGATATGACGTGGTTCGACGCGCTGGGCCGCCTCAAGATGGCGGCGATCATGGGCCACAACCTGCGCCGGCACCGCGAAGGTCGCCACCACGATCCCGACCAGGAAAAGCTGCCCGCCACCATCGACCGCCTGATCGAGACCGGTACCGCACTACTCGTCGGTTGATGTCGACCTCAGAAGTTCAGGAGCCTCACCATGGATTTCTCCTACTCCCCCCGCACGCAGGATCTGCTCGGCAAGCTCGAATCCTTCATGGACGAGTACGTCTATCCCGCGGAGCAGGTGTTCGACGCCCAGATCGCGGCGAACGACAACCCGCACGAACAGCCGCAAGTCATGCGAGATATGCAGGTCAAGGCCCGCGAATCAGGTCTGTGGAATCTGTTCATGACCCACGACGGCCTCGGTGCCGGTCTCACCAATCTCGAGTATGCGCCACTGGCCGAAGTGGTCGGTCGGTCCATCATCGGTAACGAAGCCATCAACTGCTCGGCTCCCGACACCGGCAATATGGAAATTCTGGCCATGTACGGGACCGAGAAGCAGCGGCAGCAGTGGCTGAAACCATTGTTGGACTGCAGTATTCGCTCCGCATTCGCGATGACCGAGCCAGCGGTGGCCAGCTCCGACGCCACCAACATCACCTCCACTATCGTTCGTGACGGCGACGAGTACGTCCTCAACGGCCGCAAGTGGTACACCTCCGGGATTCTCGACCCGGACTGCCAGCTCATCATCTTCATGGGCAAATCGGATCCACAGGCACCGACATATCGCCAGCAGAGCATGATCCTGGTCCCCCGTGACACCCCGGGAATCGAAGTGCTGCGCGATCTTCCGATGTTCGGCTTCCGAGACCGTCTCGGCCACGGCGAAGTCCAATTCACCGATGTCCGAGTTCCGGCCGAGAACATGCTGGGCGCCGAAGGTGACGGTTTCGCCATCGCCCAGGGCCGGCTGGGACCGGGCCGGATGCACTACGCGATGCGCGCCGTCGGCATGGCCGAGCGCGCACTCGACCTGATGTGCCAACGCTCCCTCGAGCGCATCGCATTCGGCGCTCCATTGGCCGATCGCGGTGTCGTACGCGAGTGGATTGCCCGCAGCCGCATCGAGATCGACCAGATTCGCCTGCTCGTCCTGAAGTCGGCCTGGCTCATCGACAACTACGGCAACGCGGCCGCTCGATCGGAAGTCGCCGCCATCAAGGTTGCGGCAATGGAAGTGGCGCACACCGTCGTCGACCGCGCGGTGCAGACCTACGGTGCCGCCGGCGTCAGCGACGACACCGTCCTGGCACGCCTGTACGCCATCACCCGGGCACTGCAGATCGCCGACGGTCCCAACGAAGTACACCTGCGTACCATCGCCCGCCTCGAATTGAAGAAGCACGCATGAGCACAACGGAATTGACCGGAAAGGTCGCCTTGGTCACTGGCGCCAGCCGCGGCCTCGGACTGGCGATCACGCGCGGACTGCGTGACGCAGGCTGCACGGTTATCGTGTCCAGCCGCAAACTCGACGCGTGCGAGCAGGCAGTGGCCGCACTCGGCGACTGCGATGGGCACGGCAGTGCGCATCCGTTCGCGCTGCACGTCGGCAATTGGGACTCGATCGAACCGGCCGTCGATCGAATCATCGCCGGTTTCGGCAGTCTCGATATCGTCGTGAACAACGCGGGTATCGCACCGCTGGCCGACAACCTGCTGTCGGTCTCGGAAGCACTGTGGGACAAGACCATCGAGGTCAACCTGAAGGGGCCGTTTCGCCTGATGGCGGTGGCCGGTGACCGGATGGCCGCAGCCGGTGGCGGGTCGATCATCAATATCTCGAGTATCGGGGCAGTCCGGCCGAGTCCGCCGGAGGCGATGTATGCGGCGGCCAAGAACGGGCTCAACGCATTGACCATGGCGTTCGCTCAGGAGTACGCACCGACGGTCCGCGTCAATTGCGTGATGCCGGGCGGATTCGCGACGGATATGGCCGAGAACTGGGACGACGAGTTCGTCGGGAAGATCATCGATCGCCTGCCCGCCGGCCGGCTGGGGCAGCCGGCGGAAATCGCCGGTCTGGTCACCCATCTGGCGAGCGCCGCCGCCGGTTACACCACCGGTGCGGTCATTCCCGTCGACGGCGGCCGGACCGCGGTGTACTGAGGTGCGAAACATGATGAGTGGCATCGGATCCGACACCGAAACGACGCTGGACGACCTATTCGGGTTGTCCGGCAGGGTCGCCGTCGTCACCGGCGCGTCGTCCGGCCTCGGGATGGGCTTCGCGAACGCGCTCGCCGGTGCCGGTGCCACCGTGTACGCCGCGGCCCGCCGGCTCGACCGATTGGCGGCGCTGGCCGCGGACAACCCCCGGCTCGTTCCGGTCCGTTGTGATGTGACATCCGACGAGGACCGCCGAATGTTGGTCGACCGATGCTACGAGCAGTCCGGACGACTCGATGTACTGGTCAACAACGCCGGCAAGCCCGGTCCCCCGCATGCCGAAGACGAAACGGTAGCCGGGTTCGCATCGATCCTCGAGGTCAACCTGGTGGCCGGATTTCATCTCGCCACCTATGCCGCGACGCAACTGCCCGAGGGCGAACACGCGTCATTTATCAATATTTCGTCGGTGATCGGGCTGGTCTCGACGGCACCGATCGGCGGCGCGAGCTATGCCGCCTCCAAGGCCGGGATACTCGGACTCACCAGGGAACTCGCCGGGCAGTGGGGACGCAGAGGGATCCGAGTGAACGCCGTTGTGCCGGGCTGGTTCGACACCGAGATGACCGGTGGTCTGTTCGACAACGATAAATCGGCGGGGTGGGTGCGCCGCAACACGATGCTCGGGCGTGGTGGCAATGCCGGTGAAATCGACGGCGCGGTCCTGTTTCTCGCCTCCGCCGCGTCGTCCTATATGACCGGGCAGACGCTCATTGTCGACGGCGGCTGGACGGCTCGCTGATGCTGGCCGTCCAACTGACCGAGTGGGGAACCGAACCACTGTTGCGTGAGGTTGCGGTTCCGGAGCCGCGCGGGGAAGAACTCCTGCTACAGGTCACCGCGGCGGGACTGTGTCGCTCCGATCTGCACGTCATGGACGCCGCCGAATCGAGTTTCGACTATCCGCTGCCGCTCACTCTCGGCCATGAAGTCGCGGGCACGGTGATCGACGCCGGTCCCGATGCGGATCGGTCCTGGCTCGGCGAAGCCGTTGTGGTCCATGGCATCTGGAGCTGCGGCCGCTGCCGCAATTGTGCGCGTGGACGGGAGAACTACTGTCTGACACTGCGGCCGCGGGCCGATGGCAGACTGGCTCCGATCGGCAACGGCCTCGGCTATCACGGCGGTCTGGCGCAGGCCATGGTTGTTCCCTCGGCCCGATTCCTTATTCGCACCGGTGATCTGGAACCCGCCATCGCCGCTCCCCTCGCGGACGCTGGGTTGACCGCCTACCACGCCGTGCGCCGGCACGCCGATGTCATCGACGAATCCGCGATCTGTGTGGTGATCGGTGTCGGCGGGCTCGGTCACCTGGCGATTCAGATCCTTCGCCACTTCGGTGCCGGACGTGTCCTCGCCATCGACAACCGGCCGGAAACGCTCCCCGTCGCACTGCGGCTGGGCAGCGATGCGGCGTTCGCCGATCTGGCCTCCGCCATCCCAGCACTCGACGGCGGTGCCGACCTGATCCTCGATTTCGTCGGTACCTCCGACACAATGGAGTCGGCCGCGCACGCGCTCGCGCCAGGAGGCCGACTCGCGGTCGTCGGCAGTGCGGGCGGCCGCTCGGCCGTAGGCAAACGTATCGGCCTCGCCGCCGGATGGCAGGTGGATGCACCGTTCTGGGGTGCCCGATCGGATCTGGAGGCCGTGGTCGCGCTGGCGATCGGCGGGGCACTGCAGATCGAGCGCGTGACGCATCCCCTGACAGACGCGGTCGACATCTACCGACGCCTGCGCGCGGGGACGGTCACCGGGCGCGCGGTACTCGTGCCGCCGCTATTGACGGGCCGCGCACCGCGGCACGTGGAAGCGAGTAGACAGATATCGAGCGTCGCGAGAGAAGTGAGGCGATGAAGACACTTGCGCAGGAAATGATCGAGCGGGCACAGCGCACGCCGGAGCAGATCGCGGTCGTGGACGATTTCGGTCGCCATACCCTCGGAAAGATCGTCGCAGCGGCCCGAGCGCTGGCCGAGCGGATCGAGTCCATCGATCCGGCCCCGCCTACCGTCCTCATCCAGGCCGACAACACCTGGCACACCGTGGCGGCGGCCGTGGCGGTCGGTCTGCGTGGTGGTGTCGTCGCGGTATTCGGCGCGCATGCCACCGAATCCGAGTTCGCACTGGCTGTCGAGGATATTGCCCCGGATCTGGTGGTCGCGGCACCGGATGCGCTGATGCGCTGGGGTGTGCGAGAGGATCGCTTCCCGATTCGCGAGGCCGCCTTCGACGCACGCGTCTTGCGCTCGCGAACGGGCCCGTTCGATTCGGTACATCGATGGCACGGGGGCACAGCCATCGCGATGACCTCCGGCTCGACCGGGCGTCCCAAATGTGTTGTGCAATCAGAAGAAGCCATCCGCTACGCCTGTCAGTGCACCATCGACACCGTTCGTCTGGAGCCGGATGAGGCAGTCGGAGCGTTTGTGCCGCTGTCTTCGGTGGCCGCCTTCTGTTTCGGCATGTACCTGCCTGCCTATCTCGGCGGCACGATGGTGTCGATCGGCAAATGGGAACCTGCCGCCGCCTTGGCGGCCATGGCGGAGCACCGCATTGCCTGGACGATGCTGGTTCCGACCATGGCCTTGCAGCTGTCGGTGGCCGACGGCTCCGAAGGCACCTTGTCCGCCCTGCGAGCGATGACGGTCGGCGGCGGTCCGATGAACGAACGTGCGCTGCGTACTGCTGAGGAAAAGCTCGGTACCACGTTCCTGCGGGTTTTCGGTATGTCCGAATGTCTCGGACATACCACTCCACAACTCGACGACCCGCCCGCGATCAGGCTCGGCCGGGACGGGCGACCGTTCCGGGGCACCGTCGTGCGGGCGGTCGATACCGCAGGGAACGTCGTGGCCGCCGGTGAGATCGGCGATGCGCAGGTACAGGGCCCGTCCCTGTTCGTCGGTTACGCCCGAGGCGGTGTCGCGATTCCTCCGACGCTCACCGCGGACGGCTTCCTCGCCACCGGTGATCTGGTCGAAGTGGCAATCGACGGCTCGATCCGGGTGACAGGGCGCCAGAAGCAGATCATTATCCGCGGCGGGCGCAATATAGATATCAACGAACTCGAATCAGCTATCGCGAATTTGCCTGGCATCGTGCAGGTGTGTGTTGTCCCGGTGCCCGATGCGCTGCTCGGCGAACGAGCGGCAGCGCTGGTTGTCACCGATGGCGGACCGCTGACATTGGCCACTGTCACCGATCAACTCGCGGCGGCGGACTTTCCCAAATCGAAGTGGCCCGAGTACTTGTTCACGGTGCAAGACCTCCCGCAGAACACCGTGGGCAAATTGTCCCGGCCCGACGCGGTGCAGTTGGCGACACAGCTGGTCACCGCAGTTGACCCGAGTTCACCTCAGTTCCGGTAGAGTTGTTTCGAATGCACACCATCGAATGCGGGGGTACACGCGCTGATGACCGTTGACTCGGAGGTCCGCCGCGAAAGCGCGCGCTCGAAGCGAAGTGGAATCCTCACCGCCGCTATCGAACAGTTCGGGAAAGTCGGCTACGAACACACCAAATGGGCGTCGATCGCCGACGAGGTGGGTATCGGTCAGACCGCGCTGTACCACTATTTCGAGTCGAAGGCCCACTGCCTGCTGACGATCATGCGACTCGAACTGGCCGACTCGGCCGAAAGATTCAACGCCGCGGTCGCCGATCAGGCCGACCCGGAGCAAGCCCTGCGCGCCGCCATCGCCGCGGCACTGAAAGCCTCGCCGAAAGATGCCCTACAGCGCCGCATCCTGCAGAACCATATGGATTTGCTTGCCGCCCCGCGTCAGTCGGCCAAGGAAGAGGCCGAACGCTTGCGCTCTCGTGAGCTCGTGCGACAGATCGAGCAGAATTGGACCGGACTGATTGCGGACGGAATCGAGGCCGGCGTCTTCACTCCGGGCGATCCCCGCATGCTGGGTCGAATGGTCCTCGGCCTGGTGATCAGCGTCTGGCGCTGGTACCGGCCGAGGGGCAGCGTCACCCTCGGGCAGATCACCGAGTCGGTCACCGAAGCAGCAGTACGGATCGTGCGCGACTGAGATCCCACTTCCCGAACTGTGGGATCTCCACGCCCGCTATAACTGAACAGAATTCAGTTAGGAGTCGAATGTACAATCTGATCGTCCTCGCATCGCGTCCCAATGATTGGACCCATGAGCAGTTCATCGAATGGTGGCGGGGTGAACACGCGGAGGTGACCTACCCGCTGCCCGGCCTGCTGCGCTGGCAGCACACCGAACTGCTCGAATCCGTCGACGAGAAGTCGTCCGGCTGGGACGGTCTGTCGATTCTGAGTTTCGAATCCCGCGAGGCGCTCGACGCCGCACTGGCGAGCCCGGAATGGAAGGCCGCCGTCGAGAACGTGGGCACCATGCGGGGGCGGCGCATGATCTGGTACGGCGAGGAGCAGACGATGGTGCCGCTCGCCTCCGCGATCGAATGAGCGCCGAATGGGCCGAACCCGGGTGTTATCCGATAGCCCAAGGGATTCACCGCATCCCGCTGCAGATGCCGCAGGACGGGCTTCGCGCGGTCAACGTCTACGTACTGGAAACCGACGACGGCCTCGTACTCATCGACGGCGGCTGGCACCGGCCGGGCACCTACCGGGAACTCTGCGACGCGCTGGCCCAAATCGGCCGCTCGGCAGCCGACATTCACGATATCTTCGTCACCCATATCCACCGCGACCACTACACCTTCGCCATCGAATTGCGTCGTCGGCACGGCTGTCGAGTTCATCTCGGCGCCGATGAAGCCGGCGGACTCGGCGCCATCCACCAACTGGACAGCAGCATCCCCGACAGTTCGCTGCGGGAACTGCGTCGGGCCGGCGCGGACGATATCGCGCGACGAGCTCATGCGGCAGGCATCGCCGAACCGTTCGACCGCGACGACTGGGAACAGCCCGACCACTGGCTGCGCCCCGGCGCGCTGGCCATCGCCGGGCTCGATCTCCACGCCGTAGCCACACCCGGACATACCAAGGGCCACATGATCTTTCAGGATCGCGAGCGGGGCTTCGTGTTCACCGGCGATCACGTGCTGCCCACGATCACCCCATCGATCGGGTTCGAATTGGGCCCGTGGGAACTGCCGTTGGACAACTTCCTCCGGTCATTGGCGTTGCTGCAGCACGATGACGAGCAGAAGATGTTGCCCGCGCACGGTCCCACCGGAGGCAGCGTCGGACAGCGCGCTCGTGAACTTCTCGCACATCATGACCGCCGGTTCGAGCAAATCGTCACTGCTGTCGGCGATCTGGGACCGTGCACCGGCCTGTCGGTTGCCCGAGCGTTGACGTGGACGCGGCGCGACCGCGCGTTCGACACGCTCGACGACTTCAATCAGATGATCGCAACGTGCGAGACGATGGCGCACCTCGACGTCCTGGTAGTCCGAAATGTGTTGTCCACGAAGGATGCAGACGGCGTTGAGCACTTCGAGCGAAGAGATGGACGAGTATCTCGGCGATAAATGAGCCGAAGCGCACATGACGATGCATCGGCACGCGAGTGTCGCGCAAACGCATACCCACGTAAGTCGGCGGCGCGGCAAACGCTGATCGAGGGCGCCGGACGCCTCGCGCGAGTACTGAGCTTCGGGGCGCGGATTCGCAACACATCGGTTTCGGCCGCAGGTGGACCGCGCGGCTCGAAACACCGACCAGCACCCGCACGGCCGCCCGCCCAGCCGATCCCGCACAGAAGTCCCGCACCTCTGATGATCGAGGTACGGGACTTTCTGCTGTTCAGAGACCGCCTCGCTATCGGCGGCGACCTTTTCGGCGCTCAGGCGCAGGTCCAGCCGCCGTCCACATAGAGTTCGGTGCCGGTGATGAAGGTCGAATCGTTGCCCGCCAGGAATGCGACGGCGGCGGCTACCTCTTCGGCGCGGCCGAGTCTGCCCATCGGGGTGTTCGCGACCATCGCCTGGTGTCGCTCGGTGCCCTCGTATCGTTCGAGGAGCTGTGGCGTTTCGATGAACCCCGGGTGGATCGAGTTGACTCGCACTCCCTTTGTCGCCCAATGCAATGCGGCGTTCTTCGTCATGGTGCGCACGGCGCCCTTTGCCGCCGCGTAGGCCAGACTGTTGCCCAGGCCGCCGACGGTGCCGAGGATCGAGCAGATGTTGACGATCGATCCGCCGCCGGTGCGCTCGATCAGCGCGCCCGCATGCTTCATGCCCAGCCAGGTGCCCGTCTGACCGACCTCGATCACTCGGTTGTACCGATTCAGATCCTCGTCGACTACCGACGCCAGGCTGCCGATGGCACCGTTGTTGACGACGGCATCCAGGCTCGGGAAGCGGTCGGACACCGCCGACATCGCCTGCTGCCACTGCGACTCTTGCGTGATGTCCAATCCCAGAACCTGATGCCGCTCACCGTATTGCAGGCCGGTGGTCAGCTTCTCGCACGCCTCGATGTCGACGTCGGTCACCACAACCGACGCCCCCTCATCGGCCAGGCGGCGTACGATTTCGGCGCCGATTCCCCCTGTCGAACCGGTCACCAACACGACCTTGCCGTCGAGCCTCGAAACACCGAGAGTCATTGCTGTGCAGTCCTTTCGTACTCCGAGAGTCAGAGATTGCCGAGTACATTGCGGCCGCCGACCAGCATGGCGAGGGCAACGCCGATCGTGGTCACCACTGTCATGAGCAATGCCATGGCCGCAACCAGCGGGTAGGAACCGTTCTGCCACATATCGAATAGCAGAGTCCCCATCACCTGCGTGGTCGACGCGCGCACCAATAGCGATGCCGCGAATTCGTGTGTCAGCAGGATGAACATCAACGCGACCGCGCTGAGGATGGTGGGGCGCATCAACGGCAGCATGATCCTCGCGTTCGTCACGAATGGTGATGCTCCGCTGGTTGCCGATGCCTCGGTATAGGCGTTACCGAGGGATAGCATCGCGGTCATCTGCATTCGCGTCGCGAAGGGCAACATCAGTACGACGTAGACGAGGATGATCACTGTTCGCGTGCCGTACAGAATCAGTGGCGGCTCGGTATAGGTGAGCAGGAAACCGACGCCGAAGATCACCGCCGGGATGCCGAGCGGCAATGCCGAGATGAAATCACCGATGAGGGCCAGTATTTTGTAGCGTCGGCCGCGGACCAACAGATTGGCCATCACGTAGCCGATGGGTACGCAGATCGCCACCGCGCCGAGCGATGTCAGCACACTGGTGATCACCGATTCGACGATCGCGTCGGTGGCGGCCAGCTCTCGGAAATTGTCGAGCGTGAACAGGTTCCACGACAGTGACCCCGACCAGTACCGCGTCGAGGATACGATGATCAACCCGACCAAGGGGATGACCAGAGCGAACAACGCGTAGCCGACGATCGTCGCCGCGGCCCAGGTGGCGCGGCCGGTGGACGGCGCGAACGCCTTGCCGCCGTGGGTGACGAAGCGAGTCTGGTTGCCCAGCAAGGCCTTCTGGATCAGCACCAGTACGAGCCCGAAGATCACCAGTGGTGAACCGGCCGCGGCGGCGGCGGCGAAGTCGGATGGTGATTCGGACACCCGACGATACATCTCGGTGGTGAGCACCTTGACGCCACTGTTCTGGCCCAGCAGCAGTGGACCGGTGAACTGGCCGAGGCCGAGCAACAACGCAATTCCGCCGCCGTATATCAACGACGGGCGCAGCAATGGGAGCACCACTCGGAAGAACACTCCGAGCGTGGACGACCCGCTCATCTGTGCGGCCTCGAGATGTTCCGAGCTGATGTTCTGCATGCCCGCGCTGACGAAAAGATAGACGAACGATGTCAGCCCGAAGGCGGTGAGAATGATGATCCACGGCACGGTGTACACATCGATCGGTCCGGTGTCCGATCCGCTCCACCACGGCAACTTCCGGAGCAACAGGTTCAAGTAGCCGGGACCTGGCGACAGCAGAAAGGCCCAACCGACGACATTGGCGACCGCGGGCATGACAATCGGCAGGATCGGGATGATCCGCAGGAAGCCGAGTCGGTCGGGCAGTCGGCTCGCGGCGAACGCCAGCACCGTGCCCAGCACCATGGCGACCACGAGCGAGCCGAGGGCCAGTGCGATGGTGGTCCCGATCGTTTCCGCGATATCGAAGCGTCCGTATTGGTTTCGATAGCCCTGCGCGCCGTTTTCGAAGGCCAGCGATTGCAGCCGGATCATCGGCACTACGACCAGATAGGCGAGAACTGCCAGCAAGGCCAGGTATCCGATTCTGGCCCGCCAGTGCGCGGGTACCGCAAGGGACCGGGTAGCGGTGAGCGTGGCCATCACGACTGCCCTCCTGCACCCGCCGTCGCCAGCATCGGCATATCGGCGTCGGCGCCGTCCGGATGTGCGAACACGCGCAAGCTGGCGGGAGAGAAACTGACGATCATGGGATCTCCTGGGCGGCTTCGACGCAACGTGGCGCCATGGATGGCCGCATCGACCCGTACCGCGAGCTGTTCGCCGCCCGTACGGACGGTCACGTCGAAGTGGCGGCCGCCGTATTCGTATGTCACCAACTCGGCACGCAATGCCACATCGCCCTGTGGCACTTCGTCGATCGACGAATGCACGACGATATCGTCGGGGCGTAGCCGCGCGACCGCGGACGTGCCTTCGTCGGCTCGTGCGCGCACCACCGTACGCGTCAGGTCGATATCGTCGCCGGCCGAGGTGATCCAGCCACCGGGACCGCGGCGCAGTTCCAGCCGGTTGGCCATCCCGATGAACGCGGCCACGTACTCCGATACCGGATGCTCGAAGACCTGCTCGGGCGCATCGTACTGTTCGATCTTGCCCGCCTTCATGATGGCGACGCGGTCGCCGAGGGCGAATGCCTCGGCCTGGTCATGGGTGACGAAAACCGCTGTGAATCCGAGACTTCGGTGCAGCTGATGGATTTGCGAACGAACCTGATCGCGCAATCTGGCATCCAGATTGCTCAATGGTTCATCGAAGAGCACCAGATCGGGCCGGGCCACCAGGCCACGCGCCACCGCGACGCGCTGTTGCTGTCCACCACTGAGCTGTGCCGGGTATCGGTCGAGCAGTTCTGTGCAATCGACCATGGCAGCGGCACTTTCGACGGCTCCGCCGGAGATCTCCTTCCGCAATTTGCGGACCTGCAGCGGATATCGAATGTTCTTGCGCACGGTCATATGCGGCCACAGCGCGTACGACTGGAACACCATTCCGATATTCCGTTTGTGGACAGGCACATTCAGCTTCGCCTCGGCATCGAAAACGCGCCGGTCCTTGAAGGTGATCGAGCCATCCTGTGGCGTCTCCAATCCGGCGAGGCAGCGCAAGGTGGTTGTCTTGCCGCAGCCACTCGGGCCGAGGAGTACGAGGAGTTCGCCTTCCTCGATCGCGAGGTCGAGCCGGTCGACGACGACATTCGATCCATAGGTCTTGGTGAGACCGGAAACTGTGAACTGCGAGCTCATCTCATGCCTTCTAGGTCTGCTTCTTGGGGGTGCGGACTCCGGCGGCGATGCCGCCATCGACCAGCAAGTCGATCCCGGTGACATAGCTGCTGTCGTCACCGGCAAGGAACAAGATCGCCTTCGCGACCTCCATGGGGCTGCCACGCCGCTGCAGGGGGATGGATCGGACATAGGCTTCGACATCGTCGGCGGCGAAGTCGGGAACCGCGGTGATCTCCGTGTCGATGCTGCCCGGACACACCGTGTTGACACGGATGCCACGATCGGCCAGCTCCAGTGCCGCGACCTTGCTCAGGGCGCGGACACCGAATTTCGACGCGCCGTAGGCGCCGAGTTCGGCAGTCGCCAGCACACCCCGCAGCGAGGAGACGTTGATGACCGACCCACCGGCGACCATCGCCGCGGCGGCCGCCTGCAGTCCGAGGAATGTGCCGACCAGATTGAGGTCGATCATCCTGCGGAACTGCTGCAGCGTGGTGTGTGTCAGTGGCGCTTTCATCGCGGCTCCGGCGCTGTTGACCAGCACCTGCAGTGGGTGTCCCGCCCGATCCATATCGGAAGTGACTGCCCGCCAATCGGATTCGGCAGTCACATCGAGCCTGCGGTAGTGCGCCGTCGACCCGAGTTCGTGTGCGCGGCGCTCCCCCGCCGCGTCGTCGACGTCGGTGAGGTACACCGTCGCGCCCTTGCTCACGAACAGTTCGGCGGTCGCGCCACCGATTCCGCCGGACGCTCCGGTAACCAATACGTTGACTCCGCGCATCAATGCAGTACTCCCATCCACTGTCAGCTCTGGAAAAGTTGTGACCACTCTTGGGAGTACTTCTCGATCTTCTCGGGCGTCAGGTCACTGGTATCGGGCGAAGCGATGTCCTGAGACCGGGCCACCGCGCCGGGGATATCGGATAACGCCGCCGCATATCCCCCGTTGAGCGCTGTCTGTCCTTCGCGGGTGACCATGAAATTCGCCAGTACCTGAGCGGCATTGGGATGCGGGGCCACACTCGTCACCTGGCTGTACCAGGGGGTGCCCCACGGCGACGGTGGCAGGGTCCAATTGACCGGCGCCCCTGCGGCCACTTCGGTCACCAAGGGCTGAACCGAAGGCGTCACAACAATTTCACCGGAGGTCAGCGCCTGGGCGACGCCCAGAGCGCTCGGGTATAGCCGTGGCTTCAGTGCGGCGAGTTGCTTCCAGTAGTCCTCGCCATAGGTGCGCGCGTAGTACCGGTACAGATCGACGTAGGAGGCGATGCCGGACGGATTGACGATTCCGATCTTGCCCCGATAGGCGGGATTCACGATGTCCTGGGGAGATTTCAGGCCGTTCGGGACCGCACCGGTGTTCCAGCCCAGCGCGAAAACCGCCGCGCTCGTCAGGAAGAACCGGTTGTTGAGCACACTTTTGTCCGGCTGATACTCGGGAGCCTTCAGGTCCGGCCCGACCAGCTCGGTGGAGTACGCCCCCGATTTCGCGGCATTGGTAATCCACGCCGCATCGGTCAGCATGTGCACATCGGCTGTGCCCTTCCCGGTCTTCTTCTCGGTCTCCACCCGCGGGTTGATATCGGCGTCGGTACCGCGCACGAAGTCCAGCTTGATCCGCGGATACTTTGCCTGGAATGCGGTCTTCAGTGCTTCGAGGTTTGCCGGCTTCTGGCTCGAGTAGAGCATGACGGCGCCCTCCTCGTTGGCCGCGGCGACGACGTCCTCCCAGCTCCCATCGACGGGCTTCGAGGCGGACGAATTCCCACCGCAGGCGGCCAGGCCGCAGGTCGAGATGACAATCGCGAGCGCCGCGACCGCCTTGGTCAGAGATTTCATGACGGAATCTATTTCCTTACCTGATCGAGAAGAGCGGCCAGCTCGCCGGGCGTCGAAACCATCGGCATATGGCCCGATTCGAGAAAACGGGTGCTCCCGCCGACGAGGTCGGTGGACCGCGATTGCAGATCCGGCGGATAGCATTTGTCCTCGGTGAGGCGAACATAGGTTCGCGGTAGGTCGGCCGACAGGCCCGCGAGATCAACCGTTTCCTCGAGCAATGCCGCCGAATCATCGATGACCTGGTCTGCTGTCCATTCCGTCTGCTCGGGTGACATGTCGTTGCACAACATGGCAATCGCGGCAGCACGATCCTGGTGATAGATCCCGCCGACGATCGACTGCCGAACAGCAGCCTGGACAGCCGGATCGATCTGGTCGAGCACGCGTGTCCCGTGCGGCGGCACGACGGCGGACAGGAACACAACGTGCTCGATGCGATCCGCCAACTCCGGTAACACCCGCGGAACCGACACTCCGGCGAACGAATGCGCGACCATCACGATGTCGGTGAGATCGGCCGCGTCCTCGACGATCGCCGCAGCACAGTCGTCGAGGGTTACGCCGCGGATGTCACGGTCGGACCGCCTGCCACGGCCGGGCAGATCGACGGCGATCGTCGGCCCGGTGAGCAACGGCAGCAAGCGATCCCAGCAGGAGGCGGCCATACCCGCTCCGTGCACGAGCAAAAAGGACATCGAACCTCCGAAACTGAACTGATCTCAGTTTGAGAATCTATCCGCAGGCCCTTGTGGTGTCAATCACATGGAGACAAACTCATGAAGTGAATCCAGTTCAAGAAGATCTTGTGCCCACTCGCCGGGTATCCCAGCCACTGCGGATCGGTGCGGTACGACTACGCAACCGTTTGGTCGCCACCGCGCACGGATCCGGAGTGGTCGGCGGCGGCCTGGCACAGCCCGGCGACGCGGAGTACTGGCGACGCTGCGCCGCAGGCGGGGCGGCGATGGTGATCGCGGGTGGCACGGTCGTGAGTCCGGAATCGGCGAATCGAATCGGCAATATCACCGAGGCATGGCGGCCCGAGGCCATCAGCGGGCTGCGGGCGCGCGCGACCGCCATCAGTAGTGAAGGTGCGGTTCCGGTATGCCAGCTGGTGCACCTCGGCCGCGAAACACTCGGCGCCGAGATCTGGGAGCACCCGATCGCGCCGTCGAACATCAGATCGCCGCGAGAGCCGGTGCGCGCCAGGACAATGACCGACGCCGACATCGATCGAATGATTGCGAGCTTTGTCGTCAGTTCCCGCCATGCCGTCGAAGCGGGATTCCCCGCGATCGAACTACATGCGGCCCACGGCTATTTGCTGGCTCAGTTCCTGTCGCCTGCTTCCAACGTCCGGGCGGGGTCCGCGATGGTTGCGGGGCGGGTGCAGGTGTTGCACCGGCTGCATGCCGAGATCACGATGTCTTGTCCGGAAGTGCTACTCGGGGTGCGGGTTTCGATCGATGGTGCGGAGGAGGCCGGTCTGGACCCGGACGGGCTGTGCGAGCTGCTGCCGTTGCTCGACATGTTCGACTATGTCAATGTGACCGCCGGGGTGCGGACCACGTATGTGCGCGATATGGCGACGTCGGAGCCGCCGCTGCTCGCGCACGTGCGACGACTGCGCGCGGCAACGGAGCGGCCGTTGCTGGTGTCGCAGGCGTTTCGCTCGCGGCAGGACATCGAATCCGCATTGGCGGCCGGTGCCGATCTGATCGGGATGGCTCGGCCGCTCATCGCCGATCCACAACTGCCGCAAAAGTTACTGCAGGGCAACGACTCTCAGATCCGGCCGTGCGTGTCATGCAATGAGGACTGCCGCGCATTCACTCCAGTCCTGCTCTGCTCGGTGAATCCCACCTTGGCCCCGCCCGGCCACGACGCCCGCCCGGCATCGCCGCTCCGGTTCGGCAGGCCAACGGCATCGTCGCGGCGAGTGGCAGTGGTGGGCGCCGGACCGGCAGGTCTAGAGGCCACACTCCAACTCACCGCGACGCACGACGTCACGCTGTTCGAGGCGCAGGAGCGGATCGGCGGGCAGCTGGCCGTGGCCGCGCAGGCGCCGAACCGGGCGGGCTGGTCGAAGCTACTGCGGTTCTACACGGCCAATCTCGGGAATGCCGATGTGCGACTCGGGCACCGCGTAACACCGCGTGAACTGGGCGATTTCGATGAAGTCATCATCGCGACCGGTGCCACTGAGCTACCGACGCCCGGCGCGCTGTCCTCGACAGGTCTTATCGCCGATCGGCATGCGGTAGCACCGGGAGATCGGGTGGTCGTCGCCGACGACGGCTTCGGCTCCTGGCTTACCATCGGCGCGCTGGAAGCCGCGTTGGCAGCAGCAGCCGCACAGGTGACCGTGGTGGTCCCGGGACCCACATTTGCCGCCGCCATCCCACCGGAGAGCCGGGTCCAACTGATGAAGCGCCTCGCCGGGAGCCCGGTAGAGTTCGTCGTCGGCGCGGCCGTAACGGAGATACGAACGACCAGCGCATGCACCGTAGTGCGCTGCCGACATCTCCTGTCGGGCAGGACATTCGAGATCGCCTGCGAACACGCCGTTGCCGTCGGAGAAAGGATCGCCGCCGACTGGCACGACATCGAGCAGACACTTCCGCAGGCACGAGTGCAGGTGATCGGGGATGCGGTGGTGCCGCGGCGGGTCTCGCACGCGGTTGCGGAGGGATACGCCGCGGCGCAGGCGATCACGGACATGACCGTCCGATCGGGTTAGCATGCGTCGCTCACATCGTGCGGGTGACCGCACGGGTGGCGGTCTACTACTACACACGCCCCGCCCGGCGTGGGATCCGGGCGGGGTGTGAGCTCGAAGTTGTGCCGACTGCCGTCGTACGAGTCCTGGAGTGGCCGGATTGCCGACTCGGACGAGTAGAGAGGCCAACGGCTCTGGGCGTCCGGATAGCAACGCATGGTGGATGATTCGCGCGTCTGCGGACTCACCGGGCCGGATTCGGGTCAGACAGTCGGGAAGTGGGAGCCCCCGGAAGAGAAGAAAAGAAACCGGAAGCCCAAGTAACTGACCGATGCCGATGTCGTCCTTCGGTTCCGCGGCGTCGGCGTTGAATACGATGAGGGCCACCAATTCCTCGGTGGCGCTGGCGTTCTCGAAGTAGTGGTGGTGGCCCCTCGTTCGGCGTTTCAACCACGTGCGGTGCTGCCCGTCGACGACTCGGGTGGTCGGTCACTATGCGGTGGCCGAACCACCCGATCACAACAACGTGGGGCGGTGTCAGCGCAGGACGACCAGCGGCTGATCGCGTTCGGTGTGCAGCCGCCACAGCTGCTGGGCCACCGCGTCCGGTTCGTGCCGGGCGCCGGGCCCGATGGGCCCGACGATTGTGACCTGCGCGGCGTGTACGCCCTGGTCGGCGAGCGCGTCGTGGAGCATGCGCACGTAGGCCGACTCGGCCGCGTAGGCGATCCCTGATACCGCTCGGTCGCGGTGCGGCTCGACAGCGGCGCCACCGGTGGTGAACAGCAGGGTGCCGCATCCCAGGTTGCACATGTCCGGCAGGACCGCGCGCACGGCCGTCGCTGCGGCGACGACGCTCAACGCCAGCGCGCTCGCGACGTCCGACGGCTCGGTGTCGAGCACGGGCTTGATCCACACAAGACTCGGCCGCGGGCTGAACAGCACCGCCTGGATCGGGCCGAGCCGCTCGCGCAGCGCGCCCACCGCGGCCGCGAGCGCCTGCGCGTCGGTGACGTCGGCGGTCTCCGTCGCTGTCGTCATGCCCTCGGCGGCCAGCTCGGCGGCCATGGGCGCCAAACGTTCAGCGCCGCGGGCGATAAGCCCGATCGGATGTCCCTCGCGACCGAACCGGCGGGCCGCCGCGAGGCCGAGACCCGGCCCGGCGCCGATCACGACGAACGCGCCCCTCTCGCTCATGCCCGCACCAGGTCCGTGCTCGTCGTCAACGCCGCGTTGGCGTCGATCTCGCCGCGCACCCGGTCCAGGCGCGCGCGGGCTCCGACGAGTGCGTCGGAGCCCAATAGCAGTCGCAGGGGCGGTGTCTCAGTGTCCACGATTGTGGCGATCGCCGCGGCGGCCCGCGCCGGGTCGCCGGGCTGGCGGCCGGACACGGCGAGCGTCGCGTCGCGTCGTCGGCCAGCGGTCTGCTCGTAGTCGTCCAAGCGCGTCCGGGACTGCCGCATCGACGTCCCCGCCCACTGGGTGCGCAGCCCACCCGGCTCGACGATCGTCACCGCGATGCCCAGCGGCGCGAGCTCCGCGGCCAACGACTCCGAAAGACCCTCCAGCGCGAACTTCGTGGCGTGGTAATAGCCGGTCGCAGCGAAGGCGGCCAGGCCGCCGAAGGACGAGACGTTGACGACCCGCCCCGACCGCCGGGCCCGCATGCCGGGCAACACCGCCTTCAGGACGCTCACCACGCCATGCACGTTGGTCTCGTACATTGCGCGAACCGCGGTGTCTTCACCCTCTTCGATGGCGGCCAGGTAGCCGTATCCGGCGTTGTTCACCAGGACGTCGACGCGTCCGAACGCCTCCTCGCACGCATGAACGGCCACAGCCACCGATGCGGGGTCGGTGACGTCCAACTCCAGGGCCAGCGCGCGGTCACCGTGCTTCTCGGCGAGATCGGTCACGGTCACGCGGTCGCGGGCTGTGACCGCGACCCGGTCGCCGCGGTCGAGGGCGTGCTCGGCAAGAGCGCGACCCAGGCCGCTGGAGCATCCGGTGATCAACCACACCGGCGATTCGTGTGTTTCGTTCGTCATGCCTCCATGGCACCAGCGGGCTCGTGGACGGGCCACTCCCTGTCGAGGCTGGCTCTCGCAGGGTCACCTTCACCGACGGCGCTCGAGTTGTCACGCCTGTGACCGGCGGTAAAGTCGCTCTGGATGGCACGTGACGACAACCAGCTCGGTTCCTTCCTGCGCAGTCGCCGGGAGAAGGTCGACGCCGCCTCCGCCGGTGTCATCGACACCACGCGACGGCGGGTCAGCGGGCTGCGCCGCGAGGAGCTGGCGCTGCTGGCCGGGGTCAGCCCGTCGTACTACACCCGCATCGAGCAGGGCCGCGACCGGCATCCTTCCCGCGAGATCCTCGAAGCTCTGGCCCGCGTGCTGCGGCTGGACGACACTGAACGGACCTACCTGTGGTCCCTCGCGACGCCGCCGCTGGCCCCGGCCGACACCCACACCGCCCCCGACCACACCGTGCGGCCAGGGGTGCTGAGCCTGCTGGAGCGCTGGGCCGACCTGCCCGCGTTCGTCATCGGTCCCAACCGCGACGTACTGGCCGCCACCGCGCTCGCCTCCCAGGTCAACCCGGCGTGGAGCCCGGGGCACAACCTCATCGAGTTCACCTTCCTCGACCCGCGCGCGCCGGAGATCTACCCCGACTGGGAAGACATCACCCGCCAAGCCGTCGCCGGCCTGCGCGCCACCGCCGCCGCGCGCTCCGCGGAACCCGACGCGTTCGTCGCGCGCCTGCGCCAGCGCAGCGAAACCTTCCGGGCGCTGTGGGATTCCCACGATGTCTACGACCGCGTGACGGGCGAGAAACGGCTGTACGTCAACGGCATCGGCGTCCTGCACCTCGCCTTCGAAACCTTCGCCCTCGCCGGACCCGAAGGACATGTGCTCTACGTGTACTTCCCCCAGCCCGGCAGTACTGACGACGCCGCGCTACGCAGCCTCGCCTGACAACGACCGGGGGCAGGTCGGCGTCCGACGCTCCGCGCACGCCACGGCGACCAACGCACCCGCCCCCGCCGCCGGATGACTTCCAGTCGCGGAACGGGTGGGTGCGCCGGCCTCGCAACGGACTGCGCCGACACGTCCACAACGCCGCATGTCGCGCTGATCGAACCGGCCGAACCAGGGGCAGCCGAAGGTGCTGCCACGGCGACACAACGAGATGCCATGTGGTTCAAGGCATCCGAACATGCCGATTGTGTGACGTCGGTCGGGTGCTTCCGTCGCTGAGCGGTACTGTGCGTGAGTGACCGACGTGATCATCCTTCACGGGGCCTGGCACCAGCCCGCCCACTACACCGAACTCGCCGATCTGCTACGCACCCGGGATCTGTCTGTGGAGATGCCCGACCTCTATGAGCTGTCGCTGGCAGAGAGCACCGCGAAGGTCGAGGCCATCGTCACGGAATCGCCGAAACCGCCGGTGGTGGTGGGGCATTCGTTCGGAGGCGTCACCGCCGGGACCGTGCGCGGTGCGGCTGGATTGATCTTCCTCAACAGCTGGATTCTCGACGTCGGTGAATCTCCGGCCGCGCTGCTCGAGCAGACCCCTGGCGAGCCCGGCGAGGGACTGCTCGCGTTTCCGGACGCGGACGGGCGGCTTCGGCTCGACCCGGACGACGCCCGCGCGAAGCTCTACGGCGACGTCGAGGAATCGGTGGCCACGCGTGCGGTGGAGTTGCTGCGTCCGGAACCTCCGTCGATCTTCGCCGCCACGCCCACTCGCGTGAGCTGGCGGGACACGCCGTCGATCTACCTGCGCGGGCAGCAGGACCGGACCATCGCCATGCCACTGCCGGACCGCTTCGCCGCGCGCTGCTCGCGTACGGAGACATGGGACACCAGCCACTCTCCCTACCTCAGCCGCCCAGCCGCCGTGGGTGATCTCATCCAGCGGCAGCGAGCACGCGCGGCCAGCTGAGCGCCGGTCACTGGACCGGCAACGCCGGACGGTATCGGGCCCGGGGCTGCGGCGGTGCGGCGGATCGAACCGGCCAGCGCGGGCAAGCGAAGGTCAACTGGCCCTGCCGATCCGAGGCCGGCGGAACGCACCATACTGCCGCCTATCGGTCGTTCCGGAACCCGGCTTCCGCGAATCAACAGCGCGATAACCAGTTCTACTTCTGTACTGCTGTCTGTGGTCCCACGACTGGCAACGTGGTGGTCCCAGCAGGATGCCAGAGTGCTCGCCCGCCACCGCGGCGTCGACCTCGACGCATAGTCGAAAGCACCTCGCGTTCACCGATTTTCGGATCCGCCAGCGCCCACAGGATCGGCATCCCCGCCGGCGTGCACACCAGATACGGTTTCAGCCCCCAATAGGACCGCGAATGAGAAGCGCAGTAGCCGTAGCCGGCCCACCCAGCCAGCTCAAAACGCTGCACCGTGGGCCGGGACATGCCACACGGCACCGGGGTGGAGTCCACGATCCATCAGTCAGCCGCGAAACCACATCGGCCACAGGGTGGGGCCGCCGTCGGGGAGCGGGAGCGCCGCACCCGTGCGGGCGAAGCCGAGGCGTTCGTAGAGCTGCGACGAGCGAACCGTACTGGCTTCCAGGTAGACCGGAAGACCCTGCGCTGCTGCCTGTTTCAGCCTGTTGCCGATGATGGCCGCGCCCGCGCCGTGCCCGCGCCACTGCGGCACGGTGGCAATGGCGTAGAGGTAGCGGTGCGGGAACTCCCGCGGATGGTGTTCGGCGAGCAGGGCGGTGACCGCCGCCATCCGGTGCAGCGGTCGCAGGTCGCTGCCCTCGGCCCTGGTCCTGGCCTGCGCCGCCTCTTCCTGGTACCGCTCGATCGAATCCACCTGCTGCCACAGCGAAACCGCGCGAATGTCGCTGCCGGTGCCCGCGATCCACACCTCGTCCCGGCCGATGGTCTCCTCGATCAGAATGGGCGCATAGTCCTTTTCCAAGGCCGTCATGATCTCCGGGTGCCCGTCCATCACCCAGGCGGAGACCGCCTCATCCCGGCTGGCTTCGGCGAAAGCGGTCGCTACCGCGGCGACCTCGGACAGCTCTGCTCGGCGCACCCACTGGCCGTCGGTCATGGCGTACCTCCTGAATTCGGAACACTGTGTGTACTGGCCAAAGTAGGTGGAAACCCAGGAATTGCTATTATTTCGTCACACTTCCGGCGTGTGATGAAAAAGGGATCAGAATATGCCCTGTGCGAGTTGTGGCGGCGCGATCGTCCAAGCAGCCAAGGGCCGTAGGCGGCGGTACTGTTCCCGCTCCTGTCAGGCCAGGGCGTACCGGGCTCGCCGGGCCGAACTCCCCGCCGCCCCGCGACGTCGCCCCGTGACCGAGCTCACCACGGTGGGGATTGTCCGGGGGGCGGTGGAGCTGGCCGACCGGGCGGGGATGGACGGGCTCTCCGTCCGGCGCCTCGCCACCGAGATGGGCATTGCCACCACCGGGCTCTATCGCCACTTCTGCGATCGGACCGCGCTGCTCACCGCGATGGTCGACCTGGTGCTCGCCGAAATACCCACCCCGCCTGCGGAATTGACGCACTGGCGGGACCGGATCGGGTACGAGGCGCGCCAGGAATGGCAGCTGTACCGCAGGCATCCATGGATGCTGCCCACGCTGGCGCGCACCCGCCCGCCGGTCGGCCCGGCCCTGCTCGACATCCTGGAACGCACTTTCGCCGCGCTGAATCAGCCCGGCGTGCCACGCGAGGCCGTGCTGTCGATCTACCTCTCGGTGTCCGGCTTGGTGCAGGGACTGGCGATGCTGCCCCTGTCGGAGGAGCGGCGAACCGAGCACACCGTGCTGGAACCTTCGGAGGAAACCTGGCGCGCGATAACGGAATTGGTGACGCCGGACAGCTATCCGGTCCTACACGAGCTCGCCGACTTCACTGGTCAGGGGAACGGGACCGGCATCAGCACTACGTCGCAACGCGCCGCCACAGCAGCGCCCGGCCCCGAATCAGCCGGGCTCGCACTCGAATTCGACGATCTCTTCGAATTCGCCCTGGCCCTGCTCCTCGATGGCATCGCGGCCCGCTTCGGCCTACCCGAACCCGCTGACGCTCCCGACCTACCATCGGCAGCGGCCCCGCCCCCAGTGGCTTTCTATTCGGATGAGCCCCCGGAGTCAGCCGAGTAATGGTCAACTAACTCCGGGGGCGGACCTATGGCACGTATCACATGGCTGGAAGCCGTCGGGTCAGGACGTTGACCTGTCTGTGCTCACTTACCTTGGAATGGCGCATTTACCGTGGTGAAGTACTGGGCCACCGCCATGATCGCCATTGGAGCCGCGATGAACAGCTGACCGGCCAGCGTGCCGATCGCGCCGATCGCCACGATGCCGCCCAGACAGCCGACGGCGGCTGCGGGGATGAAGGCGCCGAACAATCCGATGATGGCGGCCGAGGCGACCGTCGCACCGGCGATACCGCCGAGGACACAGCCGATCGCGCCGCCGCCGATACCGCCCACGATGCCGCCGATGGTGGAGCCCATGGTGATGGTGCTGATCATGCGGGTGAAAGCGGCCTGCTCGCGGTCGTATTGGGTCTTCCAGGGCGCCTGGTCCTCGTACGGCAACGCGACCGGCTTGTAGGTCGCGTGCGCCATATCGAACTGCGGGGTCAGGGTCGCGGTGCGATCCTTGATCTCCGCGGCGATCGGAAATTCGAAATCGTCGACGCGGAACCGCAATTCGGAGCCTGCCAGGGTGACCCCGTTGGCCGCCTTGATCTTGAACACCCCGTCCTCGACAACCATCGAACCGGCCTCGGTGTTGATGATCGTCGACCGCTCCGTCACCGAGGTGGTGAATCTGACGTCATCGCCACTCGGCGCGGGCGTGGCATTGACCGTGCCCGCCGTGACGCCGAGCCCGGTGGTCACCAGCGCGGCAGTGACCGCGAACTTCTTCAATTTCATTGCTTGAATCCTCATCGGTTCTTCATTTGTCGAAACAAGTTGGCATTACTAGTGATTCTGGAATCAGGCGGTAATGCCCGGACTGCGTCCGACGGGTACGCCGGATACAACTGGAGAGGTCGAGGCCGGGATCGATGGAGATCGCAGGCGTCTTTCGCCGAGATCCGCCAATAAAGAATCCAGTGAATTCGCGATCACGCGAAGCTCCTCTCGAAGGCAAGGTCCCTATCGTCGGCGCGGTGTCGCCGAACCAAACTGAGTTGAACTCGGTTCAGGTCGTACCGTACATGCACCGTGATCCACTTCACAAGCAAATCCGACACTTGAACTGACTTCAGTTTTAGAGTTAGGGTGACCACCACGCTGGGCACTACCGCGACGCGGGAGGAGCATCGAATGTCAGAGGGCCACACCGACGTACTCGTCATCGGCGGCGGGATGGCCGGGCTCACCGCGGCGGCCCGATCATTGCATCGAGGCAATTCCGTGATCGTCGTCGAAGCGGCCGACGCAGTAGGCGGATCCGCGCGATTCGCGGGATACGCCTGGACCGCCCCCTCCCACGCGATCATGGACGAGGTCAACCCCCGCGGCGATATCGAGCTGCGCCGCGCACTCGTCGACGGATTCGGCCCCGGTATCGCCTGGATCCGGTCGCTCGGCGTCGAATGCGCGGACGCTGTCACCGTCCTGCGCTACGGTTCCGGTCACCAATTCGACACCAACCGGTATATCGACGAATGCGGCCGACGGATCCGCGCCGAGGGCGAGCTGCTCACCGAGACCGAGACTCGGGCCCTGCTCACCGAGGACGGTTCCG
The DNA here is from genome assembly GCF_050946365.1 of Nocardia sp. CA-107356. NCBI lineage: Bacteria > Bacillati > Actinomycetota > Actinomycetes > Mycobacteriales > Nocardiaceae > Nocardia > Nocardia sp. CA-107356. The sequence continues at coordinate 2,975,862 of NZ_CP191992.1, read as the reverse complement.
TCGTCGGCGCTCGGGTGCGACTTCCGGACGGCACCGAACGCGAGATTCGCTCTGCGGCAACGATACTCGCGACCGGCGGCTTCCAGGCGAATCCGGAGCTGGTCGACAGGTACATCCATCCCGATGCGAGCGCGATGCCGTTGCGGTCCAACCCGACCAGCATCGGCGACGGACTTCGACTTGCCGAGGACGTCGGGGCCGCGACGGGTACGGAACGCTCCGGTTTCTACGGCCACCTCATTCCCACCGGGGTAGCGTTCCGCGATCCGTCCGACTTCGTCGCGCTGTCGTTGTACTACAGCGAGCACGCCTTGCTGTTCAACCTCCACAACCGGCGGTTCACCGACGAAACCGTCGGCGACCACCTGACCACTATGGAACTGCTGGACCAACCGGAGGCCCGAGGATTGCTGGTCGCCGACGAGCAGGTCTACCGCGACTGGATCACCGGAAGTTACGTCGAAGGTGCGCAGGCGCTCGACAAATTCGATCTGGCACAACGCCGCGGCGGCCGGTGCGGCATTGCCGAAAGCCTCGACGACTTCGCATATCTACCCACCGAGTGGGGCTACGACGGCGTCGACATCGCCGCGCAGATCCGCGCCGCCAATGCCGCGGGTTCGGCCGCGCGGCCCCCGCGCACCTACGACGCGCGACCGCTCGACCACGGACCGTATTACGTCATCGAGGTGTGCCCCGCCTTGACATTTCCCTTCCACGGCATTCGCATCGACCGGCACGGCAGAGTCCTTGCGGCAAGTGGCGCAACCATCGATGGACTCTTCGCGGCGGGCGCCGATATCGGCGGTCTCTACGACCGCGCGTATACCGGTGGCATCGCCGCCGCACTCGTATTCGGACTTGCCGCGGCGGACCGAGCGGCAGCTGACCGTGCCAGCGCGGCTACCTGACCATGCTGTCGTCGAGAGCTCCCAGTCCACCACCGCGTACCTCGCCCCCGCTGTCCACCAGGAACCGGTGCGGCGCTGCGGCATCCGTTACCACACCGGAGGAACAGCGCCGCGTCACGAGATCCGGGCGCCGTCACGGATTCAGGATTGCCTTCTTGTTGCGGCTGGATGCGGGGTCGATGTGGCGTACCGTTTGGGCGAAGGTCTTCCACTCCGCGGACTTTCAGTGCGGAAGCTCGTTGAATCTCTGACAACCGATCGCCGAATCCCAGGATTATCGAAGGGGTTGGATATGGCCGGTCAGCGCGAAGATTTCTCTCCCGACGAAGGCCCGAGCCGGGAGCGCGACAAGAACGCGAAGTCGACGTTTCGTCCGTACCACCATCCCGCTGCGGGTTGGGGGGCCGCCAAAAGCGTCACCAAGTTCCTGGCCAGTGAACGCGAGGCGATCGACGGTCCACAAGCGATTCTGAAGATGAACCATGAGGGCGACGGTTTCGACTGTCCAGGGTGTGCTTGGCCCGACGATGTGAAGGGCCTGCGCCTCGATATCTGCGAAAACGGGATCAAGCACGTCGCTTGGGAGATGACGCATAAGCGGGTCGGCTCCGAGTTCTTCGCCGCGCACACGGTGACGGAGTTGTCGAAGTGGAGCGAATTCGATCTCGAGAACCAAGGCCGGTTGACCGAACCGATGACCTACGACCCGGAGACGGATCGGTACGTCCCGATCAGCTGGCAGGAGGCGTTCGAGCTGGTCGGCCGTACGCTTGCCGAGCTCGACGATCCCAATCAGGCATCGTTCTACACCTCCGGCCGGCTCGGGAACGAGGCGACCTTCCTCTACCAGCTGCTCGCACGTGAACTCGGCACAAACAACCTTCCCGACTGCTCCAACATGTGCCACGAGGCGAGCGGGCGGGCCCTGCAGGCCGCACTCGGCACGGGTAAGGGCACCGTCGACCTGGTGGATTGGGAGGCCGCCGATGCCCTGTTCATCATCGGGGTCAACGTCGCCTCCAACGCGCCACGAATGCTGACCTCGCTGGTGCAGGCCCACAAGCGGGGAGCACAGATCGTGCACATCAACCCCCTCGTCGAGGCAGCAGCGCGGCGCGCGATCATCCCGCACGATTTCCTGGAGATGGCCACCTTCCGCGCCACCCCTACCAGCACCTTGAATCTGCAGCCGCGGATCGGCGGCGATATGGCATTGTTGCGTGGCATTGCGAAAGCTGTTCTCGAGGAAGCGCGTACGGATCCCAAGGCAATCGATGCGGAGTTCATCGCCCGCCACACGGCCGGCTTCGACGAATATCGCGCGATGTGCGAGGCCGCATCGTGGACCGATATCGAGCGACAGTCCGAAATCGCCGTCGCCGATATCCGCAGAGCAGCGCGCATCTACTGTGACGCCGACCGGAGCATTGTCAGCTGGTGCCTGGGAATCACCCAGCACGAGCACGGCGTCGACACCGTCCGCGAGATCGTGAACCTGCTGTTGCTGCGCGGAAACCTGGGCCGCGAAGGCGCCGGCCCCTCCCCCGTGCGCGGGCACAGCAATGTCCAGGGCAACCGGACCTGCGGCATCGACCACCGTCCTGCCGAGGAATTCCTGAACCGGTTGGCACAGGTGTGCGGCATCGAACCGCCCCGGGAACACGGCCTCGATACCGTCCACACGATCCAAGCGATGCAGGCCGGGGACGTGAAGGTGTTCATCGGCATGGGCGGCAACTTCGCCATGGCCGCACCCGACTCCACCTACACCTACGAGGCGCTCCGCAAATGTGAGCTGACCGTGCAGGTCAGCACGAAGCTCAACCGCAGCCACGTCGTCCACGGCCGACGGGCTTTGATCCTGCCTTGTCTGGGCCGTACCGAGAAAGATCACCAGCGCACCGGAATTCAGGCCACCTCGGTCGAGGACTCGATGAGCATGGTCCACCTGTCGGTCGGCATGAAACAGCCCGCCTCATCGCACCTGCTCTCCGAACCGGCGATCATCGCCGGGATCGCGCAGACAGCACTGCCGAACAGCCCGACGCCGTGGCAGGCCTACGTCGAGGACTACGACCGGATCCGCGACACGATGGCCCAGGTGCTCGACGGATTCGAGGACTTCAACCGCCGTGTGCGGCTGCCGCTCGGATTCCGGATCCGCCAGCCGGCACGAGAATTGGTCTTCCTCACCCCGTCGGGCCGCGCGGAGTTCTCGACCGCGGAACTGCCCGACACCACCCCGGCCGCCGGCACCCTGACGCTGGCCACGGTGCGTTCACACGACCAGTGGAACACCACCATCTACTCCGACAACGACCGGTACCGGGGGATCAAGAACCTGCGCACGCTGGTCTTCATGAATCCCGACGATATGCGCGAACGGGGTCTCAGCGAGTTCGACGAAGTCGACATCACCAGCGTCGCCAACGACGGAAGCAAGAGATCGGTACAGAAATACAAGGTGATCCCCTACGGCATACCCCGCGGCAACGCCGCGGGGTATATGCCGGAGATGAACGTGCTGTGCGCGATCGGTGACTTCAGCACACAGAGCGATCAGCCGATCATGAAGAACCTCGAGGTCACTATCGAGCGTTCGGCCTGAGCTGCTTCGAAGTCTCGGATGTCGGGCACCCGCCAGACGACGGCGTCTACCGGGTCAGCTCCGGGACGATACGGCCGAAAGACAGTGCTGCGAGTAGCGGCAACCGCAAGCGAGGTTGCCGACTGAATTCCTTTGGCAGTCAGTAGATCAGCGCACTGTCCGCGCGGATCCGGCGCGAACCCAGCCGTATATCTGTGCGATCGAGCGGGTTGGTCGATGGCGCTGGTCGGTGGCGGCGACCGAACGTGTACTGAGCGAATAACAATGGCACTCATACGTTTACAACCGGCCATACCACCACCCCTGTCACCGAGGACCGCCCGCTGTCTGCACCGGGCGTGAATTTGACTGCCGCGCAGGTCTGTTCGACATCCCGCTGCTCACGACGGTCATCACATCGCGCTGCTCGTCGTGGGTCTCGCGCCGCAGTGCCAGGACGGTGCGAGGGATCTGAATCTGCTGCGCGCCAGCGATATTCACCAGATTCCCATCATCGGGAATGCCGGAAGGACTACCGGAACCACGCTGTCGGGTTTACTTGCAGGACCCAGCCCTCGGTGCGATGGAGCTTCTACGTGGGGTCAGATTCGTCGGCAGCCATCCGACACGGTGGCATCGTCCCGCCGGGTTTCACCGAGCTCAGGCCCGGTGCCAGTGAATTCCTTGTGGTGGCAGTCGATTTCGACATCACCACCCGCGGTGAAGCAGGGTTTCGCGACCTCGCGGCGCTGCTGCCCGAGTCGATGACGGTCTGGCTGACCACCCAGCCGCCCGCGAGCGTCGCTGATACGGCGTCGGGCGAGGCGTACACCGCGTGGTGGTGGGACCGGCTCGCCGCTTCCGGAGCGGAGATCGACGCGGTACTCGGGTATTGCGCGGGCAGCGTATTCGCCTGCGCCCTCGCCGATGAGGTGGCGCGACAGCAGGGCCGCCGACCCGCCACCGTTGTTTTCAATCCCGGTCGGCCCACGAAGGATTCGGTGTTCCGCGATATACGCACCACCCTGACTGCGCTGTCTTCACTATCGGCCGCCGAACGCGACGACTTGATCGGAGAGGCGAGCGCCCTGCTGCGGGAGTGGCCGCGGGATATCCCCGGCATTCTCGATCGGCTCCTGACGCTCTACCGCGACGCGGCGCACGCCGCCTTCGAAAGAGTCGGCGTCGCACCGGATGTCGGCGCCGAGCTGATCGATGTATTCGCCTCCTACACCGCGTATCTGCGGGCGGCGTCGACCATGGCGCCGCGCCCGCAGTGGTTGTCGGCGACCGCCCTGATCTCCATGGAAAACGACGAAGAACCGGATTTCACCGTGCACCGCATCCCCACCACGATCGGCCGCCGCGACCTGTTGCGGACACCCGAGGTCGCACGCCTGGTCATGAATGCGATGCAGCCGACAAGGAGGAGTTGACATGGCGACCGGCACATCCACTGTCGCGGAACTGTTCAGCGGACAGGTGCACCGGATCGGCGATGCCACGGCTGTCGTCCACCCCCACGGCCGACTGAGCTACCGCCAGCTCGACGACGTCTCCACGCGTCAGGCCCGCGCGTTGCACCGCCATGGAGTGCGCCGGGGCGACCTCGTCGCGGTGTACCTCGACAACTCGCTCGATCTCATCGTCGCGCTGCTCGCGATTGTCAAGAGTGGGGCGAGTTATCTGCCACTGGCCGTGACCGATCCGCCGCGACGTACCGAAACGCTGCTGCGGGCAGCCGAACCGAAGCTCGTACTGGTCCACCAGCACGGCCCAGAGTGGATCGCCGAACTCGCTCCCATGGTCCCGATGGGTGTTGAGACCGGCGACAACGAACCTCCCGACGATCCGCGACTCGGCCCAGCGCCACACGATGCCGCGTACATCATCCACACCTCCGGTTCCACCGGCCGACCCAAGGGCGTCGTCATCGAACATGGTGCCCTCGCGACGTATCTGCGTTGGGCCGTAACGTGGTATCCGGGCCTCGCCGGTCTGGTGCGCGTACACGCCGCACCTGCGTTCGACATGGCGGTGACAAGTCTGTTCGGCCCACTGGTCGCGGGCGGAACTCTCGACGTCGCGCCCCTCGACGATCCCGGCGAAACCCATGACACGCCAACCTTTCTCAAGGTGACCCCCGCGCACCTGCCGCTGCTGCGCTCCATGTTTCCGCACTGCGCGCCCACGTCGGACCTGGTCGTGGGCGGCGAAGCGCTCACCGGTGCGATGCTCGCCGACTGGCGGCGCGAGAACCCGGCCGCCACCGTTGTCAACGAGTACGGTCCCACCGAGGCCACGGTGGGCTGTTGCGTCCACCGAGTGGAGCCGGGCGAAGCACTCGCACCCGGGCCCGTCCCCATCGGCTCGGCCACCCCGGGCACCCGGCTGTACGTGCTCGACTCCCGACTCCTTCCGGTCGGCGAGGGTGAGTTGTACATCGCCGGGCCACAACTTGCGCGTGGCTATCTGGGTAGGCCCGGTCTCACGGCCGCCGCCTTCGTGGCCGACCCGCTCGGGCCGCCCGGTGCGCGGATGTACCGCAGCGGCGACCGCGTCCACCGCCGAGACGATGACCTGCTCGAGTTCGCGGGCCGGGTCGATGATCAGCTGGCCGTCAACGGATTCCGGGTCGAGCCGGGCGAAATCGTCGACATGCTCACTCAGGCCGCCGACGTGGATCAAGCCGCGGTGGTAGCCCTCGACGACCGGTCCACCGGCCCGGGGCTCGTCGCGTATGCGACACCGGCACCGGGCGCCACCCCGGACGTTGCCGCATTGCGGGAGTACCTCGCCGACCGGCTTCCGGGGCATCTGGTGCCCACGACCATCGTGCTGCTGGCAGCGTTTCCCCTCACCCCGAACGGCAAGCTCGACTACGCCGCACTACCGGAACCCACTGAAAGTACTGGGAGGCAAGCGGATTCGTCTCCAGAACCGCGGACCCCCACGGAACATCTCGTATGTGAGCTGATGGCGGAGCTGCTCGAACTCGAACAGGTCGGCGTCGACGACGATTTCTTCGCCCTCGGCGGGACCAGTCTGGCCGCCGCGCGCCTGGTGACCCGGGCCCGCCGCAACGGTGTGGATTTCACCCTCACCGACGTCCTCAGCCACCGCACCGTGCGCAGATTGCTCGATCCGCCGTTCCGCCCGGCCGGACGCTGAGGAGACGATATGGCACAGACACTGCCCGCCGAACTCGCCCACCTCGGTCCTGTCGCAGGCCTGCTCGAAAGCAACGGGATCACCTCGGCCGCGGTTTATCAGCTGCCCGACGGTGTCGACATCCCCGCATGGGCACGGCGGCACCGCGCGGAAATGCGAGCCGCGCTGAACCGATTCGGTGTGGTGCTGCTGCGCAATGTAACCGTGGATCTCGACCTCTTCGGCCAGATCGCCGCCGCGGTGGGCGGCGATCCGCTGCCCTACCGCGACCGGTCCACACCCCGGTCGCACGTCGACGGCAACATCTACACCTCCACGGAATACCCTGCAGACCAACGGATCCCACTGCACAACGAGAACTCTTACGCCGACGTCTGGCCCGCAGTACTGTTCTTCCTCTGCGCCGCACCCGCCCCATACGGCGGGGAGACGCCGGTCGCCGACAGTCGCGCGGTGTTCGACCGGATCGACGCCGACATCCGCGCACGGTTCGCCGACGGCATCGTCTACACCCGGACCTACCGTGACGATTTGGGGCTGGGCTGGCAGGAGGCGTTCCAGACCGATTCGCGGTCCGAAGTCGAGGAGTATTGCGCCCGGCACGGCCAGCATTGCGAGTGGGACGGCCCGATACTGCGAACCCGGTTCCACCGGCCGGCTTGGCGTGCCGAGGCGGCTGTCGGACGCCCGGTGTGGTTCAACCAAGCCCATTTGTTCCACGTATCGGCGCTGGACGATGAGATCCGCGAGGCACTGCTGCTGAGCTATCCCGACAGCGATCTCCCCCGCAACGCCTATCACGCAGACGGCAGTCCACTGTCCGCGGGCGATCTCGGGCGCATCGACGAGGTCTACCGGGAATGCGCCCTCACGATCCCATGGCAGCAGGGCGATCTGATGGTGGTCGACAATATGGTGGCCGCGCACGGCCGCATGCCGTATCGCGGTCCGCGTCGCGTACTGGTGGCCATGACATGAGCAGCGATATCACTGAACATGGTGTGACCGTCTACGCAGCGTCCTTCGGCCAGCGTCGGCTGTGGTACGCACAGCGCCTGGAGCCCGCGAGTCCGATCGCCAACGTGCCCTTGGCGATACGCCTGCGCGGGACCTTCGATCCCGCGGCCTGGCAGCAAGCGGTCGATGTGGTGGTGGACCGGCACGATGCGCTGCGTACCTGTTTCGCCGAGCGCGGCGGGACACCGGAACAGGTGGTCTTCGACACCTGTCGGGTGCGAGTCGACGTCGAAGAGATTCCCGAGTCCGCCGCCCCGGACTTCCTGGACCGGATCGCGACCACGCCATTCGATCCGACCGTCGCGCCGCTGCTGCGCATCGCCCTCGCCCGCTTCACCGACGAAGACCACCTGCTGGCGATCAGCATGCACCATGCCATCACCGACGGCAGGTCGTATGACGTACTGCTGCAGGAGCTTTCGGACAGTTACACCGCAATTCGCAAGGGCGCGTTCCCGGATCCGCCCGAATTGGCAGTGCAGTACGGCGATTACGCCGAGTGGCAGCAGGATACCGTCGACGCAGGCCGGTGGGCCGACCAAGGCGAGTTCTGGCGCGCCGAACTCGCCGACGTGCCATTGCTACTGGAGTTGCCGACCGACCGGCCACGGCCATCGGTGCGATCCTCGGCAGGTGAGACGATCCCGTTCGTGGTGGCCGCGCCGACCGCGGCGGGTATTCGGGAGGCGGCACGCCGGCTCGGCGGCACCGTGCACATGGTGCTGATGGCTGCGTTCCAGGCGCTGCTCGCCGATATCGCCGGCCAGGACCGCTTCGTCGTCGGCACGGCCGTATCCGGCCGCGGCCCCGCAGCAGTGGAGAACCTGATCGGGTTTTTCGTCAACACCATTCCCGTCACAGCGGATTGTTCCGGCACGCCGACGTTCCCGGAGCTGTTCGGCCGGGTTCGGGAACGGTTGCTGCGTGCCTACGCCCATCAGGACCTGCCGCTGGATAACATCGTGGACGCGGTACGGCCGCCGCGGCATCCGGCACGCACTCCGCTGTTCCAGGCCATCCTCACCTATGGCCCGCACCCGCTCGCCGAACTCCGCCTGCCCGATGTCGAGCTCGAGTACGTCCCGGTGGCACCCTCCGGCGGCTGCCATTCCGACCTCGACCTCATCGTCTACGACGATGGGAAGCAATTGCAGGGCTATCTGATCCGACCTGCCGGCCTCATCGACGACGAACGCGCTGCCGGATGGGTGGCGGGACTGCTGGGGCTGCTGGCGGACATCGCGGCCGGGTCGGACCGTGCGCTCTGCACGGCCGCCCGTCCAGCGCCGGAGGTCACCGCCCGGGAACCCGCTCCCGCCGAGACGGCCGCCGATGGTCCGCGAACCGACCTGCAGCGCTTCGTCGCCGATATCTGGGCGCAGGTGCTCGGCCTCGACACCGTCGGCGTGCACAACGACCTGTTCACCTGCGGGGGCGACTCACTGCAGGCCCTTCGGCTGCTGAGCCGAGTGGAAACCGGGACCGGACGCAGTATCGCGCTGGCCGATTTCCTCCGCGCGCCCACCGTCGCCGGACTCGCCGCACTGCTGGCTGAGAACACGAATCCTGGTGCGGCCGAACCGGCTTCAGTGCCGCTGGGCCCGTCCGGACGCATTCCGGCACGCGGGTCATACGGTCAGCATCGCCTCTGGTTCATGCAGCGGCTGGAGCCCAACAGCACCACCTACACCGTGCCGGTGTCCGCCAGAGTCCGGGGTGCGTTGGATCTCGCGGTGCTGCAACGAGCCATCGACGTGATCGTGGCACGCCACGATGTCCTCCGGACGCGCTTCGCCGACACCGCAAGCATCCCGGAACAGATCGTGGAAGCCGACTTTCGGGTATCGCTCCAGGTCGAAGACGTTCCGGAAACCGCCGCGGCCGATTTCGTGGACCGGATCACCGGCACCCCCTTCGACCTGACAGCGCTCCCGTTGCTCCGCATCGCCGTCGCACGATTCGGCGCCGCCGATCATCTGATCGTTCTCGCGATACACCATGCCATCGCCGACGGCTGGTCCATCGACCTCCTGTTCCGCGAATTATCGCTCTGTTACAACGCTTTCCAGGCAGGGACGGTACCCGTACTGCCGGAGATTCCGGTGCGCTACGGCGATTACGCGGAATGGCAGCGGGCCATGGTCGAGGCGGGCCACTGGGATGGCCAGTCGTCCTTCTGGCGCACCGAACTCACCGACTGGCCACTGACCCTGGACCTTCCGACCGATCGACAGCGGCCGGGGATCCGGACCTCCCAGGGCCGATCCCTGCATTTCACGGTCCCCGCGGCCGCCACGGCCGGCATACGCGCCGCGGCCCGGCGATATGGCGGCACCGTGCACATGGTGCTGATGGCCGCGTTCCAGGCAGTGCTCGCCGAACTCAGCGGACAGGACCGATTCGTCGTCGGCACCGCGGTATCGGGCCGTGGCCCCGCCGCGGTCGACAATGTCGTCGGATTTTTCGTCAACACCATTCCGGTCAAGGCGGACTGTACCGACGCACCGAGCCGGCCGGAGCTTTTCAACCGGGTCCGACGCAACCTGCTGCGCGCGTATACGAATCAGGATCTTCCCCTGGAGCGCATCGTCGAGGCCGTACGCCCGCCCCGCGACCTCGGCCGCACTCCAATCTTCCAGGCCGTGCTGACCTTCGCGACGGACCCCTGCGCCGAATTGCGCCTGGGCACAACGCAAATCGAATCACGTCCGGTGCTACAGGCCGCCGCCCGCACCGATCTCACCGTGGAAATCCACGACACCACACCAGCTTTGGAAGGCGTGGTGGAGTTCAGCACCGACCTGTTCGATCCGTCTACCGTCGCCTCGTTCACCTACCGCCTGCTCGAGGAGCTCACCCAGTGGAACCGCTGACCGATATGACCCGCTCCGGTATCACCGCATATATCACCCGAATGTGGTGCACGATCCTCGATATCGACGCGGTCGGCAGGTACGACAACTTCTTCGATCTGGGCGGAACTTCCTTCCAGCTGCTCATGGTGAAGGACCGGCTCGACACCGAGTTGGGCGTCACCACCGAGCTCATCAGCTTCTTCCGTCATCCCACGGTGGCGGAGCTGGCCGACTACCTCTACGGGAAGACACGATGACGCCGGACGACGCAATCGCAGTGGTGGGTATGGCCGGACGATTCCCCGGCGCCTCCGACGTGGCCGAGTTCTGGCGGAACCTGGTGGCGGGCAAGGAGTCTCTGGTCCGCCCGCCGAGCAGCGCGCCGGGTACACCACCTTCGGACGCCTATGGCGTGCTGGCCGATATCGACCTGTTCGACGCCGAGTTCTTCGGATTCGCGCCCGCCGAGGCCGAACTCCTCGATCCGCAGCACCGGCTGTTCCTCGAATGCGCATGGCATGCCCTGGAACACGCCGGCTGCCCTCCGGACCGCTACGGCGCGCAGACCGGAGTCTTCGCCTCCGCCAGCCCGAGCACATATCTGCTCCGGACCCTGCTCACCCGATTCCACCACGCGAATCCCACCGAACAGCACCGCATCCTGCTGGCCACCGACAAGGACTACCTCGCTACCCGCACCTCCTACAAGCTCGACCTGCGGGGCCCCAGCATCGGTGTGCAGACGGCATGCTCGTCATCACTTGTCGCGGTGCATCTGGCCGCCCGCGCGCTCGCCGCCGGCGACTGTGGGGTCGCGGTGGTGGGCGGCGCCACCGTATTCCTTCCGCAAGCGACCCTGCAAGAGCACGTGGACGGTGCCATCATCTCCGCCGACGGGCACTGCCGCCCGTTCGACGCCGCCGCCACCGGCGCGGTCGGCGGCAACGGCGTGGCCACGGTGGTGCTGCGCCGCCTCGCCGACGCCGTCCGCGATGGCAATCCGATTCGCGCGGTGATCCTCGGTTCCGCGGTCGAGAACGACGGGCGGCGTAAGGTCGGCTACGCCGCGCCCGGCTGGGACGGCCAGGTGCGGACGGTGTCTCGCGCACTCGAGCGCGCAGGTCTGGCGAGTACCGATATCGGATATGTGGAAGCCCACGGGACCGGCACGCCGATCGGGGATCCGCTGGAGGTATCGGCGCTGGCCGAGGCGTTCGAGCGACGCCGCGACGATGCGACGGCACCCGGCGACTGTCTGCTCGGTTCCGTCAAGTCGAATATCGGGCATCTGGACGCCGCCGCGGGCGTCACCGGCCTCATCAAGGCCGTGCTCGCGCTGGAGAACGGAATTATCCCGGGCACATTGCATTTCCGGGAGCCGAACCCGAACTTCGAGTGGGATCGCTCCCCGTTCGCCGTCAACGCGACGGCGGTGGAGTGGTCACAATCCCGTGCGGACCGCCGCTGCGGCGTGAGCAGTCTCGGTATCGGCGGCACCAACGCCCATGTGGTGCTGGCTGGTTGGGCCGACGTCGCACGCACGACCACTGGACGTTCGTGCCATACGGTGACCTTCTCGGCTCACTCCCCTGCTGCCTTGGCAGCGCAGGCCCGTGACCTGCGCACCCACCTCGGGGCCCACCCCGACGCCGATCCGTCCGACATCGCTCGCGCTACCCAAGTCGGCCGCAGTGCACTGCCGCACCGTCGTTTCGTGGTCGCGCGCGACCGCTCCGAGCTGGTGGCCGCGCTCGCCGACACCGCGACAGCCGGCACGCCCGCGGCCGTCGAGGCAGAGGTAGCGTTCCTGTTCCCCGGCCACGGCGGACAGTACCCCGAGGTCGGTGCCCGGCTGTGGCCCGACTTCGACGTTTTCCGTGACGCGCACCGAGAGTGCCTCGACCTGTTGGACGCCGCCTCCGACCGAGCACTGAAAACACTGCTCGCCGAATCGGATCGCGCAGACGACACGCTGGTCACCCAACCCGCGCTGTTCGCGGTCGAATACGCCCTCGCCCGCACCTGGCTGCATCTCGGGGTGCGACCGGCGAGCATGATCGGCCACAGCCTCGGCGAATATGTGGCCGCGGTGATCGCGGGCGTGATGACCGTCTCGGATGCGGCGCGGCTGGTGGTGGCCCGTGCGGAGCTCATGCAGAACCTGGCGCCGGGAGCCATGCTCGCCGCGGCAATCAGCGAGGAAGACGCCGCTCGGTTCACCGGGATGGCGGATGTGGCGGCCGTCAACGCCGCGAAGTCGTGCGTGCTTTCGGGGCCCGTCGAGGTTGTCGACGCGATCGCCGATGACCTGACCGATGCGGGCATCCCCTTCCGCCGTCTGGCGGTGTCACGGGCCTTCCACAGCCGAATGACCGACACCTGCCTCGACGGCCTGCGCGAGCAGTTCGACCGTATCCCCTTGCACCCGCCGAACATTCCCTTCGCATCCAATGTCACCGGCACCTGGATCACCGACGAACAAGCGACGAGTCCGGACTACTGGGTGGAACAGACGCGGCGCACCGTGCGGTTCGCGGATGGCTTGGCCACCGTATTCGCATCGGGTCCGAATGTGGTGGTCGAGTTGGGGCCCGGCCGCGCGCTGAGCAGGCTGGCACAGCGCGATCCGGCACGGCCGCAAGGCCTTCCGGTTCTCGCGGCCCTGCCCGCTCCCCGCGACGAGGAGTCCGAATCCGAATGCCTGTCACGGGCGTTGGCAGCGGCATGGACCGCAGGCGCTCCGGTCGACTGGTCGGCTCTCTGGGCGCACGAGGACCCGGCGACCACAGCCGACCTGCCCGCCTACCCGTTCCAGCGCACCCGTCATTGGCCGTCCGACGCATCGGCGCAATCCCTCGCCGCACCGGACACTGCGGCTGCGCAACCAGCGACCGGCTCGGACGGTTCCGGCCCGGACGGTTCCGGCTCGGAGACCGGGGAGCTGCTCGCGGCAGTTCGCGCCGCCTACACCGACACGATCGGACGTCCGCTCGACGACAGCGCGAACTTCTTCGACGCGGGCGGCGATTCGTTGGTGGCAGTGCAGGCGGTATTGGCGCTGCGCGCCGGATTGGGCCGGGAGCTGTCGTTGCGCGAATTCGTCGACAACCCCAGTATCGAGCGGCTGACCGCCCTGCTGGCCGGCCGTGAAACCGCCGTCTCCACGTCCCGAGCAGCCATACCGGCACCTTCCCCGGACGCCACCGTCCGGTCGGCCCAGACCTGCCCGGCGACACCGACGGTGTCGGTGTGTGACAGTGCCGGGCCCGGCCCGCGGTCGGGCCCGGGGTTCAGCGTGTTCTTCTTCTCCGCCGACTCGGTCGAGGGCGATCGCTACGGGCTGATCCTCGACTGCGCGCAACGCGCCGACGAACTCGGCTACACCGCGATCTGGACGCCCGAACGCCACTTCCACCAATTCGGCGACCTGTTTCCCAACCCCTCGGTGCTAGCGGCGGGAATCGCCACCCGTACCAGCAGGATTCATCTGCGGGCAGGCAGTGTAGTCGCACCGCTGCATCATCCGGCACGCATCGCCGAGGAGTGGGCGATCGTGGACAACCTCTCGGGCGGCCGGGTCGGACTCGGCTTCGCGCCGGGATTCGTCCCCCTCGACTTCGTCTTCAGCCAGGCGTCCTATCAGCGCAAGCAGCAGGTCATGCTGGACCGTGTCGAGAAGGTGCGCAAGCTGTGGCGCGGCGAATCGATCGAGGACGTCGACGGTTCGGGTGAACGGGTGCGCCTGCGCACCTTCCCTCGGCCGGTACAGCCCGAACTACCGGTATGGCTGACCGCGGCGACCAACCCGGCGACCTTCGCCGCGGCGGGACGGTCGGGCTACAACGTGCTCACCGCGCTGATCAACCTGGATGTGGCCGAACTGGAACAGCGGATCGTCGCCTATCGCGCCGGACGCGCGGAGAGCGGCCTCGATCCGGCCGCGGGCATTGTCACCGTCATGGTGCACGCCTACCTGGGCGCCGGTAACGACGACGAGGTACGGGCGCTGGTGGAGCAGCCGTTCCGCGAATACCTCTGGGCGAACTCGGAAATCATCAAATCCGCGGCCAAGGCCGTACTCGGCGAGCTCGACCTGGACCAGCTCACGACCGCCGACCGGGAGACCCTGATGGACTTCGCTTTCGCGCGGTACTGGGGATCGAGCGCGCTGCTCGGCGGCGCGGACACCTTCCGAGCCCGGGCACAGCGACTGGCGGATATGGGTGTCGACGAGATCGCCTGCCTGGTGGACTTCGGCCTCGAGCGGGAAACCGTAGTATCCAGCTTGGAGCGCATAGCCGAAACGATGGCGCTGCGGGCGGCACCGCGGGTATGACGACGAGCCCACGGGCACGTGCATGGCCGGGCCACGTGCGGATTTTCCTGGGCGGTCAGGCGGTGTCGCTACTGGGCGACGGGCTCGCACTGTTGGTGGTGCCGCTGTTGGCCCTCGAACTGAGCAGCAGCCCGGTGATTTCCGGTATATCGGCGGCCACCGTCACCATCGGCTACCTCTGTGTCGGCGTGCCCGCAGGTGTCGTCGTCGACCGGTTCGGTCCGTGGCGGGTACTCCTCGTCATGGACGCATTGCGTGCCTGCCTGTTCGCCGCGATGTACGCGCTGGCCGTAACCGATCTCCTCACCGTGCCGCTACTGCTCGCGCTGGGTCTGCTGGCCGGCGCGAGTCATGTCTTCTTCGAGACCGCGCTCACCGTGACGGTGAAGGATCTGTGCGCCGATCGCGGTCTGCTCCGGGCCAATTCGGTGCTCGAAATGAGTAATCAACTCGCACTGATACTGGGTCCGGTCACAGTCGGCGCGCTGGCCGCCACGGTCGGTCTGGACGCCGCGTTGCTCGCCAACGCCATCACTTTCCTGGTGTCGTTGGCAAGCGTGCTCGCCGTGTGGTCGCACCGGTCTCCGCCGCCGCTGCCGGCGTCCCCGCTGCGCATGCGCTACATCTGGCGGGAATTCCGGGACGGGTTGCGGTACCTGCTGTCGATCCGGATTCTCGTCGTGCTGACCGCCCTGCAGATGGTGGTGAATTTCGGTCTGGCCGTGGAGAAGCTGCTCTTCTTCTACGCCAAGGACACCCTCGGCCTGGCCACCTCGCTGGTGAGTGTGGTGGTGGCCGCCGGTGGTGTGGGCGGGCTCGCCGGCGCGCTGACGGCGCCACGGCTCGGTTCTCGGCTCGGACATCTCCCGCTGTTCACCGCCGGTGTGGTGCTTTCCGGAATCGCTACGGCCGCTATGAGTCTGGCGCACACGTGGCCGGTCCTGGCGGCGGCGAATGCGGTCTATCTGTGGGCGTTGGTCACCGCGAGCCTGGTGAACCGCACCCAGCGACAACTGATGGTGCGCGACGATATGTTGGGCCGGGTAACCAGTACCGTGAAACTGCTGTTCCTGGCGGTGGATCCGATAGGCGTCCTGGTCGCGGGCAGCGTCGCGCTCGCGCTCGGCGGCGATCCCCGGCTCGTCTTTCTCGGCGCGGGGACGCTGGTGGCGGGCGCGGCGGTCGTGGCGTGGTATTCCGGGCTGCGCGGCTATCGCCGCGCCGCGATGAGCAATCTGCGGTAGTCGCGCAACGTCGGCGTCATGGTCCGTGCCTCCGAAACCAATACGCGCGCGGCCTCGGCACCCAGCTCCGCGACCAAATCCGGTTCGGCATCGATGATCCGGTCATATACCGCGGTCTGCCGCTCATACCAGCCCGCGGGTTCCCGACAGCTGAGCACTTCCCATCCCGCCGCCGTCAGCAGCGTCGCATAGGACAGATAGCTCGGCTCCCACGTCGACAGCACCCAGCGTGCCCCCGGCTCGAGCAGTCGCGCCACTTCCCGTATGGCCGCGGCTTTGTCGAGCACCATCCACAGCGAATCGATGCTCACGGCGCCATGGAAGGAGCCTGCGGGCAGCCCGGTATCGAGGAAATCCCCGACAACGAACGTCGTCGCCCCTCCTGGATACAGCGTCGGCGCCCGCTTCTGCGCCGCCGCAACGGCTTCCGGGAGTAAATCGACGCCGACCAGATCGACCTCGGCGTGCCGGGCGATCCACAGACCCGGCCCGCCGCGCCCACACCCCACGTCGACGATACGATCGCCCGGGCCCACGTCCAGCCAGCGCTGCAGCGAACCCAGTTCCCCGGCGGAACTGAAGCCGAGCGGTTCCAGCCCGTCCGGGAGGTCCGCGCCGTAGCACTCCTGCCAGATCGCCGTGAGCGTCGGACTCCAGTCGCCCGCGGCGTACACCGGACGGTACCGGGCCTCGTCCGCCAGCGGCGCGTTCTCGGTCATCCGGACCGGCTTCGAGGCCGCGGATTCCGTGGTCACAGTGCCGCCTTCAGCAACGGCGCCTCGAGATCGGCGGCCACCCGCACCGGCGTGGTACACGACTTCGACAGCGGCACATAGTCGTCGATGGAGTAGCTGCCCGAGCCGTGCACCACCACCTCCGCACCAGCGGGCACCAAACCGCGCTCGATGGCATTCATTACGCCGGTCAACGCCATCACCAACGACCACTCCCGCAGCGTGGCGGCAGCGGTGGGCAGCGCGATATCCACCGCGGCCAAGCGGGCCCGCACCTCGTCGTACCGGGCCAGGCATTCTCGCCGCGACACCACGATGCCGTCACCGCCGTGCCGCTCGATGATCGCGTTCATCGTCGGCGACGTGGCCGGTTGGCGAGTGTAGAAGGTGCTGTCCACCTCCTCGGTCGGGCTGTCGGTAACCGCCGGGAAGTGCGGATCATCGTGCTGCGCGAACACCTGCGTGGATTCGTCTCGAACATAGCGCGGCGGGATCTCGGCACCCGACCGCGCACGAAGCAGGCTCGTCACCATATCGGGCGTGCACAAGTGCTGCACCAGCAGGAATTGCGGGTGCTGCGGGTCGGCCTCCGGGTGGCGCACCCGCCTGCCGAGGTGGTAGCCGAGCAGCCCGAACGCGCTCGACACGGCATGGGCGTGTACTCGGCCCTGCGGCGGTGCCGCACCCAACACGTCCGCCTCGAAGAAGGCCCGCGCCGTATCGGCGACGATGTAGTTGGCCAAGTCCATCGTGTACCAGAGCCGGACTCCCCGGTCCTGTTCGAAGGAATCTGCGGCGGCGCGCACGAACTCCGCGGCCAACGCCTTGACCCCGTCCGACCGCTCACCGTCGTACAGCAGGATCGGGTTGCGCCGCAACAACTCCGAGTCCTCGGATAACTCCGAGGCCCACAACTTGGGCAACGACCCGGCGGGTACGACCACCGCGATGCTCAACTGCGCGGGCGACACCAGACCCAAGTGGATCGCCCGCAGCACAGCATCGCGCAATGCGGTGCCCTTGTTCGCCGATGTCGGCGTCACGATCATCACCCGGTCGCCGGTCCGCTGGATATGCGCCACCGCCCTGGCCACGATGAGCACCGAGGCAAAAGTCTTCGTGGTCCGCGTGGACCGAGTGCCGCGCAAGTCCAGCAGCCGCAGCTCCCGGCCCACATGCGAGCCCAGTTCGACCATCCGCATTCGAGCGGTCCCGAGCAACTGCGCCAGCGGCTCGGTCAACTCGGGAAGTTCCGGATCCATGGGTAGACCCGGCGTATTCGGAATTCCGTTCTCGGACCGGTAGAGCCGGGCCGCGGTGAGCAGGTCCGCGTAATAGCGGACCAACACACTGTCGCCGTCGATATCCACCGGAAGTGCGGTCCGTGCGTTCACCATCGGTTCTCCAATGCGGGCGACAACGCTGTAATTCGGTCTCCGGCAAGGATATCGGCGCAAGTCGCCACCACAC
This sequence comes from Nocardia sp. CA-107356, assembly GCF_050946365.1. Taxonomy (NCBI): domain Bacteria; kingdom Bacillati; phylum Actinomycetota; class Actinomycetes; order Mycobacteriales; family Nocardiaceae; genus Nocardia; species Nocardia sp. CA-107356. The sequence goes on along the minus strand of NZ_CP191992.1, from coordinate 2,957,537 downwards.
TGCACGAGTTCCCGGCAGTGGAAAACTCAAAAGGCATTGCGCTGCAATCTAGTTGGTCATCGTGCGGGCAATGCCGCCTGCGCAGCCGCGAGCACCGCGTTACGCAGTCCCTGAGCTTCTGCCGCCGCCATGGCTCGTTCGGTCGGCCCGCCCGGCGAGGCCACCGCTCGACGCAGCGCAGGCGCGTCGTGCTCGAAGTCGACCAACAGGGCGGCCGTGCCGCGCAACGTCTCGGTAGCCAGCGACATCGCCAGATCCGCCGGGAGTCCGGCCCGGATAGCCGCATCCGCTTGGGCCTGCGCGAACATCGCGACCAGTGCGGGACCCACACCGACCAGTGGAATCAGTGCGCCCACTTGATGTTCCGGGATTCGCACGACCGTGCCCACCCTGCCGAACAGTTCCGCCACGGCCGACTCCACCTCCGAATCCACGTGCTGACCAGTCGGCAGCGAGACGATTCCGGCGCGGACTCGGACCGGGAGATTGACCGTCACCCGCACCGCCCGCGACCGGCGGTAGACCGCGTTCAGCTGTGCGGAGGTAACGCCGGACAGCACCGAAACCACCACCGCGCGTGTCCCGTCGAGTTCCTCGGCCACCGCGGCCAGCTGTCCCGGCTTGTGGCACAACACGATCACGTCCGCGCGGGCGGCGAGTTCGGCATTGGTCGCCACCGCGACCCCGCCGGTGTCCGAGGCCAGCTCGCCCGCGCGTCCCGAGCCGCTGTCGGTGCACAGAATCGGCATCGCCCAGCCGGTTGCCAAGGCACGCGCCATATTTCCCGCGCCGACAATGCCGATCGTCGCGAAGGTCCGCGCACAGCCGGGCGAGGCGTTCTGGTCGTCGGTCATCGCACCTTCCCGTCCTCGACGAGTTCGGTCAGCAGATCTCGCACCTGCGCCGCAATGCGCTGCGCCGCATCCGGACCGTCGCCGCGCAGATACACCCGGCCGCTCAGTCCACCCGCCTGTTCGGTCACCTCCAATATCCGCATGGCATGACCGCCGAAGAGCGGCAGTTCGATCGGAGTCGCCTCGGCGCCGTCGAGCCGCAGCGGTTCCGCGGCGGCCGGGTGCACGATGACGTGATTGGTCAGCATCGAGGACGACAAACCCAGCTCCCCGCACAGAAACTCGACCGGGATCTCCGCGAATGCGGCGACCTCACTGCGTTGGTCGGTCTCTACTCGCAGCAGCTGCCGCAGCGAACGCCCGGCGCCGGTATCGATAACCGCGGGCTCGGATCGGGTGAACGGTCCTATCACCGGCTCCCACTCCGGTGCGGGGCGACGCAACACCTTGGTACACACCGCAATCCGGTCACGACCGGGTTCATCGGCCGCGAGCGCGGTCGCGAAAGCGGTGCGCAACACCGCCAGCAGGTCCAGGCCCAGCGACCGCGCCTCGGCCCGCAGCGGGCGAACCACGGCGGCGGGCAGCGACAGCCGCGCTGACGACACCGCGCTCGCCGTATCCGGAGGCGCTGCGGGCGGATCGACCTCGCCCAGTCGGGATTGCCAGTACCGCAATGCTTTTCCGGCGTCCGCCATCGGTTCCTGTGCCCGGGCGAACTCGGGATAGTTGGCCGCCGGCTCCGCGCGGCCCGCGGTGCCCGGCACCCCCGAGTACAGCTCGCCGAGCTCACGTACCAGGATGTCGAGGGAAGGCTCGTCGGCGACGAGACGGTGACAGCGCATCAGCAGCGTGCACGCCGCTTCGGATTCGAACGCCGCAAGCACCGGATGTTCGTACAGGGTCACCTCGATAACTTGCCCGCGCGTGACGTCCATGCCGCTGGCACACGCCCGCGCGAGCTCCGAGGCCATGGTGTCGGCAGGCACCGTCGCGGTCCTGACCGCAATGCTCGCCCGGTGCCGCACCGTCTGGCCCGGCGGTTGTCCCGGCGGCGCGTCGAATGTGCACCGCAGCACCGCATGTCTGCGCATCACCGTGGCCAGCGCGCGGGCAAGCCGATCCCGGTCCGGTCGAGCGTTCAGCCGGAATGCGCGCGCCACGACCTCTGGCCGCGCTTCGGGCGACGCCGGATTCCACAGCCCCCGCTGCACCGCGGACAGCGGATACCGGGTTCCGGTCCGCCGTACCAGCTCATCCGCCGGCCGCGAGGCGATGGCCCTTGCCGGCAAGTTCGCGGCGAGCAGGGCGACAGTAGGATTGCCCAGGATGCGCTCCGTGGTGAAGTCACGGCCCAGATCGGAGGCAAGGCGGTTCGCGATCCGGGCCGCCAGCAGCGAATGCCCGCCGAGATCGAAGAAGTTGTCGTCGCGACCGATCCCCGGCACATCCAGTACCTCCGACCACACCTCGGCAATGGCGCGTTGCACCGCGGTGCGCGGGGCGACATCCTCGGCGCCCGCCCGGCGCCCGCCGAACTCGGGCTCCGGCAAGGCGGAACGGTCCACCTTGCCCGTAGCCCCCAAGGGCAGCCGGTCCAGGAAGACGTACGTCGCCGGAATCATATGGGCCGGAAGCAGCCCTGCCAGATGCGCCCGCAACTCGCCGCTGTCGAGAACCTCACCCGCAGTGCCCTTTTCACCGACGACATAGCCGACCAGGACGGTCCCGTGCACCGGGCGCCGATGACCGACGACGACCGCGGCACGGACGGCGGGGTGACGGATCAGCGCCAACTCGACCTCCGCGGGCTCGACGCGGTGGCCCCGTAAGTTGATCTGCCGGTCGCGGCGACCGAGGTACTCCAGCGTCCCGTCCGCTAGCAGGCGTCCCACATCGCCGGTGCGATAGAGTCTCCGCCCGCCCGCACCGGATGCCGACGGGAACGGATCGGCGATGAACCGCGAAGCCGTGCGGCCGGCCTGTCCCAGGTAGCCTCTGCTCACTCCGGTTCCCCCGATGTAGATTTCACCGACCTCGCCCCCGCCGACCGGCCGCAGCGCGCCATCGAGCAGGTGCACCGAGACCCCCGGCAGCGGCGTGCCGATCACATCCGCGGTGCCCGCCGCCTCGGCGGTGATGGCGTGCCGGGTGGCGATGAGCGTTGTCTCGGTGAGCCCGAAATGATTGGTCACACGTCCGAATCGGGTCAGGGCCGCCGCGTGCGCGCGCAGCGGCAGGAAACTCTCGCCGCTGACCAACGTGGTCTCCAGTCGAGGCGGATCGGCGGCGAACATCGGCGAGGTAACCAGGCCGGTGAGCAAAGCCGGTGTGGCGCTCAACAAATGGGTCACGCCGTACGCGCGCGCCGCGGCCAGCAACTGCTCCGGGTTGCGGCGCACGGACTTCGAGGTGACCACCACCGTGGCCCCGGCGGCGAGCGGCATCAGCGCATCCCGAAGCCACGGATCGAAGGTGAACGCCGCCACCTGCAGCACCACGTGGCGTTGCCCGAGCGTGACGTACGACGAGAGCGCAGTGTGGTAGGCCGCGAGGCTGTGATGTTCCACGGCAACACCTTTCGGCCTGCCGGTAGAGCCGGAAGTGAACATCACGTACGCCAGGCTCAGCGGATGAACAGGGCCTTCGAACCGTGCGCCGCTCGGGACGGACTGTTCCGACGCATCGACGATCACCGCCGCGACCCCGCCGAGATCGGACAGTCGTTCCTGCTGCTCGGACTCGGTAAGTACCAGGCGCACACCGGATCCGGCCATCCACCTGCGCAGCGCATCGTCGGGAAAGTCGGCGTCCAGCGGCAGATACGCGCCCCCGACGGCCCACACCGCCAGCACCGACACGATCGCCGCCGCGGGCTGCCCGACACAGATCGCCGTCACCGTCTCCGGTTCGACTCCGTTGCGCCGCAAGCGATCCGCCATGGCGTCGACCCGATAGCCTAGTTCTCGATACGTCAGCGTGCATCCGTCGTCGACAAGAGCCACAGCGTCGGCGAAGTTCTCGATGCCGCGCCGGATCCGGTGGTACAGACTGTCCATCCTCCGAGCGTCGCCCATGACGACGGCGTCGCTATTCCCCTTGTTGGCAAGATGCGCGAAATAGCCGGAGTAATAACATCATTGGACTCGACTCACCGCGGAGAGCAGGCGGATTACATGCACCCTGAAGGCGTGTACGGCGACGATGTGTCCGATACCGTGGTGCACGGCAGGGTGCTTCAATGGTGCACTCGCACACCGGATTCGGTGGCGCTCGAGTTCGGCGACAGCCGCGTCCGCTATGCCGAACTCGCCACCGCCGCACGCCGGATCGCGGCAGGCCTGCGCCGTCACGGTGTCGGGCCCGACGTCCCGGTCGGCGTGCACCTTCCGCGTAGCGAAAAGCTCGTCATCGCGCACTTGGCCGTCCTGGCCGCCGGCGGCGCCTACCTGACCTTGGATCCGGCACAACCTGATAAGGCGCTCGCCGATCAGATCGCGATCGCCTCGGTGCCCGTCGTGATCACCGACCGCGCTACCGGCGACCGGCTGCCCAATTCGGTGCGAACATTGCTGTTCGACGACCTCGTCGACCACCCCGCCGAGCCGCTCTCCGATTCCGTCGGACCGGATCACTTCGCGTGCATCATGTTCACCTCCGGGTCCACCGGAAAGCCCAAGGCCGTGGCGATTCCGCATCGAGCCGTGGTCAATCTCGTCACCACCCAGAACTACATGACGGTCGGATCGCATCAGTGCTATCTGCTGCACACGGCGCCCACATTCGATCCGTCGATATTCGAGACCTGGGGCGCCTTGCTCAACGGCGGCAGGCTCGCGATCGCGCCGCCCGGACCGCCTTCGGTGGGCGAATTGGCCCGTCTGGTTCGCGATCACGGCGCGACCGCGACCTTCCTCACGCCCACCATGTTCCGGCTGATCCTGGAGGAGCAGCCACATGCGTTGCGTCCCCTGCGCGATCTGCTGCTCGGCGGCGAAGCCATCTTCCCCGCCCACCTCGAGCTGGCCGGGCGACATCTTCCCGACACTTCGATAATCGTGGGCTACGGCCCCACCGAATCGACCGTGCTCGTCACCGCGCACGTCCAGAGGAGTGCCGATCCGCTGCCCGCGGCGGTGGTCATCGGCCACGACATCGCCGGCGTCCGCACCTATATCCTCGACGAGGACCTGAACCCGGTACCCGACGGCGACGCGGGCGAATTGTGTATCGCCGGAGCGGGACTCGCCTGTGGATACCTCGGCGCACCCGACCTCACTGCGGAACGGTTCGCCCCCGACCCACATGCGACCCGCCCCGGCGACCGGCTCTATCGAACCGGCGACCGCGTGCGAGCCATCGGCTATGGCGGGATGGAGTTCCTGGGTCGCCTCGACAACCAACTCAAGATCCGGGGTCGCCGAATCGAACCCGGCGAAGTCGAGCAGGCGCTGCTCGACCACCCCGACGTCGTCACCGCCTACGTGACCGCGGAACAGAACGACCGCCGCGGCAAATACCTTGCCGCGTATGTGACTCTGCGCACCGAGTCCACCTCCGACGATTCGGACCTACGCGGTCACATGACATCCACTGTCCCCGACCACCTTCGGCCCGACATCTATGTCCTGCGCACCGAGGCGTCCGTCACCTCCCACGGCAAACTCGACCGACGCCGCCTGCTCGATGGCGCGGCGCCGCCGCCGACATCGAACTACATCCCGACCGTGCGCACCGTCGTGGTCAACGAGGACGACCAATACGCGATCTGGCCCGCGCACCGTCGCGCGCCCACCGGCTGGACGTCGATCGGCCGGCCCGGGACCGTCGACGAGTGCAAGGAACTTGTCCGCCGGCTCTGGTCCGATATCCGCCCGGCCCGCCGACGGCACGCCGCCCAGTCGTCATAGGGGCACCGATCCAGCCGATTTCCGTACGTCGAAGCCCGTGCGTCCGTGGCTGCGCCCACGGTACGTCAGGCGTCGGATAGGTATCGATAACCCATCGCGGGCTCGGTGAGCAGATAGCGGGATCGGCTCGAATCGGGCTCGAGTTCGCGGCGCAGGCGGCCCAGGTATTCGCGCAGGTACCGGGCGGATCTTTCGGACCCGAATCGAAACCCGTGGACAGCCCTGTTGACGCCCTGGCATCGCGGCGGAGGGCAATCCTTTCGGTATTCCGACAACCCTGCCGAACAACCCGAACCTGCGGATTCCGGACAGGTTCGCTGGTCAACACGGGCACGGCAGCGCCTGGCCGGGCGCGCTTTAGCATCGAAGTATGAGCACTGAACCCGATGTTCGAGGTGAACACAGCACTTCCGACAACGGTTCGAGCAATCCGGAGACCACCCACCAGGAGATCCCGGAACGCCGACGACGACTCTCCGGCGAGCTCGGCCGACTATGCGACGCCGTCCACACCGACGGCCACTGACCGCCACCACCCGACGAACCGACCAACCTGCCGGACCAGCATATCGATACCCTCGCGTAGGGATTCACCGTTCCCGAGGCTCAGTACCGCCCCGCCTGCTCGGCAACCCACACAGCGAACCGACTCCCCTGGTGCACCGTCGCCAGCGTGATCGGTCGGCGCGCGCGCCCGAGAGTGCGGACGAAAACGGTTGCAACTCATCGACGATCACGACAACTCAGTCCCGATATCGTCGTATTGTCCGGCGCGCAGGCACAGACCGCGCAGCCAGACGCGGGCCCGGCGGTCCGTCTCCGTCGGGCGGACACACCACCAACCTGCCACCCCAGCACTATCACCACCCGCCCTCTACACTCGCGAAGTAACCTTCGCCGAACTAACAACGCACCCAGCCGCGAAAACCCGGGAGTACACGATGTTTTCTCGATGGAACACCGCCGCCGCCTGCGCAGCCGCACTGATCACCACCGCCCTCCCCCTCAGCGGCGCCCCCACCACACAAGCAGCCCCACCACCCTGCCCCGACATCTACGTCGTCGCAGTCCCCGGCACCTGGGAAACATCGAAATCCGACCCCGGCCAAGGAATGCTCGCCGCCGTCGCCAACGACCTACCCGGCGACGTCCACACCGACTACGTCGCCTACGCCGCCACCGCCTTCCCCTGGGAAGGCGACGTATACGGCCGCTCCAAACGAGAAGCCCTCGACAACGCCCGCGACCTCGTCACCACCATGGCCCAACACTGCAACACAACACGATTCGCACTCCTGGGCTACAGCCAAGGCGCCGACGCCGCCGGCGACCTCGCCGCCGAAATCGGCACCGGACTCGGCGCCATAACACCAGACCGCGTCACACTGGTCGGACTCATCTCCGACCCCCGCCGCTCCCCCACCGACAACCTCATCGGCCCACCCGTCACCGGCGCCGGCGCCGGCGGCCCACGCCTGGGCGGCTTCGGCTGGCTCACCCCCAAAACCTACACATTCTGCGCCGTAGGAGACCTCTACTGCGCAACCCCCGACGGCGACTACGCCGCCCGCATCGCCGGATTCCTCGCCCAGATCTCCAACCCCGACCCCACCCAATTCGGCACCTACCAACAACAAGCAGGCAACCTCATCGCCGACGCCCTCGCCGCCGGCGGACTCGGCCTACTCCACGACCAACTCAACAACTCCGCCTACGAACAACGCAAACAACAAATCGACGACTTCCTCAAATCCGGAATCCACCAAAGCTACCCCCACTACACCATCAACCCCAACGGCGCCACACCCCTGACCTGGCTACACCAACAACTCATCGACATCGCACACAACTAGCGACCTGCGCACCCAAGGGTTTTCCGGACAGGTTCCACGGTTGTGCCGGACACCCGGCGACCCAGGCATGTGACCCGTCGTGTGGAACTCCCGGTAGCGCCACAGCCCACCCAAGCGCCCTGCGGCACACCGTCTGTCGGTGATCTGGCGTCTCTACACTGCTCAGACCGGATGACCATCGACGACTCCCCAACCTCGAGCGAGCCTCACGATGCCGGCACACGGCTGACGACAACGTCCGTTGGCACAGCCAGCATGCCGATCCGCAACGTCGCTGCCGGCTTCGAGATCCGGCATCCGGATTACCCACCGACGACCTCGCCAGTAGGAACGTCGCACTCTCCTGCGCCCGAGCGGCGGGCGCCGCGCGCTACAACCTCGTCATCAACGACCAGTGCAGACTCGTGCCCGATGACCGATTCCGACTGGATCCGGCACCACGTGAACATCCCCCGGAGGCCGGTACCGTAATGGACGGCAATTCCCATTGCCGCGCCGATGTTTCGGCGCGCGAGGTGACATTCCATCCGAACGGCATCAGGTGGACACGTTCCCCGTATTCGTCCAGTCGTTCGGCGAGATCCGAAAGCACGTCGAGTGTGTCGGCAAGGTGGGTGAGGACATCCGATGAATGCACAGCTGGCGTGAATCGACTTCCCGGGGTCGCGCAGTGCGGCGTTCCGGCGATAACGATATTGACCGCCTCGCTGACGAGGCACAGGTACCGGATCGCGCGAACGGCCTCGGCGGTCAAGGGACAATCGCCCGGTTCGACGACGACGCGCACCAGCAGGCAATCGAGGAAAATCTGCGTCACCCCCACCATGGAGCGGTCGACAGCTACGGCGCACGGACCGGCCTGCACCAGCGTGTATTCGAAACTGTGCCAACGACTTCCGATGCCCTTCATATAAGGGACCTCGGCCGTGGGGACTGCCGGAGGTGAGTCATGGCTGCGTCGGCACATTCCGGTCGGCGACGCCGCAGAGGGTGTAACAGAAAACGAACGGCACCGCACCGTCGTTGAACCATGCGTGTGGTGTGCCGTGCTGGATCAAGCAATCCCCCGATCGCAGCGATACATCGACACCGTCCCCGAGGCGCATACGCCCCTGGCCGCTGAGCACGACGACGAAATCGATGCTCGCGGTGCTGTGCATACCGGGTGCGGCGGGGTCGAAGGCCGCCATCATCCCCGGCAGTTTCATCTCCGCTTCCGAGGCGACGGCCGCCATAGCTTCTTCGGACAGGTCGGCGTCGGGCTCATAGGTCAGACCCGGAGGTACGGAGATGAATCCGAACCGCAGCCCGCCCGGGCCGGGGAAATAGCGCGTATCGCTCTGCGGAGGCATCCGGTCTACCGGCAGATCGGGGACCTCGTCGAGTTCCCACATCCGATAGATCTCGGCGCCGGGCAGCAGCGCCAATGTCAGCGGGTCGATACTGTCGTCTGCCAGTACCCGTCCCTGTCCGGTGCCGTCGTCGCCGACCACGATTCTGCGCATGTGAACTCCTGATTATCGTCCGCAACAAGCTGAATCAGGTCGGCACCGACAGCCGCACAGGCCGATCCGGGCATCAGCTATCCGGACGGTAGCCGCCGTCCACGCATCCCCGCTTGTCCAGGAACGCACGAGCATTGTCCGGGTGCGCACGACCCGAAAACCGGCAATGCCGCTCCGGCGGTGATCTGCGCGGTTCTGCCGTAAGCTTCGTCTCGAATTCGGGTCGGCGCCTGGGCCACCGGTGATCGTCGGGTCGGAAGGCGATATTCATGGATCAAGCGGCTATCGCCGACTCCGCAACGACCAGTGCGGTGGATCCACATGAGCGGGCCGACTACTGGGCCCACCTGATCAGTACATACCACTGCCGGCTGGGCTACCGCTTCCCGAGCCGCACCGACTTCCAGGGGCACACCCAACTGCGGCGCACCGACGCCTACCAGCTCGTCGGGTGGAAATCCGATGCCGTCACCTACCTTCGCAATCGGAATCACATCCGTGCCGACCCCGATGACGACTATCGGCTGATCGTTCCTTTCCTCGGGCGACTGTCCTTCCGCTCCGACGACGGATACGGGATCCTCACTCCGGGAACGATGTGCCTGGTGGCCGTCGACCGGCCCTATGCGATGTCCATGTCCGACGGCACGCGAGGGCTGATCATCACCATTCCGCGCAAGGAAATACGGCATCGCCTCAACCGCGTCGCGCTGCCCACCCGCCCGCTGGATCTCACGACCGGGCTGGGGCGGGTGACCGACGGGATCGTCAGCGGCCTGTATTCCGAATGCGCCGCCCTCACCGACCTCCAATTCGACACGGTGTCCGAACGGCTGGTGGATCTGCTCTGCATGCAGATCCTCGGCGACTCCGGGAGTACGCCCACCCACCTCTCCCATGTGGAGGCGACCGCCCGCCGGTATATCCACGATCATGTCGGAGATCCGGACCTCACCGGCACGCGCGTCGCTGGTGCGCTCGGTTGGTCACTACGTCAAATTCAATTGGCGTTCAGCGCTGCCGGCACCACGCCCAGCGAAGTTATCCGGGAAGAACGCCTGCAATTGGCGCGTGACCGCCTGCGCAGCCCCGCCTACCAGCATCGAAGTATCACCGATATCGGATCGGACCTCGGCTTCGGTTCGGCCAGCAGCTTCAGCAAGGCCTTCCGTCGACGCTTCGACACCACGCCCGGCCAACTCCGCGAGGAATTGGCGAGCCGCGTCCGAGCCAGCCGCACTCCCGAGCCTATTTCCGGGGCAACAAGCTAGCGACTGCGCGGCTCGCCGACCGATTCGTCGCGGGCGGTCGACATGTCGACCTCGTTGTCAGCGCGCTCCGCACGTCCCCGTGGGGGTGTACCGACAGGGGTTATCGTTGTTGCGGCCTTGGTACTGATCGTGGTTGTCACTCTTGCTGCGCACTCCGGATCCGTTACCGCTGTTGTGCTGACTGTGGTCGCTGCTATTAGGTCGCGATCCCGATCCGTAGCCACCGCCGCCCCCGGGAGCGTGCGAATCCCGAGGTCCGGCCGAGGCCGCGAAAAGGTGGGGTGAGGCGATCGTCATCGTCACCAGCGCGATGCCGATCAGCATCGTGACCACAACTCGACGCACCGTCCAGAACTTTGTCGTGATCTCCATCAGCCATCCTCCCATCAATTAACGTGCCGTTATATAGCGATACAATACCTGATGGCGCGTCGATGAGGGAAGGGGTTTCGCGGATCATTCGGCAGTCGCCACTCACCACACGCCAGGTTCCAACGAGGCTGCCGAGGCGAGGGCGCCCGCGGAGTAGCATTCATCCCGGGGCTTGTCGAAAGGCGAGGTCGGGATGCATGAAATGGCGATAACCCAGTACCTTGTCGACGCCGTCTGCGAGCACGCGACAGGGCGCGCGGTGCACAACGTGACGGTCGAGGTCGGCGCACTGTGTGCTGTAGTGCCCGAGTCCATGCAATTCTGTTTCGAGCTTGCCACCGAGGGGACGATCGCCCAGGGAGCGCAACTGGACCTGCGCATTGTCGAGGGGGCGGCGCGGTGCCGGAACTGCGGGGCGGAATTCCTCCTGCCCGACCTCATCGCGCTGTGCCGTTGCGGCAGCGCCGATGTCGAGATCACTGCGGGGCGGGAACTTCGAATCCTATCGATGGAGGTGAGTGAGCGATGTGCGCAACCTGCGGATGCGAGGGCGACGGGGTCGCCGTGATCACCGTTGGACATCTGGACCACGATCACCCGCACGATCATGGCCACCATGAGCACGGTCCCGGACATGAACACGAGCACCCCCACGAGCACGGCCTGACCACGCTGACCCTCGAACAGAAGGTGCTCGCCAAGAACGACGAGCTCGCTGCGGCGAATCGTGCGCGATTGCGCGCAAGCGAGATCTTGGCACTGAATATGACCAGTTCGCCGGGCGCGGGGAAAACTACCCTGATCGAGCGAACTATCCGCGAACTCGAATCCGTGCCGGTGGCCGTCATCGAAGGCGATCAGGCCACCGTGCTGGATGCGCGGCGCATCGAGGCAACCGGATGCAAGGTCGTACAGGTGAATACCGGCGCGGGCTGCCATCTCGACGCGGACATGATGCGGCGCGCTCTCGATGCACTGGAACCGGCGCCGGGCAGCCTGCTGTTCGTGGAGAATGTGGGCAATCTGGTCTGTCCGGCATTGTTCGATCTCGGCGAGGCGGGCAAGGTCGTGATCGTCTCGGTCACCGAGGGGACCGACAAACCGTTGAAATACCCGCACATGTTCGCCGCGGCGGAGCTGGTGCTGATCAACAAGACCGATCTGCTGCCGTATGTGGACTTCGATCTCGCCCGCTGCATGGAGTACGGGCAGTCGGTGAACCCCGGCGTGACGATTCTTCCGGTATCGGCGACCACCGGCGATGGACTGGCTCTCTGGTACGACTGGCTCACCGCCCGGCTAACTGCCGGCATACCAAAACCTTGAAAGCCATTGGCTCTCAGACCTAGACTCATGTGATCAGAGTCACGCGCGGACGAGTCGATGGAGTCGACCGAATATTTATCCGCGTGCCCCCGCTGCGGAAGGTGGCAGTCCAATGCCGACTCAGGAAGCAGTAAAAGCCGAAGACACACTGATCCACGTCCTTTGGATCAACGCGGGACTCAGCTGCGACGGCGATTCGGTGGCACTCACCGCCGCCACCCAGCCGAGTATCGAAGAGATCGCACTCGGAGCACTCCCCGGATTGCCGAAGATTGCTGTGCATTGGCCGCTCATCGATTTCGAATGCGGTCCGACCGGCGGCGCCGACGATTTCCTGGAGTGGTTCTTCAAGGGCGATCGCGGTGAACTCGATCCGTTCGTTCTGGTCGTCGAGGGGTCGATCCCCAACGAGCAGTTGCACGACGAGGGATACTGGTGCGGTTTCGGCAACAATCCTGCGACCGGTCAGCCGATGACGACGAGCGAATGGCTCGATCGGCTGGCGCCCAAAGCCATCGCGGTGATCGCCGCCGGCACCTGCGCGACATACGGCGGCATCCACGCCATGGCGGGTAATCCCACCGGCGCCATGGGTGTCCCCGACTATCTCGGCTGGGATTGGAAGAGCAAAGCGGGCATTCCGATCGTTTGCGTACCCGGCTGCCCGATCCAGCCCGACAATCTGTCCGAGACCCTGACCTACCTGCTCTATATGGCCACCGGCCAGGCGCCGATGATCCCGCTCGATGAAGCGCTGCGCCCCAAGTGGTTGTTCGGCGCCACCGTGCACGAAGGCTGCGACCGGGCCGGCTACTACGAACAGGGTGACTTCGCCGAAGAGTACGGATCACCGAAATGCATTGTGAAACTGGGCTGTTGGGGTCCGGTCGTCAAATGCAATGTGCCGAAACGCGGTTGGGTCAATGGCGTCGGCGGGTGTCCGAACGTGGGAGGCATCTGCATCGGCTGCACGATGCCGGGATTCCCGGACAAGTTCATGCCGTTCATGGACGAGCCACCGGGCGGCAAGTTGTCCTCGACCGCATCCGGGCTGTACGGGTCGATGATCCGCAGTCTTCGTCACATCACCGGCCGCACCGTCGACAAGGAACCGCGCTGGCGGCACAAGGGCCAGAAACTCGAATCCGGCGCTACACGTACGTGGTAGGGAGATATTTCGATGACAGCCATCATTCCCGATCCGTCGCATCGCAAGATCGAACCCGACGCCATGGTGGAAATGGCATGGGACCCGATCACCCGTATCGTCGGCAGTTTGGGCATCTACACCAAAATCGACTTCGCAAATCGTGAAGTGGTCGAGTGCCACAGCACATCGTCGATCTTCCGCGGCTATTCGATCTTCATGAAGGGTAAGGACCCGCGCGACGCGCACTTCATCACCAGCCGCATCTGCGGCATCTGCGGTGACAACCATGCGACCTGTTCGTGTTACTGCCAGAACATGGCCTACGGCGTCAAGCCGCCGCCGCTGGGCGAATGGATCGTCAATCTCGGCGAGGCCGCGGAGTACATGTTCGACCACAATATTTTCCAGGAGAACCTGGTCGGGGTGGACTTCTGCGAGAAGATGGTCGCCGAGACCAATCCGGGCGTACTCGCGCTCGCCGAGCGCACCGAGGCGCCGCATGCCGGCGACCACGGCTACCGCACCGTCGCCGACATCATGCGGGCGCTCAATCCCTTCACCGGCGAGTTCTATCGGGAGGCATTGCAGGTCAGCCGGTACACGCGCGAGATGTTCTCGCTCATGGAGGGCAGGCATGTGCACCCGTCGACGCTGTATCCCGGTGGGGTCGGCACGGTCGCGACAATCCAGCTGATGACCGACTACATGTCGCGGCTGATGCGTTATGTGGAGTTCATGAAGAAGGTCGTGCCGATGCACGACGACCTGTTCGACTTCTTCTACGAGGCGCTGCCCGGCTACGACCAAGTGGGTTTGCGCCGCACACTGCTCGGCTGCTGGGGATCGTTCCAGGATCCCGCAGTGTGCAACTTCGACTACAAGGATATGGAGCAGTGGGGTCGGCGCATGTTCGTCAGCCCCGGCGTCGTCGTGGACGGGAAGCTGATCACCACCTCGCTGGTCGATATCAATCTCGGCCTCCGGATCCTGTTGGGCAGTTCGTATTACGAGGACTGGACCGATCAGGAAACGTTCGTCACGGCCGATCCGCTCGGCAATCCGATCGACCGGCGCCATCCGTGGAATCAGCACACCAACCCCAAACCACAGAAGCGCGACCTGGAGGACAAGTACAGCTGGGTGATGTCCCCACGCTGGTTCGATGGCAAGGACCATCTCGCGCTCGACACCGGCGGCGGCCCCCTGGCTCGCCTGTGGACGACGGCGCTGGCCGGGCTGGTGGACATCGGTTACGTCAAATCCACCGGATCCAGCGTGCAGATCAACCTGCCCAAGACCGCGTTGAAGGGCCCGGTCACCTTGGAATGGAAGATCCCCGCCCACGGCAGCAACACGCTCGAACGCAACCGGGCGCGGACCTATTTCCAGGCCTACGCGGCAGCGTGCGCGATTCACTTCGCCGAGCAGGCGCTCGGGGAGATCCGGGCGGGCAACACCAAGACGTGGGAACACTTCGAGGTGCCCGACGAGGGCATCGGCTGTGGTTTCACCGAGGCGGTGCGCGGCGTGCTGTCGCACCACATGGTCATCCGGGACGGCAAGATCGCCAACTACCACCCGTATCCGCCGACGCCGTGGAACGCCAGTCCGCGTGACTCCTTCGGAACGCCGGGGCCCTACGAGGACGCGGTACAGGGGCAGCCGATCTTCGAGGAGAACGACCGGGAGAACTTCAAGGGAATCGACATCATGCGTACGGTGCGCAGCTTCGATCCGTGCCTGCCCTGCGGGGTGCACATGTATCTGGGCAACGGCGTAACGCTGGACAAAGTGCATTCACCTACACAGGCGCTCACCGCGGAATGACAGGTCGGGCCGAGGACGGGAGGCACAGCGTGGATGGTCGCCCGCAGCAGCGAGCCAGACCGACCGACGACAACCAGTGGCGGGGCGCGGGTGATCGCATCGACACCCTGCTGGATGCGTGTTCGGCAGGCGGCCCGGTAGCGCGCGAGCGCGCCGAGCGCCTCGTACGTGAGGTTGTCGACCTCTATGGCGCGGCACTCGGTCACGTCATGGCCGTGCTCGAAGACCAGACCGTCGAGGAGCTGACCCGCGACGATCTCGTCGCGAGCCTGCTGTTGGTGCACGGCCTGCACCCGCACGACGTGCGAACCAGGGTGGCGGCCGCGCTCGACAGCGTGCGCCCCTACCTCGGCTCGCACGGTGGTGACGTGACGCTCATCGATGTCGCCGACGGTGTCGTGCAGCTCGAGCTTTCCGGTAGCTGTCGCACGTGCCCTTCGTCATCGGTGACGCTGGAGCTGGCGGTCGAGGACGCGGTGCGTGCGGCCGCGCCGGAAATCGAGTCGATCGAGGTGGTCGCTGCGGCAGCGGAGCAGTCGGGGGTGATACCGGCCGAGGCACTGTTCGCGCGGGTGCACACCGGCGATCCGCCCGCGGGCAGCTGGATCTCGGTCCCGGAGCTCGCGGACTTGGCGGCGGGTGAGGTCGGCGGGTTCACGGTGGGTGGGGTTCCGGTGCTGGCCTGCAGGGTCGGCGCGGACCTGTTCGTCTATCGCGACCGCTGCGCGGCCTGCGGGCGATCGATGGCCGGGGCCGCGCTGCACCGCAAGATGGGTGCCCCGCCGGGCTCGGCGGTACTGCGCTGTCCCGGATGTCTGGCCCATTTCGACGTGGTGCACGCCGGAGCGCGCCTGGACGGCGACGGACATCTCGAGCCGTTCCCCGTGCTGGTGCGGTCCGGTGAGATCTCGGTGGCCGTGCCCGCGGAGGTCCGCGGATGAACCAGGGCTTGGGCGCACTGCGTCGTATCGCGACCGACCCGACCCCGCCAGCGGCGGCCGGGGAGCGGTGCGAAATGTGCGCCGAACCGATCGGTGCACAGCACCGGCATGTGGTGGATGTCGAAGGCAGGCAACTGATGTGCGTATGCACAGGCTGCTATCTGCTGTTCACCGACCAACATGCCGAGCTGCGCTTCCGGGCGGTGCCCGACCACTACGTCTCGTTCCCCGATTGTGTGATCGGCCAGGGTGAATGGGACGCCCTCGACATCCCGGTCGGGCTGGCGTTCTTCTTCGTCAATTCGTCGCTCGAGCGCACTGTCGCGTTCTATCCGGGACCGGCCGGGGCCACCGAATCCGAACTGCCGCTGCAGGATTGGCGGGCAATCCTGGACCGCCATCCCGAACTCGACCGGCTCGCACCGGACGTCGAGGCGCTGCTCATCCGGATGCCGGAACGCGGCGGTCCCGGCGCGGTACTGCTGCTGCCGATCGATGCCTGTTACGAGTTCGTCGGACGGATGCGGATGCTGTGGCGCGGATTCGACGGCGGTAAGGAAGCCCGGGACTTCATCGCGGACTTCTTCACCACGATGTCGGCTCGGGCCCGGCCGGAGGTGGCGTGATGAGTCCGGCCTATGCGATGACCTTCGCGGTGCTCGAGGTGCGGCCGGAACCGTACGCAGTCGCCCCGAATCTGTCGGCGCGCATCGGCATCGCCGCGCTGGCCGAGGAGCCGGTGCACGCGATCGCCCTGCGCGCTCAGGTGCGGATCGAACCGTTCCGGCGCGGCTACTCGGATGCCGAAGGGGCGGGGTTGGTCGACCTTTTCGGCCCGCGCGAACGCTGGCACGAAACACAGAAGTCGTTCAGCTGGATGCACTGTGCCACCATGGTGCCCGGCTTCTCCGGCGGTGCCGAGGTGGAACTGCCGATGCCGTGTACCTACGATTTCGAGGTCACCGGCTCGAAATACCTGCATGCCCTGCGCGAAGGCACCGTGCCCCTGATCTTCCTGTTCAGCGGCACCGTATTCATCAGAGGAGAAACGGGTTTCGCGGTTCAGCAGGTGCCCTGGGACCGCGAGGACAAATTCGATATGCCGGTCGGCGTATGGCGCGATCTCATGCACTCCCACTATCCGAACTCCGGCTGGGTGCGGTTGCGTCGGGAGAATGTCGAAGCGCTGGCCGCCTACAAGTCTTCGCACGGGTTGCTCGGATTCGACGACGCCGTCGCCAAACTCCTCACCGAGGAGCCCACGCCGTGAACGCCGCCATGACCCGTGCCCGCGCCGTCGCCGATGCCGTCCTGTACGAGGGGTATCTGCTGTACCCGTATCGGTCGGACGCGCGAAAGAACCAGTCCCGCTGGCAGTTCGGTGTGCTCGGCCCGCGCGGCGCGGCCGCCGCCGGATTCGGTGAGGACGACTCGCTCGCTGCCGAATGCCTCGTCCGCGCCTCCCCGGCCGCGCGGATCACGCTCATCGCGCGATTCCTGCAGTTGCAGCGCCGAACGATCGAACTGGACGGGACCGCGCGCGCCGAACTGATCGTCGACGGTCGCCGATGGGTCAGCTGGGACGAGGCCGCCGAATGCGAAATCCCCTGCGGTCCATCGCCGTTGGCGGCAACGACGATGCCGATCGAAGTACCGGGCTGGCAGGCGGTCGAACCGATTCCGGGATCGACGGCGGGCACGGTGGTGCGCACCCGATTACCGATCGAGGGCACACTCGAGCTGACGGTCGCCCCCGAGGGCGAATATCGGCGCATCGGGATCCGGCTGCGCAACAGCGCCAGCGCGGCCACGAACTCGGGCGACGCCACCGCCCGCTCCATGCTGGGCGCCCACGTGATCGCCGAACTCGACGGCGGTGAGTTCGTCTCGCTCCTGGACCCCGAACCCGGCGCCGAGACGGCGGTCGAGCACTGCACCCAGCACCGCTGTTTCCCGGTTTTGGCCGGGCCGCCCGGCCACAAGGGCATCGTCCTGGTGTCGCCGATCATCCTCTACGACCATCCCGAGATCGCCGAGCAGAGCGCGGGCCAGCTGTTCGACTCCACCGAGATCGACGAAATCCTCACCCTGCGTGTGATGACGATGACCGACGACGAGAAGGAACGAGCCCGCGCCACCGACCCGAGAGCGGCCGAGATCATCGACCGCTGCGATCGCATGACGCCCGGCGCCATGCACGATCTGCACGGACTGTGGCGCGAGCCCGCGCCGCGCCTGGTCCCCGAGGTGCCCGAGGGCATGAGCTGGTGGGATCCGGCCGCCGACGGCGCGGTGCGCCCGGCGTCCGACGCGGTCCCGATCGCCGGGGTGCTGGTGCGCAAGGGCAGCCGGGTTCGGCTGCGCCCGACGCGGCGCGCCGACGCGCACGACCTGTTCTACGAGGGCCGGTCGGCGCGAGTCACCTCGGTACACGCCGACGTCGACGGTGAAACGCACGTCGGCGTGGTCATCGACGACGATCCCGCGGCAGATCTGCACGAGTGGTACGGCCGCTACCTGTATTTCGCCCCCGATGAGCTCGAACCAATTGTCAACGGAGACAAGTGAAAGGAATACGGTCATGGAAGCAGTCGGTGTGGTCGCTACCGCAGTGGTGGCAGTTGTCGTCGTGGTCGGCGCGTATGTCGGTATACGGTCGATCCCCGACCTCCGGCGTTATCTGAAGATTCGCCACATGTGAGATGAGCGCCCGCGTGCTCGTTGCCGGAATCGGCAATATCTTCCTCGGCGACGATGGATTCGGCCCCGAGGTGGTGCGTCGGCTACCCACGGTGTCGGAGGAGGACCAGCGGATCGTCGACTACGGCATCCGCGGGTTGCACTTGGCCTACGACCTGCTCGACGAGTGGGATGCCGTGGTGCTGGTGGACGCCCTGCCGAATACCGGTGAACCCGGCCGCGTGCAGATCCTGCGCGCCGAACCCGAGTCGGATGCGACCGCGGCCATGGACGCACACGCGATGAACCCGGAGGCCGTCTTCGCCGCGGTGCGCGCGCTCGGGGGTGTCGTGCCGCCGACCGTCGTCGTCGGTTGTCAGGTCGATTCGGTGGCCGAGGGGATCGGTCTCAGCGCTGCCGTCGCCGCGGCCGTCGAACCCGCAGCGGCCGAGGTCACGCGCATCGCGGCGCAATTGCGCGCTGGACAGGAGGTGTGATCATGTGCCTTGGCATCCCGGGGCGGGTCGTGGAGATCCCGGACGGCTACCACGGGCAGATCGCCGTGGTCGAGGTATCCGGCGAGAAGCGCAAGGTCAATATCGGTCTGCTCGACGAGGATCACCCCGCCGTGCCGGGTGATTGGGTGATCATCCATATGGGATTCGTCGTCGAGAAGACCGACGCCGATGGCGCTGCGCAGGCGATGGCCGGGCTGCGCCTGCTCGGCAGCGGAGAACAGCCGTGAGCGAGCGTCAGCGAGTGAACCAGGGACATTCGCGCACGGCGGAACCGAGCGCAAGCGAGGCGGCGTCGTGAGCGCTGACCGTGTTCGTCGCCGCCTGCTCGTGCGCGGCGTGGTGCAAGGCGTCGGATTCCGGCCGTTCGTCTACACCACGGCCGTCGAGCTCGCGCTCACCGGCAGCGTCGCCAACGACACCGACGGCGTCGTCATCGAGATCGAGGGCGCCGAGGCATCGGTGCGGGAGTTCATCCGCCGGGTGCACGACTCCCCGCCGCCGCTGGCCGCCGTCGCCTCGGTCGAGCAGACCGCGGTCGATATTCGCGGCGGTACCGGATTCCGGATCGGGGATACCGCACGCGGCGGCACCGGACGCACCCTGGTCTCCCCCGACGTGGCGATCTGTACGGACTGCGCGCGCGAACTGCGCGACCCCGCCGACCGCCGCTACCGCCACCCCTTCGTCAACTGCACCAACTGCGGCCCGCGATTCACCATCATCGCCGGACTGCCCTACGACCGCGAGCGCACGTCCATGGCCGATTTCGCCATGTGCGAGCGCTGCGCCCGCGAATACGCGGACCCGGCCGATCGGAGGTTCCACGCCCAGCCCATCGCCTGCCCGGACTGCGGGCCCACCCTGTCCTACATCGGGCCCGGTGATCCGGCGCGCCCGCTCGCCGCGGCGCGCGAATTGCTGTGCGCCGGAGGCATTCTCGCGGTCAAGGGCATCGGCGGCTACCACCTTGCCTGCGATGCCGACAATGACACCGCCGTGGCCGAATTGCGCCGCCGCAAGCGGCGCGGCAACAAGCCGTTCGCCGTCATGGTCGCCGATCTGGACACCGCGGCGCGGATCGTGAGCACCGATCCCACCGGCGCGGCCCTGCTGAGCAGTCCGCAGCGGCCGATCGTCCTGCTGCCGCGCGGTGAACGGCCCATCGCCGACGCGGTCGCCCCCGGCAACCCCGACCTCGGAGTCATGCTCGCCTACACCCCATTGCATCTGCTGCTATTCGGCCTGCCCGGCGACCCACCGGGCCCCGACGTGCTGGTGATGACCTCCGGCAACCTCGGCGGCGAGCCGATCTGTTACGACGACGCCGACGCCTGCACGCGCCTGGCCGGACTCGCCGACGCCTGGCTCGGCCACAACCGGCGAATTCTCGTCCCGTGCGACGACTCGGTGGTACGTGTCGTGGACGGCGCCGAACTGCCGATGCGCCGCTCTCGCGGCTACGCGCCGCTGCCGCTGGCGCTGCCCATCCCGGTTCCCCCGACCCTGGCGGTCGGCGCCGACCTGAAGAACACCTGCGCCGTCGCCGACGGACATTACGCCTGGCTCAGTCAGCACATCGGAGACATGGACGATCTGGCCACCTTGCAGGCGTTCGACACGGCGCGATCCCACCTGGAGGAACTCACCTGTGTGCACCCGACCCAACTCGCCGCCGATGCGCACCCCGGCTACCGTTCGACCGCCTGGGCCCATGCGCACGCGGCCGACCGACCGGTGCACACCGTGCAACACCATCACGCGCATCTGGCCGCGGTGCTGGGCGAGCACGGGATCGATGCGAACGAGACGGTTCTCGGCATCGCCTTCGACGGCACCGGGTACGGCCCCGACGGCGCGATCTGGGGCGGCGAGGTCCTCGTCGCCGGCTACAAGGGCTACCGGCGCATGGCGCACCTGTCCTATGTGCCCTTGGCGGGCGGCGACCTCAGCGTTCGCAAGCCCTACCGGATGGCACTGTCGCATCTGCGTGCCGCGGGCATCGACTGGTCCCCCGGCATCGCCTCGTTCGACGCCTGCCCGGGCGCCGAGCGGGCCGTGCTCGAGCACCAATTCGACACCGGCCTCGGCTGCGCGCCGACCTCGAGCATGGGCAGGCTGTTCGACGCGGTCGCCTCCCTGGCCGGGGTGCGGCACGTCGTCGACTATGAGGCGCAGGCCGCGATCGAACTCGAAGGTCTGGCCCGCGGGGCCGGTGATGCGGCGGGCCGGTACCGATTCGCTTGGCACGACGGCGATCCCGCCCGGATCGATCCCGCCCCGGTAATCGCCGAGGTCGTCCTCGACGCCGGACGCGGCGTACCGCCCGCGGTCATCGGCGCCCGATTCCACGCGGCCGTCGCCGACCTCGTGCTCGATACGGCACGACGTTTTGCCGCGCCGCAGTCGGTGATCGCGCTGTCGGGCGGTGTGTTCCAGAACGCGCTGTTGTTGTCGAGTTGCACCCGTTTGCTGCGGCGCAATGGATTCCGCGTCATCAGTCATCGCAGACTGCCACCGAACGACGGCGGGATCGCGTTCGGTCAGCTCCTGGTAGTCGGCGCGGTGTGAGCGAAGGAGACAAGCAATGTGTCTTGCGGTTCCCGGAAAAGTACTCAGCGTCCATGAACGCGACGGCACGCTGATGTCGGAGGTCGACTTCGGCGGCGTGCACAAAGATGTGTGCCTGCAATACATCCCGGACGTGGCGATCGGCGATTACGTCGTGGTGCACGTCGGATTCGCGATCCAACGCCTGGATGAAGATTCCGCATTGCGGACACTGGCCGAGTTCGAACATCTCGGCGTACTGAAGGAGGAGTTCGGCGACGGTTTCGCGATCGCGGCGAAGCAGGCCGGTGTCGACAACCCCGATGCCCCTCAGCCCGGGGCGAGCAATTCCGACGCTTCCGCGGCGGGAGCGACCGTCGACGACCAGGAGGCAAAGTCATGAAGTACCTGGACGAATTCAGCAATCCCGAGCTGGCACGGCACCTGCTCGACCGCATCCGCGCCACCACCACGAAGCGGTGGTCGATCATGGAAGTGTGTGGCGGACAGACACATTCGATCATCCGCCACGGCATCGACCAACTGCTGCCCGATCAGATCGAGATGATCCACGGGCCCGGTTGCCCCGTATGCGTCACCCCGCTGGAGGTGATCGACAAGGCCCTGGAGATCGCCGCACGGCCGGGGGTGATCTTCTGCTCCTTCGGCGACATGCTGCGGGTACCTGGCAGTCACAAGGATCTGTTCCGGGTCAAGAGCGAAGGTGGCGACGTCCGGGTGGTCTATTCGCCACTGGACGCGCTGGAACTGGCCAAGAACAACCCGGATCGGCAGGTGGTGTTCTTCGGAATCGGATTCGAGACCACCGCGCCCGCCAACGCGATGACGGTGTACCAGGCCCAACGGCTCGGCATCGAGAATTTCTCGCTGCTGGTCTCCCACGTGCTCGTCCCACCGGCCATCGCGGCGATCATGGAGTCGCCCAGTTGCCGGGTCCAGGGATTCCTTGCCGCCGGGCACGTCTGCACGGTGATGGGCACCGGCGAATATCCGCCGCTGGCCGAGAAATACAAGGTTCCGATGGTGGTCACCGGATTCGAACCGCTGGACATCCTCGAAGGCATCCGGCGCACCGTGCTCCAGCTCGAGCAAGGACGTCACGAGGTCGAGAACGCCTATCCCCGCGCGGTAGCCGCTGCCGGAAATCCGGCGGCCAAGGCGATGCTCGAGGACGTCTTCGAGGTCACCGACCGGGCGTGGCGCGGCATCGGTGTGATCCCCCTCAGCGGCTGGCGGCTGTCGCCGCGCTACCGCGACTACGACGCCGAACAGCGTTTCTCCGTCGGCGATCTGCACACCGCCGAGTCTTCGGTGTGTCGCTCCGGTGAAGTGCTGCAAGGCTTGATCAAACCGCACGAGTGCGCCGCGTTCGGCAAGGAGTGCACCCCGCGAAACCCGTTGGGAGCCACCATGGTCTCCTCCGAAGGTGCCTGTGCCGCGTACTACCTGTACCGGCGCCTCGATCTTCCTGCGGAGGCCGCCCATGCCTGAGACCAACGGCAGTGGGGCAGCCGCATCGCCCCCAGTCGACATCGATGGTTGGGTCTGCCCCCTGCCGCTACGCGACGCGCCCAATATCGTGATGGGACACGGCGGCGGCGGCGCGATGTCGGGTGAGCTGATCGAGCACCTCTTTCTGCCCGCGTTCGGCGCGGCCGCCGACACCGAACTCGGCGATTCGGCGGTGCTCCCCCTCGGCGATATGCGGCTGGCGTTCTCCACCGACTCGTTCGTGGTCAAGCCGCTGGTGTTCCCCGGCGGCTCGATCGGTGACCTCGCGGTGAACGGCACCGTGAACGATCTGGCGATGTCGGGCGCCCGGCCGATGGCGCTCTCGACCGCGTTCATCCTCGAAGAGGGCACCGCGCTGGCCGAGATCGCCCACATCGCCGAGGCTCTCGGCACCGCCGCGCTCGCGGCCGGAGTCCGGCTGGTCACCGGCGACACCAAGGTCGTCGACGCTGGGCACGGCGATGGGATCTTCATCAACACCGCGGGCATCGGGCTGGTCCCAGCGGGCGTCGACATCCGGCCCCAGCGGGCGAAGCCCGGCGATATGGTGCTGGTCAGCGGCGAGATCGGACTGCACGGTATCGCGGTACTGAGCTGCCGGGAAGGCCTCGAATTCGGCACGACCCTGTGCAGTGATACCGCGCCACTGCACGGATTGGTCGCGGCCATGCTCGCCACCGGAGCGGATGTGCACGTGCTGCGTGATCCCACACGCGGCGGAGTGGCCGCCACCCTCAACGAGATCGCCCGAGCCGCGCATGTCGGCGTCGAACTCGACGAACGAGCTATCCCGGTGCCCGCAGGGGTCCGCGATGCCTGCGGGTTACTCGGCCTCGACCCACTGTACGTCGCCAACGAGGGCAAACTCGTCGCGTTCGTACCCCCCGATGACGCCGACCGGGTACTCGACGCGATACGCGCGCATCCGCTCGGCGCTCACGCGGAAATCGTCGGTCATTGCGTGGCCGAACATCCCGGGATGGTGGTGGCCCGCACCGCCCTCGGCGGTACCCGCGTCGTCGATCTGCCCGCAGGAGAACAGCTACCGCGAATCTGTTGAACACGGCGGTGGCTCCGCCGACGAGTGGGAAAGACGAGACACCGTGGGGATAGCGACAGTCACCACGAGGGTGCGAAATGCCTGGGCCGGATTCGACGGTGGGCAACGGCGCAGCATCCTCGGCATGGCAGCGACGATCGTGATACTGCACATCCTGGGATGGGGGACGCTGCTGTTGCTGGTTGTGCCCGCTCAGTACGTGATGGACGGCGCGCTATTCGGCGTCGGGCTCGGCATCACCGCTTACACGCTGGGCATGAGACACGCCTTCGACGCCGACCATATCGCAGCGATCGATAACACCACCCGAAAACTCATGGCGGACAAGCAGAAACCGCTCTCGGTCGGCTTCTGGTTCTCCCTGGGGCATTCCACGATAGTCTTCGTCCTCGTCGGACTGCTGGCATTCGGGGTCGAAGCGCTCGCTAGGAACCTGGAAAACGCGGACTCGCCGTTGCAGCAGTGGACGGGGGTATTCGGCACATCGGTCTCGGGCACCTTCCTCATCCTGATCGGTTTGCTCAACCTGATCGCACTCATCGGAATCTGGCAGGTCTTGCGCGGCATGCGGCGCGGCGGCTACAGCGAGGAGCAGCTCGAGTGCGCTCTGGACTCCCGCGGTGCGCTCAACCGCATCTTGGCGCCGGTCATGCACGCGGTGCGCAAGCCGAGGCAGATGTATCCGGTTGGGCTATTGTTCGGCCTCGGATTCGACACTGTCACCGAGGTGGGGCTGCTGGTCATCGCAGGCGGCGCGGCCGCAACGGGACTGCCCTGGTACGCGATTCTCGTTCTGCCCGTTCTGTTCTCGGCGGGCATGTCGCTGTTCGATGCGCTGGACGGTTCGTTCATGAACTACGCCTATGGTTGGGCGTTCGCCCGACCGATCCGCAAGATCTACTACAACCTGGTGGTCACCGGGCTCTCGGTCGCGGTGGCGCTGCTGATCGGTGTCCAGGAGCTCATCTCCATCCTCACCGAGAAACTCGACATCACCAGTGGAGCGTTGGCCTGGATCGGCGGCCTCGATCTCGGCATGATGGGCTTCATCATCGTGGGCGTCTTCGTGCTCACCTGGGTCGCCGCGCTCGCGGTCTGGCATTACGGGGATATCGAAAGCCGCTGGCGCGCACCACTATCCGAGGAACCGATGTGATGGACGGTGTGGAGATGTTCGCGCGTTACGCGTACGCGCCCAACCACCTCGGCTACTGCGGGCCCGAGCACACCACGGCCCTGCGTGAACGCGATGGCGAACGAGTGCGGGCCCTGGCACGCGGCTTCTCCGGTGCATGGCCCTACCTGCGAGCCATGTCGCGCCTGACCGGCGTTGCCGACCCACTCGACGAGCGATTGGTGGCATCGTATTGGCTGGGTGGGGGAATCGGCGCCGACCTCGACGGGCCCGAATTCCTCGCCGAGTTGCTACGACTCATCGCCCCTGTCGCGGGTGTGTACTGGTCCCATCTGGGGCCCGCCCTCGCCCCGGAGGCGGCCGCGAACCACAGCTTCCACGTCTTCGGCGTCTACCCCTGGACCAGGGTGCTGGTCGCCACCGGCGGCGACCAGCCCTTGGAAATCCTCGACAACTGCCGCATCACCGCCGCGACCGTACTGGATCGCCACCGCGACGACCTCACCGTCGGGACCACTCGGTTGCGCTGGAACGGCGCACGCCTATCACTGTCGGAGACGATACGGCGAACCATCCCGGTGTGGACGGACGGCTATGCCGCGCTCGCGGACGCGGCGCCGGGGGACGACATCGCGCTGCACTGGGGACAGCCGTGCGGGCGGTTGACGGCCCAGCAAGTCGACGACCTCACCAACAGCACGGAACAGCAACTGCGCGTGACGAATCGACGTTTGGCGGCACCCGCACACAGTATCGAGTGAATATCGCTGCGCTCATGGGTGTTTCCCCGGTGCTCGCACACCGGATGACAACCATGTCGGGACGCCGGAGGTGCTGAGCTCAGTCGGAGACGACGATGACGGTCTTGCCTGCGCGTCGGTTGGGTTGCCGACCGCTTTCGAAGGCTTCTCGGCCTTTGGCGAGCGGAAAGGTCGCTGCGATTTCGACATGCAGTTGACCCCGATCGACAAGTGCGGCCAGCTCGTCGAGCTGGTCACGGCTGGGCGTCACAATGAAAAACATTGCCGTGATGCCGTATTCGTCGGCTTTCCCTATGGGTGGCGGCGCCGACAATGTAATCAGCCGCCCGCCGGGGCGGAGCACCGAATACGAGCGGTCCAATGTCTGTCCACCGACGGTATCGATAACGACGTCATAGGCAGGTCCATCATCGAACGCCTCATTTCGCACATCGATCACACGTTGGGCACCACAGTCACGAACCAGGTCGCTGGTATCGCTGCGGACGGTGGTGGTGACATTGGCACCGAGGATGCTGGCGAGTTGGATCGCGAGTGTGCCGACTCCGCCAGCCCCGCCATGTACCAGCACATCTTCCCCGGGCCGCACTCCGGCATGGTCCACGAGGGCTTGTAGCGCGGTGAGACCGGCGAGCGGTAGGGCGGCCGAAACGGTATGCGGCACCGTCGAGGGCCTTACTGCCAGATCGGCAGCGGGCACCGTGACATAGTCGGCGGCGGCGCCGTCGCGATCGAATCCGATAAGCCCATACACTTCATCGCCGCGCTCGAAGTCGCTGACACCGGATCCGATATCAGCAATGACACCGGACACTTCATGCGACGGGATAATCGGAGTCCGGCCGACGCCGTCACGGGTCCAAGTCTCGTCCCACGTCAGCTCCGCAAAAGTGATCGCGGCGGCACGCACCGCCACGAGCACCTCTGCGTCGGTCGGCACCGGAACAGGTGCGGGCTCGACGATCAGGACCTCAGGGCCGCCGCGGTGATGTGCACGCAGCGCTGTCATCTCGGTCGTCATCGGGTTCCAATCGGTCAGAAGTGGCAACGGCACGGTCTCACACAAATGCTCGGCCCTAAATGGTGGTGACGAAGCCGCCGTCGATCCGCAGGTCGGATCCGGTGATGTTGGCGGATCGGTCGCTGGCCAGGAACACGACCAGGTCGGCAACCTGCTCCGGCGTGGTGAACCTGCCCATCGAGGTGGCGCCGGCGGTCGCGGACCTGACCTCTTCGGGGGTCCGGCCGCTGGCATCGGCGATCGCGTCGGCTACTCCGCCTTCGTCCAACCACAGCCCGGTCGTCACCGGTCCGGGGCTGATGGAGTTGACGCGAATGTTCTTCGGTCCCAATTCCTTTGACAATGCCTTGCCGAAGTTCGTGATGGCGGCCTTGGTGGCACAGTAGTCGTAGATCCCGGGGTCGGGATAGTACGCGTTGACCGATCCGATGATGACGATCGATCCGCCGCCGCGGCGGTACATCTGTGGCAGCGCGGCCCGGGTCGGGCGCACCGTCCCCATCACATTGAGATCCCAGGATGCCTGCCACTGGTCGTCGGTAACGTGCGCGAATCCGCCCGGTTGCACCGTGACCGCGCCGACGTTGTTCACCAGCACATCGATGCCGCCGCGGTCCGCCGCGGCCGCAATCAGGTCATCGGCGCCGCCGGGCTGCGACAAATCGGCGGATACGAAGGTCACTTTCCCTGCCGCCGCCAACGCCTCGAGCTCGGCACCGCGGCTGCGTGATCCGGCCACGACGTGGGCATCGGCGTCCACCAGCGCCCGGGTGATCGCGAGCCCGATACCTTTGCTGGCGCCGGTCACGACGGCGGTCTTGCCCGACAGATGCAGATCCATGCTGTTGCTCCCGTCACGAGCGCGGTGTGTGACCCCGAACACGCTACGCCCAGCTCAACTCCGCCGGATCCACTCCGCGACCTCGGAGTGTCGGAGCCATAAGCGCTGGTCCACCTACTCTTCGTCGTATACGACCACCTAGCCGATTCCGTCGATTACACCGGCAGAATCAGCATCGTTCGGGCGGTGCGGCCGTTCGGCCGAGCACTGCGATGCCGTGCCCGCATCAGGGCGCTGGTTACATTCCGGTTACAACGGCGGCGCGGTGCGAGGTCGGAATTGTCCTCTGGTGACAATGCCCGCGGCGAATTTCGTTCATGCACGACGGTGTCGAGCGGCGACGCGATTTCTACCGTTGTCGTCATTCCCTGCACCCACTCCTTAGGACCGCTCATGAATCTTTCGACTCTCCCCGACCGTCGAGCCGCCGCCGCACCGGACGCAGCCGCCGTCGCCGACGACAGCACCGACCTGAGCAACGCCGGATTCCTCGACGCTGTGCGGCGCGCCGCGGCTACCCTGCGCGCCGCGGGAGTCTCGAACGGCGACGTGGTTGCGATCATGTTGCCCAACAGTGCCGCGTTCGTCGTATCCATGTTCGCCGCCTGGCGGGTGGGCGCCACGGTCACCCCGATCGACCCGTCGCTGACCGCCGAAGAAGCCGACTGCCAGCTGACCGACACCGGAGCCGAGGTCCTGATCACCGCGCAACGGCCCACCTCCGACGCTCCGGTCCGGGCCGTCATCCCCGCCGACGATCTCACCACCGCGGACCCCGATGTCGCCGAACCCGCACGCCTCGGCAACGACGCGCTGGCGCTGCTCATCTGTACCAACGGCACCACGGGCAAACCCAACAGCGTGATGGTCGACCACGCCAACCTCAACGCCATGTGCGCAATGGTGATCGAGGCATTCGAACTCACTGGAGTCGACCACAGCCTGCTGAACCTGCCGCTGTACCACGTCAACAGCATCGTGGTCGGCACCTTGTCGCCGCTGCTCGCCGGTGGCCGCGCCACCGTGGCCTTCAGCCCGAAGACGTTCTTCGACCGGATCGAGCGCAGCCGGGCCACATATATCTCCGCAGTCCCGACCATGTACGCACTGCTATCGGATCTGCCCGCCCAAATCCGGCCGAACACCTCATCGGTACGATTCGCCATCTGCGGCGCGGCCCCGGCCGACGTCGACCTGCTGACCAAATTCGAACGCCGCTACGGAGTACCGATCATCGACGGCTACGTCTCCGAAGTTCCCGTGCGCGCACGCTCGTACTGGTCACCGACACCCGCAAGATGGACACCGTCGGAATACGCTTGCCGGGCCAGCTGATTCGGACCGATCAACCGACGCTTGCTCCAGCATCATCGGATTCGGGCTGTTCGCCCAGACGCATGGTGTAGACCCGGTCCAGGAAGTCGCGGTGGGCACGCAGGGTGGAATCGAGCAGTTCGCGCCAGGTCCTCCGGTCGATACGGTGATCGCTGACCAGCGACGACAGCGACGCGGGACGCAGCTTGTCGATGTGATCGACGATGAAGGTGAGCCTGCGGCGCGGGAATTGCTCACCGATGCGTTGGTTTTCGTTGAGGAAGGCGTCCAATGAGTACAGGTAGTTGATCGCGCGGTTGTACTCCTCATCGGTGAGGTGATAGTCCATCCGCTTGATTTCCACGATCCACAATTCGCCTGCATCATGGAGCAACACGAAATCGGGTTCACGCTTCTCGCTGCCGATCGCGGTGGTCACCAGGACGGTGCCGAATTTCTGCCGATACCAACGCTCGAAACTCGCGCGCACCCGCTTCAGCGATTCATTCATGCCCAGCGGCGTCCACTCCGGCGCGAGCAGCCATGGAGCCCGCTCGATCAATTCCTGGAAGGGGCGCTCGAGCGAACGGCGGTCATCGATCAGGCTCTGCAACCGGTTGACGACGGCGACCCGCTCCGAGGCGATCTGACCGAGCGAATACACCTCGGCCACCCGCGCCGTTTCGAACAGGGCCACAACGACATCGAGCCGATTGTCACCATCCTCGGCGACTTCCTTCAGGGTTTCCAGCAGGCTGCGCTGCGGCCCGAGCGAAAGTGCAAGGCGGACAATGCTGTCGACATGGGCGGGATCGTCCAATGCGGCACGGTCCTTGTTGTTCACCAGGATTCGCGCGGCATCCATCACCGACTTGCGAAACAGTCGGTCCCGCGGTGCGATTTCCTGCAGGGTGGCCTGGATACCGGACCGCTCGACGAATTCCTCCCACACACGACGCTTGACCGAACTCTCACCGAGCCGGCCCAGATCGCGCACGAGATTGCGCCCCCAAGCCGCAAGCGCCTCACCGCGTTCGGAATTCCACATGATGTCCTGCCGATCGGACCGAACCAGATCCTCCTCATCGTCGAGCCAGTCCGCGTGCACCGCGCCGACCAGATAGGAGCGCAATTTGAATTCGCCGGTGAAACCTGCCGCGATGCCGAAATCCCTGGTCTGGGCGACCAACTTGCCACGCGCGTAGATCCGCACACCAGCCATCGCCTCGTCGCGATAGGGCTGTTTGGAATAGGCCGCCCATCCGGTCACCGGATGGAAGCGATCACCCACCCACACCGGCCGCTTCGCGACGTCGATCCTGGTCTCCTCCATCACATCGACGGGCAGATCGCGCAGCACGAACTGCTGTGGCGCACCACGATCGGCGATGCTGTTGCGTACCTCCACCTGCCAGTCGCTGCGCTCCAGGCCGAAACGGGCGGCCAATTGCCGGCTCAGCTCGGGCCCGGAACCCACTCGCTTGCGTAGGAAGTCACGCAGGATGACCGTAGTGCCGCGCTCGGTACTGAACGTGCCGTCCCGCGGCCCAGGATGCGGATGGTAGTCGCGCTCGGTATCCGAAAGCATCTGGTCCAGGTTCATGACGATATTCGCCACCGGCCAACCCTGTGCCGTGCGCTCGGCGTCTGCACCACCGACCGACACCACCTCGATGGTCCGGCAGATCCCGAATGCGGCGAGCTTGCCGATCCCCTTGCGGCCCATGACCGGTCGTTCCAGACTGCGCGACAGATCCGAACCGATCCGCACCCGACGATCCGAACCGACCATCAGATAGTGGGCGTTGATCTCCTCGGCGGTCATCCCATGTCCGTTGTCCCGCACCATAATTCGGTACGGTTCATGTTCGGCCGCATGGATCGTGCCCGCCAGCGTCACCCCCCACGGCAGCGTGACCTCGACCTTGGTCGCGTCGGCATCGTAGGAATTGGCGATGAGTTCGGCGAGCACGGCCGAAACCCGGTCGTACAACCGGATCCCGAGCTTATCGATCGTCAGTCGACTGATCCGCATCGTGTACTTGTGCCACTGGTCGTCGTTGTCCATTGCCGAGCCCCCGATCGCCCTCGATGCGGTAACTACGCGTCCGCTGGACACTATCCTCGTCCGCTTGGTTGTCGAAGGCCTGAACGTACGACCACCAGTTCATAACAGACGGTACGGTATTGGCGCGCGTCGGTGGCTGCCCGATAACGGAACTCGTCGCTACATGTCCATACCGCCGTTGACGCTCCACACCTGGCCGGTGATGTAAGAGCAGGCGTCGGCGGCGACAAAATGGACCACTCGGGCGATCTCCGCTGGACGACCCGCCCGGCCGACCGGGATCTGAGCGGTCGGTCTGGCCATGACCTTGTCGGGGATGGCCGCGGTCATCTCGGTGCTGATCAACCCTGGCGTCACCGTATCGACGGTGACGCCGACGCTGTCGTCGGAGCGTTTGCCGGATTTCGCGAGTTGGTAGGCGGCTTCCTCGGCGAGGGGCTAGGTCAGTCCGAACACTCCGGACTTCGACGCGGCGTAGTTGGCCTGACCGTCGAAAGTTGTTGAACGTGTGGCTATTCAGGTGAAGGACTAGGTGGTGCGCCGGAGGTGGGCGAGCGCCGCATCGGCGGCATTGGCGCCGCACATGCCGTGCGCGCCGGGACCCGGTGGCGTCGCGGCCGAGCAGATGTACATCCCGGGCACTCCAAGGCTGTACGGCGACAAGGTGATTCGCGGACCGAACACCAGCTGGCGGATATCCTTCGAGCCGGTCATGATGTCGCCGCCGACATAGTTGGGGTTGTACGCGGCCATCTGCGTGGTGTCGCGGACCGTTCGGCCGATGATCCGATCCCGGAAACCGGGTGCGAATCGTTCGATCTGCGCGATGATCGCCGCGGTGGCGTCACCGGTGTAGCCGTTGGGCACATGCGCATAGGTCCACAGCGGATGCACATTGCCGACCGAGCGCTGCGGATCGGCCAGATACTGCTGACCGACCAGCACGAACGGCCGCTGCGGCATCCGCCCGGCGTGGATCTGCCGCTCCGTGGCGGCGAGTTCGCCGAAGCTGCCCGCGAGATGTACCGTACCGGCCCGGCGCGCGTCGGGGTTGGTCCATGGCACCCCGCCCTCGATCGCGAAGTCCACCTTGAACGCACCCGGTCCCTGCCGAAAACGCCGGTAGGCGCGGGCAATTCGGGACGGCAGGCGGTCACCGAGAATACCGGCCACCGCATCCGGGGCCAGATCGAATATGGTCACATCGCTGGTGGGCAACTGTGTGGCCGCCTCGATCCGGGTATCGGTCTCGATCTTGCCGCCGAGATCGGTCAGCAGCGCGGCCAGCGCATCGGTGATGGACTGGGATCCGCCCGCCGCCACCGGCCAGCCGTGCCGATGCCCGGCGGTGAGGATGCCGAGCCCGATAGCCGAGGTCAGCGGGTAGTGCAGTGGCCGAAATGCATGTGCCGCAACACCTCCGAACAATGCCCTGGCCTCGTCGGTGCGGAACAGCCGCGCCAGCGTCGAACCCGGTAGCACGGTCGGCAGGCCGAACCTGGCCAGTGTCAGCGGATGATGCGGGAGCCGCAGCAGCGGGCGCATGATGTCTTCCGATAGTGCGTCGAACCGCGCGGACGGCGTGCCGAACAACAGCCGCCACCGCTCGCCGTCGCGGCCCAGCCCCGCCGCGGTTCGCCCCACCGACCGGTAGAGCGTCGCGCCCCGGCCGCCGTCCAGCGGGTGTACACAGTCGATTTCCGGTGTGCGCCAAGACAATCCGTAGCGTTCCAGGTCGAGACCGTGCAGGAAGGCCGAACCGACGACCATCGGGTGGGTGGCCGAGCACTGGTCGTGCAGCAGGCCGGGCAGCAATGCCTCGCTGGTGCGGGCGCCGCCGCCGATCTCGCTCGCGGCCTCCAGCACGGTGACCGTGAGGCCCGCCTTGGCGAGGGCAACGGCGGCGGCGAGTCCATTGGGCCCGCCGCCTACGACGGTCGCGGTGGTCATGCCAGCGCTCCGTGTCCGTGTTCCTGCTCTTCGCGGGCGGGTGGGGTGGACGACGCCAGTGACCAGATGACCTCCAGCGGGATCGGCCCGTTGGGCAGCCACGGCTGCTCCTCGACCGCCTCCGCGACCTTCCAGGTGCCCCGCTCGATAACACCGAGCGCGGCGTCGATCACCTTGTAGTGCTGCACCTTGCTCCCCCAAGCTTGCGACTCCACCCAGACGACCACCAGTTCGCCGGGTTCGAAGCCGGCCTCCTGCTGCACCGCCCTGATCATATCCTCGTCGTGCAGGTGTCCGTCACCGAAGTTGAAGCCGATCAGCGAGTTGCAGACGAATTCGGCCTCGCGCACCGTCCGGCTGTCGATATCGGGCAGGTTCTTCAGCAGCACCGAGAACAGGCCGCGGCCCTGGCTGTGCATGGTGCGCCAGGCAATGGTCTGCTGCATGGTGATCTCGGCCCACTGCGGTTCGTAACCGAATTCGACGAACTGGTCGATCTGATTCTTCGCGGTGCGGGTCACCCTGTTCAGTTTGCTCTCCGCGCCGGGTGCGAAGGCCCAGACCGCCGAGGCCCAGTTGCCCGCGTACTGGCGCATCGAGGGCAGGAAAGAGACCTTATCCGGCCGGAAGTTGCCCAGGATCGGGAAGAACAGCAATCCCGCGATGAGCGCGACGGCCAGCCACGGCGAGGAGATATCGGTGAGTCCGTAGCCGTCCCAGTTCGGGAAGCCGAGGAACAGGAAGACGGTCGCATAGGCGAACAGCACATTCCATTCGAGCGGCACTGCGAGCGGGAAAGTGGAGACGATGAACAGGTGGAAGATCACCATCACCGTCGCCGCGGCCACGGTCAGCCAGATATTGGTGGAGAAGAACAGCACCAGCGGGGCGATCACTTCGACCGTGGTGCCGCCGACGTGCGCCATCAGATCCGCGATCCGGGAGGGGCGCAGGTCTCGCGGGAAGTCACGGTAGTGCGCCCGCTTGAGCCATTTGAATGGCACCGACGGGCTGTTGCTCACCATCGGCGGCACCACCTGCGAGAAGTGCTTGCCGAGTTTGGAGACACCCGCGCCGACCCACACGACCAGGATCAACAGTTTCAGCGCGATGATCATGTCGACGAACGGCAGCACCGCAAAGAAGAACAGTGCCGGTAAATACTGCTCGCCACGCGCGCCGAGGAAGATCGTCTTGTCGCGCAGGCCGTTGATGATCAACAGCACGATCGGTGCGATCAGCAGCGCCGGACGCACCAGTCCGGAGGTGTTCTCCGGCACTGCCGCCGACAGCGAATCACTGTGCGCGCCAGGGGCGAGCAATGCAATGGCCAGGCTGACCAACAGCGCCACGTACAGCGCGATATCGAACCAGGTGCGCCGGTCGCCCGCGGTGCCGGGGACCCACTTCCACGGCCGTAGCCGGATGGTGCCCGGCCGGGCCCAGAACAGGATGCCGCCGGTCATGGGCTTTACTTTGCCCGCAAGCGGCCCCCATGAACCGGCGATGCCGATGGTCTCCAGCAGCACGGTCCACAACACGAACTTCTGATAGACGATCGGCTGGTCCCACCATTGCGAGACATGCCAGAACGCCGGGAGATCGGAGGTCACTGTGGCGACGACGATGCCGCCGAGCGCGTAGAGGACGATCAATTTGAGAATGTAGATGGTGTGCACCATCCGTGGTGACCCGAAGCCGTGCTCGACCCAGTTGGCCGCGAGGATGCGCATGCGCTCCATCAACGGTTTCCGCAGAAAGGTGTCGGGATCTACCTGTGGCAGATCCGGTTTCGTGAATCCCATTGTCCTGCTCCTATTTCCGACCGATGGTGGATATCAATGATTTTCGACGGCGAGTCGCCGCAGCTTCGGCTTGTCGAGCTTGCCGACATCGTTCTTGGGAAGGTGCTCGAGAATCGTGATAGCCACGGGCAGTTTGTATTTCGACAGTGCGCCGCGAACGTGCTCCTGGATTGTGTCCGTCGCCAATTCGGTGCCCGAGTTCAGCGAGACATAGAGCACCGGCTCCTCGCCGTAGACCTCGTGCGCGCGACCGACGACCGCGGCCTCGGAGATCTCCGGCAGTTGGTAGACCACGGTTTCGATCTCTTTGGGATAGATGTTCTCGCCGCCGCGGATGATCATGTCCTTGGCGCGGTCGACCAGGACCAGGTAGCCGTCCTCGTCCAAGCGGCCGATATCTCCGGTGTGCAACCAGCCGTCGACCAGGGTCTTCGCGGTCTCCGCTGGACGATTCAAGTAGCCGCGCATGACATTCGGGCCGCAGATCAGCACCTCGCCGATCTCGCCGTCGGGCACCGGATTGCCATCCATATCCGCGATCCGAATCGTCTGGCCGGGCAGCGGCAGTCCGACGGTACCGACCTTGCGCTTGCCGACGAGCGGGTTGACGGTGCTCGCACAGGCCCCCTCGGACAAGCCGTATCCCTCGATAATCGGTATGCCGTAACGGTTTTCGAACTTCGCCAGCAGTTCCATACTGGCCGGGGCCGCACCGCAGACGGCAAAGCGCACCGAGGAGGTGTCGGGACGGACCTCGGCGGGCAGATCGCTCAGCATCGTGTAGATCGTTGGCACGGCAGAGAAATACGTCGCACGACTGCGTTCGATCCGGTCGAAAAAGGTGCGCGGGCTGAACTTGCCCGCCACAGTGGTGCGGCCGCCGACGAGCAGCGGCGAGAGCGTGCTCGCCACGATGCCGTTGACGTGGAACAGCGGCAGGATGAGCAGGCTGTGGTCGGCCGCGGTGAGGGTGAAGGTCTCGACCACCATGCGGCACATGGCATTCAGGTTGGCGTGATCGAGCATCACGCCCTTCGGCCGACCGGTGGTGCCACTGGTGTAGATGAGCAGCGCCAGTGCGTCGTCGCCGAGCGCGGCCGGAACGAGGGTGATGTCGGGGTCGACCGCGGTGAGCTCGGCAGCCGGGATGACGGCCCGGACCGGAATGTCGAAGGCGGGCCGCTCGGTCGCGATCAGCACCTTGGCGCCCGAATCCGCCATCTGATAGGCGGCCTCGGCCGCCGTTAGCGCCGGATTGAGCGGGGTGGCCGCCGCGCCGAGACGCCAGGTGGCGAACAGCGAGACGACCAGGGCCGCGGTATTCGGCAGCATGATCGCGACCACGTCGCCCGCCGAAACGCCCGCGGCACGCAGTGCCGTGGCGGCGCGCCGGACTGCGTCGAGGAACCCGGCGTTGCTGAGGTCGATGGCGTCGTCGGCGAGGGCGGGTGCATCCGGATCGGCGGCGGCGCGACGGTCCGGCAATGTCGAGAGGTTCATGAGCGGTCCTGGTGAATGGGTATGCGGAATGGTGATAACGGTAGAAATCGGACGGCCCCGTGACACCGTCGTGCGTCGACGAAGTTCGCCGCCGGTGTTGTCCCCGGAGAACAACCCGGCAATTTCCCGCGCGGCAACCGTCGAGTAACTACCGTTGGGGGGTGACGACTTTTCGTCGCGACGGCGATGTCGATGTGAACCGCTATGTCGCGGAGATCGCCGCCCGCATGAACGAGCGGGTGACGGATATCAGCGCGATCCTCCGGCGCGGGCTCGAAGACGATATCCCCGAATTACGCGGCGACGCGCGCACCGTCGAACTGCTCGGCGCCAGCGTAGAAGGCAATGTCGACACCGTCCTGCACGCGCTGCAGCACGATATTCCAGTTGCTCGGATCATCGCTCCCACGGCGGCCATCGAATACGCCAGACGCCTTGCCCAGCACGGAGTTCCGGTCAATGCCCTGGTGCGCGCCTATCGGGTCGGCCAGCAGCGGATCACCGAGCTGTTCTTCACCGAATTACGGGCGGCAGGTATCGCGCCAGCGGATCGGATCACCGTGCTGGAGGCGATCACCACGACGTTGTTCGAGTACATCGACTGGATCACCCAGCAGGTCGTCACGGTGTACGAGACCGAGCGCGAGCAGTGGCTGGAGAGCCGCAACAGCGCCCGCGCGCTACGCGTACGCGAGGTGCTGGCCGGGAAGAAGCCGGTCGATATCGATGCCGCGACCGAAGCCATCCGCTACCCGCTCCGTTGGCATCACTTGGCGCTGATCCTCTGGTATCCCGACACCAGCGCGAGCGGTGACGAGCTGACCCGGTTGCAACGTTTCATCCGGGAGCTGGCCGAGGCGGTCGGCACTGCGGCCGCGCCGCTGTTCGGGGCAGCCGACCGGACGAGCGCATGGGCCTGGCTGCCGTATCGGTCCGAGCAGTCCGATGCGGTGGCCACGGTCCGTGATTTCGCGAGCAAGCGGCCGGACGCACCGCGGCTGGCGATCGGCATCATGGGCCAGGGGGTATCCGGCTTCCGCCGGTCCCATCGATATGCGCTGCGCGCACGCGCCGTCGCGCTCGCACGCGGGGGCGTCGAACCGAGGATCATCGCGGCGAGCGATCCGGGGCTGGCCGCCGCGGCGCTATTCGGTGTCCGCGCGGAGGTCGGCGAATGGGTGGGCGAGGTGCTCGGCGAATTGGCCGCCGACAACGAGAACGATGCCCGGCTGCGCGAGACGCTGCGGGTGTTCCTGCGCACCGGATCCAGCTACAAGGCAGCTGCCGCGGAGCTCGATCTACATTTCAACTCGGTGAAGTACCGGGTCGGGCGAGCGGTTTCGCGGCGCGGGCGGCCGATCATCGACGACCGGTTGGACGTCGAGTTGGCGCTGCTGATCTGCTACTGGTACGGCGCTGCGGCGCTGCGGCCGAATACGGACTGACCGCGGCGACAAACCCGCGCGCGGACTTCGTTGCTTCGGGACAATGGCGGGCCCGCCGATCGGATCTACCGTTCTCACATCACCAGACGATGCGGCGCATCAGCAACGGAGCAGGCGCTACACCGACGATCCGATGCCGACGGACAGCGGCATCGAAGGCCCGACCGCGCGTCGACGATGCCCACACCTCGGCACATCGGCCCGTTATCGAGGCCAGCCGACCCTCTTTCAAGGAGTGCCACCATGACAACGACCACCGACGCCGCCGACGAACTCGCGGCCCCGCTGGATCTGCTGCTGACCAGTTCGGCCATCGGCGTCGGACGACGCATGCTGCCGAATACATCCTGGACCAGGCTGGCGTTGAGCCTGGCCGAACAGCCGCGTACGGTCGCGGACCGGGTCGGCACCTTGGGCCGGGAGTTGGTGACGATCGCCCGCGGACACTCCGATCGGGTACCGGCGAAGGGTGATCGGCGCTTCGACGATCCGGCATGGCGGGGCAATCCGCTGTTCAAGCGATCCATGCAGGCATATCTGGCCGCCACCGACACGGTCGACGCCCTGTTCACCGACGCGCACCTGGATTGGCGCGATGCCGAATGGATGCGCTTCGTCCTGGACAATGTGATGGATGGCGTCTCGCCGAGCAATAACCCGCTGCTGAGCCCGGACGCATGGAAAGCATTGGTGGACAGCGGCGGTGCGAGCGCGGTGCGCGGATTGCGGCACTTCCTCTCCGATATGGCCACCGCGCCGCGGGTGCCGTCGATGGTCGATGCGGATGCCTTCACCCTCGGCGACACCGTCGCGACCACACCGGGTTCGGTGGTGCTGCGCACCGAGATGTTCGAGCTGATCCAGTACGCGCCGCAGACCGAGCAGGTGCGCACGGTACCGCTGCTGATGGTGCCGCCGGTGATCAACAAGTTCTACATCATGGATATCGCCCCGGACCGCAGCATGATCGAGTACTTCGTGCGCAACGGCCAACAGGTGTTCGCCATATCCTGGCGCAATCCGACTGCCCGCCAACGTGATTGGGGCTTCGACGAGTACGGCCAGGCGATCGTCGACGCGCTCGACGCGGTCGAGCGGATCAGCGGCTCCGATCGCACCCATCTGCAGGCCTCGTGTTCGGGTGGCATCATCGCCGCGATGACCGCGGCCCATCTGAGCGCGATCGACCAGGCCGATCGGCTGGCGAGTCTGACACTCATGGTGACCGTGCTCGATCAGAGCCATGCGGGCTTCGCAGCGGCCGCGATCGATGAGGAGGCCGCGAATATCGCGATCGCACTGTCGGCCAAGAAGGGCTACCTCGACGGTCGCGCGCTGGCAGAGGTGTTCGCCTGGCTGCGGCCGAACGATCTGGTGTGGCGGTACTGGGTCAACAACTATCTGCAGGGCCGCGCGCCCGCACCCTTCGACGTGCTGTTCTGGAATGCCGACACCACTCGGATGACCGCCGCGCTGCACCGCGACATGGT
The DNA here is from genome assembly GCF_050946365.1 of Nocardia sp. CA-107356. Lineage (NCBI taxonomy): Bacteria > Bacillati > Actinomycetota > Actinomycetes > Mycobacteriales > Nocardiaceae > Nocardia > Nocardia sp. CA-107356. The sequence goes on along the minus strand of NZ_CP191992.1, from coordinate 2,917,861 downwards.
CTTGATGGGCGTGCACAATTCGCTGACCACGCCGGATCAGGTGAGTATGCTCGGCACTCCGGTCGACCTGTCCCAGATCACCGTCGATACCTATGTGGTGGCCGGGATCGCCGACCATATCTCGCCCTGGCAGGCCTGCTACCGCAGCGCCCGGCTGCTCGGCAGCAAGGATCTGCAGTTCGTGCTCTCCACCAGCGGACATATCGCCGCACTGGTCAACCCGCCGGGAAATCCCAAGGCGTCCTATCGGATCGGTGCGGTCGACGAGGCCGATCCGGGGGCATGGCTGGACGCCACCGCCAAGAATTCGGGCTCGTGGTGGCCGAATTTCGTCGAATGGCTGGCCGAACGTAGCGGTCCGGAGCGGGACGCGCCGCAATCACTGGGAACGCCCGATCTGCCACCAGTGGATTCCGCGCCGGGAAGTTACGTGCTCGCGCACTGAAAGGTCGGTCATGACAAAGCATGTCGAACCGCGGGCTGCGACGAGCGAGCCGGAGCCGGTCACCTACGTCGAACAGCGCCTCATCGCCGTGCTCGGCCAGCAGATCCGGGTGCATGTGCGTTGGGGAACCGGGGTACCGCTGGTGCTGTGCAACGGTATCGGCGCGAGTCTCGAGGTACTCGATCCACTTGTCGCACAGCTGAATCCGGCGACCACCGTGGTCCGGTTCGACGCGCCGGGCAGCGGCGCATCGCCGGATTCGCCACTGCCGTACGGATTTCCGTATCTGGCCGCGGTACTCGGGCAGCTACTGCGCAAACTCGGCATCCGCGGGCGCGTCGATATCCTCGGACTGTCCTGGGGCGGTGCGCTGGCTCAGCAGTTCGCCTTCCAACATCCACGGCGTTGCCGCACGCTGATCCTGGTGTCCACCGGCACCGGCGTGATCATGGTGCCGGGACGACCGACCGCACTGCTGAAAATGCTGACACCACGGCGATTTCTGGACCATCACTATGCCGCCTCCATCGCCGGTGAGCTCTACGGCGGCTCCGTCCGCACCGATCCGTCGATGGTGGAGCAACTGTTCGATCGACAGCTGATGGCCGGGTCCCGGGTCGGCTATCTGCACCAACTGCTGGCCGGATCGGTGTGGACGAGCATCTTCGCGCTGCCGCTCATCCGACAGCCCACGCTGATCATCGCGGGCACCGACGATCCGATCATCCCGATCACGAATGCCCGCATCATGCACCGACTGCTCCCCCATTCGACCGTCCATCTGCACGGTGGCGGCCACGTCGACCTCATCACCAATGCCGCCGAATTAGCGCCCGTCATCGAAACCTACCGCCGCAATCGGCTGCCGCTGCCTACCGATCTCCACTAGAGATCCAGGATGAGGTCCGTCTCTGGTTGTGCGCAACAGACGAGCACGGTGCCTGGTGCCGCGGGTTCCAGAGGTCGGGGTTCGTATCGGACCGTACCGGCGAGGATCGGCGTCTGGCAGGTGTGGCAGACGCCGGTGCGGCAGGACCATCGCGTGGGTACTTCGCACGCTTCGGCGAATTCGAGGACGGTGGCGTATTCGTCGCTCCATGGCAGGGTGAGTCCGCTACGGGTAAAAGCGATGCGGGGCCCGGTGCCCGGGGGCCCGGGCGGTGGATGTGGAACTGCGCGGGTGATCCCGGTGAGGCCGGGATTGATCGCCGGCCGTGACCCGAACAACTCGGTGTGGATGCGGGTGGCGTCCAGGCCGAGTTCCGTGAGCGCCTCGCGCATGGCAGTCATGAACGCGTCGGGGCCGCACAGGTAGACGGTCGCGGCGGTGGGCAGGTCGAGGGCAGCCAGGGCGTCGTGGTCGAGGCGGCCCGGTGTGACCGTCGGGGACAGGTTTGCCCCAGAGCTTTCGCGGGTGTAGAAAACGTGCTCGTGGCCGTGGATCAGGGAGCTCAGAAGTTGATGGGCCTCGTCGGCGAAGGTGTGCTCGGCAGCTGAGCGCGCGGTGTGCACCCACCAGATATCGCGCGTGCTGCGGGCAGCAGCGAGTGTGTGCAGCATCGCCAGAACTGGGGTCACGCCGATTCCGGCGGACAGCAGGATCACGGGGCTGGTGTCGTTGCCCTCCGGGAGGACGAAATCGCCGCGCGGAGAAGCGACTTCGAGCAGTGCACCGGCCCGGAGGTGCGTGTGCAGGTAGGTACTGACGACGCCATGCGCCTCGCGTTTGACGCTGATTCGGTACTCGGAGTCCGATGGGGCTGCAGACAGTGAGTAGTTGCGGATCGGTGGTGGGTGGGCTGCGCCGGGCAGGCGGACAGTGAGGTACTGGCCGGATTGCGGCCGGGGCAGCGGGCGATGGTCCTCGGTTTCCAGGTAGATCGACAGCACGGCCGCGTTCTCGGCTACGACGCGGGAGACACGCAGTGGCCGGAAGCCGGGCCAAATGCCGGGTTCGGCACCGGGCAGTGGCGCGCCGACGGGTGACCTGGTCGCCGCGGCGTCGAGCAGGTCGCGAAACGATGCCTGCCAGCCTGGGCTGAGTGCGGGGATATCGACTGCTTTGCGGAGTTGGTCGATATCGCGATCGGGCAGGTAGAGCAGTGCGTCGATCGTGGCGACACTCATCCGGTGCCGACCCGGGCGGGTACGGACGATCTCGTCACCGGCTCGGACGTGGCCTTCGGTGATGACCCGAAAGTAGAAACCGGGCCGGTGATGCGCCACGAGCAGCGCAGGCATCTGGGGCTCGCCCAGACGCATGCCCACCCGGAAACAGGTGACGCGGGGTTGGGTGACCTCGAATTCGGCGTCACCTATGCGATAGCGGTCGCCGATGTGGACTTCGTCGTCGGGTAGGCCGTCGACGGTGAAGTTCTCACCGAACCGGCCGTATTCGAGGTCATCGCGTCCGAGGTAGCGCCGCCAGAAATCGTAGGACTGACGTTGGTAGACGAGTACGGCGCGTATGTCGCCGCCGTGACCTTCGAGATCGCCTTGGCCGTCCCCGTCGATGTTGAGCGTGCGGACCATCAGCGGCCCCGCGACGGGGTATTTGAAGATGCCGGTGTGGACGGTCCGGCCCTGCCACGGCACGTCCTTGGGTAGCCCGATATTGAGCGATAGCAGGTGCGGCATCCCGCTCGCCTCCCTCCTGCCACAGTGTGGCACCGGCGATGTTGTCGACCGTACCCGTCCGGCACTGGTCAGTACCGCACACTGGGGCAATGACAGAACCCGTTGGTGAGCCGACGAGTTCGACAGCGTTCGGCGCCGAGCGCGATCCTGCGCGAGTCGTCGCGTTCAGCGATGCGGTCACTGCCATCGCCGTCACTCTGCTCGTCCTGGAGATCCGCGTACCGGAAGATACCCAGGACCTGCTCCACGGCCTCGGCACCCTCTGGCCGTCCTATCTGGCCTACGTCATCACATTCATGTTGATCAGGCAGATATGGGTCAACCATCACGTCATGTTCGATCACATCCGTCGTGTCGACCGGGTGGTGCTGTTCCTGAACACCGTGCTCCTGATGGACATTGCGTTCTTGCCGTTCGCCGCCTCCGTTTTGGCCAAGGCCTTTCACGATGGGCACGGGCAGCGCACGGCCGTCGTGTTCCACGGCCTCACCTTCGAATTGGCAGCCATTTTGTTCAACATCATTTGGGAGTACGCGCGTCGAAACCACCGGCTGCTCGCCGCCACGATTGATCCCGTCGGCGCGCGAGCCATCGCCTGGCGATTCCGGCTCGCCCTCGCCTGGATCGCCAGCGGAATCCTGCTGGGTGTCCTGTTTCCCTTTCTCGGCCTAGCCGTGATCGCCGCATTCATTGCCTTCTACTGGCTACCCATACCGGGTGAGACTGCCCGAGCGAAGCGTCGGCACGGCCGTGGCGGACAGCCGTGACAAGGTATTCGCCCACTTCAGACTCGTAGGTCAGCGCGTGACGGTCACGCGGCTCATGAAGTCGCGGATCAGTTCGGCGACTTCGTCGCCGGCGCTCTCCAGCAGAAAGTGCCCGCCATCGAGCAGGTGGATTTCCGCGTCCGGTACATCCTCGGCGAACGCGCGGGCGCCTTCCGGTCCGAAGATCTCATCTCCTTTGCCCCATACCGCCAGCAGCGGCGGGTGGCAGCAGCGCAGATATTCGTGCAGCGCCGGGTACATCGGTGGATTGGTCGCGTAGTCGCGGAACAGCGCAAGCTGGATGGCGTCGTTTCCCGGCCGCGACAGCAGCGCGAAGTCGTGATGCCAGGCATCCGGGCTGACCAGGCTCTCGTCGGCGACGCCGGTGAGGTACTGCCACCTCGTCACCTCCAGGGTCAGCGCGTTGCGGATATCGGCCTCGGTCTCGGGCGTCTGCGCACGCTGGTAGTCCCACACGGTGGTCCAGAAGCTGTCCACGAAGCCGGCGTCGTAGCCGTTGCCGCTCTGCGTGATGATCGCGGTGATGGCCTGTGGGTTGGCCAAAGCGAGGCGCCAGCCGATCGGGGCGCCGTAGTCCTGAACGTAGATCGCGTAGCGCGTCACACGCAGCTGTTCGAGCAGCCCGGCGGTCAGGTCGGCCAAAGCATCGAAGGTGTAGTCGAACTCGTCCACGGAGGGAGCGGCGGACAGCCCGAATCCGAGGTGATCCGGCGCGATCACATGATATCGATCAGCCAGCGCGGGAATCAGGTTGCGGAACATGAACGAGCTGGCCGGGAAACCGTGCAGTAGCACGATCGCCGGGGCGGCGGCGGGGCCGGCCTCCCGATAGAACAGCCGCTGGCCCTGCACGGTCGCGGAGCGGTGATGAACAGCAGTCATCTCTAACCCCTTCTACCTTTTATGACGGTTAGAATCCACTGAAGCACCGTGTGGCACAACCGTCAAGTGGCCCGTGGCCGGTCGGACGGCATCGACGAACGACGAACCACGCGCCAAGACGCCGTGCGCGGCGAAGCTCGACCTGACGGTCCGTAAAAGTGGCGCCTGCGAGGCGCGGCCCCGTGGCGGGTCCGGTTATGAGCGTTCCGCCGTTCCCGCGCCGCTGTTGCGAGCTTCGACGGCCTTGACGGTCTTATCGAGCGCTTGTTTCAAGACGCGCTTGCCGAACGTCCCGACCACCACGCCGAGCACCCGGCCCTTGAGGTTCTTACCCTCGCGCACGATGACGACATCCATATCGGTCGTCCCGTCGGGCCGGCGAGCGAAGGTGTACGTGTGGCCCGAGTGGCCACCCCACACGTTGGAGTCGGTGGTCGTCATGACGACGTGGTTGGGGTCCGACCAGTCGTAGTGCAGGCGTTCCCAGATGCCGTGCGAGCCCTCCGTGACGTCGGCCTCGCCGGGTCCCCGGGCATGCACCTCGAGGAATTCGTCGGTGCTGTTGCCGAACACCTGTGAGCGGCCCGGCCCGAAGTCGGTCAGCGCCGCGACGAACTGCTCGGGCGTCGATTTCGTCGTCTCCTTGAAGTGGATGGTGGACATTTGTTGCTCCTTTGCTCTGGCGGGGATGTCCTTCGAGCGTTGAGCGGATGCCCGTCACCGCGGTGACAAGCGATAACGGGATGCCCGCATACGCCGTTCTCATGGGGAGCGCGCATTGTTCTCTGATATCCATGGTCACCTCCTGAGCCTGCTGTCGCTCGAGAACGGCGGTGGGATTTCGGCTGCCGGGAGCACCAGTCGGGTTCGGCCCATGCGGCGAGTTCAGGCCCTTGTGCTCCCAGTTGGCACTGACGGCGTGGCTATCTCGATCGATTGCCTACCCCGCGAGGATGGCGCCACACCTTTCGCTATTCAGCTATTCGGATGCGGGCCACCGTCTGCCAACCGGTACCCGGTGTCGGGCAACGACTGAGCCCGTTATTCCCGATTCTGGGAATGCCCGATACTCGAATCGGATCGGCCCCTGTGAGTAGAGGATTACGGATGTCGCTGTTCGTAAGTCCACAGCCGAACGAGAACCGGGGGCTGCGATGAGCCCGACCGTTGATCACTATCGGATCGTCCCGTCACTGACCGTTCCCGGTTTCGCATCGGAAACGCTCAAAGGCATCGTCAGCGCCACCCATGCGGCGGTCCAGGCCAACGTCGACAACCTCGGCGCGGGCACACCGTCCAGGGCGCCGAAATTCGTGAAACTGCTGCAGGACAAGAAGATCATCGACGACCAGAACCAGTCGATCGCGACCACCGACCACAACAAAACTGTCTCCGCACTGCAGGACATCAAGGCCTCGATGGATGACAACGACGAAGGCGTCGACAACTCGATCTACGGGACCTACTCCGTGGCGGGCGACGCATACGAAGACATCGAGAGAGCGGTCAAAAAACTCCAAGGCACCATCAACGACGCACCCGCACCGAGCATCGACACGACTACGGGCAAACAATACTGGCCGGAATCGGTGGAGGGCCCACTGCGGACCGCGTGCGCCACCACCGCCGCAACGGTAGAGCAGCAGATGCTGGACGCCGCCACCGACATCCAGCGGCACGCCTACCACATCAACAACTCCGCCCCCGACAACCCGACGAGCAGCGGCTACGGTGGGACCACGGCGCCGTTGACGCAACCATGGTCCGGCCACAGCTACGTGGCACCCACCGACGCCAGCACCCTCGACAAGATCAAGGGATTCGCCGAGAACGAACTCGGCGTCGCCGAAGTCGGAACCAACCACGTGAACCGGCCGTACAACATCGATGACGCATGGTGCGCATCGTTCGCCACTTGGGTCTGGAAACAGTCCGGCATCGACGTCCACTGGAACAACAAGAACTACGTGCCGAGCGTCTGGTCCGACGCCGCGAATCAGGGCTTGGCCGATAGCAACATGTCGAGCGCCCGTCCCGGGGATCTCGTCGTGTTCGGCGGCCAAAACCACATCGGCGTAGTGGTGGCCCGCAACGGCAATACCATCACCACCATCGAAGGCAACTCCGGCGACGCCGTACGCCGGCACACCTACACCCTCTCCGGCGGAAATTTCACCGGCGTCATACACCCACCGGCCACCTCCAAAACCGCGGTCCCGGCGTAACCGGCCGACAGGTGCCATTCTTCGCGCTCCCCCGATCCCGGCAGCGATCGTGACCGGCAGACCGGCGTCCGCTCACACGTGGCAGGCCGGCGACGCAACCGATGGAACGACCAGCACGGTCCGAGTCCGGAGCGGCGTCTTCAACAACGCGATCTTGGCCTGTACCCTTGTCACGAATATCATGCTGTTGTGACAGGAGTCACAACTCCCGCCGCCTGATGGAGGGTGTCAGAGCGCGGTATCGCGCACCGGGGCATACCTGCACGATGCGATACATGACGGCAGGCACCTCCTCGGAGCGCTTTGTCACCAGTTCAGGTCGGTCGACCGCCGAATAGCCGGGTGTGCGCCGTATGCAATCACCCTGTCGGGGAACATCGGATCCGTCACTACGGAGACCTCATGAGCTCACCGAACCAATTCGACGATATTCAAAGTCGCGTCGCAGATATCGCTCCAGTGTTCCGCAAGCCGCTGGACTCGCCGTACAAGATCTCGAATGCACTGTTCGCCGCTCTGCGACACGTCCCGCACGACGTCGGCGGACAGCCGGATGTGCCGATCGAGTACAAGGAAAAAGTCGAAGAACCTTGGGAGATGAATACCTACGTCACGTGCGAATGCCTCGGCTGGCGTGGCGTGTGGAATTCCGAGGAACGCCGGCGGGCCGAGAACGACCTCGGCGCGACGCTGTACTTCGGTCTGCCCTACTACGCACGCTGGGCGACTGTCGCCGCGAAGTTCCTGATCAACAAGGGCTTGATCACACCGGACGAACTGTCTGCGAAATTGGACGAAGTACGCGCACGAATGGAGGCGCGGACATGACCAGGAAGTTCCGGATCGGCGATCGCGTCCGGGTGCGAAACGCGACGTCGATGTTCCATACCCGCACCCAGGCCTACACCCGCGGACGCACGGGTGTGGTCGTGGAAAACCGGCCCGAATGGGTGATCCCGGAAGACGAGGCGTGGGGACGCGACAACGGTCGCTTCGAACCGTTCTATGTCGTGCGATTCCGCCAGAAAGACCTGTGGCCCAAATACACCGGCTTCGACGTCGACACCCTGGAGACGGAGGTGTCCGAGCACTGGCTCGAACCCGCAGAGGAGGATTCCAAGTGAGTCATACCCACGATCACGGGGCGCACGCACCGATCCAGACGAGTGCGGAGATCAGCGAATTCGAGGTCCTGGAGACCGCGATTCGTGAACTCGCCATCGAAAAAGGGCTCTTCTCGCAGGAAGACCACCGACGGTTCTCGGAATGGGCCGAATCGGTCGGTCCGCACGGCGGTTCGAAACTGGTCGCGAAGGCGTGGACGGACCCCGATTTCAAGGCGCGCCTGCTCGCCGATGGGACCGAGACGTGCAAGGAGGTCGGCATCGACTGGCGTGACCCGACCGGCTCTGGAACGCCGAGCGACTACACCTACTTCTACGTGCTGGAGAACACGCCCGAGGTGCACAACGTGATCGTGTGCACGCTGTGTTCGTGTTACCCGCGGCCGGTCCTCGGTATGTCTCCGGACTGGTATCGCACGCCCAATTACCGTCGGCGCCTGGTGCGTTGGCCTCGTGAGGTGCTCGCCGAATTCGGCTTGCACTTTCCGCCCGACGTCGAGGTCCGAGTGCACGATTCGAACCAGAAGTCCCGGTTCATGGTGATGCCGATGCGTCCCGCGGGCACCGAGGGCTGGACCGAGGAACAACTCGCCGCCATCGTCACCCGGGACACGATGATCGGCGTGGCACTGCCCCAGGTCGACTGGACCGCGCAGGCGCCGCCGGACCAGATCCGGGCCGCGACGACCAAGGATGGGCAACGGTGAACAGCGGTCCGTACGAAGTGCTCCTGCATACCCTGGACCCCGAGTCCCGGCGCGAGAGCACCCTCCCCGACCTCGACCGCAAGCCCGACCCGTGGGAGTCGAGCATGCAGGCGACATGCGAATGTCTGTCCTGGCGCGGCACGTTGGACAACCTGGAACGCCGCAAGGCCGAGGATGCGCTCGGTGAGACGATCTACCACGACTTTCCGGTACGGACCCGATCAGTCGTCGTCACGGCCCATACGCTGCTGGACCGCGGATTGATCACCCCGGAGGAGTTGCATATGCGAATGGAGATGGTTCGGGCGCGGTTCGACCGCAAGTAGATCCCTCTCCTGATCGGAGGTCGCCCGAGGTCCGCGCGCGGTATGAATAAACCGACCGTATCGAGTACATGCGGTTGCTAACATCTAGCAAAGCATCTGTCCAGGCGTCGTGGTCCCTGCGGTTTGGAGAGGCTGGAATGGCAATGGTTCCGAATCGGTATCGATGGGCCGGGGCGGTGACCATGCTGATTATGGTGACCGCGGCATGCTCGTCGAATAAGAGCGAGACTCCAGCGGCACCGGGGTCGACAAGTGTCGCGGCTACGAGCGCTGTAGCGAACACGGGAAAATTCGTTGCCAAGTACGAGCGCGCGATGGGTTCGCAATCGGCGAAGGACGGCAAGAAGGTCGCTCAAGACAACAAAATAATCGAAGACCTTGCCGATGCCCTGGGTGGGATCTATAAGCTGCCCAAGGATGTGCCCGTCGTCGGAATGGAATGTGGCGAGTTCAACGCCTACTGGGACCCGGCGACGAAATCGATCATCCTCTGTTACGAGATGTTCGCAGTCGCCGACAAATATGCGTCCATGCAGTCCGAGGGACGCTCCGACTACTTCAATCTGTACTTCGACGGCGTAACGCGCATGCTCACCTTCCACGAATCCGGACATATGGCGATCGACCTGTATTCGCTGCCTACAACCGGACGCGAAGAGGACTCCGCAGACCAGCTCGGCACCCTGCTCCAGATGACCACCCCGGGCCCTTCCGGTATCGCTGGCGTGGCCGCCGCAGCGGACTTCTGGTTCGATATCTCCGACGACCCGGCAAGCCTCGATGCGCACACCTTCGCCAATGAGCACTCACTTTCCCAGGTACGCGCCTACAACCTGATCTGCTGGGATTACGGCGCCGCGCCCGACGTGCTCAAGCCTCTGGTGACCCAGCCGGGTGAGCCGGAGCAGAAGGGGCGCCTACCGATGCAGCGCGCCGCCGGGTGTGGCGACGAATACCAGAAAATGCGGAATTCGTGGGAGACGCTTCTGAAGCCCTACATAAAGGTTGACCTCGGCGTTGCCAACGGCAAAGGCACGACCACCGGCACGCCTGCACCGAGCACCACTCCGACGCGGTAGCCACCGCCGATCGCGCAATTCGGTCCAGCTCGACTGAAATGCTTTGTGCGGCAACAACACCTACGCTTCCATAGGGTTCGCTACGATGGAGGAGTGCGGATCGGAGTAGGGCTCTCCACCGCGCCGGGAGCACGGCAGGCAGGCGCGGAGGCCGCAGCGGACGCGCGCGATCAGATCGCGGGCGAGACGCCGTCGCTTGCTGTGCTGCTGGCCTCACGAGCACACACCGACGAGGCCTCGGCCGTACTGGCCGGAGTCCACCAGACGGTCCGGGTACCCGCACTCGTCGGATGTGTGGCGCAGGCGATCGTAGCGGGCCGTCGCGAGATCGAGGACGAGCCAGCGGTAGCGGTATGGCTGGCATCCGGATTGCCCGACGCCGCCGAAACATTCCAGCTCGACTTCATCCGAACAGCGACCGGCGGGCTGCTCGCTGGCTACCGCTTCGACAAGGCCGCACGCGACTTCCATCTGCTGCTACCGGACCCCTTCTCGTTCCCGGCCGACGTACTGCTCGAGCACCTGAACGCCGATCTGCCCGGCACCACCGTGATGGGCGGGCTGGTGAGCGGCGCGCAATGGCCCGGCGGCAGCAAGCTGTTCCACGATCACGATGTGGTGACCTCCGGCGCCGTCGGCGTGCGACTTCCCGGTCTGCACAGTGTCCCCATCGTGTCGCAAGGCTGCCGTCCGATCGGATATCCGTATATCGTCACCGGCGCGCGTGGCGCACTGATCACCGAACTGGGCGGCCGACCGCCGATCGAGCGGTTGCGGGACATCGTCGAGATGCTGCCACCCGACCAGCAGGAACTGGTGACGCACGGGCTGCAGATCGGTGTCGTGGTCGACGAACATCTGGCAGTACCCGGGCAGGGCGATTTCCTGATCCGTGGCCTCCTCGGCGCCGACCCGTCGAGCGGCGCGATCGAAATCGGCGAGATCGTCGAGGTCGGCACGACCGTGCAGTTCCAGGTTCGCGATGCGGTCGGGGCGGACGAAGATCTGCGTGCGGCCCTCGTACATATGGGTTCGGACCTACCGGGACGCCCGGCCGGTGCGTTGCTGTTCACGTGCAACGGACGCGGCCGGCGGATGTTCGGGGTCGCGAACCACGACGCCGCGGCGATCGAGGACCTGCTGGGCGGCATTCCACTTGCGGGCTTCTTCGCCGCGGGTGAGATCGGCCCCATCGCAGGGCGCAATGCGTTGCACGGATTCACGGCATCGATGGCGGTATTCGTCGAATGAGCGTCGACTTGCGGGTCTACGCCGAGCTGAACGACTTCCTACGGCCCGACGAGCGATACCCGGTGCTGCGCCGACCGTTCCGGGCGCACCAGACCGTGAAGGATGTCATCGAGGCGGCTGGCATCCCGCACACCGAGGTCGACCTGGTACTGGTCAACGGGCAACCGGTCGCCTTCGACCAGCATCCGCACGACGGCGATCGGATCACCGCCTATCCCGTGTTCGAAACCCTCGACATCGGCCGGGCCACCAAGGTGCGCCCACGCCCGCTGCGCGAGCCACGCTTCGTCGCCGATGTCAATCTCGGCGGCCTCGCCAAGCTGATGCGGCTGATGGGCCTGGACGTGCACTGTCCGTGGGACGCCGACGATGCGGCACTCGCTGAACTGTCGGCGGCCCAGCACCGGATCCTGCTCACCCGCGACCGCGGACTGCTGAAGCGGCGCAACGTAACTCACGGTGTGTACATCTGGTCGGACCGGCCGGTCGATCAGATCATCGAGGTGATCCGGCGACTCGACCTCGTCGAACGCCTCGCGCCGTTCACCCGCTGCCTGCGCTGCGGTGGCGCCGTCGTCGCGGTCGCCAAAACCGAGGTCGAAGATCGGCTGGAACCGCTCACTCGCCGCCATTACGACACGTTTCGGCAGTGCCGCGACTGCGGTCGGGTCTACTGGCAGGGCTCACACCAGGCCCGGCTCAATGCCACGGTGGAGGCGATCCGCACCGAGCTGAATCAATCCTGACACCGCAGACCGCCCGTACGCCGTCGGAAACATCGACGGCGAATACTTCGCGGTGAGTACCGATCTCACCATGCTGCTCAGGTCACACGGGGTGCTGTCGCTTCGAGTGTTCGACGCTCAGGCACCGATGCGGGCTACCGTCGCGGCCACGCGCTCCAGGTGATCGGTCATCGCGGCACGCGCGGATTCCGGTGAACCGGCCTCGATGGCCCGCACGATGGCCTCGTGCTCGCGGTCGGAATCGGTGCGGCGGTCCTGGGTCAGGTTGAGGAATTCCGATTGCAGGTCCAGCGCGCGGCGGGTGTCGGCGACCATGGCGGCCAGCATCGTATTGCCGCTGGCGGCCGCGATCGCGGTGTGCAATTCGCCGTCGTAGCGCACCCAGTCGTGCGCATCGGTGGTCGCCGCCAGTTTGTCGAGGATCCCGAACAGCTGCCGCACCTGGTCCGATGTGCGACGCTCGGCGGCGAACCCGGCAGCCGGTATCTCGACGAGCCGCCGCGCCTCGATCAGGTCGTCGGCGCCGACACCGGCGAAGGTCGGCTGCGTATCAGCGTTCTTGGAGACGATGAAAGTGCCTCGGCCGGTGTGGGTTTCGGTCAGGCCGAGGATCGCGCAGGCATGCAGTGCCTCACGGACCACCGGTCGGCTCACGCCGAACTGCTTGGCCAGCGCCAGTTCCGCGGGCAGCCGGTCGCCCACCGCATAGTCCTCGCTCTGGATGAGACTCTTCAGTCGACGAAATACCGCCTCAGTCGCGCCGATGCGCTGCACGTATCCCTCTTCGACCGTCACGCGACCAGTATGGAGACTTCCGCGATACGGCGTCAAAACGCTCGGTCCAGCGAGTATCGGCCAGGGGCGAGCCCGGCGTTGACAGCCGCTGTGACCCCCGTTACAGTCAGCCTGTCTTACAGCCTGACAGCCTTACTGCTGAGTGTTGCGCACAACGCCGAGGCGCCCGCCCATCCGCGGAGGCTGGATCCGGTCCATGGAAGGTTTTCGATGCAAGACCACGACCCACAGTCGATCGCCACCGCCACCGCGCCAGCACCGCGCATCGATATCGGCGACCTCGGCTACCAGAAGCGGCTGCGTAAGCGCCACATGCAGATGATCGCGATCGGCGGTTCGATCGGCACCGGATTGTTCCTCGGTGCCAGCGGCCGGATGACTCTCGCCGGCCCCTCCCTCGCCCTCGTCTACATCGTGTGCGGGATCTTCACGTTCATGGTGGTGCGCGCGCTCGGCGAACTGGTGATGTACCGGCCTTCGTCTGGGGCGTTCGTGTCCTATGCCCGCGAATTCCTCGGCGAACGCGGCGCGTACTCGGTGGGCTGGCTGTACTTCCTGAACTGGTCGACCACGCTCGTCGCCGACATCACAGCGGTCGCGCTGTACGCGCACTTCTGGTCGTTCTTCGTACCCGTGCCGCAGTGGCTGCTCGCGTTGATCGCACTGACGGTCGTCGTCGGGCTCAATGTGGTGTCGGTCCGGCTGTTCGGCGAACTGGAATTCTGGTTCGCGCTGGTCAAGGTCGGGACCATTATCGCGTTCATGGTGCTGGCGATCGGATTCATCGTTACCGGCACATCGGTCGGCGGGAACGTCCCCGGTATCTCGACGATCACCGACCACGGCGGGCTGTTCCCCCGCGGGCTGGCACCGATGCTCACCATCGCCCTCGGGGTGGTGTTCGCCTTCGGCGGGACCGAGATGATCGGTGTCGCCGCAGGCGAATCCGATAATCCACGGGCCGTGGTGCCGCGCGCGGTGAACTCCATCATGTGGCGGATCATCCTGTTCTACGCCGGGTCGGTCATCCTGTTCACGCTGCTGCTGCCGTGGACGGCCTACTCCTCCAGTGAAAGCCCGTTCGTCACGGTGATGAGCTCGGTCGGCATCCCGCACGGGGGCGACGTCATGAATCTGGTGGTGCTCACCGCCGCGATGTCGAGTCTGAACGCCGGGCTCTACGCGACCGGGCGCACCTTGCGCTCGATGGCGGTGGCGGGCGCAGCGCCCCGCTTCGCGCAGCGGATGAATCGCAGTGGTGCACCGTACGGCGGGATCCTGATCACCAGCGTGGTCGGCATCGCCGGAGTGGTGCTCAATCTCGCCATGCCGCACAAGGCCTTCGAAATCGTGTTGAACCTGGCCGGACTCGGCATCGTCGGCACCTGGGCGTCGATCATGATCTGCCACTGGATCTTCGTGCGCAGAGCCGGGCAGGGGCACTACGAGCGCCCCGCCTTCCGGCTGCCTTTCGCACCGGTACTCAACATTCTCACGCTCGGTTTTCTGGTCGCGGTGATCGTGCTGATGTTCTTCGACGCCGAGATCGGTCGCATCACGCTGGCGGCGTTCCTGCTCGTCGTCGCCGCCATGGTCGCTGGCTGGTTCCGGGTTCGCGGACGGCTCGATCCGGATGTCCTCGCCCCGATGACGCGGCCCGACAGCGCCGCGAACGGATCGGTAGACGCGTGACCTCTCGCTCGGCTTCCACTGTGCCGCAATCCCTTTCGCCGGTCACCGTCGAGATCATTTACACCGGTGGAACGTTCGGGATGGTCGATCACGGTGCCGGTCTGCGACCGCGCCGCGGCCTGGGCGGCGAGATCGCCGACGCCGTCGCACAATTCGAGCGTACGAACGGCATCGCGGTCCGCTTCGACTACACCGAACTCGAGCAGGTCATCGACAGTTCCGATGCGGGCACCGGCACCGCTCGGCTGATCGCCGAACAGGTACGGTCCGCCATCGCGCATCGACGTCCCGACGGGGTCCTCGTCGTGCACGGCACCGACACCATGGCCTACGTGGGTGCACGGATGGCATTCGAACTGCACGATCTCGACGTGCCGGTCGTGCTCACCGGAGCCCAGATCCCGCTGGGCCAGCCCGGCAGCGACGCGGGAAGCAACCTGGCTCTGGCGTTGAACCACATTGCCGCCCACACCGTTGCGGGAACGTTCATCGCCTTCGGTAGGTCACTGCATCCCGCCGTGCGGGCCAGCAAACGCGCCTGCGACGACTACGACGGTTTCGCCACGGTCCGGGAATTCACACCGCCGCCGACGCCGCCCCGGCTGCCCGAGTCGCGGCCGCGCGCGGACAGCCCGCCGGTAGGGTTGTTCACCGTCTTTCCTGGAATGCATCCGAACCTGCTCGACGCGGCACTGCGCCACTACCGCGGCGGACTCGTGCTCGAATGCTACGGCGCGGGCACACTGCCGATGCACGGTGACGCCACGGCGGCAGCCGTCCGTGCGGCCACCACCCGCGGGACTCCCGTAGTCGTCATCACCCACTGTGATAGCGGCGCAGTCGATCTCGACCGCTATCAGCCCGGCCGTGCCCTGCGCGCTGCCGGTGCCATCGGTGGCTGCGATCTGACCAGAGAGGCCGCGCTCGCGAAATTGGCCTACCTTGTCGACCTCGGCATGTCCGGTAGCGGCCTGCGTCGCTGGATGACAACCAACCTGCTCGGCGAACTATCGAATCACCCTGCGACACAGCCGATTCCGAATCACTCACAGAACTGAACCGGAGCTACCGATGATCGAAAGCACCCGCACCGAACGCGATTCCCTCGGCACCCGGGCGGTACCGCGCGAGGCCTACTGGGGTGTCCACACCGCCCGCGCGCTGGACAATTTCGCCATTACCGGCGACCGCATCGGCAACTACCCGGCCCTGATCAACGCGCTCGCCGCGGTCAAACAGGCCGCCTGCCGCGCCAATCGGGACCTCGGCCTGCTCGACACGCGCCGCGCCGACGTCATCGACACCGCCTGCGCGCAGATCCGCGGCGGCGCACTGCACGATCAATTCCCCATCGATCCCGTCCAAGGCGGGGCCGGGACCTCGACGAATATGAACGCCAACGAAGTCATCGCCAACCGCGCGCTGGAACTGCTCGGCCACGACCGCGGCGCCTACACCGAACTCGACCCGCTCGACCATGTGAACCTCGGCCAGTCCACCAACGACGTCTACCCGACCGCGGTGAAACTCGCCGTCGTGCACCACATCCACGACCTCATCGCGGCGCTGGGCCGATTGGCGGCCGAATTCGACGGCAAGGCAATCGAATTCGCCGACGTCATCAAGATGGGTCGCACCCAGCTCCAGGACGCGGTACCCATGACGCTCGGTCAGGAGTTCGGCACCTACGCGATCATGGTGCGCGAGGACTGCGCTCGCCTCGGCGAAGGCACCGCACTGCTGCGCGAATGCAACCTCGGTGGCACCGCGATCGGCACCGGGATCAACGGCCACCCCGACTATCCCGCGCTGGCCTGCACCCATCTCGGGGAGCTCACCGGTATTCCGGTGACACCGGCCGCCGACCTCATCGAGGCCACCCAGGACTGCGGCGCCTTCGTGCAGATCTCCGGAATCGTGAAACGCGTCGCGGTCAAGCTGTCCAAGATCTGCAACGACCTGCGGCTCATGTCCTCGGGACCGACGACCGGATTCGGAGAAATCACCCTGCCACCGGTACAAGCCGGATCGTCGATCATGCCCGGCAAGGTCAACCCGGTCATCCCGGAGGTCGTCAACCAGGTCGCGTTCGAGGCCGTCGGCAACGATATGACCGTCACCATGGCCGCCGAGGCGGGGCAACTCCAGCTCAACGCCTTCGAACCGATCATCGCCTACAGCATGCTCCGCACCACCGCACATCTGACCGCCGCCGTCGACACCCTGGCGACCAGATGCATCGCGGGCATCACACCACACCGCGAACATCTGGAACAGGGCGTCCGGCACTCGATCGGCATCGTCACCGCCCTCACCCCGCATATCGGTTACGCAGCCAGCGCCCGAATCGCCGAACAGGCATTGCACACCGGCCGCACCGTCGAGGAGATCGCCACCGAACTCGGCCCACTCCCCGCCGACACCGTGAAAGCCCTGCTGGCCCCGCACCGGCTGGCCGGACTCGCCGATCCGACAACCGAAGATGCTGCGGCGCAACAGTTGTCGCGGTAAGGCCGATTTCGCGCGAGGGCGGGGCATCACCGGCACGATCGCCCGACGCAGCGATCAGACCGCCGCACAGACAGTGCCGGTGGTCGCCCACCAGTATTCGATCCGACCGCCTACCGGCGCCGCAATATGGTCGAACGCTGCTTCAACCGGTCTTCTCATCACGAGCGGGCATGCCAGGGACCTAGCAGGTGTGCTTTCCCGCGTGCCACGCGTCCCGACCGGACGAGCGAATACACCCAGGGGTACGGACGGGGCACCCTCGGGTTTGCTGGGTGATACCTGAGGGCCCTATTTCCTGCGGGGCGGAGCGGTGACAGTCATATGTAGTCCCGATGACGTCTCTCCCCCGGAGGAAAACACAGTATGCAGCCGAGTTACGTCCACCACGTCCGGCGGCAAGTATCCGAATACGGGGACACGAGGTCCTACACCTATCTGCGTGAGAGCGGTCGCGAACTCGTCGAGGAGATCGTCAGCTATCGCGAACTCGATCGCGACGCCAGGGCCGTGGCCGCTTGGTTGGCGCACCGTCCGGAATCGACGCAGCCGGTTCTGCTGCTCTACCTCGATGGCATGGAGTTCCTGCGCGCATTTCTCGGCTGCCTGTATGCGGGTGTGGTGGCGGTACCCGCACCGGTGCCGCACGACGAGAGCAGCGCCGAGCGGGTGGCGGCCGTAATCGCAGATTCCGGTGCACGGCTGGTGCTCACCACCACCGGCGTCCAGCCACTGGTCACGGCGGCCACGGATGCGGTCGTCATCGCCACCGACGGTCCACTCGGTGACCCGGATGCGTGGCGGATGCCCGATATCGACTCGGGGACGATTGCCTTCCTGCAGTACACCTCGGGCTCCACCGGTATCCCGAAGGGCGTCGTCGTCACGCACGGCAATCTCATGCACAACGAGGCCGCCATCCTCGCGATCGGGTTCAACGACGCCGCGACCGGTGTCAGCTGGATCCCGCAATTCCACGATATGGGCCTGATCGGCTCGCTGCTCGGATCCATTTACGGCGGAGGAAATTTGGTGTTCATGTCTCCGACGACCTTCCTCAAGCGCCCGGTGCGCTGGCTGCAGGCTATCGACAAGTACCGCGCGACCTTCACCGCGGCACCGAATTTCGCCTACGACCTGATCGCGCGGCGAGTGACCGACGAGCAGCTGGCCGAGCTCGATGTGTCCACTCTCGAAGTCGCATTGTGTGGTGCCGAACCGGTTCGCGAACAGACAATGCTGGCGGTGAACGAGCGGTTCGCACCCGCGGGCTGGCGACCGACGGCGTTCCTGCCCTCCTACGGTCTTGCCGAGGTGACGCTGCTCGCGAGCAGCACAGCGATCGACGCGGCGCCCGCCATCCTGGATGCCGGTCGCGACAGCCGACTCGTCAGCTGCGGACGCGCGGCCCGCGGACTCGACATCCGCATCGTCGACCCGCACACGCGGCAGCAGGTGCCCGACGGCGCCGACGGCGAGATCTGGATTCGCGGCGACAGCGTCGCCGCTGGTTACTGGAATCGGCCCGAGGAGACGCGCGAGACCTTCGACGCCCACCTCGGCACCGAGGGGCCGTTCCTGCGCACCGGTGATCTCGGCCTGCTGCACGACAGCGAATTGTTCGTCGCGGGCCGCCTCAAGGATCTGCTGATCATCAACGGCCGCAACGTCTATCCCCAGGACATCGAGGAACTGGTGCGCGGGCTGCATCCGGCACTCGACAACACCGGCGTCGCGGTATCCGTCGACGCCGGGGGCCGGGAACGACTGGTCGTGCTGCAGGGCGTCAAGAAGGCACTGCAGGGTGCGGCCACGCTCGCCGAGCTGACCTCGGCGATCAAGCTCGCGGTCGCCCGCGGATTCGACATACCCGCGCCGAATGTCGTTCTCGTGGCACCCCGATCGGTGCATCGCACCACCAGCGGCAAGGTCCAGCGCAGCTCGATGCGGACGGCGTTTCTCGAGCACCGCGTCGAGGGTGTCCTGCACGAAGATCTCGAACCGGCACTGAGCCGATCATTGACCGTCTGACCGACCTGTACCCAGCCGAGGAGTCCACTATGTTCAGCACAGCTGCGACCCACCCGACGTCGATCCAGGGTTGGCTCGTGCACCGCGTCGCCGACTACACCGATCGTGGTCCGCACCAAGTGGATCCGACGATGCCGCTCGCGGAGCTCGGCATGGACTCGGTGTCGGCGGTGAACCTGTGCGGTGAGATCGAGGATCGGTGGTCACTCGACGTCGACCCGACCCTGATCTTCGACTACCCCACCATCGCCGCTATCGCCGCCCACCTCGCCGCCGAATTCGCCCCCGCCACATGACCGATATCGCCATTGTCGGCATCGACTGCCGATTTCCCCAGGCACCGGATCCAACCGCACTGTGGCAGTTGCTGCTCGAAGGACGAGACGCGATTTCGGAGGTGCCCGCCAACCGCTGGCACGCCGACGACTTCCACGACCCCGCCGGCGCGCCGGGCACCATCAATACCCGCAGCGGCGGATTCATCGATGACGCGGATGCGTTCGACCACGAATTCTTCGGTATCGCACCTCGGGAGGCCGAGGCGATGGATCCGCAACAGCGCCTCCTGCTGCAGGCCACCTGGCGCGCCTTCGAGGATGCCACCCTCGATCCGCGAGCCCAGTCCGGTTCGCGCACCGGAGTTTTCGTCGGTGTGATGGCCAATGAGTGGGCGAACCTGCAGATGAGCGACTACAGCGCCATCACGCCACAGCACGGTTCGGGCAATGGGTATTTCATGACCGCGAACCGGCTGTCCTATCAGCTCGATCTGCGCGGCCCGAGTATCGCGGTCGATACCGCCTGTTCGTCATCGCTGGTCGCGATCCATCTCGCCTGCGGCGCACTCGCTTCCGGCGAATGCGATCAAGCGGTCGCCGGTGGCGTGAACCTCGTTCTCACCCCGGCCGTCGGCGTGTTCTATACCCAGGCGGGCCTGTCCGCGCCGGATGCCCGGTGTAAACCGTTCAGCGGCAACGCCGATGGGATCGTGCGCGGTGAAGGCGTCGCCGTGCTCGTTCTGCGACGGTTGGCCGATGCAGTGGCCGCGGGACTGCCGGTCTACGCGGTGATCAAGGGCAGTGCGGTCAACTCCGACGGCCGCAGCAATGGCATCACCGCGCCGAACCGGTGGGCGCAGCAGCAAGTGATCACGGAGGCGTATCAGCGGGCCGGGGTGCGGCCCGCGGACGTGGACTTCATCGAAGCGCACGGCACCGGAACGATTCTCGGCGATATGATCGAGGTCAAGGCGCTCGGCGCATTGCATGCGACGAACCGCGCCGAACCCTGCGGCATCGGTTCCATCAAAGGCAATCTCGGCCATACCGAGGGCTCGGCTGGCGTGGCCGGGCTCATCAAGGTCGCACTCGGTCTGCACCACGGTGTCGTCGCACCGACGAGATTCGCCGACCAGGAAAACCCGCAGCTACGTATGCAACAGCATGGGCTGCGCCTGATCGCGGAGCCGATGCCGCTGCGCGGTCCGGCGCTCGGCGGAGTCAGCAGTTTCGGAATCGGCGGCACGAATGCCCATATCGTGCTGGCGAGCGCACCCGCGAGCGCCGCTGCGGCGGCGTCCGGCGGTGGTGGTGTGCTCACGCTATCGTCGAATGACCAGGAAGGGTTGCGGCGCAATGCACTTCGGCTCGCCAGCGCTTTGGAGACGGTACCGGAGGATCGGTTCGCGCAGCTGTGCTGGACCAGCAACCAGATCAAGGCTTCCGGGCGCACTCGACTCGCGATCGTCGCGAACGATCGTGCCGACGCTATCGCACGCCTGCGGGGCGAGCTGGAAGTCGGTGTGGCACAAGCGGTCAGCAGCGGTTGGATGTTCACCGGTCAGGGCTCGCAATTCGCCGGAATGGCCAGGGCATTGGATGCGGCGGACCCATCGTTCGGGCGCGCCCTGTGGGCAGTCGACGACTGCATGATCGAATACCTGGACCGATCGGTGCGCGACCTCCTGCTCGATGAGAGCATCGACATCGACAGCACCGAACTCGCGCAACCCGCCATCTTCGCGATGGAATACGCACTCGCCCGGTCACTCGCCGACGCGGGCGTCCGGCCCGCATGGCTGATCGGGCACAGCATCGGCGAATACGCGGCCGCCGCGGTCGCGGGGGTTTTCGACCTCGACGACGCGTGTCGGCTGGTGGTCGCGCGCGGTCGGCTGATGCGGCAGTTGCCAACGGGCGGTGCGATGCTCGCGGTACACGCGGCCGAGGACCGGGTCGCCGATCTGCTCGCCGAGGAACCCATGGTCGCGGTCGCCGCCGTCAATGGTGCGGCAGACCTCGTGCTGTCCGGTCCGGCCGCGGCGATCGAGCGAATCCGGGTGGCGCTCGATGGGCGCGCGGTGATCACTAAGGCGCTCAACGTCTCCCACGCATTTCACAGCGCGCAGATGGAACCGATGCTGGCCGAGTTCGAGTCCGTCGCCCGCGAATGTGTCTACCGTGCACCGAATATTCCCATCTATTCGACCGTGCGTGGACGCCTGCTCGATGCGTCCGAGCCGATGGACGCCGCCTACTGGACCGAACATATTTGTGCCACCGTCCGATTCGCCGACGCCATGACGGCCGCACTTGACACCGAACCCAGCCATATCATCGAGATCGGCCCGCGGCGGGTACTGGCGGCCCTGGTCGGACGGTTGCGACCCGATATCGCGGCGCGGTGCCTCGTGCCGAGCCCGGGGCCCAGCGCGACCGGCACCGAGCTCGCGCACACCCTTGCCGCGCTGTACCGCGACGGATTCGCTCCCGATTGGGATCGGCTCTACGCACCGGCCCAGCGATTCCGTCGCCGCCTACCAACCTACGAGTTCTCGACCGAACACCGCTTCTGGGTCGAACCACGTACCTGCACAACCACTTCCACAACTCCCGAGGCAACCACCATGGACCAGTTGATCGCACTCTTCCGCGAGCAGGCCGCCATATTGGCAAGTGTCGCAACGGCACCCGCCGAGATCCCGACGGTGACCGCCCAACCGGCGGTCAGCGCGGATAAGGTCGCTGACCTGGTGCGCGCGGAAGTGGCGCGGGTGAGCGGGTTCCCGGCGGCCCTGCTGCGCGACGACCGGACCATCAGTGACGGCCTCGGACTCGACTCCATCATGCTCACCGATCTCTTCGGCGGGCTCGTCCGCAAACTGCCCGGACTGACCATCGATCCGGCCTGGTTCACGGCGACAACGACGCTGGCTGACCTGATCACCTACGTCGCGGGTCAGGTCATCGATCCGCCCGCTCCCGAACCCGCGCGGGCGGCGGTCGCACCCGAGTACCGGATCGGCGACTTCGCCGAGGTGCGCGCGATCGAAGACCGGATCGCGGGGGCCGGAGCGCTCGGCCTGTCCAACCCGTACTTCCTGATCAACGATGGCGTCACCAGGGATACGTCGGTGATCGGCGGTACCGAGGTGCTGAACTTCTCCAGCTACAACTACCTGGGCATGTCCGGTCACCCGGCGGTCGTCGCGGCCGTCCAGGACGCCGTCGCGCGCTACGGCAGCTCATGTTCGGCCAGCCGCGTGCTCTCCGGTGAGAAGCCGGTGCACCGCGAACTGGAAGCCGAACTCGCCGCACTGCTCGGCACCGAGGATGCGATCGCGCTCGTCGGCGGGCACTCCACGAATGTCACGATCATCGGGCATCTCGTCGGGCCGGAGGATCTGGTGATCCACGACAGCCTGGCGCACGACAGCATCCTGCAGGGCTGCAAACTGTCGGGGGCGACCCGTCGTCCGTTCCCGCACAACGACCACGCGGCACTCGACCAGCTGCTCACCGAAATCCGGCACCAGTACCGCCGGGTACTGATCCTCGTCGAAGGCATCTACAGCCAGGACGGCGACATCCCCGACCTGCCCGCCATCATCGAGATCAAGCGGAAACACCAGGCGCTGTTGATGATCGATGAAGCACACAGCATCGGCGTACTCGGCGCGCACGGCGGCGGGATCGGCGAGCACTTCGATGTCGATCGCGGCGACGTCGAATTGTGGTCGGGCACGATGTCCAAGGCGCTGGCCGGATGCGGTGGCTACGTGGCGGGCAGCGCCGAACTGATCCGCTTCCTGAAATACACCACGCCGGGATTCGTCTACAGCGTCGGCATGACGCCGATGAATGCGGCCGCGTCCTTGGCGGCCATGCGTCAGATGCGGGCCGACCGGGAACCGCTCGATCGACTGCGGCGCAACGCGCGGCTGTTCCTGCGGCTGGCCCGCGACGCCGGTATCAACACCGGTGACAGCCAGGACACCCCCATCATCCCGTGCATCGTCGGCGACTCGCTGAAGACGCTGAAACTGTCCAACGCGCTGCTGAACCGCGGTATCAACGTCAACCCGATCCTGTACCCCGCCGTCCCGGATGACCTCGCGCGCCTGCGGTTCTTCGTCACCGCATGCCACACCGAAGACCAGATTCGCGAGACGGTCAAGATCCTCGCCGAGGAGCTGGCCCTGCTCGCGGCACACTGACCTTCTCGACGACGGATCGCCGAACGCGGCGGTTTAGCAGGTCGCTCAGTGGTAACTCGCACAATGACCCTGCTCGGCGAGCGCGCAACCGCCGCGCTCCGATTTCCCGCGGGCAACCCGAGCACAATCGACGGGAGGAAAACGATGCCGAATCCTGGCAGTCACGTGCAACGGACTCCGGTGCGGGCCGAGGTGCGCAGTACCGCATTCAGCGATCACACGACGATTCCGGACCGCTATTCATACGACGGCGGAAATGTATCCCCGCCACTGGAGTGGCACGGCATTCCCGACGGCGCCGTGGAGTTGGTCCTACTGTGCGAGGACCTGGACGCTCCGGGCGGCGCGTTCACGCACTGGGTCCTGACCGGTATCGCACCGACCACGACCGGTGTCGGTGCGGGGGCGTCACCACCCAAGGCTGTCGCAGGTCGCAATGACTTCGGCGAAATCGGCTGGAGCGGTCCGCGACCGCCGGTCGGCGACGGTCCGCACCGGTACTTCTTCCGCCTCTACGCGCTCGACCGATCGCTCGGGTTCACCGAGGAAACCAGCGCCGACGTGGTCCGCTCGGATATCACCGAACACGTTCTCGCCAGCGGCACCGTCGTCGGGCTATTCGCCCGCTGACCCGCCCACGACCCCTGGGCGCCGGGAGCAGCCCGGCACCGGCCATCGACACCTGTGCGTTCGGCACCGCGGTGCTGGCCCATCTGCCAGCGGAGTAGCTGAGTCAAGCGCGCACGTGTAACCCGAAACCCGTGCTGCCCTTGGCTTCCAGACCTGCGCGCAGGCGCAGGGCGGGCAGTTCGTAGTCGCCGCCGTTCTGGGTGCGGAATGCGATCGGATCGGTCTGCTCGATCGACAGCAAGCGCTGCTCCCATGCCTTGGCGACATCGGTGAAGTCCTCGGGCGATACCCGATCCGCGCCGTACGTCGCGAATGGCGGCAGCACGTCCATGCCGGGGTAGTAGAGGATGCCGTGGTGGATCGGGAACAGCAGATCGTCGATGGGGCCGTTGATGCCGCGGTCGGTGTAATGCGGTTCGCGGCCGCCGATCGTCACCGACAGCATGGCCCGTTTGCCCACGAGCGTGCCCTCGCCGTAGCGGTCGCCATAGCGGGTCTCGTTGTGTTCGCCGACGCCGTAGGCGAAGTTGTAGGTGAACACTCGATCGACCCAGCCCTTGAGGATCGCGGGCATCGCGTACCACCACAGCGGGAATTGGAAGATCACCGTATCGGCCCAGCGCAGCTTTTCCTGCTCGGCAGCGATATCGGCGGTGAGCGTGCCGGTGTCGTATGCGCGACCGGAGTCTGCGACGACCTGCAGCGGCCCGCTCGTCTCGCCGAAGTCGTCGGCGTCGACCGTCGGCTTCCATCGCATCGCGTACAGATCGCTGACCTGAACCTCGTGCCCGGCTTCTCGCAGAGTGGTCACCGCGATGTCCTTGAGGGCGCCGTTGAGCGACCGCGGTTCGGGATGGGCGTGGACGATGAGTGTGCGCATTGCTGCTCCTTCGGATCGAATATGTTCGATCGTCGGACTTCGCGCGGCCGCTGTTCAGGGACGCTTCTTCCGTCGGACGGGACTTCCTGGTATCGGCAGGACCACCCTCGCCCAGCGAAGCCGTGGCAATACTGGAGGGATGGACGATCTCTCCGACTTCCTGCGCACCCGGCGGTCCCGGGTGGATCCGGCGTCCGCGGGCATTGCCACCGATTCACGCCATCGAGTGGCGGGATTGCGCCGTGAGGAGGTCGCGCATCTGTCCGGGGTGAGATGTTCGTTACACACTCCTATTTGCCCGCTCGCGGGAGGAAGACGATGATGTGACCTTCTTGCTCTAGCAGCCTCTGATGGCTCGGTTAGGCAGTGGCGGAACCGCTGCCGGTCCGCAGACCCGGGACAGGCGCGGATGGATGTCCCCAGAACGGTCTTCGACCACATCGTGACCAAGTAGGTATGGGCATCCCGAAATGCCGACGAGCGGATGGCTGGTTGCGGTCCTCAACACCCTGCGTGCACCCTCCAAGTGCTCATAGGCGGGGCTCAAACGGTCGTGACCGCACGTCGGATGGCTGCCATGAGAGCGGGCCCAGTTCATCTGCCTAGCATCGGGTTCAATGCAGACCTACATGCTCACGGCCTTCCGGCCGCCGAGGGTTTGCGCGTCGGTCGGCGAGACATATCGCACCCCGCGGCTGGCATCTTCCTTCTGTCCGAAGCTGGCGGCGATTCCCTTCGGCCAGACGCGCATCGCCCCGCCGGCCAGCCGAGAACGCAACCGACTGGCCAATGAATTCGGCCAGTGCAGCTTCCTGGCAGACCGCAGCCATGGAACTAGGCGGGATGTTTTGAGACACTGATTCTACGATGCACTGAAGCGCTGCCGTTTTTAGCCCGGATTACTCAACAACTCAGTCTGGATTCTGACCCGACGGGTGAGAATTTTCACTCTGCCTAGTTCCCTTCGTTCGTCCGCGCACCTTCCTCTGAGGGATTTTCCGCTGAATAGCATCGCCCTTCCAATCTCCATACTTCAAATAGAAGGCAAATAGTGGATCTTCGATATATGCAACCTCCTCGCGATAGCTAAAGATGGGATCCGCGTTTCCCTTATTTCGATCCGCTTCAGCGGACATGCCGGTGAGAGCAGCGACGATGCGCTGCTTTACAATGGTTTCCACAGTTAGCTCATGAACAGACTTTCGAATATCAGCGAACTTAATAACCGAGGGTGGAATTATCCGAGCCATCGCAATCAGGACAATGCCATAAATATCCGTTCGATCTCCCCGGCTGAGCGCAATCGGCTTCCTCGGCTCGCCTTTCGTATTCTTACCGGAGAGGACCGCACGAAACGCAAAAGGCTCCGACTCGGTGGCTGCATCTCGAACGATTGCGTCAAACTTTCTGGGAATCTCTACTTGCTGCGGTGTCGCGGCCGTTTCGCACACCCCCAGACCTCGGGATAGAATTTCATAACAAAGCTCCTGCATTACATGTGGGGACCCGAAGCTACAACGGGCAATCCGCCTTGCAAGCATGTCGCCTGCATCGACGAGATTGAGTTCACGGAACCCGCGTTGAGCAATCGACATAAGCTCACGTTCAGTCCACTCCGGAATTTTGAAATGAACCAGCCGACCGCCAATGTCCCCAACGGTCTTTGCCGGATCGAATGAATGCGATGGTATCGCAACAAGGACGACAAACGTATTTCTGAGAAGCGGCTTTATAGAACGAGCAATTTCAACTCGAACATCGCTCGGAATGTGATGGAAGTCGTCGATTATAATCGGACGACGGGATACAGATAATGCCTTCTCAACCGACTCGGCCGGGACACCCGAGTAAGACCACGTATCCGATCTACCCGTTTTAGATCCGTCGGTGGAATCCATTGAGGCCATGGCAATCGGACGCCAACCGGCCTCAAATTTAACTCCCTCAGATTGCGACTTATCCGATGAAACTTGACTAGTAAACTTGTCGCTAACGAAGAGTTGCTGAGCAAGGGTAAGCCAAAAATCGTCGATCGAGTTAATTCGAGTGCCTTGAAGCCAGCATGAATTCCCCTCCGGCAACACGCGCTCGACAAGGGAGGTTTTTCCGGACTTGCTAACTCCGGACAGCATGACACCGCCACTGCGACGTCGAGCCTTATTTCTCAGCTGGTCGTCGAACGTACCCGCTTCCGGGTCTTGTCCAAATCGTGGAGTGTATGTCGCTTCTGGCGTCTTGCCAGTCGAAAATACATCCTCGAGCAAGCGAACGACCATCATATCGATATCGTCTGACGCATCCGGATTACTCACGTGAGCCATCCTAGTCTCTGCACTGAGTCGTTAGATGCAATACCGTGGTGCGGAATTCTATCCGTAGCGGGCGTGAGCAGCACCCATGATAGGCGCAGCGATCGGGAATTTTGCTCACATCCGCGCGCCTACGCCGGGCTCACAACCACGGAGCGGCCCCATGGCTCGCACGCCATGGCCCTGGTTCTATGCGAGCTCCGATCGAACGAGCCCAAGTTCGAGCCACATCGAACGCGCCATAATGGCTCCCCTATGTCAAGACGTGGTGGGGAGTTCGTCGTTAGGCTGGGTGGTGGTAGGTCCGGGCTGTGGCTTGTCCGAAGGATCGGTGTACGGGGTCGGGCCGGTCGCGCTGGAGTCAGTAGTCGTTCCCGAGTGCCCTCCCGGGCTTGCCGCTTCACGTTTGCGCTGGTCGGCGAGCATCCGGTTGTAGACGACGTTCGACAGGCGCCGTTTGAGGGCCCGCACCGCTTCCATCGAGGTTTTACCAGCGGCTTTCTTGCCGTCGTAGTAGACGCGTCCGGCGGTCGGGTTGCGGAGTTGGACGATGGCCATGGTGTGCAGGACGTGGTTGATTTTGCGGTTCCCGGCGCGCGAGAGCCGGTGCCGCTGTTGTTCACCAGAGGAGGCGTCCAGCGGGGCGGTGCCGTTCCAGGAGGCGAACCGGTCTCGGGTAGTGAACCGGTGGATGTCATCGGTGTCGGCGAGCAATCGTGCAGCGCCGCAAGGGCCGATGCCGTGCAGGTCCATCAGGGTGGACCCGCGGTCCAGGACCAGTTGCCGCAGCTCTTTGTCCGCGGCCCTGGTTTTGCGGTCGATGGTCTCGAGGTCCTCGATCAACTCCACTACCAGGCGCAGCCGGACTTTGGCTGCCGGATCCCTCGGCTCGATTGTCTCGACCAGGGCTCGGGCCTGGCGCGAGGACAGGAATCTCTTGGCCCCGCCGGGCACCAACTCCAGTAGCAGCCGGTGGATCCGGTTGAGGGTCTCGGTGCGAGCACGACCGAGTTCGTCGCGACGATCGACCAGCAAACCCAACGCGACCAGCTCCGGATCGGCCTGCACCCGACGCAGATTCGGTGATCGCAGCGCCGCCAGCGCGACCGAGTGGGCGTCGACGGGGTCTGTTTTGCGGCCGTTGCCGGTAGCGAACACCCGCACCTGCGCCGACAGCTTCGCCGGCACGTCGATCACTGTCTCGCCATCATGGACCAGCCGATGCGCCACGTGCCGGCCGATACCGTTGCAGCCCTCGATTGCCCATACTCGATCTGGGAAACGCTGTGCTGCGGTCAGCATTTCACCGTAACCGACAGCGTCGGTACTGTATCGGCCAGCAGCCAGGATCTTGGTTTGGTGGTCGATGATTTCGATGGTGGCCGAGCGTTTGTGCGGGTCCATTCCGATGATGACCGTCACCAGTGTCCTTCCTCGATTACGAACGAACAGGTGTCCGTGCGGGAAGGCACCGCTACTTCGAGCTTGGGCAAACCCCTTTTCAGCCACGCCCCGCACGGCACCCGGTGGGACGCAAGCCATTAGTGAGCCACACCAAACGAGACCGGGGGCAGCCGCTTAGGGAACCTCCCACCGGGTACCTGGACCCGATCCTGGCCGGGATCGAGCCCTACCGCCAGTATTAAGTAGCCGCTGACCGCGCAAGCTGTTCCGGGCCTTGGGAATGTAGAGCCGTCCCTGCTCGCCGGGGTGAGATTTTAATTACACACTCCCTGAGCTTGACCGGGCTCGGGGTTGGGTGTTGGCGACTCGGCGGGCCAAGCCATGTGGGCTTCCAGTGCGGTCGTGGCGTGGGACAGATGGAAAGCTCACCATAGTGGGGTGCGATCGGCGTAGCTGCTGTCGGACTGCTCCCGAGACGTCTCCACCGTTGCGACCGTATGGTATGAAACGCCCTCGACTATCAATGCGGTCTGTCGTCACACCGGTGGCCTAGCCTCACTGGGTGACGCTCAGTGGTAATCGTCCGACCTCGCCGCTGCGCGGTTCGCCGTCCAGAGTTACTGCACACATGGAGAAATACCAGGAGTCCTGCTTCCGCGCAATCGCTGCAGCGGCCGGATGCAACGTCTCCCCCTGGGCGTTCGACGAGGGGATTGATCTCCACGTAACCCACCGTGCCGAAGAGCATATACAAGCCGACAAAACAGCTCGACTAGATGTTCAGCTCAAGGCAACGTCAACTCCGCTCTCCAGGGGCGGAGAATACGCAACGGCATCGCTGACCCGTCGCAGGTATAACGAGCTAGTCATCGAAAATGTGACATACCCTAAGCTGGTGGTCATTATGCAGTTGCCGGAACTCCAAGAAAGATGGATAGAGCGATTTTCGGAAGGTCTGCTGTTGCGCCATCTCTACTGGGTCAACCTTGCAGGCTTGCCACCAACTACAGCTAAGACCAAGACCGTCAGGGCGCGAACCGCGAATCGTCTCGACGACGTGGCACTCTGCAAGATCATGGAGAAAATCGGCAAAGGAGTTCGCCCATGAGTACACGAGACGACTTGTCATCGGCCGATTTTGATTCGAATATTATCGAGTCTTTGCTTTTAGAATTCAATTGGCATAAGACTGTCGACATGCCAGGATTATACCAAGTATGGAGGAATGAATCGCGGACCACCCAGGAGATAATACTTCCGTTAGATCCGAATAAGGGCGACTACAGGAGCTTACTCCGCCGAGCGTTTCAAATACTTCTGACCGAGCATGGTTCGGATGTCGAGCGTACTGCGAATCTATTTTCTATTCGGCAAAAGTCCGATGGCAACTCATCGCATGAAAGCCTCGGCACTGACCCAACATCGCAGCTTCGAGAATGGGCACATAAGCTCGCTGACTTCCAAGCAGCGGTCGACAGGATCAGCGCACCTAATGTCATAGAATTTTGCGAGAAGGCTCTCGGCGAATTCCAGGCACTAACGCATAATTCGGCCGCCACTCTGCGTGCGCCAGCAAGTCTCCTTATTCTTGGCATCGCGCATACAATAATTGAGTTGGTCGGGAGAACTGCAACCAGAGAAACCCTCACACAGGCGGATGCGCTCACAACAATCACCTCATCGGTGGCGGCAGCCCTGGCTGACGCTGACACTTGGCTCACCGACGGTCCGCCGTCATCTGAAGAGGCTGAACGGCGGAAGCAAGCGGTCATTGATACCGCAGCGGAGGCCCAAAAGGCAGTCGCGATAAGACTCGCTGAGGAGGATACACCTTCTACAACTCACGGCGCGCTGCTTGGATACCAGGATCCTAATGTTGATGCGAAAATAATATTCACTCAGGTATGTTCGTTCACCGAAGACGAACACACACGTTATTCTACGGCCTATGAGCGACTGAAGCGCCGAATAGACCGCGACCTCCTACGTTATATCTTCGAGCAAATAGATCTACTTCTCAACGCCGCAGCTGAGATATTGCACCAGTTAGACAAGCATGGGATACCAGGAGGTGATAGTGCGGTAGACGATCTCGGACGCCGGCTTCGATACGCGGTTATCGCCATGACTAGCGCATTTCAAATCCACCAAGACCAAACCTATTGGCTCGTGAGAGATAAATTCGGCAAAGCCTCTAAAGAAGAAGAAGAATTACGCGCGCTTTTCAATGGACTTTACTCGGGATGCTTTGGCTATAGGTGGCTAATTGAATTGAGACATACGATGTTGCACATCAACATGGAGGCTGCCGCACTTAAGCTGACTATCAAAATGAATGATGAGCCTTCTGTCGAGATTAACATGGATCGTGAATGGATGAAGGAATCATCCGGAGTTATGGGTAAAGCATACAAACGCAACGAACTTTTGGCCCTGAAAGACGATCCCAGCATAATAGCAATGGCTAGGGAAGCTTATGTCGAACTCTCCGCGATCCAGGATGATATCGACAATATTCTCTATCCCGAAACTACCGATGACGCAGCGATCGTTTCTGAACTGGTTGCAAGATTTGATGGCCGCGAAGGCATGTACGCCCTTCAGCTCGGCCCCGGATTTAGTCGTTCAACTAGAATTCCGCCTTACAGACAGTTATCACCAGTGGTGCTCTCTTACGCTGAGCGCTACAGCGCCTAACCTATGAGGCGGTCATGTCTTGTGCGGGCTTAAAGGAGTGTAGAGTGCCCGGAACTCAGCGGGGTGACATGTTGGTTACGCACTCCGTAAGTACTCGCCTTTGGTAGTGAGCGACGGCGGGCGGCGTAGGCGGGAATCTGCGCAGGGGTATGTGCGGGTTTGTCAGGTCGGCAGTGACGTGGCGGGCCTTGTGGGTGTGGTTGGCTCGGGCTGCGGTAGGTCCAGGATCAGGCCGGTTGCAGCATGATCGCGCGCCCGGTCCAACTCGCCCAGAATCGTCGCGCCGGAACCTCCGAATGCTCGGCACCCCATCGCGACGGGTCGGCGAATCCCGCGACGGTGTCACCGTCGCGGTTTGCCTCGCCGGCAAACACGATCAGGTGCCCGCCCTTGCGTCCGTCTTCAGGCAGTCGCCATGTGCACGAGATGATGCTGGGTACGCCATCCGCGGCCATCCCCTGAAGCGTGGAACGGTCGACCGCTTCAGCAGTACCGGCAAGGCCGTGCCGTGCGGCCAGCGCGACCAGTCCGGCGTGTGTCCAGCCCACTCCGGTGGCATATGCGTTGGTGTCCAACCCCTCTCGGAGTAGTTCACGCTGTGGTGGCACCGGCAGGCCATGGAACCGGAGCAGCATTCGCAGGCACGCAATGCCGCAACACCGATCACCCCATATCTGTGGGCCACCATCGGGCCATAGGAAACCGGGGGCATCGGTTTCGTCGTCGGTGAAGTGTTGCGGGAACCGGTGGACATCCAGCGGAAGGCGGTGCAATCTCACTCCGTTCGATCCGGGGTAGCCAGCTCAATGTAGGACAGCACCGCCTTGAGGGAAGCGAGGGGCCGCGTTACTGCTCGACAATCGATCGGACCACCCACGGAGGACGAACCCCGTTCTCGATCGCATCTGCGAGCAGCATCAGGATCAGCTGCCGGTATCCGATTCCGACCGCGCGTGCCGCAACCGGCAGATTGCTGTGCCGCTGCACACCCGGAGTCGTGTTCACCTCTAACGCGTATGCCACACCAGCCGTATCGACCATGTAGTCGATCCGTATCGCGCCTCGGCACTCCAGGAATCCGTATACCGCCAGCGCACCGAAGGACATCGCGTCGAGGGTGGTCAACGCCAGATCATCGGGAACCTGATAGGTAACCGCTGGGCCATCGCCGCCGCCGAGCTTGGTTTCCTCGTCGTAGTAATCGCGTTCGGTGAGGACTTCCAACGGCGGCAACGCTTTCGGCCCGGTCCGGGTGCCGAGCACCGCAACCGTCATCGCACGACCGACTACGAACTCCTCGAGGAAGAACCGGCGAAATCCGCGCTCACGGAATCGGTTCGCCGCGTTGGCGACTTCGGCCAGGGTCTCGACTCGTTGCAACCCGACGCTGGAGCCGCCGTCGACCGCTTTGAGCATTGCGGGCATCGGGAATGCCGGGATCGCGGATTCTGTGATCAGCCCGGAGTCGCGCGGTGTCGGGATGCCGACGTAGTTGAACACCGCCTTCGAGGCCAGCTTGTCCGCACCGATACCGCCCGCGAGAACACCCGACGACGTGTAGGGCACGTGCAGGTAGTCCAACAGACCTTGAAGACGGCCGTCCTCACCCCAGGGGCCGTGGACGTTCACGTATGCGACGTCGAACGTACGGACTCGCTCAACGAAATCGGCGGCGGTCGGGTCGAGGTGTTCGGCGTCGATACCGGACTCGGTGAGGGTTTCCATGATCGCAGTCAGCGACCATTTCTCGTGCGGTGTGTTGCGAATGTAGACGCGGTCCTCTTCTGAGACCGGCCCGTACAGGACTGCGACGCGCACGCCCTTCAGATTCGCGGGGACTTTGATCATGTCCGGCTCCTTCGGGATGACTGAGGGTGATCTCTGGAACACAGGTCCAAGGCGCGCCGGTTAGAGAGCAACTCGCGGCTGATCGTGGACGAGACAGTCGAATACGTTGTGTAGGTGGATGATTCGGCCAAGTGGGTGCCCGCAGTCCTGGGACCACGCTCTTCGGATGCGATCACCGTTCCCCGCCGGATCGCGGCACAACCCCAGCCGGAGTCACCAGATCGCACGCCAATGCGATCGCCTTCGCGTGTCCGCCGAAGTGGGCAAGGTCGGGGGTTAAGATGGCGGAAGCTCCTGCCTTGCATACGGTTTCGACTACCAGTGCCGTCGGCATGTAGGTGTCGGTACAGATGGTGAGCAGTCCGGCTAGCTCGTAGCCTTGGCGCTGCGCCAGATGTCTGATTACCTGCTCGTACCGTTGCCGATCCGATCCGGTGATTTCGAGCAGCAGCAGACCGATTGCCTTGGGTTGCATGGGTTTTCCTTCGCTCGCGGTCCCGGTTCCTACCCGGTCACGGCGTTTCGGTGTCGACGACGCTGATGGGCGTGATCGTGGGGGCGTCGGCTTTGTCCAGGTCCGCGTCCGAGTCGGATATCCACCCGTCCTCGTCAACCCGCATCATCGAGCCGTCCGCGCGCTGAAATATCGGACGGCTATCCACGGGGGCACGGTCGAGTTTCTTGTGCGTGTTCTCATGGAAGGCAGCGAGCAGCGCCCGCACCGATGGAGCGATATCCGTTCGTGTGGAATGCAATTCGGTCATCTGCTAGCCGTCGACGCCCGGCGACGGGAGATCCGCCGTATTGAGTAAGGCGGCCCAGTAGTCCTCGCGTACCGCGTCCCACAGGTCGCCATGCTCGGAAAGCAGCTCGCGGGCGTCGACCAAATCCGGGTATGCGTCGAATACGATCGTGCCGGGCTGCGCGTCGGGCAGCTTGGTCAGCGATGGCAGGCGGTAGGCGGTGAATGCCTCGGTGGTGAGCTGCACGCGCAGTATGCGGGCGGCGCGGTTGACGAGCTGCCACACCGCGACCTTCCCTGGTATCGCGGTGGTGTGCAACATATTTCGGTTCACCGCGCCCCCTCGGGCCGTTCAGCATCCGTCCACTCGTGGGTGTTCAGGGCTTCGAGGTAACGCTTCATCAGTTCGGTCGGAACATCGCAGTAGACCGAGCATTGCGGCCCGACGAATGCGGACCGTCTCGGCAGTTCGCTGACGCTCATCGGACGGCCCTCGCATCGGCCACGATCTGCCCGGAATCAGCCAGTGTCCAGAACGCGGCGTATTTCGCCAGGCAGATGTCGGTGCGGCAATCGCGGTGCCGCCGCATCTCGGCGTGCGCTTGTTCCGGCGTGTACGGCTCGGGCGGTGCGCGATGCGACGGCTCGAGCTCCCATGAATCGGTTCTCAGGGTGCCCTCGGCGGTGACGCGATCGAGGATATCGACGCTCGACACCGCGCCGTCCGGAATGGTGTCGTCGCGGTCGATCAGATAGGGCAGCCAGTATCCGATGCCGCACCAGAGGGCAAGTATCGCGGCGGCCGTGACGATCAGGGCGATTGTTCCTACAGGCATGGGTGGCATCCCTCAGTGCGTGTTCCAATGTTGGTGGGCACCCAACACCGGGTGACACGAACCCCATTCGGTTGTCGAAGGGGGGCGTGTAGCTCGGCATCGGCTGCTACCCAAAAGATTCGGTGGGACCGCGGGTGTTGCACTAGCGTTGCAGCGTTGGCGATATAGCAACGCTGGTAGAGGGCTCATGAGAAGGTGGGTCATGGAGCAATGGCGTCCGTTCGGCGACGAATTGCGCAAACTTCGTGGCCATGAGTCGCTGCGAAGTCTTGCTCGCCGGATCGGCTACAACGCGGGGGACCTGTCGCGGTTCGAACGAGGAATTCGCAAGCCGCCAGCGGATATCGTCCGGCTGCTCGACCGAGAACTGTCCGCATCCGGGCGTCTGATCGAGATCGCCGCAGTGGCGATGTTCGATCTCGACAACGGACGAGTCGACGGGCACGATGAGTCGGGTCGTGACTATCCCTACGAGAACGGAGAAGGCGAGTTCATGCCGATCTCCAGGCGCAGTTTCATCGCGGCGGTCGGCATGGAAGCGGCAATCGGCACGAGTTCCAACTCGCGAATCGCGTTGAACCGCAACTCCTCAGTCGATTACCTTGACCACTTTCGTCAACTCAAACGCGTCCTCGTCGACCAGGACAGCCTGCTCGGGCCGACCACCGTGATCCCGATCGTGCAACAACAGATCCAGGTCATCGGCCAGTTGCGCAGATTGAACGGCACGGACACCACCGGGTTGCTCGAGATGCAAACCAGCTACGCCGAATTCGCGGGCTGGCTTCACCAGGACTCGGGGGACTTCACTGCCGCCGAGTATTGGACAGACCGGGCATTCCAGTGGTCCATGGCATCCGGCGACGAGACTATGTCCTCCTACATCCTCAACCGGAAAGCACACCTGTCCGGCGACGAAGGCGATGGCAGCGAAACGGTCGCGCTCGCAGCCGCCGCGATACGCACAGCCCCCGGCGATACGCCGATCGAGGCCCTCGCCAATATGCGTGCCGCGCATGGTCACGCGCTGCTCGGCGACCATAAGGCGACAGAAAACGCCTACAACATAGCGTTGGAATCTGTCGACAGCCGCGACATGGACCCGGACCTCCCTTGGGCTGGATGGTTCGATCACTCCTACATCAACGTCCACCGGGCGCGAAGCCTGTCGGCATTGGGCGACTACCACACTGCGGCAGAGCAATTCACGCATGTGCTCGACACGCTGCCTCCTCATTACGCTAGAGACAGGTCCGTGTATCTGGTGCGCGCGGCGATAGCACACGTAGGCAATGACGACGTCGAACAAGCCGCGAGCCTGGGTATGGAAGCGATCTCCGCCGGAAGTGGCTCGGGCTCGGGACGACTTGCGAAGGAACTGGAACTGCTGGATCGGGCGTTCACTCCATGGCAGAGCCAGGCCGCCGTTGTCGAGTTTCGGGACGCCCGTCGAGAACTCCTGGTCTAACTCCTAGGCGAGTTGCAGGTCAAGCCGAAAGCCGCTGTCCGTGGACTCTGCCTCCTGTCCGCGAGATGTCTGCACCCGCACCGTTACCTGGTAGGCGTATTTCGGGTTTGCGGGGCTGAAATTGCAGTACAGGCCCTTCACCGACGCGCAACCACCCTCGGTCGTCGCCTCTGCGACCGAGCGGGGTGACACTTCCACGGTCGTGATGAACGCGACGTCATAACTACCTGAGCCGAAGGGCTGAACCCGGATATCAGCCACGTGTTCCTGCGCGTATGTCGTTTCAACGACAGACCCGTCAGCAGCCACTGTGACAGACACATTCACGTACTCATCGGGCATAACTACGAGGATAGGGGTCTGCCTCGGGGTGCTTTGGGGGTCTTTTGGGTGCACTCGACGCGTACCAGTTGAGCCGAGGGTGTGTGTTCCTGGCGTCGGTCCTTCGAGCGTGTGATCCATCGGACGGGACTTCCTGGTATCGGCAGGACCACCCTCGCCCAGCGAAGCCGTCGCAATACTGGAGGGATGGACGATCTCTCCGACTTCCTGCGCACCCGGCGGTCCCGGGTGGATCCGGCGTCCGCGGGCATTGCCACCGATTCACGCCGTCGAGTGGCGGGATTGCGCCGTGAGGAGGTCGCGCATCTGTCCGGGGTGACATCTCGGTTACCCACTCCCAATCCAGGTTAAGGACTTCGTCGGCGCGAAACTGGCTCAACGCACCATGTGGTGCCCACATTCGGGCCGAGCGAAACCGCTCGTCACAGCCGCAGCGCGCCTGGACGAGTCATCACACCGGAGCCATCGTCACCGGTGGGGACACTTTGATCGGCGGACTTCCTATGGCCGACTACGGTCCACGCCGGAACACACGAGTAAGGGGTGGCGGCGTGCAGGTGCTTTTGTCGGCGAGCGGGACGCGCGGCGATATCGAGCCGGCCTTGGGGCTCGCGCTGCGGCTGCAGGAGCTCGGAGCCCAGGTGCGGGTATGCGCGCCACCGACTTTCGAGCGTCGCCTCACCGAGCTGGGCGTGCCGCTGGTGCCTTTGGGGCCGCCGATACCAGGTTTGGATGGGACAAGAGCCTCGATGGCGGCTGCGCTGGACTACGTAGACCAGTGGCCCGCAGTTCAGTTCGACACGATCCCCACAGCAGCGGCAAGATGCGATGCGGTAATAGCAACCGGCATTACGGAGATCGCCGCCCGGTCAGCCGCTGAGAAGCTGGGAATCCACTACCAGTACGCGAGCTACCAGCCGACCAGCCTGCCCTCGCCGCATCATCCGCCGATGCCGCGGATGCCAGGCGAGCGGCCTCCGCCAGCGGCGATTGGCAACCAACTGCTATGGGAGATCGACGCCGAGGGTTGGAACGCGCAGTTCGGCGAGGAGCTGGATATCCGCCGGGCAGCGCTCGGACTGCCACCAGTGGGCAATGTGCGCGACCATGTCTTCACCGACCACCCGTGGTTGGCAGCGGACCCAGTGCTGGGGCCATGGCCAGAATCATCCGGTCTGGATGTCGTACAGACCGGTGCCTGGATCGTTCCCGACGAACGCCCCCTCCCCGCCGAGTTGGAGGCGTTCTTGGACGCGGGTACACCCCCGGTGTATATCGGCTTCGGCAGCATGCGAGTGCGCAACGGCATCGCCCGGATCGCGATCGAAGCAATCCGCGCACACAACCGCCGTGTGCTCCTCTCTCGTGGCTGGGCCGAGTTGGCCTTGATCGACGACCTCTCCGACTGCATGGCCGTTGGCGAGGCCAACCATCAGGCGCTCTTCACCCAGGTCGCTGCCGTCATCCACCACGGCGGCGCGGGCACGACAACGGCCGCAGCCCGAGCTGGCGTGCCTCAAGTGGTGGTACCCCAGCTGACGGACCAGGCGTACTGGGCGCGCCGAGTGGCCGATCTCGGCATCGGCACGGCGTGTGAGGACGCTGATCCCGATCCAGCCTCATTGTCCGCCGCTCTGGACATGGCATTGGCGTCTACCACCCGAGCGCGTGCGAGCGTAGTGGCAGGCATGATCCGCGCTGACGGGGCAACGGTGGCAGCGAAGTTGCTAATCGACGCGATCAGATAGGGATGCTGCCGGAACGAAGCGATCCTCGCCCACGAAACCGCGTGCGCGCTAAGCGATTCGGGTGACATGGCCGGTGCCGCCGAACAATTCCAACTCAGCGTCCGCAAACGCAAAGCCACGCCATTTACCCGGGACCATGCGGTACCCCCCGGCACCGTGCAGGCCCGCAGCCGGGAACTCGAACAGGCCTGCACAATCGACAAAGTAGTCGAAGGACTGCGAGCCAAGGATCTCGAGGCCATAAGGCAGCTGTACACAACCGACGTCGTGTCCTTCGATGCCGAGCCGCCGCTCCAGCATGTCGGGATAGCGGCGAAACTCGAGAACTGGGCGAAAGTGTTGCTGTTCTTCGCGAGTGTGACCTATGAGGTTCGCGACCTGACGTTCATCGTAAGCGATGATGTGGCATTCGGGCACGCCTTTGCTCGTCTCAGCGGCACGCTGAAGAACGGGACGGCAACGAGTGGTATGTGGGTCCGGGTCACGCACGGTATGCGGAAGATCGACGACACCTGGCTCATCGCGCACGACCAGGTCTCGGTGCCGCTCGACATCCCGAGCGGGAAGGGAGTGGTCGCCCTCGAGCCGGTGACGAAAATCTAGGGTCCCCGCGAGCCGCGTCTCAACCAGAGTAGGGATAGCGGCGCATCCACTTGGTCATGATCCATTTTTCGCCGGCGAGGACCGGCGCTCCGGCATGCTTTGTGTCCGGGTCGAGCTGTCCGAGATTATTGAAGTATCGGAAATAGACTGCATGGCCTTTGCGTGGGGAAATCGAAACGTCTGCCTCAGGAAAAACGGTGTCACCGCCGCTTTCGACGTCATTGAGGTATACCACGAGAGTCGCCGTCCGCTGGCCGCCGCGAGCGATGTGAGCAGCGTGCCCGGGTTGGTCCGGCGGAAAGTAATCGAAATGGGAACGATACTCGCCGCCGACCCCGTACCGCAGAATTTGCAGCCCCTCACCGTTTTCCAATGGCCAGTTCATCAGGGCGGAGATCCGCCGATCGAGTCGGTCGATCAATGGGGTCTCGGACAACTTGAAATGTGTGCCCTCACTGGAGCGATTCCTAATTGTCTCCGGACGCCCGGTTTCGGGGTCGATGATCGTGGACCGCTGCAATTTACCTTCGGACAGCTCGATCACCTGATCACATTCTTCGGCGGAGAGCACATTGTCGAACAGAATAAGCTGCGGCCGCTCCACCCGAAACACCGGGTAGATCTCGCGGTCATGCGCGTGAATAATTGGATCCGGCGAAACGGGACACGTGTCGTACTCGTAGGGCGAGGAGACTGGAATCTCTCCCGCCAGCAAAGCGCGAACCGCCGCCGTGGCCACAGCCTTGTCGAAACCACCTCTGATCATCGATTCGACTATCGATTCGACAGAACAACCCCGTGCGAGATTTTCCTGAAGCCAATTGCGCCACGAAGCATCCATTGCCACCGTCATATTCGCAGAGTTTATGCGCCGATACCATCAGGCCGACTTTCCACTGCTGGGAATTATGTTTCCGAAGCTGCCTCCACGGCTGCGACGTGACACCGCTGCGCGTGGTACCGGCCCGAATCCGCGCCAACCACAACTGAAGTCGGTCACGGCAACGGATTCGAGCCGGGTCGGAATCTCAGCATGTCGTCTGCGCGCCGCACAGCGATTCGGTGACTACTCCCCACCCGAGCCGCCGAGGTCGCCGCCACGGTGCCCGGCGCCCGCGTTATCGATGACGCGCTGGCGGCCATCGTGGCCGATGACGTCGACGCAGTGGTCCTCGCCACGCCGGGACCGATCGGATCGGGAAGAGCAGGTCGTCGATGGGGCCGTTGATGCCACGGTCAGCGTAGTGCGGTTCGCGGCCGCCGATTGTCACCGACAGCATGGCCCGCTTGCCCGCGAGCGTGCCCTCGCCGAAGCGGTCGCCATAGCGGGTAGCGCTGTGTTCGCCT
The DNA here is from genome assembly GCF_050946365.1 of Nocardia sp. CA-107356. Lineage (NCBI taxonomy): Bacteria > Bacillati > Actinomycetota > Actinomycetes > Mycobacteriales > Nocardiaceae > Nocardia > Nocardia sp. CA-107356. Next base: position 2,877,276 of record NZ_CP191992.1, on the reverse strand, counting down.
ACGCCGTAGGCGAAGTGGTAGGCGAAGACCCGGTCGACCCAGCCTTTGAGGATTGCGGGCATCGCGTACCACCACAGCGGGAATTGGAAGATCACGGTATCGGCCCAGCGCAGTTTTTCCTGCTCGGCGGCGATATCGGCGGTGAGTGTGCCGGTGTCGTAGGCGCGACCGGAGTCCGCGGCGACCCGCAGTGGGTCGCTCGCCGTCCCGAAATCGTCGGCGTCGACCATCGGCTTCCATCGCATCGCGTACAGGTCGCTGACCTGCACGTCGTGCCCGGCTTCTCGCAGGGTGGTCACCGCGATGTCCTCGAGCGCGCCGTTGAGTGACCGCGGTTCGGGGTGGGCGTGGACGATGAGTGTCCGCATGTGCTGCTCCTTCGAATCGGATGTATTCGATCCCGGAAGTCGAATGAGCCGCTGTTCAGAGACGCTTCATCCATCGGACGGGACTTCCTGGTATCGGCAGGACCACCCTCGCCCAGCGAAGCCGTGGCAATACTGGAGGGATGGACGATCTCTCCGACTTCCTGCGCACCCGGCGGTCCCGGGTGGATCCGGCGTCCGCGGGCATCGCCACCGATTCACGCCGTCGAGTGGCGGGATTGCGCCGTGAGGAGGTCGCGCATCTGTCCGGGGTGAGCGTCGACTATTACGTGCGCCTCGAGCAGGGGCGGGCCCGGCAGCCGTCCGCGCAGGTCCTCGATGCGCTGGCCCGGGTTCTCGGTTTGGACGAGGTGGAGCGCGAGCACCTGCACCGGCTGGCCCGCCGTCCGCAGCGCCCGACGAAGTCGGCGCCGAACGTGCGTATCCGCCCGGAGTTGCTGCGGGTGCTGGATCTGATCCCCGACGCGCCCGCATTCATCGTCGATCACCGCCTCGACGTGGTGGCGGGCAACCCGCTCGCGGAGTTGCTGTACGGGCACAGCCCGATGAAGGGCCTGAATATTGCCCGGCACATCTTCCTGGACGACGACCGCCGCTCGCTTTACGCCGGATGGGAAGCCTGCACCCGCGACACTGTCGGCCACCTGCGCCTGGCCGCGGGCAAATATCCGGACGATCCGAAACTGTCGGCCCTGATCGGCGAACTGGCCGTGCACAGCGACCGCTTCCGCAAGCTGTGGGCCCGTGCCGACGTCCGCTCCCGTACCCACGGCTGTAAGGGCTTCGTCCATCCGATGGTCGGCACCCTGGACCTACATCAGGAAAACTTCGCCCTCCCAGAGGAAACCGGCACCGAACTCATTGTCCTGTCCGCCGAACCCGGCACCGAATCCCACGACAACTTGCGCCTGCTGGCCAGCCTCGGCGCTACGGATGCCCGGACCCGCGAGCGGTCGCCGGATCGTCATATGACACAACCCTAGCGGGCGTCACGATGATGTAATACGGTGAATATGGGGCACAGAAGAACGGGGCTGCCGATGACTATTCACCGGGACGCGCACGCACTCGAACCGGACATCGTCACCGATTTCAGCTCCCGCATGAGCTACGGCGCCTATCTGGACCTCGACACTCTGCTCAGCGCCCAGCATCCGGTCAGTCGGCCGGAACACCATGATGAGTTGCTGTTCATCATTCAGCATCAGACCACCGAGTTGTGGCTGAAGCTGGTGCTGCACGAATTACGGGCAGCGCGAGCGGCTTTCGACGCCGACGACATCGGTGTAGCGCTGAAATGCATTGCGCGGGTGAAGCACATTCAGAAGACACTGACCGAGCAGTGGTCGGTGCTGGCGACGCTGACGCCCACCGAGTACGCGCAGTTCCGCCACTTCCTGGGGAACTCGTCGGGCTTCCAGTCCCATCAGTACCGGGCGATCGAGTTCATCCTCGGCAATAAGAACGCGGCCGTACTTCGAGTATTCGAATCCGATGCCGCGGCATATGCCGAGCTGGCCACGCTCTTGCGCGAACCGACTCTCTACGACGCATTCTGGCGTCACCTCGCCCGCACCGGGCTCGCGGTCCCGCACTCGACACTGGAGCGCGACGTCACCGAAGCCCATACCCTCGACCCCGAGTTACTCGCGCTGGTGCAGTCCATATACGAAGCCCCAGAAGAACATTGGACCGTGTACGAGACATTCGAGGAGCTGGTCGACCTCGAGGAGAACTTCCAGCTGTGGCGGTTCCGGCATCTGCGCACGGTGCTGCGCGTCATCGGAAGGAAGGCCGGGACAGGCGGATCCAGCGGCGCCGGATTCCTGCAACGCGCACTCGAGCACACCTACTTCCCCGAACTCTTCGCCGTCCGCACCTGGACCGGACGCTGACCCGATGACCATCACGCCCACCGACTTCGCCACGTGCGCACGCGAACTCGACAAGACCGATCCGCTACGCGACTATCCCGCACGGTTTCTCGGCAGTGACGACCCGGAGATCGTCGCCTATCTAGACGGCAATTCCCTCGGACGGCCCACCCGGGCGACCGCGCAGCGACTCGCCGCCTTCGTCACCGAAGGGTGGGGCGGTCGACTGATTCGCGGCTGGGACGAGCACTGGTTCGACCTGCCGCTGACGATCGGCGACCGGATCGGGGCCACGGTCCTCGGCGCTGCCGCCGGACAGACCACGGTCGGCGACTCCACCACCGTACTGCTGTACAAGCTCGCGCGCGGCGCCCTGGCGCTGCGGCCCGACCGCACCGAGATCGTGCTCGACCGGGACAACTTTCCCACCGACCGCTATCTGCTCGAGTCGATCGCGACCGATCTCGAGTTGACACTGCGGTGGATCGAACCCGATGTCGCCGGTGGCGTCACCACACAGGAAGTGGTCGACGCCGTCTCCGAGCGCACCGCACTCGTTGTGCTCAGCCACGTCGCGTACCGCTCCGGATATCTCCTCGACGCTCCCGCGGTGTGCGCCGCCACCCACGATGCCGGGGCGCTGCTACTGCTCGACCTGTGCCATTCGGCCGGGTCGGTCGAACTCGAACTCGATACGTGGGCAATCGATTTCGCCGTCGGCTGCACTTACAAGTACCTCAACGGCGGTCCGGGCGCACCCGCCTTCGCCTATGTCGCGGACGCACACCAGGCCGATTTCACCCAACCGATCTGGGGCTGGATGGGTCGGGAAAATCCGTTCGAGATGGCGCAGGGCTATGTCCCCGCAGCGGGGATCAGACGAGTGATCAGCGGAACGCCCGCCATCGTCGGAATGCTCCCGATCCAGGACACCCTCGACCTGATCGAGGAGGTCGGGATGGCGGCCGTACGGGCGAAATCGATGGCGCTCACCGAATTCGCCATCGAACTCGGCCGCAACTGGCTGCTCCCGCTCGGCGTCCAGGTGTCATCACCACTGGACTCCGCCCGCCGCGGCGGACACGTGACGATCGATCATCCGCGATTTCGGGAGGTCACCCCGCGACTGTGGCAACGTGGCGTGATTCCCGATTTCCGCCCGCCCCAAGGAATCCGACTGGGCCTGAGCCCGCTGAGCACCACCTTCGGCGAGGTCCTGGCCGGACTGAGCGCTATCCGCGATGAACTCCTCGCATACTGATCCAGTGCCCGCCATCGCGGGCGCGGTTCTCGACGACCTCGACTCCCGCGCGGGCAGCGCGACTTCCCTGGCCCGCACCGTGCTCGGCGCCTATGTTCGTGACCTCGGCGGGTGGATCGCGATCGCGGACTTCACCGAACTGCTCGCCCTACTGGGTGTGCCGGTACCGAGCACCCGCACGGCGATTGCCCGACTCAAGAGCAAGGGCGTGCTGCGCGCCGAAAGTCGGTGCGGGCGTACAGGTTATGCGTTGACCGACGCCGCACTCGCGATGTTCGCGCGCGGCGACCCGCGAATCTTCGGATTCCGTCGGATGGCCCCTGGTGACGCGTGGCGGCTACTGTCCTTCGGCATCCCGGAGTCCGAACGCGCCGCACGACACCAGCTTCGGCGTCGACTGACCGCGATCGGCTGCGGCACCGTGTCGGCCGGTCTGTGGATCTACCCGGAGTACCTGGCGACGGAGGCCGCCGCCATCGTCACGGCCTTGGAACTCGATGAATACGTGACCTCGTTTCGCGCTACCGACCCCGCCGTGCCCGGCAATCTGCGCGAGGCCGCCGCGCAATGGTGGGATCTGGATGATCTCGCGTCCAGGCACCGCACCTTCTACGAGCGGCACCGCGACTTTCTCGACGACACCAGCGACCGAAATGCCTTCGCACGCTTCACCTCGATGCTCGACGAATGGCGGATCATCCCCTATATCGACCCCGGTCTGCCCGACGAGATGCTGCCCGCCGACTGGCCGGGCCCCGCCAGCGTGCACTTGTTCGCCGAGGCTCGACGGCGCTATCTGGAACCGAGTCGCCAGTGGGTGCGAGCGTTCGTCGATGAGCGCGCAAGCTTCTAGTAGGACTTTGTCAGGTTGGGAAGGTGTGGTGGCATAGTGGGCAGATGCCGATCCAAATAGCGAGTGCGCGTTGGATTTCGCGGACGATGCCGTAGAGGGTCAGTCCTGCCCACCGGCTTTTGGGTCGGACAGGCGCAGGCTGGTGAGGAACAGGTGGGCGGCGGTGGCGAGGGTGGCGTGGTGGTGCCAGCCGAGCCAGCGCGCTCTGCGGCCCGGCGGTCTGCTGCTGATGCAGGAGCTGTTTCTACCGTCGGATGAGCCCTCCGTCCGCGCGCTGCTCGATGGCCTCTTCTTCCGGCTGCAGGACGTGGCGTTCGGGCGATCCGCGGAATCCCTTGCCGTCGAAGCCGCGACCGAAGGATTCGAGAGGGCCGACATCATCGACAGCCCGCTGGGCAGGCTGGTACTCGTCCACAAGCCCGGCCACGGATTATCCCCTCCGGAATGAGACCCACTCCGTTGCAGTCGATTCCGTTACCACCGGCCCCCGCGCTCTCAACTGCCATCCGCGCGGAGAAGGCGCCCGCCCGGCAGCGGCAAGTAACATAATGCGGTGATGCACTTGATCGCGGCGTGTTGTGGGTTCGTGGGGGCGTGGTTGCTGGTTGCCGGTCCGGTTTATCAGGGCGTTGTCGAGTTGGGCGAATTAGGATTCGATGCGTCGGCGATCAGGGCGCAGGAGGAGGCGATTCCTCGTCGTCGGGTCTCGCCGTGGTGGTGGTTGCTCCCACCGGTTGCGTACGTACTCACCCGCCGCACGCAGAAGGCGTGGCAGCAGCAGATGATGGCGTCGCTGACGCCGCCGCAACGGGCGGAGCTCGTTACCTACTTCGGCAAGGCTGCCGGGTGGTTCGTGGTCGGCGGGGGAGCGTCGCTGATCGGCATCAAGGAAGCCATCGAACTCGTGCACGCGCTGGACTGGCCGGGCCTGATCACGATCCCGCTGGTCGTGCTCGCGGCCGCGATCGCATTGGCGTTCACGGTGTTCCGCGTCCGGCTGACCGAGCGCGCACTACACGTCGAGGACGAGACCGGATAACCCGCATCGACCGCGAGCTCGCCAGGCCGTGGCGGTTGCCCCCGCCCGCCGGCCGGGCACGCCGCCGCCTCTGCTCAGTGGTGGGCGAGGATGTGAATGCCGCTGTTGCTCTCGGACATGTAGATGATGTTGCGGCGGTCGATGACGTCCTGGGCCTGGTGCACGAGGGGGGTCGGGACGGGACCGAGTCGCTGTTTCGGGTTATCGGGGATGTAGTAGCCGACGATATGGGGGTCCTGTGGATCCCGGACGTCGGCAAATCTGCCGCCCGGCGTCGTGGCCACCGAACTCGATCGGCGGCTGCAGTGCGTGTGCCTGGCCGATGGCCGCGAGATCGGCTAGGACCGGCTCGTGATCGCGACCGGTGCCGACGCGCGGCCGTGGCCGGTGCCCGCCGAGGCCGCGTTGCGCGGTGTGCATGTGTTGCGCGGACGCGATGATGCGGATCGGCTGCGGGCCGACCGGAGTGCCGCGCCGCGCCAGGTGCTGGTGATCGGCGGCGGATTCACCGGGTCGGAGGTCGCCTCCAGCTCGAGTTTCGGAGTGATTCTCGAGACCATCGCCGGTGTGGATGCGATGGGGTTGGCGGATGTCGGTGAGCGGCTGGATGCGTTTGTCGGCGAGGTGTTCTCGTCGCTGGGGCGTAAGGATCGGATTGCCACGGCCGGGGTGTATGCGCGCGGGTTGATGCTGGATGGGCAGCGTAAGTCGATGCAGCCGATGGCCGAGCGGCTGGATGTGGATCATCAGCGGTTGCAGCAGTTCGTGACGTCCTCGCCGTGGGATGTCGCGCCCGTTCGGAAGGTGTTGTCGCGCAAGGCGTGTGATTTGATCGCGCCGGAGGCGTGGGCGATCGACGATACCGGGTTCGTCAAGGACGATGATGCGTCGCCGTGTGTGGCGCGGCAGTATTCGGGCACCCTGGGCAAGGTCGGCAACTGCCAGGTCGCGGTCAGCGTGCACACGGTGACCGACACCGCGTCGTGCCCGCTGGACTGGCGGCTGTTCGTGCCCGAGCGCTGGGACGATGCCTGCGCCGAGGATCCCGGGCAGGCTGCGGTCACCGCCACCCGACGCGCCGAGGCCGCGATCCCCGAGGGTGAGCGCCACCGCCGGAAATGGGAGCAGGCGCACGAATGCATCGACGAGCTGCTCGATTGGCGCAGGCCCGCGCCTCCGCTGATCGTCGCCGACGCAGGCTACGGGCAAACCGCCGAATTCCGCCAAGGGCTCACCGACCGCGACCTGCCGTATGCCCTCGGCGTGCCCGCGACGATCACGGTGCGCCCCGCCGGGGCGGTACCCGAGACGACGGACAGCACCCCGATCGGAGTGCTGGCCGCCGCGACAGTCACTACATCAACTCGGTCGGATCGACAGCCTTCGCGCGCTGCGGCAGGAACAGGATCGACGCGATAGCACCAGCCACGGCAATCGCGGTGCACACCCACAGCATCGTCGCAATGCTGTCCACGAACGCGCTGCTGACCGAATCGAGCAGCTGCGGCGAATTCAGTTGGCGCGCAACCGCGATGCCATTGGCCGCACTCTTCTCGACCGCCGCCGCGGCCTGCTCCGGCAGACCATCGGTGTGCACCGCACCCCGGTAGGTGGCATTGAGCACGGTACCGAGCAGGGCGATACCGACGGTGCCACCGACCTGACGCATCGCCTGGATCAGTGACGATCCGGCACCGGCCCGGTCGGGATCCAACTCCCCCAGCGCGGCATTCATCGCCGACGGCATACCGAAGCCCGCACCGGCACCGGCGATCGCGATCCACGTGGCCACGTAGCCGTAACCGGAGTCCACATCGGTCAGCGCGCCCATCGCCAATCCGATAGCGAGAATGACGAATCCGATCGCGACGGTGATCCTGGTGCCCGCGGCGGTATCGACGGGTGTCGCCAGCTTCGCGCCGATCACCATGCCGCCGATGAACGGCAGCAACTTCAACCCGGTGCCCAGCGCATCCGCACCCTGGATCGCCTGGAAGAACTGCGGCATCGTGAACAGCAGACCGAACATCGCGAACACCGCGACGGTGATGAGCAGGGTGCCGCACACGAAGGACCGCGAACGCAACAGGCGGGCGTCGATCAGCGGCGTGCCGGTCCGGCCGAAGCGCCCCTCGACCACCGCGAAGATCGCCAGCAAGACGACCGCGGCAACCATGAACGCGATCGCCGCCCCATTGCCCCAACCCTTTTCACCGGCCAGCGTCACCCCGTAGACCAGCGCCGCCAGCGCCGCCGAGGAGATCACGATGCCGAGGTAGTCGATCGTCGGCCGCACCGAACTGCGCGATTCCGGAATCAGCGCGACGACCGCGGCGACTGCCACCACGGCAACCGGAACGTTGATCCAGAAGATCGACGACCAGGAGTAGTGGTCCAGCAGCAGACCGCCGACAATCGGACCGAGCGGTAGACCGATGCTATTGGCGACGACGAAGAAGTTGATCGCCTTCTTGCGTTCGGCCTCCGTCGGGAACAGCACGGTGATCAGCGACATCACCACCGGAACCAGTAGCGCCGCACCGATTCCCAGGAAGGCGCGCGCGGCGATGAGCTGCCCCGCGGAGCTGGACAGCGCACACACCACCGAACCGGCTCCGAACAGGATCAGCGCCGCGGCCAGCATCTTCTTGCGGCCGAACCGGTCGCCCAGCAGTCCGGCGGGCAGCAGCAGTGCGGCCAGGACGAGGTTGTAGGAGTTGGCGATCCACTGCAGTTGTTCGGTCGATGCGCCGAGGTCGACCGATAGCGTCGGGAGCGCGACATTCAACACTGTGGTGTCGAGACCGACGACCAGCACCGCGAGGCAGAGCGCGGCCAGCACGCCGAAGCGGCGGGTGCCGGAGAGTTCGCCCGGTACGACGGCGTCGAGCAGGGCCGGGTTCGAGTCCGACACGTAGTCGGCGGCTCGTTCATGGGGAGGCATGTCGCGACATTATTACTAATCTCTGATAGTTGCAATAGTTCAAAAACTTAGCAAGGTACGCTCGGCACCATGACGGCACCACAACCGACGACGGCGGAATCGGAGCGGGCACGGGCGTTCGTCGAACGACTCGGCGGAGCAATGGCGGCCAGCGGCGTGCCACAGATGGCCGCCCGGGTTCTCGCGCAGATGCTGATCAGCGAAAAAGGCGTCATGACCTCGGCCGAACTCGCCGACGCGCTGCAGGTCAGCCAGCCGTCCATCTCGGGTGCGGTCCGCTTCCTTGCACAGATCGGATTCGTCTCCCGTGAGCGGGTGCCGCGCACCCGCAAGGACCAGTACCGCATTCGCGACAACGTGTGGGAAACGGTGCTCACACTGCGCAACGACTCACTCGATGCGTGGAAGACCAACCTGAAGTACGGCGTCGATACCTTCGGCGCGGACACCCCGACCGGGCGCAGGCTCACCGAGGCCGTCGACTTCTTCGACTTCGTCCAGCAGGATATGCACGGCCTCATCGCCCGCTGGCGCGAACACCAGCGAAATGCCGAGCGAGACCGGTGAATCGTCGCCGCCCGGGGTGACTAAGCTTCGGACGGTAGGTAACAACACCTGTCGAACGGAGAGAGCTGATTCATGTCGTCCGCAACAGCATCCGCACAGATCGGGGTTACCGGCCTCGCGGTCATGGGTAGCAATATCGCCCGGAACTTCGCCAAGCACGGCTATACGGTGGCACTGCACAACCGCAGCATCGCCAAGACCGACGCGCTGCTGGCCGAACACAGCGGCGACGGCAACTTCGTGCGCACCGAAACGATCGAGGAGTTCGTCGCGGCGCTGGAGAAGCCGCGCCGGGTGCTGATCATGGTCAAGGCGGGCGATCCGACCGATGCGGTCATCGAGGAGCTCGCCACCGCGATGGAGCCCGGCGACATCATCATCGACGGCGGCAACGCGCTCTACACCGACACCATCCGCCGCGAGGCCGCCATGAAGGCGCGCGGACTGAACTTCGTCGGCGCCGGCATCTCCGGTGGCGAGGAGGGTGCGCTCAACGGTCCGTCGATCATGCCCGGCGGACCGAAGGAGTCCTACGAATCCCTCGGTCCGTTGCTGGAATCGATTGCGGCGCAGGTCGACGGCACTCCGTGCTGCACCCATATCGGCCCCGACGGCTCCGGGCACTTCGTCAAGATGGTGCACAACGGCATCGAATACGCCGATATGCAGCTGATCGGCGAGGCCTATCACCTGTTCCGCGACGCGCTCGGCTTCGGGGCGAAGCAGATCGCCGACGTGTTCACGCAGTGGAACTCCGGCGAGCTGGAGAGCTACCTGGTCGAGATCACCGCCGAGGTGCTGAACCAGGTCGACGCGAAAACGGGTAAGCCGCTCGTGGATGTGATCGTCGACGCGGCCGAACAGAAGGGCACCGGCCGCTGGACCGTGAAGTCCGCACTCGATCTGGGTATCCCGGTCACCGGCATCGCCGAGGCGGTCTTCGCACGGGCGTTGTCGGGTTCGCGTGCACAGCGCAAGGCCGCGGTTGGTCTCGCATCCGGCACGCTGGCCGAAAAGCCCACGGACGTCGAACAGTTCACCGAGGATATCCGCCAAGCGCTCTACGCGTCGAAGATCGTCGCGTACGCCCAGGGCTTCGATCAGATCGCAGCTGGCAGTGTGGAATACAACTGGGACCTGCACCCGGGCGACCTCGCCACGATCTGGCGCGGCGGCTGCATCATCCGAGCCCGCTTCCTGAACCGGATCAAAGATGCCTACGACCAGAACCCGGCACTGCCGAGCCTGATCCTCGCGCCGTACTTCCGCGAGGCGATCGAGACGGCCATCGACAGCTGGCGCCGCGTGGTCGCCACCGCCACCCTGCTCGGCATCCCGGTGCCCGCGTTCGCATCCTCACTGTCGTACTACGACGCCCTGCGCGCCGAACGGCTCCCGGCCGCACTCACCCAGGGTCAGCGCGACTTCTTCGGTGCCCACACCTACGAGCGGATCGACGCGCCGGGTAAGTACCACACCCTGTGGAGCGGCGACCGCAGCGAGGTCGCCGCCGACTGACCGCGATTCCCAATCGTGGCAACACTTTACCGTGGTAGATGTGTCGCGGGACGAAGAGAATTTCTGGCTTCGGACGATATTCGATGCCCGACATGATCGGCTCGCGGCCACACCGAAGTTCGCGATGGGCTGGTCGATCGTACTGATCGCGGTGTTCGCGATCTTCAGCGCGGCGGCCTTCGCCACGGGATTCACCGGATTGGACAGGCTCGCGGATTCGACTCGAGACTTTGTCAGGGGCGTCGTGGTCGTGGCCATCGTTGCCACGCTCGCGGCGGCGCTCTCGGCCGGATCCGCGGTCCTTTCCACACCGCGGCGCAGCGGCGACGCTGCACCGGAAACCCTGCGGTCGGACTATCGGGCTTACGCGGACAACACCGTTCGACGGCTGCGCCGGTCGGTAGTGCTGGTGGTGTTCTCCGCACTCGCCTGGCGGGCGGCGCAATTAACGGTGGCCCTCGCCGACTCGGCACCCGCCACGGAACCGCCCCTGATGATGGCCGTATTCGACGGCAAGATGCTGTGCAGCCCGGCCCGGTCTCGATCGCGACGGCACACTGTGGCTGCGCGCCAGACCGTTGAACGAGGCGAGCTTCGTCACCGTGGTATCGGCGTGCCCGACCTACCGCTAGGTCGCTCCGCTCCTCCATAGCGTGAGGATGCCGCCTTACGTGTCGCCGATCCCGATGCCGCCCGCGCCCATCGCTTCTCGTGGCTCGGCCGAAACGGCAACCGGTCCCGCCGACGGAGACGGTCGATCGGCCAGCAGTGCCCGCCCGCCCGACGATCACCAGAGACCACGGCCGGGATGCCCGCAGCGAGTCGACCTCGGGGCGGCATCATTATGGCGCGACCATAGTCCCAGCCCTGGGAAGACTCGACAATGAAAAGCCGCGTACGAGGTATGACGCACTCGAATGAGGAGGACTGCTTGGCGGACGAACCGAGCGAACCAACCGCCGAGCAGCGGCTCGCCGAGGCGCTGGCGGCACTCGGGCCGAAGGGCTGGCAGCGGGCGGACGCGGTATTCGCGGTCACGGTGGTGGGCGAGGTCGGCCAACTCGCATACTCCGTCGGCGAGCAGCTGGTTCCGATATCGCCACCGGAGTCGGTCCTGGCCCTGGTTCGGGAACTGCGGACGCTCGCGGCCCGATCCAACGGCGGACCATGGTGGCGCTTGCTGGTGGTACTGGCCGACTCCGGCGCGATCGACATCGACTACGACTACGGCGAGCAGCCGTTCCCACCCGGGCAGCTGTTCGCCCCGGAGGCATATCGCGCCGACCTCGAGGCGTATCCGCGCGCCGAGGTGCCGGTGTGGTTGGGCGCCTACATCGGCCACGGCGACCGGCAACGGCGCACGCCGCAACAGGCCGCCGCCCAGGCGCGCGGCGATCGATCCGGCCAGGTGTGGGCGACGCTCGCGGAATACGAATTTCCCCCGTTCCCGCAGATGTGGGCGCGCTGGGCGACGATCGCCGCGGCCTTCGTCGCCGCCCGGTCGGATCACGGTCCACGGATGGAGCCGTGGACGGGAGTGTTCGAGGGCGCGGCATTGGACGGGTCGACACTGCATGCGCTCCCGGCCGGACGGGCGGTGCTCTCGGGTGGGGTGTGGAATGCGCCGACCCTGGATGCGGTCTACAACGGCGGCGAACCGATGCCGAAACTCTATGCCGGCGCACCGGCTTGGGTGGCCGACCCGGTGCTCGATCCACGCGCCGCATCGGGTCTGCTGTCGTTCTGCTACTGGTGGGAGTCGGGGCGCTGGTATCGCGGATCGTCGCCGTCGGCGGAGCAGTGCGCCGTGGCGGTGCCCGGGGTGTGGACCAGGGAAACGGTGCTGGGCATCGTCGCCGATCTGCTCGGCGCCGAGCCGAATCCTGGTGCGCGCGAGGCGATTGCCGCACTACTGGCCGCGGCCGAGGTCGGCCGGGTCACGCACCGGGAACTGGTCGAGGTGTTCGGCGCGGACGACCGGTTCGATATCGACGGTGCGCTCTATCAGTACTCGCTGGCCGGACTGGCGCCGCCGACGCCGGAGCCGATGCCCGCCGCGGAGGCGATCTCGCGGGTGCGCGATTACATCACCGGGCGCGTCCTGGACACCACGGGATATCCGCTCGAGCAGTTGGCCGCCGAACGATTGAGCGTCGGGTGGATGGTGCATGTGCCGGTGCCCGCCGGGATGGTCGCCACCGATCGGGCAATCTTCTACGTCGGCGACGACGGTGTGCTGGAGCAGTCGTCGTCGTCCATCGATCCGCCGATCTATATCGCCGACTTCGAACGCCGATACGCCGAACGTCACGGCTGATCCGGGCCGAAGGAAGGTAGTCATGGACCGTTGGGAACGAGAAGGACTGCGCTCGGCCAACTTCGGGATACGCAATCAGGTCGAAAACATTCTCGACGCACTTGCCGAGCAACGCGCCCACCAGGCCGAGGTCCAGCGGAAGTTGGACACCGCACGGTGCACCGCGACCTCGGCGGACGGCCTGGTGGAGGTGACCGTCGACAACTCCGGTGTCCTCATCGACGTGCGGTTCACCGCGGATGCCGCGCGCAGCACCGCCGAACAGCTGGGCCGCTCGGTCACCGAGGCCGGACGCGAGGCAGCCCGTCGGATGCGGGAGCAGACCACACAGACCCTGGCCCCGGTTGCCGCTGCTGTCCACGCAATGCCCGACCTGCCGGATCTGGTGCTCGGCGCACCGAGCCTGCGCGCGCCGGGCGAAGTCGAGAGCCACCACGTACAGCCCCACGACCATTCCCAGCGTTGGGAAGGCGGGGGCCGTCCGCAGTAAGATTCTTCGCCAGGCAAATCGCCTTTTCGGTTTCGCCGGTGCGGGTTGAAGGGTGACCGGGTATGGGCCAGTCGTTGCATATCGATCCGGACCGCATCCATGCCCTCGTCACCGAACTCGCGGCAGTCGCCGCATCCGCGCACCAAGATCTGGCCGATCTGAAGGACACCCTGGCCCGCGCGGGCAAGCCATGGGGCGACGACGAGCCGGGGCGTACGGTCGGCGAGACCTATGAGCCACAGGCGAAGAAGGGGCTGGAGGGAAACCAGAACCTGGTCGACAATCTGCGCGGATTGAGCAAGGGCGTGAGCGAGGTCGCCGACGCGCTGCACGACCAGGACCAGAACAGCGGCCAACAGATCCGCAACACCCGCCCGAATCAGCCGGTATCCGTCGCGCCGGATACGACGTGGCCCGATACCAATGCACCCCGAACCAGTTCGCCCACCATCGATTCCGGGTCGCACGCGGACAACGGGAATGCGACGCGGACACCGCCCAGCGGTTCCAGTCCCACCTCGTCCACCCAACCGAACGCTACCCGGAGTGCCTACCCGCAACCGGCGGGCGCCGGCTACAGCCCGATTGCCGAACCCACACCTTTCGGTCCGCAGTCGGCGTACCCGGATTCGAGCACACCGCAAACCGAACCGGACACCGCGCCCCAGCCTGCTGCGGAGACCTCTACCGAAGACGGCCAGAATGCCGCATCACCGCCGGTCGCGGACGATTCGGTCCCAGCCGTTCCCGGCGCGACGCCAGCCGCCGCCACGGCGTCACCCCGGATCAGTGATCCCGCGGTCGCCGAGAAGCCCACGGGCACACCGTGGTCGCGAACGCCGGGGACGACGTTCCCGCCGATACAGGCAGGCACCCCCTGGTCGGGGGCCCGGGCCGGCATTCGCCCACCGGGCCAGGTCTTCGCACCGCACCCGACCGGCGTTGGCCCGGCGCAGCCCACCGATCCGAAACGAGCCGACAAGCCCCGCAAGAAGAAGCGCGAACCGACCAAGGCGGAGCTCGTACGAGTGCCGACCGATGCGGCGGCACTGGCCGCGGCCCAGGTGCTCGCCGATCGGCACGAACTGCGGATCGTCGGCTTCGATACCTCGGGTATCGGACAGGAGATGGTCGCCCAACTGGCCGCGGCCATCGACGACATTCTCGGCAAATATCCGTTCGTCGACCTCGGCGGGATCGAGATCACCGAACTCGGCGACCGGATCTCCCAGGTGACCCGGGATCGAGGCGATGACGCGTCGGAATCGGCGAGCACCGGATCGTGGATCCTGCTCGACCGCACCCTTGTCGCGAATCCGGCTCAGTTCCGTGAAAAGGTCTATGCCGCAATACAATTCGGTAACTTTGTAGCCGGATCCGAGGAGCGACCGATGTATTCGACGATCGTCGGCGACCTCGGCCGGATCATGGAGGAGCAGGCGGGTCCGCCCGTCCGGCGAATGGCACAGCGGTCCCTGATCACCGAATATCGGCGCATCGACGGCCCATGGGACGCCGGGGACACCCTGGCCCGCATCCTCGGCGGCTACCGGCGGTGGCGAGACCAGCTGGGCGGCAACAGCATCGTCGACGGTCGGTTCCATCCACACGTGGCGTTGGTTACGGCATTCGCCGAGGTGGAGTTGCGTGGCGACGACGCATGCGCTCCGGCGCGGGTGCTGTATCGGTTGCTGGTGGAGGGCGCGAGAGGGCGGTCGACGCCTCGGTGAGTGTCACTATCCCACCCCACTTCCCAGACTGGCTGACGCGCTGGGTAATCGGCCACTTTCCGGTCGGTAGTCCCAAAGATATCCGCGCCGCGGCCGACGCCTGGGCACGCTCGGCCGAACGTCTCAAAGTCACACTGGCGCACCTCGAACGACTCGCACGCGACGTGCCCGCGGCAATCCAGGGCGAGGCCGGCGACGCGATCCAGAAACAGCTGAAGACCGAGATCGCCAACACGCGCAATCAAATCGAATTCGCCGACGGCATGGCCACCATGCTCTACGACTCCGCCAATTCGATCGAACTCGAGCAGTACATCGTCATCGGGATCGGCGCAGTCCTGCTCGCCAACCTGCTCATCGATACCGCCGTACCGATGAAGGCCGCCAGCGACCGCATCGCCGCCGAGGTCGCCGCCACCACCGCCCGTCGCGATACCCTCGCCTTCCTATTCCAACGCGCGGCTGCCTTCATGGAGCGATTCCCCCACATGGCGCTCGCCATTCGCGCGACCATCATGGGCGCGGTCTCCATGGGCGGTGTCGTGGCCGGTGCGCAATACGCCCAAATCGTCCAGGGCCACGGCAAACCCGGACGCCGCACCAGCATGGATTGGGGCCAGGTGTGGGTCGCTGCGGCCGCCGGTGGCGCCGGTGGCCTGGTTGGCTCCCTGGCTACCCGTGCGGTGCTGCCCGCACTCACCCGCATCGGGGCCAACGCCGCGACACAGGCGGGACGCTCGACGGGACGCGCCGTTGCAGTCGTGCTCGCCAGCGCTACCGGCGGAGCAGCGGGCGGGGCCGCCGGTGCGGTGACCATGTCCGCGATCACCCACGCCAAACTCAACCTCGCCCAGATGATACTGATGGGGGCGGGCAGTGGCGCTGTCGGCGGTTTCGGAGCGGCGATGCGTGCCACCCGAGCCATGGGGGCACCGATCCGGCCACGCGAGGAAACCTTTACCGAGACCGGCCGGTCCCGCGCTGATGCGGGGCGGGACGGCCTCCCGGTCCGAGAAGCGCCCGACGGGGCCAGCCCGCGCAATGGTGCCGACGCACCTCATGAGGAAACCATCCCCGAGATCGGCGGGTCCCGCGACGACCTCCCGGGCCGAGAAGCGCCCAACGGGGCCAGCCCGCGCAATGGTGCCGACGCACCTCATGAGGAAACCATCCCCGAGATCGGCGGGTCCCGCGACGACCTCCCGGGCCGAGAAACCACCGGCGACGGACACGCACCGTGGGGCCGGCCGCACGAGGAGACCGTCGCCGAGATCAACGAGATCGGCCGGGACGTCTTCCGCGAACTCGGCCTGCCCGATGACGGCGGGACCCCGCCGCCATCGGATCCCAACCAACCGCCGCCGGGCACGCCGCAGGCCCCGCCCGCGTCGCCGACGTCCCCCGGAACGTCACCCGCACCCAGCCACGGCTGGAGCTCCTGGGATATGGCGCTGCAACAACTCACCGAGGGAACATTCACAGCCGCGCCACCCGATCCCATGGCCACACCGGGAAGCTCGTCATCGACCGGTCTCCCGGGCACCGCCCAATTCCACAGCAGCCGACCCGATTCTCCGCAGATGGGTCTCGCTGGAACCATCGTCGCCGCCGAAGGCCAGCCCGGCGCCACGCCGGGATCGGTGATGACGATGAGTGCCAACACCCATGCCGAGAACAACACCCACGTCGGCACCGCCAAAGATTTGGGCGGCACCGGCAACGGTCCCGGAGTTACGGCGGGGCCGCCTGTCGCACACGGGGGTTCACCGAATGGAGGCGGACCGGGCCCACACTCGAACACACCGGGACACGGGCCCGGCGAACTGCCGCCCAACCCCGACGAAGACAGCATCCTCCACCTCGACTTCGACTACGACCCGGTTGCCGACGAGCCCGCCACACCGTCCGGTACCTCCCCTGCCGCGACGCCGCACGCGGCCAGCGCAACACCGGTCGAACCGGTGCCGGGCAGCGGGTTCGGTTCGACGCCGTCGGCCAGTTCGGCGGAGGCGAAGAGCCCTACCGCACCGGCGGGTGCATCGACTGGCCCCGGCGGCACACCAGCAACACCCGCTGCCAACGCACCTCAGGCCACACCACAAGCCAACCCACCCCAACAACCCCACGCCACACCACAGGCCGCGCAAGCCAATCCACCGCAACCCCACGCCACACCACACGACGCGCAAGCCAATCCACCACAACCCCACGCCACACCACACGACGCGCAAGCCAATCCACCACAACCCCACGCCACACCACACGACGCGCAAGCCAACTCGCCACAACAGCCGCAGGCCGCCACGCCGTCCCCAGGCGCGGCCGCGAACCACTCTGCATCCCAAGCGATCCCATTGGCACCCCTGGCTGGCGCAGCGGCACTGGGCGGGCATGGGCCGTCGAATCCCGATGCCGTCACAGGACTGTTGACACCCCCGCCGGCGATGTCCGGCGGGCAACCCACCGACAACGACCAAACCCCCAGCGACCCAGAAGAATTCCCCGACCGCATCGGCACCATCGTCACACCCCCGATGCCCAGCTACGTCCCCGCCCAACCACAGGTGGACGAGTTTCCCAACAACGCACCCGACGAATACACCAAACCACCAGGCACCACCTACAAAATCCCCGGCCAACCGGACCTACCGGACGGCCCACCCCCCAACGCGATCCCAATCGTCCCGCACCCGACCACCCCGGCTCTCCCCGAGACCGGACCTGCCATACCGCTGACCGACCGACCACAGGTCCCGATCCCGGACCACGCCATCCCCGGCGCACCCGCCGAAAACGACCAGGACGAACAAAAACCCCGCGTCCACGACTCCGAACCACCTCTACCCCGCCACAACAACACCCCCGCACCACACCTGCCCGCCACACCCGCAGACCGCCCCACCGAACTCAACCCACCCTCCCACTACGCCACCACACCCAACCCCGAAACCCCCGGCGCCCCAACCGACCCCACCGCCACCCCCCAACTACACCGCGACAGCACCCAGTACATTCCCGACCCGACCGTCCAACCCACCCGCGGCGGCACCCCCGCCACCACCCTCGCCGGACCGCTGCCGCAACCAGTGGTCCCGGCGCGCCCGGTCCCGATGGCCTCGGCCTCAGTGAACGAGCCCAAGAACCGCAAACGCAAACCGAACACGCCACCACCCGCACCGCCGCAGCCGACGCCGACACCGCCTGCGCCGATACCGGTGCCAACCCCGAAGCCGAAACCGAGCCGACCATCCACACCACCGGCCCGCACGAAGATCACCACGCAGTCGGCACGGACAACCGGACGTGACCTGGCCATCACCTTCGCCAGCGCCTCCGCGAGCGGTGCAATGACCATGCCCGCGCTCACCCACACCGACCAACGCGGCCGCAACCTCGCCGAAACGGTGCTGACGGGCGGCGGCCTCGCTGTCGCCACCCGCCCCACCCGAACCACGGGCACCCAGGTCCGCCCGCTCGCGGTAACCACCACCGAACTCGACGACAGCTGGCTCGACGGACTCCTGCTTCCAGCCGAACCCGAATCGGCCGACCAACACACCACTGGCGACGGACACGTACCGCGCCCCCATGAAGAGACCGTCGCCGAGATCGAAGAGATCGGCCGCGCCATCTTCCACGAACTCGGTCTAACCGATGACGAGGGCGACACGCCACCACCGTCGGGCTCCACCCAACCACCGGCCTCCCCGGGAGACGCGCCCGCATCCGGGCACGGCTGGCGCTCCTGGGACGCCGCCCTGCGACAACTCACCGAAGGCACCTTCGAGTCCGCACCGCACGACCCGGTGGCCACATCGGGCAGCATGCCATCGACCGACCACCCCGGCACCGCCCAAATCCACAGCAACCGAACCGACACCCAGACGAGCCTCGCCGGAACCGTCGTCGCCGACGACGACCAGCCGAGCACCGCACCGGGATCGGTGCTGACGATCAGTGCCAATCCCCGAACCGACACCAACACCCACTTCGGCACCGGCGAGGATTTCGGTGTCACCAGCAGTGGTACTGGTCCCACAGAAACAGCGAAACCACCTGTCTCGCACAGTGGTTCGCTTCCCCGAAGCGGACGCGGCTCACGTTCGACCACACCCGAGAGCGGACCACCCGGTCACGAGCCCAGCCTCCTCGATCTCGACTTCTTCGACTCCGAGACCGCTGCCGACAACCACGTCGCAGCGGTCACCTCGACGGAGACGAAGAACCCGACCCCGCCAGTGGGCCCACCGCCCGGTCCCCCCGCCGGACCGGCAGCATCCACCCCCGGCGCCAACCCACCCCAGCAACCCCGCCCCATCCCAGGCACGGCAACGAACAACCCTGCCGCACAGGCGATTCCACCGGCAGCACTCGCCGGCGCCTTGCCGAGTGGACATGCACCATCGAATACCGCCGCGGGACTCCCGGCACCCCTGCCCGCGATGTCCGGTGGGCAGCCCACCGACAACGACCAAACCCCCAGCGACCCAGAAGAATTCCCCGACCGCATCGGCACCATCGTCACACCCCCGATGCCCAGCTACGTCCCCGCCCAACCACAGGTGGACGAGTTTCCCAACAAAGAAGTCGACGAATACACCAAACCACCAGGCACCACCTACAAAATCCCCGGCCAACCGGACGCACCCGACGGCCCACCCCCCAACGCGATCCCGATCGTCCCGCACCCCACCACCCCGGCTGTGCCGGAACGTAGACCCGCGATACCCCGCACCGACCGACCACAGGTCCCGATCCCGGACACCGCCGTCCCCGGAATGCCCGCCGAAGACGACCGCGACGGGCAAAAACCACGCGTCCACGACTCCGAACCACCTCTACCCCGCCACAACAACATCCCCGCACCACACCTGCCCGCCACACCCGCCGACCGCCCCACCGAACTGACCCCACCCGCCCATTACGCCACCACACCCAACCCCGAAACACCCGGCGCCCCAACCGATCCCACCGCCGCCCCGCAACTCAATCGCGACAGCACCCAATACATCCCCGACCCGACCGTCCAACCCACCCGCGGCGGCACCCCCGCCACCACCCTCGCCGGCCCATTGCCGGAACCCGTGGTAGCGGCGCGCCCCGTCCCCATGGCGTCGGCCTCAGCAGATAATCCCAAGCGCAAGCGCAAGTCCCCACCGGAACCAGCCCAACCGCCACCACCGCAGACCCCGCCGATTCCCGTCCCACCACCGACCGCCGAACCGAAACGCCGCAAGCGCGGCACATCCCAACAGCATCAGCCCGTCAGCGCCGACCCACAGCAGCAGCCCCCCGGTTCACAACAGTCGACGAGCGCGGACAACCGTCGGAGTGACCCGCGCGGCCCCGACGATGCCGATCCCGTCTTCCTCCGCATCAGGAAGGGGATAACCGCCGCCTACATAAAATCCGAGAACGTCTCGGAACTTCACCCGGTGAGCCGGACGCTCGCGCGGATGGCAAGGCAGGATCTGAAGACTGGCCTCGAAAAGCTGAATTCCACCGAACGCGGACTTCTCGTCCGAGCCACGGAGTCAGCGCGCCTTGGCCGAGAGATCACAACACTAGAGAACGGTGCGATCAAGAGACTGGCCCGTTCACTGCCGACAGTCCCCTTCGACAGCACCCGGACCCTGACCGATCTCGAGTACGTGGAGCTCGAACTCGTCGCGGCGGATATGTCGCTCAGGGAGATCGGCACCGCGCTCGGATCGAAGGAAACGACGGTGCGGGCACACTTGGTTCGCATCCAAAAGGCGCTCGGCGTCGAAGACCGTTCGGCGGCAGTCGCAGTCGCCATCATCCGCGGAATCCTGCCGCGCACCGACCCCGGCATCGCAACAAAACGTGATTCCGCCACGGACATCCCCGAGCTGACCAACCGGGAACACGAGGTGCTCGCTCTGCTCGCGGATGGTCTGACGAGCGGTGAAATAGCGACAGCGCTCGGCGGCCTCGCGGTAGACACGATCAATTCGTATGTCGACCACATCGGCGACAAGCTCGGGGTGGACACCCGTGCCGGGATGGTGGCGGCGGGATTTTGGACGGGCATCCTTGCCCGCACACAGCCGGAGACCACCGGAGAACCGGACGCGATCCCGAAGCTGAACGCACGCGAAGTCGAGGTACTGACCCACATCGCGCTCGGCAAGACCAGCGCGCAGATAGCGACCGACACCGGGCTGACCGAGCAGACCGTCGACTCGTATGCTTCTCGGGCCCGGCGCAAGCTCGGCGCGGGTACCCGCGCAGGAGCGGTGGCAACGGGCATACGCACGGGCCTACTCCCCGGCTCCAAACCGGTCGCCGACCCCGGTCCCGGCGCTGGCGCGCCCGAACTGACCGAACGCGAACACGAAGTGCTCACCTTGGTCGTCGCGGGCAAGACGAACGAGGAGATCTCGGCGGCCCTTGAGCTGACCCCGCAGACCGTGAAGACCTATGTGTTCGAGATCAACAAGAAGATGGGCACCCATTATCGAGCGGGACTGGTCGCGGTGGCCCTGCGCACGGGGACCGTACCCATCGCGGAGCCCGATGCGGTCACCGGCGGCGGCGGAGGCCGTACAACCGGCGGACCGCCGCACGGAGCGGTACAGGCCTACTACGATTCCTACCCTATTGCGGCACTTGGTCTTTCTCCAGACCGTCGACGCGGCAAGACCGCATCCCATGTGCCCGGCGATGTGCCGTTGTGGGCCATGGGATTCCATCGAGACCCCGAGACCGGGCAGGAGTCCGGCACTTCCGCGGAACCGTCGGCTGCCGGTGAGCAAGTTACGAGCGAAACCGACCGTGCGCGTGCGGATCTCGCGAGAGCGCTCGGGGTGGACCCGGAGTTATTGGGACTGCGAGGGACGCTGCTGCAGGTCATCGACCAGCTGCAAATGGAGTTGCGTCTGCTCGCCGACGAGGACTGGGCGCGGATCCGGGCCGAGGAACTTCCCGGCTGGCTGGGACGTGCTCTCGACCGTGAGTACCGCGCCCAACGCGCGATGAGCGACGGGGCCACCGCGGAAGAACTCGCCCAGTTGGCTACGGACACAAACCAACTGGAAGCAGACCTGCCCGCGTTTCTCGGGCAGGAGCAACTGGCCCCCGGCTGGCGCGACGCGAACAGTGACGACCCGCTACACGAACTGCGGCAGCTGGCCATGCGTGCGGACGCGCCGCAGGAGATAGTCGACCTCGTCGATGCCGCCGCACGCTTTCTCGGACTGGCCCCGTTGGTTGCTCAGGCGACGCCGACCACGGACTCGCCTGCCACGGACTCGCCTGCCACGGACTCGCCTGCCACGGACTCGCCGACCGTGGCGCGAGCGCGAGCGACTATTCGCGAATCGCTCACTGCCGAAGGAGATATCGCGGCGGCCGAGGCGATGCTCGACGCCCTGGTTCGGACCGCGGAAGGTCCGGTCGTGGTCCGGGTGCGGCCGGACGGACCCGGACACGTGCGGGTCGAGGTGGTCGACGAGAGCCGGGTCCTGCCGGTACGTGATGAGCCGGATAAGAACACCGGGGAAGTAGTACAGACCGAGTCGGGCCAGGTCACCGAACTGTTGGACCAGTCGGGACGGTGGGGCTTCCGATTGAACACCAACGGGTCGCGAACACGGTGGTTCACTGCCGGGCCGGACGATTCGACGGCCGCTGCGTCGGAACCCGCACTGCTGCGAATGACCTTCGAACGCGGACAGGTTCAGCGGGGTGTGTCGCGGGCGCGCAGGGAGGTCGACCGGTTCCTGTCGCACAACACTCGACTGCCCGAGACGACGATCGACTCCGCAGTGCGCGCGCTGTCGGAATTGCTCGGCAACGTGGCGCTATACGCGAAACAAGGCGGTGCGGAGGTCACCGTCGACGTGGACGATTCCCGCGTACGAATCAGCATCACCGACACCTCGCTCGGATTGCCGAAGTGGCGAACCGAGAGCAACGTCGATGCGGCTGACGAGGTCGCACCGTTCGCTGTCAGCCTGGACGACGTGGATGCCTTCCTGGCGGGATTCGATCTGGCGGCACTGGATTCCGACGAGACCGACCCGAATGAACTGGGGGATCGCGCGGATGGCGAACACGGCCGCGGCGCGCGCATCGTGACGGATGCGGCTGCCGCGGTCGGCACCGACGTGACCCGCAACGGCAAGACCGTTTGGGTCGAATACAGAACTCCGCCAAGGAGCTACCCGTCATCCCCCGACGGCGCGCTCGACCTCCCGCAGGGCCGCGCGCGCCGCGCCGATGGCGCTGTGGTGGTCGGGTCACCATGGACAAAGCGAGGTCTGTCGGCCGAAGGCCCCCTGGCCTTCAGCACGCCGCCCGGTGATACTCCGGGTGTCGGTGCGCACCGACCGGGATACGCCTCCGACGCACCGACCGAACGCGCGGACAATGCAGCCGATTCCGCCGCACACGGTTCGGAGGCGGATCCGGCAACTGATCAGCCCACCGCTGTCCCGGGTGCTGGTACGCCGAGCCACGGCGCCGAGACCGAATCGGTTCCCCCTGCGATCCAGGAGTTGTTGAACCGGATCCCCAACACCGTGGACTCCGCGGAATTCGAGATCCGCATCATCGACCAATACCAGAGCTATCTGCGTGCCCGAGAACGCTCGATCTACCAGGAGTTCTTGAACAACAGGAAGACCGACCTGGCGCGCAAGGGCACCTCGGCCGAAGCCGTCGCTTCCCTCGCCGAACAGCAGGCGGACGATTTCATCCAGACCGACCGAGCACGCGATCTGATCACTCGCGCCGCCGTGCAAAACATCCAACAATGGGTGCAGAACGCCAAGATTCCGCTGCTACTCGATGGCGCAACGGCATCGGCCCCGGACGAGGGTACGGCACACCAGGACACAGAACCGACAGTCGAGACCAGCCCCCCGCTGCCCGAAGCGCTCCGGACAATCCTGGCCGAAATCGACAGCGCCGGAGCCGATCCGGCCGTCGCCGAGCAGGCCAAGAACCTGATACTCGAGCAATACCGGAAGTACCAGCAGATACCACAGGCGAGTGTTTACCGCCATTCTGTGGCGAAGCGAGCTGCCGATCTCGCGCGGAATGGCGTTCCAGCCGCAGAGGCCGAAACTCGCGCCCGCCAGGAAGCCGACGCTTTCATGCTCACCGCCAAAGCCCGGCGGATGATCGACGGTGTCGCCGCGAACAACACCAGTCAGTGGGTGGAGAGGATTCGGGCACGCGCCACACAACAGGACTCCAACCTCGTTGACCGACTCGCCGAGATATACCGGGTTGAGCCCCGTCCTTCAGCGGCTCCTCCTGTCGTTGCGCCCCCGGCTGCCGCCAGCCCGCCGCCAACTCCCATATCTGCGGCGAGCGCACCTGTGGCCAGTCCATCTCCGACCAAACGCCCCAAGCTCAACGGTCTCGAAGCGATCCTGGCTCGAATCAACCGCGCCGACGCCGATTCGGTCGCGACCGAGCAAGCCAAGAACCTGGTACGCGAACGCTACGAAGAATATCTGCCGATACCGCAGGCCGTGACTCATCGCCAGTACATGGAACAGCGGACAGCTGCCTTGCTGGGGGAAGGTGTTCCGG
The DNA here is from genome assembly GCF_050946365.1 of Nocardia sp. CA-107356. NCBI lineage: Bacteria > Bacillati > Actinomycetota > Actinomycetes > Mycobacteriales > Nocardiaceae > Nocardia > Nocardia sp. CA-107356. Next base: position 2,852,730 of record NZ_CP191992.1, on the reverse strand, counting down.
CCGCGGATGCCGAGCGACGTGCCCGCCAGGACGCTGATGCCTTCATGCAGTCCAAGAGGGCGCAACGCGCAGTCATCAGCGTCACCGCGAACAACGTGAACCAATGGGTCGACCAGGTTCAGGAACGCGCCGAACAGGCGAACTCCAACTTCGTCGATTGGCTTGCCCGGTTGTACCGCGAAACGCACGGTATTCCATCCGAGCCCGTGGTCGGGCTGACCAGGGCGCAACTTGACGTCCTCGACCTGATCGACAGCGTGCGTGACGAGCTGACAGCGGCTGAAACACGGCTCGCCGCATTGCTGGAGCGACATCCGGACCTCGAGGCCAATGGCGGACATCACTGGCTGGCAGCTTTCCAGGCACACCGCTCGGCACTGATCGAACTGTCCCTTCACTATTCCGAAGGTAAGTCGGCTGACGGACGGCCGGTCACGTCGCGGACGGACACCGGCGATGTGGGGGGACATGGCACTTCGGTTCGGGGGTTGCTCGGTGAGATCCAACTGGCCGAACAGTTCGATCAGGTCGACGCTGTGTGCCTCCGGGCCGAGGTCGCCATGCCGATGGGCCCGCGGATCGACGCGGAAATCGATGTTGTCACCGATGGCAATCGGGTCTGGCGCGAAGCGAAAACCAACAGCGTCGCTGGGCAAGCAGGCAAGAAAGAGGATTTCGGCGCCCAGGCTCGCAGGCAACTCCACATCACCTACATGAATCGCGCCTACTGGGTAGACGGCGCTCCGCCACAGATCAAGTGGCACTTCATAAATGGCGTCCGCCCGAGAACGAAGACCAGATTGGAGGCCATCCGTATAGAAGATGAATCCGGCCGGACCGTCGCCGATCACCATATCGAGGTAATCGACGATTCCGCGGCGGGAAGCTCCGACGAGCTCGAGGATGGCGGTATCGCCGCCGACGAGACCCCTCTCCACGGTCCCGCCACCGAACGCTCCGGCAGGTCTCGGGCCGGTCGCAGATCCCGGCGTAGAAAAGCGGCCAGCGAGCCGTTGTCCGGTCCGACCGATTCTCCCGCCGATACCGCGGCCGAAAGCGTCGACACATCGCCGGTGCACGTCGAGGTGTCCGAAGGCGAGATGTATGTCCTCGCCCTGGTGGCAGGCGGCTCGGAGAGTTCTCTCGGTGCTGTACTCGGGATGACACCCGCGCAGGTGAACCAGCTGCTCGCCCAACTGGCCGACAAAGTCGGATCCGAAGGCAGTGTTCGCGTGGCCTCGCGACACGACGAATCGTCCAGCAACACCGAAGCACCGCAGGGGGATTTCCAGCCGTCGCCCGGACAGCTCGAAACTCTGCGGGCGTTGGTGGAAGATCTACCCGACCAAGCGGCCGATGGCACCATCGACGTACCACTGGAAACCGTGCAGGCCTTCCGATCTCACATCGCGACTCGGTTGCCGGTAGACCTGAGCCAGCGGGAGAGCCAAGTACTCGGCCTGATCGCGCAGGGCTTGTCGGCCGGGCAGATCGCGGCGGAACTGGGTTTGTCGACCAACACCGTGAACGGCTACATCGCCCGCGCGAAGGTCAAACTGCACACCAGCGGCATGCAGTCCACCGTCGCGGCGGCGCAACAGCACGGATACCTGAACCAAACCGATCCGGTCGACACACCGGCGGCTTCACTCAGCCCGGCCCCCAGTGCTCGGCACGACAGCATTCTCACTGCAGCACAACCAGAACCGGCGCCGCAGACACCAGCGCAAACCGCGACGAACACCGCGACCGTATCGACCAACAACCCTCCCGCACGACGACCCTTGCCAGGTCGTGGCCTCCCGTTCGCGATCGGAGGCGGCGACCAACGCTGGGACGGCGAAGAGGAGTGGTTGAAACCGGCACGTAAACGAGTACCCGGTCTCGGCGTGCTTCACAACGACGGCGGCGGCGCGGCTCGGGGCGCGAACCGGCACAACGCGCAACCGGATTCGCCGCCGACCGGACAACCTGACAGCAGCCAAGAGTCCGCAGGCCCTCCGGTATCCGGCGGCGACCCCGCTGTCACGGAGCCGCCCGCTGTCGATATCGAACAGCTGGCCTTGGTGCGCGCCGGGGTTGCGGCGGAACGCGATGCCGCGGTGACGGATTCGGGTAACGCGATACTGCACGCGGATGTCGCGCGCCTGCAGAAGCTGGACGGCATGCTGGATGAGCTGGCGGCCGCCGTGGAGGGAACCGATGCGACTGTCACGCCCGAACGACTCGGGTTGCTGATATCGCACTTCTATTCTGCGGCAGCGTGGTTGGCGGCCTTGATGAACGCGAACAACGCCATCGCCGCCCTGTCCGATGACCTCGCTGACGGCGATCCGATCGGGCAGGTTCAGCCGACCATCCGCCAGCAGGTGCAGCGAGCAGTGGAGGCGGTAGACCACTACCGAAAGGTCGATGACCGGGTCCGCGAACTTCACCAAGCGGCTGATGCGCCACAGACGAGCACACCGCCGAACGCCATCGATATGGGCCTGCTAGCGCAGCTCGATGCCAACGACGTGCGGCGGGTGCGCGCCGACGTCGCGGCCGAATACGATGCAGCGGCGGCCGATCCGGCGGGTCTGGTGGTGCTGCGGACGGATGTGCAGCGGCTGGCGAGAGTGCACCACATGCGCACGCTGCTGGACGAATTGCTGTCCGCGCTCGCCGCACCGGATGCGCTCACCTCGGAACGAATTCGATTGCTGGTCAAGCATTTCAACGCGGTCAGGGAATGGGTGCCCGCGCTGCTGAACGCGAACAATGCCACTGCCGTCGTGCCCGAGGTCGTGGCGGACAACGAGCCGATCGGGCAGGTGCAGCCGACCGTCCGCGAGCAGGTTGTACAGGCAGTGGCGGCAGTCGACCGTTTTCGAGCGGCCGACGAGCGCGTGCATGCGCTCGGCGAAGCATTGGGCGCAGCCCAGCAGCACCACACACCCGATGCCGCGGCAGCGGCCGAACTCGACCCGATGCAGGCGGCGATCGCGGTATTCCCCACGATATTCGATCAGCCACGCGAGCTCGACGAACTGCGGCTCCAACTGCATCCGGGCACATCGTTCGACGACCTGGTCGCGTTGCGCGCGCTGACCTTCCTGAGCAACGGCCTCGAGCCGCCGGACCTGTCTCTGGAAAGCCTCGAGGCATTCCTTCACCGCGTCTGGGAGCACCGGACATCCATCAGAAACCAGGACGATCTCTACCAGGAGTACACAGCACAGCGCGAGACCAGCGTGGTCACCGATCCCGTTGCCTATGTGCGGAAATTGATCGGCATTCTCACACGGCGAGCACCCGAGCAGCAGATTGCCGCCATGCAATCCCCGGCCGGGTCTCTTGACATCCATCCTCGCCATGCCGACCTCGGGATTCCCCCCGACATGATGCACTTCCTCCGCTTTATGCGCGCCCATGCGGGTCCGCGCGGTAAATTCCGCGTATATGTGAATCCGCAAGGGGATGCGGTCCCAGACTTGATGCACGGCATCGTGCACGAGATCGTCGACCAACCCGATAATTTCCCCGGCGTTCGCGGCGCCAAAGCCGCCGGTCCCCTCGAAAACCGGGACGACTGCATTGTCGTCTATGTGCGCGAACTCGATGATGCCCATCGAGTCGTCGAATGGCTGCGGAACTATCGCGAACAGCATCCCGACGCGTTCAAATGGTCGGTGCCGCCTATGTCACTGCAAGTAATGGAGGGCGTCAGCATCGGGGCCGAACCGCTCAGGGGCGGGAGTTTCGGCCAGCATCGGGCATGGATCATATTCGACGCGTTACAGTCCGCAATGCAAGCCGGTGCCGACTTCGCCGCATTCCGCGCCGATGCCCTCGAACGGCTGGCCAAGGCCGGTGTGGGCCCTCAGCAGCCATACCGAAGCTACCCCACCCCGCGTGATACTCCCCAAGAGCGACTTGCGCAGATGGTCCGGGAGCGCGCCGGGTTGCCGCCGGAAGGCGCCCATGCGTCCGAAGATCTGCGGGCCGAGCGTGCCCGGGAAATGCGTCAAATCGACGAGATGAACAAACGCCGTCGCGGCGGCCGTATGCCGCAAGCGGCCGACCGCGCCGTTTCCGGGTCCGAGAACACCCCGAGTCCGCTTCGGACCGAACCGACAACCGATCTTCCCGCCCTCATTGCGGATATCGGCCAGTCCGGGGTCGAAGCACGTCTCGTGGTCGGCTCCGGACACCTCTACCGGGCAGCCGAACCCGGAGAGGTGTTCGTCAATATCGCCGAGCGGGCCCAGCCGGACCTGCTCGCCGATGTCCGCGATCTGTCCGCCCTGCCGGACGCTGTATTCGACGTGGTCTACCTCGAGCGGACACCGATGGTGCTATTCGTGGAATCGCCGAACTCGATGGCCGAACTCCACCGTGTGCTGAAACCAGGCGGCAAACTGCTGATCAGTCCGGGTATCGAGGACGTGATTCCCGCCAATGCCCGCGATGTCACCATCCAACGCCTCGAGCAAGCGGGATTCGACCAGATCGAGTTCCGGATCGGAAAAGAAGACCTGTTCGCCTACGAGCGACTGGACGACTGGTACGAAATCACCGCAGTAAAGCGGACTCGGCCCCAAGGCACAACGTCGGGCGCTCTCCCGCCCGACGGGCAACCCCCCGGCGGGCCAGCGGTTCCCCAGTCCGCCACGAACACAACGGTTTCCGAACCCGCTCCGGCAGCAGAGCGAGCATCGCAGCCGTCAGCACCTGCGTCCGCATCACCCAAGGAGTACCGAGGCTCCCGTGCCGATCTCTCCGACGCCGCGCCGCGGAGCGGGGCCCGAAATGATGGCGGCCCTGTGCAAGCAATGCCCTTCGTGCGAAGGGGGCTGCCGGTCGAGGGCTTCCTCTCATTTCACACGCCGCCCGATGAGGTACCGGGTGCCGGGCGGTCAGCGCCGCGATCGGATCGGGGGCGCACGCCTGCCAACAATCCTGAAAGCGGCAGCGCCGATGGCCCGGAACAGCCTGTTGAACCGTCGCCCACGGCACAGGAGAGTGCAAGACGTACCGCCCCTGTTGCCAGTGGGCTACCGGAGTTCCGCGGGCAGCCGAGTGCTGATGCGATAGAACTGTTCGAGCGCATTCTCGATCTAGAGCAGGCCGGTGATCCGCGCGCAGTAGAACTTCGGGCCGAGGCGGAGCGGCTCATCGCGGACCCCGCGGAGCGCGCCTACGCCGAGCGCTATGTCGGCAATGACCGCCGTACCGCGGCGTTGGCCGCGGAATTGGGGATCCCGCGGGAACAGCTCGATGTGCTGATGACCGAAGAACTCGGGCGGGCATTCAACGGCGAGATCGTGGTACGGGCGACATACGCGACCTGGCGAAAGATTCTCGCGGATGGCAGATTGAAAACCCTCTTCGAAGTTGCCAGCAGAGGACTCCTGGCCCAAGTGCCCGTGGACGCCAGGGCGCAACTCGAGCAGGAACTCTACGGTCACCCGCGCGATCTCCCCGTGCAATCGCGGCCCGTCCACGGACGCATTCGCTCGGGTCACCTCCCTTGGATTCTCGAAGCCGATCTCGCGACCATCCGCGAATACGGCGACGTGGATATCGTCCTCGAAACGGCAGCACGTGGCAGGACGACGGCGTGCATCGGCAGCCCAACCTTCGTAAAGGTCATACCGAGCAGCGTCGACGACCCGCAGCCCGAGTCGTTCGGCGCCACGCCGAGTCAACACGGCGAGTACGGCTACTTCGGTCTCGAAGGCATCGGCCGTGACTATGACGGGGAGAGATTCCGAAGGAACGCCCTTGTTCAAACCCAAACGCACGGCGGTGTCCGGCTCCCCAATATCACCGACGTCGTATTCCACCGTGAACTCCCGGACGAGCAAATGCGGGAAGACATGGCGAACGCTGGAATCCGATGGTTCCACTCCAGCGATGAACCGGCGCCGACCGCTCAGCAGTCCGTAACCGAGGGATCCAACACCGACACAACCGGTACTTCCGGGCCGAATACCTCCGCACCAGCGGAGCCCAGCACCGATGCCCCGCGCGAACGCCCGACCACCCCCACGCCCCGCCCGACCATGGTCCGCCGGGCTCCCGCGCCGGCAGGCCGCCCACCCGATCCGGCGGAGGCACTCGACCTACCTCCGCAGCGCGCCCGGGACGCGGCCGGTGCGCCGTTCCCGGTACAGCGCGGCGTTGCAGCCCCGTGGCTCGGCTTCGCCAATGCCCCAGGGGTCGGCGATGACGCGCGCGCGAATCCCGAAGGCGCGCGGCCGAATCCACCCGATAATCCCGACGAAGCGTCGGCCCCCAGCACCGAGCACAACCCCACACCTGCCGCCAACAACGAAAACTCCACGGGCACAGGCAGTTCCGACCCTGCATCCGCCGAGAACGAGCCCGCCGCGCAAAAGCAACCTAGTGGTAGCGGCCAAGCGAGCGCGAACACTGCCGATGCCGAACCGAGAACCGAAGCCGACACCGCACCAGAACCGGAAAGCCCAGCGCGACAACCACGCACGGTGACCTTGTCCAACCGCGAGACGGACATTCTCCGAATGCTCGTGGCGGGTATGAACTCCACCGAAATCGCGGCCGAGTTGCATTCGGCTCCCGCAACGGTCCGGACGCATGCCCGCCGTATCCACCGCAAGCTCGGCGTCGGTGCACGAACACATCTCGCGGAAGCCGCGCAGACAGCGGGCATCGATCTGAATACGCCCGCACAGCCGGGCACCTCCGTGCAGCATGCCACGCACGACGCACCAACCGAGACCACACAGCAGCCGCAATCCCATGCCGAGTGGCTGACGTCGGCGCAGGTGCCGCGCACGGTCGTGTCGTTGATCCGTGGGCTGTCACGGGAGGGTATGACCGAAGTGCTGGCGGATCCAGCACGGGCGCGGACGATAATCGCCGAGATCGGCCAGCGGTTCGCGGAGGCGGATCTGCCATTGAAGGTCGGCGGCGCCACCCGGCTGTTGACCGAGTTGTTCCCACCGGATCAGCTGGCCTATCTGCGGTATTCACTGGAACGGTCGATCGCGTCGGGATGCTTGCAGTACAAGCTGACCGAGACGGCGCTACAGCAGATGATGAGTCATCCGGAGCGGGTGAGCGCGGCACTGCTGTCGAACTATTCGGAAGTCGAACCCGGTTATTTCGCGTCCTGGCTGGACAGCGACTACGTAATGCATGGCCGGGACGGCTACCCCCGCGACAGCGGGCAGCATGCGTTCATGCAGGCGGCGGTCGAGCATCTGAGCGCGGTCTGGGATCTGGTGGACGGGCCGGTATGGCAGGAACTCGCGAGCATCAAGGATGAGCGTTCCCGTGACCGGGCACCGATCCTGGACGCGATCCCGCCGGACCGGCGGGCCGAGCTCGATCTACCCGCTCACTCGGTCGACGAATTCGATGTGCCGGGCAATAAGACAGTGCTCAGCGCCGCAACCAATATGGGCAGCGTACAGATCGTGCTGCGAGGTTATCTCGAAAGCCTCGCCGAGCACGCGGATGTAATCGAGGGCTGGTCGTGGGCCAGCATCCAGCACGGCATCCTCGAATTCGCCAGCCGCCTCAGCGTAATGGCGGGAGTCACCTTCACCACGCTGGGAGAATTCACCGAGCCCCGCAACCCACCACAATTCAGAATCGAACTCGACACCGCCAACCAAACCATCACATCGGTAGCGATCACCGGAACGACGAAACAAGCACGCGTCGGCGACCGCGGCGGAGTATGCCCAGGATTCGTCACCATCGATCCAACCGGAGAATCCGAAGCACCCACCGAACAACTGCGACTGTCACTACAAGAATTCGACGTCGAAGCGCACCGCCACAGCTCGGGCTCGAACATCGCCATGATGGTCGCCGGTTTCCTACTCCCACTGCTGGGACGCGATTTCCCCCAACTCCGACTCACCAACCCCACACTCACCGACCGATTGGCCGGACACACCGGCATCGAAGCGACAGCGGGCGAAGCCGCCGACGAAGCGCATACCGCAACAAATTCCGGCGACCCCACCGATGTTTCCGACCAACCGGCAGCACCTGTTGAAAACAGCCAGGTCTACCACCGACTCATGGCCGAGCTCGGCAACCCACGTATAGCACGAGACCTCGCCGCCAAAGTCCACGCCCGCGCCGCCCAAGAACAACTCCCCACCGACACCGAAGCCGCCGCACAACGACTGTTCGCTATCGCCGAAAACGTCATCGCCGAACACCGAGCCGCCATGGCACAACTCGAGGCAGCAGTCGGCGACCAACCCAAGCCCAAAAAACAACAACGCCTCACCCCCTTCCAACACGGCGGCATCTTCTTCCACAACCTCCCCGACAACCAACCACCCACCCCCGAAAACCCCGACGAAGCGTCGGCCCCCGACACCCAGCACAACCCCACACCTGCCGCCAACAACGAAAGTCCCACGGCCACGGGCAGTTCCGCCCCTGCCTCCGCCGAGAACCCGCCCGCCGCGCAAAAGCAACCTACCGGTAGCGAATCACTGCTGCGCCTGGTTCGCACCAACCCATATGTCGGCGTACGCCTCGGCGCCGAGGCCCTCAACGATGCCGGCTTCGAGGTCATGGCAACGGTGACGTCCCTGTACTTTCTGGAACACGGTGGACCAGGAGTGGCGGGCGCCGTTGGGTGGGCCACCCAGCTGCCGTACATCGGCGGCGCACTGATCGCGGGACATCTGACCGACCACGCCCCACCCAAGAAATTGCTGATGGGCAGCCAAGCCCTGGCAGCGACAGCAGGAATAGCAGCAACTGGCGCCCTCGCATCCGGAACGTCGTACTCCGTCCCCATACTCGTCGGAACGACACTCGTCGGAGCGTCCGCCGCCGTCCTCTACAGCAGCGCCGCCGGCAAGGTGATCATCGAAATGGTCGGCGATGCGCAAGACGGACTGACCCGTTTCAACAACCTCAAAATGAATATCACCCGCGTGCTGGGAAAGGGGCTCGGGCCCATGGCGCTGCAAGCCGGCGCATGGACAGCCCCCGTAATCGATGTCGTTACGAGCTTGGTGAATCTGGCGACATTGTCTCGGTTGCCGACGACTTCGAGCGCACCGAAGCCGGTTGAATCCGAGGGCACTTGGACCGATCTGCGCAAGTCGATCGCCGAGGGCTGGCATGCCATCCAGGATCTCCCCGTGAGGCGACGTTCCAATATCAACCTGGCCATCACCAATTTCTACTTGGGAATGCAGAGTCTGCAGTTCACGTCGGTGATCACCGACTCCGGCCTTACCGAGTGGCAGCAGGGAACGGCGCTGTTGATCACCCCGCTCGGGGGCGTGATCGGGAACCTGATACCCAAAAGCTGGTTGGAGAAGACCAGCATCGATACGCTGCTCACGGCCAGATTGGCCGGCCTGGCCGGGCCCGCGATACTCCAGGCGACCACCACCAACCCCTGGATAACCTCGGCAGGACTCGCCGCCACATGGGCAGTCCTCGGTGCGGCCGGGATACCTATCACCACCTACTCGAACAAGACAACCCCGTCCGAAGTGCGCGGACGAGTGAGAGCCTTCGCCGTCATGACGACCCGAGGCACGTTCGCGCTGGGTCCGGCGATCGCCGGCGGCGCAATAGCGCTAGTGGGACACCAAACTACCGGCACAGCCATCGCCGCGACATTCGGCACCATGGCCGGCTGGTCCCTTTACCATCGGCTGTTCAAAGCCCGGAGGCTGCTGGACTGCATCAATCAAACGTCCCGAGCAACCTGGGCACTCGGCCTCGACACGGGAATCAAACCAAAGAAATGGCAAAAGAGCCCGGAACACCTCCGGAGGGCCATCGCAACCCAGCTCGTAAAAGTCGAGTTCGATCCCGACACCGAGCACCCCGTCGCCAAGACCATAGACGCCGTCCAGAATCTCGAGGACGGAGTCGACACCGCCGTCCTCCTCCTTGCCGTCGGCGAGAAGTTGCACGCCTTGACCATCACCAACACCGACAACAAACCCGGCGGCAACATCGTCATCTTCGACACCAACATCACCAACCCCGGCGACCCCCACACCGACCCCAACGACCCAGAACGCATCCCCCGCGTCCGCACCCTCGACAAATGGGAAGAGTCCTACCCCGACATCGAAGAGGCATACGTCGCCTTCCTCACCACCGACGACGAAGACAACCTCACCAACCGCTACCCGCACCAGCCAGAGCTGGCACCCCCACCCGACGGCAAAGTCCTCGGCCCACTGCCGAGTCCGTCGGGCAGTGGCGCGTCCCCACGCGGAATCGTGGCGGACACCCCTGAACCCACACAGTCGACATCCGACCACGCGCCAAGCGGCCGAGCGAGCGCGAACACCGCCGATGCCGAACCGAGAACCCCTGCGGACCAACCGGATTCGAAGGCAGTCGCACCTCAGCACGCGCTCACAGCAGGCGCGGAAGACAGCCAGGTCTACCACCGCCTGATGGCCCAAGTCGGCAACCCACGAATCGCACGAGACCTCGCCGCCAAGGTCCACGCCCGCGCCGCCGAAGAACAACTACCCACCGACACCGAAGCCGCCGAACAACGACTGTTCGCCATCGCCGAAAACGTCATCGCCGAACACCGAGCCGCCATGGCACAACTCGAGGCAGCAGTCGGCGACCAACCCAAGCCCAAAAAACGACAACGCCTCACCCCCTTCCAACACGGCGGTGTCTTCTTCCACAACCTCCCCGGCGACCAACCACCCACCCCCGATAACCCCGACGAACCGTCGGCCCCCGACACCCAACACGACCCCAAACCTGCCGCCAACAACGAAAACCCCACGGGCACAGGCAGTCCGGCCACAGGCGAGCAATCGCTCTCCGTCACCGCTGCTGGCGCGGAGCAATCCAACGCGAGCACACCAGGCAGCCATGACAAGCCGAGTCCGACACCTGCGCGCAGAAACGAAAACCTGCCGTCCCTATGGAATCCGGACCATACGCCCGAAACCACGGTCTCCCGCGAAGAATGGGCGACGGGTCAGTGCAATATCGAGGCCCTCCTGCCAGGGCACTGGCCGCGCGCGGCCGGTAAACCGCTCGCGGTTCGGCTGATCTCCGCATTGCTGGATGATGCATTCGGCAACGGTGGCGGCACGCGGGCGACAATAGCGCTGTCGTCGGAACTCGCATCGTTGGTCGGCACCATCACCACCGATGGTCGTGCGTGGCCGGTGCCGGATGTGCCTGGGCCACAGGATACCTGGGTCATGGAACTGAACCGGGCCGCCGTCGAGTGGAGATACACATTCCACCAGAATCCGCTGGGCCGGGAGGTCGGCTTCAAGCTGTGGGATGCCAAAGAGGTGCCGAGGTCCACGCCCGACAAGTGGGTTATCCCGCAGACCGAGGGCTCCGAGGAAAACGAACCGGCGGACCTGGCGACCGGTGTACGCATCAGCCGAGGCCAAACCCGGTTGATCGCGGACACCCGTGCTGCCATCGTCCAGTTGGCGGGCGCTGGGCCGAGTCAGACCTTGTTTCCAGAATTGGCGTTCGCCGCGCTGCTCGACACCATATTCCGCTCCACCGACGCAGACGTACGGGTGCGCGCAACGATCTCGGACCAGGGCATCCTTCGGATCGAAGTCGCCGACTACAGCCGCCACCTCCCGCCGCTCGACGCGACGCGGTCCCCGAGCCGAGGGATCGCCACGATGGACGGCACCGCTGATCGCTGGGGCGTGGAACTACACCAGCGAGGCAAGACGGTGTGGTTCGAATACACCGTCGATCCGGCAGCCGCTACGCCCGAGTCCGATGCGCGCGCCACCAACCTGGCAATCGCTCTGGACGAGTCCCGTGACTGGCCGGCGGAACTATTGCGCGGCGGTACGGTCGAGGAGGTTGTGGCATGGTCGGAGCACACCTGGCACGTCGAGATGTCCGGCTTCACCGACCCGGACTCGGCCTGGTATGTGTCGCGCGGCCTGCACGACATGCTCATCGAACATCGCGCGATCCTCGTACGGAATGGAGCCGCCATCACCGTCGGCAAGGTGGGCGGCGGGAAAGGCATCGCTGTCGCGGCACGTCGCGACAACCATGGGCGAGTTCTGATCGAATCCATCACAGTGGACCGGCGGCTGCTCGGCACAGCGGATGCGCCCACAGGTGAACGCCTCTATGCGGCGACGGTCGGCGCGATCGGAGCCGCCGCCGACGCCGGAGTCGGCATAGTCAAGGAGCGTGGATTCCACTACCTCTTCACGCACTTCCGCGGGTCTCGGCTCGAACCGGTCGCCGATGCCGAGACGGCATTCGAACAGTGGGTCCGCGGTCAGCTCGGCGACGGGGTGATCCGGCCCCGCACGATGCTTCGACGTGCAGGAGTATCGAAGCGTTTCGATGCGGAGCAGGCCGCTCGCGCGGCGGTAGCCGATGTGCAGGTCAACGGATGGGACAACGCCTCGGACGCGGCACGGACGCTGTATCGACTGCTGTTCGCGCAAGTGCGCGTCGACCCGGAATCGCGAGACGTTCTCGACAACAATTCGCCGGAGATACGCCTGAAAGAGCTGTCCTGGCGGGACCGCAAGCCGGATAATTTGCCGGATCTGGTGGCAGCGTTCGATACCCAGCACGGCATTCCAGTGGTGGGGGCCGATATCCCGAATATCGACGAGAACGACGTTGTCGCATTCCTCCGCGGTCTCATGGCGATGTGCAACCTCTTCCCTGATATCCGAATAAGCGTGGCTGGTGTCGGCTGGTTGGGCGAATCAATCAAAGCTACGCCGGATGAAAATGGTGACGGCAGTGCGAACGAGGTAATTCTCAACGCGGAGTATACAGGTCGTGAATATTCCACATATTATGTCAATGACTTCCGGTACGGCGGTAGAAGCCATTACAATGAGGCTCAGTACCGCTTCGCATTGGTCATGGTCGCCGCCATCGGTCACGCGGTTTTGGACGATGTCTTTCCGGCGCTTCTCGCCCGTTGGCTCCACGGCAGAGCCAACAGACACTATGGATACGACACGGAATTCGAAAGATGGCTTGGTAAGCAATTCACCACGTACACTCGCCCGATTTACCCTGGCGGCCCCTTGTCGCCGGGGCAGCGCCTGCACCTCATCGAGAATGCGGCCCTCGCAGAATCAGTTCTCAGGGTTGTCGGCGGGTCCATAACATCAGGCCTGGGGGATACGGGCGACGGTAAACTCACCGACGGGCAGCGAGTGCTCGCTTCGCTGCTGCTGAAACACCTGAATTCGATGTCGGTCGACCGACTCGACGGACGCTCTCAGTCGCAGGCGTCGATTCCGGAATTGCCCGGCCCACCGCCCCCGAAGCCGCCGCATTGCGATTCGGCGGCCCTCGTCGGGGACGCGAACGAACTGCGGACCGAGTACCCGGCGGCCGCCGCCCTCGAATCAGCGCACACAGCAACAGATTCCGGCGATCCCGCAGATGTTTCCGACCAACCCACAGCAGCCGCGGAAGACAGCCGGATCTACCACCGACTGATGGCCGCGCTCGGCAACCCACGAATCGCACGAGACCTCGCCGCCAAAGTCCACGCCCGCGCCGCCCGAGAACAACTACCCACCGACACCGAAGCCGCCGCACAACGACAGTTCGCCATCGCCGACAACGTCCTGGCCGAACACCGAGCCGCCATGGCACAACTCGACGCAGCCGTCGGCGACAAACCCGCACCCCGAAGACAACCCCGCCTCGTCCCCTTCCAACACGGCGGCCTCTTCTTCCACAACCTCCCCGACAACCAACCACCCACCCCCGGCGAACCCGCCCAACCGCACCAGCAACGCAAAACCCAAGGCACACCGGACAACATCGCCCCGACATCCAGCACCACCGAGGCACCGCACGAAACGAGCGGCACCCCAGCGCCACCGGTCGCGGATGTCGTGAATGGCGGCCGTGCGGATACGCCTGCTGATGCGGCCGTCGATTTTCCGAGCGGGCGCAGCGACAAGGATGCGGCACCGTCGGTGGTCAACCGTCTCGGCGGCGCGGAATCAGCGGGCCCCGTCCCGGAAACACCATGGAACAGTCGTCGCAAGCCCAGCAACCCGACGCCCTGGACCGGCAGTAAAGGCAGTAACCACCCGGCCCGTCGTACGAAGGGCGCCCCGCGGAGAGCAGCCGGGTTCACCGAATTTCGGGCTGGGCTCTGCGCGATACTGGCGGCCGGTACCAAAGCACCCGATCCAGCTCAGGCGCTGGCCGAGGCCACCGCCGAGCAGATTCTGGAAGCCATCGACAGGCTTCCACTCAACCAGCGGAATGCCCTGCGGGGTCTGGATACCGAGAGCCCTTCTGCTGCGGAAACACAGTGGAATCCCAACGAAATTGAGAGCGTCGTAGTCGAGGCCGCCGACAACTTGATCAAGGCGATCGTGCGCGCCGAACACACCAAACTTGCTGCACTGCCCCGAGCATTGGCCGAGGCTAATCCATCCCAATTGCAGGCCGCGCTCGCCCTGCTCGGGGGTACTCAGCGGCGTATCGTCCTCGGCCTGTTCCGTGAGCGAATACCTCCAGGCGACCTAGCCGTGGCAATGGGACTCGGGCAGCCGACGATCAAGCTGATGACGGAAGGTGCCATCCGCCGGATGGCCAGACATCTCGCCGACAAACGCCGCGAAAACCTCTGGCCCGCACAAAAGCAATCCCCGGACTCGTTCAGCGGTGAGAGCATCGTCCACGCGGGGAGCGAGTTCCTGGTCGATGTCCTGAGCCGGTTGGAAGAGTTGCACGCCTCCCAGGTGATGTCCCCCCGTGTCGTCGTAGAGCCCAGCATCACCTATAGGTTGACTCCTCGTCAGGTCGAGATTCTTCGTCTGATGGCGAAGGACATGACTTACCCGGAAATCGCGGTGGCCACTGGGACTTCCAAGTTTGCGGTGGAGGCACAGAGGGTCGCCATCGCTCGTGAGTTCGGTATCAGCGATCGGAACGGGATCGTTGAGATGGCGATACTCAAGGGCATCATCGATGACGACTCCGACACACAGAACTCCGACAACGACACCCCGGCAGCCGATGGAGCCGCGGTCGAGGCCGCCCAGTCGCTCGAGCCGTCACCGCCCGAGCCGCCCCGGCCGCCTACCCCGGAGGAGCTGACGGCTTACCCGGGACTGTCGGGCCGTCAGATCCAAGTGCTCGGTTTGGCCGTGCTGGATATGTCGAACCAAGCCATCGGTAAAAGACTTGGAATGACACCACATTCCGTAGAGGACTGCCTGACCCGCGCGGGCCGCTCATTCGGCACCCGCGGTCGCGTCGCCACGGTTGCGAAGGCGAAAGAGCGGATAAATGATGTCCGCAATGCCGATCCTGGCATGCCACCACCGAATTCGCAGCCCACGGCGCGGCCCACGACTACCGTGCACGTCCCCGACAGCCCCGCCGCCACGGTGAGCGAGCCCGCGAAGAAAACGATTCCCGCCATCGGCGGCGCCGGTCACCACTGGGACGGCGACGCCCTGGACGGCCTCGAAAAACCACAACAAATGCGCAAACGGCTGAACCGGCTCGGCATCGTTAACGCACACGGCGGTGGATGGGTCCGCGGAGGCCAGCATCAACCCGATCCCGGAGCCGAGCACGAGGTGGCGGACGCGCCCGCGCGGCGGGCGCGGCTGGTCCGGCAGCGCGAGCAAGCGCGCGAAATGCGCGACGCCGCAGCCGAGATGCGCGACGACGTCGACCCCGCGACGCTGGAGGTGGATCCCGCACGGCCGGATCAGGTCGCGCCACGACTGGAGCAACTGCGGCAAGAGCGCGACACAGTGCTCGACGGGTTGGTCCAGCGTGGGGAACGAGCCGAGGATCTGAACGCGGACCGGTTGGACACCCTGTCAATGGAGGCCGATCCCGAGGTGGCCGCCCTGGCCGGGGACTTGTTGGAGCTCAACACCCTGGTGGACAACGCCGACGAGGTCAACCGGCTCGACGCCGAGATCCGCAGCCTCGACGCCCAGGCCCCGGTTTTGCATGGGCGGATCGTGACCGACGAGGGCGTCGCTACCACCCCGGTGCCCGTGCGGCGCGTGGAAGACGACCTGCCCTTCGTGTATCGCCCGTCGATGTCCGACGAGGAATTCGACGCGCTTCCACTGGAACGCAAACACGAAGTGGCCCTCGCGGAATTGTCCGCAACGGCACTCATGTTCGAAACCCGCGAGCAGGCCATCGACTACGCCCGGCAGTACTGGAACGAGAATTTTGCGGAGCCGGTCCGCGAATCCCTGGCCTGGATCAAAGGCGCGGTATCGGAGAGTCCGCTGGGGTATGTGGCGGCCAATGTCTACCTGACCACTCCCGAAGAGCAACGTTCCGCGAACGACGATGCGGTGCAACATGTTCGCCGTGTTGACGAAACGATGCACCACCGACGTTCCGATCGCGATCTGTTCGTGACGATCCCGTTGGTGTCGGACGGGACCACCGGGGTTTCCTGGAACCCTGGCTACAGCACCGCCGAAATCGGCCACATCCCGTCGAACCGGTTCGATTTCCTGGACGTCGGAATATTCTTGGCCCCCAAGGGAACCCGGCTGTTGTGGGTCGAATCCGTCACCGGGGTCCCCGAAGGCGCCCTCGGACACGGATTCACTCGGGTGACTACCCGCATCGTCACAGACGGGGACCAGACCTTCGAGTACGGCTATCAGTTGCCGCAGACCGGCGAGGCAACTGGGCCCAGGCAGCTGACCGGTGGACCGGATACGCGGCGCCCGGCCGCCTTGGAAGGCGACGACGCCCGCCGAGCGCTGCCGCCGGCCTCCACCGAAGCCACCGCCACGATGGACCCGGCGCCCGGCGACGTGTCCGGTGCGCATACGGACACAGCCGAAGAACGCCGCCCAGCGGATGCGACGGCCGCCGAACCACCAACGGAGACACAGCAGCCCTCCGTCGGTACGACCACCGAAACCCCCGCGCACTCGACCGGCGAGACCCCCCACACCCCGCAAGGCAAACCCGCACAGCCTCCGCACGACTTCCATATCGTCGCCAACCCCGACGACGACCTTTTCGGCGACCTCGGTAACCCCCTCAACCCCGGCCGCAAACCACTACGCGGAAACAGACGGGTAGAAGAACTCGGAAAAGTTTACATCGACGGCGGTGGCTTCGGCCCCGACGCGAACGCCGGTCGGCGGAAGGCACAGGCGGCCGCGCCCGCCGAATCCGCGCAAACACCACCCGCCGAATCCGCACCGGCTCCGCCCGCTGCACCGTCCCAGGAATCCGAGGCGGTCGAAGAGCCGGTATCGCCGGGGAAATTGCTTATCGTCAACAAGCCGTACCGGCAGCTGGCCATCTCCAACACCGTCTCCACCGCGGGCGACAGCATTCAGTTGGCGGCCATGCCGCTGTTGATCATGAGCCTGACGGGTTCGCCGACGGCGGCGGGCGTGGCCACAGCCGCGGTCACTGTACCGAAGATCGTTTTCGGGCTCCCGGCGGGCTGGATCGCCGACTCCCGCGACCGCGTAAAGACGATGCGGAACGCACAGTGGACAGGTCTGACGGCCGCTGCCGCCGCCGGCGCCGCAGTGGCCCTCGGCGTCCCGGATATCGGCCTGATACTCACCGGGACAACCCTGGTGGAGAGCACTGCGGCCACGTTCTACCTGAGCAGTCTCCGGGGCACGATCCGAGATCTGGTCACACCCGCGCAACTGCCGGCGGCGAACCGCCTGACCGCAATCGATGGGTATGTCGCCGGCACGGGTGGGCGAGCGCTCGGGCCCGTACTGCTGAGTGTGGCGAATTGGCTGCCGTTCATGGCGAACGGAGTTTCGTACCTTGGGAACCAGACGGCGCTGACTCGGATACGAGAGTCTGTCCCACCGCATCTCCCGCAGGACCGCCGCGCATTCCGGACCATATTCCTCGATATTCGCGACGGTGTACAGGCGGTCTGGCATGAGCCATTCCTTCGCGAATACTCCTTGGTCACAACGGCCACCAATGCGGCGTTCGTGGCTTTGAACTTGCGCACCGCCGCCCTGGTCAGCGAAACCGACATGCAGACCGCGGCAGCCGCGGCGGTCCTCAGTGCCGGCGCTGTCGGTGGCGTAATCGGCGGGCTGGGGCTGCCGAAGAAATGGATCAGCGAGGCCGACACCAACATCCTGTTCCCGGTAGCGCTGACCGGGTTCGCCGGAGTCGCCGCACTCCAGGCGGCCACCACCAACCCCTTCATCATGGCCGCTGGTGCACTCGGCGTCTCGGTGATCGGCGTCGGCATGAATGTCCTGGTCGCCGGACATTTGCAGCAGACTGTTCCCGAGGAGCTCTACGGCCGAGCGACCAGCGCGAAGGATCTGGTCCTGTATTCCGGAACGGCTGCCGGTGCACTACTGGGCGGCGCCACGCTCTCGGCACAAGGAATCGTCCCCGCCGGCTGGGTGTTCGCCGGAGTCGTCGGCGCGGCCGCCGTCGGTAGGATCGTGCCCCGACTCGTCAAATGGGGTCGCGGCCTGTTCGGGCTGCACTCGCACGGATCCGAAACCCAGCCGACGCCCGAGCGAACACAGGCTCGAGAACCCAACCCATCCGCGGAGGCACCCGAAGCAGCCGGCAGCAAGGCCCGCCCCGATTCCACTCGCGCGGAAGAGTCCTACGACCACGGCGCCAACTTCTCCGACCAGCCCGACGAGCCACGAATGATCGGCCCGCAACAACCCGCGACCGCCGCCGGTTCGCCGGTGCCCGAGGCCGGGGCTGCAGACCTGGCGGCCGAAGGCGGGCACACGGACGCCGAATCCACCACACACCCTCGGCCCGCACGCCCGACCGGCTCGACCACAACGGAAGCCGATGCCGCTCTGCACGCGGCAGGCACGCGCTCGCCGAGCCGCGAACTGGGCACACCCCCCGCCCCGCAAGGCAGGCCCGCGCACCCTGTGATCGGCTGGGGCGTCGCTGTCCCCGACCCCGACGCCCCCTGGGACGGAGGAGAATTCAAATTCCGTCCCGCACGAAAGCTCGCAGCCGACCTCGGCGTGGAGCACATCGACGGCGGCGGCTGGGTACGTGGAGCAGATGAACCCCGGTCCGATCAGAACGCGCGGCCGAGCGTGATCCAGCAGGTGTTACCGCCCGAGGTGCATGTTGCCGAGATCGTCGGGAATGAGCGCAGCACCGTGCTGAACGTACGGTTGTGCGCCGAACAAGCACTCGACGCTCGTGGTCTGGGCGATGCACCGATCCCCGTGGGAGCCGACGGAGAGCCGCAATGGCCCGAAGGACTGATCGGGACAACCGTCCGAACCGAGAACTACACGGCCGTCGCCCTCGCCGGCGCCGACGAATTTCTGGACATCAACGTCGACGCCAAGGATCATGTCGGCGTTCGAACCACCGAGCTGAAGGGTATGACGCAACGCGAGGAGCGCACCCGCTTGCAGGAACTCACCCTGGCCCACACCGGGACCCACTGGGATCAAGTGCTGGCCTCCGCCAAGAACAACATCCTCGACCTGTACGCGCGACTCACCGGGCACCAGCTGAAGCACAACCAGGTGGAGGTGACGATCCATCCCGACACCGCCCACGCCGAGACCGGCACGTTCGAGGCACGGCTCGCGGACGACGCGGTGCGATCCGAGTCTTCGCCACCGGCATTTACCGGCCGCTTCCATGTCGGCGCGGTCGTTGTCACCGCAATCGCGCTACGGCACGACAACCACGCGGTCGAGGAGATCACCGATGCGCCCGAACCCGAGGAGCTCGGTGTTGCGTCCGAACGCACCGAGGCCGGAGAACCGGCCCAATCCGGCCCGTCCGGGCGCCGCAACACCGCCGAACTCGTTGCGGCCGTGCGAGCCGGTGACGTGGATGCTTACGGCGAGTTGTATGAGCGGCACGTCGCCACGGCACGCAGGGCAACAGTACGTCTCGACGCCCCAGCCGACTTGGTCGACGATGTCGTGTCCGAGGCATTCACCAAGGTGTTGGCGACGCTCCGCAACGACCGCGGACCTTGGTGGGACTTCCGTCAATACCTGCTCACCACGATCTACCATTCCGTGAACACCGGACAATTCCGCCCCGACACGCGTCTGGTGCTCCCCGGCGATATGGGCGACTACGACGTGGCCGAGCCATTCACCGACACCGTGGTAGCAGCCCACGAAAGGTCCATGGCAGCACGGGCATTGAACTCCTTGCCAGAAACTATGCAAACCGTGTTGTGGCACACCGAAATTCAGGACCTGACCACAACCGAAACAGCCGAACTACTGGAGTCCAACGCAAACGCCACCGCGGCGGCCGCCTTCCGAGCGCGGGAGCGCCTGCGCCAGATGTATCTGCAGATGCATCTGAAGCAGCCAACCACCGAGGCGTGCCGCGCCACGGTGGAAAACCTTGGTGCGTGGGCGCGCAACGGTCTGCGCAAGCGGGCCGCCACCAAGATCGCGACCCATCTGAACGACTGCGAGAACTGCCGGGAGCTGGCCGCATACGTGTCGGAGGAGAACCGCAACCTGGGTGGCCCACGACGCAGCGCCGCCGACTTCGAGGAACAACCAGTCGAACCGGCGATCGGCGACGGCGAAACAGATGACGACCCTGACGGCGGCACCGCTACGCCACAACCGAGCCCCGAGCCGCCCATCGGCGGACCTCCCAGTGCGGCGCGAACGCCGACGGAGAACGAAGCCGGAAACTCGCCTAACCACCCAGCCCACGCCACCGGGGGCGGCGGGGTGCGCGAAACCGTGGTGCAGCGCCCCGAAGCCCGTCTCTCACAACCGCTTTCGGGCACCATCGCCGTCCGATCGCTCGCTGGGGTATACGACGAAAACCGTTCCGTAGGTGGGGTGGTGACCGCCGGGACTGTGGCAGATGACTCGAATTCCCTTGTGTTGCAGGCGGTTGAGGCTCGCGGACCGAGCCACCTGGACCTGCGGAAGAAGTTCTCGACTCCGGACCTGATCCCGATCACGTACAACTCGATCACGGTGAACGTCCGTATCGACTACAGCGATTATCCCGATACCGGCCCCCACGCGTGGATCCTGTACCTCAACCCCGATCTGGACAACCCCGACTTCAACAACCTGCACGCCATGATCGACGAAGCTCTGAGGAATCGCTTCCACGGCAGAGTGATACAGGTCGAGGAGGAGCACAACTTCGGCAAGAGCCAGGTGGATCCCGACCTCAGATCGACTGGCACACAGCGCAAACTCCGCCCGCGCCCACAGACCGCAGCACGCGCCTCGGGAGCACCGGCCGCCCCTCCCCCAGGGCCACAGGTACAGGTCCACGGCTTCGACGAGCGCGCCGCCCTCGGTCTCACCGAGCCAAAGCAGAACCCGCGACGCGCAGACGGATTTGCCGGGCTCCCCCCTGGCGCGGTGGCGTTCCACCACAACCACGAGAACGGCCAGGAATGGGGCCAGGAGGCACAGCACCCGAATCCCGAATCGCCCACACCACCCGAAGAAAAGGAGCCACCACAGCCCCCTGCAACGCCGACGGCGGCGGCTGGGTTCCGGGGCGCAGGCAAAACCCCGCCGATCAAACCGGATACCGGCCTCAATATTCATGCGTCTCGAGTCCCGCAATCCGGCGATTCCCAGCCTGGCCAGGGAGATTCCGGCTTGGCGCATATTAGACGGCTCGCGGAGACCGAGCTCGCCAGGCTCCGACGCAATCGAGATCTCGCCGCCCAGCTGCTGCGTTTGGATCCCGAGGCAAATGACAGTGCATTGCTGCGTGAAATAGCTTCTACGCATCCTTTCGACGACGCCTACGCATTCCGGACCGGCCCCCGCGGCAGGGAACTCATCGGCGACATCGAGAGACACCTGATCGCCGAGGACCAAGTCCGCCGTCTCGACGGCGCTGCCAGAGACCTTCTGCATGCACAGGTATTCGCGGCGCGCTACGGCGGAAACGCGAATGCGAAGGCTGCCCGGGTGGCGGAGATAGTCCAGGCAAGCCGGGAGGGTACGGGCGTGCTCGGCGACACCGCTTCCCCGTCCGTCCCCTACGACGGCCGCGCAGCGGTGGCCAGCGCCGTCAACGATCTGTATCGAGCGGAGGTGATACCGCATTCCGAACGGCCGAGCGGCTCGAGCAAGCTCACCGAAGCCGACTTGGAAGCCATGTCGCGAGGGACATTCACACAACCGGCCACCCCGCGCCGCATCAACGCCATACTCGCGCTGCTCGGGGACAACGCTTCAGTTGTTGTCGACAGCGGCGGCGAGCAGGCACGACCGTTTGTCCTGCACCGCTATAACGATAAGGTCGTGCGGATCGACCCTGGCGCGGACGCTGTCGTGGATCGGTTCCGTGCAGACGATCATGCACCGCCCGCACGGGCCCTCTTCTTCGACGGCAGCGGAAATCCGGTGCCGACACTCCTATTGGACTGGATCAACACCGCCTTCGACATCGAGCATCCGTTCCAGCTTGCCGCCGATCCCGGGGTATCCGGTGATGAGGAAGTCGCCCGGGGGGTCTGGGGAAAGTTCGGAGCAGCGGGCGTGTTGATCAGGCACGTCGACAGTGCCGGTACCGCCAGGTTCTTGGTTGCGAAATCGGCGCAGGGCTTTTCTCGAGGAAATTGGCAGCTGCCCGGTGGTGCTTTGCATTCGAAGGAATCTCCCGTTCAGGGCGCCGCGCGTGAACTCATCGAAGAACTCGGTGTGCGCGAGGTCGATGTGCAAAAGCTGCGACTGCTCGACACCTGGGTCGGACGCGCACGCAAGCGCGGGTCCAAGAATTGGACCTACACCACCTTGCTCGCCGATGCGCCGCAACGGTTCGACCTCGTTTGCGATGGCATAGAGACCGAGCGTGCCGAATGGCTCACTCGCGAACAGCTGGTGGCAATGGTCGCCAACGGCGAAGTCCATTCCGCACTCGCCGCGGACTTTCCCGCTCTACTCGAGCTCCTGGATTCCCGGCCGCCTGAACAATCTTGGAGTCCACTTGCCGCATTCCGGGCGGTGTACGGATCAATCAGGGACGACTACCACGCCCATGCCGAGCTGGTGCGACAATCCCATCCCGGTTTGGATGAGCGCCTCATTCCCGGGTATGTCGCGATCCGCACTTATACAACCAACGAATACTGCGAGGAGATGAATGCCGCACTGCGCTCCGGCGATCCCGAGCGAATCAGCGCCTACCTCCACCTGATACAAGCCATCACTTCCGCGCTCGAAACACTTCGTCCGTACCTCGGTGTGGTGGAACGGCGAATCCAGGTATCGCCCGGCGAGCTCGTCCGCTTTCTGAAGAAGTACCGGAGAATGGAGGTTGTTACGGAGCCCGCATTCGTCAGCGCCAGCAAGCATGGTAACCGCCGCGGAAACGTACGCTTCATCATCCACTCCGCCACCGGCCGAGATATCTCGAATATCTCCGATAATCCGGGCGAAGGCGAAGTGCTGTTCGCCCCGGGCACTCATTTCCAGATCATGCGGCGCCCGACCCGGAAAAATGGGGAATGGGTTATCGAACTTCTGGAGGTCGCCGGGCTCCCCCCTGGCGCGGTGGCGTTCCACCACGACCACGAGAACGATCAGGAGTGGGTCGCCCAGCCGACGGCACCTCCTCGCGACGACACCCGCCAGACCCCAGGCGGATCCGCGACCGATGGGCCACCCCCAGGTCCGGTCACGTATGTCCACGACGTCAACGTCGATCGCGCGGCGCGTGACCTCCCACCCCTGCGCAAGAACCATCGGCCGCTGAGAACCGGAACAGGACTCCACGGCAACGAAATCGGCGGCACCGTCAACCATCACCACACCGAAGACCTCGACGGGCGGCCGTACCCGAACATCGACGGCGCAACACAACCGAAGACCCCCACCGACAATGCCGAACCCACGCACGACCACAAGAACAGCCAGGATGCCGACGCGGAAACTGCGCGGCTCCTGCAGTCACTCGAGCAGTACGTCGCGACCGGCAGGCGTCAACAGGCGGTCGATCTGCTCCGCAACCGGTTCGGAGACAAGGAGGTTTTCCGGTCGGTTCTGGCACGCGTGGGTGAACCACGGATGGCTCGGGAGATCTTCGACGAGGCGTGCGCGAACGCGGTCGATCACCTCGGTGAGATCGGTACGCGAGACGTCGAGCAGTGGCTCCTCACCCGGGCCCGGAACGTAATGGCGGAACATGGCGTTTTCGCTGTCTTTCGCCGCAGACTCGTAGCCGCGGTCACCGACGTCGAGGGCGTCGGCCCCATCTGCAACGCACTGGCCGGGATGACCAGGAACGACTTCCGGGTCAACGGCCTGCCTGCCCTGGGTCCTGACCAGCAAAGAGCTGTCCTTCGGTTCTGGCCGGTACAGCGACCCGGAGCCCAACATCCGGTTCCGCACGGCGCCCTCGATGCCGAGGATCCCATGGTGTGGGCCGCAATCCGCAAGTTGGCCGGCGCCATCGAATCCGACGCACGGGCCGATGGCGACGCCCGGGTGGCCGATGGGAATGCCCTCGCGGGGACGGAACGGCGGTCTCGTATGGCGCTGCCCGAGTCGCCGGGACATGGCGGGCTTTCAGATATCGAGCTAGGGGTTCTCCGTCTGATGGCCGCCAAAAAGACGACAAAAGAGATCGCTGATCTTCTCAATGTGAAAACGGGCCAAGTGCACTACCGCATCGAACGTATCCGAGGCAAGCTCGGGGTCGGTGGTGACTGGGCGACAATTGTGGCAGTAGCCATAAGCCGACGAATCATCAGCATCGATGATTCTCGTCCCTGACCACAGTGCAGCCGAGCTCGACGATTGGCTGCGACGGCACTGAACCTCACCGACCTTGCTGCAACCTCGCGGACCGACTTGCCGTGCGGCACGCAGGGATCCGGAACGGAAGGTGTGCGAGGCCAGCTCAGTTGAGGGTGCTGGGGTTGATCAGGGCGGCGAAGGCCTGTGCGTCGCAGTCGGTTCCCTCTGCCCCGTTCAGGATCACGTCCAATAATGGTGCGTTGGCCAGCATTCCGGCGCCGTAGTGGCCGGATTCGCGGGCGCTGGCGAAGACGGCGTAGATGACTCGGGCGTACAGCTTCGAGCGGGGGACGCTGACCTTCGCGCCATTGGCCAGCAGTTCGATCGTGTGTGCGTCGACCGCGTCGATTACGTCCTGGAGAGCGCGGATTTCGAGATCGCGAAGTGAGGTTTCGTTGTCAGACATGAGCGGTCGTCCTACGCCTGCCGGGTCCGGCGCATGCGCGGACCGATTCGATCACGATCAGGCCGGATGGGCGGAACATGTCTCGGGGTGGTTCGACCCACTGCCGCAAGGCCTCGGACTTCGATGTGGGTGACGGCAGTGCCACAGTCCCGCCCTCGCGCACCACTGATACGTCGACCCGGTACAACTCGGCGAACAGTTTCGTGTTGTCGGGTATGTCCGGCCTGATCAAGAACGTCCATCTGTTCGAGCGTGGGTGGGCCAGAATCGGGCCGACCCCGGCTCCGCGGTGCTGCAGATCGCGGCGGACGGCCTGCCCCAATGGCGCGGGCATGGTCACGGCCCACACGTGCGATGTTCGCATCGTGATGCGGCCGAGGCCCGGCGGGTCTACCACCGCGGGCAGGTCGCACACCCGTCGATAATACGCACATCGGGACAATGGAGTATCCCCGCCGGGTATCTGAATCTCGCGGGTTTCGTTGGTGTGCAATATATTTCGCTTCACTGCGACTTCCCCCTGTCGGATTGCCACGCGGTGCCGCAGGCATGGCCACCCCGGCATCGCGAGGATTCAGCGGAGTCGGCCGACCCCCATTCGCGGACCGCAGCCGCGACCGCGGATACGAACGCCACCGGCAGGGGTGACCAAGATCCGGGGACTCCGAGGTCCTCCGGGACTCGTTGCGGTAGTTGATGACTCGTCATGGGTCCTCCCGTCCGGGGTGGCCTGGTCCTGGCTGCTGATGAACCAGCCAGGGTCGAGCAAGCCGAAACGGTGGGAAGTTCTCCCGTCCGGGCCGCGATCAGCACATCACGAGCCGCTTACCTGGGGAATCTCCTTCTGAAGATTCAATTTAATTCGCTCAAAACCCCATGGAAATGCTCGTTGAACCGTCAAGATGTACTCAGAATTGTGGTTCTTCAGATTCAGAATCGAGGAGCACGGATGCCCGAGGACGAGTCGCCCACCCTGCTGCGTCGTCAGTTGGGGCGCTTCCTTCGCGAACAGCGAGAGATCAGAGGGCTGACCATCGCCATAGCGGCGCAGGAGGTTCAGTTGAGTCCCGCTGCGCTGCAACGGCTGGAGACCGGCCGTCCACAGAAGCTACGCAAACAAGATGTTCGAGCGCTGTGCGAGCTGTATGAGGTCGAGCCAGAGGAGATGGACAAGGCGATCGACCTTGCCGCTCAAGCGGCGAAGAACCCTGACATCACGGCGCTCGGCGGGCTGTTCTCGAATGCATTCAACATGTACATCGGCATGGAGCAATCGGCACGCAGCCTCATCACCTATCACGAGCAGATACCTGGACTACTCCAAACCGCCGACTATGCGAATGCCTTGATCAGCGCGTTCTATCGCGACGCGAGCCGAGACGAGATTGCTCGGCGGGTGGACATCCGCAAAAAGCGACAGGTGATCGTGACCCGAAAAGCCAGACCTCTCGCCATGGAGGTCCTGCTGCACGAGTCCGCATTGCATCGCGTCATCGGTGGGCCACGCGTGATGGCCACACAGCTTCGCGAGCTGGCGGAGATCAGCAAGTTGCCGAACGTGACATTGCGGGTGCATCCGTACTCAGCTGGCATGACCTGGGGCATTCTGCATGGCCCGTTTGTGATTCTCGACTTCGGGACCGACCGGAAAGGCAAGGAGATCGAGCCGCCCGTTGTGTACGTCGAAGGGCGGGTGAGCAGTGACTTGTACGTGGAGAAGCGCGAAGAGGTGCAGCGCTACCATGAATTGGCTGACGCTGTTCGGGCCGATGCGCTGGACGAGATTAGAACGCGAGACCTGCTTCGTCGGGTAGCTAGGGAGTTTGAGGCGTGAACGTTGACCTGACTGGGGCACGCTGGTTCAAGAGCAGCCACAGCGAGAGCGGGGGTCAGTGCGTGGAGGTCGCGTTCCTCGACGGCGGGCACGTCGGCGTCCGCGACTCCAAGAACCCCACCGGCCCCGCCTTGACCTTCACCCCCGGCGAGTGGGATGCGTTTGTCGGCGGCGCTCGCGATGGCGAGTTCGACCGCAAGTAGCTTCGCCGCAGAGCCCCTGGCAGCCTCAGTGCAGACACTCGGCCAGGGGCTCTTCGTATGCTTGCCCAGCAATCCAGCCAGGGTGCGCAAACCGCGGCATGAGTTCAAGTGCGTAGCAGCGTGATCAGGCGAACGGAAGGCGTCCGGGTCTGCGCGAAGGCGATGCGCTGCGGGATCGACGCGGCGGCCGGGCTGCGATCGCAGATCACCACGGTGCCGTTGTCCAGGCGGAGCCGGTCCAGACAGCCGTCGATTTGGTCGAGTCCCTCGGCCAGCGGATCGGCGTGATGTCCGGCCCAAACCTTCAGCTCTAGTGCCTCGCGCTGCTCGACCTGCCGCCTGTCGGCAAGCGTAGATCTGCAGCGTCCGTGCCAGCGGAACCTCGAAAATAGTTGCGAGCGCCGGGATCTCGTTCGACGAACATGTAGCCCCGCTTAGGGGAAAGCGAACTCGCCGCCACTGACCCGGCGATCTACCGCGCATCGATGCGGATATTCCCACCCGAAATGGCGGATGATCCTGGCGCTCGGCTGCCCTAGGGTCCGAATCGCAACCGTCCGAACCATTCGAAATCGGCCGGACACAGAGCATTCGAATGCAGAGGTGTCGAGTATGCGGGTGATCGTGGTCGATGCCGACGACAACGTTGGCGACGCGCTGGTGCATCGGCTTCGACGCAGGGGCCATCAGGCGGATCGCAAGCGCAGAGGTGCGGACCTGCTGGTCGCGCACCATCGGTATCACGCCGCCATCCTCGACCTCGAGCTGCCGGATATGCCCGGGCTGGAGGCCCTGCGCAAGCTGCGCGAAGTCAGT
The DNA here is from genome assembly GCF_050946365.1 of Nocardia sp. CA-107356. NCBI lineage: Bacteria > Bacillati > Actinomycetota > Actinomycetes > Mycobacteriales > Nocardiaceae > Nocardia > Nocardia sp. CA-107356. The sequence goes on along the minus strand of NZ_CP191992.1, from coordinate 2,824,725 downwards.
TCGATGGCGGTAGTCGTGCTCACCGCGGACGCCGATGAGCGCTCGGTTGTGCGTGCGCTGCGCAGCGGGGCCGACGACTACCTGGTGAAGCCGCCCCGCATCGGCGAGCTGGCGGCCCGGCTGGACGCGATCGCCCGCCGTGCTCCGGTGACCGTCCAAAACCGCACGCCGACAATGACGGTCGTCGCAGGAGATGTTCGGGTGGATCTGCGGGGCGAAATGGTCGAAGTCGCCGGTCGACCGGTGCAGCTGACCCCGGTCGAGTTCGAGGTGTTGCGGGCGCTGGTCGAGCACCCCGGTACGGCGGTCAGTCGTCAGCACTTGCTGGACCGCATCTGGGGCGACGCGTTCGTCGGGGTGTCGCACGCGCTGTATGTGCATGTCACCAGGCTCCGGAGCAAGTTGAATCGCCCCGGCCTGATCACGACCATCCACAGCTACGGCTACCGATGGAATCCGGATGCCGCCTTCGGCGATTCCGGTGTTCGCGGCATCAGGGTCGCGGCGAGCACCGCACCGGTGAAAAGTAGGGCACCACAGATCCACAGCGCGTCACGGAAACCGCTTCCGAAGCCGATGGCATCAGTGAGCGGCGCGCCGGAGATGCCGACGAGCCCCGGCAGCGCGGCGACGGCGAGCAGTTGCGCGGTCCTGGCGACCGCATTGTTCACCCCGGACGCGATTCCGGCCTCCGATACCGAGACCGCGGCGAACACCGCACCGGTCAACGGCGCCACGAAGACGGCCAAACCCGCACCCAGCACGACGGTTCCCGGCAGCACATCGCTCAGATAGCTTGCGCGCGAACCGATTCCCGTCAGCAACACGGCACCGACCGCGGCGAGTACCGATCCGAGCGTCATCGGGATCCGCGCGCCGTGTCGTTGTGCCCACCGGCCCGCTGCGGGAGACGAGACCAGCATGATCCCGGTAATCGGCACCATCGCCATGCCCGCAGCCAAGGGCGAATACCCCGCGACCACTTGCAGTTGGAGCGGCAACAGGAACAAGACGCCACCCAGGCCCGCATAGAGGGCAGCGGTCACCACATTGGCCGCGGTGAACATCCGGGAGCGGAACAGTGACGGCGGCAGCAGCGGATGCGCACCGCGCATCTGGATGAGCGTGAACATCGCGAGCAGCGCCGCGCCGAGCAGCGTCATCCACCCCCGTGCACCGATGAACCCATAGGTCAGCGCACCCAAGCCGGCCACGGCGGTCGCCGCACCCGGCACATCGAGCGGCCGCGCCCGCGCATCCCGCGATTCCGGGAGGTACCGCACCGATACAACGGCCACCGCCACGGCGAACGGCACGTTGACGAGAAATACCGAACGCCACCCGGCCAGCTCGGTCAGCCAACCTCCGACGATCGGCCCGACCGCCTCGATGACGCCAATGAGCCCCGCCCATAACCCGATTGCCGCACCCTGATCGCGACGATCGATCGAGGCCGAGATCAGAGCAAGGCTGCCCGGAGTGAGCAGCGCACCCGCGATACCCTGCACAACCCGGCCCGCGACCAACATTTCCATCGAGGATGCGGCACTGCACAGCAGTGACGCCAGCGCGAAACCAACACTGCCCCAAGTGAATATCGTGCGCCTACCCAGCCGATCCCCCAATGCCCCACCCACCAGGATCAGCGACGCCAAGGCCAGGGTGTAACCGCCGACCACCCACTGCAGGTCGGCCACATCGTCGCCGAGACTCGAACCGATCTGTGGCACTGCGATATTGACGACCGAAGCATCCAGCACAACCACCGCCGAGCCGAGCACCGCCGCCGCGACAACCCATCCTCCGGTGACCGAACGTAGGCGCGGCAGTTGGACGAGCGCGGCACTGTTCGGTGCTATGAGATCGCTCATCTCCGGTGATCGAGAATCATGCCGAACCAACTCTGGGCTACCGGTATACGAGGCCACACTGGCTACTCCGATCGATGCTGAATCGCCGACGCAAGATCAGGTGTCGAATACAAACCCTGTGGTCCACTTCTCCGACAACGGAATTGTTGACGTCGCAACCGCACCCGCGCCAACCGGCGAATCGCACATTTACATCGGCTTAAGTTCGGCCACCGGGTCGCTGCGCTTCAGCCGATGGACTGCGGGTCGATACCCAGTTCGGACCGAGGACGCGGCGGTCGGCGACACCAGCCAGAACTCGACGACTGGCGGCGGCACCGAGTCCGCCGGCCCGAGTTCCGAGATTCGCTTCTTCGCTTCGAGCTCCCACCTTCTTACTCGACGAAATGGCTCATCGACATCCGGTGTCCTCACGGGTGGAGTGTCTGTTGGAGCGGATCACCTGTCGGCCAGGTAATCTCATTGCAACTGATCAGGCAGACTCCGGGGGGACGTGTGCAATGACACAACAAGAAAGCGCCCGCTTCAAACGCGGCGCCGCGATCACTGCGGGCGTGCTCGCCTGCCTCGGTGCCGTGCACCGACTGCTCAGCGCGATCGGTGCGGCGGCCACCTACTTGTACCTCGACGCCGGAAGCGATCGGGTGCGGGCCGCGTTCGGCCCCGCTCGCACGATTCTGGCGATCTCGATTCCGATTTGCTCGGTCATCGGGATTCTTTTACTCGCAGGCGGAACTCAACTGTTTCGCAGGAAGCCATCCGCTCGCTGGTTGATCATCACCGGCTGCGCCATCGACATCGCCTACATCGTCATCGAATACATTGCGGTGCGGGTGTGGGCCAGCCAGAACGAAAACCAGATCATGCTCGGCGGCCCGGTCCTGCTCGCGATCGGGCTCATCTTCCCGATCGCCACTGTCGTTGTGACCCTGATCAATTCGACGTCGATGTGGATATCGAACTCGGCATCGGCAACCAACACCCGCTCTGTCCCCGCACCGCAGCCGGGCACGGTGACCAGTCGCAATCCACATACGCCACCGCCGCACAACCACGATCCCCGAACTATCGACCCCACAATGTCACCGCTGCCACCGCCATCGGTGCCGAGGCAGTCGGCGAAGACAATCGCCCCGCCCAGTTCCCGCACGCGCAATCTCGTCGGCCCGGCCGTCGCCTTTATCGCAGGGATCATCGTTACCGCAGCGACCGTGACCGCCGCAGTGATCATCACCCCCTCGGACGAACCCACCTCGACCGCTGCCGTATCGACGGCTGCCGCACCACCGGCGTGGGGCGGGGCGCAGTGGATTGTCGACATGTTTCCGAAGTTGTTCCCCACCAAGCCGACGCCCTACGTATCGGGACAATCTCCTGAGAAGTCAGCGGACGGGTGGCGCGGCCTGAGCTGCCAAGACGACGGCAGCACCCGATTGTATCTCCGGTGCTACAACGACTTTCGCAACAATCCGATGCTCTTCGTCTACTGCATTGCGGGGAAACCGTATGGCGATCCGGTGGACCCCGATTACCGGGTCCACGAAAGATTGCCGCGCCCGTCCGGAATAGTGACTATCTGGAGCCGCGCCTCCGACAGGGTCGGCGTCTCGGTCACATTCGGCGATTCGCAACGCGGCCAATGTCGGATAGATTCCGGCTGGGCGAATCACAGCGCGGAGGAACTCATCGATTGGTGGCGTTCCGCACCACTGTGACGCCGGGCCCATCCCCCGATTCCGGAGCAGACACCGAAGCCATCAAACAACACAACTCTCCAACACCTCGGCACGCAAACCTGAAGTGAGCCAACACCCGAGCCGCGGAAGCGAAAGCCGGGTACGGCACACGACGCGCCCAGCATTGCCCCCGGTAAACCACTGAACGGCAACAATCCTGGGGACAGCGATCCCCGAGGAGGAGTCAGTGCAGGACAACAGGACCCACCGCAGCACGACTTTCCCCCCGGCTTCGACGCGGACGCCCAGCGCGCCGGGATGCCCTGCAACGGCGTCGGCGAGCAGCGTGTCGATCGTCCGCTGCTCCGCCGCGCGTCCGAATAGCATCCCGTTCGCCCCGACTTCCCGACCTCGTCCACCTTCGATCAGAGCGCACCCTAACGCCTTCCGGAAATTTCTTCTCGATGCCGGGTCGTGATCGCCAAGGGCGGACAGCGGGTACGGATGTTCGCAGGCGGGATGGCGGATGATCACGTCGGGCGAATCGCCACCACCGTCAGCCTCCGGACATCGTCGCGGCGATATCGCGGCGCGAGCCGACACCGAGTTTGGCGAAGATGTTGGAGACGTGGGACTGAATTGTCCTGCGGGACAGGAACATCTGGGCGGCGATATCGGCGTTGGAGAAGCCTTCGGCCACCAGCGCGGCTACCTTGCGTTCGGTGTCGGTCAGGGCGGCGCGGCCGGTTTTGGGACGATTGCGCGGGCCGCGCACGCCGCGGCGAATTCCGTACGGGCGCATGCGCGCGACCGCGCGGGCGGTATCCCAGGATGCGCCCAGGCCGGTGTACAGCTCGACCGCGGCATCCAGGGCGCTGCGGGCATCCGAACCACGCCCATCCGCGGCGAACAATACGGCCGCGTTCTCATGTGCCTGCGCCTCGTAAAGCGGTCGCCCCGCCTGTCGGAAGTCGGCGGCGGCCGTGCGCAGAACGGCGGGGTCGCGTTCGGCGACGCCGCGGCACAGCAGGGCGGTGCCGGTGCGAGCGGCCGTCGGCTGGCGTCGAGCCTGCTCCGCGGAGGCAGCCACCACCGAGCGCGCCGCGTCCTCGTCACCGACATCGGCGGCGAGGCGGGCGATGTCGGGGAAGATGTAATACAGCGTGGGCGCGGTCAAGCCGTCGGCGAGGCGCTGGTGCGCGTCGACGAGCAGATCGAGCGCGCCACGCGGTTCGCCGCGGGCCTCGAGCATCAGGGCCTTGACCCACGGATGGAACTGGCCGTAACCACTGCTGCCCAGTTGGTCGTTCGGTGTGGGGACGGTGTCCGGATCCGGCAGGAAGGTGCCCCGGTGGACGCCGATCAGCGCGGACAGGCTGTGCAGGATCGGGGTGTATCCGAAGGCGTCGGGCACCGACTGGCCCGATGTGCATTCGACGATCGCATCGTCCCAGCGTCCGTCCAAGGCATACAGCCGCGCCTTGGCGACCAGATTCGCGCCCAGATAGACACCGTGGATCCGGCGATTGTGCCCGATCGCCTTGTGCAGCACCGCTTCCGCGTCGGCGAGCCGATCGAGCTCGATCAAGCAGTGTGCGTAGAGCACATACGGATCGAACTGGTCGGGACCGAAGCCGTTCTCGAAGACGGCCAGGATTCGACTGCTCAGTTCCAATGCCTCGTCGAGATAGCCGTGGGTGTAGCGCACCGCCCCCACGGTCAATAGTCCGTATCCGGTCGCGAGTGGATCGTCGGTGGCATCCCCGATCGCCAGCGCCTGCGCACCCGCCGCCTCCGCCGCATCGAACCGACCGAGGAAGAAGTTGTTCAAGCCGCTCATCCCGTGGAATCGGCCCGCGTCTTCGACCGAGAGATTCGATGTGGCCAGGGCTTTTTCGGCGACAGCAACCACCTCGCGCAGATCGCCGCGGGCATGGCACGCCCGCATCAGCAACCACCGCAGCTCGATATCGTCTTCCGGTCGGTTCAGCAGCGCCGTGCGCACCAGGGCTTCGGCCTCGGCCGCGCGACCGTTCCAGAGCAGCGCTTGGGCGTGCAGCCGCACCAGTATCGGACGTACGCCGAGGTCCGCGGTATCCGCCGCGCGCCCCAACAACGGCACCGCGATCTCGGGTGCCCGCACGATCAACTTGTCGGCCACCGTGACCAGCCAGTCGAGCGTGGGTTTGTCGAGCTCGTGCTCCCCCGCCAACAGGTAGTACGCGATCCGCTCGATGGGTGCGTCGGTGGCCAGCAGGATCTGTCCGGCCCGACGCAGCAATCCCGCACGCAACGAATCGGGCAGCTGATCGGCGAGCACCTGCCGGATCAGATCGTGCCGGAAGACCAGTTCGGAGTCGGCGCGGGTGAGCAATCCGCCGTCGGTCGCCTCGGTGACCACATTCCAGATTTCCAGAAGCGGACTGTCCAGCACTGCGGCCAGTTCCGCGACATACACCGTCGGCCCCAGTGCGGCGGCCATCGGAAGCACTTGCCGCGCCGACCGTGACAGGAATTCCAGCCGCTGCGCAATCGCCCCCGCCAACGACGCGGAGGGACGTTCATCATCGGCCAGCTCGACCGGATCGGCGGTATCCGCGACCACCGTAATCGCCTTGTCGCGCATCAGGGAGGCCACCAATTCCGTGATGTAGAGCGGATTTCCGCCCGCGCCGACCACCTGCCGCATCAGGCCCGGCCCCGGAATCGCACCGACCATATGCCGAACCAGTTCCGCCGACGCGGGTTCGGACAGTGCACCGAGCCGAAGCATCGGCGCACGACGTTCCACGAGTTCGGCCGTCAACGCGACGAATCCGGTGTCCCTCGGCAACGGACGCGCCGCCAGTATCAGCAGCAGCGGCAGCTCGTTCAGCACGCCGGTGAGCCGGTGCAGCACCGTCAGACTCTGCCGATCCGCCCAATGCGCATCGTCGATGACCAACGCGACCGGACCGGCGGCACACCAGGTATCGACCAGATCGAGAAACGCCTCGGTGATCGCGAACTCGTGCGTCGCCGCACCGTCACCGACTCGATCCCCACTGCGCAGCAGCGCTCGCACCGGATCGGATCCGCGATCACTGCCGAGCCAGGAGCACACGGCCGCGAACGGCACCTGCCGCTGCAATTCCTTCGCTGCTCCCCGGCGCACGCTCAGACCGCCGGCTGCATGGCTGGCAACGGCCGCATCGAGTAGCGCGGTCTTGCCGATACCGGGCTCGCCCTCGACGAGCACCACCGTCCCCTCCCCCACGGCAGCGCGTCGACCCAGCGACGCCACACGCTCGACCTCGGCATCGCGACCGACGAAAACGGAGGTGAGGGAGTCCTGCACGAAGGTGATCCTAAGCGGCCGCGCGACGTTATGCAGAATGCACACCCCCCGCTCAGCGCGTTATCGAACCGCCGGATGCGGATATTCCTGCCCGCTATGACGGATGTTCCCGCCGCGCGGCTGCCATAGGGTCCCCGATTACGGCAGCTCACCACCCGGATCCGGCCGGGTACAGCGCATCCGATCGGCTGCCGTGCAGAGGAGAACCGTTGCAGTCCGAGGCATCCACCCGGCACCCCGCACTCGCGGTGGTGCGCGGAATCACCCGCATCGGTGGTCAGATCGCGAGGGAAGCGGTCACCCGTCCACAGGCCCTGCGTGCGGCCGATGTGCCGGTGACCGGTCGAGAATTGACCACCGATTGGCTGACCGCGGTGCTGTGCTACGACCATCCGGGTGCGGTGGTCGAGGCGTTCGACATCGGGGGTAAGAGCAGCGGCACCTCGACCAGGTGGACATTGACCGTCACCTACAACGAGATCGGTCAGGTCGCGGGCCTACCGGAAAACCTCTTCGCGAAGACGACCGCGGACTTCAAACAGCGGCTCACCCTCGACCTGGCCGGAATACTGCACGGTGAACCCGGCTTCTTCAAACACCTACGCCCCAACCTCGATATCGAGGCCCCACGTGGCTATCACAGCGCGGTCGACAGCCGGTCGGGGCGCTCCATCTCACTGCTCGAGGACATCGTCAGCACCAAGGGCGCCAGCTTCTGCACGCCGGGCACCCCGATCGGACGCACGCAAATCGAGGATCTGCTGCGCACCATGGCAACCTGGCATGCCCGATACTGGGACGACGACGGGCTCCAGCTGCACCGGTGGCTCAAGGCGCCGCGGGCACATTTCGCCAACCTCGACCGGTTGATCGGCATGTCCAAACGGGCTCGGGTCGGGGCCCGACGCGCGGCCTCGGTGCTGCCCGACGTACTTCCCGCCCAACATGATCGGCTGTACCGCGCGCTGGAACGCTCGCTCGAGATCGCCAGCACCGGACCGCAGACCTTCCTGCACGGCGACAGTCATATCGGCAATACCTACGTCACCGCGGCAGGCCGAATGGGCTTCACCGATTGGCAGGTCGTGCTGCGCGGCAGTTGGGCCTACGACTTCGCCTATGTGGTCGGCTCCGGCCTCGCGGTGACCGATCGGCGGGCTTGGGAACGCGACCTGCTCACCGTCTACCTCGAACAGCTCGCGGCCTGCGGTGCTCCGGCACCCGACTACGACACGGCCTGGCTGGCCTATCGCCAGCAGGCGTTGTATCCGTACTTCATCTGGCTGTCGACCATCGGCCACAGCGCCATTCAGCCGAAGTATCAGCCCGATGAGGTCTGTCTCGGCATCATCGACCGCACCGCGACGGCCGTGCTCGACCTCGATGCCGCGGGAGCCGTCGAGGCGGCCGGATGAGCCCGTCCGGAGGTAGCTGATGCGCATTGTCAGTAATCGATGCCGCACCGTCGAATACACGGTGACGACAGCGAGTCCGTGCGCCATCGATCTCGAGCCGTCGGTGATCGGGGCACGGCGGTGCTTCCACGACTGCCTGCTGGTGGAGATCGGGGTGGATCGCGGCGACCGCGCACTGGCGGGCACTGCCGTGCAGCTGGTCCGGCGCATTCTCACCGAATCCGATGCGGGGCCGATCGTCGTCGAGGGCTTCGCGTGCCTACCGCGCCCCAGCGAAAGACACAGCACCCCAGCGGGATTCGATGTGCTCTCGGAACTCGCCGAGGCCCTCGACGTGCTGACCGAAGTCGCCGAGCGGCTCGAGGAACGCGGTGAGCAGGTTCATCTGATGCCGTTCGGCTGGTACAAGAGTTGCAACGTCGACCCGCTCGGCGGGATCGGGACACAGCACGTCATCCACATGTCGGCCGATGACGCCCGACGGTGCGAACCGGGAATGCGCTCGCACGGATCACGCTGTCCCGCCCTGAGCAACTCGACACTCGCCGCACGACCCAGAACCGTATGCGTATCACCTGATCGTGGCCGACGCTGACACCGGAGTCAGAGCATGAGAATCCTCAGTAGCCGTTGCCGCACCTTCGAATACACCGTCACTACGGCCAGCCCGGTCGCCGTCTCGCTCGAACCGACGGCGATCGGGGTGACGAACTCGTTTTCCGACTGCCTGCTCCTGATGGTCGGGGTGGAGCGCGGCGATAGTTCGGCATCGAAGGCCGCCAGCAAGATCGTGCGGCGCATCGCGTCCAAAACCGATGCCTCCCATATCGTCATCAATGGGTTCTCCCATCTGGCCACCCCCGACGAACGATCAGATGTACCAACCGCACTCGCTGTGCTCGCGAGTCTCGCCGAATCCCTGCAAGCCCGCGGCGCCCGCGTCCACCTCATGCCGTTCGGTTGGAACAAGCGTTGGCAGGCCGATGTGCTCGACGGCGAGTGGGAACAGCGGGTCGTCCACCTACCGGCCCTGACGGACAGCGCAGCCTACGTCCGGTGATGGCGGCGGCGAGTGGGCCGCACTGGCGCGATCTACCCTTTAGGTCGTAGCAGGTTGCGCTCGCTCCTGAGCAAGGCTCGCATGTGAATGTTCGCCAGCTACACGAGCTTTGGATGTAGCAGCACGGAAACCCGCCCATCCGAGAGCGGGTCCTGGGCGGCGTCCGATATCCCCACACATGGGAAGCCGCGGCCGGAGCTCATGGCAACGTGGTGTCGCCCAGTGTGCGCCTTGCTCCGAGCGCACAGGCACCTGGGCGCAAGCCCGCCTTCACTCTCATGGTTGGGGGAGGTGCGGAAATTTTCCTAACGGTTCACTATTGATTGCGCCGTCAAATAGCGGCACAATAGAGCTAGGACAACCTGCATCCCCGGCACACACCTATCGACCAAGTCCGGGACCGACAGGACTAAGGAGATATCGGTAACCATGAACCTCAAGTCGAAGAAGGTCGTCATCGCCGGTGCGGTCGCCGGTGCGCTGGTCATTACGCCGGCCGCCATGGCGATTCAGTCGACCATCGCGTCCCCCGGGAGCCACAGCAACGGCAACGGCGGCGGCGCCCGCGGCGGCTACAGCAACAGCACCTCAGGTGGCAATCGCCGCGTCGCCGATCAGGACCACGCCTCCACCGGCAACAACAACACGAGCCGGGGCTCCTACCAAAACAGCACCGACGGCGGACAGTGGGTCTGGGTTCCCAGTGAGAGCAACAGCCGCTGACCTATTCCCCTGCGGCTCTTCATATTCCGAATGCGACCGCCGCCCCGAAAGGGCGGCGGTCGCATTCGTCTGTGCGCCGCCACCAAGGTGGCTCCTCAGCCTTCGCCCCTTCTACCGAGCTCCGCACCCGCGCGAGCAGAAGCCGTATCGGCAGCCAATTGCGCTCCGCTAGTGGCTAATTGACCGCACCGCCAGCGAACAACCAACTCTCGACACAGCTCGATGCCCTTCCGAACGGCGTGCGCAAAATTGCGCCGCCGTCCGAAAGGGCATCGGCAGTATAAAGATTCGCAGTCGGCGACTCAGGTCAACTGGCCATCGACGCACAGGCTCGACGACCGCCACGACGGTCCCGGCCGGTTCGCGCTCATATCGAAGTCCCACTGCGAGACTGGCCCGGCGGCGCGCCAGAACAGTCCGCCGCGGCCATCCGGAATCGCCTCGTAGATGTCCTCGCGGCCCTCGATCAACTGGCTGCCGACGCAGTAGTCCATGTAGTCGGTGCCCGGCTGCTGGGCACCAGGGCTGAACTGGCCCACCGGATTTCCGTGGGTGCCAGGGTTGAAGACGGTGCTGCGCCCGGGGGCAAGCCCCTCACGGGACCAACGCGCGAAGCCGAAGAAGTCCGACTGGCACCGGAACATCCAGCCGCCCGCGGCGATCGCCACGCCCTGCGGATGACCGACGCCGGCCCACAGGCAGCGCACGCCGATATCGGCGTTGGCCGCGGGGGTCGCGGCGCCGAGACCGAATCCGCTGGCCGCCGCGGCAATCGCGGTGAGCAGGGTGAGCGCTCGAATCTTACTGCCACCCTTGGTATTACATTCCGAAAGCCGCGGCGCACGGCGCCATCCGCTGAGGTTGCCCATCGACGTCTCCTTCATCATCGGTCGCCCCGTCGGCCGACGTCGATACGGGCCGAGGGGAAGTGCTGTTCCCGCTGACTAATGTAACGCTATTTAACGGCACGTTAGACCAAGTATCGCCACACATGGGAACGTTGAAGGAGGAGAGGTCCGTGCCGAGCGCGAAAGGGACAGGTCACGGCCTGAATTCAGTACGGCGCACCCGCCCATCAGCGGCGCGCGGCGATGCTCCTAAGCGTCCGGCAGCGCTTCGGTAAGTTCGCTGTCCTGCTCGAGATACCGGCCGATGAAACGGTTGACCAGTTCGGCGGTCGCCTGCCCCGGCCGAACCTTGGTCGCGGCCACCCGCTCCGCGAGTACGGCAAGGTCCGTCGGTGTGCGCTCCGAGCGCTGATACGGCTCCCATGCGGTCCGATGGAAGAGATCGACGAATCGCCGGGCGATCCGATCAGAGTCCGCGCGCAGCCGCTCCAATTCGCCGAGCAGCGCGTCGGCCGGAATACCCGCACCCTCCAACTGATCGAAGATGTGGATCAGGTGCGGATCGGCGATGCGGTAGGTCGCGGCGTCGACCGGTTCGTACAGACCGGCCGACACCACGCGGGCCAGGCCGTTGGGTACCTCGCTGTAGCGCTGTACGAGCTCGGTCGCCGCGATCGTGTCACCGGAAGACGGCGCGGTGGACTGTGTCGCACCCGGCTCCGCGACGCCGAGAATGTCGCCGAGATCATCGCCGCGGTCCCACGCCTCGAGCAGTTCCCGAATCCCGTTCAGCTTGATCCCCCGGTCGAGCAAGCGGCTGATCGTCTGCACCCGATTGAGGTGATCCGGTCCGTAGAAGCCGGTGCGGCCCTTCACCTGCGGTGGCGGCAGGATGCCGCGCTCGGCGTAAACCCGCAGGCTGCGCACGGTCGTACCGGCCTCGCGCGCCAGCTCGTCGATCGTGTACTCCACGTCCCCTGCCATATGTCTAGGAAACCACATCGAAACATTACCCACAGGTAAGCATACGGCAGTGATGTCGGGTACCTATGGCCCGTGAGGCGGGTGTCAACCCCCAATGACACCGCAAACTATTCCCGCCGTTGGCAATTCACCGCCACCAAAATGGTCTCGGCGGGGCATATCCTTCCGACATGACCGAAGCGCAGGCTTCTCGAATTACCGTGACGGAACGGGAGCGGGCGCTGGAACAACTGTCGCACCATCTCGGCACCGGACGACTCAGCCTGACCGAGTTCGACGAACGCAGCGCCAGCGCGGCGGCAGCGACCACCAAAGGACAATTGGCGGAATTATTCGCCGACCTGCCGGGCACCACACCGGCCGCACCGCCGGCAGCGCCCACCGGCAATGCGCTGCAGAGGCTCTCGACCATCGCCGCGCTGATCTCCATCGTCGCGGTCGTGCTCGCGGTCGCCACGGGCAACTGGCTGTGGCTGCTGGCGGGCACCGGAACGATCGTCGCCTTCGTGGTCCAGCGCATGCGCTGAGCCTCGCTGGCCCCCTGGCACCCCTCCCCAGCGAACGCGCGCCCTACCAGCGTGTGCGCGGCCGAACGGAGTTCGCCAAATCGACCAGCCGGTAGCGGTGCCAGCGATCGGGCGCAGTCCTGGCCAGGGCGCGCAGGCTGGTTTCGAGGCCCTGTTGCAGGCCCGCCGGGGTGACCGGGAACCCGAGGATCATCCGGTTCGGATTGCGCGAACGCCCGCCGACCCGCAGCCACTCCAATGCGGCGCCGACCACGATGACCTGCAGTTGCAGCGTTCGAGCATCATCCGGCAGCGCCTCGAGGCGGGCCGCCGCAGCGCAGATATCCGCCTCGGTGATATCGGCGATCGGCCGCGATACCAGCAGCAGACATCCGGTCGTATGCGCGACGCCGTGATGGCGCGACGCCGCGGGCACCTGGTCCAACACGGCGACGGCCTCGAGCAATTCGCCATCGGCGGCCTGCCGACGGGCCAGGCCGAAGGCCGCGCTCACCACGCCGTGGTTGGTGCGCCACACCGCACGGTAGTGCTCGGCCCCGGCGCGGTGCCATCGCTCCGATTCGGCGGGCGTATCCAGATGTTGCAGGATGAGTTCCGCCGTGGCCGCCATGGCCAGTTCCGGGCCTATCTCACCGGGCAGCATCGCGTGTACGGTCTCGAAATGCTGCCAGGCCCGGTCGTAGTGGCCATCGAGCAGCGCGGCGACGCCCACATACCACTCGATACGCCAGTCCGCGCCGTAATCGGGCCGCAGATCGGCGAGCAACTGACAGGCCGGAACCGTTTCCCCGAGGTCGAGATAGGCGCGAACCGCGGTCAGCGGTCCTTCCAGATCGAAGGATTCCGGAGCGACGATCGTGCCAGCACGGATGCGTTCATGCGCCCGGCGCAACGCGTCGAGCGCGTGCCGCGGTTCGCCGTGCAGCAGGGACGACAACAACTCGGCACTGGGATCCTCGCTATCGATCAATGGCGTCGGCAGTGCCGCGACGACATCGCGCGCCTCGAGCACCGGCATGCGGTCCATGCCGTCGACGATCCCATCGGTCTGACCGATCAACGTATCGATGCCGAAATCGTCTCGCATGGAACTGAATTCGACCGACGGCTGCGGATGTTCCAGGCCGGTATCGATCGCGAGAACCATGCGTAGCGCACCCGCGAGCTGACAGTACATCGAATACGCGGACGGGAACCTGCGATCCGGCTCCGGGTCGGTGGCCCGCAGCAGCAAGCGGTACAGGCACGAGTAGCGCGCCAGCAGCGGATCCTCATCGGGCTCTGGAATGCCGCCGAGAAAGTGGCCGTCGCGATCGCGCGGCAGATCCAGCGCCAGTGCGGCCAGCGTCCGGCCGACGGTATAGATATCCGATACCACCGTCGGCCCGGTCTCGGTGATCTCGGGCGCCTGATAGCCGGGTGTGCCGTAGATGCTGCCGTAGGAATCCATGGCCGCGACCGCACCCAGATCGATGAGTTTGACCTCGTGTTCGCTGACCATGATGTTGTCGGGTTTCAGATCGTTGTACGCCAATCCGAACGAATGCAGATAGTCCAGCGCGGGCAGGATTTCCATGATGTAGGCGATGGCCTCGACGACCGGAATGCGCTCCTTACCGCGCAGGTCGAGCATCTTCTTCAGTGATTGCCCGCCCACGTATTCCATGACGATATAGCCGTCGGCAATATCGCGGCCGGACCGGTGCTTGACGAAGTTGTAAATCTTGACAACGCCGGGGTGCGCCACCTCGGAAAGGAATTGGCGCTCGGCGAGCGCGACCACATGCGCTTCGAAGTCGAGCGGGTTCTGCAATCCCTTCAATACGACCCACCGATCGCTGACATTGCGGTCGACGGCCAGATAAATCCAACCGAGCCCGCCGTGCGCCAGCGATCCCTGCACCTCGTATTGGTCGGCGACCAATTCGCCGCGCTGCAGAGCGGGACGGAAGTTGAACGGCGATCCGCACCGGCCGCATTCGCCGACCACGGCACCGGGTCCGCTGGCGCTGCGGCGACCGACCGGTTCCTGACATTTCCAGCAGAACCGCTTGAGTTCGGGCACTTCGGGATCGTCGAGGATGGCGGTGCGCGGATCGACCGGCGCCACCCGCGGCATCGGCACCAGACCGGCGCCGAGCCGCCGCACACTCGGACGGGAACGGCTGCTGCGGCCGGAGCCGGCCTCGTCGAGTTCGAGGGGATCGGCGCCCGTATCCGGATCGGTCACGGGCATCGTCGCGCGGCTGTCATCGAGCCGCAACTCCGGGCCGGGCGGTGCGAACCGTTGTGCCGGAGTACCTTCCACGATGCTCGGTCCGGACCATGGGTGCTGGCGGCGTTGCGAGGGTTCGACCTTCGACATGCCTCGGGTGGCCCAGGGGTGCGGCGTCCGCCGCGGTACCTCGGTACCGCGCATCCGCCGATTCGCCCATGGATGCGGCAGCGGGTTCTCGGAGGCGCTGGGTTGCTCCGGCATGGGAACCTTTCGAGCCTATTGAATCGGGGTCCCATTCTCCGCCGCCGTCCGCCACCGCGCGTATTCCTTATTCCCTGCTATGGGAATAGCTCCGCCCCGGACATGTTGTCCGGGGCGGAGATCGGTTTACTTGTCGTCGGGCTCGTCGAGGATGACGACCGGCTCACCATCGCGCAGGCGCGGCGGGCGCTCGGCCAGCACCGGGAACTGACCGGTGATGCCCTCACGCTCCTGGGCGACTTGCAGCACCCGCTTGCGGGCCACGAACCACCCGCCGATGAACGCCGGAACCACGACGACCACCATGGCGATCACCGCGCCGCGCTGTTCGACGCTGTCGCTGAATGCCATCAGCAGGATCACCGTCACCAGGAACACCAGCGTGGCGTAACTGGTGTAGGGCGCACCGACCAACCGGAACGACGGACGTTCCACCAGCCCCTTCTTCGACCAGCGCCACAGCTGCAGCTGGCAGACCACGATCGCCGCCCAGGCCGCGATCGTGCCGAGGGCCGACATGTTCAGCACGATCTCGAAGGCCTTGTCCGGCACCATCGCATTGAGCCCGACGCCGATCAACGCGATCGCACCGGTGGCGAGGATGCCGACGTAGGGCACACCGCCACTGGACATCCGCGAGGCGATCTTCGGCGCGCTGCCGTTCATCGACATCGACCGCAGGATGCGGCCGGTCGAGTACAGGCCCGCGTTCAGGCTGGAGAAAGCCGCCGTCAACACCACCAGGTTCATGACCGAGCCAGCGCCGCCGATACCGAGCTTGGAGAAGAACGTAACGAACGGGCTCTCACCGGACTTGAAGGCGATGTAGGGCAGCAGCAGCCCGAGCAGTACCAGCGATCCGACGTAGAACAGCGCGATCCGGGCGATGACCGAATTGATGGCCCGCGGCATGATCTTTTCCGGATTCTCGGCCTCACCGGCCGCCGTGCCGATCAATTCCACTGCAGCATAGGCGAATACGACACCAGTCGTAACGGTGACCAGCGGCAGCAGCCCGGTCGGGAACAGGCCACCATGGTCGGAGATCACGCTGAAACCGGTGGTCTCCCCATCCAGCTTGAACCGGCCCCCGAGGAAGATGGTGCCGACGATCAGGAAGGCGACCAGCGCGATGACCTTGATCAGCGCGGCCCAGAACTCCAGCTCACCGAACCATTTCACCGAGATCAGGTTGATGCTGACCACGATGGCCAAGGCCACGAGCGCGATCAACCACTGCGGTATCGCCTCGGTGGCTCCCCAGAAATGGACATAGGTGGCGATCGCGGTGATGTCTACGATGCCGGTCATGCACCAGTGGAAGAAGTACATCCACCCGACCGCGAAAGCCAGCTTCTCGCCATAGAACTCACGCGCATAGGAAACGAACGATCCGGAGGACGGACGATGCAACACCAGCTCGCCCAGCGCCCGCAGGATGAAGAACACGAAGATGCCACAAACCGCGTACACGATGAACAGTCCGGGACCGGCAGTGTGCAACCGACCACCGGCACCCAGGAACAGTCCGGTTCCGATCGCGCCACCGATCGCGATCATCTGCAGCTGGCGCGGGCGCAACGCCTTGTGATAGCCCGCATCCTCAGCATGCAGAGCATCCGCGGGCGCCGGCACTTCCGCGGAGTGTTGAACGGTTGTCATGGTGAAGCCTTTCACGTGACGGCGATCATATCGCTGCTTAATGTAACGCTATTCAACGGCACGTTCAATAGGGAACGGCGAGTCGTAACCCCGCAGAAACGAAGCACCACGGTCCCACCCACTCTGACCTGGCAGTTGGTTGATCGTGCCGCTGAATATCGGTACGCTGGATACGTTCTCGGCTGATGGAGTGCGCACATGGCATGGTTCGAACGGGAGTTCATCGCGGTCCCCGAAGACCGTAAGAACCAACTGGTCTACAAGTGGCCGGATGTCAATATCCGCCGCTACAGCCGGGCCATCGTCAACGCCGACGAGATCGCCCTGTTCGTCAAGTCCGGCCAGGTCCTGGCCGCGATGGGGCCCGGGCGGCATCGGATCGATGCCGATGAACTCCCGGTACTCGGCGCCATGGTGGATACCCTCACCGGCAACAACTTCTACCGGGCCGAGCTGTATTTCGTCTCCACCCGGGAGTTCGCGGGGATCAAGTTCGGTGGGCGGCTGGCCGATATCGCCGATCCGGTCAGCGAACAGGTCGTGACGCTACGGGTCTTCGGCGAATTCGCGCTGTCGGTGCGGGATCCGGCCGAACTGGTCACCTCGCTGGCCGGGACGACCGATCTGGGCGCCCCGGCGACGGTGAAGTCCTGGTGCTCGGACCTGCTGCTGAAGTCCATGAAAGTCGCTGTCACACAGGGTATTTCCCGGGGCGACTGGCCGGTGCTCGGCCTATCCGGGCAGCTGGAGTCGATCGAGGCCGCCGTGGTGCGCCAGACCAACCTGACGCTCTACGAGTACGGCCTGCGCATCGCGCGCTTGGGGAACTTCGATATCACCCTGGCGCCGGAGGATGCGGACCGCATCAAGCGACTCGCCAAGGATGTCACCTACATTCGACTGGCCGGAGACTTCCAACGTTATGCGGCAGGCGAATTGGCGCTCGGTGCCGGCCAGGGCTTCGCCCACGGCAACGGCGGCGGCGACGGATTCCTGGGCGCGGCACTGGGTTTGAACGCCATCCAGCAGCAGGCGCCGACCAACCCGTGGCAGCAGCACTCCCCCGCACCGACCCAACCCACAGCACAGCCGGTGTGCGCCGGATGCCGAACCACCAATTCGGCGGGCGCTCGGTTCTGCACGAACTGCGGTGACTCACTGGCGCCCCGACCGAGACACTGCACCGAATGTGGAGCGGATCTGACCGCGGGAGCGAAGTTCTGCGGCAGCTGCGGCACGGCCGCCGCAAGCTGACCGGCCTCCATACATCTTGCGGCAACACAACCCGCTCCCTCCTGGCGCATACCTATCAACGTCAGGACGAACCGTCTCGGCGGCATACCGAGGCTGCGACCGCTGCGGCGGGGAACTCGCTCGTGTGCCGCTTGTAGGCGGATCAAGCGGCCGGTACGGTCGAAGCAATTGAACAGGGGGCGGGAGCCGGGCCGGGCAGGATCGATGCCGTCGACACCGCCGGCGACCAGGAGGAATGCATGATCAGCAGGGGGAACACACTGCGCGGCACTGTCTTCACGCTCGGTACTGTTGTCCTGCTTTCGGGGTGTGGGTCATCGACTGACGGAGACGCGAAACCGGTCTCCACTTCTACGAGCGGCGGGCCGTCGCTGGCTGCCAATGCACCGAATAGCTACGACCCATGCAAGGACGTTCCGCAAAGCGTGCTGGACTCGGAAAAGCTGCACGGCAAGGACTCCGACAACAGCGAAGCGGGCGGTGGAGTCAAGTGGCGTGGATGCGCATGGGTGCGCTCCAACGGCTATTCGGTAAGCATCCGCACCACGAACCTCACCATCGATGTCATCCGCAGCCGCAACTTTCCCGAAGCCACCGAGTTCACCATCAACAGCAGGCGCGCGATCTCGACCCGCCAGTTCGACGGCCCCTTCATCAAAGAGGCATGCACCTTGGATGTCGAGATGAAGGGCGGCAGTCTGGAGTTCAATCTCAACAATCCGCCGTCGAACCGCGACACCGGCAGCATCGACTCGTGCGTGCTCGCTCGTGGATTGGCCGAGAAGGTTGTGCCCAGCCTGCCTGCCACCGCCTGACTGATCCGCGGAACGACCTGGGAGGGGACATATGGCAAACGACGACAAGACTCCAGAGAGCCCATTGGCGAACCTGATCACCGAGGCGCGCGAAGGTCGGCTCACAGTGCGGATGGATCTCGAGAAGTTCGTCTATATCGACCGCGACTGCGAATATTTCAAGGACCAGATCCGGAAGATTCAGCGCGAAATGACCCAGGTCTCTCAGCAGGAGAAGTGGGGTCTCGGTGATACCTTCACCTTGCAGGACGACCGAGACCTGATCTCCGCCAAGACGATGGTCAAGCGGTGGCGAGAAAAGTCCCAGGGCTCGGAGAACAGCGTCTACGCGGTGATGGAATCGCACTACAAGGTCATCGAAGACTTCCAAACCCTGTTCCACACTGTCCGTGAACGCATCACCGGTGTCGACACCGAGCAGGCTGCGAAATACCAAGACCTGGAAGCGAATCTGCCGCAGCAGGCACCCGCCCAAGCGAAGATCTTCTCCTGGCCGGGACTATAAGGCTACCGGCTCCCACACACCTTCGACGCTGTCGCGCATCGACTCTCCACAAAACGCCGGTCAGAAAACCAGAAGCTATGTGCGAGTGCTGATTTGACCGAGGTAGAGACAGACAGAAAGCCCCATCGCGACAGTTGGCTCGTCACGATGGGGTCGCTGCGGTGCTCGGTATCGTGCCAGGGTCAGGGACGTCGGTCGAACTCTCGGTCGGTGACGCCCGCAGTGAAGGCATCCCATTCGCCGGGCGTGAAGACCAACGCCGGGCCGGTCGGATTCTTGCTGTCGCGCATTCCGACCATCCCGTGGTCAAGGAAGGCGACTTCGACGCATTCACCCTGCTCTTGGCTGTAGCTACTCTTGAACCACTCGGCGTTCAAAACGCTCACCGAGGTAACTCCTTCACGATCTTGGACAGGTAAGCACGAGTCTTGGTCGCGCTCCATGCGGACCGTTCGATGTCGGCCCAAGATCGACGGTACCAGTCCACTCGCTCCGCCCTATCAATGTAAAGAGAGCTCCCGACTCCGGCTTCGAGGAACACGACTGGAGGTTCCGCTTCGAGGTCGGCAGTCCCCGCGAACTCGAGGATGATGAAGTGGGCTGTCTCGGTGCCGCGATAGATGCAGGCGTCGAACGGCACGAGCCGAACACTGACATTGGGCAGCGCGGAGACTGCGATGATGCGGTGCAGCTGACCGGCCGCGAGTTGAGGGTCGCCCAGGAGTCGGTGAATCACACTCTCGTCAAGTATCACGTCCAGTCGCAGCTGAGATTCGGTCAAAACGTCCTGTCGGCGCATCCGGACCTCGATATGCCGTTCGACTTCCTCTGGCGTGAGGACCGGGCTGGTTCGGAGTAGGGTGCGGGCGTACTCCGCGGTTTGCAGCAACCCGGGGATGCGGGCGCTCTGGTATATCGCGAGGCCGCTGGCGGTACCTTCGAGAACGATGTACATCCCCAGCTTGTCGGGCAACGCAGCATCCTCGAAGTCGTGCCACCAGCCCCGAGCCGATTCAGCTTCTGCGGCAAGGGTTTTCAGGTTCGTCCTGGTGCTGGGTGTCGCATGGTAGATCTCGCAGAGTTTGTCGATGTAGATCGGTTTGAGCTTGCACGGCTGCCCTTTGAGCATCTTCGTAACGGTGGCGTGGTGAAGGTTCACCTGTTCGGCCACGTCCTTGATATAGAGACCGGACTCTCGGTGCAGTTTCGTCAGGACACGCGCAACCTGACGACGCGGGACCGACGGGGCGGCAGGTTTTGCGGGCATGAGAATAACCTCCGTGTCTTGATCAGGCGAAACACTTACCTGAAGGTGTAGCACTCCGTTTTTTCATAGTCAATAATTTTGGGCTCGGAGATTGCGTATTCAATTGTATGGGTGTGAGCTGAGTAAGCGCCTAGAGAGTGGCGGTCGCGAGCGCACCAGCCACACAACAACGCTCCGGACGCCCACAAACCAGCACACCGACCAAGTTCCGGGGGAGCCATGACTAACCCGCAAACCATCGAGCCGCCGCAGACGATCACTGCGGGCGACAAGCCGAAAGCCATTGGCTTCGTTCGCAATGACGTATCAGGCCTGCACGCGCCACGCCACGCCCTCGACGTCCAGCGGCACGCGAACACACTCGGCTATCAGTACGTGTACACGGTTCGACCACCGGCCGATATCGACGATCCGATCGCGTACGCGCTCGGCATAGCGGCCGGCGTCGACGTCCAGGTAATCGTTGTCTTCGACCTCGGTCACGTCGACTGCCGGCCCGCGTTGATCTGCGACGCGGGGTTCGACCTGGAAACCGTTTGCCCGCAAGGCACTTGGGTGCGCTCCGCACAGCGCGCATCCGGCGGCGAGATGGGGGCAGCGTGATGAACGCAGATGCTCTGCTCACCCCGCCGAACATCTGCGGCTTCGCCGAGGTCGAATTGGCGCACGCGCAGATGCGCCGACACTGTGCGTGCCGGATCTCGCGGTGCGCGTGGAAGCGGGTCGCGTACTACACGCTCGTGCGGTATGGCCGGATCACGCCAGCGAAGCTGAGCCCGCGCGAACGCGCCCGACTGCGCGGTATCGACTTCCCTATCGACACCACCGACCGCCCCCTCCCCGAGGGCATACCCGAACTCCGGACGTTGCACCAAGTGCTCGACGGGCTCGCCCAACTGGCACTACCGCCGACGTCCCACTGCAACGGCGGCGAGAGGTGAACGGCTATGGGCGCGTGGCAGATTGTGCACAGCATCCTCGCGGTCGTCGTGGGCTGTGCGTTCGCGATGGTCGGGGTGGCGTGTGTGTGGCCGATCAACCGGCCACGCCGCGACCGGCCCGTCGAACGTCGCTGCCGATTACGCCCGGTCGAATGGCCGAAGGCGTGGACGTGCGGCCCGCCTGATCAACCCTTCACCGTCGCCGACGCCCATGTGGCGATGCAACTGCACCGCGAGCACGACTGCGCCCGTAAGCACGCCGCATTCGATGCGCTGGTCGCGGCCGGACGCATCCACCCCGATTCGGCACGACAACACCGACTCTGGGGCAAACCCTGGTGAATCAACACCCATCGCACCCCAACATCGATCGGATCTTACACATGGCCGAATGGACCTGGGAACCAGACGATTTCGCCGCGCTCTGGTTCGGCCCCGCGAACGACCGCTTCCCCAATCCACTCCGCTTCACCAGCCGCTTCGCCTACCGCGACGACTTCGACGCCCACCGCGTCACCATGCGCGAGCGCTACTCCCCCGACGAACTCGAACAGATCCAACTCGCCCTGCACACCCTGACCACCTCGACGATCCGCATCCAAATCTTCGGCGGCACAACCCAACACAAAAACCCCCACGGCGACGTCCACGTCTACCGCATAGTGGGCGCCCGCACCGACCACCACGCAATGTCACTGGCCCAAACCACCTTCGGCGACGCCAACGGGCCCATCGACTGCCGCCTGTTCCCTGTCGACCGCCTCCCCGCACAACTCGTCCGCTGCCTTCCACCCTGCAAACCCGGCACCCACCCGCAGGCCACCTTCCACCCCGACGACCTGAGCGGCCAACCCAACAGCCACCTCGAACCCGACACCTCGCGCGATCGCTACCAGCAATTCCTGCATCGCCCCGCCGACGGCGGCGGCTCCGCTCTGCTATACACCGGCCCCGTCGACAGACTCGACGAACCCATCACGACCATCCAATGGCACGACATCGCGGACGACGGTCGCTATACCGAACTCTGCGGCCGACACCGCACTGTCCGCCCCACCACCCCAACAGATCTCACCGCACACTTCACTGCCTGGATCGACCACGTCACCCAAGGCTTCCGCGATGCCGAAGACCGCTGGCAGTCAACAAGCCCGCGCTTCGAATGACTGGATCCGACCCCTCGCCGTGCGTCCGCGCCACTGCGGCGGCTGCGGCGCCGAACTGACCGCGGGCGCGAAGTTCTGCGGCGACTGCGGCACCCGAGCCGACAGCTGACCAGTGCTATGTCCTTACCAGCTTTGAATCGCAGCTAGGAGTACTGGCTCTGGGTCGTCATCGTGCAGTTTCGTCGCGATGGCGAGGCGTGACAGTCAGCGGGACGCTGAGAGCTGGTGGGTTACCGCGTGCCCAGCTTCGACGCAGCGACGATCAGCGCGATGTTCACCGTAAACAGCGCTGCAATGAGAAGCCACTGGCGGATGGCGGACCATTTCTGCTTCAACGCGACGACGAATAGCACCAGTCCGCAGATTCCGCAGGTGACGCAGGCGGCCACCATGACGGGATATTTGGACATCACGCCGTAAACCAGCAGGATGAACGAGAAGAGAGCCGCGCCTTGGAGCAATTTGTCGCGCAGGATGGCGGTCGACACGGCGAGCGCGCCCCAGCCCACTTTCCGCGCAAACTCACCGCGCGAGACCGGGGCTCGCTCGTCAGTCTCGTAGAACGGGTTGTCCTGGTCGGGTTCCATGGCCATACGTGGCTCCCTCCACTGCTGGGTCACAAGCTAGCTCGTGGACGGCCGTGCGCAGTCCGGGTCGCCTGCCACGGCGGCCCGGATCGCGTCGCGGTTCTCCGTGATCATCTTGTCCAGGTGGCTGGACACCAGGCCCGAGTTCGACGACTTTCCGCTGAAGAGGTTCGACCAGGTGTCCACACCGCTCGACACGAGGCTCGCCGCGGATTGCATTTCGGCGCCCATGTCACCGGACTGGGCCTTGGACTGAAGTTCTACCAGCACCTCGGCCGGTACCTGGTTGTCGGCCTTGAAATCAGCAGATCGTCGGAAGTGAGTGACCGCTGATCGGCTGCGGACTCTGGACTGCTTGTCCGACAAGCAAACCCGGCGGTCATCGTCGATTTCGGAGTTTGCCCGCGGACACCATCGTCCCCGCGAATGCCGGGATCCGCTGCGGAGTTGGATCCCGGCATTCGCGGGGACGATGGGTAACCGTCTGCCGGGACGGCGGTGCAACGATGCCGGGATCCAGCGCTCGGCTGGATCCCGGCATCCGTGGTTCAGCTCGAAACAGCCGCTGTGGCAGCGGATTCCCCACTGCTGACCATGCTGCGCACCTGCCGTGCGGCCACCGACAGGGTGGCCAGGTCGTGGGTGCCCGAGGCGAAGATCTCCCCGAGCGACGCACCGGCGCGGGCCAACCGGGAGCGGTTGACCGACTCCCAGTCGGCGATCTTCGCCGCGGCGCTCTCGTGCGGTTCGGATCCGGTCAGCACGTCCAGGGTCAGCGAACGCAGCGAATCGTAGAGATCGTCGCGGAGCGCGAGCCGGGCCAGCGTGCGCCACCTGTCGTCGCGCGCGAGATTGCTCACCGCGGTCAGCAGTCGCTCGATGTGGAAGTGGTCATCGAGCGCGTAGTAGAGCACCGCGACCTCCTCCGCATCCCGGTCGGCGATATCGGCCACGTCGATAATGTCCAACAGCGGGAACAGGTGGATGAGGCGGAACACCTCCTCGGCCAATTCCGCTGGCGCACCATACTCGACGGCGGCGCGCGCATGCGTCGCCAGATCCTCGGCATGAGCCGCGGGAAGCCGAGCGGGCAGCATCTGCCCCGCCAGCTTGCGCACACCATCGCGGTAGCGGGCGATATCGGCGCCGATGGCGATCGGTTGCGGGCGGCTGGTCAGCAGCCAGCGGGACACCCGATCGAGGGTGCGCCTGGTCTCCCGCTCGAGTGCGTCGCGCGCCGCCGTCGGCATCGGCGTGGTCCGGATGCGCTGCCAGAGCGTGTGCAGATCGAACACCTCGGTCGCGACGGTGAAGGCACGCACCGCGTCCTCGGTGCTCGCGCCCGCCTCCTCGGCCAGCCGGAACGCGTAGGTGATGCCGCCGTGGTCCACCACATCGTTGACCACCATGGTGGCCACGATCTGGCGGCGCAGCGGATGCCGGCCGATCGCGTCGGCGAACCGGGCCCGCAGTGGCTTCGGGAAGTACGACCGAAGCACCGACGCGAAGGCCGCGTTATCCGGCAGATCCCCGGCCAGCAAATCGTCCTTGAGCGAAAGCTTCACGTGCGCAAGCAGATTAGCCAGTTCCGGCGAGGTGAGCCCGCGCGCCTCCGCCGTCCGCTTCTTCAACTCGGCGTCCGCGGGCAGTGCCTCGAGCCGTCGGTCGACGCCGCGCCGCAACTCGAGGTCGGCGATCAGCCTGCGATGCACGCCGGACAGGGGCACCGACTGGGCGCGCGAGAGACCCATCCGGAAGTTCTGCGAGATATTGTCGCGCAGCACGAGTTCAGCGACTTCATCGGTCATCGCCGCCAGCAGTTCGGTGCGATCGGCGGCAGCAAGCTCACCGCTGGAGATGACCGCATCGAGCAGCACCTTGATATTGACCTCGTGGTCGGAGCAGTCGACGCCCGCCGAATTGTCCAGGGCGTCGGTGTTCATCCGGCCGCCGTTCGCGCAGTATTCGATGCGGCCGAGGGCGGTCGCACCGAGGTTGCCGCCCTCGCCGATCACCTTGGCGCGCAACTGGTTCGCATCCACACGCACCGCATCATTGGACTTGTCACCGGCGTCGACATTCGACTCGGTGGACGCCTTGATATAGGTACCGATGCCGCCGTTCCAGAACAGATCCACCGGGGCGAGCAGGATCGCGCGGATCATTTCCGGCGGAGACAGCGTGGTCACGCTCGGATCCAGGCCCAGTGCCGCACGCACCTGGGGACTGACCGGCACCGCCTTGGCGGACCGGTCGTACACGCCGCCGCCCGCGCTGATCAGCGACTTGTCGTAGTCCGCCCACGACGAGCGCGGCAGTGCGAACATCCGCTGCCGTTCCCGGAACGACTTCGCCGCATCGGGATTCGGATCCAGGAAGATGTGCCGATGGTCGAACGCCGCCACCAGGCGGATGTGTTCGGACAGCAGCATGCCGTTGCCGAAGACGTCACCGCTCATATCGCCGACACCGGCCACGGTGAAATCGGTTGTCTGCGTGTCGATATCCATCTCGGCGAAATGCCGCTTGACGCTTTCCCACGCGCCCTTGGCAGTGATGCCCATCGCCTTGTGGTCGTAACCCACCGAACCACCGGAGGCGAAGGCGTCGCCGAGCCAGAAACCGTACTGTCCCGCAACATCATTGGCGATATCAGAGAACGTCGCAGTGCCCTTGTCCGCTGCGACGACCAGGTAGGTGTCGTCACTGTCGCGGCGGACCACTTGCTCGGGCGGCAGCACATCGCCGGAGGCGTGATCGACGTTATCGGTCAGATCGAGCAGGCCGGAGATGAAGGTGCGATAGCAGGCGATCCCCTCGGTC
Organism: Nocardia sp. CA-107356; assembly: GCF_050946365.1. NCBI lineage: Bacteria > Bacillati > Actinomycetota > Actinomycetes > Mycobacteriales > Nocardiaceae > Nocardia > Nocardia sp. CA-107356. The sequence continues at coordinate 2,798,785 of NZ_CP191992.1, read as the reverse complement.
AGCAGTGCCTGCCGATCCGCGGTCGGCTCGCCTGTGACCGCGGGCGGCCGCTTGACCACGAAACCGCCCTTGGCGCCGACCGGAACGATGACCGCGTTCTTCACCGCCTGCGCCTTCACCAGACCCAGGATCTCGGTGCGGAAGTCCTCCAGACGGTCCGACCAGCGCAACCCGCCACGCGCCACCGGACCGAAGCGCAGATGTACGCCCTCGACCCGAGGGGAGTACACGAAGATCTCGAATTGCGGTCGTGGCCTGGGCAATTCGGTGATGGCGTGCGGATCGAATTTGAACGACAAGTACTCAGGGGCATTACCGTCCGCATCGCGGCGGTAGTAGTTGGTGCGCAGGGTCGCGGTGATCAGACCGAGGACCGCCCGCAGGATACGGTCGGCGTCCAGGCTCACGACCGCGTCGATCTCGGCCTGCAGTCGCTCGGAGATTCCGGCCGCCCGCGCCGAGGCCACCGCACCGACACCCTCGGGATCGAAGTAGGCGTCGAACAATTCGGTGAACAACCGGGCCATCGTCGGCTGCGCGAGCAGCACCCGAGCGATATTGCCCAGGGTGTAGGCGAATCCGGCCTGCTGCAGATATTTGGCGTAGGCGCGCAGCATCGCGATCTGGCGCCAGTGCAGTCCGGCCCGCAGCACCAGTTCGTTGAGCGAGTCGACCTCGGCGCTGCCGCTCCACATGGCCGCGAATGCCGCCGGAAAGTGTTGCCGCACACTGCCATCGGCCAACGGCTGGTCGGCGGGGCTACTCAGATCGGCCTCGAGGTCGGCATCGATCGCGGTGCGCAGCAGCGCCGCCGGGACGCGCAGCCCGAAATCGTAGATCCACTTCTGGGCGCCGTCGGGCAGGCTGATGCGGTGCGGCCGTTCGTCGACCACCTCGACACCGAGACTCTGCAGCACCGGCAGCACGCGGCTGAGCGAGACCCCCGCACCGGCCACATAGAGGGTGAATCGCCACTCCCCCGACGGCGATTCGGCGTGCCGATAGAGATTCGTGTCGATCTCGCCGTCGGCGAGCGGTTCGAGCCGCTGCAGATCGACCAGCGCCTGCTCCGGTTCGTATTCCTGCTGATACCCGACGGGAAACGCGCCCGCATAGACATTGGCGACCTTCGACGACACCGCGGGCACGCCGGTCGCCGCCGCCGCCACGCGGTCGGCCCAGCTCCGAGTGGTCGCGAAGAGCAGTTCCTGGACGCGCTCCCGGTTCGATTCGGAGATATCGGCCGATTCCGCATCCGGACCGCGATGCACGGTGAAATAGACCACGGCCAACTCGGATTCGCTCGCCCTGGCCGAGTACGCGACCTGTTCGCCGTCGAACTCCGCGCGCAGGATCTCCTCCATGCGGACCCGGACCTCGGTGGAATAGCGATCGCGCGGGAGATAGACCAGGCAGTAGACCGCACCGCTGCGCCCGTCGCGCCGAATGAACAGCCGAACCTGCCTGCGCAGCCCCAAATTCATGACCGCGGAAACGGTTTCGAAGAGCCGCCTGGCATCGGTGGAGAACAACTCCACCCGGGGGAACGACTGCATCATCTCCAGCATCGCCTGCCCGGAGAACGAATTCAGTTCGAAACCAGCCCATTCGATGACCTGGTGCACGCGGCGGGAGATCACCGGGATATCGAGGATGTTCTCGTGCAGGCCGGTCACCGTGAACGTGCCGACGAACACATGCTCGCCCTGCACCTGGCCGACGCCGTTACCGTAATCAGCGACGCTCACGAAGTAGAGCTCACCCGATCCGGGGATCAGCGAATCCACCGATCCATTGGCCAGCCGCAGCACCGGCCGGGTGGTGCCGAGTACGGGGACGTCGAGATCGACATTCGATCCGTTCCAGAGCACACCGAGACCGGTACCCGGCACCTGCCGTGGTTCAGCGCCATCCTCGGTCCGGCCGCCGCGGTAGTACCCGTAACCCAGGCCGGTGAAATGCCCGTCGGCCAACCAGCGCAACAACTTCGCGCATTCGGGCACCTCCGGATCATCGGAGCGGTGCGCGATATGGTCGAGCCGACCCGCGAGTGCGACCAAGGCGTTGGCGATGCCCGGGGTGTCGTCGACGACCTTGCGCAGCACCCGCAGCAGGGCGGGCAGTTCGCGATCGATCCGATCCAGCAGCGCGGTGCCGACGGACGGACTCAGCTGCACATGGATCCAGGACTCCGCGACACTGTGGTTGCCATCCGCCGCAACCGCGTCGGGCTCCTTGGGCGCGATCGCCCGCAGCCGCCCGCGCCGATCGCGCGCGACTTCGAACACCGGATGGACGACCTCGGTCACCGCCACGCCGAGGCGGCGCAGCGCCGTGGTCACCGAGTCGACCAACAGCGGCATATCGTCGTTGACGATCTGGATGGCCGCGCCGAGTCCGCTGCCATCCTCGGGGCGGTACACCCTGGTGATCGCCACACCCGGCATGCGGATTGCCGCCAGCTCCAGGTGGTTACGGAAGATCTGTTCAGCCCGATCGGTGATCGTCGGCGCGGTAGCGCCCGGCTGGATCCAGCGGAAGTAGGCCGCCTCTAAGTCGGTCGGATCATCGCGGAACCGTTTGAATGAAATCGTCTGCTGGGTGGTTGCCACCATCGACTCGTGCCTTCCCGAGATCTGAGCCCGTAACCGTACGGTTTCCATACCTTACATGGTTTGATGTGCCGTTGTATAGCGGCACGTTAAATGCGTAACATATTCTTGAAAGAGATCAGCACTGGTCAAGCACACTGCCCGACCGGAATCCGGTCGGTCACGGGGTTAGACCGGCACGCGCCATGAAGGTCTGCGCCGCCGCACGCCCGATGAAGGCACTCGTCTCGACCCGAAGTCCGACAAGGGTATTCGCGTACCGAAGGGTTGCCGCCGGCCCGATCGCCACGAAGACGACACCGTCGGCCAGAACGGTTCCACCCGCCGTTCGCCAATTGCGCACGGTATCGACCCGGCGGTCGGGCGGATCCAATGCCACCGACAGCGTCAAATCCTTACCACCGGTGATACCGCCCGTGAGCAGCGGGTCATTCGCCCGGATGACACAGGTCTCGGACGCGGAATCGATCCGCTGACAGGAGGTGGCCACACGCAATTGGCTCGGCAGCGCCTGATCGATACCCACATCGGGCAGCGCGGTCAGCGGCGCCGAACACGAACGGACGACCGCGAAGCCGAGACCGAGGACCGTGGTCACGACGCCGGCGATCGCCGCACCCCACTGCCATCGCGGATACTGTTCGGCGGCAATCTTTTCCGCGCCCGCCACGGCATTCTCCGCGCCCGCCACCGCGCTCCCGGTGGCCGCGGCGGCCCGCTCAGCCCCCGCGACGACCCGCTCCGTCTGCCCGGCCAGGCCCGATAGCCGATGGACAGCGGACAGCGGCGCACCGCAATGCCCGCACTGCGCCGGATTACCGCTATTGCGGTGTGAGCAATACTGGCAGACCAACTCGGCTACTGACATGACAGCGGCCTCAATGTCCGGTGATCACGATGGAGGAAATCGCGGTCGTATTGATAGTCGGATCACCCTTCGATTCCTGAATTGTCAGCACGATCTTGGACGCCTGCACGGGAACCTCGAACTTGGTGACGACCAGGGTGCGCTGATCCAGGGTCTGTTGGGTGTAGCTGGTCCTGTTCGGATCGTCGAACTTATACGAGACCCGGCTGGCGGTCCGGAATTTCGTCCATTGGTCCACGCCATCGCTACCGACGCTGTCCCAGCCGGGGACGATGCCGATCGAATCGATCTGATAGGTCTTGCCGAGATCGATGGTCAGCACCTGCCCGTCGACCTTGTACGCGCGCACACATGACCAGGCCTTGCCCTTCTGCCCACTGAAGGCGTCCATACCCGGCGTACTGCCCGGCGGGCAGTTGGCGGTCGCGGATTTCACGGTGATCGTTCCGGAAGGGGCCGTGGCGGCTTCCGGCTTCGACGTCGGGGCCGCCGCGGTCGCCGACGCAGTGATGACCGCAATACGATCCGGCGCCTGCGAATCGTCCTTCCCACCGGTAGAAACCAGCGCGATGATGAGCAAAAGGGCCAAGACGCCGCAGATCGCCAACGCGACCTTGGGATTCTTGAGCTTCTTCGCCAGCACGGCGATCCGCTCCGCGGCATCGGGCCCACGCGCCTTCGACGACCCGGACGCGGACCGCGCGGATTCTTCGGGCGGCGCCGGCTTTGCCGAGACATCGGAGTAGTCCGCTGAAAAATCCAGTGCCGGTGCGGCATCCGGCTGCTGCCCGTTCAACAGCGCAATGATCCGCTCACTGGCCTTCGGCCCATCAGAGGATCGCCGCGGCGGCGGATCCGCGTCGGGCAGAGCGCCTTGGGCAGCGCCGGCTGCCATCGCCGCACTGGAGAACGGATCGCCGCCGAAACCCGGTTCCCCGAGTCCCGGATCGCCGACCAGGGGTCCGCTCAGCACAGAACCGGTGGCCGGATTGTTATCGCCGAACGCCGGATCCGAGAGCAGCGCCTCCAGGACCGCGCCTCGATGGCGGAGAAACGCATCTCCCGGGTCCTCGGCAGCCATGGTCCGGATCGTATCCAGACCGGCCTGCACCTCGACTCGGCGTTATTCCCGCTGGCGGGAATAACGCAATCAGCGTTTCTTCTGCTCGGTGACGAAATGTTCCGGCGGTACGTCGAATACCCGCGCCAAGGCAATAATCAGATCGAGCCGGGGTACCGCGTCCCCATGAATGAGCCGGTACAGACCCGACTGGGAGACCGGAACATCCGGGTACGCCTGTTCCAGGTGCTGAGCGAGCGAATAGAGCGTCAGCGACCGCGTCGAGCCGTCCTCGGTCGATACCACCGATTCCGCGATCAATTCCGACAGCCGACTCGAGAAGATCGCTACCGCGGCCTGTCTCGGGGTCAGTGCCTCCCCACTATCCTCCTGCACAAATTCGCCGTCATTCGGCTGGGAGTCCACAACCACGCTGATAGACACTACCTGTCTCCGATCAGCTCATGCGCCGAACGTCTGGCCCTGGCGTGGCGCCATTGCCACCCGCGGTGATCGCGGGTTGTTCGGCGGCGGAATCGAAATAGCGGGTCTCACCGCGCGGCTCGATCAAATCGACGCGCACGGTTCGCATCGGAATACTGACATCCACCGCGGTCGCGCTGACCTGGTTGATCGCCAGATCGACCGATCGCCGCCGCGGCCCGCCGGGCTCGCTGATGGTGACGGTGGTGTGCGCGGTCGATACCTGCGGCGGCAGATTATCGAAGACGGTGATCGTCGCCGAGGACGGCGGACCCGAACCAGCTTGTCCCGCAGCGGCATTCGCGCCGGCCTCCGGAGCAAGGCGCAGCGACTCCGGATCACCGACCGCGGCGACCAGCTGCCACCAGCGGTGCGGGCGCACCGAATGGACTTCGACGTCCGCGCCGACCACCATGGCACGCAAGACGATCTGCTGTGCCACCGGCAGGTCTGCATGCACATCGATGGTGCGCCGACGCGGGTTGTAGCGGGCCGGGTCGAACAGCGGCAACGCCAAGGTATGACGCGGCTGACCGCTGATGGAACCGAGAATCTGGCCATTGGGACCGATTGCGATGGTGAGATCCGCAAGGAGCTCATCGGGGGCGATATCGCGGCCCGATTCATCGGCGGGTACCGCACGGATCGATGTCCCGGTCGGCATGGTGGCCAGCAATGCGATGGCCTGCCTACCGGTCAACCGACGCAGATACTCCGGTGGATCGGTCGTGACCGGCGGGCCGATATACCGTGCGAGCGCGCGCGGCCCGGCCATGGCATCGGTGAGGCTGACCACCAACGTGGTCCGGCCGCGGTTCCACGACCAGCAATCATCCAGGCCCGCGCCGTCCATGCGCGTCCAGTCGATCAGGAAGCTGGTCACAGAGCGCCCGGGCACCGAGGACTCCATACAAGTCCAGGTCTCCCGCAGATCGCCCAGTTCGACGCCAGCGTGCAGCACTCTGGTGGCCTCCTGCATCGCCGCCGCGGGCAGTGCGTGCGCGGCGATACCGCGTTCGCGCAATCGGCCCGCGATGCGATGTGCCGCGGTGGCCAACGCCCGCGGCGCGACCATCGCGACCAATCCGCGCCGCTGCAGCAGATCCAGATTCCGCTCCATATCCAGCCGGACCACCAACCACGTGAGGCGATGGCCGACCACCGGATGAGAACCGATCAGCTGGTCGTAGAGCATGCTGTAGTTACCGGTCGGACGAACCCGCTGACCGGTGGTCACGATATCGATATCGACCGCAAGACCGAATTGGTCGAGTAGACCGACCAGGGCATCGACGGGGACAGTGTCCTCGGTGTAGATGGACTTCTCTGCGATGACCGTCGGCAGGTCGAGGTTGGGGGCGAGTTGGATCATCGCCGTGAGCACGGTGCCTTCGGCCCGAATGCCGCAAACCCCCGCGGCGACGTCGATATCCTGCACATCCGCCGGACCGGCCAGCGCCGCGACTCTGGCGGCCCTGCCGAACCGGTAATCGGTCCAGTCGAGCAGCCACCTACTGCTGGTGCGGCCGTTCACCTCGACCGCAACGGTCACCAGCAGCACGGTGATCACCGCCGCGCTCGCCCAGATCGGGGTGTGCGACCACAGCCCGGTAACCACCAGGCTGCCGCCGATCACGGCGACGCCGAACGGACCACGTTCGACACCGCCTACCCGAACACTCGGTAGGCTCACCGCCGCCTCCGGACCGCGGAGCTCGCGTAGGTGGCGCCGAGCCCGAGCAGCAGCGCGGCGACGATGACGACCGCGGCCGCGAACGGCGGACGACGATCCTTGGCACGCGGCGGATCCGGCATCACCAGAACCGACGACCGGTACAGTCCGATCGGCGGCTTGGGCGCGGTGCGGTAGCCGAGCGCGGTGAGCGGATCGATGACACCAGCGCCGATGACGTTATCGATGCCGCGCGCTGGCGCATGCGCGCTGGCGGTCATGCGGGCCATGATCTCGGTCGGAGTTTCATTGGGGAATCGGGAGCGCAGCAGGGCGGCCACTCCGCTGGCATACGCGGCGGCGAACGACGCGCCGCCGACCGGCACCAGTTTGCCGGGTTCACCGACACCATTGATCAGGCCGGTGCCGCCGGGGCCGAGCGATTCGATCGCGGTACCGGGTGCGCCGACCGAAACCCACGGCCCGGTCAGCGATTCGGGCATGGTGGCGCCGCTGGCGGTCGTGAAACCGACCGTCAGCACGTCCGTACCGAACCAGCCCGGCGCGGAGACGGTCTTGACATCGCGCCAGTTCCTCGGGTCGCTCGGGCGGGTCAGATCGATATCCGGATTCTGATCACAGCCGCTGTCGGCATTGCCAGCACCCGCAACGATCAGCGCACCCTTCACGTGTACGGCGTAGCCGATCGCCACCGACAGTATCGACTGATCTACCGCGAGTCCCACCGGAACGCAGACCGGCAGTGCCACCGTGATCACGCCGGCACCCAGATTCGCCGCATGCACGATCGCCCGGGACAGCGTCCGGATATCCACCGAGAGTTGTTGCGCCGCGTCGTTATTCGGCCGCTCGGCACTGAAGGCGCCGGAGCGGTACCGAATGGAGACGATTCTGGCGTCCGGAGCGACTCCGGTGAATCCGTCCGTGGGATCGGATGCGGCGCCGATGATTCCGGCGATCAGGGTGCCGTGCGCATCGCAGTCGGACAGACCGTCACCACCGGTCGTGACGTAGTCACCACCGCCGACCAGACCGGGCAGGCGGCCATTGGGTGTGACGCCGGTGTCGAGTACCGCGACGGTCACCCCGGCACCCCGGCTCAGTGCACGGGCGTTCGGCAGATCCAGCGTCAACTCCGATGGCGGCGTGCGCGCCAGATCGCTGTCCTTCAGTACGCCGGTCGCCAAGCAGCCCTTGTCCTGCTTCATCGGCAGCTCCGGGCCGGGCGGATCATCAGCGGGCGCGCCGATGATCACCTGCGGCGGTTCCACCGCCGAAGCCGGTGCGGCGGAGGCGATCAGCGTGAATCCGGCCAGCACCGCGATCGCGGTTGCGCCGATTCGCATCAGATCGCCCGCATCGCGGTATAGATGCCCATGATCCAGCAGGCGATGATCGGGATCACCAGAATGAGCGCGTACTCCACCAGATCGATGATCCGGCGGGTGACCGGAGAGAGCCGCCGACCCGGCAGCCGCACCGCCGCCACACACGCCGCGACGGCCGCCACACCGACCACGAGGACGACGACCAGCCGCGCCGGCGCCGTTTCGTACGCACTGACCAGCACGAACCCGACGCCGACCACAGTGACCGCCGACGCGACGACGAGCGCGATGGCCTGTACCCGGTCCGGGAACCAGCGCGCGCGCATGGCCAACAGACCCGCTACGGCCACCGCCAGCACGATCTCCCGAATACCACCGGGGCTCACCGCGGCCGACAGCACGACGGCGCCCGCCAAAAGTGCCGAGGTCGCGGCGATGAGCCCGCGCAGACTGGTTACCGCCAGTCGGGCTCGGCCTTCGATGCCGGCCCCGGCCTGTTCCCGCTGCCGTTCGATGTCCTCGGCGGAATCGAGTTCGGCGTCATCGCGTGCCGATTCGGCGTCGAAGATATCGGTCAGCGTGGCCGGGTTGACCTCGTTGCCGGGGTCCGGCAGATCCGGTGGCCGAATCCGGGCGACTACGACGGCAAGGCGCGGTGCTGCGGTGAGCAGCACCAGTCCGACAAGTGCCGCGCCGCCGGCTATCTGGCGCACCGCCAGATCCAGATAGGTCAGCGGAATCGCCGCGGCCGCGACGGTCGCCCCGAGCACGGTGACCGCCATCAATGTCGCGATTCCGAGTTTGGTCACGCGCATCATGGCCGCGGCAGCGACGGCAGCGACAACCGATCCGGCGGCCAGATTGGCCGCCGCGAACGGGCCCGGCTCACCGTAGGCCGGCGGCACCAGCATCGCGCCACCCGCGAACAACAGCGGAATCGAAGACAAGGCCAACCCGAGGCAGATCCGCGGCGAGAAGTTCCGCTGGCGCGCTTGCACCGCGCCGCCCCAGCACACCGCGCCGAGCAGCAGCGCGGGCAGCGCGTACCACCAGATCGACCCGGATTCGGTCCAGGACAACGACAACATCGCCGCGATGGCCGCCGCGCCGACACCCAGGGTGGTCAGGCCGACGACCGCAACCGTCTCCGGGTCGAACTCGGCGAATTCGCGCTCGTTGATCAGTGCGAGCGCATCAGTGATGTCCTCCACGACCGGTGTGAAGACCTCCGCGGATTCGACCGCGGCCAACATCAGCACGGTGCCGTCGACGACATCATGGTCGGCCAGGCTGCGCCAGCGAGGCATCGGCGCTTCGCCCGGTCTAGCCAGGCTCCACTGTCCGGTCGGCGGGGCGAAATCGACGGTCTCGTCGTCGATGGCGTTGGCCAGTACGACGAGCAGATCATCGATGAAGGTCTCGATGGTGAACTTGGTCGGCACCACCACGTCGACCTGGTAACTGGACACCAGGACCGCCATCCGGGCGCGCGCTACCTCGGCGGATGCCGCGGGCGCCGCGCCCGGTGGCGAAGCAACGGCAGTACTCATCGCCACCCTCCGGTGGCCCGGCTGCCGCCGGCGCCACCCAGATAGTTCGGGAATCCATCGGCAAGCCCGGCCGCGAGCTCTTCGAAGGCGAGCAAGGTTTCCTTCTCCACCAGGCGCAGATCGATCTCGCCGCCCTCGGCCAGATGGGCGTCATAGGGCAGGATGCAGGTCGGGCGCTGCCCGGTGGCGAACAGCTTCTCGATCGCCGCGACATCGACGATCGGCTTGGACGGTTGCTGATGCACGATCGATACGACCGATTTGGCGATCAGATGCTGCATACCGTGCGAACTCAGCCAATTCAACGTGGCCACCGCACCTTTCACCCCGCCGACGGTAGGCGGGGTGACCACCACGACGGCGTCGCTGGTCTTCAGCACGCTCAGCGTCACCGAATCCAGCACGCCCGTACCGCAATCGACAAGCAGAAGATTGAAGTGGCGGCGCAAAACCTCGACGGCCGTGCCGTATTCGCGACCCGACAGGGCCTCATTGGCCTCGATGGTCCACGGCGAGGCGATGATGGCGAGATCGGCCGAATTGATCGACATGAACGACTGCACCGTCGAGAAGGCCTCCAGATTCGAGGCCTGCGCCAGATCGCGCAGAGTCAGGCCATAAGGGTGCGGAGCGGTACGGGTCGGCAGATCACCGAAGTCCGGATTCGCGTCGACGGCGACGACCCGGTCCGGGCGCAGCGCCGCGAAGGCCGAACCGAGCGTCGCGGCGGTGGTGGTGCGGCCGACGCCGCCCTTCACACTGATCACCGCGATCTGGTAGGGGGTGTTGAGCTGGGTCCGGATTCGGGCGCGCCGGTCCTCGGCGCGCTGTTCGGCGGGTGAGAGGCCGAGCCGGAATCCGACCTTGTTCAGCGCGCCGCGTACACCGGTACTGGATTGCAGCTTGGCCCGATTGGCCGCCGAGATATCGGCCAACAGATCCATCGAGGTCAGTGCCGCAGGCAGCACCTCGACCTGCGGCGCGGCCGTGCGGTCGATGCGATCGGGCACCCAGCTCGTCGCCTGCGCGGGTTGCCACGCTGTGTCCATGGTTTCGGCGCTGGGTCTTTCGGCGCTGGGTCCGGCATTGCCGCTCGATGTGTTCGCCGAACCGGATGCGGTCTGCGTGATCCGAGCGGTGGCGGGCTCAGCCCCGCCGTGGGCCGCCCACATCTCGGGCGACGAAGCCGCCGCCGCATAGTTCTCGCGTGCTGAATCCGCTATCGGCGCGGCCACATTCGGTGCCGCGGTACGCGGCGCGGCGGTGTCCGGCGCGCTGGTGCCCTGCGGTGGCACCGGACCATCAGCACCCGCCGGGACCTGCGGCATCGACTGACCGGGCGCACCGATCACGGGTTCGCTGTAGCCGGGTTGTGGACGAGCGGGGACGCCGCCGGTCGCCGGGCCGCTGTCCGGCTCCTCGGCTGCCTGCATGAAAAAGGCGTCGTAACCGCCCGTGTGTCGGACGGACTCGGCCGGATGACCATTAGTACTCGGCGCTCGGCTCATATCTGTCGTCCTCTCCAAAAACCCATCGGGACGTTCAACCAATCCGGCTGGTATCGAACCAACTTCGGCCCGGCAACAGGTCGACGAGTCCCACGATCGCGGCGTGCAGCGCCGCGTCGTCACCGGGTGTGTATGTCGATCGGACTTCCCCGTCCATCGCCACACTCGGCGTCACAATAATGCGCCCCGACAGCGTATCCAGCACACTCACACCGTACTTCGGCTTCAGCTCGACTCCGTCCTGGTGTTGCACCACCACTACTTCCGCGCGTCGGACGACCTCATCGAGCGCCCGACCGAGGACACCCGCGGTATGCGGCTGCGCACCCAACTCCAGCAGTGCGTGCCGCCGCCCGTCCTGGTCGTTGGGAACCTCGGCGAGCTCGGCCTGCGCTGCGGTCATCGGCTCGAAACCCAGTGCAGGAGTGGACCCCAGCGCCGCACCGACCGCGGCCGATACCGAATCCAATTGCTGTTCCTGCTGATACACCGCCTGGATCACGATCTCATCGTCACAGCGCACCGCCAGAACATGGGTTTCGCCCCGACGCACCAACGACATGCGCAGCATGCCCTTTTCTTCGCCATCCAAGCCGGTAGCCAACACGAGCGCCATCAGTTCCACATCCGGGCGGTACAGGCATTGCAACCAGTGCTCGACTGTGGGATGCACGCGGTCGTCGTCGATGATGCCCACCTCGGTGAGCTGTTCCGCGACGACAGCGCGCACCCGCTCCAGGTCGTCGATGTCGAAGATATTCGGCATCAACGCCAGGATCGGCGGGTAGGAATCGATGCCGGCCATGTCTCGTAACAGCAGCGCGGCATCGACGTTCAGATCGATCGCGATCGGATCAGTTTCCACACCTTCACCAAATGACCAGTCGCCCGCAGCCTCGTTTCGCCGTGGCCGGGCCGACGAAGCGGACGGGGCTGCGTGACTACTAGACGCCACCGATCGTCAGGAACCTGGCCCCCTGCTGGTGGTCCGTCTCCTTCATGAAGCCCTCCGATCCGGAGGTCTTGGTGATCGCGTTCTTCACATCCTGGAGCTGCCCCTGGTAGCCCGTGTGTTGCGAGGCATCACCGAGCGCTGCCCTGAACCTGTCCATCAACGGTTTGGCGACATCTGCCGCGAAACCCGTGAAGACATGGTCGAGTTCCTTGATCAGTGAACTCAAGTGGGTGGCGTTCGCGTCCATGCCATGAAGAACGCCCTGCACGGTGAGACTCGTCGAATCGACCGCTCCGTAGTTGAATTGCATTGCCTGCCAACCTTATCTATCGTTCTGAATTCCTACTGTGTTGCTTGTGACATTACTGCCACGAGCCGGTGTCGACCTTGCCGTTCGAACCGAGTTCGACCGCCCGCTGCAAATGGGCAGCATTTTGGAGGTCTGTCGCTTCAACTTTGACGCTGGTGTCTTTCAGCGTATCGATGATGTCCTGGAGGGTACGGGCCAGATTCACCCCGGCGGTGTGCGCCGAGTCCATCGTGGTCTGGATTTGCGTACCGGTTTGCGACCCGTGGACCGCACTGGCGAATTCGTCACGCAGGCCCATCCAGCTGCGCAGATAGCCTTCGAGTTCGCCCTGGCACGCCATGGCCTTTACCGCGGTATTCTTCAAGTCCGTCGGATTACCGGTGTAAGTTTGCACTGTTGTTTCCTCTCTGATGTGGATCTAAATTCCGCCGCGGTATCTCACCGGGCAGGCTCTGGCTCGGCGACCGCCGCCGAGTCATCGGAGCTCTCGTGGTCATCGGAGCGCTCGAGGATGCCCACGAGCGAATCACCGTCGGCGACAGCATCTTCCGGACGTTCGTCGGCATATTCGATAACGCCGATCACCGGCGGCTTCTCCAATACCGGAACTTCCAACTCTTCACCCGGCACAAATACCTTGCCCGGTTTCCGTTCCTCGTCCCGCCGACGCCGCATTTGCGCCTTCGGTGCGATGGCACCCCGCCGCGGTGCCCCGCGACCGCCCGGTGCGGTGCCTGCCGGATTCGACGACGCGCCGTACGCCGTGCCCGGTCCGCGCAGCCAATTGGACGGCATCCGGAATCCGGTGGACGCGCCCGGCATCGAGCCGAGTCCGCCCCGGGCCAAATTCAACGCCACCAGGCTTCCCGCACCCCCGCTCATACCCGCCAACGTCGGCGAATTGGGCGAGGTTCCATAGAATCCCGGCTGTTCGGCCGACCCGTCCGAGCCCCCGTATGAACCCGAATCGCTCAGCGGTGAGGTGACTTCGCTCGGATCCGCTGTCGTCGGCTGTGTCTGCGTCGGCGACTGCGTGGTGTCGGTTGGCGTATTGCCGGTGTCAGTGTTGCCGGTATTCGTATCGCCGGTGCTGTTGTTGGTGGTATTCGTATCGCCGGTGCTGTTGTTGGTGGTATTCGTAGTTGTGTTGTTCGTCGTTGTCGATCCGTCGAATTGCTGAGGCGTGCCCGACTTCGGGGTGTACACCGGCACTTCGAATTGCGGCGGTGGCGGCGGCACACCCGGGTCCGTGACGATGGGCGTCGGCAGGGCTGGTGGCGGCAGTGTCGACAAGGTCGGCACCACCGCACCCTCGTAGGCGTCCATCACGCCGGCAGCGGCCCCCCAGATGGCAAAGTACTCGAGTTGGTTGAGTAGCAGCGGAATTGTGTTCTGACCCGTTCCGTTGGTCATGTGCAGAAGGGTGTGCTCCAACCGGTTCGCGGCGAGCCATGTACCGACAGCCGCCATCATGGACTTGGTGGCGCTGAATTCACCTGCCACCGTATGTAATGCGTCCCCCACCGCCTGGGCGACCATGGCCTGCTGCTGTAGCCATTTCGTATGGTTACTGAATGCCGCCTGCGCCAGATCGCCCGAGTCCCCCTTCCAGGTCTCGCCCATATCGAGCATCGCGGAGGCAGTGTTGCTCGCCGCGGTCAGCAACGTCTGCGCCGAGGCCTGATAGGACTCGGCGGCAGCAGTGATGGTCTCCACCCCGAATCCGTCCAGCATATTGCCGACGTTTATCTCCGGAGGCAGCGCGTCCCATATGCCTGGCATGACATCAGCCTTTTTACTCAGACTTGCAGTCGGACTATCCGGGCAATTCGCTGAGAGTTGCACCTGTGGACGCGATACCGGTGCCATTGATGATGTCGCTGCCGGAATAGGCGACGGCCGTTGGCGGTAGCGACGCCGACGCGACTTCGCGATGCACGAATCCATCACCGGTGCAGCTGAAGAACGATTCGCCGTATGCAGCGGTCACTGCGGGCAGGACCATCACGCTCACGGCGTCCCACGCGGGCGGAAATACGACGCAGGTGGCCGCCGAGGTGACGAGCGAAGCGATTGCCGCGTCGGCAATCATGTCGAGTTGGGAACTGACTGCCGGGAGATGCGCCGGGTCGACTGTGAGAGCCATGTGAGTTCTCCTAACGATGAGCGCCGACTCAATAGCGAGCGGTACAGGACAAACGCTAAGGCATTCTCAGTAATGGGAAGACTTGTCGAGCCGGCGACCGGATTCGGCCCCACACCACCACCGACCAGGGGCTACTCCTGTGGTGGCGTCCATGCCGACTGCACCAGATCCCGGCGCGAGTGCAGCGGCTCGACGAAGATACCCCGGCCCACCGGTTGCTTCGTCGGCTTCACATCGCCGATCAGAATTCCGTCCAGTTTCGAGCCGTCCATGATGATGCCCGAGGAGTTCAGATTCTTGATCTGGCCGAGCACACTGTCGTACAGCGCAGTATCGGCCTGGGCGATGTTGCGGGCCGCTATTACGTGCAGACCTGTGTCGCGGCCGTCGACGATGATGTCCTTGAGCGGCTCCAGTGGATTGGCCATACCGCGCTGGGCGACCATGTGGTAGTCGTCGATCACCACGAAGATTTCCGGCCCGGACCACCACGAACGGTCCTTGAGTTGTTGCGAGGTTACGCCGTCCGGAGGGCGGCGGCTCCGCATCTTCTCCGCGAACGGCGGCAACCCCTCGCGCAGATCGCGCTCACTGGTCAGATAGCCGATCAACTGCTCGTCCGGGATAGCATCCATATGCTGGCGGCGGTAGTCGACCAGCAGCACCCTGGCCTGATCCGAATTGAATTGCAGCCGGATCGACTCCAGCAGCGCGGCCAGCAGCGTCGACTTGCCCGAGCCGGACGAGCCGAGCACGACCAGATGCGTCGAAACACCGAAATCGACGGTGGCAGGGTGCAAATCGGATTCGCGAATGCCGAAGGGCACCACGAGGCGCTGCGCCGGATTCGTCGGTTCCGGACGGCCCGCGCGGACCTCGGCCAAGGTGACCTGCGCGGGCAGCAGCTTGACCTCCGGGGCCCGGCGGCTCTGGTACTTCTGGTTCAACTGCTCGATCGCAGCCGCCATCCCCGCACCGGCGGACACCGCATCACCCACCCCATCGACGCGCGGGAGCGCGGTGAGCATGTGCAACGCGTCGTTGGAGATACAGCGACCGGGACGATCCGGTGGAATCGCCGCGACCACATTGCGCTGTCCGAGGAAGATCGTGTCGGTGAGATCACCGAGCCGCATCTCCAACCGAGTCTGCAGCAGGTCCTTGATAGCGGGACGGATCGCCGCCCAGCGCGAACTGCTGACCACCAGGTGGATGCCATAGTTCAGGCCCTGCAGTGCGATCGACTCCATGACCGGGAGATATTCGTCGAAATACGGTCCGGTGACCGCGAATCCGATATCCCAGCCATCGACGACGATGAAGACATCGCCGTGTTCGTCACCACGTGCGGTGAGTTCCGCCGATTCTCGTGGCGAGGAGCGCCTGCGCCGGAATTCACGCATGGTGTCGATGCCGAGATCGCCGAACAGTACCTGTCGACTCGCGATGAGATTGGTGATGAGTGCGAAGGTGCGCCGGACCCGATCGCCCTCGCGGCCCGCGGCGACCGACCCGACATGCGGCACATTCCGCAGTCCGGACAGACCACCGGAGAAATCGAGGCAGTAGAACTGGACCTGTTCGGGCGTGTGCGTCAACGCGGCGGACATGATCAGCGTTTGCAGTGCGGTCGACTTGCCCGACTGCGGGCCGCCGACGATGGCCACGTGGCCGCCCGCGCCGGACAGGTCGATCGACCATATGTCCTGGCGCTGCTGACGCGGCTTATCCACGATCGCCCACGGCAATTGCAGCGAACCTGGCGTCACAGCGGACATGAACTTGTCCAGAGTCGGCGGCACGGTCAGCGGGGGCAACCACATCTGGTGCGCCGGTGTGCCGAATCCGCCCAGCTGTTGCAGCACCGTCTCCATCACCGACACCGGCTCACTGTCCGGCATATCCGGTTGCCGCACAGCAGGTTCGGTCTCGGCAGGCGCGGGGCGCACATCGATGATGTGCGCCGTGGTGAATTGCTGTGGCGGCCGATAGCCACCGCCGGGTCGCCTCGCCCGCTGCGCACTGGACGCCGATGCCTGCGCGGGCGCGACATACGGCGAGCCGACATAGGCCGCCTGGAATCGCTGCAGGTCACCGGAGCCGACGCGCAGATAACCCGAACCCGGCTTCTTCGGCAGGTGATATGCGTCAGCGGTGCCGATGGCGTCGCGGGAATCGGCGGTCTGGTTGGTGCGCAACGCGATTCGGTAGGACAGGTGCGCCTCCAGCTCACCCATCCGGTTGGCGGGCACCTTCTGGGAGGCCAGCAGCAGGTGGATACGCAGCGAACGACCCAGCCGGCCGATCGCGACGAACAGTTTGGAGAAGTTCGGATGCTGCTCGAGCAGTTCGGCGAACTCGTCGAGGATGATCAACAGCGTGGGCAGCGGCGCGAGCTGCGCACCCTGTTCGCGGGCCCGCTCGTAGTCGGCGACGCTGGCGAAGTTGCCCGCATCGCGCAAAACCCTTTGCCGCCTACCCATTTCGCCGTTGATCACGTCTTCCATACGGGTGACGAGATCGGCCTCTTCCTCCATGTTGGTGACCACGGCCGTCACATGGTGCAGGCGGTCGAACCCGAGGAAGGTCGCACCACCCTTGAAGTCGACCAGCAGCAGGTTCAGCACGTCCGGGGTATGCGTCGCTACCGCCGAAAGCACAAGGGTGCGTAGGAATTCCGACTTTCCGGAACCGGTGGCGCCGATGCACATACCGTGCGGGCCCATGCCCTCCTCGGCCGATTCCTTGATATCGAGATGGACGATGCCACCGGCCGGATCGTGGCCGAAGGGAATGTTCAGCCGGGATCGGTCCGCGTCACGGCGGCGCGGCCACTGCTGCTCGACCCGAATCGCCCCCGGATCGGTAACGCCGACCAGTTCCTCCCACGACGTGCCACCGCTGGCCTGGTCCGCGACCACGGCCTCGACCACGGTGGACAGCCGGTACGGGGAGATGTTGCGGGCCAATGCCTTCGCCGTCGCCACCGACATCCCGTCGGCGGCTCCGACCCGCCGCAGACCGCGCGGGGTCACCTCGTGCAGCGCCCGATCGGGCCCCACCGTGAACTTCAGCGCCCGCGGCAAGGTCTGCTCGGCCCGGCCCAGCCGCAGCCAAGTGCAGCCGTCGACACCGGAGATATCCCGATCGGTGGCCGGACTGCTGTCATCGACGATCAACAGATAGTGCTTGCGATCCAGCGTCGGTTCGGAATTCGCGGAGAACGGACCACGATTGAGTCCAGCCAGCGCCTTGGCACGCAACTCCGAAACGCTGCGGTACACCATCCGACTCGACCCGATCGCATCCGTATCACTCGAATGCTGGGTGTGCGGCAGCCATTTCAGCCACGACCACTCCGTTGCGTCCGGATCCGACAGCACCGCCGCGACCGCGACCTGATCCGGGCCGTGCAGCACGACGACCTCGGCAACCATCGCCCGCACCAATGCGGCCACGGCATCGGGATCACCGTCGACACCGATCTGCGGCGCCGAAAGCAGATTGATCGCGACCGGCATACCCCCGACAGTCGAATACGCCTTCGCGAATCGGGTCACCTCCACGACGCCGACCGGATCCAGATCGGAGGTGGGCGCAGCCTCGGGCACGATGACCCGTACTTGGTTGGCGATCCGGCCCCGCCCGACCCGCACCCGCAGGAACTGCGGACTGGCGACCTGGACTTCCCACATGCGCTTGCCGCCGATCAACGCGGCGATTTCGGCCGGACCGGGATGGGTGTAGCGCAGGTAGGTATGGAGTTCGGTCTCCGCGGCATGCACCGTCTTGCGGTTATCGGTAATGCTGCGCAGATAGTCCTTGCGTTCCTCGTTCAGCCCCGCCGCGCCCCCGCTGCCGCCGCCGGAGAACGCACCGCCCATCATCCCGCCCATGGAAACCAGCATCATGACCGGGAACATCAACATCATCGGCGACATCTGCCCGCCGCCGCGGAACATCATCACCATCATCCCGGCCATGGCCGACACCATGATCACCGGCATGATCATCTTCAGCCGCGACGGCGGCACCGGTTTGGGCAGTTCGGTCGGCGGCTGCAGCCGCAATTCGGTTACCGCGGGGGCTTTGGGCCCACGCGAGGTCCGAGCGGGCCGCACGAACCGGCGGGTAGCGGTCACAGCTGCACCTCATTAGCGCTCGGCTCCGCTGCGACCGAGGGTGCTGTGTCAATGGTTCCCTCGCTGCGCTCGGTCACGAGGTACCACCCGGAAGGCCGATGACGGCCTTATTCGTCGGGATGCCGTCATGCTGGAGCCGGGCGTCCTTCTGTGACAGGGTCGGTCCGACCGCGAACAGCGACACGATCGACCACGGTGCGGGCACCGGGGTCCGCAGTCCCAGCGACGTCAACGTCGAATCCGGATTGGTGTTGGACTCCACCACGGCATTGACGCCGTAGCGAACACCGCTGTCGGAGATCCAGAAAAGCGACTCCCGCCGCGGCGATCCCGGATCCGCCCCGGTCACCTGGACGAAGCGGCCGGTGGTGCGTGGCAAATACGCGGCGTCGGCGGTAGTACCGCGCGATCCGGTGGCCGTCACCAGGCCGACCGTTCGGTTCTGTTCGTCCACCTTCAACGGCAGTTGCCGTCCCACCAGCAATTCGGTCGAGGCATTCGGATCGGTGCCCGCGCGCGACCAGTGATAGCAGGTCACCCCCAAGCGCATCGGATCGATGACACGCACAGGTCGAGCCGGGTAGGCGGCGGTCCCCGGCCACGCACCGGGCCGCAGATTCGCCGCGATGACATCCGGCCCGACCGTCCTCGTCGATACCGAACCGTGCGAATCGGCGTTGCGCACGATCGACGCGAGCACCGAATTGATCTGCACCACACCGGATTCCGACACCAGATAATAGAATGCGCCGCGATCCGGCGCCGATACCGTGAGCACCGAACCGACCGGCACGCTCAGACCCGAGGAAAACGTCACGG
The DNA here is from genome assembly GCF_050946365.1 of Nocardia sp. CA-107356. Taxonomy (NCBI): domain Bacteria; kingdom Bacillati; phylum Actinomycetota; class Actinomycetes; order Mycobacteriales; family Nocardiaceae; genus Nocardia; species Nocardia sp. CA-107356. The sequence goes on along the minus strand of NZ_CP191992.1, from coordinate 2,779,311 downwards.
TACTCCCCGCGCCGGGCACATCGGGCACGCGCAGCGGCGGCACCTCGGGGATGGCGGAGATGAAGCCCTTGGAGACCGAGACCACGGTCGAGGTCGGGTCGATGCCCAAGGCCAGAATCACCGCCGAATTGCTCAGATCGATGGACGCCCGGACAGTGCCCTGTTGCGGATCGGAGTACACCAGCCAGGTGGTGGTGTCATCGCGCAGCAGTCGCGCCTCATCGGCGGCCAGCCCGCGCATCGCATCGCCGTCAACGGTCAGCGGACCGCCGATGGCGGTGGTCACCACCGGCGACAAAGCCACAGTCGGCAATCCGGTCTGCGGATTGACCGGTGCCGCCGCCCCGACCTTCGCGGTATCGCACACCGTCCATGACGAGTTTCGGTCGCCGTTGTCCGCGATCACCCCGGGCGCGCCCGGAATACCGACCCACGGCCCGCGCGGATACTTGGCCAACTCATCACGCGAGACCGGTACCGGATTGTCCGGTGAACCGGCGATGAGTCGCGCCGAGGTCAGATTCAGCGCCGGATGCATCCGACCGCCGACGCGCACGTACAGCGCGCCGGTGTCCTTCTCCGCGACGATCTTCGAGTCCCCCACCTTCTTGGCGGGTTTGAAGAATGCCATTAGAGCCGCACCGGCGATCACCATGCAGGCCAACGCGATACCGATCGACAGTGCGGTGGAGCGACCACGCTGCGGATCATCGATCATCGAGGCGTCCCGACGGACCAGCGCATGCTCGATCCGGCGCAGCAGAAACCGCCAGCCCGATATCTGGTGCTTGGTCACCACCCGGAAGCGCGCCATGCGGATCAGCCGGTCGCGGCCGGCGCCAAGCCCGCTAGTGCGGAGGTGATGTCCGAGGAGTCGATGGTCATCAACTCCTCATTGGTCATCGAAAGCACATCCGCATTGTCCCTGGTGAAGCGGTAGTCCCGCTCGGCCTCGGCGGCCTCGACCACATTGCGGACGAAACGACCATTGCCCGCCAGATCGATGAGCCGCCGACCGTTCTTGGTCTGCCCCGCCAGCTGCTCGCACCGCACCCGCAGCGCGTCTTTGGCCTCGCCGGACAGGATCGAATCCTTCTTGTGCGCAATATGATCGGCAATCCGCACCAGTTCGTCGGCATCATAACTGGAGAAGCGGATGCGCTTGGTGAAGCGCGAGGCCAGACCATCGTTGGAGGCCAGGAACCGGTCGATCTGGTCCTCGTACCCCGCGATGATCACCACCAATTTGTCGCGGTCGTTCTCCATGCGGGCCAGCAGGGTGTCGACGGCTTCCTTGCCGAATGCGTCACCGCCGGACAGTCCCTCCTGGATCAGGGTGTACGCCTCATCGATGAACAGCACGCCACCGAGTGCGGAGTCGATCAGCGCATTCGTCTTCGGCGCGGTGTGGCCGAGGTGGGTGCCGACCATATCGTTGCGCGACACCTCGATGACTTCGGCGTTTTCGACAACGCCGAGTCCGGCGAAGATTTTGGCGATAACGCGGGCGATGGTCGTCTTACCGGTACCGGGTGGGCCGGAGAAGATCAGATGCTGCGATCGGGAATCCACGGCCAGCCCGCGTTTGGCCCGTACCTGATCCATCAGCACACCCGACTTGAGCCGGTCGACCTGCTCCTTGACCGAGTCCATGCCGATCTGGGCCCGCAGCAGCTCGGAGGCCTCCTCCAGCTGCGACTCGCGTGCGAGCCGGGCGGCGGATGCGGCGACTTCGGTCGGGTCGTCACCGGACTTCGGATCCCATTGATTGGTACGCGAAGCGATGACCTCGGCGGTGGTGATCTCGAGTCGATAGGACTTGTCCCGCACCGCACGTTGCCATTCGGGGCGGTCCGGCCACAGCGCGGAACCCTGCAGCCCCTTGAGGATCTTGTCGGCCGCATCGTGATCGCCATCGTGACGCAGCAGCATGCCGAGCAGGTAATGCGCGTCCGCCCAGATGTAGGACAGACTGCCGGACTGACTGTCCTCGACGATGCGCTGCGCGCGCGGTAGGGCCTCGCCCAACCGACCGAGATGCGCCAGCGCCTGTGCCGTCATCAGCTCGGCCGCGATATCCAACAGCCCATCCTCCAGCGCGGGCTTGGCATTGCGAGCGGACAGCACATCGAGCCACTGCCTGGTACGGAAGAACAGCGACATCCGCACGAAATCGGCGACATCGTCGCGCGGCACCTCGGCGAGAATCGCCGTGGCCTCCTGCCATTCGCTGCCGTCGGCATACGAGCACGCCTGGGCGATGGAGATCTGGTCACGATCCGCCATGGCCACGCGCAGTCCGAAGACGCCGATCTCGACCTGACACCACAGCGCACGGTCGACAAGACCGGCACGTTGCTGATCCCGGTACAGATTGTGCACCGATCGGTACGCACCGTAGATCACCTCGGAGGTGACCTCACCGGCCATGGCGCGGCCCAACCAGGCATCGCACATATCCGGATCCAGGTCCGTGGCGGCGCGGAAGGCAGCCGCCGCCTGCTGTTCATTTCGCACGCCCCCGGCGACCAGCGCCAGACTTTGCACACCTGTGTAGAACGCGTCCTCGGCCGCAGACAACTCGGGACTTCCCTTCCGACGATCCTCGTGAACCGAAGATAGCCATTTCAGCCCAGGTTACGACCGCCGAACCATTCCCAATACTGGGAAGGCGGCATCGTTACCTGACGACCGGATCTATGTACACATTATTTATCGGCTCGATGTTGAATGTACCGTTATTTAGCGGTATATTGAAGGTGGGTCGACGGTCCCTCATCCCGAAGACCCAGCCCCCTCCAGTGGTGGTCGGTGGCCGTGATCCGGCAGCTGGCCATCGCCTGGCAAGCGGCGGATCGTCACCCCAAAACCCCGGCGATCTGTCGCGCGGCGGCCGATCGGTACCCCACACACCATCGGCCGCCGCCCCCATGCTTCGCGGCCTGTTCATCGGCCGCCATCTTCGCGGCGCCGGATCGTGGGTACGGTGGCGGCCGCCGCCAACTCTCCCGATGTCGCCTCCGATTGCCGAGCGAGTTTCGACCACGGCGTCTCCCGCGGCTTGCGAGCTGTCGTCGCACGCCGATCCAGCGATTGAAAGGCCTTGGGGGGCACTGCTTTCGAGAAGGCCGCGCGCTGCGCCGAGGCCTGCACCGCATGCGCCCACGGTGTTACGAAGCCGCGCGAACGGCTCGGTCCGACCGGCGGTTGCATGCGGGGGCCGACTCGACCGCCTCGGACAACGTCCGAGCCGGTCGCTGACGTGCCCTCGACTGAGGCCGCGCCAGACGTCCGCGGTTCGGCAGGCGTCACGTCAGGCATCCGCATCACGTCAGACATCCGCATCTCGTCAGGCGACCGCGTCTCGGCAGGTGTCCGCGTCTCGGCAGGCGCCACATCAGACACCGGCGCCTCGTCAGGCGTCCGCGTCTCGGCAGGCGCCACGTCATACGTCCGCGTCTCGTCAGGCGACCGCGTCTCGTCAGGCGACCGCGTCTCAGCAGGCGCCTCGTCAGGCGACCGCGTCTCAGCAGGCGCCACGTCAGGCGTCCGCGGTTCGGCAAGGGGCACGCCAGGAATTCGCGGTCGGTCACCCCGTTCGGCGGACGATTTGCTCACCGACGTCGCACCGGAGAACAACGTGTCGCCACCTCGTCCGAGCGGCTCGACGGCCCTGCCGATCACCTCGATGACGAGATAGCCGATCAGAGCCAGCTCCATCTGCGTGCACAGTCGACGCGCCGCCGAAGCGACGAGCGGTCCGGCGATCCGCGCCCCGGGTGTGGCCGTCATGGCCGCGTAAGTCGTTGCCAGCGCGGCGAGTTCGGTCAGGACCACCGCCTTTGTCACGGTGATCACGTAGGCCACCGCATCCAGTGCCTTCGCGATGATGGCACAGACCCGATCGAATTCGGCCTGACGGTCGCCATCGGAACCGGCCCACGTCGCGACCAGGCGCTCGTACGCGGCGAGCGCATCCGCGCTCTCGTCGACACCGGGCCCGCGAGTATTCGCGGCGAAGGTGCGCACCTTGACCGCGAGCCCACGCACATCGCCCTCGTCGATATCCGGGTATCGAACCCCACAGCAGTCGAGGAAATCCGCGATCTCCGGCGGAATCTCCACCGCCACTACAACACCCGCACCACAACGGCGTCACCGGACATGCGCGACCATTTCACCGTCGAACCGGAATACGGCGCCTCGATGACCATGCCGTTGCCCGCGGCCAGCTGGACATGCTCCGGCCCCCGCGCACTGAACGAGCTCGCGGGAAATACCAGGTCGCCGGGTCGCACATCCGCCGCAGAAACCCGAACTCCGCTGTAGATCTGCTCGTAGGTCGTCCGCGGCAGCACCACATGGCCATCGGAGGCCTGCGCGATCGCGTACTGGGTCAGACCGGAGCAGTCGAAACCACCGCCGCTCGGTCCACCGGCGCCACCGCCGCCCCAGATGTAGGGGGTGCCGAGCCATTCGCTGGCCGCGCCGACGGCCTTGCTGCCCGCGGTTCCATCCGATGGCACCCGAGGTCGGCCGCGCCGGCCGTTCGACAACACCGCCGATCGCGAACGAGCCCGCCGACGACGACGCGGTGTCGAACTGCCGGCCTTCCGCCGGGACAGTTGGGGCATGCCGGGCGGTATGATCTGCGCTGCCCGCTGACGCGCCGCCGCGACATCGGTATCGACCTGTTTGGCCGCTTTGGCGATGGTCGTATGTGCCGCTTCGAGCAGGGCCGGTCCGCTGAACCGGGTATCACCGACCGATGCGATCGCCTGGATGCGCGATTGCAGGTCTGCGATCTGATTGTTCAGCCGATTCCGTCCGACGACAGTCCCGTCTCCGGCCTCGCCGACGGTCTTGTGCACGACACCGTCTTTGCCCGCATGCGATTCCGCGATCGTCGATTGGATGCCGCGCGCATCGGTGTAGTTGACGACACCCGATCCGGCGTGCGCACTCATATCGTTGGTGACCGATCGGACAACGCTCCCCGTGGTGCCCGGCTCGGGTTGCCCGTTGCCGTAGAGCCCGAGCAGGGCGCGCAGGACCTCCTGGAGGTCCCCCGTCAATGCCGGCGACATTCGACCGACTCGCTCTCGCTCATCACCGACCGCCTCTCCGGAACAGCTCGCCAAATGGTTCGCCGGTTGGCACCGGTCGCCCCGGATCTCGGGGGGTGACAACGACTATGAGGCAATCGCGCGAATGATTCATCTTCCCAGCGGCGGGAAGACACGACAATGGGAACAACTTCTGGGAGGCGGTGGCGACGATATGGCGGCAGAACTGGCGGGTACCGCAGCCGATACCTGGCAAACGCTCTTCGGCTCCCCCACCGCTGGCAATTCCGCAGTGCCCGGCACTCCGTTCGGTCCGCCGCCTGGTGCTCCATCCGGTCCACCGCCCGGCGCCCCGGGAAGCCAACCAGCCGTTGACGGGTCCACTCAGCCGGGCGGTCCGCCGCCTGGTGATCCGTCCGGCCAGCCTCCCGGTAACGGTTCGGGCCAACCCCCGGGCGCCCCCGGTGCCGCTCCGGCCACCGCACTGTTCGGCAAACCGCCCGGCGCCACCGATACCACCGCGACCACCACGTCGAGCAAGGCCAAGACCGGCCACTACTGGACGGTAAAACTGACACCGCCCCCAGGCGCGTCGGCGGGTTTGAAGGCATTCATCGCCATGGCCGAAGAGGCCATCCAAACCGCCGTCGATCTGCTGGGCCGGGGTACCCCCGACCTGCCGCCCAAGGTCGATGATCTGCTGCGACCGGTGATCTACGAGAGCATCGGCGACAGCCTGATGAAGAAGCAGTACCAGGAAGCTCTGGCGAAGGTCCAGACCCGGCAGACCGCGCTGCTGACCTATGACACCAAGGTCATGAAAACATCGATCGTGGTCGCCGCGGGCAGTGATGAGACGTTGCGCGCGATCAAAGAGATCGTCGCCGAACTTCAGACGAAGCTCAAGGCCGCCGGAAGCGGAAAGATCAAACCCGCTCAAGAGGTGGCTCTCATGAAACTGGTCGCCGAGGCGATCGACCTCGTCTACGAGAAGGTCGAGGCGGTCTACCAGCTCAATAGCGATATGGCCGGAGATGGTAACAACGGCTCCGGCAGCAGCGGATCCGGCAGCAGCGGCCAGTCCGGATCGGGCAGTTCGGGCGGTGGTTCCGGCGACGGTGGACTCGGACAATTGGTGTCGATGCTAGGAATGCTGCCCATGATGGCAATGCCATTGGTGGCGCAGTTGCCGCAGTTGCTGAAGCCGCAGGACAAAGACAAGGACAAGGACAAAGACGCGGACGGCGCACAGACCGGCGAGGGCCAGCCGCAGGCTGCGGCGCCCGGCGCCGCGCCGGGCAGTCCCGCCCCTGCGGCACCCCCTGCAGGCCAACCCGCCGCAGCGGCACCGGCTGCTACGGCCAGCGCGAGTGCGCCCGCATCGGCCACACCGGTGGCGAATATGTCCCCGGTGTCGGCTCGCGCCAATGTCCGACGTGCGGTGAAACGGACCGGAACGACTCCGACCGATACCGATACCGACGAAACACACGAGAGCGATCCCGACGACGAGGTCACCGTGGATTCGCCTGTGGTGCAGGCATAATCGCTGATTCCTGCACCCGGCGACGATACGATCTCGGCGGCCGAGTCGCTACCCTGGCTTAATCGTTGTGGCGCGAGCGGAAATCGACCGGTGCATAAGTGCCTCGTCCGGATAGGTAGCTGCGACGCAGAACTGCGCCCCGCATTTATTTGTCATGCCGCGCACGCAACCCGCGGGACCTGCGCGGCGCGCGAATCGGCGCGCAGGAATAGCCCGAGGCGAGAGCGGTTCCTGACCGGGCGGCCCGTCTGCGATTACCGACACGACCTTTTGCGTTGCGGCACTACCGCTTCGGCGGCGAGGGGCGCCGGTGCGGCGAAGAGCGCGCCCCACCGGCCCACTTGCATCCTGGGCGACCGTGGTCCTCCTGGAAATCAGGAGGACCACGCTGCCATGTCAGATCGTTGTCGGCGCGGGAACTGCAGGCGGGGCTGTCGGCGCCGTCGGCGCCGCGGTGACCCCGGGCGCGCTCGGCGCTGGCGCCTGCTGCTGCTGTGCGGAGTTGTCCAGATCCGAGCCGCTCGGGTGGAAGAACCCCTGGAAATCGCCGTAACCGCCGGTGCCGCCGTCGGGTGGGTTGTTGGGGTCCAGCGGTACGAGCTGGCCGTTGATGATGACCTCCAGTCCCGAGGGCTCCACCACGACAATGGCACTCCGGTTCGCCCACTGCACCACGTCACCGGTCTGCAAGTGCGCACTGTCGACCGAGGCCCACGGACTGCCCGCCGAAGGCTGTCCGAGCGTGCCCGCGTAGGCCGCCCTGGCATCGCTGCCATTCGGATTGTTGAGCTCCTTGTTCACGGCCTGCGCGACCGACGAGGACACCTTCTGTGTCGTGCCGTCGGGCAGCTTCATATCGACCATCGACCGCCCACCGGCGCCCACCGGCGGCGGTGTCGCGCTGGCATCCGCCTGGACCACATTGGTCGGCGCGTTCGTCGCGACGGCCGGCTGTGCCTGCGCCTGTGCCTGCGCCGCAGCCTGCCGCTCTTCCTCCCTGCGCCGCCGACGCCGCTCCTCGCGACGGTCCTCTTCCTCGCGCTGCTTCTGCTCGTCCTGGCCGTTGTTCCCCATCATCTGCTGCATCATCTGCGACATCATCATCGGCAGCATCATCGAGCTCATATCCATACCGCCGGACCCCGACGAACCCCCGCTGCTGCCCGTGTTGTACCCGGCCTGAGTCGCGTTGGTTCCCGACTTGCTGTTCTCGAGCGCACTGATCGCGGAATTGATCGCGGACATGATGCTGCTGTTCGAGCCGGTGGCATCGGTTGTGGTGGTGCCGTCGGTCGTGGTGCCATCGGTGGTAGTCGACGGGGTGCCGTCGCCGAGCAAATCGCCGAATTGATCCTTGTAGTCGGTTTGGTCGGGAGTGGGGGTCGGGGTAGGAGTCGGTGTGGGGGTAGGAGTCGGTGTGGGGGTGGGAGTCGGCTCGGGCTCGGGCTTGGGCTTGGGCTTGGGGTCGGGATCAGGCGTGGGGTCGTCGACCTTGTCGGCCTGCCACTGGAACCTCTTGGTCGCTTCCGCGTATTTCTTATCCCATTCTTCCTTTACCGTGTGGATTGGCGTGACGTAGTACTGCATTTCCGCTTGCGGGGTCAGGAAAAACTTGCCGAAACCGTCAGACCCTTCTTTCGTGTTCTTTTCGTAGAAGGGGATCGCCATATCGTTGATGGGACCACCACCATAGTGCCCACCGTAGATCGTGTTGCCATCCAGCCTGGTCTTAAAAGTATCGCCCTCAGGGTTATATTTGAGGCGATCGTTGAGTTCTTCCACCAGCCCCGTCAGGGCTTTGAAGATCTTGTCGCCGGTTATTTTGGAGTTGTATGTGAGGTCCGAAACATCTTTATGTTTATCGGTGTAATCTTTCTTCCTCTTATCCAGCTGCCCCTTCAGTTCACCGGCCGCGTCCTGAATCTTCCCCCAGCCGCTCGCGCTCTCGATCTGGTCACCGTCGAGCACCCGGGTGAATCCAGGGTTTTCTTTCGGATTACCGACACCGAGCGTGTCGAGATCCCACTGCATAGCGAACTCGGTGTCGCTGATCAAGCTATCCAGTGACGCACTGCGGCCCTTCGGCCGCCACAGTTTGACGGGATACGCATGTTTCGGAGGTTTCGTCTCGGAGTCGAAGGTCTTATCGTCGAGCTTATCCCCGTACTTCTCGAAATCCGAATCGGTTACCTTTTTACCATCCTTTAATTTCTGGATGTAAGGATCCGGATTACCGTCTTCGAGTGCTTTGATGAGCTCCGGGTACTTCTTCTTCAGGTCATCGTCAGCAGCTCCTGCGAGCTGTTTTTCTAAGGGGTCGGCGGTGTTATACCAGGTATCTTCCTGTGTGTAGTTATTGAGTTGATCGAAGGCCTTCTTGAGGTCGTCTGGATTCGATTTGGCCAGCTTATCCAGCTTCTCCAGGGAGTTTTTTGCTTGGTCGCCCTGGAAACCGACGTCATCCTCCCAGCCCAAGGGCCCAGTCATACTCCCATCGGCGTTATAGTCCTTTTTTATCTGATTGACGACGTCATCTACGCTGTCACCCATTAGCCTCTCCTCCGCTCGCTGGAACCCTCGGAACCCGCCGGACCTTTCAGCGACTCGGCGATGGCCGGGGGAGCCCCGCTGAGGCGGCTGGAACCGACACTGACGCCATGAACACCGGTCCTGACACCATGGGCAAACTCGACGTCCAGAATCGCCGTACCCACACCGGCCGTCTCCGCGGCCGCTATCCGCGCTGCCTCAGGCAACAGTGGGTGCTCAGCTATCTGCCCGTAGGTGTAGAGCACGTCGCGCAGAGTCTGCCGGTCGGGTTCCCCCGCGGCGAGCAAGAGCAGCAGTTCGTCGGCACGGCGTTCGAAAACCATGCCGCGCAAGGCTTCCGTGGATACGCCCGGGCGAACTCCGCCGATCGGAACGAAGGACACGTCCGCCCGCCGCGACCACAGCGCCGACGCTGTCATGTCATCGGCGGCACGCATCTGGTCCCACCAACTCACCGGGACGGGCTGACCGGCGTGCAGTGCATCGAGGATCTGTCGTCGCCTGGCGCGCCGGGTTACGGTCTCCCCGTCGACGCCAGAGACCGCGGCGCGGACCCGCGCATCCGCGGCTCGCGCCATCTCGAGGCACTTGGCCCGAATTTCCGTTTCGGGCACCGTCGCCGCTTGGCGCAGCAACTCGTCCGAGCCGGCCAACGCGAGCCGGTCGACCAAGCCGGGACCGGGCGCGGTGAAGTCGACGGCGGACTCGGCGGGAGAGACCCACTCCTCGATGGCGGCATCGCCGCCGATCGCTGTGCGCACGCCGTCGGGAATTGCTGCGGAGGACACCAGGGCACTGATCCAGACATCTCTGCGGCGGGCCGTCAGGTAGCCGAACTCGGCGAGCATTCGAGCCGGGTCGGTGGTTCCCTCCAATGCCGCGATGGCCTCCCGCCCCGCAGTACCCAAGGTGAAGTTCCACCGCCATGGGAGGGTGACCTCCAACGGCAGGAACAGTCCGGCAGGCAGCCAGCCACGCCCCTCGGTGGAGGTCAGCAAAACGATGGGTCCGGCAGAGGCTCGCCCTACCGCCACCGCCCATTCCGTACCGCGCGCCGAATCGCGTACGGCGGCGAGGGTCGCGGCGAGCAGGGTGCGGGCGAGCACCAGGTCGTCTTCAACGCGCTCACCTACCACGAACGACGGTAACGCTCGCCTGTCCCGCGTCGGGTGGACCGCTGCCGCGAACGGGCCCACCGCCAGTGAGGTGGGTACCCGGGCAGCAGTGCCCGGCCCAACAGGGGCAACCGGAGCGGGGTACGCGTCCGTCGCCAGTGGTGTGGGCATTCCGCCGACCAGGCTCGATCCACCGGCCGTGCCCGCCCCGCCGCTAGCATCACCCACCGCGGGTACCGACATGTCGGTCGCGCTGTACTCCGATGCGCCGACCGAGGGCGCCGTGGCCGCGATCGGTGTGATGGCTCCGGTTGGCAAGGTGGCGTAGGTCTGTGGCGCCGATGCCGCAGGCGACTGGGGTGCCTGCTCGGAGCGTGCCGTCCCGTCCGGCAGGCTAGAGGTGGGAGGTGCGGTTACGGGCGGCTGCGCTGGTTGAGTGCTGTCAGCCATCGGTGCATCCGGCCCGGTGTGCACCGGCGGGGCCGTCGGTGCGCTGTGGTTATGACCGCCCGAAGGGGCTCCGTGGTTATGACTGCCCGAAGGGGCTCCGTGGTCGTGACCGCCCGCCTGAGCGACCTGACGTCCACCGGCCTCATCGTGATCTTCGAGTGCCTTGGCCGCTGCGAGCAATTGGTCCCGAGTCTGCTCGTGGTTGATTGCGAGTCGTTCGGCACGGTCGTGGCGCTTGTTGTAGTAGTCGACTAGCGCCCCATGCATCGGATCAGCAATCGAACCGTACGTATGCGGGAATTCGTCGAGCCAAGAATGTGGGATCACACCCCACTCCCGGAGTTTTGCCGCTGCCACTGCGTGCTGCTCGGCGATTCGGCGCAGCTCGTCCGGCTCGACAACCAATCTTTCGGGCATGCTCGGTTGATTCCTCCCGCCAGCTAACTCGGATTCATTGTTCCGGCTTCCCAAAATTGGGGGGCTGGCCATCCGATCCGGCGCGCCATTCCCGCATGATCTCCGAGAATGGACGAGGCAGGTTTTCAGGGTCGTTCATGGCGATGTGGTACTGCCGCCGCGCGTCCTCGGCACTCTCGGCAATGGCGGCCACGATTTCGGCGGCCAGTTGCTCATTGCCGAACCGGGCGCAAGTTCCCGGCGCCAGATACAGGTCCCGCAGCCGCCCCCTCATGTCGACTTCAGGAATGACCAAGCCGCTTGGAGACGGGCGACGCGCCACGATCACGTCGGCACGTTCACGCATGTCGGCGATGCGGTTGCGCAGCTCACGGGCCAGGCTCAGTCCGGCGCGAACGTCGGGGTGGAGTTCTCTCATAGATCTTCCAGGATGCGCCAGGGTTCGCCGCACAGAGTTCCCAACACTGGGAAGGAACAATACTCGTGTTCGAGCCGGTCTCCCGACGGCGAGACCCTGAGTTCCCCGCGAGGTCCACCATCGACGAGTTCGCCACCGACTTCGGCGGTCTACGGCACGCCGTCCCCCGGACCGTGCACCGAATGCCCTCCGCATTTCCCTCCGCACTGCTCGGCTCCGGTCGTCCGATGACGCTGCGCGGTGCGGGTCATTCCTGTGACGGACAGACCGTCACCGACGGTGAACTGCTCGTCACCTACGCGCCGGACACGACGGCCGCGCAAATACGCGAACTCCACGACGGCCTGATCGAGGTGCCTGCCGGGATTAGCTGGTACGGCTTGGAACGATATCTGAACCGCCACGGCAGGGCCGTCCCTGTGCTCACCGACTACCTGCATGCATCGGTGGGCGGCACCCTGTCGGTCGGCGGCATCGGGATCAACTCGGTGCGGTATGGCATGCAGGTAGACCACGTGGAGCGGATCCAGCTGATCGACGGAACGGGAACCAGCCGCTGGTGCTCGCGTACCGACCATTCGGAGCTGTTCCGGTTCGCACTCGGCGGGCTCGGCACAGTTGGACTGATCGAACGGGTGGTGCTTCGCACCGTGCCGTACTGCCGCGACACACACGTGCACCGCCGATACCATGCCACACCAACCGAACTCGTCGAGCACACCGAACAGATCGCACAGCGTGACGATGCGGACATCTACTGCGCGTCCATGCGCCGCGGCAAGATCTTCTCCACCACAGGCTGGCGCGGCAACGGTTCGCGGCGATGCGGCGATGAGAACTGCGCGATTGTTCCCGATCTGCCGTTCGAGAGCCACCCCGATACCGCACGGCCGGTCGCCCCATCTAATGGTCACGTGCGTCTTTGGACCGATTACATCGTGCCCGCCGGACAGTTCGCACCGATGCTTGCGGCCGTCGAGACGCTACGGCACCGCGCTCCGCTGAACGGTGTTCTCACGATGTTGTACATCCTGATCGTGCGCCGCCCGCCCGACACAACCTCATTCGCATTCACCCCGGTCGGCAATGCCCCCATCTCGATCGGAGTGGGCGTGTATACCTCGGTCCACCGCGATCTGACAGCCACAACCGCCACCCGGCGCGTGTTTCGCGACCTATTGGAACGCTGTTGCGAGCTGGGTGGGCGTCCATATCTGTACGGCGTCAACAACCTGGACCGCGCGCTGGCCGAGCGACTCTACGGAAACAACCTGGATCAGCTTGCACAACTGCGCGCCGCGTACCGACTGGAAAACATCAACGCCCACCTCCCACTCGTGCGGGCCGCTCTGCCTACCTGATCCCTGGTCACGTCGGGGCCGCCGGCGTGCTGAACCGCCACGACGGCGCCGACGCAGACAAACGTCACATTTGCGAAGGATGAGGATCAACCGGAATAGGAGCGATTGTGGATATGGGGGCTGCCGGCGAATTCCTGGTCGACCTCGCTGAGCGGTTGACGCTGCGTTGTGATCCAGCGACCGTCCGCGCCGTGATGGAACGCGCCTGCGGTGGACAGCTGGATGCGCGACGGCCGGATGGACGCCGAGCGAGCCTGCTGACCAGGTCCGGTATTCCGTTCGAAGTCAGTGTGACCGGTGGCCGCGGCAAGCTCACGCCTGTCCTGCGCTATACCACCGAGACCGCGACGCAGAACATGGAAATCGGCTCTCGCGCCGACGCTCAACTCGCCGCGATCCGGGATCTTGTCGGATGGTTGCCGCAGGGAGATGAGACGGTCGTCGACTTGTTTCAGTCATTCGTCGCGACGTTGTATCCCGATCCCACGAAAGTTCCGGCGCACAGCGCCACGTGGATAGGAGTCGCGCATGACACCGCAGCGCCGCATCATGCGGACCGCCTCAAGATGTATTGCGGCCTGAACGTGTCGGGGGCACTGCGCCGGTTGTGTAGTGCATGGCCGGGTTTCGCGGAATTCGCGTCCGTACCCGACGAGGAGAAGCTCATCAGGCCTGCCATTGCCACGATCGAGGTGGACGCGCACGGCGAAGTGATCCACAAGCTCTACCTGAGGGCCCGGTACGACGACGTCGCCGTGCCGATGAAGCTGGTCCGCTACTTCGGCGATCCGGCGTGGGAAGTGCTGAGTGAGCTCGTTCGGTGTGGCGCCGATGCGGCCGAGCTCCACCAATACAACTTCTTCGTCTCCTACGCCCTCGGTTCCGGCGCGCCTGTCTTCGGACTCGACGTGGGTGCAAGGCAAAACGACCTGACCGTGCTTGTACGCGAACTCGCGTCCCGGCACCACGGCACTACCCATGCCGTCGATGCCCTCGCCCAGGCAGCGGAGTCGTGCGGGGCGACACTGCGTTACTCATTCGTCGGAATGGGCTTCTCTGATAAGGGCATAGACAAACTCAAGGTCTACGGCACGCCCACCTGGAGTACCGAGTAGTACTCGAATGGCCGGCCGGCCAGGGCACGACTGCCGCCGTCGAACTTCGGCGGCAGTCACCGTCCTGCCGTCTCAGGGCCGATCCGGCGCCACGACGGGCGGTGGTGATGTCGGCGCGACCACGGCGCCAACCGGCGGCCCAGCCGTGACCGGAGCACTCACTGCAGGAGCGCTGACCGTAGGGCCACTGACCGACGCACCCGCCGGACGGGAGACCCGCTCGTCCTCGCCAACCGAGACCGCCGCGGGAACCTCCACGAACTGCGGATGTTCCACGATCTGCTCGTGGGCGTAGATCGCGTCGCGCAGGTTCTGCCGCTCCGACTCTTCGGCCAGCAACAACACCAACTCGTTGCACCGGCGCTCGAAGATCATGTCGCGCAAACCGGAAGATTCGGTGTCGACCCGCAAGTCGCCGAGTCCGACTCGGCCCACATCGACCCGGCGCGACAGCATCGATGCGGCCAGCAGATCGTCGGCGTCGCGCAGTTCATCCCATATCTGCCGGGATACTGTCTGCCCCGCGGTCAGCGTCGCGAGAATCCGCTCGCGTAGTTGTCGCGCCCCGGCGGCGTCCGCGCTGGCGGCCACCGACCGGCCGACCCGGGTGTGCGCGTCCGTCGCCAATTGGACACAACGCTCGCGGACCTGCTGATCCGACACGGTCGCAACCGATTGCAGCGCGGTCGGGGAACCGACCAGACCGAGCCGGTCCGCCGTATCCGGAGTGAACTCGCGCAAGTCGACATCGTAGGTCGGGCCGACGAGTCCTTCCATCGCCACTTCGCTCAACTGCGTCCGCAGACCGGGATCGATCGGGCCGGAGGAGACCAGCGCCGATATGCTCGCGTTCGCCTTCGGCCCCCAGGCCAGACCGAACTCGACCAGTACCCGGGCCGGGTCCGACACACTTTCCCAGGACGAGGTGGCGCTATCCGGGCCGAGCACTTCATCCCACAGCCAAGGCGTCGAGACTTCGCGTGGCAGGAAGAGCCTGGCGGGTAGCCAGCCGCGGCCCTCGTTCGAGGTGATGAATACCCCGGCGCCGGCCGGACCGCGCATCACCGCGACCGCCCAGGCCATGCCCACCGGCGAGTCGACGGCCGCGAGCACACTACTGAGCAGGGTCTTGGCCAGTACGAGATCGTCGTTGACCGCATTGCCGACCACGTAGGCCGGTTCGGCTTCCTTATCCTTCGCGGCCGCGACGGCGGACGCGAACGGTGTGCCCACCGGCACCGGCATCGGGATGCCATTGGCGGCCGCGGTGGCCCCGGTCGGCGGCTGACCCGAACCGCGATCGTCCGCCGAACCGGTGTACACCGGCCCCGCGCCCGGTCCGGAGCCGAGCGGCCCGCCCGATGCCGGCGATGGTGTGGTCCCGGCTGTCACGCCAGAAGTTCCGGTCGTCGTCGTCTGATCCGGGTGCGAAACCGCGCCCGGCGAACCGGATGGGCCGCCGGGTCCGCCCGGTGCTGCGCTGGTCGGTGTCGAACCGTTCGATGCCGCGGGCGCCATCGGGGTATCGGTCGACGTAGGCCCTCCGCCCGGTCCACCTCCTGGTCCGCCGGGTCCGCCGCCGGGCCCGCCACCGGGGCCGCCGGGCGGCGGGGTGTGCTGAGTATTCGGGTCCATGCCGTTGGACGTCGGCCCGCTGTGCGGGCCCCCGAGATCCTGTCCGATGTTTCGAATGTTCGACGCCATGTCGTGGTCGGCGTTTTCATACGAATCCGCAGAATCCCGAAGTGACTTCGCGGTGTTGAAATGCTCCTGCGCGAGCGCCTTACCGGCGCGCTCGCGGGCACCGTAGTACTTCACGAGCGCTTGGCGAACGGGATCGGCGATGGTGCCGTAGGTGGACTGAAAGCTGTCCAGCCATGCGTGCGGCGGCTCGGACCAGGCAAGAGTATCGCGCCCGACCTGCTCGTGCTGAAGCGCCAGCTGGCGTAGCACCTCGGGATCGATATTCATGCTGGTATCCGGCATTGTTCGATCAGACCCTTTCCCACCGCTGTTCTCAACATTGTCGATCCTTCCCATTGATGGGGATTCTCGAATGCACTCCCACCTGCGGGAAGTCGGACGCGGTCGATCCATAATCAGCGGAGGGTGGCGCGGACGAATCCCGCCGAACAGGTGCCGCGCCCGCGCCTAGGACCGCGACGAACAACTGGGAGCCGGCAATGGATCAATGGGAACTCGATGGCCTGCGGTCGGCGAACAACGGTATGCGCAATCAGATCGACTACATCATGAACGTCTACGAGAAACAGCAGGTCCAGCTCGCCGAGATCCAGCAGCAACTGGACGCGCTGCGCGCACGGGCCAGTTCATCCGATCAGTTGGTCGAAGTGACCGTGGACGGCGCCGGGGTGGTCACCGACGTTCAGTTGACCGCACAGGCGATGCGCGCGAAGCCTGAAAATGTCGGGCGGGCGATTGTCGAGGCCGCGCAGGCGGCGGCGCGGTCGGCGCGCTCGCAGCATGACGCACTGATCGCACCGATCGTCGATACCGCCGCGCTCATGCCCGATCTGCCCGATCTGGTACCCGAGGCACCGAGCTGGCGCGATGCCCGCGAATCCGCCGAGAGCGACGGTCCGCGCGCCGGCTGAATACTCCCACCCCTGGGAAGCTTGGGTGGGGCGCGTGAGAATTGAGCGCAGCAGGCCTGAGGAGTCCGTGTGGCGCAGTCGTTGGAAGTCGATGAGGAGCGACTTCGTGCACTGGTGCCGGAATTCGAGGACATCGGCGCCGACGCGCAGCGCGTGCTCGATCAACTGAAGGCCGCGCTGGAGCGCGAAGGCGAACCCTGGGGCAAGGACACTCCGGGCCAGGCGTTCGCTGAGACCTATGTGCCGGATAGGGACAAAGGAATCGCGGGCCTGGCGAAAACGGTGGCGAGCCTGCGCGAGGAGGGCAAGATCGTCAGCGACCTCGTCGACAGCTTCGACCGCCAGGACCGCGAATCCGCCAACTTGATCAACGACAGCGGGGAGCAGTCACCACCCAACAACCAGAACATCGGTTCGACCGCGCCGACCGAGCAATACGGGCAGGGTTGGCAGACTCCAGCGGCAACGAACACCACACCCGACGCCACGCAATCGCCGACCGAATCGGGCCCCGCAACCGGCGATCGGTCTACGCCGACGTCGACCGCGACACCCGATTCCCCGAGTAGCGCACAGCCGGCCCCCACATCCACCACACCGCCAACCCTTGGCGGCCGAAACGGAATCGGCATGCCAGGGCTGAACAGTCCGTTCGGTGATGGTGCTGGCTCACCGAATTCGCCCGACACATCCGATTCCCGACCGGAATCGGCGAGCACCACCGATGATTCAGCGCCACCAGCCGCTGTCCGACCAGCCGCTGATGCTCCAGCCGCCGATCACAAGCAGCCGAATACACCGTGGTCGCGAGGTACGTCCGGTACAGGTTCCACACCGGATACCCCGGCGCCGAAGGCAGCGGCCGCCGGACCCGCGCAGACATCGGCACCCGGTAATGCCACGCCGCGGGTATCGGCACCGTCGTCCGGTATGCCGCCGCGGATGGCGGCACCGCACCTGCCCGACCAGCACCAGCAGCAGCACGCCCGTCCGGCACCGAAGGCGGCGGGCAAAGCCTTCGGCGCCGAGTCGAAATCCGCCGCGCGCCATCCGTGGGCGGCCGATGGTGCGGCCCTCGGTGAAAACGCATTGCTGGCACGGAAATTGGCCGATCGACATGATCTCGAACTCGTCGGCTTCGACGATCCGACCGTCGACGGATACACGATCCGGGAGATCGCGGCGGCACTGGACGACGTGTTCACCCAGTACCCATATGTCGATCTGCGCCAGATTGCGATCGCCGACTCCGCCGACTCGGCCACCCGTCTGGAATGGGACTGGGTCGCGGGGGCCACCGGGCCGGAGCCGTTCACCCGTCGCATCGTGCTCGACACCGTGGTCGCCCGTAATCCCGGGGTTTTCGCCGAATACATCCGCACCGCAACGCATTCCGGAAAACTCGCGCGCGGGTCGGACCGGCGGCCGGTGTATTCGACAATGGTCCGCGAACTCGGACACGCGCTCGATGTCGCCGGTAGCTTCCGTGCCAGACAGGCGGCTCAGGACGCGCTGCTCGCCGAGTTCACGCGCACCCGAGGCACCGCACCGCGCGAGAACGCCGACATCGCGTCGAGTTCGGATTACGAGCAATGGCGCGCCCAGCTGAGTGGCTACGGATTCCACAACGGCCGCTTCGACCCCGGGATGGCGGTGGCGGACGCGTTCGCCGAGGTCCAGATCAACGGTTCCGAGGCAGCGGCGCCCGCAAAGGTGTTGCACCGCTTGCTGGTCGACACCGCACGGAAGACGGCGACACCGTGAGCTTCGGCGGTGGACACACCGCCGAAGTGCGGCACAGCACCTTCGAGGGCGAACTGTCCGCGGCAGTCGGCGGTCGGCCGATGCGTATGCACGTGGGATTGGGACCGGACACCGACTCGGCACTGATCACCATTGCCTTTGCCCATCCGGACATCACTGACGACATGATCGCGACGGCACGCCGGGCATTCGTCACGGAGTCGGTTGTCGCCGACATCGTTACCGAGGTTCCGGGACCGTCCGAGGAACAGGCCGCCGTACCGGATGCGTCGCTGTGACAATCACGCTGCCGGCGGCATTTCCCAAGTGGCTGGTCGAGGCCGTGGCGGGGTACTGGCCGGATTGCGATGAAGACGCGGTGCGCCGCGAAGGAGACTGCTGGAAGGCAACCGGCGACAGCTGCCACCAGCTCGGCAAACGGCACGATGCGGTGTGCACAACGGAAAAGGCTGCCCTCCACGGCTACAGCGCCGATACGAAGGCGACCAGGAATGTGCAGCTCGGCGACGATCTGCGCAACCAGGCCGAGTACTGCAACTCCATGGCCGAGCAGTGCTACCAGAAGGCCAACGACTGCGAATTCACCAAGCTGCAGGTGATCGGAACCGGAATCGTGCTGCTGACGCAGCTGGCGGTGGATGCGCTGATGTCCGCACCGGGCGTCGTGAAGGCCGCCGAGGACCGGGCGGCGGCCGAGGCGTCCTGGACCGCGAGCGCTCGCCGGTACTACGGCAAGATCAAAAAGGTCGGCCTGGACTGCGCCACCAAACGCAAGGGTTTGCCGCTGGCCAAGGCCACGGCCATCGGGTTCGCGCTCGGTGGAGGTACCGCAGCGGCGGTCAATGCCGGCGCCCAGTACTACCAGAAGGGGGTATTGCATCACCGCGACAAGATGGATTGGAACATGGTCCAAGACGCCGCGATCATCGGTGGTGTCGGCGGCGGCATCGGAGCGCGCTTCGCCTCGCGCTTCGCGCCCGGGATCAACAAGTTCTTCGGCAAGGTCGCCGGGAAATCGGAATCGAATATCGTCCGCTACGGCGCGCACGTCACGGCGGGCGTGCTGATCGGCGGGGCCGGCGGCGTCGCGGGCGCGATCAGCGGTGCGGGCGCGGGGATCGTCGTCACCGGGCATATCCCGAACGCCGAGGAACTGCGAACCAGCGTGATCCAAGGCTTCGTCGGCGGCTTCGTCGGCTCAGCGACCATCTTCACCCGCCCCCTGCCACCCGGGATGCGAGTCAAAGCCAAGACCGACACCTCGAACTCCAACACCTCCACCACGCCAACCAGCGCACTTCGGGATGGCGACGTCCCACGGGATGGCTACGCCCCCCGCACCACGCCCCCAGCGACACCGCCACACCCCCGTCCAGCAACACCACCAGATGGCGACGTCCCACGGGACGGCTACGCCCCCCGCACCACGCCCCCAGCGACACCGCCACACCCCCGTCCAGCAACACCACCAGATGGCGACGTCCCACCGGATGGCTATGTCCCCCGGACCACACCACCAACCGGCGGCACCACACCACCGACCGGCGGCACCACACCACCAACCGGCGGCACCACACCACCAACCGGCGGCACCACACCACCAACCGGCGGCACCACACCACCAACCGGCGGCACCACACCACCAACCGGCGGCACCACACCACCAGGCGGCAGGGTCACACCACCACCGGGCACCTTCGGCCCGCCCCCGGACACCACACCACCCCCAGGCACCACCGGGCCGCACTCCGGCGGCACCGATCCCGGTTCCGGCGGTCCGACCGGCGGTAAGCCCGCCAAACCTGCGACCGATGAGCCCGCAACGCCCACTCGCCCCCCGCACACCGACGGACCGGACGAACCGGCGGTCCCGCGTACAGACAATGACAGGGATCTCCCACCTCGACAGCCTCAGCAGCCGGAAGAAGGCACCCCACCACCCGACCGCCCGCAAGGCGAAAAGGAACCGGCCGCGCCACAGCCGGCGGCGCGACCACACACAGGAGAGACCGCGCCTGCAGGGGGCGACAAACAGGTCTGGCCCCCGCGTACACCCGACGAAGAAGCTGCTCCGCCAGCCGCGCACGCACCACGCGAAGCGGATCCGGCCGAGCCGCCGCCGAATACGCGACCGGACACCGAAGAAACCGCGGCCCCTTTGTACGATCCGGAGAACCATTCCCCGTTTGCTTTGCACCCGGACAGGGCCCAACTCGATTATGCGGTGGAGAGATTCCCCGAAGTATTCGACCGCCCACGCACGCTGGAGGAATTGCATCAGGCCATTCCTCCAGCGGGGACGTTCGCGGAATTGCATCAAGCGTTGCGTCCCGATCTCACGCTCGACGAGTTCGCCCGACTAGCACCATCGGACATGACCCTCGGCGAAGCACATCAGGCTCTACGTCCCGACATGTCGTTCGATGAGTTCTTCGAAGCTGTACAGCCGGACATGTCATTCGACGAGCTGATGAGGGTTCGCGACTTCTCATATCAGCTGCACGGACTGGAACCACCAACGCTGTCACGCGAGAACCTGGAGTCATTCCTTTACCGCGTGCGAGGGAACGAAGAGAACATCCACAACTGGGAAGATATCTATCGCCTTTACCGTTCCACCCCCGAATACAACATTCCGTCCAATCGGCAAGGCTTTATAAAGGATATGGGAGACATTCTCCGCCAGCGGACAGGAGATAACCAGAAAGCGCATATCCAAGGCGGTCGAGAGTACATAGTCCTCACCCCGGAAAACGCCGGACGTGTCGACCCATTGGATGTCGATTTTCTCCGTTACCATCGGCCGGATGCCGATCCGGACGCCGTCAGCTATCGTGTTTATGTAAATGCGCGGGCAGATGAGGCTCCGGCTTTGATGGATGGCATCGTGCGTGAGATAGTCGACCGGCCCGATGACTTCCCTGGCATCTACATGGCGAAGGTCGGCGGCCCATACCGACTGAGCACGGATGGTCTGGTCATCTATGTGAACGAGTTGCCCGACGCTTATCGCGTCGCCGACTGGCTGAAGGATTATCAGGGACGAAACCCCGATGCATTCCTGTGGGATGTACCCGCCATGACACACCAGGTCATGGAGGGCGTCGGAATCGGCGCCTCGACGCCGGACCATAGTGCGAGCTTCGGCGAGCTCAGGTCGAAAGCGATCTTCGAAGCAGTCCAGTCGACCCGCGCCGGTGGCGGCGACTTCGCGGCATTCCGCGAAGCAGTGCTGGCCCGCCTGCGGGAGGCCGGAGTGAACCCCGACAGTCCATACGAGAACTACACCCGCTGATCGACACTGCCGCACAGGGAGGACCAGATGGACCGGCAACAGCGGATCATCGCAGCCCGCAAGATCGTGACCGAATACCTGCACGGTGAAATAGATACGGTGCGAAATCCGGAGATGTTCGACGACGACATCGTGTACTTTGCGGTGGCCCGCCTCGACCGCAACGACACCGACTGGTTATTGGCTCAGCTCGCGGATCCGCAATGGCCGCGCGAAATTCGGGCCGATATCGCGGCGATGATGCCGGGACATTATGCCGAGGGCCAGGCAGCACTCGAGCTTCGATGACGTCGCCGTCGCCCGCCGGTATTTCCGAACTACCGTCGAGTTCGTCTCCTAACAGATCCGGCCGGAGGGCATTGGCTGCTCGAGATACGAACCGATATCGTTGTGACGATGCGCAGAAAGCGCTGAGCGCAAGCCGGCACGCGAGGTAGACAGCAGCTGATGGAGCAGTGGCACTACGAACAGCAACGGGCACAGCTCGCCGATATCCGGGACGAGTTGTCCGCGCTGAGCGCCAAGGCCAGTTCGCGCGATGGTTCGGTCGAGGTGACCGTCGATCAGTCCGGCGTCGTCACCGATGTGCGCCTGGAGCCGCGCGCGCTGCGTGGTGCGGCTGCTGATCTCGGCCGGGCCGTCACCGAGGCAGCCAGGGAGGCCGCGCGACTGGCGCATCAGCGGGTCAGTGAGACCATCGGCCCGATCGAAGATATCGTCGGCCGCATGCCCGATCCGGAGGATCTGCTGCCGGGCGCACCCAGCCTGCGGGAACCGGATGCGGCGGCCGTCGAGCAGCCCGCCCCGGTCCGTTATGAGGACGACGAGTACGACGACTACTACGACTGACGTGGTGGTCCCGCGCTGATCGTCGGTCGCCGAGCGGCCGTGGTGCCCGTCGGGGCGCGTGGCGCGTCCACGAACAACGGATGATCGACGATCTGTCCGTGGGCGTAGACCGCATCGCGCAAGCGCTGCCGATCAGGTTGCTCGGCGAGTAGCAGTACCAGTTCGTCACAGCGGCGCTCGAATACCATCGCGCGCAGCAGCATCGTCTCCGTTGCCGACCGTCCATCGGCGTCGGATCGCAACTCCCCCAACGCCACTCGTGCGACGTCGGCTCGGCGCGACAGCATCGACGCGGCGAGCAGATCGTCTGCGTCACGCAGTTCCTCCCACCACTCGGCGGGTACCTCTCGGCGTTGCCGGATCGCCTCCAGGATCCGCTGGCGCAGGTGCGGCAGCCCCAGCGAGTCGGGGGCGCCCGCCTGTCCGACACGCCGATGAGCATCCCAGGCGAGGTCGATGCAGCGCGATCCGATCCCCTGCACCGGCACTTGTCCGACGCGCTCCAGTAACTGCGGCGCGGCCACCAGACCGAAGCGATCCGCCAAACCCGCTGCCGCCGCGCTCAAATCCATTGCCGACGAGGCGGATACCGGCCCCTCCATCGGTACCTCACGCAGTTGGGCGCGCATAGCCGAATCGATCGACTGCGACGATACGATTGCCGTCACTTTGGCACCCGTCCGGCGTCCCCATGCCGCGCCGAATTCGGCGAGCACCCGCGCCGGATCGGATACGCCTTCCCACGCGGGGTCCGCGACCTCCCACATCCACGGCGTCGAAATCTCGCGCGGAAGATACAAGCCCGCGGGGAGCCAGCTGCGGCCCTCGTTCGAGGTGACGAACGCGTTGATGCCGCCGGAATGCCGCATTATCGACACCGCCCACTCCAGGCCGATCACCGACGAATCCACCACGGTCAGCACACCGCCCAGCAATGTCCGAGCCAGCACGAGATCGCCGTCGACCCGCTCGCCGAGCATGAAGGTCGGGGCCGCGGCGGCGGCCATCGCACCGCCGACCACATCTCGGATCAGTTCGTCGCTGCCGCCGGTATTCGGCCGCCCATCCACGGCCTGCGGATCACGTTGCGGCGAATTCGGTTTCGCGGGCGGGACGGCCGCATTCGGCACGGGCGCGGCAGGGCCGGCGGATACCTTCGGGACCGGGGACCCTGATCCGCGCGAATCGACCTGCGGGGCTTTCGATTCCATCCCCGACCGCGACTGCGCCGCCGGGGACTGCGCCGACGTCTGCGGCGCGGACTGTGCTGACATCGGCGGCGCCGATGATGGCGGCGCGGATATGCCGGTCGAACCGGCCGCGGGCGGCAGGATTGTCGGCAGCATCGGCGTCATCTGCGCTGCCGAGTTGGTCGACGCCGCCTCCCGTGCCATCTCGGCGGGATCGGAGCCGCGACCGGAATCGGTTGCGGCCGTGCCGGGTTCCCCGTGCTGCTGGGAATCGGTCGTCTCGTCTGCCGTCTCGCCATGCGCACCGGAATCGGTATGATCCTGGAATTCACCGGAGCCGGTCGTCGACGGCGCACGCGACGCGACGCCGGTCGTGGAAGCACCTGGATCGCCACCGTCCGGCTGCGCCGTCGGAACATAGCCGGTAGTGGCGCCCGGAGTCGAAGTCGGGGCCGAGACCGCGGGCGGCATCCCCGGACCGGTCGACGTATCCGTGGGCGCGCCCTGGGACGGCGTATCAACGGGAAGTTCCGTCGGCCTGCTCTCCGGCAAGCCCTGGTCGGACGGATCCACCACCGGCACATCGAATTGCGGGCCGAAGCCCAGCGGACCGGGGAACTGGTGGTTCGGTCCTGGCCCCGGTTGCCCGATCTGGTGCTGTGGGCCCGGCAGATGCTGATGCGCGGGCCGGTGTCCCGGCGGTCCGTCCGGCAGATGGGGACCGCCGGGGGTCCCGGGCCCATGCGGCCGCAGCCCATCGTCGAGCCGCTCCAGCGTCGGCAAAATCGTCGGATCGATCAATTTCAGCGCGGTCCGCGCCACATCGTCTACTTCAGCCCGGGCCTCGGCGATGATCCGGGCGACTCGATCGCGCAGTGCGGCCGCCTTGGCCTCGCGTTCGGCCTCGTCATCGGATTCGTCGTTTTCGGCGGCCTGATACGCATGGCGAATCTTGGCGGTGGCCTCCTCGACGATGTCGAGGATCTGGTTGCGGGTGCGATAGACCAGATCGGAGAAATACCCGAAGATATCTGCCGCAGCATCCAGTGCGTCGGCGAAGGCCTGCGGGTTCCCCCGCTGCTTCAGCATATTTTGTTTGATGGGTTCGAGCCCCTCGCTGGCGCGGACCCGATTGTCGAAGTCGCGACGGGCTTGTTCGGCACCGAGCAAGTCCAGCGCCGCGGCGCCGTCACGGGACGTGGTTTCCAGAGCGCTCCAGTCACCGGGCGGGACCTCCGGCCAGTTGTCCTGGACTATCTCGTCCCAGTATGGACTTTCGTGCTCCGGTGGCATCCGGTGATCAGATCGAGTCGTAGTGGCGGACGTACTTCCCGCCCGCCACATCCGCGTCGGTGAGGACATTCGTCGTGCTCACTGTCGCGGTGTGGGTGACCCGCGCCCCGTGCTTACTGATCGGCGCGGCGTGGTCGAATGCCGCCACAACTTTCTTCCGGTGGGTGTCGAGGGTGCGGTCGAGTTCCGATTTCGGCTGGTGGTGCAGGACCAGATCCGCGACGGTCCCGGCAACCTGACCCAACATCGTTTCGATGGCTCCGGCGAATCTGCCTGCCGCAGCGTTCACTTCGTGCGGTTCGTCCATATCCACCATGTCGGCATCCCGTCTGGAGAGGTTCGGTGCGGAAATTTCGGTTCAGCTGGTGGCGCCGAATTCGGCATTCACCATGGCGCGGAAGGAGGCTTCGGTGGGCAGATCGAACGAGTCGATGGTGTAGGAACGAGTGCCCTTGTACTCCATTTCGGCGCGCAGCCCGACCCGGGACTTCATATGTGCCAGGCGCGCGAGCTTCAGGATCTCCGCGGCCAACCAGGCATCGCCGTTGTCGCGAGCATCGTCGGTGATGTGCAGACCGACGATCTCCCCGTCACGATCGCAGGCGACGCCGCAGGTGTGGTCGGGATTGAATACTTCGTAGACCATGCTGCGCCAGTCGGGAGCCGGTGCCGCCTCGTCCACGTCGAGCTCGTCCGGATGTGTCTCAGTCAACGGGATCCCTCCTAAAGTCGTTCGGCATGTTGACGATTCGAGGATGCGCTACGCACGGACGGATCCTCATCGGGTGCGTCCAGCCGCTCGGCCAAGGCGCCCCATGCGGCATCGTCGATGCTCATGATCTGGCGCAGCTGCCAGAATCGAGCGCCGAGGTACATCTCGGCGGTTCCGTCCGGGGCGACATCGAGATGATCGGGCCCCTCGTTGGTCGGGTTGAGCGTAAGTGTTGTGATCGGCGGGCGTGTGTCGTCGACATTCATGATCGTCGCGCCGCCACCGGGGATGAAACTCTGTCGGCAGCGCGGACTATTCGCGATCGCGATATCGGCGCTATTGGTGGTCAACGTGATCTCGGAGTTGAGCAGCAGTTGCACCGCCCAGGCCCGGGCCGCCAATTCGGGTCGATCGGCGTTTATGGCGATGGTCAACGCCGTCGCCAGGTCGACGACCAGCAATGTGTCGGCGGTGGTGACACCCACGATGACCAATCGCTTGGCGGTGCCGACCGGATAGGGCAGATCGTCGGCGCCGAGGGTCACCACATCCGATCCGACGCCGGCACCGGTCGCGGGATGGGCGACGACGGTTCCGGTCGCGACGTCGATGGTGTACGCGGCCACCAGACTCGGCATCCGCTCCGCGACTCCGGCCAATCGGACGAGGCCCTCATCGTGCAGCCACCGCACGGTATCGGCAACGGTGACCGCGCCGGGTTCGGTCATGACGGCACCGCACCGGCTGTCGCCGAGGGCGCCCCGGACGGACCGGAGGGGCCGGAGAAGCCGGACGGACCGGCAGGCTCGAACGGCTCGGGCGGCGGCACCGACTCCATCACGCTCTGGTACTGCCGTGCCGCATCGGCGGTGCTCTCCCGAATGGCCGCCATGATCTCCGTGACCAGTTCCTGATTGGTGAGGCGGTCCACGGTGCCCGGCGCCAGAAACAGATCCGTCAGCCGGCCCATCGCGTCCAACTCGGGGATGATCGCACCGCTCGGCGACGGCCGGCGCGCCCGGATGCTATCGATCCGCTCACGCATATCGGCGATTCGATGCCGCAACTCGCGAGCGGCGTCGAGGGCCGCCTGGACATCGGGGTGGATATCACTCACATGGAACCTCCGGATTGGGTCGGGCTCTGGCCACCTGGCGCCGGCGTCGCCGGTGTCACGGTCGGGGCGATCGTCGGCCGTTCCCCGATGACCTGTTCGGTATGGGGGGTGTCGTCGACGTACATCAACCGATCGGGATGCCAGGCGACCACTCGATTGCGTTCGCTGCCGCTGCCGCCACCGCCACCGCCCATACCAGGGGACATCGGCATATACGGCATCATCCCGCTCCCGGTCCCGGCACCGCGTGCGGC
This sequence comes from Nocardia sp. CA-107356, assembly GCF_050946365.1. Classification (NCBI taxonomy): domain Bacteria; kingdom Bacillati; phylum Actinomycetota; class Actinomycetes; order Mycobacteriales; family Nocardiaceae; genus Nocardia; species Nocardia sp. CA-107356. The sequence goes on along the minus strand of NZ_CP191992.1, from coordinate 2,752,184 downwards.
GGCCGCCGCGGCCGACGACGCCGACAGCGGCTCGATGACCGGTGTCCTCGCCATCCCGACCGCGGTGCTCGATGCCGCACCCGCGGTGGCGACAATCGGCATGGCGCCCACCGACATCGAGGTGGTCGCGCCGGTGATGTCCGGCACCCCCGCGCCGGAGATCGGGCTGCCCGATGCCCCCGAGCTCAGCGCCCCGAGGCCGGAGGGGACGCCGAGGTCGTCGTATCCGTAGTCGCTGTACTCGTCATCCAGACCGAGGTCCGAGGTGTCCTGGTTCTGGGTCATACCCGCGGCGGAGGACATGGCGCTCATCATCGCGGGCAGCATCTGGGACAGCATGCTGGTATCGCTGCCACTGCCACTGCTGCTGCCACCGCCCTTGCCGTTGCCACCGGTGTCACCCGTGCCACCCTCGGTGGGAATCTTGGAGTTGACGGTCGTGGTGTAACCGGTGATCGCCTCGGCCGAGCGGGCGTTCTGCTCCTGGAATTCGGCAAGCGCCTCTTCGATCGCCAACTCGTTCTTCGATTTCATCGCGGCCAGCAACCGCTTGCGGGCCGCGATGATCTCCTCGGGTGTCGGATGTTTGGCCTTCGCGATCGTGAACGCACTGCTGTAGGCGTCGACATTGTCGGCCAGCGCACCCAATCCAGTGCCGAGCTGCCCCAGCCAATTCCGATGCTCGGTGAGGTGCTCGGCCACCGTGGTGCCGACCGGCGTCCAGTTCTGCATCAGCGTGGCCGCACCGTCGACGCCTTCGGCGGCGGCGGTGTGGAAGCCACCGGTGTACTTGCGAATATCGGCCGCGAAACTGGTCGCCGGGCCGGGGCCGGGGCCGGTGTGCAACTGCTTGGCGAAGGTGAGTGGGTCGACGGATCCGGTGGCCGCGGGCAGGGCGAAGTTCGGCGGCTGCCGGAGACCGAACTCCTGCACATCGCCTACCGGATTGGCGAGGATCTCCGCGCCGCTGCCATTCACGATGCGCGCATTCTGATCATCGGTGGTGGTGTAATCGGTTGCCGCACCGCCGACGTGGTGTGCGTGGCGCTGGACCTCATTGAGCACGCCGAGCACGCCATTGAACAGCGACGCGGCCTGCGCGTTGAGCCGGGGCACATGGGCTCCGGAGATCGGGTCCGCCCCCGCGGGCTGCACCCAGCCGTTCGGCAATCCGGCTCCGGTCTCACGCGCCAGTGCGGCCAGCTTCGAGGCCACATCGACGAGTTCCGCCGGATCGACATTCAGCGGCATCGCGTCCTCCTCTCACCATCCGGTTCACGATCACGCCGGAGCGGCCACCGCGGGCATCGCCGCACCCGCCGACGGATCGCCGGTTACCGGCATACCCGACATCTTGCCCTGATCGTGGTCCTCCGGTGCGGTTGCTTCGATTCCGTGCGGATGGTTGAACCCGACGAATTGGCCGAATTCCCCAGCGCTATCGGACATTTCCGTTGGAGTGAACTGCTTCAACTGGCCGCTGACCACGACCTCCAGTGTGCCGCCTTCGTCGGAGGGGAAGGCCACCACGATCGCGGTGCGCCCGTCCCAGATCGCGACATCGCCGGTCATCAGCTGGTACGGATCGACCGGGGTCCCGATCTGCTTCTTGTCCGACCACTTCGCGGGAGTCTTCGCGTATGCCGCCTGGGCGTCGGTGCCGCTGGCGTTGCCGAATGCCGCATCCAAAGCCTGTGCGACAGTGACGGATACCTTCTGCGTCCGGCCATCCGGGAAGGTGTACAAGACGGTTCCATCGGAATTCGGCGTGCGGCCGGGCATTCCGGCCGTCGGCTGCGTGGACGACGAATTCGTCGGTGGCGCGGTATTGGTTGCGGGTGCCGGCGTGCTGGTCGCGGGCTGCACCGCCGGTTGGGCCGGTGCGACGGCCGCAGGTACGGCGCGGAGTTCGTCCTGGTACGGGTCGTATTCGCTGCGCCGGTTGTTCAGGTCGGTATCGTTCTGGCCGCGGTTCATCATCTGCGACATCAACATCGGCAGCATCGAACTCATCATGTCCATGCCGGAGTTCGCTGGTGACGCCGCAGCCGTGCTCGGCACGGACGCCGGTGTGGCGTTGTTCGGATTCGTGGCGCTGTTGTTGAGGTTGTCGAGCGCCTGCTGCACCTTGTCGTCGAGCGAGGTACCGGTCGGCGTGGTTCCGGTGTCGACTCCGGGAGTGGTCGGATTGAGGTCGTTCAGCCCCGGGACCAGAGAATTGTCGTCGATGGGGGTGACGTTGTTGGGGTCGATACCCGGTGTGGTCGGAGTCGCCGGCACTTGGGGGACGGTCGCCGGATCGAGCAACTTCTTCTTGAGATCCGCGTTCTCCTGCTGGAGCTTCTTGATCTGATCTTCGAGCTCTTTGAGTTTCGCGGTCTCTTTGTCGAGACCGTCCTTGACATCCTTGGTCGCGTTGGCCGCCTCGTCGAAAGCATTTGCGACAGACTGGATCGCCTCGTTGCAGAACTCGTAGATGTGCTGATCTTCCTTCATCCCCGGTTTAGGCACAGTCGGGGCACTGTTGGTAATGTGGTCGATTCCGGCATTGACGGCCTTCTGCGCGGCAATGGAGATGGCCTCGGTCTTCTTGGCCTGCGGCGCAATCGCCTTGGCCGAGTCATACATCAGATCGGCCGCCTGGCGCAGGCTGGTCGCCGTGCTCCCGTAGTTCGTGAAATTCGCCAGATCCGAACCCTTGACCTCAGGAAGCTTTGGTATCTCCGGTGGGCTGCCCTTATTCTCGTCGCCGTTGCCGCAACTGTCGAAATAACCTTGGAACGTCTTGGGCAGCTGCCCGTACCAACCTATCGTGCTTAACAGCGGCACATACTGCGCATACTTTTGATCCGCCTGCATCTGATCGCGGTCAGGCATCCACATTTGGTGAATTGTCAACAAGGAGCTGCTCCTCGGCCGGATCCGTTACGAGATGGGCTTGATGGGTAGTTCGGCAAGGGCGGTCGGCGATCCTGCGGTGAGCGAACCGTAGGCCGCGTTCGCAATTGCGGCGCTCACGCCGCGGCCCACGGCTCGCGTTGCTGTCATCCCCCATGGTGCGTAGCGCAGCTTTGTGGCCCCGGCCACCAAGCCCTTCGTGGCCAGACGCCCGCCTGCCCCGCGCGCCAAACCCAATACCGCGTTACCAACGAGCTTGCCGCCGAGCCCACTTACGGCGCCGACAACGACGCCTTGTTCGAGAGCATCGCCCCAGTCCTTGCCCTCGAGCTTGGCCTGCAGTGCAGCCGCCGCGCCACCGATGACCATGGAAGCGGCCGTCCCGACCCCAGGAATAAACGAGAGCGCAGTCGTTAACCCACCTATGGCCAGGTCCGCCCCGCTGAGGCCGAATAAACTGAAACCCATGTGATCACCTATCCGATGTCGCGCGCACCTACCGCAATAGATCGTTGACGACCATGCGTGGACGGTCTATCGACCTCCTCATTGTTGAGGATTCCCAACGGTGGGAACCTGATGTGCACACCGAACGCGTCAGGATGATGACGGTAGGACATGAACTGACGTGCACGAATTGCCGTGGCCGCCCCCTTGTTCCGGTCCGCCGGGCGATCGATACAGGAGGAAGTACCGGATGCACCTCCACGGCCTGCCGCTCGGGCGTCCGGCATCGCCGGTCACCCGACCCCGCGTGCGGTGGCCGCTCGGCGGTGCGCTATGACCAGCGCCGAGGCAGAGATCGCCGTCGACCATCAAGCGGATGAGGGCAGTGCCGAGCCGGGACCATCCGCTCCGGTAACGCCGTGGTCGAACAGACGCAGGGGCACGACTCCGGGCGCATCCGGGCAACCGGCGATGCCCGGACAGAACGGGTCGGCACCGGCGAACCAGGGATCGACGAACACTAATGCGGCGCCACCGGGAACGGCTGCCCAAGGCCCGAATTCCGGTGCCCAGCCAGCTGGTTCGGGATCCGGTCCGGGCGTGACCGCCGCGCCGCAGGGCAATATTGTCGTCCCGCCCGGTCCGGGGGCGGGGCAGCCGACGCAGCCGCCGGCTCCGCAAGCTCGGGCTGCGCCTGCTGAGCCTGCGCCGCCGTTGGTGGATCCGGATACGGTGGCGGCGTTGGCGCCGGCGGCGTTGTCGGCGGGGACGATGGCGATGGGTATGTTGCCGATGCTGGCCTCGGCGTTGGCGGGGTTGGGCAGCGGCAGTGGTGGTAGTGGTAGTGGTTCGGGTACGGGTTCTGGTGCCGATAGTGGTGGTGCCGATGGATCCGAGGGTGGGTTGTCGCCGGAGGCGCAGAAGGCGTTGCAGGCGTTGAAGTTGCTGGCCGCTGTTTATGGTGACGGGAAGACCGATGATCCGGAGGTCAAGCAGTTACGGCAGCAAATGGGGATCAACGGGTCGGGTTCGGGGGCGACCGCGATCAAGGCGCGGCAGTTGTTCCAAAAGAATGCGGCGACCGCGTTCAACAACCTCGACAACCAATTGGCTTCCTACATCACGGGTTTGGCCGGTAACCACACGGTCGACAAGAAAGCGGTCACCGCGCTGATCCGTGAGGTCAACGTCGCGCTGGCCGAACTCGGCCCCCAGGCCTATACCAAGGCAGGACGCCAGAAGGTCCACCAAATCCTCACCACCGCACTACAAAAAGCCAGCCAAATCGTCACCGGCAGCAACGCCACCGCGTCAACGACCGCCAATGCCATCAACCGGCTCACCAACCAGTACCTCTACAACATCGCCGGGAAAAAATATACGGGCGGCACCAGCAGCCAGATGCCCGGCGGAACCGTCGGTGACTGGATCAACCAGGCACTGCAGGTGCTGCAGCAGTTGGGCTACAACATCAGCACGATCGATCCGCAGGCCATCGCGATCATCATCCAGCACGAATCGGGCGGCAATCCCAGTGCCACCAACAACTACGACAGCAATGCCGCCGCGGGTACACCCTCGATCGGGCTCATGCAGACCATCGGCCCGACCTTCAATCAGTACGCCGCATCCGGACACACGAACATCTACAACCCGGTCGACAATATCGTCGCCGGCGTCCGTTACGCGATAAGCCGATACGGCTCGGTCAGCAATGTGCCGGGCGTCAAGGCGGTACGCAGCGGCCGAGCGTACGAGCCCTACTGATGCCGCCACCACAGCGGGACACACCGGATCCGAGCCTCGACGACGCGCACGAGACCCGGTCCGGCACAACGACATCCGCACCACGCCGGAACGCGACACGACGCAGTACACCGCGGGCACCGACCGGACCATCGGGCGCTCTCGCACAGCAGTCCGCCGCGACCGCGGCCGCACGCGGCCCGGCGGCGGGACCGGTCGCCGAATCCGGTACCACGGCAACCGGATCGCCCGCTGCCGCCCGCCCCGACGCACTCGCCGGATTCGGCACCAGCGCACCGTACGCGGCAGCGGCGCTCGGTGCGCTGGCATCCATTGCCGCCCAGTACGGCAGTACCAACCCCACCGCCGATACCGGTCAGCCGTACGCACCGCCCGCGCTCGGATCTGGACAACCGAGTTCATGGCCCGGCGAATCGGGATCGCAGTACGCGGCGAACAATCTCGACACCGCACGCCGAGCGCAATCGACGCAGTCGTTGAACACCGAACTCGGCCGCCTGCTCGGCGGCACCGCCGACAGCACCATCCAGGGCCGGGCGGCCGTCGATGGGATTATCGCCGAGGTGAATACGGCAATGACCGCACTAGGCGGCGTCGCCGATACCACCGCCGGGCGTCAGATGCTCATCACCACACTCAGCAATGCCCTACAGCGTGCAGGCACCGTGCTCGGACAGGGACAGGCCGCGGCGGCGATCACCGCGGATAAGGTTGCCGCACTGGCCGACCGGTTCCTGCAGAACGCACGCCCCACCCGGCAGCCGCCGCGCCGGGCCCAGCCGAGCACCAGCGGATCCAGTGCACGTCCGCCCCGCACGCGCCCGTCCGGCCGCCAGGGGCAGTGGATCAACGATGCCTTGCGTATCCTGGCCGCCAACGGCTACGACACGCGGCACATCAATCCCGCCGATATCGCCGCGATTATCCAGCACGAATCCGCTGGCGATCCGAATGCGATCAATCTCTGGGACAGCAACGCCGCCAAAGGAACTCCGTCCAAGGGCCTGATGCAGACCATCGATCCCACCTTCAACGCCTACGCGCTGCCCGGCCATCGCGATATCTGGAATCCGGTCGACAACATCATCGCGGGCGTGCGGTACTCCATCGACCGCTATGGTTCGGTCAGCAATGTGCCGGGCATCCAGGCGATGCACCAGGGCGGGCATTACGTCGGGTACTGAGCGGGCGATGAGGTCGGCGTTCGACTGTCAGGACCAGCGGGTGGCGTGATAACCGCGCGGCAGCGAGATCACTTTCACGACATCACCGGTATGCGGGGCCTCGACGCATTGGCCGTTTCCGATATACATCATGACGTGACCAGGATTCCCATTGTTGAATTCAGAGTCGGGGAAGATCAGATCACCGGGGCGGATATCGGCCGGATTGACCTTCGGCAACTGTTGATACTGGGCGGAGGCGACACGAGGAATGCTGACACCCGCCTGAGCCGCGGCGTATTGCATGAGCCCGGAGCAGTCGAAGGAATTCGGCCCCTCGGCACCCCCCACATACGGATCGCCCTGTTGGGCCATTGCGACCTGGACCGCCTTCTGCGCGGCCGCGGACGTTCCGGCGGCCGAGCCTGCGTACTTTTTGCCGGCGATGTTGTACAGGTACTGGTTGGTGAGCCGGTTGATGGCATTGGCGGTGTCGGTGGAGCTCGCCTGCGTACCGGTGACGATTTGGCTGGCTTTTTGTAGTGCGGTGGTGAGGATTTGGTGGACCTTCTGGCGTCCTGCCTTGGTATAGGCCTGGGGGCCGAGTTCGGCCAGCGCGACGTTGACCTCACGGATCAGCGCGGTGACCGCTTTCTTGTCGACCGTGTGGTTACCGGCCAAACCCGTGATGTAGGAAGCCAATTGGTTGTCGAGGTTGTTGAACGCGGTCGCCGCATTCTTTTGGAACAACTGCCGCGCCTTGATCGCGGTCGCCCCCGAACCCGACCCGTTGATCCCCATTTGCTGCCGTAACTGCTTGACCTCCGGATCATCGGTCTTCCCGTCACCATAAACAGCGGCCAGCAACTTCAACGCCTGCAACGCCTTCTGCGCCTCCGGCGACAACCCACCCTCGGATCCATCGGCACCACCACTATCGGCACCAGAACCCGTACCCGAACCACTACCACTACCACCACTGCCGCTGCCCAACCCCGCCAACGCCGAGGCCAGCATCGGCAACATACCCATCGCCATCGTCCCCGCCGACAACGCCGCCGGCGCCAACGCCGCCACCGTATCCGGATCCACCAACGGCGGCGCAGGCTCAGCAGGCGCAGCCCGAGCTTGCGGAGCCGGCGGCTGCGTCGGCTGCCCCGCCCCCGGACCGGGCGGGACGACAATATTGCCCTGCGGCGCGGCGGTCACGCCCGGAGCGGATCCCCCCTGACCCGCTTGCCCCTGTGGTGTCGCTGGCGCCCCGTTCTGCCCCGGCGACGAACCGGATCCCGGATTCAACGGGGCGGTGCCCGTGCGCGGCGCGGCCTTGTGCCCTTGCCTACCCGACCATGGCGTTACCGGGCCGGATTGCGAATCACCCTCCTCGCCAGCACCTTCGGTCGGCTCGTCGACAACTTCGACCTGGTAGTCAGCAGGCCACACCTCTGCGCTCGTCACGACCCACCCCCTAGCACTCGCTTGATGCGGACGTCACGGCCGGTCGGCATCGACTGCTCGACGAACCGTCCGGAATAGGGATCATAAGTCATGACTTGTGTTGCGCCGAGGGCGATTCCGGTCCGGGCGGGGGCGTTGCTGCGGTAGTCCCAGAAGACCAGATCACCCGCCGACACCGCGGCGGGATCGACCCGCTGTCCGCACGCGGCCTGGCCCGCAACGGTTTTCGGAAGCACGATCACCGCCTTCCCGATACTCGACGATTGCCCGCACGCGACCGCCGCCGATCCCGGCTGCGCCGACGTACTCCTCGCGGGCGGTGCCACGGGTTCGGTGTCGACCGGTGGTTGCGCCGCCGGATCGCAATGCCCGGTGACGGCGGCGGCCGAGGCCTGATAGATCACATCCCGTGTCAGCCCTGCCGCACTCGAGGGGCCACTCGGTGCACCATCGGCACTTCCCGCCGACGCTTTCAGCGCGTGATTGATGGCCAATTCGCGGGCACAGTCACCGAGCAATCCGCTCATGGTCGTCTGCAGCGGCGGCAGTTGATACGGCGCGGTGCGGATCGCACTCACGCAGGCGCGCTGCCAATCCGACGCGGTCGTATCGTCCGGTGCCACAGTCAATTCCGCGTACGGGTTGGCGGTCGGCGCGGCGGAGGTCGCGGCGGCCGTGCCCGAACCGGAGGCCGCGGTCGTGCGGGGTGCGGTGGTCTCGGTCAGCGACGGGTCCGGACCTACCGCACTGTCGCACTGATAGTGCAGGTCGGCGGAGATGGCCGACGTCGTGCCGCCGACTACGAGCACCATGATGACGAGCACCGTGCCCAGTCCGGACACCACCGCCAGCAACAACCACGCCCAAGCGGGAACCATGGCGAGGAACATGAGCCGACCGATCATCGAATACCTCTCCGCACAGGACGAGCGACTTTACCTTCCCAAAGGCGCAGTCCTAATTCCCCAGCAGCCTGTTGACCCCAGGCATTATCTGTACCCATCTCGGATCGGCGTTATTGCGTCCGCGCGGGGTCACGGTATTGGACAAATCTCCGGTACGACCGGAGCCCAGATGTTCTGTTCGGACGGCGTCGAAGACCACATCCCGGAGATCGCGGATTGCGTCCGGATCGGCGACGTTACCAATAAGCCGTTCGGTGGCTTCCTGCGCGTCCTTGGCGTGCTCGTTCATAATCCATTGCTTCATACGCTCCGCCTCCCGCACATCGACATTGGCTCCTTGCAGTCTCGCCCTGGCGATGGACGGTGCGGCCGTCGGGTTGGCGAGGGTAGGTGCCGGCACCGGCACCCTGTTTATCACGTCATTCAACGCCTGCATCTTCTCTATCGCCACATCCGGATTATTGCGAATGTCGTTCATATATTCCTGGACAAAATTCAGCTGCGGAGTGCCGGGAACATATGGGGTGCCGTCGTCCAGCGTGACACCACCCGCTCGGACTCTGCGGAATTCCCGGGCTGCCTGCTGCAGAGTCCCCATATTGGCCGCGACCTCCTCGGCGGTGCCGTCGCCATTGATCAGCAGGCGTGCCGAATTCTGGGTATGTCGCAATGAGGCAGCCAAGAACGCCAGGTCGCGATCCTGGAGCGGTTCATTGGCGGCAGCCTGGCCGATGGTCGCACGCGAGCGTACCGCGAGTCGCGCTCGTTCCTCGTTCCGCGCACCGGCGCCGAGCATGGCCCCGTACGAATCAGCCGCAGTGCCACCCACATCGATAACGCCTTGCACCGCTGCGGCATTGCCCAGGAACGAGTCCAAACCGCCGTACACTCCGGCTTCCGCACCAGCATTAGCCGCAAAGAGTTCGCGGTTCATGTACGACTGCGAATACCAGCCGAACCGCCCACCGAACCGCCCATCCTCGGCCCACACACCTCCCTGAGCTTCCGTAATTGCCCTCTTCAGCCTGGATTGGGGGTGGATCGATCCGGGCAGCCCGCCCATCATCCATTCGGTCAATGGCGAGTTGGCGATCGTGCTCACGCCACCCATCAGAGCCATCATCCCGATGCCGCTCATCTTGTGGCTTGCGCCGAATTGCCCCATGCCGAGAGCGGTCCCACTACCACCGCCCCCACCCGAGCCGACTCGAGCGCCACCATTCTGAATAGCCAACGCGAATCGGTTGGCAATCCAGTCGTTGCCCTTCTCCAGACCTGCATTGAGTCGCTTCAACTGGAAGATGGCGACGATTTCCACGATTGCTACGATGACGAATACGGACATGACCTGGCCGCGCGCCTGCTTGAACAGATCGCCGAGAAACAGCTCATAGACGCCGAGGAATATGACGAATACAGCCATGCGCCCGGCCGAGACGAATCCGTGTACGACACAGCGAATGGTGAACGTCTGCGTCGGCCCGTACACGAATCCGCCCGCGGCGAATCCGAATATCGTCATGAATCCGTAGTAGATCGAATCCAGCGCGGCCCAGATGACCTTGATGGCCAGGTATGCGCCGAAAAGCAACAGCACCGTGCCGGAAAATAGCAGCAGAATACCGGCGCCGATTTGACCGACGCTCGGGTTATCGGCCGCCGAATATGCGACGGTGTCCCCGCACGACTTCATCCCGTTCTTGACCCGGTCCTCGTCACCGGCCGTGACACCGGCCGACCATGCCGCCCGGCAGGACGCCCGGTCGTCGACCACGTGCCCGAAGTTCCACACCTGCAACGGACTGCGTGCGAAATTGTCCGCCATATCGGCCTGCATCGTCTGGATCAACTGATTCGGATTCGGATTGCTATTGCCGTTCAAACCGGCGGCCACCGAAATGCCCAGATTCCGCCCCTGCGCCAGCAGTCCGTCCGGCGCCAGCACCTCCGCCAGCGGCTCGGCGAGGAAGAGCGGCCCGAGTATCGCCACGCCCACCATCATCACGACCTGCATCGAGGCCTTGGAGAAATAGCCGCGCACGATGAACACGCCCACGGGAATCCCGCCGATCGCTACGAAAGTCACCAGCATGATCGGGGTCGCGATCTGCCCCGACAGACTTTCGGCCACGGCCTGCAGCGGCTTGCTGACGAAGGTCAGCCAACCGAAGTCCAGGGTATCGGTGGGCAGCCAGATCGCGGTAACCGTGATAACGAGCCAGATGGCGAACAGCACGATGATCAGGAACGACAATACGAGGTTTCCCGGGTTCAACACACCGCCGCGATTGGTGGCGAACAGGTAACTCGAGAGTTCTACTCCCGACGAATCTTTGATCCGCATCCAACTGAGCGCACTGTTGGGCGCGGATACCGTCCCCGTACCGGTTTGCGCGGTGGCCAGCACCGCCATGATGCCCGGACAGATGAACAGCACGACAAGAGCGATGAGCGTCCACGTGGTCCAGCGCCGACGGCGAGTCGCACCGATCCACCCGCGACATCGCCGGAATACCTCTGACGGTCGCCAGTGCACCGGATCGAACAGCGCCGATTCTTCCGTCATTCCGAAGTCGGGCAGTTCTGATCGGCCACTGCGACCGGTACCGGACTTCACCGGACTGCCTGTCTCTCCGGAGCAGCGGTGCGTGTGGCCCCGCCGGCGTTCGGCGTGCTGGTAATCGCGGTAGCCCGATCGATCCGAGCCGGGCCGAGCACCTTGCCGCGGCCGATCCGGTTCAGCGCGTCACGCATGAACATCTCACCGCGGCGTTCCTCGGGCACCTGACGGCCGGGACCGACCGGTGGGGAGGTCTCCTCCCGCAGGATCTGCAGCAGAAACGGCGCTTCCTCCAAATCGACGCCGAGCCATTCCAAACTGTTGCGCGCCAAGGTCTCATCGCGCTGACGGAAGACGAACCGGTTCGGGATGAGATTGTGCGCCGCGCCCTGGAAGTCGGTCGCCGGATCGTGCGAGGCCAACCCGATCGCCGCCAGATGCTTACGGCCGTCTCGACTGAAGTCCGAAGTGACCGCCGAGCCGACCTGGGTCTGCGTGAAATGGTGGGCCTCATCGCCGACCAGCAGTCCGAATCTCCCGTTATCGGTGAGGAATGCCTCTCGGGCGGCGACACCGACGAGTTCGTAGAGCGCGGTGCCGAGTCGTTTCGTCAGCGGCAATCGGTTGTACAGATGTGGGGTGGTGAGCTCCTCGGCGGTCGGCAGCGCCAACTGGTGGCTGCGGATGACCGTGGCAGCGGCATCGAGCCGCAATGGTTTCAGCGATGGGTCGAACAGCACCGGCACCCGCTCGACAACCGTGCCGAGGCGCGCGGCCAGGTCGGCGTATTCCTCCTGATTGCCGGGCTGATCACGCAGGCGCCGGACGACATGGAACAGATCCAGCAGACTGCGGATGCCGTGTTCGGCAATGCCCCGCGCCGTCAGCAGATTGCTCGCGGCGGCACCCGCACCGGAGGTCGGCGACAGATCCAGCAGCGGCAGAATCGAGTCGAGCGCCCGCTCGCCGGCGATTCTCGGTTCGAACATGCGCAACGGATCCAATGACACCGTTGGATTCGCCAGATCGATGACGACGGCATTGTCGATCGCGGCGGCGAAATGCGCCCATTCACCGACCTGACTGCGGTCGATGGCCAGGAACTGCCCGCCCATATCGTGCACGAGCACCGCCATGAGCTTGAGGAAATACGACTTGCCCGATCCGAGTTCACCGGTGACCGCGAACGAAGCGGACAGATCGTGCAGCGCGGCCTCCATGATGCCGAAATGGATCGGCTCGTATTGGCCGGACAAAAGATTGATCCCGATCACCGGGCCGCTGTCATCGCCGATCTGACTGGTGATGAACGGGACGAAACCCGCCCACATATCGGAGGGCACGATATGCGCGAAATCGTCGAATGCCCGCCGCGACGGACTCCCGGGCACCAGCATCGACCACAGATCGACCTGGGTGCCGAGCGGGGCCGTCATATCGACCTGGAATCGCTTGTAGCGGCGCTTGAGCGTATTGACCGCGTCCATCGTGACATCGCGCGAGGGTCCACCGATGGCGATGACGGTGGTGAAGGAGACCTCCGCCTCACCACCGTTGACCTCGAAATGCTGGTTGTATTCGCCCAGCATCTGCGCCTTCGAGGTGAGCGTATTCTGTGCGAACGACACCTCTTGGTCGCGCTGATCCATCTGCTCACCGAGTCGGCGCAGGCTCAGCTCGTTATTCTTGAGTACTTGGTCCGCGGGCTTGGTCGACACCCGCATCCCCCAGTCGACCGTGACGTCGCCGAGCCCCTCCAGCACATTGAGGAATTCGCTGCCACCGGGAAATCGCATGCCCGCGTAGGGGAACGAATGCGGGGTGAGCATTGCCTGATAGGACGGGCGATACTCGTAATCCGGTTGGACGACCTTGATCACCGGGACGAACGACGGCCGTATCCGCCGATTGCTGTCGGCCTGCGCGCCCTCGTCGAGCGCCGCCGAGGAGAACACGGCCGCTGTCGCGTCATCCAGGGCGCCGACCCGCGTCGGGGCCACCGGATCGCCCGCAGCGCCGCGCGACAGATAGTGCTCCCACAACCACTGGAACAGTGCGGCAGGCACCGGAACCGGATCGAAATCGCCGCCGATCCTGGACAGGATCTCGTTCGCCTTATCGTCGTAGCCATCCAGGTCCGCGCGCGAGATGGCGGTCGCATCGATCGTGGTAGTGCTGCCGCGCCACATACGCGACAGTGCCGAGATACCGGAGTTCGCCGTGCCGACCGGAATTGTCAGCAAGAAGATCCGGGTCTGCGGTGAGATTGCGCGGACTCGCTCATACGAGGCGACCACCTCGTCGGCGTAATCCTCACATTCGTCGAGATCGACGCCCTCCACCATCTTGGTCAGCACATCGATCGTATTCAGCCGCGCCTGGATCCCGAGCAGCAATGAACCGCTCGGCAAGCTGTTGATCAGCGCTTGGTGGGCCAATCTCACGTCGTGCTTGTCACCCGCCTTGCGCAACCCGTAGCCGAGCGGGTTGATGAAGTAGGTCGCGGTGACCAGACCCGAATGGGTGAATTGCAGATTTCCGCGAATCGCGGCAGTGGGCTGCAGATCTCGTCCGAATGCCATCAGCGGCTCCCTTCCGATGCTGGGCCACCGTTGCCGTTGATCCAGTTGCGCAGGTCCGCCCCGCTGCCGCCAACGCCGATCACATCGAGCAACTGGATATCAGGTTTAGCGACCGCCGCTGTTGCGGCCGGGCGATCCGGCAGGACCACGACGACGGACTCTTCGATGAACATGGTGTGGCGCGCCGAATCGGCGTTGACCGGCATACCGGATGCGGACACCGGCTTGCGATCTACGAGGAGCCGCCCCACCCACAGCGCCCGAGAAGTCATCCGGACACCGGTATACGGCACCAGTCCGACAGCGAAGATGACCGCGATCGTCAGCACCAGCCCCACCACGAAGGTGACCGCCGGATTGACCGGAAGTGCCATCGCGGATACCGAGGTGATCACCATCAACACCACCGCGCACGCGACTTGCGGCAGGGTGTACGGCCCGAAGGGCAGCTTCTGCCCGTTCTGGGCCTTGCCGATCATGGTGGGGACCCGCTTGATCGGCGTGAAGACCTTGATCACCTGGGTCATCGATAGCCACCGATGGGGTGATCGGGGACCACGATGTTGGAGTCGGTGCGCGCGTAGTTGACCAGCGTCGGAAGTATCCAGAACAGGACCGCGGCGAGCAGGGCCGATCCGGCGACGGCGAGGATCTTCGCGGGCGAGAGCTTGGATTTGGCCGCCTCGGATATCAGCACACCCATGCTCAGGATGGTGATCAGGATCAGGCCCGCCCAGCGGACGAACATCAGGATGTTGTACAGGATGGCGCTCAAATTACCCACGGCCGTGCCTCTTTCGTATCAGTTCTGGGTAGCCCGCGGAATCTGCACCGTCGTCGACGGCACCGACGTCGTCGAGCTCGGCGCACTTTCGTGCGAGTTCTGCTGGTCGGCGATCACGGCAGGCGGGTTGGTCATCGCGGGTACGGCATCGACCGACTGCACCTGCCACTGGCCACCGTCACGGACCATGGTCAGCGGATAGGCGAGCGTCGCGACCGCCCCGCCGTCGGCCTTGGGATTGACGGTGACGAGCACCTGCGCATGCGAACGCGCTGTGCCACAACTGTTGTCGTCCGAGGTGACCGCGACGGTCTCCACGGCGGTGAACGGGGCCGGGCGCAGTGCGACGATACCGGCGTCGAGGGTGACGTAACGGCCTACATCGCCGTTACCCGTCAGATAGGTGGTCAGAAAGCCCGATGCCACTTGCGCGAGCGGCGTATCCGCGGTGCACGGTGCGGAGTATGCCTGCGCCAGGTCGGCGCCCCGGCTGGGCGGTTCGACCAGGGCGGGCAGCGCAAGCGCCCGCAGTCGACCATTGAGCACCGATACCCCGACCCGATAGAACTGACGGGCGTCGGAACCGGCGTTGTTGTTGCTGGCGGTGGCGGTGGTGCCGGTAGAACTGGTGGCGGCGGTGGTGGTGGACTTGCCCACCCGGACCGATACGGTCACCGACCAGATCTCGAGCGTGTCGAAGCTCCCGACCCGCGACGCGTACACCACGGAGGGATCGGATACCTGCCGGGCCGTCGAGGGCAAGGTGATCTGCTGGGCACTGGATCCGACATATTCGCCGAGCCGATCCTGTTGTCCGGCAACAGAACTCAGATAGGTCACAATGAACTGCTGAGCGAAGGAGCCAGCCAATTGCGCGCGGCCGATGGTTGCGGGCGTCGCACTGTCGGATGGAGGCGGCGGATCCGAGGCGAAGAAATCGAGGATCGCATGCCCGCCACCGAGAACGGCCAGCACCGCGAGCACCGCGACGATCACATTGTCGCGGCGGCGGCGTGCGACCATTCGGCGAAGTAATTCATCGCCCGAATCCGTCGATCTGCCAACCATTGTCCGCACTCCCGAAATGGTAGAGAGCACCATCATTTCCAGCCGCCGTCATCGTTCCCAACATTGGGGACAGCGGGTCAGTACACAGGACTACGTTTCAAGCGATGCGTGAGCCGATACTGCAGCTGATCGTCGTACCCGATCGGCGCCTGTCCCTGCGGGGTTTCCAGCGAGTGGCGCCCGGATTCCAGCATCGGCATGTCATCGGCGAGGCGCACCAGCTGGGCGATCGCGAGCTGCCGACTCGGATAGCCCGGATACGGGTACAGCAGCAGCGATGTCGGGGTGTAACCGCCACCGTAGTTGAGGGCCCGCACCGTAACACCCGCCGTATCACCGGATTGCAGCCGATCACTCAGCGCCATCAAACGGACGCGGTCATCCGGATGGAAGACGTCCACCGGCCGGAACAGATAGTCCCATCGAATCCAGGGAGCCGGATCCGTGAGCCAGTGCGAGATGCTGGCGCGCTCGATCTGGATGATCGCGAGATGAGTTCCGGCCCGCCGATGGGCTTCGCGCAATCCGACCCGTTCCAGCGTCGGCCACTCCGACTGCTCGTTATCCGAGGTGACATCTTCGATCAACAACCACGCGCCCTGCGTGCGCGCGTCGTCGCGGGCTCGGATACTGATCCGCCACCGCCCCGGCCGCTCAGGACCATCGGTCACCGTGACATCGAACTGAAGCTTGTCACCGGGTTTCGGACTGTAGAGCAGATCCAGGACCTCGGCATGTCGATTGAAGGCCGAGATCCGATGGAACAACTCCGCGATCGATATCACCGGCACGTGCTGCTCGGCAGAGTTCCCCGTCAGCCGCGTCGCACCGATCGGTTGCTGAATGGTCTGGGTATTGAGGTCCCAGATCGCACCCACCGCGGGCGGTAATTCCGGGCAGGTCGCCGCGACGGAGCCCATCCACAAGCGGACGGCGTGCACGTCGCCACCCGGTCCGAACACCGGACGTATCCGCAGGGCGTGCGGCCCCGAACCGGTCGCGAGCGTCAGATCCACATCCTCGGCCTCGTCGCGCGCCGCCCGGATCGCATCGATCAGGCTCCGGGTCTTGAGGCTGTCGTACAGTGCCGGGGTCCGCGACAGCAGCCGCTGCAGTACACGCTGCCAGTCGGCGAATCCACGCGGTGCATCTCCCACCGACGCCACCGACATCGCTTCGGGCGTCAACGTCTCGATCGTTATCCATGGATTTACTGCGCCACTTGTCATCGCACTTGCCCGTACCAGCCGTTCGTCGGAAGCCGCCACCTGTGTGACACGGTCAATGTACCGCTATATAACGGCTCATTCAACAGGTTTAGGGATGTCGACATCAGATGCAGTCTGCATGACGGGGCCACCCGAAGTTCACCAAGCGGTCTTTTCTTAACGTGCGCTTAAGAACGCGTGCACAGACGTCAGAATTCCCACAGCTCAGCGCAGTTCGCGCGAGCTGCGGCAAATCACCGGACAGGGCCTGAGACCAGCGACGAAAGCGCTGGTCTCAGGCCCTGATTCCACCCCTGCAACCGCGACGGGCTAGCCCTCTCCCGCCGTCAGCGCCAGCACACCGGCACCCGCCAGTACACCCACCACACCGAGTTCCGATGGCACGACCCGCAATCCGGTGAGATAGCCGAGTCGGGCATGCGTCGCGACAGCAGCGCCGAGCGCCTTCCAGAGCGAGGTGCCCGGCGCCGCCAGCGTGCCGCCCAGGACGACCAAGTCCAGGTCGAGCAGTGCGGCCACCGAGGCGATTGCGCGGCCGAGCGCCGTTCCGGCCCGGGTCAGCGCGGCATCCGCGAGTTCGTCACCCGCCAGCGCCTGACCGACCAGGTCGTCGACCGAGGTGCCCTGCCAGCCTTGCGCGCGTGCCCAATTCACCGCCGAGATTCCGCCTGCTACCGCCTCCAGACAGCCCCGTCCCCCACATTCGCAGGGCTCATCGAAGCCGGGCACCAGCACATGGCCGAGGTTTCCCGCATTTCCGGTCCGACCGACCACCACGAAACCACCGACCATGACCCCGGCACCGATTCGGTCCGAGGCCATCACCGCGAGGGCATCGAGTACGTCGTTGGTCGCACCGAAGTTACGCTCGGCCAAGCCCAGACACACGCCGTCGAGCGCCAACTGGACGATGGCGTTCGGAAACAGCTTCTCCACCGCCGCCACGATCCCGAAACCCGTCCCCCACTCGGCGATTCCGGGCGGTGCCACCACGCCGGCGGCCATATCGAGCGGGCCGGCGGAGCCGATTCCCACCCGGGTGACATCCTCGCCGCCAGCGGCCTCTAGCAGCAGGTCACGGCAGCTGTCCCAGGCCGCACGGGCCGGGATCGGAGCGCGCCGAATCTCGTCCTCGCCGACATTGTCGGCCACCCGACTCGCCGCAAAGCCATCCGGCCCGATCTCCAGAGCCAACATTGTCATGAGTTACACACCGCCAGGATGAAGTACGTCGTCAACAGTGGACGAAAGCATAGGTCAGTGCGCGCCGGTTCCGGTCGGCTCCAGCCGACGACCCAGCACAATGTGGCGCCGCGGCGCCGCCGGAACCGGATCGGCGGGTGCGGGACGCGAGCCGGTTCGGATGATCCGCAGCGGCCGCTTGTGGTCGAGGGGAGTAATGCGATGGCGGTCCAGATCCGCGACGACCTTGCCCGCACTGTCATAGGGCACTCCGGCCCAGATCATCGCGCGGGGGCCGGTACCGCGCTCGATGAGTGTCTGCGCCAACTGTTCACATTTCGCGAACACCGGGCAGCTGTCACAGATTCGCATTGCCGCACGCCACGAGTCCGGAGTGCCGACGTCCAGATCCCAGTCGTCGGGACCGTCCGCGCAGGGCGGTCGATGGGCCGACGAAGTCGGAAGCGTCGAAACCTTTGCCGTCGCAACGGTTTCCATGACGAGGGAAGATTGCGTGATGCTCATAGCCGTCTCCGGGGATGCCGAGGGCGCGCCAACTCCGTTGTGCGAGCCCATTGGTCGGGCGGTCATCAGGGCTGCTCAACAGTCCCCGGAAGGGCCAGCGATGATTGCTGGTCCACGAACGTTAACCCACGATTGGCCGCTCGGCAATCGCTTCTGCCGCCACTTAACGGCACGTTGACCAAGATGTGATGCTGGCGTATCGTTAGTTAACGGCACGTTTGATCACGAGCCATCCTCTGAGGAGCGAATTGTGGTTTCCTATGGATATGGCTGTTGAGTCCGAGTACACGATCGACGAGCTAGCGCGGGCGGCCGATACCACCGTGCGAAGCGTCCGCGTGTACCACGAACGAGGACTCCTCCCATCCCCCGATGTCCGGGGCCGCATCGGCTATTACGGGTCGGATCACCTCAATCGACTGCAGACGATCAGTCGCCTGCTCAGTCGGGGCATGAAGTTGAACGGGATTCGGGAACTGCTCGAGGCATGGGACCGTGGTGACGGATTGGCGGAGGTGCTCGGCGTCAACGACCAGCCCTCCGAGCCGACGACGGTTGCCGCACCCGGCTCTCCCCACGCGCAGCGCAACCATGCGCCCCCGGAACTTCCCGAGTACGTGCAGCAGGCACTCGCCGCGAGCGCCGATCCGCACGAGGCATACCGGGTGACCAATCCGCGCTGCGGCGACCTGACCACCCGACTCGTCGATGCGGGTATCACCGCACGCGACGCCTTCGAACTGATCGAGCGACTCAGAGCCGATTGCAATCAGATCGCCGATCAGTATGCGACCCAACTGTTCTACTTCCTGGCGGGCCAGGCCTACGAACAGTCCGGGCGCACACCGAAGGACCGCGCGAAACTCGAATCGGAGTTGGCCATCGCTCGGCTGATCGCCACCCGCGCGACGTCGGAGCTGATCGATCAGGCCTTCGCCAGACATTCCGAACTGCCGCCGTCCTGATATCGAATTCATGCGCTCCGGAGCGCGGCGAATGTTTCACGCCGCGAACGGCGCATCGGGTTTGCGATTTCAGGTTTCGTCCTGCGATGAGATTTCGCTCGTGCCGACACGATTTGGCGTGCAGCCGGTCACAGCCGCCGAATTCTATACGTGTTCTATACGAATCATCCAGAGTCTAATACGTTTTCGATATTCGACCGACCACTATATTTGCATGCGTGTTCGGACGACTAGATGATCTCGTTGGCACGCGACTCGGCCCGGGCGGTAGGGTCGGCCGAGATACGTTGTCGGACTTGGAGTTCTGGGATACGGCCCGTTGGCGGCCAGGTGTGGTTATCCGTCGGTGCGTGGACTGGGTCGGCGCCACTCGACTGCGCCGAATAACCGCCCGACTGCTGCTCGGCGTATTCGTACTGTTCGTTATTCCGATGACGATCGGTGCGGTGGCGACGGCGCAGACGGGAACCGCTACCGCCGGGTCCTCGACGATCGATGCCGTCGGTTGGATGAATGTCCGGGATTCGCACGGCATACCGCTGGCCAATTACGTCTTCGCCACGGATCACGGCAGCATTCTGCATCCCGGAAATGCGGCATTGTCGACCGCGCTCGATCTGGAATTCGCGGGGTTCATGGCCACCGAGGTCACCGGCATCTGGGTGATCGACTTTGTGGTGAGTTTTCGCTGGCTCGACCTGTTCGCCGAGCCGTTGAGCCGGGTCGCCGACACCCTCGCCGGACAAGTCGGCACGCCCCTGATCCTTGTGCTCGCGGTGACCGTGGGAGGGGTACCCGTCGGCTGGTTCGTCATTCGCGGATACTTTTCCAAGGCCACCCTTCAGGTGGTGACGATGATCGGGGTCGCCCTGTTCAGCGGGCCCTACTTGGCGCATCCGATGGCCGATGTGCTGTCCTCGCACGGGCTGCTCGCGCAGGGGCGCGATGTCGGTGTCGCTGTCGCCGCGGGCCTCAACGGCCAATCGAGTCCGAGCCCGAATGCGGTGATCGACTCGATAGAGGGCACGCTCGCCGACAATTTCGTGCGCTATCCACTGCAGGTATGGAACTTCGGCCATGTCGTGGACGACTCACCGGCGTGCCGAGCCGCGTGGTCGGACGGTGTGTTGGCCGGTAGCGACGACAAGGTCACCAGCGGTATGAAGCGTTGCGGTGATGTTGCGGCGCTCACGAAGAGCCAGAATCCCAATGCGGGCCAGATCTGTACCGGTCTGCTGTTGCTGATTTTTGCGGCCGTTCTGCTGATGTTCGGCGTGTACCTGTCCGGAAAGATTGTGGTGGCTGCGGCGGAGGCGATCTATCACGCCTTCATGGCCATCTTCGGCTTCGCCGCGGGCGGATACGTCTATGGACCGAGCCAGACCTTCCTGCTGCGTAATCTGGTCGATGCCTTCGTATCGGCAGGGAAGATGATCGCGTTCACCGTCTATCTCGGCATCTACGCCTTGGTCCTCGGTGATGTATTCGAACAGGCGCAGGGCCACGGTATCGCGGTGATCTTCATCGGTGGATCGTTCATGCTCGTCGGAATCGTCTTGCTGCGCAGGATGAGCCGAAGCCTTGCCGGCGCACCCGGTCGGATAGCGGGCCAGATCAGTGGTGTGCTCGCCACCGGACATGCCGCCCCAGCCGGGGGTGGCGGCGGCGGACCCATGATGGGAGCAGGCAGCATGTCCGGAACCCAGCGGCTCATTACCGGACTCGCGGCGCTCAACACGGTCAACGCCTCACCGGTGACCGAATACCTCATGGGACGCAAACGATCGCCACTGAGTTCCCGCTCAGCGATGCGGCAGCAGGCGGAGCTGGCGAATATGCGAATGGCGGTGGAGGCAGACCGCTTCGGCTGGATCCGCAACTATTACCGCACCCGCGAGCAGATCATCGACTCCGCCAGATCCGCCGCGGCGACATACGGCCACACACCCATGGGCGCCGCTGTCGCAATCGACCGCGTGGTCGACCGCGGCGCCAGTCTCGGCGATGCCGAAGCCGCCATGTTCAGCGCCGGATTCACCGATAAGGAGATGCGGACCAACGCCATCAAGGCCTACAACTACCGCACGAGTTGGGGTCCGAATATGTGGGACGGCGACAAACATATCGGGCAGGCCATCGCCTCGCTCGGCGTGCTCAAACTGGGCGAGACCCCGGCCAATATCGCGCTGTTCAAGCGGACCGCGCATCGGCTCGCGGAACGTCGCTTCGCCGATCCCGATCTGCAGTTCAGCAGCTTCACCGCGCCGGAGCAGCAGTTCCTGCGCGACTATTTCACCAACCCGACCGAACCGGTCATTCATGCCATTCGGGATGTTGTCTCGGGCACCGGGAACTCGTTGCCCGGCTTGACCGGCACCGTATCCCGGGATCGTGGCGCGCTCATGAACAGATTCATCAACGTGCACCTCAGCCGGGAGTACCTGGCCGCCGCCGAAGCCGCGGACTTTGCGGGCGCATCGAGCATCCTGCAGAAGATGGCGCTGCCGGAGTACTGGACCGGCAGCAGCACCCTCACTCCGTCGAAGGCGATACCGACGTTCTAGTCGGAGCCACTCAACAGAAAAGCCGTGCCGGACAGAATGGTTCACCTGTCCAGCACGGCTGCGACCCGATCGCTGAGAGTATGTCAGCCGACCTCGAACAGCTGTGCCGCCATGCGACGGCTCGGCTTTCCATTGGGCAGTTGCGGCAACTGGGCAACTATGCGGATCTGGCCCGGAATCTGGTGGTCGGCCAGGTGTGCGTGGCAGTGCCGCATGATGTCGTGTTTGGTGGTCTGCGAACCCTTGCGCAAGTGGACGACTGCCGCGATGTCATCGCCCAGGCGGGGATGCGGTACCCGCGTCGCGAGGGATGAGACGACATCGGGGTGTTCGTCCAGCGCGGATTCCACGTCGACCGGCGCCACGGCATGGTCGCCGCGGTGCGCGATTTCACTGAGCCGCCCCAGGATTCGCAGGCGTCCGTCTTGTTCCCGGCGGGCCACGTCGCGGGTGCGCAACCAGCCGTCCGCGGTGAAGGCCGCCGCGGTGGCCGCCGGATTGCCGACATATCTGCTGAACAATGCGGTGCCACGGACCTCGAGCTCGTGCCCGCCCGCTAATTCGGCACCGGCCAAGCGGAATTCGACGCCGGTCGGTGTGCCGACGGTGCCGGGCACCCGTTCCCACGACGGCGGATCGGCCGCGGCCTGATGGCTGGTCTCGGCGAGTTCCAATGCCTCGACGACCGGGCAGCCGAGCAACCGTTCCGCGCGTGCGGCCGCGAGACGCGATAGCGGGGCCGAGGCGGTGCGCAGAAAACGCATGCCGCGCGCCCGCTTTCGCGAGGTCACCAGTCCGGCGGTCAGACCGGCCAGTTGTGCCGGCATCACCGTGAGCCAGGTGGGCGCCGCCGAATCCAGCAACCGGTGCGACTGGCGCATTTCGTCCGCGGACGGCAGCACCACCGTGCACCGGTTGCGCAGGGTCGCCATCAGGTTCGCGAACAGACCGTGGCCCTGCGCCCACGGCAGTAACGCGATGGTGCGATCCTCCGGTGTGAGCGCGAAATGATCTGCGACAGCGGCTATTCCGGCCGCGATATTGGCCTCGGAGAGTGCCACCGCCTTGGGCGCCCCGGTGGAGCCCGAGGTGAACAGGATCATCCGGTCGCCTTCGTGGACCGGCGGATCGGGCACCGTCGGCACCCATCCACGCCCGAGTGCGGCCGGGGACGGGATCCACTCGAGTTCCGCCGGCGGCTCGAACGGGTTGCGCCACAACAGCGTCGGTGACTCGATCGGCGCGAGGGTCGATGCGACCACCACTCTGGGATGGGCCAGCGCCAGGATCTGCTGTTTCTCCCGCGCATTCAGCCGCGGATCCATCGGCGCGAAAACCGCACCGATATTCCAGACCGCCGACATAACGGCCGCGAAGGCCGGAGAATTGGGTAGCTCGGCGACGACCACGTCACCCGAACCGACTCCATTGCGTTTCAAACACCATGCGACGGATTCGGTCCAGGCTTCGAGCTGACCGAATGACAAGAGCGGATCCGCATCGGCGGAAACAAGAAACGGCCGATCGAGGGCATCCATCAATTGTCCTTCCGATGGCGCGGGTGTTATCCCACTCCCGTTGCGGAATTGGCGAATTCCGCAATCGGGAGTGGGGTCACGAAACGGCACCCATCGCTGATCGCAGCAGTTATCCCCGGCACCTCCCGGCAAGGGGGAACAAGAGGTGAGCAATGGAACCCGAAGTCCGCGCGACCAACGCCTTCCGCATCGTGACAGCTCCAGCACCACCATCGAGGTCCAATTCTTAGCGGCGCCAGATGCCGAACATTACCGCCGCAACTCGAGCATGCCCACAATCCCAGTTCCCATTTTTGGGAACCGATCGAATACCCGACGCGCGATCGGCCGAGCCGCACATGTATCCACTTGGTCCTGCGCACCGCGCGACTTACGCTGCTCTGTCGGGGATCAACCGGAGGACACATGTCTGGTGAGAACGTCGGCCGCAAAAGGGATTCGGCCGCGACACGAACCGCGATTCTGACCGCGGCGCAACAGTTGTTCGCCGAACGCGGCTACGAGCGCACAACGGTGCGTGAGATCGCCGCGCGTGCCGGGGTGAATCAGGCGCTGCTGTTCCGATACTTCGGCAACAAGGACGAACTGTTTCGTGCGGCGATCGCCGATCGGGGACGACGCGTACTCGAGGACGGACCGGTCGATGGTCTGCTCGCCCGACTGCTGACCCGAGCGCTAGAGCCGAGCGGCTCTGCGGCACAGGGACATTGGCTGCAAGCCGCGCTGCGTTCCAGTGGACACGACGAAGGAGCGTCGGCGATTCGCCGGGAGTTGGGCGACGAATACGTCCGCGCGCTCTCGGCGCTCACCGACGACCCCGATGCCGAGTTGCGCGCCGACCTGCTGCTGGCCTGGTTGCTCGGCATCGGACTGGTGCGGTCGGTGTACCGCAGAGAACCACTGGCCAGCGCCGATCCGGCGGCGGTTGCCCAGCATGTGCTGCGCGCCGCGCGAGTGCTGCTGGAGCGGATCGATGTGAATTTCCCACCGCCGTAACGGGATTCAACTGTTGACGGGTTGATGCAGTCTTCCTATCATCAGCTGTAAGCACTCGCTTACATCACTCGGGCGCCTACCGTCCGCGTTGCGGAAGGGAGATCAGATGAGGGCAGCATCGCGTAGCGATTCGATGGGAAGTGGCGGCCGGGCGACGGGTGGGCACGTCGACAACGAGGTACGCCACTACCCCTTCGGCACCCCGTTCCGCCTCGATATGGATCCACTCTTCACGCGGCTGCGCCGGGAGGAACCGATCAGCCGCGTCCGTCTGCCCTATGGCGGCGATGGCTGGCTGGTCACCCGCTACGAGGATGTGAGACTGGTACTCGCCGACCCGAGGTTCAGCCGCGCGGCAGCGGTTGACCGCGAGGATATTCCGCGCGCCACGCCCGAGCCCGCACGCCGCAGCTCGTTACTGAGCATGGATCCGCCGGAGCACACCCGACTGCGCAAACTGGTCGTCAAGGCGTTCACCGGCCACCGCGTTCAGCAGCTGCGTCCGCGCGCCCAGCAGATCGTGGACGAGCGGCTCGCCGAAATCGAGCGGTCCGGCCCACCCGCCGATCTGGTGCAACTGCTCGCGCTGCCGCTGCCGGTCACGGTGATCTGCGAAATGCTCGGCGTCCCAGCACAAGACCAGCACCGCTTCCGCGACTTCTCCGATACGGTGCTGTCCACCACCGCGCACACCCGCGACCAGATCAGCGCCGCACGGGCGGGGCTGGAGGCATATCTGACCGAATTGGTGGCGCAGCGCCGCGAGCAGCCGACCGACGATCTGCTCGGCGCATTGGTCGCCGCGCGCGACGACGAGGACCGGCTGAGCGAGGCGGAGCTGGTCAACCTGGGTATCGGCCTGCTCATCGCGGGCCACGAGACCACGGCCAACCAGATCGCCAACTTCACCTATGTGCTGCTCACCGAGCCCGGGCACTGGGAATTGCTGTGCGGCAGACCCGAACTCGTTCCGACCGCGGTGGAGGAGCTGCTGCGCTACGTCCCATTGGGTTCCGGCGGTTCATTTCCCAGAATCGCCACCCAGGAGCTCGAGCTGGGTGGCGTCACCATCCGGGCCGGGGAGTCGGTGTTCGTCAACACTCAGGCCGCCAACCGGGACGAGGCCGTCTTCGATGATCCCGAGGAACTGAACCTCACCCGAGAACGTAACCCGCACATGGCCTTCGGGCACGGCGCACACCACTGTCTCGGTGCGCAACTGGCCAGGGTAGAGCTGCAAGTGGCACTCGCTTCACTTTTGCGGCGGTTCCCGACCTTGCGCCTGGCGGTACCGATCGAGGACGTGCCATGGAAGTCGGGCCTGCTGGTGCGCGGGCCGAAGGCGCTGCCGGTGAGCTGGTAGACGTGTTGGTGTCGCGAGGGGATGCCCCGGTGCCGTGGCGAGGCTATGGCACCGGGGCGCTGACGATCGCTACTGCGCCCCATTGAGAGCGGCGGCTACTTCGCGACACGATTCCAGCAGGATGTCGCAGTAAACGTCCAGATCGGGAACGATCTCCGGATCGCATGCCACGGATACGGTGAACCTATCGCCCACGCCGACGAACGAGTGCGCCAGAGCGATATCCGGGTACACCGGCGGCAGCATGCCAGCGAAGCGAAACGGCTTGCCCAGCAATGACCATTCGGCGGTCGGCTCGCACTTGATGCTGGTCAGGATCGTGTGTCCGTGCGCGGGAGCGTCCGGGTCCGCGGGCGGTAGCGTACCGAACCTCGCCCGATATATACGGCTCGGCAGCAGGTCGACCAGCGCCAGTCGATTCAATTCCCGGCGGCTCGACGGTGAATGGCGGCGCATACGCAACGTGGTCTCGACGGCCCGCGCGCGATCGGCGAGGTCGGGCTCTCCCGCCGCCAGCGCGACCGCGTCGGCACCGACGCGATTGACACCCATCACCGCCGCGTCCGGCACCGCGATGGTCACCAATGCCGCGAGATCGTCCGGGCATGTCCCATCCCGTTTTTCGAGATAGCGCTGCATGGCACGCGATATGACGGCCAAGCCGACGGCCGTCACGGTGATCCCCGGCGCACGCACGTCCCGCAGGTCCAGGGGGATGGTGCGCACGGCGCGTCCCGAACCGATTCGCCGGTTGAGCACGGTCGGGCTGACCGGTGGCGTATTCGGCCCGCCGTCATCGCCCTCTCGGGCGATCCGACGCATCTCGCCCCGCACGCGGAAGTTGAAACCCAGCACCTGCAACGGCCAGCGCAGCACGCCGCCAACTGCGGTGCGGGCAAGGCGCGGACGTCGCGCGGCAGGCGCGAGCCCCTCGATACGCAGGGGTGCCGAAGCGAACAATGCCTCCGACAGCGATGTCATGGCCGGACCTGCCATCAGTGCGTGACCGACATGCATCAGCACCACCGTGCCCGCACCGTTCAGCGTCGCGATACCGGTAACGTTCGCAAACACATGCAGTTGCCAAGCACTGACCCGAGCATCCAGCGGTTGCGCGAGAATGCGCCCCATCTCGTCCAGACACTGCGCCCAATCCAGTTGCGCCGCAGCATGAGTGACGATGTGCGCGTCGATCGGACTGTCGTCGACCACCCAGTACGGATGCCCGAGTCCGCCCGGCACCTCGCGGATCCGGCGGCGCAGGGGTGCGAGCAGTTCGGCCCGTTCGCCGAAGTGGCCGACGATGTCCGCGGCGGTCGGCGGCGCACCGGTCTCGTTATCGAACACCCACCACATCGGCCAGTCGGTGACCCGACCCGAGCGGGCCAGATAGTAGTAGGCGGCGTCATTGGCCACCAGCTGTGATTCATGCATGATGCTGCTCTCATCGATCCGATTTGCTGCACTCTGCCATCGCGTTGAGCGGAATTGAAATCGACTGTCGGCATTGGCGATCCACAGCCGGGTCCCCAGCCATGTTTCGACTGGGGACCGGCGTTCTTCAGCTGCGGGACACCTTCGGCAGCAGGGCACGCCAACCACCGGTGCCTCCCGAGGCGGGAGTACTCACGGCGGACAGTGCCGCGAATTCGTCATCGGTAAGTGTGATGGTGGCGGCGGCGGTGTTCTCCTCCAGATGCGCCACGCTCGAGGTGCCCGGAATGGGCAGGGTGACCGGCGAGCGACGCAGCAGCCAGGCCAGCGCCAGCTGGGACGGGGTGGCGTCGGTGCGCGCGAGGCTGTCCAGCGGACCACCGGGGCGGGCGAGATCGCCGGTGGCCATGGGGAACCAGGGGATGAAGGCGATATTGTTCGCCTCGGCGTAGTCGAGCACGTCCTCCGCGCTCCGGTTGACCAGGTTGTACTGGTTCTGCACCGAGACGATGTCGGCGACCTTGCGCGCCTTCGCGAGCTGGGCGACGCTCACCTCGGACAGGCCGATGTGGCGGATCTTGCCCTCCTGCTGCAGCGACACCAGCTCACCGAGTTGGTCGGCGAGCGGCACCTTCGGGTCGATCCGGTGCAGCTGGTACAGATCGATGCGGTCGAGGCCGAGATGGCGCAGGCTCAGTTCGAGCTGTTGGCGCAGATACTCCGGACGCCCGAGCGGGCGCCAGTCGCCGGGACCGGGCCGGGTCAGCCCGGCTTTGGTCGCGATCACCAGGTCGTCGGGATACGGATGCAGTGCCCGGCGGATGAGCGTTTCGCTGACGAACGGACCGTAGGAATCGGCGGTGTCGATAAAGGTGATACCCAGCTCGACGGCGCGACGAAGGACGCGCACGGCCTCATCCGGATCCTTCGGGTCGCCCCAGACGCCGGGACCGGTGATCTGCATCGCCCCGTAGCCGAGGCGCTTGACCGGAAGGTCACCGCCGAGGGCGAAGGTGCCCGATGTGTCGGCGGAACGGGACTGGGCTTCGGAGGTCATGCTTTCCTTTCGGACAGATGGACATCGCTCGGGGCGGGAAAGAAACCCGAGTCGATGAAGGAGCCGACATAGGCGTCCAGCGCGGCCGCATCGATCGGCGGGCAGTGGATCTGCTGTTTGGCGAGTTCGGTACGGGTGTGGATGTCGTCGACCGGGGCCGAAACCCCGCCGTAGTTACCGCTGACCAGTGCGGCGCGCACGAGCGAGTCATCGCCCGCCGCATCACGCGCCGCGGCTTGTTCGGCCAGCTCGATCGCGATCTCCTCGATCGAGGCGATCGCGATCGGCACCCCGTGCCTGCGCAGGGCGTGGAAAATATCGCTGATCACCACCGGCCGCGAGTTCACCATGTGATACGCCGCGCCGATCGCGGGTCGGTCGGCCAGCGCCACAATGGCCGCGGCCACGTAATTCACCGGTACCAGCGGCATCGCGGCGTCGGCGGTGTCCGGGGCGAGCCCGAGGATGGCGGCCGCCCGGATCATATTCCAGAACGAGTCGTCGACGCTGTTCACACCCACCCGCGGATCACCGCACACGATGCCGGGACGGTAGATGCTCACCGGCACACCGCGTGCGCCCGCCTGCCGGACCAATTGCTCGGCAACCCATTTGCTGGCCACGTATCCGTTCTCGGACACCTCGTCGACGCTCAACTCCGCATTCTCCCGGCCGATGAAATCCGGTGCGGTGACGGCCGGAATCACGGTATTGACCGTGGAGACGAAATGCACGGGCTTGATCCGGGTGGTGGTCGCCAAGCTCAGCACCTCGCGGGTGCCCGAGACGTTCGCCGCGCGCAGCCGCGCGTAGGGCTCGAGGTGATTGACGCGGGCTCCGTTGTGGTAGATCACCTCGATCCGATCGGCCAACCGGGTATAACCGGACTGGTCGAGCCCGAAACGGGGCGCGGCCAGATCGCCTGCGACAGCGATGATTCGGGGCTGGTAGGCGTCGTCCCAGATCCGGTACTTCTCCATGGCGTCCCGAATCCGCTTGTATGCCCGCTCGTCATCGTCGCTACGCACCAGACACCAGATGCGTGCGGACGTGCTGGCCAGCAATTCCCGCAGCAGGTACGCGCCGACGAATCCGGTCGCACCGGTGAGCAGCACATCCTGAGGGGCCGCTGGGCGAACGGGTGCCACACCCGCGGCATCGATCTCCGGTCCGAGCACGGCGTCGGTGGCGATCGTCGCGCCGTCATCGGCCGCGGCCACCGTCGCGGGTTCGTCCGGATTGTCGATACGAGCGGCCAGGCCGCGCACTGTCGGCGCGGTGAACAATGCCGCCATCGGCACGTCGATGCCGAGCCGGGCGGCCAGCGCGCGCTGCAGGGTGAAGGCCAGCAGCGATGTGCCGCCGAGTTCGAAGAAATCGTCCTCGGCGCCGACCCGGGCGACGGTGAGCACCTCGGCGTATGCCGCGGCGATGGCTTCCTCGGTGGTGGTCGCCGGTGCGACATAATCGCGGGCTCGGAAAACCGGCCGCGGCAGCGCGGCACGATTCAGCTTCCCGCTGCCGTTCATCGGGAGGGATTCGAGCACCATGACCGCCGAGGGCACCATATAGGACGGCAGCACCTGCGCCAGCGCATCGCGCAGGGCGTCGGCCGCGAGGTCGGTCGCCGGTACCACGTAGGCGACCAACTGATCTCCGATATCCGAGGCTGCCAGCACGACCACGGCCTGGGCGACAGACGGTTCGGCCAGCAACGCGGCCTCGATCTCACCCAGTTCGATCCGGTGTCCGCGAATCTTCGCCTGGAAGTCGGTGCGCCCCAGGTACTCGAGCACGCCGTCGGCGCGGCGACGCACCAGATCACCGGTCCGGTACATCCGGGCACCCGGCGGCCCGTACGGGTCGGCGATGAACCGATCCGAGGTCAAGTCCGCGCGCCGCAGGTAGCCGCGCGCCAATTGGGTTCCCGCCAAATACAATTCGCCGACCACACCGGCAGGCGCGAGACGCAGCCGGGAATCGAGGACGTAGGTGCGGGTATTCCACAGCGCGACACCGATCGGCACCGTCGACCGGTCGCTGGTGGACGCGGGCCGATATGTCACCGACACCGCCGCTTCGGTGGGGCCGTACAGGTTGTGCAGTCCGGCGTTCGACAGCGCGGCGAAATCGGCGACAGTGCCCGGCGGCAGCGCCTCACCGATGACGAAGACCTCGCGCAGCGACGCCAACTGCTCGGCCCGGGCCGCGGCCAGGAATACCTGCAGCACCGACGGAACGAAGTCGGTGAGCGTCACCCGGTGCATGCTGATCAGGTCGGCGATGTAGCCCGGATCGCGTTGGCCGTCCGGCGCGGCGAGCACCAGTTGCGCGCCCGCCCACAGCGGTACGAAGAAGCCCCACAGCGATACATCGAATGTGGTCGCGGTCTTCTGCAGGTAGACATCGTCGGGCCGGAACGAGTACTGCGCCGCCATCCACTCGATCTGGT
This sequence comes from Nocardia sp. CA-107356, assembly GCF_050946365.1. Taxonomy (NCBI): domain Bacteria; kingdom Bacillati; phylum Actinomycetota; class Actinomycetes; order Mycobacteriales; family Nocardiaceae; genus Nocardia; species Nocardia sp. CA-107356. The sequence goes on along the minus strand of NZ_CP191992.1, from coordinate 2,721,247 downwards.
TGGTGATCGCGCCGTGGGATACCAGCACACCCTTGGGCCTACCGGTCGACCCGGAGGTGAACAGCACGTACGCCGGGTGGTCCAGACGCAGCGGCGCACGCAGCTCACCGGCGGCGATCGGATCGGCCGAGTATGCCGACAGGTCGATGGCATCGACATCGATGACCCGCGGCCCGGAAGCCGGCACCGGATTGCCACTCGTGGTCAATACGCAGACGGGTTCGGCCGTCCGCAGCACATAGGCGATCCGGTCGGCCGGATGGTCACGGTCCAGCGGCAGATACGCACCGCCCGCGCTCAGCACCGCGTACATCGCGACCACCAACTCCGGTGAACGCGGCATTGCCAGCGCCACAATGGATTCCGGGCCGATCCCCTGCCCGATCAGATATCGGGCCAGGCGGTTGACGCGCTCATCGAATTCCCGATAGGTCCAGGCCGTCGCGTCGTGCACGATGGCAACCGCCTCCGGTGCCGCGGCGACGGCACGGCGGTAGCCGCTCAACAGGAAATCGCCCGACACCGGGTGCGCCGTGGCGACCGCATCCGACAGCAGCTGTGCGCGTTCGGCCGTATCGAGCACATCGATGTCACCGAGGACGGCGCCGGGATCGGCGGCGATCGCCGAGAGCAGGCGGGTGAATCGGTCCACGAAACCCTGCACGGTGGGCTGATCGAACATGTCGTTGGCGTAGGTGACCACACCGCCGATTCCGGTCGGTGTGCCCGCGGCATCGTAGGTGTCGCCGATCATCCAGTGCAGATCGAACTGGGATATCTCGATGCCGATATCCAGGGTCTTGATCGCAAGTCCCGGCAGCTCCAGTGCCACGAGTTCCATATTCTGGAACGACAGCGCCACCTGGAACAGCGGGTGCCGGGTGGTCGAGCGCACCGGATTCAGCACGTTGACCAGCCGTTCGAACGGCACGTCCGCATTCGCGAACGCCTGGATATCGGTTTCGCGCTGACGTGCGAGCAGTTCGGTGAAGCTCGTGCCCGCGTCGTATCGGGTGCGGAACACCACGGTGTTGATGAACATGCCGATCAGGTCGTCCAACACCGCGTCGCCGCGCCCGGCGATCGGCGTACCGATCGCGATATCGTCCGTCGCCGACAATCGCGCCAGCAGTACCGCGAGTGCCGTGTGCACGACCATGAACAATGTCGCACCCTCGGCTCGCGCCAATTCCGCCAGCGCCGTATGGGTTTCGGCATCGATGCGCACCGACACCTGGCCACCGGCGTAGGACCGCGCCAGCGGACGCGGACGATCCGAGGGCAGGTCGAGCTGATCCGGCAGGCCCGCCAACTCCTGGCGCCAGTAGGCGATCTGCTGGGCCGCAGACGATTCCGGATCATCCTCGGCACCGAGCACATCGCGCTGCCAGATGCTGAAGTCGGCATACTGCACCGCCAGCGGCGCCCACGCCGGGGCCGCTGCGGCACTGCGCGCCACATACGCGGTCATCAGATCCCGGACCAGCGGGCCGAGTGACGAGCCGTCGGCGGCGATGTGGTGTACCACCATGGCCAGCACATACTCGCGTCCAGCGCCGGAGTGATCCGAGTTCGCGGCCGCGCCGAGGTCGAACAGGCCGACTCGGACAGGTACCTCGGTGGTGAGATCGAAGATCGTCCTCGCCAAACCGGCGACCGCGTCCGCCACCTCGGCGGGGTCGATGGTCTGGATCCGCACCTGCGGAATCGCCTGCGTCGCGGGCAGGATCACCTGCACCGGAACCTGGTTGGCGTCATCCGAGCCCGCCTCGGTGTATGGGTACACCGTGCGCAGGATCTCGTGGCGGGTGACCAAATCGCCGACCGCCGCCTCGAGCGCCGCGATATCGAGAGCGCCGCTCAAACGCACCGCCAGCGGCACGTTGTAGGCCACCGATGCCGTGTCGAGGCGGTTGAGGAACCACATCCCCTGCTGCGCCAGCGACAACGGGATCCGCTCCGGCCGCGGACCGGCGGTCGGTGCCGGACGGCCGCCACCGGCCGTATTCTCGCGCAGTCGGGCCGCGAGGGCGGCCACCGTCGAGGCCTCGAACAGCAGCCGCACCGGAACCCGGGTATCGGCCGCGGCTCCGAGTCGTGCCACGAACCGGGTGGCGGTCAGCGAGTTGCCGCCCAGCTCGAAGAAGTCGTCATCGGCGCCGACCGGCATTGCGGGATGGAGCAATTCGGTGAATACGCCCGCGACCAATTCCTCGAGCGGCCCGGACGGCGCGCGGTATTCCCGCGCCCGCAGCACCGGCGCTGGCAATGCGGCGCGGTCGAGTTTGCCGACCGGGGTCAGCGGGATCTCGTCGAGCACCATGACGGTAGTGGGCACCATATGCGCAGGCAGACTGCTCGCGGCGAATGCGGTGAGCTCGTCGGCATCGGCGACCGCACCACTGGCGGCATGGACATAGGAAACGAGAATGGTTGCACCACTGGCGATTTCGTGACCGACGGTCACCGCGAAATCGACGGTTTCGTGAGCCGCGAGTACCGCATCGATCTCGCCGAGTTCGATGCGGAAACCGCGGACCTTGACCTGGAAGTCATTGCGGCCCAGATACTCCAGCGCACCGTCGACCGTCCGCCGGACCAGATCGCCGGTCCGGTACAGCCTGGCTCCGCCGAACGGGTTCGCCACGAACCGGGCGGCGGTCAGCGCGGGACGCTGATGATATCCGCGGGCCAGCTGCGCCCCGGTGATGTAGAGCTCGCCCACAGCGCGGTCCGGCACCGGAGACAGGCGCTCATCCAACACGTACTCGGTGATGCCGCGAATCGGCCCGCCGATGGTCACGGTCTCCCCCGGCACCAGCGGCGCGCTGATATTGGTCATGATCGTGGTCTCGGTCGGCCCGTACCCGTTGTAGAACTCGCGGGTGCGCCGTCCGGCGATCGGAATTGTCCAGCGCCGCACCAGATCCGGCGGACATGCCTCGCCACCGGCGATCACCACGCGCAGCTTGTCCAGGCCGGTCGGCTCGACGGACGCCAGCGCGGCAGGGGTGATGAACGCATGTGTCACCCGCTCCCGGCGCAGCAGTGCGGCCAGTTCCTCACCGCCGTAGACGCTCGGCGATACCACCACCATGGTCGCGGCGCCGCCGACGGCCAGCAGCAGCTCCAGCACCGACGCGTCGAACGATGGCGACGCGAAATGCAGTGTGCGCGAACTGCTCGTCACCCGGTAGCGCTCACGCTGTTCATCGCAGAAGCTCGACAGTCCGGCCTGCGTGACGACCACGCCCTTGGGCTTGCCGGTCGATCCGGAGGTGTAGATGACATAGGCCGGGTGCTCGGCGCGCAACGGTCGCGCTCGATCGGCATCGGTAACCGGTTCGGCGGAATAGTCGTCGAGGCGCGCATCGATATCGTCGGTATCGATGGCGAGCCACGCCACCTCGTCGGGCAGCTCGGCGCCGACCTCGACGACCGTAAGTCCCAGCACCGCACGCGAATCCGTGATCATGTGCCGGACCCGCTCGGCCGGATAGTTGGGATCCACCGGCACGAATCCGGCACCGGTCTTGGCGACCGCCCAGATCGCGAGCACCGACTCCGGTGACCGCGGAATGCCGACCGCGACCAGATCCTGCGGACCGATGCCGCGTTCGATCAGCAGCCTGGCCAGCCGGGTCGACCGGTCGTCGAGGTCGACGTACTCCCATTCGGCCAGTCGCTGCGCGGCGTCGGCGAAGATCACTGCGACACCGTCCGGGTTGTTCTCCACGGCTGCGGCCAGCAGTTCCGGCAGCATCGCGACCGGGGGCTGCTCGACCGAGCTCACCCCGGTGGGCCGGACCGGTGCGGCCAGTGCCCGTTCGCGTTCGCTGTCGTCGAGGATGTCGATATCACCGATGATCGCGCGTGGCTCCGCGGCGACCGCGGCGAGGATCCGCTCGAACCGCCGACCGAGGCTTTGGATGGTCGCTTCTTCGAAAAGGTCTGTCGCATAGTTGAATACGATGACCAGCTCATCGGGCGTCGCGTCGTCGCGGTGCCGTGGCTCGACGATCACCTGCAGGTCGAATTTCGCCACGACCTCGCCGGTATCCACGGCCGAGACCGTCAGACCGGGCAATTCGAGTGCCGGTTGCTCGATGTTCTGGAACGACAGCATCACCTGGAACAGCGGACTACCCGCGACGGCCCGGGCGGGCAGCACCTCCTCGACGACCCGTTCGAACGGGATCTCGGCATTGGCGAAGGCGGAAAGGTCGGTCTCGCGGACCAGCTCGACGAGTGCCGCGAACGGGGCGCCGCGATCGACATCGGTGCGCAGGGTCAGCGTATTGACGAACATGCCGACCAGATCGTCCAGGGCGGCCATACCACGACCCGCGATCGGCGTACCGATCGCGATATCCGAGCCGCCGGACAGTCGAGCGAGCAGCGCGGCCAATGCGGCATGGACGACCATGAACAGCGACGAATTGTGCTGGTGTGCAAGGTCGGCCAGACCCGCGTGCACCTGCATCGGCACGGTGATACCGGTCGACGCACCGCGCATCGACGCCTGCACCGGACGCGGGCGGTCCAGCGGCAGTCGCGCCGTCTCGGACACCCCGGCCAGCTGCCGCCGCCAATACGCCAGTTGTTGTGCGGCAATCGAGTTCTCATCGTCATCGGTGCCGATGACCGCGCGCTGCCAGAGCGCGAAATCGGCGTACTGCACCGGCAGCGACGCCCAACCGGGCGCGCTCGCGTCGGTGCGTGCCAGATAGGCGGTGGCCAGATCCCGCGCCAGGGGTGCCAGCGAAACGCCGTCCGCCGAAATGTGATGTACGACGAGGACGAGCAGATGCTCGTCCCCGGTCGGGTCGGAGAACAACCGGATCCGCACGGGCGGATGTTCGGTGACATCGAATCCGGCGGACAGCAGCGCGGCGACCCGATCGTGGTCGGCAGCGGCCGTCTCGACCTCCAGCCCGTTCGGCAGCGTTTCGGTGACCGACAGGATCTCCTGGCGCGGCACACCGTCCGGGCCGTCGACCGGGAACCGCGTGCGCAGCGCTTCGTGCCGCTCGAGCACATCCGTGACGGCCTGCACCAGTGCGGGCACGTCCAGGGCACCGCTCAGCCGGATCACGAATGGCAGGTTGTAGGAAGGAGATTCGGTGTCGACCTGGTTGAGCACCCACATGCGGTACTGCGCGAGCGACAGCGGCACCACCTCCGGTCGCGCGGTCGCGATCAGCGCGGGACGATCCGGCCCGGCACCGGAGCCCGGCGCGATGGCTGCCGCCAGTGCGGCGACCACCGGGGCGTCGAACAGCGCCCGCACCGGCACCCGCGCGTCCAGCAGCGCACTCAGCCGAGCCACCACCTGGGTGGCGACCAGCGAGTTGCCACCGAGGGCGAAGAAGTCGTCATCGGCACCCACCCGGTCCACGCCGAGCACGTCGGCGAACACCCCGGCCACGGCCTCCTCGATCGGGGTGGACGGGGCACGGAAGTCCCTACCGGTGAAGGTCGGTCGCGGCAACGCCCTGCGGTCCAGCTTGCCGCTGGTATTGAGCGGAAATTCGGCCAACTCCACGACCGTGGCCGGCACCATATACGCGGGCAGCGTTTCTGCCAGCGCCGAGAGCAGTTGCGCCGAATCCATCGACGCCCCCGGCGCGGGCACCGCGTAGGCCACCAGCTGATCGCCGGGCTCTGACGGCACCACCAGAACGGCGGACTGACTAACCGAAGGCTGCGCGAGTAGCGCCGATTCGATTTCGCCGAGTTCGATGCGCAGACCACGGAATTTGACCTGGAAGTCGGTGCGGCCGCGGTACTCGAGCACACCGCGTTCCTGGCCGTCGAGCGTACGCCACACCACCAGGTCACCGGTCCGGTACATCTGCTCGCCGGGGCCGAACGGGTTGGCCACGAACCGCTCCGCGGTCAGGTCGGGGCGCGCCACGTAGCCGCGGGCCAGTTGGTCACCGGCCAGATAGAGTTCGCCGACGACACCGGCTGGCACCGGCCGCAATCGCGAATCCAACACGTAGACACGGGTGTTCCACGCTGGCGATCCGACGGGCACACTGGTCCGCTCGTCGCCGGAGGTCGGCCAGTGCGTGACCGAGACCGCGGCCTCGGTCGGACCGTACAGGTTATGGACGGCGGCATCGGAGATCGCCCGCAGCGCGAGTACGGTCTCCGGCGGCAGCGCTTCCCCCGCCACGAACAGGTTCCGTAGCGTCGGGACCGCGCCCGCATTCGTGTGCGCGGCGAACACCACGAGCATCGACGGGACGAAGTCGGTGACGGTAACTCCGTGTGCCGCAATGGTTTCCGCGAGATAGACGGGGTCGCGGTGGCCATCGTGGGTGGCTACCACGAGCTTCGCACCCACCCGCAGCGGCATGTAGTAGCCCCACAGTGATACGTCGAAGGTAGCGGCGGTCTTCTCGAAGTAGACGTCATCGGTACCCAACGGGTACTCGGCGAGCATCCAGGTGATCTGGTTGTGAATCGCGCTGTGCGACACCGCGACACCCTTCGGGCGTCCGGTGGAGCCCGAGGTGAAGATCACGTACGCCGGGTTGTCCGGACGCACCGGTCGCAGCAGTTCCTCGGCGCGCACGGGGGCGCCGTCGAAGCCGTCCAGTTCCTCGGTGTCGAGCTTCAGCACCGCGAGCCCGTCCGGTACCGGCACGGCGTCCGCGGTCGTGGTGATCAAGCACGTCAGGTCGGCGCTGTTGAGGATGTGCCCGATGCGCTCGTCCGGATGATCCGGATCCAGCGGGACGTACGCACCACCGGCGGTACCGATCGCATAGATACCGACGACCGATTCCAGAGACCGCCGGACCGCGAGGCCGACCAGTGATTCCGCACCGACTCCACGCGAGATCAGCAGGCGCGCAAGGCGATTGACTCGCGCATCGAACTCCCGGTACGTCAACTCGCGGCCCTCGTGGACCACCGCGACCCGATCGGGATGCGCCTGGACCGCACGGCGGTAGCCGTCCAAGAGCAGCTCCGGTTCGACCCGATGCCGGGTGTCGTTCCAGTCCAACAGGATTCGATCCCGTTCGGCGCCGGTCAGCATGATGTCGATATCGCCGATCCGTGCGGCGGGATCGCCGAGCAGCGCCTCCAGCACCCGGATCAGTCGTGCGGCAAGGGATTCCACCTCATCGGCGGTGAACCGGTCGCCCCGGAACTTGTAGGTCAGTTCGATCGTCGATGCCGCGGTCACCAACAGCGTCAGCGGGTAGTGCGAGCCGTCGTCGAGGCCGACACCGGTCACCGACATACCGTCGATGGCACTGACCGCGGTGATCGCCTCCCGGTCGATCGGATACGACTCGAATACCAGCAGGGTGTCGAATTGCGCTCCGGCACCGGCGATCCGCTGGATATCGGCGAGACCGAGATGGTGGTGGTCGAGCAGGGCGGCCTGCTCGCGTTGCAGGGCCTGCAAGAACTCGCCGACCGCCAGGCCGCCGTCGACCCGCACGCGCACCGGCAGCGTATTGATGAACAAGCCCACCATCGACTCCACGCCGGGCAGCTCGGCCGGCCGGCCGGACACCGTGGTGCCGAAGACCACATCGTCGCGACCGGTGAGCCGTCCGAGCAGGATGCCGAGCGCCGCCTGCATCACGGTATTCACGGTGACGCCGAGTTCGGCGGCGTGTTCGGCGATGCGGCGGGTGCGGTCGGCGTCGATCTCGGTGACCACCTTGCCGATCTCATGACGTTCGGCCGTTCGCGGTTGCCGCGCGAGCTGGGTCGGCTCGTCCACACCGGACAGCGCCCGTGCCCACGCCCGCAGCGATTCCTCCCGATCCCGGCCGGCCAGCCAGCTCAGGAAGGTGCGGTAGGACGCCACCCGCGGCAGCGCGGACTGGTCGCCGCGAACCGCGTACAGCACCAGGACATCTCGCATCAGCAGCGGCATCGACCAGCCGTCGAGCAGGATGTGGTGGGTGGTGATCACCAGATGCCACTGCTGCTGCTCGGTGCGGTACAGGGTGAACCGCATCAGCGGCGCGACCGACATATCGAAGCGGGTTTCGCGCTCCAGCACCGCCAGCCGCCGCAACTCTGTCAACCGCTCGGACTCGGGCAGATGCATCAGATCCACCGCACGCCATGGCACCTCGACCCGGTCCAGGACCACCTGCACGGTATGGCCGTCGGCACCGGTGACGAATGCGGTCCGCAGATTCGGGTAGCGCTCCACAATGGCCTGCGCCGCAGTCCGCAGTCGCTCGGCGTCCACGGCACCGCCCAGGTCGACGATTGCCTGCGTGGTGTAGACGTCGACGCTCGACTCGGCCAGCAACGCGTGGAACAACAGCCCGGACTGCAGCGGCGAGAGCGGCCACACATCCGACAGCGCCGGGTAATCCCGTTCCCACACTTCGATATCCGATTGGCCGACCGCGACCAGCGGCAGATCCGACGGCGTACGGCCACCGGCATCCGGGTGCCGCACGTGTTCGGCCAGTGCATGCAGTGCGGCGACCCACAGATCGGCGAACTCCTGCACCCGCTCACGCGACAACAGCCCGCGCGGGAAGGCGAACGACGCGCCGAGCTGCGGACCGTCCGCGCCGTCGGTGACGATGGCGTTGATATCGATTACGCCGTTCGCGGGCATATCCGGATCCATCTCGGCATCCAGCTGCCCCAGATCCGCGACCGGCACCCAGCCCAAAGCCGCGAGTTCCGCGGGGATCTCCCCCGTCGATACTCGACCCAAATAGTTGAAGCTGATCTGACCGGCATCGCCGAGTTGGCCAGCGGTCTCCGGATTCAGGTAGCGCAGCAGGCCGTAGCCGATCCCCTTGTCGGGGACCGCGAGCAGCTGCTCCTTCACCGATTTCACGATGTCGCCCAGGGCTTTTCCGCCCGCGAACGCTTCGTCGATATCGGCGCCCGCGAGCGCGAGCCGGACCGGGTAGGCACTGGTGAACCAGCCGACCGTCCTGGAAAGATCCGCCCCGGGGACGACATCCTCTTCGCGGCCATGGCCTTCCAGCTTGATCAGCGCGGTGCCGCCGGCGGTTTCGCCACGCCACCTGCTCACTGCCAGCGCCAACGCCGAGAGCAGGCCGTCGTTGACCCCACCGCGATACCGGCCCGGGATGGCGGTCAGCAGTGCATCGGTCACCGCCGCGGGCAGCGTCACCTGAACCCGGTCCACGGTGGCGAAGGTGTCCACGGCCGGATCGAATGCGCGCGCACCGAGCAACGGTTGTGTGGTAGCCGAAACATGTTGCCAGAAAGGAAGTTCCGCGATCCGCGCCGGATCCTTCGCTGCGTCGAGGAGGGCATGCGCCCACCGCCGCATCGAGGTTCCGTTGGCGGGCAGCGTGACCGGCTGTCCCGCCACCGATTGCGACCAGGCCATCGCCAGATCCGGAATCAGAATCCGCCAGGACACACCGTCGACCACGATATGGTGCGCGACGACCAACAGCACATCACGACGGCGACCCGTCGACTCCGGGAAAGCGAACCAAACACACTGCACCATCACCGCATTCGCAGGATCGAGTCGGCCGAGGGCCCCGTCGTACTCGACACTCGCCCGCCGTGACAACTCGGCATCGTCGATATCGGCGGGCAGTTCGACCCGATGCACCAGAGCGTCGACGTCCACCGCGCCGCGCTCCAACGCCTCGAATATCGGCGAGGTGTCCGATGCGGCCGCGCGCAGCCGCGCGCGCAACATGTCGTGGTGATCGAACACCGCACCGAGGGTCGCGACCAGGGTCCCCCGATCGATGTCCTCGGGCAGCCGCAGCGCAATCGACTGCGAGAACCGCTGATACGACGCGCCACTCGGCAGCATCGCGGCCATGATCGGCGTCAACGGCAGCTCACCCACCCCACCACCGGGCAGTTCCGCCAACCGCTGCCGCTGCGATTCATCGGCGAAGGTGGCGATCTCGGCCAGTGCCGCCACCGTGCGATGCTCGAACACATCCGCGGCGGTGAATACGACACCGCGCGCTTTGGCACGCGAGACCAGTTGGATGGACAGGATCGAATCGCCACCCAATGCGAAGAACGAGTCGTCGCGACCGACGCGCCCGACACCGAGCAGCTCGCCGAACACGTCGGCGATGGTCTCCTCGACCGGCGTCTGCACTGCTCGGAACGCGCGGGGGGTGAAGACCGGCTCGGGCAGCGCCGCGCGGTCGAGCTTGCCGACCGGAGTCAGCGGGATCTCGTCCAGCACCACCACAGCGGTCGGGATCATGTACGCGGGCAACGACTCTGCGAGGAACTCGGTGAGCGCGTCGGTGTCCACGTCGCCCCCTGCCCTCGGCAGCACGTAGGACACCAGCGCGGTCGCCCCCGAGGGCAGCGTCTTACCCAAGGTCGCTGCGAAGTCGATGTCCGGGTGGCCGGTCAGTGCGTTGTCGATCTCGCCGAGTTCGATACGGAAGCCACGAATCTTCACCTGGAAGTCCGAGCGCCCCAGGTACTCGATGACGCCGCCGTCGACGGCACCGGATTCGGTACGCCGCACCAAGTCTCCGGTCCGGTACAGCCGCGCGCCCGGATTGCCGATATCGGCGCCGAACGGGCTCGCCACGAACCGCTCCGCGGTCAGCCCCGGCCGTCCGAGGTAGCCCTGTGCCAGTGCGGGACCCGACAGATACAGCTCGCCGACCACCCCGGCGGGCACCGGGCGCAAGCGCGAATCCAGTACGAACGCACCGACTCCCGCAATGGCCGTGCCGATCGTGATGGGTTCGCCGGGCACCAGCGGCGGGGTGCTGGTAGCGAGAATCGTTGCCTCGGTCGGCCCGTAGCCGTTGTAGAACTCGCGCTCGCCCGCCCAGCGGCCGACCAGCTCCGTTCCGAACTTGTCACCCGCCACCACGACGACCCGAAGGTCGTCCAGCCCTACCGGATCGACCGATTCCAAGGCGGCCGGGGTGATGAGCATGTGCGTGACGCGTTCACGCCGCAGCAGGTCCGACAGTTCGACACCACCGAACACCGAAGGCGGCGCGATCACCACTGTCGCGCCGGACGAAAAGGCCAGCAACAGCTCGAGTACCGAAACGTCGAAGTTCGGCGAGCAGACATGCAGGACCCGCGACTCCCCGGTCACCCCGTAATGCTCGCGCTGCGCGGCCACCAACGCAGCCAAGCCGGTGTGCGAGACAACGACACCCTTGGGCCGTCCGGTCGAGCCCGAGGTATAGATGACGTAGGCAGGGTGCCGCTCATCCAGCCGACGCACCCGGTCGGTGTAGGAGATCGGATGTGCCGGGCGCTCGGCAATTCGCCCGGCGTCCGCCGGATCGTCGAGTTCGACCCAGTCCACACTCGTTCCGAGCACCTGCCGGTGTGCCGTGGTGGTCAACCCGAGAACGGCACCGGAATCGGAGAGGATGTGCGCGATCCGTTCGGGCGGATATGCGGGATCCACCGGCACGTAAGCGGCACCGGTCTTCGCGACGGCCCATACGGCCAGCACCGAGTCGAGACTGCGCGCGATCCCGATCGCCACCACATCGCCTGCGCCCACCCGGTGTGCGATGAGTTCGCGTGCCAACCGCGAGGACAACTCGTCGAGCTCGCGATAGGTCAGCTGCCGCTCATCGGACGGATCGCCCGACGGATTGAACCGGATGGCGACGACGTCGGCCGCGGATTCCACGGCGGACGCGAGCAAATTCCCGAAGAGTAGACCGACCCTGCGACGACTACCCCGTGCGGAACGACGATCCCTTGCCATTTCCGGTACTACACCTCTCACCCTGCCGAACCTGCACGCATAGATACCCCGAACCCCGGAGATTGGAACGCGATGCATGAACGGATGGTTATGCTGCCACGAGTCGAATGCTCGATCATACATTCAGCAAATTCCGCGCATACTCCCGAGATTGGAAGTATGGCATGCCTTACGCCCGGGGCAACGCGGCGGTCTTCGCACCGCAGTCGTCGACGGTCCAGGCGAAGGCCACCGCGGCCTTCGCATCACCGACCGCCATTCACACCGGACTGATCCACTCTCGCCATCGTAGCGTCGATACGCCGACCCCCCGCCGCGCCCCCAAGACCAACGAAATCTCCGCGATGTGATCAGCACACGCGGACAGCGGCATTCTCACGATCCGTGCAGATAACCAGCTGACCACCGGCGCCGCAATTCATCAGGTAGTCCGACCCGCTCACCGCCGCCACATGTGATGCCCGCAATACCGCTCAGCCGAAGTAGTAGAGCTCGAAGCCCACGGCGTGCGCGGCCGGGAAGCCCGGCTTCGGGGCGGTCGCCATCTCGATGACCGCGCGGACCTGGTCGGCGACCGGTTCCGGGCTGAGCACCTCGAGGTAGCGCCGATGTTCGGCCAGTGAGGCGGCGGCCTGTTCGAGGGTACCGGTGACGTCGACGGCATGGGTGGCGCCGGGGCCGACCACGGCGGCCAAGCGCGGCGACCACGGAGTTTCGGTGAGTTCGGGGAAGATCCACTCGTTGCCCGCATCGGAGATCGCATCGAGGGCGGCGCGGCCGACGGCGCGATGGTCGGCACTATTGACGTAGCCCGGCGCCCAGCTGTCACCAAAGTTGAACAGCACCACCAACTCCGGTTGATGGCGGCGGATCGCGGCGGCCAGATCGCGGCGCAGGGCCAGGGTCTGCTCGACGCGACCGTCCGGATAGCCGAGGAATTCCACCTCGTGTACGCCGACCGCCTTGGCGGCGGCGATCTCCTCGGCCTCGCGCAGGGGCCCGGCCTCGGCGGGCGGCATACCTGCGATCCCGGCCTCACCGGAGGTGACCAGAACGTACCGAATGTCCTTGCCCTGTCCCGTCCATCGCGCGACGGCGGCCGCCGCACCGTATTCGATATCGTCGGGATGGGCCACGATCACGAGGCCGCGCTGCCAGTCTTCGGGAACCTGCTCCACGCGAATCATTCAAGCAGATGCCCCGAGCCGCTACCCCATACGCAGATAGGCCGTGCGCCCGCCACGTCGGACGGCGCACGGCCTACCTCTCGATACCGCAGCGCCCGAGAAGTCCCGGCGGGCGCGCGGCGTTGCTCCGGCGGACGCTACAGCTTGCTCACGGTGGAGTTGTCCGAGCCCGAAACCGCCTTGTACAGCAGGTACAGCCCGAACACGACAGCGCTGATCACCAGGATCGGGAACAGCCCCTTGATCAACGCACCGATGATGGCGAGCGCGATCCAGACGACCGCTACGACACCGATGATTTTCCACAACATGCCAGCCTCCAGAAGGTCTCAGGCGAACCGCCATCCGACGATCCGACTCCTCCATGCTGGCAGCCCGAAAACAATAAATCACCAGCTCAGCACCGATATCCGGGTGAAGATCAGGGTTCACCCTGAGGACACTACGGCCATCTTGTCATTGACAAGATGAGTCTGGTGTGAAACCTTGGAGCGCAGTCGCCCGCCTCGGCGCGACCAGCCCGTAGCTTCAGTCGAAAGAGCAGCCCATGCCCACTCTTCCGTGGATGACCGTGAATGCCCCCACCGCACCCGAGGCGCAGTGCATGGCCTCCCGCCTCGAGGTCAAGTCCTGGTGGCACACACCGGGCTTCCTATTGGCTTCACTGGCACTGTGGCGTCAGGCCCGCCGTTCCCCCGGCGCGCTCGGGGTCGCCTTGAAAGCGGAAATGTGGAAGTGCACCTTCTGGACGTATTCCGCCTGGACCGATAAGGCGGCGATCTACGCCTACGCGGGCGCCGAACCGCACAAGTCGACCATCCAGCGCAAGCGCAAGGTCATGCGCGAGGCCACCTTCGTGTTCTTCACCGCACCTGTCGACGAATTGCCGTTGTCGTGGGACGAAATCCGGCGTCGCATCGCCGAGGAGCGCGATCGGGCAACGTCCGAATAGCGCTGCCGCCGAGTGTCATTCGGCCCGCTTGTCATGGCGGTTGACGGTGATCCTGCGCACGACGGTCAGCACCGTGACCACCATGACCGTCACCAGTTCCAGCAGGTTCCAGGCAATGGGATCCATGCCGGATTCGACTACCGCGCTCGGTGGCCGGTGTGGCGAGGCGAGGATCGGCGCTTCCGGCACGATCACGAGTGCTGGTGTGGCGGCGGGGAGTTCCGACGGGACGACCGGCGCCGCGGGTATCGGTGCCGGTATCTGCGGGCTGGGCTCGAGTTGGAGGGGACGGCCGGGTTCGGGCGGTACCGGGGCCGGGAGCATGAGCAGACAGGTCAGCAGTGCGCTGCCGGTGGTCGCGCTGCCGACAACGACGCTGCCGAGCCCGGATCCACTCGAACCGACCGAGCCGGTGCCGACCGAACCGGGACCCAGCACCCCGCTACCGGTCAGCACCCCACTGCCGGTCGCCAGTCCGAGCAGGATTGTCGCGCTACCGATTACGGCACTGCCGGTGCATGCCGATCCGACACTGCCCGGGTCGAGTCCCAGTGCCGCACCGGCGGTGCCCGCCGATTCTTCACTCGGTACCGCATGCCCAACAGCGAATGCGTCGTCTCGACTATCGACGCCGCCGAAACCGCTCGCCGTACCGCCCGGCACAGCACTACCCGATGGCGCACCACCTGGTGTCGCACTGCCGGTGGCGAGCTGTGCGCTGCCCGTCGCGGCACTCCTCGGCTCGAGACCCAAAACGCCCCCGGCGGAACTGCTACCGGTCCCGTCGCTCACGGAATCCGCGGCGGCACTGCCTGTTCCGACCGCATCGAAAGACGCACTGCCGGTGGCGATATCACCGATGCCCGGCCACTCGGGCAGTGTCGAATCGGCACCGGCGGGCCGACCGGCGAGCAGCCCGGCAGCCAGCGGAACCGCTGCTACCACGGCCAATCCTCGTGCGGCCCTTCGTGTTCGCGCCACCAACGCCATCTGCCGATACCCCATCCGTCGCAGCTCCGCGGTCCGAAGTGACACCTCAGGTGATGTGCTGGTAGCGAGACACCGCGTACTCGAAGGCATCCTTCGGGACGCCGTAGCCGCCCGAGAACGGCCGATCGAGGTTGTAGATCGCCAGCACCGCCGAGCCGACGACGACACCGAGCAGTGCGGTCATCAGCAGACTGCGTTTGGTGACCTCGACGCCGGACAGTACCGCGCTGCACAGCAGCAGGATCGTGCCGAACCACAAGGCCGCATAAAGGAATACGGGCATTCGGTAGCTCGCGTCCATCGCGCGGTCCTGGCGCGCCTCGGCGACCGCGTCGAGGCTGGCCATCGCACTCGTGCGCAGATCGGTGACGTCCGGATCCGTCGAATTCACCGATGCGACGGCATCGCGCAGACTGTCCAGTGTGTCCTGCGTCGGCTGGCTCAACCGCCCGTCCGCCTGCATGACCGGCCATTCCTGGTTGAGGACCTGATCGGTGTAATCCCGCACCAGCCCCTGGATCCGACGGTGTTCCGAATCGGGCATCGCGTGCGCGGTCCAATACGTATCCACCAGCGCCTTCGCCTCGGCAATGGTGTGATTGTGCGCATTGTCGTATTCCTGCCAGCAGATCACCACCACGAAGGCGACCACGGCCAGGAACAGCGTATTGATCAGCTCGAGTACCAGCGACCCGGCCGCTTCGTCGTCGGTCTGCACCCACGACTGCGGCCGCAACCGATCCCCGATGACGAAGATGGCCACCGCGACAACCGCCGCTACGACGGGAACGAGGAAGATCAAAACCATATGGCGACACCACCTCCCGGGACGAACCGGCAAACCGGATCTCCGCCACATGGTCGGTTCGCAGAGTTCGGCCTCGGCGAACGTCAACAGCGTCGATCATCAATTATTCGGGGCCGCCGCCCGGATGGATGTCCTCCCAGCACAATTCGAGCGGAGGCGTTCGATGTTGTTCTGGATGGCGGTGCCACTCGAGACATCTCGATGACCTCGATCCCATTGGGATCACGCCCCAGCTCGAGGTGGTCGCGTGGGGTCGACGCGCCCGCGTCATGGTCGATCCCATAGCAGCGCGTTGACCGCGTACTGGAAGACGTAGACGCCCCACAGCGGCCGAGTCGAGAAGACGCGCACGAGCATGCGCCGATCGAGTCGAGTGCGCTGCGGTCCAGTGCCGTTCTTGGTCGAATCGAGGTCGACCAACGCGCCCCCGGAACGATCGTATCGAGTTCGGCCGGGGTGACACGGCGGTGCGCACGTGGGGGATACAGCCAGTGCCACCAGAACACGGCCAGCGTGAACCCGAGCACGCCGAGCAGCACGAATATCCAACGCCAGCCGAACTGGTTGGTGATCCAGGCCATTACCGGGGCGAACATCACGGTCGCGAAGTATTGGGCGGAATTGAAAACTGCTGTGGCCCGGCATCTTTCGGCGGTGGGGAACCACATGGTGGCCACCCGCGCATTACCGGGAAAGGCCGGTGATTCGAATACACCGAGCAGCAATCGCAGTCCGAATACGATCGACAACGCGTCGGTCGGATCTGATGCCTTTCGAGCATCAGTCGATTTCCAAACAGTGTTGGACCGGCATCGGGACCGGGACCTAATCTGCGGATAAGTCGATCTCGTCCATTCATATCCATAGCCAGGAGGACATTCGTGTCACAGCTATCCGCCCAGGAACTGGGACCCGCGCTGAGCCGCGGCCTGCTCTCCTTCCCGGTCACCCATTTCGACAACGAGCTCGAGTTCGACGAGCGGGCCTACCGGGAGCACGTCGGGTGGCTGTCCCAGTTCGACGTCGCGGGCATATTCGCGGCCGGCGGCACGGGTGAAGGCTTTGCCATGACCAGCGCAGAGATCGATCACGTCGTACGCGCGGCGGTGACCGAGACCGCCGGACGGGTTCCGGTGATCGCGCCCGCGACGACGGGCACCAGGGCGGCGATCGAACAGGCGCGGGCGGCCGAAGCGGCGGGTGCGGACGGAATCCTGCTGCTGCCACCGTATCTCGTGGAAGCCTCGCCGGAGGGAATGGTCGAGCACGTGACCCAGGTGTGTGCGGCGACCTCGCTCGGAGTGATCTTCTACAGCCGCGCCAATGCCGCCTGCGACGATGTGACCGTGGCCAGAATGGCCGAGCGCAGTCCGAACCTTGTCGGGTTCAAGGACGGCGTCGGCAATATCGAGACGATGACGCGAATCTTCGCGCGGCTGGGCGATCGGCTGACCTATATCGGTGGCCTACCCACCGCGGAAACCTTCGCACTCCCCTACACCGAAATGGGTGTGACCACTTATTCGTCGGCGATCTTCAATTTCGCCCCCGAATTCGCGCTCGACTTCTATGCCGCGGTGCGCGACCGCGATCGCGCGACCGTCTACGAGCACCTGCGCAATTTCGTCATCCCCTACCTGGATATCCGCGACCGCCGCCCCGGATACGCGGTGTCGATCGTCAAGGCCGGTCTCACCGCGGTCGGCAGACCGTCCAGCCGGGTGCGCCCGCCGCTCACCGATCTCACCGATCTCACCGAGGCCGAACTCGCCGAGCTGACCACGCTCGTCAAGACCATCGCCTGACCCTGAAGGACATTCGATGACCACCACCGATTCACCCGTTCTCGACCGGATCGCCCGCGTCGAGATCTCCTCGGTCACCTTGTCGCTGCCCACCGGGATCAGCGACGCCAAGGTGCTGACCGGCAGGCAGAAACCGATGACCGAAGTCGCGGTGCTGTTCGCAGAGATCACCACCGAAGCCGGACTGGAAGGCATCGGCATCAGCTACTCCAAACGCGCGGGCGGGCCCGGCCAATTCGCACACGCCCGCGAGGTGGCACCCGTATTGCTCGGCGAAGACCCCAGCGATATCGCCAAGATCTGGGACAAACTCATGTGGGCCGGAGCTTCGGTCGGCCGCAGCGGACTGTCCGTCCAGGCGATCGCCGCGTTCGACATCGCGCTGTGGGACCTCAAGGCCAAGCGCGCCGGACTGCCCCTAGCGAAACTACTCGGCGCACACCGTGATTCGGTGCGTTGCTACAACACCTCCGGCGGCTTCCTGCACGCACCGATCGAAGAAGTCCTCAACCGCGCGACCGAATCGCTCGACCGGGGCATCGGCGGCATCAAAATCAAGGTCGGACACCCCGACAACGCGGTCGACCTGGCCCGGGTCACGGCGGTGCGGGAAAAGATCGGTGACCGGGTCCCGCTGATGGTCGACGCCAACCAACAGTGGGACCGCACCACCGCCCGCCGCATGTGCCGCGCCTTCGATCCGCTGCGACTGGTGTGGATCGAAGAACCGCTCGACGCCTACGATTTCGACGGCCACGCCCAACTCGCGGCCACCTTCGACACCTCGATCGCCACCGGCGAAATGCTCACCAGCGCCGCCGAGCACGCCCAACTCATCCGGGCCGGAATCGATATCGTGCAGCCGGACGCACCCCGCGTCGGCGGCATCACCCGATTCCTCGAAATCATGGCAATGGCCGACCGCGAACATCTGCAACTAGCACCACATTTCGTCATGGAGGTACACGTCCACCTCGCCGCCGCCTACCCCCGCGAACCCTGGGTGGAGCATTTCGAATGGTTCGACCCGCTCTTCAACGAACGCCTCGAGATCGCCAACGGGCGCATGCAGCTGTCATCGCGCCCGGGACTCGGCATAACCATCAGCGACCAGGCCCGCGCCTGGACAGTCGCCGAACACACCATCCGATCCTGAAAGTGGCGGTATCCCAGCAGTTCAGGGGCGGATCGTATGCGGGGCCAGCTTCACCGGCTGCCCAGTCTCCATCCGCCAAAGCGTGTGCTTGCCAACCACACCGCGAGCACAAACTAGATCCATTGCGGGGCAAGCAAATTGGGGCCTACCCCACGGCGGTCGCGGCTCAGACTTTCAGTCCGTGCTTGGTGATATAGAAGTTTTGGAAGGCCACCAGGGCGGCGAGGACGACCAGCCATCCCAGGGTGCACACATAGCGTCGGAGTGAGTCAAATGGTCGCCCTGGACGCTGCATCGAACCGCCGTTCGACTTCGCTCGACAATGACCAGTTGCGCGGACGCCCCGGCAGCCGGTGATGGCGTCCCACGCGGCGGGAATGTCCGACCGACGGTCGGCTCACAACTATTGCCAATATTGGAGATTGCGTGTGGGGACATACCCCATTCCGTTCGGCATCTCCGGATGTCGAAGCGCGAAGCGATCGACGTCGATTACCGACCGGGACCAGATGGCGGGAATTGGAGGGGCCATGGCGGTCGCGGATATTCGGACACTGCGTTACTCGGCGTCGAGAGCCGGCTCAAATCTCTTGCGGGGGAAGTGTGGGTGCGTGCTGATCCGCGACCTCGGTGAGCGCCTGCGCCCAGCCGTCCAACCGGTCGGCGGCATCACGCAGATCCGCCACGATGGCATCGAAATTATGCCGCAGGACCGCGCTTTCGGGGACCGCGAGGATGCGTCCGGCGGCGGCGACCACCTGCTCGTATTCGATGATGCCGCTGTCGAGCCGGCCGAGGGCGAATTGCATATTCTCGGTAAGACCAACGGCAGCAACGGATTTCGAATGCCCCATGGCGCCGAGTGCCTGCTCCATCGCGGTAGTGTCGGCGGCCAACGCGTGCAGCGCGGACGCACCCGATGCCGCGGTTTCGAGCATGTCGGCGAGTTCGTCCTCGGGCAGCCGGTTCGAGCGAGCGATCTGTGCGCCGAGGCCGTGCAGCGCCTTCTCCGCGCGGACAAGGCGGGCAATCGGCCCGCGCGCAGATGACCACGGTGGTGGCTGCTTGCGCGGTACGAAGGTCGCCTGCGGCAGCGGGGCGCTGCGCAACTGGAGATAGCGGCGAGCGCTCAGCGCGGTCCCGGTGACCAACGCCACTGCTCCCCCGCCGACCACGACCACGGCCCATACCGGAGCCGAAATCACCATGAGCCCAACAGTTCCCGCTGTCGTGAGACCGCCGACGGCGCCGAGTTGGAAACTGCGCCGACGGGCCCGGCGGCGCTTGCGCAACTCCCGCTCGCGCGGATCCGCCCAGCGCCGAACCGCGACCAGTGCGTGCGCACCCACCTCACGCAGACTGTCGGGTAGGCTCCCGGGCTGCGGGGCCAGCGCCGACTGCGCGCGCACGATGGCCGCACTACGGCGACGACCGGACCGACCGCGGTTGAGCTGTGCGCGAGGCACCTGCGAGCTCATCGGCTTCCTCCCGGGAACGTGAACCCGCTCAGCAAAAACTGCGGGGTCCAGACCGGCAGGGCCCGAGCATGACCGACGGCCGACCCGCCAGGTACCCGTGCCATGTCCTTCACCGAACCAGTCCTCGCCGAGCTGTATCTCTGTGGAACCACCCGCTACTGCTGCGCGGTCTGGCCCTTGTTCATCTGCGGCTGCGGCTGCGCCGGATTGGCCTGCGCCACACCCGGATTGATCGCGGGCGCGGCCCCACCACCGGCGGGCAGCGCATCGCCGCGCATCGAGGCGCGGATCTGCTCCAGCTTGCTGTGCCCGGCCATCTGGATGCTGGCCTGCTGCACCTCGAGCATGCGGCCCTGCACCGAATTGCCAGCGAGTTCGGCGGCACCCAGCGCGTTCGCGTAGCGGCGCTCGATCTTCTCGCGCACCGCGTCCAGGCTCGGCGTGGTGCCGGGCGCGGACAGCGTCGAATCCATCCGCTGCAGCGACGCGGAGACCTGCTCCTGCATCTTGGCCTGCTCCAGCTGGCTGAGCAGTTTGGTGCGCTCGGCGACCTTCTGCTGCAGCAGCATCGCGTTCTGCTCGACCGCCTTCTTCGCCTGCGCGGCCGCCTGCAGCGACTGGTCGTGCAGCACCTTGAGGTCCTCGACGGACTGCTCGGCAGTGACCAGCTGTGCGGCGAACGCCTCGGCCGCGTTGGTGTACTGGATCGCCTTCTCGGTATCGCCTGCCGCGGCGGCTTGGTCGGCCAGCAGAACGGCCTGGCGCGCATTGGCGTTCAGCTTTTCGACATCGTCGAGCTGACGGTTCAGCTTCATCTCCAGCTGGCGCTGGTTGCCGATGACCGATGCGGCCTGCTGCGAGAGGGCCTGATGCTGACGCTGAGCTTCCTCGATAGCCTGCTGAATCTGGACCTTCGGATCCGCATGCTCCTCGATCTTCGAATCGAAGAGGGCCATCATGTACTTCCAGGCCTTGACGAACGGATTAGCCATCGATTGATCCCGCCTCCATAAGATGCGCCGCGCTTTACCGCGACTCTAGTGCGCGACCGTCACGCACCCCATATGTGCCTATCCTCCACCATCTGGCACCTGGGCCGGGCGAACCCGGCCCAACCGACGCCTGATACAGAATCTATCCGCTTTCGGCACCGGTGCGCAGCGCCGGTCACGGACGTCACCTCTCGCAGTCTGCTCAGTTGCTCTTCACCAGAACCAGCATGTCCGCCTTGGGGGCCGGAATGACGATCCGGGTGTCCTCGGCGATCTTGGTTCTGGCACCGGCCACCGACATCGTGGCGGTCGCGGGCTCGGCCGCGGGCTCGGCAGGCTCGGCCGCAGCGGTCCGCTCCGACTCGGATGCGTCGGCGGTCTGCGCGGGTGTGTCGGCGGGCAGCGCATCGGCACCGGCCATGATCGTGCTCACATCCCAGAGCACCCGCGACAGCGGCACATCAAGGGCCGCGCAGATGGCGGCGAGCAGTTCACTGGAGGCCTCTTTGCGGCCCCGCTCGACCTCCGACAGATATCCCAGGCTCACGCGCGCCGAGGTGGAGACCTCACGCAAGGTCCGGCTCTGGGCGAGACGAGCACGCCGCAGACTGTCCCCGATCGCCTCTCGCAGCAGCGTCATGTCGTTCTCCTTCAGCTCCCAGTAACCGGGTCCGCGGGCGCCTGCCAGCGCTGCGCACGCCGTCCTTTCTGGCACAACGTCGAGCACGGGTCAGTTGGTTCCCACGGGGGCAAACTCGATGCGGCGAGCAAGTCGTCGGCGATGTCATCGCGAGCGACCTGCAAGCAGCGGCTGGTCGTATTCTTTCGGGCAACCTGCAAGCAGTCGCTAGCGGTCGTCTCCCACGATACGACGCAACTCCCGTACCGCGCTGTGCGTAGCGCCGATTCTGATCGCCCACCGGTCACCGCCCAGTTTCCACCGCATCACCTCGGTGTGCCCCGGACCGGCCAGACCGAGGAAGACCGTGCCGACGGCATGCCCATCCTGGGAATCGGGTCCGGCGACGCCGGTCAGCCCGATGCCCCAGTCCGCGCCGCAGCGCAGGCGAGCCCCGACCGCCAACTGTTCAGCGGTACTCGCGGCCACCGGCCCCTCCGTCGCCAGCACCTCGTCGTCGACACCCGCGAGACTGTGTTTGAGATCGGTCGCGTAGACGATCAGTCCGCCGCGCAGCACCACGCTCGCCCCCGGCACCCCGGCGATGGTCGCCGCGAGCAGGCCCGCGGTCAGTGATTCCGCGGTCGCTACGGTCTGCCCCGCCGCACTCAACGCATGCACCAACTCGACGACCGGTGCTCCAGTTGTCAGCGGATCGGTCATGCGCCGCGCGTCCGGCCCGGACCTCCCGCGAGCCATACCCGCGCCGCCTGACCCACATAGTCGAGTCCGGTAGCGACCGTCAGTGCGACGGCCACATACATCAGAGTCATTCCCGCGGTGGCGAGTCCACCGTGCAGCGGCAGTAGCAATACCGCGATCGCGACCGACTGCACCAACGTCTTCAACTTGCCGCCGCGACCGGCCGGAATCACCCCGCGCCGCACCACCGCCAGCCGCAATAGCGTGATCCCGATTTCACGACCACAGATGACCAGTGTGATCCACCACGCCAGATCGCCGAGCACCGAGAGTCCGATCACCGCCGAACCGATCAGCGCCTTGTCCGCGATCGGATCGGCGAGCTTGCCGAAATCAGTGACGAGTCCGTATTTGCGGGCCAACTGCCCGTCGAAGCGATCGGTGATCGCCGCGATGCCGAACAGCGCGGCCGCCGCGATCCGCCAGCCGGTCTGATGCCCGCCGCTCGCGAACAGCGCGAGCACGAACAGCGGGACCAGCGCGATCCGCAGCATGGTGAGCACGTTCGCGATATTCATCAGCGGAACGACAGGTTCGGCCGCGGTGGGCACGAATCCGGTGCGCACCCCGGGCTCGCCCCAGCGTCGATCGACATCATCGGGCTGCACGCTCATGCCTCCGCCTCGACCGTGGACGGCTGTGACACGATTCGCTCGCTACGCTCCCGAATGGCCTCCGCCTCGCTGGCGCTCAGCTCCGCCGAGCACAGCCCAACCCTCGCGTCGCCGCTCGAACGCATGCCGAGGCGATGCGGTGAGCGGAGTGGGTGGATGTGCGGCACACGTTCAGAGTATCGGTAACCAGGCGGACTACTGTGCACCCCATGACCTCTCGGGGACCACTTGGTGGTTCGACCAGCGACGCGTATCCGGGCGCGGCACCTGCCGCGAACAAATCTGCCCCTCTCATGCGACGCGCCCGAACCTCCGATGTGCCCCAGATCAAGCACCTCGTCGATGTCTACGCCGGTCGGATCCTGCTGGAAAAGAACCTGGTCACGCTGTACGAGGCGGTGCAGGAATTCTGGGTGGCCGAACTCGACGGTCGGGTGGTCGGCTGCGGCGCGCTGCATGTGCTCTGGGCCGATCTCGGCGAGGTCCGCACCGTCGCGGTGCATCCCGATGTCAAGGGGCACGGAGTCGGGCGGCTCATCGTGGAGCGGCTTGTCGCCGTGGCCAGGGAGCTCGAGCTGGGCCGGCTGTTCGTGCTCACCTTCGAGGTGGAGTTCTTCGGCAGGCATGGGTTCGCCGAGATCGACGGCACACCGGTGACCGCCGAGGTGTACGCGGAGATGTGTCGGACCTTCGATCCCGGTGTCGCGGAGTTCCTCGATCTCAGCTATGTGAAGCCGAACACCCTCGGCAATACTCGAATGTTGCTCAATCTCTGACCAGAACGGATCGATCGTGCCCATTTTCGCCGTGCACTACACCTACTCCGATGCCACCATCGAGGCTCGCGACACCTTCCGGCCCGAACATCGGGCCTGGCTGACCGGCTTGGTCGAGGCGGGTTCGCTGCTCACCAGCGGCCCCTACCCGGACGGATCCGGCGCACTGCTGCTGTTCCAGGTCGCGGACGAGGCGACGATCAAGGAACTGCTGCCGCAGGATCCGTTCGCGCGCGAGAACCTGATCGCCGCGGTACGCGCGGTGGAGTGGCTGCCGGTGATGGGCACATTCGCTTCCTGACGACCGGCTGACCACCGCGTGTCACGGCTCAACACTCGGTTGTCAGCAAATTTTCGGCGACACACCGGGGCGGGTGTGGACGAACTCCGGCCAGGAGACGCAGACTCCCCCGTATGCGCATATCCGCCGCGATTTTCGCGTCGATGTCGGCTGCGGTTCTGACGCTGACCGTGTGTTCCATGACCGGTCGGCACACCGATTCCGACAATCCGGCAAACTCTGCGGTCGTCGGTCGCCTGGTGCTGCACTCCGGCGTGGCCGACGAACTGCAGTACCGCTCCGATGACGGCTACTACTTCCAGACAGCGGACCGCAGCATCGCCTGTGGCTTCCTCGACGAACCATTCGCAGAGCCGAAGCGACCTGTGGGTTGCCAGGGCGCTACCCAGCCCGCTCCGCCGCAGATGCAGGCGTGCTGGAGTAGCGACCCCAGCGCGGCCGCCCTCGCCGTCGGCGACAACGCCGGATATCTCTGCGTGAACCGTGGCTTCTTCGCCGGACCGCCGATGGCGCCCGGCGCGGAAACCAGCGGCGGGCCGGTGCTGCCGGTCGGGTCGAGCCTGAGTGTGCACGGATTCACCTGCCTGGCCCAGCCCGTCGGCGTGACCTGCCGCAACGACGCGACCGGGCGCGGTTTCGAGATCACGCCGGAGTACAACCGGGTGTTCTAGTCGCCGACCCGGCTCTCGGCCGACCGGGGTGCCGCACTACGGGTTTTGAGCAGGCTCGCCACCGTCGCGATAACCAGAATGCCGAGAATGACACCCAGCGAGACCGGTGTCGAAATCTCCGGTACCTTGACGTGCTCACCACCGTTGATGAAAGGCAGGGTGTTCTCGTGCAATGCGTGCAGCACCAGTTTGACGCCGATGAACGCGAGGATCGCCGACAGGCCATAGGACAGGTAGACCAGGCGATCCAGCAGGCCGCCGATGAGGAAGAACAGCTGCCGTAGACCCATGAGCGCGAAGGCGTTCGCGGCGAAGACGATATACGGCTCGTCGGTGAGACCGTAGATCGCCGGGATCGAGTCCAACGCGAACAGCAGATCCGCGAAGCCGATCGCCAAGAGTGCCAACAGCAATGGGGTCACCGCGCGCCGCCCGTCGATCCGGGTGACGAGCTTGTCGCCGTCGTATTCGTCGGTGGTCGGGAGCACTCGTTTGGCGAGCGTCACGATCCGACTGTCGCGCTTTTCCTCCTGCTCGACCTCATGTCCGCTCTCGCGCAGCAGTTTGACGGCCGTGTAGACCAGGAACAGGCCGAACAGATAGAACACCCAGCTGAACGCGCTGATCGCGGCCGCGCCCACGGCGATGAACACCCCGCGCATGACCAGGGCCAGCACGATGCCGATCAGCAGCACCTTCTGCTGGTAGATCCGCGGCACCGCGAACGTCGACATGATGATGACGAAGATGAACAGGTTGTCGACCGAGAGCGCCTTCTCGGTGACGAAGCCCGCGTAGTACTCCCCCGCGAAGGTCGAACCCCATTGCCAGGCGACGAATCCGCCGAACACCAGGGCAAGGCCGATGTAGATCGCCGACCAGCTCCCGGATTCCTTGAAGGTCGGATCGTGCGGCGTGCGGACATGGGCGAAGAAGTCGAAGACGAACAGACCCAGGATCACCGCGATCGTGAGCGTCCACTCGAGTGCGGTCACGTGCATGCGGGCTCCGGGGCGGCAAGGTGTGTCATGACAGCAATCATGCCCGATTTGTCCGTTCTGGGTGGCTAGCGGGAGGGTTGCTGACCATAATTTCACATGCGTGGCTGGCGACCGACATGCCACAGTCACGACTGTGACCCACGACTACCGCATCCTGAACAAGGCGAACTGGGACGAGCGCGCGCCCGCCCATGCCGCATCGCACGACTACGCCGTGGACCGGTTCGTCGCCGATCCGGAATTCCTCAGCGACGTGGTCCGGTTCGATCTGCCGCTACTAGGCGACATTCGCGGGCTGCGCGGCGTACACCTGCAATGCCACATCGGCACCGACACCATCTCCCTTGCGCGCCTCGGGGCGCGGATGACCGGACTGGACTTCTCTCCCGCAGCGCTGACCCAGGCTCGGTTGCTGGCCGAAGCGACCGGTAACCGGGTCGATTTCGTCGAGTCGGACGTGTACGACGCGGTATCCGCACTCGGCGCAGCACAATTCGATCTGGTCTTCACCGGAATCGGCGCACTGTGCTGGATTCCGAGCGTCGATCGCTGGGCGCGGACGGTCGCGGAGTTGCTCCGGCCGGGCGGTCGGTTGTTTCTGCGCGAGGGGCATCCGATGTTGTGGGCTATCGACGAAACCCGAACCGACCGACCGACTGTCGGCTATCCCTACTTCGAAATGCCTGAGCCCACGGTGTTTTCGTCTGGAACGACTTATGTCGAGACCGAGACCGAATTCACCCAGACCGTGACGCACGAGTGGAATCATGGACTCGGCGACGTGGTGACCGCACTACTCGACCACGGCATGACGATCACCGGACTCGTGGAGCACCGCAGCGTTCCCTGGGAGGCATTGCCCGACCAGATGACACGGGATGCGAATGGCGAGTGGCGGCTGACCGAACATCCGGAGCGACTGCCACTGACTTACACCCTACAGGCACGCCGACAACTCGCCGGTAGGGAATAAATGGGTTCCTCATCGCCTCATTCGGTGTTAGCGTTATCCGGAACGTTATCAGCACCCCGTAATCGGGACCACGAAAGGCAAAGGCAATGACCAGCACTCAGGACCAGGGACTACGCTCCCTCGCCGGTGCCTGGCAATTGCGTGCGGGCGCCCGGCTGTCGGCGTCGCAGCTGCGCCCGACCTGGCTGCGGATGTCGCAGCTGCGAGGGATGAACACCCGGAGCCGCCCCTGAGGTCTCGATTCGAGAAGGCCTGAGCAGGGGCCGCTCCCGGCGAAATAATCGCCACGGAGCGGCCCCTTTTCTTATCCAGCGGATGTAGCTCAACTGGAAGAGCAACGATCTCCAAAGTCGTCGGCTGCGGGTTCGAGTCCCTCCATCCGCGCTCATAACTTCATAGTGAATATACGGCAGTAGGCAATTGGCGATACCGGATATGAATAACCCTGCTGCGGACCGGTTTCGACCCGTGTAGCTCAGCGGATCAGAGCTGACCCTTTCGAACGACCTGCAAGCAGTCGCGACGGACGCCCTCCGCCGCCGGGCCGGTGGTTCGACCCCACCCACGGGTACCAAAACCATTCCCTCGTAGCCCAATTGGCAGAGGCACCGGACTTAGGATTCGGTTGGTGCGAGTTCGAATCTCGCCGAGGGAACGATCCGGGTATGCACTCGGACCAGCGCTCGTAGCTCAACGGATGGAGCACCTGTTTACGAAGCAGGCGGATGAAGGTTCGAATCCTTCCGAGCGCGCTGATGGAGTGCGGTGTAACGGCAGCATGTCGGGCGCTGAACTCGTTGATCCAGGTTCGAATCCTGGCACTCCAGCCCATACCGTACCCAGGCTCATGCAGGTTCGCCCCGGGGCTCTCATAAGGCCCTGCCGCGTGGTTCGACTCCACGATGAGCTACCACCGCCCCGCCATCGGGTGCCGGGAGTCGGGGCTGGTTCGATGGGTCGGGTGCGGATACTTGTCACCGGCGCGAATGGGTACCTCGGCAGCGCGGTCGCCGGGGCCTTGGACGACAGCGGACACGATGTCGTCGGGCTGGTGCGTCGGGGGCGAGCCGGTGTCCCGGATGGGATTCCGGTGCGGACCGCCGACCTCGGCGACCGCGGTGCACTCGGCGCGGCATTGGTCGATGTCGATCTGGTCTGCCATCTCGCCGCGCTGACTCGCGTTCGCGAATCGTTTGCCAGCCCGCTCGAATATTTCGAGGTCAATGTGGGCGGCACCGTGACCCTACTGCACGCCATGGCGGCTTCCGGAGTACCCAGACTGGTCTTCGCGTCTACCGCGTCGATCTACGGCGCAGCGGAGCGCCAGCCCATGGCAGAGGAGCTGGCAGACGATCCGCCACATCCCTACGCCGCGAGCAAGCGGGCGGCCGAGACGGTGATCGCCGCACAAGCCGCGACCGGTCGGCTCGATGCAACGGTCTTGCGGCTGTTCAACATTGCCGGTGGACCCGATCCGGACGACACACGGATCGTCTCCCGGATCCTCTCGGTGGCCGCGGGTGACGAGCCGACCCTATTCGTGAACGGTGACGGAACCGCCGTACGCGATTACGTACATCGCGACGACGCCGCCCGCGCCTTCGACGCGGCGGCGGCCGCACGCCCGCAGCCGGGCCGATGCCGGCGCTACAACATCGGCTCCGGTGTGGGGACCAGCGTCGGCGATCTCGTGGCCGCGGCCGCGCGGGTGACCGGACGCCACATCCCGGTCGAATATCGTGCCGCGGCACCGGAACCGAACCGGCTCATCAGCGACAGCAGCCGTGCGCGTACCGAATTGGGCTGGTCGCCGAAGACATCCGATATCGACACCGTCATCAACGACGCCTGGGCGGCTCGGATCGGCGCCGCCACCGATGGGAAGGACCAACTCCGGCGCTCGTCCGATTGTGCATAGTTTCGTGAAATGCGAATTGCCTCTTCACTTCTCACCGCAACGCTGGGTGTCATCGTGAGTGCCTTCGGCGCCACCGCGGCCGCCGCACCGCCCTCGGGTTCGGCGTTGCTGCAACCGACATGGGACCTGCCGAGCGACACCGCTGCCGCCGTGCACGCCGCCGGTCTGCCGCTGCTGGACAAGATGTCGACGACCTATCACTACCACGCCCATCTCGATGTCATCGTGTACGGACAGCCGGTCGTCGTCCCGGCCCTGATCGGCATCGATGACGCCCGCCGGATGGGCTCCCCGATGCATACCCACGATGCGACCGGGATCGTGCACCTCGAGTCGGCCGAGGATATCCCGTTCACGCTCGAGCAGTTCTGCACCGAGTGGGGTCAGCCACTGACCGCCGAGCAGGTCGGCCCGATCCACTTGACCCCCTTCGAGACGGTGCACCTCTACGTCAACGGGGTTCGCTTTCCCGGCGACCCCGCCTCGTATCGTTTTGCCCCCTACGACGAAATCGCATTGGTCGTGGGCAGCCGATCGATGACTCCGGTCGTGCCCACGCACTACGACTTCCCGCCGGACCTCTCGCAGCACTAGGCAAAGATCTTGCGGCGCACCTAGTTTCATGGGCGAAACTCCCAATCATGGGGAGGTGTGATCGTTGACACTGCCTGGGTGACTATCGAAACTCTAAGGCCTCCAGCACTTCTGGAGCCTTGTTGGCCGACATGGTGAGTTCTCAATGAAACGAGGAACCAGGCTATGACGACAACCATCGCGTCGATGTCGACCGAAACCGACGTCCCCCCTGCGGAATTCGATACCACTCACCTGAAAGAGAATTTGCGCTGGGGCCACCTGTTCTGGCCGGGTTCCACCGCGTTGACCGAAGAGCAGATCGATGACCGGGTCACCCGCTACCAGCGGTCGCTGGAGCGCTTCCGCGCCAGCGGTATGCAGGGCAACTACCTGCCCGATGACCTCGAGGTCGATTCGGCCTGGCATGCGCACCAGTGCGACCCCATCGGCTACGCGGAGTTCTGCAAGAGCTACTTCGGCGGCATCCTCGCGCACACCGTGACGCTGTGTGTCTGCAAATTGGTCGATCTCGACAAGAAGTAGGCACCGAACCGAGAGAGGTAGCCCGTGGACGCACTGCTGAACATGATCGCCGCACTATTCGCGACGCAGGGACATCTGGATATTCCGATCCCTTCGAGGAACTGCTGATCCACGCGAGGAGCGGCCCGTCGACGACGACGGAAAGGAGGTAGCTCGTGGACGCACTGTTGAATATGATCTCCGCGATGTTCGCATCGCAAGCACAGATCGACATCCCGCAGGTCCCCGTTAACCGTTGCTGACCCAGGCGGCGACGGCACGGCCCGGCCGGATACTCCGGCCGGGCCGTGCCCGTCAGGCAGTGACGGACTGATCGGTGAACAGATATCCCTCGGACCAGATGTAGCGGGTGCCACCCCACCGTGCCGCGGAGGCCACATCCGGAAAGAACCCTCGGCCTTCGAAATTCGCGCTGGTATTGCACAACACCGGCACGCCGCTGATGGCCTCGTACCCGGCCAGGATCCGTGCGGTGGCGCGGTTTGCCGATTCATCGATGGTCTGCAGCCGCGCCGTACCGTCGACATGCAGCACCGCCGGAATCCGGTCGGTCCACTCGGGGCGGGTGCGGTGTTCGAAGAGCATGTACGGATCGCTACCGCCGGGCTGGAAGACCTCCGCTGCACGCGCGGTCAGGCAGACCGGCGCCACCGGCCGGTAGTGCGCACGGTTCTTGATGTCGTTGAGCCGGTCTTTCATCGCCGCATCCGTCGCGGGAGCCAGAATGCTGCGGTTGCCCAGCGCCCGCGGTCCGAGCTCGGCCCGACCCGACAGCACCACCACCGGCTCGCCCACCCGGTGCAGCAAGCGCGCGACTCCCCGCTCGTCGCAGGGCTGTCTGCGCCAGTTCTCCGGCACCCCACTGACACCGACCCGCGGACCGGAATACACATCCCACCGCAATGCCGGACTCGGCCCGTACCGGAACATTTCGCAGCATGCGGCGCCGATCGCGGCGCCGGAGTCATTGGGAAAGGGCGGAATCCAGATCTCCTCGACGATGCCCTGGGTGCGCAGCAATGAGTTCCATTTGATATTCAAGGCGCAGCCGCCGGTCACCACCAGCTTCGATGGCAACGAAGAGTCCTGACGCACCAGCGAACTCAGCGCCCGCACCAACCGATCCCCCAGATATGCCTGGAAGGTGGCGATGAGGTCGGCATCGGACAATCCGGGAAGCAGCTCGTCCCGATTCGCCGATACCTTCGCACCAACCAAGCGGGCCGCATCCTGCGACGGGTTCGGTTGCGCCGCAAGGATTTCATCGAACACCGGGTATGCGGACTCTGCCACGGTGCCCAGCCCGGCGTAGGCCATGGCCTTCCCCGGAATGGCCAAGTGCTGCCGCAGGATCTGATCCCGGGACAGACCTTCGGCTTTCGGGATGAACGGCCCGAAGTGGGAACTGAAGTAGGTGAAGATATTGCCGACGATCGGCAGCACGGTGGCCACCGCACGGACGGTTCGGGCCGCCGCCGCGACATGGTAGACCCGTGCTGCGGTGCCGCCGTCCCAGACCAGCACCAGCGCATCCTCCCCGCGCGCCGCGAACGGGCTGGTGCAATAGCCACCCAGGATGTGCTGGTCGACATGGTGATAGCTGACGTACTCCTCGGCGGCGGAACCGAATCCGTGCCCGCGGAAGCGGTGACGCGCGATCGGCACCGTGCGCCCGGGGCGATCCTGGTAGGGCGCGACCGCGAGTTCGATCGGGCGGCCACCGGCGAGCGTCGCGATACTCGACGGCTCCGTCGAATCGGTATCCGGCACCGCACCATTCGCGAACCAGCCGTCGACCACGAACCGGTCGATATCGGCGGGCGTGAGCCCCTCCGACCGTAGTATCTCGGCGACCCGGTCGAGATCCCCCAGCGTGCTGTACCGGAGTCCGTTGCCGAGCTTCTCCATCTCGATGCTGAACACCAACCGGTCGTTCTCGACAACCGCGACACCGCCATCGTGCGACACCTTGATTCCGCAGATCACCATGTCGGGCCAGTGTAGCCACGCCACACTGGCCCACCGACGGTGAGAATAGTTGCCGCCGAAGCGTTTTCGGCGCTGCTACGCGTCCGGGCTTTCGGACTCCTCGGCACCGCCGCCGCGGATCGTCCACAGCAGACCCTCGAGCTCGTCGGGCTTGATGAGCACATCGCGCGCCTTGGAACCCTCACTGGGCCCGACGACGCCACGAGTTTCCATCAGGTCCATCAGGCGGCCCGCCTTGGCGAAGCCCACGCGCAGCTTGCGCTGCAGCATCGAGGTCGAGCCGAATTGTGATGTCACGACCAGCTCGACAGCCTGGACGAAGACATCGAGGTCATCGCCGATATCGGGATCGACGTCCTTCTTCTCGCCCGCCTTTGCGGCGGTGACGCCCTCCTGGTACTCGGGTTCGGCCTGGTTCTTGGCGAAGTCGACGATCGCATGGATCTCCTCATCGGAGATGAACGCACCCTGCAGACGGGTGGGCTTATTCGCACCCATGGGCAGGAACAGACCGTCGCCCATACCGATCAACTTCTCGGCGCCCGGCTGGTCCAGGATGACGCGCGAATCCGTCAATGACGAAGTGGCGAAGGCCAATCGGGACGGCACATTGGTCTTGATCAGACCGGTGACCACGTCCACCGAGGGACGCTGCGTCGCGAGCACCAGGTGAATGCCCGCGGCGCGGGCCTTTTGGGTGATACGCACGATAGCGTCCTCGACGTCACGCGGCGCGGTCATCATCAGATCGGCGAGTTCGTCGACGATCGCGAGGATGTACGGGTAGGGCCGGTAAACCCGCTCGCTGCCCAGCGGCGCGGTGATCGCACCCGACTTGACCTTCTTGTTGAAGTCGTCGATATGGCGCACCTTGTTCGCCTGCATGTCCTGGTAGCGCTGCTCCATCTCCTCCACCAGCCAGGTCAGCGCGGCGGCGGCCTTCTTCGGCTGGGTGATGATGGGCGTGATGAGGTGCGGAATGCCTTCGTACGGTGTGAGTTCCACCATCTTCGGGTCGATCAGGATCATCCGGACCTCGTCCGGGGTGGAGCGCGCCAGCAGCGATACCAGCATCGAGTTCACGAAGCTCGACTTACCGGAACCGGTGGAACCGGCGACCAGCAGGTGCGGCATCTTGGCCAGATTCGCCGAGACGAAATCGCCCTCGATATTCTTGCCGAGGCCGATCACCAAGGGGTGGTGGTCGTTTCGGGTCGCGGGCGCCTTCAGCACATCGGCCAAGCGCACCAGTTCGCGATCGGAGTTGGGCACCTCGATGCCGACGGCGGACTTACCCGGAATCGGGGCGAGCAGCCGAACATTCTCGGTGGCAACGGCATAGGCGATATTGCGGGCCAGTGCGGTGATCTTCTCGACCTTCACACCAGGACCGAGTTCCACCTCGTACCGGGTCACCGTCGGGCCGCGCACGAAGCCGGTGACCGCTGCGTCGATCTTGAACTGCACCAGCACCTCGGTGATCGCCTCGATCATCGATTCGTTGGCGGCACTGCGCTTCTTGGGGGGATCACCGTCGGTGAGCAGCGTCAGCGGCGGCAGCGTGTAATCGCCTTCGATCTCCCGGTCGGTAATGAACTCGAGTTGCTTCGGTGGCGGCGGTGTCTGGTCCTCGACCTTGACCGGGGCACGCTTCTTCGGCTTGGGCTTTTGCTTTTCCTCGGGGACCTCGGCCGCAATCGGTTTCGCATCGCGCAGCGGCGGTTCGCCGATGATCTCGGTGACCGCATCCGAGCCGCCGAATTCATCGGGCGGGTAGTTCTCCTCGGGCGTGCGGCCGCGTCGCTTCGACTTGGTGTTCCGATGCAGCGGAAACCCGTCGGCGTCGTAGTTGGCCGGATCGAAACCGGATTCGCCGTCGTAGTCACCGTATTCGTCGCCGCCGCTACCGGTGCCGAAGTACTCGCGCAGCCGGCTCGGCACCTCGCGCACCGTGGTTCCGGTTACCAGCAGCACACCGAAGATGATGGCCAGCAGCAGAATCGGCGCCGACAGCCAAGCGGTGAGCCCGCTGGTGAGCGGGCCACCCACCACGAAGCCGACGAAACCGGCGGCGCGGGAACGCCCGTGCGCATCGCTCGGCGCACCGGCCGCGAGATGCCACAGGCCCAGGATCGGCAACCCGATCAGCAATCCGCCGAGCACGAGCCGCGGCCGGATCTCCGGATGCGCCTCGGTCCGCATCAAGACGATAGCGATACCCGCGGCCACGAAGGGCAACCCCGCTGATGCCGATCCGGAGACCGCGCGAATCGCCTCTTCGACCCAGTGCCCGATCGGCCCGCCCGCGGACAGCCACACCGCGGCCGCGATCACCGCGCTGAGCGCGATGAGGGCCAATGCGGTGCCGTCACGACGATGGCCGTGTTCGATTTCACCCGCCCGGCTCACCGCCCTGGTGGTGGCCCCGAGTCCGCGCGCGAGCATATTCCAGCCGCTGCTGATGCCGCGGCTGATCACCGCGAGGGGTGCGGTATTCGATTTGCGGCGGACGGGGCGGCGCGCCGGGGTGGTGCGGCCGCGCGGCGTGGGTGAGCGGCGTTGCCCGGCAGAGCGAGCCTGGCCCGAACGAGATGCCGCCGTGGTCCTCCCCCGGGCCGATCCCGCCCGCGCACGAGTGGTCGTGGAGCTGCGGGACTTACCTGCCATGGACCAAGGCTAACCGCAAACGCCTCATCCAGACCATTAACCACACGCGTATCGCAGGTCTCAACCGTGACCAACTATGCGGAACCCCAGGTCGGACCCGCCGCCGTCCAGCCCCCTTTTCGAGCAGCGTCAGCGTGTTATACCGAGCGATCGAGGCTCAATACAGTGCGGACGGCCTCGGGGTCACCGGCGGTTTCGATCCTTACCTCGTCGCGACCGAAGGCGTGCAGCAGTAGTTCGGAGGGCTTGCCGGTCAGCGTCACCTTCGCGGTTCCGGATTTCGTGTGCACGACGGCGTTCCTTCCATCCGGTGTGGCCAGCTCGACGGTGACCGGCGACTTCCGATAGGCCATCTTGCCCATGCGGCGCAGCATCGTCCACAGCTTGGCCTCGTCGGCGGCGGGCAGCTCACGCGGCGCCCAACCGGGCGCGCCGCGGCGCACATCCTCGTGATGGACGAACATCTCGGTCATATTGGCGACCGCGTCGACCGGCTTGAGCGGCGACCACCATGGTGGACCGGTCCGCACATCTTCCAACAGTTCGGGGAAGGGCCGGCGTGCCGCCTTGGTCTGCACCGACTCCAGGTATCCGGCGAGCGGCTTCAGCATGATTCCCGGGGATGCGTCCGGGCGGCGTTCACGAACGACCAAGTGCGCGGCCAGATCTCGCACGGTCCAGTCGCCGCAGAGGGTCGGCGCATCCGGTCCGACGGTGGACATCGCGTCGACCAGCGCCCGGCGTTCACGTTGTGCCATGTTCACACTTCCGAACATAGCCGACCAGGTCCGGCAACTCGACGCCGTCAGCACCCGCGCTGCCGCCGCAGCTCCGAATTCTGCGGGCGCCCTACATATCCCCGCCCCAGAAAAAGGATGGTTGGCGTGGTGGCCAACCGAAATGTACGTTGTCACGTGGTCCGTCGGGTCGCGGACCGTTCAAACGAGAAGGGGCGTTCGAGTTCGTGAACAAGTTCATTACCGCTGTCACTGTGGCGGCCACTGGTATCGCACTCGCCGTTTCGGCGGCACCCGCACAAGCCCAGGCCAACGAATACGGCGCCATCGCCGTCTCGTTGTCGACCTCGCACTACGGCTTCTGGTACGGCAGCGGCGGCTTCGCCGCGGCCGAGTCCAATGCCGTTGATGCCTGCATCCGCTTCGGCGGCGGGCCCGACTGCACGGCCAAGATCTCTTGGCGCAACGGCTGCGGTGCGCTGGCCATTTCCCGCAACTACTGGAGCTACGGTTCGGGACCGTCGCTGGGCGCCGCGAAGAACAAGGCACTGGCCAATAACCCCGGGAACGCCTACATCGAACATTGGAACTGCACTTCCGGATACGAGCTGTAGGACCGATATCTTCGTCCCGGCCGATGCCGGATCCATGACACATCGATCAGGGGAAACCGTGCAATACCGTTCATTCCGGGCTGTTGCCGCGATCGCATTCGCCGCCACCGCCCTCCTCTTCACCGCGTGCAGCTCCGACAACAGCTCGTCGAGCTCGGGTTCATCCGCGACGAGCAGCGCCAAATCGGGCGGCGGCTTCGAAAGCGGCACCAGCCAGGACGGCAAGGAGGAGGGTGCGGCGCCGACCTCCACCACGCCGCCCGATCTGCCCAAGCCGACCGTCCAAGACCTCAACGGCAAGATCACTCGTGCCCTCGACGGCACGGTCGCCGAAAAAGAAAAGGTGACCTGGATCGAGGACGCCGACCGCGATCCGGAGTTGGTCGACAAGCTGGTCGCGGCCGCCAAGCAGAACAAGGTCACGGTCGAGATCACCAAGGTCGGCGACCCCAAGGACGGCAAACTGAAGGCCGACGCCAACGTCACCATCGACGGCAAGAAGGTCGAGAACGGCTCCGTCGACTTTGTCGCCGTCGGTGATCAGTGGCAGATCGCGCACCAGTTCGCGTGCAGCATCGTCAAATCCGCCAAGCTGGACTCCGCGGCCTGCCAGCAGTAGCGCCGCAGAACGTGAAAACCGCCGGACGACAACGTCGTCCGGCGGTTTTCGCGTTTGTTGTCAGACGCCGATAACCGTCGGAATGATCATCGGGCGGCGGCGATAGGTTTCGGCGACCCAGCGGCCGACCACGCGCCGCACGCTCTGCGCGATCCGATGAGTATCGGTGACACCCTCACCGGCCAGCCGCAGCAGTTCGGCCTCGACGAGTTCCGCGGCATCGACGAGCGCGGTCGGATCATCGGAGAACCCGCGCCCACTGATCTCGGGTGTGCTGACCGCCTTACCCGTGGTCGAGTCGACCGCGAGGGTGATCGAGATGAACCCGCCCTCGCCGAGGACCAGGCGATCCGACAGCGTCGACTCGCCGACATCGCCGACGGACAGACCGTCGACGTACACGTGCCCGACCGGAACCCGGCCCACGATCGAGGCGATCCCGTCGACCAGGTCCACCACCACGCCGTCCTCGGCAAGCACCACCCGATCCTCCGGCACACCGGTCGCCACCGCCAGCGCGGCATTGGCGCGCAGATGCCGCCATTCGCCGTGCACCGGCATGGCGTTGGTCGGCCGCACCGCGTTGTACAGATACAGCAGCTCACCCGCGGACGCGTGCCCCGAGACGTGCACCTTCGCGTTCTGCTGGGTGATCACCGTGGCGCCGAGCCGCGCCAGACCGTTGACCACCGCGAATACCGAATTCTCGTTGCCGGGGATCAGCGAGGAGGCCAGCACAACGAGATCGTCGGCGCGGATATTGATCTGGCGGTGTTCTCCGCGCGCCATCCGCGACAATGCCGACAGCGGTTCGCCCTGCGATCCGGTGGAGATCAGCACCAGCCGATCGCCCGGCAGGGTCGCGGCGACATCGAGATCGACGACCACGCCGTCGGGCACCGTCAGATAGCCCAGCTCCTGCGCGATCTCCATATTGCGCACCATCGAGCGACCGACGAAACACACACGGCGCCCGTACTTTTGGGCGACATCGACCACCTGCTGGATGCGGTGCACGTGGCTGGCGAACGAGGCAACGATCACCCGGTGGCGGGCCTTGCCGATCACCGTGTCCAGTACGCCGCCGATCTCACGTTCAGGCGTGACGAAGCCGGGCACCTCGGCATTGGTGGAGTCCACCAGGAACAGGTCGACGCCCTCGTCACCGAGGCGGGAGAATCCGGCCAGGTCGGTGAGGCGACCATCCAGGGGCAGCTGATCGAGTTTGATATCGCCGGTGTGCAGCACGACGCCCGCCGGGGTGCGAATGGCCACCGCGATGGCGTCCGGGATCGAGTGGTTGACGGCGAAGTATTCGCAACCGAACGGGCCGTGCGTGGTGTGCTGGCCCTCGATCACCTCGACGAGTTTCGGACGCAGCCGGTGTTCCCGGCATTTCGCGGCCACCAACGCGAGGGTGAATTTCGATCCGACGACCGGGATATCGCCGCGCAGCCGCAGCAGGAACGGCACCGCGCCGATGTGATCCTCGTGGCCGTGGGTGAGCACGATGGCTTCGACATCGTCCATCCGGTCCTCGATGGGCCGGAAGTCGGGCAGGATCAGGTCGACGCCGGGCTGCTGATCCTCCGGGAACAGTACGCCGCAGTCGACGATGAGCAGTTTGCCGCCGTATTCGAAAACGGTCATATTGCGGCCGATTTCGCCGATGCCGCCGAGGGCGAAGACGCGCAGACCGTGTTTGGGCAGCTTCGGCGGTGCACCGAGCCGGTCGGCGGCGGCGCGTTCGGCGGGGGCCGGCGTGGGCTGCTCACCGCGTCCGCGGCCACCCTGCTGACGGCCGCGGCCCTGTCTGCGGGGCTGTTCGGCCCTAGCGGCCGGGGCCTTCGCGGCGGGCGCCTTCTTGGCGGCTTTCTTCGCGGGCGCGGCTTCGGAGGTCCGTGCCTGGTTCTCGGGGGCAGATTCGGGGGATCTCGCTAGGTCACCACCGTCGGATTGCGCTGCCTGATCGGACTTTTCCGAACGGGGCGGACGCTTCGCGGCGGGTTCGGGTGCGCCCGCGGCCCGGGTCGCGGTCCGGCGGGGGCGGCGGCCTTCTGCCTCAGTCATGACTGCACCTCGCTACTGGTCGGTTCGATCATGTCGGACAGTTCGGTGTTCTTGATTCGCTTACTCCTCATGAAAGCACCCCCGCCAGCCGAAGGTCGGCGGCCAGGGCATCGAGTTGTTCGGTGGACGGCATCAGTTGCGGCAGCCGCGGTTCGCCGACTTCCACGCCGAGCAGGCGCAGACCGCCCTTGCACATCGCGACGCCACCCAAGCGCGACATCGCCGCATTCAACGGCAGCAGGCCCGCATTGATCTCACGGGCGCGCGCCACGTCACCGGCGGTGAAGGCGTCGAGCAGGGCGCGCAGCCGCTCGGGCACGAGATGTCCGATGACACTGATGAATCCGGTCGCGCCAACCGAAAGCCAGGGTAGATTCAGCGCGTCGTCACCGGAGTAGAAGGCCAGATCGGTATTCGCGATGAGGTCCGCACCGGCGTTCAGATCACCCTTGGCGTCCTTGACCGCAACGATACGCGGATGTTCGGCGAGCTTGCGAATGGTGTCGCTGGCAATGGGAACCACTGAGCGCGGCGGAATGTCATAGAGGGTGACCGGCAGGTCGGTGGCGTCGGCGACGGCGGTGAAGTGCGCGAGCAGGCCGTCCTGGGTGGGGCGGGAGTAGTACGGGGTCACCACGAGCAGGCCGTGCGCGCCCGCGCGCTGGGCATTGCGGGCGAGTTCGATGGAGTGCGCGGTGTCGTAAGTGCCCGCGCCTGCGATCACGGTGGCGCGGTCGCCGACGGCGTCGACGACCGCGCGGAGCAGATCGGCCTTCTCCGATTCGGTGGTGGTCGGCGATTCGCCAGTGGTCCCGGAAATCGCCAGCAAATCGACGCCACGGTCGACCAAGCGGGCCGCGAGCGCGACCCCGGCATCGACATTGAGCTTGCCGTCGGCACCGAAGGGGGTCACCATCGCGACACCTACCGTGCCGGACGCACGCAGCTCCGTAGGCGTCGATTCACCGTTCGTCATGGTCAGAAAGGCTACCCGCTCCCGGGAACGCCCTCGACACCCTGACCGCCGATCGGCTTGCCCGGGCGAGTGATTCGCCTCCCACTTCATGATCATGATGTCAGACCCGCCCTTGTGTGACATCACAGATGGCGTCACACTGATGTCATGGATTTGAATAAGTACACCACCCGGCTACGCGAGGACCTGATCGCGGCCGCCGCACTAGGTGACGAAAAGACCCAGGCCACCGCTGCCGCACTGGCGGCGGCGACGGAGAGCTCGGCGCGACTGGCGCTGCTGGCGGCGCTGTCGGATCTCGCCGCTGAGGTCAGCACCGAACTCGGCGACCGGACGGTGCACGTATCGGTGGACGGCACCGATGCGACCGTGGACGTCCGCAAGAACCCGACCCCCGACAGCGAGCATCCGACCTTCGAGGAAATGACCGGCGACATCAGCCGAGTCACCCTGCGGTTGGTCGAGCAGATGAAGGCCAAGGCGGAGGAAGCGGCTGCGGCGAGCGGAGTTTCCTTGAACTCGTGGCTCTCGACGGCCGTCAGCGGTGCGCTGCGCGACCAGATGCGCGGATACGGGCCTAAGCGCGATATCTGACCCAACTCGATATCTACCCGCCGACCCAGCAGCTACTTCGAGTACGGCTAACCAGCGAGCTGTCGCGGCGGCTGGATCGCCCGGCCTTCAGCCTTGACCATCGCCGATTGCGTTGAGCGTTCGTGGCACGGGTGGACAGCAAATCCACGCGAAAGCCGAGATCAGCTCGAGAGCGACTGCTCACAACAGCGATGCGAGATCGCCACGCTCGCCGATCACCACCTCATCGAGTTCGAGCCAGTCGGCCATCTCACGCAGTGCGTCGGTAAGTGCTCGCGCCGTCTCCGGCGTGCGATAGCCGGGCTCGGCGAACGCACCGGGCACCAGCAGCCGTCCGGCCGCCCGCTCGGCACGCAGGTCGA
This sequence comes from Nocardia sp. CA-107356, assembly GCF_050946365.1. Taxonomy (NCBI): domain Bacteria; kingdom Bacillati; phylum Actinomycetota; class Actinomycetes; order Mycobacteriales; family Nocardiaceae; genus Nocardia; species Nocardia sp. CA-107356. Next base: position 2,680,784 of record NZ_CP191992.1, on the reverse strand, counting down.
CGCGGCCGACCAACTCCCCGTTCAATAGGAACGGAAAGACGTAATACCCGTGCACCCGCTTGGGTTCCGGCGTGTAGATCTCGATCCGGTAGTGAAAGTCGAAGATCCGCTCGGTGCGGGCGCGGAAGAAGATGAGCGGATCGAACGGACACAGCAAAGCCGCACCTTCGATGCGGCGCGGTGTCGACGCACCGGCCCGCAGATACGCGGGCTTATCCCAACCCGTCACCTCGACCGGTTCCAACTCCCCCGCATCGACCAGATCCGCGATCGCCGGTTCGGTTTGCGATCGATGCAGCCGGTAATAGTCGCGCAGATCGGTCTCGGTCGCGATGCCCAGTGCGGTGCCAGCGCGCAACACCAACTCGCGCACCGCGTCGGTCTCGGAGACGTCACGCGCCAGGATCTCCGGCGGAATCACCCGCTGGGCCAGGTCGTAGTGCCTGGCGAAACCGACCCGCTTATCGACCGAGAGTTCACCGGCGGCGAAGAGCTGTTCGCAGATCATCTTGGTATCGCTGAGATTCCACCAGGACCCTTTGGGGCGCGGTTTGTCCAGCTCGAGATGACGCTCCACCTCACCCGCGGTGCAGGCGCCGACCTCGGTGATCACATCGAGAATGTCCTTGCCGAGGGTGGGGTTGCGTTCCTTCGCCCGGCGCATGCCATTCCAACGACCGTGCTCGTATCTGCGCATCCGCCACCGCATCAGCGGCCAGTCCTCGACGGGGATCAGCGCAGCCTCGTGCGCCCAGTACTCGACCAGCCGCCGCGGGCGCCGCACACCATTGCTCCAGGCGGCGCCGTCCAGCAGCGTACGGTCGTATCCACCGATCCGGCTGAAGACCGGCGCATAGTGCGCGCGCACCACTGCCGATACCGAATCCAGTTGCAGTAGTTGCGTTCTGCCGAGCACATCGAGGACCGTCCGCCGCGTCGGCGCGACCGGTTTGCGCCGCCCGAAGCCCTGCGCGGCCAACGCCGTCCGACGTGCGGCCACCGCACTCATCTTCCGCATGGGTCGAACAATGCCATGCCGCACCGACAGAATCGGCCGTCGTACCGGCGAACAGGTATCCGGTCGCGGCATGAGGCCGGGCGCACTCCCATCCGCCGCGCTAACGACCTCGCCGGATGGCCCAGCTCACGACGGCTACGTCGAGACCGAGACCGCACCCGCGGTATCGATCTCGGTGCGCCGATCGCGGTCCGGTGCGTTCGCCAGCACCGTGGCGAGCACTCGTCGGCCCATCGGCAGCACCCGCACGGTCACCGAACCGGCGTTGGCCGCGTCCAGTTCGCGGGTCGCTGACTCGATCACCTGCTGGCGGACCCACTTCGGAACCCCGGCGAAACCACCGTCATCCAGCAGCACCACTTCGACCCCGCGGGAGCGCGCGCCGCGGGCGGCACTGCTCAACTCGTCGGTCACCAACTGTGGCGCGCGCAATCCATCGCGCAACTCGGCCTCGAGCAGTCGACACTCCTCCCGCTCGCATGCGGTGAGTTCGGCGCCGTCGGCAATGCGTTCCAGAATCGGGCGGGCCACCTTATCGAGCCGGGCCAGTTGCCGGTCGCGCTCGCCGTTCTGGGCGGCCATGGTCGCCTCCGCGGCCGCACGCATGGTCGCCTCCTCTCGCAGCAGCCGCAGCGAGCGCTGCATCGGCCGCATGACCGCGGCGCCGATCGAGACCCCGGCCACGGTGGCGATCGGCACGATGGATCCGACCACCACCCGCAGCCCGGTCATCGCGCCGACCACCGCGATCACCGCCGCGATCCCGGCGACACCCCACCACGCCGCACCCAAACGACCGCGTAACACCAGCACCGCGAGCACATAGGACGAGGCGAATGCGGTCCAGACCTGTTTGGACATGCCGTGATCGATATCGACGGTGGTCAGTGCGGTCGCGATCGGTCCAGCCGCGGCCACCGCGATCGCCGCGGGCAGCGGCAGCGGATCGACCGGAATCACCAGGACCACCACCCCGGCCCCGACCAGCAGCGCCAGCGCGAGCGAGGCCAGAATCAGCGGCGATTCGGCGAAATTGCGCATCATATAGAGCAAGATCGTCGCCTCGAAGATGACCAGGAACAACCATGCCGACCGGTCCCGCAGCCCGAGCAGGTCGCGCAGGCCGAATTCGTTATCGGTGTCAGCCATCGCCGCCCCAGACCAAGGTCACGGTGGTGCCGTCCCCCGGCTGGGATTCCACGAATCCGGCCCCACCGGCCAGTTGCCGCATCCGGCCGAGGATGCTCACCGAAACGCCCAGCCGATCGGCGGGCACCCGGTCGAGATCGAAACCCGCTCCGTCGTCACGGAATACCACCCGGATGCCACCGGCACTGATCGTCACTGTGACGGCGCGCTGCACGGTACGGCCCGCAACCGTGGCGTGGCGCAGACTATTTCGCGCCGCCTCGGCGAGCGCGGCGGCGATAGTGCCAGCGGCATGGACGGGCAGTCGCAGATCATCGAGTCCGGCCCAGCGGCGCGCGGTGAAGCGGATGCCCGGATTCACCTCGTACACCGCCGAGCGCAGGAAGCCGATCGCCGATTGCGCGTCCAAACGGTCGGGTTCGGTATTGGCGCCGCGGCATTCGTCGAGTTGCTCCAGCGTGCGTTCGGCCTGACGGCGCAGTACCGGCGATTCGGCACCGGCGCGCGAGGCATCGAGCAGCGTCGACAGCACCGCATCGTGGATCAGGGCGGCGAATCGAGCGCGCTCCCGATCCCGCGCCGCTGCACCGGCCACCGCCGCCGCGCGTCGACTGGCGATGACCGACTCACGGTCAACCCGTGCCGCCGCCGCGAGCGCGTAGATACAGCACCAGAGGAAAAGCGCGCACAGGCCAGCAGCCCTGGCGAAGTCGCCGATCAGCGACCATAGCGTCGCTTCGGGCACCACATACCGGTTCGCCAGCGCCGCGGCCGCGGCCGCGACCAGGAGATAGGTGACGGCCAGCGCCGGACGCCAAGCCAGGACGGCGGCGAGCACCCCGAGCGCGAGCACCCGATACATCCAGACCGATGCGGTGTCGGTCAGCGGTGCGGCATAGATGAATGGCATGGTTGCCAGCGCCGCAAGGTAACTCACCGCGGCCGCGCCCGCCACCACGCGAATCGCCCTGGCTCCCATCGCGATCGAGACGACCGCGAGCACCGGGAACCAGCCGAGCGCCACGCCGACCACCACACTCGCCCAGGGACCGGAGATGAATTTGGCCTGTTCGGCGATATCGGGCAGCTCGACGATGGCGACGATCACCCCGGCGATGCCGACGGCCAAACCCAAACGGCGCAGAATGCGATCCGAGGCCGCTTCGACGATCTTCGGTCTGGACACCGCGGCCCGCCCACGACGCCATCGACTGACCCGGAACGGGTCGAGCGAGGCGGAGCTCGCGGTTGGTGTAGATGTGTCCAGCATGCTGGACGCGGTCATCCGCGCTGATGCCGCTCGGGAACCGGTAGCCATCCGTCCTCTACCGCCCGCTTGTAGAGGTCGGTTTTGGTGGGAGCCGGACGACCCGCATCGGCGTACTTCTGCCGGATACGCCCCAGATAGTCGTTGACGGTCTGCTCGGAAAGTCCGGTCAGCCGCGCGACGCGGGAGGCCTTCTCACCGGAGGCGTAGAGAGTGAGCACCTCTTCCTGACGCGGGCTCAGACCCACGTTGGACAGCTGCGGATCGCCATCGATAGCGGCGGCCCAGTCGGTCGTCACCACCTGCTCGCCCGAGGCGGCACGGCGCACGGCCGCGACCACCGTCGGCACATCCTCGGATTTGCGCACCACGCCGAGTACACCGGCCTTCGCGGCGGCACGCACCAGGAACGCGTTATCCGCGCCGGTGAACACCAGGACCTCGACGCCGCGGTTGCGCAGCGTGCGCACATTGTCTTCCGGCGACGACCCATCGGCCAGTCGCAGATCGAGGACGACCAGGTCGAGCGGCGCGCTATTCGCCTGCGCAAGCAGCTCCGGTACGGTCCCCGCAGTCAGCACCAGATCGAGATCGGGTTCCGGCGCCAGCATCGCGGCAAGTCCGATCGCCACCGATTCGTGGTCTTCGACCAGCCCGATCCGGCGCGGTGCTGTTTCGCCCCCTTCGACCCACATCACCTCGACACTCCGTTCCCGAGCAACTCGTCCACATCCCCACCGCTACAACGTCACCTCGTAGTATGCCCGGCCTTCCCGGCCACCGGTCAGACACCAAAAATCGGGGGACGGTCCGCTATGCCATGAGCTGCGCCGCGACGGTCGCCCCGAGCTCCCAGCAACGCTGAATATCGTCCTTCGACGGCGCGCCCATCACGATGACCGGCGCCGCCACCTTCTCCCAGCCGAGCCCGTTGGTCACGCTGACCACCCCACGCTCGGCCCCTTCGGTGCCCTCATTCCCGTGCAGGTAGAAGCCGAACGGCCGACCACGTGTCGAGTCCAGGCATGGGTAGTAGAACGTGTCGAACGCATGCTTGAGCGCACCGGACATGTAGCCCAGGTTCGCCGGGCTACCGAGCAGATAACCATCCGCGGCCAACACATCGCTCGCGGTGACCGCAAGCGCCGCGCGGCGCTCGACATCCACCCCTTCGATCTCCGGATCCGTCGCACCGGACACCACGGCCTCGAACATGGCCTGCATATGCGGTGATGGGGTGTGATGAATGATCAACAGCCGAGACACACCCCGCAGCGTACTGCCGTCCCGGAACTCGCTGGGGGAGGCAACGGTGGCGTCGCGACAGTGTGGGGAAGCGGAGGCCATATTCAGGTGCCCCGGCTATTGACTGGCGACAAACCTGGGAGGAAAATAGGTGGTTACACCGGAATACCGGAAAGTGCCGAACTGTCAGCCGGAGACGTCCGACGACATCGGAGACATTTTCCAGGATCTGGCCAGGCCCCCGGCAAGCCAGTCGAATAACGGAGTAATCAACGACGGTTGAGACTTACGGATTCGACGGACACTACCGGGGACTGCTCTGTTCGGGGGTCTTCGTTCGACAGTCGGACCGGCAAGCGGGTGATCAATCCTCGCGGTGGTCGCTTTCGAATTTCTCCAGCGCGACAGCGCGCCGCATGGTTTCGCGCGCGCGGCTGCGATCACCGGCGTAGTCGTAGGCGCGGGCGAGGCGGTAGCAAACGCGCCAGTTGTCGGGATCGGCCTCCCATTCCTGTTTGACCTGCTCGAACAGTTGGTCGGCGGCTTCGCGTTCGATGCGACCGGAGGGGCGGCGCGGTAGTTCGGAGGTGTCGAGTTCCAGGCCCTCCTCGTGGATGCGGCGGGCCAAATGCTGGTGGGCCAGAGCCGCGCGGACGGTGGCGACGACGATCCAGACGCCGAGCAGCGGCAGGATCAGCACCCCGATGCCGATGATGACGGCGGCCACATCACCGGAACCGATCAGGCTGAACGCGATGCGGCCGAGCAGTAGGAAGTAGAAGCCCAGCACGACAACCAGAGCCGCGATGAACGCGATGAGCTTGCGGACCTCGGTGCCGCGACCCGCCTCGACCGGTTCCGGGGCGTTCATGACTCCACCTCGCTGGCGCTCGGTTCCGCCATGACCGCCCGGGCGGCCGTGTCCGCGGTTCCCTCGCTGCGCTTGCTCACAGATCCAGGAACGGGTCGAGTCCGACGGTCAGGCCGGGGCGGTTCGCTATCGCACGCACACCGAGCAGCACACCGGGAGCGAAAGAGGAGCGGTCGATGGAATCGTGCCGGATGGTGAGGGTTTCGCCCTGGGTGCCGAACAGCACCTCCTGGTGCGCGACCAGTCCGGCCAGGCGCACGGAATGCACCCGCACGCCGTCGACGTCGGCGCCGCGGGCGCCCTCGAGTTCCTGAGTGGTGGCGTCGGGGCTGCGGCCGACTCCGGCCTTGTCCCGAGCCGCGGCGATCAGGCCCGCGGTGCGGTAGGCGGTGCCCGATGGTGCGTCGAGTTTGTTCGGATGGTGCAGTTCGATGACCTCGACCGAATCGAAGAATCGGGCCGCCTGTTCGGCGAACCGCATGGACAGCACCGCGCCGATGGCGAAGTTCGGGGCGATCAGCACACCGGTCTCCGGTCGCCCGGCCAGCCAGCCGCGCACCTCGTCCAGGCGGGGCGCGTCGAATCCGGTGGTGCCGACCACGGCGTGAATTCCGCGTTCCACCAGGAACTTCAGATTCCCCATCACCACATCGGGATTGGTGAAGTCGACGACCACCTGCGTCCCGGACTCGGTGAACGCCTCCAGCGAATCGTCCTTATCGACGGTCGCGACCAACTCCAGATCGCTCGCCGCCTGCACCGCCTCGCAGATGGCCTGCCCGACTTTCCCGCGCGCACCGAGCACTCCGACCCGAATGGTCACCGCACCTCCTCATTCGCCTGCTGTCCCCGCAAGCCTATCGACCCTGCTCACCTCGCCCTCCCCTGACCTCCCACTGGGGCAGCTCAGGCGGCGGCCATATTTTCGGCCATCTTTTCGAGGAGCCGGACGGTCTCGACGTACTGCTCGTCGGTGATGCCGTCGAGCATTGCGCGGCGGCGCTTGCCGATCAGGGCGAAGGCTGCTCGGTGGGTGGTCCGGCCCGCGTCGGTAAGGGCGAGGGTGCCCGAATCGTCGGCGATGTCGCCGCGATCCACCAAGTAGGCGAGCTGAATATCCCACTCCGACAAGTCGTTCCAGAAGGGGGCGAGACCGTCGCGAACATCGACCTCGGGGCGGGGGCCTTCGGCCAGTGAGTTGAGCATCTGCCAGTGCCGACGGGTCAGCCCGGCGGTAGCCAGGTCCTCCTCGAAGCAGGCGTTGATCAGGCGATCGAGTTCCTTGAGCCAGTAACCGATCGGGCGCTGCGCGGCCATCGTTCCTCCAAAACATGTAGACTAACAACTACATGTAATATGACATGGAAATAGGGCGAATGGAAGAGCATGATGCGGTCACCGAGGCCGTCGAGGCGGCAATGGTCCGGATCCGGCGGCGCCAGACCCGCGGCGCATTGGGCAAGGATTCACCGGTGCCGCATGCGGTCTTCGGAGTCCTCGACGCGGTAGCCGGTACCGACGCGGCCACCGTCGGAACCCTCGCCCCCGCACTGGGCGTCGATCAGCCACGCGCGAGTCGCCTTGTTGCCCAGGCTGTTTCATCCGGACACCTCGAACGGGTGGCCGATCAGCACGACGGCAGACGCGCCGTCCTACGACTCACCCCCGCTGGGCTGCGCGTACTCGCAGCAGCCCGCGACGGACGCCGAGCCGCGATGGCAGCGGCGATGGCGAACTGGACCGACCACGAACGCACCGAATTCGCCCACCTACTGGGCCGATTCATCGATGCACTCGACACCCCCCGCAGTATCGACTCCTGAGCACTTCGCGCACACTCAGCAGTCGCAACGGGCATCGAGCGTAGTAAAGGATGGCTGCGGACGGTGTTTCGAGCCACCAATTCACCACGCTCGAACATCAGTCAGTCGAAGACGATGACCTGACGTAGCGCATGCCCGGCGGCGAGTTCGTCCATGGCATGGTTGATTTCGTCGAGGCCGACGTGGGAGGACACCAGCTTCTCGACGGGCAGCCGACCCTCGCGCCACATGCGGACGTATTCGGGAATGTCGCGGGCGGGCACCGCCGAGCCGAGGTAGCTGCCGATGATGGTGCGGCCCTGCGCGACCAATGCGAGCGGGGAAATGCTCGCACGGGCGTCGGGGGCGGGCAGGCCGACGGTGACGGTGGTGCCGCCGGGGCCCGTTGCGGCGACGGCGGTCTCGAAGGCGCGGATATTGCCCGCGGCTTCGACAACGATGTCGGCCTGGATACCCTGCTCGGCGAGTTCGGCCGGTGTGTAGGCGGCGGTCGCGCCGAGTTCCATTGCGAGAGTGAGCTTTTCCGCGACGGTATCGACGGCGATTACCTCGTGTTCGCCCAGCGACACCGCGACGAGCACCGCCGCCATGCCGACACCGCCGAGACCGACCACCATGATCCGGTCGGCCGGACCGGGTTTCGTGGAATTGAGCAGCGCCCCGCCACCGGTCAGTACCGCGCAACCGAGCACCGCCGCCACCTCCGGCGGCACATCGGCATCAACCGGAACCACCGATCGGCGGTCGACGACGGCGTGCGTGGCGAAGGCGGACACCCCGAGGTGATGGTGCACCTCGGCACCCGCACGGTGCAGCCGCCGCCCACCGTTCAATAGCTCACCCGCATTATTGGCGACGCTGCCCGGCCCGCACGGCGTCCGTCCCTCGCTGGCACAGCCCGCGCATTCCCCGCAGCGCGGCAGGAAGGTCATCACCACGCGCTGCCCCACCGCAAGATCACTGCCACCGGGCCCCACCGCCTCGACGATGCCCGCGGCCTCGTGCCCGAGCAGCATCGGCACCGGTCGCACCCGATTTCCGTCCACCACCGACAGGTCCGAATGACACAGTCCGGCGGCCTCGATCCGTACCAGCAGTTCCCCCGGCCCCGGCTCACCGAGGTCCAGTTCACAGACGGTGATCGGCGCCGACTCGGCGAACGGCACGGGCGCTGCGATCCGCTCCAGGACCGCCCCTCGAATCTTCATTCCACCGACGCTACCGCGCGGCGTCACAGACAGCGAAGTGGGTCACAGCGGGAAACGCGGTCGATGAATCATGGTTCCGATCACTCGGGGGTGGCACGGTGGGGACTGATTCGCTAACCTCGACGCCCGTGACGGTGCTCCCGTAGGCCGCCTTGTACCGAGCCCGGGGTCGGGACCGTCACGACACAAGGAGAAATCCCCTGGCAGTACAGCTCAATCACACCATTGTCGGTTGTCGGGACAATCGAGTGTCCGCCGAATTCTGGGCGGACATCCTGGGTTTGGAACTAGGAAAAGAGTGGGGCCCGTTCATCCCGCTTCCCACGGGTAATGACGTCACCTTCGACTTCGCGAACGTGCCACCGCACATCACCGAAATCCAGCCCCAGCACTACGCATTCCTGATCTCCGAGGCCGAGTTCGACGCGGCCTACGCCAAGATCCAGCGCTACAAACTGGATCACTGGGCCGACCCGCGGCAACAGGGCGTCAACGAGATCAACCACAACGATGGCGGTCGCGGCGTCTACTTCCTCGACCCCACTGGTCACTTCTTAGAGCTGATCACCGTCCCGTACGGCGGTTGGCCGATGTAGTGCCCACCGTCGGGGCAGCCGCAAACCCGCTGCCCCGACGGGTTGGTTCGATGTCGTGATTTCAATTGTGCCGGTTGGTCTTTCGCGACAAAGCGTCGTCGACGATCTGCTCGCGAAAGGCACGCTGGGCCGCCTGATCGCGCGATCCCGGCCCGCCTCGAAGCCCTACGCACAGGTCGGCTTAGCGTCACCCCGCGGCGGTCGGCGGCCAGGGATTGGGTTTGACACTTGCCGGTTTGCGGGTGGGCACGTCATCCCAGTCGAAATGCGTGCCCACCCAGGCCTTCGGGCGATCGAAGTGGATTTCCTGGGCGGCGAAACGCGTGCCGAGGAAGGAGATATCGCCGAAGAAGTCGCCCTCGCTGAAGTCGACGATCCGCCCGCCGAGCACCGTCCGCGGGAATCTGATGCCACCGTGGTACTCGGCCTGCGAGAAGTCCGTTTCGCGGGTGCCCCTGTTCCGCAGTCGATTCGGCGCGCCTACTCTGGCCTCGTCGAAGGCCGTGAGCGTCGCGTAGAACTGTGCGCCTTTGAATGTGACACGGGGACTTGCGAATTCGGTGCGATCGAAGGCGATGTGGTCACCATCGAAGGCGGCGCGCTCGAACGAGGTCAGCTCGGCCCGGAACTTCACGTCTTGGAACGATGTTCGAGCACCGAGGAAACGAGCGCCACTGAAGTCGGTGCGTGGACCACGGAAGGTCGCGCTCTCGAACGATGCCGGACCTTCGAAGGTGACCTCGGCGAAGGTGGTGCCGACGCCTGCGGGTTCGCGCTTCTCGATGCGATCGGACCCGAATTCCGCGCGATCGAACAGCGTCGGGCCATCGCGAAAAGTCGCGCCGCGGAAGGTGAGATGCAGCCCGGCGAAGGTCGCGAACTCGAATGTGGTCGGTCCGATGAACGTCGCTCCGGCGAACGACGTATGCCGTCCCTGGAACACCGCATACCGAAAGTCCGCCTTCTCGACGACCGCATTAGTGAAGGTGAGGGTGCACGCCGACCATGAGATCTCCGCCGAGGGCTTCAGATGTTGCGCGATCACTCGCACGATCGCGCGACGCACCTCCCGATCATTGCGCCGGAATTCGTAGACCCGCTCGACCTTGCCCCCGGCTTCCTCCGCCGACTCGGCGCGTGAGACCAGATGATTCGCTCCATCTGCCGGGTCGTAGGGCAGTTGCAGATACCCGCACAACACATCGATGCACTGCTGTCTTCGACTCGGTGCCGAGAACTCATCGGCCACCCCCGCCATCGCATACACCCCAGCGATCCGCACCGCCGGATCCGCATCACCCAACTGCCGCGCCGCCGCCCCGAACAACTCCGCGAACCGCCCCCGCTCCAGATCCCGCTGCCGCCGATACGCCACCACCAGCGCGACCGCCCCGCCAACCCCGGCCGCCACCGATAGCGCAATCTTGGTGAGATCCAACTGATTCGGCGTCTCGGCCTTCGCACCCAACAGCCACCACAACAACCACCAGGTCAGCCCGGCGATCACCAATCCACCGACAACCGCGCCCAACACCGCGAGCAACAATGCCGCGCGGTGTAGTCGGTCGCCCAACCGCCCCCATCGCATCCCCGCATGGTAGCGGGGTTGTCGCTCGCCGACTACCGAACAAGATCGGTTGGGTCTGTCCCCCTTGCGTTTTCAGCCGTCCAGAGTTGTGCCCGCACACCCGGCTTACCCGACGCAACCTATGCGGACGAGGCGGCCGCGGCGTCGAGCGCGACGACCATTTCGACCTCGACCAACGACGCATCCCTCGGCATTACCTGGCGGCGTCCGGTCCGGCGGAATCCGTGCCGACGATAGAGCCGCTCGGCCGGTTCGTTCCCGTCCAGCACCCACAGCCCGACCGCGCGGCACCCTGCACTACTCGCCCACTCCAGTACCGCCCGCACGAGCACATCCCCCGCCCCTTTGCCACGCGCCTGCGGCGCCACCCACATCGAAATCAGCTCAGGACATTCAGGGGACTCCTGCACCCAACCGCCCGCCGTGCCGACCGGGATATCGTCGAGCAGCGCCGCGAACTGCGCCCGCCCCGCGAGGTTGTCGCGCCAGTCCGCTTCCGAGCGCCGCTCGGCCTCGTCATAGGTGAGCCATGCCGCGTCCGGCGCCTCGGTCAACGACGCCAACTGCAGGTCGCGGTAGATCTGCCAATCCGAATCGCCCAGTCGGCGCACACTGATCACGCAGGCATCCTCGGCCAGACGCTGATGCGCCGCAACAGATTTAAACGACCGGCCCGATCGCACGCCGCGCCAGCAGACCGGCGCACCACCGCGGTGCTGGTCGACGACCCCGCATCCGCTCGACCGCAGTGGCTCGCGCTACACGAAACCGCGACCCCCGCAACGCAGTAACGTTCGAGGAGCCGCGGCCGCGACGCGATCCAGTGGCTCATCCAGCCTGTTGGGCCACTTCCCGATTCCTACGCAGACCCAGCCCGGCCGCCACCAGGCAGGCGAAGGCGACCGCACCGACGAACCATGGGAACACCTCGCTCAGCCCCCACTCGGTCGCCGCCCATCCTGCCAGGATGGTCGGCAATGCCATGGCCGTGTAGGCGAGCAGGTAATACGCCGACATCGTCTCGCCCCGCTTGTGCTGCGGCACGACCTCGGACAGATGCCGCAGCGAACCACCGAAACCGAGCCCGAAGGTCGCGCCGAGCAACACCCCGGCCAGCAGCACCACGACCCAGTTGCCGGTATGCAAGGCGGGCACCGTCAGCACCAGTGCCACTGCCATACCGGTATCGCCGCCGATCGCCGCGCGCCGCGCCGGAATTCCGGTCGCGAACAGCTGAGCCATCGCACCGGCCACCGCGGTCGATGCGACGACCGCGCCACCGAAGATCAGGTTGTGAATGCCCGTCTCCGCCGAGGCCAGCGACGGATACAGCGACAGCAGGACGCCGAGCACCGACCAGGCCGCCATCACACCCAGTGCCGAGAACCAGAAGTCACCGCGAATCTCCTGCGGCACCGCCGGTTTCGCGATCCGGATGCGACCGGCGACCCGCGCGGTATGCGGTTCGCGCAGCGCAATGACACCAACCCCGATGGCCAGGCACACCACTGTGATCACGACATAGGGCGTGCGCAGCGGATGCGGCGCGTACTGTGCCAGCACGGCCGATCCCAGAATGGCCACGGCCATACCCACATTGAAGGCGACGCCACTGAGCTGACCGGACCGCGCGCCGTGCTTCGGCCGCAGATCGAGCAGCGCCGCGGCACCGGCCACCACGGTCGAACCGACCGCCAGCCCGTGCAGCGCCCGCGCCACCAACAGCATCACGACGTTATCGGCCAGCAGGAACACCACCAGCCCGACGATCATGGTCGCGAACGCACCGAGCAGCACCGGTTTGCGGCCGACCACATCGGAGATCCGCCCGGAGACCAGCACGGCGGCCAGCGCCGCGAATGCGTAGACGGCGAAGACGAACGTCGTCGTCAGCGGCGAGAAATGCCATTCCTTCTGGTACATGCCGTACAGCGGTGCGGGCACCCCGGAGACGCCGAGCGCCACTCCGCTGGCCGCCAGAATCAGCGCATAGGCCCAGCGCTGAGAGGTCTGCTGGTCGGCCGCCACTGTCATTGTCGCTGCCATTCGGAACCCCGATCAGGTAAGTTTGATGATGATCGAACTTAACGAGACGATACAGCCGGTACGATGGTCATCAAACCACTGTGAGGTAGATCATGACCGAAACCAAGGAATCGGCCACCGCGGCGCCGCCGGTGGCCCCGCTACCCGCCGTGCTCGCAGCGCTCCAGGATCCGGTGCGGCTCGAGATGGTGCGCCGACTCAGCAATGCGGGCACCGCCGTGCGCTGTGGCGCGCTCTACGAGGTGATCAACAAGTCGACCGCCACCCACCACTTCAAGATTCTGCGCGAAGCCGGTGTCATCGAGCGACTGATTATCGACGGCCAGACCTGTCAGCGCCTGCGCTCCGAAGATCTCGACAATGCTCTACCCGGTCTGCTGCCCTCGATCGTCGACGCCGCCAACCGCGCCCGCAGCGACTGAACCGCGATCGTCAGCCGCCAGCCGTCGCTGCGACTCCCCACGGACAACACAGCGCAAGCGCGGAGCCGACCACCATTGCACGAGCGTCGAAACGTGATCGCGAACTATCTCCGAACGTATGCAGCTCAATGGCCGAAGCGAATCACTTCGGCCCCCACCGGATCTACCTCAGCCTTCGACCAATCGCCGCACCGTGGAGGGCAATTCGCGAGTCCGCCGGTACGGCCCGGCCACCGACGCCGCGAACGGCCGAGCCAGCAGCGTGCGGGCGATCGCCGAAACCTCTTCCGTGGTCACCGCATCGATGCGGGCCAGCGTCTCCGAGACGCTGCGGTGATTGCCATAACTCAGTTCGCTGCGACCGATCCGGTTCATCCGCGACGCCGAATCCTCCAGCCCGAGTACCAGTCCGCCACGCAACGAACCCTTGGCACGCGCACATTCCGCGTCGGTGATCCCGTTGGCCGCGATCTCATCCAGCACCCCGCGCGCCAATCCCGCTACCTGGCCGAGGTTTTCCGGCTGGCAGCCGATGTACACCGAGAACGCACCGGTATCGGCGAAGGTGTCCACGCTGGAATACACCGAGTACGCCAACCCACGTTCTTCTCGAATGCGTTGGAACAGACGCGAACTCAGGCCACCGCCGACGACGGTATTGAGCACCGAGAGCGGCCAGCGCCGCTCCCCCTCGTGCCGCCCGAAAGCGCGTACGCCGAAGGCCAGGTGCGCCTGTTCGCTATCGCGGTGGCTCCAGCGCAGATCCGGCACGCTGTGCGGCCGAAACCGGCCCTCGCGCCGTCGTGCGGGTTCGGCGGACGGATCGAGTCGGGCGGCGAAGGCACGATGCACCAGTTCCACGGTGTGGTCGTGCTCCACATTGCCCGCGACCGCGACGACCATCCGGTCCGGCCGGTAGCGACGTAGGTGGAAACCGCGCAATTGCGCGGCATTCATCGCCTCGATGGTTTCGACGGAGCCGATCACCGGACGCCCGATCGGATGATCACCGAAGAGCGCGGACAGGAACGCGTCGCCGACCAGATCCTCCGGATCGTCATCGCGCATGGCGATCTCCTCGAGCACCACCTGCCGCTCGACGTCCACATCCTCGGCCCGACACAGGCCGTTGAGCACGACATCGGAGACCATATCGACGGCCAGCGGCAGATCCTCGTCCAGGACATGGGCGTAGTAGCAGGTCTGCTCCTTCGCGGTGAACGCGTTGAGCTCGCCGCCGACCGCGTCCATCGACTGCGCGATATCCAGCGCCGAGCGCGTCGGCGTCGCCTTGAACAGCAAATGCTCCAGAAAATGCGCCGCGCCCGCCACAGTGGGTCCCTCATCGCGCGAGCCGACCCCAACCCACACCCCGATCGATGCCGAACGCACACCGGGCAGGTGTTCGGTGACCACGCGCAGCCCACCGGGTAGCACGGTGCGCCGTACTCCGGCGTCGCTGCCCCGCATCTGATCCATCCGCAGCTCCAGAGACGAACCCCCCTGCTCGCCGCGGAGCAGAGGGGTTGCCGTCTTCTTCTTCGTCACAGAGACAAGTACTACTCGGTCTCCGCCGGGCCCGCATCAACGGCGTTGTCCGCTGCGGGCTCATCGGCGTTCTCGTCGACCGGAACCAGCGAAATCTTGCCGCGGTTGTCGATATCGGCGATTTCCACGCGCAGCTTGTCGCCGACGTTCACCACGTCCTCGACCTTGGCAACGCGCTTGCCGTTGCCCAGCTTGGAGATGTGCACCAGGCCGTCACGGCCGGGCAGCAGCGAGACGAACGCGCCGAAGGCGGTGGTCTTGACGACCGTGCCCAGGAAGCGCTCGCCGACCTTGGGCAGCTGCGGGTTCGCGATGGCGTTGATCTGGTCGATCGCCGCCTGCGCCGCGGGGCCGTTGGTCGCACCGACGTAGACAGTGCCGTCATCTTCGATCGAGATATTGGCGCCGGTCTCCTCGGTGATCTGGTTGATCACCTTGCCCTTCGGGCCGATGACCTCACCGATCTTGTCGACCGGGATCTTGATCGCGGTGACGCGCGGTGCGTACGGGCTCATCTCGTCCGGGGTGGTGATGGCCTCGGCCATGACCTCCAGGATGGTGGTGCGGGCATCGTGCGCCTGGCTCAGCGCACCGGCCAGCACCTGCGAGGGGATGCCGTCCAGCTTGGTGTCCAACTGCAGCGCGGTGACGAAGTCCGGGGTGCCCGCGACCTTGAAGTCCATATCGCCGAAGGCATCCTCGGCGCCGAGGATGTCGGTCAGCGCGACGTAGCGGACCTCTTCCTCACCCTTGTCGTTGGTGATGGTGTCCGACACCAGGCCCATGGCGATACCAGCGACCGGCGCCTTCAGCGGCACACCGGCGTTCAGCAGCGACAGGGTCGAGGCACAGACCGAACCCATCGAGGTGGAACCGTTGGAGCTCAACGCTTCCGAGACCTGACGGATGGCGTAGGGGAACTCTTCCTGGCTCGGCAGCACCGGGATGAGGGCCCGCTCAGCCAGCGCGCCGTGGCCGATCTCGCGACGCTTCGGCGAACCGACGCGACCGGTCTCACCGGTGGAGAACGGCGGGAAGTTGTAGTGGTGCATGTAGCGCTTGGAGGTCTCCGGGCCGAGCGAGTCGACCTGCTGGGCCATCTTCACCATGTCGAGGGTGGTGACGCCCATGATCTGGGTCTCGCCACGCTCGAACAACGCCGAGCCGTGGGCGCGCGGGATCACGGCGACCTCGGCGGACAGGGCACGGATATCGGCCAGACCGCGACCGTCGATGCGGAAGCCATCGGACAGAATGCGCTGGCGCACCAGCTTCTTGGTGACCGAGCGGAACGCGGCGCCCAGCTCCTTCTCGCGACCGGTGAAGTCATCGGCCAGGCGGGTCAGCACATCCAGCTTGATCTCATCGATCTTCGCTTCGCGCTCCTGCTTATCGGCGATCGACAGCGCCTCGCCCAGCTCGCGCTTGGCGGTGCCCTCAACGGCCTCGTAGACATCGGCCTCGTACGGCGGGAAGAGCGGGAACTCCTCGGTCGGCTTGGACGCCAGCGCGGCCAGATCCTGCTGCGCCTTGCACAGGCGGGCGATGAACGGCTTGGCGGCCTCGAGGCCCTGCGCGACCACGGCCTCGGTCGGCGCCTGCGCACCGTCGGCGACCAGGGCGATGACCTTGTCGGTGGCCTCGGCCTCGACCATCATGATGGCCACGTCGCCGGATTCGACGACCCGGCCCGCGACGACCATGTCGAAGACCGCGCCCTCGAGCTGCTCGACGGTCGGGAACGCGACCCACTGGCCGTCGATCAGCGCGACGCGCACGCCGCCGACCGGACCGGAGAAGGGCAGGCCCGCGATCTGGGTGGATGCGGACGCGGCGTTGATGGCCACGACGTCGTACAGATCGTTCGGATCCAGGCTCAGCACGGTGACCACAACCTGGATCTCGTTGCGCAGGCCGTCGACGAACGACGGACGCAGCGGACGGTCGATCAGGCGGCAGGTCAGGATCGCGTCGGTGGAGGGGCGGCCCTCACGACGGAAGAACGAACCCGGAATGCGGCCCGCAGCGTACATGCGCTCTTCGACATCGACCGTCAGCGGGAAGAAGTCGAACTGGTCTTTGGGGTGCTTGCCCGCGGTGGTCGCGGACAGCAGCATGGTCTCGTCGTCCAGGTAGGCGACGACCGATCCGGCGGCCTGACGAGCCAGGCGGCCGGTCTCGAAGCGGACGGTGCGGGTTCCGTAGGTGCCGTTATCGATCAGCGCGACGGATTCGAACACACCGGGTTCGACCTCGATGGCCGACGATGTCATTGTTTCGGACATTTTTCTGCTCTCAACCTCTCGTCTTCGCTGGATCGAGCGCCATCGGGGCGCGATCCAGCTGTCGTCAGCCGTACCGGATACGGACGCGCGGCAACCCTCCTGGCTGCGACGCGCACACCCGGCCGAATCCCCTTGGAAACGGCGACGCGGAGGCGGTCATCGATCGAAGCCCGCCGACGGCATCGCACCTGTCGGGAGGCCACTACCGAAGACCGACGCCACGCGGGCGGGTGCATACGGCTGTGCAATGTTGTCGTGCAAAACGGGATGGTGCCGTTTCGAGCAACATACAAGTTGTCGCTGCGGCAATTACCCCTTACACACAAATAGCCAACGGGGAGATTGTACGTCTCCCCGTTGGTCACGTGATCGACCGCCTCGGGCAAGCAGCGTGTTGGGCACATCCGACCCAACCCAGCCATCACGCAGCGAGTCTTACGAGCGAGGAGTTCGCGGCCCGTCTCGCGTCCGAGCCGTCGAAGCGCATGCGCCGAGGTCCCGAGTCGCGACGGCTAGACCGGTACACGTCAGGTACTGACGATCCGCACCTCGGTGACTGCCACGGAGCGAGTCTTACGAGCGACGTTCGCGGCCCCTCTCGCGTCCGAACCGTCGAAGCGCATGCGACGAGGTCCCGAGTCGCGACGGCTAGACCGGTACACGCCGGGTACTGACCATCCGCACCTCGGCGACCCCAACGGAGCGAGTCTTACGAGCGACCCGTTCGCGGCCCCTCTCGCGTCCGAACCGTCGAAGCGCATGCGACGAGGTCCCGAGTCGCGACGGCTAGACCGGTACACGCCGGGCACTGACGATCCGCACCTCGGCGACCCCAACGGAGCGAGTCTTACGAGCGACCCGTTCGCGGCCCGTCTCGCGTCCGAGTCGTCGAAGCGCATGCGCCGAAGGCGCGAGTCTCGACGGCTCGGACGCGAGACAAAAGGGGGCCGCGAACCCGCCGCGCCGAAGGCGCGGCAATTAGATACAGCTACCGCCGCAGGCCGAGGCGCTCGATCAGCGAACGGTAGCGGTGGATGTCGGTGTCCGCGAGGTACTTCGACAGCCGCTTGCGACGACCGATCAGCGCCATCAGGCCGTGGCGGGTGTGGTGGTCGTGCTTGTGCTTCTTCAGGTGCTCGGTGATGTCGGCGATCCGCTTGGACAGCAGCGCGATCTGCGCCTCCGGGGAACCGGTGTCCTTCTCGTGCAGGCCGTACTCGGCGAGAATCGTCGACTTCTGCTCGGTGGTCAGCGCCATGGGGCATCCACTCCTATTTCTCAGTTCCGCGCTCGAGGATTCCGGTCAACCGGCCGGGTGCCGCCGCGGACCGCAGCAAACCCGAGGATCCACCTTACCGGACACTCGCGCGCACACCGAATCCGCGGG
Source organism: Nocardia sp. CA-107356 (assembly GCF_050946365.1). NCBI lineage: Bacteria > Bacillati > Actinomycetota > Actinomycetes > Mycobacteriales > Nocardiaceae > Nocardia > Nocardia sp. CA-107356. Next base: position 2,662,331 of record NZ_CP191992.1, on the reverse strand, counting down.
TCAGGAGTCGGCGGCGGCGGTGAGGACCTTGCGGGCGTTGTCCACATCGCGGGACATGGCCGCGAGGAGTTCGTCGATGGAGTCGAACTTGCGCATCCCGCGTAGGTGTTCGACGAAATCCACCGCGACGTGCTGGCCGTAGAGATCGGCTTCGCCATCGAGGACGTAGGCCTCGACCGTGCGGGCCCGCCCGGAGAAGGTGGGATTGGTGCCGATCGAGATCGCGGCCATGGCCCGCTCCCCCGCAACCACGGTGCCGATGGTCGGGCCGGGACCGAGCACGGTGAACCAGCCCGCGTACACCCCGTCGGCGGGGATGGCGGCGTACATCGGCGGGGCGATATTCGCGGTCGGGAAACCGAGTTCGCGGCCGCGACCGTCACCGTGCACGACCACCCCCTCGACGCGATGCGGACGACCGAGCGCCTCGGCGGCCGCGGCCATATCGCCCGCGTCGACGCAGGCGCGGATGTAGGTGGAGGAGAAGGTGACCGCATGCTCGCCGAGCAGCTTCACGCCATCGACCTCGAAGCCGAAACGCTCACCCAGTTCGCGCATGGTCTCGATGGTGCCCGCGGCCTTCTTGCCGAAGGTGAAATTGTCACCGACCACGACCTCGGCCACATGCAGTCGCTCGACCAGCAGATCGTGCACATAACGCGCCGGGGGCAGCTTCATGAATTCTTGGGTGAACGGCATTACGCAGAACACGTCGACACCGAGTTCCTCGGCCAATTCCGCGCGCCGGGTCAGGGTGGTCAGCTGCGCCGGATGCGAGCCGGGGCGCACCACTTCCATCGGGTGCGGGTCGAAGGTCATCAACACTGCCGGAACACCCCGCGCGGCAGCGGACTTCACCGCCCTGCTGATCAGCTGCGCGTGGCCGCGATGCACACCGTCGAATACGCCGATCGTGAGCACGCACCGCCCCCAGTCCGCGGGTACGTCGTCGAGACTTCGCCATCTCTGCACAGTGCGCAGCCTACGCAAAACCGGTGGCGAACAGTATTCGGAGGTGCCGATTCGCACTCGCGTCGGCGCCGCTCGTGTACGCCCGGTAAATCGCCGGGTGCACTCGGGTGGCGTGATGTGTGAATCGACGGTCATATGCATAAGCTCGAACATGTGCCCGGTAAACGAGACATCGCAACCCGACGCGAGCTGGCCGACACCGCAGCGCAGCCGACCGAGACCATAGGCCCCCACGGCAGCACCGCGACGATTGCGCCGGAGCTCACTTCGGTCGCCCAGGACTATCTGAAAGTGATCTGGACCGCTCAGGAGTGGTCGCAGGAAAAGGTATCGACGAAACTGCTCGCCGAACGGATCGGCGTCTCGGCCTCCACCGTCTCCGAGGCGGTCCGCAAGCTGGCCGATCAAGGTCTCGTCGAACACGCCCGGTACGGGTCCATCACCCTGACCGAGCACGGCCGTCGCGCCGCCGTCGCCATGGTGCGTCGGCATCGGCTGATCGAAACGTTCCTCGTCAACGAACTCGGCTACGGCTGGGACGAGGTGCACGATGAGGCCGAGGTGCTCGAACACGCGGTCTCCGAACTGCTGATGGCGCGCATCGACGCGAAACTCGGCTATCCGGACCGGGATCCGCACGGCGATCCCATTCCGTCGGCCGATGGCGCGGTGCCCACCCCACCGGCCCGGCAGCTCAGCGACTTCCGCGCGGGCGAATCCGGCCATGTCGCACGGATTTCCGATGCTGATCCGGATATGTTGCGCTACTTCGACTCCGTCGGCATCGCGCTGGATACCCCGATCGTGGTGGTGGAACGCCGAGACTTCGCGGGCACCATCGCGATTCGCATCGCGGACCGGACCATCGACCTCGGCAGTCCCGCGGCCGAGGCCATCTGGCTCAGCACTCGGGACTGAACGGGTCGGCAGGTGACGAGGAACAGTCAGCGGGACAGGATATCCAGTAGCGCGCGGAATTCGGACGGCGACAGGTAGCCGTCCGCGTCGGTGTCCGCCGCCGCCAGCAGTGATTCGGCGGGCTCATCGATCAGGCCCGCGCCGACGTGGCGGATCAGGGATTCGAGTTCGTCGACCGAGATCTTGCCGTCGCCGTTGATATCGAAGACCTTGAAGGCCGCGTCGGCGTCGGTGACCTCGATGCGGCCGCCGACCAGTGCGGCGTCGAATTCGGCTCGGGAGACCAGGAAATCGCCATTGGTATCGGCGGCGGCGACCATGCGTGCCACGGCGTCGTCATCGACTTCCAGTCCGAGCGAACGGATTCCGGTGGTGATGTCCTCGACCGACACCAGACCGTCGCCGTCGCGGTCCCAGAGTTCGAATGTGTCGACGGGTTGTTCGCTCATGCCCCACTGCCTTCTTCGCGCTGTCTACCGCGGCCGCCGCATCACAACACTGCGAACGGCCACGGCCCACTGTACGGATTGCCGTGCCAGCGAACGACTCCAGCCGACGATCGAGCTGACGCATCGGAAACGCCCTGTGCGAGGTGGTCGTTCGATAGGCGACAGCTGTCCGGGACGCGTCCCGACTCAGCCCACGGCGGGGATGCGCTCGGCGCCGAGCGCGACGCGCTTTTCGCGCTTTTCATCGGCGCCCGCGAGCCAGAAGAAGATCGGCGGAAGCGCGAATTCGATTGCGGTCAGCACGATTTGGAACCAGTGCGGCCAGCCGTAAACGGCGACCGAGATCAAGCGGGCAACACCGCTCAATAGGAAGATTCCGGCGAGCCAGCGCACTGCCAGCGCCGAAATCGGGACTTGGCGGGCGACCCGGATCCAGGCGAGGCCGTAGCCGACGAAAATGCCGCCGAAGAAGCGAGTTTGACTGTCGGCGGTGACGCCGGAGGAACCCATATCGGGGATGCCGTCGATACCGGCGGCCATATGGAAGATGCCGATACCCACGATGGCGACCCCCATCGCCATGGACAGCCATTTGAGTGCCGCGGTCATGATTCCTCCCTTCACTAGTAGACGTTTGTCTACTAACACAGACCCTACGACGCTTAGTAGACAGACGTCAACTAAGGTGCCAAGGGTGACCCGCCGCCGTCTCGCCCCCGACGAACGCCGCCGCCTCCTCCTGGACGCGGGCGCGAAACTGTTCGCCGAACGCGCCTACGACGCGGTACTGATGGAGGATGTCGCGGCGGCGGCCGGGGTCTCGCGCGCCCTGCTGTACCGCCACTTCCCGACAAAACGCGACCTCTTCGCCGGCGTCTACCAACTAGCCGCGGATCAGCTGCTGGTCACCACGAAACTCGACGCCCAAACACCGCTACCGGAGCAGCTCGCGGCGGGGCTCGACGCACACTTCGACTATTTCGAGGCCAATGCCAACACCGTCGTCGCTGCCAATCGCGTGCTCGCGGGCGATCCGACCATCCAGGCGATCATCTCGGGCGAACTCGGCGAACTGCGCATGCGCCTGCTCGACGTGCTCGGCGTCGAAGGACACATCCGCGAGCTCACTTCATCGATCCTGATGGGCTGGCTGACCTTTGTCCGGGTCCTGACGGTCGACTGGCTGGAAAATCGCACCTGCACCCGCACCGAACTCCGCGACATCTGCGTCGGCGCACTGCTCGGTGCATTGGAACCGCTTGGCGCGGCTACAGATTCGAAGGACGCACGACCATGACCGAGGCCGCACGCCTACCGCTCTCCTGCAGGAGCGCGATCGCGCGCCCAGAAGGATCGATGGCGGCGTAGACGCCGGAGATGCCGGCGGGTTCGAGCCACCGGCCGTTGCGGAGATCGTCGGCCTGCTTATCGTCGATATCGCGGCGCGGGAACGCGGTTCGGATGGCGTCGTCGATATCCAGGCTCAAGAGCGAGTCATCGGATTCGGCCGCCACGGCCAATTCGTCGAGGGTCCTGGCGTGTTCGAGGGTGAACGGCCCGACCCTGGTGCGGCGCAGCGCGGTCAGATGCCCGCCGACGCCCAGTGCGGCACCGAGATCGCGCGCGAGCGCACGGACGTAGGTGCCGGACGAACATTCGACGACCACCTCGAGATCGACGAACTCCGAAATATCTTGGCGGGCAAGGATATCGAAACGCGAAACAGTGACAGGTCGAGCCGCGAGCCGTACCTCCTCACCGGCCCGGTGGCGGGCGTACGCGCGTTCGCCGTCCACCTTGATGGCGCTCACCGTGGCCGGTACCTGCTCGATATCACCGGTCAATTTCGCAGTGTGCGTGGCGATTTCGACATCGGCGAGATGGGTCGCCGACATGGTCGAGAGCACCTCGCCCTCGGCATCGTCGGTGCTGGTGGCCTGTCCGAGCCGGATGGTCGCGGTATAGGCCTTGGTGGTCAGCGTGAGCAAGCCGAGCAGTTTGGTGGCGCGCTCGACGCCGAGCACCAGTACACCGGTGGCCATCGGATCAAGCGTCCCGGCATGCCCGACCTTCTTGGTGCGCAATAGCTTCCGGCATTTCGCGACGACGTCGTGGCTGGTCCAGCCGCCGTCCTTGTCGACGATCAGCAGACCGCCGAGGGCGTCGATCCGTGCGTCGGCCATCAGCTGTGCACGATCGCGGTCAGGATGAGCCCGTCACCGATCATCCAGCGGCCGTCGAATGAGATCAGTGGCGCGCCACCGTCATTGACCTGGCCGGGTACCAGGATCCGGCTGTGGAACGTACCGGAGCCAGCACTGTCGGAGCTCTCAGCGATGGTGAAGGTGATGTGGGCGTCCTCGAAGCCGAGCCAGCGCGCGGTCAACGGCCACCATGCCTTGTAGGTGGCTTCCTTCGCGCAGAAGAGCAGTCGGTCCAGGTGCAGACCGGAGCCGTCGACGGTGGTCAACCAGTCCCGCTCGGGCGGCAGGCTGACCGAATCCAGCACGCCCTCGGGCAGGGTGCCGTGCGGTTCGGCATCGATACCGATCGAGCGGAACCGCAGCTTATGCCCCACCGCCGCCGCCTGGTAGCCGTCACAGTGGGTCAGGCTGCCGACGATCCCGCGCGGCCATACCGGCGCACCCCGCTCGCCCTTGCCGATCGCGACCGCGGGTTCACCCAGCTCCTGCAGTGCCAGCCGGGCACAGTGCCGCGCACCGATGAAGTCGCGGCGACGCTTTTCCACCGACTTCTCGATGAGATGCGCCTCCGCCGGATGCGGCTGCAAATCCTCCGGGTATGCCAACAGTTCCGCCGAGGCGACACCCGCGGGAAGAATTTTCTCGATCATCACCGACGAGCCTAGTCGAGCGGCTCCGCCGACAATCGCCTCGGGAGGTGCGGCGCACCTCGACCGACGACCGCGACGCCGTCGGGCTCACATACCGCGACGGCGCTGAGCCTTTTCTCGCATCTCGGCGGCCGCGGCCTCCATCTCGGGGGTGATCTGAAAGTGGCCGCCCCACTTGTTCAGCGAGCCGGGCGGGTACTCCGGCGTCGGGAGGATCTGGCGCAGCAGGCGGTCCGGCAGTCCGCGCTTCTGCCATTCACGCGGGTAGCCGAGCGACACCTCTTCGAAGCGCACACCGTCGTAGTAGGAGGTGCGGGGGATGTGCAGGTGGCCGTAGACCGAGCAGACCACGTTGTAGCTGGTGTGCCAGTCGGCGGTGAGGTCGGTGCCACACCAGAGCGCGAACTCCGGGTACCACAGCACGTCGGTGGGCTGGCGGATCAGCGGGAAGTGGTTGATCAGCACGATCGGAGTCTCGGGCGCCAGCGCGTCCAGCTTCCGCTTGGTCACCTGCACCCGGGCATGGCACCAGGCGTCACGGGTCAGATACGGGTCCGGCGAGAGCAGGAATTCGTCGGTGGCCACCACATTGCGCTCGCGCGCCACGGCGAGTCCCTCGGCCTTGGTCTTGGTGCCCTTGGGCAGGAACGAGTAGTCGTACAGCAGGAACATCGGGACCAGCGTCACCTGCCCGCCGTAGGGCTCCGAACCCGCGCCCGTCCACACCGGGAACGGATCCTCCGGTGTGATCACGTCGAGGTCGCGGCAGATCGACACCAGGTAGTCGTAGCGCGCGACGCCGTGCATCTGCACCGGATCCTTCGCCGTGGTCCACAACTCGTGGTTGCCCGGTACCCAGATCACCTTGGCGAAGCGGCCGCGCAGCAACTCCAGCGCCCAGCGAATATCGTCGGACTTCTCCCCGACGTCCCCGGCCACAATGAGCCAGTCCTCGGGCGAATCCGCCCGAATCTGCTCGACAACCGGCCGATTCCCCTGGTGCCCGACATGAATGTCGCTCACCGCCATCAACTTGGGTATCACCACACCTACATTGGCACATCCGCGCGGGCTACCGCCGTTCGGCTCGATGATCATCGACAATGCCGATCCGCTACCGGCCGCGTTCGTAGGGCCGATCCGGAGCCGCTATCCGCTGATAGTCGCTGACCACCAAGGTAGGTGTCCGATCCGGATCCCGCTGAGCACTGCCGGTTTCGACAACGCCGCGCACCTCGAGCCACGCATCATCCTCGATCACCTCCCGCATCCCGGCCAGGTGCACGAGCACATATCTGGCGTCGGCAACACAGCAGGTGATGACCACCCGCGCGAGATCGGCATCGGGGGCATCCGGATGCTGTTGTTCGAGGTCCTTGGGCCGGATGACGAAACCTCTGATGGTGACCTCACGACCGTCCAGGGAATGGCTGGAGTCCTGCAGCGCCCGGTTCACCAGATCCACGATCGGAAGGGTCGGTGCGGGCTCCGACGGCAGCGGCGGGAACGCCCACGATTTCGGTTGTGCCGCAGGCACATCGCGCGGGACAACCTGGACCGCAGAACTGGTCACCGCCGCACCCGCGCCCAGTGCGGGTGGCGCGATGAGCAGGAGCGCGGCGACCGGTGCGAGCAACAACCATGGCGCGCGGCCGGAGCCGTGCTCATGGTCGTGATCGTGGTCACCGTGTGCTCGGTCGCGGCCGAGCACATCGCTGCGGCCGCGCAGGTCGCCATGCCCGAGCACATCGCCACCGAAGCCATTGTCCTGCTCGTCAGATGCTCTGTCGCGCCGGATATCTCGCACGATCGCCAGCACCGCGAGCAGTACGAAACCGATGCCGCTGACCAGCAGGAACGGGTACAGGCTCGGTTTCACATAACGCAGGTAGCTGCCGTCCAGCGTGATCCACAGCACCGCGCCGCCGATGAGCAGCAAGAGCAGATTCTGTGTTTCCCGCTTCATCGAGCACCTCCCAGGAAGATGTATCCGGCGACGGTGCCACAGGCCACGGCGACCACGAAGGTCAATGGCGCGAAGCGCAGGGCGAATCGGCGTCCGAAACTGCCCGCCTGCATGGCGAACAGCTTCACATCGACCGCGGGACCGACCACCAGGAAGACCAGCCGCGGCAGCAGGGGCAGAGTCGACATGCTCGCCGCGACGAACGCATCGGCCTCCGAACACAGAGCCAGCACAATCGCCAGCACCGCCATGACCAAGATCGCGATCACCATCTGCCCGGCCAACCGCTCGTACCAGGCGGGCGGGACCAGCACGTGCAGCGCCGCGGCGGCCGCCGCACCGAGTACGAGAAATGCGCTGGCCTGCAACAGATCATGACGCGCAGCCTCGGTGAAAACCTCCCAGCGGGTTCGCCCCGGCGCACAATGGTCGCGTCCGGTAGCGCGCGGCAGCAGCCGAGCCGGACGCCCGATCCTCGACCAGATCAACCCCATCACCACCGAGGTTGCCAGCGAACCGGTGAACCGCGCGCCAACCATCCCGGGCTCGCCCGGAAACGCGACCGCCGTCGCGATCAACACGACCGGGTTGATCGCGGGTGCGGAGAGCATGAACGCCAATGCGACCGAGCCCGGTGCGCCCTGATCGGTCAGCCGCCGCGCCACCGGCACGACGCCGCACTCACACCCGGGCAGCGCCATCCCGGCCAGTCCGGCCACACCGATCGCCGCTGGCTCATTGCGCGGCAATACCTTTCGCAGCACAGCGGGTGAGACGAAGGCCGCGATGCCTGCGCTCACCAACACCCCGAGCGCGAGAAACGGCACCGCCTGCACGAAGACACCCGCGAAGATCGTCACCGCGGTTTGCAGTCGTGGCGACGCCCCTACCGCGCGCACCAGCGGTGCCTGTAGGACCAGTCCGAGGACGATCAGCGCGGCGAGCACATACGTCGAGGACACCCGTGTCCGTACCGACTTCATCGTGTTCTGTGCGAGCACGTCCCCATCCTGCCTGGTGCGGTCGGCAAATCCCGTTTGTCGGCGGTCGCTGCGCGTTGCGCCGCTGGTGAATCGCGCGGCGCAACAGGTGGTTCGTGATTCTCGGCTACCCGAACCAGCGGATTCTCGCGGTCGCCGCGAAACCCGCCGCTACCGTGAGTTTCCCGTTCGGTTCGCGGCGGCAGGATGCGATGGCGATATGGCAGGGTCGCGCGATGTCGGGCGGGATTCGGATGCCGCCGTCGATTTCGTAGCGCATATTCGTGACCTTCCAGGAGCGGGCCTGGGGATCGTCCGGCGTGGTCGGCGGTTGGTCGGGACGCGCGACGGCCATGACCTCGGTGACGCCGACGGGCCAGGTAAAGATCAGCAGACCCGCCTGTTCGGCGAGCCCGCTGACGGCGGGGATGCCACTCGGTGCGGGGTCGTCCTGCGGCGAGTGTTCTTGTCCGCCGCGCGGTTCCGCGGTCCGGCCGGTATCGGATCGGGTGATTTCGGAGTATCTGCCAGCGACGGCCGCGGCCACCGCATACACCGGCTGCCCGACGGCGGGCGCACCACCGTCCTCGAGTTCGGTCGCATGGGTGCGCCCGACGACCCGCCACGAACCGTCCGGCTGCATCCTGGTCACCCGGTAGGTGACATTGTTGGTCGACGACGGCGACCACGCGACGAGTACCGAGCCATTCGCCAGCCGGGTGGCGTCGACCCGCTGCGGGGGCTCGACCGGCGTTTCCGCGAGCGCGGCCGCCGCACCGGCATGATCGGCACACACCGCCACCGCCGCGAGCAGCTCACGCACCCTGGTGTCGGCCGGTCCGGCTTGCGCCGCGGCGACCAACCGGTCCGCTTCGGCGATGGCCTGCCCGGCTTCGGCGAGCAACTGGTCGATACTCGGCACCTCGTTCGACGGCAGCAGATCGGAGGCGGTGCGCCGCAACTGCTCCAGGTGCGGGAGCGCCTCGGCATACCGCTTACCCGCACAAGCGGTCGTCGCACTGCGCCAATAACCTTCCGCCTCGGTCAATACCCGGTCCACCTCATCGGATACCGAACGAATCGGGGTAAGGCCCGCCCCATCGGAGCCGACGAGTCTGCGCGCCTCGTCGACATGGCGCGCGGCCTCCCGTGGACGACCGCCGCGCAGCGCGGCCCGAGCCGCCTTCAACGGTACTTCCCAGAGCCTGGGAGCCGGTGGTATCGGCGACTGCGCGGGTCCCCGTGGTGTCGGCGCGGAGTGCGGCGAATTATCCACTCGCGCACCGAGTTCCGTGGCGATCTCGGTGAGCACCCGGGTCGCGTCGGCCCGATCCAGTCCCAACCGCATCGCCTCGTCGAGTAGATAATGGAAGTCATCGCCGACGAGTTCATCCTCGACCAGCACCGCCGCCCTGACCTTCGGCCGCAGTTCCCTGGCGACATCCTCGGCCACCGCGCGAAGATACTCGTGCAGCGTCGCCTCGCCCGATTCGAGCACATCGTGGATATGAATGAGCAACTCGTCCAACACCACTCGGACCCGCCCCGGCGGCAGCTCACGTGACCGCGCGCGCAACGCCTCGGCGCGCAGCCGAATCTCCTGGGACTGACCGGCTTTCGATGGATCGACCCGCAGCAGCGCGAACAGCGTCGGCGTCGGGTCACCGTCGATCAGCCGCTCCCATTCACTGAGCAACTGCCGAATCTGTTGTCTGCGTTGGTCGGTGAGCGCGCCGGCTGGCACCGGTGTGTCTTCGATGACCCGATGCCTGCGCAGCCTGGTCGCGACCTCGGCGGCGCTGAGTCCGCCCATCGCGCCGATCTCCTCCAGTCCGGGAATCTTCCCGGCCGGTACCCCGCCGTGCCGCTGCACCAATCGTGATATCGCCGCGTCCAGCATCTCGTAGCGATCCGCGTCTCGCCGCGCGCGTACCTCTCTGACCCGCACGGTCTCGGCGCGACGCACCGCCGAATCCAGTAGCAACCGCGACAGCGTTGCATGTGCGTCGACCAGCAGCCCGACGAGCACCCGGTACTTCGGATGGTCACGCTGTCGCTGCCAGAAGCCCCAGACCTCCTCGACCCGCGCGGCGACCTCGGCATCGCTCAGCGACTCCGCCTCCTCCAGCGGAATGTCATAGAGCTCGAACGGATCCGACTCCTCGATTCCGCCGCGGCGCTCGACATCGGCAAGCACCCGCTTGCGGTAGTCGTTCGGGTTGAACGCCTGCATGGCCGCGGCTCAGCTGTCGCGACGGCGCGTGCGCTGGACCTGATCCAGTTCACGCGCCACATCCGCTTGCGACAGAGTCGCGCCGGTCTGCGCGGTCAGGGTCAGCGGCATATCGGCGTCGACGTGATGACAGGTGACCTTCAGGACGCCGTCGAAGCCCATCTCGAAGGTCACCCGCACCTCGCTGCCCTCGGGATAGCCCGCGGGGATGCCGCGAATGCGCCCCTCCACCAGCACCTTCGTATCCTCGGGCCGCAGCGATGCCGCTTGGCCCTGCTGTTCGACAATGGTCAGCGCGATCTCATCCTGATCCGCGCGCACGGTGCCGAACGAACGGCGTACTTTCACCGGCAGGGTCGAGTTGCGCTGGACCAGCCAGGTCGCCGCCAGCCCGTATTGATAGTCGAGCGCGAGTACACCGAAGCCGCGCGAAACGACGGTATCGACCTGGATTTCGAGCATCCGGCGCACCGATCCGACCGGTTGGCCGAAGGATGCGGCGACTCGCGCGATCGACTGGTCCAGATCGAGGGGTGCGGCATCGTGGATATCCGCGCCGTCGCGCAGTCGGCCGCGCGTGGTGAGGTCCGCCATGATCAGGCGTTCCACCTCGAGTTTCTCACCGTAGAGCGCCGCGCCACGCGCCACCGAAAGATCGGGATCGCGCAGTTCGCCACCGAGGCCGAGTTCCCTGCGTAGTTCGCGCTCCACCATCGGCATCCGCGACGAGCCGCCGACCAGCAGCAATCGGTCGACGGATGCGACGCCGCGCTTGCTCGCCGCGGCCAGGCAGTCGCGGGTGAGATCGATGGTGCGGCGCATCAGTGAGAACGTCATCGCGTCGACTTCATCACGCGTCAATGCGATCACGGCTCGGGCGCCGTCGTGCGCGATCACCACATCGGTGCGGTCGGCGTCGGTCAACTCGCGTTTGGCGCGCTCGGCGGCGAGCACCAACATCTGCGAGCCCGCCGAATCATCCAGTGGGTCTTCGGCATCCGGATTCGCTTCGCAGAACTTCTGTGACAGATACAGCGCGATGCGCTCGTCCCAGTCTGCGCCGCCGAGTTGGTGATCACCCTCGACCGCGAGCACCGAAATGCGACGGTCGGCGAGTTCGATGACGGTGGCGTCGAACGTACCGCCGCCCAAGTCGTAGACGAGTACCGTCTCGCGCTGCCCCTCTTTGCCGACCTGCACACTGCCATCGAGCCTGCCGAAGCCATACGAGAGCGCAGCGGCGATCGGCTCGGACAACACACCGGCGACATCGAAGCCCGCATAGGTGCCCACCTGGATGGTCGCGCGCCGCTCCTCGTCACCGAAATAGGCGGGAACCGTGATGACCACGCGCTTCACCGGCTCGCCGCCACTGAATTCCGCATCGGAGGCAAGGCTTTTCAAGATCAGCGCCGAAACCGCGGGCGCGGACCAAGTCTGCCCGTGTGCGACAAAACGCCACTCGGTATCGCCCATCCGCCGCTTCACCAGCGCACACACATGCTCCGGATCGAGGCGGGCCTGCCGCCGCGCACCCTCCCCTACCAGATGGTCGAATGCGGAAGCGAACAGGACAACCGACGGCACAGTTGCCTCGCCGTTCAAACCGATCATCACTTCGGGCCGACCGTCGGCGTCGATCCGCGCGATTGCCGAGTTCGTCGTGCCCAGGTCGATCCCGTAGACCCCCATGGAACGCGATGGTAGCAGCCGAATCCGACACCCGACCATCCGTCGATCCGCGAATCCGGCTGACGCCCAATCCAATAGGCCTGATCTCGGGTTATGGTGCGATCATGACCGAACCAGCGGCCCACCGGACCGACGCTTCCGCGCAGCCCGTAGCACTCTCGGCCGAACCAACCCCGGTGCCCGGCGACTCGGCGCGACACACCTTCGCGCACTTGGTCGAGTCCCAAACGCATCTCGGTGAACGAATCGAAGATCTGGGCCGCGTGATCGCTCGCCAAGCCGCGACCATCGAACGTCTCACCGACCAGGCCAAGGCGCGTGCCGAACGGGACCGCGCCGGTGCCGACCTCCCCCTCATCGTCGAACTCTTCGCCCTGCACGGCGACGCGGCGGCCTGCGCGACGACGGCCGAATCGGTCCGCGAGCGTACGGCTTTCGCGGCCATCACCACCCGCATCGAACGACTCATCATCGGCCGGGGCGGCAGTCTGGTCGCGCCCCACACGGGCGACGCCTTCGACGCACTCACCATGGAAGCCATGGACACCACGAATACCGATGATCCGGAGTTGGACCGCACAGTGGATTCGGTCATCCGGACCGGCCTTATCGTCGCCGGTCGATCCGTCCGACCCGCGGGTGTCGTGGTCCGCCGCTACCGGGCTCCGGCGTCCGGCGCCTAGGGCAGGCCTCGCCCATCGGGTGGATATCGCAGGTACAGGTTTCGATGGTGGGACAGGTGCACCTTCCGAACCGAATCCGGTCCCGAGACTCGTCGATTGGCCGCCAGCCCACGGGTCGAACTGCACCCGTGCGACTACCCTGGCCGGGTGGCCGACGGCGCCCCGGTCGTGACCGGGCGAGCCACGATTCTCGATGGCGAGACCGCTGAAGCCGCGAATCGTGCACTGCACCAGCGGTACGGCTGGCAGTGGAATACCGTCCCGCTCATCGAGGTGCCCGGTGTGGTCGACGTTCATCGCGAGGTCAGCCTGCGTGAACGACTCCGTCGAGCCAGGTCGAAGACCTTGTGGGTGGACAGCGCCATGGTGCGGGTCGGTCGACCTCGACCGGCATCGCGACCGCACCGCGTAGCCGCACCACTGTGTCGTCATCGAGCCGATGCTCGGCCACCCGCGTCAGGCGATTCGGCGCGGAATCTCGGTGCCTACGCTGGCCCAGCGGCCGGATTCGGCGCGCTTTAGCACGGCAACCAGACGCAGCACCATGAAGGCGACCAACCCGGTCCAGATTCCGGCTATGCCCCAGTCGAAGATCAGGGCGAGCCAGATGGCGGGAAGGAAGCCGAGGAGGGCAGCGCCGAGGGTGGTGTTGCGGAGATAGGCGGCATCGCCCGCACCGAGCAGCACACCGTCGAGGGCGAACACGATGCCTGCGATCGGGATGATGGCGACGAAGAACCACCAAACGACGTGGGTGCGGTCCAGGACCGCGGTGTCGTGGGTGAACAGTGTGGGGATCACACTGGCCCCCGCCGCGAAAACCGCGGCGAGGACCAGCGCGAATGCGCCGGACCAGCTGGTGATCCGCCGCGCAAGTACGCGCGCGCCGGATGCGTCGCCCGCGCCGAGTGCCGCACCGACCAGGGTCTGCGCGGCGATCGCGAGCGAATCCAGGGTAAGGGCCAGGAAATTCCATAGCTGCAGGACCAGTTGATGGCCGGCCACCGACGCCGCACCGAATCGGGCGGCAACGGCCGCGGCGGAGACGAAGCTCGCCTGAAAGGCGAGGCTGCGGGCGATCAGGTCACGACCGAGCACGAGTTGCGCCCGCATCACCGACCAGTGCGGCGCCAGCGAAACACGTTCGCGCACCAGCGCACTCAGGAACAGCCCCGCCGTCACGGCTTGGCCCGCGGCGTTCGCGACCGCCGAACCCGCCAGCTCCAGCCGCGGCGCACCCAGCAACCCGTGCACCAGCGCCGGGCACAGCACCCCCGAAACCAGCAGTCCCGCAACAACGAACAGCAGCGGCCTACCCGTCTCCTGCACCCCGCGCAACCATCCGTTGCCCGCCATCGCGATCAAAATCAACGGCACCCCGAACAATGCGATCCGCACCCAGACCAACGCTTCACCGGCGATATCCCCACCACCCGCGATGACATTCGTCAGCGGAACCGCAACCGCCTGTCCCACAATAAGAATCAGCGTCCCGGCAAGAATGGCGACCCAGGTCGCCTGTACCCCTTCCCCGATCGCACCGCGCTCGTCCCCCGCCCCATGCCGCCGCGCCGCCCGCGCCGTGGTCCCATACGACAGAAACGTCAGCTGGGAACTGACCTGCGCCAGAATCAATCCGCCAACCGCGAGACCAGCCAACGCCAACGCCCCGAGCCGCCCCACCACGGCCAAGTCGAACAGCAGATAGATGGGTTCGGCGACCAACACGCCCAAAGTCGGCAGCGCCAGTCCGAGAATCCGTCGCGGGCCCAGCGAATCCGGCGCGACCCCGCTGACCTCCGAGGTGTGCGCAGATTCTCTTATCCGATTCGCCGTCGAATCGAGACCATCCTCCGTTGCTCCAGGCGAGGAATCCGCTCGTATCTCACGGGTCAATGCCCCCTCCCGATACCGCTGGATCTCGGGGGCACAGGGGTTCGCATCCACGCCAGCTCACATGCGCACGACAACGAAACCGGAGAAGTACGCCGTGCTGGGCATGCCACCAACCACCGCGCAGCAAGCATCCGGCCGCGGCCGATCGTCCGGCCGCCGCTGTCCGTGCGCCGTCGCCCGACCAGCCAGCCCGCGACGCTCACCCGAGTTCGGCCAGCAGCGCCGCGACTACCGACTCCGACGTGCCGGTCGTGGTGTACCCGGCGGCGAACCGATGCCCACCACCACCCAAAGACGTTGCGACCGTGGCGACATCGACGCCATCCCGCGCACCGGGCGCGGTGTCGCGTGAACGCAGGGAGACGGTCCACCGATCCGGAACGGTGCGAGATTGTTTGAACACCGCGGCAACCCCGGCTTCGGAAGTGGTGCGGACGATATCGACCACACTCTCCACTTCCTCCGAGCGCACCCCATCGACATCCTCACGGCGTACAAAGGCATACACCAGCCCGGTCCCGCCGCCCGCCTGCGGTTCCAATCGCGCCGTACCGAGCACACGTGACAGCATCGGCAACCAGTCGAACGGATGCGTATCCATCAGTGACCGGGTGATTTCGGCGCCGTCGATACCCGTGGCCAGCAGTCGTTCGGCCAGGTGATGGGTGCCGGGACGCACCCAACGGAACGACCCGGTGTCGGTGACCAGCCCGGCGTAAAGACAATGTGCCACTTCGGAATCGATCGGCACCTGCCAGGCATCGAACACCCGGGCGATCAGACTCGTCGTCGACTCCGCACCCGCATCGATCACATTGATCGCCCCGAACCGGGTATTGGAGCGGTGATGATCGAGCACCAAAGTCGTTCGGGCTCCGGCCAATCGATCGGCGAGCGCACCGAGCCGACCGGCGCTACCGCAATCCACGGCGATGAGCAGATCCACCTCGACCGGTACGTCGGCGGGCGGCACCAGATGGCGCACGCCCGGCAATGTCCGCATCGTCGCAGGCAACTCGGCGGGTTCGGCGAACGACACCCACACCGGGATGCCGCGACGATGCAGCGCCAACGCCAACGCCAGCCCGCTGCCGATGGTGTCGGCATCGGGCTGTACATGACACAGGATGGTGACCGAACGTGCCGCGTTCAGCACGGCGATGGCCGGTCCGAGCTCGACCGCCGCATCGAGATCGGCCCCCCTGGTACCCGGATCGGCGGGCATCGTCGTCATCGCCTACCGCACGTCACTCGTCGGATTCGCGTTCGACCTTGTACGGGTCGGCAGCACCGGCGTGGGTGGCGGTGGCCGCCACCTTC
The DNA here is from genome assembly GCF_050946365.1 of Nocardia sp. CA-107356. NCBI lineage: Bacteria > Bacillati > Actinomycetota > Actinomycetes > Mycobacteriales > Nocardiaceae > Nocardia > Nocardia sp. CA-107356. The sequence goes on along the minus strand of NZ_CP191992.1, from coordinate 2,646,368 downwards.
GCGACCGCGTCATCGGCGGCCCGCGCCCTGGCCAACAGCTCTTCCATATCCCGCGCGGCATCGGGCACCTTATCGAGCACGAACGCCAGCGTCGGGGTGAATTTCACGCCGGTGCCAGCGCCCACCTTGGAGCGCAGCACCCCCTTCGCCTTCTCCAGACCCGCGGCCGCGGCCGCGTAATCCGGTTCCACGTCAAGGGTTTCGCCCATCACCGTGTAGTACACCGTCGCCTCGCGCAGATCGCCGGTGACCTTCGCATCGGTGACGGTCACGAAATTCAGACGCGGATCCTTCACCTCGTATTCGATCGCGGTCGCCACGATCGCGGAAATCCGCTTGGCGAGTCGGCGTGCCCTGGCTTGATCCACCATGGCTGAACCCTCCTCACTACTACTGTGTTCAATTTGCGGCGGGAGCGGGGCCTTCGTGGTTACGCAAGCTACCGCCTCCGTGCCCGTCGCACCCGCCGCGGGTCAGTCCTCGGGTCCGAAGATCCTGCGGCGCACTGCCAGCAACTCTAACTCCGGACGTGCCGCGACGTGTCGTTCACATTTGTCGAGCACCTCGGTCAGGTGGTCCATACCGGAACTGACCATGGCAACTCCCAGCAATGAGCGACGGTGGCGGTCGTGTTCCCCACCCTCAGCGGCACTCACGCCGAAGCGCTGCAATTCGGCCAGCACGGGCCGGATCACCGAGCGCTTCTGCTTCAGCGAGTGCACATCTCCCAGCAGGATGTCGAACTCCAGTGCACCCAGGTACACCCAAGCCTCCTGTATCGGTGCCTACGAAAGACTGTCTCGGTGGCCCGGCCCGGCGTCGATGCCGTGCCGGACCACCGGCACACAATCAGTCGCGCGGCTTCTCGCGCAGCTCGTAGGCCTCGATCACGTCGCCTTCCTTGATGTCGTTGTAGGTCAACGTCATACCGCATTCGAAGCCCTCGCGGACCTCGGTGACGTCGTCCTTCTCGCGCTTCAAGGTGGAGATCGTGACCGTCTCGGCGACCACCACGTTGTCGCGGAGCAAGCGCGCCTTGGCGTTGCGCTTGACCGAACCCGAGGTGACCATGCAGCCAGCGATATTGCCAACCTTCGACGAACGGAAGATCGCGCGGATCTCCGCCCGGCCCAGCTCGACCTCTTCGTAGATCGGCTTGAGCATGCCCTTGAGGGCCTTCTCGATCTCGTCGATGGCCTGGTAGATCACCGAGTAGTACCGGATGTCCACGCCTTCGCGGTTGGCCAGCTCGGTGGCCTTGCCCTCGGCCCGGACATTGAACCCGATGATGATCGCGTTCGACGCCGACGCCAGGTTGACGTTGGTCTCGGTGACACCACCGACACCGCGGTCGATGACCCGCAGGCGCACCTCGTCGTCGATCTCGATACCGAGCAGCGCCTCCTCGAGGGCCTCGACGGTACCGGAGTTGTCGCCCTTGAGGATCAGGTTGAGCTCCGAAGTCTCCTTCAGCGCGGCATCCAGATCTTCCAGGCTGATCCGCTTGCGGGTGCGTGCGGCCAGTGCGTTGCGCTTGCGCGCATTGCGCCGGTCGGCGATCTGGCGAGCGATCCGGTCCTCATCGACGACGAGCAGGTTGTCACCGGCGCCGGGCACCGACGTGAAGCCGATGACCTGAACGGGCCGCGACGGCAGCGCCGCGGCGACATCGTCGCCGTGCTCGTCGACCATGCGGCGGACACGACCGTAGGCATCGCCAGCGACGATCGAATCGCCGACCCGCAGCGTGCCGCGCTGGATCAGCACGGTCGCCACCGGGCCACGGCCGCGGTCGAGGTGCGCCTCGATGGCAACACCCTGCGCGTCCATATCCGGGTTGGCCCGCAGGTCCAGCGCCGCGTCCGCGGTCAGCAGGACGGCCTCTAGCAGCTGCTCGATATTGGTGCCCTGCTTGGCGGAGATGTCGACGAACATGGTGTCGCCACCGTATTCCTCGGCAACCAGGTTGTATTCGGTCAGCTGCTGCCGGATCTTGTCCGGGTTCGCGCCTTCCTTGTCGATCTTGTTGACCGCCACCACGATCGGCACATCGGCCGCCTGCGCGTGGTTGATCGCCTCCACCGTCTGCGGCATGACGCCGTCGTCGGCGGCGACCACCAGGATCGCGATATCGGTGGCCTTCGCACCACGGGCACGCATGGCGGTGAACGCCTCGTGACCCGGGGTGTCGATGAAGGTGATGAGCCGGTCGTTATCGCCCAGGTGGGTGAGCACCTGGTAGGCGCCGATGTGCTGGGTGATGCCACCGGCCTCGCCCTCGCGGACGTTGGCCTTACGGATCGTGTCGAGCAGTCGAGTTTTACCGTGGTCGACGTGACCCATAACGGTCACCACCGGCGGACGCTGCTCGAGATCCTCTTCGCCGCCCTCGTCCTCACCGTAGGTCAGGTCGAACGATTCCAGCAGCTCGCGGTCCTCGTCCTCGGGGCTGACCACGTGGACGACGTAGTTCATCTCGCTGCCGAGCAGCTCGAGGGTCTCGTCGTTCACCGACTGGGTCGCGGTGACCATCTCACCGAGGTTGAACAGGGCCTGCACCAAGGCAGCCGGGTTCGCATCGATCTTCTCCGCGAAGTCCGACAGCGAGGCGCCGCGAGCGAGTCGGATGATCTCGCCGTTGCCGCGCGGCAACCGCACGCCGCCGATGGCGGGCGCTTGCATGCTTTCGTACTCGGCGCGCTTGGCCCGCTTCGACTTACGGCCACGACGCGGGGCACCACCGGGACGACCGAACGCACCGGCCGCACCGCCACGGCCACCGGGACCACCCGGACGGCCACCGCCGCCACCGGGACGACCACGGAAACCACCGGCCGCGGGAGCACCGGCACCGGCACCGGGCGCACCCGTGCCGCCGCCACCCTGGCCGCCGCGGTAGCCACCGCCACCGCCGCCGCCACCGGGACGACCGCCACCACCGGGAGCGCCGCCGGGACGACCCGGACGGCCTGCACCAGCGCCGCCGCCCGGACCCGGACGGGCCGAACGCGCGGGCATGGCACCCGGATTCGGGCGCGGCGGCATGGAGCCGGGACTCGGCCGCGGACCACCCGGACGCGGACCACCCTGGCCCGGAGACGGACGCCGCTCGCCCTGGGTACCACCCGGACGCGGACCGCCCTGGGCCGGACCCGGACGCGGACCCTGGCCGGGGCCCGGACGGGGTCCACCCTGGCTGGGGGCCGGACGCGGCGCGGGACGCTCACGATCGGGCGCGGAAGAGAAGGGATTGTTGCCGACGCGCGGGGTCTTCGGACCCGGCTTCGGACCGGCACCCGGACCACCGGGGCGTGGACCGCCCTGCGCCGGAGCGCCGGGCCGCTGCTGCTGACCGGGACGTGCGCCACCCGGCGTCGGGCGGGGTCCGCCTTGAGCCGGAGCGCTCGGCGCCGGAGCGGCCTTCGCGGCCGGAGCCGCCGGGGTCTCCTGTACCGGGGTGATGTCCCGCGGGGCGGGCTTGGCCGCCGGACCGGGACGTACGGCCGGGCCGGGCCGGGCCCCATCGGAGGGACGGGCAGCCGGAGCCGCCGTCTCACGGGCGACCGGAGCCGCCGGGGTCGCCGCCTGTGCGGGCGCGGGGGTACGTGGCCCCGGACGCGGACCGCCACTTGCGGCGGGCTTCGCGGCCGGAGTGCTCGACGGTGCGGAACCGGGGCGCGCCCCGGACTTCGCAGCGCCGTTCGCCGGGGCGGACTTGCCAGCCACCGACTCGCGCAGCCGACGTGCGACGGGTGCTTCCACCGTCGAGGACGCCGACTTCACGAACTCGCCCTGCTCCTTGAGCCTTGCGAGTAGTTCCTTGCTCGTGACACCGAGTTCTTTGGCCAACTCGTGCACGCGGGCCTTGCCTGCCACTGCTCTCCTCACTGAGAGGTCGAGCAGTGCCTCCGCCTAGGGAAGGCGGGCCCGCACGACCTCGGGTTATCTCCGATGGACGTTCATCGTTGGTGCTTCACGGTGTGCTCATGAGTGCTCGTGCCTGTTCTCGAGGTACTTCTCCAGGGCTGAGATATCCAGATGTCCGGACACTCGTAGTGCTCTGCCGAATGCTCGGCGTCGTTCTGCGGTGCGCAAACAAACCGAAACGGGGTGCAGCCAGGCACCCCGTCCGGGAAGTCTGCGCCGCGGATCGGGAACTATCGCAACAACCTCGGAACCGTCACCGGTCTCACAGTCCTGCGCCACGATCCGCAACAGATCGACGGCCAACTCGTGCTTGCGGCATCCGATACACGTCCGCACCGGAGCTTCTCGACGTCGGTGCGCCGGGACTTGCTCGGTGGTGCGTTCGAACAAAGGAACCGAAGGCTCGGGCTGAACCTGACACCACTGTACCGCTGTCCCGCTCGGAACACCGAACCCCGCCCCCGTCGAAGTTACGAACCTGTCATCCGGCGGACCCGATTGGCGGGAATCGGTCAACTCCGATGCGCCTCCGTCCGCACGCTGCCGCTGCCCGCATCGGGTGCGGCATCGCTGCGGATATCGATCCGCCAGCCCGTCAGTCGAGCTGCCAACCTGGCGTTCTGCCCTTCCTTGCCGATAGCGAGCGACAGCTGGAAGTCGGGCACGACCACCCGGGCGGCGCGCGCCTCCGGATCGACGATGGTGACCGAGACCACCTTCGAGGGCGAGAGCGCATTGCCGACGAAGGTCGCCGGATCATCCGCGTAATCGATGATGTCGATCTTCTCCCCGGCCAGTTCGCTCATCACATTGCGCACACGCTGTCCCATCGGGCCGATGCACGCGCCCTTGGCGTTGACACCGGGCACGGTGGTGCGCACCGCGATCTTGGAGCGATGTCCGGCCTCCCGGGCGACGGCGACGATCTCCACTGAGCCATCGGCGATCTCGGGCACCTCGAGCGCGAACAGTCGGCGCACCAGATTCGGGTGAGTGCGCGAGAGGGTGATCTGCGGGCCGCGCGGACCGCGAGATACGCCGACGACGTAGCACTTGATCCGGTCGCCGTGTTCATAGCTCTCACCCGGCACCTGCTCGGCGGGCGGGATCAGGCCCTCAGTGCCGTGCAGCTCGCTGCCGATGCGCACTACGACGGTGCCGCGGGCGTTGGCGCGGGCATCGCGCTGCACCACACCGCCGACGATGTCGCCCTCATGGGTGGAGAACTCGCCGAAGGACTTCTCGTTCTCGGCATCACGCAGCCGCTGCAGCACCACTTGGCGCGCGGTGGTCGCCGCGATTCGGCCGAAACCCTCTGGGGTGTCATCCCATTCGGAGATCACGTTGCCGTCGGCGTCGAGTTCGCGGGCCATCACCCTGACCACGCCGGTCTTCTGATTGATATCGATGCGCGCGTTGGGCTGATGGCCCTCGGTGTGGCGATAGGCCGTAAGCAGTGCCGACTCGATCGCGGAGATCACGGTCTCGATCGAGATCCCTTTGTCGGCGACAATCGCGCGCAGGGCTTCGATTTCGATGTTCATTCCACGATCCCTTCGGTCGGCGAATCGGACGCTGTGCTGTTTCGAGCGATCCGCGAGCTGTCGCTGGCGGCTGCTGATGCTCTTGGTTCATCTGATGTATCGGTTGTTCCCTGGACATCGGCGGTGGGATCCACCGCTTCGTCTCGGCCTGGCCGCGGACGGCCGGGCGCGACTCCGCCCGCGAGTTCCAATTCCCGCACACCGGGCGGGTTGAACTCCACTTGGACGACGGCCTCGGCGATATCGGCCACCGGGATGCGCACCCGGTGCGGCTTGGTCTTGCCGCCGAGCACCAGCGCCAACGTATCGTCGGCGAGCACGCCGACCCTGGCCTCGAACTTGTCCGATGACTTGGGATCCGGCGATTGCGCGCCAGCACGTAGCTTGATCCGCACCTTGCGCCCCTGGGCGCGGCGCCAGTGTCGGTCGGCGGTCAGCGGACGATCGATGCCCGGGCTGGTCACCTCGAGCAGATAGGGGGTTTCGCCGAAATCGCCCGCCTCATCGAGGACCTCGGACAGATCGGTGCTCAGTTTCGCAATGGAATCGAGATCGGAGGCCTCATCGCTGTCCACGATCACCTTCACACGAGCCTGCGCATCCACATGCTTGCCCCCCGTCGAGATCTCGACACCCTCGAGGTCGAATCCTCGGCGCTCGACGAGTCCAGCAACAAGCTGGCTCACCCTTTCCTCGGTCGGCATGGGCATGTGGGCGGCTCCTGGTTCAGTTGTCAGACGGCTGATCTTTCGAACGACCTGCGTGCAGTCGCTGGCGGAAAAATTTCTCTACCGGAGATCTAGCGTAACGCGCCCCGAGAGTGTAATGGACCAGAGGCCTCGAGCAAGTTTCCTGGCCACGCGGCTGCGACATGGCGCCGCGGGTGTCGCGCCGACCACGCGGTAGCCGCCTGGTCGGCGGTGCCTCGCGAATCTGGCACGATGGTGCCGTGCCCATCCGCCTCCCCGCCCCGCCGAGCGCCGGGTGCACTTCCGGCATTCCCGTCGACCGGCACCAATCCCAGCACAGCAACGCTGGCGCCGGTCGCCCGCGCATCGTCGACCGCCGCACCGCATTGCGGCTGGCAGGCGGCACAACGGTGGGTGCGTTAGCCATCGGCGCGGTGGCCGGATGTACGGACAAGAAGGTGTACGAGCCCGATCCACTTGCCGCACAAGAGGTTCTGGCGCGGGCCGACGCCGCGGCCGCGACCGCGGCGATCGCGGTGACGCCGCAGCAACACGCCGCGCTGACCGCGATCGCCAACGAACGCACCGAACACGCCGACGCACTGCGCGCCGAAATCAACCGCGTCATCGGCGTTTACGGCGACGGCACCACCCCGGCACACCGCACCCGCGAACTCACCCCGCCCGCCTCGGGCGCCTCCGCCGGGGCGTCCGGCACCGCGGCACCACCCACCCAGCCACCGAGCATCGACGAGCTGCGCACGCGGCTCACCAAGTCGCAGCAGTCCGCGGGCGACCTCGCCCGCACCCAATCCGGTTACCGCGCAGGTCTATTGGCCTCCATCAGTGCGGCCTGCGCAGCCCAAGCGGGAGTCCTGCTCGCATGAGCCGTGCCGAACGCCACCATTTGTCCGACACCTGGAACGCGACCTTCGACCACCGAGCTACGCTGCGATCCGCCCAGAGTTCACCGCAGCCGGGCACGGATGACGCACGATACCGAGCCCCGCTCGACCGCGCGGGTGCCAACACGACCAACCGCCCACGCCGAGCTGCGCCGACCAGCATGCACGGTTCACCTCGCCGAGCCATCAATGCGCGCATGACCGACGCACAACACCGTGCCCCGCTCGACCCGGGCACGAACACGGCCAACTCCGCACGCCGAACTGCGCCGACCACCATGCACCGCTCCCCCCGCCCAGGCACAGATGCGCGCATGACTGCCGCACATCACCAAGGCCTGCCGAGCACGAACACGACCGAGCCCGCACGCCGAGCTGCGCCGCCTTCTCTGTGCACGGCTCACCTCACCCAGGCAGAGATGAGCGCATGACCGAAGCCGAACGCCACGCACTGCTCGACGCTTTGCGCGCCGAATACGCGGCGGTATACGCCTATGGGGTGATCGCGGCCTACGCGTCCGGCGAACGAACCCGGTTGGTCGCCCAGGACACCGCCGCCCATCGCGCCCGCCGCGACACCACCATCGATGCGCTGACGGCGGCCGGAGTCGTGGCGCCGCCACCCGACGCCGCCTACACCACGCCGTTCCCGGTGAACGACCCGATCCCAGCCGCGAACCTGGCTGTCACGGTGGAAACCGACACCGCCGTCGCCTGGCGCTCGGTCGTCGAAAACGGCGCCTCCGAACCCATCCGCAGGATGGGCGTAGACGCCCTCACCGAATGCGCCCTCCGCCTCGCCACCTGGCAATCAATCCTCGGCGCCAACCCGCCCACCGTCGCCTTCCCCGGCAAGGCCTGACCCGCTCTGCCGCGCACTTGTCAGCGCGCCGCGCACCGTTTCGTCCGCGAATTCCTGCGCGGCGAGCCAATCCATGCGCATCGAGTGAACCCGTGCTCGGCGACCCGAGCCGGGTACGGCGAGGCAAAGGCGGGGTACGGCGGGCCGAACCGAGCGCGATAGGCCGAACAGGCGCAGCGAGCCAAGGCGGACGCGACAGGCCGAACTGGACACGGCAGCCCGACCCGGCACGGCAAATCAAACCGGACACGACAGCCCGAACCCGGCACGGCAAGCCATGCCGGACGCGGGGAATTGTCGGTTAGGGGCGCATTTCGTAGGTGCCGTCGTAGGCGGCGACCTGGGTCCAGATGCGGTTGAAGCGGGGGTGGTCGGCGACCGGGGGGCGCAGGGCGGAGGCGGCCCAGGCTTGTTGGTCGGGGGTGGCGGAGGGCTTGCCGTAGAGGGTGGTGGCGTGGCCATTGAAATCGCGGATCTGGAAGTCGAAGATCTGGTCGAGCACGTCGCGGTCCAGGCCGGTGATGGCGGCCTGCTCCAGGATCAGCTGACCGTAGACCACCAGGGAGAACAGGTGGCCGATGGTCAGCATGAAGTCCAGGTCCTTCTGCTGGTCGGCATCGGGCGCGGCTGCGGTCAGCAGGGTGCGTAGGGACTGCGCCTGCTCGTAGAAGCGGGCGACGTTCGCGACGTCGGTGTGCTTGTCGTAGACCGGGGTCCAGTCGGCGAACTGCACCTTGCCCGCACCACGAGCCGGGCCCTGCCGGAAGAAGAACTCGTCGTCGGCCGCGTCGACACGGGTACCGATCTCCGGGTAGTCCTTCGGGTTGAACAGGTAGTTCGGCATGAACTTCAGGATCTGGCCGACATTGACGTGGACCGTGCCCTCCAGCCGGGGCAGCGTGCCGATATAACGGGCGACCTGGGCGAAGTAGGTGTTCTTCTCGAATCCCTTGGCGGCCAGCACATCCAGCAGCAGTGTCATGACGGTCTCACCCTCGGAAGTCACCTTGGACTTCGTCATCGGGTTGAACAGCAGATAGCGGCGGTCCTCGAGACTGGCGCTGCGGAAGTAGTCGACGGCGCGGTCGCTGAACAGCTTCATCGCGACGATGCGCGCATAGGCATCCACGAAATTCGTTCGCACATGCGGGAATTCGGTGACGGCTCGGCCGTAGAGAATGCGGTTGTTCGAGTGCGTGATGGCCTCGTGGAACGAGTGCTCGACCATGCCGATACTGCCGTGGCACAGGTTGAACTTGCCGACGTTCACGGTGTTCAGCGCGGCGGAGAAGGCCTCGGGACCGGTGGACAGGATATCGGCGGCGGTCACCGGGTAGTCGTGCAGTGCGAAGGTGCTCACATACAACTGGCCGTGGATGACATTGTCGATGAGTTCGTAGTTGTCGTGGCGGCTGTCGGCGGCGAACCAGATATAGCCGTCCGCGCCCTCGATATCGGCTCGGCGGGAGAACACCGACACCATCGACGCGACATTACCGTTGCCGATGTAGTACTTGACGCCGTTGGCGCGGAACAGAATTCCGGCTTCGGCATCCGCGCTGCCCGGTTCGGTCGGCGTCAGGATCAGGTCGGTGTTATAGATATCGGCGCCGTGGTCACGCTCGGACAGACCGAATGCCATCACCTGACCGTCAGCGAGATCGGCGGCGGCACGCTTCTTGGCGGCCTCGTTATCGCTCTGCCAGATCGGGCCGAGGCCCAGGATGGTGACCTGTTCGGCGTACCAGTACGCCAACCCGTAGAACCCGAAGATCTCCGACAGCGCCGCATTGCGCGCCGCGTCCCAGCGCCGGTTCTCATCGCCGTCGGCGTAGGCGGCCGGCGTCAGGAAGGTCGCGAACAGCTTCTCCTTCTTGACGAACTCGAGGAACTCCGACACCCACACCGCGTCGGCATCATCGGCAAGCAACTGCCGCTTACCCCGCGATTCGAACCACTCGATGGTCGCCTTGAGCAGCCGTCGCGTCTCGGCGTCGAACTGCTTCGGGTCATAGGTGGCGGGGTTGAACAACAACGCGTCGGTGCTCGTCATGCCGCTAACTTACCAGCGAGTAACAGCAGCCTGGAGCGGGTCCGCGAATACCGCCGGCCACGAATCGTGCCTACGGAACCGTAGGTCAGGGCAAACGTGGGAAGCCCGGTCGACTCGGCTGCTGTCATCAGCATTGCCACAGTCGACCGGGCTGCTGCCGGTTGTCGGGGCTACCGCTCGCCGCGCACCTGCGCGAGCACCGATTCGACCACCGAATCGGCGGGGACCTCGATGGACTCACCGGTGAAGCGATCGCGGATCTCGACCTTGCCCTCGACCCAGCCACGTCCGACGACCACGATCAACGGGACACCGATCAGCTCGGAATCCTTGAACTTCACGCCGGGGGAGGCCTTGCGGTCGTCGAGCACGACCTCGAGTCCGGCCGCATCCAGCAGCGCCGCGACCTGTTCACCGCCTTCGCGCGAGGAGTCGTCCTTGTTGGCGATGACCACGTGCACATCGAACGGCGCGACCTCGCGCGGCCAGCGCAGGCCCTTGTCATCGTGCTGCTGTTCGGCGATGACCGCCACCATGCGCGAGACACCGACGCCGTAGGAGCCCATGGTGAGCCGCACCGGCTTGCCGTTCTCGCCGAGCACATCCACCTCGAAGGCGTCGGTGTACTTGTTGCCGAGCTGGAAGATGTGGCCGATCTCGATGCCACGCGCGGCTACCAGAACGCCACGACCGTCGGGCGAGGGATCACCGTCGCGCACCTCGGCGGCCTCGATGGTGCCGTCGGGGGTGAAGTCGCGGCCGGCGACCAAGCCGACGACATGTTTGCCCGGCTCATCGGCACCGGTGATCCAGCTGGTGCCGGTGCCGATGCGCGGGTCGACCAGGTAGCGAACACCGTTGGCCTGCAGCGACTTCGGGCCGATATAGCCCTTCACCAGGAACGGGTTGGCGGCGAAATCGGCCTCGGTGAGCAGTTCCACCTCGGCGGGTTCGACCGACGCGCTGAGGCGCTTGTCGTCGACCTCGCGGTCACCGGGAATGCCGATACCGAGCAGTTCCGTCTTACCGTCCGGATGGCGCAGCTTCACCATGATGTTCTTCAGGGTGTCGGCGGCGGTGATGGGCCGGTCGGAGATGCCCGCACCGTTGGCCCAATCCACCAGCGTCGCGATGGTCGGGGTGTTCGGAGTGTCGTGTACGACCGCCGCGGGCAGACCCTCGATCGGCCGCGACTCGGCAGCGGGGGTGACCACCGCTTCCACATTCGCCGCGTACCCGGACTCCCGGCACACGACGTAGGTGTCCTCGCCGACCGGACTGTCGGCGAGGAATTCCTCCGAGGCACTGCCGCCCATCGCACCCGAGGTGGCCGCGACGATGACGTACTCGACATCGAGCCGGTTGAAGATGCGCTGGTATGCCTCGCGGTGCGCGTTGTAGCTGGCCTTGAGCCCGTCTCCGTCGAGATCGAAGGAATAGGAGTCCTTCATGATGAATTCGCGCCCGCGCAGGATGCCCGCGCGGGGACGCTCCTCATCGCGGTATTTGGTCTGGATCTGGTACAGCGTGACCGGAAGATCCTTGTACGAGCTGTATTCACCCTTCACGGTGAGCGCGAAAAGCTCCTCGTGGGTGGGGCCGAGCAGATAGTCCGCGCCCTTGCGGTCCTGCAGCCGGAACAGGCCGTCGCCGTATTCGGTCCACCGATTGGTGGTCTCGTACGGATCGCGCGGCAGCAGCGCGGGCAACGAGATCTCCTGCGCGCCGATGGCGTTCATCTCCTCCCGCACGACATCCTCGACCCGCCGCAGCACCCGCAGGCCCAGCGGCAGCCACGAGTACACGCCAGGGGCGATGCGCCGCACATATCCGGCGCGGACGAGGAGTTTGTGACTGGGCACCTCGGCGTCGGCGGGATCGTCGCGCAGGGTACGCAGGAACAGGTGGGAGAGGCGGGTGATCACGGAACGACAGGGTAGTCGCTGGCCGAGCGATGCCTGCAACGCATTACCGTATCCGCTCGTGCTGGTCCTGCTGCCTCCTTCCGAAACCAAGTCCGACGGTGGAACCGCCGCGCCACTAGAGCTGGAGTCGCTGGCGATGCCGCAGCTCACGGCGGTGCGCGACCGTCTGATCGACGAGGTCGTCACACTGGCCGCCGACCCGGACGCCGCGCGTGCGGTACTCGGCCTCGGCAAGGGGGCAGATGCCGAGATCGCCCGCAATGCGACGTTGCGCACCTCCGCGACCCGGGCCGCGCTGGAGCGCTACACCGGTGTCCTCTACGACGCGCTCGATGCCCGCTCCTTCACGAAGGTGCAACGCGCCAAGGCCTATGCGCGCCTCGGCATCGGCTCGGCACTGTTCGGCGCGGTCCGCGCCGACGACCTCATCCCCGCCTACCGGCTCTCCGGCGGATCCAAACTCCCTGGCCTGCCGACCCTTTCCGCCATCTGGCGCGATGTCCTTCCCGACGCCTTGCACGCCGAAGCCAGGGGCGAACTCGTCATCGACCTCCGATCGGGCACCTACCAGCAGCTCGGCCGCATCCCCGATGCGATCACCGCCAACGTCCTCACCGAACACCCCGACGGCTCGCGAACCGTGGTCAGCCACTTCAACAAACACCACAAGGGTCTGCTCGCCCGTGCCCTCGTTCTCACCCGCGCCGACCCCACCGATATCCGCGCCGTCGCCCGCATCGCGACCAAATCCGGCCTTCGCACCGAAATCGCCTCCCCCACCGAACTCCTCGTCATCACCTGAGCATCCGCCCGCCGCGTCTCGCCAAGGCTGACGCGTATCCAGCGCGCTCCGCACATACGTTGCGCCTGTGCGAGGTGCCCACTGGATGTGCGTCAGCTCGAATCCCTCCGTCGGCAGCCCGGCTCTCGGCAGGGGTTGTGCGGCCGCTCAGATCGGTTCGGTCGGTAGCCAGGTGCCGGCTCGGTGGGTGTGGTGGGCAATGTCGGCGGCGCGGGTGAGGCGGGTAAGCCAGCGCTCCGGGTTGTCGAGGTCCGACCAGATCCAGCGGACGACCATCCAGCCGAGGGCGCGCAAGGCGTCTTCGCGGATCTGGTCGGCGATGACGACCGACTCGGCTGATCGGTGGGCTCCGTCGCGATACTCGACCATCCCGTCGAACTCGCCGATGACGCCCAGGGCCGGAAACAGGAAGTCGACACGGGCGACGAATTCTCCCGCTGCGCCCACGATGGTGGGCTGCAACTCCGGTGCCGGGAAGCCTGCGGTGTGCAATACGACGCGGCTTCGCGATTCGCCGGGGCTCTCGGATCGACCGTCGAGGAACTCGATGACACGCCGCGCGGCGGGGCAACCGGGACGACCCGTCGCGCGCATCAGCTGATCGGCTAGTTCGGCACGGGAAGTCCGGCCGAGACGCAACGCGGCATCGCCGACTACCACCGCTTGTTCGAACGGAACGGTTCTGGCGAGGTCGATGATCGTGCGGGCGACCGTCGTTACCCGCAGCTCGCCGATCGGTACGACCTCGTCGGGTTCGGTCAGCGCGGCATGCACCACGATTCGAGGACCGATGCGCGCACCGGTTCTTCGGTTGCGGGTCAGATGCACCCGAGTCAGCGGGATGAACCACTCCGGCAACCCGTGCACGATCGCCGCGGAGACGTGACTGACGACCGCAGCGGAACTTGCGCCTGCGGCGACAGCCCGGGTGAGTATCAAATGCCTTTGCGCGGCATTCAATTCACCGACATCACACGCGTTGACGTACTGTCCGCGACACACTCGCTGCCAAGCTCGTCCACCCAGTTCACGACCGGCGAAGCCCGCCCGCAGCGCGGCCTGTCGGGAGATCGTCTTCGGTAAGTCCACGTTTCGATGTTCCACAGCGGGCGTGCGCAGCCGTAAGCCCCAACCTAGGAATGTGGATAACTCGGGGGCTGTGGACAAAACCGGTGTCGAGTCCGGCGGTGCGGCCGCGCTGGTTCAGCCCGTCCGATGGTAAGAGACACATAGGGGATGTCCTCGCACACCCATTGCCTCCCTCACACAACTTGCGTGCAACCAATGCGAGAAGCCCGATGACTATGCGGCCGCCAACCCTGAGCAGCCGCTCAGCGCTGGGCCGCTGCGAGCGCGTCGCGGACCTTTTCGGCGTCGGCGGGCGCGGCCTCGTGCTCCCAGAATGGGAGGGCTTCGGCGTAGGGGTCACCGTAGACGGGGGTGTTGGGTTGGGAGCGCCAGCCCTCGCTCAACGAGCCCGCGTCGACGATGTCGTAGCCGATGGCGTCGAGGAATTGGGCGGCAGCGGTTTTCGCGTCGGCGTCATCGCCCGCGATCGGGAGTGTGGTGCGGTCGGGAGAACCGGCGGGGCGGGCGAGGGCGGCGAGGTGCGGGTAGTAGATGTTGTTGAACGCCTTGACGACCTTCGAGGTCGGCAGATGCTGCTGCAGCAGTTCGCTGCTGGTGGCGGTACCTGCCTCGATCTCGGCGAAGGTGCCGTCGCGGTCGGGATAGTAGTTATTGGTGTCGATCACGACCTTGCCCGCGAGCGGGGCAACCGGTACTTGACGGTAGTTCTTCAGCGGCACGGTGACCACGACGATATCGCCCGCCGCGGCGGCCTCCTCGGCAGTGGCGGCCCGGGCGCGCGGGCCGAGTTCGGCCACCAGATCGGCCAGCGTCTCGGGGCCGCGCGAGTTGCTGAGCACCACGTCGAGACCGGCATCCACGGCCAATCGAGCCAAAGTGCTACCGATATTGCCGCTACCGATCAATCCGACTGTTGTCATGCCCCGAGCCAACCCACCCGCGCCCACGAATGTTCCCGAGGATGCTCACGCGGCGACGCGGTGCGGGCGGCCAATTCGATGGCGAGGTTCGCGCGAGCCGCGGTCTCATCACGCGCCCGGGCCGCTTCCCGGCTGAGGCCATCCAACGATCGACCAGCTCCCGCGTGAGCGAAGTCGCTGATGGCTACCACGCGACCAGCCGCGGACTTGCCTGCAGCACAGGCGAATCCGCTGCGGTTCGGCACTAGAGCCTGTCGGAGTCGGCGGACAGGTCGCGAATGAGCAGGGCGGTGTGTAGCGAGGTGCGGGATTCGCCGTCCTCGAGGTCGACGTCGAGGATCCGCTCGATGCGGGCGAGTCGGTCGTAGAGGGTTGGTCGGCTGATATTGAGTCGCTTCGCGAGTTCGGTCTTATTGCCCGCCACGTCGAGGAATTGCCGCAGCGTGCGCGTGAGATCGGCGGCATGCCGAATGTCGTAGCGCAGCAACGCACTCAGCTCCGTTTCGGCGAAGCTCTGCACACCGGGTTCGTTGCGGATCAACGAGAGCAAGCCGCGCAACCGGATATCGCCGCTGCGATAGAACGGCCGCGCACGAGCGGCGGGCCCGGAGGCGGTAGCCGAGCGTGACGCGGGGCCCCGGGAGCGCGGCGAATCGGACACCGACGATTCCAGCGATAGCGCGACCTCGCCGACGTGCGCCGCATGCGCCAACTCACGCGCGGTATCCAGCAGCGAATCCGCTTCGGCACCAACGCCGATGACCACGCGATGTACCCCGTCCACCCGCCGCACCTCGGCGCTGATCGCCGTGCAGACGGTACGGAGCGTTTCGTCGAGATCGGCGCTGCGCCCGACCGCGAGCACCATACTGACCCGATCGCCGTGCTCGGCGGCGGTCAATGCGGTCGCCTTCGCCAGACCGAGACCGTGGGTCACCGCGTCCAGCACGCCCGCACTGCGACGCTGCCTGGCGACCTGATCGGTTTCGGCAAGGGCGGCAACGGCTATCCCGAGCGGAACGTAGTTCACCCGGCGGGTCAGCAGACCGAGCGCAGCCGCCCTGGCCTGCGCATCGCGCTCGTCGAGCACGCGGCCGTTGACCATATCGTCGATGAGTCCGGTCTGTGCCTGCCGATGCAGGCCGAAGCGGTCCTTGTCGATCATCCGATGCAGGGTCAGGGTCTGCGCCGCGCGCTCGAGCACCATCCGGGCCCGCGGCGTCGGGACCCGGCTCGACCGCAGGATCAGCCGACCCCACCGCTGGGTATGCGGGCCCACCGCAACCACATCCCATCCGTCGGGCAGCAGTCGCGAGGTGGTCTCCCAGTTCTCCAGGATCGCCGAGGTGGTGATGTGTCGGGCGGTGAGCGCCAGTACCCGGTGCGCCAGATCCTCCAGCACCACCGAGGAATCGAGCATGCCTGCGGCGGTCTTGACGATCTCGGCCAGCGAGGCCCGGCGCACACTCAACTCGGTGAACGTCTCGTGCACGGTGCGCGCGAATTCCAGTTCGGCGTATTGGTCGGCCACGATCACCCGGTGCACCGCCTCGGTGATCTCCACGAATCGGGTGACACGATGCAGTGCGATCACCGGCAGCTCGAGCACATCGGCCATCTCCGAAACCACTCGCGGCAATTCCGGCACGGCCTCGCCGAGCTCAACGGCCAGCCCGGCCACGCCCGCGGCGGCCAGCGAACGCAGATAGGCGATCGTCGATTCGTCACCACCGGTCAACGCCAACCCCGTGGTCAGCATCAACTCCCCGCCGACCAGCAGTTCGGCGACATCCGGCAGGTCACTGACGTGCACCCACCGCACCGGCCGATCCAGCGATCCCCCGCCGACGACCTGCGGCTCCCCCGCGCGCACCACGGGCATGGCCAGCACATCGGCAACGGAGAGCAACACTCGACAAATCGTAATACGAAATTCGAAATCGCATACAGATCGTCGGCGTGATATGTCCGGCCCATGGTGCAGAGTTGGGGTCACAACAGCATCCCGACAAATCGTCACCACCAGTGCACCGCCCAACTGCCGAATCAGGCGTCACCGCCAGCCCGACACCCGGCAGCCCGGCCGACACAACCAGGTGACACCCCCGCCCCGGCGAACTCCGGGATCCGATGAAGTCGTGCGCGCGGTACCGCTCCCCGGCGCACTCTGGATCCCGGTGCTCGCCGGGACAACGGGGATCGGCACCGAATAGTTCAGCGGTAGACAACACCCACCCGCATGCACGCTCATAGATCGAATCGAGGAGATATGCAGACAATCGCGCACTGGCTGGACGGCAAACCCTTCGCTGGCGCGAGTTCGGCATCCGCGCCGGTGACGAACCCGGCGACCGGGGTGGTGACCGGGCAGGTCGCGCTGGCCAGTGTCGAAGATGCCAGGGCGGTGATCGAATCGGCCAAGGCGGCGTTCCCGGATTGGCGCGACACCTCGCTGGCGCGACGCAGCCAGATCCTGTTCCGGTTCCGCGAACTGCTCAACGAGCGCAAGGAAGAGCTGGCCGAGCTGATCACCGCCGAGCACGGCAAGGTACGCTCCGATGCGCTCGGCGAGGTGGCCCGCGGCCTCGAGGTGGTCGAATTCGCCTGTGGTGTCCCGCATCTGATCAAGGGCGGGTTCACCGAGAACGCGTCGACGAAGGTGGATATCTTCTCGATCCGCCAGCCGCTGGGCCCGGTCGCGGTGATATCGCCGTTCAATTTCCCGGCGATGGTGCCGATGTGGTTCTTCCCGATCGCGATCGCCGCCGGAAATACCGTGGTGCTCAAGCCGAGTGAGAAGGATCCGTCCTCGTCGCTGTGGCTGGCCGAACTGTGGCACGAGGCCGGTTTGCCCGCAGGGGTTTTCAATGTGCTGCAGGGCGATAAGGTCGCGGTCGACGAACTACTCGACAATCCGAATATCAAGGCCGTCTCGTTCGTCGGCTCGACGCCCATCGCGAAATATGTCTACCAGCGCGGTACTGCCAACGGTAAGCGCGTACAGGCGCTCGGTGGCGCCAAGAACCATATGGTCGTGTTGCCCGATGCCGATCTGAATCTGGCCGCCGACGCCGCGGTGAATGCCGGATTCGGCTCCGCGGGTGAGCGTTGTATGGCGATCAGCGTGGTGCTCGCGGTCGGTGCGGTCGGCGACGAACTGGTCGCCAAGATCACCGAGCGCGCCGAAACCATCAAGACCGGCGACGGCACGCGTAATACCGATATGGGCCCGCTGGTGACCCGTGAGCACCGTGATCGCGTCGCTTCCTATATCGATGCGGGCGCATCCGCCGGTGCCACTGTCGTTCTCGACGGACGCGGTATCCGGGCCGACGGTGCGGCGGACGGATTCTGGCTCGGACCAACGATTCTCGATCACGTCGGCACCGAAATGAGTGTCTACACCGACGAAATCTTCGGCCCGGTCCTGTCGGTCGTGCGCGTCGACAGCTATGACGAGGCGCTGGCCCTCATCAACGCCAACCCCTACGGCAACGGCACCGCGATCTTCACCAATGACGGCGGCGCGGCCCGGCGCTTCCACAATGAGGTGGAGGTCGGCATGGTCGGCATCAATGTGCCGATCCCGGTGCCCATGGCCTACTACAGCTTCGGCGGCTGGAAGAACTCGCTGTTCGGCGATTCGCATGCACACGGCACCGAGGGCGTGCACTTCTTCACCCGCGGCAAGGCGGTCACGACGCGCTGGCTCGATCCGAGCCACGGCGGGCTCGAACTCGGGTTCCCCCAGAACAAGTAGCCAGTCATCAAGTCACGCAGGAGAATTGCCGATGACGCTCCCGAACGATTTGACACCGGACGCCGCAGCGCGGGCCTACGAGCTCGACCGCCGCCACGTCTTCCACTCCTGGTCCGCACAGGCGCACCGCACGCCGATGACCATCGCTGCGACCCAGGGCTGCTACGTGTGGGACGGTGACGGCCGCCGCCTGCTCGACTTCTCCTCGCAACTGGTGAACACCAATATCGGTCACCAGCATCCGAAAGTCGTTGCCGCGATACAGGAGCAGGCCGCCAAACTGTGCACCGTGGCACCGCAGCACGTCAACGACGCCCGTTCCGAGGCCGCTCGGCTCATCGCCGAGCGGACCCCGGGCGAGCTGAACAAGATCTTCTTCACCAACGGCGGCGCCGACGCCGTGGAGCACGCGGTCCGAATGGCGCGCCTACATACCGGTCGCTACAAGGTGCTCTCCCGCTACCGGTCCTACCACGGCGGCACCGAGACCGCGATCAACCTCACCGGCGACCCGCGACGCTGGCCCAACGACCACGGCAACAGCGGCGTCGTCCACTTCTTCGGCCCGTTCCTGTACCGCTCGCAATTCCACGCCAGCACCGAATCCGAGGAAGCCGAACGCGCTTTGGCGCACCTCGAGCAGACCATCGTCTTCGAGGGGCCGGGCACGATCGCCGCGATCGTGCTCGAATCCATCCCCGGCACAGCGGGAATCATGGTGCCCCCGCCGGGATACCTGGCAGGTGTCCGGGCGCTGTGCGACAAGTACGGCATCATCTTCATCGCCGACGAAGTGATGTCGGGTTTCGGCCGCACCGGAAAGTGGTTCGCCATCGAGCATTTCGACGGTGTCATCCCCGACCTGATCACCTTCGCCAAGGGCGTGAACTCCGGTTACGTGCCACTCGGCGGCGTCGCCATCAGCCCGGCCATCGCGGCGACCTTCGATGATCGCCCGTACCCGGGTGGGCTGACCTATTCGGGTCATCCGCTCGCGACGGCCGCCGCCGTCGCCACCATCAACGCAATGCGGGACGAGCACATCGTCGAGAACGCCGCCGACATCGGCGCGCAGGTACTCGGTCCCGGTCTGCACGAACTCGCCGAACGCCATCCCAGCATCGGCGATGTGCGCGGCACCGGCGTGTTCTGGGCGCTGGAACTGGTGCGGAACAGGGAAACCCGCGAACCGCTCGCCCCCTACGGCGGCACCAGCGCCGCGATGTCCGAAACGGTCGCCGCGGCGACGGCGGCAGGGCTGCTGCTGTTCGTCAATTTCAATCGGCTGCATGTGGTTCCGCCGTGCATCATCGGCGAGGCGGAGGCGAAGGAGGGCCTCGCGATCCTCGACCAGGTGCTGACGATTGCCGACGGGTACGTGGACTGAGCAGTCGATTGATCGGGAATGTTCTTGATCGGCCGGACGTTTCACTTTCGCATGACGAGTGCTGTGCTTTCCGATGAGTTGAAGAAGTATCTGGACGAGGCGAAGGTGTACGCGACCGCGGCCACCATCGGGCCGAACGGACAACCGCATCTGACCGTCATATGGCTCAAGCGCGACGGCGACGACCTGCTGTTCTCCACCACCGTCGATCGGCAGCAGGGCAAGAACCTCGCCCGCGACCCGCGGATCACCGTCATGATCAATCCGCCGGAGAATCCGTATGTGTACGCGGAGATTCGCGGTACCGCCACGCTGACGCCCGATCCGGATAAGGCGCTCCCGAACGAGCTGTCGGCCCACTACCACGGACTCCCGTACGTCGAATTCAACCCCGCCTCCGTCAACGACGGACCCCGCGTGATCGTCCGCGTCACCCCGCGCAAGGTCGCAGGCCGCCTGTGAACTGACGGCCGAGCAGGTTCACCCCTGCTTGGCAGCTTCCTTCGCATGCTGCGCACGTCCCACCTCGGCGGCGGTGTAACGCAAGGTCAGCGCCACCAGACCGACGAGCAGCGCGCCGATCGCGGCGATGAAAAGCACCAGCGTATAACCGCTGCCGAGGGCATCGAGCTGCGCCGGAGTCATACCGGTGGGCTTGCCGGTGTTGCCACCGAGTGCCACGGTGCGTGAGGCGGCGACCGGTGCGAGCAGCCCGATCGCGACCGGCGTGCCCAAATTCATGAACATCTGGCCGATTGCCGTCAATGGGCCGATATTGTTCGGCGGCACATCCACCAGCACACACAGCGGGACAACCACCACGGCCACACCGATACCGAAACCGATCACGATGAACAGCACGAGCAGCGTCGGCAGATACTGCACACCCCGATCCAGAGTCGAGCCGAACAGCAATCCGGCGACCATAGTCGCCGCGGCACCGCTCAACAACCAGCGCGGTGCGACGGTCATCGCCAGTTTCGATGCGAGGGCGGTGCCGATACCCGCGCCGATCGTGAACGGGATGAAAGCGAGCCCGGCGACCAACGGGCTGTATCCGACGACATTCTGCACGAACAGACCCGCGAAATAGGTTGTCGCGCCGAGCACTCCGCTGGCCAGCAGGATCGCGCAGAAGGTCGCGTTGCGGTCGCGACTATCGAATAGCGACCAGGGTAATAAGGGATTGCCGACCCATCGTTCGGCGAAGACGAAGCAGATCAGCAATACCACACCGGCCACCAGCGAGCCGATGATCACTGGACTGTCCCAACCGAATTCGGGTCCTTCGGTCGCGCCGAATACCAAGGACGCGCACGCCGCCGTGCCGAGCACCGCACCGCGCACGTCCAGGGGTAGTCGGTGGTGGGCGGTATCGCGCAGTTGGTAGCACGCACCCCACAGGATCAACGCACCGATCGGCACATTGATCAGGAATATCCACCGCCAGCTCACCTCGGTGAGCGCACCGCCGATCACCAACCCGCCGACCGAGCCGACCGCCATCATGGAGCCGAAGATCGCGATCGCCTGATTGCGCACCCGGCCGGGTGCGAAGGTGGTCGCCACCAAGGCCAGTGCCGTTGGGGCCGCGAGCGCCGCGCCGGTGCCCTGGATAGCGCGGGCCCCGATCAGCATCCCCTCGTTCTGCGCGAGCCCGCACAACAGTGAGGCCAGTGTGAACAGCGCGACGCCCGCGATGAACATGGGCTTGCGGCCGAAGGAGTCGCCGATCCGGCCGCCGAGCAACATCAGCCCCGCGAACGGCAGGCCGTAGGCGGTGACCATCCAGGCGCTACCCGAACTCGATAGTCCCAGTTCGTCCTGTAGTCGGGGCAGCGCGAGAATCACCACGGTTCCGTCGAGCACGACCATCAGCTGTAACCCGCTCAGCACGAGGATCGCGAGTCCGAAGGCCCGCCGCGTCACCGGGTAGCGCGTCGCGGTGGGATTGTCTGGCACAGTCAGCCACTGTAGTCAGACCGACGGATGATCGGAATCGGCCCGGTCCGCGGCACGACCGGCATGGACCCGGTCCGCTGGGATTCTTCCTGTGCGTGCTGTGCCTCAGCCAGTTGATGCGGTGTAAAGCGCAGCGTCAGCGCGATGAAGCCCGCCGCAACCGCCACCAGCGAGCAGACCGCGAGAACCAACGTGTACCCGCTGCCGAGCGCGAAGATCTCGGCCTCGTTCATATCCGCGGCATTTCCGGCGCGGCCGCCCATCGACATCGTGCGCGAGGCAGCGATCGGGGTGAGCAGACCGATGAATACCGGCGTCGCCAAACTCATGAACATCTGCCCCACCGCCGACAGCGGGCCGATATCGGACGGCGGCACACCGACGAGCACGCACAGCGGCGCGAGCACCATCGCGACGCCGACCCCGAAACCGATCACGATCAACAGCGGCAGCAGGGTGGTCAGGTAGTTCACGCCGCCATTGAGCTGCGAACCGACCAGCAGCCCGGTGGCCAGCACGAACGCCGCGCCACACAGCAGCCAGCGCGGTGCGATCAACAATGCCGCCTTGGAGGCCAGCGCGCCGCCCACGCCGATCCCGATCGTGAACGGAATGGATGCGACACCGGCCACCAGCGGACCGTAGCCGAGCACGTTCTGCAGGAACTGCGCGACGAAGAATGTCATCGCGCCGAGCACACCACCGGCCAGGAAGATCAACATGAACGTGGTGACCCGATCGCGGCTGTCGAACAGCGACCACGGCAGCAGCGGATCCTCGACGGCGCGCTCCACGACCACGAAGACGATGAGCAGCACCGCGCCCGCCACCAGCGCACCGATGATCGCCGGACTGCCCCAGCCCATTTCCGGCCCCTCGGTCGCGCCGAACACGATCGAGGCGCAGGCCACGGTGCCGAGCACCGCGCCACGGATATCGAGTGCGGACCGATGGTGTTCGGTGTCCGCGAGCTGCGAGAGCGCACCGAGGATGATCAATGTGCCGATCGGCACATTGATCAGGAAGATCCAGCGCCAGGACAGCTGGGTCAGCGCACCGCCGACCACCAGACCGCCGACGGATCCGATACCGACCATCGAGCCGACGAACGCGATCGCCTGATTGCGCGCCTTTCCGGGTGCGAAAGTCGTTGCCACCAGCGCGAATGCCGTCGGCGCCGCGATCGCGGCACCCGCACCCTGCACCGCGCGTGCTGCGATCAGCATGGCCTCACCCTGCGCGAGCCCACAAAGCAGCGACGCGACCGTGAACAATCCGACGCCGACAATCAGCATCCGCTTACGTCCGAACGCATCGCCGAGTCGCCCGCCGAGCAGCATGAGACCGGCGAAGGTCAGTCCGTACGAGGTCACCGTCCACGCGGCCCCCGCGCTGGTCATCCCCATCTCCTGCTGCAGCCGGGGCAGCGCGAAGATCACTACCGTGCCGTCGAGCACAACCATCAGCTGCAGCCCGCTCAGCACGAGAATCGCGAGCCCGAAGGCCCGCTGCGTCACCGGGTACTGCATCGTCGCAGCGGGTTTATCGAGCACGATGAGCCACTGTAATTGATACGGAATCCGCGCCTGCGTCCGCGCGGGCGCGATTCGCACAGTCATAGCGAAACCCACTGAGCGTTGTTACGTACCCCAATGGTCTGCTATTCGGCCGACGACTCGGCTCGCGGATCGACCGAATCGGCCGAGAAGCCTGCGGTGGGGCCGATGACGACGATCGCGGGTGGGCGGATGCCTTCGTCGCGAACGCGGGCGGCGACGGTGCCGAGGTCGGCGCGCAGGACGCGCTGGGTGCGCAGGGTCCCCTCCTGGATCACGGTGGCCGGGGTGTCGGCGGGACGGCCGCCCTCGATCAGGACGGTCGCGAATTGTTCGATGCGCTCGACCGCCATCATCAACACGATGGTGCCGCGCAGCCGCGCTAGGGCCGGCCAGTCGACCAGCGAATCCGGATGGTCGGGTGCGACGTGGCCGCTCACCACCACGAATTCGTGGGTGACGCCGCGATGGGTCACCGGGATGCCCGCGGCGGCGGGGACGGAGATGGGGCTGGTGATGCCGGGCACTACGGTCACCGGGACGCCCGCCTCGACGCAGGCCTCGAGTTCCTCATAGCCACGGCCGAAGACGTACGGGTCGCCGCCTTTGAGCCGCACCACGAACTTGCCGGCCTTCGCGCCCTCGATCAACGCGGAATTGATCGCCTCCTGCGCCATCGCCCGCCCGTACGGGATCTTCGCCGCATCGATCACCTCGACATCGGGCCCGAGTTCGGCCAGCAGTTCCGGCGGTGCGAGCCGGTCCGCGACAACGAGATTCGCGCGCCCGAGCAGGCGGCGGCCGCGCACCGTGATCAGGTCCGGATCGCCCGGACCGCCGCCGACCAGCGCGACCCCCGGGGCGATCGGTGTCGAATCATCGGTCACCACACCCGATTGCAGCGCGTCGAGCAGCGCATTGCGCACCGCCGCGGAGCGCCGATGCTGACCACCGGCCAGCACACCGAGGGTGAGGCCGTCGTGACGAGCGGTCGCGGGAGTTACCGCGGTGCCGAGCCGAGCCACGTCGGCGCGCACACAGAAGATCCGCCGCCGCGTGGCCTCCTCGACCACGGCCGCATTGGTCTCCGGTTCGTCGGTGCATGCGATCGCATACCAGGCGCCATCCAGATCGCCGTCGGCATAGGCGCGCAACGCCACCGTGAGCTGCCCGGACGTGGCCATCCCCTCCACCGCCGGGGTGACTTCACGACTGACCACATGCACGTCCGCCCCGGACGCGATCAACAACCCGAGCCTGCGCTGCGCCACCGTCCCGCCGCCGACCACGACGACACGCCGCCCATTGAGATCGAGCCCGACCAAGTAGTTCGGGTCGCTCGCTCGACGGACATCGGAGTCGCGTTCCGACTGGTCATCGGTGGGTACAGACGTGTTCGGCACAATGTTCGAGCCTACGTCCTGCACGCGCGCTCCCGGCAATCACCCGCCGCCGCGAAGAGTGCGCAGCAAGCCACCGCCCGTGAGTCGGCGCTCCACGACCAGCAGATGGGCGCGCATCGGGGGCGTACCGACGGACCAGTTCGTCGCGATGGTCGGCAACCCGACAGGGTTTCGGGTCGAGCGGTCCTTATACTCCGGCATATGAATCGCTGGGGTGGGTTGGTCCGTATGGCGGTATCGGTGGGGTTGATCGGCTGGTTTGTGGCGGGTGGTGCTGCGCAGGCGGATCCGGCGGCCTATGTGCCCGCCGACGGAGTCGAGTCGACCTACTTCCAGACCGGGCCGTGGGCGGTCGCCGAAGAGATCGGGTTCGGTTGTTGTGATTCGACCGGGGCGAAGTACGACATCTGGTACCCGAGCGATCTCGGCGCTACTCGGCATCCGATCGTGGTGTGGGGTGACGGTACCGACGCGGTGCCGAGCCAATATGGCTATCTGCTACGGCATTTGGCGTCGTGGGGATTTGTCGTGATCGCGACGGAGAATAAGCAGACCGGGTCCGGGGTCGACATTCTGTCGTCGCTGACCTATCTGCTGGACCGGGCGCGGGATCCGTCGAGCGAATTCTTCGGCAAGCTGGACACGGCGGCGGTCGGTGCGTTGGGGCATTCGCAGGGCGCGAACGGCGTTCTCAACGCGATGATCAAATCGGCCGGGGCGATCGAGACCGCGATTCCGTTCGACCTACCCGCCCAGATCTGGTGCTCGGGCACCTGTGCCGACACCCGGACCCTGAGCACGGGTTCGGTGTTCTTCGTCAACGGCTCGTCGGATGTGTTCATTTCGCCGTCGCATCAGCTACTGCCGTGGAAGTCGAGCGGGTTGCAGTCGAATCGGGCGTATTACGAGGCAACGAGCGTACCGAAGGCGTGGGGCACGCTGAACGGGCCGAACCACAACGATATTCAAGGTCAACCGGACTGCGCACAAGCCGCCTTCCCGTGCACCACGGGGGTTTATGGCTTTCTCGGCTACCCGACGGCGTGGTTGCTTGCCGAACTCACCGGCGACACCGCCGCCCGCAGCGCATTCGTCGCGGGCACCGGCGCATTCCTGGCGCCGTCACCCCACTGGGACAACCAAACCAGCACCGTGCACTGACTCGGCGACGAACTGTCCGTAGCGGACCTCGCACTGACGTACGGTTCGTCGGTTGTCCGGAACCCGGTCAGCGACCAGTGTTCAGGGATGGAATCGACCGATGACACGCCGCTGGCATCCGAATACGCCGATCGCGTCATCGCGGTGGAACCGGGAGGCAACGAATACATTCCCGACGACGCGCGGCACGGCACGCCGCGCCAACTCTTCTGGACCTGGACCTCACCGAACCTGGAGTTCGCCACCATCTTCATCGGCGTGCTGTCGGTGACCGCCTTCGGCATGAACTTCTGGCAAGCCGGACTCGGCCTAGCGGTCGGCGTCGGACTCGGCGCGGCCGCGCATTACGTACTGTCCGCGCGCGGCCCACTGTTCGGCGTGCCGCAAATGGTGTTGGGCCGCACGGCATTCGGCTATCGTGGTAACGCGCTGCCCGCGGCGTTCATGTCGATCATGTGCGGCGTCGGCTGGTTCGCCACCAATAGCGTCAGCGGTGCGTTCGCGCTGAGCACCCTGACCGGGATGCCCAAACTCGCCGCACTGGTGCTGATCGTGGTGGCGCAGACCGGATTTGCCGTCTTCGGCCACAATCTGGTGCACGCGTTCGAGCGGATCGTCTTCCCGGTGCTGGCCGTGGTGTTCCTGATCGGGACGGTCGTGATCTTCACCAAGGCCGACCTCGGTGCCACGGCGCCGTCCGGTGGCGTGGGCGGTATCGGCGGGTTCCTGCTCACGGTCGGCACCGCATTCGGGTACTCGGGTGGCTGGAATCCGTACGCGGCGGACTACTCTCGCTATCTGCCCGCCACGGTGTCGAAGGTCGCGACCGGTGGTTACGCGGCTGCCGGATTGTTCGTTTCCTGCCTGTGGCTGTCGGTGCTCGGCGCCGCATCGGCGACCATCGCCAGTACGGTTGTCGGCAGTCCGACCGATATCTTCACAGCGAATCTGCCTACGGCGCTTGCCGATCTGACATTGTTGGCAATCGCCATCGGGGCCGTAGCCGCCAATGCGCTCAATGTGTATTCGGGTGCAATGGCTTTCGTGACGATTGGTGTCAAGTTGCCGCTGCGCACCCAGCGGGCCGTTGTATCGATCGGGTTCGGCGCTATCGGATTTCTGGTCGCGTGGTGGGCGTTGCCCGACGCGGCCGCCAGCTATGAGGCGTTCCTGCTGGTCGTCGCCTATTGGATCGGGCCGTGGCTCGGTGTCATGTTCGCCGACCAGTATCTGCGCCGGGGACGCAAGCTCGAGGGTTTGCTGTACAACCGCTCCTACACCAATTGGGGTGGTGTGGGGGCATTCCTGATCGGTTTGGTGGTGTCGGTGCTGTTGTTCTCCAACCAAGCCAAGTTCACCGGCTACGCGGTTCGCGAGCTACCCGATCTCGGCGATATCACCTTCTTCGTCGGCTTCCTGATCTCTGGAGCCGGGTATTTGCTGCTCGCGCGCCCGCGTAACTCCGCCGACGATACGGTCGCCGCGTCCACCGAGTGACCGCGGCGGGGCGGGTACGCAGGGCGACGATCCCCGATTCAGTGGACCTGATCAGGCACAGGCCGTACAGTTGAGCTGTCACGCACAGTGATGCTGGACGGTGGGACGCCGTTGGCGCGACGCCCCACCTGGCGGGTTAGCTAGCCCACGACCAGCGGACCAGCACGAGCGTCCCGGCGATCACGGCGGCACCTACCAAGACGATGCCGTAGTCGACCGGGCCTTGCTCTTTTTCCGGCGATGTTTCGCCATCCCCACCACCTCCCTTCTGGGCGCGGAGTAGGACCGAGTCCTCCGCCCCTCGAAGAGAGGTGGCACCACAGTACGTGAGCCAACCGACGAAAACTGATGGATTGCTGGGATTTTCGGATGCCTCCGGCGCGTCAGCTCGCGGCGGCGAGTCGGTGTGCGCACAGAGCCAGCAGTAAGGTTCCGGCTAATGCCGGACTGCCGGGGTCGTAGCCGAGTAGCTCGCGGATCCGGTCGAGTCGTTGATAGAGCGATTGGCGCCCGATGTGCAGGGCGGCGGCGCAACGGGTCGGGCTGCCGCCGTGACGCAAATAGACCTCGAGAGTGCGGGACAAATTGCTGTGATGAGTTGTGTCCCAGGCGATCAGGGGTGCGACTGTGGTGGCGATCAAGCGGGTGCGTTCGGATTCCGGGAGCGATTCGACCACCAACTCCGTGGCCAGCTCGCGGCAGGTCGAGATCGGACTGCCCGCCAGCCAATCCCGGCGATGCCGAGTCGCAAGCCGGAGCGCGGAACGTGTGGCAGCCAGCGAGCCGGTGAGCGCGGGCGCGGTGAACTCACAGGAATCGCCGACAACGACCGTGACCCCTTCGACAGTGTTGGTGGCAAACGACTTTCGCAGCACGCGCACTGTCGCGCCCACCGGATCCGCACCACTTCGCTCGACCGCGAGCACCCCATACGTCGTGGCATGAACCTCTCCGACGAGCCCCGGCCTACCGAGTTCCTTTGCCGCGGTATCCAATAGACGCGCGGCAATACGTGCATCAGGTGCGTCGATCGCGACCGGGACCAGTATTCGTCCCGACAGCGCCGGAACTCCGGCTGCCGTGCCGCGCACCTTCAGATCCGCCTGCCGAATCGGCTTGCCGTCCAATAGATCCGCCAGCAGCGTCAGCGCCGCGAGTTGCGGACGTCCGGTCGGCGCACCCGAATTCATCAGGGCCACACCGAGACTCGGCGCGGACTGTTCCAGCACCTGCACCAGCGTGGTCTCGTCGAGCACGGATCCCGGGCCCGCCGTGAGCGTTCCCCAGTTGTGCTCCCGCGACCGGATCGGTGCGGAGGCGACCGCCGCTTCGACGGCGGCCCAGGCCGATCGATCATCGTCCACGCCGTGCGCCGCGATCAACGCGCCGTTGCCGCTGGTCACGATCAACGCACACCCGGCAACCGCACCGATCCTGGCCAGCAGATGCGCCAACCCGTTACCCGCTGCGAGCTCCTTGGTGACATCACGCGCGAGCTCGTTGAGCAACCGCAGCGCCGACACCTCCCGCGACACGATCTCGGTATTGGTCGCACGGCACAGGTCGATGAACGGCACCACGGCGCGCAGCGCGATCAGCGGCAGCCCATTGCGCGAGGCCTCCGCCACCATATCCGGCGGCATCACATCGAAGGTGCGCCCCAATTCGAACGCCACCCCGGCGACCCCGCGGCCCGCGATCTCGCGCAGATAGTGCCGCCGCGTCCCCGCATCGACACCGGCCAGGCCCAGGCCGGTGGTGAGTAGCAGTTCACCACCGGACAGCAGCGGGCTGATCTCGTAGATCTCACTGGAGTGCACCCAGCGCACCGATCGCCCCAACCTACTGTGACCAGCGAGAACCAGCGGATCCGCGGCACTGAACTGATTGGCGAGTAGGTCGCGGACGGTGGGCAACATACGGTCATCTTGTCACTCCCGCCGCGGTGCCGAGCGGACGAACTGTACGTTGCGGCAACCGCCCGGTTCCTGGAGGTTGGAGCCATGACGCAGGCGATATCGGCACAGCAACTACTAGAGGTGGCTTACGACGAGGCGCTGTACGGCCTGGACGAGGGCGGGATACCGATCGGCGCGGCCCTGTTCGCGGCCGACGGCACCCTGCTCGGGCGCGGGCACAATCGCCGGGTGCAGTCCGGTGATCCCAGCATCCACGCCGAGACGGACGCGTTTCGCAATGCGGGCCGCCGCCGCGACTACGGCTCGACCATCATGGTGACCACCCTCTCGCCGTGCTGGTACTGCAGCGGGCTGGTACGCCAGTTCGGGATCGGTGCGGTCATCATCGGGGAATCGCACACCTTCCACGGCGGACACGACTGGCTGGCCGACCATGGCGTCGCGGTCACGGTGCTCGAGGACCAGCGCTGCATCGACCTGATGACCACATTCATCGCCGACCAGCCGCTGCTCTGGCACGAGGACATCGGCGTGCCGGACGAGAGCGAGGCGCAGTGACCGAACTTCCCAGCAGGGGCCGAAGCATGAACACGATTACCTCGATCGACCTCGCCCAGTGGCGTGCGGGCGGACCGAGCGCCGCCGAAGTCGAACATGACGTGGACGAGGGGTTGCGTCGCGCCGGATTCCTGCTCGTCTACGGGCACGGCATCCCCGAGGGTCTGCCCGCCGCGGTACGCGCGGCGGCTCGCCACTTCTTCGCACTACCGGAGGAGGTCAAGCAGCGCTATGCCGTCACCGTCGGCGGCCGCGGGTGGATCGGCCCGGGCAAGGAGGCCAACGGCTATGCCGAGGGCACCGAGACACCACCCGACCTCAAGGAGACCTACGCCGTCGGCGCCGACACCCGCACCGGCGATCCCGAGGTCGACGACGTCTGGTTCCTGCCCAATGTCTGGCCCGAGGAGGTGGTCGAATTGCGCGAGTTGATGACCACCTACACCGCCGCGATGCGCACGCTCTCCGACGAACTACTCGCCCTGTTCGCCGCCGCACTTCGCTTGCCCGCCAACCCTTTCCATGGTCTCGCCGCACGTCCGACCTGGACCTGCAATATCAACCACTACCCGCCGCTGACCGCGGTCGGCGCGCCCGAACCCGGCCAGTTCCGCATCGGCCCGCACACCGATTTCGGCACTGTCACCGTGCTCGATCGCGAGCCCGGTGCAGGCGGATTGCAGGTCTACACCGAGGCCGGAGGCTGGGCCGACGCACCCTACGATCCGGCCGCGCTGACCGTGAATATCGGTGACCTGCTCGCCTATTGGAGCGGTGACCGCTGGCCGTCCGGCAGGCATCGGGTGCTGCCACCGCAACCGGAGGCGCCCGAAGAGGATCTGGTCTCGCTGATCTATTTCTACGAACTCGATCACGATGCCGAGGTCACCCCGCTCGAGCCGCCGATCGGCCGGGTCGGCGGGCTGAAACCGGTGGTGTCGGCGGCATTCCTGCGCACCAGACTGGATGCGATCACCATCGGCTGATCAGCCACTCCGGCACAAGATTTCAGTGGAAGTACGGGTAGTCCTGCACCCAATTGAACCCACGACCGCGCAGCGGGAAGCTGTCGAGATCGACCTGCTGCAGGGAGATGGTCACCGGCCGACCGTTCAACTGCCCGGTCAGTGTCAGACGGTCGGGCGTGGGCTGTTCGAAGGTGAAGGCGGCGATCGGCGTCGGCTGCGCGTCCGGCTGCTCCGGCGGTGCGGATACGGCGATCGTATGCGCGGCGGGATCGACAGCGGGAACGGCCGGTACGAGCGTGCCGTCCATCTTCTGGTAGGTCATCCCCGGCACATCGAATACGACACGCTGCCAGCGTGTCCCGTCGGTGGTCAGCGGCGGCACCGGAATACCGTCCTGAGTGAACTCCGATACCGTCCAGATCCCGTACAGCGGCGGCTTCGGGCTGCCGCCACCGCCCTCGTTCCAGTACTTCAGCCCCGTGTGCACGAAGCCCACCGCCGTCCACACACCGAGCGCGACCTGCAGCGCTATCGCGATCCATCGAGTTCGATTGCTGCGGAACGGATCCGGCTGCGTGGCAGGTTCGGACGGTCGGTTCAGTACCAGCACGTTCGCCAGCCGCCGCGCCTGCGGCGCCAGCAGGACCATGCTCAGCAGCATGAGGTGGAATGCCAGGATCTTCACCGGGACGTCGAAGGTCATATTGAGCACGAACACCTGTGCCAAGCTGACCAGGCTCAGCATCGCACCGAGCGTCGCGGTCCGCGGCACGAAGAGCAACAGCCCGCCGAGCACTTCGGCGCAGCCGAGCAAGATCTCGTAGGTGGGTGAGCTCCCGACCTGATTCCACAGCACCGAGGCGGGACTGAACGCACCGTATGGTTGCAGCAGTTCGGCGAGCGAAGGCTCGGGCATCTGCGTCGGAATCGCCTTGGCGAATCCGTACAACAGCATCTGTCCGCCCAGACACATCCGAATGAAGAGCAGGAACCACGCCTGTAGCCGCTGATAGTTCGGCCGGCGCCGGTCCAGCACCGTCCAGATGAGCGTCGCCACCACCGCGACGATCAGCAGGCAGTAGACGAACGACCAGATGAACCGCTGATCGCCGCTGCCCGAATCCTCGTGCAGCACGATGTCGGTGTCGAAGAACAGTCGACCTGTCCACTCGACGACCGGGCTCATCACGCGAAATTCCCAGAGCACCGCACTGTCCGGCAGCGATTCGACGAGGAGCCCGACGAATGCGAAGGGAATCTGGGTGAACAGTAGGCAGAACAGGCCGACATAGAGGAAGGAGAATCGAAACGCGATCCTGGTCAAGGGATTCCACCGGGAGTGCTGCTCGAGCGGTATGACGCTGCCTTCCCGATCGAGAACCTCCGTACCGACCGCACTCACACCGATCCCCTCACTCTCACCCGACGACTCCACGTCAGCCGACGGTATCCACGCGATCGCCCACCCGCTTCCAGGAAAACCCCGATTTCCACCCCCACCCATCGGGGTATGCGGCTCCGCCGGAAGTATGACCTCCTTCCGGCGCACCTTTCGGTGATTGCCCAGCACAACGGAATGTCAAGACCGAATATCACCCAGTGAGGGTCAGCCGTTTTCTTCGAATTTTTGCGGTAAGCACCGACTAGAACGCGTTACAGTCGCCGCAGGCATATGTGTCAGGAGGACAAAGAATGGCCGATGATCCCGATCCCACCGCACGACGGCAGCTGACCGTCAGCGCGCGGGACCTCGACACCCTCGCCGAGGACCTGTCCCGGTGGCTGGACGGAAAGGTCCACGCGGATCACCCGCCCAAGATCTCGGCCCTGTCGCGGCCGCAGGGCGCCGGGATGTCGAGTCCGACGGTGCTGTTCGACGCCGAATGGAGTGTGGACGGGCAGGCGGAGCGCGGCTCGTTCGTGGCCAGGATGACACCGGAAGCCGATTCCTTCCCGGTCTTCGAAAACTACGACCTGGAACTGCAATACCGGATCATGGCCGGGGTCGCGGCCGCCTCCGCGGTGCCGGTACCCGAACTGTGCTGGCTGGAGACCGACGAGAAGCCGCTCGGCACAAAGTTTTTCGTGATGCGCCGGATCGAGGGGCGGGTGCCCGCGGACAATCCGCCGTATGTGTTCATCGGCTGGCTCTTCGACGCCAGTCCCGAGCAGCGCGCCGAACTGACCGCGAAGACCGTCGAGGTCATCGCGAAGGTGCACGAAATCCCGGACCCGGCAACGCGATTCCCGATGTTGAACGGTCCGGGGCAGGCGCTGCGCCGCCATCTCGAATGGCACCGGGACTGGTATCGCTGGGCGTTGGCCGATGACGGCTACCCGATTCCGTTGATCGAGCGGACCTTCGACTGGCTCGATGCGCACTGGCCCGCCGATCCCGGCCCCGACGTGCTGAGCTGGGGCGACTCCCGACCCGGCAATGTGCTGTACGACGAGTTCACCCCGGTCGGCGTACTCGACTGGGAGATGGCCGGACTCGGTCCGCGTGAGCTGGATATCGCCTGGCTCATCTTTATTCACCGTTTCTTCCAGGACCTCGCCACCCGCTTCGACCAGCCGGGGCTGCCGGACTTCCTGCGGCGCGCGGATATTGTCGCGAAATACGAAGAGATCACCGGATATACCGTTCGCGATCTCGACTTCTACATCGTCTACGCCGCGCTGCGGCACGCGATCGTCATGGCCAGGGTCAAACGCCGGATGATCCATTTCGGCGAGGACACCGACACTCCCGATCGCGACGACTACGTGATGCACCGGGCAAGCCTGGAGGCGCTGCTCGACGGAACCTACGAATGGGATTGACCATGCCTGCGCCACTTGATGAATACCCCATCCACCAGACCCACCTGTCGATGGCCCGAGTCGCAAGCAGCGACCGTAACTTCTACGACAGAAGCTATTTCAACGGTCACGACCGTGATGGCGGCACCTTTTTCGTCACCGGCGGTGGTGTCTATCCGAACCTCGGGGTGATCG
The DNA here is from genome assembly GCF_050946365.1 of Nocardia sp. CA-107356. NCBI lineage: Bacteria > Bacillati > Actinomycetota > Actinomycetes > Mycobacteriales > Nocardiaceae > Nocardia > Nocardia sp. CA-107356. The sequence continues at coordinate 2,612,484 of NZ_CP191992.1, read as the reverse complement.
ACGCATACGCCTGCGTCCGGCGTGGCGATATTCAGCGCGCCGTCCGCTTCTCCGACGCGCTCGGCGATCGCGGCGTCGATCTGCGCGTCGGCGGCTACCGCATCGAGGTCCAGGAGCCGCTGCAGCGAATCCGGGTGGTCTGCGAGCACGACGACCTCGGCTTCGACCTCACCTGGCACGGCTCGTTCCCCACCGTCGAGGAACAACCGCATCTGATCCTCAACGGCAACCGCCCGATCATCCAGGCGACCCGCTTCGCGCAGGTCGGCTCGTGGGAGGGGACGCTGCACGTCGACGGCACGGACCTCACCGTCGACCCGGCCGTCTGGATGGGCACCCGGGACCGCTCCTGGGGCATCCGCCCGGTCGGCGAGCCCGAGCCGCCGGGGCGCGCCGCCGCCGAACCCTCCGGCGGATTCTGGTGGATGTATGTGCCGATTCGCTTCGACGATTTTGCCATCGTGGTGATTCTGCAAGAGGAGCCCGACGGCAAGCGCACCCTCAACGACGCCGTCCGCATTTTCCCCGACGGCCGCACCGAACAGTTGGGGTGGCCGCGCTATCACATCGAATACCGTTCCGGCACAAGGCATCCCGTTGGCGCTCGCTTAGAACTCACTACTCCGGACGGTAAGCCGCTCGACGTCGAGATCCGGACCGTCACCAATGTCGCCCTGCACGTCGGCTGCGGCTACGGCGGCGACCCGGACTGGCTGCACGGCCGGTGGATGGGCCGCGACTGGACCTCGAGCGGCAGCTACGACCTCACCGATCCGGCCATCGCGGGCCGCGTCCCGTTCGGCGTCATCGATCACGTCGCACACGCCCGCTGCGGCGAGTCCGAGGGCTGGGGTCTGTTCGAGCACGCGAGTCTGGGTCGTCACGATCCGACCGGCTTCGCCGATTGGGGTTCGGTGGCGCCATAGGTACTCGCGCCGTAGGTATTCCGGGGCGGCCCATGCTGGCACATGCCCGCCACTCGGTAATGATGACCAGCTTCGGGTTCACGCCCATTCCGTACTCGCCGTCATTCTTCACCATCGGCCCGATGTCGTTGCCGGTCGAACTCGGTTCCTGACTTGCGCTGTGCCGAGGACGATTCGGTGAACGGATGAGCGCGGCAGCGACCACTATTCCATCGACCGTCCGCTTGGGGATTACGAGCGGCCCACCCGCGGCGAGTAGCGCGGCGGCCTCGGCGACGCTGCCGGTGCCGAGTGCGTCATCGGTGCGCGCCGAGGGATTCGGGACGTCGACCCGGGCAAGTTCGGCCGCTGTGTAGGTACGGACCGGCACCCCCGAGCAGCTGGCGGCACCACGCAGACCCCGTTCTCCAGCGCGCCGGTCGATGGTCGCGAGACAGGCAATGCGCATGTCGCCCAGCACTTCTCGTAGCGCGGCCAGGATGCGTTCGCTCGAGGTGCCCGGCCGAAACCCGAGACCGACGGCCAACTCGACCGGTCGCGGTTGCCCCTCGGGCGGAGCCACCGCATCGGACGGCGCTACCACCGGATCAGATTGCGCGACTATCGAATCGAGCAGCACCACAGCCGGATCGAACTGTGTCACAGAGGTATCGGGAAGTACCGCTGATGCGCTGCGGCGAGCAGCCGCCGCATCAGGACGCAATCTCCTCACGCGGCCCCGTGACGCGAGGGCCGCCGCTAACTGGTCGGGCCGGATCGCCGATGTGCAGGGCCGCGCCTCTTGGGTGTCAGGTGGCGGCACGGGTGTGGGCGTAGTTGCCAGCCGCGGCGACGAAACGGCTTGTAGCTCGGGGGTTTCCGGCGGGGTGGGTATGCAGATAGGAGGCGTGTACACGGTGGATGACGGCGCCCTCGCGGATGCGCTCTCCTGCGGTGTGCCAGCCCCATGCCGGGGTGTCGGCGCCGCCGGTTACCAGTCGGGTGCGGTGGAATTCGTGGCCGCGTACGCGCTCGCCCGCTCGCCAGAGCACGGAATCGGTGAGCGCAACGGCATCTCGATAGCCGAGGGTCAGGCGGGGGCCGAATTCCGCCGTCGCGTCGACCACACCCGCCATCGGATGGCCGTCGAGTGAACGGGTGAGATACAGCAGCCCAGCGCATTCGGCATGTACCGGGAGTCCGGTTCGCGCCTGCTCGGCCACCTGCGCCAGCAGCCGGGTATTGGCCGCCAAGGCCGCCGCATGCTCCTCCGGGAATCCGCCGGGCAACACCAAGCCCGCTGTCCCAGTGGGCAGTTCATCGTGCATCGGATCGAAAACCACAACCCGCGCCCCCGCCGCCGCCAGCAATTCCCGATGCTCGGCATACCCGAACGTGAACGCGGGCCCACCGGCCATCGCGATCACCGGCCCGAGCCCCACCCCCGCAGCCACATCACCCGCCCCCGACGCAGTAACACTACCCACCGCAGCCCCACGACTCACGGCCACCGCAACCGCATCACTTGCGCGCGCCGCAACCCCATCACCCGCGCGTACCACAGCCGCATCACTTGCACCTACCGCAACCGCGTCCCCCGAGCTCGCCGCGGCCGCATACTTTGCAGGCGTATCGGACCGCTGTTGACCTCTCTCTCCGAGCGCGTCTCGCCTGGACACCGAGTCCGCACCTGCACCGATCGCGGTCGTGGGATCCCATGCGGGCGCTTGCGCGGTCGAGTGGGCGAGGCGGGCGATGGCGGGCAGATCGACGTGGGCGGCAACGAGATTCGTCATTGCTTCGACGGCGGCGGTGGCAGCGGTGCCGTGTTCGACGGCGGGGATGAGGCCGAGGTGGCGCGACGGGACCTCCAGTTCGACCATGCGCGGCAGTGATCCGAGGACGGGTAGGCCGACTCGGTCGCAGGCCGCGCGGAGCACTTGGTCGTGACGCTCGCTGCCGACCCGGTTGAGGATGACACCGCCGAGGCGAATCGCGCTGTCGAAGGTCGCGAAGCCGTGCAGCAGGGCGGCGAGGCTTTGGCTGTGGCCGCGCGCGTCGACGACCAAAATTACTGGGGCGCCGAGCAATCCGGCGACCTGGGCAGTGGAGCCCTCGGCGATCGGGGCGGATTGATTTTCGTCGATGCGGCCGTCGAACAGACCCATCACGCCCTCGACCACCGCGAGGTCGCACCCGTCGGCACCGTGACGGTAAAGCGGCACAACACGTTCCGCACCGACCAGCACCGGATCGAGGTTGCGTCCCGGCCGACCTGCCGCCAGCCCGTGATAGCCCGGATCGATGTAGTCGGGCCCCACCTTGAACGGCGCCACCCGATGCCCGGCGCGCCGTAACGCCCCGATCAATCCCGTCGCCAGTGTCGTCTTCCCACTCCCCGAAGCCGGAGCCGCGATCACTACCGCCGGAACCCGCCCCCCGCTCACGGCCCCGGCACCAGTGCGCGGTCGAGCGGCCACGCTCCGTGGCCGGCGCGTGCTACCGGGCCGAGAGCGCCTCCCGGCGTGGGCCATGCGCAACTCGCCGCTGGGAAGCTCACCATTCGATGCCTCGCTGACCCTTGCGGCCCGCATCCATGGGGTGTTTGACCTTGGTCATTTCGGTGACCAGGTCGGCGGCGTCGAGCAGAGCCGGTGGGGCGTCGCGGCCGGTGATGACCACGTGTTGGTTGCCGGGACGGTCGCGCAGGGTCTCGACGACCTCGTCGAGGTCGACCCAGCCCCATTTGAGCGGGTAGGTGAATTCGTCGAGGACGTAGAACCGATGCTGTTCGGCCTGGAGCCTGCGCGCGATTTCGCGCCAGCCCGCCAGTGCCGCGGCGGCATGGTCCTCATCACTGCCCTGTTTGCGGGTCCACGACCAGCCCTCGCCCATCTTGTGCCATTCGACCGGTCCGCCGGTACCGGTCTCCTCGTGCAGTCGGCCGAGGGCGCGAAAGGCCGCCTCCTCCCCCACCTTCCACTTGGCGCTCTTCACGAACTGGAATACCGCGATATCGAATCCCTGATTCCACGCCCGCAACGCCATCCCGAACGCGGCCGTCGACTTCCCCTTACCCGGGCCGGTATGCACCGCGAGAACCGGTTGATTACGTCGCTGCCGCGTCGTCAGCCCATCATCCGGAACCGTCTCCGGCACACCCTTAGGCATCGAAACTCCTTGGTATTCCACTGTTCAGTGCGCCCACGCCACTCGCGGCCACAGCGCGATCGAGATTGATTCGGCGTTCAGCAGTCAGACCGAGCCGCAGTGCCGTCACCCCGCCGAGCGTCGGTCGAAGCCCGGAACGACCACTGATTGCGCTGGTTCGACGAACGGCGGTCCCGTCACCACGACCACCCGGTACCGGCGCCGCGACCAGCGTGCACCGATTCCCCGAATAGCGTTGGCCCGCTATAGGTTCGACGCGAGACAACAGCGGCACCACGATCACGCGGCCCGGGTCTCGTCGACCCGATCGGACCGGCATCGCGACCGACGTGCACCGATTCCCCAAATGCCGCTGGCCCGCTGCGGATTCAACGCCCGACGGTTGCGCCACCACGATCAGGCGGCCCGCATCGCGTTGGTACGACCGGACCCGGCGCGAACGACGTCGGCGACCGAATCGCCGGTCAGTTCGGCGAGTTGGAGATATCCGGCGCGCAGGGTCCGGGCCAGATCCGCGGCGAGACCCAAGCGGACCATACCGCGTTCGCAATCGACAACGATCGAGGTGACCGCCTCGTTGGCAAGCAGACTCGCGGCCGCGCGGGCGCGGGGCACCGGATCGGCGCCGCCGGTGGCGCGGCCGTCGGTGAGCAGCACCAGCATCGGGCGGCGGCGGGGGTCGCGGACACGCTCGCGGTGTACGACTTCGCGGGCCTTCAAAAGTCCTGCGGCGAGGGGCGTTTTGCCGCCGGTGCGCATGCCGGACAGGCGGCGCACGGCGATATCCACCGAGGACGTCGGCGGCAGTACCAGTTCGGCTTCCTGGCCGCGCACGGTGATCACGGCGACCTTGTCGCGCCGCTGATAGGCGTCGCGCAGCAATGCGACGACCGCGCCGGTGACCGCCGAAAGCCGGTCCCTGGCCGCCATGGATCCGGAGGCGTCGACCACGAAGACCACCAGATTGCCTTCGCGCCCTTCGCGATACGCACCGCGCAGATCGTCGGCATCCAGCTTCAGTGGTCCAGCGGAGCGGCCGCGGGAGCGCTGGTGCGGTGCGGCCGCGAATACGGTGCCGAGCAGGTGCAGGCCCGCGGAGGTGTCGGTGCTCGAACGGACGGTGCGCCCTTGTCGGGTCTGCGCGCGTGAACGGCGACCCGCCGCACCCTCGCCGACGCCGGGGACCTCCCAACGGGGCGGTGTCACAACGGATGTCGCGGGCGCAGCGGTGCGTCCTTCAGCAGCAGTCCCTCCGCCACCGTTCGGCGAATCGGGGCCGTTGTCATCGGGGCCACGGTCATCCGGACCACCATTGCCGGAACCGTCACTGCCCAGGTCGTCGTTGTCGGACAGGCCACTGTTCGCGCGGCCCTCGTCGCGCCCGCGATCATCCGGCCCACCGTTGTCCTGCCCGCCTTTCGGCGAACCACCATCGGGCCCGTCACCGTCCGGATCGTTCTCGGGCCACTGGTCGGCATCCGTTCCCTCGGCACGAGTTCGGCCCGACGTCCCCGCATCCATACCGAATTCACCACTGTCGCCGGAACTTTCGGACTCGCGAGCCGCCTCCTCTCCGGCCTCGCGCATCGCTTCGTCCAACTGCTCCTCGCTGATCCCCGGCTCGTCGAACGGATCCCGGCGCCGCCGATGCGGCAGTGCCAGTTCAGCGGCAACGCGCACATCCTCTTCGGCCACCGCTGACGCACCCCGCCAGGCCGCATGCGCGGTGGCTGTCCGCGCCACGACCAGATCCGCACGCATCCCGTCCACATCGAAGGACGCACACAGCGCGGCAATCCGCCGCAGCTCAACATTGTCGAGCGCGACCTGACCGACCCGATCGCGGGCCGTCAGAATCCGTTCGGCCACCTCCCGATCGGCGGCGGCATAGCGTCCCGCGAATCCGCCCGGGTCCGCCTCGTAATCCAGCCGACGGCGCACGACCGCCATCCGCACGTCCACATTGCGCGAGGCCGCGACGTCGACGGTGAGCCCGAACCGGTCCAACAGCTGCGGCCGCAGCTCACCTTCCTCCGGATTCATGGTGCCGACCAGCACGAACCGCGCCGGATGCGAATGCGAGACCCCATCGCGCTCGATATGCACCCGCCCCATCGCCGCGGCATCGAGCAAGACGTCGACCAGATGGTCGTGCAGCAGATTCACCTCGTCGACGTAGAGCACGCCGTGATGTGCGGCCGCCAGCAGGCCGGGCCGGAACGCCTGCTCGCCATCGCGCAGCACCCGCTCCAGATCCAGCGAGCCGACCACCCTGTCCTCGGTGGCGCCCACGGGCAGCTCGACCAGCCGAGCGGGCCGCGCACCGGTCTCATCGACAACGGGCGGCAGCAACTGCGCAAGTGCCCGCACCACAGTCGATTTCGCGGTCCCCTTCTCCCCGCGCACCAGCACGCCGCCGATCCCGGGATGCACGGCGCACAGGATCAGCGCCAGCTGCAGCCGCTCCTGCCCCACCACCGCGGAGAACGGGAAGCCCGCATCACCGTCCGCGCCGAGACGCGAACCAGTCAGTGCAGGGGTATGCGGCGCGGTTTCCGTATGGGACAGGGACACGCCCCAACTCTATTCGCGGCGGAACCGCCGCCCAGCAGCACCCTCTGTGTTGTTGGGCGTGCGGTCGCGGCGTGTTCGCGGCCCGGCTGCCCTTACCCCCTGCGCATGGGCAGGTGCATGATGCCGTCCTCTTCGAACTCCTCGCCGTCGGGCTTGAACCCGAACTTGGCGTACATGTCGACCAGGTACGTCTGCGCGCTCAGCCGCACCGTCGCCGATCCCGCCTCGGCGAGTGCCGCCTGCACCAGCCGGGTGGTGTATCCATGCCCCCGCGCCGGGACGGCGGTGCACAACCGCCCGATGCGGAACGATTTCACGCCGTTCTCGTGCTCCTCGAGCAACCGCAGCGTCGAGATGACCTCACCCTCGTCATCGAGCCAGAAATGGCGCGTCTCCGGCAGCAGGTCGAGACCGTCCAGCTCCGGATACGCGCATTTCTGTTCGACGACAAAGACTTCGACGCGAAGCTTCAACAGCTGGTACAGGGTGGCGGTGTCGAGATCGAGCGCCCAGGACCGTTTGAGTGCAACCGTTGACATCATCGCGTCTTGCTATCACAACTAGGCGATCGGCGCGACCCCTGCGTGCTTGGGCGTGTTGTCCGACACACCGTTCAAGTTGAGGGTTTTGGTCGACCAATCCCAGACTTCCTGGAACAGCGCCTGGTTCTCCGAGAGCTTCACGCCCAGCGAAGGCACCATTTCCTTCAGCTTCGGCGTCCAGTCGGCGTACTCACTCGGGAAGCACCGCTGCAGCACGTCGACCATGGCGCTCACACAGGTCGACGCGCCGGGCGACGCGCCGAGCAGACCCGCGATGGTGCCGTCCTCGGCGGTGATAACCGCGGTGCCGAATTCGAGCACACCGCCCGCACCCTTGCGCCGGATCACCTGCACGCGCTGCCCCGCGGTGATCAGCTCCCAGTCGTGTCCGTCCGCGCGCGGCATGAACTCCTCCAGCGTGGCCACCTTGCCCGCCTCGGACTTGAGCAACTCACTGATCAGGTACTTGGTCAGGCCGAGTTCGGTGACACCGACGCCGAGCAGCGAGAAGATGTTGTTCGGCTTGACCGACTTGAACAGGTCGGTGTTCTTGCCGTCTTTGAGGAACTTCGGCGTCCACCCGGCATACGGGCCGAACAGCAGTCCGGGCTTGCCCTTGATAATGCGAGTGTCCAAGTGCGGCACCGACATCGGCGGCGCACCGACTGCGGCCTTGCCGTAGACCTTGGCCTCGTGCTTGTAGACCAGCTCCGGGTTGGTGCAGCGGATGAACTGTCCGCTGATCGGGAAGCCACCAAAACCCTTGGCCTCCTTGATACCCGACTTCTGCAACAGCGGCAGCGCACCGCCACCGGCGCCGACGAAGACGAATTTGCTGATGAGCGTGCGGGTTCGGCGGGTACGCAGGTTGCGCACCGTGACCAGCCAGGAGCCGTCGGCCTGCTTGGTGAGGTCGCGGACCTCGTGGCCGAAGGCCAGGTCCACCCCGGTGCGGCCGAGGTAGGCGAGCAATTCGCTGGTGAGCGAACCGAAGTCGATATCGGTGCCCTCGTTGGTCCAGTTGAGCGCGATCGGATCGGAGAAGTCGCGGCCCCTGGCCATCAGCGGCAGCCGCTTCGCGAATTCGTCCGGGCTGTCGATGTACTCCATCGTCGAGAACAGCGGATGCCGAGACAGGGCCTCGTAGCGCTTGCGTAGGTAGTCCACGTTGTCCGCGCCGTGCACGAAACTGACGTGCGGGATGGGGTTGATGAAGGCGGAGGGATCGCCGAGGATGCCGTTCTCCACGCCGTAGGACCAGAACTGGCGCGAGACCTGGAAGCGCTCGTTGATGTCGATGGCCTTGCTGATATCGACCGAGCCGTCCGGATTCTGCGGACTGTAGTTGAGTTCACACAGTGCGGAGTGCCCGGTGCCCGCGTTGTTCCACGGATCGCTGCTCTCGGCGGCGGCGGCGTCGAGCCGCTCGAACAGGGAGATCGACCATTCCGGCTGCAACTGCCGAAGCAGTGCGCCGAGGGTGGCACTCATGATCCCGGCACCGATGAGTACAACATCGGTCTTTTCAGTCATGGCAGCGTTCGGCACTGGTAGATCGACTTCCTTGTCCTTCTGCGCACGCCCACCCCCACGGTGGGCCTGCTGGGCACGGGCGCTATGTGGTTGTTGCGAGTCCTGCGTGACTCGGCGGGTGTAGGTTACCCGCCGTTCACCTAAGCCCAATTGTGCACCTCAGCTGTTCGAAGACCGACAACGAACTTGCCGAATGTGACATAGATTCCTTCCGGCGTTCGACCTTCGATCCGGCGCTGACGTCGCCTAAATTGGTCCCTGTGACGAACGAAGCCTCGCTGAGCGTGTCCGATATCACCGCCCTCGCGGCCGAGCGCTGGAAGCCGGATGTGCTCGGTGCGGGCTATGAGCAGCGGACCCTGCCACTCGGTCCGGACCCCGACGGCGAGGGCGATGCCGTAGCGACCCTCGTTCGCTACACCCCCGATACCGCTGCCGCCGCCACCGAGCCCGCGGTGCTGTACGTGCACGGGTTCACCGACTACTTCTTCCAGCAGCATCTCGCCGAACATTTCGCCGAGCGCGGGCATCGCTTCTACGCGCTCGATCTGCGCAAGTGCGGTCGCTCGCTGCGCGACGGCCAGACGCCGCACTATGTGACCGATCTCGCGCTCTACGACGCCGAACTGAACGAATCGCTGCGGATCGTCCAGGAAGAGGCGGGCGAGCACGTGCTGCTGGTCGCGCATTCGACCGGCGGACTGATCGTGTCGCTCTGGCTGGACCGGCTCAACACAGCGAAGGGCACGGCCGAATCGGGCATCGTCGGCCTGGTCCTCAACAGCCCCTGGTTCGACCTGCAGGGCCCGTCGTACTACCGGACCATCGGCACGCCGGTGATCAAGGCGCTCGGCCGGTTCCGCTCGATGTTCGAACTGCCCGGCGCCAAGATCAGTTCGTACGGCGACAGCCTGCACAACAGTGTGGCGGGCGAATGGGATTACAACCTGGATTGGAAACCCCTGGAGGGGTTCCCGGTCCGGCTCGGCTGGCTGCGCGCCATCCGCAACGGGCACGCCAAGCTACAGGCGGGTCTATCGGTCGGCGTGCCCGCGTTGATTCTGCGTTCGCGCATCACCAAATTCGCGCGCCAGTACGGTCCGGCCGTCGATGTGGCGGATGCGGTGCTCGACGTCAGGCAGATTCAGCGCTGGTCGGGCTGCCTCGGTGATCGGACCAATATCGTCCCCATCGACGGCGCGCGCCACGATGTGTTCCTGTCCTCGGCAGAACCGCGGCACAAAGCCTTCGCCGAACTCGACAGCTGGCTGGACTGGTTGGTGGTCTTCCGCAAGAAGGCCGCCGATTCACCAGAGGCTGGTGCGTAGCACGATCTCGGTGGCCAGTTCGTGGTCGGCCTCGGTCGCCACATTGTCGACGTCGATCTCCACGACCCGGAATTCGCCGTAGACGTAGCGCCCCGAGGCGTCCGCGACCGAACGCGGCAGACTCTTGGTGACCAACACCGTTGCGGCCACCTCCACCGGCCGACAGTTCGCGTCCACGACCGTGCCGTCGGCGGCGGGTACAGCGGGATGGCCGCGATCGGCCACCACGAGGCTGATGAACCGGCCGAAACCACCCGCGCAGACCTGCCAGGCCAACTCCGCGCCCGCCCCGCGCCCGGCGACGTTCAACCACGGGACGCCGAGTTCGTCGAGGATGGCGTGCACGCCCGCCGGATCCAGGTCCGCTACCGATTCCACCGCTATCGTGCGCAGGTCCGAAGTGTGCAATCGCGCACATACCTGGTCGTAGACGTCGACCGGATCACCGGCATCGGGCAACAGCAGCACGCTGTGCCGAGAGTCCGGGCCGTCGACCCGTACGGTCCATGCCCGGTCACCGACCGTGATCCGCCGAGATTTCATGCCGGAGTACGGTACACGCCTCAATTGAACGGGACCGCGTGTCACTTACCTGCAAGTCAGGAACGTAAACATTTCAACGATTTTGCGCGGTGCGAAGTCGCGCGATCACCGTGGTGTGCTGCCGATTCCCGAGCCCGAGACGATGGTCGGCAGATCCGCCGGTGCACCGTCGGTGATCAGGCGCTCGATATCGCCGATATCGAGGTGATCTTCGATCAGGTCGGCGAGCAGGTCGAGTTGGGCCGAGCGGATCGCCGCTACCGAAGTGTCATCGGCGACGAGGAAATCGTGGCGTCCGGCGTGTGCGGCGACCTCGCGCAGCCAGGAGCGACGGAACTCATCCGATTCCAGCAGGCCATGCAGGTGCGTGCCCCAGATCGCGCCGCGAGCACTGCCCTCTGCTGCCGCGGGCGAAGCCGGGGCTGTCGAAGATGGGTCGAGCTCCAGCCATGCCGGATCACCGTTGCGCCCGACGCGGCCATGGTGGATCTCGTAGCCGTGCACCGCAATGCCATTGCCGATGCCGCGCCCGGTGCTGCGCCGCAGCATCTTGGGATCGGCGAAGTCGATGTCGAGATCGAGCAGACCCAGTCCCGCGACCGTCCCCGCACCGGATTCGACGCGGTCGACGATGCGGCCGCCGAGCATCTGATAGCCACCGCAGATGCCGAGGATCGGGCGACCCGCGGCGGCCCTGGCACGCAGGACATCGGCAATTCCGGTGCGCCGCAACCATTCCAGATCCGAGACGGTGGCCTTGCTGCCCGGCAGCACCACCAGGTCGGCATCGGCCAGTCGGGAGGGCTCGTCGACCCAGCGCACAGCGACACCCGGCTCACAGGCCAGGGCCTCGATATCGGTGGAGTTGGAGATGCGCGGCAGGCGGATGGCCGCGACGGTGAGCCATTCGGCGCCGATCGGCGGGCGGGGGCGGCCGACCGGTGCGTCGGCGACCGTGCCGAGCGAGTCTTCCGCGTCGATCCACAGCTCATCCGCGAAGGGGATGACGCCGAGTGTGGGGCGTCCGGTCAGCTCGGTCAGCCGGTCGAGTCCGGGGCGCAGCAGTTCGACATCGCCGCGAAACTTATTGACGATGAATCCGGAGATCAATTGCTGGTCTTCGGGTTCCAACACAGCCACGGTGCCGAACAGGTGGGCGAGCACGCCGCCGCGGTCTATATCGCCGACCACGAGCACCGGCAGTCGCGCCGCCCGCGCCAGCCCCATATTCGCCAGATCGGTGGCGCGCAGATTGATCTCGGCGGGCGATCCAGCACCCTCACAGATCACCACGTCGAATTCGGCGCGTAGCGAATTCAGTTCAGCGGCAACGACTTCGCGCAGGTTCCGTCGATACTGGAAGTAGTCGCGGGCGCCGACGGTGCCGACGGCCCTGCCGCGCACCACCAGTTGTGAGCGCCGGTCGCTACCGGGTTTGAGCAGCACAGGATTGAACCGCACACTCGGTTCCAACCCGCACGCGGCCGCCTGCAGCGCCTGTGCGCGACCGATCTCGCCACCGTCGAGCGTGACCACCGAATTGTTGGACATGTTCTGCGCCTTGAACGGCGCGACCCGGATGCCGCGCCGGGCCAGCATCCGGCAAAGTCCGGCCACCACAACGCTTTTCCCGGCGTCGGAGGTCGTCCCAGCGACCAGCAGCGCGCCTTTCAGCTCGCCACGGGCTCGGGGCACGGCAAGGTCGGACTCTCGGCGCCCGTCTCCGTCACCACCCAACGCGAGCTTCGAACTGCGCGGTCCACCCGTCACGGCAAGGTCAGAATTTCGGCGCCCGTCTCCGTCACAACCAGCGTGTGTTCGAACTGCGCGGTCCACTTGCGGTCCTTGGTGACCACGGTCCAGTCGTCGTCCCAGATCTCGTAGTCGATGCCGCCGAGATTGATCATCGGCTCGATGGTGAAGGTCATACCGGGCTCGATGACCGATTCGACGGCGGGCTGGTCGTAGTGCAGGATGACCAGGCCGCTGTGGAAGGTGGGGCCGACGCCGTGCCCGGTGAAGTCGCGCACCACGCCGTAGCCGAATCGATTGGCGTAGGACTCGATCACCCGCCCGATCACATTGAGCGCACGACCCGGCCGGACCGCTTTGATCGCCCGCATGGTGGCCTCGTGCGTCCGCTCGACCAGCAGCCGCACCTCCTCGTCGACATCACCGGCCAGGAAGGTCTTATTGGTGTCGCCGTGCACGCCATCGATATAGGCGGTCACATCGATATTGACGATGTCACCGTCCTCGATCACCGTCGAGTCCGGAATCCCGTGGCAGATCACCTCGTTCAGCGAGGTGCAGCACGATTTCGGAAAACCCTTGTACCCCAACGTCGATGGGTAGGCGCCGTGATCGCACATGTACTCGTGCGCGATCCGGTCCAGCTCATCGGTCGTGACGCCGGGCGCGACCGCCCTACCCGCCTCCTCGAGCGCCTGTGCCGCGATCTTGCCCGCGATCCGCATCTTCTCGATGGTCTCGGCGGTCTGCACCCAGGGCTCACGCCCCTCGTTCACGGTCTTCTTCCACGCATACTCCGGACGCTCGATCGAGCGCGGAACTTCACGAGTGGGCGATAGCGTGCCGGGAACAAGCGGCTGACGGGTACGCACTGACATGGAACAAGACTATCGGTACCGACCATGGACCACGCCCGATGCCCACTGCCCGACCTGCCGATCTCCTCGCCCCGACGCCGCGCCGAGCGGCCCGCCTCCGGCCATGACCACTCATGATCGCCGTGCGGAATAGTCACGGACCGCGGTCCGTTTAGTTAGTAGTTGACGTAGACACCACTCACGAACAGGACTCGAGCTGTGGAACTTGGCCTCACAACTTTCGCGGAGCTGTACCCGGTCGGCGACCGACCGGCACCAACCGCTGCCGAGCGTCTGCGCGAAGTCGTGGACGAGGCGGTCGCCACCGAGCGCGCCGGACTCGACGTGTACGGCGTCGGTGAGCATCACCGCAAGGATTTCGCCGCCTCGTCGCCCGCGGTCGTACTGGCGGCGATCGCCTCGCGCACCGAGCGAATTCAGCTGACCAGCGCGGTCAGCGTGCTGAGCTCCGATGATCCGGTACGGGTGTACCAGGATTTCGCGACGCTGGACGGACTCTCGAACGGTCGCGCCGAGCTGATGGCCGGGCGCGGTTCCTTCACCGAGAGCTTTCCTTTGTTCGGTTACGACCTGAGCGACTACGACGAACTCTTCGAAGAGAAGCTGGCACTGCTGCTGCACATCCGCGCGGACGAGCCGGTGACCTGGAACGGGAAGTTCCGCGCCCCCTTGCGCGATGCGGTGATCTACCCGCGCACGGACAACCGTCCACTGCCGGTATGGATCGCGGTGGGTGGCAGCCCGGAATCCGTGGTCCGCGCCGGACTGCTCGGACTGCCGCTGGCGATCGCGATCATCGGCGGCCAACCGGCACGCTTCAAGCCGCTGGTTGATCTGTACCACCGCGCACTCGAAGAGGGTGGGCATGAGAAGCAGCCGGTGGCGGTGCACGCGCACGGCTATATCGCCGATACCGACGAGCAGGCCGTCGCGGATTTCTACGAGCCGTACGGTGTGGCGATGAGCACCATTGGGCGCGAACGCGGTTGGGGCCCGATGACCCGCCAGCAGTTCGACGCCCTACGCTCCCAAAGCGGTTCGCTGTTCGTCGGTACAGCGGACTACGTCGCCGAGAAGATCGCCGACATCCGCGACACCCTCGGCCTGGACCGCTTCATGCTGCACACCAGCGTCGGCACCCTGCCGCACGAAAAGGTCCTGCACAACATCGACCTGCTCGGCACCAAGGTCGCCCCGCAGATCCGCTGACGTCCTATTTCACGAGGTCGACACTCGGGTCTCCGGAGCATGCTGCTCGGGCAGGGATTGCGGTGCGGGGCCGGCCGACCACCAACGCGCGCAACAGATCTCGGGCAGGATGCTCGGTCAGCGGATGCCGGACATCTTGTCCGGGTTGGTTATCGAATAGATCGCGGTGATCAGATTCGACTCGGGAGCCAGCTCGATAACGACAAGCGCGAAAGGCCGACTGCCGGAGAAGATCAGCGCGCAGGGGTCGCCCGCGACATAGCGGTAGTCGATGGTCAGGTCGGTCGGCCGTGGGTCGGCGGAAATGGCCATGAACAGTGCGGCGACGCGGTCGCGGCCGTGGACCGGTTCGAGGCTCTTCGCCACGCCGCGACCACCGCTGTCGGTCCACAGGGTTACCCCGGGTGCGAGGGCCTCGAGTAGGGCGGCGAGATCACCGCCGAGCGTCACGGCCATCAGTCGTTGGGCGACCTCGGCGCCGGCATCCGGGCGAGATGTGGCGCGCGGGCGCCGGGCGTGGATGTGGCGGCGCGCCCGGACGGCGAGCTGGCGCACCGCTGCCGGTGAGCGATCGAGTATCTCGGCGATCTCGCCGTGCGCGAAGCCGAAGACGTCGTGCAGCACGAAAACGACCCGTTCCAGCGGTGACAGCGTTTCCAGCACCACCAGCACAGCCATCGTCAGCGATTCCTTTCGCTCCAGCGTGGCGGCGGCATCGTCCTCGATGGCCACCAGTGGTTCGGGCAGCCATGGGCCGATGTAGGTTTCGCGATTTCTCCGCATGGCGGCGCGGCGCGCTATCGCGAGATGGGTGCAGACGCGCACCAGATAGGCGCGGGGGTTCTCCACCGGTGTCGCCGCTACACCGCGATGGCGAGTCGACCAGGCCAGCCAGGCCTCCTGCAGGACATCCTCGGTGTCGGCGACTGTGCCGAGCATGTTGTAGACGATCGAGAACAGCAGTTCCCGCTGGTCCAGGAAGCTGTCGATCTCGCCGTCTGCGGTCTCGGGTGTCATAGCGCTCCTCCTCGTCCGTCATAACCCAAGGAGGTGATGTGCGCACGAAATGTGACATGCGGCCAGGGTGTGTGCTCCACGTCACGCCATGTCACATCGAGCGGCCGGAACAGCTCTATGGCTGTACCCGGAGTGGTTCCGGGCATATGTCAGGAGAAGCGATGACCATCTCGAACAGCCATCACAAAGCCTTGCTCGTCCGGCACGACGAAGCCGAGACGCTGGATACCTTGGGGGTGCGGCTCTACGCCGACCACGATATGACCGGGGGAAAGCTCAGCGCGAACCGCGCATATCTGCCAGCGGGCACGGACGGCCCCCCGCCGCACTACCATTCGACTTCCGCCGAACTGTTCTACCTGCTCGGCGGCACACTGCGGGTGCTGGCCGGTGACGAGATCCATGTCATCGGTGCGGGCGACTTCCTGCTGATACCGCCGAATATGACGCATGCGTGGGCGGCTCCCGCAACCGCATCGGCGGACGTCCTGGTGATCTTCACACCCGGGATCGAACGATTCGACTACTTCCGGCTGGGCGACCGCATCCGCAAAGGCGAAGCAAGCCCACTCGAAATCCTCGATACCCAGGAAAGGTTCGACAACCACTTCGTCGACAGCCCCATCTGGCGACAGGCCCAGAAAGGCGATGATCGTGGTCGGCTCGATCAGGACGGCCACCGCACCGAATTCCTCGCCAGTGGCGCACTGCCGATCCAGCCCGGCGGAGCCGACCGGCCGACGACCTGCCCGAGCTGACCGGTCCGCTCGGGCAGGTTCGAGACCTACTTGCCGAGCTGGGCTTCGAAGGCAATGCGGTCACCGCGGTAGAGCGAGCGCACGCGCTCGATCGGTACATCGTCCAGGTCGACGCTGCGCCGATGCAGCAGCAGTAGCGGTAGCGACGTGGTGCATTCGAGCAGGGCGGCCTCGCGGGGGGACGCCAGCACCGTCTCGATTCGCTCGGTGGCCCTGCCGAGTTCCACGCCGGACGCGCGCACGGCCGCGTACAGCGAGGTGGTCGGGTCGTAGGTGCCGCGCAGGTGGCCGAAACGATCGAGCGACATAAAAGTGCTCTCCAACCCGATGCGTTCGCCGTCCGCGAGCAGCACCCGCTCCAGGTGCATGACCGGAGTACCGATGGTGAGTCCGAGGTCGCGGGCGGTGTCGGCGTCGGCGGGCACATCGTCCCAGCCGACCAGCAGACGACCCGGCACCCGGCCGTAACTGATGGCGCCCTCGGTATAGGAGCGCAGCTGCAATGGCTGCACCATCTTCGGCCGGGACACCACGGTCCCCCGACCCTGGCGGCGGATTCGGCCCTCGACCAGCAGATCTCGCAGTGCCTGCCGAACGGTCTCGCGGGCAACCTCGAATCGAACGGCCAGATCTCGCTCCGAGGGGACGGGATCGCCCTCCTCCAGATCGGTCAACAGCTGCTCGAGTTCGGTGCGCACCAGGTATGACTTCGGCAGCCGCGGCGCCAAATCGATACGCCCACCGCGCATTTCATCGCCCTCGGCGCCCGTCGCACCCGATGTGTCCATGCCGACAGCCTACCCGGCATTGGTCTATACCAATTGTTAACCTAGCGTTCGCGCACGAAACACTCGTTGGTCTAGACCATTGCCCACTATGTATCCATGCGATTGGTCATCATCGGCGGAGGAATCCTCGGCACCGCACATGCCATGGCCGCAATCGGCCGCGGTCACGAGGTCGTCCAGCTGGAGCGGGAGCCCGAGGCCCGTGGCGCGACGGTGCGCAACTTCGGCCTGGTGTGGGTATCCGGGCGCTCGGCCACCGAACTGGACTTCACGCTGCGTTCCCGGCAACTGTGGGAGGAGATCGGCGGCAAGATTCCGAGCGTCGGATTCCGCCCCGCTGGATCGATGACGCTGGTACGCACCCCCGCCGAACTCGCGGTCGCCGAGGCCGCGGCGGCCGGACCGCACGCCGAGGCGCGCGGGTTCGAACTGCTCGAGCCCGAACAGGTGCGCGCGATCAATCCGGCCCTGCGCGGCAAATTCCTCGCCGGACTGCACTGTTCGACCGATGCCGCCGTCGAATCCCGCCAAGCGCTGCCCGCGCTGCGCGCCTATATGACCGCATCGGACCGCTACACCTTCCATGCGAGCACCGAGGCCCGCAGGGTCACCGATACCGGTTCCGGCGCAACGGTTCTCGACGATCATGGCCGCACCTTCGAGGCCGATCTGGTGCTGGTCTGCCCCGGCGCCGCGCACACCGGCCTGACTCGCGAACTCGTCGGCACCATCCCGGTGCGCCGGGTCCGGCTGCAGATGATGCAGACCGCGCCCCTCGGCGAACCGCTCACCACCGCGATCGCCGATGGCGACAGCTTCCGCTACTACCCCGGCTTCGCGGGGCCGGAGTTGGACGTGTTGAACGGCGAGCAATCGCAGACCGCCGTTGCCGCCGAGCACAGGATGCAGCTGCTGTGCGTGCAGCGCCTGCACGGCGGTCTCACCATCGGCGACACCCACGAATACGAAGAGCCCTTCGCCTTCGACGTGGACGACGCCCCGTACGAACACCTCACCGCCGTGACCGAGGAACTGCTCGGACGCAAACTCCCGCAGGTGGTTCGACGCTGGGCGGGCGTCTACAGCCAGAGCGTCGACCCGGCCACCATCGTGACCCGCGCCAAGGCCGATGCGCACATCTGGGTCATCACCGGGCCGGGTGGCCGCGGTATGACCCTCGGCCCTGCGATCGGCGCGGAAACCGCCGAACTGCTGAATCTCTAAGGAGCACTGTGTCGGACAAGAACATTGCCCTCGCCGTCCTCGATATGGCGGGCACCACGGTCGCCGACGGTGGACTGGTCCTTCGCGCCTTCGATATCGCCGCGACCAGCGCCGGTATCGAAGCCGAAGGGCCGCAACGTGATAACGCCCGCCAGTATGTGCTCGACACCATGGGGCAGTCGAAGATCGTGGTCTTTCGCGCCCTGCTCGGCGACGAGGAGCGCGCACAGCAGGCCAACAGCGCCTTCGAAGCCGCCTATGACGCGTTGATCGACGGGGTCGATATCACCCCGATTCCCGGTGCGGCCGAGGCGATTTCCGTGCTGCGGGCAGCGGGGGTCAAGGTCGCGCTCACCACCGGTTTCAGCCGCACCACTCAGGATCGGCTGCTGAATGCGTTGGGCTGGAACGAGATAGCCGATCTGACGCTGGCGCCCTCGGATGCCGGACGCGGGCGCCCCTATCCGGACATGGTCCTGACCGCGCTACTGCGCCTCGATGTCGATGCCGTGGATCAGATTGCGGTACTCGGCGATACGACCAGCGATATCGCCAGTGGCCTGGCCGCCGGTGCCCGCATCGTCGCCGGAACGCTGACCGGCGCGCACGACGCGGCGCAGTTGCGTGCCGCCGGAGCCACCCATGTGGTGGCCTCGGTCACCGAATTCGCGGAACTGATCCTCGCCAGCCGAACCTGACCACCCCGAAAACCCCCGTCCCTTCGATTCCACACGTCACACGAACCGAAAGTTGCAGTAATCGTGCGTACTTCGAACACGCAGAGCCGTCTGGCACGCACCATCTCCCGGGCCGCGCTGGTCGTCACCTCCGTCACCGCTGTCGCGCTCACCGCGGCCTGCGGCGGCACGGGCACCGACAGCGGCGACGGCAAGACCATCACCGTCTACTCCGCCGACGGCGTCGGCAGCTGGTACACCACCCAATTCGCCGAATTCAAGAAGCGGACCGGCATCTCGGTCAACCTGGTCGAGGCCGGTTCGGGTGAGGTCGTCAACCGGGTGGACAAGGAGCAGTCCAATCCGCAGGCCGATGTGCTCGTCACACTGCCGCCGTTCATTCAGAAGGCGAAGAGCTCGGGTCTGTTGCAGGACAGCGGCATCGACACCGGCTTCGTCGCGGCGACGGATAGGGATGCCGACGGCAAATACGTCACGCTGGCGGGCAACTACCTGTCCTTCATCGCCAACCCGTCGGTCGACACCACCAAGCTCACCTGGGACGACCTGTTGAAGTCGGAATTCAAGGGCAAACTGCAGTACTCGACGCCGGGCCAGGCCGGTGACGGCACCGCCGTGCTGATCCTGCTGCAGAACCTGCTCGGCAAACAGGGCGCACTGGACTACCTCGCCAAGCTGCAGGCCAATAATGTCGGCCCGTCCTCGTCCACCGGCAAGCTGCAGGCCAAGGTCGACAAGGGTGAGCTGGTCGTCGCCAACGGCGATGTCCAGATGAATCTGACCACGGTCAAGGACAAGGGTTCCAAGTTCACCGTCTTCTTCCCGGCCGCCGCCGACGGCAAGCGCTCCACCGTGGCCGTGCCCTACGTGATGGGCCTGGCCAAGGGCGCACCGCATCGGGGTGAGGCGAAGCAGCTCATGGAGTTCCTGCTCTCGGCCGACGCGCAGAAGTCGCTGCCCGATAGCTTCGCGGTGCCCGCACGCAAGGAGCTGCGCGATGCTCCCGCGACCGCTACCGGCCCCTCGGCGAGCGCGGTGCTCGCAGGTGTGGAAATCGTGAATATCGACTGGACCAAGGTGCTTTCGGATCTGGACGCCGATGTATCCGCCTATCAGAAGGCGACCGGTCAGTAGCCCGAAGCCACGACAAGTGAGGAGCCGCAATCATGTCCGACGGTGACGCGCATCCGAGCTCGGCCTTCGCGACCGCTGTAGGCGCCGCATCTGGAAAGACCGCGGCCACAACGGAACCCGCGATCGTCTTCGATCGGGTCGGGGTCAGCTACGGCCGCGGCCGCAAGACCACGGTCGCCCTGACCGATTTCACTCTGCGCGTCGCCGCCGGTGAGACGGTGGCGCTCCTCGGACCGAGCGGCTCGGGCAAGTCGACCGCACTCAAGGCGCTGGCGGGTTTCGTCCGTCCCACCTCGGGTGCGGTTCGGCTGGCCGGGCGCGATGTCACCGACCTGTCCCCCGCCAAGCGTGGCATCGGCGTCGTCGTGCAGTCATACGCACTGTTCCCGCATATGCGGGTGCACGACAATGTGGCATTCGGATTGAAGGCACATCGGGTACCGCGCAAGGACATCGCCGGACGTGTGGCCGAGGCGCTGGAGATGGTCGGCATGGCGGCCTACGCCAAGCGGCTGCCGCGCGAACTGTCCGGTGGCCAGCAGCAGCGAGTCGCGATCGCCCGGGCGCTGGCGATCCGGCCGAAGGTGCTGCTACTCGACGAACCGCTGGCCGCGCTCGACGCACAGTTACGGCAGTCGATGCTCGGTGAGTTACAGGAGTTGCGAAAGGCGTTGCCGGACACGGCGATGCTGTATGTCACCCACGATCAGGCCGAGGCGCTGGCCCTGGCGGATCGGATCGCGGTGATGCGCAACGCTCGGCTGGTCGATATCGACACCGCCGAGAATTTGTGGCGACGGCCGCCCAGTGACTTCACGGCGGCGTTCCTCGGTGGCGCGAACCTGGTGCCCTGCACCGTGAATCGGGTATCCGGCACCTCGGCGCTGGTGACTGCTGGCAGCTTTACGCTGCGGGCCGAGGCACCGGATGTCGGGCCCGGCGGTTGGCACGTGGACGCACCCGGATTGCTGTGTGTGCGTCCACATACCGTGCGGATCGGTGCCACCTCGGAGCGCGATGCGGTGCGTGGCACCGTCGTATCGAGCGTGTGGCGTGGGGCTTCCACGCGGTTGCAGCTGGCGGTAACCGGGTTGACCGACGTGATCACCGCCGATGTGCCAGGCCATCTCGATACCGAGGTCGGCGCGATTGTCGGCGTACGGTTGCCGGATCCGGCGGGAGTGTTGATTCCGCCGACGCCTGGTGCCGAAACCATCGGCGCAGCTGAGACTTCGGCCACACACGAGCCGGGCGTGCCGCAATGAGGGGTGGCGCGAATCCGGCTCAGTGTGTCGGCGGGACAAGGGCCCGACTCACCCCGACCGGCACAACCGATTCGGAAGTCCGGCGATGAACCCTTCCGCACTGCTCGAACCAGAGATCACCGACGAGGTCGCGCCCGTGGACACCGGGTGGCGGCATTGGCGGCCGGTGCTCTGGACGCTGCCGCCAGTGCTCGTGGTGCTGCTCATCGCGGTGTATCCGATCGTGCGGGTGCTCGCCGAATCGACCGAGACCGAGGACGGCAGAGGTACGGCGGTCTGGGCCCAGGTGCTCGGCTCCGAATCATTCCGCAATGCGTTGTGGCGCACCATATCCATTGCGGTCTGCGCCACCGCGGGATGTCTCGTGCTCGGCGCCTTCCTCGCTATCGTGCTGGCATTCGTGCCGTTTCTCGGTTCAGCACTGATCGGCAGATTGATCGACACCGTACTCACACTGCCGTCGTTCCTGATCACGCTCGCCTTCACCTTCCTCTACGGCACCGCCGGTGCGGTGAACGCCCTCATCACCAGGATCACCGGAGATAGAACGCCGATGCTCGACTTCCTGAGTACCCCGCTCGGGGTGATCCTCGCCGAGACCACCTTCTTCACCCCGTTCGTGGTGCGCCCGCTGCTGGCCGGGTTCGCCCAACTGCCGCGCGAACAATTGGATGTGGCTGCCAGCCTCGGCGCTTCGCCGTGGCGGGTGCTGCGTCAGGTGGTCATGCCGGAGGCGTGGCCCGCGTTGGCAGCAGGCGGCAGTCTCGTCCTGCTATTGACGCTCAACGAATTCGGCATCGTGCTGTTCACCGGCGCGAAGGGCGTGACAACCCTGCCCGCGCTGATCTACACCCGCGGCATCGTCACCTTCGACCTGCCCGGCGCGGCCGTTCTCGCCACGGTGCAGGTGCTGCTGTCACTGGGCCTGTACATCGGCTACCGGCTGATCTTCGCCCGCCTCGACCGCGCCGGAAAGGAGAACTGACCGTGCTGGTCTGGACACGGCGCGGCCGTGCGGCGGTGCTCGCGGTCTTCGCCATCGTCGTATGCGTGGTGTTCGTCGCCCCGATCGCGACCGTGGTCGCGGCCGCACTGGCGGGCAGCTGGACCGGTCCGCTCCCCTCGAATCTCGGCCTGGCCAACTTCCGTGCGGCGCTGTCCGGTCAAGAGGCCGCGAGTCTTTCGGTCAGCCTGCAGACCGCATTGCTCTCCGGCGGTGTCGCCCTGATCCTCGGCACCTGGGCCGCACTCGCCGCCCGCGAGGCGCCCGGCTGGTGGCGCAAGATCACCGACGCGGTCTTCCATCTGCCGGTCGCGGTGCCGTCGGTGGCCATCGGCCTCGGCGTACTGATCGCCTTCAACGAGCGTCCGCTGTTGCTCGGCGGCACCAAATGGATTGTCATCGTGGCACATTCGGTGCTGGTGCTGGCCTATGCCTACAGCGCCGTCTCGGCCGCCCTGGATCGGCTCGATCCCGCCTACCGCCAGGCCGCGGAATCCCTTGGGGCGGGACCGGTTCGGGTCCTGCTCCTGGTTACGCTGCCGCTGCTGCTGCCAGCCCTGGGGGCGGCCGCCGGATTGGCCATCGCGCTGTCCATGGGTGAACTCGGCGCGACCGTCATGGTGTACCCGGCCACCTGGAAAACGTTGCCGGTCACCATTTTCGGTCTCACCGATCGCGGTGAGGTCTTCAACGCGGCCGCGAGTACCTGCCTGCTGCTCGCGGTGACGCTGGTCGCCTTGGTCGTGCTCGGTCGGCTGCGGGGCCGCGCCGCGCTGCGCTGAGCCGGGGCGGCGACCGACACCATACGATGACGCAATGTCAGCACTGCCCTTGATCTTCACCGCGGGCTGGGCGAGCGGGGTCAACGCCTATGCGGTCGTCCTGCTGCTCGGCATCTTCGGCGCGACCGGCCTATCCGAGGATGTGCCCGAGGCATTGCAACGCACCGATGTGCTGATCGCGGCCGGAGTGCTGTTCCTCATCGAGGCCGTCGCCGACAAGATCCCCTACCTGGACACCTTCTGGGATGCGGTGCACACCATCGTGCGTCCCGCTTCCGGTGCCGTCGTCGCCGCACTACTCGCCGGGCAGGACGGTTCACTCCCCCAACTCGCCGCCGGTGCCGTGGGCGGCACCACCGCCCTGGCCAGCCATCTCGTCAAAGCCGGAACGCGTATGGCGATCAACACCTCACCGGAGCCCGCCAGCAATATCGTCATGAGCCTCGTCGAGGATTTGGCCGTCGGCGCCATCATCACCATCGCGATCTTCCACCCGATCATCGCGGCCTTCTGCGCTGGCACACTGCTGGTGATCGGGGTGATCCTGGTGTATCTGCTCGCAAGCCGGATCCGCCGCTACTTGATCCGGCGCCGACAGCGCCGTGCCGCCAGACGCGCGGCCGCCGTCTGATCGCACACCGTCAACTGGTCCACAATGTTTGCGGCGCTGGCATTTTCAGCCGGGTTGAGCCGGCTTGCGCCACACCAGCGAGTAACGCCAGAAGACCTGCCGCCGCACCCGCGCACCCGGCAGTATCGACGCCGCCTGCGCCCGCACCTGCCGTGTCGTCAGCGGCGGATCGAGCACAACCGGCATGACATCATGCGTCGCCTCGACCGCATACCAACTGCCCCACCCACGCGCGCGGAAAATTCGAAACGCGATGCCGAGCACCCGATGCCCGATCGCCGCGATCACCTCAACGGGCGCTTCCCGCACCAGATCATGGCGCGGCAACGCCACGGCAGCGATCACACCGCCCGGTCGCAATGCCCGCGCCAAAATCGGCAACACCTCATCGAGCGGCATATGGTGCAGCGTGCTGACCGACACAATCGCGTCGTAGGCTCCCTCGGGCAGCGGCTCGGTCCGCACATCCCCGAGGATGCAGCCGACATTGTCCGGCGTCGCCCGCTTCGCGGCATCGATCATCACCGGTGAGCGATCGATAGCGTCGACCTGCTCGACATGTCGGGCGAGTTCGGCCGCGAACGCCCCAGCCCCACAACCGACATCCAGCACGCGAGTACACGGTTCGGGCAACTGCCGCATGAGAAGCCGGTGGTAGTACGCGTTGTGACTCCAGTTGTACCTACTCATCGGGCGCACTCCCGATCGCCGGATTCGCCGGGCACAGCCGCTGTCTCGGAGATCGAATACCTTGCCACCGGTGGCGCCACCTCGGGAAACGCTCGCCGAAATCCCCGAACAACCGAATACGCAGTCTGCCGATGCACCGCCACCCTGCCATCGTAGGTCGGTTGGCACGGACACCTTGCCACGGCAATCTGAAAATGGTTCCAGTCAGCTGGTCGGCACCACCGATTGATCTTCTCGCCGCATTGCGCGCACACGACATGGTCGATATTCGCGCCGCGGCGGCATCGGTCTGGATGGTTGCCGAATGAATTCTGGCAGGGGGGAATTCGGCTGCGGGCGTGCCGCGCCAGTCGACCACGCGGCACGCCGGGCGGGGCGCCCCGTTGCGCCCGCCGTCACTGTTTCGGCGACGTTAGCGTCCGGGAAGGGTCATGGTCGGATGACGCGGCCCCGGGGCGTCGCCGATCGGTCAGTGACGCTGTCGGGGCAGTGTCACTATTGCGGACGAGAGTCGCCGTCGGAGCTTCACCGCTCGGGCAAACGGCGGCGGCCACCGGCCACGTCGGTTACCAGATCAGTGTAGCCGTCAACGAGTTCTGCCAGGTGGTACCAATGTTTATGGGTATTGTCGCTGCGCGCGCCGTCGACATCGATGGCGGTGTTCGCTTCCACCCAACTGCGCGCCATCCGATCCACCACTGCACCGAGGCTCTCGGTATGTAGCGAAGCACCGTTGCGATGCTGCGGGATCTCCTGCGCTATCCACTCATTGATATCGTCGACGAGTTCGCTACGACGGCAATCAATTTCGGCTACCAGGCCCATATCGTGGACCTCGGCACGGCGTGCGTGCAACTCGGCCAGCGCGTGCGCCGAACGCAACAATTCAAGATCTTGGAAACGACGCCCCTGAAATGCACACAAAATTTGCGGAGCGGTCGGCAACACCCCCACCGTCGGCGCGCTCATCGCCGTACCCCGAATACACTCGACACCAACGCGCTTTGTACCAACATGATTGGCTCTCGATTCGGTTATCCCGGTCATCGGATCGGTTCTTCACAACTAGCGTAGCTGGATCATGCTCTTACAAATGCAAGAACGCAATAGTGCGACCGCATTGCTGCGGTTACGTGTTCCGTCGTCGTTCGGGTACCCACTCCTCCAGCGTCACAACGACTTCGGCTTTCCCCCGGTCGGAGGTGGCATTGATGGATGCCAGCCGGTTGCTACCCCCGTTTCTGCGCCCTGCCATTGGGTCGCGGGGATGTAGCCGACCACGCCCGACTGCCGCTGCCATCGCTGGAACCACCCCCGACGCGTGATGCTCCGAGGTTCCGCTACGCAGTGGACAACGCGAACACCGGTGCCGGACGGACGGCGAACACGAGATGCTCAACGCGCTCGGCTGGTGGCCGGTGCTCCGATGCTGTCCGCCGCGGGCATTCGTCGGGTTGTTCTGATCAGCGATCCATGTCGGACACAACCTGGTCCGCACCGACGGGTCTGTCGACCTAAGGACTCCATGCCGTGGTCCACTGTTCGGCTCTGAGTAGAAGTAGCGGGAACCGGCATTCACTTGTAGCCACAAAGCTGATCCCGTCGACCCGCATCAATAGTGCGGTCGGCCTGGCCCCACACCAACGGCACCACGGCCCGATTGCTCCGCAAATCGGTTGGCGCACAACGGAAACAGACAGTGGGTATGATGAGCCGACGTGGAGCCTGTTATGTGCGAACGCCTCGGTGTGAAGTCTGGGTGGGAGTTGACGATCGCGTTACCCTGCTGGCGCATCAGCACGAAAGTTCAGCACGCCCCGAGGGCCGCACCGGTCGTCGTCGCATGACCGCCAGCAGATCTTCGCTCTGGCACAGGCACCCGCCGCTGTACGAAACGTCGTGCGGTTGTGTGGCTTTCGTCAACACTGTTCGTCGGCTATAACGCTGCACTCCGGGCCAGCGCAGACACTTGCCCAAGATCACTCAGCACGTCGTCGTATTCCTGTTCCATACCTGGAGTCATGTCATTGACAACACCATATGATCCCCAGCCCCAATCCACCGCTGGTGGGCCCGAGGCACCGGCCTCGACCATCACCGACCACTACCGGGCACCGGTTCCGCTATACACAGCGGAGTTCGCCACCGACCCGCATCGGGTCTACGCCGAAATGCGCGACAAGTTCGGTTCGCTGGCGCCGGTGGAGCTGTCGCCCGGAATTCCTGCCACGCTGGTGATCGGCTACAGGACTGCGGTGCGGATCAACAACGATCCCGCGCATTTTCCGGCCGACCCGCGCACCTGGCAGAAGGATGTGCCCCTCGAGTGTCCGGTACGGCCGATGATGGAGTACCGCCCGAACGCTCTGCGTAGTGCGGGATCCGAGCATTCGCGCTATCGGAAGGCCAGCGTCAACAGCATCGACGAGATCAATCTGTTGACCCTCCACACCGATATCGAGCGGATCGCTATCCCACTGGTCAACACCTTCTGTGGTGACGGGCAGGCCGATCTGATCAGCCAGTACGCGTTCCCGGTCACCTTTGCGTTTCTCAACGCGATGGTCGGTTGCCCGGCGCATATCGGGCAGCATGTCGCCAATGGTATGGCCATGATGTTCGAGGGCAACGATGCCGAAAGGGGCAGTGCGCTGTTCGCCAGTGCGCTGGCCGATCTGGTGGCCCTCAAGCGGGAGCACCCCGACGACGACGTGACCACGCGGTTGGTGCACCATGTGGCCGCACTGAGCGACGAGGAGCTGGTCCATCAGCTGGTCACTATCTACGGCGCAGGGATCGAGCCGCTGACAAACCTGATCGCGAATACTCTGCTGCTGATGCTGAGCGACGACCGGTTCTCCGGGGTGGCAGCGCTGACTACGCGTGATGCGCTCAACGAGATGTTGTTCAAGGACCCACCGCTGGCGAACTTCGGTATCACGTATCCCCCGCAGCCGATCCAGATCGATAATGTCTGGCTGCCCGCCAACCAACCGGTGGTCACCAGCATGGCGGCCTGCAACAACGACCCCGCGATCGTCGGGGAATACTCCGCCAACAACTCGCATCTGGCGTGGGGCACCGGGCCGCACGCCTGCCCCGCACAGGACGTTGCGTACCACGTCGCGCAAAACGCCATCGATCAGCTGTTCGACGCGCTGCCCGAAATGGTGCTCGCCCGGCCGGCCGACCAACTGATCTGGCGCCCAGGGCCTTTCCATCGGTCCCTGGAATCGCTACCTGTTGTCTTTCCGAAATCCCGCCCGCTGAACATTTTTTGACGAGAACCGCCGACCTCGGGATGTTGATCCAGCACCCCGAGGTCGATCACCGCCCGAGGACACCCGCCTTCCCGGTGGCGAGTTCGTCGTCGACGATCCCGCCACCGGAGCGAGCGTGGTCCAGCTCCACGGTGCTCGCCTATCCAGTTCCCGAATCAGCCACCCGAGCTCAAAGCGTTCGCGCACTGCGTGATGTACGTATCAGAGTCGAACGCCGTGCGCAGGGATCCGGTCCCGAGTTCGAACGCGCCGACGAGCTCGCTCAGCTGCGGAGCCAGCAACTCATGCAGCTGGCGGCGCATATCTGTCAAAGGTTTTGGCGTCTTGGGGAATGGTCCATCGGGGAGCATATCCGCGCCGTAGGCCAGGCATTGACGGATGGCGAACAGTGTGAGCAGATTCTCCGCCACCTTTCGGGGGCCGTCGGGTAGTCGGCTGGCGCGCTCAGCAAGAGTCCGCGCTGCCTGGTGCGCGATATGTGCTTCGGCCGCGGCCAGGGCCACGTCGTAGACGCTGTCCCAGCGCGCTTGCCGGTCCCCGGTGGCTTGTGCATATTTCTCGGCCGTTCGGTGCTGGAGGTAGAGCTCACGGGCGGCCATCCAACTCAGCCAGTTGTCAGGGGTATCAATATCGCAGAGCTCGAGATTGTCCCAGCATCCTGGCGTCCACTGGTCCGGGAGAGACAGACGTCTGTAGGCCGCGAGCAGGGCGATCACATAGCTATCGCCTTCAGCGGTGGCCGCAGCGTCGCGCAGTGCGCGGAACTCCACAATCTTGTTGTGGGCGAACACCCCTTGGGCGCCAAGCCTGTCGCGCACCTCGCTACATACCTGCAAGGCCGTGGAGGTGCAGAAATGCTTCGTCAACGACACCAGGTCGGTGAGCTGTGGCCCCTGCTCGTCGGCCCGACCGTCGGCGGCTTCGACGAAAGCGTCCAAGGCGACTTCCACCGCCGTGGTGGCGACGTAGGTGTCGGCCACAGCATCCAACAGCGGTCCGTGGTGCGCCGGGACCTGCGCGAGCGGGATGCGGCCGACGCCCATGCTCGCGACATCCCGCTGAGTGGCGTGGCGTACGGCGATGGACAGGGCGGCCCGGGAAACGGCCGCCGCCATGGCCGAAATGCATAGTCGTCCCACCCGCACTCGGCTGATGGCGCGCCATGCTTGGTTGTCGGCGGGGATAGGCGAGACCAGTTGGCCGTTCTCGTCGATATGGGTTCCGGTATGAGACAACAGGCACTCGCGTGGCAGAAGCACGTGATCGAAGCGCGTCAGCGAGTTGTCCATCCCCAGGCCTGGCTTCTCGGGCATAGGGCGGATGGTGATACCCGGCCGAACCGTTCCGTCCGCATCGACCAGCCGTACGAGGAATGGATAGTTACCGCGGTTGGCTCCGTCCATTATCAGCCGGGCGAAGACGATACCGAACCGTGCTACACCGTCCACCGGCGGCGGAGCGGTGGTCGGCATGAACTTGATCGCCGCATCCGTCGGCGTGTGCAGGAGGAACCTGCCACCATCGGACGGATCGTAGGTGGCAGTTGTCTCCAGATTGTTCAGATCACTGCCATGACCGACCTCGGTGAGCACGTACGCGCCCACGGCGCGGCCCTCCAATAGCTCTGTCAGAGCCGCGGCAACCTCGCCGGTGCGTGAGTGCTGTTCGAGCAGCGTCCCCAGAACGAGATTCACTTGCACCGTGAGCAGAGCCCCGAGATGTGGATCCACGACAGTGGACTGCTCGTGCAGCGTCACGGTTTCCCGCAGATCGGACACGGTCTCGATGGCCGACAGGTGTGGGAGAAGCCCCAAGTACCGTTCGTATGCCCGCTTTCCCGGGTTCTGAGTGGCAGTCCACCAATCCTGATCGAATACTGCCTCGCCGAATATCTGGTTGTACCGCTGGGCCGCGACCCGGCGATCGCCGAACAACATATCCGCGAGATTCTCGTGCGAAACCATAACTCCGCCTTCCACTCATTACCGATTCCAAGCGACTTGACATGCGCCACTTGGCATAATGCGGCCCTTGATACCGAAACCCCGGTGCCAATGGGCTAGCAGATCCAACCGCCCTTCACCGCATGCAGAAGCCGGGGGCGCAGGGGCCGAAGAATCGACCCGTCGAGAGTTCGATGCACCACACGCTTTCGGGTGAGGCGATGCCGGCCATGCGGGATGCCATGGCCAGTCCTCGGTGAGCGTGGCAAGGGGTTTCGAAGGCGTCTCCGCCATGTTTGCTGAGGATGGACATTCGGACGTCGCATCCGCTGATGTTGTTGTCCGGGCTGCGCACATCGGTGCGCGGGGGCGCCGCGGGGTGTCGCGCCGTAGCCAGCACGCCGAATGCCTGTGTGGCGCAGCGCCGTCGGGAAATATCGCGCATGCTGGTAAAACCCGGCGAATTCACCCCATCCGAGTGCTGCGGCTCGACAACCTCGGCCCGCAACTTCGCGATCTGCGCGTCCCGCTCGGCCGACCATGCGGTCACGCCAAACTGCGACACCACCGGTGCCGAAGAGTTGCCGTGGGCCGATTTGGACACGAAATGCATTGTGCCACAAATACCCCCACGCTCATGGTTCAGCGCCGATCCACCCCACGTCCCTGACGTACTCACGAACCTCTATCGGGATGCCGCCGTCGTGGGCATCGATAGGATCGACGCGTACATAAGCCTCGACACGGTCTCGTCCGACCGAGATCGGCAGCGAGTCGCGACCGGTCTTGCTGCGCCGTCGACAGCTGTCCAGGGCACGCAAATGCTCAAAGTCGCTCTGATGGAGCTGATTCGGCAGATCGAAGGCACCGGTGTTGCGCGCCACGCCTTGTTGATCTCGGCGACTTGGTTGCGCTGAAGTTGTGCAGCCGTGGCGTCGTCGAAAGCCGGTGTGATGGGCCAACTCCGACCGACGTACTCGCGGATCATCTCGATGACCACCGCGACATCCGCACCGAGTCTCGGAACGCCGATCACCCCTGACAGTTTGCGCGGCTGTCGCAGATCGGAGTCGACCGACTCGCGAGCACTGGGAAGCGCCTCGCCTATGCTCAGCGCCGAACAACTGAACATACCGATCAGTCTCTTTCGGGAAACCTTCCTCCTAGCCCGCCGCAACATGGGAATATCGCGAAGTCCGCATCGGCGAGGGTGGCAGGACCGCGCAACCCGAATCGTCACGTTCTTGCACCGAGAACTCCGAACCTCGTTGCTACCGTAGGCGGTAGTCTCGGACCACACTGCGATGGCATAGTGCGGTGTATAGCGGGCACTCAACGAGGCAAGAACGCAATTTGTGCCAAGCGGTGCGCAGGGCGAAAGGGTTGTCATGGCAGGCAAGCGCACAGTCCTCACGGCGGGTTTGCGGCGGCTCTCGGTGCTGCTGACGGAGATGCGCGAACACGCGGGACTCAGCAAAGAGGAGGTCAGCGGCAAGACCGGAATCAATATCACCACGCTGTACCGCATCGAGACGGCGCAGGCACGGCCGCAGCGGCGCACGCTGATGGCGATGCTCGACCTCTACGGCGTCACCGAGCAGCAGCGCGCGGATGCGCTGGAGTTGCTATCGGACGCGCTCAAGCCCGGTATGTCGCGGCCCTACGAGGCGACGCTGACCGAGGTGCACGCGGCCTACATCAACTTCGAATCGGAGGCGCTCTCGGCCCGGCACTACCAAACCTCCTATATCCCAGGACTATTACAGACCTCGGAGTACGCCGAGGCGGTCATCGACACCAATATGCCGAAGCTGGACGCGGCCACGGTGCAGCACAACGTGCGTGCCCGGATGGATCGGGCCATGCACCTGACCAAGACCGACCCGCTTGAGCTCTGGGTGGTGCTCGATGAGGCGGCGATCCGGCGCGTGGTCGGCGGGGCCGATGTCATGAAGGGGCAGCTCAAGCGGCTCCTGGACGATTCTCAGATGAAAAACGTTATCCTGCAGATACTTCCGTTCTCCGCAGGTGTGCATCCCGGTATGGCCGGCGCGTTCACGCTGCTGGACTTCAAGGATCCGGCCGATCCGGAACTGGTCTACGTGGAGGGCATCGCGGGCGATCAGCTGATCGAGGGGCATCCGCAGATCCGCCGCTTCGGCATCATTTTCGACCAGCTGCGGGCCATGGCATTGAGCCCGCGCGACTCCATGATGCTGATCGCCAAAGCGTCCGACGAGATGCGCTGATCAGCTGCGGCTGGCCCGCCGGTAACCCACCGCAGCGGGAATCGCGAACACTACGAGCGCGCCGAGACACCAGGCGATGGTGGCCAGCAGCGGATCCCGCACCGGACCGCCGAGGGACAGACCACGCATGGCATCGATCGCATAGGACATCGGCTGATGACGCACGATCGGCTGGGCCCACTTCGGATAGGCGACCAGTGGCACGAACCCGGAACTGAAGAACATCAGCAGCGACGAGCCGAGCGAAACCGCCTCCACCAGTGCGGCTTTCGCGCTGAACACGGCCACCGCGGTGACCATGGTGGCGAAGGCGATGCCGAACAGCAGCGGCACCCCGAACAGCGCGATACCCGCGAGCAGCCCCTGCTGGAATCGGAAGCCGAGCACCACCCCCACCGCGAACAGGACTCCGGTGCACAGCAGGATCCGGACCCCCTCCGCGACGATGCGCGCGACCAGCCCCGACGCGCGGTGCACCGGCAGCACCCAGAAGCGGGCCAGCAAACCCTCGTCGCGCTCACGTCCGAGAGTGATGGCACCGGCCACCGAACCGGACATCACGCCGACCAGCGCCACCATCGGCACCGAACCGTAGAGCGCATTCACACCGGAGAAGGACGAAATCTGGTTTCCGAGAATGGTATTCAGCACGATCAGCAGGAGTGCGGGAAAGACCAGCGACTGCACGACGGTCAGCGGGTCACGCCACCAGCGCACCAAAAGCCGCTTGGTCTGGATCATCGTCTGCGGGATCAGCAAACGCCAGATCTCGGTCCGACCGGTGACCGTGGGCAACCGGGCGGCATCCA
Organism: Nocardia sp. CA-107356; assembly: GCF_050946365.1. Taxonomy (NCBI): domain Bacteria; kingdom Bacillati; phylum Actinomycetota; class Actinomycetes; order Mycobacteriales; family Nocardiaceae; genus Nocardia; species Nocardia sp. CA-107356. The sequence continues at coordinate 2,579,777 of NZ_CP191992.1, read as the reverse complement.
GTACCTGAGTCATGACGACCTCCGCATCGAAACGAATACCGCCCCAGCGCCGAACACCACGGCGGGGCCGACTGTCCAGGCCAGCGCGGGCCCGAAGATCGACCAGCCGACCACGCCCGCATGGCCCGATGGGTCACCAGCCAGCGCCCGCAGCCCGTACACGAAGTGCGAGATCGGCTGGTTGCGCGCGAAACCCTGAATCCAGTGTGGGAATTGGTTGGCCGGTGCGAATCCGGTGGAGACCATGCCGAAGATCAGCTGAGGCAGGATGAGCGCCTGGGTGGTCGCCTCCGGGCTCTTGGTCGCGGTGCCGAGCAGATCCGCGCCCAGGCACAGCCCCAATCCTATCTGCATCGCGAACGCGATGAAACCGATTGTGTCCCACCAGCTTCCATAGAAGCGGAAGCCGATCACATGGGCGCTCACCAGGGCCGCGGCCAGCGCGACCGCCGCCCGGTACATTGCGGCCGTGACCCGGGCCGCGAGCGGCACCGCCGAAATCATCGGCATCGATCCGAACCGCATATTGAGCCCGTCCCTGGCATCGGTGGCCGACCGGAATGCGGCCGTGATGGCGCAGAAGGCGACCGCCTGCATGACGATCATGGGCGTGAGGTACTGGGCGTAGCTGCTCAGCCCGTGCCCGCGCACGGTCATCACCAGATTCAGCGGCACGTAGAACCCGAGGGTGAAGACCGTTGGCGCGAGCAACGCGGTGATCAGCTCGCCATTGCGCCAGGACGGCCGGACCAGGCGCCAGGTCAGCGCCCACCACTGCGCCACGGTCGCCATACGCGGCGGCGGCGCGTCCACCAGCCGCTCGCTGCTGAGGCGGCGGTATTCCCCGTCGCCGTGTTCCTGCTGGACGGTGCTCGATCCCGCGTCGTTGTCGATGCTCATCTGCACGCTCCCATCCTGCGCGTCACCCGTGCCCGTTGGCGGAGAACTGGCTGATCTCAGCATGTCGCACCCAACCGTTGCCGGTCTACCTTTCCGTGCCGCGGCGGTACCGCGGAGATCTCCGGGAGCGCCCCCGGGGCCGTCGAACCGTCGCGGGTGGTCCCGAGCGCACGGGTGTAAATCCCGCCGCTGACGTGCGGTCCCCAGGCCCGCGCCGTACCTCCCGGATCGCGCCCGGCCGAGCCGTCGCGTCTTCGCGCCGCGGTGGAAAACATCAGATCGCCGTCGCACCCGGTCGGCCGGTAGCCGGTCACCATCCGCGTCGAGACGTCGCAGTGGGCGGTCTGGACGCCGTCGACGGCGATAGCGCCCACGACGCTGCCGCGGACCACCACCGCCGCTGCCTCGGTACTCAGGTCGGGTGAGTCGACCTGCCGCCCGAATATCGGCGTTGCGGCGATGTCGGAGCCGGTCGGCCCCTCGAGGTGGCCGCCGTCGACGGCCATGGCGCCCACGACGCTGCCGGGGACCACCGCCGCATCGGCACTCAACTCGGGTGAGTCGACCTGCCGCCCGAATATCGGACCGAACCTGGACAGCTCGGCCTCGGTGTACGAATTCGGGTCGGCCCGGAAACGGCTATACGGCCGCTCCCCCGCCAGACGGTATGCCGAGATGGCCGTCGCGATCTGCGTCGGGCACTGGGGCGCGATCTCGATCAGGCGCAGGTAGCCGGTGCCGAACTCGCGATCGGCCCGCAAGCCGACTTCGGCCGGTACATCGAGATTCAGATCGCCGACTATCTCGATGTATCGGTCCACGGCGATCGGCGCCGACCCGACTACCTGCTCGACGAACCACGTACCACGCTGGGCGGCCGAGAGGGAAAACGGTCCCGCCGCCATACCGCGCCGAGACGTGTCGTCGGTACTTGATTCCACCGGTCCATACCGCATAGTCCGCTCGTCCGCTTTCGTCATGCCGTCCGAAACCGGCGCGCCGCCACGGTGCTCCGATCACTTCGTTCGTCAAATCTCGTCGCCGCGAGCAGCTTTCGATACCGCCCCGAGTGTCGGAACGACGACTCCGAGGGGTCGCGAAATCACACCAAGGTGTATGCCTGTGCCATGCCGTCATCTCCCGCCTGCGCGGCGCACGCTACGAATTATGTTGTGTCGCTATCACTCTCGTCGGAATGTCCGAATCATGAGGTGACGACCGCGCACGGGGTGAGTAAGGTATGCCCCGATGACCAGCATGGAAGCCCGTTTCCGTGACGCAGCCCGGACCGTGCCCCTCCCCAGTCCATGGAATCTGTCCGCCTACCTCGCCAGTGTCGCCGCGCACCGCGGCCGTTCGATCTCGCTGCAGGCGGTGCCCGCGGCCGCGCTAGCGGATATCGGCTGTCGCGGCAGCGGACTCTGGGTGGCACGCGTCCGCGACGACATCATCGTCTACGACGCCTCCGCCACCGACCGCAATGTGGACCACATCATCCTGCATGAAATCGGACACATGCTGTTCGGACACGGCAGGAGCGAGACGGATGCCGCCGCGCCGATCGCGCCGACGCTGGCCGCACTGCTGCCATCCATTTCACCGGCCTCCATCGAACATGTGCTCGGCCGCAACGAATTCGGCGCCGACCGCGAAGGGGACGCGGAGGTCTTCGCCGATATGACCATGGTCTACGCGACGCTGCCGCGCCGCCGAGAACGTTCGTTTCGCCTGTTCGGGCGCGGCCGCTAGCGACCGTCGGGTAACCGACGAGTCCCGGCACGTAGCTCGTCGACGAGATCCTGATAGGCGTCGGCCAGTTCGTTGAGCTGCACCCACGCGTCATAGAAGACGGCCTCGGGCGCATGCGCGAGCGGGACGAAGGCCTGTGTGGTCATCCTGGCGAGCCGATCCACGATCTCGCCGACGGTCTCGGTGTGCAGCTGTGCGGCGGTGCAGGGCACCGGCATCGCCAGCGTCACCCAGATGTCGATCGCCCGGACCAGATGAGTGCGCCGCCGATCCAGCTTGGCCATCTCACATACCGGCGTCCGCTCGCGAATCTCGTGCAGTTGCGCCAGCTCCCCTGCCGCTTCCAACATCGGATGATCGTCGTGCGGCAGCCCGCGAAACGCGGCCAGCAATACATCCCGCCCCGGAATCATCCGATTGCTTCCGACATACCTCATCTCGGCCTCCCGCCGACGCCGGAACCCGCTACCGTCGGCGAACCTCCCGACCAGCAACGTCGTTGCCGCACCGCACGACCGCACCCCACTCTCCGATTATCGACCCGAATCCCCGTTCGCGACCAGAAACCGCCGATATCAATTTGTTATGGAACTGCCGCAGCGGCGCTACCTGCCGCGATAGGCGCGAGCAGTCGACCAGGGGGCTTGCGTCCTGACCGCGGACCACACCGCCTGCGGCGGCCCGGGCCACTTCGAGCGCGGCCCGTTCAGCGGATCCGTGTGCCGATGGTCGACGTCGAGTAGATCTCGAAGCAAGGCCCACCAGAGCGCTGGATCCATCGGCGCCGACATCGTCCAGCGCGGGCCTCGGGTAGCCGGAGAAGACACAGCCGCCTTCACTTGCGGCAGCGATGCCGAACCAGTTCGACACCGAGGCCGTCGTCGCAAGCCATTCGGCTATGCCGGTATGCCCTCCGCACCATCGGCCAAGTAGTCCGGACCACCGACATAGAAGGTGCGGCCGGATTCGGTTGTCGCACTTGCGGCCTCGGCGACGACGGCGGCGAACTCCGCAATGGTCGGGAGCGCGCCGTGATCGCGGCGGGTCGAAACCGCATCGGGATTGCGACGTTCGAGCAGCCGCACGATGATCGTGCCGTCGATCATGTCGCCGGACACCACATTCAGTCCGATCCCTCGCTCGGTCAGCTCGGGAACCATTGCGCGCAAGGCGTCTTCGCCAGCCCGCTTACTCGCGGCGATCGGCTCATAGTCCGCCGGAACGGGTTTGCGGCCGTGGAAGTGCGCTTGATGGCTGGTCACGAAGACGATCCGGCCGCCGGACGGCAGCTGCGGCGCGGCCTGTCGGACCAATCGAACCTGTGCGTCGCGGTTGAGCGCCATCGCATAGTCGGGCCCGGCATTGCGCTCGAGTCCGCCGGATGCGTTGAGCACCAGCACATCCAGACGCCCGAATTCCGCCACGACAGCGGCGATCAGCGCGGCGGTCGAGTCGGCATCCGCGATATCCGCGCCCGCGATCGATGCGCTGCCACCGGCCGCGATGATCTCCTCGGCGATCGTCTGGGCACGCTTGCGCTTCTCCCGATAGTTGACGATCACGTGATCACCGCCGGCCGCGAGCACCTTTGCGGTCTCGGCCCCGATCCCTCGCGAAGCACCGGTGATCAGCACAATTCGTCGTCCCGTCGAGTCGCCCACCGTCTCCCTCTCACTCATCAGCCCACAGCAATGCTTCTAATTTAGAATCACTATGGTAGTTCGAAATGAGAAGTGCAAGCGGAGCGAAACCGTCCAGGGGCCGAGCCGACCCGGCGCACGCGCCGATGCTGGCGACCATGGACCTCATCGGCCAGCGCTGGATCCTGCGCGTCCTATGGGAACTAGAACCCGGCCGTCTAGGCTTCCTCGAACTGCGCCGCCGGATGGGCAACTGCTCATCGAGCATGCTGTCCACCCGCCTGCAACACCTCCAGACCGCGGGCGTCATAGTCAAGAATCCGGACAAAACCTACGAACTGACCCCCGCCGGACACGAACTCGGCCAAGCCCTGCAACCACTCTGGGACTGGTCCAAACGCTGGCCCCCACCACCCTCCACCCCCAGCTAGCGGCAAATCCGCACCACTGAGGGTGGATACGCCAAAGGCGGTCCCCGGCGTACATCCGGGAACCGCCTTCTAGGACAGCAGCGTTACTTCAGCCGAAGCTTGCCGAACAGACCTTCCTTCTCATCCTCCGGCCCCGCGGTGAAGTACAGCGAGTCGGCATCGCCGAGGCTTTCGCCATTGCCGAACATCAAGGCCCACAAACCCGCGATCTCGACCGGCTTACCCTGCTCATCACGCAAGTAGTCGACGAACTTGCCGGTGGCGTCGTCGTAGGCGAGCACGTGGCCGAGGCCGCCGAAATTGCCGACGAGCAGCTTGCCGCTGAGCGGACCGAAGTTCGCCGGGGCCATCGCGACACCCCACGGCGCGTTCAGGCGACCGCCGTCGTCGAGGATGCGGACCAGCTTGCCATTGGCGTCGAACTCCGCGACCTTGCCCTTGGCGGGCTTACCGTTGGCGTCCTTCTCCTGGTCCTTGTCGAGCGAATCCTCTTCGGCCTTGTCGAACTTCGTCGCATCCTGCTCATCGGGTTTGGTATCGGCGTAGGAGACGAAGATGCGGTTACCGATGGTGGTCACATTGAACGGGGCCGGATCGCCGGGCTTGGCCTTCTTCCCCTTTTCCGGTGCGGCCGCGTCGATCTGGTCGCCGGTGGCGAACGGGTTGGCGAAGCCGACAGTCGGGATCAGCTGCCAGTCCTTGTCGAACGTGCGGATCTGCGGGTTCTCGCCGAAGTCGGCGGCGAGCAGCTTATCGGTGGACGGGGTCAGCGCGATACCGAAGAACGCCATGCCCTGCGACTCGCCGTCGAAGACCAGATTCGCGGGACCGTCGTGCCGGATGATCGCGCCCTCCGGGCCGAGTTCGGTCCACGCCGAGATCTTGCCGGAGTCGGTAGCGAAGATGAATCGCGACGAACCGGTCAGCAGCAGTGGGCCACCGTCCGCGTCCACCGGCTGATCACGCACGACGAACAAGTCCGAGGTAATCGGTGCGCCGTTGAAGACGACACCGGTGGTCTTGCCGATGCTCTTATCCGAGGTGTCGGCGTCCGCGCCCGGAATCGTGACGATCTTCAGCGGATCCTGGAACAGCTTCTGCACCTTGGGGTCCGCGGACGCACTGACGTCACCCACGAACTGGAAGGACTTACCGCCCGCGCCGACCCAGAAGTGCCCGCCTGCACCCTTGGGGCGATCGGCCAGGCCCCAGGCATTCACCATGTCGGGGAAGGTGTACTGCGCCTTGTATTCGGCCTTGTTGGCGGCGAGGTTGGTCTGCGCGTAGTGATTGCCGTCCAGCGCAGGCACTTCGTCGCTCGATGACTTCGAATCCGAGCATGCCGCGGCGACGACCAGGGCCGCACCCAGCACCGATGCGCGCAGCAGACCATTGCGGGCCCGCGACCGCCACGCACCGTCCCGGCGCAATTCACTCCATCGTCCGTTCAACATCTTCGTCCTTTCCAGCCTTCGCAACCCTCATTTGGCGATTAGGCGATGCTAACCTTAGCTTGGTGGATTTTAGAGAGTATGGGAACACCCTCGAATCGACAGGTTTATGCTGTCGGCCGTGGTCGCCCCTCAATCCCCCGTCGCCCCCCATCCCGATATCGCTCCGCTCGCACCGCTGCTCGGCACGTGGCGCGGACCCGGGCACGGTGAGTACCCGACCATCGAATCCTTCGACTATGTCGAGGAAATCAAGTTCGGCCATCTCGGCCGACCGTTCCTCACCTACCGGCAGCGCACCCGCGCCGCCGATGGCAGCCGACCCATGCACGCCGAAACCGGCTATCTGCGCTGCCCGCGCCCGGATCACGTCGAATTGATCCTGGCGCACCCGACCGGCATCACCGAGATCTGTGAGGGCAGCCTCACCATCATCGATGGTGAGCTGCGTATGGAGTTCGAATCGACCAGCATCGGCCGCAGCAGCACCGCGAAAATGGTGACCGCCCTCGGCCGTTCGATCAAACTGGCCGGCGACACCATCGACTACACGCTGCGCATGGCCGCGGTAGGCGAACCACTCACCCACCACCTCACCGCAACCCTGCACCGCGCCTGACCGGGCGCGACATAACAGCAGTTGCCTACCCCACACCGGGTTTCGTCATCACACACGCTCAACCACACGTGTGTGATGACGAATTCGGGTGTGTACTGAAGCCAGTTGGGGTCAGTTGCGCGTCGGGTCCGGGCGCCAGGGTAGGTAGACCCGCCCTTCGGTCTGGGCGGCGGTCTCGGCCGAGTGGAGTTGGTATGGCGTGATACCGCCCGCTTCCCAGGCGCCGACAGAACCTGCCGCGACGGCCGCGGGCGCCTTCGGGGTCAACCCGATCTCATTGCGCACCACCGTGATCGGACGGTCCGCCAGTCCGAACCAATCCAGGTCCAGGAAGTCGTGACTCCCGTGGGTGAGCGCGCCACGCCGCATGGCATCGCCGAGGCGGGTGGCCATACCCGCGGTGCTCAGATGTCCCTCGTTGGCCTCGAACAACCCGGCGCCCGCATGCAGATAGCCGGTCTCGAACAGCGAAATCACCATGGCCAGCAGGCTGAACGCGCGCGGATCGTCGTTGGCGCGCGCCATGAATGCGAACACCTCGATCTCGTTCTCCAGCGTGGTGCCGTATCCGGCGAGCACGTGCACCCAATCGTGCTGGGCCAGCAGCGGCGGAGCCGAACCCGGCCGACCCGGCGTGACGAACCCGCGGTCGGCATAGAAATCGGAGACGCCGCGCCCGAGCGTGCCGACCGGTAGGTCGCGCAGGGTGGCCCAGCGCGCGGCCAAGGCCGGATCATCGCTGACCTGTCCCCACGACGAATCCAGGCTCTCGGTGTGCAGCGCGGTCAACCGGCTCGGATCCAGTCCGCCGAGGTAGCCGTTGCGATCGAAGTCGACCGCGGCCAGCTCGATCGCACCATCGGCGTACTTCTGCGCCACCGCGATCATGTCGTCGTCGACCTCGAGCGCATCGGCGAACTCCCGCAGTTTGGTCGCGACCGCGGCCGGCAGCGGTCGCACCACCAGCGCCGAAAGCAACATGGTCTGCACGATCCGCTCGCGGAAGATCCGATTGCGCCGAGCCAGCCCGACCGCGAAGGTCTCGGCATCGACGGGCCGCAGCGTCTCCAGATCGACCCGATGCCCGGTCATCGACAGAAACAGCGACGGGATCAGCAACTGCTGCAGCGGGGTCAGCCCGTCCTCACCGCCTGCCGCGGCCACCACACCGCTCGCGAGCAGCGCGACTTCGGCCGCGTCCGGCGGGGCCAGCAGTACATCATCCATCCGGTCAACACTCCAGCAAGATCGCAGACAACGTCCACCGCCGCGGTGGACGGTTCACATTATCGAATCGAATTCCGCACGGCGACTACCTGTTTCGCCGAGGGCGTAGTCGCGCCGGATCGACACGGGCAAGGCATGGCTTCGGTGCGTATGCTGAATTCATCGCGTGACGCTTCCGTCGGCGAACAGCCGTGGGCAGAGGCGATCCGGAAGCAGCATGCATTCGGAGGGAATCAGGTGGGCTCTGCGGGCTCGAATCGACCGGCGCTCGATCTTCGAGTGCTCGGACCGGTGCGCCTGCTGATCAACGATCAGGCAATACCATTACCCGGCGCCAAACTCCGCGCCCTGCTCGCCATGCTCGTCATCAACCGCCGCAGCGCCGTCGCGAAAACCACACTGGCGAACAGTATTTGGGATGAGGAGATGCCGAATCGCTCCGTCGACGGCCTCTACTCCTATGTCTCGAATCTGCGCACCGTTCTGCGTTCGGCCGGGGTCGACGACCGGGCCATCCTGCGCACCGTGCACGCCGGCTACCTCCTCGATATCACCGACGACCAGTGCGATGTCGGTCGCTTCGAGCAGGCGCGGACCCAGGGCTCGCTGGCCTTCACCACCGGTGATCTGGGCACCGCGGCCGACTGCTTCGCCGCCGCGCTCGCCGAGTGGAGCGGTGAGGCGGTCGCGGGGCTGCGTGGCCTGCGCTTCGCCGACAATTTCGCCACCGATGTGGACGAACGCCGGTTGAATGCCATCGCCGACCGCCTGGACGCGGATATCGCGTGCGGTCGTGAGGGTGCCGTCCTCGGCGAACTGACCGCGCTGACCGCCGAACACGCCGTCAACGAGCGGCTCTGGCGACTGTTGATCTCCGCGCTGTACCGCGCTGGCCGACAAGCCGACGCGCTGGCCGCCTGTCTGCGCATCCGCCGCAACCTCGCCGACCAGCAGGGCATCGATCCGGATCCGCGCACGCTTGCGCTCGAGGAGGCGATCCGCAGCCAGCAGGCGCTGCCGACGGTCTCCTCCTCACCTGGGGCGACAAAGCGGGATCTACCCGATGTGCTGCGCCAGGCCTGGCTGCGGGTCGGTGACGGTGAGGCCATCGCCATACCGGCGACCGGATTGCGGATCGGCCGCGAATGGGATAACGACATCGTGCTCGACGACGCCAGGGTCAGCCGCAAACACGCGCGCATCCTGCCGCGCGACAATCGGATCTTCATCCGGGATCGGGATTCGGCGAACGGTGTATACGTCAATGGCGTCCCGATCGGTGCCGACACCGCGCTCTCGGATGGGGATGTCATCCGAATCGGTTCCACCACACTGCGTTACGAGATGCCGGAACGACCAGCGGCACCAGATAACGGCAACCACACCATCGGATCGATGTGATCTGGGGACCTGGTCAGTAACCTGCGGGCAAGGCCGCGAGCATGTCACGCGTGACCGCGACGGCATGATCCGAACTGCCGCCCTTGACGAGCAATGTCGCGAAGGCCAGATCGCCGCGATAGCCGACGAACCACGAATGCGATCCACCGTCGACCTCGGCCTCCCCCGTCTTCCCGTACACCTCGCCCTGGTCGGCAATGCGTACGGCGGTACCCCCGGTGACCACCTTGCGCATCATCATGCGTAACCCGTCGAGCACCTCCGCTCCGATGGCCGGACGATCGCCCTTGATCTCGGTGGTGCGTCCGGCGATCAAATACGGCACCGGTGCGGATCCGCGCGCGACGGTCGCGGCGAGCACCGCCATCCCGAACGGGCTCACCACCACCTTGCCCTGGCCGATGCCGTCCTCGGTGCGCTGGATCTTATCGTCGTCCGGTGGCACCGAACCCGATTCGGTCGGCAGGCCGGGGACCGTATATCCCGGTCCGACACCGAATTTCGCGGCCATATCGTGCAGGGCGGCACCCGGCAGCTCACTGGCCAACTTCGCGAACGCGGTATTGCACGACCGCTCGTAGGCGGTAGCCATCGGCACATCACCGAGCTGGAAGAGGTTGTAGTTAGGAATTGTCCGCTCCCCGATGACAATTCGGCTCGGGCACGGCAAAACCGTTTCGGGCGTTGCCTTTCCGATCGACATCGCGGCGGCCGCGGTCACCGTCTTGAACACCGAGCCCGGCGGATACTGGCCGATGGTCGCTACCGGACCATCGCGGTCGGCCGCCTTGTTCTGTGCGACAGCGAGAATCGCGCCGGTCGAGGGCCGCAGCACCACCATCATGGTCTGCTCCTCGCGGGCGTTGACGGCGCGCTGCGCGGAGTTCTGCACGTTGCGGTCGACGCTGAGCGAGAACGACGGTGCGGGTTGGGAGGGCACCTCGGTGAGCACATCGGTGTCGGCACCGTTGGCGTTCATGGTGACAACGCTCCAGCCCGCCTTGCCGTCCACCTCGGCGATCACCGTCTTGCGCACCTGCGCGAGCAGATCGGGCGCGAAATCGCGGTCGGTGGCGACCAGATCCCACTGCTGGGTCAGCGTTACCCCGGGCAGACCGATGAGATCGGCACTCACCTGGTTGAATTCGTTCTCGCTCAAGAGTGCGACGGTGTACGCGCCCTTGGCCGCGTGTGCCGAACCGAGGATCTCCTCGGGGGTGAGCCGCTCGTCGAAGCGGTTCAGCGCCGCCGCCAATGCCGTCGCCGTGTACCCCGGATCCGGCGCGGACGCCACGGTGAACGCGATCCGAGACACCTTGCCCGGCACCAGCACATCGCTGCCGGACTGTTCGTTCACTCTGGCGCGCGGGGCCGGATTGGCGCGCAATGCCATGGTCTGGGTGTTGCCGAGCTTGGGGTGGATATCCGAGGAGGTCCAGCGCACCATCCAGCGGCCATCGCTGCGGCCCATCTGCAACTGGCCGGTGTAGTTCCAGATCCGGGCCTTGGGCAGACGCCACTGGTAGGTGTAGTCGACGGTCGCGGTATCGCCGGTGACCCTGGCCGCGCCGGTATGCGCGGTCAACTCTTCGGCCTGCAGTTCATCCCATGCGGAACGCAGTGCAGCGGTTGCCTTCTCGGGCTGACTGGTCAGCTCGGCGGCGGCCTCGACCTTATGGTTCGCGAAGGCGGCCAGAAAGGCGTCGGCCGCGGGCACCGGTCCCTGCGGGCTGGCCGAGCAACCGGTTCCCGCCGCCGCGAACGCCGCAACGGCCAGCGTGAGAAACATGCGTGTCGACATCGGCACCGATCGTATAGCCAACTGCGAGCAACCGGCTGTGGCACACCGATGTTCGCCACGCGGTGTTCAGTCGAGCAGCACGGTGGCGAAGGTGGCGATTTGCCGGAATCCGACGCGGCTGTAGGCCCGGCGCGCGATCTTGTTGTAGTCGTTCACGTACAGGCTGGCGGTGCGTCCGGAGGCCACCACCGCATTGGCAACGGCGGCCGTGCCGCGGGTGCCCAGTCCGGCGCCGCGACGTTCGGGATGCACCCAGACGCCCTGGATCTGCCCGGTGCGCCGCGACAGCGATCCGACCTCGGCTTTGTACACCACTTCGCCATCCTCGAAACGCGCCCAAGCGCGGCCGGATTCGATCAGGCTCTTGATCCGGCGGCGATAGCCACGGCCGCCGTCGCCCGCGCGCGGGTCGACGCCGACCTCTTCGATGAACATGGCGATCGCCGCGCTGAGATAGCGCTCCAATTCGTCCGGCCGGACCCGGCGAACCTGTGCATCTGCGGTGGCCAAGGCGGGTTGGCCGAGGGCGAGCAGCGGCTGCGCACCGCGCAGCTCCCGTGGCGGTCCCCAATGCGCGGACAACATGTCCCACAGCGGCAGCGCCAGCTCCTGGCGTCCGACCACCGACGAGCACACCCGCGGCCAGCGGATCGCCCGCGTCGCGAACGCGCGTAGCGCATCCTCATTGCCGCGCAACGGCACCAGATTCGCGCCGGCGAAGCACAGCGATTCGGCCGGACCACCCCGACTCCACAGTTCGCCGTGTCCGGTGCCGGTATCCAACCCGAATTCCTGCAACCGTGCCGCCACCATGCACGAGGCGATCGGATCGCTATCGAGGACCCGCAGCACCTGCGCCAGATCCCGGTTGGCGAGCTGACGCGCGGGGACATCCTTGGCCCGTCGCGTCGGCTCTAACAGACTCCGCACATCGACAGCCTGCCACGAATCAACTCGAAGTGGTACGTCGATCCGCAAAAGGCAACCGCAGCGCCAGCCCCCGGAGCGATATCGCTGCCAACGTAACCCACGGAGAAAGTCTTACGAGCGAGGAGTTCCCAGCCCGCCTCACGTCCAACCCGCCGAAGCGCATCCAACCAAGTCGCAAGTCTCGAAACGAAGCGCGCGGTGTACACCCAACGCCGAACTACCACCGTCAGGTAACCACCACGGAGCAAGTCTTACGAGCGACGTTCGCGGCCCGCCTCACATCCAACCCGCCGAAGCGCATCCAACCAAGTCACGAGTCTCGAAACGAAGCGCGCGGTGTACACCCAACGCCGAACTACCACTGTTAGGCAACCACCACGGAGCGAGTCTTACGAGCGAGGAGTTCCCGGCCCGCCTCACGTCCGACCCGTCGAAGCGCATCCAACCAAGTCGCAAGTCTCGAAACGAAGCGCGCGGTGTACACCCAACGCCGAACTACCACTGTTAGGCAACCACCACGGAGCGAGTCTTACGAGCGACGTTCGCGGCCCGTCTCGCGTCCGAGTCGTCGAAGCGATGCGACGCAGTCGCGAGTCTCGACGGCTCGGACGCGAGACCAAGGGGGCCGCGAACCCGCCGCGCCGCAGGCGCGGCTAATTAGACACAGTGACGACGGGTTCGCCCGCGCCCACTTCCTCGCCCATCTCCTCGGCGATGCGCATCGCCTCTTCGATCAGCGTCTCCACGATCTGCGCCTCCGGCACGGTCTTGATGACCTGACCCTTGACGAAGATCTGGCCCTTGCCATTGCCCGAGGCGACGCCGAGGTCCGCCTCCCGCGCCTCGCCCGGCCCGTTCACCACACAGCCCATCACGGCCACTCGCAGCGGGATCTCCATACCCTCCAGCCCCGCGGACACCTCGTTGGCCAGGGTGTACACATCGACCTGGGCGCGGCCGCAGGACGGACAGGAAACGATCTCGAGCTTGCGCGGCCGCAGGTTCAGCGACTGCAGGATCTGCCCGCCGACCTTGACCTCCTCGGCGGGCGGCGCGGACAGCGACACCCGGATCGTGTCGCCGATGCCCTCGGACAGCAGCGCGCCGAACGCGACGGCGGATTTGATCGTGCCCTGGAACGCCGGACCGGCCTCGGTCACCCCGAGGTGCAGCGGGTAGTCGGACTGGGCCGCCAGCTGACGGTAGGCCTCGACCATGACCACCGGGTCGTTGTGCTTGACCGAGATCTTGATATCGCCGAAGCCGTGCTCCTCGAACAGGCCCGCCTCCCACAGCGCCGACTCGACCAGCGCCTCGGGGGTCGCCTTGCCGTACTTCTCCAACATCCGCTTATCCAGCGAACCGGCGTTCACGCCGATGCGAATCGGGATACCGGCCGCGCCAGCGGCCTTGGCCACCTCGCCGACCCGGCCGTCGAATTCCTTGATATTGCCGGGGTTCACGCGCACCGCGGCGCAGCCCGCGTCGATGGCGGCGAAGATATAGCGCGGCTGAAAATGGATATCCGCGATGACCGGGATCTGGCTCTTGCGCGCGATGGTCGCCAGTGCGTCGGCGTCCTCCTGGCGCGGGCAGGCGACGCGCACGATATCGCAGCCCGACGCCGTCAGCTCGGCGATTTGCTGCAGGGTGGCGTTGATGTCGTGGGTTTTGGTTGTGGTCATCGACTGCACGGAAATCGGGTGATCGCTGCCGACGCCGACATTGCCGACCATCAACTGGCGGGTCTTGCGTCGAGGCGCGAGAACGGCCGCGGGTGCGGTCGGCATCCCCAATCCGATTGTGCTGGTCACTTTCGGCTGCCTACTTTCGTGCGTGCTGTTTGGGCCGTTCGCCTACCGAGCTTAGCTGCGTCGCGCGACCGCTCACCCTGTGACGGCCATGACACAGGCCATGACAGACGGCTGTCCCGCGATGCCAGCAATCCGGCGTTCGCGGGTTATCGCGGGCGGACCGCGACAGGTTAGCGCGTCAGCGGAACAACTGAATCGGATTCACGATGTCGGCGACCAGCGTCAGCACCATATACGCACCACCGATCACCACTGCGACGTAGGTCACCGGAAGCAGTTTCAGATAGTCGACCGGCCCGGCGGGTGCCAGCCCCTTCCAGCCGCGGATGGTATTGCGGATCTTCTCGTAGAGCACCACCGCGATATGCCCGCCGTCCAGCGGCAGCAGCGGCACCAGGTTGAACGCACCGAGGAAGAAGTTCAGGCTGGCCAAGACCAGGATGAACACGCCCCACAGGCCGCGCTCCGCGGTCTCGCCGCCGATCTTGCTCGCGCCGTAGACACTGACCGGCGTCTCCGGATCGCGCTCGCCGCCGGTCACTGCGGTCCACAGCGAAGAGACCTTCTGCGGCAGCTGGGCCAGCGATTGCACAGTGCGCACGAACATCTGCCCGGTGTAGGCGCCCGCCGCGGGAATCGCGGCCAGCACGTTGTACTGCAGGGGTTCGTAGTACTCGGAGCCGACGCCGACCGCACTGACTTCGCGGCCGGGACCGCCGCCCTTGGGATAGCGTATGACGCGTTCCGGAGCGACCTCGATGGTCTTGGTCTGCCCGTCCCGCTCGACGGTGTAGGTGAACGGACCGGTCTGCTTCTGGGTTTCGGCGGTGAACTGCTGCCAGGTCGTCACCTTCACGCCGTTGACGGCCTTGACCACGTCACCGCGCTGCATACCCGCCCGCTGCGCCGGGCCGGTACCCGTGCAATCGTCCAGCTTCTCATTCGGTTTCTGCTGGGCGACACAATTCATCTCGCCGATGGTGGTGGCGGGCGGCTGATCGAAGCGCGGCAGCCCCCAACCGACCGCGAGCACGACCAGCAGGATGAAGCCGAGCAGGAAGTTCATCGCGATCCCGCCGAACATCACCACCAGCCGCTTCCAGGTGGCCTGCCGGTACATGGCGCGGTCGAGATCCTCGGGCTCCAGTTCGTCCAATGCGGTCATGCCCGCGATATCGCAGAAGCCGCCGAGCGGGAGCGCCTTGAGGCCGTATTCGGTTTCACCGCGCCGGAAGGAGAACACCCTGGGGCCGAAGCCGATGAAGTAGCGTCGCACCTTCATGCCGGTGGCCTGCGCGGCCCACATATGCCCGCATTCGTGCAGCGCGATCGATATCGTGATGCCGAGGGCGAACAGTACGAACCCCAACGCGAACACCATTGCTGTACAGCCCTCCTGCGTTGCGCAGCTCGCCTCAAATGAAGTGCGGCCGCCCGCAGCGGCCGCGACTACCCGCATACGCACGTACATCCCGCGCCGCGAGCACCCTGACCACAGTAGCCGGACACCGACCAAACCTGTCCGGTGAGTCTGCCAGGCCGCCGTCCTGCGGCGCGCCCGATCGGGCGCGAGTAGGGACTACCCGCTGACGAGGGCGCGTGCGTAGTCCCGTGCCCACCTATCCGCCGCGAGCACGTCCTGCAGGGTTTCGGGTTCGGCGCGCCACTGGTCGGCCGCCTCGACGGCGCGCGCGACGGTGCGCACGATATCCGGGAAACGGATAACGCCGTCCAGAAAGGCTTGCACCGCAATCTCATTCGCCGCGTTGTAGACCGCGGTGACGCTGCCGCCCGCGGTTCCGGCCTGCCTGGCCAGCTCGACGGCCGGGAACACCGCAGTGTCGAGCGGCTCGAATTCCCAGGTCGACGCGGTGCTGAAGTCGCAGGCGGCGGCCGCGCCGGGCACCCGATCGGGCCAGCCGAGTGCCAGTGCGATCGGCAACTTCATATCGGGCGGGCTGGCCTGAGCCAGGGTGGAGCCGTCTGTGAAGGTGACCATGGAGTGCACGATCGACTGCGGGTGCACCGTGACGTCGATGCGGTCGTAGGGCACTGCGAACAGCAGATGCGTCTCGATCAGTTCCAGGCCCTTGTTCACCAGCGATGCCGAGTTCAGCGTATTCATCAGCCCCATCGACCAGGTCGGATGCGCCTTCGCCTCGGACGGATTCACCGATTCCAGCATTTCGGTGGTCCAGCCGCGGAACGGGCCGCCCGACGCGGTCAGCACCAGCCGATCCACCTCCTCGGCTCGGCCGCCGCGCAGGCACTGTGCGAGCGCGGAATGTTCGGAGTCGACCGGCACGATCTGGCCGGGTGCGGCGGCCCGGGTCACCAGGGAGCCGCCCGCGACGAGGGATTCCTTATTCGCCAGCGCAAGCCGGGTGCCCGATTGCAGGGTCGCCAGGGTCGGCTCCAATCCCAGCGAACCGACCAATGCGTTGAGTACGACATCCGCCTCGGTGCGACGCACCAGTTCGGTGACCGCACCGGGGCCGCTCAGTGCCAGGTCGAGTCGAGCTCCGGCGGCCGGATCGGCGACCGCGACATTGCGGGTGCCGGTGGCGGCCATCTGTGCCGCGAGCAGCTCACTGTTGCCGCCGCGCGCGGCCAGGCCGACCACCTCGAACTTGTCGGGATTGGCGGCAATCACCTCGAGCGCCTGGGTACCGATGGAACCGGTGCTGCCGAGCAGAAGAACTCTCACAATGTCGGACACGGCCCCATTGTGGCAGCGGGGCCAGCGACGCGCCCGAAGGCGGTAGCCTGCGTAACCACTAGGGTGCCGCTGCCACCGCCGATCAAACACAGCCCTGCTGGCTACGACGAGCGGTCGTATGCCACGATATCGGCAGCAACACCCATACCGAGCTAAGGAGCGATCGTGGCCGCCACGGAACTCGAACCCACCAGTGACCGGGCAATCGTCACCCACGTGGACACCGCCGAGGTTCCGTCCGCCGAATGGGGCTGGAGCGGGGAATCGCGCCGCACCTTCCGCGCCGCGGGCTGGGTCGTCTGCCTGATCCTGGTGGCGATGACGATCGGCAACCACAAGGGCAAGATCGAAGACATCTTCCTCGTCGGCTTCGCCGCCCTGATTGCGGGCATCATGATCCGCGACTCGATCCTGCGCCGCAAGCCTCGCTAGTACACACCGAAAGGTGTTGACCCGGTTAGGGATTCGCCCGCCTAACGCCCTCGTCGCTTGGCGGGCTTCTTCTTGGCTCCCGGGTTCTTGACGAAACTCTTCGCGGCGGCACCGCGACCGCTCGCCGAGCGTTTCGCGCTGGTCTTCTTCGACGGCTCGGTCTTCTTGCGCTGAGCCGGAGCGCGCGAGCTGCGTTCGGACCGGCCGCGCACGATTCCGACGAATTCTTCGATCAGTTCGGTGGTCTGCGTGGTCGGCCAGGCCAGTGCGATCTCCGTATCCGGAACACCCATCATCGTCCGGTAGACGACGTCGCGGCGGGCGTGCAGGCGAGCGATGGAATGCGGGACGATGGCAACGCCGACACCGGCCGCCACCAACTCGATGGTGCCCGCGATCGCATCTAGATCGCTGGCGTCCTGGATCCGTTCGCCCTCCAGATCACCCATACCTACCTGCTCGAACAGCGACAGGGTGTGATCTTTGGGCACCACGACGACGGGGAGCTCGCGATACAGCGCAATCGCGCTCAGACCCTCGCGATCGATCGGCAGCCGGACGAAGCAGGCGTCGACCCGCCCCTCGCGCAGCGCGGCGAGCTGCTCGGCCATCGGGATCGGAACGACCTCCAACGGAGTATCGGGAAACCGCTCACCCCAGATCCGCGTCCACTTGGAGACCGTGACGCCCGGCACGAAGCCGACCCGCAGGGCGAGATCCTCCGTACCGACGGGCTCGGGCGCTTCGCCTCGCGCGATGATGTCCCTGGCATCGCGCAGAAATTGTTGACCGGCCTCGGTCAGTTGCGTCGGCTGTGCCCCGGGTACAAAGAGTTTGGTCCCGAGTTCGCGCTCCAAGTCGATTACCGCATGACTCAACTTCTGCCGCGAAATGTGCAGCGATTTCGCCGCGCGCGCGAAATGCAGTTCCTCGGCAACCGCGACAAACCAGCGCAGGCGGGTCACATCGATGGACTCGGGGTTCATTCGTATGAGGGTATTGCCCTTGGGGCCGGGCACTTGCGAGGCGGGTGGTCCGGACCGGCGACCGCGCGGGATGGGCGATGGCTTCGCCTGCGCTCGCCCGAGGGCAAACCGCGTGCGGTCGGACAGTGTCCGCCCATTAGGCTGTACCGGTGAGCCCGGATAAGAAACCGCAGACCATGAAGCCGCTGACCGCGGCGAACAAGCTCGGCATCTACCTTCCGGCGACGCCCGAGGAATTCCGCAATTCCCCGATCTCCCGCGCCGAACTCGAAGAACTGCGCACCGATCCTCCGGCCTGGCTGACCGAACTGCGCAAAACCGGCCCCTTCCCCCGCGATATCGTCGCGCGCAAACTCGGAGTTTCCAATACCGGCCTGGCCCGCGCCGACGTCTCCGACGCGATGAACGCCGAGGAGATCGCCGCCCTTCTCGCCGATCCGCCGGAGTGGCTGATCCGCGAACGCGAAAACTACGCCGCGGTGCTGAAGGAAAACGAGCGCATCAAAACCCAGCAGGACGAACGCCGCGCCGCCTCCAATCGCCCCGCCAAGAACCGCACCTGACCTCGGCCGGTTCCACATCGGCCACCACCATGTCGCGACAGGGGGGCGGCTGCGTCGTAGCCGCACCCAGGTCCGCTGTCTGAAGGCGGAAGTGCTTATGTCGCACCAGGTTTCGTGGTGACCAGTTGACAGGCCCCGTCGGTGCACGCGCGCTGCAACCGGCCCCGCGAGAGGGTCTGGAGCAGTCCGATCGCCCAACAGGTCGGGCAGCCGCGCAGTGCGACGAGGCCGACCGGGAGCAGCAGCAGGCTGACCGGCCCGAATGCCGGTATCAGTGTGACCGAACCGATGACGGCGCCGAATCCGATTGCGCCACGGGCCAAGTGGCGCGGCACCGACGCACTGGCGAACTGATCGCGCCCGTCCGTCGCCCGACCACCACCCCGCGCGGAATCGCTGCGCGATACTTCCCTGATCACTCGACCACCAAACTCTGCTGCACCGCCGAACGTGCCCGATGCAGCCGCGACTTCATCGCCGCGACGCTCAACCCGAGCCGATCCGCGACCGTTCGACCGCTGTATCCCTGCACATCTCGCATGATGAGCACCCGCCGCTGATCCGCGGGCAACGCCGCGATCGCTGCGGCCACCCGCTCGGCCTCCCAACGATTGATCGCCTCCTGCTCCGCCGATGCAATGGCCGAATCCGGAATCGGTTCCGTCGGTCGCACGCGCAACCGCAATTGACGCAGACATTCGTTGCGCACGATCCGAAACATCCACGATGCCAATGCCCCCGACGCCCGCAGTGTCCCGATCTTGCGATACAGAATGATCAACGCTTCCTGCGCCGCATCCTCGGCATCCTCCGGCGACGCACACAGTGAATAGGCGAATCGCCGTACATGCGGATGCGATCCGGACACCAGCGTGGTGATCGACTCGATATCGCCTTCCCGCGCCGCGGCGACGAGATGTTCGTCGGGCCAGCACACCTCAGCCACGGGACCGACTCCACCGACGCAGCACGGTAATGCTGCACGCACCGATGAGCAGCACCCCGACAACAACCGCGGCAATGATCACGACAAACCTCCCGATCTCGTGCCGACCGTGTTGCCGACACAAGTATGAGAGACGCGGACCGGAAGAAAGGATTCAACACCGGCGAATGGCGAGGACCTCCCCCGTGACGCGTCGCCGCTGCCGACGGCATTCGACCACACCATCGACGCCTACCGAGCGCTGGAAACACTGCTCGCCGACGGACGCGTCCGTGCGATCGGAATCAGCAATTTCAAACCCGACCACCTCGACGCGCTACTGAAACGCACCGAGGTCGTGCCAGCCGTCCATCAGATCGAACTACACGATCGATGCCCCTTAGGAGTACACCCCTGAGATGGCGCCTGGATCCTCTCAGCAGTCGGTGCGGAAGTGACCGCCGAGGGCGGAGACCTGCGCGAATCGGCCACACACCACGAGCCGGATTGCCCTAACCTTCCGCGGCCAGCTGCCCGCAGGCAGCGGCGATCTCCTGACCGCGAGTGTCGCGTACCGTGCAGGGGACGCCCTGGGCGTTGACGCGCCGAACGAATTCGGCCTCAACGGGTTTCGGGCTGGCATCCCACTTGCTGCCGGGGGTCGGGTTGAGCGGGATCACGTTGACGTGCACGCGCGAGCCGAGGGCCTTGTGCAGCTTCTGCCCGAGCAGATCGGCCCGCCACGGCTGATCGTTGATATCGCGAATCAAGGCGTACTCGATCGAGACCCGGCGGCCGCTCTTATCGGCGTAGTAGCGCGCCGCGTCGAGAACCTCGGCGACCGGCCAGCGGTTGTTCACCGGGACGAGCGTGTCGCGCAATTCGTCATCAGGCGTATGCAGCGATACCGCCAGGGTGACCGAGAGGTCTTCATCGGCCAGTTTGCGGATGGCAGGGGCCAGGCCGACCGTCGATACGACCACACTGCGCTGGGAGATGCCGAAACCGTCGGGAGCGGGCGAGGTGATGCGACGCACTGCAGCGACTACCCGCTTGTAGTTTGCCAGCGGCTCGCCCATACCCATGAAGACAATGTTGGACAGGCGGCCCGGACCGCCCGCAACCTCGCCGTCACGCATAGCGGCGGCCGCGGCGCGGACCTGGTCGACGATCTCGGCGGTGGACAGGTTGCGATTGAGGCCGCCCTGACCGGTGGCGCAGAACGGGCAGGCCATGCCGCAGCCCGCTTGGCTGGAAATGCAGAGAGTGGCGCGATCCGGATAACGCATCAGCACCGACTCGAGCAGGGTGCCATCGCCCGCGCGCCACAGGGTCTTTCGCGTCTCACCGCCGTCACAGGCGACGTGCTTGACCACCGACATCAGGGGCGGGAACAGCGACTCGCCGATCTTGTCGCGCACGGCGGCGGGCAGGTCGGTCATCTGCTCCGGGTCGGCCTGCAGGCGTCCGTAGTACTGGCGCGCGATCTGGTCAGCGCGGAACTTCGGCAGCCCGAGCTCCTCGACCGCGGCCTTACGCCCGTCGGCATCGAGGTCGGCGAGATGCCGCGGCGGCATACCACGGCGCGGAGCATCGAAGACGAGGGGCAGGGAGAGGGTCATAGTTTCTCCAGTGTCCCATCCCGGACGTCGACCGCCGACCGAAGGTGACCATCACGACGTCCAACGCGACGAAAGTCACCGTCGATCGGACCGACATCAGCACTGGCGAGCCACCCTCGCCCCGGCGTCACGACCTGCCGATCCCCCGCACCGAAATGCGTGCATCGACCATAGCGATCAGCAATGATCGGACTATGACCAGCCACGCCGAGTCGCCGGAGCCGGAGCGCACCGACGATATCGCACCCCCGTCACCGACCGACCACAAGACCGTCGAGCCGACCGGCCGCAAAACAGTGGCGAAGACTCGGACCGGCAACACCTGGGTCGCGTTGATCGTCGCGGCGCTGATCGGGATCGTGGTGCTGATCTTCATCCTGCAGAACCTGGATCAGCAGCGAGTGGATCTGTTCTTCTGGAACTTCTCCCTGCCGGTCGGAATCACGGTCCTGCTATCGGCGATCGCGGGCGCCCTGGTGATGGCGCTGGTGGGCGGCATGCGCATCTTCCAGCTACGCCGCGCCGTGAAGCGCTAGTACCGGCTGTCTGTGGAGTGGTGGGCCGAGCGGTCGACTCAGATCAGGGTGGACAGCACCAACCAGGACACGAACGCCGAGGGCAGCATCGAATCGAGGCGATCCATAATGCCGCCATGGCCGGGCAGCAATGTGCCCATATCCTTGATGCCCAGTTCCCGCTTGACCTGCGATTCGATCAGATCGCCGACGGTCGCCACCAGCACCAGACCGACGCCGAGCACCACGCCGATCATCGAATTGGCCTCCAGCAGCAGGGTGACCGTCAGCAGACCGCCGATGACGCTGAACACCAGCGAACCGCAGAAACCCTCCCAGGACTTCTTCGGGCTGATCGCGGGCACCATCGGATGCCGCCCGAACAGCACACCGGCGACGTAACCGCCGACATCGGAACAGACCACCAGAATCATGAAGGTCAGTACCCGCAGATTGCCGTCGGGTTCCAGCAGCAGCAGGGTCGCGAACGATGCGAGCAGCGGGATCCAGGCCAGCGTGAAGACGGCGATCGCGGTGTCGCGCAGGAAATTCCGCGGCGCGGTCTGCAAGCCGTGATCGAACAGCCGCCACACCATGCAGATCAGCGTGGTCGCCGCGAACGCGCCCGCCACACCGCTGGCGCCCCACGGCCAGCCGAGCCAGAACACCGCCTGACCGCCAACGATGAGCGGAATCCGCGGCACAAGGACATCCGCCTCCCGCAGCCGTTTGGCGACCTCCCAGGTGGCCACGCCGACCCCGGCGGCAGCCACCCCGATGAACACCTTCGGCACGAACAGCAGAATCGCGATGAGCGACAGACCGAGACCGAAGCCGACTGCCAGCGCGGCCGGCAGATTGCGACCGGCGCGCGAGGCGGGGGGCGCAGGTTCCGCCGAGTTGTCGTGCGAGGCCGCGGCGCTCACCGGCGCACCGATCGATGATTCGGGCATCGCGGATTCATTACTCACCTGCCCGGAGATCGCGGGTTCACCGAGCGCCGGTTCAGGATGTGCGGTGCCCGACATCGCGGCATCGACCGCGCGCCCGTTCATCGCATCAGGTGTGCCGTTGCTCGGCCTCGGCTC
The DNA here is from genome assembly GCF_050946365.1 of Nocardia sp. CA-107356. Taxonomy (NCBI): domain Bacteria; kingdom Bacillati; phylum Actinomycetota; class Actinomycetes; order Mycobacteriales; family Nocardiaceae; genus Nocardia; species Nocardia sp. CA-107356. The sequence continues at coordinate 2,556,964 of NZ_CP191992.1, read as the reverse complement.
CTCGGCCGCACCGGTCGCGGCGGCTTTCTCGGCCACGATTGTCCCGTCGCTCAACTCGTCGTTCCGTTCGTCCCCCGCCCGGGCGGGCCCTCGGATCTGGCCTCAGACCTCGAGCAGTTCGGCTTCCTTGTGCTTGACCAGTTCATCGACCTGGCCGACATATCTGGCGGTGGTCTTGTCGAGTTCCTTTTCGGCGCGCCCGACCTCGTCCTCACCCGCCTCGCCATCCTTCTGGATCCGTGACAGTTCGTCCATGGCCTTGCGGCGGACATTGCGAATCGAGACCTTGGCGTCCTCGCCCTTGCCCTTGGCCTGCTTCGCCAGTTCGCGACGGCGCTCCTCGGTGAGCTGTGGGACCGAGATCCGAATGATGTCACCGTTATTGGTGGGGTTGACACCGAGATCGGAGTTGCGGATCGCGGTTTCGATCGCGCCGAGCGTCGACTGCTCGTACGGCTTGATCACCACCATCCGCGGTTCCGGCACGGTAATGCTCGACACCTGGGTAATCGGGGTCGGCGAGCCGTAGTAGTCGATGACGATCCGTTGGAACATGCCCGGATTCGCGCGACCGGTGCGGATGGACCCGAGATCGTCCTTCGCCACCGAGACGGCCTTCTCCATCTTCTCCTCGGCGTCGAAGAGCGCTTCTTCAATCACGACCGTTTCCTCCACAGCGTCGTCATCGTCATGATCCGCGGGCGCGGGGTCAGGACCGAACCAATGTGCCGATCTTCTCACCGGCGACCGCACGGGCGATATTGCCCTTCGTCAACAAATTGAACACCAGAATTGGCATCTGGTTGTCCATGCACAGGCTGAAGGCCGTCGCGTCGGCGACTTTCAGGTCGCGCTCGATGACCTCTTTATGCGTGATTTCGGTGTACATCGTGGCGCTCTCGTCGACCCTGGGGTCCGCGGTGAACACCCCGTCGACGGCCTTGGCCATCAGTACCACATCCGCGCCGATCTCCAGCGCGCGCTGGGCGGCCGTGGTGTCGGTGGAGAAGTACGGCATGCCCATGCCCGCGCCGAAGATGACCACACGGCCCTTCTCCAGATGACGCTTGGCGCGCAGCGGCAGATACGGCTCTGCCACCTGCCCCATGGTGATCGCGGTCTGCACCCGGGTGTCGATGCCCTGCTGTTGCAGAAAGTCTTGCAGCGCAAGGCTGTTCATCACGGTGCCGAGCATGCCCATATAGTCCGAGCGGGCGCGTTCCATACCGCGCTCCTCGAGTTCGGCGCCGCGGAAGAAGTTGCCGCCGCCGATCACCACGGCCACCTGAACTCCGCTGGAGACCACCTCGGCGATCTGCTCGGCGACCGTCTGCACCACGTCGGGATCGAGCCCGACCTTGCCACCGCCGAACATCTCCCCGCCCAGTTTGAGGAGCACCCGGCGATATCCTGGGCGATCGATCCCGGGGTCCGTCATGGGTGTTCGTCTCCTTCGGCGGTGGGTTTCGGTCTGTCGGCAGGCACAGGGGCCGGATGGCAACGCGGAGGCTCAACACGGAGCGCCCTTATCCTGCCCTACTCGGATTCGGAGTGGGTAGAAGACCCCCTCGGACGCAACGAACTCGCCCGGTCAGGCTCGGGAATTGCGGATGAACGCGCGGCGTCCGAACAGCCGAAACCCCTCGTACACCGTATCCGGGTACGAGGGGTTCGCGGACGTTATCAGGCCTGGCCGACCTCGAAGCGGGCGAAGCGGGTCACGGTGACACCGGCCTCGTCCAGCAGGGCCTTGACGGTCTTCTTCGAGTCGGTGACCGACGCCTGCTCCAGCAGGACGACGTCCTTGAAGAAGCCGTTGACGCGGCCCTCGGTGATCTTGGGCAGCGCGGCCTCGGGCTTGCCCTCTTCCTTGGCGGTCTGCTCGGCGATGCGGCGCTCGTTCTCCACCACGTCGGCCGGAACCTCGTCGCGGGTCAGGTACTTGGCCTTGAGCGCGGCGACCTGCATGCCGACGGCACGCGCGGCCTCGGCGGCGGCGTCACCCTCGCCCTGGTACTCGACCAGCACGCCGACGGCGGGCGGCAGGTCGGTGGCCCGCTTGTGCAGGTAGACGGCGACCGGGCCGTCGAAGGCGACGACGCGACGCAGCTCGAGCTTCTCGCCGATCTTGGCGGCCAGCGCCTGCAGCGCCTCCTCGACGGTCTGACCGTCCAGCTTCAGCGCCTTCAGCGTGTCCAGGTCGGCCGGCTCGGCGGCCGCGGCGGCGGTCACGATCTTGTCGGCGAGACCCTGGAACTCGTCGTTCTTGGCGACGAAGTCGGTCTCGGAGTTGATCTCGATCAGCACGCCGCCTTTGGCGACGACCAAGCCCTCGGCCGTAGCGCGCTCGGCGCGCTTGCCGACATCCTTGGCGCCCTTGATGCGCAGCACCTCGACGGCCTTGTCGAAATCGCCTTCGGTCTCGACGAGCGCGTTCTTGCAGTCCATCATCCCGGAGCCGGTGAGCTCCCGCAGCCGCTTCACGTCAGCGGCGGTGTAAGTCGCCATGGGTGGCGATCCTCCTGTGTGTTGTCTCGGGTGGTAACACCACCTTGCCGACCACTCCTACCTAGGAGGGGTCGGCAAGGTGAACAAACGCCATTGCGTCGGCAGCCTCAGAGCCGGAGGCGGCAGCCTGCGTAACCGTGTAGGCCCCGCTGCCGCCGCCATCCAACACTGCGTCGATCAGGCGTCGGCCGGGGTGGCGGGCGCCTCGGCGGCAGCCGCCTCGGCGGGCGCCTCGGCCTCGGTCGCGGCGGGGGCGGCCTGCGCGAGCAGTTCCTGCTCCCACTCGGCGAGCGGCTCGCCCGCACCGGCTTCCGGCTTGTCGTCACCGGCGGAAACACCGGCCCGCGCCTGCACGCCCTCGGCCACCGCGGAAGCGACGACCTTGGTCAGCAGTGCGGCGGAACGGATCGCGTCGTCGTTACCCGGGATCGGGTAGTCGACCAGGTCGGGATCGCAGTTGGTGTCCAGGATCGCGATGACCGGAATGTTCAGCTTGCGCGCCTCGCCGACGGCGATGTGCTCCTTGTTGGTGTCGACGACCCAGATGGCCGAGGGCACCTTGGCCATGTCACGGATACCGCCGAGGGTGCGCTCGAGCTTGTTCATCTCACGCGTGAGCATGAGGATTTCCTTCTTGGTGCGACCCTCGAAACCACCGGTCTGCTCCATCGCCTCGAGCTCCTTGAGGCGCTGCAGGCGCTTGTGCACGGTGGAGAAGTTGGTGAGCATGCCACCCAGCCAACGCTGGTTGACGTAGGGCATCCCGACACGAGTCGCCTCGGCCGCGATCGACTCCTGGGCCTGCTTCTTGGTGCCGACGAAGAGGACGGTGCCACCGTGGGCGACGGTCTCCTTGACGAACTCGTAGGCCTTGTCGATGTAGGTCAGCGTCTGCTGCAGGTCGATGATGTAGATGCCGTTGCGGTCGGTGAAGATGAACCGCTTCATCTTCGGGTTCCAGCGCCGGGTCTGGTGTCCGAAGTGTGCGCCGCTGTCGAGCAGCTGCTTCATTGTTACGACAGCCATGGTGGGCATATCTCGCTTTCGTTGCCGGTTGACGCGGTGAATCGGTGATCCACCGCCCTGGCGCCTCCGAATCATCGGACCCGATCACGAGGATCAGGACCAGCCGATGATTCCCTGCTCCGCATACGCACTGCCGATCACGAAGTCGAGCTCCGGTTCGAACAGCGCCGTTGCGAACAAGCACGGGGTGGCGCGCGAAGTCGGTCCGTGCACGCACAGACCGCTCGACCAGTCTACGGGCTGAGCGGGTGAGTTCCTAAATCGCCCTGTCATGGACGTAAACGGGGGATGTCCACAACCGAGCGAGTTGTCCACACACGCCGGATCGGGGCTACTGCAGGTGCCTCGCCCGACCGAGGCTGGAGGCATGAATCGCATAGCTATCTCGATAACCATGATCCTCCCGCCGCTGTTCCTGTTGTCGCTGGTTGTGGCGCAGCCGGTTTCGGCCGCACCGCCGAATCGCGCGGCTGCCGTGACCGTGCCGTTGGGACCTGCGGCAATCGCTCGGCCTGATGGCATTCGGTCTTATGCATCGGAAGTCGTGTTCGGGGAGTGCACGGGTTCGGCTTGTTCCGCGCCGCGACCGGGTAACGGGCTGGCGGATGTGCCGGATCCGCTGCGGTTGGCGCCGGTCATCAGGAACGTGGCGCCCCATGTGCTCCGCGTGCACGTCGCGCCTGCCGCACTCCGTGTGAATGGAGTGCCCGATGCACTCGACGCAGAACTCGCGCTCGACGCACTCGATGTGAACGTCGCACTCGATTCGCCTCACGTGGACGTCGCACTCGACGCACTCCACGTGGACGTGACGCCCAATATGCTGCGCGTGGTCAGTGCGTGGACGCCGTTTTCTGGGGAGCCCGCAGCTTCGCTCCCAACTGATATCGCCCGTGGGGAGGGCACCGGATCGGCGAGGTTCTTGCCGCGGATTGTCGATGATCTGCTGGCGCGGCTGCTGGATCTGGTTCATCGAGTTCCGCTCCCGCTGCCTCGCTGATCTCGAATGAACGCGGTCAGCAGGGTCGGATGGCCGCGTTGGCGGCAGTTGGTTTCGATCGTCGTCGCGGTCATCGCTCTGCTGGGACTCGTTGCGGAGCAGTCGGTTTCAGCTGCTCCGCGCGGGGAGTTCAGTTGGCCTTTGCAGCCACGGCCCGCGGTCGAGCGACGGTTCGACAAACCGGCGCACGACTGGCTGCCCGGACATCGCGGGGTCGATCTGGCGGGAGCGGCCGGGCAGGCGGTGCTTGCGGCCGGGGACGGCATCGTGGTGTTCGCGGGGACGGTCGCAGGCAAACCGGTGGTGTCGATCGACCATCCCGGCGGCCTTCGGACCACCTATGAGCCGGTGCGAGCCGCGGTTTCGGTCGGGTTGCGAGTCCGTCGCGGGACGCGGATCGGCACCTTGGAGGCGGGTCACGAGGGCTGCCCGACGGCCGCCTGCCTACATTGGGGTGCACGGCGCGAAGCGGCCGGACACACCCCACGCGAGTACATCGATCCGCTCGGCCTACTCCACCCGACTCCGCTGCGTTTGAAACCGGTCACCTGAGTCCGCCCCGGTCAGCGGTAGCACACCGATCGTCGAACTCGCGCAGAGTCGGTGACTGCCTCGCACAAGCCGCACAACCTGCGCGAGGTGCTCACTGGATTTGCGCGAGCCCTATACGTCCGATTGTGTCGGACGCTCTTCCCTTCGGAGCAGTACTGGGGCGAGGATCGGACTATGGGACATGCGCTCGGGGATCCGCCGTTCACCTACGCCGAGGTCGGCGCGACGAAGGATGGGCTTCCCGAGGGCTACCACGGGTTTCGGCTGCGGCGCCGTATCGGGCACGGACGGGCGCTGTTCGAGCAGGCGGGTGCGGAGATCGTGGCGTATCGAATGCAGAAGGGTGCCGGCATATTTCAGGAAGCCGACACTCCGACCGCTCAGCCGGGGACCCGGCTGACGGTCCGACTCGGCGTCGGCCCGGTCGGAATCACCGCACCGTGCCGGGTCGTCTATGTTCTCGACGAACCCGACCGTCGCGGCTTCGCCTACGGCACCCTGCCCGGCCACCCGGAGATCGGCGAGGAACTGTTCGCCGCCGAATTCGACCCCACCGACGACGCCGTCTACGGCGTGGTCACTGCGTTCTCCCGGCCCGGAGCCTGGTACGTCCGCCTCGGTGGGCCAGCAGTCCGCGCCATCCAGCACTACATCGCCGGAAAATACATCGGCACACTCCCGACCTCGGCCTAGAGCGGGGTCGACGCAGACCGTCTCGCCCATACACGTAGGTGTTCATCGCTGCACACGCGCAATCCGACGTGTGCAGTGACAAACAACGTGTGTCGTCCTAAAGCGCATGTGCGCAAAGCGTTCCGCATCACACCAACGACAGTGGCTGGCGCCCCTGAGGGGGGTGGTTACAGCAATGCGTCCAGTGCTGCGGCCTCGGCGCGCAGCAAGTCGCCATGGTCGGAGCGGCCGAGGGTGTCGTATTCGTCGGCGGACTGGTGGCGGTCGGTGATCTCGGCGCGGACGATCTGTGCGATATCGGCCTCGGTGAGGTCACGGCGGCGGGCTTCGGCGGCGCCGAGTCCGACCGCGCTGTACTCGATGGCACCGGCCTTGATGTCCACGGTGTCAATGGCCTCGGCATTGTCGATGGCGCCGAGTGCGGAGCGCAGACCGGCGATGGCGCTGCGGTCGCGGGTCTTCATGGCCGCGGACAGGGCGGTGCGGAGGCGATCGCGCAGGGGCACGGACTTGTCGATGGGTTCGGTGGACATGGTCGCCGACCGTACGCGCCGGGACCTCGCGGGTCGAGGGATTTGTTCGAGCGACACCCGAGGTCACGGCGAGTTCCGCCGGGATTCACTGTCACGGAGTGACGATGGCGAAGTCCGGATCCGGTTCATCCAGGGCGCCGACGATCTCCGCGAGTTTGGTGGGGTCGCCACCGAGCGTGATGGCGCCGCTGGCGACCAGCGCACCGAAGTCGTCACCTGCCAGCAGGACTCGGATCAGTGTCGGCCTGGTCAGGGTGAAGGAGGCGTCGGGGTCGGGAAGGGTGACGCCGTCGGGCCGGTCGTAGTGCGTCAGGCGACCGTTGCGCAGTTCGAGACGGTGGATGCGGTTTTCGTCGCTGATATGCCAGTCGGTCACCACCCGCAAATTCCACGCCTTGGGGCCGTCGACACGCAAGGCCATGGCGTCGAAAATCTGCTCGACGGACAGGGCGGCGAGCAGGGTGGGAGCATTCGTCGTCGTCGGAGTGCCGAACGAGCCGTTGCGCAGTTCGTAGGCGCCGCTGAGGTAGAAGTTGCGCCAGGTGGCATTCTCCGCGCCGTAGCCGAGTTGTTCGAAGGTGTTGGCCTGCAACGTTTTCGCGGCCTCGTTGGTCGGATCGGCGAAGATGACGTAATTGACCACTTGGGCGACCCATCGATAGTCACCGGCATCGAAGGAGGCCCGCGCCTTGCGCAGCACTTCGTCGGCACCACCCATGAATTCCACATGCCGCCTGGCGGATTCGACCGGCGGATGCTCCCACAGATGCGCCGGATTGCCGTCGAACCAGCCCATATACCGCTGGTAGATGGCCTTCACATTATGGCTGACCGATCCGTAGTAACCATGTGTGTGCCAAGCGCTTTCGATGGCGGGTGGCAGCGCGATCAGCTCCGCGATCTCACTGCCGACATGGCCCTGATTCAGCAGCCGCAACGTCTGATCGTGCAGGTAGCCGTACAGATCTCGTTGCAGGGCAAGGAATTCCACCAGCCGCTCGGTGCCCCAGGTGGGCCAGTGGTGCGAGGCGAACACCACATCGGAATCGCGGCCGTACAGATTGATCGCCTCGGTCAGGTATTCGGCCCACACATGCGGGTCACGCACCAACGCACCGCGCAAGGTGAGCAGGTTGTGCAATGTGTGCGTCGCGTTTTCGGCCATACACAGCGCGCGGTGATCCGGAAAGCAGAAGTTCATCTCGGCCGGAGCCTCGGTGCCCGGGGTGATCTGGAAGATGATGCGAACCCCGTCCACCGTTTCCTGCTGACCGGTGGCGGTGATATCCACAGTCGGAGCGATCATGGTCACGGTGCCCAACGAGGTGGTCTGGCCCAGGCCCGCTCCCACTTGGCCGAACGGGCCGCGCGGCAGCACCGCGCCGTACATGTAGGCGGCACGGCGCGCCATCGCGGTGCCTGCGTATACGTTCTCGGCCACCGCGTTTTCCAGGAATCCGGCCGGAGCCAGCACCGGGCAGCGGCCCGCCGCAACGTCTTCGGTGCTCGTCACGCCCATCGCACCGCCGAAGTGGTCCACATGTGAGTGGGTGTAGATGAGTCCGGTGACGGGTCGGTCGCCGCGGTGCGCGCGATAGAGGGCGAGTCCAGCGGCGGCGGTTTCCGCGCAGATCAGCGGATCGATGACGATCACGCCGTCCGTGCCCTCGACCAGCGTCATATTCGACAGGTCGAGGCCGCGTATCTGATAGATCCCTTCGACGACCTCGTACAGACCCTGTTTGACCACCACGCCGGACTGGCGCCACAGGCTCGGGTGCACCGACGCCGGGCACGGCTCTCGCAGGAAGTCGTAGGAGTCGTTGTCCCACACCACGGTTCCGTCGGCGGCGGTCACAACGCCCGGTTCGAGCGCGGCGATGAATCCGCGATCCGCGTCCGCCAGATCGGCGGTGTCCGCGAACGGCAGGGTCGAGACCGCCTGCCGCTGGTGCTCGACGATCAACTCGCTGGGCGCGGTCGATGTAGTCATATCCACCCTCCTTGTCAGCTGAACTCTCCTGGGCCTGCCGTTGATACGTCGAACTGCGGTGCTTCAGAGCAGTGGATCCGTCAACGCGATTACCACCCCGACGACACCGACGGCCAGTACCGCCACCGTCGTTGCGGCAATGGCACCCCGGCCGTGTCCGAAGCGACCTTCGTGCAAGGTGCGATTGCGCGAAAAACACAGTCCCGCAAGCGCCGCCATCGCGATGGCGGCACCGATCGGCGCGATGGCCGCTGGTCGCCACCCGCTGGTCGCCGCATGATCGAGCAGCAGTGCGGCAATCGCCATCGCGCTGATGGCAGTGCGCCGCCAAGCGAGCGCGGTGCGCTCAGCGGCCAGACCCTCGCTCATCGCAGCAACACCGCGATAGCGGCCAGCGCCGACACGATGGCGATGCCCATCGACAGGATCGGCACCATGATGGTGCTGGGCAGCGGTTCGCCGCTGCGCATTGCCGCGCCGACGCGTCGCCAATGTCCGTACGCACCAACCGCGATGATCACCGCGAGCACGATGCAGCTCATTGCGAGCGCCCGTCGAAGTCCCGCCATCCGCAACGGTTGCACCAGCGTATGCACCGCGACACCACCGGCGAGCAGCCCGAGCGACGTGCGGATCCAGGCCAGGAAGGTCCGCTCGTTGGCGAGGGTGAACCGGTAGTCGATCTCCTCCTCGCCCTCTCCGGATTCCTCGGCTGGATTGGGCAGAGTCATATCGCCTCGGATTCGAGTACCGAACCGCCGGTTCCGGAAGGGCGGGGCGCCTGTGCGCACCCCCAGAGCCAAGTCACCGCGAGCATGACCACCAGTGCGGGCTTGCCGAGAATCAACGCCACGGTGCCGAGGATAACCAGCTTGTTCGCGAGATACAGCGGCACCATGACGGCGGCAAGGACGGCCCAGAACACGAACCGGGCCAAGGTGATTCGACGATGTCGGCGCAACCGGATGGCGGAATCGGCGGGTTCGAGGATGCCCGATACCGACGCCGCGACGACCCGGACCGAATCGCCCCTCATCACCCGGACCGCCGCCGATGCGACGGCGATCAGGATAGCGATGAAGATGCCCACTTCAGCGCTCGCAACGGAGTAGCCGAGCAGAAACCCAATGGCCGGTGTGGCCCCGTCGAGGATGTGCCGCGAACCGCGTATCGCCCGGAACCCACCCCAGGCCTCGCCGACCAAGGTTTGATGTTGCTCCAGTTCAGTGGCCAAAATGCGCTGGCCTTCGGAATTCACGGATACCTCCATCGCTGGTCGGTTTCCTGCCGTAAGCAAACGATCCGCTACGTCAGATTAACCGCCGTCGACGTGGTCGTCCACGAGGTTCGCCGCTTGCGGATGCGACCGAACTGCGGATACACCGTCAGAGCGATGTGGCGTCCTGGAAGGTCATCGCGAGTCGATCTACGACGGACGCCATGAGCGCGCGTTTGGGTAAACCGAGGGATCGCAGCTCATCGGCCCAAGCATGGTCGCCGAGGGACAACTCGGCGCCGCCGGGGCGGGCACGCATACCGGACGGTTCCATCTGCCACTGTGTGCACCGGGTGACCCCGTCGATATGGGAGTAGGCGTCGAACGACGAGCCGCCGTTGCGGCGTCCCGGGATCGACAGGCCGGGGCGGATGGTGAGATCGACGATCAGCTGTCCGTTCTGGTGCAGTACGCCACGACGTACACGGCCTTCGTGGTGCGCATCGAAATCCGCGATTTCCTTCGGGAATCCCCAGATCCCGCGGCCCGCCGCGAGGGTGAATTCGCCATCGACCGGAAGACGATGAATGAAGACGCCAGCTCCGCCGGTAGAGAGGGCTCGGAGATCGCCGAGCGCGGTAGCGGGTCCAGAGGCGTGGTGACGAACCATGAACGACACGCCGAATTCGTTGTACGGCCCCAGGTCCCCGTCGACATAGTCGACGAACACAAGCGTGCACATGGCACGACCGCCGGGCAGCCGGAGTATCTCCAGACCGGAGTAGTCGATCGCTCGCTGGGCGGCAGTCGCGGATACCGCATAGGTCGCCATAAAGGCATGCGCGAGCCGAATCCGCACCGGCATCCGCACTTCCTTGCCCAACACGGTATGCGTACTCATCGAGCCACCTGCCCTGCGACGCAGCGCGAGCCGACCACGGGCCGGTCAACGAATCGTGCGGCGTTCACGAATCCTCCGAACTAGAACTCGTGCCAGAATAGCGACAATTTCACCCTCTCCGCATCGCTTCTCGTGACAAGAACACGTTTCATAATCGCGATCGGATCCAACGAGCAGCTCGACGTTCCCCCGGTTAGTTCGGGCTTATGCGGCGGACAGCGCCTCGACAAGGTCCGAGACAGCATCGAATGCGATCGCACCGTCGAGCGGATTGGAGTACGTGCAACCACGTGATCAATCCATCGCGCACGGGCGATCGTCACGATGTTGAAGCCGAACGCCGACCGGTCGGAATAACGGTGCCGCGCACGCAGACGATGGGCGGCTCGCGGACCTGATCATGGGTTGCCTGCGGCCATAGCCGACCGGCCCGGGCTCAGGCGCGGGGATGTGCCTGGTCGTGGACTTTCTTCAGACGCTCGATGGAGACGTGGGTATACAGCTGGGTGGTGGCCATGCTGGCGTGGCCCAGGAGTTCCTGCACTACGCGTAGATCGGCGCCGCCCTCGAGGAGATGGGTGGCCGCCGAATGCCGCAGGCCGTGCGGACCCATATCCGGTGCGCCCGGAATCGCCGAGACGACCTCGTGGACAACAGTTCTGGCCTGACGCTGGTCGAGGCGTCTGCCGCGGCGGCCGAGCAGCAGTGCACGGCCGGAGTCGGCGGCGGCGAGTGCGGGGCGGCCGTACCGCAGCCAGTTCGCGATCGCCTCGTCGGCGGGAATACCGAACGGCACCGACCGCTCCTTGTTGCCCTTGCCGAGCACGCGGACCAGCCGTCGCTCACGATCGATGTCGTCGAGGTCGAGCCCACACAGCTCGCTCACCCGGATCCCCGTCGAATACAACAGCTCCACGATCAGCCGGTCGCGCAATGCCATCGGATCACGCTGTACCGCACCGGATTCCGCCGCATCCATGGCGGCGACGGCCTGCTGTGTGCCGAGCACCGCAGGTAACACCCGATGTGCCTTCGGCGAACCGAGCCGGAGTCCCGGATCGATCGCGAGCCGCCCGGTACTGGTCAACCACGCCGTAAATGTCCTGGCCGAGGAGGCCCGCCGCGCCATCGTCGTCCGCGCGGCCCCACCGGCCGACTGCGCGGCCAGCCATGACCGCAACAACGCCAAATCCATCTCCCGCACTGCCGAATCCGCCGACCGCGCGACCAAATGTCCCAACAACGACCGCGCATCCCCCACATACGCCCGCGCTGTGTGCGCCGACCGATTCCGCCCCAGCCGCAGATGCCGCTCGTACTCCATCAGCAACGCCTCGAGATCCTCCGGCAACTCCATCCCCCCACGGTCACCGTCCCGCGCCCCATTAGCAAGCCAGCACGCCGAACCAGCATTGCTCTACCCACCTTGCACGAGCCAGTATCCCGCCACGGCCGCATCCGATCTGGCCCACCGGATCTGGTCCGCAATCGGCCGCAACCGACACCCCCGCACCCGAGCTCAGTCGATACGAGGGCGGGTCCCTCATTGTTTCGAACTTTTCGCGGTTCGATACCAGCCGTTTTCGTCCATGCCGACCAGTCCGGCCAGTTCGAGGGCTGGTAGGACGGCGCGGACGGTGGACAGTTCCAGACCGGTGTCTTCGGCGATGGCGCGTGGCTGGCGGGAGCCGACTTTCGGCAGGACCGCGAAGACCGATGCTTCGTCGCCGAGCAATTGGTCGCCCGGGTCGGATGACTGCCGAGTCGGGAGCGAAAGGCGCAGTGGTCCTGCTTCATCGATGACCTCCTCGGCGCGGGTAACGAGTAGGGCCTCGCCTTCGCGGATCATGCGGTGACAACCCACCGAGGATGCGGAGGTGACCGGGCCGGGGATGGCGAGAGCGGGGCGGCCGAGGCGGCGGGCCCATTTGACGGTGTTGCGAGCACCGCTGCGTAGCCCTGCCTCCACCACGAGAACACCGTCCGCCAGGGCAGCGATCAGTCTGTTGCGTGCCAGGAATTGGTTCTTGTGGGCAACCGTGCCGGGCGGGTATTCGCTGATCACCAAACCGGTTTCGGCGATCTCGGCCAGGAGCCGCTCATGCTGGGCGGGATAGGGGCGGTCGACGCCGCAGGCGAGCACGGCAATGGTCGGGGCGCCAACGGCCAGAGCGGCACGGTGGGCCATGCCGTCGATGCCGAAGGCGGCACCGGACACGATCGTCCAGCCTTGTACGGCCAGATCACCGACGATCTCACCGGTTACGTGATCACCATATCCAGTACTGCACCGCGCCCCGACCACGGCAATGGCGCGCTCACTCGACTCGAGCAGCGATCGCGGCCCAAGCACCCACAACACCAATGGCACTGCCCCATCCCGATCGCGTCCTGGCTCGAGCTGGCTGAGGCCCAACATCCGCCACGCAGGCCATTCCGGATCGTCCGGGGTAACCACACGCCCGCCGAGCCGCTCCATCATCTCGAGATCCCGTGCCGCACAGTCGATCTCTCGCCGCTTCGACGTCGGCCCGAGCAGCGACTCCGGCAACGCGCATTCCCACACCGCCCGCGCGGCCTCCACCACCCCAACCGACTCGATCAACGACGACAGCGCCGCACACGGCCCCTGCACCACTCGCGACAGATACGTCCACGCCAATCGCCGCTCATCAGCGGCGCCACCGGTAACGACCGCCGCCTTTTTATCCGCCGAGGCCCAATCATCAAGGTCCACAACCCCGTACCTCGAGCGACGCGATCCGCCAGCCATAACCACGTCGCCACACCCCGCTGTACCGGCCCCGAAAGACTCCGACGCACCTGGATACGAACCACTCCCAGCCCCCACACCCGCGGACCTCGACGGGCGGGATCCGCCACCCATCACTCCATCGCCACACCTCGCCGCCCCCTCCCCCAAAACCTCCAATGCACCTGGATACGGACCACGCCCAGCCCCCACGCCCGCGGACCTCGCGGCCGCACAACCATCGGCGAGCGTCATCTCAGCCCGCGCCGAAACAGTCGGGCGATCACGCATCGTCGCCTCCTCGTGCCCCGAGGCAACGACCTCATCTCCCGCCACGCGAGGAGCATCCTTCACCGATGCTTCCGGATCCCCAGCTGCAACGGAACCACCCGCCGCAACGCAACCAGAGACAACACCCGTGATCACTGGCGCGTATGCGGAATCGGGGGCCTCGGTGCCCACCGCCCATTCACAGCCCGACCCCGGAGTGCCGTCTCCCGCACCCCGCCCGTCATCCACTACCGACGCCCCACCTGTCCGGTCCTCATTCATGGCGCACTCCGCTGCGGAAGTTCGCCGCCGCCAAGTACTTCCGGCGCGCCAGGACGACGCCGCAGCAGGACGTACACGCAGCGACCGACACAGGATCGGCTCTGCCGCCAGCAGCGATCGCAGAGCGCTGCGCCGCACCCGACCCATCGACCGTTGCTACGCCAGCGCACCCTCGAGCGTTCACTCCGCCGCCCACGCGGCAGCAATTCCCGCCACCCAACGGCCGCGCCTCTTGCGATATTCCCGCGCTCACTGCGCCCCCCGCTGCCGGAAGTTCAACGCCGCCGATACATCTTGGGCGCTGGGTAGGTTTGCGCCGCGGAGGTCGCAGATTGTCCAGGCGACGCGGATGGCGCGGTCTGCACCGCGGGCGGAGAGGCGGCCGAGCCGGAGGGCGGCCTCGACCGGGGCGGTTGCCTCGTGGGGCAGTCGGAATCGTTGGCGGAGAATGTGGCCCGGGACTTCAGCGTTGCTGGTCCAGCCATATTCCTTCCAACGGTGCACTGCCGCTTGCCGTGCCGCCGCTACTCGCCCGCGCACGACCTCGCTGCTCTCGGCCTCCTCGGCAGCGAACGACGCACCCGCGTGGCCGTGCATTTGGACCCAGATATCTATGCGGTCCATCAATGGTCCGGACAGTTTGCCGAGGTATCGGCGGCGGGCAAGCGGCGGGCAGATGCAGTCGACGTCGCGGGCGGGGGCGCACGGGCAGGGATTCGCGGCGAGCACCAGTTGGAATCGTGCCGGGTAGCGCGCTACCCCGTCGCGGCGCGCGATGCGAACTTCGCCCTCTTCCAAGGGGGTTCGCATCGCTTCCAACACCTTGGCACCGATCTCCGCACATTCGTCGAGGAACAGCACACCCCGGTGCGCGCGGCTGACCGCACCCGGGCGTGCGGTCCCCGATCCGCCGCCGACCATCGCGGTGACCGAGGTCGAATGATGCGGCGCGACGAAGGGCGGCATGGTGATCAAGGGGTGGTCACCGGAGAGCGCGCCGGCGACCGAATGGATGGCCGTCACCTCGAGAGCTTCGGCTTCGGTAAGGGGTGGCAGTAGGCCCGGAAGGCGTTGCGCCAACATGGTTTTGCCGATCCCCGGCGGCCCGGTGAGCAGCAGGTGATGACCGCCCGCCGCAGCCACCTCCAAAGCCCACCTCGCCTCTTCCTGACCGACCACCTCGCTCAGATCGCCGCCGCCGCGAACGGTGTCGGGCAGGATGCCATCGGGTTCGACAAGGACGCCCTCGCCACGCAGCCACGCGACGACGGCACGCAGGCTGGCGGCGCCGAAGACCTCGATGCCGTCCACCAGACCGGCTTCGGCGAGCGTGGATTCCGGCACGATCACCCGTGACCAGCCCGCATTGCGCGCCGCGATCACCGCGGGCAGGATGCCGCGCACGCGGCGGACCCGACCGTCCAGCGCCAATTCCCCCAGCAGTACGGTCTTTCCGAGCCGATCGGAGGGAATCACACCCGCCGCGTCGAGTACTGCGATCGCAAGTGCCAGGTCGTAGACGCTGCCGATCTTGGGCAAGGTCGCCGGGGACAGCGCCAGAATCACCCGGCCGTCCGGCCACTTCTCGCCGGTGTTCGAGACCGCCGACCGAACCCGGTCACGGGATTCGGACAGCGCGGTATCGGGCAGTCCGACCAGATGCACCGAGGGCAGGCCCTGTCCGATATCCGCCTCGATCTCGACCAGTTGACCGTCCACCCCGGTCACCGCGACCGAACACGCCACCCCCAGCGCCATCAGAACACCGCTTTCAGGTGGTCGATGATCGGGCGGTGGCCGCGGTGCACCAGCACCGAAATGACATCGAACCGGATGTTGCGCCACGGACCGTCTTGTTCGGCCAGCCACACCAAGGCGAGCCGCCGTATCCGCTGCTGCTTCTCGAAGGTGACCGCCTCGGCGGGCGTGCCGAACTTGGCCCCGGTTCGGGTTTTGACCTCGACGAAGGCGGTGACCTCCACGTCCCGGGCGATCAGATCCAGTTCGCCGTATTTGCACCGCCAATTCCTGCTGATGATCTCCATCCCGGCGGCCTGCAGGAATCGTGCCGCCAGCTCTTCCCCGTGTGCGCCGAGCGCCTGGTTATCTGCCACCGCCTCAGCGTGCCCGGACCTCGCCTTCGGTCGGCGACAGCGACCTGGACGAACAGAAAACCTGTGGATACCCGCTCAGCTGTGGACAACTCCAGCGTCCGGTCCTCGCACGCCACATATTTGTCGGTGCCCTGTGCTATGGAGCCAGATCAACCGCTCTGCACCGATCGGAGGCGGGTGGCAATCGGCAGCGCCTTACTCAGGAAGCCGCAGATCGGGCTTTTCCAACTCCTCGATATTCACGTCCTTGAACGTGATCACTCGAACATGCTTCACGAAGCGCGCGGGCCGGTACATATCCCACACCCAGGCATCGCTCATGCGCACCTCGAAGTAAACCTCGCCGTCGGCGTTCTGCGGCCGCAATTCGACGGAGTTGGCCAGATAGAAGCGGCGCTCGGTCTCCACCACGTACGAGAACTGACCGACGATGTCTTTGTACTCCCGGTATAGCGAGAGCTCCATCTCGGTTTCGTATTTCTCCAGGTCCTCGGCACTCATCGGGTGGGACGTCCTCCTTCTCGCCGCACTGCGTATGTTGACATCATCGCGCATGCGCCGCGTCGGTAGCCACTCGGCTATCCGGTTCGGCGCCGTCGACCAAAACCGCACCGGCCAAAACCTCACCGGCCAAAACTCCATCGGCCAGCGCCGCCTCGGCATACTCGGCCGAGGCGACCGGCCGTAGCCCCGCGGCCTCCCGCACATTGCGCCAGGATCGGCGATGCTCACTGCTCGGTCCGAGACGTTCGAGTGCGGCGGTATGTTCGGGCGTGTTGTAGCCCTTGTGCGCGGCGAAACCGTAGCCGGGAAAGCGCTCGTCGAGTTCGACCATGATCCGATCCCTGGTCACCTTGGCCAGGATGCTCGCCGCCGCGATGCAGGCCGCGGCCGCATCACCGCCGATGACCGGCAGCGACGGCACCGGAATACCGGGCACTCGGAATCCGTCGGTGAGCACATACCCGGGCGTCTGCCCGAGCCCGGCGACCGCGCGGCGCATGCCTTCGATATTGGCGACATGGATACCGATCGAGTCGATCTCCCAGGCCGGAATGACCACGACCTTCCAGGCCAGCGCCAGCCGGGTGATGACCGGGTACAACTCCTCGCGCACCGATTCGGTGAGCTTCTTGGAATCGTCGAGCCCGGCCAGCTTGTCGTAGACCTTGGGAGCGAGCAGACACGCGGCGACCACCAGCGGTCCGGCGCAGGGGCCGCGTCCGGCCTCGTCGACGCCTGCGACGGGTCCTAGTCCGCTGCGGATCAGCGCTGCTTCGAGGGTGCGCAATCCGCCTGCCCGGCGCATGACAACGCGCGGCGGCCACCCGTTGCCCGGAGTCGCGCCATTAGCCTGTGCCACTCGACCCTGCCCCACCGTCTAATTATCCTGCGGCCCGCAACAATCAGTTCGTCTGGGGATCCTGTGCTTTCACCGGGCCGATCCGGCTGGGCGGCCAGATCTTGAAGACGGTCTTACCGCGCACATTGTCGATCGGGACGGTGCCCTGCAGATTGTCGCTGACATGGGCGCGCGAGTCGGCGGACTGGTTGCGATTATCGCCCATCACCCACAGGTTGCCCTCGGGCACCTTCACCGGACCGAACACCCGGCCCGCGGGGTAGGTTGCGTTCTGCTGTCCGGGATACCACGGGTAGTCGTTCTTGACATACGGCTCGTCCAAGGGCTTGCCGTCCACCAGGATCCGGCCCTGTGCGTCACAGCACTGCACGGTCTGGCCGCCGACGGCGATCACCCGCTTCACCAGATCGTTCTCATCCGGCGGCACGAGCCCGAAGAACGAGAAGAAGTTCTGCACGCCGCGCACGACGACATTGCGCGACCGGATCGACTGGTAGCGGGTATTCCAGGACGGCGGACCCACGAACACCACGACGTCACCGGGCTCGGGATCGCCCCAGTAGTAGCTCGGCTTCTCCACATAGATGCGGTCGCCGATGAGCAGGGTCTCTTCCATCGACTGGGACGGAATGACATACGGACGCCCGACGAAACTGACCATCAGGGCCGCGATGACCGCAGCGATGACAATGAGGACCGGCAGTTCCTGCCAGAAGGGGCGTTGCTTGCGCTTCGCGCGCCGCGAGCGTCGGCCCGCACCCTCGCCGTCCGAATCGGACACAGTCATCGACCCACTTTCGTCTGCCACGCCGAACAGATTAGCCCGGCACCAGAACTCACGTCCGGTGCCGGGCTACTGAAGAACCTTCGTGCCGAGCGGGTTGCGCTACAAGATCAGCGCTTTTCCTTGATCTTGGCGGCCTTGCCGCGCAGATCGCGCAGGTAGTACAGCTTGGCCCGGCGGACATCACCGCGGGTCACGACATCGATGTGGTCGATGTTCGGGCTGTGCACCGGGAAGGTGCGCTCCACGCCGACACCGAACGACACCTTGCGAACGGTGAAGGTCTCGCGGATGCCACCGCCCTGACGCCGGATCACGACGCCCTTGAAGACCTGGATGCGCTCCTTCGAGCCTTCGATGACCTTCACGTGCACGTTGAGCGTGTCGCCCGGCCGGAAGTCGGGGACGTCGCTGCGCAGCGACTTTTCGTCGACGAAGTCAAGGGTGTTCATTTCATCCTTCTGATGTTTGCGCGAGCAGAGGACCCTGGCGGCACTCGCGTGCTCGACCGGTTCATGCTCCGAATATGGGGTGCTCCATGGGTCGAATGCACCCAGGGCAACCTGTGCATTGTGCCAGATCGGCGGGTCGCGGGGAAAATCGCCCTGCCCGGCTCGAGGAAACGGCCCGCTCAGCGGCTGGCTGCGCGATGCACGGCAGCCGCGAGACGATCGTTTTCCGGGGCGCTGAACCCGAAGGCCGCGCGCCGCCGAGTGTAGCCGTAGGCCAGTCCGCTGCGCGGATCCGCGAAGCCGTCGCAGCCCACCGCTCCGGTGTGACCGAATGCGTTCGCGCCCAGGAACGGGTAGTACAACCCCTTGGCCTCGAAGCCGAGTGCGTACGGCGCGCGTTCGCCGCGAACCAGGTCGGGACCGGCACTGTGGACGGCGGTCACCATGGCGAGGGTGTCGGACTTCAACAGCTGGGCGCGTCCGTCCAACCCGGAGATCGCGGCGGCGTACATGGCGGCCAATCCGCGGGCACTGCCGACACCTCCGGCCGAGCCTTGTCCCAGCGCACGTACTTCGGGATTGTTCGGCAAGGTCAGGACGTCGGCCGGGGTGAAGTCGGCGGCGTTCAGGTTGTAGGCGATACCCGGAATACTGTGCGACTCAGGCGAATTCGCCTCGAACGCGGCTTGCATCTCCAATGTTGCCAACCAGGGCAGTATCGGCAGATAGCGATCGTCCGATACGGGCAAGCCGAGGTAGACATCGAGCCCATAGGGCGCTCGGACGCGTTCCTCGAACAGTTCCTGAATCGAACCCCCCGCGGCCCGGCGCACCACCTCGCCGACGATCGCGAAGCTGACGAACCCGCCGTAGGCCTGGGCCGAGTCCGGCCGGATGTAGGGCCACTGCGGCGCGACCCGCTCGGCGATGCGTCGGTCGTCGGCGAGTTCGGCAATGGTGAGCCCACCCTCGACGCCGATGACACCCGCGCGGTTGGTCAGCACCTGCCGCAGGGTGATGCCGGACTTTCCGGCGGCACCGAATTCCGGCCAGTAGTCGGCGACGGCGCAATCGAGGTCGAGCCAGCCCTCCTGCACCAACAGCGCGACGACCAGCGATGACGCGCCCTTCGTCGCGGATAGCAGCCCGGTCAGGGTGTCGCCGGTGACCTGTGGTCCGGCCCACAGGTCGACCACCTGTCGGCCGTGCACGAAGGCGGCGAGTTGGGCGCCGGATTCACCGTTCTCTTCAGCGACCACGGCGGCGAACACCTCGCGCACCGTATCGAATCCGGGTGCGACGGTGCCGTTTATCTCGATGATGTTGTCCACGATCGGTTCCTCGCTCATTCGTCAGGCAACCGACGGGCGCAGCAGTGCCGACCGCCGCGGCGCGGCTGGGCGCAGGGCCCACGACGCGAGCGTGATTCCGGCGAAACCCAGTGGTCCGAGCCATGCCTTCGGCTCGTCACCGACTGCGAGATGGGAGGCGGCCGCGCCGCCGTAGACGAAGGTCAGCCCCGCGTACGCCCACTCCTCGGCACGCGGAAAGCCCGGCGCCACGATCGCGGCGACCGCGGCGGCCTTGGCGACACCCATGATGGTCGCGAAGTACATCGGATACTCGAGTCGCTGGAAGACCTCGCGGACATAGGAGATTCGCGCGAGATCCCAGTAGGAGCCGACCACCGTTTCGGTCAGCAGGATGCCGGTGGCGCCCAGATAGGCCAGCCGGGCAGGAAGGGATGTCATTCGAAGGTTCATATCTGCGTGACGAATGGCGGCCCGTGAAGGTAACGACCGCACCGTGATCCACGCCACGACCACGGCCCGGGATGTCACACTCGCGGCATTCGCCGCGTCATCTCTTCGAGCGACATCGAGGAGACCGTTGTGCACGAAAACGATTCTTTGGCAGACCGATTCGTGGCGCACCGCGCGCACCTGAACGCGGTGGCATGTCGCATGCTCGGTTCGCTGAGCGAGGCCGAGGATGCGGTCCAGGAGGCCTGGTTGCGGTTGTCCCGGGTCGACACCGGCGAGATCGACAATCTCGGCGGGTGGTTGACCACGACCGTCGGGCGGGTCTGCTTGGATATGTTGCGCTCGCGCAAGATCCGGCGCGAGGAGGTCTTCGAGACCCACCTGCCCGATCCGATCGTCACGACCGATGACAGCACCCAGCCGGAACAGCAAGCGGTGCTTACGGATTCGGTCGGTCTGGCGTTGCTGGTCGTGCTGGACTCGCTGAATCCCGCGGAGCGCGTCACTTTCGTACTACACGACATGTTCGCGGTGCCCTTCGATCAGATCGGTCCGATCATCGGCAGGTCCGGGGCAGCGGCGAAGATGATGGCCAGTCGCGCCCGACGCCGGGTCCAAGGCCGAGCGCCACGCCCCGACCGGGATCTGCCGCGCCAACGCCTGGTCGTCGACGCCTTCCTCGCGGCCGCTCGCGGCGGCGAATTCGAGGCGCTACTGACCATTCTCGACCCCGACGTGGTGCTGCGTGCCGACGCCGGAGCCCTACTGCCCGGCGGAATGCGCGTGCTCCGTGGTGTTGCGGCCGTGGCCGGTCAGCTCGACACCTTCCACCGCGCTGCCAATGCCACTGTCTCGCACCCGGTTCTGATCAACGGCCTACCCGGACTGCTCAACACCATCGAGAGCCGAACAGTTTCACTACTGGCCTTCACCATCGTCGACAACAAGATCACCGCCATCGACCTCCTCTCCGACCCTGCCCGCCTCCCCCAGCACACCCCGACCCCGCAGGCGCAGTGATCAATCGCGGAGGGAGTGGTCGGACACCGAGGGCAGATGCCAATGGGCGGGTGCGGGTGGGGCCGGGACGACAGTGCGCGCCAATTCGGCCTCGGCCGCCTCACGCACGTGCACCACATCGGGTTTCCCGGCGACGAGATCTTGTACGAAGATCTTCGCTCGGATCACCGGACGCCGATATCGGCGTTCACGGACGATCGCCCGGTACATCAGTCGCCGCCTGCCGGGATAACGCCAGCGCGCCCACGGTGCGCCCGGCCGGCTCAGGCGCAGTGCGCCGACCACGAGCAGGGGCAGGAAGAACATGCCGAACAGCCCGGTCCAGATCTTGCCCTTGGCGATGACGATCGCCGCCAACCCCAGGTTCACCACGGCGAAGAAGACGACGAAGATCCGGACCCCGGTGCTGGGGTCGCGGCGGAAGTCGTTGATATCCAATAACCACAGCGGATGGAAACCGAGCAGTAGCAGTCCGGTCACGGCCAGCGCGACGAAGACCGCGTCGACCGAGGTGCGGCCCTGTTCCTCCCAGTACACGTCGCGCAGATAGAAGATCAGCGCGAATTCGTCGAGGGTCAGGGCCGCGCCGACACCGAAGGCGGCGGCGAGCAGGCTCGTGGTGAGCGTATCTGCGCTCTGGTACGTCGTGACCATCCCGATGCCGGACAGCAGCACCAGGATGACCCCGAAGACCATGTGATGGATGTGCACGCCACCGGAGCGCAGATTTCCCGGCCACCATCGGACCTGCTTGCGGATCAGCCGGACGCTGAGCCGGATCAGCAGGAACCCGACGATGAACCCGAGGAGAAAGCACAGCAGCGGCAGCCGACCGTGCGCGATCACATCGTCTTCGAGCCACCGTCGCATGGCCGCCTACAAACCTCCGCCCGTATCGCCCTACTGTCCGAAACCGGCCCGCCGCAGCGCATCCGCCATCGAACCGCTCGGCGGGGGTGCGTTGCGCCGCTGGTTGCCCTGGTTGCCCTGGTTGCGGCCCTGATTCTGCTGTCGACCCTGGCCCTGCTGCTTCCCCTGACCATTCTGCCGTTGTCCGCCGCGGTCGGATCCACCCCGACCACCCTGCCCACGGCCACGACCACCGTCGCCCTTGGCCGCGGCACCCGGCTCATCGTCGAGCCGCAGCGACAGCCCGATGCGCTGACGCGCGACGTCGACCTCGAGCACCTTCACCTTGACAACATCGCCGGATTTCACGACCTCGCGCGGATCCTTGACGAAGTTGTGCGACATGGCCGAGACGTGGACGAGTCCGTCCTGGTGCACGCCGATATCGACGAAGGCACCGAAGGCGGCCACATTGGTGACAACGCCCTCGAGCACCATGCCCGGTTCGAGGTCGGCGACTTTCTCCACGCCCGCCGCGAATTCGGCGGTCTTGAACTCCGGACGGGGGTCGCGACCGGGCTTCTCGAGTTCGGTGATGATGTCGGTGATGGTGGGGATACCGAACTTCTCATCGGTGAAATCGGCGGGCCGCAGTGCGCGCAGTGACGTGGTGTTGCCGATCAGTTCCGAAACGCCGCGTCCGGTCGATTCCAGGATGCGCCGCACCACCGGATATGCCTCGGGGTGCACAGCCGAGGTGTCGAGCGGGTCATCACCGCCACGGATGCGCAGGAAGCCCGCGCACTGTTCGAAGGCCTTGGGGCCCAGGCGCGGCACGTCCAGCAGCGCGGTGCGGCTGCGGAACGGGCCGTGCTGATCACGGTGCGCCACAATGCTTTCGGCGATGGAGTTGGCAACGCCCGACACCCGCGACAGCAGCGGCACCGACGCGGTATTGACATCGACGCCAACTGCGTTCACCGCATCCTCGACGACCGCGCCGAGCGAGCGGGCCAGCAGTGTTTCGGAGACATCGTGCTGATACTGACCGACACCGATGGACTTCGGGTCGATCTTCACCAACTCGGCCAGCGGGTCCTGCAAGCGGCGGGCGATCGACACCGCGCCGCGCAGCGAGACATCCATATCCGGTAGTTCCTGCGAGGCGTAGGCCGAGGCCGAGTACACCGACGCGCCCGCCTCGGATACGACGATCTTCGTCGGCTTGTTCTCCGGAATGCGCGAGATCAGTTCAGCGGCAAGGGCATCGGTCTCACGCGAGGCGGTGCCGTTGCCGATCGCGATGAGCTCGACGCCGAAACGGGCGACCAGCGCACCGAGCACGGCAAGCGATTTCTCGGTCTGTCCCTGCGGCTTGTGCGGATAGATGACCTCGGTGGCCACGGCCTTGCCGGTCGCGTCGACGACCGCGACCTTCACGCCGGTGCGGTAGCCCGGATCCAGGCCCATGGTGGTGCGAGTGCCCGCCGGTGCGGCGAGCAGCAGGTCGCGCAGGTTCGCGGCGAAGACATCGACGGCGTCCTTCTCGGCTGCCTGACGCAGCCGCATACGGGTGTCGATGCCAAGGCTCACCTGAAGTTTCGTGCGCCACGCCCAGCGCACGGTGTCCAGCAGCCAGCTATCGGCGGCCCGGCCGCGTTCGGCGATATCGAACTTCAGGGCGATACGGCCCTCGTAGACCGAGCGCTCGCCCGGCTCGAGTTCGTCGGTATCCGGTTCGAGCTGCAGTTGCAGGACTTCTTCCTTCTCACCGCGCAGCAGCGCGAGGATCCGGTGCGAGGGCAGCTTGCTGAACGGCTCGCTGAACTCGAAGTAGTCGGAGAACTTCGCGCCCGCCTCCTCCTTGCCCGCGCGCACGCTCGAGCTGACTCGGCCACGGTTCCACATCAGCTCGCGCAACTCGCCGACCAGATCGGCGTCCTCGGCGAAACGCTCCACCAGAATGGCGCGGGCGCCGTCGAGTTGTTCGGCGGTGAACTGCGCCGGATCGGTGGACGGATCGCTGATCAGCGCGTCGGCGACCGGCTCGTGACCGGCCTCGCGGGCGATCTGCGCCTTGGTGCGCCGCTTCGGCTTGTACGGCAGGTAGATGTCCTCGAGGCGGGCCTTGGTCTCGGCCGTCATCAGCTGCCCGAGCAGTGCGTTATCGAGTTTGCCCTGGCCCTTGATGGATTCGATGATCGCGCCGCGACGCTCGTCGAGTTCGCGCAGGTAGCTCAGGCGCTCGTCGAGCTGGCGGAGCTGAGCGTCGTCGAGGCCGCCGGTGACCTCTTTTCGATATCGCGCGATGAAGGGCACGGTCGAGCCCGCAT
This sequence comes from Nocardia sp. CA-107356, assembly GCF_050946365.1. Lineage (NCBI taxonomy): Bacteria > Bacillati > Actinomycetota > Actinomycetes > Mycobacteriales > Nocardiaceae > Nocardia > Nocardia sp. CA-107356. The sequence goes on along the minus strand of NZ_CP191992.1, from coordinate 2,532,560 downwards.
CCAGCAGCTCGACGGCGGCGCGAACCTGACTCTCGCGCACGCCGAGCTCATCGGCGATGCGCTGGCCGACGCTGGCCAGCGCTCTGGTCGCGGCCGGTGCGGCGGCGGTCGTGTCGGTGTTCGTCGCTGAACTGGCGATCTCGGGCGCTGTCGTCACGCCCGAGACACTACCGTTGTCGACTGACAAACGGCCCACGCCCAGGTAAACCGGTATGGGCGTGCCCGAATTGCGCGGTGTCAGCGTCGGTCGGCCAGGTCGAGTATGTCCTTGGACATCTCACGCATCTCGGCCTTGCGGATCTTGCCGGTGACCGTCATCGGGAACTCCTCGACGATGTGGACGTAGCGCGGGATCTTGAAGTGCGCGAGCTTGCCGGTGCAGAACGCGCGGACCGCGTCGGCATCCAAAGGTGCTGTGCCGTCTTTCATTCGGATCCAGACCATCAGCTCTTCGCCGTATTTCGAGTCGGGAACTCCGATCACCTGAGCGTCGAGGATGTCCGGGTGGGTGTAGAGGAATTCCTCGATCTCGCGCGGGTAGATATTCTCGCCGCCGCGGATCACCATATCCTTGATTCGGCCGGTGATGGCGAGGTACCCATCGTCATCCATGATGCCGATATCGCCGGTATGCATCCAGCGGGCGGTGTCGATGGCCTCGGCCGTCTTTTCCGGTTCGGACCAGTAGCCGAGCATTACCGAATAGCCGCGGGTGCACAGTTCGCCCGGTTCGCCGCGCGGCTTCGTCAAACCGGTTGCGGGGTCGACGATTTTGACCTCCAGATGCGGTCCTACCCGGCCGACTGTCGCGGTGCGGCGGTCGATGCTGTCGTCGCGGCGGGTCTGCGTCGATACCGGAGAGGTTTCGGTCATGCCGTAGCAGATGCACACCTCGCTCATCCCCATGCGATCGATCACTCGCTTCATCACCTCGACCGGGCACGGTGATCCGGCCATGATGCCGGTGCGCAGGCTGGACAGGTCGATATCCTTACCCGAATCCAGCTCCGCGAGTATTGCGATGAACATCGTCGGCACGCCGTAGAGCGAGGAGCACCGCTCGGCGGCGACCGCGTCCAGGGTTGCGACCGGATCGAACGAAGGGGCCGGAATCACCACGGCCGCACCATGACTGGTGCTGGCCAGGTTGCCCATGACCATCCCGAAGCAATGATAGAACGGCACCGGCACGCAGATCCGGTCCTGTTCGGTGTAGCCGCAGAGTTCGCCGACGAAGTAGCCGTTATTGAGGATGTTGTGGTGGCTCAGCGTGGCCCCCTTGGGAAAACCCGTTGTGCCGGAGGTGTATTGGATGTTGATGGGGTCGTCCATGCACAGCGTCGCCGCGATCGCGAAAAGTCGCTCCGCGTCGATATCGGTCCGCGCCACCGCATCCCATTCCGCGGTGCCGAGCACCAGCACCTGATCCAGACCCGGACATGCCGGGCGGACCTGCTCGATCATGGCGACATAGTTCGAGGTCTTGAACTCCGGCGCGGCGATCAGCAGGCGCACTCCGGCCTGGCGCAGTACATATTCCAGTTCGCTGGTGCGGTAGGCCGGGTTGATATTGACCAGGATCGCACCGAGTTTCGCAGTGGCGTACTGGGTGAGGAACCATTCCGCGCAGTTGGGCGCCCAGATGCCGACTCGGTCGCCCTTGCCGATGCCGCGCGCCGACAGCCCGGTGGCGAGTGCGTCGATCGCGGCCGCGAGTTCGCGATAGGTCCAGCGACGACCGGTTGGACAGTCCACCAACGCTTCTCGGTCGGCGTAGGCGGCGGCCATACGATCGAAGTCATCACCGATCGTATCGCCGAGCAGCGGGGCTTCCGCCGTGCCGGAGGCGTAGCTCGGGAGTGTGGACATCATCGAACTCCCTGCTGCCGCAGAATGAATCGCTGCACTTTGCCACTGGGTGTCTTGGGCAGTGCGTCCACGAAGTGCACTGTGCGTGGATAGGCATGCGCGGCGAACTTTCGTTTCACCAGGGTCTGCAATTCGGCCTCCAATTCAGCGGTCCCCTCGAACCCATTGCGCAGCACCACGAAGGCCTCGAGTACCTCACCGCGCAGTTCGTCGGGCATACCGACGACCGCAGCCTCGACCACCTGCTCGTGCATGACGAGCACACTCTCGACCTCGAACGGGCCGATGCGGTATCCGGCCATGATGATGACATCGTCGTCGCGGGCCGAGAAGTGGAAGAACCCGTCCGCATCCTGCGATCCCGCGTCGCCGGTCAGATACCAGCGGCCGTCCGGGGTGTAACGCTGGGCGGTGCGTTCGGGAGCATCGAGGTAGCCGAGGAACCACCGCAGCGGACTGCGCTCGGTGTCGATGGCGACCCGGCCCAACTGCCCGGCGGGCGCTTCGATATCGGCATTGTCCTCGAGCACCGCACAGGTCCACCCCGGCAGCGCCCGGCCCATCGAGCCCGCGGGCGCGTCCACTCGCAGCGCGTCGTGCCAGGAATTGCAGATGAGCATGCCGTGTTCGGTCTGCCCGTAGTGGTCGCGGACCGCGACGCCGAGCGTTTCGACCGACCACGAGACCACGTCCGGGGTCAGCGGTTCGCCGGCCGAGGAGGCCCGCCGCAGCCGGAGATTCGTTGGGACAGCAGCGCTATCGGCGCGCAACGCGCGGTACACCGTCGGCGCGGCGGTGAAGTTGGTGACGCCGAACCGTTCGAGCACCTGCCAGGTCAGCGGCGCGGAGAACGGTGCGTGCAGCAGCAGGCTGCGGATACCGGAGGCGAGCGGGCTCAGGATCGCCCAGTACAGACCGTACGCCCAGCCCGGATCCGCGGCGTTCCAGTAGACGTCGTCCTCGCGCACGTCCAACGAGAACTCTTGGTACGCATGGAATGCCGCGAGCGCACGCACCGGAATCGGAACCCCCTTCGGGGTTCCGGTGGTGCCGCTGGTGAACAGCTGCACGAGCAGGCCATCGCCGCCGACCGTCGCGGACGCCGCCCTGGGGTCGTCAGCGGAATGCTCGGCAAGCAGATCCGCGAACCGCAGCGGTGTCATCGACTGCTCCTGGGCAGACTGCCCCGCGGCGCTCGCGTCATCGGCGACCGAGCCGGTGCTGGTCGCGCCGCCTGCCACCTGCCCCTCAGCGGCTGCAGTGTCGACGGCCCCCCGCATTTCGACGGCGGTCGACGCACTGTCCCCGGCGATGATCACGCGCCACCGCGGATCGGTTGGGATGTCGGCACCCGGTGCGAGCTTGTTCGCCTGATCGACATCCACGATGACCAGCGATGCTCGGCTCGTTTCCAGCCGGAAGGCGATGGCGGGCGGGGCGAAGGCGGTGAAGAGCGGGACGTGGACCGCGCCACGCCGCCAGATGCCGAGTAGCGCGACCACCAGGTCGGTGGACTTGGACATCAGCGTGGCAACGCGGTCGCCCGGTTCCACGCCGAGGTCGGCGAGTGCGGCAGCACAGCGCTGGGAGCGTTCGCGCAGCTCACCGTAGGTGAGGTCGGTCGAGGTCAGGTCGGGGTCGACGATGGTGAACGCGACCCGGTCGGCGGGGTGCCGGTCGCACAGCAGATCTGCCGCGCTGACGTCGGGTCCGTCGTAGGTCTGCAGTAGTTCGCGCACGCGCGCGTTCAGGTCCGCGGTCATCTCGCCTCTCCTCATCGGTGATCCAGGCCACCTCGGTCTCCAATAGGATGTGGGTCACATCACGTCCGGCACTACCCCCGAAAAGGGGTGAGTCTTTTGACCCACACCAGCGGCCTGCTGCGGCCTCGCGACGGCGACGCGCTGCGCGCCGAGATCCGCTGGGTGGCGACCAAGGCGAGTGTGCCGCTGGTGTTCGGCGGCGAGGTGCACGACGACACGTTGCTGCTCACCGAATTCGTCGGCACCGTCACCAACGGTCTGCGCGGGCTCACCGTGCTGCGCACCTCCGGCCTCGGCGGCCGGGTCATGGATATGCGGCGCCCGGCCTCGGTCGCCGACTACCGCAGCGCCTCCTCGATCACCCACCACTACGACGGCCCGGTCTCCGGCGAACGCATCCGATCGGTCGTCGCGGTGCCCGTCGTGGTCGGCAATCGCTCCCGCGCGGTGCTTTACGCCGCCAACCGCGGCGGCACGCCGCTCGGCGACCGCACCGCTGATCTCGTCGTCGAGGCCAGCCGCCGCCTGGCCACGGAGATCACCATCCGTGACGAGGTCGACCGCCGCCTGCGCCTGCTGGAAATGACGACTCCCGCGCCCGACACCGCGCCCGCGGTCGCCGAAGAACTCCGCGAGATCAATGCCGAACTTCGCGGCGTCGCCCGCTCGGCCGAGGAAGAACGACTCCGCGAGCGCCTGCATGCCGTCTGTGAACGCCTCGCTCGAGTCCTGGTGGGCGACCCGGCGCCGGACGCCCCTCGGCTGTCTCGCCGCGAACTCGACGTACTGTCCCAGATCGCGCTCGGCTGCACCAATCAAGAAGCCGCCCAACGCCTTTCCGTCGGACCGGAGACGGTCAAGAGCTACCTGCGCAACGCGATGACCAAACTCGACGCCCACTCGCGCCACGAGGCCGTGGTCACCGCTCGCCGCCACGGTCTACTGCCCTGACCGGCGCTGCCCCGTGGGTCGCCGCAGCCGCCGTGCAATGATCACGGCGTGAAGTTCTCGGGGTGGAAATCGGTCGAAAATGGCACGCGCACATCGCTTACCGCATTGTTGCGTGCCGGGGTCGTGGTCTGGTTGGTCGCGGGAATTGCCGCGTGCGGCTCTGATTCACCGGAACACCATGGGCCGACCTCGTCCGACACTCCGGCGCTGAACCTGTCGAGTATCAAACCACTGGATATCGGACCGCATGACGCGGTCGGATTTACGGCGACGGGCCTGTACACGGTCACCGATGACCGGTTGACCGGTATCGATCCGCGCTCCGGGAAACCGCAGTGGGTGATGCAGCGGCCCGGCCTGCGGCCCGACAGCAAGCGCATCTCGCTGCTGGACAAGGGCGGTGTGCTGCTGGTCGGTTGGCAGGGCGAGACCGGCTCGATCGCCTATGCGGCCGATACCGGTCGGCAGCTGTGGACCACCCCGGACGCGGAGTGGTACGAGTACGACGACGGCGGCACCCAGCTCGTCCGCAACGATCCGCGCACCGGGACGCGACGCTGGTCGGTGGATCCCGCGACGCTCGGCTGCGCGATACCCCTGCCACCGGACACCTCGCTGATGTTCCCGGTCCAGGACCTGAGCCTGTTCCGCTGCCCTCTCGACACCGACCTCGAGGGCGAGCAATTGGTCGGCGCGCTGGCCGACGACACCGGGGCGCTGCTGTGGAAGCGACAGGTTCCCGATCGACGCAGCTTCACCCGAGGCCCGGCCAATGTGGCGACCGTGCGACAGGGCACCGAGATCGAGACCATCGATGCCGTCAGCGGCCAGGTCATCGGACGGCGGAGCGGGCCGGACAGCGAATGGCGGTTCCCGCTGCACGACGGGTCCGCCCTCGCGATGGACAGCAGCACACTGAAGGAAGACAAGGAACTTCGGCTGGAGGAAACCGATCGGCATATTCGCTGGACGGTCCCGTTACGCCCCACCGAGGAGGAGGTCATTCCGTGGGCAGCCGCGGATAACGTCATCCTCGGTGTGCTGCGTGAAGTGAGCGGAAACGACTACTGGGTGGTCGCCTTCGACACCCGGACCGGCGAGCGCACCGTCGTCGCGGGCCCCCACGACACCCGGAGCGGCGCGAAACCCCTGCTCCAGATGTCCGTCGATTTCCAGGGCACGCTGCTGAAGTCGGCACCTTGGGGCGCACTGATCCCGGGCAAGAACGGCACCTTCGCCATCATCCCGACGGCATAGCCCGCGAACAGCGCCCCTCCGCGAGGGCGCCGCGCACAAATTCACAGGCCGCGCATCAGATCGCCTCACATTCGATGCGCAGCAGTCGAATTCGTGCCCGGCGGGCCGACGGCGTGGCCCGGGAAGAACGCTCGGACGCGATTACGTGGCCGGGTTCTTGGATGGCGACAACCAGCAATGTGGTCACCGCCCGCCGGTGCAAACCCCTTCGGGGGTGTACTGGCAGGGACGTTCGGTGCGCCCCTTGTACTGGCCATGGTTGCTACTGCGGCCGCGCTGGCCGACACGGCCGGAGTCCGGGTCATGCGTGTCGCGATCCGCGGCGGCTCTGATCTCGACGAGTTCTGGCGCGACTAGATCCGATACGACCATCATCGCGCCACCGATGATGGTCGAAGCCACCACTCGACGTACGGTCCCGAGCCTCGCTACTGTCCTCACAGCCACCTACCCGTCATTTAATGTACCGTTGGTTAACGATACATTCATCAAGGGTCGATATCTGTAGTTTCGGGTGGGACACCCAAATGGGCTGCGCCCCAGCGAGGCTCAGGCGTCGTCGTGGTGGCCGAGCAGATCTGGACGCCGTTCACGGGTCCGAGCCAACGACTGTTCGCGTCGCCACGCGGCGACCTTGGCGTGATCTCCGGACAGCAAGATCGGCGGGACTTCCAGACCGCGCCAGGAGACCGGGCGGGTATAACTCGGCCCCTCCAGCAGTCCGTCGGAGAACGAATCCTCTTGGTGGGATTGCTGATTGCCGAGTACGCCGGGGAGCAGGCGGACTACGGCTTCGGTCATGACGAGGACCGCGGCCTCGCCGCCGATGAGGACGTAGTCGCCGATGCTGACCTCTTCGACGCGAACCCGTCGGGCGGCGTCGTCGAAGACGCGTTGATCGATGCCTTCGTAACGGCCGCAAGCGAATACGAGATGTTTCTCGCTCGCCCAGCGTTGGGCCGCGGCCTGGGTGAAGGGCACACCGGCGGGCGTCGGCACCACGAGCAGGGCGTCATCGGGGCATACGTCGTCGAGGGCGTCACCCCAGACGGTCGGCTTCATGACCATGCCGGGCCCGCCGCCATAGGGCGAGTCATCGACGGACTTGTGCACATCGTGGGTCCAGTGACGCAGATCGTGCACCTCGAGCGAGATCAGGCCCTTGTCGATGGCCTTGCCGAGCAACGCTGTGCGCAACGGCTCCAGATACTCGGGAAAGATGGTGACGACATCGAGTTTCATGCTGTCTCCTGCGTTATGCCGGGCACGGCACGCTCACCTCTACTCCGGATCGAGGAGACCTTCCGGCGGGTCGATGACGACGAGCCCGTCGGCCAGCGAGACGGTCGGCACGATGGCCGTGACGAACGGGATCAGAATCTCGCGGCCGTCGTCCGCGGCACGCACCGATAGCAGCTCGCCCGCGGCCGAATGCAGCACCTCGGTGACCTTACCGACAACGGTGCCGTCGGTGAGCTGGACGGTCAGGTCCTCCAGCTCGTGGTCGTAGTACTCGTCCGGGTCCTCCGAGGGCGGCAGATCGGCGCTGTCGACGACGAATAGGGTGCCGCGCAGCGCATCGGCGGCGGTGCGATCGGACACCCCGACGAGTTGCACGAGAAGTCGGCCCGAATGCTCTCGGGCCGACTCCACGGTGAACTCACGGACTTCCTTCGCACGCGCTGCCCGCCCGCGCAGCCGCACACCAGGTGCGAAGCGCGCGTCGGGATCATCGGTGCGTACCTCGACGACCAGCTCGCCGCGCACACCGTGCGATTTGGCGACCCGGCCTACGACGAGTTCCATCTAGGCGTCGGTATCGACCACGTCGACCCGGATGCCCCGGCCACCGATACCGGCGACGAGGGTGCGCAGCGCGGTCGCGGTACGACCGCCGCGCCCGATCACCTTGCCCAGATCCTCGGGGTTGACGTGCACCTCGACGGTGCGTCCGCGGCGGCCGGTGATCAGCTCGACCCGGACGTCATCCGGATTGGCGACAATGCCGCGAACCAGGTGTTCGACAGCATCGGCGACGACGGCGCTCACGACTGCACCTCGCTAGCGCTCGGCTCCGTCGTGAGCGCTGCGTATTCGGTTCGCTCGCTACGCTCGCTCACGGTTACTCGGCAGCCTCGGTCTCGGCGGCTTCGTCCTTCTTGGCGGCCTTCTTCTTGGGGGTGACGGCCTCGGCGACCGGCGCGTTATCGGCGGCGGCCAGCGCGGCGTTGAACAGGTCCAGCTTGGACGGCTTCGGAGCCTTCACCTTCAGGGTGCCCTCGGCACCCGGCAGGCCCTTGAACTTCTGCCAGTCGCCGGTGATCTCCAGCAGGCGCTGCACGGCCTCGGTCGGCTGCGCGCCGACACTCAGCCAGTGCTGTACACGCTCGGAGTTGATCTCGATCAGCGACGGCTCTTCCTTCGGGTGGTACTTGCCGACGTTCTCGATGGCGCGGCCGTCACGACGGGTGCGGGCGTCGGCGATGACCACGCGGTACTGCGGGTTACGGATCTTGCCGAGGCGGGTGAGCTTGATGCGAACAGCCATGTGCTGATCTGCCTTTCAGTGGTTGGTCACGGCACAATTCAGCGACCCGCACGGTCTGCGAGCCCGGTTTTGCGCTTGGAGTGTGTGACCGCCGCGCGGTACGTAACCGGAGACGGGCTGACACTTGTCCAGGAAGGACGATGGTCCATTGTGCCAGACCGGCCACTCTCCCCTGAAATCGCGTCATCGGTCGCGTCGGCAAGCGGCCATGCCCAACCCCGCGCGGACCAGCGCCGACCAGCGCCGTTCCCATCCGCGAGAACAATAGTCGGTCCAATGACCAGTTGCACTGACACGATGATGCGGTTCCATTTCGGTCGAACATATGTGCGGTATAGCTGCGCACAAGGCTCGACCACCGTCAGCACAAGGAGAGATATGGCACACACCGCGACCCCGCCGGACAGTCCTGATCCGACGATCACCGTCGCGATCAGGCATCCACCCGTGAGCGCGCCGAGCATGAGGAGCACGGGTGGCGCGTCGACACCAAAGGACGCGCGTCCTCGGACAGCCGTCATGAGCCGATTTTAGCGATCCCCAAAGCCATTGGCGGCGAAAACATCTCGCCGCTGAGCCGAAAACGGGCGCTCGAGCCGATGCCGTCCTATCGAACCAGTGGCGCGAGCGTGTGTCCCGCGAGTTCGACCGCGCCCGGTTCATGTCCGGTGGTGACCATGTTGACGATCAGCCCCTGGACACCCTGGTCGAGCACCCGTGTCTGCAGCTGCTCGGCGACTTCGGCCGGGGTGCCGACGAATTGGCGGTCGGCGATGGTCTGCTTGCGTTCGTCTTCGGAGAGAGTGGACAGGTCGACGCCGATACCGCGCAGCAGATCCTGTTGTTGTTTGCGCGCGCGGTCGCCGTCTTCGTCGATCATCAGGAAGCAGAGGAAGCTGACTTCCAAAGTCGCTGGGTCGCGCCCGATTTCGGCGCAACGCTGGTGCAGTGCCTCGATCTTGCGCGGGAGTTCGGAAGCGTTGGCGACGATGTTGAGGTGATCGGCGAAGCGGGCGGCCAGCGCGAAGGTCTTCTTCTCGCCGCCGCCACCGAGCAGGATCGGCAGATCGTTGCGCAGCCGGGGCTCGTTCATCGCGTTATCGGTGTGGTACCACTTGCCGTCGAAGGTCGAATGTTCACCGCGCAGCATCGGTGTGATGATCTGCAGCGACTCGTCGAGGCGCTGGAATCGTTCGGTGAAGGTGCCGAATTCGAAGCCGTAGGACTGATGCTCGAGTTCGAACCAGCCAGCGCCGATGCCGAGTACTGCCCGGCCGCCGCTCACCAGATCGAGAGTGGTGACAGTCTTGGCGAGCAGCGCGGGATTGCGGTAGGTATTGCCGGTTACCAACGCCGACAGCTGGATTCGTTCGGTCGACGCGGCGATCCCGGACAATGCGGTGTAGGCCTCCAGCATCGGATCGCTCGGTACACCGAGACCGGGCAACTGGTAGAAGTGGTCCATTACGAAGACGGTGTCGAAGCCAGCGGCTTCGGCCTCCCTGGCCTGCGCGACCACAGTCGGAAAGAGTTCGCTGACAGGCTGGCCATAGCTGAAGTTGGGCATCTGATAACCGAGGCGAATGGTCACGGAACCGACCATACGCGCCCGCCGCCGCGACTTTCCGTTCTTGCTCACATCAACCCGTTGACCTGGGCGGCGATATCTCCGGACCGGCCGCCGATCTCCGCAACGTCATAGCGAGAGCTATATCCGAGCTGCCCATTTGGTAAGCGCCCAGGTCAGCGGTGGCCGGTGACCGGATTGCGGGTTTTGACGACTCGGCCGCGCAGGATGACGTACTGGGGGTTCGCGAGGGCGGCCGGGCTGATGCGTGGATCTTCCTGGTAGACAACGAAATCCGCGGGTGCGCCAGCTTCGATGCTCGGTCGACCCAACCAGCTGCGAGCATTCCAGGAGGCGGCGCCGAGTGCGTTGTGTCTCGAGAGTCCGGCCCCGGACAGCGCGGCGATCTCGTCGGCGATGCGGCCGTGCCGGATGGAGCCGCCGGCATCGGTGCCCGCGAAAATCGGAACGCCGGCATCGTGTGCGTTGGCGACGGTGCTGCGGACGCGCGCGTGCAGATCGCGCATATGTGCGGCGTAGGTGGGGAATTTGCCCGCGCTGGTGGCGATTTCGGGGAAGGTGTCGATATTGATGAGTGTCGGCACCAGCGCGGTACCGTGTTCGACCATCATCTCGATGGTGTCGTCGGTGAGGCCGGTGCCGTGCTCGAGGCAATCGATGCCCGCGTTGATCAGCCCTGGCAGCGCGTCCTCGCCGAAAACGTGCGCCGTCACCCGCGCGCCGTTGGCGTGCGCTGCGTCGATCGCCTCCTTCAGGATCGTATCGCTCCACAGCGGCCGCAGATCGCCCACCGACCGGTCGATCCAGTCCCCGACGATCTTCACCCAGCCATCGCCGAACCGAGCCTGCTCAGCGACGATGTCCGGCAGATCGCGCTCATCGTCGAGTTCGATACCGAGCTCACGGATATAGCGCCGCGGTCGGGCGATATGGCGGCCCGCGCGGATGATCCGTGGCAGTTCCTCGTGCTCGTCGATAAATCGCGTGTCGATCGGCGACCCCGCGTCACGCAGCAGTAGTGCGCCCGCGTCCCGCTCGATTTCGGCCTGCGCGATCGCCCCGTCCCGATCTTCATCTCCCCCGCCATACCGAATCCCGACATGGCAGTGCGCATCGACCAGCCCCGGCACGATCCACCCCACACCGCACAGTGTTTCGGCCCCCGCGACCGGCTCGAACGACACCACCCCACCCCGCACCCACAAATCCCGCACCTCGCCACCAGGAAGCACCACCCCGCACAGATGCACACCAACCTCCTCAACGCCCTCCCCCGCCAACCTACTGCCCCCTCAACAGCGACCGGGCACCCCGTCTTCGAACCGGACACCTCGCGTAGAGGGTGCCGGGTTCAGAGACGGGGTGCCCGGTGCGAGTAGACAGCGGGAGGGAGCGGCTACTTTTTGGGGAAGTTCAGTTTTGAGATGTCGAGGCCCTCGAGGCCGGGGGGGAGTTGGTCGAGGCCGGCGGGCATGCCGGATAGGTCGGGCATGCCGGCGGGCATTGCCGGCATCCCCGGGAAGCCACCGCGCACCTTGGGCGGCGTTGGGCCGCGGCCACCCTTCTTGCCCTTCTTGCCCTTCTTCGCATTGGCCCGCCGCGAGCCGGGCAGGCCCATCTGGCGGCCCATCATGGTCATCATCTTCTTGGCCTCGAAGAACCGGTCGACGAGCTGGTTGACCTCGGAGACCTGGACACCGGAGCCGTTGGCAATGCGCAGACGGCGAGACGCGTTGATGATCTTCGGGTTCGCACGTTCGGCCGGGGTCATGCCGCGGATGATCGCCTGGACCCGGTCGAGCTGCTTGTCGTCGACCTGGGCGAGCACATCCTTCATCTGGCCCGCACCGGGCAGCATGCCGAGCAGGTTGCCGATGGGTCCCATCTTGCGGATGGCGAGCATCTGATCGAGGAAATCCTCGAGCGTCATCTCGCCGCTGCCGATCTTGCGGGCGGCTTCCTCGGCCTGCTGCTGGTCGTAGACCTGTTCGGCCTGTTCGATCAGACTGAGCACATCACCCATGCCGAGGATGCGCGAGGCCATCCGGTCCGGATGGAAGACGTCGAAGTCCTCGAGCTTCTCACCGGTGGAGGCGAACATGATCGGCGCGCCGGTCACATTCCGGACCGAGAGCGCCGCGCCACCGCGGGCATCGCCGTCGAGCTTGGTGAGTACGACACCGGTGAAGCCGACGCCGTCGCGGAAGGCCTCGGCGGTGTTCACCGCGTCCTGACCGATCATGGCGTCGAGTACGAACAGCGTCTCGTCGGGTTGCACGGCGTCGCGGATGCCCGCGGCCTGCGCCATCAGCTCGGTATCGATGCCGAGGCGACCGGCGGTATCGACGATGACCACGTCGTATTGCTTATTGCGCGCCTCTTCGACACCGGACTTCGCGACGGCCACGGGATCGGCCGCCGAGATGCCGAGCGGGTTGTCGCCGCCGCCGATGGAGGTGCCGGGATGCGGCGCGAATACGGGCGCACCCGCGCGCTCACCGACTACCTGCAGCTGAGTGACGGCACCGGGGCGCTGGAGGTCGCAGGCCACCAACAAGGGCTGATGCCCTTGTCCCTTCAGCCATTTCGCGAGCTTGCCCGCCAGGGTCGTCTTACCGGAACCCTGCAGACCGGCGAGCATGATCACCGTTGGGGGGTTCTTGGCGAGGGTCAGCCTGCGGGTCTCGCCGCCGAGGATATTGACGAGCTCCTCGTTGACGATCTTGACGACCTGCTGGGCCGGATTGAGGGCAGCCGAGACCTCCGCACCCTTGGCCCGCTCCTTGATCTTCGCGATGAAACCGCGCACCACGGGCAGTGCGACGTCGGCCTCGAGCAGGGCAAGACGGATCTCGCGACAGGTGGCGTCGATGTCGGCCGGTGACAGACGCCCCTTACCGCGAAGATCCTTGAGGGCACCGGTAAGCCGGTCGGACAGGGATTCGAACACCGATCGCGCTCCTGATCTCGTGGGACGTCACTTGGTATCCCAGGGTAATGGGACAGCCCACTTGTTCGCGCAAGCGGTGCACCTTCGAGGTGCTAGTCGAGCGATCGGCGGCGCGGTTTGGCCGTTTTGCGATAGTCGTGGTTCTCCAGCGCAACCATGAATACCGCCTCGCGGGCGGTCAGACCCAGTTCGAGGGCCAGATCGTCGAGCATGGCCCATTCGGTGTCGGTCGGCACATCATGCGTCGCGACGGTGGTGGCAATCGTCATAGCGGTCACAGCCTGTTGTCCGGACAGGGTCCGGCCAGGTAGCCAGGAGACCACCCATCGGTCGCCGCCGACGCAGCGCGCCATATGCGTGGTCTCGTCACTCGTCATCATCGATGCCGAAACGACTTCAATTGCCACCGACCTGCTCCCCTCATGCTCGCGATAGCCAGACGCTCTGATAGTAGGGCGCGAGGGGCCTGCTGCCTACGCTTTCAGCAAATCATGCGCAAATATCAATTAGGCCGGGTCAGGACGTCGTGGCGGACCCGGGCGGACCCGCACCCTCCGGCGGCTTCGGTGCGGGCCGAGGGACCACCCCCAAGATAGCCTTCTCGATGGTCTCGCGGCGCTGCGAAGTGTCCTCGACCAGGTCGAGACCGAAGGCGTCGACCACCGCGGAACCCATGGTCACCACCTTCGCCCAGCGCACATCGGCACCACATTCGGCAAAGGCCGCCGCCAACCTGCTGAGCAGCCCGATCCGGTCCTCGGCACGCAACTCGAGGACCACGTGGCCGGTCGGGGTGGCCGACCAGATCACGCGCGGTTGCGCCTGCGCGTACGGGCTCGGCCCGGCGCCGGTGGCCTCGCGCTCGCGCTTCGCCAGCAGCGCGTGCAGATCCAGATCGCCGGCGGTCGCCCGGATCAGCTCCTGCCGCAATAGCCCGACATCCGGCGGGTCACCGAATTTGGGCGAGACCACGAACGTATTGATGGCCGAGGCGCCTTCGCTGCCGACGGTGGCCGAGAGCACCCGCAGCGAATGCAGGGCCAGCACCCCGGCAGCATCCGAGAGCAGACCGGGCGTATCCGGTGCGATCACGGTGACGGTGTAGATGTACTTGCCCTCGCCGGGCCGCAGATCGACGTGCACGCCGCCCGCCGCAGCCTTGGCCAACAGCTCCGGCGCGATCGGCTCCGGCTTCGACAGCTGATCCCCCGCCATCACCAGGCGGCAACGCCGCACCAGTTCACCGATCAGCGAAGCCTTCCAATCACCCCAGACCCCGGGTCCGGTGGCCAGCGAATCGGCCTCGGCCAACGTGTGCAGCAGTTCCAGCAGTTGCACGTCACCGTCGAGGGCATCCACGACGAACTGCACGGTGGCGGGATCGGCGAGGTCACGTCGGGTCGCAGTGTCCGGCAACAACAGATGGTGGCGCACGATCGCACTGAGGGTCCGCACATCCGAGGGCCACAGCCCGAGACGCCGCCCGATATGGGTGGCCAGTTCGGCCCCGACCACACTGTGGTCACCCGCCCGGCCCTTGCCGATATCGTGCAGCAGAGCGCCCAACATCAGCAGGTCCGGACGGGCGACACGGGTGCTGAGCCCGCTCGAGTAGGCGACCGTCTCCATCAGATGCCGGTCCACGGTCCAGGTGTGCAGCGCATCGCGCGGCGGCAGGTCACGCACCGCGCCCCATTCCGGAAGTAGCCGGCCCCATAAGCCGGTTCGGTCCAGCGCCTCGACCGCGTCGATAGCGCCACGGCCCGCGCCGAGCAGGATCAGCAGGTCGTTGAGCGCGTCCTTGGGCCAGGGCTCGCGTAGCTCCGGCGCGTCCTCGGAGAGCCGATTCAGTGTGGTCGCCGACATCGGCAGCCCCGTCTGCGCCGACGCCGCGGCCACCCGCAGGATCAGTCCTGGATCGCGCTGCGGCCGCGCGTCCCGCGCCAGCACGACCTCACCCGCGTGTTCGACCACCCCCTCATCGAGCGGTCGACGCACCGGCATCCGGCGCAGTCGCGCGAGGCCACGACGTGGTAGCGCATTGGCGGCGGTGCGCAGACCGACATCGACGGAGTAACTCACCGTCCGCGCCGAATCGCTCAGGGTGCGAGCGAGATCGAAGCGGTCACCGATGCGCAATGCCGCGCCGATCTCGTCTGCATCCTGGGCGCGCAGCTGATCACGCGCCCGGCCAGCCACTCGATGCAGCTCCGTGCGAACATCCAGCAACCGCCGATGCGCCTGCTTCAGACCGCCTCCCGGCACGTCCGGACCGAGCCCCGGCATGGCGTCGGTCAGCTGGGCGATGGCCAGCGCGTCGAGCAGTTGGATATCGCGCAGTCCGCCGCGCCCGTTCTTCAGATCGGGCTCGGCGCGATGGGCGATCGCGCCGCTGCGCTGCCATCTGGTCTCGGCCTGTTCGATCAATTCGTCGAAGCGGGAGCGGATTCCGGTCCGCCACTCCCGGCGCACCCCGCCGATCAGCAGATTGCTCAACTCCATATCGCCGACGATGTGCCTGGTCTCGAGCATGCCGAGGGCCGCGATGAGATCGCCGGAGGCCACGCGCAGCGCCTGCGGGACGGTGCGCACACTGTGATCGAGTTTGATGTGGGCGTCCCACAGCGGATACCAGAGCTGGTCGGCCACCTCGGCCACCCGCGCCGGATCGACATCGTCGTGCAGCAACACCAGATCCAGGTCGGAGTACGGCAGCATCTCCTTGCGGCCGAGGCCACCGACAGCGACCACGGCCAGACCGCTGTCATGGGTGATGCCGAGTTCGGTGCCCTTGGTGGTCAGCCACAATTCGAAGAGATCGACCAGCGCCGAGCGCAGGGATTCGGCGTCGAGCCGTGGATTTCTGGGCAGTCCGCCCTCGAGCAATTGATTGCGTGCCCGGACCAGGTCGGCCGCGCCGTTGGAGACGTTCGTGCCGACATCCTCGGTTACCTGTCTGCCGTCTTGCTCGTGACTACCCACAAACCCACCGCCCATCAAGATGCGTACGGCCCCGCCCCGACCGGGCAATCCGGTGGGAGCGGGGCCGCCGCTCGGTTCGATATTCGCTTACAGAGCGTCGGTACCGCGTTCCCCGGTCCGGACCCTGATGATCGACTCCACCGGGGTGACCCAGACCTTGCCGTCACCGATCTTGCCGGTGCGGGAGGCTTCGACGATCACCTCGACGACCTTGTCGACCGAGGCATCGTCGACGACGACCTCGACCCGAACCTTCGGAACGAAGTCCACGGAGTATTCCGCGCCGCGGTAAACCTCGGTGTGGCCCTTCTGGCGACCGTAGCCCTGTACCTCGCTGACGGTCATGCCCAACACACCCGCCTGCTCGAGACCGGTCTTGACGTCCTCGAGAGTAAACGGTTTGACGATTGCGGTGATCAGTTTCATGTCGTCATGCCTCCTTGACGGCGGAACGTGCCGTGCCACCCACAGCAGCGAAATCGTATGCCGTTTCAGCGTGCTCGGACTCGTCCATGCCCACCGACTCGGCTTCCTCGCTGGCGCGCAGCCCAATGGTGAACTTCACGATATAGGCAATGATCAGGGTCGCGATGAAGGAGAACGCAAGTACCGCACCGGCACCGACCCCCTGTCGCCACAGCTGGTCGAAACCGCCGCCGTAGAACAGGCCGGTCTTGCCCGCGCCCGCCTCCGGAGCGGCGACGAGGCCGACCATCAGGGTGCCGATGATGCCGCCGACGAGGTGCACGCCGACCACGTCGAGCGAGTCGTCGAAGCCGAACTTGAACTTCAGGCCGACCGCCAGCGCACAGACCGCACCGGCCACGAAGCCGATCGCGAGCGCGCCGACCACGTTCACCGAGGAACAGGACGGGGTGATCGCGACCAGACCGGCCACCACACCCGAGGCCGCACCCAGCGAGGTGGGCTTGCCGTCGCGGAACTTCTCCACCAGCAGCCAGGCCAGCATCGCCGCGCAGGTCGCGAGGGTGGTGGTGATGAAGGTCGAACCGGCCAGACCACCCGAGGTGACCGCGGAACCGGCGTTGAACCCGAACCAGCCGAACCACAGCAGACCGGCGCCGAGCATCACGAACGGCAGGTTGTGCGGGCGGAACGGTGTGGTCGGCCAGCCCTTGCGCTTACCGAGGACGAGCACCAGGGCCAGGCCCGCCGCACCGGCATTGATATGGACCGCGGTACCACCGGCGAAGTCGACCGCGAGCAGTTTGTTCGCGATCCAGCCACCTTCGTGCACGACGTTGCCGTCGGCATCCTTGACGTCGAAGTCGAAGACCCAGTGCGCGACCGGGAAGTAGACGACCGTCGCCCAGATGCCCGCGAACAGCAGCCAGGAGCCGAACTTCAGGCGGTCGGCGACCGCACCCGAGATGAGGGCAACCGTAATGATCGCGAACATCAACTGGAACGCGACGAATACGGTCGCGGGAATGGTGCCCGCGAGCGGGATATTCACGGCGGCGGTGGTGACGGCGCCGCTGGCGTCCTTCACCTCGGCAACCGAATTGCCGCCGATCAGACCCTTGAGGCCGAAGAACTGCGCCGGATCACCGACCACGCCGAACTTGTTGTCGCCGAATGCGGCCGAGTATCCGTACAGCGACCACAGCACGCCGACGAGGCCCATGGCGCTGATGCTCATCATGATCATGTTGAGCACATTCTTCGAACGGACCATGCCGCCGTAGAAAAAGGCCAGGCCGGGCGTCATCAACAACACGAGCGCTGAACTTGCCAGCATCCAGGCGGTGTCACCGGTATCCGGTGCACCGGTAAGGGGAAAAGCCACCTTAATGTCCTCCTCATCTCGGGCCCAGCCGACTCCGGCAATTGGACCTGAACAGAAGGGTCCTCATTCGGTGTTTCATCCGTGATGATGTGACGTTTCGCCTAAGTGAACGCGTGGCCCAGTTGTGTTGCGACCACGTTTCCTGGCCTACACCGACGTTTCGCCCCTGGTGTGCGCCCCCTATCCGAGCAAACCACCAGCCCCTACCGCCGAGTAGGACTCAGCGAAATGGCGACGGTTGTCGAATGGCGGCCCGTGCCACCCTCGAGGACCGCCATATGACAGTCGGCGATCGGTCGCCTAGCCGAGGAGGGCGTCGACGAACGCGGCGGGTTCGAAGGGGGCGAGGTCGTCGGCGCCCTCGCCCAGGCCGACCAGTTTGACCGGAACGCCGAGTTCGTGTTGGACCTGGAAGACGATGCCACCCTTGGCTGTTCCGTCGAGTTTGGTGAGCACGACGCCGGTGATATCGACCACTTCCGCGAAGACCCGGGCCTGCATGAGGCCGTTCTGTCCGACGGTGGAGTCCAGGACCAGCAGGACTTCGTCGACCTCGGCCTTCTTCTGCACGACGCGCTTGACCTTGCCGAGTTCGTCCATCAGACCGGTCTTGGTGTGTAAACGGCCCGCGGTATCGATCATGACGACATCGACGCCGCGCTCGATGCCCGCGCTGACCGCGTCGAACGCGACGGCCGCAGGATCCGCGCCCTCCCTACCGCGCACGGTATCCGCGCCGACCCGCTCACCCCAGGTCTGCAGCTGATCGGCGGCCGCCGCGCGGAAGGTATCGGCCGCGCCGAGCAGCACCCGGCGACCGTCGGCGACCAGGACCCGGGCGAGTTTGCCGGTCGTTGTGGTCTTTCCGGTGCCGTTCACGCCGACGACCAGCAGGATCGACGGGTGATCGTTGTGCGGCAGCGCGCGCACCGAGCGATCGAGTTCGGGGCGCAGTGCCTCGATCAGCACGTCGCGCAGTACGGCGCGGGCTTCTTCGGTATTGCGGACGCTGCGGACCGCCATCTCCTCGCGCAGACGTTGCACGACTGCCGCGGTGCTCGCGGTGCCGAGATCGGCGAGGACGAGGGTGTCCTCGACCTCTTCCCAGGAGTCGTCGTCCAGATCACCGCCGCCGAGCAGGCCGAGCAGGCTCTTGCCGACGGCATTCTGCGAGCGGGACAGGCGGCCACGCAGACGGACCAGGCGGCCCGCGGTCGGCTCGATTTCCTCGAGGGCCGGGGTAGTCGCGGCATCGGCGGCGGTGGGCTCGGGGGCGGCTTCGACCGAAGGTTGTTCCGGGCTCGGCGCGGGAGTCGACGGTGCGGCAGTGTCGGTAGGTGCGGCAGTGTCGGTAGGTGCGGCAGTGTCGGTAGGTGCGGCAGCGTCGGTAGGTGCGGCAGTGTCGGTATCCGACGCAGCGGCGGCTTCGGGTTCGGCGGTTACCGTGCCCGGTTCGACCGCGGTATCCGAGTCGACCGTGGTGTCGGAATCAACCGTGGCCGTTGCGGATTCGTCCGCAGTCGCGACCTCGCCATCGGTTTCGGCCGGAGCGGACGCCACGGTGTCGACATCGGGCAGCGGCACATTGGTGATGCCGCGCTTCGGCGCGTCGCGCGGAATCGCCGCGTCATCGCCGACATGCGGCTGCCCCTCGGTGTCGGTTCGCTCGATCGGTGCGGGTTCCGGGCGTGTCGCGGTGGCCGTGCCGCCCTGACTGAAGTTGAAGCCGCCCGAGGCCGCGTATCCGCCCGACCGGTCGGTCAGTTCTTTCTCCGCGGTGGGTGGCGTCAGCGTGACGCGACGGCGTTTGTACAGGACGAATCCGGCGACAAACGCCACCACCAGCACGGCGGCGACAGCGGCAATCAGGATCCAGGCTTCGGAGCTCACGCCGACCATCCTTGCAGAACCAGGTTCTTTGCATTACCACGCCGTCCTGGCCCCGACACACAGCCCCCGAGATTTCTTGTCCTGCGGAACTTCTCGCGAAGGGACAATAGGATCGGCGACGTGACCGATCGAAACGTGCTTGGGGGGCCGCTGGAAGAGTGCGGCGCCGATCCTCTCACCGGGTTCTACCGGGACGGCTGCTGCAGCACCGGGCCGGAGGATCTCGGTAGCCACACCGTGTGCACCGTCGTCACGGCTGAGTTTCTCGAACACCAGGCGTCCATCGGCAACGATTTGAGTACGCCGCGCCCGGAGAACAACTTCCCCGGTCTGCAACCGGGAGACCGGTGGTGTGTGGTGGCCGTGCGCTGGTTGCACGCCCATGAGGACGGCGTCGCCGCACCCGTGGTGCTGGCGGCCACTCATGAAAACGCCCTGGAAGTGATCTCGATGGACATTTTGCGCAAATACGCCGTCGACGTACCGGACGATGTGAGCGACCTGCTCTAGCGCTACCCCGAGGACCCCTGTGGACCTCTCGCGACTGCCCCGGTGAGGGCGGCGCGGGTGGTTCGCCGGCGGTGTGCTTTTTGGCGGCAGGCGGCACTGCAGTAGTGGGCCGGGCGGCCGGTGCCCGTGGGACGGATCGCGGCACCGCAGATCGGGCAGTGTGCGCCCTGCGTTTCGTTACGTGAGGCTGTTTCGTTACTGAGGTTGGTCGCGGCGCCGGGTTTCGTTACGGTACGGGTTCCTGGGTTCGCGCGCATCGCATCGAGCATGAGGGCGGCGGCCCTGACCATCGGGCCATTGACGCGCTGACGTCGTTGGATCGCAACGCATCCGGTGAAGATGTCCAGTACGTCGACGATCTCGATATCGGGGCGAACCGCGCCCTGGCGCTGCGCGGCCGTCAACAGCGCGCCGAGCGCGTGGTGAAAGCGGTCGCCCGCGCTGCGCAGCAACGCCTTCGGCCAGCCGTCGTCGGACCGGACGATATCGCAGAGCGCCTGGTTGCGCGGGGTCGAGACGACCACCTCGGTGCAGATCGCAAAGAACGCGGCACCCGGGTCCGGCGCGTCGAGGTGACCGGTCGCCAGGGTGGCGAGCCGGTCGATGCGTTGCTGCATAACCGCTTCCAGCAGATCGGTTTTCGTAGGGAAATGCCGGTAGACCGTGCCCGCGCCCACACCGGCGCGGCGCGCGACCTCGGCCAGTGAGACCGAGGTGCCGTGTTCGGCGAAGGCGCGTTGCGCGGCGGCCAGTACCAGTGTCCGGTTGCGGCGGGCATCGGCCCGTGCGGCGGCACCAGGCTGCGCGGGCGGGGACAGTGGGGCAGACATTTCGTTACGGCCTTCCGTTCCTTGACCTGGCCAAGCGGGTGATCGCACCCATATCGTCCAAATACGGGTTATCCGACCCGATTGTATCGAGCAGAGTCCGATCGAACAGAGAAGGCGAGCATGTCCCCTCAGCAGAATCCCATCCTGGTCACCGGCGCCACCGGCAAGCAGGGCGGCGCCACCGCGCGCCGACTGCTGGCCGATGGCATCGCGGTGCGCGCGCTGGTGCGCGATCCCGAGACTCCCGCGGCGCGCGCACTCGCCGACGCGGGTGCCGAATTGGTGACCGGCGACTTCGACGCACCGGCAACGCTGGACGCCGCGGCGGCCGGGGCGCGCGCAGTATTCCTTGTTCCGCCAGCCGCTTTCGGACCGAACGGTTGGGGTGCGGAGTTGGAGGCCACCCGTGGCCTCGCGGTGATCGACGCGGCCGTGCGCACCGGTGTCGAGCAGATCGTCTTCACCGGCGTCGCCACGATGACCGATGACCGCTCCTGGGGCATGGCCGGAAAGGGCCGCATCGAGGATGCCATCGCGGTCAGCGGTCTGCGCTACACCCTCTTGCGCCCGGTACGTTTCATGGAGAACTACGTCCTGCGTGGCAGCCCGGTGGACGGCATCATCGACGGCGTGCACAAGCATCTGTTCCAAGCGGACCGGCCGCTGCAGATGATCGCCGTCGCCGATATCGCGGCCTTCGCCGCACTGGCCTTCGCCGATCCGGAGCGGTTCCACGGCCGAACCCTGGAATTGGCCGGTGACGCAATCACCCCCGTCGCGGCCGCGGCCACGATCAGCCGGATCACCGGCCGCCCGGTTCGGTACGTCGAGGCGACCGAGGCCGAGGCGGACGCACGCGGCGAACAGATCGGCAATACGTGGCGGCTTATCCGGCAAAACGGCGGCTGGCATGCCGACATCCCGGCGCTGCGCGAGATATACCCCGCCCTCACCACTCTCGAATCCTGGCTCGCCACAACCGGAGCCGCCCTGATCAAGGCCCAATTCGACGACGACCGCGCCGCCGCCGTGCATTGACCAACAGCCGCAATCGGCCGCCGCTTACGGGGTACGCTCGATGTGGTGAATCTGCTCGAAAAGTGGACCAACCGCAAGCGCCGTGATCCGGCCGGCGCCGAGGTCGACGAGATATTCGGGCCGTCGCGCAAGCACATTCACGAACGCAAGGAATGGGTGGCGGTGGCCAAGTTGGACGACCGCGAATCCGGCGATGATCCGCTCGTCGACCTCGACTCCGGCGTCGCCAGACTGAGCCCGCGGGTAGGCCGATCGGCTCAGTAGTGCGGTGGGGGCGAATCGGGATCGCCGTTGGGGCGGCCCAGCACGCGGCGGATTCGGGTGAGTACGCCGAATCTGCTCGTGCTGCGGGCAATTCCGTTGTGGCAGGCGGCTCGGGTGCGGCGGGTGTCGGGGTGGTCGGGGCCGAGTACGCGTAGTTGCACTTCGAGAAGTTCTTCGTATTCGACTGCGGCGGTGGTGGTATCGCCCGCGCGGCCGCGGGCCTGCGCCAGGTGGTAGCGCGTGGCCAGGGTGCGCGGGTGCTCGACGCCGAATATCCGATGTTCGTCGGCGAGCAACCGCTCGAGATCATCGATAGCGGCGCGCGGATCGCCGGATTCACAACGCCAGCGGGCCAATTCGTTGCGGTTCAGCAGAGTGTCGGGGTGATCGTCGCCGAGGATCCGGCGGCGATCGATCAGCAGTAGCTCCAACTCCGCGACCGCGGTGGTCGGATCACCGTGTGCGCCGCGCCAACACGCGAGATCGTGGCGGGTGCGAAAGGTGTTCGGATGCTCCGGTCCGTGCACTCGGATGCGGTCGGCCAGCACACGCTCGAATTCCGGTAGGGCCGCGGCGATATCGCCGCTCTCGGCGCGGTAGTGCGCGAGATTGGCGCGGGTGCGCAGGGTATCGGGATGGTCGGGCCCGAGGACGCGCTCGCGTGCCACGTGCAGTTGCTCGAATTCGACAACGGCCGCGGCCGGATCTCCGCTCTCGCCGCGCCAATATGCGAGGTTGTGCAGAGACGTCAGCGTGTCGTGGTGGTCGGCTCCGAGGATCCGACGGCGGTCTGCCAGCAGTTCCTCGTATTCGACGATGGCAGTGCCATATTGGCCCGCTTCCCCGCGCCACCTGGCCAGATTGTGCCGGGTGCGCAGGGTGTCGGGATGATCGGGTCCGAGCACGCGTAGCCGGACCGGCAGTAGCTCCTCGAGCGCGGCGAGCGCGGCCGTGATATCGCCGCTCTCCCCGCGCCAGAGCGCGAGGCGATGCCAGGTGTGCAGGGTTTCGGGGTGGTCCGGCCCGAGGATCGTGCGTTCGTCGTCGAGTAGCTGCTCGTATTCGGTGACGGCCGCACCGATCCGGCCGCTCTGACCTCGGAAGAACGCGAGACTGTGCCGGGTGCTGAAGGTTTCGGGATGGTCCGGGCCCAGAACCGCCAGCTCATCGCGGAGCAGGTGCTCGTATTCCAGGACCGCGCTGACGGGGTCGCCGCTTTCGCCGCGCCAGTACGCCACGGCGTGCCGGGTGCGCAGGGTATCGGGATGGTCGATCGGCAGGACCCGCTGCCGATCGGCGAGCAACTGCTGATACTCGAGCACCGCGGTCACCGGATTACCACTCTCTCCGCGCCAGCGGGCGAGTTCGTAACGGGTGCGCAGTGTATGTGGATTGTCGGGCCCGAGGCGGCGGATCCGGGCCGGGAGTATCTGTTCGAATTCGGCTACGGCCGTGAGGTAGTGGCCGATTTCGCCGTACAGGTGCGCCAGATTGTGGCGCGACAGCAGGGTGATCGGATGATCGTTGCCGAGGATGCGCCGCTCGTCCTCGATCAAACGCAGGAACTCCTGGATGGCCCTGCGGTGGTCGCCGCTTTCTCCACGCCAGTAGGCAATGTTGTTGCGAGTGCGCAAAGTCCGTGGGTGCTCGGGTCCGAGGATGCGCGTCCGATCGGTGAGCAGCAGCTGGAACTCCGCGATGGCGGTGGCGTGGTCACCGCTGACGCCGCGCCAGCGGGCGATATCGTTCCGGGTGATCAGGGTGTGCGGATGGTCGGGTCCGAGCACGCGCTCCTGCTCGACGAGCAGCTGCCTGAACTCGGCGATGGCCCGCACGTGATCGCCGCTCTCGGCGTGCAACTGGGTGACGTAGTGGCGGGTCCTGAAGAAGGCCGGATCGGCGGTGCCGGAGATGCGTTGCTGGTCGACGAGCAGTTGGTGCAACTCGATAATGGCGGCGTCGATATCACCGCTTTCGGCGCGCCAGTACGCGAGTTCGTAACGGGCGGTGAGCGTATCGGGGTGATCCGGACCGAGCACACGGGTTCGGTCGGCGAACAGTCGCTGGAATCCGGCGATGGCCTCGGCCGTGTCGCCCTGCTCTCCGCGAAAATGCGCGAGATCGCCGCGAGTGCGCAGCGTGGCCGGATCGTCGGCACCGAGCAGCCGGGTGCGGTCGGCGACCAATTGCTCGAATTCGGCCACGGCCGTGCGGAAGTCACCGCTTTCACCGTGCCAGCGGGCGAGATTGGTGCGGATCGTGAGGGTGCCTGGTGCGTCCGCCCCGAGCACTCGGATGCTCTCGGCGAGCAGGTTCTGATGTTCGACGGTGGCGGTGGCCAGGTCACCGCTCTCACCGCGCCAGAACGCGAGATTATTTCGGGCGGTGAGCGTGTCGGGGTGCTCCGGACCGACCGAATGCTCGAAGGTGGGGATCCAGGCGGCCCATAGATCGCGATTGTCCGCCGCACGTGGGGTGTTCAGCCGGTCGAGGAATGTCACCGCGGCGGCCGAATCGCCGTATCCGAGGTAGTGCCGTACGGCCGATCGGCGCGCGTAAGCGGTGATCTGCGGTGCCGGTTCGGCCGAGCGCGCATTCTGCTCGAGTGCCTTCCCCAGCGCCCGATGCGCCTCCCGGCGCGCCGCAGTGCCCTGCTCGATCGAGAGTGAACGCCGAAACACATTGTGCGCCATACCCAGGGTCTCCCCGGGGGTGCCGGGGCGGCCGCGGCTGACGAGTACGCCGAGGCGGACGACGAGGTCTCGAATTCGGTTGGTGCTCAACCCGATACCGAGAAAATCGAGCGCGCGCTCGAGTAGCTCCAGCGGCAGCACCGGCCCGGCACCCGCCGCGACCAGGATGGCGAGCAACGCGGAAACCGCGTGCGCCGTCCCGGGATCCGCGCCGTCGACCGCGTCCCGAACCCGCCGCCGGACCAGCGTATCGAGGCCGATCCCCCGGTCCAGATCCGCAGAGCTGATATCGGAATGGATTTCGATCAGCAGTCGAGCCAAGAGCCAACCACCCGTCGGAGTCTGCTGCAGCAGACCGTCGATCCATTCGCGCCAATTCGTCTGTTCGGTACGGCCGCGGGCCGCCGCGACGGTGTTGGCGATATCCGACGTTGTCGGCGCTGGCAGTTCGATTCGGCGCATATGGGCCAGCAGCGACGAGTCCTCCACGCCGGTTCCTTCGCGGATGCCGACGATGAGATGGACCTGCGCGAGTTCCGGGCGTCGGGTCAGTTCGGCGACGGCATAGGAAAGCAACGCGCGACTGCCGCGCTTCGGGTGATCGAGTCCGTCGACCAGGATATGCACCGGTTTCGACGAGTCGAGCCTGGCCAGCGGCCGCAGTATCTTGATGTCGAACTGGTCGAGCCTGCTGCTGTCCTGTTCGGCGAGGTCGAATTCGACCATGCGCGTCGCGGTCTTGAAGCCATCGAGCCGCTTGCCCAATTGCTCCGCCAACTCGGCGGTGAAGGATTCCAGGGAGCTGGTCACGTCGAGAATCACCGCGGCCGTGATGTAATCCGCCTTGATCGACAGAGCGTCCATGGGGTGCATGGTCACGTCGGGTGCGTACGTCACCCAGCCGGGCCGGATCAACGTGGCCAGCAGGGTGGATTTACCGCAACCAGCGGGGCCGACCACACCACGCAACCGATCCCCGCCCCCGTCGACCACCTGCACGAGCCGCTGGCGCAGCGGCTCCGATATCACCAGGCCGTGGATCAGCTGATCGATGAAGCCCGCCGCCGCACTGCCGCTCACTGCGTCCTCCCGGCGTGCGACATTGGGCACCAGCCAGAGTCCGGGATCGCCACTGGCCGTGCGGATTCCGGAGGTGAAGGAGAATGATTGCGGTTCCAGCGCTGGGCACTGGCGCAGGGGCCGCACCAGATCCGAGGGCAGCAGGCTTTCGCCGCCGTGCGGCACGCCCTTGCCGAATGTGGTGATGATCGTTCGGGTGAAGCATCCGAAATAGGCGGGTCCGTTGCCGGTGGCCACCAGCAGTTCGACACGACCGTTGGGACCGGACGCCTCCGGCCAGCGCCGGGCGGCGCCGCGTACACCCTCCCCGGTTTCGCAGGCGTCGATCAGCACGATCAGACCGTCGAGTGCGGGGGCGTCGTTCAGTCGTTCCTGGATTTCCTGCGTCAGATGAAATGCGTTGTGCAGCTTGGGCATCTGTGGTGAATCGTGGGCGAGCAGATAGAAGTTCTCCGCTGCGGTGGTCATGCCGTGGCCGACGAAGCTGATCAGCAGTGTCGCTTGCCGATTCGATGCGGTCTCGAAGGCTTCGGCTACGGCGCGGACCAATTCGCCGATGGTCGGATCGAGCAGCGGCCCGTCGGTGCCGGTGGCCGGTTGCCAGCCGCCGAGTGCGCGCAATTCGGTGTAGAGACCGGTGGCGAGCTCGCCGGTGAAACCCAATCTGGGCAGCGCTGCGCACTCCGAGCCGACAACCAGCGCCACCCTCCCGCTCATATTTCGCAACGTACCCCGCACCCGTCGGCCCCGGGCAACAACGCGAAATCGAAAAGGCCACGATCACAAGGGAATTGTGAAGGGCCTTGATTTCAGCTGGCCGCGCCGACCGGTGCCAGGTTCTCGCCGCGCAGCCGCTGCGAGATCACCTGAGTGATGCCGTCACCGCGCATGCTGACGCCGTAGAGGGCGTCGGCGATCTCCATGGTCGGCTTCTGGTGGGTGATGACGATCAGCTGACTCTTCTCGCGCAACTGCTCGAACAGGCCGATGAGGCGGCGCAGGTTGGTGTCGTCCAACGCGGCCTCGACCTCGTCCATCACATAGAACGGCGAGGGGCGGGCGCGGAAGATGGCCACCAGCAATGCGACCGCGGTCAGCGACTTCTCCCCACCCGACAGCAGCGACAGCCGCTTGACCTTCTTGCCGGGTGGGCGCGCCTCCACCTCGATACCGGTGGTCAGCATGTCCGACGGGTCGGTGAGCACCAGTCTGCCCTCACCGCCCGGAAACAGCTTCGCGAAAACGCCGACGAATTCGCGCTCGACATCCTCGTAGGCCTCGGTGAACACCTGCAGAATGCGCGCGTCCACCTCGGCGACCACCTCCAGCAGATCCTTGCGCGCGCTCTTGACGTCCTCGAGCTGGGTGGCGAGAAAGTTGTAGCGCTCCTCGAGCGCCGCGAACTCTTCCAGCGCAAGCGGATTCACCTTGCCCAGGGTGGTCAGATCCTTCTCGGCGCGTTTGGCGCGGCGCTCCTGGGTCTTGCGGTCGTAGGGCATCGGCGCCGGCGCGCTGACCTGCTCGCCGCGCTCCTTGGCCTGCTCGTACTCCTGCCACTCCAGATCCGATGGCGGCATCGGCACATCCGGACCGTACTCGGCGATCAGATCGGACAGCGCGATGCCGAACTGTTCGGAAATGGTCGCCTCGATCTGTTCGATACGCAGTGCCGCTTGTGCTTTGGCGACCTCGTCGCGGTGCACCGCGTCGGTGAGCTGGGCCAGTTGGGTGGTCAGCGCCCGGACCCGTTCTTTGATCTGCTCGACCTGGCCGGCGCATTCGGTGCGACGGCGCACCAGCTCATCGCGGCGCGCACCCGCTTGGGCCACAACGGATTCCAGTTCGGCGGCGACCTTCGCACCGGATTCGGCAACGGCGGCCGCGACCGCGGCGGCCTGTTTGCGTGCGGCCTGGGCGTGTTCGGCGCGGGCCCTGGTCTCGCGTTCCGCGCGGGCCGCCCGGCGCAGCGAATCCGCTTTACCGCGAACCGATTCCGCGCGTTCCTCGGCAGTGCGCACGGCCAGCCGGGCCTCGACCTCCATGGATCGGGCCTCGGCCAGCGCGGCGGCGGCCTCCTCCCGGTCACGCCCGGCCGATTCGGTACCCGCCGCGCCCATGCCGTCGTCGACATCGGATTCGAGTTCGGTGCGGCGCAGCCGTTCTTCGAGATCGGCCAGCGCCGCCAGCGCCTCTTCCCGACCCGACTCGGTTTCCGCGCGCTGACCGGTGAGCCGGTCGACATCGGCCTGGGCGGTGCGCGCCACCTCACCGAGCCTGCCGAGCCGGTCGTAGATCACCACCAGTGCCTGATCGGATTCGTGCAGCGCGAGCAACGCCTGGTCGACGGCGTCCTTGCGGTCGGCCTGTTCGGCCAGCGCACCGGAGAGGGCGGCCTCGAGTTCTTCGGCGCGGCGCTGGGCGCCGATCAGATCGGCCTTGGCGGCATCGATATCGGCCTGGATCTCCAGCAGACTCGGCGCGCGATCGGATCCGCCGAGCACCCAACCGGTTCCGGTGAGATCGCCGTCGCGGGTGACCACGCGCAGTTCCGGCCGGACCAGGACGAGTTCGGCGGCGGCAGCGAGATCGTCGACCACGGCGACACCGGCGGTCAGTGCGGCAATGGCGCCGCGAACGTTGTCCGGGCCGTCCACCACGTCGGCGAGCCAGCGAGCGGTAGCGGGCAACGCACCGTTGGACCTCGGCGAACCACCCGCGGCACCGAACACCAGCGCGGCCCGACCACCGTCGGCCTCCTTCAGCGCCCGCACCGCGGCGTGCGCGGAGTCTCCGGTGTCGGCGGCCACCGCATCGGCGAGCGGGCCGAGGGTCGCGGCGACCGCGACTTCGAAACCACCGTGCACCCGGATCAGCCCGGAAAGAGGACCGAGCAGTCCCTCTGCGCGATTCTCGACCAGCCAGGCCGCGCCGTCCTTGCGCGCCAGGCCCATGCTCAACGCTTCGATGCGGGCGCCCAGCGACGCGACCCGCTTGCTGGCGTCGCGATCCTGTTCACGCAGTTCGGTGACGCGCTGATCGACCAGTGCAAGGGCCTGCACCGCATGCTCGTGCTGGGCGTCCAGGCCAGCCTCACCGGCCTCGAGTTCACTCAGCTCACCTTGGACGGAATGGAATTCGGCCTCGGCCGCCTCGCCGCGCTGCCGGGCCTCGCCGATCCCGACGGTCAGCCGGGTGATTTCCGCGTCGAACGACTGCGACCTGGTGCGCAGGGTCTCGACCTGACCCGAAAGCCGGGCCAATCCCTCGCGTCGGTCGGCGATGGCCCGCACCGCGGCCAGATGCGCCTGTTCGGCAGCCTTGGCGGCCTGCTCGCGTTCGGCGAGTGCGTCGCGCGCGGCCTCCAGGGTTTCGGTCGCGATCTCGACGGTCTCGCGCAGTTCGGCCTCCTCGGCCTCCACACGTTCGGCCTCGGCCTCGAGCTGTTCGGGATCGCGGCCGCTGCCGACGGGCAGATCGGTGTGCAGGTTGCGGGCCCGATCGCCCGCGATGCGGATGGTGGCATTGACGCGCTCGGCCAGCGCGGACAGCTGGAACCAGATCTGCGCGGCGGCCTCGGCGCTCGGCGTGAGTCGGGACAGCTGGAATTCCTGCTGCGCCAGTGCGGCATTGGCGGCGTCGAGTTCGGTCTGCACGGTGATCTGCTGTTCGCGGGCGTATGCCTCTTTGCTCTGCTGGCTCTCCAGCTCGTTGCGCCGGGTGACCAGATCGTCCGCGGCCAGGCGCAGGCGCGCGTCGCGCAGGTCGGCCTGCACAGTCTGCGCGCGGCGGGCCACCTCGGCCTGTCTGCCGAGCGGTTTGAGCTGACGGCGCAGTTCGGTGGTGAGGTCGGTGAGGCGGGCGAGGTTGGCCTGCATCGCCTCCAGTTTGCGGACCGCCTTCTCCTTGCGCTTGCGGTGCTTGAGCACACCCGCGGCCTCCTCGACGAAGGCGCGGCGATCCTCGGGGCGCGATTCCAGGATGGCGGAGAGTTGGCCCTGTCCGACGATGACGTGCATTTCCCGGCCGATGCCGGAGTCGCTGAGCAGTTCCTGCACGTCCATCAGACGGCAGGAGCTGCCATTGATCTCGTATTCACCCGCGCCGTCGCGGAACATGCGCCGAGTGATGGAGACCTCGGCGTAGTCGATCGGCAGGGCACCGTCGGAGTTGTCGATGGTCAGCGTGACCTCGGCGCGCCCGAGCGGCGCCCGGCCGGTAGTACCGGCGAAGATGACGTCCTGCATCTTGCCGCCGCGCAACGCCTTCGCACCCTGTTCGCCCATCACCCAGGTGAGCGCGTCGACGACATTGGATTTGCCCGAGCCGTTCGGGCCGACCACACAGGTGATACCCGGTTCGAAGCGCAAGGTCGTCGCGGACGCGAAGGATTTGAATCCCTTCAACGTCAGACTCTTCAGGTGCAAATTCGACGACCCTTCCGTGCGCGGTGGTCGGACATTCGTCGTCCTATGGGCTGACCGATTCGAGCGACTGCAAGCAGCCGCCAGCGACCAGCCATCGTATCCGTGCCCCACCTGGGACACTCGTAGGGTATCGACTCCCCCGCATTATCCAGTATTTCAGTGTGCTCTGAGTTTGCCCGGTCGGGGCGGCGGTCAGGTCGCATCTCCCGGGGGTGCGTTGCCCGCACAGACCATCCGGTATCCGGCCGCCCCGAATACGGCTTTTTCTCGTATACCTGCCGGGCAGGACGACCGTCACCCACGTGGAGGACTTCGAGCGCAATCAGCAATGTCACCAGTTCGGACAGCCAGTTCCACAACCTCGACGGCACCCTTACCCGGCTGGATCAATCGGATCCCGCTTGCGCTACCGCCGAACTCCCTCGACGCTTACGATCCAGTCTGATTCGCCAGGGAACATTCGTCCGGGAGTGCAGAGCATGCCATCGGCCAAGACCAGCACCGTGCTCGGTCTGGTCCGTCATGCGACGACGCTGCGGCTGACCCGCATCGCCACGCTGGTCGTGGGCAGCCTGGTTTTTCTCTACGCGTGCGAGGCCAGCCGCAAGAGCGACCTGTCCGATGTCTGGATCCAGGTCGCCATCGCCGCCGGACTCGCCATGACCGGCCTGACCACCGCCTGGTTCGAGGTGCGAGCCGCCGGGCACGCGGCAACCCGCGCCCGCACCGAAATCCGTGGCTTCCTCATCGAATCCGAAGACCTGTCGGTGCGGGCCCGCATCACCCGCTCCGGCGACCTGGTCTTCCACGGCCACGACTCCGGCGGCACCGACGCCGCCTACGAATGGGACTGGGCCTTCCGCGCCACCACCTTCCCCGCCATCCGCGCCGCCCTCGGGGGCAAGGGCGACCTGCTGGACCTGCTGGAACGCACGGTCCCGCACTTGGACCGCCAGGATCGCTACGATCCCGGAGCCTGGCTGCACGACCAGGGCATCCCCGCCGCCTTCCGCGAACGCGGCGACTCGTCGACCCGCATCACCCGTGTGCTCCCCGTCATCAAGCCCGAAGCCGAACTCGCCCACCATGATCCGGACGCGCCGCCGTCCCGCGAATCCACCGGGGCACAAGAGCACGTGAGCGCGCGTCACAACGCAGCACCGCACCGGCGAACCCCCGCGGCCGCGGACGAGAATCGGCCCGAACGATCGCGTCGCCGCCACGAGCCGTCACCCGAACAAGGCGGCCGAGCGCGTGGCCGCCGCAGAGCGCCCGCCGATCCACACCGCCCCGAACCGTCGGCCGATAGCCGCGATGAACGACAGGCTGCACGCCACGGCGAACCCCCGACACGAAGACGCAACCAGCCCCAGGAAACCCACCGAGCCACACCACCGAGCGAACACCGAAGCGCGCGACCGGGCGAACGCTGGGACGAACCGATCAACGATGACTGGGACGAACCATCGAACACCGGCTGGAACGAGCCACCTAACGACCGCCGGAGCGCACCGCCAAGTGACACGTGGAACGCACCACCGAGCGACAGCTGGGACGCACCACCGAACGAGCGCGGAAACGAACCACCAGCCGCTACCCGGCCCACCCCACCGGCCCGACGCCGCGACGACTCATCCCGGCACCGCAGCACCGAAACCCCCAGCGGTCATTGGCCCGAAGCAACGGACCAGCGCTACCGCAACCCCGCGCCACGCCCCTACGACGAAGGTTCCGGCGCACACCGACCCGCGCTTTCCGGTGCCCACCACACCGAAAACCCCTGGCCGCACCAGTCCGCACCGCAGAACCAGCGCTGGAATGACCCACCCGAAACCGGTCGCCGCTGGTAAACGCGCGGGCCACGGCACAATGCCACACCCACGATCTCCGCTGGATCACCAACGGGCTCAGCGCCGTTCACGAGATTCGCGACGGTCCCACCGGCAACGTCGTCACCACGTCGGCGTATCGGTCCTCTCGCGCGCTGCACCAAGCCGTTCCGGCCATCGCTGTGTTCGACTCGAGCCATGCGGTACCGGATTCGTGGCAGACCTTCGACGCCATAGCACCGGAGATCGGCGGCTTGTTCCAGCAGTGGCTGACCTCATCGACATCGGCCGGGCCTGGGCACACGGCCTGAAAACCCACCTGGGCCGCCCCTGGGCCGAGCGGCTGTCGATCGCGTTCCGGCTTCCCGCCGACCGCGGTGACTCCAGCGTCGAGGGTCGAGCTTCGCCGAGGGTTGACATTCCACATTGGAGGGTGCATTCTGATGACACCTTCCAATGTGGAATATAGAACTAGTCGTTAGGACCTGAACATGGAAATCTCGCCTGGTACTCGGGCCTCCGATGCGGAGCGCGAGAAGGTTGTGCGTCTGC
This sequence comes from Nocardia sp. CA-107356, assembly GCF_050946365.1. Classification (NCBI taxonomy): domain Bacteria; kingdom Bacillati; phylum Actinomycetota; class Actinomycetes; order Mycobacteriales; family Nocardiaceae; genus Nocardia; species Nocardia sp. CA-107356. Next base: position 2,499,732 of record NZ_CP191992.1, on the reverse strand, counting down.
TCGGGCGGCATATGGCCGATGGCCGGATCGACCTCGCCGAATACGATCAGCGCGTCGCCCGCGTCTACGAGACCGGGGTGCGCGACGATCTGCAGCTGGTGCTGTCGGATCTACCGAAACTGCCGAAAGAGTCTGCTGTACAGAAGAATTCGACCGCCCGCTTCCCGATCTGGCAGCAGATCGAAGGCACCTCGTGGCTCGGAGTCAGCCTGCTGGTCCTTGCCATCTGGGCCGCGATCTCGGTCAGCGTCGGTGAATTCACCTACCCGTGGCCGATCTGGGTCATCGGCCCGTGGGGTGCGGTACTCGCCTTCCGGATGCTGGCCGGTTTCGAATCCGGCCGGTTCGGACGCCACACCGGCTGACGTGTCGTCACGGTCGGCGCTCCAGCACTGCTCGCATCGTCAGCAGTGCTGGATTCCCCTGTACCGCAGGGATATCCGGCACTGCTGAGGGTTCACCTCATGTCCGGCACGTTCGGGCCGGGCTCGTCGGCATGCGGCTCGACAGCAGGTCCAACCACAGCCGCACGCTCGGCCTCGCCCATGGATGAACCGTCCTGGCGATCTGCGTCACCGCCACCATCATGGTCCTGGTCCGCACGGACCCATGGTTGCCGATACCGATCTCCGCGCTCGACATTCCCCTCCTTGCCCACCATTTCGCGTCGCGATGGCCACTGAAGTCATGCCTACGGGCATGGCCAGGGCACACATATGGCCGCCCCAACGGCGAGAGGTCTCCGCCACGACCGGCCGCCCTACGACAACCGCCTGATGTCACCGGCGATGCGCCCCGCCCGAAAGGTCATCGCTTGGTACGCACCGACGGTGCGGATAATGTTGTTGCACACCAGGTTTGCCTACTGATCTTCGGTGGTATTCATGGAATCGTGAGGGCTTCAAGGTATTTGGCCTCGCTCATGAGCGTGCTGGTGGCCTGTTTCGCGTTTTCTGTCCTGACCGTTCGCCCTGCCATGGCGGCCCCGCGTGTGGTCGACGAGGCTCCGCTGGATGGGTCGGTATCGCGGGTGGATGTCTATTCGCCCGCGATGGATCGGGTGGTGAGCAACAGGGTGATTCGGGCCTCGGGTGGTCCGGCGCCGACGCTGTATCTGCTCACCGGTATCGGTGGTGGCACCGACGGCATCTCCTGGTGGGACGATACCGATGTCCGGCAGTTCTTCGCGGATAAGCATGTCAACGTGGTGATGCCGATCGGTGGCGCGTACAGCATGTACACCGACTGGCTCACCGACGACCCGGTGGTCGGTCGCAACCGGTGGCAGACCTATCTCTCCCGGGAACTCCCCGCGGTCCTCGACTCCCAGCTCGGCAGCACCGGACGCAATGCGATCGCTGGCGTATCCATGAGTGCGGCATCCGCGGTCGACCTCGCGATTCAGGCGCCCGATGTGTACAGCGCCGTGGCGGCCTACAGCGGCTGCCCGTGGGCCTCGGACGCGCTCGGGGTGGCGATGGTCAGTGCGCAGGTGATCCGGGGTGGGGCCAATCCGGTCAATATGTGGGGCGAGCTGGGCCAGGGGACTTGGCCGGTGCACGACGCATTCACCAATGCCGGTGCGCTGGCGGGCAAGACGATCTACCTCTCGGCCGCCACCGGCACACCGGGCGCGATCGATGAGGGCGGGCTCGGCTTCCCGCCGATCGAGGCGATCGCCAGCTCGTGCACGGACGCTTTCGCCGACCGGCTGCACGAGCTCGGGCTACCGGTCGTCCACGTCAACCGCCCCGAGGGTTCGCACACCTGGGGACAGTTCGAGACCGACCTACACGATTCCTGGCCGCATCTGGCCCACGCACTCGGCGTTTGATCGAGATTCGCTAGCCGCGACGCTACGGTGGGATGCCATGGACACCGTCGCCCTACCGGAGTGCGTCGACGTCCCGCCTGCGCGGACCTCGCGAACGATCGCGACGGCCCGGCCGGTTGTCGTCGCGGCCGGATGCCTCATCCTGCTGCAGTTGGCAGTTCGCTACTGGGTGGCCAATAGCGGCTACTTCTACTGGGACGATCTCATTCTGGTCGGCCGGGCGGGGACCTATCCGCTGTGGTCAACGGATCTGCTGCTGTACAACCACGACGGACATTTCATGCCGCTGGCCTTCGCCACGGCCTGGGTGTTGACCGCGGTGGCGCCGCTGACGTGGGCCGGACCGGTGCTATCGCTGCTCGTCCTGCAGCTCGGGGCGTCGGTGGCGGTGTTGCGGATGCTGATCGTGCTGGTCGGCACGCGATGGACGATCCTGATCCCGCTGGTGTTCTACCTGTTCTGCCCGTTGACGCTTCCGGCGTACGCGTGGTGGGCCGCCGCCCTCAATGCGCTGCCGCTGCAATTCGCGCTCGCATGGGTAATCGGCGATGCGGTGCGGCTGGTCGACAGCGGTCGGCGGCGGTACGCGGTGTCGGGGATCGTGGTGCTCGCGGTGGCACTGCTGTTCTTCGAGAAGGCGGTGATCGCCGCGTTCGCCGCGTTCGCCATTGCCGCACTGACACGCCACGTCGATGGTCTCGGATCCGCGATCCGTGTGGTGGCGCGTCGAGGCGCGACACTCTGGGCCGGATCCGGTGTCGTGATCCTCTGCTGGCTGGCCGGATACCTCACGGTCGTGGATGTTTCGGCGCTGCACAGCAGTCCGGCCGAACTGCGCGAGTTGCTACCCGGCGCAACGTCATTGGGCATCGTGCCGACGCTGTTCGGCGGACCGTGGAGCTGGGAGCGCTGGTTGCCTTCGACGCCGTGGGCGGATCCGCCGGGCTGGGCGGCGGTGTCGGCGTGGGTGTGTTTGTGCGTGCTGGTGGTGCTGTCGATGCGTGCCCGGCTTCGTATCGGGCCGGTATGGGTGACGGCGGCGGCGTATGTACTGGTAGCCCAGCTGCCGGTGGCATTGGCCCGCAGTGGACCGAATACCACGGGCGAACTGATGCAGTCCCTGCGCTACTTCGCCGATATTGCGGTGGTGCTGACCGCGGCGGGTGGGCTGATATTGCGTGCCCGCCCGCGTGAGGACGCATCCGTATTGCTTCCCGGATCCGTTGGCGTCGCGGATAGGTTGCGTCGCGCCCGTATGTTGCTCTCGCGCTTGCCCGGCCGTGCCCTTACATCGTGGCTCGTCCCTCGTAGCGACGCATCCATGCTGCGTCGCGCCGGTATGGGGTTCTCGCGCTTGTCCGGCCGTGTCCTGTCATTGCGTCCCGGCCCTGGCGGCGACGCGTCCGCGTCGGGTCGCGCCCGTTTGTGGCTGTCCAACTCGGGTGGCCGTGCCCTTACTCTGCGGCCCGGCCCACGCGCCACAGCCGCACTGACGGTGGTGTTCCTCGTGAGCAGCCTCTGGTCCACCGCTACCTTCGTGCGCTCATGGCGCATAAACCCGACCAAAACCTACGTCACCACCGTGAAGTCGGCGCTGGCCGACTCCGATGGCGCACCCCTGCTCGAGCAGGAAGTGCCGTGGGACATCCTGAACCCAACGGCATACCCCCAAAATCTGACCAGTCGCGTACTCGCACCCCTCGCGTCCGCCACCACCTTCGCCGACTCGACAACACACCTGCGCATGATCACCGACACGGGCGCGATCGTCGAGGCCGCCGTCTGGTGGAACCGCAGCATCCTCCCCGGCCCAGACCCCAACTGCGGCTACCGAATCCGCGGCCCCCAACCGACCGACGTCCCCCTCGACGGCCCGATGCTCGAACACGAATGGACCGTCCAACTCAACTATCTCGCCAGCCGAGACGGCCGCATCACCATCTCCTTCGAACACGGCGCCCCCGTCCCCGCCCCGGTACGCCGAGGCCTGAACACCGTCTACATCCGCGTAATAGGCAGCGGCTCCACCCTCCGAATCAGCCCCCGCACCCCAGGACTCGACCTCTGCGTGGGCGTGGGCCCCGTAGGCGTCGCCTCCTACGACAACTGAATGCCTGGCCCGGTAGCGGTACGTGCGGATACACCAGTGGCATTCCGAGGGAACTGAATTACAGAATGGCGAAGGCGACAACCAGACCGAGTGCGAAGTGCGCCGCGGCCACCACCAGAACTTCGGTGGTGTAGACATCGGCTTCCAGCGCCGCGCCGATATCGATGCCGAGCGCGCGCTCGATGACCCGAACCGAGATCACCTGCGCGATAATGCCGACCAAACCGTAGACACTGGCGGCTATGAGCCCCTCGGAGAGTTTGCCCGCCGAGGCGTACGTCGCGAGCACCACGATCAACGCCATGCTGACCATGCCCGCGGCGGTGACAATGATGGCATTGGGCTTACCCGCGGCGACCAGTGAGCGCAGCTTGCCGGGTGTGGTCAGATCGATGGCGTAGAAGCCGACGAGCATGAGGGCCAAGCCGATGATGGCGTAGAGGACGATGGCTCCAACGCCGGTGCCGAGCGAGTTCCAGTAACCCGATTCGAGGGCAACTGCGGTCATCGTGATCCTTCCGAGGTGGGGTCGCGTAGCGGCTTACTGCGTAATGCGGTGCGGGACAAAGGCGGAGCCGTCGTCGGTGATCAATCCGGCGGTTTCGCGGATGCCGAGTCCGGCCGCATTGTCACCGACGATCCAGCCACCGAGAACGGGGCGCATATCGTCGAATTCCGGTAGCGGGTCCAGCAATTGGTAGACGAAACCCTCTTCGCCGTAGACCCCGCCCGTTGCGGTCTCCAGACCAGCGCCGACAATCGTCATATTCGCGCCCTCGCGCCCGAGCTTCGGCTTGCGAATGTATTCGGTGAGCTCATTGGGCTGATCGAGGTAGGCGGGCAACAGATTCGGATGTCCGGGATACATCTCCCACAGCACCGCGAGAATCGCCTTGTTACTCAGCAATGTCTTCCACAGCGGTTCGACCCACATGGTCTGCGGCAGACTCGTGACCACGCGTTTGCCGAAATCGTCGTCGAGTACCCACTCCCATGGATAGAGCTTGAAGATCGCATCGATCGAACCCTCCGCCAGGTCGACGAAACGCTCCAGCTCACCATCGAATCCGACCTCCTCGATCGGCAGCGCGATGGTGTCGAATCCGGCCTCGGCCGCGGTCTCCTGCATATACGCGGTGGTGACATTGTCCTCACCGGTGGCGTCGGCACCGGACCAGGTGAAGTGCAGTTGCGAAGAAGGCAGGATGTCGCGCAGCTCGGTCCAACGCTCGACCAGCTTCTCGTGCAACGAATTCCACTGGTCGCCGTTGGGATAGAGCGCAGTGAGCCAGTGCCACTGCACAATTGCGGCCTCGAGCAGCGAGGTCGGCGTATCGGCGTTGTACTCCAACAGTTTCGCCGGACGGCGCGCGTCGTAGCGCAGGTCGAAGCGACCGTAGACGTGGGGGTCACTGCGCTTCCATGATTCGGCGATCGGTCCCCAACTCCATTCGGGCAGACCGAAATCCTTGTACCGCTCGGTGAGCACGACATGCTCGACCGCGTTCAGGCACATCGAATGCAGCAGTTCGACATCGGCCTCCAGCGCGAGAATCTCCGACATCTCGAACTCGTAGTGCACCGATTCGTCCCAGTACGGCCGGGGCAGACCACTCGCGTCACGGCCCGGCGCGCCGTAGACCAGCCCCTGCCCTTCGATGATCTGCTGCCACCCCGGGCGCGGCGCACTGCGAACTCGTCGCATTACGAACCACTTCCGCTCTTGCTGCTGGTACCGAGGCCACCACGGGTCACCGTACCGCCGCTCTTCGTCGAAATCTGAGCACCCTTGGGCTGCACCGTCGTTCCGCCGGTTGGCGGTCGCCCGACAGTGTTGTTGCCGCCGTAGTAGTAGCGGTACTGGCTGCCGTTGTAGATGAAGATCCCGTTGCTGAGGGTATGCGCGCCGCCTGTCCCGGAGCCGACGGCATTGGACGCCGTCTCACACCGATCGTCGTCGACGACGACTTCCTGACCGTTCTGGTCGATCACGGTGCAGTAGGCGGTCACGTTGTCGGGCTTGGTCAACGCCTTGTAGGCGAGGTAGCCGCCGCCGACGAGCCCGGCGACACCCACGATGGCGACACCGCCGATGAGCACGCGTTTGCGGGTGCGCTTCTTGTTCTCTGCGGCGGCAGCGGCAGCCCGCTGCGCTTCCTCGGCACGCTTGCGTGCCTTGTCCCGCGCCCGCGCCTCGGCCACCGTCGGCGGCCGCGGCTGGGTGACACCGGGCTCTTGGCGCTGCATGCTGCCCGCGCGCGGCGGAATGCCGAACCGACGCGGTTCCTCGCCCGGCGAAATCGGTTGGGGCGCTACGGATTCACCCTCAGCAGATCGGTTCCCGGCAGATTCGTCACCAGCGGACTCGCCCCCGGGGGATCCGAATCCCGGATACCCGGGATGACCCGGTTCGGGCGGCGCGGCGCCCGCCCCTTGCTCCGGCCGACCAGGCGACGACGCGGCGGGGTGCTCATTCGATGCGGCGGGCTCCCCGCCGGGCGCTGATTCCGGTGCGGGCGAAGACGACCCGTCATCACCAGAAGCACCGGCCCCGGGATCGGTCCCGCCCGACTCGCGCTGACCCGCATCGCCCCCGGCGTCCGGATCCCGCGTACTCACCGATCACACCTCTCGGTCGTCGTACCTACCACTAGCGCTCCTCGAATCCGGACAAATCACCCCGCGCGGGCTCCCAGCTTTCCACAACAACGTCAACCCGACCAGGTGTATCACCCGAACGCAAGAGATCCAGCAACATTTCGCATCCGGGTCGCGGACCCTCGGCCACCACGTGTACCCGTCCGTCGCGCGCATTGGTGGCGTGGCCGACCAGACCGAGGGCCAGCGCACGCGAGCGAGCCCACCAGCGGAAGCCGACGCCCTGCACGTACCCGTGCACCCATGCACTCAGGCGGACCGATTCGACGTGCGCATCTCCCATCACGCGTCGATAGCGTCGATATCGAATGTCAGCGTGACCTTGCTGCCCGCCTTGAGCGTCCGACCAACGGTGCAGACCTTGTCGATGGCGCGCTGCACGGTGACCAGCAGCCGCTCGCGGGCCTCCTCGTCGAGTTCGCTGAGATCGAGTTCGAACACCTCGTCGAGCTGCGGATACACCTCGTTCTCGCGATCGGCGTCACCGGAGACCCGGATGGTCGCGTCGAAGCTGTCCCCCAGCTTGCGTGAGAGCGGAAAGTCCGCGCTCAGTCCGGAGCAGCCAGCCAACGCGATCTTCAGCAACTCACCCGGGGTGAACGCGCCCGGCACGCCCTGGGATGCGATCAATACCTCGGCACCGCGCGAGCTGCGGCCGGTGTACGCCCTGGTCCCGGTGCGCTCGACCCACAGTTGGGTCGGCTCGGCGGCGGGCGCGGTAGTCGTGGTCGCGGATACGGTGGTCTGCTCAGCCATGGTTTCGATCCTGCCATCTAGTCGGAGAACGGCTCACCCCCGGCAACGCCACCCACCACGGGCCCATTCCGGGAACGGCCTTCACCCCACCGTGACATCCGAGACAACGCAGCCGCCGAACATCCGGGCTCGCGGCCGCTCACACCAGTCCGTTCGTCACCGCGCCCCGCGCAATCGGACATGTGTGATGACCAAAGGACCTGTGTCGTGAGCCGGCATGCGTTCGCAGCAACGTCGGGCCGCATCCGGTGCTATTCCTGGAAGCGGTAGCCCATTCCGGCCTCGGTCAGCAGATGCTTCGGATTCGACGGGTCGACCTCGAGCTTGCGCCGCAATTGCGCGAGATAGACACGCAGGTAATGGGTTTCGGTGGCATAGGACGGGCCCCACACCTCGCGCAGCAGCTCACGCCGTCCGACGAGCTTGCCCCGATTACGGACCAGCATCTCGAGCATCCCCCACTCGGTCGGGGTCAGATGCACGGGCTCACCGTTCTTGGTGACCTTCTTGGCGGACAGGTCGACCGTGAACGAGGACGTCACCACCACCGGATCGGCCGCATCGGTATCGGTCGCCCCACGCCGCACGGCGGCACGCAGCCGCGCCAATAGCTCGTCCATCCCGAACGGTTTGGTGACGTAGTCGTCCGCGCCCGCGTCCAGCGCCTCCACCTTGTCGGTCGAATCGGTCCGCGCCGAGAGCACGATCACCGGCGCAGCGGTCCAGCCGCGCAGCCCGGCCAATACCTCGATACCGTCCATATCGGGCAGACCCAGATCCAGGATGACCACGTCGGGATGCTTATCGGCCGCCGCACGCAGCGCCGCCGCGCCGGTGCCCGCGGTGATCACCTCATATCCGCGCACCGACAGGTTGATGCGGAGCGCGCGCACGATCTGCGGCTCGTCGTCGACCACCAGTACCTTGGTCGTCGGCACTTCCTGCTTCTTGTCGGTCATCGCGACTTCCTGTGTCGGGCGGGCTGCCCCGCCACTCTCCATCACCGTAGTTGTCATCATCTGCTCCCGGCCTCGGTCTCGTCGGCGGGTACATCGACCAACATCGCCGATCCTGCACCCGAAGGCTGTTCAGATCCGGCATCACCACGCCGCGCGGCGATGTCGTCGACACTCGTCTCGGCCACTTCGGCAACGGCCTCGGCGACGCCGCTCGGCTCGGCCCCACCGCCGTTCACCTCGGCCGGTTCGGGCCCCACACCGTCCGGTTCGTACGCACTCGCACCGGCCGATAAATCGACCACGATCGTCAACCCACCACCCGGCGTCGGCTCGGCGTGTACCGCACCGCCCATCGCCTCTACGAACCCACGCACCACCGAAAGCCCGAGCCCGACACCGGTGGTGTTATCGCGATCCCCGAGCCGCTGGAACGGTTCGAACAACTGCTCCTCGGTTCCGGCGGGTACGCCGGGCCCCACATCGACCACGGCGATCGATACCCGATCGCCGTCCCGCTCGGCAGTGACCCGGACCGGCGTATCGCGCCCGGAATGCCGCAGCGCGTTATCGATGAGATTGGCCAGCACTCGCTCGAGCAGACCACCGTCGGCCAGCACCGATACCTCGCCGACCTCCACCTTGACCCGATCCATCGCCGCACGCCGCAACCCGCGCGCACCCATCCCGACACTCACCAGCGCCCGGTGCACGACCTCATCCATGTACACCCGCCGCAACTGCGGCTTCACCACCCCGACCGCGAGCCGCGAGGAGTCCAGCAGGTTGCCGACCAGCGCGGTCAGTTGGTCCACCGATTCCTCGATGGCTTCCAGCAATTCGGCGGTGTCCTCGGCGGAGAACTCCACATCGTCGCTGCGCAGGCTGGAGACCGCGGCCTTTGCCCCTGCCAACGGCGTCCGCAGATCGTGGCTGACCGCGGAGAGCAACGCGCGACGCAACCGATCGGCCTCGAGCAATGCGGCCGCCGCACTCGCCTCCTCGGCGAGCCGTGCCTGGCGCACCAGTCCTGCCGCCTGGTTCGCGACGGCATGCAGCACCGGCCGGTCAGCGGAATCGAGTGGACGCCCGGCGAGCAGCAGCCAACTGGTGGTATCGCCCGCTTCGATCGCGCTTTCGGCCTCGGACACTCGCTGCGGCGCATCGTCACCGACCGAGGCGACGACGGACTCACCACTGACCATGCTCACCGCACGCAGACCGTAGGTCTCGCGTACCTGCTCCAGCAGTTTGGGCAGATCGGCGCCGTGCAGGATGGCACCCGCGAACATGGTCAACAGTTGGGCCTGCCGAGAAGCCTTGCGCGCCTGCCTGGTTCGCTTCGCGGCCACATCCACCAGGGCCGCCACCGCGACCGCGACGATCAGCAACACCACCACCGTGACGAAGCTGTCCGGCTCGGCGATGGTGAGGCTGTAGCGGGGCTCGACGAAGAACCAGTTCAGCAGGCAGCCGGAGAACAGCGCCGAAAACGCCGCGGGCACAACACCACCCAGCAATGCCACGGCAACGACACCGATGAAGAACAGCGCGCTGAGACCGCCCAGTTGCAGCACGCCGTCGAAGAATGCGGCACAGATCGCGCAGACGACAATGGGTACCAGCACCGCGGCCAGCCAGGCGCGCACGGGTTGGCGCGGCCAGAACGAGCGCCAGCGCAGCCCGTGATTGGCCTCCTCGTGTGTGACCATGTGCACATCGATGCGGCCCGACTGCTGCACCACCGTCGACCCGATGCCCTGATCGAAGATGCGCGCCCAGCGCGAGCGCCGGGAGGTGCCGAGCACCAACTGGGTGGCGTTGACCTCGCGCGCGAATTCCAGGAGCGCCGTCGGCACATTGTCACCGGTCACGGTGTGCAGGCTCGCGTCCAGACTGGCCGCGAGGTCGCGTAACCGCGCCATCCGCTCGGTCGACACGCCCGCCAGACCGTCACCGCGCACGACGTGCAGCAGCACCAGATCGGCGCTGGATTTGGTGGCGATGCGGCTGGCCCGGCGCACCACGGTCTCGGACTCCGGACCGCCGGTCACCGCGACCACGACGCGCTCGCGGGCCTCCCACAACTCGGTGATCTTGTGATCGGCCCGGTACTTCGCCAACGCCGCGTCGACCTGATCGGCCAACCACAGCAGCGCGAGTTCGCGCAGCGCGGTCAGGTTGCCGGGACGGAAGTAGTTGCGCAATGCCGCGTCGACCTTTTCGGCCGCATAGACATTGCCGTGAGACAGCCTGCGCCGCAACGCCTCAGGGGTGATGTCCACCAGCTCCACCTGATCCGCGCTGCGCACCACCGCGTCCGGTACCGTCTCGCGCTGCTGGATGCCGGTGATCTGTTCGACGACATCGTTGAGGCTCTCCAAGTGCTGGACATTGACCGTCGAGATGACGTCGATGCCCGCAGCGAGCAACTCCTCGATGTCCTGCCAGCGCTTTTCGTGCGTGCTGCCAGGGGCGTTGGTGTGCGCGAGTTCGTCGACCAGCACGACCGCTGGCTGCCGGCGCAGCACCGCCTCCACATCCAACTCGGGGAAGGTGGCGCCGCGGTACTCGATCAGCTTCGGTGGTATCCGTTCGATCCCCTCCAGCAGTTCGGCGGTCTTGGCCCGCCCATGGGTTTCGACTACCGCGGCCACCACGTCGCGGCCACGTTCGAGCCGTCGGTGCGCCTCGCCGAGCATGGCGAAGGTTTTGCCGACTCCCGGTGCCGCGCCGAGGTAGATGCGTAGTTGGCCGCGCTTCACTTATCCATCATCGCGCGCCGGGGCATCCCGGTGGTTACCCGTACCTGCCGCGCCGCGGCATCGGTCTCCCAGGAGCGGACCGCACGCCCGCTCTCCATCATCGACAGCGCGCGGATCAGCAGCGCGCACAGCACAAATCCGACGATCACCGCAACCGTGACGGTCGACATTTTCGATCCTCTCCATTACCGATACCGAAGACCGGTTGCGCTGGAGTCCTCCGCCTGGCCGGTGCTGTCGTTTCTACCTGTCGATACCGCGATGAACTGGATCTTTACGGTGTGTTGACGGGTTGTCCGGACAACTTGACGGCATCCTTTCACCCAGCGCCGGACCGCCTGTAAACGAAGCGTCAATGCTCATCTACGCGGCGCTAAAGACCCGTAAGGAAGCTCGGCGCCAGCTCGAATGCCCGCTTGACTCACCCTGTCGCGCTCCATACACGGAGCGCCAATGGAGGTTGTAAAAATGTCTGTCGTGGTGTTCACGGTGCTCACCGTGGCGATCTTCGCGCTGCTGGGCCTGATCCAGCGGGGGGTGGAAAAACTGTGATCGCGAACCTGATCGGCTTGATTCTGGCCGTCCTCGTCGCGATCTACTTGGTCGCGGCTCTGCTTTTCCCCGAGAGGTTCTAGGTGAACACGACAACAGCGGGGATCGCCTTCCTGGCGGCCCTGATCATCGCGCTTGCCCTCGTCCATGTGCCGCTCGGCGACTACATGTTCCGGGTGTACAGCAGCAAGAAGAACTCGCGCGCGGAGCGGGTGATCTACAAGGCCATCGGCGTGCAGCCGGAGGTCGAACAGACCTGGGCCGTGTATGCCCGCAGTGTGCTGGCCTTTTCCGCGGTCAGCGTGCTGTTCCTGTTCTTCTTCCAGCTGATCCAGGGCAAACTGCCAGTGCATCTGAACGATCCCGGCACCGAAATGACGCCCGCGCTGGCGTGGAACACCGCGATCAGCTTCGTGACGAATACGAACTGGCAGAACTACTCCGGTGAGTCGACCCAGGGGCATCTGGTGCAGATGGCCGGTCTGGCGGTGCAGAACTTCGTCTCCGCCGCCGTCGGTATGGCCGTCGCGGTCGCGCTGGTGCGCGGCTTCGCGCGCCGCCACACCGGCGATCTCGGCAACTTCTGGGTGGACCTGGTGCGTGGCACCATCCGCATCCTGCTGCCGATCGCCTTCATCTTCGCGATCGTGCTGGTCGCGGGTGGCGCGATCCAGAACTTCCACCTGCACGACCAGGTCGCGCAGACCCTGGGCGGCTCCGAGCAGACCATTACCGGCGGCCCCGTGGCCAGCCAGGAGGTCATCAAGGAACTCGGCACCAACGGCGGCGGCTTCTACAACGCGAACTCCGCGCACCCGTTCGAGAACCCCAACGCGTGGACCAACTGGTTGGAGATCTTCCTGCTGGTGGTGGTCAGTTTCTCGCTGCCGCGCACCTTCGGTCGCATGGTCGGCAGCAAGAAGCAGGGCTACGCGATCGTGGCAGTGATGGGCACGATCGCGCTGATCAGCGTGACATTGCAGAACTTCTTCCAACTGCAGCACCACGGCACCGTGCCCACCGCGATCGGCGCGTCCATGGAGGGTATCGAAACGCGTTTCGGCGTCGCCGATTCCGCCACGTTCGCCACCGCGACGACCTTGACTTCGACCGGCGCGGTCGACTCGTTCCACGACTCCTACACCAGCCTCGGCGGCATGATGACGATGTTCAACATGCAACTGGGTGAGGTCGCGCCCGGTGGTACCGGTTCGGGCCTGTACGGCATGCTCATCCTGGCGGTGATCACCGTCTTCGTCGCTGGTCTCATGGTCGGCCGCACGCCGGAGTACCTGGGCAAGAAGATCACCCCGAAGGAGATCAAGCTCGCCGCGTCCTACTTCCTGATCAGCCCGCTGATCGTGCTGGTCGGCACGGCGGTCGCGATGGCGCTGCCCGGCGAACGCGCCAGCATGGCCAATTCCGGGCCGCACGGGTTGTCGGAAGTGCTCTACGCCTTCACTTCCGCGGCGAACAACAATGGTTCGGCGTTCGCCGGCCTGAGCGGCAATACCGAGTGGTACAACACCGCACTCGGTCTGGCCATGGTCTTCGGCCGATTCCTGCCCATCATCTTCGTGCTCGCCTTGGCCGGTTCGCTGGCCCAGCAGGGCACCACTCCCGAGTCGATCGGCACGCTGCCGACACACCGGCCGCAGTTCGTCGGCATGGTCGTCGGCGTGACCGTGATCCTGGTCGCGCTCACCTTCCTGCCCGCACTCGCACTCGGGCCGCTCGCTGAAGGAATCCACTGAAATGACCAGTCCCACAACTGATGTAGTCGAAACAACCGCTGAGTCGGCCGAGCCCGCCGAGCACAAGGGCGGTCGCGTGCCCCGCGGCGCGCTCGATCCGAAAATGCTGCTCACGTCGCTGCCGGACGCGGCGCGCAAGCTCGATCCACGCACTATGTGGAAGAACCCGGTGATGTTCATCGTCGAGATCGGCGCCGTCTGGTCGACGATTCTCGCGATCGCCTCACCCACCTTCTTCGCCTGGGCGATCGTGGTGTGGCTGTGGCTCACCGTGATCTTCGCCAACCTCGCCGAGGCCGTCGCCGAGGGCCGGGGTAAGGCGCAGGCCGATACGCTGCGCAAGGCGAAGACCGACACCATCGCTCGTCGCCTGGTCGATTGGACGCCCGGCGGCCGGGTGGTCGAGGAGAAGGTCGCGGCTCCGGAACTACAGCGCGGTGACTATGTAGTCGTCGAAGCGGGCCAGATCATCCCCGGTGACGGCGATGTCGTGGAAGGCATTGCCTCCGTGGACGAATCGGCCATCACCGGCGAATCGGCCCCGGTCATCCGGGAATCCGGCGGTGACCGCTCGGCAGTGACCGGCGGTACCACGGTGCTCTCGGACCGGATCGTCGTCAAGATCACCCAGGAGCCCGGCGCGAGCTTTATCGACAAGATGATCGCCCTGGTCGAGGGCGCGAGTCGGCAGAAGACGCCGAACGAGATCGCGCTGAACATCCTGCTCGCCTCGCTCACGATCATCTTCGTGTTCGCGGTGGTCACCCTGCAGCCGCTGGCGATCTTCTCGAAGTCGAACAACCCTGGCGTGGGCGATACTTCGGCACTGGACATGCACGGCATTACCGGCATCGTCATGGTCTCGCTGCTGGTCTGCCTGATCCCGACCACGATCGGCGCGCTGCTGTCGGCCATCGGCATCGCGGGGATGGACCGTCTGGTCCAGCGCAATGTGCTGGCCATGTCGGGCCGCGCCGTCGAGGCCGCGGGCGACGTCAACACCCTGCTGCTGGACAAGACCGGCACCATCACCCTCGGCAACCGGCAGGCCTCGGGATTCGTTCCGGCGCCGGGCATACCGGACGACGAATTGGCGGACGCGGCACAGCTTTCCAGCCTCGCCGACGAGACCCCCGAAGGTCGCTCCATCGTCGTCTACGCCAAGCAGGCGTTCAACAAGCGCGAGCGCACCCCGGGCGAGCTGACCGGCGCGACCTGGGTGGAATTCACCGCGCAGACCCGCATGTCGGGTGTCGACCTGCAGGACGGTCACCAACTGCGCAAGGGTGCGGCCAGCGCCGTCATGGAATGGGTTCGCGCACAAGGAGGGCACGTACCCAGCGAGATCGGCGTGATCGTCGACGGCGTCTCGGCCTCCGGTGGCACACCACTGGTCGTCGGTGAGGTCAACGACGGCAAGGCCCGACTGCTCGGCGTCATCCACCTCAAGGACGTTGTCAAGCAGGGCATGCGGGAGCGCTTCGACGAGATGCGCCGCATGGGCATCCGTACCGTCATGATCACCGGCGACAACCCGTTGACCGCCAAGGCGATCGCCGATGAGGCGGGCGTGGACGACTTCCTCGCGGAGGCCACGCCGGAGGACAAGCTGGCCCTGATCAAGAAGGAGCAGGACGGTGGACGACTGGTCGCGATGACCGGTGACGGCACCAACGACGCTCCGGCGCTGGCCCAGGCCGACGTGGGTGTCGCGATGAACACCGGCACCTCGGCGGCCAAGGAAGCCGGGAATATGGTCGACCTGGATTCGGATCCAACCAAACTCATCGAGATCGTGGAGATCGGCAAGCAGCTGCTGATCACCCGCGGTGCGCTGACCACCTTCTCGATCGCCAATGACATCGCCAAGTACTTCGCGATCCTGCCCGCGTTGTTCATCGCGCTGTTCCCCGGCCTCGACGCGCTCAACATCATGCGTCTGTCGAGCCCGCAGTCGGCGATCCTGTCGGCGGTCATCTTCAACGCGCTGGTCATCATCGCGCTGATCCCGTTGGCGCTGCGCGGTGTGAACTACACGCCGACCAACGCGTCGAAACTGTTGAGCCGCAACCTGACGATCTACGGCCTCGGCGGCATCGTCGCGCCGTTCATCGGCATCAAGCTCATCGACCTGCTCGTCCAACTCCTCCCCGGGATGTCCTGATATGCGTATGTCAACTTGGATCCGGCAGCATCTGGCCGCGCTGCGAGCGCTGCTGGTGCTCACCGCGATCACCGGAATCGTCTATCCGCTGGCGGTTTTCGCGGTTGCTCAGCTGCCCGGCCTGCACGATAAGGCGGAGGGCTCGCTGATCGAGTCCGATGGCAAGGTCGTGGGCAGCAGGATCATCGGACAGTCGTTCACCGATAAGGACGGCAACGCACTGGTGCAGTACTTCCAGAGCCGTCCGTCCGCGGCCGGTGACGGCTACGATCCGCTGTCCACCGCGGCGAGCAACCTCGGCCCGGAGAGCATCGTGGATACTCTCGACGCCGATCCGGCCAACGTGAAATTGAGCCTGCTCTCCACCGTGTGCTCGCGCAGCAAGGCAGTCGGCGACCGTGAGGGGGTCGACGGCAGCCGTCCGTTCTGCACCAAAGACGGTATCGGTGCGGTGCTCTCGGTGATCGGCCCGCGCGACGCCGACGGCGAGGTATCGCAGCCGGTGCAGGTCGTCAGCGTCAACGAGGCGTGCCCGACGACGCCGTTCCTGTCCACCTATAAGGGTGTTCAGGTCGAATGCGCCAAGCCGGGTGAGGACTACTCGGTCGGCAGGATCGTCCCCGTCTACGGCGACGCCTCGACCGACACCCCGGTGCCCACCGATGCGGTCACCGCCAGTGGCAGTGGCCTGGACCCGCATATCTCGCCGGAGTACGCGGCCATCCAGGTGGCGCGAATCGCCAAGGCACGCAATATCCCCGAGGATCAGGTGCGCGAGCTGGTCGAGACGCACACCGACGGCCGGACCCTCGGCTTCCTCGGTGAACCGCGCGTCAACGTAGTCGAGCTGAATCTGGACCTGGACGGTCAACACCCGTTCCGCGGGTAACTCCAACCCGGGCACGAGCGCCCACTCCCGACGGAATCCACTGGATCACAGCGAGAGTGGGCGCTCGGCCTATCCGGTCAGTTGTCCTCGAGGTAGCCGAAGCAAAACGCCGCCGCGGCGAGATACTGACGGCATTCCGGACCGTGCCCCGCGTGGGTACTGCAGATGAATCGCGCCCGGTCGAGATCGAGATCCATGATGGGCTCCGCGCTGCAATCACGGTGCTGTGTGATCCACAGATCCCTGATATCCAGTGATGTCTGCATCGTGCACCTCCAGCCTGCGAGTATCAGTGGAGAACCATGCCAACTACATGGCGGGACTACCCGATTCCGCGCGATTCATCCTCATCGGGTGATCAACTGCCAGTCATCGGGCACCCGCGCGGCAGTGATCTGATCGCCCTCCGCGACCAGATCGACGGTCGCCGAATCCAACTTCAGATCGCTCAATGCGACCTTGCCCCACGCCGGTGGCAGCTGCGGACGCACGGTGAGCGTCCGCCCGGGTACGTCGGGGTCCAATCCGAAGAAGGAGCGCACCAGCAGCAGCGGCGCCGCGCTCGCCCAGGCCTGCGGTGAGCAGGAGGTCGGATACGGGACAGGAGCCGCGAACTGGTCGCGCGGAAATCCGCAGTACAGCTCGGGCAGCCGACCGCCGAAAGACGCTGCCGCATCGAGTAGTCCGCCCGCGAGCCGGGTCGCGAGCTCGACCGCGCCCGGCACCTGCCGGTAGCGCAGCAGACCCGCGACGGCGATCGCCGTGTCATGCGGCCAGACCGAGCCGCAGTGATAGCTCATCGGATTGTAGGCACCCATCGACGAGGCGAGCGTGCGCAGTCCGAAGCCGGTATCCATCTCGGGTCCCGACAGCCGCTCGACCAGTTCGGCGGCGTGGTCGTCATTGGCGATGCCGGTCCAAAGACAGTGCGCCGCATTGCTGGTCAGCGCGTCGACGTGCCGTTTGCGACCGTCCAGCGCGACCGCATACCACCCTTTGCCGGGCAGCCAGAACTGTTCGGCGAACTTGCCGCGCAGTTCGGCGGCCCGCTCACGCAACCGAGTCGCCTCACGCAGGTCGTCGAAGGCCTCGGCCAACTCCGCGCGCGCCAGCAACGCGGCGTACGTATAACCCTGCACCTCGCACAGCGCGATCGGCGCCTCCGCGAGATGCCCCGCGGCGTCATTGATTCCGTCGAAACTATCCTTCCAACCCTGATTGATCAGGCCGCGGTCGGTGGCGCGACGGTATTCGACGAAGCCGTCGCCGTCGTGATCGCCGTAGTCGGTGATCCACTGCACCGCGGCGTCGGCGGCGGGCAGCAGTGCCTTGATCACCTCCGGATCCGCGCCCCACCGATGGCATTCCGCCAGCAGCATCACGAAAAGTGGGGTGGCGTCGGCGCTTCCGTAATAGGTGCTGCCGCCCAGTACATGCCTGCTTGCCGGGCCACGGCGCATCTCGTGCATGATCCGCCCCGGCTCCTCCTCGGTGATCGGATCGACACGCTGCCCTTGCAATTCGGCCAACTGCTGCAGTGTGCCCAGCGCCAGATCCACTTCCAAGGGCAGCGCCATCCATGCGGTGAGCAAGCTGTCACGGCCGAACAGGGTCATGAACCACGGCGCACCCGCCGCTACGAACGGACGACTCTCGCCGGTTTCGTCGTGAATCTGCAAGGCGCCCAGGTCGCTTTCCGAACGCCGCAAGACCTGGGCGAGCATCGGATCCGCCGCGGCGATCTTCGTCGCGGTGTGCCGCCACGCCGCCATCTTCCGGCTCGGCGCGCTGAGCCCCTCCCCCGGCTCCAGCGGCGCCTGGACCCGCTGATTGCCGACCGTCGGCTGGGCCACGATCTCGGTCTGCCAGGTCTCGCCTGGCAGCACGACAATCCGCCAGACCAGCGTGCCGGGCAAGAACACGGGCTCGACGGTCGCCGAAACCGAGAGCCCGCGCATCCGATCGGCGTGGTCGTGCAGCAGCAATTCCCCTTCGGCCACCGTGACGTCAGCGCGACCGTGTCCGGCCCGCCCTTCCTTGACCGCGAACAGGTCCACGAAATCGGCGTCGACATGCAGTTCCAAGGCGACCGCGGTGGGCTCCCGGCCCATATTCTCCAGGGTCAGGATTTCGTGCATGCCGTCGGCGACGAGACGTTCGCGCACCACCAGCAGTGTGCTGTCGGCCAGCCCCGCGTGCGGTGGTCGGCGCAGCACGAATCTGGCGGCGAACGCCTCCGGGCTGAGCACCGACAGCGATTCGGCGGGTCTGCCGTCCACCAGCAACTCCCAGCGGGAGATGACGCGGGTATCCCGGAAGAACAGCCCGTGCGGTCGCCCCGGTTCGACATCGCCGAGCCGGTTCGACAGGCAGAAGGTACCGCCCTCGACCAAGGTCACCGAGCCGCCGCAGCCGCCGAGTCCCGATGGCTCACCGGAATTCAGCGGCGCGGGGCTCGGCGTACTGCCGACCTCTGCTGTCATACGCGTTCGCTCGCGGGGATTCGAACCGGCATCGTCTCCCCGAGCAATCGGGCAGCACGAGCCTGTCGCCGCGAACGCAGCAGCCGGTGATAGACCTGCTCGTAACCCCGGCCGAGCGGACCCGCGCCGAAGTACGCCTCGACATGCGCCCGGCACGCGGCCGGATCCAGATCGCGCACCTCGGCGATCGCGGCGGGCAATTCCGAGGGGTCATCGCAGATCCGGCCTGTGACACCGTCGACGACGACCTCCGCTACGGCACCGCCGCGCAACGCGACCACCGGCGTGCCGCAGACCATCGCTTCGATCATCACCATGCCGAACGGTTCCTCCCAATCGATGGGGAACAACAGGCAGCGCGCGCCCGCGAGCAGCTTGCGCTTGGCCACCGCGTCGGCCATTCCGAAGAGATGATCTCGCTCGGTCAGCAGCGGGCGCACCTCTTTCTCGAAATACGCCTGCTCGAGCGGTTCACTGCACTTGCCAGCGAGCACCAGCGGAATACCGGCCGCGTGCGCGGCTTGTAGTGCAAGATGTGGCCCTTTGGCCGCGGTGAAGCGACCGAGGAATAGCGCGTAGTCGCCTTTGTCCACTTGGAACGGCCACTGATCGACATGCAGCGCATTGTGTACGCGACCGACCCAGTTCAGATCGGGAGCCAATTCGCGCTGTCGGTCGCTGATGGCCACCAGCGACACTTCCCTGCCCAATTCGCGGTAGTACCGGCGGGAATCGCCCTCGTCGACCGGCCCGTGCACCGTCACCACCGTCGGCAGGCCCAAGTCCAGGTATGCGGGGGCATTCAGCGGTCCGGCGAAGGTGTGGTCGTGTACCAGATCCACGCCGGAGGTGGTCGCGATCTGCTCGATCGCCCTTCGCACCTTCAACGCGTGCACAACCTCGGGAAACGGGTCGCCGAGCCGTTCGGGCAGCGCGCGATCCCAGACCGGGACGAACTTGGCCTTGGTGCCTGGTTCACCGGCACCGAACAAAGTCACGTCGTGGCCGCGGGCAACCAATGCGTCGACCAAATCGGCGACAACGGCTTCGACGCCGCCATAGGCCTTCGGTGGCACGTCGAAGTAGGGCGGAACAACCATGGCAATGCGGAATCGTTCACCGACATGATCGGCGGACAGCAAATCCGAACAGGCAATGGGCGCCGAAATCGGCGCGGATAACCCTGCGCTCATGACCATCCTTCCAACCTTGTGCAGATCCACCCAGCACTCGGTGCGCTGGGCGCCGAACGAGGTGGCCGCCGCGGCGGAGGTGGAGACAGAGCCTGCACCGCCGTCCATCAGGGCTTGGTTGGCCTGGTCACGCCGCTTCGCGCGAACAGGGGGGCCGCACCAAGACGTACCTCATAGTGGGTCGTTCAAACCAGGCAGTTGGTCCGAAATCTTACATAGTGAGATTTCAGAACCCGTCGCCCGCCCTGTATGTCAATGGGGCTTGCACGGTCTTGGCATATATCGAAATGGTAAGGCGGCTAGCGGGTATCGGTCAGCGGGAGACCGTCTCCGTGATGCCGCGCCGGATCTCGCCGGGGCTGTGCTCGGCGCGCGGCACGGCTCGGGCAGCCGATGAACGAAGTTGCCAGGGCACACTGGTCACCATCACGCCCGGCTCGAAGAGCAGGCGGGCCTTCAGCCGCAGTGAGCTCTGGTTGTGCAGCAGGTTCTCCCACCAGTGGCCGACTACGTACTCGGGGATGAAGATGCTGATCACATCGCGCGGCTGGGATTTGCGCACCCGCTTGATGTAATCGATGACCGGGCGGGTGATTTCGCGATACGGAGATTCGATCACCTTGAGCGGGATGGCGACATCGTGACGTTCCCAATCCTGGTGCAGCTGACGGGTATCGGCGTCATCGACATCGACCGTGATCGCCGTGATGGTATCCGGCCTGGTAGCACGGGCGAACTGGACCGCGCGCCGAGTTGCCTTGTGCCAGCCCGATACCAGCACCAGGGCGTGCACCCGAGCGGGTAGGGTCTCCGACTCGTCATCGACATCGAGTTCGGCTCGCACGGCGGTGTAGTGGCGGTGGATCAGATACATCAGCACCACCAGGATCGGCATGGCGAATACGACCAGATACGCACCGTGGGAGAACTTGGTGATCATGACCACGACCAGGACGACACCGGTGAAGCAGGCGCCGAACGCGTTGATCAGGCGCGCACGGTGGATGCGGAGTTTCTCCGATGATGTTGTCGCGGTGGCCAGTTCGCGGTTCCAATGCCGGACCATACCGACCTGACACAGCGTGAACGAGGTGAAGACGCCGACGATGTAGAGCTGGATCAATCGCGTGGCCGAGCCGTCGAAGGCGTAGATCAGCACGCCCGCGATGACCGCCAACAGGATGATGCCGTTGGAGAAGGCCAACCGGTCGCCGCGGGTGTGCAACTGCCGTGGCATGTACCGATGTTGGGCCAGAATCGAATTCAGCAATGGGAAGCCGTTGTAGGCGGTATTCGCCGCGAGGATCAGGATCAGCGCGGTCGTCACCATGAGGAAGTAGAACGGAATACTGTTACCGCCGAAGACCGCAGCGGCGATCTGCGCGATCACGGTGCGTTGCGGATCGGTGTTGCAGTCGCCAGGAAATCCGGCCAGATCGCAGGTGTTCTCGGTAACCCTGGTGTGCGTGATCATCGCAAGCACGGTGACACCGGCGAACATCGCGATCGAGATGGCGCCCATCGCGGTCATCGTACGGGCGGCGTTGAGCGCCTTGGGCTTGCGGAACGCTGGCACACCGTTGGAGATCGCTTCGGCTCCGGTCAGCGCCGTACATCCCGACGAAAAGGCACGCAGCACAAGGAAAGCCAATCCGGCCGCGCCGAGTCCGACTTGTTCGGAGTGGATTTCGTAATGCGCGCTCTCGGCGACCGGCGCGTGCCCGAGCGCGGCCTGACCGAGGCCGACGACGACCATGACCAGCACCCCGACCACGAACGCATAGGTCGGGATCGCGAACGCCCGCCCCGATTCCCGCACCCCGCGCAGATTCATCGCGGTGAGAAAGGCGATGAACCCGATATTGATCGCGACCCGGTGCGCATTCAGGTCGGGTACCGCGGAAATGATGTTGTCCACGCCCGCGGCGACCGACACCGCGACCGTCATCACATAGTCGACGAGCAGTGCCGCGGCGACGATCAGCCCCGGAATCGGACCCAGATTCTTGGCGACCACCTCATAGGAGCCACCCCCGGACGGATAGGCCTGCACCACCTGCCGGTAGGACAGCACGACGACGGCCAGGAGCACGATCACCGCACCGGCGACCCACGGCGCCAAATGTAGATACGCGAGCCCGCCGAGGGTGAGAATGAGCAGGATTTCCTGTGTCGCATACGCGACCGAGGACAGCGGGTCACTGGCGAAGATCGGCAGTGCGAGCCGCTTCGGCAAGAGCGTTTCACCGAGCCTGTCACTCCGGAATGGTCGCCCCACAACGAGACGTTTGACGAGGTCGATCGGTGAAGCCACGGTGGGCCAGCCTAAGCCCGCCGGATAGGTACGACCGTGCCAGCAACCGTATTGATTTCGTAAAGAATCGATGGGCGCGCCACAAAGATCTTGTCAGCAGCGGCCGAGTCGACCGGATCGAGAATTAGCGTCGACGTCCGATGTATGCCACCAAGGCGCCACAGCCGCATATGCCCGTTCGTCACCGCACCCACTCGATTGCGCATGTGGAGTAAGGAATAGACGTGTGGTGCGGCCGCGTGGTCAAGCGGCGATGGTGACGTTGCCGTTGGTTCCGGGCGCGATGAAGTCCAGTAGGTGCCGCGCCTCGGCGCGCACCGCGTACTCGTCCGCAGCCGACAGCGGATGCCATGGCTGGATGCGCACCGTATCGCCGTCGAGTGACCAGCGGCCGTGTACGAATCCGTCGACCAGATACATCGGCACACCGGCCGAGGCCACCTTGGCGATCCGGGCGCGGTCCTCGTCGCTGATCACCCGGCGGCGGTCCTTGTGACCGAGTAGCGCGTTGTCGAAGGCGGGCAGAAAACGAACCGGCACTTCGAGTTTCGCATCGACGAGCGGTGCGTCGGGCAGATCGAAGAGTTCCTTGCCCAGATCGTCGCGGAAGATACGCAGGCGCGGTCGCAGACCATCCATCACCCCAGCCAGTTTGGTGACACCGGCCCATGCCTGCACATCCGCCACACTCGCCGGACCGAACGCCGCCAGATAGCGCAGGATCAGCGTTTCGGGCTGCGATTGCGCCATGGGTGCGCCGATCCACTCTTCGGCCATATTGATCGTGACCGACCTATTGCGCCACGCCCCCCACGCCCCGGTGTCCGGACCGTGCACCACCGGAACCATTACCTCGACCGACTCCGCCAGCCTGCGCGTATGCCGGTCCGGAAAACGTTCGGCGAGCAGCTTTCCCAGCTCCGCGCGCGACATTTCCCGACCCGACAACAGTTCCCGGCCCGCCGCGGCGAGCTCGTCGAGATCGATGCCCTCGATCTCGTCGCGGTAATACGGCGTCTGCAGCGCCGCATGCACGATCGGCCGCACGGTCGGGCGCAGCCAGCGGAAGTCCTGGGCGTCGGCAAGATGTACGGTGCGACGGATCATGGTGGAGCGCACCAGCTTTCGGTCCCGCAACAGTGCCGCGAGATGGTCGTGCCGGAAGCCGTCCAGCCGCGCCCACAGCCCGACATAGGGCCAGTTCGGCTCCTGCCCCTGCACGGCGACCAGATGCCGGACGAGTTCGAACGGGGTCAACTCGACCCGTTCCACCAGCATCTGGCGCACCAGCAGTGTGCGGTTGAGCTGCCGCAGCGAAAGATCCGTCATGGCCGCCATTCTGGCCTAGTCGTAGCGATCGCTTGCGGGTCGCTCGATAAGGTCAGCCACCGAGAGGTCCGTCAGACCGCGGTCGGCTGCAGGCGCAGTGGCACTCCGATCCGGTTCCACAGGTTGATCATCGCGGTGACCGCGACCAAACCGGCCCGCGCGCCCTCGTCGAAGTTCTTCTCGACCTCGGCCCAGATCTCATCGCCGACACCGTGCTCGCCGAGCCTGGTGACCGCCTCCGCGTAGGCGAGCGCGGCCCGTTCGGCCTCGGTGAATTTCACCGACTCGCGCCAGGCATTGAGGTAGTAGATCCGCTGTTCGGTCTCCCCTGCCATCCGCGCGTCGGTGGTGTGCATATCGATGCAGAACAGGCAGCCGTTGATCTGGGAGACACGAATCTTGACCAGTTCCCGCACGACCGGGTCCAGCGGACCGCGTCGGATGGCTTGTTCGGCGGCGAACCAGGCCTGGTAGATCTCCGGCGCCACTTCGGCGAGTTGCATGCGTGACATAGGTCGTCCTCTCTCGATATCGCTTACCCGAGTTAGACGAGATGGCCGCCGAATCTGTGACAACGTCACGAAGACGGCAGGCAGCGACCGCGATCCGGCAGCTCACCGCACGGCTCGTTGCCGTGCGCGCGCAGCACATCCTTACCCGTCAAATCGGTCAGGAAGTGCAGGAAGCTCGCGCCGAGCGAATCGCCGGGGAGTTCGCCGTAGCTGTAGGCGTATTCGACGCCCCAGAACGGGTAGGTGCGGTTGACGGCGGCGTCACGGTCGGCTGTGACACCGCCGATGGCCAGGGTCGTGGCGCCGGTCTTCACCGCCTCGGAGAACTCGCTGTAGCCGATGGCGCCCGGAATGTCGCTCACCGCCTTCTGCATATCCTTGGTGACCTGCACATCGCAGTATTTGGCCACCGAGGGCGCGGAATCCTTGATCGCGATACAGCTCACATGCGGCCGATCGGGCTGCGGACCGCCGAGTAGCCTGCGTTCCAACGTATTTCGGGTGCCCGACCCCGGTATTCGATTGACCACGACGACCGGCAGGTCGGGGCCGCCGACTTCGCGCCAGTTGGTGATCCGGCCCTGATACAGATCCTGGATCTGCGCTACGGTCAGGTTGGTGATGCCGACGTCCTTGTGCACGATCATGGTGAACAGCGACAGCGCCAGCGGCCGGTCCAGCAATGGTTGGTAACCATCACCTTTCGGGCCGTCGCTGATCGCCAGCAGATCGCGATCGTCCTTGCCCGCCTCGGCGAGCCGGTCCAGACCGCGCTCGGTGCCCTCGAAGCCGAATTCGAATTCCGCTCCGGTGCAGCGCTTCCCGTACTGTGCCGCCGCATCGCGAATGACGGGTTCGAAGGCCGACGAGCCGACCAGCGTGAGTTTGCCAGCGGCACAATCCAATGGCGTCGGCTCAGGTGCGAGTACGGATACGACGAGTTGGATGACGATCACCACGACCAGAAAGGCGATGAGCGCCAACATCACTCGTGAAATACCGGAGCGACTCTGGGTTTCGATGATCCGCCCACCCTTGATGCCACCGCGCAGCACCGGTGCCGGATACTCCCCCGCACCCTCCGAGCGCTGCAGGATCGCCAGGATCTTGTAGTGATCGGCGCGATTCAGCGGCACTCTGGGCAGATCGATGGCACCGATATGCCCGACCGTATCCTCGCGAACCGCGATGCCCGAATCACGGTCCAGCGAATCGGCCAGACCCGGATCGCTGAGTTCGGTCACCGCCATACCGATGACCCGCCGCTGCGGAAAGTTCAGATGCAGACCCACCCGGCCCGCCTCGGGCGCCTGGTAGTCGTGCGTGTCGATCGGTGTCGCACCGCTGTTCTCGATGCGGACCAATACCACCGATAGATCCTTCAGCGGCGGGCTCACCCCGTCGTGTTCTGGGCGCAACTGGGGCAACACCCCCGGAAAGACCGATTCGATCTCACCGGTGACCGGCGTATCCATCTGCACGCGATAGCCGAGTTCCTTGCGTCCGACGAACACGAACTCCCACAGGAACGCGACGATCGGCACCGCGATGCCGATGAGCGCGAGCACGATTTCGATCGGAAATCCGCCCACCAGTGCAGCCACCCCCAAGAGATCTGTGTGCCAACCATTTTCGGGCGTCATTCGGCAGAGTCCCGAATACCGCACGAATGTTCGACAACAGTTAACCCGGCGGACAACCCGGCCGCACGATCAGGAGTGTGTTGCTTCGATGCGATGGCTCAGCAGCCTCCGCCGAAGCAGCCGTGATGACTCCCTCCGCCCGATGCGACTACCTACCCACTGCGACGGTCACAGCCGCGATCAAACCACATCCCGGGTCGCCGACTTCGTCCATGCCAGCAGCTCAGCCACCGGCCAAGTATTGATAACCCGTTGCGCCACAACACCATTCGCAACAGCGCGTTCGCAGCCGTAGCCCTGCCAATCCAGTTGACCGGGGGCATGCGCATCGGTGTCGATCGAGAAATGGCACCCCATCTCGACGGCCAGCCGCAGCAGCCGCGACGGCGGGTCGAGACGTTCGGGACGGCTGTTGATCTCCACGGCCGTGCCGTACCTTCGGCACGCCTCGAACACCAGCTCGGCGTCGAACGTCGACTCCGGCCGCGTACCCCGCTCGCCGGTGATCAGACGTCCGGTGCAGTGCCCGAGCACATCCACATTCGGATTCGCCACCGCATACACCATCCGTTTGGTCATCGTGTCGCTGTCGGCACGCAGATGCGAATGCACGCTGGCGACAACGATATCCAGCTCGGCGAGCAGATCATATTGCTGATCCAGGGTTCCGTCATCGAGGATGTCCACTTCGATCCCGGTGAGGATCCGCAACGGCGCCATCCGCTCGTTGAGCTCTGCGACCACATCCAGTTGGCGCCGCAATCGGTCGGCCGAGAGTCCGTTCGCGACGGTCAGCCGCGGCGAATGATCGGTCAGCGCACAGTATTCGTGACCGAGCGCGGCCGCGACGCCCATCATCTCCGCGATCGGGCTGCCGCCGTCGGACCAATCGGAATGCGTATGCAGATCACCGCGTAGCTGAGCCCGCAGCGGCTTGCCCGGTGCACCGATCGGCTGCGCGGCCTTGCGCAATTCGCTCAAATATTCCGGTACCACACCGGAATACGCCTGTTCGATGACGGCGGCGGTCTTCGGCCCGATCCCCGCGAGTTCGCGCCAGCTGTGCGCCGCGCGATGGGTCGCCAGCTCGTCCTCGGGCATCCGCGCCACGATATCGGCGGCCCGCCGGTAGGCCTTCACCCGATGTGATTGCGCTCGTGCACGTTCCAGCCAGAAACCGATCTCGCGCAGCGCCTCCACCGGACCCGGACCAGTGCCGGGATCCGGCATGACGACCGAATCCTCTTGCGCCACAGCGATTATCGAATTCTGCTGTACTTGACGAAGGCCACCCCGTCCTCGAACACTCGGCTGGTGATCACCCGGAACCTGGCCGCCTCCGGCAGTCGAGGGCCGGAACCGAACAGCGAACGGCCACGGCCGAGTACGACCGGATACAGCTTCAGGAAGATCTGATCGATCTCCGGCAGCAACACCTGCGCCAGTTCCCCGCCACCGCACAGCCAGATCCCGAGTCCGTTGTCCCGTTTCAACTCTTGGACCCGCGCCAGCGGATCGCCCGTAATCAGCTCCACCGAAGGATCCGGGCTCTCGGGCAGCGTCGTCGACACCACGAACTGCCGCAGATGCGAATACGGGCTCGAGGTCCCGGTGCGGACGCCGAAATCGTGGGTCTTGCGACCCATCAGCACGGTGTCGAAGTAACGGTTGCGCTTATCGATGCCGAGGGCCTCGCGCACCTTCGTCGGCAGGGTCTCGGGGTACTGCGCGGTGATCGCCGGGCCGTGATCACCACCGACCGGGAAGAAGTCGACCGACCCTTCCTCGGTGGCGATGAACCCATCGATAGTCGAAGCGACGTAGTAGGTGAGTTTGCGCATTTGTCCTTCCTCCACGGTCGGTCTGCTCCGTACCGCCTAGAAGAACGGTAGCTCGCTAACGCTGATCATTTCGACCGATCTGCAAGCAATCGCTACGCGCGGTGGCGGGCCTTCGGCTGGCAGCGCGGGCAGGAGTAGGAAGAACGATTCATGAACTTCTCCCGCAGGATGGGCGCACCGCAGCGACGGCAGGGTTCGTCTTCACGGCCGTATACCGCGAGCGCGCGTTCGAAGTAACCCGATTGGCCGTTGACGTTGACATAAAGCGCGTCGAACGAGGTGCCACCGGCGGCGAGCGCCTCCCCCATCACGGCGCCGACCTCGGCGAGCAGAGTGCGCACGGCAGGCCTGGTCAAGCCGGATGCCAGCCGATTGCCGTGGATTTTCGCCCGCCACAGCGATTCGTCGGCGTAGATATTGCCGATCCCGGAAATCACCGTCTGGTCCAGCAGAACCCGCTTGATCTCGGTCTGTTTGGCGCGCAGCGCGGCCACCACGACGTCGGGGTCATAGCGCGGGTCGAGCGGATCCCGCGCGATATGCGCGACGGGCTCGGGCACCAATGTGCCGTCTACCTCGACCAGAGGTGCGAGCGCCCACCCGCCGAAGGTGCGCTGGTCGACGAAGCGCAATTGGCTGTCGTCGTCGAGGGTCGCGAGAATGTGTGCGTGCTTCTCCACGGGAGTGTCGGCAGGCTGCACCAACATCTGCCCGCTCATTCCGAGATGTACCACGAGCGAGGTGTCCGGCTCGTCGAAGGTGAGCCACAGGTATTTACCGCGACGCTCGGCGGCGTCGATCCGCAGACCCTTCATTCGGGCCGTGAGATCGTCCGCGCCTTCGAGGTGGCGGCGCACCGACCTGGGGTGGGTCACCGTGACGGATTCGATGACCCGCCCGACGACATGTTCGGCGAGTCCACGCCGGACAACCTCGACCTCGGGAAGTTCGGGCACGTCAGACTTCGTCGGTCAGCGCCTGATAGGCGGCGCCCGCGGCCTTCTGCTCGGCTTCCTTCTTGGAGCGGCCGACGCCCTGACCGTACGGACGACCGCCGATCACGGTGGTCGCGGTGAATTCCTTATCGTGGTCGGGACCTGTCGAGGTGATCTCGTAGCTGGGCACGCCGAGACCGCGCTCGGCGGTGAGCTCCTGCAGACTGGTCTTCCAGTCGAGCCCAGCGCCCATCCTCGGGCCGCGCTCGAGCAGGTCGGCGAACAGCCGCAGCACCACCTCGCGCGCAACGTCGATACCGTGCTCGAGATGCACCGCGCCGAGCAGCGACTCCATGCCATCGGCGAGAATGCTCGGCTTGTCCCGGCCGCCGGTGAGCTCTTCGCCCTTACCGAGCAGCAGGTGCACGCCGAGCCCGCCTTCGCCGAGCCCGCGCGCCACCTCGGCGAGCGCGTGCATATTCACCACGCTCGCCCGCAGCTTGGCCAGTTCGCCTTCGGACTTGTCCGGATGCTCGCGGTACAGCCGCTCGGTAATGCTCAGACCGAGGACCGAGTCGCCGAGGAATTCCAGACGCTCGTTGGTCGGCAGCCCGCCGTTCTCGTACGCGTACGACCGGTGCGTCAGCGCCAGCCGTAGCAGATCGGCCCGCACGTCGACGCCGAGCGCCGCGAGTAGGCTCGCATGTTCATCGGACGGGCCGGTTTCGACCTTGCTGACGGTCACGTCGATACGACAGGTCGAACGATCAGACAGCAGCGGTGACCTGGCGGCCCTTGTAGGTGCCGCAGGAGGGGCACGCGATGTGCGGCAGGGTCTTCTCGCCGCAGGCGCGGTTCGGGCACGTGATCAGGGTCGGCGCGGTGGCCTTCCACTGACTGCGCCGCGACCTGGTGTTGGAACGGGACATCCGGCGCTTGGGAACGGCCACGACTACTTCTCCTCTTGTCCTATTGCTCGCCTGTTAGGCAGCACGGTCTTACTGGTCTGGTCTAAACGTCTGGGTCGGCACCCGCATCGGGGCTGCCGTTGCCGGGCGACTCGGTGGCGAACTTCGCCAACCCGGCCCAGCGAGGGTCAAGTATCTCATGCCCGTGGTCGGAACCCGCAATCGCCATCCGGACACCGCATTCCGGACACAGGCCCGCGCAGTCCGGAGTGCACAACGGCTGCAGTGGCAGCTCGAGGCCGATCTGGTCGGTGATCACCGGTTCCAGGTCGATCGTGTCGTCCACGATGCGGTAGATCTCGTCGTCCTCGGTGGTCTGCTCGGTGGCGCTGTCCGGATAGGCGAACAGTTCCGTGAGTCGAATCTCCACAGTGCCGGTGAACGGTTCGAGGCAGCGCGAGCACTCCCCCGCCGTCGGCGCGGCGACCGTCCCGGTGACGAGCACACCTTCGGACACCGCCTGCAACTGCAGATCGAGGTCCACCTCGGCACCCACCGGAATGGCGATCAGATCCAGCCCGATCCGCCCGTCGGCGGTGACCACGCGATGCAGCTCCTTCATCGTGCCGGGGCGACGCCCCAGGCTGATGACATCCAGCACAAAACCCGCGTCCGGCGTGCGGCGCGAGGCCGTACGAGGACGCGAAGCGGGACCGGAACCGGCGGACATCACGAACTCACTTCACATTCGAGGGGAAATGGGCAACCAGTCCACAATACGCGAGGGCACGGCGAACACCCAAACCGCCTGGGGCGTTCCGGCCGTGCCGCACAGCGGCTGTCAGCGGTGCCGGCCCCCTGCTGAACGGACCGGTCGGGAGTCAGCGACGGTAGTCGGCCGCGTAGTCCGGGGCGCCTGCGCCGGAACGCAACTGGTGACGGCCGCCGCGGACGGTCCGCAGGGTGCCGTTGAGCGTCTCCTCGAATTCGGCGAGCCTGCTGTCGACGTAGTGATCGCATTCGTCGCGCATCCGATCGACCTCTTCATGCGCACCGTCGATGAGCCGGGCCGATTCGGCATGCGCGGCGCGCACCACCTCGGTCTGTGTGACCAGGCGATCACGCTCGGCCTCGCCCTCGGCCACCGAGCGGCTATACGACGCCTTGCCCGCCTCGATCATCCGCTCGGATTCGACACCCGCCCGGCCGGTGACCGCCTCGAATTCGGCATTGCCATCGGCGACGACGCGGTCGGCCTCGGCCTGGGCGGTATTGACGAGATGATCGGCGTGCGCGCTGGCCTCGGCAACCATCCGGTCGGCGTGCGCCTTGGCGTCGGCGAGGATCCGGTCGGCCTCCTCACGGGCCGATCCGATGGTCTGGCTTGCCTGCTCGTTCGCGGTGGTCACCGTCGTGTCGGCGGCCGAACGGGCATCGGAGACGATCTTGTCGCGATGATCGAGCACATCCTGGGCGTCGTCGAGTTCGCCCGGCAACGCATCGCGCACGTCATCGAGCAGTTCGAGCACATCACCGCGCGGCACGATGCAGCTGCGGGTCGGCGGGATGCCACGCGCTTCCTCGACGATGGCGACCAGCTCGTCGAGTGCTTCGAATACGCGGTACATGCTCTTACCCCACTCTCCTGCAGACCTACGGCGAAATTTCCACCGACGCCCAGTGTGCCCCCCGTCACGGCTCGTGCCGAGTCTCCCACCGGTGTGTCGTGCAGGTGTCTCGTACGCCACAAAAACAAGTGGAGGATATGCCTCCACTTGGTGTTACATTTATCCAGGAGGTCGAAACAAGATCTTCTTAAGTGGATCGCAGGCCCTGACCGGGACTGTGGAGATAGAGGAGGCCAACCGGGCGGATCCTTCGCTCCGACGATTGACATGTTCCGATTGTTCAGTACATACTGAACAAGCAATACATGAGGAACAGCTCGAGAGTCGGCGGGAAGAATGCGATGACCATCGCGGTTATCCGTACCGAAGGCTCGTGTGGGATCGGAAAGACAATGACCGTACTGGAACTACCGCGGACGACGGTGCTGCCGACCAGCAGCCTGTACACACCGTGGGCAGGCCCCTACCCCGTGCTACGCACGGCGACGGCCGCTCGGTTCGGGCAGTTGATGCAGTACCTGCGTGGCGATCGGGCGCTGGCTCAGCTGATCCGCTTCGCCCTGGTCGGTGGTTCCAGCAACGTTGCCTATGTGCTGCTGTTCTTCGCGATGCACGGCGTCGGCCCCCTGGTCGCCAATATCGCGGGCTCGATCGTGAGCACCGTGATCGCCAATGAACTGCACCGTCAGCTCACCTTCCACGCTGCGGGCCGGGTCGGCTGGTTCACCGCACAGTGGGAGGGCGGCGGGCTGGCGCTGGTCGGGCTCGGCATCACCACCGCCGCGCTGGCCGCGCTCGAGGTGTGGACCCCCGGCATGGGTGATGCGTTCCAGGCGTCGGCCATCCTCGCCATTACCGCCGCGGTCGGCGGCATGCGCTTCCTCGCCTTGCGCGGCCTGGTCTTCTGATCCTCCGCCGCCTCCCCGGAACTTTGCCGGTCGTCAGTGACGCCGGATTCACGTTCCGGGCCGGCGGTTGACCGCCACTCATCATGTGGGTGTACCCGACGAGCTACCCATGTGCTTACGAAATCCGTTGTAAAGTCGTCGGCCCAACCAATTCGCCTCGGTTCCAAACCCTTTGGGACCGAGGCGAATTGATGTCGAGGGCGCGATTTACGCCTTACGTTCGGCGAGGCGATCGAGCAGGCGCTTGTGGACGGCGGGCGGGAGCATATCGGTGACGTCGCCGCCGTAGGCCGCCACCTCTTTGACCAGTGAGCTGGACAGGTAGCTGAAGGCCGGGTTGGTGGCGATGAAGAAGGTGTCCACACCGGAGAGCTTCTTGTTCATCTGAGCCATCTGCAGTTCATAGCCGAAATCGGAGGCATCGCGCAGACCCTTGACGATCGCGCTGAGGCCCTCCTGCATCGCGAAGTCGACCAGCAGGCCCTGCCAGGACTCCACGCGCACATTGGGCAGGTGCGCGGTGGCCTCGCGCAGCATCTCCATGCGTTCCTCGACGCTGAACATGCCCTGCTTCTTGGGATTGATGCTGACGGTCACCACGACCTCGTCGAACTGAGCCGCAGCCCGAGCGAAAACGTCGATATGTCCATTGGTCACCGGGTCGAACGAGCCCGGGCACAACGCTCCTGCCATGGACAGACGGTATCAGGAGGCCGGATCGCCACCTCGGACGCCGCGACGACGGAGTTACTCCGGGGCGAATTCAGCTAGTTCGAGGCGGGTTTCGCCGTATTTGCGCGCCTTCGCCGGGATATAGCCTGTGGGCCAGGCTATCTCGGGTGAGCGGATCGAGCGCTCCACGACGACGAGTGCGCCGGGCGCGAGCCAGCCGTGTCCGATCAGCGCGCGCAGGTCGGCGGTGACCGCCGCGGTGTCGACGTCGTAGGGCGGATCGGAGAAGACCACGTCGTACACCCCCGCACCGCCCCCGCCCAGGACGCTGGCGACGGACCCGATGCGCAGTTCGGCGCCGGGCAGCCCGAGATCGGCGATATTGCCGCGCACGATCGCGGCGGCTTTGCGATCGGATTCGATGAGCAGCGCGTTGGTGGCGCCGCGCGAGAGCGCCTCCAGTCCGAGCGCACCGGATCCGGCATATAGGTCCAGCACCCGGACGCCGTCGAAGTCGATGCGGGCCTCGAGCGCGCTGAACAGCGCCTCACGCACCCGATCGGAGGTGGGCCGGGTACCGGCGGGCGGGACGCGTAGTCGTCGCCCGCCCGCGGTGCCCGCGACGATCCGGGTCATTCGGCCGGGGACTCGCGCACGGTCAGTTCGACCAGCAGGTCACCACCCTCGACCTGCTGTACCTTGCCGATCGCGACCCGGCCGACGATGCCAGCGCGCGGTGCGGTGATCGCGGCCTCCATCTTCATCGCCTCGATAGTGCCGACGATATCGCCCGCCGCGATCGAATCACCTTCGGACACAGCCAGTGTCACCACACCCGCGAACGGCGCCGCGATATGGCCCTGGTTGGTCTTATCGGCCTTCTCCGCGGCCGGGATATCACTGGCGATCGAGCGGTCGCGCACCGCGACCGGGCGCAGCTGGCCGTTCATGATGCACATGACGGTGCGCATACCGCGCTCATCGGGTTCGGAGATGGCTTCCAGCCCGATGAGCAGGGTGACGCCCTTCTCCAGCTGCACACGGTGTTCCTCGCCGCGGCGCAGACCGTAGAAGAACTGGTTGGCCGACAGACCCATGGTGTCGCCGTACTTTTCTCGGTGCGCGAGGAATTCGGCGGCGGGACCGGGGAAGAGCAGGCGGTTGAGCGTGGCGCGGCGCAGCTCGGAGGAACCGGCGAGTCCGGCCTCGTCCGCGGGGGTCAGCGGGGTCTCCGGCTTGGCCGGACCACGCCCTGCCAGTGCCCGGCTGCGGAACGGCTCGGGCCAGCCGCCTGCCGGATTGCCGAGTTCGCCACGGAGAAAACCGATGACCGAATCCGGAATGTCGTAGCGGCCCGGATCGGTGGCGAAGCTCTCGATGTCGACACCGGTGCCGACCAGTGCGAGTGCGAGGTCGCCGACCACCTTCGACGACGGGGTGACCTTCACCAAACGGCCCAGAAGTCGGTCCGCCGCAGCGTATTTCGCCTCGACCTCTTCGAAACGGTCACCGAGGCCCAGTGCGATGGCCTGCTGACGCAGATTCGACAGCTGACCACCGGGGATTTCGTGGGTGTACACCCGTCCGGTCGGCGCGGGCAGCCCGGATTCGAAGGGCGCGTACACCTTTCGCAGCGCCTCCCAGTACGGCTCCAGATCGCAGACGTTCTGCAAGTTGAGGCCGGTGTCGAATTCGCTGTGCGCCGCCGCCGCGACGATCGCGGAAAGTGCTGGCTGACTGGTGGTTCCGGCCATCGCGGCGCTCGCACCGTCGACCGCGTCGGCACCCGCCTGCCAGGCGGCCAGATAGGTGGCCAGCTGACCGCCCGGGGTGTCGTGGGTGTGCACATGCACCGGCAGGTCGAAGTTGCTGCGCAACGCGGCGACCAGGGTCGCGGCGGCCGGGGCGCGCAGCAGGCCCGCCATATCCTTGATGGCGAGCACATGCGCGCCCGCGTCGACGATCTGCTCGGCCAGCTTGAGGTAGTAGTCGAGGGTGTAGAGGTTTTCGTCTGGATTCGACAGATCGCCGGTGTAGCTCATTGCGACTTCCGCGATGGCCGTACCGGTTTCGCGCACCGCATCGATGGCCGGACGCATCTGGTCGACATTGTTGAGCGCGTCGAAGATGCGGAAGATGTCGATACCGGTGTCGGTCGCCTCCTGCACGAACGCGCGCGTCACCTGCTCCGGGTAGGGCGTGTAGCCGACCGTATTGCGTCCGCGCAACAGCATCTGCAGGCAGATATTCGGCACCGCCTCACGCAGCGCGGCCAGCCGCTCCCACGGATCCTCGAACAGGAAGCGCAGCGCCACATCGTAAGTCGCGCCGCCCCAAGCCTCGATGGAGAGCAGTTCGGGTGTCAGGCGTGCGACATGTCCGGCCACACCGAGCAGACCGTTGGTGCGTACCCGCGTGGCCAGCAGCGACTGGTGCGCGTCGCGGAAAGTGGTGTCGGTGACGCCGACGGCCTTCTGCGCACGCAGCGCCTGGGCGAAGCCCTCGGGACCTAGCCGGAGCAGACGTTGGCGGGAACCGTCCGGCGGGGGCACGCTCAGATCGATGGCGGGCAACTTGTCGTGCGGGTACACCGTGGTCGGGCGTTCGCCGTGCGGCTTGTTCACGGTGATATCGGCCAGGTAGTTCAGAATCTTGGTGCCGCGGTCGGCCGACCCGCGCAGGGTCAGCAACTGCGGGCGCTCATCGATGAACGAGGTGGTGACCCGGCCCGCCTTGAAGTCCGGATCGTCGAGCACCGCGAGCAGGAACGGGATATTCGTGGTGACGCCGCGGATGCGGAACTCCGCGAGCGCGCGGCTGGCCCTGGTCACCGCCGCGGGCAGATCGCGACCGCGGCAGGTGAGCTTCACCAGCATCGAGT
Organism: Nocardia sp. CA-107356; assembly: GCF_050946365.1. NCBI lineage: Bacteria > Bacillati > Actinomycetota > Actinomycetes > Mycobacteriales > Nocardiaceae > Nocardia > Nocardia sp. CA-107356. Next base: position 2,464,047 of record NZ_CP191992.1, on the reverse strand, counting down.
CGAAGTAGGCGCCGATCTCCGCGCCCAGGTTCGCGCCGCCGTCGAGGCGGATACCCGCGCCGCCGGGGGTGCGATAGGCGGTGATGCGGCCGGTATCGGGGCGGAAGCCATTGGCCGGATCCTCGGTGGTGATCCGGCACTGCAGGGCCGCACCGCGGATGCTGACCTTGTCCTGGCTCAGGCCGAGCTGTTCCAGGGTCTCCCCCGCGGCGATGCGCAGCTGGGATTGCACCAGGTCGACATCGGTGATCTCCTCGGTCACCGTGTGCTCGACCTGGATGCGCGGGTTCATCTCGATGAAGACGTGGTTACCGCGCTCGTCGAGCAGGAATTCGACGGTGCCAGCGCAGCTGTAGCCGATCTGGCGGGCGAAAGCGACCGCGTCATCGCAAATACGTTCGCGCAGTGCGGGATCCAGGTTCGGCGCGGGCGCGAGTTCGATCACCTTCTGGTGGCGGCGCTGCACCGAACAGTCGCGCTCGAACAGGTGCATGACATTGCCGTGCTGGTCGGCCAGGATCTGCACCTCGATATGGCGCGGGTTCACCACGGCCTGCTCCAGGAAGACCGTCGGATCCCCGAACGCCGACTCCGCCTCGCGGGACGCGGCCTCGATCGATTCGCGCAGCTGTGCCGGATCGGCGACCCGCCGCATACCGCGGCCGCCGCCGCCAGCGACGGCCTTGACGAAGATCGGGTAGTCCAGCTCCTGCGCGGCCGCGAGCAATTCCTCGACATCGGCCGATGGCGCGCTCGAACGCAGCACCGGCAGTCCCGCCGCCCTGGCCGCCTCGATCGCGCGGGCCTTGTTACCCGCGAGTTCGAGGACCGCGGCGGAGGGGCCGATGAAGGTGATGCCCTCACGCGCACAGGCCGCCGCGAGGTCCGGGTTCTCGGACAGGAAGCCGTAGCCGGGGTAGATGGCGTCGGCACCGGCGGACTTTGCTGCCGCGATAATCGCCTCGATCGACAGGTACGCCCGGACCGGGTGTCCCTGTTCTCCGATCTGGTAGGACTCTGCGGCCTTCAACCGGTGGACCGAGTTGCGATCCTCGTACGGGAAAACGGCGACCGTCCCGATGCCGAGTTCGTAGGCCGCGCGGAAGGCCCGGATAGCGATCTCGCCACGATTGGCAACCAAGACTTTCGAGAACATTGAACCAAGGTACCCGGCCCGGAATCGTGCCCTCACAGGGAAGTCCCATTCGCGGAATCTTCACAACAAGTCCTAGCAGAGTTGCGAAGTTTTGTTCATCCCACCGACACATCCCACCGTCCGTCGCGGTCACAAGTGCGGGCAGGTGCCACCGTCGACTCGAGTGCGTCTGGCGACAACTTCGCAAACGCGCGATGCATCGAACGCGGTGACAATCCGATTGCGCGGCCGCCTATGCTGGTTGACGCAGCTGGTTCGCCGTGCGCAGACGAGATGGAGCCCCGACGTCGCGTTAACGGAGTCGAGTTCGCCCGCCGGAACTCCGGTGTGCGGACGAGAGGGAACCCGGTGAGAATCCGGGACTGTCCCGCAGCGGTATGCAGGAACGACCGCCGTCATCAGCACTGGGCAACCCCCGGGAAGCGACGGCCAGTAGGTGAGCCCCGTATGGGGTCGGCCAGAAGGCCCGTGCCCGCAAGTCCGAAGACCTGCCAGCCGTGTCGGATACGCCGTATCCGACGGCCACCGCCTCGTGGATTGGGCGCGCGGACCACCTGTGCGACCTGTCGGGCTCTATCGTTTGGTTTTCCAGTCGTTGGATATCCGGCACGTCACTTGGTCTCCGCGAGCTCGTATGGCGATGGTCTTCGATCTCAGCACTGGAGAAATTCGTGACTGTTTCGCATAACCCGTTCACCGCAACGGTTCTCGGTCTCCCGCGGGTGGGGCCGCACCGTGAGCTCAAACGCGCCACCGAGTCCTACTGGGCCGGGCGCATCGACGCCGAGCAACTGCACGCGATCGCCCGCGATCTGCGGCGCAACCAGCTGACCGAATTACGATCAGCCGGACTGGATGCCATTCCGGTCGGCACCTTCTCCTATTACGACCAGGTGCTCGATACCGCCGTCCTGCTCGGAGCGCTGCCGCCCCGGGTGGCCGGAATCGCCGATCCGCTGGATCGCTACTTCGCGGCGGCGCGCGGTACCGATACGGTCGAGCCCCTGGAAATGACCAAGTGGTTCGATACCAACTACCACTATCTGGTGCCGGAAATCGGCCCGGAAACGGTGTTCTCGCTGCACCCGTCGAAGGTGCTGGATGAGCTACAGGAGGCGCTTGCCCTCGGGCTGCCCGCGCGGCCGGTGGTGGTCGGTCCGATCACCTTCCTGAAGCTGGCGAAGGCGACCGACGGTGCCGCACTGGATCGACTCGACGAGTTGGTACCGCTCTACCGTGAGCTGTTGCGGCTGCTGGCCGTGGCCGGTGCGGAGTGGGTGCAGTTCGACGAACCGGTCGTGGTCACCGATCTGACCGCCGACGAGATCGAGCTGGTACAGCGCACTTACGCCGAACTGTCGGCCGCGACGGATCGTCCGGCGCTGCTGGTGGCCACTTACTTCGGCAAGCCGGGCCCGGCGCTGGCCGCGCTGGCCGCGACGGAAATCGAAGGCATCGCACTGGATTTCACCGGTGCCGCCGATCTCACCGAAGTCGCAGGCGTACCAGCGCTGGCGAACAAGCTGCTGGTCGCGGGTGTGGTCGATGGCCGAAATGTCTGGCGCGCCGACCTGGATCAGGTCCTGGCGACACTCGGCGCACTGCTGGGCTGCGCGAAAGCCGTTGCGGTGTCCAGTTCCTGCTCGCTGCTGCACGTGCCCTACACGCTGGCGCCCGAAACCGGCCTCGACGAGCGGCTGCGTTCGTGGCTGGCATTCGGTGCGGAGAAGGTCGCCGAGGTGCGTTCGCTCGCGACCGCGCTGAGCGCAGGACCCGACGCGATCACCGCTGAATTGGCTGCGGCCCGTTCAGCCCTTGCCACCAGGCGCACCGATCCCAGGCTGGACAATCCACAGGTCCGGGCGCGGTTGGCGGCGCTCGGTCCGGATGCCACCCGACGGGCACCCGCGCAGCAGCGCCGGACGCTGCAGGCCGAACGGCTGCGGCTGCCGTCGTTGCCGACCACGACGATCGGTTCGTATCCGCAGACCTCGGCGATCCGGCTGGCGCGGGCGGCACTGCGCAAGGGCGAGATCGACAGGTCCGAATACGTCCGCAGGATGCGCTCCGAGATCGCGGATGTCATCGCGCTGCAGGAGAAACTGGGCCTCGACGTGCTGGTGCACGGTGAGCCGGAGCGCAATGACATGGTGCAGTACTTCGCCGAACAACTCGACGGATTCGCCGCCACCGAAGCGGGCTGGGTGCAGTCCTACGGCACCCGCTGCGTGCGGCCGCCGATCCTGTTCGGCGATGTGGCCCGACCCGCGCCGATGACCGTCGACTGGATCAGCTACGCGCAATCACTGACCGATAAGCCGGTCAAGGGCATGCTCACCGGCCCGGTGACGATTTTGGCCTGGTCGTTCGTGCGCGATGACCAGCCGTTGGCGGATTCGGCGCACCAAGTGGCGCTGGCGATCCGGGACGAGACGGTCGATCTGCAGGCCGCGGGCATTCGGATCATCCAGGTCGACGAGCCCGCACTGCGGGAGCTGCTGCCGCTGCGAGCGGCCGACCAGGGCGAGTACCTGGAGTGGTCGGTCGGAGCGTTCCGGCTGGCGACCTCAGGGGTATCGGATGCCACCCAGATCCACACCCATCTCTGCTATTCGGAGTTCGGTGAGGTCATCGATGCGATCGCCGGGCTCGATGCCGATGTGACGTCGATCGAGGCGGCGCGTTCGCATATGGAAGTGCTGGACGACCTCAACGCTCGTGGCTTCGACCTCGGCGTCGGACCCGGTGTGTACGACATTCACTCACCTCGGGTGCCGAGTGTGGAGGAGATCACCGCTTCGCTACGCGCGGCGTTGAAAGCCGTTCCCGCCGAACGACTCTGGGTCAATCCGGACTGCGGGCTGAAGACGCGAGGGCCGGTTGAGGTCGAGGCGTCGTTGCGCAATCTGGTCGCTGCCGCGGCCGCGGTGCGCTGAGGCTTCTCGGAATCATTGCGTACGCCCGCCCTCCCCGTTCGCGGGGGGCGGGCGTATCGGCGCAGGATGGGTGGTCGACCGCATCCCGCGCCATCAACGAAACAAACTACGCATCAATGAGATTCGGCCCCAGGAAACGGCCGCAACCGGCGGCGGGGCGGGTTTCTGTCACAAACCTCGCCATTGCGCACAATCGGCCGCATCCGCGACCGGGCACCCAATCCCCGTCGCCAAGCCGTATGACATCCCGAGCAACGATCCATGCGTAACCCCTCCTCATACGTCGCCATCAGATATCACCCCCGATGCCCTATTCGACGCATACCCGACCGATTCGGTTCCCGATTCCCCGAAGATCTTTCCCGGGCAGCAGTCGACGACGACATCGTCGATGATCTATTCGGCGGCGTCGGTACCGAAGGCTCGGTTTATGGCGGCCATGTCGAAGTAGTCCCGCCAAGCGGTGATGGCGCCATCGGCGACTTCGAAGACACCCACTACCGGGAGCGGGGTGTCTTTGCCGAGGCCACGGAGGGTGTCGGTGCGCTCGTTCATGACGATATCGCCGGTGGCGACCTGATGGTGGATATCGAAGTCGATGGATTCGAAGGTGCTGAGGAAACCGGCGATGAAGTCGCGGATGGCGGCGCGGCCGCGGATGGGCTCCATCGGAATGTTGTGGTAGACAGCGTCTTCGGCGAAGAACGCGCTGATCTGGTCCGGGTCGGGATCGGCCCAGCTGCGGCACATGGCGGTGACGATCTCGTCGGGGCTCGGCATTCGGTTCGCTCGCTTCCTTGTGCCCATGCGATGGGCGCATCGGTCGATTCGATCTCACCGATTACACCAAACAATCGCTTGGTTGAAGCGTGCTTCGACGGGATCACGTGCGGAGTCAGCGCGCCGACCCGGAGACCAGCAGTTCCCGCTGCGGCACCCCGACGTATTCCGATAGCGGACGAATGAGGGCGTTGGCGGCGGACTGCTCGATGATGTGGGCGGTCCACCCGGTGATGCGACTCATCACGAAGATGGGTGTGAAGATGTCGATATCGAAGCCCATCAGGTAGTAGGCGGGACCGGCGGGGAAGTCGAGATTGGGCTCGATGCCGGTGGCCTCGGCCATGGCCTGCTCCAGCGCGGTATACATGCGCAACCAGCGCTGGCCACCGGTTACCTCGGCAATTCGGCCGAGGGCTTCGCGCATCGTCGGCACCCGCGAGTCGCCGTTCTTATAGACGCGATGCCCGAACCCCATCACCATCTGCTTGCCGGATAGCTTGGCGCGCACCCACTCCGCAGCCAGTTCGGGCTCACCGATCTCCAGCATCATGTGCATGACTGCCTCATTGGCGCCACCGTGCAGGGGACCCTTGAGCGCGCCGATCGCCGCGGTGATCGCGCTGTACATATCCGACCGAGTCGAGGTGACCACCCGCGCGGCGAAGGTTGATGCGTTGAAACTGTGCTCCGCGTACAGGATCAGCGAAATCTCGAAGGCGCGCACGATGTGCGAATCCGGAACCTTCCCGAAGCACATATTCAGGAAGTTCTCCGCGAAGCCCAGATGTGAATGCGGCGCAATGGGATCAAGCCCACGACGGCGGCGCATATCGGCGGCGACCACCGTGGGCAGCACCGCAGTCAATCGCAGCGCCTTCGCCAACAGCTCCCGATCATCGTGCACGGCATCGAGATCCGGATCTTCCGCGCCGAGGTAACTGACCACCGTCCGGACCACATCCATCGGATGACAGTTGTCCGGCATCTTCTCGATCAGTGACAGGATCGACCGATCGACGCGCCGCTGTGCGCGTTCACGTTGACACAGCAGTTGGAGCTGGGCGGCATCGGGCAGCTCGCCGTACCACAGCAGATACGCGACCTCCTCGAAACCACAGTGCTGTGCCAGATCCTGCACCGCATAGCCGCGATAGGTCAGCGAATTGGTCTCGGGCACAACCTTGGAGATGCTGGTGGTGTCGACCACCACCCCGGCCAGGCCCTTCTTGATTTCAGTCATCGTCTACTCGCTCACGGTGAAATTGAAGATTCCGGAATCGAAGTCGTTGTACCGTTGGTAATCCAGCAATTCGTAGAGCCGCGCCCGGTGCTGCATCTCCCCCAGCAGACCGGATTGCGTTCCGGTGTCGGCGATTTCACGCAAACCCCGCTCGACCGCATACATCGCCAGGCGCAGCGTGGTCACCGGATAGATGACGGCGTTGTAGCCGAGGTCCGCCAGCGTCCTAGCCGACAACAACTCCGACTTGCCGAACTCGGTCATATTCGCCAGCAACGGAATATCCACCGCCGCACGGAACTCGGCGAATTCGGTGACATCGGCCAGCGCCTCGGTGAAGATGAGATCCGCGCCCGCGTCGGCGTACGCCTTGGCTCGGTCGATCGCCGCGTCCAGCCCTTCGGTCCCCCGCGCATCGGTCCGCGCGCAGATGACGAAGTTCGCATCTCGTCGGGCCGAGACCGCGGCACGCAAGCGGCGAACCATCTCGGCGACCGGAACCACCGCCTTGCCGTCGAGATGACCGCAGCGCTTGGGATTCACCTGATCCTCGATATGGCAACCCGCCAACCCGGCATCTTCGAGCAGGGTCACCGTGCGCGCCGCATTCATCGGCTCACCGAAACCGGTATCGGCATCGATGAGCACCGGTAGATCGGTCACCCGCGCGATCTGCTGTCCCCGCGCGGTCACCTCGGTGAGCGTGGTCAGCCCGATATCCGGTAGCGCAAGTTCGGCCGAAACCACCGCTCCGGAGACATAGACACCCTCGAAGCCGAGCTCCTGAATCAACGTGGCCACCAACGGATTGAATGCCCCTGGCCAGCGCTGGATCTGCCCGGAGGCCAATCCGGCCCGCATCGCCGCACGCTTATCGGCCGCGCTCGTCGCAGCGGCCAGCAGTCCCGTCACCGCGGCCACCGCCCTACGCTGGGCACATGAGCAGCGATTCGATGAGCGGTGGTGGCCGAGTGACGGGTGGGCCCGAGGATCGTCCCCTGCGCTACCGACTGATCACCGGCGTCGACGACGCCACCTTCTGCGAACGGATCAGTGGACTGCTCGATCAGGGCTACCGGCTGCACGGATCGCCCGCCGTCACCTTCAACGGCACCGACGTGATCGCAGCGCAGGCGCTGGTCTGGGGCGAGGAGTAGGGCGCGCATCAGAAGATCCCGTCCCGCGCTACCGGCGCTCGGCCGAGGACCTCGGGCGATACCGTGAACGTCAGCTGATCCAGCTCACCGGGGGCCAACGCTGGCGTGCGCTGCACCGCGTCGAGAAAACGTTCCTGCTCCGCGGGATCGATGACCCCTTCGGCGAGCATTCGGAACTTCGCGAGGTACTGATCGCGGGCGAACGGTCGCGCGCCGAGCGGATGCGCATCGGCGACCGCGAGTTCGTCGACGATCGTCTCACCGCTCTTCAGAGTCACGACAGCCCGTGCCCCGAACGCCTTTTCATTCGGATCACTGGCGTGATAGCGGCGGGTCCACACCGGATCCTCGACGGTCGAGATCTTGCGCCACAGCGCGACGGTATCCGCCCGACGTGCGCGCTCGGGCGCATACGACCGCTCGTGGTGCCAGCCGCCGTCTTGCAGCGCGACCGCGAAGATATAGGGCACGGAATGGTCGAGCGTCTCCCGACTGGCCCGCGGATCGAACTTCTGCGGATCGCCGGATCCGGTGCCGATCACCACATGGGTGTGATGACTGGTGTGCAGCACGATCGTGGCGATCTGATCGAGATCGCCGATGCGTGAACGCATTCGACGTGCGAGATCGATCGGTGCCTGGCTTTGGTATTCGGCCGAATGTTCTTTGGTGTAGCTGTCCAGGATGGCGCGCTTCGCTTCGCCCGGACCCGGCAGCGGCACTCGGTATTCCGTGTCCGGCCCGCCGAGCAGCCAGGCGATGACGCCGTCCGCGCCCTCCCAGATCGGCGCGGGCGCACCCTCACCGCGCATGGCACGATCCACCGCCTCCACCGCCATCTTCCCGGCGAACGCGGGCGCGTACGCCTTCCAACTGGAGATTTCGCCTTTGCGGGATTGCCGGGTCGCGCTGGTGGTGTGCAGCGCCTGCCCGATCGCCTGATAGATCGTCTCGGTATCGAGCCCGAGTAGCGTCCCGATGCCGGCGGCGACGGACGGACCGAGGTGCGCGACGTGATCGATCTTGTGCTCGTGCAGGCAGATTCCGCGTACCAGGTCGATCTGGATCTCATAACCCGTGGCCAGACCACGGATCAGCTCGGCGCCGCTGCGCCCGGTGTGCTGGGCGACGGCGAGGATCGGCGGAATGTTGTCGCCCGGATGCGAGTACTCGGCCGCGAGGAAGGTGTCGTGAAAGTCGAGTTCGCGCACCGCGACTCCATTGGCCCACGCGGCCCACTCCGGCGACACCCGGTCCGGAGCGGATATACCGAAGACGGTGGCACCCGCCCGACCCGGCCTTGGCGCGTACGGCTGCGCCAGCGCCTGCGCCCGCGCGCTCGCCACCGGGCGGCGGACCAGCGCGGCCGCGGCGACGCCGGCGTTGTCGATGATCCGATTCACGATCATCTCGGTCACTTCGGCGCTCACCTCGACCGGATCCGCGGCGACCTCGGCAATCTTGGTGGCCAGATGTTCCGAGCGCGGAAAGTCCTCGGCGGCGGCGCGAGCGCGTACGATGTGTGTCTTCATCCATCCTCCGGTTCCAGACGAGGGCCAGCTGCCCCGCTTCGCACGCTACGCAGGATTGATCAATGGCAAAATCCCTTGCAAAAGCAGATTTCTGCGGGCGAGAAATACGCATTTTGCGATGATTGCGAATTCTGGGGGCTACCATCTTGCGGTGCGCAAGATGTACGCGGGCGCCCGACTGAGACGGTTGCGCGAGGAACGGCGGATGACCCAGGCGGCACTGGCGAAATCTCTCGATCTATCGCCCAGCTACCTCAACCAGCTCGAGCGCGACCAGCGACCGCTCACCATTCCGGTGTTGCTGAAGCTCAACTCCACCTTCGACCTCGACGTGCAATTTTTCGCCGCCGACTCCGATGCCCGCTTGGTGTCGGATCTACACGAGGTGCTGGTGGACGCGGCGGGCGGCGACAGCGCGCCACTGACCGAGGTGGAGGAACTCGCGACGCGCCTACCGGAGGTCGCCCGGATCGTCGTCGCGATGCATCGGCGACTGCGCGCCGCGAGCGATCAACTCGATCTGCTCTCCGCTCGGGTCGCCGCACCGACCGGTGCTCCCGGTGTGCCCATGCCCTACGAGGATGTGCGGGACTTCTTCTACGACCACCACAATCACATCGCCCAACTCGATCACGCGGCCGAACAGCTCTTCGAGGAGTGCGGCCTGAGCATCGGCTCGCTCGATCGGCAACTCGCCAGGGTGGCCGAGGAGCGCGCGGGAGTGACCGTGCTGGTGCGCGGTGATGGCGCGGATCCGTCCATCCCGAAACGGCATTACGATCCCGATAGCCGCACGCTGACCCTGGCACGGCGGCTTCGCCCGGGGCAGCGCGCCTTCCAGATCGCCACCACACTCGGATTTCTGTTGTACGGCAAGGACCTGGATGCCGTGCTGGCCGAAACACCGTCGCTCACCGGCGAATCTCGGACGTTGGCGCGGATCGGTTTGGCCAACTATTTCGGGGGCGCACTGGTGCTGCCCTACGGCCGCTTTCTGCGGTCGGCCGAAGAGCTGCGCTACGACATCGATCTGCTCAGTTTGCGTTTCGAGGTCGGCTTCGAGACGATCTGCCACCGGTTGAGCACCTTACAGCGGCAGGGGCAGCGCGGCGTCCCGTTCTTCCTCGTCCGCACCGACCGCGCGGGCAATATCTCGAAACGCCAGTCCGCCACCGCATTCCACTTCTCCCGAGTCGGGGGCAGTTGCCCGCTCTGGGTGGTGCACAAGGCCTTCGCCGATCCCGGCCGAGTCCTGACCCAGATCGCCGCGATGCCCGACGGCCGCCGCTACCTGTGGATCGCTCGAACCGCATTGGCGGCGCCACACGGATTCGGCACGGCCACAAAGGATTTCGCGATCGGCCTGGGTTGCGATATCGAATACGCCGACCGGCTGGTGTATTCCACCGGCCTGCAACTGGACAATCCGGCCGCCGCGGTGCCGATCGGCGCGGGCTGCAAGGTCTGCGAGCGCCCCTCCTGCCTCCAGCGCGCGTTCCCGCAGATCGGCAGTCCACTCGCGGTCACCGAACATATGAGTACGGATCTGCCCTACCCGCGGATCGGACGTTGACCGACGAGCTCTGGATCAGGACTTGGCCAGATATTCGATGCGTTCGGAGTCGACGGCGGCGCGCATCATGCTCGCCAATCCCGGATGCTGCTGTAGCCCGGGGTCGGCTTTCACGACCTCGCGCGCGAGTTCCTGTGCGGTGGTGATGACTTCGAGGTCGTCGAGCAGGGAGAGCAGCCGTAGTGAGCGCGCGGTGCCGGATTGGGCGGCACCGAGGACATCACCTTCACGGCGTTGGCGCAGGTCGAGGACCGCGAGTTCGAAGCCGTCGGTGGTGGCGGCGACCGCGTCGAGGCGGGCCATCGCGGTGCCGGTGGGACCGGCATCGGTGATGAGCAGACACAGGCCGGGATGTTTGCCGCGGCCGATCCGTCCGCGCAGCTGATGCAACTGGCTGACGCCGAAGCGGTCCGCGTCCACGATGACCATTACGGTCGCGTTCGGGACGTCGACGCCGACCTCGACGACGGTGGTGCAGACCAGCACATCGATATCGCCGTCATTGAACGCCCGCATCACCTGGTCTTTTTCATCGGTCGGCAGCCTGCCGTGCAGCAGACCCACCCGGACGTTCGCGAGCGGGCCGGTGCGCAGCATGTCGAAGACCTCGACGGCCGCGGCTGTGGTCGGTCCTTCCTTCTCCGCGCCGTCGTTCGACTTGCCGGACTTCTTGCCGTTTCGGCTCTTGCCGCTCTCCTCGTCATCGCCGATGCGCGAGCACACCACATAGGCCTGCCGTCCGGCCCCGACCTCCTCCAGTATGCGTTCCCAGGCACGGTCCACCCAGTTCGGATGCTGTTTGCGCGGTACAACCTTGGACACGATCGGCGAGCGGCCGCGGGGCAGCTGGGTGAGCGTCGAGGTCTCCAGATCGCCGAGGGTGGTCATGGCGATAGTGCGGGGTATCGGGGTCGCGGTCATGACGAGCAGGTGTGGGCTGGCGCCGGTTTTCGCCTTGGCACGCAACGCATCCCGCTGCTCGACACCGAACCGGTGCTGTTCGTCGACGACCACCATGCCCAGGTCGAAGAACTCCACCGCGTCCTGGATCAGCGCATGCGTGCCGATTACGATGCCCGCCTCGCCGGTGACCGCGTCGAGCAGTGCCGCCTTCTTCGCCGACGCCGACATCGAGCCGGTCACCAGCACCACCTTGGTCGCCCGATCGGCGGCGCCGAGCTCACCGGCGGTACCGAGATCACCGAGCATCGCGCGCAGCGACCGATAGTGTTGGGCGGCAAGAACTTCCGTCGGTGCGAGCAGCGCACATTGCTGTCCGGCGTCGACCACCTGCAACATCGCATGCAGCGCGACGATCGTCTTGCCCGAACCCACCTCACCCTGCAGCAGCCGATGCATCGGATGGCTGCGCGAGAGATCGTCGGAGATCTCCGAGATCACCTGCTGTTGCCCCTCGGTCAGTTCGAAGGGCAGGCGGGTGTCGAAAGCCGCTGCGATACCGTCTGATCGCGGCGCACACGGCCGCGCCATCCGCGCCTGCGCATCGTGTCGCCGCTCGGCGAGCACGAGTTGCAGGGCCAGCGCCTCATCGAAACGCAAACGCTCCCTGGCCTGTTCGATATCGGACTTGCGCTCGGGCAGGTGGATCAGGCGCAGTGCGTCGGAGACCAGTACCAGGCCACGGTCCTCGCGCAGCTCGCTCGGCAGCGGGTCGTCGATCGGGTCGAGCTGATCGAGCACCTGCCGCACGCAGGCCAGCAGATCCCAGCTCTGCACCTTGGCGGTCGCCGGATACACCGGGATGAATTCCCGTTCGAAGAACGAGACATCCACTCCCTCTTTACCTTTCGCACTCTGCGCCAGTCCGCGCAGTGCACCGCCGCCGCGCACCGAGGTGAGATTCTCGATCGAGCCCTCTTCCTTCTCGGGCAGGATCAGGTAGTCGGGATGCGAGAGATTCCAGCGGTCCGGCCGCCACCAGTGCACGGTACCCGACATCATCGCCCGGACACCCTCGCGGACAAGGTAACTCACCTTGTCGCCGTTGAAGAAGGTGATGTCGATCGGGGCGACCGAGCCGGTGTCGAGGGCGACCTTGAGCAGTCTGCCCCTGCGGTTCTTCATCGGCCGCAGCTCGGTTTTCGTCACCCGGCCGATGACGGTGATGTGCGCGCCCTCTTCCGGCTGCTCCTGGGTGAGCGGCTGTCCCTGCGTGGCATACCGTAATGGGTAGTGCCGCAACAGATCCTCGACGGTGTGCATGTCGAAGGCGTCGGCCAACGGCTCGGCTGCCTTCACGCCGAGCAGGTGGTCCAGCCGATCATTGAGTGTCGCCATATCCCTATTCCACCCCTATCTGCACCAGATCCGCGTGCTGCCCACCGGAATACACGCTCACCTCGACGCCGGGAAAGCCGTCGGCGATATGCGCGGCCAGGTCGGCCGCGAGTTCGGCGGGGGCCGCCGCGCCCATCAATAAGGTGACCAGCTCGCCACCGAAGGCGAGCATCCGGTCGAGCAGAGTCCGGCCCGCGCTGCGCACGTCCTGGCCGATCACCACCACATCGTGGCCGACCAGGCCGAGTCCGTCGCCCGTCTCGCAGGTGCCGACCATGGTGAGCGCCCGCTCGGTGGCGGCGCGCACCGATCCCCACCGGGTAGCGGCCGCCGCTTCCGACATCGCGAAGGCGTCGTCCACCGCGATCCGCCCACAATCGTGCACGGCCAGCGCCGCCAACCCCTGCACCATGGATCCGCTCGGCAACAGCAGCACGTCGCGGTACGCGTCACGCGCCGCGACACCAACGGCGACCAGCTCGTGCGCGGGCAGCGCACCATTCGGCAGTACCAGCACCTCCCGATTCGGCAGCTGCCGGATCGCGGCCAGCAGCGCGGCACTGGTGACTGTGCCGTCGCCGCTGAGCACCACGGCTCCTCCGGCTTCGAAGAGCGCCGCCGCGCCGTCACCCGCCACCACGGCCAGCACCCCGCGATCCGCGGGACCATCGCGATCAGACCTGGCATCTCCAGCTGCGCTCGGTCCAGCCGCGGCGGGGCGGGCGGTGATGGCGAAGCTTTCGATGCGGATATCGCTCAGAGTGCCCGTGGCTATGCCCGCTTCGACGGCGGCTCCGGCGTCGGCGCAATGCACGTGTGCGGACCAGGAGCCCGCACCGTCGCCGACGACCACGACGGAGTCGCCCAGTTCAGCGAGACGATCTCGGAGGTCGGCGATGCGCTGGTCGTCGGTGTCGGCGAGGAGGTACATCACCTCGAAGTGCGGTTCAGCGCTGTCCGGGGCGGCGGAGTCGTTGTGCGGTCCGGCGCTGCCCTGTCTTGCGGCAGTGCCTTGCAGTCCGGCACTCCGGTGCCGTGCGGAGTCGCCATACGCTCCATTTGCGAGGGGATTCGGGTCGTCGCGTTCGAGGTCGGACTCGGATATGAACTCACCCCGCACGTACTGCGGGCGAGTGGGCGTCGCCCCAAGGGTGACCACGACGAGACTGTCGAGCAGCACGACGAGCCCACGCGCACCCGCATCGACCACGCCGGCCGCGCGCAGCACCCCGAGCTGGGAGGGCGTGTCAGCGAGCGCCTTTGCCGCACCGTCGGCCGCCGCCACCGCGACCTCGGCCACCATGGACTCCGGACAGGCCGCGGCACAGTCCGCCGCGCGATCCAGGACGGTGAGAATCGTGCCCTCGACCGGCACACTCAACGATTCACGCACCAGCGCCGAGGCCGTGGCCAGCGCTTCACGCAGCGTTTGCGCCGTCAGCGGCCCACCGCGCGCCGCCTCGGCGATCCCCCGCAGCACCTGCGAAAGAATGATTCCGGAATTGCCCCGCGCACCGAGCGTCGCCCCGCGTGACATCGCGGCGGCCACATCGTGCGTGGACAGTGCGGTCCCCGCAGCACCGTCACCATCCGGCTTCCAGGACCCGTGCGCGGAGATCACCACGGCATCGACGGCCTGCATTGCCGCTCGCATCGTCGCGAGCATGTTCGTGCCGGTATCGGCATCGGCAATGGGAAAGACATTGAGCGCGTTGATCTCCTCGCGCCGCTGCTCGAGACCCGCGAGGCAGATCCGGCCCCAGCGCAGCAACGCCGCGCCGTCCAGAGCATTGGGCCCGGCAGCGGGCGGAAGATCTGTGTCACCGCGGCCATCGCTCATCATGTCCCGCACTCCGGGCACCGCCACCTCTCTCCGCGATCGTCCACGCCGCCGTGCCACCTGCACGCCCACTTGCGATTGCTTACGGGTCGCTCGAAAGGACCCGCCACCGTTCGCCAGGTTAGCTGGCGATACCGACAGTCGATCGGCGACACCGATCGACTACGATCGGAGGTGCAAGGGGCCGTGGCTCCATGACCCGGTTTGGCGGATACGGGCCCCGCCAGCTACCCTTGCAGGGTTGCCTAGCGCGGCCGAGGCCGGTTAGCGCTGGCCGACGTCAGTCGGCAGGGCATTAAGACATCGTTTCCGGACATGCTGCCAACGTGCAGCGGTCCCCACATGACATGAAGGAGTTCGCGACTATGGCTGCCGTCTGCGACGTCTGCGCCAAGGGCCCCGGCTTCGGGAAGTCGGTCTCGCACTCGCACCGGCGTACCAACCGTCGTTGGAACCCGAACATCCAGACCGTGCGTGCCCAGGTCGCCCCGGGCAATACCCGCCGCATGAACGTGTGCACCTCCTGCCTGAAGGCAGGAAAGGTCGTTCGCGGCTGATCTGCCGCGAGGCCGATCCAACTACAGACCGACTACGCCCCGACACCATCCGGTGCTCGGGGCGTAGTCTTGTCCGCCGCATCCTCGGTCCCTGGCCATCGACGATGCCCTTCGACAACGATGGTGACCATGACCCAGCCCGTCTGGCGCATAGCCCCACTCGCCGCCGAACACGTCCACAGCCTCGCCGAATGCCATATCACCTGCTGGCGTGAGGCCTACCGGAACCTGGTCCCGGACCACGTACTGAACGCCTTCGACGTCGACCGCCGGGCCGAGCAATGGGAACGCATTCGAGTCCGCAATCCGAGCAGCACCCATGTCGCGCTGGTCGACAATGCCGTCATCGGCTTCGCATGCGTCAGCGCCTCCCGCGACGAATCCCCGGTAACACCAACCGAACTCAACGCCCTCTACGTCCGCGCCGCCTGGTACGGCACCGGCGTTGCCCACGACCTCATCCGCGCCGCCCTAACGCCCGACACCCCCTGCTCCCTCTGGGTCTTCGAGAAAAACCCACGCGCCCAAGCCTTCTACCGCAAACATGGCTTCGAACTCGACGGCACCACCCGAGTAGAAGCCTTCACCCCATCCATCGAAGTCCGCATGGTGCGCGGACTCGACGGCTAGCTAAGGTGCTTGGCATGACCTCCACTGCGCAAACCGAGTACGTCACCATTGCGGATGGCGTTCTGCAGATCACGATTGCTACTGCCGCCAATGGCACTTCCATGGACTTCGGGGGGATCACCGCGGGGACGGAGGCGTTGCGGGCGGCGGGGCGTGAGGTGGGGGCCGTGGTGTTGACGGGGAGCGGGGCGAACTTCTGTGCGGGTGGGAATGTGCGGGGGTTTGCCGAGGCGGAGGACCGGGCGGGGCATATTCACGGGCTGGCGACGGTGCTGCACGAATTTATGCGGGCGCTCGACGAGACGACCGTGCCGGTGGTGGTCGGAGTGCAGGGCTGGGCGGCGGGAGCCGGGATGAGCCTGGTGTGTGCGGCCGATATCGCTATCGGCGGGCCGAGCACCACATTGCGTCCGGCCTATCCGGGCATCGGTCTGAGCCCGGACGGCGGGATGTCGTGGACGTTGCCACGCATCGTCGGTGCGGGGCGGGCGCGCGAAATCCTGCTCACCGACGCGATTCTCACCGCTGACGAGGCCGTGCGACTCGGCATCCTCAGCCGCTTGGTCGACGACGAGCAGGTGCGCGACGAGGCCATGAACCTGGCCCGAAGCTTCACCGTAGGACCACGATCCACCTACGCGAGCATCAAATCGCTACTGACGCGATCGAATTCGGCGACGCTCAGCGAACAGCTCGACTATGAACGCGATGCGATCGCCGCCGCGGCGAACAGCCCGGCGGGCATCGAGGGCGTCAACGCATTCGTCGAGAAGCGCAAGCCGAAGTACATCTAGTCACAGCGGATTCGGACCTTATCGCCGAGTCTCCAACACGAATTTGGCGACCGCGTCGGTGAAGGCGTCATTGTCGTCACCGGCCGCGGTATGCGCCGCACCACCGATCTCGACCAACTGCGCGTGCGGCACCAGCTCCCGAAATGCCGCGGCTCCTTCGGGAGTCACCACGTCAGACTGCACACCGCGTACCAGCAGGACCGGCATCGTCAGGGCACGCGCCGCGACCTCCATCTGCTGGGTCATCTCGCTCGCATCCTCCACGCGGTCCTTCAGCATGTCCGGATCCCAGTGCCAGTACCAGCGGCCGTCGCGCTTCCGCAAATTCCGCAGCAGGCCGTCGGTGTTCTTGGGCCGCGGGCGGTGCGGCATATATTCGGCGACCGCGTCGGCGGCCTGCTCGAGACTGTCGAATCCGCCGCGATGTTTGCCGAGGAAGTCGATCACCCGCGCGACACCGGTCGGTTCGGGACGGGTGACGATATCGACGAGCACCAACGCACTGATCGCTGCGCCACCCGGCACGGCCGTGGTGAGCAAGCCGGTGATCCCGCCCATACTCGCCCCGACCACGACCGCGGGCGCACCCAACTGCTCGAGCACATTGACGAGATCCGCGACCATCGTGTCGCGTCGGTAATTTGCATCCGGCGCCCATTGGCTGTCGCCGTGGCCGCGGGCGTCCAGGGTGACGACCCGCATCCCGGCGGCGGCCAGCTTCGCCCCCGTCTGCTTCCACGAGTGTCGGGTCTGACCGCCACCGTGGAGGAACAGCACGAGCGGGCCGTCCGCCGGGCCGAACTGGTCGGCCGCCAGCTCGATCCCATCCGAACCACGCAATTGCAGCCGAGTCGGATCGAGCAGATTGTTCGCATTACTCACGATCCGAGGATCGCACAGCAGCCTCGGGGCCTATTGTTGGCCCCCGGTCAATGGGACGTCAGCAGTCCCACTTGCCTTGCGCGCTGATGGTGTTCTGCAGCAGGCAGGCGACCTTCGCATTCACCGAAGAGGAGATGGTGGAGGAGCCGTTGGAGGTGAATTCCTCACCGACCGGGGCGGCGGTACTGGTCGAGGTGGTATCCGCAGCGGGCTCCAGCGGCAACGGGGCCGCGCTCGCGGCGGCTGCGCCTCCGGCCATGGCTGCGCAGAACGCCAGCGCGACGGTGGCGCCGCGGACGGTCTTGGTGTGCATGTGAATGTGCTCCTCTACTTTGTTTTACCTCAGCGCCCGAGATCAGGGCAGGCGCCAGTCAACAGGTTCGGCACCCAGTTCGTCGAGTAGTTCATTCACTCGTGAGAAGGGTCGCGAACCGAAAAACCCGCGCGATGCCGACAACGGTGACGGATGCACGGATTCGATATAGGGCACCTCGGCCTCGGCCAGCTGCGGCTTCAGCGTCTGCGCGTCACGACCCCACAGGATCGCGACCAGCGGTTCGTCCCTGGCCACCAGGGCACGGATCGCCTGGTCGGTCACCGCTTCCCAGCCCTTGCCGCGATGGGACGCCGGCTGTCCCGGCGATACCGTGAGAACTCGGTTCAGCAGCAGCACGCCCTGATCCGACCACGGACTCAGGTCGCCGTTGGACGGTGTGGAGTAGCCGAGGTCCTTGCTGTATTCGGCGAAGATATTGGCGAGGCTGCGCGGAACCGGCGAAACATCCGGGGCGACAGAGAAGCTCAGCCCCATCGGATGGCCGGGCGTCGGGTACGGATCCTGGCCGACGATCAGCACGCGCACCGCGTCGAACGGGCGCTGGAAAGCGCGCAGGACATTCTCACCGGCCGGTAGATAACCGCGGCCCTCGGTGTTCTCCGCGCGCAGGAATTCGCCCATGGCCGAGATCTGTTCCGCAACCGGTTCGAGAGCCTTCGCCCAACCCGGATCCATAATTTCCGTCAATGGTTTCGCGCCCATGACCGCACAACTTATCGTGGCTCGGGCTCGGACGCCGAGTCCACCCCGCTGAACGATTCCCAGCCCCCATTGCCCGGCCGCCGCACACCATCGACGGTGACGCCGTGACCTGCCAGCACACGTCCGATCGGCGTCCAGCCCGGCGGCAATTCCCGGTCTGCCGGCCAGGTGCCGACAAAGGCGTGATCCTCACCGCCGGTGAGAATCCATTGCGCCGCATCGGCATCCAGATGCCGCGCGATCGCCTCCAATTCCGGATCGCGCAATGCGGTCGAACGGATATCGACGGCCACTCGGGACGCCTCGGCGATATGCCCCAGATCCGCGAGCAGTCCGTCCGAGATATCGGTGAGCGCAGTGGGTATCGCGGCTGCGGACCGCGCGGCGGGCGACCCGATGATGCCCTCCGACCCGAACGCCGCCAGGCTCGACGGCTCCGACACGCGTCGCGCCTCGAGCACCCCTTGCTGCGGTGACGCATCCGAATCGTCCGCTCCGGCAGCGGCATCGGCGATCGCCGCCAGCACGGCCGAGTAGGGCGGCCGCGGGACCCGATGGGCCGCAAGCGCTTCGGCGAGGAGTTCGTCGGCCGGATCGACCCCGGTGGACAGGACCGCCAACCCTGCTGCGGACCAGCCGAGCCGACCCGCCACCGCGACCGTATCCCCCACACGCGCACCGGCTCTGGTGATCGGCGCGCGGCCGTCGAGATCGCCGAAGGCGGTGACCGAGATGACCAGCTGCGGGCTGCGCACCACATCGCCACCGGCGATCGAACCACCCGCCCGGCTGGCCTCGGCCCACATACCGTCGGTGAGACCGTCGATAACTTCGACCGGCGTATCGGCCGGACAACCCAGCGCCACCACGAATGCGGTCGGCACCGCCCCCATCGCGACCACATCGGCCGCATTCTGCGCGATCGCCTTACTCCCGATATCGCGGGGACCGGACCAATCGAGTCGGAAGTGCCGACCCTCGACCAGCATGTCGGTTGTCACCACGAACCGGCCGTCGGGTGCGGCCACCATGGCAGCGTCGTCACCCGGACCGAGCAGCACGCCGGGCGCCTGCACCCGACCTGCGTTGATCCGCTCGATCAGCGCGAACTCCCCCAACTCACGCACTGTCCGCGGTGGCGTGCTGTCGCTGATGACCGGTCCCTTCCCGACGTCGTGCTGGCTGGAATCCGACCGAGGGTACCCTTTCCAGGGCAATCGAGTACTACCAGGCCGGTGCGCGGCATCCACCCGGAGGTGGCCGGGCCGACCAGCGCGAACAGGAAGGACCGGTGAGCATGGCGGCGGAGTCGTCGGAGCGCGATTCGTCGAAGGCGGATGCGCAGCAGGCCGAGCAGTCCAAGGACGCCGAGCTGTCGACAGATACGGCCGAGTCGGCTGCCGACAGCGCCGTCGCGCCGGGCACCGCCGCGCAGACCGTGCCCCCTTCCGCCACCGCGGCCTCCGAAGATGACGACGCCGAGTCCGAAACGGCCGGTGGCGATGCGGAGGACACTGACGGCGAGTCCGATAGCGCCGCATCAGCCCCCGAGACCCGCGGCTACTCACCCGCGCTGATCGCGACTGCCGTCGCACTCCCCGTCGTGCTGGTCGTCGCCGTCCTCGTCGCCGCGGTGCTGGCCCGCCGCGCACCGACCGAACGCGAACCCCTGGTGCTAGGCCCGGTCCCCGCACCTGCTGCGGCCGGACCCGCCTGCACCGCCTTGCTGCCCGCGCTGCCGGTCGACCTCGGCGACTACACCAAATCCACGCTCGTGGAACCCGCTCCGCCCGCGACCCGCGCTTGGCAGCGCACGGACGGCGGCGATCCCATCGTGTTGCGGTGCGGCCTGGAGCGCCCGCTGGAGTTCAACCGCGCCTCGGCACTGCAGATCGTCAACGGTGTGCAGTGGTTCGAGGTTCGCGATGCCGCGGCCAAGGCGAGCACCTGGTTCGCCGTCGACCGCGAAACCTATATCGCATTGACCGTTCCCGACGGCTCGGGACCGACTCCGCTGCAAGGAGTTTCGGACACCATCACCGCGAATCTGCCCGCACGGCCGATCGATCCCGGCCCACTACCGAACTGATCGGCGCCAAACGCGAACGCGGCCGAAAGGTTACTCGGACAGCGCATCCCATCGACTACCGCAGGCCGGTACCCCGTGCCAACGCTGTCTCGATCAGGGTGGAAACCAGTGTCCGGTAGTCGATTCCGGTCGCCTCCCACATGCGCGGGTACATCGAGATCGAGGTGAAGCCCGGCATAGTATTGATCTCGTTGATCACCGGCCCTTCGGCGGTGACGAAGAAGTCGACGCGGGCGAGTCCTTGGCAGTCCAGCGCTTTGAATGCGCGCACCGCGAGTTCCCTTATGCTGTCGGACACTTCGTCGTCCAGCTTCGCCGGCACGTCGAATTCGCAGACGTCATCGAGGTATTTGGTCTCGAAGTCGTAGAACTCCGGCGCCGCGGCATCGGCATCCGGCATCCGGATCTCGGCGACCACGCTGGCCTCGACCCGGCCGTCCGGGAATTCCAGTACACCGCATTCGACTTCGCGTCCGAGGATGCCCGCCTCCACGATCACCTTCGGATCGTGTTCGCGCGCTGCGGCGATGGCCGCATCCAACTCGCTCCAGTCGGTGACCTTGGTGATGCCGATCGAGGAGCCGCCGCGCGCGGGTTTGACGAACACCGGCAGACCGAGCCGCGCCCGATCCTCTTGACCGAGCGTGTCGGTACCGCGCCGCAGCACCACCTGCTGCCCGATCGGCAGCCCCTCGGCGGCGAGCAGCTTCTTGGTGAATTCCTTATCCATACCCGCCGCGCTGGCCAGCACGCCCGGCCCGACATAGGGCACCCCGGCCAACTCGAGCATGCCCTGCAGCGTGCCGTCCTCGCCGAACGGGCCGTGCAGGATCGGGAACACCACATCCACCGAGCCCAGCGCCGCGCTCGGATCGTCGAGTGCGACCAACGCTCCGGACCGGCTCGGGTCGGCGGGCAGCGTCAGCGCGGTGCCGGTGCTGTCCACTGCGGGCAGCGCGTTGGCTTTGACGCGGTCCGTACCGACTGCTTGCAGGTCGCTGGAAAAGGTCAGCGAGGCGATATCGGAATCGCCGAGCACCCAGGCGCCGGCGCGGGTGATGCCGATGGGCACGGCCTCGTATCGTTCCGGATCCAGGTTGCGCAGCACGCTGCCAGCGGATACACAGGACACGGCGTGCTCGTTACTGCGCCCGCCGAACACCACGGCCACCCTGATCCGGTTCGTCATGCTCGGAACCGTACCCGTTATGGGGGTCGAACCAACCTAGTGCCCGTGCAGGGCCCTATTCCGGTTTGATCCGCCGACCCAGCAGATTGTCGACCGCCTCGCGCACCGAAAGCCCCTCATGGCAGACCTGGTGCACCGACGTGGTCAGCGGCATCTCCACATTGTGCGCGGCAGCCAGCGCGCGAATGGATGTGCACGACTTCACACCCTCGGCGACCTGGCCATGGGTTGCCTCCTGGGCCGCCTCCATGGACCCGCCCGCCCCGAGCACATGCCCGAACGACCGGTTCCGCGATAGCGGCGAGGTGCAGGTGGCGACCAGATCGCCGACTCCGGCCAAGCCCGCCAGCGTGACCGGCTCCGCACCCAGCGCGACCCCGAGCCGGATGATCTCGGCCAGACCGCGGGTGATCAGACTGGCGATCGAATTGTCGCCCAACCCCATTCCCGAGGCGATACCGCAGGCCAGCGCGATGACGTTCTTACAGGCACCGCCGATCTCACAGCCGATCACGTCGGTGTTGGTATAGGGCCGGAAGTACCCGTTGGCGCAGGCCTGCTGCAGTGCGATCGCCCGCGCGGCATCGGCGCAGGCGATGACGGTGGCCGCGGGCTGCTCGGCGGCGATCTCCTTGGCCAGATTCGGACCCGACAGCACCGCGATGCGGCTCTGCTCGGCACCGGTGACCTCACCGATGACCTGACTCATCCGCAGCAGCGTGCCGGTCTCGATGCCCTTGGCCAGGCTCAGCAGCCCGGCGTCCGGCCCGATCGAGTCCTTCCACGTTTCGAGATTCGCGCGCAAGGATTGAGACGGAACCGCGAGTACGACAATGTCGGCCCCATCGAGCGCTTCGGCATGATCGTGAGTGGCCGCGACCGCGGGTAACCGCACGTCGGGCAGATAGAACGGATTGCGATGTTCGGTGGCGAGTGCCTTGGCCACCTCGGGCCGCCGGGCCCAGATCGTGACGTCGGTTCCCGCGTCCGCCAACACCTTCGCGAACGCGGTCCCCCATGATCCCGCGCCCAGCACTGCCGCCCTCGTCATCTGCCCAATATGCCACGGAACCACTCGTGGAAGGATTAGGACCATGCGTCCGCATGCCGTGCACGCCGTGATCGCGGTCAAGAGCCTCGATCGGGCCAAGAGCCGCCTGGCCGACCGGCTGCGCCCGGAGCACCGGGCACAGTTGGTGCTCGCCATGCTCGCCGATACCGTCGCCGCCGCCGTCGCGGTGCCACAGATCGCGTCGGTCACCGTGGTGACCCCGGATCCGGTGGTCGCCGAGTTGGCGAGCACGCTCGGCGCGGCGGTCCATCCCGAACCCCGCCGCGCGGTGGTCGACTCCGCTGATCCGGACGGTCTGAACACCGCGCTCACCGATGCGGCGACCGCGCTGCGACACCGGCACGGCCCGGTCGAACTGCTGGCCCTACAGGCGGACCTGCCCGCCCTGCGCCCGGACGAACTCTCGGACATGCTGAGCACCGCACCGGTCGGCGTTCGCTCGGTCGTCGTCGATCACGCGGGCAGTGGTACCGCCGCGCTATTCGTCCGCGACACCGTCGCGGCACTGGACCCACGTTTCGGACCCGGTTCCGCGGGCAGGCATATCGCCGCGGGTGCTGTCGATCTACGCGGTGACTGGCCGGGATTGCGGCTGGACGTGGACACCGCCGACGATCTCGATCGCGCCGTCGACCTCGGCACCGGGGATGCGACGTGCGCTGCCCTACAGGACATCGGCTGGCCGATTCGGGTTCACGAGCGGGTTCGCCGGGTGTGCTAGCCGGTCGCCACGCCCGGCGTGATACTCACATCAATGATGGTGTGGGGCTGCACACCGCCCGGTTCGTAGGGGATGATCGTTGACGTGAGTGAGCGAAGCGAGCGATTGCCGTACCAGCGCGCATCGCGTATGTCGGAGCCGCGTGCCAGCGAGGCATGGGCATGAGCGAGACCGAGACCGTCAATCAGCAACTGTTGCCGACCCCCCTGCCCGCCGCGACACCGCCGACCGAGGACTCGATAGCGCAGCGGTTGCCACGTGATCGCTACCTGAACCGGGAGCTCAGCTGGTTGGACTTCAACTCGCGGGTGCTCGCGCTCGCCGAGGACGCGTCGTTGCCGTTGCTGGAGCGCGCGAAATTCCTGGCGATCTTCGCTTCCAACCTGGACGAGTTCTATATGGTCCGCGTCGCCGGTCTCAAACGCCGCGCGGAGACCGGACTTTCGGTGCGCTCGGCCGACGGCCGTTCGCCCACCGAGCAATTGGAGCTGATCGCGGCGCGCGCCCAAGAGATCGCCGACCGGCATGCCCGCACCTTCCTCGACTCGGTACTGCCCGCGCTGACCGCCGAGGGCATCGCCATTATCGACTGGTCCGATCTGGACGACGATGAGAGTCAGCGCCTGTCGGGCTATTTCCAGGATCAGGTCTTCCCGGTCCTCACCCCGCTGGCGGTGGATCCGGCGCACCCGTTCCCCTACATCAGCGGACTGAGTCTCAACCTCGCGGTGACGGTGAGGGATTTCTCCACCGGCGGTGAGCACTTCGCCCGAGTCAAGGTGCCCGATAACGTCGATCGCTTCGTCCGGGTACGACGCACCGACTCCGGATCCCCCGTCGCGGCCTTCCTGCCGATGGAAGCGCTGATCGCCGCGCACCTCGATCTGCTCTTCCCCGGGATGAAGGTGGTCGAGCACCACTCGTTCCGCATCACCCGCAATGCCGATTTCGAGGTCGACGAGGACCGCGATGAGGATCTGCTGCAGGCACTGGAGCGCGAACTGGCCCGCCGCCGCTTCGGTTCACCGGTCCGACTAGAGGTCTCCGACGATATGACCGAGCACATGCTCGATCTGCTGTTGCGCGAACTCGAGGTCGATCCCGGCGATGTGATCCAGGTACCCGGTCTGCTCGACCTGTCGTGCCTCTGGCAGGTCTACGGCGTCGATCGGCCCAATCTCAAGGACGCACCATATGTGCCCGCGACGCCACCGGCGTTCGGCGAGCGCGAAACCCCGCGCAATGTCTTCCAGGCGCTGCGTGAGGGCGACGTCCTGGTGCACCACCCCTACGACTCGTTCTCCACCAGCGTGCAGCGCTTCATCGAACAAGCCGCCGCCGACCCCCAGGTACTCGCGATCAAGCAGACCCTGTACCGGACCTCCGGTGACTCCCCGATCGTGAACGCGCTCATCGACGCGGCCGAGGCGGGCAAACAGGTCGTCGCACTGGTCGAGATCAAGGCACGCTTCGACGAACAGGCCAACATCAAATGGGCCCGCGCGCTGGAACAGGCGGGCGTACACGTGGTCTACGGTCTCATCGGCCTCAAGACGCACTGCAAGACCTGTCTGGTGGTGCGCCGCGAGGGCGCGACCATCCGCCGCTACTGCCATATCGGCACCGGAAACTACAACCCGAAGACCGCCCGGCTCTACGAGGACGTCGGGTTGCTCACGGCCGCACCGGAAATCGGCGCCGACCTGACCGATCTGTTCAATTCGCTGACCGGTTACTCGCGAAAGGCCAACTACCGCAACCTGCTTGTCGCACCGCAGGGTGTGCGCGCCGGGATCATCGAGCGCATCCAGCGCGAGACCGAACTGGCCCAGGAGGGCGTACCGGCGCGAATCCGGATGAAGGCCAACGCAATTGTCGACGAGCAAGTCATCGACGCGCTCTACCGAGCTTCTCAGGCCGGTGTACCGGTGCAGATCGTGGTGCGCGGCATCTGCGGCCTGCGACCCGGTGTCGAGGGGATGAGCGAGAACATCGAGGTGCGCTCGATTCTCGGTCGCTTCCTGGAACATTCGCGGATCATGCACTTCCAGGCGCAGGACCAATACTGGATCGGCAGCGCCGACATGATGCACCGGAATCTGGACCGGCGCGTGGAAGTCATGGCGCAGGTGAAGGATCCGAAGCTGTGCGAGCAGTTGGGGTCGGTCTTCGACTCCGCCCTGTATCCCACGACCCGGTGCTGGGTACTCCAGGCCGACGGCAGCTGGTATGCCTCGCCCGATGGCGCCGACCGAGACGGCGTGGAAGTGCGCGACCACCAGGAATTCCTGATGCGGCTACGGAGACCAGATCAGCCGTGAACGGTACGACGGGATACGAAATGGACGGGGGACCGTTCTGGGATCCCCGGATAACAGCCAACATTCACGCCGCCGGTGCGGTGCTGTGGCGCAGAATGGCCGGCGGTTCCGGCGCCATCGAGATCGCCGTGGTCCATCGCCCCAAGTATCAGGATTGGTCGCTGCCCAAGGGCAAACTCGATCCGGGCGAGACCCCGGTGCTCGCGGCGGTGCGTGAGGTCGGCGAAGAGACCGGCCTGGACTGCCGACTGGGTCGCTACCTCGGACACGTCACGTATCCGATTCCGGGGCACCGGAAATTGAAGCGAGTGGACTACTGGGCGGCCGAGGTGGCGGGCGGGGCATTCACCGCCAATTCCGAGGTCGATGTGCTGTCCTGGTACCCGTTGGACCGGGTGATGAACCAGTTGTCCTATCCGATGGACCGACAGGTGCTGCGCGCCTTCACCCGCCTGCCCGCGGCCACCAGCACGCTGCTTTTGGTGCGACATGCCAAGGCGGGCAGCAGGGGCCGGTTCGACGGTCCGGACGAGCAGCGCCCACTGGAGCTGGCAGGGCAGGCCCAGGCACAGGCGCTGGCCCCGAATCTGCTGGCGTTCGGTGCATCCGAGATCTATTCGGCCGATCCGGTGCGTTGCGTGCAGACGGTGACGCCGCTGGCGGACAAACTCGGCACCGCCATCGCCATCGAGCCGTTGTTTTCCGAAACCGGTTATGCCGCAGCGCCGGACAAGGCCCGACAACGCGCGGTTTCACTCGTATCGGATCGCGCGGTGCGCGTTCTGTGCAGTCAGGGCAAAGTAATTCCCGATCTGCTGGCGTGGTGGGCCGATCGGGACGGCATCACGATACAGTCCGCGCGCAACCGCAAGGGCAGCGTGTGGGTGCTGTCTTTTGCCTCGGGTCGGCTGGTCGCCGCCGATCACCTCGACCGGTCGCTGTCGGACGCCATCGTCAAGTCCTGACCCCCTAATGGGGACCGCAACCGTCAAACGGTCGCTATTGGACCCGAAATTCGGACACAGATGACCCAAAACGGCCCCGGGGCGAACCCCGGGGCCGTTTTGAGCCGGTACAGCAGGTGATTCCGCCTAGCGGAGTCGAATCACCCGGTGACGCTGGATCGTCAACGTCAGCGAGCGCGGCGGGCCGGAGCCTTCTTCGCCGCGGTCTTCTTGGCGGGAGCCTTCTTCGCGACGGTCTTCTTGGCGGCGGTGGCCTTCTTGGCCGCCGTGGTCTTGGTCGCCTTGACCGGAGCCTTCTTGGCGACAGTCTTCTTAACGGCAGCCTTCTTCGCGACCGTCTTCTTGACGGCAGTTGCCTTGCGAGCGGTCGTCTTTGCCGGAGCCTTCTTCGCCGCAGTCTTCTTGGCGGGCGCCTTCGTGGCGGTCGCCTTCTTGGCGGCGGCCTTCTTTACCGCCGCCTTCTTGGCAGCCTTCTTCGCTGCCACCGGTGCATTCGCGCCGCGCTTGACGGCGGGGCCGCTCGCGGTCAGCTTCTGCTTGCCCGCAATGACGGCCTTGAACTGAGCACCCGGACGGAACGCCGGCACCGAAGTGGGCTTCACCTTGACGGTTTCGCCGGTGCGCGGGTTCCTGGCAACTCGAGCCGCACGCTTGCGCTGTTCGAACACACCGAATCCGGTGATTGTGACGCTCTGACCCTTGTGCACCGCACGCACGATGGTGTCGACCACATGCTCGACTGCCGCGGTGGCCGTGCGCCTGTCCGTACCCAACTTTTCGGTCAGAACGTCGATCAGTTCCGCCTTGTTCATTGAATCCTCCGCAGACTAATGGCCCGTCGTCGGACCGACTAGGTACCACGGTAAACCCACTTTGAGCAAGAGTCTATGTGCCACGCCAAAATTCATGTGGTTTAGCACACGTCCAGCTACCGCCCCTAGGGCAGTACAGCTATCACCACCCGGTGATTACGCCTGCGAAATATGTGCCGGGAGGGTTGTGGGTTTCCAAGTTGGCCTTGCCTTTTCGAACTCGTCGATGACGTCACTACGCCGCAGGGTGAGTCCGATGTCGTCCAATCCTTCGAGCAGACGCCACCGCGTGTAGTCATCAATATCGAACGGCAACACGACGGTTCCGGCCGTCACTGTGCGTGCCCCGAGGTCTACAACCAATTCGAGTCCGGGCTGTTCCTCGAGCAACTTCCAGAGCATTTCGACATCGTTCTGTGACATCTGAGCGGCCAACAGACCGCCCTTGCCCGCATTGCCGCGGAAGATGTCGGCGAAGCGCGACGAGATGACGACGCGAAAGCCGTAGTCCGACAGCGCCCATACGGCGTGCTCTCGTGAGGATCCGGTGCCGAAGTCCGGACCGGCCACCAGCACACTGCCACGGTTATATGGATCGGTGTTCAGAATGAAGTCCGGATCCGATCGCCATGCTGCGAACAGTCCGTCCTCGAATCCCGTTCGCGTCACCCGCTTCAGGTACACGGCCGGAATGATCTGATCGGTGTCGACATTGGATCGGCGCAGTGGCACTCCGATCCCCTTGTGGACGGTGAAGGCTTCCATTTGCTGATTCTCCTGGGTCGTTAGGCGATTTGAGCCGATCGTTTCGAGCGACCTGCAAGCAGTCGCTACGGCTGTCGTTTCGAGCGACCTGCAAGCAGTCGCTACGCCTGTCGTTTCGAGCGACCTGCAAGCAGTCCCTACAGCTGCCGTTTCGAGCGATACACGCAGGCACGATGGCCGGAAGTGCGAATCGGCGCGGGCGCAACGGCGTCCGCGCGCCGATCAGTCCAGATCCGCCGGTGCGGACAGGGTGCCGCGGACCGCCGTCGCGGCCGCTACGAGCGGGGAAACCAGGTGTGTACGGCCACCTTTGCCCTGCCGACCCTCGAAGTTACGGTTCGATGTCGACGCGCAACGCTGACCGGGCTCGAGCTGATCGGGATTCATTCCCAAGCACATCGAGCAGCCCGCCTGACGCCATTCGGCGCCCGCTGCGGTGAAAATCTCGCCCAGTCCTTCTTTTTCCGCCTGTGCGCGCACCCGCATAGATCCCGGTACAACCAACATTCGCACGCCCTCGGCGACGCGGCGTCCCTTCAAAATCCCGGCCACTGCACGCAAATCCTCGATACGCCCGTTGGTGCACGAACCGACGAATACCGTATCGACCGACACATCTCGAAGCGGAGTTCCCGGCTCCAAATCCATGTATCGCAGCGCTTTCTCCGCCGACTCGCGCGCCGTGTGGTCGCCAATCTGCGCGGGATCGGGCACCGTCTCGCCCAGTGGCGCACCCTGTCCCGGGTTGGTGCCCCAGGTGACGAACGGGGTCAGCGTTTCGGCGTCGATGTGTACCTCGGCGTCGAAACTCGCGCCCTCGTCGGTCTTCAGCGCCTCCCAGGCGGCCACTGCGGCATCCCAGTCGGCTCCCTGCGGCGCGTGGGGGCGTCCTTCGAGGAATTCATAGGTGGTTTCGTCAGGGGCGATCATTCCGGCCCGCGCACCCGCCTCGATCGACATGTTGCAGATGGTCATTCGCGCCTCCATGGACATGGCGCGAATGGCCTCGCCGCGGTACTCGAGCACATAGCCCTGACCGCCGCCGGTGCCGATCTTGGCGATGACGGCCAGAATCAGGTCCTTACTCGTGACACCGGGCGGCAATTGGCCGTCGACGGTGACCGCCATGGTCTTGAACGGACGCAGCGAGAGCGTCTGCGTGGCAAGGACATGTTCGACCTCACTGGTGCCGATACCCATAGCCAACGCGCCGAACGCACCATGGGTCGAGGTGTGGCTATCGCCGCACACCACCGTCATACCCGGCTGCGTCAAACCCAGCTGCGGGCCGACGACGTGCACGATGCCCTGATCCAGATCGCCCATCGAATGCAGTCGCACACCGAATTCCGCGCAATTGTGGCGCAGGGTCTCGACCTGGGTGCGCGAAATCGGGTCGGCGATCGGCTTATCGATATCTATGGTCGGGACGTTGTGGTCCTCGGTCGCGATGGTGAGATCGGGACGGTGCACGGGGCGCCCGGCGGCGCGGAGCCCGTCGAAGGCCTGCGGACTCGTCACCTCGTGCACGAGATGCAAATCGATGTAGATCAGATCTGGCTCACGGGAGGCGCCTTCGCCCTCACCGCGGGCGACGACGTGCTGCTCCCACACCTTCTCGGCCAGTGTGCGGCGCTCGGCCATTCTCGATCACCTTTCCGACGAGCAACCCGGTTCGCGCGATCTGGGCTGAGGCGCGGCTCCCGGCTGCACAATTTTGACTATCCGGCACGTACGGAGCGAAGAGAGCGTTAAGTGGCTTTCTCAACATCCGAGACGCTAATATCGTTCTATGAGACAGCATAGCGGTATCGGCGTCCTCGACAAAGCGGTGTCAGTGTTGTATGCCGTCGCGGAGCACCCATGCGGTCTCAATGAACTGTGCACCCGCACCGGACTACCCCGTGCCACCGCCCATCGCCTGGCCGTGGGGCTCGAGGTACACCGACTGCTCGCTCGCGACAACAACGGCCTGTGGCGGCCGGGACCGGCGCTCGCCGAACTCGCCGCCGGCGCCTCCGACCCACTGCACGAGGCCGCCTCGGCCATTCTCCCGCGCCTGCGCGAAATCACCGGCGAGAGCGTGCAGATCTACTGCCGCGACGGCAATGCGCGGGTGTGCATCGCCGCGCTGGAGCCACCGGTCGGACTGCGCGATACCGTCCCGATCGGGGCGCGACTGCCGCTCACCGCCGGATCGGCGGCCAAGGTGCTGCTCGCTTGGGCGGATCCGGAATTTCAGCGCACCATCCTGGCCGACGCGGTATTCGGCGAGCGCGCGTTGACGGAGGTCCGCAAGCGCGGCTGGGCGCAGAGCGCCGGCGAACGGGCCAGCGGTGTGGCCAGCGTCTCCGCACCCGTCCGCGATGCGGCGGGCCATGTCATCGCGGCCGTTTCGGTATCGGGCCCGATCGATCGCATGGGCCGCAGGCCGGGCGCGCGCTGGGCGGCCGACCTGGTCGCCGCCGCGGACGCATTGCACAAGAGGCTGTAACACGTTCTAGTTCGCGCAATCTAAGGTTGGTGCGCATGGGAGTAAACCAACGGGCGCAGATCGTCATGTCCGACGCCGAGATCACCGATTTCCTGCAGCGCAGCCGCATCACGACGCTGGCGACCATCGGACCGAACGGCAGACCACATCTGATCGCGATGTGGTACGCCCTGATCGATGGCGAGCTGTGGTTCGAGACAAAGGCGAAATCGCAGAAGGCGGTCAACCTGCGCCGCGACCCGCGCATCACCTGCATGATCGAGGCCGGCCAGACCTACGACCAGCTGCGCGGCGTCTCCATCGAAGGCCGCGCCGAGATCGTCGATGATCCGGACAAGCTGTACGCCGTCGGCGTGAGCGTCTGGGAGCGCTACACCGGCCCCTACAGCGAGGAGGTCCGCCCGTTCGTCGAACAGATGCTGAACAAGCGCATCGCCATCCGGGTGGTCCCGGAACGCCTGCGCAGCTGGGACCACCGCAAACTCGGCTTACCCCAACTGCCACTCGGCGGCACAACCGCGCAACCACTGGACTGATCGCGGCACGCGGGCGATATCCGACTGACACACCCCATCCCCGCACAGTAGCGTCAACCGTGTTCGACCCGAATCGGCAGCGTGGCGACGCCCTGAGGCGCGCTACGCGGTCGCCACGACGAGGAGCAGACGATGGCGGAAGCGGATAGTTCCAACGGCAGTGCGGGATCCAGCGCCGACGAGGTCAAGCGCAAGTTCAAGGAAGCATTGGAGCGCAAGAACCAGCACCACGCCAAGTCGAACGAACATCTGGATGGACGATCCAAGGCAACCTCAGCGCACGGCAACGCCAGCCACAAGCGGGAGTTCCGCCGTAAGAGCGGCTAAGTCCGCCGACATACGAGAAAGGCCCTCCAGGGAATTCCCTGGAGGGCCTTTTTGCGACGCCATTCCCGCCCCCACGCGGCCGCAGCGAGCGCCTACCGCCCTCACACGACGCCACATCGGGCGAACATGGATCCCACCCCGGGAGCGTCCCACCGGGCCGACCCCGGCCACACCGCCTGGAATCAAGTCTGGAAAGACCGAGAACCACCAGCCCACCCATGCGACCGAGAACCGCCGATCCGGGGCCCAGGTGACCGGAGATCACCAGTGCGAGCCCTAGGTGACCGGAGAACCACCAGTACGGGACCCGCGCCATCGAAAACCACGAGTCGGGATCCACGCGTTCGAAAACCACGAGTCCAGGACCCGCATGATCAATAACCGCGAGTCGGGATCGCATGATCGAGGACTAGGAGCCCGGCACTCACACGACCGAGAACCACCGATCCGGGGCGCACCAGTCCGACGCCCACGGGCCCGAAGACCATCAGTCCGGAACACACGCGACCGGAGACCCACTGGTCCGGCAACCGGGAAACCACCAGTCCGAGACCCACGCCCCCGAGCCCCTTGGCCCGGGGGCGAAGCCCTCCGGCCCGACTCGGGGGTCCGGGGGCGAAGTCCTCCGGGTGGGGTGTGGGGGTTTCACCCCCACAAAACAATGCGAAAACGAGAAAGGCCCATGCTCTCCATGAGCATGAGCCTTGCACTCGTTGTAGCCCCGACGGGATTCGAACCCGCGCTACCGCCTTGAGAGGGCGGCGTCCTAGGCCGCTAGACGACGGGGCCAGGACTCGATCGCCCACATTTCTGCGGGTGACCATTCCGGTTGATCTTTCGATCGGTGGAAGCTCGGTTAGCTTAGCGGACCGAAGCTCGGCGACCAAATCGCCGGATGCTGAACAACTTTCGGTCACGAACCGAGAGACGAACAACATTCTCCGCTGGGGTACCAGGACTCGAACCTAGAATGGCTGAACCAGAATCAGCTGTGTTGCCAATTACACCATACCCCAATGACCGAGACGTCAGACCTCGTGTCCGGCTGACCCGAGGCCCTGTTCCGAGCCGAGAAGAAGAGTACCAAACCGCATACGGTTAACTACAAATCGGCTGGTCAACGCCCTGTTTTTCGGTCTATCCGGTGGTGACTCCGCGTCGGTCGCTCGAACGGGCCTGCCCGGCTTTCACGCAGACGCGGTCCACGCCAGCGCCGAGCGCAACCGATCCAGGCTCGTCTCGCGCCCCAGCAACTCCAGCGACTCGTACAGCGGCGGGCTGATGTGCGAACCCGTCACCGCCACTCGCACAGGTGCGAACGCCTTACGCGGCTTGAGCCCCAAATCATCGATGAGCGAAGTTTTCAGCGCATCCTCGATCGCAGGGGTGGTCCAAACCGTCAGCGGCTCCAGCGCGGCAATGGCGGCGTCCAATACCACCGTGGCATCGGGGCCGAGGTTCTTCGATCCCGCCGCCGGATCAATCGAGAACTCTTCCGCCGGCGTGAACAAGAAACGCAGCAGATCCCACGCGTCGGACAACACCACGATCCGGGTCTGCACGAGATCGGCGGCCGCGGCGAACATCTTGTCCTCGATATCGGCGCCGATGTGACCGTGTTCGGTCAGGAACTCACGCAAGCGGTGTGCGAAATCACCCGGTTCCAGCAATCGGATGTGTTCGGCGTTGAGAGCGTCCGCCTTCTTCTGATCGAAACGGGCGGGATTCGAATTTACTTTCGAGATATCGAAGGCCGCCACCATCTCCGCCATCGAGAAAACATCGCGATCGTCCGCGATGCCCCAGCCGAGTAGCGCCAGGTAATTCAGCAAACCCTCCGGGATGAATCCCCTGTCCCGATGGACGAACAGATTCGACTCCGGATCGCGCTTGGACAACTTCTTGTTGCCCTGGCCCATCACGAACGGTAGATGACCGAACTCCGGAGTGAACTCCGCAACACCGATCCGGCGCATCGCCGCATAGAGCGCGATTTGGCGCGGCGTTGACGAGAGAATATCCTCGCCGCGTAACACATGGGTGATCTTCATCAATGCATCGTCGACCGGGTTTACCAGCGTATAGAGCGGATCGCCATTACCGCGAGTGAGTGCGAAATCGGGCACAGTACCCGCTTTGAAGGTGGTCTCGCCGCGCACCAGATCGTGCCAGGTGATGTCCTCGTCGGGCATCCGGAGCCGGATAACCGCCGGGCGTCCGGTGGCACGATAGGCCTCGATCGCCTCGGGGGTGAGATCGCGGTCATAGTTGTCGTAGCCGAGTTTCGGATCGCGACCCGCACCACGATGGCGCGCCTCGACTTCCTCGGGCGTAGTGAAGGATTCGTACGCTTCACCGGCCGCCAGCAACTTCCGCACGACCTCCATATGCAGTTCGCGTCGCTGCGACTGCCGGTACGGCGCATAGGGTCCGCCGACCTCCGGACCCTCGTCCCAGGTGAGGCCGAGCCAGCGCAGCGCGTCCAGGATCGCCCCATAGGACTCCTCGGAATCGCGTGCGGCATCGGTATCTTCGATGCGGAAGACGAACTTACCGCCGGTATGGCGGGCGTACGCCCAGTTGAACAGTGCCGTCCGGATCAGGCCGACGTGTGGCGTCCCGGTCGGTGACGGGCAGAAGCGGACCCGTACTTCAGTCATGGCTCTCTTTCGACTAGCGCTTGGCGGCAACAGGATTGGTGAGGGTTCCGATGCCCTCGACGGTCACGGACACGTTCTGCCCGGACTGCAGCGAGCCGACCCCCTCCGGGGTGCCGGTGAGGATCACATCACCGGGCAGCAGCGTCATCACCGTGGTCACCCACTCGATGAGCTTCGGAATATCGTGCAGCAGAAGCGAAGTGCGGCTGCGCTGGCGGACCTCGCCGTCGAGTTCGGTGACGATCTCCAGATCCGAAGGGTCCAGCGAGGTTTCGATCCACGGGCCGAGCGGGCAAAAGGTGTCGTAACCCTTGGCCCGGGTCCACTGGCCGTCGTGCTTCTGCTGATCGCGCGCGGTCACATCGTTGGCGACGGTGTAGCCGAGCACCACATCGAATGCACGGGCGGCGGGCACATCCTTGCAGGGACGGCCGATGACGATCGCCAGCTCACCCTCGTAGTCCACCTGGGAAGAGCTGGGCGGCAATACGATCGACGCGTTCGGGCCGACGATCGATGTGCTCGGCTTCATGAAGATCACCGGATCGGCGGGTGCGACACCGCCCATTTCGGCCGCATGCGCGGCGTAGTTCTTGCCGATGCAGACCACCTTGCTGGCCAGAATCGGCGCGAGCAGGCGTACATCGGCCAGCGGCCAACTCCGCCCGGTGAATGTCGGAGTACCGAACGGATGTTCCGCGATCTCCTTGGCGACGCTCTCGCTCCCCTCCCCTTCGATGCTGACGAAAGCGACTCCATCGGGACTGGCGATTCGACCTAGGCGCATGCCAGGCAGTCTATCGACCCCCATCGACCTGCTCGAACGCTGTGTCTGATTTGCTCCGTCTCTGGCAGCGCCTTCGGCGCTGCGTGTTCGCGGCCCCCTGTTGTCTCGCGTCCGAGCCGTCGAGACTCGCGCTTGCGGCGCATCGCTTCGACGACTCGGACGCGAGACGGGCCGCGAACGGGTCGCTCGTAAGAGTCGCTCCGTGGGAGTTACGGATGGGCGGATCGTTCGGCGCCTGACGTACGCCGGGCGATACCTAGGACGAATGTGCTTCGACGACTCAGCCGAGTTCGATCGCCGCGCCTTCGCTCGGATGCGAGACGGCCGCGAACAGTTGCTCGTAAGACTGGCTCTGCGGGGTCCGACACCCGCGCACCGCTGGCGTCGAAATGTGAGGCGATCGACAAACCGTACCGGCGAATCCACTTGCTGACCGGGTGTACGGTGAGACGCAATGTTCACACATTGAGAATGCGGTCCCATATTTTGAGATTTCGAGGTGAGGTCCATGGCTACGACCGTGACGCAGATGCGCGACGTCCGACGGTGGTCCATGCTCGGACTCGGCGTCTTCGCACAGGCCTCCAGTGCCGTGTTCGTCCACGGGGTGCCATTTCTGCTGCCAGCGCTGACCGCGGACGGCATGCCGCTGGCGACCGCCGGACTGCTGGTGGCGATGCCGACGGTCGGGCTGGTGTGCACGCTCATCGCGTGGGGGTATGTCGTCGACCGGATCGGTGAGCACAAGGTGCTGGTCGGCGGGCCATTACTCATGTTCGTCGCGGGCGCGGCGGCGGCAATGGCGTCGAATTACCTCGTGCTCGGCGCGCTGCTGTTCTTCGGCGGCGTCGGCGCGGCGAGCACCAATGGCGCCAGCGGGCGGGTGATCGTCGGCTGGTTCCCGCCGCACCGACGCGGGCTGGCCATGGGAATCCGGCAGACCGCACAGCCTTTGGGCGTCGGCGTCGGCGCGCTGGCCATTCCGGCGGTGGCGGCCGCACACGGCGTCTCAGCGGCCATCTTGGTGCCCGCCCTGATGGCGGGAGCAGCCGCGCTGGGCTGCCTGGGCGGGATCGTCGATCCGCCACGCCCCGCGGGTGCGGCCGCGGACCGGGCCAACCCCTATCGCGGCGATTCGACGCTGTGGCGCATCCACGCGGTCTCGATGCTCCTGTGCGTTCCACAAGGCACCGTATGGACTTTCGCATTGTTGTGGTTGCATCTTGACGTGGGTTGGTCGCTGCCCGTGGCGGGCGCCCTGGTTACCGTCACCCAAATCCTCGGCGCCCTAGGGCGAATCGGCGCGGGCGCATGGTCGGATCGCGTCGGCAGCCGATTGGGTCCGCTGCGCACCGTCGCCATCGCCGCCGTAATCGCCATGGCCGCCTTGGCTTCGGCCGCATGGACACATGCCTGGTGGGCCGCGATCCCGCTGCTGATCGCCGCATCTGTCATCACGGTGTCCGACAACGGCTTGGCCTTCACCGCGGTCGCCGAAATCGCCGGACCCTACTGGAGCGGACGCGGACTCGGCATCCAGAACACCGGCCAGAACCTCGCAATAGCCGCCATCCCACCGGCTTTCGGCGCACTGATCACCACGAGCGGCTTCCCCGCCGCGTACCTACTGGCTGCGGCACTGGCGATGGCCGCCGTCCCGCTGGTCCCCACCGACCAACGATCCGAATAACGGCCCCTTACGATTTCGCGCCCGTCCCGGCATTTCGGGCGGGCGCGAGCCGTTCGATCCCGATGAAGGCCGCGGCCGTCGATCGGCCTCGAATGCTCCAGCGGCACGGTACCGATTCGTGTGGTCTGCGCAAAAGCCACATACCGATGTCGACAGCGGCTCCGACGGCCGGCGGTACGGCACCCCGGCTTCGACAGAGAAGCAGCGGGGCGCCGCTCCTGACGGATGTAAATCCAGCCTTGACAAGGCTGCGGCGTCAAGTCAGGCTTTACATATGTCCGATGAACAGCAACATGTAGACCCGCAGGACGAGCGGGCGATGCTCGGAAAGCTGTTGTCCGCCAATGCGGAACTGGTCGTGGATGTGCTGCGCCCAGAAGAGGGGCGGCCCAGCGTGCCGGTGCTCGCCGCGCTCACCGCAACCCGAAACCTCAGCCGCCTCGTCGACGACATCCTGCACACCTTGGCCCGGCAGGCCCGCGACGAAGACCACACCTGGGCCGAAATCGGCGATCTCCTCGGCACCTCACGCCAAGCGGCCTTCCAACGTTTCAGCGGACCGATGCCCCCAACGGGCCCGTTTCCCCCACCCCCGACACCTCCCACACCGCCGAATCCGCCCGCACCACCCGCATTTCCACCCCCACGGGGCCTCCGCACACCACCCACCATGCCGATGCCACCCAGCATGCCGATGCCGCCCGAGATGCCGATGCCGCCCAACCCGCCGACTCCACCCACCCTCTAGTCCCGGATCCACGAATCCCCCACCACCGCACGAATTCCCGCCAGTACCCCCGGTTCCACCACTGGGTCGGCCGGTCGACACATCGAGACGACCGGTTGTGACACATCGACGCGAATGCCAGGTCGCCCGGAGACGAGCGTGACCAGTGCGCCCGCTATCGAGTGGTCGCGCCGGCGAGAATCCCGATCTCGTCGGCGTGATCCCGATGACCGCCCCGACGGCCGTCGCCCGGCTGGCCCACTCCTGCGCCGCCCAACTGGGCGACAGCTTCGATCCCACCGGGTTTCGCTGCCGCACAGCAGGTTCCGGGCGGGTTCCGCTGGCTGATCGTTCCCACGTCACCTGGTTGGCCGAGGTCACCGTCGGGGCCGCTGACTCCATCGCACCGGCAGGCTCCGACCTGGTCGAATCCGGTTGCTATGCCAAAGGTTCCGGCTGTTCCGCAGGCACCAGGAGCGCCCCCGCGACACCGTCGCGTGCCCGTCATGACCGAGCAATGCCCGCCCACCGCCGAACAGCTGGCCGAACCGGCTGGGCGCGGATCGGCTATCGCCGAATCAGTCAGTGCGGCAGTCACTCACGTCGAATGGCAGCATCAGTGCAGATCCACGTCGTTATACGGACCGAATCCGCGCCTGCGCAGCACGGGACGCTCATTCATCGCACTCCCCCGCATCGTCGATGACACGCCACGATCATTGCGTCGCATCGATGCCGAAGCTTCGCCATGCATCGGTGGTTCGCGCCTGCGGAGCCGAATTCAAGTGTGTGCCAAGACCCCTCGCATGCAGAAGGTCCGCGCTCGAACCCTTCGAGCGCGGACCTTCTGGCGAAAATCAGACCGCTGCGGCGATGCGATCCCCGACCTCGACGGTCGAGGCCGCGCCGGTGCGCGATGCGAGATCCTTGGCAACCGCGGCTTCGATCCGAGCCGCCGCCTCGGTATTGCCGAGATGGTTGAGCAGCAGCGAGACCGACAGGATCGCGGCGGTCGGATCGGCCTTGGACTGACCCGCGATATCGGGAGCACTACCGTGCACCGGCTCGAACATACTCGGGTTCGCTCCGGACGCGTCGATATTGCCGCTGGCCGCCAGGCCGATACCACCGCTGACCGCCGCCGCGAGGTCGGTGATGATGTCGCCGAAGAGGTTGTCGGTGACGATCACGTCGAAGCGGCCCGGATCGTTGACCATGTGGATGGTGGCGGCGTCGATGTGCTGGTAGGCGGTCTGTACCTCCGGGAATTCGACCGCGACCTCGTTCACCGTGCGCTGCCACAACGAACCGGCGAAGGTCAG
This sequence comes from Nocardia sp. CA-107356, assembly GCF_050946365.1. Taxonomy (NCBI): domain Bacteria; kingdom Bacillati; phylum Actinomycetota; class Actinomycetes; order Mycobacteriales; family Nocardiaceae; genus Nocardia; species Nocardia sp. CA-107356. Next base: position 2,425,153 of record NZ_CP191992.1, on the reverse strand, counting down.
CACGTTGTTCTTGTGCACCAGCGTCAGGTGCTTGCGGCGAGCCTGCGCCTTGGCGAAGGCATAGCGCACCACGCGCTCGATGCCGAAGCGAGTGTTGGTGCTGACCTCGGTGGCGACCTCGTGCGGAGTCTCGACCCGGATGGCGCCGCCGGTGCCGGTGTACGGCCCCTCGGTGCCCTCACGCACGACCACGAAGTCGATATCCGGATTGCCGGCCAGCGGACTGGTCACGCCGGGGTACAGCTTCGACGGACGCAGGTTCACGTGATGGTCCAGCGCGAAGCGGGTGCGCAGCAGCAGTCCGCGCTCGAGCACACCGCTCGGCACCGACGGATCGCCGATCGCGCCGAGCAGGATCGCATCGTGCTGCTTCAGCTCGGGCAGCACCGAATCCGGCAGGATCTCCCCTGTCGCATGGTAACGACGGGCCCCCAGGTCGTATTCGGTCTTCTCCACCCCCGGCTGTACCACGTCGAGCACCTTGAGTGCCTCTGCGATGACCTCGGGACCGATCCCATCACCGGCGATAACAGCAAGCTTCATAACAACCATGCTCCGTTCAGTATTGCCGACCGCCACCGTACGTCGTCCCGCACCGCACGCCACTGCCGGGCATCGCAGCGCATGTTCTCCGTCGACGCACACGGTTCCGCCCGGCGGTCATGTGCGCACCGTGACAATTCGTGCGCGGTGTGTCAGGTGGGACGGCGCCGCGCACGGGTAGATGTGCGCGGCGCCGGAGGTGCGATCAGAACAGGTCGACCAGGACGATCTTCGCGGCGCCGACGGATTCCGCGATCGCGGTCTGGACCTCGGCCGAGACTTCGCGGTTCACACGCAGAACAACGGTCGCGCCTTCCTTATCGACATCCTGGCTCAGCTGTGCGGCGAGGATGTCGATCTCGGCCTCGCCGAGCTTGGTGCCGATCTTGCCCAGCGCGCCCGGCCTGTCGTCGTAGTTCAGTACGGCCAGGTTCAGGCCCTCGGCGCGCATGTCGTAGTTGCGGCCGTTGATGTTGACGATCTTCTGCACCTGCTGCGGCTCGGTCAGCGTGCCGGCCACATTCAGGGTGCGGCCGTCGCCGAAGACCGCGCGCAGGTCGACGACGCTGCGGTGGCTCGGGCTCTCGGAGATCTTGGTGACCTCAGCGGTGATACCGCGGTCCTTGGCCAGCGCGGGGGCATTGACGAAGGTGACCTGGTCCTCGACGAGTGCGGAGAAGATGCCGCGCAGCGCCGAAAGCTCCAGCACCGCGACATCTTGCGCGGCCAGCTCGCCGCGCACCTGCACCTCGACGCTGACCGGCAGCTCGTCGGACACCGCACCGAGCAGATGACCCTGCTTGCGCACGATCTCCAGCCACGGCGCGACCTCGTCGCCGACGGTGCCACCGGTGACGTTCACCGCGCCCGGCACGAATTCACCCGCGAGCGCGAGCAGCACGGATTTGGCGACATCGGTACCGGCCCGGTCCTGCGCCTCCGAGGTGGACGCGCCGAGGTGCGGGGTCACGACGACCTGCGGCAGCTCGAACAGCGGGCTGTCGGTGCACGGCTCGGTGTCGAATACGTCCAGGCCCGCGGCGCGTACGTGACCCGACTTGATGGCGCTGGCGAGCGCCTGCTCGTCGACCAGCCCGCCGCGCGCGGCGTTGACGATGATGACGCCCGGCTTGGTCCTGGCGATGGCTTCCTTGCCGATAATGCCCTTGGTCTCGGGGGTCTTCGGCAGGTGCACCGAGATCAGGTCGGCGCGCTCGAGCAGTTCGTCCAGGCTGAGCAGTTCGATGCCGAGCTGGGCGGCGCGAGCCGGGGAGACGTAGGGGTCGTACGCGATCACCTTGGTCTCGAACGCGGCGAGGCGCGCGGCGAACAGCTGGCCGATGCGGCCGAGGCCGACAACACCGACGGTCTTGTCGAAGATCTCGACACCGTTGAACTTGCTGCGCGCCCAGGTGCGCTCGCGCAGGGTGGCGTCGGCGGCCGGGATCTGGCGGGCGGCGGCGAGCAGCAGGGTGACGGCATGCTCGGCGGCGGTGTGGATGTTCGAGGTGGGCGCGTTGACGACCATGACGCCGCGCTCGGTGGCCGCGGGCACATCGACATTGTCGAGGCCGACACCGGCGCGGGCGACGATCTTCAGGTTCTTCCCGGCCTCGAGCACCTCGGCGTCGACGGTGGTCGCAGAGCGGACGAGGAGCGCGTCCGCCTCGGGTACCGCGGCGAGCAGCGCCGGGCGGTCGGGGCCATCGACCCAGCGAACCTCGACACCGTCACCGAGCGCGTCGACGGTCGACTGGGCGAGCTTGTCGGCAATCAGAACAACAGGACGGCCTGCTTGGCTCACGGTGGGTTACTCCTGGGAGGAAGGGGTCGGCATTTACCGCCGACCAGCTTAGTGGGCGCGAAATCGCAGCGCCCTACCCCCTGGTAGGCAGCCGCCGTCAGTGCCATCGTCGTGTCCGGAAACGGGGAAGGCCCCGCACCATCGGGTGCGGGGCCTTCCCTACGTCCCACGCCGAATCGAGCGGCGCGGATACAGCCGAAATCATTCGACCGAGACAGCGCTATCAGCCGCCGAACGAACCCGTCCAGAGGGTGTTGAGAATACCGTGCAGAGCAGCGCTACCGGTAGAGAACAGGCCGTTGAGGGCAGCGGAACCGGTGTCGATGATAACGGGGATCATGAAATTTCCTCTTCGTCGAAAACGAATCCAGTCGAACTGGCTGACACACGGCACATCGGCGCCCGAACAAATCCGGTTACAGATTTGGGCCGGATAGTGACGCAGACTACAGAACGCTTTTCATTGTGACCTGGACAACCGTCCATGATGGTCCTGAGCAGGTCGAATCTAGCTACTTGCAGGTCAGGGATGCTTTTTCGAACCATAATTAGCTCCGCAAAAGATGCCCCCTAAGAGCTCTCTAAGAGAATGTTTCAAACCCGTCCGAGACCTATCCGAGATAGGCCAGATGAACCAGAGCAACCTGCGGCAACCTCCGGACATATCCGACGGTTCCGCAACCGATTTGCGCGGCAGCGGTATTAGTCGGCGCGATACATCAGATACGGCCGCCCCAGCATCAACGCGACAGCAAGCGCGGCGCTACCGAAATAGACCGGCAGCAGATGGATGAAGGCGGTGTAGTGGATGAAGAAGTGGATAACCAGCGCACTGGCCGATCCGGCGACGGTCGCACCGAGCAACGTCCACCACACCCACGCCTCGCCCTGCCGCCAGCCCCACAGGCCCAGCAGCACGATCGCCACCGCCGTGGCCATCAGCGCGCCGCCGAATCCCGCACGGTCGTGGGCGACGAACGGCAGTAGGTGCGAGTTCGCGGCCCTCAGCGTGGCGGCGTCGGTGTCCAGGAACCGCAGATCGGTCGGCACGAAGACGAAGGTGAGTCCAACGGTCGAGATGACGACACCGCCGATGAATACCCCCACCCCCGTGGCGATCATCACCAACTGACCGACCAGCGCGCGGCGACGCACCCGCTCCGGGCACTGCGGCGGCACCGTCCAATGCCGCGTTGTCGGCTTGTGCCACACGGCGAGCAGGAACATCGGGAACAGCACCACTGCCGCCAACACGTGCAGCGGCTCGACGAAACCGATCACCAGGAAGTAGAACAGGGTCGGAAATCCGATCAGCCCGGACAGGAGATACGCGTTGCGCGCCCATACCCGGCCCAGCCGGATGCCACCCCAGGCCAGGCCCGTGTAGAGCACGCCGATGGCGATCATATTGCCCGCCATGGTGATCCGGTCGTGCTGCAGAAAGTGCACCAGGTGGTGGTTGATCCGGTGCAGCCCTTCGACATCGGTGCCGAGGTAGTCGCGGTCGTACCAGAGCAATACCGGGCCCAAGGTGATGGCCGCCGCGCCGATTCCGGCGACGATCATCCCGATGCCGACCAGCACACCCCACAACCAGGCGGGCCAGCGCCGCGGATCGAGCGGGACGTCGCGCAGGGTCGGTGGCGGTGGAGTGGCCGGTTGCGCGGCCTCGATGACGCGGTTGAACCAATTCGGGCCCGCGGCGATCAGTACCTCCGGTGTGGCCAACACGGTGCGGGTGGGATCGGCCAGTGCCGTCACCGCAGCGGCAATATCGGGCTCGGTCAGATAGTGCCGATCAGCAGGCGCATCGATGATCACTTGGTCCACATGGGGTTCCAGCTCAGCGCCCACCTCGGGATCGGTGACCAGCGCGACCACGCGACACCGGCGATCAAGGGCCGCAGCGCACACCGCCGCGATATCCGCACGACCCACCGGCCCGACCTCGACGACTCCGGCGCCCTGCACCGGCAGCACCCGGATGGCGTCCCGCACGACTTCGACCGGAACCGTCGCACCGAACCGCTCGACCCACTCGGCGGGCAGCGCAGGATGATCGAACACCCGTGAAATCACCCGCCCACCTTGGGGCAGCGCGACCAGACCCGCCAGCAACCGCAATGCCATTCGTTGCGCGCGATGCTCCCCGACCAGGGCATTCGCGATTGGACGCAACGGGTGATAGGTCCAGTCCGGCACGGCACACATCGTCACACACCCGATGCGCCGACCGCACGACCTCAGTTATCCGGCGCTGAGAAGACCGATGGTCCGCCGTATCCGAGCCGAACTACTATCACCGACCATGTCCCTGGGCGCGATTCCCGCATCGATGGACCCGACGGTGGTCGGGTCCATCGATGCCGAGCTCGATCGGGTCGAGCACACGCATCGGGTGTCGGTGCGCCTGGCCATCGAAAGCGGCAGCCGGGCTTGGGATTTCCCTCACCCGACTCGGATTACGACTGCCGGTTCGTCTATGTCGCGCTATGGATACCTACCTGTCGCCAGGAAGTCCTGGCCGTCGGAGATGAGCTGTAGCGCAATAGGACTCGTCAGCGCCGTCGGCAGGCGGCGCGGCCGGAGCCAAGGCGCGAGGAGCAGGTCCGCATCACGCTTCAGCGACCGCGGCGGCATAGGCGCGTGCCAACCGCTCGGTCGCGGTCGGGGCGTCGGGATCGGGGCGGGAAATCCCGAGGTGCGACTCGCGCAGCTCGTCCATGAACTCGGCCCAGAGCTGCGGCCCGCCTTCCTCCAGCAGTTCTGCGCGTACGCGCAGGCGCTTGGTCGTCGGCCGATGCCGCAACCCCCACGCGCCCAGCTGCGCCATGATCGGCACCAATTGGATCGCGGGCTCGGTCAGCCGGTACTCGGCCTTCCGCCCGGGACGGGTGTCCTCACGGCTGAGCAGTCCGGCCGCGACCAGGCGCTTGAGCCGGTCGGACAGGATGTTGGACGCGATGCCCTCCTCCGATCCGGCCAGCAGCTCGCGGAAGTGGCGACGGTTTCCGAACATCACGTCGCGCAGTACCAGCAGCGTCCACCGATCGCCGATCACCTCGATGGTCGCGTTGATCGGGCAGCCCGAACGTCCCTCGTCGCGCATCTGATGCTCCCTCTATCGAACTACCGCTTGCATTCTACAACCAGTCGCGGCTACGCCGTCCGACAAGCGATTGCAAAATACAAGCAGATCAGGAAACTGAGAGACTCGGTGCTGCACTCCCCCGTGGTCACACATGTGACGTTCACCAAGACCGTATGAATTATCCCCCGAAACGACGAGAGGCCCGCACCCCCTGCCGGGTGCGAGCCTCCTAAGTCACGCTTGATCAGATAGCGCGGACGTCCTGGGCCTGCGGACCCTTCTGGCCCTGGCCGATCTCGAACTCCACGCGCTGGCCCTCTTCGAGGGACCGGAAACCCGAGCCGGAAACGGCCGAGTAATGCACGAAGACGTCAGGGCCGCCTCCGTCTTGAGCGATAAAGCCGAAGCCCTTCTCGCTGTTGAACCACTTCACACTGCCTTGAGCCATGTTCTTTACTTCTTACTTCCTGTTGATGAGTCGAGCAGATCACTTCGATGAGCCCGATCTCTCGATCAACAATGCCATCATCCGACGAATTCGGCCACATCCAGCAGTGGTGACTGTGAGCAAGCCGACGTCGATGCAGGGCTGCGGCTGCGGCCGCAACACCTGTTGTGCAGCGCTGGCTACCCCGGCTACAGTGTTGCCTCGGAGCGCAGATCAGCCGGTCAGCGCACACTTTTGGCTATCGACACGGTCACGTCCGCGATCCCAGCAACCATAGTCGGCAGACGCCTCGGATCGATCCTAAGAAGTTGTAAAGAAAATACGCGACACCGCGCTTTCTCGTGCACTAACTGGTCGGTTTTCAGTTTTGCGTGCGCGTCCGGTCGATCGCGGCGGCGACGCCGTCGAGGACGAGTTCGAGGCCGAAGGTGAAATCCGCGTCGGGATCCTCGGGCGGCCTCTCCCAGATATCCGCAGCGAATAGCCCCGCGGCATCGGGAAATCGCACCGGATCGACCAACTCGACGAGGTCGCGGCCGTAGTCCCGCTCGACCTGTATTTGTTCGAGTCCCGCCGCGCGGCTGCCCGCTTCGAGTTCACTGGCCACTACGAATGCCCGCCGGACGTGGCCGCTGACCACCGTGATGACACCGACCTTGGCCGCCCAGTCCAGATCCGTAGCGCGCAGGCAGCGCAGGCCCGCGTCCATCCATCCGATGGCGTTCGGGCCGCGCGGCGGACCGGCGACGGGCACCGCGGCCAGCCAGGGGCGTCGCTGGAAGATCGCTCGCTGCGCCAGAGCCCAGCGGCGCAGCCGCGTCCGCCAATCCCCGTCCGGCCCTGTCGGTTCGGTTGCTGGGCCGAAGCCGAGATCGGCCATCAGCACGATCAACTCGTCCTTGGAGCCGATATAGCGGTACAGCGACATGGGCGTGACGTGCAATGCCGCCGCGATCTTCGGCAGGGTCGCGCCCGACAGTCCGTCCCGATCGGCCAGCGCCACGGCGGTGCCGACGACGCGGTCGACATCGAGCTCGGCGGGGCGACCGAGGCGTGGTCCGGTCGGCAGCCGCCACAGCCGCATCAGTTCGTCGGGCATCTTCGGTTCGGCCACCGGCCTCCGATCTCGCTGGTCACAGAGTCGGCGAACTTTAACATAGACCTTATAGTATAAGTCGTATACTATCTCCGAGCGGGTGTTGAACCGGCGAGCGCCGCACTCCCGCACCCATCCCCTCGGAAAGCGAAAAATATATGGACGCCAACGTTATTCGCCGCGTCGCCGGTGTCTCCGGACTCATTGCCGCGCTGCTGATGCTGGTCGAGCTGCCGCTGTACTTCGTCTACGACGGTGCCCCGCCGGACTCGAATGTGTTGACCCGCAGCCTGTTCGGGCTCACCGCCCTGACCCTGCTCGTCGTATTCATTTCCGGATTCGGCTATCTGCTGAAGCACACCGCGTACGAATGGGTGGGCACGGTGGCCGCGACCGCCGGGCTGATGTGGTTGGCGGTCGCATTCGTCGGGACCGGACTCGAGGTCGGCGCGGTGATCCAGGCACCGGAGCCGATCGATCCGACCATCACAGTCAGCGGGACCTACATCCTGTACGGCACGATTTCGCGGCTGTTGGAGGGATTGTTCTTGGCGGCCTCGGGTCTTGCGGTCTTGCGCACCTCGGTGCTGTCGCATTGGATCGGCTGGTCGGCCTGGATGCTCGCACTGATCAACGTCGTATTCGTGCCGTCACTGTTCTTCGGGAATACACCGGCGAATTTCTATGCGGCCAATGGGTGGGGCACGACGGCGACGGTGGGCGGGTTCACGATGCTGTGGCTTCTGGCGGTCGGCATCACCATGGCCGTGCGGCGACCCACGGCTGCTGCGGGCACCCCGGTGGCCACGGTCCAGCGGGTGTCCTAGGCGGTCGTATCGACCGCGAATTCGGTGAGCGAGAAGACGTTGCCGTCGGGATCGGGAAACCATGCGATCTTGTCGCCGCCCTGCGTGGTCCACACGCCGCCGTCGTCCTGGTCCATGCCTTCGTAGCGGTGGAATTTCACCCCACGCGCGGTCAGTTCGGCGATGATCGCGGCGATATCGGGGACCACCCAGCCGAGGATGGTGAACGGTTGTGGGACAAGGTCGTTCACCCGCGCGATGCGGATGGTGGTGCCGCCGCCACGCGCGACGCAGGCGAACGACGTCATCTCGACGATCTCGAGATCCAGCACATCGGCGTAGAACCGGCGCGATCGTTCCAGATCCAGCGACGGGGCGAAGGCGACGACCTCGGCATCGGCAAGGGCAGCCATGGACGCAGGCTACCCCGCCGATATCCTCGATCCGGTCGATTCGGGCTCAGCCCTTCAGATAGCGCACCTGTCCCGACTTCGACTCGTCGTAGGCCGCGCGACCGGACATGTGTTCCGGTACTCCGACCTCCCACCAAGCTCCCGCTTCGGTCCAGGCGGACGGCTGCGTGCGCACGACAACGACTGCCGGTCGGGACTCGCCGAGGGCAGCGGCGCGGGCCCGCGCATACGCGCCGCGGAACTCGGCCAGGTCGGTTGCGGTGAAGACGGCGCAGCCCAGGGAACGAGCGTGGCCGACGAAATCGACCCGGGGCGGTCTGGGATGGTTGGTGCGACAGTCGGCATAGAAGTTGTTGAACGGTTCGCCGCCCTGGCCCTCCTGGAGCCGGGCGATCACCGCATACCCGTCGTTATCGCAGACCACCGCGACGAACCGGTGGCCAGCGAAGGCGGCCGAGAACAGTTCGGAGTTCAGCATCAGATAGGAGCCGTCGCCGAGCATCGTTGTGACCAGGCCGTGCACGTGCGCCATGGCCGCGCCCCAGGCACCGGCGAGTTCGTAACCCATGCAGGAGAATCCGTACTCGACATCCATGGTGGGGACGGTGCCGGTGGCGCGCCAGCCGCCGATCAGCTCGCCGGGCATGCCGCCCGAGGCAGTCATGACGTAGTCATCCGGTGCGCTCAATTCGTTGACGACGCCGACGATTTGGGCGTAGCTCGGGGCGCCCGGTGTCGGGGCACGCAATGTGTCGATATGCGCATCCCAGGTGGTGCGGAGTCCTGCCGCGCGGGCCGACCATTCGGCGTCGACTCGCCAATTCGCCAGGTGCGCCGCCAGTTCCCGCACCGTCGCATCGGCGTCGCCGACAACCGCGAGCGCGCCGTGCTTCACCGCGTCGAATCGAGCCGCGTTGATCGTGACCAGCCGGACGTCGGAAGCGAAGACGGTCCAGGACGCCGTGGTGAAGTCCTGTAGTCGAGTGCCGACGGCCAGCACCAGATCCGCTTGTGCGGCCGCGGTATTGGCCGACGCCGAGCCCGTCACACCGAGCGGGCCGGTGTACAAGGGGTGGTCATGTGGCACGAGTGTTCGGCCCGCCGTCGTCTCCGTCATCGGAATGCCGTGCCGCTCAGCGAATTCGATTACCAGGCGGCCCGCACCCGAGTAGCGGACACCGCCGCCGAGGATCAACAGCGGACGATGCGCCGACCGCAACGCGTCGGCGGCTTCGGCCAGTATCCGGGAGTCGGGGCGAGAACGTGTGATTCGGTGCACGACCGGCTCGAATAGGGCCTCGGGGAAGTCATAGATCTCGGCTTGAACGTCCTGCGGCAGCGCGAGCGTCACGGGTCCCGCATCGGCCGCATCGGTCAGTACCCGGGCCGCTTGGGGCAGGGTGGCGATCAATTGTTCGGGGCGCGTTATGCGGTCGAAGTACCGGCTGACCGCACGGAACGCGTCGTTGACGGTAACCGTGGGGTCGCCGAAGTGCTCGACCTGTTGCAGCACCGGATCGGGTGCTCGACTGGTGAAGGTGTCGCCCGGAAGCAACAGCAGCGGTAGACGATTCGCGTGGGCGACACCGGCCGCGGTCACCATATTCAGCGCGCCGGGGCCGATCGAGGAGGTCGCTATCCCGACCTGACGACGGTGTGTGGCCTTCGCCAGCCCAACCGCCGCCAACGCCATCCCCTGCTCGGTATGCCCGCGCCAGACCGGTATCTCGGCACTGCGCTCCTGCAAAGCGGTGCCGAGGCCGAGCACATTGCCGTGACCGAAGATCGCGAAAACAGCCGGGAACAGGGGCACTTCACGACCATCGAGGGTCTCCGAGTGCTGGGCGACCAACCAGCCGACCAATGCCTGCGCCATCGTCAACTTCATCCGAACCGTCCTAGAGGTCGTGGGTCCGACGTCGCGGCGAGACCGACGGCGCTCTGCTGTGGACGCAGAGCGACGCCGACCCGCCCGATCGTCAGGACCTCGCGTGCGTTCACGGCAGGACCACGCGCTGCAATTCGTGCTGCAGTGCGTCCAATTCGGCGCCACCGGCCATCTGCCTGGTCAGCTCCGGCAGGTCGATTTCCGATTTCTCGTAGGAGCCGAGCATTGCACCGCGTTTGAGCAGAAGGAAGCGATCACCGACCGGGAAGGCGTGATGCGGGTTGTGGGTGATCAGGATGACGCCGAGCCCGCGATCTCGCGCCTGCACAACGTATTTCAGCACCACACCGGCCTGCTTCACGCCGAGGGCGGCGGTCGGCTCGTCCAGGATGAGCACCTTGGCCCCGTAGTGCACCGCCCTGGCGATCGCGATGCACTGACGTTGGCCGCCGGAGAGCGTGCCGACCGGCTGCTCCATATCGCGGATCTCGATCCCCATATCCACCAGCGCCTGTCGTGCGATATCGCGGCCTTTGCGACGGTCGAGCAGTCGCAGCGGACCGTATCCGAGGGTCGGCTCGGAGCCGAGCACGAAGTTGCGCCATACGCTCATCAGCGGTACCACCGCGAGATCCTGGTACACGGTCGCGATCCCGTGATCCAAAGCGGCTCGCGGCGAGGACAATCGGATCGTCTGCCCGTCGATCTTCAGCTCACCGTGGTCGTGCTGGTGCACACCGGCGAGAATTTTGATCAGCGTCGACTTGCCCGCGCCATTGTCACCGAGGATGCAGGTGACCTGTCCCGCGTTCACCACAGTCGAAACATCACGCAAGGCGACAACACCGCCGTAGCTCTTGCCGATATCGATTGCTTCGATCAGTGGTCCGTGCCCACCCGTCTCCCGGCCACCGTCCCCCATGGAATCGCTGCGCGATACTGCATTCATCGGCGTACCCTTTCGGCTCGCTTCTTGAAAATGTTGTTGACCAACACCGCCGCCAGCAACAGCACGCCGAGGAACAGCATGAACCAGTCACTGTCCCAGCCGGCGAAGACGATGCCCTGACGCGCCATGCCGAAGATCAGCGCGCCGATCGCAGCACCGATCGCCGAACCGAACCCACCCGTCAGCAGGCAGCCGCCGACCACCGCCGCGATGATGTAGTGCAGTTCCAGCCCGACACCCTGATTCGCCTGCACGCTGGAGAACCGCAGGATGCTGCAGGAGCCGACGACCCACCCCGCGAAGGCGGTGGTCATGAAGAGCACGATCTTCGTCCGGTCCGCCGGGACGCCGACGGCCCGCGCGCTGGGCAGCGCACCGCCCACCGCGAAGATCCAGTTGCCGAACTTGGTGCGTACCAGCACAAGTGCGGCGATCGCGGTCAGCACCACCCACCAGACGACCGAAGCCTGCAAGTGAGTGTCACCGATGTTCAGCGTCGATGCGAAGACCCATCCGGCCGAGTTGTATCCGTCGGCACTCCGAATACCGGACACCTGAACGGTTCCGGTGACCAACCGGGTCACGCCGAGGTTGAGGCCCTGCAGCGCGAGGAACGTTCCCAGGGTGACGATAAAACTCGGTAGTCCGGTACGCATCACCAGCCACCCGTTGAACGCGCCGACCGTCAGTGCGAACAGCAGCGAAACCAGCAGCGCCAGCCAGACATTCCAGCCCGCGTGCACCGCGAGCAGTGCAGTGACCAGCGCGGTGGAGGCGGTCATCACTCCGGCCGACAGATCGAATTCACCGCCGATCATCAACAGCGCCACCGCGACCGCCATGATGCCCAGCGTGGACGAATCGTCCAGCCAGGTCGCGACGCCGAGCGAGCTGAGGAACCGGTCGGTAATGATCGAGAAGAATACGAAAACCAGTGCGGCGCCGAGTAATGCGCCGATCTCAGGTCGTACGACCAATCGCTGGAACAGCGAGGGGCCCTCCGACCGGCTGCTGGGTGTGACCTCGGAAGTTTTTGTGGCAATAGTCATTTCATCCACTCCTTCAGCGCATGCCCAGTGCCACACGGGCGGCCACGGCTTCGACATTGTTCTTGTCGACGAAGGCGGGACCCGTCTGCACCGGTGCGCCACCACCGACCGAGTTCAGGTTCGTCCGATACAGCTGTAGCAGCACCACCGGCAGATAGCCCTGCTCGTATTGCTGCTGGTCCACCGCGAACAGCAGCTTGCCCGCCCGAATCGCCTCGACCACATCGGTGTTCAGGTCGAAGGTCGCGACCGTCGCGGCCGACTGCGATTCCTTCACCCCGTCGACCGCGCGGGCCGCGACCTGTGAATTCAGCGTCAGCACTGCGTCGATGGACCGATCCGCCTCGAGTGCGCCCTTGATGCGGGACTGCGCGTCGGTGGGATTGTTGATATCCACCTGCAGTGTGGTGCCGTTGCCGAAGGCCTTGGTCGCACCATCACAGCGCTGATTGGCGCCGATATTGCCCGCCTCGTGGATCACACACAGCAACTTCTTGCGGCCCGCGTCGGCGAGGCGTTTGCCCGCAGCCTGCCCGGCCAGCGTCTCACTTTGTCCCACATGGCCGATGGCGCCGAATTTGGCGCTCTCGCTCTCGCCCGAGTTGATGGTCACCACCGGAATGCCTGCGGCGATGGCCTTTTCGATCGAGGTCCGCAATGCTTCCGGATTCGCCATCGATACGACCAGACCGTCCACACCCTGCGCGACCGCGTTATCGATGAGTTTGGCCTGCTGGCCCGGATCGCCGGAGGAGTTGTACTCGACGCGGACGCCGAGATCCTTGCCCGCCGCCTCCGCACCGTTCTTGACGACATTCCAGAAGGCGTCGCCGGGGCTGCCGTGCGTCACCATCGCGACCGAGCCCAATTTGCCTTGGGCGACGGGGGATCGAGTCGGCGCGGGAACATCTGCGCCCGGTCCGCTACACGCGGCGAGGATGGTGGCCGCGGCCAGCCACGGCGCCAGGCGGCGCGCTCGCCGCCACCGTGGCGTGCGTATTTCGAGTGACATCGTTGTCATCACTTCCCATCTAGATTCGGGCGGAGGCGAGAGCGGAACCGATGCCCGCGAGGTGGGTCAGACTGCGGGCGGCATCCCGGCTCGGCAGCTCCGCCGAATCGTCGGGGCGCAACGCCGTGTCCTGTTCGATGACATACCAGCCGCGGTATCCGGCGGCGTACACGCTGCGGACCAGCGCCTCGATGTCGATATCGCCCTCGCCGAGCGGCACGTAGATGCCCTGGCGGACCGCGTCGCTGTATTCCATTGCGCCGCTGCGTACTCGGTCGGCGATCGCATCGCGCACATCTTTGAGGTGGATATGTCCGATGCGATCCGGGTAGCGCTGCGCGAGGCGCACCGGATCGGTGCCGCCGATGAGCAGGTGGCCGGTATCCAGGCACAGGTCGAGGTCGGAATCGGCGAGAAAGCGGTCGACTTCGTCTTCGCTCTCGACATAGGTGCCGACATGTGGATGCAGGGTGGTGCGCAGTCCGAATTCGGCGGCGACATCCCGTATCGCGGAGGCAGTTTCGGTCAGAGTCCGCCACTCTTCATCGGAAAGTGCTGGGCGCGTGTCATATCCGTCGAGTCCGGTCGCCGCCGCGAGGACGATCACCTCGGCGCCCGTCGCGGCGAACAGCGCCGCATTCTCGCGGGCGGCCCGGATCGCCTGCTCCGGGTCGCGGTGCAGTGCGAGGGCGAGAAATCCTCCGACGGCGCTGACACCGAATTCTTGGAGCAGCGAACGCAATTCCAGGGGGTCGCGCGGTAGATAGCCGGGTGGGCCGAGCTCTGTGGCCGAAATACCGAGGGCGACCATCTCGGTCAGTACAGTCCGTGCGTCGAGCACATGACCCCAACCGGGGACTTCGCAGACCCCCCAGGAGATCGGCGCGGCCGCGATGCGCAGCGGGTAGAGAGGTTCGGGCCCACTCGCCACCTGGCGACCGCCCCTCATCGAATCGCTATGCGATGCAGTACTCATCGGGACTCTCCGACCTTCAGTATCGATCGACTTGTGCGCTCCGCAGTGTTGGAGCGCTCCAACTATGTAACGTGGGTCATAGTGTGTCAAGTACTGCATCGATGGCTCTAATATCGCCATTACCAGCGAAAATCTCTTCTTCCAGCACAAATGTGGCGTACCGACGATGGGATAAATGTCCAATTAGAGCGCTCTATTGATAACGACGCGCCAACCTTGTAACGTCCGACACTGCACGAGCACGGCGAACACGGAACGGAGGCGAAATGGCGCGACCAACCATGGAGGACGTCGCCGCCCGCGCCGGTGTCTCACGCGCGCTGGTGTCCCTGGTCATGCGCAACTCCCCCAAGGTCAGCGACCATCGCCGCCGCGCGGTGCTCGAGGCCGCGAAAGACCTCGGCTACCAGCCGCACATCATGGCGCGATCGTTGGCCAGCCGGACCTCGAACATCGTCGGCGTCATGGTCTCCGACCTGCGCAATGCGTTCTTCGCCGATGTGGTGGAGGGTATGGACGCGGCCGCGCAGGATGCGGGCCTGGAACTGATCCTCAATACCGGGCGCCGCAGCGCCGCCCGTGAACGCACCGCGCTGGAGAGCCTGCTGTCCTTCCGGCCCGGCGGCATCATCCTGCTCTCCCCCGTACTGCCCATCGCGGCCATCCGCGACGCCGCCGAGAAGTGTCCGGTCGTCCTCGTCTCGCGCAGCTCTACCATTGCCGAGGTCGACACCGTCACCGACGATGGCGAGATCGGTGCCACACTGGCCGTAGACCATCTGGTCTCGCTCGGCCACCGCCGGATCGTGCATCTCGACGGCGGCGGTGCCTTCACCTCGGCCTCGCGTCGTCGCGGCTACCGCGACGCGATGGCGCGACATGGGTTGGAACCCATGATCATCGCGAGCGAGCACACCGACTCGGCGGGCATTGCCGCGATTCAGAAGCTGCTGAACCTGTTCTCTCACGACAGCTTTCCCACCGCACTGGTGTGCAGCAACGACTTCAACGCTGTCGGCGCGATGTCGGCGCTGGAAGAAGCCGGATTGTCGGTGCCGCACGATGTTTCGATCGTCGGCTACGACAACACGTCACTGGCCGCGCTGCGCCACGTCTCCTTGACCACCATCGACCAGCCCCGAATTCAGATGGGCCGCTTGGCAATCGAAGCGCTCACCGAACGCTTGCGCAATGGTCGCACCGAACCGGTGCGCCGCCGTCTCGAACCGTCGCTCGTCGTTCGAGCGACGACCGCAGCACCGCGCGACTGAACCGGGACCATGCGTCCCGGTATTGCACTCGAATACCCCACCGCTAGTCCGAATTTCACCAGGAGGAAAGCCGATGACATCCGCACACACCGTCACCGTCGGCCTGGCAGGCACCGGACGTATCGGCACCTCCCATGCCGAGACGCTGAAACACCTTCCAGGCGTCGACACCGTCATCGTCGCGGACGCCGACGCCGAACGCGCCCGCGCCGCCGCCGGGAAGCTCGGCGTGGAAGCCGTCACCGATATCGACGCCCTACTCGCGTCGCCCTTGGACGGCCTCGTCATCGCGACCGCCACCGATTCCCACCCCGAACTCATCACCCGAGCCGTGGACGCGGGCATCCCCGTCTTCTGCGAGAAGCCGGTAGCTGCCGATATCCAAGGCACCCTCGACGTCATCACTCACATCGAAAACTCCTCCGTCCCAGTCCAAATCGGCTTCCAACGGCGCTTCGACGCGGGCTACCGCGCCGCCCGCGCCGCCATCGCCTCCGGTGCACTCGGCTGGCTGCACTCCTTGCGCGCCACCACCCTCGACCCCGCACCCCCGCCCGCCGAATACATCCCCCGCTCCGGAGGTCTGTTCCGCGACTGCGGTGTCCACGATTTCGACATCATCCGCTGGGTAACCGGCCGCGAAGTCGTCGAGGTCTACGCCACCGGCGCCAACCGAGGCGAAGAGTTCTTCGCCGACGCAGGCGATGTCGACACCGCCGCCGTAATGCTGCGGCTCGATGACGGAACCCTGGCCACCGTCTCCCTCAGCCGCTACAACGGCGCAGGCTACGACGTCCGCCTCGAAGCCCTCGGCTCCCGCGGCAACGCCATCGTCGGCCTCGACGACCGCGCCCCCTTGACCTCCGTCGAACCCGACTACATCCCTTCCTCGTTGCCCGCCTACCCCGGCTTCATGGACCGCTTCCGCCGCGCCTACACCGACGAACTCGCGGCCTTCCTCTCCGTGGTAACCGGCGACCTCCCCAACCCTTGCACCCCCACCGACGCTCTCGAAGCCTTCTATATCGCTGAGGCATGCGAACTTTCGCGCCGCGACCGCCGCCCGGTCACAGTGGACGAAGTCCGCCGCTGACCTCCTCTCGCCGGCCACAGCGCGTACCCGCGCCACGGCCGATTTGCCGCCGTCTCACTGTCCAACGGCACCATCCGCATTCGACCGCGCTCGCACAACAACGATCTGATGCGGATCGTCATAGACGATCTCCCCCGGCGCATGGGACACCAACCGTTCCCACCTCACCCCATGCGCATCGAGAATTGCCAAATATCCACCAATCCGCCCGATCATCGCCACCGCCGAAGACTTGAACCACGCCGCAGCCCCGGGATGGACGGCCCGGTCATAGACCGCCGAGTCGACAGCACCGGGATCAATGAGATTCGCGTTATACCAATCATTCCCAGCCCGCCGAAACCGCTCCTGCTCGGCACTGAGCCGCCCTGTCCGCGCCAAACCGTTTACCAGCCCGAACACTCCCGGGTACCGGCCGTGCCGGTTCGCTTCGGCAGCCTGGAATCGCACAAACCGACAATCGGTCACTGTGTCGGTGGGGCGGTTTCGGCCGGCGGCAACCACGCTCGGTCCCCAGACGGCAACGTACCGCTGATTACTCCGAGATCCGCCCTGGCACAGGCATAGAAGTGGTCGCGCTTGCGCCCCATGTCCTCGTACCGTTCAACAAATACCGTGTCGTCGATCTGTCGCTTGCGGACCGCCCAACTGAAGCCCCAAGCCGCTTGGTGCCAGCTTCTCCCAGCCTCCACCGCCGCTGGAGAGCCCAGGAGCAGGACCGCCTCCCATCGGACACTCCGATCAGCATTGGCTTCCGTGAGCGCTTGGACACCTACATCCATGTCGATGGGCTCCGAGGCGATGGGATACCCCTGAGTCGCCGCCATCCGGAAAGAAACCTGCACATACCCCTTCAACGCGTTCGCATAGTCCATGTATGCGTTCAGACGACGATCGTCCCACCGCGTGTCTTGGCTCCGCCGCCACTTGGCCCGCTCGGTCATCGTCGTCGCTGCGAACGTCCCACTTGCACCGAGGACAACCCCAACGAGGGTCACCAACTGCTGAACAACTTGGCTCACCGCTCGATTCTGCCTGTGCGGCAGCACAATCGGGTCTGAGTTCATCGTGTCGAATGACATCTCGGACCCGCCCGCTGGCCACAGGACCATGCAGGGTGCGGGCGTAGCATCGCCCGCAGCTCGTCGGGACTGAGCCACCGTGGGCGGCGGTGGCTCATCCGGTGACAGTTCGAGCGCAGCTGGATGAAGTCGGCGAACTTCGTCTTCGTCTCACCTGAAACATGAAGTGGGACAACGTGGTGGCACTCGATGAGTCCGAAGCCCTGCTCGCCGTACAGCAGACCAGCGTCAACCGGTGGCACATCCGGCCGGCGAAGAAGGTCGGGCGGGTTCAGCGACCTGCCCCGGCCGACCGGGTCCAGGCGCTGCTCCCTGGGCTGGGGCAGCCGGTTGCGCGGCCAGGTCGTTACGGCTGTCACGGCGGCGGTGGAGGTGGAGGTGGATCAGTTGGCCGAGTAGTTGTGGGGCGACGGCGAAGATCATGGGTGGGCTACCGGGGGCGGAGGCGGACTATGGCGGTGCCGTGGGATAGGGCGGTGCGGAGGGCGGGCAGGTTTACGGTGCCGTCGGGGTTCAGGTGGATTTTGGCGAAGCGGCCGTGGGTGGGGTTTTGGGTGAGGATTTCGCGGTAGAGGGTGGCGGCGCGGGGTTCGTCGGTGATGACCTCGTGGTCGGCTTGGATGTCGGTGCCGCGGAGGCGGATTCGGACGGGAAAGCCCGGGATGAGGTTGTGCCGCCAAGTGGCGGCGGTGCCGATCAGGAGGTGGCCCTCGTGTTCGGCGTAGCCGACGGGGTTGGCGTATTCACGGCCGGTTTTGCGGCCGGAGACGGTGACGATCACGAGCCTCTTGCTCAGTAGGGAGTGCAGGCGTGATCGGAGGATGGTGCGGACGATGGCGTCGCCGATGCGTTGGGTGCGGGATTGGATGGTGGGGGCTTTGGTCGAGGTGGACATGATGCCTCCGCTGGTCGGATAATTACTGAGTTGACACTCAGAAAATACGACTGTGTGGGGCATACTGCAAGTGTTGATTCGGTGTGCAGAGGAGGTTGCGGTGGCGGCATCCGCGGATGGTGCGCGGTCGACTCGTGCACGACGGGGGCGGCCCTCCACGGGGGTGCGGGAATCGGTTGTGGTCGCGGCGCAGGAGATATTGGTGGAGGCGGGGGTAGCGCGGTTGTCCACGAAGGAGGTGGCGAAGCGGGCGGGGGTGGCCGAGTCGAGCATCTTCTATCACTTCGGGGATCGAATGGGGTTGCTGCAGGCGGTGATTCAACGGCATCTGCGGCCGGTGAAGGATGTACTCGGGGAGGTCGAGGAACAGCCCGGTTTGCGGGCGGGGCTGGTGGCGCTCGTCGAGGCGTTGGAGGGGTTCTTTCTAGATGCCATTCCGGTGATGGCCGCGGTGCAATCGGATGCGGAGCTGCGCGCGAAGTACGTGGAGCGCAGTCGGGAGTTGGATATCGGACCGCACCGTGCGGTCGACGCTGTCGTCGCGCACCTATCGATGCCGCGTACCGACCAGCGCGTGCCCGCATCGGTGGATCTGCGAGCTGTCGCTGTGCTCTTGGTAGGCGCGGCCCATCAACGAGCGCTGCAGCGTCATCTGAGCCCGGCCAACGTGGTCGCGGCACTGCCCACAACCGAATCCATTGTCGACACGGTTTTGCCGATCCTCAGCTGAGATCGCCGAGTTGCCGTCGCGCCAGCGACGGTTCAGTCAGTTCGCGGACCTGCCCATCTCACCCACGCCCACCCGGCCGGCTCGTAACGCTGCCCAAAACAAAATCTGTCGTCGAGACCTTCCAGCGGCACACCGCGGAGCTTCGCACCGGCAGCCGAGTGCCGCTCGCAAAGGTTGTCAGGCGGGCAATAGCCGGCCGACTACCTCGGCGAGCTGCTTCACGTTGCGACATTCGTGCATCGTGATGCGCTCGGCGTATACCTGTGCGGCAGAGTCACCGGTGGACCAGGAGCGGGCGGGTTCGGGGTTGAGCCAGTAAGCATGCTTGGCGCGATCCGACATTGCTTGTAGGGCAGTGAGATTCGGGTCGGTGCGGTTGGTGCGGGCGTCACCGAGGATCAGCAGGGAGGTGCGTGGGCCGAGGGCGTCGAGATAGTTGTCGACGAAGCCTTGGAGGGCCTCGCCGTAGTTGCTGCTACCGAAGCGGGCGACGTTGGTATCGCGGATGATTCGTGCGGCCATACCGGGGGTTGGGGGTTCGCCGGGGGTGAAGTGCGAGGTGATTTCGTCGCAGGTATCGATGAAGCCGAAGCTGCGAACCTTGCTGAATTGGTCTTGTAGCGCCTGCACGAGTTGCAGGGTGAATTCGGCGAAACCTGTTACGGAGCCGGATAGATCGGCGAGGACGACCAGATCGGGGCGGCCGTGTTTGCGGGCGCGCAGCACCGGATCGATCGGTACTCCGCCGGTTGCCATGGAGCGACGCAGCGTTCGGCGCATATCGATCTGGCCGCGCACCGCCTTGCGACGGCGAGCGGCGAGTCGGGTGGCCAGTTTGCGGGCCAAAGGGTTTACCAGGCGGCGCATTTCGGCGAGGTCTTGTTCGCGGGCGCCGAGGAAGTCGACCTGGTCGGTGCTGGATTCGACGCCGCGGCGGGCGATGTATTCGGTGCCGCGGAGTTGGGCGGAGCGCAGGCGCGCCTCGGTTTGGACGGCGGTCCGGAATTCACGTAGGCGGCGGTCGGCCTCGATGGTGCGCACAGTGGTGTCGAGGTCACCGCCGATGCCCGCGACGATCCGTTCGATAAGTTCTTCTGGCCGTAGGGATTTCATGGTCAGATAGGAAGACCAGCCCGCACCCGATGCGGTGGTGACCGGGCGCGACGGCTCACCGGTGCCGACTCCCCCGTAGCCGCCCAGTGCGGTGAGGGCCTGCCGGGCGAGTTCGGTGACGGCGGCGCGGTCGTCTTGGGCGAGTGCGTCCACCAAGCGGTCACGCAGATCGTCGATGGATTCGGAAGCCGACGGCATTGTCGGTTGCTCGGCGGTCAGGAAATAGAGATCGAAGAGCTGGTCGAAGACGGCGCGCTGGCCGTTGCGGCGCAGCAGACAGGCGGCCATACCGGAGCGCAGGCGGTTGCGGTCGACTAGGCCGAGCGCGAGCATTGCCTGGGCGGCGTCGATGGTTTCGCTCGGGCCCGCGGAGATTCCGTGGTCGCGCAATAATCCGACGAACTCGACCAAGCGATCGGTCATCGTGTCGGCACGCTGCTCGGAGCTGCGTCGTGCGAGTGACGTCACGACTCGTCCCTCTCCCCCACCAGCCACACCCCTTGCCACGATCCGCACTCGTCGTCGCTGTCCCGAGAGAGTGCGGATCCCGAGAAGCGACGCGGCGGTTGATGGGCGACCCATGCCTGTTCAGTGCATCGCATGCGCCTCCGATATCCGTCCATGGGGCGCGGCGGTGCGGGCCGAATCAGGGCAGCGGCGGTCATGATGGTCTGCGTTCGTGGAGATCGGCTGCGGGGAGTTCGAGACGATCGATGGCTGTGCGGTGGTCGGTTTGGTATTTGAGTAGTACGCCGAGAGTGGATCGGACGATGGTGCCGGTGAGGTTTCGGGCACCGAGAGCTACGAGAGTTTTGGCCCAGTCAACGGTTTCGGCGATCGATGGAGGTTTGCGGAGGGAAAGTTCGCGGAGTGCGGCAACGGTTCGGACCACCGGCTCCCCCAGCGCATCGTCCAACTCGGGCACCTTCAAGCGGACGATCGCGCGTTCCAATTCGGCTGTCGGGTAGTCGATGTGGAGGTAGAGGCAGCGACGCTTCAGCGCTTCGGACAGGTCGCGGTTGGCGTTGGAGGTGACGATGACGAAGGGCTTGCGCACGGCGGTGACGGTACCGAGTTCAGGGATGCTGACCTGGTAGTCGCCGAGGACCTCCAGGAGCAGTCCTTCGAGTTCGATATCGGCCTTGTCGAGTTCGTCGATGAGCAGCACGGTCGGATGCGGGTTCCGAATCGCCGCCAGCAGCGGGCGTTGCAGCAGGAATTCCTCGGTGAAGACGTGGTCGCGGGTGCTGTCCCAGTCTTCGTTGTCGGTGGCGGTAATGCGCAACAACTGCTTGGCGTGGTTCCACTCGTAGAGCGCGCGGGCCTCGTCGATGCCCTCATAGCACTGCAGGCGCACCAGGTCGGAGGTGGTGGCAGTGGCAATCGCCTTGGCCAGCTCGGTCTTGCCGACGCCCGCCGGTCCCTCGATCAGCAGGGGCTTGCCCAGGTGACCGGCGAGGAACACCGCGGTGGCGATGTCGGTGGAGGGCAGGTATCCGGCGTCGGTGAGCCGTCGCGTCACCTCGTCGACCGAACCAAAGAACTTACTCATCAGTAACCAGTCTAGAGCGTGCGTGCGCGGCCGCTCGGTCAGGGGCGGCGGTGTCAGTGGGGCTGGACAGACCCTGAGTCCAAATGTGTACCTGCTAGGGGAATCGTCATACCAAAGGCTGATTCTTCCCTCGAATCCCGCTTCACCTCTGGCCTTTCGGGCGAAAGCGGCACAGGGTGGACGTGCGGTCGCTGCGCAGATGTGAGCAGACCCTCGGCGGGGGGATGGCGAACCAGCCGTTCGCCACAGATAGAAAGGATTCACGGTGTTTTCGAGAACGACGTCCGTGCCAACCCGGGCCATGGTGGCCAGGGTGGCCATCGCCGGTGCACTCGCCGCAGTTCCGTTGACCGCGCTGGCGATTCCCGCCTCGGCGGACCCGGCCACCACCGAACCCGGCGTGACCGAGGTTCGGCACCCGCACAACGATTGGGATTGCGACCGCCCCGGCTTCTTCGACGACTGGGATCACCATCCCGGCCGGTGGGATGACTGCGATTTTCCCGGTCGCTGGAACGATCCCTGGCGATTCCCCCGCCACCTCTTCCCGCGCGGCGCATTCGGCAGCAGCTGATCCGGACCGGTCGCGGCCCGGCACCGAACAGTGCAGGGCCGCATTGCGTTCGGCCCGAGCGGTCTCGAACGTTCCTGATGTAACCGCACCGAGAACTCACCCCAGAGAATCCCTGTCGCCAACCGACTCCATGGCGAACCCCGGGTAAACCCCTACCCCGGTCGTATCCCCGGCTCATACTTTCGACTGAGATTTCCCTGAATTCGCCTGCGGCAGAGGATTTTTCGGCGACAACAGGCAAGAGTGGAGGAATGACAACGACGCCTCGCCGGATGCTGGCCCAGGTGGCCGTGGCCGCCGCCATCGCCGCAGTTCCCTTGACCGCTTCGGCAATTCCGGCTTGGGCCGCGCCAGCGACGGGCTCCGCTGGAGCACAGCCGGACTGCGAGACCTCCGAACACCGGGACGAGTGCGAACAAGCGTGGCGCGACGAGCGGGCGCGGCGCAACCGGGAAGACGAAGAGTGGGCCCACAACCTGAACAATCCGGCCAATCCGATGAGCCCGCTCAACCCCAATAACCCGGCCAACCCCAACAGCCCGAACAACCCGCAATATCAGTGGGAGCACAGCCTCAACAATCCGGCCAATCCCATGAGCCCGCTCAACCCCAATAACCCGGCCAACCCCAACAGCCCGAACAACCCCAAGAATCAGCACCGCCCCGATAACTGATCGCCGCGACTGCGGTCCGCCCCAGTCGGTGCGGACCGCCGTACCGCCTCACGGCATCGGCGCCCGAAAGTGGCTGGGCTCGGCATCAGCTGGCACATCGCTCGCCGACGTGAACCGCTCGACCTCCGCGCGCAACTCGATGAGATGCCGAGCATGCGCATCGAGCGACCGGTCTTCCGCGGATACCGGATCCCATTGGCGAACCGGACGTGCCTTGCCACTGTCGTCGACCGCGACGACAACCGCCAACCCGTGTGCGGCGAGCGCCGGTTCATCGGAATGCGTATCCGTCGATGTCACATGCACACTGACGTGCATACTGCGCGGCCCGGTATGAATCAGCCGCGCACTCACCTCGACAATGTGCCCGATGACAATCGGGCGGTAGAACCGGATCCCGCCGAAGTACGACGTGATCACGTGCTGCCCAACCCAATCGGCGCCACAGATATACGCCGCCTCATCGATCCACTGCATAGTGCGCCCGCCGTGCACCTTGCCACCCCAGTTGATATCCGACGGAGCGGCCAGGAAGCGCAGTGTCGCGGTCGGCGCGGTGCCCGCCGCGGTGTACTGCTGCGCCGCCATCGCCTCCTCGATTCGCTTGCGAACCGAAACCCGTGCCCGCGCTTGCCGATGCCGCTCCAGTTCCAGAATCGTCGTCGGATTCCACTGCGGCACTTCCACAGTCCGCCGGTTGTCGTCGACCGCGACGAAGATCGTCAGACATTGCGCCGTCTGCACCGGCTTGCGTCGGGTGGGATCGGTCGAATAGACGCTGATGAGAATATGCATGCTGGTGCGTCCGGTATGCACGAGATTCGCATGCAACTCGACCAACTCACCGACCGCGATCGGCCGGTCGAGATGAATGTTTCCGACGTAGGCAGTGACGCAGTAGCAACCGCTCCACTGGGCCGCCGCCGCATAGGCGACCTTGTCGATCCATTCGAGTAGCTTGCCGCCGTCGACCGAACCAGCGATGCCCGCGTCGGCTGGTTTGACGAGAAAGCGGTGGATAGCCTCGGCGCGTCGACCGGCCGATGCCGGACTCGGTACGGAAGTGGGGACTCCGGTGGTGGATGAGATGCTCACGACTCGCGATCTGTTCGGCAGACAATGGCTGCGACTCCGATGTCCCCGAAGACGATAGGCAACCGCGCCGCTACGGGCGAGTAGCCAGCCCCGCCGAGACAACAGTGGCCCACCCCGACGAATCGGGATGGGCCACCGTGGTGTTCGTGCGTATTACGCGGTTTCGGTGATCGGCCGGTCGACCCAGCTCATCAGGCCGCGCAGCTTGGCGCCGGTGACCTCGATCGGGTGCTCGGCATTGGCCTTGCGCAGCGCCTCGAGCTCCTTGTTACCGCCCTCGACGTTCGCGACGAGACGCTTGACGAAGGTGCCGTCCTGGATGTCACGCAGGATGTCCTGCATGCGCTTCTTGGTGTCGGCGTCGATGACCCGCGGGCCGGACAGGTAGCCACCGAATTCAGCGGTATCGGAGACCGAGTAGTTCATGCGGGCGATGCCACCCTCGTACATCAGGTCGACGATGAGCTTGAGCTCGTGCAGCACCTCGAAGTACGCCATCTCCGGCGCGTAGCCAGCCTCGACCATGACCTCGAAACCGGTCTTGACCAGCTCTTCGGTACCACCGCAGAGGACGGCCTGCTCACCGAACAGGTCGGTCTCGGTCTCTTCCTTGAAGGTGGTCTTGATGACGCCGGCGCGGGTGCCGCCGATGCCCTTGGCGTAGGACAGCGCCAGCGCCTGGCCCTCGCCCTTCGGGTCCTGCTCGACGGCGATCAGGGCCGGAACGCCCTTGCCGTCGACGAACTGGCGACGCACCAGGTGGCCGGGGCCTTTCGGCGCGACCATGCCGATGGTCACGTTGGCCGGGGGCTTGATCAGGCCGAAGTGGATGTTGAGGCCGTGGCCGAAGAACAGCGCGTCGCCGTCCTTCAGGTTGGGCTCGATGTCGTTGGTGAAGATCGACGCCTGGGCGGTGTCGGGGGCCAGCACCATGATCACGTCGGCCCACGCGGAAACCTCCGCCGGGGTGCCGACGGTCAGGCCCGCCTCTTCGGCCTTCGGCCGCGACTTCGAACCCTCAGCGAGGCCGACGCGGACCTCGACGCCGGAGTCGCGCAGGCTCAGCGAGTGCGCGTGGCCCTGGCTGCCGTAGCCGATGACAGCGACCTTGCGGCCCTGGATGATCGACAGGTCGGCGTCGTCGTCGTAGAACATCTCGACTGCCACTGTAGGTTCCCTTCGGATCATCCCCGCCTTGGCGGGGCACACCTGTCAGACAGGTGATGAGTTTGCAAATTTCGGATCAAATCGGATCCCCCGCGTGCGCGGGGAGCGCCGCACGCCGACCGTAGATCGCAGCAAGACTAGCTCGTCGCCACGATCGACGGATCACGCACTCGCCGCCGCGTCAGCGAGCCAGCCCGCTTTTTTGGGCTGGCTCGAAGACACAGCGCCGCTGCGGCGGCGAGCGTCAGCGAGTCGCAGTGATGGATTTCGGCCCACGGCCCACGGCCACCACACCGGACTGCACGATCTCCCGGATGCCATACGGCTCGAGCATCCGCAGCAACGCGTCGAGCTTGGACCGGGTCCCGGTCGCCTCGACGGTGAGCGCGTCCGGTGAGACGTCGATCACCTTCGCCCGGAAGAGCGTAACCGCCTCGATGACCTGGGTCCGCACACTGGCGTCCGCACGCACCTTCACCAGGATCAGTTCGCGGGCGACCGAGGTGTCGGCGTCCTGCTCCACGATCTTGATGACATTGACCAGCTTGTTGAGCTGTTTGGTGACCTGCTCGAGCGGCAGGTCCTCGACCGTGACGACGATGGTCATGCGCGAGATCTCCGGGATCTCGGTGCCGCCGACCGCCAGCGATTCGATATTGAAGCCACGGCGGGAGAACAGCGCCGCGACCCGTGCCAGCACGCCCGGCTTGTCCTCGACCAGCACGCTGAGGGTGTGAGTCGTACTCACTGTTCGGTCCCCTTGCTCTTGTCGTGCGACATCGCCTCGTGGATGACGGCGGGCTCCGCGGCCTGCTCGTCCTCGTCGAAGAGTGGGCGGATGCCGCGCGCGGCCATGATCTGGTCGTTGCCGGTGCCCGCAGCGACCATCGGCCACACCTGGGCGTCCTTGCCGACGATGAAATCGATCACCACGGGACGGTCGTTGATGGATTGCGCCTCGCGGATAGCGGCCTCGACGTCCTCCTCGCGCTCGACCCGGATGCCGTGGCAGCCGAGGGCATCCGCGAGCTTCACGAAATCGGGGATGCGCAGGGTGTGCGTGCCGAGATCGGTGTTGGAGTACCGCTCCTCGTAGAACAGGGTCTGCCACTGGCGGACCATGCCGAGGTTGCCGTTGTTGATCAGTGCGACCTTGATCGGCACGCCCTCGACGGCACAGGTGGCCAACTCCTGGTTGGTCATCTGGAAGCAGCCGTCACCGTCGACCGCCCACACCTCTTTATCCGGTGCGCCCATCTTGGCGCCCATGGCCGCCGGAACGGCGTAGCCCATGGTGCCGAGACCACCGGAATTCAGCCAGGTGCGCGGCTTTTCGTACTTGATGAACTGCGCGGCCCACATCTGGTGCTGGCCGACGCCGGCACAGTAGATGGCGTCGGGTCCGGCCAGGCGACCCAGCGCCTCGATGACGAATTCCGGCGACAGCGAGCCGTCGCTCGGCGTCGACCAGCCGAGCGGGTAGCTCTTGCGGATGCCGTCGAGGTACTGCCACCAATCGGTGAGGTCCAGCTTCGCCGCGCCGGTGGGGTCGGCCTTCAGCGTCTCGATCAATTCGACGATCACCTCGCGGCAGTCGCCGACGATCGGCACGTCCGCGTGCCGGTTCTTGCCGATCTCGGCCGGGTCGATATCGGCGTGGATCACCTTGGCGTCGGGCGCGAAGGAATCCAGCTGACCGGTGACGCGGTCGTCGAAGCGCGCGCCGAGGGTGATCAGCAGATCGGACTTCTGCAGTGCGGCGACCGCGCCGACGGTGCCGTGCATACCGGGCATACCCATGTTCAGCGGGTGGCTGTCCGGGAATGCGCCGCGCGCCATCAGGGTGGTGACCACCGGGATACCGGTCAGCTCGGCCAGTTCCAGCAGTTGCGGCGAGGCGTCGGCCTTGATCACGCCGCCACCGACGTAGAGCACCGGTTGCTTGGCCTCCATGATCATCCTGGCGGCCTCGCGCACCTGCTTACCGTGCGGCTTGGTCACCGGACGGTAGCCGGGCAGCCGCATCTCCGGCGGCCAGCTGAAGGTGGTCGGCGCCTGCAGCACGTCCTTGGGGATGTCGACGAGCACAGCGCCCGGGCGACCGGAAGCGGCCAGGTAGAAGGCCTCCGCGAGGATGCGCGGGATATCGATGCCCTCGGTGATGAGGAAGTTGTGCTTGGTGATCGGCATGGTGATGCCGGAGATATCGGCTTCCTGGAACGCGTCGGTGCCG
The DNA here is from genome assembly GCF_050946365.1 of Nocardia sp. CA-107356. NCBI lineage: Bacteria > Bacillati > Actinomycetota > Actinomycetes > Mycobacteriales > Nocardiaceae > Nocardia > Nocardia sp. CA-107356. The sequence goes on along the minus strand of NZ_CP191992.1, from coordinate 2,397,599 downwards.
ATCAGCCCGCGCCCGACCTGACCGGTGATGGCGACGATCGGCACCGAGTCCATCTGCGCGTCGGCGATCGGGGTGACCAGATTCGTCGCACCCGGGCCCGAGGTGGCCATGCAGACGCCGACCTTGCCGGTGGCCTGCGCATAACCGGTTGCCGCGTGACCAGCGCCCTGCTCGTGCCGGACGAGGACGTGGCGGACCTTGGTGGAATCGAAGAGCGGGTCGTAGACCGGAAGAATCGCGCCACCGGGAATGCCGAATACCGTGTCGACGCCGAGCTCCTCGAGGGTGCGGATGACGGACTGCGCGCCGGTGACCCGCTCGGGCGGGACCTGGCGACGGTTCGCCGCGGTCGTCTGACTACCAGCGGGCGCGGCCTGCTGATTCGCCGAAGGCGCTGGCCTGCGGGCTGAAGGCCCGGGCCGTGCGGTTGGTGCACTCACCGTCTTCGTTCCTCACTGTTCGTACTAGACCCCGGACAATTGTGCTTGCACGTGGTGCCTTGCGAAGCGGCCACGTGCCAGGACTTTGTCCCGAACACAAAAAAGCCCCCGACAGCGCAAGGCTGTTCGAGGGTGGCGCGTCGCAACGCGAGCTGACGTATTCGACTCAGGTAGTCAGGCTCAACGCTGGACGCGCCGGCCGATTACGAGCAACTCGTTTCGATTCACGCGCATGACGGTATGTGTGCGCGAGCCGATCAGTCAAACAGGTCTCATTATGTGAGACCGAGCGGGTGCTCGAGTCCGTTCACCATGATGCGAGGATGGTGGTGTGTCATCACCGCATCAGTCCGTGCCACCGGCTAAATCGTCCCATACCCCCGCTGCGGGATCGGAGACGGGTAGCTCGCCGGATCCAGCAGCGCCCAACTCGCCGGAACCGGCGGCGCCGAAGCAGACGGTGCAGGTCATCCGCATTACGCAGATGGCCTACCTCGGTGTGGTCGTGCTGCTGTTCTGCGTATTCTTCGCCTTTGTCGGCTGGCCGATCGGGCTGTGGTGGCTACTGCTACTGCCGGTCGCGGCGGCGGTGTGGATCGCGCGCACGCGCACCACGGTGTCGGAAACCGGGTTGGATCTGCGCACGGTTATCGGTTCGCGGCACCTCGACTGGGCACAGGTCGCGGGTGTCAGCATTCCCAAGCGCGGGTTCGTGCGAGCACATCTGACCGATGACACCGATGTGAAGCTCCCCGCGGTCAGCTACGACCGGCTGCGCGATCTGATCCGCGCGTCGAACGGACGGATCCCGGATCTGTTCGCGGCCGAGGCCGCAGCTCGGGAGGCCGAGTACGAGGCGCGCGAGGCCGAGGCGACGAAGACCGAGACCGACGCGCCTGCCACCGAGACCGAGGCGCGCGACTCCGATTCGTAGCGATTTACCGACGGCGGGGATAGCGACCGCCGCCGGTAAGCTCGCTGACGGATGCGCGATCTGGTGACCGCGTCGGACGGACAATCCCCGCCCGCACTCACCAGACCTGTGGATACCGACGGTGCCGGAACCGACACGACCGATGACACCGTCTGCGCCGACGACCACCCTCGCGGCGACACCATCCAAAACCACAGACCGACAGCGATAACGCAGCGTCGACCGCCAGCGGCCGCACGTCGCCCCGCGCGCACGCGGGAGTAACGTGGGTGGCCGTCGATTTCGCCCGGTGCCGCCGGGCGAAATCTGCGCAGTCGCACATCAACCCCCGCGACCTCCCGAGGATCTACATGCCACCGCTTCGTTCACGCACAACCACCATCGGCCGCAATGCCGCGGGCGCTCGCGCGCTGTGGCGCGCCACCGGTATGACCGACTCCGACTTCGGCAAGCCGATCGTCGCTATTGCGAACTCCTACACCCAGTTCGTGCCGGGCCACGTGCATTTGAAGAACGTCGGCGAGATCGTCGCCGACGCCGTGCGCGCCGCAGGCGGTGTACCGCGGGAGTTCCATACCATCGCGGTCGACGACGGCATCGCGATGGGCCACGGCGGCATGCTCTACTCGCTGCCCTCGCGCGAGATCATCGCCGATTCGGTCGAGTACATGGCGAATGCGCATACGGCCGACGCGCTGGTCTGCATCTCCAACTGCGACAAGATCACGCCCGGGATGCTCAATGCCGCTATGCGCCTGAATATTCCGGCCGTGTTCGTCTCCGGTGGGCCGATGGAGGCCGGTAAGGCCGTTGTCGTCGGCGGTGTCGCGCAGGCGCCGACCGATCTGATCACCGCGATCGCGGCCAGCGCAAATATGAATGTCAGCGAGGACGGCCTGTCCGAGGTCGAGCGCAGCGCCTGCCCGACCTGCGGCTCCTGCTCCGGCATGTTCACCGCGAATTCGATGAACTGCCTCACCGAGGCGCTCGGACTCGCGCTGCCGGGCAACGGGTCGACGCTGGCCACCCACGCCGCCCGCCATGCGCTGTTCGAGCGGGCCGGCACGGTGATCGTCGATATCGCGAATCGCTGGTACCGCGAGGACGACGCGTCGGTACTGCCCCGGAATGTGGCCGATGCCAAGGCCTTCCGCAATGCGATGGCCCTGGACGTGGCGATGGGCGGTTCCACCAATACGGTGCTGCACACCCTGGCCGCGGCGCAGGAGGGTGAGATCGACTTCGATCTGCAGACCATCGATGAGATCAGCCGCCGGGTGCCGTGTCTGTCCAAGGTGTCGCCCAACTCCGACTACCACATGGAGGACGTGCACCGCGCCGGTGGCATCCCGGCCATCCTCGGCGAGCTGCGCCGCGCCGGTCTGCTGGAGACCGATGTGACCACCGTGCACACCAAGAGCTTCGACGAATGGCTCGACACCTGGGATATCCGCTCCGGCCAGGCATCCGAGGAAGCGCTCGAGCTGTTCCACGCCGCGCCGGGTGGGGTCCGCACCACCGAGCCGTTCTCGACGAACAACCGCTGGTCCTCATTGGACACCGACGCCGAGGGCGGATGCATCCGCGACAAGGCCCACGCCTACACCGTCGAGGGTGGTCTGGTCGTGCTGCGCGGCAATATCGCGCCCGATGGCGCGATCCTCAAAACCGCGGGCATCGAGGAGGAGCTGTTCTCCTTCCAGGGCCCCGCCGTGGTGGTCGAATCCCAGGAGGCGGCGGTTTCGGCGATCCTCGGTAAGAAGATCAAGCCCGGCGATGTGATCGTGGTCCGCTACGAGGGACCCAAGGGTGGGCCCGGCATGCAGGAGATGCTGCACCCCACCGCATTCCTGAAGGGCGCGGGCCTGGGCAAGGAATGCGCGCTGATCACCGACGGCCGATTCTCCGGCGGCACCTCCGGCCTGTCGATCGGTCACATGTCCCCCGAAGCCGCTGCTGGCGGCGCTGTCGGCCTGATCGAAGACGGCGATCAGATCCGCATCGACGTCAAGACTCGCACCCTCGAGGTACTGGTGGAGGACGCGACCCTGGCCGAGCGGCGCGCGAAGATGGATGCCGCCGAACGCCCTTGGCAGCCGGTCGACCGCATCCGCCCGGTCACCACCGCCCTGCGCGCGTATGCCGCCCTGGCCACCTCGGCCGATAAGGGCGCTGTGCGCGAGGTGCCGTAAACCCGCGCAGCTCAACCGAATACGAACGGCGTTCCTCGTGTGCACGAGGAACGCCGTTCGTATATCAGCGACAACTGATTTCGTCAGGACATGGGCAACTCATCCGGGCACCCCCAAAACTCAGCCGGGCACACGACGCAGGACCTGAACGCGGGCCGCGTGGCACCCAACTGGTATGGCCTGAATATTCGGGGAGGCGGATCAGAAGGGACCGATGCCGACGAGCGGGTTGCCGCCGTGCAGCCAGTACCAGGTGCCGATGGCGGCGGCGACGGCGAGGATCAGGACGGCGAAGGAGCCGAAGGCGGGGCGGGTGGCCCAGCCGCGGTTGCGGTCGAAGGACAGGCGGCCCGGGCCGGTCAGGAGCAGGACGACGGCGGTGCCCGCGAGGATGGACTCCAGTTCGACGCCGCTCTTGACCGAGGACTTGTACTGGAAGCCCGGGACCATGCCTTGCTTCCACATCCACGCGTCGAGAATCACCGCGAGCACCGCGCCCGCGGCGAACGGAGTGGCCAGACCGAGCACCAGCAGTGCGCCGCCGCCGAGTTCGCCCGCGATGACCAGGATCGTCGACAGCGTCGCGTGATCCCAGCCGCCCCCGCCCATCATGTCGCGGGTGCCGTCCAGGCCGGGTCCGTTGAACCAGCCGGTGAGCTTCTGCAGGCCGTGGTAGATGAATGTGCCGCCGACCACCAGGCGCAGCACGAACAGGCCGAGATCGAGTGTGCCGCGGCGGTTATCGCCGTTGCGGCGGCGCAGGGGACGGCTCGGCTCGCCCGGGCCGTTCGATGCGGGCGGGATGCTGGCGTAGGAGTAGGCGGCGGTCGCGGTGTCATTGGCCCTGGCTTGCTCGCCGACCGAGGGGATCTCGGGGTCGAGGCCGAGTTCCTCTTCCGTGCGCGGCACGTCCTTGGTCAGATCGGGACCTCGGCCGAGCGGCGAGGTATCGGAGGGCAGGTTCAGTCTGGGCATCTCGCCGGTGGGTGAATCATAAGGACTGGTCACGCCACGACCGGTGGACGACACCGCCGACTGCCCATCCGTCGACGCGCCCTCGATGCCGGGCGCGGATGTATCTTTCGGCTTCTCGGTCACGGTCGATACCCTATGCCGCCGCACGCGCCGGTGGGCGGTGACCACGCGACGGCGTGTCCGTTTCTCGACCCGGAGCAGCACATCGGCCGCGGTTTCCGTAACGTCTGAACCATGAGTTTGGTTGTCGCGGGGCGCATCGCCCTGAGCCTGGCGCTCGGCTCCGTCCTGCTGGTCGGCTGCGCTCGGTTCGACGATTCCGCCTCCAGCCCGTTCACACCCGAACCGACCTTCAACCCCGCCGAACCCAAATCGCCGCAGCAGAACCCCTCGCAGCGGCCGCGCCCGACCGGCCCGTGTATCGACCCGGACCCGAATGTGATCACCACCTGCCTGGATTCCACCGGCGGCATCATCACGTTCGGCGACGATGCGATGGTCGCGGAACGGCGCACCGGTCGTATCTACAAGACCGTCCCGGTGGATCCGAGTGACCCGCAGTCACCTCCGGTATTGGTCAACCAGGTGGATGTGGACGGCTCCGGTGACGGCGGCATCACCGATATCGCCCTCTCGCCGACCTACCGCGAGGACGGACTCATCTACGCCTACATCACCACCGCGTCCGATAACCGGGTGGTGCGCATCGCCGAGAACGGCCCGCCCAAGGACATTCTGACCGGCATTCCTAAGGGGTCCGTCGGCAATCACGGTGCCCTGGAATTCGTCTCGCCGACCGAACTGCTGGTGCTGACCGGCGATGCGGGCAATCCCGGTCTGGCCAGCGCGCCATCGTCGCTGGCTGGCAAGGTGCTGCGGATCAACTCGCCGTCACCCGGTGCCAACGCCGAGGTCGTTGTCTCCGGCCTCGGCACGGCGGGCGATCTCTGCGATGACGGCAAGGACAGCGTCTGGATCACCGACCGCACCGCGACCGAGGACCGACTGCAGCGCCTGGCCAAGGACGGATCCGTCACCACCGCCTGGACCTGGCCGGATCGCCCCGGTGTCGCGGGCTGTGCGGCGGGGCCGGATACGGTGGCGATCGCGATGTCGGGGGCGAAGGCACTGGCGATCGCGAATCCCGATGCGAACACCCACGCGGTGACGGCCGCGCCGACCTTCATCGTGCAGGACAAATACGGCAGGCTCGGCGGGGCCGCGGCCGGTGGTGACGGCACCATTTGGGCGACCACGGTCAACAATGACGACAATCACGGCCCCTTCGACGATCGCGTGATCAAGATCCCGCCGCCGTCGGCGGGCGCCGGCCCGGACTAACGAGCCCACATGCGACTGGACCGGTCCCGAGGGACCGGTCCAGTCGCATTGATGGCAGTCAGAACTCAGGCGCACTCCGCGAGCACGAGCTCGCGTACTCGCGCCGCGTCCGCCTGGCCGCGAGTGGCCTTCATGACGTCACCGACGATCTTGCCAGCGGCCTGCACTTTGCCCGAGCGGATCTTCTCGGCGATATCCGGATTGGCCTCCAGCGCCTTGCGCACCTCCGCCTGCAATGCGGTCTCATCGCTGACCATGCCGAGGCCCTTGGTCTCGACGATCGTCGCCGGATCGCCCTCGCCCGCCAGTACGAAGTCGACGACCTGCTTGGCGACCTTGTTGTTCACCGTCTTCGATTCGACGAGTCCGATCACCTCGGCCACCTGGGCGGGCGTGATCGGCAGGTCCTCCAGGGAAACCTCACGCTCCTTGGCCTTTTCGGTAAGGTAGGCGACCCACCAGGACCTGGCGTCGTTGACCGGTGCGCCCGCGTCGACGGTGGCGATGATGAGATCCAGCGCGCCCGCGTTCACCAGGTCGCGCATGACCTCGTCGGACAGCTCCCAGTCGGACTGGATGCGCGCGCGGCGCAGCCACGGGTACTCCGGAATGGTGCCGCGCAGCCGGTCCACCCAATCCTCGGCGGGCGCAACGGGTTCCAGGTCCGGCTCGGGGAAGTACCGGTAGTCCTCCGAAGTTTCCTTGACCCGGCCGGGCGAGGTGGTGCCATCGGCCTCGTGAAAGTGCCTGGTCTCCTGCAGGATCGAGCCGCCGTCGGCGAGAATGGCAGCCTGGCGGCGCATTTCGAAGCGGACCGCGACCTCGACGCTCTTGAGCGAGTTGACGTTCTTGGTCTCGGTGCGGGTGCCGAATTCCGTTGCGCCGATGGGCATCAGCGAGACATTGGCATCGCAGCGCAGCGAGCCCTGCTCCATCTTGACGTCGGATACCTGCAGCGACTTCAGGACTTCACGCAGCGCGGTCACGTACGCGCGCGCCACCTCCGGCGCCCGCTCCCCCGCACCGGTGACCGGCTTGGTGACGATCTCGATGAGCGGCACTCCGGCCCGGTTGTAGTCCAGCAGCGAATGGCTCGCGCCGTGGATGCGGCCGGTCGCGCCACCGATATGGGTGGACTTGCCGGTGTCCTCCTCCATATGGGCGCGCTCGATCTCGACGCGGAAGGTGCTGCCGTCATCGAGCACCACATCGAGGTGCCCATTGGTGGCGATCGGCTCGTCGTACTGGCTGATCTGGTAGTTCTTCGGCTGGTCCGGGTAGAAGTAGTTCTTGCGCGCGAAGCGGCCCCACGGCGTGATCGAACAATTCAGCGCCAACCCGATCCGAATCGCCGACTCCACGGCCTGCTGGTTCACCACCGGCAGCGACCCCGGCAGACCGAGGCACACCGGGCACACCTGAGTATTGGGAGCCGCGCCGAACTCGGTCGGGCAACCGCAGAACATCTTGGTCGCGGTGTTCAGCTCGACGTGAACCTCCATGCCGAGCACCGGCTCGAACCGGTCGATAACATCGACATAGTCCATCAAGTCGACGGTGGGTGCACTCATGACCGCGCCTCGCTGGCACTCGGCTCCGTCATGACCACACCCAGGGCGGCTGTGCCGATTGTTCGCTCGCTGCGCTCGCTCATAGCGATCAGTCTATTAACCCGCTCGCCACGCCCGCCACGCGGTTGGTCAGCGGGTCGGGGCGTGCTGGGTGAGCCACCCGGTGACGTAGGTGAGGACGTCGGGCGAGATGGTGGTTTCGATGCCGGTGTACTCACTGGGCAGGCCCGAGTTCGCGGGCTGCATGAGGTGGTTGAGGTCGGGGAAGACGTGGACGGTGGCGTCGGGATCGGCGGCGAGGCGATCGCGCATCGGCTGTTCGTTCTGGGTGGCGAGCACCTGCATATCCTTGGTGCCGAAGAAGGCGAGAACCGGAATGCGCAGGGCGGAGAGTGCGGGGGCCGGGTCGTAGGTGATGAAGGCTGCCATATAGGCCGTGTTGTAGGCGTCGAGCGTCTCGGCGGACGCGCGCTGACCCGGAGGCAGTGATTCGTTGTGGCGTTGGTTGAGGTCTCTGGCGACAGCCAGATCGCCGGAGCGCATCAGGTTGGTCCAGTCGGTGATGAAGGCGACCTGGTCGTCGACCCGCGACTGCGGTGCGCCGGCCGCGGTGAGCAGCGCGCGGTTCTGTTCGATCAGCACCGCCCAGCCCGGTACCGACGGACCGGCCATCAGGATCGCGAAGGCGACGCCGCTGTCGGGGCGCGCGGCCACCAGCGGTGCGAGGTAGCCGCCCTCACTGTGGCCGAACAGGCCGACGCGGGCCGGGTCGATCTCCTGGCGGGCGCGTAGGAAGCTCACCCCGGCCGCCGCGTCACCGGCGAGGTCGGTGTAGCTGGCGTCGTCGAGTTTGCCGCTGGTGCCGCCGACGCCTCGGTCATCGGTGCGCAGCACGGCGTAGCCCGCGCGGGTGAACGTATCGGCCAGCAGTAGAAAAGGCTTGTGGCCCATGAGATCTTCGTTGCGGTCCTGTGCGCCGCTGCCAGAGATCAGCAAGATTGCCGGGAAGGGACCGTTGCCCTCGGGTCTGGTCAGTGTGCCCGCGATGGTGATATCGCCGTTGCGGTAGCTGACATCCTCGGATCGATACGGGTACGGCGGTTTCGGCTCCTGCGGGCGCGCGGGCGCCTCGATCTTGCCCGGCTGCAACGTCAGCGGCAGGCTCTGACCTGCTTGACGGAACTCACCGATGATGCGGTTGGCGTTCTTATCGAATTTGCCTTGGAATACCGGGTCGCCTGGAATGTTCGGAATCGCGAATGCCACCCGATCCGGTTCGGCGGAAACGTCTTTCAGCTCCGCACCGTTCATACCCTGCACGGGGATATCAATGGTGGCGCCGCCGTTGTCGGCGAAGCTCACCCCGACCGCCAGCGGCGCGCCGGGCACCTCGATGGCGCCGTGCCAGTCCCCGGTCAGCGACCGGGGCTCATCCTTATCCGATGACGAGCACCCCGCCACCCCCGCGACGATCAGGAACACAATCGAGACGAGCCATCGCCCTGTGCGCATGCCGCAACACTACCGACCCGCGCTGGGAGTTCCGGCGAAACCGGCTGCCCGCAGCACCGCGATCCTCACGCCCCGCGCGCGTATCGAACCGCCGCGGCGATCGCTTCCATATCCAGTTCCAGCGTGGGGTCGTCGTCCTGCGCCTCTTGGATTTCCAGGATCGCGTCCGAAACCCCGCCGCGCCGCGCGACTGCCAGCAGTTCCCGGCGGACGAATGCTCCGAGCGGCAATTCGGCGGCCCGAGCCCGGCGGCCGAACATGCCGAGTACGTCGGCGGGCAGGTCGTAGACCTGGATGAGCGTCAGTGCGTCGGAGTCGAATGCCGGGGTCAGATCACGGCCCTGGGACTCCAGGAATTCCACGATCGCGTCCACCGAAGTTCGCCTGCGCGCCATCGCGATCAGTTCCTGACGGACGACATCCTCGATCGCTATACCCGCCGCGCGGGCACGGCGGCGGAACACCGCGACAGCATCGGTGGGCAGATCGGATACCCGGAGTTGAGCCACGAGAACCAGACTAGCTGTGCGACAACGAATTCCGCAGGTCTCGATTGTGCAACAACTAGCCGAAAAACGCCTCGGCTTCGCGATATCGATCATCGGGTACCCGCTTGAGCTGTTTGGTGGCCTCCGACAGCGGCACCAGATCGATGGCAGTCCCGTGCAGGGCGACCATTTGCCCGAAATGCCCGGCGTGTACGGCCTCGGCGGCGTGCAGTCCGAAGCGGGTGGCCAGCACCCGGTCGTACGGGGTCGGGCTGCCACCGCGCTGGACGTGGCCGAGCACGGTGGTACGCACCTCCTTGCCGATACGGCGTTCGATCTCGGCGCCGAGTTGCTGGGCGACACCGGTGAATCGCTCGTGGCCGAATTCGTCGATACCCCCTTCGCGCAACGCGAATCCGGAATCGGGGGCGGGATGCGCGCCCTCGGCGACCACGCAGATGAAGTGCTTATCGCCGCGCTGGAAGCGGCGCTTGATCATCGAGCACACCTCGTCCACGTCGAAGGGCACCTCGGGTACCAGCGTGAGGTGTGCACCCGCCGCCATGCCCGAGTTGATCGCGATCCAGCCCGCATGGCGGCCCATCACCTCGACCAGCATGACGCGCTGATGCGATTCCGCGGTGGTGTGCAGCCGGTCGATCGCCTCGGAGGCGATGGACAGCGCAGTGTCGTGGCCGAAAGTGACATCGGTGCAGTCGATGTCGTTATCGATGGTCTTCGGGACGCCGACCACCGGGACGCCCTCGTCGGACAGCCAACTGGCCGCGGTGAGGGTGCCTTCGCCGCCGATCGGGATCAGCGCCTCGATGCCATTGTCGTCGAGGGTGCGTTTGATCTGGTCCAGTCCGGCGCGCAATTTATCGGGATTGGTGCGGGCGGTGCCGAGCATGGTGCCGCCCTTGGTGAGCAGGCGGTCGGTGCGATCGTCGTTCTGGATGGTGATCTTCCGGTCTTCCAATAGACCGCGCCAGCCGTCCTGAAAGCCGATTATCGCGTCGCCGTAACGTCCGTTCGCGGTGCGGACGACGGCACGGATGACCGCGTTCAGTCCTGGACAGTCGCCGCCTCCGGTCAACACTCCGATGCGCATGGCGCATATCTTGCACCGCTTTGCGCAATCATGTAGCCGCACCCCCATGAACCTTCGGTAACGGCTACACCTCAATACACGTAGACGATCGCGTTCTCTCCGCCACTGCAGGTGACGAATTGATCACCGGCGGTGCAATTCATCGTGTAGTCGCGGTTGTTGATCGGACTGTGTGCCACGACCGATCGGTCGGTGATGGTGGAGTCGCCGCCGGCGGCGTACGCCTTGCGCACCTCCTCGGCGAAGGCGCAGCTGGTGACGGTGGTGCCGATCGCGGATGAGGTGAAGCGGCCCAGCGCCGGGTACAGCTGCGCGCACGACTTGGCGCCGGCGGGCAAATGTGCGGGCATTGTCGTCGTGGTCGGCTGCCCGGAGTGCCCCCCGAAACCATTGCGCGCATACCAGCCGACAATGCCCGCGATCGCGAGCACGACCAATACCGCGCCGATCCACACCGGGCGCGAAGATCGGCGCGCGGACGTCGGTGACCGATCGGGTGGATACGGTGCGTCGGATTGGGGCATCGGCATGCCGGAAGTTCTCGACAGCGCCTCCGTGGTCGCATCGAGCGGCGCGATCTCTCGTCGCATCGGGTCCGATGGGTGCCGGGGCACGATCGTCGGCTCTTGTCCGGTGATCTGCTGCGGCCCCCGCGCCGACTGGGACCCGCTGACAGACTGCGACCCGCTGACAGACTGCTGTCCCCTCGCCGACTGCGACCCGCTGACGGACTGCGGTCCCCTGGTCGGCTGCGACCCGCGATTCAGCTGTGGCCCGCTGGGGAATTGCGGTCCCACCGGCGATTGCGGCCCGCCCGCCGACTGGCGCCCCACCGTCGATTCGGGTCCGAACGCCGGAAAGATGACGGTGGCCGCGGCACGTGACGGACGCTGCGACATCTGCGCGGTCGGCAAGTCCGAGTTCGGCACGGACGATCCGCCCGAGACCGCCGCGCGCGCCGCTGCCGCCAGCGCACCGGCGGTCGGGTAACGATCGCCTGGCTCCTTGGCCATGCCGCGCGAGATCACCTCGTCCAGTGCCGCGGGCAGTCCGGCGCGCTTGGTGGTCGGCCGTGGTGGCGGTGTCGATAGGTGTGCCCGGATCAGCGAACTCATCCCGTCCGACGGGAAAGGTTGTGCGCCGGTGAGGCATTCGAACAGCACGCAGGCCAGCGAATAGACGTCGGCGGTGCCGCCGATCGGGGTGATATCGAACCTTTCCGGCGCGATATAGCTATAGGAACCGATGGCCTGGCCGGTCGCGGTTACGCTCGGATCGCTTTCGGACCGGGCGATGCCGAAGTCGGCGAGGTACGCGAAATCCGACAGGGTGACCAGGATATTGGCGGGTTTGACGTCGCGATGCACCAAACCCTCGGCGTGTGCGGCATCGAGCGCGGCCGCGACCTGTTCGATGATGCCGACCGCGCGGGCGGGGCTCAGCGGCCCCTTGTCCCGCAGCACTGAACGCAGATCACTGCCGCGGACCAGGCGCATATCGATATAGAGCACACCCTCGATCTCGCCCCAGTCGTGGATCGGAATGACGTGCGGTTCGGCCAGCCGCGCGGCGACCCGGGATTCGTGCCGGAACCGCTGCTCGAATCGCGGATCACCCGCCAACCCGATGGGCAGCAGTTTGACCGCGACCACCCGGTCCTTGACCCTGTCGTACGCCTCGTAGACCTCCCCCATCCCGCCGCGACCCAGTAGCGCGCGCAAGTCGTAGGGACCGAATCGCGTACCGGCCCGCGACCCCGTGTCGTCCACCCCGTTTACCTCCACCTCGCGGCCATGACCCCACAGCCGTGGTCGGGCGACCTCACCCAATGAGTCGGGATTCTCGGGTGGGGTCGTTACCCGGTCAAGTGTGCGCGCTCACGTCGCCGCCTGCTCAGCCATCAGGGCCTCGGCAGCGCCGCTGCGAGGTCGCCGCAGCCGATCAGGAGCAGCTGCCGCCGGCCAATTCATCCAGATGCTGCGAGATCACCGTGGCCAGCCGGCCCAGGATGTTCATCCCCTCGGCAAATGAGCCCGAATCGGGTTGCACGGCAATAGCGACCGCGATCTGACCGCCCGGCCCCTGGATCAGACCGAACTGGCGGACCAGATAGGAGCCGGAGGTATCGGGACCCCAGCCGCCCTTGAATTCGGCGCCGGTGAGTTCGCCCAGGCCCCAGCGCTGACTCGTCGTGATCTGCTCCATCAGGTCGATGACACTCGCACTCTGTGGCACGCACGGTAGTCGGGAGGCGAATCGAACCTGTTCGGTCAGCGCCCAATCGGCCTGTCCGAATGCCGAGGCATCCGACCGGGTCTTGGTGGCGGGCACCGTGGTCTTGGTGTCGCCGCCTTCGCGCAATATGGCCTCGACCGCCGTGGCCGCCTCCTGGCCGGTGCCGAGAGACTGCCAGAGCGTATCCGCCGCCGCATTGTCGGACTGCGTGATCGCCGCGGTCGCCGCATAGCTCGAACTCGTCGAACTCTTGCGGAATGCGGCGATCGTCAACGGAACCTTCATCGTCGACCAGGCGGGTCCGGTGGTCCAGTCGCCGAAGGTCACCATCTTCTCGCCGCCGACCGGCATGATCGCCATGCCCAGCTTGCCGCGCACACTCACCTGTAGTTCCTGAAATCCGGCCGCCAGCGTGCCCGGCACGGTGACAGACAGATGCTGCTGGTCGGTATGCGCAGCTGCAGCGGTGATGCTGGTCTGCGCTACCGAATTCCTATCGGTGTCCGCACCGCATCCGACCAGCACGAGCAGTCCGGTCAGCGCGGCACCACCGACCGCCCTCCGCAGGCGCCGGGATCGATCAAAATACATACTTCGACACATTCTCGTTTCGAACTGCCCCGGGTTTCGATTTCATAACGGCATCCCGACACCGTACTTGGCATTCTCGCCGACCGCCCACCCCAACCGCGCCGAGGCCGCCGAACCGCGCACAGCGACAACGGCTTACGACCCGGTCAACCTGCATGAACACCTCCAACCGCCCACTCGGTCGGCGTCGGTCGGCCGGAATCGGCAGCGACGCTCGCGTGCCGCTGGCGGCCGAGGCGCACCCGCGCACGATCCCGACTGCCGCGCGGGCAAGGGCGTGTCACCGTAGCGCATCCGCGCGCGGACGGCGCAGGATAGGGCGATGGAGCTGACTTCGGTACCCATCGATAAGCCGGACGATCTCAATGTCATCATCGGGCAGGCTCACTTCATCAAGACTGTTGAGGATCTGCACGAGGCACTGGTCGGGATCAGTCCGCACCTGCGGTTCGGGCTGGCATTTTGTGAGGCGTCGGGGCCGCGGTTGGTCCGGACCTCCGGTAATGACGATGATCTGACCGAACTCGCCACCAAGAACGCGGTCGCGGTGGGCGCGGGACATTCGTTCATCGTCTTTCTGCGTGAAGGGTATCCGGTCAATGTGCTCAATGCGGTACGGCAAGTTCCCGAGGTCTGCGGAATCTACTGTGCGACAGCCAATCCGGTTGAGGTTCTGATTGCCGAGACCGAGCTGGGCCGAGGGATCCTCGGCGTTGTCGACGGTGGCGCACCGCTGGGCGTCGAAGGTCCCGACGATCAGCAAAACCGCAAACAGCTGCTGCGTCAGATCGGCTACAAGCTGTAGATTGCTCACCGTTTATCGAGATGATCCGGCACGAACAACCAACCGCCACCGCCGGTGAGTTCGAGCCGGGCGGTGTGGTGCTGGTCGACAGTTGTGCGGTGCGCGGTGCTGAACAGGATGATGTCGGGGAGTTCGGTGCGGATGAGGGTATAGAGGGCGAATTCCAAACCTTCGTCCACGGCCGAGGTCGCCTCGTCCAGGAATGCCGCCTCGGGGCGGATCAGAATAATCCGAGCGAATGCCAATCGCTGCTGTTCACCGGGCGACAGGATATTCGCCCAATCGGCCTCCTCGTCCAATCTGGTTGCCAGATGACCGAGTTGCACCTTGGTGAGAGCCGCACTCAACACCGCATCGGAGGCACTGTCGGGTGCCGCGGGATAGGTGACGGCCGCGCGCAGATTGCCCAGCGGGAGGTATGGCAGTTGTGAGACGAACAAGGTGCCGCTGGCCTCCGGTCGACCGACGACACCATCGGTGTAAGGCCACATCTCCGCGATGGCGCGCAACAGCGTCGTCTTGCCGGTCCCGGAAAGCCCCTTGACGACCACCGCATCCCCGCTGCGCAGTCGCAGATTCAGCGCCTCGATCAGGAGCACGCCGTCGGGCCTCGACACGTCGACCGCGGTCAACTCCACTGAATCGTCCAACGCGCGCACGCCGATGGTGGGCAGTTCGCGCGATTGCTCGCTCGCCTCGACGAGCCCGAACAGGCGCAGCAAGGTCGCTCGAAAGGCCGCGAATTGGCTGTAGCTGTTGCGGAAGAACGACAGTGATTCCTGGATCTGCCCGAATGCGGAACCGGTCTGCGTGACATCGCCGAGTGTGAGCGTCCCGACGAAGAAGTGCGGCGCCTGGATGAGCCAAGGAAATACCTTGGCCGCCTCGGTCGCCGCTTGATTCCAGCCGATGAAACGGGTGGTGAACAGGACCAGGCGATAGTAGACGCGCAGCACTTCCGCGAATAGCGCACGCAATCCCACACTTTCCGCGCCCCCGCCGCGGTAGAAGGCGATGCGCTCCGCGTTCTCGCGCAATCGGACCAGTGCATAGCGAAAGTCGGCCATGACGGCCTGATATCGGAAACCGAGCCCGATCAGTGGACGGCCGAGCCAGAAAGCAACGGCCGTGGCCGCCAGCACATAGCTGAACACCAGGAACACCATGGCCCGTGGAATTTCGACGCCGACAACCTTCAGCGGCTCCGAAAGGTGCCACAGGATCTCGCTGAAAGACACCACCGACACCACAGCCGCGACCGCCCCGAGCGACAGCGACCGTGCACTCGCGATCATGTCGCCGACATCCTGCTGGATGCGCTGGTCCGGGTTATCGATGGGATGGTCGATGAATCGGGTCCGGTAGAAGGCCCGATCGTCGATCCACGTTTCGGTGAGATTGTCGGTAAGCCAACGGCGCCAACCGATTTCGAAGAACTGACCGAGATAGAAATCCAGCTGAGTGCGCACCACTTCGACGATGGCGAGGATGGCGAAAATGGCCAACGAATGCCAGAACGCGTTCTCGGCGGCGTCGAGCCCGTGGCCGTCACGGCGCCCCATCGCCTGGGCGGCACTCTGCAGCGCCGAGTACATGTCATTGCCCTGATAGGACAGCAACACCTGCACCCGGACCGATAACACGGCACTCAATAGCAGCACCCCGACCATCGGGATGCTGTGCAATGCCGCTCTGCCGGTGAAAAACCCGCCGGTGACAGTCCGGAAATGTCGACCCCATTTGGTGATCCGCAGCAACAGCAGCACGGCCAGCAGAAAGGCAACGGCGGTGATCGGGAATGCAGTGAGCAGCCATCGCGACGAGCCGACGAATTCGTCGCTCCAGTCTCGTGACGCAGGCACCGCAGCCTCCGATCGTTTCCGGGCAGCATCGAAACAGCAGTGAAGAATTCGCCCGGTGTCGGGGCGCGAATACCAACGTTACTTGCTACCTGCGCAAACTCGGTGGATCCTGATCGACTCGCAGCACACAGCGGGTGCGGGTGTAGATCGTCGGCATGCACTCATTGCAGTGGATACACGCCGATCGCGTGCGCTGATCGGCTTGAATGCGGCGCAGCAGATCTGGTTCGCGTAGCAGCGCCCGCCCCATGGCGACAAAGTCGAAACCCTCCCCCATCGCCTGTTGCATCGTATCGAAATCGGTGATGCCGCCCAACAGGATCAGCGGCATCGACAGCTCTCTGCGGAACCGACGGGCGCGCTCGAGCAAATACGCATCGTGATACGGGTACTCGCGCAGGAATGCCCGGCCGATAAGCCGAAACCCCCACCGTGCCGGTGCGGGTAGCACTTTCGCGAATTCCTTGCGCGGTGCGGTGCCGTGGAACAGAAGCATCGGATTGAGCAGTGAACTACCGGCCGTCAACTCCAAGGCATCCAACGTACCGTCCGCCTCCAGCCAAGTCGCCACCTGCAGCGACTCCGGAATCGAAAGTCCACCGCGCACACCGTCTTCCATATTCAGTTTGGCGGTCACGGCCAAGCGGTCGCCCACCGCCTCGCGCACGGCGAGTGCGACCTCACGGGCGAGTCGTGCCCGGTTGACCGGGGATCCGCCGTATCGATCCTTGCGCCGATTCAGCAGTGGACTCAGAAACGAACTCACCAAATAGTTATGGCCGAAATGGATTTCGACCGCATCGAAACCCGCCTGCTCGGCCATACGGGCCGCATTCGCGAAATCCGCGATGACTCCGGCGATTTCGGCCGAATCCGGAACATGCATGGGGCGCATGCCGAGTGGACTGAACATTCGACTCGGCGCCAATGCGGGTGCGCGATTGGATGCGGCATTTGCCACCGGGCCGGCGTGTCCGAGTTGGGCGCTGGCCGCCGCACCTTCGGCGTGCACCGCCTCGGTGAGTCTGCGCAAACCCGGTACGGCCTCGGGGCGCATCCAGATCTGATGCCGGTCGGTACGCCCGCCCGGTGACGTCGCGCAATAGGCGACCGTCGTCATCCCGACGCCACCGGCCGCGACTTCCCGATGAAAATCGATCAATTCGTCGGTGACCAGTGCATCCGGTGTCCGTCCCTCGAAGGTCGCGGCCTTGATCACCCTGTTGCGCAACGTAATCGGACCCAGCTCGGCCGGCGCGAATACCTCGTTCATCACTTCTCTCCCGTCACCGCGGTCAGCCCGGCGACTACGAAGTCGCGCAGTGTGTGCACCGCCGCATCCGACATCTCACGCTCCCCGGTGCCGATACCGCCGAACTGCACGATGATCAATTCGAATGCCAATGCCCACCGGCGCCGACTCTCGAGTTCACTCACCTCCGGCAGCAAGCCGACCCAGTCGTCCATCCGGAACCAAGGCCGACGCCACATCGTCGGATGCTGTCCGAGGACGACCTGGGCCAGCAGGCGCAGGTGCAGCCGCCCCACTGGATCGGCCGCCAACCCGATGAACGGCTCGATCACTGCGTCCACGACCGCCGCCACCGATCCGTGCGCGGCGGTCACCTCGGTCAGCCGTTCGGCCCACAACGACCCGAGCCGATCCTCCAGCAACGCCGCGACCAGCGCATCCTTCGACCCGAAGTGATAGTGCACCGCGGCCGAATTCGCCCCCGCCGCCGCACATACCGCCCGCACCGAGACATCGTCATACCGCTCGGTCAGCAATAGTCGCTCAGCCGAGAGCAATAGCCGCTCCCGAGTCCCTGCCGCCGATATCCGCTCCGCCATGTGTGCAGTCAACCACACTTCCAATCATTGATTCAAGCAATGATTGAATCAATGATTGACGGGTGCGGGGCTACCATTGGACCACCTCGAGCGCTCGATGCGGGCGCGGATCCGGATGACGAAATAGGCGGCGATAGACGACCTGATCAGGGCGGAGCATGATGAGTCAGCACGTCGGCTACCGGAGAATCTATGAAGCACCCATTTCCTCCGATGGGACCCGGGTGCTTGTCGATCGGGTGTGGCCGCGCGGGATGCGGAAAGCGGATGCGCACCTGGACGAGTGGATGCGCGATATCGCCCCGTCGACCGAACTGCGCCAGTGGTACGGGCATCGGCCGGAGCGATTCGCCGAATTCCGTCGCCGATACCTGGCCGAATTGCGCGACGCGCGGCATCGGGACGCGGTCGCGCAGCTACGGGAGATCGCCAGCCGACATCCGGTGACCCTGTTGACCGCCAGCCGCGACGTCGATCACAGCCAGGCCGCAGTCCTCGCGAACTGGATTGCGGCGCAGTCGAATTCGCCGGACTAGGCGCTAATGGACAGATAGGTCCGGGCCCGGAGCGCATCGCGCCGTGCCAGAGTCGCTGCGATACCGGCCGCGGCAGCCCGTACCGACGCCGCGTGCTGCTGCGGACGGAAACGAGTCACCGGACCCGTGACACTGACGGCCGCGAGCACGTGTTGGCCGGCGGCGAGCACCGGTGCGGCGCCGCAGACAATTCCAGCAGCGGACTCCTCGAACTCGTAGGCGATCCCGTTCTCTACTACGTCGTCGAGCTGTTTACGGAGCGTCCCCTGTGCGGTTATCGTCCGCGGCGCCAATCGCGGCAGCGGTTCCGCAAGGACCGCGCGCCGCACCTCCGCGGGAGCATGGGCCAGCAGCGCCTTGCCGATAGCGGTGGCATGCAGGGGCATCCGGCCGCCCAGCCGGGAAGGCGAACGCACCTGCCGGTGACCACCTATCTTCGCGACGTACACCACCTCATGGCCCTCCAAGAGGCCGAGGTGCACCAACTCATGGGTGCGTTCACAGAGGTCCTCGAGGAAGGGCGTGGCCACTTCGATCAGGCCTCGCTCGACCGAGGCCCGCATACCGAGTTCGAAGAGGTGACCGCCCAGATGATAGGCGCCATCGACCCGATCCAGCAGGCGCGTCGACTCGAGATCGCCCAGTACGCGGTGCAGCGTGGACTTCGGCAGCCGCGTACGCCGTTGCAACTCGGCGAAACCGACTCCGTGGTCCTCGACCGTGAACGCGCGCAACACCGACATCACCTTGCCCAGCACGGTGTCCAGATCCAGCCCGGCGGCCGTCGGAGAATCAGGCATCGCATGCCCCTCGATCAGAAGACCACCGGTATCTTCGCGGGAAGACGGTCACGCCCGCCGCCCTTCCAGGTTGATGCAATCCCCCGTCGACGGCGAAGCCCACGAACTGGAGTTGCTTTCGGGAATCCTCGGTCAGCAATGCCTGTTCCGTCTCCCGGCCGTCACATCGGATGGCAAACGCGTCGCCGCGCTCCGCGACATGCAGCCCGAAACCACGGTAGAAATCGTGGCCGATCTCCAGCGAGGGCACTTGAAGCCCGCAGTGCGGCAACCCCTTCACGCGCATGAGTTCTCACTCCCTTTCCGGCCACCACCCGTCGACGACAGGCGTTGGGTAAACACACTGCGTCTCGAACGTCGAGGAAAAAAGGGTCCGCACGGCAAATTTCGGCCTCCGGAATAACGAGCCGCTTCGAGGGGGCAGGCTTGACAACCACCGCGAAAGTGTGTGCACTTTAGGGAGCTTATTGATTCCTAAGGGGTTCTATGTCGTCGCAGCAGTGGTGTCTAGTCCAGTTCGTCGGGAGCGACCGAGCGCAGCCGCGTGTCGGCGTACTCGCCGACGGCAAAGTCGGTCGGGCGCCGGAGCCACTGTCAGGTCGCACTCTCTTGGAGGTTCTCGATCGGTGGACGGAGTTCACGCCGCTGCTCCGGAACCTCCAACTTTCGGCGCTCGAGGTCGTACCGGACGTCGAGCTCGTCGCACCCCTCACCTACCCCCGCAAGGTCATCTGCGCCGGGGCGAACTATTACGGACACGCGGAGGAGATGGGCACGCAGCGTCCGGATCCGGACAGTGAGCCCTTCTTCTTCCTCAAGCCTCCGACCACGACGGTGGTGGGCGCGCACGACGACGTACGCCTGCCGGACGGCGGCGACGTGGACTGGGAGGTCGAGCTGGCCGTCGTCATCGGCGTCGGCGGGCACAATATCGACGAACGCGCGGCACTCGATCACGTGGCGGGCTACACCGTCGCCAACGACCTGTCCGCCCGGGGACTGTTCCCGAGGAAAGACGCGGTCCTCGCACCATTCGGCTGGGACTGGTTCCAGCACAAGGCATTCGACGGATCGTGCCCATTGGGCCCCGGACTCGTCCCCAGCTGGCAGATCGACGATCCGCAAGACCTCACGCTTCGGCTGACAGTCAATGGGGAGATCAAGCAGGAAGCGTCCACCGCCGACATGGTGATCACAGTGCCGCGGCTGATCGCCGCCGCAAGCCGCGTGCTGACCCTCGAACCGGGTGACGTCATCCTGACCGGTACGCCGGCTGGGGTCGGCATGCCGCGCAAGACTTTCCTGAACGCCGGTGACCTGGTCGTCACCGAGATCGACGGTCTCGGTCGTCTGGAGAACAGAATGGTCGCGGCATGACCAGGGTCGTCGATCGTCGATGAAGGCGGGGACCATGCCATCCCACGAGTCGGTCTCTTCGGCCGAGAACGTGCTCACGCTGCTCGTCGCTCTGCGCGAGAACGGCAAGTTGCGGGTGGCCGACGCCGCGGAATTGCTCGCGGTGACACCCCCGACCGCACACCGACTGTTGTCCACCCTCAAGCGACACCAGTTCGCCGAACAGGACCGCAAACGCGCCTACCTGCCGGGACCACGGCTGACGCAACTTCCGTCGGGCGCCGAGCCACCGCGCGACCTCGGCGTCCTCGCCCACCCCTATCTGGCGGACCTTTCGCACAGGTCGGGCCATACAACTTTTCTGGTGACCTTGCAGGGCAACGGCTGTCGCTTCATCGACGGCGTCGAGAGCAGCCGTGCCCACCGAGTCGGGAGTCGCGTCGGACTCTTGCTGCCCGCACACACCACATCGGGCGGCAAGGTGCTCCTGGCCCAGCTCCCCGACAGCGAACTGGTCGCGCTCTACCCTGACCGCCACGTCCGAATGCGTGATGGCTCGATGCGTGAGCTTGTCGCGCTTCGTCGTGAACTCGGTGTCGTCCGCTGGCAGGGCTACGCCCTCTGCCTGGAGGCAAGCGAGCAGTGCGTGAACGCCGTCGGCGTCCCGGTCACCACCCGGTCGGGCCTGGTCATCGCCGCGGTTGTGTTGGCGTGCCCGTCGGCGGGCTCGAGCCGCAAACACCTCGTCGATCTCGTGCCCGAGGTCCAGGCGAGCGCGTCTGCGATCGCCGAGAACTTCGCCTGACGGGCGGCGCTCCGCCGATCACGTCGATGGCCTCGCTCAGCGCATCGACCGCCTGCTTCGGCGCCCCCGGCCGCCTGCCTTCTCGATCAGGCGCAGTGTCTCGTCCGCGGAGCCGACGTCGGTGCCGGCAACCGCGTGACCATCGCTTGCCGGCGCTCGGCGAAGGCCTGCCCGATGCCGGCGGCGCCTCCGCTGACGACCGCGACACGCCCTGCCGCGTTGCGCGTGGTCATGCGAAGACCGGGGCCACGTCGAAGAAGACCCGGTAGGTGTCGATCAGGCCGCTGCCACCGACAGTCCAGATGGACACCACCGGGATGGAGACCTTGTGACCATCTTTACGCGTGTATGTGACAGCCAGTTCGACGATGGTGTCGTTGCCCACGACCCACTCGTCGACTATGTCGTGCTGCATCCCGCCGATCGTGTCGAAGAAGCCGACAGCGCCCGCCTCGACCATCGCGCGTCCCTCGAGGGTGGGGCCGTTGCCGTAGGTGGCATTGCCGTCGTGGGCAAAAAGCTCCGCGAATGCCTTGGCGTCGAGAGTGTCGAGCGCGTGGAATACGGCGGCGGTCGAAGCGCTGGTCATGATGGATCCTTTCAATACTGATGTGCATACACCTTGACTCAGCGGAGTGACGGCCGTCACGTCCCTGGGTGCAAATTTCGCCTAGCGGAATCAGCTCCCGGTAGCGTGCCCGATTCCGCCCCGGACATGGCGTCGCGACCCGTGAGTGCATACAGTTATCTGTCGTGCACTCCTCCACCGCTCGGTCCCTCGATGTCCAAGTTGCCGACGCAGCGCGCGCCATGGCTGCCCTGGGGCTGGTCGACGCGTTCGGGCATGTGTCCGCCAGGGACTTCGATCACATGGTCATCACCCCTGCCGCAGACCTCGAGACCGTCGAGGCGTCGAACTGCATCCGCATCCCGTTGAACGCGACGTCGTTGCCAGCCGGGTGCCCGGCCGAGGCGTGGGCCCACCTGGCCCTCTATGACCGATTCCCGGCGACCGGAGCGATCGCGCGGGCCCAGCCGGCAGCATCGCTGGCCGTCGGCATGCTCGCCGACCGGATTGCCCCGACCCACGGCCAAGCCTGCTGGCTGGGCGATTCCGTGCCGGTGTACCCCTCCGCGCTACTGGTCCGCGACGCTGGCCGCGGCCGTCGACTCGCCGAGGCGATCGGGTCGTCGGACGCGATGATTCTGCGCGGCAACGGCGCGATCGCGATGGCCAGCGACCCCGCCACCGCAGTGGCCACCATGTCGGTGCTCGCCGCCGCGTGCACCGTCTGGCTCCAGACGAGGGGCGAGCCCGTCGCCGCCATGTCGGCGGAAGAGATCCGCTCATGGCAGGCCGTCAAACATGAGCTGCTGCCCCGACTGGGGGCACACTTGCTGCGCAAAGCGGCGACGACGCGCCCCACTCGCTGATCCCCACGCGCATGTGCTGCACAAGGCTGGACTGCTGTCGGAGTCCGATCTCGCCGCCGTGTCGGCCGAACTGGATCAACTTGCGGCGGAGATGGATTCGGGCGCGTTCGCGCGGCCGAGGCCGATGAGCAGGTGCGCGGCCCCACGCTGGAGCGCGGGGCCGCGGGCGACGGTTCGGTCGCCGGACGTCAGCTCGCGGGCAGCGCGACCGGCGCTTCTCCGCGCGCGACCCGACGCATGGCGTCGAGCGTTGCGCCGACGGCCGCTACGTACTGGGTCGCGGTTTCGTCGGCGTACGCCGACTCCTCGGCAGAACTGCTCTGGGCGCCTTCGAGCACCAGCGCGAAACTGAACCGGAGGAACAGCGCCCCCTCGTCTTCCTCGATGTCATTGGCGATCGTGCCGAGGACCGGCCCCGAAAGGCGCGTGAACACTACCCGCCGTTGGGGCTGCAGGCTGATCCGCTCGGAGTAGCGGTCGCCGAACAGCTCGATCTCGCGCTCGAAAGTCTCGTCGTCGAGGCGAGCGGTGACGTGGCAGTGGGTCATGGCCGGCACGAAGGGCAGTGCGTTGTTGGCCTTCATGACCAGTCCCTGCCACACGGCAGTCCGATCGAGAGTGGGCTCGCCGGTCTCGTTGATCGGGAGACGATGGGTAACGTAGATCATTTGGTGACTCCTTGTGCGAGAGCGTCTTGGGCGGAAATCTGGTCGTGCACGCTGGCTATATCGAGCTCTCCCCAGCCGTCGGCCAAGGCCTGGTCGAACACCGCTTTGGCCGCCTCGAACACCGGCCGACGCTCACCGAGATCGTGCAGGTGCACCTCGATCTGATCGAGGATCTCGTGCAGCGTCGCGATGGGCCCGGGGGCGGGCAGCCATGAACGGTGCGCCATGAGGGGACCTCGCTGCGCGAGCAGCGCCGAGCCCGCGATGGACGTCTCCAGGGTGTGCTGGACCATATCCAGGTCCAAGTTGTTGCGGCGGGCCAGCACGATCGCTTCCGCGGCCGCAACCGTGTGGGTCGCCACCAGCATGGAGGAGATGTACTTCAGGTGGGTGCCGGTCCCGAAGTCACCGGTTCTGACCCAGGGCCCCGAGATGGCGTCCAGGACGTCGGCCACCCGATCGATCGCCTCCGCCGCTCCGGAGGCGAAGACGGTGGCCAGTCGTGCGCCGACCATTCCCGGGCTTCCGCTGATCGGGCAGTCGAGCATGGCGGCCCCGACGTGCTCGAGCTGACGCATCAGTCCGAGCTTGCTCGTTACCGGGATCGTGCTCATCTCGAGGTGGATCGCTCCGGGACGCATCGTCGACAGCGTGCCCTCGGGCCCACGGACCACGTGCTCGATGTCATCCGCGCTCGGCAGGATCGACACGATGACCTCGCACGAGTCGGCCAGGTCCGCCGGCGACGACGCAAGGGTGCCACCCGCGGCCTCGAGCTCGGGACACTCGACGCTGCGCCGGTACCCGACGACGCCGAAACCGCGGCTCAACAAGTTCTCAGCGATCGGCAGGCCCATTTTGCCCAGGCCGATGACCCCGATAGTTCTCACATTCGTCACGTCCTCACAGGTTTTCGTGCAGGAAGGGGACGACTTCGCAGACGTCACGCCCTCTCAATACTGTATGCACTTTACTGGACCGTCATGCGAAAGAGAAGGAATATGTATACACATCGCTTACGCTAGGGCCATGAGTCGCAAAGTGCTCGTCCCGCACATCACCAGAGTGGAACTGCCCGAGGCACGCCAAGCAATCCCGCACGTACACGCCTACCTGCGCGAGAGGATTCTCGACGGCACGCTGCAACCTGGGACGAAGCTCTCGCAAGTGTCGCTGGCCGAGCAACTCGGCGTCAGCCGCACGCCATTGCGCGAGGTGCTGCGGATGCTGCAGGAGGAGGGCCTGGTCCAGATCGAACCGAACCAGCGCACCCGCGTCTCCATGCTGGACCCTCGTGAGCTCGACGAAATCTATGCAAGCCGAATCGTGCTCGAATCGCTGGCCGTGGCCATGACAGTGGACAGCTTCGAGGCCGCGGCCCGCGAGCAGGCCGCTGAGCAGCTGGCGGCCATGCGCGCGGCCGCGGAGGCAGGCGAGACCGAGCGCTGGTTCGCCATCCACTCGGAGTTCCATCGCACGATCACCTGTGGCGCCAGCGACACCATGCAGAAGCAGTTGCGTCAGCTGGCCGACCGGTGTGTCCGGTACATCCGGATCTACCAGGGTGGTGAGCCGAACAGCTGGCACAAGGCCGGTGATCGCGAACACGCGCAGATTCTGTCCGCGCTGACCGAGGGCGCCAAGGCCACCGCC
Source organism: Nocardia sp. CA-107356 (assembly GCF_050946365.1). Taxonomy (NCBI): domain Bacteria; kingdom Bacillati; phylum Actinomycetota; class Actinomycetes; order Mycobacteriales; family Nocardiaceae; genus Nocardia; species Nocardia sp. CA-107356. The sequence continues at coordinate 2,372,439 of NZ_CP191992.1, read as the reverse complement.
CAAGTCCGCATGGCCAGCCACCTGGCCCACACCGCGCTCAAAGTATTGAGCGACACCTCACCCGACTACGAGCCGATCGCCGTGCCGGAGGCATTGGCGATGGTCGGCGTCCCGGACTGACGGTGAGCGGCCGCCATGAGCAGCCGCGCGGCGGCGGACCAACCCCGGTCACCACCGCCCATGGTGAAGTGGTGACGCGGGGTCGGTCACCGAGTGGAAGCGCTCAGCCGAGCGTGGTGACGTCCAAGTCGCCGTCGGCGTACCGGCTGCGCAACCGCTTCTTGTCGAACTTGCCCACGCTGGTCTTGGGGACCTCGGCGATGAACGTCCAGCGTTCCGGCAACTGCCATTTCGCGAACTTGTCGGCCAGGAAGTCGCGCAGCTCTTCGGGCTTCGCCTCGGCGCTCTCGGCGAGCACGACCGCCACCAGCGGGCGCTCATCCCACTTCTCGTCCGGCACGCCGATCACAGCGGCCTCGGCGACCGCGGGGTGGCCGATCACGGCATTCTCCAGATCCACCGACGAAATCCATTCACCGCCGGACTTGATCACGTCCTTGGAGCGGTCGACCAGGGTGAGAAAGCCGTCCGGGCTGATCTTGCCGACATCGCCGGTCCGCAGCCAGCCGTCATGGAACTTCTCCGGGTCCACCGGCGTGCCGTCCGGCGAGTAGTAGGAGCCGGTGATCCACGGGCCGCGCACTTCCACTTCGCCCAGCGCTGCCCCGTCGTTCGGGACCACGCCGTCGTCGCCGACCAGGCGGGCCCGCACGCCGGCCGGGAACCGGCCCTGGGTCACCCGGTACGCCCACTTCTCTTCCTCGGTGACCGCGGTGGCGGGCGGATGCGCGACGCTGCCCAGCGGCGAGGTCTCGGTCATGCCCCACGCGTGCAGCACCCGCACGCCGTACTTGTCCTCGAAGGTGCGCATCATCGACGGCGGAACGGCCGAACCGCCCACCACGACCGCGCGCAGATGCGTGATGTCCTGCGGATTCGCCGCCAGCCCCGCCAGCACGCCACCCCAGATGGTGGGCACCGCGGCGGCGAAGGACGGCTTCTGCGCGGCCATGCAGGCCAGCAGCGGACCCGGCTGCAGGAACCGGTCCGGCATGAGCAGATTCGAGCCGGACATCATCGCCGCGTACGGCAGGCCCCACGCGTTCGCGTGGAACAGCGGCACAATGGCCAGGATGGTGTCGGTTTCGAACAGGCCCATCCCGTTGTTCGCGCTGACCTGCATGGCGTGCAGCCAGTTGGAGCGGTGCGAATACACCACGCCCTTCGGGTCGCCCGTGGTGCCGGAGGTGTAGCACATCGCGGCAGCGGACCGTTCGTCGATCACCGGGAAGTCGTAGGTGTCCGGCTGCGCGGCCAGCAGTTCTGAGTAGAAGTGCACCTGCACGCCCTGAGGGGCGTTCAGCGTGGCCGCGTCGCCGTTGACCACGATGACGTGGCGGACCGTCTTCAGGTGCGGCAAGATCTGACCGAACAGCGGCACCAGTGTGCCGTCTACCAGCACCACCTGGTCTTCGGCGTGGTCGGCCACGTAGACGACCTGTTCGGGGAACAACCGGATGTTCAGCGCATGCAGCACCGCGCCCATTGCGGGCACCGCGATATAGGCGACCAAGTGCTCGTTGTTGTTCCACATGAACGTGCCGACCCGGTCACCGACCCCGATCCCCAACCCGCGCAGCGCGTTCGCCAACCGCGCCGACTCGGCGCCGACCTCGCGGTAGGTCATGGTGCGCACGCCGGTGCCGGTCCAAGTGGACACGGTCGAATCGCCGACGAACGTCGATGCGTAGCGCAGCAACGTAGCCAGCGACAACGGCTCGTCCTGCATGGTGCTGAACATCGGAACTCCTCTTTTCTCAGTGACTTCCCCTCGGAAAGCCAAGTCCGTTTCGGCCACCTTCGGGGTCTCCGACGTGACCCGTAGCGCAATCCGAGCCAGCGGATCACTTCGGTACAGAATCGGTTTGCCGCTGGTGAGCACGGCCACACGCGCTCGAGGTCGGCCCAGACCACGCTGCTGGTGAAGCCGAGATGCCGAAGGCGCGCGTGGTATCGGGGCCGAACCGGCTGAACACCAGGCCGCCGAGCATCGGCCCGTACCCGAAGCCGAAGTTCATGCCGAGCATGAGGTCGGGCTCGATACGGGACTGTGGAACGAGTACCGCGGCGATGCTGTCCGGCCACATCACGCGCACGCCGTCGAGTTCGCCGCCACGGCGGAAGATCTCGTAGCGCAAGTGATTTCTTGCAGGCCCCCGCGAGCGCGGGCTCGGCCGGGTCAGGCCTCGGACAGGAACGGTTCCACGACGCCGAGGAACTCGGCGGTCTTCTCGATCATGGTCCAGTGGCCGCAGTTGCCCAGCACGTGCAGCCGGACGTCGGGCAGCAGTTCCAACAACGCTGCGGAGGATTCCTTCCACGGCACCACCCGGTCGTCCCGCCCGTGGATCATCAGGGTCGGCTGCGCCACTTGCGCCAGCTCGGCCCCCGAGAGTGCCAGGTCATCGACCCAGCGTTGGCGCGGTTCGGGGAACATCGCTGCCCAGGATTCGGCGATGGCCGGCTCGGCACTGGCCTGGTAACGCATCTGGACCAGCTGATCGGTGATCAGTCGGCGGTCGTAGGCGAACAGCCCGATGATTTCGCGCATGTTCTCCATCCCCGGCCGGTAGCTCCAGACCGTGTCGAGCCCCTGGGGCAGCGCCATCGCGACACCCATCGAGCCCATGAGGACGAGTCGACGAACGGCCCTGGGGCGTCCGGCCGCCAGCGAAAGGGCGATTGCCCCGCCCATCGAGTTGCCAATGATGTCGTAGGTCTCGATACCCAGTTCGGCCATGAGCGCGAGCGCATGCCGGGTCCACGCTTCCCGACCCCACGTGCGCTGCTCGCCGGTGGCTGTGCCACCGAAGCCCAACTGGTCGGGGGCGATGACGCGCCGGGTCGCCGACAGCGACGGCAGCACGGGACGCCAGTTGGCCGCGGCACTGACACCCGGACCGGATCCGTGCAGTAGCAGCAGCGGCGGCTGCGTGCTCGAGCCGCTGGGTTCTCCGGTGTCGATGACGGCGGTGCGCACCCCATCGACCTCGCGGATCGTTGCAGTCAGATGATCGCTGGTGACAGTCACTTGTCAGCTCCTCGTTGGGGTGGGTCGAGTTCCGGCCACCGGGGCCGGACGCTGCGTCGAGACCCGCTTGACCGGGCCCAGCCACATGTCGATCGAGCCGGGTTCGTCCGGATCGAACGTGCGCGGTCGCCAGGCCGCCTCATCTTCGATGCGACGCACCCCGAACGAGTACTCGTAGGTGAAACCCTCGGGACCGAGAAAGTAGAGAAACACCGCTGTCGACTGGGGGTGGCGGCCCGGACCCATTTCGATCTCAATGTCGTTGTCTTGCAGGAAGTGCCAGGAACGGAAGACGTCGTCGAGGGACTCGACCTGAAAGTTCATATGGCACAGACCAGCGCTTTCGCCCTGGAATACGGCGAGCTTGTGGTGCACGGGATCGATGCGCATCAGACACGCGGCATTGCCGATCCAATCCGATACGCGGGCGTTGAAGTGCCCGTTCCAGAACCGGTAGGCCTCGTGCACGTCCGGGGCGTCGAGGCACAGGTGCCCGAACTCCGTGATGCCGGCCGGTCGCGCGAATGCGACCGGGCGGGTGATCGTCTCCTGTTGGCTGACCAGCTCGATGCGATTACCGAAGGGATCGTCGAAGCCGATGAACTCGGCTACGCGCCGCGAGCGAGCTTCTTGTTTCGATCCACGCCGCACCGCGAAACCAGCCCGCTCGAGATCGCTCTCGGCAGCCTGCAGCGCATCCGTGTCGGCGACGGTGAACCCGGAGGCCAGGACCCCCGACGCTCCCTCGACCAGAGCAAGACAGTGGTGGCGGGAGTCGGCGCGCAGGTGCGCGACGCCCGGTTCGGTCTCGCTGGCGAGTTCGAGACCGACGATGCGAGTCGCGAAGTCGACAGCGGTCCTGAAATCGGCGACTCCTGACCGCACGTAGGCGATGTCGGTCAGCGTGATCATGGGTTTCCTCTCCTGTGGAACCTTGTCGAACGCGCGCTGTCAGGAGTCGATCGCGTCCGGGATGAGGTTCTTCACCAGCCCCGGCTGCAGATAGCCGGTCTCCCCGTACCGAGCTACCAGCGCCGCGTTGTCGGCCAGCAGCTTCTCGACCGGTTCGGTGAGGTCGATCGCTGCCAGGAATGGCTGGCGGGCCGGCAGCCCGGTCTGCCAGTACACCTCGCACCGGTTGCCCTCGGGATCGAAGAAGTAGATGCCGAACGCGTTGCCGTGCGTCACGATCATGTCGAAGTCGACATCGTGCTCGATGAATCTGCGGTGGAATTCGAGCAGCTCGGTCAGATGATTGACCCGGAACGAGACCTGCTGGATGAGCTTGGTGTCCTCGTCGGCTCGCGCCACGGTCCGGCCTTCGACGAGTTGGAACTCGTGGTGTTCGAAGTTCGGTCGGGCACTGAAGAACCGCATGCCCAGATTCAGATCCTCGTCGGTGACGGTCAGTCCGAGGACATCGCGGTAGAACGCCGTACAGATCTCCAGGTCATTGCAGAAAACTCCGAAATGACCGAGTTCAGCGATCGGCATGGTGAACCTTCCTTCCCATGGGTGGCTACCGGGTCATGTGGTGGTCGATGAACTGCGCCTCGAACGGCCCGGCCGGGGAGTCCGCATGTGGCGTCACTCCTGTTCGCTATTTCGACGGTAATGTGTATGCACTTTTACTGTCAAGGCTCCGCTGGATGTTGACGCTGGGCTCAGATTGCATACAGTTCCGGGATGAATTCATTGCCACCCGCTACCGATCACGACGCTCCGGATCTCGCACGACTCCTGGGCCGGGACTACTGGATGGTGACCTCGACCCCGGTAGACGGGACGACTGCCGAGGACATCGCCGCCCTCGTTCCGGCGCACATCGCCTGGCTGCTGGACCTCGAGGAACGCCACCTCGTCTTCCTGTCGGGCCCCCTCGTCAGCGGCCCCGGCACTGGCCCGGGATCGGGCATCACGGTCTTACGCGCCTCCGACGAGGCCGAGGCAACCGCCATTGCGTCAGCGGATCCCTTCGTCACGGCGGGCCTGCGGACCTTCGTTGTTCATCAGTGGCGCCTCAACGAGGGCAGCGTCTCGATGCGCCTGTCACTCGGTCGCGGCACCTACGAATGGCATTGAGCGAGAACCCGTTTCAGAGTCGGCATGCACGTCGCGCGAATCTTTCTCACGAGGTCCGGGCGGCCGCCGGGTTCAGGGCGATGTCGACGATCATGTCTTCCTGTCCGCCGACAAGCCGTCGGCTGCCGACCTCGAGGAGGATGTCCAGCACGTCGATGCCGTGCCGCGCGAAGGCGGCTTCCGCATGACACTGCACCCGCTCCGTGGCCACTGCCTTTTGCGGTGCTCGGATAGCTGCGCGCAGCCACGGTGCGGGACGGGGGACGCAATTTCACGGTAGGCTGAAACGGATTTCAGTGTATGCGGAAACTTCGTCGCAGGCAGTCGGGCGAGTGCGGAACCAGCAGAGGAGATGGCGGAACTTGGCGGCTCGAGCGGGGAGAGGGCCTCGGGGGGAACGTGGCGCGCAGGCGGACCGCATCCTGGCGGCGGCGCGCAAGTCCTTCGCTGAGCAGGGTTACAGCGGGACCTCGTTGCGAACCGTCGCGAAGGCCGCCGACGTGGACCCCACCCTGGTGAACTACTACTTCTCCAACAAGATGGGACTGCTGAAGGCCGCGCTGGAGCCGCCGGAAGCCTTCGGTGAGGCAATTGCCGAGGCCGCCCAGGTGCCGTTGGAGCAGCGCGGACGAGCCTTTGTCGAGGCGGCGCTGCGCATGTGGGACGATCCGGCCACGTCGGAGATCCTGCGCTCGATCGTCCTCGCCGCAAGCCATGAGCCCTTCGCCATGGAGCGCCTCCGCGCCGTCTTCTCCACCGTCGTCTTGCAGGTCGTGTCGGCGAGCCTTCCCGACGACGAGGCCGGCCTGCGCGCGGATCTGGTGGCCACACAGATCGTGGGCCTGGCCATGACGCGCTACGTCTGGGCCATCGACCGCATCGCCGACATGCTCACGGAGCAGATCGTCAGCCTGATCGGGCCGACCGTGCAGCACTACCTCACCGGACCCCTGGGTGGCGATATCCCGGAGGGTACCTGAGCGGCGGATGACCGCGAGGGCGAACGCCGTCCACACCGCTTCTCCAGGTATCGACCCGCGAGGACGACGAGTCCATCCCGGTCCGCGTCGGCAATCGGCGCCCTGTCGGCGTTTACCGCCTCGACGTAGTGGCCCGCAGCCGCACCCGTGGCGGCCTCTCTACTGAGAGGTCAGCGCAGTCTCGACAGCAAAACAGGACGGTGGCCGAGCGGGTGGGCATCATGCGGTGTGAGCCGCGGCCCTGGCCCGAGACCTGGCCGCCCGTGGTCTCAGCCACCTCGCCGACGTCGCCGGTTGCTGGTGTCCGAGCTGGTCAGCAATGCGATCGAGTACGCCGGCGGCCGCACCCTGCTCATCGCCGTTCATCCCGCCGCGCGTCGCGCGCGGATCGCCGTCACCGACAGGTATTTCACGCTGCATGGAAATTTTTCTTGCCTGCAGCGGGGTGGTGAACGTACCGTGAACTCGTTAATTTCCGTACACGTGGAAATGGGAGTGCTATGGCCCGGTTCAAGGCAAGTGGGGTCGAGCCCGGTCAGCGTCAGCTGAACGGACCGCAGACCACCGGTCGTCAGTACCGCAACCTGTCCCCCGCTCTCCACGGGACGACCCGCGAGGACAATGTGCCTGTCCCGGTCCGCGACGGCACCCGGCTCCTGGCCGACATTCACCGCCCCGACGCGGACGGCAGATTCCCCGCGCTCATCGCTGCGGCCCCCTATCCCCGCCAACTCCAGGACCTGGGCGCCCCCGCGGCCATCATCGAGGCCGGCACCAGTGATTTCTGGGTGCCGCGCGGTTACGCCCACGTCATCGCAAACCTGCGCGGCACGGTGGGCTCGGGCGGCACCTACACCTTCTTCGACGAGCAGGAGCGCAAGGACCTGTTCGACCTGATCGAGTGGGTCGCCGGGCAGCCGTGGTGCGACGGGAACGTAGGCATGATCGGCATCAGCTACTACGCCATGACCCAGCTGGAGGCGGCCACCCAGCGACCGCCTCACCTCAAGGCCCTCTTTCCCTTCAACGTCACTGTCCAGGCATGGGAAGCCAGCTACCACAACGGCCTGTTGAGCGAGACTTTCATCACCCCCTGGTTCCGCGCGATGGGCGTCCTGTCCGCCCACGGCGACCGTCTCTACCGCAAGGGTCTGTCCCGTCTCCTGCGCAGAGTTCTCGCCATTCCCGCAGTCCACCACCGGTTCAGCCACGCCGACGCCGTCCAGGTGCACCGCGGCCTGCAGCTGGTCAGCCGCTTCCGCCACGATGCCCACCCATGGGATGCCCTGCTGAACGCAGTGGCCACCGAGCACCCCGTCCGGGATGCGTGGTGGGACGAGCGCGACCTGATCCAATTGCTCGCCCGTATCGACATTCCGGTCTACCTCGGCGGTGAGTGGTCCAACGTCCCGCTCCATCTGCCAGGCCTCTTCAAAGCCTGGGAGGCCCTCGCCCGCAACCCGCACGTGCGCATGACCATGCTCGGAGAGCACAGCTTGCCCTGGCCATGGGAGAGCATGCATATCGAGGCCCTCGCCTGGTTCGACCACTGGCTCAAGGGGCAGGACACGGGCATTCTCGAAGACCCTGCCGTCCGCTACTGGCTGCCCGGGGCCGAACAGTGGCGCACCGCCGACTCCTGGCCCCCGCCGGCCACACACCTGGCCCTGTCCCTCAACCCCGACGGCTCCCTCACGGCCGACGAGCGGCCGGGCGCGCGCAGCTATGCCACGGACGGCGCGAACGCCATGCCCGCACAGCTGAGTTGGACCAGCGACCCCCTTCCCGGCGACCTCGACATGGTCGGTCACCCCGAGCTACAGCTCACCGCCACCAGCAGTGCGGCCGACACGGGATGGATCCTGCTCCTGCAAGACGTCGAACCGGACGGCAAGTCCATCGACGTCACCCAGGGCTGGCTGCGCGCCAGCATGCGCCACGTCGACGAGGACGCGAGTGAGACCGGCAGGCCCGTCCTCCCGATGAAGACGCGGGATCCCGTCCCTGCGGAGGAGCCGGTCGACTACCGCATCCCGCTAGTGGCCAACGCCCGCCGGTTCCGCCGCGGGCACCGCATCCGGCTGATCCTCACCAGTGACGACACCCGCGCGGACTTCCGCCCCATGCTGCTGTTCAGTCACGCCCCCGTCGGCATCGCGGGTGTCAACACGGTGCACTCCAGCTCACGGCTGCTCCTACCGATCCTGGAAGGAGAATGAACGGACGCCCGACGACTCACCCGGCGGTCCCTCACCTACGACCGGACACGGCACGAGCACATCGATATCGGGTGGCACCTCGGCCACGACGATCGCGTGCAACTGGTGGTCCCGGACCTGAAGCAGGCCCGCGCCGAACTGCTCGACCGCGGCATCGACGTCGACGAGATCCAGGTCGTAGGCGCGACCCTCCGAGCTGAGGGGACTGCGTTCAAGCCGCACAACAGGCAAACAGCGATCAGCTACGCCCACCACCCTGGGCAGCCAGGGCACCAACCCCAAACACCGACAACTAAGGAAATCGCCATGACCGCAACTACCATCCTCGCAGCATTGCTTGCGATCGTTCTCCTACCGGCAGGTGCAACCATGACCCTGGCCGTCGGCTTCCAACGCGACACCGCAGCGCACCTCGGATTCAGCGTCAACGCCTTCCGCCGTATCGGCGTCCTGGAGTTGCTCGGCGCGATCGGAGTGCTCCTGGGGCTGACGATTCCTACCATCGGCGTCCTCGCAGCGGCCGGCGTGGTGGCACTGATGGTCGGCGCCGCCATCAGCCACCTCCGCAGTCGCGACCGGATCCCGCAGCTGATCCCACCGATCGCGATCACAGCCGTCGCCGTCGCATATCTGATTCTTATTGGGCAACAAGCAGTTTCGTGAGCGCAACAGGCAACCACCGAAGACGAACCGACTTTCGAAACGCATTCGACCGCGGCCGGGCCGGTCGGGCCACGCGGTGACTCCAGCCACAACCTCGAACGGAGCATCCGGCCCCCAGAGAGACGCCATGCGAACCTCGCGCAGGTTGGAACCCGTTGTGCGAGACGAGCACGCCCACCCGGAACTCGGGAACGAGCGGCCGTCTCGCACCCCGAGACCCGCAGACTACGTCCGAACTCCCGCTCTGCGCCAAGCTGGCATCCGGAATGTCCGACATCCAATCGCAGCAATGGGTTTCGAGGGATTACCCGCAGCAGCGCGAGTGCCCACAACCCTCGAATCCTCGCTGAAGCAGCCTAGCTCGCCTTCGTCATGGCTGATGATCGCTGAGGCGAGACTGGTCCTGAGCAACGACACCACCTCCGCCCTCGCTACCGCCAGCGGAACCACGGCACTCTGCTATCGGACCTGGCGCGGGCACACGACCGGAAACGGCAATAACCAAACCTACAGGCGCAGAACACGATCCGACTGGGATGCGTCTAAAACAACATCCGAGCAACGATATTCGTCATCGCAGGACATCGCAATCGCCATGGGACATGGCTACCCAGTCACGATGACAGCTTCTCCAGTGCGCGCTGGGCCTGTTTGCGCACGGCGGGCGCTCGGTCATCGACGAGCGGTTCGATCAGATGCCGCACGCCAGTGGCTTTCATCTGGACCAACGCCTTGATCGCTTTTCCGCGGGCGGGGCTGTCAAGGTATCTCAACGCGATATCGCGGGCTTCGGGCGACTTGACCTTTCCGAGGTACTCGACCAGCGGGATCATGGCAGTCCCCTCCGGCAATTCCTCGAGCAGTTCCGCAATCTGTACGAAGTTTTTCGGCCCCGCGATCAGGTGCAAGGCATCACAGGCCCAGGTCTGCATGCGCTCCGGAATGGGTGGCTGGCGACGGACCTGAGCGATCAGCAGATCGATGGCCTCCTGGTTGCCACGGGCGGCGGGGTCGATCAGATTGCGGATGAGCCCGGACCGTATCGCGGAGCGGTGCTCGGTTTCCGGCCCTGGGATCCGAGTCTCGAGGTTGGCCAGCCAGTCGATGAAGATCGGGATGCCCTGAGGGATCGTCCGGGGCCCGTTGGACAAATCACCCAGCGTGTAGCAGGGAACACCGACTGCGGCGAGATCCTGCATGATCCGCCGGTCGAAGCCCCGCTCCCCGTCCTTGTAGCGGGCCGGAAGGTCGTTCATCCACTCGGTGCCGCCGTTCTCACTCCCGTACGGCATGCGGGCGTACTTGATGATCATGAGGGTGGTCCGTTGTCTAGTTCCATACGAATCAGTTCGATCTGTCCGGTATCGATCATGCCCTGGATGTCGGGATCGTTGATCTGCGTCCGGTGATCCACGATCAGCGTCATGGTGTAGCCGTTGTCCCTGGCCCACTGCTCCTGAATAAGGATCTGCTGCTTCGCACCCGCGATCTCATTGGTGTTCTTGACCTCGGTGACCTGGCGATTCTCATCGTCGATGCGGTCCGGAAACGACGTATGCTCGTTGCCGTCGCGGTCGATGATCGTGATCTGGCGTTTTTTCACCGTAGGGTCGATGCCCGCGCGCCGCTCCCCTTCTTCTCCCGCCGCGTCATTTTGACGTATGTCACGGTTACCGATGTATTTGGTGCTACGCGGAGTTCGGCCCAAGATCGCCTTCAGGTCGGCGGTCTCCGTGGTCGCCATCGAATAAATTCCGGTGTTCGACCGCACGGCGTCGGCGACCTTGGTCTCGATATCCCCGAGCCGATCGGAGATGGCCTTGGCGTACTCGGTCTTGTTCGAGGTGATCAAGGCATCGATTGCTGCTTGCGCTCCGTCGCTGGCCGGCAGCCGCTCGGCGGCGAGTTTGTCTGCTTCGTAGGAGGCGATGATGACAGCCAGCAATCCGAGTGAGGTGCGGCAATCATCCTTGGCCGATTTGGCGGTCGCGGCGACTTGTGTACACGCAATGCCCAAGTAGCTAGCGGCATCCGAGTGAGCCTGGATTGCTCGGCTCACCGCAGCGGTGTCCTGGACGTACTCGGTCAGAATCGGGTCCTCGCGCTGCGCGTCCTCAGGGAAGAGCGCTTTGACACTGAGATATAGCTGAGTAGCGAACTCCGATGTCCTGGTGCCGTACCAAGACAAAAGCGTTCCCGTAGCTCCGATCCGCGTGTCATCGCAGTCGGCCCATTTCCTGGTGACCTGAGACTCGACCAGCCCCCAGTAGTCGGGGTTCCCCTCGGTTCCGCCGACCGACAGCTGTGTCGGGTGCAGGTTCATGGTCAGGGTGGTCCCCTTCGGCGTTTCCGGGACGGGGTCGGGCGTACCCGGGTGCGACGCGTTCTCGCCCCGCGCGAGGTTCTGTCCCGCCGTATGGATCTGGATGCCGAGCGCGTTGCATGCCATCGCAGCGGTCGACCCAGCCTCGAACAGGTCCGCCGCCGACTGGTCGAAACTGCGCCCCCAACTCGGTCCGCCGTACGGATACAACCCCGCCGACCTCGAGACGTCCAGACCTTTGTCGAGCGCGCGAAGGTGGCCTTCCAGGACCGTACTCACCTTGGTCAACGCCTCGCCGACGCGATAGTAGGTGTCGGTGTCAACCGTCGTCATCGAGAGCCCTGGTGCTCACGAGCGCATATCCCGATTCGCCTGTTCGGCCTGAAGGTAGTTGCTGTGCGCGAGTGCGATCTTGTCCCGCACCGCGCGCAGCTCCTCGGCGAGTGTCGTTGTGCTGGAAAGCCATTCGCTATGGCTGTCGGAGAATGCCTGGGCGGCAGCGCCACTGAACTGAGCCAGGACACCGTCGGCGATGTTCTTCGTCTTCTCACCGTGATCGCCGACGGCGGCGATCGCCTGATCGACCAAATCGATGAAGGTCTGCATGGCATCCAGGTCGTAGCGACGAGCAGTCAAGGAAGGTCCAGACTCGACGTCCTCGCCGTGACCTGGCTCGAGAACCGCTCATCCTGAGCGACAAGGGCATCGGCGGCGGTGGTCAAGCTTGCGGCCTGTCGATTCAGCTCGTCGATATGGGTACCGATCCGCGGGACCAAGCCATCCCACAGCGCGGTCACGTAGTCCGCCGACCGACCCGACCACACCTCTTGTAGGCGGGAGTACTCGAAACGGATGCCGGCCAAGACATCGTCGAGAAGTCCTCGCTGGACCCGCAATTCGGATGCGCCTTGACGGAGAACCGCTGGATCGACTTGTAAACTCATGGCCACCCCCGTACAACGGGAAAAGTTTATCGATCCGTCGTTCGCTCGAGCAAGGTGTATCCGCATGGACTGGCGAACCCAAGCCCCGCCGCACGTGCAGGACGACTATGACACTCTCCTGCGCGACGGGGTCGACGCCGCAGCCCATATCCTCGCAGAATCCGAATCCTTCGCGCCGTTCATGCTGGTCATCGACCGCACGGGACGGAAAAGCATGCGCAGGTACACCCAGCAACGTGGGAACGGCGAGCAAATAACCACCAGCGCAATGGAAGTCGGAGCTGACCGAACCACCCTGCGCGCCCGTGCGACTGTGTTCGATGTCACTGTGTCCGCACCGTTCACCGGCAGCGCCATCAAGGCTGTCCTCGAACATCGGGACGGGCCCGCCGTAAACGTGCTGGTGCCCTACACGGCAACACCCGACCAACTACTGATCGACTTCAACGCCGCCGATGGCGCGGTCGGCACCGCCAGATTGTGGACCTGACAGGGCCCTCACTCCGTTCCTGCGAGTTCACGCGGGCCCTGGATGTCACGCCACGATCTGGACGCCGTTGAGGATGGTGGTGAGGTCGGCACCGAGTCCGTCCAGGTCCGCCACCGTTGTGCGGCCGACCAATAAGACCGGGTGGATTGTGCCGTTGCATGCGCAGACGACGAGGCGGTAGTCCTGCCACCATTCGACCTGGGCGATCGGGAAGGCGCCGGTGACTTTTCTGCCGTCCTGGCCACACGCTGTGATCTTTTGATCGTCCCGTGTCCGCCAACCCGGTGTCGTCTGCGCCATCCGGCGCATCGCTTCCACGGCCTCCGCCACCGTCGGTGTCGGGCCGAGCGGGTTGACGGTGATCGTGGCGGTCGGACTATGGAACTGCTCCGGACGCTGATCTCTGCGTTGAATGCTCAGTCCCCTGGTGTCGACTCCCGGGACCTCGGTGCGCTTCCATCCCGGAAGCTCGGGAATCATCACGCTGAACGGCTGCTCGGGCGCACGGTCGCTTGTGAAGACTCGGCCCGTAGCGGCATTGGCGTCACACGAATAGGTCACTGCTGGTGTGGGTATCGCTGCGGTCGATGTCGACGGTGTGTCGGATCCGGGTGCGCTACACGCGGCAACCACCGACAGTGCTGCCAGGACCATAGGCCCTGACCGGAACTGGTCGCCTCGAACAAGATCCACAACGGAATTCAAACACGACCAGATGGTCATGCAGAACAAGCCCGTTCGGCGATACCGGTTGGTTCTCGAATCCGGTTGCAAAACAACATTTTCGAGATGTCACACGCATTCCGCGTGTTCACCAACGGCAGTTTCGTAAGCGGCGGGCCGAAGGTCGATCTGTGCCCGACAACGCCATCCCACACCTATCGGAACACCCGCCGCAAGCCGAATCCCAACGCCCCCACATGAACTCGCAACTCGTCACGCTCGATCCGTGCGCGGCACTCCGACATCATCGGCCAGCTCCAACTTGCCATACGGCAGAGACGGCCAGGGGTCGTGCGCGACAGCACCGCCAAGTAAGCAAATCCGAGGCGTAAGTGGTCAGGTCGCCGGTCACGTCGATCAAGTCGTCGTCACCGGCACGGAGGGGATGCGCTCCGACTCGGTCGGCAGCGATTCGACGTGATACCGCTCAGAATCAGTGCGCCGCTCCGTCTACATTCACATGAAGCTCACCGTTCAGACGTTCCTGACCCTCGACGGCGTTATGCAGGCCCCCGGCGGGCCTGAGGAAGATCCCAGCGACGCCTTCACCCACGGCGGCTGGCAGGCCCCGTTCCCGGACCGAGCCGTAGGCGAGTTCGTCACCGAGCTCAACAGCCACGCCAGCGCGTTCCTGTTCGGTCGCAGAACATTCGACATCTTCCGCGGCTACTGGCCTGATCAGACCGACCCCGGCAACCCCATTGCCACGACGATCAACTCGCTGCCCAAGTACGTCGTGTCCAACTCGCTCAGCCAGGCCGATGCCACGTGGCGCGGCGAGCACCCCGACACCGCTCACCTCCTGACCGGCGACGTCGTCGCGGCGGTGCAGGCGCTCAAGGACGAACCCGGCGACGAGCTGCAGATCTGGGGAAGCGGCAAACTGCTCCAGTCCCTGTTGCAGCACGAGCTCGTCGACCGCTTCCGCCTGATGACGTTTCCGCTGATGCTCGGCTCCGGTCGCCGCTTATTCAACGACGGCATCCTCCCGGCGACGATGCGCCCTGTCGACCTCACCGTGACCGATCTCGGCATCGTCCTCGGCACCTACGAACCAGCCGGGCCGGTTCGCCACGGCCAGATGTAACCTATCGCGGGATCACGGATCGGTGGGCTCGGTGAGCCTGCCGGGCTCGGGCCGGTGAGCTGGGCTTGGGCGTACTTGGGGTCAGGGTTGCCGAAAATTGGGCGGATATGGCGTAGAGCCTGGCTACCGGTCCGGGGGCAGCCCACGCACGGTCGGCTACCACCTGTACGAGGTTCCCGAAACTCGGCGTTACCTCGCGCACGAACTGGCGACCTTCAGCGGCGCGCTGAGCTAGATCCGTCCGCCGACGATCCTGCGAGACAGCGACCCCTCAGTTGTCGAAGAGCCGCCGCGGACCCGAACCCTCTTCGCCCAGTTCGTCGTTCGGGTTGACGAGTGCGCATTGCTGGAACGACAGGCAGCCACAGCCGATGCATTCGGTGAACCGATCGCGCATCCGCTCCAACCGCGCGATTCTGGAGTTGATGTCCTCGGTCCAGCAATCCGACGCCCTGACCCAGAACTCCTGGCCCGGTATTTCACCGGGTGGCAGCAGTGCCAGGACATTGCCGATCACCGATAGGGGAATGCCCAGATGGTGCGAGGCGCGGATGAAGGCAACCTGCCGCAACGTCGCACGGGAATAGCGACGCTGATTCCCAGTGGTGCGACGACTGTGGATGAGCCCCTGCCGCTCGTAGAAGCGCAGCGCCGAGGCCGGAACACCACTGCGTTGGGCCAGTTCGCCGATCGTCACTTCGGCGACTTCAGGATGCGGCGGTGTCACGCGGCCCACACTACCTTGACTTGAACTCGTGTTTAAGTTTGAGGCTTTCCCTATGACCGCCTCCGAAAGTCCACTGACCCTCGCCGTGATCGTCGGCAGCACCCGCACGGGCCGGTTCGGCCCGACAGTCGCCAACTGGTTCGTCGAACACGCCAAGCAGCGTGCGGGAGTCATCGTCGATGTCATCGACCTCGCGGAATCACCTCTGCCCGAACGGCTGTCGACCGACCTCGGGGCACAGGAGGTCGCGGCACTGGCGGCTGTCAGCCCGCGCCTCGCGGCGGCCGACGCGTTCGTCGTGGTGACACCCGAGTACAACCACAGCTATCCCGCGCCGCTGAAGAACGCCATCGACTGGCATTACACCCAGTGGCAAGCCAAGCCGATCGGATTCGTCTCCTACGGAGGCATGGCAGGCGGACTTCGCGCAGTCGAGCACCTTCGGCAGGTCTTCACCGAACTGCACGCGGTGACCGTTCGCGAAACCGTGAGCTTCCACAACGCCATGACCGCATCGGGCGAGCTGACATCCACGACGGCCAGTGACGCCGCCGCCGCGAAGTTGATCGATCAACTCCTCTGGTTCGGCCGAGCCCTCGAAGTCGCTCGATCCGAGCACCCCTACGCCGCCTGAACCGCCCCCAACCGACGATAAACGGAGAGCGAACCATGATCGCCCGTAATGCATTGCCCGACATCGCACATCCCGACGTCGACACCGTCCTGATCATGAGGTCGTCGGCGGCGGAGGTATACGCCGATCTGGAACGCGGCCCGTGGCCGAAGGAACTCATCTCGTGCACCGTATTCGTGAGCACCGACGGCGAGAAGAACGTCACTTACACCCAGTGGCGAAATGGCGAAGCGGGCCGCGAATACCTGACCGGATTCGCCGACATCGAAGCGGTCGAATATCGGCTGTATCGCAGCAACGCTGGGGTGAATCGGCCGGTTCCAGGATGCATCGTCATCCTCGACGTCGAGTTCGACGGACCGGACCACGATCGGCAACGCCGCTGGGTCGATACGGTTTTCGACGCGATGGCCGGTGAGACCGACCCACATCCCGGCGGCATCTCCGGCCATTTCCACGTCAGCACCGACGGCACCCGAGTGCTCCCCTACGCCGAGTGGACGAACGCGGACGCCCACCGCGACGCGATCGAACGGTCCGGCCAAGGCATGATCGGATCAGGCAGCGGCTGGCAGCGAGTGAAAGAATTCCCTGGGGTCACCGACAGCGGATTCACGCGATACCACCTGCTACACAGCCTGTCCGAGAGTTCGGCGCCCGAACCTGATGTCCTCGACAGCCCGACAGACTGGGTGGCGGAACATATCCGAGACTACGTCGAGACCGACGGGCAGAGTGGCCATCTCTACCAAGGCTGGCCCTCGCTGCTGCTCACCACGCGCGGAAGGAAATCGGGAAAGCTCCGGCGCACCGCGTTGATCTACGGACAGGACGACGACCGCTACGTCCTGGTGGCCTCGAACGCCGGATCCCCCACCCACCCCGCGTGGTACCTCAACCTGATCGCGGACCCCGACGTCACAATCCAAGTCGGCGCGGAGAAATTCGCCGGGCGTGCGCGACCCGCGACCGCTGACGAGAAACCACCGCTGTGGCACCTCGTGACCGCGATCTTTCCGCTCTACGACACCTACCAGGCGAAATCCCACCGCGAAATCCCGCTCGTGATCATCGAACGCCGCACGGATGAGACTTGATTCAGCCAGAACCCGCACCGCCCAGGTTCGAGACTTCGCAGCGGTGATCGGGCCGGCGCAATGATTGTGGTCGCCGGTCCGGCCGCCGGTGAGTTCGCCACCGTGTGGCTGTCCGCTCCGGCGACAATAATGCCGTACCAGCCTTGGAAATACGCCGATTACGCGAGCGCCCCCACGATGGCCAGGACACCGCGTTCCTGCACCACCGGATCATCGGCCGACACCCGACTCAGTCAGTCCTGCCGTGCTCGAACCGATTTCGGCGAATGCTACGGCGACCACGGGTCGGACTGACGTAGTGGTCCAACCGCGCCCGCTCGCAGACCAGGTCGTCGGCTCCAAGCGGTTGTGATTCAGGATCCTTCGACCTCGTAGCCCATCCTCCTCGAAGGCCATATCGATGGCACCATCGAGGCCGCCGTTTTCCGGCTGCATGAGCTTGCCGAGCAATGCCGAAACACGAAACTCGAATTCAGCATCGACTATGAGGAAGTCGATGCGGCCGGCAACCCGTTGAGCGAGGAACACACCATCAGCTGATCCCATGGCACGAGATAGATCCAGATGATCAACCAGGCCTTTGCTGCCGAACCCCACCTCTGCGCCAGCGCTAACACGCCTCCCAAGCCCCGGTCCCCCGGAAAGACACTGACCAGATTCCACGTAACTCTCAAAAATTGATCAAGCGCGTACAACCGCGCCGAGTTCGACGTGGTTCCGCAATCGTAGAGACTCGTCATGCACGCGGTCCTCGCGGTAATAAAGCGTGAGCGTGACGAGCCGGTTGATTTCAGCGGACATTACCGTGACATCGATTGGGTTGGCGATCATCGGATCCCCGGTCTTCACGTAGTACCGGCCGTCCGATCCGGTGATATGAATAAGGTGAATCCATGACGGGATGGCGTGCGCTGACCGATGGCGAGATAGTCGAATCGGCTATCGGCTTGCGGTCGTTGGACTGGTCGTGGCAGCTGCAGGATGTACCCGCGATAGCGGCAAGGTTCGATTGGAAGGTATTGATGGCCCGAACGGATTGGGTCATGCTCGACTGCGGTTTCGGGCTGAGCAGCGGTGCGGTAACAGGCCGCGACGGGGTAGCCGAGTCCATCAAGTTGAAGGTGACCGACTCCGCAAGCGAGGATGCGACCGGCCGAGCAATGGTGCGTGACGCGTTCGTCAGGATGACCGAGGCCATAACCGGCGCCCTCGGCGAACCAACCGCCCGCATATCGGGGGAAACCGCAGAAATCCGTTGGGCTTTCCCGGAAACAACATTGCTCCTGAAGAATCTGAGTCTCGCACATTTCGTCCAGCTGACGTATCAGACGAACGCCTCGCTGGCGGCTTTCGATAGATCCATCGAATTCGAACGGCAGGGCCTGATATGACGGAATGGGCGGAATTCAGCGAGCGACTGGCCGAGCAGTTAGCTGTACTGCCCGCAGGCGCGATTGTCAAGATCGTAGAAGCGGGGGTCCCTTCAGGCCACCAGCGGTTCGCGCAGTTCGCGCAGACCGACAGCGAGCTACTGGCCGAATTGGTGGGCGATGAGTTCCTCGATCTCACCGCGCGGCCGGACGAAACGGGGCACCGCCTGATCGCCGAGACAGGCTGGCAGGAACCCGATGCCGACCACGGCCCCTACTGGTGGATCGAACTGCCATGGCCGGTCAATTCAGTCATATACCGCCAGTTGGCGGCGATGGTGGTGACCGGACTCCGTGACGCATTCCGAATCAGCGACCCGGGGTCCTTGACCTACACCGCATGGAACAAGAACGAGGACGAACGCGACCTTCACCTGCCACTGCTCGGGCTGGCACGTCAGGACTAATCGGTTGTCGTCCGAGCTTTCGGGACAAGGAGGGCATGACATTGGCACTATACGCAGAAATCGAGAAAATTGAGGAAGACGAGGAACGAGTTCGCTACCGGTACACGGATATACAGGGCAGTCAGTACACTTTGGTCCTGAACAAGGCCACCGAGGTAATCGCGTCGGAAAACAGCCCCGACGATATGCTCTATCGATCCGTTGCGAGAAAGATCACAGTTGCGTGGCTGGACAGCGGCGCAATACCCGACCGCCTCGTAGTTCAGTCGTTAAGGCAACATCGGGAGGCCTTGAATGAAACTGATGCGGCGGTTTCGCCTGGTCACAACTGGTCGGCTCGATCAAGGCCAACTCGAGGAACTTCGAGCGGTCATCGGGTTTGCCCCCTCGGGTGCTGCCGACGATGCAGTAGGCAGAGAATTGGGGTGCCGAATCCGAAACCACCCGCGATACCCGTCAATTCGCGCTTCCACTATCACGCTGCTGCGCACCGGCGCCGATGAATGGTCCATCACCATTGATGCCCTCCCCTTTTTCGACATCGCGACATCGATCGGACTCGTCGAAGTCGGCTGCCGCGCAGCAGGACTGACTGTCATCGGTCGGCATCTGTCACCGGACGCAGCGGCCAGCGACGCAGCGCCCAGCGCTGCCTCACTGGAGCGCGCACGCAAAATTCTGGAAGGATCCAGAACAGGAATGTGGGCTGCGACCTTCACATACGGCACACCGCCCCCCGAAGCACCGCGAGCCCGCATAACTTCCGAAGACGACTTGACATTCGACTATGCGGCGGCCACCGAATTGCTGTCGGCGGGCCGCGCAGTCGAACTTGCGTCGAAACCCCTCTTCGTCGCCGACCATATATCCGTCGCGCAGCCCACGCCGCGACCAATCGGATGGCAGGCATTGTCCGACAACGAGATCGACGATCTCGCCGAGAAACTGCGCACGCTGGTCTGGTCATGGCGGATGGACGATCTGCTGCGCTTGGTGATCGTATTCGGTTGGCAAGAACCCACGATCCACTCGACAGACCGGGTCCAGTTCGCCGCCGGTCTCGGCCCGGACACCGTCGACATCATCGGCTTCGACTTCGACGCGGTACGCGTCGAAGTCACCGTCACCACCCAGGCAGCTGATACACCGGACGGCCGGGACAATACATTGGCAGCTTATGCCCGTATTGCGGACGTACTGACCAGATCCCTCGGCGAACCAACCGATCGCCTCGACGACAGGATTTCCGAAATCCGCTGGGCCGGTCCTGAAACAACCCTGCGGCTGATCGACTTCCACCACACTGTCCGGTTACAGCTGGTAACCAACGACTGGCTCAGCGCCCTCGATGAGGAGAATTGACAACGCCCGCCGACCAGCGAGCTGGAATTGGTGCATCAGGCTAGGGCACGTGAACGTGAAGAGCGTGGGCGGGATGGTTGTGTTCGAGAGTGACGATAGGTGAGGTCATGACGGTTTGGCGGACGCTGGACGACACCGAGATTGTTGAGCTGGCGCTTCGATTGCGGTCGCTGGATTGGTCGTGGCGATTGGGTGACGTGCCGGAACTGGGCGCGGAATTCGGTTGGCGCATCGAGCGGATCGGTCAACATTCGGCAAGCGTTGACGTCGGATTCGGGCTGAGTAGCGGCCGTGTCGACGGCTGGGACGGGCAAGCCCACCACATCGTGCAGTCGGTGACCGACAGCGACTCCGATAAGGCCGACAGCGTGTGGGACGCGTTCGTGCGTATGACGCGTGCGCTCACGGGTGCGCTGGGTGAGCCGACCACGCGGATACCGGGTGAGTATCCCGCGGTGCGTTGGGCGGGACCGGAGCAGACCCTCATGCTGAAAGCGCTTCCGAACGTGGTGAAACTGAAGCTAGTGCCCAACGAGCAGTTGGCTCTCGACGACGAGGGAGACGCGCTCGCCGAGGAAGAACGGTCATGATCGGCTGGGACGAGTTCGCGGAACGATTGGCCGATCAGTTGGCGTCGCTGCCTGCTGGTGCGGTGGTGTCCATCAGGGAGCGTGTACCGAACCCGGATCGGCGCCGGTATGCGCAGTTCTTTCAGACCGATACCGAACTGTGTGCCGAACTACCCGGCCCCGACATGCTCGACCCCGAGGTGCGCGCGAACGCGGCCGGGCTCCGGCACATCGCCGACCTGGGCTGGCGGGCGCCTGCCGGGCGCGACGACTACAACTGGTCATACCACCTGGCGTGGCCCGCGCTACGGGCCGACTACCACACGCTGGCGACGATGATCACCTCCGGTTTGCGGGATGCGTTCGGGATCGCTACCCCGGAGCAGTTGACCTATACGGCGTGGAACGAGAACAAGGGCAACGCCGACCTCGCCCTCCCCCTGCTGGGACTGACACCAACCCCGGACGAGACACCGGCGATAGATCGGGAACTCCCGGTCAGACCGAAACGTCGGTTGCTGCTGATCCTTTCGGGGGAACTCGACCGGGAGCGACTGGAACAGTTACGTGACACGCTCGGCCTGAGCCGCCGCGGCCGTCTCGATGACCCCGAGGCCATGCAGTTCGGTTCCCGTGAGCTCGGCGCGGGCGGGGACGCCTCGGAGCTGGCCGAGCTTTGGCGCGACGGCGAAAACCAGTGGTCCATCAGCGTCGAGGTCATGCCCAATGCCCTGATAGACAGCACCGACGTAGACCAATGGCAAGAAATGTTCGACACCGCCGCCCGGTCCGTCGGCCTCGACGTTGTCGAAGTCCGTGAATTTCCATGACCTTGCGCCTGCTGATGGTCCTACTGTCGCACGGCCAGGGCTGTCCCGGGATTCGGATGAGTTCGTGCCGACCAGGTGCGCAATGATGTTGTCCCGTGGGTGATTACACGTTGGTCTTCGACCGGGTACGGGGTTCGCTGCTGGGTGGGGCGATTGGTGACGCGCTCGGGTGGCCTATCGAATTCTTGCAACTGGCCCAGATTCGCCGACGGTATGGAGCCGAGGGGGTGCAAGGTTTTCTGCCTCAGCACGACGCGGGTGCGCCGCAACAGATTACCGATGACACCCAGATGACGTTGTTCACTGCTGAGGGTCTGTTGCGGTCGGTTCCGGGTGTCGACCCGGTGCCAGCGCTGCGGAGGGCGTATCTGCGCTGGTTGCAGACCCAGACACCGGATGCTCCCGTACTGGACGGTAATGGCTGGCTGGCGAGTCTGCCGTTTTTGTATGCGGCGCGGGCACCAGGGAATGCCTGTATGTCCGGGCTGAACAAGCAGGCACTGGGTTATCTCGCCCCAGGCATGCTCGACCAACCCGGTCCGGTGAATCCGGGCTCGAAAGGTTGCGGCACGGTGATGCGGTCGGCACCGTTCGGACTGGCCGGGGCGGGCCCGGACCTCGCATTCACCACGGCCGCTCGCAGCGCGCAGCTGACCCACGGGCATCCCACTGGATATCTGGCCGCGGGTGCGTTCGCGGCACTGATCGATCGTGTTGTGAGCGGTATCGAACTGCCGATTGCTGTGCAGCAGACCATCACTCAGCTCGTCGCGTTCCCCGCAGGTGCGGAAACCGTGGCGGCACTGACCCGCGCTGTCGAGTTGTCCGAGGGCGTGGCGAGCGCTGAAAAGGTGGAGCAGGTCGGCGCGGGGTGGATCGCAGAAGAGTGCCTGGCCATCGCGGTGTACTGCGCTCTGTACGCGGTCCGGACCGGCGATGTGCGCGCAGCGCTGCTGTTGTCGGTGAACCATTCCGGTGACTCCGATTCCACCGGTGCGGTCGCCGGCAACCTGATCGGCGCCACCCACGGTGTGTCCGGGCTGCCGATGGAGTGGGCATCCGCAGTCGAGGGTCGCGATGTGCTGGTCCAGGTCGCCGATGACCTCGTCCTGAACTACTTTGTCGGCGACCGGTCCGCGTTGGACAACCGGTACCCGTTCGACGAGGGACTGTAAGGGTCGTTCGTTGGTTCGCGTGAATGGTCTGCTGGCTCTCGGAGATCGGACGGCGTCGGTCCAAAACGCGATCGGCCGCTGACCGTGGAAGACTGCTCACCTCAGATAGCCCACGCGTTCCGATCGAATCTCGTGCTCGTGGGTCGTGGCGAGCCGGTCTGGTCGCTGATGGCGGCCAGCCTGATCGACGAGTACGGCTAATGGTCCGTCCCCCGGACGCCTCCCCGCGCCCGAGTCAGGGACTGCGTGTGACGACCATCACATATGTGATGGTGTCGAGAACATTGCGCCAGCTCCGTCCCAGGGGCACGAGCGGCCACGACGGGCCGCGTAACACGGGAGGAACGATGATCTACCGGATGGATCACGTCGGCGTTGTGGTCGAGGATCTCGCGGCCGCTATCGCTTTCTTCGTCGAATTGGGCCTGGAACTGGAGGGCGAGGCAGTAGTCGAGGGTGAATGGGTGGATCAGCTCGTCGGGCTGGACGGCGTTCGAGCGGATATCGCCGTCGTGCGGACCCCGGACGGCCACGGCCGGGTCGAGCTGTCGACATTCCGTACGCCGGTGGCCACCGGCAGTGCGCCGAGGGCGCCGATGAACACCCCGGGCATCCCGCGCCTCACCTTCGTCGTCGACGCCGTCGACGATGTCCTCGACCGCCTGCGCGCCCACGGCGCCGAACTCGTGGGCGAGGTGGCACGGTACGGGGACGTCTGCCGGTATTGCTACGTCCGCGGCCCCGACGGCATCATCATCGGGCTGGTCGAGGAGCTCAACTGAAGTAGATCGCCAGTCAGCACGTTCCGTACCAAACTTCCGTTCCAGAAGGGACCATCCGTCATGGCTGTCGCCGATGACCTTGACCACGCCACCGACTCGCAGTGGGACTGGGTCGCTGAGCAGACTCGTACGTATCTTGCCTCGGGTGGCACCGAGGGACACGAGTCGAACGGCGTCTACACGCTCGTGCTCGCCACGACCGGACGCCGGACCGCGATTCCGCGCCGCACGTGCCTGATCTACGGCACCGCAGGCGAGGACTTCGTCGTCGTCGCGTCCAAAGCTGGTGCCGACGAGGATCCGGCGTGGTTCAAGAACCTGCAAGCGGACCCGAGCGTCGGGGTGCAGGTCGGCGGCCGTCGGTTCACCGCTCGCGCCCGGGTCGCGTCCCCGGCCGAACGTGAACCCCTCTGGCTCCAGATGGCGCGCATCTTCCCGCTGTACGACGAGTACGCACAGAAGACCGATCGCGAAATCCCGATCGTCCTGCTCACTGCGCAGGACTGACCTGGCAACCGCCGCGTTGTGGAGCCGTTTGAGGTCCTCGCGCAGTTCACGCGGGGCGGCCGCGACGGTGGGCGGTAGAACACGGTGCGTGAGTGCGCGCGGCGTCTTTGTCGGACTCCTCGCGGGGTCCCAGGTGGTCCGCAGAGATTCGGCCTTGTCCCACCGCGCATATCGCGACGCGGACAGGGTTTGCTCGATACCGGATCAAAGGCGGCTGCCTACGCTCCGATCGGCGGTGGCACAGTGGACCGGAGGCGGGCCCAAGTGAGGAGTAACAGACGATGAGCGGACGTACCCGCAGCCAGTGGGAGGAGATCACTGCTGCTGACCCTGCGCATTCGACGTGGTATGTGGAGCGGTTCCGGGCGTTGGCGGCGCAAGGCACGGACATCGTCGGGGAGGCGCGGCTGGTCGACGCAATGCTCGAGCGCGGTGCCCGGGTCCTGGATGCGGGGTGCGGTCCGGGACGTGTGGGTGGCTACTTGCACCGGGCTGGTCACGTCGTGGTCGGCGTCGACGTCGATCCGGCGTTGATCGCTGCGGCGGAGCAGGACTATCCCGGTCCAACCTGGATTGTCGGTGATCTCGCCGAACTGGACTTGCCGGGCCGTGGGATCGCCGCCGACTTCGATGTCATCGTGTGCGCGGGAAACGTGATGACATTTCTGGCGCCGTCCACCCGGGAGGCCGTGCTGGCCGGGTTCACCCGCAACCTCGCCCCGGCCGGTCGTGTGGTTGTTGGGTTCGGTGCCGGTCGTGGTTACGAATTCCCGCAATTCCTGGCCGACGCCGAGGACGCCGGACTTACGGTGGATTTGCGGCTTTCGACGTGGGATCTACGGCCGTTCACCGACGAGTCCGACTTTCTAGTGGCGGTGTTCTCGCGCGCAGGGTGAAAGCCTGCGCAGGCAAGTGGGCATCCCGATCCCAGACCCGATTACATTGCCGCACGATCACTTCGACTCGAGCAGACGACCACTATTTGCTGCACTGCCACCTACAGCGACGATCGAACCGGCCAGGCCGCGACCGGCCGAACGAACGTCATTGCTGCGACCCGCGCGGTTCGAATCGGCCAGGCGCCGAACCCGAAGATCAACGGCCCGAGATCATCTCGGGCCGTCGGCGTCTGTGAAACGTCCGGTAGTGCCGAATTCCGGATATTCGTCGTCCGCTTCCGGCGGACCGAGTGGGTATTGCGATTGGTGTGGGCCTGCCATGCCAGTGGAATGTGAGGGCGGTGCAAGAGCGCGGTGTCAGGGTTGCTGGCATGACGTGGCATAGCGGCAATCGGGCCGAGGGAAAGACAATTCTGGTTACCGGTGCCAGCGCGGGCATCGGGTATTTCGTCGCAGAGCAACTCGCGGCCAACGGTGCCACCGTGGTGCTGGGCTGTCGCGACACCGCCAAGGCCGACCGCGCGATACACGCGATCCGAGCACGGGTTGCGGGCGCTCGACTGCGGCCGGTGCGTTTGGACCTGGCGGATCTGTCCTCGCTGCCTGCGACAGTGGACGCACTCGGCGTCGATCGCCTGGATGCGGTCGTGCTCAATGCCGGGGTGCTGCTGTCGGGCCCCGAACGCCGCGTGAACGCTCGGGGGCACGAATTGATGTTCGCGACAAACCATCTCGGGCACTTCGCGCTGGTCGCTCACCTGTCGCCGATGCTGACGGCGGCCGCGAACAGCCGGGTGGTCACGGTGGGTAGCTTCGCCGCGCGGTCGGAACGGCTGGAGCTTGCCGATCTGCAGTCAGAGCGCGACTATCGGCCCAAGCGCAGCTACGGGCGATCGAAATTGGCCCAGATGCTGTTCGGTTTCGAACTGGATCGCCGCCTGCAGGCAAGCGGCGCCGATACCGCCAGCATCGTCGTCCATCCCGGCGGCGCCCTGGACGCACTGACCCCGTCGCGGCCGCCGTTATTCGTCCGCACCACTGCCCAGCGCCTGCGCGCGCTGCCCGCAGGTGTGGTGCTGCACGGCAAACACGAGGGGGCCGAAAGCATCGTCCGAGCTGTCCTGGACACCGAGATCACCAGCGGGCAACTGTGGGGGCCAAGAGTTTTCGGCCTCCGCGGACAACCACGCCGGGAAACACCCCGCGCGCACATGACCGACCTCGACACCGCCGGTGGACTCTGGGCCGCCAGTGCCGCCCTCACCGGCATGGATCCGCTGGAGCGTCCGGCTACGCCGATCCGGCCATGACAACCGCTCCTGCTTCGCCCGAATCATCATGACCGACGACCCCGAAATGCCGCGCAGCCCACGATCCGAAAACCGGCGACCGGGCAGGTTCGAACGACTGCATCATTATGCCGCTGAGCGCTCGCAAACGGAACGTCCGCTGCTGCTGAGAAGCGCGCATCGAGTGGACGCGTGCTTCTGTCGAGGGGGTGCTATGTCTCGCTCCTGCTGTCGGCCACAGGGTCGCGTCTGCGGGACCTGACGACCCGTGTGTCCGGATCAAGCAGGCGTGACTTCAAGCACCAATTTGCCTGTGGTGGAGCCGGACTCGATGCGACGGTGCGCTTCGATCGCTTGCTGCAGGGGCAGAGTCTCGACCTGGATCCGGAGGTCTCCGTTGGTGGCGGCGGCGACCGCGCGACGCAGTGCGGTTCCCGCATCGGCGGGATAGGCGGCGGAGAAGGCAGCCAGGTTGAACCCGGAGACCGTCTTGTTGCTGAACCATAGTTCGTTGGCTGACATCCCGACGTCCTCGGCGCCGGAAGCGTTGCCCATCACCACCATGCGCCCCATCGGAGCGAGCCGGTCCAGGCTGGCGCGGCGCGTTGGGCCGCCGACCATGTCGACCACGATGTCGAACTCGCCCGCGTCGGCGAGCTGGTCGCGCAGGATCACCTCGTCGTAGCCGAACGCGGTGGCGGTCGCGATCTTCTCAGGGGTGCCCACGGTGCCGACCACGCGACCCGCGCCCAACAGTCGGGCCGCTTGGCCGAGCTGGCTGCCGACACCACCGGCGGCGGCGTGCACCAGTACACTCTCGCCGGGTTCGATCCGGGCGACGCGGTCGAGGACCAGGAACGCGGTGGTGCTGTTGGACGGCAACGCCGCGGCCGTGGCCAGGCTCAGGGACTGCTCATCGAGCGGAGCGACCAGGTCCGCGGCGGTGACCGCCACCTCGGCGTACCCGCCGCTGTCGACGATGGTCAACGCGGCCACCGGCTGACCGACAGTCAGTCCCATCACCTCGGCTCCCACAGCGCGGACGTGGCCGGAGATCTCGATGCCAGGCACGAACGGCAGCGGAACGTCGACCACGCCTTGCCGGTAGAGGATCTCGGCGAAGTTTGCACCGGCGAAGGCCACATCGATCGCGACCTGCCCCGGCCCGGGCTGGGGGATGTTCACGGCGGCCTCCCGCAGCACCTCGGCGGGGCCGAACTCGGGGATGGTGACTGCCTTCATCTGCATGGTGTTGCTCATGGCACCAATCCTGCGGTCCCTGCACACCGATAGGCAGTGTCAGTTGATCGGGGGTGTGCCACCACCAGGCTGGGAGCGCAGCAATCGCTCCAACCGTTCACTGGTCTCGGTGCCGGGGACCGGGTTGTGCAGGATGAGGTGATGTCCGGGATGGTCGGGCAACGGGAACAGGGTCGCTTCGAACACCATCACCCCGACGTCGGGGTGGTCGACGGCCTTGACCGCGGTTGAATGCTCGGCCGCGTCGTGACGCGCCCACAGCTCGGCGAATTCCGGGCTGACCTGTGCCAGATCCCCTGCGATGCGGTCGAACTCGGGATCGTCGGGATAGCGGGCGGCGTCGGCGCGGAACCCGGCGGCCACCGCCGGGGCGATCTCGTCCCACTGCTGGTGCGACACCCGCAACCGCGTGTTGGTGAAAAACGACGTCAGGCAGTTGTGGTCGGTATCGCCGTAGCCGAACACCGCCCGTGCCGCGTCGTTGACCGCGGTGAAGTTCCAGTGCCGGTCCCGGATGTAGCCCGGCCGCGGAGCCCAGGTGTCGAGCAGACGCTGCATCTGCGGTGATGCCGGAATCGACGGCGCTGCCTGCTGTTGCGGCGGATTCAGGCCCGCCAACCGGTACAGGTGAGCGCGTTCGATGTCGTCCAGTAGCAATGCACGCGCGACCGCGTCGAGCACGTCGTCGGACACCTTGATATCGCGGCCTTGCTCGAGCCACGTGTACCAAGACACGCCCACCCCCGCCAATACCGCGACTTCCTCGCGCCGCAACCCCGGTGTGCGTCGTCGCCCGGCTTCGGGCAGCCCCACTGCCGAGGGAGCCAACCGCTCGCGTCGACTACGCAGAAACTCCCGCAATTCCTCCCGACGTCGGTCCCGGGCCATGCCACGGTGGGGTTCCTGGTTCAGAGAGGTAGTGCTCACGGATCCACGATAGATCGACGCTATTCAGTCTCGGCACCTACCTCGAATCGGGCGGGAATCGCAGGCCCCATCAGTCTCTGGGGCGGCCAATGCTGGCGTTGACGAAGGGATCGCTCGAATACTGGTGGAAAACCGGGTCTTTGCGGCCGTGAGCGGGTTGCTGGGCGACGGAGGACCATACGGATTTGGAGCTGGTTCCGTGGCACGATGGGTGTTCGAGGTTGCTTGCGACCGAAGTGGAGGAGCGGCGATGCGCTGGGTGTGGTTGATCATCGGGGTACTGCTCGTGTTGATGGGTGGTCTGTGGACGCTGCAGGGGCTGAACCTGCTGGGGCAGACCGGTGGCATGAACGGGCAGGGGATTTGGGTCGTCATCGGCCTGATTGTCGTCGTCGTAGGCGTTTTCGTGGCGGGTGTGGGTCTGCGGAGGCGGTAGTGGGGCGGGGCGGGCGTCGGGCGCTACCCGACCTGCACGGAGACCGACGGATAGCCGGACGCACCGTCCGGGACTACGTCCGTTCTCTCGGCGGTCTGTACGGCACCGGTACCGTCGGTCGCGCGGGCGCGCACAGTATGTTGTCCCGGCGTCGCGTTCCACTGATAGACCCATTGCCGCCACGTGTCGATCGAGTACTCCTCGGACAGTTGCGCGGGCTGCCAATCCTCGTTGTCCACTTGGACCTCGACGGCCCTCACACCGCGATGCTGAGCCCAGGCGATACCCCCGATCGCGACCGGGCCAGTCGATAGTTTCGTCGATGATTTCGGCGTATCGATTCTGGCTTCGGTCTTGATCGGCCCTTGGGTAGACCAGCCGCGCCGAGCCCAATAACCGCGCGCCCGATCGAATCTGGTCACCTCGAGATCGATCACCCATTTGGTTGCCGAGAGGTACCCGTAGAGCCCGGGGACGACGAGGCGGACCGGATAGCCGTGGGGTACGGGCAACGGTTCGCCGTTCATGCCGATCGCCAGCAGCGCATCACGGTCGTCGGTCAGCGCCGTGATCGGGGTTCCGGCGGTGAAGTCGTCGATGCTGGTGGACAGGACCATATCGGCGCCCGAGCGCACGCCGGCCTCCGCCAGCAGATCGGCGACCCGATAGCCGAGCCACCGCGCGTTACCGGTCAGGTCGCCGCCGACTGGATTCGATACGCAGGTCAAGGTGAATATCCGCTCGATCGGCGTGCGTTCGGCCAGATCGGCGTAGGAGAGGGTGAGCTCGCGGTCGACCATGCCGTGGATGTGCAAGTTCCAGTCGTCGGTCGAGAGTTGCGGCACGGTCAACGCGGTATCGATCCGGTAGAAGCTGGAATTCGAGGTGATGAATGGTGTCAGCCCGGAAACCGGCAGTTCGGCGGCGGCCGGAACGGGCGCCGCCGGCTCGGCCGGGGTGGGCAGGCGGACCGCCGCTCGATTTGCGGACACGTCGTTGGCGCGCGCGGCGAGTTGTCGTCCGGTCAACCCGGTCATCAGCGCGAGCACTCCGACACCGACCACACCGCCGAGGAGCCGACGCCGTGCCAGCTGCTCCGACGGGGGCGCAGCGTTGGCCGATTCGATAGCGGCGACGCCCTTTTCGTGCGATGCCTGCCGGGGTTTCGCGGGCGGGGCGGCGTCGATACGTCGGATCAGGATCCGTAGCGCGAATAAACCGGCAACGCTGCCGAGAAGCGTCGGCAGGGCATAGGTCCACGACGCGTTCGCCCGGGTGCATGCGGCCAGCATGCCTGCGATTCCGAAGGCGACGAACAGCGCCGACCCGTGTGGCCGGGTGGTCCGCTCGAGCAACCCGGCGAGTGCGGCGATACCGATCGCCACCAGGAACATCGCCGCGTAGAGCAAGAGCTTGTCGTTGGTGCCGAAGGTGCCGATGACCCATTCGCGAAGATGCTGCGGCGTGAAATCGATGACAACGGAGCCGAAAGCGTTGAACGGCGCGCTATTCGGTCCGATCGGGGCCGAAATCAGCTCGGCGATACCGACGGTCACCCCGGCGGATACGATCCCGCTCGATGCGCGCAGATTTGCCATCGGCAATGAGCCTACCCGGCGTCGTGACACCGTTGCCGGACTCGGCGCGGTTCCTCGCCTCGGTGGTCGGCGTGCCGCCGTCGCTGATAAGCAACTCCGATCCTGCGATCGGCACCTACACGGGCAGCATCGTCACCATCCATACCCGAACAGGACGAGACGCACTCTTACTCGCAGGCCCGCCGAACACAGCAAGAACTCGACCAGCTGCAAACCGAACAACACCGACGCACCCAACTCACCCCCACCGAAGCCGCCGCCGAACACCAACTGCGCCAACAACACAGCGCCGCCGAAGACGACACCTCCAACTACTTCGATAACAAGCGGGCGTTTCGGTTGCGATCACCCCGCGACAAGCCACGACCGTTACCCACGAACGTCCTCCTCCTGCGATGGGACACCAAGCCCGACAAGCGCATCAGGACGACGTTCCCATCCCACGCACCGACACACAGAACGTCTTTCTATGCCGCATATCTCGCTGACCGAACCGGCCAGCGAGAATGATCGGCGGGTGCGGCACACCGGCGCTCAGCGGCAGATCTTGTCTGCGACATCGGCAGGCACGCCGGTCTCGGTGCAGTGCAGCGCACTGCCGAGGTCCACAGGCTTCCAGCCTCCGTCGGCCGCTACGTAGTGGAACAAGACTTGGGCTCGGTTGACAGTATTATTGTGGGTTCCCGTATGGGCCATCGCCCACTCACCCGCACAGTCGATTCGATCCTCGAGTTCGATCGGCCTCGCCAACCGCGACTCGATGTCAGTGCCTCGCAACGCTTCGAGCAAAACGGCCTTGGTAACCGGGCACACCGACGGCGAGCTCGCCGAACTCGGATCGATCACCTCCGTCGGGAAGTCACGGTCCGGGGTCACGGTGCGATCGTCGGCGCCCAAGGTGAGAGTGACAATGACCGGCCCACCCGAGGGACAGCAGCTGGCGTCTTTACCCGTCAGCCAACGGTATTGGACCCCGACACTGCGATCTGACGAGCCGACCACCTGTGTATAAGCAGTCGACTTCTTGGTCGCGGTGCCCAGATAACCTGCGTGGTTGAACAGCATCACGTGCCAGGGTGAGCTAGCCGTGCCATGCGGAGTCCCAGCGAGCACCCAAAGTATGGCGGGACAAGCGCCGACGGAGGCGTCAGTGCCGCTGTCTGCATAGAATCCGTCGCCGCCGACACCGGTGCCGAGTGTGCCGAGTGCGGCTGTGACCACCGCCGACTTCAGATCGACGCATCTGCCGTTTCCGGCAGTGGCAGGAACATTGTCACCAGCAGGCTGCGTGGCACCTGGTGACTGCTGAGTGACCGGAGGCTGAGCGGATCCCGGCACGGCAGCGGTAGCGGAGCTCGAAACCGACGACCCCCCGGACGCCTGCGTCGTCACACCGTCCTGACATGCCGTCGCCAGGGTCACCGCCGCGACCGCCACGATGATGCCGATGATCCTTTTCATCGAGTGCCCTTTCCTTATCTGTACTACAGAGCACTTCGCATCCCGAATGAAGATCGTTGCGCCCCTGCTTTCTTGGGCACGCTGGCCTGCGTCCCAACATTCGTCAACTGGCCGTCGGCATCGCCGAGGACGCCGAACCCGGGCCGTACAGGATCGGATTCGAGCAAACCGCGTTGACCGAAGAGGACACGGTGGGCAATCGCGACGCGAGAGCTGTTGTAGCTCAGTGCATCCTGCAATGCCGCTCAGGGGCAAAGCCCGGCTGGCAACTACATGGCGCGAAATGCACCGAACGATTCGGACCCGACTGAGGGTCGCCGTGGGTACGCGAAAGCGCCAGAGGTGGGCGATGCCGTGTGGGCTAATGAGATCGAACGACCGACACGTCCGCCGCCAGGGTGATCGGTATTTTGGCTGCTGTAACCGCTACCGCCCCGCAGTCGATGGCGTCCGCCACCGAATTACGGAACCATTGGTCTGATCTAGTGCACGACCCTTCAGGTATGGCCCGTCCGCAATCAAAGGAGGAGTCATGGACAAGGAACCGAACCACAATGGTCAGCCAGACTTCGAAGCGCTGTACCGTGACGCGTCGCCGGAGCAGGATGCTGCTGCGTTGATCCCCTGGGACATCGGCGGCCCACAGCCGGTAGTGCAGCAGTTGGTGGCCTACGGCGCTGTGCGGGGCGAGGTGCTCGACCCCGGAACCGGCCCGGGACATCACGCGATCCACTACGCGTCCAAGGGCTACTCGGCCACCGGGATCGACTCGTCGCCGACGGCGATCGAGCGGGCCAAGCGCAACGCGGAGCGCGCCGGGGTGAGGGTGGACTTCGAAGTGGCCGATGCAACCAGACTCGACGGCCTGGAGAATCGGTTCGACACCGTCGTCGACAGCGCGTTCTACCACGTATTCCTCGACGACGAACAAACACAGACCCAGTACGCGCAGGCCCTGCACCGTGCCACGAAACCGGGAGCGCGACTGTTCATGTTCGAAATCGGACGCCACAACGTCAACGGTCTTCAGCCCGAAGGTTTGCCAGCGGAGAATTTCGAGCGGGTGCTTCCCGCGGCCGGATGGCGCATCGACTACCTGGGAACCACCACTTACCAAGCCACCTTCAGCGCGGAAACGTTCACCCACCTCACCAAGCAAATGGGCGACGACTCAGGATGGGCTGAGCGGATGAAGCCGATGCTAGAACAACTCCAGACCATTGCGCCGTTGCTGAAAAACAACCGGGTGCACCTGCCGGTGTGGGCCGTGACCGCCACCCGCCTCGACTAGCTGTGCCTTCCGAGCTGCCGCCACCACCGCCGTGACCATCACTGCGGTCGCTGCGGTCAGTTCTTCCTCGTCAGGGATCCCGAGGTCATCATGAACGGGATGCTGTGATCCTGTCCTGTCAGGATGGCGGTTTGATGTCGCATGTCGTCGGCGATCGACCAGAACGCCAGCGTGGTTGCGCCGCAGGTCTGCGTGGCCGGGGACAGCTCGGCGGTATTCCCATGGGCCTCGAAGGTCCAGCTGCAGCCGTCGGCGGTATGCGCGGTGACGGTGCTGCCCGCCGACGGGGTGAAGGTGACCGGCCCGGACATGGGAGCGGGCGTGAACGGCAGGGGAATGAAGTAGGAGTTGGTGGCGGCGTTGGTGGGGAAGGGCGCGCGGTCGAAGGTCCAGGTACCGCTGAAACGCCGCGCGGTGTCGGCCTGGGTGCCCGCGGCGGCGTTGCTGCGGCGGCCGTCGACCAGATCGAATCCGAAGGTCCCCGGGCCGAGATAACTATTGGCGTGCAGGGTTTCTCGCTCGACACCGTCATCGACGGTGACGCGCCAGCGGTCTATGTTGTAGCCGGACCCGATCACCTGGTTGAAGCAGTATTGGGTGGTGGAGGTCATTTCCAGAGCGTCCCCAACGGGCCGGAAATGCCAGGTGCAGCCCTGATCGGTGTGGCCCAGGATCTCGCTGTCGGCACCGCGAGTGAAGGTAATGGTGCCGATCTGCGGAATGTCGGGCCGGTATCCGAACAGGTCCATGGTGGCGATGTTGGTTCTGGTGACGTCGTCCGGCTGGTCGTAATTCCATGTGCCCAGGTACTTTTCGACGGATCCGGTCGTTTCGGCGGACGCGGTCGAATCCGCTCCGGCCGGTGCCGGGGCGGTCGCGAGGCCGGCCAGCGCCAGGGCTGCGATCGCGGTCAGTCGCCTCGAACTGCGGGACATGAGGTCTCCTCGAATGGTGCTTCGTGTTTTTGCGGGTCGGCACTATGACGAGGCGGGCGGCGGGAAAGTTACCGCGCCGGATCGGTAACTTTTCGCCCCGCCGTCTCGTCGTAATCGGTATGGAGACTCATCGCGACCAGTTCACCGCGCTGTGGGATGCGCATCGCGCCTACCTGGTGGACCTGGCGTTCCGAATGCTCGGTGACATCGCGGACGCGGAAGACGTTGCGCAGGAAGCGTTCCTGCGCCTCTCACGCACCCGCGCGGACGAACTGAACAACGTCCGCGGCTGGCTGACCGTGGTGACCGGCCGCCTGTGCCTGGACCTGCTGGGCAGTGCCCGGGCCCGGCGCGAGCAACCCGGCGCCCCGGAGCTGCTGAACTCGGTGGTCTCGCCGGGCGTCGACCCGGCGGACCGGGTCACGCTCGACGATCACGTCCAGTCGGCACTGGTGATGGTGCTGCAGCGACTGAATCCGGCCGAACGGGTGGCGTTCATCATGCACGATGTGTTCGCGCTGCCCTTCGAGGAGATCGCCGCGATCGTTGGCCGTCCAGCGGGTGCGTGCAGACAGCTGGCGCGGCGGGCGCGTACGAAGATCACCGGGGCGGCGGCAGGTCCCACGATCGCAGCCGCTGATCGCGCGGTCGTCGGGGCCGACCCCGCAATCGACGCGGTCGATCATGCCACGGCATCGACACACCGAGCCGTCCTGGACCGGTTCATCGCCGCCTGCTCCGGCGGTGACCTCAACGCCCTGCTGACCGTGCTGGCCCCGGACGCCTGGGGATCGGCGACCTTCGTCGCGGGCTCGCTGCCGACACCGGAGGACACCCACGGCGCGACGGCCGTGGCGTCGAACCTGCTCAGCTACTTCGGATCCGGCGCGACGCTGGTGTCGCACCAAACGCCCGCAACCGTGGGCGTCCTGGCATACCACAACCGCGTCCTGTACGGCATGCTCGTGCTCACGATGCGCGGCGACCGCGTGGCGGGCATCGAGGCGATCGTCGACCCGACGATCCCCATGGCATGAGGACGGCCTACCGGCGCGCGCCCTGTTCGTGCGCCGGTAGGTCGACCTCTCCATGGCCTTTCGGTGTACACGCGGCACCCGAAATCGGCTTGTAGCTGTGGATTTCGGGTGTATCACGGAACGCCGGATGGAAGCCGCCGAAATCTGGAAGCGGCACAGAGTGTTCGGTCAGCCGGTGCACCGCTTGCTCGAAGTGCTCGCGCTCGCCCAGGCTCATCTCGGAGATGTTCTGCTCCAGCTCGCGGGCTGATGTTCACCGCACCTCCACCAGGAAGACGACCGAGCTACGCGTGGTGCCGATGTTGGTCATGAACCCCACGATGTTGCGGGAGGTCTTGTTGATCTGGATCCGGTAGCGGTCCATCAGCTGCTGCCGTTCGAAGGTGTCGCCGTCGCAGCCGGTGCGCACGATGGACAGCGTGATCCGCGACGGGTCCAGCACAAATTCGTCTTGTTCCCAGGCCGCCATCATGTTCGGCAGCCTGACCGCAGCGGCTGCGCGATGGCCGAGGGCCGCAAGCGTTTCGGGATCAGATCCGAGGTCCCTCACCGACACCACCCGAGCAGGCACCGACTGCCTGCAATTTACGCAAGACGGCGGCGACCGAAGCCTGCTGTTGGCAGCAACGCACGAAACAGTTGAAGCCTCGAACGCCCTCGCTATGCTGAACCAGCGACTCATGTCCGACCTCAGCAGCAGATGACAACATGGCCGGCACCGTCGACCGTCGCCACCCGAATCCTATGGCATCCCCTGTGGCCCAAGGCCCCGAACTGCCCGCCGCCCTGGACAACCTCGCCCGAGAGGCTCACGCTGATGGACGCCCACTCCGCCGTTCTGCCTCGCCATCCTGAAATTCGTGAAATGTGAGTAGTGTCGCTGGCGTGAAGGACGCCGGACTAGTCGGAGTGCAGAAGACCGTCAGCCCCGTCCTCAGGGCCAAAGCACTGGACAACCGGCTACCGGACCCGATCCTCGGCGACAAATACGCCGAGCAGACGATGCGCCGCCTCGACCCCGACTACGACAACCGCAGATTCGGCACCAGCCAGATGGGCCTCGCCGCCGTGGTACGCGCCAAGGCCCACGACGACTGGGCCCGAAGCTTCCTCGCCGATCACCCCGACGCAGTGGTGCTGCACCTGGGCTGCGGCCTCGACGCCCGCGCATACCGGATCGACCCGCCCGCCACCGTCGACTGGTACGACCTGGACTACCCCTCCATCATCGAACTGCGGCAACAATTCCTGCCGCCGCGAGAGCACTACACGCTGATCGGCTCCAGCGTCACCGACCTGACCTGGCTGGACCGTATCCCCCGCGGCCGGCCGGTGCTGATGATCGCCGAGGGACTGGTGCCCTACCTGACCGAGACCGACCTCCGGCGGCTGCTGACCAGCATCGTCGACGCCTTTCCCACCGGCCAGATACAGTTCGACACGGTACCGGTCTGGGCGTGGCGCACCTCGAAATGGGACCCCACCCTGCGCAAATACGACACCCAGTTCCACTGCGGTTTCAACGATCCGGCCGCGCTGGCCGATTGGCACCCGCGCCTCGAATATGTCGACGAGGCGCCGATGAACGACTCACCGGTGCTGATGGCCAAGGCACCCGCGAACATACGCCGCATGTACCGCCTCTTGAACCTGCTGCCGGGCATGAAACGGTCCACCCGCATCGTGCGGTTCCGGTTCTAATGCGCCGCCTGTCAGTACAGGCTGGACAGCAGGGGTGAACGCGGGGATCTCGTTGCTTCTGGCGGCGATCTGACGCGGGGCGATATGCCCGAGCACCGCGAGGGCCTCCATGACATGGTGGTATGTGTTTTCGACATCGGCTCGGGTCTTCCCGTCCGCCTTGCTCAGAACATGGCGGCTATGGCGTAATGCCGTCGAATTGCTGACCCAGTAAGGGCTGTTCGTGGTGGTGTTTCATTGTGAGACATACAGGGTCATGTCGGTGGACGAGGTGGAGTGGGGGTGGATGTAGCCGCCGGAGAGCTGGGGGAAGGAGCGGACCCATCCGCGGCGCCGTCCCGTGGTGGCCGCCCGAGACCGCTGTGGCTCAGCACGTCCTATGCCCCGACCCACGCGTTCGATCACGCACAAACGTTGGCCAGCAGTCGATCTGGCGAACATCTGCATCTGCCGCGATGGTCGGCAACATCCAGATCCAGAACCTCGGGTGCTCGGTCACCGCCGTCGGGGAGCGTTCTCCCTCTCGTCGCGCAATGAAACTTGGTGCAGGTCTGTGCCGTACCCGTACCGCTGCCACTGCAATCGGTAGAGACGCTCCCAGCGGTCTTCTATCCAGTCCCAGATCAACTCGGCGACCATCGGCGGATCGTCGATTTCGGTGGTGTAGAGGCGGTCCCGCGAACCGTCCTTGACCTCCAAGTTGCTGTGTCAGTAGACGTAGACCACCGCATTCTCACCGCCGCTGCAGGTGACCAGCGGACCGTCGGCGACACAGTTCATCGTGTAGGTGCGGCCGGTGACCGGGCTGGTCGCCACCACCGAGCGCGATGAACGCGAGACGTTCGCGGCGGCGGAGTCGGCGTAGGCCTGGCGGACCGCTTCGGCGAAACCGCAACTGGTGACCGAGGATCCGGTGGCCGCCTGGGAGAAGGTGCCTGCCGCCGGTTGTCCGGTCGTGCACTGCGTCGCACCCACGGGCAGGGTGACCGAGGTGGGTGCGGCCTTGCTGGTCGAGGCCGTCGGCGGTGTCGTCGGACCGCCGGTGGCGCGGGCGGCCGTGGTCGTCACCTGTGCGCCCGCCTGGGTGTCCTTGGAATTCCCGGAGTCGTGGGAACCCATGACCTGCCAACCGATGGCGCCGCCGACGGCGAGTACGACGATGACGAAGACGGCGACCATGATGGGCAGCACGACCGAGCGGTCGCGCCGTTGATAGGGGTCCTGGCCGTAGTAGTCGTCCTCATACTCGGGTTCGGCATAGCCGCCTTGCGGCGGGTATTCCGGCGCGGGCGGGTATTCCGGCGCGCGGTAGGGGTTGGCCGCGTGCGCGGGGCGGGGCGGGGGCTCGAACGGCGGTGCGCTCGAGAAGGGTTGCGGGACGATGCGAGTTTCCGGAGCGGGCGAATGCTGTTGCGCGCCGAATTGTTCCGGGTATTGCCGCTCGGGGTACTGCTGTTCGGGGTACCTGGCCTCGGGGTAATGCGACTCCGGATACCGTTGCGTCTGCTCGGCCTGCGACGCCCCCGAATACCGCGATTGCTGCGGATACTGCTCAGTCGGCGGGGTCTGCGAGCCGCCCGAGTAGTCCGGCGACTGCGGATACCGCGGCTCCGAATACTCCGGCTGCGGCGCCGACTCCGAATACAGATGCGCATCCGGAAACGGCCGCGCCGGCCGTGCGGCCCCGGGCGACCCTAGTGGCGCTCGCGCAGGCTGCTGCCGCGGCAACGGCGTGAACTGCAGATCGGCGGCCGACACCTCCGTCGCCCCCGTCGGATGGATCACCGCGGGAATCGATCCCGTCACCTCCGCGGGCGTCGCCGGATTGCGGTGCACCACAGCCTGGTCCGACGGACCGCGCGCCGGATCGGGCGGACGTACGATCAGCGTCGGCATGCTCGCGGTCGGCGCGGTGGCCAGCGCCGCCCTGGCCGCGCGGGCCAGATCGGTCGCGGTCGGGAACCGATCGGCGGGCTCCTTGGCCATACCGCGGGCGATCACTGCGTCCATCGCCGCGGGAATGCCCGGTCGCTGCACACTCGGTCGCGGCGGCGGATCGGAAAGATGTGACCGGATCAGCGCACTCATGCTCCCGGCCGGGAACGGCGATGCCCCGGTGAGGCATTCGTGCAGCACACAGGCAAGGGAGTAGATATCGACGCGACCGGTCACCGGGCCGGCATCGAAGCGCTCCGGTGCCATATAGGTATAGGAGCCGATCGCCATGCCCGCCTGCGTCATCGCGCTGTCGCCCTCGATGTGGGCGATGCCGAAGTCGACCAGGTACGCGAAGTCCGCGTCGGTCACCAGGATATTGGCCGGTTTGACATCGCGGTGCACCAGACCGTCGGCATGCGCGGCATCCAGGCCCGCGGCGATCTGCTCGATAATCCCGATCGCGCGCTCGGCGCTCATCGCCCCCTGGTCACGCAGAATGCCGCGCAGGTCGACGCCGGGCACCAGCCGCATATCGATGAACAGCACACCGTCGATCACGCCCCAGTCGTGGATCGGGATGATGTGCGGCTCGGCCAGCCGGGCGGCGGCCTGTGATTCGCGACGGAAACGCACCTGGTAGATGGGATCGGTAGCGAGTTCCTCGGACAGCAGCTTGACCGCGACCACGCGGTCCTTCACCGTGTCGTACGCCTCGTAGACCTCGCCCATCCCCCCCTTGCCGAGCAGCGATCTGAGCTCGTACGGCCCGAACCGACTGCCGACTCTCCATCCAGGTCCATCCACCCCGTCAATCCTCCACATCCCGGGCAAGATCGCCCACCACCATCGGCGGTCATGCGCGATCGGGGCTGCCCGTCAACCTGTGGATTGTCCTGGTGCGACCACCCCGTGGTCAAACGCAAACACGATCGCGGCTGCGCGATCGCGCAGCTCCAGTTTGCCGAATATGTGTCCGACATGGCTCTTCACGGTGACTTCGGAGATGCCGAGCTCACGCGCGATCTCCGCGTTGACGCGGCCACGGCCGATCAATTCGAGCACCTCGTACTCGCGCGCGGTGAGCTCGGCGAGTCTGCTGTCGTCGCGGGTAGCGGCGGGTCGCACTGTCCGGTACGCCGAGAGCACCCGCCCGGTGACCGAGGGATCGAGCCAGGCCCCGCCGACAGCGACCGTGCGCACCGCGCGGATCAGATCCTCGGCGGGCGAATCCTTGAGGATGAATCCGGCCGCCCCGGCTCGGAGTGCACCGGAAAGCAACTGGTCATCGTCGAAGGTGGTGAGCACGAGCACCGGTGGCGCGCCGTCGCGCGCGCGCAGCGTGCGGGTCGCGTCGATACCGCCGACACGCTTCATGCGCAGATCCATCAGCACCACGTCGGGGCGACTGGCCGCGATGGCGGCGGGCACCTCGTCGCCATCGGCACATTCGTTGACGACGAACCCGTCGCGCCGGCGCAGGATCCGGCGCAGTCCACCACGCACCAGCTCCTGATCATCGACAACGAGAACGGTGACGGCATCCTCACCACCGGCCGACACCGAGGTCACGCACCCTCCCCCAGCGCACCGTCACGCCGAATGGATTCGGCCCTGTCACGCATCGCATTCGCCGCGCCGTGGACCATGTCCGGCAGCGGACACGACGCCGGCACCCAGGACCGTGCACCGCTCAGCGGGAATTCGGCCCGCACCGTCCAGCCGTCGTCATAGGGTCCGGCCTCGAGCCGACCGCCGAGCAGTTCGGCACGCTGCCGCATACCGGACAGCCCCATCCCGCCACCCAGATCCGGCGGCACCCCCTTGGGCAGCGTGTTGTTCACGATGAGCCGGGCCATCGTCGAGTCCACCTCCAAGAACACGGTCGCGGTCGCGCCGGGCGCATGTTTGATCACATTGGCCAGGGATTCCTGGCCGATTCGATAGAGCGCGAGCCCGACCGCGGCCGACACCGCGCTCAGATCCTCGGCGCGGGAGTAACGGACGTCGAGTCCTGCCCCCGCGAAGTCACCGACCAGGTCATCGAAATCGCGGATACCGGGCTCCGGCACGAGTTTCGACGGCCGCGTGTCGAGCAGCCCGATAGTGCGGCGGATATCGGCCATGGCCTGTCTGCCGAGTCGTTCGGCGTCGACCAGCGCGTCCACCGCTTCGTCCACATCGCGATCGGTCTGCAGTGCGTGCCGGGCCGCGGTCAGGTGCAACAGGGTGATGCTCAGCGAATGCGCGATGACATCGTGCACCTCGCGCGCGATCCGGCGGCGCTCCTCGTCGGCGGCGCGGGCGGCCCGGATCTGCTGGCTCTGGCGTTCCTGATACAGGAATTTGCGCTGGTACTGCAGCATCACGCCGACCAGCCAGCCGAGCGCGATCCCGATGGTGTACATCTGGATGCCCTGCAACCGCTCACCTGTCACACTCCACATCAGATGCCCGGCCGCGTCGAAGACAGCCAACTCGAATACCGCGACCAGCGCGAAGAGCGCACTGAAACGTTTTCGCACGATGGCCGCGACCTCGCCGACCATCACCACCAAGATGAACGGCGAGAAATCGGCCGATACCGGTTGGGTGAGCAGGATCGCCGTCGCGGCCAGTCCGGAGCCCGCGAGCAGGATCGGGCTCGGGGTCACCCCGAAGAAGCAGAACAGCGGCACCGAAACGAAGACCAGAATCACCGCCAGAATCGGCAGCGCCGTCGGAAAGTATTCGTGCCGCTGGATGATCGCGCCGATGCTGACGACGAGCAGGGCCGCGTCGGCGCTGATCATCACCGAGGGCGGGTAGTCGAACGGCAGCTCTTCGAGGTTGCGGCGGATCACCGCCACGGGATTGCGCAGGAAGACCGCGAATCGATCCCGGATGCGCCCAGTCTCCCGGAACGGTATCGCCGGTTGGGCGTCCGCCGACGAGGTAATGGCGTGGATCACATCCATCCTGTAAGGCTAACCGCCAGGTCGGGCCCACTGCATCGTTCCCGGAACGGTCCGTGGCTCCTACCGCGGTAGGAGATCGATTCGCGTCCCTGGCACGAAGACACCGTATTTTCCCGTCCGTAGCGTGAGATTCACCAATCACGGAAGGCCGAACGCCATGTCCGATTATTTCGAGCGACAAAGCAGTCGCAATGGCTGGGAGGACCAGCACCGCCGGACCGAGATCGTGCGCACCGTGCTCACCCGCGCGGCCGTCGATCCGGCCAGCCCCGACCTGTTCGCGGACATTCCGGACCTGGACCGGCTGTTCGGCGGACCGGAAGGGCTCTTGCTCGCGCTGCGATATCGGTGGAATATCCATCTCGACGCGAAATTGGATCAGGCGCTACTGCAGGGCCAATCCGCGGTCGAGGCCTATCTCGAACTCGCCGCGGAACAACCGGCACTGCGCGCTGTTCTCGACGCGCAATACCGACGCCATGACCAGGCATCCGAGGCGATGGCGCGATAACGCGTTGGTGCGGCACCACACTGCGCGACAATCGACCAAGATCGAATACTGCACGAAAGAGGGTGGGGGACCGCCATGCCGGACCAGGCCATGCTGGAACTGACCGACATCACCAAGGAGTACCGCGTCGGCAAACAGACGGTGCGCGCGCTCGACGGCATCAGCCTGCGCATCGAATCCGGTGAATTCACCTCGATCATCGGCCCATCCGGCTCGGGCAAGAGCACGCTGCTGCATCTGCTCGGCGCACTCGACACCCCCGACACGGGGTCGATCCGATTCCAGGGCGAGGAGATCGGTGGCCTGGACGACGAGCGGCAGTCCGAATTCCGGCGCCACCGCGTCGGTTTCATCTTCCAATTCTTCAACTTGCTGCCCACCCTCACCGCCTGGGAGAACGTCGCAATTCCGAAGCTGCTGGACGGCACCGGGTTACGCAAGGCCAAGCCGCGCGCACTGGAGCTGCTCGACCTGGTCGGGCTCGGTGAACGCGCCGCCCATCGGCCGGCCGAGTTGTCCGGCGGGCAAATGCAGCGGGTCGCGGTGGCACGGGCACTGATCATGGATCCGCCGCTGATCCTGGCCGACGAGCCGACCGGCAATCTGGATTCCAAGACCGGCGCGGCCATCCTGAAATTGCTCGGCGATATCGCTGAAAACGGTAATTCGGTGGTGATGGTGACCCACGATATGGGCGCCATCGAATACTGCGACCGGGTGATCACGTTGCGCGACGGACAGATCGGCTCCAATGACAAGGTCGATATCGCGAAGCGAGCGGTGCGCGCGTGATCGGCGCGGCGTGGGATCGGCTGCGACTGTTCAATATCGGTGAACTGCTCGCCCACCGTGGCCGCACCTTCATGTCACTGACGGTGATGGCCGTCTCGGCCTCGCTACTTGTCGCGGTGTTCAGCATCTCCGGCTCGGTCACCGGATCGGTGGACCGGCTGACCCGCAGTCTCGGCGGCAAGGCCGCGCTCGAGGTCACCGGGATCACCGACGCGGGCTTCGATCAGCAGGAACTACAACGGATCGCGACCACACCCGGTGTCGACAAGGCAGTGCCGATGTTGCGCGCGCAGGTCGGGTCCGGCGCGGATAAGGCGCTGCTGATCGGCGCCGACGCCAGCATCGCCGCACTCGGCAGTGAATTGGGCGGGCCGATGGCCGCGCAGGCGAGCAAACTACTCACCGTGCCGAACGGTGTCCTGGTCGGATCCGGGATGGGACGCGCCGAGGGTGCACAGTTCCCGCTCGGCTCCGCAACCGTCACCGTCGCAGCGGTTCTCGACAAGAAGACCTCCGAGCAACTCAACGGGGGCCATATCATCGCCGCCCCGCTCGGTCTGGCGCAGAAACTCACCGACCGCGTCGGGCGCCTGGACTCGATTCAGGTCATTGCGGCCGATGGCACCGATGTCGACCGATTGCGGGCAACGCTGACCACAGTGGTCGAGGGCCACGCCGTGGTCGCCGATCCCGGGCTGCGCACGGCACAGGCCGGCGGCGCCATCCAGATCGTGCGGTACTCGACACTCATGGCCTCGGCGGCGGCCCTGATCGTCTCGGCGTTCCTGATCTACAACGCGATGAGTATGGCCGTCGCCCAGCGCCGACCGGTGTTATCGATGCTGCGGGCCATCGGCGGCAAGCGCGGGCCGATGGTGCGTGATCTGCTGGTCGAGGCGGCGCTGCTCGGCGTGCTCGGCGGTGTGGGTGGCGCGGTTGTCGGTGCCGCCATGGGCGGCGTCGCGATCGACAAACTTCCCACCGCCATCATGCAGTCGGTGGAAGCGCGCACCGAATATATGGTGCCCGGGTATGCGATTCCGGTGGCGATCGGCGCCTGTGTGCTGGCCAGCGTCATGGCGGCCGCCATCGCGGCGCGCCAGGTGTACAAGGTCGAACCGATCGAGGCGCTGGCACCGGTGGGGGTGGCGCGCGCCGATGCGACGAGCGCGGCACTGCGCTGGACCTCGATCGCGCTCGGTGTCGGCCTCGTTATCGGCTCGATCGCCATCGCCGAGGCCGATCTCGGCCGCCTATCGCTGGCGGCGATCTCGATGTCGTATGCGGGGGCAGTGGCACTGTGCTTCGCCGCCACCGGACCGATCGTGCGTGGTGCCGCGGCAATCGCCGGACGCTTC
This sequence comes from Nocardia sp. CA-107356, assembly GCF_050946365.1. Lineage (NCBI taxonomy): Bacteria > Bacillati > Actinomycetota > Actinomycetes > Mycobacteriales > Nocardiaceae > Nocardia > Nocardia sp. CA-107356. The sequence goes on along the minus strand of NZ_CP191992.1, from coordinate 2,327,870 downwards.
GGCGCACCGGGCACACTCGGGGCCACCACCCTCGAACGCGCACCGCGGCGAGTGTGGGCCACCGCGATGACGGTGATGATCGGCGTATCCGCCACCGTCGCGATGGGCGGGGGTTCACGCAATATGGTCGATTCGGCCACCGCTTCCTTCGCCGGCTTCGGCGACACCGATCTATTCGTCAGCACCAGCTCGATGGAGCAGTTCCCGACGGGGCCGTTGCTGCCCAATGGATTACGCGAGAAGATCGCCCAGGTGCCCGGCGTCGAGGCGGTCGGCCCCGCGCAGATGGCCTTCGCCACCCTCGGCACCGGGCGGGTGATGTTGCAGGGCTATCCGAGCGAGGCGAACGAATCCGAGACCGGCTCGGTGAGTCGAGAAGTCATGGCCCACTTGGCCGCTGGGGACGGGGTGGCGATCTCGCGCGATGTCGCGCGATCACTCGGCGTCGGCGTCGGGGCCGAATTGACCCTGCCGACCCCGACCGGCAACCACACCGTGCGGGTGCTGGATGTGATTCCGTACATCTCGGCCATCTCGGGCGTTGTCGTGATGAATCTCGACCAGCTGCGCGCGTGGTATCAGCGACCGGGTGAAACCGTGCTCGCGATACATTTCCAACCGGGCGTGGACAAGTCGGCGGTGCAAGCCGCCGTGCGGCGCGTGGTACCAGCGGATATCCATGTCGACACCGGCGCGCGGGCGGTCGTCGCCATCTCCTCCAGCCTGCGGCAGGGCACGGCGATCAGTTACGCCATTCTGTGGATCGTGGTGCTGGTGGCCACCGTGGCACTGCTGAACACGCTGATGCTCTCGGTCCTGGAACGCCGTCGTGAACTGGGCGTACTGCGAGCCATGGGAACCAGCCGCAAATTCCTGCTGCGCTCGGTGCTCGCCGAAGCCGTCGGCATCGGATTCATCGGCGCGGCAATAGGTCTCGCGGTCGGCGCGGCGATCCAGTATCTGGCGACCGTCGCTACCGGCCACGCCATGACCATCGACATCGTGTACCAGCCGAGCCCGATGCTGCTGGTCTACGGCACCGCCGCGCTGGCACTGGCGCTACTCGGGTCGATTCCCCCCGCACTGCGCGCCGCCCGAATGCCGATCGTGGACGCATTGGCGGTCGACTGAGTTCGATCAGGGCTGCCCGCGTGCCGGATGGGCGTGCGAGCAGCCCTATTCGGCTGTCCGACAGGCGATTACAGCGGTGCCGCATCCCACCATGCGGTGAGGGCGTCCTGGGCCGAGGGGGTCGGCGGGATGGTCTGTGCGGCGCCGGAGGTGCCGTAATTGCTCACGTACACCAGGAAATTCGAGCGGGCGGCATCGGATTCGAAGCTCACCACCAGCTTGGCTGTGTGGTAGTACGGCTGAAGTGGGCCCGGCGGATCCTCCACTACCCACCGGTGAGTGTTGACCGGGACTCCGCTCTTCTTCTCCGCGGTCGCGACATTTGCGGGTAAGGCCTGGACCACGGCCCGTGCGTCGGCGGCGGAGGTGTATTCGAGGATCGTGTAGCTCATCTGGGTGCTGGTCCGCGTCTCGCGATCGCATTGCCACGCGCCGACCCATGGACTGGATTTCAACGGACCGTCCTCGACCCGCAACTGCTCTCCGGCCTTCGCCGCGAAGCAGCGGGCGTCTTGATAGGCCTCGCCGTGGCTGTCCTTGCCCTGCGGCACCAGATTGGGGAACAACCTGCGGCTCTTCGCCAGGGCATCGGATGTGGCGGCCGCCGCGGTGGAGGTGGCGGCGGGTGGCGGCACCGCGGCATTGTCCGGCTCTTCGGACTGCCAGCCGACCGTGACGAGGGTGCCGATGACGGCGATCACCGCGACCACAATGCCGCAGGCCATCCAGCCGAGCAGCATCGCCGTACTCCGGCTGCGGTCCGGAGTCGGATGCGGGCCACCGCCATTCGGCCCGAACGGCGCCCCATGCGGCGGCACGGCACCGGGCGGCATCGGACCCGCGGCAGGCGGCGGCCCCTGAGTCGGCACACCTTGCGCAGGTGCGCCCGGCATCGGCGGCACCTGAGCTGGCTGGCCCTGCGCCGGTAGGGCCTGCATGGGCGGCACTTGCGACGGCTGCCCCGGTGCGGGTGCGCCCAGCATCGAGGGCCCCGGCGCCGCGGGTACCCCGGACGGTGGCGGTGCCGCCTGCTGCGCCGGTGCCGCCGAATAGCCTCCAGCCTGCGGCGACGCCCCCGGCGGTATCGGCGACCCCGGAAAACCCGCGGCCGGTGGTGGCGCACCATATCCGGCGGGCGCGACGGCCTGCGTGGACTGGACGAAGGCGGTCGCGTCCACGGGCGCACCGAATGCCGGTGCAGGCGGCACGGATCCGACAGGATTCGGCATGCTCGCCGGATATCCGGGGACAGGGAAGCCGGGATTCACCTGGACGGTCGCGACCGGCGGCGCAGTCAAGGCCTGGCGTGCCGCGGCGGCGAATTCGACACAGGTCGCGTACCGGTGTTCGGGACGTTTGGCCATCGCCTTGGCCAGCACGCCGTCCAGCGCGGGATTCAAACCCGGTCGCCGGGTCGCCAGCGGTGCCGCGAGATGTTGCAGGTGCCCGCGAATGATGTCGTTCGGGTCGGGCGCGTCGAACGGGGCCATACCGGTGAACAACCAGTACAGCGCGCACGCCAGGGAGTATTGGTCGGTGCGGTTGTCCAGTTTGGCGCCGGTCATCTGTTCCGGCGAGGCGTAGGACAGGGTCGCGCTGAACATCCCGGTCTGGGTCAGGTGCGTGGAGTCCTCGCGCAGCCGGGCGATGCCGAAGTCGGTGAGGAAGACCCGCTCGCCCTGTCCGCCGCTGGAGCGGGCCAGCAGGAAGTTGGCGGGTTTCACATCCCGATGCAGCACGCCTATGCCGTGCGCGTAATCCAATGCGGCCGCGACACCCTCGATGATCTGCACCGCCCGCTCCGGCGGCAGCGTCATCGGGTCGACGGTCGCGGCGTCGACGCCGTCGATGTACTGCATGGAGATCCAGAGCTGGTTGTCCTCGGAGCCGCGGTCGTAGACGGCGACGATATTCGGATGGTCCAGATGCGCCGCCAGATCGGCCTCCCGGTCGAAGCGCGCACGCACCTCGGCGTCGGTGAACAGCTCCCGATTCAGCAGTTTCAGCGCAGTCTGCTTACCGAGCCGGGGGTGTCGGGCCAGGTACACCGAGCCCATACCACCCTGTCCGAGCAGCCGCTCCACGGTGAACCCGGCGAACACCTCACCGCTGTTCAGCAACGCGACCCCCTTCAGGTGACTGCGGCCCCCGGACATCGGTCGTCCGAGTGCGTAAACAGAGTTGTGAGCCTACCGGGTAGCCCGTTGGCCACGCTGTTTCGAATTCTCCGGGAAAATCGGCGAAACTATCAACAGGGCGTCAGTGCCGTGTCAGTTGTGTGATGGACCGATGCTGATCGCCCGACGTCCGGTCACCGACCGGACGGGAGTGACGAGGATGTTTTTTGCACCGCCGATGGAACAACGGGTGTCATGTTGTGGTGGTGGGGAGGACACGGCGGTGAGGTCTACGAAAACGATGGCGAATTACCGGGTGGTGCTGCGCGGTGCGGCACTCACCGCATTGCTCACACTGACCTCCTGTTCGCTTCTGCCCGACACACACAGTTCCCCGAACGAGCCGACGCTACCCGTCGAACGCCCCGGATCTTGGCATCCGGGCTGGTCGATCTCGCGGCCCGATTCGCTGGCCGCCGATTTCACCCAACTGCAGCCGAATCTGACGGGCCAGGTCGGGATGGCGATCATGCCGGTCGGCGGCGGCCGGATGACCATCTTCGGCGACTGGACCACCGGCATCGCCTGGTCCACCATCAAGGTCCCGCTGGCCATCGCGGCGCTGCGGCACGACCCGAACGACGGCGTCTTCGAATACGCACACGAGGCGATCACCGTCTCGGATAACGATGCGGCCGAGGCGCTGTGGCAGTCCCTCGGTGACGGCGAAGATGCCGCCCATGCCGTCCAGGAGGTCTTGGACGAGGCCGGTGACGCACTCACCAACGTGTCCGGACCGAAGACCAGTCTCGACTACACCGCATTCGGGGCGACCGAATGGACACTGGCCAATCAGGCCCGCTTCGCCTCGCAGTTGCCGTGCCTGCCCGAGACCGACACCGTGGTCAGCCTGATGGAACAGATCACCCCGGAACAGCGGTGGGGCCTCGGCACGATCGAGGGCACCGAATTCAAGGGCGGTTGGGGGCCCGACGACGATACCGGCGTCTACACCGTCCGCCAGTTCGGCTTGGTGCCGACCCGATCCGGCGGTGTCGCGGTAGCCCTTGCCGCACAAGCGGATTCGGGCAGCTTCGAGGATGCGACCGCCCTGCTCGACCGGCTGGCCCGGCTGCTCTCGCGGCACCTCGACGATCTCAACGGCGGTAAGTGCCAGAAGCTGCGCTAGCCCGGGGTGACCAGACCGGATTCGTAGGCGAGCACAACAGCTTGCGCTCGGTCGCGCAGATTCAGCTTCGAGAACACCTTGGAGACATGGGTTTTCACGGTCTGCTCGGCGACGTACAGGGATTCGGCGATCTCGGTATTGGACATCCCCTTGGCGATCAGCTCCAGCACCTCGCGTTCGCGCGGCGTCAGCGCGGCCAGCGCGGGTGCGGGTTTGACGCGGCTGGCGGTGCGGCGCCGGGTGACATCGGCGATGAGCCGCCGGGTGACCGTCGGGGCGAGCAGCGCCTGACCGTCGGCGACCACGCGCACGGCCCGCACCAACTCCTCGGCAGGCGCGTCCTTGAGCAGGAATCCGCTGGCACCGATGCTCAACGCCTCGTAGACGTAATCGTCGATATCGAAGGTGGTCAGCATGAGCACCCGCACCGGCGGGTCGAATCCGGCGGCCAGAATGGCGCGCGCGGCGTCGAGTCCGTTCATCTCCGGCATGCGCACATCCATCAGCACCACATCCGGACGCAGCCGCTTGGCCTCGGCTACGGCGACCTTCCCGTCGGGCGCGTCACCGACCACGCTGATATCGGATTGGGCGGCGAGCAGGGCGCCGAAACCCTGGCGCACCATGGCCTGGTCGTCGGCGATCAGAACGGTAATTGCCACCACCACACCTTATCCGCCTCCCCGCCTACCCCGGCCGGACAAGTCGGATGCCACCTACGTCACACACAAGTCCCGCGTCGAGCATCCGGCAAGTTCTGGGGTGTACCCGACGAGCTTGCCGTATTCGTCCGAAATCAGTTGCCCTGGAGGTGCGTTCGAAGACTCGCTCACACGTCCTCGGCCGGGCCGATCGCGGCGGTGATCACCGAATCGAACTCGGCCGGTACCGGCTCCGCGCCGATCGGCAGGCGGACCCGGACCTCGAAGCCGCCGTCGGCGCGTGGACCCGCGGAAACCTCGCCGCCGACAGCGAGTGCCCTGGCCCGCATTCCGGCCAGACCGTGACCGCCGTTGCCGACCGGGCGGGCCATGGTGGCGCTGAGGTCGTTGCCGACGCTCAGGTGCAGTGCGGCGGTCCCGATCACGATCGATACCCGGACCGGAGCGCCCGGTGCGTGCCGGGAGGCATTGGACAGCGATTCCTGGACGATTCGGTACAGCGCGAGGCCGACCGCATCCGGAACCGGATCCAGCAGTCCGTCGACCGTCCAGTCGATGCGCACACCGGCACGACGGGCGGCCTCGAACAGGCCGAGCACATCGGCGGCCTTGGGTTGCGGCGCGTGGTCGGGCAGTTGACCGTCGCTGCGCAGCACGCCGAGCATGCCGCGGATCTCGTTCAACGCCTCGCGGGCGGTCGCGCCGATGGATTCGAACTCCGCCCGGGCCGCCGGGGTCACGCCCTCGACCCGGTACGGCGCGGTCTGGGCCTGCACCACGACGAGAGACATGTGGTGGGCGACCACATCGTGCAGGTCGCGGGCGATCCGGGCCTTCTCCTCGAGGATGGCGCGGCGGGCCCGCTCCAGCTCGTTCTCCTCCTCCTGGGCCAGCAACTGTTTGCGCGACTGCACCAGCCAGCGCACCAGCATGGCGAAGAGCACGACCGCAGCGAAGGCGATCGGCCAGGCCCAGGCACCGCCCGAGAGTTGGCCGCCGTCACCGGACATCGTCGTGGCAAGCAAGAGCGAGGTCGCGCCCCAGGCGACGGCGACGATCGGCACCGGCGCACGCAGGGCCACCGCGAACAGCAGCGCGAACAGGCACAGGATGTGCACGACCTGAATCGGGAGCTCATTGCCCGGCTGATGCGGAATGGCCAGTGCGATGATCAGGGCGGAGCCCGCCGAAATCGCCCAGCCGAGCGCCGGGTTGAGCCGGATCAGCAGGACCGGGAAAGCGGCCAGCGCGGCGATGAACGGCTGCACCGCCACCGGTACGACGTGGGTGACGTGCAGCGTCGGCCACGCGACGGCGTAGAAGACCACCGCCACGAGCACGGTGAACGCATCGAACCACATTCGCGCGTTCATCCCCTTGGTCCGGCCACGCTGATTTTCCATGTCTACGACAGTAGGAACTCCGGGCGGTCCACGTCCTCATACCCACGGGTGAAATCCGCTCCAGTACCGCAGCGGGAGGAAGCGCGGGTACTCACCCGTCGGCACGGCCCGGGAAACCCCACCGCGGCGTGAGGTGACATGGCGGGCTGGATTCATAGCGTCGAGCACCATGAGCACACCGAACACCGCGCGGCGGGCCGACGCCGGGGCACACGATGCCCGAGCCCAACCCACGGCACGGCGCTGCGCCGCGTTGACCGCGGCCGCACTGACCACCATGGCGGCCACCATTGTGCTGGCGCCCGCGACGCATGCCGCCTCCGTGCACCAGCCGGTGGAGAACGCCTCGGCCGGTGCGGCGGTCGTCGATCTGACCTCGGGTGGGCCGGGATCGGCTGCCGCGATTCCCGCCGATTTCGCGGATCGGTTCGGTTATCAGCCGACTGTCGTCGACGGGCTGCTGGTGAATCCCGGTGGGGACTGCTCGTCGCCGGTGACATTGCCCGCTGAATTCGAAACCGCGTGCAAGGCACACGATCTGGGGTACGACCTGTTGCGCTACGCGGGCGAGCACGAACAGCCGCTGACCGGTTGGGCCAGGCAGGCCCTCGACGCGACCCTCGCCACGCATATGCACGAGGCGTGCGCGAGCCGCGACGACGCGTTCTCCCGCGCTCGCTGCAATGCGATGGCGCGTATCGCGTACACCTTCGTCGATCTGAATTCGCGGCGGCAGGACTACGGGGTGCCGGTGATCGAATCCGCGCTCGGCGCGGAGAGTTCCGGGAGCCGCAACAGGTGGCCGGCCTGGATTGCCGCTGGCGGTGTGGTCGGTCTCGCAGCGGTGCTGGCCGGTGTGCTGCCGTCGGTCCGGCGGCGCGAACGCAAGGTCGATGTTCCGGCACCCGGCAGGATTTCGAATCACATCGGCGCACCGGGGGTTCACGCATGAGCACGTTGACAACGACCAGACCGGCTGCCGTCGCGGGTGATGCCGCCGAGGACACACCGGCCGTGACCGGTCCGAATGGCCCGTCACCTCGTTGGAAGACGCTGGCGACCGCCGTGTTTCGCCGAGCGCTGCGACCGCGTATCGGCACGACGCTCGGAATCGGGCTCGGCACAATGGTATCGCTGGCACCCGGCCTGCTGCCGCGCACCCCGAGTGCCCAGGCCGTGCTGACCGGCCTGTTGGCCGCCATTGCGCTCGGCATCGCGGGTGTTCTGCGTTTTGCGTTGCGGCGCTGGGATTTCGACATCAACTATCGGCTGACTCGGTTCCGCACGTCACTGCTGGGTCTGACCACCCTTGCGGCCCTCGGCACGGCCGCGAACGCGAATCATTGGCAGAACCAGCTGCGCACGGCGATGGGCACGGCGCTCATCGGTCCGGACTACTGGCTGCACTGGGTCCTGATGTCGGGATTGATCGTCGGGATATTCGCCGGAACAGCACACGCCACCGGGTGGATCGCGCGGAAACTGGGCTGGGCGCGCAGTATCGCGGTGACCGCGGTCGCGACGGCGGTGCTCTATCTCATCGGCGTGCCCGCGGCGGTCGACTGGCGGCGCAGCGCCTATGCCGCCGCCAATGCGACGGTCGATCCCGAACTGGTACAACCGGTTTCCTACGCCCGCTCCGGCAGCTCCGAATCGGCCATCAGCTGGCCTTCCCTCGGTGCGGAAGGGCGCAAGTTCGTCACCGGATCCCCGGCCGGACCCGTCCGGGTGTACGTCGGGCTCGACTCCGCGCCGGATCTCGATTCCCGTGTGGCGCTTGCGATTCGGGAGCTGGAACGCTCCGGCGGACTGGAGCGCTCGAATATCGTGCTCGCGGTACCGACCGGGTCGGGGTGGATCGATGCGAACGCGGTCCGCGGCTTCTACGAACGCTTCGGCGGCGACGTCGCACTCCTCGGCATGCAGTACTCGTACGCCCCCAGCTGGGTGAGCTTCCTCTTCGGCCGCGATGATGCGATCGCGGCCGCGCGTGCGCTGTTCACCGCCGTGGAGCGACGCATCGGCACACTCGACCACAAGCCCGAGTTCTACGTCTACGGGCAGAGCCTCGGCGCTCTCGGCGGCAGCTCGATCTTCGCCGACGACGCCGACCAGGACCGCCGCACCTGTGCCACGCTCTGGGCGGGTCCACCCGCCGGTCAGGTGCATCGTGCGGGCGCGACGGTGCTGGCCAATAGCTCCGACCCGGTGGTGCACTGGTCGCCGTCGCTACTGTGGCGGGCACCCGCACTTCGCGATGTCCGGGTGGATGCCCCTGTCCCGCAATGGCTTCCGGTGGTCAGCTTCCTGCAGACCAGCACCGACCTGCTCGCCGCGTTGAACGCGCCGCCGGGCCACGGCCACCGCTACGGCACCGACCAGGGCACCGCGATGGGCACCTGCTGAACCGCGATGGCGCAGTTCGAAGGCTTGATCAGCCCTAGAACTTGTTCTAGTTTGCTAACCATGTCCTTTGTCATCGATGCCACCGTCGAGATCGACGCCCCCGCCGAACTGGTGTGGCAGGTGATCACCGACCTCCCCCGCTACGGCGAGTGGAACCCCTTCTGCATCGAATGCCGCAGCACGCTCGTCCCCGGCGAACCGATCGACATGCTGGTCGCGCTTTCCGGTTCCAGTCCGCGACGCCAACGCGAATGGATGGTCTCACATACCCCGGGCACCGAACTCAGCTACTCGATGAAACCGGTCCCGCTCGGAACCCTGCACAGCCTGCGCTCGCACAAGGTGACACCGCTCGGCCCGGACCGCACCCGCTACGAATCCCACTTCGAACTCGCAGGCTGGCTGCACCCCCTCGTCGTCGCCCTCCTCGGCAAGAACCTGCAACGCGGCTTCGCCAGCATGACCGCAGGCATCCAGAAACAAGCCGAAACCCTGCGCGCCCACTGATCTCCCGCACGCGTCGCTCCCGCACACCCTCCGCGCTCCCGCACAACAACTCACCGCACAACACGCCGGGTCGCATACGGGAAGGTCTGCGGGAGCCGCAGCGACCGCACGCGCCTCGCCGCGGCCTTCGGCAGCGGAGATCACCTGCACCCCAACGACTCCGGCTATCGCGCCATGGCCGCGACCGTCGACCTCGCCGACATCCGCTAACCCGACCCACACTGCCCGCCATGGCAACGGCGGAGGGCTGTCTCGTATCACCCCCGCCCGAGCGCTCGACACCGCGAGCCGAACCACCTTGATCAGCACTCCTTCTCGGATCCACACCCCATGCGGGCGCCACCCTGAGAAAAGGTGCGGCGGGCGGTCGGTCAGGGCGCGAGGTGGGCCAGGGCGGCTTCGAGGGTGGCCTCGGCGTAGGAGTCGGTCAGGCCCGGGAGGCCCAGGGACCAGCGGGATTGGATGGGGCCGAGGAGCAGGTCGACGGCGAAGTCCGGATCGAGGTCGGGACGCAGCTGCCCGGCTCGGACGGCGGCGGACAGGCGTTCGGCGATGGCGGCTCGCTGTGGCAGCAGGAGTCGCTCACGATAGGCGGTAGCGAGTTCCTGGTCCTGTTGGATCTCGATGTACATCGCCCGCAGGAAGGCCTCGAAACTCGGATCCGTCAGCTCGGCGATCGCGCCGCGGAGCAGTTCGCGCAGGTCCGCGCGGATGTCGCCGGTATCGGGGAGGACCAGACCATCCGGGCCCGAATAGAGTTCGAGCATCGCGTCGAAGACGACCGCGCCCTTCGATGGCCACCAGCGGTAGATCGTCTGCTTGCCGACACCGGCGCGCGATGCGATTGCCTCCACGCTCAGCTTCACGTAGGGCAGCTCGCGGATCAGTTCGGCAGCGGCGGTGAGGATTGCCGCACGGGCGCGTTCGCTGCGCCGGGCGGCGCTCGGCAGTCCAGCGTTGGACGTTGTTCCGACGTCGGGCGACTTGCCGCCGGGTGTTTTGGCCATGCCGAGACTCTAGCCGCAACGAGACGAAACGTCTCGTCTTGACAAAACCTCATCGGCTTGGCACATTCGTCCAACGAGACGGAGCGTCTCGCGATGAAAGGAACGATATGACCAGAACATGGTTCATCACCGGCGCCAACCGCGGACTCGGGCGCGCGTTCACCCTCGCCGCGCTCGCCGATGGCGACCGCGTTGTCGCGACCGCTCGCGACCCACGGTCCATGGCCGATATCGACAATGACCGATTGACGGTGCTGCCCTTGGATGTTCGCGACCGCGGCCGCGCGATCGCCGCCGTGGACAAGGCATTCGAGATCGCGGGCAGCATCGAGGTGATCGTGAACAATGCCGGATACGGTCTGGTCGGTGCGGTCGAGGAACTGACCGAGGCCGAGATCCGCGCCCAGCTGGATACCAATTTCTATGGCGCGCTATGGGTTTCGCAAGCGGCGGTACCGCATCTGCGCAAGCAGGGATCGGGGCACATCGTGCAGATCTCGACTGTCGGCGCGGTGGGCAGCCTGCCGCTGTTCAGCATGTACAACGCGAGCAAATGGGCGCTGGAGGGCTTCGGCGCGTCACTCGCGGATGAGCTGCGGCCCTTCGGAATTCACGTCACGCTGGCACAGCTGGGCGGCTTCGACACCGATTGGGCGAAGTCGAGCATGAAATTCGCGACGGCACTCCCGGCCTATGCCGAACTGCGCACCGGCATCCTCGGCATGCCGGATTACCCGGAGCCGACCACCCCACCGCCGGTGACCGATGTCGAGTCCGAATGGGTCGAGGCCGCACCGGAAGTCGCCGCGGCAGAACTGATCGCGCTGGTGAACATGCCGAATCCTCCGGTGCGCAAGGTGATCGGACCTGGTGCGCACCAAATGGTGGCGATGGCGCTGGATCAGCGGCGTCAGGACTATCTGACGGATCCGGAATTCAGCTGGCCCGCATAGTGAGCGGTACAGCCATGCACTGAGCGCCCAGTCCCGTCGAAATCCCGCGGATTCGAGACGAGAATGGGCGCTCGGGCCACTGCCACGCCACTACACGCCGTCAGGCGACCGGCCCACGCGCGGCCTCGTACGCCGCACCGACGCGGTACAACCGATCATCGGCGAGAGCGGGCGCCATGATCTGCAGACCAACCGGCATTCCGTCGTCCTTGCTCAACCCCGACGGCACCGACATCGCCGGATGTCCGGCCAGGTTCGTCGGCAGGGTGCACAGGTCCGAGAGGTACATCGCCAGCGGATCGTCGACCTTCTCCCCCAGCTTCCACGGGGTGAACGGACTGGTCGGGGAGATCAGAACATCGACCTGCTCGTAGGCCTTGTCGAAGTCGCGGGCGATCAGCGTGCGCACCTTGAGCGCCTGACCGTAGTAGGCGTCGTAGTAACCGGCCGACAACGCGTAGGTGCCGATCATGATGCGGCGCTTGACTTCCGGGCCGAATCCGGCCGCACGGGTGGCGGCCATGACCTGCTCGGCGCTGTGGTTGCCGTCGTCGTCGACGCGCAGTCCGTAGCGCATGGCGTCGAAGCGCGCCAGGTTCGAGGACACCTCGCTCGGCAGGATCAGGTAGTAGGAGGCCAGCGCGTATTCGAAGTGCGGACAGGACACCTCGACCACCTCGGCGCCCAACTCCTTCAGCACAGCGACCGCCGCATCGAAGGATGCGATGACACCCGGCTGGTAGCTGTCGGAGTGAAGTTCCTTCACCACACCGACTTTCACACCGCGCAGATCACCATTGGCGCCCTGACGTGCCGCGGCCACCACCGGCGGCACCGGCACATCGCGGGAGGTGGAGTCGCGCGGATCGTATCCGGCGACCACCTCGTGCAGCAGTGCGGTGTCGAGTACGGTGCGACCGCATGGGCCGCCCTGGTCCAGCGATGACGCGCACGCGACCAAACCGAACCGCGAGACGGTGCCGTAGGTCGGCTTGGTGCCGACGGTCGCGGTCACCGCGGCGGGCTGCCGAATCGACCCGCCGGTATCGGTGCCGATCGCCAGCGGCGCCTGGTGCGAGGCCAGCGCGGCCGCCGAGCCACCGCCCGAACCACCCGGAATCCTGGTGGTATCCCACGGATTACGGGTCGGGCCGAAGGCCGAGTTCTCGGTGGAGGAGCCCATGGCGAACTCGTCCATATTGGTCTTGCCGAGGATCGGGATGCCCGCGGCGCGCAACCGGGTGGTCAGCGTCGCGTCATAGGGCGCGACCCAGCCCTCGAGAATTTTCGAGGCACAGGTGGTCGGCATATCGGTGGTGGTGAAAACGTCCTTGAGCGCCAACGGAACTCCGGCCAGCGGCGAGGCGGGCGCATTGCCAGCGGCCAACGCGGCGTCCACCGCGGCGGCAGCGCTCAGCGCCTCGTTCCCGGCCACGTGCAGGAACGCGTGGTACTCGCCGTCGACGGCGGCGATCCGATCCAGATGTGCCTGGGTGACCTCCACCGAGGTCACTTCACGACCGTGGATCTTCTCCGCCAGCTCGGCAGCCGACAGTGCGGTCAGGTCCGGCCCACCCGTCGACCGACCGCCACCACTCGTGGAATCGCTGCGCGATGCTGTACTCATTCGCCTTCTCCCAGAATCTGCGGAACCAGGAACCGCTGGTCCTCGACCGCGGGAGCGCCGGACAGCGCCGCCTCCGGGGTGAGGCACGGAACGACCTGATCCGGACGCGTCACATTCGTCGCCGGATTCGGCGCCGCGGTCGCGGGCACATCGGCGGCGGCGACCTCGGAGACGGTCCGCACGTGACTCAGGATCGAATCCAACTGACCGGCGAACTGATCGAGTTCGGCTTCGGACAGGGCGAGCCTGGACAGCCGGGCGAGGTGTGCGACCTCGTCGCGGGAGATGGCGGGCACCGCGGACCCCTTTCGGCATGGTTGAGCTTGGTGAACGGCCACCGAATAGCCTAGCGACCATCGACCGTAGCGACTGCTTCCAGGTCGCTCGAAAGGGTCGGCGCGACTTTCAGAGGAGCCGGGCGTGCGGCGACACACCCCACCCACTAGCGTGACACGCCGGATCCGCGCGAATTCACGCTATGGCATCCGTCACTAGCAGAACTTCGAGTCGATAACCGGGACTCGGGGGTGTAAGTATTGCGTGACCCGGGTATTCGTTTGAGAGCCTCGGCCGCCAAGGAAAGGAACGCGCGTGTCATACCTGCTCCGCGTGCAACTTCCGGATCGACCGGGAAGCCTCGGTGCGCTCGCGCTCGCGCTGGGCTCCGTCGGCGCCGACATCCTCTCCCTCGACGTGGTCGAGCGGGGCGCGGGTTTCGCAGTCGACGATCTCGTCGTCGAGGTACCGCAGGGTGCGCTACCGGATACGTTGATCACCGCCGCCGAATCGATCGGCGATGTGCACGTGGACTCCATCCGGCCGTATTCCGGCGTACTGGACACCCATCGCGAACTCGAACTGATCGACCAGGTCGCCAGCGCCCGCGACGACCGGCTGCAGGTGCTAGTCGACGGCGTGCCGCGCGTACTTCGGGTCGGCTGGAGCACCATTATCGATATGGGCCCGCAGGGCGCCTACCGCGTCGTCGGCAGCCAATCCGCGCCGCAGACGCAGGCGGGTTCGGCCCCGTGGATGCCGCTGGAGAAGCCCGCCGTCCTCGACCCCGAAGCCGATTGGGTCCCGCAGATCTGGCGCGATATGGACACCAAATTGGCGGCCGCGCCGCTCGGCAATTCCGGCAAGGTGCTACTGCTCGGGCGACCTGGTGGACCCGACTTCCGCCCGTCCGAGGTGGCGCGGCTCGGTTACCTGGCCGGGATCGTCGCAACCACATTGGGCTGAGCACGCTCGAATGGATCAGGCCGGGAGATCCAATCGCAGCACGGTCAACCACTCACCCGCCTCGGTCGTCCAATCCCGTTGCGGTGCGGGGACGAAACCGAAGCGGTCGTAGATCCGCCGCGCGTCGACCATGGCGGGCATGGTGGTAAGTACCACGGCATCAAAGGATTCGGCGCTGGCCATCTCGATGACGGTACGTATCAATGCCGATCCCGCGCCCAGACCGCGCGCCGACTTCGCGACGGCGAGCATACGGAACTCCAGCTCACCCGGCCGGGCGATCTCGGCATAGGGTGTCCCGGGTCGGGCGACCGCGAGCGAGCCGACCACCCGGTCGCCGTGCACCGCGACCAGCACCTGCGCCACGCCCGCGCGATGGGTGATATCGGCGAGGTCGGTGACATACGGACTACCGCCGCGCACGTAGCCCTCACCGACATACACCTCGACCGTCAGGTCACCGACCGCACCGTACTCGTCCGGACGAGCGGTTCGGACGACGAGTTCGCAATCCTTCGCATCCATACCGGCATCCTCCGTCGCCCAGCAGCCGCTCCGCAACAACCTGGTCGATCAATCGACCGACTTACTCGCCGCGCGGAGCCGCCAACTCGGCGCCCGCCACCCGCCGAGGCACCGGTCGGGCCGGGTCAGGAGCCGAGACCCGGACGCGCGCCCGGGTGCGAGATCTGCCAGCGTTCGGGCTTGCCGGCCGGATACACGACCGGGATCAGATCGCCGATCGCGGGCCAATCGTTCACATCCCAGGCCATACGGCCGTAGACCACGGTGCCGGGCACCGACGGGCCGGTCAGGTTGCCGGTGATGGTCACGTACTGCTCACCGGTCGCGTCCGGCCGCGGACTCACCCCGGTGACATAGAGCGTTCCCGACTCCGGATTCGCCACTCGGAACACGTTGCGTCCACGCAGATAGAGCATGACCATCGCCACCAGCGCGCCGACCATGATCACCAGCATCGCGAACTGCACCATGTCACCCATGCTATTGGTCCGGGCACGCGCACCGAACCGAGCATCCTCGGCGGACTACAGTGCGGCGAGTTCGCTGGTGCCGTGCTCGGTGCGACGGATCTGCCAGACCGCGGTGCGGGTGCGCTGTGAGCGCCCATTCGCCCGATCGATGAGCGCGCGGTTGTTCGTTGTGAAGATCAGTTGCGCACCACGGGAGTTCGTCTCCGGATTCTGGAAGAGCTGGATCAGCCGGTCGGTCTCCTCGACCGGCAGCTGCGCGCCGATATCGTCGATCGCGAGTACCCGGCCGGAGTCGAGTGCGTCGAGCATGGTCGGCAGCAGACGCAGCATCGAGAGCGTGGCGGCGGATTCGTCGGTGATATCGAAGGCGGAATCGATCCCGGCGTGCACCAGCCCGAGCCCGACGCCGCGGCGCTCGACCATCCGGGTGTAGAGGGCATCGCGCGCGGCCTTCAGATTGCTGAGCTCGCGCTCGAGCATGACCTCGGTGACGCCATTGTCCCGCAGCAACTGGTCAGCATGTCCCGGCGAGGTGGCACACAGCTCCACCTGTTTCGCCGTGCCCGCGATATCGGCGTCCAGTTCGCGCAGATAGTCCGCGTACATCGGATCGGGTTCGGCGATCAGCAGATCGGTGATGCCGAGTTCGGCGGTGCGCAGCAGCATGAGCAGCCGCACCGCGTGATCCGGGGCCGCCGAGAGATGACTGCCGAGTCGATGCGCCACCGCCGCGGCATCGACGGCACCGTGCTGCATCTCGAGCATCGCGGAGAACCATCGATACGCGGGCACCAATGCCTCGGCATACATCTGCCCGGCGAGACTGAGCAGTAACGCATTCGGGCGCACCAGCGGTAGCAGCGCCGCGATGCCGTAGCGCGCGGCCTCGAACATAGGGCCGATCTTGATCTGTTCGCCGTTGCGCTCGAAGACGATTCGCTTACGCGAGCGCGGATGGGTGTAGAGCCATTCGGCCATCACATCCGCATTGTCCAACCGGAACCCGTAGGTATACGGCACGCCCTCCGCGACGAAGCTCGCCACGAATTCCGAAGGGCGATCCGGGAATCCGCGATGTGGCGCGCGCACCGGCCCGGCATACGGATCCCAGCCGGTCACCGAATTCAGCACTGCATCGCGCATCTGCCCCAGCGCATCGATCAGACTCGTCTTGCCCGTCGCGCTCGCCCCGTGCACCGCGGTCACCGGCACCGCGACCGGTCCACTCCCCCGGCTCAATCGCAAGTCCTGCCGTTCGGCCAGCGATTTGTGATTCGTCACCTGAAAACTGCGCAGCATCCCGCCATCCTGTCGGTTCGCCCATCCGACCGCGACACCGCCACCCACGTCACGGGCCGGGACACACTGCGCTCGCCGGGCTTCCGGCGGACAAATGCGCACGTCGCGCGTTATCATGCTGGCGCCGCGGCTACCCGCTGGCATCTGCCGGACATGTTTTCGATGAGGGATGGTTAACGATGGAACTGACGGTTCGTCGTCTTGTGGCCCGCGGCTCCGTCGCTGCCGCACTCGCACTCGGCCCGCTGGTCGTGCTCGGCCCACCGCAGGCCGCCGCCGAGGCGCCCTGCCCGGACGGTACCGCGCGGATCTTCTTCCACGACGAGACCAACACCTGTCAGGGCGGCGGCACCTCCAGCTTCACCGGATCACCCGCGCTGGTGAAGGTGTGCTCGACGAGCGGGATCCAGGTCGTCGTCGACACCACCATCCAGAAGAGCCGCACCAAGACAAGGACCGCCCATCTCGATCTGAGCAACGGTCAGTGCGGGCGGATCGAGGTCGGTGGTCAGCTCGACTCCACAGTGAGCATTACGGCCTCCTAGCATCGGCCCGTCCGGTACTGCTCGACCTAACGTCGACCAGCGCCGAGCAGCAGCGCGCTATCGCCGAACTCGTGCCAGAGATAGCCGCTGTCGAGCGCGGTGGCATAGGCCGCATGGACCGCGGTCTCGCCCACGACCGCGACGAGTAGATCCAGATGCGACGCGCCGGGCGCATGCCAACCGGTAATGATGCCGTCGACCACCCGCGCGGGGCGTTGTGGGCCGAGCACCAGTTCGGTCCATCCCCGAGCCGGATGCGCCGTGCCGCGGTGGTCGACAGTGGTTTCCAGGGCTCGCGTGACCGTGGTGCCGACCGCGATGATGCGGCCGCCCGCCGCCCTGGTCTCGTTCACCAGACGTGCCGTTGTCGCCGGTACCACGAAACGCTCCGGACTCGGCGGTTCGCCCGCCTCGGGCGAGGAGACACCGGTGTGCAGGGTGATCGGCGCGATCGCGATACCCGAGGTCACCAGATCGAGCACCAGCCGTTGCGTGAACGGGCGTGCCGCGCTCGGCATTTCAGCGCTGCCCGGAATGCGACCGAAGACGGTCGTGTAGTACGACGGCGACCAACGTTGTGGCACATACGAATAAGTGATCGGGTGGCCGTGGGTCGCCAGCAGCCAGGTCGGATCCGCGGTGAGTTCGGCGATCCACAGTCGGCGCGCACCCGGCAGCCAGGGTTCGCGAAGGGTGGCCGTGGCACCGTCCGGCAGCTGGATCTCGTTGCCCGCGTACAGGCCACCTGTGTAGGGCGTGCGTTCGCGGGTGCGCACCTCCACCACCCAGAGTCCGTCGCAGCCGCCGAAGGTATCGGGTGGACCGCTGGCCGCCGTCTCCCCGTCGACGGGCGCGTTGAGCCAGGTGGACAGGTGCAGCGTGACCGGGATGTCGTCGAGTACGGCGTCGACCGCGGCGGCCAGGGTCGACGAATTGTTCACCACCACAAGGTCACCCGCATTCAGCTGCTGTGGCAGCTCGTGGAATCTGGTGTGGGTGAGGCGATCCGCGGATACCAGCATTCTGACCTCGTCGCGGGCCAGACCGCGCGCCTCCGGCGGGGCGGCGGCATTGCGTTCGGGCGGTAGCACATCGGCCCATTCGGTCAGCGTCGTCAGCTCAGCCGAATCGCTTCCCGATACTGCGTGCCCACCCGTCGCCCGACCGGCACTCCTCATCGAATCGCTTCGCGATACCGCACCACCCGTCTCCCGGCCACCACCGTTCATCGAATCGCTTCGCGATGCGGCACTCATTTGGCGACTCCCGCGGTGAAATCGGCTGCGGTGTATCGGCCGCTCTTCGGCCGCTGCTCGATCAGCCGCAGCAGCGCGGGCACCACGGTCTCGGGCTCGGGGCGATCGGAGATATCGTCACTGGGAAATGCGGCCTGGTGCATTTCGGTGCGCATATCGCCGGGATCGAAGGTATAGATCGACTGGTCCGGATGTTCGGCGGCCAGAATGGCGGTGAGCTGATCCAGCGCCGCCTTCGAGGAGCCGTAACCGCCCCAATTCGGGTACGGTTCGACGCCCGCGTCGGAGCTGATGTTCACCGCGATACCGTCCGCGCCGAGCAGTGGCAGCGCGAACTGCAGAACTGCGAGCGGGGCAATGGCATTGGTGCGGTACACCAACTCGAGCTCATTGAGCGGATAGTCGGACAGCCGCGGCATCGGAGTCGGCCCGAGCCTGCTCGCATTGTTCACGAGCAGGTCGAGATGTCCGAACCCACCGGCGATCTCGGCCAGTTCGGCGCGATGCGCCGGATCGGTGATATCGCCCGGCACTGCGAGAAATGTTTCGCCCAGTTCGGACTCCGCCCGATCGAGCCGGTCGGCGCGGCGGGCGGTGCCGATCACCCGCCAACCGCGTCCGATGAGCGCACGCGTCAGAGCCAGACCGAATCCCGCCGAAGCACCGGTGATCAGAGCGGTAGAGCGGTGAGTCATATCGAATCTCCTGATAGTTACCTACCAGTCGATCGTCATACCTCGAGTCAGGTTCAGGTCAAGGACTGTTCGCCGACGGCATACATCGCCCGCCTTATCCTTCTGCTTCGGCGTCTGCTTCGGCGTCCGGGGTCACCGCCGCCGGGCCCTCTTCGAGCAGCTTGCGGAATCCGTCCTCGTCGAGGATCGGCACGCCGAGTTCCTCCGCCTTCGCGGCCTTGGACCCCGGCGAATCACCGATCACCACGAACGCGGTCTTCTTGGACACCGAGCCCGCGGCCTTGCCGCCGCGCACCAGGATCGCCTCCTTGGCACCGTCGCGCGAAAATCCTTCCAGCGAACCGGTCACCACGATCGATAGGCCCTCCAGCGTCCGCTCGATGGACGCGTCGCGCTCATCGGCCATCCGCACACCCGCCGCCCGCCACTTGTCGACGATCGCGCGACGCCAGTCGACGGTGAACCAGTCCACCACCGCATTCGCGATGGTCGGACCGACCCCGTCGGCGGCGGCGAATTCCTCGGCCGATGCTTGCTCGATGCGGTCCATGCTGGCGAATTCCGTGGCGAGCGCGCGCGCGGCGGTCGGACCGACGTGTCGGATGGACAGCCCGACCAGAGCTCGCCACAGCGGGCGGTCCTTGGCGGCCTGCAGATTCTCCAGCAGGCGCTTGCCGTTCGCGGACAATGTGCCGTCCATATTCGCGTATAGCGAGGTGGTCAGCAGCCGTGCCTCATCGAGGTCGAACAGATCACCCTCATCGGTGATCGCGCCCGATCGCAGCAGGTCCACGGCGCCCTCATAGCCGAGCGCCTCGATATCGAAGACCCGACGGCTCGCGATGTAGAACAGCCGCTCCCGCCGCTGTCCCGGGCAGAATTGCCCGTTGGGGCAGCGAATATCGGCGTCGCTCTCCTTCTCCGGCGCCAACTCCGTACCGCATTCGGGGCACTGTGTCGGCATGACGAACTCGCGCTCGTCGCCGGTGCGGGCGTCCACCACCGGGCCGAGCACCTCGGGGATGACGTCCCCCGCCTTGCGGATGGTGACGGTGTCACCGATCAGCACGCCCTTGCGCTTCACCTCGGAGGCATTGTGCAAGGTGGCCCGCGCGACCGTGGAACCCGCGATGGAAACCGGCTCCATCACCGCGAACGGGGTGACCCGGCCGGTGCGGCCGACGTTCACCTCGATTCCGAGCAGCTTGGTCGTCGCCTCCTCCGGCGGATATTTATAGGCGATCGCCCAGCGTGGGGCACGCGAGGTGGACCCGAGACGCCGTTGCAGCGACATCTCGTCGACCTTGATCACCTGACCGTCGATCTCATGCTCGATATCGTGGCGGTGCTCGCCCCAGTAGTCGACGCGCTCGATCACCGCGTCGATGCCCTGTACCAGCTTCGTGTGCTCGGAGACCGGCAGTCCCCAGGCGGCCAGGGCTCGATATGCCTCGTGCTGTGAGGTCGGGGCATATCCCTCGATGCGCCCGAAGCCGTGGCAGATCATCCGCAGCCGACGCCGCGCGGTGACCGCCGGATCCTTCTGCCGCAGCGAGCCCGCCGCGGTATTGCGCGGATTCGCGTACGGCGGTTTGCCCTCGGCCACGATCGCGGCGTTGAGCGTTTCGAAATCCTCCAGCCGGAAGTACACCTCACCGCGCACTTCGAGCAGCTCCGGGACCGGAAACTCGTCGGTCGGCGTGAGTTCGCCGGGGATGTCCTCGATGGTGCGCGCGTTGAGCGTGACGTCCTCGCCGGTACGCCCATCGCCGCGGGTCGCGCCGCGGACCAGCCGCCCGTTCTCATAGACCAGGTTCAGTGCGACACCGTCGATCTTCACCTCGCACAGATAGTGCAGATTCGACCCGGTCTCGGCCTCCACCCGGCCCGCCCAGGTGCGCAGTTCGTCGAAGTCGAAGACATTGTCCAGCGACAGCATCCGCTCCAGATGGTCGACGGCGGTGAAATCCGTCGCGAATCCACCACCGACCAGCTGGGTCGGTGAATCGGGCGTCCGCAGATCCGGATGCGCATCCTCGAGCGCCTGCAATTGCCGCAGCAGCTTGTCGAACTCGCCATCGGAGATGATCGGCGCGTCCCGTACGTAGTACCGGAACTGGTGCTCCCGAACCTCGTCCGCAAGCCGCCGCCACTCCACCCGCTGCTCCGCCGTCGCCGGGTCCGCCGCAATGTCGCTGTCACTCACCCAACGCACAGTAGTCGAGCCCACCGACATAAAACCGCCACATTCCCGCACGTCGCGGACAACTATTCCGGGAGCGGATGCAGTCGGAGAGAGCGCCCGCCGCCGGACTCATCGCATGGATCGCGTCGCTGTGCGCGTCAGGTGAAGTCGAGCGATTCGGGTTCTTCGGCGTAGGCGCGGGCTACCTCTGTGGACAGGCGAAGGGCTCGGCGGGCCCATTCGAGCGGGGCACCGGCTAAGCCGCAGGCGGGCGCGACCAGGATTTGGTTGGCGAGGGTCGAGCGGCGCAGGCCGAGGCGGTCGACCAAGCGGACGCCGGGCTCGGCGATATCGCGCCAGGTCGCGGGTCCGACCGGGGCCGTGGTCGGCACCAGGCCGAGCGCCACTTGCTTTCCCGCGTCGAGGATTTCACCGATATCGTCCAGGTTGCGGGTGGCGATGGTAGCCAGATCGAAGCCGATCGCGGCGGCCGCACTTGCACGCAAGAAGGACAACGCGGGCGAATCGGCGCAGCTGTGCACCAGAACGGGCGCCGATTGCGCGCTGATCACCGCATCGAGGACCGCGAGAGCCTCCGGTTCGGGTACGGCACCCACCGTTTCGAGGATGCTCACCCCGCGCAGCGAGCCGTTCAGAACGTCGGTCAGCGACGGTTCATCCAGTTGCAGAACGACTTGCGCGCCGAGGCGTTTACGCACCTCACTCGCGTGTAGCGCGAGCCCCTCGGCGAGGGATTCCGAAATATCGCGCACCGCACCGGAATCGGTGAGTACGCGGTGTCCGCCGGGGAGTTCGAGTTGGGCGGCCAGGGTCAGCGGGCCGGTGGCCTGCAGCTTGACCGTGCGGCCAGCACCTGCCGAACCCGCTGTCTCCCAGGCCTCTTCGAGCGCATCGAGATCCGACCTGAGCAGATCGCGAGCACGCCGGGAGACCGCACCCGGCCGGGGCGCCAGCCGATAACCCCGGGTCGTGGTGTCGAATCGCATGTCGACCAACAGCGCGCAGACGCGGCCGATCATGTCCGAACCCGCACCACGCCCGGGCAGTTCGACCAGATGCGGCAGCTCGGGTAACTCACCGATGATCGTGGCCGCGGCCTCGCGCGGATCGGTACCCGGCCAGGACCCGACGGCCGTCGCGATTCCGCCGGGAATCCGCACGGGTTCCTTCGCGTCGACTTCGCCCGATTCCCTGGCGATTTCGCTCACTGCGCTGCCCCTATGCGGGGTTTGCACCCCATTGTGTGGTGGATCCCGGTCTGCGTCGGGATGACGAAGAGGGTGAACCGATCTCGCTGTTCGCGCCGCCCGAAGTCGGCGTCGCTCACTGGACGGTGCTCGCGCCCGCGCTGCTCACGGCATCGGACGCATCGCGCGAAGTGCCGTTGATGGTGCCGCTGCCGATTACCTCGTCACCCGAGGCATCCGGGCGGTACAGCACCACGGCCTGGCCGCGGGCCACACCGGTCAACGGCTCGCGCAGCCGCACGATCAATCCGTCGCCGACCGCCTCGGCCACCGCCGATGCGGTACCGCCGTGTGCGCGCACCTGCGCCACACACTCGATCGGTCCCGCGGGCGCGGAGCCGGAGGTCCAGATGGCGCGGTCGGCCTGCACGGTCCAGACCTGCAGATCCTCGGCCGAGCCGACGCGCACGGTGCCGGAGTCGGGATCGATACCGGTGACGTAGCGCGGCTTACCATCGGCGGCCGGACCGGGCAGCCCGAGTCCCTTGCGCTGGCCGATGGTGAATCCGTGCACGCCTTCGTGATTCGCGAGCACCTCGCCGTCGGCGTCGACGACCGCACCCGGACGAATGCCGATCTTCGCACCGAGGAAGGCGCGGGTATCCCCGGAGGGGATGAAGCAGATGTCATGGCTGTCGGGCTTATTCGCCACCGCGAGCCCGCGCTCGGCGGCCTCGGCGCGAATCTGCGGCTTCGGGGTGTCACCCACCGGGAACATCGCCCGCGACAGCTGCTGCGCGGTCAGCACCGCGAGTACGTAGGACTGGTCCTTATCGGCGTCGACAGCCCGGCGCAGCACGCCGTCCTCGAGCCGCGCGTAATGTCCGGTGACCACGGCGTCGAAGCCGAGTGCCGCCGCGCGGTCGGCGAGGGCGGAGAACTTGATCTTCTCGTTGCAGCGCAGACACGGATTCGGCGTTTCACCGGCCGCGTACGCGGCGACGAAATCGTCGATCACGTCTTCTTTGAAGCGGTCCGCGAAATCCCAGACATAGAAGGGGATTCCGAGCACATCGGCGGCACGCCGGGCATCACCGGCGTCCTCCTTCGAGCAGCAACCGCGCGAACCGGTGCGCAGTGTGCCCGGTGTCGCCGACAGCGCCAGATGCACGCCGACCACCTCATGACCCGCGTCGACGGCACGTGCCGCCGCCACTGCCGAATCCACACCACCACTCATCGCGGCGAGTACCCGCATCAGACACCTCCCTTCGCACCGGCCAGACCCGCGGCCCTGGCCCTTTCCACTATCTGGGGCAATACGGTCAGCACCGCGTCCACATCGGCACGCGTCGAGGTGTGCCCCAGCGAGAACCGCAGCGAACCGCGTGCCTGCCACGGCTCGACGCCCATGGCGATCAGCACATGACTCGGTGCGGCCACGCCCGCGTTGCAGGCCGACCCGGTCGAGCATTCGATTCCGGCCGCGTCCAGCAGCATCAGCAGCGAATCACCTTCGCAGCCCGGAAAGGTGAAGTGCACATTGCCCGGCAGCCGATGCTCCCCGACCGGACCGCTCAGCACCGCATCCGGCACGGCCGCGCGGATACCCGCGATCAAGTCGTCCCGCAGCGCGGTCAATTCCGGTGTGCGCGTAGGCAACTCGACCACGGTGCGGTGCAGTGCGGTGGCCAGTCCGACGGCCGCGGCGGTATCGGAGGTCCCCGAGCGCAGATCACGCTCATGCCCGCCGCCGTGCAGCAGCGGCACACACGGCACCTGCCGGCCGAGCAACAGGACACCGATACCGTGCGGCCCACCGACCTTGTGTCCGGCGAAGCTCGCCGCCGAGAGCGCGCTCGCCGCGAAGTCGATCCGCAGTTGCGCGGCGGCCTGGATCGCGTCGCTGTGCATCGGCACGCCGAATTCCTGTGCCACCGCAGCCAATTCGACGATCGGTGCGATCGTGCCCACCTCGTTATTGGCCCACATGATGCTCACCAGTGCGACCTCGTCGACATCGTCGGCCAGCGCCGCCCGCAATACCCGAGGCGATACGACACCGTCGGCGTCCACCGGCAGCCAGGTCACCTGGGCGCCCTCATGCTGTTCCAGCCATTCGACCGCGTCGATGACCGCATGGTGTTCGGTCGAACCCGCGATGATCCTGGTCCGGCGCGGGTCGGCAGCACGACGCGCCCAGTAGATGCCCTTGATCGCCAGATTGTCGCTCTCGGTCCCGCCCGAGGTGAAGATCACCTCGGAGGGCCGGGCGCCCAGATCGGCGGCGATCGATTCGCGCGCCTCCTCCAGCATCCGCCGCGCCGCGCGCCCCGAACCGTGCAGTGACGAGGCGTTGCCCGCCATCCCAAGGGCAGCCGTCATCGCCTCGATCGCGGCAGGCACCATCGGAGTGGTCGCCGCATGATCGAGGTAGACCGTCTTGGGCGCACCGTGGACCGGACCCGAAAAAGCCGACTTCATGACCAGTAAAGGATAGCCGTCGGGCTTTCGCCGTTATTCCCGCCCGATCAGTGCGACCGTGCGGCCGACGGCTCGCCGGGTGTAACAGACTGCGCCGTCGGCGTGTTCGAGGCGGGTGCGACGGTTGTGTCGCCACCTCGGTGACCGGCGTCTCGGCGGCCGGGACGGCGGAACGGGCGCAGCCGCCGTGACGGTCGCCGCACCGACTGCGGCGTCTGTGCCTCGGCCGACTCGGGATCCTGCACGCGGGTGGCTGTCGCCGCAATCCACTGCGATGCCTCGATGGCGCCGTGGCGCGACCGGTCCGCACCGCGTACGGCCTGTTCACAGCGGCGAGCCAGGTCACGTCGGTCGAACCCCGGGCGTTCCACCGGCTCGAGCACGACCTCGGCGACCATCCCGCGTGAGCGCAGCACTCGCTTCGCGGAGGTGCCGAAGGTGTCGTCGCCGACGAATCCCGGAATCGTCGACTGGGTGCCGTGTGTGTCCAGGTAGCGCAGCCGCACCGGCTGTACGGCGGTTTCGGTGTCCACGGCCGCTTGGAAGAGTGCGGGGCGCATGGTGCCGTAGGCGCGGCCGCACCAGGTGGTGCCCTCGGGGAAGACCGCGATCCGATCCCCCGCCGCCAGGCGGTCACCGAGGCGCGCCACCACGCCGGGTAGTTCGCGTAGGCGTTCGCGTTCGATCGGAATGACCCGCATCAGCTTGGCCAGGCCGCCGAGCAGCGGCCAGTCCAGCATGTCCGCTCGTGCCACGAAGCCGAGCGGCTGCACAGCGGCCATGACGACGATATCGGTCCAACCGATATGACCCGCGACGATCAGCAGCCCCTCGCCTGGTGTGGCGAATCGCGCCTCGGCCGCCTCGGTGTCGGCGGCAGGGTCGACAGCATCGTCGACCCCAGCAGCCCGCTCCACCCGGTTATCGACAATGCGCAGCCGAATCCCGAGACAGCTCAAGACCGTTCGCGCGTAACGCCGCTGCAGGTGTTCGCGCTGTCCGCGCGGTGTGACGATATTGACGACGGGAAAGCTGATCAATAGCCCGGCCACGCCGAGCAGGCGACCGATGACCCGTGCGGTGCCGATCTCATCGACCGGATCGATGCAGCCGGGTCCACACGGACTCGACGGCATCCAGGCGTGCGCGGTGCTCTGTGCGGGCGGCGCGTCGAACACCATCTGGCTCACCGTCCCCCATCGAGTGCATTGGCGGCGTCTTGTAATCGGTTGAGGTAGCGGGTGTTGATGGTGTCCAGACCGAGCAGTGCGACGAAGTCGGCGACCGCGAAATCCGGATCATGCGCCGGTTCGCCGCAGATCTCCGCGCCGAGGCGCAGGTAGCCGCGCATCAGCGGCGGCAGCTTCGGGCGCGCGGGCGGGGTCATCTCGTCCAGCGTCAGTCCGTCGACGACCACCGGGCGGTAGGGATGCACCCGCCGCTCGGGATCGGATCCGTGGCGGCCGAGCAGCATGTCCCGCACGCCGCGCACGTTCACCCCGGCCGGGTCGGCGGGGGTGTCCTGCATCGGCACCGACACGCATCCCATCACCCACTCGTATCCGGTGAGCTGGATGTAGTGCAGGATGCCCGCCCACATGAGAGTAAGCACCGAGCCGTTGCGGTGGTCGGGCACCACGCATGCGCGGCCCATCTCCACGATTCGGTTGCCCGCCGGATCCAGTTGGGCCAGATCGAATTCGGTGGCCGTGTAATAGCCGCCCGCCGCATTCACCTTGTCCGGCGGCAGCATTCGGTAGCAGCCGACGAATTCTTCGGTCCGATCGTCGCGGACCAGCAGGTGATCGCAGTGCTCGTCGAACCGGTCCGCGTCCAGACCGGTTCCGTTGTCGGGGATCTGGAAGCCGGGCTCACTGGCGAAGACGCCGTAGCGCAGCCGCTGGGCGGCCAGCCGGTGTTCCACATCGGAGGAAACGACCAGGGAGTACCGAGACCGTTCCGCCCCGGAGTCCGTCGGTCGAGCCGGGGCTGTCAACACGGACGAAATAGTCATATCCGTGATGAAGCCAGCCCGAAACAGCGCCGGAGCGACCTCGAAGTGTCGCGTCGATGCCGGTTCGGTGAACGAGATGATGATCACACCGAGCGTTCACCGAACCGTCGCGATTCGTTCCCACCTCCGCCGCACTATCGCCGCCTTTCGCCTGATCGGCGACCCTTTCGAGATAGCTCAAGCGGCGTTGCGTTCCGGCAGCCGCACGGGTTCGCGCGCCGAATCCACCTCGTCGAAACCGGGACGACCCGTGCCGATGAAGGCGATCAACCACGAGGCGACGGCGGCGAAGCGATTGCGGAATCCGACCAGGTACAGCAGATGCACCGCGAGCCACATGGTCCAGGCGATCACACCGCGGAAGGTGATGTGCTCGTTGAGCTTCACCACCGCGCTGAAGCGGCTGATCACCGCCATGCTGCCCTTGTCCCAGTACGTGAACGGCGTGCCGGGGAGCTTCTTGCGGCGGATGATATCGGCGGCGTGCCTGCCCTCCTGCATGGCGACCGGCGACTGTCCCGGGTAACCGTTGAGCGAGGTCATATCGCCGATGGCGTAGATATCGGCGTGCCCGCCGACGGTCAGGTCCGGGTTGATCAAAAGCCTTCCGGCCCGATCGGTTTCGCAGCCGGTGGCCTCGGCCAGGAGTTGCGCGAACCCGCCCGCCTGCACACCCGCCGACCATACGACGGTCTCGGCGGCGATCCGGCGCTCGACGCCGTCCTTACCCTTGACGGTCACCTTGCCGAGCTCGATATCGGTCACGAAGGTGCCGAGCAGCACCTCGACACCGCTCTTGGTCAGCGATCCCTTCGCATACTCCGACAGCCCGCCACCGAAGGGCGGCAGCACCTCGCCAGCGCCCTCGACCAGCGTCACCGAAACCTCTTGGTGGTAATACCGTTTCGCGAGTTCCTTCAGCTGACCGGCCACCTCGACGCCGGTCGCGCCCGCGCCGACCACCACGAAGCTCAGCAGCCGCTTGCGAGTCTCCTCGTCGGCGCCGGCGGCCTCGGTGAAGACGCGTTCGATCTGTGCGCGCAGCATCTTGGCGTCGTCGATGGTCTTGAGCGAGAACGTCTTATCGGCGAAATCGTCGCGGCCGAAGTACGACTGCGATGCGCCGGTGGCAGCGATCAGCGAGCCGTAGCGGATCTGTGTGTGCTCGCCCTGGTTTTCATAGGTGATCACGGCATTGTCGGCATCGATGGCGACCACCTTGCCGAGCCGGACGTCGGCCTCCCGGTGCCTGCGCAGCACCGAGGCGATCGGCGGCGCGATTTCCTCGGAGGCCAGCACACCTGTCGCGACCTGATAGAGCAATGGCTGGAACAGATGCTCCGGAGTGCTCGAGATGAGAACGTACCTGATACCCGATTTGGCCAATTGCTTAGCGGCGGCAAGCCCCCCGAATCCCGATCCAACGATGACAACATCTGCGTGTTCCATGACAGCCTCCTTCTCTCATTACCAACCGTAATTCGAACCGCAGATATTTCAGGTGTTCAGGCGCATAATAGAGATGACTCTTATCTGGATTGCTCATGAATCGAGGATGACGTGGAGCTTCGCCAGCTCACCTACTTCGTCGCGGTGTGCGAGGAGCTGAGTTTCAGCAGAGCCGCGGCCCGCTGTTACATCTCCCAATCGGCGATCAGCCATCAGATCGCCCGACTGGAACGCGACCTCGGCGTAGCCCTCTTCGAGCGTTCGACCAGGGCCGTTGTCCCGACCGACGCGACCATGCGGCTACTTCCACTGGCTAAGCAGATGCTGAGCCTGGAATCGGCCATCCGCGCGACCGTGCGCACCTCCGGTCACCGCATCCGGCTCGCCGCCAACATGTCCTTCGCGACCCGATCCCTGTCCGCGATCGCCGGGGCGCGCGCCGCGCATCCGAATGCCGAGATCGAATTCGTCATCAAACCGTTCCGGCAGCGGATCACCGCGGTGGCCGACGGCGACTGTGATCTCGCGCTCATCCGCGGCAGCGTCGACGAGCCCGGCCTCGCCGTCGAGAAGTTGTGGGTCGAGGACCTCGTCATCGCCACCTCGGCCGCCCATCCGCTGGCCATCCGCGAACAGGTGACACTGGCGGATCTGAGTCCCTACCCTCTGCTGCTTCCGCCGGAGCAGGAACAGGTCCTGCTGCACACCGTGATTCGTGCCGCCTTCGCCGATCTGGCGGCAGGCCCCACTTTCGGTCCGCCGATTCCGCCGGACCACACCGCGACCATGGAACTGATCAACCGACCCGATGCCTGGACCGTGCTCTACGCCGACAGCCCGACCGAGGGCCTGGTGGTGCTGCGGCTCGCCGAACACCGACTACGCATTCCGGTCTCGGCGGTCTTGCGCAGCGACGCCCGCCGCTCCCCGATCCTGACCACCCTGCTCTCCGGCCTGCACCGCCGCTGAGATCCGCTGCCGGCCATCGCGGCAACAGATCTCGTGCGCCCGCGGGTCGATCCGACTACCGGTCAGGCATTTTCGCGGGTGAACCCGCGCGCGCCGATCACCATCGCCACCGCCGCGACCGCCAGCGTGAGTCCGGTCCCGAGGTACACCTCGGATGCACCGAAGTCACCGCGGAACAATGCCCTGGCCGCATCGACGGTGTGCGAGAACGGATTCACCTTCCCGATGGTGCGCAACCAGCTCGGCCCGACGCTCAACGGCAGCAGGATGCCGGACAGCAGCATCAGCGGCACCGCGAGGCTGTTGAGCACCGAGGCGAGCACATCCTCGGACTTGGCCCACAGCCCGAGCGCATAGGACGCCGCAGCCAAACCTGCGGCCATCACCGCGATCAGCAGCACCGACAGCACCATCCCCAGTGGATCCGGCCGAACTCCGAAGGCCGCCATGGCAACTCCCACGAGCACCAGCGCCTGCACGACCAGCACGACCATATCCTTGAGCACACGCCCGGTCAGCAACGCTCCTCGGCTCGCCGGAGTGACCCGCTGTCGTTCGACCACCCCCGCGCGCAACTCCGCCACAATGCTGAATCCGACATAGATCGCGCCGAACAGCCCGGTCTGGATGACCAGCGCCGGTGTGAGCAACTCCCACGGGTCCGAATCCGGCCCCAACGCCGGCGCGATCCCCTTGACCAGCGGTCCGAACAGCACCAGATACAGCACCGGCTGTGACAGACCGATCAAGACCCACACCGGATTTCGCAGATTCGCCCGCAGCTGGGACCAGAAGATCAGTCCGGTCTCGCGCATGAACCTCATGAGTGACTCGCCTCCCGCAGCGAACGCCCCGTAATGGTGAGAAAGACATCGTCGAGGCTGGGACGTTTGACAGTGAGCGCACCGGGCACGAGACCGCGCTCGTCCATGGCACGCAATAGGGGGACCACCGCGGTTTCGCCGCGATCCACGGTGAGATGCACCAGGGTCGCGCCGATGCGATCGGCACCCACATCCTCCGAGCGCACCAGCGAGCGCACTTGCAGCACCGACTCGGCGATCTGGAGCGCGAGATCGGCATGGCCGTCCTCGATTTCGAAGCTCACCACATCACCCGAGATGCGCCGCTTGAGTTCATCGGGCGAGCCCTCGGCGACGATGCCGCCGTGGTCCATGATCAGCAGGCGGTCGCACAGCGCGTCGGCCTCGTCCAGGTAGTGGGTGGTGAGCACGACCGTGGTGCCTCGTGCACGCAGGCGC
This sequence comes from Nocardia sp. CA-107356, assembly GCF_050946365.1. NCBI lineage: Bacteria > Bacillati > Actinomycetota > Actinomycetes > Mycobacteriales > Nocardiaceae > Nocardia > Nocardia sp. CA-107356. The sequence goes on along the minus strand of NZ_CP191992.1, from coordinate 2,297,265 downwards.
TCGATGTGCTCCCACAGATTGGCCCGGCTCTGCGGATCGAGGCCGCTGGTCGGCTCATCGAGGTAGATCAGATTCGGTCCGTGCACCAGACCGAGTGCGATATCCACGCGCCGGCGCTGGCCACCGGAGAGCTGATTACATTTGCGCTGCCCCAGTCCGTCCAGGTCCAGCGCCACCAGTAGTTCTTCCGCATTGCGCGTGGCCTGCGCCTTGCTCAACCCGAAAAGCCTTGCCTGCAGTACCAGTTCGTCGATGACCAGGGCATCGTCATTGGTCATGCCGCCTTGGGCGACGTAGCCGATGCGCGAACGCACGGTCCGCTGCTCGGCCCGGAGATCCGCGCCGGCGATGACGGCCTCGCCCGCGGTCGGGGCGATGAGGGTGCTGAGCATCCGCAGTGCCGTGGTCTTACCCGCGCCGTTGGGGCCGAGCAGACCGAGGATCTCGCCCTCGTAGACATCGAAGTCGACGCCCGTAACCGCTTGTACGGGGCCGGTTTTGGTTGCAAAGGTTCGCGACAGCCCGCGCACCCGGATCACCGAGGTGCTGGTGCGTGCGCGAACGGAGTCGATCGTTTCCACCTGAACAACGGTAGAAACGATCGACTAAATAGTCAAGCTTTACTATTCAGACTTGATCAATAGAGATGGCATCACTTGACCGTCATCGGCCCGCCGTCCACCCTCGACCAGTTCGTCCACACATCCAGCTCACCATTCTCGATGCGCTCCAAGGTCTTGCGCGTCCAGGTCAGATCCGCCCGGACGTGGTCGGCGGCCAGCCGCATGGCATCGGCGACATGATGCGGTTCGGTCTCCGCCGGATTGCCGCTGCCCGCGAGGATCCGCTGCTCCTCGCGCTCCAGGAAGACCAGATCCGATTCGAACTTCAGAACGCGCCCGCGCATCGCCGCCACGACCTCCTCGCGCGGCAGGTGCGGCAGCAAAGCCACCGCCGCGAAATACGGATTCTTCGGCTGTTCGGAGGACCATATCGCCTCGCGCACCATCTCCCCGAATACCTTCTCCCCCTCGATGGTCAGGCGATAGGTGGTCCGCTCCGGGCGCGCCCCCGCCTGCCCGACGCCCTCCACCTCGATGAGCTTCTCGCGCTGTAGCGTATTCAGCGCCCCGTAGACCGATCCGGGCTTCACATTCGCCCAATCGTCGGCATGCCAGGACAACAACTCGCGCCGAACGTCATAACCGTGCACCGGCTGCAGCAGCCGCACCACCGCGAGCACCAGCATCCGAGTCGTAGGAACAGCCATACTCGCAGGTTAGCGCACCCTGGAAATGCGAAAGCTCGCCAAACCTGGAGCTGCTTACGCAACAACAGATTTGGCGAGCCACGGGTAACTCACCGGTACGAGCCAACTCGGCTACCGACTCCGCAAGCCGGGCGACAGCGTCCGCTCGCACACGACCCGCCCCCCGAATACTCGCGGAGGCGGACCAGCACTAGCCCTTGTGCGCCTTGACGGCTTCGGTCAGCTGCGGGGCGACGTTGAACAGGTCGCCGACGATGCCGTAGTCCGCGATCTCGAAGATCGGGGCCTCTTCGTCCTTGTTGACCGCGACGATGGTCTTCGAGGTCTGCATACCCGCGCGGTGCTGGATGGCGCCGGAGATGCCGAGGGCGATGTAGAGCTGCGGGGAGACCGTCTTACCGGTCTGACCGACCTGGAACTGGCCCGGGTAGTAGCCCGAGTCGACGGCGGCACGCGAGGCGCCGACGGCGGCACCGAGCGAGTCGGCCAGCGCCTCGACGACCGCGAACTTGTCGGCGGAACCGACACCGCGACCACCGGAGACGACAATGCTCGCCTCGGTGAGCTCCGGACGGTCGCCACCGACGATCGGCTCGCGGGAGACGACCTTGACGACGCCCTCTTCCTGCGCGGGCACCTCGACGGTGACCTTCTCACCCGCACCGGCGGCGGCCGTGGCCTCGACGGCACCCGGACGCACCGAGATCACCGGCACATCGCCGGTGGCCTTGGCGTCGACGGTGAACGCGCCACCGAAGATGGAGTGCACGACCGAGCCGTCGGACTTGACGTCGATGACGTCGACGAGCAGGCCGGAGCCGATGCGCGCGGCGAGGCGGCCCGACACCTCCTTACCCTCGGCGGTGGCGGCGACGATCACGGCGGCCGGGGAGACCGACTCGACCAGACCGGCGAGCACGTCGACCTTCGGGGTCACCAGGAAGTTCTCGACATCGTCGGATTCGGCGATGTAGATCTTCGCGGCACCGGCGGCGGCGAGCGCGTCGGCCAGCTTCTCACCGGTACCGGCCGGGCCGGTCACGACGGCGGCGGGCTCACCGAGCGCGGCCGCGGCGGTGAGCAGTTCGGTGCTGACCTTCTTGATCGCACCGTCGGCGTGCTCGACGAGCACAAGTACTTCTGCCATTTGTGTTCTCTCCTAAGCAGTCTCGGGCGGGATCAGATGATCTTCTGACCGACCAGGTACGTGGCGATCTTGGTACCGCCGTCGCCCTCGTCCGCGATCTTCTCGCCCGCGGTGCGCGGGGGCTTCGGGGTAGCCGCGGTGACGGCGGTGCCCGCGTTGGCGACACCGACGGTCGACGGGTCGACGCCCAGGTCGGCCAGCGTGAAGGTCTGCACTTCCTTCTTCTTCGCGGCCATGATGCCCTTGAAGGAGGGGAAGCGCGGCTCGTTGATCTTCTCGGTGACACTGACGATGGCCGGGAGGGTGGCCTCCAGCTTGAACACGCCCTCGTCGGTCTCCCGCTCACCGGTGATCTTGGTGCCGTCGACGGTCAGCTTGCGCAGGTGCGTCAGCTGCGGCAGGCCGAGGTACTCGGCGATGATCGCGGGAACGGCACCGGCGCGGCCGTCGGTGGCCTCGTTGCCCGCGATGACCAGCTCGACACCCTCGACCTGGCCCAGCGCGCTGGCCAGCACCCAGGCGGTCTGCACGGCGTCGGAGCCGTGGATCGCCGGATCGTTGATGTGGATGGCCTTGTCGGCGCCCATGGACAGCGCCTTGCGGATGGCCTCGCTGGCACGGTCCGGACCGGCGGCCAGCACGGTGACCTCGCCGCCCTGAGCCTCCTTGATCAGCAGCGCTTCTTCGACGGCGCGCTCGTTGATCTCGTCGAGGACGGCGTCGGCGGCCTCGCGGTCGAGGGTGAAGTCACCGTCGGTCAGCTTGCGCTCGGACCAGGTGTCGGGAACCTGCTTGATGAGTACGACGATGTTCGGCATCGGTCTTCGTCGACCTCCTGTTCTGGTTACACGTGTGTGGTGGTCGCACGAACTGGGCCGTACGTCCTTGTTTGTAGCTCAGGGCGTGACACTACCCTACGTTAAGTTACTCATGGGTAACTTAGACGCTTCTCTCTCACAACACCATGGCAGACGATATGGTGCGCGATGCCGGAGGACCGGACGTAGCCGCTGATCGACGCCTACCGGGTGCGGGTGTCCGGCTAAAACCCGTACCAGTAACGTCGGAGCGATGAGCGAGGCTGTGATCCCTGCCGCAGTGGGCAACACCCCGGGCATTACTCCCGAGTCGGCCGTCGAGCCGTTGCCGCTGACCGGCGAGCGGACCGTACCCGGCATCGCCGAGGAGAACTACTGGTTCCGTCGGCACGAGATCGTCTATGCGCGACTGCTCCAGCATTGTGTGGGAAAGACGGTGCTCGAGGCCGGATCCGGCGAGGGTTACGGCGCGAACATGATCGCCGACGTGGCCACCACGGTGATCGGCTTGGATTACGACACCAGCGCGGTCGCACATGTGCGTGCGCGCTACCCGCGCGTCGAGATGATCCAGGGCAACCTCGCCGAGCTGCCGCTCGATGCCGAATCGGTCGATGTCGTGGTGAATTTCCAAGTGATCGAACACCTTTGGGACCAGGGCCAGTTCGTTCGGGAATGCCTGCGGGTGCTGCGGCCCGGCGGCGAACTGCTGATCAGCACGCCGAACCGGATCACCTTCTCCCCCGGCCGCGATACCCCGCTCAACCCGTTCCACACCCGGGAACTCAATGCCGACGAACTCACCGAACTGCTCGTCGACTCCGGTTTCCGGGTCACACTGATGACCGGTGTGCACCACGGCCCGACCCTGAAAGCGTTGGACGCCAAGCACGGCGGCTCGTTCATCGATGCCCAGATCGAGCGCGCGCTGGCCGGTGAGCCGTGGCCCGCCGAGCTCACCGCCGACGTCGCCGCGGTCGCCATCGACGATTTCGCGCTGATCACCGATGATATCGATGCGAGCCTCGACCTGGTCGCCATCGCGGTGAAATCTTGAGCAGACACGATGTTCCCGGCCAGTTCACCCTGGTCCTGCATTCCCATCTGCCCTGGCTGGCCAACCACGGCCGCTGGCCGGTCGGCGAGGAATGGCTCTACCAATCCTGGGCCGCCTCTTACCTTCCCGTCGTCGAGGCGCTGAGAACCCTTGCCGCGGAAGGCCGTTCGCATCTGCTCAGCCTCGGCATCACGCCGGTGCTCGCCGCCCAGCTCGACGACCTGCATTGCCTCGCCGGTATGCACCATTGGCTCGGCAACTGGCAGCTGCGCGCCGACGAAGCCGCGCTCGCCGGCAATATCGCGCTCGGCAGTCACGAACATCGGCTGGCCGGTGCGGCACTCGCGGAATTCGAACGGCACTGGCGCCATGGCGCGGCTCCGGTGTGGCGTCAGCTCATCGACGCCGAAGCCATCGAACTGCTCGGCGGCCCGCTCGCGCACCCGTTCCAGCCGCTGCTCGATCCGCGACTGCGCGCATTCCAGCTGAGCGAGGGCCTGTCCGACGCCCGGCATCGCTGGGGCCATACCCCCACCGGAATCTGGGCGCCCGAATGCGGCTACACCCCCGGTATGGAGACCGGATACGCCGCCGCCGGTGTGACACATTTCATGGTCGATGGACCCGCATTGCACGGTGACACCACCCTCGGCCGCCCGGTCCGCGAGTCGGATGTGGTGGCCTTCGGGCGGGATCTGCATGTGAGCTACCGGGTTTGGTCGCCCAAATCCGGCTATCCGGGCCAGAGCGCCTACCGTGACTTTCATCACTATGACCACGCGACGGGTCTCAAACCGTCCCGGGTCACCGGCAAAACGGTGGCCGGTCCGGACAAGGCGCCCTACGATCCGGAGCTGGCGGCCGCGGCGGTGGTCCGCGATGTCGACGATTTCGTTCGGACCGTGCGCGAGCGTCTGATCAGCGAATCCGCGCGGATCGGCCGCCCGGCCCTGGTCGTCGCCGCCTTCGACACCGAACTGTTCGGGCACTGGTGGCACGAGGGGCCGCAGTGGCTCGCCCAGGTGTTGCGGGCGCTGCCCGAGGCGGGCGTCACGGTCGGGACCTTGGCCGATGCTCGCGCGCGCGGGTTCGTCGGCGCGCCGGTGCCGCTGGCCGATTCCTCCTGGGGTTCGGGTAAGGACTGGCGGGTCTGGGCCGGAGACCAGGTCAAAGACCTGGTGGAACTCAACGACGAGATCGTGCGCCTCACCCTCGATACGGTCGACAAGATGCGGGCCGCGGACGGCGGTGTCGCACTGCGCGATCCGGTTGCCGATCAGCTGCTGCGCGAGGCCATCCTCACCGTCTCCAGTGACTGGGCCTTCATGGTCAGCAAGGACTCCGCGGCAGGCTACGCACGCGACCGAGCGCACCGGCACGCACACGCCGTGCGGGAGATCGCGGCCGCCGTCGGCGCGGGTCAGGTCGCCAAAGCACACCAGTTGGCGGCAGGATGGGGGGCGGCCGACGGGTTCTTTCCGAGTTTGGACGCACGGCGGCTGGCGATCGCGGACCGAGACTCCGCTCGAGAAGGACATTCATGAAGATCTTGATGGTGTCGTGGGAGTACCCACCGGTAGTGGTCGGTGGGTTGGGCCGCCATGTGCATCACTTGGCGGTCGAATTGGCTGCGGCGGGCCACGAAGTGGTCGTACTCGCCCGCCGACCCTCCGGCACCGACTCCACGACCCACCCCACCCAGTCCTTCATCGCCGAGGGCGTGCTGGTGGTCGCGGTCGCCGAGGATCCGCCGTGCTTCGACTTCGGCGAGGACATGCTCGCCTGGACACTGGCCATGGGCCACGCGATGGTGCGCGCCGGTGTCGCGCTCGGTAAGCCCGGCATCGGCGACGGCTGGATTCCGGATGTCGTGCACGCGCACGATTGGCTGGTCGCGCATCCGTCGATCGCACTGGCCGAGTACTACGACGTGCCACTGGTGTCGACCATCCACGCCACCGAGGCCGGGCGGCACAGCGGTTGGGTCTCGGGCCGCGTCAACAAGCAGGTGCATTCGGTCGAGTGGTGGCTGGCCAACGAATCCGACGCGCTGATCACCTGCTCGACCTCGATGCAGGACGAGGTGGAACGCCTCTACGGACCCGAGCGCATTCCGATGACGGTGATCCGCAACGGAATCGACGTCGGCGCGTGGACCTTTCGGCCGCGCGCCCCGCGTACCGGTCCGCCGCGCCTGCTCTATGTGGGGCGGCTCGAGTACGAGAAGGGTGTGCAGGACGCGATCGCCGCGCTACCGCGCATTCGCCGCGCCCACCCCGGCACCACACTGACCATCGCGGGCATCGGCACCCAGTTCGAATGGCTGCGCGAGCGCGCCCGCGTGCACCGGGTCGCGCGCGGGGTCACCTTCGCGGGACAGCTCGGTCACGAGGAACTGCTCGGCTGGCTGCACGGCGCCGACGCCATCGTGCTGCCGAGCCGCTATGAACCCTTCGGCATCGTTGCCCTCGAGGCCGCCGCCGCGGGCACCCCACTGGTCACCTCGACCGCGGGCGGACTCGGCGAGGCCGTCATCGACGGCGTCACCGGTGCATCCTTCGAACCCGCGGATGTCGACGGCATCGTCGAGGCCGTCCGCGCCACCCTCGACGATCCGGCCGCCACACAAGACCGCGCCTACGCGGCCCGCGAACGCCTCACCGCCGATTTCGCGTGGGACGTGGTCGCCGCCGAAACCGCCCTGGTCTACTCCTCGGCCAAACGCCGCGTCCGCAACCCCCTCGGCCGCCCCACCATCATCGAACGCCCGCTCCCGGAGCGCGATCCGCAGTAGGGACCGCTGGGCGCACGAATTCGCCCGCCGCGCACTCGATTCCAAGCAATTTCGTGCGCGGCGCGACATTTGTGGGCGCCGCGGTGCACTCGAGTCCTGCGCGGTTACTGCTCCGGCTCGAAGGTGAAGATCTCGCCGATCCGGGTGGCGAGAACTACCTCGCCCTTGGGGCCGATGGCGGTGCCGGTGGTGGTGCCCTTGGCGTCGGGCAGCGCATCGGAGTCGACAGTGGCGCCGGTTTCGGTGTCGAAGGTGATGAGGTTGATGCCGTCGCCGATGGCGGCGGCGGTGTAGCCGGTGTCGCCCGCGGTCTGGACTGGGGTACCGCGCAGGGTGAGATCCTTACGCTCCCAGACGATCTCGGCGGCATCGCCCTTATCGCGCAGGGCGAGCAGGTAGCCGTCGTCACCGGACGGGATGATCAGGCCGTCGCTGGAGACCGAAATACCGCCGCGCGGAGTGAATTGCAGGGGCTGCACCCACTTGGTGCGACCGTCGGCGGCGTCGACCGCGATGAGGCGACCGGTGTTATCGCCGACGTAGACGGTGTCGCCGTCGGCGGACAGCGTCGGGCTGGTCGCGCTGCCCTGGCCGAGCATATCGGCGCTCCACTCCTGCTGAATCTTGTTGTCGGCATAGCGCAAAGCGACCAGCGCGGCAGTCGGCTTACCCGGCTTCCACAGCGTGACGAAGAACCGACCGCTCGTCGGATCGATCGGCGAGATATTGGAGACCGGGCACTGTGGTCCGCCGGTGGTGCAGTCGTCGAGGCCCTGACCCGATGCGGGGCGGGTCAGATCCGGATACCCGAGGTAATCGGGCTCGCCGAGCAGCTGGGCGGTGGCGACGACGCGTTCGCCGGTCTGGCGGCTCAACACGTCCACCTGACCGGACTGGGTGACCGTCAGAATGTTCCCGTCGCTGGTGAACTGCGCCGAAACCGGCACGCCCGCAACGGGAGTCCGCCAACGCGGCTGCCCGATGGAGTTGAACGCACTGAACCCGCTGTCGTCACCGACGTAGACGTTATTGCCGCTGTCGACCACCGGGGGCGCCGAAATCGCGCTCGGTCCGAGCGGATTGCAGAAACGCTTACGGCCGGTCGGCATCTGCAGCGAGAGAATGGCGCAGTTGTTCGGGGTCAGGGTAGTGACGAACATCTGCCCGTCCGGACCGACCGTCACGCCCTGCTCGATCGGCCCGCCGACCGGTCGCGACCAGCTCAACGACAGTTTGCGCGAGCCGGTGACCGGGCTGGAGCCACTGTTGCGGCCGTCGTGATGTGCGGCGGTCCAGCCCGCGCCCGACCCGACGGTGATGTCGTCGACATCGGTGCCGCAGCCCGTCAGGGCCAGCGCGCCGACCGCGGCCAGCGCCGCCGCGGCCCGCAGTCGGAACAAGGTCAGCCCGCGCGCCGGGTTCGCCAGTACGCCGCCGCTTCGCACCTGCTGCACTCCTGTCGTCGTTGACCGCTCGGGACGAGACCAAAAGCGTGTCGACCCCCGCGCACGCACCACCTAGACCGGGTTGCCCGCGTGGAGGTTCGCCGCCGCCGCCGTCGGCGGCGCAGCAGTCACTGTACGGGAGGGGCGGCCGAGGTTGTACGGGTCCCGGCGGTGTTTTACGAGGGGATAAGCTCTAGTCGGTCGCGACCGGGTCGGGTCACGACCGAACAACCACGACAGGAGATGAGTTCGTGACGAGCATGTGGGGCGCACCGTTGCGCTCGCGGTGGCGCGGCTCGCGCCGCCGGGATCCGCAGCAAGCGCGATTTCTGACGCTGGCGTCGCTGCGCTGGGTGCTCACGAACAAGGCGTACACGCCTTGGTATCTGGTGCGGTATTACCGACTGTTCAAATTCAAGGCGGCCAACCCGCATATCGTGCTGCGCGGCATGGTCTTCCTCGGCAAGCGCGTCGAGATCCACGCGACCCCCGAGTTGAGCCGGATGGAGATCGGCCGCTGGGTGCATATCGGCGACGGCAATGCCATTCGCTGCCACGAGGGATCGCTGCGCATCGGCGACAAGGTCGTCTTCGGCAAGGACAACGTGGTCAACACCTACCTCGATATCGAGATCGGCGAGTCCACCCTGGTCGCGGACTGGTGCTATATCTGCGATTTCGACCATCGCATGGATGACATCACCATGCCGATCAAGGATCAGGGCATCGTCAAGAGTCCGGTCCGCATCGGCCCGGACACCTGGATCGCCGCCAAGGTGACCGTACTGCGCGAGACCCGCGTCGGCCGAGGCTGTGTCCTCGGCGCGCACGCGGTGGTCAAGGGCGAGATTCCGGATTACAGCATCGCCGTCGGCGCGCCGGCCAAGGTCGTCAAGAACCGCAAGGCGACGTGGGAGGCGGGCGCCGAGGAGCGCGCCAAATACATTGCCGCGCTGGAAGATATCGAACGCAAGAAGAACGGCGCCGCCCAGTCGGTGTAGTCGCCGCAGCGCCGCCGTAACGGCCGAGCCCCGGATTCCCCCATGGAACCGGGGCTCGTGCGATTTCGGAGGGGCAGCACGCCGATGCGTGTCGGTGTGGGTCGGTACGGTCAGCGCTATGAACAGGTACGCGGCGCTGTTGCGCGGGATCATGCCGACCAACCCCAATATGAAGGGCGAGAAGCTGCGTGGGGTTTTCGAGGGACTGGGCTTCGAGAAGGTCGCGACGATATTGGCCAGCGGCAATGTGGTGTTCCGCACCGCGGAAGCCGATATCGCGAAGTTGGAAGCCCGCATCCAGGGCGCGCTGAGCAGCGAACTCGGGATCCCGGGCGGCACCATCGTCCGCACCTACGATGAGCTGCGCGACCTGCTCGATACCGATCCGTTCCCGGGCCTGACCCACGGCCGCGAAACCTATCTCATCACGACTTTCCTCAAGCACGCCCCGCCGAATGTCGCCGAGGAACTGCGTAAGCACACCGAACCCGGCGTCCAAATCGTCGGCTATGACTCCCTCGCCCGCGCCGTTCTCGCGGTCATCGACAACACCGAACCCCGCACCCCGGACTTCATGGCGTGGCTCGAGAAGACCTACAGCAAGGACATCACCACCCGCACCTGGCTCACCGTCCAGAAGATCGTCAAGAAGATGGAGTCTTGATCGGGTGAATTCGGGTGGTCAGGCGGGGGTGCAGAGAAAAGCGGCGGCGGTGCGGGCTATGCGGGTGAGGACCAGGGTGTAGGGGGCGGTGCCGCGGAGTTTGAGGCGTTTGCGGAGGGTATCGGGGTCGATGTCGACACCGCGGACGAGGATTTCGAGGGTGCCGCAGTCGCGGCGGGTCAGTTCCTGGCGCAGAGTCTTCTCGCGCAGTTCCAGACGCTCGACGATACGGAAGCCGCGAACGCCCTCGGGGACGCTGTCACCGGTGAGGTAGGCGATGCGGGGATCCAGTTGCCAGAGGCCGTGTTCGGCGGCGTAGTGGCGGACCAGGCCCGCGCGCACGATGGCGCCGTCGGGGTCGATGATCCACTCGCCGGGGTCCCGTTGGGGGATATCGTCGGGGGCAGCGTCGGTATAGGTGGCGGGTTCGGCGCGGGTGGACAGGACCGTGGCGCGGCGGGTGACGCCGGGCGCGGACAGCCCCGCCGACCACAGACAGGCCTCGCGGACCGCGCCGTCGAGAGAGACGACCTCGATTTCGCCGGACCAGCCGAGGCGGTCGAAATCCAATCCCGGAGCACACTTTACGGCCAGGTCACGACCGGGATAGGCGGCCAAGAGGTCCGGCAGCGGGGGTTGCAGTTTGGCCGGATCGTGGGTGCGGCGGCCGTCCGCGCGGCGGGCCGGATCGGCGATGACGACGGTGCCGGTGCTGCACGGGGTGAGGGCATCGGCCTTGGCCAGCAGGATATTTCGGGAGTCGGCGAGGTTGTGCGCGGCCATCGACAGGCGCACGTCGTCGAGGTCGCTGCCGAGTACCGAGGGGCAGGTGCGGGTCAGCGCGGCGAGTTCCGCACCGATCGAGCAGGTGACGTCGTGTACGGCGCGCCCGGAAAGCCGGTCGGCGCGGTGGCGCGCCACCAGCGTCGGGGTCGCCTGCTGCAGCGCGTCGTCGGTGAACAGCCACTGTCCGCTGTCGTCCAGCTTGGCCGCGGCGCGGCGGCGTAGGCGCACGGTTTCGATGAGCGCGCCCGACCGCGCGCCGAACTCGCGACGCACCCGCTCCAGATCGCGCAGAAGCGTCGCCGGGGTCAACTCCAGCCGGTCCACCTCGGCCAGCGCGGCATTACCCGCCGCGCTGCCGAGGAAGGCGACATCCTCGCGGCCGAAGGAATAGCCCACTACTTCAGCGGCCCGGTTATTTGGCTGCGGAGCCCGGCTTCACACCGGTGATCATGGCGTTGTAGAAGAACCGACGCGGCACCACCCGGCGCATGACGTTCTCGTCCAGCCAGCTCAGCCGCAGCCACGCGCGGTACATCGCCATCCGGTAGCCCATGGTCAGCTTCTCGTCCGGCACGGCCGCCTCGAAGGTGCGCACCGGCCAGCCCCACAACGCCGCGGCGAACTCCTCGGTGCTCGCCTTGACCTCGGCGGCGCCCGCGCGACGAGCCATCGCCTCGAGCTCGCTGGGATCGAAGGTGTGCAGGTCCACGACCGCCTCCAGCGCCGCGGCGCGCGAGGATTCGTCCAATTCGGCCTGCGGACGCCGCCACCCCGACAGTGCGGGCAGCTTGGTCACGGTGGTGGTGGCCTTCCAGGTGATGCGGCCCAGCCAGCGAGCGTAGAAATTGCCCGCAGTGGTCGGTTCACCGGCGAAAACGAAACGCCCACCCGGCTTGAGCACGCGCAGGCACTCCTTGACCGCCAACTCCACATCCGGGATGTGGTGCAGCACCGCGTGGCCGACGACGAGGTCGAAGGTGTCGTCCTCGTACGGGATGGTCTCGGCGTCGGCCACCCGACCGTCGACATCGAGCCCGAGGTGCTCGGCATTGCGCAGTGCGACTTTCACCATGCCCGGCGACAGGTCGGTGACCGAACCGGACTTCGCGACGCCGCCCTGCATGAGGTTCAGCAGGAAGAAGCCGGTACCACAGCCCAGTTCCAGCGCACGCGCGTACGGCAGCGGCGCGGGACCGACCGCGGCGTCGAACCGGCCGCGGGCATAGTCGATACAGCGCTCGTCATACGAAATCGACCATTTGTCGTCATAGGTCTCGGCTTCCCAGTCGTGGTAGAGCACCTGGGCGAGCTTCGTATCCTTCAGCGCAGCTTCGACCTCGGCCTCAGTGGCATGCGGGTTCGGCGCCGGGTCATCGGGGTGGACCGTCATGGTGGGCAAGCCTAGCCAACCCGCCGCCGCGCGTCTGCAGCGGACCAGTGAGTACGGCCTAATTTCGGATTGCCACCCGTCCCCCGAGACTCGTTCTGGTTCTGAACCTGCCCGATGATCTACCGACCCGCCGCCGCGATCACTGGATGCGTCCATCGAGCTGCGGTTCGAGCGGCGCTCGTGATCGTTGAACGACGCCGGAGCCGCACGGCCCAGGCGACAGGAACGTGTTCCCGTTTATGGTCTCCGGTAACGCTCAGAACCGGGCGCGAGCCGTTCGGACCGTGTCAGCGCCCGACGAATGCCGCCGAACCTGGACCGTCGGCCAGGTATGACTCGGTGCCGATGCGGCGGTCCTCGGTGCCGAACAGCGCGGTCCATTCGGTGCGGGCTCGGTCGAGGCCGTGCGGGCCTGCTTCGAAGACCGCCTTGGCGGCAGCGAGGGCGCGGGCGGGGCCGTCGGTGAACTGCTCGGCCCAGCGCATGGCGGCGGTGTAGACGTCGTCGGGGGCGACGACCTCATCGACCAAGCCGAGGGTGCGCGCCTCGTCGGGTCCGACGAAGCGGCCGGTATAGACGAGATCCTTGGCGGGACCCGGACCGATCAGCAATGCCAGGCGGCGGATGCCCGCGAGCGGAATGAGACCCGCCTTGATCTGGGGCAGACCGAGTTTGACATTGTCACCGATGACGCGTCGGTCGGCGGCGAGGGCCAGCTCCAGACCCCCGCCGAGGCAGTAGCCGCTGATCGCGGCGACGGTGGGCTGAGGCACCTTGGCCAGGCAGCCGAGCGCAGCCTGCAGATCCGCGGCCATCGCGTCGGCCTGGTCCTGGGTGCGGCCGGAGAGTTCGGCGAGATCGTCACCCGCCGAGAAGACCCGCTCGTCGCCGTAGACGACCAGCGCCGCGACCCCGGGATGCGCGGCGACGACCGCGGCCGCCTCGGCTACCTCCAGCACCACCTGCGCATTCAACAGGTTCAGCGGCGGGCGATCGATCCGGAGGACGGCGACGCCGCGCACAGCGGAATCCTCGGGCAGCTCAAGGGTGACGAATTCGGCCATGGCAGGAAACCTACTGCCTCACGGCCGCACGGATCCCTTGAGCCTGCTGGCATCCGGAAGATCGGCGAAGTACCGCTGGTTGTTCGGGAATTCGAGCACCTGCTGCCCGTCGGGGCCGGAGAGCACCGGCATGATCGGTTCGACCACCTTGTCGAGGGCCAGAATCTCCGCGGTGGAACCGAATTCGCCGATGGCGTCCAGCTGCGCCCAGGTCGGCGGCAACAGAATGTCGGTGCCTGCGCGCCAGCGTGCCAGCGCCTCCGCCGCGGTGCGCCACTGCACCTCGGCCGCCTCCGAGGTCGCGCCGTCGGCCAACTGCCCATGCGGCAGCACCGCGACGAAGAACCGGGTGTCATAACGCCGCGGCTCGATCACCGGGGTGATCCAATTCGCCCACGGCCGAAGCAGGTCCGCGCGCAGCACCAACTTCTCCTCGGCGAGGAACGCCGCGAGTGATACCTCGCGCCGCTCCAGTCTGCCTCGGGCATCGTGGTAACCGGTGGTGTCGGAGACGACGGTATCGGCGGTCGGACCGGCCAGCAGCACACCGCATTCCTCGAAGGTTTCGCGCACGGCGGCGGCGACCAGCGCCTTGGCCCGTGGTTCGGTGGTGCCGAATTTCTCGGCCCACCAAGCGGGTTCGGGTCCGGCCCACTCGATATCGGCGGTCCCGTCCGAGGGGTCGACCCCGCCGCCCGGGAAAACGGTCATACCGGCGGCGAAGGCCATCGCCCCGACCCGGCGCTGCAGGAACACCTCCGGCCCGGCGGCACCGTCGCGCACCAACATCACCGTCGACGCATCCTTGGGCGACGGCATTGTCGGCGAGTCGGCCTGCGCGTTTGTCTCACTCACCCCTGCACCCTAACGCTCGCTTGTTTTACGGCGTAATCCCACACCCCACCGGCCCGCTGCTCGGTCACCCCGTCGACGAAGGTAGTCACAAGGCGGCTCGGCGATTCTGCGGGACCGCCGTATCACTACGCTCGGCGGATCGTCAGCGGGAGCGGTGCCGACCGAGGCGACGGGCGCGACGGGCGAAGTAGCGTCCGTCGACGCGGTCGAGTGCGATCGACTGACGGAAGGCCTCGCTCAGGTTCTCCGAGGTCAGCACGTCGGGCAGCAAACCCTGCGCGACCACCGCACCCTCGTTCAGCAGCAGACCGTGGGTGAACCCCGGCGGAATCTCCTCGACATGGTGGGTCACCAGCACTGTCGCGGGCGAATCGGGATCCGCGGCCAGATCGCCGAGGCGTTCCACCAATTCCTCACGCCCGCCGAGATCCAAACCGGCGGCGGGCTCATCGAGCAGCAGCAGCTCCGGATCGGTCATCATCGCGCGGGCGATCAGGACCCGCTTGCGCTCACCCTCGGACAGTGTCCCGTAGGTGCGATCGGAAAGATGTTCGGCGCCCAGGCTCTCCAGCATGTCGATCGCGCGGTCGGTATCGACATCGTCGTAGCGCTCCCGCCAGCGGCCGAGCACCGCATAGCCCGCGGAGACCACCAGATCGCTGACCTTCTCGTCGCGCGGAATCCGGCTGGCCACCGCGGCCGAGGACAATCCGATGCGCGGGCGTAGCTCGCTGACATCGGTTTTGCCGATCACCTCACCGAGCAGATGGGCAATGCCCGAGGTCGGATGCACTTCAGCGGCGGCCATGCGGAGCAGCGAGGTCTTGCCCGCGCCGTTGGGTCCGAGGACCACCCAGCGTTCGTCGAGCTCGACCTGCCAGGTGACCGGGCCGACGAGGGTGTGACCCGAGCGTCGGATGGTCACGTCGGTGAAATCAATGAGCAGATCGGGATCCGGTTGCGGCACGGGCTCCATCTTGGCTCAAATGTGCTGCGTTCGTACGACCGGCCCATGCCGGTCGGCACGACGGGGCCGCTCGACCGTGCGGCGACGCGAGGACGCGGACGGCGCGCGCACCGCACCCGGCGGATTGTTCGGGGGCTCATCGGTGGAGCGGAACATCCGCGCGACGATCAGGGCCAATGGAATCGAGCACCCTACCCAAACGGCGAGTATCACCAACAGCGTCGTCATCATCATGGCCTCCGGCGAGTTGCGTGCGGGCGGTCCTGTTCCGTCGAACGTACCCAGATCGGCCCTGGGCGAATCCCCTAACGCCGAACAGCGAAATATCTACGAAATGCAATCGATTGTGGAGCCTGGAATGTGAATCGTGTGCGAGGCGATTCACCGCGGCGGATCAGTGGATCAGTCTTGTCCGGAGTGTCCGGGTACCGCGATCACCGTTATCGAGCCCGGCGCGACCTCGGTGAAACCGGCATCGCGCACTGCGACGGCATTGCCGCGAGACACCTGCTCGCACAGTGCCGCCCAGTGCTCCGGTCCGGATTCGCGTACCGCGCAGCGGAACTCGCGCTCCGACCACAACCGGGCCTGGTCCACCGTGAGCGCACCGGCGAGCAACATGCTGGCGTGACCGACCTGTGCGGCGGCCTTGCCGAGGGTCATACCGAGCTTCGCGTTCACCCACAGCACCGGCAGTTCGGGATCCACGGGCCCGGGATCGTCGTGCTCGAGGTCGGTGCCATTGATCTGCAGTCGATTGATCCGCGGATCAATCGCGCCCACCGGCCCTGGCACGAATGCCCGCGCCTGCGCACCGTCCACCTCGACAGTCACTCCGTCGACCTCGTTGGCGGCCAGCCATTGTGCACCGCGCGCCCGCCGCGCCACCTTGCGGATCCGCGAGCGCTTCCAGGCCAGGAACCGTTGCGCCCACTCCCCCTCGGGCCCGACCCGCTCGTCCAGGCACAGCGCCACCGTGGCCGCCGCTGCGGCCGCCAGCAGCGCACTGCGCTGCGGCGGGTCGGCCTTGGGGATGTGCAGCACCATCTGCATGGCCTGCACCAAGGCGGGATCCGCTGGATCGCCGAGACCGCCGTAGCCGCGCGCCAGTTCCGCGTGCCGGATGCGGAAACCCTCGATGCCCGTGGACAATTCGGTCTCCGCCGTACCACCGTCCCGAACTCCGGCGGTGCTCTCCGGGATACTCGACATCACTCCACCTCGATCGTCAACGACAACTCCCGTGCGGACGGCGACACCGGCCTCGCCGCACGTCCTCGAGTGCAAGCTTCGTAACGCCCGCCGCATTCCCGCGACGTGGCTCAGGTGCCGATGAGTGGCACGCGGCGGATGCCGCCATCACGGGCATCAGCGGCCTCCACCTCGTCTCGGGTGACGCCGAGGATGAACAGCACCGCGTCGAGATAGGGGTGGGACAGGGCCGCATCGGCGACCTCGCGCAGCGCGGGCTTGGCGTTGAAGGCGACGCCGAGTCCGGCCGCATTGAGCATATCGATGTCATTGGCGCCGTCCCCGACGGCGACGGTCTGCTCCATCGGCACCCCCGCCTCCGCCGCGAACTTCCGCAGCGCGGTGGCCTTGAACGCCCGGTCGACGATCTCGCCGACCACTCGGCCGGTCAACTTGCCGTCCTCGACCTCGAGGGTGTTGGCCTGGACGAAGTCCAGCTCCAGTTCATGCGCGAGCGGCTCGATCACCTGACGGAATCCGCCCGACACCACGCCACATCGGAATCCGATGCGCCGCAGCGTCCGAATCGTGGTGCGCGCACCAGGGGTCAGTTCGATCCGGTCGGCGACCTCCTCGATCACCGACTCGTCCAGGCCCTGCAGGGTCGCCACCCGCTGGCGCAGCGATTCGGCGAAGTCGATCTCGCCGCGCATGGCCGCCTCGGTAACCTCACGGACCTGATCCTCCACCCCGGCGTGCGCGGCCAACATCTCGATGACCTCGCCCTGGATCAGTGTCGAGTCGACGTCGAAGACGATGAGCCGCTTGGCCCGCCGAGCCAGCCCGGCCCGTTCCACCGCGACATCCACCTGTTCGGCGACGGCTACCTCGGCCAGCGCTGTGCGCAGTCGGGCATCCGAATCGGGTCCGGTATCGGTCGCGGTGACCGAGAGCTCCATACCGGTCACCGGGTAGTCGGCGATGCCGCGGATGGTGTCGATATTGGCGCCGAGCGCGGCGAGCTGACGTGAGACCGCACTGAAGGCGCGCGCGGTCACCGGGGCGCCGAGGATGACCACCGCGTGGGTGGACATCGGCTGCCTGCCGATCTGCGCGCCGACCTCCACGTCGACGTGCATGCCGACGGTGTTCATCGCCTCTTCGAGCTCATCCTGCAGCGCCTCGGGATCGCTCGGGCAGGTGACCAGCACGCCGAGGGTCAGTCGGCCGCGGATGACCACCTGCTCCACATCCAGCAGGCTCACGTGGTGCCGCGACATCGCCGCGAGCAGCACGGACGTCACACCGGGCCGGTCGGGTCCGGTGACGGTGACGAGGACGGTGGTGTCGGCCAACTGAGGTGCTCCAAAGTTAGTTGAGTGCCGAGGCTGTGCTGGACCCCGATGTCGCAACACTTCGGTCGATGTTCCGCTGCACAAACGAGTGTGCACCCGCTGATGACCAGCAGGTGCACACTCGTCGATCGAAACGCTAGTGCTTTGCCAAGGCGCCTTCATGCACCTCGGTGGCATGTTTGCCCGAGCCCCAGCCCACGTGCGCCTCGGCCCGCATTCGCTCGACCATATGCGGGTAGTGCAGCTCGAAAGCGGGACGCTCGGACCGGATCCGCGGCAACTCGTAGAAGTTGTGCCGCGGCGGCGGGCAGGAGGTGGCCCATTCCAGCGAATTGCCGTAACCCCACGGATCGTCCACGGTGACGACCTCACCGTAGCGGTAACTCTTGAAGACGTTCCAGATGAACGGCAGCATCGACGCGCCGAGGATGAAAGCACCGATCGTGGAAATGGTATTCAGCGTGGTGAATCCGTCAGAGGGCAGGTAGTCGGCGTAACGACGCGGCATACCCTCGGCGCCCAGCCAATGCTGCACCAGGAAGGTGGTGTGGAAGCCGACGAAGGTGGTCCAGAAGTGCCACTTGCCGAGGCGCTCGTCCATCATGCGGCCGGTCATCTTCGGGAACCAGAAGTAGATACCGGCGTAGGTGGCGAACACGATTGTGCCGAAGAGCACGTAGTGGAAGTGCGCCACGACGAAGTACGAGTCGGTGACCTGGAAGTCCAGCGGCGGCGAGGCCAGGATGACACCCGACAGACCACCGAAGAGGAAGGTGACGAGGAAGCCGATCGAGAACAGCATGGGCGTTTCGAAGGTCAGCTGGCCGCGCCACATGGTGCCGATCCAGTTGAAGAACTTCACACCGGTCGGGACCGCGATCAGGAAGGTCATGAACGAGAAGTAGGGCAGCAGCACGGCGCCGGTGGCGTACATGTGGTGCGCCCACACCGCGATCGACAGCGCCGCGATACCGAGGGTCGCGTAGACCAGCGTGGTGTAACCGAAGATCGGCTTACGCGAGAAGACCGGGAAGATTTCGGACACGATGCCGAAGAACGGCAGCGCGATGATGTACACCTCGGGGTGGCCGAAGAACCAGAACAGGTGCTGGTAGAGCAGGATGCCGCCGGTGGCCGGGTCGTAGATGTGGCCGCCGAGGTGGCGGTCGTAGGCCAGGCCGAACAGCGCGGCGGTCAGCAGCGGGAAGGCAAGCAGCACGAGGACGCTGGTGACGGCGATATTCCAGGTGAAGATCGGCATCCGGAACATGGTCATACCCGGCGCACGCAGGCAGACGACGGTGGTCAGCATGTTGACGCCACCGAGGATGGTGCCCAGACCCGAAACCGCGAGGCCCAGGATCCAGAGGTCGGTGCCGACGCCAGGCGAATGCAGGATGTCGGTCAGCGGCACGTACGCCGTCCAGCCGAAGTCCGCGGCGCCGCCGGGGGTGATGAAGCCCGCGGTCGCCATGGTCGCGCCGAATGCGTACAGCCAGTAGCTGAAGGCGTTCAGTCGCGGGAAGGCGACGTCGGGGGCGCCGATCTGCAGCGGCAGAATGATGTTGGCGAAGCCGAACACGATCGCGGTCGCGTAGAACAGCAGCATGATCGTGCCGTGCATGGTGAACAGTTGGTTGAACTGCTCCGTAGACAGGAACTGCAGACCGGGACGGGCCAGCTCACCACGCATCAGCAGGGCCATCAGACCACCGATGAGGAAGAACGCCATCGAGGTGGTCAGGTACATGACACCGAGGACCTTGGGGTCGGTGGTGGTGACCATCTTGACGATGAACGAGCCCTTCGGCCCGGTCCGAGCCGGATACGGCCGAGTCGCTTCCAACTGAGGGACTGGCTTTGGCTCTACGGCAGTCACTGATCCTCCTGAAAGGTGCCTTTAGGTCGCTCCGCAGGCTCCGCTGCTCGCATCCGTCCCACTACCGGGAGCAGACGAGGAGTTCGCTTGCGCTCCTGAGATCGTAAACGTTGCTGCCGCAGCATTCCGCACGGGTCCTACTCTGTGTCGTATTTCGTCGTCCGGTCCAGTTGCCCGCACAACTAGCCGACCTTTTGGTTGTGACCTGCAAGCAGTCACTACCGATGACTTTCCAGAGCGGCCGACGTCTCAATCGGTGACAGTGTTCCACCCGTGCTATCTCCGAGGAGACCATTCATGACCGCACCGAAGATCGGCGACCCCTGCTGGGTCGACCTCTACACCTCTGATCCCGATCGGGCCATCGACTTCTACGGCCGGCTGTTCGGCTGGACCGCCGAGCGCGCGGGCGAGGAGTTCGGCGGCTATATCACCTTCCGCAAGGACGGCAAGGCCGTCGCGGGCGGCATGGGCAAGACGGCCGACAGTGCCGAAGGACCCGATCAATGGACCGTGTACCTCGCCGCACCCGATGCCAAGGCCACCGCCGACGCGGCCGTCGCACACGGCGGCGCGGTCGTCGTGGCGCCGATGGATGTCGGCGATCTCGGCGCAATGGCGGTGCTCGGTGATGTCGGCGGCGCCGGCGTCGGCATTTGGCAGGCGGGCGAATTCAGCGGTTTCGAGAGCATCGGCACGGTCTCGGGCGGCGCGTGGAGCGACCATGCGGGCACCCCGTCCTGGTTCGAACTGCACACCCGCGACTACGCGGGCTCACTCGCCTTCTACCGCGACGTCTTCGGCTGGAGCGATACCTTCACCATCGCCGACACTCCGGAGTTCCGCTACACCACCATTCATGCCACCACCCCGATGCTCGGCGGTGTCATGGACGCCTCCGCCTTCCTGCCCGAGGGGGTACCGGCGGGTTGGACCGTTTATTTCGGCGCCGATGATGTCGACGCGGCCGCGGCCGCGGTTGTCGAGTTGGGCGGTACGGTGCTGTCCCCGCCGGAGGACACACCGTACGGCCGGATGGCTCAGGTCGCCGATCCCACCGGTGCTCGGTTCAGCATCGGTGGCAATGCCGACGTCAAGTGAGCCAGGGGCGGCCGACCGCGCGGAATCATCTGTCCGATAGCGAGATTCCGTGCGGTCACGGCCGAATGTCCGGACGTGACGGGTGCGCCATGGTGGCCTCGCGTCCCGGACCCCGTGGCACGCGGTACCCTCACCCGCATGCCGGTGAGCGCCCTTGTTCGCACCCGAAACCGCACCCCTGACGACTGCTTGCCGGTCGCTGGAAGCCGATACGGCACCGCCTGGAATCGCGTGGTCCGGCACCGGGGGACCGCGGTCGCCCTACTCTGCGCCGCACTGCTCGTCGCGGGCTGCAGTCAGCAGGACGACGCCAGTTCGATCGTGCGCACCACGACGAATATCGCGGGTGCCGGCGTGGTCGGACTGGACCGCGACACCTCGCAGGCGTGCCCGTTGCCGAGCGCGCCCGATCCGTCGAGCGGCAAGACCCGCACCGTCACTCACGCCGCGGGTACCTCCGAGGTGCCCGCCGATCCGCAGCGCGTTGTGGTGCTGTCCACCTCGGCACTGGACGCCACCTGCGCGGTCGGTCTGTGGGAGCGCGTGGTCGGCGCGGCCCCGATCGACGGACCGCGCCCGCAACCGACGTATCTCGGATACGGCGTGCTGAAGATTACCGCGGTCGGTTCGGCCGCACAGCCCGATCTCGGACAGATCACCGCCCTGCATCCCGATCTCATCATCGGCGATACGTCCGCTGGCCCAGGCGGTTTCGCCGCACTGCAGGCGATCGCACCCACCGTGCTCGCCGATCCCGGTAGCGGCTGGCAAGCCGAATTCACCACGCTCGCAGCGGGTCTCGGCCGCCGCGGAGCCGCGGCCACCGCATTGGAGAACTACCGCGCCGAGGCCAAGGAAACGGGTAATGCGCTGGCCGCCAGCCAGACTCAGGCCTCGGTGGTCCGCTTCACCGCCGATCGGAATCAGGTCCAGGGCAGTAACAGCTTCGCGGGCCAGATCCTCGCCGACGTGGGTGTGCAACGCCCGACCATGCAGCGCGGTACCTCCTTCGACGTGACCGAACAAGACCTGATCAAGGCCGAGGGCGACATCATCTATGTCATCTTCGCTGGCGAGTCGGGCGAGCAGCACGGCAAGACGGTGCTGCGCGGCGATGCCTGGAAGGACCTCGGCGCCGCCACCGATAAGCGGGTCTTCGCGGTCGAGGACACCATTTGGCACGGCAACGGCCTCACCGCGGCCCGCGCCCTGCTCGCCGATCTGCGCGGCAGCCTCAACGGGTTCGTCACCGACTGAGGCTCTGTTATTGGCCGCGCGGGCGCGGCGGGTTCGCGGCCCCCTTGGTCTCGCGTCCGAGCCGTCGAGACTCGCGCCTTCGGCGCATCGCTTCGACGACTCGGACGCGAGACGGGCCGCGAACGGTCGCTCGTAAGACTCGCTCCGTGGTGGTCGCTGATGGACGGATCATTCGGCACTGGATGTATACCGGCCCAGCGGTCGAGACTCGTGCCTGCGGCGCATCGCTTCGACAACTCGCACACGAGACGGCCGCGAACGGGTCGCTCACAAGACTCGCTCCGTGATGGTCGCTGATGGACGGATCATTCGGCACTGGATGTATACCGGCCCAGCGGTCGAGACTCGTGCCTGCGGCGCATCGCTTCGACAACTCGCACACGAGACGGCCACAAACCCCCCGCTCACAAGACTCGCTCCGTGATCGTTGCGAGTAGCTTCGTCGGTCCGATCAAGCGCACACACCTTGGGTGGGTATTCGATCACCCTCGGTGTGCGCCGACCAGCGCTTGGGTAGCTGTCGCCAATCCCTCCCGACAGCGAGATTAGAGAGGTACCTAGAGCACCTCCGACAGAACCTGCGAGGGACACACAATGAGCACACTGATCGAATCGCCCGCCGACAACGTCATCCAGATGCAGCTGCGCCTGCGGACCGTGGTCAAGTTCGATCGGAATGCGGTCTCCACCAACTCCGGGGCGCTCGCCGATGTCGAGGCCGATCGCTGGGCGAACCGGCTGGCCCGGGTGCTGATCGCCCGCGGCGCGGCCGCGAACACACGGATCGCACTGGCGATCGAGCCCGAGATCGAAGCGACGGTTGCCGCATCCGCTGTCGTGAAGCTCGGCGCCACTCCGATAACGCTGGCCGACGATGCGGCCGCGGTTCCCGGCGCACACCTCGGCGTCACCACCAAGGCCCGCCGTCCCGAGCTCACCGACACCATCGACTGGCTGATCCTGGACGACCGCTCGACGCTGCAGCGCTACCTGGTCAGCTCGGACGCACCGATCACCGATGCCGATCGGCTGGCTGCACGCAAGTCCGCCTGACCTGGTATTCAGCCTGCGCGCCCGAACCGGCAGAGTTCGGGCGCGCAGCGGCGTGCGCGACCGGCCCGGAGGCGGTAGCGCAGCGTAACCACGCAGGGACTCGGGAGCGCCGCGGATCGAACAACAGTGTTGTGAATACGCCTCGGTGGGCTCGGCACCAGTCCAAAATGAACTTGCTACTACGCGACGGTCGGGACCAGCGGTGCAAAACCGCGCCAGACGTCAGAACGCAGGTGTGCTGATGCATCAACCATCTTCTTCGAACGCCGAGACAGATACCGCAGCGCCCGACAGCGCGTTCCCGCTGTCGGCAGCCCAGCGCGGCATCTGGTTCGCCCAGCACATCGCGGGCGATACGCCCATCTCGATCGCGCAGTACGTCGAACTGGTCGGCGCACTCGATCTCGATACCCTCGCCGAAGCCGCCCGCCGGACCGGACGTGAACTCGGGACCGGATACATCCGGCTGCTCGATATCGACGGTCAGCCGTACCAGTTCGTCGACACCACCCTGGTCGACGAAATCACCCTCATCGACCTGCGCGATCAGCCCGATCCGGAGGCGGCGGCGCATGCCTGGATGCGCAAGGAGTATTCCGCGCCGCTCGATCTGACGCGCGACCGGTTGGTCGCGGTGGTCATGCTGCGGCTGGCCGAGGACCGCTGGTTCTGGTATTCGCGCATGCACCACATCGTGTTGGACGGCATGGGCGCGCTGGCCCTGGTGCAGCGCACCGGCGAGCTCTATAACGCGGTCATCGAGGGCCGGGAGCCACCCGTATCCAAGGCCGAACCGCTGCGGAAGATCGTCGATGCCGATCTGGCGTACCGCAGCTCGGACCGATTCGCGGCGGACCGCGAGTACTGGCGCGAACATCTGGCCGGGATGGCCGATCCGGTCAATCTCGCGGGTCGCGCGGCCGATGTCGACGCGCATCCGAACCGGGTCTCGGGTGCGCTGCCCGCCGAAACGGCCGAATTGCTCGATGCCGTTGCGAAGGCGGCGGGCTCGGGTGCCGCGCCGACCATCGTCGCCGCGTTCGGGGCCTATCTCGCCGCGATGACCGGTGCGCCCGAAGTCGTACTGAGCCTTCCGGTCTCGGCGCGCACCACGGCAGCGCTGCGCCGCTCCGGCGGCATGGTCGCCAATGTCGTTCCGCTGCGTCTGACTTTGACACCCACCACCACCGTCGGCGATGTGATCCGAGCCGCGCAAAGCGAGCTGACCGGGGCGCTGCGCAGGCAGCGCTACCGGCAAGAGGATATTGTCCGCGATCTCGGCTGGTCGATGGACGAGGCGGTGTCCTTCGGTCCTGCCGTCAATTTGATGATGGTGGACACCAGGATTCAGCTCGGCTCGGTCACCGGACGTCTGCACGTGCTGACCTCCGGGTTGATCGATGATCTGTTCGTCAACCTGTATCCGGGGGTGGGCGGGGAGAGCACCCACATCGATCTGCAGGGCAACGGGAACCTTTACAGCACAGATGAGTTGGCGGCACACCATGCCCGCTTCTTGATGTTCCTGCACGGGTTCCTCGCCGCAGGTCCGGATGCGCCGCTCGCTACCGTCCGGGTCATCTCCGCGGACGAGCAGGATCGACTGGTACCCGCACACGGACCCGCGGCAGTAGCACCGCGCACACTTCCCGAAATCATCGCGGGTGGTGCGGCACTCGCCCCGGAGGCGATGGCGCTGCTGTGCGGCGATACCCATATGACCTACCGTCAGGTCGACGAATACACCAACCGCCTGGCCCGCGTACTGATCGCCGCGGGCGCCGGACCCGAACGCACCGTGGCGATTTCGATTCCGCGCTCGGCCGAATCGGTCCTCGCGACGCTCGCGGTGGCGAAATCCGGAGCGGCATTCGTCCCCATCGACCCCACCTATCCCGCCGATCGGATCGAGCATATGGTCGGCGACAGCGGTGTCGTCGCGGGTGTAACCGTGCACGCAGCGCGAAAGTCACTGCCGGACCGGGTGAATTGGCTGGTGCTCGACGATGACGCGACCGGCGACGCCGTGGACGCGCAGGATTCGGCGGCGATCACCGATGCCGAACGCCACCGGCCGGTGCACCTGGATCAGATCGCGTACATCATCTACACCTCCGGATCGACGGGGCTGCCCAAGGGTGTGCTCGTATCGCATCGCGGCCTGGCGAATCTGGTCACCGGTTCCGGCGCCGGATTCGGTGTCACTGCCGATTCCGTAGTCGCACATGCGGTTTCGCCCAGTTTCGATATCTCGGTCGAGGAGATCTTCGTCACCTTCGCGGCGGGTGCGACACTCGCCGTTGTGCCGCCGTCGGCGTATGCGGGCGAGGAGATGGCGGAAGTCCTGCGCGCGCATCGGGTCACCCATCTCAATGTCACGCCGACGGTGGTGGGATCGCTGGATCCGGCGGCGCTGCCGGATCTGCACACGATCATCGTCGGTGGGGATGCGTGCCCGCCGGAACTGGCCGCCACCTGGTCCGGGCGGGTGCTGTTGAACGGCTACGGGCCCACCGAAACCACCGTCACCGTGACCTTGAGCGGACCACTGAGCCCCGGCGGGCCGGTCACCATCGGCAGAATCGTACGAGGCGTCACCGCAGTCGTGCTCGACCCGTGGTTGCGGCCGGTCGCGCGCGGCGCGGTCGGTGAGCTGTACCTCGCCGGCGCGGGCGTCGCGCGCGGCTATCACCAGCGCAACGGACTGACCGCCAGCCGTTTCGTCGCCAACCCGTACGCACCGGGCGAGCGGATGTACCGCACCGGCGATCTCGTGCGCTGGACCGCACATGACGAACTGGAGTACCAGGGCCGCAGCGACTTCCAGGTCAAGGTCCGCGGGTTCCGCATCGAACTCGGCGAGATCGATGCTGCACTGCAACGGCATCCGGATGTCGACTTCGCACTTACCATCGGCGCCGAGACCGCCACCGGTGCGACCGCGCTGGTGGCATACGTTCTGGCCGAGCCAGGCACCGAGATTCACCCCGAGGCGCTGAAAGCCGCTGCCGGTGAAACACTTCCGGCCTACATGGTCCCCTCGGTCATCATGGTGCTCGACAGCATTCCGCTGACGCCGCTCGGCAAGGTGGACCGCAGGGCACTGCCCGCACCGGATTTCAGCGTCCGAACCGTCGTGAGCCGGCCTCCGTCGACGCCGCGCGAGGAGGCGCTGGCCGCCTTGTTCGCCGACGTTCTCGGACTCGATACGGTCGGTGTCGACGAGAGCTTCTTCGCACTCGGCGGCGACAGCATCATCTCCATTCAGCTGGTATCGCGCGCGAAGGCCGCCGGGATCGGCTTCAGCGCACGAGATGTATTCGAGCGCAAAACCGTTGCCGCGCTGGCGGCGATCGCGACCGAGGTGCGGGCGCAAACGGTGACCGAACTGCCCGGTGGCGGGGTCGGACCCGTGGAGCTCACACCGATCGTGCACGCCATGGTGGAGCAGGGGCCGACCTGGGACCGCTTCGGTCAGGCCGTTTTGATCGGTCTGCCAGGGGGTTTCGACCGCGACCAGCTCAGCGCCGCGGTCCGAGCGCTCATCGACCATCACGATGTACTGCGCTCCACCCTGCGGCACACCGAACAAGGCTGGGAATGGGTTGTCGCCGAGCCGGGTTCGATCGATACTGACCGCTTGGTCGATGTAGTCACCGCCGACGCCGACCCGGACGACACCTACGATCGCGAATTGCAGCAAGCGGCGGATCTGCTCGATCCCGAGGCGGGCGTCCTCGCACGCTTCGTGCTGATCGAGCGGGCGGGGGCCGATCCACTGTGCTGGTTGGTGCTGCATCATCTGGTGACCGACGGCGTCTCCTGGCGAATTCTGCTGCCCGACCTGGCGATCGCGGCAGCGGGCGGCGCCCTCGCGCCCGTCGGCACCTCCTTCCGGCGGTGGGCACACGGCCAGGCGGAGCAGGCGGCCGAACGGACCGCCGAACTGCCACTGTGGCAACGAATTCTGGCCACCCCGGATCCGATCATCGGCTCGGCGGCGCAGGATCCCGCAGTCGACGTCGTTGCGTCCATGGGTCAGTGCCGGACCACCGTTGCCCCGGATATCGCGAACACCGTACTGGCCAGCCTGCCGGACCAATTCCATTGCGGCGCAGACGATGTACTGCTCGCCGGACTCGCCCTTGCGATGCGCCGCTGGCGTGATCGCGGCACGGCGCTGCTCACCCTGGAAGGCCACGGCCGCTCCGAGACGATCCTGCCCGGTGCCGATATCGCCCGCACGGTCGGCTGGTTCACCAGCATCTATCCGGTGGCCCTCGATGTGAGCGGCATCGACATCGACGACGCCTTCGCCGGTGGTGACGCGGCGGGCACCGCGATCAAGACGATCAAGGAGCAACTGCGGGCGGTGCCGGATAAGGGCATCGGCTACGGCATGCTGCGCTATCAGCATCCGCAGACCGCGGCCGCCCTGGCGGATGCGCCGATTCCGCAACTCAGCTTCAACTATCTCGGCCGCGCGCTCACCGGCGGGCACGCGGGAGCCTGGCTGCCACAGCGTTTCGCGGCGACGCACAACGAGTCGGCGCCGCTCGCCGCGGTCGTCGATATCAACGCCGTGCTCACCGATATCGGCCTGGAAGTCACCTGGGCCTATGCCTCGCGGCTGCTCGACGAAGCGGATGTCCGCGAACTCGCCGAGCTGTGGTCGCAGGCACTGCGGGCACTCGCGACATATGCCAGCACGCCGGGCGCGGGCGGACGCACCCCGTCCGACTTCGAACTCATCGCGGTGTCGCAACAACAGATCGAGAGCTGGGAAGACGCCTACCCGAATCTCGCCGACGTCTGGCCGCTTTCGCCGCTGCAATACGGCCTGCTCTTCCACGCGCTCTACGACTCCGATACCGCCGACGGCTACACCGTCCAATCACTGCTCACCCTGGCGGGCACCGTCGACGCCGCCCGATTGCGCAGTGCGGCACAAGCTTTGCTGGAACGGCACGAGAATCTGCGCGTCGCTTTCGTCGAGACCGACGACGGTCCGCGCCAGCTCGTCCTCGCCGATGCCGAAATCCGTTGGCACGATGTGGATCTCACCGATATCGCCGATGCCGCAGAACGCGACCGCGAACTGGACCGCCTGATCGCCCTCGATGCCCGCACCCGATTCGAACTCGCCCGCCCACCGCTGGTCCGCTTCACCCTCATCCGCACCGCGGCCGATACCTATCGGCTGGTCATGACCAATCACCATCTGGTGCTCGACGGCTGGTCGACGCCGCTGCTGGTGCGCGAACTGCTGACGCTCTACGTCATGGCGGGCGATACCTCCGTACTGCCGCCCGCGCACTCGTACCGGGAGTTCCTGACGTGGCTCGACGAGCAGGACAACGACGCCTCACTCGCGGCCTGGACGCAGTCGCTGGCTGGCGTGGATACGCCCACGCGCGCGGTGCCGACGCTGGCCGGGATCGAATCGACCGAGACCGGGATGATCTCGCACGACCTGACCCGCGCGACGGTCGAGCGGCTGGAGGCCACGGCCCGCGAATCCGGCGCGACGGTGAATACGATGGTGCAGGCCGGATGGGCAATGCTGCTCGCCATGCTGACCGGGCGCACGGATGTGATGTTCGGCGGCACGGTATCCGGTAGGCCACCGGAGCTGCCCGGCGTCGAAGAGATGGTCGGGCTGTTCATCAATACGCTCCCGGTGCGGATTCAGCTCGACCCCGCAGAGAAGATCGCCGACCTGCTGGCCCGCATCCAGGCCGAGCAGGCGCGCCTGATGGATCACCAGCATGTCGGACTGGCCGCCATCCACCGGGCCGTCGGCCTCGCCGAACTCTTCGACACGCTCACCGTATTCGAGTCCTATCCGATCGACCGGGAGGCGCTGTCGCAGGCGCTCGATATCGCGGGCATGCGGGTACTCGATATCGAGGGCACCGACGCGACGCCCTACCCGTTGAACCTCATGGTCATTCCGCTGCGCGGCGACGACGGGCACGACACGCTGCGCATCACCTTGAAATTCATGGCCGACCAGCTCGATCCCACTGCGGCACAACCACTGCTGGATCGCTTCGTCCGGCTGCTGACCCAACTCGCCGACAATCCGAATGCCCTTGTCTCCCAGTTGCAATACTGCGATGACTCCGAACTCGCCACCCTACTTCCGGTGCGCGGCGCGGAATCGGTTCCGCCGCAGACACTTCCGGAACTGCTCTCGGCGGGCGCGCGCATCGATCCGGATGCCATCGCGATCACCGCGGGCGATCTCTCCATGAGCTACGGCGAACTCGACGCCTGGTCCAACCGCTTCGCCCGGGTACTGCTCGGGCGCGGTGTCGGCCGGGAGATCTTCGTCGTGCTCGCACTCACCCGATCACTGGAATCTGTGGTGGCCGTCTGGGCGCTCGCCAAGACCGGTGCGGCCTTCGCACCGCTGGATCCGAGCTATCCGGTGGACCGGATCGAGCACATGCTCACCGATTCCAAGGCCCCGATCGGGGTGACGGTTACCGCGACCGGTGAAACGCTGCCCGGCAGCATCGACTGGCTACTGCTCGACGACCTGAACACGATTCGACGGGTCATGCTCGTCTCCGACGCACCCATCACCGACGAAGAGCGCGGCGGCCCCATCGATCTCGACCAGACCGCCTATCTGATCTACACCTCGGGTTCCACCGGTAAGCCGAAGGCCGTCCTGCTCAGCCACCGCGGCATCGCGAATGTGACCACCTCTCAGCGGGAGACCCTCGACCTCGATCCCACGATCAGTGCGCTGCAGGTCGCTTCGCCGAGTTTCGACGCATCGGTCTTCGAGCTGCTGATGGCGCATTCGGCGGGTGGTCGCCTGGTGGTGTCGCCGCCGGATGTCTACGGCGGCAGCGATCTCGAGGATCTGCTGCGCAGCGAACGGGTCACCCATGCCATCATCACGCCGTCGGCGCTGGCCACCATGGAACCGACCGACCTCCCCGACCTGCGTGTGCTCTCGGTCGGGGGCGAGGCCGCAACCCCCGAACTGATCGACCGCTGGGCGCTCGAGCGGCGGATGGTGAATCTGTACGGCCCCACCGAATTCAGCATCTGGGCGACCGGCGCCGACCTGCTGCCGGGTGAACCGGTCAGCATCGGTGGGCCGATCCGCGGTACCTCGAATCTGGTGCTCGACACCTGGCTGCGCCCGGTTCCGGTGGGCATCGCGGGTGAGCTGTACCTGGCCGGTCCCGGGCTGGCCCGCGGCTACTTCAATCGGTTCGAGATGACCGCGGCACGTTTCATCGCGAATCCGTACGGCCCGGCCGGGGAAAGGATGTATCGAACCGGCGATATGGTCCGCTGGATGATCGGAGCGAACGATACGCTCGAACTGGAGTACCTGGGCCGCAGCGACTTCCAGGTCAAGATCCGTGGGCTGCGTATCGAACTCGGCGAGATCGATGCGGTGCTCTCCCACGACGAGCAGGTCGAATACGCGGTGACCATCGGCCTACCGGGACCGGCTGGCGCGACCGTGCTGGTCTCCTATGTGCTGCCCACCGCGGGCACCGAACTGGACACCGAGCGGCTGCGGGTTCAGGTGGCGGCCGAACTGCCCGGCTATATGGTGCCCGGCTATCTCGTCGTGCTCGACGAGATTCCGCTCACGCCGGTCGGCAAGCTGGATCGCAAAGCCCTTCCGGTGCCGGACTTCTCGGCCGAGCAACGACCGTATCTCGCCCCGCGCACATCCGTCGAACGAGCCGTCGCCGAGGTATTCGCCGACGTACTCGGCAGTGAACAGGTGAGCGTCGATCAGTCGTTCTTCGAACTCGGCGGCAACTCGCTCAGCGCCACCAAGGTTGTCGCACGGATCAATTCGGCCCTCGGCTCGACCATCGCGCTGCGCGATCTGTTCGATGCGCCCACCGTCGCGCTGCTGTCCGCGCGGGTGATCCCGGCCACGGACGGCAAACCGGGCCGGTTCGCCCTGGCACCACGGATCAGGCCGGACCGAATTCCATTGTCCCCGGCCCAGCAACGTATGTGGGTGCTCAATCGAATGGATCCGACCTCATCCGCCTACAACATCGCGGTCGCTTTGCGACTCACCGGCGACCTGGATATCGATGCGATGCGCCGGGCGATGGCCGATGTGATCGGCAGACACGAGAGCTTGCGCACGCTGTATCCGGTCGACGCCGAGGGGCCACGCCAGGTGGTCGTCGGCGCGGAGGTGGCCGCGCCGACCATGCCGGTGCTCGACACCGAAGACGGTGCGCCATTGCGTGCTCGGATCAACGAGCTGGCAGCCACGGGATTCGATCTCGCCACCGAACCGCCGGTGCGGGTCGGACTGTTCCGGATCGTGGCACCGGGCGCTGCCGCATCGAGCTATTCCGCCAGCGGTGTGCCGGAGGCGGCGGATCACTCCGCCGGGATCGCTCCGGTCCACTCGAGCCCGTCCGTTGGCGTCCCACCGGTGTCATCGAGTGCCTCCGCGCGGTTGGCTCCGGTGTCTTCCAGCTACACCGCCACGGATGCGTCGGTCTCGGATTCCGTCGTCGCGATATCGGATGCCGCCGGTGACACACCGGCCGACGTGCACGTCGTCGTGCTCGTGGTGCACCACATCAGCGCCGATGGCGCCTCGATGGCCCCACTGGCGGCCGATCTGGTTGCCGCGTACTCCGAGCGAACCAGCGGGGCCGACACGGCCCGGGTGCCGCTCGGCGTGCAATACGCCGACTTCGCCCTCTGGCATCGGGAACTGCTCGGCAACGAATCAGATCCGGAATCGATGGCGGCACACCAGATCCGGTACTGGACCGACACTCTCGTCGGTGCACCGGATCTACTGGAGTTGCCCGCCGACCGCCCGCGCCCAGCCGTACAGTCGATGCGCAGCGCCGACGTCGATTTCACCCTCGACGCGCCATTGCACAGCGCCATCGTCGAATTCGCGGCCGCGAACAATGTGAGCGTATTCATGGTCGTGCACGCCGCGCTCGCGGTGCTGCTTGCGCGGCTCGGCGGCACCGACGATGTCGTGATCGGCACGCCGGTCGCCGGTCGCGGCGAGGAAGCACTCGATGAACTCGTCGGCATGTTCGTCAACACCCTCGCGCTGCGCACCCCGGTCGACCCGGGGACCGGGTTCCGTCAGTTCCTCGCTACCGTGCGGGCCGCGGATCTGGATGCGTTCGGCAATACCGACGTGCCCTTCGAGCGACTCGTCCAGGTGCTCAACCCCACCCGGTCGACCGCGCACCACCCGATCTTCCAGGTATCGCTGTCACTGCAGAACTTCGTCGAACCGGTCCTGGAACTGCCCGGATTGCGGTTCGAGATCGAGGATTTCGATCGCGGTGCCTCGCAGTTCGACCTGACGCTCGATTTGCGTGAGCGTTTCAGCGCCGACGGCCCCGACGGTGTCGACGGCGTAGTGACCTATGCGACAGATCTTTTCGATGCGAGCACGGTGGCGACCTTCGCCGCGCGGTGGCGTCGCGTGCTCGCCGCGGTCGTCTCGGATATCGATCTGCGCCTCGCCGATATCGATATTCTCGACGAATCCGAACGCGCACAGCTGGTTCCGGTACGTGGCCCGCGGACCGTGGGGACGACGACGCTCGCCCGAACACTCGCCGCATCCGCCATGTCGTATCCGGACCGCCCGGCAGTGGTCGCCGACGGTCGAACGACGACCTACCGAGAGCTCGACGCCCAGTCGAACCAGCTGGCCCGACTCCTGCTCGAGGCCGACATCGGCCCGGAAACCGTAGTCGCACTCGGTCTTCCCCGCTCCGCGGAACTGCTCACCGGCATGTGGGCCGCCGCGAAGGTCGGCGCGGCATTCCTGCCGGTCGATCCGAAACATCCGGTGGATCGAATCGATCACATGCTCACGGATTCGGGTGCACGGGTCGGACTCACACTCAGCGCCTATCGGCCGTTGCTGCCCGACAGCACCGAATGGCTGGTCCTCGACGACGCCGCATTCAGTGCACGCCAGCAGGCGGCAAGTGATACGGCCCTGTCACCGAAGCCGATCCGTCCCGACAACGCGGCCTGGATGATCTACACCTCCGGTTCCACCGGAACACCGAAGGGCGTTACCGTCTCCCATCGCGGCATCGCCGATCTCATCGCGGCACAACGGGAGTCACTCGGTGTCGACGCCGACTCCCGGGTATTGCAGGTCGCCTCACCGAGTTTCGATGCATCGATCTTCGAGGCGCTCATGGCATTCGGATCCGGTGGCGCGTCGGTGGTCGCACCGCCGGAGGTCTTCGGCGGCACCGCACTCGCCGAACTGATCGCCGCCGAACAGGTCACACATATGGTGATCACGCCGTCGGCCTTGGCCACGATCGATCCCGCCGAGGTGTCGAGTGTGCGGGTGCTCTCGGTCGCGGGCGAGGCAGTCGGCGCCGAACTTGTCGAGCGCTGGTGCACCGACCGGATCATGGTGAATCTGTACGGTCCCACCGAATTCACCATCTGGACAACCGGTTCCGCGCCGCTGGTCGCGAGCACACCGGTCACCATCGGTGCGCCCATTCGCGGCGCCGCCGTACTGGTCCTCGACGACCGGCTGCGCCCGGTGCCCGTCGGCGTCGCCGGCGAGCTGTACCTCGCCGGACCCGCACTCGGCCGCTGCTATCACGCCCGGCCGAGCCTGACCGCGGCGCGGTTCATGGCCAACCCCTTCGGCGAGCCCGGCGAAGTCATGTATCGCACGGGCGATCTGGTGCGCTGGACCCGCGCGACCAGGCACGACCTGGAGCTGGAGTACATCGGCCGTACCGACTTCCAGGTCAAGGTGCGCGGCCAGCGCATCGAACTGGGTGAGATCGATGCAGTGCTCGGCCGCGCGGACGGGGTCGACTTCGCCGTGACGCTCGGCGTTCCCGGTCCCACCGGATCGACCGCGCTGGCGGCCTATCTCGTCCACAAGCCCGGTGCCGAACTCGATATCGCGCGCGTGCGCGCGGCCGCCGCCGATGCCCTGCCCGCGTATATGGTGCCCGCCGCCTTCGTCATTCTCGATGCCATTCCACTCAACGCCGTCGGCAAGCTCGACCGAAAAGCCCTGCCGGAACCCGTATTCGTCGTCGAGGAGACCGAATACCGCGCGCCTTCGACAGCGACCGAGGAAGTCTTGGCGCAGATCTACGCCGAACTCCTCCACCGCGAGAAGGTCGGCGTCGATGATTCGTTCTTCGCGCTCGGCGGCGACAGCATTCTCGCGATCCAGCTGGTATCTCGCGCGAAACTGCGCGGCATCCACTGCACGCCGCTGCAGATCTTCGAACATCGCACCGTGGCCGCGTTGGCCGCCGCCGTCGATGCCGCTGGCGCGGTCGTCACACTCGATGAACTGCCCGGCGGTGGTATCGGCGAACTGCCGCTCACCCCGAATGTGCACCATCTGGTCGACCGTGGCGGTAACTTCGACCGCTGCGCGCAGACCGCGGTGCTGGAACTTCCGGTCGGTATCGAGCGCGGCCAGCTGGTCGCCACCCTCGCCGCGGTGGTCGACCGGCACGACGTGCTGCGCTCGCGGCTGTGGCAGGCCGAGGACGGCTGGCAATTTCGGATCGACGAACCCGGCTCGGTCGACGTCGACGCGCTGGTGCACCGCATCGAATTCGATGCCGCTGCCGACTCACTCGATCTGCGCGAATACGCCGTGACCGAGTTGGATTCCGCGGCGGACCGGCTCTCCCTCGCGAATGGCATTGTGCTGCAGTGTGTCTGGCTCGATCCGGTCGGCGATGCCGGGGCCAGAACGAGATCGGGCCGTCTGCTCGTGGTGGTGCACCGGCTCGCCATCGACACCGCGTCCTGGCGAATTCTGGTGCAGGACTTGATCGCCGCATGGGCGCAGGTGTCGGTCGGGAGTACACCGGTGCTGGCCGAGAACGGCACGTCGATGCGCCGGTGGTCCTACGCCCTCGTCGAGGACGCGCAGACCGACCGCCGTATCACCGAACTCGACCATTGGCACCGGGTGATCTCCGGTCCCGATCCGCTGGTCGGCTCCCGCGAACTCGATCCGGCGATCGACCGGGCGCACACACTGCGCTCGGTCGAACTCGAACTCTCCGCCGAGCCAACCGCGGCGCTGCTCACCACCCTGCCTCGGCTGCTGCACGGCGCTGGCACCGATACCCTGCTCGCCACGTTGGCCTTGGCGCTGGTTCGGTGGCGCGCAGGCCGGAATGTGGACGAACTGACGGCCGTGCTGCGCTTGGCAGACGATCGCAGACCGGGGAACGCGATTCCGGGCGCCGACCTGAATCGGACTCTGGGCTGGCTCACCCCCGTCTATCCGGTGCGGCTGGATCTGGCCGAGATCGATATCGACGACGCCTGCGCGGGTGGCGCGGCCATGGGCGCGGCGCTGCGCGCGATCAAACATCAGCTGCTGGAGGTACCGGACCGGGGCATCGGATTCGGCGAGCTGCGCTACCTCAATGATGCCGTGGTAGAACAGCTTCCATCCCGACCGCCGGGCCAGATCAGCTTCGAATACCTGGGTCGGCGCTCGGCTGGCGATATTCCGGCCGGACTCGAAGGGCTCGGCTGGTCGCCCACCGACGAATTCGGTGAGCTGCGCGCCGATGAGTACCCCGACGTCCCGGTCACATCCGCTATCGAGGTGACCGCCGTCGTCATCGACGATCGGTTGCACGCGAATCTCCGCTTCCCCGAAACACTCCTGGGCCGCGCCGAGGTCGCCGAGTTGGCGACCCTATGGGCCGATGTACTCGGTGCGGCAGCCCATTTCGCGCAGACTCCCGCGGCGCAGCGGGCCGCCGCGGACGAAACCGCGGCCTTGGCCGCGCAGGCAGCGGCACGCGAAACTACCACCGCCCCAGCTGGACTCGGCCTCGACGTGCTGCTTGCGATCCGACTCGGCGGCAGCGATCCGGCACTGTTCTGTATCCACTCTTCCTCCGGCATGTCGTGGAGCTACCTGGGATTGGCGGAGCGGCTGCGACCGGGGCGCCCGATCTACGGTCTGCAAGCACCGGATCTCAGTGGCCGCGAACCGTCGCCGCGCTCCATCGAGGAATTCGCCGACCGGTACATTCGCGAAATCCGCGCTGTCCAGCCGACCGGGCCGTACCACCTGCTCGGCTGGTCCTTCGGCGGTATCATCGCCCACGCGATGGCGGCGAAACTGCAGGCGGCGGGCGAAACCGTCGGCGTCGTAGCGCTCTTGGACACCGACCACGCCGATATCGATAGCGACACCATCGAACGGCTCTCCGCGGGCGCCTTTGTCAATACCTTCGGCTCGATCTTCGGCATCGACGATATCCCCGCCGAGGCGACCGCGCAGGAAGCGGCCGACCTCATCGAGGCCCGGTTGGGTATGGAGTTCATCGATGCCGAGATCATCGAGCGCATGGCGGGTTCCTACAACGCGGCCGCGAGTACCCGCACCGGATACCACCGCCCGGTCTACGACGGCGACCTGCTCTATTTCAGCGCCACCGTCGACACCTCCGATATGGTCGGCCCGGACGGCTGGCGTCCCTATGCCACCGGCCGCGTCATCAACCACGACATCGAACTGACCCACAACGAACTGACCTCACCCCACGCGCTCTCGATCATCGCACCCGTCCTGGACGACCAATTGAGAACCGCCACAACCGATTGAACGCCGTATCCGAATCAATCGAATTGCCGCCCGAAGACCGATCGACCAGAATTCGAATCGGTGCCTCGTGCCGACTTCTACAACCGGCTGGCGTTATTCGATGCCCACAGCGATTTAAAGAACTGGAATACCAGGATCACGGGCAGGATGAATGCTTTGAAGACGAGGAAATAGGTGCCGCCTTCGAAGAAGAAGGCCAGGTAGAAGCCGTATCCGAAAAATAGGACGCCGACGATCGCGTCGAATGCGCGCATGCCCGCGCTCTGCGTCTTGAAGTAACTCATGGCGATCAACGCGATTCCGCTGACGAGCAGCAGAATCACGTACCACGAGAACAACGGGTCGGCACTGAAATCCAGGTTCATGGATATCCCCAATCATGTACGGAAACAACAGAGTTGGGTGATACCCCCGATGAGAACCCCCCGAACTGCGATGAAGAATGCCACAGCGGGGGAATCCACGCAAACGATAGGCGGAGACACCACTCACAGCGCATACATAGCCAGCCCCCATACGGCCCCTAGCCCCCATCCATAACGTCACCGTGGACAGAGCAATCCCGACAACGGTAAGGACAACGCAGTGAGCGCACATCCCGCACACCGCGGCGACGGCGAGGTACACGAACACGATCTCGGCCTCGCCCACGACTTGAAGGTGATGTCACGCCGCCGCGCCCTGTACTTCTTCGGCGCCGCGGGGGCGGCGACTGTCGCGGCGGGCTGCTCGTCGGCGCCGACCACCAGCGCGAACACCACCGCGCAGCAGACGAGCACCGCACCGAGCAGCACGGTCACCGCCGCACCACCCGAGACCGCGGGCCCCTACCCGGGCGACGGCTCCAACGGCCCCAATGTACTGATCGAATCCGGCGTGGTCCGATCCGATATCACCACCAGCTTCGGCTCGTATTCCGGTGTCGCACAGGGTGTTCCGATGACGCTGAAGCTCTCGTTGCGCGACCTCGCGAACAGCGGCGCCGCGGCCGAGGGCATGGCCGTATACATATGGCACTGTGACCGCTCGGGCGAATACTCGCTCTACGGCAAGGGCATCACCGACCAGAACTACTTGCGCGGCGTCCAGGTCGCCGATGCCAAGGGCGAGGTGAGCTTCACTTCGATCTTCCCGGCCTGCTATTCCGGCCGCTGGCCGCATATCCACTTCGAGGTCTACGACTCGCTGAGCACCGCCGTCGCCGGGCAGAACGCACGACTCACCTCACAGATCGCACTGCCGCAGGACGCCTGCAACACCGTTTTCGCCGCCGACTCCGGATACGCGCAGAGCATCAGCAACCTGTCCCAGATTTCGCTGTCCTCGGACAATGTCTTCGGTGACGGCTGGGACGCCGAAATGGCCACCGTCACAGGCACTCCGGCCTCGGGTATGGCCGTATCGATCACCGTCGGCGTTGCGGAGAAGTCACAGAACACCCAGTCCGGCGGCGGTGCCGGGATGCCGCCGAGCCAGGGCGGCACCGGCGGGCCGGGCGGACCACCTCCGCGCGCTGAGTGAGCAAGCGCTCGGCCCCCGTTCCGTACCTGACGGATCGGGGGCCGATAACGCGAAACCCATTGCGCAACTATACGTTTTCGGATGCTATCTGCCGCGCCAGCGCCCAGATGATCACCACATCGAGGGCAATCATGACCAACGACCAGAACGGGTAGATCGGCGCGAACACGAAGTTGTCCAGGAGGCTGATCGAGGCCATCACGATGCCCGCCAGATAGCCCCACTTCTGTCCGGTGACAATGGCGATGCCCGCGATGATGATCAGCACCGCGATGATCAGGTGGACCCATCCCCACGTCGCGACGTTGACCTGGAAGACCTGGTCTTCGGTCAGCACGAAGAAATTTCGCTTGCCAATGGCCGCGACGGCGGCGAGCAGATGCAGAATGCCGGTGATCAGGATCAGAACGCCCGCGAAGATCGTCATGTCATTGAGCGCGGGTCCGGTCTTCGCCGGGCCGGAACTGGTCATAACACACACTCCTTCCGAAACGCGTGGTAATCGACGGCCCCAAGGTAACCCCCAGCATGCTCGAAACGACGGAGCGCATCGGCGGGTCACTTGGCCAGACTGGCCTCCGGTTCGGGAGCCGCCACCGCACGGGGTCGGGCCAGCGCACCCGGCCACCAGATCCGATCGCCGATATCCAGGGTCAGGGCGGTGACCAGGATCGAACGCACGATCACCGTATCGAGCAGCACGCCGACCGCGATGACAATGCCCATCTCGGCGAAGGTCACCACCGGCAGCGTCGAGAAGACCGCGAAGGTGCCCGCCAGCACCAGTCCGGCCGAGGTGATCACCCCGCCGGTGGCGGCCAGGCCGATGAGCGCGCCCGCCTTGGTGCGATGCTTGTCCGCCTCCTCGTGCACCCGCGACATCAGGAAGATGTTGTAGTCGATGCCCAGCGCCACCAGGAAGACGAACGCCAGCAGCGGCAGTCCCGCGTCGGCACCCTGGAATCCGGCCAGATCGAAGATCCAGCGGCTGAGCCCGAGCGCGGCGAAGTATGACAGCACCACGGTCGCGGTGAGCAGAATCGGCGCGAGCACCGCGCGCAGCAGCACCATCAGGATCGCCATCACGATGACGAGCACCACCGGCACAATGATCCGATTGTCGTGTGCCACAGCGCGTTTGATATCCAATACGACGGCAGTCTGGCCGCCGACCCTGGCTTGCGGATCCACCGCGTGCACGGCGGCACGCACCCGATCGATGGTGGCGTCGGCGGCCCTGCTGTCCGGCGGATCCGAGAGCGTGCCCTCCAGATAGACCAGATCGTCGTTGCTGATCGGCCGCGTCGGCGCGGTAATGCCCGGTGTCGATCCCAATGCCGCTGCGACGGCATCGGCATGGGCGGAGGTAGCGACGACCATGACCGGCGTACCGGTACCCGCTTCGAAATGTCGTTCCAGCACTTCGGTTCCGGTGACCGCATCGGAGGAGCCGACGAAGGCGTCTTTATTCGCGATGCCGTTCGCCTCCAACCCGGCGACGCCGAGCGCGAGCGCGCCCAGTGCCAGTGCCGTGCCGATCCAGACGGTGCGCGGGCGTCGGTTGATCGCGAATCCGACGCGCGCCCAGATACCGGATTCGGTCTCGTTGACAGTGCCGAAGTTCGGGTGACGCGGCCAGAATATCCACCGGTCGACGATCACCAGCAGCGCGGGCAGCAGCGTCGACATCGCCAGCAGCGCCACCGCGATCCCGATGGCGCAGACCGGCCCGATGCCCTTGGTGGAGTTCATCTCCGCCACCAACAGTGCCAGCATCGACACGATCACAGTGGAGCCGCTGGCCAGGACGGCGGGCCCGGCGCGGTGCAGTGCGACCGCCATCGCCTCGTGTCTATCGGGATGGCGGCGCAGTTCCTCTCGATAGCGCGCCACCAGCAGCAGTGCATAGTCGGTGCCCGCGCCGAAGACCAGCACGGTGAGGATGGCCTGGCTCTGCGCATTGACCGTCAGCCCCAGTTTGGTCGCGCCGAATACCGCCGCCTGCGAAATCGCCAATGCGAAGCCGACGGTGAGCAACGGCAGCGCCCACAGCATCGGACCATAGGTGGCCAGCAGGATGACGATGACGACCGCGGCGGCCGCGTACAGCAGCAAACCATCGATACCCTTGAACGCCTTGCCGAATTCGGCCGCGTAACCGGCCGGTCCGGTGGCGTAGAAGGACAATCCGTCGGGTCGCTCGCCCGCCGCGTCATTGATCGCG
This sequence comes from Nocardia sp. CA-107356, assembly GCF_050946365.1. Taxonomy (NCBI): domain Bacteria; kingdom Bacillati; phylum Actinomycetota; class Actinomycetes; order Mycobacteriales; family Nocardiaceae; genus Nocardia; species Nocardia sp. CA-107356. The sequence continues at coordinate 2,256,790 of NZ_CP191992.1, read as the reverse complement.
CCGACCACATTCATCAGTCGGCTCCAGCCCTCGGACCCCATCGAGATCGGCACCAGAATCTCCAGCGCCTGACCGTCCCTGGACGGAATCGGGCCGAGCACCTTATCGGCCACCACATGCTCGATCTGCCGGAACCGGGTGGCGTCGGCGCCGACCGCGAGCCGGTCGGCGTCGGTGACCCCGCTGCTGCGCTCGTACACCAGCACCACCGGCACCTGGTCGCTATTGCCGAACTTCTCGGCCAGCTTGAACGCCTGCGTGGATTCGGCACTGTCGGGCAGCCAGGTGACATTGTCGTTCTTCTGCGCGCCGGTGAGCTTTCCGGCGAAGGTGCCGAGTGCGAGCAGCGCGATGATCCACACGCCGAGCACCACCCATTTGCTCCGGCGGCCACACGGCATGCGCGAAAGTCTGCCGAGCAGATCGGTCATATCCGGATCGGTCGGTGCGGACATCGGGTCCCCTCGGTCACCACACTGTGCTAGCGACCTGCTAGCAGGCGCTAGCGGCTGGCACCGATGCTACTGCCGGGTTCTGACATCCGCGAGCGAAAATGTGACGCTGCGCCCACTCCGCACGGTAGCCGACCGGGCCGGGTTCACAGCGGGACTCCCCCAGCGGCGACAGCAATCCCGATACCGGCGCGAGGACCACGGTGTCCTCGGCGAACCCGGCCTCGGCGTGCCGATCGGCAAACGGTCGGCGACCACGATGGCGGCGCCGGTATCGATGCGCGGATTTCGCGCCGCGTGCCGCACAATGGGTGCCGCACGCGGTGGTCACCGGCCTTTCTGCGCCATGGTGACAGATACCGCTGCGACACAAGGTGTTGTGCTGCATGGACTTGTCACCCCCAAGGAGTAGTGTTCAGGGGTAGGCAATTCCGTGACGGCAGCGTGCTCGGGAAGGGTGTGGAGGCAGGATGAAACTGATCGATCGGGTGTCGGCGATCAACTGGAATCGGGTGCCCGACGAGAAGGATGCCGAGGTCTGGGATCGCCTGACCGGCAACTTCTGGCTGCCCGAGAAGGTGCCGGTGTCCAACGATATTCCGTCGTGGAACACCCTCACCACCGATGAGAAGCAATTGACCATGCGGGTATTCACTGGCCTGACGCTGCTGGACACCATCCAGGGCACGGTCGGCGCGGTGAGCCTGATCCCGGATGCCGTGACTCCGCATGAGGAGGCGGTGCTCACCAATATCGCGTTCATGGAGTCGGTGCACGCCAAGAGCTACAGCTCGATCTTTTCGACACTCTGCTCCACCCGCGAGATAGATGACGCGTTCCGCTGGTCGGAGGAAAACCGAAATCTGCAGCGCAAGGCCGAGATCGTGCTCGAGTACTACCGCGGCGACGATCCGCTCAAGCGCAAGGTGGCCTCCACCCTGCTGGAGAGCTTCCTGTTCTACTCCGGCTTCTACCTGCCGATGTACTGGTCCTCGCGAGCCAAGCTCACCAACACCGCCGATCTGATCCGCCTGATCATCCGTGACGAGGCGGTGCACGGGTACTACATCGGCTACAAGTACCAGAAGGGTCTGGAACTGCTCGGCCAGGCCGAACGCGACGACCTCAAGAACTACACCTTCGAGCTGCTTTTCGAGCTCTACGACAACGAGGTCGAATACACCCAGGACCTCTACGACGAGGTCGGCCTCACCGAGGACGTCAAGAAGTTCCTGCGCTACAACGCCAACAAGGCCCTGATGAACCTCGGCTACGAAGGCCTGTTCCCCAAGGACGAAACCGACGTCAACCCGGCCATCCTCTCGGCACTGTCCCCCAACGCCGACGAAAACCACGACTTCTTCTCCGGCTCCGGCTCCAGCTACGTCATCGGCAAGGCCGTCAACACCGAAGACGAAGACTGGGAGTTCTGACGCCCGCCACAACGAAATCCGGCTCGATCCCCAGATCGAGCCGGATTTCTCATATCTCGAACTACTTGTCGCCCTTGGGCTCCCGCAGAATCCGCAGGATCTGAGCGACATCGGACTTCAGGGTCCCGACATCAGACTCCAGCGATCCCAGTCGACCATCCATCACATCTTGATGCGACGCCACGTTGCCGATGTCGACACTCATCGAGATCAGGCGCGACGCAACCGATCTCCCATCCAGATCGCCGATACTCGCACGAACGTCGGCCATGCCGAGGTGCAGCGCGGCTAGTTGCTCGTGGATTTGCGTCACCGTCACAGTATCCCGGGTGATCTGGTGATCTCGCCAGAGTTCGAGTTCATATACCCGCTGCCCAAGAGATTTCTCGTTGCCACTCATAGGTCGAGCCCTCCCCTTGTCCGCCGCAATATCGAAAGCGTGTTCGACAATAGCGGTCGGCTCTGACAACGGCTGCACTTTGAGCCCGCGGCAGCGGACACGCCGAACGGCGCGCCGCTGGTGCTTCGCGATCAGATGCCGAGGACGAGTTTGGCGGTGGTGAAGTAGATGATGAGGCCGGTGGCGTCGACCAAGGTGGTCACCATGGGTGCGGAGACGACCGCCGGGTCGATGCGGAAGCGCTTGGCCAGCAAGGGCATGGTGCCGCCGATGGTGGCGGCCCAGCCGCAGATGATGACCAGGGTGATGCCGACGACCAGGGCGGTGCCCGGATCGACGAACAGCGCACCGATGGCAACGCCAGCGGTGGCCAGCATGGTGCCGAGTACCAGGCCGACGCGGCATTCGCGCCAGATCACCGTGAACAGGTCCGAGCCGCGCACCTCCCCGACGGCGAGTGCGCGTACACAGGCGGTCGCCGCTTGGGCGCCCGCATTGCCGCCCGCGCCGATGAGCAGCGGGATGAACAGCGCCAGGTGCGCCGCCTGCTGCAGAGTGCCCTCGAAGAAATCGGTGACACTGACCGTCAAAGTGGCCGCGAACAGCAACAGCAGCAACCACAGCGCACGGTAGCGGGCCAGCTGGAAGACCTTGGCCGCCATGTAGTGGCCCTCCCACGGCGCGGAGCCCGCCTGCTTGGCGACATCCTCGCTATCGGCGGCCTCGATGACCTCGACCGCATCATCGATGGTGAGCAACCCGACGAGCCGGTCCTCACTGTCGACAACCGGCAGGTTGATGACATTGGTCTCGCGCATCAGCCGCGCCGCCTGCTCCGCGGAGTCGGTGGCACGCACGAACGTCGGTTCGGTGACGACCAGATCCGACACCATGGTGTCGGGCCGGCTCAGCACCAGTTCGCGCAATTCGACAATGCCGGTGAGGCGGCGGCCGGAGTCGACGACGGGCAGCGTGTACACCGTCTCGGCATTGATGCCTTTGATCCGCACCGTCTGCAACGCGTCGGGGACGCTCAAATTACGGGGCAGCGCAACGACTTCCGGCGTCATATAGAGCCCGACCGAGCCCTCCGGATAGCCGAGCAACGCCGCGGTCATCCGCCGTTCGCGCGCGCTCAGTCCGGCCAGCACCTTCTTGGCGACCTTGGCGGGTGCCTCGCGCAGCATCCTGGCCCGGTCGTCGGGGTCCATGCCCTCGACCAGCTCGCGGAAGCTCTGATCGCGCAGACCCTCCAGAATCTGTTGCTGGTCAACGGGTTCGAGCTCCTCGAAGACGGCGAGCGCCAGATCCTTGTCGAGCAGACGGAAGGCAACGCCAGCCTGGACGGCGTCCATGCGTGCGAGTTCGTCCGCGATGACATGCGGCGGATGGTCGTCGAGCCAGTCGAGCGCGGCGTCGACACGATGGGTATCCGCGACGTCGCGCAGGGATGCGGACAGCGTCGGACGTGCTTCGATGAGATCGGTCTGCGACATGGGAGGTCCTCAGCACATAACGGCGAGTAAGGCGGTGAATCGAAAACGAAGTAACACCGCGGGCACCAACCCGAAGACCGGCGATCAGGGGAAGCTATTGCTCCCGAGAGCTGACGACAGTACGAAGGGCGGCGCCGCGCGGCCTTCGACTGGGAGGTTCGCTGCGCATGGCAACCCCACCTCCTTCTCGTCACTGCGTGGTCCACACCAGCGCAGATCTACCGTATGCGCCGCCAGGACAAGGCGAAACGCAAAGCTTCCTCGTGCAGGATACACGCGCATCGGGGGGCGATCACATTCGAAGAGCGTAAGGATCGGCGACAATTCGGCCAACAATGGCCCGGATCACATCCGATCGATTCCGATGTCAGGAACCGAATGTCGCGGCGACGGCGACCTCGACCTCGGACCAGGTCGCGGTATGCCGCACCCAGTCCGGTACGTCCGCGCCCTGTACACCGAAAAGATAGCGGTTGGGCACCACATCTCGCAGCGCCCGGTGCACGTCGAGCCGGTCGTCGATCATATGCGTGATCCCCAACTCGGCGCAGTGGATCGCCTTGTCCGCACGCTTGCGGCAGAACCGCACGTTGTCGCTCGGTACCCCGGTCCGCTGGTAGAACCCTTGGTGGTCGAGCCACTGCAGGGTCCGTTCCTGAACGCGAGGGCCGCATTTGGAGATCACCCAGGCCTGCCCGTCGAACCGTGCGACCAGGCGGGCCAATACTTCGAACGCACCGTCCGTCGGCGGCGTGGCCAATGCCGCTTCGATGCCGCCGGAGAGAAAGACCGTATCGTCGCCGCCGTCCGGCAGGGCGGCCCCCTGAATGACTCGACCGAAATCCACCCCGAGTCGAGGTTGTCCATAACTATTCATCACTATCGTGATCCAGCTTGACCCGAATTCTGTTCCGGCGCCAGCGATTTTCGGCTCGCGCTGGCTCACCCGGCGCATCGAGCGGTGTCCGCCGCACTGCATACTGGGTCCGAAGATGTGTAGAGCCTGTGTGGCGTGCACAGACTGGGTAGGGGGAATCCGCAAATGTATCCGGGCAATTCGTCGACCAACGGTCACCACGACGCCGCGCCGCACCTGAGTGCACAGCGAACCGCTCCGCCCAGCCCCGCATATTCGGCGATCGGCGATCCGGAGGACACGCGGGGTCGGGAGCTCCCGGGTAACGGACCGGTGGCAGGTATCGAAGCACCGGCATCGAAGGCCCGATTCGAACGCGACCCGAACGGGAAGCTGCGCTACACCGACTCCACGCAAAGGCCCGCCGACGATACGTTTCTGACTGTCGGCAGGCGTAACCCGGACGGTTCCATCGAAGAGTCCGGCGGCTACGCAGCAGTTGGCTTCCTCATCGACTTGATTCTGCATATCGGTATCGGCACGGGCGTGTGGCTGGCCCTCGACCAGTACGCCCACCAGCCACAACGTGCAGTTTTCCTGGGCGTACTCGCCGGGGTCACGGCGTCGTTCGTGCATCGGGTCTGCATTCAGCGGATCAGCCAGACCACTCTCGGCAAGGCGATCTTCGGGCTCCGGACCACACACCGCGACGGCTCCTCGGTGACGCTGTGGGAATTGGTCGTGCAGTGGTTCACCGGAGCGTTCGCCGTCATCGTCACCCCACTGTCCTTCCTGGGCTGACACACCTACCAGTTCGGCGCAGGCAGCGCGGAACGGTTGCCCGCAAGCCGCGGACACGGAACAGTGGAGGCGGGTAGTGGCTCCGGCCGGGCGTCCCCCGCGGCGTTCGGCCGGAATCGTGCTGCCGCCACACCGCGGCTGAGATCCCGTCCTGGAGCAGTTCGCGGCCAGGTTCGGGTATATACGTGAAGGAGAGATCTGTGCGCTTCGGCATCTTCATTCCGCAGGGTTGGCGGCTCGATCTGGTCGGTATCGAACCGGCGGCGCAGTGGGGGGCGATGCGCGATCTGGCCCAGCGGATCGATAGTGGCGATACCTGGGAGTCGCTCTGGGTGTACGACCACTTCCACACGGTGCCGGTGCCGACCGAGGAGGCCACGCATGAGGCCTGGACATTGATGGCGGCGTTCGCGGCCAGTACCTCGCGGGTGCGGTTGGGGCAGATGTGTACCGCGATCAGCTACCGCAATCCGGCCTATCTGGCGAAGGTCGCGGCCACCACGGATCTGATCTCGGGCGGCCGGGTCGAGATGGGCATCGGCGGCGGCTGGTACGAGCACGAATGGCGCGCTTACGGTTACGGATTCCCGTCGGCGGGTGAGCGGCTCGGCCGCCTCGACGAAGGTGTGCAGATCTTCAAACAGGCGTGGACCGAAGGCAAGGCCACCCTCGACGGCAAGTACTACCAGGTCGACGGTGCCATCGTGCGCCCACTTCCATTGCAAGAGGGCGGAATTCCGCTGTGGATCGCGGGCGGCGGCGAGAAGAAGACACTGCGGATCGCGGCGAAATACGCGCAGTACACCAATTTCAGCGGTGTTCCGGACGAGTTCACCCGCAAGTCGGAAATCCTGCGCGCCCACTGCGCCGACGTCGGAACCGATTTCGAGGCCATCGTGCGCTCATCGAACTTCAACACGGTGATCGCATCCACGCAAGCCGAAGTGGAAGAACGTCTTTCGACGTTGCAGGCCAAGCTGGCCGCCGTCATCGGCGACGACCGGGCCAAGGCCTTCATCGACGGTATGTTCCGTTCCTCCGCCACCGTCGGCACTCCCGAGCAGGTCATCGAAAACCTCACGAAGGTGCGCGATCTCGGCCTCGGCTATGCCATCTTCAACTTCCCCGAGGCCGCCTACGATACGACCGGAATCGAACTCTTCGAGCGCGAAGTAGCCCCCGCCCTACACTGACCCCCGTTCGCCCCCTCGTCCGCGGGCTGTCGCAGTCAGCCAGTCCGAGCGCCCCGACATCTATACAACTCTAGTCAGGCGGTATGCGCCCGGAAAGCCGAAAGGGGCGGCCTCCGATGGAGACCGCCCCTTTTCGGAAACGACTACAGCATGCAGCTGACGCAACCCTCGACTTCGGTTCCCTCCAAAGCCATTTGGCGCAACCGAATGTAGTACAGCGTCTTGATGCCCTTGCGCCACGCGTAGATCTGCGCGCGGTTCAGGTCGCGAGTGGTCGCGGTGTCCTTGAAGAACAGCGTCAGCGACAGGCCCTGGTCCACGTGCTGGGTGGCGGCGGCGTAGGTGTCGATGATCTTCTCGTAGCCGATTTCGTAGGCGTCGTCGTAGTACTCGAGGTTGTCGTTGTCGAGGTAGGGCGCCGGGTAGTAGACGCGGCCGATCTTGCCTTCCTTGCGGATCTCGATCTTCGACGCCACCGGGTGGATCGAGCTGGTGGAGTGGTTGATGTAGGAGATCGAGCCGGTCGGCGGGACGGCCTGCAGGTTCTGGTTGTAGATCCCGTGCTCCATGACCGAGGCCTCGAGCTGACGCCAATCGTCCTGGGTCGGAATGTGCACGCCCGCATCGGCGAACAGCTGCGCGACCCTCTCGGTCTTCGGCTCCCACGCCTGTTCGGTGTACTTGTCGAAGTACTCACCGGAGGCGTACTTGGATTCGGGGAAGCCGCCGAAATAGCTGCCGCGTTCCTTCGCGATCAGGTTCGAGGCCCGAATCGCGTGGTACACCACGGTGTAGAAGTAGATATTGGTGAAGTCGATACCCTCTTCGGACCCGTAGTGGACCCGCTCGCGGGCCAGGTACCCGTGCAGGTTCATCTGGCCGAGGCCGATCGCATGGGATTCGTTATTGCCCTGTTCGATCGAGGGCACCGAGTAGATGTGCGTCTGATCCGAGACCGCGGTCAGAGCCCGGATCGCCACCTCGATGGTCCGCGCGAAATCGGGTGAATCCATCGTCTTGGCGATATTCAGCGATCCGAGGTTGCACGAAATGTCCTTGCCCACCTCGGCATAGGACAGATCGTCGTTGAACAGCGACGGCGTCGACACCTGCAGGATCTCCGAGCACAGATTCGAGTGCGTGATCTTGCCCGCGATCGGGTTGGCCCGGTTCACCGTGTCCTCGAACATGATGTAGGGGTAGCCGGATTCGAACTGCAGCTCGGCGATGGTCTGGAAGAACTCGCGCGCCTTGATCTTCGACTTGCGGATCCGCTTGTCGTCGACCATCTCGTAGTACTTCTCGGTGACATCGATATCGGCGAACGGCTTGCCGTAGATGCGCTCCACGTCATACGGCGAGAAGAGGTACATATCCTCGTTCTTCTTCGCCAGCTCGAAGGTGATATCCGGGATCACGACGCCCAAGGACAGGGTCTTGATGCGGATCTTCTCATCCGCGTTCTCCCGCTTGGTATCCAGGAACCGGTAGATATCGGGATGGTGCGCGTGCAGGTACACCGCGCCCGCGCCCTGCCGCGCGCCGAGCTGGTTGGCGTAGGAGAACGAATCCTCGAGCAGCTTCATGATCGGGATGACGCCCGAGCTCTGGTTCTCGATCTTCTTGATCGGCGCACCGTGCTCACGAATATTGCTGAGCAGCAACGCGACACCGCCACCGCGCTTGGACAGCTGCAGTGCGGAGTTGATGGAGCGTCCGATGGACTCCATATTGTCCTCGATGCGCAGCAGGAAGCACGACACCGGCTCACCGCGCTGCTTCTTGCCCGAGTTGAGGAAGGTCGGGGTGGCGGGTTGGAAACGGCCGTCGATGATTTCGTCGACCAGCTTGCCCGCGAGTACCTCGTCACCGGCCGCGAGGGTCAGCGCGACCATGACAACGCGGTCCTCGAACCGCTCCAGGTAGCGCTTCCCGTCGAAGGTCTTCAGCGTGTACGAGGTGTAGTACTTGAACGCGCCGAGGAAGGTCGGGAACCGGAACTTCTTGGCGTAGGCCTGCTGGAACAGCGACTTGATGACGGGACGGCTGTACTGGTCGAGAACCTCTGCCTCGTAATAGTTCTCGTCGACCAGGTAGTCCAGCTTCTCGTCGAGGTTGTGGAAGAAGACGGTGTTCTGGTTGACATGCTGCAGGAAGTACTGGTGCGCGGCCTCGCGGTCCTTGTCGAACTGGATCTTGCCGTCGGCGCCGTACAGGTTCAGCATCGCGTTGAGGGCGTGGTAGTCCATCACCTCGCCCGCATCGGCGGAACGGACCGGGGGCTGCTCTAAGCGAGCCGTTTTGCCGGTCGGTGCTGTCGTTGCTGTTGCCAAAACAATCCCAATCCCTCTCGGACGCGTTCGACGTCCTCAGCGGTTCCCATGAGTTCGAAGCGATATAGGTAAGGCACCCCGCACTTGCGCGAGATCACCTCGCCCGCATAGCAATAGGTATCGCCGAAGTTCGTGTTTCCCGCCGCGACGACACCGCGCAGCAGCGCGCGGTTGTGCGGATCGTTGAGGAACTTGGCGACCTGCCGTGGCACGAAATCCTTATCGGATCTATTTCCCCCCAGGACGTGCCGACCGCCCCCGTAGGTGGGGACGATCAGCACGTACGGTTCGTCTACGCGCAGCGAGTCAGCGGTGTGCAGTGGTATGCGAGTCGCCGGGAGTCCCAGCTTCTCGACGAAGCGGTGCGTATTCTCCGAGGCACTGGAGAAGTAGACCAGCGCTGTCCCTGTAGACATGGCTACCTCCTCCCCTTCCCATCGGATGCACCGGAAAGCTGGAAGCGATCAGGCCGCCACGGTCGCGAGTGACTTGATCCGGTCGGGCCGGAAGCCGGACCAGTGGTCCTCACCGGCGACGACGACCGGCGCCTGCAGGTAACCCAGTGCCATGACGTAGTCGCGGGCATCGTCGTTCTCGGAGATATCGATGACTTCGTAGTCCACCCCGGCCTTGTCGAGCGCCTTGTAGGTGGCATTGCACTGGACGCAAGCGGGCTTGGTGTACACGGTGATGGTCATTGATGTCCCTCTCTCCTATGCCTGATCCACAGCCTGTGATCCGTATGCTGATCGTTTCGAGCGACCGGCAAGCGGTCGCTGGCGATGCGTGATCCGACCTACGCTGCGCAAACTCCTGGATCCGTCCTGAAATCCCTGCTCAGCCACTCGGGGCCGAAGCCGATCTCATTCCCGTCTTCCAGTACGGAAGACACTACACCTAGTGGCCGACAGATTCATCCAACACGACATGTTGCGAGTCACAAAGATGAAATTCCCAAGCGGTAAGTACCTGGACGCTCGATTCGCAACCCGACACGACAGTGGCGCAGATCACAATTTCGCACCATAGCGCCCTTTCAGCAAACTTCCTTCGGCGAACGAAAAAGGGGCCGCCCCCGACTCCGCGAACGGAGCCGGGGGCGGCCCTCCGATCAGGACTCGACGCTCAGGCGGACACCAGTTTGCCGGTCGCCTGGACCAGTTCGTGCACGGTGGCGCCGAGCTGGGTCAGCGCCTCGGCATCCTCGCGCGGATGCGCCTGCGCGAACCGTTCACCGAATCCGGCGAAGTGCAGGTGCGCGCCGTCGACGACCCGAGCGCCCGCGACGCCGAGCGCCTTGACCACATCGCCGTGCGCCCACTTGCCCGCGTTCTGGCTGATCGAACCGCTCACCACCGCAACCGGACGATCCGCGAGCGCACCGACGCCGTACGGCCGCGAGGCCCAGTCGATGGCGTTCTTCAGCACCGCGGGGATGCTGCCGTTGTATTCAGGCGTAACCAGCAGCAGTCCATCGGACTGGGCGACCGCGTCGCGCAGCGCCTGCGCGGCGGCGGGTACGGAGCCGGGTACGTCGAGGTCTTCGTTATAGAACGGGATATCGGCGAGGCCCTCGTAGATGGCGATCTCGACACCATCGGGCGCGGTCTGCACCGCGGCCTCGGCGAGCTGGCGATTGATCGAAGCGGCGCGAAGGCTGCCAACAAGAGCAAGGATCCGGGTCTGGCTCATGACAACTCCTGGTGTACTGAATGTGGTGTCCGAACTTCTGCCTACACTAACCGGACCATAGTCCGATTCCATTCCCGGGAGAACCGCGAGAGGCCTGTGAGCTACAGCACATCCATGCCGGACGGAATGATGCCCGAGCGGCCATTGCTCGGCGTCGGCGCGCCCCTGCCCGGCAGCACCGAACGCGCGGACGCGGCGCGCAACCGCCAACTACTCCTGGACGCGGCGCAGCAGCTGGTGCGTGAGCAAGGCGTGGACAGCCTGACCATGGACGCGCTCGCCAAGCGCGCCGGTGTCGGCAAGGGCACCGTCTTCCGCCGGTTCGGCAGCAGGTCAGGGCTGCTGCGCGCACTCTTGGATCACGCCGAGCGAAAGTTCCAGGAAGAGTTCATGTTCGGACCGCCGCCGCTGGGACCGGGTGCGGCGCCGGTGGATCGGCTCGTCGCCTTCGGCCGGGCCCGGCTACTCGATATCGAGGTCGCGGGCGAACTGCACCGCGCCGCGGAAATCGGCGAGGCCAGCGACCGCTATACCGGCCCGCCCTACGGCCTGCTCCGCGCGCACGTGACGATGCTGCTGCGGCAGGTACCGGTCGATGGCGATGTAGTACTGATCGCCGATGGACTGCTCGGCTTGCTCGGCGCCGCGCTGGTGATGCATCAGATGCATGTCCTCGGCTACGACCGCTGTCAGATCGGCGACAACTGGGAGGCCTTCGTTCGGCGGGTTGTCACCCCGTCGCGCCCAGTAGAGTGAGGCGTCATGGGGAACCTGCGTGAACAGATCATCGCCGAGTTGGGCGTCCAGTCGAATATCGAACCGAAGGTCGAAGTGCGGCGGCGGATCGATTTCCTCAAGGACTATCTGAGCGCAAGTCCAGCCCAGGGTTTCGTCCTCGGCATCAGCGGCGGCCAGGACAGCGCGCTGACCGGCCGACTGTGCCAGCTCGCCGCCGAGGAACTGCGCGCCGACGGCGCCGATGCCACCTTCATCGCGGTACGACTGCCCTATGGCGTACAGGCCGACGAAGTCGACGCCCGGATCGCGTTGCGGTTCATCCAGCCCGACCGCTCGGTGGTGGTGAATATCCGTCCCGGCGCCAATGCCGTTGCCGCCGAGGTGGCCTCGGCGCTGCACGTGGATAAGCTGCGCGACTTCGTACGCGGCAATGTCAAGGCCCGCGAACGCATGGTGATCCAATATGCCATCGCCGGTCAGGAGAACATGCTCGTCGTCGGCACCGACCATGCCGCCGAGGCGGTCACCGGCTTCTTCACCAAATTCGGCGACGGCGGCGTCGACATCACCCCGCTGACCGGACTCACCAAACGCCAAGGCGCGGCACTGCTGCAGGAGCTCGGCGCACCGTCGAGCATCTGGTCGAAGGTCCCCACCGCCGACCTCGAGGACGACCGCCCGGCACTGCCCGACGAGGAGGCATTGGGCCTGCGGTACAGCGAGATCGATGACTACTTGGAGGGCAAGGACGTCACGCCCGAGGTCGCCGAGAAGCTCGAAACGATCTTCGTGAACACCCGACACAAGCGCACCGTCCCGGTCACCCCGCTCGACACCTGGTGGCGCTGAGCCTGTTACCGGCCGAGCCCCCGGCCTACTTCACGTCCGCTTCCTCGATCAGCCTGCGGTGCAGTTCCTTGGTCATCGCATGAATGGACTTCGTCAGCTCCAGATCGCTCTTGAGCTGTAACTCCTGTTCGGTGAAGTCGTGGTCGGCCTTGATCTGCTGGAACTGCGCCTGCCGGTTCTGGCCGATCATCACAAAGGTCGACAGGAAGATCGCCTCCAACGAGACGACCAACGTGAGAGTCGGCCATGGACTCCGCTCCAACCACAGCATCCAGACCGCGAACAGCCCCGCATGGATGTACACGAACTGCATCGACCCGGCGAATCTGGTGATCTGGTCGGCGAGCCGCAACTGGAAGCTGGCCGCCCGCATCTCCTGCTGTTTCAGAACCGCAGGATGCAGCGACAACATCGGCGCCTTGATCATGACTCGGCCTCCTCCAACTGGCACAACGAAACCCGTTGGCGCACTGATGCTAACGCCCTCCCCCGCCCCGCCGACGCCCGTGACGTGTCCCAACCGGCTCGACTACGCACAAGCCGGCACGCCCGCCCCCGACGGTAGTCAAATGGTCGCACGGAGAACTCCCCTGAACCGCCTTATGACTCCGTCGCCATCCGGCCGCATGGGGGGTCAGCCGCCGGCGAAGGGGGGTAGGACGTCGACTCGGGGGGTGAGGGTGGCCGAGGGGTCGCGGGTGAGTTCGTCGCCGATCAGGTAGGCGCAGACTCGGAGCATCTTGTCCAGGTCGGGGCCGTAGGAGGCGGCGAGGGTGGTGCGCAGATCGGCGACCGTGGCATCGGCCGGGAATTCCAGGGTTTCCCGGTCCTTGCCGACGGCGTCGGCGATGGCTGCGAAGTAGCGGATCTCAACCACCGATGGCTCCCATCGTGCGTTCCGGGGGTACGAAACCCTCGGCGTCGATACCGTGCCCCGCCCACTTGTTCCACATGGCGCCGCGCCAGATGGTGGCGATCTCGTCGTCGTCGGCGCCTGCGCGCAGTGCCTGACGCACGTCGAATTCTTCATCGCTGAACAGACACGAACGCAGCATGCCGTCGGCGGTGAGCCGGGTCCGGTCGCAGGTATCGCAGAACTTGCGGGTCACCGTCGCGATGATGCCGACCGTCGCCGGACCGCCGTCGACGACCCACTTCTCCGCCGGAGCCGACGGATCGGACCGGCCTGCCTCGGTGAGGGTGAAACGCGTACCGAGGACATCGAGCAATTCCGCCGCGGTCACCATATTGGCGCGGGCCCATTCATGATCGGCGTCCAGCGGCATCTCCTCGATGAACCGCAGCTCGCAGCCTTCGTCCAGACACCACCGCAGCAGCTCCGACGCACCGGCGAGGGTGTCGCGCATCAGCACCGCGTTGATCTTGATCGGCGCCAGCCCGGCGTCTCTGGCCGCGCGGATGCCCGCGAAGACCGATTCGAGTCGGTCGCGGCGGGTCAGGCGGGCGAAGCCGAGCCGATCCACGGTATCCAGCGAGACATTCACCCGACTCAGCCCGGCGGCCGCGAGCGCGTTGACCCGATGGGCGAGTCCGACACCATTGGTCGTCATCGACAGCGGAACCTCGGGCACCCGCTCGTGGCAGCCCGCGATGATCCGCTCGAGATCGCGGCGCATCAGCGGTTCGCCGCCGGTGAACCTGACCTCGCGCACCCCCAACTCCCGCACCGCGAGCGCGACCAGCCGCACGATTTCCTCGACGGTCAACAGTTCGTCGTGCGGGATCGGCGGCAGGCCCTCCTCGGGCATGCAGTAGGTGCAGCGCAGCGAGCACTTCTCGGTGATCGATACGCGCAGATCGCGTGCGGTCCGCCCGAATCGATCCACCAGGTACGGCGTGTCGGGGCGTCCGTCGAGCGAGGGCAGCCTGGACCGCACGGCGGGAATCCCCATCTCGACCAGTGTCACACATCCATTATGACCGGTCGGCACGCTGGGCCCATGGGCAGACCGCACCATCGTGGCCTCACAAACTCCGAGTTCGGCAGGTGAGCGTTCGTGCGAAACGACAGGAGAACTCGCTACCGATCGGCGATTAGGCTGACCGCATGACCTCGCGCCACACCACCTCCGGTGGCCACCGACCGGGCCGCGCCGCGGCCCGGTCCGCCGACGCGTACCGCGACACCATCGAAGCACTGCTGCGACCGTTGGCACCGCGACCGGTCGAATCCGTCGCGGTGCCCGCGGCGCTGGGCCGACAGTTGGCCGAGGACATCCACGCCCCGGTGGACCTGCCGGTGTTCCGCAATTCGGCGATGGACGGATACGCGGTGCGTGCCGAATCGGTCGTGCTCACGCCGGTGACGCTGCCGCTGGCCGGTGTGGTCGCAGCGGGCGCAGCAGGACAAACCCCGCTACGGGCGGGCTACGCGATGAAGGTGATGACCGGTGCGCCCATTCCGCCCGGCGCCGATTGCGTGGTGCCGGTGGAGGATGTGCACAGCGACGGCGCGACGGTGACCGTCGAGCGGGGCCGCACCGCGGGCGAATTCGTGCGCGAACCTGGCACCGATGTGCGCACCGGCGAGTTGCTGGCGCGGGCGGGCACCACGGTCGCCCCGCGCCACATTGCCGCGCTCGCCGCGGTCGGGCTCCCGACGGTGCGGGTATGCCAGCCGATTCGCGCGGCGGTGATCACCACCGGTGACGAACTCGTCCCCGCCGGAACGCCATTGCGCCCCGGGCAGATCTACAACTCCAACGGCATCGCCCTCGCGGCCGCGCTCACCGCCAACGGCGTCACCGTCGTCTCGGTCGAGCACAGCACCGACGATCCCTCGGTATTCCGCGAATTACTTTCCGCCGCAACGGAATCCGCCGATATCGTCTTCACTTCCGGCGGGGTGTCCAAGGGCGACTTCGAGGTGGTCAAGGATGTGCTGCGGCCGATGGGCGGGGAATTCGGCTCGGTCGCGATACAACCCGGTGGGCCGCAGGGACTCACCGTCGTCAACGGTGTGCCGGTACTGAGCTTTCCGGGAAATCCGGTGAGCACCATGGTGTCCTTCGAGGTGTTCGCCCGGCCGATACTGCGCCGCCTGGCCGGGCTGCCCGAGGTCGAGATCTACGAAGTGCCGCTGCGCAATGCGGTGCGCTCGCCCGAGGGGCGACGTCAATTCCTCCGCGGACGGCTGGTCCGCGACGATAGCGTCGCGCCCGGATTGCACCGGAACCCGGAAGCCGTCGAGGTCGTCTCTGGACCCGGTTCCCATCTCATCGCAGGCATGGCCTGGGCGGATGTGCTGATCGATGTGCCAGCGGAGGTCGCCGCGCTGCCCGTCGGCGCGGCTGTGCGAGTGTGGTTGCTATGAGTGAGTTGTCCCATGTCGACCAGGAGGGTCGCGCCCGCATGGTCGATGTGAGCGCGAAATCCGACACCACCCGGATCGCGGTCGCGGCCGGTGAGCTGCGGACCACGGCCGAGGTGATCGCACTGGTACGGGCCGACGATATGCCGAAGGCCGATGTGCTCGCCACCGCCCGGATCGCCGGTATCGCGGGCGCGAAGAAGACCTCCGAGCTCATTCCCCTGTGCCATCAGCTGGCGCTGTCCTCGGTGAAGATCGAATTCGGGTTCACCGACACCGCGATCACGATCGAGGCGAGCGCAAAGACCAAGGGCCCCACCGGCGTCGAGATGGAGGCGCTCACCGCGGTCGCGGTGGCGGGACTCACCTTGCACGACATGGTGAAGGCGGTCGACCCGGCCGCGACGCTCAATGCCGTCCGGCTGCTCACCAAAGAGGGTGGCAAACACGGACATTGGGAACGCCCCGAAATGCCCGAGACAGCCGTTCAGTCGCTCGACAATGACACAGCGGCCACCGAATCCACCGAAGATGCTGCGGCGGTGGATATCTCGGATTCCGGCGAACGCTCGGCGGTGGTGCTGGTCGCCTCCACCGGCGCCGCGGTCGGCACCCGCGTGGACACCACCGGCCCGGTACTCGCGCAATGGCTTGCCGAACTCGGCTTCTCGGTGCGCGGACCGCTGGTATACGCGGATGCCGAGATCGATATCGGCCTCGCCGACGCCCTGCGCTTCGAACCGTCGCTGGTGATCAGCACCGGCGGCACCGGGGCCTCCCCCACCGATGCCACGCCCGAGGCGACGCTGGCCGTACTGGATCGCCAATTGCCCGGTGTCGCAGAGGCGATTCGGCACCGCGGCACCGCGAAGTTCCCGTTGGCCGCGCTCAGTCGCGGGGTGGCCGGACTGGCGGGCCGATCGGTGATCGTGAATCTGCCCGGCTCACCCGGCGGGGTCAAAGACGGTATGGCGGCGCTCGAGCCGCTACTGGATCATCTGCTCGCACAAGTGGCAGGAGGCGGCAGCCATGACAACAAGTGAATTCGCGGCCGTACGCCTGGCGGGTATCAGCGATCAGCCGCTGGATCCGGCGGTGGTCGAGGCCGCGGTGACCGGGCCGGAACACGGCGCGGTCGTGGTGTTCACCGGCAAGGTGCGCGATCACGATGGCGGACAGGCGGTTTCTGCGTTGGAGTATTCCGCGCATCCGGAAGCCGAACGGTTCCTGCGCAATTGCTGCGCCGCACTCGCCGAACGCTCCGGGCTGCCGGTGGCGGCCGTGCACCGGGTCGGTCAGCTGACCGTCGGTGATCTCGCGATCGTCGTCGCCGTCGCCGCCCCGCATCGCGCCGAAGCCTTTTCCACCTGTGCGGAATTGGTGGATCGGATCAAGCACGAGGTGCCGATCTGGAAGCGCCAACTGTTCGCCGATGGTCTCTCGGAGTGGGTCAACGCCTGCGGGTAAAGGGCCATTGCCAACGGACTACCTCATCGCGAGCGCCGGTTGTTGTTCCCCGAAACAACACTGTGACGCGATTTCAGTGACGATTCAATACCTGCGGGATAGCGTTCTCCCGCAGACGATCCGTCGATCCGCGGTAGGAGGGACGCATTGGGCACCGACCAGGTATTGCTGCACAGATTCGTCATCGCACAGCTCATTGCGGCGGGGGTGGACCGTGATCGGCTGATCCGCGAGACCGGACTACCCGAGTGGACCATGGTCGGCGAGGATGTGTACCTGCCGAGTCACATGTTCTCGCGGCTCTGGGAATTCGGCGAATTCGCGCTCGGCGAACCGAATGTCGCACTGCGCGTGGCCAGTCGCTACGAACTGACCAGCCTCGGCCTCTACGACTATCTGTTCGCCACCGCACCGACGCTCGGCGCCGGCCTGGCGACCTGTGGCCCCTACGTCGCCGCGGTGACCACCAACCACCGCTTCGACCTGGTCACCGAGAATGAACACGAGGTTTCGATCTACCTCGACATGATCAACGGCGAGGGCCGCGGCCGCGACCTCACCCAACTGTGGGGGCTGGCGGCGGTGCTCAGCCGGGCGCGGCGGGTGATCCGCGAACCGGTTATCCCGCTGCGGGTATCGCTGCGACAGCAGGCACCGGTCAGATTCGACACCTTCGTCGAGGTATTCGGTACGCCCGCCATCGAATTCGACGCACCGGTCGATGCCTTGACCTTCCGAGCCAGCGATATGGACCTGCCGCTGACCACCAGCGATCCGGTGCTCGCAACCGTGCTGCAGCCGCTGGCCGACGCGCTCCCGCCACCACCGCCCTTGGCGACCGCATGGCCAGAGCGGGTCGCCGCTGCGGTCGCCGATGCGCTGGCCGAGGGGGACGTATCGCTGGATCAGGTGGCCCGCCGACTCGCCACCAGCCCGCGCACGCTGCAGCGCAGGTTGATGGAGGCGGGTACCACCTGGCGGGTGGAATTGGAGCGGGGGCGCAATGCCCGCCTCGCCCGAGCGAATGCGGATGGGCCGCTGAGCCGAACTCGCCAAGCCGAACTACTCGGGTATGCGGACGTGAGGTCGATGCGGCGGGCGGCCCGCCGTCGGTCCATGACCCAGCTCATGCACCGATCGGACCTACCGGCCTGATCCGCCGCATCCCCCCGCGCCGAACCCTTGTTCCAGCACGGACGCGGTCACACCTTCAGGAAGGTTGCCGCGATACGCCAGAAGGTCGAATCCTCGATGGCACGAAAATCCCAGCTGTCGACGATATCGCGGGATGCGGCGACGATGGCGGGCACATCGAAATCGTCACGGGTGGCTGTGCCCTTGGCCTCCAGTGCGGCGACCACATATGCCGTTGCGCTCTCCCAGGTCTCTGACACGAACTCTCCCCTCGGTCGTAGAGACAAATACGGTCGATCACGGTTCTGGGCCGAACCGACACCACGCGCGGCACGTTCGCTCCGTTGCGCATATGCCGCGCGCGGCGGGGCAATGTGTCAGTTTTAAGACCGCGCAGTCGCCGGGCCAAGTGCCGAACGCGCCAACTTCGAGCACAACACGCCAACTTCGCCGAAGCGTCCGTAGCTGCCCGAGCGTCAGTGTGGGGTGTAGCGCCAGATGCCGAGCATGGCTGCAGGATCCAGCGGTTCGGCGTCGGTGTGCACAGTGTCGTGCAGCCGCCGCAGCGCCGCGTCGGCGGGTAGACCCGCGCCGATCAACACCAACTGAGTCGTGCGGGATTCGCCGCGCGACCAGGAGTCCGGTTCGAAGACGATGTGGCGACCGACCATATGCAGTACGAACTTGCGGCGTTCGGCCGCGACACCGAAGGCGGCGAATCCCTTGGCACGGAACAGGCCCGGCGGCGGGTCCTCGAGGAATTCGACCAGACGCCGCGGATCCAATTCCCGTTCGCTGGTGAAGGACACGCTGGTGTAGTCCTCGTGGAGATGCCGGTGCCCGGCATGGTCGTGGTGCTCGTCGTGCTCGTCGAGCAGTTCGTCGAAGCTCAATTGTTCGGCGACCCGCGGTATCTCGCGCAGCGGCTCGTCGAACAGCAGGCCCGGATCGATGCGCCCCTGGCTGGTCGCGTACACCGGCACCGGCCCGATCAGCTCGGTGATCTCCTGCCGCAACCGATCCAGCCGATCCCCCGGCACCCGATCGGCCTTGTTCAACACCACCAGATCCGCCAGTCGCAGATGCGTGGCGAGTTCGGGATGGCGCTCGCGACTGTCCGGAAACTGTTCGGCGTCCAGCACCTCGACCAATCCGCCGTAGCGAATGCGCGGATTCTCGCTGCCGACCACCATCCGGATCAGACTGCGCGGTTCGGCCAGACCACTGGCCTCCAGCACGATCACGTCGATCTTGGCGCGCGGCTGCGCCAGCTTGGTGAACAGCTCATCGAGTTCGCCGACATCCACCGCACAGCAGACACACCCGTTGCCGAGCGACACCATGGCGTCGACCTGCCCGGCCACCAGCATGGCATCGATATTGACGGCCCCGAAGTCGTTGACCACCACGCCGATCCGGGTACCCCGGTTATTGCGCAGCAGATGGTTGAGCAGCGTCGTCTTCCCGGATCCGAGGAACCCGGCGACGATCAGGACAGGAATCCGCTCAGCCACCCTGAGTATATTTGCAGCGCCTGCGGCGCTGCGTATTCGCGGGTTGTGTTTTTGGCCGCGCGGGCGCGGCGGGTTCGCGGCCCCCTTGGTCTCGCGTCCGAGCCGTCGAGACTCGCGCCTGCGGCGCATCGCTTCGACGACTCGGACACGAGACGGGCCACGAACGGGTCACTCGTAAGACTCGCTCCGCGGTGGTCACCTCGAGCGGACAGTTCGACACCGGATGTATCCACGCCGGGCGGCCGAGACTCGCGACTACGGCGCATGCACTTCGACGACTCGGACACGAGACGGGCCACGAACGGGTCACTCGTAAGACTCGCTCCGCGGTGGTCACCTCGAGCGGACAGTTCGACACCGGATGTATCCACGCCGGGCGGCCGAGACTCGCGACTACGGCGCATGCACTTCGACGACTCGGACACGAGACGGGCCACGAACGGATCGCTCATATGACTCGCTCCGCGGTGGTCACCTCGAGCGGACAGTTCGGCACCGGGTGTACATCACATGCCTAGTCGTCGAGACTCGCGCGTGCGGCGCGTGTGCTCGACGACTAGGACGCGAGACGGGTTGCCAGTACGAGCCCGTAGTGGTTACGGATGCGGATTACTCGCAACTATGTCCGCAGCTGGGCGGCTGCGCTATTTCGTCGGGCCGAGCAGGGTGCTGGCCAGGCTGTAGGCCAGGTTGATCAGCTGCGAGGTGACCACGGTGTTGTCCATACCGAGCGACGTGACCAGGGGCATCAGCATTTGCATGATCGCGTTGACGAGGGCGGGCAGCCCGCTGGTCGCATTCGGTGTGGTCTGATTCGGCGACAGTTGCGAACCGGGTGTCTGTGCCGTGCCGGGCGACTGCGGGGTGTTGGGCGAGAGTGCGTAGCCCGGCGACTGTGTACCCGCCTGCGGAGCGCTGGGTGCCTGCGACGAGCCGGGCGTCTGCTGCGCGTTCGGCGAACCGGGCAACTGTGTGTAACCCGGCGCCTCTGCGTAGCCGGATGGCGGATTCAGTGCCGCGGGCGCGGTCAGGGGCTGCGGGACAGCCTCTGTCGATGGCACGGACTGTGGCGCCGCCGCGGGCTGTGGCGCCGCCACCGGCTCAGGGAAAGCAGCCGGCTCAGGGAGGGCAGCGGGCTCGGGGAGGGCAGCGGGCTTCGGTGCGATCGGGGCCTGCGGTTCGGCATTGGCCTGGGGCGCGGACGGCACCGTGGGCACTGCTTGCGCCTGCGGCGCGCTCGAGGCCGGAGCCGAAGCGGGTTGTTCGGCCACCGCACTGCTGCCCGATGCCGCCGGCGGCGCCGGCTGCGGGTTGCCCAGCAGGAACCCGACCAGGCCGGTCGCGATGGCCACGGCATGTTTGACCTGTCCCTCTTGCCCCTCCAGCAGGGCGGCGTCCTCGACATTCGCGCCATTGCCCATTTCGATGAACACATCGGGCACGGTGGTCAGTGCCGGACCGGCCACATCCGCGCGGGTCTGCAGACCGTCCTGCGCGCCCGCATAGTTGGCCGCCGGGAAACCGGCCTGCAGATAGGCGTCGCGCACCGCCTTCGTCGCCGCGAGACCCGGCCCGGACTGCACCTGATCGACCTTCGCATCCGGGATCGGCAACTGCGGCAGGATCATGTGGAATCCGCGGTATTGCGCCGGAGCGCTATCGGCGTGGATGCTGACCGCGACGTCGGCCCCCGATGCGTTGGCGGCGGCCGCCCGTTCATCGACGCAGCCGCCCCAGCCGAAGTCGTCCTGACGGCTGAGCACCACCTTGGCGCCGAGATCTTCCAGGGTGGCCCGAACCAGCTCGGCCACCTTCCAGTTGATGGTGTGTTCCGGTACGCCGTTCACCGTGAGCATGCCGGTGGTCTGGCAGTCCTTGGTGCCGCCGCGCCCGTTGCTCACCTGCCTCGCCAGGTTCTCGGCGTGGTTGGGACCCTGATGACCAGGGTCGAGGAATATGGTCTTGCCCGCGAGTTTCGTGGCCATTTCCGGCGATGCCGGATCGGCGACCGCGACCGGGGCCAGCCCGGACAGCGTCACGACCACGGCGGCCGTGACGGCGCCGCAGATACCGGTCCTGATGATGCTTGGCTTCATGTGCGGTGTCGGCGCCCCGGGACGGAGCACCCCTCCCTTCCCACTAGTAACACCAAACCCAGTGGTTAACTCTCGCAACGCCAGCATCAGCAAAGCAAGCTACGTTATCGAAATGTTATCGATGTAGTTGGCCGCATTCTCGCTGATCAGATGACCAAAAGCCGGTCGCAGCGACGCGAAAACGGGGGTTGCCAGCCAGATGCGGATGCTGCGGCCGCCCAGACTCGACCGTCGGCGGGGTCAGGCCACGATCGGCAGGCGGCGCAATGAGCGCAGCGCGTAGTGGACCCGCGTCTTCACGGTGCCGACCGGAATGCCGAAGTCATCGGCGACCTCCTGGTAGGCCCGGTCCCGCAGGATCACTTCCACCACCGCGGCGCGCTGCGATTCGGGTAGCTGCGCGAGCAGGTCCGCGACGAGCAGACCGTCCACAAGCCCTTCGGCGAAGTCCGGGCTCGCGAACCGGACATCGCCGACTTCCCCGACCTCTTCCCATCCGGTATCCGCGGGCCGGGCGGCGCGGGCGCGGGCCATATCGATCATGACGTTGCGTTGAATCGCCAGCAGCCAAGTGCGCACCGTGCCCTTGCGCACGTCGAACATCGCGCAAGAGCGCCAGGCCCGTAGCAGCGTTTCCTGCACCGCCTGTTCGGCCAGCCCCGAATCGCCGAGTCCGCGCACGGCACGCCAATGCAACAGTGCCCAGTCGGCGGCCAGCACGGCGGCGATCCCATCGTCGGTGCACAGACCCGCGCACACCGTCCCACAGGTCGACCGCCTGCCCGCGACATCGACCACCGGACAAATACCACTCATACAACAGATATCGCGGGAACCCGCGCGAGTGGAATCACCGCCGACACAGTGAATTCGGATCCAAGTGATGCCTACTCGGTTGGATGTGTGACAGGAATCTCCGATTTCGCCGAAAACGACCGCAGAGTCTGGTAGACCTTTGCCCCGGAGACACGGGGATCTCCGCAGGTCAGCCGCCGGTGGCGGCATGAGAACGACTCTAGGAGCAAGCAGTATGCGTGCAAGCACGCTCGTGATCGCGGGGGCAATGGCGTCCACCGTGACACTGCTGGGCACCGGCACCGCGGCCGCCCAGCCCGCGAACACCATCACCGAGGACGGCGTCTACCTGGTGGGCGTCGATATCTTGCCCGGCACCTGGGAGGCCCCGGGCACCCCCGATCCGGCGGTCGGCTGCGACTGGCGACGGCTGCGCAAGGTCGAGGGCGATAACACCGATCAGCACTACATCATCAATAACGAATTCACCAGGAACCGTCCGGTCCGCGCCGAGATCGCGCCGACCGACGTGGCCTTCAAGACGGTCAACTGCGGCGCGTGGCATATGGTGCCGGCCGTGAGCACCGGCTCGTTCGGCGGCTGAGCCCACCGCTATCGTCGCGACCATGACCCGGAGCAAGATCTTGATCACCGGTGCGAGCGCCGGACTCGGTGCGGCGATGGCGCGGGATTTCGCCGCCAAGGGCCGCGACTTGGCCCTGTGCGCCCGTCGCCTGGACGCGCTCGAAGCGTTGCGCGACGAACTCAACGCCGCGCACCCGGGGATCAAGGTCGCGGTCCGGGCGCTCGACGTCGATGATCACGCGGCCGTGCCGCGGGTGTTCGCGGAATTACGCGATGAACTCGACGGACTGGATCGCGTGATCGTCAACGCGGGAATCGGCAAGGGCGCACCGATCGGCACCGGTCGCGCGGACGCCAATCTCGCCACGGCCACCACCAATTTCGTCAGCGCCCTGGCCCAGACCGAAGCGGCGCTGGAAATCTTCCGCGCCGCACAGGGCGGCCACCTGGTGCTGGTGTCCTCGATGAGCGCGGTCCGCGGGTTGCCGGGCACGAAGGCCGCCTACTCCGCGAGCAAAGCCGGGCTGGCCGCTTTGGGCGAGGCGCTGACGGTCGAATTCGCGCAGTCGCCGATCGCCGTCACGACGTTGCTACCGGGATTCATCGCCACCGACATGGCGGCGAAAGCCGGTGACGCGCGGATGGTCGCGCCGCTGGAGAAGGGCGTTGCAGCGATGGTGCGGGCAATCGAAGGGGAGCGGATTCGCGCATGCGTTCCGGGGTGGCCGTGGCGGCTCATCGATGTGGTGCTGCCACATCTGCCCCGCGCGGTTGTCGCCCGGCTCGGCTGACGCCTTTCGGCACGAGAAAATGTGCACGTGACGCGCGCCACGAATTTGCCAGAATTCCAGTTCTTCAGCTCGTAGCACCGAAGAACACTGATGCCCAGCGTCCGACGACTTCCCCGTCGCGCACCGGGCATCGGCGTATTCGCGGCGGAAACCCGCCGGAACTCGGCGGCGCGGATTGCTGAACTGGAGCACATGTCCATCGCTCTCGCGCCCTCCCCCACCCCGATCACCCGGCCACCACTGATCCGCTGGCTCGCCGTCGTCGCGGTGATGCTCGGCATCTTCTCGATCGTGACGACCGAGATTCTGCCGATCGGTCTGCTGACCTCGATCGGATCCGATTTCACGATCTCCGACGGCATGGCCGGGCTGATGATGACCCTGCCCGGTCTGCTCGCCGCGATCGCGGCCCCGCTGGTGACCGTCGCGGCCGCTCGCGTCGATCGCCGACTGCTGCTGTGCGGCTGCACGCTGCTGCTGGTGATCGCCAATGTGGTGGCCGCGACCGCGCCGGAGTTCTGGGTGGTGCTGGCTTCCCGCGTGCTGATCGGGATCACCGTCGGCGGCTACTGGTCGATCGCGGCCGGACTGGCCGGACGGCTGGTGCCGCCGGAGTCGGCGAACCGGGCCACCGCGGTGATCTTCTCCTCGGTCCCGCTGGGTTCGGTGCTCGGTGTGCCCGCAGGCACCTTCATCGGCCATCTCGCGGGCTGGCGAACCGCATTCGTCGTCCTGGCCGTACTGTCCGCGGTGGTGCTGGCACTGCTGGCATCCGCGCTGCCATCGCTGCCCGCCGAACAGGCCATGAGCGTAACCTCGCTGCGCATCGGACTCGGCGGCACGGCCGTCCGAATCGCCCTGCTGGCAACCTTTTTCGTGGTGCTCGCACAGTTCGGCACCTATACCTATGTCACCCCGTTCCTGGAGCAGGTCACCGATGTGAGCGCTGGGACGATCACAGTGCTGCTGCTGATCTACGGCGTGGCGGGCATTGCCGGCAACTTCCTGGGCGGCACTCTGCTGGGCCGTCCCCGGACCGCGCTCGGCTGCGCGGCGACCGCGATGGCGGCCGCGATGCTGTCGCTGCCGCTGCTGGGCCGCTGGGAGTTGGGCGCAGTCGCGCTGCTGATCGTCTGGGGTATCGGGTACGGCGGCATCCCGGTCGTCCTGCAGACCTGGTTCGCCGACGCGCTGCCCGACGCTCCCGAGGTGGCGTCGGTGCTGTTCACGGCGTCGTTCCAGGCGACATTCTGTGCGGGCGCGCTGGTCGGCGGCGTACTCGTGGACCGGACCTCCCCCTCGACCGTGCTGTTGTGCGGCGGTGCGACCGCACTGCTCGTACTGCTGATTACCTCAGGGGTAATCGACGCGCGCCGGGTCCGTCGGGCAGGCTGAGTTCATGATCGATGAGGTGGGTACCAAGATCTTTCACCAGTCCATGCCGTTCACCGAGCGCCTCGGGGTCGAGGTGCTCGAACACGGCACCGCACTGGTGCGCAGCCGGATCGCCTGGGACGAATCGCTGTGCACGCTGGGTGGAGTGCTGCACGGCGGTGTGCTGATGTCACTCGCGGACGCGACCGCCGCGGTGTGCGCGTTCCTGAATCTGCCCGAGGGCAAACAGGGCACGACGACGGTCGAATCCAAGTCGAATTTCCTGCGGGCCGTGCGTTCCGGTCATGCGATCGCCTCGTCGCGGCCGCTGCACGCCGGGCGGTCGTTCATCGTCGTGGAAACCGAAATCCGAGATGACGCGGACAAACTCGTCGCCAAGGTGACCCAGACCCAAGCCGTGCTCTGATCCGATGCCCGGCGTTGCGCGCCGGGCTCACTTCACCAATGTGAACTGCATGACATCGATGTGCCCGCTGCGGAAGTGGTCGGCACATCCGGTGAGGTACTTCAGGTATCTGGCGTAGACCTCTTCGGACGCGACCCGAACCGCCTCGTTGTGACGGTTCACCAAGGCCTGCGCCCACTCATCCAGCGTGCGTGCGTAATGCAGGCGCAACGGCTGAATCTGCTCGGTGCCGAGTCCGGCCTGCCCGGCCAGCCGGGTGACCTCCGCGGGTTGCGGCAGCTGACCGCCCGGGAAGATCTGGCGCTTGATGAAAATGTGGAACAGCGCGTTCTCCCGGGTCACCGGAATATTCATGCGCCGCAGGTCGTTGAGCGTGTGACCGATGATCGTATGCAGCAGCATCCGACCGTCGGGGGGCAGCATCCGATAGCAACGGTCGAAGAAGGCCGCGTATCGCTCCCGCCGAAAGTGTTCGAAGGCGCCGATGCTGACGATCCGGTCCGCGTTGCCGTCGAATTCCTCCCAGCCCTGCAGCCGGATCTCGGCGCCGGCAGCCCCGCGCCGATCGATCTCCGCGCGGACGTGCTCGTATTGGTTGCGGCTCAGGGTGAGTCCGACGACCTTGACGCCGTAATGCTGGACCGCGCGGAACATGGTTGCGCCCCAGCCACATCCGATGTCGAGCAGGGTCATTCCCGGCCGCAGATCCAACTTGCCGAGCGCGAGGTCGATTTTGGCGAGCTGGGCCTGTTCCAGGGTCATGTCATCGCGCTCGAAGTAGGCACAACTGTAGGTCATCGAGGGGTCGAGGAACAACCGGTAGAAGTCGTCGGAGACGTCGTAGTGCGACTGAACTTGCTGGTAGAACGGTGCGAGGTCGGCCATTGGGTATCTCCTGCCTTCGCCGTGTCTCGGCCGGATACGGACTGATGCGAGACACGCCGTGGAGTCGTTAACCGCAGGCGGTGACCGATACCAAAACGTGCCCGATCACCGGCCCTGTCGCCTAGCTGTGATCCGAGCCATTGCGCACAACCGTTCGAAGATGTAATCTCGGCGCTGTCCTTGTGGATGTTGGTCACCCTGGCCGATCGGAACAGCCGATCAGAGCGGGGCTTCCCACAAGATCTCCCTCCCTTCCTCACGACGGTTCTGCACCTTCGTGAATCCGCTTCCGTAGCGCACAGGGACATTCACCGCAGCGAGCGCATCGCCGCTGCCTCCAACGGCCGTTTGCCGTACCAATTTGAAGGAAACACCATGAAAGACAACACTTTTCCCGCACCAACCGACGGGGAAGCAACGGCCGAGGCCGTGGCGAACCCCGGGCGATCCGTCGGCGGCATACTCGAAATTCCCGACAACCGCGCCGCCGCCCTGCGCGTCGAGGGCTATCTCCCCGGCCCGCATGACGTGCACGTGCCACCCCGGCTGATCCGCGAATACGGTTTGCGCCGTGGTGATTTTATCACCGGCACCGCCGAACCCGCACGCGGCGACAAACTCGACCCACTGGTCCGGATCGAATCCGTCAACGGAGCGGATCCGCGCCGCGCCGCGACCCGGCCGAAGTTCGACGACCTCGTCCCCATCTACCCGAACCAGCGGCTGCGCCTGGAGACCGAACCGCATGCCATGACCACCCGGGTCACCGATCTGGTCATGCCCATCGGCAAGGGGCAGCGCGCACTCGTCGTCGCACCGCCCAAGGCGGGCAAAACCACTGTGCTGCAGGCGATCGCGCACGGTATCGCGAAGAACCATCCGGAGTGTGAGCTGATGCTCGTACTGGTCGGCGAGCGACCCGAGGAGGTCACGGATCTGGCCAGATCGGTACCCGCCGACGTCGCCGCGGCCACCTTCGACCGGGCGCCCCGCGAACATATCGCACTGGCCGAACTCGCCATCGAACATGCCAAACGCCTGGTCGAAATGGGCCGAGACGTGGTCGTCCTGCTCGATTCGCTGACCCGTCTGGCCCGCGCCTACAACAATGCCGCCCCGGCCTCCGGTCGTGTGCTCTCCGGTGGCGTCGACGCCACTGCCCTCGCGCCGCCCAAGAAGTTCCTCGGTGCCGCACGAAATATCGAGCACGGCGGCTCACTCACCGTCATCGCCACCGCCCTGGTCGAGACCGGGTCACTGGCCGACACCGTGATCTTCGAGGAGTACAAGGGCACCGGCAATGCCGAGTTGAAACTCGATCGCGCCACTGCGGGTCGCCGGGTCTTCCCGGCCATCGATATCGCGCAGTCCAGCACCCGCAAGGACGAATTACTGCTCGCCCCAGACGAATTGGCGGCCAACCACCTGCTGCGCCGCACCCTCGCCGCCGTGGACGGTCCGCAGGCCATCGACCTGCTGCTGGAGGGATTGCGCAAGTCCCCGACCAACGCCGAATTCCTGGCCCAGCTGGGCGGCAAGCGAACCTGATCTTCTCGATGCGTCTCCCTTAAGTCTGCTTTAAGGGCCTGTCAAGCCTTCCGAGGCATCTTTATTACAAGCCCGATCGGGCCTGTCTTCGGAGGGGGAGACAGGGCCGGTCGGGCCCGCGTATATCCGGCTCGAAATCAGCCCAGTTCGGCGGCGAACAACGCCGACGCCCGCCGCCACGAATCCTCGGCGGCCGCCTCGTCGTAGGGCTCTCGACCCGGGAAGAAGAAGGCGTGCTTCGCGCCGGGGTAGACCACCAACTCATGTCGCACACCGGCCTCGTTCAGCGCCGCACCGATCTGCTGGCGCTGTTCGGCATCGATGACGTGATCGAGTTCGGCGAAGAACATCAGCAGCCGCACATCCCCCTTGGCGATGACATCCCCCTTGGCGATGCCCTCGGTCGCGGCCAGCATCGGGTCCGGCCGACTCAGCGCGGTGCCCGCCGTGCTCAGCCAGCCGGGGTAGAAGATCGCCGCCGCATCCAGGTCGAGCCGGGT
This sequence comes from Nocardia sp. CA-107356, assembly GCF_050946365.1. Taxonomy (NCBI): domain Bacteria; kingdom Bacillati; phylum Actinomycetota; class Actinomycetes; order Mycobacteriales; family Nocardiaceae; genus Nocardia; species Nocardia sp. CA-107356. Next base: position 2,228,100 of record NZ_CP191992.1, on the reverse strand, counting down.
GGCGGCGAAGTAGGCCAGATGCCCGCCGAGGCTGAAGCCGAGCACACCGGTCTTATCGGAGGCATCGCCGTGCTCGCGGGCATAGGCAATGGCGGCTCGGAAGTCGGCCTCGACGCCGTCGCGGGTCAGCTCGCCGAGCAGCCCGAAGGCACGCGTCCGGTTTTCGTCGCTCTCGACCAGGCCAGCGGCGGTCTCCGGACCGGAACGGTGATAGACGTTCACCACGAAGGCCACATAGCCGAGCGCCGCGACCCGATCGACGATCTGCCGCACGTCCTCGGTCAGACCCCACAGTTCGGCCCCGACGAGCACCGCGGGAAACTTCCCCGTGCCCTCCGGCCGAGCCAGATAACCGGTCATGGGTGCGCCATCAACGTCGAGGTCGAACTGCCGAGAAACGATCGTGTACGTCATGGGGTACAGCCTAGGGCGCGACGTGATCGCCTGCGCGCGTAGTGAATTGGCTCATCCCACCGCCGTCTTGGCCTGCGGCCAGACGCGGGCCAGACCGAGTAGATGGTGGAGCTCGGCATCGAAGTCGTGCGCGACCAGAGGCAGTCGCGGTGCGGCCCCGACGACGGCTGGCGCCCTACCCGCCTTTCGAGCGCGGGCCGCATAGGCGATCCGGTGGGCGTAATCGGCTATCTCCCAGGCAGATTCGGTCCCTGGATGTGGTTCGGCCGGGAGATAGGAGCCGAGGTGGAGCAGGGAGTCGCGGATCTCGACGGTCATCCGAAATAGGCGGGTGGCCGGATCCGCACCGCGGCGGGCGTCGGCGGGCAGCACGATCTCGGGGACCGCCGCGGTGAGGTCGCGCCACAATGGCCGCAATCGGCGACAGATTCGGCCGTCCCGATCCCATCCCGCCAGCGCGAGCAGTGCGCTGAGCAGCGGGATGGCGAGCAGTGTCCCGTCGAGGACCAGGCAGAGTACGAAATCGAGCTCCCCGCGCGGCAAATGCGGGCCGAGATCGGGCCGACCGGTCAGCACTTGCGCCAGGGACAGTGCCTGACTGACCAAGACGAAGCCGCCGCTGATACCGAGCAGCCAGCAGACCAACCGCGTCTTGGCGCTGAGGTCGCCGATGCGAAGCTCGCGGATACCCACGAGCAGGAAGACGCCCATATTGATCGCCAGCGGCGCGGCATAGGCGAATCCGAAAATCGCGGCGGGCCCGTGCGCGCCCAGATCGACCGGTCGCCCGTTATCGTCGGCCGCCATCCCGGAAAGCACCATGACGACGGTCGCCACCGCGGCGACGAGACCACACCGACGGTGCCGACGCCATACCGCGGCGGGCTCGGTCTCGGCCACGATGTATCGCGCAATGACATAGAGGTACATCGTCGTCATGACCACGCAGCCCAGTGCGAGAGCGACGGGCAGACTGGTGATGCTCGGCGTCGAAGTGGATCGGTAGAGCAGCATGGCGGCGATGCTCCACAGCAGCATCCGATTGATGAGCCGATCGATGATCGTGTCCCGCAACAGCATCAGCCGCCCGGCCGCAATGGCACCGAGGTAGCCGATCACCAGCCAGGCGACGGCCCCGGGAATCAGCGACGACATCGATACCCTCTCGGCCGCGGAACTCGTGCCCGTCAGAGGATACTGCCCTCGGGCCATCCGGCGGCCACTGCGAGAGCGAGAGCGCCTGCGCAACCCAGATAACCGCGGTGCTGCCGATCAAGCCGCAACACACGATCCGTCTTCGCCGGGCAGGAAAGCGCCAGCACACCGGAATTCGGTGTGCTGGCACTGGTTTCGGGATCAGCCGAGCAGCACGAGCGCTGCTGCGCCGAGGAAGATGACCTGTACGACAGTGCGCAGTGGCAGCGGCATGGTCTTGATGCCGATATCGCTGCGCGCCGCACGGATATTCGCCGGGAACATCACGATCAGCAGCAGGATCAGGCCCACGGCGGCCAATTCGGCGATGGGCGGGATCAAAAGACCCATCGCGCCGCCGATTTCGAGCAGGCCGGTGAAAGTGACCCAGCCCGCCGGGTTGGGCAGCCGAGGCGGCACCATCGCGACCAGTGCACCGCGCTTCGGCTCGAGGAAGTGCGCGCTCGAGGTGAGCGCGAACATCGCGGCCAGCCCGAGCGCGACGGCGTGCGGCCAGGAGTCGAGCCAGCCGAGGTTGCCGAGCCAGCCGATGAACCGAGCGAGTCCGGCGATGACGATGAGTACGACCAGCGGTGCCATCAGAGTCTCCTGTGGGTCGAGCATCTAATCTTGACAGTGACTAGATTAGGTTCGAACCGGAAACTTGTCAATGGCTAGATTTTGGGTCACCATCGAGATATGGCGAAGAGCGGCTACCACCACGGCGATCTGCGGGCCACCATCCTGGCCGCGGCCGCCGCCCAGATCGCGACCGACGGCGTCGACGCGGTATCCCTGCGCGGACTGGCCCGCCGGGCCGAGGTCTCGCACGCGGCACCCGCACACCACTTCGGTGATCGTGCGGGGCTACTGACCGCGCTGGCCATCGAGGGCTTCGACCTGCTCGCCGAGCAGCTGGCCGCGGCCGGACCGGACTTCCGCGAGGTCGCGGTCGCCTACATTCGCTTCGCGCGCGAACATCCGGGTCACTTCGACGTCATGTTCCGGCGCGAACTCCTGCACGCCGACGACGAGCGCCTGGTCGCCGCCCGCACCGAGGCAGGCGTGGCGCTGCGTTCCGGTGTCGCGATGTTGCAGCCCGAGAACACCGTTGAGCAGCAACAAGCCAGCCGTCTCGCTGCCTGGTCACTGGTCCACGGCTTCGCGGCGCTCTGGCGGGAAGGGGCACTACAGAATTCGGCGCTCGGTGACAGCTCGGACCCGGAAACCCTGGCCCGCCGCATGGTCGCCACGGTCCATTTCGAATGAGTACGGCCCGTTGGCTTTTGGCCGTAAGTTCATAGGCATGGACATCCATGCCTTCCCCACCGAGGCCGACACCCCGGTGGATCTCGCCGAGGCACAACGCATCGCCGACCACTACCTGTCCACCGATGGCGACGCCGACCTCGACATCCGCAACCTGCTCACCGAATTCGACGCCGGCTTCGTCGTCGTCGCCATCTTCCCGCCGCCCCCCGGCGTCGACCCGCACGCACCGCCACATCCCCCCGCCATCGGCGGCTCCGTCTGCGTCATCGACAAACCCACCGGAGCCGTCTCCTACTGGCCCACCTACCCCACCGCTCTGGTCGCCGAACAGTACACGCAGGCAATGCAATCCGGCCGCCTGATCATCGAGGACAGCTGGCCGGAGGATTCGGCCGAGGAGGGCGCGGCGGCGGACTAGGTGTACTGACCATGGGTGGAGGTGACGGCGGTGCGGTCCGCCTCGGTGGCTGGAAGTTGCAGTACCAGAAAGAGATCCGCACTTTCGACCCGGCGGAGTTGGAATAGTCCCAGGTTCATCGAGCCCGCTTCGGGGTGGTCGATGCCGATGGTGGCGGCGCGGAAACCCTGGACCGGATTTCCGACCACCAGGTGCGGAATTCGGGCCTGGTCTCGGTCAGCGCGGTGATGCGTGGGTCGTCGGGGCGGCGGCCGGCGAGGGTGCGGAATTGACCGAGGACCGCATGGCCCACTGACTCCCGATTGCGCATGGCGGCGCGGTTTCCCTTGTGGGTGAACATCATCCAGAGCATGTTGCGATGGAGCAGACGTGTTCGGCGGGCCGGAGCAGTCCGGCCCGCCGGGCGTTACGCCGAGTGGTTCAGCAGATCGGCTTCCTGGTCGTCCGGTTCGTTCGCGGGTGTGTGAGTGGGTTGTTGGGGTCCTCGGATCAGGACGTAGACGAATAGGGCGGTCATGATGGCAATGCCTGCCCACATGGCGTGTTGCCAGCCGGTGACGAACGATTCCTGAGCGGCGCGGATCAGGGCCTGCGTCTGGGTGCCGGCCTGGTTCGCGACGTCGAGGGCGTTGGCGATGCCTTCGCGCGCGGCGCCGGCGGTATCGCGGGGGACGTCGGTGAGCTGGGGGTCGATGGCGGTGCGGTAGCCCGAGGACACCAGTGCGCCGAGCAGGGCGACGCCGAGTGCGGTGCCGAATTCGCGGGTGACATCGTTGAGCGCGGACGCGACACCTTGATGCTCTGGTGGCAGCGAGCTGGTGATGGCTTCGGTGGCCGGTGTCATCGACAAGCCCATGCCCAGACCCATGGCGAGCATGCCCGGGAGTACGGAGAGGTAGCCGCCGTCGACGGAGACGATGACGGCCATGAGTGCCGAACCCGCACCGGCAAGCAGGATTCCAGCAGCCATAGTGGCTCGGGCACCGATGCGCTCGGCCAGTTTGGGGGCGAGGCCGGAGGCCGCCATCATCAGCACGGCCATCGGCATCAAGGCCAGGGTGGACCGCAGCCCCGACCAACCGAGAACGGCCTGGAAGAACGGGAACAGGACCACGAAAATGCCGGCCTGCACACCGAATACGGCCAGCAGCGTCAGCGAGCCACCGGCCAGGGACCGCTCGCCGAACAGGCGGACGTCCAGCAGCGCGGCATCACGGCGACGCAGTTCCCAGACCACGAAACCGGCGGTGGCGAGGACGCCGACGCCCAAGCCGGTCAGTGTCGCGGGATCGGTCCAGCCGCGCTCAGGACCTTCCTGCAGCACGAAGACGAGCCCGACCACCGCGACGACGGAGGCCAGCGCGCCGACGGTGTCGAAGGCGTGTCCGGACCGCTCCCGGGAATTGGGAACCGATCGCAGCGTCATCGCGACCGCCACGATCACCAGCACGACGGGCAGCACGAACAACCACCGCCAGCTCGCCACGTCCACCAGGGCGGCGGACAGGAACATGCCCAGGATGCCACCGCCACCGGCGACGCCGGTCCACACGCCGATCGCCTTGCCGCGTTCATGCTCGGGGAAGGTGGAGGTGATGACGGCGAGGGTGATGGGCATGATCATCGCCGCGCCCACGCCGCTGAGCACGCGTGCTATGAGCATGACCTCGGCCGTAGGGGCCAGGCCCGCGACCGCGCTGGCGATGCCGAAGACGCCCAGGCCGGTGAGCAGCATGGGTTTACGGCCGAGCCGGTCACCGAGGGCACCCAGTGGCAGCAGGAGTGCGGCCAGGGTGAGGGTGTAGATGTTGATGATCCACAGGATGGTGGCCTGGGAGGCGTCGAAGGCTACGGCGAGATCGGGCTGTGCGACGTTGAGGCCGGACACCGAGGCGATGACGGCCATCAGTGCGATACAGACCGCGATCAGAATCGTGCGAAGCTGGCGCGAATCTGCTTCGCCACCAGGAGGATTGGTTGTCGGTTCCCCGGCGGTTGCCGCCGGGGTGGGCTGGTTCGTGATCATGGATTCCTCTCGGAGGGCAGGCGGGAGCGCGGCACCGCAGTGCAGGCGGTCGCCGGAGTCGGGGTGGGAGTTCCGCGGTAACCGTCGAGTCGCGTGCCGCGGAGTGTTGGATTACGTCCGGTGTGGTGTCAGACGGCGGCGCCGCGTTGTACCGCGGTGAGGGCGGCGTCGGTGTCGGCGGTCGCCAGGTCGGCGTTGATGTGGGCACCGGCCAGGGCTCCGGCGGCGGCTGAGGCGCCGACCTGGGCTGTCGGGTCAGTGGCGTTTCCGGCGACCCACACCCCCGGCACATCGGTGGTACCGGCCATGCCGGAGGCGAAGCGGCGGCCCATGCCGGCGGGCAGGTCCTCCATCGGCAAGCCCAAACCGTCCAGGCCGTCGGTGCGAGCCTGCATCCGGGTGGCGACTGCGAGCACGCGTCGGGGCACGAGTTGCCCATTGGTGAGGTGCACTGCGGCGATGCCGCCTTGGTCGTCGGCCACGACCTCGGCGACCGGGGTGTCGACGACGCCGATGTTGCGCGCGGCGAAGCGTGCACGGGTGTCGGCGTCGAGCTCGGTGCTGCGGGTGAAGTAGATCAGGTCGTCGGTCAGCTGCCGGAACAGCAGCGCGTGATGAACCGAGGCGGGCCCGACAGCGAGGATGCCGATCGGTTCGTCGCGCACCTCCCAGCCGTGGCAGTACGGGCAGTGCACCACACCGTGACCCCAATGCTGTTGCAGCCCAGGAATATCGGGCAGCACGTCACGCAGGCCCGTGGCCACCAGCAGCCGCCGCGCCGTGATCGTACGGCCCTCGGAGAGGGTGACAGCGAAGCGCCGATCGCCGTCGGTCGATGGGCCGATCGGCGCGGCGGCGGCGACGTCACCGGCCACGACCAGGCCGCCGTAGCCGCGTATCTCCGCACGCCCGCGTGCGTACAGCTCTGCGGGCGGGGTGCCGTCGAGGCCGAGCAGGGCGTGCACGCCCTCGGCGGGCGCGTTGCGCGGGGTGCCGCTGTCGATCACGACGACCGAGCGGCGGGAACGGGCCAGCATCAGCGCACCATTCAAACCGGCGGCACCGCCTCCGATCACCACGACATCGACGGTCTCGCCCGGCAGTGCATCGGTGGCAAACCCGGCGGTCAGAGCAGACATATCGCGTTGTCCTTTCCTTGTGTGTGCACTCGACGCTAACCCCGTCTTGCGCTTCAGGCATACACTTATGCCTATGACGCAAGAAGATGGCGATCTGGATAGCCTGGTACGCAAACGCATCCGCGCGCTGCGGGTCGCGCAGGGCTGGTCGCTCGAGGAACTGGCCCGCCGCGCCCGGCTCAGCCAATCCACCCTCAGTCGCATCGAGAACGGCCAGCGCCGCATCGCGCTCGACACCCTTGTCGCACTCGCCCGCGCCCTGGACACCACCCTGGACCAGCTCGTCGAGACCGACGCCGAGGACGTCGTCATCAGCCCGATGATCGACGGCGCGCACGGGCTCATGCGCTGGCCCATCAAAGCCGACCCGGGCATGACCGTTGTGCGTCAGCGCATGACCGAACCGCCGCCCGACAACCCCGCACGCATGCGCGCGCACCCGGGCCGCGAATGGCTCGTCGTCCTGTCCGGCACCGCACTCCTCATGCTGGGCCACCGCCGCTTCCGCGTCGAAACCAACCAGGCCGCAGAGTTCCCCACCATGCTGCCCCACGCCATCGGGACCGCGGGCGGCCCCTGCGAGATCATCGGCATCTTCGACCGCGACGCCCGCACCGGCCACCAACGCGGCGACAGCGAACCCCACACCTGACCCGTCGGCGCTCCACCGGTTCACCAGCTCGCCAGGCTTGCGCGATCGACACCCCACACCACCTTCTTCTTGCCAAAACCGGAAGGGCCCGTGCCATAGGCGCATGATCGACCTACCGTGACGATATGACCCACACGCCGACGCACCCTCTCCAGCACGCCGCACAACACGGTCACCAGCATCTCGGAGATGGCCAAGGCGAGATCCTCGACCTCGACGCCGAAGTCCTCGCCGAGTACATCGCGGCCATCACCGAATGGCTGCCCATTCAGACCGCGCCTCGCCAGATCATCGATCTCGGCTGCGGGACCGGAGCCGGGACCTTCGCCCTGCTGGACCGTTTCCCCGAGGCGCAGGTAACTGCAGTCGACGCCTCCGCCGCGCACCTGCAGCGCCTGCGCGAGAAGGCATGCGAGCGCGGGGTGGCCGAGCGGGTACGCACCGTGCTCGCCGACCTCGACGACCCGAGTTGGCCCGACCTCGGCACCCCGGAGCTGGTGTGGGCGTCGGCCGCGATGCACCACATGGCCCACCCGGACCGGGCGCTGCGCGCCGTCCACGAAATCGTCACACCCGGAGGGCTTTTCGCTGTCGTCGAGCTGGTCGGCTTCCCCCGCTTCCTGCCCGAGAACGCCCCTGAGGGCCGCCCCGGCCTCGAGGAACGCTGCCATGCCATCAGCGACCACCACCACGCCGAGCACGTGCCACACCGCGGCGCCGACTGGGGACCGAAACTGACCGCCGCCGGATTCACCCTCGAAGACCACCGCACCCGCGCCGTCGACATCGAAGGTTCCCGCAACCCGACCGTCGGCGCCTACGCCCTGGCCAGCCTGCGACGGCTCCGCAACAGCGTCGCCGACGCACTCACCGCCGAGGACCTCACCGCACTGAACCAGCTGCTCGATACCGACAGCCCCCACAGCATCCTGCGCCGCAAGGACCTGGCGATGCGCACCGAACGCACCGTGTGGGCTGCCCGCCGCCGGTAAGTAGTGCCGACGACGCAGGACCCGACGAAATCGCGATGCCGACGCAGCGAGGGCCGAGCGAAGAGATCAACTGCGCCGCAGCGGATGCCGGTGCATACCCGAGCGCTCGCAGCTTCCACGTGCCGATCGAACAGGTCCGCACTTTCGACGAGCAGGTGGGGACGATGCTCGGCTACTTCAACCAGCGGCCCGAGGAGCCGCTGGACCTCGCGGCTCTGCGTGCGGGCCATCCGAAGCTGATGGATCTGCGGATCTGGCTGCGCGAGACGAACTGGCGGCCGTGAAATCGGCTGTCCGCGTGGCGATGTCGAGGACACCGAACAGCCACGGGGTAAAGGAGTCGGGCGCCGCCGAGATATGTCCGAGTAACTCGACGGGGTCGACCCAGGCGCATTCGGAGACCTCGGCCGGGTCGGGTCGGGGAGCGCCGCCGGATAGGACGCCGACCAGCACGTGGTCCCATTCGTGCTCCACCTGATCCCCGCGCGGATCGGCGGCCCGATAGCGGTAGATGCCCGCCTCGGTCAACTCTGGGGCGGTCAGGCTCAGTTCCTCTTTCAGCCGGATCACCGCTGCGTCGGCCGGGTCCTGACCCGGCGCGGGATGTCCACAGCAGGTATTCGACCATCGTTGCGGGAAGCGGGTTTTGACGGCCGCCCGCCGCTGCAGCAGGACCCGTCCCGACAGGTCGTACAGCAGCACCGAAAAGGCGCGGTGCAGCTGCCCCGGCGGGCGGTGTGCCTCGGCCACGGAACGTGCTCCGATCGCGAGGCCGTGCTCATCGACCAGTTCGACGAGCAGAGCCTCACGATCGGCGCGGATTTCGGTGGTCATGATCGTGACTCCATGGTCTCTGGGGATTCGCTCACCGTTGGCAGAACACCGCGGCCGCGGGCACGACCGCCGCCCAGGCGACGAGCGCGACCATATAGACGAACAGTTTCGCCTGCGACCGGACCAGTGGCATGGCGTCGTCGAGCGGCTTGCCCCAGGTGCCGAGCTGGGTCCGGCCCAGATAGCCGATAACGATCGACACCCCAACGGCGTACACGATCAGTGTCCAGGTGAATCCCACCGTGGCGACGACGGAACCGGCTACGAGTGCGGCGCCGACGGCCACCCGCGTCATCGATTCGAACAGCGAGACGCGCAGGCCGAGCGCCACCACCGATGTCCGGAATCCGTGCTCGGTGTCTTCCGGAATGTCTTCGGCGGTGTTCGCTACGAAAACCCCGGTGGTCGTCAGACCAAGGCCGAGAATGGCGATGAGTGCAGGCATTTCGATCGGTCGGTCGTACAGCCGGAGCACAACCACGCCGGGGAAGACCATGGTCATGAGGTAGGTCCAGGGAATCTGCCATAATCCTGCGGCCTTGAAATGCCATGGCGGCAGCGAATATTCGAGCAGTAGCAGGGTGCCGATGGGGATGATCAGCAGCAGATCGAGATGTCCGGTCGCCACAGCGAGGTAGACCGCCGCGACACCGATACCCGCCGTGGTGAGGTAGATCTGCCACGCCACGAATCGCACGCCGAGATCTCGAACCATGCGGGAGAACTTGGATTTGTATTCGACGTCCACCCAGCGATCGGCCAGGCAGTTGGCGACGTGCAGCAGTTGAATGGCGGCGGCCAGCATCACCGCGGCCACGATCATCGGCGCCGACCAGATCTCGGCTCCGGTGTGTGCGCTGAACAGGACATCGGCCACCATGACCGCACCGGACATCGGCGCGATTTCCGGCCGGGTCAGCCACAGCGCGTAGTTGATCTTCGTGCGCAGCGGCAGCGGGCGGCCCTCCTCGCCGGGGCCCGCGGTGAAGATGTGGCGTAGCTGCGTGCGCAGCGCGGCGGCCCCGCCGCTGACTGTGGTGGACATCAGGTCAGCTCCTGGTGCGCACGTCGACGTGCCCGGGAAATACTGCGGCGGAAGAACGGCCGCGACAGATCCTCCGGGAGATTGGCCCACCGCAGGAAGAAGGTGGTGAGCGGATCCATCGTGATGTGATGACGGCCCCGCTCCAGCCCGCGCACCGCCGCGTCGCCGACCTTATCGGCGGGCATCGGTTTGATCGAACCGGTGATGGCCTTGGTCTCGACCGGTTTGCGCAGGTTCTCCCTGGCCAGTCCCGGCGTGTCGGTATCGGCCGGGTACAGCACCGATACGGTCACCCCGGCGGGCTCGACCTCGTAGCGCAGACAGAGGCCGAGCTGACGGACGGACGCCTTGGTCGGACCGTAGCTCGAGTATCCGGGGATGCCGAGGAAGGCCGCTGTCGAACTGAGCAGCAGGATATGCCCACTGCCGCGTTCGACCATGCCGGGCAGGACACACCGAATGGCATGCACCGAACCCAGATAGTTCGCGTCGCTCTGGATGCCGAACTCGTCGCCGTCGACGTCGAGGAACAGGCCGGGCAGCGTGAGACCCGCGCAACAGGCGATCACCGCGCAGGCGCCGTTACGTTGCTCGAGTTCCTTGATGGCGCTCGCCAGACCCGGCCGGTCGGTGACATCGGCGGCGCACCAGTCGGCCCCGATCCGCTCGGCGGTCGCGCGCAGTGGCGCCTCCCGCCGCGCGATGATCGAGGCCCGCGCGCCGCGCTGGGCGAAGGCGTTGGCGACGGCCGCCCCGATGCCCTCCGAGCCGCCGGTGACGATCACATGCTTATCGGTCCAGTTCATGACTCAGCTCTCGCCCGCGGCGGCGAGTTCACCGAGCCGGTCCCGCCAGGCGTGGTAGCTGGCAGCGGTGCCGTCCTCCGGTATTCCGACGAACGCCTTGTCGATCAGGGCGGCGGCCTCGTCGATCGATCGGCCGGTGTAGGTCCGCACGGCGACCTCGGTATGCACGGTGGCGCTATCGGCCTGCTGGCGGATCTTCGCGACCATGGTCGAACCCGCCGCCAACTGCTGGCGGAACTGCGGCACCAGGGCCAGGATCGCTTCCAGGTCACCGACTTCCACGCCGCCGGCGAAGGTGGTCGCGATGCCGATGCCGTTCCACAGATCGGCGTGCCTGCTCGGATCGAACTCGGCGATCCGGGCGGCGACACCGTCGACCGAACCGCCGCCGATGAACCAGAGCGCGCGACCGATCCCCTGATCGGCCGCGCGTTTCAACGGTGCGCTATCCCCCATCCAGGACGGGTACCGGTTGTCGACATGGTGGCGGGCGATGTACTTCTCGGTTCGGAAGAAGGCGTTGTAGAAGCCGTATCCATCGATGGCGAGCCAGCGGTACACCGGATGCTTCGGAAAGACCTTCCTCCAAATGGGTTTCGGTATCTTGCCCATCGCCAGCCCGACACCGACATACATCGTCAGGTCGTGTTTGGCGGCCGGGCCGGTGAACAGATCCGCGGCGCGGTGGCTGAACGGGGTGATCGAGTCGACGGCGGCCAGACCCGTCGCGGCGCCTTCGAAGGCGAATCCCTGGTACTGCTCGGGCAGCTGCTGGATGTGCTCGATCAACTCGTCATTGTTCTTGGTGCACACGGCGAAATGGATACTGCTGGACAGGTGGGTGGCGACCCGCTGGAGTTCGGCGGCGGTCGCCGGGTTCGGCATCGCGAAGCCGGGGCGATCCAGCGGGTTCTCCTCGATCCGGGTACCGAGCAGGGTGGAGCGCAACGGTCCGATCAGTGACGGCATATTTCCTCGATTCTGTTGCGGTGCTGCGGGTTCCGGCGATCAGGATCGGACGACTTCCTTCTCCGGCTCGGGCAACGCCGGTTCCTCGGCCGCGGGCGGCGCGACCTCACCGATCACCGCCGCACGGCCGTCCAGCCATTCACGAATGTTGCGGTACCACCAGAACAGTCCGCGGCTCGCGCAGACGATCACCAGTGCGAAGAACAACCCGAATGAAACGTGCAGGGTCATCAGCACCCCGTACAGCACGCCCACCGAGGCGCCGAAGATAATCTGATCCCGCTTCTTGAACGGAGTCGTCGCCGGGTCGGTGATCATGTAGTTGGTGTAGAGCACGAAGGCGATGCCGGTCATCGGCAGTAGGGCCGCGATGATCGAGATCTGGTCGTCCAGCAGCCCGCGCACCACCGCCTGCAGCACGAACGCACCCAGCCAGGCCAGGATCAGCGGCGTCTTCTTGGTCAGCTTGGCGTTCAACATGGTTCCCGCGCCCAGTAGCCCGAGCACGATCAGCGCGTCGGCCGGTCCCGAGATGTTCTCCACGAAGTGATAGGGACCCACGACGGCGATCGCGGGGAAGGCCAGCAGCGCGACCACGATGCCGAAGTTCGACGGGTTCATGAAGTGCTTCACCTTCCCGTTGATCTTCGCGCGCAGTATCCATTTGGTGCCGACCGCGACCGTGATCCCGAACATGATCGGCAGGAACTGATCTGCCGCGTACATGAGGAAGTTGAAGGCCACACCGGTGATGTGCGCGGGCAACAGGAACACGATCAGGCCGCGAAGTCCGTTGCCGCGGTAACCCGCCGGTCGGCGATAGGCCCACGCCGCCAGCGTTTCCAGGACCAACTCCACCGTGTACGCGGTGGCCGCGCCGAGGAATGGCCACAGCCACGGCTGCTCGAATCCGAGCCACAGGAAGCCCAGAATATTGAAGAAGGTCAGCGAGGCCGCGAAGTTGCGCAGGGCGAGATAGCGCGGATCACGTCCTTCCTTGTTGATGCCCAACCACTTTCGCCGCAAGGCCTGTGCTGGTGTCGGCGGCGGAACCGTCTCCTCGGCGGGCGACGATCCGTTGCCGTTCATGCCCTCGGTGACATCGGTTTTCCCGTTGGACGGATGGCCGTTTTCTTGAACACTCACTGGTGCACCTCCCGGGCATCGGAGTCGAGAACGAGGGTGTGCTGCCCGGCCGGCAGTTGCCGCTGTTGGGTGTGGGTGGCGCCGTGGTTGTCGCGCCACGCGATCTGCACCGTCAGCGGCGCCGTGGGATCGATATCACCGAGCCCGATATGGATATCGGTGGAGCGCTTTCCGGCGTGCCCGCTACCGCCGTCGACCTGCGCCACATGCGGTTTGCCGTCCGGCGTCGTCACCGTGACCTCGGCGCCGAGCGCGGGAGAACCGAGTACCGGCTTGCCCGCCACCGTCGTATCGCCGGAGGCGGCGTTGGTCGGCGGAGTCAACAGCCGCAGACCGAGGTATTGCCCGCGGTGCGGTGCGTCGTTGCGGTAGTAGACCGGAGCCGCCCACTGCCGGGCCACCGCGAAGCTCAGCGCCCCCGTCCCGGTCGCGTCACCGACCGCGATGCCCCGGGTCGGCGTCGGCGCGAAGATATCGAGCGCCGGGGAGATATTGGTGAACTTGCCGCTGTCGTCCTGGGCGAGAAAGCCGATTCGGTTGCTGCCCGCCAGGTCGGATTCCTCGGTGAACTTCGGCCAGGCCCAGGGGTATTTGGTGAAGTCGTCGTTCATCGTGGCCAATTCCTGCACCTGCGGCCAGCGCGTGCTCTCACCCTTGAACATGCCGTTCGTCTGCACGATCTGCGGCCGGCCGCTGTTGTCGAAGTCCGCGATCTTGGTGTCCCAGCACCAGCCGTCCCAGGCGACGCCCTTGCGCACCGCCCGGTTCTCGAAGGGTGCTACGCCCGCATCGAGCTGGGCCGCTGCCTGTTTCGTATCGCCCGCGGTGTTGTAGAACGCGAAGTTGGATTCGACGATGCCCCAGCGTTGGGCGATATTGCTGACAAACAGGTCGGGCAGGCCGTCGCCGTCCAGATCAGCGAAGTCGGCTCCCATCCCCTTGAACGAATCATGGCCGAGCACAAAGGATTTCGGATCAGTCGGGCCGCGCTCACCTTCGGCGAGGCCGAACTCGATATGTCCCGGCCTGGACTTGTTGACGAACAGGCGATCGGGCCCCATATCGTTGGCGACGTACAGCTCGGGCAGCTGGTCGCCGGTGAGGTCCTGGGTGGCCGTGGCCAATGCCCAGCCGTTGTACTTGCCTTCCGGGAGCGCATTGGAGACCTCGCGGTACATGGCGGTCGGCTCGGCGCCGCCCGTACTCTGCTGGAAGGTGAGGATGCGGTCGGTCGCGCCATTGGTCGCGGTGGAGAACGATTCGTTGAGCGTCAGGCTGTGCTCGCCGTCGGGACCGATGAAATCGCTGTCGGGGAAGTAGTTTCCGAGGTAGACGTCCGGATTGCCGTCGCCGTCGAAATCGGCGACGGAGGCAGCCAGGGTGAACCACCGCGCGCCCTGATAGCCGCCGTCTTTGGTCGCCGGTGGTTCAACCATTTCGACCGGCCGGAACGCCTTATTGTCCAGATGGTTGGCACCCGCGCGCGGCAGGAACAGGATCGGCGTGCGGCCGCCGTAGTAGACCAGCAGACCGATCCGCCCGGAATGGTCGAAATCGCCGGGGATACAGCCGGTCGGCGCCATCCGGTCATCGGTCGGCAGCGGTGCGGGGTCGAGCACGAACGGTGCGTAGCGGCTGGTGTCGCTGTCCGGGGTCGGCGTCACGATCACCGTATCGGATCGGGAATCGACCAGGCACAGATCATCGGCGCGGCCGTTGCCGTCGATATCGTTGATGGCGGCCGCGGAATTGACCGAGGACAGCCACGCCACGACATGTTCATAGCGCGGCTCGATATGGCGAATCTTGTGCTCCGGCAGACCCGGCGGCAGCGCGATCGGCATCTCGGTGAAATGGAACCGGCTCGCCAGCGGACTGTTGGGATCGGTCTCGACCGGAGCGATCATGGCCGAGCGCGCCGGGACGAACAGGACCGCCATGAGTGTGACCGATGCCAACGGCACCAACGCTTTTCGCAACAGCGAAGAACTGATCGGCAACTTCACGAGTGATGACTCTCTTCCGTGGTGAGACCGTCGAACACCTGACGCAGGGTGTCCAACGCATGATCGAGCTGCGCCTCGGTGTGCCGGCAGTTGATGAAGAACCGCAGTCGCGCCTCGCCGTCGGGGACCACCGGATGCCCGATGGCGTTGGCCATCACATTGCGCTCCAGCAGTTCCATCGAGGCACGCACCGCGGGTTCGCTCGCTCCGGTCATGATCGGGGTGATCGGGGTGCCCTGTCCGTTGCCGGTGTCGAAGCCGAGTTCACGTGCCCGGCGATAGAAGTACTGCGCGTTGTGCCGCAGTGCCGCAACACGTTCCGGCTCGTCGTGTAGCACGGCCAGCCCCTCGAGCGCGGCCGCCGCCGCGGATGGTGCGGGAGATGCGGTGTACATGCTCAGGCCCGCGGCGGAGTACTTGAACCCTTCGACGAGCTCTCGGTTGGCCGCGAGGTATCCGCCGACGCTGCCGAGCGACTTGGACAGCGTGCCCATCCAGACATCGACCGCATCACCCGGCAGATCGAACAGCTCGCGCACGCCGAGCCCGCGTTCGCCTAGGACACCGAAGGAATGCGCTTCGTCGATCATGATGGAACAGTCGTATTTCCTTGCCACCTCGATGATTTCGGGCAGCCGCACCACATCGCCATCCATGCTGTAGACGCCCTCGATCAGTACCAGCGCCCGCTCGAAGCTGCGCCGCGACATCGAGAGGATCGCTTCCAGCGATTCGGGATCGTTGTGCCGGAAGGTGACTCGTTGACAACCGGCCCACTCGGTGCCGGAGACGATGCTGTTGTGGATCAGCGAATCGCAGATCGCGATATCGCGTTTGCCGAGCAGGAATGCGACCGCCGCGGCATTGGTGAGGAAGCCGCTCGACGTCACGATGGCGGCGTCGGTGTCGTAGATCCGGGCGATCTCGCGTTCCAGCTCGCCGTAGAGCGGCAACTCCCCCGCCACCATTCGGACCGCCGCCGCGGAGGTACCGTAGCGGCCGATCGCGGCGGTCGCGGCGGCGTGCACGCGTGGTTCGGCGGCCAAGTCGAGGTAGCCGAAACTGCTGAAGTTCACCATATCTCGGTCCGCGAATCGGGTCACCGGCCCACTGATGCCCTCGTGCGGCAGGTAGTAGGGGTTGAGCACCCCGGTCTGGCGGGTCCAGGTGTCGAAGGCGGTCCACTTCTCGGTGGCCGCCAGCACGCCCGGGTGGTCGCGGAAGCTCGTCTGCCGGGTCGAACTGTGGGTTATCCGCCCGTTCGACGCACTGCGGTCGGGTGTGGTCGGCACCGTCGCGGTGCCGGAGTCCGCATTCGCGCCGTTGCCCGAACTGTGCTGGGCCATCAGGGCGCGTGCCAGCGCACGGGGATCGATGCTCTCAGTGGTCATCCACACTTCCTCACGCTGGGGTCTGTTCGGTATTTGCTTCTTCGTGCGCGATCTGCGCGGCGATCTTGACGCCGAGCCCGGCCAGCGAGAGTCCGGCCCCGATCGAGAGGACCGACATCTTGACGCCGAGGCTTTTCACCACGCGCGCACCGAATTCCATGGCCATCAGCGAATCCAGCCCCAGCTCCATCGTCGGAGTCGCCAGATCCACGGTGTCGGCGTCGACGGCGAGCACGATCGCGAGCTGTTCGGCGAGCAGGCAGGCGACCACTTCGCCGCGGTGTTCGGAGTCCAGCGCCAGGATCGCGGCACGCAGGGCACCGGCGCCGGCTGCCCCGCCGCCCGCGGCGGTGACCAGATCGACGAATCGCGGTGCCCGCGCGGAGGATCGGTGCGCGAGCGCCCACTGTGCCCAGTCGATATCGAGCAATGCGACCTGCGGCACATCGAAACGCAGACATTCGCGCAGTAGCAGGGTGGCGAAATCCATATCGAGGGAGCCGTATCCGGTCATCTCGGCATACCGCGATACCGCGCGGGAGTCGGCCATACCACCGTCGCCGCGCATGAATCCCCAGTCCACCGACAGCGCGGGCCTGCCCTGTGCGCGCCGCGTCCAGGCGAGTGCGTCGAGCGCGGAATTGGCTGCGGCATAACCCAACTGCGGTGACAGTCCAGCGATACCGCTGGCGGAGGAATACAGCACGAACATGTCGAGATCGACACCGGCAGCGGTAGTAGCCCGATCGAGGTTGATCGCCCCGATCACCTTCGGCTCGAAGATCTCGCGCAGCGATTCGGCGGTGATCTCGGGTATCTCGGTGTTGTTCACCACCCCGGCGGCGTGGATGACGCCGCGCAGCGGCGCTGCGCCGGCCTGGATGCGTGCGATGAGGTCGGCGACCGCATCGTAATCGGAGACGTCGAGGCGTTCCGCACGCACCTCGACACCGTCGCGGGCGAATTGCGCCAGCTGTTCCCGAGCCGCCTGGGTGGCGGCGCCACTACGCCCGACGAGTACCAGATGGCGCACTCCGGCTCGGACCAGCTGACGCGCGGTCGCCAGCCCGAACGCGCCGAACCCGCCGGTCACCACATAGCTGGCGTGCGAATCGAATTCGACCTCTCGCGGAATATGGCGCACCGCCGGGTGCTCCTCGCGCAGGTCGAGCACCACTCGGCCGATCTGTGCGGAGCGCGCGACCGTTTCGAATGCACCGGTCAGATCGTCCAGTGGGAATGCGGTATTCGGCAGGGCGGCGTACTCGCCGCGGTACATCACATCGACCACTCGGCGGGCGGCCCGGCGGACCTGCTCGGGACGTCGCGCCAGGATGCGGTCGATATCGACGGCGAAGAACGCCAGGTTCCGATCGAAGGGGCGCAGGTCGATGGTGCCCGAACCGTAGATGTCGGCCTTGCCGATATCCACGATGCGACCGAATTCGCCTGCGACACGGAAGTTCTGCTGCAGGATCTCCCCCGGCGCTGAGCTGTAGACGACGTCGACACCCGCACCGTCGGTCAGGCGCAGCACCTCGTCGACGAAGCCGATCGACCGCGAACCCAGTACCTCGTGCGCGCCGAGCGCACGCACCTGGGCGCGGCGTTCCTCGGTGCCAGCGGTGGCGATCACCCGAGCCCCGATCCGCAATGCGACCTGGACGGCGGCCATGCCCATACCGCCCGCCGCACCGTGGATCAGCACGGTTTCGCCGGGCTGCACCCTGGCCAGCTCGACCAGCCCGATTTCGGCGGTGAACAGCGGCATCACCGAGGTGCAGTGCAGCGGATCGAAGGCGCCGGGTGGGAAGATGTCCATCGGGGTGGTCGCGCCCGCATCCGGCCGGATCGTGGCATACCGCCGCACGATTCCGGGCGCGACAACCGAAATCTCGTCTCCGGGTGCGATATCGGTGATGTTGCTGCCGATCCGTGCCACGACGCCGTAGCCGTCCATGCCGATCTCGGTGCCGTAAAAGGTTCCGTCCAGCTCCTTTTCGGTGAGCACACCGAGCACCTTCAAGGTGTCCTTGTAGTTCAGGCCGACCGCCTGCATCCGGATCTCGATCTCGTCGGGTCCCGGTGCGATCCGGTCGGTGGTGCGCAGCGCGAGTTCCGGAAGTAGCCGGGAGCGTGGGATATCCAGTTCGAAGGACTGTTCGGCATCGGTCAGCGGTTGCGCGACATCCCAGCGGGCCCGATGAGTCGCGAGGGTATGCCGCCAGCGGATCGTCCAACTCGCACCGGCCCGCAGCGCCACCTCGTCGATGGCGGTGTCGGCGTAGACGTGCTCGAGGATGTCGGCCGCGGCGGAGTCGGGCTCGGTATCCACCAGCCGCCACTGACCGGCGGGCAGTTCGTTGAGCAGTTCGCGGCGCGCGCCGGTCAGGGCCGAGTGCTCCAACCGGGCGAAACGATCGATCGGCAGGCACAGTGCCTGTTCGGTGACCACGACCGCGTGGATCACGACCGGCAGCTCCGTGACACCGGGCTCCCGTGGTGCGGAATCATCGGACAGCAGTCCCTTGATCGCTTGGGCGACCTGGGCCAGGCCGTACACGTTGCGCATGGCGTCGAGTTCCGCCCCGGCGACGACCACGACCCGGAGCCGCTCGACCTCGGGCTGACCGTATACGGCGTGGAGCAGCTCGACCAACTGCGCGCTGTCGGCGGCCGAGGCATGCTCTCCCACCGTCACCAATTCGGCATGCACACCCGCATTGGCGATTTCCTTGGCCCGCTGCGAGATCTCCGCACCGAGGTTGACGACGAGTAGGAATTCCTCGACGCCGGGCACGGCGGGCGGTGTCGATTCGCCCGTATCGGCCACGATTTCCCACACTGGTTCGTAGAACAGCTGGTCGAGCTGATCGGAGAGCGCGGGCCGAGGCGTGAGCGCGCGGAACTGCACTCCCGACATCGTCAGCGCGACCACACCGTTCGCCGATGCGATCCGGATATCGGCGCGCAGCGGATCGCCGGGGTCGCGCCTGACGATCACGACCGGGTCTGCCGGAATGGGTCCGTTCCAGCGAATCCCGGCGATTGCGGCAGGCACCACGACCTCGGCTTTGTCGCCCGAGTTCGACTGTGCGGCCATCGATCTCGCGTACAGCGCGGCGAAGCACTGTAGGGCCGAATCGACGACGGCCGGATGCGCGAGATGCCGCGCTGTCCGCGGTTCGGATATCGGTGAATCGAGCTGCGCGACAACACTGTCCGAACCGACCCGGACTTCACGCAGCAACCGGAACCGCGGACCGTAGGCGAGTCCGTGCTCGACCATGCTCTCGTAGAGTTCGTCCACCGCGACCTCGACCGAATCCGCCTGCGGCGCAATATCGACGGTAGTGGCGTCGGTATCGGCCTCGATGAGTCGTCCGTGCGCGTTGACGGTCCATGCCCCGCCGGTGGCGGGCCGGGAGCGGATGACGAACCGGTGTGTGTTCTCTTCCACGCTGATCCGAACGACCGGCACATCGTGCTCGTCGACGACGAGCGGGGCAACGAACTCGACGGATTCGAGCCCGAAGGTATCGCGCCGCGTGCGCTGCGCGGCGGCACTGAGGGCGGCGTCGAGGTAGGCCGCCCCGGGCAGCACCACCGCATCGGCCACGACGTGATCGCGCAGCCATGGCAGATTCGATACCGACAGTTGGAGTTCCCACTCCGGCGCCACCGATGCGGTGCGATCGCCCAACATGGCGAATCCGCCGGGGGTGCCGATCCGATCCAGCTCGGTTTCCGGTTCCTGGGTCCAGGCGAACCGACGCTGCCACGGATACCGGGGCAGCTCGATATGCTCGATGGCCGGATCAATCGTGCTGGGCAAGCGGTCGCCGTCCAATGAACCCGCGCGGTACAGCTCGCCGACCGCGGTCAGGATGTGCTCGTGATCGTCACCGCCGCGTACCAGCGTGCTGATCGCCGCGCCGGAAATGCCCTGCTGCACCAGAATTTCCCGAATACTGCCGCCCAGCACCGGATGCGGCCCCAGTTCGAGAAAGACCCGGTGTCCGGCCGCCAGCAACTCGCCGATGGTGTCCGCGAACCGGACCTGATCGCGGACATTGCGGCACCAGTACTCCGCATCCCAATCCTGTGGTGTGACCGGCCCGCCGGTCACCGTCGAGTAGGCGGGGACGGTGCTGACGCCCGGCGCGAGCGACGCCAGCGCGGTACGGAGGTCGTCGAGGATCGGGTCCATCAGATGGCTGTGATAGGGCACTTCGACGCGCAGTGCCTTGGCGAAAACGCCTTCGGCAGTGAGGCGTTCGGTGATCGCCGCGAGCACCGGTTCCTCGCCTGCGAGGGTTACCGCCGAGGAGCTGTTGACCGCGGCGATGCACACGCCGTCCACATCGGCGATCAGTTCGCGGGCGTCGGCCTCGGCCAGACCCACCGCGAGCATGCCCCCGGTCCCCGCGGTGGTCGCCTGCAGGCGGGACCGGTGATAGCTGACCGACACCGCCTCCGCGAGCGACAGCGATCCGGACACATAGGCCGCAGTCACCTCGCCGACGCTGTGCCCCACTACGACAGCGGGCCGGATACCGAGTTCGGCAAGTTCCGCGGTGAGCGCGGCCTGCAGCAGAAAGTTGGCGGGTTGCGCGATTTCGGTGCGCGAGATTCGGGAGTCCGACTCATCGCGGCCCATCTCCTCGAGGATCGACCAGCCCGCGAGTTGGGTGAATTCCCGGTCGATTTCGCGCGCCAGCTCGGCTGCCGGACCTGCCGCGGCCAGCAGGCTGCGGCCCATGGCCCACCACTGCGGCCCCATTCCGCTGTAGACGAACACCGGATCGGTGTGCCCCTCGGCGAGGGCACGGCCCGGAGCCGGACCGCCGCCCGCTGCGAATTCCGCTAGCTGGGAACGTAATTCGATATTGTCGTCGGTGCGGAAGATGCTGCGCAGTGGATGATGCGCACGCCGCACCCAGGCCGCCTCGACTACCTTCTCGATCGGCTCGGTATCGATCGCCGCCATCAGCTCCGCGGCCAGCGTGCGCAATGCCTGTTCACTGCGCGCCGACAGCGGCAGGATCGGCAGTGTCGCCGCACGACCGCCGCGCTCGTTCGCCGCGCCGGAACGGGCTTCGCCGACCGCGGCCGGATCGGGCGCGGGACCGATGAGCGCGTGCGCGTTGGTTCCGCCGTAGCCGAAGCTATTGACCGCGACCACCGGCCGGACCAGCGGTTCGGTCGCCATCGGCACGCGCAATCGCAGTTCGTCGAACGGGATCTCGGGATTGAGCTGGTCCAACCAGGCCTGCGGCGCGATCGTCCGGTGGTGCACGGTCAGCGCGGCCTTGATGACCCCGGCCACCCCGGCCGCCGCCTCGGTATGCCCGATATTGGCCTTGACCGACCCAACCGGCAGCGGCTCGGTCCGACCCTCGACCGCGCCGTACACCGCGCCCAGGGCCGCCATTTCAGCGGGATCGCCGACCGGTGTTCCGGTGCCGTGTGCCTCGACGTAGCCGATCTCCTGCGGTGCGATGCCCGCCTTGGTGTGTACCCGCCGGGCAAGTTCTTCCTGCGCAACGGGATTGGGGACGGGCACGGCCAAGGTGCGGCCATCCTGGTTCACTCCGCTGCCGCGGACCACCGCATAGATGCGGTCACCATCGCGGACCGCCGCGTCGAGTGGTTTGAGGATCACCGCGCCCGCACCCTCACCACGGCCGTAGCCGTCGGCGGATGCGTCGAATGACTTGCAGCGCCCGTCGACTGACAGGAAACGGCCCTTGCACATGGAGATGAAGGTCTCCGGCTGGAGCATGGCGTTGGCGCCGCCGACAATGGCGGAACTGCATTCGCCGAGCGCCAGGGATTGGACTGCCTGGTGCAGTGCCACCAGCGAGGATGAGCAGGCGGTGTCGATGGTCATGGTCGGACCGCGCAGGTCCAGCAGAAAGGCGATGCGCGCCGAGAGCAGGGTGTGCGACGAACTGGTCGGGGTATGGCTGTTGATCGCAGACCGGACGACATTGCGGCCCACCGCATTGTCGTTCATGAAGCCGCCGACGAAGACACCGATATCACGGCCCGCGATCCGCCCGGCCATACCGCCGTCGTCGAGCGCCTCCCACGCGACCTCCAGCAGCAGCCGTTGCTGCGGGTCCATGATCGACGCCTCACGCTGGGAGATGCCGAAGAAATCGGCATCGAACTCCCACAGCGACTGGGTCAGAAACCCGCCGCGGCGGGTGTACATCCGGCCGGGTGCTTCCGGATCCGGGTCGTAGAACTTGTCCAGGCTCCAGCGATCCGCGGGCACCTCCACGATGCCGTCGCCCTTGCGGACCAGGAAATCCCAAAAGGTACCCGGGCTATCGATTCCACCCGGAAATCGACACCCGATACCGACGATTGCCGCATCGGACATTGCGTGGTCCTCTGATTTCTACCCTGAGCGATGAAGATGTCCGCCCTGCGCGATGAACGATTATCTATGAACGATAGGCAGCATACTTTCAATGCTCAACCGATAACTCACAACAATCGAAAGCTGTTGTGACACAAGGGATTCAGGTGTCGCCTCGGGCAATTACAGTGTTATACGACCGGCCCGGAAGATGGGGCTGACATTGTTATGCGACCCCTAACAGTGTTATTTCACAGTCGGCCGACTCCAATAACAATGTCATCGACTCCGATGACATTGTTATTCGAACCGATGACATTGTTATCCAGGTACCGTGACGCCATGAACTCTGGTGAATTCGCGCTCGATCCGGCCGCCGAACCCATCTCGGACGCCGATTGGTTGCGCGCCTTCGTGGACCGCTACATCGCCGGGTGGAATACCGGCGACGGCGCCGCGGTGGCGGCCTGCGTCACCGAGGACACGCGCTGGCTCGACCCGTCCGAGGGCGAGCTGATCACCGGACGTGCCGGCGTGGCAGAGTTCGTCCACGGCACCAAGCGCGCATTCCCAGATGTCCACTACACCACTGTCTTCGAGCCCGTCATCACGCCGGACGCACTGGCCGCGATCGTGCCGTGGCGGATGACCGGCACCCATCTCGGCCTGATCGACCCGCCCGGATTCGCGGGCACCGGCAAGAAGTTCGACCTGTTCGTGGTCGACATCTGGCAGTTCCGCTCTGGACTCATCTGGCGCAGCAAGGCCACCTGGGATCTGAACGAACTCCTACTGCAACTCGAATTGCTGCCCAAACGTAACGGTTTCGCCGAGCGTGCCATGGCCCGCGCTCAGCGCATCGCCGTCAAGCTCCGCCCGTGATCACGCCCAGACGCCGGTCGGCGACATGACCAAATCGAGGGCGTGGACCACCGATCGCTCGACCGTCGCGCGTTCGGCGCCCATACCGATCAGAATGTTGACGATCGAGGGCAACAGCACCTCGGACAGGCCGTCGTCGCCATAGAGGCCCGCCATATCCAGTTGGACGAACCCGTATAGCCCGGTCCAGAACTGGGCGGCCGCCGCGCGGGCATTGGTGCCGCGCAGCAGATCCGCGTCCAGTGCTCGCTGCGTCGCGCGCACCACGTAATCGAAGCTCTCCGCGAAATTCTCGAAGTCGGAATCGCTGCCACCGGAGAGCACATTGCCCCGGCGCACCTTCACCTCTGCCTTCGGCGACTCGGTGGCGAACATCAGCCGGAACAGCTCGGGTTTCCGCAGCGCCTCGTCTCGAAAGACGAAGCCGAGTACCAATATTTCGGCGATCGGGTCGTCGGCGACCTGGCATTGCGCCAGCCGCGCGACCAACTGGGTGAACCCTTCCGAGCCGACCGCCTGGATCAGGCCGGGCATACCGCTGAAGTTCGAATAGATGGCCATGGTGGAAACCCCGCAGATCCGCGCCACGCGTCGCACGGTCAGCGAGGTCAATCCTTCCGTCGAAATGAGCTGAACTGTTGCCTCGATCAGGCGATCACGCATCGAACCGACTAGTGCGGGCTCCGCTACCGTTGCAGTGTTCGTCATCATGCCGCCTGTAGCCCCAACTCATCGGCGGTGATCTGCTCCAGCGGTTTACGCCGGGTCTCGACGATGAACCCGACGGCCACCATCGCCGCCAGTGCGATCGGCACCGCGCTGATCAAGGCGGTCACCGCGATCGACGGTGTGGTCACGGCAAGCACCACCAGTGCGATGACCAGGACGCCGCCCGCCTTGGTCATGCCTGCCGCGACGCCGCTGCCGCGGGAGCGGATCCGGGTCGGGTAGACCTCCGCGCCGTAGGCGACGACGACAGCGACCACCGAGCTGGAACCCCAGATCGGCACCACGAGAAGGGCATACAGCAGCGCGGTGTTGTCGGCGACGTGGTCACCGAGGATCACGAAGCCACCGAGCGCGACGGCGAGCAGCGCGCTGAGCGTGATCAGCGTCCATTTGGTGGAGCGGTGGTAGCAGTAGGCAACCAGGAAATTCAGCGGGAAGCCGATCAGCGCAGAGTCACGCAGGATCTTGTCCGCGGTGACGCCGGTGAATCCGAGGCTGCGCAGGTTCGTCGGCAGCCAGAGCTGGAAACCGTAGGTGACCAGTCCGACCCCGAGTCCCAACAGGGCCAGCACGATGGTCATCCCTGCGAAGGGGCGGCGTAGCAGCTGACCGAACCCGCCGTGCAGATCATCCTCGATGGCGGCGTGCGGCTGTTCGACCGTGGTGACCTCGGCATGGTATGTGCGCAGCACCTTTTCGGCCTCGCGGTGGCGGCCGATCGCCATCAGGAACCGCGGCGACTCCGGAATCCAGCGGACCAGCAGCACGAGCAACAATCCGGTGGGCAAACCGATCAGCCACATGCTGCGCCAGCCGTAGGTCTGGCCGATCGTCGAGGACAGCCAGCTGGTGATGACATAGGCACCCGCGATATCGCCGCCGATCAGCACCAGCAGCCAACCGCGGTGGCGGGCCGGGATCGTCTCCGACAGCAGTGTGAAGGCGATCGGCAGCATCCCGCCCGCGCTCAAGCCCATGATGAAGCACATCGCGACGTTCAGCTCGAAGCTGGGCATCGTGCCGCAGATGGCAGTGCCGACGAAGAAGATCCCGGCCAACAGGATCGCCGCCTTGCGGCCGATGCGGTCGCCGAGCCAGCCCCACAGGAACGACCCGAGCACGGTGCCGGTGATACCGGATAGTGGCAGCAGCGCCACCGGAAGTGCGTCCAGGTGTGGACTCGCGGGCGTGCGGAGGTGATACTCGGCGCCCACCCCCGGTACGACGAAGGCCAGCGTGGTCGGCTTCATCACGTCGATGGTGATCGCGGCGGCCATGATCAGCAGCAGCACCACGTGCACCCGGCTGATCGGCGCGTCGTCGAGTGCTCGGACCCGCAGCCCGGACACCGTGTCCTGCAGCGCGCGCTGCGGGAACAGTCCGTATGTGGTGACGGCCAAGCCGATCACGATCAGGATCATCCCGGTGATCATGGCGCCGTCCATGGGCATGCCCGCCAACCGATAGCCCATATCCCGGGCCATGAGATACATCGGAAGATGAAGGACGGTGCCGAGCACCGTCATTCCGAGGCCGAACCAGAAAGCTCCGGTACGGCGGCGGTTGATCGGATCGTCCAACCGCTGCGCAGTATCGACGGCGTTCACATATATCACCGAACCCTCATCAGCCCCCAGCTCACCGTTACCGATCGGTATTACACACCAGTTCTGTTCCGGTGTGGTCTTTTTAATCTGTTCGGCATCAATAAGTCTGGGGGCGTGGCTGATTCGCCTAGAAAAGGGTTACGACCAAGGCCAGCTGGGTATTCTTCGGCGCCTTTGTTGCAAGCTATTCCCTCCAATGGGAATAGCGCCGATGTTGTCTATAATTCGGCGCGCAGGTACCGGATGGATTCGCCGCCCTTGGTGTGATGCAGGCGGCCGAAGCGGCTGTCGAGCAGATGGGCCATGGCGTCGGCGGCGCCAGTGTAGGCGTCCACGACCGTGGCCGCACGATGGGTGACGGCGACCGGAGGCTGACCGGATATCCGGGCCTCCAGCACACACTGCTTATCGTCCGGGCCGCCCTTATCGGCATTCAGGTCGGTCAGGTGGACTTCCAACCGGGTGACCTGATCGCCGAAGCGGTCGAGTACCGAGGAGATCGTCGACTCCACGCGCTCGGCCAGCGATGCGCCGCCGTGGATATTGCTGCCGGTGTTGACCTGAATCTGCACGAGCGTCTCCAATCCGATAAGTGCGGACAGCACTGTCTGCGTACCGTCGCCAACGGTCGCCGACCCGGCTCGTCGAGCCGAATCAGCAATCCATCGGCAATAGCGACACTACTCGCGCGGATGCGTACTCAGCAGATTCCCAGGTTCATACGGCGGGCTGCGCCGCAACCGGCGGCGTGCGGTGCCCCGCATCGGGAACGGCGGTGCCGCGCAACGAAGTTCCCGCTGTCTCGCGCAGGAACGACCAGGCGACGAGCCCGATCAGGCTGGCGCCGACCATATATGCGGCGGGAAACAGCGACCAGCCGGTCGATTCGATCGCGGCCTCGTTGACCAGCGGGGCGGTACCGCCGAATACGGCCGTCGAGACGTTGTAGCCGAGGGCGAATCCCGCATAGCGCACATGCGTCGGGAAAATCGCGGGAAAAGTCGAGCTGATCGTCGCCAGCTGGGGGACGTACAGCAGGCCGAGCACAATGAATCCCGTGATGGCCCAACCGGTTCCCTGACCCATCAGCCAATACATGGGCAAGGCGAGCACCGTGAGACCGACCAGCGAGACCAGCCACAGTGGGCGGCGGCCCACCCGATCGGACAGCCTGCCGAAGAACGGCAGCACGATCATCATCACCAGCTGCCCGATCAGCATCATCGCGGTGGTGGTCGACTCGCCGACGCCGATGGTGTTCTGCAGGTAGGTCGGTTGATAGGTGAGCAGGGTGTAGTTCACCACGTTCAGGGCGACCACCAGCCCGACCAGCGTCAGGGTCTCGCGGCGATAGGTGGTCACCACCTCGCGCAGGCCGCCCGGCGGGTGCGGCTGATCGGCCACCTCGGTGAACACCGGCGACTCGGCCAGATGCGAGCGTAGGTACCAGCCGATCAGGCCGAGCGGCACCGCGAACAGGAACGGCAGGCGCCAACCCCAGTCGTGCATCACATCCGAACCGACAATGAGCTGACACAGCAGCACGACCGCCGAGCCGCCGACGAATCCGCCGAGGGTGCCGAATTCCAGGAAGCTGCCGAGGAATCCGCGCCTGCGGTCGTTCGCGCATTCGGCCAGATATGTTGCGGCGCCACCATATTCGCCGCCCGTCGAGAAGCCCTGTACGACGCGCAACGCGATGAGCAGAACCGGTGCCAGCCAACCGACCTGGGCGTGGGTCGGCAGCAGGCCGATACATCCGGTCGCACCGGCCATCAAAAGAATCGTGGTGGCCAGCACGACTTTTCGGCCGAGCCGGTCGCCGAGCGGTCCCCAGACCATGCCGCCGAGCGGACGCAGGACGAAGGAGACGGCGAAGCCGAGCATGGTGCCGAGGGTGCCGAGATCGCCAGGGAAGAACGCGTCGGTGAGGTAGGTGGCGGTTGCGGCGTATACGCCGTAGTCGAACCATTCGGTGGCATTGCCCATCGCTGATGCGGCGACTGATCGGCGCAGGGGTATGCCCTCCGGTGTGCGATCGGTCATGCGCGCCTCCTCATGAGCCCCGGTCGGGGGCCTCGATTCGTTCGTCCGGCCCGTCCCGTTTTTCGGGTGCAGGGCACGAAAGCAACCGATACCCAGGTTCCGAGCGAGGCAAACAAGCACCCATCCCGTGCACCCACGAACGGGCCCGCCGCCACCTGCGACATCGGCGGCAAATGTGATCGTCACCACATTGATGCCGCTGGACGCCGAACACCGTTCGCCCGAAGCGGGCTGTAGCGACCGACCGGCTACCGTTGCAGACGCCTCAGGTGGGTGCCTGCTGCGAGTAGCTGACGGCCGCTGCTCGGGACCGCCACGGGGCAGGCGCGGTCCGTGATCGCCGCCCGATCGAGCCGACGGCTGCCACGGCGAACAGTACGACCGACAGCCAGCCGAACCAGTCGCCGAACCGGGCATAGATCGTCGTGTCCGAAGACAGTGGGATCGAGGCGAGCACCGAACGGGTCACCGTGATATCGGTCGGTGCCGACGCCAGGATATGGCCGCGGGAGTCGCTGGCCACGAGTTCGCCGAGTTGCGGCGCGCGGGCGATGCCGACACCCGATTCGATGCCGCGCATGACGGCCATCCGACTGTGCAGCCAACGGTCTTTGGTGAAGTCCAGTGCCGGGACCAGCAATAGGGTCGCGCCACGCCGCCGGTTCTCGCGCACCAGGCCCGGCCCATCCAGGTCGAAACACACCGCCAAGGCCCAAGGTTCACCGGGAACACGCTGCCAGCCGGTCCCCGGTTCGAGATCGTCTTCCAG
The DNA here is from genome assembly GCF_050946365.1 of Nocardia sp. CA-107356. Classification (NCBI taxonomy): domain Bacteria; kingdom Bacillati; phylum Actinomycetota; class Actinomycetes; order Mycobacteriales; family Nocardiaceae; genus Nocardia; species Nocardia sp. CA-107356. Next base: position 2,199,393 of record NZ_CP191992.1, on the reverse strand, counting down.
GCCGGGAATCAACCGATGTTTGGCGTACTCCACGCCCGATGGGTAGTCGATGGCGGCGTTCACGCTGGTTCCGCCCTTGGTGAGTACGAGTCCGGCGACGACGTGAATATTGCGCCGGGTGGCGACCTCGGTCAGCGGTCCGGACAGCAGCGGCAACGTCGATTCTTCTGCGGTCCACGCCTTTTCGGGCAATACCACCACTTGCGCGCCCTGGTCCGCGATCCGACCGATCTCCGCCACCGCTCGTGCGACCATATCGCGACCGTCGGGCGAGTCCACCGGAACATATTCCGGCGGCTGGGAAAGCGCGAGCAGACCGACACGCACAATATCCCGCTCCGGTGCCACGGCCAGATGCCACCAGCCGAACGCGACGACCACTGCGAGTAGCACAGCGGTCGCGCTTGCCACCCGAAGACGTTGAGCGACAGTCACTTCGGATACCAGCACCGCGACAGTCGCTGGCACCAGCAGGATGAGGAAGGTGATTCCCCACGGACCGGTCAGTGCCGCAAGCTGAATCATTGGTAGCAGGTCGAATTGGGTATATGCGATGCTCCACCACGCCCCGAACGACCCGGCGAGCGACACCGCGAACTCGAATGTCACCCAACCGACTGGCAGTGCGAGCACCGCGAACCCGGGTCGACCCCGCAGCAGCAATGCACGCGTCATCACCACCAATCCGCCGAATACCGCTGCGGTTCCGCCCAGCAGTAGCACCGTGACGGGTACGGGTTGCTCGATCGTATCGATGAAGTACGGCCAATACCGCAGCCCGCTTCCACACCACGCCAGGAATCCCGCAAGAAAAGCCTGACCCGCGCCAACGCGCGAAGCGATCAACAGCACCGGCAGTGGTGCGAGAAAGACCAGGCCGGGCAACGGATGTAGACCGGTACCGAAATACCACAGCGCCCCAGAAACCAGGATGGCTGTCGGGGCCAGAAAACGCTTCATCGAGTGCTCCACCATTCGATCGGATACTCTGCGATGCTTCCCGCGCGCACGGCTCCCCACATCGCCCTCACGGGCGAACCCCATCTCACTCCTCAGCAGGACCGGGGTCCCACCTGACTCCCGGGATACGACCTACCCGTTGTCCTGTTCGAGCTGGCGCACCTGCTCGAAGTCGGGCGAGTGGTGAAGCGCTCCACACATCCGGTCCGTCGAGACAACGCTCGCCGATGCCGGGATGTGGCCGACCGGATGACCGCACGAGGCACCCGACCAGCCTCTGACTGTGGCTGAAGCCCACTGGACTATGCAGCGGCACAGGGGATGTCGCGCAGATGAGTGCCCACGTAAGGCAGCGGCTCGGCAGTCGTTGATAGATGCGCGTCACATGAAGCCGGACACTTCACGGGAGTACCGGTGACAGCCGTGAGCTTCAGTCGCGACCGGGGATCACCAGGCCCGCCTCGTAGGCGAAGACCACGGCCTGAACACGGTCACGCAGCCCCAACTTTGTGAGGACCGAACTGATATGGGATTTCACCGTGTGCTCGCTGACGACGAGGGCGGCGGCTAGTTCGGCATTGGAGAGGCCGCGGGCGAGGTTGCGGAGGATGTCGCGTTCGCGTTCGGTCAGTTCGTCTAGTTGGCGCATCAGGTCGGGGCGGGGCTGACCGCGGTGGGCCAGGTCGGCGATGAGGCGGCGGGTCACCGCCGGCGCGAGCAGTGCCTCCCCTGCGGCGACCACGCGCACGGCCTCGACCAATTGTTCGCGGCGGACATCCTTGAGCAGGAAGCCGCTGGCTCCGGCGCGCAGCGCGTCGTAAACGTACTCGTCCAGGTGGAACATGGTCAGTACCAACACCTTTGCGCTGGTCTGTGCACAGATGCGGGCGGTCGCGGCGACACCGTCCATACGTGGCATCCGTACGTCCATGACCACGATATCGGGCTGGAGTTCGACCGCATGCTCGACGGCTTCCAGTCCGTCGGCAGCCTCACCGACCACGGTGATATCGGGCTGCGCCTGCAGGATCAGTCGGAATCCAGCACGGAACAGGTCCTGGTCATCGACGACGAGTACCCGCATGCTCAATTCCCCTGTGCGATGGGCAGTTCGGCGATGATCTCGAAGCCATCGGTGGCAGAGCTTTCGCCCGACCGACCGGGAACCGGGGTCCCGTAACGAAGCCACCCGCCCACACTGCTGACGCGCTCCCGCATGCCGATCAACCCGTGCCCGGTCGAACGGCCGACGATAGGCCGACTGTCGACCGCACCCGCGCCGATGACCGAAGCCCCCGCGCCGATCACTGTCGATCGATCGACCACAACCCCACTGCCGAGTGCACCGCCGGTGCCGATCGCACTGCCACCGGCGGAGAATGCCGAACCGACCGCGGCTGCCGGGTCGCCGAGGATCGACGCCGACTGCATCCCCCGCCCATCGTCGGTCACTCGCACGATCAATCGATCCTCCGACCACCGCAGAGACACCCGAGCACAGTTGCCTCCGGCGTGCTTCATCGTATTCGTCAGCGCCTCCTGGACCACCCGGTACGCGGTGACCCCGACATCACCGGAAACCGCACGGCGCTCGCCGATTTCGTCGAACGACGCGCCGAGCCCGCTGCGCCGCGACATCTCCACCAGATCGGGTATCGCCTCGATTCCGGGTTGATGCGGTGGGTCGGCCGCGCCGCGCAACGCGACCAGACTGCGCCGAAGCTGTTGCACCGCTTCGCGACCCGTATCGGCGATGCCTGCGAAGGTCGCATCGGCCCGGTCCGGATCCGTGCGGGTCAGCAGGGGTCCGGTCTCGGCTTGGACGATCATCAGACCGACCGAATGCGTGACGATATCGTGCATATCCCGCGCGATGCGCAGCCGTTCCCGATCAACGGCGGCGACCCGCTCCTCGTCGAGTCGGCGCGCCCGCTCCCGCAGCATCTCGATCTGGGCCCGGCGCGCCCGCACGCCGGTGCCGAGGGCCCATGCGGTGACGAAGGACATGGCCGCGTAGCCGTAGGAGTCGGGACTTTCGTTCGGGATGATCAGCGAGAGCAGGATTCCGATGCTCACGGTGACCAGCGCGAACCGCCGCGGCCTCGGCAGACTGTAGGCGGCGATCGTGTAGACGCAGATGATGGTGCCGTACGGCAATGCGGGCATGGCGTGCAGGCAGGCCAGCACCGTGATCGCGGGCCCGACCACGAGCAATACCAGAATCGGCGCGCGCCGCCGCCACAGCACAGGCGCGGATGCCAGCACACAGCAGGCAATCACCCACCACGGCGCCCGCGTCACCATCGATGGCCCCGCGCTGGCCACGGTCACCGCGACGGCGAGCACGATATCGACCGCACTCGACGGCAACGTGCGCAGCCGCTGCGACACCCGGGACACCGCACCATCGACGATGCTCATGGTGCGAGCGAGCACACTGGGAGGACTCATAGTGAACCCAGTGTCTCCCGCGCCCGAACCCGCTCGCCTCCCGCGTGCGGATGACGCGGCCGTCATTCTCGCGAGCGACACGGATTACAGCGAGCGCGCGTCGATCATCCAGATCTGGATTCCGGACGGCCCGGCGTTCTCGCCGATCCGGTCGATCAGCCGGACCAGATCGGCGACATCGTCATTCTTGGCCAGCAGTTCGATGCGCAGGCCCGCCTCGACATCGCTGACGAACTGCTGCCCCCGATAGCGTTCGACCCGGCTGCCCCGGTCGTCCACCCGGTAGACCTGGCAGACGACCATCCGCCGCACGCCGAACATGGCCAGTGCCTGTTTGATCTGGTCGAAGAGGGCCGCGGGGAGCACCAACGTGATGAGCTTCGCGTCGACGCCGTCACCTGGGCTCATCGGGTCATCGATGCCGTACCCGACACTGCCCTGAAGGTGGATGGTGGCATTCACGTGGTCGCCTGATTCCCGGGCGCCTCACCCGATGGTTTGTCCGGCGCCGGCTTGGGCAGGGCGGGCGCTGCGGGGAGCGTCCCCACATGGGCGGAGACCAGGGTCTCGTCCGGGTAGGCCTCTTCCTCATGGGCCGCGACGTCACCGGTCTCCAGTACATCGTCCGGCATGCGCAGACTCATGAACAACCCCAAGAACTTCAGGATCACCACGGTAACGAACGCATCCCATACGATCACCGTCGCCGCCGCACCCGCTTGCCAGAGCAGCTGTTTCGGGTGATGTCCGTACAGCCAACCCGAAAACGCCACGTCGGCAACGTCTTTGCCGTTGCCCAGGTACACGATGATGTGCGGATCGGCGAGCACACCGACCAGCAGACCACCGGCAAGACCGGCGACGCCGTGGGTGTGGAAAACCCCGAGGGTGTCATCGACCTTGCGGAACAATCTGGTGCGCCCCACCTTGTTCCAGGAAAGCCAAACCAACGTCGAGGCGACTACGCCGATGATCATCGCGCCGAAGCTGTTGACGAAACCGGCCGCCGGTGTAATGGCGACAAGTCCGGCGATCATGCCATTGATCGCGCCGAGGAAGTTGGGTTTGCGCTGCGGGCCGGCGACCATATCCCAGAACACCCAGACCAGCACGGCTACCGCGGTGCACAGATTGGTATTCAGCACGGCGAGCGAAGCGTTCGCGCCGCCGAAGTACATATCACCGCCGTTGAATCCGTTCCAGCCGAGCCACAGAATGCCCGCACCCGCCGCGGCCATCGGCAGGTTGTTCGGAACGGCCCGTTCCCGGTCCCTGGCCAAGCGCGGGCCGATAACCGCCGCCGCTACGAAACCGGTTGTGCCAGCGGCCAAGTGGATGACGTAACCACCGCTGTAATCCAGGGCGCCCATCGAGGCCCACCAGCCGCCGCCCCACAGCAGGAAGGCGTTCACCGTGTAGGCGAAGGTCGTCCACAGCGGGACGAACAGCAGCCACACCTTGAAGTTGATCCGGCCGATAACGCTACCGAGGAACAACAGCGGGGTTATGGCGGCGAACGCGAAATGGAAATAGGCCAAGGTGGTTTCGGAGAATCGGAGCTTGGGCATCAGACCGTCCAGCAGCGGAATGACCGCCTGGTTCTGGTTATCGCTGCCGAGGATCGTATGCGGTACGCCGACCGCGGCCCGCAGGATTCCGGGCCCGAGCTTCAGCGGTTCACCGAAACCCATCTTGAAGCCCCACAGCACCCAGACCACCAGGACCGCAGAGAAAGCGGTGAAGGCCATCAGGATGGTATTGACAGCCCATTTCCGTTGCACGATACCGCCGTAGAGGATGGCGATACCCGGAATGCTCATCAGAGCGACGAGTGTTGCGGCGACCAACTGCCAGGTGTTGTCCCCGGCGTTGAGCCAATCAGGGTACGGTGACATGATTCTGCGCTACCTCATCTGCACGCACGCAGGCAGGCGCGACCGGTCCCGCCCTAGCGCTCGAGTGTCTGTGGCGTAAGGTGTCTCGCGTCACACTGCTTCACCTAGTGTCATCACACGAGGTTTCGCTCCGGTTACGCTCCGTTAAATCTAGGTCTCGCGACGGGCGCGGCCCGAGGTATTCGGCGCGAGCATGGTGGCAATGCTGGTCGTGACATCTTTCGCAAGTGCGGCGTTCACCGGCGCGTGATGACCGAGCAGTCGGTACCACATCGCACCGAATGCGAAATCGACGACGAGATCCAGCGGGACCGATGCGGTCAGTGTTCCCGCGTCGACACCGCGCTGGAGCAGTGCGCGCAGTGCCGCTCGGCGCGGGCCGATCACGGTCTCCTGGAGTCGAAGCGACAGGTTTCGATCGCGCTGCGCGTCCGCCATCAGGCCGACCAGCGCCTGGCCCGTCACCTTCCGCGCGAGTTCGAAAGTGGCCGTCAGCAGCCGCTCGAGCGCGTCGAGTACATCCGCAGTCTCATCCGGAACCCGCAGTGCCGCATGCTCATCGGCCAACCCGATCAGCGCCTCGATCAAAATCGACGCCTTGTCCGGCCACCAGCGGTAGACCGTCTGCCTGCCCACCCCGGCCCCGTCCGCAATGGCCTTGATCGTCAGATCTTGGTAGCCGTCCCGCTCGCAGAGTTCCAGCGCCGTATGCAGGATCGCGCGCCTGGCGTCCTCGCTGCGGGGTCGCCCCCGGGTTCCTGTCATACACGTCACTTTACAAGACACGATGCCTCGAATATATTAACGAGGCACGGTGATTCGTAAATCATCGTGGTTCGAACTTCAGGAGGATGTTGTGGACAACAAAGTCGTCATCGTGGGCGGAACCTCTGGAATCGGCCTGGCGACCGCACACCGACTGGCCGAGAACGGCGCCGAAGTCGTCATCGCCGGACGCAACGAGGAACGACTCGCCGCCGCACTGGCGGAACTGGGCCCCGAAATCACCGGCAAGGTGGTGGACGCGCGGAACGAAAAGGAACTGGCTCAACTATTTTCGGAGGTCGGCCCCGTCGACCATGTCGTCGTGACGGTCACCGGACCGTCCGGCACTACCCCGTTCCGCGAACTCGGCCTGGATCACCTGCAGACCCACGTCGCCGGCAAACTGCTGCCGCACGTCGCCACAATTCAGGCGGCGCTGCCGCATCTCGCACCCGGCGGCTCCATCACACTGGTCTCCGCGGCCTCCGCGGGCGGCTCGATGCCGACAACCGCGGCCCTGGCCGCCGTCAACGCCGGTGTCGAGGCCCTCGTCCCGGTGCTCGCGGTCGAACTGGCCCCCGTCCGCGTGAACGCCGTATCCCCCGGTGTCATCGACACCGAATGGTGGAACTTCCTGCCCGAGGATGCCCGCACCGGTGTCTTCGCCGACATCGCCGCCGCCACCCCGGTAGGCCGCGTCGGCACCGCCGACGATATCGCCAAGGCCATCGAATTCCTCACCGACAACACCTTCACCACCGGCATCGTGGTCCGTGTCGACGGCGGCGCCCGCCTCGGCTCCCCCAAGTAATCACCCCACACGGCTTTTCGTCACGACACCTGCCGATCCACCATCACCGGGTGGACCGCACGTGTGCGGCGACGAAAAGCCGTGTGCGATGAATCAGTAAGCGATGAACAGAATCTCGTCCCGGGAATAGTCGTGCCCCGGGTGGTTCTCGGCCAGATGCGCCTTGGTCTTCTCGACCAGATCGTCCTCATCCGTCCCGACGATCCGTTCGCCACAGGGGCAGTTCAGATTTCGCTTCATCAACGGTCCTTCCTTCTCGCCCGCCAGTCTAGGCATGCGGCCCTGCGTCGGCGGCCACCGCGGCATCGGAGGTAAGCGGTTCAGGTTGTTTGGGCGCAGCAGGCACCCAGCCGCGCAACGGCTGCACCACCGATCCGTAGAAGGCATCGGTCGCCGAGGTCACGCTGGCGATGAAGCTCGCCGCTGTACCAGATCGCCGGTTGCCCATTGGAAACCCCTGCTCGAGGGAGAAATACACGATCGCACCAGCACGGCCCGCCGTCAGCACCTTCGGATCTGCGCGTACCCGATCGAGGTGTTCGCATACCTCGTTGCCCCGCTCCGAGAACACCGCTTCGACCTGGACATCGCCCGGAGCGTCCGCGAGTTGTCTGAGCAACCAGGACAACCGACGACCCGTGGTGCCCTCATTCGGCGCGTCGAGAGTGGTGCGGCAGCGAATCCTGTTGGTGCGAGTTGGTGCGCAGATCCGCGACCACGACCAGATCCCCCGCGGTATCCGGGATCCGCAGCATTGCCTCGAATGTTCCATCGGCCGCCAATCGCTCCACGAAGGCAGCGCTTCGGGCGGCCGGATCGCAGTGGTGCCGACGCGGCAGGATGTGCTTGACGGTTACGCCGAGTTCGGCGGTAAGCCGCAGCGCGAGGTGCCGCGACAGCGACGCCCATTTATCGGCGACGGACAGGGCCTTCTGATCCCCCGCGCGCAAAATACCAGCGGTCACCGCGTCGCGAACGGCTACCCAATGTCGACCCATATCAACGAACTCCGTGGCACCGGATCGTGGGTGATCGAGGTAGCGTACGAACTCGCTCAGGAGCCATGCCTGCAGGTCGTTGTCGATACCGCCGTGTGCAAGCAACATTCGCGCCTCGTGCGCCACCTCCGACCAGGACAGGTGCCGCAGCGCGACCTTTGCAAGCTTGCGACGGTCGACCTCGACGGGCAGTTCCCCTGGACCGGCAGGGACATCGTTCGACAGGCTGACCACCGCGTCGTACTTCTTCTTGCGTGCCACATCGAGATAGCTTTCGAGCTGGTCACGCCGCAGCTTGCCGTTGCCGGTCTTGACCTCGAGCAGCGCGGTCCAGACCCGGCCGCCCCGCGCCATCTCGAGGACCGCGTCCGGAACGACCTTCGAATCACCCCGCTCGTATTGCACCTCGACGTACCCCTCGAAGGCGCCTGCCGGCGCGCCCATCCGCGCACACACTGCCCGCGCGAAGGGACGCACGGCCTGCATCGTGGCGATAAGGGCCGAGGTCGCGCGCCGCTCCTGCTCCTCCCCGGTCCCGACCACCGAAAACAGCGGCGCGGGCTGCCAGGTTTCGCTTTCGGCGAGCTTGAACTCGATCGGCTTGGCCTTCTTCAACACCCGCTTGGCTGTGCGCACACCCCGGTTCGGGACGATGGGACGCACGGCCGCGCCGACTCGCTTTTCGCGCACGGAATCCGGCGGTGCGACGCTTTCGGACTCGACCTGAACAGGAGTGGCCGGTTCATCATCGCTCGGTCCAGCATCGAGTTGCCCGTCGGCGGTTTCGGGTTCGGCATCGTCGTCGTCCACCTCGACACCGAAATCTGTTGCCAGACCTGCCAGACCGGACTCCCAGCCCTGCCCGACCGCCCGAATTTTCCACGCACTGCCGCGGCGGTAGACCTCCCCGAAGACGAACGCCGACTCCGTGGTGGCATCCGCGGTGACATACTCCGCCAGCGAATGCCCCGCTGCGTCGACCACGCGCAGCGCCAGTTTGCCGAGGTCCCCAAAGGTTCTGGTGCCGACACTGCCGACGAGCGCCACGGTGTGCACATTGTGCGGTACCTCTGACAGTTCGATCGCGATCCGGGCCTGAGTGCCCTCCCCCGTCGCGCTCGTCCCCAGAAACCGCACCGATCCGTCCGGCGATTCCGGCTGGTTGTAGAAGACGAAATCACCGTCGGAGGCGACCTTTCCATCAGCCCCGAGTAACAACGCGGACGCATCGACCTCGATATCCGACTCGGTCCACCCGATCACCACGTCGATGCGGACCACATCATCCGGCAGCGGCACGTTCTGGCCCTTGGCCAGCATCGGAGACGTCACAGCACTCACCCTTCAGGTGTTCAGCACGCACAGAGACACGAAGATCCGGGTTCAGCCGGTTCGGATGCCGACCCCCAACGCATCGCCGCTACCCATCCAGCGGCGATGCAGGGGTAGTCGACCAAGACGATCCCGCTGTTACACACGTCACATAGGCGCCCGGTCGTGCGCAACACTTTTGAGTGCCGAACGACTTCGGTTCCCGCGTTCGAGGCGGCATTACGTGTTCGTGCTGTTGTCGTGGGCAGCCACGGCGGCGGCGAACTTCGGGTGCCCGCGGATGATCACCGTTGCCTCACTCACGATGGGGTCGGAGCCGCACATACCTCGTCCCGCGGCTGTATGCAGAGGTGGCCACCATGAGGGCTCCGGAGAGCCAGCCGGGGAAGAGGACCAGCACCCCGGATGCCGGGACTATTCGGAGTCGTCGGCGGCCTGCCTCGACCAACCCTGGCTGGTGATGGCGTAGAAGACTGCCACCAGCAGATAGAGGATCAGAGCGGCTACCGGCCAGAAGAGGCCGACGGCTATGCAGACGGCGTAGATCAGGATGCCCGGGTAGGCGCGGGTGGTTTCGCGGCGGGCGAAGGCGGCGTCGTAGCCGGGTTCGAAGAGTTCGGGGCGGTGGACCAGGCGCCACCAGAGTGGGGCCCAAGGGACGGTCATCATGACGCCCGCGATGCCGTACGCGGCGGCGGCCGCGGCGGCATCGCGTTGTTCACCGTGCACCACGTACTCGGCGAGCAGTCCGGTGGGGAACGGCAATACGGAGACGCCGAGCAGCAACATCAAGTTCCACCAGCGGATGACGTGATCGAGGTGGCGCAGGCGGCCGAAGAACGCGTGGTGGTTCATCCAGATGATGCCGATGGTCAGGAATGAGGCCAGATATGCCACGTAGAACGGCCAGATGTGGCCGAGCGCTTCGGGGAGGTGGCCCGGTTCATGCTCGGGTACCCGAATCTCCAGGATCAGCAAAGTGATGGCGATGGCCATTACGCCGTCGCTGAACGCTTCCACCCGGGCGGTGCCCGATAGTTGCGCGCTCGGGATCTGCCCGTCGACCATGAGTGCAGGGTAACGCCCGAAGCGCTACCCATGCCTCGGCTATCGCTCAGGGCGTAGCGCCGTCTTCGATCCGGCGCTACGCGTCCTCAGTTCCCTTGCTCCGGCTGCGGATACGATCCGGGCGCACTGCCGTCGGAGCGGCTGAACACGGGGCGGAAATCCGCCCCGCCGGTCTCGGTTTGCACCGACGGTTCCGTCGGCAGGGCGTCGTGACTGAACAGCCCGGGCGATCGCCCATCTTCCGTACTCATCTCACGAGCCTCTCTCTGATCGGCGACGAATGGCGAATCCTGGCTTTCTGCTCAGGACCCCGCCCGAGTCAACCGTACCTTCACAACGGCGTGACGTATGCGCCGGAGATGCCGCCGTCCACCAGGAACTGCGATGCGGTGATGAACGAGGAGTCGTCGCTGGCGAGAAATGCGACGGCGGCGGCGATCTCCTCCGGCTCGGCGAAGCGGCCGACCGGGATGTGCACCAGGCGGCGCGCGGCACGTTCGGGATCCTTGGCGAACAGCTCCTGCAGCAGCGGGGTGTTCACCGGTCCTGGGCACAGCGCGTTGACCCGAATTCCATTGCGGGCGAACTGCACTCCGAGTTCGCGGCTCATCGCCAGCACACCGCCCTTGGATGCGGTGTAGGAGACCTGCGAGGTCGCGGCCCCCATAACGGCGACGAAGGACGCGGTATTGATCACCGAGCCCTTCCCGCGCTCGAGCATATGGTTGATGGCGTACTTGCTGCACAGATATACCGAGGTCAGATTGACCTCCTGCACCCGGCGCCAGGCCTCGATGCCGGTGGTGAGGATCGAATCGTCTTCCGGCGGTGAGATTCCCGCGTTGTTGAAGGCGATATCGAGTCCGCCGTAGGTATCGACGGCAGTCTGGAACAGGTCCTGCACCTGGGCTTCGTCGGTGACATCGACCTTCACGAACAAGCCGCCTACCTCGCTGGCCGCGGCCTGCCCAGCGGCCGCGTCGATATCTGCCACGACCACCTTCGCACCCTCGGCGGCGAACCGGCGTACCGTGGCGAGGCCGATACCGCTCCCGCCACCGGTGACGACGGCGACTCGATCCTGTAAGCGCTGCAACACATCTCCTTAATCAGGTGGCGATGAACACGTTCTTGGTCTCGGTAAAGGCCAGTGCCGCATCGGGCCCGAGTTCGCGCCCCAGCCCGGACTGTTTGAATCCGCCGAACGGCGTCCAATACCGCACCGAGGAATGCGAATTCACCGACAGGTTCCCCGCCTCGACACCGCGGGACACCCGCAGTGCCCGGCCGACGTCATTGGTCCAGATGGAGCCGGACAGCCCGTATTCGGTGTCATTGGCAATGCGGACGGCATCGGCCTCGTCCTCGAACGCGACCACTGCGACCACCGGGCCGAACACCTCCTCGGTGAGCAGGCGGTCCGAGGGCGCATCGGGCAGCACAACGGTTGGCGGATACCAGAATCCGGGACCATCGGGCTGTGTACCGGTGAAGGCGACCTTGGTCGACGGCTCGATGAACGAGGCGACCCTGGCACGATGCGAAGCCGAAATCAGCGGCCCCATTTCGGTGGCCTCATCCGCCGGATCGCCCACTCGCACACCGCGCACGGCCGGTTCCAGCAGCTCGAGGAATCGGTCGAAGACACTGCGCTGCACCAGAATTCGCGACCGCGCACAGCAATCCTGCCCGGCATTGTCGAAGACACCGTAGGGCGCGGTCGCCGCCGCGCGCTCCAGATCGGCATCGGCGAATACGATATTCGCGCTCTTACCACCCAGTTCGAGGGTCACCCGCTTCACCTGCCGGGCACATCCGGCCATGATCTGCTTGCCCACCTCGGTGGAACCGGTGAACACCACCTTCCGCACGGCGGGATGGGTCACGAACCGCTGCCCGACCACCGACCCCTTACCGGGCAGAACCTGAAAGACGCCCTCCGGCACACCGGCTTCCAACGCCAGCTCGCCCAGCCGGATCGCGGTGAGCGGGGTCAGTTCCGCGGGTTTGAGCACCACCGCATTCCCGGCGGCCAGCGCGGGTCCGAAGCCCCATGCGGCGATCGGCATCGGGAAGTTCCACGGCACGATCACCCCGACGACGCCGAGCGGTTCGTGGAAGGTGATATCCACCCCGCCAGCGACCGGAATCTGGTTGCCCAGCAGGCGTTCCGGGATTCCGGCGGCGAAATGCAGTACATCGCGGACATTGCCCGCCTCCCAGCGCGCATTCCCGATGGTGTGCCCGGCGTTGGCGACCTCCAACCGGGCCAGCTGCTCGAGATTCGCGTCGACGGCTTCGGCGAACCGGCGCAGCAACCGAGCCCGGTCACCCGGCGCGACCTCGCGCCAACCGGCCGCTGCCCGCTGCGCGCGCTCGATGGCCGCATCGGTCTCGGCCGCGCCGAGCAGTTCGAGCGTCGTGACGACCTGCTCGGTCGCCGGGTTGACCACCTGCGTTGTCGTCACGAATTCCGTTCCCTTCGATAGGTTGCCGCCGCCTCGACCAATGCCCGCATCAAGCGGATATCGGTGCCGTCCGCCTCCGGATGCCACTGCACACCCACCAGGAACGGACCGTCCGTCGTCTCCGCCGCCTCGATGGTGCCGTCCGGCGCGTGCGCGGTGGCGACCAGACCATCGGCCAGGATGGCGACGGCCTGGTGATGGTGACAGCTCGCCTTCACATCCGGGCCGGCAATGGCGGCGATCCGGCTGCCGGGCACGGTCGACACCTGGGTCGTGTGGAAGCCGCCCGGCGTACCGGAATGGTCGTCGCTGCCGAGCAGATCCGGCAGGTGCTGGATCAGGGTGCCGCCGAATGCGACATTGACCACTTGCAGGCCGCGGCAGATCGCGAGAATCGGCAGACCCGCATCCCGTGCCAGCGCGAGCAGCCCGAATTCGGACTCGTCACGGTCGGCTTTGACCGGGCCGAGGGCGATATCGGGTGGTGCACCATAGCGCGCCGGATCGACATCGGCGCCGCCGGTCAGCACCATACCGTCGAGCCGATCCACCAGCTCCGGGCGCGCCACTCCGGCGGGCGGCAGCAGCACCGGGATCCCGCCCGCGCGCTGCACCATCCGCACATAACTGTGCGCCAGCACCGCGCTCTCCACATCCCAGGTACCGAACCGAGCCTGTTCCACGTAGGTCGGCAGGCCGATGACCGGACGGATCTCCTCAGAGCCGCTCGAAACCACGGATTCGCTCCCAATCGGTGACCGCGGCGTCGAAGGCGTCCAACTCGACCTGTGCCGCATTCCGATAATGGTCCACCACGTCGTCGCCGAACGCTGTCCGTGCCACCTTGCTCTCGCCGAACAATTGCGCCGCCTCCCGCAGGGTACGCGGCACCCGCGGACGCTGGGACAGGTAGGCGTTCCCGTGGAACTCCGGCTCGAGCGCAAGCCCGTGCTCGATCCCGTGCAGTCCGGCCGCGATGGTGGCCGCGACAGCCAGATACGGATTCACATCGCCGCCCGGGATCCGGTTCTCCATCCGCAACGACTGCCCCGCGCCGACCACCCGCAGCGCACAGGTCCGGTTGTCGCGTCCCCACGCCAAGGCGGTGGGCGCGAAGCTTCCTGGCGCAAACCGCTTATAGGAATTGATATTCGGCGCGAGCAGATAGGTGAACTCGCGCAGGCAGTCCAGCTGGCCCGCGAGGAAGTGCCGCATGAGCGAGGAGGTGCCGTCCGGACCGTCACCCGCGAAAACCGCCGCCCCCGAATCGGCCCGCAGACTGATATGAATGTGGCACGAATTGCCTTCGCGCTCATTGTATTTCGCCATGAAACTGAGACTGCGCCCGTCCTGGGCGGCGATCTCCTTGGCGCCGTTCTTATAGATGCTGTGGTTGTCACAGGTCACCAGCGCCTCGTCATAGCGGAACGCGATCTCGTGCTGGCCCGGATTGCATTCCCCCTTGGCCGACTCGACATACATACCCGCACCGGCCATTTCGTTGCGAATGCGGCGCAGCAGTGGTTCGATGCGCGCGGTCCCCAGCATCGAATAGTCGACGTTGTACTGGTTCGCGGGCCGCAGGTCGCGATAACCGGAGTTCCACGCCTCCTCGTAGCTGTCGTCGAAGACCAGGAATTCGAGTTCGGTCCCGACGTAGGCCCGTAGCCCGTGCCCGGCCAGCCGCTCCAGTTGCGCCCGCAATATCTGCCGCGGCGATACCGTGACCGGCTTATTCGCCGGTTCCACCTGCTCGACATCGCACAGCACGAGCGCAGTCCCCGGCTGCCACGGCACCAGCCGCAGGGTGCTCAGATCCGGGCGCAATACGAAGTCGCCGTATCCGGTGTCCCACGATGACATCGCATAGCCATCGACGGTCGTCATATCGACGTCGACGGCGAGCAGGTAGTTGCACGCCTCGGTCGCGTGGCCGACCACCTCGTCCAGAAAAAACGTTGCCGCACAACGCTTTCCCTGCAACCGACCCTGCATATCGGTCATCGCGACCAGCACCGTGTCGATCTCCCCCGCCTCGACGAGCCCGCGCAACTGCACCAACTCCAGCATCCCGCTACGCATCCAACGACCCCTCTCGGCAGCAACCGTGCCAACGCTAGAGCAAAAGGATCGACCGTGTGACCCGACACACAAAACCTGATGGTCGGTTGGTGTTGAACGGACTGTTGGAGGACGTGCCATTCGCCCCCGCACCATCCGGTGCCGACGCCGCCGCAGCGGCGGGTCGCGGAGCGGACGCCCTCGGCCGGTTCGGCGGTGAGCGTACGGACCGTATCGAGGCGCGGGACTGGACACTTCGCCTACCGCGAGGGCTTCTTGCAGAACTGATCACCCCGGATGTGCTCGAGCTGGACTCCGAGCAGCATCGGACAGACTGCGGTCACTGCCGATCAGCTGGATGTCGCCGTGGTGCGCGGGATGCGCTCCGCCCATTTCGGTATCCAGACCTCGGTATCGGGTGCGCTCACTCGTCTGGAGTCGAGGTAGTCGCGGCGTCGAGATCCACGCAGCAAAGCGTACTCGGCACAACATATGGTTGTGGCTCGCCGCCAGCGCGGTTGTTTGATCCAGCCTTCTCGGGCTTGCTTTGATCACAAGCGATCATCAGCGAGTTGTTCGAACCGGGAGGTACGGAGTTTTGGTGGCCAGCGGATCCCTGGGCCGGCAGTTCGGATGGCTGTGGGCGTCCTACGCCGTCAGCGCCTATGGCTCCGGGCTGGGGTTCGGTGCGTTACCGCTGATCGCCGTGCTGGTGTTGCACGCCAGCCCCGCTCAGGTGTCCGCGCTGTCAGCGGTGGGGCCGGCAGTGGGTGCGCTGATCGCGTTGCCGCTCGGGCCGTGGGTGGAGTTTCGCCGCAAGCGACCGGTGATGATCACCATGGACCTGGCGCGGTTCGCGGTCATGATGTCGATCCCGGTCGCCTACGCCTTCGGCCGGCTCAGTTTCGTCCTGTTGATGGTCGTCTCGGCCGTGGTCGCCGCGGCCAAGATCGCCTTCAATGCGGCGAGCGGCGCCTACCTCGCGGCCCTCGTCCAGCCGAACGACCTGCTCGTGGCCAACGCGCGGTTCGAGTCGACGACGTGGAGTTCCATCGCTGTCGGGCCACCACTGGGCGGGGCGGCGATCGGGCTGTTCGGGCCGGTCGCCACCGTGGTGGCCGACGCGCTGAGCTACCTGTTCTCCGCGCTGGCGGTCACGGCGATTCGCGGCCGAGAACAACACCCGCAGCGGACCGGCAAGCGCGGGGTCCGGGCCGGTGAGTTGCTCGACGGCTGGCGTCACCTTCTGGCTCATCCCGGCCTACGGGCGCTCTACCTCAACCAGCTGCTCGTGGGCGGACTGATCATGGCCACCGAGCCGCTGTTGGCCGTGCTTCTGCTGCGCCAGCTCGGATTCCCGCCCTGGCAGTATGGTCTCGCCTTCGCCGCCCCCTGCGTCGGCGGGCTGATCGGCTCACGCCTTGCCAGCCGTGTCGTGGCACGGTATGGCCAGCACCGGATCCTCCGTACGGTCGGCACGCTGCGCGCCGTCTGGTTGATCGGCCTCGCCTTTATCCAGCCCGGTGTCGTCGGCCTTGCGACTGTGATCGCTGTCGAGCTCGCGATCATCATCAGCATGAGCCTGTACAACCCGGTACTGGCCACCTATCGACTCGAGCACACACCCAAAGACCGCATCGCTCGCACCCTGTCGGCCTGGTCGATCAGCAGCAGCGCCTCCATCGCCATCCTCAGCGCGCTCGGTGGACTGCTCGCCGACGCGACCAGCCCACGCACGGCTATCACGGTCGCAGGACTGCTGATCCTCGCCAGCCCGCTGCTGCTACCCCGCCGCCAGGATTCCCCACCTACACCCGACCTTGCGGTGGCAACAGCCTCTGCCCAACCACAGCCAGCCGGCGGCTCGCATGAAGCCAAATAGCGGGGCCGCCAACTGCTTTCAGATGCCAAGCCACGCGACAACAGCAAGAACTGGCCCCGAGCCACACGTCAGACACCGCGGCTGAGCCGCCGAGACAGGAAAGGCACAATTCATGACTGTCACCGCACTCGACTCGTCCAGCGCGCTGGTCATCATCGACTTGCAGAACGCCATCATCGACGCTCCCACGGTCCCCTATACCGGCCCCGAGGTGGTGGCTCGGGCGGTCGAATTGGCCCGCGCCTTCCACGAACTCAGCGCCCCGGTCGTCCTGGTGCGGGTCACGGCCCGTGCGGATGGATCGGATGCCGCTCCAGGTCGCAGCGAGATCCCGAGCCGACCAGGTTCCTTGCCCGAAGGCTGGGATGTCATCGTCGATGACCTCGCCGGCCACCCTGACGACATCACAGTCACCAAGCGCACCTGGGGTGCTTTCTACGGAACCGAACTCGACCTGCAACTGCGCCGCCGCGGCGTCACACAGATCGTGCTGGCCGGGCTCACCACCAGCATCGGCGTGGAATCGACCGCCCGTGCCGCCTACGAACACGGCTACCACATCACGCTCGCGACGGACGCCATGGCCGATCTGGATGTGGAGGCGCACCGCAACAGCATTGAACGGATCTTCCCTCTCCTCGGCGAGACGGGTTGCACCACAGAGATCGTCGAAATGCTCGCCAAGACTCGCAGCTGACGCCCGGACGCCGGAAGCAGTCGTCCTTGTCAGGGTCGGTGTGGTCGGGGACCCGCGTAACGGGCGCCAAGTGCCGCCCAGGTCGGGCGGCCGGAACGAGTAAGGGCCGTGGACATTGATATGTGAATCGTGCCGTCGTTCACCGAAGCTGCCCGCGCAAGCACGAACTCGGCGAGAACGTCGACTTCGAAATCGGCCAACTCCTCTTCGGTCACCGGTCCTCGCGGCTCCTGAAGCGGCCATATGGCACCACGACAGTCATAGGTCCAGTTCGTCGGAACTGGCCCACGACAGCGGCCGGGCACCGTCTCTAGGGTCGATGAATGGATCCGATACTCGCCGGTGACCTCGCCGACCTGCCCGAACTGCTCGACGAGACGCGCCATGCGGCGGCACAGGTGTTGGCGGGGCTGAACGACCGGCCGGTGGCACGGCCGAGTGATGGGAACGGCGCGGACAGTACGGTTCCGGCGGTCGGTGTCGGACTGCGGGGCGCGCTGCGGGAGTTCCAGCAGCGGTGGGAGCCGAAGCTCTCGGGTAGCGCGGGGCCGCGCTTTCTCGGATTCGTCACCGGCGGAACGACTCCCGCATCCATCGCAGGTGACTGGCTGACCAGTGTGTTCGACCAGAACGCCTTCACCACGATGGATTCCGGGGCGGCGGAACTCGAACGGGAGACCGTGGGTTGGTTGGGGCAGCTGTTCGGGCTGACCGAGCACACGGGCGCCTTCGTCTCCGGAGCCACCATGTCGAATTTCGTCGGATTGGCCACGGCCCGTGAGTGGTTGGGCGAACGTATGGGGATTTCGGTGGCGCAGTCCGGTGTCGGCGCGCTCGGGCAGGTGCACATCTTGTCGGGTGCGCCGCATGCGAGCATCTACAAGGGACTGGCCATGCTCGGCATCGGCCGCGACCAATTGCGGCTGGTACCAACGCAATCGGGGCGCGAGGCCATTGACATCCGGCGGCTCACCGACGCGTTGGACGCACTCGACGGCCATCCGTCGATCGTGGTGGCCAATGCGGGCACCGTGAATACAGTGGATTTCGACGATCTGCGGGCGATCGCGGAGTTGAAGCAGCGCTATCCGTTCTGGCTGCACGTAGACGGGGCCTTCGGCGCCTTCGCCGCGCTCGCGCCCGAGCACGCGCGGTTGGTCGACGGGCTGGCGGCAGCCGATTCGGTCTGTGTCGACCTGCACAAGTGGTTGAATGTGCCCTACGACGCCGCGGTGCAATTCACGCGACGCCGTGACCTGCAGGTCCAGGTCTTCCAGAACACCGCCGCCTACCTCGGAATACCCACCGGCGCTCCGGATTTCGTACATCTGGTCCCGGAGAGCTCCCGCCGCCTTCGAGCGCTGGCGGCTTGGTTCACCCTGACCGCGTACGGCAGGGCGGGCCATCGAGAGATCGTGCAGCGCAACGTCGCCATGGCCCGTCGACTCGGCGAACGGCTGACCGCAAGCGGTCTCGTCCAACTGCTCGCGCCGGTCCGACTCAATGTCGTCTGCTTCACCCTCGCCGACCGGCCGACCGCCGAGCGGGTGCAGGCCCTCACCCACGCAGTCGCCGAGAGCGGCGAAACCTTCCTCACGCCAACCGTTTACGACGGGAAGCCGGGATTGCGCGCCGCCTTCAGCAACTGGCGGACCACCGACACCGACCTGGACCGGATCTACGACGCGATCACCGCCGCCTGTATCGGTCTGGACCAGGAGAGCTGACAAGTCCAGATGGAACGACCGACCCCTATCGCCCCCTATCGGCGGTCATGCACAACGGCTACAACTCTCGTGCAGCATCATGGGTCCGAATTCGGCACGCACGTGCTGATCTGCATGATCGATCGATAGCCCGCGTCAGCCAGGACTTTCGCATACATCGGGCAACCCGTCATGGGCGGCGCGCGAGCGGAATTCGGCCCCGCGAGCGCTGGCAGGGTGATCGGGCATGAAGACGATCCTGATTACGGGGGCCACCTCGGGCATCGGTCTCGAGGCCGCGCAACAGCTCGCCGCAGGGGGCGATCGCCTGGTGTTGGTCGGCCGGAATCCGCAGAAGCTCGCCGACAGTGCGGATTTGGTGCGTGCCGCGGGGGCAGGGGCGGTCGTTACGTTGGAATGCGATATCTCGTCGCAGTCGTCGGTGCGCCAGCTCGCCAAAGTTGTCGAGGCCACCTACGACCGCATCGATGTGCTGGCCAATAATGCGGGCGGCTATCACCAGACGCGCACCGAAACCGCGGACGGTATCGAGGCGACCTTCGCCACCAACCATCTCGGCGGCTTTCTGCTCACCGAACTGCTCACCGATCTGCTGGTGCACAGTGCTCCGGCGCGCATTCTGTTCACGTCCTCGGTAATGCACTACGGCGCGACGCTCGACTTCGACGATCTCGGATTCCGCGAAGGCTATTCGGGCGAAAAGGCTTACAGCCGCTCCAAACTGGCCAACGTCCTCTATGCCCGTGCGCTGGCGCAACGTCTCGACGGCACCCGGGTGACGGTCAATGCCTTTCATCCCGGCGCGGTCGCGACCGGCATCTGGAATTCGCTGCCGTGGTTCGGGCGACCGGTCGTCGCGCTCGCCGAACGCATCTTCTTCATCTCCGCGGCCGAGGGCGCCGCCGCGCTCACCTACTTGGCGACCGATCCGAGCGTCGGCGCGGTCACCGGCGCCTATTTCCGCAAGACCCGCGAGCGCGAACCGTCGCGCCTGGCCCGCGACGACCGGCTCGCCCGGCAATTGTGCGAGGTGAGCGCGTCTTTGGTCGGACTGCCCGGGTAGCAACCACGCAATCTACGACAGCGCCGTCGAAACTCCTGGCAACACAGGGAAATTCACGCGACAGAAGAAAGCAGGGGTCATGCTGCGCACGCGTTTCGAGTCCATCGGCTCGTACACACCATCCACCGTCCGTTCCACCGAGGAGATCATCGCAGGACTTGCCGTTCCCAGATCGCTCGACCTGGAGCGGATCACCGGCATCAAGAATCGGCGGGTCTACGATTCCAGCGACGAGGGCTACGAATCCTCCTTCGATCTGGCCCTGCGCGCGATCGAGGACTGCCTGGCGCATTCCGATTACGCGGCCGAGGATATCGATGTTGTCATCTCGGCCTCCATCACCCGCACCCGCGGCAGGGAAATCTTCTGCTACGCACCGTCATTCGCGACCATGCTCGGTAAGGAGATCGGGACGGTCAATGCCCGCCATTTCGATGTCTCGAATGCCTGCGCGGGCATGATGACCGGTGTGCTGGTGCTGGATCGGATGATCAAGGCCGGTGTGGTCCGCAACGGACTGGTGGTCAGCGGTGAACAGATCACCCCGATCGCCGAGACGGCGGCTCGTGAGATCAGCAAGCCCTACGATCCACAGTTCGCGGCGCTGACCGTCGGCGATGCGGCGGTCGCGGTGGTGCTCGACGACCGTGGCGACGATGACGACGAGATCCACTACGTCGAGTTGATGACCTCGGCCGACGGCGCCGAACACTGCATCGGCATGCCGAGTGACCAATCCTCGGGCATCGCGCTCTACACCGATAACCGTGCGATGCAGAACGATGGCCGTTACCTACAGGGCATCAGTCGCATCGCCACCTTCCTGGAGGAGACCGGGCGCAACTGGGAGGGCGAAAAGTACGACTACTGGATCCACCACCAATTCAGCGCGCCCGCCATCGAATACATCACACATCTGACCGAACGACACTTCGGCACCCCCATGCCGCAATCGCTCAATGTGCTGCACGAATTCGGCAATACCGCGTCGACCTCGCATTTCGTGGTCCTGCACGAATATCTCGCGCAGCAGAAGATTCCCAAGGGGTCCAAGGTGCTGATGATTCCGGCGGCTTCCGGAATCGTCTCCGGATACCTGGCCGCGACCATCTCCCGTCTGGAGGCCTGAACCATGCCGACCACCATCCTCGCCGCCGCCGTGAATGCCGATCTCGATACCGGCAGCTACTTCGACCTCGCGACCCGCGCGGCCACCGCCTGCCTGGAACAGGCGGACGTCGCCGCGGACCAGGTCGGAATGCTGATCAACGCCGGGGTTTTCCGTGATCAGAACATCTCCGAACCCGCGGTATCGGCGCTCATCCAGAAGCGCGTCGGCGTCGGCCTCGAATACGCCCCTGGCCGCGTACCCGCCTTCTCCTTCGATCTGATGAACGGCGCGAGCGGACTACTGCACGCGATCTCGACCGCCGAATGCTTCCTGGCCACCGGCGAAGTCGAGTACGCGCTGCTCGTGGCCGGGGACACCCATCCGTCGACCGAACGTCACGTCGACGGATTCCCCTACAGCACAAGCGGTGCCGCGATCCTGCTCAGCAGCTTCGGCACCGCGGGCGGATTCGGCACTCTGCACTGCACCGACACCGCAGGGCCCGCCGACCCGACCGCCTGGGTCGCGATGGGGGCGGCGGGTGCGAACGGTCGAAGGGCCATGAGCACCCGACCCGGTAACGCCGACCCGGTCGAGTTGGCTGCCGTGGCCGTTCGCGACTGCCTCACGGCCGAAGGGCTCGAGGCCGCCGATATCACCGATGGGCGCACCCTCCTGCTCGCCCCTACCTGGACCCTGGATTTCCGTGCCCGCCTGGCCAACGCGCTCGGGTTCACCCCGGAGTCGATCGTCGGCGTCGATCCCTCCGTGGACAATCCGTACTCCGCGGCTCCGGTGCACGCGTATCTGAGCGCACGCGATAGCGGCGTGCTCACCAGGGCACACACGGTGCTGTTCCTGACCGCCGACGACACCTCGGCCACCTGCCTCTCCTACTACCAGCAGTCGCTCGCCATCGTCAGGTAGTTGATGACACGAAAGGTGTTGAAACAACTCATATTACGAAGGAATCACCTGTTGCCGTGACAGGATCGGGCAGGCGAATTAACCTGTCCTCACCGGCTGGATCATCGGGCGCGTCGCCGCGCCCTTCCCGCTGCGACGATGCCGCATCCTCAGTGCACCCGAGCTGCTCGTTTTCGATGGTGCTCTCCCACAGTCGGGCACACCACCTCGACGAAGGGCTCCGAGTATGTGTCAGCCTGTCCTACCGCACCGCGAACCCCTACTGCACCGCCATCACTGGGCCGACTTCGCCAAATCCCGAGTCGGTCAGGCCATGGCCGTGCTCGGGCCCGCGAGTACGGTCGGCTTGGTCGCCGAACTGCTCGATGCCGATGCGGACGCGGTAGGGGCGGTGGTCCAGCAGCTCACCGACACCACGAGGGCGCGCTTCGAGCATCCGGAGGTCGGCGAGCGGATCTTGCGCAGCACCCCCGAGCAGGTCCGACAGAAGTTGCACAGCCGGGCCGCGGAACTGCTGCACCACCGGGGTTTTCCGGTGTGCACCGTCGCTGACCACCTGGTCGAGGCCGGTGCCGCCGGATACCCGTGGGCGGTCGAAGTTCTGCTCGGCGCCGCCGAGGACGCGATGATCAATGACCAGATCGATCTGGCCGTCGATCGGCTGGAGTTGGCCTACCGTGCCACCCGCGACGCGGGCGAGCGCGCCTCGATCGCGATTCGGCTCGTCTGTCTCGAATGGCGGATCAATCCGTCGACCCGCTCGCGCCAGTTCACCCGATTGAAGGCGGCGCTGCGCGCGGGCCGGGTGCCGCACCGCGAATTGCCCGCCGCCATCATGTACCTGCTGTGGCACGGGCAGGTGCAGCAGGCCGATCACGCACTCGACCAACTCAACAGCGGCAATCCGGACGAAGCGACACCCGAGATCGACTTCCTGCGCGCCTGGCTGCGGTACTCCTATCCGCCACATGTGCCACGGCACCCACGACTCTTCGCGGCACCAACGCGGCCGCCACGGGTGCGCACCGATCAACACTCGCCGCATCGGCACGGCGCCGATCTGCTGTCCGGATTGTTCACCCACCCGCTCGACGAAATCGCCACGCTCGCACAGCGTTTGCTCACCAGTCACCGCCTCACCTCGACCACCATCGAAACCCTGGTCGCGGCGGTGCACTGCCTCATCTACAGCAATCGGCTCGATACCGCGGCGGCGTGGTGCGAATCGCTGCTGGCCGAGGCCGACGCCCGCCGTGCACCGACCTGGCAGTCGATCTTCGCTGGTCTGCGCGCGGAAACGATGCTGCGCAAGGGCAGTATTCGCGATGCGACCACCGATGCAGCGCTCGCTCTGAATTACGTACCGGCCGAACACCTCGGCCTGTGGATCGGTACGCCGATCGCCGCGACAGTGCACGCGCTGACCCTGTCCGGTCGCCATGCCGAGGCCGCGGCACAGCTCGAAAGACCGGTGCCACGAACGATTTTCGACTCCCGTTTCGGTCTGTCATATCTGCAGGCACAAGGTCATCATCACCTCGCCGTCGGGCGTGCCGACGAGGCGCTGCGCAGTTTCCGCCGCTGCGGCTATCTCATGGAACGGTGGAATATGGACTTCCCCTGGCTGGTGCCGTGGCGCAATGACATGGCCGCCGCCCATCTCGTACTCGGCGAGCATCGCCAGGTGCGCGAGTTCGCGACCAGACATCTGGAGCTACTCGGCGCCGCCGATCGGCACCGCTCCGGTGGCGTCGCGCTGCGCCTGCTCGCCGCCACCAGCGATCGATATCAAGGTTTCCGATTACTCCGCGAATCCGTCGCCATCGCCCGCACCGGCGGCGACGACGTCGAATTGGCGACGGTACTCGGCGAACTCGGCAAGGCGCACCGCGCCGTCGGCGACCACGACCGATCCCGTGCGCTGCTCCGCGACGCCGCACGTATCGCCGAAACCTGCGGCGCCGAGGTGCTGCTGCGCGATCTACTCGACGGCAAACCCCAAACAGCTACGCAACCAACCCAACCCATGCCAGCACTCGGCCCGATCCAGGGCGGACTCGCGACACTGAGCCCCGCCGAACGCCGCGTCGCGGAGTTGGCGGCCCGCGGTAAGGCCAATCGCGAGATCGCCGACAAACTCGCCATCACCACCAGCACCGTCGAACAACACCTCACCCGGGTGTACCGCAAACTCGGCGTCGCCCGCCGCGGCGAGTTGTCCTTCGTCCTCCCGACCGGCCGCACCAGATCGACCGACACTGCTATCTCAGCCACTGGCTAGCGTCTCCATCAACAGCACAACGACCAGCCCTTACTGGCATCTGGGCGCAGTTTCCGATAGATCAGCCATTATCGAGCTACATTCGTTTCACGCACGCCTGCGCCTCGCTGGCGTCGGCTTCGGCATGGAGTTCTGGACACTGCGCTGGACGAAGGAAGCGAGTGGGTCGCCATGGTAGTCAACGAAGGATCGCCGACCAGCGGCGAAGCATTGGTCGAATTGGATGTCTTCCCGCCGCAACAACACCGTCGCTGGACCGTACTGCTGCGGCTGCTGTTGGCCATACCGCAGCTCATCGTGTTGTGGGCGCTGAGTATCGCCGCGTTCGTTGTGGTGGTTTGCGGCTGGTTCGGCGCACTGGTGCTCGGCCGATTGCCGGACTGGTGCGGCGAGTTCCTGCGCGGGTATTTCGGCTACACCGCGCGGGTGTACGGCTATCTGATGCTGCTGGTCGACGACTATCCGCCCTTCGCGTGGACCGCACCGGATTATCCGGTCCGCCTGCTCTTCCCGGCACCGACGCCGTTGAACCGGGCGGCGGTGCTGTTCCGGCTCATCCTGGCCATTCCGATCCTGGTGCTGTCGAGCTGGTTCACCACTGGCTGGACCATCGTCGCGTTCATTCTGTGGCTGATCGTCCTGATCACCGGACGGATGCCCGGTGCGGTCTTCGAGGCCACCTCGGCGGTGCTGCGCACGGAAATGCGGGTGTCGACCTACGTGTATCTGCTGACGCCCGCCTACCTGAAGGGCGTCTTCGGCGATAAGGCAGCGGCACCCACGACGACGCCCGGTGCGCCGATTCCCGGTGCACCCGTCCCCGGCGCACCCGTCCCAGGCGCACCCATTCCCGGTACGCCCATGCCCGGTGCCGCACTCACCGGGCCGCCGCCGCAATCCCCGACTCGCCCGCTGCTGCTCTCCAGCGGCGGCCGTGCCTTGCTGATCGTCATGCTCATCCTCGGCATCATCGGCAGCGCCTTTCAGACCACGACGAGCCGGGACGACGATGGCAATGACACCGACTCGATCTCCAGCTCACAGCTCGCCGCACAGGTCGCCATCGACTACATCGACCGCACCGGGCACACACCTCAGCACGTGAGCTGCCCCAGCGCCCTGAACGCCGATATCGGCGCGACCGAAACCTGCACGGTCACCGATAACGGCCTCGAGTTCCGCGCCGTGGTCACCGTCGACGCGATCACCGACGGCGCCGCGCACTTCCGCACCGTCATCGAACACCAGCACTGAAGCGCTAGGTCTGCCTGCGGGCCCGGGCCCGACGCTTGCCCTCGTGCATGGCCTGGACCCGGGCCACCGGAATGGTGTGGCCTTCGGCGATGAGATCGGCGGGCAGGGACTGCGGCGACGGCATCTCTCGCGTCCACGGGTCGTGCTCGCCCAGGAGTTTCGGTGCGGTGCGCACGGTGAAATCGCCCGGACCGATATCGGCCAGTTGGCTCCATTCGATGGGGAACGACACCGGCACGCCGGGACGCACGCGCGGGCTGTAGGCGGCGACCACGGTCGCACCACCCGCGCGCGTCGAATCCAGGAAGACCTTGCCAGCGCGGTCCTCGCGGATGAACGCGGTGGTAGCAAGGTCCGGGTCGATACGTTCGGCTCTGGCCGCGATCGCTCGGGTGGCGGCCGCGACATCCTCGATCGGGATGCGGGGTTCGATCGGCACGAAGATATGAACGCCCTTGGCGCCGCTGGTTTTCACCGCGCCCGCGAGTCCGTCGTTCGCCAGCGCCTGCCTGATCAGTTCGGCGGCCAGCACGACCTGCCGGAACGGTCCGCCCTCCGGCGGATCGAGATCGAGGATGAGATGCGTGGGCCCCTCGGCATGATCGGCGAGCAGCAGCGTCGGGTGATATTCGACCGCGCGCTGATTGCCGAACCACAGCAGTGTGCGCACGTCATCGCAGAGTGCGTAGGTCACTTCACGTTTGGAGGTCTCGGCCCACACCGTCACCCGGCGCACCCAGTCCGGGGTGTATTTCGGCAGGTTCTTCTGCATGAACGGCTCCTGCCCCGGCCGGATGCGCACCACCGAGAGCGGGCGGTCCCGCAGCTGCCGAACCAGCCGATCACCGGCGAATTCGAGATAGTCGATCAGATCGCGCTTGGTCGCCTGCGCACCGTCGAACAGCGGTGCGTCGAGATTGGTCAGCTCGACACCCGCACGGACCTCTGCTCCGCGCCCACCTGCCACCCGGCCACCACCCCTCATCGAATCGCTGCGCGATGCCGCACTCATCGGCCAACCTTGCCTGGCGACCTGGGCACGGTCAACCATCGAGGCCGTCGCCGTTCTCGGCGAGGTCGGCCGAATCGCGTAGGGATTCGGATGCGCGGTGGTAGCCGAACACGGCGAAAGCCAGCGCACAGGCCGCCACGATGCTCGACGGATCAGCCGGTACGCGCCCTGAGCCCGCGCCAGCATTCGGACACGCGGTGGTTAGCCGAACACGACGCAGGCGAGCGCACAGGCCGTCGCTATACACGGCAAACCGGCCGAATCGCGCCCTGAGCCCGCGTCAGGATTCGGACACGCGGTGGTAGCCGAACACGACGAAGACGACCGCACAGGCCGTCGCTATACACGGCAAACCGGCCGAATCGCGCCCTGAGCCCGCGTCAGGATTCGGACACGCGGTGGTAGCCGAAGACGGCGAAAGCCAGCGCACACGCAGCGGCGGAGGCCAGCAGTGCCCAGCCGACGCCCGGGGTGACGAGCGCGCCCATGATCGCAACTCCCAGCGTTGCGCCGACTTGGCGGACGGCGTTGAGTAGGCCGCCGACCGCACCGGCGGTACCCGGCGGGGCCGCATTGACGATGGCGGTGACCAACGCCGGAAGGGCGAAGGCGACACCGAATCCCGATAACAACAGGCCCAGCGCAAGCATCGGATAGGCGAGGCTGGCGAAGACCGCGACGGCCAGCACCGAACCACCGGCCGCGAGCAGGCCGAGTCCGGCCAGGATCGGGCGGCGCGCGCCGATGCGGGCGACGATCTTGCCGGCCAGCGGTGGGATGACGGCGAACGGAACAGTGAGCGGCAGGAAGGCGAGTCCGGTCAGCAGCGGGCTCAGGTGGCGCTGCTGTTGCAGTAGCAGCGGCAGAACGAACAGTGCGCCGGTGAGCGCGAAGTTGACCGCCGCGCCCGCGAACAGCCCGGCCCGCACCCGGCCCGCGCGCAGCAGGTCGCGATTCAATACCGGTGCGGCACTGCGTCGTTCGAGGAATACGAAGACAACCGTCGCGAGCGCGGTGCCACCGAGCGACCATGCGGTGTGCCGCAACGCCTGCGCGCCCGCCGCGATCAGCGCATCGGTGCACAGTGCCAGGGCGACGGCCGCGGTCAACTGCGCCAGCCAGTCGATCCGCCGCTCACCACGGGCACAGTGCACGGCCGAACCCGTGCTCAGCGCCAGCACAACAATCGCGATGGGCACATTGACGACGAAAATCGAACGCCAACCGGCCAGCCCGACCAGTGCGCCGCCCGCGATCGGCCCCGCCGCTACCGCCGCGCCGCTGATCGCCGCCCAGGTCGAGATCGCCCTGGCGCGCCGCGCCGGATCCGGGTAGAGCTGGCTGATCATCGCCATCGACGCGGGCACACACGCCGCAGCGGCCGCACCGAGCAGCGCCCGCAGCGCGACCAGGATCCACAGGCTCGGGGCGAACGCGCTCAGCAGCGAGACCACACCGAAAGCCGCTGTGCCGAAACGGAATACCCGATGCGCGCCATAACGATCGGCGACTGCGCCCGCGGAGAGCAACAGTGCGGCGAAGGCGACGGTATAGCCGGTTGTCGCCCATTGCAGCCCGGCGACCGAGGTGTGCAGCGACGCCGCCAGATCCGGTTCGGCGACCGAGAGCACCGTCATATCCAACAACACCATGAAGTACCCGAGGGATATTCCGAGCAGGGCGCGGGTCCGCCCGCTCGACGCGGCGGACGTGTCCGCCCGCGATTGCAGAATGCTCATCTGGTGCAACAGCTCCCGAACTGATCGACTCGAGTGGTGACGCCAACGACTCTGGTCGGGCGGATACGGCTACTCCACCGGCGGCAGCGCATGTGGCATTCGGAATATCCGAATGCTCCGGCGCTGTTGGCCAAGCCATGGAGTTACGTCAGCTGCGGACCTTCGAGGCCGTGGTGCGTCACCGCACCGTCACCGATGCAGCGGTGGCGCTCGACCTCGCGCCGTCATCGGTGTCCCAGCAGATCCGCACGCTGGAGACCGCGCTCGGGGTCACGCTTTTCGTGCGCGATCCCAAGGGCATGCGACTCACCCCCGCGGGTCAGCGCCTCACCGGGTGGGCGCGGCGGCTGCTCGACCAAGCCGAGCAGGCCATCCGCGACGTGCGGGAAGAACGGCCCCTGCTGCGGCTCGGCGCACTGGAAACCCTCGCGGGCACCTATGTGCCGCGGGTGCTGGCGCGGCTGGCCGAGCGACGGCCCGATCTCGAGGTCGAGGTGCGCTCCGATCGGGCCCGCGACGGACTGCTCGCCGATGTGGTCGGTGGCGAACTCGATGCGGCACTGCTGCTGGATTCCGGGGGAGCAGTGGGAGACCTGGGCTTTCCTGCTCCGCCCGAACCACTGGCCTTCCTCGACCTGGACCCGGTTCCGCTGGCCCTGGTCGCGGCACCCACCCATCCGCTGACGGACAGATCCGCCCTGACACCGGCCGATCTGATCGATGAGCGGCTGCTGGTCAATGTGCCGGAATGCTCGTTCTGGATGGCCGGGGAACGGATTCTCGGCGCGGGTCCGCGACGCGTCAGGGCCGGTGCGGTTCCGGTCATGCGGGCCTGGGCCGAGCACGGACTCGGCATTTCCCTGCTCCCGGAATTCGCGGTCGCCGACGGTCTCGCACACGCCACGCTCGTCCGATTGGACTTTCCGCTGCCCGATCTCAGTCTCCGGCTGGTGTGGCGGGCGGATCAGGAAGCCCTGCCCGGTATGCGCGAGATCCTCTATGCCGCCGCACTGTCATGATCGCGGCGTTCCCGGCAAATCGGCCGCAACGATTGTCCGAGTAGTTAGGCTGACTACAAAGACCCAGGTCTCGACAGCGGAGGTCGATCGAGAGGAGTCACCGATGAGCGTGCGGCAGCCCGCTTGGCCGGCCTCAGCCCTGACGGGCGATCTATCCGGCATTGTCGGCAAACACCTGATCTACGCCTATGACAACGGCTGGAAATACGAGCTGTACATACGCGATTGGCACACCATCGATTCACGCTGCCTGATGGGACCGATGTTCGGGCGCTGGTCCAAGAATCAGACCGCCAAGCTGGTCCAGATCAGCGACGACATGTACAAACTCGCCTGGGTAGACCTGACCGGCACCACCACCGTGATCATCATCTGGCTCGGCGACCGCCGCGTGCATACCACCATCTCCTATCCGCAGTGGATGCTCGACTACCCCGATAGCATCCTCACCCGCTACGAGGAAAATCTCGACGCGATCATCGCCGACCGTGACCGCGGACCGACCTATCCGCTGACGCTGGTCTCCGCGACCGGGTGCATCACCTTCCTGGAATCCAGGGATATCGACGACGACACGGTGATCAACTGTCCACCGGACAAACTGCCGCTGGGATACGCCGCGCGAACCAACTGACCGCCGGTCGAGGTATACCAGGAAAGCGGCCAGGTCGTTCTGGGTGACTACCGGCAGGTTGCGAATTTCCTCGACCGGCACCGCCGGCAATGACCACGCCCTCCCCCTTCGCGATCACTGTGTCACCGACGGTGATGTCTTCGGTGGCGAAGCGCATGAGCAGATGGGTCACCGGGGGTATCCCGGCGCAGTATGGACATGCGGACACGATTGCTGCAAGGAATACCCCCTCCGACCTGTCCGGCTCCTCAAATCCGAAGCCCGTCAAGTGGTTTCGATCTCCGAACGGCCTCAGTCGCCCGAACCGGGGAAGGGAACACCTGAGCATTCGGCGGCGCGGGCACTGCTTGCCGACTGATGCCAGCGGTCGGGAGCCCAGGTTATCGACTGGGCGAAACGCACCGACCTGCGCGAGCTGGCGTTCCGCTGATTCACCCACGACCGGATGGGTACCGCTGCGATGAGGAGGAACGCACATGACTCGTCCAGTGCCACCGAATCCGAGCCCTATTCCACCGACCCCGATCCCCGACCCGGTCCCGCCACTGCCGATCCCGGATCCGGTCCCACCGAAACCCGGCCCCGAGCCGTTTCCGCAGCCGGAGCCCGTACCCGGCCCCGAGCCGTTTCCGCAGCCAGAGCCTGCGCCCGGCCCCGATCCCGTCCCTCGGCCGGAGCCTGCGCCCAGCCCCGATCCACAGCCCGTACCACCGCTGGAACCGGGCCCCACACCGGTACCGCCGATCCCCGATCCGACACCACACCCGGATCCGAACCGACCGCCACCGATCCCGAATCCCGGCGGTCCGATCGATCCGATGGATCCAGCACTGCCGGATCCGCGTTGACGTCCGGACGCTCTGAACGCCAGCAGCAGGGTCAGCGCCAGATCAATGCGGCGACCGCCTTGGGCGCGGCAAGCCACTCGCGGATATTGTTGCGCACCTTGGTTTTTCGCTTGCATTCGCAGTATGCGATGACACCGTCGGCGTCGATTCCCGCGGCGCGGCAGAGGGCGATGGCCCGTGGCAGATGCTGATATTGGGTCACGATGAGCGCGCGGTCGATGCCGAACAAAGTCTTGGCGCGCTCGCAAGTCGCCCGGGTCGACAATCCTTCGCCATCCGTGCGCACGACCGCCGGGTCGATCCCATGGTCGACGAGATACTTTGTCATCGAGGCGATTTCGTCCCCCGGAGGTGCCCCCCGCATCACCGGATACCAGGATTTCGCGCGCCTTTGCGGCCCGCAGCAGTTCGATCGCGACATCGAGTCGCCCGCGCAGATAGGCCATCGGCGCACCGTCCGGCGCGACCTTCGCCCCGGGCACGATCACCACCGGAACAGTCGGCGCGACCGCGGGTCCGGACCGATGTCCGGACGACACCACCCACAACCGGATATTGGCCCCGGCGACGACCAGCGCCGCTCCGGCGACCAGCCCGACCCCTACCCACAAGGCCCGGCGCACCCGACCCCGACGCGTCCGCGCCTGTTCACCCTGCTCTACCACGCCGAACTCTTCCGGTCGGTTATGCGCTGCACGTGCCCGACCCTACTGGCGCGCCATCACGCGATGCGCACACCACTGTCGAGATCACCGTCGAGCAGTGCGATGCCGAGCGTCGTCGCCTGGTGCCGCATCGCATTGCGGTGCCGCCAGCTCTCGATCAGCCCGGCCTCGCGCAGGATCGATGCGTGTTCGCTGGCCGTGGCGGCCGAAACACCGAGTCGGCGGGCCAGTTCGGTCGTCGTGCAGCCTTCGGCGATCACCTGTAGCGCGGCGGCGCGGGTCCGGCCGAGCAGCGCGGTCAACGCCTCGTTGGTCGCGCGCGGACCCCACGCGGTGGCGAAATCGGCGATATCGCGCAATACCGGGACCACCAGTGTCATCGGCGCGTCCTTGTCGACGGTCGATTTCAGCAGCAGCGGTCCCGGCCAGGCGAACACCGAGGGAATGATGATCAATCCCCGTCCGTCGAGGTATTCGTCGTGACACCCGGTCGGCGTGAGCACCTCCAGGATCGGCGAACGCCACCGTGCGAAGGGCCGCAGATCGGCGAAGAGTCGTTCGACGCCCTCGGTGGCCATCGTCCGGGCCATCCGCTCGGCCGCGACCTCGAGATAGGACTGCACATGCGCCCATCGACCGGCGAACGCCACCGAATGGAAGGATTCGATGGCGACCGCGAACTCGCGCCGCGCACCACCATCGCGGTCGGACAGCTTGCGCGCCCACGCCGGCAGCGGACGCCCGGTCTCGGATCGCTGGCGAATCGTGCACTCCACCTCCAGGCGGAGTTCATCGCGTGAGACCAGGTGCAGCGCCTCGATCCCGGCGGACATCGTGCGCGCTGCGCGGGTGGGCGTGATCAGGTCGACGAAGTGATCGACGCCAGGGACGATATCGGCGAGCACCCCGAAGTCATCCGGTATCGCGCCCCGCACCTGGCTGCGCCACCCGTCGAACAGTGGCGCGTCGGTGCGCTGCACCACGCGACTGGCCAACATCGTTTCGGCCATGGCACCGAGCGGCGCCCCGATCCGGATGCGCGTCAGATCCTCGGGTGTGCAGTAGATCCGCTTCATAGGCTGCCCCGCATCGCCGTGCTCCGGTATCGCATCACGGTACCCGCGATCACCGTGGACCTCGCACCATTACCGCGAGGACCGGATCCAGTTCGAACAACTGATCACGGGCCGAGGGCAGCGACCGCGTCACCGGCCATCGCAACCACATCGGCCACAACCGTTTCCGCTGCCCTACCACCACCCTGTCGGCCACCCGACCGATCACCAGTGCGATACCTCGATCGGGCCGCACCGCTACATCCTTCAACATCTCCGACTCCTGAATCCGCACTGGTCAGCAGCCTAGGAATGAGTGGGCGGTAACCACACCATGTTTCGGCCGTGGCCTAAACACCGTCGAGCAGGCGCTACCGCGCCTCCTCATTCCCGGACACGCCGAAGCAGCTGCAGCACAGTCACGGTAACTAGTGCTTTGCTGACTTTTGCGCTACCTGTCCCGGATGTGGAGGGAGTTGATCGTCGATGTCACGTGTCATCAGCGCCGTATTGGCCACTATCTGCCTGTCATTCGTCTGCGTGGCTTCCGCAGCCGCGACCACCGACGATGAGATCTCCGGTTCGTCGGCCGTGCTCGCGCTCTCGGTGATCCGCGCGGGCACCAAGGTCCTGGCATTGACAGTTGTCCCCGCTTACCAGTTCCAATCGTTCGATAACGTCATCACACACGAAAGCGGTTGGGACGTCTTCGCCACCAACCCGAGCACCGGCGCCTACGGCCTCGGCCAGGCCCTGCCGCCGGAAAAGATGGCCACCCATGGCATGGACTGGCGGTTCAACCCGCTCACCCAGATCCGCTGGACCTACGACTACATGATCCAGCGCTACGGCAGCCCCGAAAGCGCATGGAGGTTCTGGCAGGAACACCACTGGTACTGAATCGCCGCCTCGACGCGCCCCGATAATTGGGGGCACATTTCCCCGCCTGCCAGCCCATACCCCTGTAACGCCGGTCGCAATTCATCCGATTTTCTATCTGTGCGCAAATTATTTGCGGCACAGGGAAATTCGCGTTGTCGATCAGTTTTCGAGGGGAGCCCATGAGTATCGGATCATCGGCGTTCGTCATGCTCGCGGCGAGCATCGCGATCGGCACTACCGGGTGTGGCACGAGCTCGTCGCCAACTGTTGCCACCGCGACGTCTGTCCCGTCGGCGAGTTCGCCGAGCACTGTGCAGGCAGGCGCCAGCACCGACCGCTCACAACCCGCGGCGGATCCGAAACCCGCCGCGACACCGGCAGCTTCGGCACCAGAGCCTGCGGTGAGTCCGAATCCCGCAGCGACACAGGAGACTTCGGCCGCACCCGAGCCTGCGACCAGCCCGCAAACGGAAACAACGTCCGCGCCCGCCGAATCCGGGCCCCACGGCAGCGGACACGGTCTGTGTTTCGATGTGAACTCGGCGCTCGCCGCCTCCGCGGTCGCCCAATTGGCGCCGCCCCCGGCCGGTAACGGCTGGGTCGTACAAGGCGGAAGCGGTGATCCGATTCAGGCGGGATGCTCAGGCGTCCTGTCGTGGATGAGGGTGGAATGGCAGGGAATTCATCCCGGAACCCACATCCTGTTCTTCACCAACGGCACCTACCTCGGCACCGCCACGTCGAAGCCCTACGGCTACACCGAAATTCTCGGCAAGACCAAGGACACCGTCTCGGTCCAGTACCGATGGGCCAAGCCCGAGGATGCGCTGTGCTGCCCGCAAGGCGGACCCAGCGTGGTGACCTTCAGCTCGAACGGAACCTCGGTCCAAGCAAAAGGCCAATTCCCGCCGGACAACTGAATCGGCTCGTCATACGCAGTACTGGCAGGTCCCGCTGGCGGGCAGCTGAATGAAGCATTGGGCGCACACCGCCGGTCGGGTCGGCTGTGGTTTGGCCTCCTGTGCGGTCGCGCCCGCCGCTCGACGGCGTCCCGCCACCTTCGGAGTCAGCGGCGGGACGGCCAGATCGGCGGGCATGGTGGCCCCGTGGTGCTCGTAGCACTGCCATCGGGCGTAGGACGCATGCAACTCGAGGTCGTTCGGAATCGGTAGCCTCGCGAGTTCGAGTACGTACTTGTAGGTGTCGCCGACAGTATGGTTCTCCTGCACACACAGCGAGGTCAGCGGCGGCTCGCCCGCATGGTGGCACCGCCGCGCGACCTTGCGCAGAATGGCCTCCATCCAGGTCCGCGTCGGCGCCCCGGTCTGCACCCCCGACACCTCCTGCACCCGCTCGGCCAACTCTGCGACCGTGATGAAATGCCCGTACCCCGTGGCAATCTCGGACAGCTCAGCATGCGCGGCAACCGCCCACGCCACCGTCGCCTCCCGCAACGACACCGGGACGCCATCACCTACCCGCCACGCCCCCACCGTCGTGGATACAGAACTCTCGATCACCCGATCAAGTTATCGCGCCACCCCCCGATCCACCGAATGCCCCCGCCCCATGTCCGGTAGTCCGGTTGCTCCCGACATGAAGCCTTTGACGGGACACCGCCACAGATGTAACTTGTTAGCCAACAAGTAAGTTTTATCCGATGCCAGCGGAGCCCGCTGACCTGCGGGGACGCCTTGCATCAATCGAGTGGCATAGCGAATGGAGAAGAACACCGATGGCGACAATGAGTGCACTTGTCGGCGGGGCCGGGCCCGATTGGGAGGTTCGTGAGCTCGACGTCCCCACTGCGGGCCCAGGTCAGATCCTTGTCCGGGTCCGTGCGGCCGGGGTCAACCGCGCCGACCTGTACATGCTCGACGGCAGTTACAACCCGAATACGAAGACCAGCACTGTCTTCACCGCCGGCCTGGAGATGGCCGGTGAGGTCGAGGCCGTGGGCGCGGATGTGCGGAATATCGCCGTCGGCGACCGGGTCGGGGGCGCGGGGTTGGGTGCGTTCGCCACCTACGCACTGCTCGACCATCGGCATGCGATCGCGATGCCCGCCGACCTGGCGTGGACGGATGCGGCAGCGCTTCCCGTCGGGCTGGCGACCGAACACGATGCCCTGGTCACCCAGGGCGGCTTCACCGCAGGGCAGCGCGTGCTCATACTGGGCGGCACCTCGGCGATCGGACTGCTGGCTGTGCAACTCGCCAAGGCCCTTGGTGCGAGTCTTGTCGTCACGACCACCACGTCCGACGAGAAGGCCGGTGCACTCACCGCAGTCGGCGCCGACGTGGTCATCAACACCAAGACCGAGAACATCGCCGAAGTCGTCAGTCGGGTCACCCATGGCGCCGGGGTCGATCTCGCCC
Organism: Nocardia sp. CA-107356; assembly: GCF_050946365.1. NCBI lineage: Bacteria > Bacillati > Actinomycetota > Actinomycetes > Mycobacteriales > Nocardiaceae > Nocardia > Nocardia sp. CA-107356. Next base: position 2,163,410 of record NZ_CP191992.1, on the reverse strand, counting down.
TCGACCACCTCGGCGGACAGGTACTGGCGGATTCGCTGGCCGCCACCCGGCTCGGCGGCACCATCATCAATATCGGCCGCCTTGCGGGTAAGCAGTCCACCCTCGATCTCGACCAACTCTCATTCCGGCGACTTCGGCTGCAAGGGACCACATTCAGCGTCCGCACTCCGGAGGAGTTGGGTGCGGTCTGCGCCGCACTCGTCCCCGACGTCCTGCCCGCGCTCGCCGCCGGACGCATCCGACCGGTCGTGGATCGCATCTTCCATTTCGACGAGGCGAAAGCCATCGCGGAATTCATGCGCTCCTATCAGGCCGTCGGCAAGGTCGTCCTCGAAATCCCTTAGTTTCCGTACAGCACCGAAGAAGGCATATGTCTTGAAGGTCCATCACCTCAATTGCGGCACCATGAATCTGCCGACCACACAACTGATCTGCCATGTCCTGCTCGTGGAAACCGACAACGGACTCGTCCTCGTCGACACCGGCTACGGCCTGCAGGACATCGCGAATCCGGCGCGGCGCATCGGGGCGATGCGGCATTTCCTGCACCCCGCGTTCGCCACGGACGAGACCGCCGCGTATCAGGTCGAACGGCTCGGCTTCCGCCGCGAGGATGTACGCCACATCGTGCTCACCCATATGGATCTCGACCATATCGGCGGTCTCTGCGACTTCCCGGACGCCGAAATCCATATCACCGCAGCGGAAGTACTCGGGGCGATGACATCACCGACCCCATTCGACAGACAGCGCTTCCGCTCGTCCCAGTGGGCGCACGGCCCGAAGATCGTGCAGCACACCCCCGATGGTGAGCAATGGCGAGGCTTCGCTGCAGCCAAGGAACTCACCGATATCGCACCGGGCATCGCGCTCATCGCACTGCCCGGCCATACCCGCGGCCACGCCGCCGTCGCCGTCGATGCCGGGCATCGGTGGATCGTGCACTGCGGTGACGCCTTCTACCACCCCGGCACCGTCGACGGCCATTCCCAGGTCCCGTTCGTCCTGCGGGCAATGGAAACCACCGCCGCCTACGATCGAAAGATGGTGCGCGAGAATCATGCTCGCCTCACCGAGCTCTACCACCGCGGCGAACCCGACCTCTTGATGGTCTGCTCACACGATCCGAGCATGCTCGAACTCGCCAAGGGGACCGCATAGGAACAATGCCGGGGCCCGGGTCGAAATCGACCCGGGCCCTGACATTTTCGGTGAGTACCTCAGGCTTCGCCGTCGGTGGTGACGTCGAAGGTATTGAGGAAGTTGCACACCAGTTGATAGAAGCCAACGGTGAGCACGAAATCGGCCAGCTGCGTCACGCTGAAGAGTTCCAGAGCTTGCTTGCGTTCGGCCTCGCCGAGAGTGTGCTCGGCGAGCAGTTGATCGGTCCAGGACAGGATCGACGCCTCTTCGGCGGACAAACCCGCGCCCATACCCGTGGCAGCCGCGGCGATAGCGTTCTCGCTGAGACCGACCGCGCGCGCGAACCTTTCGTGATGGTGCAGCTCGTAGGGCGATTCGTAGACATGTCCGATGCGCAGAATCGCCAACTCCCGCAACGGGAACGGCACCGAATTGGTCTGCAACATCGCACCGGCCATATCCAGGAAGCTGAGCCCCATGCCGTGTGAATGCGCCACCATCCGATAGATATTCGCATTGTGGGTGGTCAGCGCCTCCCGCAGCTCGGCGGGCAGGGTGGCGGGATCGGGATATTCCATTGCGGTTCCTCGGAAGTCGTCGTAGTGCGCAGGGTCAGAGGTTGCCGACATCCCCGCGGATGGGATCGGTGCCGTCCCAGGTGGCGGCGGCTTCCCGGATGTATTTGAAGACTTCCCCTTTGGGCCCGCTGATATCGGAAATCTCGATGATCGTGCCCTGGGTGTGCTCGGTGTCGAGGTAGGCGAAGCGACCCTGATCGCCCCCGATCGAACCTTCCTGCCCGACCACGTATCCGAGCGACAGCGCCTTGTCGTAGAGGGTCTGGAAATCCGTGGTCCAGTAGGCGATGTGCTGCGCGCCTTCGCGACCGGAGTCGAGGAAGTCCTTGTAGAGCGACGGAGCGTCGTTGCGCTGCTGGATCAATTCGATCTGCACATCACCGGAATTGGCCAAGGCGACGCTCATTTCCAGCGGCGAGTCGACGCCGCGGTAGGTGAAGTAATCGGTCTCCACCTTATGGACGTAAAACCAAGGGCCAATGCCATTTTGGATGAAGTGGTCCATCGCGGCGCGGATATCGCGGACAACGTAACCGATCTGTGTGATCTGACCGAAGACTCGACTCATTACACGGGTTCTTTCTATTCGGGTGGCACCTCGTGCTCCGTTGGGCGAAGACGAGTGAGAAATAGTTGCTCGACTTCGCGGCGGCAGGCGTCGAGGTCGACCTCCGGGTCGAGCAGTTTTTGTAGTGCGATGCCGCGCAGCATGCCGACGGTGGTGGTGGCGAGCCCTTCCACGTCGATATGGCGGGAGAATTCCCCGGCGGCCTGACCCTGCGCGATGCGCTCGGCGAGTTCGTCACGGAATTCGCGATCGGCGGCGACAATGGCCGGACGCAGCTCCGACGGTGTGGCCACCGCATCCGCCCACAGCACCAACCGGGCCCGATTCATCGGCGGAATATCGGACACGATGCCGAAGTAGGTCCGCACGAAGCCGATCATCTGGTCCATTGGCGATTCGGACACGGTCGAAGAGATGAGGTCATCCTGGAACCGTTCGCCGACGACGCCGACGAGCCGCTCCATCATCGCGCCCTTGGAGCCGAAGTGGTGGGTGACCAGACCGCGACTGTAGCCCGCGCGATCACCGATGGCGGCCAAAGTCACTTTGGACGGGCCGATCTCGCCGACCAGCTCAGCGGCCGATTCCAGCAGCCGCCGCTCGGCCTCGCTGCGGCGTTCCTCCTGGGACCGACGCGATATGGCGTCACCTCGACTCATGACCATTCCTCCCGTGCGGCGACCTGTCGTCATGACGGTATCTCGCAGGCTGGAGTGGCCGATGGCGGCGCGGCGCGGGCATCAATCATGCACTCCCCTTCGCGCCGCCGCGGTGGGTGATGCGCTGATGCGTGAAGGTCGGGGCGGTGCCCGGATTCGTCCACCGGCGCGTCAGCTCACTGGAGGGGAAGAACTGCGGAAAGCGGCTGTCCCGCTCGCAGACATCAACGATCGACCGTTCCAGGATCAGCGAGTTGTACTGGGCGGCAATCGTTTCGACGGTATTGGCGTTCACCACGACCCCCTGCTGCCACTGCTCCGACCAGCGGCGTACGCCGGGCAGTTTCGAATACCGCGGGACCAGGCATTCCGCGGCGATCGCGTTCTCACTGCTGGCCCAGATGCCGCTGCTGGTGTTCAGCACCAGGGTCTGGTTGCCGGTGGTGTGGCCGGGCGTGGCCACGATGGCGACACCGGGGCCGAGCAGGATGTCACCGTCGATCGGGACGATCGCCTCGGTGCGCAGATCCCGATAGGTGTCCGGCTGATACCACGGTCGCTGCTGCGGATGTAGGTGATCCAGCGCGATCAACTCCGAACGCTGCACCAGCAGACGGGCATTGGGGAAGATCGGCTCCAGCGGCACCGGTGCACCCAGATCGGGCTGGGGCGTCGTGGTGCCGAGCCAGCGCCGGACATCCTGGGTGTGCAAGTGGTCGAAGACCAGGTAGTCGACCTCCGCCGGATCGATGCCCGCACTGCGCAGATGGGTGAGCACATCATCGTGTCGCTGGATCAGCAGATCGGCGAGCCGACTGGGCGTGCGCTTGGTGAGGGCGGCGAAATACGGAGTGTTGGTTCCCAATTCGACGTCACTGGGTTCGAACAGCAGCGTACGGCGGCGACCGTCGAGTTCGGTCCAGCGCACGACCAGCATCCGGTTCGTGATCGATACGAACGGCGCGGGAGCCATCGACGCCCGCCAGAGGCCGAACCGCGTCGGATACGGAAGCGTGATCAGGTCGTAGGTGTCAACCGAGTCGGGAGTGCCGCTCGCGCGCAGTTCAGGTCGGAAATCTGTTGCACACGACGGGATTCGGTCCAAGACCGCACCGGGGTCCAACCCCCACTCGTGCAGCGGAGCCAGCCATTCGATCCGCGTGCCAACCTCCGGCGCAACCTTCGCCGCGCTCATCTCGCTCCCCCAGCAGCGGGCATTCCCGCTGTGCGCACTGAGTGGCTCCGCTCGTCGGCGACCATAGATCCTCCTAGAAACTTCCTTGTTGACTAACAAGTTACTGCCCGGAGCTCGACCCGTCAAGGCTCACCACCACGAGACGTGACACTAGCTTGCTAGAATGCTAGCATCGGGGCGTGGGTGACGAGGATGTGAAGCAGTTCAACGTGTACCTGCCGGTCGAGCTGATCAAGCAGGTGAAGTTCCGTGCGATCGAGTCGGGCATGTCACTGTCGGCATTGGTCGCGCAGGCACTGCGCGCCTATCTCGACGACGCCCACGACCAGCAACCGTGACCACGAGAGGGAGATTCGATATGACGACAGAGGGCATTCAAGGCGTCTTCGTCGAAACGCATAACTGGGGCAAGTCGGCGCGATTCTTCATGGCGCTCGGCTTCGAGCCCGAATTCACCACCGACCACAACTCCGGACTGTTCCGCAATGGCGACGGCCCCTACGTCTTCATCGCCGAGATTCCGGCCAGTGAGACGCCATCGACTCAGCTCGTGCTGACGGTCACCGATCCCGACTCGTTCCGGCCGGACAGCGATGTCGAGGTGGTCACGCCGTTCGAGGAAACCCATTACGGGACAAAGGAAATGACGGTCCGCGACCCCGACGGACGGATCTGGAATCTGCAGGTCGGAAAGCTCGGCTGAAGGAGTACGCGATGCAGCAGATCATCGGCCCCGAGAGCACCGCGGTGCGGGTCGCGCTGTGGCGCGCTCTGCACATCGAGCTCGATTCACCACCACATGTGCTCGAGGACGAGGTCGGTTTGCGGTTGGTGGCCCCGGACCCGGGGTGGCGCGATCGACAGGATATGCATCCCGAAGCGACCGCGCTCTCCCGCGCCTGCGTCACGGCGCGTGCCCGCTTCGTCGAGGATCTGGTGACCGAACAGGCCGCCCATGGTGTCGACCAGTACGTCATCCTCGGGGCCGGACTCGACACCTTCGCCCAGCGCCGACCCGAAATCGCCTCCCGCCTCACGGTATTCGAGGTAGACCAAGCCGGACCGCAGGCATGGAAGCGGCAGCGACTACTCGAACTCGGTTTCGGAATCCCGGAGTGGCTGCGCCTGGTGCCGGTCGATTTCGAGACCGAATCCTGGTGGGACCGGCTCATTTCCGCGGGCTTCGATCCGCAGCGTCGCGCGGTGGTCGTCTCGACGGGTGTCTCCATGTACCTCACCCGAGAGGCGAATATCCAGACGCTGCACCATCTCGCGGCGCTGGCCCCCGGCTCGACCTTCGCGACCACATTCCAGCTGCCGCTGGATCTGCTCGACGCCGAGGAGCGCCCGATGCGCCGAGCGGTCGAAGACGCCGCGCGCGCGAGCGGAGTCCCCTTCCTCAGCCTGTTCAGCCCCTACGAGCTGATCGAGCTGGCCAAGGAGACGGGTTTCCCATCGGCTCGACATATTTCAACGTCCACCCTCACCGAGCGCTACTTCGCGGGACGAGCAGACGGGCTTCGGCCCCCGAGCGCCGAACAGATCCTGGTGGCGACCACATAGCCGCCGGTCAGGCCGGGGACGAAACCTTACGCGCGAACGCCGCCCAGAGCAGGAGCCCGAGAATTGTTGCGGTAAGCCCGATTCCGCATACCAGTGACCACCCACCGGACTGGTATGCAACTCCGGCCGAGACCGAACCCGCAACGCCGCCGAGGAAGAAGCTCACCATATAGGCGGTGGTCAACCTGCTGCGGGCGGCGGGATCGAGGGCATAGATAGCGCTCTGATTGGACAGTTGGATGCCCTGGATCCCGAGATCGAACACCAATAGGGCGGCAATCAACGCCACCACACTGTGCCCACCCCATGCCAGCAGCGCCCAGCTGACGAGCACTGTCGCCCAGACCGCCGTGGTGACCGCACGCTGGTACCCGCGATCGGCCAATCGGCCGACTACCGGCGCACCGAGCGCACCGGCCACCCCGGCGAGTCCGAACAGGCCGATGGTGAATTCCGAGTAGTGGTACGGACTCGCCTGCATCCCGGCGAGCAGAAAGACGATCGCGGTCCACACCAGCGAAAAGCACGCCATGGCAAGGAACCCCAGCACCATACGCTGCCGCAACACCGGATAGTTTCGGATGAGCGCGAAGATCGAGGCGAGCACCTCGGGATAGCGCTCACCCGCCGCGGCCGAGCCCGTGGTCGGTACCAGCACATAAACGCTCACCGACATGGCCAACTGCAGACCCGCCGCGACCAGCAGCACGGTCCGCCAACCACCCACTTCGGCGACGGCGCCGGACAGCACGCGCGACAGCAGGATGCCGAGCAGCAATCCGCTCATCACCGTGCCGACAATCTCGCCACGTCGTTCCGGATCGGCCAGCGCCGACGACCACGGCACCACGATCTGTGCCGCGGACGCGGTGACACCGGTGACGAATACCGCGGGGAGCAATACCGCGAAGTTCGGTGCCGCTGCCGAAACCGCAAGGGCTACAAACGAAGCCAACAGCAGTGCCGGAACCATGCGGCGGCGCTCCAGGAAGTCACCCAGCGGAACCAGCAGCGCGATCCCGGACAGATAACCGATCTGCGCCGCGCTCACCAGCAGGGCCGCGGTCGCGATCGAGATATCCAACTCCCCCGCGACCGTGTGCAGCAGCGGCTGTAGGTAGTAGAGACAACCTGCGGAAGAGCCCGCCGTGAGGGCGAATACGAGCACAACCAGCCGGGTCAGCTTCACACCGGCGGTCTCGGTGAGCGAGATAGTCACAGTCGTATCGTCCAGCATCGCACCGATCAATAAAAGCGATGAATTTTGATGGAGCCATCTATCACATAGATATATTCTCGGCCGATGGAGATGCGCCAGATCGAATGCTTCCTCGCCTGCCTGGAACATCGCTCCTTCACCGCCGCCGCCCGATCGCTGAATCTGGTGCAGTCCGCGGTGTCGACGAGTGTGGCGAAGTTGGAGCGCGAACTCGGCACCCGCCTGTTCGACCGGACACCGCGGACCCTCGAACTCACCGAGGCGGGCCGCGCCATGATCGAACCGGCCAGGGCGATGCTGCGGGCCCGGCGTGAAATCGTCGACGCGATCGATGCGGCACAGGGCCAGGTGCGCGGTGAGGTGGTCATCGGCAATCTCATGAACGTGCACACCCTCGATCTGGCCACCGTGATCGGCGAGATGCACCGGCGGTACCCGTCGATCACACTGCAAATGCGTCAGAGCACCTCGGGCGTGGCAGGCAATATCGCCGGACTGCGTGACGGCAGTCTCGACATCGCCCTGGTGGCAGGCATGTTCGACGATCTTTCCGGTATCACGCTGCACCCGATCCACTGGGAAACCCTCGTCCTGTGCACCGCAGTGGCCCATCCCCTTGCCGGCCGTCGCTTCCGCGCCACCGACCTCGACAACGTCAGATTTATCGACCTCCCGCCGGGCTGGGGCATCCGCGCCATCGCGGACTCACTGTTCCCGCAACGCCGTCCCGTCATCGAGGTCGCCGACCAGATCTTCGCATTGGAACTGGCCGCCAACGATTTCGGCGTCACCCTCTTGCCCCGATCCGTCGCCGAACGAGCCCCCGATATCGCCTATTCCGAAGCCGCCGAACCGATCCCGTGGAAACTGGCCATCGCCTACCACGCCGATCGCACCCCGTCCAACGCTGCCCGCACCGTCATCGACGCGCTGCGCCGCCGCGCCTGATCGCGATCCGCGGTTATCCCACGGGCAGCCGGGAGCCCTGCCGGATTCCGGCCGCTGGAGCGGCACCGTGATAGAAGTATCGGCCCAAGCCGATGGTGAAAATGAGCATTCCGTATACCGAATGCTCCACGGAAGCGGTGAACAGTGACTGTGTCCGCAAATACCGCGTTGCGAAGATCCAGCCGCCGACACCGCTCATAACCACCGAGATCCAACTGCCGAACAGGATGTGCACATATCCGAAGGCGACCGCGCTCGCGGCCACCAACCCGGCACCCTCACCGAAGACCGGCGCGTACCGGTGGAAGAGAAAGGAACGGAAGATCAGCTCCTGCGGGTACACACTCAGCACGGGATACAGCACCATCACCGCCAGCCACAGCCAAGGATTTCGCCGAGGTAGGTCGAATAGGTCATTGCGCCGCGATAGCGCAACCACCGCGGTGAGTGCTACCGCATTCCCGCCCGCCAGCGCGGCCATCGAGCGCGCCTGCGGCCGCAGCGCCTCGGTGCGCCACAATGCGGCCCGATCGAAATCGGGCGAGCGCCGCAGGTAGCCGGAGACACCGACCGCAAGCGCGAGCAATGCAGGAATCGGGGGCCGGCCGCGCAATACCGCGTTGTATGCGGTCGCCCCGCCAAAGAACAGTGCCGCATACTCGGCGCCCAGGTACACCCGCCGCCACCGTCGAATCCGCACGACCACACCATAGTTCGTCCGCCAGCACGCCGCCCACATCGAAAACCGGATTCGGCACGAGAAAAGCCCTATGTCCTTGCAGGACATAGGGCTGCGGTCTCAGATCACTGTGCGGGCGGCTGGCATCCGGGCGGCGGACCTTGGTTATCACCGGGCGGCGGGCCCTGGTGGTCACCGGGCGGCGGGCCCTGGTGGTCACCGGGAGGCGGACCCTGGTGGTCACCGGGCGGCGGACCCTGGTGGTCACCGGGCGGCGGCGGACACTGCTGCCCGGACTCCGGTCCCTGGGGCTGGTCGGCGCTCGCGATACCAGCGCCGACACCCAGTGCGCCGAATACCACGACACCCGCCGCGACAGCCGTCACCAGCTTCGACTTAACTCCCATACATTCCTCCTGAGGGGTGGATCTCGTTGCGAAACCGTCGGCCGATATCTGCCGTACCGACGCGAGAATCGTTGCGCCCCAACCTCTGCCCGGAATGTGAGCAACATTTGTGCCAGCTGTGAGCGCAGGATCCGGGTTTCGGTCCTGATCGACAGGGAGCCGGTGAAATGCAGTTGAAACTTCCCCGAGACGGCCATCTCACAGAGTTACCGGCGATGGTCGGTGCCAAAGAGCCGGCCACGCCTTCCCGACCGAATGCCCCGATAGCTCTCAGATGAGCAGGAGGAGTTCGAGATGCCCGCAGCAAATGCCGAGGTGGAAGTATTGATCTTCGGCGGTGGACCCGTGGGGCTCACCGCCCGAGCGCTACTGGAACGCTGGGGCGTGCGGGCAGCCCTCGGCCCCGACATCAGCGGAAGAGTCGACGTGTTGCGGGTTCAGCACTGGGTGATGAACGCGTTCGTGGCCGAACGGTTCCGCCACGGCCGGATCTTGCTGACCGGCGATGCCGCGCACGCGGTCCCCATCGCCGGTGGCCTGGGCATGAACGCTGGCATCGCCGATGTGCACAACCTGTGCTGGAAACTGGCGGGTGTGCTGCGCGGGTGGGCCCGACCAACCTGTTGGCAACCTACGAGACGGAACGACAACCCGTCGCCCACGAGACTCTCCGCCAAGCTGTCGCCAACACCCAACTCATGCTCCAAGCCCAAAATAGGCGCCACGACCAATTGCACAACGGTGCGACAGCGCAGGCGCAGATCGAACTGCCCTGGTCGGACCGGTACTTCGCCCAACTCGGTCTCGTGCTCGGGGTCACCTACCACTCCGACGCCGTCCGCACCGAGCACCACACCCGACCCGCGCCGTCCGGCACAGGCACAGGCACAGGCACAGGCACAGGCACAGATTATGTGCCTACCGCCGAACCAGGCCACCGTATGCCACACCTGTGGCTCACTCCCGACCGCTCAGCGCTCGATGCCATCGGCGAATGGTTCACCCTGCTCACCCCGGACCCCGACCACTGGAAGCACCAGGCCACCGCGCCGTGGCCACTACACATCGAGCCCCTCCCCGAGGAGCACGCCGACCGCTACCGCCTCGGCCCCCACGGAGCACTGCTCATCCGACCCGACGGCCACATCGGAGCCCGCTGGTCCGATCACCCACCCGGCGACGCCACCCTCCCCCACGCCCTCACCACGATCACCGGCTGAATCAGATCCTCGAACCCCTTCGGCGGGCGAGCCGAGCGCGGCGCGAATCGTTTCGCGTAGCCAGCGCGGCGCCGGGTCGGCATCGCGCCGTACATGCCAGGAGTTCCGGCAGGCCGCGGCGATGCAGTGCGCCGAACTCGACCGCCGCGCCGTGGCACTCGGGCAAGAATGGATCGCGGCGGTCGACCTACCTCCGTCGAGGGCAAGCACACGGAAGTCTGCACCGGATAGGTGGCGCGGTCGAGTGGGTGGTCGCGCAGGACTGTGACGCGCAGGGGGCGCTACCCGACTCGCGCCGCCTCGCGGGCGAGGATGCGGGCGCGTTGTTCTTCGAACCGGATGACGTCGCGACCGAGCTTGTCGAGGTACTCGGCGAGTTCTTCGCGGCTGCGTTCGCCGCGTGCGGTGAAGTCGGTGCGATCGAAGACGTCCCAGATTCGCAGGACCGGCATCAACACGTCGTCCAGGTGCTGACGCAGGTCGTAGATCCCGTGCTTGACCATCAACACGCCATTGCGACGCCAGTTCGGCATACCGGTGCCCGGCATGGCGAACGTCTTCGCGATGGTGGTCACAGACTCCATCGTCTGATCAGGAGCGATATCGAACGCGGCGCCGGTGACGTTGCGATAGAACATCATGTGCAGATTCTCGTCAGCCGCTATGCGCTGCAGCATCCGTTCGGCGATCGGGTCATCGCAGACCCGTCCTGTGCTGCGATGGCTGACCCGGGTGGCCAACTCCTGGAACGTCACATACGCGACCTGATCGAGCACACCGCCGAAGCCCTCCGGCGCGTGCACACCGCGGGTCAAATGCACCATCCGGTCGCTCTCCAGGGCAACCGGATCGACAGCGCGGGTGCAAACGAGGTAGTCACGCATGGCGATGGAGTGGCGGTTTTCCTCAGCGGTCCAGCGGCCGACCCAGGTGCCCCACGCGCCGTCGCGAGTGAAGTTCTCGGCGATCACGCGGTGGTAGGAAGGCAAGTTGTCCTCGGTCAGCAGATTCGTGACCATCGCGACCTTGGCGACCTCCGACAGCCGTGATTGCTCGGGTTTCCAATCCTCGCCACCCATTGCTGCGAAGTTGCGGCCCTCGTCCCAGGGAACATAATCATGCGGGCACCAGTCCTTGACCGTGGCCAAATGCCGGTCGATATTGGCCGCGACAACCGGCTCCAACTCCGTCAGTAGCTCGATTTGCGTCAAATCCATTGCTATGCAGCGCCTTTCGATTCGGTGGAAATAACCACGGAACGTACCGCTGTTCACGCATCATTGACTGCGACCTCGCACCCACACCCTAGACGAGCCCGATCGGGCTCGGGGCGCATTAGGGCCAGGCCCCATCAGCTGGGCGGCCGACCGAAGGGAACCGCGATAGCGGGACGATTGCCCGAGATCGCAGTCCCGCCCGGTCACCATGTCGCGTCGACCGGCGATGCACGACTCGTCCGGCACCCGCATCCGCTGATCCGGCAAGGCGCTCATCGCCGCGCCGGATCGGCGCATCCCGCCCTTTCCGGATCGGGGGACGTCTGACCGGTCGGCGGACGGCGGTGTCGACCCACACCGTCTGCACCATTCCCGCGTCCCGCCACGGTCGCTCGTGGGTGTGGGGGCACTGCGGCCCGGTGACTGGTTTCGTTCGGTCGAACACGGCCCGGCCCACAATCGGGCTGCCGCGATGGTGATACAGATCGTGGAACATCTGGTGGTGCGGCTGGCCGCCGATCAGGTCACTCGCGACCCGGTCCCGCTGGCTTACCGCCGACCGGCCGGGAGGTTCGGGGTGGCAAGGCCTGGGTGACGCGCCACAGGCGGCGGGGGAGTTCGCCCTCTTCGAACGAGTGGACCTCGGTCAGATCCCACCCGTCGGCGACGGCATCGACCAGCGCGCGCGAAAAGAAGTGGACCGCGAACCCACCCTGTTCGTAGATGTCGTCACCGTGGGCGATGCCCGTCTTGTAGTGCGCGTCGCCGACATGGCGGACGGTGTAGACGAAGACGCCGCCGGGTCGCAGCACCCGCTTGATGTCGCTGGCCAAGGCGAGGATCTGCTCAGCGGACAGAGCCATGCACAACAGCATGTGCGCGAAAACGCCGTCGAATGCGTTGTCGGGCAAAGGGATCAGCGTGCGGGCATCGTGTTCGAGTGTCCGCACCCGGTCGTCGATACCTGCCGTCGCGGCGGCGTGCTGAAGCTGAGCCAAGCCGACCGCGCTGAAGTCGGTGGCGGTGACCTGAAAGCCGACTCCTGAGTCCGTGATGCGACAGTCGAAAGAGGTCCATCACACCGCGTCCCGTGCGAGGTCGGGCGAGCGGCTGAGGCGTGTGCTTCGCACGAGCATGACGGCCAGTACCGCGGCGATCGCGAACGCGCCGGAAGCGATAGCGATACAGCTGAACACGCCCGTGGCCGAGTTCGTTGTTTCCCCGTCGACGACTACGACGGTCGACTCGAGCACGGCTGCGCCCACGAAGTTCAGCACCACCGACCCGATCGAGACCATCACCATGACCAGGCTGGACACGATGCCCTGCCGCTCGGCGGACGCCACGCTGCCCGCCATGTTGAAGCCGGCTGTCCCGAGCGCTCCTACCGTCACACCCAGCAGGAATGCGCAGCAGAGCGCGGCGGGAAGCTGGGAAGCCCCGAGGAACATCCCGATGGTCACCACCGTTCCGAGCATGACTGCACCGGCCAAGGTCGAGGCCGGTCCGATACGTGCGGCAAGCCATCCGGCCCCCGGACCTCCGAGCATGACTCCGAGTCCCGGCGCCGCGAGCAGCAGCGCCACCGATCCCTGGTCGGCCAGGCCGTACCCGAGTTGCTGATCGGCCGAGACGTCACCGATGAGAGGAATGAGCTGCAGCATGCTCTGGTACGAACCGGCTCCGAGGAATACGACCAAGAGCGTGAGCACCAACGGCCCACCGAGGTCCCTGACGTCGATCAGCGGGTCGGGCTTTCGACTCGAGACCAGAAGCCACCTGGCCAATGCCGCGACGCCACCGACGAGGAGAGCCAGCGGACCGACGGCGAGCCAGCCGAGGTCCGAACCCAGACTGACATAGCTGATCACCCCGGCGATGCCTCCGCCGAGGAGAAGAGCACCGCCGACGTCGATCTTGCCTGGTGTCTTGATCAAGGATTCGGGAACGACATTGCGCACGCAGATCGCCATCGCGGCCGCGACGACCGCCGATACGAGGAACAAGATCTGGAAGCCGAACTCCATGGCCAACTTCTCGATGAGGAAACGGGACGCGATGTTGAGCACCGCGGAGCCGGAGGTCACGATGCCCACGATGATCATCGCGATGCGGGGCGCGCAGACACCTCGAACGATTGCGACGGAGAGGAATACGGCGGCCAGAGCCGCTCCCTGCAACATGCGCCCCGCCACGAATACCCAGAGGATGGGGGCCACGGCGCACACGAGGGCGCCGGCGCCGCTAATGAGCAACGTCAGCACGAGCACCCTGCGCTTGCCGTAGATGTCGGCACACTTTCCGAGCAGGGGCGCCCACATCACTCCCGCCAGCATCGCGGTGGCGTTGAGCCACGCCGCCTGGTTGGTTCCGAAATGGTCGAGCATCTCCGGGAGGACGAGCAACGGCGCGGTGATAGCCGAGTCGACCACGAAGTTCACCAGGACCAGGACAGCCACCAGGCCGATGAGCGCCTCGTTCCATCTCGTGTGCAGTCCGGCGTCTGTGCTTCCGGTCCTGCTCTGCTGCATTAGGACTCCTTAGTACGGGCTCGCGGCGGCGCTGGCGCGGCCTGAGGTGTTATCGACTGTGGGGCAAGGCGATTCATGCGATCCATCCCGCGGACAGTCGCCAGGCGAGCGGCGATGTTGTCTTGACTTAAGATACGATTCAGTTTCTTATAGACCAACGTAGGGTATGGCGATATGAAACGTCAAAGGTTCTAAGGAGTGCTGTGGGACGACGGCGCGGCGAAGCACTCGAGGCGGCAATCCTCGAAGCGGCCTGGGACGAGTTGAGCGAGCGGGGGTATGCGAACCTGACCGTCGACTCCGTCGCGCAGCGAGCCGGCACCAGCAAACCGGTGCTCTATCGGCGCTGGGCGGACAAGCAGAAGCTGGTCGAGGCGGCAGTCGTGCGGCGCAATGTGATTCAGCCGATCACCCCGGCCGACACCGGATCCCTGCGTGGCGACCTGATCACCACCCTGACCGAGTTGAGCGAGAAGCGGAGCGCGTTCCTCACCCAACTCAGCCTGCTGCTCGCCGGCTACTTCGCCGAGACCGAAAGCAGCTTCGCCGAGCTACGCGAGATGATCCTCGCCGGGCGCCGCTCCGGACGCGACGAGATCATGCAGCGCGCCATCGAGCGCGGCGAGCTCGATCCAGCCAAGCTCACGCCACGGATCGCCGCACTCCCCTTCGACCTGCTTCGAGGTGAGGCGATGATGACGCTACGGCCGGTAGCACCCGAGGTGATCGAGGAGATCGTCGACACGATCTTCCTCCCGCTGGTCCGCTAGACCGGATTCCCGTTCGCCGCATCAGGTTCCGAGGCCGAAATCGAGTTTGTGGTGTAGTGCCTGACCGGCCAACCGCTACCGCACTGTCATGCCGCGTTCCGGTCGTTCGGCCGCGCACAGTCATTGGCCAGCAGTCGATCTCGCGAACGTCCGCATCAACCGATGTGCGGGCATTTTCCCAGCCGTCACGGCGGCTTTCTCGGGTCCCGACTGCGGTTGAGCGGGCCAGCCGGAGGATTCGCCCGCAGCACCCCGAGGCTCGTGCCGAAAAGCCTCGAGCCGCTACCCTGCCCGCAGAGACGCGTCGGGATCGATCCCCTACATCGCGCGGCGAGCGACGGTAGCGTCAAGCGGCACGACACGAAGGAGGAGTCGTGCCCGAATCGAATGATCCCGATGGCCCGCAGCTGCCGTCTGAGATCGAAACGTCGGCTGCCAAAGCACATCTCGGGAATCCCGTCGCGACGTACCCGTGGCGGATGCCACCGATTCCCTGGCGCGGCTACGCAATGTGGGGCACCCTCACGATCATCCTTTGCGGCACGTGGGGATATCTGGCCGGAGCCGCCGCAGGCGTGGTGTGGGCGGCATTGTGGTTCCTCATGCTGGGTATTCCGCTCGTATTTCGCCGCTGGTCGCGGTTTATCGACATGAATGCGCAGTTGGCGCTCTATGAGCACGGCCTCGTGGTGGTGGCTGCGAACGGGATCATCCGAGTCGCACGCTACGACATCACGCTCGCCTACCTGTACGTCTTCGAGTATCCGGCCGATGCCTTCCGGCGCAGAGCCGGTCGGCCGAAGGATTACGCCGGCACCCTCACCGACATTGCGGGACAGAGCTTTCCGCTCGCCGGGTACTTCGAGACCGACTTCTGGCAACGCGGCGGGTACACAGACCCACAGTATTGGGCTTCAACAATCCACGATGGCATCGTCAAAGCCCGTTTCGCCTCCGCCACAGCAGAACTCGACGCAGGCGGAACCCTCGACTTCGGCCCGATCCGCATCTCCGCGACCGACATTTCCGCCGACGGCCCGGCCACCCCCTGGCCCGGTATCCAGGAGGTAAGTGCCGATGTCGGGCGAGTCGGCATAACTGTCGACGGAAAATGGAAGCCACTGAAAGGCGCAGCGCTTGAATTGATTCCGAACTTCCGGCTGTTCATCGCGCTCACGGACCACCGACGCCACCAAGCGAAGCCGGATGAACAAGAGCCCGACAACAACGGCGAGCCGCAAACCGACTGATCAGCCGAACGTCGCTCGCCTGCACCGAATACCGTGAACGGCGGTGGCCAGGTTCGCCGGTAGCCGACTGTGGATTCGTCAGGTGAGCGATCGGGGGCCGAAGAATCCGTGTCGTGTCGCGCCGCAGTCCATCCGGCTGAGCCGATTGTCATGGTGTCCATCTCCTGCCCGCGAGCGGACACTTGACGGTGAACCGGCACCACCCGTACGCGGTTTCGTGGCAGCTCAGGCGGTGAGGGAGACCGGTAGCCGGGAATGTCCGTTGGCGATGAAGCTGCCCATCGGCCGCAGCTCGCTCGGCTCGGCTGCCAGACTCAGCCTTGGGAAGCGAGCGAAAAGGGCAGGCAACGCGATCTGCGCCTCGAGCCGGGCAAGTGGTGCACCCAGGCAGTGGTGGGCGCCGTGCCCGAAGGCGACGTGTTGATCTCTGGTGCCGCGGTGCACATCGAAATCGTCGGCGTTGGGCCCGTGGACCTTGGGGTCGCGGCCGACCACGGCGTAGGACGCGAGGATCGCGTCGCCTTTCGGGATGAGTAGGCCGTCGATGTCGAGATCTTCGACCGCGAACCGCAGCGGCAGATGCGCGATGGGTGCTTGGTACCGCAAAGTTTCCTCCACCACGTCGGTCCAGCTCGACCGCCCTTCGAGCACGTCGGCACGCTGCTGCGGGTGGGTCAGCAGCGCGAAAATCGCGTGATCGAGCAGGTTCACGGTGGTCTCATGTCCGGCGCTGATGATCAGCATGAGGGTGTCGACCAGTTCCTTCTCGGTCAGCGGCGTGCCGTCTTCGTCGTAGGTGGCAGTCAGCACGCTGGTGATGTCGTCGCCGGGCGCATCTCTGCGGCAGTCGACGAGTTCGCCGACCAGCCGGTACATTTCGAGATAGTTGGCCGACGGATCTTTGCGGGTGCCCGAGGTGTTGAAGAACCTGTCGACGCAGGCGTGCAGCGCGGCGGCCAGATGATCTGGGACGCCTATCAATTCGCTGATCACGCGGATCGGTACCGGATACGCGAAGCACTGCCGCAGATCGACCACGACACCGGGCGGGATCGCCGACAACCGGTCCAGCAGGTCGGCGGTGATCGCTTCGATACGTGGGCTCATCGCCATTGTCCGGCGGTGGGTGAACGCCGGTGAGACGAGCTTGCGCAGTCGTCGATGCTCGGACCCGTAGGCGGTGAACATATTGTCGACGGCGACCCACGAGCGCAGCGGCCAATCCTTGGGGATGTCCCCTTTCTCGAATGCCGGCCAGTGCCGGCCGGCGTCCTTGGATACTCGAGAGTCGGTCAGCAGGCGGCGCAGCACGGCGGTGTCGGTCACCGACCACGCGGGAACGCCGCCGGGCAGCATGACCCGGGTGATCGGCCCATTCCGGCGGATCCGGGCCGACTCGGCGTGGATGTCGGCACCTGTGGTGTCCAGAACGATTGGTTCGTGTTGCATGTGATGGCTCCTCAGTCCCTGGTCCTGTACAAGTCGCTCCGGCCGGACGCCCGTCGAGCACCCCCGCTCACGGGGACTGCCGGGACCAAGAGACTTGGCGGACAACACACCTCGTGCTCCGCTGGCGTCGGCGACCCCCACGCAGGTGCGACCGCGAAAGATCCCGAGTTCATAATCCACGGAGTCATCGCCGAAAGCGCGGATGAGCACACCGATCTCGTAGTCGCCCGGATAGGTGACTTCGCCGAGGTAGTCGATTCGATACGACGACGGTGACAGGTCCGGCACCAGCCCGTTCTCGCCGAGCGCCGCTGCGGTGAACACCGCGACCGCCTCGTCGTACCAGGAGGCCATGGCGAGGTAATTGACATGCTGATTGGAATCGACATCGCCTATCCGGGCACGCAGCGGCACGAAGAACGGGTAGCGGTCCCGTTGCCTGCGCTCGGTACCCGGACGGGGCGCCGCCGTCTCGCTCGAATCCGGTAGGGCCAAGTCGGTGAGATCCGCGATCAACTCGTCCGGGAGCGCGAGCGGCCCCGTGGGACCGAGATGCAGCACCGTGGCCCCGCCGCCGCCTACCCGCCTGCCGCCGGCGAACACCGCTTGCTCGTAAGTGAACGATGACCGCCCGATGTGCCGAATCCCGGTGTGCACCTGTACATCGGCATCGGTGTGGAAGACGCAGGCCAGCCGTTCGACCCTTTGGCTGACCAAAATGATCTGGTGGGGACCGAACTCACCGGCCCCGGCGAGCCGTTCGAATCGGGGCAGTTTCACCCGTATCCGAGCGTCCTCCAGCCAGCGAGCAATCCCGATCGTGCTCACGGCGCCGTTCCGGCCGAGATCGCCCTGCCGCACTCGAATGTCGCACTGGGCCGGAAACGCGGAGGCGCTGAGGGAATCCATGAAAACACCGTAGGAAAACCACCCCGGCGCACGCTTGAACAAGCGCGCCACCGGGATGGAACGTTTTCACCACATGCACGGGCGTGACCGGCATCGCCGCCGCTCCGGGCCGTTTGACTCGGCCTCAACCGCGGGAGAACATGGGCGCAAAGAGATCCGGAAAACGAACGCGGAGTGGATCGGTCGGCGATGAACAAACCTGCAGCGGAGGTCGCCGCCACGCGCGGGGGGTTCTCGCTGGATTCCACCGTCCCTGGCGCGGGATCGCGCGGTTTCGATGTGTTCCGGCGCGGGTGGCTGACGCAGGTCGGCGATGGGTTCCCGCTGCCGACCTTCAGCGCGGTCACGACCGGTGATTTCCGGGTCAGGAGCCGCGTGGCGAAGGTGCTCGACGTGGCGGTCACCGACCTCGACAGCGCGACCGTCATCCGAACGGGGGGTACTCCGCTCGGCTATGAAGATCAGGCACGGATCTACGTAGTGCGGCGCGGCACATGGTTTTTGGGCGGCTCGCCCGATCGCGCCGAATACACTGTGGCCGCCGGGCAGTTCCTCTTGCGGCACGGACCGCCGTTGCACTTCGGGGCAGCGCCGGACACCACGGTGCAGATTCTCACGCTGCCCTCTGCGATGCTCGAGCCGCGGCTCAGAAACCGGAGCATCGCCGAGTCGGCGGACTCGGCCGAGATGCGTCTGCTGACGGCGCACGCGAACATGGTCCACACCACCGTGGCAGCCCTCGGCCCGGCCGGCGTGCACGCTGCGCACGGCGCTCTGATCGAGCTGGCCAAGGCGGTGGTGGCGGGGCGTTTCGACGGTACGGAGCCCGGGCTCAGGCCCGCGCTCGTCCAGGCAGCGAAGGTCCTGGCGGACCGTTATCTTGCCGACCACGAGCTGTCCCCGGCGATGCTGGCACGTGAGCTCAACGTCTCCACGCGCACCCTGCAACGGGCGTTCACCGCGGCGGGAGAGTCGGTGACCACCTACATCCGCCACCGCCGATTGGAACAGGCCCGGCATGCCCTCGCCGCCCCGTCCCGTCGGCCGAACGTCTCCGAACTCGCCGCGCACTGGCAATTCTCCGACAGCAGCCACTTCATTCGCGCCTTCAAAAAACGCTACGGCCAGACGCCTATCGAGTACGCCCGCTCGACGCGGACTGCCGGGAGCCGATGACCAGGCCGGCACAACGAGCTTGCGAGCTGGACCGGGACCCAGGATCTGCAAACGTCGTGGGTGACCAGCGGCGAATCGCTTGCAACAATCGAAGTTTCAATCCGTGGCGATACCTGGGGCCCCGGAGTCCCGAAGCTGTTGGCGTGCCGGGTGCGGCGAACGTGCGGTAGCACTGTCAGCTCGGCGATGCTGGTTTCTCGCCTGGGAAAAGGATCGGGCTGATCAAGTACGGTCTGCGGGCTGGCCCGGGCTGGTTCGCCGCGAGGGGTGCGACGAGGTCGCGGAAGCCGGTGAGCATGGTGTCGAGCTCCTCGGGGCTGAGCCACAGGGTGGCTTGGCGGTAGCCGACCGCGTCGGCGACGGGGTCGGCGTCGGCTCGATCGAGGTAGGCGTTGAACTCGGCGAGCAGGACGGCCATGGCCGCCGCGAACCCTTGGCGGTGATCGTGCGGGGTCATCGCGCTGCTCGCCTCAGGGGAGACGGTCGGACGGTCGGGTCGCAATCGGTAGGAGCGTTCCACCGCGCCGCGCACGCGCCGCTCATCACCGACCTCGAGCATTCCGCCCTCCGTGAGCAGGCCGAGCTGCCGGTAGACGCTGGTCCGGGGCACATCGGGCATGCGGTCGCACAACTCCCCGGCGCTACGCAACCGGCCGCCGGACAGCGCGTGGATGATGCGCAATCGTACCGGGTGGAGCAGCAACTCGGTCGGGTCCATTTCGCTACTATCCCATATTTGGTACCGTTCCCAAAGTTGGTATTGGTTGAAAGGATGACCGTGATGCGGAATGTTCCTGGGCGTCGAATGATGGTGAACGGCACCGAGATCTACTTCGAAGAGACCGGCGTCGGGGACACCTGGGTGGTGTTCGAATCCGGTGGGGGCGCCAGTCGAATGCTCTGGGATCGAGTGGTGCCGTTGCTGGGGGATGTCGCGCATACCGTCGCGTACGACAGGGCCGGTCGCGGCCGCAGCGGCAGGCCCGCCGAGCCACAGACCATCACGGACATGGCGGCCACTCTGGTGGCGTTGGTCCAGGCGCTCACACCGGGGCGGGTGATCCTGGTGGGGCACAGCATGGGTGGGCTGATCGTGCGTCGCGCCGCCGAAACGCTGTCGCCTGCCGGTCTCGTCCTCATCGACCCGACACCGGAAGCCGCTCCGAATTACGACAATTGGGCGCCGACCGTCAAGAAGACCGACCGCATCCTCGCCGTGCAGCAGGCACTGAGCCACTACCCGCCACTCATGCGGATGCTGACCCGCTCCTACGGGCGCAAGTTCCCCGCCGACAGCTACGCGACCATGCTGGCCGAGGACTTCACCCCCGCCGGACTCGCCACCACCCGGCATGAAATAGCGGCCGTCGCGGGGGCGATAGACGAATTCCGCCGCCGTCCACCACAACCGCCGAAATCCGGCGTCATCGTCATCTCGGCGATCCACGCCGCCCGCTACCAGGCCCGCAATCTCGACCTCATGCGCGAATACCAGCGCCGATACGCCGAACAGGTCGGCGCGCGATACGAGGATGCAGACTCCGAGCACATCATCCCCGCCGAACGACCCGAGCAAGTCGCCGCCGCGGTTCGCCGACTGGTCAACGCTTAGCATCTCGGGAGCAGTTATGAAGCAATCCGGCAAAGCCGAGGACCCGCAACAACACTCACCTGAGGTCGAGAGCGAAACACCCCTTCCGAGCTACATGACCGGTCCCTACGCGCCGGTTGATGGCGAGATCGATGCGATCGAATTGGACGTGGCCGGTGCGCTGCCCGCCGAGCTGGATGGGCGGTACTTCCGCAACGGGCCGAATCCGTTGCCGGGCGTCATAAGCCCGCACTGGTTCGTCGGTGACGGCATGTTGCACGGCGTGCGGCTGCGCAATGGACGGGCGCACTGGTACCGCAACCGGTGGGTACGCACGCTGAAGTTCGACGGGGGTTCGCCGCTGTGCGAGGACGGCGGCGTCAATCGGGCCTACAGCACGGCCAACACGTCGATCATTCGCCACGGCGGACGACTGTTTGCACTGGTGGAGGGCAGCTTCCCGATCGAAGTCACACCAGATCTGGACACCGTCGGAGCGTTCGACTTCGCGGGCGAATTGACCACCACCATGACCGCGCATCCGAAGCAGGACCCGATCACCGGGGAGTTACACTTCTTCGGCTGCGACGCGCGGGCACCGTTCGTCACCTACCACCGGCTTTCCGCCGCTGGTGAATTGGTGTTCAGCACCCCGGTCGACGTGCCCGGCCCGACCATGATGCACGACTTCGCGATCACCGAGAACCACATAATCTGGCTGGATCTCCCAGTCACACTGCAGTTCTCGGGAAAGGGCCTGCCTTTCCAGTGGAGCGACGACTACGGCGCGCGCCTCGGTGTGATGAGCAAGAACGGCGGCCCGGTGCGCTGGTTCGAGGTGGAACCCTGCTATGTCTTCCACGTCGGCAACGCCTGTGAAGACGGCTCGGGCCGCATCATTCTGGATGCGATTCGATACGACGCGAGGGCATGGAACTCCACATGGCCCGCTTTGGCGGGAGAAACCCCCTCGCCGGGTACCGGCCGCGGTCAGCAGCTCTACCGCTGGGCGCTCGACCCCGCGACCGGCCGGGTCGCCGAACAGCCGCTCGACGATCGGTCGGTGGAGTTCCCGACCGTCCACGCCCGCCACGTGGGCCGCCCGAACCGGCACCTCTACGCGGTCGACCGGGAAACCATCGTCAAGTACGACGTCGATACCGGCAAATCCACTGTGCATCAGCTCGGTTCGGGCTGGAACGCGGGCGAAGCGGTATTCATCCCCGCGGCCGACGCGCGCAGCGAGGACGAGGGCTGGCTGATGTCCCTCGTTATCCACGACGACACGAATGTGCCCTCGCAGCTGCAGATTCTCGACGCCACCGCCGTCGAAGCCGGGCCGGTAGCCGCCGTGTGTCTGCCCCGGCGGGTGCCGATCGGATTCCACGGTAACTGGATCACCGAGGAGTAGTCCGCAGGCGGTACCGGGCTCGCTCGACTCGGCATGAGCGAGCGTTTACCACCCCGCCTGCCCGGAGTGCGTCGGGCATTCAAGGCCCTGGATGGCTCGGAACAAAAAGCGACGCTGAATCACCGCGATGTGTTCGCGCAATGCCACACAATAGTGAAGCCGCAGGTCGATGACCTGCGGCTTCACTATTCAGTGGAGCTAAGGGGACTCGAACCCCTGACCCCCACACTGCCAGTGTGGTGCGCTACCAGCTGCGCCATAGCCCCGAATGGGTTGCTTTCAGGTTTCCCTGACTGCCTGAACGAAGTTACACCACTGGCGTGTCGGCAACCAAATCGCCTTGATTCAGGGGTAGCGGAGGGCGTTCCGCGGACGTAGAATCGAACATATGTTCGATAGCGATGATCTCTCATCCGTGGACTTCGGGGCCATGAGTGACGAGGGGCTGATCGAGGCCCTGCGGGCGGCGCATGGGCGGGCGGCGGTGGCGCAGGCCGCCGAGGTGTTCGCGGTGCGGGAGTTGTATCGGCGGCATCGGGCCGAGAGTGCGGACCCGGGGCCCGGTGGGGTGCGGGCCGGGGAGTTCGCGGCCAGCGAGGCGGCCGTGGCACTGCAGGTCGACGAGGGCACTGCGGTGGCGTTGATCGATATCGGTCTGGCACTGGAGGATTCGTTGCCACGAACACGGGTGGCATTCGCTGCGGGGCGGATCGATCTGGCGAAGGTGCGGGTGATCGTGGACAGCACCCGGGCGGTGGCCAGGGAGGTGTTGGACGTGCTGGAGCTGCGGCTGCTCGAGGCGGCGGGGCGGAACAATTCGCTGCGGCTGCGGCAGACGGCGCGGCGGTGGGCGGCGCGATTGGATCCCGGTGGGACGCAGCGGCGGCGGGAGTTGCGGCAGGACGAGCGGGAGGTTCGGCTGCGGGCGGTGCAGGACGGTATGGCGGTGTTCGACGGGCTGCTACCCGCGCCGGGTGCGCAGACCGTGGCGATGCGGCTGCGGGAGATGAGTCTGCAGGTGTGCGGGTCGGATCCGCGCAGTATGCCGCAGCGGCGGGCCGATGCCTTGGTGGCGCTGGCGGACGGGTCGGGGCGGTTGCAATGCCATTGCGGGCGCGGCGCGCGGTGTCCGAAGTTCGGGGTGCCGTTCGAGAAGCCGCGCAGGCCTTTGATTCAGATCGGGATTCCGGCGGACACCTTGCTCGGTATTCAGGATGCACCGGCTTTCCTGGCCGGGTATGGGCCGATCGATGCGGCACTCGCCCGGATTCTGGCCGAACACGCACGCTTCCAAATGATTGCGGAACGCTCGAGCGCCGACGATGACCTGGCCGCCGCTGGGGAGGTGGCGCAATGGCGGCCGTCGCCGCGACTGGAACGTGAGGTGCGGGCAGTAGACGGCATGTGCCGTTTTCCGGGTTGCGTCATGCCCGCCGCGGAATCCGAACTGGACCACAATCACCCCCTCCACCACCAACTGCGCGAGCCCGGTGGACGAACGATCCGCACGAACCTGACCGTGCTGTGCACCCGCCACCATCGCCTGAAGACGTTGGCGGACAACGAAAGACTCCCCTGGCGCACCTGGCGCGCCGATCTCGATCGCCTGCAATGGACCGCGCCGACCGGCGATATCCACACCACGGTCCGCGAGGGCGCCCGATACCTGTTCCCACGCACCGACACCGACGCACCCGTCGCCCCGTATACCGGCCACCACCGATCCGAGCCGATCGAGGCACCCGCGACGATCCCGATCCGCCCCGCCGATCGCCCGACCGCCGAAGACATCGCCTACCCCCTCGACGGCTACATCGTCGTACACGGCCAGCTGCGCCGAATCCGCCCGGAGGACGAGATCCCCGACGACAAGCCGCAGCCAGCCCGGTCGCCCAGCGACTGACCGCGCCGGCCGCCATCACGGTCCGACCACAACCTCCACCACACCGGTCATCACCGGATCCGCCGGGCACCACAACCCGCCCCAACCACCGCTCCAGCCCACAGACAAGAGCGATCCCCCACCACCAGCCACAACCAACCCGGTCCCCCCAGGCAACCGACCGCGCCGGCCGCCATCACGGTCCGACGACAACCTCCACCACAGCGGTCATCACCCGGTCGGCCAGAGCACTACCAACCGCCCTGACCTTCGCCGTTGCACCCCACAGACGAAATCCCCCACGACCGGCCGTAACCACCAGTTCGCCCAGCGACTGACCGGACCTACGGTCATCACGGTCCAGGACATCACCACGGCAGCGGCTATCACCGGGTCGGCCAGGGCATCGCAACCCGCCCTAACCTTCGCCGTTCCAGCCCGCGGACGAGATCCCCCACGACCAGCCCCCACCCAGCCACTCCCTGGAGCTACCGCAATCAACTCCGGCGCACACCGGGTCATCACCGTGTCGTCCCAACCCGATCTGATCTCTGCCGTTCCCACCCACCGATGAGACCCGTACGACCCAGCCACAACAAGCCTCAGGCCACTGGCTGGGCTACCGCAATCCGACGGCAATCAGCGCCGACACACAGTGGTCATCACCGGATTCGACGATGAATACGCGACTCGGCGCTGTATCACCGGATAGCGGCGGGGATCGGACGACGGCGAGGCGAACTGCGGTGGCACAGCTCGCAGAGCATGCCAACCGCCCTGGGTTCCGCTGTTTCTACGCGCGGATGAGACCCACTAGGACCAGGCACAACGGGCCAGTGCCCGAGATGCCGCGATCCGACGGCACCGCGAATGCGCCGGCAGGCCCGACCTCACATGGCTCTGGTGACGACACACGCCCGATCGCACGCGTGTCGCCACCAAGTGCCATGTGGCGTCGGCATCGCCCGCCCATTCAGGCATCCGGGGCCCCTCGAAACCCGCCTTGGACGCGATTCCCGTATCGCGTTGACCGAGATCCGCCGCTCTCGGGCGTCGCCGGACCAGCTGCCAGGCCGTATTTGCTCGATTCCGTTGAACAGGTGAATTGGAGTCAGCTGGATTCACAATTAACCCAGCAGACCACAACTTCACCATTCGTAACGGCAGGGACCTGCACCGCAGCCACCACCGAACCGGACATTCATCCCAGGATTCGCCAGCAGAACGCGACCCGGGTCACCATTTCGTAGTGATCCCGAACACATAACGTAACTATCACGGTGCGTAGTAGATATACGTTTTTGCGCATTCGAACTGCGCGAATATCGAAACTCTGACTCATCGGTTCAGGCAATTCGGACGTTATTCCAGCGTGATCTGTGGCGAATTCTTCGCTACCGTCGTCGACAGCCCCGATCAACGAGACGGGCTCGAACGCGAACCGCCGAACGCCGGTAACCCTGCCCCGCGGTTCCGAGGATCCCCGACATCGCTGGGGGCAGGGACACGGCGGAATGTTCGCCGGGGCCGAGCGGGCGCAGCCAGGAACTCCACATGACTCAGAACCGCAAGTTCACCCGTGCCCTTGGCCTCGCCGCCGTCGCCGGAGCCATCGCCGCTGTTCCGTTCGGTCTCTCGACCGCCACAGCCTCGGCTTCGGGCCACAACTGGGACGCCGTCGCGCAGTGCGAGAGCGGCGGCAACTGGGGCACCTCGACCGGTAACGGCTTCTCCGGCGGCCTGCAGTTCACGCAGAGCACGTGGTCCGCCAACGGCGGCGCGGGCGACCCGAGCAGCGCCAGCCGCGACGAGCAGATCCGCGTCGCGGAGAATGTGCTCGCCACCCAGGGCCCGGGCGCGTGGCCCGTGTGCGGCGCTTACCTGTAAGCCCAGATCCATCGAACGGGGTCCGTGCCATCGGCGCGGACCCCGTTGTCGTCGATATTCGACTTCGCTCGACAGCGCCCGAGTATCACCGAAATCAACAGCGTCGGAATCACTTTTAGCAACCAATCGGCTGAACGTCGAACTTCCGCGCCGACGCCGCTGACCACCCGCCGCGCAAAACCCCTCCGCAACCGCTGAATTTGCGACTCGCGCACCCGCGCACGGCCGCCGGCAGGGTCAACTGTCAGTCCCACTCACCGGTACCGCCCATTTCAATTGCGCAATCAATCGCTCTCATGGTCCGAAACACCTGCGGTCAGTGATCCATATCACTACCCTGTTTCCACCCGGCAACTCGTCCTGACCCGCGGACGGCTCAGGTCCTTTACGAAATGCCGTGGCTAGAAAGGCATCTCGACCATGAGCTCGACCCAGACCGCAGACTCGCCGACCTTGCTCACGGGGCTGTGGCAGCGCAAGCTACCGCACTATCCCGATACGCCCGCCCGCTCCTGGTATCTGGCCCTGGTGGTCATCACGTCAGTGGCGCTGTACTACCAGCTATTCGTCACCGGAGCGGTGGGCAATGAGCTGATCGCCTACTTCCACCTGTCCTTCCGGTACTTCGTCGGGATCTTCATCGCGGGCGCCGCCTTTGGTGCGGCAGCCTCGGTGCTCGCCGGTCTGCTCGACCGCTGGGGACGAGCCAATATCGTCGCGTACGGCGTGGTGATCTGCTCACTGCTCACTTTGTTCGCCGTACCCGCGACCACGAGCAAGGAGGCCTACCTCGTCGTCTACTGCGTGGTGAGCATTGTCGAGGGCGCGGTGCTGGTGGCAACTCCGGCGTTGATTCGTGACTTCTCCCCGCAGTTGGGCCGGGCTTCGGCCATGGGCTTCTGGACCCTCGGCCCGGTGCTCGGCGCCTTGATCACCACCGAAATCTCCACGCATACCCTCGGTGCCCATCCCGATTGGCAGTACCACTATCGGCTGTGCGGTGTGATCAGCATCGTCATCGCGGTATTCGCGGTGATCGGGCTGCGTGAATTGAGTCCGGCGCTGCGCGACCAGATCATGGTGTCGCTACGCGATCGCGCACTGATCGAGGCGCGGGCGCGCGGGTTGGATGTCAGCACGCTGGAGCAGGGGCAATGGCGGCAGATGCTGCGTGTCAATATCGTCGGATCGGCACTGGCGATCAGCCTGTTCCTCGCGTTCTTCTACACGATCGTGTCATTCCTACCGGTTTATATGGCAACCATTTTCGGGTTCAGCTCGGCCAAGGCCAATGCCCTGGGTAACTGGTATTGGATCGCCAACGCGATCGCGCTCGTGCTGGCGGGCATCGTCTCGGACTACCTCAAGGTGCGCAAGCCGTTCATGATCGTCGGCGCGCTCATCAGCATTGTCGGGTTGTTCGTATTCCTCGGCTATACCGACAAGCCCGACACCGGGTACTACACCTTCGCATTGTGGTTGAGCGTCATCGCGGTCGGCGCGGGCATCGCCTACGCGACCTGGATGGCCAGCTTCACCGAGACCGTGGAGAACCGGAATCCGGCGGCGACCGCGGTAGGTCTCGCGGTCTGGGGCGGCACGCTGCGCGGTGTCGTCACCATCGTGCTATTCGGCTTGCTGATCGTGATCAATACCGCTGGCACGCTGGTCAACTATGGTCCGCGGCTCGCTGAGATCCAGCACAACTACGGTCCACAACTCGCGACCATTCAGACAGTCGGCACCGACACCCTCGCGGCACTGCAGAAGAACCCCAATGATCCGGCCGCTCAGGTCGCCGCGCTGACGAAGCTGACCGGCGCGACACCTGCCGAGATCCAGGCGACCATCGGACTGAACACCCGCTACCCGCAGGAGTTGGCGACGCTGCAAGCCATCGATTCGGCCACCTTGGCGACACTGTCCGCCAACCCCGCCGATGCGAACGCGGGTCTGGCGGCGGTCGGACAGGTCGCCAAGAAGTTCGGCATACCGGTGGATCAGGCGATCGCACGCCTGCAGGCCACCCAGCAGATCCCGGCCGCCGAACTCGCGGTGGCGGCCACGGTGGGCCCCAAGTTGGCACAGGCGACCGCGCAGCTGCAGTCGGTCGGCACCATCCCGGCCGATGACCAGGCCTATTTGGCCGCCCACGGCACCGAGGTGCAGCAGGCTGCGAAGGATTCGCCAGCACAGTGGAAGCGCTGGTGGTGGATCTGCCTGATCGCGCAGATCGTATTCCTGCCCTTCGTCTTCCTGATGTCCGGAAATTGGAACCCGAAGAAGGCCGCCGCGGAGGCGAAGGCGCACGACGAACTCGTCGAGCATGAACTCGCCGCGATCACCAAGGAAGAACCGGAACCAGCCGAGTAGTACGTCGTGCCGGGCGGTGCGATGGCATCGCCCGGCACGAACCGGTCACTTGGTGAGGTCGACGACCCATTCGTGGTTGTTCACGTCGACCTTGTTCTTGCCATCGAAGACGGCGGGCGTAGCGACCTCACCGTTCGCATCGGTCAGCGCGGCGCGTGCCATCTGGGCATGGATCTTCGCCGCGTCGAGCTTCGCGCCGGAGCTGATGCACTGCACCGCCTCCAGCGACGCGCCCGACTCCTTGGCGGCATTGGCCAGATCCTCATTGCTGAGATCCGCGCCGCCTTCCTTGGGCTGTTTCGAGGTGAACAGCGACGTGTGGAACTTCGAGTACACCGGACCCGAACCGGTCGCGGCGACGCATTCGTTGGCGGCTACCGCGCGGGTCGAGTAGTCCTTGCTCTTGGACTTGGTGTCGAGGAATGTCACCAGGTGATAGCGCACGGCGAGCCTGCCCTCGTCGATCTTCTGCGCGACCTCCTGACCGTAGAGCCGCTCCAGCGCACCACAGGACGGGCACAGCGGATCCTCGTACACGTCGATGGTCTTCGACGCGTCGGGGCGACCGAGGAGAATCGTGCCGTTGTTCTGGTCCAGTACCGCGAGCACGGTCGCATCGTGCACCGAGCCGTATCCGTCATTGCGGATCGTGGCATCGTCGCGCCCCCACCGGAACGCGAGGATCACGATCAACACGATGAGCACGAGCGCCACGCCACCCAGGGCATACGTGGTCATGTTGGACACCGGTCGCGGAGTGTAGTTCGAACGCGATTCGCTCACCTCTCACACTCTGCCGCACCCCAGCCCCCGCGCCGCCGCCGGGACCGCCTTCCCGAGTCCAGTGGCCAGCTGGGTCGCGTCGTCCGTCGCCAGGGATCGGACATGGAGCCGATCAGGGGCGGGAGGCGTACCTGTCGCCCCGCTCATCGGCGGAATCGGCGGAATCAGTGGGCGCACCATCGGCGACCTTGTCGAGCAATAGGTGCTCGGCCCCGTCCGGTCCGCAGATGTGGTCGGGCGGGCACTCCGGCACCACGTCGATCTGTTCGGCAGTCACGGCCGGAACTCGCCTGCGCAGCGGTTCCGGAACCACCGCCCAGACCACGGCCGCGACAGCGAGCAGCGCCCCGGTCAGCGCGAGCGCCGGCCCATAGGAAAAGTGTTGTGCCACAGCACCTACCGCGACCGGACCGATGACGGTGCCGAGATCCGCGGCCATCTGGAACCCGGCGAGCACCGGCCCGCCACGCGCCTTCGGTCCGATGACATCGGCAACGGCCGCCTGCTGCGCGGGGGTGAACATGCCCGATCCCAGCCCCGCCACGAACGAGGTCGCCAACAACCATGGCAGACCCGACGCGATACCCAATCCGGCGGTGCCGACCGCGCAGATCAGGGATCCGGTGATCAGGAACGGCTTGCGTCCGAAGCGGTCCGAGAGCCTCCCGGAGGCGAACAGCACCGCCACATTGCCCGCCGCGAATACCGTCAATGTCACACCGGCCATACCCGGTTTCTGATGCAGTACTTCGACAACGAGCAGCGGCACCAACGCCATCCGCACCCCGAATACCGCCGCGCCATTGGCGAAGTTCGACAGCAGCACCGCGCGATACTCCGGCCGGGCCAGCCCCTCGCGGAACGACATCAGCCGCAGTCCGCCGACCGGTTCAGGTGCGGCCAGGGTCGAATGCCGCAGGTTCACATAGACCACCGCGGTGGCGAGCAGCAGCGCCGCCGCATAGATCAGGAATGGCGCACGCAACCCGAGCCCGGCGAGCGCACCGCCGACCAGCGGCCCGCTCACCGATCCAATGAGAAAGCTCGTCGACCACAGCCCCGACACCCGGCCGCGCTGTCCGGGCGGTGACATCCGGATCACCAGCGCCAGCGACGATACGGTGAACATGGTCGACCCGACACCGCCAGCCGATCGCAAAACCAGCAGCTGCCAATAGCTCTGTGCGAACGCACTCGCCCCGGTGGACACCGCGACGATCAACAGTCCACCCAGATAGACCGACCGCTCCCCGAGCCGCTGCACCAATCGCCCGCTGACCGGCGCGAACAGCAGCCGCATCAACGCGAACGCACTGACGATCGCCGATGCGGCGGCGACACCGACCCCGAATCCACGTGCGAATTGCGGCAGCACCGGTGCCACCAGACCGAATCCGACGGCGATGACGAACGACGCGCCGACCAAGACCCAGATCTCGACCGGTAGCGCCCTGATAGACCTATCACTCACCGGACAGCGCCTGCCCCACCACTTCCTCCGCGGCCGCCTGCACCTGTGCCAAATGCGCGGGCCCCTCGAACGACTCCGCGTAGATCTTGTACTTGTCCTCGGTTCCCGACGGCCGCGCCGCGAACCACGCATTCTCGGTGGTGACCTTCAATCCGCCGAGCGGCGCGCCGTTGCCGCGCGCCCTGGTGAGCACCGCCGTGATCGGCTCACCGGCGATCTCCTTTGTGGTGATCATGTCCGGTGTCAACCTCGCGAGCAGCGCTTTCTGTTCCGGGGTCGCGGCGGCATCGATCCGCGCATAGGCCGGACTGCCGTAGCGCTTCTCGAGTTCGACGTAGCGCGCCGACGGACTTTGCCCCGTGACCGCGGCGACCTCGGTGGCCAGCAATGCGAGCAGGATGCCGTCCTTATCGGTGGTCCACACGGTGCCGTCCATCCGCAGGAACGACGCGCCCGCGCTCTCCTCACCGCCGAAAGCCAGGCTGCCGCTGAACAATCCGGGTACGAAGAATTTGAAGCCGACCGGCACCTCGTACACGTCGCGCCCGAGCACGCTGACCACCCGGTCGATCATCGACGAACTCACCGCCGTCTTGCCGATCTTGGTCAGCGCGTCCCAGCCCATCCGGTTCGCGACGAGATATTCGATGGCGACCGCGAGGAAGTGGTTCGGATTCATCAGGCCACCGTCGGGGGTGACGATGCCGTGCCGGTCCGCGTCGGCGTCGTTGCCGGTGGAAATGTCGTAATCGTCCTTGATGGCGATCAGCGAGGCCATCGCGTAGCGCGAGGACGGATCCATCCGGATCTTGCCGTCGGCATCCAGGGTCATGAACCGCCAGGTCGGATCGACGAACGGGTTGACCACCTCGAGCTCGAGGTCGTAGCGCTGCCCGATCTCCTCCCAATAGTCGACGCTGGCACCGCCCATCGGATCCGCGCCGAGCCGGATCCCGGCACCCCGAATGGCGTCCAGGTTCAACACATTCGGCAGATCGGCGATGTAGTGGTCGAGGTAGTCGTAGCGCTCGACGCCGTTCTCCAGCGCATGCCGCAGCGTGGTGCGCCGCACACCGGCCAGCCCGTTGTACAACAGTTCGTTGGCCCTGGTGGCGATGGCGTCGGTGGCCTTGGTATCGGCCGGACCACCGTGTGGCGGGTTGTATTTGAAGCCGCCGTCGCGCGGCGGATTGTGCGAGGGCGTGACGACGATGCCATCGGCCTGATGCCTGGCGCCGCCGCGATTGTGACGCAGCACGGCATGGCTCAGCGCGGGCGTCGGGGTGTAGCGGTCGCGGGCATCGATCATCGCGGTCACGTCGTTGGCGGCGAGCACCTCCAGCGCGGTGGTCCACGCTGGTTCCGAGAGTGCGTGGGTGTCGCGGGCCAGATAAACCGGACCGGTAATCCCGCGCGTGGCACGGTATTCCACGATCGACTGGGTGATGGCCAGGATGTGCGCCTCGTTGAACGCGCTGTCCAGACTCGAACCCCGATGTCCCGAGGTGCCGAAGGCCACCTGCTGCGCGGGATCGGCCGGATCCGGGATACGACTGTAGTAGGCCGTCACCAGACGCGCGATGTCCTCGAGGTCGGTGGGACGCGCGGGTCGCCCGGCTCGATCATGGGCCATGCTCGGGTCTCCCTTCCGTGTCGGCTGCGCCCGGCTCGTCATCAAAATCATGGCCACGACCACTGGGTCGTGGCCGCGGCGACGAACGCCGCGGCCAGGCCGGCCGCGACGCTGAGCACCACATTGCCCGTCGCATAGGCGTTGGCGCCTCCGGCGGCGAGCCCGATCGTCTCGTAGCCGAACGTGCTGAATGTGGTGAGCGCACCACACAAGCCCGTTCCCGCGGCAGCCGACAGCCAGCTGTTCGCACCGGCGCCGATCAGTCCCCCGAGCAACGCCGAACCGACAATGTTAACGGTCGAAGTGCCCAGCGGCAGCAGAGATTCGAATCGCGCGGCAATCGCGCGGTCGATGAGGTACCTCGTGGGTGCGCCCAACATGCCACCCCGCACGACGATCAGGACGGTCATCGGGCAACCCCTAGAGTCGGATGCCAGATCTCGACTTCGGATAGCGTGACATTCACCCCGGCGAGCACCTCGGAATTCTGTTGGACGAAGGCCCGCAGCCGCTGCGCCTCGTCTACGACCATCACCTGCACAGGTAGGTGTTCGGCCAGATCCAGGATGCGGCTGGTGTGGATGCGCGAAGAAGCGCCGTAGCCCTCCACGCCGCGCCACACGCTGGCACCGGCCAATCCGGCGTCGCGGGCGCGGCGCACGATCTCGTGGTACAGGGGCCCGTGCCGCCACTTGTCGTCCTCGTCGAGCAGCACCGTCAGCCGCGCGGCCGACTGCCACTGTCCCGCCGCCGGACCAGTGCCCGCCGGTGAATCAATCATCGCCTGACCCCCTTCCGTCGTGCTCTCCACTGTTCAACTCGTCTGTCGTGCCCGTACCAGCCGCCCATCGCGCCACACTCATGCCGAGCACGGCCGCCCCCAATGCCGCAACCATCGTCCCCCGAGATAGCCGAGCGCCTCGATCGCAGCACATGATTCGAGCAGTCTACGAACCTCGAGGCTGTACGTGGAAAAAGTGGTGAAGCCGCCGAGCAAGCCGATGCCGAGTAAGGGGCGGAGCAGTCTGTGGGCTACCCATACTCCGGTGATCAGAACCATCAGAATTCCGATCGCAAAGCATCCCATGATGTTGATCACGAAGGCCGACCAGGGGACCTGGTGCGGTTGCGGCGGCAACCATACGCCGATGGCATAGCGCGGCAGCGCGCCGGGACCACCGCCGAGGGAGATCACCATGAGCACCACCGCCGCAATGCTAACGGTCACTGGGCGACCCGAACATCCGGGACAGACCTTTCGAGTGACCTGCGAGCAGTCACTACGTCAGGGCGCGCACCACGAACAGCGCCGTTCGTTGACATGGTGGCCCGTAGCACGTACGAATGCCTGGAAGGTTTGGCCGAAGTTCCCACCTAACCCCTACGGACACAGGTCGGGAGCGATGATGGCGGCACGATGGGCTGTACCCAACGCACTTCGGAATACGGAGCGGGGCCGCCGAATCGGGTACCAGCAACTGTTCGCCAGATCGATGCGCCGCATCCGGCAACCTTCGGTCCGGCGATTCGGCGTCGCGATCTTGGCGGCCGCGCTGGCCGGACTCGGCCACGTACCGCCCGCCATGGCGCAGCCGATCTATCCGATTCCGGATCCGGACGGTTTCTATTGGGCGCCACCGGATGTGGGCAACTTCCAGCCCGGCGATGTGATCCGCAGCAGGCCGGTGGCCGCGGTGGGCTTTCCGGGCGCGACGGCATGGCAACTGCTGTACCGATCGACCAATTCGGCGGGCGATCCGATCGCGGCCGTTACCACGGTGTTGCTACCGGTGGGCGGCGGACTCAATCGGCCGCTGGTGTCATATCAGCCGTTCATCAATTCGCTCGGCCTGCAATGCGCGCCCTCGCACAGCCTCTTCGACGGCGGCATGCAGGAGGCGCCCGCGCTCAACGTGCTGCTGGCCCGCGGCTGGGCGGTGGCCGTTCCGGACCATTTCGGTCCGACCAGCGCCTACGGCGCGGCCCGCCTCGGCGGCCGGCTGACCCTCGACGGCATCCGGGCCGTAAAGCGGTTCCCCCCAGCCGATCTCGCGGACAGCCCGGTCGGCATGGCCGGATACTCCAGCGGCGCCATGGCGACCGGATTCGCGGCCGCACTCGCCCCGGAGTACGCGCCGGAACTGCCGATCGTCGGGGTGGCGCAGGGCGGCGTCCCGGTGAGTATCGGCGAACTCGCCCGCGAGGTCGGCCAGCAGCCGAATCGGCTGTTCGGCCTCGGTTTCGCGGCCGGTATCGGGCTGGAGCGCGAATATCCGGGCCAGTTGACGATGGAGCGGTTCCTCAATCCGGCGGGCTGGGCATTGCGCGCGCAGGTCGCCAACGCCTGCACCACCGAGATCATCGACGCGGGCGCGTACAAAGATTTCGACGATGTCTTCACCGGCTCGGTGTTCGACGCGGACGCCGCCGCGATCGGGGTAATGCACGAGAACAGCTTGGCGAACTATCCCGGCATACCGCGCGCGCCGATATACGAATGGCACGGCACCGACGACGAGGTCGACCCCTGGCTGGCTCGTGAGGTGATGGGCCGCTACTGCGCGGCGGGCACCCCGGTACTGCTCGATATGATCCCGGGCGCCGACCACGTCGCGGCGATCTACGCGGGCGCACCACGGGCATTCAGCTATCTCTCGGATCGTTTCGCAGGCCTTCCGGCACCGAGCAACTGCTGACGCACGGAAACGACACAACGCCCGCGGCATCATTGACGCGGGCGTTGTGCCATTCGGACAGAACGTAAATGAACCACTCACCAGGCCACCACAGAGCGAGTCTGACGAGCGAGGAGTTCGCGGCCCGTCCCGCGTCCGAGCCGTCGAACCGCATGCGATGAAGTCTCGACAGCTGGGCCGGTGTACGCCGGATATTGACGATCCGCACCTCGGCGACCACCACGGAGCGAGTCTTACGAGCGACCGTTCGCGGCCCGTCTCGCGTCCGAGTCGTCGAAGCGATGCGCCGCAGGCGCGAGTCTCGACGGCTCGGACGCGAGACCAAGGGGGCCGCGAACCCGCCGCGCCGAAGGCGCGGCCAACAACTCAGTGCACGATCACCGGCTCGCCTTCGGAGGGAGCCGGAACCGTATTCGGCATCAGGAATGCGGTGATGACCGCACCTGCCACGAATATCGCGGTGGCCCACCAGAAGCTGGTGGTGTAGCTCTCGATCTGCGCCTGCGCGACTGCCAACGGGCCCGGGGTATGCGAGGACAGGTAGTCCGTCGCGGCCGAGGCGGCGATGGTGCTCAGCAGCGCCGTGCCGATCGAACCGCCGACCTGCTGGCTGGTGTTGATCATCGCCGAGGCGACACCCGCGTCCTCATGGTGCACACCGGCGGTCGCGCCCTGGAAGGCGGTCGACATCGCGCCACCGAGGCCGAGGCCCATCAGGATCAGCGCGGGCAGGATGTTCGTGACATAGCTGCTGTCCAGGCTGATCTGGGTCAGCCAGGCCATACCGAGCGCGGCGACCAGGAAGCCACCGGCGACCACCATCTTCGGACCGACCCTGGGCAACAGCAACGAGGGCACCGTGGTCGAGGAGGCGACCATGCCCGCCACCATCGGCAGGAAGGCCAGACCGGTCTTGATCGGCGAGTATCCCATGCTCAGTTGCATGTAATAGGTCAGGAACAGGAAGATCGCGAACATCCCGATACCCATGACGAACACCGTCAGGAACGAACCGCCGCGGGTGCGGTCCAATACGATGCGCAGCGGCAGCAGCGGATGCGCGACCCGGGTCTCGATCGCCACGAACACCGCGAGCAGTGCCGCGCCGCCGAGCAGGAAGCCGAGGGTGACCGGGTTGGTCCAGCTGGTCGATTCGGCGTGTGAGAAACCGTAGACGATGCCGAACAGCGCGCCGGTCACCACGATGGTGCCGGGAATATCGAGCTTGGGCCGCTCGGTCACCACATGCTTGGCCAGCAGCAGCACCGCACCGACCAGCGCGACCGCGGCGAAACCGAGGTTGACGAACATCACCCAGCGCCACGACGCCCATTCGGTGAGCATGCCGCCGAGCAGCAGGCCGATGGCACCACCGGCACCGGCGACCGCACCGAAGATGCCGAAGGCCTTGGCCCGCTCGGACGGTTCGGTGAAGGTGACGGTCAGCAGCGACAACGCGGCGGGTGCCAGCAACGCGCCGAACAGGCCCTGCCCGACTCGGGCCGCGACCAGCATTTCGAAGCTCGTCGCCGCGCCGCCGACCGCGGAGGCGACGGCGAAGCCGACCAGGCCGATAATGAAGGTGTTGCGTCGGCCGAACAGGTCACTGAGTCGGCCACCGAGCAGCAGCAGGCTGCCGAAGGCAAGTGCGTAACCGGTGACGACCCACTGGCGGTCGCCATCGCTGAAACCGAGGTCGAGTTGCGCTGCGGGCAGCGCGATATTCACGACGGTCGCGTCGAGCACGACCATGAGCTGAGCCACGCCGAGTACGGCGAGCACCCACCAGCGCAAGGCATGCGAGCCACGGCGGCCCGAGTCGGTTTTTTCGGGGGCGGGTGCCCCACGGTCCAACGTGGTAGTCATGTGTCCCCTTTGTCTCGAGGCTTTATCCGGAGGAGTCATCTCCGCTTACCGAGTTAAGCTAACACAATAACGGAGACAACACCTCCACTTAATCCCGCTTATTGCTAGGATGTTCCTGTGAATCACGCCACTACCGTGCCTCCACCTCGGCGCCTACGTGCCGACGCTGCCCGCAATCAGCAGCGCATCGTCGAGGCAGCCCGCCAGCTCTTCGCCGATCACGGACTCGAGATCACCCTCGATGACGTGGCCGAACGTGCCGGAGTCGGCGTCGGCACCGTCTACCGGCGTTTCGCCAACAAGAGGGAGTTGATCGCCGAGGTCTTCGAACAGAACGTCGGCGAGTTCGCCGTCGCCGCGGAGACCGCCGCCAAACATCCCGACCCCTGGCTGGGACTGGTCCAGTTCTTCGAGTACGCGTGCACCCATCTGGCTACCAATCGCGGCTTCAGCGAGGTCATGCTCGAACTGGAGGAGGACGTGGACCGCTTCGCTCAGGTGCGCGACCAGATCAAGCCGACGGTCGCGGCGGTCATCGATCGCGCGCGCGACGCGGGCGCACTGCAGCCCGATATCGAGCCATCGGACTTCTTCGCACTGATCCATATGGTCGACGCCATCGCCGAATTCTCCAAGCCGGTGAATCCGAATGCCTGGCAGCGCTATATGGCCATCGCACTCAACGGCGTACGCAGCGATGCCGCGCCACGTCGACCGCTACCGGCACCCCCATTGACGGACGAGGAAGTCGAACAGGCGAAGTCTTTCGCCTGCGCGGGCCGAAAGCGCTAGCGCAAAAAGTCGGACACATCTAGCGCGTATGTCGCCGGTCCCTTAAAGTTGGACGCATGACCAACTCGTGGCGGAACTGGGCCGGAGATCAGCAGTGCACACCGGCAGCTATCGCCACTCCTCGCAACACTGAAGAACTGGCCGCGATCATCGGCCGCGCCGCCACGACCGGACAGACTGTACGCGTCGCCGGAGCAGGGCATTCCTTCACCGAAGCCGTACTCACCGACGGCATCCTGCTGAACCTCGCCGAGATGAACCGTATCCTCACCGTGGACCGGGAGACCGGCCGCGTCCGAGTCG
Source organism: Nocardia sp. CA-107356 (assembly GCF_050946365.1). NCBI lineage: Bacteria > Bacillati > Actinomycetota > Actinomycetes > Mycobacteriales > Nocardiaceae > Nocardia > Nocardia sp. CA-107356. The sequence goes on along the minus strand of NZ_CP191992.1, from coordinate 2,125,241 downwards.
AGGCGGGCATCACCCTCAATGCCGCGAGCACCGCACTGCATCCGCTCGGTCTGGCGTTCCCCAATCTGGGCGATATCGACGTACAGACCATCGCTGGCGCCACCGCCACCGCCACCCATGGCACCGGCGCGACCCTGCAAAACCTCTCGGCCGCACTGCAATCCATCGAACTGGTGCTCGCCGACGGCAGCCGGGTCGAGGTGAACGAGCAGACCGATCCGGACGGCTGGCGCGCGGCGCGGGTCAGCGTCGGCGCGCTCGGCGTGGTCAGCGCGGTCACGCTGCAGTTGGTGCCGTCGTTCGTACTCGAGGGGATCGAGCGGCCGGTGCCGGTCGAGGAGGTCCTCGCCGATCTGGACGCCCATATCGACGGCAACGAGCACTTCGAGTTCTACTTGTTCGGGCACAGTCCGCTGGCGATGACCAAGCGCAACAACCCCGTCGACCTGCCGGAGCAGCCGCGCGGTAAGGCCGCCGACTGGTTCGCCGACATCCTGATGTCCAACTACGCCTTCGACGCACTGTGTCGGCTCGGCAAGCGGCGGCCGGGGCTGGTGCCGTGGATCCATCGCGGCGCGGCGTACGCGGGCAGCTACCGTCGCCAAGTCGACCGCTCCTATCGAGTCTTCGCCTCGCCCCGCCTGATTCGCTTCACCGAGATGGAGTACGCGATCCCGCGCGAGCATTCCGTCGCCGCCATCCGCGAGATCAAGGAGCTATCGGCGAAGTTCGATACGCCCATGCCGATCGAGGTGCGCTGGGTCGCCCCCGATAACGCATTCCTGTCCCCCGCCGGTGGCCGCGACACCTGCTACATCGCCGTGCACCAATATCGCGGGATGGACTTCGAACCGTATTTCCGCGCCTGCGAAGCGGTTTTCGACAAGTACAACGGTCGCCCGCACTGGGGTAAGCGCCACTTCCAGACCGCCGAAACGCTGCGGCCGCGGTATCCGGACTGGGATCGTTTCGCCGAGGTGCGCCGCCGCTTCGACCCGAAGGGCCGCTTCACCAACGCTTACATCGAGCGCGTACTGGGCTGTGTCTGATTGCCGCGCCTTCGGCGCGGCGGGTTCGCGGCCCCCTTGGTCTCGCGTCCGAGCCGTCGAGACTCGCGCCTTCGGCGCATCGCTTCGACGACTCGGACGCGAGACGGGCCGCGAACGGTCACTCGTAAGACTCGCTCCGTGGTGGTCGCCGAGGTGCGGATCGTTCGGCACCGGATGTACACCCGCACCATGGCCGAGACTCGCGCCTTCGGCGTATCGCTTCGACCCCTCGGACCCGAGACGGGCCGCGAACGGTCACTCGTAAGACTCGCTCCGTCGGGGTCGAGTCGCGTGGTCAGCTAAGCGAGTATTTCGGACACCAGGCGCGGGAGGGCGGTGCCGATGGGTTCGCGGATGACCTCGGTGGCGATGCCGTCGTAGGGCGTCGGCTCGGCATTGACGATGACCAGATCGGCGCCGCTGTCGACGGCGATCGCGCACATCGACGCCGCGGGCTCCACTTGGAGCGAGGAGCCGATGGCCAGGAAGATATCGCTGGCCTCGGCGGTCAGCGCGGCCTTGGTCATGGTGCGCCGGTCCATCTGCTGGCCGAACATGATGGTCGCGGATTTCAGGATGCCGCCACATGCCGGGCACGGCGGATCCGCCTCACCCGCGGCCACGCGAACCAGCGTGGCGGCCATCGTCGTCTGGTAATCGCAACCGACGCAGACGACTTCGAACATATTGCCGTGGATCTCGATGACCCGACCCGGCGAGGATCCGGCACGCTGGTGCAGCCGGTCGATGTTCTGGGTGATGATCGTGATGGTGCGTCCGGCGCGCTCCAGGTCGGCGAGTGCGGTGTGCGCGGCATTCGGCTCGGCCTGCCAGGCCGGGTTGTCGCGCCGGGCCAGCCAGGACCGTTTGCGCAGCTCCGGATCGGCGAGGTAGGCGTCATAGGTCGACAGCAGTTCGGCGATGGGATCCTTCGTCCACACGCCTCGCGGGCCACGGAAGTCCGGAATGCCGGAATCAGTGGATATGCCCGCGCCGGTGAGCACGCCGATCCGTCCGTCACGTTTGCGCCAGTCGGTCGTCATATCGGATCAGCCTAGGGCGCTGCGCCATCTCTGCCCACCGCGATCGGTCGGCCACGACGACAAGCCAACTCTATGAGAGATTATTACACTAAGTCTCTCAAGCTCTTGAAATGGCCGATCAAAGGAGATCGCAATGACCGCCGCCGCGCTCGATACCAGTTCACCGACCGCGCCGGAGCGCCGACCGTTCGCACCGGGTACGCGGATGTGGGACGAGACCGGGTTGATTACCTTCTCCTTGACGGCCGGATCAGCGTTCCTGCTGCAGACCATGGAGCCGACCATCTCCGCCGTGGTCGATGAGCACTCCACCTTCCGGACCGATCCGCTCGGACGCGCGGTACGCAGTATCGGTTCGGTGATGATGTGGATCTACGGCGGCGACGAAGCGATCGCCGAGGCGGATCGGCTGCGCAAGATGCACGCGTCGCTCAACACCACCGCGGACGGCGTACGACACAAGGCGCTGGCCTCCGGACCGTGGGCCTGGGTCCTGCATACCGGCACCTTCGCGTTCACCGAGAACGCCGAGTACTTCTCCCGCCGCCCGCTCACCGCGGCCGATAAGGAGGCGTACTACCAGGAGACGGTGCAACTCATGCGCAATTTCTCGGTGGCACCCAAGGAGATTCCGGCGAATTACGCAGAATTCGAGAAGTTCTTCACGGATGTGGTGGAGAACCATCTACAGGAGACCGGCACCGCACACGACTACCTGCGGGTGATCCGGTCGATCGCCCCGCCGAGCCAGTTGCCGCGGGTACTGCGCCCGTTCTGGAAGCGTGCCGTCGCGCCTGTCGGCTGGCTGCAGTACTTCGTCACCGTCGGCACCACCCCGGAGGTCGCGCGTCGCAAGCTCGGACTGACCTGGACCGAATCCGATGAACGCAAGCTGAAGGCACTGGGCTGGTTCATCGCTCGCACGGTACCGCTGTTGCCGGAGCGGCTGCGCTACTTCCCGATCGCGTACGAAGCGCGTCGGCTGGAGCGCGATCGCGCGCGACTGCGCAAGGTCATTGATCTGCGCCCCATGTGAGGGCGGCGCGCTCGACTGCGACGAGCGTCACGACGAAAGGGCCCGCGGTTGCCGATTCGGCACCGCGGGCCCGTTGTGTGCAGGCAAAATACAGAATTCATGACCGACCGGTTTCTTCTCGGTCGATATCTCGCGCGCGGCAACAACTCTCGAGCGACCGGCTTCGAGATGTCTTGGTGGGCAAAGTCGGCCCCCTCGTCGCGAAACACTTTCCCCCCGCCCTGGTATACGTATCACGCACGCACCCTACGACGCGGACCCCGTACACCTTGCCCGACATTTCCGACATCGCGCCCAGCACAGCTCCGATTCACCAGCCCGAAAGGTTTTCCCGCACATGGCTCACAAGCCCAGCGTGCTGTTCGTCTGCGTCCACAATGCTGGCCGGTCGCAAATGGCCGCCGCATTGCTCGACACGCTCGCCGGTGACCGCATCGATGTGCGTTCCGCGGGCAGCGTGCCCGCCGACGAACTCAACCCGGCAGCCGTCGCGGTCATGGCCGAGCTCGATATCGACATCTCCGCACAGGTGCCGAAAGCGCTGACCGTCGATGCGGTGGCGATGTCCGATGTTGTCGTCACCATGGGATGCGGCGACGTATGTCCGTTCTTCCCCGGCATCAGCTATCGCGACTGGATGCTGCCCGATCCGACCGGCGAGGACATCGCGATCGTGCGCTCGATCCGCGATCGGATCCGCATCCTGGTGGAGAACCTGATCGCCGAGCTGATTCCGGCCACCGCCTGCTGAGTCCGATTTGTTCAATACGCCTGCCGATATGCGGCATACGCTGCGGATATGACTCCACAACTCAACGTCATCGGCATTGTCGTCAGCGATATGGCCGCCTCGCTCGCCTTCTACCGATGCCTGGGTCTCGCGTTCCCGGAGGGTGCGGACGGCGAGGGCCACATCGAAGCCACGCTGCCCGGCGGCGTGCGCGTCGCGCTGGATACCGAGGCGGTCGTCAAGTCCTTCCACGCCGACTGGCAGCGACCGACGGCCGCGGGCCGGATCGGATTGGCGTTCCAGTGCGCGGACCCAGCCGAAGTCGATGCGGTCTACAGCGAACTCGTCGACGCGGGCTACCACGGCGAACTGAAGCCATGGGACGCCTTCTGGGGCCAGCGCTACGCCACGATCCTGGATCCGGACGGCAACGGCGTCGATTTGTACGCACCACTGCCCGGTTGATCCCGGTCACCGCGCTATGAGCGAGCCAGCAACTCGCTCAACGGCATTCCGGCCAGTTCGCGCACGTCGCGCGCCAGATGGGCTTGGTCGGCGAATCCCGTGCGAAATGCGGTGTCCGCAAGCGGCACTCCGCTGCGCGCCACCGCGAGTGCCCGCTGCAGCCGCAGGATGCGGGCCAATGTTTTGGGCCCGTAGCCGAATGCCGCGAGCGATCGCCGATGCAGCACCCGCGCACCGAGTCCGGCTGCTTCGGCGGTCGCCGCGACCGACCATCCGGCATCCAGTGCACCGACGATCCGCCGTAACACCGGATCCGGCGGCTCGGTGTCGTACGCCCGTCGCAATGCGATCGCCTCCAGCGCGGCGGGCTGGTCCCGCGCCGCCCCAACCTGTTCGGCGAACCGCCGCGCCGTCGCCGCCGGCCACAGTTCCGCCAATTCCACACGCCTATTGCGCAATTCGTGCGCGGGTACGCCGAGCAGCGCGGGGGCATACCCCGGCGCGAACCGAATCCCGACCCACCGCGTCCCGACCCGACCATCGGCCGGATACGCCCGCGTATCCGGCCCGGCGACCAGCAATCTGCCATCACTCCACAGCAGATCCATACAGCCATCCGGCAGCACCGGCAACGCCGTCGTCCCGGTGATGTTGGTGTTCGTCCACACCACGGCATCCGCGAGCCGCGACCGCCGCTCCCGATACCCCGACACCACCTCTGCCACGAGTCCGAGGCTACTCTCGGCGCCGCTGCGAAACGTCGCGCCTCAATCGAGGAATGTCAGTAGCCGGTCGGCCAACCATTGCGGCTGTTCCTCCGGCACGAAGTGACCGCACTCCGGGATCAATTCGAGGCGCATATCGTCGGCGTAATCGCGATAGCTGTTCGGCACGCCTTCGGAGAGTGGATCGCTGGCACCGTTGAGGTGCAGGGTCGGCACTCGCAGTCGGATCATCCGATAGTGCCGCGCGAAATGCGGGATCTCGTGCAAGACCACGTTGCGATTGAAATCGATGGTCGCCGCGTGCGCGCCCGGCGTCCGCATCCGGGCCAGATAGACCGCGGCCTCCGCGTCGCTGAATCGCCCGTGGTGCCGCCATGCACGCAGACTCCGGGCGGCCAGCGTGGCCTGCAACGATCGCGAACGCCCTAGTGCGGCAAGCGTATAGACGTGCCACGGCCTGGTGAATACCGCTGGCCGCACGCCATCGACCGTCCACGGATGCACACCGGCCAGTGCGACGAACTGCCCGAACCGCTCGGGCCAGTTCAAACATGCGCGATATCCGACGACCAATCCCCAATCGCGGCCGATCACTCGCGCCCGATGCACGCCGAGCCGATCCATCAATTCGACGAGGTCACGTGCCAATCGTTCGAATGTGTACCCGCCACCGGATCCTTCGGACCACCCGAGGCCGCGGATATCCGGGCAGATCACCCGCCCGCGGATATGCGCGCGACGATCCAGTTCCACATCGAGGGCTCCGCGGCGGCCATCACGATCAACGATGGGCGCACGACCGTGACCCCGGCGAGCTCGACGGCGCGGCCGCCACCGTCACCACCGATCTGCACACGCTGGGCCGCCTCGGCACCGGCCGGATCGATCCGACAGACGCGGAGATCCTCGACCAGGTGCGGGTCAGCGGCGATACCGAACTCGCCCTGCGCCAACTGGGTTTGGTCACCGACCGACGGTGAGGTCAATGCGGAGTGATACCGCGCGGGACGACCCGAATCGCCGGATCGGCGCCCGCGGCGATCTTCGACTCCGGATCCTTGCATCCGACGGTGACCTCGGCGCCCGCTGGGGAGGAAAAGGTCCACAGGGTCATCCACTGTTTGCCGTCGATTGTTTCCGGCTTCTTGATGTCGGTCGAACGGAGGTCTTCGTTGCGGCCGGTGCTGTCGGTCACCGTGCAGCGCAGGCTCATGGTGCCGGCGCCCCAGTCGACGGGCACCTTGATATCCATGACGGCGTCGGCGGGAATGGGCACTTTCTTGGTCTCCCCCAGCGGAATTCGCATGCCACTGCCGGGTTCCTCGTTTTCGGTCGCGGCGGGCATCGCGCTCACCGAACTCGATTCCGACGCGGCCGAGGATGCCGACGCGGCCGTCGTGGACTTGTCATCGGAACACCCCGCCACAGCGACAGCCAATGCTGCCGCCACCGTCATCCAGATCAGTTTCACAGGTCAACCTCTCTTCGACAGAGCATGACTACAACTTCCAGATGGACGCAGACTACATGGCGCGAAAATTGGCAATTCGTTCGCAAATAAGAGGACTCGGCCGATATCGAAAATCCGGAGGGCGCGATACTTGTCGGCGTCGCTCTCGCCGCTATTCGTCTCGAAGGAACTCCATGACGATGCCCGTCGCATTCAGCACGCTCGATGTCCGCACCGCCGACGGCAGTGCCGACTCCTACCTGGCCCGACCCGATGACGGCGCAACCCATCCCGGCGTGCTGTTCTATATGGATGCCTACGGCCTGCGCCCGTGTCTGCGCGAAATGATGGAAGCCATCGCGGGTAATGGGTTCATTGTCTTGGCGCCCAATGTTTTCTACCGAACCGGGCGCGCCCCGGTGCTGCCGATGCCCGAATCCGCCGACCCGGCGGCGCACGCGAAATTCTTTGCCGCACTTGGCCCGGTGCGGGCAGCGTTCACACCCGAGAAAGCGATGCAGGACGCGCAAACCTATCTCGAATGGCTCAACGCCGCCGGGTTCGTCAGGCCGGGTCCGGTGGCCGTAACCGGATACTGCATGGGCGGCAAACTCGCCTTGCGCACCGCTGGCGCGTTCGGGAATCGCATTGCCGCGGCGGCGAGTTTCCACGGCGGCCGCCTGGCCGTGGACGAGCAACCCGACAGTCCGCACCACGGCGCCGCAGGTATCACCGCCGAACTGTTGATCGCGCACGCGAGCCAGGATGATTCGATGCCACCGGAGCAGATCACCCGCCTCGACAAGACCCTCGACGCCGCGCATGTGCACTACACCTCGGTGGTCTACCCGAATACCCGCCACGGCTTCACCATGCGTGACACCCCCGTCTTCGGTCAGGCGGCCTACGACCGCCACCTGACCGACCTGCTCGCCCTGCTGCGCGAGCCTTCCCGAGCCCGTAGTTTGCGAATAGCCACGGGTACGCACCGCCCGGGGCCCATTGCGGGGCAAGATGATCTACCGGGCCGAAGTATGAGGAGCACAGATGGAGTTGACCTACGGCGACGTCAAGGCCGCGAGCGATCGAATCACCGGACACGTGCGGCCGGTCGCGTTGGCACCAGGTGACGCGGTCCCGACAATCGGCTCCGACCCCTACGAGTTGTGGCTGGCGCTGGAGTTCATGCAGCACACCGGTTCGTTCAAAGCCCGTGGGGCACAGAACTTCATCCAAGCGCACCGCGATGCCGGGACGCTGCCCGATGCGGGCGTGACCATCGCCTCGGGCGGGAACGCGGGGCTCGCGTGCGCGTGGGCGGCGCGCGGGCAGGGCGTTCGGGCGACGGTATTCCTGCCCACCACCGCACCGGCCGTGAAGGTCGAGCGGCTGCGCAGCTACGGCGCGCAGGTGCGCCTGGTCGGTACCGAGTACGCCGACGCGCTCGCCGCCTGTCACGAATATGGCGACACCAGTGGCGCACTGCTCTCCCACGCCTACGACAACCCCTATATCGCGGCCGGTGCGGGCACCTTGATGATGGAGATCCACCGGCAGCTGCCCCGCCTGGACACCGTCGTCGTCGCGGTCGGCGGCGGCGGTCTGTTCGCCGGAATCGCCACCGCCGCGGATCACTATGGCGTACGGACGATCGCGGTGGAACCGGAGAACTGCCGGGCACTGCACGCCGCTATCGAGGCCGGGCAGATCGTCGACGCACCGGTGGACTCGGTCGCCGCCGACTCCCTCGGCGCCCGCCGCGCCACCGAATTGGCGCTGCATGCGGCCCAGAACTACGACGTGACCTCGATCCTGGTCCCCGACCAGGACATCATCGTGGCCCGCAGAAATCTGTGGCACGACCGCCGCCTGGCCGTGGAACACGCTGCCGCGACGGCTCTCGCGGCCCTGACCGCCACTGACAGTGGCTACCGCCCCGAATCCGGTGAGCGGATCTGTGTCGTACTGTGCGGCGCGAATACCGATCCCGCGGACCTGGTGCAGTAATTCGGGCGGAGCTCGGGCCGGGCGCACTAAGCTCGACATCGACTCGGATGGAGGCACCTCATGTCGGTTCAATCCCTCATGGTCCCGGTCGGAACGCCCGCTCCGGACTTCACACTGCCCGATCTCGACGGTCGCACCCATGCCAGGGCCGACTACACGGCCGGACCCGGGCTCCTGGTCATCTTCGGCTGCAACCACTGCCCCTATGTGCGGCACATCGAGTCGAAACTCGGTGACGTACTCGCCACGCTGGCAATCCCGACGGTCGCGATCTGCACCAATGACGCCGACGCCTACCCGGACGACGCACCGGATCAGCTGCGGGTCCAAGCCGACCGCGCCGGTTGGAAATTCCCCTACCTGATCGACGCATCCCAGCAGGTGGGTCGGGCCTTCCGCGCCGCATGCACGCCGGACTTCTTCCTCTACGACGCGCGCCTCGAACTCGCCTACCGCGGAGCGTTCGACGAATCCACGCCGGGCAACGGTAAACCGGTGACCGGCAACGAATTACGCGCCGCGATCGAGGATGTACTCACCGGAGCACCCGTGCCCGAGCCACATCGGCCGAGCATGGGTTGCTCCATCAAATGGCGAGACTAGGTGCCGATCACCGCGTTCATGATCGTGCCCGCGCTGGTCGCGACGACGCCGCCGATCATGGCTCCCGCCACCATCTTCGGCGACTGCAGGCCGCCACCGGACCACTTCTCCCAGGCGAACCGACCGCCCGCGTAGGTGATGGCGGTGACGCCGGCCAGCAGAATGAACCAGGTGAAATAGCGCACCATCTGCAGGATCTTGTCCGCGACGGGTGGCGCCTGCGGTGTCGGGTTGCCGATTTGGGCCAGGACTGCTCCATAGGTGTCATGTGCCGCGGCGAGAATCATGCTCACAGTCGTACCCCTCTTCTGATGTCGGCGACGCCGTAGAGCGCCTAGCCAGATGATAGCGTTTCAGCTCGAGACAGATTGTGCAGCAATCAGATTCAACGACATACCGGTCAGCTGGATTCGAGCACGTGCTCGCGATCACGCCGCAGCATATGCAGCGCAAGCAGCAAGCCCGTCACCGTGAGGACGGCGGCGATCGGATAGATCGAACGCAGGCCGGGTCCGTCATCGATGACCCAGCCGCCGATCCGGCCCGCGAAAGCCGCGGCGAGTTGGAAGCCGGAGGCATTGACCGCGACGGCCAGCGTCGGGGCCGCGCCCGCCGCGCCGACGACCCGCGTCTGCATACCGGGAATGATCGCGAAGGCCAGCGCACCCAGCACGAAAATCAGTACCACCGCGAGTAATTGGATGTCAGCGGCCACCCAGAACAGCGCCAGTGTGCCCGCAAGGGCGGCGAGCAGCCCCGCCAACGATGACATCGGGACCTTATCCGCCAGCCGACCACCGAGGTAATTGCCGAGCACCGCGCCCGCGCCGTACACCAGCAGCAGCACCGGAACCACACCCGTGGCGAAGCCGCCGACCTCGGTGAGCAGCGGGGTGAAGTACGTAAAGACCGTCACCACACCGACATTGCCGAGTGCGGTGAGCGCGATCGCCAATTGCACACCGCGATCGGTGAATACGCGCAGCTCCCCCAACACCGATCCGCTCGAAGCCACCGGCATCGTCGGCAGGAAGCGCAGCACCAGCCCCAGCGCGACAGTCGCGCAGAGCGCCACTGACACGAATGTCGCACGCCAGCCGAGGTGTTGGCCGATGACGGTGCCGATCGGCGTGCCGCCGATAATGCCCAGATTCATACCGAGCGCCACCCGCGCCACCGCGGACGCTTCCCGGCCGGGCTCGGCAATCGAGACGACCGTGGCGATCGCGACGGCGAAAAACGTTGCGACGACGAGTCCGGCGACGAACCTGGCCAGCAGCAAGGTCGAATAGTTCGGCGCGAGAGCCGAACCCAGATTCCCGATGACGGCCACCGCAACCAAGCCGACGACGAGCGTCTTGCGCGGCAGCCGCGCGGTCGCCACGGTAACCACCGGCCCGCCGACGATCATGCCGAGCGCGTATGCACTCACCAGCAGACCCGCCGCAGGCACCGAGACGGTGAGATCACCCGCCACGTCCGGCAGGATTCCGGCGATCACGAACTCACCGGTCGTCAGGCTGAACACCACCAACATGAGCGAAAAGACAGTCACACGCACTCCAGATAGTTCTAACTCAAATGATTTGAACTAGAACTATCACAGTTCGAAGCATGACACTAGACTCGACGGCATGAACGACCAGCCGGACTCGTCGGCGCATCTCACTGTGGATACCGAGATCGACCGCGATGTCTGCAAGCTGGTCCATCAGTTCACCCACCGCCTCGACGTGCATGTGCGTCGCGTCGCCGAGGAACTCGACCTGACGCCGTCACAGGTCATCGCCCTGCGCGAACTCTCGGATCCGATCACCGCGCGCGAGCTGGCCACCAGGATGTCGTGCGAGCCCTCCAATGCAACCTTCGTCCTGGACCGGCTGGAACAGCAGCAGTTGATTCGGCGGCAACCGCATCCGACCGACCGCCGGGCCAAGCAGATCGTTCTCACGGCCGCCGGGGAGCGGCGGCGGGCCGGGGTCCTCGATCTGCTCGGCGCGCGGTCACCACTGACCTCACTCACCGCGGCCCAGCAGGAGACCCTGCGCGATCTGCTGCACGCGATGGTGCCAACCGATCCCCTTGTTTAAATATACGATCGAACGTATTCTTTTATTCATGACGACGGCGATGCTCCCGACCACCGAGGAAACCGATCCGTTCTGCCTGCCCCCGCTGGACGCGGCCGCGCTGCTCTTCGACGCACCGTGGCGCCGGTTCGCGGTGATCGGCGACAGTCTCTCGGCCGGGACCGGCGACCCGAGTCCCGGCTACGCCAGCCTGGGCTGGGCCGATCGCGTCGCGGATACGCTGCGCCGAGTCCACCCCGACCTGGTCTACCTCAACACCGCACAGAATGGGGCGACCACTGCCCAGGCGCTGCGGCAACAAACGGATCAGCTGGCCGACTTCGCACCCGACCTGGTCCATGTGCCGTCCGGCGCGAACGATATCGTGCGGCGCACACCGGATTTCGCCGAAATCGAGGAGACACTGCGCACGATGTACCGATTCGCCGCCGGGACCGGGGCCCAGCTGCTGACCTTCACCTTGGGCAAAGCCTATGTCGTGCCGGTCTTTCCGGATTGGCGCGAGCGGGTGCGCATGGTCAACGACATCACCCGCCGCCTCGCCGCCGAACACGGCGCGCTGGTCGTCGACATGTGGGATCACCCGATCAACGACCGCGCGAACCTGTTGAGCGCGGACCGCATCCACTTCGCTGCCTCGGGACAGGCGGTCTTGGCGGCCGAGGTCGTCAAATCCCTTGCGCACCAACTCGGTAAGCGAGTGCCAGCATGAGGGCAGCATCGCGCGGTGATTCGATAAGTGGTGGTGGTCGGGTCGCGGGTGGGCCCGAGGACAAGCGTCTGCTGCGCGGCGCGCGCAGTCGCCAGCTCGTGCTCCGCCAGGCCGTCGACACCGCCTCCCTCGATGGCCTCGACGGCTTGAGCTTCGGCAAACTGGCGACCGATACCGGCCTCAGCAAGGCGGGGGTGCAGACGCTGTTCAAGACGAAGGAAACCCTGCAACTCGCGGCACTCGACCTGGCCCGCGAGATGTTCATCGACGCCGTCATTCGCCCCGCACGCGCGCAACCCCAAGGCGTACAACGCCTTCGCGCGCTGATCGAACACTGGATCAACTACGCCGAAACACCGCTGTTCGCGGGCGGGTGCTACCGCGTCGCCAATATGGCGGACTTCGACAGCCGTCCGGGACCGGTCCGCGATGCCCTCGTCCGCGACCAGCAGGACTGGATGTCGACCATCGCCCGCGAACTCCGACGCGCCGTCGATGCGGGCGATATCGCGGACCTGGATACCGATCTCGCCGCTTTCCAGATCGACGCCGTCCTGTGCTCGGCCAATACTGCCCTGCGGCTCGGTGATACCGACGCGGCGCACAAGGTCCGCCGGGTGGTCGAAAGCTTTCTCACCCAGCCGGAATGACCCACCGACCGGAATGACCCACCGCTCAGGGGCGGTCCGCGGTTTGCTCCAGCTCGATGCGGGTTCGATCGTCGGTGAGGATGAGCGTGCCGTTGATCGTGGTCCAGGCAGGGGCCAGCAGGAGGAATTCGGTCAACCAGATGTCCTGGTCGGTGAGTTCCCGCGGGTAGGACAGGACGGTGCTGAAGGGTGATCGGGTTTTCAGGACACCGCTGTCGGCATCCACCTCGAACAGCACGGTGTTGGCGCCCGCATGGGCGGAGAGGCGCTGGGTTTCGTAGACGAACCACAGGGTGATCCGGGTGCCGCGGACCAGGAATCGTGGTCGGCCGTCCTCGCTTATGGATGAGGAGACATAGCGGTTGCCCCAAAGATCCGAGTCTTGGCCACTCGTCACCCGACCACCACCCCTCATCGAATCGCTACGCGATGCTCGCCCACCCGTCACCCGACCACCGCCCCTTATCGAATCGCTACGCGATGCTCTCATTAATGGATCAGCTCTCACTCACGGCGTACGACGGCCCACCCATCCTGATTCCCGCCCCCACCGGGCAGATACGACCCGGTCCATTGAGCGAACCGATCAGCGCAGATTCTTCTCGATTTCACGCGCCGCATGTGCGACCAGCCCGGGCAGATTCGGCGGAAACTGTTGCGACAGTGACATACAAGCGATGGCGGCCGCATCGCATGCGTCAGGTCGGCGAATTGCGGCTGCGGCACAACAGATTCCGGCGATCAGTTCGTGGTGGTCGACGGAAATCATTCCGGCATCGGCGATTCCGGTGCGCACGCGATGCCATTCGGCGGGCGAATAGGTAGGTGGTGGTACGGAGTTGTCGGCACGTCCCGCATAGAGCACCTGTGCCATCGCGGTCCGATACACCACCTCGGGGTCCGCGGTGGTGTTGAGAAAGAATTCCGCGCCCTTGATCCCGGACACCAGCCGGATCTCGCCCGCATCGAGAACACAGACCGCGACCGTCGAATTGGTCAGTGCCGCCAGTACCCGGGCGGGTCGTTGCGCGGCCCGGCGCAGCGTCGGCGCCGCCTGCCAGCGCCGCCCCAACTCCGCCATCCGCTCACCGACGAAATACCGCTGCTCCACCCGCTGCACCGCGCCGAGCACCACCAACTGCTCGGCCAACCGATACGCGGTGGCCTTCGCCAGCCCGGTGGACCGGGCCAGTTGCGATAGACCACAGCCCTCCGGCGCCGCCGAAATCGCCTCCAGGATCTGGAAACCGGCATCGAGCACCCCCCGGCCCGTTCCGTCAGCCGATGGACTCCCGGCCATCGCGCCCCGCCTTCCTCCGCACCGCGGCCCCAGGTCGGCACAACACGGCAAGAAGAGATGCTACGCCCATTGTCGTTCGCAACAAGGCGTTCTGAGACGGTCAGCTCACGGTGAGTACGACCTTGCCTGGGCCGCGACCCTTTTCGCTCTCCTCCTGTGCGGCCGCCGCCCGCTCGAGCCGAAACGTCCGCGCCGGCCCGGGCAGCCGGAATGCACCACTGGCGACACGCTCGGCGACCTGATGCAGGAGTTCGACGGGCCGCGGGCCGCCGGTGAGGAAGGTGACGCCGAGCTCGCGCGCGGCCGGATCTACGATCGTCACGATTCGGTCGGTACCGCCGCGAAGTTCGATCGCAGCGGGCAGCACACCGTGCCCGGCCGCGTCGAACACCGCGTCGACGCCATCCGGGGCGAGTGCGCGGACGCGATCGGCCACACCGTCACCATAGGTGGTCGCAGTCGCGCCGAGTTCCCGGACGATGTCCTGATTGGCCGCCGAGGCCGTACCGATCACGGTGACTCCATCCGCCACCGCCAATTGCACGCCCATCGATCCCACCGCACCGGCGGCACCGTTGATCAGCAGCGTCTCGCCCGGCTGCAACTTCAATGCCGCCAACGCTTTCGCCGCGGTCGAGACCGAGACCGGGAGCGATGCGGCATCGACCCAGGACAATTCCGCCGGTTTCCTGGCGACGGCATTGCTGATCGCGTATTCGGCGTAAGCCGCGACGGCCCAGCCCAGAACCTCGTCACCGACCGCCATCTCGGTCACATCGGGGCCGAGCGCATCGACCACGCCCGCGATTTCACCACCCGGATACTGCGGGAAGACCGGCTCACCGAACGACAATGCGCCGGAACGAATCTTCCAATCCGCCGGATTCACCGCGGAAGCCCGCACCGCTACCCGGACCTGACCAGCGCCCGGTTCCGGAATCGGGATGTCGACAACCTGCAGTACGTCCGGCCCGCCGTAGTCGTAGTACGCAATCGCCCGCATCGCACCAGCGTAGGCCGAGAACCCGGGCAGCGGGTTTCTCAGCAGACTCTCATCGAACACCTAGCCGTGGTCTCAGGAGTATTCCGTTCAATGTCCGGTAGCTGCCCCGCCCGGTCCCAGTCTCAGCCGGGCGGTAGGCAGCGCCAATGTTCGCGCGAATGCGAAACGACCTCGAACCGAATCGGCGGCTATCCCGTAACACCTAGGACAATGTGTCGAGAACGCCGAGGTCGCGATGAGTGTAGAACACTTCAACCGTCGAGCAATCGTCATCGGAGCAGGGGCCGCGGCATTTGTCGCGGCCTGCTCGACGGGCGAGCGCTCGTCAACGCCGACAACCACTTCCACCGCAGCGCCCGCGACGACATCGGGTTCGGTCACCGCAGCTCCCACCGCCGAACCACCGCCGCCACCGCCGACCGAGCAGGTGCAGGCTGGCCCCGAACCGACGCCGGGCACCGCGCTCACCCGCACCTCCGATGTGCCGATCGGCTCCGGGGTGCTGCTCGGCGATACTGTCGTCACCCAACCGAGTCCCGGTAATTACCAGGCTTTTTCGGTGATCTGCACGCATGCGGGGTGTGTTGTCGACACGATCAGCGGCGGCACCATCAATTGTCCGTGCCACGGCAGCAGATTCAACCTCGACGGATCTGTCGCCACCGGTCCTGCCACCCAGCCGCTGGCCGCGCGCACCATCTCGGTACAGGGGGACTGGATCGTCGCCGGTGCGTTCGCCCCACTACCCGCCGCCCAGCAGCAGGTCCAAGAACAACCCGCTCCGACCCCGCAGATCACCGAGGAGGGCGCACCCGAGAACGCCCTGGCCCGCGCCTCCGACGTACCGGTCGGCTCCGGACTCATTCTCGGCGATACCGTGCTGACGCAACCGAATCCCGGTAATTACCAGGGCTTCTCGGTGATCTGCACACATCAGGGCTGTGCACTCAACGAAATCGCGGGCGGCACCATCAACTGCCCTTGCCACGGCAGCAAATTCAACCTCGACGGATCCGTCGCCACCGGCCCCGCCAACGAACCGCTGTCCCGTCGCGAGGTATCGGTACAGGGCGACTGGATCGTCGCGGGCGCACCGGCGACGCCGCCGGTGATCAAACCGTGGTGGTGTGAGATCCCGATCTTCGCCCCCGGTAGCGCGGACTGTTGACCGCTACTGTCGCCGAGCGGTTCGGGTCGCTCCGATGGAGGCCGCCACCACACAGATGACGCCCGCCCATTGCCCCGGATTCATGATCTGACCGAGGACGATCAGTCCGGCGAGTGCTGCGGCCGCGGGTTCCATGCTCATCAGTACGCCGAACACGGGCGGTGGAATGCGCCGCAGCGCTTCGAGTTCCACCGAATACGGCAGCACCGACGACAGCATCGCGACCGCGAATCCGGCGGCGAGGACGGAGGGATGGAACAGCATGCTACCCGCTTCGGCGATGCCGACCGGGACCATGAGCGCGCCGCCGAAGGCCATCGCGATGGCCAGCCCGCCACCGCCGCTGGTGCGGTCACCCAGTGCGGCACTGAGCAGAATGTAGCCGGCCCAGCAGGCTCCGGCGGCCAAGGCGAACAATACTCCGGACCACCCCACCTGCCCGCCCGCCTTGGTCAGCAGCAATACTCCGCCACCGGCGAGCACGGCCCACACCGGATCGGCCCACCGACGCGAACCCGCCAGTGCGACGCTGAGCGGACCGAGGAATTCGAGGGTGACCGCCATACCGAGCGGAATCCGGTCGATGGCCTGATAGAAGCACAGATTCATGCAGGCGAGCACCACACCGTACCCGAGCACCACCGGCAGGGCGCGCCGCTCGATCCGCAGCCCGGACCGCCAGACGACCAACAGTACGATCCCCGCGAAGAACAGGCGCAGGGTGACCGCGCCGGCGGCCCCGGTGGCGCTGAACAACTGCTTGGCCAGCGCCGCGCCGACCTGCACGCTCACAATCCCGATCAGCACCAGCGCCGTCGGCGGCACCCCGCCGAGCCCACGCTGGCTCACCGCGCGCACGGCCGTCAGCGGCCACGCCGACTTCGCATTCCGCTCGAAATCGATCGCGACCATCCGACACCCTCCATCCGGCAACCCCCAACCATCATCCGCACGCTGTCAACGGATATGCCCCCGCGTTGGTATCAGGCGGCGGGGCGAGGACCTGCCAGATCGACGAGATCGCCATCGTGAGGTACGGAATCCGCCTCGGTCGCAAGCGACTTCGCGCGCCTACTACCCACGAGATACACCACGACCAGCAGCACACTCAACCACACGTAGGTGTTACCCCACAGGTGTTGCCAAGGCGTCCAGGACAATTCGCGTCGATTGTCACCGGGCATCCAGTTCTGCGG
This sequence comes from Nocardia sp. CA-107356, assembly GCF_050946365.1. Classification (NCBI taxonomy): domain Bacteria; kingdom Bacillati; phylum Actinomycetota; class Actinomycetes; order Mycobacteriales; family Nocardiaceae; genus Nocardia; species Nocardia sp. CA-107356. Next base: position 2,108,014 of record NZ_CP191992.1, on the reverse strand, counting down.
CCCGTATACGAACGCCGCCGCGGTCACCACGATGGCCACATACCACCCGATCGCCCGACTCCGCGGCACCGTGGTGGCACAACAGACCATCGCGAACAGCGCGGGCGCGATCATCACCCAGTGATGCGACCAGGAGATCGGGGATACCAGCAACGTGAAGACCGCGTTGATCGCCAACGCCAGCGCGGGCGCCTGCGCCGCCTGTCGCATGGCCGCGACCACCAGCACGAGCAGTGCCGCGCTCAGCAGTAGCCAGAGCACGGTGAACAGCGGCTTCTCCACGCCGAACCGGGCGAGCACGGCCTGAATCGACTGGTTGGTATGGAAGGACGAGCCGCTCAACCCGGAAACATTACCGAGTCCGCCGAACCAGTAATTGACCGATTCCTTGGGCAGCACCGCGAAGCTGAGCGCCGTCGCCACCGCGCCGGTAACGGCCGCGGTGACCGCGGCGCGATAGTCCCGGCGCACCAGGAAGTACAGCACGAACGCGGCCGGGGTCAGCTTGATCGCGGCCGCCAATCCGACCAGCATGCCGCGCCGCCACTTCGGCTTCTCGGTCAGCGCGTCGGCGGCGACCAGCACCATCAGCAGCAGGTTGACCTGCCCGAAGTCCAGCGTCGAACGGATCGGCTCCAGCAGCATGGCCAGCGGCGTCGCACACGAGGTGGCCAGCAGTGCGAGCCGCAACCCACCGTGTTCGGGCCAGCGCCGCCGCGCGACCAGATACAGCGTGACGGCCAGCGCGAGCGTGGAGGAGATGAAGAAGGTGAACGCCGCGGCATCCCAGGGCAGCAGCGCGAAGGGGCTCAGCACCAGCGCCGCGAACGGTGGATAGATGAACGGCAGGCCGATACCGATGGTGGTCTGCGGGAGCTGGCCGTACATATCCGCGCCATCACGCAGCGCCTCGATGCCGAGCCGGTACACCTGCAGGTCGATGAAGCCGCCGGTGATCCGATGGAACGGCCACAGCGGTCTGGTCAGGCACCACGTGGTGAAGGCAATGAGTAGCACCGGCACTAGCCACACCACGCGCCCGAATCGTCGGTTCACGGGCTTCGGCCTATCTCGGGTGGTGACACTGCTCATCCGCGGCGACTATACCGACCCGCGCGAAGGCGTCCGAATCGGCGTTCCAGCCAGTGACAATTCGGCGACTCAGGACGCCTCGAACAGGCTCAGCAGATCGTTCTTGCCGAACATGGCGGCCGCGGCGCGCGCGGACGGGGTTCCGGCATCCGGATCGGCGCCCGCGGCCAGCAGGGCGCGCAGGATCTCGGTCTCGCCCTTGAACACCGCGCCCGCCAGCGGAGTCTGCCCCTTGTCATTGGCCCGATTCGGATCGGCGTCACGCGCCAGCAGAACCTGCACGGCGTCCTGATGACCGTGATAGGCGGCCAGCATGAGCAGGCTGTCGCCGTGATCGTTGGTGAGGTTCACCGGGACACCGGCATCGAGGTACGCCGTGAGCTGCTCGGCATTGCCATGCCGAGCGAGTTCGAAGATCTTGGTGGCGAGTTCGACCAGTTCCGCGTCCGTGTTGTCAGTGCCCATCTGCCCAGTACTACCACCTGAGATCGGCCGGAGACGGCAGTTGCGGCCGAATACCCGCATCGGTCTGCGCGTGGGCGGTCGATGTCGATAACAGTTTCATAACTCGAGGATCGGGTACCCCTACTTCATGACAGCGACGCGCAAGCGACTGCACCGCCCAGCCGGTGTCGATCGCGGAACCGCGCTGCTGGCCTCGATCACATGCCTGATTTTCGTGGCTGGCATCGCCACCATCACCCGATCCTTCTCGACCACCGCCGCCGCGGCCGCATGCATCGCGGCCGGACTGGCAATGACTCTCGGCATCCTGCCGCACAGTCGCTAGCGGCCATCGACAGCACACCGCCATGACACCCACTGCCGCAATCGAATTCCTACTCGCCCATGCGACTTCGGCCCAGCCGGTAGCGCATTAGAGCTCAGCGGCCCGGCTATACCGCCAAAGCCGGTGGCGCCGAGGTAGTTCGGCTCGGTGGGTGGTAGGCGTGCCATGCGCTGGCAAGGCGATCGATGGCCTCGGTGAGCGTCTGTGGTGGATGCCGGAAGTGGATGCGGAGGTATTCCTCGCTGCGCCCCGACACGTCGAGGCCGCTGCCGGCCAGTACCGCGACACCATGCCGTAGCGCCGTCTGCGCGAAGGAACTGCCATCGCCGTATGGCAAGCGGATCCACAGGGTCTGGCCGCCGCGGACGGGGGCCACCGACCAATCGGGCAACGTCCGGGACAGGGCGGCCAGCACGAGATCGTGACACGCCTCGCGTTGCGCGGCACGCTCGGCGCACAGGGCATCGATCCGCGGCACCAAGTGGGCGGCGGCCAGCTGAGCCGGGAGGTTGCCGCCGAGGTCGTGCACGGCCCGCAGGCGCGTCAGCCGGGCGATGGTCGCTGCGGACGCACGCACCCAGCCGACCCGCAACCCACCCCAGATGTTCTTACTCAGCGAACCGATCGAGATGACGGTGGCGGCATCGGCGGCCAGCGGCTGCGGTAGGTCTTCGCCCGGAAAGCCCAGATCGGCCACGATTTCATCGGCGACCAACGGAATATCCACGGCGCCGGCGACTTCCACCAGCCGCCGCCGTACCAGCGTGGAAAGTACTGCGCCCGTCGGGTTCTGGAATGTCGGGGTCACATAGGCGAGTGCGGGCCGATGGGTGCGGGCGGCCGCTTCGAATCCGTCGAGCCCGATCGGCAGCGGATGCAGTAGCGCACCCGCCTCGCGAAACGCCTCCACAGCGCCCGGGTACGTCGGGGTTTCCAACAACACCCGATCACCGGGCCGCAGGAATGCGCGGGCGAGCAGCGACAGTGCCTGCTGACCGCCATTGGTGACCAGCACCTCCTCCGGCCGCGTCGGCACACCCTGGCGCAGGTAGCGGTCGGCGATGGCCTCGCGCAGGGTCGGATGGCCGCCCGGGTAGTAACCGATATCGGCTGTGGTCGAGGACAATTCGGGCAGGATCCGCGCGTACGCCTCGGCCACCTCCGGTGGCGGGCGATCCGGCGCGGCGCAGGCCAGCGATATCACATCGGGTCGCGGCTCGAGCAGATGCAGGAACATGGGCGCACCGGTCGTCTCCGGCGTGGACGCCGTGGTCGCACCGGCCACCCGAGTACCGCTGCCCCGACGCCGGACGATGCGCCCGTCCGACTCCAACAGGTCATAGGCCGCGACCACCGTGCTTCGTCCCACGGCCAGTTGCGCGGCGAACACCCGGTCCGGCGGCAGCGCGGCGCCCGGCGGCAGCTCACCGTCGTCGATCAGCTGTCGCAGCCGGGCCGCAAGCAGCACATACAGCGGTCCGCGACCCGACGACCAGCGGCCGAGTCGTTCCGTCACAGCAATTGGCTCCATCTCCAAACCAATTCTGCCGGATTGGCTCTGTCCGCGCGCATCGGCCCCGCCGAGGATCGTTCCCATGACCGAAGAAACGATCACCGCGCAGGCGGTCTCCATCGATCGCGCCGTCGCGGCACTGCCCGGCCCTTTTCAGCAATCGCTGCTGGCGCAGGTCAACGACACCGTCGTCAAGGTCGCCCGCCTCGAGGGTGAATTCCCGTGGCATCACCACGACGAGGACGAACTGTTCCTCTGTTGGGACGGCACCTTCCGCATCGAACTCGAAGGACGCACACCGGTGATCCTCGACGCCGGTGATATCTACGTGGTGCCCAGGGGAATCCGGCATCGCCCGGTTGCCGACACACCAGCCCACGTCGTATTGGTCGAGCGACCCGAGACGAAGCAGTACGGCAACTGACGCCTACTTCTCGAAATCGACCGCTACGGATGCAGATTCGGAAATCTCACCCGCCACGATCATGCCGAGCAGGGCAAGTGCGCGTTCGGCCATCGACCCCGGCTCGGCATGGTAGGCGATGAGTATCTGCCCCGGAGCGCCGTTGACGGTGAAGGTTTCGTAGGACAGGGCGAGATCGCCGACGAGTGGATTTCGAAACTCTTTGACACCAGCGGTTTTCGCGCGAACGTCATGGCGCGCCCACAGCCGCCGGAATTCCTCGCTCTTCAACGACAATTCGCCGACCAGCTCGGTCAAGCGCGGATCGTCGAGGTCCGTGCCCGCGGTGGCGCGCAGACTGGCGACGGTATCGGCGGCAATGGTCGGCCAGTCGCGATAGCAGTCACGCGCCGCCGGATCGAGAAAGATGGCCCGCACCATATTGACCCCCTGGGCGGAACAGGAATTGACCGCGGTCGCCAAGGGATTTGCGACAAGCACGTCCATATAGCGGCCGAGCACCAGCGCTGGCGTATTCGGCCAGGCAGCCAGCAGCCGGAGCAGGCCGGGTGCGACCCGCTCGGGGCGTCGCGGCGCCCGCTTGCGCCGCGCGGTCGGTCGCGCCAACTCCCGCAGGTGCGCGACCCCCTCCTCATCGAGCGCGAAAACCCGGGCCAATGCCTCGACGACCTGTTCGGACGGATGCTTATCGCGCCCCTGTTCCAGCCGCACGTAATAGTCGGCGCTCATACCGGCGAGCATCGCCACTTCCTCACGGCGCAGCCCGGCCACCCGTCGCTGTCCGCCGCTGGGAATCCCGAACTCCTCCGGACGCGCCAGCTCGCGGCGAGCGCGCAGGAACACGCCCAATCGGTTCTCGGAGTCCATCCACCCGAGGGTAGGCCAGCGGCGGCGCGCCTGGGGGGCCCTGCCGCTACCAGGAAGTCCGCAGCCTGGTGGGTCGCGCCGACGGCAACGAACGTAGTGGTCATGACAAACAACCTCGAAGGCCGCACCGCCATAGTCACCGGAGCATCGAGCGGCATCGGTGCCGCCACCGCTCGACAGCTCGCACACCAGGGCGCCCGGGTCGCGCTGCTCGGCAGACGCAAGGATCGAATCGAAGAGCTGGCGGCCGAGATCGGCGGATCCGCACTCGCGGTGGTCGCCGACGTGGTCGATCAGCAGTCGGTGCGCGACGCCGCGGCGACAGTACGCGCCGCATTCGGTCCGGTCGATGTCGTGGTCGCGAACGCGGGCGTCATGCTCGCCGCACCGTTCGAATCCGCGCACACCGAGGAATGGGAACAGATGGTCGGCACCAATATCAACGGATTGCTCTACACCGGGAGAGCTTTCATCGATGACCTGCTCGCGGCGGCGCGCGCGGGCCGGCCCGCGGATCTGGTGCATGTCGGCTCGATCGGCGGGCACAGCATCTTCCCCAACTACGGCGTCTACACCGCGACGAAGGCCGCGGTCGCCCACCTGACCCGCAATCTGCGCGCGGAATTCGGCCCGCGCGGAGTCCGGGTGAAGAATATCGAACCCGGTTTCGTCGGAACCGAACTCGGTGCGGACATGCACGATGAGCAGCAGCGCGCCGGGCTCGCCCAGTGGCGCAGCGAACTGGAAATCCTGCTTCCCGAAGATATCGCCGATGCGATCGCCTATGCCGTCGCGGCGCCGCCGCGGGTGAACGTGGCAGAGCTGATCGTCGTGCCAACGCAACAGGGCTGAATACCGTTGCGGCGGGCGCCCTTTCGGGTGCCCGCCGCAGGCCGGTTCGGAGCTACTTCTCGATGCCCTCGAAATCGAATAGGCCGTTCCACGCGAGATCGGCCTTTTTCACCTTCTCGGATCGACCGGCCGCGGCTACGTAGTCGAACAGCGGAATATCGGCCATATCCTTCAACAGCAACGCCTGCGCTTGTCCCACGATTTTGTACGACTCCTCCAGCGTCGGTGCGGCGAGCGCGGCGTCGAGCAGGTGGTCGAGTTCGGGGTTGTTGTAATTGACGTTGTTGGTCTCGGAGAAGCTGTAGTACTGCGAGGTCAAGAATTGCAGCATGGTCGGGTAATCACCCTGCCAGCCGTACCGGAACGCCTTACCGATCGTCTTGGCGTTGATCAGATCGCGGATGTTCTTGAAGGTCGGGTACGGCACACCGACCGCATCGATGCCGAGCACGTTCTTCACGCTATTGGCCACGGCCTCGACCCAGCCCTGATGGCCGCCGTCGGAGTTGTAGGCGATCTCGTAGCGACCCGACCACGATGAGATGGCGTCGGCCTGCGCCCAGAGCTTCTTGGCCTCCTCCGGGTTGTAGTTCAAAACCTCGACGCCGGGCAGGTTTTCATTGAATCCGGGCAGCGTGCGCGCGGTGAAGTCGCGGGCAGGCTTGCGGATGCCGTGGAAGATGTTCTCGCAGATCTGTTCCCGGTTGATCGCCATCGACAGCGCCCGGCGCCGGAGCAGTCCTTCCGCACCGCCGAAGTGCGGAACATTGGTCTGGATGCCGACGGCCTGCTTGTAGGCGATCGGCTTGGTGATCGCCCGGTCACCCAGATCCTTCTTATAGGTCGACATGGCGCTGTCGGGCACGATATCGAGGGTATCGAGATTGCCCGCCTGCAGATCCGAGTAGGCGGTGTCGAACGACTGGTACATCACGAAGCGCACGCCCTTGTTCTTCGGCGGGCGTCCACCCTTGTAGTCCGGATTGGGCACCAGATCGATCTTGACGTTGTGCTCCCACGCGCCCGTGCGCGCGAACTTGTACGGACCATTGCCGATCGGGTTCTCGCCGAACGCCTTCATATCCTTGAACGCGGCCTCGGGCAGCGGATAGAACGGCATGAAGCCCAGCTCGGTCTCGAAATCGATGGACGGCTGCTTCAATGCCACGGTAAAGGTCCGGTCGTCGACCACCCGCAGCCCCGACATCGTCTGCGCCGTCGGCTTTTCCGCCGACACCTCGTCGAAGCCGATGACGGGCGCGAACACATAGCTCTGCAACTGCGCATTGGTGCCGAGCGCGCCGTAATTCCAGGCGTCGACGAACGACCTCGCCGTCACCGTGGTGCCGTCGGAGAATTTCCAGTCCGGCTTGATGGTGATCGTGTAGGTCTTGCGGTCGGTCGTCTTGATCGACTCGGCCATCTCGTCGTGCGCGATACCGTTCGCGTCGTAGTACTTCAGACCCGCGAACAGCCGGTCCACGACGCGGCCACCCATATTCTCATTGGTATTGGTCGGCACCAGCGGGTTCTGCGGCTCCCCCCCGTTGGTGGTGACGATGTCGGCATCGGCACTGTCACTCGACGAACATGCGGTCAATCCTAAGCTTGTGGCCAGCAATACCGCCGCGGTCAACGCTGTAGCTCTGTTGAATCTCAATGCATTCTCCCGTGTTCCACTATGGAATGCCTTCGGACAGTAGCCATTCGAACCCGGTGTTGTCCGGAATCCACCGATCACCGGATGTTTTACGCCAGCGCCGTCCAGCCGTCCCACGGCCGCGGGCCGATATCGCCACGGACGCAGGCCGATCGGAGATCCACCTGCTCCTGGTAGGCCGGATTCGCGGCGGCCGCCTGCGCCACCATCGTGGCCATCCGGAACTCCCGAATATCGCGCAGCAGATAGAACCGTCCCAGCCCATCACATCGCTAAAGTGGCTGTGCGGGTTGTTCGGTCGGCGACCAGGCTGTTCGGATCGGCTCGAGGTCTGCTCGAGGTCCGCGCCCAGGTGCACGAGTCAGAGTCGACCCATGAGAGCCGAAGATCTTCCGGCCGTGGTCATCACGTCCGCCGCGGACGCGATCGGCCTGGAGCGGAACCCGATTCGTCCAGAGTCGACACCGATCGGCGATCTCGGCGCCGAATCGGTCGAGGTGCCGGACATGTGGTTCCGCATCCACCGGGACTCCGGCCTCGAGATCTCCGGCGCCGATGTAGCCGCGCTGTCGCCACAGCACGTGTCGCCAATCCACCCCTGGCCATCCTGGCCTGATCCACCGCACCGTCCCCATCGGCATCGAGATGGCCGAAGCTCTGGTGCCGGACCGCCCGCCGCATATGTGATGTCCGGGCCATGTGTTCAGCGGAACGTCGATTTCAGGTAGTTGGTGACGTCCGCACCGCCCGCCGTGCGCCGCGCGAATCCTAGATAGCCGTCGGGCCGGATGACGAACACCGAGCCGTGCCGCGCCCGGTAGCTGCGCGCGAAGCTTCCAGCGGTATCGCGTACGAGCGGCAGCATCGTCTCGCCGACATCGGCTTGCGGGGTGACGATGAGATATGCGTCGAGATGGCCGTGCGCCGCACCGGTCGCGGCGGCGGCCAGTTGCTCCAGTTCGCGCAGGTCGGTCGCGGTGGTGGTGTCGTCCGCGTAGATCAGGATGGTGTGATTGATCCGGCCGAGCAATGCGAACAGCCGAACGTCGAAAGTGACGACATCGCGGGTCAGCCCGGGAACATCGGGCGCGCGGCTGCCCGCCTTCGGCTGCGGCTCGTCGGAGCCGGTCTTGGCGACGATCGGGCTGTCGCGGTAGTCGATCAGCAACTGGGCTTCGCGCCGGATCACGTAGTCCGGATCCGTCGAATCCGCACCGATGCCTTCGCGGGCACTGCGCACAGTCCGGCCGACCACCTCTTCGCCGACGGGCCTGCGTTCGGCGTCGTAGCTGTCCAGCAGACCCGCTGCCGCATCGCCCTGTACGGCCAGCGCAAGCTTCCATGCGAGGTTGTGGGCGTCCTGGATTCCGGTGTTCATTCCCTGCGCGCCCGTCGGCGGATGAATATGCGCGGCATCGCCAGCGACGAAAACCGTTCCACGGCTGTAGGAATCGACGATGCGGTGGCTGATCCGGAATGCCGACGACCACCGCAGCTCCGACGCCTGGGTCGGCTCGGGCGCAAGCCGGTCCAGCACTGCCTGCAGCTGTGACAGCTCGGGCTTTCGCCCGGATTCGAAACCGTGCTCGATACTGTCCTCACTCGCCGCAGCGCTCGCGAGTGCGTCGGGGACGAGCATCGAGATGCGGTACCGGCGTCTGCCGGGCAACGGAATACACACCAGCAGATCGTCGGTGACGCCGTCGGTCTGGTGCATCGAACGGACGCCGTACCCATGAGGAAGCGACCAGTCGAGTTCGACGTCACCGAGCATGTACTGCTCGTCGAATGCCGCACCTTCGAACGTGAGGCCGAGCTTCTTGCGGACAACACTGTGCGCGCCGTCGCAGCCGACGAGATAGCGCGCCCGCACCGTCTCTTCCCCGTCGGCGCGCGACAACACCGCGCGGACACCGTCGTCGTTCTGCTCGAATGTCACCAGTCGCGTGCCGCGTTCGATCGTGGTGCCCAGCGAGGTGAGGTGGTCCCGCAGGATCCGCTCGGTCTCGTACTGGGGAAGCCCGACGAATTCGAACGGCACGTCCGGCGGCATCGACAGCTCGATGCGTGCGACCTCCGCACCGTTGATATAGAGGATTTGGCCGCGCAATCGGATCGCCGCGTCCAGCACCTGACGCAGTAGCCCCATCCCCTCGAAGACTTCGAGCGTACGGGGTTGGATACCAACGGCTTTCGCGTACTGGGGCGGTTCCAGTAGTGGGTCGACGACCCGGCACGACACTCCCCTGCGCCGCAACTCGATCGCTGCGGTCAGGCCGATCGGCCCGGCGCCCGCGACGACTACCTCGGTGTCGTTCATCCGGCATCACCTCATGGATTCCTGGCCGAGCCAGTCGTTCGATCCGTCGCTGCGGATGTCATCGACCGGGGGTCGGCGTTTCGGCGGAACTGGCCGGCGCCGCTGGCGTGCTCGCGGTTGTGTTCGCCGCGGCCGGATCTCGTCCCAGCGCATCGGCACTATAGAAGAGCGGCAGCACGGCTTTGAGCAGTACCAGGGCCGATCCCTCACCCGACGGCACCGTCGCGAGGTTTGTGCAGATCACGATTGTCAGGTCCGATGCCGGGTCGTAGCCCATGAACGTCATGAATCCCGGGATCTGACCGTCGTGTCCGATGACATGCGGACCGAATCGTGCGATGCCGAGACCGTATCCGGCGTGCTCGGGATCGGCCGGATCGATCGGCTGGATGCTGTCCAAGCGAGTCTTCTGCATCTTGTCGTCCAGCAGACCGCCGCCGACGAGCGCCTTCACATATGTGGCCAGATCCTCGGCCGTCGAAATCGCGCCGCCAGCGGTCCACGCCCACGACGGGCTCGAATTCGTCTCGTTATTCGGTTTCAGGGTGCCCGCGACGGCTGCTGCTTGTTCCGCGGCGGGAAGTGCGAACGTTTCGATGGTGGAGACGTTGGTGCCGAAGGAATAGCCCTGCGGGTGCGGATCGGGGATCGAGGAGTCCGTTGCCGCGGGGAGAGAGGTGTGCTTCAGCCCGAGCGGTTCGAAGATGTGCTGCCGAAAGCTCTCGGCGACCGTCATTTTCGTGATCTTCTCGATGACCAGGCCGAGCAAGATGATGTTGGTATTGCTGTACTCGAATTTCTCCCCGGGTTGGAAGTTCACCGGATGCGCGAATGCGATCCCCAGCAACTCCTCCGGCGTCCACACCTTCTGTGGATCGTTGTCGAGCGTGGCATTGAACTGCGGATCGAAGGTGTAACTGTATAGCCCGCTTCGCATTTCGGACAGCTGCGCTATGGAGATCCGATCACCGTTCGGCACGCCCGGCCAGTATTCGGCGATCGGGTCGTCGAGTGCGAGCTTGCCATCCTGCGCCAACTGCAGGATCACCGTCGACGTCATAGTTTTGGTGTTACTACCGACGCGGAAATAGTCGTCCACCGACATGGGCTCGCTCGTGTCGATGGTCCGGGTACCGAATGCCGCGGTCCAATTGCCTTGCTTACCCGATTTGACGACCACCACTGCGCCGGGGATGACGTTGTCCTTCATCAGCGTGGTTATCGCCGGTCCGAGGACGGCGGCATATGCGGGAGCGGTTCCCGAGGTGGCCGATTGCGCACTTACCGAATTTCCGCTGGAATCCGTCGACGTCCCGCAGCCCGTCGCGATCAACAGACCGGCGGCCGCGACACACGCAGCGATACTCGTCCTATGTCGCATAACGCTCCATCCAAGGTTTGCTGGAACGTGGCTGTGTAGCGCGCTGACACCATAACTCCGCGCTCCACAGTTTCGGGGAGAAATGCCAGCCAACCCGTCAGCCGGTGTGCGTCATTCGTCTACCAGCCATAGACCGAGAAAGACGCGCCGTCTGCGACATGCCGTATGGCCACCCGGCAGTAGTCGATCATGTGCTCCGGCAGGGCGTCCACCGCGAACCAGGCGAGGTCGCTGCACTTCTCGGGTTCGCGGTTGACGGGCTCGCCCTGCCAGTCCGTCACGGTGAAGAAGAAGGCCACCCGCCCACCGGAAGCCGAGTTGTGCATGACATGGCTGAACCGCACGTCCTCCGGTTTCAGCGTCACGCCGATCTCCTCATCGGCCTCACGGATCAGCGCTGCGAGAACGGATTCACCCGCCTCCAGATGACCAGCGGGAAGGTGCCACGCGCCATCCTCGAACCCGGTGTTCCGACGCTGACCGAACAGCACGCTCCCACCGCGACGGAGCAGAAGGTGAACATCACCGGTTACCTTGTGCCGCTGAGGTTTTGCCGCGTGCACTGGGTCGGATGCCGTCATGGACGTCTCCTCTCGTGGCCGCTCAACGAGTTTCCACTCGCACGGCCCGCACCTGCAGCCTTTCCCGGGATTCTCGGCGCGGCCTACACCGATGTGATCCACGTCTCAGGTACCGTGCGACCACCTATGCCGGGTCACGAGCAGCCCGGTCGGCACAGCGAAAGGCGGGCATGATGGGCGGACTCTCGCGCGGCGCGGCCGGTGTGGCGCTTGCGGCGGCGTGGCTGGCAGTACCGACAACTGTGGCACCTCAGGCGAGTGCGGCGATCGCCCCGACCCTGTCGGTGGCGATGACCGGCTCGGCCCTCGGTGCCGCCAATTCCGCGGCGGTCGGCTGTGGGCAGACCGCGCAGGCGACCGTGCGGCGCCCCGATGGCACCCCGGTGCAACGCGGTGTCGTCGAATTCAGCAGCCGCTTGCCCGGACTCGGCGGCAATATCGTCGGGACCGTGCCGGTCACCGACGGTACCGCGAGCATCTTCTGGATCCCCGACATCGCGGGCCAGCACATCGTCAGCGCCGTCTACTACGACGGTCTGCCCGACTACGAACCGACAGCCGGATACACCACAGTCATCGCATTCAACCTCGGCGGATTCTGCATCTAGATCCGAACGACCCTCCGAAACGACGACGGCCCGGTCCAAGTGGACCGGGCCTTTTCGTGGGCCTAGCGCTTCACAACCCGAACACCCTGACGGCGATGGGGCCTGAGATCCGGATCAAGCCGGTGGGTACCCGCTGCATGGCTTCGGGCGGTGATCGGTGATGGCCACCAGCAACCACGATCAGCAGATGCTCCGGCTGAATCGTTCAGTCTCGGTATCGGACGAAACCGACTGCCGAGCAAAAGATGTGGGCGCACTTCAAGCGACGATACCGACCGCGATCAACAGGGCTCGTTCCCACCTGCGCCACCCGCCACATTCGCCTCCGCTGCGCCGCATCGGTCGGCAGCCAGGGCCCCTTACCGCTGCGGCCAGCCAATCGGATTGCTGACCGGACGGTCGATATCCACCGGGGCCACCGGGCGTCCCTCGTACTGGGTGGACAGCACGATATGGGTCTCGATCGCGCCGTGTTCGCCGATGCGCTCCACAAGCCCCTCGAAGTGCTGCAGGGATGCTGCACGAACCTCGAGAAGGGTGCAGTGGCTCCCACTGAGTTTGTGTACCTCGGCAACCTCGGGATAGTCCTCGGCGGTGCTGGTTTTGAGCAGGCATTTGCCCAAGGTGCACCGCAAGTGGATGAACGCCGTGATCGGCAGCCCGGCGCGGCGCGGATCGACCAGCGCCTGATAACCGGCAATTACGCCAGCCTCCTCCAGGCGGCGAACTCGATCGGCGACCGCGGGCGCGGACAGGTTGACCCTGCGAGCGAGCTGGTTGTAGGAGAGTCGACCATCCGCCTGCAGCTCTGCGAGGATCCGCCAGTCGATCTCATCCAGCGGTTTGTTCAACTGCAAGGCGAAACCTCTCGGACGCATTTTGTTCGGCAACCCCAGCGGCCGAATCTCCCCGATTGTCTCATTCATTCGAACCTTGTTAGCTTCTAGCGTTTTTCGCATGACCGAGATCGAGACCGAGCCGGTGATGCAACACCGGTGGATGGCAGCGTTGTTCATCGGTGCCGCGGCGATGAGCCTGGCCATGGTGACGGCGAGCACGATGAGCACCCTGGCCGCTGCCGAGTCGTTCGGACCGACATGGTCCGGGGTGCCCAGTGCCGCTGGTGTCGTCGGCACCGCACTCGGCGCGGCAGTGCTGACAATGGTCATGGAGCGCTGGGGGCGGCGCGCGGGGCTGGTCGCAGGCTATGCAGTCGGAGCGATCGGCGGCATCCTCGCCGTCCTGTCATCCGCCGCGGCCGCCATGTTGGTAGCGGGCATGCTGCTGCTCGGCTTCGGCAATTCGGCCGCGCAGTTGTCCCGTTACGCGGCAACCGATCTCAATTCCGGGCGCCCCGGCAGGGCCTTGGCCACCGTTGTGTGGGCGGGGACCATCGGCGCCGTGGGCGGTCCGCTCCTACTCGCTCCGGTGTCCGATGCGGCGACGGCGGCGGGACGACCTGCTGCGACAGGGGTATTCCTGCTGGTCATCGCCGCCGTCGCGGTATCGGCCTTGACCGCAACGACATTGCCGCCGGGCACCCGGGTCATCCGATCGGATACGAATCCCCCGAAGCCACCGATGCGGCTGGCCTTGACAGCAATGCTCGTCGCCCAGATCGTGATGGCTGCGATCATGACGGCGGCCCCACTGGACATCCACCAGCGTGGCCACGGACTTCACATGACGGGGGCCATGGTGTCCGTGCACACCTTCGGCATGTTCGCGCTCGCGCCGCTGACCGGAATGCTGTGCGACCGCTTCGGCGGCCGGATGCTCATCACCGCCGGACTGGTTCTGCTGACAATCGCGGCCGCCGGGTCCACCGTGGCATCGGCATTGGGCGTCCCGGTGCTCGCCCTCGTCCTGTTTCTACTCGGGTACGGCTGGAATCTCGCCTACATCGGCGGGAGCAGCCTCATCTCGAGCGACCTGCCCGACGTGGACCAGATGCGACAACAGGGCGCGGTGGAATCGAAGGTGTGGGGCGGATCGGCCCTGGCCACCCTGCTCTCCACGGTCGGTTTCGCGGCCGGTGGTTACGGCCTGCTCGCGGCACTGTCACTCGGACTGCTGGTGGTCCCTGCCGCACTGCTGCTGGGACCACGCCGATGACGGTGATGCCAGATACGTTCCAAGCCGCACTGCCGCCGAGCACACACGGATCGACCATCCGCGGCATCGTCAGCAAGCAGGTCTGGGACGCCTCGAGGATTCCAATTTGCTCCGCCGCCGGTGACCGGTGCGAGATCTGCGGTGCACAGGCTATCCGCGCCCCAGTCGGCCTATATGGGGACAGTTGATGCGCCGACACCAGCGAAGCTCACTTTCCACTGCCGGGAATCATCAACATAGGCTGCGGCGATAGGGTTCGTGCTCAGGGCAGTCCATCGAGGAAGCGGCGGACCCGCGCGACTTCGTTGCTTCCGGTGGTCGCCAAACGCAACAGTAGGAAGTCATAGCGACCGCAGATCTCGTCCTTCAGCGCATCGCGGGCGAGCTGCTTCGGGTCCGCCTCATGGGTACGGAAGCCGTCCACCTCGATCGCGCACATGTTCGCGTTGGTGATCCGGTTGTATAGGACGAAATCGAACGACGCTCGGCGCTGCACGAACTCGCGGTGCTGAACGTCGAGCCGGTCCAGACTCCGTGGGAAAACATGCTGCAGGTAAACCTGTGGGTGTATCGCCAGGTGGCTATAGCGAGGTTCGGCGAGCACCGCCTCCAACATCGTGAGTGCGACGTCCTCCGACGGAAACCCGGTACGCCCCCAACCGATATGCGGGTGTATGCGCTGCCGCTCCTCGCGGTCGGTGTACAGCAGGTCGAAGATCGACACCACATCGCTGTCGACGACGGCGTTGTCCGGGTCCCGGTATCGGATGTAGCCGATCAGATCGCGCAGGTGTCGACTCTTCGGCAGCTCTGACGGGTGAGTGACCAGGACGAACAAGCGCATCGCCCGAGAGACGGCCACATTGATCAATTTGGGATCGTCGGCAAACTCCAGAGCTTTCCGGCTGCTCGGGGTATCGTCCAGCACTGTGGTCATGACGACCGCGTCCTTTTCCCTGCCTTGGAACTTGTGCACGGTATCGGATTCGATCGAATCGATCAGGGCGTCGGTTACCTTGTTTGCCTGACGGCGGTACGGGGTCGTGACTCCGACCTCGTGCGGCGGCATTTCGGCGGATATCCAGGGAAGGACCTCGTGCTGGATCACGTCGATCTCGCGCTCGTTGCTTCGTCCCTTCGACGTCGGGTCGTCGTCGCCGTAGACATAGCGCATGTGGTTACCGGGAGCGGTCCGCACCACTGTCATCGGAGAGAACTTTGCTGCGCTACGGGTATATGGAATCAGCTCGCCCCCGTAGAACTTTCGATTACAAAACTCGATGATGTCCGGATCGCACCGATAGTGTTCACGCAGCATCACCCGAGGCACATGATCGCCGTACCGGTCGATGATCGAGGACAGGACGCTGCGCCGGTAATCGAAGACCGGATCGGGTGCCGGAGGCGCATCGGTGAGGTCCTCCGTGACCGGCGGGAGCTGTTCCAGATCACCGACAACGATGAGGTTCCGCGCACATGCCAGGACCGGGCTCACCGTCACCAGATCCACCTGTGATGCTTCATCGATGATCAGATAGTCCAGCAGGGCTGAACGTCCGGTGCTGTTCTGGAGCGAATGACAGGTGCTCAGGATGAGCGGGTAGTCGTGGGTGAACTGCCCGAAATTCTGCCGATACCGCGAGTCGTAGACCGTGCGGGACACTGAGCCATACCTGGCACACAGCGCGTCCTGGAGCAGTTGTTTGGACAGCTGCGCCTGGTCGGCCGACAGTACGTCGAACTTCTTGTCATCCAATGTTTTGCTCAGATGTGTGACTTGCCGTTCGAGTTCGGCGATCTTCTTCGCGTAGTACAGGCGCTCGATCCGCAGCACGACGTCGATGTCGCCGGCGTCGACCTTGCGGAGCGCCCGATACCTGAAGTAGCGGTTCATCGTGTCGACCATCCGACCCCAGCCGCTGTCGCGGATCCACCGCGGATCGGTATCGGCGATGAAATCGAGCAGTTTGCCCGCGCTGTAGCGGCGCAGTAGCGGCAGGTCGTCGACGTTCGGTACCTCGTGGCGGTCGAAGAACGACTGGAAATGCCGCTGTTCCAGCCGGTATGCATGCAGTCGATGCCGCAGTTGAGCGCGCAGCCGATCCTGTTCCTGCAGCGCGGCGAGGCGCCGGTTCACCTTGCCCAGTTGGTCCGCAACGTCCGCGCCAGGCACGAGACCAGCACGCAGCATCGCATCGACCGCCCCGTTACGCAGTCCCTGGCCGGCGAAGAACTCCTCCCGTTTCTCGGCGCGCCCCAGATTGGCCGCAACCATCCCGAAGCCTTCTTTGGTCAGCTTCTCGAAAACGTTGTCGACTGCGGAGTTGCTGAACGACACGACCCCAACCGTCGCGCCGGGACGGCAGATCACCGAGGCGATGATGTTGAGAATCGTCTGCGTCTTCCCGGTCCCGGGTGGGCCGTCGATCACCGAGATCGGATACCGCAGCGCATTGAGCACCGCCGCGCTCTGACTGATGTTGGTGCGGAACGGATATACCGGTAGCGGGACGTCATCGTCTGGGCTTGGATCGATCGGGGTCTGCTCGAGGACGCGAGTCAACACGCTTTCGGCGTGAATGAAGTCCAGGCGCTGATGGTTTCGGAGCAGGACACCGGAATCGCCGGTCAGCTTCTCCGCCACGGCGCGCCAGTACGTCAGCACATCACGGGTGCTGGGGGCGATGACGGTATTCGGCAGCACCGCCACCCGATCCGCTCTGTAAGCGTTCCATCTGCCCGCACCGGTCAGCACATGCCACCACGATCCGACCTCCGGCGGGCCGGTGAACAAGTACGCCTCGGTCGCGTTCGTGGCAAATCCGTCCACGAACAACTGCATGTTCGACCCCAGCAGCACCGGCGTCGGCCGTTCGAGAATCGTTACTCGCTCCCACCCGTACGAGTAATCCTTGTGCGTCCCGAACCGCACCCGAACCCGCCCCGTTAGCCGTTCGAAGTCAGTGATCTCCAGGGTCTTGTCCTCGGGGACCCGATCCTCCTTCCGGCGGATAACAACGGCCATACCCCGTGGATCGAGCATTGCATCCCCTCACTGCCACTGCCGACGCACCGAGCGTACAGTCCACAGAATTTCTTCGTCTTCCGTTGCCGCACTTTGCTTTAGAACAACGAGATGAACCAGGTCCGCTACTCGCCAACCACGGCGCTCGCCAGCAAAGAGACTGCAGGCAAGGATAATTCGTGCATTCTCGACGTGGCCGACATGATGCGGAGACAGATCGGGATGCGCGTGCTGCTGGATCGTCCGGTC
This sequence comes from Nocardia sp. CA-107356, assembly GCF_050946365.1. Lineage (NCBI taxonomy): Bacteria > Bacillati > Actinomycetota > Actinomycetes > Mycobacteriales > Nocardiaceae > Nocardia > Nocardia sp. CA-107356. Next base: position 2,090,537 of record NZ_CP191992.1, on the reverse strand, counting down.
ATCCACATCGAGACACGGCGATCACACGCCACGGCCAGCAAAGTAGCAGGCCGACGTCTCGAGTCGACGCCACAGTAAGTCTTGTAGAGCATGGGCCGAACCCTGACGCGTCGATGTAGCGACCACCGCGACGACCGTCGCCAGGTACGCGGCTGCCGTGTCTCCGAATCGACCGGTCGAGAGCACCATCCGCGAGGCATTGGCCGACAGCGGTAGGCCGCCAAGACTCGAAAGATGATGCGCCACTTACATAGTAGGAATTTCGCCTACTCGATATCACCGAGTAAGTCGATGTAATCGAAATACGCTACGTCCTCGCATTCCTCGCGTTCCTCGCGTTCGAGTTCGTCCAGATAGCTCAGGTGCTCAAAATGGCTCAATTCTGAGGTGGCGGTATGCAGTTCGCTGTACAGGCGGTCCACGGCGTCGCCATCGCCGATGCACTCTGCTGCCGCGAGCGCCGGCACATGTTCCCATCGCGTGGGTCGGAGATAGGGTGTCGGCGTTCGAAGACTCGTCGTTAGGAGAGCTGATGGGGCACCGGGATATTGCTCAGGTGATTGCGGAACTGCGTAGCACCGCGGACGCATCCGGCGGGCTGATGGTGCTCGATCCCGGGGTCGACGACGACACCATGGATTCGTGGCCCGTGCGGGTACCCGAGGACATTCGCACTCTGTTGCGCGCGATCGGCGGGGTTCGTATCACCGATAGCTGCTCCACGAAGAACGGGCACCGAAGCTACGACGAGTTCGACTTCGGCGCCAGGTTCAATCACCTCGACGAGGTCGCGAATTGGTATGTGGCGCGGGCCGGTGGGCGTGGTACGCACTGGTTCGTGCGTGAGGGGTTCGATGGCAGTTTCATATATGTCGACGTCGATCCCGACAGCGGCGCGTGGGGTCCGGTGTTCATCTTCTGGGACTCCAGCGACACCGTGCGCCTCGCCGAGTCGCTGCCGGACCTGCTCATGGAACTCGCCGGTGACGTATTGGTGGCGTTGACTGAGTCGGGTGGTGACGCGGGCGAGTTCGCCGATGTCTATGCCGGTCGGGCGGGTATACGACACGATCACGAATACGATATGGAGCCGGTGGCTGCCGCCGCGTTGCGGTCCGGGGCGGACGCGGCACTGGCGGCCCTTGCTGCGGGGCTGCCGAATGATGCGATGGTGGCCGATCTGCGCGGTGTGGCTGGGAAGGCCCGCGTTGATGTTGACCCACTCGGCTCATACTTCGAGTTTCGGCGTGCAGCGTTGGGGCGGGTGCTGATGGGCGTGCCCTGGGACGCGCGAACCATCCGTACCCTCGAGGGCGAGTAAGCGTCGCCCGTTCGGGTCCGTTTCTGCCCGATACCTGAAGCGGGCGGCGTGGTCGGCGGCCGGACACTTCAACCAGCAGCCATTCCGGTCGTGACTAGCAGAAAACGCTCGATCGGCGCATCATCTCTCACTCTTTTAAACCAGAGTTAGCTCTAGGTTCGGGTCGACCAGGCCGCGTGATCAGCCATGTGCGGATGATCTTGGTGACGGATATGAAGTGCGCGGGTCGTGGATTGTTTCGGACCGGGCGTCGTTACCTGCATCGGACCAGCACGAGGATGTCGCTGGACACCGCTGCGATTATTTCGGTATTCGGGCCGATCGCCAGAGCCGCCACCCTTGAGGGGCAGTCGAGGCGGTCGATCGCTGTAGCGGTGTCCAGGTCCCAGACCCATACCTCGTGGTCCCATCTGCTGCCGGTGACGGCTACCGAGTGACCGTCGAGCGTCGTGCACGCCACCGCACTCACCGTGGCCGTGTGACCGGTGAGGGTCGCACGGAGCGTGCCAGTGTCCAAGTCCCAGACCCGCACCGCGCGGTCCGTACTGCCGGTGATGGCCACCGGGCGGCAATCGATGGTCGTGCACGCCACCGCCCTCACATCGTCCCTGTGGCCTGTGAGAGTGACGCGCAGTGTGGCGGCACCCAGGTCCCACACCCGCGCCGTGTCGCCCCAGTCGCAGGTGACGGCGACCGTCGAGCACCGTGCAAGTCACCGCGTACACAATCTCTGTGTGGCCGGTGAGAGTGGCGTGGAGTGCGCCGGTTTGCAGGTCCCAGAGCCGCACCGTACGGTCCCAGCTGCCGGTGACGGCGACCGGGCGACCGTCGAGCACCACACACGCCACCGACTCCACCCAACTCATCGCCGTTCGACTCCTGGAGTCCGGCCGCCCCGTCTGCGGCCCCCGATACTCGGCATGACCGCGGTGGCAGGATGCGGGTGTGGGTGATTATTTCGAACGAATCGTCGACCTCGACGTGACCTCGGCCGACGCGAGCACGCTGGCCGGGCACATGGTGGACTGGATGGTGTCGCAGCGATGGCTGCTTCGGAAGACTTCGTGCGACGCGATGTACAGCCTCCAGGTCGACGAAGGCTATGTGCCCGGCCCCGACTGGCCGCAGATCACCCATGAATGGGGCGCCGACTGGATCCCCGGCCCCGTCGCCGTCATCGTCGGCCGCCACGACCACTATCCCGGCCAGGGCGGCATCGAACCGGCCTCCGCGGTATGCCCACGCTGCCAGGCCACCACCGTGATCATCGACTACCCGCAACAATGGGAAGCCGATCCCGCCGTATGGCAGCCGTTCTCGGACGCGATCGACGCCTGGAAACAAACAGGCACCGGCTCGGCGATCTGCCCCTCCTGCACCACATCGAGCCCCATCACCATCTGGCAATGGGCAGACGACTTCGCCCTGGGCACCCTCGCCTTCGACTTCTGGGGTTGGCCGCCCCTCACCGAGGACTTCATCACCGAATTTGCCACCCGACTCGGGCACCGAATCGAACACCACACCGGCAAGTTCTGAACCGAGGCTCCATCCGCCACTCGACGAGCCGATCGCCCAACGGGCGGACATCACATAATCGGCATGAGCGCTCACTCGTCGCAGGTGTAGCCAGTGCGCGAGGACGAGCATGTAGGTTCTGACCGGCCCCCGACGACGCAGTTGCACCAGCACCCCTCCACGCCGGTTGCGCCGACGCCGACATCATCGATAGCGAGCAGACAGCCACGAGCACGTCTGGAAGCGGTACGCGACATGCCGCTCTGCCCCGGTCCGTGCACACTACGCAGGTGATCGCTTCGTCAACGGGCTTACGCGGCCGCGCCGCGTGTCTCTGTCCGAGGGGGACGAGCCAATTGCGCGGCATTCGGCAGATCAGTGCGTTCGTCCGGTCGAGATGAGCTCGGCTCGTTGATCTTTCAGTCCTGCCGCATGGCCGCTTCGAACCGCCCGCCTCCGGTGGTACAGCGCCTTTCGGAACGAGCCACAGTGGACGCGGCCCGTGCTGGCGCTTACACGGTGAACGTGCAGTCGGTCCTCGCGGCCCTCCGAACAGAGGTCGAGGCAGCGGGCTCGGCCTCAGCTTGCTGCCGCCAGCACCCTCCATACCTTTCTGGAACGCGAGCGGGCCTGCGGAGCCGCGTATTCGATTCGCTGGCGCGCTTCGTGGGCACTGATCCGCAGCAGATCAGTCAATAGCTCCACGGTGTCCCGATAGCCGGTGTCTGCGGCGAGGCCACGACGCTCGGCTTCGGCGACGGCCGCACGCATGGCAGCATCCAGTCGCCTCCGACGGCGTTCGGTTTCGACGAGGGTGCGCAGCAAATCGACATCGGCCAGTTCCGGCCATCCCGGTGTTGAAGCATCCGGCGCCGCCGCGATCGAATGTATGTTCACCCGAACCAGCCTACCTCAGTGTCGAACATATGTTCGACAATTCAGCTTGCTGGATATGCCCGAGCCTGGCGTCACTGTCGGTGCGCTGGTGGCGGCCTGGCGGCGCGGCGCATTCGCACGGCATTACCGCTCACTCGTTGCAGGTATAGCCAGTGCGCGAGGACGAGCATGTACGGCCCGACCGCCCCCGACGACGCAGTTGCACCAGCACCCCTCTGCACTGGTTGCGCCGACGGCGACACCATCGAGACAGCCACAAGCCCATCCGGAAGCTCTACACGACATGCCGCTCTGCCCCGGGCCGTGCCCGCTGCAGACCCGAAATGGTTCGGATTACTACACAAACGCAAAGAATCCGCAGGCCGTTGACCTGCGAATTTGTCATTCAGTGGACATAGCGGGAATCGAACCGAAGTCGGTGCAAATCCGCAGGTACAAGCACCGTTCACCCTGCGACTCGATCCAGTCACCGGAAAAAAAGGGAACCCGCAGGTCCTTGACCTGCGGGTTCCCGTGAAGTGGAGCTGCCGGGAATCGAACCCGGGTCCTCCGCCGCGTCTTCAGGGCTTCTCCGTGTGCAGTTCGCTAGGTCTCTACTCGGATCTCCGGGTCTCGCGAACAAGCTCGGATGACGATCCCAGTCGCTGTTGAATGTCCCGTCCGGCTCCGCGACCGAGTCGGACGGTAATTCCCTCTAGCTGATGCCAGTACCCGGGTCGAGGGACGAACCCGGACTGACAGAGACGACCTGCTACTTAGGCAGCGAGGGCGTACTCGCGCTGATTGGAATCGGCGCTTAATTGGTTGCAGCGACGCTTACGGTGGTCTCTTGCCTGCACCGACACGCTTCCCCTAAATCTACGTACGCAGTCGAAACCGTTCAGCCCCGTACGTCCCGACACCTTGCCGGGCTAGTTACTCTAACACTCGGCGACGCCTGGTTCATTCCATTATCCACGCGTCCCGAATCATGCGCCCGACCTGCACGTATGCCGTCGTATCGCAATCCGTGCAGCAGCCGCTACCCGAGCCGGACCAAGATCGAGGGGAAGCGATGGCGACATCGGTCCGAGAACCCGCCGCCACGAATTCGTCTTGATCTTGGTCCGCGACGAGCCGCGGCCCGTGCGGGGGGACGGACAGTGATCAGGCCGCCGCGATCAACCCGACCGAGGCCAACGCCAGCACCATCCCGACCTGCTGTAGACGCCCGACCCGCTCACCGAGCAGCACCATCGCCAGCAGAACGGTCGCCGCGGGATATAGCGAGCCGATCACGCTGACCAGCGACAGCATCGACCCGTGGAATGCATACAGCAGTGCGGCATTCGCGATGACGTCGAGTACTGCGATGTAGGCGGCCAACCGCAGCGGTTCACCGTGCAACAGCCGAAACTCACCGGCCGACAATGCGATCAACCACACCATCGGGCTCGCCGCCCCGCGCTGGGCCAGCAACGGCCACACCCCGGCGCTCGCCCGCGTCTCGTGCAGGAAGACGAACGCGAGGCCGAAGGCCGCACCCGATCCGATAGTGAGCAGCGCCACCTTCCTGGTGAAGCGCAGCTCGCGGCCACCGGTGATCTCCTCGGTGACGTCATCGGGTGATTCCCGGCTCACCAGATACACCGCGCCGAGCGCGAAGGCGATGCCCGCGAAAGCGAGCGGGCCGGGACGTTCACCGATCACCAAACCGACCAGCACCGGAATGCCCGCAACCAATATCGCGGTCAGCGGCGAAACCACCGCCATCGGACCGCTGGCCAACGCGGCATAGAACCACCAGACCGCCAGGCCGCTCGCCACGCCGGCGGCCAGGCCCCAGAGCATCGATGCGGTGTCCGGGGTGCCGCCGACCAGCGGAACCAGGATGAGGATCAGCAGCGCAGAGATCGGATAGGAGACGATAACGACCCGCAGGGCGGTTACCCGCCGTGACGCGACACCACCGAAGAAATCACTCACGCCGTAGCCGAACGCGGCCACCAGCGCCAGTAGCACAGCGGTCAACGCATACCTTTTATGCGCCGCCCCAGCTCGCGGGTGACCTCGCGCTCTGCGGTGCGCTTGGCCAGATCCTGTCGCTTGTCGTAGTCCTGCTTACCCTTGGCGAGCGCCAGCTCGACCTTGACCTTGCCGTCGGAGAAGTACATCGATAGCGGCACCAGCGTCTGGTTGCCTTCGCGCGATTTGCCGACCAGTCGCTCGATTTCGCGCTTGTGGAGCAGCAGCTTGCGCACCCGCCGCGGCGAGTGGTTGGTCCAGGTGCCGTGACTGAACTCGGGAATGTGCAGGCCCCGCAGCCACACCTCGCCGTTGTCTACGGTCGCGAAGGCGTCCACCAGCGAGGCTTTACTCTCGCGCAGACTCTTGACCTCGGTACCGACCAGCGCGATCCCGGCCTCGTAGGTGTCCAGGATCGTGTAGTTGTGCCGCGCCCGGCGGTTGGTCGCGATGACCTTGCGCCCTGTCTCCTTCATAACGGTCAACTTTAAGTGACTCGGCAAACGGATTATTCCGCGCCTACTCCCACTAGCCTCCGGGCCGGACCACAAGGTAGAGCACGAGCACCGCGACGAAGGCCGCGATCAGCAATACCGTGGTCAGGCGCGGCACGCCGCGCGGCCGCGGTGGCGGCGGCGGGCGGTGGCGCAGCCAGACCGAATCCACCACGGGGTCGTGCGTGCCGCGCTGATACGGCGGCGTATCGCCGGGGTCGCTCGGCGGCGAGCCGCCGAGGTCGGGCCCGTCGTCGGCGGGGCGATCACCGGTTGCCATAGTGTGCACGGTATCCGCCGGAACGGCCCGATGCCGGGCAATTCCGTTGCGATTCAAGCAAGTCGGCGCGCGAACGCCTCGGTGGCGCCGCCGCCGGCGAGATCGACGGTGACAACGGTCAGGTCGACGCTGCTCGCGGTGAGGTCCATGATCATGAAGCCGAGTTCGTGATAGTTCTCGAAGAGTGCGGCGTTACCGGAGCCGCCGGGATTCAGCTTCGGTTCGGCGGCCACGGTTTTGGCAGCCGCGCCGCAGACGAGCTGGCGGGTGCCCTTCGATGCCGCGGTCGGCTCGAGGACCTGTAGGGAGTGATCGTGTCCGGAGAGGATGAAGTGGCAGTTGCCGACAATATGGTCGTCGAAGAACTGCTTCGCGTGGATGCCATTGATGGGTGCCACCGACAGCCCCTCGTAGCGGCCCGCGTCACCGTGCGGACCGTTGTTAAGGTACGGGTGGTGGGTGCAGGCGATCTTCCACGTGGCCGGTGATTCGGCGACGGCACGATCGAGCCAGGCACGCTGCTCGCTCATGAACTGGCCGTCGACCTCCCAGTACGGGGCGAAGATCGGCGGCACGTAGGAAGCAAGCGGATTCACGTCGAGGACGAAGAATTCGACCACCGGATGCTGCTCGGGCACCCGAACCGAGTAGTACCGGCTCGGCATCCACCAGCGCGGCGAATTCGCGTGGTACTCGACCTCGTTGTTGCCGCGCAGCAGCCAGCCACCATCGCCGCCGAGGACCGAACTGTTGTCGTGATTGCCGAGCACCATCAGCCACGGAAAATCCAGTCCCGCATTGGGGCTTTCGAATTTTTCGGCGAACTGGACGTCGACCGCGCTGTTCGGGCCGCTCTCGTAGATATTGTCGCCGAGCCCCACGGCAAGCGAGAACGGTTCGCGGCGATGGTAATCCCGCATAGTGTCGGCGACGGCCCATTGGGTGCGGGTGCCGGTGCCAGCGTCGCCGGTGATCAGCAATCGCACGCTACGGTCGGTCGGGAAGTCGAACTTGGTGAGGCCAGCAGCAACCGGGACCGCCTCGGCCGGCGATAGGCCGACCAATGAGGCACCGGCCGCGACGGTGGCCGCGCCCGCGAGAAATCCACGCCGCCCGATCGTGCTGTCGTTGTTCACGCGCTGTCCTCCATAGTGATCCACCGAGGGTGCTCAGCCACACCCATAGGAGCGAGCGACGGCTCGCCTGCCCCCGCTTTGCTCGAAACTCCTCGAAACCCGCCGCCCAGGGTCACTTTCTGGTGAGTACCTCCAGCACTCCTTCGCCGTACTTGGCCAGCTTGTTCTCACCGACGCCGCCGACCGTCCCGAGTTCGGACAGGTTCGCGGGCTTGCGTGCGGCGATCTCCCGCAGCGTCGCGTCATGGAATACGACGTAGGCGGGCACCCCCTGTTCCTTGGCCGTCACCGCCCGCCATTCGCGCAGCTTCTCGAAGACCGGCACGTCGGCAGGGGCCAGATCGGCAGCCGCGGCCTTGCCCACCTTCGCGGTACGAGCCGCCCTGGCCGGTTTCACCGCGCGTTCGGGTTCGCGGCGCAGCAGCACTTCCCTACCCTCGAACAGGACCTCGTTACTGGCCTCGGTGAGGATGAGCACCCCGTAGTCACCGTGCACGGCCAGTAGACCCTGTGCGAGCAATTGCCTGACGACACCTCGCCATTCGACATCGCGCAGATCGGTGCCGATCCCGAATACCTTCAGCTCGTGGTGATCATGTTGCAGCACTTTAGGATTCGATTTGCCGAGCAGAATGTCGACGATATGCCCCGCGCCGAAGCTCTGTCCGCGTTCACGTTTCAGTCGCAGCACCGTGGACAGCACCTTCTGCGCGGGCACCGTACCGTCCCATGACTCCGGCGGAGTCAGGCAGGTGTCGCAGTTGCCGCAGGCCTGGCCCGGCTGCCCGAAGTAGGCCAGCAGCTGAGTCCGCCTGCAGGACACCGTTTCACACAGCGCGAGCATCGCGTCCAGATGCAGCTGGAGCTGCCTGCGATGCGCGGCGTCGCCGTCGGAGGAGTCGATCATCTTGCGCTGCTGCACCACATCGGCGAGTCCGTAGACCATCCACGCGGTCGATGGCAGTCCGTCACGACCCGCTCGCCCGGTCTCCTGGTAATAGCCCTCCACCGACTTCGGCAGATCGAGATGGGCGACGAAGCGCACGTCCGGCTTGTCGATGCCCATGCCGAAGGCGATGGTGGCGACCACGATCAGGCCGTCCTCGCGCAGGAATCGCGACTGGTTGGCGGCGCGGGTGCGCGAATCCAACCCCGCGTGATACGGAACGGCGGCGACGCCGTTCTCGGTGAGGAAGGCCGCGGTCTTCTCCACCGAATTGCGCGATAGGCAGTAGACGATGCCCGCATCCCCGGCATGCTCGGCCTTGATGAACTCCAGCAACTGCCGATCCGGCCGGTTCTTGGGTTCGATCCGATACTGGATGTTCGGCCGGTCGAAGCTGGCGACGAATTGCCTGGCGGAGCCGAGGTCGAGCCGCTCGACGATCTCATCGCTGGTTTTGGCCGTTGCGGTCGCGGTGAGCGCGATGCGCGGCACCTCCGGCCAGCGCTCGTGCAGCATCGACAGGGCGAGATAGTCGGGGCGGAAGTCGTGACCCCACTGGGAGACGCAGTGCGCCTCGTCGATCGCGAACAACGCCACCTTGCCGCGGTCCAGCAGAGCGGCCGTCGATTCCAGGCGCAGCCGCTCCGGCGCGAGGTAGAGCAGGTCCAACTCGCCCGCGACGAATTGCGCCTCCACCATTCGGCGCTCATCCGGGAACTGGGTGGAGTTCAGGAATCCGGCGCGCACGCCGAGCGCACTGAGCGCGTCCACCTGATCCTGCATCAATGCGATCAGCGGCGACACCACCACACCGACACCGGGACGCACCAGCGCAGGCACCTGGTAGCACAGCGACTTACCGCCACCGGTCGGCATCAGCACCAGCGCATCCCCGCCGCCGACCACATGCTCCACGATCTCCCGCTGATCGCCACGGAAGCTGTCGTAGCCGAACACGCGGCGTAGAACCTCTTGTGCCGCACCGGATTCGGCGACGGGGGCGCCATCGGTCAGAACAGCCGCGAAAGCATCGGAGGATTCCACCCGGCCCATCCTACGAGCGCGGTCGGACAGCGGAACCCCTACACCGGCGTGGATCACAGGTGACGCGCCGAGTACTCCTCATGTGGATAACCTGAACTCGGCCTAGTCGCGGACGTAGTACCGCAGGGTGCCGTAGGCCGTTATCGCGGCGAAGACGATGCCGAGTGGCGCGATGGTCAGCGAGACCAAGGCGATGTCCTCACCGGTGAGGTGCGGAAAGACGTTGCTGCTGAACAACGCGCCCAACCCACGATTCACCACCAGCGGCTGTGCCAGGAACAAGCCAGCGACCGCCAGAATCGACCCCGCCAATGCCGCGACCACGGCCTCCAACAGGAATGGCAACTGGGTATACCAGCGCGTCGCGCCGACCATCCGCATGATTCCGACCTCTTCCCGCCTGCTGAAGGCCGCGATCTGCACCATATTCGCGATCAACAACAGCGCGGCCAATGCCTGCAGCCCCGCCAACCCGAACGCGGCATTCCGCAGTCCGTCGAACACCCCGACCAGCCGGTCCACGGTGTCCTTATCGTTCAGCACGCTCTGGATGCCGGGCTTATCGCGGAACGTCTGGTAGATCCGCGGATACTGGTCGGCATCGGTCATCTTCACGCGCAACGACGCGGGCAGCCGGGTGTCCTTGATCATGTCCAGCATTTCGGGCTGATCCTTGAAGGTCACCTCGGTGGCTTCCTTCATCGCCTCGTCGCTGTTGACGAACTGGACCGAGACCACGCCGTCGGTCTTCTTCAGATCCGACATCAGCAGCTGACACGGTTGCTGGGAACAGTCCGTATCGGTCGCCGAGACCAGGTCGCTGAGGTAGAGCCGGATCTCGACCCGATCCATGAAGTAGTTCTGGGTCTTGTCCGCGATCCGCAAGGCGAGCAGACCGCCGCCGAGCATGGTCAGCGACACCGCGGTGGTCAGGATCATCGCGATGGTCATGGTGACATTGCGACGCAGGCCGGTGAGGACCTCGTTGAGCAGGAATCCAGCGCGCATTACCGGCCCACCCCGTAGACGCCGATCGCATCATCGCGAATCAGACGGCCGCGGTCCAACTCCACCACCCGCTTGCGCATCGCGTCGACGATGTGATTGTCGTGTGTCGCCATCACCACGGTGGTGCCGATGCGGTTGATCCGCTCCAGCAACAGCATGATGTCGCCACTGGTGTCCGGATCGAGGTTGCCGGTCGGCTCATCGGCGAGCAGGACCAGCGGCCGGTTCACAAAGGCCCTGGCGATCGCGACGCGCTGCTGCTCACCACCGGACAGTTCATGTGGCAACCGGTCGGCCTTGCCGCCGAGCCCGACCATATCGAGCACCTCGGGCACGGTCCGGTGGATGAACTGGCGCCGCTTACCGATCACCTCCAGCGCGAACGCGACGTTCTGTGCGACGGTCTTCTGCTGCAGCAGCCGGAAGTCCTGGAAGACGCACCCCATGCGCTGGCGCAACTTCGGCACCTTCCGCCCGGGTAGCCGGTCGACTCGGAAGTCGGCGACCCGAATCTCGCCCGCGGTCGGGGCCTCTTCTTTCAGCAGTAGTCGCATGAAGGTCGACTTGCCCGAACCGGACGGGCCGATGATGAAGACGAACTCGCCTTTACCCACATCGACGGTGATGTTGTCCAGCGCGGGTCGCGTCGAGGTCTGATACGACTTGGTCACGTTCCGCATAGCGATCACGGCTAGCCAGTGTAACCAGCAACCGCCGCGCAGCCAGTAGCTACATCTGGTCAATGCCCGGGTGTAGCGGTATTCACTGCTGCCGGAACGATGTTGACTTTCTCCGGCGATTGCACGATCGGTTGATCGGGCTTGACGAACAGATACAACACGAACGTGGCGATCCATGTTGCCAGCAGGATCGCCGTGGATCTACGTGGTCTCACTGATTCCCTCCCGGCGCAGCGCTGCGGCGACTCGCACCCGCAACTCGCGACCGACCTCGAATTGTTTACCCGGCAACGTTCGGGCAACCATTCGGATGTTCATCTGGTCCACTGTCAGGTCTTCGACACCCATCACGGTGGGCTCGTCGAGCAACAGCGGCTTCAACCTTGGGTCCTCGTACGCCCTTGTACCGACCTCGTGCAAGATCTCGTTGACCCTGGTGATATCGGCGCTGGCCGCAACCGGCACATCGATGGCGGCACGCGCCCAATCCTTGGACAGATTCGTGACTTTCACGATCTGGCCGTTGGGCACGGTGATCACCTCACCATCGGCATTGCGCAGTGTGGTGATCCGCAACGTGACGTCCTCGACCGTACCCTCGGCCTGCTCCGCAGATCCAGTGACGGCGATGCGAACCACATCACCAAATCCGTACTGCCGCTCGGTGATCAAGAAGAATCCGGCGAGAATGTCCTGCACAATGCGTTGCGCGCCGAAACCGAGCGCGGCGCCGAGTACAGCGGCTGGCGCAACCAGGCCAGTGACACCGAAGCCGAACCGGCGCAGCACCTCGATGCCCACCAGGACATAGACGATCGTCAGCACCACCCAGGTGACCACTTGGGCCAGCGCATGGCGATGTTTGGCCGCCTCGGAGCGCACCAGCGCATCGCTGCTGCGGAAGCTCGCGTCGATCCTGCGGGTGATCCGGTTTCTGATGAAGGTGGCGAACCGGCTGAACAGCATCGCCCCAAGGATGTACAGGACGATCTCGAGACCAGAGGACCGCAACCAAGTGGTGAAGTCGGTGGACGTGGAGAAAGCCTGGGGTACGTCCAACTAGCTCGCCTGCTCTCGCATTCGCCAACGAATTCCGGATTCGATGAAACCATCGATATCGCCGTCGAGCACGGCACTCGGATTGTTGACTTCGTAGTTGGTGCGCAGATCCTTGACCATCTGGTACGGGTGCAGCACATAGGAGCGCATCTGGTTGCCCCAGGACGCGCCCTCGTTGGTCTTGAGCGCGTCCATCTCGGCGCGCTCCTCCAGTCGCTTGCGCTCGAGCAGTTTGGCCTGCAACACGCGCATGGCCGAAATCTTGTTCTGCAGTTGGGACTTCTCGTTCTGACAGGTGACCACGATGCCGGTGGGGATATGGGTGAGGCGCACAGCCGAGTCAGTGGTGTTGACGCTCTGACCGCCCGGACCCGACGAGCGGTACACGTCCACGCGGACCTCGCCCTCCGGAATCTCGATGTGGTCGGTGGTCTCGACCACCGGCAGCACCTCGACCTCGGCGAAGGAGGTCTGGCGGCGGCCCTGGTTGTCGAACGGGCTGATCCGGACCAGCCGGTGCGTGCCCATCTCCACCGAGAGGGTGCCATAGGCGTAGGGCGATTTCACCGCGAAGGTAGTGCTCTTGATGCCCGCCTCTTCGGCGTAAGAGGTGTCGTAGACCTCGACGGCGTACTTGTGCCGGTCCGCCCAGCGGATGTACATGCGCATCAGCATCTCGGCCCAGTCGGCGGCGTCCACGCCACCCGCGCCGGAGCGAATATTGACCAGCGCCTCGCGCTTGTCGTACTCGCCCGAGAGCAGCGTGCGGACCTCCATGGCCTCCACATCACCGTGCAGCGTGGCCCGTTCGCCATCGGCGTCGGCGAGCGCGACCACCCTGGCCTCGCCCTCTTCTTCCTCGGCCAATTCATAGAGCACCGATAGATCGTCGAGCCGCTGCCGCAGCTCCTCGACCCGGCGCAACTCGCTCTGGGCATGCGACAGCTCACTGGTGACCCGCTGTGCGTGCTCCTGGTTGTTCCACAGATCGGGATCGGCGGCCTGGTGCTCGAGCTCATCGATCCGTCGACGCAGCTCCTCGACATCGAGGACCGACTCGACGGTCTTGAGAGTGGCGTCGAGTTCGGCGATATCAGCGGAAACGTCAGGATGCACGATGCTCAAGCCTACTGGGCGCGGTTGAGACGGTGAAATACACGGGCACATGGCGGCGGTGCTCAGGTACTGGTGGCGCTCTCGACACCTACCCGGCCGACGCCCCGAATATGCGCTTTTCCGCACGAAGCCCGGCAGAGATGGCCCGATACGACGGGAAAGTGCATGCTCAGAGCCATCGATTCCGGGCTTACGGAACCGTCGTCAGCCGGAAACGGCACGGAGCCCACCTGGGCGGCGACCGGCGAGGGAATCCAGCGCGGCGGCGGTGGCGTCGTCGGCGGGGAGGTAGACGATCAGTTGCTGGTCGTCGTCGGCGGAGAGTTCGAGGGTTTCGTAGGTGAGGCGAAGCGCGCCCGCCTCGGGATGGCTCAGGCGGGTGGTGCCGGTGGCCGCGGCGAGGCTGGGGACGGATTCGACGCGGCGGGTGAACTCGGTACCGGCGGCGACGGTGAGTTCATCGGCCAGGGCCGCGATATGCGGATCGGCGCGGAACGGGCCCTGCTTCAGCGCGGCGACCAGTTCGTCGGCGATGTGGTCCCAGTCCGGATAGGCGGTTCGGGCGCGCGGGTCGGTGAAGACGAATAGTGCGAGGTTGGCGCGGTACGCATCGTCGAGTAGTCCGATCGGCGCCATCAGGCGCTCATAGCCCTCGGTCCAAGCGAGCACTTCCCGCAGCCGGTTGACGACCAGCGCGGGCGCGGGTTCGAGCCGATCGAGGATGGCGCGCACCGCGGGGCGCACCTCGCGCGGCGGCTGCGCGCCGCCCATGCAGCTGAAACCGGCGTCGGCCGACTTCGTGAGCCGGTGCAGGTGGATGCGTTCGCTCGGCGCCAAGGCGAGTGCGTCGGCGAGTGCGGACAGCACCGGCGGCGAGGGTCGACGATCGCGGCCCTGTTCCAGCCGCGTGATGTATTCGACACTCACTCCGGCCAGCGTGGCCAGTTCGGCGCGACGCAGGCCCGGGGTGCGGCGGCGCGGTCCGGTGGGCAGCCCGACCTGGGCCGGCGTCACCGCTTCACGGCGAGTGCGCAGGAACAAGCCCAACTCGTTATCGCTCACTCCTCGACGGTACAAGCGCGGTCGCCGCGGAGGGTGTCCCTGCCACTACCACTCTCAGCGCGGCCTTCCTGGTCGCGATGCCGGGCAGCAGATTTGAACCAACGGCGACCACCCGGTCGCGTCGGATACCGAAGGAGAACACCATGTCCACCTTGAAGCTCGCGGTGATCATCGGCAGTGTCCGGGAGGGACGCTTCGCCCCGGCCGTCGCCTCCTGGTTCGTCGAGCAGGCCACCCGCCACGGCGGGTTCGAGATCGACCTCATCGACTTGGCCGAGGTCGAACTGCCATTGGCATTGCCCGCGGTCTCCCCGATGCTAGATCCCGATCCGGAACGCCCGGCCGGGATGACCGATCTCACCAGGCGGCTCGGGGAAGCCGACGCGTTCGTCATCCTCACCCCCGACTACAACCGCAGCTACCCGGCCTCACTGAAGGCGGCCATCGACTGGCATTTCACCCAATGGGACCGCAAGGCAATCGGTTTCGTCGGCTACAGCGGCGCGAGCGGCGGTCTGCTCGCCATCGAACACCTGCGCCAGGTCTTCAACGAACTCAACGCCCACACCATCCGCAACTACGTCACCTTCCCCCGCTACTACCTGCTCTTCGACGCCGAAGGCGGACTCCTCGAACCGGACGAACCCGCCGCCGCCGCAACGGCGATGCTCGACCAATTGCACTGGTGGGCAACCGCCCTCACCGCCGCCCGCTCCATCCCCGCCGCCTGACCGACCCGCCGCGGACGTGCCGACCCGGCGTTATCGCATATCTCGTGGCTTCCTCGCACACAGACGTACGACCTATGCGAGGTAGTCAAGGGTATGCGGCAAGTGCCGAGGTGTGGGGTGGCCGAGTGACCGAGGGGTCGCGGAAGTGCTGCTCGATGTCCTCGGGTGCCTGTGGTTCGCGCCCGCGTGACGTCCTGTCAGGAGGGGTTTCGGTCTGGGGTTAGGGTTCGGAGGTGGCTGACTACTCCTCTGATCTCGAACTTGCTCTGCGCTTGGCCGACGTAGCCGATGTCATTACCCGGGGGCGGTTCGGTGCGTTGGATCTGAAGGTGGATTCGAAGCCGGATCTGACGCCGGTTTCGGATGCGGATCTGGCGGTGGAGCAGGCGATCCGGCAGGTGCTGGGGCAGGAGCGGCCGGGGGATTCGGTGCTCGGTGAGGAGTTCGGTGGTGACGTCGAGTTCAGCGGGCGGCAGTGGGTGATCGATCCGATCGATGGCACCAAGAACTTCGTGCGGGGCGTGCCGATTTGGGCGACATTGATCGCACTGCTCGAGGATGGTGTGCCGGTGGTCGGTGTGGTGAGCGCGCCCGCGCTGACCCGGCGGTGGTGGGCCGCGGCCGGTTCCGGCGCCTTGGCCAGTTTCGATTCCGATGCGCCGAAACCGATTTCGGTCTCCGCCGTAGGTGAACTCGGCTCGTCCAGCCTGGCCTTTTCCAGCCTGTCCGGCTGGCGCGAGCGCGGTCTGCGCGATAAGTTCCTCGACCTCACCGACAAAGTGTGGCGCGTGCGCGGCTACGGCGACTTCCTCAGCTACTGCCTGCTCGCCGAGGGCGCGGTCGATATCGCCACCGAACCCGAAGTATCCCTGTGGGATCTGGCCGCGCTCGACATCCTGGTCCGCGAGGCGGGCGGCCGCTTCACCGCGCTCAGCGGTGAAGCGGGCCCGCACGGCGGTGACGCCATCGCCACCAACGGCCTACTGCACGACGAGGTACTCGCGCGGCTGCACCCCTGACCCAGCCGCTGCTTTTCTAGCGTCGCGGATCGGCCGGGGTCAGGTCGATTCCTGACGGTGGACGCAGCCGACGCAAGATTCCGTCCATGCTCGTGACATACAGCGCCCAGCCGTCACCGTCGCGCGCGATCCGCACGGAGGTCGCGCCGTCCGGTGGATTGCGCATCGGGCCGGGTTTGATCAGGCCGGTGATGATCGTGCATGCGGCGCCGGTGGCCGGATCGATCTGGTAGACGGCGCCCTGGATGTGGTCGGCGACAAAGAGTTGGCCAGCGCGGGTGGCTTCCATATCGTCGGGCAGCGCGAGCAAGTTGGGGGGGCCGGCAACAACGGTCGGGTTGTTGGGGTCATCGAGCGGGACGCGGAAGACGCGCATGGTCATATTGTCGGTGTAGATCGACGTCCCGTCGGGGGCGAGCGCCAGCCCATTCGTCCACGGCAGGCTGGACCAGCTCCGCGTGTACTCACCGGTCGCCGGCCGATACCGCGAGATACCGGTCGCCGGGCCGGAGATCTCGATCGTGGCGAAGAGGAGGTCTCCATCGGGCAGCTCGAGCAGTCCGTTGGGACCGGGGAGGTCCGTGAGCAGAATCGTCACGGCACCGGTGTCGATGTCATAGCGCCGCAAGGTGCCCGGCGCTTCGGCCAGGCCGTCGCCGGTGACGAAGTAGACGGACCGGCCGACGACGCGCACTCCGGCCGGATGGTCCAGTCCGGTTACGAGCGTCTCGAACTCGCCTGCGGCGTCGATATGGGCCAGGTACCCGTCGACTATTCCGGTGACGTAGAAACCGCCGACACCATCGGTATCGAGATTCTCCAGATTCCCGACTCCGCCGACGATCGTCGATACGTCCCAGCCATCCGCACACGATCCGGCGGGCGTCTGCGCCGCGGCCGTCGCTCCGGTAATGATGCCCGCCGTAACTGCCGCTGTGAGCAGCGTTGCCCTTAGTCGCCGCCGCCGCGGCCGTCTTGCCATGCGGCACAACCTAACAGCCGCGCTGGTTTGTTGCCCGGGACGGAGGTCCGCCCCGGGCAACCCGGTTCACGGAATGATCAGCATGCCTATCAAATTGATGATCGCGGAGACGAACTGATCGAAAATCCGAGTAACCATGACATCTCCTTCTTGTGGAGCGGAAAGCAGTCTCGGCGGAAGAGCGTGACCGAGCGCCCTGGACGGCACCATGTCGACAGGCGTCGATTGTTCTTCGTAGCCGCGAGACGCGCGGATGGCCCTGAGTCGCACCAATTTTCTTGGCAACCAAGATCATTCGATCTGATCGGTCAGCCAAGATATTTCGCCTGTGGCCACAGTTCGGACCAGAGTGCTCGCGGTTTGCGGCAGACGAACAGCGGTTGGCCTTGTTCGTCATTGTCGATACCGAGACCATTGTCGATGCGGCCGACAGGATCGACCTCGGCGAAAAATCGCGTCAGGTGATCGCGGTCGAGACCGACAGCGATGATCTCGGTGGCCGTATCACTGGGTGGGCCCCACCACCAATAGGAGTTGTGGCCGCTGTGCGGCGTGGGTAGTTCGTATTCGCCGCCGAAGTGTTCGATAGCGCCCGCCTCGCCCGAATTGGCGGTAAGGATGGCGATATCGGGGCCGAGCGTAGCCCGCACCTCGGCGATCCGACGCACGAATTGCGGCCAGCCGATGGTTTCGCCGGCGTCGTAGTTGATCGCGAGCACCGGCGAATCCTTCAGCACCGCGATGGGGAGCACTGGCAGGAACAGCACCGCCGAGCCGACCGTGTTCACCGCGATCACCGAACCCACTGCCGCCCAACGGATTCGCCGACTGCCCAGCCAGTCCGCGACCGGTATCGCACCGGCGGCCAACAGGATCGGATACATCCCACCCAGGTAGTACGCCTTGCCACCGCTGACCGCGAACACCATGAACAGCACCGCATACGCGACCGGGAAGGCGCGCCAACGCGGATCCCGCCACAATCGCCGGAGCCCACATGCCCACAGCGGCACCAGCAATGGCCCCATCAGCCCGAATTGCAACAGCACGAACGCCACCGGAGAATCCGAGGTTCCAGAGGATCCGCCCGCGATCGCCCGACTCATCCCCCACTGCGGCCAGCCATTGTGCGCCTGCCACAGCAGATACGGCAGCCAGATGACTACAGCCAGCCCGACCGCCATCGGAAAGTATCTGGTAGCGAATACCTTTCGCGAACCGACGAGCAACAGCGCCAGCACCAGTGCCGCCACGGGGAAGATCAGCAGCACCTTGTTCTGCAACCCGATCCCGACGACCAGGCCCACCCCGAGCCAGAGCCGCGGATCCGCTGGTGGGTCGCGCAGCAGTTTCAGTACCAGCAGACAGACCAACGCCAACGCCGCCATATCGAAGGACGTGGTGGTGAGCAGATGACCGACGCCAAGGACCATCGCCGCACTCGCGACCGTGGCCGAAGCCAGCACCTGCGCCGCGCGACCACCACCGAGTTCACGCGCCATCAGCCCGGCGGCAACGACAACGAACGTCGCCGCCACGATCGACGGAAGACGCAGCAGCAGTAACGAATTGGCATCGATTGCCGCCATCGCGCGGGCGAGCAGCGGGGTCAGCGGCGGCTGATCCGGGTAGCCCCAATCAAGATGTCGACCCGCCGCGAGAAAGTACAGCTCGTCCCGGTGATAGCCATAGCGCTCGGCGAAGGCGGTGAGTAGTGCGGCAAAGAGCACAGCGATGGCGGATAGCTGTCGCCCCGCGAATTTGGGCACTCGACCAGCCTGACACAATTCGGCGGCGTATGCTGCACCTCGACGTACTTCTTACTCCGGAGTAAGATAGCCTTACTCAGGAGTAAGATAGCTGGGACAAGACCTCACCCCACCCACCCGAGAAAACAGGTGATGATGAGCACTCGAGACAGCGCAACGACGCGACGTCCAGACACGTCCGCGGTCGGCTTGAACCACCCCAAGCGGGACTGGATGGGCGCGGCCATGCGGGTGATGACGACCATTACCGGTTCGGAACTCGCCGAGAAGTACAACCTGCGCAAGCCGATCGAGCGAGTCACCTACGAAGGCACCAAGACCGGATTCCGCACCCTGGGTGCCGCGACTCGCGTATTCGGCAAGGTTGCCGGTGGTGGCGCTCCGAAGCGCCTGGCCGCCAACGAGTCCAAGAAGAAGGACTTCTTCGACCTGACCCCCAGCGACGAGCAGCAGATGATCGTCGAGACGGTGCGGGAATTCGCCGCCGAGATCCTGCGCCCGGCCGCCTACGAGGCCGATAACGCCGCGAAGGCGCCGCGCGACCTGCTCGAGCGTGCCGCCGAACTCGGCATCACCCTGATCAACGTGCCCGAGGAGTTGGAAGGCGCGGCCGCCGAGCGCGGCGCGGTCACCAACTCGCTGGTCGCCGAGGCGCTCGCACACGGCGATATGGGCCTGGCGCTGCCGATTCTCGCGCCGAGCGGTGTCGCGGTCGCCCTGTCCCAGTGGGGTACCGATGCGCAGCAGCAGACCTACCTGCCCGCCTTCACCGGCGAGAATGTGCCGCAGGCCGCGGTCGTGATCAGCGAGCCGCGCGCCCTGTTCGACCCGTTCGCCCTGCAGACCAAAGCGACCCGTTCGCCCAGCGGCTACCGCCTCAACGGCGTGAAGAGCCTGGTCCCGGCCGCCGGTGATGCCGAACTGTTCATTGTGGCCGCCGAACTCGACGGCCGCCCGGCCCTGTTCATCGTGCCGTCCGACAGCCAGGGTCTGGTCGTGGAGGCCGATCCGAGCATGGGTCTGCGCGCCGCTGGCCTCGGTCGTCTGCTGCTCAACAATGTCGCGGTCGGCGCGGACGCCGTCCTCGGCGAGGACGACGCCAAGATCCGCGCCGAGGAATATGCCGATGCGGTGCGCCTGGCTCGCCTCGGCTGGGCCTCGCTCGCCATCGGCACCGGTCAGGCCGTGCTGGACTACGTGATTCCGTATGTGAACGAGCGCGAGGCGTTCGGCGAGCCGATCTCGCACCGCCAGGCGGTCGCATTCATGGTCGCGAATATGGCGATCGAACTGGACGGCCTGCGGCTGGTGACCCTGCGGGGTGCCTCACGCGCGGAGCAGGGGCTGTCCTATGCCCGCGAGGCAGCGCTGGCCCGCAAGCTCGCCACCGATAAGGGCATGCAGATCGGTCTCGACGGTGTGCAGCTGCTCGGCGGCCACGGCTTCACCAAGGAACACCCGGTCGAGCGCTGGTACCGCGATCTGCGGGCCATCGGCGTCGCCGAAGGTGTCGTGCTCATCTGACCGGCTGGTTCCTCGACTTCCAGGAGATATTCCATGATCAATCTCGAACTCCCCAAGAAGCTGCGGGCCAGCGCCAACCAAGCCCATCAGGTCGCCAAGGAGATCTTCCGGCCGATCTCGCGCAAATACGACCTCGGCGAACACGACTACCCGGTCGAGCTGGACACCATGGCCGCCATGGTCGAGGGGCTCGCCGACTCCGGCACCCAGAAGATCGGCGGCGCGGCCGG
The DNA here is from genome assembly GCF_050946365.1 of Nocardia sp. CA-107356. Lineage (NCBI taxonomy): Bacteria > Bacillati > Actinomycetota > Actinomycetes > Mycobacteriales > Nocardiaceae > Nocardia > Nocardia sp. CA-107356. The sequence continues at coordinate 2,069,717 of NZ_CP191992.1, read as the reverse complement.
TGGCCGCTCCGATGGGGACCAGCACGCCACCGAACTGCTCGGCAACACCAACGGCGGCAACATGTCCGCGCTGCTGAACGCGCTGGAGACCTCCTGGGGCGACGTCGGCCTGATGCTCTCGATCCCCTACCAGGGTCTCGGCAACGCGGCCATCGCGGCCGTCGCCACCGATGAGCAGCTCGAGCGTTTCGGCAAGGTGTGGGCCTCGATGGCGATCACCGAGCCGTCCTTCGGCTCCGACTCGGCCGCCGTCACCACCACCGCCGTGCTCGATGGCGACGAGTGGGTGCTCAACGGCGAGAAGATCTTCGTGACCGCGGGCCAGCGCTCCACCCACATCGTGGTGTGGGCGTCGGTGGACCGCAGCCTCGGCCGCGCCGCGATCAAGTCGTTCGTGGTGCCTCGGGACGCTCCGGGTCTTTCGGTTGCCCGGCTCGAGCACAAACTCGGCATCAAGGCCTCCGATACCGCGGTACTGCTGTTGCAGGACTGTCGGATTCCGAAGGACAACATCCTCGGCAGCCCGGAAGTCAACGTGGAGAAGGGCTTTGCCGGGGTCATGCAGACCTTCGACAACACCCGTCCCCTCGTCGCGGCGATGGCGGTAGGTGTCGCGCGGGCAGCGCTCGAGGAGCTGCGTGCCATCTTGACCGAAGCAGGTGTCGAGATCTCCTATGACATCCCGGCCAACAATCAGCACGCCGCGGCCGCCGAATTCCTGCGCATGGAAGCCGATTACGAGTCCGCCTACCTGCTCGCCCTGCGCGCGGCATGGATGGCCGACAACAAGAAGCCGAATTCGCTCGAGGCCTCCATGTCCAAGGCCAAGGCGGGCCGCACCGGCACCGACGTCACCCTGAAGGCCGTCGAATTGGCCGGTGCCATCGGCTACTCCCAGCGCACCCTGCTCGAAAAGTGGGGCCGCGACTCGAAGATCCTCGACATCTTCGAGGGCACCCAGCAGATCCAGCAGCTCATCGTGGCGCGCCGAGTCCTCGGCAAGACCAGCGCCGAGCTGAAATAGCAAGTGCCACAACAGAAATCCGGTGCGCGTCGACTGCATGACCCGCACCGGATTTTTGTTTGCTGGGTCAGCATCCACTTCCCTCGCGGAGTCTCGGGCCGTCACCAGGCCGATAGAACCCGCGCCGCCGCTGCGTCATCCACGGCCTGATGGACGCGCCCATTGCTGGACGAGACCCTGATCCGGCGCCGCGTGGTAGTGCGGCCCAGGCGGCAGTATCCTCCGACGGGCACGAGTTCCGCCGGACCAAGAGGATGCATCGATGTCGTCACCGATACCGGGAGTCGTGGCCTGGGCGGTGATCGGCTACGTCACGGTTCTCCTGTCGGGTCGGATATGGCTCGGCGGCGGCGCTGTTATCGATCGGCTCATAAACCACATGGGCCTGTGGAGCATCGCGACCCTGCTGATCTACCGGTGCGCATCGACGCCGACCATCGATGACCCGGCGAATCAGCTTGCCCTGGGCTGCGTTCTCATGACCACCACATACCTGAACAGCATCGGTCGGCTTGCCAGCGCCGATTCCGAGCCGGATACCGTATGGCGCCACCAGCGCAACACCGCTCTCCTCGCCTTGGCCGCGACGGCCTCGATAGTCCTGGCCGCGGCATCGGCGCGATACTCGGGACGATCGGTCGACCTGCGCCTCGCGGGGGATGGACTGGCCATCGGTTGTGCCTTCGCCCTACCACTCACCTACAACACGTTCGTGTTCACTCGCAGCTGCCTCGGCGCACTCCGCGATCTCGATACGCCGCGCGCGGCGCGGATCGTGTGTATCGGACTGATCGGCAGCAATACCGTTATCTGGGGTGCGCAGGCACTCTCGGTTTCCCAGCTGGCCACTGGATGGCCCGACAGACCACAACTGTCGTTGGTTCAGGCTGCGTTCACCCTGTGGGTTGCGTTCGATTCGACACTGCTCGCGATACCACTCGTCGCGGAGTTGGTGCTGCGAGCGGGTATGGATCGCGCCACCAGAACCTGCCGTCGGCTATTGCCGCTGTGGCGTGATCTCACCGCGGCGGTCCCGGAGATCGTCATGCCCGCCGATGCGCGGCACGGCTCGGATCCAGCCACCCGCCTACTGCGAATGACTGTGGAGATCCGCGACGCAATACTCCACCTGGGCACTTACCTCCCGGCCGAAACCGGTGAAATGCAACGCAATACTGTGCGAGAGCCCGAATCGGACCGGGGTATTACCGATTACGCCCATCGGCTGATACAGGCGGCGCAGGCCAGAAAGGCGGGCCTACCGCCCGCTGGCACCGGCGCACCACCGCCATTGCCCGTGGTCGCACACGATTTCGACGCCGAGCTTGCGCACCTGATCGACCTGGCCCGCATCTGGCCGCAGGCCAAGGCCGCGGTGGAATGAGCCGATCGCGCAGCGCGCGGTGGATCGCCGGTCGCCAGAGGGTGTATCCCATCGCGTTTCAGATCATTTCGCGACAGTTCGACCTAGGACGTGTTTAAGAAGTAGGTTCGCGTTGGTCGCGCGGGTGTGAAAGCGCTTGTCGGGCATGGTGTGTCGTTTACTGGGAATGGGCGAGGTCTCCGGTAAATGGTTTGTTTACCAAGACGAACCAGAACACCGGAGACCTCGTGATCAGCGTAGCAACGAGGCGGGCGGACTTGACCGAGGAGCAGTGGGTGGCGATCGAGCCGTTGCTGCCCGTCGGGAAGAAGTCCGGTCGCCCGCCGAAGTGGACGAAACGGCAGCTCATTGACGGGATTCGGTGGCGAGTCCGGGTCGGGTCGCCATGGCGGGATGTGCCGGCGTGCTACGGATCGTGGGAATCGGTGTACGGGCTGTTTCGACGGTGGCAGCGCGCCGGGGTGTGGACCCGGATTCTGTCGGCGTTGCAAGCGCTCGCCGACTCCGAAGGCCGGATCGCCTGGGATGTCAGCGTCGATTCCACGATCGCGCGAGCGCACCAGCATGCCGCTGGTGCGCGGAAAAGGGGACCTACAGACCGAACCGCCGTGCACCGGGGATGATCCCGAGCCCGACGATCACGGGTTGGGCCGCTCGCGTGGCGGATGGACCACCAAGACACATCTGGCGTGCGAGCAGGGACGAAAGCCGTTGGCGGTGGTGATCACCGCTGGTCAGCGTGGTGACAGTCCACAGTTCGAGGTCGTGCTCGAGCAGATCAGCGTGCCGCGCGTCGGCTCGGGGCGGGCGCGGACCCGCCCCGACCGGGTCTTGGCGGACAAGGCATACAGCTCCCGTGGCAACCGGGCCTACTTGCGGCGGCGCGGTATCAAGGCGACTATCCCGGTGAAGGTCGACCAGGCCGCCAACCGCCGCAAGAAAGGCTCGGCCGGTGGGCGAGCGCCGGCCTTCGACAAGGACACCTACAAACAGCGCCATGCCGTCGAATGCGGCATCAACCTGCTCAAACAGAACCGTGCCGTCGCAACACGATTCGACAAGCTCGCGGTCCGATACAAAGCAACCGTCGAAATCGCCGCCATCAACATCTGGCTCTCAACTTCTTAAACACGGCCTAGACGCCGAATGGCCGGATTCATCGCGACGTCCGGATCGCGTGAGTGCTTTCGCACTGCCCCAACGGTTCAGGCGCAGACGCGGTTGAGTTCGTCCGTGGCGGGGTCCAGGTCGGTGATGTTTTCATCGACCAAGGCGTTGGCGTAGCCGGTGATGGCATCCTTTTCTACGCCAACGGCCAGGGCGGCAAGGCCCGACAGTCTGTCGGACAAAGCTCGCGTGGTGGCATCGTCCATGGTGCCGCCGCTCATGTCGATCGCGGCGTTGATCAGCTCGATGGCTTTGGCACAGCTGGGGGACTGCGCTTGTGCGGGCGCGGCGGGCAGGAGCTGCAGGGTGGCGGCCGCCGTCGCGATCAGCAAAGCAGCAGAGACGAGCTTGATCATTATGTCCTCGAGTAGCTTCCAACATGAAGGTCTGCGACTCACCTGAGCGGACCTCTCGGTCTCAAACCATACCTTGGTCACCGTTCGATACCGGCAACACGGTTGTTGGCTCCTCTCCCGTGCGGACGGCCTGGTACATCCTCGCTTGCAGGAGTTCTGGGCCGACGACGCCATCCTCAGCGACGAACGAAATCCGCTACGCATCAGCTGGGTGGCAACTACGGATCAGACGCTCACCAGGCCGTCTACCGGCCGTCACATGTCCGGAACGGGCAGGAATCAACGAGCAGTAGCGAGACGAATCAGCACAGCTCACAGCCTATTCGGCGTCCAACACGCAGATGGCTCAGAACCGGCTGCAAGATCCTCGACATCTCCGAGGGCACCCAGCAGCTCATCGTCGCTCGCCGCGTACTCGGCAAGACCTGTGCTGAGCTGAAATAACAAGTCGCACAAGGGACAACCGGTGTCGGTCCACTGCTGGACCGGCACCGGTTTTGTTGCCGGGGCATCAAGTATGTTTGCGATGCCGAATGACCAATGGGGTACTGGGTTTTCAGCCTGCGGCGTAGCGGAGGGCGAGTTGGGTCCGGGTGGTGCAGGCGGTTTCGGCGAGGACCCGGGTCAGGTGTTTCTTGACGGTGTCGACGCCGATGAAGAGGCGGTCGGCTATTTGGCGGTTGGTCATGCCTTGGGCGGCCAAGTCGGCTACATCCCATTCTCGGGGTGTCAGTTGCCAATTCGCCCGGGTGGCTCGGTGGGCGCGGTCGCGGGTGAGCTGGTCGATGGCGAGCGGGGCGAGGTGGCGGCGGAGGGTTCGCAGTACCGCGATGTCGCGGTCGGGGACGCGGGGTACGTCACGGACCGCGACGCCCACATAGAGGACTCCCGCAGAGCCCGCCTCGACGACCATACCTGCCTTGTCGGTAATGCCGTGTGGTCTGAGGAACTGGTCGACAAACGCTGTGTCCGTGTCGATTTCGCCCAATCTGACAACGCCGCGGGAGCCGAGCAGGTCGGCGGCGCTCGCGCTGCGGAACGGGTCCGATTCTGCCCAGCGGGCGGTGTATTCGTCCATGAATTCCGGTGTGTAGCCGCCTTGGACGCCGCAGCCCGCGCGGATGGTTTCGGCGAGCGTATTGCCGTGCAGTACCGCGACACCGACGAAGCCGAACCAGGTTTGTAGCGCTCGCACCAGACGTTCGCGGAACTCCGCGAGATCGGCGGCGTGGTCGACGGACTCGAGCACGCCGATGAGTCGCCGGTGATCTTCCGCCGAGAGCGGTTCGCCCTCGGGAAGCGGCCGGGGCTGGCGGATCGGGTCGGTCAATGCATCGATCACGGGTCAATATTCCACCTTCGGGCCATACCGGCGCGACCGCATCGGCTGGCAGGGTTGTCGAAGTCACTACCGAGATAGAAGGAAGACCATGAGTGCAGAGACCACTTCGCGCCGCTGGCTGATCACCGGAGCCAATAGCGGATTCGGCGCATCGTTCGTGCGGGCGGCGCTCGCGGCGGGCGACGAGGTCATTGCCGCGGTGCGGCGGCCCGAGACGATGGACGATATGGTCGCCGCCCATCCGGGCCGGATCACGGTGGTCGCGTTGGACGTTCGGGATGCCGAGGCCGCCCGCCGCGCCGTCGAAGCCGCCGGGCGGATCGACGTACTGGTGAACAATGCGGGCTACGGCATTGTCGGTGCGATCGAGGAGACCAGCGATGCGGAGCTGCGCGATGTCATGGAGGTGATGTTCCACGGTCCGCTGAACCTGACCCGGCTGGTCCTGCCTCAGATGCGGGAACGTCGCAGCGGCGCAATCGTTCAGGTGAGCAGCATGGGCGGACTTCTGTCGTTCGCGGGTGTCGGCGCTTACAGCGCGGCCAAGGGTGCGCTCGAGCTGGCTTCGGAAGCTCTTGCCGCCGAGGTGAATTCGCTCGGCATCCAGGTGCTGATCGTCGAACCCGGTGCCTTCCGAACCTCATTCGCCGGACCAGCCCTGCGGATGAGCGCCGAGATCGCCGATTACACCGATACCGTCGGCGCCACCCGCGGCACCCTCGCCAGCAGCGACCAGCTGCAGGAGGGCGACCCGGACAAGGCAGCGGCGGCCGTCGTCGCCGCGCTCGGCATGGAGAAGCCACCGCTGCGGCTGGCTCTGGGCGCCGACGCGGTCGGCGCGATCCGCGGCAAGCTCGCCGCCGTCGCCGATGACCTGGACGCCACCGCGCACCTGGGGCTGTCAACCGCGCATTGAGGGTCTAACGCACCCACGAAGTAGCGACCGGTATCTTGGCTCCGAATCATCACCGGAACGAATTCCATCGAGCTGTACCAAGACCCCGCAAGGAGACTGGTTATGCACAGAGTGGGTTTGATACGTCGTTTCACCGCCGCGCTCGCGGCCGCCACCGCATTCGCTGCGATCTTCGCTGGTCATGCCGCCGCCGAACCGGCGGCGATCGACTGGAATGCGGCGACACAGCAGCTGCGGGCAGCGGCCAGCGGGAATCCCACGGCCGAGCAGGCCGTGGACCGGCTGCTGGCCTCCGGACAGGTCGCCGAACAGGTGGCACTGCCCGCGCAGCCGTTCCAGATCCCAGCGCAATCCGATATCGGACGCGGTGACGGGCCGGGCGTCTACGGGTCCGGTATCGCCCTCGGGTACGACGGGTTCCGAGTCGGATTCTTCGGTGGACCGGGCACGATCTCGCCGAATCAGACCGGAGCCAGACTGCAGGTGCTGTGGATCAACCTGTCCAACGGCCGCAGCGGCACCGAGACGCTCTCCGAGCACGACGACACCACGGTGGACACCACCATCCGCACGCGCGCCCTCGACATCGGCGGCGGGCTCGTCGCCGCAGCGGTCTACGGAACACTGTGGCACCGTTGGCCCGTCCCGGTCAGCGATGCCAACCCGGACGGTTTCCAGTACCGACTCGCCACCATCTCGGTCCCGTCGTTCGGGACCTTCTACAACTGACTATCCGGCACACGAGCCCGGCACGGACTTCCGTGCCGGGTTTTTGCATCACATCAGTCGATGCTGAGCCATTGCCGCAATTACGCCAGTCCGTTAGTTTGCGTTCGTGAGCGTGGAAGACCGACTAGCAAAGCTCGAACGCCGACTCGCGGCCAAGGATCTCATCAAGGATGGCAACGGGAGAGCGAATGGATCCGCCCCGCAGGGAGGGTGGGCGCTGCGGCGGCTTCATGAGGAGTTCGCGAATGCGGACCAGCGCAACGGGGGGGTGATGTTCGCCGGTTCGGGCTCACTGCCCAGCGCGGAGCAGTTCGACTGGCAGGTCCAGTTCAGCACCGATGACATCGTCGCCTACGACTGGGGCGATGCCGCCGAATGCCTCGCCGCCCTTGGCAGTCCGGTCCGCCTGCGCATTCTGCGGGAGATCTTTCGGGGCAGCAGAACCGCCGCCGAACTCACCGACATCGCTGAGGTGGGCACCTCCGGCGAGGTCTACAACCACCTCCGTCAACTCGCAGCTACCGGCTGGCTCCACACCGTGGGCCAGGGCCGCTTCGAAGTACCCCCGAACCGAGTGGTACCCCTGCTGGTCGCGCTGGCCACCGCGCGTCGGTGACGCTCGAGATCGGGCAAAACCATGGCCTCCATCGCGCGGGCCACGCGACGGGATGGCAAAGTGTGATCCACGCCATACCCGCTGATACGGTGGGTGAGACAGACAAGCCCGTTCGATATCGCTAGGTCGAGGGCCGACGCGAGTTCCTGGTGGAGGTGTTCGACGATGAAGTTGGCGCATGCGCTGGAGGTTGTGAAGGCACTGGGGGTGCTGCGGGCAAAAGGAGTCAGCGACCCCAAGAAGCCGCTGGAGGCCCTGCGGACCATAAAGGAATCGCAGGTCTACGGGCCGCAGGCGACGTTGATCCGGCATTCGGCCCGGGTCGCGCCCAACTCCCCCGCATTGGTGGACGAGCGCGGCGAACTGACTTATCGGCAGCTGGACGAACTGTCGACCGCGATCGCGCGGGGGCTGCGGCAGGCGAATCTGACCGAGGGGTCCGTGGTCGGAGTGCTGGCGCGCGACCACCGCGGCCTCATCCTGGCCATGGCCGCCGCGGGCAAACTCGGCGTGCGGGTCGCGCTGATGAACACCGGATTCGCCAAGCCGCAGTTCGCCGAGGTCTGCGAGCGCGAGAAGGTCAAGGCCGTGCTGCACGACAGCGAGTTCCTCGGACTACTCGACGCACTGCCCACCGACCTTCCGCGCTATCTCACCTGGGTCGACGAGGGCACCGAATTGCCCGAGGGCGCACAGACTCTCGACGATCTGATCGCCGCCAACTCGACCGAGGAACTGCCCGCGCCGTCCAAACCGGGCGGCTTCGTCATCCTCACCAGCGGGACCACCGGCCTGCCGAAGGGCGCACCGCGCAGTAAGGTCACCCCGCTGGCCACCGCGCAGATGGTGGACCGAATCCCGTTCCCGGTCAAGGGAACTCAGGTCATCGTGTCACCGATCTTCCACAGCACCGGGCTCGGCACCTACCTGGTCGGCTCCGCGATGGGCAACAAAGTGGTGGTGCGCCGTCGCTTCGACGCCGAGGCGACACTGAAGATGGTGGCCGATCACCAGGCCGAGATGCTGGTCGCGGTGCCGACCATGCTGCACCGGATGACGGAGCTGGCACCGGAGATCCGGGCGAAATACGACACCACCTCGCTGAAATGCATTCTGATCGCGGGCTCCGCGCTCGCGCCGGAGCTGTGCATCAAGGCCACGCAGGTGTTCGGGCCGGTCCTGTACAACCTGTACGGATCCACCGAATGCGCCGTCGCCACCGTCGCGAATCCGGACGATCTGGCCATCGCCCCCGGCACCGCCGGACGCGCGCCGATCACGTGCGAGGTCCGGCTCTACGACGACAACGACAAGCACGTCACCGCGATCAACACCACCGCGCGCATCTTCATCCGCAGCGGCGCACCGTTCGAGGGCTACACCGACGGCAGGCATAAGCAGATCATCGACGGCTACATGTCCAGCGGCGATGTCGGGCACTTCGACCAGCACGGCCTGCTGATGGTGGACGGCCGCGATGACGACATGATCGTCTCCGGCGGTGAGAACGTCTTCCCGCAGGAGGTGGAGAACCTGCTGCTGGAGCGTCCGGACGTCTTCGACGCGGCGGTGGTCGGCGTCGACGATGTCGAGTTCGGTAAGCGCCTGCGCGCCTTCGTGGTCCCCGAGCCCGGTCACTCCCCCGACGGCGAAGAACTCAAGACCTACGTCAAGGAGAACCTGGCCCGCTACAAGGTCCCGCGCGAAATCGTCTTCCTCGACGATCTGCCGCGCAACCCCACCGGAAAACTGCTGCGCCGCGTGCTCGTCGAGTACGACGTCACGGCGTAGTCGAATGCACTCGCCCCGGTGACCGGGGCGTACCAGCGTATTCAACCCCTTCTCACGGATGGCGGGCTCGGGCGAGCCAGAGCAACTGAGATACATGACACACCGAGTCACAGACGCTTGCTATTGTTAGCGCCAGCACTGGATCTCGAAGTTGCGGTCCACACCACCCCCGGTCCCGGTGGGTGGACTGCGGAAGGCGTTGTCGAATGTCTCTAACCCTGCCTGCGTTGCATGGCTCCGTCCAGAAAGCGGGCGATTTCGCCCAGGGCGTGAATGTCATGGTCAAGCGACGGCTGTTCAATCCGCTCCGACCCGATCACGCGGTCCGGTCCGCGTTCAACGTGCTCAAGTTCGGCCCCTTCGCGGGGGTCGTCATGCACGCGGCGCAGACCAGGCCGGGCGCGGGCGCCATCGTCGATGAGCGCGGCGAGGTGAGCTTCGGCCAGCTCAACGAGCAGTCGAGTGCGCTGGCGCGTGGCCTCGAAGCGCAGGGCCTCGAGCCCGGCGACGTAGTCGCCCTGTTGGCGCGCGACCATCGCGGCATGGTGCTGAGCCTGCTCGCGACCGGCAAACTCGGTGTGCGCACGGTTCTGATGAACACCGGCTTCGCGAAACCGCAGTTCGCCGACGTGGCCGAGCGCGAGAGCGTCAAGGCCGTCCTGCACGACAGCGAATTCCTCGACCTGATGAGCGCGATCTCTGCCGAGATCCCCCGCGTGCTCACCTGGGTCGACGAGAAGGACAATGTCGATCCGTCGGTGCCGACCATCGAATCGCTGATCGCGGGCCGTTCGACCGAACCGCTGCCCGCGCCCGCGAAGCCGGGTGGCATGGTCATCCTGACCAGTGGCACCACCGGCACCCCCAAGGGCGCACCGCGCGACCGGGTCAGCCCCTTCGCCTCGGCCCAGTTCGTCGACCGGGTGCCACTGCCCAATAACGGCACCATGATCATGGCCGCGCCGATCTTCCACGGCACCGGCCTCTCGCAGTTCACCCTCGGCCTGGCCCTCGGCAATCGGGTCATCTTCCAGCAGCGCCGGTTCGATCCGGAGCAGACTCTCGCCAATATCGCTCGGTACAAGGCGGATTCGCTGGTCGTGGTCCCGACCATGCTGCAGCGCATCCTCGATCTCGGCGACGAGGTGCTGGCCAAGTACGACCCGAGCACCATCGAGGTGATCTTCGCGGCGGGCTCGGCCATCGCGCCCGATGTCGTCACCCGCACCCTGGACTACTTCGGTGACAGCCTCTACAACCTGTACGGCTCCACCGAATGCGCGGTCATGACCGTCGCGACACCGGAGGATCTGCGCAAGGCCCCGACCACCGCGGGCAAGGCGCCGGTCGGCATCCGGATCGTGCTGCTCGACGAGAACCGCAAGCCGATCACCGACCCCAATGTGACCGGCACCATCTTCGTGGACAATGGTTTCGCCTTCACCGGCTACACCGACGGCCGCACCAAGGAGATGGTGGACGGCATGATGTCCAGCGGTGACGTCGGGCATTTCGATGCCGAGGGCCTGCTCTACATCGACGGCCGCGACGACGACATGATCGTCTCCGGCGGCGAGAACGTCTTCCCACTCGAAGTGGAGAACCTCATCGCGGGCCGCGACGATATCTTCGAGGCGGCGGTGGTCGGCGTTGACGACCGCGAATTCGGAAAGCGGTTGCGGGCCTTCGTCGTTCCCGGTCCGGACTCCAAGCGCGACGCGCAGGAGATCAAGGATTACGTCAGGGCGAATCTCGCGCGCTACAAGGTGCCGCGCGAGGTGATCTTCCTCGACGAACTGCCGCGCAATGCGACCGGCAAGCTGCTGCGCAAGCCGTTGATCGAAATGGAAATCGACGCAAGCTGATTCGCACTCGGGGCCGCACACCTTCGATTCCCGGCTACGGAATTCGTACGGAAATCCGGAGGTGTGCGGCATTTGCATTTCTTCCACCTGGAAACTCGAGGCATCCCATGAATTCCGGCTGCCGCCCGGGGTGGCGATCGGCTGGTAATTCGTCGGCTATCATCAGCGCGTGAGTATCGAGTTCGGCCCGGCCGCTGCGGGGCAACGCAGCGCCGTCGCGCGAGTGCGCGGCGCATGTGCCGGTTCGATCTCCGCGGCCATATCCGTTGCCGCACATGGGTGGGCGTCCGGCGGTATGGCGCCGAGCGGTACCACCCTCGTACTGCTCGCTGCCGCCTCGGCCGTCGTCGGTGCGCTGGTCGCCGGTATCGCATCGCTGCGCGACAGCTCGATCGGGCTGGTCGTGGTGCTCATCACCGGTCAACTGCACGGCCACCTCACCATGGGCTGGAGCTCGGGGCATATGCATCACGGCGATGCCCAGCTCAGTCCCGGTATGGTTGCCGCGCACCTCCTCGCGGCCATGTGCGCGGCGATGGTGATCCGAGGCGCGGAAGCCGCGTACCGGATCGGCTGTTCAGTGCTCTCCCGGGTGGTGCCGATGCGCTATCACCCGCCCGCAATTCCGGGGCCGGTGCCGCTGCGCCTGACGCATCGCGATCGCGTCATTCTGCGAGTTTTCGCCGCGGAATCGCTGCGCACACGTGGTCCGCCGCTGGTGTTCGGTCACTGATTCTCCTTTACCCGGTGCACGGGCTCTGCTCGTGCGTCGCCGTCACCGCGCATATGCCTTTCCAGGGACGAGATTTCACCTCACCGTCTGATATCGATTCCCTGGATCGACGGTTCGCCGATCAGCGCTGCTGTCGATCACGAACTCGCCTTGTTCGCGCGGCGTTACCCGCGCCCGGCGAATGCCGGAATCCGCTGTTCGTCACAAATTCCGGCGTTTCGCCGCGATGATGGCGCCCGGATTCCCACGGCCCTCGCCGATGACGACGATTCCGGGTTCTTCCGAACTCCAGAAACGAATCACCATGAGCATTACCGACATCAGTCCACCGGATGCCGAATCACCGGCACCGGCAGCGGAAACGACCAATCGGCCACGCAATGGCCTCTATCCCCTGGCAATGCGGCTGCATTTCTACGCGGGCATCTTCATCGCACCGTTCATCCTCATCGCCGCGGTCACCGGAGCGCTCTATGCGATCTCCCCCACCCTGGAATCGATAACCTCGCACGACCTTTTGACGGTCGAGCCGAACGGCGCTATGCGGCCGCTGTCCGAACAGGTCAGCGCGGCTGTTGCCACCCAGCCGACGTTGCAGCTGGTCGCAGTGGCTCCGGCACCCGAGGCCGACGACACCACCCGCGTGCTGTTCGATGACCCGTCCCTCGGCGAGTCCGAACGACGCGCAGTCTTCGTGAATCCGTATACCGCGCAACCGGTCGGCACCGATGTCGTCTACGGCAGCTCGGGTGCGCTGCCGATGCGCACCTGGATCGATAGGCTGCACCGGGATCTGCACCTCGGCGAGCCGGGACGGCTCTACAGCGAGCTCGCCGCCTCCTGGCTGTGGGTTGTCGCGCTGGCCGGATTGGTGCTATGGATCCGCCGGGTCCGCAGCCGTCGCGCCCGGAACTCGGCGGCCTGGCTGCTGGCACCGGACGGCACCCACAAGGGCCGCGGCCGATCGATGAATTGGCATGGAGCCGTTGGCGTTTGGATCATGCCGGTGATCCTGCTGCTGTCGGCGACCGGGATGACGTGGTCGACCTATGCGGGCGAGAACATCACCGAGTTGCGTGCGCAGTTGAGTTGGACCACACCTGCGGTGAGCACCGCACTGCCCGGTGCGACTGCGCAGGACCACGCGGGAGGCGAGCACCATGGTGGCGGCGACCATACGCCCGTACCGGTCGATCTGCCGACCCGGATCGCGCAGCTCGACGGGGTCTATGCGGCGGCCCGCGCCAATGGCATCACCCAGGGTGCCGAGATCACCATTCCCGCCAAGCCCGGCAGCGCATTCGCGGTGAAGGAGCGGCGCATGCCCGGCACCTACACTGTCGACTCGGTCGCCGTCGACGGCGCGACCGGCACGGTCACCGACACGCTGGCCTATGCCGACTGGCCGATCATGGCCAAGCTCACCAACTGGGGCATCCAATTCCACATGGGCCTGATGTTCGGGCTGCTCAACCAGTTGCTGCTGCTCATGGCGATGATCGGACTGATCGTCGTGCTCGTGCTCGGCTACCTGATGTGGTGGAAGCGGCGGCCGACCCGCGGTGCTTCGCGGTTCGCCATCGGGCGCGCACCTCGTCGCGGTGCATTGCGCCAGACCTCGCCGTGGCTGGCGGCGCCCATCGTGGCGGCCGCGCTGGTTGTCGGTTGGTTCGTGCCGCTGGTCGGGCTGAGTCTGCTCGCCTTCCTGGTTGTCGACATCATCGTCGGCCTCATCGGGCGCACGCGCGCCACGACCTAGTGCCGCGTCCGCCGCGCGGACGCACCTACTGGAACCGCCGGGGCGTGAGGGGCTCCGGCAGTTACCAATTCGACCTACCGAACGTCAGAGGTATGGCCGTTGTATCGCCATGCCTCGAACAGACAGGATTCACCAATCTCATGAAGATCAACAAGTTCGCCCTGGCCGCTGCATTCATGACGACCGCGGTGGGAATTGCCGCCGGTGCGAGCTCCGCCGAACCGATCGAGGCCGCCGACCCGATCAACTTCACCGCCCTGGCCACCGACACCCAGTCGATCATCACCACAGATTCCGGATCGCTGGTCGTCGAGGACGGCGCACTGAAGATCAAGGCCGCCAACGGAACAACCGTCGCGGGCACCCCGCTGACCCTCCGTGTGGACGACTTCGAATTCCCTGTCGTGGCCGATATCGCCGACCACACCGCGACTCTCACCCCACAGTTCGATACGGCGCACGCGACCTACAAACCGGTCGCGCTGCCGTACGAGGACAAGGCCCCGTGGAAGACCGAGTACGACCGTGAGCAGGCCGCTTGGTCCCGCATGACCAGCACCATCGGCATGGGTGCCACCATCGGCACCCTGGTCGGTGGTCTCGGCGGCGGCGCCGTCGGCTGTGTGCTCGGTGGTATCGCCGGTGCGACGGTCGCCGCGGCCGCCATCGTCGGTCTGTTCGGGGCATTCATCCCCGCCGCGGCCGTCGGCTGCCTCGGTGGCATCGTCGCGGTCGGCGCGCTCGGTGTGCTGGCGGGTCAGATCCTGGTGACCGCTCCGGTCGCGATCGGTGCGGCAGTGCAGTACTTCACCACGGTTGGTGCCCCTTTCCAGGGGAAGTAGCCCGGCTCCGCACCACCAACCCTTGGCCGATCAGCGCGGACCGTCGGCACCGTTGAGGGCGGGCAATGCCTGTAGGCCGCACCGAGATCGAGTACCACCTGTGGACCGACCAAGGATCGACCGGTCAACTGCTCGACCCTGCGGGTCCGGTAGCGGACCGTATCGGCGTGAACGTACAGGCGCCGGCCGAACCGCCTGCTGCGAACCAATACTCGAGGGTTTCCAGCAGCCGGGTCCGCTCCTCGCGTAGCAGCGCGAGGAGCGGACCCGCGGGAAAGGCCAGTACAACGATCTGCTGGTCGGGCAGCTGCCGCCGGTCCGACAGAATCTGCGAAACCCGAAGGGCCGCTTCGATACCCGGCACAGCCTCGCGGCCGGGCGGCGGCACTGAATTCCGCACAACGCCACCCGCATCGGCCCGCACCGCGCTTCGGTACGGCGACGATGACCTACGCAAGCCCGGACCCATCGGGATCCCGATTCCGGGCGTCGAGGTGCGGCTCATCGACGTGGCGGAGGGGATCAGCGAAATCACCTCCCGCGGACCGAATCTCGTGAAGGAGTACTGGGAGATCCGGAGGCGACCCGGCCGCCATCCCGGACGGCTGGCTGCGCACCGGGGATCTGGCCCGACAGACGGCTACCTGTTCATCGTCGACCGCAAGAAGGACATGATCATTCGCGGCGGCTATAACGTCTACCCGCGCGAAATCGAGGAACTACGCTACGAACATCCGGATGTGGTGCAGGCCGCGGTGATCGGCGTTCCTGACACCCGGCTCGGCGAGGAAGTCGCCGCCGCCGTCGTGCTGCGAACCGGCGCGACGACGACAGCCGATGAGTGCGGATCTTCACCCGCGCGCATCTAGCTGCGGACAAGTACCGGCGGCAGGTTTGACTGCTCGATGAGCTGCCCACCGACCGAGCGGCAAGATCCTCGAGCGCGCCACCCGCCTGCGCCCGAGAAGGTGACATTACTTCCCACACAACCACTTTCGCCTCGCACCACCGATCGCAGCACACCAGGAGCCAGCAGATGTTCACCTTCCCGAGCGCGGACGGCGTCACCATTTACGTGCACACCTGGGCTCCGGCCCGACCGCAGGTGCGTGGAGTCATTCAGATCGCGCACGGCATGGGCGAACACGCCGCCCGGTACGCCCATCTGGCCGAACGGCTTGTCGCCGCAGGCTATGTCGTCTACGCCGCCGACCAACGCGGCCACGGGCACAGTATCGCCGGTACGCCGGGTGATCTCGGACCCGACGGCTGGAATATGTTCGTCGCCGATATGGTCGCGCTGACGAAGATCCTGCGCGATCGGCATCCCGCGGTGCCGCTGGTATTGCTCGCGCACAGCCTCGGCGCCATGGCCGCGCAACAGTATCTACTCGACGAGGCCGAATTACTCGATGGCGTAGCACTTTCCGGCGCGACAGCGGTCGACAAGCTGTTCGAGAACATCGCGGCCGCGGGCGGCGATCTGCTCGGTTTGTTCAATGCCGCATTCCAGCCCCTACGCACCGCCGCCGACTGGATCAGCCGCGACGAAGCCCAGGTCGATGCCTATGTCGCCGACCCGTGGTGTGGTTTCGCCATCGACGAGACGAGCATGACCACCCTCGCCGCCAACGGGGTCGACCTGCTCGCCAGGCCGACCCCGGTCCCCGCGGACCTACCGTTCTACATCATGGTCGGCGACCGCGATCCCCTCAACGACGGCCTGAAGCTGAGTGACCTTGCGGTGCAACGCTATCGAGATGCCGGTGCCACCGACATCACCTACCGCAGCTACCCCGACGCCCGGCACGAAATCCTCAACGAACTCAACCGAGAAGAAGTCGAAGACGATCTGATCGCCTGGATCGAGCGCGTCACCAGCTGACACGCATTTTGCCGACTCAGCGATAGGTGTATGCATCGACGACCCGTTTTACCTTTCCCAGCGCTTGGCGCAGGGTGTCCAGATTTGTCGAGCCGAGAGCCAGCCGGAGCGCATGTGGCGCGTGCGCAGACGTGGCGAACGGTTCCGCCGTGGACACCAGTACGTGTTCGCGCATGAGCGCGGCCGCAATCTGGTCGGCTCGTACGTCCTCGGGCAGCGGGAGCCAGAGGAAATACGACGACGGATTGCTGACCTGAGGTAGCCCTGCCAGCACGTCGCGGGCGATCGACTGCCTGATCCTCGCATCATCGCGCTTTTGCGTCTCCAGCTCGGCGACGGTGCCGTCGTCGAGCCATCGGCACGCGATCGCTGTCATCACCGCAGGGGTGTTCCAGGTCGTGGCGCGGATCGCACGCTCGATGGCGGGCACCAATGTTTTTGGGGCAGTGACGAATCCGAAACGCAGGCCGGTCGCGACGTTCTTGGAGAGCCCAGAGACGTTGACAGTCCTTTCCGGTGCGAGCGCCGCCAGTGGGGGTGGTGGCTGTTCGGCCAGGAAGGCATACGCGGCGTCCTCGATGATGAGCAGTTCGTATCGGCGCGCGATCTCGACCAGCTGCTCACGGTGGTGTTCCCCGGTGACCCATCCCAACGGGTTGTGCAGTGTCGGCATCGTGTACACGGCACGGACTCGCCGCGTCGCGCAGAGCTGTTCGAGGGCGTCGAGTCGGGCGCGTGGCCCGCCGCCGGAAGTGGTGCCAGTTCCACGTGGAGCGCATGGGCGAGCACCTTGAAGCCCGGATAGGTCAGGGCATCGGCGGCTACGACGTCTCCGGGCCGCAGCGTCGCCATGGCGGTGGCGGCCAATCCGTGCTGAGCGCCATTGACGATCAGCACCTGATCGGCGCCGACCGCTAATCCATTCCGCCGCAGATGGCGGGCTACGGTGGCCCGCTCATCAGGTCGCCCACCATGGGGCTGGTAGCGCAACAGGGCCTCCAGGTCACCCCGGGACGCCAACTGACGTAATGCCTGCCGCAGCATCTCGGCCTGACCAGGTAGTGCTGGGTAATTGAAGTTGAGATCCACCACGTCCGCCGCAGCCGCCTGCAGGTCGATGCCATGGCTGGGCGGCAGCGCGATCTCGCGCACAAAGGTGCCCCGGCCGGGTTCCCCACTCACCAGGCCCATGGCTTCCAGCTCGGCATAGACCCGCGACGCGGTCACCAATGCCAGCCCTTCGCTGGCCGCGAGTCGGCGATGGGTCGGCAGCCGCGTCCCGGCCGGCAACCGCCCCGCCCGGATATCGGACGCCAACGCGTCCACGACGCCTTTGTATCTCGAAACTGCCACGCCCCGATTGTATGCATGACAATTTCTTGATTGTATTGGATCGCGGTCATACGGTGCCTGGTAGCGACCGGGAAAGGCAACCGTCATGCATATCGCCATCCTCACCTTCGAGGGCTACAACGAACTCGACTCACTCATTGCGCTCGGCGTTCTCAATCGAGCCAAGAAGACCGACTGGCGGGTATCGATCGCCAGTCCTACGCAGCGAGTCCGGTCGATGAACGGTGTGGTCATCGAGTCGATGGCCACCCTGGAGGAAGCCAGCGCCGCGGACGCGGTCATCGTGGGCAGCGGGGTGCAGACCCGCGAAGTCGTCGCCGACCAGGAGCTGATGGCGCGGCTGCGACTCGACCCGTCTCGGCAACTGCTGGCCGGACAATGTTCCGGGGCGTTGGTGCTGGCCGAGCTCGGACTGCTCGACGGCGTTCCCGCCTGCACCGATCTGACGACCAAACCGTGGGTCCAGGCAGCCGGAGTCGCTGTGCTCGAGCAGCCGTTCTTCGCCAAGGGCAACCTCGCCACCGCCGGCGGCTGCCTCGCATCGCACTACCTCGCGGCCTGGATGATCGCCCGCCTGGAAAGTGTCGAAGCGGCCGAAAGCGCTCTGCACTACGTCGCTCCGGTCGGCGAGAAGGAAGACTACGTGGCACGCGCGATGGGCAATATCAGGCCATACCTGCACGAGGAACTGGCCACGGCGTCAGCTGGACGCAACGGCTGACCGGCCTCGCAAGACCAGCACCATCGACATGGGCGCCAGATCTTCGTAACCGCCTACTCGCGATCGGTGTGGCGGGACGAGTCAGCGCGCATGCTTTACGCTGATGGACAGCATCAGCCCTGGCTTCGTCGGGGGTTGGCGCGCGGCGGTGGGGCCCGCCGTACCCGAACCGCGGCAGCACCGCCGCCAACGGTCCCTGCTTGTGAGACATGCGCCCGTACCCGGGTGCCGCACGAGTGGGAGATATACCTATGGGAACACCTCACCCCGACAACATCACCGGCACAGACCCATTCGCTGCGACAGCACCGCGTGGACGACTGCGCGAGAACGCTCCGGTGGTGGCCGTCGTCGCTGTCGGCGGTGTGGTCGGGGCGTGTGCCCGGTACGGGGCGGCACTGTGGTGGCCGACCACGGCCGAGGCGTTTCCGTGGACGACGCTGGCGGTCAACGTCACCGGCTGCGCGGTAATGGGGATCTTCATGGTCCTGATCACCGAGGTGTGGTCGGCGCATCGGCTGCTGCGACCGTTCTTCGGCACCGGGGTGCTGGGCGGCTACACCACCTTCTCCACCCACACCGCCGATATCCAACGCCTGGTCGAGTCCGGCCACGCGGCGCGCGGGCTGGCCTATCTGTCGTTGACTCTGATCGCGGCGCTCACCGCGACGTGGACCATGGCCGCACTCACCCACCGAATCTTCACGAGGAGGACGCGATGACCAGGCTCACCGGTACCGCGCTGCGGCTGACCGTGTTCATCGGCGAAAGCGACACCTGGCACCACAAGCCACTGTTCACCGAAATCGTGCACCGCGCCCACCACGCCGGGCTGGCCGGTGCCAGCGTGTTCCGGGGCATCGAAGGCTACGGAGCGTCCTCGCACGTCCACACCACCCGGTTGCTCTCACTCAGCGAAGATATGCCCGTCGCGATCGTCATCATCGACGCGGCCGAACGGATCCGCGCCTTCCTGCCACAACTCGACGAGTTGGTAGGTGAGGGCCTGGTGATCCTCGACGACGTCGAAGTCATCCGCTACGTCGGCCGAAACACGTAACGATGAACTGGCTACTCGTCATCGTCGGCGCGGCGGTCGGTGCACCCCTGCGCTATCTGACCGACCGGATCGTGCAATCCAAACACGACACCCTGTTCCCCTGGGGCACATTCGCCGCCAACCTCACAGGCTGTCTCAGCCTCGGCATACTGACCGGCGCAGTCACCGCAGGAGCTGCCTCCTCACACATCCAACTACTCGTCGGCACCGGATTCTGCGGAGCCCTGTCCACCTACTCCACCTTCTCCTACGAAACACTGCGACTGGCCCAAACCGGCGCACGCTTCTACGCCGCGGCCAACATCATCGCCAGCGTGATCGCCGGACTCGGCGCGACCTTCACCGGAACCGCCCTCGCGCAAGCCATCTGGACCTGAACCGCGAACCGTCAACGGCATCGGATCGCAAGCCCTGCCGGCACGCGGTGAGCGTCACTCGTGCACGCTCGCTGAAATCTGCCACTAACGGATGCGGCCCGCACGACATCATCGGTGCTGAAACGTCTTGAGCCACAGTGCTTCAGGAATGATGGTCGTCGAATCGCCAGCATGTCCGCTGATCACTTGTCGGAGCCGACCGGGCTAGCATGCTTCTACTTCCAGAGACTCTGGAAGCGGGAGAGGATAGAGATGAGCTTCGAAAACAAGCTGTTGCCGCGGATCGCCGCGCTCTCCGCGATGGCCAGCGCCGCCCTATTGATCGGTGCGGGTGCCGCCACCGCCGATGACTGGCCCTCGGATGGCGGGGGCGCATTGTCGGTGTATGAGACGAAGGACTTCGCGGTCCAGCCCGACCCCGACTACTGGAATCCACTGTCCGAGCGGAACCGGTTGACCTCGCCGTTCGGTACGAGCACCCGCATCGTGTGCACCGGTTTCCATGGCGTACAGCAGGATTGCTGGCAAGCAGACCTCGACGGTAACCCGCACAAGCTCAATATCGCCCCGCTCGACGTGCCCTACGCCGGCTCGAGCGGAACAGGCCACTTCGGGCCCAAACATTACCTCTACCCGGGCTGATGCCATCGGATTCATGACCGCGGATCGGCGACACAGGTGAAATACGCTCTGTCGCAAAGTGTTCGGGTTGTCAGCGGCGGCCGCGGAAGGTGCGGCGGAGGTCTTCGGTCCATTCGGTGGGGATTTCCCAGGGGATGAAGTGGCCGCCGTTGGCGTGGGCGGTGAGGTTGACGTGGTTGTACCAGGGGGCACGGTCGCTATCGAGGAAGTTCTGGACGCGGTGGTCGGTGGTGACGCCGGGTGGGTTTTCGTAGCCGACGAAGGTGATGCCGGTGGGGGCTTCGATGACCGGTTGGCGGTTGTGCGACGGGGTCCAGGGGTAGCGGTTGTTGTTGGCGTAGGTGCGGATCGAGGTGCTGATCGAATTCGTCACCCAGAAGATCATGGCGTGCGTCAGCAGGTCGTCCTTGGGAAAGACGGTTTCGATATTGCCGCCGTCATCGCTCCATTTCATCCAGCGTTGCAGGATCCAGGCGAGCATTCCGGCGGGTGAGTCGGATAGGCCGAAGGACAGGGTGCTCGGTTCCAAGACGTGCGCGGCCAGGTGGACGGCGAAGCGGTGTTCCAGCTCGATGATTCGGGCGTGCACGTCGGCGGGGAGGCCGTCGGGAATGGGACGGCCGCCGGTGAGATCCCAGGCGCGTTCGCCCTCGAACAGCGTCAACTTCTGGCCGGATCCGATGTGGATCGCGTAGAGCTCGTCGGCATATTTGTGGCCGAGTTGACCGGTGACGAGCGCGCCGACATCACAGCCCGCCGCGGCGTACTTCCGATAGCCCAGGACCGAGGTCATGAGGGTGTGCCAGAGGTCGGCGACCTTCCAGAAATTCATATCCGGGTTGTTCGGCAGCGGGGTGGAGAAGCCGAAACCGGGGAAGGACGGCACGATCACGTCGAATGCTTCGGCGGGGTCGCCGCCATGCGCGCCCGGATCGGCGAGCGGGTCGATGACCTTGGACCAATGCCAGAACGTCCACGGCCAACCGTGCGTGAGGATCAGCGGTGTCGGGTTCGGGCCGACACCGGGCTTGCGCATGAAGTGCACGGGAACACCGTCGACTTCGACGCGATAATGCTCGTAGGCGTTGATCGCGGCTTCGGCCTTGCGCCAGTTGTATTCGGTATGCCAGTACTCGACGAGTTCCTGCAGGTAGCGGCGATCGACGCCGTAGTACCGGTCGTCATTGCCCGCGTCGTCGGGCCATCGGGTCATGGAGAGCCGCTGCCGGAGATCGGCGAGCACCTCATCGGGCACATGGATCGGCGTCGCCGGCAACGGAAACGGAAACGGCCGGTTCTGGGCGCGGTGTGATCCGATGGACTCGTGGCTCAATGGTCGTCTCCTGCGCGGCATCTCGGGTGTTTCGACCGTAACACCCCAGAGTCATCGATCCGCGTCGGTCATGGTTCGGGCGGCGAATCCGCCTCGGCGGCGGGCGCATCGACCTTGGTCGGCACCGGTACCGGCCGCAACACCACCCAGACCAGGAAGGCCAGCGCCACCGCACCCATGCCGATACCGGCCCAGAGGTTCACGTTCACGCCACCTGTCTTGGCCTCCTCGGCGGCGGTGTCGTGCACGAGCCCGGTCACGATCAGGATGACGGCATAACTGCCCAACAGCGTGCCGACAATGGTGCGGATATCGAAAAGCATCGGCTGGCCTCCCTATCCGACGATGATATTGAGGGCGATGACCAGGATCAGCGCAATGCCCGCGAGCAGCACCGGACGCTGATACCAGGGCAGACTGGCCTCGTCCGGATCGTGGCGCAGTTCCTTCGGCGTCTCCGAATAGACGAGCCCGACGAGTTCGGCATCGGGTTTCGACTGGGTCACCTGGGTGACCGCGACGCTGACGGCGATATCGACGACAAAGGCGACACCGGCCGCAACGAAACTCGATCCCTGGCCGGATAATTCGAAGACATCGGTTTTGTGCAGGATGAAAACCACAATGGCCGAGAGGGTCCCGCAGACCAGCCCCATCCAACCCGCCGTCGGCGTCATCCGCTTCCAGAACATGCCGAGGATGAACGTCGCGAACAATGGCGCGTTGAAGAAGCTGAACAGCGTCTGCAGATAGTCCATCATATTGCTGAAATTGCCCGCGATGAACGCGGTTCCGATCGCCGCGACGGTCGCGCCGACCGTGGCCAGCCGCCCCACGGTCAGGTAGTACCCGTCCGGCCGATCCCGGCGCACATACTGCTGCCAGAGGTCATAGCTGAACACCGTATTGAAGGCGGAGATATTGGCGGCCATCCCAGCCATGAACGCCGCGAGCAGGCCGGCCAGCCCGACGCCGAGCAGCCCGTTCGGCAGCACATCCTTCATCAGATACAGCAGCGCCTGGTTATAGGTGACATCACCGGAGAAGTTCGGATCGGCCGTCACCGCCGCCTTGTATTCGCGCATCTGCGGCACCAGCACCGCGCTGATCATGCCGGGAATCACCACGATCAACGGAATGAACATCTTCGGGTATGCGCCGATGATCGGCGTGCGCCGGGCGGCGGAGATGGAATGCGTCGCCAGCGCGCGCTGCACCTCGACGAAGTTGGTGGTCCAGTAGCCGAAAGAGAGCACGAATCCGAGGCCGAACACGATGCCGACCACGGACAGAAAGTTATTGGAGAACCCGCTGAGCGCGGTGCCCGGCCAGGATTCCAACTGTTCGGCGCCGCCCGGCGATCCGGTCACCTTGTCCCGCAGCCCTTCCCAACCGCCCGCCTTGTGCAGGCCGACCAGGGTCAGCGGCAGCAGTGCGGCGACGATGACGAAGAACTGCAGCACCTCGTTGTAGATCGCCGCGGACAATCCGCCGAGAGTGATGTAGGAGAGCACGATCACCGCCGCGACGATCACCGACACCCACAGCGGCCAGCCGAGCAGCACATTCAGGATGGAACCGAGCAGATACAGATTCACCCCGGCGATGAGCACCTGCGCGATCGCGAAGCTCAGTGCGTTGACCAGATGTGCGCCGGTGCCGAAGCGCCGTCGCATGAACTCCGGCACACTGCGCACCTTGGAGCCGTAGTAGAACGGCATCATCACCACACCGAGGAACAGCATGGCCGGCACCGCGCCGATCCAGAAGTAGTGGAAGGTCGGGAAGCCGTATTCGGCGCCATTGGCCGACATGCCCATGATCTCGACCGCGCCGAGATTGGCGGAGATGAAGGCGAGGCCGGTCACCCACGCGGGCAGCGATCGTCCGGAGAGGAAGAAGTCGATACTCGACGAGACGCGCCGCCTGGCCAGCAGACCGATGCCGATTACGAAGAGGAAATACAGCGCGACCAGCGCATAGTCCACGGGCTGCGCATCCAGGCGCAAGGTCGACGAGGCCTGGACCGAGACGGTATCCGGAGTTGATAGGAAAGCGGTCGAATCGGCAAGCGGCACAGCGTCGTCCCTCCAGGTGGTGAACCGGGCGTCGAGCCATCGTGCGTTCTACTGTGCGTGATTGTGCCGCACCCGCGCGACACAATCACGCACAAAGATTGGACATTTGCCCAATCGGTTGCTCAGTCGGCGCGGTGCGCGCCAGCGCCCGGCAGCACAACGAAAGTGCGCGGCGGATCGAAACCCGATCGCGCGAACCGAGTTCGCACCGCGTCCGCGACAGTCGCGGTGTCATCGCAATCGACCAGCGCGATGACACTGCCGCCGAACCCGCCGCCGACCATGCGCGCGCCGTGCGCCCCGGTGTCGAGCGCCGTGGCGACAGCGGTGTCGAGTGCCGATGTCGACACCGCGAAATCATCGCGTAGAGATTCGTGCGCCGCGGTGAGGATCGGTCCGATCTCGCGCGGATCCGCACCAGCTCGCAACTTTTCGGCAACCAACAGAACTCGGGCATTCTCGGTGACGACGTGTCGAGCCCGCTGACGCAACACCGGGTCGACGATCCGATCGAGAGTCGCGATCGAATCGACATCGCGCAGTGCGGGCACGCCGAGTTCCGCGGCCGCCGCCTCGCACTGGGTACGCCGGGCGGCGTAACCCCCGTCGACCAACTCGTGCGGCTGTCCGGTATCGATCACGAGCAGCGCCAATCCGAACCGGTTCAGGTCGAACGGAATCTGTTCGTATCCACCGCCGCGGCTCGCCGGCGCCGCACCGAGAAACCGACGAACGTCGAGGAAGAGCGCATGCCCCGCTCGGCACAGGACCGAGGCGCACTGATCGAGGACCCCGGTCGGCACGCCCGCGTAGTCGTTCTCGGCGGCCCGCGCGATATCGATCAACTCCCGATCGGTGACGCTGGGCGCGAACAGATCTCGCAGGGCGAGGGCCACCGAGCAGGACAACGCGGCCGAGGAGGACAACCCGGCGCCGATCGGTACCGCGCCGTCCAGGTCGAGATCGACCCCATCGACCGGATACCCGTGCCGGATGAATTCGGACACAACGCCCAGCGGGTACCGCGCCCACGGCGGCAGCCGATCCCGTTCGGCGCCAAGGTCACCCGGCTCGACGAGCACCACCTCGCCGGGGCGCTGCCGCGATGCCACCCGCACCAGGCCGTCTCGGCGCACCTCGGCCGCACACTCGACGACCAGCGGTAATGCGATGGGCAGCACGAAGCCGTCGTTGTAATCGGTGTGCTCACCGATGATATTGACCCGCCCGGGCGCCACCCATTTCGGCACGAAATCCTCACTTCGTCATATCGCCAGAGCCCACGCTTGCCATCCCAGCAACCACCGGAACCACACCCTACGAGACACGCCGCGCGAGCACGGTCTTCGGTCGGCGCGGATGCGCGATCGATCTTCTTGACGCACAGTCGAATTTGACGCAATACCGGCCTATAAAATCGGCCGACGGTTTCGGGAGGGCATTATGATTCACACGACCCCACGCAGCGGCCTACTCGGGCTGCAGTGGATCGATCGACTACTCCCGCCCATGGGCAGGCCGGAACGCGGCGATCAGCGTGACTCCGGAGCTCCACTGACGATCGAGATCGGCGCGGCGACCGGGGCGGGCCCGACGGCTATGTCGGCCTTCGATGCGGCACTGCGTGACCTGGGAGTGGGTGATGCCAACTTGATTCGCCTGTCATCGGTCATACCGCCGCGCGCTACCTTGGCCCGCACCGGTCGCGTCCGCAAGCCGATCCCCTGGGGAGATCGGCTCTACTGTGTGTACGCAGCGCAGCACGCCACCGCGGCGGGCGAGCGGGCCAGCGCCGGCATCGGCTGGGTACTGCGCGACGACGGCTCGGGCGCCGGACTTTTCGTCGAGCACGAGGCCGAAACCGCCGCGGAGGTCGCGCGACTGATCCGATCCAGCCTGACCGATATGACCCGCAACCGGCCGGAACGATTCGGCCCGATCCAGTTGTGCACCACCGAGGCCCGCTCCGATGGCACGCCGACCTGCGCGCTGGTGCTCGCGGCATATCACACCACCCCGTGGGAGCCACGATGACGGCGGTATCGCGTAGCGATTCGATCGGGGGTGGCGCTCGGGTGACGGGTGGGCGGCACGAGGTTCACGTCACCATCGAATCGAGCATTCCCGACGACCGGATCGAGATGTTCCACCGGCTCTACGAGGAGGCTTTCGGCCCGTTGCGCACCAAGGCCATTGCCAGACAGGTCCTGCACCGGTCCGAATTCCACGAGGAGATGGTCGACCCACGGGTCGCCAAACATGTCGCGCGCACCGCGACCGGCGAACCCATCGGGGTGACGACACTGACCAAATATCTCGAGACCGTGCCGTGGATCAGCCCGGAGTACTTCGCCGCCCGCTATCCCGAGCACGCGGCACGCGATGCGATCTACTACGCGGGTTTCACCCTTGTTGCGCCAAGTGCGCGACAAGGCGCCGCGTTCCATGCCATGATCAAATCAGTTGTCCAGGTATTGGTGGCCGAGCGCGCCGCGGTCGGTTGGGACATCTGCTCGTACAACAACACTCGGTTTTCCTTCGCCGACAGCATTCGAGCGGTGCTCGATGAGCAGCAGGCGAACGTCGAAGTCGCGGTGGAGGATTCGCAGACCTACTACGCGGCGCGGTTCACTGGGGATGGAGCGACCAAGGGGGGCTGATGACAGTCAGCGAAGAGCAGCCGACCGCCCGGCACCGCTTCGAAATGCGGTGGTGCACAGTACTTCTCGTGGGCGCCACGATCGGCCTCGCGATACTGCTCCTCGTTGATCGGCGCCCGCTGTCGCTGCTGACCATGGCCACCGTGGTCATCGCCGCGCTCACCATGATCGGCGTCGGTCTGCGGCGGCATCGGCCCGAGCGGCCGCTGCCCTGGTACCTGCTCTCGGCCTCGGCCGTACTGTTCGCGGTGGGCACGGCCACCCGCGAGATCGACGATCACGCGCTGCACCCGATCGACGACCTGTTCACTCTCGCAGGCTATTTCGGCATCGGCGTGGCTGCCACACTATGGCTGCGCCCGCGCCAGGTCCGGGCCGACTACGACCTGCTGCTCGACTCCGCGCTCATCGGGCTCGGTGCGCTGCTGACTTCGTGGACCTTTCTGATCTCACCGATTCTGCAGTCGCACGACACCACCACGAACACCCTGGTGGCCGCGACCTATCCGGTACTCGACGCATTGCTGCTGACCCTGGTCGCGCATTCGATGGCCACCGCGACCCGGTCGGAGACCTCGCTACGCCTGCTGCACGGCGGCCTGATCGCCGTACTGATCGGCGATCTCGGCTACAGCCTCGACACCGTCGGCAACGCACCCATCGGGCACGAGATGCTGCTGGCGCCGCTGCTGGTCGCCTACCTCATCGTCGGCGTCGCGGCACTGCATCCGACCATGGCCACCCTCGGTGCGCCCCGGCGCATCCACCCGCATCACTCGCGGCAGCGGGCCAGCTCCATCGCGGTCGCGTTGATCGTGGCCTCGCTGGTTCCGGTGGTCGGCTCCAGCCTGGACACCCTGGATCGGGTGGTGGTCTCCTCACTGTGCGCGCTGCTGCTCATCGGCGTGCTGGTGCGCAGCGAACGCGCCATCGTGCGCAGTGCGCGCAGCGAACGGCGCGCGCAGTACCAGGCAGATCACGACATGCTCACCGGATTGCTGAACCGGTCCGCCCTGCTGCGCGCGCTGAATCGCAATAGCGAGCACTGGATCGAGCAGCCGTTGTGCCTGCTGTTCATCGACCTCGACGGCTTCAAGATGGTCAACGACAGCTATGGCCACGCGGTCGGCGATGAGATGATCGCGAATGCGGCATCCCGGATCCGGCGGGTCATCCGACGCGAGGATGTGGTGGCCCGCTACGGCGGCGACGAATTCGTGGTACTCGCACCGCTCGACCGGCAAGAGGCGGCCATGCTCGCGGAACGACTACTCGGCGCCTTCGTTCGGCCGTTCGAGCTGAGCGCGGGCGAGATTCCGATCACCGCGAGCGTCGGGCTGGCCTGCGGCAGCCCGCGCAGCTCCCAGGACACCATCTACGACCTCATCCGGGACGCGGATTCGGCGATGTACCACGCGAAGGAGTACTCGCTCGGCTACGCGTTCCACGACGATCTTCGCCACGGCACCGACGCACGCAGTAGCGATACACGCCACGGCACCGCCGACTCGGGACGCCGGATCTGGCGCCCGAGCGGCAGATCGCACAATGCCAGCGGCAAGTCCGCCAGCACCGCGGTCTGATCAGCCAGCACCGCGGTCTAGTCCGACAGCTCCTCGAGCAGCCGCCGCGCTTCCTGTAACTCCACCTGCAACTGCTGCACCTTGGACTCCTGCACCACGCGGGCCGCCTCCAGAATTCCGGCCACTACCTCGGCCACCTCCGGATGCAGCACCTTGGCGGCCTGCGCCACCGCCGAGCTGGTCACCGGCAGCCCGCGCACGGACTTCTTCTTGCCGCTGACCACATCGACCGACCATTCGCCGTCCGCGGTTCCGGTGAGCGTCACCGTGACCTCCGGCGCCTTCGCCTTGGTCCGCGCGGCGGCGGTGGCCTTGGTCGCGGGTTTCGCGGGGCCCGCGGATGCCGCCGGCTTGGCCGGTTCGGCCGCGGGGGCAACGGGTTTCGGGGCGACCGGGGCCGGGCTGGGCGCAGGGCTCGGCGGGGTGGCGGTGCTCGTCGTGAAGGTCGACGGCTGGGTCACAGTGGATTCCTTCCTGGTTGTCGACTTCGGCTGGACAGGGCTAGCGGTTGCCGCCTTATCCCGCGGCGGCTTGGTCAACGTGACTTCGGTCGGAGAAAAGGACAGTACATCCTTCGATCCGGTCGGCTTGACCCGCAGGAAGTCACTCTCGGATCGATCACCGATCTCGACCACCTTGCCGGACCGTCCTTCCGGCACGCCCACCGCGGCCGCGGTGAACCACACCATCGGTGGGCGACCGCCCGCGATGTCCGTGGCGATCTGCTGAATCTCAGTGTCCGACAACGGCTGTGGTTTCGTTCTTGGGGACGGCATGGGGCACTCCGAGCGGTATTCGTGGATGGCTGCGTGCACAGATGATGCCGCACACCACCGACAGATTCACAGCCACCGCCGAAATCGCCCAGGAACAGGCAAGATTCCAAATCTCAGCGAATGTCTAGCTAACAGAACTTCGGGGTATTCGCTGTATAGCCCGACCCGCGCTACGTCGCGGGCGCTTGGAGTGCTGGGAACCAGATGTCGGTGAGGACCTCGGCGGCCTGGTCCGCGGTGACGTCGATGATGCCCTGCATGGCCCACCGGGTGAAGAAGCGTTCCAGTTGGGCAACAAGGAGTTCCACGCGAAGGCGGGCCTCATCTTGCCGGTCCTCGGGCCAACGAGCGAGGTAGGAGGTCATGGCGTTGGGCAGGGCGAGGATGCCGCTGCGGGCGATCTCGCGGAATTGCGGTTCCAGTGCGGTGGCCTCGTCCCAGGCGGGCAGCAGGTCCTTGTATTCGTGGAACCAGGCGATGGCCCGGGTCACCCAGTCCACGAACTCCGCGCGCGAACCGGTATCGAGCACCCGGTCCAGATCCTCATAGAAATGCAGGGCGGTCGGGGCGGTGCTCTGTTCGGCGATGGCGCGCAACACCTCCAGCTTGCTGGCGAAGTGCAGGTAGAAGGTGGCGCGGCTGCAGCCGACGGCGGCGACGATGTCGTCCACCCGGACCGCCGCGTACCCGCGTTCGATGAACAGCGCCTTCGCACCCTCCATCAGTTTGGCGCGGGTCTGCAGCTTCTGCTCCTCGCGCAGGCTCAGTGCGGGCGGGTTCGACTTGGTCGGCATGGTAGACATCATGTCATTCACTAGACACCACGTCCAGCCAGTGCTAGTTTGTTGCCTACGTCACTCCACGGCCGCAGGCGGCTGGGGATGGTTCGGGCACCGCATCCGGTGCCGCCGGTAGGTGACGGCAAGCCTTCAGACGAGGACTAGTGAATTGACTCAACGCAATCTGCCCCGGGTATGCGTCATCGGCGCGGGCCCCTCCGGTATCACCGCCGCAAAACGCCTGCAGGACTTCGACATTCCCTTCGACGTCTACGAGGCGAGTGATGAAGTCGGCGGCAACTGGTACTTCAAGAATCCCAATGGCATGTCGGCCTGCTACCAGTCGCTGCATATCGATACCAGCAAGTTCCGCCTCGCCTTCGAGGACTATCCGGCACCAGCGGAATGGCCGGATTTCCCGCACCATTCGCAGTTGTTCCAGTACTTCAAGGATTACGTCGACCATTTCGGCTTCCGCGACAAGATCCTGTTCGATACCAAGGTCACCGCGGCCGAGCGCCAGGACGACGGCAGCTGGCTGGTGACCGCGAGTGACGGCCGCACCCGCGGCTACGACGTGCTGATCGTCTGCAACGGCCATCACTGGGATCCGCGCACGCCCGACTACCCCGGCGAATTCGACGGGGTGCTGATGCACAGCCATGCCTACAACGATCCATTCGACCCGGTCGATATGCGGGGGAAGAAGGTCGTGGTGGTCGGCATGGGCAATTCCGGGCTGGATATCGCCTCGGAACTGTCCCAACGCTTCGTCGCGGAGAAGCTGACCGTATCGGCGCGGCGTGGGGTCTGGGTGCTGCCGAAATATGTGCACGGCACGGTCGGTGACAAACAGAGTGTGCCGCCGTGGATTCCGCGCAAGATCAGCATGAAGCTCAAGCAGCGCTTCGTGCGCAAGTTCCGCGGCGATATGGAGTTCTACGGATTGCCGAAACCGGATCACAAACCGTTCGAGGCACATCCGTCGGCCAGCGAGGAGTTCCTGCACCGCGCCGGATGCGGCGATATCGCCTTCAAACCGGCCATCACCGCACTGGAAGGTCCGCGGGTGCGCTTCGCCGATGGCAGCACCGAGGAGGTGGATGTGATCGTCTGCGCCACCGGCTATCACATCAGCTTCCCGTTCTTCTCGGATCCGCAGCTGGTGCCCGACGAGCAGAATCACATCCCGCTGTTCAAGCAGATGATGAAGCCGGGCGTGGACAATCTGTTCTACCTCGGCCTGGCCCAACCGCTGCCGACCCTGGTGAACTTCGCCGAACAGCAGAGCAAGCTGGTCGCGGCGTATCTGACCGGCAAGTACCTGCCACCGTCGCAGGCGCAGATGAACGCGGAGATCGCCGCGGCCGAACAGCGCCGCAGCGGCCGGTATTACAACTCGCCTCGGCACACCATCCAGATCGAATTCGAGCCGTACGTGCGCGATATGAACCGGGAAATGGCCCGGGGCGCGAAGCGAGCCGCCGCGGCGGGCAATGCCCTACCGGTGCCCGCCCGGACGCTCGAGAATGCCTGAGGGGCCACTCATCATGACGACATCAGGATTCTGTGCCGACGAATTCGCCGGTGTGCGAACCGAATTGGCGAATCAGATCGCCTCGGGCGAGGAGCTGGGCGCAGCGATCTGTGTAATGGTCGACGGCGAACCGGTCGCCGATATCTGGGGCGGACACCACGATCTCGAACGTACGGTGCCGTGGACCGAGGACACCCTGGTCAATGTCTTCTCCATCAGCAAGACCATGACCGCGCTGTCCGCGCTGCTGCTGGTCGACCGCGGTGAACTGGATGTGCAGCAAAAGGTCGCGCATTATTGGCCGGAATTCGCCGCGAATGGCAAGGGCGATATCGAGATCCGCCAACTACTCGGGCACACCTCCGGCGTCTCCGGCTGGGAACGGCCGATCGAGCTGGCCGATATCTACGACACCGAAGCGGCCAGCGCTCGGCTCGCCGCGCAGCCGCCATGGTGGGAGCCCGGCACCGCATCCGGATATCACGCGCTGAACTACGGACATCTGGTCGGCGAAGTGATCCGCCGCATCACCGGCCGCACGCTCGGGGAGTTGTTCGCCGAGGAACTCGCGGGACCGCTGCACGCCGACTTCCATATCGGCACCGGCCCCGAACATCACCACCGAATCGCGCCGCTGGTCCCACCGCCGCTGCTGGAATTCGATATGGCGGCCCTCGATCAGGAGAGCATCCTAGTCAAGACGCTCACCAGTCCATTGCTCGATATTCCCGAGGCCAATAGCGCCGCGTGGCGGGCGGCCGAGATCGGCGCGGTGAACGGGCACGGCAATGCCCATTCGGTGGCCCGCGTGCAGTCGCTGGTGTCCTGCGGTGGCGAGCTGAACGGCCGAAGGTTGTTGTCGGAGAAGACGATCGACCTGATCTTCGAACAGCAGTCCGACGGCGTCGATCTGGCGCTGCTGCTGCCGCTGCGCTTCGGACTCGGATACGGACTCCCCCAGCCGCAGACCGCACCGGAGGTCCCCGGCGGCCGGGTCTGCTGGTGGGCCAGATTCGGCGGCGCCATCGTGGTCAACGACCTCGAGCACCGGGTCACCTTCGCCTACACCATGAACAAGATGGCACCGGGACTCATCGGCTCCGATCGCGCGAATGCCTATCTGCGCGAGGTGTTCTCGGTGGTGCGGTCATGATGCGGGCATTGCAGCTCACCGATCCGGGTGTACTCGAGCTGCGCAAGGTCGCGGTGCCCGAGATCGGGCCGACGGATCTGCTGCTGCGCGTCGGCGCGGCCGGAATCTGCCATTCGGATCTGCATGTGCTGCATATCCCGTTCAAGATGCGCGAGCAACCGCTGACGCTCGGGCACGAGGTCGCGGGCACCATCGAAGCGGTCGGCGCGGGTGTCGAGGGTCGGGTGGCCGGTGAACGCGGCATCGTCTACCTGTGCTGGTCCTGCGGCGTCTGCCGAGAGTGTGTGAGCGGCAACGAGAATGTCTGTCTCGCCGCCGGTCGCACCGCCATGCCACCGTGCCCCGGACTGGGTCCGGACGGCGGTATGGCGGAGTACATCCGTATTCCCGCACGCTCTTTCGTGCCCATCGGCGACCTGGATTTCCTGCAGGCCGCGCCGCTGGCCGACGCGGCGCTGTCGAGCTATCACGCCATCGAGGGCGCTCGGGCACAGCTGCGACCGGGTTCGGTCGCGGTGGTCATCGGCATCGGCGGACTCGGCCATGTCGCGGTGCAGATCCTGACCGCGACCAGCGCGACACACGTGATCGCAGTGGATATGAGCGAGGACAAGCTCGCACTGGCCACACGCTGTGGTGCGGCCGAAGGGCTTATCGCCGGTGCCGATACGGCACGAGAAATCCTGGACCGCACCGACGGTCGCGGCGCGGATGCCGTCTTCGATTTCGTCGGTGTCGATGCGACCGCCACGCTGGCGGTGGAATCGGTAGCCCCCAACGGCGCGTACCGCATGATCGGACTCGGCGGCGGCGCACCGGAGATCACCGCGGGACCGGCGGGCGGCCCCGGCTGGCCATGGGGCGCTTCGATCCGAAAGTCCTACGGCGGCACCAAATCCGACCTGATCAACTCCGTGGCGCTGGCGGGGTCGGGCAGGCTCACGGTCGAGGTCGAACGCTTCGATCTCGCGGATGGCCGCGAGGCCCTGGATCGACTGGAGCGCGGTCTGGTCACCGGCCGCGCGGTCCTGGTTCCCTAGGCGACCATGATGCCCAACCAACCTCGTCGTTCCGAGGCAATGACTACCCATGAGGAAGAGCTACCTATGACAAAGCCCTTCGACCCACAAGCACTGGCGGCCGCGGCCGTGGCGAAGCTGACCGGGCCGGGTGGACAGTTCGAGATGTCGGTGGAGGATGTGCTCGGCGCCGCCATTCCGGTGATCAAGGACCGCGGCCACTCGCTGGGCGAGGTGCTCGGGGCCTCGGTCGCGATGGGTGATCGAGACTACCTGGTCACCGAAGAACGCCGGATATCCTATGCCGAGCACGCGGCGGCGGTATATGCGCTGGCTCGAGCGCTGCGGGACCGGTACGGCGTCGCGAAGGGCGACCGGATCGGCATTCTCGCGGCGAATACCCCCGAATGGGTGGTGGCGTTCTGGGCCGCACAGGCGCTCGGCGCGATCGCGGTCGGCTACAACGCCTGGTGGATGCCGCGCGAAATCGCCTACGGCGTCGAGCACACCGGTCCCGCCGTGCTGATCGTCGACGCGAAACGCGCGGCGCAGGTGGCCCAGCTCGACATTCAGGTGCCCGTTCTCACCATGGAACACGACCTGCCCGCGCTGATCGCCGACTTCGGCGACGGCGAGCCGCCGCACACCTCGGTCGACGAAGACGATCCCGCGGTCATTCTGTACACCAGCGGTACCAGCGGCCGCCCCAAGGGCGCGGTGCACACCCACCGAAATCTGGTGGCAGTCATCGACTATCACCGTTTCAACGACGCACTCGCCGCCGCCTTCCAGGGTGGTGTCGACGACGGAAGTCCGAAGGGCCGCCGCTTCCTGCTCACCTCACCGCTGTTCCACATCGCCAGCCTGCACAATCTGGTGCTGCCGCGGATGGCGACCGGCGATACCGCCGTCATCTATCAGGGCGCGTTCGACGCCGAGCGGATACTGCGGCTGATCGAGCGGGAGCGGATCAGCAACTGGGGCGCGATGCCGACCATGGCTACTCGACTGCTCGAGGTCGATGTGTCGAAGTACGACTTGTCCTCGCTTGCCGCCTTCTCGCTCAACTCCGCACCGTCCTCGGCGGCGTTGCAACAGCACCTGCGCGAACAACTTCCGGTCGCCAAGACCGCGTTGGTGACCAGTTACGGCATGACCGAATGCAGTACCGCGGCGACCATCGCGGCACCGGCCGAACTCGCGGCATTCCCGGATACGGTGGGTCGCCCGGTAGTCGGCGTCGAGCTGTCGATCCGCGACGAGCTCGGCGAGCCCGTCGATGAGGGGGTGGAAGGCGAGATCTGGGTGCGCAGCCCGTACGTCATGCTCGGCTACTGGGCCGACGACGCCGCGACCGCGGCCGCCATCACCCCCGACCGCTGGCTGCGCACCGGCGATATCGGCGTGGTCGAGCAGGGCCGACTCCGATTGTCCGGCAGGCGTTCGGATCTCATCCTGCGCGGGGGCGAGAACGTCTACCCGACCGAGGTCGAGCAGTGTTTGGACGAACATCCCGCAGTCGTTGAATCCGCCGTCGTCGGCCTGCCCGACGACGACCTGGGACAACAGGTCGCCGCCCTGGTGGTTATCGAGAATCCGTCCGCCACAACCGAACAGGAACTGGCGGAGTTCGCCGAGCAGCGCATCGCCTACTACAAGGTCCCCGCACGCTGGCGGCTCACCACAACACCCTTGACCCGCAATGCGACCGGCAAAGTCGTGCGCGCCGGAATCGCCGAAGCCCTGTCCGCCGACTCGGCCTCGGATCAGCACTGAGATGTGAGAAGTCATGTACGACACGATCATTAAAGACGGGCGCTGGTTCGACGGCGCGGCCTCCCCCTCGGCCATCCGCCATCTCGGCATCCGCGACGGCAGCATCGCCGTCGTCTCGGCCGAACCCCTCGATGAGACCGACTGCCCGAATGTCATCGATGCCGCCGGGAAATGGGTGATTCCCGGCATGATCGATATCCACACCCATTACGACGTCGAGGTGCTGCGGAGTCCGGCGCTCGCCGAATCCGTCCGGCACGGCATCACCACCGTACTGCTCGGCTCGTGCTCCCTGTCGACGGTGCATGTCGGCGCATCCGACGCCGGTGATCTGTTCGGGCGGGTCGAGGCCATCCCACGCAAACATGTGATCGCGGCGATGACCGAAACCAAGTCCTGGACTTCGGCGCACGAATATGTCGAGGCGCTGGAGGCGCTGCCGCTCGGGCCCAATCTCGCCGCGTTCATCGGACATTCCGATATCCGGGCCGCGGAGATGGGATTGGATCGCGCCACCCGCAAGGAGATTCGCCCCACCGAGGCCGAATTGACCGCCATGGCTGCCAAGCTCGACGAGGCGCTGGACGCCGGCTTCGTCGGCATGTCCTCCCAGCAGCTGTTGTTCGACAAACTCGACGGCGAGGTGTGCCGATCGCGCACCCTGCCATCGACCTATGCCAGCGCGCGGGAACGCCGCAGACTCAATGCGATCCTGCGTCGCCGCGGCCGGGCGCTCCAGGGCGGTCCGGATGTGGCCCGGCCGCAGAGTCTGGTCGCGATGGCGGCGAGCAGCCTCGGCATATTCCGCAAACCGCTCAAGGTCAGCTTGCTCTCGGCGGCCGATATCAAGGCCATTCCCGCTGTCGCCCAGATGTTTCCGCTGATCGCCCGCGTGCTCAACCGACTGGGCGGCGACTTCCGCTGGCAACATCTGCCGGTGCCGTTCGAGGTGTACTCCGACGGTATCGATCTGCCCGTCTTCGAGGAATTCGGTTCGGGTGCAGCGGCATTGCACCTGTCCAACCAGTTGGAACAGCGCGGGGAGCTGCTGCGCGACGAAGGCTATCGACGCCGGTTCCGCACGGACTACGACAAGAAGTTCGGGCCGCGGGTCTGGCATCGCGATTTCTTCGATGCCGAAATCGTGGAATGCCCGGATCAATCGGTCCTCGGCAAGACCTTCGGTCAGGTCGGGCTCGATCGCGGTGGACTGCACCCAGTGGACGCGTTCCTGGACCTGGTCGTGGAATATGGCAGCAAAGTGCGGTGGCGGACGACCATTTCCAACCACCGGCCGCAGGTGCTCGACAAGTTCGCGGCCGATCCCGGTGTGCAGCTCGGCTTTTCCGATGCCGGTGCACACCTGCGCAATATGGCCTTCTACAACTTCGGGCTGCGGTTCCTGCGCCGGGTACACGACGCCGAGCGCGCGGGGCGACCGTTCCTGTCCCTGGAACGTGCCGTACACCGCATCACCGGCGAACTCGCCGACTGGTACGGCATCGATGCGGGCCACCTGCGCCCGGGTGACCGCGCCGACCTGGTCGTCATCGATCCGGCACATCTCGACGAGACTGTCGAGGCCTATGCCGAACATCCGATCGCGGTATTCGACGACCTCTCCCGGATGGTCAACCGCAACGATGCGACCGTGACCGCGGTACTGGTCGGCGGGGAATACGTCTTCGGCAATGGTGTGGCGGCGTCGGTCCTCGGCACCGAACGCACGGGGCGATTCCTGCGGGCGGGCGCGGCGAAGAGCTGACCCGCCGTACCGACCGGCCGCTCGGCGATTCGCTTCGCCGCCCGATCCGCGCTACCTTATCTGTTACTGGCGAACACAGGTGTTCGCCTATCCACTCGCGAGGAGGCGATGTGGCGATATTCGCGCACCGGGGTCGGGATGTGGTCTATGACCGAGTCGGCAGCGGCCCACCCGTCGTACTCCTGCACAACGCGGGTACCCAACGCCATATCTGGGACGATCAGGTCGGCGAATTGCGACATCACTACGAGGTTTTCGCGCTCGACCTGCCTGGTTACGGAGAATCCGACCAGCCGGCCGACGGATACCGGCTCGCGGACTACGCGGATATGCTCGAGGCCTTCCTCGCCGCGCAGGATCTCGCCGATGTCGTGCTGATCGGGAACTGCCTCGGTGCCGCTACCTCGTTGCGGTACACGATGACGCATCCGGACACCGTGCGGGCACTGGTGCTGTGCAACCCCTTGACGTGGAATACCGTGCGCGCCGGGCGTCAGGCCGGACTCGCCTGGGTCGACGCCCGGCTCCCGCTCGGACCCGTGGCGCGCAGGCTGGCGCTGCCCGATGCGGTCGTCTCCCGGATCATCGCGGACCAGTTGGGCGCGGACGGACGGCGCCGCGATCTGCACCACTCGCCGCGCCTCACGGCGCACTGGGGCGATAAGGGGCGGCTGCAGGCGCTGCACGGCTTGGTCCAGGACTTCCCGACATATGCCGACCTGGATGCTTTCACCCCCGGCCCCGGATTCCCGCCCATCTGCACCATCTGGGGCGAGCAGAACCGCATCCTGTCGGCCCGCGCTGGCGCCCAGCTCGACGAGACGCTGCATCCGCACACCCGAATCCAGCTCCCCGAATGCGGCCACCTGCCTATGGTGGAGTCTCCAGAGAGCGTCACGAACATCATCACCACCTTCCTATCCAGTCAGGAGGTACGGCCGTTCGGCGCAACAGAACACCCGGTCAAAACCTGATTCCGAGGTGTTGATCTTGTTGTTTGTCGGTGCCGAACGCGGGAACCCGAACCTCAGCCACCGAGGAAAGGGATGTCATGTTGCTACGCCGATTCGCCCGACCACTGCTGGCGACCGCCTTCGTCGCCGATGGCGTCGATGCGCTTGTCCACCCTGAGCAGCGCACCAAAGCGGCCACGACGCTGGTACAGCAGGGCCAGCAATCGCTGCCCGACAATCTCGCCGTCAAATTGCCATCGGATCCGGGGACGGCCGTCAAACTCAACGCGATCGCCCAGGTCTCGGCCGGAGCATTGCTCGCACTGGGCAAGCTGCCTCGACTCGCCTCGCTCACCCTGGCCGCGACGGTGATCCCGGCGACGATCACCGAACAGGACTTCTGGGCGGAGAAGGATCCGGATCGCAAGGCGGCCAAGCGCACCGCCTTCCTCAAGGATGTGAGTCTGCTCGGCGGTCTGATGATCGCCAGCGCGGATACCGGAGGGAAACCGTCGCTCGGCTGGCGTGGCCGCCGGGCCGCGAGCAATGCCAGCGCGGCGGTCTCGGCCGCATTGCCGTTCGCGGCGGCGGATTCGCCGACCGGCGAGGCGCTGCGTCGACATGCGTACGACGCCGCCGTCCGCGCCAGGGAACTCGGCGATGTCGCCGCGACGAAGGTTGCCGCGGTCGCGCAGGAGCGGGGCTCCGAGATTGCCGATACGGTCAAGGAGCACGGTCCGGAGTGGACCGAACTCGCCAGGGCGCGTGGCGCGAAGCTGGCCGAGAAGGCCGCCGAACTCGCCGAGATAGCCAAGGAACGGGGTCCCGAACTGGCCTCGACCGCACGCGAACGCGGCGCACTCCTGGCCGAGAAGACTCAGTACCGCGGTGTCGAACTGGCCGAAATCGCCCAGCATCGCGGCGCCGAATTCGCCGAAAAGGCCCAGCACCGCGGCGCCGAATTCGCCGAAAAGGCCCAGCACCGCAGCACCGAACTCGCCGAAAAAGCCCAGCACCGCGGGATCGAGCTGGCCGGGATGGCCAAAGCGCGTGGGCCCGAACTGGCCTCGACCGCGCGGGCGCGCGGCGTTGGGCTGTCGGAGAAGGCACACCGGCGTGGTGCGCGTCTGGCTGCGAAGGCCGAGCGGCGGGCCAAGCGGGCGCAACCTCGGATCGATAGGGCCCTGCGCCGACTCGATAGAGCCCAGGAACGTATGGCGCTGGCGCAGGACCGAATTGCACAG
Source organism: Nocardia sp. CA-107356 (assembly GCF_050946365.1). Lineage (NCBI taxonomy): Bacteria > Bacillati > Actinomycetota > Actinomycetes > Mycobacteriales > Nocardiaceae > Nocardia > Nocardia sp. CA-107356. Next base: position 2,030,499 of record NZ_CP191992.1, on the reverse strand, counting down.
GCGCGGGAACGCCTGGAGACGCGGCGCCGCTGAGTCGCGCCAGCCGAGATCGCCGGAACCTACACCGGGGCCGCACATCCCGGTGCGGTGTCCGCGAGTGCCGCGGCCAGGGAACCGACGCGGCAGAACATCGTGGACAACCCGGTGATCTCGAGAACGCGATCGACGCAGCGCACCGTGGTGATCAACACCATTCGGCGATCGGCCCTTTCGGCCGCCGCCTGGGCCTCGATCAGCGTCGTCAGCCCGGCGGCGGCGAAAAAGGTGACCGGTGAGAGATCCACGACCATGGTCGATTCCTGGGAACCGAAGGCGCGCAACAGCTTATCCCGCAGCAACGGCGCGGTGCACAGATCGACTTCACCAGCGACAACCACCAGTGTCACATCGAAGCGTGGGTGGCTCACCGAGAGCTTGATGATCCGGGCTCCGGGCACGGCCGAAATATCGACGCACTCACCGTGTTTCGGTTCGTCACGGTCAGCGGGTCGCCCTGGCGGATAAGCGAAGTGGGTGGACATGCGCTGGCTCCTGCGGTCCGGGTGCAGACCTGTCCCACCAGTGAAGCAGGGTCCGCCGGGTCTGTACAGGGTCGGCGCGCGCCCATGACAATACTCGGTTCGCGTGCGCGGCCCGGAAAATTGCCGGGAACCAGACCACTGGACCGGACGACCAAATGGTCATGCAACACACAGCACTGCGGGTGCGACCGCGCCACGGGCGCACCGAAAGCCCGACCCCGCCCCTGAAACATGCCGCTGTGCTCGCCTTGGCCGTCGGCGCCATCGCCGGATGTTCGACCACGGTGACCGAATCCGCGACCACCGCACCCACGGCCGCGACCGAGGGCGTCACCCACTATCCGATCACCATCGACAATTGCGGTAAGAGCTACACCTTCACCGAGCCCCCGAAGCGGGTCGTTGTGATGAACGGCGGCTCCATCGGCGAGGTCTCGTCACTGGTCGCCCTCGGTGTCGGCGACCGCGTCATCGCCAACGCCCAGTCCTACGGCACCTCCGAGGTGCCCGGCCGCGCCGCCGCCATCGCGGCGCTCCCGACCGGCGGTATCACCCCGAACAGCCTGCAGGACATCCCCCGCGAGGCCATGCTCGCCCAGCATCCCGATCTCGTCATCTCCACCGGGGGCGGCGGCTTCGCGGCCGATCAAGGCTTCGCCACCCGCGCGGAGCTGTCCAGCGCGGGCGCCAATACCTATGTGCCCCGGGCGAACTGTGGTGTCACCGGCGCGGTCACCGGCACGCCGACCATCGAGGACAGCTACGCCATGCTGCGCGATTTCGGGAAGATCTTCGACGTACCCGGCCGCGCCGAACGGCTCATCGACGACACCGAACGCAAGATCGCGGAGACGGCCGCGCGGGTCACCGGACAGCCCACAAAGAATGTGCTGCTCATCTTCCCGGGCATGGGTATGGGCGATGCGGGCGACTTCTCGGCCATCGCGGCGGGCGGCATCTGGAACGACATCATCGAACGGGCCGATGCGGTGAACCCGTTCAACCGCACCGACGGCACAACTTTCGTGACGATCAGCAAGGAACAGCTCGCCGTCACCCCGATCGACGGGCTCATCGTGGTCAACTACCGCAATCCCGATATCGATGCGGCGGCCAAACGGATCCTCGAGCAGTTCCCGCAGTGGAACGCCAGCAAGAACACCAACTACACGGTGCTCTCGGATTCCATCTACCTCGGCCCGAGCAATGACATCGCGGTGGCGAAAATCGCCGGACTCGTTCACCCCGAACAGTTCTGACCGATGACGCGCACCTCTCGACAACGGCGTCTGCTGGCGGCCACACCTCTGCCCATCGCGATTACCATCGCGCTGGCCATTCTGTTCGCGGTGATGCTGGTATCCATCGCCGTGGGATCGGTCACCGTCTCGATCACCGATACCGGCCGGGTCATCCTCGCCCACGTATCCGGTAGGACAGCCGACGTCGGGTTCACCGTCGACCAGATCGTCTGGAACTATCGGCTGCCCCGGGTCATCCTGGCCGCACTGTGCGGCTGCGGGCTGGCGGTCTCCGGCGTGATTCTGCAAGCGCTGGTGCACAATTCGCTCGCCGACCCCTATGTGCTCGGCCTGTCCTCCGGCGCGTCGCTCGGTGCGGTGACGGTCATCGTCACCGCGGGGGCGGCACTCGGCGGCATCGGTGTGTCCGCGGCCGCCTTCCTCGGCGCGATCGGCACCGCCGCAGTCGTTTTCGCACTCGGACAGCGGCGCGGCACACTGGCACCCACCCGCCTGGTGCTGGCCGGTGTCGCCGTCGGCTATCTGCTGCTGGCGGCGACCAACTACCTGCAACTGCGCGCCACTCCGAATGAACTACGCGCGGTGCTGTTCTGGACCATGGGCAGTGTCTCCGGCGCGAGCTGGTCCCGACTCGGCCCGGTCACGCTGGTGGTAGTCGTGGTCGTCGCCGTGGTACTGGCCTTCGGCCGACGTCTCGATGTGCTCGGCACCGGTGACGAACAGGCCACCGCACTCGGCGTCGACGTCCGCACCACCCGCATCGTTCTGCTGGTGCTGGCCTCGCTGCTGACCGGCGTACTGATCGCGGTGGCGGGCGGAGTCGGCTTCGTCGGCTTGATGGTTCCGCATCTGGTGCGCCTGACCTGCGGCATGGGCCACCGGCGGGTGCTGCCCCTTGCCGCACTGCTCGGCGCGGCGTATCTGGTTGCGGTGGATCTGCTTTCCCGCACCATCGACGCCCCCGACGAACTCCCACTCGGCATCTTCACCGCTGCCTTCGGCGCACCCTTCTTCCTCTGGCTGCTGCGCCGTGACGGAGGCCTCGCATGATCGGACACCCCAGCCGTGCACCGGGCAGCGCGGTTGGGCCACCGCGTACTCGGAGCGCCGAGCTGTCGATTGTCGGGGTGAATGTGGGGCTCGGGGGTGCGCAGGTGTTGGACGCGGTGACATTGCAGGCGCCGCCGGGGGCGGTGGTGGGGGTGATCGGGCCGAATGGAAGCGGTAAGACGACGCTGCTGCGGACGATCTACCGGTCATTGCGGCCCGACCGCGGCATGGTGCTGATCGACGGCTCGGATATCACCGGAATGTCCGTGCGCGGTGCGGCCCGGACCACCGCATCGGTCCTGCAGAACGGGGCCGGATCACCCGAACTCACCGTCGCGGAAATGGTTGGTCTCGGCCGCAATCCACACCACGCACTTTTCAGCCGCGATACCCCGGCAGACCACGAGGCCGTCGAAAAGGCCATGGCGCGAACGGGTGTCACCGCCTATGCCGATCGCGCCATCGGCTCCCTCTCCGGCGGCGAACGCCAACGCGTCCTGCTGGCCAGGGCGCTGGCACAGCAGCCGCGCCTGCTCGTCCTCGACGAGCTGACCAACCATCTCGATGTGCGCGCCCGATTCGAACTACTCGACCTGGTCCGCTCGACCGGCATCACCACCCTCGCGGTGCTACACGAACTCGACCTTGCCGTCCGCTGCTGCGACCGCCTGGTCGTACTCGATCGCGGCACGGTCGTCGCGGCGGGCGCGGTACTCGAGGTCATGACCCCCGAACTGCTGCGCACTGTCTTCGGCGTCAATGCAAGGGCCGGGCAACACGACGATGGCATCGTCCGATTGCATTACGCCGCACAACCTTTGGCCGCCGAGTGAGACCAGCGTGCGCGCGGATCAGCCGTTGGCGCGGCGCTGGCCGCCGAAACGGGTGGTGGCGGACCAGGTCCGCACGCGCACGCGCCACCGGGAACCGCACCGTCCCCACCGGACATCCGCGTATCGCCGCCGCGAGTGCCAGCCGAGTCGTCGCGGCATCCTCGGCGGGCGTCGGGAGCAACCGGTGGGAACTTTGCGATCGGCCCAGCCGACAATGTGGACGTGGAGTGCAAGATATGCCGGACCGCACTGTCGGCCCGGATCGATGGCGAACGCGAAGCCGTGCCCGCGGCGCGCGTGGATGAACACCTGGAACAGTGCGCGCGGTGCTGCTCCTGGTACGTCGCCGCCGTAGAGACCTCGCGCCTGCTGCGCAGTGGTTCGCGGTACGCACCCGACCTCACCGACGCCATCTTCGCCGCCGCCGACCTGCAACGCCCGCGCGGCTCGCGGTGGCGCACCGCATTGTCCGGAGTCGGCCGGCCCGAGTGGACCAGGCTGCTGCTCGGCCTGCTCGGCGTCGTGCAATGCGCAGTGGCGATCGGTCAGTTCGCCGGATTCGACTTCGGTATGACCCACCATCACGGCGCCGAGCCGACCCGGCATCTGATGAACGAGTCCACCGCGTGGAGCCTCGCGATCGGCATCGGGTTCATCTGTTGCGCGGTGCGGCCGCATGCGACCTCGGGGGTGCTGCCGGTGCTCGGCGTACTGGTCGCGACACTCACCGCATTCGTCATCGGTGATCTGTACTCCGGAGCCGTGCCGATCTCCCGGGTGCTCTCGCACGGCATCCTGGTCGCCGCGCTGGTGCTGGTCGTGGTGGTACATCGCACCCGCCGACCGGAAACCGCACCACCGACCCGGACGAGCAATCCGGTGCCCACCGACCTCGTCCTGCCGCCCGGCGCACGATTCGGCCGCCGCACCGGCCATCTGCGCTCGACCCGAGATCCTGCCGCCTGACCGAACGGAACCGCATGAATACAGCATTGAGGGAGGGCGCGACGGGTGGGCCCGGCCGCGCCACCGTGCCGCCGCCCGCCACCACCCGGATCTCGCTCGCGGTGTCCGGAATGACCTGTGCCGCCTGTGCCAACCGGGTGGAGCGCAAGCTCAACAAGGTCGACGGCGTGCTCGCATCGGTGAACTACGCGACCGGCGTCGCCACCGTCGATGCGGCCGAGGATATTTCGGCCGAACAGCTCTGCGCCGAGGTGATCTCGGCGGGCTACGGCGCGGAGCCGATCATCGAGGGCACCGGCCCGATCTCCTCGGCCCCCGAGGAGGCCGCGGTCCGCGATGTGTTCCGCCGCTTGGTCGTCGCGTTGCTGCTGTTCTTTCCACTTGCCGATCTTTCGGTGATGTTCGCGATGGTGCCCGCGACGAGGATCACCGGCTGGCAGGTCATGCTGACCGTGCTCGCGCTGCCGGTAGTGGTGTGGGCGGCCGCGCCGCTGCACCGAAAGGCGTTGGCGGGTGCGAAGAATTTCACCGCCAGCATGGACACCCTGGTATCGGTCGGTGTGACGACCGCGACGCTGTGGTCACTGGACACCATGTTCCTGCACGCGGACCGGACCGAAACCCCCGACGGTGTATGGGACGCGTTCTGGTCCGGTGATTCGATCTACCTCGAAGCCGCCGCTGGCGTCACCACATTCGTGCTCGCCGGACGGTATTTCGAGGCGAAGGCCAAACGTTCGGCGGGCAGCGCACTGCGGGCACTCGCCGCGCTCGGCGCCCGCGAGGTCACGGTGCTGACCCGCGACAAACGCGAAATGCGGGTTCCCATCGGCGAACTCGTCGAGGGACAGCGCTTCGTGGTGCGTCCCGGCGAAACCATTGCGACCGACGGCTTGGTGGTCTCGGGTGCATCGAGCGTCGATGCCAGCGCGATGACCGGCGAATCCATACCGGTCGATGTGATCGAGGGGATGGCGGTGATCGGCGGCACGACCGCACTGACCGGTCGCCTGATCGTGGAAGCCGCAGCGGTCGGCGCGGATACGAAGCTGTCCGGCATGATCCGGCTGGTCGAACAGGCACAGACCGGGAAGGCGCGCATGCAGCGCGTCGCCGACCGGGTCTCGGCGGTGTTCGTCCCGTTCGTCTTCGCCGTGGCGGCCGGCACCTTCCTCATCTGGTGGTTGCTCGGTTCCGGTGTCGACCGGGCCGCCTGCGCCGCCTTGGCGGTGCTGGTGATCGCGTGCCCGTGCGCGCTGGGGCTGGCGATTCCGACGGCGCTGATGGTGGCCTCCGGCCGCGGTGCGCAATTGGGCATATTCATCAAGGGCCATCAGGCGCTCGAGGCCACCCGCGATGTGGATACGGTGGTGCTGGACAAGACCGGAACCGTCACCAACGGCGTAATGAGCGTCGTCACGGTGACCGTGACCGATGCGCTGACCGAAACCGACGTGCTGCGGCTGGCCGGTGCGGTGGAGGCAGCCTCCGAACACGCCGTCGCCGCGGCCATCACCCGGCATGCCACGGCGACGCTCGACGAATTGCCCGAGGTCGAATCCTTCGCAGCGCTACCGGGATTGGGTGCGCGTGGCGTTGTCGCGGGCCGCGAGGTGCTGGTCGGACGCCTGCGCCTACTGCACGATCGCGGCATCGCCGTACCGCAGCAGCTGAGTCGTGCGGTGCGCCACGAGGAACGGGCCGGACGCACCGTGGTGCTGGTCGTGGTCGACGGCGCGGCCCACGCAGTGATCGCGGTCGCCGATACCGTCAAGGACTGCGCCGCCGACGCCATCGCCCGGCTGCACGCGCTCGGTCTGCGCGTCATGATGTTCACCGGTGACAACGCCTATGCCGCCCAGTCGGTCGCGGACGAGATCGGCATCGATGAGGTTGTCGCCGAACTACTTCCGGAGGGCAAGGTCGAACTCATCGCCGGCATGCAGGAGCAGGGCCGCCGCATCGTGATGGTCGGTGACGGCATCAATGACGGCGCGGCGCTGGCCACCGCCGACCTCGGCATGGCGATCGGGGCTGGCACCGATGTCGCGATCGCGGCCGCCGATGTGATCCTGGTCCGCGATGATCTCGCGGCCGTCGCCGATGCCATCGAACTCGCGCATGCCACCTTGCGCACCATCAAGGGAAATCTGGTGTGGGCCTTCGGTTATAACGTGGTCGCCATCCCGGTGGCCGTGCTCGGCTTCCTGAATCCATTGATCGCCGGTGCGGCCATGGCGTTCTCGTCGTTCTTCGTGGTCTCCAACAGTCTGCGGCTGCGCCGCGTTCGGCTCGCGCGCTGAGTCAGCGGCGCGACTGCGCCAACTTCTCCAACATCGCGTTGTAGGCGGCGAGTTCGGAATCCCCGTACTCGTCGTCCTTGCGGTCGGTGCGCACCGCGGTGCGGCGATCCTGGGCCACCCACTGGGTCAGCAGTGCGCCCACCACGAGCAGGATCGGGATTTCGCCGGAGACCCAGGCGATACCGCCGCCGACCCGCTGATCGGCCATCAGGTCGAGATGCCATGACAATTGGAGTTGCTGATAGAACCGCTCGCCGATGATGGTGTTCATCGACATCACCGCGACACCGAAGAAGGCGTGAAAAGGCATGATGGCGAACAACATGCCCAACCTGCCCAGATGCGGCAGGCGGCGCGGGCCGGGATCGATGCCGATGATCGCCCAGTAGAACAGGTAGCCGATGATCAGGAAGTGCACGTTCATCAGCACGTGCCCCCAGTGATAGCGGATCAGGTTCTCGAACAGCGGCGTGAAGTACAGGCCGTAGAGCGAGACCACGAAGGCGCTGATTGCGGTGCCGGGATGGGCGAGTATCGCGGTCGGGCGCGAATGCAGAATCCACAGCACCCATTCGCGCACACCGGGAACCGCGTCCTTCGGCGCCGCGGGCACGGTGCGCAGCAGCAGGGTCACCGGCGCGCCGAGCACCAGCAGCACCGGCACGAACATATTCAGGGCCATATGCGTGATCATGTGCATGCTGAACATGGCGTAGCCGTAGCTGCCGATCCCCGATGAGGTCGAAATCAGCAGGGCCACACAGCCACTCGTCCACGACAGGGTGCGCCAGGGCGACCAGGTGTCGCCGCGCCGCCGCAGTCGCAGCGCACCGGCGAAGTACAGCGCGATACCGGCCAACGCGGCGGTGCCCAGGACGATATCGAAGCGCCACATGGTCATCAGCTGCCAGAGGTCGGCCTTGTCCGGCAGATCGAACCCGAGGAAGACCTCCTGCGCGGTGAACGACCGATCGGCGAAGGCCGGGGCGGGTTGTACCGCCATCGACACCAATGCCGCCGTCGTCACCACCGACAGCGCACCGGTACCGGCGATCAGCTGTCCGGTGCGAGGCAGCGAATCCGGTTCGGCCGCAATCCTGCTCAGCATCAGTCCGATGCCGATGGCCGCCGCGACCACGAACAGTGCGAGCCGCCCGTAGCCGGTGTCGAACAGTGCCGACCACGGCACGAGGATCGCGCCGAGTACCAGCCCGCTGACGGTGGCGGCGGCCAGGCACAGCAGGCCGATGCGCGCGTAGCGCCGAACCGCGGTCGATACGTGGGAACCGTTGCGGCCCACCTGCGCCGCGACACACCACGCCGCACCCGGCAGCACCGAGACCGCCAGCTGGAAGATGATCATCGCGCCGGTCCCGAAGTCGTGATCCGGTCCCTCCCCCGCATTGCCGACCATCGCGGGCGGTAGCACCGCGAGCAGCGCGAGCACGGTCGGCACGACCAGACCGGTCCATGCCAAGGTCAGCCGCGTCACGAGCGCGACGACACCGGCCAGCGCCGCGACCACGATCCACGCCTTGGGCTTCTCACTCGCATCGATCAGCGCGCCGATCGCACCGCGCTCCAGCGCGGCGCTCATCGATAGTCCGCCCACATTCGCCGCGCTCATCGGAATGAGGATCAGCGCCGAAGCCAGCCACACCGGGCTCGCCCGCTCGGCCACCCGGACCCCGGCGTACCCGTCCACATCGACGCGCCCGCGCGCGGTGATCACGGTGCAGCACAGTGCGTAGATCAGCGCGCCGACGGTGACCGCACCCGCCAGCGCCGCCACCACCCGCAGCGCGACATAGCTCAGGACATCGAGGAATCCGGGATACCCGATACCCGCCGAGCGGTAGGGCATATCACCGGCCGCGATCACCGAGACGAGGACGAGCGCGCCGGCGGCGACCGCCGCGATCAACCAGATGAGGTGGTCGGGCGAGCGCTTCACCTGCACGTTTTCCACCAATCCTCGAAACGAAAGATGTGTGACGGGCATCGGACGTGCCAGCCCTCGCACATACGTCGGCCGCGGCGCGACACCAGTTCCCGGGCCGCGTGGGATGCGACGCACGTCACATGGCGGATCGATCAGGCGACGTCGAAGGTGGCCACGACCGGGGCGTGACCGGATCTGCGGATATTCGATATCGGTTGCGAACGCACCGCGCTGGCTACGGTTCCGCCTGAGGTGCTTCGGATTCGGCCTTCGCGTGTTCCGCGACCGCAGCGGCGTGTTTGGCGTCCGAGCCCCAGCCGACATGCAGTTCGGAGCGCATTCGATCGACCATGTGCGGGTAGTGCAGCTCGAAAGCGGGACGCTCGGACCGGATCCGCGGCAACTCGTAGAAGTTGTGCCGCGGCGGCGGGCAGGAGGTGGCCCATTCCAGCGAATTGCCGTAACCCCACGGATCGTCCACGGTGACGACCTCACCGTAGCGGTAACTCTTGAAGACGTTCCAGATGAACGGCAGCATCGACGCGCCGAGGATGAAGGCACCGATCGTGGAAATGGTATTCAGCGTGGTGAATCCGTCAGAGGGCAGGTAGTCGGCGTAACGACGCGGCATACCCTCGGCGCCGAGCCAGTGCTGCACCAGGAAGGTGGTGTGGAAGCCGACGAGCGTGGTCCAGAAGTGCCATTTGCCGAGGCGCTCGTCGAGCAGTCTGCCGGTCATCTTGGGGAACCAGAAGTAGATACCGGCGAATGTCGCGAACACGATGGTGCCGAACAGCACATAGTGGAAGTGCGCGACCACGAAATAGCTGTCGGTGACATGGAAGTCGAGCGGCGGGCTGGCCAGGATGACACCGGAGAGACCGCCGAACAGGAACGTCACCAGAAAGCCGACCGAGAACAGCATGGGCGTCTCGAAGGTCAGCTGCCCGCGCCACATGGTGCCGATCCAATTGAAGAACTTCACGCCCGTCGGCACCGCGATCAGGAAGGTCATGAACGAGAAGTACGGCAGCAGTACGGCTCCCGTGGCGTACATGTGATGGGCCCATACCGCGATCGATAGCGCGCCGATGGACAGCGTCGCGTACACCAGGGTGGTGTAGCCGAATAGCGGCTTACGACTGAACACCGGGAAGATTTCGGTGACGATGCCGAAGAACGGCAGCGCGACGATATACACCTCGGGATGTCCGAAGAACCAGAACAGGTGCTGCCACAGCAGGATTCCGCCGGTGCCAGGATCGTAGATATGCCCGCCGAGATGCCGATCGAAGGCCAGCGCCATCAGCGCCGCGGTCAGAATCGGAAAGGCGAGCAGGATGAGAATGCTGGTCACCAGGATGTTCCAGGTGAAGATCGGCATCCGGAACATCGTCATGCCCGGACACCGCAGGCAGATCACCGTGGTGATCATATTGACGCCGCCGAGAATGGTTCCGACACCGGAGACCGCCAGGCCCATGATCCACAGATCCGCGCCAGCGCCCGGCGCATGCTCGATGGTGCTCAGCGGGACGTAGCCGGTCCAGCCGAAGTCGGCTGCGCCGCCGGGGGTGACGAAGCCCGCCGTCGCGATCGTCGCGCCGAACAGGTACAGCCAGTAACTGAGGGCGTTGAGTCGTGGGAATGCCACATCCGGCGCGCCGATCTGCAGCGGTAGGACGCAATTGGCGAAACCGAACAGGATCGGCGTCGCGTAGAACAGCAGCATGATCGTGCCGTGCATGGTGAACAGCTGGTTGAACTGTTCCGTCGACAGGAACTGCATGCCCGGGCGGGCCAGCTCACCGCGCATCAGCAGCGCAATGAGACCACCGATGAAGAAGTAGGTCATGGCGGTGGTCAAGTACATGACCCCGAGCACCTTCGGATCGGTGGTCGTGATCATTTTCCAGAGATAGGAGCCCTTTGGCCCGACCCGCCGCGGATAGGGCCGAACAACTTCCAACTGAGTTGTACTCACGGCCGTCGCCACCTTCCGATCGCCGAGCAGCCTTGTCCGGATTATGCGCCTATTCGATCACCGACATGCCCGCTTTTGCCCCATTGACGCCGTCGCGCCGCGCGTACGAATCGCGACCGGTTGGCACTGAGCGACGCAACCACACCGCGGCAGCCCCGAACAGCGCGAGCGTCAGCCAGACGTAGCCGTTGTGGAAGAACACCGTGAGGTGGTTGCCCGAGGGATAGTCGAAGATGCTGACCACGGTGGGATCGAGGACGGCGATCAGACCACCCGACGCGGCCGCCAGCGCCACCAACAGTCCGAGCGGTGCGGCGACACCGCCACGGCGCAACGCCAGATCGGCCAGGTAGACCAACAGTGGTGCGAGCCAGACCCAGTGATGCACCCAGCTGTAGGGGGAGACCGCGGTGGTGGTGAGTCCGCAGAGCACGACGGCGGGCAGTTCGCGTCCGGTCAGTGACAGCCGCCGCGCCAGCAGCAGGCAGACCGCCGCGATGGCCGAAGCGGCTACCAGCCAGAGCAATTGGTGCGCACCATCGACGCCGATGGTCCGGGCGAGCAGCCCACGCAGCGATTCGTTGCGCGGATTCTCCGGCACGCCGACGCGGGTGGGATCGACGAAGGCACCGCTCCAGTACGTCAGCGAATCCTTGGGCAGTGCCGCGAAACCGATGAGCACGGTCGCCGCGCATGCGCCGATCGCCGTCACCGCGGCGCGGTACCTGCGGGTGACCAACAGATAGATCACGAAGAAGGCGGGGGTCAATTTGATTCCGGCCGCGATCCCGGTCAGCACCCCCTTCCAGCGCGAGGAGTCGGGCAGCGCCATATCCGCGAGCACCAGCAACAGCAGCAAGATGTTGATCTGCCCGAAGGCCATGGTTTCGCGCACCGGCTCGCACCACATCAGCAATCCGGCGATCGGCGGACCCAAGAGCACCAATCGCCGGTCGCGCCGGTAGCCGAGCATCGACAATGCCGCCCAGACGGACCCGGTCAGCATCGCGAAGTTCCCGAATGCGCCGACATAGGTGTACAGCTCGCCGTGCAGATCGACGAGCGGTACGAACAGCAGCGCGGCGAACGGCGTGTAGACGAACTCCCAGACGCCGCGCGTGTGGCCGAGTAGCGGGGTGTCATAGACGGAAACCCCGTCGACCACACGGTTCCCGGCGATCTGGTAGACGCCGAGATCCATCAGATGCATCATCACCTGCGGCGTGTGGAGAACCTGCCCGAGGTAGCAGATACCGGCGGCCGCCCCGAGCACCGAGATCGCCCAGTAGGCGAAGGTGGGGATGGTGCGGCGCTGCGGCACGTTGTGTTCCGCGGACGGCGGCGCCGTGTGCTCGATCGTCGATAATGACACGCTCATCTCCCAGCGATCGGGTCCCGATTCGCCGCCCCACGGTAGTGGCACTCGCGTCGAGCCGCACACCGCAGCCACGACCCGGTCCGCCCGGGACCGCTATGGTCCTGCGGTGACTGCTGGCCCTTCATCGCGGATGTACGACGGACGACCCGTCGCCGACCGCCGGGCCCAGCGGCGCGAGGAGTTCCTGGCCGCCGGGGTCGCGGTGTTCGGGAAGCGCGGGTATCAGCACAGCTCGATCACCGCGCTGTGCCGGGCGGCCGGGTTGGCACGCAGCCAGTTCTACGAGCTTTTCGACAATCGCGAGGAGCTGTTGATCGCGGTCTACGACATGATCCAGGTCGAAACCAGGCAGGCGGTCACCGCCGCGACGGCCGCGGCCGCCCCCGGTGATGCCCTCGGCCGGGCCCAGGCGGCGGTGCGGGCCTATGCGGAGTCGATCGGTCGCGACCCGCGCCGGGCCCGGATCGCACATGTCGAGGTCGTCGGCGTCAGCGAGCGGGTCGAGCAGCGCAGGCTCGAGCAGCGCGACCTGTGGATGGCATTCTTCGAGGACCAGATCCGGCGGGCGCTCGGACCGGATTTCGTGCCGCCCGGCGGGTTCAACGCCGCCGTGACCGGATACTTCGGTGCGCTGCTCGCCCTGGTGCAGCAGTGGAGTACCGGAGATCCGGGCACCGACCTCGCCGGGGTCACCGAGGTGCTGACCCGTTTCCTGGTCAGCCTGATGACGCCCTGATTCAGCGACTCGGCCGGATATTCGCGCGGACCGCGGCGATATCCGGATACCCGTTGACCGCCATCAGCAGATCGGCCTCCGCCAGCAGCATCCGGAGCACGTGCACCAGACCCGAAACCCCGCCCAGCGCAAGGCCGTACACGTACGGACGGCCGATGCCGACCATCGTCGCACCCAACCCGAGCGCCTTGATCACATCGGTGCCCGAGCGCACACCGGAGTCGAAGAGCACCGGTACCCGGTCGTCACATGCTTCGACCACTCCGGGCAGTGTCTCGAGCGCACTGAGACCGCCATTGGCTTGGCGTCCACCGTGATTGGAGCAGTAGATGCCGTCGACGCCCGCATCGATCGCCCGGCGCGCGTCCTCGGGATGCGAGATGCCCTTGAGAACGATCGGCAACTCGGTCAGTGATCGCAGCCACGCCAGATCGTCCCAGGTGAGCGGATTTCCGAAGGTCTGAACCCAGTGCAGCACGATGGATTGCGGATCGTCGGAACCGACCATCTTCCGGAAGACCGGATCGGTGGTGTAGTTCTTCAAGACGTGCCCGCGCAACTGCGGAAAGTTCCCACTCGACAGATCGCGCGGACGCCAGCCGGGCACCCAGGTATCCAATGTGACGGTGATACCGCGATATCCGGCCGTCTCGGCCCGGCTCACCAGACTCGCGGCCAGATCGCGGTCCTTGGGCGTGTACAGCTGGAAGAAGCTCGGCGTCGTACCAGCGTGCCCGATGACCTCCTCCAGCGGATCCTCCATCAGCGTCGAGAAGACCGCGGGCACACCGGTTTTCGCGGCGGCCTCGGCGACCGCGATATCACCGTGCTTATCCCCGACCAATCCGATCACACCGACCGGGGCCATGAAGATCGGGCTGGGGAAAGTGAGTCCCCATGCACTGACCGACAGGTCGCGCTGCGCCGCGCCGACCAGCATCCGCGGCACCACACCCCAGTCCGCGAACGCCTCGACATTGCGCCGCTGGGTCAGCTCGTCACCGGCACCGCCCGCGATATAGGAGTGCAGCGACGTGGGCAGTGCGGCGGCGGCCTTCGCCTCGAGCGTCGCGTAGTCCATCGGGAAATCCGGGGTGCGCCCACCGAGTGCAGCGAAGTAGATCTCGTTCTGGTAGTCGGCGAACGCCACTGTTCTGCCCTTCGGTAGGGGTCGATCGGAGGGGTGGTCTCCACTTGCCCGAATATTAGACGCTAATGTCCATGATCAAGACCGGACGAACAGCGAAACATTCGACCACGGCACAACGAAGGACTCTGTGCGATGTGCGTCACAGTGCCGGAGTGGTTCGAACCGGATGACCTGCGCATCGAGGTCCGATGACCGTACCTGCTGTAGCGCGAGTAACCGCTGTAGCGACGGGTATTCCGGGAACAGATGACAGATTGTGAGAACCGCGCCGTGAATCTCGACTACCTGCCAAGCCCCAGTGACCACGACATTCTCGTGGCGAGTCAGATCATGAGTAGCCCACTACGCCGCCTCGTCCATCTAGCGCTCGGGCTGTCCACGGAGTCCATGGACCTACTCACGGCACTCACCGACCGATTGCGGACCGCCGAGGGCGCGCTGGCAGACCCGGCGACCTACGGCGAGTTCTAGTTCTCCCCCACATCCGGCACCGCCTCGATGATCGAATGCGGCCCGGCCGTCGCCACCACACGACGTAGCCGGAGGCCGCCGCGTGCGAGCAGGTCGCCATATTCGGCGGCGGTACGTTCCCGGCCGCCGATGGACAACAGCACCGCCAGGTCGAGCCAGCGGCAGCGCGACGTCAATTCCGCTGTGGTGCAGACACTTCGAGGAAGCTCGACCAAGCCGGTGGACACAACTACCCGCTACTGGCGGGAGTTCGCGCGTCCGCGCGGGTCTGCCGCACCGCGGGCCTTGCTGGCGGCCCGGCCGAACTGTTGTGGCAGACGCCACTGCTCACTCTGTTCGTTCCATAGGCGCATCGCACCGAGCAGGTCGATGCGGCCGCAGCACGACTTGGCCGAACCGGTTCACGGCATCGGCCAAGTCGTCCGATAGTCATGCTGGCGGGGGAACGACCGGTGTCAGGAGCATTCGACCGGCGGCGGCAACGGTTTCCTCGAGGGCTCGCAGCGTCATTCCGCGGAGCAGGCTGTTGTCGCGTTGTATCCAGAGCATCTGTGTGGTGGCCCAAGCGCTGTCTCGGGCGCGGCTGATGCTGAAACTGGTCAGGATGTGCTTCAGCGCTTCGGCGTCCTTGGTCGTCAGCTTCAGCAGCGCGGGTTCATATTCCGCCCGGACCTCCGCCTCGATCTTGGCCAGCAGTTGGTTGACCTTGAGGTAGTCGGCATGCACCGGTTCGGTATCGGGCGTGGTGCCCCGCTCCTTACAGGTTTCGACCACCGCGACCGCCAAATCGTGGTTGATGTGGGCGTTCATACCCGCGAGCGCGAACTGCAACGGCCACACGGTGCGGTTGGATCGGGAATCGAAGACCGGTCGCCAGACCGGTTTGGGCCGCTTGCCGCGTTCGGCGGCGGCGACCGCGTCGAAATACAGCTGCGCGAAGTTCACATCGAGGCGTTCGACGAATTCAGGGCCCGCGAAGAATCCTTCCGTGATCTGCTGTCCCACCAATTCGGTGACGCGCAGGTACATGTTGTTGAAACTCGCGACTCCGTCTCGCGGATCGAGTTCGTCTTTGATGGTGCGCATCCGCCGGATTACCTGTTCGACGGGGCCGGGAATTTGGGTAGTCTTCATAATGTCCTCCTCCGCAGGGATTTTTTGTCGTGTCACTACCGGTTTCGAAATCCGACACGTCGGTTCAGGAGGCGATGATGCGGGCGCGGCGATAGGCGGCGCGGCTCCGCGATCCAGATGGGCTGCGGCCGTGGATGTACAGCTTCGCGACGTGTGCATGTGCCGACGTGACCTGCATTGCGAACACCGCCCCGCCCGCTCCGGTGGCGAGCACCTCCTCGCCACCGAGAAGTATCGGAGCAGCGGTGAGACTTACGGCTGTCAGCGGGCGGAGATGGGTGATTACTACGTGCCTGTATCAAACCGACGCCCCCAATTCGACGGCCGACTTCACGTACCGCCCAAATATACTGGCAAGCCACCATACTTACCAGACAACGACGATTTCTCTCAGTCGGACTTCGCCAAGCCGAAGATGCGACTCGCATTGCCGGACAGGAACAGTTCGCGGCATTCGTCGTCCAAGCCGAGATCGTCGAGTCCCGCCAGTGCCCGCTGCGGCAGGATCATCGGATAGTTCGTGCCGAAGAGCACCTTGCCGCGGCCGTGAGATTTCAAGTAGGCCACCAGTTCTGGCGGATACCTGCGTACCGTGTATGCGGAGGTATCGATGTAGACATTCGGGTATTTCGTTGCCACCGCGATCATTTCGGTGGTCCACGGATAGCCGATATGTCCGCCGACGATGACCAGTTCGGGAAACTCCAGTGCGACATCGTCGAGATACGGGATCGGGCGGCCGGTTTCGGAAGTGCGCAGCGGGCCGGTGTGCCCGACCTGCGTGCAGAACGGGATACCCAGTTCGACACATTCGGCGTAGAGCGGATAGTAGCGCCGGTCGTTCGGCGGCAGACCCCACAGCCACGGCACGATGCGCAGCGCCTTCATCCCCAATTCGGTGACCGCGCGGCGCAGTTCGCGCACCGCGACCATCGGCTTGCGCAGGTCGACCGAGGCGACGCCGACCAGCCTGCCCCCGGATTCGGCGACGAAACCGGCCACCTCGTCATTGGAGATCAGTACACCTTCCGGCCCGTACCAGGCACTGATCAATGCGGTATCGACCCCGCCCGCGTCCATGGCCGCCAGCGTCATCGAGACCGGTGGCGGCTGGTCCGGAATGGTGTCACCGGTCCAGCGGCGCAGCGAGTCGAGCATTTCGTGCCGCAGTAGCCGTACCGTCGGATGCTGGGCCCAAGCATCGATGATCGCCATCACCCCACTGTATGACTTCTCAGATAACGAAGGGGATCAATGCCTTTCGATCGACCGGATAATCGGCGAACTTCTCCCGGTACCACTTGTGTGTGGCGAAAGCCCGCGGCACCAGATTGCCCGCGGTGATCAACAAGATCACCACACCGGCCAACGACCAGGTGAGCAGCGCGAAGCCCGCCCAGGCGATCAACTCGGCGAGGTAGGCGGGGCTGGTGACGAACCGGAAACCCGCACCGTGCGGAATCCGATACTCGGTCGCGCCCGGATTGTGCTTATCGCGCAGATTGCGCACGATCGACTCGGAACGGACCAGCAGCGCGAAGCCGCCGAGGTAGGTGACCAGACCGATCGGGAAGCGCGGGTCCGTCAGCCAGTCGGTGCCGTACTGGTGCAGGTAGTCATGACTGAAGAGCGCGCCGTTGAGGTAGCCGTGCATTGCGGTGACGAACATGCCCGCGGCGATCACCGATACATTGAAGCTGCTGCGCTTACCGGGGACCTGGCGGATGGACAGCGGGAAGAACCAGCCGCGGTTGCCGTAGTGCAGCACCCAGATCGCGGCCAACACCAGCGAGGTCGGTTCGAACCGGTCCGGACCGGTCAGATAGAACACCGCGAAGACCACCGTCGCCGGAATCTCCATCAACCACCAGCCGAGCTTCGGGTTGAGGTTGAAGCCGAGCTTCGTGGTACCGAAGCGACCGTAGGGACTCTGCGCGAAAAGACCGCCGACCAGCACGAATGCCGCGAAGGCGAAGGCGATCGTCAGCGCGGTGTCGTAGGCGGTATTGCCGGTGTACCAATCCATGGGAGTCCTTGTCGAGCGGGACGCCGGGCGGTTCTCCTGAACCCACGGCGCCAAAATTAGAACATGTTCTACCATGTGACGCAGTAGCTAGGAGGAACTGTCATGCCGCTGGATTCCACAGCCCAAGACCTACTCGCGGCCGTCCAGGCGTCACCGCGCGCGGTAGCGGCACACGACAAGGCGGCCTGGGTCGACCTGTTCGCCGCCGACGCCACCGTCAACGATCCGGTCGGGTCGCGTCCGCATATCGGCCGCGCCGCGATCGAACGGTTCTACGACACCTTCATCGGCCCCAACACCATCGCCTTCCAGATCAACCACGACTTCGTCGGCCCACCGACGGTGGTCCGCGACCTGCTCATCCGGACCACCATGTCGACCGGCGCCACCGTGGCCGTTCCGATGCATCTGCGCTACGACCTTGTCGAGGAAGACGGCGTCTGGAAGATCACCCGACTGGCCGCGCACTGGGAATTAGCCGCGATGATCGTGCAGCTGCTGCGCACCGGCCTGCCGGGACTGGGCGCGGCACTGAAGTTGGGCCCACAGCTGATCGCCAACCAGGGCTTCGACGGCATGCTCGGCATGATGCGCGCACTGCGCAGCGTCGGGCGAGCGGGCAAACGTACCGCGGCCGAGGTGTTCTCGGCCGCGGCGGCCACCGATATCGCGCGGGTGCGGCGACTGCTCAGCGACCACACGATCCTCGAACTGCCCGCCGGAACCAGGATCTCACTCGAGGAGTTCACCAACCGCACCCGAAATATGCAGTGGGACAAGCTGATCGCCGCCGGTCGAACGGTGAGCGCCAGCGTCCGACTCGATGCGGCCCACGGCGTCGCCTTCATCGAATTCGCCACCGACACCCGCCATATCACCGCGATCCGGGTCTTCACCCACTCGAGCTGAGACCGCATCGCACCTGGCCGACTTCCCGGTGCGCAAGCCCGCCAGCGTGACCGCGGGCATATCGTTCCGCGCGCCCGAAACGCCGCTCGGCCGTGGCCGCGCCGATGACGAACTGCGTTCACTACACCCAGGGCTGATGAGTCTGCGCGCCTGGCTGATCCGCACTGGCGCGCAGCTCCTGCAGCCGCCACTGGTCACGACGCTAGGCGGCGACAGATCCCTTGACCGCTGACTCGGTGGCGAGGGCGGGCACGGTTTCGGGTCGCATGGTTTCCGACCAGCCGGGCGGGCCGAAGATGTAGCCGAGGCGGCCCTTCCACGTATTCGCATGGCGCACATCGCTGATCAGTACGCCGAGTTCGTGATAGTTGACCTTCAGCGGGTTGTCGGTGTCGATGTTCTTGGTCAGGCCGTAGCGAATGGGTTCGCTCTGTGCGGCGAAACTGCCGAACATGCGGTCCCAGATTATGAAGACGCCGCCGTAGTTCTTGTCGATGTAGGGCTGATTCGAACCATGGTGGATCCGGTGGTGGGCCGGGGTATTGAACAGGAACTCGATCGGGCGCGGCAGGGTGTCGATGCGCTGGGTATGGATCGGGAATTGATAGAGCAAACCGATGGTCTGCAGCAGGAAGATCATCCACGGCGGCAAACCGAGCAAAGCCGCTGGCACCCAAGCGAATCCACGCACGATGCTGGCCGCCGGATGCACCCACGGCAGCCGGATGGCGGTGGAGAGATTGAAGTACTGACTGGAATGGTGGACGCTGTGCGAGGTCCACAGCAGCCGGACCCGATGGTCGGCGCGATGCGCCCAGTAGTAGCAGAAATCGGTGACCACCAGCCCGAGCACCCACACCCACCAGCTGTGCGGCGACAGGTGCAGCGGCGTGATCGCGGCAGCGACCACCACCGCCGAGAACGGAATCAGATACTGCAACACCGGCTTCAGGAATCGACCGAGCAGGTAGGTGGCGATGTTGGACGCCGTATCCCGCCCGGAATATCCGTTGGCCGGGCGATCCGGATCGCGCCGATATTCGATCCACTCCACGAACATGAGTACGGCAAACGCCGGTAAGGCGTAGATGAATAGCTGCGCACCGTTCACAAGGGCTCCTCTGCTCTGCGTCGACCGCCACGTTACGGCCGCTGGCCTGCGCAAACATCGCGCTGACGAGGGATCGACCGTCCCTCGTGCGGGGGATGCACCGCGGCGCGAATCCGGGCAGAGTGCGGTCACGAGCACCGCGGCGAATGCTGAGTAGGATCGCCCGCGGACGGCTCGACCCGGACTCTCGGACAGCGCGAAGGTGGTGGCGAACTGTTGGATGTGAGCAGGTCGCTGGCGCGCCAATCACTGGTGGTCGCAGTGGTGGCCGCGGCTGTCGACGCCTCGATGCTGATGTTGAACGGGATCTTCGCGGTGGCGCCCTGGCAGGCGACCGCGGTGCTGATCGGAATCGTCGCGGCCGATCTCGCACTGGCCGCGCCGCCGCGCACCGCGGGTGCGGTCGCCGTGATCCAGGTGGCGCTACGGCTGGTGGAGGCCGTGATGCTGCACCGGCACGGCTTCGCCGCCCGATTCGCCGATGTCGGATTCCTGGTGGCCGGATATCGGGCCGGAGCCTGGATGGTCGGCCCGAAATCGGTCGCGACCGTCATCACCCTGTGCACCGGTTGCGCGACCGCGCATCTGCTCGTCGGCAGCAATACCTCGCACGATTGGCGATTGCTGCTGGCGTCGACGGTATCGGTCGGCGTGGTGCCGTGGCTGGTCGGCCGATACACGGCGGCACGGGGCGCCTATATCGCCGATCTCGAGCAGCAGGCCAAACTGCGCGAGCAGGAGCAACGGACCGCGCTCGCCCGCGCCGTGGCCGAGGAACGCGCCGCCATCGCCCGAGATCTGCACGATGTGATCTCCCATCACGTCAGCGCCATCGGCATCCACGCCGGTGCGGCCCGAATCGCCATGGCCGACACCGGCAATGCCGCCGCGACCCGCTCACTGACCGCGGTGGAATCGAGCAGCCGGGCGGCCATGGTCGACCTGCGCCGACAGCTCGACCTGCTGCACGGGCGCGAGGAGGACGGTCAGCGTCAACCGGGACTCGCCGATATCGATGACCTGCTGGAACGGGTGCGCGCGGCCGGTTTGGCCGTCGAATTCACCGTGCGTGGTGCCGCGGTCGAGCTGCCGGACTCGCTGAACCTGACGCTGTATCGGATCGTGCAGGAGATGCTCACCAATGCCCTGCGCCACGGCGACGGCGCGCACGCGGACCTGGTGGTCGACTACCAGCCCAACCGAGTGGTGCTGGAGACGGTCAACCCGCTCGCCGACACCGCCGACCGGAACGACGCGACCGCGCACCGCGGTCTCGGCGGCATCCGGCAGCGCGCCGAATTGTTCGGCGGCGAATTGCGATTCGGTCCCGACGACACCCGAACCCATTGGTATACCAGGGTTTCCCTACCGATCGGAGGATCGTGAGCGCATCGGTCCGCGTGCTGATCGCCGACGACCACAGCATGTTCCGCTCCGGACTGCGCGCCGTGGTCGACAGTCAGGCCGATCTCGAATGTGTCGCCGAGGTCGGCGACGGCCGGGACGCGATCGCCGAAACCGCCCGGCTGCGACCGGATGTCGCGATTCTGGATGTGCGGATGCCGAAGCTGGACGGGCTCGCGGCCACCGCGGCCATCGTCGCGGCAGGCGGCACCCGTGTCCTCGTGCTCACCACCTATGACAGCGACGCCAACCTCTACCGCGCACTCCAGGCGGGAGCCAGCGGATTTCTGCTGAAAAGCCTGCCACCGGAAGAACTGGTGGCCGCCATCCGCATCGCGGCCCGCGGCGATGCACTGATCGATCCATCGATGACCCGACGCTTGATATCGCGCTTCGCCGGCACACTCGCACCGCCGCACACCCCGCCGGAAGTGGAACAACTCACCGCACGCGAACGAGAAGTGTTGCTGCTCTTGGCCGATGCGCTCAGCAATGCCGAGATCGCCGCGGCCCTCGGCGTCGGCGAAGAAACGGTGAAGACCCATGTCTCCCGGATACTCGCCAAACTCGGTGTTCGTGACCGCATCCACGCGGTGGTGTACGCCCACAAGCACGGCCTGGTCCCTCCCACCTAGGGCCACGGTTTCCGGAACTGGTCATCATCGGAACCGGTGCGATACATCTCGCCGCCCGCTACGGAGATTCCGGCGTGGCCCTCGCCGCCGGCGCCTGGGCACCCCACACCGCATGTGCGCCGGAATCCCCCACCCGGTACACCTGCACGAGCGCCGCACCGCCCACGATGATCGCCAGCACCGCGGCCAGTACGGTGATGGCGCGTGCCACCGGCCGTCCGCGCTCGGCCCGCAAGTGCACGACGATGAGCAAGGCCGTGACGAGTAGCAGTGGCACCACGAAATAGATCATCGTGTTGCCGCGGTCCGCGTGCAGATCGATCGCCGGTGATCCGCCGAGCTTGTGCTCGAGCCATTCCCCCGCCTCTGTCGTCACCGGCGTCAGCGCGACGGTGATCGCGGCCAGTGCCGTGACCAGCCAGATCAGCCGACGGCGCGCTGCCGGCCAGAGTGCCGACAGGATCAGCAGGACCGCGGTCAGCGGTACGAATACGACAATGACGTGCACCAGCAGCACATGGGCGGGTATACCGTTGATCGTCGACATGAGGCGCTCTCCTGGGGTTATCGACCGCCGCGGCGTTGCGGCCCAAGTGTCTCCCTCACCTCACGGTTCTCCACGCCGACCGGTTCATTCCGGCACGGGTGTCCAGCCGTTTGGCCGCCGCGATGTAGTCCACGAGGTGGTGCAGATCCGGATACAGCCGGTGCGCGAGTCGCGGGGTTTCCTGGGTCGGCGGCGCCGGATCGGGCACCCGAATGCAGCGCAGCCCGGCAGCGTGTGCGGCGCGAACTCCGGCGAAGATCAGTCCGCCTCGACGACCTCCGTCTCCTCGACCACCGGATAGAAGCGGTGCACGGTGAGTGCTGCGGCGAGCAGCCGGGAGCCGTTGGGTTCGCTCGGATCGATGCCGGTGAGTTCGGCGATGCGCTTGAGCCGGTAGCTGAAGGTATTGGGGTGCACGTGGACCTCGGCGGCGGCGGCCTTGCGATCGGATCCATGCCGCAGGTGCGCTTCCAGTGCCTCGAACAGGTGCTGGCGCAATAGCAGTGGTGCGATGCGGTCGGCGAGGCGATCGCGGGCCGGACCCGGGCGGGTGAGCTGATACTCGAGCAGCAGATCGTCGAGGTCGTACAGACCGCTCGGCCGGTTGAGCAGCCGGGCGAGTTCGGCCAGATCGGTCGCCTCCTGAACCGCGTGCGGGAGCAGATCCCGTTCGACCGCACGGCGTTCGGCGAGGAAGACATCGACGCCGAATTGTTCGGTGAGTTCGGCGGCCAGCCGCTGATACTCCTTGGAGTCGGATCCGCTCGGCAGCAGGGCGATTCCGGTGGTGCCGTCGAAGGTGCTCAGCGCCTTGGTCCCGGCGATACCGTCCAATGCCCGCTGCAGCACCCGGATGCGGCGGCGGGTGAGCAGATCGGCGACCACGATCGGGTGATCGTCCGGGCGGATGTGGATGGCGAGCACCGTATAGCGTTCCGCGAGAACGACATCCGCGCGTGCGGCCAGTTCCTCGGCGGGCTGGCCGCGCAACAGGGCCGAACACAGTGCGCGACGCGCCTCGCGTTCGGCGTGGTAGATCGACTGCTCGACATCGGTATACGCCTCGACCACCACGACATTGATATCCCGCAGCAGGTCCAGCAGCCGACCACCGAAGGCGATCAGATCGTTCATATCCTCGGGTTCGGCCACCGCCGCCGCCTCCTGCAGGATGGCCTGACCGGAGCCGTGTACGGCATGCATCAACAGCCCGAGCGGGATTCGGTCCTCGGCATGCCGCCCGGCCACCGGCCCGACGAACTCGACCACCTCGGCCCCGGTGAAGGTGCGCTGCTCCTGAAGCGCGCGCAGGAAGGCCCGCCCGCATCCGGCGATCGCTGGCAGCACCTCCTCGGTGAAATGCCCGTCCGGCAGATCGGCGGCCGGGGGCGTCGATCCAAGGCCCGCCGCGAGCATGCGTTCGGCGATTTCGGGTAACCGACGGACCAGTCGGGCGATTATCGGGGCATCTCCGGACAACGGGGGTAGGACAACGGGCATGACTGCACGTTACCCAACGACGGCATTTACCAATAAATCTCGTAACCAACCGGCTCATTGTCTCCGATCACAAGTTTTCCGCTGATTCTTCTCGCCCGCGTGCAGTGACAACAAGGCCCGGATGACCCCGCTCACCAGCGGATTCCACGCGCTACCGGGTGACGCCGGTCACCGTCAACACCCCCCATGGGAGAAAAACACCCGACTCAATTGTGTTTCGGGACAATTAATTTCCGCCGCTGCAGTTGCTACGTTGAGAACCAGGATTCCGGCGTCATTTCAAATAAACACCGTGCCGGTGTGCCGTTCGAAAGGATGTACAGGAATGACCGTGCAGGCCGACACCGGGATGGGCCCGGCGCGTCCGATTGTCGAGACTTTCCCGTCGGACCGACCGCTGCGCCCGGAGCTGGATCGGTTCTATCGCCCACCCACCGGATTCGCACGCTTCGCACCGGGCACCGTCCTGCGCACCCGCCGGGTCGAGCTGGCACTGTTCGGGCTTGTGCCCCAAAAGGTTTCGGCCTGGCAGCTGCTCTACCGGACCAATAACCTGCACGGCAGCGCGGAGGCGGCGGTGACGACGGTCCTGCTGCCGTGGGGCGCCGATCCACGCGAGCCACGTCCGCTGGTTTCATTCCAATGCGCCATCGACGGCGTCAGTTCGATGTGTCTGCCCTCTTACGCACTGCGCCGCGGCGCGCGAGCGCTCGGCTCGATTCCGCAGGTCGAACTGCCGGTCATCGCATACGCACTGGCCAAGGGCTGGGCGGTATCGGTTCCCGACCACGGCGGGTTGGCCGGACACTTCGGGGTGCCGCGCGAACCCGGCTATCGGTCCCTCGACGCGATCCGAGCGAGCCTGACCTTCACCCCGCTCGGCCTGACCGAATCGACTCCCGTTGCGCTGTGGGGCTATTCGGGTGGCGGACTCGCCACGGCCTGGACCGCGGAGTTGGCCGCCGAATACGCACCGGAGCTCGAAATCGTCGGCGCGGTCGCCGGTTCGCCGGTCGGCGATCTCGGCTCGGCCTTCACGCGATTGAACGGCACCTTCTTCGCGGCCTTCTCGACGATGGCCGTGGCAGGGCTGCGGCGGGCCTACGGTGATCTGGATCGCATCCTGCGCGCACATCTCACATCCGAATTCCTCGAGATACTCGCAGATGCCGAATCGCGCACCACGCTGCACTTGCTGTTCCGGTTGATGGGCAAGAACATCGACAACTACAGCCACCGCACCTTCGCCGAGCTACTCGCCGAACCCGGCCTGCAGCAGATCCTGGCCGACATCCGGCCCGGTGTGCACGCGCCGGCCATGCCGATGCTCGTCATCCAGGGCGTCAATGACGAGCTGATCGCCGTGGCCGATGTCGACCAGCACGTGGCGCGGTACGCGATCCGTGGTGCGCACGTGCGCTATCTGCGCGACCGTCTGAGCCTGCATATGCCGCTGCTGTTCATCGGCACACCGGTCACCATGAACTGGCTGGCGGATCGATTCGACCAGCGCGCGCTGCCAGCGGCGGGCACCGAAACGGTGTGGTCGGTCGCGTTCACAAAGCGAGAGGCACTGGGCCACTTACGTTTTGCCGGATTGTTCGCGCGCATGCTGACCGGCAGGCCGATCAGGCAATTCCGCATGCCCCGGCAGCGCGCAGCGGCGGGCATGACAGTTGTCATGCCCGACCCGTGATGGTTGGCAGATTCGCCGCCCTGCGCTGATCCGTAACGTCATCTCTCGTAGTGCACAGACGAATTGACCAGCCAGGAGCACCCGAGATGACGACCATCACAGCCGCCGAGCCCGTGGCCGAGCCGACCGATACGGCTCAGACCTCGGCGCCGCGCTTCAACCCGATCCGCGTACTTGCCCCGATCGCGCGGGATATCGCGGTGCCCATCGGCGCCTACTTCCTGCTGACCGGCCTCGGTTACAGCGACTTCGCCGGACTGCTCGCCGGATCGCTCTTCTCGGGCGCGGTTCTGATCATCGAGACGATCCGGTCGCGCCGCCTCGAACCGTTCGCCGCGATCATGCTCGGCGTATTCGTCTTCGGCCTGGTCGGCTCGCTGATCAGTGGCGACCCCCGCATGATGATCGTCAAGGATTCCGCGGGCACCGCGATCGTCGGCATTGCCTTCCTGATCAGCACAGTGGTCGGCAAACCGCTGACCTACCTGTCCGCACGCAAGGCGCTCTCGGCCGCCGGACCGGCCAAACTCGCCGAATTCGAGGAGTCCTACCGCGACAATCCGGCCAAGCGTCGCGGCTTCACCATCCTGTCCGCGGCCTGGGGCATCGGCCTGCTGTCCGAGGCTCTGGTCCGGATTCTGCTCGCCTACCAACTCCCGGTCCACACCATGGCCTGGCTATCCCCCGTCCTGTCGATCATCTTCTTCGCCCCGCTGATCGCTCTCACCGTCCGCTTCGTCAAACGCGCCCGCCGCGTCTGACTGCCCTACCCGCGCCGCCGGTCCCGATACTCGGGGTCGGCGGCGAGGTCTTCCCAGAACTCGACGTAGGCCTGCTCGTGCAGCATGCCGAGCCGCAGGATGCGGGCGCGGGACACCGCGCGGACCTCATCGGCCGGGTCGGTATCGGCGTGCAGTGACCGATACAGCTCGAGTAGCCGACGATGTTCCGCGGCTTGGCTGTTGGCCAATGTGACCACATCGCCCGGTGCGCCCAGATCGGCGAAGAAGAGTTTCAGTTGAGCCGGGTCGCGGGTCTCCGCGGGCGGGTTGCGCGGGTCGGCGAGCCAGCGCCGCAGTTCGGCCCGGCCCTTATCGGTCAGATGAAAGAGTCTGCGCCGTCGTCCACCCTGCTCGGTCTCCTCGTCGAGCAAACCCTGCTCGGCCAAGCGCACCGGAATCCGATAGAGCTGCGCATGCGGCACCGGCCAGAAGTAATCGACGCTCTCTTCGAGTCTGGCCTTCAACTCGTAGGGCGTGAGCGGCCCGTGCCGGGCGATCAACCCCAGCACGATGTGGTCCTGCGGCCCGAGATCCGGCATGCCTCCTCCATCCCATTGACACCATCTCACTGAGACTATAAATTAGTGCCATCGAGACCGTATCAATGAGATGATTAAGGAGTAGCGATGCGCGATTTCGGCATCACCCTGTTCGACGAGTGGACCGCGATGTGGAACGGCGAGCTGGCGCTCACGGAGAAGATCATGGCCCCCGAATTCACCCTCCGCTACGCCCAGCCGAACGGCAGCGAATACGACGACATCCACGATCCGCAGGCCCTCGCCACCCAAGTCGCCGAATTTCGCGAGCAGCGTCCCGGGATCCGATTCGCACCCCAAGGTGAGCCGGTCGTCGACATGGACGACACCCGAACCGGATTCATCGCACGGCCGTACGGCGCGGAGTCGACCGGTCCCGATGGTGCGACCATTGCCATCAGCGGCACCGATATTCTGCGCACCGTCGCCGGAGTCATCACCGAGGTCTGGTCGGTCTCCGGCGGTCGCGAGGGTCGCAGCTTCTACTGAGCGAGAGTCATCGGGGGGAGGTAGTCGCCGACCAGGGTGCGGTGCCACCACGTTCGCTCGTGTTGCCGCTCGGCGCGGGTTGCGAAGCGGTACAGGTAGATTCGCGCCCGCACATAGGTCGGCGGGGCGTCGGGGAAGGGGCAGCGACGCAGCAGTCGCAGCGTCGCTGGATCATTGCGCAGCAGCCGCTCGACGAAGGCGAGCAGCCAGCTGCGGGCGTAGGCCGGGGAGATCGCGGCGAACCACATCAACCAATCCAGCCGCAAATGGTAGGGGGCGAATTGCCGTGGCATTCGATGCGGATCCCCCGGCTTACCTTTGAATTCGTACTCCCGCCAGTGTGTTCGCTCGGTGATCTCCGCATCGTCGGTGCCCTCGAACACCACCTCCTCGCGGGTCCGGCCGATATTGCCGAACGCACCATAGGTATTGACCAGGTGCAGTGGGTTGAAGGAAGCGTTCATTCGCTGCTGTCGGGATATCAAATTGCGCACGGGCCAGTAGCTCAGGATCGCCACCGCGACGGTGCACGCAATCACCAGACCCGCGAACCACGGCGGTGCGGCGGATAACGCGGGCGGGTCCGGCACCGGTAGCACCGCGGCGGCCGATGATCCGTCGATCACGGTGGTGGCCAACATGATCGTCACCCAGTTCAACCAGGCGAAGTTCCCGGAGAGCACCAGCCAGAGCTGGGTGACGATGATGGCCGACGCGGCCACACTCGCCACCGGCTGCGGCGCGAAAAGCCCCCATGGCACAACGAGTTGGGCACAGTGGTTGGCCGCCACCTCCACTCGATGCAGTGGCCGCGGCAGACGGTGGAAGAACCAGCTCAGCGGTCCGGGCATCGGCTGGGTCTCATGGTGGTAGTACAGACAGGTCAGATCCCGCCAGCAGGAATCCCCGCGCAGTTTGATCAAACCCGCGCCGAACTCCACCCGGAACAGCAGCCACCGCAGCAGCCACAACACCAGCACCGGCGGCGCCACCCGATCGTTGCCCAGGAAGATCGCGAGGAATCCGGCCTCCAGCAGCAGCGATTCCCACCCGAACGCGTACCACGCCTGTCCCACATTGACGATCGACAGATACAGCACCCACAGCACCAGCCACATCAACATCGCCCCCCACAGCGGCACCAGATTCAGCACACCGGCCACAATCGCGGCCGATAACACCGCGCCGGACCAGGCGACGGCGGCGAAGTATCGATCCGAATAGTGCAGCTGAAAGAGGCTGGGCGCACGGCGGAATGGAACCCGCCGGACGAACCGGGGCACCGGCAGCATCCCCCGCGCACCGATCAGCGCCCGAAATTGCCGTGCCGCCGCCACGAACGCGATCAGATAGATCACCGCGAGGCCGTGCTGGAAAACCAGTCTGCCCAACCAGTACTCGGATTCGGTGAACGACGCCATGCGCGCCCTCCTTCGTACCGCTACCCCCGGCGGTGTGGTGCCCGCCCATCGGATAGCTCCGGCTCGGCTCGGCCGGTCCCGAGTTCGGCCAAATCGGGGACGACCACATCCGCCCCGGCTCGGCGCAATGCCTCGGCA
Source organism: Nocardia sp. CA-107356 (assembly GCF_050946365.1). Classification (NCBI taxonomy): domain Bacteria; kingdom Bacillati; phylum Actinomycetota; class Actinomycetes; order Mycobacteriales; family Nocardiaceae; genus Nocardia; species Nocardia sp. CA-107356. Next base: position 2,001,572 of record NZ_CP191992.1, on the reverse strand, counting down.
TGTGTGGCATCGCGCGCTCGATCGATACCGACGACGAATCCGAAGCCACCGACACGACCGGCACGTATCCCGGCGACGGCGTCCTCGAAGGCCGCAGCCTGTTCCGGCTTCGCGTCCAGCGCGTCCGCGGCCGCGAGAAATGCGTCCGGCGCGGGTTGGCCGCGCAGTCCGCGGCGGGCGATCTCGAGTCCGTCGATACACACATCGACGTAACGGCCCAGATTCGCGACCGACAACACCGCGGCGGCATTCGCCGAGGCGGTCACCACGCCTGTTTTGACCCCGGCCGCGCGCACGGCGGACAGATACTTCGCCGAACCCGGATAGACCTGGACACCGTCTCGTTCGAGGAACGACAGCAGCAGTCGATTCTTTCGATTGCCGAGCCCGGCGACACTCGCCTCCCCCTCCGGCGCATCGGGCTCGCCTTCCGGCACCGTGATCCCCCGCGACTTCAGGAACTCCCGGATACCGTCCGCCCGCGACCGGCCGTCCATATAGCCCAGATAGTCCACATCGGAGAACGGCCGGAATCCGCCATGGCCGCGACCGGCCAGGAATTCGTCGAATACCGCCTTCCACGCCCGCCGGTGCACCGCCGCGGTGTCGGTCAGTACGCCGTCGAGATCGAACAGCGCCACCGAGATCGACTCGGGTAAACCCAGCCCCCGCAGATCATGGATCGGCGTCATATCCCAGCGGTACCCGAGAGCCGGATCGGCAAACTCGGCGCAGAGCTGCGGCGACGCAGATCGCCGCGGTGGGCCGCGGCTAGTCGAACAACTGGTCGTCGAGACCGTCGATATCGCCGCCGACGGATTCCAGATGCAACCCGACGGCGGTGACCAGCGCGTGCACGAGTCCGGTGCATGCGGTGAGTGAACGCAGCACCGTGACGGAGCCGGTTTCGACGTAGAACGTCAGATCGGCGATGCGGGCCAGTGGCGAGGACGGGTCGTCGGTGAGCGCGATCGTGGTGGCACCATGGCGTCTCGCGTGCTCGACCGCGCGCACGGTGTCGCTGCTGTACCGGCGAATCGATACCGCGAGGAACGCATCGCCGGATTCGATATCGCGCAGTTCGTCGGTCAGCAGGCGGGTGGAGGCCCCCAGCTGCCGAACCCGTGGCCGGATCATCCGCAGCAGATAGTCGGCCAGACAGGCGACGGCCAGGCAGCGCCGGAAACCGATGACGTGGACGGCCGACGCGGTCGCCAGCGTCTCGACCGCCCGGTCCCAGTCCCCGCGATCGATCCGCGCGAAGGTGCGGGTCAGATTGTTCGTATCATATTCGGTGATGGCACTGAAGAATTCGTCATTCGAGGAGGGCGGCGGTGCGCCAGCGGGCCTACGCACCAGATACGCCTCGGCGGCCAGTTGTCTGCGGCATAGCTCGACCAGAGCCGGATAGCCGGGCAGCCCGAGCATGGTCGCGAACCGTACCAGCGAGGAACGATGCACGCCCGCGAGTTCGGCGCTGCGGCCGATGCTCCGGAAGGCGGTGCCCTCCGGATCGTCCAATATCAGCCTGGCTATTCGCTGTTGACCGTCGGCCAGTTCGGGCAACCGCTGCTGCAGAATGGCACGTAGTTCCTGAAAGGTGGTTGGTGCCCTGTCCAGCACGGTGAGCCTCACGATCACGGGTACTCGAACGATAGGCCCACACAATAACTGACGGACCGTAAGGTTCTAGTGCCCCACATCAACCGCATCCAACCCTCAGGGCCGTTGCAGACTTCGCCAGCTTGCCTGCGCGAATGGATCATCCGGTTGGATGCGATGGGCGACAACGATGTTGGTCGGGAACGTTCTCGTCGAGCATCGGTGATCAGATCTTTCACCGCACCGATCGGCGAATATTGTCAGCCTGCCCACACGCCCGCCTACGACGACCATGGGTTGGGTCCGCCATTCGGATCGAAGCCGTTGAAGTTGGCCAGACGCCGGGTCGACCGCTGCAACGTCTGAAGAAGAATGGGGTCGTTCTGATTGTTGTAGTAATTCGTGGCCGCTTCCTGGTGCCGGAGCGCCAGTTGCCGTCCGATGTGTTGGCGAGTATCGCGCCCAGCGTTGCGCCATTCGTCCGGGGTGATGGTTCTGAGCTGATGTTCGTTGCTGTTCATGACCCGTTGCACAAACGGGTGATTGGGATCTACAGGGTTCATCGGTGCAGTGGAGTGCCGCACGAAATTATCCGCAGCGACCACGGCCTGCCCCGCGAATGCCGGCAGCGCGGCGACGCCTTGGTGGTTCTCCACCGCGTACCCCGCGGCGAGCGCCTTCTGCAAGGGCGCGAAGCCGTTCGGATTGTAGTCCTTCATGCTGGCCTTCTGGACGGCCAACGCGCGCTGGGCATCGATCACCTGCTCATCGGTCGCACCCATCGCCAGCAGAACCGGAGCGATCATCGAGTCCGGGACCTTGCTGTCGCCCAGACCGTCCAGAACATTTTGGACACCGAGAGCAGACCCGATTCCGCCGTCTATTCCGTTCAACCGCCCGGCGGCCTTGACCCGCCAGTTCCCGCGGCCAGCGTGGTTGTACTCCTGCAATTGCCGCGCCATCGGCGAGGCGGCGATGTTGTTGAGATCCATCCGCTTCTTCCTGCGCGACAGCGGGTTCAACGGGCCAACCGTGGCCCCGAGGAGCCACGCGGTCGCGGGCGACGCATTGATCGTGTTCAGCATGCCCATCCCGGACATCAGCCCGCCGTGCACCGAACCGCCAGCCCGAGCATCACCCATGCCGAGTGCCGATCCCCCGCCACCTCCACCGCCGGGGCGCGCTCCAGACCCCTGTATCGCCAGCGCGAACCGGTTGGCGATCCAGTCATTGCCCCGACTCAGACTGCGGCTCAGGCGTTTCAGCTGCGAGACGGCCACGATCTCGACGGTGCCCGCGATCACGATCACCGCCATGGTCTCGCCCTTGGCCTGCGCGAACAGATTGCCCATGAACAGCACGTAGACGCCGAGGAAGATGGTGTAGGCCGTCATCTTGGCCGCCCCGACGATGCTGTCGACGAGATTGCGGACCAGAAAGGTCTGCGTCGGTCCGTATACGAATCCGCCTGCGGCGAAACCGAATATCGACATGAACCCGTGATAGATCGTATCCAGTGCGGCCTTGATCACCCTGACCCCGAGCACCACCGCGAAGACCAACAGAATGCCGCCGCAGATCAACAGCATCAAGCCGGTGCCGACCTGACCCATACTGGGATTCTGCGCCTTGGCGTAGGCGGCGGAGTCGCCGCAGGACTGCATGCCCTTGCGGACCCGTTCGTCGTCGCCGGCGGCCATTCCCGCGGACCACGCCGAACGGCATGCCGGTTGCTCGTCGACCACATGCCCGAAATTCCACACCTGCACCGGGCGGCGGGCGAAGTTATCCGCCAGATCGCGCTGCATGGTCGTGACCAGCTGATTCGGATTCGGATTGTTATTGCCGTTCAATCCGGCGGCGACCGAAATGCCCAAATCCCTGCCCTTGGCGAGCAATCCGTCCGGGGACAGCACATCGGCGAGCGGTTCGGCCAGGAACACCGGGCCCAGGATCGCCACCCCGAGCATCGTCACGATCTGCAGCACCGCCTTGGCGTGATAGCCGCGCATCCAGAACCAGGCGACACAGAACGCACCGATCGTCGCCGCGGTGATCAGCAGCATGGGTGTCGCGATCTGACCGGTCAGCCGGTCCGCGACCCCGGTCAGCGCCGAGCTGAACATATTGAGCCACTGGAAGCTCAAGGCGTTCCCGATCAACCAGATCGCGGTCGTCACGATGGCGATATAGCCGATGAATTCGAAGCCGAGAATGGCCCAGAGGATGGTCGCGCCCGGGTTCAGCACCCCGCCGTGTTCGGTCGCGAACGCATAGTTGGCCAGCGGCACCCCGGACGAGTCTCGGATGTGCATCCAACTGAGCCCGTCGATTTCGGAGACACCGCTGCCGGTGGCCGCGGCCTGGTACTGCGCACTGGCCACCGCGCCGACGACGCCGGGAAAGACGAACAGCACGAACGTGACGACCAGAAACCATCCGATCCGACGCCGCCAAGGACCCGCACCGAACCGGCGCAACAACAGCACGGGGCGCGGACAGCACCCCTGCGGATCCTCGGATCCCCGCCGCGGCCGACTCGGCCGCCTCTTCGACCGTGTGGCCATACTCTCAGCATGACGCAACTATTGTTGCGCGGCAACACTTCTGAGAAACCAAATGTTCACCTAACGTCCACTTCCGTCGATTTCCCATCATCGAGAACGGTCCGCGCTGGAATTGGTTGTGCCGCAGTACAATACGGCCGATATTCAGGAGGCGAGAGGCTGGCCGAGGTCGTAGACCGTAGTCGAACCGATGGTAACCGCCGTGAAGTTGGCCTTGACCCATGCGGTGATCTCGCTGGCACTGCCCGATCCGCCGCCGGGACCACCCATACCGCCGCCCGCGATGAAGTAGTGGATCTCGCCATTGGCGACATACTGCTGGAATTGGGACAGCGTCGGCGAGTTGTCCCCGCCGGTGAAGCCGCCGATGGCCATGACCGATGTGCCGGTGGACAATTCGAGGCTGCCCGCCGATTGGGCGCCCACTGTTGCTGCGGCCCAACGGTTGTCGGTGTTCGTCAGCAGCTCCTGCAACGCGATGTTGTTCGAGGTCGAGCCGCCCGGTCCGCCGCCGTCGCGGGTACGAGACTCGTCGGTATCGGCACGGCCGGGTGCTGCGGCATCGGAAATTGTTCCGGCCGTGCCGGATTCGGTGCCGTCAGGTACCGCGCTGCCACCCATGGGGCCGCCCGGTCCGCCCATACCGCGACCCGTATCCGGACCGGAGGTCGGGATCGAACCGCTGTGTGGTGTCGCCGCGGTCTCGATGGTGTACGCCGTGGTCCCCGCAAGTCCGAACAGCAGACCGGCAATGGCGACCACCGCGGTCGACCTGCCGAGTTGGTTGGCGCCGACAACGATGATCGCGGCGAGCACGATCGAACCGATCAGTACGACCCAGCGCAATGCCGGATACCAGTCGGGAGTGCGGTCGAGCAGGATGAAATTCCAGACGCCGGTCGATGCCAGGATGGCGCCGAGCGCGATGCGGGCCGTCCGGAATTGCCTGCCGCGCCACAGCTCGGTCACCGCGACCGCCACCAGCGCGGCGATTGCGGGCGCCAGTGCCACGGTGTAGTAGGGGTGCATCGTGCCCTGCATGTAACTGAAGACGACACCGGTCACCAGCAGCCAACCACCCCACAGCAGCAGGGCGGCGCGGGTCCGCCCGGTGCGCGGCGTGCGGCGGGTGAACCACAGGCCCGCAACCAGACCGATCAGCGCGGCGGGCAGCAGCCAGGAGATCTCGGTTCCCATCGAATCCCCGAACAACCGCGTAATGCCGGTGCTGCCACCGAATCCGGTATTGCCGCCGCCGCCACCGCCGCCGCCGCCGCCACCGTTGCCGGATCCGCCGAGGACACGGCCGAGGCCGTTGTATCCCAGCGCGAGTTCGAGCAGGCTGTTGTCGGTCGATCCACCGATATAGGGCCGAGAATCACTGGGCCACAAGCTGACCAGCGCGACGAACCAGCCGCCCGAGATCACCATGGCTGCGCAAGCGACCAGCAGCTTGCCGATTCGGCGCCAGACGCCGATCGGCGCGGCGACGAGAAACACCAGGCCGAGTGCCGGCAGCACCAGGAATGCCTGCATCATCTTGGTGAGAAAGCCGAATCCCACTGCGACACCGGCGAATGCGAGCCAACGGCCGCTGCCGTTCTCGGTGGCGCGCACGGTGCAATACGCCGCCGCGACCAGCAGCAGCACCAGCAATGCATCCGGATTGTTGAACCGGAACATCAGTGCCGCAACAGGAGTCAGCGCCAGCGCGGCCCCGGCCAGCAACCCGGCCGCCGGACCGTGCCAGCGCCGGACCGCGGCGTACACCAACCCGACCGATGCCACGCCCATCAGCGCTTGCGGCAACAGCATCGAGAACGAGCTGAATCCGAACAGCCGCCCCGATAGCCCCATGACCCACAGCGCAGCGGGCGGCTTATCGACGGTGATGGCATTACCGGCGTCCAGCGAACCGAAGAGCAGCGCCTTCCAGCTCTGCGTGCCCGCCTGGACGGCTGCCGCGTAGAAGTCGTTGGCAAAACCGGATGAGATATTGTCAAGACCTGTGGATCAGCAAGTTTCAGGCGACCTCCGTTCGGGTGGTTTCGGTCGGGTCGGTTGACGAGGCGGGTGTGATCTCGGCGGGGCGTTCGATGAGTTTGCCCTTGTGGAACAGGTGCCGGCGCGGACGAGCGCGACCAGGTGTGGGGCGTTCACCGCGCGCCAGTGGGCCTGGGCGGTCTCGATCAGCTTGAGGCCATGGCGATTCCCGCCGCGCGCGAACCAGGCCCCTTGGTAACCTTGGTGCGCAACCGGACGGTGGCGAAAGTTGATTCAACCGGGTTGGTGGTGCGCAGATGCACCCAGTGCTCGGCCGAGTATTTGAAGAACTCGAGTAACACGTCGAGGTCGTCGGTGATTTTCGCGACCGCTTTCGGATATTTCGCGCCGTAGTCGATTTCGAACGCTTTCACCGCCAGCTGCGCCTTGTCGATATGCTCAGCCATGTAGATGTCCTTCATCGCCGCTAATGCGCCCGGGTGCGCCGATTTCGGTAGTGCGGCAAGAACATTGGCCTGTTTATTATGGAACCAGCACCGCCGCTCCCTCGTGGCAGGGAACACCTCTCGTAGCGCCTTCCAGAACCCGAGCGCTCCGTCCCCGACCGCCAGCACTGGGGCGGTCATTCCACGGCGGCGACAATCGCGCAGCAGATCAGCCCCGACTCGGTCGATTCCCGATAGCCGTCGGTGATCGCGACCAACTCTTTGCGGCCGTCGGCACGGACCCCGATCATCACCAGCCATCTTTCCATCCTTCACTCGAGGACCCAGCCTCCATCAAACCCAGGGCGGTTCACAGTGCTGTCAGCCGGTCGGTGGCCTTATGGGGTGTCAGCTCGGCGCCCCGTTGGTAGGCGGTGTCGTAGTCGGTGCGGCCGAGCCGTTCCGCGAGCACCTCAGCAAGGGAACGCAGTTCGGTGTCGCCGTGGTCGAAGGTGCCGCGGATGGCCTGGCTCAGGCCGAGCGCGGTGGCCGCGCCGGCCGGATCGCCCTCCAGGAACAGCAGCCGGGCCAGGAGGTGAGCGGCCGAGGGGGCGTCCATGTTCGCTTGCGCGGCGTGGACGGCGCGGGGCAGCAGTTCGCGGGCGCGTACGGCGTTCCCGGCGGTGAGGAGGTTGGCCACCCGAGCGGGGAGCAGCCGATTGTCGGCGCTCTCGGCCGCCAGGGGCAGCCTGCGGGTGAGCGTGTCCATCCGGTCGAGTTCTTGATCGGCGCGTTCGACCTCTCCGGAGCGGCGGTACAGCTCGGCCAGGACGCCGAGAACCTCGATCTCCACCACCGGCTGGCCACGCTGCCAGGCCGCTCGTTCGGCGGTTTCGATGTCGTGTCGGGCGCCGATCAGGTCGCCGGCGCGCATGCGTTCGGTGGCGAGCCCGAGCCGGGTTGAGACCTCATCCTGCGAGCCGAGCTCGGTGGCGATCGCGATGCTGTCCTCGTAGGCGGTGATCGCCTGGTCGTGGTCACCGGCGATGGCGTGGATTTGAGCCAGGCCGTACAGCGCCTTCGCCGCCCACCAGCGATCGCCCACCTCCCCGAACGCGTGCAACGCCGTGGTCATCGCGGTCGCGGAGCTCTCCAGGTCGCCCCGTTCGCGATGCCGCATGGCTTCGATCATGAAGGTGCAGGCGATCGCCCAGCGGTCCGAGCCGCTGCGCACCTGGGCGATCTCATGGTCGGCCAGCTCATCCAGCCCGAGCAGCGGCGCCATCACCAACACGATTGTCAGCAGCATCGGGTAACGCCGAAGCGCGCCCGTGCGCACGCAGTCGTCGATGAGCGCGCGCAGCCGTTCGGGGTCGGTGAGCGGCCCGCCCTCGATGCTCACCAGGTGAATTGCCGTGAACGCGGACCGGGCGGTCGCGGGCAGCGCGTCGCCGAACTCGGCGACCTTGGCGACGTAAGCCTCGGCGCGGGCGTCGTAGCGGTGCATGACCCAGTACCAGTACAGCGGCCCGAGAATCCGGGCGGCGCCCGAGACGTCGCCGCTGTCGATGGCCGTTTGCAGGGCGTACATCAGGTTGTCGTACTCGGCCTGGAACAGCCGCAGCGACTCCGCCTGCTTGTCCGAGCGCAGCAGCGGCTCGTGTTCCTCGGCCAGGTCGGCGAAGTGCCGCGTGAGCCCGCGCAGGACGGCTTCGGTCTCCCCTGCGAGCCGGAGCTTTCCCGCCGCATGGGCCCGGATGGTTTCCAGCATCCGGTAGCCGTCGCCGGCCTGCTCCACGATGGACTTGTCGACCAGGGAATCCAGGAGGTAGGCGACCTCGTCCGCGGGAAGCGCCCCATCCGAATCCGCACAGACCGCCTCGATCACGGCGATACCGGTACGCGCCGGAAATATCGACATCCGGCGGGTCAGTGTGCGCTCTTGTGAGGTGAGGAGTTCCCAGCTCCATTCGATGACCGCATGGAGGGTCTGCTGGCGGGGTTGGGCGGTCCGGTTGCCGGTGCTGAGCAGCCGGAAACGGTCATCCAGCCGCCGGGCGATCTGTTCGGCGCTTATGGTCCGCAGTCGCGCCGCGGCCAGCTCCAGAGCCAGCGGCAACCCGTCCAGCCGGCGCACGATGTCCACGATCGGGGCCGCGGTGGTCGCGTCCAGGACAAAGCTGGGCTGTACGGCTGCCGCCCGGTCGAGGAACAGCCGCACCGCGGCCGATGCGGAGGCACGATCGGGGTCCGCGTGCGCCGGGGGGAGGTCGAGCGGGCCTAGGCGGCACAGCGTCTCCCCCATGACCTCGAGCGGCTCTCGGCTCGTGGCCAGGATGGTCAGGTACGGCTGGCGCTCCAGCAGCTGTCCGGCGAGCTGAGCGGCGGGTTCGGAGATCTGTTCGCAGTTGTCCAGCACCAGCACGCCCTCACCACCGGCGAGCAGGTTGACCACCCGCTCCAGCGGCGTGCCGGACGGCTGGGCTTCGGCGACGCTGAGCGAGCCCAGCACCGCCTCCAGCAGCCCGTCGGCCGTGTCCACCGCGGCCAGGGAGACGAGCCAGACCCGGCCGCGCTGATGGGCCCGACGCCGGCTCACCGCATCCACGGCCAGCCGGGTCTTGCCCACTCCTCCGGGCCCCACGATGGTGACCAGCCGGGAGGTCTCCAGCAACCCGGCCAGCAACCTCAACTCGTCCTCCCGGCCGACGAAGCTGGTCAGCTGGGCCGGCAGACGGCCTCGCACCGCCTCCGGCCGGGCCTGTTCCGCCTCGGGGATCTCCAGCTCACCCCGCAACACGGCGAGATGCGTCTTGCGCAACTCCTCGGAGGGGTTGACGCCCAGCTCCTCGGCGAGCGTGCCACGGACCTCCTCGAACACGGCCAGCGCATCGGACTGGCGGCCCGCCGCATGCAAGGCCCGCATCCGCAGCCCGGCCAGCCGTTCCCGCAGCGGATGCTCAGCGGCCGCCGCCTCCACGTCGGCCAGGATCTCGCCATGGCGCCCGAGCCGCAGCTCCGCCTCGAAGCGGTTTTCGGTGGCGCCGACGCGCAGTTCGTCCAGGCGCGCGCCAGCCGTACCGGCGAAAGGAATGTCGCGCACGTCGGCCAGCGAGTCTCCCCGCCACAGCGCCAGCGCCTCGTCCAGCAGCGAGGCCGCCCGCTGCACAGCGCCCGCGGCCAGTTCGCGGCTGCCTCGCTTGGCCAGCTCCTCGAAGCGGACCGCGTCGACCTGCTCGCTGCGCAGGCGATACCCGCCGGCCACCGTCTCCACGACCCCGGCCCCCGCCAAGGCCTTGCGCAGCCGATGCACCAACGCGTGCAACGCGTTGACGGTGCCTCCGGAGGAGTGTTCCCCCCATAGGCCGTCGAGCAGCGAATCGACCGACACCATTTCGTTCCCGGCCAGTGCCAGCCTGGCCAGCAGCGCGCGAACCCTGGTGCCGCCCAGGTCGATCGGTGCGCCGTCGTCGGCATACGCAAGAACCGGCCCCAGCACCTCAATCCGCATGCTCGACAGGCTATTCGGTGGGCTGAAAGCGCCTTACAGCGAGCCGGTGCCGGATGGAAGAGGGATATAAGAGGCCTGTCAGAGCTGCTGGACATCGTGGAGGACGTCACGAAGAAACATCCCGAAAGGACGTGCGATGGCAACCAACGAGAACGTGCAGCAGGTGCTCGACTGGGCCGTGGCCGAGGTCGGCATCCCCGGCATCGTGGCCGAGGTCAAGGATGGGGACCGGACCTGGTTCGGCACCGCCGGTGTGGCCGACCTGGAGACCGGCTCCCCGCGCCAGCCGGGGGAGAACATCCACACCGGCAGCTGCGGCAAGAGTTTCACCGCCGCCGTGCTGCTGGCTCTGGAGGCCGAGGGCCGCCTCAGCCTGGAAGACACGGTCAACGCCCACCTGCCCGGCGTGCTGGACGTCAACGGCTACGACGGCGACACGATCACCATCAGGCACCTGCTCAGCAACACCAGCGGACTGTTCCCCACCGGCCTGGCCCCGGAGGTCAGCTACCGCTACGCCACCCGCTCCGGGCTCGTCCAGCATCGCTTCGACACCTTCAGCACCGAAGAGCTGCTGCGGGTGGCGGTGTCCCAGCCGCCGGTCGGTGCGCCCGGCGAGCGCTTCGAGTACGCCAACGGCGGCTTCTACATCGCCGGCGCGATTATCGAGAAGGTCACTGGCAACAGCTACGCCGACGAGGTCGAGCGCAGAGTCACCCGGCCGCTCGGGCTGACCCACACCCGCGTGCGCCCCACCACCGACACCGGCTACCCCACTCCGCACCCGCGCGGCTACTCCAACCAGTTCCTCAAGGACGGTGTCGACCCCGCCGCGGTCACCCCGGAGAACTGGCAATCCCTGATGGAGGAGCCCGGCCTGCCGCCGCTGGACGTCACCGAGCTCAACTCCTCGCTGGGCTACGCGGCCGGCAACATCGTCTCCACCACCGGCGACATGATCCGCTTCCTCACCGCGATGACCACCGGCAGCCTGCTGCCGCCCGCCCAGCACCGGCAGATGTGGACCACTGTCTCCACCGAGGGCAGCTACTGGATGCCGCACTCCCGCTACGGCCTGGGCCTGTTCGAGTTCGACAAGCAGGCGACCGGCGGCCGGACGCTGCGCGGCGTCGGCGGCAGCTTCTGGGGCACCTATTTCTTCGCGGTCGGCACCCCGGACGGCCAGCACACGATCGCCGTGCACACCAACACCGAGTGGAAGTCCTGGGACCCCATGTTCAGAGTCATCGAAGCGGAGTTCGGAGTCGCCATCGGTGGGTAAGCACGCAGCCACCTCACCCATTGAAAGAATTGAAAGGCGATCACCCATCAAGGCAAAATCCTCCGCGCGCCACCTGCCTGCTCGCCGCCGCACTGGCGGTGACCGTCAGCACGTCGGCAGCGGTAGCCGACGACCACGCCGGGTCCAGCGGGTGCCGGAGCGGGCCGTGACCGACGGCGGCCTGCCAGGCATCCTGGCTGACATCCGCGACTCGCGGCCGACGGCCGGTTGAGCCTGGACGACACCGTGGAGAAGTGGCTGCCCGACGTGGTCCGCGGCAACGGCCACGACGGCGGCACGATCACCATCAGGCGGCTGCTCAACCAGACCAGCGGCCGCCTGAGTGCGAGAAACACATCTAGCGATAAGGACATGTTCGAATGAAACGCTGTATCGTCGCGTTGCCGTGCCTGGTGGCAGCGACACTCATTGCTGGCACGTACGCGACCGCGTCCGCGGATCCGGTAGCGGACACATCGCGCGAGGTCACCACCGACGACGGGTGGCAGGTGCGAATCACCAAGGTCGCGGAGAATCTGGATCGTGTTCCCAACCTGGCTGCCTCACCGTTCACCCGTGAAGGATTCGTCAGGCTGAAGGCCGTCGCCGACATCACCGGACACGGTCGGGTAGCGGTTAACTCGGGCAGCGTGACGTTGGGTTACCAGATCGGTTGCCAGGTCGATGTGTCCAACGGCCTGACCATCGGGCTGTCCGGGGCGATCGGACCGAACATAGGCATCTCGGTGGGCGGTGCGAACGCCGGCGCGAGCGCACTAGCGATCCCGAGCGTCTCCTTCTCACCCAAGCCGGGCACGATCACCACCGTGCCGTTCGGGACGAAGGAGCTCAGCGGCGCGCATGCCTCGATCACCGCTGATCAGGTGCAGATCAAAGTCGACTCGTGCATGGGGCCGGTGAGCCTGCGCTCGTACGCGATCGCGTCCACCTCGACCGCCGACGCCGACAACTCCGTTGCCGTGTACGGCGACCCGATCTGGCTGTGATACCGATGCGTGTCACCTACTTCTACGCGATCGCGATCACACTGGCCGTCTCCGCAGGCTCGGCATCGGTTGCCCAAGCCGACTCGACAGTGCCCACTTACACCTGCAGCAGTGCACAACCCCGCTCGCCGCAGTGCCCGCCCAAGCCAACCGGAGGCGACACTCACTCATCTGCGCTACCTCCGCTGATGCTGAATCCGCCGCCCCGAAATCCCAATTCTCCAAAGCCGGCGGGCCTAGCCTCCGCACTGACCCCGCCCTCGCCCGGCCCACCCGCAGCCCACCCCATCATTCAGTAGCCGACATGGGTGAGGTGGTCGTCGAAGCCCGACGATTGTCAAATCCTGTGGATGAGGTCTTCTCAGGCGACCTCCGCCGCTGCGGCTGATGACGGCTGGCCGGTCGAGGTTTCGGGTGCGATGGCAGTCGGTCGTTCCAGGAGCTTGCCCTTGTGGAACACGGCTCCGGCCCGGACGAGCGCGACCAATTGAGGCGCGTTCACCGCTCGCCAGTGGGCTTGGGCGGCCTCGATCAGCTTGTAGGCCATCGCAAGCCCGGCCGGGCGGGAACCGGGACCTTTGGTGACCTTGGTCCTCAAACGCACTGTGGCGAAAGTACTTTCGATCGGGTTGGTGCTGCGCAGGTGAACCCAATGCTCGGCCGGATACCGGTAGAATTCGAGCAGTACGTCCATGTCGCCGACGATCTTCGCCACTGCTTTGGGGTATTTCGCGGCGTAGTCGATCTCGAACGCCTTGATCGCGACTTGGGCCTTGTCGATGTCCTCGGCGTTGTATATTTCCTTCATCGCCGCCAACGCACCAAGATGAGCCGACTTCGGCAGCGTGCCGAGGACATTGGCCTGCTTGTGGAACCAGCACCGCTGCTCGCGGGTGTCCGGGAACACCTCTCGTAGCGCCTTCCAGAACCCGAGCGCGCCGTCGCCGACCGCCAGGACCGGCGCGGTCATGCCACGTCGGCGGCAATCACGCAGCAGATCCGCCCACGACTCGGTCGATCCCCGGAACCCGTCGGTGAGAGCAACGAGCTCCTTGCGACTCGTCGGCACGGACCCCGATCATCACCAACAGGCACAGTTTTTCCTGTTCGAGACGCACTTTCAGGTGAATGCCGTCGACCCACAGGTACACGTAATCGGTGCCCGAGAGGTCCCTTGCCTGAAATGTCTTGGCCTCGTCCTGCCACTGCACGGTAAGTCGGGTGATCGCCGACGCCGACAACCCGGCACCGGTGCCGAGGAACTGCTCCAACGCCGGCCCGAAGTCGCCGCTGGACAACCCGTGCAGATACAACAGCGGCAGCACCTCGTTCACCTGCGTCGACTTACGCGCCCAAGCGGGCAGGATCGCCGAGGAAAACCGTTGCCGCTCACCAGTTTCCGGGTCGACCCGCTTGTCGTTGACCCGCGGCGCCTTCACCGCCACCGCACCGGCGGCGGTCAGCACCTCCCGTTCCTGGTGATAGCCGTTGCGGACGACCAGCCGCCGACCGTCCTCGTCGACTTCGCCGACGAACCGCTCAACATAGGCCGCGACCTCAGCCTGCAACGCCGCCGCCAGCATCTGCCGGGCACCATCGCGGACTATCTCGTCGAGCAACGACCGACCGGCACCGGCCACACAGCCCTCATCGTTGGAAGCATCGTTGTTCTGGACTACCTTGAGCACGGGCGTGCCTTCCCGCCAGCGTTGGCGCGCTGGTCTTGATCAGATTCCATTGACTTCGTAGATCATCTTCCTGGGAGGCACGCCCTCCCAGGTCATCCACAGGAATTGATCATTGCTCCAACCGGATCGACTCAGCCCCCACAGATAGAGGACGGCGGTCACCGCCAGCAGTGCCCACAGGCCGGGGCGGGCCCAGCGAGGCTGGTCGCGGGAGCCGAACAGCAGTCGGGTCCATCGTGTTTCCTGCCGTACCGAGCCATCGGACTCGGCGCGTTCGGCACGCCATACGGGCGCTTCGGTAGCGGTAGTCATATCCCGATCCTGATCTGCGGACGTGGGTCCGATATTTGCGGTTGCTATGCACTGTCTGTGAGGTCGAGCAGGTCTTTTCGCCCACCCGCTGGCGCCGAGATCCCACAGGTACAGCACCGCGGTACCGATCAACAGAATCGGCAGCGACAGCCGCCGCCACAGCCGGGCGCGGCCGGACGACGTTCGGCGCGGCGCCGCGTCCTCGGTAGCGGTGGGAGGTCCCAGCAAAGTCGTAGTCACATTTCGATCCTGACCACGCGATGTGTTCCCAGGCTCTGGCGCGGCTGTGGGTTCGCTGTGAGCGGATCGGTCAGGCGGTGGCCGCCGGGTCGGCAGGCAACCGCACGGTGAATTCGGTACGGCCGGGTGTGCTGTCCACCGTGATCTCGCCGCCGTGCGCCTTCACGACCGCGGCGACGATCGCCAGACCGAGACCGGAACTCCCCGCACGCCGCGAGCGCGACGAATCGCCGCGGGCGAATCGTTGAAATATCTCCGGCTGCAACGCGAGTGGTATGCCCGGCCCGTCGTCGGTGACGCGCCATACCGCACCGCCGTCGCCAGCGAAGGCCAGCGCCGTGACGACCGTGGTGCCGGGACCGGTATGGACGCGAGCGTTGGCCAGCAGGTTGGTCAGCACCTGGTGCAATCGGGCAGCGTCGCCGACGACCACGACCGGTTCGTCGGGCAGGTCGAGATCCCACTGCTGTTCGGGTCCGGCGATATGCGCATCACTCACCGCGTCGACCGTGAGCTGGGTCAGGTCGACCGGCTCGTGTTCGAGCGGGCGGCCGGAATCCAGTCGGGCGAGCAATAGCATGTCCTCGACCAGCGCCGACATCCGCCGGGCCTCGGAGTCCACCCGGCCCATCGCATTGGCCACCTCACCGGGCACCTCACCCCGTTTGCGTTGCGCCAGTTCGGCATAGCCGCGAATGGCGGCGAGCGGGGTACGCAGTTCATGGCTGGCGTCGGCGAGGAATTGCCGGACCCGGGTCTCGCTGGCATACCGGGCCGAAAGCGCCCCGGTGATGTGGTCCAGCATCCGGTTGACGGCCGAGCCCAGCTGCCCCACCTCGGTATGCGGATCGGCATCCTCGCGCGGAACCCGCACGGGCAGGGTGACCTCCCCGCGATCCAACTGCAGATCGGCGACTCGGGCGGCGGTGGCCGCGACCCGATCCAACGGCGCGAGCGCGCGGCGAATCAGCCAGATACCCACCGTGATCGCGAAAACCAGCACGATCACGGTCACGATCACCAACACCCACAACACCCGCATGAGCGTGTCGTCGACCGATGCCAACGGCAGCCCGGTGACCACCGTTGTGCCCTGCCAGGTCCGGTCCGCGACCACGCGATAGCGGCCCTCGCCGTCGATATTCACGGTGGTCGGCCTGCCGGTCGCCGCCACCGCGGCGAGTTGGCGGCGCGCGGTGTCCGACAGCGCGGCCTGCATACCATCGCTGCCGATCCGACCCGCGGTGATGACCGTTCCCCGATCGACGATCGCACCGACCGCATCGGGCTGGATGCCGCGCCGGTCCAGGAATTCGGGCCCCGGCCCGGTGCTCTGCGGGTGCGGCGGAGGCGGAGGCGGAGGTGCGGACTGGGTACCGGAAGAGTCGCCGGGCGGCGGCCCCAGCGTGGGACCGCCGCCGGAATCACCGAGTGAGCGCTTCTGCGCGTCGATCAGCTGGGTATCGAGTTGGTGCACCAGGAACTGTTGCAGCGCAAGCTCGGTCGCGGCGCCGATGCCCACCACCACGGTCACGAGCAACAGCGCCTGCCCGACCAACAGTCGGGCCCGCAGCGACCACCGTCGTGGCGACCACATGCGGCGCACCTCAGCCCGCGGGCTTGAGGACATATCCGGCTCCGCGCAGGGTATGGATCATCGGGGCCCGACCGCTATCGATCTTCTTGCGCAGATACGACACGTACAGCTCGACGATATTGGACCGGCCGCCGAAGTCGTAACTCCAGACCCGATCCAGAATCTGCGCCTTGCTCAATACCCTTCGTGGATTGCGCACGAAGAACCGGAGCAGTTCGAATTCGGTGGCCGTCAACACAATCGGCGTACCCGCGCGGGTGACCTCATAGCTGTCCTCATCGAGCACCAGATCACCGACCACGATCTGTGCGCCGCTGTCCTCGCTCGCGACCCCGGTGCGGCGCAGCAGCGCACGCAGCCGCAGCACCACCTCTTCGATACTGAACGGCTTGGTGACGTAGTCGTCGCCGCCCGCGGTGAGCCCCGCGATCCGGTCTTCCACCGAATCCTTCGCGGTCAACAACAGCACCGGCAGATGCGGAACCTGGGCGCGCAGCTTGCCGAGCACCTCGAGTCCGGTCATATCCGGCAGCATCACATCGAGCACCGCCACATCCGGCCTGGTCTCGCGCGCCATGGTCACCGCCGTGCGCCCGTCACCGGCCGTGCCGACGTCCCAGCCCTCGTACCGCAGCGCCATCGACAACATCTCGGCCAGGACCGGCTCGTCATCGACGACGAGCACGTTGATCGGACTGCCATCGGCACGCCGCATGGCAGCTCGGTTGGCCGGGCTGTTTCCAGTGGTCATCGTGGACATGGGCCTCATACTGCGCGCGGCGGCTCGGCGGTGGCTATGCCCTGGCTGTGAGCTTGCTGTGCACCGAATCGGACATAGCGGATCCTGACCTCGCCCACAGCTCGCACCTAACTTCGCCGACCACGGTTGACCCCGAATACGACTACCGGACCGGCGCGCTCACCGGCCGTCACCGCAGAGGAGCACCCACCATGACCACCCCCACCCACCAGCCCCCGCCCGGCCAGGACCCGAATTGGGGCGCACCAACGCCCCCGGCGGCGACCGGCTGGTCGGGCCGAAAGGTCCTGGCCGCCGCGGGTATCGCCGGTGTGATCGCCGCGGCGGGTGGCGGCGTCATCTGGGCGGCGTCCTCGAATCACAGCGATGGCAACCACGGCCCCGGCGGACCGGGCGGACCCGGGATGAGCATGAACGGCACAAACGGCCAGCCCGGCCCGATCGGCGCCGCCGGTCCCGGTGGCGCCATGACCGGCCCGCCACTGCACGGCCAATTCGTGGTGTCCGACGGCAATGGCGGCTACCGCACCGAACTGACCCAAACCGGCACCATCACCGCATTGTCCAGCACCTCACTCACCGCCAAGAGCGCCGACGATTACACCCAGGTCTACTCCATCACCGCCACCACCACCGGCACTGCCACCGTGAAAGTCGGTGACACCGTGAGCATTCGGGGCACCCAGACCGACGGCACCAGCACCGCGACCACCGTCGGCGCGACCACCACCTCGCCGGACGGCATGAACGGTGGCCCGGGTCCGCAAGGCGCCGCACCCGGCGGCAGCACCAACGGCCTGAACGGTTCCGGTATGGGCAGGCCGATGGATGGCCCGCCCACCCGATCCGGCAACTGAGAAACGAGTTCGGATTCGGGATCGGCTCTCAGCCATCGGATTGCCAATGTCTGCTATTGACGAAACTATTGGTCAGCCGATGACCAGCTTCATAGTGTGGTCCCTGTGACGCACTGACGAATCGCGTGCGAAATGTCAGTTCATCGCTGAATAGACCAGCACTGTGGAGGAGAGAGTCCGATGGCAAAGATCCTGTTCGTCATGACCGGTGTCGACTACTGGACGTTGGCCGACGGCACCAAACATCCGACCGGGTACTGGGCCGAAGAGTTCGTCGCGCCCTATGCGGCGTTCAAGGCAGCCGAGCACGAGATCGTCGTGGCGACGCCGGGTGCCGTGGTGCCGACCGTCGACCGCGGCAGCCTGGCGCCCGAGGTCAACGGTGGCCCCG
The DNA here is from genome assembly GCF_050946365.1 of Nocardia sp. CA-107356. Classification (NCBI taxonomy): domain Bacteria; kingdom Bacillati; phylum Actinomycetota; class Actinomycetes; order Mycobacteriales; family Nocardiaceae; genus Nocardia; species Nocardia sp. CA-107356. Next base: position 1,983,329 of record NZ_CP191992.1, on the reverse strand, counting down.
ATGGCGCGGAGAAGATCGCCGAAACCCTGCGTAAGGCAACCGAATTGACCCAACCTATCCGGCTGGAGGATGTGCGGGTCGCCGATTACGACGCGGTCTACTACCCGGGCGGACACGGTCCGATGGAGGATCTGGCGGTGAACGCCGACTCCGGGAAGCTGCTCGATGCCACGCTGGCCTCGGGCAAGCCGCTGGGCGTGGTGTGCCACGCTCCCGCCGCGTTACTGGCCACGGCCGATGCCGACGGCAAGTCGCCGTTCGCGGGCTACCGGGTGGCTGCGTTCACCAATGCCGAGGAAGCGCAGGCCGGTCTGGCCGATAAGGCCAAGTGGCTGCTGCAGGACCGCCTGATCGCGCTGGGCGTCGACTACCGCGAAGGCGAGCCGTGGGCTCCGCACATCGAGGTGGATCGCAACCTCTACACCGGACAGAACCCGGCCTCCTCGGCCCCGCTGGCCGCGGAGCTGCTGAAAGCGCTCTGAGCGCAGTGGCCGGTAACCGGCCCGCGGATGTCCTCGACGCCACCATGCGCTGCCTGCTCCGGGTGGGGCGGCGCACCTGACCACACCCCCATTTCCGTCCCACGATTGCATCGCGCCGCCATCGGCCGCCGGCCCGACCTGCGCCGGTGCGCTTCGGCGTGCAGCATGGGCAAATCTCAGACGGACGCCGCGAGACGCCGTTCGATGACCGACAGGGCGAACTCGGCCCAGCGAATGTTCTCCTGCTCGAACGAGATACCGCGGAGCAGAGTCAGATATGGGCCGACCCGCTCGGCCTCGGCCAGATACGCCTGCTCACTGCGGCCGTCGAGCAGGCGGCCACGCAGGCGTTCGTAGCGAGCCAGTTTCGCCTTCGACCACTCCAACTTCTCGGCCACCGCGGCCCGCACCGCGGGTGCGTCCTCGGTCTCCATCCCCTGGACCTTCACCATCATCTCGTCGCGGATCGCGGTGGGTTTGGCGGGTTCGGCGATGAACTCGCGCAATGCCGCCCGGCCCGCGGGAGTGATCGCGTGCAGTCGCTTGTTCGGCCGACGCTCCTGCTGCACGACCCGGGTCTCGATGAGCCCCTCGGCCGCCATCCGGTCGAGCTCTTTGTACAGCTGCTGCGGTGTGGCCATCCAAAAGTTGGCGACCGAGGCGTCGAAGCCCTTGGCGAGGTCGTAACCCGATGCCTCACCCTCCAGCAGTGCGGCCAGTACTGCGTTTCGTAGCGCCATCGCCCCAGGCTACCACTCATCGCGATTATTCAATTTTTTGTGCTGCCAGGCCTAGACACTGCCAAGATGTGGGTCTACCTTTCACAAGTACTACTCAATTAGTTGACTATGAAAGGTGCAGCATGCATCCCTTTCGGGCAGCCATCGAGGCTCGCGACGAGGCCGCCATCGAGGCGTTGCTGGCCGACAATGTCGTATTCACCAGTCCGGTGGCGTTCAAGCCCTACCCGGGCAAGGCCATCACCGCCGCCATCCTGCGCGCGGTGATACGCGTCTTCGAGGACTTCCACTACGTGCGCGAGATCGCCGACGCGAACGGCCGCGACCACGCCTTGGTCTTCGAAGCCACGGTGGACGGTAAGCAGCTCACCGGCTGCGATTTCCTGCACTTCGACGCGGACGGGAAGATCGACGACTTCATGGTCATGGTGCGGCCGCTGTCCGCGGCCAGCGCACTGGCCGCGCGTATGGCCGAGCAGTTCGAGCGCATCAAGGCCGAGGCCACTGCCGAGCTCGACCGCGAGGCGGCCGGAGCATGAACGATTACGACGCCATCGTCATCGGCGCGGGCAATGCGGGACTGACCGCCGCCGCCACCCTCCAGCGCGCGGGCGCGCGAACCCTGTTGGTGGAGCGGCACAATATCCCCGGCGGCTGCGGAACCTCCTTCCGCCGTGGACGTTTCGAGTTCGAGACCGCACTGCACCAGCTGTCCGGCGTTGGCGTCGAAGGCCAGCCGATCTCATTGCGCGAGGGACTGTTCCAGCAACTCGGCATTGCCGACGAGCTCGAATTCGTACAGGAGCACGACATCTACCGGGCCGTCGTCCCCGGACAGCTGGACCTGACGCTGCCTGCCGACTGGGATGCGGCCATCGAGGCCATCGAGGCCGAATTCCCGGGCAATCGGGACCGCGTCGCGAAGTTCTTCGATCTGCTCAAACAGGTGACGTTCTGGCAGATAGCGGCCATGCGCAGGATGCCCGTCGAGCAGATCGACCCGGTGCTGTTCAAGTACGGCCTGCGGCCGCTGCAGCAGGTGCTCGACGAGTACTTCGACGACGACCGCATCAAGGTCGCGCTCGGCATGTACTGGACCTACCTCGGGCAGCCGCCATCGAAGCTGCGGTTCCAGGATCTGGCGCTGACACTGTTCGCCTACTTCGAATTCAAGCCATGGCATGTGCGCGGCGGCTCTCAGGCCATGTCCACGGCCATCCTCGACGCCTTCCTGCGGGCGGGTGGTGAGGTCCGGTTCAATACCGGGGTCGAGGCCATCCTCACCGAGAGCGGGCAGGTACTCGGCGTACGGCTGGAAGACGGGTCCGAGGTCACCGCGCCGGATGTGGTGTCCAATGCTTCGCTGCCCATCACATACGGAATGCTCGAGGGGATCGACATACCCGCCGCGGTGCGAGAAGACCTGTCCACCAGGCGAATCGGCGTCTCCGGCTTCGTACTGCATATGGGCCTGGACGCCACACCGGCCGAGCTCGGCTTCACCACCAGCACCACATTCGTCAATATGGACACCGACGACGACCGCACCTACCACGCGTGGAAGTCCTTCGAGCCCGCACGCGGAATCTGCGTCAGCTCTTACGATGTCGCGCCCATCGGTTTCGCGCCAGCTGGCGCCACCCACGTCAGCCTGATGACGCTGCAGTACGCCGACATCTGGCGGAACCTCGCCCCCTCGGAGTACGCGCGTACGAAATTCGCCTATGCCGAAACCCTGCTCGACCTCGTCGAGACCGTCGCCCCCGGTATTCGCGATGCCATCGAAGAGGTGGACGTCGCAACGCCTTTGACCATGATGCGCTACCTCGGTCATCCGGGTGGCGCGATCTACGGCTATGACCAGGACGCCACCGAAGGCTGGCTGTTCCGCGACAGTGAACGCCGAACCCACGTCCCGGGACTGCACCTCGCCGGTTCCTGGGCCGGCATCGGCGGCTTCCAGCCCACCCTCGAGGCAGGCGCCCGCGTCGCCCGCCGCCTGCTGCGCACCAAGGCCGCCTGAAACGGAGCAATCATGAAACACCCACTCGCAGAACGATTCGACGGCGCGGCCGAGATCCTGACCGAGATCGACGCCCGCATTCCCGACACCCGCGACTACACCACCGAAACGCGCGCCACCATCGACGCCTACCACCCCAAGCGGCTGCTGCTGCGGGTCGCGGCCATCATCGATGAGACCGCGACCACCAAAACCTTTCGACTGAAGAACCACACCGATGACGCCCTCCCGCCGTTCTCCGCGGGCCAATACGTCAACGTCTTCACCGACAGCACCAGCCGCCCCTACGCAATATCGTCGAGCCCAACCACGCTCGGCCACTACGACCTCACCGTGCGACGGGTTCCCGGCGGACGCATCAGCAATATGCTGATCGACACCCTGCGAATCGGGCACCTTCTCACCACGACCGGTCCGATGGGCACCTTCCACCACAACCCGCTCTTCCACGGCGACCGGGTGGTCTTCCTGGCGGGCGGTTCCGGCGTCGCCCCGGCCATGAGCATGATCCGGGAGATCGTAGAACTCGGACTCGAGCGCTCCTTTCACCTGATCTACGGCTCGCGCGATGCCGCGGACATCATCTTTCGCACGGAACTGGACTCCCGCATCGCCGAACACCCCGGCATCACTGTCGACCACGTCATCGCCGAGCCCACTCCGCAGTGGACCGGCCGCACCGGATTCCTCACCGCCGACACCATCCAGGACCTGACCGGCCCGCTGGACGGCCGGATGGTCTATGTCTGCGGCCCCCAAGCGCTCTATCCTTACGCGGTCGAGCAGTTGACCGCACTCGGCCAGCCGCGCAAGCGAATCCGCTTCGAGGCCAATGGAGCACCGAGCGACCCGACCGCACAACCGCATTGGCCCGCGTCCGCCGACCCCGCAGCGGAAGTCACGGTTACCGTGGGCGACACCAGCTTCCGCACGCGCAGCGGCCGCCCGCTGTTGGATGCCCTGGAAGACAACGGGATCCGACCCGAAGCCGCCTGCCGCTCGGGCGAATGCAGCCTGTGCCGAGTACGCATCGTCAAGGGTGAGGTGCACACGGCATCCGAGTCCAGACTCCGACTGTCCGACAACCAGTTCGGCTACACCCACTCCTGCGTCGCCTACCCGATCACCGACGTAGAAATCGACATACACTCCTCGCCGAGCATCCCGCGGGCGATCCGCCGAGCGTAGTAATACGGTCGCTCAGCCAGGTCGCCCTCGGCGCCGCAATCCTCGCGCGGTACGGAAGGTCGGCTCAGTGACCGCCGAACATTCACGCCGCAGCTGACCGCCACCGGCAGCGACCAGCTCAACGTCGTCTGCCGAAGCTGGTCGCTGTCCGTGGCACAGACCGCGCGTGGGAGCTCCGACGCCGTTTCCAGGCGAAGCCGCCGATCTGCCACCGGGCCACCTGGCAGCTACCCGTATCGCTGGCAGGGCTGAGCGCCCGTCCCAGGTGTCAGCTGCCGGGCATGCGGTCGCCGGATGGCGCGGACGGGACGGCCCGCGCATCCGCCGGTCGCCCCAGCCGGGCAGGCATGTGCTCATAACCGTGCAGGGTGGACAGGCCGCGTCGGCGTGGGTCGCCGTCGAGGCGCAGGTCGGGGAACCGCTCGAACAGGGCGGGCAGTGCGTGGACCGCTTCCAACCTGGCCAGACTCGCGCCGATGCAGGCGTGGATGCCGGAGCCGAACGAGAGGTGCTCCTTGGCATTGGCACGGGTGACGTCGAATCGATGCGGATCGGGGAACTTCGCGGAATCACGGTTGGCGCCTGCCAGGGACACGATGATCGACTTCCCTGGCTGAAGGTGAACGCCCGCACCGAGATCCACCGGTTCCAGTACCCGGCGAGCGGTCATCTGCACCGGCGGGTCGAACCGCAGCACCTCCTCGATCGCGCCCGGCCAGCGCTGCGGCTCGGCGCGCACGAGGTCGAGCTGGTCGGGGTGGGCCAGCAGGAGCGGGATCGCGTTGCCGATCAGGTTCATCGTGGTCTCGAAGCCCGCGCCCATCAGTACGTTCGCGCTGGCCATCAGCTCGGTGGTATTCAGTTCGCCCGAGGACACCAGGACGCTGAAGATGTCCTCGCGGGGTTCGTGGCGCAACTTCTCGATGTGGGCAGCGAGATAACCCTGCATCGCCGCCGTCGCGGCCATCGCGCGCCGGTGTGCCCGCCAGGAGATTCCGACGTCCAGCAGCGGGGTGACCACGTCACCCCAGCGCAGGAACAGTTCGCGGTCGGCGGCGGGGAAACCGAGCATCTCGGCGATGACGGCGATGGGGACTTGCGCGGCGAAATCGCCGATCAGGTCGGCCGATCCGTGCGCGGGCATGGCGTCGAGTAGTTCGGTGGTCACCTCACGCACCCGGTCGCCCAGCCGGGCGACAGCGCGCGGAGTGAACGCGGAGGCGACCGGCTTGCGCAACCGGCTGTGCTCCGGCGGGTCCATCATGAACATCGACGGCGCTTCGATCGGGTTGGGCGGCAACACGACTCGCTCGGCGTAGCGGCGCAGCGGGGCGGGCACGGCGGGGTCGATCGGGGTGCGCACGCCGAATCTTCTGTCGCGCAGGATCGCCCGGCACAGCTGGTAATCGTAGGCGGCGTATCCGGTCCGCGTGGTCTGCACCCCGCCCGCCGCACGCACCTGCTCGATCAGTGAATACGGATCGGTGCGGCCTTCCTCGCCACAGAGCAGCCGGGCGAACGGGTCGCCCGAGCGGTGCAGCGCGCGCAACCCCAGCCGCGGCAACCCGTGCTCGGCTGCCCATCTGACCGCATACCGCGCCTTCATCGAACACCTGCATCCCACGGGAAAACTGAATCGAGTACCCAGTCTTCCATGCCCGTAACCATTCAGCAGCGTTTCGTTTGCTGTGCAAGACTGCACTGTGGCCGAGACTGCTGAACTCATTACCAACGTTTCCGACACCGCCCGATGGGTAGCCGCCTACCGCGCCCTCGAATCCGCCCGGCCCGATGCCCTTTTCCACGATCCCCTCGCCGACCTGGTCGCCGGGGAGCGGGGCCGCGCCATAGTCGGCCACGGACCGCGCTTGATGCACAATGGCTGGAACCTGGTCACCCGAACCAAAATCATCGACGACCTGATCATGAAGACCATCGCGCAGGGCTGCGATCGGGTGATCAATATGGCCGCGGGTATGGATACCCGCCCGTACCGGCTGGATCTGCCCGCCGAATTCCCATGGATAGAGGCCGATCTCCCCGAATTGGTCGCCGACAAGAACACGCTGCTGGCCGGTGAGTCGCCGCGCTGCGCACTCACCCGCACGGCGGTGGATCTCGCCGATCCCGAGGCGCGGCGGCAGTTCCTGGACGAGGCCCTCGCGGGTGCGGAGCGGGCGCTGGTGCTCACCGAGGGTCTGGTCTACTACCTCACCGACGACGATGTCACCAGCTTGGCCACCGCGCTCGCTCGTCCTGAAATCGCTTGGTGGGTAGTGGATGTCAACAACCAAGCGCTGGTGAAGCGGATAAACAAATCCACCACCGGACTGCTGGCCAACGCCCCCTGGCGGTTCGGTCCGGTCGATCCGCTGAGCTTCTTCGCCGACCTCGGCTGGACGGCCGACGAGGTGGAATCGCTGGCCTGGACGGCGCACCGGTACCACCGGCTGCCCTGGTTCATGAAGCCGTTCACGCTCTTCCCGGAGCCGGATCCCCGCAAGTCGGTCGAAAAGTCGTGGATGCCTTGGAGTTCGGTGGTGCGGCTCACGCACACACCATCGAACGTTTAGCTCGTAACGAAAGGCTCTCCACCCTATGGGTAATAGCTGGCTACGTCGCCTGTCCCCCTCGCCGAGGGATGGATCACATAAATTGGTTTGCTTTCCCCATGCCGGCGGCTCCGCCATGTCTTTCGGACGATTGGCCGAATGCGTCGGGTCGGAGTACGAGGTTCTTGCTGTCCAGTATCCGGGACGACAAGATAGAAGACGTGAACCGCTCGTAGGGAATATTTCGGACCTCGTCGATGGCCTGCTTCCCGAGCTGATGGAAGCAGTTGGCGGTGCCCAGGATTTTTCCTTGTTCGGGCACAGCATGGGATCTGTCGTAGCTTTCGAGGCAGGCAGGCGGCTCGAGCACGAATTGGGTTCGAGCGCGAGGGTCCTGTTCGCGTCCGGTCGGCGCGCGCCTTCGGCGGCACTACCTGAACTGCGAGTGCATTTGCTGAACGATCGAGAACTCGCTGAGCAACTAGTGCGGTTCGGCGGTACCCCATCTGCGTTGCTCGAGGATCCTGAATTTCGAGAGCTGATCCTGTCGATCGTCAGGAACGACTACCGAGCCATCGAGACCTACGAGTGCAGTACGGACGCGATGGTCAGCAGCCCTATCGTCGCAATTGTCGGCGACCGCGACTCCGATGCGAGTTTCGCGCAAATCGAGGCATGGGGATCGCACACCTCCGGAGGGTTCTTCGCGAAATCATTTCCGGGCGGTCATTTCTTCATCGATTCGAATTGCCGCGCGGTAGGACAGCTGATTCGCGATCATTGCGCTCGAGCGCTGTCGAGTTAGGCCGGAACGACCGGGTGAGCACGTCGCCCACCCGGTCGTTGTCCTAGCTCTCCAGCCACCCCTCGATGGCTTCGGCAACATCCGCCGAACCGTCTTCCAGGATCGTGAAGTGGTCAGCCTCCACCGACACAACGGTATGCGTTGAATCCCACGGTTCGGCCTGCCAGTCCACGCGATCCGATGAGCTCCCCAGGAAGGTCCGGGCGCACTGGACGAACAAGGTCGGCGTGGCGACGGAGCCGGGCACCATCTCCTGTAGCTGCTGCACATACCGGCCCATGCCGGTCAGCCGGGCCTGGTCGAAGCGACCGAACGTCGCTTCGTTCGACACCATATGTTCGGCCATCGCTCGCAGCAGCCATTCACCATCGTCGTCCACCTTGTAGGTGTCCAGCATGACGACACCGGCGGGCGCTGGGCCACCAGCCGCTTCCAGGTACTCGGTGACGAGGTAGGCCAACAGTCCGCCCGAGGAGTATCCGAGTAGCACGAACGGATCTCCCTGCGCCGCCTCGAGGACGCAGCGCGCCAATGCTTCCGAGGCCGCCGTCGGCGTCGTCGGCAGTGACTCTCCCGTCCGGCAACCGATCGCAGGCAGCGCCAAAACGTCACGGGCAGTTCGCAAGTGCGATGCGATCCGCGCGTACTGATGTGCGCCGCCGGTGGCCAGCGGCGGAGCGAGGCAAATGATGCGTGGCAGGGCGGGGCCCGCGGCGAGTCGCGTTGGCACCGGCAGTCGGTCCAGTTCGGCTGCCGAGGAGAACTGCTCGCGCAGCACCGCCGCCGCCCGCAACAGGGCGAAGCCCTCGAGGGCCTGGCCATTCACTACCGCGCCACGGAACATCCCGTACAGCGAGTCGTCCTCGCCGACGTGCTCATTGCCGCTTCGTGAGTCTGTGGTGAGCTCCTTCTGCAGGTATCGGGCCAGCGCCGCCGGCGTCTTGTGATCGAAGATCGCGGCGGTCGGCAGCGTCAGGCCGGTGGAGGCATTGAGCGCGGTTCGCAACTCCATGGCAGCCAGTGAGTCGAACCCCGATTCGAGGAAGTCCCGCTCAGGGTCGAGCGCCTCAGCGCTCTCATGTCCCAGCAGTCTCGCCGCGTGCTCGAGGATGTGCGTCCGGAGCCATTGTTCCTGTTCGGACTCGGAGAGTTGTGCCAGTCGTCTGCGGAGTGCACCCGCATCCTGCGTTCCGGTGCTCTGCCGACGCCCGGTCCGCTTGGCCAAGTCGCGCAGCAGCGCGGGCACCGAGTCCCGGGCACGCAGTGCGGCAAGGTCGATCTCGACCAGTAGGTGTACCGGACGGTTTGTAGACACTGCCGCGTCGAACAGCTCGAGCGCCTTGTCCGCGGCCAGCGGCGGCAGACCTTGGCGGCGCATGCGCTGCCGGTCGGCCTGGCTGAGCCACTGCGACAGTCCGGTTGCGATGTCCCACAGGCCGTAAGCGAGTGAGGTGGCCGGCAGGCCTTCGGCGTGACGGACGGTTGCGAGACCGTCGAGGAATACGTTGGCCGCCGCATAACCGCCCTGACCGGCAGCCAGTATCGAACCTGCCACCGAGGAGATCATCACGAAGGCGGACAACCCGGCGTCACGGGTGAGCTCGTGCAAGTACCAGGCGGCGTCGGCCTTGGCGCCGAGGGAGTAGTCGATCTGCTCCGGCGTCAAGGTGTCGACCAGGCCGTTGTGGGCGACGCCCGCCACGTGGACGATCGCGCCCAGCGGATGCTGCCCGGGTATCGAGGCCAGCAGGTCTCCCAACGCGTCACGGTCGGTGACATCGCAGGCGGATACGCGAACCCGGGCGCCGAGCGCGTCGAGTTCTTCGATGAGATCCTCGGCGGCCGCTGGTCCGCGTCGGCCGGCCAACAGCAGGTGTCGCACACCGTGCTCGCGCACAAGGTGTTCGGCGATGTGGCGACCGATCCCGCCGGTACCACCGGTAATCAATACCGTCCGTTCGGGATCCCAAGGTGCCCGCTGCTCCGGTTCGGGCGATGCGGCACGAACCAGCCGCGGCACCCGCGTCCCATCCGCATGGACAGCCAGTTCCGGCTCACCCGTCATCGCCGCGGCGACAAGATGATTCGTTGCCGTCTGCGCGTGCGCCTCGATGAGCACGATCCGCCCTGGGTTCTCCGCTTGCGCCGCGCGCACCAGACCCCACACCGCAGCCGCGGCGGGGTCGGTCGCGGTATCGGTGATCACGGCCAACGTGCTTGCGGTGTAACGGTCTTCGCTCAGGAACTCTTGGATGACGCACAGCGTCCGGTGCAGAGCCGTGCGCAACCGGACCGGCACTTCACGGCCGTCGACCGGGGGCCGGAAGAAGAAGACCGAGGCCGACTCCGCCGCGCCCCACTCGGCCCAGTCAACTCCTACCGCGGATCGCGGCTGCGGACCGGGCCGCCATATGAGCTCGTACAGCGAGTCATGCGAAGACCGGATCGAAGCCGAGAGCAGTTCGGGGGACAACGGACGCAATGCGAGGGACCGTACCGAAAGTAGTGGCGCGCCACCGGAATCGGCCATCGCCAGACTGACCTCCCCCTGATTCGGCCGGCTCAAACGAACCCGCACCCGCCTGGCACCGTCGGCATGCAAACGCACCGAGGACCACACAAATGGCACGAGGGTCGGCCGCTCGGCATGCTCGTCCCCGCCTTGCGGCAGACCGAAGGGCAGTGCGTGCATGGCCGCATCGAGCAGCGCCGGATGCACGCCATAGCCTTGGGTGGAGGTCTGCTCGGGCAGAGCAACTTCCGCGAAGAGGTCTTCCCCGCGACGCCACAGGGCAGCCAGTCCTTGGAAGGCCGGTCCGTAGTTGTACCCGTTGTCGGCGAGTTCGTCGTAAGCGCCGTCCAACCCGACCTCGGAAGCACCGGCCGGTGGCCACTGAGCGAAGTCGGCCCAGCCTTCCGGTTCGTCGGACTCTCTGCTCGGGCTCACGGTGCCGTCCGCGTGGTGGGTCCACGGGACCGACGGATCGTCCTCGTCATTGCGCGAGTAGATGTCGAGCCGTCGGCGGCCGGACTCGTCACCGTCACCGACGATCACCTGGATCTGCACTCCGCCATGCCCCTGAAGCACGAGCGGCGCCAGCAGCGTGAGTTCCTCGAGTTCCGGACAGTCGACCTGGTCTCCGGCGTGGATGGCCAGTTCGACGAATCCGGTGCCGGGCAGCAGTACGGTACCGAGCACGTCATGATCGGCCAACCAGGGATGGGTAGCCGTGGACAGGCGGCCGGTGAACCGGACGCCCCCGCTCTCCGGCTGCGCCACCAACGCGCCCAGCATGGGGTGCTCGGTGGACCGCAGGCCGAGCGCGTGTGCCTCTCCGGTGTGCAGTTGGCCCGCAATCCAGAAGCGGCGGTGCTGGAAGCTGTATGTCGGGAGGTCTATCTTCGCGCCGCCGGCGTAGTAGCTCGTCCAATCCACCGTCGCACCTGTGACGTGCAAACGGGCGAGGCACGTCAGCATGGTCGCGGGGTCTGCGTTGTTTCGTCTGGTGAGAGCGATTGTGGTTGCGGTGTCGAGTGTTTGGGCGATCATCGGGGTCAACACGGCATCCGGCCCGACCTCGGCGAACCTCGACACACCCAGACCCGCCATCGCGGTCACCGCATCAGCGAACCGCACCGAGTCACGAACCTGACCCACCCAATACGACGGATCCGACATCTCGTGCGCGACCTGGCCACCGGTCACTGTCGACACCAACGGGATACTCGGACGACCGAATGCCAAACCCTCTATTGCCGAAGCGAATTCGGTCAGCATCGGCTCCATCAACACCGAATGGAAAGCATGCGACACCCGCAAGCGGTGTGTGCGCCACCCACGCTCGGTGCACGCCTCGACAACAGCCAGAACCGCGTCCTCGACACCGGACAACACCACCGAAGCCGGGCCGTTGATCGCCGCGATCGATACCCCACCGACCGCCAGCAACGGCAGCACGTCGGTCTCCGAGGCACCCACCGCGACCATCGCCCCACCAGCAGGCAACCCCTGCATCAGTCGGCCACGCGCGGCCACCAGCACGCACGCATCCGCCAGCGACAACACCCCGGCCACATGCGCGGCAGCCACTTCCCCGATCGAATGACCTGCTACCACATCGGTACGCACACCCCAGGATTCGAGCAGCCGGAACAACGCCACCTCGAACGCGAACAACCCCGCCTGCGCAAACACCGTCTGGTCGACCAGATCCTCGCTCACCAAAGCGGCACTCAACGAAACCGATTGCCCCAGTAGCGGATCCAGGAGGGCAACGATTCCATCGAAGTGCTCCGCGAACACCGGATACGCCGCGTACAACTCGGCGGCCATACCCGCCCACTGCGCACCCTGACCCGAAAACACCACACCCGTCGAACCCGACACCACCCGACCGGACACCACACCCGGTACCGGCACACCGGCAGCCACCGCACGCACACCTGCGAGCAGTCCATCACGGTTGTCGGCCACGACAACGGCCCGATGCTCGAACACAGCACGCGTGGACGCCAACGAGAAACCGACGTCCACCGGGTCCAGGTCGTGATCGTCCGCATACGACGCCAGCCGAGCAGCCTGGCCGGTAAGTGCCTCGCTACTGCGCGCCGACAGTGTCCACGGCAATACAGCCGGGACGGTCTCGACCACCGGTACCGACTCCGCCGCCGCAGCCGGTGCCTGCTCGACGATGAGGTGAGCATTCGTGCCACTGATACCGAACGACGAAACACCAGCACGACGCGGACGATCCGTCTCCGGCCACGGCACCGATTCGGTCAACAACCGCACATGGCCTTGGGTCCAATCAACCTTGGTGCTGGGTGTATCGACGTGCAGCGTCCGGGGCAACACACCGTGGCGCATCGCCATCACCATCTTGATCACACCACCCACACCCGCTGCAGCCTGGGCATGACCGATATTCGACTTCAACGACCCCAACCACAGCGGACGATCCGTGGCTCGATCCTGCCCGTAAGTGGCCAGCAGTGCTTGCGCTTCGATCGGATCACCCAAAGTGGTACCGGTGCCGTGGGCTTCGACCACATCGACCTCGACCGGGGACACCCCGGCATTGGCCAACGCCTGCCGGATCACCCGCCGTTGCGACGGACCATTGGGCGCGGTCAAACCATTCGACGCACCATCCTGATTCACCGCCGAACCAGCGATCACCGCAAGAACCTGATGACCATTGCGCTGGGCGTCGGACAAACGCTCCAGCACCAACATTCCAGCGCCCTCGGACCAGCCGACCCCATCGGCCGTGTCGGAGAACGACTTACACCGCCCGTCCGGCGACAATCCGCGCTGACGGCTGAATTCCACCAGGGTTTCCGGCGTGGCCATCACGGTCACACCGCCGGCCAACGCCAGATCACACTCCCCCGACCGCAATGACTGCGCGGCCCAATGCATTGCCACCAGCGATGACGAGCACGCCGTATCCACCGAGACGGCCGGGCCTTCCAACCCCAGGGTGTAGGCGATGCGGCCCGACACCAGACTGCCGGTCGCGCTGCCCCCGCTCCCCTGCGCGTAGTCGTGGTACATCACACCGGTGAACACACCGGTCGAACTGCCGCGCAACACCGCCGGGTCGACACCGGCGCGTTCCAACGCCTCCCAGGACACCTCCAACAGCAACCGCTGCTGGGGATCCATCATCGTGGCCTCGTTGGGGCTGATGCCGAAGAAGTCGGCATCGAATTCGGCTGCGGAGTACAGGAATCCACCCCGGCGGGTGTAGGTCTTGCCCGCCTTGCCCGGTTCGGGATCGTAGATACCGTCGATGTCCCAGCCACGATCCACCGGCAACTCACCGGTGGTATCGCTACCGGAGGTGACCAGATTCCACAGGTCTTCGGGCGAGGCGACACCACCCGGATAACGACAAGCCATCGCAACCAGCGCGATCGGCTCATCGTCGACAGCTCTGCTCGCGGTGACCTCGACGTCCCGGCTGGTACCGGCGAACTCGTCGGCCAGATATTTCGCCAAAGCCTGGGGTGTCGGGTAGTCGAACACCAGAGTCGCCGGCAACCGCAGGCCGGTGACGGTTTCGAGGGCGTTGCGGAACTCGACGGCGGTGAGCGAATCGAAGCCCAGCTCGTTGAACGCCTTATCCGCCGCAATCGCATGCGCATTCTGGTGACCGAGGATGGTGGCGACCTGACCACGGACGATCTCCACAAGAACACCGAACCGCTCGCTGTCGGGAGTGTTCGCCACACGAGTGCGTAGCGCCGTAGATGCGCCCGAGGCTGTTTTGCGGCGATGCGGGATCAGCGCGGAAAACAGTGCGGGCGCGGCGAATCCCGCGCCGCGCATGGCATCCAGGTCCAAACGGGCAAGGACGAGAGCGGCTGTGTCCAGCCCTGTCGCGGCGTCGAACAGCGCGAGGCCCTGTTCCTCCGAGAGCGGCAACAAGCCCGAGCGAGCCATGCGCCGGCGGTCGACGTCGCCGAGTTCTGCGGCCATCCCTCCGACCGTGCTCCACAGACCCCAGGCGTAAGACTTGCCGCAGAGCCCGGATGCCCTACGGTGTGCCGCCAGCGCGTCCAAGCACGCGTTGGCCGCAGCATAGTTGCCTTGACCGGCATTGCCGAATGAGCCGGCCACCGAGCTGAACAGCACGAACGCCTTCAACGGCAGATCGGCGGTCAGCTCGTGCAGGTGCAGGGCAGCATCGACCTTGGGCCCCAACACTGCATCCATCCGAGCTGGAGTCAGCGCAGCGATGGCACCGTCATCGAGGACACCGGCCATGTGGAACACACCCGTGAGCGGGTGCTCGGAAGGCACGCCGGCCAGTACCTCGGCGAGCGCACCGCGATCGGCGACATCACAGGCGACGAACTCGACCTCGGCACCGAGACCCTGCAACTCCGCTCGCAACTGCGCAGCGCCGGAGACGGATTCACCGCGGCGGCTCAACAGCAGAAGTCGGCGCACACCATGTGCGTCGACCAAGTGCCGCGCGAACAACCCACCGAGGTAGCCGCTGGCGCCGGTGATCAGCACAGTGTCATCCGGATCGAAGGAGTCGGTCGCCGCAGCGGTCGTGGCAGTGGAGACGACTCGGGCGAGTCGCGCTCTGTGCACCTGCCCATCACGCACAGCCACCTGCGGCTCCGCTGCAGCCAGAATCCCGCCCAGCAGCTCACCGAGTTCGGCACCGGAATCGGTGTCGACCAACACGATCCGGCCAGGACTTTCCGCCTGCGCGGAACGAACCAGACCACTCACAGCGGCACCGGCCAGGTTCGTAATATCTTCCCCGGCAACCGATACCGCACTACCGGTCCGAACAACCAGCATCGACTCACTGAACCGATGATCGGCAATCCAGGACTGAAGCACTTGCAGCACTTCGTGAGTCGCAGCACGAACAGCGGCGGGATTGTTACCTGTCGGGCAGTCCAGCACCACCACCTGCGGGACCTGCTCGCTCTCGGCGGCGAGGTCCGCCCACGCAACCGCGGCGACTTCACCCTCGGACACCGAGATCGGTGTCCAGCTGATATCGAACACCGCAGTGCGAGCAATGGGGGTGCCCGTGGTGAGTTGCGCGGAATCGATCGGCCGGGAAGCCAAATGCCGCACCGTCGCCACCGGAGCGCCGGTCGAGTCCGCGAGATCCAGAGCTACCGCGTGCTCGCCGGAGCGAGTGAGCCGGACACGCAACGCATCGGCACCCGCCGCATGCACAGTGACACCGGACCACTCGAACGGCAACGCCAGTCCGCTTCCCTGCGCCGACCTGTCATCGGCGAAACGCAAGGCATGCAACGCCGCATCCAGCAACGCCGGATGTACACCGAACCGCTCCGCCTCGGTTCGGGCCTGCTCAGGCAGTTCGACCTCGGCATACAGCAGCCCGTCGGCTCCGCGCCACACCGAACTCAGCGCCTGGAACACCGGACCGTAGTGGTAGCCCTGCGCATCGAGGGAGTCGTAAACACCGTCGATGTCCACGGCGACCGCACCGGCGGGCGGCCACTGCGCCAGCTCCGCCGGCGGACCGTCAACTCCCGACGCGAGCACGCCCTCGGCGTTCAATGTCCACGACGGCACCGAATCGGCGTCATCGTCGGGGCGGGAGAAGATCCGCACACCGCGACGGCCCCCGCCGTCCTCGCCGCCGACGACGACACGCACCGCAACGCCCGCCGACCCCGGCAATACCAGCGGAGCCCGAAGCACCAGCTCATCCAGACTCGAACAGCCCACCCGCTCACCGGCATTCAGGGCGAGCTCGACAAAACCGGTGCCGGGGAACAACACAGTGTCCATGACCCTGTGGTCGGTCAGCCAGGGATGCGTCTGCACCGACAACCTGCCGCTGACGGCGACCACGTCGGAATCCGGTTGCGACACCACCGCCGAGACCAGGGGATGCCCGGTAGCCACCAGACCCATCGCCCGAGCGTCGCCTCTACCGGCGGACCCTTCGGGCATCCAATAACGCCGACGCTGGAAAGCGTAGGTGGGCAAGTCGATTCGCTGGGCCCCGGTACCGGCGTACAGACCGGCCCAGTCCACATCGGCGCCGGCGACGAACAATCCGGCCACCCCACCCAACACCGTGGTCGGATCGGCATGGTTTCGACGCGCCAAGGGCACCACCGTCGATGCGGAACCAGCCGCGCCCGCGTGCCCATCGTCGAGTGTTTGGGCGATCATCGGGGTCAGCACCGCGTCGGGTCCGACCTCGGCGAACCTCGACACACCCAGACCCGCCATCGCGGTCACCGCATCAGCGAACCGCACCGAGTCCCGGACCTGACCCACCCAATACGACGGATCCGACATCTCGTGCGCGACCTGGCCACCGGTCACTGTCGACACCAACGGGATACTCGGACGACCGAATGCCAAACCCTCTATTGCCGAAGCGAATTCGGTCAGCATCGGCTCCATCAACACCGAATGGAAAGCATGCGACACCCGCAACCGGTGTGTGCGCCAACCACGCTCGGTGCACGCCTCGACAACAGCTAAAACCGCGTCCTCGACACCGGACAACACCACCGACGACGGACCATTGATCGCCGCGATCGACACCCCACCAGCCACCAACAACCGCAGCACGTCGGTCTCCGAGGCACCCACAGCAACCATCGCCCCACCAGCAGGCAACCCCTGCATCAACCGGCCACGAGCAGCCACCAACACACACGCATCCCCCAACGACAACACCCCGGCCACATGCGCAGCAGCCACCTCACCGATCGAATGACCCGCCACGACGTCGGCACGCACACCCCAGGATTCGAGCAGCCGGAACAACGCCACCTCGAACGCGAACAACCCCGCCTGCGCAAACACCGTCGCATCGACCGAATCATCGTCGGCCAAGGCGACACTCAGCGAAATCGGCTGTCCCAGTAGCGGATCCAGCTGCGCAACGATCGTATCGAAATGCTCGGCGAACACCGGATACGCCGCGCGCAACTCGGCGGCCATATCCGCCCACTGCGCACCCTGACCCGAAAACACCACACCCGTCGAACCCGACACCACACGACCGGACACCACACCCGGAACGGATTCGCTGCGGCCCAGTGCCTGTGTACCGGCCAGCAGGCCGTCACGTTCAGGTGACACCACCACGGCCCGGTGGTCGAACAACACTCTCGAAGTCACGAGCGAGAAGCCGATGTCGATCGGGTCGTGGTCGTCGACATGCGATGCCAGGCGCCCGGCCTGTTCAGTAAGGGCATCGCCACTACGCGCCGAGATCACCCATGGCAGCAAGCCACCGGCCGGGACCGTCGCGACCACCGGCACCGGAGCGGGGGCCGCTGCCGGTGCCTGTTCGACGATGAGGTGAGCGTTGGTGCCGCTGAGGCCGAATGAGGACACACCGGCACGACGCGGACGATCGGTCTCCGGCCACGCCACCGATTCGGTCAACAACCGGACGTGGCCGTCGGACCAATCGACCTTGGTGCTGGGTGCATCGACATGCAGCGTCTTGGGCAGCACACCGTGGCGCATCGCCATCACCATCTTGATCACACCACCCACACCCGCCGCAGCCTGGGCATGACCGATATTCGACTTCAACGACCCCAACCACAACGGCCGACCCGCATCACGGTCCTGCCCGTAAGTGGCCAACAGCGCTTGCGCCTCGATCGGATCACCCAAAGTGGTACCCGTGCCGTGGGCCTCCACCGCATCCACCTCGACCGGCGAGATGCCGGCATTGGCCAGAGCTTGGCGGATGACCCGCCGCTGCGACGGACCGTTGGGCGCGGTCAAACCATTCGACGCACCATCCTGATTCACCGCCGAACCGGCAATCACCGCAAGGACTTCATGGCCGTTGCGGCGGGCGTCGGACAAACGCTCCAGCACCAACATCCCAGCGCCCTCGGACCAGCCGACACCATCGGCGGCGTCAGCGAAGGATTTGCACCGTCCATCCGGCGCCAGCCCTCGCTGACGGCTGAACTCCAGGAACATATCCGGGGTGGCCATCACCGCCACACCACCGGCCAACGCCAGATCGCACTCCCCCGACCGCAGCGACTGCGCGGCCAGATGCAGGGCCACCAATGACGACGAACACGCCGTATCCACCGAGACGGCCGGGCCTTCCAACCCCAGGGTGTAGGCGATGCGGCCCGACACCAGACTGCCGGCAGTGCTGCTACCGGTGCCGGTTCCCTGCGCATAGTCGTGGTACATCACACCGGTGAACACACCGGTCGAGCTGCCGCGCAACACGGCGGGATCGGCGCCGGCGCGTTCCAACGCCTCCCAGGACACCTCCAACAGCAACCGCTGCTGGGGATCCATCATCGTGGCCTCGTTGGGGCTGATGCCGAAGAAGTCGGCATCGAATTCGGCTGCGGAGTACAGGAATCCACCCTGACGGGTATAGGTCCGCCCCGCCTTGCCGGGCTCCGGATCGTAGATGCCCTCGATGTCCCAGCCACGATCCACCGGCAACTCACCGGTGGTATCGGCCCCCGAGACGACCAGATTCCACAGGTCCTCGGGCGAGGCGACTCCACCGGGGTAGCGGCAGCTCATCGCCACCACCGCGATCGGCTCGTCGTCGGACCGGACCCGGCTGATCGTGCGCTCATCGACGGCCCCGCCGGTGAGTTGGGAATCGATGAACTCGGCGACGATCCGCGGGTTGGGCTGATCGAAAATGAGCGTGGCAGGCAGTTGCAGACCGGTCGCAGCGTTGAGTTTGTTGCGAAACTCGATAGCGCTGAGCGAGTCGAATCCGAGCTGCTGGAACGCTTGATCGGGTTCGACAGCATCGAGGGAGGCGTGCCCGAGGACCTCGGCAGCTACCGAGCGAACGAGGTCGAGCAGGGCGCCCTTACGATCGGTATCGGAGAGACCGGCCAGCTTCTGCGCGAATGCCTGACCTGCTGGGGTTCGGGTATTCCGACGCACAGGGATCGGTGCGATCGCGCGGACCAGGGCGGGAATCTGCTCACCGCGAGTCCGCAGCACGGCCGGATCGACCCGCAGCGCCACCAATTGGGCCGTATCCGTCGCTATCGCCGCATCGAACAACGCCAGACCCTCGGCCTCGGAAAGGGGCGGGAAACCCTGCCTGCGCATCCGATCGAAGTCGTGTTCGGACAGCTCCGCGCCGAGCCCGCTCGATCTCGCCCAGAGTCCGTAGTCCAGGGAGGTCGCGGGCAGTCCCGAGCTGCGACGATGCGCCGCAAGGGAATCGAGGAAGACATTCGCTGCGGCGTAGTTGGCTTGACCGGCGGCCAGCACCAACCCACCCGCCGAAGACAGCAGCACGAACAGCGACAACGCGTGATCGTGAGTGAGTTCGTGCAGGTGCCAGGCCGCATCGACCTTGGGCCGGAACACCTGATCGATCCGGTCCGGCGTGATCGACTCGATCACACCGTTGTCGGCGATTCCGGCCGCGTGCACCACACCCACCAGCGGATGCCGGGCCGCGATGGTGTCGACCAGTGCGGCCAGCGCATCCCGATCGGACACATCGCAGACGGCAATGGTGACCTCGGCACCGAGCTCGACCAACTCCTCGCGCAGTTCGGCAGCGCCAGGAGCATCCAGGCCACGCCGAGATGTCAGCAGCAGATGGCGCACACGATGTTCGGTCACGAGATGGCGAGCGATCACCGCACCGAGACCACCGGTGCCACCGGTCACCAAGACGGTGCCAGGCTCGGTCAGTCGAGCAATCGCACCGGGTGCGTGGCGGGTCAGACGCGGCACGAGCATTGTCGTACCGCGCAGCGCGGCCTCCGGTTCCGCCGCGGCAGCCGCTGCTGCGGTCGCAACAGAGACCGGGTCACGGTCCTGATCCAGGTCGTTCTGATCGAGGTCTACCAGCTGGAATCGACCCGGGTGTTCCGCCTGCGCGGCGCGCAGCAACCCCCACACCGGCGCCTGATCCAGGCGTACCTGCTCGGAATCGGCAACGGCGACAGCTTGTTCGGTGAGCACAACCAAACGGGAACCAGCGAAACGAGTATCGGCCAGCCAACCCTGAACGATGTCGAGGACGTCGCCTACGACCTCCCGTGCAGCCTGTGGCGGCACGCCGTCGTGGAGGGGACACTCGAACAACACGAAGTCCGGAACAACCGAGTCGGGAGTCGCATCGAGATCGGTGATCAAGGCCGCGAGATCGCGATAACGCCGCACCCCAGCAGAGCTCTGGCCGGAACCGAGTACCGCCACCCGGTCCGGCTCGACACTCGCCGACGACGACAACGAAGCAGTGACCCAATCCACACCGAAAAGCGACTCCGACACCCGGTCGGTGCCCAGGCGATCGGCCGACACGGGCCGAGAAACCAGAGCACCCACCGACAGCACCGGCTGGCCCTGCTCATCGGCTATCTGCACGGCGAATCTGTTGCCTTGCAGCACGATACGAACCCGCACCGCGCTAGCACCGACCGAGTGCACCACCACCTGGTTCCAAGTGAACGGCAGCGCCGGGAAACCCTCGCCACCACCGCGAAGGCCATGAACGATCCCGGCATGCAACGCCGAATCGAACAGCGCCGGATGAATCCCGAAACCCTTGGCCTCCTGCGGATCCGGCAGCGCGACCTCGGCGAACAACTCCGCACCGCGCTGCCACGCCGCCTGCAAACCCTGGAAGAACGGGCCATACCCATAGCCGATACCGAGCAGCTCGTCATACGCACCATCGATGTCCAACGGTTGCGCACCCGCCGGAGGCCAGGAGGCGAGGTCGAAATCAGCCACCACCTCACCCGGCGCCAGCACACCCTCGGCGTGCAGCAGCCACGGACCCTCGCCCGCCTGCCGAGAGTGGACACTCAGTCGTCGACGACCCGCCTCATCGGCGGCGGCCACCACGACCTGTACCGCGACACTGCCCTCGGCGGGCAGGGTCAACGGAGTATGCAGGACGAGCTCGTCCACCACAGCGCAGCCAAGGACACCGCCGACGTAGCTGGCCAGCTCGACAAATCCGGTGCCCGGCAGCAGCACGGTGCCGAGCACGCTGTGGTCGGCCAACCATTGCACCGAGTCCACCGACCACCGGCCGGTGAAACTCACCCCACCCGAATCCGGATGCGGCACAACAGCACCCAGCAACGGATGATCCACCACATCCAGCCCGACAGAGCTGACCCCACCCAATTCGGCTCCCAGCCACGACTGGGCCAACATCTGCTTGGCATCGAGCCAGAAGCGCTCATGGTGGAAGGCGTAGGTGGGCAAGTCGATTCGCTCAGCTCCGGTACCGGCGTACACACCGGCCCAGTCGACGTGCGCGCCGGCCACGAACAACCCGGCCACTCCACCGAGCACGGCCGCCGCATCCGCCTGGCCCCGACGAGCCAACGCCACCACCGCAGCAGCCCCGTCATCGAGTGTTTGGGCGATCATCGGGGTCAACACCGCATCGGGCCCGACCTCGGCGAACCTCGACACACCCAGACCCGCCATCGCGGTCACCGCATCAGCGAACCGCACCGAGTCACGAACCTGACCCACCCAATACGACGGATCCGACATCTCATCGGTCACCCGGCCACCAGTCACCGTCGACACCAACGCGACACTCGGACGACCGAACGCCAAACCCTCAATCGCCGAAGCGAATTCAGCCAGCATCGGCTCCATCAACACCGAATGAAAAGCATGCGACACACGCAACCGGTGCGTCCGCCAACCACGCTCGGTACACGCCTCGACAACAGCCAAAACCGCGTCCTCGACACCGGACAACACCACCGACGACGGACCATTGATCGCCGCGATCGACACCCCACCAGCCACCAACAACCGCAGCACGTCGGTCTCCGAGGCACCCACAGCAACCATCGCCCCACCAGCAGGCAACCCCTGCATCAACCGGCCACGAGCAGCCACCAACACACACGCATCCCCCAACGACAACACCCCGGCCACATGCGCAGCAGCCACCTCACCGATCGAATGACCCGCCACGACGTCGGCACGCACACCCCAGGATTCGAGCAGCCGGAACAACGCCACCTCGAACGCGAACAACCCCGCCTGCGCAAACACCGTCTGGTCGACCAGATCCTCCGACGCCAACGCCGCACTCAACGAAACCGATTGCCCCAGCAGCGGATCCAACTCAGTGACAATCGCATCGAAAGCTTCGGCGAACACCGGATACGCACCATGCAGTTCAGTAGCCATACCGGCCCATTGCGCACCCTGACCCGAAAACACCACACCCGTCGAACCCGACACCACACGACCGGACACCACACCCGAAGCGGTTTCGGTGCGCCCCAGCGCCCGTGCCCCCGCCAGCAGACCATCACGGCCCTCGGCCACGACCACAGCCCGATGCTCGAACACAGCACGCGTGGACGCCAGCGAGAAACCGATATCAATCGGATCGTGTTCGCCCACATGCGATGTCAAACGAGCCGCCTGACCGGCAAGAGCCTCACCGCTGCGGGCCGAAACCACCCACGGCAGCAACCCACCGGCCGGGACAGTCTTCGCCACCGGCACCGGATCCTGATCCACCACGGGCTCGGCCACCGGGGCCTGCTCGACGATGACGTGAGCATTCGTGCCACTGATACCGAACGACGACACACCGGCACGACGCGGACGATCGGTCTCCGGCCACGCCACCGATTCGGTCAACAACCGGACGTGGCCGCCGGACCAATCGACCTTGGTGCTGGGTGCATCGACATGCAGCGTCTTGGGCAGCACACCGTGGCGCATCGCCATCACCATCTTGATCACACCACCCACACCCGCCGCAGCCTGAGCGTGACCGATGTTGGACTTCAACGACCCCAACCACAACGGCCGATCCGGGTCACGGTCCTGTCCATAGGTGGCCAAAAGCGCTTGTGCCTCGATCGGATCACCCAAAGTGGTACCGGTGCCGTGGGCTTCGACCACATCGACCTCGACCGGGGACACCCCGGCATTGGCCAACGCCTGCCGGATCACCCGCCGTTGCGACGGACCATTGGGCGCGGTCAAACCATTCGACGCACCATCCTGATTCACCGCCGAACCAGCGATCACCGCAAGAACCTGATGACCATTGCGCTGAGCGTCGGACAGCCGCTCCAACACCAGTACGCCAACGCCTTCCGACCAGCCCACCCCATCGGCCGTATCGGAGAACGACTTACACCGCCCATCCGGGGCCAAACCCCGCTGGCGGCTGAACTCTACGAATGTCTCCGGGGAAGCCATTACCGCCACACCACCGGCCAACGCCAGATCACACTCACCCGACCGCAACGATGCCGCAGCCGAATGCATTGCCACCAATGACGACGAGCACGCCGTGTCCACGGTGACCGACGGCCCTTCCAGACCGAATACATACGAGACTCGACCGGAAGCGATGGATCCCGAATTCGCATTGGCCGGATAGTCGTGATACATCATGCCGACCCACACACCGGTCCGGCTTCCCTTCAGCGAGCCGGGATCGACGCCGGCCCGCTCGAACGCCTCCCATGAGGTCTCCAGCAGCAGAAACTGCTGTGGATCCATCAGCGCGGCTTCATTGGGACTGATATTGAAGAACGCCGGATCGAACTCGCCAGCGGAATGGAGGAAGCCACCCTCGCGGGTGTAACTGCTGTTCGGTGTCTCGCCGGTGTGATCGTAAAGGCGTTCCGTGTCCCAGCCTCGGTTTTCGGGGAACTCCGACGTTGCGTCGGTCCCGTCCGAGACCAACCTCCACAGATCCTCAGGAGAACTGACCCCACCCGGATACCGACACGCCATACCCACAATCGCAATAGGTTCGCGAAGGGCTGCGTCGAGCTTGCGGTTGCGGGCACGCAACCGCTCGGTCTCCTTGAGCGAGACACGCAACGCCTGAGCGAGCTTCTGAGTATTGTCGTCGGGCTTCGTCATTATTGTTCTAGCTCTTCCGCCGTCAGTCTTCTGATGAGTTGTTGTAGGCCATATCGATCAAGTCATCGATATCGAGCTCGTCGATCGATTCATCCGTGATGCTCTGATCAATCTCGCTGTGGCTTTCCTGCCCCTGTGTGAGCTTCATGAGTGCATCCAGCAGGCCCGTCTCGCGGAGACGGGTGAGGGGGATGGTCTGGAGGGCTCTACGAATGTCGTTTTCTGATTGATCTGTCGACTGGTCAGCGTCGTGGTGGTCGGTGAACTCCTCGGCCAGGTATTCGGCCAAAGCCTGCGGTGACGGGTAATCGAACACCAGAGTCGCCGGCAACCGCAGGCCCGTAACGGTTTTGAGGGCGTTACGGAACTCGATAGCGGTGATCGAATCGAAGCCCAACTCGTTGAAGGCTCTGTCGGCTGCGACCGCATTCGCGTTCTGATGACCCAGAACCGCCGCGACCTGAGCACGAACGATGTCGACCAGCACACCGAGGCGTTCGCTGTCAGGAGTGTTCGCCAAACGAGCACGGAGCGCCGTGGGTGCATCCGAGGCTGTCTTGCGGCGAGCAGGGATCAGACCGGAAAGCAGTGCCGCGGCGAATCCTGCGCTGCGGAGGCTCTCCAGATCGAGACGGGCGAGGATGGGAGCCGCCGTATCGATCTGGGCGGCGGCGGCGAACAACGCCAAGCCCTGTTCTTCCGACAGCGGCAGCATGCCCGACCGAGACATGCGGTGCCGGTCGACGTCGCTGAGTTCCGCGGCCATACCCCCGTCCATGCTCCACAGACCCCACGCAAGAGATTGTCCGGAGCGCCCGGATGCCCTGCGGTGCACCGCCAAAGCGTCCAAGCAGGCGTTGGCCGCGGCATAGTTGCCCTGACCAGGGTTGCCGAACGCACCGGCCGCCGAACTGAACAGCACGAACGCCGTCAACGGCAGATCGGCGGTCAGTTCGTGCAGATGCAGGGCGGCATCGACCTTGGGCCGCAACACCACGTCCATCCGGTCCGGGGTAAGCGAAGCGATGGCCGCATCGTCGAGCACACCGGCCGTGTGGAAAACACCGCTGAGTGGACGACTCGCTGGGACATCGGCCAATACCTCGGCGAGCGCGCCACGGTCGGCGACATCGCAGGCGACGAACTCGACCTCCGCACCGAGACGCTGCAACTCCGCCCGCAGCTCAGTGGAGCCGGGAGCGGACTCACCGCGCCTGCTCAGCAACAGCAAGTGACGGGCACCGTTGGCGTTGACCAGGTGCCGCGCGAACAATCCACCGAGGAAGCCGCTGGCACCGGTGATCAGGACAGTTTCGTCCGGACCGAACGAGGAGCTGAGCGCCGAAGTGGTCGCCGAAGCCGCTCGGGCGAGGCGCGCACTGTGTACCTGCCCGCGACGCACGGCCACCTGCGGTTCCTCGGCGGCCAGAATCCCGCCGAGCAGCCCGTCGAGTTCAGAATCGGTGTCTATCAACACGATCCGGCCGGGGTGTTCCCCCTGTGCCGAACGAACCAGACCACACACGGCAGCACCGGCCAGATTCGGAATGTCCTCCCCGGCAACCGATACCGCACCACTGGTCCGAACCACCAGCACGGATTCACTGAACCGACGATCGGCGATCCAGGACTGCAGCACGTGCAGCACATCGTGAGTCGCAGCGCGAACAGCGGCGGGCTCATTACCCGCCGGGCAGTCCAACACCACCGCGGCCGGAACCTCGTCACCGAGATCCGCCCACGACACTGCGCTGACCTCGGCCTCGGATATCGAGATCGGTGTCCAGTCGACCTGGAACAGCGCATTGGTGACAGTCGATGCGCCAGCCGTGAGCTGCGCGGGATCGATTGGCCGGGAAGCCAAATGCCGCACCGTCGCTACCGCGGCCCCGGTCGGATCTGCCAGATCCACAGCCACAGCGTGGTCGCCGACGCGGGTCAGCCGAACGCGCAACGCGCTGGCCCCCGCCGCGTGCACAGTGACACCGGACCACTCGAACGGCAACGCGAGTCCGGTTCCCTCCGAAGGCAGGTAGCCGGCCAACCGCAGCGCATGCATAGCGGCATCGAGCAGCGCCGGATGGATCCCGAAACCCGCGGCGTCCTGCGGGTCCGGTAGCGCGACCTCGGCGAACAATTCATTGCCGCGCTGCCATGCCGCCTGCAAACCCTGGAAGAGGGGACCGTACCCATAGCCGGCATCGAGCAGCTCGTCATAGACACCGTCGATGTCCAACGGCTGCGCACCGGCCGGAGGCCACGAGGCGAGGTCGACAGCAGCCACCACGTCATCCGGCGCGAGCACGCCTTCGGCGTTCAGTGTCCACGACGGCGTCGAATCGATGTCATCGTCGGGGCAGGAGAAGATCCGCACCGCGCGACGCCCCGTCTCGTCCTCGGCACCGACCCCAATGCGCACCGCAACCCCGCCGAACTCCGACAGCACCAGCGGAGCCTGCAGGACCAAGTCCTCCAGAGTCGAACAGCCCACCTGCTCCCCGGCGTGTAGGGCGAGTTCGACCAAACCGGTACCAGGGAACAGCACGGTGCCCAGCACCATGTGATCGGCCAACCAAGGATGCGTCTGCACCGACAGGCGACCGGTCAGGATCACCGCACCGGTGTCCGGTTGTGATACCACCACCGAAACCAGAGGGTGCCCGGTAGCGACGAGACCCATCGCCCGGGCATCACCACTACCGGCAGACCCGTCGAGCATCCAATAACGCCGACGCTGGAATGCGTAGGTGGGCAAGTCGATTCGCTGGGCCCCGGTACCGGCGTACAGAGCGGCCCAGTCGAGGTCGACACCGGAGACGAACAACCCGGCCACCCCGCTCAACAGAGTGAACGCATCGGCCCGGTCTCGACGCGCCAGCGCCACCACCGTAGAAGTCGCAGCCGCCTGCCCGGCATCCACGATCTGATCGACCATCGGGGTCAGCACCGCATCGGGCCCGACCTCGGCGAACCTCGACACACCCAGACCCGCCATCGCGGTCACCGCATCAGCGAACCGCACCGTCTCCCGAACCTGACCCACCCAATACGACGGATCCGACATCTCATCGGTCACCCGGCCACCGGTCACCGTCGACACCAACGCGACACTCGGACGACCGAACGCCAAACCCTCAATCGCCGAAGCGAATTCAGCCAGCATCGGCTCCATCAACACCGAATGAAAAGCATGCGACACACGCAACCGGTGTGTGCGCCAACCACGCTCGGTACACGCCTCGACAACAGCCAGAACCGCGTCCTCGACACCGGACAACACCACCGACGACGGACCATTGATCGCCGCGATCGACACCCCACCAGCCACCAACAACGCCAGCACGTCGCTCTCCGACGCACCCACAGCAACCATCGCCCCACCAGCAGGCAACCCCTGCATCAACCGGCCACGCGCAGCCACCAACACACACGCATCCGCCAGCGACAAGACCCCGGCCACATGCGCGGCAGCCACCTCACCGATCGAATGACCCGCCACGACGTCGGCACGCACACCCCAGGATTCGAGCAGCCGGAACAACGCCACCTCGAACGCGAACAACCCCGCCTGCGCAAACACCGTCTGGTCGACCAGATCCTCGCTCACCAAAGCGGCACTCAACGAAACCTGCTGCCCCAGCAACGGATCCAACTCAGCGACAATCGCATCGAAAGCCGCAGCGAACACCGGATAGGCACGAAGCTCGACAGCCATACCCGCCCACTGCGCACCCTGACCCGAAAACACCACACCCGTCGAACCCGACACCACACGACCGGACACCACACCCGGTACCGGCACACCAGCAGCCACCGCACGCACGCCCGCGAGCAGACGATCATGGTTGTCCGCCACCACAACAGCCCGATGCTCGAACACAGCACGTGTCGACGCCAACGAGAAGCCGATAGCGATCGAGTCGTGTTCGCCCACATACGATTCCAGGCGCACAGCTTGACCGGCCAGAGCGTCACCACTGCGTGCCGAGAGCATCCACGGCAACATTGCCGGCACCGAATTCGCCACCGGAGCCTGTTCCACTACCGGCACGGTCACCGGTGCCTGCTCCACGATGAGGTGAGCATTCGTGCCACTGATACCGAACGACGAAACACCAGCACGACGCGGACGATCCGCCTCCGGCCACGCCACCGATTCGGTCAACAACCGCACATGCCCCTCGGACCAATCAACCTTGGTGCTGGGCTGATCGACATGCAGCGTTCGGGGCAACACACCGTGGCGCATCGCCATCACCATCTTGATCACACCACCCACACCCGCCGCAGCCTGAGCATGACCGATATTCGACTTCAACGACCCCAACCACAACGGCCGACCCGCATCACGGTCCTGCCCGTAAGTGGCCAAAAGCGCTTGCGCCTCGATCGGATCACCCAAAGTGGTACCGGTGCCGTGGGCTTCCACCGCATCCACCTCGACCGGCGACAGCCCGGCGTTCGCCAACGCCTGCCGGATCACCCGTTGCTGCGACGGACCATTCGGCGCGGTGAAACCGTTGGACGCGCCATCCTGATTCACCGCCGAACCGGCAAGCACCGCCAGCACCTGATGACCGTTGCGGCGGGCATCGGACAACCGCTCCAGCACCAACACACCGGCGCCCTCGGACCAGCCGACCCCATCGGCCGCATCGGCGAACGACTTGCACCGCCCGTCCGGCGACAGGCCCCGCTGCCGTCCGAATTCCAGGAACATATCCGGCGTCGCCATCACCGCCACGCCACCGGCCAATGCCAGATCGCACTCTCCCGACCGCAGCGACTGCCCGGCCAGATGCAGTGCCACCAGCGACGACGAACACGCCGTATCCACCGTGACCGACGGCCCTTCCAGACCGAACACATACGACACCCGACCCGAGACCAAACTGCCTGCGGCGCCGCTACCGGTCCCGGTTGCTTGGGCGTAGTCGTGGTACATGAGACCGGTGAACACCCCGGTCGAGCTGCCACGCAACGCCGCCGGATCCATGCCGGCGCGTTCCAGCGCCTCCCAGGAAACCTCCAACAGCAACCGCTGCTGCGGATCCATCACCGCGGACTCGTTGGGACTGATCCCGAAGAAGTCCGCGTCGAAATCGGCTGCGGAGTACAAGAACCCACCGCTGCGCGTATAGGTCTTGCCCGCCTTA
Organism: Nocardia sp. CA-107356; assembly: GCF_050946365.1. Taxonomy (NCBI): domain Bacteria; kingdom Bacillati; phylum Actinomycetota; class Actinomycetes; order Mycobacteriales; family Nocardiaceae; genus Nocardia; species Nocardia sp. CA-107356. Next base: position 1,953,999 of record NZ_CP191992.1, on the reverse strand, counting down.
CCGGGTTCGGGATCGTAGATGCCCTCGATGTCCCAGCCTCGATCCACCGGCATCTCCCCGGTGGTATCAACGCCCGAAACGACCAGACTCCACAGATCCTCCGGCGATGCGACCCCACCTGGATAGCGGCAGGCCATCGCCACCACCGCGATCGGCTCGTCGTCGGCTCGGACCCGACTGACCGCGAGCTCTTCGACAGCTTCGGTGCCGGTGAGTTGCGAGCCGATGAAGTCGGCGACGATCTGCGGGTTGGGGTAGTCGAAGATGAGCGTGGCCGGCAATTGCAGACCGGTCGCGGTGTTGAGTTTGTTGCGGAACTCGATGGCGCTCAACGAGTCGAACCCGAGCTGCTGGAAAGCCTGCTGGGGTTCAACGGCATCGATGGAGGCATGTCCGAGGATGCCAGCGGCCACCGAGCGGACGAGCTCGACCAGAGCACTGGCACGATCGGCCTCCGCCAGGCCCGCCAGCTTCTGCACGAACGCCTGACCCGCCGGGGTCCGGCTGTGCCGGCGTACAGGGGCCGGCGCGATCGCGCGGACGAGAGCCGGGATCTGCTCGTTGCGGGTTCGAAGCACCGCCGGATCGACCCGCAGCGCGACCAACTGGGCGGTATCGGTGGCGATCGCCGCATCGAACAGTGTCAGGCCCTCGGCCTCGGTCAGCGGCGGGAAGCCCTGCCTGCGCATCCGATCGAAGTCATCCTCGGACAGCTCCGTGCCAAGGCCGCTCGATCGCGCCCACATGCCGTAATCGATCGAGGTCGCAGGCAATCCCAGACTGCGACGATGCGCCGCGAGGGCGTCGAGGAAGACATTCGCCGCGGCGTAGTTGGCTTGACCAGCAGCCAGCACGAGCCCACCCGCCGAGGACAGCAGCACGAACAGTGACAGCGAGTGCTCGCGCGTGAGCTCGTGCAGATGCCACGCGGCATCGGCCTTGGGCCGGAACACATTACCGATCCGGTCCGCCGTCATCGACTCGATCACACCGTTGTCCGCGATTCCGGCCGCGTGCACCACACCCACCAGCGGATGCTCGTCGGAGATACCGTGCAGCAGCGCGGCCAGTGCGTCCCGATCGGACACATCACATGCGGCAATGGTGACTTCGGCACCGAGCTCTACGAGCTCATCGCGTAGGTCGGCAGCGCCGGGAGCGTCCAGGCCGCGCCGAGACGTCACAAGCAGGTGCCCCACACCATGTTCGGTCACCAGATGGCGAGCAATCACCGCACCCAGACCACCGGTACCACCGGTGACCAGGACGGTGCCCGGCTCGGTCAGCCGAACGATCGCGCCCGGTGCGTGGCGGGTCAGACGCGGTACGAGCACGGTCGTGCCGCGCAGCGCGGCCTCCGGTTCCCCAGCAGCGGCTGCCACCGCCGTCGCGACAGCGAACGGGTCGCCGTCCGCATCCAGATCCAGTAGCTGGAATCGATCCGGGTGTTCCGCCTGCGCCGCGCGCAGGAGACCCCACACCGGCGCCTGATCCAAGCGCACCTGCTCGGAATCCGCGACGGCCACAGCTCGTTCGGTGAGTACCACCAAACGGGAACCGGCGAAACGGCTTTCCGCCAGCCAACCCTGGACGGTGTCGAGCACATCGGTCAGGCTCTGCCGGGCCGCCGCTGTCGGCGGACCGTCGTGGAGCCGGCACTCGAGCAGCACGATGTCAGGAACGACCGACTCCTCGGCCGCATCCAGATCGGAGATCAACGCCGCGAGATCACGACCGGAGCCGAGTACCGCCACCCGGCCGGGCTCGACGCTGGCCGCCGACGACGGCGCAACGGTGACCCATTCCACGCCGAAGAGGGCATCCGACACCCGGTCCGCGCCCAGGCGCTCGGCCGATACGGGCCGAGACACCAGCGCGCCCACCGACAGCACCGCTCGGCCCTGGTCATCGGCTATCTGCACGGCGAAGTTGTCGCCTTCGGGGACGCTCCGTACCCGCACGGCGGCAGCGCCGGCCGAGTGCACGACCACACGGTTCCAGGCGAAAGGCAGTACCGCGGAACCACTGTCGCTGCGACGACCATGAATGATCCCGGCGTGCAGGGCCGAGTCGAACAATGCGGGATGGATCCCGAAGCCCTCGGCCGCCCGCGGGTCCGGTAGGGCGACCTCGGCGAACAATTCATCGCCACGACGCCATGCCGCCTGCAAGCCCTGGAAGAACGGGCCATACCCATATCCGAGTTCGAGCAACTCGTCATAGGCACTGTCAACGGGCAACGGCTGCGCCCCAACCGGAGGCCACGAAGTCAGATCGAAGTCAGCCACCACGTCACCCGGGGCGAGCACGCCCTCGGCGTGGAGCGACCACGGACCCGCTGCGGCCTGTCGAGAATGGACAGTCAGTCGTCGGCGACCGGCCTCGTCGGCAGCGGCCACCACGACCTGTACCGCGACACTGCCTTCGGCGGGCAACGTCAACGCGGTGTGCAGGACGAGCTCGTCCACCACCGCGCAGCCCAGCAGACCGCCGACATAGCTGGCCAGCTCGACGAATCCGGTACCCGGCAGCAATACGACTCCGTGCACGCTGTGGTCGGCCAACCATTGCACCGAGTCCACCGACCAACGGCCGGTGAAGCTCACCCCACCCGACTCCGGGTGCGGCACAACAGCACCGAGCAAGGGATGGTCCACCGCATCGAGCCCGACAGCGGTCACTGCGCCCAGTTCGGCACCGAGCCACGACTGCGCCAATATCTGCCGGGCATCGAGCCAGAACCGTTCATGCTGGAAGGCGTAGGTAGGCAAGCCGATTCGCTGAGCTCCGGCGTAGAGACCGGTCCAGTCCACCTCGGCACCGGCCACGAACAACCCGGCCACCCCGCTCAGCACGGTGGACACATCGGCATGGTCTCGACGCGCCAACGCCACCACCGCAGCGGCCGCAGCCGCACCATCCACGATCTGCGCGACCATCGGGGTCAACACCGCGTCGGGGCCGACCTCGGCGAACCGGGCCACGCCCAAACCACCAGCCGTGACCACCGCATCGGCGAAACGGACGGTCTCGCGGACCTGACCGACCCAGTACGCCGGATCGGTCATCTCGTCGACGACCTGGGCACCGGTCACCGTGGACACCAGCGCAATGCTGGGGCGGGTGAATTCCAGACCCTGGATCGCCGTGGCGAATTCGGCCAGCATGGGCTCCATCAACGCCGAGTGGAAGGCGTGGGAGACCCGCAAACGATGCGTGCGCCAACCACGTTCGACGCACGTGTCCACCACAGCCAGGACCGCGTCTTCGACACCGGAGAGCACCACCGACGCCGGACCGTTGATCGCCGCGATCGACACCCCGCCGGCCAGCAACGGCAGCACGTCGGCTTCCGACGCACCGACAGCGACCATCGCTCCACCGGCAGGCAGCGCCTGCATCAACCGGCCACGCGCCGCCACCAGCACACACGCATCCGCCAGCGACATCACTCCCGCGACATACGCCGCGGCGATCTCGCCGATCGAGTGACCGGCCACCACATCGGGCCGGACACCCCACGACTCCAGCAGGCGGAACAGCGCCACCTCGAACGCGAACAACCCCGCCTGCGCGAACACCGTCGCATCGACCGAATCATCGTCGGCCAAGGCCACACTCAGCGAAATCGGCTGTCCCAGAAGCGGGTCCAGCTGCGCAACGATCGTGTCGAAATGCGCGGCGAACACCGGATACGCCGCGCGCAACTCAGTAGCCATACCCGCCCACTGCGCACCCTGACCGGAGAACACCAGCCCTGTCGACCCGGACACCGCGCGGCCGGTCACCACACCCGGTGCCGGCACACCCTCGGCCAGCGCCCGCGCTCCCGCGAGCAGACCATCACGGTTATCGGCCGAGACAACAGCGCGATGCTCGAACACACTGCGCGTGGACACCAGCGAGAATCCGACATCCACCGGATCCAGGCCATGATCGGCCACAGCCGAGGCCAGCCGCCCAGCCTGAGCGGTAAGCGCCTCACGATTGCGCGCCGAAACCACCCACGGCAGCAACCCGCCCGCCGGAACGGTGTCGACCGCCGACGCCTGGGCAGATTCCACGATCGGGGCCTGCTCGATGATGACGTGCGCGTTGGTTCCACTGATACCGAACGAGGACACACCGGCACGACGCGGCCGATCCACCTCCGGCCACGGCACCGACTCGGTCAACAACCGCACATGGCCTTCGGACCAATCAACCTTCGTGGAGGGCCGATCCACATGCAGTGTTCGGGGCAGCAGACCGTGCTGCATCGCCATGACCATCTTGATCACGCCACCCACACCCGCGGCGGCTTGGGAGTGACCGATGTTGGATTTCAACGATCCCAACCACAACGGACGATCCGCATCCCGATCCTGACCGTAGGTCGCCAGCAACGCCTGCGCCTCGATCGGATCACCCAAAGTGGTACCGGTGCCATGGGCTTCCACGACATCGACCGCGTCCGGCGAGACCCCGGCATTGGCCAGGGCTTGACGGATCACCCGGCGCTGCGACGGACCATTCGGCGCGGTCAAACCGTTCGACGCACCATCCTGATTCACCGCCGAACCCGCGATCACCGCCACAACCTGATGACCGTTGCGCTGAGCGTCGGACAACCGCTCCAACACCAGCACACCGGCACCCTCGGACCAGGCGACACCATCGGCGGCATCGGCGAAGGATTTACTCCGCCCATCCGGGGACAACCCCCGCTGGCGACTGAATTCCACAAAGGTCTCCGGCGTAGCCATCACCGCCACACCACCGGCCAACGCCAGATCGGACTCCCCCGACCGCAGCGACTGCCCGGCCAGATGCAGAGCGACCAGCGACGACGAACACGCCGTATCCACCGTGACCGACGGCCCTTCCAGGCCGAATACATACGAAACCCGGCCCGAGGCAATGGATCCCGAGTTCGCGTTGACCGGGTAGTCGTGGTACATCATGCCCGCGAAGACCCCGGTCGAACTGCCACGCAGCACCGCCGGATCGATACCCGCCCGCTCCAACGCCTCCCATGAGGTCTCCAGCAGCAGGAACTGCTGTGGATCCATCAATGCCGCTTCGTTGGGACTGATCCCGAAGAACGCCGGATCGAATTCACCTGCGGAGTGCAGGAATCCACCCTCGCGGGTGTATGTGCTGTTCGGTGTCTCGCCGGTGGGATCGTAAATCCGTTCGGTATCCCACCCACGATTGACCGGGAACTCCGATGTCGCGTCGATCCCGTCGAAGACCAACTTCCAGAGATCCTCGGGCGAGCTGACATCACCCGGGTACCGGCATGCCATGCCGACGATCGCGATCGGCTCGTCGTCGACAGCTCTGCTGGCGGTGACCTCGACGTCCCGCGCGGTGCCGATCAGCTCGTCGGTCAGGTATTCGGCCAGCGCGCTGGGTGTCGGGTAGTCGAAGACCACCGCGGCCGGCAGTGACAGGCCGATGGCGGTTTTGAGCCGGTTGCGCAGCTCGACCGCGCTCAGGGAATCGAAACCCAGGTCCTGGAACGCGCGATCGGGATCGATCGCGGACGCACCGTCATGACCGAGTACGGCCGCGCTGTGGGTGCGCACGGTATCGAGTACCGCCTGCCGCTGCCGATCGGCGTCCAGACCGGCCAGCCGTTGCTGCAGACCCGACACCACCGCCGAGGTCGCCGCCGGGCGCCGGGCCACTGTCGGTGCCAGTTCCCGCAGCAGCGCAGGCAGGAGTCCGGCCTCGGCCAGCGCGCGGATCGCGGCGATGTCCACCGCGGCGATCACCGCATGTGCCGCGCCTCGTTCGAGTACCGCATTCCAGCCGGCCAACGCCTGCTCATCCGGCAGCGCGGTGAATCCGCCGCGGCTCATCCGGGCCACATCGGTCTCACCCAGGTTTCCGGTCATACCGCTCGAGCGTGCCCACGGACCCCACGCCAGCGACTGGCCGGCCAAGCCTCGTGCTCGACGGTGGGCCACCAGACCGTCGAGGAAGGTGTTCGCGGCCGCGTAGTTGGCCTGTCCGGGTCCGCCGATCGTGCCCGACACCGACGAGAACACCACGAACGCAGCCAGATTCAGATCCGCGGTCGCCTCGTGCAGATGCCAGGCGGCGTCCACCTTCGGCGCCAGGACCGCGTCCACCCGCGGTGCGGTCAACGACGCGATGATCCCGTCGTCGAGCACGCCCGCGGCGTGGATCACGCCCGTCAACGGATACTGCGCGGGTACTTCGGCCGGCAACCCGGCCACCGCGTCGGCGTCGGTGACGTCGCAGGCCACCACCCGCACCTGTGCACCCCATTGCTCCAGCTCGGCGCAGAGCGATGCCACGCCTTCGGCCCGCGGACCGCTGCGGCTCACCAGCAGCAACGACCGCACGCCGTGCTCGGCCACCACGTGCCGGGCCACCACCGCACCCAAACCGCCGGTGCCGCCGGTGATCAGCACCGTCCCCGCGCCGAAGGCGCAAGCATCAGCGCCCGTCACCGAAGACGCCGCGGTTGTGGGGCGGGTGAGTCGAGCGGTGTAGGTGACGCCGGCGCGCACGACCACCTGGGGTTCGTCCACAGCCATCACGGCAGCTGCGAATTGCTCGTCGATGCCAGTGTCCGCATCGACCACGACGATTCGACCCGGATCCTCCGTCTGCGCAGTACGCACCAGGCCCCAGACTGCGGCACCCGCGAGGTCGGTGAGGTCTGCACCGGGCAGCGCGACCGCGCCGCGCGTGGCGATCAGCAGGGTGCTCGAAGCGAACCGATCCTGATCCAGCCACGCCTGCACCACCGCGAGGATCCGTGCGACCTCGGTATGGGTAGCGGTCACCACATCGGTGCCCATATGTTCGTTCCACCCGGACCCGGCCTCGAGCACCACCACCGGGGGTACCGGTGACTCCGGATCCAACCGGTCCCACCACCCCACGCCCGCATCCACCACCGCGGACTCGGATGCGGCCGGTGACCACACCAGTTCGAGAACCGAGTCGGCCGCGTCGCGTGTCCCCGCGGCGGCAGCGGCAAGCTGCTCCCGTGGCATCGGCCGGGTCGTCACCGATCCCGACAGCACCGGTTGTCCCTGCTCATCGGCCGCCCACACCGACACCGACGATCCGGTCGCGGTCAGGCGCACACGCAGCACCGACGCGTCGGCCGCATGCAGCGACACCGATTCCCACGAGAACGGCAACACCACCTGCCCCGCCGGCACCGTGAACGGTGATTCCGCCTGTCCCGCATCACTTTCGAGCACACCGGCCAGCAGTCCCGCCTGCAGGGCAGCATCCAGCAGTGCCGGGTGGATCCCGAATCCTTCGGCTCGCACCCCAGTGTCGGCATCGGCGGCGATCTCGGCGAACACCTCCTCGCCGCGTCGCCACAACGCCCGCACACCCTGGAAAGCCGGACCGTAGTCGTAGCCACGCGCCAGCAGGCCCGTGTACGCGGCCGCGACATCGATACCGGTCGCCGCGGCCGGCGGCCATGCCTCTGGTTCGGATTCGGTCGTATCGTCTCGGGTGGTCAGCAGGCCCCGCGCGTTCAGTACCCACTCGGCGTCGCGGTCGTGTTCACCGCGGGAGTAGATCGATATCGGCCGTTGCGAGAACTCAGGTTCGGGCCCGCCGACGACGACCTGGATCTGCACACCGCCTGTCGCGGGCAGTACCAGTGGCGCGTGCAGCGTCAGTTCCTCGATCACCGGGCATCCGGCAACGGCGCCGGCGCGCAACGCCAACTCCACGAACCCGGTCCCCGGCAACAACACCGTCCCGGCAACCGCGTGGTCGGCCAGCCAAGGCTGTGTCGCCACCGACAACCGGCCGGTCAACAGCACACCACCGGATTCCGGTACCGACACCACCGCGCCCAGCAACGGATGGTCCACCGCACCCAATCCCACGGATTCGACACCAGCGGTGCCGGCAGCGGGCTCGAGCCAGTAGCGACGGCGCTGGAAAGCGTAGGTGGGCAACGACACTCGCGAGACCGAGCGGGCAGCGAAGAACACCCTCCAGTCGACATCGACGCCGACCGTGTACGCGTGCGCCAAGCAGTTCACCAACTGCTCGACCTCGGCCCGCCCGCGACGTGCCCCGGCGACCACCGTCGACTGCGATTCGATATCTTCGGGCAAGCATTGCCGGGTCATTGCCGTCAGCACCGCATCCGGACCGATTTCCAGGAATCGGCGCACACCCGAGGCCACCAGAGTGTCTACGCCCCGAGCGAACTGAACGCTCGCCCGCACCTGCTGCACCCAGTAGGCGGGTTCGAGCACTTCATCGCCGGCAATCCGGCCGGAGAGATTCGATACCAGTGGAATCTGCGGGCGATGGTAGGTCACATCCCGTGCGACAGATTCGAACTCGGCCAGCATCGGATCCATCCGGTGGGAATGGAATGCGTGCGACACCGTCAACCGCGATGTCTTCCGCCCGCGGTCGGCGAACCACTGCTCGAGCGCCGCCACCGCGTCCTCGTCACCGGAAACCACAACGGCTGCAGGAGAATTCACCGCAGCGATGGACACTCGGTGCTTGTCGTCGACGAGCGCGTCGGATACCTCGCGCTCGCTCGCCGCGATGGCCAGCATCGCGCCGCCTTCGGGCAGCTGCCCCATGAGGCGACCACGGGCTGCGACCAGCCGGCAGGCGTCCGGCAGCGACCACAGACCAGCGATATACGCGGCGGCCAGCTCACCGACCGAATGTCCGGCCAGGACATCGGGTGTCACGCCGAACGAGTCCAAGAGTCGGCACAGCGCGACTTCGTATGCGAACAGCGCGGGCTGGGTGAACTCTGTCCGGTTCAGCACAGTGGCATCAGCAGGGCCACCATCGACCAGCTGACCGGTGAACATCAACCGTTTGAGCGAACCGCCCAGTAGTGGATCGAACTGCTCGCAGATCTCGTCCAGCGCGGCGGCGAACACCGGGAACGCCTCGTACAGTTCACCTCCCATCCCGACCCGCTGCGCACCCTGTCCGGTGCACAGGAAGGCTGCCTTACGTGTGACCGCCCGCCCCGTCGCCACGCCATGGGCGGAGCTCGCCGATCCGTGTTCGGCCAGCGCTGCCAGTCCGGCGAGCATCGTGTCCCGCTCGTCGGCCACGACCGCGCCCCGCCAGTCCAGCCGGGCGCGGGTCGTCGAGAGCGAATAGCCGATGTCATCGATTGTCAGGTCGGGGTTTTCGGTCACCCATGTCAGCAGTTTGGCCGCCTGCGCACGCAGGCCGTCCTCGGTTTTCGCCGAGAGCAGCCATGGGGAGACACCGGACGCCACTGCCTTCGCGCCACCGTCGGCGGCATCGTCCTCCGGGTCGGCAGGGGCCTGCTCCAGAGCGGGGGCCTCCTCCAGAATCACGTGCGCGTTGGTGCCGCTGGCGCCGAAGGAGGACACGCCAGCGCGACGCACCCGCTCGCCCGCCGGCCACGGTTCCGCCGTGGTGAGTAGCCGCACCGATGCCGACCAGTCCACATGCGGGGTCGGCGCATCGACATGCAGTGTCGCGGGCAGCGTTTCGTGCCGCATCGCCTGCACCATCTTGATCACGCCACCGACACCGGCCGCGGCGGAGGTGTGTCCGATATTCGACTTGAGCGAGCCGATACGCAGCGGATCTCCGGCGCGATCGCGACCGTAGGCGGCGATCAGCGCCTGCGCCTCGATCGGGTCGCCGAGGCTGGTGCCGGTGCCGTGCGCTTCGACCGCATCGACGTCGGCGGGCGTCAGACCGGCATTGGCGAGGGCCGCCGCGATCACCTTCTCCTGCGAAGGACCGTTCGGGGCGGTCAGCCGGTTGCTGGCGCCGTCCTGGTTGACCGCGCTGCCGCGGATGACCGCGAGGACCTGGTGGCCGTGACGGCGTGCGTCCGACAACCGCTCGACCGCGAGCATGCCGAGGCCCTCGGAGAATCCCGTTCCGTTCGCCGCTGCCGCGAAGGCCTTGCACCGCGCATCGGGGGACAGCGCCCGCTGCCGGCCGAATGCGATCAGCAGGGTGGGGTCGGGCATCACGGTGACGCCGCCGACCAGGGCGAGCGAGGTCTCGCCCTGGCGCAATGACTGACAGGCGAGGTGCAGGGCGACCAGCGACGACGAGCACGCGGTGTCCACCGAGATCGCCGGGCCTTTGAAACCGAAGATGAAGGAGACGCGCCCGGACAGGACGCTGGCCGAAACACCCGGGTAGGCATGGCCTTCCGATTCGGCGCTCAGGCCCGGCGAGCCCACGCGGGGGCCGTAGTCCTGGTGGATCACGCCGGCGAATACACCGGTGTCGCCGCCGCGCAGCGACGCCGGATCGATACCGGCGTCTTCCAATGCCTCCCAGGCCGCTTCCAAGAACAGGCGCTGCTGCGGATCCATCGATGCGGCCTCGCGCGGACCTATGCCGAAGAATCCCGGATCGAAATCGCCTGCCGCATCCAGGAATCCGCCTTCCCGGGTGTAGATGGTCCCCGGCTTATCCGGATCGGTATCGAACAGACGCTCGAGGTCCCAGCCTCGGTCCGTCGGAAACGGACCGACGGCGTCGGTGCTGGAGGCGACCAACTCCCACAGCTGCGCCGGAGTTTCGACGCCGCCCGGGTAGCGACAGCTCATACCGACGATCGCGATCGGTTCGCCGGCACGGTCTTCCAGGTGCTGGATGTGCTTCTTGGCGGCGCGGAGATCTCCGGTGAGCTTGCGCAGATACCGGCTGAGCCGTTCCTCGTTGCTGGTGCCGGGGTTGCTCATGCTGGACCAAACTCCTCGTCGATCAGATCCAAAAGTTCACTGTCGGAATGGAATTCGAGATCGTCGTATTCACTGTCCGACCACTTGTCGCCCAGGAAGCTGCGCAGGCGCTCGTTGACACCCCGCAATCCGGCGACGGTGTCGTCGTTGTCGCTGCCGCCCGCGATAATCCGCTCGAGCAGGACCTCGAGCCGCGCGATGTCGTCGGGCACCGTCGATGTGGGTTGCGTCGGTGCCGTCACCACGGTCTGCGCCAGCAAGTAGTCGGCGATATCGCCCGCGGTGGGGTAGTCGAATACCAGGGTCGAGGGCAGCGACAGCCCCGTCACCTTCGACAGCCGGTTCCGGAACTCGACTCCGCCAAGGGAATCGAAGCCGAGTTCGTCGAAGCCGCGATCGGGTCCGATGTCGTCGACCGACCCGTAACCCAGCACCGCAGCCACATGTTCGCGCACCAGATCCAGGACGACCCCACGCCGCTTCGCCTCCGCCACACCGTGCAGACGCTCCCCGAGCGAGGGTTCACCACTCGATGTCGTGGCCGACCGACCACGTGTGTGAACGAACCCGCGCAGCACCGCCGGGACCGGACCGGTACGGGCTTCCAGGCGCAGTTTGTCGGTATCCAGGTGCAACAGCGCTGACACCGGTTCCGCCGTGGTCAGCGATTCGTCGAACAACCGCAAGCCGTCGGTGCGCTCGAGCGGGGCCAGACCCATTCGGTCCAATCGGCCCATGGCGGAGCGATCCAGCACGCCGGTCATACCGATGTCCTGCTGCCAAGGACCCCAGGCGAGTGCGAGTGCCGGTAGTCCTTCGGCGCGGCGTTGCATCGCGAGGGCATCCAGGAAGCTGTTCGCGGCAGCGTAATTCGCTTGCCCCGGTGAACCGATCATTGCGGCAATCGACGAGAACATCACGAACGCGGACAGATTCATATCGCGAGTGAGCTCGTGCAGATACCACGCCGCCTCGGCCTTGGGAGCGAACACCCGATCGACCTGGTCATCGGCGAGCGTGTGGAACGTGCCGTCGTCGAGCACACCCGCGGTGTGCACGACACCGGTGAGTGGGTGCTCCGCGGGAATGCCCGACAGCAGATCTGCGAGCGCGTCGCGGTCGGAGACATCATAGGCGGCGATCCGCGCCTCGGCGCCCAATCCGGACAGCTCCGCCGCGAGTTCCATTGCGCCGTCGGCACGCTCGCCACGGCGAGATACCAGCAGTAGCCGTCGCACACCGTGCGCGGTGACCAGGTGCCGGGCCAGCAGCGCGCCCAGTCCCCCGGTCCCGCCGGTGATCAGCACGGTCCCGGACCCGAACGAAACCTTCTCGACCGCAGCGGATGTCACCGCCTCCAGCCGCGGCGCCAGGACGCGGTCGCCCCGCACCGCCAGCTGCGGCTCTCCGGTCGTGATCGCGGCTCGGATCGCCTCGGCCGAAATATGCTGTGCACCATCGGGTTCGTCTGCGTCGAGCAGCACGATCCGCTCCGGATATTCGGTCTGAGCGCTGCGTATCAGTCCCCATATCGCAGCCGATGCGGTATCCGGCGCCTCATCGGGCACGGCTGCCGCACGTCGGGTCAGCACAACCAGCTGCGACCGTGCGAATCGCTCGTCGGCCAGCCAGCCGTTGACCGTGTGCAGGGCGGCCTTCACCCGATGACTCGCGGTCGATTGCGAATCAGCTTGCAGTGCAGGGGCTTCGGACCAGACGACAACGTCCGGGACGGTCGGCGCCGAAGCGAGTGCCGCCAGATCCGGATACCGCTCGTCGATTCCGGGCACCTGCGCGGTTCCGAGCACGGCTGTGCTCCCGGTCGGGGTGAGTCCCTCGGACGTCCCGACCGCCGCCCAGCGCAACCCGTACCGGGCCGCACGTCCACCCGACAGCGTGGCGCCGAATTGCTGGACGTCGTAGGAGCGCATGACCACTTCGTCGACGGAAACCACCGGATTTCCGTCCTGGTCGACGGCGACGACACTGATCGTCTCACCGCTGCGCTGGATGGCCATCACCCGCAACGTCGTGACCTCGGCCGTGGTGTGGAATTGCGTTGCGCCCCACCGGAACAAGAGTTTGCCCTCAGCAGGATCGCTCTTCTCGTCGGACCAGATCAAACAGACAAGTCCGGCATGTAGCGCCATATCGAACAGCGCCGGATGCAGCTGGAACCGCTCGGCCGGGATCTCCGGGTTCAGCGTGACCTCGGAGAAGATGGTGTCGCCACGGCGCCACGCGGCGTCGAGGCCGATGAACGATGCACCGTATTCCAGTCCGGCGACCCGCGCCACCTGGGCCGGAATCCAGTCGGGGTCCACCGATTCGGCGTCGACCGGCGGCCACGGCTCGTTTCGCAGCATGTCCACGAGTCCGATGTCGATCAGTTGTTGACCGCTCAACACGCCACTGGCGTTGCGCGTCCACTCACTGTCGGCGGCGTCGCCGGTGAGGCGGTAGTGGAACGTGAACGGTCGTCGTCCCGACGAATCCGGTTCCCGCACCAGTACTTGCAGTTCGACATCGCCGTCCGCCGGCGGGAGGATCGGCGCCTCGAGGGTCAGCTCATCCACGGCGTCGCAGCCGATCCGCCGACCCGCGACCAGCAGCATCTCCATGAGCGCAGCGCTCGGGACGAGCACCACACCATAGGTGGTGTGGTCGGCGATCCATGGATGGGTGCGTAGCGAAAGCCGCCCCGTGAACAGCCATTCGTCGCGGTCGGCCACTCGCACCACATCGGTGAGCAGCGGGTGTTCCGATGCATGCCGGGGCTCCCCGAGGCTGGGTTCGAGCCAGTACCGCCGATGTTCGAAGGCATAGGTGGGCAAGGCGACTGGTGAGGTCCGGCGGGCGGTGAACAGCTGCTTCCAGTCGACAGCCACTCCGGCGATATGCGCGTGGCCGAGCATCGTCAGGACCTGTTCGACCTCGTCGTGATCCCGACGAGCCGCCGCGGCAACCACCGATCGAGCCTCGACATCCTCTGCAAGTGTCTGCCGCGTCATCGCCGCCAGCACCGCGTCGGGTCCGACTTCGAGGAACCGGCGTACGCCCGAGGCCACCAGCGTCTCGACACCGGGCGCGAAACGCACCGCGGCGCGCACCTGCGACACCCAGTACCCCGGATTCAGGATCTCCTCGCCGGCCATCTGGCCAGAAATGTTGGACACCAACGGAATCCGTGGGGCATTGAAGGTTACTGCCGCAACCAGGGTCTCGAACTCGGCCAGCATCGGCTCCATTCGCTGGGAATGGAACGCATGCGACACCCGCAATCGGCTCGTCTTGCGACCCCGATCGGCGAACAGCCGACCGATCTCGTCGACGGCATCCTCATCACCCGAGACCACCACGGCCACCGGCGAATTCACCGCCGCCACCGACACCCGATCACCGAATCCGGCGATCATCGCATCGACTTCGGCTGCGGACGCGGCGACCGCGAGCATCGCACCGCCCGTCGGCAGCGCATCCATCAACCGCCCGCGCGCCGCGACCAGCTCGCAGGCGTCCTCCAGTGACCACACACCGGCTACATACGCTGCCGCCAGTTCACCGATCGAGTGCCCGATCAACACATCCGGGACAACTCCGAACGAATCCAACAGCCGATACAGCGCCACTTCGAACGCGAACAGCGCGGGCTGGGTCAATCGTGTCCGATCCAGGATCCCGGTCTCCGCGGCGACTCCCTGATCGTCGATCAGGTGTCCGGTGAACATCGCCTGCTTCAGGGAACATCCCAGCAGCGGATCGAAATGGGCACACACCTCGTCCAACGCCGCGGCGAATACCGGGAAGGCATCGGACAGACCCGCGCCCATACCGACCCGCTGCGCGCCCTGACCGCTGAACAGGAAGGCGGTCTTCCCGGCGCCCACCGTGCCGGAAACCACTCCGGCCGAGGGGGATCCGGCGACCAGCTGCGCCAGCCGCGCGAGCAGTTCGTCGCGATCACCGCCGAGGACCGCCGCCCGCGACTCATGCTGCGCACGTGTCGTCGCGAGCGAATACGCCACATCCGCCGGATCGGCGTCGGGGTGATCGATCAGCCACTTCTGCAGCTTCGCCGCCTGCGCCCGCAGGGCGGTCTCATTCTTGGCCGAGACCAGCCAAGGCACCCCCGTGCGTGGACGGTCGGTAGCCGGTGGCGCGACGACCGGCGGTGGGGCGGGCGCTTCCTCGAGGATCGCGTGTGCGTTGGTGCCGCTGACACCGAACGACGACACGCCCGCTCGACGGACCCGTCCGCCGGCCGGCCACGGCTGGGCCTCGGTCAACAGCTGGACATCGCCCGCGGACCAGTCCACGTGTGGGCTCGGCTCGTCCGCATGCAGTGTCTTCGGCAGGGTTTCGTGGCGCAGCGCTTGCACCATCTTGATCACGCCACCGACACCTGCCGCGGCCACGGTGTGGCCGATATTCGACTTGATCGATCCGATCCGCAGCGGTCGTTGCGCACGGTCGCGCCCATACGCCGCGATCAGCGCCTGGGCTTCGATCGGATCACCCAGCGTCGTCCCGGTGCCGTGCGCCTCCACCGCGTCGATATCCGACGGCTCGAGTCCGGCATTCGCCAACGCCGCCGCGATCACCCGCTCCTGTGCCGGACCGTTCGGCGCGGTCAAGCCGTTGCTCGCCCCGTCCTGGTTCACCGCTGTGCCGCGCACGAGGGCGAGGACGTTGTGGCCCAGGCGCCGGGCGTCGGAGAGCCGCTCGAGCACCAGTACACCGACGCCCTCGGAGAAGGCGACGCCATCTGCCGCCGCGGAGAACGCCTTACAACGTCCATCGGGCGAGAGACCGCGCTGCCGCGCGAAATCGACGTAGAGGTAAGGACTGGCCGCGACCGTGACGCCGCTCGCCAGCGCCAGCGAGCTCTCCCCCTGGCGCAGCGCTTGGCAGGCCAGGTGCAGCGAGACCAGCGACGACGAGCATGCGGTGTCCACGGTGACCGCCGGGCCTTCGAGACCGAGGACGTAGGCCACCCGTCCCGACATCACGCTGCTCGTGGTGCCGGTGAGCCGGTAGCCCTCCAGATCACCGGCCACCCGATCGATGTAGCCCGAGTAGCCCGCTCCGACGTACACCCCGGTGTCGCTGCCCCGCAACGACGTCGGATCGATGCGCGCGTCCTCCAGAGCCTCCCAGGACACCTCCAACAGCAGACGTTGCTGCGGGTCCATCGCGGACGCCTCCCGTGGACCGATCCCGAAGAATCCCGGGTCGAAATCACCGGCGTTGTAGAGGAATCCGCCGCGCCGGGTGTAGACGGTACCGGGCTTGTCCGGATTCGCATCGAACAGCCGCTCCAGATCCCAGCCCCGATCCGACGGGAAATCGCCGGTCGCATCGGTTCCGGACGCAACGAGATCCCACAGCTGGTCCGGTGATTCGACGCCGCCGGGGAACTGGCAGGCCATACCCACGATCGCAATCGGCTCGTCCGCCCGGACTCGGCGAACAGCCTTCTTGACGGGTTCGCCCACCGTCGGCTCGACGCGCGATTGCACCAGCTTCGCCACCGCCGCCGGGGTCGGATGATCGAACACCAGCGTCGACGGCAATTGCAGGCCGGTGGCCTTGCCGAGCCTGTTCCGGAACTCCACGCCACCCAGCGAATCGAATCCGATCTCGTCGAAGCGCTGGTCGAGACGAATGTCGGCGGCCGAATTGTGCCCAAGCACCGCCGCCGCCTGTGCGAGCACGACCTCCAGCACCACCTCGCCACGCCGCGCTTGCGGCACACCCGCCAACCGGGCGGCCAGCGAGCCCGCCGCCGCGGCGACCGCCGCCTGTTGCGTCGGGCGAGTCGAACGCGGCACGAATCCGCGCAGCACCGCCGGAACCGCGTCGACATCGGACTCGCGCCGCAAGATACTCGCGTCGAACCGGATCGGAGCCAGACGCGCATCCGAGTGAGCGAGCGCTTCGTCGAAAAGACCTGTCCCCTCGACACTTTCGAGCGGGCCGAGACCCAAGCGATCCCACCGCGCGAGGGCAGCGCGGTTCAAGCCGCCGGTCATACCGCTGCCCTGGTTCCACGGCCCCCACGCCAGCGACGTGGCGGCCGCCCCCGCGGCCCGCCGCCGCTGCGCCAACGCGTCCAGGAAACCGTTCGCCGCAGCATAGTTGCCCTGCCCCGACGACCCCAGCACCATCGCGATCGACGAGAACACCACGAACGCGGACAGATTCAGATCACGAGTCAGCTCGTCCAGATGCCATGCCCCGTCGACCTTCGGCGCCAGCACCCGATCCACCTGGTCAGCGGTCAGCGACTCGACGGTGCCGTCGTCCAGAATTCCCGCGGTGTGCACGACAGCGGTCAGTCCGGTGTCGGGATCGATCGTCGCCAGCAGGTTCCGCACCGCGACGCGGTCGGCGACATCGCATGCGACGACCCGAACCTCGGCCCCGGCCTGTGCCAATTCGGCAACCAGTTCCTCGGCACCGGGCGCTTCGGGTCCCCGGCGCGAGGTCAATACCAGACTGCGCACACCGTGCTCGGCAACGAGATGACGGGCGAACAACGCACCCAGCCCACCCGTACCGCCCGTGATCAGCACGGTCCCGTCCCCGAACGACGGCCGCATCTCCGTATCGTCGGAAGCGGACGCGCGCACCATCCGAGGAACGAGAATCTCCGCACCACGGACCGCCGCCTGCGGCTCGCCCGAAATCAATACCGCCGCAATACGTTCCGCATCGAGCGGCCGGGCCGGATCCGCGTCCACGAGGACGAACCGTTGCGGATGCTCCGACTGCGCACTGCGCACCAATCCCCACACCGCCGCCGCGGCCGGATCCGGAGCCTCATCGGGCAATCCCACCGCGCCTGTCGTCACCACGACCAACCGAACATCGGACAGCCGGTCCTCGGCGAGCAGGGACTGCACCGTCGCCAACGCGTCGTGCACCCTGATCCGCACCGATTCCGGACCACCGACGGCCGAACCTGCCACGAAGGACTCGGTTGCCCGCCACACCACCACATCGGGAACACCCTCGGCCGCAACGACATCGGCGACCGTCGCGTATTCCGTGTCGATCCCCGCCACTGTCGTATCCCCGAGTACCGCCAGGGACGGTGCGGGTCGGCTCACTCCCGCAACCGATTCCGCGGTGGGCTCCCAGCGCACCTGGTACAGGCCCGCCTCGTCACCGACGAGACTGCTCCGGAATTCCTTCACGTCATATGGACGCATCACCACCGCGTCGACCGACACGACCGGATTGCCGTCCGGATCGAGCGCCGCGACCGACACGGTCTCGGCTCCGGTCGCCGCCGCGATGACCCGAAGCGAGGTCACCTCGGCCGGCCACTGCCCGCCATCGGTTGCCGACTCGTGGAAACGGGCACCACCCCACCGGAACAGCAACCTGCCGGTATCGGGATCGGAATCCGCATCGCGCCACAGCAACCCGGAGAATCCCGCGTGCATGACCATATCCAGCAGGGCGGGGTGCAGGTCGTACCGTCCCGGCTCCGGCGCCGCATCGGTGTCCAAGACGATCTCAGAGAAAACCATGTCGTCGCGTTGCCACGCGGCACGCACACCGACGAACGCCGGACCGTACTCGAGCCCGGCCAGCTTCGCGATCCGCTCCGGAAGCGCCGCACTGTCCACGACCTCGGTATCGACGGGCGGCCATTGCTCCTCCCGCAGCCGCGACAACAACGCCGAATCACCATCCCACCGGGCCCCCAGTGCACCGGTGGCGTTATGGATCCATTCGGCATCGGAGGACGTGCGGAAATAGAACTCGAACGGGCGCCGCCCGGACTCGTCCGCCGCCTGCACCAGCACCTGCAACTCGACCTCGTCGTCCGCGGTCGGCAGAATCGGCGCCTGCAAGGTGAGCTCCTCCACGACCCCGCAACCGATCCGACGGCCCGCGACGAGAAGGAACTCGATGAACGTCGCGCTCGGCACAACCACCACGCCGTAGGTCATGTGATCGGCGATCCACGGATGAGTACGCAACGAGAACCGGCCGGTCAACAACCATTCGTCGGTACCCGCCAATCCGACCACACCCGTCAGGATCGGATGATCCGTCGACGGCGGCGACGCGTCGACGGCGCCCGACAACCAGAAACGGCGATGTTGGAAGGCGTAGGTAGGCAACGGAATCCGACGCGCCGCCCGACCCGCGAACCACGAACGCCAGTCCACCCGCGCACCCGCGACATGAACCTGTGCCAAGGACGTAACGAACTGCTGCACCTCATCGACCGACCGCCGCGAAGCCGCCGCCACCGACGACACCGACTCGACCGCCGCGTTCTCGGCCAGACAGCCACGCGTCATTGCCGCCAACACCGCATCGGGGCCCACCTCGACGAACCGTCGCACACCTGCCTCGACCAGAACGTCGATCCCCGGTGCGAACCGGACACACCCCCGCAGCTGCTCGACCCAGTACCCGGGATCGGTCAGCTCGGCAGCGACCACGGCCGCCGAAACGTTCGACACGATCGGCAACGACGGCTCCCGATACGTCAATCCTTCAGCGACAGAGCGGAACTCGGCCAATATGGGATCCATCCGCGCCGAGTGGAACGCGTGACCGACCCGCAATCGATTCGTCTTCACGCCCGCGCCGGACAGCAGCCGCTCGATCTCACCGATGGCATCGACGTCCCCGGACAACACCGTCGACGAAGGACCGTTCACCGCCGCGATCGACACCCGGTCGGCGAAATCGGCGACGACATCAATAGCTCGTGCCTCACCGATCGCCACCGCGACCATCGCGCCGCCCACCGGCAAGGCCCCCATCAACCGGCCCCGCGACACCACCAGCGCACACGCATCCGCGAGCGACCACACCCCCGCCACATACGCCGCCGCCAACTCACCGATCGAATGCCCGATCAGCAGATCCGGTGTGACACCGAATGATTCGATCAACCGGAACAACGCCACCTCGAACGTGAACAATGCCGGTTGGGTGAATTCGGTCCGATCCAACACACCATCGGCGTCGGCGAACATCAGGTCCTTCAAGGACAGCGCGGAGCTCCTCGAGGGGTGGTGGTCCGGAGACGGGTTGGCCTGCTCCAACAGCGGATCGACCTGCGCGCACACCTCGTCCAGCGCAGCCGCGAACACCGGGAACGCCCGATACAGGTCCGCGCCCATACCGACCCGCTGCGCACCCTGACCCGTGAACAGGAAGGCGGTCCTATCAGAACCGGCATTCCCTTCGATCGTGCCGTGCGAACCCGCGGCCATATCGGCCAGCCCCGCCAGCAGGTCGTCCCGGTTACGCCCCACGACCGCACCGCGCCGATCCAACTGCGCCCGCGACGTCGCCGAGGAATACGCCACATCCCATATATCGGCGTCGGGATCGTCGATCAACCACTGCCGCAGTCGATCCGCCTGAGCACGGAGGGCTTCCTCGGATTTGGCCGATATCAACAACGGAACGACATCGGCCACAATGGGTTTCGCGGCCGGTGCCAGCTCGGGCCCGTCCGCGGACGCCACGGTGACCGGATGGGCGGGTGCTTCCTCGAGTATGAGGTGGGCGTTGGTACCACTGGCTCCGAACGACGACACCCCGGCTCGCCGGATCCGGTCCCCCACCGGCCACGGCTCGCTGTCCTGCAGTAGCCGCACCGTACCCGCGGACCAATCCACATGCGGGGTGGGCGCATCCACGTGCAACGTCTTCGGCAGCACGCCGTACCGCATGGCCTGAACCATCTTGATCACGCCGCCCACCCCGGCGGCAGCCGAGGTGTGACCGACATTCGACTTCAACGATCCCAAACGCAACGGCGCGCTGTCGCGCCGCGCGCCATACGCGCTGATCAGTGCCCGCGCCTCGATCGGATCCCCGAGCATCGTGCCGGTGCCGTGCGCCTCTACCGCGTCGATATCCGACGGGTCCAGGCCCGCGTTCGCCAGCGCGGCCGCGATCACTCGTTCCTGTGACGGACCGTTCGGTGCGGTCAAGCCGTTGCTCGCACCATCCTGATTGACAGCACTGCCACGCACCACCGCCAGCACGGTGTGACCGAGCCGCTGTGCATCCGACAACCGCTCCAACACCAGCACTCCGAGCCCCTCGGAGAAACCGGTTCCGTCGGCAGCGGCCGCGAATGCCTTGCAGCGCGCATCGGGTGACAACGCCCGCTGACGCGCGAACGCGATCAGCAGAGACGGATCCGACATGACGGTCACCCCACCCGCCAACGCCAGCGACGTATCACCCTGCCGCAGTGCCTGGCACGCCAGATGCAACGCCACCAGCGACGACGAGCAGGCGGTGTCGACCGAGATGGCCGGGCCCTTGAAGCCGAACGTGTACGCGATCCGCCCGGACAGCACAGCGTTCGAAACGCCCAGGTAGGCATGGCCTTCGGTCTCGGCGGTGATATTCGGCGAGCCGATGCGGGGACCGTAGTTCTGATGGATGACGCCGGCGAAGACGCCGGTGTCGCTGCCGCGCAACGACACCGGGTCGATACCCGCGTCCTCCAACCCCTGCCAAGACGCCTCCAACATCAGGCGCTGTTGCGGATCCATCGCCGCGGCCTCACGCGGGCCGATCGCGAAGAAGGCCGCATCGAAATCGCCTATGGCGTCGAGGAATCCACCGTCACGGGTGTAAATGCTGCCCGGCGCATCCGGATCCGGGTCGAACAGCCGTTCCAGGTCCCACCCTCGATCGGTCGGGTAGTCCCCGATGGCATCCACACCGTCCGCCGTCATGCGCCACAGATCTTCCGGGGAGCGCACACCACCGGGATATCGGCAAGCCATACCGACGATCGCGATCGGTTCCCGCGACCGGTCGGTGAGCACACGCAGTTGTTGTTTGGTCTCGTAGAGCTCCTTCGCGGTCTTCTTCAGATACCGGCGTAGCTCGTCGTTGTCGGCCATCGGTGGAACTCCAGATCGTGTTTGCTCAGCTGGGGTGGTCGCGGAACTTGCTTCAACTGAGTTGGTCGATGAATTCGAATAGCTCGCGGTCGTCCGCGGTGTCGAGACTCTCGGCGCCGCCGCCCAGGTCGATGTCGCCGGTGTCCTTGCCTTCGAGCTCACGCAACAGTGCGGTCAACTTGCTTGTGATAGCCGACCGGTCCACGGCCGACAGCTCGGCCGCGGCGCAACTGCGCACCAGCGACTCGATCTCGGCGGTGATACGTTCCGCGGGGTCGTCGACCGGAACGATCTCCTGGCGGATGAAGCCGGCCAGCGCCTCCGGGGTGGGGTAGTCGAACATCGCGGTCGTGGACAACTGCACTCCGACAGCCGATTTCAGCCGGTTGCGGAATTCCATGACGCCGAGCGAATCGAACCCGATATCGCTGAACGGCTTGTCCGGAGCCATCGCGTCCGCACCGGTGTGCCCGAGAACGGCCGCCGCCTGAACACCGATCACGTCGAGGATGATGCGTTCCTGCTCGGCTGTGACACGGCCGAGCAGTTGCGCCGCCAAAGACGCGGAGCCTGCGGAGCGCCCATTCAACGCGGTCGGCGACTCGCTCGTCCGGTCGCTCACCCGGCGGCGTGCCGGCCGCGACAAGCCGCGCATGACCGGGCGCACATCATCGGGATCGGCCTCGCCGAGAGCGGCCCGGTCGATCCGGACCGCCACGAACATGGACCTGCCGCCCGCCAATGCCGCGTCGAACAGCCCCATGCCGTCCTCGTTGCCCAGCGGAAGCAGACCTTCCCGCCGCAACCGGGCGAGGTCGGCCTCGCCGAGGGCACTGGTCATACCGCTGCTCTGCTGCCATGGCCCCCATGCCACCGACGTCGCGGGCAGACCGGCCACCTGCCGGTGTTGCGCCAGCGCGTCGAGAAAGACATTGGCGGCCGCATAGTTCGCCTGGCCCGGATTGCCGATCACGCCCGCGATCGAGGAGTACAGCACGAACGCCGACAGATCCAAGTCCTTGGTCGCCTCATGCAGATTCCACGCCGCATTCACCTT
The DNA here is from genome assembly GCF_050946365.1 of Nocardia sp. CA-107356. NCBI lineage: Bacteria > Bacillati > Actinomycetota > Actinomycetes > Mycobacteriales > Nocardiaceae > Nocardia > Nocardia sp. CA-107356. The sequence goes on along the minus strand of NZ_CP191992.1, from coordinate 1,931,317 downwards.
CGGCCGCAGCACCGTCGCGATCTGCTCCGGCGTCATGGTGGCGAGCAGACCGTCGGCCAGCACACCCGCCGCATGCACGACACCGGTCAACGGATGCTGTGACGGTATGGCCGCCAACACCGCGTCCAGTGCGGCTCGATCGGCCGCGTCACACGCGACCACCTCCACATGCGCACCGAGCGCGGCCAGCTCGGCGGTGAGTTCGGCCGCGCCGGGCGCTTGCGGACCACGTCTACCCGCCAACACCAGCCTGCGCACACCGTGCACGGTGATCAGGTGTCGCGCGGCCACCGCGCCCAATCCTCCGGTGCCGCCGGTGATGAGAACAGTGCCATCGGGCCGCAACGGCATCGGCACGGTGAGCACGTTCTTGCCGATATGCCGGGCCTGGCTCAGGTACCGGTAGGCGTCCGGCGCCTGCCGCATGTCCCACGCGATGGTCGGGTACGGCGCCAAAGTCCCGGCCTCGAAAAGATCGACCAGAGCGGTCAGAATCTCGTGCAGCCGATCCGGACCCGCCTCCATCAGCATGAAACTGTGGTAGTCCACCCCCGGATACTCGGCGGCCACCTCGACCGGATCACGCCGGTCGAGCATGCCCATCTCGACGAACCGTCCGCCGCGCGGCAGTAGACGCAACGACGCATCCACGAATTCGCCTGCCAGCGAATCCAATACGATGTCCACACCGCGACCGTCGGTGGCATCGAGGAACTTCTGCTCGAAATCCAACGTGCGCGAGTTGCCGATCTCGGCGTCGTCGAACCCCGAATCGCGCAACACATTCCACTTCGGCTCACTGGCGGTGACCAACAACCGCAGGCCCAGGTGTCGCGCGAGTTGCACGGCTGCCAGGCCGACACCACCGGTCGCCGCATGCAGCAGCAGCGTCTCGCCGGGGCGCGCATCGGCGAGGTCGACAAGGCCGTAGTAGGCGGTCGCGTAGACGATGGGAATCGCCGCGGCCTGCGCGAACGACCAGCCATGCGGCATCGGCGCGAGCAGTCGGCGATCGACCACCGCCACCGATCCGACACCCGGGATCAACCCGAAAACCCGATCGCCCGGCGCGAATTCGGTCACATCCGGGGCGACCTCCAAGACGACTCCGGCTCCCTCACCGCCGGGCCGACCTTCCTTGTCGGGATAGGTACCGAGCGCCATCAGCACATCCCGGAAGTTGAGGCCGACCGACCGCATGCTCACCCGGACCTGCCCTGGTGCCAGCGGTTCCAACGCACCCGGATGGTCGCTCACAACGAAGTTGTCTCCGGTCAACGTGCCCTTGTCGCGCAGCATCAGCGCCCATGCCGGGGTGTTTCGCGACGCGACGTCGAGCGGGTTCGAACCACCGCGGATCAGGCGCGGCGCATGTGCCTTCCCGCGCCGCACGGCCAGCTGGGATTCGTCGCCCGTCACCAAGGCCAGAGCCACAGCGGGCCGACAATCTGCCCAGTCCTCGACATCGACGAGGAGAATCCGGTCCGGATTCTCACTCTGTGCGGTACGCAGCAGACCCCACACCGCTGCCGTGGGCAGGTCCACCCGCTCGTGCGGATGTACTGCGACCGCCTGTCGGGTCACCATGACGATGAGCCGGTCCTGTGTCAGCAGCCGCTGCACCTGCGCCGCAACGACGGTGACCAGATCCCGTACCGCCACCGGGAGATCGCCGTCGACGACCGTAGCGTCGGCGCGCGACAGCTCATTCCATCGCTGAGCGTCGAGCCGCAACACCGTCGCGTCCCGTCCCGCGATCGTCACGGTTTCACCGTCATCGGCGGGGCTCCAGGCGTCGGCCGCGGTGGGCTCATCCGCAGGCTCGGGTAGCGCGACCCAGTTCACCTCGTAGCCGACGCCGTCGGTGCGACGGTGCGACGGTGCGAGCGCATCGGCCGACAAGGTCCGCAGCGTCAGTGCCCCGATATCGGCCACGGCCATACCCGCCGGATCGGCCAGGGTTACGGTGATCCGCTCACGCCCCGGCCCGGAGCCGGTCGCGGCGGCACGGATACGCACTGCGGTCGCGCCCGACACATACAGGGCAATGTTCTCCCATGAGAACGGGACGGCGATCTCACCTGCCCGGGTATCGGGAACCAGCCCACCGAGCAGGATCGCGTGCAGCGCGGCATCCAACAATGCCGGATGCACACCGAATGTCGCGGCGTCCGATCGTGCGGACTCCGGCAGTACGACCTCGGCGAACACCTCTCCGTCGCGCCCCCACAGGGCAGTCAGCCCGCGGAACGCCGGTCCGTACTCATAGCCCCGCTCGGCCAGATCCGCGTACGCGTGATCGATCGCTATCGCTGTCGCACCGGCGGGCGGCCAACTCACCGGGCCGGAGTCGACCGGGGGCGTGTCCGACCCGGCGGTAACCGTCGCGACCGCGTGGCGAATCCACTGTTCCGCATCGGCGCTGGGCGAGTCCGCATCATCGCCGATCGACCGCGAGTACACCGACACCGTCCGTGCGCCGGTTTCATCCGGTCCGCCCGCTACCACTCGCAGGTCGACGGCACCGGCGGCCGGCAGCGGCAGGGGTGCCTCGATCACCAGCTCCGCCAATCGCGGGCAGTCCACCACCGTTCCCACGTGCAGGGCCAACTCCACCAAGGCGGCACCAGGCAGCAATGCCACCCCGGCCACGACATGATCGGCCAGCCAAGGATGACCGGCTTGCGACAGCCTGCCTGTGAACACCACGTCCCGGGAATCCGGCAGCCGCACCATCGCGCCCAACAGGGGATGTCCCGCATCGTCGAGACCCGACTGCCACACATCCGGCATTTCGACCGGCTGAGCCCAGTAGCGCTGATGTTGGAACGCGTAGGTAGGCAACGTCGCCCGGCCCGCGGCGTGTCCGGCGAACACCGGCGTCCAGTCCACCGGTATACCCACCGCGTGGGCGTGTGCGAGAGCCGTGACGAACCCGACCACCTCATCGACCGATCGCCGGGACGACGCCACCACCATCGACTTCGCCTCCACCTCCGGACGCTGCGCCAAGCACTGCCGGGTCATCGCGGTGAGCACCGCATCCGGGCCCACCTCCACGAATCTCCGCACACCGGACTCGACCAGCGTGTTCACCCCGGGAGCGAACCGCACGCAACCACGCACCTGCGCCACCCAGTACTCCGGATCACGCACCGCATCGCCCGCCTGCGCACCCGACACATTCGACACGATCGGCAATAACGGCTCCCGATACGTCAAACCCTCTGCTACGGCACGGAACTCGGCCAACATCGGTTCCATCCGGACCGAATGGAACGCATGACTGACCCGCAATCGGTGCGTCTTGCGACCCCGCTGCGCGAACAGCTCCTCGATCTCACCGATGGCATCCTCATCTCCCGAGAACACCACCGCCTCCGGACCATTCACCGCGGCCACCGACAACCGGTCGGGGTATCCGGCCACCAGCGCCGTCGCCTCGTCCTCGGACACGGCAACCGCCGACATCGCCCCGCCCTCCGGCAACCCACCCATCAACCGGCCACGCGCCGCCACCAACACACACGCGTCCGCAAGCGACCACACCCCCGCCACATACGCCGCCGCCAACTCACCGATCGAATGCCCCGCAACCACATCCGGGACAACGCCGAACGACTCCAGCAATCGGAACAACGCCACCTCGAACGCGAACAACGCGGGCTGCGTGAACTCCGTCCGACTCAACCCCGCCTCGGGAGCGTTGAACATCACCTCGCGCAACGACCCACCGCGATGACGATCGAACTCGGTGCACACCTCATCCAACGCCGCCGCGAACACCGGAAACTTCCGGTACAGCCCCGCACCCATCCCTGGGTGCTGCGCACCCTGACCGGTGAACAGGAACGCCGTCTTACCCGACCCCACAACACCTTCGACCGTCGTGGACGATCCCGTCCCAGAAGCAAGATCTGCCAGGCCGGCCAGTAACTCCTCCCGATCGCGACCCAGTACGCCACCACGCCATGGCAACAGCGCCCTCGTATCGATCAGTGACGACGCCACACCCCACACATCCGCATCGGGATGGACGACCATCCACTGCCGCAATCGATCCGCCTGCGCCCGCAGACCACGCTCGGATTTCGCGGACACCAACAACGCAACGACATCCGACGCGGACGCGGGGACGACGTTGTGCCCAGCGACCCGCGGGACAACGGTCACCGGGGGTTCCTCGAGGATCACGTGCGCGTTCGTGCCGCTGATCCCGAACGACGACACCCCCGCCCGACGCACTCGATCGCCCACGGGCCACCGCTCCGCGTCCGACAACACCCGCACCGACCCCGCCGACCAATCCACATGCGGCGACAACGCGTCGACATGCAATGTCTTCGGCAGGGTTTCGTGCCGCATGGCCTGCACCATCTTGATCACGCCACCGACACCCGCGGCCGCCTGCGAATGCCCGATATTGGACTTGAGCGAACCGATGCGCAACGGCTCCATCCGGTCCTGACCGTAGGCGGTGATCAGCGCCTGCGCCTCGATCGGATCACCCAGGGTCGTCCCGGTGCCGTGCGCTTCCACCGCATCCACATCCGAGGGCGCCAACCCGGCATCGGCCAACGCCGCCGCGATCACCCGCTCCTGCGACGGACCGTTCGGCGCGGTCAAACCATTGCTCGCACCATCCTGATTGATCGCGCTACCCCGCACCACCGCGAGCACGTTGTGGCCCAACCGCTGCGCATCCGCCAGCCGCTCCACCACCAGTACGGCCGCGCCTTCCGACCACGAAACACCATCTGCCGCAGCGGAGAACGACTTGCAGCGTCCGTCCGAGGACAGACCGCGGTTGCGGGAGAACTCCAAGAACACCATCGGCGTCGCCATCACCGTCGCACCACCCACCAACGCCAGCGAACTCTCGCCCTGACGCAACGCCCGACACGCCACATGCAACGCCACCAACGACGACGAACACGCCGTATCCACCGTCATCGCGGGCCCTTCCAAACCCAACGCATACGCCACCCGCCCGGACACCACACTCCCCACGGCGCCGGTCACGACATACCCATCGACCTCCGGCCCTGCCTTACGCGTCAGCGTTTCGTAGTCCTGGTACATCACCCCCGTATAAACACCGGTGTCGCTGCCCCGCAACGACGTCGGATCGATCCCCGCGTGCTCCAACGCCTCCCACGAAACCTCCAACAGCAACCGCTGCTGCGGATCCATCGCGATCGCCTCGCGCGGACCGATCCCGAAAAAGCCCGCATCGAAATCCGCCGCGTTCGTCAGGAAGCCACCCTTCCCGGAATAGGACGTCCCCGAATGGTCGGGGTCCGGATCAATCAGACGGTCCAGCGCCCAACCGCGATCCGACGGAAACTCGCTGATGGCGTCCGTTTCGGACAACACCAGCTGCCACAGTTCGTCCGCGGACTCGACACCACCCGGATACCGGCAGGCCATGCCGACAATGGCGATCGGCTCGTCCGCCCGCACCCGGCGCACAGTCTTCTCGACGGGTTCGCCCACCGTCTCGGGCTCGACGCGCGACTGCACCAGCTTCGCCACCGCCGCCGGGGTCGGATGGTCGAACACCAACGTCGAGGGCAACTGGATACCGGTCGCCTTGGCCAGCCGGTTACGGAACTCCACCGCCCCGAGCGAATCGAAACCCAGCTCACGGAACGGCTTTCCGACATCGACCGACTCGCCCGAGTCGTGCCCGAGCACCGCGGCGACCTGGTCGCGTACCGCCTCCAGCACTACCTCGCCGCGTTGCGCCTGCGGCACCCCGGCCAGCCGGGCGCCCAACGAACCCGCCGCGTGTCCGGCCGAGGCAGCTTTCACGGCCTGCGCCGGGCGTGCCGAACGCCGAACGAATCCGCGCAGCACCGCGGGAACCACAGCGGCATCGGACTCGCGACGCAATACACTCGCGTCGAACCGGATCGGCACCAGCCGCGCATCCGAGTGCGCGAGAGCGGCGTCGAACAGGCGCAGACCCTCGCCGTCACCGAGTTGCCCCAGCCCCAACCGATCCCACCGCGCGACAGCAGCGCGATCCAGGCCACCGGTCATCCCGCTGCCCTGGTTCCACGGCCCCCACGCCAACGACGTCGCCGCCATCCCCGCCGCTCGCCGCTGTTGCGCCAACGCATCCAGGAAGCCGTTCGCCGCGGCGTAATTACCCTGCCCGGCCGACCCGAGAACGCCCGCAACCGACGAGAACACCACGAACGCCGACAGGTCGCGGTCGCCGGTCAGCTCGTGCAGATGCCACGCCCCGTCCACCTTCGGCGCCAACACGCGATCCACCTGTTCGGCGGTCAGTGTCTCGATGATGCCGTCGTCGAGCACACCCGCGGCATGGACAATGGCGGTCGATCCGACAGCTGGATCGATGGTGGCCAACAGCTTTCGCACCGCATCGCGGTCCGCGATATCGCACGCGACCACCCGAGCGTCGGCCCCCGACTGCGCCAATTCGGCGACCAGCTCAGCGACGCCTGCCGCGTCGGGTCCCCGCCGCGAGGTCAGCACCAGCCTGCGCACACCGTGCTCGGCCACCAGATGACGGGCGAGCAACGCACCCAGCCCACCCGTACCACCGGTGATCAACACCGTCCCGTCCCCCAACGATGGCAGCGCACCAAGGTCCGCCGACGCGGACGCGCGCGTCAGCCGAGGAACCAGGACCTCCCCACCACGCACCGCGACCTGCGACTCCCCCGACCGCAACACCGCCGCGATCCGATCGACATCCAACGGCGCGACCGGGTCCTCATCGATGAGGACGAACCGCTCCGGATTCTCCGACTGCGCGCTACGGACCAATCCCCACACCGAAGCAGCGGCCAGATCCGGAACCTCACCGGGCAACCCCGCGCCGCCCGCCGTGACCACGGCCAAGCGGACATCGGACAAACGTTCCTGCGCAAGCCAGGACTTCAGCAACGCAAGCGTGCCGAGCACCCCCGCCCGAACCGCTGCCGGATCGTCGGCCGAATCATCGGCGGACGGCTCAGCCGCGCGCCACACGACCACACCCGGAACACGTTCAGCCGCAACGACATCAGCAATCGATCCATAGGACGCACCGATCCCCGACACCGTCGTGTCCGCGAGCACCGCCATCGGCAACGCGGACCGGTCGGCCGGTCCTACCGCGGTGTGCTCCCAACGCACCGCGTACAGGCTCGCTTCGACATCGGACAGAGCGCTCCGGAATTCCTTGACGTCGTACGGACGCATCACCACCGCATCAACGGACACGATCGGATTGCCATCCGGATCAACGGTCGCGACGGAGATGGTCTCCGCGCCGGTCGCGACCGCGATGACCCGAAGCGACGTCACCTCCGCAGGCCATTCGCCCTCGGTCGTCGGCGGATGGAATCGCGCACCGCCCCAACGGAACAACAACCTGCCGGTATCCGGATCGGAATCCGCGTCCCGCCACACCAACCGGGAGAGCCCGGTATGCAGCGCCATATCCAGCAGGGCCGGATGCAGGTCGAAGCGTCCCGGTTCCGTCGCCACATCGGTATCCAGGGCGATCTCCGCGAAGACCGTGTCGCCACGCTGCCACGCAGCACGCACACCGGTGAACGCCGGACCGTATTCGAGCCCTGAGCCCTGCGACATCTGCTCCGGAATCCGGGTGGCGTCAACGGGTTCGGCGTCGGCGGGCGGCCACTCCTCGCCGCGCAACCGCGACAGCAACACCGAATCGCCATCCCACTCGGCAGCGAGCGCACCGGTCGCGTTGTGCACCCACTCGTCATCCGACGACTTACGGAAATAGAACTCGAACTGACGCCGCCCCGACTCATCCGGCGCCTGCACCAACACCTGCAGTTCGACCTCATCGTCCCCGCCCGGCAGGATCGGCGCCTGCAACGTGAGCTCCTCGACCACACCGCAACCGATCCGGCCGCCCGCGACCAGAAGGAACTCCACCAACGTCGCGCTCGGCACAACCACCACGCCATAAGACATGTGGTCCGCGATCCACGGATGAGTACGCAATGACAACCGGCCGGTGCACAACCACTCGTCAGAACCCGCCAACCCGACCACACCGGTCAAAATCGGATGATTCGACGACGGCGACGCATCACCGCCGGGCTGCAACCAGAACCGGCGACGCTGGAACGCGTAGGTGGGCAACGGAACTCGCCGCACCTCTCGGCCCGCGAACAGCGGACGCCAATCCACCCGCACACCCGAGACATGAACCTGCGCCAGTGCGGTGACGAACTGCGTCACCTCATCGCTCGCCCGCCGCGAGGTCGCTACCACCGACGACGCCGACTCGACCTCGAGGTTCTCGGCCAGACACCCACGCGTCATCGCCGCCAGCACCGCATCCGGACCGACCTCGACAAACCGTCGCACGCCCCCCGCAACCAGGGCATCGACGCCCGGCGCGAATCGGACACAACCCCGCACCTGTCGCACCCAGTACTCCGGATCGGTCACCGCGCCCCCGGCGAGCGCACCGGAAACGTTCGACACAATCGGGAGACTCGGCGATTCGTACGCGATACCTTCGGCCACCGCACGGAACTCGGCCAGCATCGGATCCATTCGCGCCGAATGGAAAGCATGGCTGACCCGCAACCGATTCGTCTTGACTCCAGTGGCGCGGAGCTGCCGCTCGATCTCATCGATGGCGTCGACATCCCCGGACAACACCGTCGACGACGGGTCGTTCACCGCCGCGACCGACACTCGATCGCCGAACCCGGCAACCACATCCGCCGCTCGCTCTTCGCCGATCGCCGCGGCGAGCATGGCACCACCCACGGGCAGTGCACCCATCAACCGGCCCCGAGCCGCCACCAACGCACACGCATCCGCCAGCGACCACACCCCCGCCACATACGCCGCCGCCAACTCACCGATCGAATGCCCGATCAACACATCCGGTGTCACACCGAACGATTCGATCAACCGGAACAACGCCACCTCGAACGCGAACAACGCGGGCTGGGTGAACTCGGTCCGATCCAGAACTGCGGCATCGCCATCGCCACCAGTGCCGCGGAACATCACCTCTTCGAGCGAGCACTCCAACACCGGATCGAACTCGGCGCATACCGAATCCAATGCGTCCGCGAATACCGGGAACGCCTCGTACAGGCCCGCGCCCATACCGACCCGCTGCGCACCTTGACCGGTGAACAAGAAGGCTGTCTTCCCCGAACCGACGACTCCTTCGATGACGCCGGTACCGGTGCCGGATTCGGCAAGACCGGCCAACCGGGCGAGCAACTCGTCCCGATCACGGCCGAGGACCACACTCCGCGAATCCAGCTGCGCCCGCGACATCGCCAGCGCCGCGGCCGCATCCGCGACGTCGACCTCCGACCGCTCCGACAACCACGCGCGCAGCCGGGCGGCCTGCGCACGCAGACCTGCCTCGCCCTTACCCGACACCAGCAATGGGATGACCGGCACAGTGATATTCGACTGCCCCGCAACGTCTTCGATATCGCCGCCGGCCGCCGCTACCGGTGCGACAGGTGCTTCTTCGAGGATCACATGCGCATTGGTGCCGCTGATCCCGAACGATGACACACCCGCCCGGCGCAGCCGATCACCTGCGGTCCACGGTTCGGCTTCGGTCAGCAGACGCACCGCGCCCGCGGCCCAATCCACATGCGGCGACGGCGTTTCGGCGTGCAGCGTCCGCGGCAACCGCTCGTGCCGCATCGCCTGCACCATCTTGATCACACCGGCCACACCGGCGGCGGCCACGGTATGGCCGATATTCGACTTCAAGGAACCGATCCGCAACGGCTCCCGATCGCCGCGATCCTGTCCGTAGGCAGCGATCAACGCCTGTGCTTCGATCGGATCACCCAGAGTCGTGCCGGTCCCGTGTGCCTCCACGGCGTCCACATCGGCCGCCGAAATCCCCGCATTGGCGAGGGCCTGCGCGATCACCCGCTCCTGCGACGGACCGTTCGGTGCGGTCAGACCATTGCTCGCGCCATCTTGGTTCACCGCACTACCGCGAATAACGGCCACGATGTTGTGGCCGAGCCGCTGCGCATCCGAAAGCCGCTCCAGCACGAGCACACCCGAGCCCTCCGACCATGCCACCCCGTCGGCGGCAGCCGAGAACGCCTTGCAGCGACCGTCCGGTGACAGGCCGCGCTGGCGGGCGAAGTCCACGAACAGATACGGGCTGGCCGCGATGGTCACGCCGCCGGCGAGCACCAGCGAGCTGTCACCCTGGCGCAGTGCCTGGCAGGCCAGGTGCAACGCCACCAGCGACGACGAGCACGCCGTATCCACCGTCACCGCCGGTCCTTCCAGGCCGAACACGTACGCGACGCGGCCGGAAATGACGCTGTGCGAAGTGCCGGTCAGCCGGTAACCCTCCAGGTCGCCGGTCACCCGCCGCGAGTAGCCCGACGAGCAGGCACCGGCGAATACGCCGGTATCGCTGCCCCGCAACGACATCGGGTCGATACCCGCGTCCTCCAGGGCTTCCCACGATGTCTCCAGCAGCAGCCGCTGCTGCGGATCCATCGCCAACGCTTCGCGGGGGCTGATACCGAAGAAGCCGGGGTCGAAATCGCCTGCGCTGCTGAGGAATCCACCGTGGCGCGCGTAGACCGTGCCCGGTTTGTCGGGGTCCGGGTCGAACAGCCGGTCCAGGTCCCAACCGCGGTCGGTGGGGAATTCGCCGATCGCGTCCCGGCCCGTGGCCATCAGATCCCACAGGTCCTCGGCGGACCGCACACCGCCCGGGAATCGGGCGCCCATGCCGACGATCGCGATCGGTTCGTCCGAAGTCGTGCGCCGCGATACCCGCCGCTGCCCGCGGTCGGTCCCGGTGACCCGTGCCCGTAGCAGCGCCGCGACCGCGGTCGCGGTCGGATGGTCGAAGATGAGCGTCGCGGGCAGCGGCACGCCGGTGGCCCGCATCAGCCGGTTCTGCAGCTCCACCCCACTGATGGAGTCGAAGCCGGACTCGGTGAACGGCAGGTCGGGGTGAACAGATCGGGCCGACTCGTGGCCTAATACGGCGGCAGCATGCTCACGAACGATATCGAGAACTACTGTGTCGCGCTGATATTCGGGGGCCGCCAGCAGTGTGCGGGCCAGCGGGCTGTCGTCCCAGGCTCCGGTCTGCCCATCGCCCTCGGAAATTCGGTCCTCGGAAATGCGCTTTTCGGTTGCCGCAATGACGTCGGTGACATCGGTGCGACCACCGGAAGTGACCGGTGCACCGACCCAGAAGTTACGGCGCTGGAACGCGTATGGCGGAAGGTCGACCCGCGACCCACCGGAGACCAGCGCGCGCGGATCCACCGGCAAACCGGCGCAGTAGGCCTGTGCCAGCGACGCGATGAACCGTTCCGGGCCGCCCGCACCGCGCCGCAACGATCCGACAATGGATATGCCCTCGGCCGCACCGGCCGCCTCGGCGGTTTCGCCGATGGCCGTCGTGAGCACCGGATGCGGACTTGCCTCGACGAATCCGGTGACGCCTTCCCCGATCAGCGCCGTAACAGCATCGGCGAATCGAACCGGTTCCCGCAACGACCGATACCAATATTCGGCGTCCAGTTCCGCCGTATCCAACCGGTCGGCGAATACCGTGGAAAAGAACGGCACCGACCCGGATCGCGGGTGGATCGGCGCCAGTTCCTCGAGCAGCCGATCGGCGGGCACCTGCGACCGGAGAGCCACCACACGTGCCGCATCAGCCAGCGAAAGTCCGCCGGCAACGTGGGCGGCGGCGATCTCGCCGTCGGAATGGCCGATCACCATGTCCGGCTCCACGCCGGCCGCCTGCCACATCCGGGCCAGCGAGACCATCACCGCGAACAGCACCGGCTGCGCCACATCTTCGCGATCCAGCGAGGGCGCGTCGCCTTCGCGACGCAGCACCGCCGCCAGCGACCAGTCCACGTACGGCGCAAGCGCCGCTTCACATTCGGCGATCGACTCTGCGAACACCCCACCCGCATCCAGCAGCCCCAGCGCCATGCCTTCCCATAGGCCGCCCTGCCCCGGGAAGACGAACGCGACCCGCCGCTGCTCGGCCCGCGCGGTTGTCGGCTCGATGGCCACAGCGGGCGCGATCGGGTCGGCCAGGGCTGCCAAGCCGGCCAGCAGTTCCGCTCGATCCCGCCCGACGACGTTGCCGCGCCACTCCATGTGGGCTCGCGTGGCCAGCAGCGAGTACGCCACGTCGACCGCATCCAGCTCGGTATGGCGGAGCAGCCACTCCCGCAGCCGGGCCGCTTGCGCACGCACGCCGACCTCGCTGCGGGCCGATACCACCCACGGCACCGCACCGGCCGCGCGGTCCACCGTGGACCCGGCGGACCCGACGGCGGGTGCCTCCTCCACGATCACGTGGGCATTCGATCCCCCCATGCCGAACGACGACACACCTGCCCTGCGCACGCCGGCCACCGGCCAGTTCTCGCTGCCCGTCACCACCCGTAAACCCAAGTCGCCGAGTGGAATTCGAGGATTCGGCGTCTCGAAGTTGAGGCTGGCCACCAGTTCCCGATGGGTCAGACAGAGCACGGTCTTGATGAGGCCCGCGATACCGGACGCACCTTCCAGATGCCCGATATTCGTCTTGACCGATCCGACGGCCAGCGGCGCATCCTGTGCCCGGCCCGCGCCGTAGGTTTCGCCGAGCGCGGCAGCCTCCACCGGATCACCGGCGGGCGTCCCCGTGCCGTGCAATTCGACATACTGCACCGACGGCGCTTCGACACCGGCCGCGGTCAGAGCGGAGCGGATCGCCGCCGCCTGCGCATCCCGGCTCGGGGCGCTCAGCACTCGGCGTTCGTTGCCGGTGTTGACAGCACTGCCGCGGATCACGGCATGAATCCGGTCGCCGTCGGCGACCGCCTGCGCCAGCGGTTTCAGCACCACCATGCCGCCGCCCTCGCCGCGCACGAACCCGTCGGCCCGCGCATCGAAGGTATAGCAGGCGCCGAGCGCCGACTGCGCGCCGAACTGCTCGATACGCTCACCGCTCGTCGGCGACAGAATCAGGTTCAGGCCGCCGGCCAGCGCCACATCGCTCTCGCCGCTGCGCAGACTCTCGACCGCCAGATGCACCGCGACCAGCGAAGATGCCTGGGCGCTGTCGACCAGGATGCTCGGACCGCTGAAACCGAAGTAATTCGAGACGCGGTTCGCGATGATGCCGCGTCCGACGCCCCACAGCGAGTGGCGGCTGACACCCGGGCCGCCCCGGGAGGCCACGATTTCGGCGAAATCGCTTCCGGTGCAGCCGAGGAACACACCGCACCGCCGGACCTCGCGCGCCGCGGCGGCCAGCCCCGCGTCCTCGAGCGCCTCCCAGCTCAACTCCAGCGCGAGCAGCTGCTGTGGATCGATCGCCCGCGCCTCATTGGGCGAGACCCCGAAGAAGTCCGCGTCGAACTCCCCTACGGTGTCGACGAATCCGGCCCGCTCGGTGATGCTCTCCCGTCCGGGGGGAACTGCGCCGATCGCGGCGCGCCCCTCCCTGAGCAACTGCCAGTAACTGTCGAGATCGGCCGCGCCCGGCATTCTGCAGGACATGCCAACAATAGCGACGTCAAACACCGATCCGGTCACCTCTGAACATCCTTCCCAAGGCATGCTGCGACCCGCCATAAGCCTCTGACGAGTGTGTTTGTTGTCGGCCACCGAGCCGTTCGAGTCCGAGTTCGGTGAACGGACCGCCGACCTCGATCTCATCGACGGAGCTGGACCCGTCAACGGCCGCCAGCGGCAAAGGAATCTCATCGAGACCAGAACTCGTTGAGTCGTTTTCGGAGACGTTTGCCGATCGCCCCGCCAGCAATGCGTTCTCGATTCGTCGTTCCAACCGCGGCTCCGGGGCGATGGCGCTCGGCGGACGGCCACCTCCCGCGATATCCATCCGGATCGCGGAGCAGGTCATGTCACCATCAATTCGTAGGTCTAACTAACGAGTTCACAAGTAGGTCGACGCAGACAATTCCTGCTTCGACATAACGGCTTTCGACTTGGTCGAGGCTCAGCGAAGAGCCCCGAATGATGCGGCGCGCGTATTCCGCAGGCGGCCCGGGGCCCCGAGGAGATGGTGCAGGCTCGGCCCAGACTGGACCTAGCTGTGCCGCGGGCTCAGTAGAGCAACTGATCAGCGATCGACGCTGAAGACTGGAGCGCTACGTGGCTATGCCCGAGGCTCGAGGCGCGTACAAGAGGGGGTAGTGCCCGAATCGCACGCCGCCGCGAGGTACGTACACAGCACCTACGCTACGGCGAGGTCGATTGGCACAGTGATCCTCTCAGGTTTTCGAACGGCGAGACAGGACTCATATTACTGCACAGTATTTTGACGATCTTGACCTTGTCAACCGTCCGGTAGCTTCACGACGGCTACCTTGGCCGAGGACGAGACCGCAGGGGCGATCAGCTGCACGTAGGCGGCCGGACCGCCCACCAGAGCCGAACCATCCCGGCAGTCGCGGTAGCCCTCATCCATGCGTTGCGGCACGACCAGCGTGGCACCGATTCCGGACAGGCTGACGCCAGTGATCATGCAATTGCAGTCGTAGAAACCCATCGGCGTCGGAGACCGTTCCTTTGTCCAACCCAACCGGCCGACCTGTCGGTTGTTGGTCGACGGCTCCGTTCAGGGTAGGCACTTCCCATCGTTGGTGATCCATCGTGCTGACTGGTAACAATATCCAGCGCTGCTGGAGCACTCGTCAGATCAAAGTCGATCTCGATCCGAACTGCCGTCGGCAACGAGGTCAATTGTGAAATGTCAGCATTTACTTTTTGACCGAGGGTGTGTGCGCCACCCCTTGCCAGGATGTCGAATGAGACTTCTTCGGCGTCGACCACTAGGACACGTTCACACGGGGGCGGTCGCCCCATCCGCCCGGAATTCGATCCGGGAGAGGTTCGAGCGTCCGGCCGCGAAAGCGGGGCTTCCCGAGATCCCACGGGACGATGCCGACCCGAATCCGGCGGACGATTCAGAATCCCGAGCTTGGCCAAGGTTCCCGAATATGCATTCGAGGAGCAATGAAAAACGGCCCGGAACAATGTGTTCCGCGCCGTTTTCCCTAGTAGCGGGGACAGGATTTGAACCCTGCGACCTCTGGGTTATGAGCTCAGCGAGGTCACGCTCCCAGGGTCTTCTCCTGTGCCAGATGCGCTGGTCAGCGGGACCGCATCACCTCTAGCCAAGCCACACGGTCCCACCGGTCTCGACGGATCCAGCTTGTTTCGTTCCCAAATCCGTTCCCACCCAAGGCCCCACCTTTGGGATGCATATCGAATCAGTCGCCCGACAGCGCGAAACCAGCTGGCCTTTCAGGGCGGTCCGATCGCGTGCCAGCCGAGCTGTCAAGCGAATTCACTTCGCCAACGCCACCGTCCTACCCGCGCCTGCACTCATTCATCGGCGGCCTGCGCCGCGACCAAGAGGTCGATCTCGCGGTTCTTCTCCACCGGATTCGAGCGTTGACACCCGTCGGCGACGTCTCGGTGGGGGCAGTTTTCGGAAACGAGCCCCGGCCGCATGTCGTCTCCCACTGGTCGGATCAGGCACGTCAGGAACCTGGGAAGCCCGTGGGGTAGTCGCATGCAGTAAAGCTCGACGAGTTGCCACTCGTGTTCGAGCGTGAGCAGCCGAACGACCGATCGGGCCGATTTGATGCGGTCCTTCACTAGGTCCAAGAGCGGTGTGAGGTAGTACGCAAGATCGTCGGGGTGGATGAGATGCGTGGTGGTCAAGTTGAATTCTTTGCGATCCGCCGACGGGTCGGTGCCACGGGATGCTGGATGATGCCGCCAGGCGATGCCGGTTAGCGGCGGCGTCAGCCACTCGACAATCTGCAGGGTTTCGGTGTCGATCAAGGCGATGGTTCCGCCGAGCAGCCCGGCAGCCGCGCCGCCGTGATAGGTCGGCAGCACGATGCCGGGTTGGCGATCCTGCTCCACTTGGAGCAGCAGCCCGCGCAGGGAATGCGGTGAGTGGTAGCGGAAGAATCCGAAGACACGGGTTGTCTTCTCGTCGTCGGCGGTCAGGACCCGCATCGGTCCCTGCCACTGCGTTCCTGGTTGCGCGTCGAGCGCTGCGGTAATCAGCCGGTCGCGTTCTTCGCACTCGATGATCCGCGACAGAAACCACGCCCCGTGTAGCAGTGGAAATCCCTCGGGCAGCACCGCCCCACCCCGCCCGCTGTTCAGCACGGTCCATTGCTTGCCGTCCCACACCAGGACGTCGATCGCGGGAGGGTCCACAGGGGTATCAGCCTGTGAACCGACCCACATCTGAACCGCCAGAGGCCCTCCGTCTGGTCCAGGCACCGGCAGCGCGAAGACCTTGTGTGCCTCGCCGCGGATCCGGATTTCGCGGGCGCACATCTGGTTTGATGCGATGGCGTCCGTGATGGCCGAAGAGGCAATAGCAGCCAACGAGTTCGGACGGATCGCGCGATGCAGGGTCCGCTCTCGGGGCATGCCTTCCTCCGGCACGTGGCGGATGACCATCCCCGGTGTCGCGGCATCGATCAGATACCACACGTTTTGCTTTCCCCTGTTCATTCGACCGTCCGGCGGCCCTTCGTCGCCTGCTGTGGACAAGGTCCGAATGCCGGGAGGTGCGGCGACATCTACCACTGCGACCGTGCCGCGACGATGGTGATCTCGGTGAGGAGTTGCAGTGGCGGCCGTTGCCTGCCTTCGGCAGTCCTTCGATGTCGAAATCGACGCCCACGTGGCGCTCCACGGGGATCACCCCGGACTGTCGCTGGGCACGAATCGGCAACCGGCCCCCTGCGCCGGTTGCCACGGTCGCGACGCGATCGCACCGTCTGTACCTCGGCGTCAAGGCATAGCACCCGAGCCCGCCTCTTCATCTCCGACTATGCGAATGCAGATCATGTGAACTCGCTTTGCGTCCAAGGGGTTTCGGCTCGATATGAACGTCGGGTCAACACTTTGCCCAGTGCCGACAGAAGCGCCGGCCACCCGGCCAGTGTGCCGAGAGCTTCGAGGTGTTAGGCCGATGCCACTTCCTTGGGGCATGAAAAACTTTAGACGCGAATTCCGGAGATTCTTTGCAAGTTTTCGGAGGATCCTTGCAAGACATCCGCGCGGTGGCGAGCCGAGCAGTGATCAGTCAAACCCAGCCCCGAACCCTCTGCTGCGAGAAGCGCTGCCCCGACCCCGATCCCGGCCAGCCCGATCATCGAGTGGCGGCCCGCGCTTCTGTGCTCCCCGACCTGGACGAGGGGGGAACTGGGTTGTGGTTCGCCAGCAGACGCCGTCGGGGCTGGCGAGGGGCGCCTCTACCGGGAGCGTGGTGAAGCTCCGGCCGCAGCATCGGGTGGTGCGCGATGGGATGGTTTCGTGATTTTGTGGCGTGCGGCCGGGCCGCAGTTGTCCCTTTCTGTCGCGTCGGGACCCTACCAATGCGGTCAGGTCCCGACACCGGCCCGCACCTATCAGCGATATCGAACCGTGGTGTCCGGCAATGCTTTTCCGCGGCCCCTCGGCATCTACCCGTTTAGCTGTTCGCGCAACTCACGCGGGGTCTGCTCGTGCTGACGCCGGAAGGCATCGCTGAACCCGCGCACCGAGGTGTACCCCGCCGCGCGGACAACCCAGTTCATGTCGACGCGCCCAGGTTTGGACAGTCGCTGATATGCGCGGTCGAGGCGGATCTTGCGCAGCAACGCGGCCGGCGTGACGCCGAAGGTTTCCGTCAGCGCGGTGTGCAGCGTCCGATGGGAGACCTTGCACATCTCGGCGACGGCTTCCAGCGTCAAATTGGGCTCGTCTGCGTGGGTTTCCATTTTCTCCCGGGCTTGTGCAGCCAGGAATGCATGTCCCTGCTCTGTGACAGCTCGGGTTGGGTGGAGCACCCCCTCGAGCAGGAAAAGCGCACTGCGATATGCGATGCTGAAATCGTGTGAGGTCCACTGCCCGTGGTTGGCGTGAAGTTGACTCATCTGACCTACCAGCGAGGCAATCAAGGGGCGACTTGCATCCAGGGCGAGCGGGGCGTCTCCGGCGAGGTCGTGATCTACCGAATGGGCTGGAACGGTCATGATCAGAGCATCCAACGGAGCATCTTGCCGCATGATCACGCCCGAGTCCCAGCGAATCAACGCGACGTCCCCGGGCCTGAAGATTCCAGCATCGTCGCCCTGCCGGAGCCGAAATTCCCCGTGCACCGGCAGCATCAGCCGAAAGCCGTCGTCACCATCAGCCTTGGCATCTCGGGCAGTTCGATGGTAGTGCACGGGGTCGGAAGAGAAGCGCACGATCTGCAGGTCGCCAACTGCCTGAGCGATCGTCTTCCAGCCGAAGTTGCGGTTGTTGTCGCGGTCACTGAACGCCAGGCCGAAGGTTCCTTGTCGACGCAGCAGGTAGTCGCGCCAGTGCTCCCTCCGATCCGGGTTCGTCTCGGAATCATCTGGCGAGTCCTCTTCCCACCAATAGTCCGAATCCACGGGTTGTTCCCTTTCGCGCACGCCCCCAAAGGATCTCAACGTACCGAGCCGCCGGGCGCTGGGAACCGCGTAAATGCTCCGGCTCTGATCTCGTAGTGTTTCACATTGACACAAGCGCGTAGGAAGCCAGCCACAGCGTCACGGGCAATCGATCCACGAGAGCCGTGTGGTCGTCGACGTCCGCGCCCAGGACGGCGAAGTCGAGACCGACGACTCCGTCCGACAGAACTCGCTCGACCCGGACACCGTCCAGGTATTGCGTGACTGGAAAGTCGTCCAGGATGCCGAACGGAAGTTCTTCGGCGTCGACTACCAGGACACGGATCGTGTGTTCACATGGGAAGACGGTCGCCCTGTCCATCCAGACTCGACCCGGGAGAGGTTCAAGCGTCTGGCCGCGGAGGCAAGGCTTCTGAGATCCGGTTCTACGATCTGAGGCACTCCTACGTGACCGGTGCGCTGGCCGCTGGGATCAGTCCGAAGGTGGTCAGCGAGCGAGTCGGCCACGCCGATGTGGCGTTCACCCTCGAGACCTACTCACACATACTGCCGGGATGGATCGGGATGCAGCGGTCCGCGGCGCGGACTATCTACTGGACGATGCCGACCCGAATCTGGCGGACGATTCAGAATCCTGAGCTTCGCTAAGGTTCCCGAATATGTTTCGAGGAGCAATGAAAAACGGCCCGGAACAATGTGTTCCGGGCCGTTTCCCTAGTAGCGGGGACAGGATTTGAACCTGCGACCTCTGGGTTATGAGCCCAGCGAGCTACCGAGCTGCTCCACCCCGCGTCGGTAAACACAACATTACACACGTCTACGCAGGGAAGGCAAATCGCTGACATTGTTGGACGTTTTCGCTGGTCAGCAGGCCGAACGAGAAGGCGACAGCGGCGACGGGCGGTGCGGCACACGGAACACTCCGGGGCGAGTCCGGCAGCCGACAGAGGCCGAGCCGGGCTGTCGCACCAATGGCGATAGACGCGCAACGAATGCAATCGAACCGGTCGATCGACGGATTCAAACGTGACCTGAGTCACTATTTCGTAGTGATCCCGAACACATAACGATGCTATAACAGACCGTCCAGAATCCATTCTTAAGGCATTTACGACCTGCGCAAACACTGATATACACGCTATTCGAATCATGCAATGGCGAAGTTATCAAGATGTGATCTGTTGAGATTTCTTCGTTACCGTCGGTCCACGGCCCGGATCAAACGTGATGGGCTCGAACTCGAACTGCCGAACACCGGCGACCCTGTCCCGCGGTTCGAGGATCCCCGACACACCTGGGGGCAGGGACTCGGGCTTTCGGTTTCCGGGGCGGTGGGCGCAGGGAGGGAAACCATCATGTCGAAGCACCGAAAGCTCAGCACCCGCGCCCTCGGCTATGCCGCCGTAACCGGCGCAATCGTTGCCGTCCCGTTCGGTCTTTCCACCGCCACCGCCACCGCCTCGGCCGCCCCCACCCACAACTGGGACGGCGTCGCGCAGTGCGAGAGCGGTGGCAACTGGGGTATCAACACCGGAAACGGCTACTACGGCGGTCTGCAGTTCTCGCAGAGCACCTGGGCCGCCAACGGTGGCGCCGGTTCCGCCAATAGCGCCAGCAAGGACGAGCAGATCCGGGTCGCCGAGAACGTACTCGCCACCCAGGGCCCCGGCGCCTGGCCGGTCTGCGGCCAGTACCTGCGCGCTGGTGAATCCCAGCCGAGCCCGGCCGTCATCGAGCCGGAGCCCGCCCCCGCCGTGGTCGCCCCTGCCCCGTCCTCCAACATCGAGACCGCCATCGAGCAGGCCAAGTCCGCGGGCTACCAGCTGGCCGAGCGCAGCGGCCTGAAGGGCCAGTACCAGCAGATCCTGGACCAGAACAGCACGCTGATCGACTCGTTCGGTCGCTGACGCAAGAATCCGACGTCACTCGGCAACGGCGCCGAAGGTGACGTCGGCTCGTCCGGCGTCAACTAGAACGGCCCCGCCACCCACTTCCGGGCGACGGGGCCGTTCTCGGTTCAACGGTCAGCGACCGGCGTCCTGATAGGCCTTCACCGCGGCCTCCAGTTCCTCCAGCGCCTTGCCGAAGTCCTGGAAGTTGCCGGACTTCATGGAATTTCGCACATTCTCGATCTTCTTGTTCAAATCCGCGGCCGCCGCGTCCTTGGCGGTGGATCCGGTCGCGGGCGGTGGGGTGGTGCCCTGCGCCGGCGGGGTAGTGCCTTGCGCCGGCGGCGTTGCGCCGTGGTCCGACGGCGGTGCGGTGCCCGGTTTCGGCCTGCTCGCCGGATCACCGCCGAACGGCGTGGCCAGCGAACCCGTCCCCGGCAGCACCTGATTCAGCGCATCGGCCAAGGTCGAGGCAAAGCCGACCTTCACACTGCCCGCCACATCGCGATAGCTCACCAGCACGCGCAGCAGCTGCGGGAAGGTGGAGCTGCCCGCCCCGGTATTTCGCTCGTTGTAAAACGGCTCCACATACAGGATTCCGCCGTCGGCGATCGGCAAGGTCAGCAGATTGCCGTATCTGATCTTGTTCGAGTTCGACAGCAGTGTTTTCTGACTGGAGACTTCGGGGGCCGTCGTCATACTGTTCTGGGTTTGCTGTGGACCCTGTGTTTGGGTATCGGTCGGCAATTGCAAAATGGTGAATTTGCCGTAGCCGTCCGGATCCGACCGCACCGAGATATAGGCGGACAGGAACTGCCGGTTGTAGCCGACCATGGCACTGGTCAGATTGAACACCGGCTTATTCGTCGTCGGATCACCGAGCAGCACATAGTAAGGCGGCTGATTGAAGGTGCCGCCCTCGGTGGTCGGATCACTCGGCACCGACCAGAATGCGTTGTTGGTGAAGAACTCTCGCGGATTGTCCACGTGGTACTTGGTCAGCATTTCGCGCTGCACCTTGAACAGATCCTCGGGATAGCGGAAGTGTGCGCGCAACTCCGGGGAGATCTCGCTCTCCGGCTTGACCGCGCCGGGGAACACACCGCGCCAGGCCTTGAGTACCGGGTCGGTGGAATCCACCTCGTAGAGGGTCACCGTACCGTCATAGGCGTCGACGGTCGCCTTCACCGAGTTGCGGATGTAGCTGACCTCCTTGCGCGGCAACAGCCGTCCGGTCTTCTTATCGATGCTGTCCTCGACCGCGCCCTCCAGCGAGGTGGTCTGCGCGTACGGGTAGTTGTCCAGCGTGGTGTAGGCGTCGACGATCCACTGGATCCGCCCGTCGACGACCGCCGGATAGGCATTACCGTCGGTGGTCAGCCACGGCGCCACCTTCTGCACCCGCTCGCGCGGACTGCGATTGAAGATGATCTTGGAGTTGTCACCGATGGCGGAGGAGAACAGGATGTTGCGCTCGGTGTACTTCGCGGCGAAGGCCAACCGGTTGAACCAGTTGCCGATCGAGACGCCGCCCTTGCCGCTATAGGTGAATTGCGCGGTATCGGAGTCGTATTCACGCGGCTGCTGGCCGCCGACGCCGCCGACGATCGCGTAATCCGGGTTGGACTGCGAGATCAGCTCGCCATAGTAGATGCGCGGCTGATCGACCTTGATCTGCTGCTGGTCGGTCGTGTTGAACAGGTCGCTGACCAGGAAGATCGGATAGCCGCTGTCGCTGCTGCCACCGGCGGCATTCGGATCGTCGTACTGCGGCTTGTTGACCCGGTTGGCCGGCGCGGCCACGAAGCCGTTGCCGTGGGTGTAGACGGTGTGCTTGTTGATCCAGTCGAGCTGGTTGCCGCTCAGCGCCGACGGATGCAGCTCACGCGCGGCCACGATGTAGTCCTGTACGTCGCCGCCGAGGTTGTAGCGATCGATGTCCAGCGACTCCGGGAAGCCGTAGAAATTCTTCAGCTGCTTGAGCTGGGTGAAGGTGGGCGAGAGGATATTCGGGTCGAGCAGTCGCGCATTGCCGATGGTGGCCGCGTCGACCGGAACCTCCAGCGGACTCTTCTTACTGTCGCCCTTGTAGTCCTTGTACTCGATCTTGTCGGAGGTGATCCCGAACGCCTGCCTGGTGGCGGCGATATTGCGTTCGATATACGTGCTCTCCTTGTCGGCGGCGTTCGGGCGCACCGAGAACTGCTCGACCACCAGCGGCCACACCGCGCCGACCAGGACCGAGGAGAGTACGAGCAGCGCGGCAGCCATCGCTGGCACCCGCAGATCGCGCAGCACGATCCCGGCGAAGAAGGCGATCGCGCAGATCACCGCGATGGACAACAGAATCAGCTTCGCGGGCAGCACGGCGTTGATATCGGTGTAGGAACCGCCGGTGAACGTCGGCTCCTTGCGGCTGCTGGAAAGCAGTTCGTAACGGTCGAACCAGTACGCGACGGCCTTGAGCAGCACGAAAATTCCGGCGATCAGGGCCAACTGGATGCGCGCGGGGCGGGTCAACGTGCCCTCACGTCCGCTCAGCCGCAGGCCACCGAAGACGTAGTGCGTGACCAGGCTGGCGAAGAACGCGATGACCACCGCGACGAACAGCCAGTTCAGCATCATTCGATAGAAGGGCAGATCGAAGGCATAGAAGCCGACGTCCAGGCCGAACTGCGGATCCTTCTGACCGAACGAGCCGCCGTTGAGGAACAGCTGCACGGTGACCCAATTCGACTGCGCCACCAAGCCGGACAGCACGCCGAGCACCAGCGGGATCCCGATACCGAACAGCTTGAGCCGACTCATCACCGTGGTGCGGTAGCGCGCGATCGGATCGTTCGGACCCGCCACCGGCACGAATACCGGCCGGGTCCGGTAGGCCAGCAGCAGCGCCAACCAGACGACGAGGCCGACGAACAGCGCCACGACGAGGAACAACAGGATCCGCGTGCGCAAGACGGTGAGATATACATTGCGGAAACCGACCTCGCCGAACCACAACCAGTTCGTATAGGTGTCGGTCAGCCGCGGTCCGAGCAGCAGCAGTGCTGCCAGAATGATGGCCGCCACCAGCAGCACTCGGCTGCGTCGGGACAACGAAGGTAAGCCGGTGGGGGGCCGCATGCCCACGATGCCACTCTCCAAGGTCCGGCGGCGCTCGTACCGATCGTTCGGCCGTCGCACCGCAGTCCGATGTTGCAGGTGGTCCGTTCCGGACCGTCTCGCTGCCACTCTACGGAATCTGTGTTGTTGGCCGCGCGGGCGCGGCGTGTTCGCGGCCCCCTTGGTCTCGCGTCCGAGCCGTCGAGACTCGCGCCTGCGGCGCATGCGCTTCGACGACTCGGACGCGAGACGGGCCGCGAACGGGTCGCTCGTAAGACTCGCTCCGTCAGGGTCACCGAGGTACGGATCGTTCGACACCGGATATACACCCGCACCGCAGCCGAGACTCACGCCTACGGCGCACACGCTTCAACGACCCGGACACGAGACAAGACACGAACTCCTCACTCGTAAGACTCGCTCCGTCAGGGTCACCGAGGTACGGATCGTTCGACACCGGATATACACCCGCACCGCAGCCGAGACTCACGCCTACGGCGCACACGCTTCAACGACCCGGACACGAGACAAGACACGAACTCCTCACTCGTAAGACTCGCTCCGTCAGGGTCACCGAGGTACGGATCGTTCGACACCGGATATACACCCGCACCGCAGCCGAGACTCACGCCTACGGCGCACACGCTTCAACGACCCGGACACGAGACAAGACACGAACTCCTCACTCGTAAGACTCGCTCCGTCAGGGTCACCGAGGTACGGATCGTTCGACACCGGATATACACCCGCACCGCAGCCGAGACTCACGCCTACGGCGCACACGCTTCAACGACCCGGACACGAGACAAGACACGAACTCCTCACTCGTAAGACTCGCTCCGTCAGGGTCACCGAGGTACGGATCGTTCGACACCGGATATACACCCGCACCGCAGCCGAGACTCACGCCTACGGCGCACACGCTTCAACGACCCGGACACGAGACAAGACACGAACTCCTCACTCGTAAGACTCGCTCCGTGGTGGGTGCGAAAATTGGCGCCGCCCTCGGCCCGCATGCTGTGACAGTGGTGAAAGGATGTCCGATGTGACCGAAGATCTGCACGCCGAACTCGTCCTCGCCCGATCCGTCCGTGAGGTGGCGGACTTCGTCGACGCTGAGGGTTGGGGCAGACCGCCGCAGATGTTCGCGCTGGTGCCGACGGCCGATCTGGTCGCGGCCGAGCCGGGGTTGCTCGATCAGCTCGACCAGGGCAGCGAACTGACTCCCATTGCGCAGGAATCGTTCCCGGATGACATCACCGGCGGATCGATGGCACTCGACGAATTTCTCGCGACCACCAGCTGGCCCGATGCGGTCAGGGGCTGTGTGCTGGTCCAGGAGATCGTGGTGCTCCCGCCGGATGCCGAGAGCACCCTGGACGACGCGCTCACCCCACTGCTCGCCGATCACGAGGCCGCCGACGCGGCCGCCCGCGCCGCCGCCGAGACACATCCGGAACGGCGCACCGCACGGCTGTTCGCCGCGGTGCTGCGCGAAGGCACCGAGCTGTGCCTGCTGCAGATCAAGCCGGAGGACGACGCCGACGATTTCGGCGACCTCGACCTGCGCACCTACCCGAATCTGGCGCCGAACCTCATCGAGGCACTGCACCACACGATGGAGTGAATCAGCCGCAGGAAACGGTGTCGCGGCCCGCGTTGATGTCGTTGAGCGATTGCACTGCGCCGCTGAGGTTTTCGACCTTCACCAGCCGCAGACCCTCCGGGCTGCGCTGCTTGGCTTCATTGCAGTTGGCGGCCGGGACCAGGAAGGTCTCGGCACCGGCATCGCGCGCGGCCATCATCTTGTATTGGATACCGCCGATCGGGCCGACCTTGCCGTCCTGATCGATGGTGCCGGTACCGGCGACGAACTTGCCGCCGTCGAGTTCGCCGGGCGAGAGCTTGTCGATCAGCGCGAGGCTGAACATCAGGCCCGCCGACGGGCCGCCGATATCGGCGAGATTGAACGAGACCTGCATGAGTGGGCGCGCGCCCTCGGTCAGGCCCAGACCGAGAAAGCCTTTGTTCGCGTCATCGGGACGGGCGGCCAGCGTGATCGTCGCGGTCTGCTCGGCGTTCTCGCGGCGGTACACCACGGTGAGCTGACTGCCCGGCGCCTGCGAGGAGACCGCGGCGATGACATCCTTGGGCGCGGCGATCGGGGCACCGTTGACGCTGACCAGTTCGTCGCCCGCCTGCAGCGTCTGCTTGGCCGGGCCGTCGTCGGAGACGTTGCCCACCAGCACCACCGTCGGCAGGTTCAAGAAGTGCAGCGCGGCCATCTCGGCATTGCCCTCGGAGTTCTTGAAGTCCTGCTGGTTGGACTTATCGATTTCCTCGCGCGGGACACCGGGCGGATACACCTCGGCGCGCGGGACCAACCCATGCTCACCGCTGACCCAGAACCCGAATGCCTCGAAGATGTTCAGCCCGTCGCGCACCGAGACCGTGGTCATATTCAGGTGCCCGGTCACCGGGTCCACTTCGGCGCCGCGGACATCGACGACCTGCTGGCCGTCCACCGCGCCCAGAGTATTGAACGTGGGCCCCGGACCGAGTGCGACGAACGGCACAGTGAGCACGCTACCCACCGCACCGAGCACGAGCACCGGGATCAAGGCGGCCACCAGGGTCAGGATCCGACGATTCACCTGGACCACAGTAGTGATCGCCCACGCGAGCGGGCGGGCGAGGCGCATATTCGGGCCCCACGCGCGTGTCCCGATTTCGCGCCGCGCGAACATCGAACCCCGACCCCACACGCGTATGTTTAGGGTATGAGTGACCTCCCCTTCGGATTCTCGAACCGCGACGACGACGACCGCAAGCGCGGCGACGAGCCGAGCGGTCCTGGGGCGAACGATCCGTTCGGCTCGGGCGGGGCAGGCGCAGGCGGTTTCGATCCGGCACAGCTCGGCCAGATGCTCACCTCGCTCGGCCAGATGCTCAGTGGGATGGGGCAGCCGGGGTCGGCGCAATCCTCCGGTCCGGTCAACTACGACGTGGCCAAGCGACTGGCCCGCCAGCAGCTCGGCGCGAGTGTGTCGCCGGTGGCCTCGGGCACCGTCAGCGCCGTCGCCGACGCCGCGCACCTGGCCGAACTGTGGCTCGACGGTGCGACCACCCTGCCCGCTGGCGCGAATAAGACCGCGGCCTGGACCGCCAACGACTGGATCGAGGAGACGCTGCCGACCTGGAAGCGGCTGTGTGATCCGGTGGCCGAACAGATCTCCGGAATGTGGACCGCACAGCTGCCGGAGGAGGCGCGCGAATTCGCCGGGCCGATGGTCGGCATGCTCGGGCAGATGGGCGGGCTGGCATTCGGCTCGCAGCTCGGCCAGGCGCTCGGCCAGCTCGCCAAGGAGGTGCTGACCTCCACCGATATCGGGCTGCCGCTCGGCCCGACCGGCACCGCGGCGCTGCTGCCAGCGGCGATCTCCGAGTTCAGCGCCGGACTCGAGCAGCCGGAGAGCGAGATCATGGTCTTCCTCGCGGCCCGCGAGGCCGCGCATCAGCGACTGTTCGGACATGTGCCGTGGCTGCGTCAGCAGGTGCTCGGCGCGGTCGAGGATTATGCGCGCGGCATCAAGATGGACTTCTCGGCACTGGAGTCGGCGGCCCAGGGCATCGACCCGATGTCGCTGACCGATCCCTCGAAGCTCGAGGAGATCCTGTCCCAGGGCACCTTCGAACCGCAGACCACCCCGGAACAGAAGCAGGCACTGGAACGACTGGAGACCCTGCTCGCCCTGATCGAGGGCTGGGTCCAGGTCGTGGTCACCGACGCGGTCGGTGATCGCCTCCCCGGCGCCGGCGCGCTCGCCGAAACCCTCATTCGCCGCCGCGCCACCGGCGGCCCGGCCGAACAGACCTTCGCGACCCTGGTCGGACTGGAGCTGCGTCCCCGCAAGCTGCGCGAGGCGGCGGCGCTGTGGCGGCGGCTGAGCACCGATGCCGGTATCGACGCCAGAGACGCCCTCTGGGCGCATCCGGACCTGCTACCGGATTCCAACGATCTGGACTCCCCCGCCGCCTTCATCGATTCGGTCATCGGTGGCGGCGCGGACGTCTTCGCCGATCCGCTGGCCCAACTGGCCGCGACCGAGGCCCGCGAGAAGGCCGAGCGCGAGGCCGCCGAGGACAACGGCGAATCCGGCCCGAACCTCGGTAAGGACACCGACGCGTCCTAGAACTGTCCTGTTGATAGGTACGAATCCCTGTGGATTACTGCGAGATTCGCACTGATTCGCCGATCACGCGGTCCGCATACTGCTGGCATGACGATGCGGATGTGCGGACCGATGCTGGCGCCGCGGGTGACGGTATTGGTGCGACCCTCCGGAGTCGTGCAGCTGGGGTGGGATCCGGAGTGCGCGCTGCTGCTGGATCGGACCGCGTTGGACACCGAGACGGTGCTCGCGTTTCTGCGACTGCTGGACGGGATGCAGAGTCGACCGCAGGTCATCTGGCGGGCCGGGGAGTGTGGGATCGCCGCCGAGCAGGCGGTCGAGCTGCTGAACCGGATCGATGACGCGGGGCTGCTCCTGCAACCCGACCAGCGGCTCGGCCAGGTGCGCTCGGTGCGGGTGCACGGGCTCGGGCCGCTGTCGGATGCGGTCGCGACCGGGCTGCGGCGGCTCGGGCTGCGCGCGATCCGGTCGCGCGGGTACCGTCCCGACGGTTCGGTACCCGATTGGCGCGGTGAACTCGTGGTGCTGGCCGATGCGTTGGTCATCGACCCGCGACTCGCCAATGAGCTGGTGCTGCACGGGATTCCGCATCTGCAGGTCCGCATTCGCGATGGCAACAGGGGAATCGTGGGGCCGCTGGTGTTTCCCGGCCTGACGAGTTGTCTGCGCTGCCTCGACCTCACCCGGTGTGAATACGACCCGGAATGGCCGCAGCTCGCGAGCCAGTTGCTCGGCCGGGTCGGGCACGCCTCACCGGCCGGAGTCCTGGCCACGGCGGCGTTGCTGCTCGGCGAACTCGAGGCGATCATGCGCTGTTCCCCCGAGCGACCGCTCGACACCATGAACACCACGATCGAACTCGAACTGGATACGCACCGGATCTCGCGCCGCGAATGGCCACAGCACGACGGCTGCGGATGCCGCGGAATTTTCGCTGGTCCGACCCGATGAGAGTGTTGATTCTTACGTTCCGCCAAGGAAAGACATCAAGATTGGCATGGCAAAGCCACGGGTCTGTCCGCCATGATGGGTACGTGTCTGAGATTGTGCGTCGTCGCTCAACCCGCAATGCCAAGTTAGCCAAGATTCCGCTCGGGATCGCCGGACGGGCCGCCGTCGGGTTCGGTAAGAAGCTGGCCGGTGGCGACAAGTCGGAGATCAACGCCCAGTTGAACCAGAAGGCCGCCGAGCAGTTGTTCACCGTGCTGGGTGAGCTCAAGGGTGGCGCGATGAAGTTCGGCCAGGCGCTGAGC
Source organism: Nocardia sp. CA-107356 (assembly GCF_050946365.1). Classification (NCBI taxonomy): domain Bacteria; kingdom Bacillati; phylum Actinomycetota; class Actinomycetes; order Mycobacteriales; family Nocardiaceae; genus Nocardia; species Nocardia sp. CA-107356. The sequence continues at coordinate 1,902,416 of NZ_CP191992.1, read as the reverse complement.
GTGATGGAGGCCGCGGTTCCCGAGGAGTTCGGCGAGCACTATCGCGACGCACTCACCAAGCTGCAGGCGGCCGCGCCGCCGATACCAGCCGAGACGGTGCACCGGGTCCTCGACCAGCAGCTCGGCACCCAATGGCGGCAGCGCTTTCGATCCTTCGACGACACTCCCGCCGCATCGGCGAGCATCGGCCAGGTGCACAGGGCGGTCTGGTCCGACGGCCGGGTCGTGGCGGTGAAGGTGCAGTATCCGGGTGCCGATGAGGCGCTGCGCGCCGATCTCAAGACACTATCCCGGATGACCGGCCTGATCGCCTCGGTAATTCCGGGCGCGGATGTCAAGCCGATCCTGGCCGAGATCACCGAACGCACCGAGGAAGAACTCGACTACCGCAACGAGGCCGCCAACCAGCGCGCCTTCGCGAAGGGCTACGACGGCCATCCGGAGATCGTGGTGCCGAAGGTGGTGGCCAGCGCGCCGAAGGTGATCGTGACCGAATGGGTCGACGGCACGTCGGTCTCGGCGATCATCAAACAGGGCGCCGAGGATCCGGAGGGCACCCGTGCTCTGCGCAATCGGGTCGCCGGATTGATGGGCAAGTTCCACTTCTCCGCACCGGAGACCGTCGGCCTGCTGCACGCCGACCCGCATCCCGGCAACTTCATGATGCTGCCCGACGGCAAACTGGCCGTCATCGACTTCGGCGCCTGCGCCCCCATGCCGGACGGCTTTCCGGAGATCCTCGGGCGAATGCTCGCGCTCGAAATCGACGAACGCTTCGATGAACTGGTCGAGCTCTTGTACGACAACGGTTGGGTGATTCCGGGCCGGACCGTCACCGATAAGGAGATCGCCGACTACCTGCGGCCGTTCACCGACCCGATCCAGACCGATTCGTTCCACTTCACCCGCAGGTGGATGCAGCGGGTGGCGGGTAAGGCCTCCGATATCACCAGCCAGGATATGAAGACCGCGCGCGCTCTGCAGTTGCCCGCGCAGTTCGTGATGATCTTCCGGGTGCTCGGCGGTTCGGTCGGCATCCTGGCTCAGCTCGACGCGGAGTTGCCGTTCATGCAGCTGGTGCGTACCTGGATGCCCGGCTTCCGCGAGGAGCGCACGGCCAGCTGAACCAGGGCCGGCTACCGGCCGGCTGACGATCCCCGATGACGGAACGGTCCTACCGCCGCGACGGCAGGATCCGACCGATTGGTCTCTACTGCCTGTTCCACCACTTCGTGTACGACCCAGACGATTCACGAAGGAGATCGGCAATGGCAAAGAATGTCGCTGACGGTATGTGGGAGATGCTGGTGTCGGCAGGGGTCCAGCGCTGTTACGGCATTGTGGGTGACGCCCTCAATCCGGTGATCGATGCGATGCACCGCAACGGCGGCATCGATTTCGTCCATGTGCGGCACGAGGAGTACGGGGTCTTCGCGGCGGTCGCCGAGGCCTGTCTGACCGGGCGACCGGTGGCGGTCTGCGGTACCGCGGGTCCGGGTGTCACACACCTGATCAACGGGCTGCTCGACGCCCGCAAGGAAGGCGCGCCGGTCATCGCCATCGCGGGTGACAGCGAGACGGCACTGCTCGACAGCAGCACCGTCGAGGAACTCAACCCCTACAAATTCTTCGATACCGCCGCGCTGTACATCGGCCGGATCGGCAATCCGGCCCAGTTGCACCACGTCGTGGGCAGTGCGATCACTGTCGCGATGGCCGAGCGCGGGCCAACCGTGGTGTCACTGCCCGGCGACGTCGCCATGCAGAATGCGCCGAAAGGCACTATGCGCGTGGCACTTCCGTCCACAACCATCGGCCCGGCCGCACCCGATGACCTGACCGCGATGGCCGCGTTGATCAACGACGGCGCCAAGGTCGCGATCTTCGGCGGTGACGGCTGCGCCGAAGCGGGTGGCGAAGTGCGCGCTCTCGCGACGAAATTGAAGGCGCCGGTCGGCTATTCGCTCAAGGGCAAGCAGTGGCTCGAACACGACAACCGCAACGCGGTCGGTATGACCGGTCTGCTCGGGTACGGCGGCTGCTGGGAGGCGGTCAACCACTGCGATGTGCTGCTGATGCTCGGCACCGACTTTCCGTTCGCCAACTTCCTGCCGCAGAGCAAGGTCAAGGTGATCCAGGTCGACCGCAACGCGCGCCACCTGGGCAGGCGAGTTCCGTTGGAGTTGGCGGTTATCGGCGATGTCGGCGCGACGGTCGCCGCGCTGCTGCCGATGGTGGCGGCCAAGACCAGCGAACGGTTTCTGCACAAATGTGTCAAGGAGACCGAGCATTTCAACAAGCGACTCCAGCACTATGTGACCAAGGGTCCGGAGCTGACGCCGATTCGTCCCGAGTACCTGGCATCGGTACTCGACGAGGAGGCCGCCGATGACGCACTGTTCTTCGCCGATACCGGTACGCCGGTCATCTGGGCATCCCGGCATATCCACTACGGGCCGAAACGTCGTCTGTTCGGGTCATTCTCGTGGGCATCGATGGCCAACGCCTCCCCCAACGCGTTCGGTGCGCAACTGGCCTTCCCGGGCCGCCAGACCATCGCGCTGTGCGGGGACGGCGGGTTCACCATGCTCGGTCTAGGCGATCTGCTGACCGAGGTGCAGCGCAAGGCAGCAGTGGTGCACATCGTCCTGAACAACGGCCAACTCGATTTCGTCAATATCGAGCAGCAGGAGGCCGGGCTGGTCCCGTACGGAACGGATTTCGTGAACCCGGACTTCGGCAAGGTCGCCGAAGCATTGGGCGCCAAGGGCATTCGGATCGAGGAGCCCGGCGATCTGCGCACCGGGATCCGGGCCGCGCTGGCGCACAGGGGCGGTCCGGTCGTCCTGGATGTGCTCGTCGACCGCTACGCCTTGGCGATGCCATCGCACGTCCCGGTGGGGACCGCACGAGGGTTCACGCTGAGCATGGCCAAACAGACCATCGAGGGGCATTTCGACGATGTCGTGGAGACCGCTGGCCACAACGTCCGCCTGCTGTAGAACCCGTATTGTCACAGTCTTTCCCGAGTCAGCTGGAGAAGAGGCGGACGAATACGAGCTCCACACACACCGCGCTGACCGCGTCGCGCCGAAAAGCGTTGGCCCAGAACGCAAACGAGCCGCCCACCGGATCTCACGGTGAGCGGCTCGTCTGCTTTCTCGTTCCTGGGCCCTGCCCGGATCCGAAACGGCCGGATAGGCCTCAGCGACCGGAGGGAGACAGGTCGGCGATCTCATGCCGAGATCGCGACCTTGCGCGGGCGACCGCGCGGGCGCTTGCGGGCGATCACGACACCCTGTTCGAAGATCTCACCGCCCCAGACACCCCACGGCTCACGCCGATCCATGGCCGCGCTCAGGCAGCCCTTACGGATGGGGCACGACGCGCACAGCGCCTTGGCCTGCTCCAACTGTCCCGGGCTCTCGGCGAACCAGAGATCGGGGTCTCCGGCTCGACAAGGCAGGACCTTTGTGACCTCCCGGGGGCGTGCCACGGCTCGGCATGTCACGTCAGTAGTGGCTTGTGGCCAGCTCTCTGCGGTGAACACGTCGTTCTCCTTCAGCTCGTTTGCAGCGGTACGTTTCGTTCGTTCCGCGAAACCGAGGCCGGTTGTGGCTGAAGGGCCGGTAAAAAAATACTGGCCACGGTTTCGCTTCGGGCGATCCGTGGCCAGGAGGTCGGGGAGTGTTCCCTACCTAGTTCGACATCTCTGTCGAATCCTGATCACGGTCGCTGGGTGGGTGGTGCGGCGGAGGCGTGCTGCCCGCAGATCTGCCGGTGCATATCCGGCCTCAACTGCGAATGCGCCGACTTCTGCCTCGGTGGCAAATGCCGGGTGCCAGCCCGCGCTGGGCTTGTCCTGCTCGTTGACGCAAATCGGGGAATGCATTGGCATGGATTGCGCCTGAATCCCGAATACGTCGACGCCGGACAGACCGATCCCCTGCAAATCGAGGATCCCCCGGGAGGCCGACATGACGGGTGCAGCATTCACCGCAACGCCGCTGGCGCTGAAGTTCGTGTTGTCATTCATCGTTCTGCCTCCCTCCTGAGCTCGTGTCGGTAACTGTGCGCGCCGGGATGACCTCCCGGTGCGTGATTCCCACCATATGTGTTGTCGCCCATCGCGACAACCTATTTTCTACCTGCGGTTTTGTGGGCTTGACCGCAGCCGCGATGCCACTATCTTCAACACATCGGCCCCGTATTGCTCGAGCTTCTTCGCCCCGATTCCGGGGATGGCGGTGAGCGCATGGTCGTCGGCGGGCAGTTGCTCGGCGATCGCGGTGAGCGTGGTGTCGGTGAAGATCACGAACTCACGTACCCGCAGATCCTGCGCTTTCTCCTCGCGCCACGTCTGCAGCGCGGCAAGTAGCTCGGCGTCCAGTTCTGCCGGACAGCGGCGGCAGCGACCGAGCATGGTGGCGTAGGTGCCGATCAACGGTTTGGCACATACCCGGCAGGTCGGGCGCACGCCGTTCGAGGTGGTGGCGGCGACCGGCGCCGCGATTCGCGAGGCAGGCGAATCGTCGGGCACCAGACCGTTGAGGAATCGGGAGCGCCGCCGGGTGCGTCTGCTGCCCCCGCCGCGAGCCAGCGCCCAGGACAGCTGCAGATGTTCGCGGGCCCTGGTCACGCCCACGTAGAGCAGCCTCCGCTCCTCTTCGAGTGCGGCCTGATCGGCGACCGAGCCGTCGTCGCCGAGCACATGTGCGATCGGCAGGGTGCCATCGGCGACGCCGACGAGGAATACCGCATCCCACTCCAGCCCCTTCGCCGCGTGCAACGACGCGAGGGTGACACCCTGCACGGTCGGTGGATGTCTGGCCTCGGCGCGCGCGGCCAGTTCACGCAGCAGGCCGAGCAGATCGAGCGCGTCGTCGTGCTCGACCAACTCCTCGGTCAGGCGCACCAACGCCACCAGCGATTCCCAGCGCTCACGGGCCTGGGCGCCCGCTGGTTCGGTGGCGGTGAGGCCGACCGGCGCGAGTGCGGCACGGACCAAGGTGACCAAGGCCTTACCGCTACGGGACTGATCGGGCAGATCGTCGCGGGATGCGACCTGACGCAACACGGATACGGCTTGCCTTACCTCGGCCCGGGCGAAGAAGCCCTCCCCGCCGCGGACCACATACGGAATGTTTTGGTCTGTCATCGCCTGTTCATAGGCTTCGGATTGCGCGTTGATGCGGTAGAGCACCGCGATTTCGGCGGCCGGCGTGCCAGCGGCGATCAGTTTCTTGATGGACCTGGCGACCGCCGTGGCCTCGGCCGGACCGTCGTCGAATTCGGCGAAGCCCGGTTCCGGCCCGTCCTCGCGCTGGCCGATCAGTTGCAGCCGGGTGCCGGCGATGCGCCCACGCGCGGCACCGATGACCCGATTGGCCAGCGAGACCACCTGCGGAGTCGAGCGATAGTCGCGTTCCAGCCGGACCACCGTCGCCTCCGGAAAGCGTCGGGAGAAGTCGAGCAGAAAGCCGGGGGTGGCGCCGGTGAACGAGTAGATCGTCTGGTTCGCATCGCCGACGACGGTCAGATCGTCGCGCTCGCCGAGCCAGGCATCGAGCACCCGCTGCTGCAACGGCGTGACGTCCTGGTATTCATCGACCACGAAACTGCGGTAGCGGCTGCGGAATTCGTCGGCCACCGCCGGATAGTCCTCCAGTGCGGCCGCGGTGTGCAGCAATAGATCGTCGAAGTCGAGCAGCAGACCGTCCGGCGTGGCCTTCAGCTTTTCGTAGCCGCTGTAGACCGCCGCGACCCGCATCGGGTCATAGGGCGCCTCGCGCCGATGTTCGGCAACGGCCGCCGGATAGTCCTCCGGCGCGATGAGTGTGGCTTTGGCCCATTCGATTTCGGTGAGCAGATCGCGGACGGCGTCCGTATGCGAGGACAATCCGGCCTGGTGCGCCGCCTGAGCCACGATCGGGAATTTGCGATCGAGCAACTGCCAGGGCACATCGCCGACGATCTGCGGCCAGAAATACTTCAGCTGCCGCAGCGCGGCGGCATGGAAGGTGCGGGCCTGCACCTGATTGGCCTCGCCGGCGAGTCCGAGCGCGCGCAGGCGGGCGCGCATCTCCCCTGCCGCGCGCGCGGTGAACGTCACCGCGAGCACCTGATCGGCCTTCACATGTCCGGCGGAGACCAGATGTGCGATGCGATGGGTGATGGTCCTGGTCTTGCCGGTGCCGGCGCCCGCGAGCACACACACCGGACCCCGCGGCGCGCGCACGGCGGCGGCCTGTTCCGGGTCCAGCGAGTCCAGCGCTCGGCGGACGGGCTCGCTCGTACTGGTTGCCGACACGACACACATCATGGCAGTGCCCGCCGACAAGTCGTGCCGCCGGACAAGAAGCGGCCCGGTCGAGCCGTTGTCAGCTCGCGCCCGGCGAGTTCTTGCGGTCGCGCAATTGTTGCAGCGCGCCCGCGAAGGCGCGGGCATCCGTGCCGAGCGGGGCGAAGAACTCCTGATCGCAGTTCTCGACCACGACCAGCGCCCGATTCGCCAGTGCCACACCGTCTTCGGTGGGAACCAGGGCCTTGGCCCTGCGGTCGTGCGGGTGGTCGCGGCGCTCGAGCAGGCCCTTCTGTTCGAGCGCGCGCAGGACCTGGGAGGTCATCATCGGATCGGTGGCGGCATGCGCGGCCAGATCACGTTGCATCACCGGTTCATCGCGACGGGCGGCCAGATAGGTCAGCGCGGCCAGCAGGACGAATTGCACATGGGTGAGGTCGAACGGAGCCAGCACCGCGCGCTGGGCGGCCTGCCAGCGGTTGGTCACCTGCCAGAGCAACAGTCCCGGGCTTTCGTCGGCCTCGGCGAATCTGGAGTGCAGGCCTTCCCGCTCACTCATCGACTTCCTTCGCCGTCGATCGAGGCCATTGATCCTGCCAGCGCGTGATCCCGGTCGATCATGGCCCTGGCGATGAGCGTGTAGTCGTGGGCAGTGAGTTCGACCAGTCCGCGGCGCAGCACCATGCCCCAGTTCGGTGCGCTGGTCAGATCCAGTTCGCCGTGCAATTCATCGATCGGAGTCTCGCGCGCATCGGTGCGATAGCTGACCGCGCGCCGCCAGGGTTGGAAGCAGCCGCCGTCCTGGGAGTCCGCCTGCCAGACGGGGCGGTCGTCGATGGTGCCGATCGCGGTGAATGCGCGGATCGGCGCGCCGGACCGCATGCCCTCGCGTGGTGAGTAATAGAGGAAACCGTCGCCGGGGCGCATCCGTTCGAGCGGTGTCCGCTTGCCGTGGTTGACCTGGACGATGCCGAGTTCGACACCGCGGCGCACATGTTCCCTGGAGACGACGCCCAGCCAGTATCGAGGCCCCGTCGTGCTCATACCAGCACCGCCTCGGCCGCCGCGACGAGCGCGTCGAGATCCGGCTGCACCGACTCGGCGATATCGCCGCCCATCACCTTGATCCAGAACCAGCGCAGCGGCCCGTCGATCGAGACGGTCACCGTCACCGTTGTGCCCTCCGAAGCGGTGGTGACCTGGTGATCGAAGGTCAGTCGGGCGCCGATGAGCTTGGAGACGTCGACGAATTCGGTATCGGAGAGCCGCTCGACGCGGAACGGGACCTTGGGGCCGCCCTTCGGCTTCAAGGTGCCGGTCGCGCCCTGGACGAACGGACCGTCGAGACGGACCCATTCGGTGTCGTTGTTCCACTCCGGCCACGTGCCCATATCGGCCCATGTGGCGAAGAAGGCGGCGGATGCAGCGGTCGAGGTGGCCTGTGCGGTGGCGATCGTTGTCATGGATTTAGTATGCGCGCATATTAAATCTCGCGCAAGTCCCAGGATGGAACAGGATCGGACCGTAGAATGTTGAACGATCCGTGACTGATGTGACTCCCGCTTTGACGATGTACTCGACCACCTGGTGCGGCTACTGCCGCAGGCTCAAGAAGCAGCTGGACGAGTCCGGTATCAGTTATGTCGAGGTCGATATCGAACAGGATGCGGCATCGGCCGAGTTCGTCGGCAGTGTGAACGGCGGCAACCATGTGGTGCCGACGGTGAAGTTCGCGGACGGTTCAACGGCGACCAACCCGTCGCTGGCCGCGGTCAAGCAGACGCTGGCCACACTGGCCTGATCAGGCGGCCACCACATCCGTGCGGACCTCAACGGCCCGCACGGAGCTATTCGTGCCCGCGCTCAGCTCTCCAGCGCGGCCCAGGACTCCACAATCGTGCGCGCGATGGAGATCGACCCCGGCAGCAATAGCCGCGCGCCCTGGTTCTGCGCGGACCAATCGCCGACGGCCAGCGCCTCGCGCACCTCGGCCCTGGTGAACCAGTAAGCCTCGGCGATCTCACCATCGGAAAAGATGAGCGGCTGATCGGGATCGGCGACGGCGGTGAAACCGAGCATCAGCGAGCGCGGGAACGGCCACGGCTGGCTGCCGAGGTAGGTGATGTCACCGACCGCGACGCCGACTTCCTCGAGCATCTCGCGCTCGACGCACCGCTCCAGCGACTCCCCCGCCTCGACGAATCCGGCGAGCAGGGAGAACAGCGTCTTGGGCCAGGTGTGCTGGCGGGCGAGCAGCACCCGGTCGCCGCCGTCGTGGATGAGGCAGATGACGGCTGGGTCGATACGGGGAAACTCCTCGTGGCCGTTCTCGGCGACTCGCGACCAACCGCCCTTGGTCGTGATGGTCGCGGTGCCGTCGGCGGCATTGAACCCGGCCTTGTCATGCCAGTTCAGCAGGGCCATGGCGGCCGTGAGCAGACCGGCGGTGAGATCGTCGACGCCGGCCGCCATGGCCCGCAGATCGGTCAGAGTGCCCTGCAACTCGGGATCGCGGATCGCCCACACATGTTTGCCGCCGCTGATACCGAGAAATACCGCGGCCGGATTCGGCTCGGCGGACAGTTCGATCGCCGGTTCCAGCACCAGCGCACCGTCGTCGAAGCGGAACTGCCCGCGCTTGTTGACCCGGAGTAGTTCGGCGTCGGCCCAGCCCTCCTTCAGCGCCTGCTCATCGGTCCGGATCTCCTCGGCCCGGTCGAGCACTGAACGCGAAAGCAGTGGAACACCATTGAGCTGAAATCCTGAGGCCACGGTTCGAGACTATCGCGCCGTCGCGAACGCCAGCCGTCGCGCCGGTATTACCTGCCCGCGTGCCGGATGTACAGCAGCTTGTCGGTCGCCTCCAGCGCGTCCACCTCGGCCTGGCCTACCCGGATCAGCATGCCGCCGCGCACCACGCCGAGCACGATATCGCCGAGATGGCGGGGCGAGCCGCCGACCTCGGACGGTTCCACATCGCGTTCGGCGACCGCGAAACCCTGCTCGGGGGTCAGCAGATCCTCGATCATCTCGACCACGGTCGGGGTGGTGGTGGCAATGCCGAGCAACCTGCCCGCGGTCTCGGAGGAAACCACCACCGAATCCGCGCCGGACTGGCGCAGCAGATGGGTGTTCTCGGCCTCCCGGATGGCGACGACGATCTTGGCGCTCTTATTGAGTTCGCGTGCCGTCAGGCTGACCAGTACGGCGGTATCGTCCCGGTTGGCGGCGACGATGACCGCGGCCGCCCGCTGCACACCGGCCAGCCGGAGCACATCGGATTGGGTGGCCGAACCGTGCACCGTCACCAGGCCCGCATTCGCCGCCGCCTCCAGTGCCACGGCATCGGTATCGACGACGACGATATCGCCGGGCTGCACGCCGTCGCCGAGCATGGCGTCGACCGCGGTACGGCCCTTCGTCCCGTATCCGACGACGACGGTGTGATTACGCACGCTGCGCCTCCAACGCTGAATCTTGAATGCCTGCCGCGAACGCTCGGTGAGTACGCCGATGGTGGTACCGACGAGCACGATGAGGAAGAGAATGCGCAGCGGGGTGATGATGACGATATTGACCAGCCTGGCCTCGGCGGTCACCGGTGCGATATCGCCGTAGCCGGTGGTGGACAGCGATACCGTCGCATAGTAGAAGGCGTCGAGGAACGACAGCTCGTTTCCGGAATTGTCGTGGTACCCATCGCGACCCACGTACACCACCAGCGCCGCGGCGCACAGCAAGCCGATCGCGAAGAGCACCCGACGTACCAGCGAAGCCCATGGACTGGACTGGATTTCGGGGATGCGCAGCACGCCGACCAGCGCGAAATCCGGGCGGCTCGACAACCCGACACTGCGTGCGCGATCACCGAACACCGGACGCACCCGCCCTGGCCGAGTCGATTATCTCCGGCGTTACTTGTCCCTCCGGCACGCACGGGAGCCTACCGGGTCACCGCAACCGCACTCGGCACCCACACGAACAGTCGGTGAATCTATGGCCGCGGATCATTCGGCGCGGCCTTTCTGATCAGTTCGGCCAATTCGTCCGGACCGGGTAGCGCGGCGGGCGCGATAGTGCGTCCGGTGCGCACGTAATGGAATGCGGCGCCGATGCGTTCGAGCATGTGCGCCTCGGTGCCGTGCTCGCGCGCGGCCATCAACCTGGCCCAGGCCAGGCGGTATACGGCCAACTGCATGGCGACCGCCGGTTCGTCGGCGGGTGCTGGTTCGGCGCCGGTCTTCCAATCGACCACGATCCAGCCGCCGCCGGGTTCGGCGAAGACGGCATCCATCCGGCCGCGGATCACCGTGCCAGCGATGGAGGTTTCGAAGGGGATCTCCACCTCGAGAGGGCTGCGATGGGCCCACGGTGAGTTGAGGAAGGACTCCTGCATGGTGACCAATTCGGTGTCCAGACCCGCGTCGGCGGCGCTGCTGTCCGCGCCGGGGAGTTCGTCGAAGCCGAGCAGGCGGTCGGCGGCGAACCAGCGCTGTACCCAGGCGTGGAAGGCGGTACCGCGGCGGGCCAGCGGATTCGGCGGGAACGGTAGGGGGCGGCGCAGGCGGGCGGCGAGTTCGGCCGGGTCGGCGCGCATTTCGACCAGGGCGGTGGCGGCGATCTGGCCGGGGAGTTCGACTTCCTGCGCGATGGTTTGGTCGGCTTCGAATTCGGCGAGCAAGGCGTCGACGTCGGCGGCCCAGCCATCGGGGTCGTCGGGATCGGCGGTGTGGCCTGCGGAATTGTCCTGGGGCAGTGCGGATTCGGAGGTGGATGATCCGAACTCGTCCGGGGGCGGTTCGAATTCGTCGAAGGGCGGTTCGAAACCGTCGGCAGGTGGTTCGAAGTCGTCTGGGGGCAGTGGAAATTCATCCGGGTCGTAGGGATGTGGCACGCCGACGCTCGCGGTTTCGTGGCGACCGTCGAACGGTGCGGGCGCATCGGGAAGGTCGGGTGGCGGCACCTCGGCGTAGGGGTCGACCGGCAGCGTCGGCGGGTCCTCGGGCCGGGCGGCCGCGGATTTCGGGTCGGCGATGTTGTCGGTGGGTGGGTCTACAGTCGGTGCCATGTCGATGGTCTCGCGTTCCGACAATTCCACTGGCGCAGTGGAATGGTCGGGTCGCGTCCGCCGCTCGGTCGCGGTGATTTCGGCGGCGGATCGTGCCGACAGGTCCGCGAGGGCGGCGCGGACCAGGGACGCACCCTGTTCGATGGGGTCGCGGCGGTTGCCCAGGGGGTCGCGAGGCCATTCGGCGGTTGCGGGGTTATCGGTGAAGGGGTTGACGGCATCGATGTCGGGGGCGTCGTCCCAGCGGTCGATGGTGACCGCGCCATTGGCCGGGCTGTCGGGCGCTGCGCTGGCGTGTTCGAGTTCCAATAGAAAGTCCGATGGCCCCTTTGGGGCGGTGCCGGTTTCAGCCCAGTGGTGGGCCGAGACGAGCAGGACCCGTTCGGTTCTGGTGAGGGCGACATAGAACAGGCGGCGGTCTTCGTCGATGCGGCGGCGGTCCAGGGATTCCTTATGGGACTTGATCGCGCGCTCCAGGTCGGCGCGGTCGTAGAGGTCCGACAGGTCGAGGACGGGGACGCCCTCGGCGGCATCGTCCTGTTGGCGGTCGCCGCGCAGTGCGGTGGGAAGTTCGGCGAGCGCGCCGAGCCAGGTGCCCGAGGCCGCGCCGGAGGGGAAGACACCGCGGGTGACGTGCGGTACTGCGACGATCTCCCATTCCAGTCCCTTGGCCGCGTGCACGGTCAGTACCTGGACTCGATCCCGCGCAACCTCGATTTCGCCGGGTTCCAAACCGTTCTCGACCGATTCCGCGGCGGCGAGGAAGGCGAGCAGGCCGCCGAGTGACGCACCGGAGTCGCTGGCATATCCGGCGACCACCTCGGCGAAGGCATCCAGATGTTCGCGTCCGGCACCGGCGCCGACCATGGCACGGCGGGCCTGGGTCTCTACGCCGACGCCGATGGTGCGTTCCACGTCCGCGACGAGTTCGGCCAGCGGTTGGCCGCTGCGTTCCCGCAGTGCGGCGAGTTCGCGGCCCAGTGCGACGACGCGCAGAAAGCCGGATTCCGAATACTGTTCCCGCGGACCGGGATCGGCGATCGCATCGGCCAGACCCGCCTGTTCGGCCGGTTCCGGCGCCACCTCGCGCAGCGCATCGGCCAGTGCGGTCGAGTCGGTGATCTCGTTGACTTCATTGCCGTGCAGGCGGCTGATCGACAGGTCTCTGGCGCGGCGGGCGAGTGCGGCGAGGTCGGCGACGCCGATGCGCCAGCGGGCGCCGGTGAGTATGCGCATGGCGGCGCTGCCCGCGCCGGGTTCGGCGATGAGCCGCAGCGTGGCGACGATATCGGCGACCTCCGGGGTGGCGAGCAGGCCGCCGAGCCCGACGATCTCCACCGGAAGTCCCTGTTCGCGTAGTGCTTCCGCGAGCGGAGCGGCATCGGCATTGCGGCGCACCAGCACGGCCGAGGTGGGCGGTGGCTCCCCCGCTTCGCGCTTGGCGGCCCATTCGGCCGCGACCCGGCCTGCCACCCAGTTCCGTTCGTCGGCGACGGTTTCGGTGAGCGCCAGTGCGACGACACCCGGCGCGGCATCGGGTTTCGCGCGCAGTGCGTCGACGGTGACGCCGCCGCTGTCGATGGCACTGCGGCGCAATGGTTCAGCGACCAGGTTTGCCAGGGCCAGCGCTTCGGGCGGGTTCCGCCAGCTGGTCAGCAGCGGCAGGATCGGCGCGGGAACATCTGGGGCACTGGGGAAGTCGGTGGCGAATCGCGGCAGGTTGGCGGCGGACGCGCCGCGCCAACCGTAAATCGACTGCATCGGATCACCGACCGCGGTCACCGCAAGTCGCTGTTCGCCACGATTGGTCGCCGGGTGCTCGGCATCCGACCGCGATCGCTTGGCGTGCGGCTGCGGTGACAATCCGCCGAACAGCGATGCGAGCAGGATGCGTTGGGCGTGGCCGGTGTCCTGATATTCGTCGAGTAGGACCAGGCGGAAGCGGGCGCGTTCGGCGGCGGCGACCTCCGGATGTTCGGCGGCCAGGCGGGCGGCCAGCGACATCTGCGCGCCGAAATCCAGTGCGCCGCGGCGGCGTAACGCCTCGGCCAACTGCTTGACCAGGGGCAGTAGGGCGACGCGTTCGCGCTGTACCTGGACGATGTTCTGCAGGGCCTGGCTCGGTCCGCCGCGTTGGCGCGGGCCCGCGGGTAGCGTGTGCACCAGTTTTTCGAGTTCGGTGTGGGCCTCGGCGAGTTGTTCGGGCTCCACCAGGTGTTCGGCGAGTTGACCGGATAGGGCCAGTACCGCCTCGGTGACCGAGACCGGGGTGCGTTCGGTATCGAGGTCGCCGTCCCAATTGCGGACCACCTGATGCGCGAGTTGCCAGAGCTGGGTTTCGGTCAGCAGCGTCGCGGAGGGTTCCACCGGCAGCAGCAGCCCGTGTCGGGTGAGCAGCCGCCCCGCGTACGAGTGATAGGTGCTGATCTCGGGTTCGGCGCCGGAGAGTTGAGTGCGCAGCTCACCGCCGGTATCGAGTTCGCGCAGCAATGGCGAACCGGCCAGCCGGGCCAGCCGGGTGCGGATGCGGGAGGTCAACTGCTGAGCGGCTTTTCGGGTGAAGGTCAGACCGAGCACCTCATCGGGCAGCACCAGGCGGTTGGCGACCATCCACACCACGCGCGCGGCCATGGTCTCGGTTTTGCCCGCGCCCGCACCGGCCACCACCAGGGTCGGCCCCGGTGCGGCCGCGATCACGGCGGCCTGCTCGTCGGTGGGTGGCGGGAGGCCGAGCGCCTCCGCGAGCCGGTTCGGCGAGACGGTGCCGCTCACTCGTCGGTCACCTGCCTTCCGGTGTCCTGGACGGGGCAGCTGCCCGCCACCGAGCAGTGCCTGCAGCCATCGTTGCGCATGGCGAGGTAGCTCGGGCCTTGCGTGGCGGCCGCGGCATCATGAATTGTGCCACGCCACTTCTCCAGCGCCTCGGCATCGAGGGCGGGCTGCATGCGTTGGGTGGCACCCTCCTTGCTGCTCGGCTTGGCAACATAGACCAGTCGCGCGCCACCGGGTTCGGCCGCGGCGAATCCGGATTCACCTGCGGTAGTGTCGGATTCGTCCTGCGCACGGTCGGATTCCACGGCGACGTCGAGCGCGCCCGCGGCGGCCGCCACCTGGTAGGTCGCAAGTTGGGCATGGTCGGCGGCGGCCTGCTTGGTGACCGGCGACTTCCCGGTCTTGACATCGACGATGACGAACCGGCCGAAGCCGTCGCGTTCGAGCCGATCGACCCGGCCCCGAATCCGCACGTCGCGTTCATCTTCGGTGCGCGAGGGCAGTACACAGTCGACCGGAACCTCGACTCCGGCCTGGGTCAGCTCACCGCGGGTATTGCGCACCCAGGCCATAAATGTCGCCAACATGGCCTCGGTGCGACGCAGCTCCTGCCGGGAATGCCAGCCGGTACCGGGATCGATGGCCTGCCACGCCCGGTCCAATGCCGCGCGGACCTGCGATTCGGGTACCTTGCCCGCCAGCGCCTGCACGAGTGTGTGCACCAAATTGCCCTTGACGGCATGTGGGTTGTCGCCGTCGGTACCGCCGTGACGTTCCAGGGCCCAACGCAGCGGGCAGGTGCGCAGCAGCTCAACGGTGGACGGGGACAGGGCGACCGCGGTGTCGTCCTCGTCCCACAGCGACCGTGATGAGCTGAGATCGGCGGTGCCGTACCAGTCGTCCGGATGTGTACCGGGCACGCCAGCGTATGCCAGCCGGGCCAGTTGGTGTGCGGCGCGGCGCCTGCGCTCGGGTTCGGCCTCGGAATCGCAGACCACACCGCGCAATTCGGCCACCAGCGCATGCATGACCAGGGCCCGCCCCGGGTCGGCGACGGGTAGCGCGCCGGGTTCGCCGTCATCGTCGTGGCCGAGGAGTTCGGCGAGGAACCGGGACGGGACGAGGTCGCGTTCACCCGATACCGATTCCACGGCGGTGACCAGCAGCGAGCGCCGGGCCCGGCTGCACGCGACCAGCAGCAGCCTGCGTTCTTCGGCCATGATCGGAGCCGCGCGGCTGACCACGTCACCCGCGTCGATGATGCCCGCGGTGAGGTCGACCAGGTCCTCGGTCTGCAGCAGGGTGCCGCGCGGCCGCGGATTCGGCCAAATGCCTTCCTGCACAGCGGCAACCGCGACCACATCCCACTCCCGGCCCGCCGATGCGTGCGCACTGAGCAGTGCGACCGCATCCCCCGGCGCGGTCAGTGATCTGGTGTCGTGTGGAATCTCCTGCTGCACAAGGTATTCGACGAAACCTTCGATGCTCGCGCGCGGCAGCCGGTCCACGTAGGCGGCCGCGGCGTCGAATAATCCGACGGCGGCATCGAGGTCGCGATCGGCCTGCATGCCCGCCGCCCCACCGCGTTCGGACTGTGCGACCCAGCGTCGCTCCAGCCGCGATCCGGTCCACAGCGACCAGAGCACATCCTCCAGACCGGCACCGCGCCGCCGGGTTTTGGTGGCCCGGTCGAGTGCGTCGAAGACCCGCTTCAGCGGTGCGGCCTCGACATCGGTGAGCCGCTCCATGATGCGGCGGTCCGCGCGCCCGACCAGCAGATCCCGCAGCACCTCCGCGGAGGATTTGTCGACATAGGCGCGCCAGGTATCGGCCGGATCGTTTGCGGACCCGCCGATTCCGGTTTGCGCGTCGTTGCGTTGGGGCTGTTGCGCATTCGCATCCCCCTGATCGATTCGCCGCCCGATCTGTTCGGCATCGTCCGTACTCGATTCGGCGACGCCCGTAACCCGCTGGGCAGACGCATCCCCTTCGGCCTCGTCCACACCTTCCGGACCCGGCTCGGCGGTAACAGCGTCTTCGGGTGTCGCGCTGTCGGATTCGTACTCATCGACGTCCGGACGCTCGCCCTCCCATTCGGAGTCGCGGCCGCTCCATTCCGGCTCGATGCCGTACCAATCCGCATCGTCGGCGATCCGTTCGGCCTCGCCGATATTCCGTTCGGCCGTCGCGACACTGCGTCGGACATCATTACCACCGCCCGCCTCGTCCGGCGGGAGATCCGCCTCGTCGAGTGGGAAGTCTCCGGCCACGTCCGATGGGAAATCCACAGCGGTCCAATCGGATTCACCGCCGGGCACGGTACTCGCGCGTCCGGGCGCGGCCTTGATCTCACTGCGCGCGGCATCCAACACACCGCGGCGAATACCGCGACGCAATCGGCGCAGGGTGATCTGATCGGCGCCGCCGAGCGGCCCGGCCAACAGATCCAATGCATCTTCGGCGGAGAACATCGCCTCGGCCGCGCGCCGTCGCCCGCGTCGTTCCGTATCCTCGGCCAGCACCGCCCGCAGCGCGAGCAGCATCCAGGCCGCGCCGCGCCGTCTGGCCAATGGCGCGGCGAGCGCGGGTTGTTGCACGGGTACTCCGGCCGCCAACAGTGCGCGGCGCAGTGGCGCCAGGGACAACGGCACCGAGCGGACGATCACCGCCATCCGCGACCACGGCACGCCGTCGGTGAGGTGAGCACGGCGCAAATGGTCGGCGATCAGGGCCGCTTCCTTGGCCGGGGTGGCCAGCACCCGCACCCGAACCTCGGTGCCGTCGTCCTTGGGCGCTACGGTGTGACCAGGTGCCGAAAAGCGTTGCGGCGCACTGCCGGGCAACTTCGCAGCGATCCGCGCGACGGCCAACTGCACCTGACCGCCCGATCGGTGGTTGTCCCGCAGGATGATGCGCTGTCCCTCCGGCGCCGCCAGATCGGCGACGAAGCGCGCGTCCGCACCACGAAAGGCGAACACGCCCTGATCCGGATCGCCCGCGACGACCGCGGTGTGCGCGGCGGTGCCCATCACCTCGACCAGCAGCGCGGCCTGCGGATCCAAGTGCTGCGCATCGTCGACCAGCAGGTATCGGATCCGATTCCGTTCGGCCGCAAGCAGCTCCGCATCACCGGCCAGCGCGTCCAATGCCGCACCGACGAGCTCGGCCGCATCCAATGCCGGGGCGGTCGCCTCGGGCGCCTCCACGCCGACCGACCAGCGCAAGAGCATCGACTGTTCGTACCGGACCGCGAATCTACCCGCCGCCACCCACTCCGGGCGACCGTGCTCGCGGCCGAGCCGCACCAGATCCTCGGGTCCGAGCCCGCGCTCGGTGGCCCGCAGCATGAGATCGCGCAACTGTTCGGCGAATCCGCCGAGACCGAGTGCAGGCTGCAACCGTTCCGGCCACAGGCCGCTCGCCCCGGCCGCGATATCGATCAGATCGCCGCGCAGCATTTCGCGCAGGACGGCATCTTGCTCGGCACCGGTCAGCAAACGCGGCGGCGGATTGCCGTGCGCGCTGGCATGTCTGCGCAATACCGAGAATGCGTAGGAGTGCAGCGTGCGCACCAGCGGCTCCCTGGTGGCGCCGGGTACACCGCCCTCCACGGTGTCCGGACCGCTCAGCCGCGCGGTGATCGAGTCACGCACTGCGCTCGCCGCCTGCTTCGAATGGGTCAGCACCAGCACCGATTCCGGATCGGCGCCCGCGGCGATGCGCGCGGCGGCCAGATCGATCAGCAGCGCGGTCTTACCGGTGCCGGGACCGCCGAGCACCTGCCACGGCCGCCAGCCCGGTCGAATGGGGCCGACGGTGGCGGCGGCGTCGAACAGCGCGCGGACATCGGCACCCCAGGCCAGAGCCGGGGGTGCCGCCACATTTCGGCGAACAAGTCGCACCGCGCTATCCGATCGCACCACGCCGGCTATTGCAACAGACACCTCCGACACGCCATACAGCCGATTCACGCATCGGTGAGGTCGAACACACGCCTCGGTCTGCGATGGATTTCGATATACGTCACTATGAGTCCTGTGTCGCCTCTTCATGTGTATCGGTACGGACCTGCGGATGGGCCGAAAGTCCTGGCCCTGCACGGTGTGACCGGTCACGGCAAACGCTGGGAAGATTTGGCAACCCGATATCTGCCCGATGTCCGGATCATTGCCCCCGACCTGCGCGGACACGGCCAATCGCCCTCGCTGCCGCCGTGGAACTTCGAGGCCATCGTCGAGGATCTGGTCGAACTGCTCGCCGCGGAGACCGACGAACCCGTGGTGGTGGTCGCGCATTCGTTCGGCGGAGCCTGCGCACTGCACCTGGTCCATCAGCATCCACACCTTGTGCGCAAGCTGATCCTGCTCGATTCGGCCGTCGCGCTCGAGCCGGAGCGCTTGATGGATATCGCCCTGTCGAGCCTGGCCTCACCGGACTACGACACCGTCGAGCACGCGCGTCAGGACAAGATCGCCACCGGCTGGGCCGAGGTGGAGCCGCGCCTGCTGGACGCCGAACTCACCGAACATCTGATGCCGACGGCCGACGGCCGCGTCGGTTGGCGGATCAGTCTGCCCGCCATCAATTCCTACTGGGGCCAGCTGGCCCGGCACTATGTGCTGCCACCCGCCGACCTCCCGACGGTCCTGGTGCAGGCCATGAAGGTGGTGCCGCCGTTCGTGACGCCGGAGTTCCGTACCGCCCTCACCGAGCACCTCGGCGAGCATCTGACCATGCTCGAGTGGGACTGCGATCATATGGTCGCCCAAGCCCGTCCGGCCGAGACCGCTGCGCTGATCCGATCGGTACTGTGAATTCGATGGCCACCACCGATGCCGAGGTCGAACGGGTGCGCGCGCTGGTCGCGACGATTCCGCCCGGCCGGGTGGTCACCTACGGCGATATCGCCGCGGCGGCCGGATTGTCCACCCCACGCACGGTCGGCTGGATCATGCGCACCGACTCCGCGGATCTGCCCTGGCATCGGGTGATCGGCGCGAGTGGCCGCCCCGCCGCCCATCTGGCCGATCGCCAGTTGCGCTTGTTGGCCACCGAGGGCGTCGCGATCCGCGAGGGTCGAGTGGACCTGCGCGCCGCGCGTTTTCCGCTCCCGTAAACGGCCCCGCCGCCGTCGATCGGCGGCTACCGTTGAGTCATGTCCACCCGCCTGGCGTGTGTCGTCTTCGATGCAGACCAGCCCCGTTTCGTCGCGGATTTCTGGGCCGCGTTGCTGGGCTGGGCGGTGACCATCGACCGCCCCGATGAGGTCGACGTCGCGGCGCCCGATCCGGACGGCCTCGATCTGGCCCTGACCTTCCGGCCCGCGGCGCGTGCCAAGGACGGTAAGAACCGCATCCATCTGGATCTGGCCAGCCGCTCACTGGACCATCAGCGCGTACAGGTCGACCGCGCGCTCGCGCTGGGGGCCCGCCACGTCGATATCGGCCAGGGCACGGTGCCGTGGGTGGTGCTCGCCGATCCCGAGGGCAATGAATTCTGTGTGCTCGAGCCGAGGGAGGAGTACGTGGACACCGGCGCTGTCGCCGCCATCGTGGTCGATACCCACGACCCGGTGCGACTGGCCGAATTCTGGTCCACCGCCTCCGGCTGGCCGGTCACGCACGGCGGCGCGCAGGTGGCGGGGCTGCGTTCGGCGACCGGACTCGGATGCTGGCTGGAATTCGTCCGCACACCCGACGTCAAGAGCGGCCGCAATCGACTACGTCTCGACCTGGCCTCGTTCCCCGCCGACGATCCGGCCGCCGAAGTGGCCCGGCTACGCGGGGCCACCCAGGTCGCCCCGGACACGGTCGGCGGCGCCCCCGGACCGATGCTCGCCGATCCGGAGACCAACGAATTCTGCCTGCACCGACTGGCCCCCGACTACTCGACGGTGTAGGAGTTGCGACGGCCAGCGCGTCGCCCGAGGCACCCGGCCCTCCCGGGTCCGTACCGCCGACGAATTAGCATGTCGGCCATGCCTGCCCACCCGACGCCCAACCACCACCCAGCATCGAATCGCCGCACGATGCCGCGGGCCATCGCGCCGGGCGCCGACCGGTGACCACCGCTGATGCGATCGTGCTGGCGGGCGGGCGGGCCAGCCGCATGGGGGGCGTCGACAAGCCCGCAATCATCATCGGTGGCCGATCCATGCTCGAAGCGGCCCTCGCGGCGGTGACGCGCTGTGCGCGAACCGTTGTCGTCGGACCGCATCGCCACGAACTGCAGGCGGACATCGTTCAGGTGCGAGAGGTACCGCCCGGCTCGGGTCCGGTCGCCGCGGTGGGGGCCGGGCTGCGCGCACTCGGCCCGACCGCCGCACCGCTGGTGGTGGTGCTCGCCGCGGATCTGCCGTTCCTCTCGGAATCGACAGTGATGGAACTGATCCGGTACGGCACCGAATCCGGTGCGGACGCGGTCTTCGCGGCCGACGAATCCGGACGACCCCAGTATCTGATCGGTGTGTGGCGGCGCACGGCGCTGGCGGCCGCGCTGGAGCGGCTGGACTCGCTGACCAATCAGCCGATGAAGGCGTTGATTCCGGCCGATACAGTCACCGTCACCATGGCCGGTATCGCCGATTGCGATACCGAAGAGCAGGTGCGGCGGGCCCGGATGGCCTGGGATACGGGCGCCGCGTCGAGCGCTCGCCCCGCACCGTCGTCGACCGCTTCCGGTGCACCGCTACCTCTCGATGAGGCACGGAATATCCTGCGCACCACTATCTCTCGACTCACCGAGTATCGGGCCGAACTGAACTCCGTGCGCGGCGCCACCCTCGCCGCGCCACTGACCGCCGTCGGACCGCTGCCGCGCTTCGACGTCTCGGCGATGGACGGATACGCGGTCGCCGGTGATGGTCCGTGGCGTTTGCGCCGCGATATCGGCTTCGCGGGCGGACGGCGGCCGATCGGATTGCTGCCCGGTGAGGCGGTGCGGATCGCCACCGGCGCACATGTGCCCGATGGCACCACACGCGTGCTCCGTGACGAATTTGCACGGGTCGACCAGGACGAAACACTGCACCAGCGACCGGATTCCCCGCTGCGCGACGATATCCGCCGCCGTGGCGAGGACCGCGATTCCGGCGATCTGGTCGCCCCCGAGGGCACCGCGGTCACCGCGGCCCTGATCTCCGCAGCGGCCAGTGTGGAGGTGACCGAGGCGGTCGTGCGCGGCCCGGTCCGAGCCAGGATCATCATGACCGGTGACGAGATCCGCAGCACCGGCCCGCTGCAGATCGGCCAGACCCGCGACTCGATCGGCCCCATCCTGCCGGATGTACTGTCCTGGTACGGAATTCGCACGGTGGATCGCGTTCACCTGCGTGATACCCCGCGCGGCTTCGACGAAGTGCTCGGCGCCACCGACGATGGCGATCTGCTGGTGATCGTCGGCGCCACCGGTGGCGGGGCGGCGGACCAGTTGCGCGGCGCCATCGCACGCGCGGGGGCTCGAATCCTGGTGCACCGCTTGGCCCTACGTCCCGGCGGATCCACCATCGTTGCCGAACTGGCCACCGGCACAACCATTCTCGGCCTGCCCGGCAACCCGTTCGCGGCCCTGGCCATACTGATGGCCCTGTCCCCCGCCCTGGCCGAAGGCCGGACCGGCGGGCATCCGCTGCGTCCGCCGGTCGGGCCGCTGCATAACGCGAGCGCGATCTCCGGGCCCGTCACCCGCATCGTCCCGGCTCGTATCGCTCCCTACGGCGGCTGGCTCGGCGATCCCCAGATCCGCACCACCCATCTGGGCGGCCTCGTCGACCGTGACGGCCTGGTCATCGTCCCGGCCGGAGCCACCGACGACGATCTGGTCGAATTCCTCCCACTGCGGATGTAAAGAATTGATCTTTTCCTTCCACCGATGATGTCCGCTCGCTATTGTGTGATGGTTAGGCGAATCCCAATCACTTCGGAAAGGACCGAGTGGAGATGGCTGAAAAGTCGAAGAAGACGCCTAAGAAAATGCCCAAGCCGATGGAGCGGCAGCAGCAACAGCAGCGCCAGGACCAGAGCGGTATGAACCGATCTGGCTCGAGCGATCGCGATCGCATGGGCGATGAGCAGCGCCAGGAGCGGCGAGGCGCTGAACAGCGCCGACCCGGGCAAGCCTGATCTGAAACGGGCCGCCGGATCCTGCATTGGACCGGCGGCCCGGCTGTGCGTACCAGAGCCACTCCAACTCTTCCCGGTTCGGGAGCGGCTTGGGACTTTAATTACGACACTGCATTTCCGCCGATCCCCCGATAATGCTCGACGTGTGCTCGCGAATACACTGCGCGCCCGTTCGAAATTACGCCGACGGCGACGCCGCAGCGCTGTTTTTTGCCGCAGCAAATGCGAAATACATTGTGGGCGGCCATCGAGTCGTCCGTAGGGCCCTGATGGGTGCCATATGGCTCGGATCGGCGAAGTTCGGCCGCATGGGGCTACGCGCCAAGGCACAGCAGCTCCGGAGTGTCGAGGCACGGCGGGCAAGGGTGGGGTCGGGAGTGGGCACGGCGTCGAAGCGGCGGCGGGTGTAGGCCGCTCGGGGCGCAGCGAATACCTCTGCTACGGGACGGTTTCGACGACGGAACCCTGGTGCAGGACCACGACGCGGTCGGCGACCCGGTGCACCACCGCGGGGTCGTGGCTGATCGCCGAGAAGGTCGCCGAACTCGCTGCCGCCTGGGACGAATCCGCCTGGGGTGAATACGGTTTTCCCCTTGGTCACCCGGCACGATCTGGCGCGACGGCGGCCCGAGGAGGCGCGCTTCGCGGCGCCGGTGCGGCTGCTGCCGGGCACACCGACGCTGGAGCGCCATCGCTCCCAGCGCTCGATCACCGACCGGGACTTCATGATCGAGGCCGAACTCGGCGGCCACCGACCCGGCGACCAGGGCATGCCCGTCACACACGGCGATCCGTTCGGCGCTATGTGCGCTACGGCGAGGAATGCCGAATCATATGCGGGCCCAACAGCTATGGCATCTACCACGCGCCCACCCCCACGAGCTCGTCATCGATAGTTGCCGCGATGATGTTGGCTGCCTCGCTATCTCGGTCGGGTGACGACCGAACCGCTCGCGGCGGGCGTGCGGCGGATCACGGTGCGCGCCACGGTTCGTCCGGCTGCGCTCGGACTACGTCATCGAGATGGACGGCGTGCCCGGCCCACAACTGCTCGATCAGATGCAGCTCGTCGGCATATCACCATGGACCGGAATCGCCGTCGGCGTCGACGCCCGCGGCCCGGTCTCCTGGGACCCGCGCGAACGCCGCGGCGCCTGCCACTACACCCGTGGACCTACGCGCGATCACCTACACCCCCGGCCCGATCCGGGTGCCCCAGCAGACCATCGAGACAGTCGAGTGAGGCGGAATTCGTCGCCCAATGACCGCGCCGAGCACCGGCGGCCGGATTTCGGCTGCCACCGACCGTCCGATACCGTTGACCAGGGACAACACCCCAGTCCGCCGGACCGAAGGATGCACCTGATGGACGACAGTTCCCTGATCTGGGACGACGGTGCACTGGTCACCATCGACCAGCGCGAACTGCCGCAGGAGGTGCGCGAGCTGCGGCTGACCACGGTCGATGAGGTCATCGACGCGATCAAGACGCTGGCCATCCGCGGCGCGCCCGCGATCGGGATCGCGGGTGCGTTCGGTGTCGTCATCGCCACCGCCGCGCATACGGCCGACGGTGTCGTCGATGTGGCGCGGGCCGAGGCGGATGCCGCGCGGATCGCCGACGCCCGGCCCACCGCGGTCAATCTCGCCTGGGCGGTGCGGCGGGTGGTGCCCAAGGTGCCGCTCGGTGCGGATGCGGTGCTCGCCGAAACCCTGGCCATGCTGGCCGAGGACGGTCGCGTCAATCGGGCCGCCGCGACGCATGCCGCCGATCTCGTGCAGCGGCTCTGCCCGGACCGGCCGCTGCGGGTGCTCACCCACTGCAATACGGGGCGACTGGCGACCAGCGCCTTCGGCACCGCGATCGGGGCGATGCGGGTGCTGTCCGAGCGCGGGGCGATCGAGAACGTGCTGGTCGACGAGACCCGCCCGCTACTGCAGGGCGCGCGGCTGACCGCTTGGGAGCTGGCGGAAGCGGGCATACCGCATCGGCTCACCATCGATTCGGCGGCGGCCTGGGCGATGGCGACCGGTCAGGTCGACTGTGTGCTGGTCGGCGCGGACCGGGTTACCGCCAATGGTGATGTCGCGAACAAGATCGGCACCTATGGACTCGCGATCGCGGCCCGCCACCACGGCATTCCGTTCATCGTGGTGGCGCCGGAGTCGACGCGTGATCCGAAGATGGCGACCGGTGCCGATATCGTCGTCGAACAGCGGGCCACAGCGGAGGTGACCGGATTCGGTGGTGTCGCAACGGCTCCCACCGATACCGCGGCGTTCAATCCGGCCTTCGATGTGACACCAGCGGAGTTGGTGACCGCGGTCGTCACCGAACTCGGTGTCGTCCACGGTGCGAATGCCGAAGGGGCCGAAGGTGATCCAGGTGCGGCCATCGCCGATATCGCGCGCGAGTTGTACGGCAACGGCTGGATGCCGGGCACGGCGGGCAATATCTCGGTGCGCACCGGCGATACCGCGGTGATCACCGGCAGTGGTCTGTCGAAGGGTGAACTGACCGCGCGTGACATGGTGACCGTCCGCATCGCGGACTCCGCGCCGGTGCCGGAGCAGCAGCGCAAACCCTCGGCGGAGACCACGATTCACACCGCGGTGTACCGAACCACGGATGCCACGGCCGTCGTACACATCCATCCGCCGTACGCGACGACCGCCGCGACCCGCTACGGCGCCCCCGACGCGGTGACCACCCTGCGCATCGCGGACTACGAACTCATCAAGGGCCTGGTGGCCAAGGAGCCGGACGGTACCTACCCGACCGTTCTGGACCTCCCCGTCTTCCCGAACTGGCCCGACGTCGCGCGCATCGGCGCCGATATCGAGCGATATCTGAGCGAGAACCCCACCGCGGCACCGGTATTGGGCATCGTCGGGCACGGAATCACGACGTGGGGGGACAATCTCTCCCAGGCACGCGATCGCGCCGAATGCCTCGAGGCACTATGTGAGCTGGTGGCCCGCACCGGCCGACGGCAGGCATTTGCCGGGCGCAATCCGAACGAGATCCTCGAGATTGGACTGACATCATGACGCTGCTGCAGGTTATGGCCGCCGACAATGCCGACAAGGTACTGCTGCGCACCACCGACGATGCGGTGATCGCAGCCGAATTGGCCGCCAGGGGAATCGCTTTCGACCGCTGGCCGGTGCTGGACAACGCCACCGAAACGTCCTCGGACGAACTGCTGGCCGAATATGACGACCGGGTGGCCGAACTCAATGCCTCCGGCCGCTACCAGCATATCGATATCGCGCGCATCCACCCCGACGACGCGAATCCGGAGTGGCCGCAGATCGCCAAGGGCGCTCGGGAAAAATTCCTCAACGAGCACCGGCACGCCGAGGACGAGGTGCGGTTCTTCGCGGCCGGACGCGGCTGCTTCTACCTGCATCTCGGTGACGAGATCGTGGCGGCGGTCTGCGAAGGCGGCGACCTGCTCTCGGTGCCCGCTGGCACGCTGCACTGGTTCGATATGGGCACCCGCCCCGACTTCATCGCCATCCGGTTCTTCGAGGAGGCCGACGGCTGGGTCGGCGATTTCACCGGTGACCCGATCAGCGCGGGTTTCCCAACCCTCGACCAGCTGCTGATCGCCCCGTGATCACCGCCGTCGTCGTCGATATCGAGGGCACCACCAGCCCGACCAGCTCGGTGCGCGAGGACCTGTACGGCTACACCCGGGCGCGCCTGCCCGAGTGGCTGGCCGAAAACCGTGCGGGTGCCGCCGCTCCCATCATCGCGGCCACCCGGGACCTCACCGAACGCCCCGATGCCGACACCGATGAGGTTGCCGCGACTCTGCGCGACTGGCTCGGCTCGGATGTGAAGGCCGAACCGCTCAAGGCCGCCCAGGGCATCATCTGCGCCGAGGGCTTCCGCAACGGTGCGCTGCACGGCGAATTCTTCCCGGATGTCGCGCCAGCCCTCACCGCCTGGCACGCCGCGGGCCTGGCACTCTACGTCTACTCCTCGGGATCGGTACGCAACCAACAGGATTGGTTCACCTTCGCCCGCGGCGGTGAACTGGCATCGATCATCGGCGGCTACTTCGACCTGTCGAGTGCGGGTCCGAAACGCGAACCCGCGTCCTATGCGAAGATCGCGAGCGCCATCGGCGCACCCGCCGACCGCATCCTGTTCCTGTCCGACCATCCGGACGAACTCGACGCCGCCGTCGCCGCGGGCTGGTCCGTGACCGGTGTCCACCGTCCCGGCGAGCCCAATCCCGCACAGCCCCCGCATCATTGGATCGCCTCGTTCGCCGAACTGAACCTGCCCTGAGGCATTCGCCCGCCGCCTGCAACAACGACAGTCGATCGAATGCCGCGCGCGCCCCGGCGTGCGTTGGTTCCCTCGATGACTTCGGCCGAAGAATAATCCGCTAATCCGGCAATCTCCGAAACTATCGGCAAATCCGTAGCGAATATCCGAGCGGGTCGCGAAAATGGCGCGCGCCGGGTCGGTCGACAGCCCCGCGCGGGTGCGGAATCGGCCTCGGAAGGGCTCCCGAAGTGTGTTAACAAATGTAAACCACCTGAGAACCAGCGGTTTCCAAAGCATCACCGGCAAGTCCCCGAAACTCCCGCCGGGAGTCGCGTTTCGGCCGGTCAGGGCGGATCCGCCCAGGTCACCTCGATACCTTCGGCATTTGGCGGCAATCGCGGGGTGACCACCACGTTGCGCCGACCTCACAACTCACGATCGGCCAGCGCGCGCTGTGAGAGGATCGTTTGGACGAGCGTCGCGACCTCCTTACAGTCGGTGCATCAGCCCGATTTCACAGCTCGAAGGGGACGTCGTGGTTAATTCGCGCACTCAGGCTTCCGCGTCCTCCGATTCGGCCGATCGGCAATCCACCGACGCGAGCGATGCACTGCTGCGTCTCGGCAAATACTTCCACCGCGGCGAGGTGTCGACCGACCAGCGCAGCCTGCATCAGGTCGGCGGGCGCAGCGCCGACGAGTTCTACCGGGACCGCTGGTCGCACGATAAGGTGGTGCGCTCCACGCACGGCGTGAACTGCACCGGGTCCTGCTCCTGGAAGATCTACGTCAAGGACGGCGTGATCACCTGGGAGTCGCAGCAGACGGACTATCCGTCGGTCGGCGCGGACAAGCCCGAGTACGAACCGCGCGGCTGCCCGCGTGGGGCATCGTTCTCCTGGTACACGTATTCGCCTGCGCGCGTGCGCTATCCGTATGTGCGCGGGGTGCTGCTCGAGCTGTACCGGGAGGCGAAGGATCGGCTCAAGGATCCGGTGCTGGCCTGGGAATCGATCGTCGAGGATCCGGAAAAGGCCGCGCGCTACAAGTCGGCGCGTGGCAAGGGCGGATTCGTGCGCGCCGAGTGGTGGGAGGCCGCCGAGATCGCCGCCGCCGCGCACGTGCACACGATCAAGAAGTACGGACCGGACCGGGTGGCCGGATTCTCTCCCATTCCGGCCATGTCCATGGTCAGCCATGCCGTCGGCGCCCGGTTCATTTCCATGCTCGGCGGCTCGATGCTGTCGTTCTACGACTGGTATGCCGACCTGCCGGTGGCCTCGCCGCAGGTCTTCGGCGATCAGACCGATGTGCCGGAATCGGCCGACTGGTTCGACGCGGGCTACCTCATCATGTGGGGATCGAATGTCCCGGTGACCCGCACCCCGGACGCGCACTATATGACCGAGGCCCGCTACCGCGGTCAGAAGGTCGTCGTGGTCTCACCCGACTACGCGGACAACACCAAATTCGCGGACGAATGGGTGCCAGCGCGACCGGGAACCGATGCGGCCCTTGCCATGTCGATGGGTCATGTGATCCTGAAGGAATTCTTCGTCGAGCGCGGCACGCCCCGGTTCCTCGACTACGTCAAGCGCTACACCGATCTGCCCTTCCTGGTGTGCCTAGACGATCCGGAGGGCTGGGACGCCGCTGGTGTGTACCACCACGACGGCGCGCTGCCCGGCAAATTCCTCACCGCAGCCGACCTCGGCCATACCGATGAGACCGCCCAGCACAAGATGGTGTTGCTCGACGCCGCCGGTAATCCGGTGGTGCCCAATGGCTCGCTCGGACACCGCTTTACCGCGGGCGACGAAGGCAAGTGGAATCTGGATCTCGAAGGCGTCGATCCGCTACTGACCCTGCACGACCGCGCCGACCAGCGCCCGATCGCGGTGCAACTGCCGCGATTCGATACCGATACCGCGGGCGTGCTGGTGCGTGGTGTACCGACGATCACCGTCGCGGGCAAGCGGGTCACCACGGTCTTCGACCTGTTGCTCGCGCAGTACGGTGTGGGGCGCGACGGGCTGCCGGGGACCTGGCCGACCGGTTACGACGACGCCCGCGAGCCCTACACCCCGGCCTGGCAGGAGGCCATTACCGGCGTGCCCGCCGTACAGGCGCGGCGTATCGCCCGCGAATTCGCCGATAACGCCGAAAAATCCGGCGGCCGGTCGATGATCCTGATGGGTGCTGGCACCAATCACTGGTTCCACTCCGACCAGATCTACCGCGCCTTCTTCACGCTGACCCTGCTCACCGGATGCCAGGGCGTCAATGGCGGCGGCTGGGCGCACTACGTCGGCCAAGAGAAATGCCGCCCGGTAACCGGTTGGTCGACACTGGCTTTCGGGCTGGACTGGCAGCGACCGCCGCGCCAGATGCAGGGCACGGTGTTCTGGTACCTCAGCAATGATCAGTGGCGCTACGACCCGTTCACCGCACAGTCCTTCGCCTCCCCGCTGGGCCGTGGGAAATTCGCGGGCCGGACCGCCGCCGACAATATCGCGCTGGCCAGTCGCCTGGGCTGGATGCCGAGTTATCCGACATTCGACCGCAATCCGCTGGATCTGGTGGACGAGGCCGAAGCGGCGGGCAAGTCGGCACCCGACCATGTGGTGGACGGGCTGAAGTCCGGGGACCTGCGCTTCGCCTGTGAGGATCCCGATGCGCCGGAGAACTTTCCGCGCTGCCTGACCGTGTGGCGGGCGAATCTGCTCGGGTCCTCCGGTAAGGGCAACGAATACTTCCACAAGCATCTGCTCGGCGCGGATTCCAATCTGCAGACCACCGATGTCGCGGGTGTGCGGCCGCAGGAGTTGGTCTGGCGCAAGGACGCGCCGACCGGCAAACTGGATCTGCTGCTGTCATTGGACTTCCGGATGACCAGCACCACGCTGTTCTCCGATATCGTGCTGCCCGCCGCCACCTGGTACGAGAAGCACGATCTGTCCTCCACCGATATGCACCCGTTCGTGCACGCGTTCTCCCCTGCCATCTCCCCGCCATGGGAGGCCAAGACGGATTTCGATGCGTTCCACCGGATCGCGCGCGGATTCTCCTGGATGGCCGAGAAGCATCTCGGTAAGCGCAAGGACATCGTGGCGGTACCGCTGCAGCACGATTCGCCCGATGCGCTCGCGCAGGCGGGTGGACGCGTACTCGACTGGAAAACCGGTGAGTGCGAACCGATTCCGGGCAAGACCATGCCGAAGTTGGTCGTGGTCGAGCGGGACTACCCCAAGCTCGCGGAGAAGATGGCCGCACTCGGGCCGCTGATCGATACCCTCGGCGTCACCACCAAGGGCGTCACCACGCATCCGAACGAAGAGGTGGCCTACCTCGCCGGTGTGAACGGCACGGTGGTTTCCGGTGTGGCCCAGGGGCGTCCGTCGCTGGCCAAGGACACCCACGCGGCCGAGGCCATCCTGGCGCTGTCCGGCACCACCAACGGCAGACTCGCGGTCGAAGGGTTCCATGCGCTGGAGCGCCGCACCGGCACCCAGCTCGCCGATCTCGCCACCGAGCACGAGGGCAAGCGAATCACCTTCGCCGACACCCAGTCCCGGCCGGTTCCGGTGATCACGTCGCCGGAATGGTCGGGTAGCGAGACCGGCGGACGGCGCTACTCCCCGTTCACCATCAATACCGAACGACTCAAGCCCTGGCACACCCTCACCGGGCGCCAGCACTTCTACCTCGACCACGACTGGATGGCCGAACTCGGAGAGCAGCTGCCGATCTTCCGGCCACCGCTCGATATGAGCGCGCTGTTCAGCGAGCCAGGGGTGGGGTCCGTCGGTGACAACGGCGTCACCGTTCGGTACCTCACACCGCATTCGAAGTGGTCGATCCACTCGGCGTACCAGGACAACCTGCACATGCTGACGCTCTCGCGCGGCGGGCAGTCGATCTGGATGTCGGATAAGGACGCGGCGAAGATCGGTGTGGCGGATAACGATTGGATCGAGGCGGTCAACCGCAACGGTGTGGTTGTCGCGCGGGCCATCGTCAGCCACCGGATGCCCGAGGGCACGGTGTTCATGTACCACGCCCAGGACCGGGCGGTGGATGTGCCGCGCATCGAGGGGCTGCCGAATGCGAACGGCAGCGGGAACGGATTCGACTGGGCCGCACCGGACAAGCAGCCCGGTAAGGGTAAGCGCGGCGGCATCCACAATGCGCTCACCCGCATCATGATCAAGCCGTCGCATCTCATCGGCGGTTATGCGCAGCAGTCCTTCGCACTGAACTACCACGGCCCCACCGGAAATCAGCGCGACGAGGTCACCACCATTCGTCGTCGCTCGCAGGAAGTGGAGTACTGACATGCGTGTCATGGCACAGATGGCCATGGTGATGAACCTGGACAAGTGCATCGGCTGTCACACCTGCAGTGTCACCTGTAAGCAGGCGTGGACCAACCGCGGCGGCACCGAGTACATGTGGTTCAACAATGTGGAAACCCGGCCGGGACAGGGTTATCCGCGCCGATACCAGGATCAGGACAAGTGGAAGGGCGGCTGGAAGCTCACCAAGCGCGGCAAGCTCACCCTGAAGTCCGGTTCGCGCATCAAGCGCCTGCTCAATATCTTCGCCAATCCGGATCTGCCCACGGTCTCGGATTACTACGAGCCGTGGAGCTACGACTACGACAACCTGCTGTCCGCGCCCGCGATGGACACCAGCCCGGTGGCGCGGCCGAAATCGCTGATCACCGGCCAGGATACGAAGATCACCTGGGGCGCCAACTGGGATGACGACCTGGGCTCCGGACCGGAGCAGGTAGGTAAGGACCCACTGCTCGCCAAGCTCTCCGATCAGGTGAAGCTGGAGTTCGAGCAGACCTTCATGTTCTATCTGCCGCGGATCTGCGAGCACTGCCTCAATCCGTCGTGTGTGGCCTCGTGCCCATCGGGTGCGATCTACAAGCGGTCCGAGGACGGCATCGTACTGGTCGACCAGGACAAATGCCGCGGCTGGCGGCAGTGCGTCAGCGGCTGCCCGTACAAGAAGATCTATTTCAACCACAAGACGGGTAAGGCGGAGAAGTGCACGTTCTGCTACCCCCGCGTGGAAGTCGGCATTCCGACGGTCTGTTCGGAAACCTGCGTCGGGCGGCTGCGCTACATCGGCGTCATGCTCTACGACGCGGATGCGGTGCAGGCAGCGGCCTCGGTCACCGACACCGAGGATCTGTATCCGTCACAGCTCGGGGTGTTCCTCAATCCGCATGATCCGCGGGTGATCGCGCAGGCCGAACGCGCCGGGATCTCGCCGGAGTGGATCGAGGCCGCGCAGAACTCGCCGGTCTACAAGTTGATCGTCGACTACCAGATCGCGCTGCCGCTGCATCCGGAATACCGCACCATGCCGATGGTTTGGTACGTGCCGCCGCTGTCGCCGGTGGTGGATGTGCTGTCGGAGACCGGACACGATGCCGAGGACGCGTCGAATCTGTTCGGCGCCATCGATGCACTGCGCATTCCGATCGAGTACCTGGCCGAGTTGTTCACCGCCGGTGAGATCGGACCGGTACGCGCCGCGCTGCAGCGGCTGGCCGCCATGCGGTCGTTCATGCGGTCGGTGAATCTCGGTATGGAGCCGGATCCTTCGATCGCGCCGTCGGTGCGGTTGGGGCCCGAGGAGATCGAGGCGATGTACCGGCTGCTCGCCATCGCGAAATACGAACACCGGTATGTGATTCCACAGGGCGCGACTTCCCAGGCGCACGAACTGGATTCGCTGGCCACCGGATGCAGCCTCGATACCGATGGCGGGCCGGGTATGACGGCGTTCGACACGATGGTGGAGAAATTTCATCTCACCGATGCCAATGATGCCGCGCCGGAACAGAAGTCGACGCGGGTCAACCTGCTGAACTGGGACGGGCGCAGCACCGAGGGGTTGTTGCCCGTCGCGACCAATGGCAATGGCGCCACTGGGCACGGCACGAACGGGACCAACGGTTCGGCGACAAACGGTACAGCCACAAATGGTTCGACCGACGGCAGGCCAGCAGTGACGAACGGTTCCGCCGCGCCGACGCCGACCGGAGCGCCCCAGTGAACGCCATCGACCCGCTGACTGTCGGAGGCCGGTGATGGCACTGCTGAAAGTGCGCCGCAGGCCGGAGCCCGTCGCTCGACTGTCCGAGCGGGACTGCCGTCTGGTGTGGCGAATAGCCGCCCTACTGCTCGACTATCCGAGCGAGCAGATGTTGGCGACCGTCGACCAGATCGATGATGCCGCAATGCGATTGCCGGACGAGGTGGGTGCGCACCTGCTGGAATTCGTCCACCATGTGCGCGCCACCACGCCGCTCACGCTGGCCCAACAGTATGTCGAAACCTTCGATATGCGACGGCGTTCCAGCATGCATCTGACGTTCTACGCCTACGGCGACACCCGCAAGCGCGGCATGGCACTGCTGCGGTTCAAGCACGCCTATCGCCACGCGGGTGTCGAACTCGGCGACGAGGAGTTGCCCGACCACCTGCCGGTGCTGCTGGAATTCGCCGCCACCGTCGACCCGATCGGCGGCGAACGTCTGCTCGGCGAGCACGTCCCGGTGATCGAATTGCTGCGTCTGTCGCTGATGGACAACGGATCCCCCTATGCCGCGGTGCTTGCCGCCGTGGTCGCCACACTGCCGCCATTGACCACCGCGGACCGCCGTCGGATCGCCGAACTCGCCGCGCAGGGACCGCCCGACGAAGAGGTCGGCCTCGACCCCTTCGCGATGGACCCCACCCTCTTCGACGGATCGGAAGCCCGCCGATGACCACCACCTTCTGGATGACACTGCCCTACGTGGCTTTTACCTCGTTCCTGCTCGGCCACCTGTGGCGTTACCGCAATGACCAATTCGGCTGGACCACGAGGTCATCCCAGATCTACGAGAGCCGCCTGCTGCGTCTCGGCAGCCCGCTGTTCCACTTCGGCATGCTCGGCGTCATCGGCGGTCACGTCCTCGGCGTGCTGATCCCGGAGTCCTGGACCGCCGCGGTCGGCATCTCCGAGCACTCCTACCACGTGATCGCGGTGGCGGCGGGTTCGGTCGCGGGACTCGCGGTCATCCTCGGCATCGGCATCCTGCTCTACCGCCGCATCACCGTCCCCGCCGTCCGCAAGGCCACCACCCGCAACGACCAGCTCATGTACGTACTGCTGGCCGCCGCACTGATCACCGGCCTGCTCAATACCTGGGGCAGCAATCTGCTGTGGGGTACCTACAACTATCGCGAGACCGTATCCCCGTGGTTCCGTAGCCTTTTCACCCTGCACCCGCAGCCCGAGCTAATGGTCGGCACACCGTGGACCTTCCAGGTCCACGGTCTCGTCGTGCTGACCCTAATCGCGATCTGGCCCTATACCCGCCTGGTCCATATGTTCAGTGCCCCCGTCGGCTATCTGACCCGCCCATACATCGTCTACCGGGCCAAAGAATCCAATGCCACGGACAAGCGCCGCTACGCCCGCGCCTGGGACGCCCCCGTCACGCCCGAAACCTGGCGCTGACCCCGAGTTCGGGTCCTCTCACCCGATGCCCCGTGGCCCCGTCCTCCCACATCGGGAGGATTGGGGCCGCGCCATTTTCCAGCAAACACGCCCCGCCGAATCCCGTGACCACCGCTGAGGCCGTGATAGGAATTCGACCCATGTACCGGCTACTGCGATGCCTGGTTTTCCTGTTCGCGGTCTGTGCCGCGACGATCCCCACCACCGCCGGAGCCGACCCCGGCTCCCAGATCCTCGACGTTCGCCCGTTGGGCGGGCGACAGTTCGAGGTCGTGGTCCATTCGGCGGCGATGAATCGGCCGATCACGCTGTGGATGTCACATCCCGGCTCCGGCGCGCCCGCGCTCTATCTGCTCAATGCGGTCGACGGCGGCGAGGACGGCGGGCCCTGGACGATCCGCACGGATGTCGCGGACTTCTTCGCGAATAAGAACGTCAATGTGATCGTGCCGATGGGCGGGCGCGCGAGTTATTACACCGATTGGCTCAATGACGATCCGGTCCTGGGCCGCAATAAGTGGACCACCTTCCTGACCCAGGAACTGCCGCCGCTGCTGGAATCACGCTTCGGGATGACCGGGCGCAATGCCGTTGCGGGCGTGTCGATGTCGGCGACCTCGGCACTGAATCTGGCCATCGGCGCACCCGGCCGCTATCAGGCAATTGGTGCCTACAGCGGCTGTCCGCGCACCAGTGACGCCGCGGCCAATGCCTATGTGCACTCCGAGCTCGCGGTCTTCGGCGCCAATGCAGACAATATGTGGGGCGCGCCGGACAATCCGGCCTGGGCCGAACACGATCCGATGCTGCATGTGGACCAGCTGCGCGGCATGGCGCTCTACGTCTCGGCGGGCAATGGCGTCGCGGGCGCGCACGAAGCGCTCGGCGATATCGGCATCGACGGCAACCCGGTCCGCCTGCTCGATCGCATGCTGGTCGGCGGCGTCATGGAAACCGTCATCGGCGAATGCACCCGCCCATTCGTGGACCGGCTGGCCGCCGCTGGCGTGCCGGCCACCGTGAATCTGCGTCAGGGCACCCACGCCTGGTCCTACTGGCAGGACGACCTGCACGAGTCCTGGCCGCTGTTCGCGGCCGCGATCGGCGCGTAGGCGCGGTTCGTCCGAAACTTGTCGGTGCCCTGGTCGACAATGCGGTATGGCGTATGACAAGGAGCTCGCCGATCGGATCCGGGAGCTGATCGAGCCCGAACCCGGTCTGGTCGAGAAGAAGATGTTCGGCGGTCTGGCCTTCCTGATCGGCGGCAATATGGCGGTCGCGGCGAGCGGTCGGGGCGGTCTACTGGTCCGCGTCGCCCCGCAGGACAGCACCGCGCTGCTCGCCCGCGCGTACGTCGCCACGATGGTGATGGGCGGCCGGGAGATGACCAACTGGCTGCACGTCGACGGCGCGGCGGTCACCGACGACGCCGCGCTCGACGAATGGATCGATCGCGGTGTGAGCTATGCGCGCTCACTCCCGCCGAAGAAGAACAAGTAGCCGTTCAGCGGACGAGGCGGCGGAAGGTGAGTTTGTCGAATTCCCGGCCGTATTCGTCCACCGCGACCACATCCATTTCGCTGGCGAAGATGCCGGGCCGGACATCGACGCGCAGGAACGAGTAGTTGCGGAACCGTACTCGCGACCAGGGAGCGGCCTCATCCTGCTTATCGCCGGAGGAGGTCCAGACATAGCTGTTCGCGACGGTGGTGTCCGGCAATTCGTGGCCGCGGAACGATTCCTGCGAGCCGGGTTGGAAGTCGTAGCGCGGGCGACCACCACCGCCGACGGTGTAATAGACGGTGCCGTCGGTCTCCGGGTAGACGATCGAATTGTCACCGGCGACCCTGGTCGCGGCGCCAGCGCGGATCGGATCCGTGCGTTCGAAGACGTGATTGTGCCCCTGCAGCACCAGATCCACCTGATACCTGTCGAACAGTCCCGCCCAGGCGTCACGCAGGCCGCCGTCGCTGGCATGTGCGTCGGTGGTCGAATACGCACAGTGGTGGAAGAAGCACACCAGGAAGTCGATCTCCGGATCCGCGCGGTAGGCGGCGAGGGTGCGCTCCACCCAACTCGTCTGTGCCCCACCGGAATACCCGGCATTGGCCTTGATCTCATAGGTGACGTCATTGGCGTCGAGCGAGAGCACCGCGACATTGCCGTAGGTGAACGAGTATGCCGAGGGGCAGCCGGCGGGACCGTTGCCGGGAAAGTCCAGCCGTGCCAGATGTCCGCCGTAGCCGTGCTGCCCGTAGGTCGCTTCCATATCGTGGTTGCCGGTGGCGAACATCCACGGAGTCTGGGCGGCGCTGAGTTCGATGGCGCCGAAGTAGACATCCCAGACATACGGGTTGTACTTGTCGAAGCCGGACGCGGCCTGCGTGCCGTGTGCGACGAATTCGTTCGGCTTGCCAGCGCCGGACGGGTCGGCGTAGGCGATATCACCGGCGAGGATGTGGAAATCCGGTTTGGTGGCGGCGATTTGGCGCAGCACATTGCTCGCGTGCGGTGCGGTCGGATCGTTATCGGACTTGTAGTACTTGTCGTCGTAGTCGCCGGACACCGTGCCCGCCGGCAGCGCCGGGGTGTCGTCGGTGCCCTGATCGCCCATCATGGTGAATCGGAACGGCAGGATTGCACTGCGCGCGCTCGGCATCGCGGGTGCGGCGGCGCGGATATCGCCGGTGAACCCGTCGGAGGTGCGCCACCGATAGAAATGCGGCAGTCGGCCCGGCAGACCGTCGACCGGGGCGTGTACGTAGAACTGTTCGGCAGCGAGCACCCCGCCGTCGGCAGTGGGCACCTGGGTCAGCAGATTGCGCACCTCGGCCTCGATGGTGCCGCCGAGCGCGGGTGTCGGGCCGTGGTCCAGAAAGACCTTGGTTCCGGCCGGTGGCCGGGAGAGCTGACCGGCGAATCGCAGCTGACTACTCGCGTCCGGCCCGTACCCGATATGCCGTCCGCCGACCGCGAGCTGCGCGTCCTCGGCGTAGGCGCGCCGGCCGAACGGCGAGGTTCCGACTGCCGCCACCGCCGCGGCGGCGGCCGCACCACGCAGGACATTGCGTCGCGAGACGGCATGGCGGCGTAGATAATTCCGGTGCCACTCGTGCTGCTCGACCATGGTCATCTCGGCGGCCAGGGCGGCGGGAATTCCGGTATTCGGTATATCGCCAGCGGGGTTCAGCGGATTCGACGGCACGGCATCCGATGCTCTACGGCCGCGGCGCATCACGCAACTCGACACCGCTTCCCAGGCACGAACATTTCATGAACTCTGGTCCGCGACCCGGGCCTGCTGTACGGCAGCCGCGCCAATTCGTACAAAACGAACGAATGCCCCAGCGGCAGTGACAATCTGGGCCCGGTGGCCACGCGGGACCCTTTGCCGAGGGCGTCTTCGTGGCTATGCTGCCGCGATGACGCCTTTTACGCGTGCGGCAGTCACCGTGGTCGTCGCGGTCGGTTCAGTGTTCGGTGCCGCGAGCGCCGATGCCACGCCCGGTACCGATATCACCGCGGTCACCCTCGCCCAGGCTCAGATCCCGGCCGGACTGCTGCCCTTCGTCGCGGGCACCGATCTCGTCGTCCGCGAAATCACCATCGCTCCAGGCGGTTCCACCGGCTGGCACTATCACGACGGCCCGGTCTTCGGCTTCGTCCGATCGGGCACCCTGACCCACCCCGGCCCCGACTGCGTCGCCCCCGTCTACCGCACCGGCGATTTCATCTACGAACCCGAAGGTGCCTGGAACGTCCACATCGGCCGCAACCTCGGCCCCGACCCGCTCATCCTCGACGTCGTCTACGCACCACCCACCGGTATGCCACTGTTCGAGGATGCCGACGCCCCGGAGTGCGCGTAATCAGCTCGGCATCCGCTGACGCACCAGCGGTAGGTACACCTCGTCGACGATCTCGATGAGTACATCGTCGGGTGCGCTCGGCACCCCGCGCAGCACGAATTCATTGCGCAGCAAGACAATTGCCACGGTGGCGACCCGTGGATGCAGGGCTTCGGGTGCGGCTTCGCCGCGTGCGACCGCGCGGCCGAGGATGGTCAGCCAGGTGGCGGCGCTGGAGTCGGTGGACTGCTCCGGCAACTGCGCGAGAAGTTCGGACGCGCCACCGGCCGCCGCCAGTAAATCGCGCATGACCGCGCCGAGGGGTGAGCTCCAATGGCGGTTCGCACGGCGCAGCATCTCGAGCACATCGTCGCGCAGATTGCCGGTATCCGGGGGCGCAACGGCAGTGGCCAACAGCCGATACGCGGCGATGCCGAGCGCTAGGCGGTTCGGCCAGCGGCGGTAGATGGCGTTCTTATTGGTGCCCGCGCGGGCCGCGACCTTGTCCATGGTCAGTCCCGCATATCCGGATTCGGCCAGTTCGTCCGCGGCGGCGCGCAGGATCGCCGCTTCCAGCGCGGTACCGCGCCGCCGCGTTTGCCCGGCCTCTGATTGGTCCACGCCCGCCACCCTTCGGTAATCGGAACTGATCGTACCTTCCGATCTGGACGTGACTCCTACACCTAGCGACGATAAGGCACGTCGAGTACCTTACTGAATTCGGCTCCGCCACCTTTCTCGGCGCGGGGAAACGTTCATCCGGCGACCGGGTGTCGGTCGGTGGTGCGGAGGGGGGCGCCGACGTGGTGCAGGTGCCGCAGCGCCTCGCGATAAGAGGAGATCAGCCCGGTCTCGTGGTATGGCACGCCGATTTCGGCGCAGTAGTCGCGGACGATCACCTGGGCGTGACGCAGATTCGGCGTCGGCATGCTCGGGAACAAGTGGTGCTCGATCTGATAGTTGAGCCCGCCGAGGGTGAGGTCGGTCAGCGCGCCACCTCGCACGTTGCGGGAGGTCAGCACCTGCCGGCGTAAGTAGTCGGGGCGGTCGTCACCGGTCAGGGTTGGCATGCCCTTATGGTTCGGGGCGAAGATGCAGCCCATGTACAGGCCGAACAGCGCCTGGTGGACAGCGAGGAACGCGAAGGCTTTGTCGGCGGGCAGGACCGCGAACAGCGCGGCCAGATAGGCGGCGAAGTGGCCGAAGAGCAGCGCGCCCTCCAATCCGCGGTGTTTAACCGATCGATTTCTGAGCGCACGCGCGCCGGCCACATGGAGGTTCAGGCCCTCCAGCATCAGTAGGGGGAAGAACAGGAACGCCTGCGCCCTCCCGATGAGACGAGGCAGACCACGGCTGGCACGCGCCTGCCGTTGTGACCAGACCAGAATGTCGGGCGCGACATCGGGGTCGAGGTCCTCGTGGTTCGGATTGGCGTGATGCCGGGTGTGCTTGTCCTGCCACCAGCCGTAGGCCAGACCTATGCCGGCGTTGCCGACGAGTCGGCCCACGACCTCCGTCGGCCGCCGTAACCGGAAGACTTGGCGGTGCGCGACATCGTGCATGACG
The DNA here is from genome assembly GCF_050946365.1 of Nocardia sp. CA-107356. Taxonomy (NCBI): domain Bacteria; kingdom Bacillati; phylum Actinomycetota; class Actinomycetes; order Mycobacteriales; family Nocardiaceae; genus Nocardia; species Nocardia sp. CA-107356. Next base: position 1,862,930 of record NZ_CP191992.1, on the reverse strand, counting down.
AGTGCGACCTGAGCGCATGTGACGGCCATGAACGCCGCGACCATCAGCGTCCACCACGAGTCGCCGACGAGGACGAACGCCGCCCAGCCGGCCGCGAAGGCAATCCCGACGAGGCTGAGCCGGACGGCGTAGTAGACGGGACGCCGGTTCATCAGTCCCGCGTCGGAGATCCGGCGCAGCAGACGGGCGTAATCACCGCCGTCGCCGCCGCGTCGCGATGACTGTGGAAATGACTGTGGGGCCACGGCCGGTGTCGTCATAGATCTTCCTGAGAGCTGAGTCGGAGGTGCCACCTCCGCCCGTCCTCGATGCCGCCCGGTCGATGTCGATCGGAGATCTGATCCAGCGGCCGCTGCTCGGTATGTCCGGGGCGGGGTGACGATTTCGATACAGCGAAGCTATCGGCTGGATTCTCATTCCATGTAATCCCTTGGTATGACGTGGAATCGGACTGTGGTGTGATATCGGATGTCCACCGCAGACCAAGGATCCGGGGTGCAGATCCGAACGTCGTAGCCGACTGCCCCGTCCAAGACGGCATGGCCGAAGACCGGCTCCGGGATCGAGCGCGGTCCGGTTGGCCCTGCCAATAGCCTGCGCAAGTGCGCGCTCATAACCTCATATCGCACGGTTCCCAACGGCCACGCGGCCACCCCCGGGGTTCGAGGGTCGATGGCCGTGTCGCGGGGTCCAGCGAGGACCCCGCGACCAGTTATCAGCTGTGCTGCGCCGGCCCCGCATCCGTCAGGCGGCGTCGAGGGCCGCGGTGATCTTGCGGGCCATCGCGGCCACGGCGGGGCTCGGCTCGCCCTTGCTGGGCTGGACGGCGGCTTCGACGGCGACCAGGACGGTGCTGCGGAAGTTGTCGGCCTCGCCCGGATGCTGCTCGCCGAGCAGGCCGATGGCTGCGGTCAGGCTCGGCAGCACCTGGTCGGCGAGTTCGGCGACGGACTTGCCTTGCAGGTGGATGTCTTTGGACTTGGCGGCGAGCACGTGCCCGACCAGGCCGGTCGCCGAGGTCAGGGCGATGGAGCCGTGCGTGACGCCCTTGTGCGGCACACCGGCGGCGGCCATCAGCGATACGGCGCCGTAGGCGGCGGTGCGAAGGGTGCTCTTGTCCGAGTCGGTCAGGGTGATGGACATGTCGTGTACTCCTCGAAATCGGTTGTGGCACTTGTGTCGGTGCCGATCGTTTTGTTCGATGTGCATACTGTCGCGGGGCCGACTGACACCGACCTGACACACACCTGACACCTCCACTGACATCGCGATCGGCCATCGAATCGCCAGCTGACCGCTGGTGATCACACGGCCCGAGATCGCGGTGGGTCCGCGGCAAGCTCGACGAGGCCGGCAGACGCCGCTACACCGTTCTGTCAGTAACCACCGCCAGCGCCACCGATGTCACCTGCACCGTGGCCACCGTCGTAGTGCCCGTGGCCACCGTCGTAGTACCCGTGGCCACCGTGGTGGTGCCAGTGACCACTTTCCAAGGAACCCCAGAAATCCAGGCCACCCCAATGCCAGCCGTCCGAATCGAAGCCGCCGTGATCGGTATAACTCGGTACCGGGACTCCTGCGACCGAGGTCAGGTCCACGGTCATGCCTAGCGCCACGAATCGCTTGAACAGCGAATGCTGGTTTCGAAAGAAGCCTGTTCCCGGCGCGGAGTCCGTCTCGTCGAGGGCTGTATCGGCGGCCGAAGGCTCGGCGGTCTCCCAGTCGGCGAGTGCACGACGGCTCTCGCGACGCTCCCGGCGCAGCAACCGCCCTCCCGCGATCGTTCGCTGACTGAATAGCAGCAGGCAGAACGCGGCAAGAATCCCCGCAACCAACACCGCCAGATTGCCCCAGGTGACGACATCGGACTCCCAATACGCCGCCACGGCCACCATGGTCAGAATCAGTGTGACCACCACTATGGTCCGACGCCACCAGAGACGCGGGATCAAGCCTGCCTGCGCGAGCCGGTCCCGCGTCGCCGCCAACTCCCTTCGGGTGAACCGTTTTCCGGGCAGCTCGGACAACTGTGCGTGGCGGCGTACATCGGTGAAGACCGCACGCTCCAACTCGTCTGCGTCCAAAGGTAGTGGTTCCCTGGTGCGCCGGAAGTTCCGGCGCGTGTTCATCGTGATCACGTCGTCCGTATCCAGCGACTTGACCGCGGTGACGACAGCGCCAGGCGCGCCGCGGCACAGGTAGCCGAGCTCACTGGCCGACAATTCCGGGATCGACCGCACCCACAACGGGATACGCAGTAGCGCCGACACCCCAACTGGCAGCAAGGACAGGACGATAAGAACGAAACCCGTCACGTTCGAAACCTCCCCCGAATGTGGACGTGGTGAACCAATTATGAGGCAGATCGACACGATTGCCCAGTGACCGGCCAGTTCAGGAACCCCTCCCGGCACGCTTGTGCCGCAACAGGGTTCGATTCGATGCAGGCCGAGTACACCTCGTCCGCGATCACCTTCGAAGGCGGGATCATCCCAACCGGAAACCAACCAGCACCGGGGTCGGATCCACCGTTGATCCTGGGTTGATCCGACGCTCCCTGATCAGTCGCACTCGGTGACAGATGTCGTGAACAAATGACAGATCAGGTGATCGGCCACATCCGAAAACCGGGATCGCCTGCATTCGACCCACGAGGTAGACTCGAACATAAGTTCGAATCAAGGGGTTGGAGATGCGAACGCTACGTCCTGCCGAGATCGCAGGGTTGCTGGCCAGCGATATCGTCGCGCACCTGGCCACCATCGATGCGGCCGGATATCCGCATGTCACGCCCATCTGGTTTCTCTGGGATCAGCATGCTTTCCGGCTGACCAGTTGGGCTGGGCGTCCGCATCTGCGACGGATCAGGGCGAATCCGCGGGTCGGGTTGGTGATCGACCGTGAGATCGGCAGGCATGCGGACGGTCAGCGACCGAACCGGCAGGTCCGGATCATCGGTGACGCCGAGTTGACCATCGACCCGGATGGTGTGTGGACCCAGCGCATCCGGGAGAAGTACGGCAGCGGATCGGCGCCGGATCGGCCGGATCGTGCGCGGGTGCTGATCACCATCACCCCTGATCGGTTCGTCGCCATCGCGAGCGTCTGAGGCCGCCGCGAAAAACTTCGAGAAATCCGTCGAGATACGTCGACGGTGTCCGATCGGCTCCGACAAAGGGGTGACAGCAGGTCATCAACAACCCAAGGAGCCCATCATGTCGGTCAACACGTTCCTCTGGTTCGCCAGCGACGCCGAGGAAGCCGCCACCCGCTACACCGCACTGATCCCCGACTCCCGCATTGCCGAGGTCACCCGCCACCCCGACGGTTCGGCCTTCATCGTGGCCATCGAACTCGACGGCCACCCCTACACCCTGATGAACGGCGGGCCCGGCCACCCCTTCACCGATGCCGCCTCGATCCAGGTTGTCCTCGACACCCAAGCGGAGGTCGACCAACTCTGGGACGCCCTGGTCGACGGTGGCGAACCCGGCCCGTGCGGCTGGCTGACCGACCGCTACGGGCTGTCCTGGCAGGTGGTTCCCGCCACCCTCGTCACCCTCCTGAACGGCGTGAACCCCACCAAATCCGCCGCGGTTGCCACCGCCATGCAGTCCATGTCCAAGCTCGATGTGAAGATCCTGCAGGACGCCTACGACCACGCCTGAGGTTCGGCGTCCGCCGTGCACCGAACTGTTAACCCGGTGCACGGCGGCGGATATCCGTCAGCGCTGCGCGCCGTGCGGAGGTCGCCACGGCCTCGGGAACCGCGGCGATCCAACCGATCAGGACGTCGAAACCACCTCCGCGAATACCGCGTCCAGGTCGCTGGCTTCGACCCCGAACGTCTCCCGAATCGCCCCGTCGTCGACGGTGAACTTCCGGTGCGACATGTGATAGGTCTCGAACAACTCGGCCCAGAATGGGTCGGTGAGGCCGAGCAGGGTCAGTTCGCGATCGGACATCACCGCCAACTGCGGGCTCGCGGCAGCCGCCGCGGCGGCGAAACGTTCGGCGGCCTCGCGTACGGTGCTGGTGATGGTCGGGGCGAGCCAGGCGCGGCCCCAGGCGCTTTCGCTGCGCGCGACCGCGACCAGCGCCGCGGCCGCATCGCCGATCGCGGTGTAGGCGTGCGGCAGGTCCAGATCCTGCGGGACCAGAGCGAGTTGGCCCGCAACCACTTTCGGCTGCACCAGCAGCGAGAACATCGATACCGCACCGGCACCGAGGAACTGGCCGGCCCTGACCTCGGTGACCCGCACCCGGCCCGCGTCGTGGGCCGCCTTGGCATCGAGCCACATCCGCGCGCGCACCCGCCCTTTGGGGCCGGTGGCCGTCAACGGTGTGTCGTCGGTGACCACGCCGTCCACCGGACCGTAGCCGTAGAGGTTGCCCAGCATTACGTAATTCGCGCCGGTCTGCTCCGCGGCCGACAGGATGGCGCCGAACAATGGCGGTACGGCCTCCGGCCAGGTGTGATACGCGGGCATGGCGGCATTGATCACGGTGTCCGCACCCTTGACCTGGTCGGTGAGCACGGCCAGGTCGACGGCATCGGCGGCGATGCGCTCGATATTCGGATGCTCCGGCCCGGCACCGCTGCGGCTGATCATCCGCACCTGGTCGCCGGATTCGGCCAACAGGACCGCGGTTGCCGAGGCGGTGGCACCCCGGCCGACAATGACATGCGAAGGCATGCGACTTCCCTTCTGAGACAAGACAATTCACGCAATCGGCGGCGGCTTCGGAGCCGGTTGCCGGGCGCGTGTCATCAACATTGCCCGGCGCGGGAGCGCTAGACTAGTGGCCGGTTAGCCATCTATCCCAAGGATCCAGCCATGAAGACCGTGGCCGTCGTCGCCGTTGCACCGGTGAAGCCGTTCGAACTCGCCATGCCCGAAACGATGCTCGGCACGGTGACGGTGGACGGGGAGCCCTGCTACCGGGTCGTGGTGTGCACCGCCGAACCCGGTGTGGTCAAGGGCGGATTGGGCGGCTTCGATGTGGTGGTGCCACGCGGATTGGACGCACTCGACGAGGCCGATACCGTCATCGTGCCGAGCACGATCAGCCGCGGCACCGCCGATCCAGCCACCATCGCAGCCTTGCGGCGAGCCGTCGACCAGGGCAAACGCGTCACCTCGATCTGTAGCGGCGCATTCGTATTGGCCCAGGCCGGGCTGTTGTCCGGCCGCACCGCCACCACGCACTGGGGGCTCGCCGACGAACTCGCCGCCAGGTTTCCCGACGTGACCGTACGCACCGACGCGCTGTTCATCGAGGACGGACCGGTGACGACGGCTGCGGGCGCCGCAGCAGGAATCGATCTGTGCCTGCACTTGATTCGCACCGACTACGGTGCGACGGTCGCGAATGCCGCGGCACGTGCCGCCGTCGTGACACCGGTACGGCCCGGCGGCCAAGCTCAATTCGTCGACTCGCCGTTGCCGCCCGAGAACGGCCTTTCGCTAGCGGACACCCGCACCTGGGCCCTCGGCCGCCTGGACACCCCCCTGTCCCTGGACGAGCTGGCCACCCACGCCCGCACCAGCGTCCGCACCCTGACCCGCCGCTTCCACGAGGAAACCGGCCTCAGCCCGCAGAAATGGCTACTGCACCAACGCATCCAACGCGCGCGCGAACTGCTCGAATCCACCACGCTCCCGATGGACCAGGTCGCACGCCACAGCGGCATCGGCTCCGCGGAATCCCTGCGCCAGCACATGATTCGCCACGTGGGTCTACCCCCGAGCGCCTATCGCGCCTCGTTCACCCGCACCCCACGCCGATCCACCTGAGTACCGACGCCGCAGCAGTCGCGGTTGTACGTCGGGATCCGCGCCACGCACGACGGGATCCCGACGTCCACCGATATGGGGATTACGGAGTCTGTGCCCGAGGTGCCAGCTCGCCCGCACGAACCAGGTCGCGGGCGGCGGTGCGGTAGCGATCGGCGATGAGCCGGACGACCGCCGGATGCACGCCGATGGGTTCGGCGACGCCGTCCGCACCAGCCTCGTGCAGGCGCTGCTGGAACAGACCGTGCGCCAGCAGGTACGAGGCGATGAAGACCCGCTTCGCACCCGAATCACGCAGCGCGGCAACCACTTCCGGCACGCGGGGCGCTCCGGTCGCGACATAGCCGATACCAACGGGTGTCGACAGATGCTCGGCGAGCATGGCCGCCGCACGCCGAACATCTTGGCGCGCACGGGCATCCGACGATCCGGCCGCCGCGAAAACAACCGCGTCACCCGTCCGCCATCCGGCGGCACGCAACCGCATGGCCATGATGCGGGCCAACGCCGGATCCGGTCCCATCGCTGGCGTGACCGCGACCTCGGCATGACCGCTCTCGGCCACCTCGCGCGGCACATCCTGGTAGACGTGATATCCGGATGCGAGGAACGCCGGAACCACCACGGCGGGAACCGATTCCCCCGTGGCATCGGTCAGATCGCGCAATACCTCGGACGGCGATGGACCGAGCACGTCCACGAAAGCGGTACGTACCCAGGGCTTCTCGGAGGTCGCCACGGTGCTGTGCGCACCGACCCCGCCGACTGCCATCCCCCCGAGCTCCCGCGTCACCGCCTCGGCGAGGGCGGCGATCATCTGCACACCCCTGGTACTCCTGGTGCCGTGTGCGACCAGGACCAGGGCCGGAGCCGTCACCAGCTCCCCGCAGTCTGGACGTACCTCGGCGCACGCGCCGGGGTACCGATACCGGCCACCGGCGGACGTCCATTGGCCACGGTGCGCGGATAGTCGTCGGCGCATTCCGCGGCGTCCAGCGCGAGTCGGTAGCCCCGTTTGACCACGGTCTGAATCGCTTTCGGCGTACCGAGCCCCGCGCGCAGCCGCGCGATCGCGGTTTCCACGGCATGGGTGTCGTCACCGCCGCCGGGCAGTGCCGCGAGCAGGTCTTCCCGGGAGACGACCCGGCCGGGCTGACGCGCCAGCGACCGCATCAGAGCCATCGGCGCCGGCGCGAGCTGGCGCACCGAACCATCGACTACCACGCAGGCACCGCGCACGCTGATCGTATGTCCGGCGGCCTGAATTCGATTGGCCCGCCGCGGCAATTCCTCGGCGACGTGCCGGGCCAGCGCACCGAGCCGGGCTCGTCCCGGCATCGAGGTCGGCACGCCCAGCTCCTCCAGCGGAGCGGCAGTGATCGGCCCGACGCAGGCGGGCAGCACCCGGCCGCGCAGGGCGTGCAGCACACTTTCGAGCAGTCCGGTTTCCTTGGCCCGCATCAACAATGACGCGACGGCGGGCGCACTGGTGAAGGTCACGCAGTCCAGGCTGGAGGTGACAATGGCCTCGATGAGCTGATCCATCGGCCCCTGATCATCCGGCGGCACCCAGCGATACACCGGCACCGGAACGACATCCGCGCCCGCACACCGCAATACCTCACAGAAGTCCGGTACGGGTTCCCATTCCGTTGTCGCGCCGTGCAATTGGACCGCGATCCGTACGCCCTCCACGCCCTCGGCGAGCAGATGGTCGAGCACCTCCGCGGAGGATTCCGAGGCCGGGGACCACTCCTCGCGCAGTTCGGCGGCGCGGATGGCGCCCTTCGCCTTCGGCCCGCGGGCCAGCATCCTGGTCGCGGCCAGGGTCGTCCGCAAATCCTCGGCGATGCCCCATCCCTCGGCCGCCTCCATCCAACCGCGGAAGCCGATGCCGGTGGTGGCGACAACCAGCTGCGGTGGATCGGCGACGATTTCGCGGGTCACCCGCTCCAGCTCGGCGTCATCGGCCAGCGGAATGATCCGGATCGCGGGCGCCGCGACGATACCGGCACCCCGTCGGATGAGCAGCGTGGCGAACTCATCGGCCCGCCTGGCCGCGGTGATGCCGACCGTGAAACCGGCCAGACAGGCGCCCGTATCGATTGTTGTCATGCCGATCCACCGTCCGTGGCGTCGAGCCCGGTATCGACCGGCTCATTGGAAACCGAAACGATGCCGTCGTCGACGCGCACCGCATATACCGGCAGCGCTGCCGAATCGTCGTCCAGGCAGCGCCCGTCCAACAATGAGAACGCCTGCTTCAGCAGCGGCGACGCCACGACGGGGATACCGCCGCGATCACCGACGATCCCACGCGACATCACTGCCGCGCGGCCGAGCGGATCGATATTGCCGACGGCGTACAGGGTGCCGTCGGTCAGCAGGAACAGGGCGGCCTGACGGCCACCCTTCAGCAACACCGCGACGCCGCGGCCGGGGATCAGGTAGTCGAGTCGGCACGCCTGCGTCCAACCCGTGGGGGATGGCAAGTCGGCGGAGCCGACGGGGTGGGTAAACACAGTGGTAGCTGTGGCAATGCCGGGGGTATCCATCACGGTCATCGGTGTCATCCTCCAAACGCCTTACCCATTGGTACCGGCGTCCTGTTTCTTCGGGGTTAAGCGGCTATTGCCCGCGTGTGGCGACCGGAACTTCCGGCATACCCAACAGCACGGGCACCTTCCGTTCCCCGCTCTCGTCGAACGAAATGGTCGGATCCGCCGCTGCGGGGGCATTGACAAAGGACACGAAGCGCGACAGCTTCTCCTCGTCGTCGAGTACCGCGGCCCATTCGTCGCGGTAGCCAGCGACATGCTGTGCCATGGCCTCCTCCAGATCGTCGGCAATGCCGAGGCTGTCCTCGCAGATGACCTGCTTCAGGTAGTCGATGCCGCCCTCGAGCGCTTCCTGCCACGGCGCGGTGCGCTGCAGCCGGTCGGCGGTGCGGACATAGAACATCAGGTACCGGTCGATGTACTTGATCAGCGTCTCGTCATCGAGATCACCGGCGAGCAGCACCGCATGCTTCGGGGTCAGACCGCCGTTGCCGCCGACGTACAGGTTCCAGCCATGTTCGGTCGCGATGACGCCGACGTCCTTGCCGCGGGCCTCGGCGCATTCCCTGGCGCAGCCCGAGACGGCCAGCTTCAGCTTGTGCGGCGAACGCAATCCGCGGTAGCGCTTCTCCAGCAGCACTGCCATACCCACCGAATCCTGCTGGCCGTACCGGCACCAGGTGGAACCGACGCAGCTCTTCACGGTGCGCAGCGACTTGCCGTAGGCGTGGCCGGACTCCATGCCGACGTCCACCAGCCGCTTCCAGATCAGCGGCAACTGTTCGACACGCGCGCCGAACAGGTCGATCCGCTGACCGCCGGTGACCTTGACGTAGAGGTCGAATTCCTTGGCGATCTGGCCGATGGTGATCAGCTGATCCGCAGTGACCTCACCGCCCGGCATCCGCGGCACCACCGAATAGGTGCCGTTCTTCTGCATATTGGCCAGGAAGTGGTCGTTGGTGTCCTGCAGTGCGGCCTGTTCGCCGTCGAGGATGTGATCGCTCGAAGTCGAGGCCAGGATGGAGGCGACCGTCGGCTTGCAGATATCGCAGCCGGTGCCCGTGCCATGCTTGGCGATCAGGCTGGAGAAGGTGCGAATGCCGGTGACCTGGACGATCTGGAACAGTTCGGCGCGCGACTGCGAGAAGTGCTCGCACAGCGCCTTGGACATCGCCACGCCGGACTGCTCGAGCAGCTTCTTGAGCATGGGCACGCAACCGCCGCAGGAGGTTCCCGCGGACGTGCACTTCTTGATGCCCGCGATATCGCAGGCGCCCTCTTCGATGGCCCCGCAGATCGCACCCTTGGAAACGTTATTGCAGGAGCAGATCTGGGCGTCGTCGGGTAGCGCGTCGGCCCCGAGTTCGGCACCCGCCGGGGAGATCAACTGGGCGGGCTCGGCGGGCAGCGGACGCCCGACCAGCGGACGCAGCGCCGAGTACGCGGTGGCATCGCCGACCAGGATGCCGCCGAGCAGGGTCTGCGCGTCATCGGAGACAACGAGTTTCGCGTAGGTGCCCTTGGCGGCATCGTGCAGCACCACCGATAGCGCGCCCTCGGTGCTGCCGTGCGCGTCACCGAAACTCGCCACGTCGACGCCGAGCAGCTTCAGCTTGGTCGACATATCCGCGCCGGGGAATTCGCCGGCGCCACCGAGCAATCGGTCCGCGACGATCTCGGCGGTGGTGTAGCCGGGAGCAACCAGGCCGTAGCAAACGCCTTCCACCGCAGCGCATTCGCCGATCGCGAAGATATTCGGATCCGAGGTCCGTAGACCCAGATCGGTAATGATGCCGCCGCGCGGACCGACCTCGATACCGCTGTCGCGGGCGATCTGGTCGCGCGGGCGGACACCGGCGGAGAAGACCACCAGACCGGCCTCGATCACCGACTCGTCGGACAGCGTAACCTTCAGGCGCTCAGCCGAATTCGCCTCGGCGACGGTTTCGATCGACGCGGTGCCGACACCGGTGTGCACGGACAGTCCGAGGTCGGTGACCAGCTTCTCCAGGATGGCGCCGCCGCCCTCATCGATCTGAGCGGGCATCAGGCGGGCGTTGTACTCCACCACATGCGGTGTCATGCCGAGCAGTCGCAGCGCGTTGGCCGCCTCCAGGCCGAGCAGACCACCGCCGACGACAACGCCGACCGCACCGGGTCCCGCCGCGGCGGCCGCCGCCCGGATGCCGTCGAGGTCATCGATGGTCCGGTAGACGAAGCACTCCGGCAGATCGTGGCCCGGCACCGGCGGCACAAATGGGTACGAGCCGGTCGCCAGCACCAGCGAGTCGTAGGCGATGGTGTCGCCCGCCGACGTGGTGACCTTGCGGGCCTCCCGGTCGATGGTCTGCGCGGCTTGGCCCAGCCGCAGCTCGACCAGTTCGTCACCGGCGTACTCGTTGCCGGGCAGTGCGAGCTCACTGGCATCCCAGTTGCCGACGTACGACGAGAGTCCGACGCGGTCGTAGGCGGGCAGCTTTTCCTCGCTGAGGATGATCACCTGCCACTGACCGGCCTCGTCCCGGGACCGCAACGCCTCCACGAATCGGTGCCCGACCATGCCGTGGCCGACGACCACGGCGGTCTTGCGCTGGGCGGGGTCGACTGTCGAGTTCATGACTGTCCTCCGTTGATGGTTCGGCGTCAGGCTCGGGCCGACGGGCTGGCGGACTGGGACGTGGTACCGACGGATTCGGCTTCGAGCACGAGGGCCTCGGCCTCGGCGACGACCTCGGAATCGATCGCGACGCGCGGGCGGCGCAGGAACACCATCCAGGTCACCGCGGCGCAGGCCACGTAGAAGGCCATGAAGACCCAGAACGCGGTGGTCGCCGATTTGGTCGAGGCGTAGGAGGAGCGCAGCACCAGGTTGATCGCGACGCCGCCGAGCGCACCGATCGCGCCGACGAAGCCGATGAGCGCGCCGGAGGTGTTCTGCGACCACGCGGCCCGGGCGGTCGGACTCGCGTCCAGGCTCTTGGATTTGGCGTCGAAGACCGACGGGATGATCTTGGTGACCGCACCGTTGCCGATACCCGACACCACGAACAGCGCGATGAATCCGATCACCAGCGCGACCATCGCCGCACCGCTCGGTACGCCGCCGCTGCGATCGCCTGCTGCGCTCGCCACGGCCACCAGCACCGCGGCCGCGGTCATCGCGGCAAAGGTGTACATGGCGACGCGGCTGCCGCCGATCCGGTCGGCCCACTTGCCGCCATAGGGGCGGGCCAGCGAGCCGAGCAGCGGACCGATGAACGCGATCTGCGCGGCGTGCAGGGCGGCCTGCGCGACGGTGGCACCACCGGCCTTGAAGCTGATCTGCAGCACCTGGCCGAAGGCGAAGCTGTAGCCGATGAACGAACCGAAGGTGCCGATGTAGAGGAACGCGATCGCCCAGGACTGCGGCACCTTGAGCGCCGTGATCATGTAGGAGAGATCGGCCTTCTGGTTCTTCAGGTTGTCCATGTAGAGCGCGGCGCCGATACCCGCCATGGCCACGAGCACGAGGTAGATCGCGCAGATCAGCGAGGCGTGGGTGTTGCCGAGGGTGGCGATGACGAGCAGACCGACCAACTGGACGACGGGCACGCCGATATTGCCGCCGCCCGCGTTCAGACCGAGCGCCCACCCCTTCAACCGCTGCGGGTAGAAGGCATTGATATTGGTCATCGAGGAGGCGAAGTTGCCGCCACCGAAACCGGCGAATGCCGCAACGACCAGGAAGGTCGTGTACGAGGTGCCGGGCTGGTTGATGAAGTACAGCGTGAGCAGCGTCGGAATGAGCAGCAGCAGCGCGCTGAAGATGGTCCAGTTGCGGCCGCCGAAACGCGCCGTGGCGACGGTGTACGGAATCCGCAGCACCGCGCCGACCAGGGTCGGCATGGCGACCAGGAAGAACTTGCCCGCCGGATCGATGCCGAACTTATCGGTGGGCATGAACAGCACCATGACCGACCAGATGGACCACACCGAGAAACCGACATGCTCTGCGAAAACAGACCACACCAGGTTGCGCTTGGCGATGTCCTTGCCACCGGCCTCCCAGGCCGCGACATCTTCGGCATCCCAATGCTCGATGTTGTGGTTACGCGTCAGCGTGCTCAACAGGGGCCTCCCAAAATCGGTTAGCCCCACGGTAGGAAACAGGTATTGCCGAAATGCTGCCCCAAATGACCGTCAAATCAACGGTTGCTCACGATTACCGGGAATGCCGGGTGAGTTTCAACGAAATGTTTCAGGCATGTGACACAACGGTTTCCGCACGTCACGAACAGCCGACCTCGAAATCAATGGCCGGTGAGGTGTGACGTGCGCCCCCGCCTCCCCGGACCTGATGCCGGTCGTGAGTGCCGCTACTGTCCCGCCACGGGCCGGCGGCATATTTGACGAGTTACCCGTGTCCTTACGAAATCCGTTGTCACGGTGGGATCGGTCACGCCCAGAATGCTCGCCATCGCACAGCGGTGCAACTCGAGCAGTGAGATCCGGGACGGCGCTATTACTTCCAGGTGTCTTCGAGCATGCGCGGCTTGCATGCCTGCCAGGCACCGGCCAGTAGCACCAGCACCGCGACGACGAGCATCGCGAACGGCGCGGCCCAGCCGTCGGTCGCGCTGTGCAGCACGCCGAACAGCACCGGACCGATGCAGGCCACCGCATAGCCGACACCCTGAGTGAAGCCCGACAGCGAAGCCGAGCCCTGCGGAGTTCTGGTGCGCATATTGATCAGTGTCAACGCCATCGGGAAGGTGCTCGGGCCCAGGCCGAGCAGCACGACCCACAGCAACGTCGCGGTCATCGGCGCGATCAGCAGTCCGGCGAACGCGGTGAAAAAGAAGACGGCACACCCGACTACGAAGGGAAAGGGATTGCGGAACCGCGCGACGATCGTCGGCGCGGTGAACGCGGACACCAGACCGACCAGCGCGAACACGCCAACCATGGTCCCGCCGTATCCGGCGCTCGCGCCCGCCTCGGACAGGATCTTCGGCAGCCAGGTGAACATCGAGTAGGTAGTCAGTGAGGTCATACCGAACATGCCGGCCATGCCCCAGGCCACCGGCGAACGCCACACTTTGCCCTTGGGCTCCGTGGTCCGCGGCGGCAGACCGGTGCTGTCGACGCGATCGCGGCCCCGGCGGTCCCGCAGCACACCGATCCACGGTAGCGCGGCCGCGAAGCCGAGTATTGCCCACAGTCCCAGCGAAATCCGCCAGCCGTGCGCTTCGGCGACGGGCACGGCGATCAGCGCGGGCACCACGGTGCCGAGCTGGACCATGGTGATGTACAGCGAGCTGACCAGCGCGAGCCGATCCGGGAAGTACCGCTTGACCAGCGGCGGGATCACCACATTGCCGATGCCCATACCGCCGAGGGCCAGCGCGGAGAAGATGAGCAGTTCGGCGGTGCCGCCGACCAGCGCCCGGATCAGCATGCCGAGTCCGGCCAGCACCATCGCGACCAGCGCGGTGCGCTCCAGCCCGAGCCTGCGCACGAAGAGCGGGGTGAGCAGACCCGACACCGCGAACATCAGGGTCGGGATCATGCCGAAGACACCGACAACGGCCGTCGAGTACCCGATATCGGCGCCGATGCGCTCGGCGAGCGGAGAGAACGCGGTGACGGCGACCCGAAGGGTGAGCGCGGACACCACAATGGCGGCGAGGACGAGCAGGCGCCCTTCCGTCAGAGCGCGTTTACGCCGCTCGACCCGGACGTATTCCGGGCTGGTCGTGGTTTCGGAGAGGGTCGCAGTCACTGCGAAATCATAGGATGACCCGATGATAGGAGGCAAGAATTTGTGATGGGCGGTACTCTGTTGCCGTGCAACCCGTCCGGCGGACCAGCCTCATTGCCCAGGTAACCGAGCAGCTGCGTGCCGAAATTCGTTCCGGCCGTTGGCCGATCGGCTCCCGTATCCCCACTGAACCAGAGCTCACCGAGCTCACCGGAACCGGTCGAAATACGGTTCGTGAGGCGGTTCAAGCCCTCGTCCACGCCGGGATGCTGGAACGTCGCCAAGGCTCGGGCACCTATGTCATCGCCGCATCGGAGGTCGGTGGCACGCTCGCGAAGTACTTCGCCGACGCGGAGGAACGCGATGTCCTGGAGCTGCGCATGGCCCTGGACACCACCGCCGCCGCACTGGCCGCGCGCCGCCGCGACGAGGGCGATATCGCGAATCTGCGACGGCTCCTGGAGGAACGCAGCCAACAGCGTTGGGACGAACACAATCTCGCGGCCATCGAAGCCGATGTGGAATTGCACCGCGCGATCGTCGTCGCCAGCCACAACGCGGTATATCTCGAGTTCTACGATTCGCTGCTGCCCATTATCGAGCAGGGGATCCGGGCGCGGACCGCGAAATCCGACGACGCCTACGATGCCGAGCACAATGAATTGGTGCAGGCCGTCATCGATGGCGATCCGGAGCAGGCCGCCCAGGCCGCGCGGTGCTTCCTCGGCTCGCTCATCGCGGAATATCCCGACCGCTAGATTCCTGGTCGAATGACCGAAAAGATCCGACCGGTGCCGCACCCGATCGCCAGGTAACCAACAGGTCACCAAGCGTCGTCCCGATGTGTGAGTCGGATTTGCCGGGAACGTCACGGAGCGCCATTCACACGCAACAACCGGCTCCTACCTTTGTCTCGACCGTAGCTCGGCGAACCCACCGAGCCAGATCGAGAGGAAGCCGATGACTGCCGCAGTAGCTGCCACCGGCCAGCAGTCCGACACCCCAGCATTCACCCATCAGAAAAAGGGCCGCTGGTTGGATCATTGGGAGCCGGACAACACCGAATTCTGGGAATCGGGCGGCAAACTCACCGCTCGCAAGAACCTACTCTTCTCCGTCTTCGCCGAGAATCTCGGCTTCAGCGTATGGGTCATCTGGGGCACCGTGGTGACCAGCATGGGCCTGGCGGGTTTCGATTTCCTCGCCGGACTCGGCAAGGGCAACCCGACCGCGGTCAGCAACGCCCTGCTGCTGACCTCGACCCCGACGCTTGTCGGTGCGGCACTGCGCATTCCGTACACCTTCGCCATTCCGAAGTTCGGCGGGCGCGCGTTCACGGCGTTCAGTGCGGCCATGCTGCTCATCCCGACACTCGGCCTCGCCTACTTCGTCAACCACCCCGGCACCCCCATGTGGGTGTTCATGATCCTGGCCGCGCTGGCCGGTTTCGGCGGCGGTAACTTCTCGTCCTCGATGGCCAACATCTCGTTCTTCTTCCCGGAAGGGAAAAAGGGTGCGGCCCTTGGCATCAACGCCGCCGGTGGCAACCTCGGTGTCGCGCAGACCCAGTTGGTGCTGCCGCTGCTGATCACCCTCGGCACGCACATCATGGCCAAGGATGCGGCGGGCTACCGCTTCGGCATCACGCTGTCGGTGCTGGTCTGGATCCCGTTCATCCTGGTCGCCCTCGTCGGCGCACTGCGCTACATGGACAGCATCGGCACGGCCAAGGCCGACGGGAAGTCCTACAAGCTGGCGCTGACCAATAAGCACACTTGGGTGATGTCGTTCCTCTACATCGGCACCTTCGGTTCGTTCATCGGCTTCTCCTTCGCCTTCCCGACGCTGATCAAGGCCAACTTCCCGGATCTGGCCAAGATCGGCTGGATCACCACACTCGGCAACCTGGCCTTCCTCGGCGCGCTGGTCGGCTCGTTCAGCCGTCCGTTCGGCGGCTGGATCTCCGATAAGGTCGGCGGCGCCAAGATCACCGTCTACGTGTTCAGCGGCATGGCCATCGCATGTGTGCTGATCATGGCCGGACTCGAGGCGAAGAGCTTCCCGCTCTACCTGATCGCATTCCTGGTGCTGTTCATCCTGACCGGCATCGGCAACGGTTCGACCTACCGGATGATCCCGTCCATCTTCAACGCCGAAGCCAAGAAGTACGCCTCCGAACACGGCCTCGACCTCACCGAGGCCACGGCCTCGGCCAAGCGCCAGGCCGGTGCCGCGATCGGTGTCATCGGCGCGATCGGCGCCTCTGGCGGCTATCTGCTGCAGCAGGCACTTCGCTTGTCCAACATCAACTTCCACAGCATGAACCCCGCATTCTGGGCCTACTCCGGAGCCTTCCTGGTGATGGCCGCGGTCACCTGGTTCTTCTACCTGCGGTCCTCGTTCGCCGTGGCCCGCATGCCCTCGCTGGCCCACGCCAACGTGTAACCGCCCGCACCGCCCGCCTTTCGGCCGGAACCCCCGATCGGCAGGCCCGGCGCGGCTGCCCCCGACCCCCTCCGGGCCGGCAGCCGCGCCATCGGATAGACCCGAATGCCGCGCCGGGAAAGGTCCCCCGGCGCGGCATTCGGCATCTCGCCCCCGGCGTCAGCCCAAGTCCTCCGGCATTCCCACTCCCGAACCGCGCCAGCACTTTACGCTGGAAAGCAGACTCACACCGGGAGAGGTGAGCATTGGATAATTCCAAGGGGGCGGGGGAACCGGTGTTCCGGACCGCGACGCTGGCGGATCTCGACGATATCGCCGCGCTGGAGCGGGAACACTTCGGCGACCTGTGCTATCCGTACGTGATGCTGCGACAGCTGTTCGACCTGCACGGATCCGAATGGGTGGTGGCCGAAATCGGCGGCAGAGTGCGTGGTTACGCGCTCGTCGGCGTCGGCACCCGGCGGCGCGGCTGGGTAATGGGTCTCGCGGTCGCGCCGCGATACCGCAACCGCGGCGTCGGCCGGGCGCTGCTGGACCGGGCGGTAACGAGTTGCCGGACAGCACAGGCGGATTCGGTGTACATCACGGTCCGGCCGACCGATCAGCGCGTGGTCGATCTGTATAAGAACGCGGGATTCCGTTGGGCCGGACACGAACAGCGCTACTTCGGCGCTGGCGAACCTCGAGACGTGTTGGTGCACAGCATCG
Organism: Nocardia sp. CA-107356; assembly: GCF_050946365.1. NCBI lineage: Bacteria > Bacillati > Actinomycetota > Actinomycetes > Mycobacteriales > Nocardiaceae > Nocardia > Nocardia sp. CA-107356. The sequence goes on along the minus strand of NZ_CP191992.1, from coordinate 1,845,678 downwards.
AACACCGTCCGAACAACACTCCGGTCCCCGGACCGAATGACAAGCGCTGGCGTAAAGGCGGTCCCACACCCGATTGATAGTCGAATCACGTTGGTATGGTGGATATCACGTCGAGAGCGACGGCTGCACCCGGGGGAACACGATGACCGATTACGCGGGCCTATCCCAACTACCACCTGCGGTCAATTCGATGACCATGCTGATCGATCGGCACGCCGACCGGTATGCGGGCGAGATCGTCGGCTACTTCCAACAGGCCGGGGCCGGGTCCGAGCAGCGGCTACTCGACTCCCTCAACACCCACGTCGAGACATTGGAGCTCGACTACGACCCGGTCAAGATTTCCCAGCCCGGCGACAGCCTGGTCTTCTCCCATATCTACGCGGCGGCGCAGCAGCCCGCCGTGGACGGCGACGGACCGCTGCCGACATTGACGGCTCTGCTCGCCGCCGAGGTCGAATTCCGCGGACCGCGGCGGCTGAGCCGCACCCAGAACATTCGAATCGGCGAAACCTATGAGCATCTCGGTCGTGCGCTGATCGCCGCCGACCTGCCCCAACATGCCGTGCTGGCCTTCAAACGCGCTGTGGGACTGCACCGTTTGGAGGAGGACTTCGAGGCACAGGACCGCTGCGGACACGCCTTGGCGCAAGCCCGCTGTCGCGCCGTGTATCCGGTCTGGCGGCGGATTCCGCATTGGACCCTGGAATGGCTGTGCGGCTATGGTTTTCGGCCGTTCCGGCTACTCGGCTGGATCGCCGCCGTCCTGCTCATCGGCACCGTCGCACTGTGGGCAACCGACAGCCAGTCGATCCCGACCGCACTGCACATGTGCCTGATCAACTACCTGAACCCGCTCGGCCTCGGCGACCTCGACAACATCAGGGGCGCCGGACGCACACTCCTGATCATCGAGGCCTATTCCGGGCTGGTGCTCAATTCGCTGTTCTTCGCCCTGCTGGTCCGGCGATGGTTCCGGATCTGATGCAGCCGCGCCGGCTAGTCCGGGCTGTAGTCCTCGGTGCCGATCCTGGTGCGCCGCACCGCATCCAACGTCGCCACCAGCACCCGATTGTGCAGTTGGTCGATCAATGCCCGACGTCCCGCGGTGAAATCCGGATCGGTGTGCAGCTGCGTCCACAGCCCGCGCAGCGCCGCGGGTGTGTGCGCGCCGGGCACCCACAGATGCGCCAGATGGTGCAGGACCGGGGCGAGCACCGCCATCGACTCCGCACTGCCCGGCGCGAACAGATCGGATTGCTCCAGCGCCGCGGCGGTGACCGTCAACAGCCAATCGTGTACCGCGAGATCCTCACAGAACCGCTGCACCTCGGCCAGTTCCGCCTCGGTGCGCACGGTGATCAACGCGGTGCGGACCGTATCGTTCTGCAACCGGAACCCCACCACCGGCTGCGCCGGATCGCCGATCCGCGCCGCCCAGCGCAGCCTGGTCGTTCCCGATTGCACCGGCGCGTTCTGGTCCAGCCGGTGGTCCATCCGGATGCGGCCGAGCAGCCGATTCGCGATCGACGCCAGATCGAGGGTGCCCACCGGCGACGGTCCGGCGACCAGGAAGCCCTCGGCCAACCGGGCACCGGTTTCCGCGGTGACCTTGGTGATCACCTCGGACACGCCGACCTGGCTCAGATAATGCGACCACGTCCGGCGCTGATCGCTCGCGGCTCGAACGACTCTGGTCCGTGCCGAACTCTGCAGCACCCGTCCACCGACCACGACCGCATGGGTGGCCACCGTGCCGATCGCCCGCACATCGGCATGCGAGGGGGCGGCCAACCGGCAATCCACGCCCTCCGCGGTGGTCGGCGAGACCGCGAGCGACATCGGCCGTTCCCACCACAGCATCGGACGGCCCGGCACGAGCTCGAGCAGTTCCTCGAGATCACCGCGGGACAGCGGCGTGGCCGCGGGCAGCAGGCAGGTATCGACCTCACCGAACACAATGAGCGGGCCGACGGGCGTCCTGGTCTGCGCCGCGCCACTGCGCACCAGCAGACGCACGGCCCGGCCGCGGCGCCGCTGACTCGGGTGCGGCGTCGAGCGCGGCATGCGTACCCGGCGCGCGGGCGAATCATTCGGTTCGTTCACGTCAGGATCCGTCCAGCAGGAAATGGGTGAGGCGTTCGGTCACCTTGCGCGATACGTCGATTCCCTCCTCCTTGCCCCGGTCGACGATCTGATCGACCACCTCGTCGTCGAGTTGGATGTGGTCGAGTATTACCCGCACCGCATGCTCGATACCCAGATATCGCTGCGGTAGCAGCGAAAGTGACCGATATGCGGCAAAAGGTTTGGCCCGCGGATTCAGCTGGACCACCGTTGGCATCTCCCACCAACTATCCGGCCAGGGCGTATCCGGATCCCACGGCTGCGGCTCGGCCACCGGCATACCGTCGAAGCGCAGCATGCCCAGTCGCAGCAATTGCCAGATGGAGGCCAGATACGGGCAGGACCATTTGGTGAAGACTTCCTTGCGCCCGTTCACCTTTCGGGTCTGCTTACTCCACATCTCGACATCGAGGAAAATCGAGTGCTCGCGCCGTCCGAACTCCTCGGGCGGCTCATACGGCTCATCGTGCATGGCCTGCTCCGACTGATCATCGGAGGCCCGGCGGCCATTACAGAGCCAGCCGGATTCCGCGGTCGGCGGCCTGCGGCCGTTCGCGCCCTCGGGCGGCTCGGCCACGATGCGGGCGCGGACCAGCTCGGCCAGCTCGATCCGGGGCACGCTCACCGCGCCGTATTCGGCGGCCGGAACCGCCCAGCAGCCTGCCTCGCGCGCCAAATAGTCGATGGTCAGCCCGCATTCGTCGGCATTGCGCAGCAATGTGTCGAGGATTTCGCCCGGATTGGTATCGGATCGGAAATAGTCGTCGACCAGAAAGCAGGTGCTCACCCTGGCACGCGGACCGAATTCGATTTTGGCGGCCTCGGTGAATGCGGTAACGAGCGGCACGATCCGGCGGAACTGCGCGCGAATCTTGGCCTCACCATTGGCCAGATCGTGCATATAGAAATGCCCGACCTCGATCGACACATGGGACAGCGGCACCTTGGCGACGCGCGCATGCTCGGTCGCCTCGCTGTAGCCTGCGGCATGCTCCATGTGCTCGAAATCCCTTTCCAGGATGGTGTTCTCGAGTTCCGTCGATTCAGATTCGGCGCCAGGTCGCGGGATCGAGCACGCGATCGGCGAGCGTGTCGAAGGCCTCGACGGTCGCCTTATTGGCGATTTCCTTCTGCACGTCGATATCGAGGATCAACTGTTCGCGCCATTGCAGTACCGGCTCGACCGGGGTCTCGCCGAGCATGGCGCTCGCTCCGACCTTGTTCGTCGAGGCCAGTCGTCGCAACATGGAATCCTGCTGGTGCAGCCAAGCCGCCTGTGGCCCAGGGGATTCGGTTGCCTCGTTCAGTTGTGGAACCGCGGTGCGCACGTACCGGACGTTGTCCAGCAGCGCCTCGGAATCGTGCCCGACGTCTGCACCGCAATCGAGCAGTCCGTACCGGCCGCGAACCAGACCGTGCGCGGCGATGATGTGCTGGCGGGTCCAGCGATGAAATACCAACCAGCGCACCGTCCTTGCCGCGAGCTGGGGCAAAGCCGTTGCCTTCAGCGCGATTTCCATCGCCACCGAGCGCCCTGCGCTGAGATCGACAATGCAGACGTCGAAGTCCTGATCGAGTTCGAGCAGTAGCTTGGCGCAGTTGCCCAGGGCGCGGTCATCTATCTTGGTGAACTCCGCGCCACCCGCATCCCCGGGCAGCAGGAAAAGCTTGCCGGTTCGCGTGCGCATCTTGCGCAATTCTCGGCGATCAGTGTTGTCCCGCACGTCGATCCGGGCGGGGACATCCGTCTTTCCGAGCAAATAAGAATGCAGGCCGTCGCCACTGGAGATGCCGCGCTCCACACCACTGATCTCGAACAGCGCCCCCGCGGTCGGGGAGCCGAAATCGAAATCCAGATAGACGACCCGCTTACCCCGGACACACATCCGGTAGGCGAGATTGCAGCTGGTCACCGAACGACCGGTGCCGCCCTTGTCGGAGGTCGCGAACACGATCATGCGCTCAGGGGTTCCTTGTCGCATCGCGGCGGGCGGCGGCCAGCCGGTCGAGTTCACGCAGCGCGTCGAGCGCGTGCACGAAAGTGGTCGCCGAATCCTCCCGCACCAGCTGCCTGGCCTGATCGATGTGGTCTTCCACGCGATCCAGCGCGGCCCGGTTGCCCGAGGTGTCATCGATACTGACACCGAGCATTTCCTGGTCGAACCGGTGTTCGGCGGTGTTCAACATAACCCGCGCGACGGCCTGTAGATCCGGCCAGTTGGGCGGCGGTTCGCGGTAGGTCCGGTCCGCGGCGACCAGACATTCGATGACTCGTTCGGTCATATACCAGGACGGCTTGGTGACCGCGACATCGCCGTTCTCGCCGAAGGCACCCGCCGGATCGTCCCACAGCCCAGGGGCACCGGCCCGGAGCATGCGCCGATCCAGGTGTTCCATTACCGATTTGGACAATTCCATCAGTTTGTCGCGAGCGGCGACATTGTTGGAAAGCCTTGCGGCTTGCAGCATGCGCTTGAGCAGCACCACCGAGAAGTCCGAAACCTCCCACTGCAGTATCGGCCCGTGATCGACCTCGCTACCCTGCAGCGTCAGCCGGACACCCGGGTTGTGCAGCGCCACCGCCGGATCCTCACGCATCGACCGGCGGATGATCCGGCCGCGACCGGCCAACTCGTCGAAAATGGCCACGGCCCTTGTCAAGTCGTCATCGGAGGCGGTGCGGGCGACCAAGTCCTGGATCAGCACGGCGGATACGATGAGACTGAAGTAATCCGACTGCTCATCGTCGGAAGTGCGCCACGGAATATCCTCCAGCGGCCAACTGCCGGAGCCGAAGCGCGCGACCGTCGACCAATAGCGCTGGGTCAGTTCCCAGCGGGTGCGCAGCGCCTGGGCGAGCCTATGCTGTTTCTCGTTGAGCAGACCCAGCTCACCGGTGCGCGGCGAGACGAGGTCATTGATGCCGTCCAGCGCGACGACGGTGAAATAGAGGTACGGGCGGGGATCGGCGATGCCCTTCTGACTCGCGATCTGCGCCTCGACGAAGTCGACCTCGGTAGCGTCGAGCACCACACCCCAACTCCACCCGCATTCGAAGAGCAGGTTCTCGTCCTCGAGCTCCTTGACCGATTCCTCCTGACCGAGGGTGACGTCACTGCGCAGCCGCGACCGCACCCGTTCCAGACTGCGCCGCACACCGTCGACCATGGCCTGCTCGGGCTCGCCGGTCTGGTTCAACATCCCCAGGATCGCCTGTCCTTCACGGGATTTCGGCTTCACCGTATTGACGACGAAGCTGCGGACCAGTCCGGTCATGGCCGCGGTGAGGCGCACACTGAGCTGCTCGGCGAGCGCATCGATCCGCTGGGTCAGCTCCCCCGGCCGCGCCCAGCCGCGGAAGGCGCGCAGGAAGCGCAAGCCGGCCATGCAGAGGGTCAGGGCCATCGAGTAGGAGTCGACGACCTCGATGCCGCGCTGCGCGGCATTGGGTTCACGCTGGTCAGCGGAGCGCAGATAGCTGCCGGCGGAAAAGCTCGGCTGCCCGTCGTCGCGGGTGTTCTGCTCGATATAGCGCTCGAGCAGCCAGACGACGAAGCTCCCGATCTGCTTCGGACCGCCGAGCGGCTCGAGGACCGAACTGACGTCGTTCTCCATACGATCGGGATTGTCCAGCGCGAAGATATCGATCTCCGTGGCCGGATACAGCAGGCAGAGCAACTGCTCGGAATCGCTGATAGAATTGGCGTCGGTTCGACCGCCCCAATGCCAGTCCCTGCCATCCCAGCATGCGGCGAGCATGGCCCGCCAGATATCCAGAATCTGTTGTCTCGGTTGGATTCTCACCTGCCGCCGTCCTCACCCCATATCGCAGGCGCGCCGGTCACCACCGCGTCCACGAACGTCAAATTAGCACGGGCACAACGCTCACGCTGGCTCCACGAGGGGCCGATCTGGTTCCATTCCGGCATCACCGGAACCGGTTGCAGAGCCATCAGAACACAGGCAACCGCACAGCATCCGGCGGCCCGCCGAGCAAGTAAGAAACCCGCCAGCTCGCGGCGGTCGTCAGAGCATACGCAACCGCCGCAGCGCACCCCGCCGGCCGGGGTGTCCGGGTGCCCGTGCGCACGGGACGAAACTCACAGCATCAACCGAACCATATCCGCGGTCCGCGCCAGCCCGGGGAAGGCGTCCGGTGTCGAACGGGGATGCAGTGCATGCACCGCAAGCCGAAACATGACCGCGCGCAACAACATTTGCGGCCACTCGGGGAGATCGGACCAGCGCTCGAGTAGACCGTCGTCGGCGCCGCCCCAGGCGAGTGCGTCGATGACGATGACACCGGCGGCCCAAGGTGCTGGTCGCCAGTAGGGGGTGATATCGGTGAGACCGGGTGTGAAAACTCCGGCGAACAGAACGGTGCCGAACAGATCCCCGTGGACCAGTTGGGCGGGCGTTTGGACCGGTTTGCGCAGCGTCGCCAATTGGCCGATGAGTTCCATACTGCGCTGACCGTCCGGCGAGGTCGCGGGCGGTATCGCACCCGAGCGCAGACTGCGCAGCGGCACCGCCTCCCAGGCGGCGCGGTCGGCGGCGACGAACACATCCACATCCACCCACGGCGAGACCGGGGGCTGGACCAGGAAGCGCGGGCGTTCGAGTTGGGCGGTGGCCTGATGTAGTCGAAGCGATACCGAGACGACCTCGTCGTGGCGCGGCTCCGGCACACCCTCCAGGTAGGTGTCTGCGCGCCAACCGGATACCACATACCGGCCATCGGTGGCACGGACGGGGCGGGCCAGGCGCAGGCCGTCCACCTTCAGGTTTTCGCGGACCTTCGCCGACCATGCCGCCCTGGCATGGTCGGCGACCGGACTCAGCACCACATCACCGAGGCGCCAGCCGCCGTCCCAGTCTCCCAGGGAAACCGGGGTCACTTCACGCAGACCGAACGTGGCGCGCACGTGCTCGGGGGGTTCCACAGAAGTCACGGCCGTACGGTACCGGCTGTGTTGAACTTGCCGCGGCTCCGCCGCGGCGTGTCCGCGGCCCCCCGATGGCTTGCGTCCGACCCTTTCGAGCGACCTGCAAGCAGTCGCTGGCGGCGCGGCCGAGACTCGCGACTACGTCGCATGCGCTTCGGCCGCTCGGACGCAAGCCGGACCGCGGACGTCGCTCGCTCCGTGGTGGTTACGTTGCGAGCGAAAACTCCGGCCCGGGCACGCTGGTCGTCAGTAAACCGGCAGTGACTTGTCGACCTGATTGGCCCAGGCGACGATGCCGCCCTGTACATGCGTGGCGTCGGAGAAACCCGCGTTCTTGAGCACGGCGAGCACCTCGGCCGAGCGGACACCGGTCTTGCAGTGCAACACGATCGGGCGGTTCTGCGGCAGATCCGAGAGCGCTTCACCGGAGAGGAAGCGATCCTTGGGGATCAACTTGGCACCCTCGATATGCACGATGTCCCATTCGACGGGTTCGCGAACGTCGATGAGCTCGATCTCCTTGCCCGCGTCGATGAGCTCCTTGAGTTCGCGCGCGGTGATCGTCGAACCCGCGGCCGCGGCTTGGCCCTCTTCGGAGACCACACCGCAGAACGCCTCGTAGTCGATCAGTTCGGTGATCGGCTGACGTTCCGGATCGCGGCGCAGCTTGATGGTCCGGTAGTTCATATCCAGTGCGTCGTAGACCATCAAACGACCGAGCAGCGGCTCGCCGATGCCGGTGATCAGCTTGATCGCCTCGGTCACCATGATCGAACCGATGGAGGCGCACAGCACGCCGAGTACGCCGCCCTCGGCGCAGGACGGCACCATGCCCGGCGGCGGGGCCTCCGGGTAGAGATCGCGGTAGTTGATGCCGCGGCCGTCGGGTGCGTCCTCCCAGAAGACCGAGACCTGGCCTTCGAAGCGGTAGATGGAGCCCCAGACGTATGGCTTGCCCGCCAACACCGCGGCGTCGTTGACCAGGTAGCGGGTGGCGAAGTTATCGGTGCCGTCGACAATCAGGTCGTACTCGGCGAACAGTTCGACGGCATTCTCTGGCTCCAAGCGGATCTTGTGCAGCCGGACGTCGATGCCGGAGTTGATCTCGAGGATGGAATCGCGTGCGCTGTCGGCCTTCGGGCGACCGATATCGGATTCACCGTGGATGATCTGGCGCTGCAGATTGGAGGCGTCGACCTCGTCGAATTCGACAATGCCCAGTGTGCCGACACCGGCGGCGGCCAGGTAGAGCAGCGCGGGCGATCCGAGGCCGCCAGCACCGATCACCAGCACCTTGGCGTTCTTCAGACGCTTCTGCCCGTCGACGCCGAGATCCGGAATGATCAAATGACGGCTATAGCGGGCGATCTCGTCCTTGGTCAGCTCCGCGGCCGGCTCGACCAGCGGCGGCAGGGACTTCGGTGATGACACGTCCTGGACTCCTCGAATCAGTTGGCCGATCGCACTGTGGTGGTTCAGCGCCTACTAAATCAACACCGACAACCGGACCGTTCTTCCCAACTATGGTCTCGCATCACCAACCGAGCCCCGCAACCGCCCCGCACGACCCCACCACGCCGCTGTGCGGGACATTTCCAGCCCGACCGACCCATCCCTGGTGACCACCACGGAGCGACTTACGAGCGAGGAGTTCGCGCCCCGTCTCACGTCCGAGCCGTCGAGGCGCATACGACGAAGTCACAAGTCTCGACCAACTGTGCCGCAGTACACCGGGTACTGACGATCCGCACCTCAGCAACCACGACGGAGCGAGTCTTACGAGCGACGTTCGCGGCCCGTCTCGCGTCCGAGCCGTCGAAGCGCATGCGACGAAGTCGCGAGTCTCGACGGCTCGGACGCGAGACCAAGGGGGCCGCGAACCCGCCGCGCCAAAGGCGCGGCAAATCCAACACAGCTCATCCGCGGGGGTAGGGCCACGGGTTGAAGCGGCAGCGTTTGCCGTCCATCGGGACCACGCCGTCGGGGTCGAGCGCAGCGATGTCGTTGTTCTTGGTGCCGAAGGTCTGCTGCATCATCACCGGCGCCAGCCCACCATCGGTCTCGCACGGCTGATGCTGGTGATAGCCGATGGCGTGGCCGACCTCGTGGTTGACCTGGTACTGCCGGTAGGACCCGATATCGCCCTCGAAGGCCAACGCACCGCGCACCCAGCGAACTTCCGAGAGCACCACCCGGCGCAGGTCGGCGTTGAAGCACGAGGAGTCGATCGGAATATCGAAACCGCATGCCTTGCGCGAGGATTCGCGAGAGGCCAGCGAGATGCGGAAGTCCGGCTCGCCCCGATCGATGCGCCGGAAGGCGAATTTGCTGTCGTGCGCCCAGCTTTTCGGATTGCTCAGTGTGCTGTCGACCATCTTGGCCACGGATTCGTCCCCGCCGAATCCGGAAGTGTCGACGCCGTTCTCGATTTCGACGGTGTACTTGAATTGGAATTCCGATCCGGTACCCGTCTGTGCGGTGTTCCCCGGCACCACATGCCATGTGCCCGTACCGGTTTCGGTGAACGGTCCGCCGTCGGGCAGCGCGCCGGTCGGCAGGTTCGTCGGGAAGTGGCCGTCGCCCGGCGGTGCGCCGATGATGCCAGCGGAGGCCGCGTGCGGACTCAGCCGTCCGAATCCTGGTGCGCCGCCTGCGATATTCGCGGGATCGGTGCCGGCGCGCACCGCGTCGACGATCACCAGCACGGTGACCACGAACAGCACGGGCAGGGCGTAGGCACGCCAACCATAGGTGCGGACGAAGCGACCGAGCGCGCTCTGTTTCTTGGCGTCGCGCTCCGGTCTCGGTGAACGCGAACGATTCTCGTCGGCGGCGGTGGGATCCCAGCGCGCCCGTAGCGGCTGATGGGAGCGATCGACGGGCGGTCCGTGCAGGCCGAGCGGATCGTAGATCTCGACACCGTTCTCATCCCGCCGCGCCGCCCCGGGTCTGGACGACCAGTCGTCGCGGACCTCCGCGAGGTCTCGGGCAGCAGCACCATTTCCGGCGGCTGCCCCAGTGCTCACCTCGGGGTCCGGCCTTTCCACAGAGCCCGAGACTACGGAACCGGACGCGTCGGAGCCAGCGGGGCGGTGCGCATCTCGCCCGCCGCCGGAAATATTCGGCGGGCCGGAATCGTTAGCTTGGTGCCCGTTAACGCTCGGGGTCACACTCACCAGAGTCTCACAAGGGGCAATACCGCTGAGCCGGGGCACTCGACGGGGCCGAACAGGGTGCGACATATCTCACCGAGTGGGCTCGATCTCCAGCCCGCAACCGCATGTGAGCTACGACCGGGTATCGTTCATTGGATACCCGGTGCACAACCCCATATTGCCGGGGCATCGACTGGGAGAGCCGAAATGACTGACCTCGTGGACCGGATGACGTCTCGCAGAACGTCGTCCGATGCCATGGCGCCGACCAAGCGCGGTACCCGGCTTCCGCGCGACGAGCGTCGTCAACAGCTACTCGCGGCGGCCAGTGAGGTCTTCGTGCAACGCGGCTACCACGCCGCTGGCATGGATGAGATCTCACAGTGCGCCGGAGTGAGCAAGCCGGTGCTGTATCAGCACTTCGCCAGCAAGCTCGAACTCTACTTGGCGGTGCTACAGAACTACGTCGACATGCTGGTGTCGAGTGTGCGCCAGGCACTGCGCTCGACCACCGACAACCGCCAGCGCGTACGTGCCGCCGTGCAGGCCTACTTCGATTTCGTCGATAACGAAATGCAGGGCTTCCGATTGGTTTTCGAATCCGATCTGATCAGCGAGCCGCAGGTGCAGCGCCGGGTCGAGCAGGCCACCGAGGCCTGTGTTGACGCGGTCTTCGATCTGGTCGCCCACGATTCCGGCTTGGACCCCTATCGGGCCCGGATTCTCGCGGTCGGACTGGTCGGCACCAGCCAGTTCACCGCGCGGTACTGGCTGGAGGCGGATCGGCCGATCCCGAAGGAAGAGGCGGTCGATACGACCGTCGCACTGGCCTGGGGCGGTCTGTCGCACGTACCGCTGCACCCGATCAACTGAGCCGACAACTCGGACGAGACGCCAGAGCCCCCGCACTGACCCGAGTGCGGGGGCTCTTGTCTGTCGCGGCGCGGTTCGGCTCAGACGGCGGCGAAGCCGACGCGACCGCCGGTGGCGGCGCCGATCTCGACGTAGGCGACCTTCGAGGCCTGGATCAGGAACTTGCGACCTTTCTCGTCGGTGAGCGCGACGACGCCGCCCTCGCCGCTCAGCGCACCGGACACCAGCGCCTCGACCTCGTCCGGGGTCTGCCCGCTATTGATCACGAGCTCGCGCGGGCTATCCGAAATACCGATCTTGACCTCCACGGCCAACCTCCGAACCTAGAGTCCTGTGTGCTGTCGAAATCAAGGCTAATGCTCCCCCGCCTCCCCGGGTATTCAGCGCCCCACTAAGAGCCACGAAATCCACGTCGGCGACCGGCGGTCGTGCGACCGCCCAGCTCTGGGCGTACCCGATAAGTTACCCATGTACCTGCGAAATCAGTGGTCATGTCGGAGATCCGACAGCCCTGCCGACCGAGCACGCGGGTGGCGTTCGCCTGTCGCGAACGCCGCCCCTCCCGCGTCGCGAAGATTACTTGGGCTCGATGAGCTGGATTTCGAGTTCGACCTTGACCGTATCGCTGAGCATGCCGGGCAGCGGCCCGCCGACGCCGAAGTCGGTGCGCTTGATGGTGCCGGTCGCGGAGAAACCCGCGTGCCGGTCGCCGGTCCCGGCGAATACCTGCACACCGCCCCACTCCACCTCGAGGGTGACCGGCTTGGTGATCCCGCCGAGGGTGGCCTCACCCTCGACCGCGAACGATTCGGCGATCTGGACCGGCTCGACGGCACGGAAGGACAGGGTGGGGCGGTTGGCGACATCGAGGAAGTCGGCGGTCCGCACGTGGTTGTCGCGATCGGCATTACCGGTGTCGAAGGAGTCGAGGTAAATGGTGGCGCCGAGGGTGGCCAAGCCCTTGTCGTCGACGACGAACTCGGTCTCGAACTTGTTGAAACGGCCGCGGACCTTGGAGATGCCCAGGTGGCGGATGGTGAATTCGACCTGGGAGTGCATCGCGTCCAGGGTCCAGGAACCCGGGACGAGCGCGGTGGTGCTGGATTCAGTAGAAGATGTCATGCCATAGACCATGACCGGACCGTGGTCCGTTAACCAGACCGCCGTTATCCTGGACCCGGTAGGGCGGGGATAACCATTCCAGGACAGGGCACGATGAAACGCATGGCACCGAACCCCTTCGCGGAGTATCTCGTCGCGCGCCGCGCTCAATTGCGGCCGTCGGACGTGGGACTACCCGAGGGCGGCCGCCGCAGGACCCCGGGACTGCGTCGTGAAGAGGTCGCGGTGCGCGCCGGGGTGAGCGCCGACTATCTGGCCCGGCTGGAGCAGGGTCGCGATACCAACCCTTCGGGGGCGGTCATCGATGCGCTCGCGCAGGCGCTGCGGATCGAGGGTAGGGATCGCCACCACTTCGGCTGGCTGGCCGTCACGTCCAGTAGCGAATCCCGCTGCCCCACCACTGAATCCGTTGCGGAGCAGCCGACCCCCGCGATCGAGACCATCGTGCGCGCACTGCATCCGACCCCGGCCTTCGTGCTCGGGCGACGGCTCAATGTGCTCGGCTGGAATCCGGCGTGGGAGGACATCGCGAAACCTCTTGGGCTGCTCGATAATCCCGAAGCCGTGAACCTGGCCTGGTTCACCTTCACCCACCCGCGCGCCAAGCAGGTGCTGCGCAACTGGGACGAGGTGGCCGACAGCTTCTCGGCCGCACTGCGCCGCGCGACCATGCGCTGGCCCGGCGAGGACCGCCTACTCGAACTGATCACCGCACTGCTCGCGCATCCGGAATTCGAAAGCCGTTGGCAACCGCAGCATATCGACGATCTGATCTCCGGCACACTGCGCTTCGACCACCCGGTGCACGGACACATCGATATCCCGTTCGAAACCCTCAACGGCGACCGCGATCAGAGCATCGTCGTCTGGCTCACCGACCAGACGCAGGCGCAATCCCCCGGCCTGCGACTGGTCCGCGCGGTGAACGAGTAAGAAATCAGATTCCCAGCACGGCCATGCGCTCGGCATGGCTGGCCTGCATGCGCTCGAACAGCGCGGCGATGCCGTTGAGGTCACCGGTCGCGCTGAGCACCAGTTCGGTGAGTTCGTCACGCTGGGCCATCACGTACTGCGCCTGGGTGATCGCCTCACCGAGCAGGCGTCGACCCCACAGGGTCAGCCGGTCGCGCTCGGAGCGGCTGGTCGCGACCGCGCGGCGCACCTCGTCGACCACGAATTCGGAGTGGCTGGTCTCGGCGAGCACATCCCGGACCACGGCGGCGACCTCGGGAGACAGGGCACCGGCGATCTCGGTGTAGAAGTCGGCGGCGATACCGTCACCGACATAGAACTTCACCATCGACTCGAGCCAGGTCGAGGGGTCGGTGGAGTCGTGGTAGGCATCGAGGGCACGCACGAACGGCGCCATTGCATCGAAAATGTCGACGCCGCGTTCGGCCAGTGCGGACTCCAGGGTTTCGAAGTGCCGCATCTCGGCGGCGGCCATCTTCGCGACGGCCACCTTGCCGCGCAGCGTCGGCGACAGCTTGGCCTCCTCGGCCAGCCGGTAGAACGCGGAGATCTCACCGTAGGCGAGCACCGCGAACAGGTCGACCACGCCGGGATCATCTGCTGCGAAGGACGAGCCGGACAACGAAACCCCCTGCGCGGCAGCTTGCCATGTTCCTAGCGCTGCGGATGACTGTGCTCCCATATCGACACAGCCTAGCCCCGGTCCGTTACCTGTCACCTGTCATCCCGGTACGTGTCGGGGACGTCCCGGCGAACGCCAGGAACCAGCGGTGGCTCAGGACAGCTCGGAAAGGAACTTGTCGAGATAGGTCCAGGTGGTGTCGCGGGCGGTTTCGCCGGTGAGGATGCCCAAGTGACTGCCGGGGGCGGTTTCGTAACGGACGGACTGCGCGCCGGTGAGGGTGCGCTGCCCGGCCTCGACGGCGGCGGCCGGGGTGATGACGTCGGTGGGCCCGCCGACGAGCAGCACCGGCGGGGTCACCTCGGCCAATTCGATACGGCGTTCGCCGAGCCGCACGACGCCGCGGCCGATGTCATTGTTCAGGATCAGTCGACCCCACAGCTGGCCGTAGAAGCGGCCGGGATAGCCGGGCATCTGCGCCATGAAGCGGTCGATGGACTCCATCTTGGCCAGGGTTTCGGTGCGGGCGATATTGCTCGCGACGAACCACGGGCGGGTGAGTTCGCGGTCCCATGCGGTGACCTTGTAGGCGATCCTGGTCAGCGTGGCCGGAACGCCGCCCGCCGCGCGCACCGCGGTCGAGGTCGCGATGCCGCCGGTCAGCTTGGCGACCGCGCGCAGCTGCGGGATGCCGGTCATCTTGTCGTAGTCCAGCGGTGAGCCGATTGCCGTAATGGAGCGGATCGGCAGTTCGGCGTGCGCGGCCGCGGTCAGCAGCGCGAGGGTGCCGCCGATGGACCAGCCGACCAGATCGACGGGCGTACCGTCGCGATCGCCCGAGGTGCGCAGGATCGCCTCGGGCAGGATGTCGTCGATCCAGGTTTCGAAGCCCATCCGCCGGTCGGCGAAAGTGATCTCGCCATAGTCGACGACATAGGGCGCGCGGCCAGTCCCGAGCAGGAATCTGGCCAGGCTCTGATCGGGGCGCAGATCGAAGCAGCTGGCGGGTGCGGCCAGCGGCGGCACCAGCAGCACCGCCGAATCCGTTGCGGCAGCGGCGGATTCACCTGCCTCGAAGCGGCGCAGCTGTCGATGCGGTTCGTCCCACAGCACCGTCGACGGGGCGGGATCCGGTGTTTCGACGCCTTGGCCGAAGGTCAGCGCCCAGGCATTGCGCGCGGCGATGGTGACGGTGTCGGTGAAACTCACATCCAAGAATCTCTCATATCTCGGTACCGGCGGTAACAGGCAAGTCCAGTTTGTGAGCACCGCCGCATCTTTAGCTCTGCGCCATGCCGATCGGGTTGATCGGCGGCACCAAACTTTCCTGCACGCGCCGCACCAATGGCGTGAGCGAGTAGGTCAGCTCGGCGATCGCGTCCTGCGACAGCGCCGATAGCGCGCCGTTCCATGCGGCGTCGTCGGTGCCCGCCTCCACCTGTTCGAGCAATTCGGCGCCAGCCGCGGTCAGCGCCGGACTGGTCGGCTCACCGTCGATCAACCCCCGTGCGCGCAACTCGTCGGCGATATCGGACCATTCCCGCTCCGACCAGCCACGCGCCGGCCGCATCACCGATTCGGGTGCCTTACCCGCCGCGACCTGCAGCACCAGCGCCTGTGATCCGGTCAGCCCGTACGCGACCAGCGCGGCCACATGCCCGTCACCGCGATGTTCCCGCAATGTGGTGCTGAGCTGCCACAGCGCCGCCACCGGATCGGCGGGTAGGGGCAATTCCGCATTCGCCGCGTACAGCGCGCGGCCGGTCGCATCGGCCGCCCGCGAGATCGGTTCGAGCAAGTCCACCGCGCGGGCGCATTCGGCGTCACCGGCTCCGGCCCCACGCAGCAAACCGGCCGAAAAAGCGAGCCGGGTCGCCAGACATTCCTCCGGCGTCGTCCTGGCCCACGCGTCGGGCACCGCCTTGCCCACCATGTCGGGATGGAATCCGGCGAAGGTCGCCGCTACCGTGCCAGCGCTCACCGCGCCCAGCGGAGCGGCCCGGAACGCGAAGTAGGTCTGCCAGAATCCGCGCAACCCGAGTGACACTCCGGCCTGCTTCACACCCGCGCCGAAATACACCACGTCGTGCAGCGGTTCGAGAGTGGTCCAGATTCGGCGCGCCAGATGAATTACCATGTGGCGCAGCGTACGTCGAAGGACGATCCGACGAAACCAGACTAATTGGCCCGGAAATGCTGATCATTTCGAGCGACCTGCGAGCAGTCGCTACGACCCATTTCGAGCGACCTGCAAGCAGCCGCTACGACCCATTTCGAGCGACCTGCAAGCAGCCGCTACGACCCATTTCCAGCGACCCGCAAACAGCCGCTACAGAGGTGGCAATTCGAGCCAAGCACAATATCACGCTACAATCGCTGCGGACAACGGAAATTATCGTCCCATCGAGGCACCGGATCGCACGGTCGCCCGAGTTCCGGAGGCGAGGTTTTCGACGTTCAGGAATATGTGCGCGCACCAGATCCGCATCACCCTTGCGCCGCGCCGATGTCTCCCGAGGTAGCCGCCGAAACGACGAGCTCCCGCCGACATCAGGGCAGTGGCCGAGGTGAGTATCACAGGCGGATACGTGGTCGTCGCGGGCCGACCGGTCCGCCCCACGCCTCGTGCGCGCGTGACGCGATAACGAGGAAAGGCACGAACCTGAGCAAGATCACTGTCGAACAGGAACCGGGTCTGGCGGATACGCTGCTGACCGCCGAACTGGACGAAACCCACACTGCTCCGACATTCACCGAATTGGGGGTTCGCCATGAAATCGTGCGGGCGCTCGGTGAGATCGGAATCGAACGCACTTTCGCAATTCAGGAACTGACTCTGCCGTTGGCACTCGCCGGTGAAGACCTCATCGGTCAGGCCCGCACCGGTATGGGAAAGACCTTCGGATTCGGCGTGCCGCTGCTGCACCGGATCGCGACCGCCGACTCCGGTACGACCCCGCTGGACGGCACCCCGCGGGCACTGATCATCGTGCCGACGCGCGAACTCTGCATCCAGGTCACCCAGGATCTGGAGAACGCGAGCAAGTACCTGAAGAACCACCAGGGTCAGCTACGCGTGCTCTCGATCTATGGCGGCCGCCCCTATGAATCCCAGATCGCCGCGCTGCGCTCGGGCGTCGATGTCGTCGTCGGAACTCCCGGCCGACTCATGGATCTGGCCGATCAGGGCCACCTGATTCTCGGCAAGATCGGCGTGCTCGTCCTGGACGAGGCCGACGAAATGCTGGATCTGGGCTTCCTACCCGATATCGAGCGCATTCTCGGCATGGTTCCGACGCAGCGCCAGACCATGCTGTTCTCGGCCACCATGCCGGGCCCGATCATCACCCTGGCCCGCACCTTCCTGACTCGGCCGACGCATATCCGCGCCGAGGAGCCGCACGACTCCGCCGTACACGACCGCACCGCACAGTTCGCCTACCGGGCGCACGCACTGGACAAGAGCGAGCTGATCGCCAAGGTGCTGCAGGCCGAGAGCCGCGGCGCGACCATGGTCTTCACCCGGACCAAGCGCACCGCGCAGAAGGTTGCCGACGATCTCGCCGAGCGCGGCTTCGCCGTCGGCGCCGTACACGGTGACCTCGGACAGATCGCGAGAGAGAAGGCGCTCACCAAATTCCGCAAGGGCGCCATCAACGTGCTCGTCGCTACCGATGTCGCCGCGCGCGGCATCGATATCGACGACGTCACCCACGTCATCAATTACCAGTGCCCCGAGGACGAGAAGACCTACGTGCACCGGATCGGACGCACCGGCCGGGCCGGGCGCACCGGTGTCGCGGTGACACTGATCGACTGGGACGAACTGAACCGCTGGGCCGCCATCGACACCGCCCTCGGCCTCGGCATCCCGGACCCGGTCGAGACGTATTCGAGCTCCCCGCACCTGTTCTCGGACCTCGGTATTCCCGAGGGCGTCACCGGCACGATCCGCAAGGCCAAGCCGGTGCGCGACGAGGACGCCGAAGTGGTCGAGCGCTCCGCCCGCACACCGCGCAAGCGCAATCGCCGCCGCACTCGCGCGGGCCAGCCGATCGACGGTGAGGTCGACGGCACCGAGGGCGATGCGACCGACGGTGCCGAAACCGATACCGCCGCAACAGCACTCGACACCGCGCCGAACGCAGACGCCGACGAGACGGCCGATAAGCCGGCCCGTCGTCGCCGCCGTCGTCGCAGGAGCGCCGGTGACGCCGAGCACGGCGCCGAGTCGAATGGCAACGGGGACAACGAAAACGGTGCGACCGCCACCGCGGACACCGCCTCGGACGACAGCACCGATGACGCCGACACCACCGATCAGCCCGCGCGCCGTCGGCGGCGCCGCCGCAAGCCCGCGGACGAGGCGGCCGCGGAAACCGCTCCCGCGACGGTCACCGCATCGGCATAGTCGATAGGCAGGCGCGTCTGTTATGGACGGGCGCGCCTGCGCCGGGCAATCCGGACGAGAGTCGATCGCGTCGGTTGGCCAACACGTTGTAGTCTCGCAAACGTGCTCGCACCAGAGCGGCGAACGCGCGCCGACATCATCTCCGCAGTCGCGATCGCCGTGCTCGTCGTGGTCGCGGCGGTGGCGGTGTGGGCCCGCAGTGACGCCAAGGGCACCGAGTCGGTGACGGCCGAACATCCGATTTCCACCCCTGCCGCGGCGGATCAAGTGCCGACCAGTCTGCACGAACTCTGGCATGCGTCCGACCCCGCCGCGAACCGCGCGCTGGTGGCCGCCGGCACGGTGGTCACCGGCGAGGACGGCACGGTCACCGGTCACGATCCACGGACCGGCGCCGACCTGTGGCACTACCGGCGCGACCTACCCCTGTGCGGCGTCGAATCGCAATTCGGCACGGTGATCGCCGTGTACAAGGATCAGCGCGGCTGCAGCCAGGCCACGCTGCTGGCCGGTGAGGACGGTTCGCGGCGGACCGCACGCAGCAGCTATATGGATCCGACGGTGCAGCTGTCCGCCGACGGAACCTACGTGCTGGCCCAGGGCCAGCGGCGGCTGGAAATGTGGCGCTCGGATCTGGTGCGGACCCTCGAATACGGATATGTCGACGCACCGGTCAACGTGAAAACCCAACCGCGCAAGGGCTGCAAACTACTCTCGTCGAGTTCGAGCTCCACCCGGCTCGCCGTACTCGAACGCTGCCCCGAGGACCCCGCCAGCCGGCTGACCGTCCTCAACCCCGCACCGAAGGACAACACGGTGCCCGAAGAGTACGGCTCGCATGTGCTCAACGGGCACGGCGCGGACTCCTCCGACGCGCGGGTAATCGCGGTGTCCGACAACCGAATCGTGCTGTACCTGCCCGGTGCGGCGGCGACCGCCGGCGCCGAGGCGATCACGCCGCGGCTCGAGGTCCTCGACGGCAACGGGAATGCGCTGATGGTGCACCAACTCTCCGCACCGCTGAGCGATAGGACGACAACCACCCGGATCAGCTCGCTGTTCCTGGTGTTCACCGGCAATAGCCTGATCGCTTTGAACGCCAGCACCTTCGATCCGATCTGGGCCGCCCCCGGCGCACTCGGCAGCCCGGTCTTCATGGCGGGCCGACTACTCGTGCCGGTGGACGGCGCGATCGCCGTCCTCGACCCCACCGCGGGCACCGAAGTGTCCCGGATTCCGGTCGCCCGGCCCGGCTACGACGGCTCCGCCATCTCGCTCGCCGTACTCGGCACGACCGTACTGGAAAAGCGCGGGTCGGAGATCTTCGCGCTCGGCTAGGACCCGCCCGTCACGGGCGCTCTCGGACCCGTGCCCCATGATGGAACTCATGTCCGCACTCGACGACGCCCGCTTGGTCCTGCTCCGGCACGGCGAAACCACCTGGTCGAACCAGCGGCGCCACACCGGCCGCACCGATCTGCCGCTCACCGAACGCGGCGAGGCGCAGGCCCGCGCCGCGGGCGGACTGCTGAGCGAGTTGAAACTGCGCGACCCGCTGGTGCTCACCAGCCCGCGCCAACGTGCCGTGCGTACGGCGGCGCTCGCGGGGCTCACGGATACCGTCGTCGATGCGGATCTCGCCGAATGGGACTACGGCGACTACGAGGGGCAGACCAGCGTCGAGATCCGCGAGCACGACCCGGGTTGGACCATCTGGACCGGCACCGTGCCCGGCGGCGAAACGGCCGCACAGGTCAGCGCCCGCGCCGATCGTGTGCTCGCATCGGTCGAACCCGCACTGCCGGATCGGGATATCGTGCTGGTCGGGCACGGCCACTTCTCCCGCGCGTTGATCACCCGCTGGGCCGAGCTCGATATCAGGGAGGGGCGGCGCTTCGCCATGTCCACCGCCGCGATCACCGTCCTAGGGTACGAACACGAGGATCGAACCATCCTGGCGCACAACCTGGTTCCCACCGACCATGGAGCCGCACTATGACTCACCCCAGCCAGATCCGCCGTGCCACCCCTGCCGATGTACCGGCACTGGTGGGCTTGGTCGAAGACCTCGCCGAATACGAGAAGGCCCGCGATGAGTGCACGCTCACCGCCGATCAGCTGCACACCGCCCTGTTCGGACCCTCGCCCGCGGTCTTCGCCCACGTCGTCGAGGACGAGAAGGGTGTGGTCGGCTGTGCGATCTGGTTCCTGAACTACTCCACCTGGACCGGCGTGCACGGCATCTATCTGGAGGATCTGTACGTCAAGCCGGAGACCCGCGGCAAGGGGTACGGCAAGTCGCTGCTCGCAGCACTCGCCAAGGAGGCCGCCGCCAATGGCTACAGCCGGGTCGACTGGTCCGTGCTGACCTGGAACACACCCTCCATCGAGTTCTACAAGTCCATCGGCGCCAACCCGCAGGACGAGTGGGTCGGCTACCGGCTCACCGGCGCGGCCATCGATGAGCTCGCCGCCGAAGGATGAGAGTTGCCACACCCACCGAATGGCCGACCACGGCGGACGATGCGGTAGCGGTCCAGGATGCGTTGCGGCCGTTGGTGGTTGCGGCCGACCCGCGCCCACCGCACTTCCGCACCATCGCCGGAATCGACTCGGCCTATGACGACGAGACCGGCATCGTCGCCGCGGCCGTGATCGTATTGGACAGTGGCACACTGGAACCCGTCGAATCCGTGGTGGCGCACGGCACCGTCACCTTCCCCTATGTGCCGGGTCTACTCGCCTTCCGCGAGCTGCCGACCACCCTCGCCGCCCTCGAAAAGCTCGACACCACACCGGATCTGCTGATCTGCGACGGCCAGGGCCTGGCCCACCCGCGCCGCTTCGGCTTGGCCTGCCACGTCGGCATCCTCACCGACATACCGACGATCGGGGTCGCCAAGACACCGTGGGGCGACTATCAGCAGCCCGGTACGGAACGCGGTGCGGCAACCGATATCACGATGGACGGTCAGATCGTCGGGCGCGCCCTGCGCACCCAGCCCGGCATCAAACCGGTGTTCGTCTCGGTCGGGCATCTCATCGACCTCGACACCGCATGCGGCCGGGTGCTCGCACTCACTCCGCGCTACCGCCAGCCCGAGACCACCCGGCAGGCCGATCACCTGTGCCGGCGGGCATTGCGCGCCGCCACCGCCTGAGCCCGGCTACTTCGATTCGGGCACGTCCGGATCGAGGCCGTACACCTCGGCCATCCAGCGATTCGACGGGGGCGCGAACAACAGCACCAGTGCGGCGATCACCACAACGCCGAGCAGCGCGCCGAGCACCGGCTGATGCGAATCGGTCAGCAGCGACCAGGTCACCGGGAGCAGCAGCACCTGCGCGATCACCGCGATGGCCCGCCCCCACCGATGTCCGAGCAGCAGACCGATACCGGCCGCGAGGACCGCACCGCCGAGGATGCCGAACCACGCGGCGGTACCGTACCCGCTCGCGGCACTCTGATCGTGTCCGAGCAGGCCACGCACGATCAGCACGATCGTCACGACCACGGCGACCGCGCCCTCCAGCGCGACCAACCCGCCCGCACCACGCACCGTCACGGGCACGCCCCCGGTCCCCGCGCTGTTCTCGACTTCATCCTTGCCGCTGTCCACCACGGGCCAAGCCTAGAACGCACTTGCCGGCTTTTCGGACCGGGCCATCAGCCGATTAGGCTTCCGAAGGTGCGGACGCTGCTGATCGTGAACCCGAATGCCACCTCGACTACGCCCGCGACCCGAGACCTGCTGGCGCACGCGTTGGAGAGCCGGACGCAGCTGACCGTCGCGCATACCCAGCATCGCGGCCACGCGGCGGAATTAGCGCAGTGGGCATCGACCAACGAGATGGATCTGATCGTGGTGCACGGCGGCGATGGGACGGTCAACGAGACCATCAACGGCTTCCTGCCACTGCCCGAGCTGAACGACGGACAGGCCTGGCTGCCGCGGCTCGGCGTGATCCCCGGCGGGTCGGCGAATGTGTTCGCGCGGGCACTGGGCATCTCCCCGGATCCGGTGACCGCGACCAACCAGCTCATCGACCTGCTCACCCTCGACCGCGACCGCAAAATCGGCCTCGGACTGGCCGATGATCGCTGGTTCGGCTTCAGCGCAGGCGTCGGCCTCGACGCCGACGTCTGTGAGGCCATCGACAACAGCCGCGCCAACGGTCACGCGGCCACCCCTGGTCGCTATGTTCGAACAACTGTGCGACAATTCTTCAAGGCGAAGCGCAAGGAACCAACCGTTCGGATCGAAATCCCGGGCTACGAGCCCGTCGATGGCGTCCATTACGCATTCGTGACGAACGCGAGTCCATGGACCTATCTCAACGAGACCCCGGTGCACACCAACCCTGGTACGGCCTTCGAAACGGGGCTCGGCGTGTTTGCCGTGCGGTCGATGTCGGTGGTCTCCACGCTGCTGCTCGCCCGCCAGTTGCTGGCCACCGATGGAAATCCCAAGTCCCGCAACCTCTTTCGCGAGGACAATGTGCCAACCGTGCGAATCGAGGCCACCGAACCCATCGGTCTGCAAATCGATGGCGACTTTATCGGAAAACGCAACATGGTGGATTTCACAGCTGTGCCGAACGTGCTCGAGGTCATCGCTCCGCGCCCCTAGCGAGCACGAAACGCGCGAAGAATCCGGGTGTTGCGCTGCGAAAACCAGGTAGAGCGAGTACAAAGGACCGGGCAGGTCCCCCTAGGGGGACTTTGAGAGCGTGAGCTTCCCCACGGTGCACCAGATACCTATTGACATCTACGGTGTTCGTGAAAGCATTCACAAGCAACCGTGCGGAAACATTCGAGTCGCACAAGTGAACGATCCACAAACCATCGGCGCCCTTTGCGGCGCCCAGCAAAGGAGCAGAGGAATGGACTGGCGCCACAAGGCCATCTGTCGCGATGAGGACCCCGAGCTGTTCTTCCCGGTGGGTAACAGCGGTCCTGCGCTCGCGCAGATTGCCGATGCCAAGCTGGTCTGCGCGCGCTGCCCCGTTACCGCCGACTGCCTGTCCTGGGCCCTGAAGTCCGGGCAGGATGCGGGCGTATGGGGTGGTATGAGCGAGGACGAGCGTCGGGCGCTCAAACGTCGCAACGCCCGCACGCGGACCCGTACCGTCGTCTAGTAGGGACGACAAGCGTTACCGGACCTCTTCAGCCCGGCCCGGTAACGCGGTCAAGCCCGGCACTTAGGTGCCGGGCTATTTTGTGCCTGTTATTGATTTGCCGCGCCTGCGGCGCGGCGTGTTCGCGGCCCTAATGTCTCGAGTCTTATTGTCCACCACCCAGATTCGTGATCGACTCAGCGCCCCGAGCGGCGGCCCAAGGGGACGCGTAGAACCGCGTCGGTACCGATATCGGCGCCAGGATGTAAACCGATGGAGCCGCCCAGTTCCGCGGTCACCAGGGTTCGCACGATCTGCAGGCCGAGGCGGTCGGAGGATTCCAGGCTGAAACCAGGCGGCAGACCGCGGCCGTCGTCGCTGATGATCACGTCCAGCCAGCGTGCCGAACGCTCGGAACGGATTGTCACCGTGCCGTTTTCGCCGGAATCGAAGGCGTGCTCGATGGCGTTCTGCACCAGTTCGGTCAGCACCATCACCAGCGGGGTGGCCCGTTCGGCGGAGAAGACGCCGAGCGAACCCGCCCGGCGCACTTTGATTCTGGCGGTGTGCACGGTCGCGACATCGGCCATGATCGGCAGCAGCCGGTCGACGACCTCGTCGAGATCGACCTCTTCGTCCACCGACATCGACAGCATCTCGTGCACCGAGGCGATGGAGGTCACCCGGCGCACCGATTCGGTCAGCGCGACCTGCGCCTCCTCGTTCTCGGTGCGGCGCGCTTGCAGCCGCAGCAGCGCGGCGACGGTCTGCAGGTTGTTCTTCACCCGGTGGTGGATCTCCCGGATGGTCGCGTCCTTACTGAGCAGCGCGCGGTCGCGGCGCTTGACCTCGGTGACGTCACGGACCAGCACCGCCGCCCCCGCCAATTCGCCGTGCGGGCGCAGCACCAGGGTGCGCAGCAGCACGGTGGCGCCGCGCGCTTCGACCTCCATGCGGCGTCCGGTGCGTCCGGCCAGCGCGGCCTGGATATCCCCGACGACCTCCTGCGCGTCGAACGGATCGGTGATCAGCGACCGGGTGGTGACGGCCAGATCCTGGCCGGCCAGATCGGCCTGCAGACCCATCCGGTGGTAGGCGGACAGCGCGTTCGGACTGGCGTAGACGACGATGCCCTCGGTATCGAGCCGGATGAAACCGTCGCCAGCGCGCGGACTGGAGTGTGTCGCGGCGCGGTCCTCGGTGGTCGGGAAGGTGCCGTCGGCGATCATCTGACACAGATCGTCGGCACAGGCGACATAGGCGATCTCGAGCGCACTACGCACCCGCGAGCGCTGCAAATCGGTATCGCGGCTGAGCACCGCGATGACATCGTCACCGCAGCGCACCGGAATGGCCTCGCGGATCGCGTGCACCGGATGCGGATGGTAGACGCCCTTGGCCTCGACTTCGCTGTCCGCGCGCACGATCTTGCCGGTCATCAGCGCGTCGAAAACCTGCGGGTGATCGGCCTGCGAGGCGACGCCACCCACCCGATCCTCCGGATGTACGGTGGGCGCCGTCGTCGGGCGGCACTGCGCGACGCAGACGATATCCGCGCCGTCGACGATGGGTCCCGCACCGACCCACAGCAGCAGATCCGCGAAGGACAGATCGGCGAGCAACTGCCAATCGCCGACCACCCGCTGCAGATGGTCCACGGCGACGCCGGGTAGGTCGGTATGTTCGGCCAGCAGCTCGCTCAGTGTCGCCATATTCGGTCTACCCGCTCCAGATACTAAGAGATGACAGCTATTAGGTGCCCGGCCTTGATCGCGTCGCCCTCTTTGACGCCGATCGAGGTAACCGTGCCACCGCTCTCGGCCAACACCGGGATCTCCATCTTCATCGACTCGAGGATCACCAGCGTGTCGCCCTCATGCACCTCGGCACCCTCGGCGACGACAACCTGCTGCACGACCGACACCAGCTCGGAGAGCACTTCCTCAGCCATGACACCCCATTCACTCGTTCGGCCTATATCCGCTGAAGCTACAGCCAACCACACGTGAAACAATGGCCTTCAATCAGAAGGGAGACTACCGATGGGTAAGCGTGGTCGTAAGAAGCGCAGCCGCAAGGGAAGCGCCGCCAACCACGGCAAGCGTCCTAACGCCTGAGCCGTAACGGATACGAAAAACACCGAGCGCCGGCATCTTCCACCAGGAAGACCGTGCCACTCGGTGTTTTTTCTGTGTTCAGGGCCTGGACGGGACTACTCGGTGGTCTCGACCCGGGTGACCGTGACGGATCGACGGATCTCCACGCTCAGCCGATCGCGCAGCGCATCAGGTGCCCGGTCGCCGCCGCATTTGCGACTCAGCAGGCTCTTGACCTTCTCCTCGATGCCGTAGGCCTCGATGCAGGGCGAGCAGTGGTCCATATGGTGCTGCAGCCGAGCCCGGGTGGCATCGTCACATTCGCCGTCGAGCATGAGCCAGACATCGGCCAGCACCGCCGTGCAGTCCAACTCCATATCGGGGTCACGCTCCGTACTCACTGCTTGACCTCCTGACGTTCCGCGCCGTTGCGGTTGAATCCACGTTCGCGCGCCACATCGGCGAGCAAACCCTTGAGCTGCTTGCGGCCGCGATGCAGCCGGGACATCACCGTACCGATGGGTGTGCCCATGATGTCGGCGATTTCCTTATATGGGAAACCCTCGACATCGGCGTAGTAGACCGCCATACGGAACTCCTCCGGCAGCTCCTGCAGCGCGGCTTTGATGTCATCGTCGGGCAGCGCGTCCAGCGCCTCGACCTCGGCCGAACGCAGGCCGGTCGAGGTGTGCTCGGCGGTGGCGGCGAGCTGCCAGTCGGTGATCTCGTCGGTCGGGTACTGCGCGGGCTGGCGCTGCTTCTTGCGGTAGGAGTTGATGTAGGTGTTGGTCAGGATCCGGTAGAGCCAGGCACGCAGATTGGTGCCCTCCTTGAAGGATTTGAAGCCCTGGAACGCCTTGACGTAGGTCTCCTGCACCAGATCCTCGGCATCGGCCGGATTCCGGGTCATGCGCAGCGCGGCACCGTAGAGCTGGTCCAGCAACGGGAGCGCATCGCGCTCGAACCGCCGCACCAGCTCGGTATCGTCGACCGCGGCGCCGACCGCACCGTCGGTCACCACGTCATCGTCGCTCGTCACACCAATCCCTTCGATCGCCGTACCTGCCAAATCTACAGGCGTGGTCAGATCTAGTGGGAACTGAGCTTCGACGGGCGACGCCACGGGGCGTTCTTCGAGCAGAACGGGCACCGACCTCTCCTTCACGTCCTACAGCCGCTGTCTGTATTCGCATGCAACATGTCCGTGCCCGACTGTGTTCCCACAGCGAACTGTCCGCACCGAAAACGGCTGTCCGGCCGGGCCGCCGGCGACTGCTTGCAGGTCGCTCGAAGCGTCGGCGTCGCCGCTACAGTGACCGCATGGCAGGAGCCTCGACCCCGGCGATCCGAACCCTGGCCAAGGCCGGTGTTGCCCATCGCGTACATGCCTACAAACACGATCCACGCGCCGAGTCCTACGGCGCGGAGGCCGTCGACGCGCTCGCCGCCGAGGTCGGTGTGACGGCGGCGCAGATCTTCAAGACGCTGGTGCTCGAATTGTCGACCGGTGTGCTCGCGGTCGCGGTGTTGCCGGTGCCGAATACCTTGTCGCTCAAGGCTGCCGCCGCCGCGCTCGCCGCGCCCAAGGCGGCAATGGCGGATAAGGCGAAGGCCGAGCGAATCACCGGTTACGTACTCGGCGGCATCTCCCCGCTCGGCCAGCGCAAGCTGCTGCCGACGGTGGTCGACGCCTCGGCGCTGGCCTGGGACCGCATGTTGTGCAGTGCGGGACGGCGCGGATTGGAGATCGAATTGGCGCCAGCGGATCTGGTCCGACTCACCGATGCGGTCACCGCACCAGTCACATCAGCATAATTCAGCACCAAGCCAGCAACATTTATGCGTTACTGAACGGGCCAAGATCGTCCGACTCGAGGATGTGATGCGAAATGTCCGCGCGCCAGCGATTGTGCAGCACCGTGATCGTCACTCTGTTCGGAGTTCTCCTGCTCACCAATGGCTCGGTCACGCTGCTAGCGCCGACGGCCAGCGCCGCACCGGGCGGCCCCCTGGTGATCGACGTCAACCACTTCCCGTTCGACGAGCATGTCGTTGACGACGCGCCGAAGAAGAACGGCACCCCGAAGAAGGATGAGAAGGCCGACAAGGCCGAGAAGTTGGGCGGCGGCGTCGCTGGCAAGGTCATCGACCTGGTCGGCAGTATCGCCAAGTGCGCGCTGAATATCGTGACGAACAGCGTGAAGTGCCAGCTCTGAGTCGATGAACGGCGGGCCGGGCGATCACAGCAGGCTGATCTGCCCGGCCTTTTCCGTATCCGCCCGAATGTCCAACGGCGCCAGCAACTCCGGGCCGTTATTGCGCACGCTGTTGACCAGCGACGAGACCGGACGCGCCACAATGCCCGCCACCGATTCGACGCTCGGCGTCTCGAGTAGCGTGGCCGGTGCCGGATGATCCGGATCCAGCCAGGCATCCCAATGCTCCCGCGGCATCGGCAACGGCATTCGGTCGTGGATGCGGGTGAGCTCGCCCACGGCGTCGGTGGTCAGGATGGTGCACGACAGCAGCGGTTCGCTCTGCTGTTGCGAGCGGTCCCGCCATACCGACCACAGCCCGGCCATATACAGCCGCGATCCGTCGGCAGCGGCCATGAAGTACGGATGTTTGGCGACCTTGCCCTTGGCTCCAGCGTCGGGTTCGACCAGCCACTCGTACCAGCCGTCCATCGGCACCAGACACCGGCGGTACTTCACCGCATCGCGGAATGACGCCGTGGTCGCGGCCTTATCGGCGCGGGCGTTGAACAGCGGCTTGCCCTTCACCGGCACCCCGGGTTCGGCGACCTTGGTCCAGACCGGGATCAGGCCCCACCGCATCCGCCGGATGCGCAGCTCGGCGTCGTCGTCCGGATGGCCGTGTTCGTGCCGCTCCACCACGGTGAGCACCTGGGTGGTCGGCGCGACGTTGTAGTTGGCGAACCCGCCGCCGTCACCGGGCGGGGTCTCGTCGATGGCATCCAGTTCGACGGCGAGCCGACCGGGATCGGTAGTAGTCGCATATCTGCCACACATATCTCGATACTTCCACTAGGTGCCGACAGACTCGGGGAGAATCGATGGTAGGTGGTGACCAGGTGAGAGTTGTGACATAGCATCATCTCAGAGAATGGTCGTTAACTTATCTCGGCAAGAGGAGAGACCCACCGTGACAACCATCGAGACCAGCCCCGCGGCACCGGAAACGGCGCTGAAATCGGTCGATCCGGCCACCGGAGAGGTCATCGGCACGCATCCCATCGCCGATGCGGACGCGGTGCGCGCAGCCGTCGCCAAGGCCCGCGGCGCGGCCGCGACCTGGGGCGGACTGAGCTTCGACGAGCGGCGCAAACATCTGCTGCGCTGGTCGAGCCAGCTGGTCGCGGACTCCGAGGAATTCACTGCGCTGATCCACAAGGAGAACGGCAAACCGCTCGACGACGCGTTCCTGGAGTTGATGCTCGCACTCGAGCACATCGCCTGGGCAGCCAAGAACGCCAAGAAGGTGCTGTCGCCGAAGAAGGTATTCCCCGGCGCACTGATGTCGAACTTCTCCGCCCGGCTCGAGCAGCGCCCGCTCGGCGTCGTCGGCGTCATCGGGCCGTGGAACTACCCGGTCTACACCCCGAACGGTTCCATCGCCTATGCGCTCGCCGCGGGCAATACGGTGGTCTTCAAGCCGAGTGAATTCTCCACCAGCATCGGCAATTTCCTCTCCGATGCGTTCAAGAAGGCCAATCCGGAGCTGCCGGGAGGGGTCTTCGAGACCATCAACGGTTTCGGCGCGACCGGCGCCGAACTGGTCAAGTCCGGCGTGGACAAGCTCGCGTTCACCGGATCGACCGCGACCGGCAAGAAGATCATGGCCGCGGCCGCCGATTCACTGACCCCGGTGCTGCTGGAATGCGGCGGCAAGGACGCGGTGATCGTCGCTGGCGATGCCGATATCAAGGCCGCCGCCGATGCGGTCGCCTGGGGCGCCACCGCCAATAGCGGCCAGACCTGCGCCGGGGTGGAGCGGGTGTATGTCGACCGCTCGGTGCGCGAGGACTTCGTCGCCGAGGTCAAGCGCATCCTGAAGGACATCAAGCCGGGCTCGGGGTCCGACGCGGCCTACGGTCCGATGACGATGCCGAGCCAGATCGATATCGTGCGCCGCCACATCGACGATGCGCTGAAGAGCGGTGGCACCGCGGTGCTCGGCGGGCCGGAGTCGGTCAAGGGGCCGTTCATCGAGCCGGTCGTGCTGGTCGATGTGGACGAGAGTTCCGAGGCGGTCGCCGAGGAGACCTTCGGCCCGACCGTCACCATCCGGACGGTGGACAGCATCGATGAGGCGGTCGAGCTGGCGAACAACTCCAAGTACGGCCTGTCCTCGGCGGTCTACTCGAAGAAGAACGGCCTGGAGATCGCCCGTCGCCTGCGCGTCGGCGCCACCTCGGTGAACTCCGTGCTCGCCTTCGCCGCCATCGCGGGCCTGCCCTTCGGCGGTGTCGGCGACTCCGGCATCGGCCGCATCCACGGCGAGCCCGGCCTGCGCGAATTCTCCCGTCCGCATTCGATCGCGGTGCAGCGCTTCGCCATTCCCGGCATGGCCCTGCTCAGCTACTCCCGAACCAAGTCCACGATGAAACTGCTCCGCCGGTTGGTCCCCATCCTCCACGGCCGCCACAAGTAACCGACCCCGCGCACGTGCGACGCCCCGCCGCACGTGCGCAATCGAACGGGTGCGATAGCGAACAGGCGGGTGTCACCACCCGCATGGACGGCCGCGCACCCAGTCGCTCCCACACGAGCGGATTGGCCACCACACCCGCCCATTCGCCACCGCACAGGTGAATTCCTCGTCGCACATGCGCAATCGAACGCGTGCGATAGCGAACAAGCGGGTGCGGCGACCTGCCCGCACGTACCGCGGCGCACCCGGTCGCTGCCGTGCAGACGGGCAGGTCGCGGCACATACCTGTTTGTTACCGCACGGGTGGATTCGTCATCGCAGATATGCGATCGCGTGGATGTGATGGCCAATGGGCGTATGGCGTGTGCGCTGATGGCCGCGCGTGGCAGGTGGTGCGCTACGTCTGTGGCCGGTGATGCGGACGATTTTATTGAGAGTTGGGTGACCGCCCGTGTGTCCGGGTTCGGGATGGGCGAAGATGGACTGGTGAGTTTCTGGCCAGCGCCCCATGTCGATGTACCCGTGCACGCGACCGTGACCCTGCCCGGATCGAAATCGATCACGAACCGGGCATTGATCTTGGCCGCGCTGGCCGAGGGGCCTTCGACCATCTCCGGGGCGCTGCGCAGCCGCGATACCCAACTCATGATCGGCGCGTTGCGGGCATTGGGCGCCCGGATCGAGGGTGATGACGAAACGTTGACCGTGACGCCAGCGCCGCTGCACAGCGGCACTGTCGACTGTGGGTTGGCGGGCACCGTCATGCGGTTCCTGCCGCCCGTGGCGGCCCTGGCCACCGGCGATGTCGCCTTCGACGGTGACGAGCAGGCGCGGGTCCGCCCGCTGGGCACCATCCTGGACGCACTGCGCCGGATCGGCGCGGATATCGAGGGCGACGCACTGCCGTTCACCGTGCACGGCAAGGGTGCGCTGCGCGGCGGCGCAGTCACCATCGACGCCTCCGGATCGTCCCAGTTCGTATCCGGTCTGCTGTTGTCGGCGGCCCGCTTCGACGAGGGCATCGTGGTGCACCACGACGGCAAGGCGCTGCCCTCCATGCCGCATATCGAGATGACCGTGGAGATGCTGCGGCGCGCCGAGGTCGCCGTCGAGGCCCCCGCCGATAGCCGTAAGCCCCAGACCTGGACCGTCGCGCCCGGCCCGATCCGCGCGGTGAACTGGGATGTGGAGCCGGATCTGTCCAATGCCACGCCCTTCCTGGCGGCGGCCGCCGTCACCGGAGGCGAGGTCCGCATCCCGCACTGGCCGCGCCTGACCACCCAGCCCGGTGATGTGATCCGGGAGATCCTGGTGCGTATGGGCGCCGAGGTGACCCGCTTCGACGGTGTGCTGACCGTGCGCGGCCCGGAGCGACTCGCCGGTATCGATATCGATCTGCACGATGTCGGCGAGCTGACCCCGACCGTGGCCGCCCTTGCGGCACTGGCAGATTCGCCGTCCCGGCTGCGCGGTATCGCACATCTGCGCGGGCACGAGACCGATCGGCTCGCGGCCCTTTCCACCGAGATCAACCGGCTCGGCGGCAATGTCACCGAGACCGAGGACGGACTGGAGATCACCCCGGCCCCGCTGCACGGCGGCAATTGGCACTCCTACGCCGACCACCGAATGGCAACGGCCGGTGCGATTCTCGGGCTTCGGGTACCCGGGGTCGCGATCGAGGATATCGGCACCACGGCCAAGACACTGCCCGGATTCGTCGGTTTGTGGGAGCGGATGCTGGATCCGTCGCTCTCGGATCAGGGAGCGGCGCGCTGAGACGACGCGAGTACGACGAGTCGGATGTCCGGGTCCGCCCGGGCAAGTCGACTCGTCCGCGCACGAAAACCCGTCCGCAGCACAATGACGCGGAATCGGCCATGGTCGTTTCAGTGGACCGCGGCCGTTGGGGTTGTGTGCTCGGCGGCAATCCGGACAAGCTGATCATCGCCATGCGAGCCAGGGAACTCGGCCGCACCCCGATCGTCGTCGGCGACCAGGTCGACGTGGTCGGCGATCTTTCCGGAAGACCCGATACTCTCGCGCGCATCGTCCGGGTCGCCGAACGCCGAACGGTGTTGCGCCGCACCGCCGATGACACCGATCCCTTCGAACGGATCGTCGTCGGCAACGCCGAACAGCTCTTCATCGTGGTCGCCCTCGCCGACCCACCACCGCGCACCGGTTTCGTCGAACGTGCCATGGTCGCCGCGTATGCCGGTGGGCTGCAACCGATTCTGTGTCTTACCAAACACGATCTGGCGGCCGAATCCGAATTCGCCGCCGCCTTCGACGATCTCGACCTCACCATTATTTACGGCGGTATCGACGACCCCATCGAACCGGTCCTCGAACTGCTCACCGACCGCCTCACCGCCTTCATCGGCCACTCCGGGGTCGGCAAGTCGACGCTGGTGAATCGCCTTGTCCCCGACGCGGATCGAGCCGTCGGCGAGGTCTCCGGCGTGGGAAAGGGCAAGCACACCTCCACCCAATCCGTGGCCCTGCCACTGCCCAACGGCGGCTGGGTCATCGACACCCCCGGCGTGCGCTCCTTCGGCCTGGCCCATATCACCCCCGACGATGTCATCGCCGCCTTCACCGACCTGGCCACCGCCATCGAGGACTGTCCCCGCGGCTGCACCCACCTCGGTCCCCCCGCGGATCCGGAATGCGCATTGGATGCACTGCCCGGCAAGGAACGTCGCGTGGCCGCCATCCGGCTCCTACTGACCGCGCTCAACGCGAACGATTCCTGGTAGCCGCCGGATCTAATGCCCGTCGGGCTGTTCGGGGGCGAAGGGCCATTCCTCGAAGCGGGTGCACAGACCGGCGGAGTCGAACCGCAACACCCACAGATCACGCCAGCGCGACAGCGTATCCCACCGATACTCCACATTCACGCGCACGACGGCGGTCGAATCCTGTACCGCGACAATCTCGGAAGCCATTGTGAACGGTTCATCGGGTCCGCTGCGCTCCGCCTCCCAGAACACCGCGAGCGGTTCGAGACCGACGATCGGATCCGCCCACGGCGACACCAGATATTCGACGTCCTCGGTGAACAGCTCGCCGAGCACACCGGTACCCGGCGAGCGCCAGGCCCGTTCGTAACCACCGACCCATTTCTCGACAGCGTCTCGGTCCACGCCTCGAAGTTACTCCGCCGCACCGGCCCTCGTGGGCCGTTGGCGACTGCTTACAGGTCGCTCGAAAGGGTCGGCTGCACAGACGCGAAAGCGCCCATGGACTCACGATCCATGGGCGCCTTCGTGATCGGCGAATCAGTGCCGACGACGCGACTTCGGTGCGCGCTTCTGCTTGGCCTGCGCGCGCGCAGCCTCCCGGCGTTCGCGGCGGGTGGCGCCGTCGCCGTACTCCTCGGCGTCACTGTGGATCGCGGCATGGCCGCCCTCGTCCGGACCCGAGTAGCTGAAGCCGTTGTTCGCCCTGGACTCGGCGATACCCTTGGCGCGCAACGCCGCCGGGGCGCCATTGACGACCGGCGCCTCCTGGGTGGGCAGCGGACGGGGTGCGGCGCCGACCGGCGACCGCAGACCCGGATCGATCGCGACGCCCTCCGGCTCCGGCTGCTGCACCTCGACCTGCAGGTTGAACAGGAAGCCGACCGACTCCTCCTTCAGACCCTCGAGCATCGCGGCGAACATATCGAAGCCCTCGCGCTGGTACTCGACCAGCGGATCGCGCTGCGCCATGGCACGCAGGCCGATGCCCTCCTTGAGGTAATCCATCTCGTAGAGGTGCTCGCGCCACTTGCGGTCCAGCACCGAAAGCAGTACCTGGCGTTCGAGATTGCGCATCGAACCATCGCCGGCCAGACCGTCGATCTGCTGCTCGCGCTTGTCGTATGCGTCGTGCGCGTCGTCGAGCAGCGCATCGACCAACTCGTCCTTGGTCAGATCGCCCGCCTCGCCGACGCCGGTCTCGCCGGTCAGATCCTTGTAATCCAGGCTCACCGGGTACAGCGTCTTCAGCGCGGTCCACAGTTTGTCCAGATCCCAGTCCTCGACGTAACCCTCGGCGGTGGCGCCATCGGCGTAGGCGTTGACCACATCGGTGATCATCTCCTGGACCTGGCCCTCCATATCCTCGCCGCGCAGAATCCGGTTGCGCTCGCCATAGATGATGGTGCGCTGCTGATTCATCACCTCGTCGTATTTGAGCACGTTCTTGCGGATCTCGAAGTTCTGCTGCTCGACCTGGGTCTGCGCGCTCTTGATGGCCTTGGAGACCATCTTCGCCTCGATCGGCACATCGTCGGGCAGATTCAGCCTGGTCATGATGGCTTCCAGCGCGGCACCGTTGAAGCGCCGCATCAGCTCGTCACCCAGCGACAGATAGAACCGGGACTCACCCGGGTCACCCTGACGGCCGGAACGACCGCGCAGCTGGTTGTCGATGCGCCGCGATTCGTGCCGCTCGGTGCCGAGCACATACAGACCACCAGCGTCGCGCACCGCGTCGGCATCCTCGGCGGTCTGCTCCTTGACCCGCTCCAGCGTCGGCAACCACGCGGCCTGGTACTCATCCGGCGTCTCCACCGGATCCAGACCCTCCTTGCGCAGGATGATGTCGGTGATGATGTCCGGATTGCCGCCGAGCACGACGTCGGTACCACGACCGGCCATATTCGTCGCCACGGTGACCGCACCCGGGCGGCCGGCCTCGGCGATGATCTCGGCTTCCTTTTCGTGGAACTTCGCGTTAAGCACGTTGTGCGCGATACCGCGCTTGGTGAACTGCTTGGACAGGTACTCCGAGCGCTCGACGCTGGTGGTACCGATCAGCACCGGCTGACCCTTTTCGTGCCGTTCGACGACATCGTCGACCACGGCCGAGAATTTGGCCTCTTCGGTTTTGTAGATCAGGTCGGACTGGTCCGCACGGACCATCGGCTTATTGGTCGGAATCGGCACGACGCCGAGGCTGTAGATCTGGTGCAGCTCAGCGGCCTCGGTCTCGGCGGTACCGGTCATACCGGAGAGCTTGTCGTAGAGGCGGAAGTAGTTCTGCAGCGTGATCGTGGCCAGAGTCTGGTTCTCCGGCTGGATCTCGACGCCTTCCTTGGCCTCGATCGCCTGGTGCATGCCCTCGTTGTAGCGGCGCCCGACCAGGATGCGGCCGGTGAACTCGTCGACGATGATGACCTCGCCGTCGCGGACGATGTAGTCCTTGTCCCGGTTGTAGAGCTCCTTGGCCTTGATGGCGTTGTTCAGGTAGCTGACCAGCGGCGAGTTGGCGGCCTCGTAGAGGTTGTCGATGCCGAGCTGATCCTCGACGAACTCGACGCCCGCCTCGTGCACGCCGATGGTGCGCTTCTTGATATCGACCTCGTAGTGCAGGTCCTTCTTCAGCAGCGGTGCGATGCGCGCGAATTCGGCGTACCACTTCGAGGAGGCATCGGCCGGACCCGAGATGATCAGCGGGGTGCGTGCCTCGTCGATGAGGATGGAGTCGACCTCGTCGACCACGGCGAAGTTGTGCCCGCGCTGCACCAGATCGTCCAGCGAGTGGGTCATGTTGTCGCGCAGGTAGTCAAAGCCGAACTCGTTGTTCGTGCCGTAGGTGATATCGGAGTTGTAGGAGTCGCGACGCTCGGCGGGGGTCATGCCGGACAGGATCACGCCGACACTGAACCCGAGGAAGCGGTGCACACGGCCCATCCACTCCGCGTCGCGCTTGGCCAGGTAGTCGTTGACCGTGACCACGTGTACGCCGTCGCCGGAGATGGCGTTGAGGTAGGCGGGCAGCACACAGGTCAGGGTCTTGCCCTCACCGGTCTTCATCTCGGAGATATTGCCGAGGTGCAGTGCCGCGCCGCCCATGATCTGCACCTTGTAGTGCTTCTGGTTGAGCACGCGCCAAGACGCCTCGCGGGCCACCGCGAACGCCTCTAGGAGCAGGTCGTCCAGCGTTTCGCCGTCCGCGTAGCGCTCCTTGAACTCGTCGGTCTTGGCACGCAGCTCGTGGTCGGTGAGCTCCTCGATCTCGGGCCCGAGCGCGAGGACCTCTTCCGCGAGGTGGGCGAGCCGCTTGACCGTGCGTCCCTCACCAATCCGTAGCAACCTCGTCAGTGTCAGCGCAGGCACGGGTCTCGTCAGTCCTCTGGTCGGTGTGTCAAATGTTCGGCCGTCACCCGGGTCGGGCAGTGTGCTCAGGGCCCCCGCCGAGCATGGCGGAATCCGCTGCACCGTTCATGATAATGCGGCCACCATGCTAGTTCCGTAGCGACTGCTTGCAGTCCGCTCGAAAGAACCAGCCGATAACCAGCGACCCAGCGCTGCACCCGCCGCTACCACCGAGGCGGCAGCCGTTTCTTTTCACCGTACCCGTCGTTCGCGCGCGCGAGCGGGCGAGAAAAGGCGGCTCGCGGTGTCCGATAACCCAGACCGACGAGAACTTCGGTCAATCGAATTGGAGTCGAACCTGTTCCAGTGTCGGTGTCATACGATGTAAGTCGTCCGTGGTGCCGACTGCATCGACCACATCTGCTGAGGTCGGACGGCATGCGATGACTCGAGGGCAGCGCGGCTCTTGGGCATGTCCCGCGCCGTCCCCCCGCTCGCTGTGGTCGAATCGAGTACCCCGGAATCGAACCGATGAACCCTCCCACGGATCAAGGTTCGAGTAAAGGGGCGCACGAATATCGCTGGAAATGCCACAGGGGGCGGAACGAACCGTTGTGGGCGACCACAATAGGCGTTGAAAGACGGCTCGGGTGGGAGCCACATCGGAAGGAGCACCGGGCAGCGTGATCACGAGATTGACGCCGCAGGACGCGTCGTTCTATCGGCTCGAGTCGAGTAGCAATCC
The DNA here is from genome assembly GCF_050946365.1 of Nocardia sp. CA-107356. NCBI lineage: Bacteria > Bacillati > Actinomycetota > Actinomycetes > Mycobacteriales > Nocardiaceae > Nocardia > Nocardia sp. CA-107356. The sequence continues at coordinate 1,808,728 of NZ_CP191992.1, read as the reverse complement.
GATCCATATCGGCTCTCTCGCGATCGTCCGAGGCAGCGACTCCGCACAGGGGGAACCGGCACTGGACTATGACCGGCTGGTCGACCTGGTGGAGAGCCGGCTCTCACTGGTCCCCCGCTACCGCAGGAAGGTGCGCGAGATCCCCTTCGCGCTCGGCCGTCCGGTCTGGGTCGAGGACAGCCAGTTCGATATCACCTATCACATTCGCCGCTCCGCACTGCCCGGTCCGGGCACCGACGGTCAGCTGCACGATCTGGTGGCCCGGCTGGCGTCGCGTCCCCTCGATCAGAGCCGCCCGCTGTGGGAGATGTATCTGATCGAGGGACTCACCGAGGGCCGGTCCGCAATCTTCACCAAGACTCATTCGGCGCTCGTCGACGGGGATACCGCGCTCGAGATCGGCCACGTGATCCTCGATACCAGCACCTCCCCGCGCGGCATCGCCGACGACGCCTGGGTGGCGCCGCGCGAACCCAACGAGGTGGAGCTGCTCGTCGGTGCGCTCACCCATTTGGCCGGACAGCCGCGCGAGGCGCTCGAGGTCGCCCGCGATGCGAGCGCCCACGCGTTCTCGGTGGTCGAGGCAGCGGGCAAGGCGGTGGACTCGGTGGTCTCGGCGGTGCGCGCGGCCGCCATCGGCGCACCGGACAGCCCGTTGAATGCCAAGACCTCACGTAACCGCCGCTTCGACGTGGTGCGCACGGATCTGGAGGACTACCGCAAGATCCGCAAACGTTTCGACTGCTCGATCAACGACGTGATCCTGGCCGTCGTCACCGGCGCGCTGCGCAACTGGCTGCTCTCGCGGGGTGAGGCGCTCACCGAATCGGCCGTACTGCGCGCGGTGGTGCCGATGTCGGTATATGTCGAGGGCATCGACGACCAGCTGAAACCGGCCAGCGAGGTGTCCTCGTTCCTGATCGATCTGCCGGTGGGCGAACCGAATCCGGTGATGCGTCTGTCGCACATCTCCCATGCCACCGAGGCCAATAGCAAGCATCGGCGCGGGGTTCGGGCACGCACCCTGGTGCACTTGGCCGGGTTCGCTCCGGCCAGCCTGCATGCGATGAGTGTGCGGGCGGCGAGTACGTTCGCAGAGCACACGTTCAATCTGGTGATCACCAACGCACCGGGTCCGCAGACCCCGATGTATATCGGCGGCGCGCGGATGCTGGAGATGTATCCGGTGTCGCCGCTGCTGCGCAATCAGGCCTCGAGCATCGGGATCACGTCCTATGACGGACGCGTCTTCTACGGACTCAACGCCGACCGCGACGCGATGGCCGATATCGGCGTGCTGGCCGCGTCGGTGCACGAGTCCATGGAGGAGATGCTCGGTGCCTGCGTCTGATCAGAACACTATGCGGGTCTACGTACCGGCCACCGTGCCGATGCTGCGTGAACTCGTCACGAACCGGGAACTGCGCCCGGTCGGCGGCACTGCCTTCGCGGTAACCCCGACACTGCGCGAGGCCTACGCATCCGGCGACGACGAGGAGTTGGCCGAGGTGGCGATGGCCGAGGCCGCGCGGGCCTCGCTGCGGCTGCTGGCCGCCGAACGGGAGGACGCCGCCGAGACGGCCGACGACGATGGCGAATCCGAGGACGCCGACGGACCCGCCACCACCTACCACAGTCCGGTCTACCGGCGCGCGGTCATCGCCGCCGATGTGACGGGCGCGAAGCTGCGCCCCGACCTCGACGATGCGGTGGTCCGGTTGGCCGGGCCGATCGGCTACGACCGGATCGCGTCGGTGCACGTCGATCTGGCCGAGGCCGAACCCGAAGTGGCCAAGGCGGTCGATGTGGTGGACGCGGCCGATCTGGGCGATAGCGACGCCGAGTTCGTACTCGGCGACGCCGAGGATCATCAGCTCGCCTGGTACGGCGCCCAGGAACTGCCGTTCCTGCTCGAATTGCTGTGACCCGTCCCGAGTTGTGGTGACGCCGCACCTGGACGCCCCGCGCTAACCTACGATGCCGTAACCTGACTGCTAGGCGGGCCCACTGGCGGCCGCACGACAGGGAGACGAACGGCGGCAATGGTCTTGAGAAAAGCGGCATCCTCGGTGCGCACGGTCCGGGAGTGGCTGGAGGCTCCGGCGGCCGAGGTCGCCGAGCGCGGCGGACGGCTGAACCTGCTGCGCGGCGCCGTCGCACGCGTGACCACGCCACTGCTGCCCGACGACTATCTGCACCTGGCGAATCCGCTGTGGTCCGCACGGGAGCTGCGCGGTCGAATTATCGAGGTGCGAAAGGAAACCGCGGATTCGGCCACCCTGGTCATCAAGCCGGGCTGGGGCTTCGACTGGAAATACGAACCGGGTCAGTACATCGGCATCGGCATCCTGATCGACGGCCGCTGGCACTGGCGCTCGTACTCGCTGACCTGCCCGCCGAACTGGACCGATCCGGAGCACCGCGGCAAGCGAACCATCTCGATCGCGGTGAAGGCGATGCCGGAGGGTTTCCTGTCGAGCCATCTTGTCAGCGGTGTCGCCGCGGGCACCATCGTCCGGCTGGCCGCGCCGCAGGGTGGTTTCGTGCTGCCGTCGCCGCCGCCGGAGAAGGTGCTGTTCCTCACCGCAGGCAGCGGCATCACCCCGATCATGGCCATGCTGCGCGCGCTGGACCGCCGCGATGTGTTCACCAATGTGGTGCACGTGCACTCCGCGCGCACCCTCGACGATGTGATGTTCGGCGCCGAACTGAGCGATCTGCACGATCGGCACCCCAGCTTTTCCACGCATCTGCATCTCACCGACGAGCAGGGCCGGTTCTCCCTCACCGCGCTCGACGATCGTTTTCCGGATTGGCGTGAGCGCCGGACCTGGGCCTGCGGCCCGGCGGCCATGTTGGACGAGATCGAGCACCACTGGCACGAGGCGGGCATCAGCGACCGCCTGACCGTCGAACGATTCGAGATCGAGCGTTCCGCCATCGGCGAGGGCGGCACCGTCACCTTCGGTCAGACCGGACGCACCGCGGAGGTCGACGGCGCGACCAGCCTGCTGGAGGCGGGCGAGGCCGCCGGTGTGCAGATGCCGTTCGGCTGCCGGATGGGCATCTGCCAAACCTGTGTCGTGACACTGACTTCCGGGCATACCCGCGATCTGCGCAATGGTGACGAGCGCCGCGAGGGCGACAAGGTACAAACCTGTATCTCGGCCGCGGCGGGCGACTGCACGCTCGACGTCTGAGACAGCGAGCGTCGTAGCTCAGCCGCCGGAGGGATCCGGCAGGTACCCTCGAGGTACATCCAGTCAGGGAAAGGACCCCGGTGGCCATCACCGATATCAAGGCGTTCGCCCATCTCACGGCGAGCGACATCGAAACACTGGGGCAGGAACTGGATTCCATCCGGCGCTCCGTCGAGCTGTCCCGCGGCGAGCGTGACGCGAAGTACATCCGGCGCACCATCGCCGCGCAGCGCGGCCTCGAAGTGCTCGCGCGCGCAGTGCTGTTCGGCAGCCGCAACCGCTGGGCCTGGCTGACCGGTACGGCACTGCTGTCGGTCGCCAAGATCATCGAGAATATGGAGCTCGGGCACAACATCAGTCACGGGCAATGGGATTGGATGAACGATCCCGAGATCCACTCCAGCACCTGGGAGTGGGATATGACCGGACCGTCTGCGCAATGGCGGCGGGCACACAACTACTCCCACCACACCTACACCAATGTGCTCGGCAAGGACGAGGACCTCGGTTTCGGCATCCTGCGGATGACCCGCGACGAGCAGTGGCGGCCGATCCACCTGGTCCAGCCGCTGGCGAACATCCTGCTCGCAGCCACCTTCGAATGGGGCATCGCGCTGCACGACCACAGCATCGAGAAGGAACTCTCCGGCGTGCCGCCCAAGGAGCTGATGTCGGAGCCGAACAAGGAGTTCGCCCGCAAGATCACCCGCCAGGTGGCCAAGGACTTCCTGTTCTACCCCGCGCTGACCGGACCGGCCTTCATGTCGACGCTCAAGGCGAACGCGACCGCCAACCTGGTGCGCAACCTGTGGGCCTACGCGGTGATCTTCTGCGGCCACTTCCCCGACGGCGCCGAGAAATTCACCATCGAGCAGCTCGAGGGCGAGACCAGCGGCGAGTGGTATCTGCGCCAGATGCTCGGCAGCGCCAACTTCAAGGCCGGGCCCGCGATGGCCTTCATGAGCGGCAACCTCTGCTACCAGATCGAACATCACCTGTTTCCGGATCTGCCGAGCAACCGCTATCCGGAGATCGCGGCGCGCGTCCGCGAGTTGTGCGATAAGTACGACCTGCCCTACACCACCGGCTCGCTCGGCAAGCAGTATCTGCTCGCCTTCCGGACCATTCACAAGCTGGCGCTGCCGGACCGCTTCCTCAAGCGCACCGCCGATGACGCGCCGGAGACCTCCTCGGAGCGCAAATTCGCCGGCGTCTCGCTGCCCGCCATGCCCTCGATGCCCGCCATGCCGTCGATGCCCAATACCGATCGCTGGGCCGATAAGTGGAACGAGACGCATTGGCTGCCCATCGATCCGGAGACCGGTAAGCGCCGCGGGCTGCGTTCGGCGTTGACCGAGGCCAAGGTGGTGCTGCGGGAGAAGGCCCGGCAGGAGAAGGAAATGCTGCGCGAGGCTAAGCTGGCGCTGCAGGAAAAGGCTCGGCAGGAAAAGGCAACGTTGCAGCGGAAGGCCCGGCGCGAGCGGGCGATCCGCCGGATCCGCCGCCGGAAATGAACTAGCACCCCGCCGACTATGTCCGCAATGGGGGATTTACCACATTTCGAAGACAGTCCCGATAACCTACGGTCTCGTAACTTACGGTACTGTAACCGCCATGGCGATCTCGGATGTCAAGGAATACGCGCATCTCACCGAAGCCGACGTGGAGGCACTAGGCGCGGAATTCGACGCGATCCGCCGTGATATCGAGGCCTCGCGCGGCGTTCGGGACGCACGGTATATCCGCAATGTCATCCGATTGCAGCGCGCACTCGAGATCAGCGGTCGCGCGGTGCTGTTCGCCAGCTTCCTGCCGCCCGCCTGGTTCACCGGTGTCGCCCTGCTCAGTACCGCCAAGATCATCGAGAACATGGAGATCGGGCACAACGTCATGCACGGGCAGTGGGACTGGATGAACGATCCCGAGGTCCACTCCAGCTCATGGGAATGGGATAACACCGGCCCGTCCAAGCACTGGAAGCACACCCACAACTACCTGCACCACAAGTACACCAATGTGCTCGGCATGGACGACGACATCGGCTACGGCCTGCTGCGCGTCACCCGCGACCAGCGCTGGAAGCCGTTCAATATCGGCAACCCGGTCTACAACCTGCTGCTGCAGATGTTCTTCGAATTGGGCGTCGCGGTCCAGCATCTCGAACTGGGCAAGGTCGGCCGACTGAAGGAGGGTTCGCCCGAGCGGGCCGAATTCGAGGTCAAGCGCAAGGAAGTGCTGGTCAAGATCGGCAAGCAGATCGGCAAGGACTACCTGCTGTTCCCGCTGCTGACCGGGCCCGCGTTCGTCTCGACGCTCACCGCGAACCTCACCGCCAACATCATCCGCAATATCTGGACCAATGCCGTGATCTTCTGCGGCCACTTCCCCGACGGTGCGGAGAAGTTCACCAGGGCCGATATCGACGGCGAATCCAAGGGCCAGTGGTACCTGCGCCAGATGCTGGGCAGCGCCAATATCTCCGGCGGCCCGCTCATGCACTTCATGACCGGCAACCTGAGCCATCAGATCGAACATCACCTGTTCCCGGACCTACCGAGCAACCGGTACGCCGAGATCGCGGTACGGGTGCGAGCCCTGGCCGAGAAGTACGACCTGCCCTACACCACCGGCTCCCTCCCGGTGCAGTACTTCAAGTCCTGGCGCACCATCCTGAAGCTGTCGTTGCCGAACAAGTACCTGCGCGCGACCGCCGACGATGCCCCCGAGACCGCCTCGGAGCGCAAGTTCGAGGGCAATACCACCCCGATCTTCGACCCGGTGACCGGTAAGCGTCGGGGTCTGCGCACCGCCCTGACCGAGGGCCGCCGACGCTTCGCCCGCCGCGCGGTAGCTGTCGGCTGACGCACCGTCCCACCATGGCGTCCACGGAAATCCGTGGGCGCCATCGCCTTTCGAGCATCCCGGAAGCGAGCACCGCCAGCATCCGGCCGCCGGTGGCCGTGTCGTCATGACGGCCGCGGCCGGTGAGCGCGGGCAACCGTTGCTGACTCGCGCCGCGCGGGTCATCCGGGTCGCAGGTCGGCGCGCAGTGGCCGCGCTGGCGCATCCACCCGGGTGTCGGTGAGAGCGAGGGTTGCGGCTGGTTGACTGAGGGCGTGTGTGCTGAAGATCTGAGCGTGTACGAGGCCATCCGGATGCGGCGCGATGTGCGCGCCGAGTTCACCGGCGACCTCGTCGACGATGCGACGCTGTGGCGGATACTCGATGCCGCACATCGAGCGCCCAGTGTCGGCAACTCACAGCCTTGGGACTTCGTAGTTGTGCGCGAGGGCGCGACATTGCGGAAGTTCGCCGATCATGTCGCGCAGAAGCGGATCGAATTCCGGGACACGCTGCCGCCGGAGCGGGCAGCGACCTTCGCGCCGATCAAGATCGAGGGCATTACCGAGAGCGGTACGGGCATCGTGGTCACCTATGACCACGACCGCGGCGGCCCGCAGGTCCTCGGCCGCGCCACCGTCCCCGAAACCGGCATCTACTCAGCGGTTCTCGCGATCCAGAACCTCTGGCTCGCTGCCACGGCCGAGCAGGTCGGCGTCGGCTGGGTCTCGTTCTACGACGCCGAATTCCTGACCGATCTGGTCGACCTCCCCGACGGCATCCGCCCCGTCGCGTGGCTGTGCGTCGGCCCAGTGCACGAATTCCAACGTGTCCCCGACCTGGAACGCTTCGGCTGGCGCACCGGCCGCCCCCTAACCGAAGCCGTCCACCAGGAAACCTTCCGCACCTGACCCACCCCCATCGACAACCATCATTCGACTCCCCTCGACAAATGCTCCTGAACGCAACCGCAGCCGGTCGACCGAGCTGGGAGCTGCCCACCCGGCTGCGGGAGGTAAGCCGGATACGGCGCGCGACGCACCCAGCACTGCAACGGCAAAACCGCGGGACAGCTGACACCCCGGGGGCGGCAGAACCGAGAAGTCGGTGCAAGACAACACGACCCACCGCAGCACGCCCAGAGAAAGCCCACTCCCACAATAGTTTTGGCAGGATGCTCGGGGCGTCAGACGCGTTCCAGCACTGCCGATGCGCCGATTCCGCCTGCTGCGCAGATGCCGAGTAGGGCGGCGTTCTTGCCGGTGCGGGCCAGTTCGTTGGCCATGGTGGTGACCATGCGCGCACCGGTGGCGCCGAAGGGGTGCCCGAGCGAGACCGAGCCGCCGTGCACATTGAGTTTGTCGATATCGACCTCGCCGACCGCGGCATCGCGATCTAGGCGGGTCTTTGCCCACTCGTCGCTGTTCAGCGCGGCCAGTACGGACAGCGTCTGGGCGGCGAACGCCTCGTGGATATCGATGAGATCGACATCGCCCAGGGACATTCCGGCCTTGTCGAGCGCGCGCGGCATGGAGATGGCCGGGCCGATCAGCACCTGGTCGGTCGGATCGACGCTGACGTAGCTCCAGGAGCGGAAGGCGGCCAGCGGGCGGTAGCCGAGGGCGCGCGCCTGCTCCTCGCTCATCAACAGCACCGCCGACGCGCCATCGGTCAGCGGGCTCGCATTGCCCGCGGTCACACTGCCGTCGCGTGCGAAGACCGGCTTCAGCCTCGCCAGCTTCTCGACGCTGGTATCCGCACGAACCAGTCCGTCGCGGGTGATGTCCACACCGTCCGGCGTGCGCACCCGCAGCACTTCGTCATCGAAGCGACCCGAATCGATGGCCGCGGCGGCGCGGTGATGCGAACGCGCCGCGAACTCGTCCTGATCCGCGCGGCTGATCCCGTGGATGCGGGCCATCTTCTCCGCCGACTCCCCCATCACCTCACCGGTGGTGCGTTCGGCGATCTTCGGTCGGCTCGGCAGCAGATCGGTGAACGGTGCGAGCTGGCGCGCCGCCGCGAGATAGTCCTTCGGCTTCGGCTTGCCCAGCGCCAGCGGCGCTCCGGCGTGCACCAGATTCTGCGGCAACTTCACCTCGGCATTGCTGGTCGAATCGCTGCCTCCGGCGATCATGATGTCGTATTCGCCCCGCTCGATCGCCGCAACGGCCGAGGTGATCGCCTGAAGTCCGGAGGCGCACGCCCGCGTCACCGTGTACCCCTCGCACCCGGCGTCGAGACCCAGATCCAACGCGATCTCGCGCGCGATATTCGGCGCCGCACTCGGCAGAATCACCCCGCCCCACACGATGGCCTGCACCTGCGCGCCCGGCAGCCCGGTCCGTTCCAACAGTCCCCGCACCGCGGCGTCGGCCAACGCGATCGAATCCATTCGCGTGTAATCGGTGAACGCCCTGATGAACGGCGTCCGCGCACCGGAGACGATGACGGCACGGCGGGCAGCGTTGGTAGCCATGGGGGTTGCTTGTCCGCCTCTCCGAATATTCAGGCCATACAAGTCGTGAGCCGCGAGATTTGCGCTCAGGTCCTGCGTCGAGTGCCCCGCCGGGTTTTGGACGTACCCGACGAGTTACCCATGTTCTTACGAAATCAATTGTCGCTCATCGATTCACTGACGTGCACTCGGGAAGCCCCGGCTCAGCGATCCCCTCCATATGCCGCTGAGCCGGGACGCCGGCACCTCCGAAGCGAGCCCGCGCTCAACCAGTCCCGGCCTGCGGCGCGCCGTTGCACAACAGACCGGGGGCGCCCGTCCCGGCGAACGCCCCTGCTCGTCCCGGAACCCGCAAGGCCGACGTCGGCACCTTCCGGCGCGAAAGAAACAGTAGCAATCTTTCGATTAGTTTTGCAAATCTTTTCTATAAAGTTGTCTTTTCACCCCAAACCGCTCTAGCATGAGGCTCACTATGCAAAGCCCTTCGGAGCTGTCGCGACATAAGCGCTTCGGCCGAATCATCAAGGAGCGCCGAGACGTACTCGGCCTGACACAGATGCAGATCGGTGATCTGGGAGGGCCATCGGCACCGACGATCCGCAAGATCGAAGACGGCGACGCGGCGATCAGCACGCACACCCTGAACAAACTCGACGCGCCGCTGCGCTGGCTGCCCGGCAGTGCGGCGCGCGCCTATGCCGGCGGCGACCCGACCGCGCACGAGGGCGCGGTGCACACCGCCAGCACCGATGAGTCGATCGTCTCCGGACCCGATGCGATCCGCTTCGAAATCTCGGATCTGACCGGGCTGCTCGCGGCTTCCGGTCGGCTCAACGACGCGGTCGAGCGCGGCCGGACCACCGAACCCCAACTGCTGTCGGCCATTTCAGAGCTCAACGCGGTCGTCTCCCGGCTGTCCGCGCGCTATGCCACCGCGATGCTGGAGCGCAACGGCGGACCCGGCCGAACCCTGCATCCCTTGGTCGCGATGGCGTTCTCCCATCTGCTCGACGTGCCAGCCGAATCGAGCGATCCCGCCGAACTGCAGGAACGCCGCTATCGCCGCTGGCTGGCCGGGCGCGTAGAGGATGTGGACGTCACCACCGAGGCCCGATTCCGAGCGCGCTGGCTGGCGGCCAATTCGGGCGTGACATCGATTCGAAACGGCAAGCAGTGAGGGCCAGGCAGATGACCGACGATGCGACGAGCCGAGGACGGCTGACGCTCAGCCACAAGGTGAACCGACTATTCGCGACCGTGCACCCGCGTTCCCAGCCCGAGCGCACGACCGCCTCGGTCGCCGAACAGGTCGGCACGCAGATGGGCCGCGCCATCCCGACAGGCCAGATCGAGCGGTTGCGCCGAGGCGAATTCGACTCCGCACCACTCGTATCCGACCTCCTCGCCGCGATCGCCCAGTGTTTCGGGGTGAGCGCCGACTATCTGACCACCACCGGCGCCGCGGCGGCCGCGATCGACCGCGAACTCGAACTGCTGGCCACCATGCGTGACGCCAATGTCGCCAGCATCGCGTTGCGCGGATCCGATATCGGTCTCGCCGCGTTGACCACGCTCATCGAAGGTACGGACCAACCCGCGCAGTGACTCCGGACCGGGCAGTCTCCGACGACTGGGTAGCATCGTGACCTACACGGGCGGAGCCCGCAGCGCCGTAGGAGATTGCCACGAATGCCCGGTATGGAGAACCGGTTCCGGGAATTATCCCGGGACGTACCGATACCGTCCCCCTGGAATCTGACCACCTACCTCGACGCCGTCGCGAACATCGAGGTCGCACCATCACCCTGCAACCGGTGGACACCGCGCTGCTCACCGGTACCGGCTGCGGTACCGGCAGCGGTCTGTGGATTGCCAAGCGCGACAGCGACATCATCGTCTACGGCGCCGACACCACCGAATGGCATGCCGAGCACATCATCGTGCACGAACTGGGCCACATGCTGCTCGGCCACGGACCGGAATCGGCGACAGAGACACCGGCGCCGCGCCCGCTGTTCGCCATCGCGGAACTGCTTCCCTCGATTTCCGCAGAGTCCATCGCCTATGTGCTGGGGCGCAGCGATTACGAATCCGCACGCGAACGCGATGCGGAGACCTTCGCCGACCTGGTCATGCTGGCCGCTATGCGCCCGCAACGCCGAGATTCCTTGCTACACCGGACCTTTTTCCGAGACCGACGACGCTGATCGCCCACGAAGCCGATCCGCACACAAAATCTCCGGGTACCCAGCTGATCGGCTGAGTACCCGGAGAAGCTGGGGAGCTACGCGAGCCGGATCAGGCCGTAGTCGAACGCGTGGCGACGATAGACAACCGACGGTCGGTCGGTCTCTTTGTCTTGGAAGAGGAAGAAGTCATGTCCAACGAGCTCCATCTGGTAGAGGGCGTCGTCAACGGACATCGGGGTCGCGGCGTGGACCTTGGTTCGCACGATATGGCCGGGACCGGCCGCATACTCCGGAGATTCCGATTCGGTGGGCCCGCGGCCCGCGATCTCGGGATGATCGTGCGCGGTTGCTGACCCGCTAGCCAGGGCGAACAGGGAATCATCGATCAGATCAGCGGTCGCCTCGGCCACCGACACCGGGGTCTTGTCCCCGTAGTGCACCCGGCGGCGGTCCTTCGTCCGGCGCAATCGGCTCTCCAGCTTCCCGGTCACCGACTCGAGGGCAGCGTAGAAGCTGTCCGCACAGGCCTCCGCCCGGACGACCGGGCCCTTGCCGCGCGCGGTGATCTCGACGCGCTGGCAGGCCTTGCGCTGACGACGATTGCGTTCGTGGAACAACTCCACATCGAACAGGAAGATCGACGGATCGAAGCGCTCGAGACGGGAGAGTTTCTCCGCGACGTAAATTCGGAAATGGTCGGGAACCTCTACATTGCGGCCCTTCACCACGACATCGGCGCGAGGCGCTCGAGGTCGGTCCGCTGCGGGTTCATCTGTCGCCTCCAAGGTGCGGTCATCCAGCACCGAAGACTGTGCCTCTTTAACAGAGGGGGCAACTTTCACTGAAGGTCGTGAAGAAGTCGTCACGCGTACCTCCCGGATATGGCCGCACAAACCAACGCACGTGCGGCGGGATTAGCCGTGCCGATAGACAATCTCTCGGCACATGATGTCCGAGGCCCCACCTCCAAACTCCCGGTTCGGGTGTGTGATCGCGACGCTAGTACGCCAACGGGCGGTCCGCCAGTGTTCACGCAAATTTCCCGGAGTCAAGCCGAACACGTCACCAACACGGCACGGACCGGCACCCCTGTCCGGCCGAGCGCGCGCACCGATTCGCGTACCGTCGCGCCGGTTGTCAGCACATCGTCGACCAGGACAACCTCGGCATTCGCCGGAATTTCCGGTACGACCGCGCCACCGGGCCGAGCCATGACACGACCGCGCATATTGTGTTGGCGCTCACGGACTGTCAAGCCCACCGAATCGCGCACACCCCACCACACCCGCAACATCGGTACCACTCGGCAATCCGGCAGCCATCGCGCCGCGACCAGCGCCGTCCGGACCACAGGATCCCCGCCGCGGCGGCGCGCGGCCGCCCGCCGACTCGGCGCCGGGATCAATACCAGCGGTCGCTCGCCATCGCGCAGCCGCGTCAGCCCCTCGGCCAGCGCCAGCCCCAACGGCTCGGCCACATCGCGCCGCCCGCGCTCCTTCACCGCGAGCACCGCCCGCCGCGCCGGACCCGCATACGGGCCGAGCGCCCAGCACGGCACACCGGGATCGATGCGCGGCCGCACCCGCACCGGCGGCCGGGCCAGCGTCGCCGCACATTCCGCACACCAGCCGACCCCGACCGCACCGCATCCGGCGCAGTCCGTGGCCAGGATCAGATCGAGCAGTGTCCGCATCGCCCGAGTCTGCGCCCGCCCACCGACAGGTTTGATCAACCGCGTCGGCCGCGAACTCCACGGCCTCCCACCGTGTCGATCAGTCGGGCAAGGCGCTGATTCCGTAGCAGCAGAGCCATTTACGCCACACCTGACGACCAGATACGCTGCCGATGGCTCCGTCGACTATCGACCTGAGCCGGTAGCTGGACCAGACCCGAACGGTATTCACATCAGCCCGATACCGCGCGGCTGTGTGATTCACCGGCCAGCTGATCCCCTGGCGGCTATCGGTCAGGGATTGGCTGGCCGATTCGACCGGAAATCTCAGCCGGGTAGCACCGGGACCGAGTTCTCGCCGTTGAGGCCCGGCACCTCGCGCCAGAAGCGGTCGGCCGCCTGCTCGCTGTACTGGAGCTGGAGAACCGCGCGCGAGTCCCCCACGTACTCGGATTCCGGCGACGCGCTGACCACTCGAACGGGTGCAGTCAGATTCTGGCTGATCTGCGGGGTCGGCTGCGATCCGTCGATCGAAACAGTCGACAGCGGATCGACATTGCCCTCCCGGGCGATGACGATACTGTCGGCGGTGAGCCAGCTCAACGACACTGCCCGCGTGCTGAGTGTGAGCGCTAGTTGTAGCGGCGAGGTGAGCGCGTACTTGCCGTCCGGACGCCGTTCGACCACCGCGACATAAACCTTGCCGTCGGCGATGAGCGCCGCGCGTACGCCGTTGCGGGCGATACGCAATTCGGTGATCGGCAGTCGCAGCGTCGATCCCTGCGTCGAGGCCATCAGCGCGGAGATATCGACCTCCTGCACCGATACCGTCCCGGTGGCGCGATCATTGACCGCGCGAATGACCCGCTCGCCATCGATGACGGCCCAGGCCGCGGTGCCATCGGCATTCCAGGACGGTCGGCTGATCGTCGACCCCTCGGCGACCGGGAAGGCGTTGCCGCCGTAGCTGCCGACCATCAGCGTGCGTGGCGGCTCCGGTGGCGGCCGTCCGGCGTCGGCGACCGCGGCGACCAGTTGTCCGTCGGGTGAGAGCGCGACCGACTGCAGATTGCTCACCGCGCCGAAGTAGCCGGGCGGGGTGATCATGCCGCTGTCGGTGACCTGCACCAGCGAACCGTTGCGCAGAGCGTGCAGTCCGATCTGGTTGCGCGAGTAGACGGCCGGGCTGAGCTGTTCGACGTCGGCGACCGACCAGCCGTTGGCGGCGAAGCGATCGTCGAATGGTTTACCGTCGGCGAGCAGCATGTACGGGCCGAGGATTTCGGCGCCCGCCAACGTGAGCACAACCTGTCCGGCCAAGAGTTCCTTATCGCGCGGGGATAGTCCGGAGGCGCCCGCGAAGTCGATGCGCACCCCGCCGAGTCCGACGCCGACGTCGTTGTTGTCGTTATTGGGCCTGGTGATCGGGCCGCGCAATGTCACGGGTGGCGCGAGTTCGTTGCGTACCACCGAGGCGAGTGCGGGCTGGGTGCCCTCGGCGAGCAGGCTGAGCAACCGCTGGGTCAGCTGGTTCTTGGCCACCGAGATCCAGCGCAGATCCGGGACGACCGTGGTGCCGGTCGGGTCGACGAAGTACAGCACGTAGCGCCGGTAGGACTTGGCGAACGCGGTCTGCTCGATCACCACGCCGTCGGGCAGCTCATCGATGCGCCATTCGCCATCGACCTTGGTCATCTCGATCTTGTTTTCCAGCGGCGCGTCGATGGCCCGATAGGCGCCGTCGCCGGCCAGCTCGCCGACCTTGTGCGCCCGGATCACATAGGTCGCCTTATCGCCGGAGCGCGACTCGCGCAGCGTATCGGCCTTGTCCACGACCAAGGTGCCCGCCGCATCGTCCCACTGCGCCGACGCCGACGGTGTCATGTACTGCCTTGCGGCCAGGTGGCGGTTCGACGGATCCGCGGTGGCCTGCAGGAAGTCGCGCAGCAACAGGTCCGGATCACGACCGGCGATGGGCGGCGGCGGACCTTCGGTGGTGGGCTGGCGATTGATCGTGCCGAGCGCCTGGGGTGCGGAGGATTCCGGCAGGCTCGCGCATCCGGTCAGCACCAGCAACACCGCCACCGCCACCGCGCCGAGCGCGGACAGCCGCAGCGACCTGCGCCTCGGGTACCAGCTACGCATCCTCATGACTGTACGTCCCCGCCGTCACCCGGCACGCTGTGCCCGGCCTGCTCCGATTCGGCGCTGTCGGCATCGGGCGCGGCCGGATCGGGCGCGGATCCCGCACCGTTTGTGGGTGCGATCGACACGGCACCGTTCGAGTTCGAATCGGCCGAATCGGTGTCCACCGAGTCGGCGCTGATCGAATCGGGATCGGTCGAGGTCGCATCGGCACCGTTGGTCTCGACTCGGATCATCGAAGCCAGCTCGGTGACCGTGCCCTCGTCGGCCGGTTCCGCGGCGGCCGGTCCGGGATCGACCGGCGGCGCGGACAATGCCTTGCGCAGCACCGGTTCCAGCGGCAGCGGGCTCGCGCCCATCTTCTTACCGCGCACCAGCGGCAAGGTCAGCCGGAAACTCGCGCCGATGCCGATTTCGCCCCAGGCCTCGAGCTTGCCCTCGTGCAGATTCGCGTCTTCGACGCTGATCGATAGACCGAGTCCGGTACCGCCGGAACGCCGCATCCGCGACGGATCCGAGCGCCAGAACCGGTTGAAGACCAACTTCTCCTCACCGGGTCGCAGGCCGACACCCTGGTCGCGCACGATCACCGCGACCGCATTGGCCTCGACATCGCCGCGCATCCGGATCAGCACCGGCTTGCCCTCGCTGTGGTCGATCGCATTGGCGAGCAGATTGCGTAGCACCCGCTCCACGCGCCGCGGATCGACCTCGGCGACCAGCGGTTCCTCCGGCATATCGATGACCACCTCGACACCGGACTCCTTGGCCAGATGCCGCACGGTAGAGATCGCGGCCCGCGCGCACATCCGCACGTCGAGCGATTCGACCTGGAGTTCGGCGACACCGGCGTCGTGACGGCTGATCTCGAGCAGATCGTTGAGCAGACCCTCGAATCGGTCGAGTTCGGTGACCAGCAGTTCGGAGCTGCGTGCCAGGGCCGGATCGAGATCGTCGCTGCTGCCGTGGATGAGGTCAGCGGCCATGCGGACGGTGGTCAGCGGGGTCCGCAGTTCATGGCTGACGTCGGAGGTGAAGCGGCGCTGCAGATTTCCGAACTCCGCCAACTCGCTGATCTGGTTGGACAGACTCTCGGCCATCTCGTTGAAGGCTTGCGCCAGCCGCGCCATATCGTCCTCGCCGCGCACCAGCATGCGTTCCTTGAGCCTGCCGTCGGCGAAGCGGCCCGCGATCCTGGCGGCGGAGCGGATCGGCAGCACCACCTGCCGGGTGACCAGCGCGGTGATCGCGGCCAACAGCACCAGCAGCACAATGCCGCCGATCATCATGGTGCCGCGCATCAGCGACAGGCTGCGCTCCTCATTGCTCAGCGGGAAGATCAGATAGATCTGCAGTGTCGGGATCTCCGCGCTCGGGCTGCCGATGATCAGCGACCGGCCGTGATAGCCGTCCGGGTCCGATACCGTGGCGAACTGGTAGCTGACCTGGTTGCGCGCGACGAATCGGCGCAACTCCTCGGGCACCTCCTGGACCGGCCCGGTCGAGATCAGCTGCTGCGGAGTACCGCCGACTATGCTCAGCGCCGAGTCGAAACTGCCTGCGGCACCGGTGGATTGGCCGGTCCCGCCGCGGTTGGACAGCGCGTTGCGCGCATCGATGAGCCGCTGCTGCTGAGTGCCGATATCGTGCACACCGGCGAGCTGGCTCTCCACCGTATTGCGGGCGCGGTCCATCTCCTCGACCGCGCCGTTGATCTTCGCGTCGATCAACCGGTCGGTGATCTGGCTGGTCAGCACCACGCCGAGGATCGTGATGACGATCAGCGACAGGGTGAGTGTGGACACGATGACGCGCAATTGCAGCGAACGCCGCCATACATGGCCGAGTGCGCTGCCGACCTCCTTGAGCCAAGCCACCATCGGCGCGAGGGAACGTTCGAGACGCTGCACCACTGCGGGCGAAGCGGTCGAACGATCCGCGTCGCCTCCGATCACGGGGGTCCGGCCTTGTAACCGACGCCGCGGACGGTCAACACGATCTCGGGGTTCTCGGGATCCTTCTCGACCTTCGCGCGGAGCCGCTGCACGTGCACGTTGACCAGGCGGGTGTCGGCCGCGTGCCGGTAGCCCCAGACCTGCTCCAGCAGCACCTCACGGGTGAAGACCTGGCGCGGCTTGCGGGCCAGCGCGACGAGCAGATCGAACTCGAGCGGCGTCAACGAGATCTGCGCGCCACCGCGGGTCACCTTATGTGCGGGCACATCGATGACGATATCGGCAATGGAGAGCAGTTCGGCGGGCTCTTCCTCGGTGCGACGCAGGCGGGCACGCACGCGGGCGACGAGTTCCTTCGGCTTGAAGGGCTTGACGATGTAATCGTCGGCCCCGGACTCCAGACCGAGGACGACGTCGACCGTATCGGTCTTCGCCGTCAGCATCACGATCGGAACTCCCGAGTCGGCCCGTAGCACCCGGCATACATCGATGCCGTTCATACCGGGCAGCATCAGGTCGAGCAGCACCAGATCGGGGCGGAGCTCACGAACCGCCGCCAGCGCCTGCGTGCCGTCGCCGACCACATGCGGGTCGAACCCTTCCCCGCGCAAGACGATCGTGAGCATCTCAGCGAGTGCCATATCGTCGTCGACGACCAGAATCTTCGGCTTCATAACTACTATGTTGTCATCTCTCTGGCCAGGATCGGGCCGCCACGCCATTAATGCTGCGAACCCGCCGCACATCCAACCTTATCGGGCAACAATTTCGGCAATTCGCGCGGCCAACGATGCTGGATCGTCATCGGATCGGAACATCCACCAGGGGCTGCGCCAGCCCCGTTCAGCCAGCTCACGGTACACCGCCGCAGTCCGATTCTGCAGTCCGCCATCGCGTTCGTAGGCGTCCAGCGCCCGAGTCGCATCGAGTTCGCCGCGCTTGCGGGCTCGCTCGGCCGCGACCTCTATGGGTACATCCAGCAACACCTGCAGCGTCGGCACCGGCAACCGGAACCGATCGAACTCCAATTCGCCTACCCAGCGGACGATTTCACCGTCCGCGGCTTGGCTCAGCCGGGCCGCGCTGTAGGCGGCGTTGGAGGCCACGTAGCGGTCCAGAATGACGATGTCATTGTCCGCCAACAGCTTCGACAGCTCATCGTGGGCATCGGCCCGATCGAGCGCGAATAGCAACGCCATCGCGCTGACCGAGGCGGCGAGATCGCCGTGCGCACCGCGCAATGCCTCGGCGGCCAGATCTGCGTGCACGGACCGGTCGTAGCGCGGGAACGCCAGCGAATCGACGCGCAGTCCGCGGGCGCGCAGCGCCGTAACGACGCCGTCGATCAGCGTCCGCTTACCCGCTCCGTCGAGCCCCTCGACCGCAACCAACGCACCCATGACCAGGAGGTTACATGCGTTCACGACGGCGGAATTCAGGGCCGACCCGTTTTCGAATATCTGAAACCAATCAGATTCAGATCCCGGCCATCGGCATAACCGTCACGCGATGTCACACCGTCGCATCGGGCGCACCACCAGGACAGCTCGACCCACTTCGAACTACAGTGCCCCACCGACCCGAAGATCGGCGGGGCACCAGCCTTTTCGGCGCTACCGACGGCTCAGTAGCGGTAGTGGTCGGGCTTGTACGGACCCTCGATGTCGACGCCGATGTACTCGGCCTGATCCTTGGTGAGCTTGGTCAGCGTGCCACCCAGCGCCTCCACGTGGATGCGCGCGACCTTCTCGTCCAGGTGCTTGGGCAGGCGGTAGACCTCGTTGTCGTATTCGTCCGGCTTGGTCCACAGCTCGATCTGAGCGATCACCTGGTTGGAGAAGCTGTTCGACATCACGAACGAGGGATGTCCGGTCGCATTGCCGAGATTCAGCAGCCGCCCCTCCGACAGCACGATGATCGACTTACCGGACTCCTTGAAGGTCCACAGGTCGACCTGCGGCTTGATATTCAGTCTCGTTGCGCCGGAACGCTCCAGCGCCGCCATATCGATCTCGTTGTCGAAGTGACCGATATTGCCGAGGATGGCCTGGTCCTTCATCGCCTTCATGTGGTCGAGGGTGATGATGTCCTTGTTGCCGGTCGAGGTGATGACGATATCGGCCTGGCCGATCGCCTGCTCGGCGGTGACGACGTCGTAGCCGTCCATCAGCGCCTGCAACGCGTTGATCGGATCAATCTCGGTGACCTGCACCCGGGCGCCCTGTCCCGCAAGCGATTCCGCGCAGCCCTTGCCGACATCGCCATAGCCGCAGATCAATATCTTCTTGCCACCGATCAAAACGTCGGTGCCCCGGTTGATTCCGTCGATGAGCGAGTGGCGGGTGCCGTACTTGTTGTCGAACTTGGACTTGGTGACCGAGTCGTTGACGTTGATCGCCGGGAATACCAACTCCCCCGCCGCCGCGAACTGGTACAGCCGCAGTACGCCGGTGGTGGTCTCCTCGGTGACGCCCTGTACCGATTCGGCGATCTTTCCCCACTTGGTCTTATCGGTTTCGAAGCGCTCGCGCAGCAGGTTCAGGAAGACCTTGTATTCGGCCGAGTGGTCCTCGTCCTCCGGCGGCACCACGCCCGCCTTCTCGAACTGCGCGCCGCGCAGTACGAGCATGGTGGCGTCACCGCCGTCGTCGAGGATCATATTCGCGGGCTCACCGGGCCAGGTCAGCATCTGCTCGGCGGCCCACCAGTACTCCTGCAGGGTCTCACCCTTCCAGGCGAAGACCGGGGTGCCCTTCGGCTCGTCCATGGTGCCGTGCGGACCGACGACGACCGCCGCGGCGGCGTGGTCCTGGGTGGAGAAGATGTTGCACGAGGCCCAGCGGACCTCGGCGCCGAGCGCGGTCAGCGTCTCGATCAGCACCGCGGTCTGGATGGTCATATGCAGCGAACCCGAGATGCGCGCACCCCGCAGCGGCAGCACTTCCGCGTATTCGCGGCGCAGTGCCATCAGGCCGGGCATCTCGTGTTCGGCGAGGCGGATCTCCTTGCGGCCGAATTCGGCCAGCGACAGGTCCGCCACCTTGTAATCGATGCCGTTGCGGACATCGGCGGTCAGGGACGTGCGTGCGGGAAGTTCTGAGGTCGTCATCTGCCTCTATCAGCCTCTCCTGGTTCGTCAGTACCGAGATAAGGCTAGTCGCTGCGTGGCCCCCGATGAACTAGGCGGTCACGCCATAGGACATCAGAATTCGACGGCGCTTGCGCGGCTGGATATTGGCCTGGGTGATGTCGCCGCCGTAATGGGCCAGCACGCGGTGATCCATGACGCGTCGCCAGAGCGGCGGGATGGCCGCGAACACGATCATGGACAGGTATCCGGCGGGCAGCTGCGGCGCCTGCATCGAACTGCGCAGCGTCTGGTACCGGCGCCCCGGATTCGCGTGGTGATCACTGTGCCGCTGCAGGTGGAAAAGGAAGATGTTGGTGACCAGATGGTCGCTGTTCCAGCTGTCCCGCGGTGAGCAGCGCACATAGCGGCCATTGCGTCGGCGTGCCCGCAGCAATCCATAGTGCTCGATGTAGTTCACCGTCTCCAGCAGCATGACGCCGATCAACGCCTGTAGCGCCAGATACGGCAGCACGCGCCAGCCGAAGATTGCGAGTAGCGCGCCGAACAGCACCACGCTCATCGCCCACGCCTGCAGGATGTGGTTATCCACACTGAACCAGCGTTTGCCCTTGCGGCTGAGGCGCTCACGTTCCAGCCGAATGGCGGAGCGGTATCCACCGGAAATGCTGCGCGGCAAGAACTCCCAGAGTGATTCACCCAGCCTGGCGCTGGCCGGATCCTCCGGCGTCGCCACCCGCGCATGATGGCCGCGGTTGTGCTCGACGAAAAAGTGTCCGTATCCGGACTGCGCGAGCGAGATCTTGGCCAACCAGCGCTCCAGATGTTCGACCCGATGCCCGAGCTCATGCGCCGCATTGATGCCGATACCGCTGACGAACCCGAGAGTCGCTGCCAGCCCGAGCTTGTCGATCACGGCCAGGTCGTCGCCCGCCCACATATAGGTGGCGATGAGTAGGCCGACCAACTGGACCGGCAGGAACAGATAGGTGCACCACCGGTAGTACCGGTCGTTGGACAGCAGCTCGTAGTCCTCGTCGCGCGGATTGGTGCCGTCCTCACCAACCACCCAGTCCAGCACAGGGATGACGGTCAGCACGATGATCGGCCCGATCCACCAGAAGACCGGGATACCAGTACGCAAGACCAGCTGCGACGGCAACAGTGCGATCGCAGGAGCAATCAATCCGAGGACCCACAGATGGCGTTTGGGGTCGGGCGACCCCGCCGGTTTGCCAACCGTTTGCACGTTTGCCCCGCTAAGTAAGTACCCTAACTCCGACGCATGACAATACATACAGACTTTACGAGTGTTACACAGCAGGTCGGCGCCGAAATGTGTCATCAGTTACGTGCGTGCCGGTTGGTTTTTAAGCACCCTCACATGTGAACACGATCACGGCACACTCGCCGCAAACCGTCAACTTCCCATCGGTGGGATCAACGCCGTTCTCGCATTGCCAGAATTGCCTCGACGTAGGGACTGAACACCGCACTCAATTCGGCGGGCGCATTGCGCCCGGGCGCGGGTGGCGTCGGGATATAGCTCAGCGCGATCCGCACCAAAGCCTGTGCCAGCACATCGGATTCGGTGGCCGTCGCCTGCACCCAGCTGTGCTGGAATGCGATGGACAGCCGTGCGGTGGCATGTTCGAGCAACGGCTCGGCATCAAGGGTGATGAGCCGCAACAGATCCAGCTTCACCTCACCGGCAACCAGCGACTGCACCAGCGGGTCGGCGGCGGCCGCCTGGAAGAAATCGCGCAGCCCCTCCTCGAACGCGGCACGCGCGTCGTCGATATTGCCGTCGATCGCGGAGCCGACATGATCGACCAGATCGTCGGCTAGGCGCAGCGCGTAGGACTGCGCCAGCCCGGCGCGCGAACCGAATTCGTTGTAAAGGGTCTGCCTGCTTACTCCGGCCCGGGTGGCCACATCCCCCAGGGTGATCTTCGACCAGTCCCGCTCGGTCAGCAGCTCGCGCATCGAATCCAGGACAGAGGTGCGCAGGAGTTCCCGCGCCGCCTCCTGATAGGAAACCCTCGGTCCGGTGCGCGGCATACCCGCGAGGTTGTCACGGGTGGTTGCCGCAGTCAAAATTCACGACCGTTCGATTTCGACCATGTAGAAGTCGGCCTTGGCCGCGCCGCAGTCCGGACAGGTCCAGTCGTCCGGAATATCGTCCCAACGGGTGCCCGGCTCGATCCCATCCTCCGGCCAGCCCTGCGCCTCGTCGTACTCGAAGCCACACTGGATGCACTGGAACAGCTTGTATTCACTCATTTCGGGACTCCCAAAGGTTCGAAGTCGATCTTCTCGCGCACACCACAATCGGGGCAGCACCAGTCGTCGGGAACGGTTTCCCACGGCGTGCCCGCCGGAAACCCTTCGTGCGGTGCACCTTTCATCTCGTCGTAGACGTAATCGCAAACAGGACAACGAAATGCGCTCATGACTGCGCCTCGCTGGCGCTCAGCTCCGTCATGACCGCATAAGCGGCTGCGTCCATTGCTCGCTCGCTACGCTCGCTCATGACTGCGCCCCCGCGCTGCCATAGCGCGCGATCACCTTGTCCCGCTTGGCCGGATGGATGTTCGCGCGGGTGATGTCGCCGCCGTAGTGGGCCAGCACCCGCTTGTCCATCACCCGCCGCCACAGCGGCGGGAAGTACGCGAGCAGGATCATGCTGGCGTAGCCGCTCGGCAGATTCGGCGCACCGTCCCAACTGCGCAGCGTCTGGTAGCGCCGGGTCGGGTACGCGTGATGATCGCTGTGCCGCTGCAGGTGGTACAGGAAGATGTTGGTGACGATGTGGTCGCTGTTCCAGCTGTGCACCGGGGCGGGCCGCTCGTACCGGCCGGATACGGTGCGCTGGCGGACCAGGCCGTAGTGCTCCAGGTAGTTGACCGCTTCCAGCAGGCTGAAGCCGACGACCGCCTGCAGGATCAGGTATGGCAGCAGGCCGATTCCGAACACCGCGAGCAGCACGGCAAACAGCGCCGCCGACATCAGCCAGGCGCTGAGCACTTCGTTCCGCAGAGTCAACGGCTTCTTGCCCAGGCGCTCGAGCCGGGTCCGCTCCAAGCGCCACGACGAGGTCAGGCTGCCCCGTACCGTGCGCGGCCAGAAGGCCCAGAACGATTCGCCCACCCGGGAACTCGCCGGATCCTCCGGCGTCGCGACACGCACATGGTGGCCGCGGTTGTGCTCGATATAGAAGTGGCCGTAGCAGGACTGGGCCAATGCGATCCGCGACAGCCAGCGCTCCAGGTCGACCTTCTTATGGCCGAGTTCGTGCGCGGTATTGATGCCGATACCGCCGATCATGCCGATGGTGATCGCCAGGCCGATCTTGTCGACGATATGCAGTCCGCCATCGATGCCGAGCCAGCTCAGGTTGTCCGCCGTGATCAGGTAGCTGCCCATGATCAGCGTCGCGTACTGGAACGGCAGGTAGAGGTAGGTGAGGTAGCGGTAGTACTTGTCGTTCTCCAGGTACTCCATCACCTCGTCGGGCGGGTTGTCGCCATCCGGGCCGAAGAAGATGTCGGCCAGCGGGATGACCACATAGACCAGCACCGGGCCGAGCCAGAACGGCACCTGAGCCAGCTTGTGCCAACCGAATTCGTTGAACGCCCAGACCAACGGCAGGGCGATGGTGAAAAGGCCGGTCGGCGCGAAAAGCCCCCACAGCCACAGGTATCGCTTGCGGTCGCGCCAGTCCGTCGCCTCGACCCGAGGGCCGGAAGCATGAGTTTCAGTGGACATCGTTGTCTCCTCATCGAGCGGCACATCACATGTGATGTGCAGTACCACTAAAGTTGACAATAGAGATCATCTTGTCTCGCGTCTAGACAAATCGACCGATTTGTAAAGAATGGCGGAAACGGCAAATCGGACACCGCGGCAGCGCGGCACGCCCGAATACGACGATCGCCGCGTCATCCCGTCGAATGCGGGACAACGCGGCGATCGTGCGCTGTGTCTATGGAGGTTTCGCCGATCAGCGAAGCAGGACGTCGGCGCTATCGGGCAGTGCGCCGACCGGCCACCAGCGCAGGTCGGTGGATTCGTGGCTGCGGATCGGGACCGCACCGGCCGGGGCCACAATGCGGAACAGCAGGTCGAGGTGCCTGGTCGGGGCGCCGAGCGAACAGGTGATCGGATGCGCTTGCGCGCCGTACAGCTCCGGATCCATGCGCAGGCCCGTTATCCCGGACTCCTCGGTCGCCTCGCGCAGCGCGGCGGCGGCCACCGTCTCATCCCCTTCCTCACAGTGCCCGCCGAGTTGGATCCACCGACCGACCCGTGGATGCAGCGTCAGCAGCACCTCGCGCTCGTCGTGCGAGAGGACCACAGCCGAGGCCGTGATGTGTCCGGGTGCGTGCTCACGCAGACATCCGCGCGGTGCGGACCCGAGGAACGCCAGCATCGCCTCCCGTAGCGATGCATCCGAATCCGTCGGCGGCCGCCACGATTCGAGCAGCGCCGTCGCGGAGGCGTGCAGCGAACTGGCGCTCACGTGTCCACTCCGACCTCGGCGCACGCCCGATTCCACCGATGCGCGGTCGATCTCACCGCATGCACGGATTCGCACCGACTCACAGCTCGACCAAGCCGGGGCCGGGGCCGAAGACCGGGCGGGGGGTCAGTTCCTCCAGAGGATGACCGATGGCGATGGCGCCGAGGGGATTCCAGTCGTCGGCTAGGCCGAGCACGTCGCGGGTGATTTCCGGGGCGAAGATGGTCGAGCCGATCCAGCAGCTGCCGATGCCCTCGGTGGCCAGCGCGACCAGCAGACCCTGCACGGCCGCGCCCACCGCGACGGTGAACATGGTCCGCTCGTTAGCGCGGCGCCGCTCATCTGGATAGTCGTGCGCACCGTCGGGCACGCAGAACGGGATGATCACCTCGGGTGCGTCGAAAAGGATTCGGCCGCGGGCGATTCGGCGTTCCACCCGCTCCGGGTCGAGCCCGTCGGCGGTCAGATCGGCCCGCCACTGCTCGGCCATGGCCGCCAGCAATTGGGTGCGCAGCCCGGGCTTGCGGACCCAGACGAAGCGGACCGGGCGGGTGTGGTGCGGCGCGGGTGCGGTGAGCGCCTTCGCGACGGCGGCGCGGATGCGTTCGGAATCGACCGGTGCGTCGGCGAATTGGCGGATCGAACGACGCAGCAGCAGCGCCTCGGCGCGCCCCTGCTCGATCGCCTCGGCGGTGCCGAGCCAGAACAGGTCATCGGTGCCGCCGCGCAACAGGTCCGCCGCACCGGATCCGTCGTCGATGACCGGCAGCCCGCGCACCACCGCCACCGGGACGCCGCCGAGCTTTCCCTTCACCAGATCGGCGGCAGCGGCCAATTCGTCGGCCACCGCGACCTGGGTGACGTGCAGTTCATTGCCCTGCCCGTCGACCGCGCCCGCATAGTCGTGCAGCACCCGCAGACCCGATGCGCCGATGGCGGTATCGATCTGGCCGTTGCGCCAGGCCCGGCCCATGGTGTCGGTGATGACCACCGCGACGTCCACACCGAGCCGCTCCCACAGCGCGGTCCGCAGCGCCTTCGCACTCGCGTCCGGATCGGCAGGCAACAGCACGAGTTCACCCTGCTCGACATTGGATCCGTCCACCCCGGAGGCGGCCTGCACGATGCCGAGTTTGTTCTCGGTGATCAGCGTGCGGCCCTTGCGCGCGAGCACGCGAACCGCTTCCTGTTCGACCAGGGCGCGGCGGGCGGCGTCGCGCTCCTCCGGATCCCGCGGCGCCTCGACGATCCGCCCCTCGGCCTTGGCGACGATTTTGCTGGTGACGACAAGGATGTCGCCATCGGCGAGCCACGGCGCGCAGGCGGCGATGTCCTCGCCGATGTCAGCACCCGGCCGGAACTCCGGCAGTCCGGTAATCGGCAGGATGCGCAACTCCCCCGCCGCGTGGTCGACCGGTCCGGTCGCATCGACGGTCCGCTCGGTCATACCGTCACCTCTCTGACTCACGGCTTGACTCCCGCCAGGTCCAACGCCTCCCGGACCATTTCAGCAGTGGTCGGCGGATCGGTCATCAGCAATGGCACGCTGCGCACCTCTACACCGGGCACATCCGCGGAATCGGTGGTGTGGATCAGCCACCCGTCCAGAATGCCGGTGGCCGAGCGCGCGCCATAGTAGCGCCCGATCGCCGCGGCGGTGGTCTCGACACCGATCACCGAGAGGCATTCATCGGCCATGCCGCGCAACGGCTTTCCGTCGATCACGCCGGAGATGCCGATCACCTTGGCCTCGGTGGTGCGCAGTGCGCCGCGAATACCGGGTACCGCGAGGATGGCGCCGATGCTCACCACCGGGTTGGACGGAGCCAGCAGCACAGCATCGGCCTCGGCTATGATCTGTGTCACATTTGGCGCCGGTTTGGCGTCATCGGCCCCAATTGTGGCGAATCCGTGCGTCTCGATGTCCGCGCGGTACCGAACCCACCACTCTTGAAAATGGATCGCGCGGCGTTCGCCAGGGTTGTCGGGGTCACTCACGACAACGTGCGTTTCGCAGCGATCGTCGGTAGCCGGGATGAGTTTTACGCCCGGTTGCCACCGGTTGCACAACGCCTCGGTGACCGCGGAGAGCGGATACCCGGCACGCAACATTTCGGTCCGAACCAAGTGCGTGGCGATATCGCGATCCCCCAAACCGAACCAATCCGGTTGGGCATGATATTTGGCCAGTTCTTCCTTGGCATGCCAGGTTTCCGCGACCCGGCCCCAGCCGCGTTCGGTGTCGATCCCACCACCGAGGGTGTACATGCAGGTATCGAGGTCGGGGCAGATCCGGAGGCCGTGCATCCAGACGTCGTCACCGACATTGACGATGGCGGAAACGTCCGCATCGGGCAGTAGTTCCCGGACGCCCTGAAGGAAGCGCGCGCCGCCGACCCCGCCCACCAGGACGGCGATCTTCGGCCCACTGGCGGGTGCGGTGTCCGCTTGTTGTGGAGTCACATCGACACAGCCTATGCGCTAGCGGAGCAGCACCGGTTCATCCCATATTTGCCGGTCATTTGCTATTCCACGTTCAAGATCAGCTATGGAATGCGGTTGCGGATAGTAACGGAATTGCGACGGCGGCTTGACCATCGACACGTCCGGCGTGTCTAATCACAGTCATGTCATTTCGGGTTCGCGCGAGAGTTCAACGCGCGGACAGCTTTTCGAACACATGTTCGCACCGGAGTGGCAAGCTCGGGGATGTCCGCGGGACAACGTCGCGGGGTACGGCCGTCGGTGTGCGTGTTGGTCCGACGGAAAGAATCAATCTGCGCTAACACACAGTGAGGAGGCGGAGCGATGGCCAATGAGCTGGCCCCTTCGGGCATGCCGGGCGGCGTATCGCAAACCGATTCCACAGCAGGCGCAGCACGTGGCGTCTGCGCAGAGATCGGTCGGATCGAAGCGGACCGGATCGGGCCTGAGATGACCGACGGAGTGACCGCACCCCGGCTCAGCTTGGTCGTGACGGGCTTCGATGAGATGTTCGAATCGATCGAGGAGCAGTGGCAGGAACGTGCCCTGTGCGCACAGACCGATCCGGAGGCGTTCTTCCCCGAGAAGGGCGGCTCGACCCGTGAGGCCAAACGGATCTGCATGGGCTGCGAGGTACGCGACGAGTGCCTGGAATACGCACTCGCACACGATGAACGCTTCGGCATCTGGGGCGGCCTCTCCGAGCGGGAGCGGCGCCGCCTGAAGCGCGGCATCGGCTAGCAGACTCTGGGCCCCCAGGATTACCCGTCGCGCAGGTGCCAACTGATTTCGTGAGCACATGGGTAACTCCTGGGGCACGCCCAGAAGTCGAACCGCGATCGACCGCCGGTCCGCAGCGCGGCTGACGAGGCACTCACTCGTCGGCCGAAGGCTCAGGGAGGCGGATGAGCCCGCCTCGATGCGCATCGCGGAGGCGGGCTGACTAAGTTTTAGATATGGCCCGTTCACGTAACCGTCGTCCACCGACCGCACGTTCGGTGATCCGTCGCGGGCGCGGGGTGCGCGGGCCGATGCTCCCCCCGACCGTGCCAGCGTGGCGCACCCGCGGGCAGCAGTTCGACCGGCTGGTCCTGGAGGCGTTCGCACCACTGGACACCCGGTGGCACGATCGACTGACCAAACTCGATATCGCGGTCGATGATGTGCCGAAAATCCGTCCGCTGCACCCGGATTCGGTTACCTGGCCGGATGAGGTGGTCGCCGACGGACCGGTGCCGCTGTCGCGGCTGATACCGGCCGGTGTCGACCGGCACGGCGTTGCCACCCGTGCTCGAGTCGTGTTGTTCCGCAAGCCACTCGAACTCCGCGCCGGCGATCCGGACGATCTCGTCGATCTCTTGCGCGAGGTGCTGGTACAGCAGATCGCCACCTATCTCGGCGTCGATCCGGACCTCATCGATCCCGAAGGCGCCTGAGCGAGCGCAGCGAGCGAACCGAAGACACAGCCGGGCACTCGCTCGTGCCGCAGCCTAGCGTCAGCGAAGCGCAGGCATGAGTGGGCGCGGGTGAACTCGCGCCCGAAAACGCCGAATCCTCAGCGTGTCTGAGCACATCGCGGCGTCAAGGGGGTTACTCTCATCGGCGTGATCCCCATGCGTCGTTGCTGCCGACCAGGTTGCAAGAATCCCGCTGTTGCGACGCTCACCTACGTGTACTCCGACTCGACCGCGGTCGTCGGGCCACTGGCAACGGTGGCCGAACCGCATTCTTGGGATCTGTGTGAAACGCATGCTTCCCGCATCACCGCACCGAAGGGGTGGGAGATGGTTCGCCATGAGGGCGGATTCTCTTCCAGCACACCGGATGACGACGATCTGACGGCATTGGCCGAAGCGGTGCGAGAGGCCGGATTGCGCCGCCGTCCCCCGGAGCACGACCGGCGTGGCTACTCCGACTACGCCCCGCCCACGCCCCGCGCCACCCGCACCGGTCGCCGCGGACACCTTCGAGTTCTGCCGGACCCGCCCAACTGAGGTCGGGCGGGACCGTGTCAGCGGCGTCGGTGGGAGCCACTAGTGTGGTCACCATGACAGTGGCCCGCTCTGCCGAATTCGTGAACGCGGTGATCAAGGCTTACGACGTTCGCGGTGTCGTCGGTGACCAAATCGACGGAGAATTCGTCAAGGATGTCGGTGCCGCGTTCGCGCGATTGATGCGCGCCGAGGGCGCGACCCGCGTCGTCATCGGACACGATATGCGTGAATCCTCACCGGAACTGGCCGTCGCCTTCGCCGACGGTGTGCTCGGACAGGGACTCGATGTCGTGCACATCGGACTCGCCTCGACCGATCAGCTGTACTTCGCCTCCGGTCATCTGGACTGTCCGGGCGCGATGTTCACCGCCAGCCACAACCCGGCCCGCTACAACGGCATCAAGCTGTGCCGCGCGAAGGCGCTTCCGGTCGGCCAGGACACCGGCCTGGCGACCATCAAGGACGAAGTGATCAATGGCGTCCCCGCTTACGACGGAACGCCGGGCAGCGCCACGAAACTCGATCTGCTGACCGACTACGCGAAGTTCCTGCGCGGGCTGGTCGATCTCGACGGCATCCGCCCGCTCACCGTCGCAGTGGACGCGGGCAACGGCATGGGCGGGCACACGGTGCCCGAGGTGCTCGGCACCGTGGCGCAGCTGACCGTGGTGCCGCTCTACTTCGAGTTGGACGGCTCGTTCCCCAATCATGAAGCCAATCCGCTCGATCCGAAGAATCTGGTCGATCTGCAGGATCTGGTCCGCAAGTCCGGCGCCGATATCGGCCTGGCCTTCGACGGCGACGCCGACCGCTGCTTCGTGGTCGACGAGAACGGTGACCCGATTTCGCCATCGGCGATCACCGCACTGGTCGCCGAGCGGGAACTGGCCAAGGAGCCGGGCGCGGTCATCATCCACAACCTCATCACCTCGCACGCGGTCCCCGAACTCGTGCACGAGCTCGGCGGCACCCCGGTGCGCACCCGGGTCGGCCACTCGTTCATCAAGCAGGAGATGGCGACCACCGGCGCGGTATTCGGCGGCGAGCACTCCGCGCACTACTACTTCCGCGATTTCTGGGGCGCTGATTCCGGCATGCTCGCGGCATTGCACGTGCTGGCCGCGCTCGGCGAGAAGGATCGTCCGATCTCGGAGCTCATGTCGTCGTACGAAACGTATGCGGCGTCCGGAGAGATCAACTCGACGGTGCCGGACGCAAAGGAGCGGACGATGGCTGTAGTGGAGGCATTCGGGGATCGGGCCATATCGGTGGACCGGTTGGACGGGGTCACTGTTCAGCTCACCGATGACGCCTGGTTCAATCTGCGCGCGTCGAATACCGAACCGTTGCTGCGGCTGAACGTGGAGGCCCGGTCGATGGAGGATGTAGACGCACTTGTAACTGAGATCCTGAGCATCGTCCGCTCCTGACTGGAATAGTGGAATCACAGACGTTGGATTCGCCCGACCCGGGCGCCCGAGTCGATATTTCAGAGTCGACAGCCCGGGTGGGAGCAGGGCGGGACCGCACACAGCGCGATGAGGGGAGGTGGGACGCCCGATGATCGCTGGAACACCGGTGCTCGACCTCGACGATGCCGCTTCACTCGAGGCGGCCGATGTCGGCGGCGC
This sequence comes from Nocardia sp. CA-107356, assembly GCF_050946365.1. NCBI lineage: Bacteria > Bacillati > Actinomycetota > Actinomycetes > Mycobacteriales > Nocardiaceae > Nocardia > Nocardia sp. CA-107356. The sequence continues at coordinate 1,778,549 of NZ_CP191992.1, read as the reverse complement.
CCTGCGCTCCGCCGCATCCGGCGGCGCGCAGGTACGCGCGACCGCGGCGGCCGTGGCTGAGGACGCGCTCGCGCGCCTCGCCGATCTACGACCACGCAGCGTGGTGCTGGTCTCCGGCGCGGGCCGGGCCGCACGCGCCGCCAGCCTGATCGTCGCCGCGCTCGGAGATCGCGCGGGCCTACCCGTGGTGCCCGTCTCCGCCCTACCGCCGTGGGTGGGGCCGTTGGATGTGGTGCTCGTCGCGGGCGACGACGCCGGTGATCCCCGGCTGATCGACGCGGTCGACCGAGCGCAGCGCCGGGGCGCCGAAGTCGTGGTCGCCGCTCCGCACGAGGGACCGCTCCGTGCCGCGGCGGCCGGGCGCACATCGCTGCTGGAGCCACGAATTCCGGTCCTGGACCACAACCGCCTGCTGCGCTTCCTCTCGGCCTGTATCGCGGTGCTGCGCATCGTCGATCCGGCCCGTTCGGGTGCCGCCGTACCCGATCTGACCGAACTGGCCGATGTGCTCGACGCCGAGGCGTTGCGCGATGGTCCGCATAACGAGGTCTTCCACAATCCGGCCAAGACGCTGGCAGCGCGCATGCACGAGCGCGGCATCGTATTGGCCGGGGACTCCCCCGCCGCCAGCGAGCTGGCCGAGCACGGGGCCGAGGTGCTGTTGCAGTCCGCGGGTCGGGTGGCCAGCGCGGTGGATCTGGCCGAGGCCGTCGCCGCCAACCGACGCATGGTCGAGGCCGCCGGGCAATCCGCGCCCAACTTCGATCCGCTGTTCCACGACACGGAGCTGGACGGTCCGGTGCCGGTGGAGCGCATCCGCGTCTTCGTGCTCAGCGCGGACCTGGATCAGTCGGCGGCGCGCCGTAGGCTGGCCGTCTTCGGCGGGGCCGGATCGGGTCTGGTCGATGCCGATCTGGTGAGCGCGGACGTGGAGCTGCTGCATTCCTCACTTGCCGATCCCGCGGTGCCCGTGCAGGCCAGGGTGGATGAATCGGGCGTTCCGGTACCCGGCAGCCTCGCCCACGCCAGCGAACTCGAACAACTCGCGGTGCTCGCGCTGCGCCTGGAGATGGCCGCGGCCTATCTGCGGCTGATCGGATCCCGCGGCGGTGCGAACCCGACCACGGAACAGCTCGACGGGGGACGCTACTAGTGCACGAACTCGTTGGTGCGCTGCGTTCCTATGCCTGGGGTTCACGCACCGCACTCGCTCAGTTGTGCGGCCGACCGGTCCCCTCCGCACATCCGGAGGCGGAGCTGTGGTTCGGTGCCCATCCCGCCGATCCGGCGCATGTCCGCATCGAGGACAGCACCCGCTCCCTGCTGGAGTTGGTCGCGGCCGATCCGGAGCGCGAACTCGGCTCCGCCGCACCGGAATTCGGCGGGCGGCTGCCGTTCCTGTTGAAGATCCTCGCCGCCGAGGAACCGCTGTCGCTGCAGGCGCATCCGAGTTCGGCGCAGGCACATACCGGATTCGAGCGGGAGAACCGCGCGCGGGTGCCGCTGGATTCGCCCATGCGCAACTACCGCGACGAGAACCACAAGCCGGAACTGGTGGTTGCGCTGGACCGGTTCGAGGCGCTGGCCGGATTCCGGGAGCCGCACCGCACGGTCGACCTACTGCGCGCACTCGATGTGCCCGGGCTGCGCTCCTATGCGGACCTGCTTGCCGCCCAACCCGATTCGGCCGGACTGCGCACCCTGTTCACGACCTGGATCACCCTGCCGCAGAATGTGCTCGCCACGCTGCTGCCCCACGTGCTCGACGGCTGCGTGCGCTACCTATCGGTCAAGGGCAGCCGTGAGTTCACCGCCGAGGCGCGCACCGCACTCGAACTCGCCGAGGCCTATCCGGGCGATGCCGGGGTGCTGGCCGCGCTGCTGCTCAACCGATTGACCTTGGAGCCGGGACAGGGCCTGTTCCTCGCAGCCGGCAATCTGCACGCATATCTGCGTGGACTCGGCGTGGAGATCATGGCCAACTCCGACAATGTGCTGCGCGGCGGTCTGACGCCCAAACATGTCGATGTGCCGGAACTGTTGCGGGTGCTGGATTTCGAACCGATCGATCTGCCGGTGGTACTGCCGGAACCGGCGGGCGACGGATCGGTGCGGTACCGGACACCAGCGCCGGAGTTCGCCCTGCGCCGCTTCGATCTGACCGCCGGATCCGGGCAGGTGCCACTGACGTCTGCGGGGCCGGGAATCGTGCTGTGCACCTCAGGGCGAGTGCGGCTACTGCAGGGCGGGACCTCACTGGTATTGGAACGCGGTGCCGCGGCATGGATATCGGCTGCCGACAGCGAGATTCGCGCACAGGCCGTAGACGGCGATGCGCAGCTGTTCTGCGCATGCGTCGGTGGAGCCGCCTGACGGCACTGCCCGAACGCCCCATCATCCGGCGAGCGCCGGAATCCGGCATTCGGACTCGGCCCGGCCACAGGCTAAGTTAGCCAAGATCGGCAATACGAGCGGGAGGACCCTTTACATGTCGGCTGGTGGTGGCAAGAAGGCGATTCTCGCCGCGTTGTCGGCGAACGCGGGGATCGCGGCGGCGAAGTTCGTCGGCGCATTCATCACCGGTTCGGGATCGATGCTGGCCGAGGCGGTGCACTCGGTCGCGGACACCGCCAACCAGGGTCTGCTGCTGCTCGGGCAGCGCCGCGCCGCACAGGATGCCGATGAACTGCATCCGTTCGGGTACGGGCGCAACCGTTACTTCTATTCGTTCATCGTGGCGTTGGTGCTGTTCACACTCGGCTCGATCTATGCCATCTACGAGGGCATCCACAAGATCCAGCATCCGGAGGAGCTGAGCAATCCGATCGTCGCGATCGTCATCCTGTTCATCGCGATCTGCCTGGAGGGTTACAGCTTCGCCACCGCGATGCGGGAATCCATCCCGCTCAAGGGAAATGCGAGTTGGTGGCGGTTCATCCGCAATTCGCGCAGTCCGGAACTGCCGGTGGTGCTGCTCGAGGACACCGGCGCACTCATCGGTCTGGTCTTCGCATTCGCCGCGGTCGGACTGACCATGATCACCGATGATCCGGTCTGGGATGGCATCGGCACGCTGGCCATCGGCGCACTGCTCGGCATCATCGCGCTGATCCTGATCGTGGAGATGCAGAGCCTGCTGATCGGTGAGGGCGCGACGCCGGAAGAGGACAGGGCGATCCGCGCCAACCTGGTCGACGGCACGCGCATCGACCGGGTGATCCACCTCAAGACCCAGTACCTCGGTCCCGAGGAGATCCTGGTCGCGGCCAAGATCTCGATCGTGCCCGAGTTGGATATCGCGGATATCGCGGCGGCCATCGACGACGCGGAGGCCAGGGTCCGGGCGGCCGTGCCGGCCGCGCGAGTGATGTATCTGGAACCGGATCTCTACCGCAGGCAGACCGTCTGACCCGCAGACCGTGCGGTCGGGTTAGGCGGGATGGGCTGTGCGCAACAGGTCGAGTGGGTCGGTATGGATTCCGAACTCCCGGCGCAGCACGCGGCGGGCGGTGTGCAGGCCCGACATGCCGTGGACACCCGGACCGGGCGGGGTCGAGGCGGAGCAGAGGTAGACGCCGGGTAGCGGTGTGGCGTAAGGGTTCCAGCGCGGAACGGGGCGGAACGCGAACTGGCGCAGAGTCATCGCGCCCGCGGAGATATCGCCGCCGATGTAGTTGGCATTATGGGTGGGCATTTCGGCGCCGGTGACGACATTCTTCGCCAGGATCAGGTCGGTGAAGCCCGGGGCGAAACGTTCCACCTGGGCGATGACGGCGGCGCTGATATCGCGGGTCGAGCCGTTCGGGACATGCGCGTAGGTGTACAGCGTGTGACCACCCGCGGGCGCCCTGGTCGGGTCGACCACACCGGGCTGGATGGCGAGCACGTACGGACGGTCCGCGTGTTGTCCTGCGGCGATGGCCTTTTCGGCGGTCATCGCCTCGGCGCGGGTGCCGACCAGGTGCAGCGTTCCGGCGAGTTCGCATCCGGGCGCCTGCCATGGCACCGGTCCGGTGAGCGCGAAGTCGACCTTGCAGGCCGCGCCGCCATAACGGAAGCGCCGCAAACCCTTTGCGTAGCGATCCGGCAGCCGGTCGCCCGCCAGACGCAGCAGTTCGGCGGGCGCGGTGTCCAGCACAACTGCACGCGCGCCGCCGAATTCGTCGAGCGAATCGACCCGGTGCCCAATGACGATCTTGCCGCCGAGGCGTTCGAGTTCGGCGATCAGCGCGTCCGCTATGGCCTGACTCCCGCCGCGGGGCAGCACCCAGCCACCGGCGTGGGCGAGCGTGGCGAGCAGCATGCCCGCTCCGGCCGCGGGGATGGCGCGCGGCGGCGTGATCGCGTGCGTGGCGACGCCGGTCAGCAGTGCCGGGGCCGCCTGCTCCCGAAATCGGATATTCCACAGGGGTGATCCCTGCTCGAGCACCCGCAGCCCGAAACGCAATCCGGTCAGCGGATCGGCGGGTGGGCGGCGCAGATCCGACATCGCGAGATCGACCACCTCCCGCCAATGCCGAACCAGCGGCCCGAACAGCGACCGCCACGCGGCGCCGTCACGGCCGAGATCCGTGGCGGTGCGGTCGAGATCGCGCCACGCCACCGCGGCCGTACCGCCGTCGAGTGGATGCGCGTAGGACACCTCGGGCGCGAGCAACTCGACACCGTGCGCCGCCAAGTCGAAGGCGCGAAAGAACGGTGATGCCAATGCCATCGGATGCGCACCGGCACATACGTCGTGCCGGTATCCGGGCAGCGTCAGTTCCGCCGTGCGGCAACCACCGCCCGCGGTGTGCTCCGCCTCGTACACCTCGACGTCGAGACCGGCACGGGCCAGGATCACCGCCGCGGCGAGACCATTGGGACCGGAACCGACGACGACGACATCAGGCATACCTCGATTCTGCCGCGCCGACCCGGGCCGTGCCGTCAGCCGTCAGAGGTATCGGTCACCCATTCGCGCCCTGATGGGTCCATTGGCCGAGCAGTACCCGGATGCGCTCTTCGCGCAACTCGTCGACCAGCCGACCGCTGCGATCCAGGGTGGCGATGCCGTGCAGTGTGCTCCAGACCACCTCGGTCCCCGCCTGCAGATCGAACTCGCCCGCGAACGGCGCGTAGGCGCTCTGGATCTCGCCGAACGCGTCGCGCAGCACCTGCGGGGCATCGTTGCCGAAGGTGAGTTCGGTGTTGAGTACGAACATCGCGTCGTAGCGGGCCGGGTTCTCGATCGCGAAGTCCAGGTAGCCGCGCACCATGGCTTCGAGCGCCTCGACCGGGGTCTTCACGTGGGCCCGCCGCTCACGCAGTCGTGCGGTCAGATCGGCGATACCTTCCTCCGCGACGGCGGAGACGATCGCCGCCTTGCCCGCGAAGTGGCTGTAGAGCACCGGCTGGCTGTATTCGATCTTCTCGGCGAGGCGGCGCACGGTCACCGCCTCCCAGCCCGACGTTTCCGCGAGCTCGCGGGCGGTGTCGATGATCCGCTGATGGCGTTCGGCGCGTTCGCGTTCTTTGCGGTTCTGCGTGGTCATGACAGAAATTCTAGCAGCGCTAGACAAGCTAACAAAGCTCCGCTATCGTTGCTCTCGAACCTAGCGCCGCTAGATATCAGAGCAGCAAGTACGAGGAGCACACCATGACCATCTCGCGCATCGCCACCGCCCTTTCCCTCATCGGCGCGGCCTTCATCCTCTACATCGGTATCAGCTACCTGGTCACCCCGGAAACCATCGCCACCGGGTTCGGCCTGCCGGAATGGCCGTCGGGCGATGCGGTCGCGTTCATGAACCTCAAGGGCGTCCGCGACGTCGTCTCCGCGCTGATCATCCTGGTGCTGCTCGCCACCAAACAGCGCTACGCCCTCGGCATCGTGACCCTGGTGATCGCGCTGGTCCCGACCGGTGACATGCTCACCGTCCTCAGCTGGGGCGGATCCACCGCCGCCGCCTTCGGCATCCACGGCCTCACCGCCGCGCTGGTCGCCACCACGGGTGCGCTGCTGATCCGCGAGCACACCGTCGCGGATCGGCAGGACTCCCAGCGCGCCGTCGTCAACGCCTGATCATTCGGATCCCGCTGGTCGACACCAGGTTTCGCCGCAACCGGACCACCCGGCGCCGACCTCGCACACCGCGAGGTCGGCGCCGGCGTTCGTGATCCGGGACACAACCCCGCTCGCACCGATGAATTTCGGCAAGCGGCCCCGTCGATATCGCTGAACACCCAGCGAATACGGGAGACGAACATGACCACCAAGCCCAAGGGCCCCACGTCCTACTTCCCGTCGATCGAAGCCGAATACGGCCGCGCCATCGACGACTGGAAGGCCGCCATGGTCGCCTCGAACCTGAAGTCGCACAAGGAACTCGTCGAGTGGCTGAAGTCCGAGCACGGCTTCGGGCATGGGCACGCCACCGCGATCACCCAGCACCACCTGAACCCGGAGAAGTGGGCCAGTTGAGCCGCACACCACGAAGGGGCCCTGCAATCTTGCAGGACCCCTTCGTATTTCGAGAAGAGCTAGATCCGGAAAGGTTGACCCGGTAGTCGAAGAGTTCGGTGCCACATCTTCTGTCGCGGTGCTCGGTCGGCGCTGCTGGTTACGGCCCGATGAACAAGCGCTCGCACGGCAGACGCGGTAGCAGCCGGCATTCTTCGACGGTTTCGCGAATCAATTCGATTGTGCACCAGTGTTTTCGCCGCCAATCGTGGATCAGATTGGATACCGCTGCCGCGGTGGCGGTGTAATCGAAGACCACACCGGCCATCCAGATCCGCAGGTGCAGATCATCTTCTGGCGGGAACCATCTTTCGGCGGTCACGGCTTATCTCCTAGTCGACCTTTCCGGACGAGGCACTACGCCTTGACCATGTCCACGGCGTCGGGCTCCTGCTGTGTCCGCGGGCCGTGGCCATCGTCGACCATGGTCTGCTCGTCGAAGGGCAGTTTGCGGTCGAGGACCGACTGGACCCACTCCAGATCGATGGTCTTGGTCCAGGTGCCGACCAGCACGGTCGCGACGGCATTGCCCGAGAAGTTGGTCAACGCACGGGCTTCGGACATGAACCGGTCGATGCCGACGATCAGGCCGACGCCATCGAGCAGTTCGGGGCGATGGCTCTGCAGCCCGCCCGCCAGCGTGGCCAGACCCGCGCCGGTGACTCCGGCCGCCCCCTTGGACGCGACGATCATGAACAGCAGCAGGCCGACCTGCTCACCGATGCTGAGCGGTTTGCCCATCGCATCGGCGATGAACAGCGACGCCATGGTCAGGTAGATGGCGGTGCCGTCCAGATTGAACGAATATCCGGTCGGCACAACGACACCAACGGTGGTCCGTTCGACGCCGAGATGCTCCATCTTCGCGATCAGCCGCGGCAGCGCGGACTCCGAGGACGAGGTGCCAAGGATCAGCAGGTATTCCCGGGCCAGGTACCGGACCAACTTGAAGATCGACACCCGCGATACCGCCCACAGCAGCACGCCGAGCACCCCGAAGATGAAGACCAGACAGGTCAGATAGAACGCGACCATCAACAGCGCCAACTGCTTCACCGCGTCCAGGCCGGTCTTGCCGACCACATTCGCGATCGCGCCGAACGCGCCGATCGGGGCCAGCCACAGAATCATCGACAGGATCCGGAACACCAGCTTCTGCAGCGACGCGATACCGCGCAGAATCGGCTCCCCCGTCGTGCCCATGGCCTGCAACGCGAACCCGACCAGCATCGCGATGAACAGCGCCTGCAGCACGCTGCCCGTGGTCAGCGAGGAGACCAGGGTGGTCGGAATGATGCTCTGGATGAAGTCCCAGGTGCCGCCCGCGGCGTGCGCCTGATCTGCCAGCTTCGCGCCCTGTTTGGCGGTCTTGGCGATATTCATGCCGGAGCCCGGCTCGAGCAGGTTGCCGACGACCAGACCGATGGCGAGCGCGACCGTCGACATCACCAGGAAGTACCCGAGCGCCAGCCCACCGACCTTGCCGACATTGGCCGCCGAGCGCACCGATCCGATGCCGAGCACGATCGTGCAGAAGATGACCGGCGCGATCATCATCTTGATCAGATTGACGAACATGGTGCCGAGCGGTCCCACGTCCTGACCGAATTCGGGCGCCAGCCAGCCGACCAGAATTCCCGCGATTACGGCGACGATGACACCCATGTACAGCCAGTGGGTGCGGTCGCGCGGCTGTCGTTTCTGCACATCGCTCATAGCGGGAAAAGTCCTCTTCAGTGGTACCGGCGTGAGGTGGCTCACGCCCTCACGTGCACAATGTTGGCGGCTAGAGGTGACCGCGGTCACGCTTTGGTGCATTACGTTCAATGGTTCGAGGGAAAGACAGTGTTGCGCGGTGAGAAACACGGGGGACACGGTCGGCTATCGCTGGCCGGACAGGCCTTCGTGCTCCAGCTCGTGGTGCTCGGGCTGGTCATCGCCATCGGAGCGGTCCTAGCGGTGCTGGACGCCAGGCACGACAGCGATGTGACCACCGCACGGGAAGTCACCGATGTCGCGGTGGCCGTCGCACAGGCCCCCTCCACCATCGAGGCACTGCACACCCCCGATCCCACCGCGTTGCTACAACCGGTGACCGAACGGACCCGGATCCAGACCGGTATGGACTTCATCGTGGTGATGGCGCCGGACCGGACCAGGTACACCCACACCATGCCCGAGCGCATCGGGCAGCCGTTCAGCGGCAATATCGATCGGGCGCTGGCCGGGGAGACCTTCACCGAGACCTTCACCGGCACGCTCGGTCCCTCCATCCGCGCGGTCACCCCCGTCTACGAGAACGGGCGCATCATCGCGTTGGTCTCAGCCGGTGTCACCCGAGCACGGATCGGCGCACAGGTCGGCACGCAACTGCCACTGATCCTCGGCGTCGCCGCCGCAGGCCTCGCGGTCGCGGCGGCCGGATCCTTCCTGTTGAGTCGCCGGATCCGCCGCCAGACGCACGGCCTCGCGCCGGACGAGCTGCGCACGCTGTACGAACAGCACGACGCGGTGCTGCATTCGATCCACGAGGGGCTGGTGGTCTTCGGCCCGACCGGTGAGCGCGCGGAGGTCGTCAACGATGAGGCGCGCAGGTTGCTCGATCTGCCCGACGGTGTGGTCGAACACGGCGATCTGCCGATCTCGATGCAGCGCATGAGCTGGGGTGTGGTCCGTGACGAGATGCACGTGACCACCGATCGGATTCTGTTGGTCAATCAGGATGTCGTCACCTGGGAACGGCGGCCGATCGGCACCGTGATCACCATTCGCGACCACACCGAACTGCGCACCGTGATGGGCGAACTCGACTCGGTGCGCGGATTCGCGGAATCGCTGCGCGCACAGGCGCACGAATCGGCCAACCGACTGCACACCGTGATCACCATGGTGGAATTGGGCCGCTACCGGGAGGCGGTGGAATTCGCGACCGCCGAACTCCAACTGTCCCAGGCCCTTATCGATCGGCTGCTGACCTCGGTCGGCGACCCGGCACTCGCGGCGCTGCTGCTCGGTAAGGTCAACCAGGCCGCCGAACGCGGCATCGAGCTGACGATCACCGAGGACACGGCGCTCGATTCGACCGCGCCGCTGTCTGCACAGGAGACGGTGACGCTGGTGGGCAATCTGATCGACAACGCTATCGACGCGGCCACCGAGGGCGCCGGGGGATGGGTGGAAGTTACCGTGCGCCAACAGAATTCGGACGTCATCGGCGATCCGACGACAGCGGCGGATCCGGCGCTCGCGATCGAGTTGACCGCGGCGTTCGATGCAGTGCGATCGCAGGACGGGGACTCGGTGCTGTTCGTGCGGGTCGCCGACAGCGGACCCGGGATGTCGGCGGAAGCCTTCGCTCGCGCCGCCGAACGCGGCTACTCCACCAAAGCCGACCACCAAGGCCTCGGCCTGGCGCTGGTACACCGACTGGTCGACCGTCACGGCGGCGTGATCGGTACCGAGCGAGATCCGGAAAGCGCCGTGACGGTGACGATTCCGCGAAAGGATGCGCGATGATCCGAGTGTTGATCGTCGAGGACGAGCCATTGATCGCCGAGGCGCACCGCGCGTACGTCGAGCGCATTCCCGGCTTCACCCCGGTCGCCGTCGCGCACACCGGCCGCGAGGCCATGCGCGCCGCCGCCGATGCGGCCGCCGAGAATGCACCGATCGACTTGGTACTCATGGATATCGGCCTGCCCGACGCCAGCGGCCTCGATGTGGCCGCCGCCCTGACCGGCCTCGCGCCCCGCCCCGATGTCATCGCCATCACCTCGGCCCGCGACCTGGCCATGGTGCGCACCGCCGTCTCCTACGGCGTGGTCCTCTATCTCCTCAAACCGTTCACCTTCGCCGCCTTCCGCGACAAACTCGAACGCTACCGCGAATTCCGCACCGCCCTCCCCGCGGGCGAATCCGCCATCTCCCAACAGGACATCGACCGCGCCCTCGGCGCGCTACGCACCTCCGACCAGCGCGCCACCGCCCCCAAAGGCGTTGCACCGCAAACCCTCGACGAAATCTCCCGCACCGTCCGCGACGCCCCCGGCGGACTGACCGCCGCCGACACCGCCACCACCGTCGGCGTCTCCCGCATCACGGCCTGGCGCTACCTCGAAAAGCTCGCCGACGACGGCCTCGTCGACCGAAAATCCGACTACGGCCGAGCCGGCCGCCCCAAAACCCGCTACATCTGGAAGATCCGCCCGGCGTGAGCGCGGATCGACTTCCTACCCCACATCGAATCTGTCATGTATGCGGGAAACTCCACGCTGATCACGGCTGATCCCAACTCCTGCATGTCCGGACGGGCCACACCTCGCCGCGCATGGTCGAGCTCGCGCTCACGCCGAAATGCGAGATGTGGCTCGGTGTCAGACGTCGGTGGAGAAGCGGATGCCGCCGTCGGGGATGTCTACGCCGGGCCAGACTCGGGCGCCGCGTAGTAGTTCGCAGCGGGCGCCTACGTTGGCGCCGTCGCCGATGACGGCGTCGCGAACGAGGGCGCGGGGGCCGATGCGGGCGCCGAAGCCGATGATGGAGCGTTCCACGGTGGCACCGGCTTCGATGCGGGCGCCGTCGAACAGCACCGCGCCGTCGAGGCGGGCTCCGGCGCCCACTTCGGCGCCGCGGCCGACGACGGTACCGCCGATCAGCAGGGCGCCGGGTGCTACACCAGCGCCCTCGTGGACCAGGAATTCTCCGCGCTGGCCGGGCAGAGCCGGGGAGGGGGCGATGCCGCGAACCAAGTCGGCGGAGCCGCGGACGAAGTCCTCGGGGGTGCCCATATCGCGCCAGTAGGAGGAGTCGACATGACCTTGGACGCGGGCACCCTCGGCGAGCAGCGCCGGGAAGACCTCACGCTCCACCGAGACGGGGCGACCTGCCGGGATCTTCTCGATGTATTCGCGGCGGAAGACATAGCAACCGGCGTTGATCTGGTCGGTCGGCGGGTCCTGGGTCTTCTCCAGGAAGGCGGTGACCCGGCCGTCCTCGTCGGTCGGTACGCAGCCGAATGCGCGCGGATCGCTCACCCGGACCAGGTGCAGTGTCACATCCGCGTTGGTGGACTCGTGGGTGTCCAGGATCGCGCCGAGATCGGTACCGCCCAGCACGTCGCCGTTGAACACCATGATGTTGTCCGCGCGCAGCTTGGGCAGCACATTGCGAATCCCGCCGCCGGTACCGAGCGGTTCGGTCTCGGTGACGTACTCGAGCTCGAGACCGAGTTCGGCACCGTCGCCGAAGTGCTCCTCGAAGACCTCCGCCTTGAACGAGGTGCCGAGCACAACGTGGCTGATCCCGGCATCGGCGATGCGGGCGAGCAAGTGGGTGAGGAACGGCAGCCCGGCCGTCGGCAGCATCGGCTTGGGCGCCGACAGGGTCAGCGGACGTAACCGCGTGCCCTGACCGCCGACCAGAATCACGGCGTCGGTGCCTGCATTTCCTGCCATCATGCTCCCCTGTTCACAGTGGATCGTCCTCGCTGGTGCGCCCGAGACATCCTTCGACACCAGTTTCAGTACCCAGCGACACGCGCCGGGCACCATTGCGTGCCGAAGTTGTGACGCTAGCCCTGAGCTTCCCGCGCCTGTTGACGCAGCGCAGATCGAACCGCAATTCGGGAACGGATCGCAAGTCCGGTGCGCAACGCGAGCCGCAACGGTGCCTGCCACCAGTGCGGATGCCGATCGGCCTGGAATCGGTATGCGCTCGCGTGATGGGCGGGCAGCATGACCTCGGGATGGCGTCCTGCCGCATGCCCCTTGGCATGGGTGACCTCGGCGTCGGGCACGAAGACGTTGTGCCAGCCCGCCTTGCCCATCCGGTCGCCGAAGTCCACATCCTCCATGTACATGAAGTAGCGGGAGTCGAAGCCGTCGATCGAATCGAAGGCCGCGCGCCGCACCAGCAGGCACGACCCGGACAGCCAGCCGACGGCCCGCTCGGAGATCTCCTCGTTGTCCTGGCGGTAGCGCAGCGTCCACGGGTTGGACGGCCACACCGTGCCGAGAATGGCATGTCCGGCGCCGTCGAGCAGGCCTGGGACCGAGCGCGCGGAGGGGTAGACGCTGCCGTCGGGTTCGCGCACCATCGGCCCGATCGCGCCCGCCCGCGGCCAGCGCTTCGCGGCGGCGAGCAGTTTGTCGATGGAATCGGCGCCCCAGCGGATATCGGGATTGGAGATGACGATGAATTCGACGCTCGGATCGATCTCCGCGACCGCCCGGTTGATCGCCCCGCCGTAGCCGATATTGCCGCCGGTCCGTAGCAGTCGCACGTGCGAGTTCGCCTCCGCCGCCAGCTCCGGCGTCCCATCGACCGACCCGTTGTCGGCGAGAATCACCTGCGGCTTTTCGCTGGTGGCAGCGGCCAGCGTGGTGATGAAGTGCTCGAGGTGTTCGCCAGGTGAATAAGTCACCGTGACGACGACAAGCCCACCGGGGGCCACAGAATCGCTCACGACTGCGCCTCGCTGACGCTCGGCTCCGCCGTGCGCGAAGGCGCGCTGTGCTTTCGGTTCACTCGCTGACGCTCATTCACGACCGCCCAGCCTAGCCGGACAACCTCGACAGCGCGTCCCCGAGTGCGGCCTCCCATGGCCGCAGCGGTGTCAGTCCCGCATCGGCCCAGGAACGGTTGGACAACACCGAATATGCCGGGCGCCGTGCGGGTCTCGGAAATGCGGTCGAGTCACACGGGCGGACCCGAGTCGGGTCCGCGCCGAGTCCGGCGAATATCGCCCGCGCGAAGTCGAACCAGCTGGCCTGGCCGGCGTTGGTCGCGTGCAGGACCCGGGGTGCGTCGGGGCGACCCGCCAATTCCAGAAGTCCCTCGGCCAAATCGGCGGCGTAGGTCGGGGAGCCGAGCTGATCGCTGACCACGTCGACGGTGTCACGTTCGCGTTCCAGCCGGACCATGGTGGCGACGAAATCGCTTCCGCGCCCGGTGTATACCCACGCCGTGCGCACCACATGAGCGTGTGGCGCCAGTTCCAGCACGGCCTGCTCGCCCGCCGATTTGGAACGGCCGTACACGGTCGCTGGATCGGTCGGGTCCTCGGTGTCGTACGGCTTGTCGTTGGTACCCGCGAACACGTAATCGGTCGAAATATGGATCAGCCGGGCGCCGACCCGCGCGCAGGCCGCGGCGAGTACGGCCGGTCCGGTCGCATTACCGGCGAAGGCGGCATCGGGATCGGATTCGGCCTGGTCGACGGCGGTGAAGGCGGCGCAGTTCAGCACCACATCACCCGGTTCGAGCACGGCACGCACCGCGCTGGCGTCAGTGATGTCCAACGCACCGTGACCGAAGGCGCGGGCGGCGGGTGCGCGGCGCAAGAGTTCGCGCCCCAACTGCCCGCCCGCCCCGGTCACGACGAGGCGCGCGGCTGCGGTCGAGGAGGACGATATCGCGGTCACGGGCACGAGTCTGGCACGCCGTGACACCTGCGGTTGAGGTCCGCTCGGATAACCGTTGGCTAGCCTTGACGCAACGAAGACGGGGGCTACTGGAGGCGGGGCGGTCGAGTCAGCGACGTGTCGCCTTCGACGAAACCGGCGCTGCACAGGCAGAACATCAGCCGGGAGCGCTCGGCGAGCACAGTGGTGCTCGGGATGGATGCCCGGTTCGGCGAGAGGAAGCAGTGGTGCGGCAGAAGGAGAGGGCGACAGTGCCGTCGCAACCATCCGGGACCGAGGGCGGCGTCGGACCACTGCGCGCGCTCATCGCGGCAGGAGCGGTGCTGGTCCTACTCATTACCGGATTCGCCTGGCACAGTGTCGACTCGCTGATCTCGAATATCGAGCGCATCGGCGGCCTCGGGCTCGGCGGCGGCAGCGACGGCGCCGTCGACATCCTGATGGTCGGCGTGGACAGCCGCACCGACGCACACGGCAATCCCCTCAGCAATAGCGAGCGCGCCACCCTGCACGCGGGCGATGAGGTCGGCACCAATACCGACACCATCGTGCTGATCCGCGTCCCGAACGACGGCCGCTCCGCCACCGCCATCTCCATTCCGCGCGACTCCTATGTCGACATTCCCGGCCTCGGCATGGGCAAGATCAACTCGGCCTATGGCTCGACCAAGGAGGCTAAGCGGCTCGAGCTGGTCAAACAGGGCGTCTCGGAGGCCGACGCGGATAAACAGTCCACCCAGGCGGGCCGTCAGGCGCTGATCAAGACCGTCGCCAATCTCACCGGCATTACCGTCGATCATTACGCCGAGGTCAGTCTGCTCGGCTTCGTGCTGCTGACCGACGCGGTCGGCGGGGTCGAGGTCTGCCTGAACAATCCGGCCGACGAATGGATGTCCGGCGCCGATTTCCCCGCGGGCCGCCAGAAGCTCGACGGCCCAAAGGCTTTGAGCTTCGTGCGTCAGCGCCACGATCTGCCGCGCGGTGACCTGGACCGGATCGTGCGCCAGCAGGTCTTCATGGCGCAGCTGGTCGGCCGGGTGCTCAGTGCCAAAACGCTCAGCAATCCCGGCAAGTTGAAGAATCTCAGTGAGGCGGTAGGGCGCACCGTTGTGCTGGACGACAATTGGGATGTGCTCGCGTTTCTGCAGCAGCTGAAGGATCTGACAGGCGGTCAGGTCAGTTTCGAGACGGTGCCGGTCGCCGATCTCAACGACACGACCAGCGATGGCGAATCGGTCGTGCGGGTCGATCCGAAGGCGGTCAAGTCGTATGTGGCGGGGCTGGTCGATGGTAAGTCGGACGATCATGCCGAGCCGACAATCGATCCGGCGTCGGTGAGCGTCAGCGTATTCAACGCGAGCGGGGTCGGCGGGCTGGCCCGTCAGGTGGCACAGGCATTGACAGCCAAGGGATTCCAGGAGGGGCTGGTCGGCAACTACACCGGGCTCGGTGTCAGCAGCAGCCGAGTCCTTGTGGCGGATACCTCGAATCCGAAGGCCAAGGCGGTCGCGAAGGCACTCGGCGGGCTGAGCATCGTCTCCGATACTTCGTTGTCCTCCGATTCCGTCAGCGTCATACTGGCAAGCGACTATTCTGGTCCGGGCTCGGGCGCGGGCCGCGTGTTCGACTTCTCCACAACGTCGAGCACCGCAACACCCGTGCCGCCCGCCCCACCGATCGACGCAGGCCAGAACGGACCGAAATGCGTGAACTAACCATGCGCGAATTGACCGATGCGTGACCGAGACCACGCACTGACCCTCACCGAGGCGGTGCTGGATCCGATCCTCGAGCGCGATCCCACGGGTCCGCGCGTCACCTACTACGACGATGCCACCGGTGCCCGGATCGAGCTATCCGGGCTGACGCTGGCGAACTGGGCGGCCAAGACCGCCAATTTGATTCGCGACGAATTCGGGCTGAGCCCGGGCGCCAGGGTCGCGGTGCTGCTGCCGGCACACTGGCAGACCGCGGCGGTCCTGCTCGGCTGCTGGTGGGCCGGGACCGAGGTGGTGCTCGGGCCCGATCCGGACGCCGATCTGGCGCTGGCCACCGCCGAACGACTCGATGAGACCGACGGTATCGCGGAGGTCGCCGCGCTATCGCTGGACGCCTTCGGGATGCCGGTGCGCGATCTGCCGCTCGGCATCACCGATTTCGCCACGTCCGTGCGAGTGCACGGGGACCACTTCCTGCCCCGCGGCACCGGGGTGGCGCTGGATGGCATGCCGGTTTCGGAGGTGCTGGCCGAGGCCAGGAAGTCCGCACTGCGGCAGGGGTTCGCCGAGGGTGACCGGGTGCTGTCGAGCACGTCGTGGGATACCGCCGCCGAACTGATCGACGGATTCGTCTCGGTGCTGGTCGCGGGTGCCGCGCTGGTGCAGGTGGTCAATCCCGATCCGGCCCTGCGCGAGCGGCGCATCGAATCCGAGCGGGTCACCGCGCAGCGCGGCTGACCTCCTACCCCGGTATAGGTGGGCGTCCGACCATGGGACGTTCCACCCCGGCCGAGCAGTGCGTACGGTGGAATTGTCGCGCAACGATGGGGTTGGTGAGAGATGAAGCCGCAATATTGGTTCCGCTGGTTGTCGGTGCAGGGTGCGCCACGGTTGGCCCTGCGCACGCAGGCGCGGCGCGGTGATCCATTCGCCCAACTGATGGGCGGACCGGACGGCTTGGCCGATCCCTACCCACTGATCGAGCAACTGCGCGGCCGAGGTCGGCTGCAGCGCACCCCGATCGCGTGGGCCAGCTTCGACTACGATCTGTGCCGAACTGTCCTGCGGGACAACCGGTTCGGTGTTCGCACCAGCGACACTTTCAATATCCCCAAGCCGTTGCAACTGCTCGCCCAACGGCTTCCGTTACCGCCCAACCCGGTCGAGCCGCCGTCGATGCTGGTCATCGACCCGCCGGAGCATACGCGGATGCGCAAGCCGGTCGCATCGGCCTTCACCCCGCGCGCGATCGGCAGATTGCGCGATCGAGTCGAGACGGTGACCGAGGAACTCCTCGACGCGCTGCCATCGGGTGGCTCGGCCGATCTGATCGAGTCCTATGCCGCGCAGGTGCCGATCGCCATCATCTCGGAAATGCTCGGATTCCCGGAAAAGGACCGCAAGGTGTTCCTGGACTGGGGGGATCGGATGACGCCGCTGCTCGACGTCGGCATCTCCTGGCGAGCGTTCCGTCGTGCGCTCGGGTCGATGGAGTTGATGAACGACTACCTCGACGGGCATATCGTGCGCCTGCGCCGCGAGCCGGGGGACGACATCCTCAGCAGCCTGGTCACCGCAGGTGAACTCGATGACTACGCATTGAAGGCGAGTGCGAGCCTGCTGATGGGTGCGGGATTCGAGACCACGGTCAATCTGATCGGCAATGGCGTCGCCCAATTGGTCACGCACCCGGAACAATTGGATCGGTTGCGGGCCGAACCGGACCTCTGGTCGAACGCGGTCGAAGAGGTATTGCGGATCGATGCTCCGGTGCAGACGACGGCACGAATCGCATCGACCGACTTGGAACTCGAGGGTGTGCGGCTGCACAAGGGCAGTACGGTCGTGCTGTCGCTGGCGGGCGCGAACCGAGATCCTGCGGTCTTCGCCGATCCCGACGTCTTCGATGTCGGCCGCGCAAATGCCAAGGAGCACCTGACATTCAGCAGCGGTATACACGCATGTCTCGGTGCCAGCCTGGCCCGCATGGAAGCCACGTTCGCGCTGCGGTCGCTGTTCGACCGCTTCCCCGACCTGCAGTTCGACGGGCCGCCGCAACGTCGACAGTTGTTCACGTTGCACGGATACGAGCGGATGCCGGTCCGCCTCGGCCGCCGCGCACCCGCCCCTGAACCGACTGCGGTCTGAGCTCCGACTGCGGTCCGAGCTCGATGAGGGTCATCGTTTCACCGCGCTACAAGCCGTGGCGATCGCCGGTTGCCCGTTCGTACCGGCGCGCTTCGACTCCGGCCGAGACCTGGTAGGCGGTGACCGCCTACCAGGCGCGTTCCACCGAGAAGGGTTCCGAGTCCGCTAGCGGGAGTCCTCGGCGACCGGGGCTGCTCGGCGCAGCCGAAAGACGTCAGATGCCGTGCCGACGATCGCCCATCACCACCTCGCACAGTTGCGCTTCGGTCCCCACCGAGAACGGTTCCCGGTATGCCGCGACTGCTCGGCTGGTCTCCTCGGCGACCAGATCCGCGTTGATCTGGGCTGCCGCGGCCGCGCCCGCCGCCGCAGCGGCCCCGACCTGAGCCATCAGATCGGTGACATTGCCCGCCGCCCAGACGCCGGGGACATCGGTTCGGCCGGTCGGGTCGGTGGGGATGTACTCGCCCACCCCGGCCGGGTGTTCGGTCGGGCGCAGTCCGAGGCTGGTGAGGAACGGCGCGCGGGCCACCATGCGCGACCCAACGGTCACCACATCACGGGCGACCACGGTGCCATCGGTCAATCGGACTCCGGCGATGCGGTCGTCAACGATGTGCAGTGCGGTCACCGCACCGTCCACCACGCGAATACTGCGGGCGGCCAACTCCTCCGATTGCTCGGCGGTCAGCGGTGCCATGGTGTGCGAGAAGACGACGACATCGGCGCTCAACTGACGAAATAGCAACGCCTGGTGCACCGACATCGGCCCGGTCCCGAGCACGCCGATAGCCAGATCGCGAACCTCCCAGCCGTGGCAGTACGGGCAATGGATCACATCCCGGCCCCATCGCTCGCGCAACCCCGGCACCTCCGGCAGCTCATCGACCAGCCCGGTGGTCAGCAACAGTCGGCGGGCCCGCACCGATCGGCCGTCGACGGTCACCGTGAAACCCTCCGCATCGCGCACCACGTCGGTGACCTCGCCGCCCACCACCTGGCCGCCGTAGCCGTGGACCTCCGCGCGACCACGCTCCAGCAACTCGCCGGGCGGGGTCCCGTCGCGGGCGAGTAGTCCGTGCACGCCCTCGGCCGGGGCGTTGCGCGGATGGCCCGCATCGAATACGACCACCGAACGTCGCATCCGGGCCAGCATCAGCGCGCCGCTCAATCCCGCCGCGCCGCCGCCGATCACCACCACGTCATAGTCGTTGTTCAGCTGATCGATCACCATGACCACCTCCTCCCGACGACCATGCGGGACCGACCGCAAGTTTGGCAAACAAACTTGCCGATATGGCAAACTGACGGCATGGACAACGACCTCGGCCATGCACTCGACGCGGTCGGACCTCGGTTGCGCGTGCTGCGACGCCAGCGCGAAACCACCTTGGCCGAACTGTCGGCGGCGACCGGCATCTCGGTGAGCACCCTGTCCCGGCTCGAATCCGGCGCCCGCCGTCCAACACTCGAACTACTGCTGCCCCTGGCCAGGGCACACGGCGTCACCCTCGACGAACTGGTCGACGCGCCACCCACCGGCGACCCGCGCATCCACCTACGCCCGGTCACTCGCCACGGCATGACCATGCTGCCCCTGACCCGCCGCGCGGGCGGTATCCAGGCATACAAACTCGTCATTCCCGCCACCAGCCGCAAGGAACCCGACCCCAAAACTCACGAGGGCTACGAATGGCTCTACGTCCTCAACGGACGTCTGCGCCTGATCCTCGGCGAACACGATGTCGTCCTCACCCCCGGCGAAGCCGCCGAATTCGATACCCGCGTCCCACACTGGTTCGGCACCGCCGACTCCGAACCGGTCGAATTCCTCAGCCTCTTCGGCAAACAGGGCGAACGTGCCCACCTGCGCACCGCCCCCGAACCGAAATCCCGTTCGGTATGACGACCGCACCCAGCACACACGTTGCGGCGATCCTCAGCTGAAGCCGACGGCCTGTTCGCCCCAAGCGGTGCGCAAGTCGCGGTCCGGGTTGTCGATTACCCGGTCGATATTGTCGATGAGCAGGGTGGGGCGGGTGGTGGGGCGGTAAGGAGGCCAGTGTTTGGAACCGTCGAGTGCGGCGGGAACGCCGTGCGTGGCGAAGGCGAGCCAGCGGCGCTGCATGCGGCCGGAGACCTCCATGGCCACCTTGCGGCCGCCGAGCCAGAAGGTGGGGTCGTGGTTCAGTGTGCCGAAATTGCCGAAAACATAAGGCAATTCGGTGGCATGACCGGCGCCGACGCGGGCTGCCTTCAGCATCGGCGTCGCATGGTCGAAGCGGTACATCCAGGTCGGCGAGTGCGCGGCATGGCCGTCGGCGACCCAGTGGGCCGGCATGCGGAAGGCCGCATCGGTCGACATGGCCAGCGCACCACGGGTTTTCGCGAGATCCGGGTAGGCCGAGGTGATTTCGGCGATGCGCTCGGGCGACATATCGGGATGGTTGGCAGCCACGTCGCGCAGCATCGCGTTCACCGCGTCGGGGGTCACCGGCATGATCGGCGAACGCAGCACGCGGAACAGGGACGCCTCGTCCTTATTGGTACCGATGATCAGCGGCACGCGATGTGAGTGGCCGCGCTGGAAGCGGTCGATCGGATAGGTCGGGACCAGATCGCCGTCGACGACCGGCGCGGCGGCCAGCCTGCCCGGCTCCTGCAACGGAATCTCGTCGAGCAGTACGCCGGCCGCGGACACGATCCGTTCGATCGGGCACTCCAGCAATTCATTCGCGCGGACGAATGGCAGTTCCATCAGTTCCAGAAAGCGTTGCGCGACACGGGCGGCCCGCTCCTGGCCGAAAACCGTTGTCGCGGGCGGGCTTTGCGCGATGGCCCGGTGGAACAGCCCGGCTGCTGGCGGCGAAGTCAGCAATGCGGTAACGCATCCGGCGCCGGACGATTCACCGAACAGGGTCACATTGCCCGGATCGCCGCCGAATGCGGCGATATTGTCGCGCACCCACTCCAGCGCGGCGATCTGGTCGTGCAGACCGAGATTGGGTGTGAATTCACTGGACAGCGAGGACAGATCGAGGAAGCCGAGCGCACCGAGCCGATAGTTGACCGTCACCACCACGACGTCACCGGCTTCGGCCAGCTTGCGGCCGTCGTAGATGCCCTGGGCCGCGGTGCCGAGGCAGTAGGCGCCGCCGTGCAGCCACACCAGCACCGGCCGCGGCGCACCCGTATCGGCGGAACTGCGGGGCGAGAAGACATTGAGCCACAGGCAGTCCTCCCCCATCCGCAGATCGGAGTCGACCGGAACCATATTGCCCATCGTCTGCGGTGCGATCTCGCCGAAGGTCCTACATTCGCGGACGCCGTCCCATGGCCGCGGCGGCAGCGGTGGCCGGAACCGGTTCGGCCCCACCGGCGTGGATGCGTACGGAATGCTGCGCCACACCGCGACGGGTCCGTCCCAGCGTCCACTCACCCGGCCCCAGGTCGTTTGCGCTACCGGCTCGGTGTCGCCGACCTCGGAGTCCAGTTCGGTATCGAACTGAGTGCTCATGACTGCACCTCGCTGGCGCTCGGCTCCGTCATGCCCACTCGCGTGGCTGCGCCTATGATTCGCTCGCTGCGCTCGCTCATGGTCTTTCCGCACCTCCCGCCTACGACCCGGGCAGTGCGCTGTGAGTTTGCTCCAGCCGGGTCCAGCAACCTAGCGATCTCTTATCGAGAGTACGTCCAACCGGACGGTGGTACGGGTAAGACGCATCACCGCACCCGGGCGCTACGCTGGGCCGATGCCGAGTTATAGCTTCCGCTGCCGCAGCTGTGGCGACACCTTCGATGTCAACCGCCCGATGGCGGAGGCCTCGAATCCGGCGGCCTGCCCCAATGGTCACGACGACACGGTCAAGCTGCTGACCACATTTGCCACGGTCAGCAGGGTTGGCGGTGGCGCACCGTCACCGGCTCCGGCGCCGCGGCCCGCTGGTGGTGGGTGCTGCGGTGGCGGCTGCGGCTGCTGATTCGCCGATGGTTCGGGCGCGGGTGATCGGAGTGTTCGATATCACGCTCGCGCAGGCCGCAACGGCTGGGATCAGTCGCCCGGTTCAGCGGATGTCACGATAGTTTCAGCGGTCATCGCCGGTCCGCGAACGACACTGCAGTTCGCGTTGGCGTGGTGATCAGTCACGCGCGTCCGCGTGACCGAGGTCACGGTCGGGGGCTACGCGGTCGCGTACGCGTTGTTTGAGCACGGCGATATCGGGAAAACCGCCGTCTGCTTTGCGCTCCCAGACCTGGTCATCGTCGACGGTGATGCGGAAGACGCCACCGGTGCCCGGGATCAGGGCCACCTCACCGAGTTCGGTGGCGAAGGTGCTCAACAATTCTTGTGCCATCCAGCTCGCACGCAGCAGCCAGCGACATTGCGTGCAGTACTCGATCGCGACACGTGGCATGGGTGGCACGCTACCCGTCATGGTTCGATGACGCCGTCGAGGTAGACCCAGGCGCCATCCACTCGAGTGAATCTGCTGACCTCGTGCAGGGATCCGCGTCGTCCGCCAGCGCGGTAGTGGGCGATGAACTCGACGGTGCCCGCATCGTCGAATGGTCCGCCACGCTCGGTGCGCAGGATCTCCAGAAAGAGCCAGCGCTGGTCCGGATCCAGCTCGAGCGTCTGCGGACGGGTGCGCGGATGCCAGGACCGCAGCAGGTACTCGGCATCGCCGACCGCGAATGCGGTATAGCGCGAACGCATCAGTGCCTCAGCCGTAGCCGCTGGCCGCTCCCCCGCCAACACCGGTCCACAACACCGACCGAACGGTTCCCCACGCTTACACGGGCACGGCCGCGATTCGTCCATATCCCGAATCTTGCTCGCCGCGCGAACCGCTGCGGACATGGGGGCATCGGGCCGAGGTGCGGGGCGAGCGAGATAGGCCCTACGACGAGTCACCGAGATAGGTGGCACCGAACGCGGCGAGCCGCCTCAGCTCACAGCCGATCTTGATAACCCAGGTTGGCCGAGACGCTTCAGCGCGAAGAGGTTTCGAAACTCAGCGGCCAGGCAAAGTTTCGGCGACTTGGATGTTATTGGGGATATACAGAATAACGTGGCGTGTCGCTCGGAGTGTCGCCTCGAGTGCGGCAAGATCGGCGATCCGGCAACTCCTCGGCGACGAATCACGGTGTGCATAGGCGCAACTGCCGGCACCGATCAAGGAGCCCACCATGGGACTGATGTTGAACATCTTGAGTACCGGTTCCTCCCTCGCCTCCACCAGCTTCTCGCTATTGGGCGACATCCTCAGCCTGTTCGGCATGCTCTAACCACTCCGCGATGCGAATGCGCTGCGGCACAACAGCACCGACGACTGACGATGCGTCGATCTACCGCGCGACGGCGACGCCCTCGCGGCTGGCTCATACGCGGTCAGCGAGTGGCGGATGTGGAGAGGGCGATGGCGATGGCGGCGGTTTGGTCGCGCCAGCGGCGTAGTTCGGTGACACTCGGAGCTAGTTCGTAATCGTGGTGATGGGCGGCGCGTGACAGTGCTGCCCACACCGTGGCGACTTGTGCGGCGGTGTCGTCACCTGCGAATGCGCGTAATGCGAGTAGCTGCGCACGCATCGGGCAGCGTGCCAATTCCGGTGCTACCCGTAGCCACAACTCGTCGACGGACTGCTCCAGTGCGAGCCGCAGGATCCACACGGTTGCTCGCGACCACAGCCCGTCGGCATCGGTCACCGACCCGTCGAGCAGCCGATCCACGGCATCGAACCGCTCCGCCACGGTCGGCCGCGGTGGAGTCGGCCGCACCGCTGCGCCCTGTCTACGCGCGCCGCCCTTCCGCCCCACCTCGGCACGCCGACCTGCCTCGCCCTGCCAACGGCCACCGCCCCGCCCGCCAGTTCCGCCCCGCCGTTGGGTCTTCCGCCGCGCGCCCGGTCCATCCCCGCCGCGCCGACCGTCCGCACCACTCGGCACACCCGGCCCCCCGGCGCTATCACCGCCCGGTCCCCCTGCATCATCACCACCGCTGCGCGACCCGCCCGCAGCGCCACCCGGCGCGCTCACGGCAGCCGCCGAGCTGCCGAGACCGCGGCACAGCACCTGCTCATCGCCGTAACCATCCGACGAACTTCTCGGTGTCCGCGATCAGGTCGCGCATATCCCGTCCGATCGGCACGTGTGCGCCCGCCGTGGCATCGCGCAGTGCGCCGACGACCCATTTCCCTTCGCGGGCAAGGTGTTTGTTGAGATCGTCGACGCGGCCCTCGATACCCATTACGGCCAGGGCGACCATCGCGCGCGTCGTCTGCGCGGCTTCGATATGGCGCTCGACGTCGCGGTGGTCCATGCCAGCGGCCAATAGATTGCGGCGCGCTCTGGCCAGGCTCGCCGCTTCCACGGCCGATCTGCAGCAGGTGGCAACCAATTCGTCGGCGATCGCCGGTGGCAGTTGCGGTGTCCGTACCAGTGAGCGGGCGTCGTCGAGATAGCGGCGGATGGGGTCGCTGGATATCCGCACCTCCACCACCGAGCGCTCGCGCCGCTGCACCTCGAGCACGCTGGCGTCGAGTTGCATCCGCCGCACCGCCTCGGCGAGCCGCTCGTCATGGGTGAACACGATCACCTGCCGTGTCCACGCCATCACCTCGAGCACCCTGGCCAGCCCGTCCACCTTCGCCGGATCCATTGCCTGCACCGGATCATCGATCATGACGAAGCGAAAGGGGCTGTCCTCCACGGTCGCTCGCGGCAGGAACAGCGAAAGTCCGAGGGCGTGCAGCTCGCCCTGGCTCATCACCCCCAGCGCGGCCCCGTCCACCTCGTCGACGGTGACATCGAGCAGCACCCGGCGCGCGGTTCCGGCGTTGCCCTGCAACCGAATCGCGCCGAGCTCGACATTGCTCTGCTGACGCAGCGTGCGCCAGACCCAGCGCGCGGTGGTCTCCAGCGGCGCCATCCGCTCCCCGCGCAATCCGGCCGTCGCGGATTTCAGCCAGTCCTCGGCGCGTTTGAGAGTCCGCAGTTCACCGCCGTTCGCAACGACCGCGCGTGCCCCTTCCAGCCAGCCGGTGATGCGTGGCACCAAAGGCGACCACACCTCGTCGAGGCGGTTCAATTCCTTACGGGTGCCCTGCTGTAACAGCTCGAGCTCGTCGACCAGACGCGCGTGCGCACCGCGCAGTCGATCGGGTAGCTCTGGGGAGTAGTCGGCGCCGGTCAGCGCCGCCCAGTCCGTCCAGGCTCGGCGTACCGCGGTGGTGTCGACGGTCGGCGGGTTGCGCGGATCGAAATCCAGCTCGGGCGGAATATGTTCCGGCAGTGCGCGCGCCTCACGGACGGCGTGCCGCAGCGCATCCCGTGCGGTGGCGAGCGCCTCGACCCGGGAGGTCAGCTCGGCGATCGACGCCTGCGCACCGCGCAACCACGCCGCGTCGAGTTCCCCGCGCCCGCACACCGGACACGCGCATTCCCCGCTGGCGGCAACGTGTTCGCGCGCCCGGCGCAGCAATTCCAGCACCCGCAGATCGGCCTCGGCGTCCGCGGTCGAATCGCGTGCGAGCACGGCACGACACTGTTCGAGGCGTACGGCGATCGCTTCGACCTCGGCGCCGGTGGGCAAGGCCAGGCGCACGATCGCCCGCAACCCATCCGGACCGACCGGATGTTCAGCCGTGCCGAGTACTTCACGACCGATCGCGGTGAGATCGGGTCGATCCGGGCGCAGCAGCGCCGCCATCCGGACCGCGCGGTCGTCGGCCACCGATTCCAGCGCGGCCACCAGCTCGACCCGTTCTTGGCGCGAATCCCGCACGGCGCGTTCGAGTCCCAGTCGGCGCGTGCGAATTCGCTCCTGCGCCACGGTCAATTCGTCGAGACCGAGCAACCGGTGCAACGCATCGAACAGGTCACTCGGCTTACCGTCGACGAGCGCGCCGAGTTCGCTGTAGGACAGGAAGGGACGGTACAGCTCGAGCAGGCCCGCCCAGCGCGCGCCATCGAAATCCGTTGGCGCGGCCTCGGGTCGCCTTTCGGTCCAGTGCGCCTGGCCCAGATCCGCCTGCGGCGCCCATTCTTTGGCGATGGTCAGTTCGGGATCGGCCCCGGTGGTGAGCAATTCGAGTTCGATGCGCGCCGACGCGCCGTCGTGCAGATTCCGCCAGCCCTCGCGCCAGGCCGCCGAGCGGCCGTCCCACCGGCGATTGCTACCGGTGAGCACCAGTTCGGCGGCCTCGGCGAAACTGGACTTACCACTTCCGTTGCGGCCGACCACCAGTGTGAGTCCGGGGCCGGGCGGCAGCTCGAGCGTCACCTCGGGTCCGATGCCGCGGAAGCCGCGCACTCGGATCGCGCGCAGGAAGATGCCGGAGCCGTCGAATTCGGTTGCCAGGTCATCGGATTCGCTGCCGCCGAGGGCTCGGAGCACCGCGTGCGCGACATCAGGGGTGACTACGGGATCGGCGGCGAGCCGCCGGGATACCACCTCGCTCAGCCGCGGCACCGTCGTCGCAGGATCGGTTCCGGGATCTGAACGCATGGGTAACCCCCTACACCACCGAACCGCGGCAAGTCCTCCAACCCCGTACCGGGTATCACTGTCGAAAGCTGAACGAAACGCTACCCGATGGTGGCGAACTCGCGCACAGCGGTACCGGTTCGAGCGAGTCGAGGCAGTGGTGCGAATCTGCCCGCGGGGATGGTATGGCCATCGAACAGGCTGGGCCCCGCTCGATGTCCACCCCTCGCCAACCCCGGCGGGCAGCTCGATGGTGTGTCACCCGATTTGGGTGGCTCGGTCGGAGCCGAACAGAACAGAATGCCAGAACCGGACAATCAGCGCAAGACTATGCCGTCATCGAATATGGCGTTCGCGCAGCGTCTTCCAGGAAAAAAGCCCGTTCACCACCCAACTTGTCAGTGGGCTGCGGTAGAAATCCGTCAACCGAGAAACGGGGGAAATATGACGAACAGTCGATCCGGAGCCGCCGGATGAACCATGCGGGAGCAGTCACATGACCGCGCCGTGGTCCGAAGACCAGGTCAACGCGCTGGCGCCGGATGCGAGTTCGCTGTCCGCCGCGCGCAAGCTCGCCGGGCGCTGGCACGACACCGGCCGGTCGGACACCGCCCTGTGGGGCCTGTGCCGAGGCAGCGGAGCCAAGCCCTATCAAACGATCATCGATCTGGCGGGGCCCGCGTACAAGTGCTCATGTCCCAGCCGCAAGTTTCCGTGCAAGCACGCCCTGTCGCTCCTGCTGAACTGGTCGGGCGGCGCGGTCACCGAAGCGGCGACGATCGCGGATTTCGCGGCGGAATGGATCAACGCACGTGCGGCCCGCGCCGCCCAGCCCGCCAAAGACCCACAGACCCGCACGGCGAACCCGGCGACCGCCGAACAGCGGCGGGTGCGCGTGACAGCGGGTCTGGAGGAGCTCGACGTCTGGCTCGGCGATCAGGTGCGCACCGGGCTGGCACAGACCGATCGCTCGTTGCGCGCCTTCGAGGCGATCGCGGCGCGGATGGTCGACGCGCAAGCGCCCGGCATCGCCGCCACGCTGCGCCAGCTGCCGACCACCGTGGTGAGCCGGGCGGACTGGCCCGATGTCGTGCTGGCCGAATACGCCAGGCTGCATCTGCTGATCGCCGCGCACCGTCACCTCGATGAGCTGTCCCCCGAACTGCGGGCCAGCGTCCGCACCCATATCGGCTATCCGACACCGGCCGAGACCGTGCGCGCCGAACCGGCGGTGCGGGACCAGTGGCAGGTCCTCGGCATCCGCGCCAGTGAGGAGGAGCGGCTCTATACCCGCCGAACCTGGTTGTACGGCAGGCGGACTCGGCGCTGGGCGGTGCTGCTGGAACACTCCTTCGGTGCGCCGAACTTCTCGGCGGAGGTGCCGCTGCCCGGCATGATGGCCGATGCGGAGCTGCACTACTACCCGGGCGGTGCGCCGCTGCGGGCCCTGTGGGGCGAGCGGTACGGCGCGGCCGAACCGTTCACCACCTTGCCGGTTCCCGATGCGACGATCGCCGCCGCACTGGACGAGCATGCCGAGGCGCTGGGTGGTGATCCTTGGCTGCGGTCGTATCCGGTGCTGCTCACCGATGTCGTGCCGGTGTCGACCGAAAACGGCTGGTACATCACCGAATCCGACGGCACCGCACTACCCGTCGCGGCCACCGAGCAGCCGTGGCGGCTACTCGGGGTGTCGGGCGGGCATCCGGTGACGCTGGCCGCCGAGTGGAGTGTGGCCGGATTGGTCCCGATCTCGGCGTTAACCGCGGGTGAGATCGTCGATGTCGGCAGCGCGGAGTACGCGACACGCGAAGCGTCGAATTCGCCTGCCGCCCCGCTGTCGGAGGATCTGACCTCGGCGGCATTGCTCGGTACGGCCCGCAGGGCATTGGATCCCGCGCGGCTCGAAGCCCCGGTCGCCGCGGCGGCGACGCGGTTGCGCACCGATCCCGCGCTGGTACTGCTCGAATCGGCCGCGCTACGTGGCGCTTTCGCACGCGGCGGCGTATCCGTCGCCGCGGCGACCCGACCGGAACCCGCCGAGGATGACACGCGGCGACTGCTGCCACGGGCCGCGGCCGCCCGCCTGTCCCGACTGCTGCGCGACCGGTCCGCCTTCCTCCCAGAATGGTTCTCTGCCGCAACACCATTCGACTACCGCGCCCCCGACGCACTCTGTGGGCTACTGCTCGAGCGGGCGAAAGCCGATGCCGAATTGCGCGAGCCACTGCTGCGCCTGGCCGGAACCCGCGGTCGATGGCTGGCCGACCGGCATCCGGATTGGCGCGACCTGGTGCGGCAAGGACATTCCGATGCACCGACGGACCAGAGCTGGCAGTTCGGCCAACCACCCGAGCGTCGGGAATGGCTGGCCGAGCTGCGTCGTCGAGATGTCGACGCGGCACGGGCGGCACTGGCCGCGTCCTGGCCGCAGGAATCCGGTCCTTTGAAGGCGGAACTGCTTGCCGTACTCGCCGACGGGATTTCGGCCGCCGATGAACCACTGCTGGAAACGGCACTGAACGATCGACGATCGGATGTCCGGCGGATCGCGGCGGGACTGCTACCGCTGCTGCCGAATTCGGCATTCGCACAACGCATGACGCGACGGGCTGACGCTTGGGTCGCGGTCGAGCACCAGCTGCTGCATCCGAATCTGGTCGTACGCGTTCCAGAAGAGCTCGACGATGCCGACCGCAGGGACGGCATCACCGACCGCACCGTCGAGTTCACCTACCGATGGGATGGCGAACCGGATCTGCGCGCCGGGCGGCTGCGGCAGCTCGTCGCCGCGACGCCGCTCGCACACTGGGAGTCCGCACTCGGTGCGCCGGATAAGGCCACCCAGGCCAAGATCGTCGATCGGTTCCGGCAGCCGCTGTTCGACGGCTGGGTGGATGCCGCACTGGCACAACATGATCCGACCTGGGCGCGGGCGCTGTTCGATGCCGGGGTGCCGACCGATCTGGCGATGCTGCGGCGACGCGAACTGTTCGCACTGCTGCCGATGCCCGATCGCACCAGGCACCTACTCCAACTCGACGGCGCATGGCTCTCGGAACTGGAGGCGCTGCTGCCCGCCATGGGTCATCCGTGGCCCGAACCCCTTGCCCAACACCTGATTCTATTGCTGTTCGAACGCGCGCGTGCCGCGGCCAAACGCCCCGAGGCGCACGGCAGCAGCCCGAGCGCACATCGGTCCCTGCTGGCCGCGGCGGCCGTGCACCTACCCGTCAGCGCGGCGCGGGCGGCCACCGTGGTGGCTCGGCGATGCGCCGACCCCAACTGGGAGCGAGCCTTCGATCAGCTCGCCCATGACCTCAACCACCGCTCGATGATGCTCGAGGAGTTGCAGTGACGACCACTACCACCACCGATACGACGCCGGAGCTGTTGCGCCCGCACGCCGAACAGGCTTTTGCCGACGAACTGCGGGCACTGGCCGCGCTCGACGATCGGCCGCGTCCGCCGTCCTGGCAGCTGTCGCCGTGGGCGGTGGTCACCTATCTGCTGGGTGACACACTCGACGACGGCACGGTGATCACCCCCAAATACGTCGGGCCGCGCAGGCTCATGGAGGTTGCGGTCGCGACCCTGGCGACCGATCGGGCGCTGCTGCTGCTCGGCGTTCCCGGTACCGCGAAAACCTGGGTATCGGAACATCTTTCGGCCGCGATCAGCGGCGCGTCGACGCTGCTCGTACAGGGCACATCGGGCACGGCCGAAGAGGCGATCCGCTACGGCTGGAACTACGCGCGCCTGCTCGCCGAGGGCCCGAGCGAGGGTGCGCTGGTCCCGTCACCGGTGATGACCGCGATGCGCAGCGGCGCGATCGCCCGTATCGAGGAACTCACCCGCATCCCGTCCGACGTGCAGGACGCGCTGATCACCGTGCTGTCGGAAAAGACGCTGCCGGTACCGGAACTGGGTATGGAGGTACAGGCCGCCAAGGGCTTCAACGTCATCGCCACCGCGAACGACCGCGACCGAGGCGTCAACGACCTCTCCTCCGCGCTGCGCCGCCGCTTCAACACCGTGGTGCTGCCGCTACCCGCCAATGAGGACGAGGAGGTCGCGATCGTCACCCGCCGCGTGGAACAACTCGGCTCGGCACTCGAACTGCCCACCGTCCCCGCCGCGGCCGAGGAGGTGCGCCGCGTCGTGCGGGTCTTCCGGGAACTGCGCTCCGGCATGACGGCCGACGGCCGCACCAAACTCAAATCCCCCTCCGGCACCCTGTCCACCGCCGAAGCGATCTCGGTGATCACCAACGGCATCGCCCTGTCGGCCCATTTCGGTGACGGCACGCTGCGCGCCTCCGATATCGCGGGCGCGGTCCTCGGCTCGGTCATCAAGGACCCGGTGGCCGACGCCGTCATCTGGACCGAATATCTGGAAGCCGTTGTCCGCGAACGCCCCGACTGGTCCGACTTCTACCGTGCCTGCCGCGAGATCACCGGATGAGGCAGGTGCCGATCGGCTGCCGCGACATCATCCGACGACACCGCAGTTCAGCCCGGGGGTAACACGGTGACACAGACACACACGACCGAAGTCGACAACTCGGCTCCAGATATCCGCGACCGCACCGCGCAGAGTGGCCCTGTGACAAGGGTGTTCGGCATCCGCCATCACGGCCCCGGCTCCGCCAGATCGCTGCGCACCGCACTGGAGCGGTATCGGCCCGACGCGATTCTGATCGAGGGTCCGGCCGATGCCGATCCACTCGTCGGCTACGTTGCGGCCGAAGGGATGTCGCCGCCCGTCGCACTGCTGGCCTATGTGCCCGATGCGCCGGCCAAGGCCGCTTTCTGGCCCTACGCGGTGTTCTCACCGGAATGGCAGGCGCTGCGGTACGCGGCCGAACACAATGTGGCGGTTCGGTTCTGCGATCTGCCCGCGACCGCCGTACTCGCCGCCGAAGACGAACCGGGTGATCGCATCGATCCGCTGGCCGAACTGGCGGCCGCCGGCGGCTACGACGATGCCGAGCGCTGGTGGGACGCGGTGGTCGAATCCGTTGCCGACGCCGACGCCTTCGACGCGATCACCGAGGCGATGGGCGCGCTGCGCGCTGCCGCGGAGCAGGGCATGTTCGCGATCGGAACTGTCATGGGCACAAGCGAAGACGATTCGCCCGACATTCCGGCGAGCGATACGGTCGACGAAGCGGTCGGTCCCGAAGACGCGGTGCGCGAATCGACCAGATCCGACGGCATCGATGCCCACACGCTGCGGCGCGAGGCGTATATGCGCCAGACGATGCGCAAGGCGTTGAAGGAGGGGTCGCAGCGGCTCGCCGTGGTGTGCGGAGCCTGGCATGCCCCGGCGTTGACCGGGAAGCTGGGGCCCGCGACAGCGGATACCGCATTGCTCAAGGGACTTCCGAAGGTCAAGGCAACGCTGACGTGGGTGCCATGGACGCATTCGCGGCTGGCCACGACCTCCGGGTACGGCGCGGGCATTACCTCGCCGGGCTGGTATCACCACCTGTTCACCGAAACCGAGCAGCCGATCGCGCGCTGGCTGACCAAGGTGGCCGGGGTGCTGCGCGCCCACGATCTGCCGGTCTCCAGCGCGCACATCATCGAATCCGTCCGGCTCGCCGACACCCTCGCGGTACTGCGTGCCCGGCCGCTGGCCGGACTGTCGGAGGTCACCGAGGCAGTGCGGTCGGTGATGTGCGCTGGCGACGAGACGATGCTGCGACTCGTCGCGACCGAGCTAGTGGTCGGCGAGGCGCTCGGCGCCGTGCCCGAAGGCACCCCCACCGTTGCGCTCGATGCCGATCTTCGCGCCCGGATTCGCACGCTCCGACTCAAACAGGAAGCCCTGTCCCGCAATCTCGATCTCGACCTGCGCAAGGAACGCGAGGTCGAGCGCTCCCGACTGCTGCACCGACTGCGGGTACTCGGAATCGACTGGGGCACACCGATAACCGGTGAAGTCCGCAGCACCGGCACCTTCCGAGAGACCTGGGCGCTGCAGTGGCGACCCGAGTTCGCCGTCTCGATCATCGAGGCCTCGCGCTGGGGTACCACCATCCGCACCGCGGCCGAGGCCAGGATCCTGGACACCGCGAGTCGCGCGGACAGCACCGTCGGCGATCTCACCGCCGCGCTGGAAGTGGCGCTACTCGCCGACCTCGGTGGCGCCACCGACGGCCTGATCACCCGCCTGGAATCCGCCGCGGCACTCGACCACGACGTGACCCACCTGCTCGCCGCCCTCCCCGGCCTGACCCGCACGCTGCGCTACGGCGATGTGCGTGGCACCGACACCAAGGCACTCGTCCATGTCGCCGACGGCCTGCTGGTGCGCATCTGCGCGGGCCTGCCCGGTGCGGTCACCGGCCTCGATACCGAAGCCGCCGAACAACTCCGCAGCCAAATCGACGCCGCCCACACCGCGATCCACACCCGCGACGACGATTGGGCCACCGGCGAATGGCTGGCCGCCCTGCGCCGCCTCGCCGACCGCGACGATGTGCACGGGGCGCTCGTCGGCCGCGCCGTCCGGCTGCTCGCCGATGCCGGGCGCATCGATGAATCCGATTCCGCGCGTAGGCTTTCCGCGGCGCTGTCGATCGGCAATACCGCCGCCGCCAAGGCTGCCTGGATCGACGGCTTTCTGGGGGGTCGTGGACTGCTACTCGTCCACGACCGAGAGTTGTTGCGCCTCATCGACGATTGGCTCCGCAGCCTCGGCGACGATATGTTCGTCGAAATCCTGCCCCTGCTCCGCCGCACGTTCGGTGCGTTCGAATCCGGGGAGCGCCGCGCCATCGGTCAGGCGGTGCGCGACGGCGGCGTTATCGCAGCGCGCACCGGCGACGACATGGCTTTCGATGCCGAGCGTGGCCTCGTCGCAATGCGCACTGTCGCAGACATCTTGGGGGTGCCGGTATGAGCCCGACAGCAGGCGCATCCGGTCGGCTTGCGACTCCGATCGCCCCAACACCCGACGCGACGGCTGAACGGCTTGCCCGTCAGCGACCGAACGCGAGCACTCGGTTCCTCGACCAGCCCACCATGTGGCGGCATTGCGCCGTCACCGACCTTCCCGGAGTGGCCGGATGACCGCGATCGATGAAACCCGATCCAGGCGTTGGCGTTTGATCCTCGGCACCGCCGCCGAGCAGCCGCTCGGCGGTCTCGGATCCGCCGATGACGAGGCAATGGACCGTGCGCTGTCCGCCCTCTACAACACCGGCGACGACCAGAACTCGGGCAAGCGCTCCGCCGGTCTCGGCGGCTCCGCCCCCAAGGTGGCCCGCTGGCTCGGCGATATCCGCACCTATTTCCCGTCCACCGTCGTCGAGGTCATGCAGCGCGATGCGGTCGATCGTCTGAACCTGACCCAGCTCTTGCTGGAGCCGGAGCTGCTCGAAGCGGTGGAACCCGACGTGCACCTGGTCGGTACCCTGCTCAGCCTCAATCGGGTGATGCCCGAAACCACCAAGGCGACAGCGCGGATGGTGGTCGAGAAGGTGGTCCGCGAGATCGAACAACGTATCGCCGCACACACCGTCGCCGCGGTCTCCGGCGCACTGAACCGGGCCGCCCGCGTCACCCGACCTCGGCTGCGCGATATCGACTGGGACCGCACCATCCGCAAGAACCTCGCCAACTACCTCCCCGAATATCGCACCGTCGTCCCCGAGCGCCTGATCGGTTACGGCCGCAAGGCGCAGGCGGTACGCCGCGATGTGGTGCTGGCCATCGATCAATCCGGCTCGATGGCGTCGAGCGTGGTCTACGCCTCGGTCTTCGGCGCGGTGCTCGCCTCCATGCGCTCGCTGAAAACTTCGCTGGTCGTCTTCGACACCGAAGTCGTCGACCTGACCGAACAGCTCACCGATCCGGTCGAGGTGCTCTTCGGCACCCAACTCGGCGGCGGCACCGACATCAACCGGGCCATCGCCTACTCCCAATCCCTGATCACCCGGCCCGCCGACACCCTCTTCGTCCTCATATCCGACCTCTACGAAGGCGGCATCCGGGAAGAGATGCTGCGGCGGGTGAACGCCATGCGGGAATCCGGCGTCCAAGTGGTCGTCCTGCTCGCCCTCTCCGACGACGGCGCCCCAGCCTTCGACCACGACAACGCCGCTGCCCTCGCGGCGCTCGGCATTCCCGCCTTCGCCTGCACCCCGGACAAATTCCCGGATCTACTGGCATTGGCGCTCGACCGTGGCGACATCCAAGCCTGGGCCAACCGAAACGCCTGAAATTACCCGCCGGACTCAACTGCCCGACGACAGGCTGACCACTCCTTGGACCAGCGATATGAATTTGACGGCGACTTCCAGAAGCGTGTCGAGCGCGATGATGACATCCATGGCAGGACTCCTTGTCTGAACCGGCAAACAAGACAGCCCGTCGATGGTATGCCCCAAGTTGATCTTGATGGGGTGTTTGCCGTGGTCAGCGCGTCGGGAGCAACTGCGGGCCGATCGTGCCCATGGCACCCCACGCGGTGGCCGACGCGGGCACGACCAGCGGATGCAGCAGTGACGCCAACCCGAGTAGGACGATCGCGACGATCGCGTCGAGCCAATAGTGATTGCCGGTGCCGACCACGACTACCGTCGTGAGCACCGGATGCGCCAGCGCCAGCCATCGCCAGGTGCCACTGGTCGCGGCCACTACGGCGAAAGCGAGCAGCAAAGCCCACCCGACGTGCAATGAGGGCATGGCCGCGAACTGGTTCGAGAGCCCACCGGAATCCGGTGAGCCGTAGACGGATTGGCCGTGCACGGCGGCGAGATCGACGAATCCGTACTCGGGCAGCATGCGCGGCGGCGCGAGCGGCATCAGCATGTGCACCGCCAGCGCGGCCGCGGTCAGTGCCACCATCAGATTTCGGGTCCATCGATAGTGCTCCGGCCGAAAGACCCACAGCCACAACAGCACACCGATCGCGACCGTGAAATGCGCTGTGGCGTAATAGAAGTTGGCCGGTACCGCGAGAAAGTCCCGGTGCAGGAATACGCCCTGTACGGTGGTCTCTTCCGGCAGCCCGAGCGCGTCTTCGATGCTCAATACGCTTCTCGCATTTCCGAGCGCGTGCACGGTGTCGTCGGCGGTGACCATCCGCCCGACCCGATAGGCCAGATACAGCACAGTGATCAGCGCGAGCTGCCGAACCGCCTCGCCGCCGCGGCCGTGCACCGCCGCCCTCATCTTCTCGGCGATATCGCCGAACGCGGGCGAAAAACCCACGCTCGGACCACCGAGACCCGCTGCCACCATCGCCAGCGGCCTCCTTACCCATCGAACCCCAGGCCGTGATCAAGCGTTAAACGGAGTAGTTACCTCCGTTTACCGTAGCATTAATCGTTAGGCAGGCTCAGCACACTGTGACCGGAGATACACAACACGTGGCATCGGCAGTAGGCAGCTCGCGATGAGGGGCCCAGAGGCGTTGGCCATCGGCGCATTCGCCGTGCCCTGTGCCGAAAAGGCCACTGGCGTATGGGAAATAGAACGTCGGCAACGGACCCTGTCGCGTCAACCACTCCGGCGCTGCGCGATCCACCGGAGTCACCACGGCAGCAACCTTGACTACGACCGCCGGGCGATCCCGCGGCCATAGCTGACGTCGCACAGCACCGGCCCGGTCATCGGCCGCTCGACCGCATAACGGCGACAGGCCACCACACCGCCGAGCGACGCCGGTGCGCCGACGGCGGCGTGGTGACCGCTATGTTTCGAGGTAGATCTACAGATCCGCGATGGCGGCCAGCGGTGGCGTGCGAGCGGCCCGAATACCCGGCCACAACGCGGCCAGGACACCGATCACGGCCGAGCTGATGAGCACCAGCACCAGTTGGTTCCATGGGATGGCGATCTCGTCGAGGCCGAAGTCGCGCAGCGTGCGCAGGAAGCCGACACCGAGACCCAATCCGAGCAGCATCCCGACGATCGCACCGAACACCGCGATCAGCATGGATTCCAGATAGATGGTTCGGCGAACCTGGGCCCGTTGCATGCCGACCGCGCGCAGCATGCCGATCTCTCGACGCCGCTCCACCACCGATAGCGCCAGGGTGTTGACGATGCCGAGGATGGCGATCACCACCGCCAGCGCAAGCAGTCCGTACAGGATGGCGAGCAGTGTATTGATCTGCTTGCCCTGCGCGCCCTTGAAATCCTCCCGGTCCAGCACCTGGACCACCACGAACTGCTCGGTGGCGTGCTCCAGGTCGGTGCGCATCTGGGTCAGATCCGCGCCCGGCTTCGCCTTGACGAACATGAACAGGTTGGTCCGGAAATTGACCGGCATCACTTCTTCGTACATGACCGGCGACACCACCATCGGGCCGAGCAGCGGCGTCTTCTTGTAGACGCCGACCACCTCGACCGAGATCTTTTTGAACCCGAGGCTGGTCACGGTGACCTGGTCGCCGACCTTCCAGCCGCGTTTATCGGCCTCGTCCTGCGAAACCATGACATCGTGGTCGCCCAGGGTGGTGGTGCCCTTGATCATGTCGTAGTTCAGGACGCTGTCGGGCGCGCCGTCGAATTCGGTGCCGCCGACCTGCTCGCCGTTGATCGTGAACGCGACACCGCGCAGGCCGACCACATCGGCCACGCCCGGCACCGATTTGCGCACCGCGTCACCTGCACCGAGCGGCACACCGATCAGCTGCGGTCCGGACAGCACATAGTCGGCCTTCACACCCTTATCGACGAGCACGCCGACGCTGGCCTTCGCCGACGCGCCGAGCATGCCGATCGCGGTCACCAGCATCAGACCGAGGGTGAGCGCGAAAGCCGTTGCGGCCGTGCGCCGCGGATTGCGCGCGGCATTATTGCGCGACATCCGGCCGATCGGCCCGAACGGCCGCAGCAGCACACCGAGCACGCTCACCACCGGCCGCGACAGCGCGGGCGCGGCGAGCAACACCGCGAAGATCAGGCCGAGCGCGCCGAACCCGACCGTCAAGGCGGCATGGCCGCCGGTCTTCTGCGCGCCGAGTACGACGAGCAACGCGCCGGCGGCGGCGAGCACGAGGCCGACCCAGGTCCGGACCCGCAGCGACTCCCCGGTCGAGGCGAACTCCTCGCGCATGGCCTCCACCGGCGGGATCTTGGCGGCGCGGCGGGCCGGCGCATAGGCGCTGACCACCGTGACCAGCAGTCCGACGAGCATTCCGACGATCACGGTGCGCGGCAGCACCGTGAGCGAACCGGTCGGCAAGCCGAGATCGAACGCGTTGAGCAGGGCCGAGAGCCCGAAGGCCAGACCGATGCCGGCCGCCAAACCTATTGCGCTGCCTATCAATCCGATGACGAAGGCCTCGGACACCACCGATCGACCCACCTGTTGGCGGCTGGCGCCGACCGCGCGCAGCAGGGCCAGCTCACGCAGCCGCTGGGCCACGATCATCGAGAAGGTGTTGTAGATGATGAAGGTGCCGACGATCAGCGCGATCGCGCCGAAGGCGAGCAGGAAGTAGTTGATGAAGTTGAGCGCGTTGGAGACTTCCTTCTTCAGATCGGCGCGCACCTGATCGCCGTTCTGCACCTTGTAATCCGGTAGTACGTTGGCGATCTTGTCACGCAGTTCGTCCCCGGGCATGCCGGTGGCCGCGACATCGACGTAGGCGACATGCGAACCGTCGGTGAACAGCTTGCGCGCCTGTACGTCGTCGAACATCACGCCGATGAATCCGCCGGTGTCCGAGGGGACTTCGTAGATGCCGGTGAGGGTGACGTCGATCGGGCCGCCGTGCGATGGGATCAGCACCTTGGTCTTGTCCCCGACATGCAGGCCTGCGCGTTCGGCGCCGCCGGTATTGAGCGCGATCTCGCCTTCGTGCGCGGGTGGCACACCTCGGACGAACTTTTCCGGTTCGGCGACCGCCCGATCCGGCGGAATGTAGGACTGGCCGAAAGTCGGTGCGCCACCGGTCTGTACGGCCTTCTTGCCGTCCGGATAGAGCAGCACCAGCGGGCCGTTGACGCTCGGCGCGACCGCCCGCACCCCGTTCATCTTCGCGATATCGTCGACCACACTCAGCGGAATGCCCTGGGCCTGTTGCTTTTGCGGACTCACCCGCACATCGACACCTTTCGCCTGATTGGCGAAGATGCCGTCGAAGGTGCGCTGCAGGGTGTCGGTGAAGACGAACGATCCTGCGATGAAGGCGGTTCCGAGTACCACCGAGAGCAGCGTCAGCGCTAGTCGCACCTTGTGCGCGGCGAGGTTGCGCAAGACCACCTTGCGCATCGGTTTGCTACTCATTACGCCTGCTCCAGCGACTTCATCTTGTCGAGCACCGATTCGGAGGTCGGATCGCGCAGTTCGTCGACGATGCGACCGTCGGCGAGGAACACCACCCGGTCGGCGTATCCCGCGGCATGCGGCTCGTGGGTGACGATGACGACCGTCTGACCGAATTCGTCCACTGCCGCGCGCAGGATGGTGAGCACCTCCTCCGAGGCGCGGGAGTCGAGGTTGCCGGTCGGCTCGTCACCGAAGATGATCTCCGGCTTTCCGGCGAGGGCGCGCGCGCACGCGACGCGCTGTTGCTGCCCGCCGGAGAGTTCGCTCGGGCGATGGGTGAGCCGGTCGGTCAGTCCGAGCCGCTTGATCACCGTATCCAGCCAGTCCTGGTCGGGCTTGCGTCCGGCGATATCCAGCGGCAATGTGATGTTCTCGTGCGCGGTCAGCGTGGGAACCAGGTTGAAGGCCTGGAAGACGAATCCGATGCGGTCGCGCCGCAGCCGTGTCATCTGCTTATCCGAGAGCCCGGCCAGGTCGGTGTCGCCGATCCGAATGGTTCCGGTGCTGGCGCTGTCCAGACCCGCAAGGCAGTGCATCAGGGTCGATTTACCCGATCCGGAGGGGCCCATGATCGCGGTGAACTCCCCCTTCGCGAATTCGGCCGACACCCCGTCCAATGCCCTGACCTGAGTATCTCCGGAGCCGTAAACCTTCACCAGGTCGATGGCGCGTGCCGCGACAGCGGTCGAGGCAGCCGAATTCTCGATGTCGGCGCCTAGGGCTTGCGAAGTCATGCAATCAGTCTGTCTGCCATCGCCCGCCCGCGCCATCAGGGAGGTCCCCCAACTCTCTTGGTCTCATCGAACCCTTAGAACTACTCCCGCTGGCTGAGGCCGAAGACCGTCGGATCCGCCGCGAGGTCGCGGAAGTAGCGCGCTCCGTCAGGCACCAACCGCCGTTCGGTCAGATCGAGCAGGCCGCCGACGCCGATGATCTCCGCGGAGACCGTGCCATCGGTCTTGCGGATCTCCTGGATGGTCTGGTGGGTCTTGCCG
The DNA here is from genome assembly GCF_050946365.1 of Nocardia sp. CA-107356. Classification (NCBI taxonomy): domain Bacteria; kingdom Bacillati; phylum Actinomycetota; class Actinomycetes; order Mycobacteriales; family Nocardiaceae; genus Nocardia; species Nocardia sp. CA-107356. The sequence goes on along the minus strand of NZ_CP191992.1, from coordinate 1,738,985 downwards.
TCCCAGACGAAATCGCAAGTGACCGTGACCTCGTCGCCGACGAACAGCTCCTGTTTGAAGGTGAGCGTCGCCTGCAGCGCGATGGGGCCGACACCGGCAGCCAGCAGCCTTTCCTGGGACAAGCCACCCTCCTGCAGACAGGCCCAGCGCGCCCGTTCCGCGTATTGCAGATAAACGGCCTGGTTCATATGCCCATTGCCATCGATATCCTCGGGCGACACAGTGATCGAGAGAGCGAATCCCATGCGCGGATGGTAGCGGCGGGGTACGACAAGAATCCGCCGCTACCGCCCTGAGCTCACGCTTTGATGAAGTCGATGATGTCGGCGTTGAGCTGCGCGGCATGCGAGATCATGATGCCGTGCCCGGTAGCCGGGTATTCCTTGTAGATATTGCCCGGGATCAGATCCTTGATCACCCGCCCGCACAGGTCGATGGGTGCCGAGGCATCGGCGTCACCGTGAATGACCAGCGTAGGCAGCGTGACCGCGCGCAACTCGTCTCGGAAATCGGAGTTGAAGATCGTGTACATGATCTCGTCCGCCGCCAGCAGCGAACAGTCCATGCACTTCTGGACCATCCACGCGATCCGCGCGGAGGACACCTGGTTGCCCAGATGCGTCGCGAAGAACGCCTGGGCGTTCTGCTCCATCCAGAGCGGACGGTCGGCGGCGCGGGCCGCACCCACCGCGTCGAAGACGGCCTTCGGCACGCCGTTCGGGTTGTCCGCGGCTTGTGCGAGGAAGGGCATGGTCACCGAGACCAGCGCGATCCGGCTGATCCGGTCGCTGCCGTGTCGGGTCAGGTACCGGATGAGCTCACCGCCCGCCATCGAATGCGCGACCACGGTGACCTCATGCAGATCGAGATGCTCCAGGAATGCGGCCAGATCCGCGGCCAGGGTGTCGTAGTCGTACCCGTGCCCGACCCAGTCCGACTTGCCATGGCCACGCCGGTCGTAGGACAGACACCGCAGACCCTGCTTGGACAGCGGCAGCATCTGCAGCTCCCACGAAGTGCTGCTCAACCAGCCACCGGCCATGAACAGCACCGGTTGCCCGGAACCCCACTCCTGGTAATGCAGCGTGGTGCCGTCGTGCGATTCGAAGTAGGGCATCGGATTCTCCAATCATCAGGTGCCCCACCATCATTGCGCCCACCGATAATGAAGTCGATTACCTCTCGAGTAAGTGCGCTACCTCAGGATGAGCAGTGCCGACTTCTCGAGGCGATCGGCGATATCGGAGTACGATGCGTAGCCCATGCCCGCCCGGACGAGGGCACCCGCGTAGAGCAGTTCCAAGGATTCGACGACGTCCGGGTCGGCGTCCGGGCCGAGCGCACGCATGAGGCGTTTGCGGATTTCGATGCCGATGCGGGCGCGCAGGTGGGCCACATCGGGGTCGCGGCCGAGCAGTGCGCTGGTCACCGCACCCGAGAGTTCCTGTTCGTCGGCGACCAGCATGGCGATATTGCGGAGTTCGGCGACGACCCGGACGGTGGGGTCCGGATCGTCGCTGACCGGTGCCGAATTGGCGAACAGGCGGCGCCAGAAGATCTCGGCGACGAGGTGTTCCTTCGAGGAGAAGTAGGTGTATGCCGTGGCGGTGCCCACACCGGCCGCTGCGGCGACCATGCGGATGGTCATCCCCGCAAAGCCTTCGCGCGCAAGCACTTCCACTGCGGCCCTGGTGAGCTTGTCGACAGTGTCTGCCTGCTTCTCGGTGAGGCGACGCCGAGTCGCCTCCAGGATGATGGACTCGCCTTCGGACATGTGTCTGGATCCTACTTTGCGGCGGCGCGACCGGCACGTCGGCCATAGAAGCTGCCGTCACCGAGGGACGCGCCACTGACATAGCCACCGGCACACAGTCCGGAGGTGCAGCGGCCCGCGGCGAACAGGCCGGGAATCGGTTCACCGGAGACATGCAGTACCCGCGAATCGAGGTCGGTACGCAATCCGCCGAGGGTGAAACCCGCGGTGAATCCCCGCATGTCGAATGCCGCGAGCGGAGTCCCGATCGGCTCGACCCACTGCGGCTTCTTACCGAGCAACGGATCCTTGCCGTCGGCGGCGTGCAGGTTGTAGCAGTCGACGGTGCCCTGCAGGGTCCGCTCCGGCAGGCCCATATCCGACTCCAGCTCCGCGACCGTCTCCGCCGCCCAGGTCGGCGGCTGCCGGAAGAACGGCGTCGATGTGACGGTGGCCAGCGCGGCCTCGAGCGCCTGCTCGTCGATGACCAGATACGCCTGGTTCTCCTGCTGGATCAGTGTCGCCTGGCCGATCCGCCCCGGATAGGTGTCCTCCGGGATGTAGCGCTGGCCGCGACCGTTGACCAGAATGCCGCGCGCCAACATCTGCGGATCGCCGAAGAACGCCACCTCGGTGGCATCCATATGCGCCAGCTCCGCACCGAGCGCCTGCGCGACCAGGATGCCGATGCCGTCGTGTTCCTCGATCGCGGCGGCGGGGCGGCCGATCAGCCGTGGCGCATAGGCCTCGATCATCTGCTGGTGGTAGGCGAAGCTGCCGGTGGCGAGTACGACCCCGCGCTCGGCGCGGATCGCGACCTCCTTGCCGAAGTGCGTCGCGATGAGTCCGACCACCCGATCGGTGTCGTCGACCACCAACCGCCGGATCCTGGTGTCGTATTCCACCCGGACACCGAGACTTTCCGCGGTGTCGGCAAGCGGCTTCATCAGCATGTAACCGCCGCTCTTGGCGCCGATCTTCTTATCGGCCATCTGCGGAATATGGCCGCGCGGAGCGGGTTTCGCGATCGCATTGAACGGCGCGGCATTCTCGCCGCCGGAGTACATCAGCCCCTCGTCGTGCGGCGGCTCCCAGCCGGGCTCACCCCAGAACTCCTGTTTGAACGGCACACCGCACGAGACCAGCCAGTTGTAGTGCTCGACGCTGTTCTGGCAGTAGTCCGCGATCTTGGCCTTGTCCTGCCCCGGCCCGAGCGCGGCCTGCAGGAACGTCTCCATATTCTCCGGTGTGTCCTCGAAGCCGAGGGCCCGCTGCAACGGCGTGCCGCCACCCATATAGATGAACCCACCCGCCATGGCTGCCGCACCGCCCCAGCCGCCGGTGCGCTCCAGGATCAGCACGTCGGCACCCGCACGAGCGGCCTCGATGGCGGCGCAGACACCGGCGATGCCGTATCCGGCGACGACGACGTCGGCCTCGACATCCCATGCGGAGATCGCGCTGGCACGCAGCGGCCGAATCTTTGCGGCATCAGACATGTTTCGCGTTCCTTACTGCTCTACTCGGAAGGGACTGCATCAGACTGCACCGGATCGGCGGACAGCGTCTCGTCTTCGGACAACACCGGCGATTCGGACTCCCGCACCTGTTCGGCCTGCTTGCGCGCCGCCTTTTTCTGTTGGGCGACAATCGTTCCCACCAAGATGTCGAGTTTGGTGCCGCTGGGCCAGCCGACGTAGTAGCACAGAAATAACGCGATCTCGTGCAGCTCGGCCTCGGTGAGTTCTTTATTGCGCAGTGCCGCACCGATCTGGATGCCCGCCGTATCCTGCAGCCCCTGGGCGGTGAGGGCGCCCAACAGGATCAGCCGCCGGTCACGGATGCTGAGCCCTGGCCGCGACCAGATTTCGGCGAACAGATGATCGGCCGTCATGGCGAAGTGGTCGCCGGGATAGTTCTGGAATTCGGTGCCGTAGACCTCGGCCATCTTGGCCAGTCCGCGCTGACGCACCTCGTCGATGGATCCGTCCGCACGCCCACCCGTCACCCGGCCACTACCCTCCATCGAATCGCTACGCGATGGTTCACTCATCAGTTCTCCCTTTCTGTGGCACGCCGAGCCCGGCCCCGAGGCGGTCGAGAGCCAGCTCGGCCAGCGGCAGCTCGACGCCGAGTCGCGCGCCGAGTTCCAAGGCCAGGCCGAGATCCTTCTCGCCGAGATCGCGCACATGGCTCAGAATCGGCAGCCAGAAATCATTCGGCTCGATCGGCGTGGTGCGGTCGCGCAGCATGATGGCGCCGGGGCCGCCGGTGACCGCGTCGGAGTGCCGAACAACCTTGCCGAGCACGGTGATATCGATATCCGCCGCCTCGGCGAGGCGCTGCGCCTCGGTGGCGGCGGTGAATGCGATGAAGTGCAAGAGGTTGCGCGCCAGCTTCATCCGGGTGCCAGCACCGACCGGTCCGGCGTGCACGACCAGATCGGCGAAGCATCCGAACGGGCCGCGAACCTTCTCGAATGCGGTGTCGGTGCCGCCGACCATGACCGCGAGCTTGCCGCGCGCGGCACCCTGGGCTCCGCCGCTGATCGGGGCGTCCACCAATTCGACCCCGCGCTCACCACATTCACCCGCCAGCACTTCGGCGGTCCGGTCGCTGATCGTGGAGTGCACAGCCACCACGGTTCCGGGCGCGGCGGTCCGCAGTAGGCCGTCCGGCCCGGTGACCACCGCCCGGACCTGCTCGTCATCCAGCACGGTCACCGATATGACGGCGGCCTTCTCGGCGAGCTCCGCCGCGGAATGGGCCGAGGACGCACCGGCTTCGGTGAGCGGTAGTACCGCCTCCGGGCGCATATCGCAGACGGTGAGTCCGCCGGACCAGGCCAGCAGGCTCTTGGCCATCGGTGCGCCCATATTTCCCAAACCGATGAATCCGACCGGCAATTCAGCATTCATGACCGGAACACTTGTCCGCCGTCGACATTGAAGATCTGCCCGGTGACCCAGCTCGCCTCGTCCGAGAGCAGGTACAGGCAGGCGCCGACCAAGTCCTCGGGCGTCCCCATTCGCTTGAGCGGCAACCGTTTCACCATATCGTCGACGATCACGCTCGGTGTCACGGCTTTGGTGGCCTCTGTGTCGATCGGGCCGGGGGCGATGGCGTTGATGCGGATCTTGGAACCGCCCAGTTCGAACGCCAACTGCTGGGTCAGACCGTTGATGCCGACCTTGGCCAATCCGTAGAAGCTGGAGTATGTCCATGCGGCGGTGGAGGATTGGTTGACGATCGACCCGCCGCCCGCCTTGACCATGTACTGCCACACCGCGCGGGTCATATTCAGCGCGCCGTCCATATTCACGCTCATGAACTTCTTGTAGTAGTCCCATGGCACGCTGAGCAACAGGTTGAGCTTCATCTCGCCGTAGATGGCGGCATTGTTCACCAGATGGTCGATCGCGCCGAATTCGCGGACGGTCAATTCGGCGAGGGCGGTGGCCGATTCCGGATCGGCGACATCGACCTCGCCGAAGATGGCGGTATCGCCCGCCGCGGTGATCTCCGCCGCGACCGCCTTACCCCGCTCGGTATTCAGATCGGCGACAACGACATTCGCGCCCTCGTGGGCCAATGCCTTGGCGTATGCCGCACCGATGCCTTGGGCGGCGCCGGTGACGATGGCGGTCTTACCGGGAAAGCGGGTCATGAAATCAGCTCCTCTGCAGCTGTACTCGGGTTTATCCGGCGGTCGCGATGAGTTTGGTTTCCAAGTACTCCTCGAATCCGGCGACGCCCATCTCCCGGCCGATGCCGGATTGCTTATAGCCGCCGAACGGTGCGTCGGCCGAATACCAGACACCGCCGTTGACGCTGAGCGTGCCGGTGCGAACACCGTTGGTGACATGCCGAATTCGGTCGGGGTCGGTGCCCCACACCGAACCGGAGAGCCCGTACGGGGAGTCGTTGGCTATCCGGATCGCATCGTCGTCGCCGTCGTACGGAATAACCACGAGCACCGGTCCGAAGATCTCCTCGCGGGCGACCGTCGCGGTATTGGGCACATCCGCGATCAATGTCGGTTCGATGAAGTAGCCGCGCTCGCGGCCCGCCGGGCGGCCGCCGCCGATCACGATCCGGCCGCCTTCGGCGCGCGCGATCTCGAGATACCGCTCGACCCTGGCCCGCTGCCGCTCGGAGATCAACGGTCCGCAGACGGTCCGCGCGTCGGTCGGATCGCCCGGCACGATGTCCGACAGCGTGCCCGCGGCGGCCTGGACCGCTTCGTCATACGCCGAACGCGGTACCAGCAGCCGGGTGGTCAGCGCACACCCTTGTCCCGCGTGCACGGCCACCGAAAACGCCGCCACCGCACAGGCTCCCGCGATATTCGCATCGTCGAGCACGATGAACGCCGATTTACCGCCGAGTTCGAGGAAGGCCTTCTTCAATGTCGTCGCCGCACCGGTCATGACCGCTTTACCGGTCTGTGTCGAGCCGGTGAAGCTGACCATATCGACCCGCGGATCCGCGGTGAGCTGCGCGCCGAGACCGTGATCGGTGGAGGTCACGATATTGACCACACCGGGCGGGATATCGGTCTGCTCGGCGATGATCGCGCCGACGACCGCCGCACACCATGGGGTATCCGGCGCGGGCTTGAGCACTACGGTATTTCCGGCCGCCAGCGCGGGACCCAGTTTGGCGAAATTGATCTGGTGCGGGAAGTTCCACGGTGTGATGGCCCCTATCACGCCGATCGCCTCGCGGCGCAGCACGCGGTGGCTCGCGATGCCCATGGGCGTCGCGGTGCCGAGATCGGTTTCCCAGCTATAGGTTTCGGCCAGCGACGCGGAATAGGACAGATCCGCGACCGGACCTTCCAGCTGCGGCCCCCGGGTCAGCATGGTCGGCGCGCCCGCCTCGGCGATGGTGATCTCGCGCAGCTCATCGATATCGGCCTGCAACGCGGTGCGCAACTGTTCGAGGCAGCGGGCGCGGAAGGCGTGATCGCGCGACCAGTCGGTGTCGTCGAATGCCGTGCGCGCGGCCGCGATGGCCGCGTCCATATCCGCGCCGTTCGCGTTCGCGGCCTGACCGATGACCTCCTCGGTCGCCGGGTTCACTGTCGCGAAGACGCCGTCCCCACCGGTGACCAGTTTGCCGCCGATCAGCAGGCGCGAACCGTCAGCGGGCACAAGACCAGGCCCACCCGTCGCCCGAGCGCCACCCCGCGTCGAACCGCTCCGCGATACTGCATTCATAAGGCTCCGATGCTGTCTGGACAGGTGTACGGAATATAGTCTCGCCATGCGATGCGACGCAAGAACTCGTTCCAAAACAGCGCCCCAGAACCAGCCGGATCGCACCCGAAGCGAACGACGGCGCACTATGCGAACCGAACCCGTGCACGCACCGCGACAACGCGAGATTGTTCTGGGAAAGCACTGTCGATCCGGCCGAGCTGGTGGTACCGTCCAGACACATGTCCAGCTATGTGTCTCCCATCGATGACGCGACACCGGTCACCGATGAGAACTGGTTCTCGAATTCTGGGTTATCGCGATGACGGCCGCCTCACTCGAGCCGCTGACTTTCGACCCCTACGACTACGCGTTCCACGAGGACCCGTACCCCACCTACGAGCGGCTGCGCACCGAAGCGTCGCTCTACTACAACGCCGACCTGGATTTCTGGGCACTGTCGCGGCACGCGGACGTGACCGCGGCCTTCCGCGACAGCGTCCGGCTCTCCAGCGCCAACGGCGTCTCGCTGGATCCGGCGGCCTGGGGACCGCATGCGCACCGGGTGATGTCGTTCCTGGCCATGGACGATCCGCGGCATATGCGCATGCGCCGCCTCGTCTACAAGGGCTTCACCCCCAAGCGCGTGGCCGAGATGGAAGATCGGATCAGGGAACTGACGCTCTCCTATCTCGAACCGGCCCTCGCGACCGGATCGTTCGACTGGATCGATGAGGTCGCGGGCAAACTCCCGATGGATGTCATCTCCGAACTGATGGGCGTGCCCGAGGCAGATCGCGCGGAGATCCGCAGGCTGGCCGATCTGGTGGTGCATCGCGAAGACGGCGTCCTCGATGTACCGATGGCCGCCGCGCAGGCATCGATCACACTCATCACCTACTACGCCGACATGGTCGCCGAGCGAAGGCGCTCCCGCACAACGGATCTCACCTCGGCACTGCTGGACGCCGACATCGACGGCGACACCCTGACCGATGAGGAGATCATCGGCTTCATGTTCCTGATGGTGGTGGCAGGTAACGAGACCACCACCAAACTCCTTGGTAACGCACTGTATTGGAGCGCACGGAATCCGAGCGAATACGCCAAGGTCGTCGCGGAGCCCGAGCTGGTCACCGACTGGGTCGAGGAGACGCTGCGCTACGACACCTCCAGCCAGCTGGTCGCGCGCTGCGCCGCCGTGGATATCGACCAGCACGGCCACACCATCCCGACCGGCGGGAAAGTGCTGCTGCTGATCGGTTCGGCCAATCGGGATCCGGAAGTCTTCGCCGACGGCGACAACTACCGCATCGGACGCGCCGACAAGGCCGGACTGGCGAGCTTCGGTGCAGGCGTGCACTTCTGCCTCGGCGCGCATCTGGCTCGGCTCGAGGCCGGTGTCGCGCTGCGCGAATTCGTCTCGCGGGTGCGGTCCTACGACGTCGCCGACACCGGCATCGTGCGGGTGCACTCGACCAATGTCCGCGGTTTCGCCAAACTCCCCATCGTCGTGGAGGCCAACTAAGATGCCACGGTTCGAACCCAATCCTGCTCGCCGACCGGCGATCGTGGCCGGAGCCTCCTCCGGGATCGGCGCCGCAACCGCACAAGCACTCGCCGAACTCGGGCACCCGGTCGCACTCGGAGCGCGCCGGGTGGATCAGTGCGAGGCGCTGGCCGCCAAGATTCGTGCCAATGGCGGCGAAGCCTTCGCCCACCAGCTCGATGTCACCGACGCGGCATCCATCGACGATTTCGTCGGTGCTGCCGAAGAAGCCCTCGGGCCCACCGAGATCCTGGTCTCCGGTGCGGGTGATATCGAATTCTCGCTGGTGCACGAGATGGAACCGGAGCGGTTCCTGCAGCAGGTGCAGGTGCATCTGGTAGGCGCGCACCGGCTGGTGCACCGGGTGCTGCCGGGCATGATCCGCAGGCAGCGCGGCGATTTCGTCTTGATCAGTTCCGACTGCGCCGAGGACCCGCGCCCGCGTACCGGTGCCTACAGTGCGGCCAAGGCCGGGCTCGAGGCGATGGTTCAGCAGATGCGAATGGAGCTGGAGGGCACCGGAGTTCGCGCCTCGCTGGTGCGGCCGGGTCCGACGCTGACCGGTATGGGCATGAATTCCACCCCCGAGGTGGTCGGCCCGTTGCTGGAGGACTGGAAGACCTGGGGATTCGCCCGCCACCCGTACATGCTGCGCGCCACCGACCTCGCCGCCGCGGCCATTGCCGTCGTCTCCGCGCCGCGCGGCGCACATCTGGTGCTGATCGAGGTCCAGCCGGAGGCGCCGCTGCGGCCGTCACCGGATTCGAATGACGGGAGCCAACAATGAGGATCATCGCCGATCTGGATCTATGTCAGGGACACGCCGTCTGCCAGGACGAAGCACCATCGACTTTCACCGTGCCCAAGCGCGGCAAGGTCGAAATCCTCGACCCGACACCGGGTCCCGACGCACGCGCGGATATCGAACGCGCCGTGCGCTACTGCCCGACCCAAGCGCTGTCGATCCGCGAGGACGAACCGGCGAAAGGAACACGGTAATGCCAGATTTCGACCGCGCCGAACTCGATGAGATGGTCCGGCGCTGGATCCTGGAGAACCAGCGCTGCGAAGAAAAGGGCGATTGGAAGCCGCTCGCCGAGATGTATACCGAAGACGCCACCTACGGTTGGAATTACGGCCCGACCCAGGAATTCATGGCCGTCGGGCGGGCGGAGATCCGGGAACTGGCACTCGGCCAGGAGATGGAGGGGCTGGAGGGCTGGTCCTATCCATATCAGCAGTTCGTCATCGACGAGCGCAGCGGCGATGTCATCGGCTTCTGGAAGCAGGTCAGCGATAACAAGCGCCCCGACGGCCGCAACTACAGTCCCGAGGGCATCGGCGGCAGCTGGTTCCGCTACGGCGGCAACTACCAATGGTCCTGGCAGCGTGACTTTTTCGACCTCGGCAATGTCTCGCAGCTGTTCATGGAGATGATCCAGAACAACGCGCTGACACCCGGTATGCACAAGCGCATCGCGCGTTCGGTCTCCGGAAAGCCGCTGGCGGGCTGGTATCGGATCGGCGACGCCCCGGTTCCGCTGTGGTGATGTCGAGCTTCGAGCGGCTGTCGCGGGCACAACTGGCGACGCTGGTGCCCGAACTGCTGCTGTGCGGGCATCTGATCGATCGGTCCGGAATGGCACACTCCATTGCGGCATTCGGCCGCGAGGGCATGACGGCGGTCGCCATCGAGGAGTGGCAGCTCGCCAGTCCGGTCTACACCCGCCGCATGCGCACCGCGCTCGGCTTCGACGGCGATGACGTGCCGACGATCTTCAAGGGCCTGCAACTCGATATCGGCGCACCACCGCAGTTCATGGACTTCCGGTTCCGCGTCGAGGATCGCGATCACGGCGAGTTCTGGCTCGATCACTGTGGCGCACTGGCGGATGTGGAACCGCTCGGCGAGGACTTCGTGGTGTCGATGTGCCACGACATCGAAGATCCGACCTTCGACGCGACCGCCCTCGCCACCAATCCGCATGCCCAGGTCCGGCCGATCCACCGGCCGCCACGCCACCCCGCCGACCGAAAACCGGTATGCGCGTGGACCGTCACCATCGACCCGGCGCATATCCCGCCACCGACCCCGCCCAACGCCGAGGTGGTGGCGAACTCCCGGGCCGCACTGCTGGAGCTGTCCCCGATCGATAGAGACGATCCCGGCGACAGCGACTACGCGGGTCCGCTGCTCAGCGATCTGCGCTTTGCCGACTTCTCCCGATCGGCACTGGTGCGGATGGCCGACGAGATCTGCCTGCAACACCATCTGCTCACCATCGGATTCATGACCGCCGTGCGCGCCAGGGCCGCCGATACCGCGACGGATATCGGCCGCAAACAATTCACGGGGATCGCCGGACTCACCTCCGAGCGGATGCGCACCGCACTCGGACTCGGTGACGGTCCGGCCGCACTGGCCGAGGTATTGCGGCTGCACCCGGCATGGAACCCGCTGTCGTACACCGGCATTGATGTATCGAGCACCGACGAGACGGTGCGACTGCGGGTGCCGTGGCACAGCTGTGCCAACACCGATCGCACGTGGCCGTCGATGCTCGATCCCGACCACCTCGGACCGCTGGAGGCGATGGTGCGCGGCGTGAATCCGCGGTTCTACGTGCACTCCACCACCGCGGACGAGCGGCACTGGACCGCCGAGATAGCGCTCGCCGCAACTCCGTTCACAGAGGCGACCGAGGTGGCCATTACCCGGATCAGCACCGGCGCCGCCTTCACCTTCACCGACCGCGGCATTCCGCTGCCGCTCACCGTCCTTCGATGAGAGTGAATTGCCATGTCCCACAACTTCGCCGACCTGTTCGAGCATGCGGTCGACGCGATGCCGGAGCGTACCGCCCTGATCGAAGGCGATCTGGCACTCACCCTCGCCGAACTCGACGCTCGCGCGAATAGGCTGGCCGACCATCTCGGCTCGATCGGCGTCGGCCCCGGCACCCACGTGGGGTTCCAGATGCACAACGGCATCGAGACGATGACCACTCTCATTGCCTGTTTCAAAGCACGAGCCGTCCCGATCAATATCAACTACCGCTACGGGCTCGAAGAGCTGCGCTACCTCTACGACAATGCCGACCTCGAAGTGCTGGTGTGCCATGAGACATACGCCGACGCGGCGCTGCACGCACTCGTCGATATCCCGTCGATCCATGTCCTGATCGTCGACGACAAACAACCCACCCCCATCGACACCGACGCCACCACCCCGGCAACGCTGCCCGCGTCCTACGAGCAGGCACTGCTCTCGGGCTCCCCCGCCCGTCGCACCATCGATCGCACCCCCGACGACCTGTTCATGATGTACACCGGCGGCACCACCGGTCGTCCGAAGGGCGTCATGTGGCGGCAAGAGGATATGTGGCGCGTCCTCGGCGGTGGCATCGACTTCTATACCGGCGAACCGGTTTCCGACGAATACCAGCAGTCGCGCGTCGGCGCACAGGGCGAACCGGGCACCTGGTTCGTACTCCCACCCCTCATCCACGCCGCCGCGATGATGCCGACCTTCACCGCCCTGTGGTCGGGCAATGCGGTCATATTCGAGCCGAAATTCGATGCGCACCGAATATGGCAGGTGGTCGAACAACGTCGCCCGCAGATCATGGTGATCACCGGAGATGCCATGGCACGCCCACTGATCGACGCCTACCGCGCCGCACCGGTGGACGCCACCTCCCTGGTCGCCATCGCCTCCGGTGCCGCGCTGCTGTCACAGCCGGTGAAGAACACACTGTTGGAACTGTTTCCGTCGTCGGTGGTCTCCGATTCGATCGGCTCCTCCGAAACCGGTTTCGGCGGTATCGGTTTCGCGCAGAAAGACGACAATCCCGCACGCGGTCCCCGGGTGCACAGCGGCCGGGGCGCGATCGTCGTCGACGATGCGGGACGGCAGGTCGCACCGGGTGCCGAGGGCTGGCTCGCCAAGACCGGCGCGGTGCCGATCGGCTATTACAAGGATCCGGAGAAGACCGAGCGGCTGTTCAAGACGGTCGACGGCGCGCGGATCGTGGTGACCGACGATCGCGCCAAGGTCGAGGCCGACGGCTCGGTGACGCTGATCGGTCGCGGCAATATGGTCGTCAATACCGGCGGCGAGAAGGTCTTCGTCGAGGAGGTCGAGAGCGTGGTGAAGGCGTACGAGGCCGTCTACGACGCGGTGGTGATCGGGGTACCGCACCAGCGCTGGGGGCAGCAGGTAGCGGCGGTGGTGTCGGTCGTGGGCTCCGAACCGGTGGATTTCGCCGCGCTGGAGCGCCATGTGCGCACTCATCTCGCGGGCTACAAGGTGCCGAGGCAGATCTGGGTCGCGGAGGTGGTCACGCGCGGCCCGAGCGGTAAGCCCGACTACCGCTGGGCCAAGGAATTCGCCGCGGGCCGAACACCGGACCATCGGGTGGATTGAAGATATCTCGGCATGCATTCAACCAGGTCATCCCCGCGAAGACCCTGGCAGTCGCAATGAGAACGTGTTCTAATTCGAGGATATCCGCCGTCGTTGCGAAGAAGGTCCAAATGAGCGAACGAAGTGAGCGAATCATGTGCCAGCGCGCCGTGCACATGCCGAAGCCGAACGTGAGCGAGGCGCAGGCATGAGCACTACCGAAGCCGAGAAGGACGCCACCGCGGCGCTGCCCGCCCGGATCACCGAGGCGCTGATCGGCCAGCTGACCGAGCTGGTCGCGGCCTCGGGCACCGCCGACCCGTACTCGATGATCGAGGTCTACACCGGGGCCGTGGTCGGCGCACTACCGCAGTCGACACCCGAGGACGTCGCCGCCGCCTATGCGAGCGCCCGCGCGGCACAGAAAGAATGGGCCACCTGGCCACTGCAGCGCCGCCTGCAGGTATTCGAACGCGCACACGAGCTGATTCTCGCCGAACACGAAACCATTGCCGACCTGATCCAGATCGGCTGCGGTAAGACCCGCCGGATGGCCTTCGAGGAGTCCTGCGACGTCCCGATGGTCATCAGCCACTACCTCAAGACCGCCCGCCGGGTGCTGAAATCCAAGCGGCGCGGCGGCCCGGTACCGCTGATCACTACCTCGACCGAGGAACACCGCCCCAAGGGCGTCGTCGCGGTCATCGCGCCCTGGAATTTCCCGTTCGCCATCGCGCTGTCGGATTCGATGCCCGCGCTGATGGCAGGCAATGGCGTCGTGCTCAAACCCGATAACAAGACCGCGCTCTGCGCGCTGTTCGGGGTGCAACTGCTGTATCGCGCGGGGCTGCCGAAGGGGCTGTTCCAGGTGGTATGCGGTGAAGGCCCCGAGGTGGGTCCGTCGCTGATCGACAATGCCGACTTCGTCATGTTCACCGGTTCGACCGCGACCGGACGGGTGGTCGGCGAGGGCGCGGGCCGCAATCTGATCGGCTGCAGCCTCGAACTCGGCGGCAAGAACCCGATGATCGTCTTGGACGACGCGAATCTCGACGAGGTCATCCCCGGTGCGGCGTTCGCGGTATTCGCGAATTCGGGCCAGGCCTGTATGCACATCGAACGGATCTACGTGCAGGACCGGCTCTACGACGAGTTCGTGCGCCGATTGGTCACGGCGGCAGCGGAATTGAACGCCAAGAGCGGCGCGGCCTACGACTACGCACCGGAATTCGGTTCGCTGGTTTCGGTGCAGCATATGGAGCGGGTCGCGGCACACGTCGAGGACGCGCGCGCGAAGGGCGCGACGGTACTGACCGGAGGCAAGCCACGGCCGGATATCGGCCCGGCGTTCTACGAGCCGACGGTGCTCACCGACGTCACCTCCGAGATGATGCACGCGACCATGGAGACCTTCGGCCCGGTGGTGAGCGTCTACCGGTTCACCGACGAGCAGGAGGCGATCCGGCTCGCCAATGACACCGCCTACGGTCTGAACGCCAGTGTCTGGGGCCGAGACCTGGCTCGCGCCAACCGAATCGGCGGCCAGCTCGAGGCCGGGAATATCAATATCAACGACGGCTTCGTGACCACCTACGCCGCGAAGTCCACCCCGTCCGGCGGCGTCAAACAATCCGGCGTCGGCACCAGGCACGGGGACAACGGCCTGCTCAAGTACACCGACACCGTGAACATCGGCGTGCAGAAGCGCCAGGTGATGGCGGCGCGTGCGGGACTTCCCTACGAAAAGCAGCTGAAGACGACGCTGACGACCCTACGACTCATGCGCCGACTCAGGTTGCGCTGAAACGATTTTCACCCCAGGAGGTAGCTATGGCAGCGCCCGAGTTCCCGGCCGGCTTCGATTTCACCGATCCCGCGCTATGGGAAGACCGCATGCCGGTCGAGGAATTCGCGACGCTGCGCCGCACCGCACCGGTGTGGTGGTGCGCGCAGCCCGACGCGACCTCCGGTGGCTTCCGCGACGGCGGGTACTGGGTGGTGAGCAAATACGAAGATGTGAAGGAGATTTCACGCACCCCAGAGATCTACTCCTCCGCACAGAAGGGCGCCATCATCCGGCTGCCCGACGATGTCACGCCGGAGCAGATCGAACTCACCGGCGCCCTGCTGGTCAATATGGATGCGCCCAAACATGCCAAGACCCGGCGGATCGTCTCCAAGGGATTCACACCGCGCGCCGTGGAGAGCCTGCGTGCGGCGTTGACCGAACGCGCGGCGCGAATCGTGCACGAGGCGAAGCGAACCGGCGGCGGTGACTTCGTCGAGCAGGTCGCCTGCGAACTGCCGCTGCAGGCCATCGCGGAACTGCTCGGCGTGCCGAACGACGACCGCCACAAGCTGTTCGAATGGTCCAATCAGACGCTGAACTACGACGATCCGGAGTACGGCGACGCGACTGCCGCCTTCACCGAAATCCTCGGCTACGCCTGGAATATGGCCGAACAGCGACGCGCCTGCCCGGTCGATGACATCGTCAGCCAGTTGGTGCATGCCGATGTCGACGGCGAGGCGCTCGGCTCGGACGAGTTCGGATTCTTCGTCATCCTGCTGGCCATCGCGGGCAATGAGACCACCCGCAACGCCATCACCCACGGTATGAAGGCCTTCGTGGACCATCCGCAACAGTGGGAGCTCTATCGGGAGCAGCGGCCGCGGACCGCACCCGATGAAATCGTCCGCTGGGCCACCCCGGTGAACGCCTTCCAACGCACGGCGGCCGTGGACACCGAACTCGGTGGGCAGCAGATCAAGAAGGGCCAGCGGCTGGGAATCTTCTACAGTTCGGCCAACTTCGACGAAGATGCCTTCGAGGATCCGTTCACCTTCGACGTATTACGGGACCCGAATCCGCATGTCGGATTCGGCGGCACCGGCGCGCATTACTGCGTCGGGGCGAATCTGGCGCGGCTGGAGATCGACCTGATGTTCAATGCCATCGCCGATGTGATGCCCAAGATCACCCAGGTCGCCGATCCGGTACGGTTGCGATCGGGGTGGATCAACGGAATCAAGAACTGGCAGGTGCGATACGAATGAATATCCGCAACATTGCACTACGTACCCTCTCCGGCGACCCGGCCACACTGGGCGAATTGGTCGGAGATAAGGCGGTACTGCTGGTCAACGTGGCCTCCAAATGCGGGCTGACGCCGCAGTACACCGGGCTGGTCGAGCTGCACAAGACCTACGGCGAGCGCGGCTTCAGCGTGGTCGGGGTCCCCTGTAACCAGTTCATGGGCCAGGAACCGGGCACCGCCGAGGAGATCGCGGAGTTCTGTTCGGCCACCTATGGCGTCGACTTTCCGCTGCTGGAAAAGACCGATGTCAACGGTGACGAGCGGCACCCGCTCTATGCCGCACTAGTGGAAACCGCGGATGCCGAGGGCACGGCCGGTGATATCCAGTGGAACTTCGAGAAGTTCCTGATCGATCGTGACGGTGCGGTGGTCGGCCGGTTCCGGCCGCGGACCGCACCCGATGACGCGGCCGTCGTGACCGCCGTCGAAGCCGCGCTGTAGCAAGAGCGGCCGGAGCTCGTCGTCCGAGCTCCGGCCCGCACCGCTGGCTTACGCCATGGCGAAGTGCAGCAGGGCCTGCTTATCGCCCTGCTTGATCTTGCCCTTGCGATTGAGCACCTCGAGCTGCCAGCTCCCACCGTTGCGGAACGCCTTGGCCACGGCATTGGCGTTATCCGTGCCGAGCAGCGACGGCCAGATATCGGCGACCTGCTGGGCACTGCCGCCGGTCGCGTCATAGACCTTGAACGAGATGTTGTTGGCCTTCTCGAACGAGGAACCCTTCTTGAATGCCGCGGCCACGAAAATGATCGCGTCGATGGCCTCGGGCACATTCGCGAAGGTGACGTGCACCGATTCATCGTCGCCGGAGGCGGCGCCGGTCTGTTCGTCGCCGGTGTGCTGGACCGAACCGTTGCCCAGCGGGTCGAGGGAGTCGAGACCGGCGAAGCGCACCGGCTCCGCACCTTGCATGAGAATGGCGATCAGATCCAGATCCACACCGCGCTTGCGGCGCAGTATCCCGAGCGCGCCGCCGCTGGTGCCCCCCGACGGGTCCCAGCTCACCCCGACCGTCAGCTTGGTGATGCCGTTGAGATCCGCGGCACCATCTTCCTTTTTGAGCGTGATCATATCTTCACACTACAAGTGAATACCGAACACCATGGGGCGCAGAAACTTAGCGCTCACGCTCGGGTAACCGACCGTTCTCCTGGGCCTTTCGCCGCCTGCGGTAGCGGACCGCACACGGCTGCTGCAGCTGCACGACCATCTTGCTGTGGTCATTGCGATAGCTCTGCGATGGTTGGGCCATCTCGAATTCCCAGTCCCGCAACAGTATCGAGAAGATGGCCTTGAGCTGCATGAGCGCGAACGCCGCACCGACGCAGCGGTGCCGTCCGGCGCCGAACGGAATCCAGGTCCAGCGGTTGACGATATCTTCCTGATTCGGATCGATATAGCGGTTCGGGTCGAAGTTGTCCGGGTTCGGGAAGTCCTCGGGGATCCGGTTGGAGATGGCCGGAGTCGCCGCGACGAGATCACCCGCCGCGATGCGATGCCCGCACACCTCGAATTCGCCCTGCGCCACCCGCATCAGAATGATCAGCGGCGGATGCAGTCGCAGCGTCTCCTTGACCACCGCCTCCAGATTCGGAATCTGGCGCAGCGCACCGAAACTGATATCGGAACCGTCGGCGTAGAGCTCATCGAGTTCGTCGACGACGCGGTGCAATTCGGCGGGATGCCTGAGCAATTCGATCACCGACCAGGCCGCGGTGCCGGAGGTGGTGTGATGGCCCGCGAACATCATCGAAATGAACATCCCGGTGATCTCGCTCGCACTGAACCGCGGCTGCCCCTGCTCGTCCTTGATCGAGATCAGGATGTCGAGCATGTCCCGATCTTCCTTGCTCGCGGGCGGATTCGTGGCCCGGCCGTCCATGATGCCCTGCACCAGTTCGACCAGTTCGCGGCGCGCCTCGTCGCGGCGGCGGAAGCTTTCGATCGGCGCATACGGGTCCACGTAGGCCAGTGCATCGGTGCCGCGCTCCAGATCGTGGTAGAGCCGGGCGAAGCGCTCGTCGAGCTCATCGCGAAAACGCTTGCCTATCAGGCATGCCGAGGAGGTGTAAATGGTCAGCTCGGCGAAGAAGTCGAGCAGGTCGATCTCGCCCTCCGCACCCCAGCCCGCCAGCATCCGTTCGACCTCGCGCCCGATGGTGGCGGCATGCCCGCGCATCTGTTCGGCCCGCAGCGCCTGGTTGTGCAGCATCTCCTTGCGCCGCTCCGGACTCGCGTCGAAGACCACACCCTCGCCGAAGATCGGCTTCATGAACGGGTAGGCCGCAGCCTGATCGAGATCCTCGTCCCCGGACCGGAAGAAGAACTCATTCGCCTCCGCACCGGACAGCAGAATCACGTGCCGCCCCGCGAGATCGAACGCCCCGACATCCCCGCATTCCGCACGCACCCGCCGCATCAGAGCCAGTGGGTCGACCCGGAATTCGTCGAGATGCCCGTACTCGTGATCGCCTCCGGAAACCCGCTGCGGCTTGACCAGGGTCATTGGAATCCTCCTGGGATATCTGTCCACACATATGATGGACACGTGTCTGGACAGTACTACGATATGGGTGAACCCGGCAAGGACGCCTTGCCCGACCACAACCTTGCGGCGACAACAAAAAGCCCGGCACTGCCGTATTCGCAGCGCCGGACTCTCGTTCGCCGAAGCCCAGGGTCGTTCGAACTCGCCGTCGTGCACGCCAGCGGTGAATGCATCCCACTCGCCGGGGTGAAGATCAGTGCGGGCCGGTCGGGTTCTTGGAGTCACGTACACCGATCAGGTCCTCCGGGATCCGCTCTTCGAACTCGTCCGCGTCGAGAAAGCCCGCAGCGTCGCACAGGTATCGCCTCGCACAGGGTAGAGCTACTGCGACGTGCGGACTGCCCATGCGACAGCTTCCGGCCACCGGGTTGGGCATGCGTGATGTTCGCGCATGCCCAACCCCTGGGGCGGCCTAGCCGACGGTCAGCACGGTGCCCGCGCCGACGGTCCGTCCGCCCTCGCGGATGGCGAAGCCGAGACCCGGCTCCAGCGGAACCGGGCGGCCCAATTCGACCGTGAGGTCGATGGTTTCGCCGGGGCGGGCGACCGCAATACCGTCGGGCAGCGTGACGTTGCCGACGACGTCACCGGTGCGCACGTAGAACTGCGGGCGGTAGCCGGTGCCGATCGGTGTGCGCCGACCGCCCTCCGCCGTACCCAGCAGGTACACGCGCGCGGTGAACCGGCCGTGCACCGCGATGCTGTCCGGCGCCGCCGCGACCTGACCACGACGCACCTGACCGCGTTGCACGCCGCGCAGCAGCAATGCGAC
This sequence comes from Nocardia sp. CA-107356, assembly GCF_050946365.1. NCBI lineage: Bacteria > Bacillati > Actinomycetota > Actinomycetes > Mycobacteriales > Nocardiaceae > Nocardia > Nocardia sp. CA-107356. Next base: position 1,719,659 of record NZ_CP191992.1, on the reverse strand, counting down.
ATTGTCGCCCGCTTCCGCGAACTCCATTGTCCGGCCGAAGGTTTCGACTCCGGTGACAACCGAAGTCAGTTCCTCGCCGCCGAACAGCTGCACCCGCTCGCCCAACCGGATCCGGCCACGCTCCACCGCACCGGTGATGACGGTGCCCCGACCGGTGATGGTCAGGACGTTCTCCACCGGCAGCAGGAACGGCGCGTCGGTGTACCGGACCGGCGTCGGCACGTGGGTGTCCACGGCGTCCAGTAGGTCGAGCAGCGCGGCGGTCCATCGCGAATCCCCTTCCAGCGCGCGTAGGCCCGAGACCCGCACGACCGGAAGTTCGGCACCCGGATACCTCTGGGCGCTGAGCAGCTCACGCACCTCCAGCTCGATCAGGTCGAGCAGTTCCGGATCACCCGCATCGGCCTTGTTGAGCGCCACCACGATGTGTTCCACCCCGACCTGACGCGCGAGCAGCACATGCTCGGCCGTCTGCGGCATGACGCCATCCTGCGCCGAGACCACCAGGACGGCCCCGTCGAGCTGGGACGCGCCGGTGATCATATTCTTCACGAAGTCGGCGTGACCCGGCATATCGATATGCGCGTAATGCCTTGTGGCGGTTTCGTATTCGACGTGCGCGATATTGATGGTTATCCCGCGCGACGCCTCCTCCGGCGCCCGGTCGATCCGCTCGAACGGTACGAAGCTGCCGCCACCGCGCTCGGCGAGCACCTTGGTGATGGCGGCGGTCAGTGTGGTCTTCCCATGATCGACATGACCCATGGTGCCGATATTGAGATGCGGCTTGGTCCGCGCATACGTCTTCTTGGACATGGCTTTCCCTGACTAGGAACGATTTCCGGCGACACGAGTCACCAGGGGGGGACCTCTCTGCGACGGGCCACCTTCCCCGTCAGAGGTCCCGGGACATCCCGGGGAAGGTCAGCTTCGGGCGCCGTCGAAGTGCGCCGCAGCCGCTGCTGCGGACGCTGCCAGGGCAGCCGCCATCGCGCCCGCGACCGCGGACTCCAGAGCGATGGTGTGGCCGAACATGCCGTGAACTGTACGGGCCGAACAGAACCGGGCGCGAGCGATTATTCGCTCGCGCCCGGTTCTGTTCGGCGGTATCAGTTCAGCGGCGCCGAACGCCACCAGCGCAGGACCTTGTCCTGTGCGCCCGCCAAACCGTCTGCGTACATCAAGAATTGGGCGCGCTTGCTGTCGCTGGTGAAAGCGGTGACGATCTTCGGGCCGTCGTTGACGAATTTGTAGTTGGTGTAGGACTTTCCGCCGTTGGTGTCGGTCGACTTGGTGGCGTCCGAGGGCAGGTTGCTCAGCGCCTGCTGCACATCGGAGGCGTTCTTGTAGACGTAGATGGTGTAGAACGGGTCGTCGTTGTCGCCGCCGCCGTAGCAATCCCACTGCGCGGCCCAGGCCCCGAAGTCCGGGGTACCCGGGGTCGGCAGGGTCAGATCGCCGGTCTTGTGGGCGTTGCATTTCGCGCCGTTGTAGCCGACCGAATCCGATTCGCTGGCGGGCACCATGCGCGGGAACTCTTTGCTGATCGCGGCCGCGGTGGCATCGGCCGAACCGCTGCCGCCCCTGGACGAGGACGACGAGGTCGTGGAGCCGCCGCCGCTGGTCGTCGACGAACCACTGTTCGAAACCACGCCGATGATCGCGAGCACGACCACCAACAGCACGACCAGCCCGACGCACAGCGCGACGATGAGCCCGACATTCGACTTACGCTGCGGCGGCGGGACCGGGCGCGCACCGCCCATCGGCGGCCGGGGCCCGCCGGGCGGCGTCGCGAAACCGAGCGGCTGCTGCGGGTTGTAGGGATTGCTCGGATGCGGCTGCTGCTGGGGCGGCGCGGTCTGCGGGCGCTGAGTGCCCTGCGCGGGATTGACCGTTGTCGGCGCGAGCGCCTGCGGCTGCATGGTGTGCGGCCCGCTCGTCTGCGGATACGGCCCGCTCGTCTGCGGATACGGTCCGGCGGTCTGTGGGTAGGGCCCGTTCGTCACCGGATGCGGCGTACCGGTGACGGGCATCGGCTGCCCGGTGACCGGGCGTGGCGCACCCGTCACCGGAATCGCCGGTCCGGTACCCGGGCGCGGGCCGCCGACCACCGGCATTGCCGGGGCGCTGGGGTTGGTCAGTGCCTGCTTGGCCGCCTGCGCGAACTCCGAGCAGGAGGCGAACCGGTCATCGGGCCGCTTGGCCATGGCCTTCGTCATCACCGCGTCCAGCTGGTAGGGCAGCCCGGGACGGACGCTGCTCAACGCCGGGGGTGTGCCCTGCAGATGTCCCTGGATCACTGCCGCCGGATTGGTCGCCGCGAACGGACCGGACCCGGTGAACAGCCAGAACAGCGAGCAGGCCAGCGAGTACTGATCCGAGCGGTGATCGAGTGAAGCGCCGGTCAATTGTTCGGGCGAGGCGTAGGCCAGGGTGGCGGTGAAGGTGCCGGTCTGGGTGAGATGGCCGGTGTCGTCGCGCAGCCGCGCGATACCGAAGTCGGTCAGATAGACCCGCTCGCCGCGTCCGCCACCGGAACGAGCCAGCAGGATATTCGCCGGTTTCACATCGCGGTGCAGCACGCCCATGCCGTGCGCGTAATCGAGTGCGTCCGCGGTCTCTTTGATGATCTGGACCGCGCGCTCCGGCGGCAGCGACTTCGGATCGACTGATGCGGCGTCGATGCCATCGATGTATTGCATCGAGATCCACAGCTGCTCGTCGTCGAGGCCGCGGTCGTACACGGTGACGATATTCGGGTGATCGAGCTGCGCGACCAGGTCCGCCTCCCGCTCGAACCGCGCCCGCACCTCCTTATCGAAGAACATCTCCCGATTCAGCAGCTTCAGCGCCGTCATCCGCGGCAGTCGCGGATGCTTCGCCAGGTACACCGAACCCATGCCACCGCGACCCAATTGCCGATCGATGACATAACCGGCGAATACCTCACCGCTGGCCAGCATGTCTGCTCCACTTCCCGCCGCGCACCGGGACCCACTGATGCACAGGCGTACAGCATAAGAATGCGCGATCAGGACCACCTGACCACGGAAAACATCGAAACCTTAGCAGGATTCGCTTAAGCCCTGGTTATCGTCGACTTATAGGTATCGCATGCGACATTCGATAACGCACCGCTATGGCGGAGGCCGCGGCGCGGGGCCCGGCGGTGTCCGCCCAGGCCGACGTGGGATGTCCGGGAGAGCGATGGTGCCCGGTCGCGCCGACCGCCGCGGCGGCAGCGGCAGGCGCGGCTGAGATGATCTCGACGACTCGGGCTCGGAGCGATTGGTCGGCTCGGTCGGCCGGGTGGTTCTGCTGCTGCCGACTCGCTCGGAAGTGTTGGGGGGCACCGCGTTTCCGGACGGCACCGCGTTTCGGGGCGGCACCGGGTTTCGGGGCGGACCGGCGTGGTGAGGCGTTTCGGTGCCGGGACGGGATTCGGGACCCATACCCATCGGCGGGCGATACGGACCGTGATGCCCGTTCCCTTGATGCGGGTGCGGCCCGGACGACACCAGCGCCCGCCGAGCCGCTACGGCGAATTCGGTACAGCTGCCGAACCGGTCCGCGGGCCGTTTGGCCAGCGCCCGCGCGAGCACCGCGTCCAGCCCGGGCGGCGCGTCGGGGCGAAACCGGCGCAGCGACGGTATCGCCCCGTACAGATGCCCGTTGATGACGGCCATGGGATTCGCCCCCTGGAACGGCCCGACCCCGGTCAGCATCCAGAACAGCGAGCAGGCCAGTGAGTACTGATCCGCCAAATAGTCCGGCGTCCCGGTCAACTGCTCCGGCGCCGCATAGGCCAAGGTGGCGGTAATGGTTCCCGGCGAACTCAGTGTGGAGTCGGTGCCGCGCATACCCGCGATGCCGAAATCGGTGAGCAGCACCCGTTCCGGTTGGCCGATCGACGCCTTGGCCAGCAGGATATTGGCCGGTTTCACGTCGCGGTGCAGTACCCCGTTGGCGTGCGCGAAATCCAGGGCGGCCGCGGTATCGGCAATGATCTGCACCGCCCGACCCGGAGCGAGCACATTGACATCCGCGCAGGACGCATCCGCGCCGGGCACGAATTGCATCGAGATCCAGAGCTGTTGATCCTCGGCGCCGCGGTCGTAGACCGTGACGATATTCGGATGGTCGAGTTGGGCGACCAGATCGGCCTCCCGCTCGAAACGACGCCGGATCTCGGCATCGGTATACAGTTCGCGCTTCAGCAGTTTCAGCGCGGTCAGACGCGGCAGGCGCGGATGCTGGGCCAGGTATACGGTGCCCATACCACCCTGGCCGAGCACACGTTTGATGGTGTAGCCAGCGAAAACATCGCCAGTTCGCAGCACAGTGGATTCACCCCCCATATCGGGTCGAGCACCTGGATCCTACCGATGTATCTGTTCGAGCGGCCCCGACGCAACATGTTCGTTGCCGTCCGCCCCGCCCATTCGGCGGCCCGCGACGGCCATGTCGGAGACGTTGTCGGTGGTAGTCGATAGGCTCGGCCCCATGCGCATTGGAGCACACGTCCGGCTCGACAGCGATCCGATCGGCTTCGGCGAAAAACTCGGCGCCGATGTCATCCAGCTGTTCGTTGTCGACCCGCAGAGCTGGGACAAGCCGACCCCACATCCGCGGACCGAGGAGATCCTCGCCAGTCCGATCGAGGTGGTGGTGCACTCGTCGTACCAGATCAATGTGGCCAGCCTGAACAACCGCCTGCGCATGCCATCGCGCAGCGCGGTCGCGCAGCAGGCGAAGGCCGCCGCCGATATCGGCGCGTTCGGCCTGGTCGTGCACGGTGGACATGTCCGCTCCGACACCGAACTGGACACCGGAATCGACAACTGGCGCAAGCTGTTCGAGCGCCAGCAGGACAAGGGCGGCTTCGCGGTGCCGATTCTGATCGAAAACACCGCGGGCGGCAATCACGCCATGGCGCGGCATTTCGATTCGATCGCCCGGCTGTGGGACGCGGTCGGCGATTTCGGCGCTGGTTTCTGCCTGGACACCTGCCACGCCTGGGCGGGCGGTGAGGATCTGGTCGGCGTCGTCGAGCGGATCAAGGCCATCACCGGCCGCATCGACCTGGTGCACCTGAATTCCTCACGCGACGAGTTCAATTCGGGCGCAGACCGCCACGCCAACTTCGCCGACGGCACCATCGATCCCCAACTCCTCGCCGAGGTATGCCGCACCGCAAACGCTCCGGTCATCCTCGAAACCCCCGCCGAAGGTGTAGCGGACGACCTGGCCTACCTCCGAGAACACGTCGGCTGATCCGACACCCCCGCACCCGCCTCTCCCGAGGGTAGAGAGGACGACGACGTGTCAGCGGACAGCCGTCGGCGGGCGCAGTGGGGTGGGGCGTTGGGATCAGGGCGACGGAAACCCTGGTTGGGGTGGGTGTTTCGGTGGTGTGCTCGGTGGCGCATCAACCGATTTCGAGTAGCGAAGGTGATCTTCAATGACGGTCGACTACGCACAATCCATTGCCACTGTGACCAAACTCGGTGCTCGTATCGGGGCGCAGGTCGACAATGTGCGGCTGGGCGGCGAGGTGGACGCAGCCACCGTCGAGGTGATTCGGCGCGCGCTGCTCGCGAACAAGGTCATCTTCTTCCGTGGGCAGGACCATTTGACCGAGGACGGGCAGTACGAGTTCGCGCAGTTGCTCGGCACCCCGACCACCCCGCATCCGACGGTCACTTCGCACGGCGTCAAGAGCCTGGCCATCGACTCCGAGTACGGCCGCGCCAATAGCTGGCATACCGACGTCACCTTCGTCGACCGGATCCCGAAGGCCTCCATCCTGCGCGCGGTCACCCTGCCGCCTTACGGCGGATCGACCACCTGGGCATCCACCGTGGCCGCCTACGAATCGCTGCCCGAACCGCTGCAGCGCCTGGCCGAAAACCTGCGGGCCGTGCACACCAATGTCTACGACTACGCCGCCACCAACGTCGACCGGAGCACCCCGAACAGCGACGCCTACCGCGCCGAGTTCCAGTCCGATTTCTATGAGACCGAGCACCCGGTGGTGCGGGTGCACCCAGAGACCGGCGAGCGCGCACTGCTGGTCGGGCACTTCGTCAAGCACTTCGTCGGCGTCTCCACCAGCGAGTCCCAGGCCCTGTTCCGCCTGTTCCAGGACCGGGTGACCAGGCTGGAGAACACCACCCGCTGGAACTGGCAGCCCGGTGACGTCGCCATCTGGGACAACCGCGCTACCCAGCACTACGCCATCGACGATTACGACGACCAGCCGCGCAAGCTGACCCGGATCACCCTCGCCGGGGATATCCCGGTCGGTGTCGACGGCGTAAAGAGCACGGTGCACCACGGCAATGCCGAGCACTACTCGATCATCGAGGAAGTTTCGCCGCTCGCGTAGTGACGGTGACCGCACGGCTGCCGCAGTACGTCCGATTGTGCTGCGACAGTTGAGGGGCCGTGCGGTCGGCTTCCCGGGCTGTAGCCGAGCACCAGATCGGGCCGATGCCGGGTGGCCCTTTCGAGTGACCCGAGCAGTCGGCAGCCGCGCCATGGTACAGACTGAACCCCATGAGTATCAGCCCGCTGGACGGGGTTCGCGTCCTGGAACTCGGCAATTACATCGCCGCGCCGACCGCTGGTCGCATCCTCGGCGATTTCGGTGCCGAGGTGATCAAAGTGGAGCGGCCGAAGGCCGGGGACGAGCTGCGCAATTGGCGGCTCTACGGCGGCGATACCTCGATGCTGTACCGCACCATCAACCGGAACAAAAAGTCGATCACGCTGGATCTGCGCACCGAGGCCGGCCGGAGCATCGTCTTGGACCTGCTGCGACACTGCGACGTGCTGCTGGAGAATTTCCGTCCGGGCATGCTCGAGAAGTGGGGCCTTGGCCCGGAAGTGCTCAACGAGGTCAATCCGGATCTGGTGATCACCCGGATCTCCGCCTACGGGCAGACCGGGCCGCTGGCCGCGCGGCCGGGTTTCGCCGCGGTCGCGGAGGCCGTCGGCGGGCTGCGCGAACTCGTCGGCGATCCGGATCGGCCGCCGGTGCGGGTCGGTGTGTCCATCGGCGATTCGATCGCCGGCATCTATGCGGCCTTCGGGACGGTGATGGCGCTGTTCCAACGGGAGCGTACGACCGGATCGATTCCGCTCGGGGAACGCGTTATCGACGTGGCTTTGAACGAGGCGATTCTGTCGGTGATGGAATCGCTTGTTCCCGACTATCTTGCCTACGGTATCAACCGCGAGCGCGTCGGCGGCCGGATGGAGGGCATCGCGCCGAGCAATGCCTACCCAACCAGTGACGGCGCGAGCATCATTATCGGCGGCAACGGGGATGCCATCTTCCAGCGCTATATGGAGGTGATCGGCCGCCAAGATCTGGCCGCCGATCCGGACCTGCAGGACAACGCCGGACGCTGGCGCAACCGCGAACGGCTCGACGCGTGCATTGCCGAATGGACCGTCCTGCATACCCGGGACGAGGCGTTGAAACTGCTGGAGGCGGCGGCCATCCCGTGCGGCCCCATCTACACCGCCGCCGATATCGTCGCCGACGAGCAGTACAAGGCGCGCAATATGATTCAGCCGTTCCCGGTGGATGTCGGCGCACCGCAGCCGAAGACGGTCGGCTTTCCGGGCATCGTGCCGGTGATCGGCGAAAAGTCCCTGCCCATCCGCAATGTCGGCCCGGATCTGGGTGAGCACACCCGCGAGGTGCTCTCGGAACTGCTCGGCATGAGTGCGGCCGATATCGACGGGCTGGAGGCGTGATGCACGCCGGTATCTACGCAGTGGAGGCGATATGACGCGACGGGTATACGGCAGGCGTCGACCGCCGGGGCGCAACGTAGGAGAATTGCGTGCACCCGGCCACGCCCGCCCGACGATCCACCCCACCCCGGCCAGCAATGAGAAGCCGTGCGGTGGCGTGATGTGCGTTCCGCCCCATGTGCGTCAGGCGCCGCCGGCTCGGGAGGCGCGGGAGGAAGAGGGATGAGCGCGGCGGGTGGGCCCGACGCCGTCCTGCGCGATGTGACGCTGCGCGATGGGCTGCAGCTGACCGGAAAGGTGCTGCCGGTCGAACGCAAGGTGGAGATCGTGCGACGCCTGCTCGCGCTCGGCGTGCCCGCGTTGGAGATCGGCTCGATGGCCCGCGCCGATCTGGTGCCACCGATGGCCAACACCTTGGAACTCATTGCCGCGCTGACTCCTGAAGAGCTGCAGCGCTGTTGGGTCTGGGTGGCGACACCGCGCCATGTCGAGAAGGCTGCCGCCGCGGGCGTGCGCAACTTCCAATACTGCTTCTCCGCCTCGGATGCGCACAATAAGGCCAATATCGGCCGCAGCACCGAGGACAGCGTCGCCGCCATGCCGGACGCCGTGCGGCTGGCCGACGAGGCGGGTGGCGAAATCCAACTCTGCCTCGCCACCAGCTTCACCTGTCCCTTCGACGGACCCGTCGACCCGGAGCGAGTACTGGCCATTGCCAACGACCCGCGCACCGTAGGCGCCACCGATATCGTCATCGCCGACACTCTCGGCCAAGCCCACCCGACCCAGGTGGCCGCATTGATCTCGGCGGTGCGCGATCGAACCCCGCACCGCCGCATCGTCTTCCACGGTCACGACACCTGGGGCATGGGCGTCGCGAACACCCTCGCCGCCCTGCAAGCCGGTGCCACCATGGTCGATGGCTCCCTCGGCGGCCTCGGCGGCTGCCCCTTCGCCCCCGGTGCGAGCGGCAACACCTCCACCGAAGACATCCTCTTCGCCACCCGCCCCACCTGGTTCAGCCCACCCGTCCTGGCCGACCTGGTCGACCTCACCGAACACCTACTCGCCGACCTCGCCGAACCCAACCGCTCCCGCACCGCCGAGGGCGCTCGCTCCAAGGCCTCCGCCTTCGAATGGGTCATCGGCTCGACACCTTCCTGACGATCAGTCCTGGCAGAGGGAGTTCAGGATTTGGGAGCGGTGGCCGGTACCCTTTCGGACGGCGTTGAAGTCGAAACCTGAAGAAACGCAAAAGGGTTGGCCGGCGGCGACGGTACGCGCCCGATTACGGACCGGTGCTGGCCGAGGTGAACTGGTAGTGCCGGAAATCGCGGATGGGCTCGAATCCGATGGCGCGGTAGATCTTGTTCGAGGTGGGGTTGGCGATATCGGCGAACAGGCAGACGTTCAGGCCTTTCCAGCGCAGGGTGCGGGCCACGTGGGCGGTGAGGATGCTGGCGTAGCCGTGGCCGCGTTCCTCGGGTGGGGTGTAGACCGGTCCGATCCGGGACCAGCCGAATACCGGAACCTGGTGCGCGGCAACGGAGACGGGGCGGCCGTCACGTTCCCATAACCACCAGCGTCCGGTCGCGATCCGGTTCCGGATGGCGATGGCGTTCAGGCTCGGCGGTGGCAAACCGGACTCCAGGCGCATGGCCTCGGTCCAGTCGACACAGCGCGCAACATCGGATTCGGTTGCGCGGCGCGGTGCTCCGGCGGTGTCGGGGAAGTTCAGTGTCGCGAGGCGGTACAGGCGGGTGGAGTACGCCTCGACGAAACCCACGCCGTGACGCGTACCCCAGTGCTCGGCGAATTCGGTGGCGTCGTCGATCGCACCCTCGACCCCACCAACATCGCGCGCAACCTCGGCCATCGCATCGGCAACGGCCACAATACTTCCCGCGGGCAGCTCACCGAGATACACCCCGCGTCCGGCCGCCCGCATGGCGGCGCCGATCACCGTCGCGTCGTCATCATGCACGGACAGGAACCGCGATAGCGCGGCGTCGGCCTGCATACCGGCCAGGTGGTTGGCGATGCCCGTGGTGATCACCGTGTGCCGCAACGGATCACGCAGCAGGAAGGCCTCGGTGACCGATCGGTACCGCGCGGCGTCGGCGGTGATCTCGATCCTCATACCGAACCACGCTAGAGCCCGAAAGCCCTGCGCGCTCGCGATTTCCCGCGCCACCGCGCTGCGGCGGCGCCTGCTTCAGGTGGTCCGGTTCGCTCCGTCGGCGCGCAGCTTGAGCAGCACCAATCCGGCGGTGCACGCCAGAATCAGCCCGGCGACGGTGATTTCGACATGTAGTCCGGCGATGCCGAGTACTGCTCCGGCGATGCCGCCGATGAAAATCAGCCAGGCCGTTATCCGCGACAGGATCGCGGACAGGGTACGTACCGGCGGGTTCGACACGACTTGCTGCGAGGTTTCCGTGGCCGCCGATTCGGCGGCCGTGGCAGAGGCTCGCAACGGAGTTGTCGAGTAAGCTCCCATCATCAACTCCTCGATGACGCCGATGAAAGTACTGCCGTCGCACGAATTACACCGCGCGTCTCTCATCTAGGTACTGGCGTCTCACGCGTAACTTTGATCACACACGCTACGGCCATGGGACGTGGTTCGACTACGACACGTGCCCGCGACACGCCGAAGAGACCAATTCGATATCTGAATTGCCAATGTTTTAATACGTGCTGGCACCCCCCCGCGTGCCCAGCGTGTTCTCACCTGGCCGGAGCGACCGGCCTCGATTATTGTTGAGCCCCACTCGAACTACGAGGAGTGTCACCGATGGAGAGCAGCAGGGCCAAGATCGCAGGTCCGGCGATCGCCGTGGGCGCGGTCTCTGTTGGACTCGTACTTATCGGCGCCTGCGGGCTCGGTAAGCACGACACCTACGTCGCACCCCCGCCGATCAAATCCCTGAACGACGCGGCCCCGGTCGTCCGCGACGGCACCACCTCGGCGGCGCCGAAGGTGTTCATCCCGCCATCGCCCAGCTGGCAGGTCGCGCCTCCCGGACCGCCGCGCAAGCCGGTCGGATTCACCGATCCCTCGACCTCGCCGGAGTCGACCACCCATGCGTCACGGACCTCACCGCTGTCCGGGCCGCCGCCGGTCGGCAGCACCGAGTTCGAGCTGACGCCGACCGCCGCCCCGCGTGCGACCCCCGTCGAGCCGACCGAAGAGCCGCCGACCACGACGCGCCGCGCGGCAACCACCCCGCCCCAGGGTTTGTCCGGCGAGGCAGACGAATAGCGAACGGCGGCGCATGCAACCGCATACGCCGCCGTTCGGAGTTACCGCGCCCTACAGCTCCGGCAGGTCGTAGTCACCGACCCTGGCACTGAGCACCCGCAGATGCTCCAGCCCACCGCCGAGCGTGCGCTCGATCGCGGTGAGCCGGGCGACGTAGTGGCTGACCGGGTACTCCGCGGTGACACCGATACCGCCGTGCATCTGGATCGCTTCCTGGCCGATATGCCGAGCCGAGCGGCCCACCTGCAGGCGCGCCCGCGACTCTACGATCGGATCGTTGGCACCCTCGGCCAGCGACGCGTTGACGTACAGGCTCATGCTGCGCGCCAGTTCCAGCGAGACGTACATATTCGCCGCCCGCTGGGTCAGCGTCTGGAACTTCGACAGCGTGACGCCGAACTGCTTGCGCGTCTTCAGGTATTCCGTCGTCAGCCGCAGCGCCTCCTCCATCGCACCGATGGACTCCGCGCAGAGCGCGGCCTGAGCATGTCCGACGGTCACCTGCACCGCCTCGGCGGCATCGATATTGCCGCCGAGCAATTCGCCTGGGGCCTTGTCGAATTCGATCTGCGCACCACGCTGACCGTCGATGGTCCGATACGACTTGCGCTGCACCCCAGCGGCATCGAGTCCGACCAGGAACAGCCCGACTCCTCCGCTCGGCAGCACCGCGCTGACCACCAGCTCATCGGCGCTGTCGCCGTGCGGAACCGGATTCTTCAGACCCGTCAGCACCCACGAATCCCCCTGCTGCACAGCGGTGGTCGTGAGTTCGGTGGACGGCCAGCGCACACCGGGCTCGGTGTGCGCGAACGCCAGCAGCTTGGTGCCGCCGGCGACCTCGGGCAAAATCCGCTGGCGCTGTTCGGCACTGCCGACCCGCGCGACCAGACCACCCGGCACCAGCACCGCGTCCAGCAGCGGTTCCGGCGCGAGCCGACGCCCCATCTCCTCCAGCACGACCATCGTCTCCACCGGACCGGCGCCGACGCCGCCGTCCTCCTCGGTGAAGCTCAGGCCGAGCACGCCGAGTTCGGCCAGCTGGTTCCAGACATCGCGGCTCCAGCCGAGTTCGGTGTCGGTGACCTTCAGGCGGGTCTCGGGATCGTAGTTGCGGGCGAGCAGGTCGCGAACCGTGTCGCGCAGCATGACCTGTTCATCAGTGAGTTCGAAATCCATGGCGGCGCCTCACAATCCGAGGATCGTGGAGGCGATGATGGTGCGCTGCACCTCGCTGGAGCCTCCGTAGATGGTGGTCTTGCGGTAGTTCAGGTAGCTGGGGCCGCTGCGCTGCGCCCAACCGGGTGAGGCGATGTCATCGGCGCCGACCGGCAGCGCGTCCTGGCCCGCGATATCCAGCAGCAGTTCGGTGGCGGCCTGCTGCAATTCGGAACCGCGCAGCTTGAGCACCGACGATGCCGGATTCGGCTTGCCGTCCGAGGAATTCGAGACCACGCGCAGCTGGGTGAGTTCCAGTGCGAGCAGTTCGTTCTCCAGCTCGGCGAGCCGGGCGGCGAACAGCGGATCCTCGAGCAATGTGCCAGCACCCGACTTGGTCTGGCGCGCGTAATCCTTGGCGACGCCGAGCTTGACCTTGGTGCGGCCGACACCGGTAATGCCGGTGCGTTCATTGCCGAGCAGGAACTTGGCGTAGGTCCAGCCCTGGTTCTCCGCACCGACCAGCTGATCGGCGGGCACCCGCACATTCTCGAAGAAGACCTCGTTGACCTCGTAACCGCCGTCGATGAGCTTGATCGGGCGGACGGTGACGCCGGGGGACTTCACATCGAACAGCAGGAAGGAGATGCCCGCCTGCTTCTTCGGCGCGTTCGGATCGGTGCGGACCAGGCAGAAGATCCAGTCCGCGTACTGGCCGAGCGTGGTCCAGATCTTCTGGCCGTTGACGATGTAGGAGTCACCGTCGCGCACCGCGGTGGTGCGCAGCGAGGCCAGATCGGATCCGGCGTCGGGCTCGGAGAAGCCCTGGCACCACCAGATATCCAGAGCGGCAGTCGGCGGCAGGAAGCGTTCCTTGATCTCCTGTGAGCCGAATTGCGCGATCACCGGGCCGACCATCTGGGCGTTGAACGTCAGCGGCTCGGGCACCGAGGCCAGCTGCATCTCGTCCTGCCAGATATGGCGCTGAATCGGTGTCCAGTCCTTGCCGCCCCATTCGACCGGCCAGTTCGGCACGGCCAGACCGTGGTCGTTGAGGATTTTGTTCGCGGTGACGATGTCCTCGCGGGACAGCTCGTGGCCATATTTGACGCGGTCACGGATGTCGGCGGGAATCTCGGTCCGGTAGAAGTTCCGCAGTTCGTCGCGGAAGCTCACCTCGTCGGGCGTCAGACTTAGTTTCATACACATCTCCCGGTGTGTCTCGTACGTCCGCGTCAAACCTACCCCCCGGTAATCTCTCACTGTCGAGTGGGTCACAGGGGTAGGCCGGGGGATGTACCGCCACCGTGTCGCGCGGCGGCCACTGGCCGGCCAGCAGGGATGGTCACGACTCCCTGGGCGGCAAAAGCAGCGAACTGGTACGTTGCTGTGCACGTGGGTCGGGGCTACCCCCATGTTCGGTACCGAGGAGAACGAGTGAACGGCAGATCTATCGCACGCGCCGCCGCGGCAGCGACCTCTTTCGGCCTCGGCGCGGTCCTGACTCTCACCGGCACGGCGGCCGCCGAGCCCTCCTCCGTCGACACCGGACTCGAGCAGCTCACCACCGCCGCCGGACCCGATCCGACCGCACAGGCGGGCGTCGGTGCGCTCAACCAGTTCACCAAACTGGTCGATATCGCCGAATTGCGCAATGTCTCGGCCGCTTTCACCCCGTTCGCCTATGCCGCGCCGACCTTCGGCTGCGGCAGCGTCGGCCCGGTCACCACGATCATCGCGGCTGCCTCCACCGACGGCGCCAACCCCAACGGCGCGGTCGACCCGCTGCCCGGCACCTTGCGGTTCAGCGCCACACCCGCGCACACGGGCTCGCCAGTGGCTTCCGGCCTGGTCGTAGCCTGGCTGAACGTCAACACCGGCGCGAGCGGCCTCAATACGCTCGACGACCGGACCGAATACGGTCCGACGCTGTCCAAGACCGTGGCCAGCGGTCCCGGCACGGTCATCGCCTCGATGTGGGGCGTCATCGACTACCCGTTCGCACACTGTGTGATGACGCCGACGGTCGGAATGTTCTTCGTGCCGGATCGTCCGGTGCAGGCACCGCCGCCCCCGGCGCCCGAGGCCGTCACACCGGCGCCCGCTCCTGCGCCCGCACCAGCCCCTGCTGGCGCGGCGGATAGACCGCAGGCGGCCCCTGCGCCCGAGGCCCAAATGCCCGTCGCGCCCGCCGCCCCGAACCTGGCGGGGTCCGTGGCGCGGGCCGAGATCGCGCACCAGATCAACTGAGCGCTCGGTTCCACTGGGCTTTCAGCGAACCTTACCGAAGAACGCGCGGATATCGGCCATGTGCATATCCGGCAGTTCCATTGGCACGAAATGGTTTCCGGTATTGCCCTCGGGCCAGTGCGCAATGACGTTATCGCGCTCGGCAAGTCGCAGCATGAGTGCCGAACCGCCCGCGTAGACGCCGGTCGGCACCAGCTTCTGTCCTGCGGGCCAGACGAATCCGCCATCGCCGAGGCCCTCGTACATCGGCCAGGATGATGTGCCGGCGGTGTTGGTGAACCAGTACAGGCTGATATTGGTCAGCAGGTGGTCGCGGTCCATGACATCCTCGGCCAGCTCGGCCAGCGGGGTGAATTCGTTGAACTTCTGCATCAGCCAGGCGAGCAGGCCGACCGGGGAATCGGTCCACGCGTGCGCGAAAGTCTGTGGTGCGGCACGCAATAGCGTGTGATGGTTCACGCCGCCGCTCATCCAGCCCTGCATCTGATCCCATTCGGCACGTTCGTCCGGCGTCATGGTCGGCACGTCGGCTTCGGTCGGCATGCCGATGCCGCCGTCGATATGCACACCGACCACGCGATCCGGTGCGACGCGGGCCATTTCGGGTGCGACATAGGCTCCGAGGTCGCCGCCTTGGACGCCATAGCGGGTGTAGCCGAGCCGGTCCATCAGTTCGACCCACATCTCGGCCACCCGGCGCACGGTCATCCCGGTGTCCTGCGGCGCTTCGGAGAACGCGAAACCGGGAACCGACGGGACGACGATATGGAACGCCTGCGCCGGATCCAGCCCGTATGCGCGCGGATCGGCCAGCGGGCCGATGGTTTTGGTGAATTCGACGAACGAGTTGGGCCAGCCGTGGGTCAGGATCAGCGGCAGCGCGTCGGGCTCGGGCGAACGGACATGCAGAAAATGCACATCCAGGCCGTCGATTTCGGTGATGAACTGCGGGAACTCGTTCAACGCCGCCTCCTGCGCCCGCCAGTCGTACCCGGTGCGCCAGTATTCGGCCAGTTCCCGCAGATACGCCACCGGGACACCACGCTCCCAGCCCTTGCCCGGCAGCTGCGCCGACCAGCGGATGCGGGCCAGCCGGTCGATCAGATCGTCGACATCGGACTGCGGAATCTCGATGCGGAAGGGGCGAATGGCGTCCCCACCCGTCACCCGATCGCCACCCCGCACGGAATCGCTACGCGATGCTGCATGCCCACCCGTCACCCGGCCGCCACCCCTCACGGAATCGCTACGCGATGCTGCATTCATTTGTGTCTCCTCACTGATCTCGGTACAACGACAACACTAGAAGCCATCTAGGACGATCCATGTCCTAGTTCTATAGAATCCTGAAAATCATGAACGACACCCCCGCCCGCCTGCTCCGCCTGCTCTCACTGCTGCAGACGCCACGCGAATGGCCGGGCAGTGAACTGGCCGAACGCCTCGGCGTCACCGACCGCACCGTGCGCCGCGATATCGACCGCCTGCGCGAACTCGGCTATCCGGTCGAGGCGACGATGGGCGCGACCGGCGGCTATCGACTGGTGGCCGGCGCCGCGATGCCGCCACTACTGGTCGACGACGAAGAGGCGGTCGCCATCGCGGTCGGACTGCGCGCGGCCGCAGGATCGGCCATCACGGGCATCGAGGAGGCATCGGTCCGTGCGCTCGCCAAGCTGGAACAGGTGCTGCCAGCGAAATTGCGCCGCCGAGTGCGGGTGCTCGGCACCGCCCTGGTGCCGCATACCGATGAGGCCCCCGCCGTCGATCCGGAGGTACTGACGGCGCTGGCAGCGGCCGTAACCAACCGGGAGCGTGTGCGTTTCGGGTATCGCGGCGAAGCCGGCGCCGAAACCCGCCGACATGTCGAACCGCTGGGCCTTGTCGCGTCCCGGCGCCGCTGGTACCTCGTCGGCCATGACATGGACCGCGAGGACTGGCGCATCTTCCGCGTCGACCGCATCGACCGGCCGCACCCCACCGGGGCCCGCTGCACCCCGCGATCGCTGCCCGCCGCGGATCCGGCCGCTTATGTCGCCGGCCGCCGAACCAATTGGGGCACACCGTCCTTCCGGGTCCGCGTCACCATCCAGGCTCCGGTACGCCGTGCCGCGGGCCGCCTCGGCGATTCGCCCGGCGATATCGTTCCCATCGACGACGATTCCTGCCTACTGGACGTCACGCGCGACGACGATCCGACCTGGTTGGCATACCGGCTCATCGATCTGGGCGCAGATTTCCAGGTTCACGAACCGCCCGTGCTGGTGGACCGGCTGCGGACGATCGCGACCCGCATCACCAACGCCGTCACCTAGCCGGATCGCGCCCGACCGCGGTGTTGCACGATAGAGGTCCGATTTGCCGAACCGGAGGCCCGAACCGTGCTCGACGCTGACGACGTGCGCCGCATCGCGTTGTCCTTTCCCAAGACCGTGGAGAAGGAACGCTGGAACCACCCCACCTTCGATGTGGCCGGCAAGATGTTCCTCACCCTCCCCGACGATCAAACCTCGTTCGCGGTCCGCTGCCCCAAACACGACCGCGAGGAACTCATCGCCGCCGAACCGCACAAATTCTGGGTCCCGCCACACGAGGCCTCGTCCTCCTGGGTCCGGGCGCGGCTGTCCGCACTGGAAGACACCACCGAACTGCGCGACATCCTGCTGGACTCGTGGCGACAGGCCGCACCCGCCGACCTCATCGAGCAGTGATCACGCCCCGGGATCCGCGGACACGTAATACCAGAGGTCCCAGGGGATTTCCGGTTCACGGGCGTGGGCTATCGGGAAATCGTCCGGGGTGTCCAGAGCCAGGTCGGCGAGGGCGCGGTTGACCGCAACGGACAGTTCCAGGGTGAGTCGGCGGCGGCCGGAGGGTGCGAGCGCCTGCACTGTGCGGACCATTGCGCGGACGGCGGTCAGCATGGATTCCGTTGCGGTGTCCAGTGTTCGGTTGCGCTCGATCATGGGGTCACCGCTTCGGTTGCGGCGCTCGGGTGCACGGTGACAGGAATATCGACCGGCTCCGGCGCACGCACCGGGCGTAGCGCCAGCGCCACGAGGCCCGCGGCGAGGGCGGCCGCGATACCGAGGAAGAAGGCTCGGTCCGAGGCGTCCAGAGCGGCATGCAACGTGGTCGGCGTGCCGATGATGGCAATCAGGAGTGCGGTACCCAATACCGCACCGAACTGACGGAAGGCAGCCCCGACAGCACTTGCCGAGCCGTAGCGATCCACAGGGACATCCGCGACCGAGGCCGCGCCGAGGGCGGGGAAGGCCAGCCCGATACCGATGCCGACCAGGGATTGACCGGGAAGCCAGGTGGTCAGGAAGTCGGGATCTGCCCCGCCAGTGCGCAGGACGAGTAGACCGATGGCGTAGACGATGGTGCCGGGGACGATCACCGTGCGATGGCCGAAGCGGTCCGCGATGCGGCCCGCGGGGATGGCGACCATGATCGTGAGCAGCGGTCCGGGCAGCACGGCCGAACCTGCCTTCAGGATGCTGTATTGCCATACGCCGGTGAGGAAAAGGATATTGCCGAGGATCATCGAGAAGAAGGCGAGCGCGAACAACAAGGTGCCCAGATTGCCGATGGCGAAACTCGGTATCCGCATCAGGGCGGGTTCGACCACCGGCTGTGGGTGCACCAGGCAGCGGCGCACCAGCCAGGCGATGAGCACGACCGCCGCGAGGAAGCAGGTGATGGTGTCGAGGCTACGCCAACCCCAACTGCCGCCTTGAATGATCGCCAGCGCGAGGAGTCCGAGTCCGGCCGCGGACAGTGCCGCACCGAGCAGGTCGGGCAGTCCGGTCCTATCGTCTTCTTTGCTTTCTCGCAGTCCGGCCCGGCCCGCAGCGATGATCAGCAGCCCGACCGGAATATTGATCAGGAAGATCCAGCGCCAGTCCGCGATCTCGATGAGAATTCCGCCGAGCGGCGGGCCGGTCCCCGCGGCCAGTGCCGACGCCGCGCCCCAGATGCCGACCGCGGTCGCACGCCGCTCCTTCGGGAATTCCGGCAGCAGCAGGGCGAGCGAGACCGGTGCGATGATCGCCGCAGCCACCCCCTGCAACGAGCGCGCGCCGACAAGTAGCTGCCAGTTCGGCGCTGCCGCGCAGGCAATCGAGGTGAGCACGAAAAGGCCGGTGCCCCAAAGCAGCAGACGCTTATGACCGAGCCGGTCGGCGAGTCCACCGGCCGGGACGAGCAGTGCCGCCATGGCGATGAAGTACGCGTCGAGCACCCAGCTCAGCTGCGCACGGGAGGCCTGCGGGAAGGACGCCGCGATATCCGGAAAGCTCACATTGACGATCGAGGTATCCAAGAAGGCGAGGAACGCGCTCCCACAGATGGCCAGCAGCGCCGATGTGCGTCGTTGCAACATGCAACTAGAACCTAGGCGACGTAGTTGCGAATTGCAACGGCTATCGTGGAGTCGATGAAACACGACGATCTGCTGGCGAGTAACTGTGCGATCGAGCGCTCCGGTGCCGTACTCGGCGAGCGCTGGGTGATCGCGATCCTGCGTGCCGCCTACTTCCGCGCCCGCACCTTCGAGGACTATCAGCGCAAGACCGGCATCGCGCGCAATATCCTGACCGAGCGGCTCAACCGACTAGTCGATTACGGCATCTTGGAGCGCCGCGAA
The DNA here is from genome assembly GCF_050946365.1 of Nocardia sp. CA-107356. Lineage (NCBI taxonomy): Bacteria > Bacillati > Actinomycetota > Actinomycetes > Mycobacteriales > Nocardiaceae > Nocardia > Nocardia sp. CA-107356. The sequence goes on along the minus strand of NZ_CP191992.1, from coordinate 1,700,565 downwards.
TACGCCTCGGGACCGTCGCGCACGCTGCACGAATACCGCCTGACCCCGGCCGGTATCGACCTGTATCCGGTCATCGCGGCGATCCTGGCGTGGGGCGAGAAGCACACCGGCCTGATCAACGGCGCGCCGACGGAATTGGTGCATCACAGCTGCGGCGAGGTCACCCACGCCAAGGTGGTGTGCGAATGCTGTGGCGAGGAGCTGCGACCGCATGACATCGAGGTGCGGCCGGGGCCGGGCGCGGAGCATCCCGCACCACCCTGGACACCGGTCGGGTGACGCATTTGTTCAGTGCGACAACCGAATCCGCAAGATCGCGCCGCCCTCGGTACCGGCGAGGAGTTCGTCGGAACGGCCCGGCACCGCGACCACCGATGTCATCGGCTGGCCGGTCAGCACGGCGCATGCGGTGTTCGTACTCGGATCGACCCGAACCAGCTGACCGGTCAATGTGGTCACATAGAGCACGCCCGCATCGTCGATGAGGAGATCGTCGGCGAAGTCGGGAATCCCCGGCGACACCGCCAGATCGGCGAGCACCGTCACGTTGCCCGGATCATCGATCGGGAAACGCACGATGCGGCCGAGCGGATTGCCGTTCATGCTGAGGTAGATCGCATTGTCCCGCACCACAATGCCATTGGCACCGGAGAACTTCGCCCGCGCCGTCCAGTCCTGGTCGACGCCGCCATCCGGGCGGATCCGGATCACACCGGGACCGGAAGCGACGTACAGATTGCCGTTCGCATCGAAGGCGGCGCCGTTGGGCATGGTGAACCCCGAGGCGAATACCGCGGGCCGGGGGTCATCGGGATCGAAACGCACCACACCACCGGGACGCAGCACACTCGTCGGTGAATCGCCGAAGACGACATACAGGAGTCCGTCCGGCCCGAGCCGGACCGCCCCCGGAAATTCGACCGGCACCGTCGCGGTCAAGCGTCCCGCGCTGTCGTAGCGCTGCACTTCATTGCGGTACAGCCGCGACACCCACAGATTGCCCTGCGCGTCATACCCCACGTTCTCCGACCAGTCGAGTATCGGCAGACCGGCGGGCATCGCGGTGGCCGCCTGGGCGGGCGCGCACGCGGCGACGGCAACCGGCTCTGCCACCGCACCGGGCGCACCGATACCCGCGCAGCCCAGGGCGAGCAAAGCGGCGACCGGCCATACCCGATTACCGGGACGATGGAGCTTTCTCAACGCGAACCTCGACTCTCCTGGCCCGACCCTTGCCTAGCCCGGCAGTCTAGTCACCTTGCCAATTATTTGATGCACGCGAGTTATGTCATGAACTCGACCAGATCGCACAAGATTTGGCAGTATCCACAGATGCCTTTCTTCGACGGCGCGCGCGGGCGAATGCACTATCGGCGGTGGCCGGTCGAGAACCGAACCGCGGTGGTGGTGTTGTTCCCCGGAATGGGTCAGCACAGCGGTCACTACCACCGCTTCGCCCGGATTCCGACGTCCGTCGGCATCGAGGTGTGGGCGCTGGACACCTCGGGACACGGGTTGAGCGAGGGCGATCCGGACAATCCCGGCACGCTATTGGAATTGGTGGCCGATGCGATGCGGCTGGTCGAGCTGGTCCGTGCGGAACTACCGGGGACGCCGTTGATCCTGATGGGTCACTCGCTCGGCGCGGTTACCGCCCTCGGCATCCTGGGCGCGGCGGTACCGGACCGCGCCAGCGCGGCCGACGATCTCAGCGGGCTGGAGGCGAAGTATCCGCTCGAACCGAGCCTGCCGCCGGGCGAGCTGATCGGGCTGGCCTTGTCCGGAGTGCCGAAACGCGCACTCGGCGGCGGCGCACCCGGCGCACCCGGCACACCGTTGCCGACCACACTGCCGATCCTGGCCGTGCACGGCGTCGAGGACCGGCGGGCGCCGATCGATGCGATGAGGGGCTGGACTCGACGCCACGATTGGGTAAGTTTGCGGGAGTACGCCGACGCCGGGCACGACCTGTTGCACGAGCCGGTGCACGCGCGGGTCGCTGCCGACATCGCGGACTGGATGCAGGGTGTCGTCGTGGGGTTGGCACGACATCGGTGAGTTGATCACGGCTGCGCGGGCAGCACGACGAGGAAGGGGGCGGCGAGATGTCGGATGTGACAACGCTGAATCAAGCGATCGACGACGGCCAGCTCTGGATCGATGGCGTACTGGTCGCCGAGGGGGCACATGAACTGTGCGCCAGGCGCTACGAACAGCTCGCCGATGAGGTCGAGGCCCAGATAGCCGTATTGAGCAGCGCCGCTTCACTTCCCGGCTTCGGCGGATTCGACTCGGGTGCGGCGTTGCGGCGCGGCTTCGAGGACAAGGCCGATGGCGCGATGACCCGGTTGCGCGAATATGCCGACGCCGCAAGAGCACTCGCACAGACCTTCCGCGCAGCCGGAGCGGCATACACCCGGGCCGATGAGGATCTCGCATCGGCGGTCGGTCGGGTCGAGGTGGCGGGAGCCGCACATGCGTAAGATGCCGCACACCGGCGAGAAGACCCCCATCCGGTACGTCGACCCCGACTACACACACACCGTCGAGATCTTCGACAACCTCTCGCATCAGCAGATCCACGACGGTGTGCAACTGATGAATCCGGTCGTCCTCGCCGGCGGACAACAGACTTGGCAGGGCAGCTCGACCGGCCTCGCCACCGCCGTCGAGCAGGCGCATACCGAAATTCGGGCCGCGATCGCCGACGGCTGGCGCGGCGACGCCGCGCAGTCGGCCGCCGACGCGGTGCGCGAATTCGAAAGGCACGGACAGCAACTCGCGGATGTGATGGCCGCCGTCGGTCAGCGGCTCGGCCAGGCGGGCGATGCCGCCGAGGCATTGCGCGGTGCCGTCGTCGCGCCGTCGGACGCCACACCGGATCTCGCTGGCGCACTGCTGGATCCGGCACGGGCCACCGATAACACCGCCACCCAGAAGTCCGCCGACGGTACCCGCCAGGACGTGGTGCAGGCGATGGACAGCATCTACACGAAGGTTTTCATCCCGACCGGATCCGGAATTCCCGCCTTCCCCGATGCGGCAACCGGCGATCCGGCGCCGCCGTCCGACACCACGCCCACCGCATCTGTTCCCGCAGCGACCGGCCTCGACACCGGAACGCAAACCCTCACCACCCCAACGATTTCGGTGAGCGCTCCGGTGACGACCACACCGCAGACCACGGTCGAGCCCGCCGCGACGACGACCCAGCCCACAACTGCGCCGACCACCATCACCCCGGTGGCCACCGCCGACACCGCCCCGGCAGCGGCCAAACCCGTTGTGCCGATGTCGGATTCCCCAGCGGCGACCACTTCCGCGGCAACGGCGCCGAGCGCCGCACCCGATCGCGCCACGCGACCCGGCACCGGCGCACCGGTGGTCACGGCCGCGGCCGCCCCCGTGATCGCCCCCACGGTCCCCGGCGCGGGCAACTCCGGCTCGGACGACGAACGCAAACGAGACGAGCGCAAACGTGATGCCAGTGGCGACGCGATCAATGGCGTCGGCGCGGGCGCGGTCGGCGGACTCATGGGCGGTGCGATGGTCGCGGGCGACACCCCGCGCTCCGGCCTGAGCACCAACGCGGCCGCCGTGCGCTCCGCACAGGCCCGCGGCGAGGACGACTACGACGACGACTACCACTTCTTCGACAACGATCTGACCTTCTTGGAACCGGCCGATGACGGCGGTGAACTGATCGGTGATATGGATCCGACGACACCACCGGTCGTCGGCGAATGGACCGAACTGGAGTGAACTGGACGCTGACCCCGGACCAGTTCGCCATGGCCTGGGCCCGCACCGACGGCGACCGCATCCCCTATCCCCTTGCGGTGCGCCTCTCGGCTCGCGACACCGCCGAACGCGCCGCCCAACTGCCCGCCCTGATCGGTTGGTGCGACCGAACTCTCGACGCGGACCTGGAAGGTGCGCTGCGCGTGCTGGCCCGCCCCACCGTGCGCATCGAGGTCTTCGGGCAGCGCGATGCGGTCGAGCAGGAGCCGGGAACCACTGGTGCCAGATCCGACTCAGGGCACGACGATGCGATCGAACAGACAGGTCTGGTCGGGCAGAGCGACCCGATCACCGCCGAACCGGATATTGACGTCGAAACGCGCCCGGTGCGCGTGCTCGGTGCGATCGCCGGGGATATCGCGGTGGTCGCGGCGCAGCGCCCGGGGACGAGCGCGGATCGGGGCGGCGATATCCGGCTGTTCGTCGATCGAGTGAAAAACCTGTCTGCGCGGGTGATTTCGATGCTGCCGGAGAATACGCCCGGCGCATCGGCACAACTGACCGCACCGCTGGCCCGGGTCAACGAGGACAGCCGGGACCTGGTGACCGTGCCGGTGGCCGGACCCGCGACGCCCACGCGAATTCGCAAACTGCTGCGGCAATCTCGCAATGGCATCGGCCAGATCGTGGTGTCGGTGCGGCGGCCCGATGGCGAGTTGCATCCGTTCGGAGTGTTGTGCTGGATCGATGTGGTCGGTGACGGCAGGTACTCGGTGCGCACCGGGGTCGACGTCGACATCATGCCGGTCACCGCCCAGCGGCTGACCGCGGTGCTGCGACCGATGGTCACCGCGGCCGAACGCACCCTGGCCTTCGCCGAACAATGGTGAAACCTCCGTCGCACAAGCACGGATCACCCCGCACGGAGCGAGTCCAACGAGCGACGTTCGCGGCCCGTCTCGCGTCCGTGCGCAGGCCGGGGCCATCGCGCTCAGCCGAGCGGCCGAAGTGCATGCGGCGCAGGGGCGAATCTCGGCGGCGCCGCCAGCGACTACTTGCAGGTCGCTCGAAAGGGTCGGACGCGAGACACCCGGGGGGCCGCGAACACTCCGCGCCGGAGGCGCGGTGTATACACTGCCCGGTGCCCCTATACGAATTCGAAGGCAAACGGCCCCAGGTCGATCCGACCGCGTTCATCGCACCGACCGCGACCCTGATCGGTGACGTACGCGTCGAGGCAGGCGCCTCCATCTGGTACGGCGCGGTGCTGCGCGCGGACCTGGCGCCGATCACCATTCGGGAACGCGCCAATATCCAGGACAACGCGGTCCTGCACGTCCCGCCGGATGTGCCGATGGAGATCGGCCCCGGCGCGACCATCGCACACAGCGTCGTCTTCCACGGCGCGTCGGTCGGCGCGGAGGCCATCGTCGGCAACGGCACCACGGTCCTGGACCTGGCCGAAATCGGTGCGGGCACAATGATCGCCGCACACTCACTGGTCCCACCGCACGCCAAGATTCCCGCAGGCGTACTCGCGGCGGGCGCCCCAGCCGAAGTCAAGAAGTCCATCGAAGGCACTCAGGCCGAAGGCTGGGTCAAACTGAACCCAACCTTCTACGCCGAACTCGCCCAACGCCACCGCACGGGCATCACCGAAGTCCAGCCCTGACCCGAGGCCGCCGCACAAGCCTTGCCGTAACCGCACGCGTGCAATCGCGCATGTGTAGTCGCCAACGGACTTGCGCGGGCCCGGCACCAGCGATGCTCGAATAGTGAGGCGGTGCAGGGCATCTCAGCCGAGTAGGGCGGTGACTTCGTCGTCCTCCAATTGGTGGAAGTCGCGGTAGGCCATGCCGACGCCGCCGAGCGAGTGCGGAACCCACGGGCAGACGACCTCATCCGCCTCGGCGGCCACCCGATGCAGTGCCTCGGCCGAGGACACCGGCACCGCGACCACGATCCGCAACGGGTTGTGCAGCTGAGCGACCCGGCAGGCGACGACCACCGTAGCCCCGGTCGCCATGCCGTCGTCCACGATCACCGTGGTGCGGCCCGTGATCGGGATCGGCTTGGCATCACCGCGCCACACCTCGCGGCGGCGCTCCAGTTCGTTGCGTTCCGCATCCTCGATCTCGGCGACCTGCTCCGGCGTAATCCCGGTGTGCGACAACACATCCTGATTGAGCACCCGGACACCGTCCTCGCCGATGGCGCCCATGGCCAGCTCCGGCTGCCATGGCACACCGAGCTTGCGGACCAGCAGGATATCGAGATCGCCACCGATGACTTCGCACACCGCGGCCGCCACCGGAACCCCGCCCCGGGGCAGTCCGAGCACCAGCGGTTCCGCCGCACGCAGGTGGCCGAGTTCCAAACCCAGCGCGCGACCGGCAGCTGCCCGATCGGTGTAGATCATCCGAATTAACGCTACTCCGGTACACGCTCGGTGATCGCGAATCGACGCAATGCCAGGCTGGGGTTCGTGCGGCGGACCGCAGCGAGCTGATCGAGGTCGATGGCCGCGGTGAGCACGCCGGGTTCGTCACCGAGTTCGGCGAGCACGGCGCCGGTCGGATCGATGATCATCGATGCGCCAGCCCCGCGCGGCGCACATTGATCGGCGGCGGCCACGTACACGGTGTTCTCGATGGCGCGGGCGCGCAGCAGCGTCGTCCACTGATCCACCTTCGCCGGACCGGGTATCCACTGGGCGGGCAGCACCAGCACCTGTGCACCCGCGGCAGCCACGCGACGGCAGCCTTCCGGGAAGCGAAGATCGAAACAGGTCTGCATGCCGAATGTCACAGCATCGACAGTGAAGGTGACCGGGGTCTCGATCGCCCCCGCCTCGACGACATCGGATTCGAGATGTCCGAACGCGTCGTACAGATGCACCTTCCGGTACTTCGCCATCAGGCTCGCATCGGGTCCGAGGACGACGAGCGTATTGCGGATTCGCCCCGCCCCGGCCGCCACCTGTTCGACCATTCCGGCGACCAGATGCACCCCGAATTCGCGCGCGATTTCGCCGAGGCCGGTGACGAACGGCCCGGTCAGCGGTTCGGCGACGGCCACGACCCGCTCGTCGAGCCGGGAGACGGCAAACATCGAGTATTCGGGTGCGACGACCACCCGCGCACCGCGTTCGGCGGCGCTGCGGACGTGCTCGCGCAGGGCCGCGAGATTGGCGGACGGATCGGTTCCCGGCGCGAATTGGACCACCGCCACATCCACTGCGGACGGCACCTGGTCGTGATGCGCGGGCACGCTTTCGGGTTGCATACGTCTCACCGTATTGGCCCGGTGGCCGGGACGACCACCGCGAGGCAGTAAACTCCTGGTCAATGAGTACCAATCAGGTCGACAGCGTTCCTGGCGACAACGACAGGGACAATGACGGCCCGACCTTCGCCGATCTCGGCATCGATGATCGCGTCCTCGCGGCCATCGCCGATGTGGGCTACGAATCGCCCTCGCCCATCCAGGCAGCGACGATTCCGCCACTGCTCGACGGCGCCGATGTGGTCGGGCTGGCCCAGACCGGCACCGGCAAAACCGCGGCATTCGCCATCCCGATCCTCATGGGCATCGAGGCGACCGGCAAACTTCCGCGCGCCCTCGTGCTGGCCCCGACACGCGAACTCGCGATCCAGGTCGCCGAGGCGTTCGGCCGTTACGCCACCCATATTCCCGGACTGCATGTCCTGCCGATCTACGGCGGCCAGGCCTATGGCGTCCAGCTCTCCGGCCTGCGCCGCGGCGCCCACGTCGTGGTCGGTACGCCGGGCCGGGTGATCGATCACCTGGAGAAGGGCACGCTCGACCTGTCGCAGCTGCAGTATCTGGTGCTCGACGAGGCCGACGAGATGCTGAAGATGGGGTTCCAGGAGGATGTCGAGCGCATTCTCGCCGACACCCCCCGCGAGAAGCAGGTCGCGCTGTTCTCCGCGACCATGCCCTCGGCGATCCGCAGCATCTCCAAGAAGTACCTGCGCGAGCCGGTCGAGATCACCGTCAAATCGAAGACCTCGACCAATACCAACATCACCCAGCGCTGGGTGCAGGTCTCGCATCAGCGCAAACTCGACGCACTCACCCGAATCCTCGAGGTCGAGTCGTTCGAGGCGATGATCCTGTTCGTGCGCACCAAGCAGGCCACCGAAGAGTTGGCCGAAAAGCTGCGCTCGCGCGGCTTCTCCGCGGCAGCGATCAACGGTGATATCGCGCAGAACCAGCGTGAGCGCACCATCGGTCAGCTGAAGTCCGGTGCGCTCGACATTCTGGTCGCCACCGATGTCGCCGCGCGCGGTCTCGACGTGGATCGCATCTCGCATGTGGTCAACTACGACATTCCGCACGACACCGAGTCCTATGTGCACCGCATCGGCCGCACCGGCCGGGCCGGGCGCAGCGGTGAGGCGCTGCTGTTCGTCGCACCCCGCGAACGCCACCTGCTCAAGTCGATCGAGCGCGCCACCCGGCATCCGCTGACCGAAATGCAGTTGCCGAGCGTCGATGATGTGAACACCCAGCGCGTCGCCAAGTTCGGCGATTCCATTACCGAGAATCTCAGCACGTCGAATCTGGCGCTGTTCCGCAAGCTCATCGAGGATTACGAGCGCGAGCACAACATTCCGCTCGTCGATATCGCGGCGGCGCTCGCGGTCAGCGGCTACGACGGCGACAACTTCTTCATGGAGCCCGAGCCGGAGCCGATCGAACGCCCGCAGCGCGAACGCATGCCGCGCACGGATCGACCCGCCCGCCGGTTCGAGGGCGAGGATCGTGGTCCTTCGCATCAGCGCGGCACCGGAGCCGAATTGGCGACCTACCGGATCAGCGTCGGCAAGCGGCACCGCGTGGTGCCCGGTGCGATCGTCGGCGCCATCGCCAACGAGGGCGGCCTGCGCCGCAGCGATTTCGGCCATATCAGCATCCGCCCGGACCACAGTCTCGTCGAACTTCCGGCGGACCTGTCCTCGGAGACCCTGGAAGCGTTGCGGCGCACCAGGATCAGCGGCCAGCTGATTCAACTGCAGCTCGATTCCGGCCCGCCCGGCGGGCGTCCGTTCCGCGCCGGACCGCGTCGCGATCGCGACGGCGGCAAACGACCGGAACGGCGTAAGCCACGATCCTGAACCGGGGAGGGTTCGCAAGGCCCCGCGGACACCGAATTCAACGCGGTCGAAGCGGCTAGCTAAGGTGTTGCCGTCCGTGTCCGGCGAAGACACAGGAGGGCCGCGTTTGATCGTGTTCGGTGATCGTGTCGTCTGCTCCGCCGTCGACCTGGTGCGCGCGGCGCAGTGTGAATTCGCGTTGCTGCGCACCCTCGATACCGAACTGGGCACCGTCGCGGGCGTGGTGGATGCGATGCCCGATCCGGTGCCGCGCGCCGTATTCGACGATGCGCGCGAACGCAGGCTCGCGGACTTCCGTGATCGGTTCGGCAGCCAGATGGTGGAGATCCATTGCCGCGCGGCCGAGCACGATCCGGCAACGGATCCCGGGGCCCATATCGCCGCGCTACGGGCCGCCCATGCCGAGACCATCGCCGCACTACGGGCCGGTGTGCACGTGATCCACGGTGCCACCTTCTTCGACGGTAAATTCTTCTGCGCCAGCGATTTCCTGGTGCGGGCGGGCCATCGGGTCCGCTACACCGTGCACGGCACCGCGGCGGGCCCACCGGAACGCGTCGGGGCAGCACTCGAACTCGCCGCCTGCGCCGATGCTTTGGACAGCAGCGGCGCGTTGACCGCTCCCCTGGTTCGATTGCATATGGGCGAGGACAGCCGGACCTACCCGCTCACCGATCTGGTGCCGGTGTATCTGGCCCGACGCGGGCGGGTCGAGCGAATCCTGGACGACAAACTGAGCGAATTGCTCCCCGTGCAGTGGGGCGATCCTCGCTATCTCGCCTGCGGCCACTGTCCGACCTGCACCACCGCGCTGTCGGCGGCACGTGACCTGCTGCTGGTTGCCGGGATGCCGCGTACTGCGCGAGCCAGGCTGCGCGAGGCGGGTGTAAGCACCATCGACCGACTGGCGAATACCGCCGCCACGGTGCCCGGCCTGCCGCCGCGCGCTTTCGGCGCACTGCGCCGCCAGGCCGAGATCCAGTTGCGCCGTGAGGATTCCGGGCTGCCGACGCACACCCTGGTCGACGCGATCGCGCTGGGTGCATTGCCGCCGCCGTCGCCGGGTGACCTCTCGCTCACCATCGAGCAGGGGCCGTCGGGTCAGCTGCTCGGTATCGAAGTCGGCGGCCCGGGTGCGATCCATTTGGCCTTCCGTGCCCCGTTCGGCGCGGCGCCCGCACCGTATCGGGCGATGACCGCGATCGCCGATGAGGAGGCCGGGCAGCGTCGCGCGCTCGGCGAGGTGCTCGACTACGTCGCCCAACGGCTCCGGATGTATCCGGATATGCGGGTGTACCACTACACCTCCGGTGTGCGTTCGGCGCTGCTGCGGTGGACCGGCCGATACGGGGTCGGCGAGGAGACCGTCGAGGATCTGCTGCAGGCGGGTGTGCTCGTCGACCTATATCCGATCGTGCGCAACGCCCTGCTGATCGGGGAACGCTCCTACCGGCTGAGTCGACTGCGGCGGCTGCTACCCGGCGCATCGCATTCCGCTGGTGCGGAACGCGATTGCGTGACCGTATTGCGGCTGCGCGACTGGCTGCTGGATCGGGCGGCCGAACAGCGCATCGATCCGGATGCGGCACTGCTGGATCAGGCGAGTTCGTGGTGCCTGGTGCCGAGCCCGGAGGAGCCGGATCCGCTGCCGCCGTCGCGGCCATCGTCGATCGAGGCCGCACTCGCGGAATTCGCGGCGGCACAGGGTGAGCCGCGCCATCCCGCCGCGCTCATGGCAGCGGCCCTCGGTTATCACCGGCGCGAACGCCAGCCGCTGTGGTGGGCGCATGCCGACCGGCTCAGCCATCCCGTCGACGAATGGGCCGATGCGCCAGGCGTACTGGTGGCCGACTGGGGCACTGTGGACACCAAATGGCATCGCAGCCCGCACCAGCCGACGATGCGCAGATATCTCACGCTGACCGGACGGATCGGCATCGGCTGGGGCGGCGCCGATACCGCGGGCGGCGCCGCGACCGGCACGGTGCTGACGCCGGGCACGACGGTGTACACCTTCTACGATCAGCCGGTCGCCGCCGGGATGATCACCGCCGTCGGTCGGCGCGCGACCGCCTCCGCGACCGTGCTCGGCTGTTCGGTGGACGCGAATTTCGACGACGCCGTCCGCCTCGAGGAATTGCTACCGGATGGCTGCGAACCCTATGACGACTTGCCGACCGCGATCGCGCCCGGACTGCCGGCCTGGAACGAGCAGATCGAGACCGCAGTCGAATTCGCGGCCCAGCAGTTGCTGATGGCGCTGCCGGAGGTCCCCGCCGGCGCGATCTTCGACATCCTTGCGCGCCGTGCGCCGCGCCTGCGCCGCGCCGACCGGCTACCGGATGTGCACGGTGACCACGCGGCGGCGATCACGGCCGCGCTGCGCGATCTCGACGACTCCTACCTCGCGGTGCAGGGTCCGTCCGGCACCGGTAAGACCTCCACCGTCGCCAGGGCGATAGAACGTCTGGTCACCCGGCACAAGTGGCGCGTCGGCGTTGTCGCGCCATCGCATTCGACGGTGGAGAGCATGCTCGACATGATCGTCGCGATGGGCGTGCTGCCCGAACTGGTGGCCAAGAAGGACGTCGAGGCGGTGGCGCCGGAGTGGTCGGTGATCGACGGTGCCCGCTATCCGCGATTCCTGGACAATGCGGTCAACGGCTGCGTGATCGGTGGTGCCTCAGCCGATTTCGCCGACGACGATGTGGTGCCGGGCGATGGTCTCGATCTGCTGGTGATCGCCGATGCCGGGCGCTTCCCGCTCGCCGACGCCATCGCGGTCGCGGTGAGCGCGCGCAAGCTGCTGCTCCTCGGTGATCCCGCACCCGCCGCGGCGCGCAGCACGCATCCGGAGCCGGTCGACGAATCGGTGCTCGGTTGGCTCACCGAGGGCCGCCACACCCTGCCCGCCGATCGCGGCTACTTCCTCGATCGCACCTGGCGGATGCACCCGCGCATCTGCGACCCGATCTCCCGGCTGTACTACGACAACCGCCTGCGCTCCAATGAGACCGTGACACTGGCGCGGCAATTGGATGGTGTCGAGCCAGGAGTGCAGACGCTGCTGGTGGAGCACAGCGGCGATGCGACCGAATCGATGGCCGAGGCCCGCGAGGTGGTCCGCCGGGTGCGCGCGCTGCTCGGAGTGTCGTGGACGACCGGTGCCATGACGCGGCGGCTGCACCCGCACGACATTCTCGTGGTCGCGCCCTATAGCGCCCAGGTCGGCCTGATCCGAACGCTGCTGGCGCGGGCCAAGATCGAGGATGTGCTGGTCGGCACCGCCGAACACTTCCGAGGCCGGGAGGCGGCGGTGGTGCTGATGTCGATGACCACCTCCAGCCCCGCCGATGCCCCCTACGGGATGCGGTTCCTATTGTCGCGCAGCATGGTTCAAGCGACGCTCTGTCGAGCCATGTGGAAGGCCGTCATTATCCGGTCACCGCTGCTCACCGAATACCTACCGAATACCCCGGATGATCTCTCGGAGCTGGCGACATTCCTGCGACTCAGCTGAGCGCGGAGCCGAATATTTCTTTCAGAGGCCGTTTGGCGGGTGATCGAAATATTCATCGGACCGGTTGGTTCTTTATTCGGAATTCGGTGCGACGCCGTCGCATCCGCATTCGATCTTGAAATTCACCATCGCGATCCACGGGAATTCGCCATTGGCGGCGGCTCAGCCGAAACAGTTGCCCTCACCGCGATAGGTGGGCACCGTCGTCCGCGCGCCGTCGCCGTCGACGAGATGAACCTGGTTGAATCGCTCGCACAGCTCACCTGCCTTGGCATGCCGGAACCACACCCGGTCGCCGATCCGCAGTTCGGCGGCCCCGGAGAGCGGGGTCTGCACCTCGCCCGCCCCCTCGGTACCCAACAGCGTCAACCCATTGGGCCATACCGGCCTGGGCACCCGGGACGCCCCGGTCGGACCGGAGGCGATGTAACCGCCCGCAAAAACCGTTGCAATGGCGGGAGTCGGCTTACGCAGCACCGATGTCGCGAAGAACAGCGCGGGGCGCGGCGTGAAGGCACGATAGTGATCGAACAGTGTCGGCACGTACAGCCCGGAGCCCGCGGTCACCTCGGTGACATCCGGATCGGCAATGCTGACCTCGATGGATCCAGAGCCGCCGCTATTGACGATCTCCAGCTTGCCGACCACCGAGCGCACCGCGTCGAGAACCTGCCGGCGGCGCTTGGCGATTTCGGTCGCCGAGGCCCTCTTGACCAGGCGGACAGCGATATTGGAGTCGGGCAGTCCGGCGATCTGTGCCTCATAGGTCATCACGCCGACCACATCGAAACCGCGATTCAGCGCTTCGCGCGCGAGCGCGGCGGCCTGTTCGGGAGTACGTATCGGCGAGCGCCGAACACCCAAGTGCAGCGGCCCGATTCGCAGCGAAGCGTCCACATCGAGGCAGATCCTCGGCCGCACCAGATCGGTGCCGACCGCGGCACGGATCAGCTCTAGCTGCGCGATATCGTCGACCATCAACGTGATGGACTCGCGCAGGGTGTCATCGGCGGCGAGCTCCGCCAGCGCCGCACGGTCGACGCTCGGATAGCCGAGCAGGACATCGCGGGCGCCGAGCCGGACCAGCCAGATGGCCTCGGCCAGGGAATACGACATGATGCCCGCAAAGCCGCCGGCGGCGGTGAGCCCGGTGCCGAGCACCTGCTCGAGCACTGCGCGGCAGCGCACCGACTTACTCGCCACTCGGATCGGCACACCACCCGAGCGACGGACCATATCCTCGGCATTGGCACGCAGCGCGGTCAGATCGAGAGCGGCCAGCGGCGGGTCCAACTCGGCCGTGGCCGCATGCAGTGCGACAATCGGCGACGTCTCAGTCACCAGAACAACTCAACCACCAAACTGGTCAAACGTCCAGTACTGTGCGATCAGACTTCGACAGCCCTGGTGGCCAAGCTGCTGACCAGGTCGTCGAGCACCACGAGCATCGTCTCGTCATTGCAATCCGCGAGCCAGCGCAGCACCGTGCCCTGCAGTACCGAGACCGCATAGGCTGCGATGGCATCCACCGGTTCCAGCCACTGCGCGCCAGACCGGTTGGCACAGAGATCGAGGAAGGTCGCGACCTCGGAGTCCATCTCCCGGAAAAGGGCCGAGGCCTTCGGATCGGCGACACAATCGGTCTGCGACTCCCAGCGCTCGGCCAACTGATGCGCGGTCGCTTCGTACGCCCGAGCCTGTTTGGCCGGGGCGGCCTTGACCAGTGGCCAGTAGGCACTCACACCGGCATGCAGCAGTACCCGAAGTGCTCGCACTCCGGTGAAATCGAGCGAGGCGGCGGCCTTCTCGACGGCCTCGCAGATGGTCGGCCGCAACCGAACCGCCGCTATATCTCCACGTACGCTCAACGAAGACTCCCTCGGGGAAAGAACTCGCGCACCCTCGTCGGCGCGGCTCGCTGAACATGGCGGGCTGCTCTCACGAATCCCTCGATCGGGAATTTCCTGGATGCCCAGTCCAACATTCATCAATGGTAGAGGGTTTTCAGGGTTTAAGAACGGATTCGTTGGGTATTTGCAGACTGGAAGATTGTTTTGTTACCCAAACGGAATACCGCTGCGATCGATCGGTGTCCACCGAAATCACCTCCCTTGGTGTCACTCTCGCGCCTGCCCTGAGCGAGATGCACCATTGACCAGACTACGGGCCGGCTTGTTCCCCTCCCGCCAAGGTGTGGCAGATCACACACAAAGGCTCGCAAACCGGACAACCAGCGGTTCCGTGCTCGATCCGCGATCGACACCCGTACGACTCCTCGGTGTAGTTAGCCTTGTTCGGTGACTCTCTCGCCCTCGGCCGACCAGTTCTACCTGACCGGCACGTTCAACTTCCGCGATCTCGGTGGTCTGCGCACCATCGACGCCGCGCGGATCCGCCCCGGGGTGCTGCTGCGCTCGGCCCAGCTGAGCGGCCTGGACCTACCCGGGCACGCCATCATGTGCGAACTCGGCGTCACCGACGTCTACGACCTGCGCGGCCTACGCGAGATCGAGCACATCGGCCACGACAATCTGCCCGACGACGTCCGACTGAATATCACCCCCTTCGACTCTCGGATGGCCGAGGCGCCGCCACACGACGCGCAGACCAACTCCGCGTTCGCGCATATGCTCGAGGTCTACCGGTACTTCCCGACTCTGCCCGAGGCGAATACCGCGATCATCACCATCGCCGAGACGATCGCCAGCGGCGACGGTGCGGTGCTCGTGCACTGCGCGGCAGGTAAGGATCGCACCGGCTGGGCCATCGCCACCCTGCTGCGCGCGGTCGCGGTCAGCGAGGCCGACGTGCTCGCCGACTTCATGGCCAGCAATGACGCCGTCCCCGCACTGCGCGCCATGATGGCACCGAAACTCGCTGCGGGAGCAGAACTTTCCATCGATATCCTGGGCGTCCGCGAGGACTACCTACAGGTCGCGACGGCCGTGGTGCGCGAGCGGCACGGTGATTTCGAGTCCTATCTGAGCGCCATCGGCTTCACCGTACAACTGCGCGAACGGCTGCGCGATCGTCTGCTCGAGTGACCTGGTCCGCCTGCACCCGCTCGCGCCGGACCAGACCGTCGGCGTCGATACTGACCTGATCGCCGGTGTGGAACCAACTTCCGGTGAAGCGGTCCGCGGTGGTCTCCGGATCGTTCCAGTAGCGGCTGGTGACATTCGGTCCGCGACATAGCAATTCGCCGTGTCCGGTCTGCGCCTGCGACCCCCACAGCGCCAATTCCGTACCGCCGAAGGCGAATCCGAGCACCGGATCGGCGCCGGGGGCAGTGTCGGTGTCGTCATCGACGACTAATCCGATGCCGCTGGTTTCGGTCGCGCCCCAGACCGACCACTGTCGGGCGGCGGGGAACGTATCCCGCAGCGTGGCGGCCAGATCCACGGAATCGGTAGGAGCCGCGGCGCGTTCGCCGCGATGGCCCGCATTGCTGACTCGGACGATTCCTTCGGTGCACAGCCCTTCGGTGCGCAGCGCCGCGAGTTCCGGCAGCAATCGGGCGAAGATGCGCGGTGTCGCCGAGACCATGTCGATGTGTTCGGAGACAATGGTTTCCGCCAGGCTCCGGCGGTCCGGCGCGAGGACGACGGTGCCGCCGACCGCGAAGGTCGGCAACATTTGGTCCACGCAGCCACTCGCATGCGCCAGCGGTAGCAGCACCAGATTGCGCAGGCCATCGGTCGGCAGATCCAGCGCCGCAACAACGGAACGAATTGCCGAGAGCAGATTTTCGTTGGTCAGCTCGACGCCCTTGGGCGCTGCGGTGGCATTGGCCGGACACAGCCCAGTGCCGCTGGTGTAGCAGAGCAGCGCCAGATCACTCAGTGCGGCACCGTCATCGATGAAGGCGGCGCCGTCGGGCAGTTCATCACTACCGCCACCGAGCACGAAATCGGTACTGCTGTCCGCGATGACCCGCTCAGCGATCGCATCGGGCAGTCCGTCGTGCACCAGCACCGGAACCGCGCCGCTGAGCAGCGCACCGAGGAACGCCTGTATCCAGCGCGCACCCGCTGGCATGTGGATGGCGACCCGATCGCCGTAGCCGATGCCGTGTTCCTGCAGGCCGCCCGCGATCCGGGAGGCGGAGTGCCACAGCTCTCGATAGGTCAGCCGCGGGCCGCCGATCTCCACCACCGCCTCCCTGGTCCCGAAGGCGTGCACCTGCAGATCCAATAGTTCGGTCAGTGCGGGGGTGAGATTGCCGTAGCGCAATACCCCGTCGGCGCCACGAGCCAGCGGAGCGTCGCGGGCATGCGGACGATTCAGGGGATACTCGACCAAGAACTGCGACATGGGTCCTCCGCACGCGCCTCGAGCTTGCAGGCTCTTGCGACTATATGACGCGAGTCACATCTTCGCTGGCATAGCCGGCGAACGTGTCCTGGCTGTCATCGACCGGTGTAGGTGGCCTTTCCCGGTCCGACCTGCAGGAAGCTTTGCACCGCGCCGCGCAGATCCGCGGTGTCGAACAGCGCGCCGGACACCTCCGGCGTCACCGAATCCGCATGTGCCACACCACCGGACCGCCATGCCCCGATGATCTGCTTGGTCGCGGCATGCGCCCGAGTCGGGCCCTTGGCCAGGCGATTGGTCAGATCCCGTGCGACGGCGTCGACATCGTCGTGGATGGCGTTGACCACGCCCCATTCGGCCATGGTCGCGGCATCGTAGAGGTCACCGGTCATCACGAATTCGCGGGCGCGGCCCGAACCGGCCCGCTCGGCCAGCCGCTGCGGACCGCCCATCGACGGCGTCAGGCCGACGACCGTCTCGACCAGACCGAATTTCGCCTTCGGCGCGGCGAGGATGATGTCGCAGGCCAGCGCCATTTCGAAGGCGGCGGTCAGGGTCAGGCCGTGCGCGGCGAAGACCACCGGGCACGGCAGCGCCTCCAACGGATGGATGATCTGCGCGAACAGGGTGCGCCACAGCTCGGCGCCCTGCTCGACGGTGAGGCCGTCGAAGACGTGCACGTCGACGCCGCCGGAGACCAGCTTGCCTTCGGCCCGCAGCAGCAGCGCGCGCGGCGGGTTGGCCGATAGCTCGCTGAGGTCCTCGATGAGCGCGTCGAGCATCGATTGGTCGAAGAGATTCAGCGGCGGATTGGCCAGGGTGAGGGTCGCGACCTCGGCGCCGCCATCGGTGTTTTCCCGGGTCAGCCGGGTGGCCTTGGTATCACTCATTCGGCAAGACTAAGACCGACTTCCATCTGCCAGACTGTGCGAGTGACCAAGTCGGTATCGGAAAATGCCTCCTATGTCGAGTCCGGGGAGTTCAAGAGGGATACGAACTACATCACCACCCGCATCACCGCCGACGGCAGCGACGGATATCCGGTCGAGCCGGGCCGCTATCGTCTGATCGCCGCGCGCGCCTGCCCGTGGGCCAACCGAGCGCTGATCGTGCGCAGGCTGCTGGGGCTGGAGGACGCGATCTCACTGGGGTTGTGCGGACCGACGCACGACAAGCTCAGCTGGACCTTCGATCTGGATCCCGGCGGTGTGGATCCGGTCCTCGGAATCCCCCGACTGCGCGATGCGTACCTGGCGCGGTTCCCGGACTATCCGCGCGGCATCACGGTCCCCGCGATGGTCGAGGTCCGCACCGGACAGGTGGTCACCAATGACTATCCGCAGATCACGCTCGACCTCTCCACCGAGTGGACCGCATACCATCGACCGGGCGCGCCGCAGCTGTATCCGGCCGAGCTGCGGGCCGAGATCGACGAGGTGAACCTGGCGGTATTCCAGGATGTCAACAACGGCGTCTACCGGTGCGGGTTCGCGGGGACGCAGGAGCACTATGAGCAGGCCTACGACCGGCTGTTCACCCGATTGGACCGGCTGTCCGAACGGCTCGCCACCCAGCGATACCTGGTTGGCGACACCATCACCGAGGCCGACGTGCGGCTGTTCACCACGCTGGTCCGATTCGATCCGGTCTATCACGGTCACTTCAAGACCAACCGCAGCAAGCTGACCGAAATGCCGGTGCTCTGGGCCTATGCGCGCGACCTGTATCAGACACCTGGATTCGGCGACACCATCGATTTCGGGCAGATCAAGGAGCACTACTACGTCGTGCACGCCGATATCAACCCGACGCGGATCGTGCCCAAAGGCCCGGAGTTGACCGACTGGCTGACCCCGCACGGCCGAGAAGCGCTCGGCGGCAGACCATTCGGCGACGGCACCCCGCCGCCACCGCCCCCGCTCACCGAAAGGGTCCCTGCCCTGCGCGAACCGGCGTGATCGCGGCGACATGCGGGGAACCAGGTCGACCGGGTACATCGTTGTCATGACGAGTTGATGGCGGTCGGTGCCATAAGGTTCATTCCGTACAGGCGGAAGAGGAGGATATCGCCGTGTTCAAAGGCACGTTCGAGAAGACGGTGGTCCAGCTACTCGATACCGGGTCGCGCCTGCAGGCGCCCGCCGTCGCCAAATACGTGGACCGGCTGCGGCGTTCGCATCCGTCGGAGAATCCCGCGCAGATCATCCAGCGGCTGGAGAGTCAGTACCTGCTCGCGGTGACCGGCAGCGGCGGTGCCGTCGGCGCGACGGCCGCGGTGCCGGGAGTCGGTACCGTCGCGGCCATTGCCGCGGTGAGCGCCGAGACCACCTTCTTCATGGAGGCGTCCGCGGTGTTCACGCTGGCCGTCGCGGCCGTGCACGGCATCTCCCCAGAAGATAAGGAGACGCGCCGGGCACTCGTGCTCGCGGTCGTGCTCGGCGAGAGCGGGATGGAGATCGTCGAGAAGACCGTCGGTCATTCGGCGAAGAACTGGGGCACGCTGTTCGCCAATAAGATTCCCGGCCTGTCCAGCATGAACGATTCGCTGCTCAAGCGGTTCATCATCCGCTTCATCACCAAGCGGGCCGCCTTGATGGCCGGCAAGGTGGTGCCCGCCGGCATCGGCGCGGTGATCGGCGGTTTCGGCAACCGGGCGCTCGGCAAGACCACGATCGACAACGCCCGCAAGGCCTTCGGGCCCGCGCCGGTGACCTGGCCCGCCGATCGCCAGCTGATCATCGACGCCGACCCGCTGCCCGCACTGGATCCGGCCAAGCCGCAACCCCCGACCACGCCGCGATGAGCGCGGGCCGACCGCTCGCATTCTCCGTCCGCGGCCTGAGCAAGCGCTACGACCTGGTCACCGGGATCGAGGACGTCAGCTTCAGCGTCCCATCCGGGACCGTCGCGGCCCTGGTGGGGCCCGTGGGCGCAGGTAAGTCCACGGTCCTGCGAATCCTGCTCGGCCTGCTCGAACCGACCTCGGGTACGGCGGCGGTCGGCGGACCGGGTTCGCGACGGCGCGGCGAACCGCAACATGCTCCCTCGGCCGTCGTCGGCGGCATACTCGCGCCACGCGGGTTGCATCCGGCTCGATCCGCCCGCAATCACCTGCTGGTGTACGCGGCGGCCGCGGGTGTCGAGGACTCGCGGGTCGACGAGGTGATCCAGCTGGTCGGCCTCGGTGCCTGGGCCGGGACGCGAGCGGGCGCGCTATCGGCCGGATCGCAGACCCGGCTGGCGCTGGCGACCGCACTTCTCGGCGATCCGCAACTGCTGATCCTCGACGAACCGATGGCCGATCTCGACGCGGCCGAACGCGCGTGGCTCCAGGACTTCCTGCGCCGGCATACCCGCCGCGGCGGCACGGTCCTGCTATCGAGCGAAGGCTTGGCGACAGTGATTCCGATCGCGGACAACATCATCGTGTTGAGCGAGGGTTCGGTGGTCTATCAGGGCACCCCCGCCCGGCTGCGGCGCGGCCATCCCGATCGCCTTGTTGTCGGCGCGTCCACGCCGATCGCGCTGGCCACCATGCTCGCCGCATACGGATTCACCGATGCGGTGATCCGGCCGGACGGACGGCTCGCGGTGGCCGAGGCGACCGAAGCGCAGATCCGCGCGGCAGCGACGGCGGCCGGTGTGCGCCTGGACAACATCACCGCCGACCAGATCCACCCCGACCGAGTGCTCGCATCGTTGCTCAAACCGGCCCGCCCACCACAGCCCGCCCCCTACGCCGGGATCGCACCGCCCCAACCGACGCCCTACGGGATTCCACGATGATCGCCGTTCTGCCCCCGGACCTCGTTCCGGCCGTCAACTCCGAAGTCCGCAAGGTCACCACGCTGCGGGCCAGCCGGATCCTCGCCGCTCTGATCCCCGCGATCGCACTCGTCGCGAGTACGGTCACCGCGTTGCTCGCCGGACCGGCCGACGCCAAGGCCAATCCGGCGACCGGTGCCGCGACCATCGGGCTCTACATCGGCCTCGCCGTCGCGATCGTGATCGCCGGAGCCTTCGGCGCCGCCGGGGCGGGTGCCGAATACCGTTACGCGACAATGCCATCCACGGCGCTGTTCACCTCGGACCGAGATCGGTTGGCCGCCGCGAAATTCCTGGTGACCGCCGGATTCGCACTGGCAACGACCTTTGCGGTCGAATTACTGGCCTTCGCGTGCCTGCTCGCCTTCGGCCGCGGCAAATTCGACTTCGGCCTGCGCCTACTCGGCGTCCTCGGCGGCGGCCTGCTCGTCGCGGTCTGCTGGTCACTGATCGGCGCGGGACTAGGCCTACTCCTGCGCACCTCCACCGGCGCGATCGTCACGATGTTCGGTTGGCTCCTGATCATCGAGCCGTTGATCTGGGTGGTCGCGAAGGCCATCGGCATCGCCGGAGTCGTCACCGTTCTCCCCGGCTCCGCCACCATCAGCACAATCGCGGTCGGCTCCTTCAAAGACAGCGACTTCCTGGCCCCAACCCCCGCCGCCCTGATAGTCCTGCTGCTGTGGACCCTCGGCATCGGCGGCACCGCCTGGTGGCTCCTCCGCAACCGCGACATCTAACCCGCCCCACCTCATCGAGCGGAGTCGAATGGTCGCTCTCCGGCAACCACATTTTGACTCCCCTCGACATCAACGCCCGATAACGCAACCACAGCCGGTCGGAGGTAGGGCGGGTACGGCACGCGATGCGCCCAGCACGGCTTGGGTAAGCCAGTCGATAGCAGGCCAGCGCCACTGAGCTGGTCGTGCAGAACGACAGGACCTATCGCGGGGAACAAATCCGAGGGCGATCTGTGTCGTTACCGTCGACATAAGCCGACAAGACGGGTGAACAGCGCAATTGAGTGAACCAGGGTGGATGCGCAGACTGTGGGCCGAGTGCTGGTCGCACCGGGGAACGGTCGCGGGGATCGCAGTCGCGTTGATAGCCGGAGCACTCGTCGAGATCTCGGCACCGCTGCTGACGAAACGCGCTGTCGACGCAGCGGGACTCGGCGATACCGCCGTCATCGGCATCGTCGCCGGATTACTCGCCCTCGTCGCGGTCGGCCGTTTCTCGGCCGCCTTCGGACGACGCATGCTGGCCGGACGGCTCTCACTGGACGTGCAGCACGCACTGCGGATAAATCTGCTGAGCTCGCTACAACGCCTGGACGGAGTCGGCCAGGACGCACTGCGAACCGGCCAGGTCGTATCGCGATCGATCACCGATCTCCAGCTGGTGCAGGGCCTGCTGGCAATGGCCCCGCTATCCGGTTTGGCACTGCTGGAATTTCTACTCGCCGCCGCCGTCATGGTGTGGCTGTCACCGCCCTTGGCCGCCGTCGCGCTGCTGGTCGTCCCGGCGATCGCACTGCTGGTATATCGAATGCGACCTCGGTTGTATGCCGCGACCTGGTCGGCACAGCAACGCGCCGCCGAGGTCGCCCAACATGTCGAGGAGACCGTCACCGGCGTCCGTGTGGTGAAGGGCTTCGGCCAGGAAGCCCGGATGGTGCAGGTGCTGGAACAACACGGGCGCACGCTCTACGCCGAACGCATGCGGGCCGCCGCGATCAACGCGCGCTTCGCGCCCGCGGTCACCACCATCCCGCAAGCCGGGCTGGTCGCGGTGATCGTCGTCGGCGGCCTGCTCGCGCTGCACGGGGCCATCGGAATCGGCACCTTCCTCGCCTTCTCCGCCTACGTCACCACCATGACGGTCACCACCCGCACCATGTCCTCGGTGGTCATCATGGCCCAACTGACCAGAGCCGCGGCCGAACGCGTCTACCAGGTCATCGACGCCGCCCCCGAAATCGCCGACCCACCCGCACCCGCCGATCTCCCCGAAGGCCCGCTCGGCATCGACATCGATTCCGTCACTTTCGGATTCGATCCCACCCAGCCGATCCTGCGCGACCTCGACCTCATCGTGCAGCCCGGCGAAACGGTGGCCATCATCGGCCCGGCAGGCTCCGGAAAGTCGACGCTCTCACTACTTCTCCCCCGCTTCTACGCACCGGACTCCGGCGCCATTCGCCTCTTCGGAGCCGAATCTGTTACCGCTGCGGGCGAATTCGCCGTCTCGACCGCAGAGTCCATCGCGACCGACGCGGCGGCCCGCTCGACAATCGACACTCGGACAGCGGATCCGCGAGACCCCACGGGCGTGGATATCGCCGACCTCAGCGCGGCCGATCTGCGCGCGGCGATCGGCGTGGTCTTCGACGACCCGTTCCTGTTCAGCGATACCATCGCCGCGAATATCGCCCTCGGCAGCCCTGCGGCAACCGACGCCGAAATCCGTTACGCCGCAAAGCTCGCCGCGGCCGACGAGTTCATCGCCGAACTCCCCGACGGCTATGACGCCGTGGTCGGCGAGCGCGGGTTGACCCTCTCCGGCGGGCAGCGACAGCGGATCGCACTGGCCCGAGCTCTATTGACGCGGCCACGAATTCTGGTGCTCGATGACGCGACCTCCGCGGTCGATGCGGTCACCGAGGCAGCCATCTTCGACAAGCTGCCCGATGCGGGCGGCCGCACGACGCTGATCCTGGCGCATCGAGAATCCACACTCGCCCATGCGGATCGGGTGATCAGGCTCCCCGGCCCGGCCACATACGTCACCGACGATGTCACCCAGATCGCCGACTCCGCCGCATCAGCCGGTCTCGGACGCGGCACAACCGGTTTCGGCCGCGCCGCGACGGCCACCAGCGGACCGGGCGGATTCTCCGGTGCGGCAGCCGATCTCAGCGAAACTCCCGAATTGCGCCGCACCATCGAACGTCTACCACCCGCCACCGAACAACCCGGACCGGACGACGAGCGCTTGCGCCGACCCGATCCCGAGTTCCGGCTCGCGCGGCTGCTGCGCCCGGTGCGTTGGCTGGTACTGACCGTCATCACCCTGCTGGCACTCGACACATTGATCGGCGTTGCCTTCCCGCCGATCGTGCGCTACGCCATCGATACCGGTGTGAGCGGCCATGATTCGGCCGCGCTGGCCCGCGCCGGAGTACTCGGCGCGGTATTGGTGGTCATCGGCCTCGCGGTCGGCGCAGCGACCACCGTACTCACGGCCCGCACCGGCGAACGCGTGCTCTACGGTCTGCGCGTGCGCAGCTACGCGCATCTGCAACGGCTGGGTCTGGACTACTACGAACGCGAGCTGTCCGGTCGCATCATGACCCGGATGACCACCGATGTGGACGCGCTGTCGACCTTCCTGCAGACCGGCGTCGCGACCACGCTGATCGGCGTGCTCACTCTGGTCGGGATCGCGGTGGCACTGCTGGTCATCGATGCCTCGCTGGCCGCGGTGGTGCTGATCGCGCTGCCGCCGCTGCTGGTGGCGACGGTGCTGTTCCGTCGGGTCTCGGCCACCGCGTACACCGTGTCGCGCGAGCACGTCTCGACCGTCAACGCCGACTTCCAGGAGAACGTCTCCGGCCTACGCGCCGTGCAGGCCAACCGGCACGAGCCGGTCGCCGCCCGTCGCTTCGCCGAATACTCCGATCGCTACCGCACCAGCCGGATGCGAGCCCAGCGGGCCATCGCGATGTACTTCGCCTTCGTCATCGCCTGGGCGGATCTGGCATTGGCCGCGGTCGTGTACTTCGGCGCCCGCGAAGTCGCCGCCGACGCGACCACCGCGGGCACCCTCATCGCCTTCGTGCTGTACCTGCAGTTGCTCTTCGGCCCGATCCTGCAGTTGTCGCAGGTCTTCGACGGCTATCAGCAGGCACGCGTCGGCCTGCGCCGCATCGGCGATCTGCTCCACACACCGTCCTCGATCGCCGCCGATCCCCCGGACGCGGTCGCGATCGACCATGGGTTGCGCGGCGAGGTCGTCCTCGACGACATCCGATTCCACTACCCGGGCACCGAGAAGCGCGCGCTCGACGGGGTGTCACTGCACATCCCGGCCGGATCCACGCTGGCCCTCGTCGGCCCGACCGGTGCGGGCAAGTCGACCATCGTCAAACTGCTGGCCCGGCTCTACGACCTGCCCGACGACGCCGACCCAACCGGCGCGATCCGCGTGGACGGCATCGACATCCGGCACTACCGCCTCGCCGACTACCGCTCCCGGCTCGGCATCGTCCCGCAGGAAGCTCACCTCTTCACCGGCGACGTCGCCAGCAACATTGCATTCGGGAAACCATCCGCGACCGAAGCGCAGATCGCGGCCGCCGCCACCGCGGTCGGTGCGGCCGACATGATCGCCGCGCTACCGCGTGGCATGCGTCACCCGGTCGGCGAGCGCGGCCGCGGTCTCTCGGCGGGCCAACGCCAACTGATCGCACTGGCCCGTGCCGAACTCGTGCGCCCGGATCTGCTGCTACTCGACGAGGCCACCGCGACCCTCGACCCGGAGACCGAGGCATCGGTCCTGGTAGCGAACAGATCGTTGGCACGGGGCCGGACCACCGTCGTCGTCGCGCACCGTCTCGGCACCGCCGCGCGAGCCGATCGGATCGCTGTCGTGGAACGCGGACGAATCGCCGAAATCGGGCCGCACGACGTGCTGCTGGCGGCCGGCGGACCCTATGCCCAGCTCTGGGCGGCGGCCAGCGCGACGGGGGGAATATTCTCGAGCAAGGACGGGTCGTCATCTTTGGGATCAGGTTTGTCCGGTGGTCAGTCGGTCCGCTGATTTGCTGCTGGGCCTATCCTCAGAGAGGGCGCATCGGCGCGCATCCGCTGATCCCCGTGCCGGGCACGTCACAAACGTCGCAGCGCGAAGAACGAAATGAGGCGAACACCTGCTGTGAGCAGCTCAACTTCCCAGTTCGGACAGAACCAGTGGCTAGTCGATGAGATGTATCAAAAGTACAAACAGGATCCATCCTCCGTCGATGAAAGTTGGCACGAGTTCCTCGCCGATTACACGCCCGAAGTCGCGGGTGATTCTGGTAACAGTGCCGCGCCCGCGGCCGCGCCCGCGCAGGTGGCCACCCCGGCACCGGCCCCCGCGCCGGTGAACGCGGCCCCGGCTGCAGCGGCTCCCGCCCCAGCGGCGCCCGCGCCCGCCGCGCCCAAGCCTCCCGCGCCCGCGAAGCCCACCGCCCGCGCGCCGCAAACGACTCCCGCGCCGACCTCGAATGCCGCGCCCACCTCCGGTGCGCCGAAGCCCGCCGACACCGCGACCGACGAGGCGAAGGTCCTGCGCGGCCCGGCCGCCGCCGTGGTGAGGAACATGTCCGCGTCGCTGGCCATCCCGACCGCGACCAGCGTGCGTGCCATTCCGGCGAAGCTGATGATCGATAACCGCCTGGTCATCAATAACCACCTGGCCCGCACCCGCGGCGGCAAGATCTCCTTCACCCACCTGCTCGGCTACGCGATCGTGCAGGCGGTCAAGTCGTTCCCGAATCTGAACCGGCACTTCGCCGAGATCGACGGCAAGCCGAATTCGGTCACCCCGGCGCACACCAACCTCGGCCTGGCCATCGACTTGGCGGGCAAGGACGGAAACCGCTCGCTGGTCGTCGCGGCCATCAAGGGCTGCGAGGCCATGACCTTCGGGCAGTTCCACACCGCCTACGAGGACATCGTGCGGCGCGCCCGTGACGGCAAGCTCGGCATCGACGACTTCACCGGCGTCACCATCTCGCTCACCAACCCGGGCACCATCGGCACCGTGCACTCGGTGCCGCGGCTGATGCCGGGTCAGGGCGCGATCATCGGCGCCGGCGCGATGGAGTACCCCGCCGAATTCCAGGGCATGAGCGACGAGCGCATCAACGAGCTCGGCGTCGGCAAGCTGATGACCCTGACCTCGACCTACGACCACCGCATCATCCAGGGCGCGGAATCCGGCGACTTCCTCCGGACCATCCACAACCTGCTGATCAGCGACGAGTTCTACGACGAGATCTTCCACGGCCTCGGCGTGCCCTACGAGCCGGTCCGCTGGCGCAAGGACGTCAAGGAACGCGGCGTCGACAAGAGCACCCGCGTGCTCGAGATGATCGCGGCCTACCGCAACCGCGGCCACCTGATGGCCGACACCGATCCGCTGCGGCTGGTCAAGGACAAGTTCCGCAGCCATCCGGACCTCGACGTCACCCAGCACGGCCTCACCCTCTGGGACCTGGACCGCACCTTCGATGTCGCGGGCTTCCACGGCCAGGAGCGGATGAAGCTGCGCGACGTTCTCTCGGTGCTGCGCGATGCCTACTGCCGCCACGTCGGTGTGGAGTACACCCACATCCTGGAAACCGAGCAGCTGCAGTGGATTCAGGAGCGGGTCGAGCAGAAGCACGTCAAACCGACTGTCGCACAGCAGAAGTACATTCTGAACCGGCTGAATGCGGCGGAGGCCTTCGAAACCTTCCTGCAGACCAAGTACGTCGGCCAGAAGCGCTTCTCGCTCGAAGGCGCCGAAGCCGTCATCCCGATGATGGACGCCACCATCGACCAGTCCGCCGAGCATTCGCTCGACGAGGTCGTCATCGGTATGCCGCACCGCGGTCGCCTCAACGTACTCGCCAACATCGTCGGCAAGCCGTACTCGAAGATCTTCACCGAGTTCGAAGGCAATATGAACCCGGCCGCCACCCATGGCTCCGGCGATGTGAAGTACCACCTCGGTGCGCGCGGCACCTACCTGCAGATGTTCGGCGACAACGAGATCGAGGTCTCGCTCACCGCCAACCCCTCGCACCTGGAGGCGGTCGACCCGGTACTCGAGGGTCTGGTACGCGCGAAGCAAGACCTTTTGAACAAGGGCGACGGGCCGGAGGGCTTCTCCGTCATGCCGCTGATGCTGCACGGTGACGCCGCATTCGCGGGTCAGGGTGTGGTCGCGGAGACGCTGAACCTGTCGGGGCTGCGCGGTTACCGCGTCGGCGGCACCATCCACATCGTGGTGAACAACCAGATCGGCTTCACCACCGCACCGGAGAACAGCCGCTCCACCGAGTACTCCACCGATATCGCGAAGTTCATCGGCGCGCCGGTCTTCCACGTGAACGGTGACGATCCGGAGGCCTGCGACTGGGTGGCGCGTCTGGCGGTGGACTTCCGGCAGAAGTTCCGCAAGGACGTCGTGATCGACATGGTCTGCTACCGGCGTCGCGGCCACAACGAGGGCGACGACCCGTCGATGACCCAGCCGGAAATGTACGACGTCATCGACACCAAGCGCTCGGTGCGCAAGGCCTACACCGAGAGCCTGATCGGCCGTGGCGATATCTCGCTGAAAGAGGCCGAGGACGCCCTGCGCGACTACCAGGGTCAGCTGGAGCGGGTGTTCAACGAGGTCCGCGAGCTGGAGAAGTACGTCCCGGAGCCGAGCGAATCGGTCGAGGACGACCAGCAGGTGCCGACCACCATCCTGACCGCCGTCGACAAGACGGTGCTGCAGCGCATCGGCGACGCCTTCCTCAATGTGCCGGACGGCTTCAACGTGCACCCGCGCGTCAAGCCGGTGCTGGAGAAGCGGCGCGAAATGGCCTACGAGGGCAAGGTCGACTGGGCCTTCGCCGAACTACTCGCCTTCGGCACGCTGATCGACGAGGGTCGCGCGGTGCGCCTGACCGGCCAGGACTCGCGTCGTGGCACGTTCACCCAGCGGCATTCGGTGATCATCGACCGCAAGACGGCCGAGGAGTACACCCCACTACACAACATCGGCAGCACCACCCCGGGCTGGTTCGCGGTGCACGATTCGGCGCTGAGCGAATACGCCGCGGTCGGTTTCGAATACGGCTACTCGCTGGGCAACCCGGACGCACTCGTGTTGTGGGAGGCGCAGTTCGGTGACTTCGTCAACGGCGCGCAGTCCATCATCGACGAGTTCATCTCCTCCGGTGAGGCCAAGTGGGGTCAGCTCTCGGAGGTCGTGCTGCTGCTGCCGCACGGTCACGAGGGTCAGGGCCCGGACCACACCTCCGGTCGCATCGAGCGCTTCCTGCAGCTGTGCGCCGAGGGCTCGATGACGGTCGCCGTGCCGTCCACCCCGGCGAACTACTTCCACCTGCTGCGTCGCCACGCACTCGACGGCATCCGCCGTCCGCTGATCGTCTTCACCCCGAAGTCGATGCTGCGCAACAAGGCCGTGGTCTCGGACCTGAAGGACTTCACCGAATCGAAGTTCCGCTCGGTCTTCGACGAGCCCACCTACGAACAGGGCATCGGCGACCGCAACAAGGTCAAGCGCGTCCTGCTCACCAGCGGCAAGCTCTACTACGAGTTGGTCGCCGAAAAGACCAAGCAGAAGCGCGAAGATATCGCCATCGTCCGTATCGAGCAGCTCTACCCGCTGCCCAAGTTCCGGTTGAACGAGGCGCTGGCTGGTTACCCGAATGCGACCGATATCGCCTGGGTCCAGGAAGAACCGGCCAACCAGGGCGCTTGGCCGTTCTTCGGCCTGAACCTCCCGGAGCTGCTTCCGCAGCGGTTTACCAAGCTGCGCCGCATCTCGCGCCGCGCCATGTCGGCTCCCTCGTCGGGTTCGTCGAAGGTGCACGCCGTGGAGCAGGCCGAAATCGTCGCCGAGGCCTTCGAGCCGACCAGCTAGTCGGCTAGCTCACCGTCCGGACGCCGGGTCGAATTCGTCTCTCACAAAGGCGAATTCGGCCCGGCGTCGGCGATTGCGGTGGTTAAAGGTTCGGTGCGCGGGGCTCGGGTTCCGGTGTGCCGTGGGCGATGTCGTGGATAGCGCGACGGAGCAGGGCGGCGATCCGGTCCGGCGGGGCATCGCGCAGAGCGTCCAGTTCCAGTAGATGTCGGCCGATAACGGTGCCGATAGTGAGGGCTCCGATGAGGCCAGCGCGCAGGTGGGCGTCGTCGTCGGCCAAGTGTTGGGCGGCCTGCTGTTGGCGGGCGACCATGGCGGAGCGGACTTCCGCGGCAGCGTCGGGGTGGGTGAGCATAGAGCGGATCGCGGTCAGTGCATCGGTGGGCTGCTCGGCGAGTTTCTGCTCGAGTGCGGCCAGTAGCTGTTCGGCCGCCTGCGGCGGCGTCCCGGTGATCAGTTCGTCCCGGTCGAATTGCGCGACCTGGGCGAACAAATTGTCTTTGGATCCGAAGTAGCGCATCACCAGCCCCGGGTCGGTGTCGGCCGCCGCCGCGATCGCGCGGATGGTGGCCCGGTCATAGCCGACCTCCGCGAACAGCCGCCGCGCCGCCTCCAGGATCCGGGATTGCGTGCGGTCGCGTTGTTCGGCACGGCGGGTGGGATGGGCACTCATGTATTCAGTCTACGGCTGTTGACCGAACGCAGATGAGTCGCTACCATTCAGTCTACGATTGTTGACTGAAAATAGGTGACCGATATGTGGCATACGATCCTGCTGTCCGCGCTCGCCGGTGTGATGGGCGCCAATGCTGTCCCGCACTTCGTCAAAGGCATGGTCGGCGAACAGTTTCCGAACGTGTGGGGTAATGACTCGCTGCGCAATGCCGTGGCGGGGACATTGGGGCTCGCCCTCGCGGTGGTGATCGGTTACTGGGCCGATCTGCCCGCCCATGCTCTTGCCGGTATCGGCGGCGCCTTCGCCGGGGCGCTGTCCATGGCGGTGTTCCATGGGCTCGGCGGCGCCTATCGCCTCAACTCCGCCTTGGGTTTGGCCAACCCGCCCCGCGCCGCCACAGCGCGTTGACCCGGCTATCGCGGCTGCGGAACTGCTCGATCCCTAGCGCGGCGGCGAACCCGCGGTTTCCGCTCCAGAATATTGACCGGCCCGGCTGTCGGAGCGCGATACCTCGGTGACACCGGGGACCCGGTTCTCCACGATGAAAGCGGCACGGGTCGAAATGGGGGCGCCGGGGCGGTGGATGTAGGGGACCACGCGAAAGTCGTTACGCCACAGCCCATGATCGAGTTCGACTCGGGAGTAGCCGCGTTGGGAGTTGAAAAATTTGAGGTCGGGGTTGGCAGCGAGAAGGGTGCGACCGGTTGGGGTCATATCGGTTCCGTTGCCGCCAGTGGTGATGGAGGTTCCGATGAATTCGGAGGCTACGACCGGAGCATCGGGGTTCGAGTAGTCGGAGCGGAGGTTGGCGGCGTGGTTCTGATGGCGGTCGCCGGTGATCACCACCAGGTTGTGGACGTCGCGGTCGGCGGCGGCGCCGAGGATGGCATTACGGTCGGATACGTAGCCGTCCCAGGAGTCGGTGCCGGTCGCGACGCCGGGGCCGAGGTCGTAGTCGGATTGGGCCATGGAGACCTGGTTGCCGAGGATCTGCCAGCGGGCAGCGGAGTTGGTGAAGCCATCGATCAGCCAATCTCGTTGTTGCGCACCGAGAATAGTGCGGTCCGAGGCGAAGCGGTCGGGGCAGTCCACGACCAGGCCGCCATCGCCGCAGGCCTGCGCAGTGCGGTATTGGCGGGTGTCGAGCATGGTGATTTCGGCGAGGTCGCCGAAGGCGTAGCGGCGGTGGATATGCATGGTGGGGCCGGAGGGCAGGGCCGCGATGCGCAACGGTTGGTGTTCGTACAGCGCTTGGAAGGCGGCGGCGCGGCGGTCGCGAAAAAGCTTGGGAATGCGGTAGATATCCAACCCAAGCCCGGGTGAATCTCCCGCCCAGTTGTTGTCGACCTCATGATCGTCGAAGGTGACGAGCCAGGGGAAGGCGGCATGGGCGGCGCGCAACGGCCGCTCGGCCTTGGCCTGGGCGTAGCGCAGCCGGTAGCCGGGTAGATCGACGGCTTCGGCCTGGAATTGCGGCTCCACCGACATGCCGACTCGACCGCGCGTCCAGCCCCGCTCGTAAATGTAATCACCAAGGTGCACAACCAGATCGAGGTCTTCGGCGCTCATATGTTCATAGGCGGTGTAGTAGCCGGACGTCCAGGATTGGCAGGACGCGAATGCGAAACGCATGCGCGCGGTGGGTTGCCCGGGCGAGGGAGCAGTGCGGGTTCGGCCGATCGGAGAAATCGCCGACCCCGCGCGAAATCGGTAGAAATACCAGCGATTCGGCTCCAGCCCGCGCACTTCGGGGTGTACGGAATGCGCGAGCTCGCGGGTCGCAACCGCTGTCCCCCGCGTCACCACCTGCCGAAACTGTTCGTCATGCGCGACTTCGTAGTCCACGGTCACCGGATGGCGAGCCATACCCCCGAGCCCGTCCGGTGCGAACGGATCCGGCGCAAGCCGCGTCCACAACACCACCCCATCCGGCAGTGGATCCCCCGAAGCCACCCCCAATGTGAACGGATCTCCCAACCACCGCGGCGCCCGAAACCGCCCACTACTCGCTGCCGACGCCCCCACCAGCACCGCAACCGCCCCAGTGGTACCCGCCCTCAACAGCTGCCGACGCGATAGGCCCATAGGTCAGCCTATCCGCCGCCTGCTCATCACGACACCCGCCGATACGCCGCCTACACAGGTGCGATCGGGTAAGTGCGGCTACCAGAAGGCGTATCGAAATTGCGGATTCGTCGACGGTTTCCGCAGGTCACCCACGCAGCGCGGCGCCGAGCGCGGGATTGAGCGACAGTGCGAGTGCCAGTAGCGATTCGACCAGCAGATCGACCAACTGATCGCGGGTGATGGTTTCGTTGCGAAGCCACGTCAACGTGGCCTCCTCTACGAACGCGATCCAGCCGCGCATGGCGAGGGTCAGGCGCGGACGTTCGGCCGCATCGATCGGCACGGGCACCTCGGTGAGGATGATGCCGATGATGGCGTCACGGGTCTGGTCCACCAGGGGAACCAGTTCCGGAGTGACGCTGGCCGGGCCACGCAGCAGCGACACATAGGAGTTGCGGTTCTCGCTGACGTACTCGATGTACCGCTCGATCGAATCGCGCAGCATCTCGGAGACACCGAGCGAGCGGTCGGGCGCGACGCGCTCGAGCAGTTCGGCGTTGGCGTGGCGGACGATCGCCAGCTGGAAGTCCTGCTTGGTCGGGAAGTAATGGAAGAGCAGGCCGCGTGAGATCCCGGCCTCTTCGGCGATCTCGGTGATCGAGATGTCCTCGATGGCGCGGTCACCGAGCATCTTGGCGCCCAGGGTGATCAGCTGCAACCGGCGTTCGTCCGGGCTGAGCCGGGTTCGCTTCACCGTTTCACCGGTACCTTTGCTACTCACAAGGTCATCTTACTGAACAAGAGTCAATACTGTTGACTCACGCTCAATAAGACCGTAGTCTCGCTTATATGAGTCGCAAGGTTACAGACAAAGCTGTCGGCAACCGGCCAGCCCGCCACGTCGAGACCATCATCATCGGCAGCGGTTTCGCCGGTCTGGGCCTGGCGATCCGGCTGAGTCAGCAGGGCCGCACCGATTACCTCGTACTGGAGCGCGGCAGCGATGTCGGCGGTACCTGGCGTGACAACACATATCCGGGCGCGGCCTGCGATGTGCCTTCACATCTGTACTCGTACTCGTTCGCACTGAACCCGAACTGGTCGCGCTCGTTCTCCAAGCAGGGCGAGATCCAGCAGTACATCCAGGGCGTCGCGCACAAGTACAACGTGCTCGACAGGCATCTGTTCAACTGCGATGTGACCGCCGCCCGCTGGAACGATGCGACCAACCTGTGGCATATCGAATCCACTCAGGGCAGTTTCACCGCGAACACCGTGGTGTCCGCGGTCGGTGCGCTCTGTGAGCCCGCACTGCCGGATATCAAGGGCATCAACGGTTTCGAGGGCGAAATCTTCCACTCGGCCCGTTGGAACCACGACGCCGACCTCACGGGTAAGCGCGTCGCGATCATCGGCACCGGCGCATCCGCCATTCAGATCGTGCCGTCCATCGCACGGGATGTCGCCCATCTGGACGTCTACCAGCGCACCGCCCCCTGGCTCCTTCCCCGCATGGACCGCCCATACACGCTGCCCGAGCGCCTCGCGTTCCGGCACATCCCCGGCTTCCAGCGCCTGTCCCGTGCGGCCATCTACGCGGCCCGCGAGACCCAGGTCGTCGGCCTCGCCAAGGTCCCCGCGCTGATGCAGGCTTTCGAACTGATCGCCAAGGCCAAGCTGCAGTGGGAGGTCCGCGATCCGGAGCTGCGCGAGAAGGTCACCCCGAACTTCCGGATCGGCTGCAAGCGCATGCTGATCTCCAACGACTACTACCCGGCGCTGAGCCGCCCGAATGTCGACGTCGTGACCGACGCCATCAAAGCGGTGCGCGCGAACTCCATCGTCACCAAGGACGGCGCCGAACGCGAAATCGACGCCCTCATTGTCGCGACCGGCTTCCACGTCACCGATTCACCGACCTACAACACCATCACCGGTAAAGACGGCCGCACGCTGGCCGAGGTCTTCGACGAGATCGGCCAGCAGGGCTACAAGGGGTCGGCGATCGCCAACTTCCCGAATATGTTCTTCCTGCTCGGCCCGAATGTAGGCCTCGGCCACACCTCGATGGTGTATATGATCGAATCGCAGATCAACTACATTGCCGACGCACTGGCCACCGTCGATCGCCTCGGCCTGCGCACCGTCGAAGTCAAACGCGATGTGCAGGACGCCTACAACAAAGGCCTACAGAGCAAGCTGGTGAAGAGCGTGTGGAGCACCGGCGGCTGTGCCAGCTGGTACCTGGACAAGCACGGCAACAACACCACATTGTGGCCGGACTTCACCTTCGAATTCCGTAGGCTGACCAAGAATTTCGACGTCACCGCCTACGAAACGACGACCGTCGAAACTTCCCTGGAAAATCTGAAAGTGGTGGCAGCACAGTGAATGCAGCATCGCGTAGCGATTCGATGAGGGGTGGCGGCCGGGCGACGGGTGGGCGCAATGACGCCTACTTCAAGGACAAGGTTTGTGTGATCACCGGTGCGGGTTCCGGCATCGGCCGCGCCCTGGCGGAGAACCTGGCGAAGCGCGGCGCCAAGCTCGCGCTCTCCGATATCGACACCGACGGCCTGGCCGAGACCGTGCGCCGCTGCGAGGCGTACGGGGCCGAGATCAAGTCCGATCGGCTGAACGTGACCGAGCGCGAAGCGGTTCTGCTGTACGCCGACGCCGTCAAGGCGCACTTCGGCAAGGTGCACCAGATCTACAACAATGCGGGCATCGCCTACCACGGTGAGGTCATCCGCTCGGAGTTCAAGGACATCGAGCGCATCATGGACGTCGACTTCTGGGGCGTCGTCAATGGCACCAAGGCGTTCCTACCGCTGCTGATCGAATCGGGCGACGGCCATGTCGTCAACGTCTCCAGCCTGTTCGGCCTCATCGCGGTCCCCGGCCAGAGTGCATATAACGCCGCCAAGTTCGCGGTGCGCGGTTTCACTGAATCGCTGCGTCAGGAGATGCTGGTCGGCAAACATCCGGTCAAGGTGACCTGTGTGCATCCCGGCGGTATCAAGACCGCCGTCGCCCGCAACGCCACCTACGCCGATGGCATCGACGGCGCGAGCGCCGCATCGATGTTCGACAAGAAGTTGGCCATTCACACGCCGGAGATGGCCGCGCAGACCATTACCGAGGGCGTTCGCAAGGGACACGGCCGAGTGCTGATCGGCTGGGAGGCCAAGGTGCTCGATCTGTTCGTCCGGGTCACCGCCTCCGGCTACCAGCGCATCGCCGCCGCGGTGAACCGCCCCTTCCTACCCTGAACCCTGCTGCCCCGGCGTCCGGACGCGGGCGCCGGGAATCGAGGAAAACCCATGCGTGACATCAACATTCCGCTACCCATCGCGCGGACGCTGCTGAATCCAATCTTCCGGGTCACGCTCAACGCGCGGCTGCCCTGGCATATGCAGCGCCTGCTGCTCGATATCGGTTCGCGCGCGCAGTTCCTCCCCTCGGACACCGCCGTGCACCGGCTCCGACTCGGCGGCAGACCCGCGGAAAGGATCACCGCGGGCTCGGAGAAGCCGAATCTCGCCAGCGGAGCCGTGCTCTACCTGCACGGCGGCGGCTACGCGGTCGGATCGCCCGGCACCCACCGCTCGCTGGCCGCCCGGTTGGCTCACGAAACCGGTTGCGCCGTCTATGTTCTCGACTACCGGCTGGCACCGGAACACCCGTTCCCGGCCGGACTCGACGACGCCGAAGCGGCTTTCCTCGAGTTGGTCGGCAATATCGGCTACCAGCCCGAACAGATTGCGTTATCGGGTGATTCGGCGGGCGGCGGACTATCGCTGGCCACCGCTCAGCGGCTGATCGCCGAGCACGGATACACCCCGGCCGCGCTCGGCCTGATCGCACCGTGGGTCGATCCGAATCGGGTCCCCGAGAAGTCGCGCGATCTGGTGATCAACCGGCCGTGGTCACGCGCCTGTGCCGCGGCATATCTCGGCGACGGCGACGGCACGGACACCGGCTATGCGCCGCTGCACGGGTCACTGGCCGGATTGCCGCCGACGTACGTTCAGGTCGATGTCAGCGAACTGTTACATGGGCAATGCGTGGAGTTCGTGGCCGCGCTGCGAATGGCGGGCGTGCACACTCGGTTCACCGAGAGCAAGGGGCTATGGCACGTCGCGCAGCTGCAAGCCGCACTCGTCGAAGCGGCCGCCGCTGCACTGACCGAACTGGCCGATTTCCTGCGGGAAGCCGTCCAGCCGGTCGCCCTGCGCGACCTAGGATAGATAGTGGCTCACCTGCGCTCGTTCCAACGCACGAAACGCAAGACCGACTCCGTCCCACCGGGTCCGACCGGCCCCCGACCGGCCCGTCGATTTCGAACCGGAACGGTTTTCCGGTGGCCGGAGTGACGTCCCGGTCACAGGTGTCGTAAATTACTGGCGAGTAAACCCACGTGGAAGGGCACTGATGCGAGAGTTCGAAGTCCCGGCTTCCTACACCATCCCGGAAGACGCGAATAATTCCGACAACGTCTTCCGGCACGCCGAGCAGTCGCCCGGCGCGGTGCTGTTCAACGTGACGGACGGCAGCGGCTGGCGGGAAATCAAGGCGGCGGAATTCGCGAAGACGGTCACCGATGTGGCCAAGGGCCTCATCGCCGCTGGCCTCGAACTCGGCGACCGCGTCGCCATCATGGCCCCGACCCGCTACGAATGGGTGCTGCTCGACTTCGCCATCTGGGCCGCCGGTGGCTGCACCGTCGCGATCTACGACAGCTCTGCCGCCGAACAGGCCAAGTGGATCCTGCAGGACTCCGCGACCAAGCTGCTCGTGGTCGACAGCGCTAAGCACCGCAAGGTCATCGACGAGATCGAGGCGGGCGCGCTGCCGGATCTGAAGGAGACCCTGCAGATCGACAAGGGCGCGATCGACGAGTTGATCGCGCGCGGCGCCGATCTCGACGACGCGGCCGTGCACGCACGCCGCGCCGAGGTCAATGCCAAGTCCCCGGCCACCCTGATCTACACCTCGGGCACCACCGGCCGCCCCAAGGGCGTCATGCTCTCGCACTCGAACCTGTACGCGGAGTCGCAATCCGACCGGCTCGCCCTGAAGAAGTACGTCGCCGAAGGCAAGAAGACGCTGATGTTCCTGCCGCTGGCGCACGTCTTCGCACGTGCCGTCACGCTGGCCGCCTTCGACGCCAAGGTGATCGTCGCGTTCACCTCCGACTGGTCCACCCTGGTCGAACAGTTCGGCAGCTACCGCCCGCACTTCATCCTCGCGGTCCCGCGCGTCTTCGAGAAGGTCTTCAACAGCGCCAAGCAGAAGGCGCACGACGGCGGCAAGGGCAAGATCTTCGACGCCGCGGCCGAGACCGCGATCGCCTACAGCGAGGCCATCGACAACGGCGGGCCCGGCCTGGTGCTAAAGCTCAAGCACACCCTGTTCGACAAGCTCGTCTACAGCAAACTGCGGGTCGCGCTCGGCGGCCAGTGCGAGGCCGCGGTCTCCGGCGGCGGACCACTCGGTGCCCGCCTCGGCCACTTCTTCCGCGGCGTCGGCGTCACCATCTACGAGGGTTACGGACTCACCGAGACCACCGCGGCCATCACCGTGAACACCCCCGGCAGTATCCGGGTCGGCACCGTCGGCAAGCCGATCGAGGGCCACGCGGTGAAGATCGCCGAGGATGGCGAACTGCTGCTGCGCGGGTCGGTGGTGTTCAACGGCTACTGGGGCAATGCCGATGCCACCGAGGAGGCCTTCACCGACGGCTGGTTCAAGACCGGTGACCTGGGCGCCATCGACGGCGACGGGTACGTCACCATCACCGGCCGCAAGAAGGAAATCATCGTCACCGCGGGCGGCAAGAACGTCTCCCCCGGCCTGATGGAGGATTCCCTGCGCGCGCACCCGCTGATCAGCCAGGTCATGGTGGTCGGCGACGGACAGCCGTTCGTCGGCGCACTGATCACCCTCGATCCGGAGGCGTTGCCCGGCTGGAAGGAACGCAACAACCTGCCGGTCGACACCCCGATCGAGCAGGTGATCGAAAACCCGGCGCTGGTCGCGGAGATCAATGCCGCGGTCGCCGAGACCAATAAGAAGGTCTCACATGCCGAGGCGATCAAGAAGATCCGCATCCTGCCCGTCGACTGGACCCAGGAGACCGGCGAGCTGACGCCGAAGATGTCGCTGAAGCGGGCCGTGGTGATGAAGCAGTACGCGTCCGAAGTGGAGAAGATCTACGGCTGACGCCGAATGCCGAAGGCGCCGTCCGTGAATTGCGGGCGGCGCCTTTGCTTTTCCGTCATTCAGCCGTGCACGGTCGGGAGGCGGTCGAGGAAGTCGGCGATCAACGGCGCGATCTCGGCCAGGTGTGTCTCCAGGGCGAAGTGGCCGGTATCGAATACGTGCAACTCGGCGGCGGGGAGATCGGCGAGGTAGGCGTGCGCGCCGGGCTCGGGGAAGAAGGGGTCGTTCGCGCCCCAGACGATGAGGGCGGGCGGGGTGTACTTGCGCAGCCACTGCTGCCATTCGGGGTAGGCGGCGACATTCGACTTGTAGTCGAAGGCGAGGGCTACCTGAGCCTCCTTACGGCCCGGGAGGTCGAGGAAGTACTGGTCGAGGTTCCAGGATTCGGGGGTGAGCACGGTCGGGTCGGCGACGCCCTGCTCGTACTGACCGCGGGTACCTTCCAGCGTGAGTAGGCCGCGGATGGTGTCCTCGGCCCCCTCCTGCTCGGGCCGCAATGCGGTGAAGTCACGAGCGAGATCCGAGAGTCCCGCCTCGTAGGCGTTGCCGTTCTGCACGATGAGGCCGTTGATCCATTCGGGATGGCGCAGCGCGAGGCGCAAGCCGATCGGAGCGCCGAAGTCGAAGACGTACATCGCGAACTCGCGCAGCTCGAGCCGTTCGACGAAACCCTCGATCACATCGGCCAATCGGTCGAAGGAGTAGTCGAAATCGGCTGGTGCGGTGGTGTTTCCGAGGCCCGGATAGTCCGGGGCGATCAGTCGGTACTGCCCGCCGAGCACATCGAGCAGCCTGCGGAACTGGTGCGAGGCCGACGGGAATCCGTGCAGCAACAACAACACCGGGGCGTCGGCGCTGGCCGGGACCGATTCGCGATAGAAGACCTCGACACCGTCGACGTCGATGCGGCGATGCTGGATGGCTGGCAGCTCGATCATGGCTTCACATGCTTTCTATCCGTGATAATGCATTAGTTCTAGCCGATTATCTACTAACGTGTCAATCGGTAGATGTACCATTAGCAACATGAATGAAGCGCCGCTGGTCGGCGAGCCGCTGGCACTGGACCTGGTCAACACCCGGCCGACCGACGCCGATCTGCTGGACACACCGGAGCACCTCGCGAATTGGCTTGCGCTGCAAGCCGCACGGTTTCCGGAGCTGGCCATCGCACATCCCACCGCCGCCGACCTCGCCGCGGTCACCGCGGTGCGCGACCACATCGGTTCCGCGCTCGACGCACTACTGCACAATCGCCGCCCGCCCGCCGAGGCGCTGCGCGGACTCAATGCCGCGCAGGCCGATGCGCCCGCGATCCGGAGGTTGGCCTGGGACGGCAACGCGGTCACCGCAACCGTGCACCGTGACGGCACCTCGGCCGAAAAGCTGGCCGCGGTACTGGCCGAAGCCGCCACCGATCTGTTCACCGACCCATCGATCGGCACGCTGAAGCGCTGCGAGGCCGACGACTGCGTCCTGCTGTTCCTGCCCGCCCACCCGCGTCGCCGCTGGTGCTCACCCGAGCGCTGCGGCAACCGGGTCCGCGTCGCCCGCTACTACCAGCGACACAAGGCCGACTGACAGTCACGTCACCGAATGGTCATACTCCAGGACCAAACCCAGCAGTACGCTCGAACCATGGCTGAACTGCGCTTTCGGGTGACGGCAGGCATCGTAGCGGCCGGTCTGGCACTCGGTGTCGCAGAACTCGTCGCCGCCTTCACCGGCCCCGACAGCGCACCCGCCAACGCCCTCGGCTCGACCGTCATCGACCACACCCCCGACGGCCTGCGCGAATGGGTCATCCAAACCTTCGGCACCAACGATAAAACCCTGCTCTTCGCCTGCATGGCACTCGTGGCCGTACTCGTCGCCGGATTCATCGGCGCGATCGAACGAACCGACCACCCCCGAGGCTCCTGGCTGCTGGCCGCCCTCGGCCTGCTCACCGCCGCTATCGCGATCGGCCGCACCGGTATGTCCGCCGCCTGGCCCACTGTAATCGGCGTGGCCGCAGGCATTTACGCCCTTCGCGCCCTGACCGACCGAATCGACGACGCGGCCGCCGCGCGGAAAGCAGTACGGCCCGCCGCGCCGACGCCAGCTGCCGCCACATCGGACGCCGCCACATCCGGTGACGACGCGGCGAGCAGCGATGCGGCCGAACAGCGGGCTACCGATGCCGATGATCACGCAGCCGATAACGTCTCGCCTTCATCGGCGGCACCGAGCACCGGTGCGGATCAAGACGATTC
The DNA here is from genome assembly GCF_050946365.1 of Nocardia sp. CA-107356. Lineage (NCBI taxonomy): Bacteria > Bacillati > Actinomycetota > Actinomycetes > Mycobacteriales > Nocardiaceae > Nocardia > Nocardia sp. CA-107356. The sequence goes on along the minus strand of NZ_CP191992.1, from coordinate 1,660,110 downwards.
GTCCGATGAGAGTGCGTCGGCAGTCGCCCCGGCCCGTGCTGGCGCCGCAGCGGCCGCACAGGAACCCACCGGGGCCCAGAGTTCGGCGGCCGTGGCACTGCCACAGCGGCGACAGGTGTTGCGGGGCATTGTCATTACGGGTGGGTTGGCATTGCTCGGCGGGGTGGGTGGGCGGCTGATCGGGGCGCAGCGGCGGGATGTTTCCGGTGAGCGGGCGGCGATTCAGTTGCCGGAGCCGAGTGGGCCCGCGGTATCGCTCGCACCCGACGCGGATCTGAAGCTGCCGGGGCTCACCCCGTATCTGACTTCCAATAGCGACTTCTACCGGATCGATACCGCGCTCATCGTGCCGCAGGTATCCATTGACGACTGGTCATTGCGGATTCACGGGATGGTGGATCGCGAAATCCAGATCAGCTGGGGCGATCTCGCCAAGCGCATGCCGGTCGAGACATTGGTGACCCTGGCCTGTGTATCGAATCCGGTCGGCGGCGACCTGATCGGCAACGCGCGCTGGCGCGGCTACCGCCTGGACGAACTGCTCGCCGAGGCCGGACCGCATTCGGACGCCGATATGGTCCTGTCGCACAGCATCGACGGCTTCACCGCGGGCAGCCCGCTGGCCGTACTCACCGACGGCCGCGATGCGCTGCTTGCCGTCGGTATGAACGGCGAACCCCTCCCGGTCGCGCACGGCTACCCGGCCCGCCTGGTCGTCCCCGGCCTCTACGGATACGTCTCGGCCACCAAATGGGTCACCGAACTGGAAATCACCCGCTTCGACCGCGCAACCGCCTACTGGACCCGCCGCGGCTGGTCCGCCTACGGCCCCATCAAAACCGGCACCCGCATCGACACCCCCCGCTCCCGCGCCAAACTGCAACCGGGCAGCATTGCCATCGCAGGCGTGGCCTGGGCCCAGCACCGCGGCATCCGAACCGTCGAAGTCCAAATCGACGACGCTCCATGGCAACCCGCCCGCCTATCCACCGAACAATCCATCGACACCTGGCGCCAATGGGTCTACGACTGGAACGCCACCCCCGGCCCCCACACCATCCGCGCCAGAGCCACCGACGGCACCGGCGAAACCCAAACCGAAGCCCGCGCCCCGGTAGTGCCCGACGGCGCAACCGGATATCCCTCGACCACGGTCCAAGTTGGCTGAGCGCCGATACACACAACCATTCAGACGCGCTCCCTGGTCGAAGTCGCCTGCGCGGATCGGATCGCGCTGATATCCGTAGCCGTCCTGAGCAGCGCGCCATGTCCGCCGTCTTCGATTGGGCTCGGGACGAGAACCTGCCGCCGGAACCGATCACGGTGGAGATTTGGAAAAAGCTTCCCGATGGCGGAACAAGTGCGTTGAATGCCTCGTACCCCGCGAGCGAGACGGTCGCGGGGTACGAGCTGGACAAACTCAGGCCGCGACGCTGTCGGCCTTGGCCAGGTCGGTCTTCGGGCCGGGCGCGGCGGATTGCCCGTGCCGGACGAACAGAGCCGAGGCGATGACACCGATCAGGAGGATGCCCGCGGGGAGCAGGATGGATTGGCTCAGCGCGGTGCTGAAGGCGTCCTTGACGAACTCCGGGATCGGGCCCTGTCCCGCACCGCCTTCGGAGATCTTGCCGCCGCCGAGGCCATTGGCGGTCATGCGGCCCGCGACCAGGGCGCTGATCGCGGCACTGCCGAGTACCGAACCCACCTGGCGGGTGGTGTTGTAGATACCAGCGCCGGCACCGGCCTGCTGGATCGGCAGGTTGTGGGTGGCGGTGGAGGCCAGCGGCGCCCAGATGCAGGCGTTGGCGAAACCGGCCAGCGCGGCCGAGAGCAGGAACCACACGATCGAAGAATGCGGCGTCATCACGCCCGCGAACCAGAAGATCGAGGCCGAGAATCCGATGAACCCGATGGTCGGCACGATGCGCGGTTGCAACCTATCGGCGAACTTGCCGATGACCGGCGCGAAGATGCCGGTGACGATCGCCATCGGCGCGAACACCAGCGCCGACCGGGTCGGCGACATCTCCCGCACGGCCTGTAGGTAGAAGTACGAGGGCACCATCATCGAGGTGACCGCCGCACCCATTGCCGCGATGCCCACATTCGACAGTGCGAAGTTGCGGTCACGGAAAAGCCCCAGTGGCAGCAGTGGCTCGCCGGTATTACGCGACTGGTTCACCAAGAACACCGCCAGCACAGCCAGACCCGCGCCGATCATCAGCCAGATGCGCAGCGACCAGTCGTAGGTATTGCCCTCCTGGATGCCGAATACCAGCAGGAACAAGCCGATACCGCTGAGCACGACACCCGGGACGTCGAACTTGTGCTCATTGGTGGGCAGCGACGGCACCAGCCAGACTGCCAGCGCGAAAGCGACGATGCCGACCGGAACGTTGACGATGAAGATCCACTCCCAGCCGAGCCCGTCGACCAGCACACCGCCGAGGATCGGGCCGACCAGCGTGGCGAGACCGGCCACACCACCCCACAGCCCCATGGCCGCACCGCGCTTATCCGGCGGGAAGGTCCTGGTGATGACCGCCATGGTCTGCGGCGTCATCAACGCGGCGCCGAGTCCCTGCACGGCCCGCGCGGCGATCAACATGGTGATCGATCCGGACAGACCACACCACAGCGAGGCCGCGGTGAAAACGGCCAGGCCGATCAGATACAGGTTCTTGGGCCCGTAACGGTCGCCGAGCCTGCCGGTCATCAGCAGCGGCACCGCGTAGGTCAGCAGGTAGGCACTGGTCACCCAGATCACCTGGGAGATGTCGGCCTTCAGGTCAGTCATGATCGCCGGATTGGCGACCGCGACGATCGTCATATCCAACAGGATCATAAAGAAGCCGACGACCAGCGCGAACAGCGCTAGCCACGGATTGCGTTGGGTGGTCATGAATGTGGTTCCTATCTCGGATATCTGTTCCCGATGCGCAGGACAGGTCGATCGGCTTTGTGTGCGGCGGTTGGCCTCGCGCACGCCGGAACGCATCAGGGCGGTGACGCGCTGGTCTCGGTCCGGCTGCGCGGCACCGGGGGTGGTTCGGGATGTTCGCTCTCCGACCAGGCGTGCTGGTGCTCGGTGATCCGAACACCGGTAGCGGGATCGAACTCGTCCCACTCCATCTCGCCGCTGTCCAGTTCGGAGATCAGATTATTGACCCACGCGACCTCGGCCGCGATGGTGCTGTGCAAGTACGGGAGCACGATCCAGTAACGACGCGGCACGGCATGCAAACCCGCCCACTGACTCATCATCTCCACGTCCGCGAGGTCGTGCCCCAACCTCTGCACACGCTCCCGCAACAACATGAGCACTTCCTGCGCCGGCAGATTGTGGGCCTCTGCGAGCGCGACGGGGAACACCGGATACTCCCGCGCGGGATTGCGCAGGATTTCGGCAACTCTGGAACGCAATGTCTCCCGGCCACTTTCGGTGATCCGGTAGGTGGTGCGCTCCGGCCGATTCCCTTCCCGGTCGACCCCCTCGGCGCGCACCAATCCTTGATCGGCCAACCGCGCCACCGTGTGATAAAGCGAGCCCGGCCGCACCTTCACCAGCATGTCCTCACGACGGGCGATCAGTAGCTGAAACGCCTCGTAGGGATGCATGGGCCGCTCGTCGAGCAGCGCGAGCACGGCGATCGCCAATGGCGTCACCGCTGGGCGCGCGTGCTGCCCCATTTCGGTCACCTCCCGCATATCGATTCCCGAGAGCATGCACGCTAGCCGTGGCCGCCGACATACTCCACATCAAATACTCCACGTGGAATATACGGCGTGGATCAGTCGGACCACAAGACCGCGCCATCGAACCGAAATGTGATCGGCGACATAGCAAACGACCCGAGCGTGCACCGCTCGGGTCGTGACAAGGGTTTCCGACGGAAGGCCGCCTAGAGCGCGTGGTCGTCCAACCAGATGCGGGCCATCTCCGCGGCATCGACACCATCGCGCACCTTGCGGATCATTTCCGCCAACGCATCGGTCGTGAGCTCACCCGCGACGTAGTTCAGCTTCCGGATCTGCCGATCGTCGAGCAGGCCCTTGCGGTAGACCGCCAGCACATTCTCGGCGCGTACCGCATAGTCCCCATCGGCGAGGATTGTCAGCCCATTGGTCGCGCCGGGGACCAAGGCCGGCGGTCCGGTCAGGATTCCGGCCTGGATCTCGCCGTCCAGCAGCGCTATTCGCAGGGCCGTCGCATCGGGATAGGGCCTGGCCCCGGCGAAATCGCAACCGGCGATCCGCACCGGTCCCGCCGCCCGCAGCACATCCGGTACCGGCGCCACCCCGGCCTCCATCGCACCACACCGCGGCGCGAGCGCGTCGATCGAACGCACGTTATCGCGGGTCGCCGCGGCTTCGGTCAGCAGCACCCGGGCTCGCATATCGGTGCCGTCGGCAGGATCGGACACCGCAAGCCCCTCCGGCAGCGACCGGTTCAGCTCCTCGGTCACCGACAGCCGCACGGGCGCCGACTTGTCCACCGCATCGGTGGTTACCTCGGGCTTGCGGGCCTGCGCCCCGGCGTTCAGAAACGTGAGCAGTTCGCCACTGTGTTCACCGACGAGCGTCACGGTGCCCGCGTCCAACGCGGCCAGATAGTCCGCGCGGCTACCGAGATCGGCGGCCACCGTGGTGCGCGCACCGGTCCGCGCGAGCGCCCCGGCATAGATTTGCGCAAGGAGATTTGATTCCATCGAATCGCCCGCGCCGACCGCTATCGTCGGTCCCGGATTGTCGTTTCCACAGGAAACGGCCAGCCCGACGGCCGTAACGACCAACAGCCATGCCAGCATCCGCCTCGACGCGGCCAATACCATCCGGCGACACCAACTCTCCGTAGCGAACAGGAACACCATGCAGCGGGCAGTATGAACCACCAGAATGTACCGGGTGGCCGTGCGTACACGGCTCCTCGCACCGCCCGTCCATGCCGGAAGGACTCCAGTGAAATCCACGATCACCCCCGATGCCGAGAGGCACGGGCGATTCGCGCTGCGGCTGACGCTGCGCGCCGCCCGCGTCCTCATCGCCGCCGCGGCACTGGCCGCCGCCATGATCCTGTCCGCCTGCGGTAACTCCGATCCGCTTGCGGCCAAGGGCAATTGTGACGGCGATGGGCTGACCGTCGGCTCGGCGAACTTCCCGGAATCCGAGACGGTCGCGAATATCTACGCGGAAGTGTTGCGCGTCAACGGATTCAAGGTCGACACCAAGCTCAATATCGGCAGCCGCGAGGCCTATATCCCTGCACTGCGCCAGTGCGCGATCTCGGTGATCCCGGAGTACAACGGCAACCTGCTGCAGTACCTGGACAAGAATGCGACCGCGACCAGCTCCGCCGACGTCGATACCGCGCTCGCCAAGGCGGTCGGCTCCGATCTCGCCGTGGGTACCCCAGCACCCGGTCAGGACTCCGACGCGGTCGTGGTGACGAAGGCCACCGCGGAGCGCTGGAACCTGCACAGCATCGCCGATCTGGCGGCACATTCGGCCGAGGTGAAATTCGGCGCGCCCGCCGAATTCCAGGAGCGCGCAGGCGGTCTGCCCGGTCTGAAGAAGAACTACAACCTCGATATCGCCGCGAACAACTTCGTGCCGATCGCCGACGGCGGCGGCCCTGCGACGGTGCGTGCACTGGTGGACGGCACCGTGACCGCGGCCGATATCTTCACCACCTCCCCCGCGATCGTGCAGAACAACCTGGTGGTGCTGGAGGATCCCAAGCACAACTTCCCGGCCCAGAATGTGGTGCCGCTGTTCAACACCGCCAAGAAGACCGATAAGGCGATCGCCGCGCTCAATGCCGTCTCCGCGAAACTCACCACCGACGAGCTGATCAAGCTCAACGAGGCCGTCTCCGGGAGCAGCAAGACCGAACCCAAGGCCGCGGCACAGCAATGGGTCACCGCCCAGGGGCTGAACACGCCGACCAAGTAGGAGCCAGCGTGTCCGATATCGAATTCAGCCGTATCAGCAAGACCTATCCGGATGGCACGCACGCCGTCTCCGCACTCGATCTGCGCATCGAATCCGGCTCGTTCACCGTCTTCGTCGGACCGTCGGGCTGCGGCAAGACCACCTCGATGCGGATGATCAACCGGATGATCACGCCCAGTTCGGGCACCATCACCGTTGGCGGCGCGGATATTTCGACGGTGAATCCGGTCACGTTGCGGCTCGGCATCGGCTACGTGATCCAGAGCGCCGGACTCCTCCCACACCGCACCGTCGTCGACAATGTCGCGACCGTGCCGGTGCTGCAAGGGGTTCGGCGCCGCGCGGCCCGCGCGGCCGCACTCGAGGTGCTGGACCGGGTCGGATTGGACCGCTCGCTGGCCAACCGGTATCCGGCCCAGCTCTCCGGCGGACAGCAGCAGCGAGTCGGGGTGGCCAGGGCACTGGCCGCCGACCCGCCTGTGCTGCTGATGGACGAACCGTTCAGCGCGGTCGATCCGGTGGTGCGCGAGGAGTTGCAGGCCGAAATGCTGCGCCTGCAGGCGGAATTGCACAAGACCATCGTCTTCGTCACCCACGATATCGATGAGGCGGTCAAGCTCGGCGACCGGATCGCGGTCTTCGGCCCCGGCGGCATTCTGCAGCAGTACGACCAACCGCAACGCGTACTCGCCGCGCCCGCAACCGATTTCGTCGCCGGATTCGTCGGACGCGACCGCGGCTATCGCGCGCTGTCGTTCCGCAGCGCGGATAGCCTGGTACTGCATGAGATTCACACCGCGACCGAACCCGAACTCGCCGAGCTGCGGCTGGAACGCGGCGAATGGGTGCTGGTGGTCACCGATTCCGGCGTGCCGCGCGGTTGGATCGATGTCACCGGCGTCGAGGGGATTCGGGCGGGCCGGGCGTTGCAGGACAGCATCGCGGCGGGTGGATCACTGTTCCCGCCGGACGGCGACCTCCGTCAGGCCTTGGACGCGGCGATTTCATCGCCATCGGGAATCGGTGTCGCCGTGGATGATTCGGGGGCCGCGCGCGGCGGCATCCGGGCACCCGAGGTACTCGAGCAGCTCTCCGGGCAGCGCACGCTGGAGGACGACGAGCGCAATCGGCACTTCTTCGAAACCGAGAACGCATGAAGTATCTGATCGACAACTTCGCCGAGATCATGGGTTTCACCAGGACCCACCTGTATCTCGCGTTGGTACCGCTCGCGCTCGGCCTGATCATCGCGATTCCGGTGGGCGCGTTGGTGCGCCGCGTGTCCTGGCTGCGGCGGATCACGGTGACGGTGGCCAGCCTGTCCTACACCATTCCGTCGCTGGCGCTGTTCGTGATCATTCCGCCGCTGGCCGGAATCTCGACCATCGATCCGCTGAATGTGATCATCGCACTCACCGTGTACTCGACCGCACTGCTGGTGATCGCGGTGCCGACGGCGCTGGATTCGGTGTCGCCCACCGTCATCGACGCCGCCGACGCCGTCGGCTTCAATTCGCTGCGCCGCACGGTGACCGTCGACATGCCTTTGGCCATACCGGTTTTCGTATCCAGTCTGCGGGTGGTGGTGGTCACCAATATCGCCATGGTTTCGGTCGGTGCGCTGATCGGCGTCGGCGGGCTCGGCAAACTCTTCACCCAGGGCTATCAGCGCGACTATCCGGACGAGATCATCGCCGGCATCATCGTGACGCTCGCGCTGGCCCTGATCTTCGACCGGCTCGTCTACGCTCTCGGCCGCTGGTCGACCCCGTGGGCGCGCGCGGACGCCAGGACCGCGAAGGCGAAAGGCGCTGCCGCATGAACCTTTTCATCGACGCCTGGCACTACCTCACCAACGGCGCGAACTGGAACGGCCCGGCGGGAATCGAACACCGCATCGGCGAGCACCTCTGGTACAGCTTCCTGACCATCGTCTTCTCCGCGGCGGTCGCGGTCCCGCTCGGTCTGGTCATCGGGCACACCCGCCGCGGTTCCGCGGTACTCGTCGGATTCGCCAATGCCATGCGCGCGCTGCCGACCCTCGGCCTGCTCACCTTCCTCGTCCTACTGCTCGGCCTCGGGCTGATCCCGCCGCTACTCGCGCTGGTCACGGTCGGTATTCCCCCGCTGCTGGCCGGTGCGTACGCCGGAATCGCCAATGTCGCGGCCGATGTCGTCGACGCCTCACGGGCCATGGGCATGACCGAACGCCAGATCCTGTTCCGCGTCGAAGTCCCCAACGCGCTGCCGATCCTGCTCACCGGTCTGCGCGGCGCCACCCTCCAGGTCATCGCCACCGCGACCATCGCCGCCTTCGTCAACCTGGGTGGCCTCGGCCGCTATATCTTCGACGGCATCGCGGTCTACCGCTACGATCGCGTCCTGGTCGGCGCCCTCCTGGTCGCTGCGCTCGCCATGCTGATGGACGGCCTGCTCGCCTGCACGGTCTGGGCCAGCGCCCCCGGCACCGGCCGCCTGCGCCGCACGAACAGGGCGATCGTCACACCAGCGGCCATCCTGCAAACCTCGCAGTGAACGCGACCGCGATCAGGTGTAGGGGTCGGTGATCTCACGCAGCCGGGTCGACGTGTCACGCAATTGCCGCATGCGCTGGGCACCCACATGGGTCGCCCATTCGTCCTGGATCCGATCGGCGATGACGTTCGAGTACGCAGCAACATTGCGTTGACGAGTACTGTGATCAGAGTCACTATGTGACGAGATCGCAGGAGTCGTCACCCCATGGTTCATTCACCCGAGACCAGGAGGTTTGCTGTGAATAGCCGCTCTTTGAAGGCTCGCGACATCATGCACGCCAGTGCGGAATGGATTCCCGCCGACGAGACGCTGGACCGGGCCGCGCAGATGATGCGCAGGCTGGATGTCGGCGGCCTGCCGATCGGTAACAATGATCGGCTGGTCGGCATGCTGACCGATCGCGACATCGTTGTGAAATGTATTGCAATGGGCCATGATCCGAGCAAGATCCGGGCCGGTGATCTGGCAGAGGGCACGCCGCGTTGGGTCTCCGCCGACGCCGACGTCCGCGAGGTGCTCGACCTGATGGAGCGGGACCAGATCAAGCGGCTCCCGGTGGTCGATACCAATAAGCGCCTGGTGGGCATGATCTGCGAATCGGATATCGCCAAGAACCTCACCGACCGCGAAGTCGCCGAATTCGTCTCGGCCGTGTCCGTACCGCACTGACCCACAACGAAATACGGGGCCGTCCACGATGTGGACGGCCCCGTTTTTCGAGGTCGGGCTATGCAACACCCTCTGCGCGCGCGGCGGCGGCGACGGCCTCGGCGACGGCCGGGGCGACGCGCGGGTCCAGCGGGCTCGGCACGATCTTGTCGGGGCCGATCTCGTCGGCGACCACGCTGAGGATGGCGTCCGCGGCGGCGATCTTCATGCCCTCGGTGATCCGGCGAGCGCCCGCGTCCAGCGCACCCTTGAAGACGCCGGGGAAGGCCAGCACATTGTTGATCTGGTTCGGGAAGTCGCTGCGCCCGGTGGCCACGATCGCGGCGTACTTGTGCGCGACATCCGGGTGGATCTCCGGATTCGGGTTCGACATGGCGAACACGATCGACTCCGGCGCCATCGAGGCGATCAGTTCCTCGGCGATGGTGCCCGCGGAAAGTCCGAGGAACACATCGGACCCGGCCAGCGCCTCGGCCGCACCACCGGTCAGCCCGCGCGGGTTGGTGCGCTGCGCCAGTTCGGACTTCACCTCGTTGAGATCGCCGCGATCCCGGCTGACGATGCCCTTCGAATCGAGCACGGTCACATCCTTGACACCCGCGGCAAGCAGGATATTCGTGCACGCCACGCCGGCGGCACCGGCACCGGACACCACGACCTTCATGTCGTCGATGGCACGACCCTGCACCTTGGCCGCACCGTTGAGGGCGGCGAGCACCACGATGGCGGTGCCGTGCTGGTCGTCGTGCATGACCGGGCAGTCGAGGGCCTCGATGAGCCGCTGCTCGATCTCGAAGCAGCGCGGCGCCGAGATGTCCTCCAGGTTCACCGCGCCGAAGCTCGGGCGCAGCCGGATGACGGTCTCCACGATCTCATCGACATCCTTGGTGTCGAGCACGATCGGGATCGAGTTCAGTCCGGCGAACTTCTTGAACAGCGCCGCCTTGCCCTCCATCACCGGCAGCGAGCCACGCGGGCCGATATCACCGAGACCGAGTACCGCGGTGCCATCGCTCACCACGACCACCAGACGGTCGGTCCAGGTGTAGCGCTTGCACAGTGCCTCATCCTCCGCGATGGCCAGGCTGACCTTCGCCACGCCCGGGGTGTAGGCGATGGAAAGGTCGCGCTGGGTCTCCAGCGGTGCGGTGAGTTCGACCGATAGCTTGCCACCGAGATGTCCCGCGAAAATCTCGTCGTGCGTGATTTCGGAAAGGCTTGCAGTGGCATTCGGTGCGTCAGTCACAGGTGACACGATTTCACTCCTGCTCGGGTCGGACAACCGGGGGACGGGTTACCGCCGGGTAATGGGTATTAGCTGATTCATACGCTCATCGAGTGCGCTGACCGGGACGTTTCGAGTCGGGCCGAAGGCGTCGAAAAACCGACGGTCCAATACCGAAACGTGGCGCGGCACTGATCCGCAGAGCGAGAGTCGGACGGGTGTGTCCGTACAGAACATGCAGCTCGTTTCGAGCGACCTGCAAGCAGTCGCTAGCGCAGGGCATCCTCGCGTCGCGACGGTGCGTCGCGAGGCGGAGATCGCCGTTGTTCCCGGACCCGGCGGTGGCGTGGGCGGGAATCCGCAACATTCTGCCAGCCGGGACGACGCATTGCCAAACCGGCGTGTCGTGTCCCGGTCGAGCCTCATCTTTCGAGGGTAGGTCGTGGGAATTACCAGGGGGTAAGCAGAAACTCGCACTTCGGTTGCGGTATCCGGTGAGCTGTCACAACGGGAGCGGATCGGCCGCGGTGAGGTCCGGTCCGGCCGCTGGTTCGGGCACTGCGGCGGCGAGTCGTGGCGCGGGTTCGAGCGTGTCCGACCGTACCCACACCGTGTCGAGCCCGCCGGAGGTCAACCGCACCCGCCCATCGGCCGCGGCGCCGGGATGATCTGTGCGCCGGTGCATACCGCGGGTCTCGGCGCGCGCGAGCGCACTGTATTTGGTCCAGCGCGCCACGGCCAGCAGCGCCGCCGCCTGCCTGGCTCGCAGCCGATCCGCGCCGAATCCGCCGAGATCGAATTCGGCGCCCGGCCACATGCCGTCGAGTTCGGCGATGCTGTCGTGCAGACTCCCCGCGCTGCGCCAGTAGCTGCGCCGCAGCGGCAACGTGTGCTCCTGCACCAGCCCGACCACCGCGCGCGGATCGATCCGGGCCACCGGATTCAGTCCGGCACCCGCCACCTCGCGCACCGGTCCGGTCAGGCCGCGTCCGCGGGCGAACCGCGCCGCGCCCTTACCGGCCCATACCCCCGAGGCGATGGCCCAGGCTCCGCCCTGACCGCCGAAGCCGCTGACCGCGCCGGTGATCGGCTCACGCGTCGTGACATCGCCCGCGCCGTAGAGTCCGGCCACCGTGGTCGCGCAATCCGCCCCCGCGATCCGCAGCCCGCCGGTACCGCGCACCGTGCCCTCGAGCACCGCGCGCAGCGGCACCCGGCGGGTGCGATCGACCAAGCCCTGTCGGGAGAGCCAGCGCCGCACCGGGTACGGCACATCATCCAAGGCGGCGTAGATCCGGCGGCCATCGGCGATCGCGGTGAACGCCGTGGAACGATGACCGGTGATCTCCGCGCCCGATTCGTCGTAGAGCGTCGCGAAATGCAGTGCCAGCCCGGGTGCGAACGCCTCGTCGCGAGGTGACGGCAGAACCGGTGCAAGGGCGTAGGCGCTGGAGAATTCCATACCGGACAACTCCGCGCCCACCTCGGCGGCCAGCAGCAGTCCGTCGCCGGTGTCGACATCGGTGCCAGCGCCTCCGGAGAGGAACGCGCAGCCACCGGTGGCGACGACAACTGCCCCGGCCCGGATGGTCCACGAGCGGAAACCGTTGTGCTGCTGCACGCCGACCGCCCCGGCGACCACACCGTCGCGATCGACGAGCAGTTGCAGCGCGGGATGGAAATCGAGAATGCGCACCCCCGCGTCGAGCAGGCTGCGGCGCATCCGGCGCAGATAACTCCCGCCGTCCATAACTACGCGCAACGACGTCCCGCTGGCGTCGTGGCCAGTGCCCTCCCCCGGAAACCGATAACCCCACTGCACCAACTGTTCGACCCGCCGATGCGTCTCGTCGAGCACGCGCAGCATCCACTCCGGTTCGGCGATCCCGCCGCCGTGCGCGTAGGCGCGCCGCACCGCATCGTCCCTGGCGGGTCCCGGCGGGATATTCCACAGCGATGTCGTCCCGCACGCGGTGGGTCCGCTGGCCCCGCAACGGGACTTGTCGACGAGTACCACCCGAGCGCCCGCGGTGGCGGCCGAGACGGCGGCCCAAGCCCCGGCGGGACCGCCGCCGAGGACGAGCACGTCCGTCTCGAATTCAGCCACAAAGAGAAATGTTCGACCACAATTCACCCGGCCGCAACCATTACTGGAATATCAGCCCCACCACTGCGTCCAGAGCAATAATCCGGCGACAATGAAAACGACCATCGATCCGGAAAAAGCAGCCAAACCCCGATGCCGGTCCGAAAAAGTCTGTGCGCCAACGCCGAGCACAGATGCGGCGATATGCCACGTCACCGATTCCCCGCCGGGTCCGGGAAAGTCGCGCCGAGCAGCGATGACCGCGGTACCGACAACGACGAGGGCGAGCACGAACATCCCACCGGCGACGATTCCGCTGAGTCCGCGCAGCACTCTCACGAGGCGATCACCGGCACTCCCGTGGCTTTGCCCGCCAGTTCCTCGAATTGCGCCGGATCGGTGGTGAATTCACCGAGCCGGATGGTTTTGTTCGCGCCGTGATAGTCCGAAGATCCAGTGGCGATGAGACCGAGTTCGGCGGACAGGTCGACCAGCAGGGCCCGGTCGGCCGCGGAATGGTCCGGATGAGCGATCTCCAACCCGCCCAGCCCCAGGGTGGCGAGTTCGCGAATCTCGTCGAGCGCGAGCAGCCGGCCCCGCTTACGCGCCCTGGTATGCGCGAGCACGCTGACGCCGCCCGCGGTCGCGATCATCTCGATCGCCCGGCGCAGCGGCGTATCGGCCTTCTCGGCGTAATAGCGGCCGTGCGGCGCCAGTAATTCGGTGAAGGCCGCGTCCACACTCGGCACCACACCGGCCTCGACGAGCGCACGGGCCAGATGTGGGCGACCAGCCGACGGTCCGGCCGAGGCCAGCACCGCGTCCGGATCGATGGGTAGTCCATCGGCCCGCATCCGCTCGGCCATCGCGCGCAAACGCTCGACCCGCTCGGCACGCAGGCGCTCCCGCTCGTCGGCGAAACTCCGATCGGTCGGGTCGAATAGGTACGCGAGCAGGTGCACCGGAACCGGCCACCCGTCCTCGCCGAGGCCGATACACGACATCTCCATGCCACGCACCAGCGTCAACCCCTTCGGCAGCGCGTCGACCGCTTCGCTCCACCCGGCGGTGGTGTCGTGATCGGTGATCGCGACGACGTCCAGGCCTGCCGCCGCCGCGTTCCGAACGAGTTCGGCCGGGGTATCGGTGCCGTCGGAGGCGGTCGAATGGGTATGGAGGTCGATGCGCACGCCTTCTTTCATACCGTGCCGCTCGTCGCGAGCCGCACGCGCAGGCGACGTAGCATCGAGCGGTGCCATCTATTCCGCCGCTACCGTCGTTCCGCGGCCAGGGCCGAGCGCACACGCCGCTGCCCCATATCCCCGTCCCCACCGCGCGTGCGGTGGTCGATTGCGCTGTCTACGTCGACGGCAAACGGCTGCCCGGCCACTTCAACCATGCGGACGCGATGGCCGAGGTCAGCAAGCGCGGAACCGGATTCGTGTGGGTCGGACTGCACGACCCGGACGAGTACCAGATGGCCGATATCGCCAAGACCTTCGACCTGCATCCGCTGGCCGTCGAAGACGTCGTCCACGCCCATCAGCGACCGAAGCTGGAACGCTACGACGACACCCTGTTCCTCGTACTGCGCACCGTCAGCTACGTCCCGCACGAAATCCACTCGATCAGCGAGATCGTCGAGACCGGCGACATCATGGTCTTTACCGGACCCAATTTCGCGGTCACCGTCCGGCACGGCGAGCACACCGGATTGGCCGGTGTCCGAAAGGAATTGGAGAGCCAACCCGAGCAACTCGCATACGGCCCCGGCGCGGTGCTGCACGCGGTCGCCGACCACGTCGTGGATTCTTACGTCGAGGTCGCCCAGTCGGTCGAGAACGATATCGACGAGATGGAGGAAGAGGTCTTTACCCCGCGCAGCAAAGTGGCCGTCGAATCGATCTATCAGCTCAAGCGTGAGGTCGTGGAGCTACGGCGCGCGGTGAATCCGCTCGGGACCGCGCTCGAAACACTCGGCCGTAACACCGGAATGCCGTTGCCCAAGGAGATTCGCCGCTATATGCGCGATGTCGCCGATCACCACACGGCAGTGGCCGAGCGGATCAACGATTTCGACGAGGCACTCAGCGCGCTGATCGGGGCGGCACTCGCCAAGGTCGGTGTCCAGCAGAACACCGATATGCGCAAGATCTCCGCGTGGGTCGCGATCGCCGCGGTGCCGACGATGATCGCCGGGATCTACGGCATGAACTTCGAGCACATGCCGGAGCTGAAACAGGTCTGGGGCTATCCGGCCGTGCTGCTGCTCATCACGGCGGTCTGCACCGGGCTGTACGTCAACTTCCACCGCAACAATTGGCTCTGACACCCCTAACCTACAGTGCCGCAGCACCTCTCGCGGGATCACGCACATCGATACCGGCCTCCGCCCAGGCATCGCGCAACGCCTGCGCACCGCGCACACGCACCCAGGCCGCCTCGGTCGCGGTCACCGGAACCACCGCGAAATACCGCACCGGCTCGGCGGGCGCGGGCAATACCACCTCGGGAATATCGCTCTCGCCCAACAACACCGCGGTGAACGGCGCATTGCGCCACATCGGCTCCCCGAGGTCGAGCAGCGCATCGGCTTGCAGCACAACGCCTTCCACGGCGGGCGCCGCGACGAGCACACCGAGCGTGCGCGCCAGTCCCGAACTCGCACCCACTCCGCCACGCAGCGTCAGCACCAGCTCGGCGCGCGGCCCGCGCACCGGGTCGGCGTGCAGGTCACTGGGATCGCCCATGGGATGGCGGGATCCGCCGAGGGTTATGTAGTGCACCAGATCCTCGCCGGGGATGCGCAGGATTTCGATGGGCTCCAACCCGAGAAAAGTCACCGACGCGGAGTCGACGCCCGCCGCCACACCGAAGTGGTCCAGCACCTCGGTGCGGACCTTGTCCACTACTTCTTCCATGCGCTCAGATCGCCAACCGCGCCAGCATGTCCCGAGCCTGCTCGGCCGACTTCGGATCACACAGCACGTCATAGCGGCCCGCCACCAACTGCATGGTGGAGGCGAAGTCGCGCTGTCCCTTGGTCGCCGCGTACGGGATCGAGGTGGAGATGACGCCGAAGATGATGCCGCCGACCAAGCCGACCAGCACCGGCGCGAAACCGCCGCTGGTGGTGAACAGGCTCAGTAGCAGACCGAGGAACAGGCCGAGCCACGCGCCCGAAACCACCCCACCGCCGATCACCTTGCCCCAGGTCAGTCGGTACAGCACGCGTTCGACCTGCATGAGGTCGACGCCGACGATGGTCACGTCTTGCACAGGGAACTGGTTGTCGGCCAGGAAATCGACTGCCTTCTGCGCCTCGGCATAGGTCGGATACGAGCCGACCGGCCAGCCCGATGGCGGCGTCGGCAGACCCTGACGCGCACGATTCGAGTTCCCCAAGGGATTCGTCATATCTCTATTCTGCTATTCCGAAGCGATGTTCGGGGGTGTGAAACGCGTGGTGCGCGTCATCCTCGCCGCTCGGCCCTTATCCGCGATTACCTGAGCCATCTTGGCGCTGGCCTCATCGATCATTTCGTCGCCGAGCATTACCGCTCCGCGCGCACCGCCCTTTACGGAGGTATGGAAGGCGTAGGCATCCAGAATCAGCTCGGCGCGATCGTAATCTGCCTGACGCGGACTGAAGATCTCGTTCGCGGCCTCGATCTGTCCGGGATGCAGCACCCACTTGCCGTCGAAACCGAGTGCGGCGGTGCGCCCGGCCGCCCTGCGGAATCCATCGATATCCCGAATTTGCAGGTAGGGGCCGTCGATTGCCTGCAGACCGTGCGCGCGGGCGGCGAGCAGGACGGTCATCAGAATGTGGTGGTAGGCATCACCGGTGTCATAACCCTCCGGCTGTTCACCGACCACCAATGTGCGCATATTGATACTGGCCATGAAGTCGGCCGGACCGAAGACCAGGGCCTGTACCCGCGGGCTCGCGGTGGCGATCTCATCGATATTGCGCAATCCCAGCGCGTTTTCGATCTGCGGTTCGATGCCGATCCTGCCGACCTCGAGCCCGCTCGCCTTCTCCAACTGGGTGAGCAGCAGATCCAGCGCCCGCACCTGACCGGCATCGGTGACCTTCGGCAGCAAGATCGCGTCCAGTGCCGCACCGGCGCCCTCGACCACCGTGATCACATCGGAGTAGGTCCATTCGGTGGTCCAGTCGTTGACCCGCACCACCCGCAGCTGCGTACCCCAGCCGGAGTCGTTGAGCGCCGCCACGATATTCGCACGGGCCTCGGCCTTGGCGGCGGGCGCGACCGCATCCTCCAGATCGAGGAATACCTCGTCGACCGGCAGGCTCTTGGCCTTATCGATCATCTTCTTGCTGCTACCGGGGCAGGCGAGCACCGAGCGGCGCGGCTTCATGATCACTCCCGTCGATCGTGGCATGGTGCGGATACCGGTCCGCGCACCCTCTAACCTGACAGCCATGGCAGCAACCAGGGTGTACGTCGCCAGACTGGCCGGGCTGGTGGTACTCGGCCCGGACGGCGAGTCTATCGGCCGCATCCGTGATGTCGTCGTGGCCATCCGCTACGACCGCCAGCAACCCCGGGTACACGGCCTCGTCGTCGAATTGCCGTCCCGGCGGCGGATTTTCGTGCCGATGCTGCGGGTCACCACCATCGAGCCCGGTGTCGTCGCGCTCAATACCGGCACGGTCAGCCTGCGCCGCTTCAACCAGCGTCCCGGCGAGATGCTCGCGCTCGCCCAGATCGTCGATTCCACGGTGCGCGTTGAAGATCCGGATCTGCCCGACGTCGCGGACGTCGATGTCCTCGTTGTCGATCTCGGCATCGAACAGACCAGGACCAGGGACTGGCGGGTGACCAGGGTCGCGGTCCGCGGACACCGCAGGCTCGGACGCCGCCGCACCGTCCACGTGGTGGACTGGACCCAGGTCAGCGGGCTGACCCCGTACGAAATCGGCAGGCTGGGCCAGGACGTCACCCAACTGCTCGAACAATTCGAGGGCCTGCGCCCCGCCGACGTCGCACATCTACTACGCGAACTCCCGGAGAAGCGACGCATCGACGTGGCGATCGCACTCGACGATGAGCGACTCGCCGACGTCGTCCAGGAGCTTCCCGACGACGATCAGGTCGATCTGCTCGGCCACCTCGAGGTGCACCGGGCCGCCGATGTGCTCGAGGCAATGGACCCCGACGATGCCGCCGACCTGCTCGGCGAGCTGCCGACCGGTGAGCGGGAATCGCTGCTGGCACTGATGGATCCGGAGGAGTCCGAACCGGTCCGCCGACTGCTGCAGCACTCCCCCGACACCGCGGGCGGTCTGATGACCCCGAAACCGGTGATCCTGACCCCGGCCACCACCGTCGCCGAAGCGCTGGCCCGGGTACGCAATCCGGATCTGACGCCCGCGCTGGCCTCCATGGTGTTCGTGGTGCGACCACCGACCGCCACACCGACCGGCCGGTTTCTCGGCTCGGTCCATTTGCAGCGACTTCTGCGCGAACCTCCCGCACATCTGGTCGGCGGCATCCTCGACAGCGATCTGGCCCCGTTGCGCCCCGATGTTCCGCTCAGTGCGGTGACGCGCTACTTCGCGACCTACAACCTGGTCTGCGGTCCGGTCGTGGACGAGGAGAACCACCTGCTCGGCGCGGTCAGCGTGGACGATGTGCTCGACCATCTGCTGCCGGAGGATTGGCGTGAGCAGGAGGATATGGCGCACGATATGGCAATCGAGGCGGCCGAAAGGCATGAGGGGGTAGCCGATAGTGAGTGAGAAGAATCCGGCGCGCCAGCGCCTCGAGACGCCGTTGGAATCCCGGTTCCGCTTCGACTACGACGCCGAGGCACTGGCCCGCTCCAGCGAGCGCGTCGCCAGATTCCTCGGCACCGGCCGCTATCTGGCGCTGCAGACCATCGTGGTGATCGTCTGGATCGTGCTGAACATCTTCGTGATCGCACTGCGCTGGGACCCGTATCCGTTCATCCTGCTCAACCTCGCGTTCTCCACCCAGGCCGCCTATGCGGCGCCGCTGATCCTGTTGGCGCAGAACCGTCAGGACAACCGCGACCGGGTATCGCTGGAGGAGGACCGGACCAGGGCCGCCCAAACCAAGGCCGATACCGAGTTCCTCGCACGCGAACTGGCTTCGCTGCGGATCGCGATCGGCGAGGTTGCTACGCGCGACTACTTGCGCCGGGAATTGGAGGAGATGCGGGAGGTGCTGGACCGGATCGAGGCCGCCGAGGCCCCGGATCGCATATCGCAGTCGGATAAACCGGCAAAGGCACAACGCAAGAAAAGCTCCGGCAGAACGCAAGGCGCACTTCCGGTTTCACCGCCAGTTGCTGACGATTGACAGGAAATGCTCAACAACGTTCTGACTCACGGGTAACCTGGATCGCGTTGTCCCGAGCGGCCGGGCAGGGGATGTCCCGGACAGAAGCTCCCAACGACCGTCGAGGATTGGTGTGGCCGAATGCGCATATCTGCTCCGATTACCGTCTCGGCCCTGGTAGTCGCTGGTCTGGTCGCCACCGGATCGGCCACCAACGTCACCCAGTCCAGCACTCCGAACAAGGCCCCCGAGGCCTTGCTCGCCGCGTCGGCCGGCTCCGCAGGCTCGGACGGAACATCCGACAACACCGCCGAGTCGGCATTGTCTCGGACAGTTGGTCTCCTTCCGGTCGCACCGGAAGCTCCCCGCAAACTTCGAGCAATGACTCCGCTTACTGGTGGCACACCGATGTTCGCGGGTTCGGTTCCGTTGCACGACATCTCGCTTCCGGCCACGGGCGGCGCGCTCGGCATCCCGGAGATCGTGCTCGCGGCATATCGCAATGCCGAACTCGCGCTGGCATCCTCGATGCCCGGCTGCGGCCTGTCCTGGAGCCTGCTAGCCGGTATCGGCCGGATCGAATCCCTACACGCGGGCGGCGGTCGCACCGACGCCGCAGGCACCACGGTGACCCCGATCTTCGGCCCCGCCCTCGACGGCACCCTCCCCAATAATCAGGTGATCAGGGCCACCGACGGCAGCGCGGTGCGCGCCATCGGCCCGATGCAGTTCCTGCCCGGTACCTGGAGCCTGTACGCCGCCGACGGCAACGGTGACGGTATCGCGGATCCACACAATGTCTTCGACGCCTCGCTCGCCGCGGGCAAATACCTCTGCTCGGGCGGGCTGGACCTGCGCGATCCGCAACAGGAACTGCGTGCGGTGCTGCGCTACAACAACTCGCTCGCCTACGCCGCCAACGTGCTGAGTTGGTCGGCGGCCTACCGCACCGGCGGCACGCCGAGCCAGGTGAGCATTTCCCCCGATCTCATTCCGCCGGGCACCGCGCCGACCACGACGGGCCCGGACATTCTGGCCGCATCCAGCACGAAACCGCCTACCACCACGACCACCGAGCTGCCGCCGAACACGGTGACCATCATGCCGCCGACCCAGGTGATGATCACCATCCCCGGTCTGCCGCCGATCCCGTGCGGCATTTTCTGCCCGCTGCCCGTGCCCAAGCCGCCGTGCGATCCACAGCAGGTGGCCCCGGCGCAACTGCCGGCGCCCGGCGATCCGGCCCAGCCGCCCAGCGATCCGGCCCAGTCGCCGATCGCACCGGCGCAGACCTTCGGTGCGGGCAATGGCGAGCCGAAGGATCCGCAGCACCCGGATCAGCCGCAGCCACAGCCGCGAGCCGCCAACTGCACTCCGGCCCAGCCCGATCCGGGTGCCGCGCAGCCCGGTGCGACACAACCCGCGCCCAATGCGCAGCCCACGCAACCGCAGGATGAATCGGCGCAGAGCACGCCCGAGAAGACGCCGGAGCCCGGCGCGCCCGGCGCAGCGGAGTCGGCGCCGACCGAAGCCGCCACACCACCGCCCGCACCGGGCATCACATTGCCGTTCGGCATCGTTATCCCGCTGCCCGCGCTGGCCCCGCAAGCCTGATACCAGGACCGATACCCAACCCGTGACGCCACACTGAGACCCGATAACGAAGCAGTAACAAAAAGGTCTCGAATGCGGTAGCCTCTACTTCGTCCATCACGAAGGGCTCGTTGCCGAGTCAATTGGAGGGTCACCACACCGTGGGGCGTCACCGAAAACAGTCGCCTGCGACAATCAAGCGCAGCTCCGTTATCGCATTGACCGGATTGGTTCCCGCTGGGTTCGTGGCCGTCGCCGCGTCCGCGGGCAGCGTCGATCAGACCGCAATGTCTGTCCTGCAACACAATTCGGGGGACGATCAAGACGATCAGGGACCGAGACCCGCGGCCGTCGCGGAACCAGCGACGGCCGAATTCGTCGCTCACGCAATGGCAAAGTCGGCGCCGACCGCGCCGCCGATCGTGAAAACCGTTGCGCTGCCGGATGGTAGGCAACCGGCCGCGCTGGCACCCGGCCCGCTCGGCATTCCCGGCGTCGCCATCGCGGCCTACCAGAATGCCGAACGCACCCTCGCCGCCGAGAACCCCGTCTGCGGAATCCCCTGGTATCTGCTCGCCGGGATCGGCCGGGTCGAATCGACCCACGCCTTCGGCGGCAAGGCCGACGCAGACGGCAATCCACTGACACCCGTCTACGGACCGGTACTCGACGGCAGCCTCGCGGGCAATCACGTCGTCCACGACACCGACGGCGGTGCGCTGGACGGACTCAGCGGATACGACCGCGCCATCGGCCCCATGCAGTTCCTGCCGGAGACCTGGAAGCGCTACGGCGCCGATGGCAACGGCGACGGCATCGCCGATCCACAGAACCTGTTCGACGCGGCGCTGACCGCGGGCAAGTATCTGTGCGACGGCGGGTTGAACATGCGTGATCTCACCCAGCAGACACGGGCGATCCTGCGTTACAACAACTCCATGGCCTATGTCGCCAACGTGATGGCATGGGCCGGGTCCTACGCCTCCGGCGTCGCACCCAAGCCCGGTGACCTGCCCCGAATCTGACACGACGTAAAATTCTTGCCATGCCAGTGGTTACGGAAGCGGATGTGCGGGGAGCCCTCGCGAAGGTCGACGACCCGGAGATCCGCAAACCGATCACCGAACTGGGCATGGTGAAGAGCATCGCGATCGGTGCCGACAGCAATGTCCATATCGAGGTCTACCTGACGACGGCGGGCTGCCCGCTGCGCACCGAGATCACGCAACGGGTCACCAAGGCGGTGGCCGATGTCGCGGGCGTCGGCGCCGTCACGGTCGAGCTCGATGTGATGGACGACGAGCAGCGCACCAACCTGCGCAAGCAGTTGCGCGGGGACTCCGCCGAACCGGTGATCCCGTTCGCCCAGCCCGGTTCGCTGACCCGCGTGTACGCGGTGGCCTCCGGTAAGGGCGGCGTCGGAAAGTCCAGTGTCACAGTCAACCTCGCCGCCGCCATGGCCGCACGCGGCCTCTCGGTCGGTGTGCTGGACGCGGATATCTACGGCCATTCGATTCCCCGGATGCTCGGCACCGACGCGCGGCCGACGCAGGTCGAGCGGATGATCATGCCGCCGCAGTCGCACAACGTGAAACTCATCTCCATCGCGCAGTTCACCAAGGGCAATACGCCGGTGGTGTGGCGCGGTCCGATGCTGCACCGCGCGCTACAGCAGTTCCTCGCCGACGTGTTCTGGGGCGACCTCGATGTGCTGCTGCTCGATCTGCCGCCCGGCACCGGCGATGTCGCGATCTCCATCGCACAGTTGATCCCGAATGCGGAGATCCTGGTCGTCACCACACCCCAGCCCGCGGCCGCCGAGGTCGCCGAACGCGCCGGTGCGATCGCGCTGCAGACGCGGCAGCGGATCGCGGGCGTCATCGAGAATATGTCCTGGCTCGATCTGCCCGATGGCACCCGGATGGATCTCTACGGCTCCGGCGGCGGCCGATCCGTCGCCGAACGCCTCACCCGCGCGGTGGGCGCGAATGTGCCACTGCTCGGCCAGATTCCGATCGAGCAGGCATTGCGCGAGGCCGGCGACGAGGGCACCCCGATCGTGCTGCGGGATCCGGAGAATCCGGCCGCCAAGGCGCTGCTCGAGGTCTCCGACAAACTCGCGGTCCGCCGTCGCGGGCTCGCGGGCATGTCACTCGGCATCGATACGACCCGCCACCTGTAGCGATAACCCGCCAGCATCGGATGACGATGTGATGGGGCGCGTCCCGTAGCGATAACCCGCCACCCCGTAGCGACAAGCCGCCCACCCGTGCGACAAGCCGCGCCGGAACGGGCTCACCGCACCCCGAACACGCCCAGCTCCGCGCCCCGATCGCGCCCCGCCTTCGGGCTGCGGTGACACCCGCGCCGACTCGGATCTACGAGGCGAAAGCACGGCTCGGTCGGCCGGTCAGATGGCCACCGACAATTCGAAGTCCAATTTCCGCAGGACCGGCCGATGCCAGGTGCCGGTGTGGGCCAATAAGCTCGGGGCATGCTCACGCTGCTGTTGTACGTGCTGATCGTCGGCTTGGTCGCCGCGGTGTTGTTCTTACTCGCCAGTGCGGTATTCGGGCGAGCCGAGGAACTCGGGCCGCTGCCCGAGGGCACGACCGCGACCGTCCTACCTGCCGAGGGCATCAGCGGCGCCGATGTGCGCGCACTGCGGTTCCAGCAGGTGGTGCGCGGCTATAAGGCGGGCGAAGTGGACTGGGCACTGACCCGGCTCGCGACCAGAATCGACGAGCTGCAATTCCAACTGGCCGAGGCGCGCGCCGCCCAGACACCGAACGTCCAACTTCCGACCCAACAGCACCCCCAACAGCCTGCCCCCGCCATCCCACCGAACGGCTCGATCGCTCCCCAGCCACCAACCGCCCAGCCTCCAACCGCCCAGCCACCAACCGCCCAGCCAGCGGCCACCCCACCGCACCCACCGACCCCCCGGCCACGGACCACCACCACCGCACCGAACAGCCCGATCGCCCAACCCCGGACACCGGCCGCCGAGCCGCAGGTCGCGACCGCATCACCGAACGGCCCAGCCGCCCAGCCCCAGGCACCCACCGCACCGCCACCGGTTGCCGATCCGCAGGTCCCGGTCGCCCAACCACCGACACCGGGGCCCCAACCGCAAGCACCGACCGGCCGCGAGCAGCCCACTCCGAACGGCCCGGTTACCCAGCCGCCGTTGGCCCAGCTGAACGGATCGGTTGTCCAGCCGCAGCCAACGGCGCGCCAGCCGCACGCATCGACTGCGCAGCCACCGGCCGCCAAACCAGATGCGACGACTACACCACCGAACGGCCCAGCCGCCCAGCCCCAGGCACCCACCGCACCGCCATCAGTTGCCCAGCCGCCGGTCCCGCCAGCCCAGCCAGCACCGACCGGCCGCGAGCAGCCCACGGCAAACAGCCCGGTAGCCCAGCCACCGCTGGCCCGACTGGCCGAACCGGTTGTCCAGCCGCAGCCGACGGTGCCTCGGGCGCGCGCGTCGACCGCGCAGGCCCAGGGATCGGTCGCATGGCCGCAGGCACCGGGTGCCCCCCAGCACGCGCCGACGGGGGTGGAGAAGAAGTGACCGCCGAGATCGCACTGGAGGCCGAGTCCGACGGTAAGGTGCGCTGTCCGTGGGCCCAGGGGTCACAGCTCTACCGTGACTATCACGATCACGAGTGGGGGAGGCCGCTGCACGGCGATGACGCCATGTTCGAGCGCATGTGTCTCGAGGCGTTCCAATCAGGTCTGGCGTGGATCACCATCCTGCGCAAGCGGCCGGCCTTCCGTAGCGCGTTTGCCGGGTTCGCGATCGATCAGGTGGCCGCCTTCGGTGACGACGATGTAGCGCGGTTGCTCGCCGATTCCGGCATCGTCCGCAACCGGGCCAAAATCGATGCGGCGATCGCCAACGCGCGCGTCGCCGCTGACCTCGATCTCGGACTCGACGAGCTGATCTGGTCCTATGCTCCGGCGCCTCGGCCACGCCCGGGCACGGCCGCTGATGTACCCGCGACCACTCCCGAATCCGTAGCTCTGGCAAAAGAATTGAAGCGGCGCGGATTCCGCTTCGTCGGCCCGACCACCGCCTACGCACTGATGCAGGCGACCGGAATGGTCGACGACCACCTAGCCGATTGCTGGGTCCGATAGCGACTGCTCGCAGGTCGCTCGAAAGGGCCCGCGGTGAGCGGCCCAACACAGGCCGAGCGGTCACATTTCGAACTCAGGTATCCGTCCACTCCGGCGATAGGGAAGAATGGGACGGGTGTAGCTCGCCAAATGCCGGCGGGCTCGCTTGTTGGTGACAACACGAGTTCCAAGAAAGTGCGCAGCATATCGCGCAGATCTGGAGGGAGCAGAGGATGGCGGCCATGAAGCCCCGCACCGGGGACGGTCCCCTCGAGGCAACCAAGGAAGGGCGTGGAATCGTGATGCGGGTTCCACTCGAGGGTGGCGGGCGTCTGGTCGTTGAGCTCACGCCGGATGAAGCGGCAGCGCTCGGTGACGAACTGAAGAGTGTCACCAGCTAATCCCCCACTGGCTGCAGTGGCCGGTCTACTGGCCTGTCCGGAATGCGGCTCCGGTATGGACTCGCGGGATCGGACGCTGCGCTGCGGGCACGGGCACAGTTTCGACATCGCCAAGCAGGGTTACGTCAGTCTGTTGACCGGCGCGTCGACGAAGATGACCGGCGACACCGCGGCGATGCTGGACGCGCGCGCCGCATTCCAGGTCGGGGGACATTTCGCACCGATCGCCGATGCGGTGGCCGAGGCCGTCGCTGCCGACGACTCCTCCGGCCCGGTCCTCGACGACGATGCAGTACTCGAGATCGGTGCTGGGACCGGTTATTACCTGGCGGCCGCGCTCGATGCCGTTCCGGCGCTCGGGATCGCCTTGGACGTGGCCAAACCCGCCGCAAGACGCTGTGCCCGCGCCCATCCACGCGCCGCCTCGGTACTCGCCGACGCCTGGCGCGGTCTGCCCGTTCGCGACGGTGCGCTGCGCCGTGTGCTCTCGGTATTCGCGCCACGCAATCCGAGCGAGGTCGCCAGGGCCCTCACCGCCGACGGCCGGTTCGTCGTCGCCACCCCGACCTCGCGCCATCTGGGCGAGCTGATCGGCCCACTCGGCATGGTGACAGTCGACCCGGATAAGGACCGGCGACTCACCGAGGCCATGTCCGGCCACTTCGCAGCCACCGACCGTGCCCTCGTCGAGTACTCGATGAAACTCACCCGCACCGACATTCGCGACGTAGTGGCGATGGGTCCATCCGCGCACCACTCGACCCCCCACCTCAATGCCCTCCCGGATACCGTCGAGGTCACCGCCTCGGTCCAGATCGCGACCTACCAGCCCCATCCCTGACCCCAGCAAACAGCTGCAGGATCCAGCGGATTCAGCAAGGGGGCGGCCGGGTCAGAACTTGCGGACTCGGTCGTAGATCGCAACGGTTTGGGCCGCGATCCGAAGCCAGTCGAATTCGGCGATGGCGCGATGGCGTCCGGCCGCGCCGAATTCGGCGGCGAGCACCGGATCACCGGCGACCTCATTGACGGCCACGGCCAGGTCCTGTTCGTATTGCCGCACCGCGCTCGCGTCGTAGTGCACCAGGCGACCCGTCTGCCCGTCCGCGACCACTTCGGGAATGCCGCCGACATCCGAGGCGACCACCGCGGTCGCGCATGCCATCGCCTCCAGATTCACGATGCCGAGCGGCTCATAGACCGAGGGACAGACGAAGACCGTTGCGGCGGTCAGGATCTGGCGGATCCGCTCGGTCGGCAGCATCTCACGCACCCAGAACACATTGCCGCGCACACTGCTGAGTTCGGCGACCGCCGCGGAAACCTCGGCCTCCATCTCACGGGTATCGGGCGCGCCCGCGCACAGCACGAGCTGGATCTCCGGATCGAAGTCGCGGGCCGCGGCGAGCAGATGCCCGACCCCCTTCTGCCGGGTGATGCGACCGACGAAGGCCACGATCGGATGGTCGGTGCGTACGCCCAATTCGCTCAGGATCGACCGGGATCCCCCGACCGGCGGTCCCGGATGCCACACCGTCGCGTCGATGCCGTTGTGCACGACGTGGACCCGGTCCGGATCGATGGTCGGGTAGGCGTCGAGCACATCGTGGCGCATGCCCTCGCTCACTGCGATGATCGCATCGGCGTACTCGACGGCATTGCGCTCCGACCACGAGGACAAGCGGTAGCCCCCGCCGAGCTGTTCGGCCTTCCACGGCCGCCGCGGTTCCAGCGAATGCGCAGTGAGCACATGCGGGATCCCGTAGAGCGTCGCGGCGAGATGTCCGGCCAGCCCGGTGTACCAGGTATGCGAGTGCACCACATCCACCTCACCCGCGGCATCGGCCATACGTAGCTGGGCCGACATCATCTGCAGCGCGGCGTTGGCGGCGTAGAGCATCGGATCCGGCTGGTGCACTACGGCATCCGCGCGCGGCACACCCATGCAGTGCACGGACACCTCGCACAGCTGCCGCAACTGCGCAGCCAACTGCGTGACATGCACGCCGGCCCCGCCGTATACCTCGGGGGGAAATTCCCGCGTCAACATCGCCACGCGAAGCCGGTCGGCATCACCGGCTCCCGCCCCTGCACCCCCGCCGCCCGTGCCGAAAGTCACGGCTTCAAACTAGACGTTCACTTTGGCATGGGCCACCTGTACCCGGGTGGCGCGGTAGTTTGGCAGATGTGAGGAGCCAGCCGCACGTACTCGGGATCGTGCTCGCCGGTGGCGAGGGTAAGCGTCTGTTCCCACTCACCGCGGATCGAGCCAAGCCGGCGGTCCCCTTCGGCGGCGCCTACCGCCTCATCGACTTCGTACTCAGCAATCTGGTCAACGCGGGCTATCTGCGGCTGTGCGTGCTGACCCAGTACAAGTCGCATTCGCTGGACCGGCACATTTCGCAGACCTGGCGGCTGTCGGGTTTCGCCGGGGAGTACATCACGCCGGTGCCCGCGCAGCAGCGGCTCGGTCCACGCTGGTACACGGGCAGTGCTGACGCGATCATGCAGTCGCTGAACCTGATCTACGACGAGGATCCGGATTACATCGTGGTCTTCGGCGCGGATCACGTGTACCGGATGGATCCGGAACAGATGGTCCAGCACCACATCAACTCCGGTGCTGGCGTCACCGTCGCCGGTATCCGGGTGCCGCGCAGCGAGGCGAGCGCATTCGGCTGCATCGACTCCGACGAGTCCGGGCGGATCACCCAATTCCTGGAGAAGCCGCCGCATCCACCTGGCACACCGGACGATCCGAACGTCACCTTCGCTTCCATGGGCAATTACGTCTTCACCACCAAGGTGCTGGTGGATTCGATTCGCGCCGACTCCGACAACTCCGATTCCGATCACGATATGGGCGGCGACATCATCCCGGCGCTGGTCTCCGCGGGTGAAGCCTCGGTATACGACTTCGCCGATAACGAGGTGCCCGGTGCGACCGAACGCGACCGCGGCTACTGGCGCGACGTCGGCACCATCGACGCCTTCTACGCGGCCCATATGGACCTGGTCTCGGTGCATCCGGTCTTCAATCTCTACAACAAGCACTGGCCCATCCGCGGCGCCGCGGAGAATCTGCCGCCCGCCAAGTTCGCGCAGGGCGGGCTCGCGCAGGAATGCGTGATCGGAGCCGGCTGCATTCTCTCGGCCGCGACCGTGCGCAATTCGGTGCTCAGCTCCAATGTCATGGTCGACGACGGCGCGACCGTCGAGGGCAGTGTGCTCATGCCGGGTGTGCGGATCGGGCGCGGTGCGGTGGTGCGCCGCGCGATCCTGGACAAGAACGTGGTCGTCGGCGAGGGCGAGATCATCGGTGTCGATCTGGACCGGGATCGGGATCGCTTCGCGGTGAGCAACGGCGGCGTGGTCACGGTCGGCAAGGGCGTCTGGGTCTAGTACCGGCGTATCGGCTATGGCGCATTCGTCGGGCAGAATGGCGCGCAGGGCCGGGGAGTTTTCGTAACGGTTGTCGACGGCGACTTATCACCGAAATCGGCGGTGACGACCAGCAGCATCAGGATCACCGCGAGGCCGAGCACGAGAACGAGCACAATCGCGGACCGGCCCCAGTTGATCGGGCGCGGTTCTCGATAATCGTCGTCATTGCCGAACATCCGAACCTCTCCCCGATGTCCACACCGGGACATCCTCTACTCCTTGATACCCAGTCGGCAGCGGTTTTGCGCGGCATTTCTCGACGGGTTATCGCGGGCCGGGTTGCGGCGGTGCGACGGTGGCCGTGCAGAACGGTTCGCATGGCCCTGGAGTCGACGGGACTTTTGTTCGCTCGGTGCCGAAATCAGCATTGCTGACCCACACCAGCACCACCACGGCAAGCACCATGATGAAAATCAGAAAGCCGAGTGCGGGCAGCAGACAGCCACCGCGTAATCGTCCCTCATTGATCGTGTGGCCGATATGGCCGATTTCGAGGATCTCGGATCCGCGCTCCCACACCATGGGCATACCTTGCCGTCGTCGAACCTGGCATCAGCTCGAATACCCGTCGAACGGCGATGGAATCAGCATGTGGTGAACGAAATCCCCACGCGCCCAGCGTTTATCGGTAGCCGGTCGGTAACTATCCGCGCGACGCGCAGAGCAGACCGTCGCCGACCGGGATCAGCACACTGGTGAGTTCGGGATCCTCGGCGATCGCCCGGGTGGCCGCGCGCACGGCCTGGGTCGCCGGATCGCGCTGGGCCGGATCCGGAACACGGCCACCGAGCAGGGCATTGTGCAGCAGGATCGCGCCGCCCGCGCGCAGCAGACGCACCGCCTGGGCGACGTATTGCGGATGCTCGAGCGGTGCCGCATCGATGAAGACCAGGTCATAGGCGCCGTCGGCGAGCCTGGGCAGCACATCGAGGGCACGGCCATTGATCAGCCGAGTGCGCGCTGGCGGAATCTCGGCCGTGCGGAACGCCTCCTTGGCCGCCCGCTGATGCTCGGGCTCGGAATCAATCGTGGTCAAGGTCCCGTCCTCGCGCATGCCATCCAGTAGCCACAGCCCGCTGATCCCCGCGCCCGTCCCCACCTCGACCACCGCTCGCGCACCCAGGAGCTGGGTATACATGCTCAGCAGGGCGCCGACCGAGGGTGGTACGGGTACCGCACCGAGTTCGATGGCCCGCTCGCGCGCGCCGATGAGGACCTCGTCTTCCACGACGGATTCCTCCACGTAGGAGAGATTTCGCTCCAGATTCGATGCCACGCCTATGAGGCTAGGGCACGAAGTCGCAAGTTTGGCTCATCAGTGAAGCGTTATCCCGTGCTCGAGCGATTAATTGATTGGCGGGGGGCGGGCACAGATTCTCAGGTGTCCCTCAGGATCTCCACACCCCCGGCATATCGAGGCAAGAAAGAGTATGGGCAAGCAAGACCAGCCGACCGCCCGGTGCGGGGACGCGGGAACAACCACATACCGTTCGTCGGTTGTATCCGTACATGACGATCCGAGATCCGGATCGCGATCAGGTCCGCAACCACGGTCCCGAGTAGGAGGTATCACCATCCACATGGACAGAGGGTCTTTTATGGCGCTCCCGGTGCCCTCCGTGGTTACACCAGCTACCGCCGCCGGGGCCACCCGCGTCGGGGCGGCGCGCGAGTTCTCCACCTTGCCAGCGCAAGCCCTGCCGATGGAGGCCGATATGAACGACGATGCCACCGATGTCGAGCTGACCGGCACCGCGGCCTTCGATGCGACCGGCGACCGTTCGGCGATGCCGTCCTGGGACGAACTGGTCCGCGAACACGCCGACCGGGTGTACCGGCTGGCCTACCGGCTGTCCGGCGACGCGCAAGACGCCGATGATCTGACTCAAGAGACCTTCATCCGGGTATTCCGCTCGCTGTCGAATTACCAGCCGGGCACCTTCGAGGGCTGGCTGCACCGCATCACCACGAACCTGTTCCTGGATATGGTGCGCCGTCGCAACCGGATCCGGATGGAGGCGCTGCCCGAGGATTACGACCGGGTGCCCGCCGACGGACCGAGCCCGGAACAGGCCTATCACGACGCGCGGCTGGATCCGGACCTGCAGTCCGCGCTGGATTCGCTGGCCCCGGAGTTCCGTGCCGCGGTCGTACTGTGTGATATCGAGGGTTTGTCCTACGAGGAGATCGGCGCGACTCTCGGTGTCAAGCTCGGCACCGTGCGCAGCCGCATCCACCGCGGCCGTCAGGCACTGCGCGACTACCTTGCGCATAATGGAAGTGAGCAGCGGTTCACCGCTGACGCGAACATAGGGTGAATCCGGCGGGAGCCGCGTTTCACCCAGCGGCCGGATATCCGTCCGGCCGTGCGCTATGGATGTTGTCGGTTGGAAGGGTGAGCACCGAATGAGTGGCGACGCCAGCACGTCAGGTCGTCCCCGTTTCCGTCCCACCGAACATCTGGCCAGCGAGGCGATCGCGGCCTATGTGGACGGCGAACTACGGATGAATGCCTATCTGCGTGCCGCCCAGCATCTTTCCGTGTGCCCGGAGTGCGCGGCGGAGGTCGAGGCGCAGCAGCAGGCGCGGATCGCGCTGCGCCGGGCCGGTCAGGTCTCGATTCCGACCGATCTGCACGACAGCCTCACCCGCATTCCACTCGCCGAACTCCCCGGCGGTGCGACGAGCGCGGCCTCGCAGCGGCCCAACGGAAGCCCCCGCAACGAGGCGGTTTTCGGATTTCTGACCGATTCGTTCACCGCGACCCGGTGGACAACGTGGTGGCGCAAGTAGAGTTTGCCGAGTGACCACCGAATCGACGAATTCCGGGCCGTCGGAATCGCGGCCCACCGCAGGCGACACCACCGATTCGGCGGCCAATAGGGGGAAACTGGGCGCACCCGCCCCGTCGGCTACGCCGACTTCCAGTCCCCTGCGGCCGTCGGACGCGCCCGTACTCGGACCGCGCCCGGTTTACCGGCCGCATGTGGACGGTCACACGGCGCGTGCGTTCCGCCGCCCCTCCGGTCAGACCGGTTCGTTCTCCGAACAGCCGAAGTCCGCGGCCGGTTCGCAGCTCCCGCAGGTCGGCCCGGAACTGCACAACAGCCCGCCCGACGCCGTACTGGCCGAGGCCTTCGGACGTCCGCAGGGCTCCGCCGAACTGTTGCAGCGTGATCCGGACGCCGCCGATCAGTCCGTTCCGGCCGCCGGTCCGACCGATCCGTGGCGCGATCCCGATGCCGCTGCGCGCCTCGGCGCGCCCGCCGTGCCGACACCGCGGCCCGCCCCGCTGCCGCAGGCACAGAAGCTCTCGGCCAGGGAGGTGCTGTTCGGCTCACGGGTGGCGCCGAAGGCACTGGTCCTGCTGGCCGTTGTCGCGCTGGCCATCGGCGTTCTCGGCGGCTTGGTCGGCAGGTTGACCGCCGAGGCGACGTCCCCGTTGACCTCGCGCAAGGTCACCCTGGCGCAGACCGGCGATATCGAACGCCCGCACGGCCTGATCGCCAAGGTCGCCAATGCGGTACTGCCCGCGGTGGTTTCGATTCGGGTCACGGTCGGCGATAACGGTGCGACCGGTTCCGGTGTCGTGATCGACGGCGCTGGTTACATCGCGACCAACAATCACGTGATTTCGATGGCGGCACAGGACAAGTCGAACCGGGCCGCCATTCAGGTGACCTTCTCCGACGGCAGCCGGGTACCCGCGCATATCGTCGGACGCGATCCGAAGACCGATCTCGCGGTATTGAGGGTCGATGTGAAGAATCTCACTGTCGCCAATCTGGGCAAGTCCAAGGACGTTCAGGTGGGTGATGACGTGCTGGCGATCGGTTCGCCGCTCGGCCTGAGCAAGACCGTCACCTCCGGCATCGTCAGCGCGCTGCACCGCCCGGTCGCGCTCTCCGGCGAGGGCAGCGATACCAAGGCCGTCATCGACGCGGTACAGACCGATGCCTCGATCAACCCGGGTAACTCCGGTGGCGCGCTGGTCGATATGGAGGGCCGGGTCATCGGCATCAATACCGCGATCCGTAGTGAAACCGGCGGTTCGGTCGGCCTCGGCTTCGCGATTCCGGTCGATATGGTCACCTCGATCGCGAACACGCTGATCCACGACGGACAGGTGCACCACCCCAAGATCGGTCTCAGCGCCCGCACCAAGCAGGTCGCCAACGACGTGATGAGCGGCGCCGCCGTCGCCGACGTGGAGCCCGGCGGCCCGGCGGCCAAGGCCGGGATCGTGGAGAACGACGTCATCGTAAAGATCGGCGACCGCGAGGTGACCGGACCGGATGAGCTGGTGGTCGCGGTACAGCAGCGCCGGATCGGCGATACGGTGAACGTACAGTTGATCCGCGATGGCAGGCAGGTGGACGTGCCGGTCACGCTGGAATCGGACTGAGCGCGCGCGGGAATCCGGCGGGGCTCGGGTAACTATCCCCAGGTAGCCTGGACCCGTGTTCAGCAACATCAGCTGGGGCGAGATGGTCATCCTCCTCGTCGCCGCCCTCGTGATCCTCGGCCCGGAGCGACTGCCCGGCGCGATTCGCTGGACCACGCAGAGCCTGCGCAAGGTCCGCGACTACGCCAGCGGTGCCACCCAGCAGTTGCAGCAGGAACTCGGCCCCGAGTTCGAGGATCTGCGTAAGCCACTGGCGGACCTGAACGAGCTGCGCCAGATGTCGCCGCGCCAGATGGTCACCAAACATCTTCTGAACGGCGACGATTCGGTTTTCCGTGATTTCGAGAAGGCGATCCCGGATAAGCAGGACCTGCTCGGCACCGGCAGCGGCATGCCGGACTACCCGATGCCCAAGCTCGAAAAGCCGTTGGACCGCAACGAACGTCCGCCGATCGACACCGACGCGACGTAGCTCTGTTGTTGGCAGCGCCTTCGGCGCTGCGGGTTCGCGGCCCCCTTGGTCTCGCGTCCGAGCCGTCGAGACTCGCGCCTTCGGCGCATCGCTTCGACGACTCGGACGCGAGACGGGCCGCGAACGGGTCACTCGTAAGACTCGCTCCGTTGTGGTCACCGATGTACGGGATCGTCCGGCGCTGGATGTACACCGGCCAGTGGTCGAGACTCGCGACTGCGGCGCATGCGCTTCGACGACTCGGACGCGAGACGGGCGCGAACGGGTCACTCGTAAGACTCGCTCCGTTGTGGTCACCGATGTACGGGATCGTCCGGCGCTGGATGTACACCGGCCAGTGGTCGAGACTCGCGACTGCGGCGCATGCGCTTCGACGACTCGGACGCGAGACGGGCGCGAACGGGTCACTCGTAAGACTCGCTCCGTTGTGGTCACCGATGTACGGGATCGTCCGGCGCTGGATGTACACCGGCCAGTGGTCGAGACTCGCGACTGCGGCGCATGCGCTTCGACGACTCGGACATGAGACGGCCGCGAACTTTTCGGTCGTAAAGACTCGCCCGCGGTAGTCACCAGAGCCTGAAATATTCTTGTGCGTAAAGAAGACTAGACGCATCACGGTGTCGAGCTGTCTAGACTTCGCACATGTCGGCCGATGACGTGGCGCGCGTTTTCGCGATCGAAGATAAGGTCGAGCGACTCAAGGCGGCCACAGATGGGGTGGCGGCGGCCCAACAGACCATCAACGAACTGACCCGTATCCGCAGAGCGGTGATCAGGGAACTACATGCCGAGGGCTGGACCTTCGCCAGAATCGGTGCGGCGGCGGGACTTTCCCGTGCGCGGATCCACCAGGTGAGTACCCAGGGTCCCGCTCCGGAAGGTCTGTTCTTCGGGCACGGGTCGCTCACGGTAATCGCTCCGGAGGTTCGTGGTGGCCGGGTGCTAGGCGCTCCGGACCCGAGCGCGGCGCAGCGACTGGTGGAGTTGCTGCGCGAACTCGGCTTCACCGCGACGGTGGAGCACTTCCTGCCGGGCCGCCCTGTCGATCTGAATCGCGACGGGCTGATCGTGCTCGGCGGGCCCGAACTCTCCCCCAGCGTGCGCCAACTCATCGCGGCGGATCCGCGGCTGCGGCGCGCGGTGGCCAGGGCCGGGGACGCGCGGCGCGGCATCGAGGATCGCGCGGCCCGACGGGTGTACCGGCCGGGCGGCCCCGAACCGCATGACATCGCCTATATCGCCCGCCTCCCGCGCCCCGACGGCCGCGGTACCGCCCTGATAATCGACGGTCTGCATCCGCCCGGCTCGCTCGGCGCAATCCGTTTGCTCGCAACCAGATTGGCCACGCTGCACGAACGTGCTGCCACACATCTGTTTTCGGTGCTGGTCGCGGTGCGCTACGACCGCGCCACCGGGGAACCGGTCGATGCCGATCTGCTCACCCCGGTGTACCGGCACGACGCTGAACCCAGATCGATTTCCGGCCTCAGACGCTGAGTCGTCCGACTCCGGACACCTTTTGGCAATCGAACTGAACATGGCGGCCGATGCGCGGCGTCGAGTCTCGCTGGGCCGCCATGCATTCGCTCGCATTCGAAGAACCCAGGTGGGCCACTGCAGCTCGCCATAGAACCGTGATGTGCCACACACTACGGAGGCCTTCCATCTCGGCTCGACAACGGCAATGCTGCTGCACCACCCCAGCCCGATTCCCCTCGGCCCACGAGGTGGTCGTCGACTGGCCGGTCCGGTATCTGACCGCCGAGCACGCCGCCGGCCGCATCGACGACCGCACGGTCGTTTGTGTGCTCACCCTCGACACCAAATTCGATGTGCCAATGCTGGTGGCAGCGTTGAAAATCGAGCAAATCGGTTTCGTCGGCGCCCTCGGCTCCCGCCGTACACACCACGATCGCGTCGAACGCCTCCGTGCGGCCGGTGTCACCGACGCTCAACTTGCCCGCCTGAAAAGTCCCTCGGCCTTGACCTCAACGCCCGCACCCCCGACGAAGCCGCCATCTCCATCGCCGCCCAGATCCTCGCCGAACGGGGCGGCGCGTCAGGCCTTCCACTGGCAACGACCAACGGCCCGATCCACCACTGACCGGGCCCGAAAGACCATCCACTGCTACGACCTGCGGGCGCCCGCCAATGCCGCCGGACCGACCGTCCGGCCAGATCCAGTACGGCGTACGCAGACTGCTCGCCGACCAGCTCGTATTCCCCACTCGCGGTTCGATGCGACCTGGAAGTAGCCGGGAACCGACGAAACCCCGGGCGCTTCGAGCGCCCGGGGTTCGTATCGAGTCGGGTTGGGTCGAATCAGGCCGCGGCCCAAGCCGGGCGCAATGTGTTCATCGGCGGCCGATCGACCAGCGAGACTTCCGTGCTGTGCGCGGTAAAGGCATTGCCGATCAGCGGGAACTGGGTCAGCGCCGCACCGGAATCCTGCACCCCGCTGCGACCGAGCACGGTGCCGAGGATCTGGCGGCTCATTACCCCGAGATCGGCGAGCGGGCGGTTGCGATGCGTGCGCACGCCCAGATTCACCTGACCGATCGCGGACAAGCCGAGGCGGTCGTAGGTGTCGAGGAGCAGACCGATCTCCACGCCGTAGCCGGGGGCAAACGGCACCGAGGTCAGCAGTTCACGGGTGCCCGCGTACTCGCCGCCGAGCGGCTGGAGCACCTGCGAGAGTTCCGGACGCAATGCGGCCAGCAGCGGACGGGCGACGAGTTCGGTAACCCGACCGCCGCCATGCGCGTCCACCGCACCCGCCTGCCGCAGCGGCCTGCGGTAGTAGGCCTTCGCCAGATGCATATCGTCGACCAGCAGCAGCGGGCCGAGCAGCTTGGGCACGAAAGCCGGATCCGGGTCGATGAGATCGGAGTCGACGAAGGCGATGAGGTCGCCGCTGGTCACGGCCAGCGACCGCCACAGCACCTCGCCCTTGCCCGGCATCGGCTCGAGTTCGGGCACGGCCTGTTCGCGACTGATCACTTCGGCGCCCGCGGCCAGCGCGCGTTCGGCGGTGGCATCCGTCGAACCGGAGTCGAGCACGATCAGCTCATCGACCAGAGTGCCGAGCAGCGGCCGAATGCTGGCCACCACATCGGCGACGGTGTTCTCTTCGTTCAATGCGGGCAGCACCACCGAAACGGTGCGTCCGCGCTTGGCGGCGACGAGTTCGTCGACCGTCCAATCGGGAGTGTCCCAGGTATTCGTCGTCGCCCAGAGGGGGCTCTGTGGGGGGTGGTGGAAATTCATACCAGACCTCGCAGGGTTCGTGCTGGGGGCCGGATGCCCTGTATCGCGGCGATCATGTCCACGACGCGCCGAGTCTGGGCAACCTCATGAACTCGGAAGACTCGGGCGCCGGCGGCCGCCGACCATGCTGTTGCTGCCAATGTGCCCTCCAACCGCTCGGATAGACCGACACCTAAAGTCTCCCCGATAAAATCCTTGTTGCTCAGCGCCATCAAGACTGGCCATCCGGTATTTACAAGAACGTCTATTCCGCGCAACAACTCGAGCCCGTGGTAAGTGTTTTTGCCGAAATCATGGGTCGGATCGATCAGAATCGAATCGCTGCGAACCCCGACTGCGACCGCATCTTCTGCGGCGCGCAGCACGGTTTGCGTTACTTCTGCCACCACATCGGCGTACCGCACCCGATGCGGTCGGGTGCGCGGGACCGCCCCGCCGGTGTGGCTGCATACGATGCCGACGCCGCGATCGGCGGCCACCCGGACCAGATCCGGATCGGCGCCCGCCCAGGTGTCGTTGATCAGATCCGCGCCGGCGGTCACCGCCGCCTCGGCCACCTCGGCACGCCAGGTATCGATGCTGATCAGTAGCTCCGGATACTTCTCCCGGATCGCCGCGACGAAGGGGACCACGCGGCGGGCCTCTTCCGCCGCGTCGACGAGAGTGCCGGGACCGGCCTTCACCCCGCCGATATCGACCAGGTCGGCGCCCTCGTCAACGGCCCGCGCGACCGCATCCATGGCGGCCGCGTCGGTGAATGTGGCGCCCTGGTCGTAGAAGGAGTCGGGGGTGCGGTTGACGATGGCCATCACCAACGCCCGATCTGTCGCCACCGGCTTGCCGCACAGGGTGGGAAGCGGCGCTGCGGTCGGGCTGAACATGGCTCCGACTGTACCCAGTCCGGTAATGCGTCCCGAGCGAACGGGTTGTGGACGATGGATTCTTGGGACGCGCAACAACTGGTTTCACCGGTACCTGGTGAATCGGTCCGGTGCGCCCAACGTTCGACCGCCGGGAGCCGATGCCTAACTCTTGGGCGCGCGCGCCGCGGCGACATCGGTGGCGTAGTCGTCGTAGGCGGGGATGTAGCCGTCGGCGCGACCGGCGAGCACATACAGCTGACTGTCGGCGTCGGATGCGTAGCCCTGTTTGCGCAGGTCGACCTTGCGGCTCTTGAAGGTGGAGGTCTGTTCGAGTGCGGCGACGACCCGGATGAACAGCGGCACCGCGTAGCCGGGCAACCGCGAGTAGGCCAGTTCCGCGAGCGCTCGGCCGTCGAATTCGGCGCCCGGGTACAGGGTCACCGCCGCCATACCCGCCTTACCGTCCGTGCCCGGGATATCCACGCCGAAGACGACCGCCTGGGAGATCGCATCGGATTCGGCCAGCGCACCCTCGACCTCGGTGGTGGCCACGTTCTCGCCCTTCCAGCGGAAAGTGTCGCCGAGCCGATCGACGAAGGCGATATGGTGCCAGCCCTGGTCGCGGACCAGATCACCGGTGTCGAACCAGATATCACCGTCGGTGAAGCCGTCGCGCACGAGCTTCGCCTCGGAGGCGGCCTTATCGGTGTAGCCGTCGGCGGGCGAACGGCTGGTCACCTTGGCCAGTAGCAGGCCGACCCCGCCGCCGGGTACCCGGCGCAACCGACCGTCCCTATCGCGCTTGGCCTTTCCGGTCGCGTCGTCGTATTCGACGATGGCATAGGGCAACGGCCCGAAACCCGCGGTGCGATCCACCCCGAAGGCATTGACGAAGGCGATATTCACCTCACTGGCGCCGTAGAATTCGACGATCCGGCCGATGCCGAAACGGGTCTTGAACTCATCCCACAGCTCCGGGCGCAGCCCGTTGCCGACGGCGAGTCGGACCCGATGCCGACGGTCTGTCGGCTTGACCGGCTGATTGAGCAGGTAGCGGCAGAGTTCGCCGATGTAGATGAACGCGGTCGCCTGCTCGCGAATGATCTCGTCCCAGAACCGGGAGGCGGAGAACTGCCTGCCGAGCGCGTAGGTGCTGCCTGCGGCGAGGACCGACGACAGCGCGACCGTCAGCGCATTGTTGTGGTAGAGCGGCAGGCAGCAGTACAGCGTGTCGTTGCCACGCAGGCGGATTCCGAGCCCGCCGAGTCCGGCCATACTCTTGGTCCAGCGCAGATGCGTCATCACGCTGGCCTTGGGCAGTCCGGTGGTACCGGAGGTGAAGATCAGGAAGGCGCGTTCCTTCGCCGTGATCCGCGCGCAGATCGGCGGGTCGGCCGGGTCGGCGTCCTGGGCCGCTAGGTGCAGATCCTGCGAAAAGAGCACATCGGCAAGCGGTTCGGCCAACGAATCCAATGCCGCCTGGCATTCCTCGCCGACCACGTTCAGCACACTGTCGAGCAGTCCGAAGCTGTGGGCGAGCACCTGGTCGCGCTGATGGTGGTTCAGTAGGCCAACCGTCGCACCGAGTTTCACGGTGGCCAGCACCACGAACAGGGTTTGCGGGCGGTTGGTCATCAGCACGCCGACCACGTCACCGCGCTGCACACCCCGGTCCGTGAGCACCCGCGCGTATCGGTTCACCTGCGCGTTGGCCACGCCGTAGCTGAAGGTCTCACCTTCGTACTTCAGAAACGGCCGGTCCGGATGCCGATGAGCGTTGCGCTGGAAGTACAGACCGACCGAGGCTGCGGTGTCCGGCCGCACCAGCATGCCGATCGCACCACGCACCATGGATGGCGCGTCGAAAGCCATGCGCGGCAACTGTTTTGCCACATCGAATAGGCTGACCGTAGCGCGGGCGTCAGTGCTCACTGCGTCGAATCTCCTTGTCGAGAGCGGTGCTGTGCTCCTGTGTCACCCAGGTTCTTGCGTCGCATCGGGTTTCAGCGCCGCGAAGGCCGCTGGCAGATCCTCGACCACGGTGATCCTCGCCATGGCCGACTGGGACATGAACTTGCGATCGTAGAGCTCGTCGAGCCAGGCGAACAGGCCTCGATAGAAGCCGTTCGCATCGAGTACGACCACCGGCTTATCGTGTTGGCCGAGGTAGCCGCCGGTCCAGGTTTCGAAGAATTCCTCGAGTGTGCCGATGCCGCCGGGCAGGGTGAGAAAGGCGTCGGCGCGATCCTCCATGACCTGTTTGCGCTGGCGCATGGTGTCGGTGACGATCAGCTCATCGGCGTCGACATCGGCGACTTCCTTGTGCACCAGATGTTTCGGGATCACCCCGATGGTGTGCGCACCGCCAGCGCGGGCGCCGGTCGCGACCGCGCCCATCATCGAGACGTGACCGCCGCCGGAGACCAATTGCCAGCCGCGCCTGGCGATCTCGGTGCCGACCCGGGCAGCGAGCGCGAGCAGGTCGGGTTCGGCGGTGCTGGCCGAGCAGTAGACGCACACCACGTACGCGCGTTCGCTCACCACTGGTCCTCCGTGCCGACGGCTTCGACGCCATTATTTGCCTCGGCGGCAGACAGGATGATCTGTACGACCTCCTCGACGCTATCGGTCACATGCAGCAAACCGAGGTCACCGGGCGAGATCTTGCCGGAGCCGCCGAGCGAATCACGCAGCCAGTCGACGAGTCCGGCCCAATACTTGCTGCCGAACAGGATGATCGGGAAACGGGTGATCTTGCGGGTCTGCACCAGGGTCAGCGCCTCGAACAGCTCGTCCAGGGTGCCGAAACCGCCTGGCAGACAGATGAATGCCTGCGAGTATTTGACGAACATGGTCTTGCGGGCAAAGAAGTAGCGGAAGTTGATGCCCAGATCGACCCACTCGTTGAGGCTCTGCTCGAAGGGCAGCTCGATGCCGAGTCCGATCGAATAGCCCCCCGCCTCGGACGCACCGCGGTTCGCGGCCTCCATTGCGCCCGGACCGCCGCCGGTGATCACCGCGAACCCGGCGTGTGCCAGCGCGCCGCCGATCGCCACAGCGGCCTGATACTCCGGATGACCCTCCGGAGTACGGGCCGAACCGAAGACCGTTACCGCGCGCGGTAGTTCGGCGAGCGCGCCGAAGCCCTCGACGAATTCGGCCTGGATGCGCAGCACCCGCCACGGATCGGTATGCACCCAATCGCTGGGGCCGTGCCTGTCCAGGAGATTCTGGTCGGCGGTGCCGCCCGGTTTGCGATCGCGGCGGAACATGATCGGTCCGCGGAATTTGGGTGTCGACTTCGGCGTGCTTGCGATCTCGTTATCGGCGGCTTCGGTGGACATGGCGCCCACGCTACCGGGCTCGCCCACCTCCCCGAATCTTTGCCGGTCGTCGGGTGCTGCCACGTCAGTGTCGTCGCGGCCCGGCGGTTCCGGTGCGCCGCGATCTTTGGACGTACCCGACGAGTTACCCATGTGCATACGAAATCAGCGGGACGGGTTGGCCGGATCAACGACTTGCTCGGTCAGATAGGTGCGCAGTACCTCGGCGACCGAGGTGATCTGGGCGACCGGGACGTGTTCGTCGCGCTTGTGGGCGAGGTTGGGGTCGCCCGGGCCAAAGTTCACCGCCGGGATGCCGCGGGCGGCGAAGCGCGCGACATCGGTCCAGCCGTACTTGGCGCGCACACTGTCGGCGCCGACCACGGTGATGAGGTCTTTGGCGGCGGGGGCGGACAGGCCCGGCAGCGCGCCCGCAACGGAGTCGGTGAGTTCGAAGCCGACCTCGAGTCCATCGAATACCGTGCGCACATGCTCCGTGGCCTGCTCGACGGTGCGGTCCGGCGCGAAGCGGAAGTTCACCTCGACCTGGGCCTCGTCCGGAATCACATTGCCCGCGACCCCTCCTCCGATTCGTACCGCGGACAGGCCCTCGCGATAGACACAACCGTCGATATCGACCTCGCGGGCTTTGTAGTCGGCGAGCCGCCGCAGCACCGGGGCCAGCCGGTGAATCGCATTGTCGCCCTTCCAGGATCGGGCCGAATGGGCCCGCACACCGTTGGTCGTGAGGCGCACGCGCAGCGTGCCCTGGCAGCCCGCCTCGATGACGCCGCCGGACGGTTCACCGAGGATGGCCAGATCACCGACGAGCCAATCCGGCAACTCGCGCTCGATGTGGTTGAGGCCGTTGTACTTCGCATCGATCTCTTCGCAGTCGTAGAAGATCAGCGTCAGATCGTGCACAGGTTCGGCGACGGTCGCGGCCAGATGCAGGAACACCGCGTCCCCGGATTTCATATCGACGGTGCCGCAGCCATAGAGCTGGCGCTCTCCCGCCTCGTCCACGAACGTGCTCGGGACGTTGTCGGCGATGGGCACGGTGTCCAGGTGACCCGCGAGGATGACCCGGGTCGCCCGCCCCCGATTGGTGCGGGCCAATACAACGTTGCCGTGCCGCAGCACCTCGAACCCCGTTGTCTGCTCGCGCAGCGCCCGCTCGACGATATCGGCGATCGCCACTTCGTCCCGCGAGACGCTCGGGATATCGACCAGGGCAGCGGTGAGGGCGATGGGGTCGGCGCGCAAGTCGATGGTCACGGATGCCAGCCTACGACCGCTGGTCGACGTGGCTCACCATGGGCGAGGACGGATGGGTAACCTCTGTTGACGTGAGCATTCAGGGAGCAGCAGCAGTCGGTATCGCCAATGTGACCGCAGACGGGACCGTATTGGATACGTGGTATCCGAATCCGGAGCTGGGCGCGTTCGGTGAGACCGGGACGAAGCGGCTGGATGAGGCGCCCGCTGAGTACGCGGCGCTGCTCGGGTTCGACGAGGCGCGCGGGGTGGATGTGATCGCGGTGCGGACCACGATCGCCGATCTGTCCGCGGCGCCGGTCGACGCGCACGATGTGTACCTGCGCCTGCACCTGCTCTCGCACCGGCTGGTCAAGCCGCACGAGGTGAGCTTGGACGGGCAGTTCGGGCTGCTCAGCAATGTGGTGTGGACCAACCATGGTCCGGCCGCGGTGGAGGGCTTCGAGGCGACGCGCGCCAAGCTGCGCGCCCGCGGACCGGTCACCGTGTACAGCATCGATAAGTTCCCGCGGATGGTCGACTATGTCGTGCCGTCGGGCGTGCGCATCGGCGACGCCGACCGGGTTCGCCTCGGCGCGCATCTCGCCTCGGGCACTACCGTCATGCACGAGGGCTTCGTGAACTTCAATGCGGGCACCCTCGGCGCCTCGATGGTCGAGGGCCGCATCTCCGCGGGCGTCGTGGTCGGCGACGGCTCCGATATCGGTGGCGGCGCCTCCACCATGGGCACGCTGTCCGGCGGCGGCACCACCATTATCTCGATCGGCGAGCGCTCCCTGCTCGGCGCCAACTCCGGCCTCGGCATCCCCCTCGGCGACGATTGCGTGCTGGAAGCCGGCCTCTACCTGACCGCGGGCACCAAGGTCACCGCGCCCGACGGCACCGTGGTCAAGGCAGCGGCCCTCAGCGGCCAGAACAACCTGCTCTTCCGCCGCAACTCCACCACCGGCGCCGTCGAGGTCGTCCCCCGCAAGGGCACCGGCATCGAACTCAACGCCGACCTGCACGCCAACGACTAGGCTCATCCGCCTCCCCCGATCTTCAGGCGCCGGACCCAGTCGCGACAACGGTGACGTCGGCGGGCGGCGGCGTGGCTGCGGGCACGTTGGCCCGTCCCCCACGAGTTACCCATGTGCGTACGAAATCAGTTGTCTCGCCGATCCGGACACACCGCGTCGGCACAGGTGGCTACGCGTGGTTGACACCCGCCTCCAGGCCGAAGGCGATGATTCGGGTGGGGTGGATGCGGATCATTTCGCGGGAGACGCCGGGGATGTAGGGGTCTACATCGGTCAATTGTTCTGCGGTACCGCGGATTTCGAGGCAGCGCACGCGCCAGGGTTGGACCGAGGCGATATCGTCGACGACGAAGGCGACGCGGTTGTTGGTGGCGATATTGCGAAACTTCCAGGAGGTGCCCATATTCCAGCCCGCGATATCGATAGTGCCGAGGTCCGCGTTATAGCGGAAGCCGACCGGGCTGTTCTGGGGTGCCCCGTCGGGGCGCACGGTCGCCAGTCGTCCGAGGCGTTGGGTGTGCAGATAGTCGATCTGCTCAGGGGTCAGTGCTTCGCTCATGTCGCGACCGTAGAACCTGAACCCAAGCTGAGGTCAAGCGCTCAGCCCAGCAGCTTCTTCTGCACCTTCCCCATCGCATTGCGTGGCAATGAATCCACCACGCGAACCTCGCGCGGGCGCTTGTGCACCGAAAGTTGCTCGGCCACATGCTCGATGAGGTCCTTCTCGATGGAGTCGGGTGCGGCGCCGCGCAAGACGACGTACGCGACGATGCGCTGCCCCAGATCGTCATCGGGGAGCCCGACCACCGCCACCTCGGCGACTGCTGGATGCCCGAGCAGCACGGTCTCGACTTCACCGGCTCCGATCCGGTACCCACCGGATTTGATGAGGTCGACGGATTCCCGGCCCACGATGCGATGGAAGCCATCGGCATCGATGGCCGCGACGTCACCGGTCTTGAACCAGCCGTCGTCGGTCCAGCATTCGGCGGTCGCCTCGGCCCTGTTGTAGTACCCGTCGAAGAGCATCGGGCCGCGGACCTGCAGTCCACCGATGCTCTCACCGTCATGCGGGACCTGCGCGCCGGCTTCATCCGCGAGCCGGGTCTCGACGCCAGCGACGCGAGTGCCGACCCAGCCGGGGCGGCGTTCCCCATCGGCGCGGGTGGACAGCGTGATCATTGTTTCGCTCATGCCATAGCGCTCGATCGGCGCGTGTCCGGTGAGTTCACGCAGCCGGTCGAAGACCGGCACCGGCAGCGGCGCACTGCCCGAGACGAGCAGTCGCGCATCGGCCAATCGCCTTGCCGCATCGGGATCTTCGACCACGCGCGACCAGACGGTCGGCACGCCGAAGTAGACCGTGCCGCGGGCATCGGCATAGGCCTGCGGTGTCGGTTTGCCGGTATGGATCAGCGGGCTGCCCACCCGCAGCGGCCCGAGCAGGCCGAGAATCAGTCCGTGCACATGAAATAGCGGAAGCCCATGCACAAGTACGTCATTCGGGGTCCAGGCCCATGCGTCGGCGAGCGCGTCGAGCCCGGCGGCGATGGCACCGCGGTTGAGTACGACCCCCTTGGGCAGACCGGTGGTCCCCGAGGTGTAGAGCACGAATGCCGGTGTGGCCGGGTCGGGTTCGGGGTAGGAATGCCAGGAGCGAGCGTGCACACGCACCGGTACCACCGGCAAGTCCGTCCCCTCCGGCGCCTCCCCCAGCCATGCCTGCGCAGCCGAGTCGGTGAGAATATGCGCCAGTTCGGCGGTCCCCGAATCCGGCGGCACCGGCACCACCGTCACCCCCGCGATGAGACAGCCGACGACCGCGAGCACCGTGGTCACGGTCGGCCGGGCCAGCACCGCCA
This sequence comes from Nocardia sp. CA-107356, assembly GCF_050946365.1. Classification (NCBI taxonomy): domain Bacteria; kingdom Bacillati; phylum Actinomycetota; class Actinomycetes; order Mycobacteriales; family Nocardiaceae; genus Nocardia; species Nocardia sp. CA-107356. The sequence goes on along the minus strand of NZ_CP191992.1, from coordinate 1,615,250 downwards.
CCCGATCCGCGCGAGCGATGCGCTCGGCGACCGATGTGGCGGCGCCCAGCAAATCACTACGCGACAACGTGACCCCGTCGATGGTGACGGCATCCGGGATATCCGCTCCGGCGGCGACGGCGAGCGGGTTGAGCGAACGAAGCAGCAACGGCGGACCGAACGACATTCGCTCACGCTACTTCGGCGCGGCACCACACCCCTACGCTCCCCCTTGACAGCGCCGTGACGGTTGACACACCCATGAGGCGGTGAGAAGGTTGATCAATATCCTTCTCAACAATGAGAACGGGGGTCGATGATGACCAGCCCGCCTCCACGGCCACCGCGCGACGCAGCGGACACCTTCGATATCGAGCAGTACATCGACGGTGTCGCCGCCTTCTTCGGCGGCACGGCGAATGTCATCATGCAGCTCAGTACGCTGCCGGTCGGCTACGGCGTCCTGGAGAGCACCGTCGACAGCGGCAAGGTCATGCTGCATCCGATCAAGCGGCTGCGCACCACCCTTACCTACCTCTCGGTCGCCTTGCTCGGCACCGACGATGACCGCACCACCTACCGCGATGCCGTCAACTCGTCACATCACACGGTCAAATCCACCGCGGCGAGTCCGGTGCAGTACAACGCCTTCGATCCGAAGCTGCAACTCTGGGTCGCGGCCTGCCTGTACTGGGGTGCCCGCGACATCTACGAGCGCATGCACGGCCCGATGCGTGACACCGATGCGGAAGCCTTCTACTACTACGGCGCCCGACTGGGCACCACCCTGCAAATGCCACCGCAGATGTGGCCAGCCGACCGCGCCGCCTTCGACGAGTACTGGACCGAGAATCTCGCGAAAACCACGATCGACCCGCCGATCCGCGACTACTTCGACGACCTGATCGATCTGAAGATGCTCCCGCTTCCCGCACGCTTGACCTTCGCCCGATTCCACCGATTCGTGGTCACCGGCCTGCTACCCGAACATCTGCGCGACCAGATGGGCATGACCTGGACCGCGCGCGACGATCGAACGCTCGCCACCATCCTGCACACCCTGGGTTCGGTCACAGCGCGAATACCGAAGCAGGCCAGGATGTTTCCGATCAATGCCTACCTCTGGGACATGCGCGTGCGCAGGCGTTTCGGTCGGCGCCTGGTGTGACTAGATCCGGAACGAAACGACCACATGTTCTCGGGCGAACCTCCGCATCGCGGCGTCGTCATCGAGCGGCAGTACGGTTTGCGGCGTCAGCGCCAATGACAGCGCCGTCCGGGCGGTCATCTCAGCGAGCGGCTCCGGGTCGTACTCGGGTAGCTTGCCCTCGGCCTGCAGCCGAGAGATGAACTCGGCCAGGTAGTCCCGGCCGAGCTCGATCACCGGCGCACCCTTGGTGGTGAGATACGGCAGCACGATCTCCGGCTCGGTCTTCAACAACCGCTCGAGCAGCTTGTTGCCGCGCAAGCCGTTCAGAAACGCGACGAACAGCTCTACGATCTGATCCTCGGCGCTGGCGTCGCGATCGACCTGCCGTTGCAGCGCCGCGTCCACCTCCTCGACGAACTGACGCGCCTGCCGCATCCCGACCGCTTGGATGAGATCGGATTTGCTCGCGAAGCGCCGATAGAGCGTGGCCAGCGAAAGTCCGCCGCGCCGGGCGACCTCCACCATGCTGGTCCGCTTGATGCCGAAATCCAGGAACGCCAGCAAGGCGGCGTCCAGCACCCGCGATTGATTGCGGTCCTCCGGCCCGGTGCTGCGCACCAGGGCCAACAGTCTGGTCAGCCTCGCCATATTTCCCACCCTATTCCGGTCCGGTGACACGATGACACCGCTAGCATCGCATGCCATCAGCTGCCAATGCCCCCGAACACCGGGAAAGCGTGATTGACAGCACGTCGACACGATGAGAAGGTTGATATCAAACCTTCTCATTGCCGCTCATCGCATGAGCGGCCACAGAAAGGCGAGGTCAACGATGACCGAACCACTGCACAATGCCGACGACCTGCCGAATCCCGGCCCTATCGGCCCCACCGCCATCGAGCCCATCACACCGGAAACCGTTGTCGAATATATCGACGGACTCGCGGCATTCCTGGGCGGTGCCGCCAATGTGATCATGCAACTGAGCCTGCGCCCGGTCGGGCGCGGCGTGCTGGAGAGCACCGTGGACAGCGGCAAGGTGACGCTGCACCCGATCAAACGGCTGCGCACCACACTCACCTATCTCGCGGTCGCACTGATGGGCTCCGAACAGGAGCGCGCGACCTACCGGGACGCGGTCAACGAGTCACATCGGCCGGTCCGCTCGACCTCGGCGAGCCCGGTGAAATACAACGCCTTCGATCCCACACTGCAGCTCTGGGTGGCCGCCTGTCTCTACTGGGGCATCGACGATCTCTACACCCGCATGCACGGTCCGATGGATCCCGATGCGGCCGAAGCCCTCTACCAGTACAGCGCCCGGCTCGGCACCACCTTGCAGATGCAACCGGAGATGTGGCCCGCCAATCGTGCCGAGTTCCAGCGATATTGGGACGAGAACCTGCCGAAGCGCGGCATCGAGCCCGCCCTGCGCGACTACTTCGACGACCTCATCGACCTGAAGATGTTGCCGCGGCCGATTCAGTTCGTATTCGCCCGCCTGCAACGGTTCTTCGTAACAGGCCTACTGCCACCGCATCTGCGTGACGAGATGCGGATGACCTGGACAAACGATGATCAGCGCCGATTCGATCGACTGCTGCGGGCGATCTCAGCGGTGCACACCCGGCTGCCGAGGCAGGCGCGGATGTTCCCGTTCAACGCCTACATGTTCGACGTTCGCAGGCGCATCCGATTGGGTAAACCGCTCGTGTAGGGGGATCGTTTGACAGGCTATCGAGTCGATGAGAAGGTAATTACTCATTCTTCTCATCGCTTTCGATTGCCGCTGATCGACCCGGAAAGACGAGGCCGACGATGACCTTGCCGCTACCCGCACAGCCGCCCGATCCCGTAGCAACCTGCCGCTATGGCACCGTCGACGACTTCGCCATGGACAAGTTCTGGAGCGGTGTCGCGGCCTTCCTCGGTGGTACGGCCAATGTGATCATGCAGCTGAGCCTGCGGCCGGTCGGCTACGGCGTCATGGAGAGCACGGTCGAATCCGGCCGGATCGATGTACACCCGTGGAAGCGGATGCGCACCACGCTGACCTATCTCGCCGTAGCGTTGATGGGCACCGAACACGACCGCGCGATCTACCGCGAGGCCGTCAACGGCTCGCATCGGGCCGTACATTCCGAGCCCGGTGCTCCGGTCAAGTACAACGCCTTCGACCCGAAGCTGCAACTCTGGGTCGCCGCCTGTTTGTATTGGGGCGTAGTCGATCTGGAGGAGCGACTACACGGACCGATGGACGAGGACACCGCGGAGGTGTTCTACCAGTATGCGGCTCGACTGGGCACCACCCTGCAGATGCGACCGGAAATGTGGCCCGCCGACCGAAAGGCGTTCCAGGAGTATTGGAATACCAATCTGGCGACCAAGATTATCGACCCGCGTACCCGCCGATACCTCGACGATCTCATCGATCTGAAGATGGTCGCCCGGCCGTTGCGCATATTCGCACCGCTGCAGCGACTGTTCGTGACCAGCCTGCTGCCGCCGCACCTGCGCGCCCAGATGCGCATGCACTGGAGCGCACGCCAGGAGCGTTTCGCGAATCGGCTGCTGCGGGTGACCGGCGCTGTGCACCGCCGACTGCCGAAGTGGGCCAGGCTCTTTCCGATGAACCTCTACCTATGGGATATGCGCAGGCGGCATCGACTCGGTAAGCCGCTGGTCTAAGACTTGCTGACCAGCGCGCGCAGAAAGAACGTGAGGTTGGCCGGGCGTTCGGCCAGGCGGCGGGTCAGGTAGCCGTACCACTGGCTGCCATAGGGCACATACACCCGCACGGTATTGCCCGCGGCCAGCCGCAACTGCTCGGTATCTCGAATGCCGGGGAATTCGGCACGCAACGCACGAATCGTGGCTAGTTTCCGCCGCGGCGAATCGGCCGCCGCCAGAATGACCGGCCGCAACGGATTCATTCCGACTTCATGTGCGGATACCGGTGATCACCCGGCGGCACGAAGGTCTCCTTGATCGTGCGTGGCGCGACCCAGCGCAGCAGATTCAGCGGTGATCCCGCCTTATCGTCGGTGCCCGAGGCGCGCGCACCGCCGAAGGGCTGCTGGCCGACCACCGCACCGGTCGGCTTATCGTTGACATAGAAGTTGCCCGCGGCGAATCGCAGTGCGGCCGAGGCCTGTTCGATCGCCTTGCGATCCTGGGCGAAGACGGCGCCGGTCAAGGCATACGGCGCGGCCGATTCCACCTCGGCCAGCACCGCGGCGTAGGAGCCGGGTTCGGCATCGTCGTAGACGTGCACCGCGAGGATGGGGCCGAAGTACTCCGTGGCGAAGGCTTCATCGTGCGGATCGTCCACCAACAGCACTGTCGGCCGCACGAACCAGCCCTCGCTGTCGTCGTATCGGCCGCCCGCCGCAATGGCGATACCCGCCGACCTGGCCCGTTCGATGGCGGCCACATTCTTGTCGTAGGCCCGCCGATCGATCAGCGCCCCACCGAAATTCGTCAGATCGGCGACGTCGCCATAACTGAGTTCCCTGGCCAGTTGGAGGAAGTCGTCGCCGATCGTGCGCCACACCGAGCGCGCGATATAGGCGCGCGAGGCCGCCGAGCACTTCTGGCCCTGATATTCGTAGGCGCCGCGAATCAGCGCGGTACGCAAGGCATCCGGATCCGCGGATGGATGCGCGACGATGAAGTCCTTGCCACCGGTCTCACCGACCAACCGCGGATACGAACGGTATCGGCCGATATTCGCGCCGACCTGCGACCACAGGAACTGAAACGTCTTGGTCGACCCGGTGAAGTGGATGCCCGCCAGCCGCGGATCGACGAGTGCTACCTCCGACAGCTCGACACCGTCACCGGTCACCATATTGATGACACCGGGCGGCAGTCCGGCCGCCTCGAGCAGGCGCATCGTATAGAACGCCGAGAGTGTCTGCGTGGGAGACGGTTTCCACACCACGGTATTGCCCATCAGCGCGGGCGCAGTGGGCAGATTCCCGGCGATCGCGGTGAAGTTGAACGGCGTGATCGCGTAGACGAACCCCTCCAGCGGGCGATAGTCCATCTGGTTCCACACCCCCGCGCTCGACTGCGGCTGCTGCTGCAGGATCTGGCGCGCGAAGGCCACGTTGAAGCGCCAGAAGTCGACGAGTTCGCAGGGTGCGTCGATCTCGGCCTGCTGGACCGTCTTGGATTGGCCGAGCATGGTCGCGGCAGCCACCGTCTCCCGCCACGGCCCGGCCAGTAGATCGGCCGCCCGGAGGAAGATGGCTGCCCGCTCGTCGAATGCCATGGTCCGCCAGCCGGGTGCCGACGCCATCGCAGCCTCGATGGCGCCGTGGGCTTCCGAGTGGGTGGTATCGGTGTAGGTGCCGAGCACCTGCCGATGTCGATGTGGGGCGACGATATCGTGCCGAGCACCGATGCCCGGCCGATGTTTACCGCCGATGACGAGCGGAATATCGATGGATTCGGCGGTGATCTCGGTGAGCTCGGCGTTCAGCAGTTCGCGCTCACGACTGCCCGGCGCGTAGGAATGCACCGGCTCATTACCAGGGATAGGGACTACCGTGACAGAGTCCATACTCAAGGCTAACGCCGTTCCCGGGCCGTCGGGCGCGACCGCAGGCCGTGTCGGCGAGACTCAGGTCAGGCGTTGTGCCGCGGCCTCGATGCGCTCGTCGGTGGCGGTGAGCGCGATGCGCACGTACTCACCCGCGCCAGGTCCGTAGAAGTCGCCGGGGGCGGCGAGAATACCGCGCTCGGCCAGCCAGTCCAGGGTGGTGCGGCACGGCTCGCCCCGGGTGCACCACAGGTAGAGGCCCGCCTCGGAGTGATCGATGCGGAAACCGGCCTGCTGCAAGGCCTTTCGCAGTACCTCGCGACGCGCGCGATAACGCTCACGCTGCTGCGCCTCATGGGTGTCGTCACCGAGTGCGGCGGTCATGGCCGCCTGGATCGGGAACGGCACCATCATCCCGGAGTGCTTACGCACCTCGAGCAATTCGGCGATGAGTTCCGGATCGCCCGCGACGAAACCGGCGCGGTAGCTGGCCAGGTTGGAGGTCTTCGACAGCGAGTGCACCGCGAGCAGGCCGGTGTGGTCGCCGTCGCATACCTCGGGATCGAGGATCGAGACCGCCGGCCCCTGCCAGGCCAAGCCGAGGTAGCACTCGTCGGAGGCGACGACCGCGCCGCGCTCGCGCGCGAACTGGACAACCTTGCGCAGATGCTCGACACCGAGCACCTTTCCCGTCGGATTCGACGGTGAGTTCACATAGATAAGGGCGGGCGAGCGCGGACCCAACCGGGTCAGCCCGTCCGCCCGCACCACCTGCGTACCGGCCAGCAGCGCACCAACCTCGTAGGTCGGGTAGGCGACCTCGGGGATGACGACCAGATCGTCCGCGCCGAGGCCGAGCAGCCGCGGCAGCCCGGCGATCAGTTCTTTGGTGCCGATCACCGGCAACACCGCGGCCGGGTCCAGACCCGTGATCCCGTACCGCCGCTTCAGCGCATCGACCGCCGCGACGCGCAGCTCGACGGTGCCGTGCGTGGTCGGATAGCCGGGCACATCCGCGACCGCACTCAACGCCGCCCGGATCAGCGGGTCCACCGGATCGACCGGAGTGCCGACCGACAGGTCGACGATTCCGCCCGGATGCGCGGCGGCCTTCGCCTTCACCGCCACGATGGTGTCCCAGGGGAAATCGGGGAGTAGACCGCTGACCCGGCGACGCGATGACACCTCAGAGCTCATTCACTCGCCATCGGCGGCAGCTCTTTGATGAACGGCGGGTCGTAATCCACCTTGCCGACCTTCGTCGCACCGCCGGGCGAGCCCAGCTCGTCGAAGAAGTCGACATTCGCGTTCACGTAGCCGCTCCATTGGTCCGGGGTGTCGTCTTCGTAGAAGATCGCCTCCACCGGGCACACCGGCTCACATGCACCACAGTCCACGCACTCGTCGGGATGGATGTACAGCATGCGACCACCCTCGTAGATGCAGTCCACGGGGCATTCCTCGATGCATGCCTTGTCCTTCACGTCAACGCACGGTTCAGCGATGATGTACGGCACTGCCGCTCTCCTAGTCTGTCCTCACGGGGATACTCCGCCCAGCGTCACACTATCCCGGCGACCCAGGTTACTCCCGGTCAGCCTGCCCTAACCAACTTGGTCCCGCAGCCCACTCGGTGGATACGAAACACCCATTGCATCCGCGTCTTTGCGAATCGCCGCGATATGACGACCGGGACCCTGATATCGACCCGGTGTACTACCCCACCGACAGTGGCAGCGCCGCCGAAATCTTCCGCGGTGGAACACCGTAGGTGGTGGTGCGTTCGCGCACCGGACGGCCGATACCCTCGGCGATCTCGGCGAGTTCCGCGACGGTCTTGGCGGAGCCGTGTTGGGATCCGGCCATGCGGGAGATGGTCTCTTCCATCAAGGTACCGCCGAGATCATTGGCGCCGCCGTTGAGCATCATGCGAGTGCCCGCCGTGCCGAGTTTCACCCAGCTGGTCTGAATGTTATCGATGCGGCCGTGCAACATGATCCGCGCGAGGGCATGGGCCGCGCGGTTGTCCCGAATGGTCGGGCCCGGTCGCGCCGCGCCCGCCAGATACAGCGGCGCGCTCTGATGCACGAACGGCAGCAGCACGAATTCGGTGAAACCGCCTGTCTCGTCCTGGATTCCGCGCAGCACTCGCAGATGTCCGACCCAGTGCTTCGGGTTGTCGACGTGGCCGTACATCATCGTGGAACTCGAGCGCAGGCCGACCTGATGCGCGGTGGTGATCACCTCGACCCACGCGGAGGTCGGCAATTTCCCCTTGGTGAGCACCCAGCGGACCTCGTCGTCGAGGATCTCCGCCGCCGTGCCCGGAATCGTGTCCAGTCCGGCTTCCTTCAGCGCGACCAACCAATCGCGGATGCTCTGCCCGCCGCGCGAGGCGCCGTTCACGATCTCCATCGGACTGAACGCGTGCACATGCATCGACGGCACCCGCTGCTTGATCGCGCGCACCAGATCGGCATAGCCGGTGACCGGCAGATCCGGGTCGATACCGCCCTGCATACAGATTTCGGTCGCGCCGTCGACATGCGCCTCCCAGGCGCGGTCGGCGACCTCGTCCATACTCAGGGTGAACGCGTCGGCATCACCCTTGCGCTGGGCGAACGCGCAGAAGCGGCAACCGGTGTAGCAGATATTGGTGAAGTTGATATTCCGGTTCACCACATAGGTGACCTCATCGCCGTTGACATCGCGGCGCAGTTGGTCGGCCAGTGCGGTGACCGCCTCCAGTGCCGGCCCCTCCGCGGTTGCCAGCGCGAGGTATTCGGCGTCGGTGAGGCCAGCCGGATCGTTTTCGGCGGCGCGCAGCGCGGCGAGCACATCGGAATCGAGCCGCTCGGGTGTCGCGACCGCGAGATCGCGGGCCTGTTCGCGAATGGTGTCCCAATCGCCGAAGGCACCGACGACATCCTGGCCCAGTGCGGAATCGCTGCGGCTCTCGGTATTTCGGCCCTCGGAATCGATCGAGGTATTGAGGTCGATGCGGCCCGCGGATTCCCACGACTCGTCCGGTTCCTGCCAGGGCAGGCCGACCGGGATCGCATCCGGATTCGCCAGACCGGTCCTCGGATCGGTGAGCGCCGCGACATGTGCGCCGATGCGCGGATCGACCCACGGATTGCCCGCGCGCACATATTTCGGATGCGCCGAAGTGCGTTCGACGAGTTCGTAGCCGGCGGCCTCGGTGATTTCGCGCAACGTATCGAGGTTCGGCCAGGGCCGTTCGGGGTTGACGTGGTCGGGGGTGACCGGCGAGACGCCGCCCCAGTCATCGATGCCCGCATCGATCAGAGCCTGGCATTCGGAGTGCGACACCAGGTTCGGCGGCGCCTGCACTGGAACGTCGGGTCCGAGCAGCAGTCGGGTGACCGCGATGGTGGCACGGAACTCCTCCATGCCAGCGTCCGGGACATCGCGCATGGCGGTGTCGTCCTTGGCCCGGAAGTTCTGGATGATCACTTCCTGGATATGCCCGAATGCCTTGTGCTGCTTGCGGATCGCCATGATCGACTCGGCGCGCTCGGTCAGCGTCTCGCCGATGCCGACCAGAATGCCGGTGGTGTAGGGCACCGAAAGCCGACCCGCGTCGGTGATGGCGCGCAGCCGCACCGCCGGATCCTTATCCGGACTTCCGTAGTGGCAGTTGCCCTTCTCGGTGAACAGCCGGGTGGCGGTGGTCTCGAGCATCATGCCCATCGACTGCGCCACCGGCTTGAGCCGGGAGATCTCCTCCCAGCTCATCACGCCGGGATTCAGATGCGGCAGCAGGCCGGTCTCCTCGAGCACCATGATCGAGACGGCGCGCAAGTAGTCCAGCGTGGAGTCGTAGCCGCGCTCGTCGAGCCACTGCGCGGCCTCCGGCCAGCGGTCCTCGGGCCGGTCACCGAGGGTGAACAGCGCCTCCTTGCAGCCGAGCGCCGCGCCGCGCCGCGCGATATCGAGCACCTCGTCGGGCTCCAGGAACATGCCCTTGCCCTCGGCGCGCAACTTGCCGGGCACCGTGACGAAGGTGCAGTAGTGGCATTTGTCCCGGCACAGCTTGGTCAGCGGGATGAAGACATTGCGCGAATAACTGATCGTCTTCGGCCGCCCCGCCGATTCCAGTCCGGCATCTCGCACCCGGGCGGCGCTGCGACACAGGTCGACGAGGTCGTCGCCGCGCGCGTGCAGCAGCACGGCCGCCTCGTCCACGTTCAGTGTCACGCCGTCGCGGGCCCGCCGCAGCGCACGGCGCATTGCCGATGGCGTTGGCGGTGCGGGCGGGACGCTCGGGGTCGCTAGCTCGGTCACGCCCTCGATCATGCGCTACACATCCTGGGCTGTCTCCCTCCAGTGCTCGTGACCGTTGCCAACTCCGGGGTTGCACGCACTATTCCGAATTCACGGGTCAATCTATTCCCGCGCAGGCCCAGCCGTTTTTGCGGTGGTTCGTGATCGCCTCGGCGGCGGCCCGTCGGTCCAGCGCGATCGCGGAAAAGCCGGCTTGCCGTCGCGCACGAAGGCGCTGGCCGATGATTCGATGGTTCCTGGTCCCGCGCGTCCGGAGCGTGCGCGTGGAACCATGGCAGGCATGTCGCAGTCGCGCACGATCATGGCCGACCCGGCCTGGCGTCCGAGTACCAAGGCCAAGCTGTTGTGGACGATTCAGGCCGCGGTCGGATGGGTGCTTCCCGTCGTGGCGTTGATCGTCTGGGCGCTGGTCGATACCGGGCACCGGGGCGCGCAGTTGGTCGTCTTCGCGGTGGCGGTGGTGCTCGCGGGGCTGAGTATCGCAGTGGTGCCGCTGTGGCGATACGCCGTGCATCGGTGGGAGGTGACCGATGAGGCGGTGTACACCCGGGTCGGGTGGTTGGCGATCGAGAGCCGGGTGGCGCCGATCTCCAGGGTGCAGACCGTTGATACCGAGCGCGGGCCGCTGGAGCGGTTGCTCGGTCTGGCGACGGTGACCGTCACGACGGCATCGTCCGCCGGAGCGGTGCGGATCTCCGCACTCGATCTGCCGGTCGCCGAGCAGACCGTCACGCGGCTGACCGAGATCGCCGCATTGCACCGCGGGGACGCGACATGACCGAAAACGTGCCGGAATCCGATCTCGCGCCGGAGACGGATCAGCCGTGGTTGCGGCTGGATAGGCGAATGCTGTTGGTACACCCCATTACCGAGGTGGTGAAGTTCATCCCGGTGCTGATCGGGTCGGTCATCCTCGGGACCAATACCGGCAACCACCTCTGGGGTCTCATCGCTTTGGCGCTGATCGTCGGCTTCGCGCTGACGCGCTGGTTCACCACCACCTACCGGGTCGGGCCGACGCATGTGGAGTTGCGCACCGGGTTGATCCAGCGCAAGAAGCTGTCGGTGCCGCGGTCGCGGATCCGGTCGGTGGATATCGAAGCCGATCTGCTGCATCGGGTGCTCGGACTCGCCGTACTGGCGATAGGTACTGGACAGCATGCGGATTCGCGCGAGAAGTTCAAGTTGGACGCGTTGGACGCGGATGTGGTGCCGCGGTTGCGGGCGGTTCTGCTCGCCCATACCTCGGCCGGGGAGTCGCCCGCTGAACAACAGATTGTTGATCCGCTGCGAAAAGGCCGGCCGGAGTACGCGTCCCACGACGCCCGCGAGATCGGCCATTGGCAAGGGAGCTGGGTGCGTTACGCACCGCTGTCGCTGACCGGTTTCGCGATCATCGCCCCCATTGTCGGTATCGCGTTCCAGTACGGGATCGGCCAGGTGCTGTTCAGTTCGGACGCGGTGCACAGCCTCGAGGACGGCAGTGCCGCCCTGATCGCGATCGTCATCGCACTGCTGATCGTCGCGATCGTGGTGATCGTCAGCCTCGCGGCCTGCGCCCGTTATCTGGCTACCTATTTCGGGCTGCGGGTGCTCGATGACGACCGCACCCTGCACCTGCGCCACGGACTGTTCACCACCCGGCAGATCACCCTGGATCTGGCCCGCTTCCGCGGCGCGACCGTCAACGAGCCGCTGCTGCTGCGCTTGGCGGGTGCCGCCGAGTTGGAAGCCATCATGACCGGTCAGAGTCCGCGTCAAAAGATCCTTCCGCAGGCACCGCGCTCCGCCATCGAACGCACGCTGGCGGAATTGCTCGTGCCACGAGGCGCCGAGAATATGGCGACGAGCCCCGTGCAGCAGCAAGGCGCGACCGTGAGCACCGCACCACTGATCGCGCACGGCCCGATCGCGCGCCGCCGCAGGTACACCCGGGCGTTGAGCCCGATCCCGATCGTCGCGGCCGTGCTGGGGATCACTTCCCTTGCCGGAGCGGACCTTTCACCGTGGTGGTGGCTGCTGCCCGCGCTCACGGCCCCGATCGCCGCCGCGCTGGCGGCGGACCGCTACCGCGGACTCGGCCATGCCGTCCTGCCCGCCACTGAAACCAACCCGGCTTGGCTGATCACCCGCTCCGGTTCGCTCGACCGCGATCGTGACTGCCTGGAGGCTCCGGGCATCATCGGCTGGACCGTCCGCCAATCCTTCTGGCAGCGCCGCTCCGGCGTCGCCACCGTGGTAGCCGCCACCGCGGCCGGGAAGAAGCGCTACCTCGTCGTCGACATTCCGCTCGACCAGGCCTGGGCGCTCATCGAATCAGCGACGCCCGGACGCCTCGGCACTCGCTGATACCGACCGATGCGGCCCCGCCGCCCCGATTCCCGGACGCGGTCACGGCATGCGGAGACGGCTGGCGAATCAGCTTGCGGCTGATCGTGTTCGGCTCGGGTTTGCCAGGAAGTCGCGGATGGCGGCGGCCACTTGGTCGGGGGCTTCCACATTCGGTGAGTGTCCAGCGGTATCGATCACCTCGACTCGCGCACCAGCGGCGGCGTAGCGTTCGGTCGTATTGCGCCAAGCGTAGAGACTGTCGTGACGACCGTGAATCACCAAGGCGGGCAGGCCGAGAGCGCAGATCTGTGCATCCAGCGGGCGCACCGTCAGTGCCAGCGGGCGTTCCACCATGACGGCCCGGTTGGCACGCCAGCACATCGCCCGGTGGTCGGACCGCAGCTGTGACCACCCGGGCCCGTTGGCATCCGGATCGAACCCGCGCGCGAAACCGGCACCGAGCGCGCGGCGCAGCAGCACGTCGTTGTTCAGCAGCGCATGTACGGCTCGTCCGATCGGCGCCCAGCCGAGCAGCCTCAGTACCGGACGCATGACCCGCAGAATCCGGATCTCATCGCAGTCGGGGGCCTGATCGACGACGACGACCTCGCTGACCCGACCCGATAGTTCCGCGAGTCCGAGCGCACTGTCCGCGCCCCACGAATGCCCGACGGCCGTGGCGTCGGTGACTTCGAACTGCTCGAGCACCGCGGTCAACATCTCGCTCTGCGCGCGCTGATCGAATCCGGGTTCCCCTGTGGTGCAACCGAATCCGAGCAGGTCGACCCGGATCACCCGGTAGGTGTCGGCCAGCAGCGGGGTGAGTCCGTCCCACCAGTGCACCGACCCCTCGAATCCGTGCAGCAGCACAATGGGTTTGCCATCGGCCGGACCGTCCTGTCGAACGTGGACCGCCCCGGCTGGCACCTGGACGAGTTCCCCGATCATGCGCCGTTCCATCATTGCTCCATATTTCGGTGTCTGAGACCGTCCGCTTCGACAATAGAGCGTGACTCAGTCGATCCGTCCGCTCGGCCCGATTCACCCGGTGTCGCTGATCGATTGCCAGTACCGCGCCGAGTTCAATGGTGATCGTGGTCGAGACCTCGACATCGCCGACGCGGGAGTTGCCCATCGCCGATCGCCGGGTACGGCGAATGCAGCGCGGCGACAAATATCGACTGACCGCGATCGGCGGTTTGGCGGCGTTATCGCTGGATGCGCTGTCCAGCGTGGCGTATGGGCCCGAGGCGATCGTGCTGGTGCTCATCGCGGCGGGTGCGGCGGCGGTGTCGTGGACCCTGCCGGTGTCACTGGCGATCGCTGCACTGTTGCTGATATTGGTGCTGTCGTATCGGCAGGTTATCGCCGTCCATCCGGACGGCGGCGGGTCCTATGCGGTGGCGAAGAAGGATCTCGGTCGCGGCGCGAGCTTGCTCGCGGCGGCGAGTCTGGTGGTGGACTATGTGCTGACCGTCGCGGTGAGTCTTGCCGCCGGTGCGGCCAGTTTGGCCAGCGCGTTTCCGGCACTGGCCGATCATCTGCTGTTGATCACGCTGATCGGACTGGCGACGCTGACGGTGATCAATCTGATCGGGGTGGCCGAATCGGCGAAGGTGCTGATGGGGCCGACGCTGTTGTTCATCGTCGCGATCCTCGCGGTGATCGTGGTCGGATTGTTCCGGCCGGAACCGGTCGCGGTGATCGGCACCGATCTCGGCCCGATCGTGCCGATCGATACCGTCGGAATCTTATTGCTGCTCAAGGCCTTTTCCGCAGGCTGCTCGGCGCTGACAGGTGTCGAGGCGATCGCCAACGCGGTGCCGTCGTTCCGAACTCCGTCCGTGCGGCGGGCCCAGCACACCGAGGTCGCCCTCGGCGTGCTGCTGTGCACGATGCTGCTCGGACTGGCCTTCCTGATTCGTCGCCATCACGCGGTGCCGCGCGGTGAGGTAACCCTGCTCGCCCAACTGTCGGCGGCGGCATTCGGCACCGGCTGGCCGTTCTATGTCACCAGTCTGGCGGTCACGCTCGCCCTGGGCCTGGCCGCCAATACCAGCTTCGGCGGTCTGCCGGTGCTGCTGTCACTGTTGGCGAAGGATCATCGCGTCGCCCACCTGTTCGCATTGCGCTCCGAACGCCCGGTATTCCGTTACGGCGTCGCGGCCCTTGCCATCCTGGCAACCACCGTGCTGATCGTGGTCGACGCCGAAACCCACCGGCTGCTACCGGTTTATGCGGTCGGAGTCTTCATCGGCTTCACCATCAGCCAGACCGGCCTGGTGCGCCACTGGCGCGAACAGCGTGGCTCCGGCTGGCTCCCACGCGCCGCCCTCAACGGCTTCGGCGCGATACTCACCGCCGTCGCCGCCGTGGTCCTGCTCATCGAGAAGTTCACCGAAGGCGCGTGGCTGCTGCTGATCATCGTGCCCGCGTTGGTCACCCTGTTCGCCCGGACCGAGAACTATTACCACAGCGTCGCCGAACAACTCGGCCTCGGCCGAATCCCGGTCCTGCCACCACAATCCCCGGATCAAGAACCAATGCTCATCGTGGTCCCGATGGTCGCCGTCAGCGAGGTCGCCGCCCGCGCCCTGCGCACCGCTCAATCCTTCGGCGGCGAAATCGTCGCCGTGGCAGCCGAAATCGATCCCGCCGCCACGCGTCGCCTCAGCGCCCAATGGAAGGAATGGGATCCGGGCGTCCCCCTGATGGTCCTGCCCTCCCCTCGCCGCAGTCTCGTCGCCACCCTCGTCGGCTACGTCCGCAACCAAACCCGCCAGGGCCGCCAGGTCACCGTCCTACTCGCCCAAGTCGAAGCCGACCGCTGGTGGCACCGCCCCCTGCACAACCCGCGCGGCCCCGTCCTGGCTGCCGCGCTGCGTGCCCGCACCGACGCGGTCATCGCCACCCTGGCGGTTCGACTGGACTGACCACACACCGTCCGAGCCCGATAACTCAGCGACTGAACAGACCGGCGTTCGCACGGAAGTAGAGGTACAGCAAGGGCGGGACCAAGCCGCAGAACAGCAGAAGTAGTGTGCGCCAATCGCTTGCCAGCAGGATGTCGCCGCCGGGGCCGGTTGCCGAGCAGGCGAGGAAGCCGAAGGTCCACGCGGCCAATGGAAGCAGCGCCGCGCTGATGCGGTGGGTTACCGAATGGACGCCCATGACCAGCAGGACATTCACCACACCGGCCAGCACCGCTGACAGCGGGAAGGCGACCGTGCCGATGTAGGTGGGGAGGTAGAGGACTTCCAGTGCCAGGGTGATCAGGGCGTCCAAGACCAGGACGCCGATGATCACCGGGCCCAGCGGAAAGGGCTCGGGGGCACCGAAGGTGCGGTCGGTCGCCTTCTCGAAGTCGACACTCACGCGACCGGCGGGTAACCGAGGAGGGTGAGCAGATGGCTCTGCATATCGACGAACGCGTACAGCACCGACATGTAGAGATCGTGCTGTTGCTGCGCGCCGGGGCGCAGGCTGTCCACGAAGGCAGCGATGGCGTTCTGCAGTTCCCAGTTGTACATGGTCGGAGTCTATTCCGAGATCAGTCACCTTCAATGGGGATGTTCGCGACAACGGGGAATTCGCCGGTGTAGCCCCCGCGCATGGCGGCGATCGCGAGGACCCGTTTGCGGGCGGCGTACCAGCCGATGATCAGCGCCGGGATGATCACAACGAGCGAGGCGACGGTCCAGGTGCCGACCGGATAGTCGACGCCGGTGAGCACCACCACGAAGAACAGGAAAACCAGTGTGAGCAGGCCGGTCCACGGTGCGCCCCACATGCGGAACTCCGGACGCTGCAATGTGCCCCGCTTCCACCAGCGCCACAGCTGCAACTGGCACAGCACGATGGTGGCCCAGGAGGCGATGATGCCGAGCGAGGCCATATTCAGCACGATCTCGAAGGCGCGTTCGGGCACCATGCCGTTGAGCGCGATGCCACAGAGCGCGATCAGGCTGGTGAGCAGGATGCCGCCGTATGGCACACCGTTGCCGCCCATGACCCCGGTGAACTTGGGCGCACTGCCGTTCATCGACATCGACCGCAGGATGCGTCCGGTGGAGTACAGGCCGGCATTCAGGCTGGAGAAGGCGGCGGTGAGCACGACGACATTCATTACGCTGCCGATACTCGGCACGCCGAGCATGGTGAAGAAGGTGACGAACGGGCTCTCGCCGGACTTGTAGCTGGTGTAGGGCAGCAGCAGGCCGAGCAGTACCAGCGAGCCGACGTAGAAGACCGCGATCCGCAGGATGACCGAGTTGATCGCGCGCGGCATGATCTTGGCCGGATTCTCCGTCTCCCCCGCCGCAGTGCCAACCAATTCGACGGCGGCATAGGCGAACACGACACCGGAAGTCACCACGACCAGCGGCAGGATCCCGGTCGGGAACAGTCCGCCGTGATCGGCGACCACGCTCGGACCGGTCGCCGCACCCTGCACGGTGAATCGGCCGATCAGGAATACGGTGCCGATGATCAGGAACGCGCTCAGCGCCGCCACCTTCACCAGTGCCGCCCAGAACTCCATCTCGCCGAACCATTTGACCGAGACCAGATTGACCCCGAGCACGAGCACCAGCGCGATCAGCGCGAGCAGCCACTGCGGAATGTGGGTGAATCCGGCCCAATAGTGGAAATACTGAGCAATCGCGGTGGTATCGGCGATTCCGGTCATCGACCAGTTCAGGAAATACATCCAACCGGCGACGAAAGCGGCCTTCTCGCCGAAGAACTCGCGGGCGTAGGAGACGAACGAACCGGATGAGGGCCGGTGCAGCACCAGCTCACCGAGTGCGCGCAGAATGAAGAAGACGAAGACGCCACACACCGCGTATACCAAGAAAAGTCCTGGTCCCGCACTCGCCAGTCGCCCGCCCGCACCGAGGAACAGACCGGTTCCGATGGCACCGCCCATGGCGATCATCTGAAGCTGACGCGGTTTGAGACTCTTGTGATACCCGTGATCCTCGATACTGAGGTGAGCCTTGTCGCCGACCGCTGTCATGAACCGCTATGCCTCCACATTGATGTCCAAAATCACAAAGACGGTACCCGGCGTCCAGAACAGCCATGACAGCAACCCTCAGGCAACGGTCGGCGAGCCGCGCAGTATCGGGTGAAACGCGCAGGTGCTACAGCCCCGCGAACAGGTCGTGCTCGCGTCCGTCCGGCCCCACCGGACCTCGAGTGCCGCGAACCAGCACGAAGTGCTCTTCCGGAAGTACCGGCTGCGCAACGTTATTGGAGAGCACGAACTCCCGCCCCGACGGCGCGACTATTACCTGGGTGGCATGCGCACGCAGCGCCGCCCGCTTGGCGGCCAGCGAATCGGACACGTCGACGGTGGTCGTCACCGTATGACTCGGCACGCTCGCCAGTTCCCCCGCGGTGGGCAGCCGCCAGCCGCGCGGCAATGCCCCCGGCAGCCCCTCTACGGTCCGCCGAGCCAGCGTCTCGGTGTGCAGGCGCAGCATGTCGCCGTCGGTCACCGTCCAATAGAACTTCGGGGTGTCCCAGCCCTGTTCGGCCGCCGCGGTGACCGCCGCCGAGGTGACCCAGTGCGCCCGGATATGGTCCGGATGCCCGTAGCCGCCGCGCGGGTCGTAGCCGATCACCACGGCGGGCCGCAGTTCCAGCACGATCGCGGTGAGCGCGTCCACGGCGGCGGCGCCGGAGTGCACGAAGGCCCGCGGATGCTCCGCCGCGGGCGTGCCCGCCATACCGGAGTCGCGCCAGCGGCCCGCGCCGCCGAGGAATCGCGGCGGTCCGGCCTTCAGCACGGCCAGCGCCTCGGTCAGCTCCGATATCCGATATCCGCCCAGCTGATCGGCGTGCTCGGCGGTCAACTGCGCCCACTCGTCCCCGATCACCTCACCCTCTTCGCCGAGGGTGCAGGTCACCACCGTCACCGGAACGCCACGACGACGGTAGTGCGCGATGGTGCCCCCGGTAGTGATGGATTCGTCGTCAGGATGGGCGTGCACCAGCAGTAGTCCACCCGTCATGGGATCCTGCGCCACATCGCCGCGTCACCGAAAATGCCGACCTGGATGGCCCCGCTCAACGACGCACCGTCGACGCGTGGACCGGATGCGGCCACGACGTTGTCCTGCACGATCGGCAGCACCGTCGCCAGTGCCCACAGTTTCGGCTCGGCATCGCCCAGCGCCCGGCCGACCTCGACACCGCGCAACGCCTCGTCGATGGAAGGCTGCAGTCCGGGATCGCAGATGCCGGACAGATTGCTCGGCGCCTTCTTGGCCGCCTCGATTGCGGTCTGCGAATTCCCGTTGCTGGTACCGACTTCCACCGGCGGGCAGCCATAACGAGAGGAGAGTACGGTGGCCGGATCCGAACCGGCGACCTCCCAGCCGACGATGGCGTCGACACCGCCTTCGGTGAGTTCCTTACCGTAGAGCGTATCCGCGGCGAGGCTGCGCACGCTGGCATCTATTCCAGCACTGCGCAATTGGTCCGCGGCGGTATTGGCGACCGCGAGCGCGGTGGCATCGCCCTGGACCGCGCCGATCCGAATCGCCAGTGCCTTACCGTTTTTCGCGACCGAGCGGGGCCGAGGCGCGGGTGAGGTCGGCGACTGCACCGGCGGCGTCTCCGGTGCACGGCCATAACCCGCCTCGGCGAGCAGCGCGAAGGCCTCCTCCGCGGGCGGCCGCGGCGGCGCGGTCGGTGTGTAGCCGGGATCGGACGGCGTCAGGATCTGCGCGCGCACCGGCTCGACCCAGCCACCGGTCTGCCCGGCAACGGTGGCGAGCAGCGTCGGATCGATCAGCGCGGTCACCCCGCGTCGCACCCGCGGATCGCTGAGATCGCCACTGCGCCCATTGATGACGAACTGCAGCTCACGCGATTGCGGCATGATCACGGTGCGCACCGACGGGATCGCCGCCAACTGCGCCTGGGTCGCGACACCCCCGTGCACCAACGCCATCTGGGCATCACCGGTGCGCAGCGAATCGGCCAGCTGCGCGGGAGTTCCGCCGCGGCGCAGCAGGATCTGGTCCGGCGCGGCGGGCGTACCCCAGTAGCGATCGTTACGTTCGAGCAGGATCTCGTCGCGCCCGCGATCGGTCGATTTGATGCGGAAATTGCCGCCCGATACCTGCACGCCCTCGACCAGACCGGTGGCGAAACCGCCCGGCTGGTCCTTGATCAGATGCGAGGGCAGCAGATTCGTGAACAGCTCACGCCAGGCCGGGTACGGCTCGGTCATGGTGACGGTCACCGTCTTACCGCCGCCGGAGGAGCTGATATCGGCGATGTGCCGATATCCCGCCGGATCGACGACACCCGGCTGGCTGATCATCTGCTGCCACAGGAACCGGAAGTCCTCCGCTGCGATCGGCGCGCCATCGGACCAGTTCGCCTGGTTGCGCAGCGTATAGGTGATGGTGAACGGTTCTTGCGCGGTCACATCGGCCGAGACCACCAGCGCTGTATCGGGCACCCATTCGGTGGCGCCGGGCAACGCCGGGTTCGGCACCGGCCGGAACGGGCTCGGCAACACCATCGAACTCACCGCCGCGGTGGCCGGTGACTGATCGGAACGCAGGTGCGGGTTGAACCCGATACCGATGTCATCGATGGCCACCACGACGGTGTTCTTACCGGGCTTGGCCGGTGTCGTCTTGGGGCTGTCCGTGCTCTCGATCGGTGGTGGCGGATTCGCGGTGCACCCGGCGAGCACCGTAGTCGAGGCCGCCATCATGATCAGCATCGCGCGCATCGTCGCGCGTCGTATAGCCCCCGAGCTCACGTGCCGCACTCTACTTGGCCTCGCCCATGCCTTTACAGCGCAGCCCGGTCCCGAGCCTTCCGTCGCGACAGCTCGCGCCCACGTTCGGTGGCGCCGAGGATGACCTTGCGCACCCGGACGATCTCCGGCGTGACCTCGACACATTCGTCGACGGCACAGAACTCCATCGCCGCCTCCAGATCGAGCTGCAGCGGCTTGGCCAGCGTCTCCATCACGTCGGCAGTCGAGCTGCGCATATTGGTCAGCTTCTTCTCGCGGGTGACGTTGATATCGAGGTCCTCGGCGCGCGGGTTGATGCCGACAACCTGACCCTCGTAGGTGTCCGCGCCCGGCTCCACGAAGAACTGACCGCGATCGGCCAGCTGGATCATGGCGAACGGGGTCACCGAACCGGCGCGGTCGGAGACCAGCGAACCGGTGTGACGGGCCCGAATCTCACCGGCCCACGGCGCATACCCGTGCGCGACCGCGTTGGCGATGCCGGTGCCGCGGGTTTCGGTGAGGAAGTCGGTACGGAAGCCGATCAGACCGCGCGAGGGGACGATGAACTCCATCCGCACCCATCCGGCGGCGTGGTTGTTCATCTGCACCATCTTGCCCTTGCGGGCCGCGAGCAGCTGGGTGATCGCACCGAGGTACTCGTCGGGGCAGTCGATGGTCAGCTCTTCGTAGGGCTCGTGCACCTTGCCGTCGACCTGCTTGGTGACCACCTGCGGCTTGCCGACGGTCAACTCGAAGCCCTCGCGACGCATCTGCTCGACCAGGATGGCAAGCGCCAGCTCACCACGGCCCTGCACCTCCCAGGCGTCCGGGCGGCCGATGTCGAGCACGCGCAGCGAGACGTTGCCGACCAGTTCGGAATCCAAGCGCGACTTGACCATGCGCGCGGTCAGCTTGTGGCCCTGCACCCGGCCGACCAGCGGCGAGGTGTTGGTGCCGATGGTGACCGAGATGGCGGGCTCGTCGACGGTGATGCGCGGCAGTGCGACGGGATTGTCGGTATCGGCGAGGGTGTCGCCGATCATGATGTCCGGGATACCCGCGATGGCGACGATGTCACCGGCGACCGCTACCTCACCGGGCTGGCGTTCGACGCCGATGGTCTGCAGCAGTTCGGTGATCTTGACCTGCTTGATCCCGTCGGCGTGCATCCAGGAGACGTTCTGCCCCTTGCGCAGTTCACCGCTGTAGATGCGGACCAGCGCGAGACGGCCGAGGAAGGCCGAGGCGTCGAGGTTGGTGACATGCGCCTGCAGCGGCGCGGTCGGATCGCCCTTGGGCGCCGGGATGTTCTCCATCAGCACGTCGAACAGCGCGTCCAGGTTTTCCGCATCCGGCGCGCTGCCGTTCTCGGGACGTTCCTTGGACGCCTTGCCCTCGCGACCGGAGGCGTAGAGAACCGGCAGATCCAGCGCGAGCTCGGCGGCCTCCGCGGCCTCGTCGTCCAGGTCGGAGGCGAGGTCGAGCAGCAGATCGTGGCTCTCCTCGACGACCTCTTCGATGCGGGCGTCGGGGCGGTCGGTCTTGTTCACCACCAGGATGACCGGCAGCTTCGCGGCCAGCGCCTTGCGCAGTACGAAGCGAGTCTGGGGCAGTGGCCCCTCGGACGCGTCGACCAGCAGCACGACACCGTCGACCATGGACAGGCCGCGCTCGACCTCACCACCGAAGTCGGCGTGGCCGGGGGTGTCGATGACATTGATCACGGTGACCGAACCGTCCGGGTGGTGCCGGTGCACCGCGGTGTTCTTGGCGAGAATGGTGATGCCCTTCTCGCGTTCCAGGTCACCGGAGTCCATCACCCGGTCGACCGGCTCGGCTCGCTCGGCGAAGGCGCCCGACTGGCGCAGCATGGCGTCGACCAGCGTCGTCTTACCGTGGTCGACGTGGGCCACGATGGCGACGTTGCGAAAATCGCGTGCAGACGACACGCCTCAATCCTCCTGCTGTTGGGTGCTGATACCGGCGGTGCCCATTGTTGGCGTGATCGGGACCCTACGTGGTTACGCAGGCTTCCTCCTCCGGGTCCTGACGTTCACGCCAGGCTCCCTGCAAACAGGTGGAGAATCGATACTCACCGGGCATTGCGGCCAGTTACACAGTACCGGTATCCGGATGCACCGCAGACCAGAGCTCCGCTAAGGGTATGCTAACCAACCATGGGCAAGGTCAAGGCCAAACAGGTTTCGAGCCTGAAGCCGAAGAAGAAGTGCTGTCGCAAGAAGACGCGCTGCTTGAAGTGCCCTGTTGTCATCATGCGGATGAAACGCCTGGAAGCGGCCGGTTGCTGCGGTAAGGAACTGAAGAAGGGCCTGAAGAAGGCCCGCGCCCGCTGAATCGACGATTTCTCCACACCCTCGTGATTCCCCGGCGCTTTCCCGGCGCCCGGGGTACAACTCGGATATGAGCGCTCCCAAATTAACTGAGGCAGAACTCACCGACGCTTTGACCCAACTGCCGGACTGGACCCACTCCGGCGACACCATCACGCGCACCGTCGAGGCCAAGACCTTCCCCGCGGGCATCGAACTCATCCGGCAGGTCGCCGAAGTCGCCGAGGCGGCGAACCATCATCCCGATATCGATATCCGCTGGCGTCGGGTGAGCTTCACACTCTCGACCCACGACTCGGGCGGACTCACTGCGCTGGACGTGTCGCTGGCTCGCGAGATAGATCGGCTTGCGGCGCAATCCGATTGACCAGCCGCCCGGACCACATGACCCAGACATAGAGGACCAGCACGCCGAGCACGTCGACGGTGCCGAGCCAGGACAGCACCCCGGGCCGCGAGATGGTCCAGATCGACGGCTGGGCGAACGACAGTACCCATGGCACGCCGATCAACGTGGTGACCAGCCAATAGCCGGCGAGTATCCGCGCGCCGGGCGCCTGCCGCAGTGGTCCGTACACCAGCCACATCACCGTGGGTAGCAGCCACACGAAGTGATGCGACCACGAGATGGGCGACACCATCAGCCCGAACAACTGCACGACGATCAGGGTGCCCAACCGGTCGTCGGGACCAAGTGCGCGCCAAGCGAAGAAGGCCGACACGGCGACCACGACGACGGCCGCCATCCACCACGGCCCGGATTGGACGTCATAGCCGAGCAGACGGCTCAGCGCACCGCGCAGCGACTGGTTCCAGACCGAGCCGACCGGACCGATCCGGTCGGCGTCACCGAGCAGCGTGCCGAAGTACCGCTTCGCTTCCTTGTGGTTGATCAGGAAGCTGACCCCGACCGTCGCACCGAACACCGCCGCCGACCACACCGCGGTGCCCCAGCGCCGCCGGGCCACGAAGTACAGACCCGAAATCGCTGGCGTCAGTTTGATTCCCGCGATCACACCGATCAGCCCGCCGGATAGCCACCAGCGCGAACTGCGCACCGCGAGCATGGCCCCGAGTACCAGGAACACATTGACCTGGCCATAGTCGATCGTGGTCCGCACCGGCTCCATCCAGATGCCGATCGCGGTCCACCAGACGGCGGCGGTGCGCCACTGTGGCTCGCGCATCCGCTCCTTACCGAGGATCAATTCGAAGGCGATCCACACCACGACATAGAGCGCGGCGACAATGGCCAGCAGCCAGAGCACCGCGATCACCGTGAACGGCAGATAGTGCAGCGGGAAGAAAACCAGCGCCGCGAACGGCGGATAGGTGAACGGCAGCGGGAAGTCGGGAGTCTTCTCGGCGTAGGTGAAGTCGTAGAGCCGGTCGGTCAGTAGGGCCGCTGAACCGTCGACATAGACGTGCAGATCGACGAGGTTCATCCCGTTCTTCGACAGCAGCATCCACAGCAGCCTGGCCAATACGGACAGACCGAGCACCGGCACAGCCAATCGGAGGCTTCGATTCAATTCGCAGGCTTTCGAGTCGTTCCGGGTCGTCGGCCTGGTCCCGCGAGGTTCGGGCATTCGGCGACAGAGCTGAAGTCTTTGACCAGATTAACCGCCGGCTCGATAGATCCCACCAATCCCCTGGACGCACCGGGGTGAGCGAGCGACAGCGAGTGCACCGAAGCCACAGCGCGCGACGGAGCCGAACGCTGACGAGGGGTAGTCGCGAGCTGTCGAGCCCGGAGGAGGTAGGTTCCGTACCCGCGGCAGGCCACGCGCATCGATCATCACTGATAACATTTGCATCAACTTTCACTCTGGCAACATCAGACAGGGCTACCGTCTGATATCACTGATCGTCCACAACAGAATTAGGGGCACGTCGGCTGTACAACACGGCGATCATGTCCCTAGAGTGACCCCGAAACGATGGCTTTTTGCATCGCTCCTGATGTACCCGAGGTTAAGGACGGCCAGACCAGTGCTTCGCACCCGAGGATCGCGGATCATGTTGTCCGCGCTCGCCATCGCAGCGAGCGCTTCGCTCGCCGCGCCGTCGACGGCAGTCGCGGCACCGGCCCCCGCACCCGTCGCACCGAGGAACACCATTCCCATGGTTCCCGAGGGCGTCCCGATCGATGTACTCGCCGCATTGGCCCCGGCCATCATCGGCGCCATGGCCGGACCGGCCGATGCCAAGCCGGTCGCGGACACCAAACCGGTGGCGGATTCACCGAAGAACGCGATCCTCGATCAGGCCCGGGCACTGCTGGCGACGCTGAACCTGCCGCCGCAGATCAAGTCCACGCTGGAACGGATCATCACCTTCCTGGACGGCAGCGGTGGCGGCGGCCCGGAGCTCCCGCCGGGTGGCCCGGTCATCGCCCAGTTCCTCTACCCGACCATCGGCAAGGGTTGCATCGGCCCCGGCGCCGATTCCATCGGTACCGCGCTCGCCGTACCCGGCCCGGCCACCCTGCCGCCGCCGGGACCACAGGCCGGTCAGGCCGGATTCGTCTTCACCGCGCTCGGCACCAAGTCGCCGACGCCGGAGCAGAATCCGCCGATGACGGTCCAGTGGCTGAACCTCGACACCCGCCGGTCCGGCGTCCTGCCGCTCACCGACGAGGCGAAGATCAACCCGGACGGTCCGGCCACCCTCTCGGCGATCGCCGATACCGGTTCGGGCCGGGTTGTCGCCGTCGTCGGCGGCTCGCTGACCACCAAGGCCGACGATGCCGACCCGCGGACCTGCTCGTTCCTGCCGACGCTGGGCTTCTTCACCGTCTCTTGATTCTCGCTTCGAAGCCCGGTGGCCTATGCAAGGTCACCGGGCTTCGCTGCTGTCGACACGTTGTGCGAACCGTCGCGATAGCGCACCGTCTGTGGTAGACCAAAGCCATGGCGACTGTCGATGATTCGCTTCGGTCCCGTCCCGCGACCCACCCGGCTCATTCGATCCGGAGCAGGCGTTCGCGCCGTTCGATCCTGTCCATCCGCTCGGAAGGCTCGATCCTGTCCATCGGCTCCGCCTACTCGATCCTCTCGATCGGCAGCGTGGGCTCGATCCTATCGATCGGTGCCGTCGGGTCGTTCGGCTCGGCGATCTCGTCGTTCTCGATCGGCAGCCTCGGCTCCGCCTTCTCCGGCATGTCCCGCTGGTCCCTATTCTCCTGGCGCGGCGACCACGAGGCCCCCGACAACCGCCCCACCCTGCGGGTAGTCCCCGACGACGAACCCGAACTCCGCGTCGCCGCCACCGGCCACTGCCAGACTTGACCGCCTCCCTGAATACTTAGGCCATACCGGTAGGTGCCACCGAAGTTACATTCAGGTCCTACGTCAGATATCTGGTCGGATTTGGACGTACCCGACGATTTACCCATGTTCTTCCGAATTCAGTTGGTCTGTTCCGGCATTCGCCGGAACTACATGACCTCGAAAGTCTTCACCACTGGCCGTATTCGGCGGCGAGGATGTCATTGACGTCGACGCCGATGCCATCGATGGCGCGCTTGTCGATCTCGATCTGGTGCAGATGGGCGGATGGGTGTACGAAGCCCTTCGGCGTGCCCCAATTGTGCTGCCAGTACCAGGAGCCCAGGCCCGCGGCCCGCGCCAGTTCGATGGTCGGCGCGTTCGCGTAGATGCCGACGTTCTGCTTGCCGATCACCGACTCCCAGCCCAGGATGTACGGCGCGATCATGCTGGCGAAATCGATCGGTGTCGGATTGTCGTCGATGGAGGCGTAGATCGGGTGGTTCTCCGGGCCGCCCGCAGCGAGGTGTAGTTCCAGACCGCGTGCCGCGTGCTTCTTGCCTGCCTCCATGCCGCCACGCCAATCGGCGGTCGCGCCCTTGCCGAACTGGTAGTTCGACACGATCGTCAGACCCGCGGCATGCAGCTGGTCGACCTCGCTGGCGCGCAATGGCTTACCCGCCATCCATTCCGCGCCGGGGCGGCGATCCGAGACATAGCGGATGACGCCGACGTGGCCGTCGTCGCGGATGGCGCTGGCGTCGGGAATGCCGCCCGCGTAGTCGACGAGCGTGCCGAGCACTCCGCTGGCCGAAGCCCGGGGTGCGGCGATCCCGACGGCGGCGGCCGCGGCGGTGTAGGCGAACAGCTGGCGGCGAGACACAGAAATGGAACGCATCGCAGGACTCCTTCGCGCAAACCCGACATGGACAGGTAGCGTGCCCGGCGCACCTTCCCCAAGGTCCACTCGCGCGCCGGGAGCCTCGAACGTGCACTAATTTCACCATATTCACATTGGAACCGCTAGGCCCACTGGAAACATGGTTCACACTCGCCACATGCGTCAAGTGAGTTGGTCCAGGCGACGCCGTCGATCCGCGCTACGCGATACCGTCGATCCGCGCGGCCACATCGATGATCCGGTCCGAGGTGTCCGCCAGCTCCTGGCGCACAACCTCCGCCACCTGCGCGATGACCTGCTTTTTGATGCCGGCGAGCGCACCGAGCGTCGCGGCCCGCATCCCGTGCGCCTTGAACTCCAGCCGCAGGTCATCCGCCGAAGGCGGCGGTACATCAATGACGATCAGCAACGGATCGGCCGCCCGTGCGGTCAGCACCAGCGGGATCTCCACGTCCGCGCGATAGCGGTTGGCCTTGAGCACATCGACGGTGATATCCAGGCTCACCGGCAGCATCAGGTCGAAGGCCACCGGATCGTCGGACCGATCCGCCAGCTGCGGCAGCCGAACACTCCCCTGCACCGTCACCGTCACGGAGTTGCGGGGACCGGTGCGCAGCGGTCCGATCTCGATCGGACGACCCGCGACGCGCTCGACGAATTCGAAGACCCGATCCCGGGTCACAATGCGCGAGAAGAACTGGTGGCCGAATTCGTCGTAGCCGATCCAGTCGAATCCGACCCGCGTCGCATGCTGGGAACGGACACCATTGATCATGGCTTCGACGTCGAAGACCCGGCCGCGCCGGGCCTGTGGATCGGCCAGCATCGAATTCACCCGATTGGCGACCTCGCGCTGCACCACCCCGGCGATCGGGTCGAGCAACCACTCCCACGCCACATCGATGGTCTGGGCGCGCAGGACGAAGCTGACGTCGCGGGCGGTGATCCGCGGGATATCGATGACGATGAGCAGCGGATCGGCGGTGCGCGCATGCAATGTGAGGTCGATTTCGGCGACTGCCTCCAGCCGCAATTTCCGGCCGCCGAGGGTGACCTTCACCGCCATCGACAGCGGCACGGTGACCTCGAACGTGATATGCGGGCCGTTGCGCAGAATGACCGGTTTGCCGACCTTGCCCTCAGCGACGAACCCGGCCAAACCCGCTGGTCCGAGGGAGAACGGGCCGATCTTCACGCCCCGTCCGGTCATCGCGGAGACGGCCGCCTCGATCCGCTCCGCCGTCACCGCGTGGGTGACGAATCGTTCCCCGAATTCGGCATAGTCGATCCACTCGGGATCGCCGGTCGTTTCCTCGGTCGGCAGCATCAGAGTTTCCGGAACCCTCACCTCTCAACGGACATCCGACACGGTACGCGACGCACATTTCGGGGAGGTCGGGCCGATCCAGAGGTCCCTGTCCTGCTGATGAGGGGGTAGCAGGACAGGGACCGAGCGACGGCGCTGCCGGGCGCCGTCGGGTCAATGGTAAGTGTTGCCGCAGGACCCGCCGACGGTGCACACGCACTAAGCGGACCGGCTGAGCCGCAACACTATTCACAGCCGGCCGAATCCGACCACCCCGGGCGCCTCGGCCAGCGTGAAGCGGTGAATCGAGACCCCGCCGAACTCGTTGCCCCCGATGGTCGTCACGGTTGTCTCATCGGCCGTGAGGACGATATTCGTGTGCTGACCGAAGGGGCTCTGCTCACTGTAAAGCAGCACGTCACCGGTGTGCAGCTGATATTCCGAACCGATCGGCACGAAACGACCCGCGCCCTGGTAGTACTCCTGCAGCGTGTACACACCCGGAATCCGCCACGATCCGGAATTCGGGTTGGTCAGCGGCGCACCCGCCTCCCGCAGCACCCAGCTGACGAAGTCGGCGCACCACGGCTCGTCAACTCCCTCAGCGTATTCGGGGCCGTCACCGGGAGAGTCGAACTCATGCTCGAGCACCGTGACGATCCGGCCTCGGGTCGGATCCAGCGTTGATCTGTCGATGGCGGGGAACGTCGTCAACCGGTCGCCGACAATGGCGGGGTCGGTCAAGTGGTCTTGCCACCAGTGGATACCGAACACACCCGCCGCAATGAGAGTCACCACCACGACACCGAGCACCAGCCACCAATAGCGCGGCCGGACCGCCAGCTGTTGCTCCGACATATTCCCCCTCCAGCCGCCGAGGCTCGGCCCTTGCTCACTAGGACGAACGAGGATGCCTCCGGGTTCCCGCTGGCTGGTTTCAACGGGCCGGGTGCGGGGCAGTCTCGTCAGAGGCACAGCGCCACTTGGCTATTGCCGTGCCGTACCGGCCGATTTCTGTCCCGGCCGGGCGGCCGACACGATAGTCTCCGAGGACATCGGGCAACGGGGAGGTACCGCCCTGGACACACTGTGGACGTTCGTAGTGCATCGGCGCGCACAGCTGATCACCGACTCGTATTTGCACGTCTCGGCCGTGGTGCAGTCGTTGCTGATCGCGACGATCGTCGCCGTACTGATCGGGGTGCTGGTCTATCGCAGCCCGTTCGGTTCGTCGGTGGCGACCGCGCTGGCCAGCGCCATCCTCACGGTGCCGTCGTTCGCGCTGCTCGGGCTGCTGATTCCATTCCTCGGACTCGGCGTCGGCCCGACCATCACCGCGCTGGTGCTCTATGCCCTGCTGCCGATTCTGCGCAACACCATTATCGGGCTGGCCTCGGTGGATCCAGCGATCGTCGACGCCGCGCGCGGGGTCGGCATGAATCGGCTGCGGGTACTCGCGCGCATCGAACTGCCACTGGCCTGGCCATCGATCCTGACCGGCATGCGCGTCAGCACCCAGATGATCATGGGCATCCTCGCCATCGCCGCCTACGCCAAGGGGCCCGGACTCGGCAACCTGATCTTCTCCGGCCTGGCCCGGCTCGGCAGCCCGAACGCGGTGCCGCAGGCGCTGGTCGGCACGATCCTGATCGTCGTGCTCGCGCTGATTCTCGACGGGATCTTCGTCATCGTCGGCCGTCTCACCACCTCTAGGGGAATTCGTGACTGATACCGAAACCCGCGGCGACAGTTCGGCATCGGCGGTATCCGGCGTCGAGATCGTGCTCGACGCTCACCAAAAGCTATCCGGGACAACGTGATCCGGCCGTCGATCAAGTCTCACTGACCATCCCGGCCGGCGAAATCGTGGTACTCGTCGGGCCGTCCGGCTGCGGTAAGACCACCACCATGCGGATGATCAACCGACTGATCGAACCCACCTCGGGCACCATCACGATCGGCGGTCGCGATGTCACGGGTGTGAATCCGGACCAATTGCGCAGGGGCATCGGCTATTCGATCCAGCAGGCCGGGCTGTTCCCGCATATGACCGTCGCGAAAAACGTTGCGACAGTGCCGGGTCTGATCGGCTGGAACCGCAAGAAGGTCGCCGCGCGGACCGACGAAATGCTCGATCTGGTCGGCCTGGATCCCGACACCTACCGCCACCGCTACCCCAGGCAGCTCTCCGGCGGTCAACAGCAGCGCGTCGGCGTGGCGCGCGCGCTGGCGGCCGATCCACCGGTGCTGTTGATGGATGAGCCGTTCGGCGCGGTCGATCCCATCACCCGCGGACTGCTGCAGGACGAACTGCTGCGCCTGCAATCCGAACTGGGCAAGACCATCGTCTTCGTCACCCACGATTTCAACGAGGCGGTCAAGCTCGGCGACCGAATCGCGGTGCTGGGCAATCAATCCCGCATTCTGCAGTACGACACTCCGGCGGCGATCCTCGCCGATCCGGCGGACCGGACCGTGGCCGGTTTCGTCGGCGCGGACGCCTCACTCAAACAGCTCACCCTCACCCGCGTGCGCGATGTCGAGCTCGGCGATTGCCCGACGGCGGTCGAGACCGATTCGGTGGATAGCGTCCGCGCCGCGCTGGCCGGACGGGATTGGCCGTGGGCGCTGCTTCTCGACGCGCATCAGCGGCCGCTGCGCTGGGTGTCGAGTGAGCAACTGGCGCACGCGAATTCGTTGCGTGAGAGCGGATCACCGGTCGGTGAGCAACTGTCGTTGCAGTCGACGTTGCAGGATGCGCTGGAGGCCTTGCTCGCCGAGCAGACCGCGACGGCGGTCGTCACCGGGCGCCGCGGCGAGTACGCGGGGTTGATCACGATCGATACGCTCGTCGGTCATCTGTCGGCCATGCGCGCAACGCACACGGGCGCGGAAACGGGCACGCCGGCATGACCACGGCGACCACCGCACCGGCCAGCGCCTCGCCGACAACACTGCGTCGGGCCGAACGGATTCGGCTACTCGTCCAACCGGCGCTCGTGCTGATCCTCACCGCGGGCGTACTGGTGTGGGCATTCCGGCGTGATCTCACGGCCACCCAGCAGGCCAGCATCAGCGTAGACAATATCGCGACCGTCACCTGGCAGCATGTGCTGATCACCGCGACGGTGGTGGTGATCGTCGTCGCGGTGGCGGTACCGCTCGGTACGCTGCTCACTCGGCCCGGATACCGCCGTCTGGCACCGCTTTTCGTCGGTATCGCCAATATCGGCGCGGCCGCACCCGCCATCGGCCTGATCGTGCTGTTCTACCTGGCCACCCGTACCACCGGCTTCTGGATCGGCGTCGCGCCGATCGCGTTCTATTCATTGCTTCCGGTGCTACGCAATACGATTCTGGGCTACCAGCAGGTGGATAGCGCGGTCATCGATGCCGGGCGCGGCCAGGGCATGTCGGCTCTCACGGTGTTGCGCCGCATCGAATTTCCGCTCGCCATTCCCTACATTCTGGCCGGGCTGCGCACGTCACTCGTGCTGGCCGTCGGTACCGCGACGCTGTCGTTCCTGGTGAGCGCGGGCGGTCTCGGCATTCTGATCGATACCGGGTACAAGCTGCGCGATAACGTCACGCTGGTGGTCGGAGCCGTGCTGGCGGTCGCGCTGGCGCTGCTCGTCGACTGGCTGGGTGCGTTGGCCGAACAGTATCTCGGTCCGAGGGGGTTGAAGTGAGGGCGTGGATACTCGCCATCGCAGCCGTATTCGTGCTGGGCGGCTGCGGATTACAGTCGGGCAGCGCGGTCCCGCTTCGGGTGGGCCCCGGCAGTATCCGTCCGGTGCCGGAACTCGACGGTGTGGCGATCACGGTGGGCTCCAAGGATTTCACCGAGCAGAACATCCTCGGATACCTCATCGAATTCGCCCTGTCCGCAGCGGGTGCGCAGGTCCGCGATCTGACGAATATCCAGGGCTCCAATAGTGTTCGCGATGCCCAGCTGCACGGACAGATCGATATCTCCTACGAATACACCGGCACCGGCTGGATCAACTATCTGGGCAACGAGAAACCGGTCCCCGATGAGGTCGGTCAGTTCGAGGCGGTCCGCGACGCCGACCTGGCCGCGCACGGCATCGTGTGGACGGATATGGCGCCGATGAACAACACCTACGCGCTGGTGATGAGCGCCGCCACCGCGAAGGAGACCGGTGTTGTCACACTATCCGACTATGCCCGGCTGATCAGCACCGATCCGGCTGCCGCCGCGACGTGTGTCGGCACCGAATTCAATGTGCGCCAAGACGGCTATCCCGGCATGGCGCGCAAGTACGGGATCGATGTCGGCAAGGTGCACAAGCAGATCGTGCAGGACGCGGTGGTCTATCAGGCCACCGCCGATGCGAAGCAGTGTCGGTTCGGTTCGGTCGCCGCCACCGATGGCCGAATTCCGGCCCTCGGACTCGTCCTGCTGAAGGACGACCTCGGATTCTTCCCGAAATACAATGCGGCGCTGGTGATGCGCAAGTCCTTCGCCGACGCCCACCCCCAGGTCGCGGACATCATGGCACCGATCTCCGAGAAGCTGACGAACGAGGCGATCACCGAATTGAATCGCCAGGTCGACGTGGATGGCCGCGAACCTGCCGAGGTAGCTAGGGATTGGATGGTCGCCGAGGGGTTCGTCACCGCTCGCTGACCGGAGTGGGGCCGAGGCCCCGGCCGGATCATGCTTGCGGA
Source organism: Nocardia sp. CA-107356 (assembly GCF_050946365.1). Lineage (NCBI taxonomy): Bacteria > Bacillati > Actinomycetota > Actinomycetes > Mycobacteriales > Nocardiaceae > Nocardia > Nocardia sp. CA-107356. The sequence goes on along the minus strand of NZ_CP191992.1, from coordinate 1,582,649 downwards.
TCACGCCCCAGGTAGCGCAGCAGTTCGTCGACCACCGTATCGCCCGCCTCGCCATCGACGATCGCGGCATAGGCACCCCACTGACGCAGCGGCTCAACGATTTCCGCTTCCGGACCGCCGCCCGGCGCCGGGTTCGCGGTCCGCGCCGCGGTGAGCAGCTGGCCAGCGAGTTCGTCGTTCAACGGGGACGCCTGTCCGGTGGCGATCGCGATATCCCAGGCGTGCACGGCGGCGTCCAGTGCGCACATGACCGCGGCGACCGGGGTCGGCAGCGCGCCGTGCGGCAGCGGGGTGGGGACGGTTTCGGTCTCATCGGAAACCGATGCCCAGGCGGCCGAGGTCTGCTCGATCGCATCGCGCACCAGTTCGGCGGCCGTGCCCTCGATGGCGCCGGAGGGGGCGAAGGGGTTGTCGGCGGGGCCGTTTCCGATACCGAGCGCCTTGGCATAGGCGAGCTGATCGCCGGCGGCGTGCTGAATCACCTGCGTGACATCCCATTCCGAGCACGGGGTCGGCAGGTGCCACTGATCGTCGCCGATACCGGCGACGATATCGGCCAGCGCACGGTAGGAGGAGGAAAGGGCCTCGCGCCAGACGGGGCTGAGGGTCGCGATGGCGGCGGTGGCGGTGGCGGTGAGGTTCATTGCGGGCCTTTCGGATTGTGCGGTGCGCTTCTTGCTGATGTCACCAAGCCTATGAGGCCATTAGGCTATTTTCGTTCCTAATATCTCGGCTTCGTTCGAAAAGATTTGGGGAGGCGACAGTGGCGGCCACCACAACGCGAGTCCTGCGCTTGCTATCGCTGCTGCAGGACCGTGCGCATACCGGCCGTGAGCTGGCCGAACGGCTGGACATCACCGACCGCACACTGCGCAACGATATTCAGCGACTACGCGAACTCGGCTATCCGGTACACGCCGAGCGAGGCGCGATCGGTGGCTACCGGCTCGGTCGCGGCACCACCATGCCACCGCTGCTGCTCGATGACGATGAGGCGGTCGCGGTGGCCGTGGCGATCGGCCTGGCCGAGGACGGCTCCACCGGCATCGCCGATATCACCGACAACGCTGCCCGCGCGCTGGCGAAACTCGAACAGATCCTGCCGAAACGCTTGCAGCGCAAGGTAACCGCGCTGCGCAACGCCACCGCGATCGGACCGGCGACCACCGGTTCACGCGAACCGGACGCCCCCGTCCCCACCGCCGTGCTCACCACCCTCGCCAGCGCTATTCGCGATGGCGCCACCGTGCTGATCGGTCTGGATACCGATGCGGACAACGACATCGAGCCCTACCGGCTGATCAACTGGCAGCGTCGTTGGTATCTGGTTGCCTACGACCTCGAAACCCACTCCTGGCGTGCGATTCCCGTCGCCCAGGTGCAGCGGGCAGTGCCGGGATCGCGGCGGTTCGCCGCGCGATCACTGCCCGATGACGACCTGGTTGCCTTCGTCATGCGCGATATCGCCACCACCGGATGGAAAGTGCACGCTCGCGTGACGGTCCTGGCCCCCGCGGAGACGGTGATCGCCCGCATCAACCCGGCCGTTGGCGTGGTTGAGGCGGTCGATGCCGATACCTGCATCCTGCTGACCGGCGCGGATGCCCTGGAGACCATTGCCATCTACCTGAGCATGCTGATGATGGACTTCCGAGTCGACGGCCCGCCCGAGTTGGTCGCACATCTGCGCACGCTCGCGCGCCGCTACACCGAGTCGGTGGAACTGGCACCCTAGCGTGATCGAATCGACCGATCCGATATGCCCACAAGGTCAATGGCATGGCGCTCGACCCGCGGCTAGGGTCGAAGCGATGACGTCCGACGAGTTGTTCCTCCAGCCCAATATCGGTAAGCCCAGCGAGAAGGTCGGATACTTCGCGAGCCGAGCGGGTTTCGACCGCTTCGCTGCGGCCTATCGCGACGGCATGGCGCAGCTGCCGGAACCGGTCGAGCGCGTGGCCGTATCCACCGAGTTCGGGCCGGTGCGCGGCTATCGCTTCGGCGATAAGGGCGGGACACCGCTGGTGCTGCTGTCCGGTCGGCAGGCGTCGACACCGATGTGGCGGGCGAATCTGCCCGGGCTGCTGGCCGAGCGCACTGTGTGGTCGATCGACAGCATCGGCGAGCCCGGCGCGAGCACCCAACGCAAACCGCTGGTCAGTGCGCCAGATCAGGCCGCGTGGGTCGCCGAGGCACTTGCGGGGCTCGGGCTCGCGCGCGCGCATCTGCTCGGTGTGAGCATCGGCGGCTGGCTCGCCGCCCAGGTGGCCATCCATCGCCCCGAATGCGTCGCCTCGGTGACACTGCTCGATCCCGCGAATACCTTTGCGCCGCTGACCTGGAAGATGATCACGGTATCGCTCGGTAGCGTCATTCCCGGTTTGCCGATGCAGGTGCGCTACTGGCTATTGAGCTGGATCTCCGGCGGTGCCCGTGCCGATGATTCGGTACCGGAGGGGCGTCTGATCGCTTCGGGCATGCGCGATTTCACCGGAGCGCAGCCCATGCCAGCGCGGCCGACCGAAGCCGAACTCACGGCCATCACAGTGCCGGTGCTCGCAATATTGGGCGGGCGCAGCATTGTTCACGATGCCGAGCGCGCTGCCGCGACCGCGCGGACCATTCCGGGCGCTCAGGTGGAGGTGTGGCCGCAGGCGTCGCACGCCATCAATGGCGAGTTTCCGGACCGGATCGCCGCCCGGTTCGCCGAATTCGCCGCCGGAGTTCCCGACGACAACGGGGCCGATCCTCGCCGTTGAGGATCGGCCCCGAGGCCGTTCGGGCGCGCGCGCCCGATGATCAGGCGTGCCCGGCCTTATCGGCGGCATCCGCTGCCTTGCGCATCGGAATGATCAGTGTGAGCACGATCGCGACCAGCGCGGCGGCGGTCGCGATCAGGAAGGTGGTGTGGAAACCGTCGCGCGAAGGGAACACGTGCGGGCCGAGCTGCATCGTCATATGCGCCAGCACCACACTCATCACAGCCGAGGAGGTGGACGTGCCGATCGAACGCATCAGCGAGTTGAGGCCATTGGCCGCTGCGGTCTCGGTAACCGGGACCGCGCCCATGATCAGCGCGGGCATCGCGGCGTAGGCCAGGCCGACACCACCCGCGACGATCATTGCCGCCACCATGAGCTCCCAGACGCTGTTCATCAGCACCACGGCGCACAGGTAGCCGACCGCGATCACCGCCGAGCCGAGCGCGAGCGTGACCTTCGGGCCGCGGGCGGCCGAAAGTCGCGCGGACACCGGTGACAGCAGAATCATCACGAATCCCGTCGGGGCCAGCGCCAATCCGGCGTTGACCATGGACAGGCCGAAACCGTATCCGGTCTGCTCCGGCGCCATCATCAGCTGCGGGAAGGTCAGCGACATGCCGTAGAGGGCGAACCCGACCGCGATGGAAGCGAAGTTGGTGAACAGCACGCGCGGTCGCGCCGAGACCCGCAGGTCGACCAATGGCGAGCGCTGCTTCAGTTCGAAGAAGCCCCAGATGAGGAACACCACCGCCGACAGCGCGAACAGGCCGAGGATGCTCGCACTGCCCCAACCCCAGTCCGCGCCCTTGGTGATCGGAATCAACAACGACAGCAACGCAATCGACAGCCCGAGGGCACCACCGAAGTCGAACCGCGCCGGTGTGCGCACCGGCGACTCCGGCACGAAGACGAAAACCAGTGCCGCACAAACGACGCCGAGTCCGGCCGCGGTCCAGAACAGCATGTGCCAGTCCGCGTTCTGCGCGATCGCCGCCGCGAGCGGCAGGCCGAGCGCACCGCCGACACCGAGCGTCGCGCTCATGATCGCCATCGCGGAGCCCACCTTCTCAGCAGGCAATTCGTCGCGCATGATGCTGATGCCGAGGGGGATCGCACCGACGGCCGCACCCTGTAGCGAGCGCCCGATGATTTCGGGAACCAGCGAGGAGAACAGCGCGCAGACCACCGAACCGGCGACCAGCGACACCAGATTGGCGAAAAGAACTCGCCGCTTGCCGAACATATCGCCGAGTCGGCCGCTGATCGGGGTCGCCACGGCACCGGCGAGCAGAGTCGCGGTGATCACCCAGGACGCATTGGACGCGGAGGTGTCCAGCAGCGTCGGCAACGTGGGGATGATCGGAATGACCAGCGTCTGCATCAGCGATACGACGACACCGACCATGCCGAGGGTCGCGATGAGCTGGCCGGATGCGGGACGGCGCCGGGCGTCGTGCGCGGTGACGGTCGGAGACGCGTCGGCTGCAACAGTCATAAATGTGTACGGTACACATCCTATGTATCGTGCACAATTTGCTATCGACGTGATTCAGCCGACATAGTGTGGGCCATGCCCGAACCAGGTCCCGCAGACAACGAAGCGCTCACCCGCCTCGTTTTCGAGTTGACCCTGCTGTCCCGGCACTTCCCCGCCTCGCTGCTGCGGCGGCCGGGATTCCAGCTCGATCGGTCGGCGTATCTGATCCTGACCAGGCTGGAGATCGATTCCCCGCTCAGCCTGCGCGAGCTGTCGGAGGCCTTCCAACTCGATATCTCCACCATCAACCGGCAGGTCGCCGCCATGTTGAAGCAGGGCCTGGTCGAGCGCGTCCCTGATCCGGAGGGCGGCATCGCCCGCAAGATCCGGGCCAGCGCCAAGGGCCTGGAATTGGTCGCCGCCGATCGGGAGCAGAGCCACGAAGGCATCGGAGCGGTCGTCGCCGACTGGAATACCGCCGATATCGCACAGCTGAGCCAGCTCGTCTCCCGTTTCAACGAGTCGATCGAACACATCGAAGACAACCCCTGGCCGCGCCCGTCAGGTACTGAGTAGCGCACCGCCCGGACAGTCGGGCATTATCGCTGCGGTGAGGTTCGGGTTCGGGGTAATCGCGACGACGCTGCTCGTGGCGTCGCCGCTCGCCTCCGGCTGCGGACTCAGCACCGAGACCGACGAATGGGACGGCTGGACGGTGACGGTCTATTACACCGCGGTCGAGTCCTATCACTCCGGGTCATCCGAGACCGTGCGCGGTTGCAGCGATCTCGAATGCACCGACGCCAATATCGAAATCGGCTCGCTCCCTGGCGATTTCGTCGATGTGGTGCGCGATGAGGGCACCGGCCGGATCACCAGCGGCGACCACGCGGGCGAATTCCTGAACTGGTCCTATGATGTCGGCTTCTGGCTCGACACCGAGCCGCGCGATACCCGCGGCGAGGCGCTGCACCCGTTCGAGAGTGCGGCTGCGGACGAACTGGAGCCGGGAACTCGGTTGCGGCTCACCGATTGTGGGACCGTCGATAGCGAATCCGAAAGCGTGTGCAGCAGATTCAGCGCCGCCACCTGGAGGATCGGTGACGAATTCACGCCAGGTCTCGGCGGCCCGCGGCATCTGGACGTCTACGTCGGCGAGGAGACCTCCGAAAGCTTCACCGAGGGACCGGATTTCGTGACATTCCTCGGTGCGACGCTCGAACCTGTCGAGTTCTGAGCTGTTATCCGGCCTCGAGATAGACGCCGGGTGTGATGCCATAACAGCGCCGGAACCAGCGGGTCAGATGTGCTTGATCGGCGAATCCGGCATCGACCGCCGCCTGACCGATCGGTCGACCAGCGGCAATCAATCGGCGGGCTGTGCGCAACCGGAGCAGTCGTTGGTAATCGCTCGGCGCCAGTCCGTAGTTGGCGCGGAAGGCGCGGTACAGCGCGAACCTGCTGCACTCGGTCGCCTCGGCCAGATCGCCCATGGAGATGGGTTCGAGATACCGATCGTGGAGTACGGCACGGACCCGTCGCGCGATATCGGCTGCCGAACCAGCCTGCACGACTGATGTTTTCGCTGGTGTGCGAGTGCCACGCTGCACCAACGCCGCGACCGATGCGGCAAGTGCCTCATCGGCGGCGAGCTCGGAGGCGGGCCCGATCAGACTCGCGCACAGCCTGGCGAGCGCGGCCGACAGCACCGGATCCCGCAGCACCGGATCGGCGAACAACGGCAGACCGGTCGGACGGCCCGCCCGGTCGGAGAGCAGATCGGTGATCAACTCGGATCCGATATGGGCGATCCAATAGGTGAATCCGAGTTCGGTCGTACTGTGGCCGTCGTGCGGCTCGTCCGGATTGAAGGCCATCACCATGCCCGCCGTACTGGTGCGCGTTGCGCCGCGGCAGTCGAAGGTCTGCGCGCCGAATTCGGTCAATCCGAAGGAATACGTCTCGTGACTGTGCAGGTCGTAGACGTGCCGTTCGAAATGCGCATGCATGACCTCGACCGGCCGGTCCGCCATCCGCCGGTAGTCGACCCATTCGCGCTCGGTCACCGATCCATTGTCGCCGCACCAGCGTTCAAGACTTGTTCGCGCCCCCCGCCGAGTATTGATCCGTGCGTATCCGATTACTGTTGGTCCTGGTCATGGCGTTGTGGGGCAGCGCGTTCGCCTCCTCGAAGCTCGCGGTGAACGAGGTGCCGCATGCGGTCGCGGGATTCCTGCGATTCCTGATCGGCACGGTCGTGCTGCTCATCGCGCTGCGGCCACCGCGCCTGCCCGCCGTCGATGCCGCGCGCGCCGCCGCGCTCGGACTCGTCGGTGTGTTCGGCTACAACTTTCTGTTCTTCCTCGGCCTTTCGCTGGCGCCCGCGGCCGACGGGAGTGTGATCGTGCCCATGGCCGCACCGATTTTCACGGTTGCCGTGACAGCGTTGCTCGGACGTACCCGCTTATCACCCATCCGTCTGATCGGGCTGACCACAGCGATCGCTGGCGCGGGTGTGTTCTTCCTCGGAATTCCGGCGAGCGGATCCCATCGACTGCTCGGCGATCTCGTCTTTCTCGCCGCGGCGGCCTGCTGGGCGAGTTATACGATTTTCGGAGCGCCGCTCTTGTCCAGGCTCTCGGCGCGGACCGTCACCGTGTACGCCACCGCTGCTGGCACGCTCGCGCTCGGGCTCATCGCCGCACCGGATCTCGCAGATGTGCGGTGGTCCGAACTCGATCTCGAATTCTGGCTCAACCAGGTATATCTCGGGATGCTGCCGACCGCGCTCGCCTATGTCCTGTACTACCGCGCGGTCGGTCAGGTCGGTCCGGCCGCCGCGTCCGCCGCGATGTTCCTCGTCCCCGCCTTCGGGCTCAGCTGTGCGTGGGTGCTGCTCGGGGAATCCATCTCCGCCGTGCAGGGCCTCGGTGCGGCGCTGATGTTCGTCGGAGCTTGGCTCAATACCCGCAGCGAAGTCCCTCGCGAAGCACCATCCGCGCCGCTGCCCGCGGAGGTGAATTCTCAGGTCGTGCAGCCCTGGACTGGACTGCCCCACCCCGCCGATCGATGATGTTGCGCCCCATGTGAAACACGCATGTCGCGTGGGTGCGGCAATGCACATAGGCTTGCGCCGTGATTTCCGGGCGGACAGTGGTCGACGGGCGTTTCGAGTTGCTCGAGCCGCTCGGCAGCGGCGGGATGGGGACGGTGTGGCGGGCGTATGACCTCGCGCTGCATCGCGAGGTCGCGCTGAAAGAGGTACGGGCGGAAGCCGATGATGCGGGCAGTTCACCCGGCGTGCACCGTGAGCGGGTCCTGCGCGAGGCCAGGGCGCTGGCTCGGATCGGCCATCCGAATGTCGTCGCCATCCACCACATCGTGGATTCGCCCGAAGTGGCACATCCATGGATCGTGATGGAACTGGTTCGCGGGCAGAGTCTCGCCGATCATCTGGCCCGTGGACCGCTGCCGCCCACCCCAGTGGCGCAGCTCGGCCGCGGCATCCTCGCCGCCCTGCGCGCCGCACACCAGGTGGGTGTGCTGCACCGCGATATCAAACCCGCGAATGTGCTACTGCGCGAAGATGGTTCACCGGTATTGACCGATTTCGGTATCGCGGCGATCAATGGCATGAACGGATTGACCTCCACCGGCAGTGTGGTGGGCTCGCTGGACTATGTCGCGCCGGAACGGCTGAGCGGTCAGGAGGGACATCCGGCGTCCGATCTATGGTCGCTCGGTCTGGTGCTCTATGTCGCGGTGGAGGGGTTTCACCCGATGCGGCGTGAGTCGACCGTCGCCACGCTGGCGGCCGTCATCAGAGGTGAGGTTCCGCCGCCGAAGCGAGCCGGGGCTTTGACAGCCGTGCTCGCGGCGCTGCTCGTACCCGATCCGAGTCGTCGGCCGACTGCCGAGCAGGTGGATCGGATGCTTGCGCAGGCTATTGGCGCGCCCGGGGGTATCGGTGCGGCAGGAATGTTCAATCGGTCCGATGGGGTCGGTGGTTCCGGGGCCGATGCGTTCAGTGCTCCAGGAGCGGTCAATTCACCGGGCGCGGTCAACGCTCCCGGCGCGGCCGATGTACCGGGTGCATTCAGCACCCCCGGCACGGTCAAGTCTCCGGGAACAGCTCGTTCACCAGGCGCGTTCGATACCCCTGGCGCAGGTGACGCACCGGGTGCGTTCAGTGCTCCTGGCGCGTTGAACTCTCCGGGCGCAACCAGCTCGCCGCGCGCGTTCGATACCCCCGGCGCAGGTAATGCACCAGGTGCCTTCAATACCCCCGGCGGGTTCGACTCTCCAGGCGCGATCCACGCTCCGGGCGCAGCCAGCTCGCCGGGCTCGTTCGATACCCCGGGCGCGGGTAACGCACCGGGTGGGTTCAATGCACCTGGCGCGGCCAACCTGCCTGGTGGAGTCGGTACGCACCGCCCCGGCGCACCCCACGGACCGGGCGGCGTGCACAACTCGGCACCTCACCTATCTATGAATCATTCTGCGCGCAAACCACTTTCGCGCGGAGTCGTTATCGGACTCGCCGCGGCCATTGCCGTCACCGCAGTCGTCGCCGCCATGGTGATCGTCGCGCTGCGACCCGATTCAACCGGAAGCCAGGCCATTCCGAGCACTCCCCCGGCAACCGGCAGCCTTGCACCCACGACCCGATCCACCGGCTCGACGTCGGCACCCGTACCCGGAAACTCCGTCGACCTCCTCACCCCGAGCGGTATCCGCCAGGCGATCACCGCACTCGAAAATATCTCCGGCAGTGACGAATTCAACGAGGCAACCTTCTACCCGACCTACGCCAACGTCGGCGCCCCGGTCAAGAACAAACCCACCCTCTTCGACCTGTTCGTCTACCGCGACGGAACAGCCACCCGAAAAGGCGCGGGCGGCGCACTCTCCGACGCCGCCACGGTAAAGCTGAGCTCGATCAACTGGGATATCCTCCCGACCCTGCTCCGCACCGCCGACGAAAGCCTCGGCATCCCCACCCCAACCCTCCGCTACGTAATCGTCGACCCATCCTGGACCTTCAACAACAATCAGCCAACCGTCATGGTCTACCTAACCGACGACTATGGTGGCGCATACCTCGCCGCCAACACCGACGGCACCGTAGTAACGATGTACCCCCGAGGCCGGTAATCCGCCGACCCCGTGACCCGATGAACCCCCGGTATCTTCACGCCCATTACCCGAAATCACCTGCACCTGACCAAAATTAGGTGTCACAGGGGAATTCGACGACGTCGCCGTTCAGGTATTCATACCGGGGATGACGCAACGGCCATCGGGCCCGATGGTCCCGATTATCATGCCATCCGACAACGTACAGAAGCTGCCGACGGGTACGCATTCGCGATGAGTGTTGTAGACCATGTTGGACCCGCAGGGGATGCCCGGGTCATCCGGCTCGGCTTGCGCACCAGCGGCGACTGCCAGTGCCGCGGCAAATCCCGCACACATTGCGGCGATAAGACGAGAGTAACGAGACATGATTGGTCCTCCGAAAATGGTGTCTCACAATTAATCCTTGCTATCCACACCGTCCGATCATGCACGACCGCACCGAGTCCAGAAATCCACCGAACCCGGCCTGACCAGCAGAATCTTACCCGCTCCCCCATTATCGGGCGGCGAGGAATTCGGGTAGAGCACTACTGGACACTGGCCGACTCGACGAGTTCACACTCGTACTGTGTCCACTGGATTCAAGGATCCGCAGCGGGCAGAACGACGCCTCCGCCGAAGACTTCTCCACACCCCGATCATGTGGTCCCCGACTCGATCGACACGCGGATCTTCGATGTACGGCAGAACTCCAACGGCCACAAGTTCGCGGCGAGAAACCCTGGATCTTCGGAACACCTTGTGGCAGCTGCTATTCGGTCGAGGCGCCGACCGTTATCGGACTGATCCAGGGTCTGGCCGGTGACGGCGCGGACGACGTTTTCGAGGGCGTCGGCGGTTTGGTCGAGGGGGCGGGTGGTGCGTTGGGCTCGGCACATTGCGACGGTGCCTGCGATGGCGGCGGCGATCAAGGTTGCGGTTTGGGCGGCGGCGAGGGCGGCGGCCGAGGAACGTCCGCCGGACTCGGTCGCCCGCTGCGATTCAACCTGGTGCGGTCTTCTTCGCCCGGAAGATGCGTCTTGACAGCGAAGGGCGTGGGGAGAAACCTGGAAACTATGGAAACTAATTTTGTATCTCAAGTTTCCGACGGTGGCGGGCAGCGTGCCGACGTGATCGTGGCGGCGGCCGGTCGCCTGTTCTTCGCACCGGGACTCGCGCGGGTGAGCATGGACGATCTCGCTCGCGAGCTCGGGATGAGCAAGAAGACGATCTACCGTCATTTCCCGGACAAGCGCACCCTGCTCACTGCGGTGCTGGATCGACAATTCGCGGCGGTGGAGCGCACGTTGCTGGCGGCGGCCGAGGACGTAGCAGGGCAGCCGTTGGATATACGGGTCCAGCGGTTCCTGATCGCGGCAGGCAGTGAGCTCGGGCGGATCGGCGCAGCGCAGCTCGCGACAGGGCGGGGCGATCCGATGTTGCGCGAGTACGTGGAGCAGCGGGTGGACGCGGTGGTCTACCGGCGGCTCGACGAGCTGTTCCGGGACGGGCACCGGCAGGGACTGCTGCCGACGCCACCCGAACTGCTGGGTGAGATCACCCGCGGCGCATTGGAGCGGCTGCTCACCTCGCAATTGCCCCACACACTCGACTGGACTGCGGCCGATCTGCTGCGGGCGACGGTCGACATCGTGCTCTACGGGGCGATCCGCCCCGCACATCCCGGCACCGACGATGAAGAACTCGGGGCGGTCGTGCCGACTGCCCGCGATGATCAGCAGGAGGTGGAACTGTGACTGGGACAACCGGCAGGGTGGCATTGGTGACAGGGGCCAGCAGTGGAATCGGTGCGGCCACCGCGCGCCTGCTGGCCGCGCGAGGGATGCGTGTGGTGGTCAATTACCTCCACAGCGGCGCGGCAGCCGAGGAGGTCGTGGCCGGTATCGGGGCCGCAGGCGGCCAGGCCATGGCAGTGCAGGCCGATGTGCGCGATACAGCAGCGGTCGCGACCATGATCGTACAGGTCCAGGCGGCGTGGGGCGGCACCGACGTGCTCGTACACAACGCGCTCACCCCGTATGCGATCAAACCCTTCCAGGACATGACGTGGAAAGAACTGGGCGGCAAGCTCGACGACGAAATGCGTGCGGCGTTCACGGTCACCAAAGCCGTCTTGCCCGGTATGACCGAACGAGGCTGGGGACGCCTGATCTACCTCGGTACCGGTCTGAGTCGCCAGCCCCGAGCAGGCATGATCGCATTGGGCACGGCCAAAGCCGCATTGGCGCAGTTCGCCCGGTACCTCGCCCAGGAGCTGGGTCCGCTCGGCATCACGGTCAACGTCGTCGAGCCCGGCCCGGTGGCGGACACCCGCATCGCGGGTGTGCTCGACGACCAGAACAAACAGCGACAAGTGGCCGCCACCCCCCTGGGGCGCCTAGCGCACACAGGCGACGTCGCCCAAGCGGTCGCCTTCTATGCCAGCGAGGACAACGCCTTCATGACCGGCACCACTGCCGCGGTCAACGGCGGGATGTCCATGTACTGACGCCTCGCTGTCCTGCGCACACCGGCCATACCGTCCGAGTCCGGCCGACGGCCGCACTGCATCCGGCATACGTCACCTCAGCACCATGGGCCACAGTGGCCGGGCCCACGGCACCCGGCATGCGCGGCGCGTGGCGGTGACACGATGAAGGAGGAACGTTCATGTACACGATCGATCTCGCCTACGTCGGGCGGGGATTGCACGAAGAACTGGTTGCCTACATCGCCGACCAGCAGGGCTACTACGCCGATGAGGGCGTTCACGTCGCGTTGCGCGACGGCTGCACCTGGGACGAGGAGCGGCTGCGGCGCGGCGCCACTATCGGGCTCGGCCGGGCACTGCTGTCCCGGCTGACGAATGGCGTCCCCTGGGTCGCACTCAATGTCAACACCCACCGCCCACTGTTCTAATTCCTTGCCCGCCCCGGCCCGACCTCCCTGGCCGACCTGGCCGGGCGGCGGCTGGCGGTGCACGCCCCCCACACCGCACCCGGTTGCTTCGCCCGGATCACGCTGCGCTGCGCCGGTCTCGATCCGGACCGCGACATCCAGACCACTGTCCGCTCGCCCGGCGATTACGGCATGGATCTGCGCTGGCTGCACGACGGCAGAATCGACGCCGCCCTGGTCGGCAGCACGATGGCGCCGGAGGCAATAGCCGCCGAGCAGGGCTGGCAGGTGCTGGCCTGGGTCGGCGACTATTTCCGAGTCCCCACCGTAGGTGTGGCCGTCGACCCCACCTACATTCGCCCTGACGACCCCGCGGTCCAGGCCGTCGTACGAGCCCATCGACGCGCGCTGCACGTGATCCACAACGAACCCGACACGACGGTGCGGTATCTCCAGACGTTCCTCGGCCGACACACCGCAAACGAAGTCCGGGCCCACTGGAAGACGTTCATCGCACCGTATTTCACCACCGACGGCCGAGCCGACCTTGCCGTCGGTGCCACCGCGATCACCGCGGTTGCCGCCGAACTCGGTGTCCCCGACACCCTCACCGCAGCCGAGTTCTACCGCACCACAACCACCACACCCTAGGAGCGCGCGGCGGCTGCGCTGCAGAAGCGCAGGCAGTACCCCTCGATCGACGGCGGACCTGGTGCCGGAGCTCGGGCAGCGCGCGATCAGCCGGGCAGCTGCACAGCGGATACGTCCATGCCCAGTCCGTTTTCTCCGGGCGGTGAGCCTGCCAGCGGCGAGTTGTCGAGGTAGCGGATCTCGTAGACCCGTTCGGTGAACTTCCAGCCATCGTCCGTTCGCCGGTAGCGATCGTGGTAGATCGCGTAGTTCAGATGCGAACTGCCGCCTTTCAACCGGCCGAGTTCACAGATGTGGGCGCGGCCGGTGGCGGTGTCGCCGTCGATTTCGATCGCGCCGGGATGGGTGTGCTGAACGAAATAGTCCCAGGCGTCTTGCATCAGCCGCATTTTGGTCTGGAATTCGATGCGGCCGGCGACTTCGATACCCGCCTCGGGGATGCGTAGCACCGCGTCGTCGGTGAACAGCGATGCCAGGCGGTCGAAGTCGCGCATCATCACCGCGTCGGTGAATTCGCCGCCGAGCGCTTCGATCTCGACACGGTCCGCGAGTGACCGAAAGTCGGTTGGTGTCAGCATGATTGGCTCCTCAGGAATTGATGAGAGTGGTTTCGGCGGCGGCGTGCCGCAACGGCGCGAGCGCGGTGCTCCAACCGACGACCTGATCCAGCAGCGTGTTCAGGGCTGCGGCATGGTGGTCGCCCGGTTTGAAGGCGGTGTAGTTCTCGAAATCGGTGAGCACCGAGATCGTGACCTGGTGGCTCACATCGGCCATGCGCAGGGCACTGCAGACCAGCCGCAGATGCTCCACCGCGCGGACGCCGCCACCCGCGCCGTAGGACACGAATCCGACCGCCTTGTCGGCCCACTGCGCGAACAGGTGGTCGATGGCGTTCTTCAGCACTCCGGGGGCCGAGTGGTTGTACTCAGGGGTCACGATCACGAAACCGTCGAACGGCGCGATCCGCTCGCCCCAGGCGCGGGTGTGCTCATGTACGGAGGGGCCGAACATCGGCGCCACCGGCTCGTCCAGATGCGGTAGCGGGTGGTCGCGCAGGTCGATCAGTTCGAACTCGGCATCGCCGCGACGCGATGCCGTGTCCAGAACCCACTGGGCGACCTGCGGACCGTTGCGGTTGGGTCGGGTACTGCCGAGGATGATGCCGATTCTGATCATGTCCGGATCTCCTGCTTTGCTGAAAGTGTCACAACCTTCCGACGACGCAGCCGGTCGGAATGTCAGGCCGCCTCACAGTTCGGGTCGCTGTTTCGTCAATTCGGTGAGGGCCGCATCAACCGAAGGAGCCGACACCATGACCGATCCGCAACTGCGCTCGGTGATCAGCGAACGCCGTCAGCTGATCAACCTCGCCTACCGGCTCCTCGGCTCACTGGCCGAGGCCGAGGATGTGGTGCAGGAGACCTATGCGCGCTGGTACGCGTTATCCGAGCGGCAACGCCAGGATGTGGCGGCGCCCGGCGCTTGGTTGACGACGGTCGCCAGCCGCATCTGCCTGGATCTGCTCGGCTCGGCGCGAGCCAGGCGGGAGCGGTATGTGGGCGAATGGATTCCGGAGCCGGTACCCGACGGTTCCGAATGGCTCGGTGGTCCCGCCCCCGCCGATCCCGCCGACCGGGTCACCCTCGACGAGTCGATCAGTATGGCCTTCCTCGTCGTGCTGGATTCCATGACACCGGCCGAGCGGGTGGCGTTCGTCCTGCACGACGTCTTCCGCTACTCCTTCGCCGAGGTCGCCGACATCGTCGGGCGCACCCCTGCGGCCTGCCGCCAACTCGCCTCCTCCGCCCGCAGCCGCGTCCGCACATCGCAGGTTCCATCGCGACCCCAGCGCGCCGAGGTGGTCAGGGACTTCAAACGGGCCTGGGAGACAAGGGATATCGAGGCTCTGATCGGCCTGCTCGATCCGCAGGCGACCGCAACGGCCGACAGCGGCGGCCTGGCCCCGGCCTTCCTCCGCCCGATCAACGGCGGCGAGCAGATCGCCCGCACCTGGATCGAAATCGCCGCCCGCGGCCCAGCGGTGACGCTGCTCGAGCGAACGGTGAACGGCCAACCCGGCCTAGTGGCGCAGCTCGCCGACGCCATTGTGTCGGTCTACGCCTTCGATATCGCCGACGGCCGGATCACCCGTATCTGGGCGATCCGGAATCCCGAGAAACTGCGGCCCTGGACAGCGGGCTGAACTGCGGTAACCACTCACCGGGAGCCCGGGCGTCAACCTTGCCGGGATCCCCCCAACCGACCGCATAGCCCCGGAATCATCGGCGAAGACCACGATCTGCACCCGGCCGCGGTCGCTCATCAGTACCACTTAGTTGAGCATCAGGACTATTTAGTAGAGATTTTCAACCAATAAGTAGACGATATCTACTTTCACAGCGCTACGATGGCAGCATGCGGAGCTACGACCAGTACTGTTCGATCGCCAGGACGCTCGATGTCGTGGGAGACCGGTGGACCCTGCTGATCATTCGCGAGCTGCTGCTCCAAGGCCCGTGCCGCTTCACAGACCTGAAGAACGGACTGCCCGGCATCGCCGCCAACCTGTTGTCGACCCGGCTGCGGGAGCTCGAGCAGGCCGAGCTGATCAGCCGCGACGATGCGCCGCCGCCCATAGCGACCACCCTCTACCGGCTCACCGAAACCGGCCTGGCGCTGGAGCCCGCACTGAAGGCACTGGGGCTGTGGGGACTTCGCTATATGACTGACGTGCGGCCCGAGGACGCCTTCCAGGCGCAATGGCTCGCCTACGCACCGGCGTGGTTCGTCACCGATGTCGATCCGGAGGCGCCGCCGGTGATCATTCAGCTCAACTCGTCGGGTGCGCATGCCGTCCTCGATGTCGGCGCGGGCCGGGTCAGCTCACGCATCGGTGCGGCCGCCGATCCCGACCTCGTCCTGGACGGCCCCCCGCACGCCGTGCTCGGGCTGCTCACCGGCGTGATCGATATCGAGCAGGCCACCCAGATCGGGCTGACCACCCTCGGCCGCCGCGAGGTGCTCACCCGCCTCCGGCCCGTCGGTCGGGAAACGGGAAGTCCGTGATTGCCCTGGCACAGCCACCGGAACAACGGAGAGAACAGATATGAAAGACACACAAATCCCGGCCCAATACGCGACCGGGGTAACCCGGATCAACATCGAACAGGCCCTCGTCGCCGCGGGGAAGGACCTCGACCGGCTCGAGGCCGCGGACCTCGCGCTGCTCGAGGATTTCCACAGCGGCGGACGCATCGCGACCTACCAGCTCGTGGACCTTATCGACGTGACGCCCGCGACCGAGGTACTCGATGCGGGTACCGGCATCGGCGGCACCGCCCGCTACCTCGCGGCGCGCTTTCGATGCCGGGTCACCGGCGTCGATATGGTCGAGGAATACTGCGACACCGCCCGTTGGCTCAATCGCCTTGTGGGCGTGGACGATCGGATAGTCATCCGCCAGGCCGACGTCACGGAACTTCCTTTCGCCGACTCCTCGTTCCAGGTGGTATTCAGCCAGCACGTCCAGATGAACGTGCCCGACAAGGATCGTCTCTATCGCGAGGCGCGCAGGGTCACCGCCCACGGTGGTCGGCTCGCCGTGTGGGACATCGTCGCCGGTGACGGCGGCGCGCTGGACTATCCGCTGCCCTGGGCGGAGGGGCCCGAGCACAGTCACCTGTCCACTCCGGCCACGCTGCGCACCGCGATCGAGTCGGCCGGCTTCGCCGTCGAGCACTGGGCAGACCTCACCGCGACAACAGTGACAACGATGCGCGAGGTGCTGGCACTGCCTCCCAGCCCGCTCGGACTCCACGCATTCGTGCCCAACTTCCGCGAAAAAGCCGAGCACCTCACCAACGCACTGGCCGACGGACGCCTGCGGGCCGTCCAGGCGGTCGCCAAGGCGTCGTAACGAACACATACGTATCCCTTTGACCACGCCGTCCGATCCGGCCGACCCACGTGAGGACTGAGCGCACCCGGATCACCGCGTGGGCTCGGTCGGAGTCTCTGCAAGCCGCGATTCAACCCGGTGCGCTGCGCCTGGCAGCGGCCGAACCGCTATACGTTGCAGCAGAATTCGACCCTCTCGACATCCAACCGCCGCGCTATTGCTGGATCAGGTGCGTGCCGCGCGGCACGCCGTGGCCGGTGGTCGCGACGGTCGCCCTCGCTACGTCTGATCGAGCAGGGTGAGGTAGGCATCGAGCTGGGCCGCGCCGGCGAGCAGGTTGCGGCTGCGCATGGTCAGCCGGTCCTGCCATGAGTCGAGGAAAACACTCAACGCGTCCGCCCCGCCCGCCGCGCGCAGCGACTCGATGAACTGCGCGACCTGGCGCAACAGGTACCCGCCTCGACGGAGCTGTCGCGCGATCTCGGCGTCGCGCACGCAGTCCGGTCCGTATTCGCGATAGCCCGTTGCCCGATCGCGTTCGGGGCGCAGGATGCCCTCGGTCTCCCAGGTGCGCAGCGTTGCCGGGTGCACCCCGAGCCGGCGCGCGAGTTCGCCCACGGTCAGCGATCGACCGTTGACCGGGATGGGAGTGCTGGCAGACAGGGCGCCGAGGGCGGTGGCGACCTCGGTGCGGGTGTTGCGTTCGGCGAGTAGCGCGACGTGTGCGGCGTCGATGAACCGGTAGGCGGACTCGGTGTCGCCTCGGTTGGTCGCGCGCATGATCGCCATTGCCTGCTGGTGTCCGTGGCCGCCGCGTAACGCGAGGAAGGCGCGCAGGGCCTGCGCGTGCAGCGGCGTGTAGCGCCGGTAGCCGGACTCGCTGCGCTCGGTCGGCGGGAGGATGCCGGCGTCGTCGTAATTGCGGATCGCCTGGGCGGACAACCCGTGTTCGCGGGCGAGGTCGATGGGTCGCAATCTGCACCTCCGATTGAGGCTTTGATCTATCGACTCCAGGTAGAAGTCACAGAAGTTTCACCTGACTCTTCAACGATATCGTCGAAGGCAGTGCCTTCCGGAAAGGGGTGTTCATGTCCACTGCCGCATCATTGCGCGGGATCGGCCGCCAACTCGACGACCCGGCAAGCCTGGGCCGTGCCCTCGACGAGCTGCTCGCCGCGCGCACCGAGCCACCGACCCTGCTCGCCCTCGGCGAGCCGACACACGGAATCGAAGCGTTCCCGTTGCTGCGCAACGAACTCCTCGGTCACCTCGTCGAACGCGGTTACCGATCGATCGTGCTGGAGACCGATTTCTTTGCCGCGTCCGTTGTCGACGACTACGTGGGCGGGGGAACGGCGGATGTCGACACGGTGCTCGCGACCGGGTTCAGCCACGGGTTCGGTGCCGTGCCGGGCAACCGCGAACTCGTCGAATGGCTCCGCGCGCACAATGCCGGGCGCGCGCCACGGGATCGGGTTCGCTTCTACGGCTTCGATGCGCCGGTGGAGTACTCCGGCGCACCGAGTCCGCGACACGCGCTGTCCTGGGCCAGCGACTACCTGCCCGCGGCACTGCGGCCCGAATCACTCCGCGACCTCGACACGTTGCTCGGCGAGGACACGGACTGGAGCAACCCGGCAGCCATGTTCGACCCGGCAGCGTCCATCGGCGACTCCGACCGCGCCCGCGCCCTGCGCATCGCCGCCGACGACCTCGCCAGCACGCTCCGCCGCGCGGCACCAGCCCGGCACTCGGCCGACCCGACCGGCTACGCCCACGCCGTCGCGCACGCGCGCATCGCCCAGGGCCTGCTGCGCTATCACGCGGCCATGGCCAGCCCCGCGCCCGATCGCATCGCGACCCTGCTCAGCCTGCGCGCTGAGATGATGGCCGAGAACCTGCTCGCGATCGTTGCGCGGGAGCAGCGACGCGGGCCGAGCCTGGTGTTCGCGCACAACGCCCACCTGCAACGCACGCAGTCTCACGGCGAGGACGAGGTGAGCTGGGGTAACGCTGGAGCGCTCGTCGGACTTGCTCTCGGCGAGCGCTACACCTTCCTGGCAACCGACGCCAACCCCGACAGCGCCCCGGGCACCCTCCAGTGCATGTTGGCCGAGGCAACCACCCGCCGCGCTTTGTTCCCGACACAGCCCCTGCGCGCCATGCTTCCCCCGTCGATCGGCATGGGCGAACCGATCGTGCCCGGCCATATCCCGCTCAACCCAGCAGAGTTGGACGGCACCGACGCGGTCATCTTCATCGCCGACACCGATGGAAAACGGCATCAGTACTGGTAGCAGCACTCGATGCGGGCTGGTCATCACCCTGTTCGAGAAACCGGTGCCTCCCGATAGCTGGCAGGCACCGGCTTTCTGCCCTCGGGCGGTGAATGCCGGCCATTGCGCTATCTCTTGCCGGTCCGGTAGTTGATCCCGACGATCGCGCACGCTTGTCGGCGGTAGCCCTGCCGGACGAGTTCGAGCGCCTTCCTTCTCTCTGCCATCGGCGCTCCCGCCACGATCACCGTGCCGCTGATCAGCACCCTGCTCACCCACATCGGATGGGACCGCACCGGCCGATACTGCCGCCGCCTGCGGCCGATGTGGGCCGATCTCACCGCAGCCGTACCCGAAATCGTCCTGGAGATGCGGCGCGACCACAACGGCCGAACAGACCCGGCCATCCGCCTGCACCGCATGACGGTCGAGATCCGCGACAGCCTGCTGCATCTCGAGCGCTACAGCGACAGCCCTGACGATCTGGCTGCCACCGGCGGTGACCCCCATATCCATGGCCGCCGCATCGCCGAGACCATTGCCACCAAAGCTGCCGGGCACCCCCGAGCGCGAGCCGGCGCACGCCCCGATACAAAGTCCAACCGGGGGCACGCGACCTCACCGCGGAGCTGCGCCAGCTACTCGCACTTGCCGAGGCATGGCCACACGTCCGCGGCCTGACACAGTCGCCGTAGCGTCGCGCCGTCAACCTCGAACCACCTGGGGTAATGCGGTGGCCGGGCGACTCCGTGCCGTGATCTCTAGGGCTGCCCCAGCTCGTCGTCCGGCCGTTCTTCGAGCGTTTTCACGAGGGCCGAGGCGATGAGAGCCACGGCCCGGTCATCGTCGTGAGCCAGTTGCCGCAGGGTATCCAGCGCGATGGTTCCCGGCATCTCGGCGAGTGCCTGGGTCAGTCGTATCCGCACCGCCGAGTCCGCGGTATGCGCGGTGAGCTCGTCGACCAGCGCACTCATGATCCGGTCTGCCCACTTCTCGTCCCGTGCCAATGTTCCCAAGAGCTCGGCCGCCTCGACATCGTTCGGGCCCTCGACCACCGTGCCGACAAGTTCCGGCACAGCCTGGGTCACGCCTCGCGCACCCAGTGCGAGAGCAACATGCCTGCGGACCGTCGCGTCTGCGTCCCCGAGCGCGTCGGTGAGCACCGCAGTCGCCTCGTCGCCGGGTAACTCGGCGAGCGCCAGCACCGCGCGCCGCCGGATATCGACATTCTCCGAGCTCATGGCAGGTATCAGGCTCGCCACACCGTCACCGACAGCCCGCGCGAGGGCCCACCGTAGGGCCCCGGCAACGTTCGGATCGGATTCGGTGAGGACCGCCTCGGCCAGCAGCTCGGCGGGCACCAACACGTCCTCGGCCGGGGCCAGGACGGCCTGCTGCCGCCGGGCGGCACTCTGCGAACCGAGTCCGTGTAGGAGCTCGACGATCCGCAGGGCGTCTTGCCAGCCGGAGGGCTCGGCCGCATCGACCGTACGGAGCCGCTCGAGGAGTTCCTGCTCCCGGTTCAGTCGTTCTTCGGTCTTTCGGATGAGGTCGCCGACCAGTGCGGACGGGCTGAATCCGGAATCGTCGAGAGCGCGTCCGATTTGGCTCAGCGACAGTCCCAGCGACCGCAACCCCTCCACATGGAGGATCCGGCGGATGTCTGCCGGGGAGTATTCCCGGTAGCCACCCACGGTGCGACCTGTCGGTCGCACCAGCCCGAGGGAGTCGTAGTGCCTGAGCATCCGCGCGCTCACCCCCGAGCGGCGCGCCACCTCGCCGATCAGCATGCGGTTGTCTCCGCACCGAGCGCGACGACCCGTCTCGCCTCGACGACGGCGAGTTCGAATCCGGCATCCGGGTCGCGCAAGAGCCGCTCCGTGGCGCTCGCATGCGCCCGTACCGTCGGGTCGTGACTTGCCATCGCCGTCCGAAGGACCGGCTCGACCACGTCGCCGAGCGCGACGAGGGCACGGCTCAGACTCAGCCGTACCTCCCGGTCACCGCGGCCGAATTGCATGGCCAGTTCCGCGGCCAGCCCTTCCTGCTCCCCGTCGGGCACGAGAACGACGGCAGCGCGCCATGCACTCCGCGCGACCTCGTCGTCGGCATCGCGCAGCAACGACCGCGTGATCGCCGACCAGGCGTTCGGGTCCCTGATCTTGGACAGACTGTGCAACGCTTGGCTCCGGGCCTGAGCGTGCTCGGAACCGAGCTCCGCACGCAGTTTCGGAACCGTGATCTCCGACGGGAGACGGGTAAGCGCCCACGTAAGCATGTCGCGCACGAAGAAGTCCGGCTCGATCGCGCACCGCTCGACGAGTGCATCGACGAAACCGGGGTCGGGATGCGTGCCGACTGCCAGAGCCGCCTCGAGCCGCGTCGAGGAGTTCCCGGCCGCCAATGCGTCGAGCAGTCGCATGTCCTGTGGATTCCTGTGTGTCGAATTGATGGGGACCACCTCCGACAGCCAGTGAAGGCCTTCACACAGTGACAATGTCAAGTGCACGGGCGAGACATCGGTGATGGTGATGGCGTTGCGGCGCTTGTCGGCCGGGTCGAGAGCGCGGCGGACCCAGCCACCGTCTTCGAGGTCGTTGCAGACCCCGGTCGCACTGACCGAAGCCCTCGACCGGGCCCTAGGTCGCACTCGAAATCGGGGAAGCTTCCTGCGAGGGTGCGTCCGTTCGGTTCTGCCCGGATGAGCACGCATGCTGCGCAGTTCGCATGTCGCGACCAGCACCAGGATCAGGCGAGGTTCCAGCGCCCGGTCGGGTTCGATCTGCGAGCACGTCCGGGAAGCCGAACAGCGCGACCAGTGCCGGATCGTGGAACGCGACCACGCGGGAGACGCCGGTGGCAGTTGCGGCCAGAACCACGACGCCGTAGGCCCGGAACGCGTCATCGGCATCCCGGTGGTAGACGACGGCGGCGGGCTGGTTGTTGGCTGTAGTAGCGAGCATCCGCCAGTCGTCCGGCGTGCCCAGCACGTACGCGTCGAGCATGTGGATGCAGTTCACGCGGCCCGCCTGCCATTCGCGGAACGGCGTCGCTTCCAGCGTGGCGTCGGTGCGCAGCACTTGTTCCAGCAGACCGGCGTCCGCGCGCTCGAAGGCTGCGATGTAGCCGTCGAGCAGCGCCCGCGCCCGCTGGTCGGTCGGTTCGAGCAGCTCCTCGGGCTCCGGCTCCAGTTCGTTCAGCCGGGCGCGGGCGCGCTGCAGACCGCTCTTGACCGCCGCCGTGGTGGTGCCGAGGACTTCCGCGGTTTCGGCCGCGGAAAACGCCAGCACCTCACGCAGGATGAGAATCGCGCGCTGGCGTGCGGGCAAATGCTGCAGACTCGCGATGAGCGCCAGCCGCAGCGACTCGCGCGCGACCACCGCCGCGGCCGGATCACCGGCGGCCGGGACGATCCACCCGTCCGGCAACGGTTCCAGCCACGAAACTTCGCCCGGCGCAACGTGACTCGCCGGGCGATCGGGTCCGTCGTAAGGACCCGTCAGCCCCGAGGGCAGCACCCGGATCCGGCGTGGCTGCAACGCCGTCAGGCAGACGTTGGTGGCGATCGTGTAGAGCCAGGACCGAATCGACGCGCGGCCCTCGAATCCGGCGTAGGAACGCCACGCCCGCAGGTACGTTTCCTGCACCAGGTCCTCCGCGTCGTGGGCCGAGCCGACCATGCGGTAACAGTGCGCCAACAGCTCGCGGCGGAACCGCTCGGTTTCGGCTGCGAACCCGTCCTGGTCCGCCAGCGCGTGCGCCGTCATGCGGCGAGTCTAGGCCGCGGCCGGTCGGCCGAATGCGTGATCGCATCGCAGTTGTCCATCGACAGGCGGTTGTCCGGCGGCGTCCGCTCGTAGTCCAAGGCCGGAAGCGTCGACCAACACCAGTTCAGCTCCGCCACCGCCACGGGTTGTTCGGTCGACATGCGCTGCTCCTTTCGGACCGGTCCCGCAGGTCGGCACCGTCGCTCATTACGACCGGGATGCCGTTGCGAAGGAATCGAAACCCAGGTCAGCGGGCATCCGGGTAGTGGCAGGATGGGGCTGCAGGGCCAGCTTGCCGATGGTGGTGCGAGTTTCCAGCTCCGCGAGGGCCTTCGGGCCGGCGGCCAAGTCGTAGGCGGTGGGGCGAGCGGGGGTGAGGACGCCGGCGGCGACAAGCGCGGACAGCTCACCCATGAGCTCACCGTAGATCTGCGGTGCGGCCTGGGCCAGCACGCCGATGTTGAAGCCGACGATCTGGACCTGATA
The DNA here is from genome assembly GCF_050946365.1 of Nocardia sp. CA-107356. Lineage (NCBI taxonomy): Bacteria > Bacillati > Actinomycetota > Actinomycetes > Mycobacteriales > Nocardiaceae > Nocardia > Nocardia sp. CA-107356. The sequence continues at coordinate 1,559,316 of NZ_CP191992.1, read as the reverse complement.
CCGGTACACCAGATCCCAGTTGGTGATCGCCGCTTCCCCGCCTGCCACGCCGTAGACGATGACTCGGCCGGTGACCCGCCTGGCCGCGGCCAAGCTGGCGTGGAAAGTGGCGCCGCCAGCGGACTCGAGCACCAGATCGGCACCGATACCACCGGTCAGCTTCAGCACCTCGTCGGTGAGGTCCGCGGAGCCGGAGTCCACGACGTAGTCGGCACCCAGTGCCCGCACTGTTTCGTGCTTGCCCGGCGATGCGGTGGCGATGACCGTCGCACCGTAGTGCTTGGCCAGGGTCACCGCGGCCTGGCCGGTCGCGCCCGCCGCGGCATGGATCAGCACTGTCTCCCCGGCGACGATCCGGCCGAGAAACCTGAGCACGGCCAGCGCGGTGGGCCAGTTCACGACCAGGCCCAATGCCTGCTCAGCAGTCCAGCCGGCCGGCACCGGCCCCGCGGCGGCCGCGGGCAGGACCATGTACTCGGCGAAAGCCCCGTATCCGACGCCGACGACGCGAGCCCCCAGTTTCGGGCCGGTCACGCCCTCGCCTACCGCCACGACCTTGCCGGCGGCCTCGAAACCCGCCAGATACGGTGGCTGCGGGCCGTCCAGGAACGTACCGTAGGCCCTCGAGATGTCGGCGAAATTGACGCCGGCGGCGGCGACCCGGATCAGAACCTCGCCCTTGCCGGGGCTCGGTACCGGCGCGTCGGCAATCAAACGCATGTCGCGCGGACCCTTCAGCGAAGTCTGCTCCAGGGCGCGCATGGTGGCGGGAATGCTCACGGCAATCAGCTCTCCTTCTCGGCTTGCCTCGTCACGGTCGGCCGCTTCGGCGGGCCGCACCGTCGACCATGTAGACCTCCGCCACCACAGAAAGGAATCGGCAGCCGAGTTGACGCGCTAGCGAGCCGCATACTTCGAGCTCATGGCGCATGGGCTACAGCAGCCGCCAGGCGTGCGACATCGTCGGGATCAATCTTCGGACCGGCCAAAGACGGCTGGCACTTGCCGCGCGGTGACGCAAGTCGGTGCCTCCGATCTACCAGGAGGCACTGGCTCCGACGGGTCAGTCCCGCTACCTGCGGGAAGAAGACCGTATCCGGATTGCCGACCTGCTGCGCGAAGGCACCGGGGTGCAGGCCATCGCCAGCGAGCTGTGCCGTGCGCCGTCCACGATCAGCCGTGAGATTCGCTGCAAACCGTCACCCTGGATACGGCGCCGCTGACTATCCCACAGGGCGCGATGTCGTGCATTCTGACCGAGTGGGGCTCGGTGCGCCGGTGACAGGTGGGCGTCAGCGGATCGGACCGACGGTGAAGACGGCGTCTATCAGGCGGGTGAAGCGCTCGGTGAGGTCGTCTGCGGACTCTGCGGGGTGGTCGCGGGCGTAGGTCATGATCGAGTCCACCGCCGAGGTCCAGATCCCGATGAGCGCGTCGATGTCACCGCGGTCGGTGTCGCCGAGATTCGCCAGGAAGCGAGTGACGCCGTCGGTGGCGAAGCGGTCGATCTGCGTGCGGTAGCGGTGCACGATCGGGCCCGCGGCTCCGGTGTCGGGAGCGGTGGGGTCGTGCAGGATGCGCCAGGCCGTGCGGTCGGGGCCGAGGGTTTCGAAGATGCCGCGCAGTGCGTGGATCGGCATGCTGGAAGGGTTCGCGCCGCTGGTCATTTCGGCTTCCAGACGGGTGAGCAGCGGCTCGCCGACCTCGATCGCGCACGCGGCGTACAGCTGATCCTTCGACGAGAAGTGCTGGAACACCAGCGCTTTGGAGATCCCCGCCCGCGCCGCGACCGAGGCGACCGAGACCGCCCCGAAGCCGCGGTCGGCGAACTCGCGTAGCGCGGCCAGGAGAATTCTTTGCCGGCGATCGTCCGACGGCATGCCCTTGGTTCCCAGACCCGCGGCCGTTGACATGGACTCGAACTTACCTTACGGTCACTTCATTCGATGTGACCGATAGGTCATATCGCTGAAGTGGAGGCGATGACGCCGTGCCCCTGTGGGATCAGATCAACCAACCGGTGACCTACGCGGTCCCGTTCTTTCTGCTCGCGCTCGCGATCGAAGCCTGGTCGCTGCGCACCGAACGGCACGAACGCGTCGGCTACGACCGCACCGACGCTCGCAACAGCCTGGTCATGGGCTCGGTGTCGGTGCTGATCAACGGCGCGGCGAAATTCGTCGCGATCCTCGGCTACGCCGTGCTGTACGTGCACGCGCCCTGGCACCTGGATCCGCACAACCCGCTCTCCTGGGTCGCGGTGATGGTGGCGGTGGATCTGCTCTGGTACGTCTACCACCGCATGTCGCATCGAATCCGGCTGATCTGGGCCGCGCATCAGGTGCATCACAACAGCCGCTATTTCAACTACGCCACCGCTCTGCGGCAGAAGTGGAACCCCTGGTTCGAACTGCTCATCTGGACTCCGCTGCCAGCGCTCGGCGTGCCGCCATGGATGCTGTTCACCGCCTGGTCGACCAACCTGATCTACCAGTTCTGGGTGCACACCGAAACCATCGGCCGACTGCCCGGCTGGTTCGAGTTCGTCTTCAATACGCCTTCCCACCACCGGGTCCACCACGCCAGCGACGCGGAGTACCTGGACAAGAATTATGGCGGCATCTTCATCGTCTGGGACCGCATATTCGGCACCTTCCGCGCCGAAACCTTCCGCCCCACCTACGGACTCACCAAGGACATCGACAGCACGAACGTCTTCACGCTGCAGTACTACGAATTCGGCGCGCTCTGGCGAGACCTGCGTTCCACCAAGCGAATCCGCCATTGGCTCGGCTACGCTTTCGGCCCACCCGGATGGGAACCCGAAGCCTCCCGCGAACCGACCGAAGCGCGATAGCCGAACCGATCCAACCGCCGCCGGCAACGCCTCGAGAGGGCTCCTCCTGCCGCGTCGCCAGGCTGGCTATAGCGGGCAAGAGTGCGCGCTCATGCCGAATATCGCGTGATGCTCTAGACCCTCCGCGAGCAGCGCCACACCGCAGGCGCGGTAGTCCCGGCGGCGGCGCGCACTCACCCGGTGGGGCCGCCCGCGACCTCCCGCCGCACGGCCTCGGCGACCCGGGACAGCGCTGCGCCGAGGTAGCGGCGCTGCACGGCGGTCAGGGGGTCGAACACGAGACTGCGCACCTGCGCGACATGCCCTGGCGCACTGTCGATCACCTGTTGCCGACCCACCTCGGTCAGCGTGGCCAGGGTGTAGCGGCCGTCACTCGGGTCGATTCGGCGGACGATCCACCCCCGTGCCTCGAAGCGGTCCATCAGCTTCGACAGCCGTGGGAGCGTGCTGTCGCAGTCACGGGCCAGCGCACTGAGTCGCATGGTGTCCCGATCCGTCATCGACAACCGTGCGAGCACGCTGTACTCGAAGTTCGACATACCGGCGTCGCGCTGCAACTGACGATCCAGCGCCGCGGGCAGCGCGATCACGACGGTGAGAAGGTCCTGCCACAGCTGCTGCTGCTCGGCGTCGAGCCACGGTGACGGTTCGTCCATATCGGCCATCTTACTTGCCCAGGAAACAAATATCTATTGCCTAGGCAAGTGAATACCGGTACCTTTCGAGTTGCCTAGGCAAGTGAAACTAGACACCGAGGAGCTTTCCGTGATCAAACTCAGCATCTTCCTGACCCGTCGGGCCGACCTCACCCACGAGGAGTTCGTGGACTACTGGACGCAGCAGCACACCCCACTGATCGCGAGCCTGCCCGGCGGGGAGGTCCCGGTCCGGCGCTACGTCCAGCTCCTGCCCACCGGCGACGAGATCCCCGGCGTCAGTAGCGTCTTCTACGACGGTGTCGCCGAGGTCTGGGTCGACGACATCGCCGACGCCGCACGCTGGTTCACCTCCGACACCTACATCACCACCGTCGCCGCGGACGAGGAGAAGTTCATCGATCGCTCCCGAACCCGCTTCCTCTATACAACCGAAACCCCGATCTTCGCCTGATCCCCAACGGGATTCGCCTCGACGGCAGTGAGCGGTGCGGAACTGCGCGCCCGATGCAGGAGATCGACGAACTCCGGGGCCGACAGCACCGGCACGTCCGCGATGCAGCACCGCCACCTGCCGACAATCTGGCCATACCTTCCACAAGCACGCTCGTAGCGGTGCGCACTCTCCAACGCGACAGCTGGGCCCAACACCGAGTCTCGGCGTGTCTACACCGACGGGACTAACGTCCTGAACCCGCACCGCTGACCGCGCTGACCGAACCGGCCGATGTTCAGCGCCGGGCGGAACGACTGAGCCCCCGCCTGGACATCGGACGGGGGCTCAGCAGAGTCTCTACCAGCAGCGATGCGTGCGCTGCCCACTTCTTCGCAGAGGCTGATCCGCGTCGATGTCCGCACGATCGATCATGTGGTGCACAGCGCGGTAGGTATTGCCAAGACACAGATCCGCCCCCACACACGGATATCAAGCTGGCCAGTGCCACTGTCACGCCAGACTGGCAGATCTGATCACAAAGAACCTCAATCGATCTCGAACCAGCGACCACGCCCGGGCCGTGGTGCCGGTGGCGCCGCTAGGCTTCCGGCCATGGGCGATGAGGCCGGGCCGAGGGAACGTGCGTTGGCAGCGCTGGAGCAGTTGGGTAGCCTGCTCGGCGCGAGCACGTCGGCATCGAAGTGCGCGGATGCGGACACCGGGACGGTCGAGCAGCTTGTCGATGACGGCCTTGCGCAGTTGCGCCGCGTTCTGCCCGGCCACTCCGGTCCTGAGGCCGCCAACATCGCCGCGGTGGCGTTGGAACTGGCCGACGTGCGCCACGCGCTCGCGGAGGCGCGCACGGCTCGCCGCCTCGACGGCGTTCTGCAGGTTCAGCGAGCGCTGGCACGTCTGCGTGCTGTGGGCTCTACCGAGCAGATGCTCGTCAAGGCACCCGAAGCGGTCTGCGAGTATTGCGGATTCGCGGCCGCGATCCTGTGGCGTGTGGACGAGGGGCTGGTGACGCCGGCGGCGGCATACTCCAAGCGAGACCCTGACTGGGCCGACAAGGTCATCCGCACCGCCGCCGAGCGCGGTCCGATTCAGCTCGACTCGATGCTCCTCGAGAACGAGATGCTGCGTCGCCGCGCCCCGGTCATCGTCCACGACGCCCTCAATGACCCGCGCGTCGTGCGTGACCTCACCCGACTTTCCAACATCCATTCCTACGTCGCCGCGCCGGTGATGCCCGAGGGCCGGGTGATCGGGTTTCTACACGCGACAACGATGGCGACCGATGACATCCTCGATCGCGACGTGCTCTGGGCGTTCGCGGAAGGGTACGGCTATGCGTTGGAGCGCACGATTCTGATCCAGCGCCTGCACGAGCAGGGCAAGCGGATCCGCGAACTCGTGGTCGCGACCGAAACGGTGCTCACCGAGATGCGTGAAGCCGGCCTGCAGATCTCGACGACGAGCGAGGACCTGCAGGCGGCCGAGCAGACCCCGGTGCGCTCGGCGATGTTCTCGGCCCCCGATTCACGCATCCACCAGCTGCTGACGCGCCGCGAGTTGGAGATCATCGAGCTTATGGCCCATGGCGACACCAACCGGCAGATCGCCGAGCGGATCGTCGTCTCCGAGGGCACCGTCAAGACACACGTGAGTCAGATCCTGAAGAAGATGCGCGCGGCGAACCGAGCGGAGGCGGTGTCGAAGTTCATGCGGATGATGGAGAAGCAGTGAACGCGTCGCCCGCACCGGTGGCGGTACTTTCGGCGATGATCTGCACGCGGCGACCCTCGGCGAACCAGATCGAGGTCGCTCGCCGCGCCACTGCGCCGGTGCCATTCTTCGAAGAAGCGGGCGCAGCCCGGTAGGGGTCTCGGCCTAGGCGACGCTACCCCCGCCGGTGCCGCAGCCGGAGAGGAAACGGTCATGTCCTTGAACGGCGCCAACCGCAGGATCCCCGTCTCTCCCCAGAAGCACACATCCACACCGAGCGACGCAGCCGACTCAGCCGCTCGGCGAACTGGCCGCCTACGAAGCTACGGCCGAACTCACCGCGCCAGAATCGTCACCGTGGCCGCTGCGGCGTCGTTCTCGAGGTACCCACCGCCGTTCTCGGCCAAGGCGATTCGCGCGCCGTCCACCTGCCGGGCGTCGCAGCGCCCACGCAGCTGGTCGGTCAGCTCGACGAGCTGCGCGCAGCCGGTCGCCGCGACCGGATGCCCCTTGGACAGCAGACCCCCACTCGGGTTGACCGGAGTCTTACCGCCCAGCGCGGTCGCACCCGAGCGCAGCAATTGCGGACCCTCGCCCGGCGAGCACAGCCCGAGTTCCTCGGTGACGATCAGCTCGGCCGGAGCGGCCGCGTCGTGCAGCTCGACGACGTCGACATCGCTCGGCGCGATGCCGGCTTCCCGATACGCGGCCTCCGCTGCCCGCTCCACAGCGGTGCGGTCGCCGTTACGCCGATCGCGGCCCGACACCAGCGCCGTCGCCAGGATCCGGACGGGATCGGAGTCCAGGCGACGCAGCCCGCGCGCCGTCGCCAGCACCAGCGCGGCGGCACCGTCACTGATCGGTGAACACATCAGCAGCCGCAACGGATCGGCGATCACGCGGCTGTCGAGCACCTGCTGCAGCGTGACCGGGTCGCCGTACTGCGCCTTGGGGTTGAGCCGGCCCTGGTCGTGGGCCTTGACCGCGACGGCGGCGAAGTCGTGCTCCGTCGCGCCGCTGCGCGCCATGTACTCGCGTGTCATCTGCGCGTAGATGTCCATGAACACCGAGCCCGTCGAACCACCCCGCAGCGCCGCCGAAGGTGGCTCCTCCTGGTCGTAGCCGGCCGAGAACGCCGCGAAGCTCTTGGCTTTGTCCGGGTGGGTGAGCTTCTCGGCACCCACCACGATCGCAACGTCGGCCGCCCCCGAAGCCAGCGTCGCCCGCGCGAGGCCGAACGCGGTCGAGCCCGAGGCACAGGCGTTCTCGATGTTGACCATCGGGATGCCGAGCAGCCCCGTATGGCGCAGCGCCGACTGCCCCGGAATGCATGCCTGGCCGGTGATCAGCCCCGCCGTCGCGTTGGCGAAGAACGCGTGCTCGACCGCGTCGGGTGTCGCGCCGGCGTCCGCCAGCGCATCGGCCACGGCCTCCTCGGCCAGTGATCGCATGGTTCTGGACTCGTGCTTGCCGAAGGTCGTCATGGCGACCCCGGCGACGTAGATCTCGGTCATGGCCCAAGCGTGCCGAACCCCGCATCGCGCGACAATTGGCCGATCGGCATGACTACATCCGCCGTTCGTCGGATTGCCGGGGTCACGCGCCGCTGGAAGCTTGGTTGCCATGAGCGATGCAACAAGTTACGAGGTCCGCGGCCCGGCCGCGTGGATCCGCCTGATGCGGCCGGACAAGCGCAATGCGCTGAACCCGGACATACTGGCCGGCATCGGTGCGGGCCTGGATCGCGCGGAGCGCGATGGCGCGCGGGCTGTCGTGATCGCGAGCAGCGGCCCAGTGTTTTGTGCCGGCGCCGACCTCACCCACGTGCTCGACGGGATCGGCGATCTCGACGGGATCGCGCGGCTGCTCGGTGACGCCGGCACCCTGACGCGGCGCATCGAAGCCCACCCGGCGCCGGTCGTCGCCGCGGTCAACGGCGCCGCGGTCGCGGGCGGGCTCGAACTGGTACTGGCCTGCGATCTGGTGGTCGCCGCGGAGAACGCCACCTTCGCCGACGGACATGTGGCCTACGGGCTGTTCCCCGGTGCCGGCAGCTCGGTGCGGCTACCCCGGCTGATCGGCGCCAACCGCGCCCGCCACCTCATGTACACCGGCGGATCGCTGAGCGCCGAGCAGGCGCTGGCCTTGGGTATCGTGTGTGAGGTTGCGCCGAGCGACCAGCTCGAGGCCGCCGTCGAGGCGTTGTGCCACCGGTTGGCGCGCGGCAGTCGCGCCGGCCTGGCCCGGATGAAGCGGGTGATCCGCGAGGCGGGCGACCTGTCCCTGGCCGACGGCCTGGAACTCGAGCTGGCCGAGGCGCGCGCGCACCTGCGCTCGCCCGACGTCGCCGAGGGTCTGGCCGCGTTCGCCGAGGGCCGCCGACCGAGGTTCGCCCGATGAGCGCCACCAGCATCCCCTGCATTCTGGGTGACGAACTCGAGATGTTCCGCAAAAGCGTCGGCTCCTTCGCCCAGGCCCGGCTGGCGCCGGGCTATCTCGACCGCGCGCTCGACGATTCCTTTCCGTGGGAGATCTACCGCGAGCTTGCCGCGCAGCGCCTCATCGGCCTGGAGGTCAGCGCCGAGCATGGTGGCCAGGAAGCCGACCACCTCGCTGTCGGCATTGCGTGCGAGGAGCTTGCGCGGGCCGACTTCAACGCCGCCTACATGGTGTTCTCCTCGACACTGCTGGGCAGCCTGATCGAGCGGTTCAGCCCGCTGGCCCCGCGGCTGCTGCCCGCCGTCGTGCGGGGCGAGCTGAAGCTGTGCCTCGGGCTGACCGAGCCGGGTAGCGGCTCCGACGCCGCCGCGATGACCACCAGGGCCGAGCCCGTCGATGGTGGCTGGCTGCTGCGCGGTGAGAAGACGTCGGTCACCGGCCTGCCCGCCGCGCACATAGCGGTGGTGTTCGCTCGCACGCCGAAGGGCCCGACCGCGTTCCTTGTCGACCTCGACGATCCGACCCTGTCGCGCCAGCGCTTCCGCGACCCGGGGCTGCGCCCGGTCGGACGCGGTTCGGTCACCTTCGACGCGACATTCGTGCCCCACGACCATCTCATCGGCGAGGAGGGTCGCGGCTTTCAACTCGTCATGCACGAATTCGATTACAGCCGAGCGCTTCTCGGCCTGATGGCGGTGGCCACCGCCGAGAAGGCGATCGAGATGACCGTCGCGTATACCCAGCAGCGCACGACCTTCGGCAACCCGCTGTCGGCCAACCAAGGCGTCACCTTCCCGATCGCCGAGCACCTGACAAGGCTCGAGGCGGCGCGCTGGCTGTGCTACCGCGCGCTCAGCCTGCGCCAGGCCGGCCGACCGCACACCCGGGAGGCGGCCATGTGCAAGTGGTGGGCGCCGCACATCGCGATCCGCGCGATCGAGGACTGCGTCGTATTGCACGGCCACGTCGGATGGTCCGACGAGATGCCACTGCAGGCGATGCGCCGCGATGTGTCGGGCCTGCTGATCGGCGACGGCACACCCCAGATCCAGAAATTGATCATCGCCCGTGAAGCCTACGGAAAGAGTGCGACATGACCCTCTCGACTGAGCCGACCCCAGTCCTCGGCGAGCTGCTGGACCTCACCGGGCGCGTCGCGCTCGTCACCGGCGCGGGCCAGGGAGTGGGCGCGGCGACCGCACATATGCTGGCCGCGCAGGGCGCCGCGGTCGCCGTCAACGACTTCTTCCCCGAGCGTGCCGAGCAGGTCGCCGCGGCCATCGGTGGGCGCGCGCTGGGCGTGCAGGCCGATGTGTGCGACCCGGCCGGCGTCGCCGCGATGGTCGACACGATCGAGTGCGAGCTGGGCCCGGTCGACATCCTGGTCAACAACGCCGGCAACGCCGGCGCCACTCACTCCGCCGCCGACCGCACCCCTGCCTTCTGGGAGTCCCAACCGAGCGACTGGGCGCCGTGGATCGACATCAACTTCACCGGCGTGATGATCGCCACCCGCGCGGTCCTCGCCGGCATGGTGCACCGCGGGCATGGCCGCATCGTCACTGTGATCTCCGACGCCGGGCGTATCGGCGAAGCCGACCTGATCGTCTACTCGGGCGCCAAGGCCGGCGCCGCCGGCTTCACGCGGGCGATCGCCAAGGCCGCCGGACCGCACGGCGTGACCGCCAACTGCGTCGCCCTCGGCGGCGTGCGCACCCCGGCGATCGCACACCTGCTGGCCAACGAGGAGTTCGTCAAGCGCGCGGTGCGCGCCTACCCCGTCGGGCGCCTCGGCGAGCCGACCGACCCGGCGGCGCTGATCACCTTTCTCGCCTCCGACGCCGCAGCGTGGATCACCGCGCAGACCTACCCTGTCAACGGCGGATTCTCCGTCGCGTTGTGAGGAGTTCGCAATGGACCTGACGACCATTGCCCGCAAGGGAGCCAGCCAGTTCGCCGAGTCACCGGCGGTGATCTGCGACGGGCACATCCAGACATACGAGCAGCTCTTCGAGCGCGCCTGCCGGCTGGCCAACGCGCTGGCGGCGCTGGGCGTGCAGCCTGGCGAGCGGGTCGCGACCCTGAGCGACAACGGCCCGGAAGCCGTCGAGCAGATGGTCGGCATCGCGCTGGGCGGCTACGTCCGTACCGCGCTGTACACGCACAACTCCGGCCAGTCCAACCGCTACCTGCTCGATCTCGTCGAGGCGTCAGCGTTGATCGTCGAGGCGAAGCGCTACGAAGAGATCGCCGCACAGCTGCCCGGCTCGTGCGTCCGCCACGTGATCGTGTTCGGCGGCGAGGTGCCCGACGGCACGCTCGGCTACGAGCAGGCTTTGGCGGCCTCATCAGCCGACGACCCCGGCATCGCGCTGCGACCCGACGACCCCCACTTGATCCGCTTCTCGGCCGGCACCACCGGCAAGCCCAAAGGCATCCTGCACAACGTCGCGGGTTGGAGCGCGGTCGCCACCGAGATGACGTTGGTGATGCCGCGGATGGATCAGACAGACCGGTATCTGGCGGCCGGGTCGCTGTCACATGCCGCGCTGCTGCCGCTGTTCGGCACGCTGGCCGCCGGCGGCGCGGTCGTCGTGATGCGCGCCTTCCACCCCGCGCGCTTCCTCAGCTTGCTCGCCCAAGAGCGCTGCACGACAACGCTCTTGGTCCCGACGATGATCCAGATGATTGCCGGCGACCCAGCGGCGAGGACCACTGACGTCTCCAGCCTGCGCGCCGTCTTCTACGGTGCCGCCCCGATCAGCGAGCGCACGCTCGGGGAGGCCCGCGCGCTGTGGGGCGACATCATGTACCAGTGGTACGGCCAAAGCGAGGTCGTCCCGCTGACCGTGCTGGCACCCGCCGACCACATCGGAGGCCGGTTGCGCTCCGCCGGCCGGCCGACGCCCCACACCATCCTGCGGATCGTCGATGCCAACGGCGACGACGTCGGGCCGGGTGAGATCGGTGAGATCGCCGCGCGTACCCCGGCTGCGATGACGGCGATCTGGCGCGACCCCGCCGCGACCGCCGAGCGGCTGCTTCCCGACGGCAGCGTGCTGACCCGCGACATGGGTTACCTCGACGAGGACGGGTTCCTCTATCTTGCCGACCGCAAGGAGGACATGATCATCTCCGGGGGCTTCAACATCTGGCCCGCCGAGTTGGAGAACGCTCTGGCGTCACACCCCGCGGTCGCACAGGTCGCGGTCGTCGGTGTGCCCCACGAGAAGTGGGGTGAGACGCCGAAGGCCGTCGTCGTCCTGCGCTCCGGCCGGGAGGCGTCGGAGGAGGACCTGATCGCGTGGACGCGCGAGAAGGTAGGCGCGGTCAAGCGGGTGACCTCGGTCGAGTTCGCCGACGATCTCCCCAAGTCCGCTCTGGGCAAGATCCTGCGCCGGGAGGTACGGGCCCGCTACCAGGAACCTGTGGGGCGCAACGTCGCCGGCACGTGAGGCATTACGTCTGCGAGGCGCGCCGTCGCCCGTTCGCCGATCCATGAGCCCGCAGGCCGACCACCGCTGTGTGCGAGTGCCTTGCCTGGACCGTGGGTGCTTGCCGAGTGGCGTGCCGAATTCGGGGAGTAGCCGGCTTTTCCGGGCTTAGTCGGGTGACCACGGGGTGATTCCGTCGGGGAGGACGCGGAGGTCGTTCTCGGCGGCGATGTGGGATGTCAGTAGCCGGTGAAATCTTCTCCTGTCTCGATGTTGCGGTACTGCTCGATGCTTTTCTGGTAGTCCGCGATGACTGCGCCGGCCAGGAACAATATCCAGGTGCAGTCCATTCTGGTGTCGACCAGGTTGTAGTTTTCGTGCGGATCGCTGCTGAGGTCGAACACCTGGGGGAAGTACGGTTCGACGACGGGTTTGTCTATTCCTTCGGCGTAGCGGAACACGACTTTGCCGTAGTCCACCTTGACCGACATCAGCTGGTCGTCGAGCCCGAACAACATGGCGTACCTGCGTGGTGACTTCTCGGTGTGGCCGGTCAAGAACGCCGAGGCGTCGAGGCCGTCGATGGGCCTGTCGTCGGGGACGCGGCCGGATTCGCCGAGCATGCCGGCCAAGGTCGGCAGCCAGTCGAGGCCGGCCAGCATGTCGTTGCTCACGCGTCCGGCGGGCACGTGGCCTGGCCAGCGGATGATGGCCGGTACCCGGTAGGAGCCCTCGTAGGGTGGGGTGAAGAAGTTGCCTCGCCAGGGTCCGTTCGAACCGCCTGGGACGCTGAGGACTCCGCCTGTGGCGTTGTCGCTGGTGAGTATGACGATCGTGTTGTCGGCGATACCGGCGTGGTCGATGGCATCGAGGACCTGGCCCACGCGATGGTCTATCTCGGCGATGATGTCGGCGTAGAGGCCGAGCCGGTGCGGTGCCGTCCGGTCGAATTCCGGGTGCACCCGCTCGGGCGGGTGGATGTGTGTGAAGCCGATATAGGTGAAGAACGGCCGGTTCGCTGTCGCCTGCCGCGCAATGTATTCCGTGGCCCGCTCGACGATCTTCTCGTCCAGGTATGGGCGGACTTCCAGGTCGAGGTCGCCGGTCGCCTCGGCCTGCCCGCCCTTTCTGGCCTCCCAGAGTTTGGGGGATTCGCCGACTCCCATACCGATTGCCAAGGGCAGGGGGAATCCGCTGTCGAGTAGCTCCCGGTATGCGACGTACCCGGTATAGCCGGCCTCGTCGGTGGTGTTCTTCAGTCCCCACCACTCGTCGAAGCCCTGATCGGTCGGCAGCCGGCCCGCGGTCGCGCCGAGGTGCCATTTCCCGTAGGCGGCCGTCGCGTAGCCTGCGTCGGACAGCAGATCGGCCAGGGTGTATTCCCACGTGCACAAGCCGTAGGGTTTCGGCAACAACGGCACCTGCGTAGTTCCCGATCGCACCGGTAGGCGCCCGGTGAGGATGGCCGAACGGGTCGGGGTGCATTGTGGCTCGACGGTGTAGTTGGTGAGCCTGGTGCCCTCCGCTGCGAGGGCGTCGATGCGTGGAGTGGGCGTCTGGCCGCCGTAACATCCCCAGTCGCCCCAGCCGACGTTGTCGAGCAGCATGAAGACGATGTTCGGTCGATTCCGCGACGTCATGTCGATCAACCCCTTCTCCGGTCCGTCGTCGTGGTCACACGTCTTGGATGAGGATCGAAAGGTCGGGCCCGTAAACGACCTGGCCGGTTCCAGTATCGCAATGCCGAAGGCGTGTTGCGATGACCGCCTGAGGCGCACCGCACCACGCTGACCGAACCGGCCATCGCACGGCGCCGGCGAAACGACCGAGCCCCCACCCGGATCTCCGGATGGGGGCTCGGCAAAGTCTCTACCAGCTGCGAGTCGGCCTCGCGCGCTACTGCTTCGCCGCGGCCGAACCGCTATACGTTGAAGCGGAACTCGACTACGTCGCCGTCGGACATGACGTAATCCTTGCCTTCCATGCGGACCTTGCCCGCGGCTTTGGCGGCGGACATGGAACCTGCGGCTACCAGGTCGTCGAAGGCTACTACTTCGGCCTTGATGAAGCCGCGTTCGAAATCGGTGTGGATGACGCCGGCGGCTTTGGGGGCGGTGTCGCCCTGGTGGATTGTCCAGGCGCGGGCCTCTTTCGGACCGGCGGTGAGGTAGGTCTGCAGGCCCAAGGTGTGGAAGCCGGTGCGGGCCAGGGCGTGGAGGCCGGGTTCGGATTGGCCGATGGATTCGAGGAGTTCCAAGGCGGATTCGTCGTCGAGTTCCAGGAGTTCGGCTTCGACCTTGGCGTCGAGGAAGACCGCATCTGCCGGTGTGACAGCGGCTTTCAGTTCGGCGACCTTCGCCTCGTCGGTGAGCACCGACTCGTCGGCGTTGAAAACGTAGAGGAACGGCTTGCTGGTGAGCAGCGAAAGCTCTTTCAGCAGTTCGCCATCCAGCTCGGCGCGCGCAGAGAAGAGCGTTTTGCCGCTGTCGAGGACTTCTTGGGCGGCCTTGGCCGCGTCGAGCAGCGGCTTGCGGTCCTTCTTGACCTTGGCTTCCTTTTCGAGGCGCGGGATCGCCTTCTCCAGGGTCTGCATATCGGCGATGATCAGCTCGGTCTCGATCACCTCGATATCGGCCATCGGGTCGACCCGGCCGTCGACGTGCACCACGTCGTCATCGGCGAAGACCCGTACCACCTGGCAGATGGCATCGGCTTCGCGAATGTTGGCGAGGAATTTGTTGCCGAGTCCGGCGCCCTCGGAGGCGCCCTTGACGATGCCCGCGATATCGACGAACGACACCACGGCGGGCAGGATGCGCTGGGAGCTGAAGATCTCGGCCAGCGTGTCCAGCCGCGGGTCGGGCAGCGGAACCACCCCGACGTTCGGCTCGATGGTCGCGAACGGGTAGTTCGCCGCCAGCACGTCGTTCTTGGTCAGCGCATTGAACAGCGTCGACTTTCCGACGTTGGGCAGGCCGACGATTCCGAGGGTGAGACTCACGAGAAGCAGAGTCTACGCGGCCTGACGTCGGCGTTCCGCAGCGGCCGAGCGGGCAGGACGACAGCTCGCGAACCATCGGTCACTGCGACCGCCCAGATGGCCGTAGCGCATCCGTAGCATAACCGTAGACAGTGTCGATATGCTGGTAGTCATGGGAATCCCCGCCGAACTGCCAGAGATCCCGCAGCGCGAACTCCGCAACGAGGCCAGCCGAATCCTGCGCGAGGTCCGAGCCGGAAAGTCGTACACCGTCACGGTCGATGGCACCGCGGTCGCCGATTTGGTGCCACACCGCCACGCGCGACGACGCACTGCGGTGCCTCGTGCCGATGTGCTCGCCGCATTCGCGGGTCTGTCGAACGGCGACGACAACTACGTCGTAGACGACTCGTTGTACGACCCTTATGACCGTGCCCACCGCCGAGGCGAGTTCGCGCCCGGAACCGATTCGTGAACGCCGTCCATGAGCGGGGCCTGGTTGATACCAATGTCTTGATCCTGATCGACGCCGTCGACCCCGACGAGTTGCCAGCCGAGATCTTCATCAGCTCGATGACGATGGCAGAGCTCACCGCCGGACCGCATTTCACACCAGATCCGGGCGAACGCGCCCGACGTATCGAACGTGTGCAAAACGCGGAGGCTTTGTTCGAGCCGCTGCCGTTCGATGCTCGCGCGGCACGCCGCTATGGCCATGTCGTCGCGGCGGTGCTCGCAGCCGGGCGAAATCCGAAGCCGCGCAGGATCGATCTGATGATCGCGACAGTAGCCTCCGTGCACCGGCTGCCCTTGTTCACCGTCAACCCGGCAGACTTCGTAGGACTCGAGGATCTGGTGACGCTCTCGCCGGTCACTCATCCCGACGCTCGCTGACGGCGTCAGGGGATCAGGATGACCTTGCCGAGGTTCGAGCGGTCTTCGATGACGGTGTGCGCCTCGGCGGCTTCTTCCAGGGGGAACTGCGCGTGGACGGCGGGGCGGAGTTGGCCGGAGGCGAAGTATTGCCAGAGTTCTTGGCGCCAGTCTTCATATAGGTCCGGGGAGTTTCGGGCGATGCGTGCCATCTGGAAGCCGATCACCGATTTGGCGCCGACGAGCAGGTCGTAAGCCTGGATGGTGCCGCCGCCGGAGCTGTAGGCGACGAGTCGGCCGCCTGGGGCCACAGCCGCGATGGCCGGGGTGAGGAGGTCGCCGCCGACCGCGTCGAGGACGTAATCGACTGGGTCGCCCCAGGATTCGTGGTCGTAGGCAACCACTTCGTCGGCACCGAGGTCGCGCAGGAACTCGGCCTTGGCGAGATCGGAGACCGCGGCGACCACACGCGAAGCGCCGCGCACGCGCGCCAACTGCAGGGCAAGGTGGCCGACACCGCTGGCGGCGGCGGTGATCAGGGCCGATTCACCTGGCTTCGGGTTCGCGGCGTCGAGCGCCCCGAGCGCCACCAAACCGCTGCGAACCAGCGTGACGGCGTCGACGGCCGAGGCGCCGTCCGGAATCGGGGAGGCCATCGCCTGGGAGAGCAGTGCGTAATCGGCGTAGCCGTGGCCGAAGACCAGACCGGTCACACGGTAGCCGGGCATGCAGCTGGTGACGCCATCCCCGACCGCGACCACCTCACCCGCGATCTCGCCGCCGAGCGCGATCGGCTCCCGCGGTTCACGCACCTTGCGGACCACCGGCAGGGTCACACCAACCGCCTCGACCCGGACCAGCAGTTCACCCGGGCCGGGCGTCGGCACCTCGGCCGATACGACCTCGAGTACCTCCGGACCACCGCTGCGCTGGTATTGCACCCGCCGCATAACACCTCCAAGAACGTTAGAAGCGGTAACGGTAACCGGATGCGACGCCATCTCACAGCACGCTCTCGACCCGAGTGCGATATCTCACCGCCCCGCCACATCAACGTCGCCACCCAACTGATCGTGCAGTAGCCGCCGGCCGGCGTAGCGTTGGCGGACGTGGAGCCGACCACCGAAGTGGTGACGGCACGTCCGGCACCGGCACTCGCGGCGTTCATCGATGGGTACGTCGGGTATCGACTGTGCGGGTTCGAGCCCGGACTGCATCGGGGGCTGCCGTCGCGTCATATGACTTTTATCGTGTCCGTCGGGCCGAGTATCGATGTTGTCGCACAGACTGATTCGCGGCAGTCGCCGCAGGACTACCGCTGTGTGCTGAGCGGGTTGCAGGCGAGTTCGGCGGTCATCGCACACAACGGGTATCAGGAAGGGATCGGCATCGAGCTGACGCCGCTCGGCAGCCGGGCCCTGTTCGGAATGCCCGCGAGCGCGCTCTGGAACACCTCGGTCGAGTGCGCCGAGGTGACCGGGCCGGTCGGGCGTCAGCTGTGGGAGCAACTGCAGGAGCTGACCACCTGGCCCGACCGCTTCGCCGCCTGCGACCGGATATTGACCGCACTGGCCTGCCACGACCGCGTGGTAGCGCCCGAATTGACTTGGGCCTGGCGGACTTTGGTCGACACCGACGGTGCGGCGCAGATCGGTCTGCTCGCCGAGGATATCGGCTGGAGCCGCCAGCATCTGGCCCGGCGCTTTGGCGCGGAGTTCGGTCTCAGCCCGAAGCTCGCCGCCCGAATCGCCCGATTCGAACGAGCCAGGCGGATGATCGGCCGCACGCCGTCCTACGTGACGATCGCTCAGGTGGCCGCGACCTGCGGATATTACGACCAGGCCCACCTGAACCGCGATTTCGCGGAGCTGGCCGGTTGCAGCCCGACCATCTGGCTGGCGCAGGAGATTCCATCCGTCCAAGACCCGCAGGGGTCCGGCGGGTGAGGCTGGAGCCATGACCACACCGGATTCAGCACAGACCACAGCGACCCGCACCGCCGTATGGCCGTGCCTCAACTTCACCGACGCCCGGGCGGCGGTTGCCTTTCTGACCAGTGCCTTCGGCCTCGAGGAGGCCGCACTCTATGCCAGGGAAGACGATCCGTCGTTCATCGAGCACGGTCAGCTGCGCTGGCCACTCGGCGGCGGAATCATGTTCAGTTCCATCGGCAAGGGCGATAACCCGTTCTGCGAGCGGGGGCCGGGCACCGACTCGATCTACCTCGTCTGCGAGGACCCCGATGCTCTGCACGACCGCGCCGTCGCCGCGGGCGCGGAGGTGGTGCGCGGCCTGCGTGACGAGGACTACGGTTCGCGCGGCTTCACCGTCCGCGACCCCGAGGGCAACCTTTGGAGTTTCGGCACCTACTGGGGCGAGTAAGTCGATGAGGCGCGCGGCATTGCGGTGCAGCGGTCGGCTGCGGTGACCGTCAACGACCACCGAGACCCGATGCCGCGATGCCGCGCACAAAAGCGCGTTGCGCGATCGCATAGACCACAACCAACGGCAGCAGAATGACAACGGCCGTGGCCATCAGGATCGGCCATTGCGTGTAGTACTGCCCCTGCAACCGAACCAAACCCAGTGTGGCGGTGGCAATGTCGTTGCGTTGGATCATGATCAGCGGCCATAGGAAGTCGTTCCAGACGGTGATCCAGGTGAGCACGCCGAGCACCATGAGCGCGGGACGGGTGTGCGGCAACAACACTCGCCAGAACACCTGCCAGGTGGTGCACCCGTCCACGATCGCCGCTTCCTCGAGTTCGGCGGGCAGAGTTCGGAAGAACTGACGCATCAGATAGGTGCCGAATGCGCTGCCGAACAGGCCGGGGACGATCATCGCCCATGGTGTGTCCACCCAGCCGAACGCACGCATCAGCAGGAATTGCGGGATCACCGTGACGGTCAGCGGCACCATCAGCGTGCCGAGATATGCGAGGAACAGCACGTCGCGTCCACGAAATTGCAAGCGCGCGAACGCATATCCCGCAAGAGAGCAGAAAAAGAGCTGTCCCGCCGTTACACACAATGCGTAAAAAGCGGTGTTGGCCAACATCCGTCCCAGCGGCAGTAGTTCGAAGACCTTCCCGTAGTTGGACCACTGCGGGCACACGGGAACCAGTGTCGGCTCGGTGATCTCGCCGTCGCGCTTCAGCGAACCCGACACCGCCCACAGGATCGGCCCCAGCGCGCACCAGGCGACGGCGATGAGTGCCATATAGATCAGGACGCCACGCGCTGTTCGGCGCAGGATCGCCCGCTCCACCCGAACTCGCGCGCCGCCCACAGCGGGCGTACCAGCGATGCACCGCACCGCAAGCGACCGCCGCACCATCTCGGACGTATTCACAACTGCACCTCCGCCCGCCGCGCGAACCGCAATTGCACCAGTGTCAGCACCAGCAGAATCGCGAAGATCACCCAGGCCAGCGCCGCCGCATAGCCGATCTCGTAGAACCCGAAAGCGTTCTGGAACAACATGATTCCGAGCAGATAGGTCCCGGTCTCCGGCCCACCGTTGCTACCGGTCAGCGCGTAGGCCTGATCGAAGGCCTGGACCGAGTTGATAATGGTGATGACGAAGACGAACGACAGCGGCCCGCGAATCAATGGCACGGTGATCGACCAGAACCGCCGCAGCGCGCCCGCCCCATCGATGCGCGCCGCCTCGTACAGCGTTTCGGGCACCCCCTGCATCGCCGCCAGCAGGATGACGGTCCCGAAAGGCACGCTCTTCCAGACTGTCACGATGCTCAGCGATATCAGCGCCCAATCCGGATCGGTCAGCCACGGCACCGGTTCGATGCCGACCCAGCCGAGCATGATGTTGAGCAGCCCGTCATCGGTGGTGAAGATGAAGCGCCACACCACCGCCATGGCGACGGTCGAGGCGACCAGCGGCAGGAACGCGATGGTCCGGAAGAAACCGATACCGGCCAACTTCCGATTGAGCACCGCCGCGACCGCCGATCCGATCACCACTGTCGGCACCAGTGTGAGCACAGTGAACACCGCGGTATTGCGCAATGCGATGAGGAACAACGGATCCGATGCGAACAGCCGCCGATAGTTCGCCGCCCCCACGAACCGCGGCGGACTGAACAGATCCCACGACTGCAGACTCAGATACAGCGAAACCCCCAGCGGAAACAGCATGAACACCAGCACCGCCGCCATATTCGGTGCCACGAACACCCATCCCGCCCGCTCCCGCCGCCGCGCCAGCCGCCCCCGCTCATGCGGTACGCCGAGTGCCACACCATCGCGGCGCCTGCGCACGGTCTTTCGCAGCCATGTGCCAGTCGGGACGCGCAATTGTGCTGGGGTCATGGGGATTCCAGGAGGGTGTTGATATCGGCGGTCAGGGAGTCGCTCAGCGAGTTCGCGGTGGCGGCGCCGCGTAGTACGCGGTTGCCGCCGCGCTCCAGCAATGCGGAGACCTTGCCCCATACCGGAGTTACCGGTAGCGCGCGCGAATTCTCCGGCCCCTCGGTGAATACCCGGAGGTTGCCTATCTCGCGGTGGACGGCCGCGAATCCGGGCGAGCCCATTGCGGATTTCAGGACGGGCACGAACAATCCGGAGGCCGCGATGATGGCCTGACCCACCGGGCCGGTCGCGAATTTGACGAATTCCCAGGCCTGTTCGATGCGCGGACTGTCCGCGGCGATCGACAAGCCGGTGCTGCCGACATCGGTGATCGCCCCGGGGCCACCGTGCGGCCCGACCGGCAGCACCGTGACATCGATGGGCACATCCTCATGTCCGGCGAATTCGGAGTACAGCCAATGCCCGCCCATCGCCATGGCGGCCCGCCCACGTCGGAACAGATCCGGCGCCGAAACCGACTGCTGATCAGCGATTTTCGGCGCTACCCGCTGGCGAATGGCGAGATCGGCATAGAACTGGAACCCCTCGGCGAACCGGGGATCATTGAGATTGGTCATGGTCGGTTCCACCGGTGGCGTGAACCATTCCGCCCCGTTGTTCATACCGAAGCAGGCGGCAGAGAAGTACGGCACCCACGCGTCGGCAAAGCCCCACTGCTGGGTCCGGCCAGACCGATCACGGCGCGTGAGTGCCCGTGCGGCATCGAGGAATTCGGCGAACGACCAGGCCTCGCACCACCGAGCCGGTGCACTCAGCCCGGCTTCGGCGAACAGCTTTCTGTTGTAGTACAGAAACACTCCCGACCACTGTTCCGGCAGTGCGTACTGCCCACCGGCGTAGGTGAAGGTGTCGTACAGCGTCGGATAGCTGTCGGCCCGCAGTGCCGCGGCGTATTCGGGCTCCCGATCGAGCAGGGTCCGCAGATCCAGCAGCACTCCGCGGTCGGCGAGTCCGGCGTACAGCAACTCCCACGCCATCATGACGTCCGGACATTTGCCGCCCGCGCAGTAGGTGAGCATCTGCTGCAGTGGGTCGGGCCCGGACATGATGGTGCGAATTCGGATGTCCGGGTGCCGCTTCTGGAACTCGTCGATGATCTTCAGCCGGACCCGCGCCTCCTCCGGCCTGGCCTGAAAGAAGAAAGTGAGCGCGTCGTCCGCGGATCCGCAGCCGGTGGCGGCGAGCAGCGGCGCGGCCAGCACCGAGCCGAGCAGCGTGCGCCTGCGCAACGAGGCCCTCCTCCATGCGGATGTGGAGCTTGGCGGAATCGCATGGCAGCATACGTTCGGCAACGCCGAGGTGACGGCCGACACACGAACAAAACTTAACGTTGTCCAAAGCCGAAGGAAAACGGCCCCATTCGTCGTCACCAATCGGATACGTTGTCACGTGTTTCAGCAGGATCCTGCGCGTTTTACAGGAGAGTAGACGGATGGCGACAATCGAATATTTGCGGACGGATCCCGATCTGCCGCCCGTCGGGGTGGTCGATCGGTCGCCGATCACGCCACGGAAGAAGGCGATCTTCGGGGCGATCGCGGTCGTCGGCGCGATCGCCTGGGCCATCGTCGCCATCGCGCGCGGTGAGAATGTCAACGCGGTGTGGATCGTGATCGCGGCGGTCTGTACCTATGTGACCGCCTACCAGTTCTACGCCAGGCTGATCGAATACAAGATCACCCGGCCGCGCGACGATGTGGCCACTCCCGCCGAGGCCATGGAGAACGGCAAGGACTACATGCCGATGGACCGGCGGGTGCTCTTCGGGCACCATTTCGCCGCCATCGCCGGTGCCGGGCCGCTGGTCGGACCGGTCCTCGCCGCGCAAATGGGTTACCTGCCCGGCACCATCTGGATCATCGTCGGCGTGGTCTTCGCCGGTGCGGTGCAGGACTATCTGGTGCTCTGGGCCTCTACCAAACGTCGCGGTCGCAGCCTCGGGCAGATGGCCCGCGACGAACTCGGGCCGATCGGCGGCGTCGCCGCGATCATCGCCGTGCTGGTGATCATGATGATCCTGCTCGCGGTGCTCGGCATCGTGGTCGTACAGGCGCTGGCCGCGGTCAAGGGTCCCGACGGTGCACTGCACGGTGGCAGCCCCTGGGGTGTGTTCTCCATCGGCATGACCATCCCGATCGCGCTGTTCATGGGCCTGTATCTGCGCTTTGCCCGGCCGGGCAAGGTCGGCGAGATCTCGGCCATCGGCTTCGCACTGCTGCTGCTGGCCATCATCTCCGGCCGCTGGGTCTCCGAATCCGGTTGGGGCCGTGACCTGTTCACACTCTCGGGCACGACCATCGCCTGGCTGCTGATCATCTACGGTTTCATCGCCTCGATCCTGCCGGTGTGGCTGCTGCTCGCACCGCGCGACTATCTGTCGACCTTCATGAAGATCGGCACGATCGGCCTGCTCGCCATCGGCATCGTGATCACCATGCCGGTGCTGAAGGCGCCCGCGGTGTCGCAGTTCGCCAACAACAGCAACGGTCCTTCCTTCGCGGGCAGCCTGTTTCCGTTCCTGTTCATCACCATCGCCTGTGGCGCGCTGTCGGGTTTCCACGCACTCGTCTCCTCCGGCACCACGCCCAAACTGCTGGAGAAGCAGTCGCATGCGCGGATGATCGGTTACGGCGGCATGCTGATGGAGTCGTTCGTCGCGGTCATGGCGATCATCACCGCAAGCATCATCGACCAGCACCTGTACTTCGCGATGAACGCGGGCGCCGGGCTCACCGGCGGCACCGCAGAGAAGGCCGCCGCCTACACCAATTCCCTTGGCCTGAGTGGTAATCCGATTACGCCGGGTGAGCTCACCCAGACCGCGAAGGATGTCGGCGAGACCAGCATCATCTCGCGCACCGGTGGTGCGCCGACGCTGGCGGTCGGCATGTCGGAGGTGATGTCGCAGTTCCTGGGCGGTTCCGGACTGAAGGCGTTCTGGTACCACTTCGCGATCATGTTCGAGGCGCTGTTCATCCTCACCACCATCGACGCAGGTACCCGTGTCGCGCGCTTCATGCTCTCGGATTCGCTCGGCAATCTCGGCGGCCCGGCGAAGAAGTTCAAGGATCCGTCGTGGCGGCCCGGCGCCTGGCTCTGCTCGGCCGTGGTGGTCGCGGCCTGGGGTTCGGTGCTGCTGATGGGTGTCACTGATCCGCTCGGCGGGATCTACACGCTGTTCCCGCTGTTCGGCATCTCCAACCAGCTGCTGGCCGCGATCGCGCTCACCGTGGTACTGACCATTCTGATCAAGAAGGGCCTGACGAAGTGGGCGTGGATTCCCGCACTTCCACTGATTTGGGATCTGCTGGTGACGATGACCGCGTCCTGGCAAAAGATCTTCTCCGCGGATCCGAAGATCGGCTATTGGAAGCAGCACAGTAACTTCGCCGCGGCCCGTGACGCTGGGAAGCTGCTCGCCCCCGCCAAGAATGCCGACGATATGGACAAGATCGTGCGCAACACGTTCATCCAGGGCAGTTTGTCGGTCATCTTCGCGGTACTGGTGCTGATCGTCGCGGTCGTCGGGGCGGTGGTCTGTTTCCGGGCCTGGCGCGCGGGCGGCGGACCGAGCACCGAATCGCCGGACGAACCGTCGAAGATCTTCGCACCGCGCGGATTCATCGCCACCTCGGAAGAGAAAGCGGTGCAGAAGGAATGGGCTGCACTGATCGAATCGGGGCAGGTCCGCGCACCGGGCGCCGCACATGCCAAAGGCGCGGCGGCGGAAGCGGCACATTGACCGCAGCGGTACAGCCCGATGACGGCCGGTCGCCTCGACCGGTCGCCATCGGGCGTCTGCGGACCGCCGCAAATGCGGGTGTGGCATGGATTCGCGCGCTCGGATCGTGGTTCAACGCGGTCCTCGGCGGCCACGACTACCAGCACTATGTGGACCATCTGCAGCGCAACCATCCCGGATGTGAGATACCGTCCGAACGCGAGTACTGGCGTCGACGCCATGCCGATGCGGATAACAACCCGCAGAACCGCTGCTGCTGAGTGCGGGTCGATCCGCCACCGACCGAAACCCGGTCCGATGCGGGACTATTCGATGGTCAACTGGGCTTTTCCGCCTTCGTGATCCAAGAGCCAGCGTTTGACCGGCAGCCCCCAGCGGAAACCGCCGAGCGCTCCGCCGATGCGCAGGACCCGATGGCATGGGACGAAAAGCGCCGCGGCATTGCGGGCACAGGCGTTGGCGGCGGCGCGGGTCGCGTCCGGACGTCCGGAGATCGCGGCGTATTCGGTGTAGGTGACCGGGTCGCCCGCGGGGATCTTGCGCAGCACTTCCCATGCGTGCATGAGGAATTCGCCGGATCGCTGGCGCACCTGGATCGCATCGATCGAGGTCAGTTCGCCGCGGTGGTAGGCGGCGATCGCGCGGGTTACCGCGCCGAGTTCGTCCCGTTCGCGCACCTGGTCCGGGCGCAGGCTGGGGTGAATCAGTTGCCGTAGGTTCTCGGCGTCGGCGGTCCAGCCGGAGGCCAGTACGGCGCCCTCGGCGTCGACCAGCGCGGTGAACGGGCCGATCGGGGTGTTCTGCGTCGCGAAATCGGTTGTGGTCGGCGCATTCACAATTCGGTCCTCGCTTTCGGTCCGGCGACAGACTTCGTCGCGGGCGACTTCGGTGGCATGGCTTTGCGACCGGCGAGCGCGGCCTTCCACAGGTGCATGGACAGATACGAACGCCACGGCGCCCAGCGCGCGGTATCGGAAAGATCCACGCCCAAGAGGGTGGCGCCTTGGCGGACAACGAGATCGGTGTCCAACAGGACATCCGGATCGGCCAGCAGCCGCATGGTCACGTAATCGGCCGTCCACGGTCCGACCCCATCCAAGGCCAGCAGTTCGCGGCGCAAGTCGGTGGCGGTGCGGCCCTGGTGCAGCACCAGGTCACCGGCCGCGAGAGCCGAGGCGACGCCGATAATCGAGCGGATCCGGCGCGCCGGACCGGTCAGCACCTCGGCCCCGCGCTCGGCGATCGTGGCCGGGGTGGGGAACAGCCGCGTGACCGGTCCGTCGATCGACTCGCCGAGTGCATCGACCAGCCTGGCGGTATGGGTCGCGGCCGCCGATATCGAGATCTGCTGTCCGATCATGGTGCGCAGCAATAACTCTGGGCCGTCGAGGCATCCGGGCACCCGGATACCGGGGGTGAACGGCGGTCGCGCGGTGGTACGGCGGGTGCCGGTCGCGCCCACATTGAAGGGATGGTTGGCCGGTGCCGCACCGGCATCCGGGAGATCGCGCGCGGAGGTCACGGCGACATCGGTGTCGGCTGGCACCACGCCGAGCGCCTCATCGATGCCGACCGGGTCGGCATCCAGATCCAGCAGGTGCCGCAGTCGCGCGACGGTCGGCGCGAGGTCGCGCATATCGTGCAGGGACAGTTCGGCGCGCATGTGATCGCGCTGGAAACTCAGTCGCGTCGTCGCGTGCCCGTGCGGGGTGCGCAGGCTGCGGGTGTAGGCGCGGTCCTCCCACAGCTCCACGCCCGGCGCGACGTGTGAGGAGAGGAACCACTCCAACCAGGCCCGATCCAGCGGTTCCCGAAATGGCAGTCGCAGCGTCAGCGAACCGTTGGTGGCGGGCACGGCGTGATTTCCGGAGCGGGACATCCGCTGCGCCTCGGTGCGCATGGTGGTCGGGCTTACCGCGAACACCTCGCGGACGGTGTCGTTGAACTGGCGGATGCTGGCGAATCCCGCCGCGAAGGCGATATCGGACATCGGCATATTCGTGGTCTGGATGAGCAGCCGCGCGGTATGCGCGCGATGCGCCCTTGCCAGCGCCAGCGGACCGGCTCCGAGTTCGGTGGTGAGCACCCTGGTCAACTGGCGCTGCGAATAGCCGAGTGTGGCGGCCAATGCGGGTACGCCACCGCGCTCGATGACGCCGTCGCCGATCAGCCGCATGGCCCGTGCGGCCAGGTCGGCGCGGGTGTTCCACAGCGGCGAACCGGGTGCGGCATCGGGCAGGCAGCGGCGGCAGGCCCGGTATCCGGCCTGTTGCGCGGCCGCCGCCGTCGGCAGGAACGTCACATTCGTCGGCTTCGGCGTGATAGCCGGACATGAAGGGCGGCAATAGATTCCGGTAGTTCGCACCGCGGTGAAGAACTGGCCGTCGAATCGGGAATCCCGGGTCGACACCGCCCGATAGCAGCGCTCGAAATCCAAAGCCGTGATCGTCACGTGATCCACAATGGCAGTAACCCGCACCGGGCGCTAGCGGAAATCCGCCACAAACCCCCTATGGTGGGCGCGAACGGTGTTGTGACAATCGTCCGGACCGACCAGTACACCGGAACCGCGCCGTCACCGAGAGCGGTTGCCGGACCTGCACCGGTCCTGCCAGCGGGACCGTTACCCTTTTCACTCGATGATCAGCACGTACCCGGTCGACTCAGGCGACGGTGGTGCGGAGTTGGGAGCCAGCGCGCCCGCGGATGACGTGCAGGCGGCTCGGGATGCGCTGGCGCATTTCATCGACGTGGCTGACCACGCCGACCACGCGGCCGCCCGCGCGGAGTTCGTCGAGGACGCCCATGACCGCGTCGAGGGTGTCGGCATCGAGGCCACCGAAACCCTCGTCGATGAAAATGGTGTCGAGGACTACGCCGCCGGATTCGGCTGCAACGGTATCGGCCAGGCCGAGGGCCAATGACAGTGCGGCCATGAATGTTTCGCCGCCGGAGAGGGTTTTGGCGGGGCGGATGGCACCGGTGTAGTCGTCGCGGATGTCGAGGCCGAGGCCGCCGCGACGGCCGTGTGTGCCCGCCTTGTCGGAGTGTACGAATTCGTAGCGCCCGCCCGACATTCGGCGCATGCGAACCGAACCCGCCAGCGCAACCTCCTCGAGCCGGGCTGCCAGCACATAGGAGCGCAGCGACATTCGACGGTTGTTCTCACCGCGACCCGCCACCACCTCCGCGAGCCCCGCCAACTCCTCGTGCGCACGCTGGACCGGGGCGATGCGGTCGACGGCGGCCCATAGTTGACCACCCAGGTCTTCCAGCTGGTTGACCCGCCGAGTGGCCTCGGCGTGTGCGGCGACCGCGGTGTTCAACTGGGTTTGCGCGGCGGCCACCGCGGTTTCCAACTCGTCGAGATCGCCGGGTGCAGTCGATGCCGCGGCTCGGATCTCCGGTTCGGCCAGTACGGCTTCAGCGGCTGCGCGAGCCCGGTCGGCAGCGACCAAGTCCGCCTCGATTTCCTGCTGCCGCTGCGCTGTTCGCGAGGCGGCGGTAACCACCCGCGCATAAGCCGTCAAAAGGGCGACGTCGTCGCGCGGCGCACAGACCATCTCCGCCGTCCGGGCGGCCGCGCCCCGCGAAGCGTCCGAATCGTCGGCGACGACCGCACCATCGGCGACGCGATGAGCCAGCGCTCGACCAGCAGCCGCACTGTCCGGGTGAGCGGCACCGGCATCGACGGCTCCAGCAGCATTCGGATCGGCGATCCGGCTCGGCGCTGGACCGGCGCCCGGTGCGCCACCGCGGTCGGCGTCGGAAGTTTGTTCGACGACGAAACCTGCTGCCAATGCGAGGCTTTCGATGCGGTCGGCGATTACGGTGACCTGCTCGGCGGCGGCCGATGCATCGTTGCGGGCTTCGCGCAGGGCGGTCGCGTCGCCGATCAGAGTATCGAGCCGGGCGCGGCGGTGGTCGATGGTGTTATCGGCACCAGCGGCGGCACGCAGGCGGTCGGTGAGTTCGGTGAGGCGGGCGGTGGCGGCGGCGATGCGAGTGGTGACGGTACTGCGGCGGGTGTCGGATTCGCGGAGTTCGTCGTGCAGGCAAGTTTCATCGCGGCGCAGGCGGGACAGTTCGGCGGTGAGGCTCTCGGAGAGGGTGGCGAGTTCGGCGGCGTCTTCGTAGCGGTCGGTGGCGGCGCGCAGGGCGCCGGCCAGTTCGACGCGGTCGGCATCGCCGCCACGGGCCAAGAGTGCTTCGATTTCGCGTTCCAGAGCGGTGATTCGGGCCAGCACTCGGTCGCGGGCATCTTCGGCGGCGCGTTCGCCGGCGGCGGCCGCGTCCTCGGCATCCTTCGATACCGCGCTCGGTGCCGGGCGGGCCGGCGCGGGATGATCGGCGGATCCGCATACCGTGCAGGGCAGTCCGGCGGTCAATTGACCGGCGAGTTCGGCGGCCATCCCGGCCAACCTGCGCTCGCGTAGTTCGAGGACCCGTTCCTTGGCGTCGAGGTGTGCGGCGCGGGCGGATTCGAATTCGACGCGGGCGCGGTCGAGAGTTGTCCTGCGACCGGCGAGTTCGACGGCGGCCGCCGCGGCCGTTTGCAGCCGTTCACATTCGGCGGTCAGGGCGGGCAATGTGGCTGCGGCCTCGGTGGTTTCGCGCAGCCTGGCCTCGATGGTGGCGATCGACTCGGGCAGTTGCCGACGCAATCGGGTCAGTTTGTCCACGCGGCCGGTCAGTGCGGCGTCCTCGTCGCGCAGCGTGGCCAGTTCGGAGGTGAGCCGGGTCGCTGTGGTCGCGTCGGCGCTCACCTCGTCGAGTGCGCCGATCTGGGCGCTCCACCGTCGGATCGCCGCGTCGATATCAGCGGCGACGGCGATGGTCGGCGATCCGTCCGAGCCGGGTTCGA
Source organism: Nocardia sp. CA-107356 (assembly GCF_050946365.1). Taxonomy (NCBI): domain Bacteria; kingdom Bacillati; phylum Actinomycetota; class Actinomycetes; order Mycobacteriales; family Nocardiaceae; genus Nocardia; species Nocardia sp. CA-107356. The sequence goes on along the minus strand of NZ_CP191992.1, from coordinate 1,530,918 downwards.
CGGCGATGAGTTCATTACCCGCGACGTCCGCGCCCGCTGGCTCGGCCAGCAGCGCGGCCAATCGCGTTGCGATGCGGTGAGTTTCGTCGTCCTTGCGCCGGGCGTACACAACCGCGGTGCGGGCCTCATCGATCGCCTCGGCGACCGGCGCGGCGCGGCGCGCGAGTTCGAGTTCGGCCTGCAGGTCGGCACGGTGGTCGGCGGTGGCCGCGTATTCGTCGAGCCGCTGCCGGGCGGCGGCCATCCGGCGGCGCAGTTCGTGCAGGCGGCGTTGTTCCTCGGCAAGGGACCTGGTGCGCACCGATTCCTGTTGGCAGCGTTCGGCTTCCGCAGCGGTCGTGGTGAGGGCGGCGCGCGCGGTCGCGAGCAGATCCTGCGACCAGCTGACCGCCTCCAGCGGTCCGACGGATTCGGCCGCCGCCTCCCCGGCGGCCACCGCCACCTGTGCGATCAACCGATCGATACCCTGCTTGCGGGACTCCACCTCGGCGGCCGAGGCACGACGCCTATCGGCCAGCCACTGCTCGGCGCTGCCGAATCGCTCGGTGTCGAAGAGCTTTTCGAGCAGCTTCTCCCGCTCCTCGTTCTCCGCGCGCAGGAACCGCGCGAAATCACCCTGCGGCAGCAGCACAACTTGGAAGAACTGGTCCGCGCTCATTCCCAGCAGCCGGATGATCTCGTCCCCGATATCGGTCAGGCGAGCGAGGTTCGCACCGCGACCGTCCAACCATTCCAATGTCGCGGTGGCATTCTCCTTCACCCGGCCGCTCTTGGCCCGCTTACTCGGTCGCTGGAATTCCGGCGAGCGCGTCAGCCGCACTCGTCGGCCCCCCAGCGTCGCCTCCAGCAGCACGCGCGGCGGTGTCTGCTCATCGGCATGATCGGAGTGCAACCGCTTACTCTCGCCACGCGCGCCCGGCACACTGCCGTACAGCGCGAACGCGATGGCGTCCAGCACCGTCGTCTTCCCGGCCCCGGTCTGCCCATGCAACAGAAACAGCCCATCCGCCCCGAGCGCGTCGAAGTCGACAACCGTGGTCTCGGCGAACGGGCCGAATGCGGTCATCTCCAGCCGGTGCAGCCTCATTCGGCGTTCCCGGCAAGCGTCATCGGCGCTGTGGACACCGCATGCGCCGATCGACGGTCGCTCATGCGGACAGTTCCCCGGTCAGGGTTTCCACCGTGGCAACGACCCGGTCGGGTTCGGCGACCGCGGCGGCGAGTGCTCGTTCCAGCCAGGCCAATTCGCCCGCGGTGGGTTCGCCGCGGACGTCGGTCAGAAAGCTCTGCGCTACTTCGGTATCGCCGCGGCCGTGCACACGCTCACGGTAGCGCAGCTCCGGGTTGCCGTCTGGGCGTGACCATTCCACGTGTACGGCATGCGGAAAGCGTTCGCGCAGTTTGCGCATGGCATCGACGGGGCGGGCGTAGTCGGTCAGCGTGGCCGAGACGTAGTGTTGCTCCGCCTCGGAGTAGGCGGCGGCACTGAGCAATTCATCGAGGGTGTCGGTGAGGCGGCTCAGGCCGCGCACGAGCGGCAGGTCGCGGCGGCGCACCGAGTGCAGGCCGGTGTCGTCCAGATCGACGAGCCAGACCGCCTTGCGGTGTGAGGTCTCGGCGAACGAATACGGCAGCGGGGAGCCGGAATAGCGCACGGACCCCGACAGCGTCTGGGGTGAATGCAGATGCCCGAGCGCCACGTAGTCGATGCCGTCGAATGCCGATACCGGCACGGTCTCCACACCGCCGACCGAGATCGAACGCTCGGAACCGGTCGCCTCGCCGCCGACTACGAACGCGTGGGCGAGCACCACCGTGCGAATTCCGGGCCGTTCGGCGATATCGGCCCGGATCCGGTTCATCGCCGCGTCCAGGATCTCCGCATGCGAACGTGCTTGCGGCACACCGAGTTCGGCACGGGTGATCTCCGGCTCCAGATATGGGATGCCGTAGAAAGCGATCGCACCGTACTCATCGGATAACAGCACCGGCCGACCGGCATCGGCGACAGTGGTGCGCAGATGCAGCCCACCCGCCGCCGCGAAACTCGCACCGGCACCGAGCCGCGTCGGTGAATCGTGATTGCCCGAGGTCGCGATGATCTGTGCCCCGGCCGCGCGGATGGCCTCGAAGCCCTGGATACACACCGCGATCGCGTCGGCACTGGGAATGGATCGGTCGTACACGTCCCCCGGCAACACGACGACCTCGACGGATTCCGCGGCCACTACTTCGGCAATGGCCGCGAGCGCGGCGGCCTGATCGGCGAGCAGATCGACTCCATGGAATGTGCGCCCGATGTGCCAGTCCGAGGTGTGCAGCATCCGCATGCCGCGAAACCGTAGGCGATCGCACCGACAGACTCAATAATTTGGCCGCGCCTTCGGCGCGGCGTGTTCGCGGCCCCCTGGTGTCTCGCGTCCGAGCCGTCGAGACTCGCGCCTTCGCCGCATACGCTTCGACAACTCGGACGCGAGACGGGCCACGAACGGGCCGCTCGTAAAACTCGCTCCGTCGAGGTCACCTAAGCGCGGATCGTCAGCACCCGGCGTGCGTCCGAGCCGTCGAGACTCGTACTGCGGTGGTTGCGAATGCGAAATGTTACGCATCCCAACGTCGCCACAGGGCGGGCAACCCGTGTTGCTGCGCCGAGTCCGACGACCGACCGAACAGTTCGAAACCGCGGCTCGTGGCCATTTTCCGACGCGCTGCTGCCCGATAGCTCACGAGTTTCGAACTTGTCGGTGCCATGCGGCACTATCTGCGCTATGACCGCACCGATGCTTGTCGCACTGATGCTGGTATTCGCCGCCGGGGTAGGGCTCGGCTGGCTCGGACATACCGCGCGCGCCGGTCACCGGGCGACGGCCGCGGAGGCGAGACTTGCCGCGGCCACCGATAACGAGCGGTTACTGCGGCAGTCGCTCACCGCGGCGAATGAGGATGCGGCACGCCGACATTCGCACGCCATCGGCGCCATGGTCGATCCGCTGCGCGAGGCCGTCGGCGCGCTGAACCAGCACATCCAACAGGTCGAGCACCATCGCATCAACGCCTATTCGAGTCTGCGGGAACAGGTCGCGGGTATGCAGCGCACCTCACACCAGCTCACCAGTCAGACCGGTCAGCTGGTCGCCGCGCTGCGTGCCCCACAGGTGCGTGGGCGCTGGGGCGAGATCCAGTTGGAGCGCGTGGTGGAACTGGCGGGCATGACCCGGCACTGTGATTTCGACACCCAGGTGACCAGGGCCGCGCGCGGCGACGGCAGCACCGAACGCACCGGCATGGTACGGCCGGATCTCGTGGTCAGACTGGCGGGCGGCAGGCACATCGTGGTGGATGCCAAGGTGCCGTTCACCGCCTATCTCGACGCCACCATGGCCGACGATCCGGACGAGCGCGCCGAACTGCTCGGCCGCCACGCCAAACATCTGCGTGCCCATATCGACCAGTTGGCCGATAAGGCATATTGGCTGGCCTTCGATCCCGCACCGGAGTTCGTCGTGCTGTTCGTGCCGGGCGATCCGTTCCTCGACGCCGCACTGACGACCGACTCCGGCCTGCTCGAGTACGCGTTCGGCCGCAACGTGATCCTCGCTACCCCGACGACGCTGATCGCGTTGCTGCGTACGGTCGCTTTCGGTTGGCGGCAGGAGGCACTGTCCCGCGATATGGCGAACATTCAGCAATTGGGCCGAGAACTCTACAACCGGCTCGGCATGACCGGCCGACATCTGGACCGCCTCGGCGCGCAACTCGGTAAGGCCGTCGACGCTTTCAACTACACCGTCGCCTCGGTGGAATCGCGGGTAATGGTCACCGCACGCAAACTCCACGACCTGGAAATAGCTGAACAGGAGGTGCCAGCAATCCAGCGCGTCGATTCGTGGCCGAGGGCGGTCGGGTTCGCCGACGCCGACGATTAGCCCGGGTGACCGCCGTGCCGTAACGCCGCCCAACGCGGGGGCAGTTAGTGTTCATAGTGTGGCTGCTTCCCAACGTGTGCGAACCCGGGTGCCCGCGCCGCATCGTTCGATCCTGCCCTCGGTGCCGGGAATCCCGGCCGGGGCAGCGGTCCTGATCGCGGTGGCGTGCACGTTTCTGGGGTTCCTGATCGATGCCCACGGCGAGAGTAATGAGCTGACCGGGACGTTCAACACGTTGTACGTCCTTGGCTGCGTCGCGGCGGTGCTTGCCGTTCGCTACCGCGGCATCTTCACCACGATGGTGCTGCCGCCGCTAATGCTGTTCATCGCGGTGCCGCTGGCCTATCAGCAGCTGACCGGTCACGCCTCGACCGGACTCAAGGACATCCTGCTGAACCTGGCGATCCCGTTGGTGAATCGGTTCCCGATAATGGCGCTGGCCACCGTGCTGGTGCTGGCGATCGGTGCGGGTCGGATCCTGCTGCACCGGCGGGAGGAGGCCACCGCGCGCGCCGGTGAATCCCGTCGGGGCATCAGCTGGGGCCGCAGTAGTCCCGAACGGACGGGGTCGGAGCGCACCGCGGGCGGCTCGCTCGCCGATGCCGCGCGACGGCGTATCCGCCGCCCGCAGCCCGATCCGACCGACCTCGATACCGATCTGCATCTGCCGCGCCCGAATCGGCGGGCGAATTCGGAAGTGGCGGACACGCCGCCTCGCGTCGGCAGTGCCGCAAACAGGGGTGACGAACGCCCGGCCCGCGATCGCCGACCGGGCACCCGTCCCGCACGACCGGCGGCAGCAGCGCCTCGGGCCGAGGGCGACCCGAACCGGGCCGCACGACCGGCAGCGGCAACCCCTCGGGCCGAGGGCGACCCGAACCGGGCCGCGACGGCGCGACGGCGCGGCGAGGCACCGCCGCCGCATCCGCAGCCCAATGTTCGCTATCGGGAACGCGATTCGAGCCGGACAGAGCGCCGGCGGCCGGAAAACCTCTGACCCGGACGTCGGGAACCCTCGCCGCGGCTCAGCGACGAGTGGCGCGCAACTCTCTGGGCAAAGCGAATACCAACGTCTCGTTGGCGGTCGTCACCGGCTGGACCACACCGAACCCGTGCTCGGCCAACATATCCAGCACACCGCGCACCAGAATGTCGGGCACCGACGCACCCGAGGTGATGCCGACCGTGCGCACCCCGGCCAGCCAGGCCGGATCGACCTCGCGGGCGTAGTCCACCAGGTACGCGGCCTTCGAACCGGCACCGAGGGCGACCTCGACCAGCCGCACCGAATTCGAGGAATTGCGCGAGCCGACCACGATCACCAGATCGCATTCCGGCGCCATCGCCTTCACCGCCACCTGACGGTTCTGGGTGGCGTAGCAGATGTCATCGCTCGGCGGGTCCTGCAGCGCGGGGAACCGCTCGCGCAGCCGTTGCACCGTCTCCATGGTCTCGTCGACGCTGAGCGTGGTCTGCGACAGCCAGATCACCTTGGACTCGTCGCGCACGGTGACCCGGTCGACCGCATCCGGACCATCCACGAGCTGTACATGCTCGGGCGCCTCCCCCGCGGTGCCCTCCACCTCCTCGTGCCCCTCATGGCCGATCAGCAGAATGTCGTAGTCGTCGCGGGCGAAGCGCTTGGCCTCCTGATGCACCTTGGTCACCAGCGGGCAGGTCGCGTCGATGGTGCGCAGATTGCGCGCGGCCGCCGACTCGTGCACCGCAGGTGAGACACCGTGCGCGGAGAAGACGACCAGCGCGCCCTCGGGCACCTCGTCGGTCTCGTCGACGAAGATCACCCCCTGCTCGCGCAGCGTCTCCACCACATGGCGGTTGTGCACGATCTCCTTGCGCACGTAGATCGGCGCACCGTGCTTCTCCAGTGCCTTCTCCACCGTCTCCACCGCGCGGTCCACACCGGCGCAGTATCCGCGCGGCTCGGCTAGCAGCACGCGCTTGCCGCCGTCGGCATCGGCGGATCCGGAACCGGCCGAGCGGGCGATTCCGACGTTCAATGGGATGGCCGAAGACATGCCACTCAGCTTACGTGCGCCCAGTGCATGCCGGACGGCCGGTCACCGCCTCGGAGCGGTCATTCTCGACACACCGACATGGCGTCGGAATTCGGCCCGATGATGCGCAACCCCGGCGCGTGCGGTCGGGGCGGAGGCGGCCCGCGTAACCATGTGGGGCCGCGTGCGCCAGATAGATTGTGTGTCTGTGACACCAGTGCTTTGCATAACATCCCGTATCGGGCAGGCTAGGAGCATGTTTCGACCACCGTTCCTGGCCCGGGTCGCTGCCGGAGCCGCCGTATACGCCATCGAAGAAACTCGTCGGCTTCCAACTGCCGCAATGAATTTCCCGATCACCGCGATCAGCCAGATGCTGCAGACCACCATGCACCTGCAGCAGTTCGTGACCAGCCTCGCCCTCAAGGGCGACGGCGTCTTCGACCGTCTCGCCAACTCCCCGGTCGAACAGCCCGAGTGGGCGACCTTCGACGAAGATGCGGACCCCGAATTCTCCGCTACCGCCCACGCCAGCCGCTTCGACCTGTATGCCCCCGACGAAGCCGAGTTCGCCCCGCACGACACCCTGGCCGCCGAAGCCGCCGCACGCGCCGGTGAGCGCAATGGTCACGCCACCCCGACACAGACCATCGCCGAGCCGGTGACCGAGGTCACGGCGGCCGCCGAACCGGAGCCCGAGGTCGAGCCCGAGGTCGTCGAGCCCGAGGTGGCCACCCGGTACGACTACGCCACGATGACCCTGGCCCAATTGCGCGCCCGCCTGCGCATGCTCACCGTCGAGGACCTGACCGCCCTGCTGGACTACGAACAGAAGACGCGCGCCAGGGCGCCGTTCGTGACCATGCTGACGAATCGGATCGCCACCGTGCGGGCCCAGTGAATTCAGCATCGCGCAGCGATTCGATGGGGGGTGATGGCCGGGACGCCAGTGGGCCCGAACCACCCCCGTCCTCGTCGACGGTTGGCCGGGAACCTTCCGGCCAACCCGACCGAACGGCCGCCCCGGCCAACTCCGCCGAGCACCCGATGCCGGTGCGTTCGGTATCCATCAAGGTCGCGCAGTGGATCGATCGGCTCGGCAGCATCTGGGTGGAGGGGCAGATCACCCAGATCAATCTGCGTCCGGGCACCAGCACCGCATTCCTGGTGTTGCGCGATACCTCCGCCGATATGTCGCTATCGGTGACCTGCCATCCGGACCTCATCCGCCGATCCGCCGTACCGCTGCAGGAGGGCAGCCGGGTGGTGGTCTACGGCAAGCTGGCGTTCTTCACCGGTCGCGGCACAATTTCGTTGCGCGCCATGGAGATTCGCCCGATCGGCATCGGTGAATTGCTGGCCCGCATCGAACGGTTGAAGGCGCTGCTCGCCGCGGAGGGACTGTTCGATCCACGACTGAAGCGGCCGATTCCGTTCCTGCCCAAAACAATTGGCCTGATCACCGGCCGCGCGAGCGCCGCCGAACGCGATGTCCTCACCGTCGCCCGGAACCGGTGGCCCGCAGTGCGTTTCGAGATCCGCAATACCGCGGTGCAGGGCCCGACCGCGGTGCCGCAGATGCTGCAGGCGCTGGCCGGACTCGATCGCGATCCGGCGGTCGAGGTGATCGTGCTCGCCCGCGGCGGCGGCAGTGTCGAGGATCTGCTGCCGTTCTCCGATGAGGCACTCTGCCGCGCGATCGTCGCGGCGACCACCCCGATCGTCAGCGCAATCGGTCACGAACCCGATAACCCGCTCTGCGATCTCGTCGCCGACCTGCGCGCCGCCACTCCGACCGATGCCGCGAAGCGCATCGTGCCCGACGCCGCCGCCGAACTGGCCGGGGTCCACGATATGCGCGCCCGCGCCGCCGCGGCACTTCGCGGCTGGGTCGACCGTGAGACCAGGGCATTGGCACAGCTGCGTTCCCGGCCGGTACTCGCCGATCCGCTGCGCGAACTCGACCACCGCTCCGAGGAGATCGAGCGCCTGCGCTCCGCCGCCCGCCGCACCGCCGATCAGCTGATCCGCACCGAATCCACCGCAACGCGTCATCTGCGCGAGAAACTCACCGCGGTGGGTCCGGCCGCAACCCTGGCCCGTGGTTACGCTGTCGTGCAGCGCGTCGCCGGTAAGGAACGACACGTGGTCCGCTCGATCGAGGACGCGCCCGCGGGCAGTCAGCTGCGGATCCGGGTCGCCGACGGTGCCGTCACCGCCGCCGCGCTCGGAACCCGAGCCTTGGGCAAACCAGCACTGAGCAAAACCGAGACCGACACCGGGAGGAACTGACCTTGGCCGACTCCGACAAGGACGACGAGCTGGCCGAGATCTCCACCTTCGGCTACGAACGCGCCCGCGACGAACTGGTCAACGTCGTGAAGATGCTCGAACAGGGCGGCCTCGACCTGGACGAATCCCTGGCGCTATGGGAGCGCGGCGAAGCACTGGCCACCCGCTGTGAGCAACATCTTGCCGGTGCCCGCCAGCGCGTCGAAAACGCGCTCTCGCGTACCGATCTCGAAGCCGACGAATGACCATCCGCCGCGCCACCCCCGACATCCGCACTGCTGATATGGCGGCCAGCCGCGAGTTCTACCAGCGGCTCGGCTTCGAAGAGGTAATGGACCTCGGCTGGGTGGTGACGATGGCGTCCCCGACCAACCCGACCGCCCAGGTGCTGCTCGTCGGCCCGGAAGCCGAACCGCCGCAGCCGGATATGAGTGTCGAGGTCGAAGATGTGGACACCGTGCACGCGGCCATGGTCGCGGCGGGCGCAGATATCGTCTATCCACTCCGCGACGAGCCGTGGGGTGTGCGCCGGTTCTTCGTGCGCGATCCCAGCGCGACGATCGTCAACGTGGTCGGCCACCGCTGAGCGGCGCGCTATTTCTGGAGCGGCTCGGCGGCGGTGATGGCGGCGGCCAGGGTGGTGAAGGCGGCGTGGTTGCCCGCGCCGGTGATGAGCACCCGGGACCGGCCGAAGTCGGCGATCCATGCCGTCTCGGAACCTTGTTCGGCGTACACCACCCACTTCTGGTTGCCGACCTGCTCGGTGCCGGTGCCATAGCGGGAACCGAGGACGAAGCGGGATAGCGCTTCCTCGGTCGCGCTGCTCTGGCTCATTCGCAGGTAGGTGCCCTGCGGCGTGATGTAGCCGACCGTGCTGACCGGCCCGCCGCCCGCGCTGGTGATGGTGTCGCGGCTGCCGGAGTTCGGCGTCCAGTGTTCGGGCAGGCTCGGATTGCGGATCGGGAACGGCATCGTCTTCGCGTCATTGGCCAGCGCGGCCGTCACATCGAAGTGCGGAATCTGGCCCTGGGTCGGCCCCTTCGCGGCGAAGCTGCACTGGCTGGCGAGCCCGGCGAAGACCACGGCGATCAGCACCAACGGGATCAGCGACCAGAACAGATCCCGGTAGTCGTTGAGAATGCGTGGTTTTTGGTACGACACGCTCCCAGTATCCACGTTCGGTCTGGCACGCTCGTCCAGAGGTGGTCGGCCATCTGGAGCTCGCTTCTGAGACAATCATCGGTAGCAACGACCGTAGGAGGCACACCGTAATGACGGCATCTTCGCCCGCACCCAGCCGCCGCGAGGCACCGGACCGCAACCTCGCGCTCGAACTGGTCCGGGTCACCGAGGCCGGTGCGATGGCCGCGGGCCGCTGGGTCGGCCGCGGCGATAAGGAAGGTGGCGACGGCGCGGCAGTCGACGCCATGCGGCAGCTGGTCAGCTCCGTTTCCATGCGCGGCATCGTGGTGATCGGTGAGGGCGAGAAGGATGAAGCGCCCATGCTCTACAACGGTGAGCTGGTCGGCGACGGCACCGGTCCCGAGGTCGACTTCGCGGTCGACCCGATCGACGGCACCACGTTGATGTCGAAGGGTTCGCCGGGCGCCATCGCGGTGCTCGCGGTCGCCGAGCGGGGCGCGATGTTCGATCCGTCCGCGGTGTTCTACATGCACAAGATCGCTGTCGGCCCCGATGCGGCGGGTGTGATCGATATCTCCGCGCCGATCGCCGAGAACATCGCCCGGGTCGCGAAGGCCAAGAACGTCTCGAAGTCAGATCTCACCGTCTGCATCCTGGACCGGCCCCGCCATGCCGAGCTGATCCAGCAGGTGCGCGACGCGGGCGCTCGCATCCGGCTGATCTCCGACGGCGACGTCGCCGGCGCCATCGCCTGCGCCCGACCGGATTCCGGCACCGACATCCTGGTCGGTATCGGCGGCACCCCGGAGGGCATCATCGCCGCCGCCGCGATGCGCTGTATGGGTGGCGATCTACAGGGCATGCTCGCCCCGAAGGACGACGAGGAACGCCAGAAGGCGATCGAGGCGGGCCACGACCTGAGCCGCGTACTCACCACCGAGGATCTGGTCGCGGGCGATAACGTCTTCTTCTGTGCCACCGGCGTCACCGACGGCGATCTCCTACGTGGCGTCCGCTACTACGGCGGCGGCGCGTCGACCCAATCGATCGTCATGCGCTCCAAGTCCGGCACCGTCCGCATGATCGACGCCTACCACCGCCTCACCAAACTGCGCGAGTACTCCTCGGTCGATTTCATCGGCGACGAGCACGCGGCGCCCCCACTCCCCTGAGCGATAAACCCTTGTCAGGTCGCTGATCCGACCGCACGCCGCAGGTGACTACGCGGCGAGCGCGAGGCGAGCGATCTCGCCGTTGCCGGTGCGGCCTGCTCGCGTCATCAAGCGCGCGATGGCATCGGCGACCTGGGTCGGCTGTTCGAGAATCACCGAATGGCCGGCGCCGTCGACCAGCACGAAATCCGAGTATTCGACGGCGGCGGCCATCGCGACGGAATGCGATGGCGGCGTCATCAGGTCGGCGGTGCCGCACAGCACCAATGTCGGGATATTCGAGAGCACAGCGAGCGCGTCGGTCTGGTCATAGGTCATGAAGGCGCTCAAGAAGCTCGCCATCGTCACGATCGGCGTCGCGTTGTGCATCGCGTAGGCAAGGGCGAGCACCCGCGCACTGACCTTGCGGTCGCCGAATTCGGCGGTGCGGATGATCGGGGCGAAAACCCTGCAGGCCATGCGCTTCGAGTGCTGCATCAGGCGCGGAGCCCGTCGGACGGCAGCCTGGAATACCGAAACGACCGGGTTGCGCAGGAGGCGGCCGAAACCGGCGTCGGCGAGCCCGCTCGCAGCGGTCGCGATCAGTGCGGCACCGACGATGCGCGTGCCGATCTCGTGCGGGTTCTGGCTGGCGTAGGTCAGCACGGTCATACCGCCCATCGAGTGGCCGACCAGCACGACCGGTCCGGTGGGGGCGACGGCGTCGAGAACGTCGCGCAGGTGTAGCCGAGTTGCTCGAGGCTGTACGTCCGTCGCGACGCGGCGGCGGAGTCGCCGTGGCCGCGGTGGTCGTAGCAGACGACCCGGGCGCCGGCGTATCGGCGCAGCAGCGCATCGCGGACGTAGGTCCAGGACGCGGTGCGCAGGCAATGTCCGTGCAGCAGGACGACGGTGAGGTCCGCATCGCGCGGACCGTATTCGCGAACCGCGAGTGCCACACCGTCTGCGGTCGACACCGTGGCACGACGGTCCGCCGCGGAGGCGATTGTGCTCGAGGTCGACATTGGATGCTCCGGGGTCGGGCGTGCGGTGACTTGTCCAACTGTCCGCCGAATTCGCCGCCGGAATCAGGCCCCCGAGTGCTGGGGTCGGACCCCCAAGGGGGAGCAGATCGCCACCAAGGTGATGGCGGTGTGCTGGTGCTTCGACGGCGATGAATTCTTGCGGCCGGGTTCGTCCACACTGATATGACCGAGCACACTCTCGACACCGCCGAAGCCGACATCGTCTACGACATTCACGGACCGCTGCCCACCGCCGACGGGTGCCCGCCGCTGTTCATGATCGGACAGCCCATGGATGCCAGTGGCTTCCGGACGTTGACCTCGTACTTTCCTGATCGCACGGTGGTTACCTATGATCCGCGCGGCCTCGGGCGCAGCGTCCGTAAGGACGGGCGCGTCGATAACGCGCCCACCGTCCAGGCGGGTGATGTGCATGCGATCATCGCGGCCCTCGGTGCCGGACCGGTCGAGATATTCGCGAGCAGTGGGGGTGCGGTCACCGCGCTGGCGCTGGTTGCGGCCCACCCGGACGATGTGACCACACTGATCGCCCATGAGCCGCCGCTCATCCCGGTGCTTCCCGATGCCGCCGCGACTGAGCGCGCCCGCGCCGAAATACGCGACGCCTACGAGGCCAAGGGAGCCGGTGCGGGCATGGCGACCTTCATCGCCATGACCTCGTGGCAGGGCGAGTTCACCGATGACTACTTCGCCCTGCCCGCGGCCGATCCCGCCCAGTTCGGGATGCCGACCGAGGATGACGGTTCCCGTGACGACCCGCTGCTGTCCGACCGTTCCTGGGCGATCAGCGGCTATCGCCCCGATGTCGCCGCACTCACCGCCGCGCCGACCCGTGTCGTCATCGCCGTCGGCGAGGAGTCCACGGGCACATTCACCGGACGCACCTCCGAGGCGGCCGCCGCTCTGCTCGGCCAGCCGGCAACGGTGTTCCCCAGCCACCACGGCGGCTTCCTCGGCGGCGAGTACGGCTACCCCGGCCAGCCCGAAGCCTTCGCCCGCAAACTCCGCGAAGTCCTCGAAAACTGACGCCGAGTATTCCCGGCGCTGCGCGCCGCGGGGTGTGCGAATCGCCTCAGGCGTGGCAGCCCCGCGGCGGTCGTCTCGGGCATAGGGTCGAAATCATGACGACCGAGGAGACGCAGTACCGCATCGAACACGACACCATGGGTGAGGTTCGGGTACCCGTGCGCGCGTTGTGGCGGGCGCAGACCCAGCGTGCCGTGGAGAACTTTCCGATCAGCGGGCGCGGGCTGGAGCGGGCGCAGATCCGCGCGCTGGGTCTGCTCAAGGCCGCGTGCGCGAAGGTGAACAAGGATCTCGGTCTGCTCGATCCGGCGAAGGCGGACGCGATCATCGCCGCCGCCGATGAGATCGCCGATGGCCTGCACGATGACCAGTTCCCGATCGATGTCTTCCAGACCGGCTCCGGCACCAGTTCGAATATGAACGCCAACGAGGTGATCGCGTCGATCGCGAAGGCGAACGGCGTGACGGTGCATCCGAACGACGATGTGAATATGTCGCAGTCGTCCAATGACACCTTCCCCACCGCAACACATCTGGCCGCCACCGAGGCCGCGATCAAGGATCTGATCCCCGCGCTGGACCATCTGCGGCTGGCACTGCTGGATAAGTCGACCGAATGGCGCACCGTGGTGAAGTCCGGCCGCACCCATCTGATGGACGCGGTGCCGGTAACCCTCGGCCAGGAGTTCGGCGGCTACACCCGCCAAGTCGCGGCGGGTATCGAACGCATCATGGTGGCACTGCCGCGGCTCGGCGAACTGCCGATCGGCGGGACCGCGGTCGGCACGGGGCTCAACGCACCGGCGGGTTTCGGCGCGAAAGTCGTTGCCGAACTGGTGCGGTCGACCGATATCGATGCTTTGTCGGAGGCGACCGATCACTTCGAGGCGCAGGCCGCCCGTGACGGTCTGGTCGAGGCATCCGGTGCGCTGCGCACCATCGCGGTAAGCCTTACCAAGATCGCCAACGACATCCGCTGGATGGGTTCGGGCCCGCTGACCGGTCTCGGCGAACTGCGGCTGCCGGATCTGCAGCCGGGCAGTTCGATCATGCCCGGCAAGGTGAATCCGGTACTGCCCGAGGCGGTTACGCAGGTTGCCGCGCAGGTGATCGGCAATGACGCAACCGTCGCGTTCGCCGGTGCCAGCGGCGCGTTCGAGTTGAACGTTTATATCCCGGTCATGGCGCGCAATCTGCTGGAGTCGATTCGGCTACTGGCCAATGTTTCTCGACTGTTCGCCGATAAATGCATTCGTGGTCTGATTGCCAACGAGGACCATCTGCGCACCCTCGCGGAATCGTCACCGTCCATTGTGACGCCGCTGAATTCCGTGATCGGTTACGAAGAGGCGGCCGCGGTCGCCAAAGAGGCTCTGCAGCAGAAGAAGACCATTCGACAGACCGTGATCGATCGCGGTTTGCTCGACGAGAAGCTAACCGTGGAAGAACTCGACCGCCGCCTGGATGTGCTGTCGATGGCGAAGGTCGAGAATGGGAAGTACAAGGAATTAGGCTGATACGGGGGAGGTTTCATCACATTTCCGTCGCAGCGAAAAACCGGTCGGCGCACAAACCGTGCGCCGACCGGCGGTAGATCTTCGAGCTACCGCAAGACCGGATCAGGTCAGCGAATCGACTCGCAGATGCGCGAGTTCGGCGCGCGCCTTCGCACCCTCTGCACCGATGTCGGTTCGAGTGAAGAACTGCCACCGCTCCAGCAGCGGCGCGAAGACCAACTCGCCTTCCTTGGCGCGGTCGTAGATGCCCGCCTCGGCGAGCACCTCGTCGCTGCTGCGCCCGTCGGTCAGCGTCACCGATGGCACCTGGAAACTCGCCACACTGTCCGCGATGGCACGCATGGTCTGATCCGGCGCGAAACCGAACGCCGCGGTGATCAACTCGGCGAAGAATTCCGACTGCAGCTCATCGTCGACCGCGATGCGCTCGGCGATGGCGGTGACCATCTTGTTCTCCCCGAGCGCCGCGGTGTTGCGATGCCGGATGGCGGCGGCCGCTTCCTCGAACGCGCAGGTGGCGAGCACGTCGAGCAGGTGGAGCGCGGGACGCCGGAACCCCTTGGTCATATGTTCCATCCGCAACCGCTCCAACTGCACCGGGTCGAGCGACCTGGTGACCATGAGGTAGTTGCGGATCATGATCTCGTGGCGGTTCTCCTCGGCCGTCCACCGGCCGACCCAGCGCCACCACGATCCGGTGCGCAGGTACTTGCCGATCTCACGGTGGTATGAGGGCAGGTTGTCGGCGATGAGCACGCTGACCGTCAGCGCCAGCTTCGCGGTCTCACTCAGCGCGGATTGCTCCGGCTCCCAATCGATTCCGCCGAGGAAGCCGAAATTGCGGCCGTCGTCCCACGGGACGTAGTCGTGCGGCTGCCAGCCGTCGGCGGCGGCGATGTGGCGGCGCAGGTTCAGCTCCACCTCATCGGCGAGGGACGCGAGCAGTTCGCGATCGGTCAAGAGTGTTTGCACTAACACAACCTAGCGGCTGGGCCCCGGGATGCGGGGATCTACGAATAGGAATCGGTATCGGCGTCCGAGCGTACAAGCGCTGGCCCTTTCGAGCTAGCCGCCAACATTCACCAGCGGTGAAATGCGAGTGTCCGGACGCCGTGCCGGGTCAGGACTTCGGCGTGACGGTGGTATTGCCGTCCACCCAGGTGATGGTGCCGCTGGCGAATTCGCTCTGCTTGCCGCCAGGGATATCCTTCTCGTCGCTGGTCGGGTAGCCGAGCGTGCCGTCGGGGCCACCGGTGTCTTCCCACGCCTTGCGGATTTCGCCCCAGACGATGTGCGCGCCGGTGTCCTTGCTCCAGGCGATCGCGCCGCCGGTGAAGTCCTGCCACCTGCCGTCGTTCGGGGCGTCCTCCTGCGCCTTCAGCGGAGCGCCGAGCGGACCGGTCGGACCGCCGGACTGTACGTACTTGTCGAAGATCATGCCGGTGACGGCGATGTCGCCACCCTGGGTCGCGATCTTCGTTTCCCCCGCGGCGCCGGACATATGCTCCTCGCCGTGGCCAACGGCCGCCGTGGTGGTCGTCATGGACGCGGCGGAGTTCGTGTCCTTGTTGTCGTCTTTGCTGCAGCCAGTGGCCAGCAGCAGTGCCGCCGCCGCGATGACCGCGGTGAATCCAGCCGTTCGTCGAGCGAAGTGGTGCATTTCCATCCTCTCGAAAGTGGCTACCGATGCCACCGGACGCGGTGACGTCGCGCGTAGCCTAGGCCGATGCCCGGCAACGGCCCGGCGAATCCGCAAAAGACTCGCCGGGCCGGTGCTGAACAGGTATCGCGCGGATACTACCCGCTCGATTGTGAGATGAAACACACCCTGGACAGTTGCCCTGGGGCACTAGGAGTTCGGGCCGTACTCCTCCAACATCTCGGTCACCAGCGCCGCAATCGGCGACCGTTCGCTACGGGTCAGCGTGACGTGCGCGAAAAGCGGGTGTCCCTTGAGCTTTTCGATCACCGCGGCAACACCGTCGTGCCGCCCGACCCGCAAGTTGTCGCGCTGGGCCACGTCATGGGTGAGCACGACCCGCGATCCGGTGCCGAGTCGGCTCAGCACCGTCAACAACACATTGCGTTCCAGCGACTGCGCCTCGTCCACGATCACGAACGAATCGTGCAGCGAGCGACCGCGAATGTGGGTGAGCGGCAAGACCTCCAACATGTCGCGGGCGAGCACCTCCTCCATCACCTCACGACTGGCCAACCCGTCGAGCGTGTCGAAGACCGCCTGCGCCCACGGGCCCATCTTCTCGCTCTCCGATCCCGGCAGATAGCCGAGATCCTGCCCACCGACCGCGTACAGCGGACGGAACACCACCACCTTGCGCTGCGTGCGGCGCTCGAGCACCGCCTCCAATCCGGCCGTCAACGCCAGCGCCGACTTGCCGGTACCGGCCCGGCCGCCGAGCGAGACGATGCCGACGCTCTCGTCCAATAGCAGATCCAGGGCGACGCGCTGTTCGGCCGAGCGGCCGTGTAGTCCGAACGCCTCGCGCTCACGCACCAGCTGCACCCGCTTGTCCGGCGTGACCCGACCCAAGGCACTGGAACTGGAGCCGAGCAACCGGATCCCGGTGTGGCACGGCAGTTCCCGCGCCTCGTCCAGATCGATCACGCTCTCGGTGTAGAGCAGATCGACCTGAGCTTTGGAGACATCGATCTCCACCATTCCGGACCAGCCGGAGGTCACCACGTCCTGGGCGTGGTATTCGTCGGCGTGCAAACCCACCGCACTCGCCTTGACGCGCAAGGGAATGTCCTTGGACACGAGCACCACCTCGCGGCCCTCGGCCGCCAGGTTGAGCGCACAGGCCAGGATGCGGGAATCATTGGTGTCGGTGCGGAATCCGACGGGGAGTACCGCGGGGTCGGTGTGGTTGAGTTCCACCTGCAGCGTTCCGCCCTCGGTGCCGATCGGCACCTGCTGATCCAGCCTGCCGTACTGCAGGCGCAGATCATCGAGGTTGCGCAGGGCTTCCCGCGCGAACCAGCCCAATTCATGGTGGTGGCGCTTGCCTTCGAGTTCGCTGATCACGACCAGCGGTAGTACGACATCGTATTCGCCGAACCTGGTGAAAGCCCAGGGATCGGACAGTAGAACCGAGGTGTCGATGACGAAGGACCTGGCACCGGATTTCTGGGAAGGCGAGGGGCGGGCCCCCTTCGCGGCGGCTTCGCCTTTCGCGGAGCTGGAGTGCGCCGAGGGAGCGGGAACGGAGCGTGCAGCAGTCACGGTGGGCTCCTTTTGTGTTCGCGCGGCACCCGCACGAACGATCTCGCTGGACCGGTCCGTCCCGATGGGATCCGACTTGCGTCAGATACCCAGAGGGCCGGGTGCCGGCCCTCTCGTACTGAATAGCTCAGTCACGGTTCAGGACCTCCCGTACGAGCCACACCGACGCGGCCCGTACCACCGACGCTACCGCCGACCACCCGGTCTCCGCTCGGGCACAGGTAGGCATGTCCGTGAATTTGTCGTTAACCCCGTATTGGTGCACGGGATAGAGTCGCAGGTATGGCCGGTAACGAGGAATTCGAGAAGCTGTCGTCCAAGGAGCTGCACGACCGTGCGGTCCGGCTCGCGGCGCGGCGCGGCGACATCAAGTACCTGTGGCGGCTGCTGAAATCGATCCCGGCCGCCGAGGCCGCCGCCGGCGATCTGGGTGAGAGCGAGGCCGACATCAAATACGTCGTCCCGATGATCGACGACTACATCCACGCGGGCGACGGCAAAATCGCCGAAGTCCTGCGCCCCTACTACCTCGACTACCTGACCAAGCACACCTGACCAGTCGAATGGTCGCGCTCGGGGCAGCCGGAAGCCACCATTCGACTCGCCTCGACGCCCCTTCAGCGGTTGGGCAGGGCGGCGCGGAATAGTCCGACAACGGTGCCGCGTAGGAAGTTCTCCCAGCTGAAGTGGTCGTGCCACAGAATGATTCGGCCGTCACGCAGTTCGAAGGTGCCGCATACCCAGAAGGCGATCCGCAGCGGGCCGACGCGCAGGATATCGGTGCGGTCGGTCAGCACGATGTCAGCGTCGGCGGCGATGTGATGTATCTCGGCCGCGAAGCCGATGGTGTCCTTGTTCATGCCGCGCAGAATTTTGCGGGTGAGGCCGCCGCCGACGGTCGGCAGCGAGGTGTTCTTCCAGACGACGTCGGGGTGCAGAAGGTCCAGCGCCTCCTCGACGGCACCGAGTTCGAGCGCGGCGAAGAACTCCCGCACCGTGGTGATCGCTTCCTGCTTCAGTTCGATTTCCTCGGTCATGATCCGAGCGTAGGCGGTGGCCTCGCATTCGCTCGTCCAAGCGCAGGAGACTGGTGCGGACTCCGTCCGGCGGCGTCCGAGCGGGCCGGTCGGGTCAGGTGCGGCTGGCGATGAGGACACCGAGGCCGTCGAGGATGCGGTCGATGCCGAACTTCAGCGCGTCATCGGGACCACCGGTTCCCGGCTGTGCACCCGTCGTCGCCGATTCCTCGGCAAAGGCGGCGGCCACCAGGGGATAGCGGTCCCCTACCGCGGTCATCATCTCGGCCACCTGCTCGGCCATCCGCTCGGCCGTCTCCGTACGGCCGACCGAGGTGACCTGTTGCACCAGACTCCGGATGTGCCCGTTCACCAGGACGATGGTGTCGAGCTTCTCGGCGCCGCCCAATCCGGTGCCGTCGAGCGTGATCAGCGCGGCGTTCATCCACCCCATCTCGTTCGGGCCGATCGGTCGCACGCCCGTGGTCAGCGCGATCGACCAGGGATGCGTGCTATAGCGCTCGAAGATCGTCTCCGCCCACCGGCGCAAGCCGGAGCGCCACGGCTCCTCGGTCGAATCGCGTTGCGCCGCGGCGATATCCGGCGCCGCCCCCATGGCCGAATCCACCATCAGCGCGGTGAGCTGTTCCTTACCCGGCACATACCGGTACAGCGACATCTTCGTGAAACCGAGGCGTTCGGCCAAGCGCTGCATGGACAGGTTCGCCAGCCCCTCCGCATCGGCGAGGGCAATCGCTTCGGCGACGATCCTCTCCAGTGACAGCGCGGGCTTCGGGCCGCGCTTCGGTCGCTGCTGGGTGCCCCAGAGCAGCTCGACTGTGGTCGGTGATGGCATCCCCACATCCTTCCGGATAACGGCTTGACACTTAACTGTATCTACCATACTCTAATTCGTGTCCGGTAGATACAGATTCCATCGGACGCAGATATAGACCTCAGGAGAGATCATGCGCAACAAGACCGTTCTCATCTCCGGCGCGAGCGTCGCGGGCCCCGCCCTCGCCTACTGGCTGAACCGCTACGGATTCGACGTGACGGTGGTCGAGCGGGCGCCGTCGCTGCGGCCCGGCGGCCAGGCCGTCGACTTCACCGGCGAAACGCATCACAAGGTGCTCGAGCGCATGGGGATCCTGGACGAGGTCTACGCACACCGGACCGGCACCACCGACACCGTGCTCGTCGACGATAAAGGCCAGCAGCAGGCCCTCATCTCCGGCGATTTCACCGGCGGTGATGTGGAGATCCTGCGCGGCGATCTGGCCCGGATCATGTACGAAAAGACCTACCGGGACTGCGAATACATCTTCGGTGACTCGATCAGCGCACTGACCGAAACCGACGACGGGGTGTGGGTCGAGTTCGAGCGCGGCACGCCACGCGGCTTCGATCTGGTCTTCGGCGCCGACGGAATCCATTCGCGGGTACGGCGTCTGGCCTTCGGACCCGAGAAAGAGTTCGTCAAGCACCTCGGGCACTACTACTGCGTCGCGGGCGCCAGCCCGTGGGCCACGAAATCCGAGGGTGCCCCCGAGCGGATGACGGCCTACGGCTACAACGAGCCGGGCAAGTGCGTCATCACCGGTGGCTCCAAGGCACAGCAGCTCTATATCTTCGCCGCACCCGAACTCGACTACGCCCGTGACGACGTCGCGGCGCAGCGCCGCATCATCAAGGAGACCTTCGCCGACGTCGGCTGGGAGGCGCCGCGCATGCTCGCCGAGATGGAAGAATTCGATGATTTCTTCCTGGACTCGATCAGCATGGTGCGCAAGATGAAGAGCTACAGCCGCGGCCGAGTCGCCCTGGTCGGCGACTCGGGCTACGGAAATACTCTGGGCGGCTTCGGAACCGGGCTCGCGGTCCAGGGCGCCTACATCATCGCTGGCGAACTCGCCAGCGCCGACGGCGATTACACCGTGGCCTTCGCGCGCTACGACGAGCTCATGCACTCTCTCGCCAAACTCGCGGACTACAGCAACGCGGGCCGCTTCTTCGCACCGAAGACCACGCTCGGCATCAAGTTCCGCAACTGGTTCCTGCACTCGTGGATGTTCGACAAGATGCTGAAAATGACCGAGAACGCCAAGACCATCGAGTTGCCGGACTACCCGGCGCTGGTCGCGGCGGCCGATGCGAACTGACACCGGACCCACCCCACCTCATCGGACCGCATGGTCTGGTGCGGCGGGATCGGCTGTGTTTCGATGGAACCAGGGTGGGGTCGGGTGCGTCTATAGGATCAGACGGCACTGACGGAAGGGGCTGGGTCGGCCATGACAGCACAGACGGACGGCCGCGCGATCACCAATCCCGAAAACGCGCAGAACTTTTCGCACGCGGAGATCAAACAGGCAGCCGACCAGATGAATCCGGACGGACTGGACGCGGCGTTCGACACTTGGTCGGCCATCGCGGCGGCGGTGACCAAGGCCGGACAGCAGTTCGAAACCGCGATCCAGCAAGCGGTGGACCAACATTGGGAGGGTGCCGCCGCGGACCGGGCGGTGCGCGGCATCCGGGATTACGCCGCGCGGGTGGGTGAGCTCGGTGAGTCGCTGGACCAGCAGTCGACGCCGCTATCGTCGGCCGCGAGTGCCGCGGCACGGTTCAAGGTGGCGGTGCCTCCGGTGGTGGAGACCTCGGGCAATCCGCGCGGACCGGAGCTGCGGAATACGCAGGAGGAGCAGGCTCGCGACGATATGAGCACCCTATACATACAGCCGTATGGGACTACCGCTCCGTCGATTCCGACGTTGCCACCGCCGGTCTCGCCGATCTCCGTGCCGGGGGTGGTGCCCGGAGTCGTTCCGGGGACATCGCCAACTGATACCGGGTCGGGTCAGCCCGGTAAGCCGGATGACTCCGGTAAGCCGACCGAGCCGAGCAAGACCGAGGATACGAACAAAGCGGGGGATCCGAGCAAGAGCGAGGACACGGGTAAGACGGCGGAGTCGGGTAAGGCGGAAGAGTCGGGTAAGGCCGAAACTGTTGCGCCACAATCTGTTTCGCCGACTCAGTACGGCGGCGCAGCGACCACACCCGCTTCCACAGCACAGACCTCGACGACATCGGCCATGCCATCATCGACGACCGGTATGCAGCCGAACTCACCGATCACTGTCACGTCGGCCGGAGTCGCGCCGGGCACCCCGAACCGGATTGCTGTCTCGCCGAGCCCCAACGGCACACCCGGTACCGGCGAGACGACGCCGAGTCCCGGAAAGTCGGTGCCGGGAACCACGACACCGGGAGCGGCCGCGGTGCAACCCGCCACCGCTACGCCGAGTCGAGTCGGCGCGGCGGGGCCCGCCGGATACTCCGGGATGCTTCCGCCAAGGGCCCGTGCCCGACGCGGGGAGGACGGCGAGCACAAGGCGGCGACGTACCTGCGCACCGAGGAACACGGCGAGGAGCTCATCGGCGAGGTGGACAAGACCGTGCCACCGGTACTCGGGGCGCAATGATGACGCAATGGACCTTGTCCGCCGAACAATTCGCGGCGGCCTGGTTCGGTACCGGCCTGGACCGCATGCCCTTCCCGTTTCGCTTTACCAGCCGCTTCCCCGGACTCCACGAATATCGCGCCTACCAGCGACAATTCCGGGCGGAGCTGGCCCGTGCCGACCACGCGCCGCTACAGCGCGCGCTACAGGTGCTCGCCCAACCCGAGTGGCGCATCGAACTATTCGGCATCGATAACACTCGCGGCGCGGTCGAGGTGCGCGCCATCGGCTGCGCCACCCGCAGCGGACCCGGCGTCATCGCCCTGCAGGCGCCGGCACCGGACGGCGGCAAGGTGCGGCTTCGCCGCGTCCGGGTCGACCAACTCGCCACCGAATTGATCCGCCTGCTCCCCGATACCCCACCCGGCACCGCGGCCGAAAAGAGCTACCTGCTCGACGATCTCAACGACGACCGCCCCGACCCCTTCGGCAACTCCCCCGCCCGCGCCATCCAAGATCGCTACCGCCGCTTCTGGCGCCAACCCTGCGATACCAGCGGCACCGCAACCGTCCTGATCGGCCCCCGCAATGCCGAACCATTGCGCACCGGCAAACTCCGCTGGATCGACACCAAGGACGGCCGCTACTGCGAAGTCCCGGCCAACCGCGCCCTGATGATCCGGCCCGCCGGCAGCGCCGACATCACCCGATATCTCGACGAGTCCATCGTCCGAGCGAAAGCGCGCATGGACCAATAAGATTCGCGTCGTGGTCGCCCTCGCCGCGGTGGGAATACCCATGTAGTTCATGTGGAGTTTAAGTTGTCGGTATGACAACCCGCGAGGAAATCCAATCCTATCTAGTCGAGTATCAGGAGGCGTTGAGCACGTTCGACGCTCAGCGTTCGGTCGCGCAGTGGGGTGCGCCGGGAACCATGGTCACCGACACTTTCGTGGGAACCGTTGCCACCGCTGCCGAGATGGCGAAGGGCCTCGAGCAGTCCTACCCGCTCTATCAGGCGCTCGGCCTCGCCAGCGTCGACCACACGGTGCTCGAGCACGTCGACCTCACCGACCGCATCACCCGACTGCACGTCCGCTGGCACCTCTACGACGTCGAAGGCGATCTGCTCACCGACAGCGACTACGAATACCTGCTCCGCCGCGATGACGACGGCCAACTCCGCGCCTATGTCGCGATCGCCATCGACGAGATGGAGAAGATCGCGAAGTTGGCCGCCGAAAAGGGTATTCAGCTCTGAATCCGGTTGCCACCGACCCGAATTCGAGCTGAAGGCAGCTTGTCCGCCACCGCATGATGGCGGCGGACATGCATCGCCGGGGCGGCATCCGACCACTGGTTCGATTTTCGGGCGGCGGCCAGATGCGCCGACACCAGTGTGTCGATGAGAACACAACTGCTGCAGCATTCGGCCCCGCGACCGGGGCACGCACCGAACCAATTCGCCTGGAAATCCGGGCATCACGCAGACAACCGGATGATTGCCGTTGGTGCGGAGCCGAATTTCCAGGCGAGTCGGAACGAATGGGATCAGCCGAGCAGGCGCCAGTCCTCGAGGCCGTTGTAGAGCGGCAGATCCCGAGCGAGCTTGCTGACCCGGGCGCGCAGCGCGTCGACATCGGAACCACCTGCGAGCGCGGTGGCGATGATATCGGCGACCTCGGTGAATTCGGCGTCGCCGAAGCCGCGGGTGGCCAGGGCAGCGGTGCCGATACGCAGGCCGGAGGTGACCATCGGCGGGCGCGGATCGAACGGAACGGCATTGCGGTTCACGGTGATTCCGATGTCGTGCAGCAGATCCTCGCCCTGCTGACCGTCGAGTTCGGAGTTGCGCAGGTCGACGAGCACCAGATGCACATCGGTGCCGCCGGTGAGGACGCTGATGCCCTTGTCCTTGACATCAGCGCCGCCCAGCCGCTCGGCCAGGATCTTCGCGCCGGACAAGGTGCGCTCCTGACGCTCCTTGAATTCGGCGCTCGCCGCGATCTTGAAGGCCACGGCCTTGGCGGCGATCACATGCATGAGCGGACCGCCCTGCTGCCCGGGGAACACCGAGCTGTTGAGCTTCTTCGCGTACTCCTGCTTGGCCAGGATGAGGCCGGAGCGCGGACCGCCGAGGGTCTTGTGCACGGTGGAGGACACCACATCGGCGTAGGGCACCGGCGAGGGATGCAGACCTGCGGCGACCAGACCGGCGAAGTGCGCCATATCGACCCACAGCTTGGCGCCGACCTCGTCGGCGATCTCCCGGAACGCGGCGAAGTCCTGGTGCCGCGGGTAGGCCGACCAGCCCGCGACGATCACCTTCGGACGTGCGGAGAGCGCGGTCTTGCGCAACTCCTCCATGTCGATGCGGTGGTCTTCCTTGCTGACCCCGTAGGAGTGCACTTCGTAGAGCTTGCCGGAGAAGTTCAGGCGCATGCCGTGGGTGAGGTGACCGCCGTGCGCGAGGTCGAGGCCGAGCAGCCGGTCGCCCGGCTCCATCAGCGCCATCAGCACCGCGGCATTGGCCTGTGCGCCGGAATGCGGCTGCACATTGGCGAATTCGGCGCCGAAGAGTTCCTTGGCGCGGTCGCGGGCGAGGGTTTCGACGACGTCGACGTGCTCGCAGCCACCGTAGTAGCGACGGCCCGGGTAGCCCTCGGCGTATTTGTTGGTGAGCACGCTGCCCTGCGCCTGCAGCACCGCGCGCGGCACGAAGTTCTCCGAGGCGATCATCTCGAGAGTGTCGCGTTCGCGGGCGAGTTCGCCTGCCATCGCGGCAGCGACCTCGGGATCGAGCTCACCGAGAGATTGGGTATTGACAGAGGCGGTCGTCTGCGTCACCTGATCGAGTCTATTGGCCGTCTGCGCAGCGCCGATCAGGGGGTTCTGTGTCTCGGTATACATCGCAACCTCCGTGGTCCGGGTGCCCCAGGGTGCGCACCCCGAAGCCGTGAGCCCGGCACCCAGGCGCGCGGTGCGAGGCGAGGGTGCTTCCCGGTGGTTGCTTCCACCTCGAGTGCGCCAGTCGCGGTCCGATCATCTTATCCGGAGGTGGACAACGGGCAGTTCCACGTCTGACCGGCCCCGCGCGTCAGGCGCCGGGTACGGCGGACCGCAATAGCGCAGTGAGGTGGATCTGCGCGTCGTCCAGCGGCCGAGTGGATTTCTGGGCCCGAGATTGAATGATGGCGCCCTCCAGCGCGCTGATCACGAATCCGGCCAGTGACCGCGCCTCCTCGACCGATAAACCTTTGTCGCGCAGTGCGTCCGCGAGTCGGTCGGTCCAGTCGGTGAAGACGGCGCCCGCCGCCGCTTGCACACCCGGTTCGGATTCGGCGAGTGCGGCACCGACGATCGGGCATCCCATGGTGAACGAGCTGCGTGCGAGGGCGCGCTGCCACCAGTCGGTGAGTGCTGTCGCCCATTGCGCGGGCGACCCCGTCGCGGTGACCTTGTCCATGACAGCGGCCAGGCGCTCGCCCGCCGTCTTGGTCGCGACCTCGACAAGCTCGCTCTTACCGGATGGAAAGTGCTGGTAGAGCGAATTCCGGGAGGCGTGGCTGCGTTCGAGCAGGGCAGCGAGCCCCGCGGCGTGCACACCCTGCTCGCGAACCAACTCGATGGCGCTGTCGATCAGTCGGTCACGTGGACCCGCGGTCATCGGCGTCCTCCCTGGGCTCTGTCCTGTGTTCGCTCACTCATGGTTGCGTGAACCGATCGGTCCATGCTCCAATCATGACAGATGTGGACCGATCGGTTCATCGAAAGGATGGAACTCATGAGTTCGCAAATCTCGGCCGAGCCGACCCGGACCGAGTCGACGCCCGACCTGAGCCAACTATCCGGACTCGAACTGCTGCGGATCGCGATGTCGACGCAGTCGCGCCCACCGTTCATCGGCGACCTGCTCGGTATGGAGGTCGACCTGCTCGAGCACGGCAAGGTGAGCTTCGCCGTGCGCACCCGCCCCGATTTCGCCAATCCGCTCGGCACCACACACGGCGGCATCTGCGCGACCCTGCTCGATTCGGTGATGGGCTGTGCCGTGCACACCACCCTCGACGCCGGTGTGGGCTACACCACACTGGAGTTGAAGGTCAACTACATCCGCGCGGTGCCCACCAATGGACGTCGGCTCACCGCGACCGGCACCACCATTCACGTCGGGCGCAGCACGGCCACCGCCGAAGGCCGGATCGTCGACGACCAGGACCG
Source organism: Nocardia sp. CA-107356 (assembly GCF_050946365.1). NCBI lineage: Bacteria > Bacillati > Actinomycetota > Actinomycetes > Mycobacteriales > Nocardiaceae > Nocardia > Nocardia sp. CA-107356. Next base: position 1,504,857 of record NZ_CP191992.1, on the reverse strand, counting down.
TCTGGTCGCACACGGCACCACCACCTGCGTCATCTTCCGCTGAGGCGGACCCGCAGGTCGACAAAGGAGAACAGCATGAATGAGCGCACCACCGAAGCGACCGTGCGCAAGTTCCGGCGCGAACGCTTCATCGGCCACTATTTCGTCAATCCCGCTGTCGGACTGCTGGATCGGATCGGCATCCGCTCCGCGCTGATCGCCGAACTGGAGACCACCGGCGCGAAATCCGGTCAGCCGCGTCGCGTTCCGGTCACCGTTTCGATCGACGACGAGGGCGCGTGGCTCATCTCCCAACACGGCCGCCGCGCGGGCTGGGCCCGCAATATCACCGCGAACCCGCAGGTCCGGTTGCGTCACGGCAAACGCTGGTACACCGGCACCGCCGCCTTCGTCCCCGATGACGACGTGGTCGCCCGGGCACGCAGCTTCGCCAAGGGCCGCATCCCCGCCCAAGCCACCGCATGGACGATCAAAGCACTGGAGTCCGATCCGATTTCGGTGCGTATCACCTTCGGCGCGGCGTGAGGACTACCCGGCGCGAAGTGCGCCGGGGGTGAGCGGTTCGTCGAGCAGGCGGCGGAAGCGGTCGGCGCGATCGTCGGCGTCGGCCGAGCGATCCAGCCAGTCGCCGAGCAGGCGGTAGCCCTCGACGTAGGTGCTGATGTAGGCGCGCCACAGCGGTGAGGACAGGAAGCGCAGGGATTGGCGGGCGCGTTCGGGTGTGGTCAGGCTCCAGCGCTGCAGGAATTCGGCGACCTCGTCCGCGTCGCGATGCCGATCGTGCAGCAGCAGCGCGGCGTCCTGCCTGACCCCGAGCAATTCGGCCGATGCGTTCGAAAGCTGCTCGGCACGTTCACCTTCGAAGCGCAGACCCAGATCGGCGTAGATCTCCTGCGCCCATTTACCCCAGCCGGGTCCGACGATCGAGCGCAGCGCCAGATCCGCCAGCCCCTCCGCCATCAGGCACTGCGGGGTATTCACCAGGAACAATGTCTGCTCGGCCTGCCCGTTCGCGACCAGTCCGGCCTCCTTGCGGCAGTGTTCGGTGTGATGTCCGGGATAGGATTCGTGCGCGATGAGGCCGGGCAGATGCGCCATATGCTGCTTGAGGTCGGAGTTGATCGCGACCCTGGAGTGGTAGTTGCCCAGGTAGTAGTTGAAGCCGGACCAGGGCTTATCGCCGACCACCTCATAGGTGACATGCTCGTGGTCGGGCAGCGGATAACGCTCGCGCACCCGTTCCCGCAGCGCACTCGAGAATGCCTCGACGCATACGCTCAACCGCTCCGGCGGAATCTCATCGGCCTTGCGGAATGTGGTCACCCGCTCGGCGAGCGGGCCGTCGCCGGTGAGCACCTCGTCCATCTGCCGGTGCGCATCGCGATAGTCCTCGACATCCCCCGGTGCGATCTCGACATCGAAGTACGCGCGCACCTCGTCGACGAATCCGATATCGTCCCCGGCGAACTTGCGTCCCGAGCATTCCAGCGCCCGTAGGTGGGCATCCAGGAATTGCGACCGCTGCGGCGCCAACCCGGCGGCGGGCAGTTCCGCACGCAACGCCACGGCCCGCCGGGCCAGTTCGCGCGGCTGCGGCGCTGGCGCGTTCTCCACCTCGTGACGCAGCGCCGGGTCGCCGGTATACGCGTCGACGAACCCTTCCTCCAGCCGGTCGAATGCCAAGCCGAGCCGCAGGTACTCGGTCACGAGGGGATGCGCTTCCATGCCCGCCGACATTAGCCGGAATCGGCCTGCGTATCGACCGGTTACCGCCCGTATCGACACCCCGCGTTTCACACGATGTTGACGCAGAGCAGAATTCGGCTATGCGAGAGCTGGACCGAATCTCACACAGTCGGCGCATCACGTATGCGTGTTTGCCTGAACGGAGCGTCGGGTAAGTGGCACGAATGAGCGAGCCGAGTCCCTATGTGGAATTCGACCGGAAACAGTGGCGCACCCTGCGTAAGTCGACTCCCCTGGTGCTCACCGAGGAAGAACTGATCGGCCTTCGCGGCCTCGGCGAACAGATCGATCTGGAAGAGGTCGCCGAGGTCTACCTCCCGCTCGCTCGACTCATCCACCTGCAGGTCGCCGCACGTCAACGGCTGTTCGCCGCGACTGCGACCTTTCTCGGGGAGAAGCATCCCGATCAGCAGGTGCCATTCGTGATCGGTGTCGCGGGTAGTGTCGCGGTCGGAAAGTCGACCACCGCACGCGTACTGCAGGCGTTGCTGGCGCGATGGGACCACCATCCGCGTGTGGATTTGGTCACAACCGACGGATTCCTTTATCCGACCGCGGAACTGACCCGGCGCGGCATCATGCACCGCAAAGGTTTTCCAGAAAGTTACGACCGCCGTAAACTGCTGCGCTTCGTCACCGAGGTGAAATCCGGTGCGGCCGAAGTATGCGCGCCGGTGTATTCACATATCTCCTACGACATCGTGCCAGGCAAGTTTCACTGCGTCACTCAACCCGACATTCTCATCGTGGAAGGTCTCAATGTGCTGCAGACCGGTCCGCGGTTGATGGTCTCGGACCTATTCGACTTCTCGATCTACGTCGACGCGCGCATCGAGGACATCGAGAAGTGGTATGTGCAACGGTTTCTCACGCTGCGCCAGACCGCCTTCGCCGACCCGAACGCACACTTCCACCACTACGCCGGTTTCACCGATGACCAAGCCACGGCCGCCGCGCAGGAGATCTGGAACTCCACCAACCGGCCCAACCTGGTGGACAACATCCTGCCCACCCGTCCGCGCGCCACCCTGGTGTTGCGCAAGGACGCCGACCACAGCATCAATCGCCTGCGGTTGCGCAAGCTTTAGCCGTAGCGACTGGTCGCAGGCCGTAGCGACTGCTTGCAGGGCGTAGCGACTGCTTGCAGGGCGCTCGAAACGGTCCGCTCGATTGGGTTACAGCTTCCAGGCCGCGTCCAACCGGGCGGCGACATCGATATCACGGACCGCCGCGATATGCGGTTTGCGGATTTCAGTGGCGATATAGCGCGCCACGAACCGCCGGATCTCGTGATCGACGCTGACGAGGATGCGCAGCAGTTGGCCGCGCTTCGTCGCGGTCGCCACATTGATGCGGACGTCGCTCGGGCGCGGTTCGGTGATGTCGATGACGACCCGCAGCGGTTCGGCGGTGCGAACGGCCAAGTGCAGGTGGACATTGCCGCTGACCCGGAAGCGATGCCGGTCCACGGCGAGATCGAGCAGCAGATCGACATCGAGCGGGATGATCAGCTCGAAGGAGATGACATCGTCGAAATACCTGTGCAACTTCGGCTCGCCGAGTTGCACCTGCGCGGCGACCTTCGCCAACTTGCCCGGCCCGACACCGATCGGCCCGAAATCGAAGGCGGCCCCGGTCAACTGGGCGAATGCACCGGAAATGCGCTGCTCCGAGGCCGCGTATTCCAGGAAGCGCCTACCGAATTCCTCGTAGCCGATGTAGGACGTACCACCATCCCCCCACGGCGGGTTCACTTTTCGTCCTCAACTGAGGTCGCTACCCCAACCACCGCGGAGCGAGTCTTACGAGCGACGTTCGCGGCTCGTCTCGCGTCCGAGTCGCCGAAGCGCATGCCCCGCAGGCGCGAGCCTCGACGGCTCGGACGCGAGACAATAGGGTGCCGTGAACACGCCGCACCGCAGGCGCGGCAAATCAGATACCGAAACGGCGATGGCGGGCGGCGTAGTCGCGCAATGCGCGCAGGAAGTCCACTCGCCGGAATTCCGGCCAGTACGCCTCGGTGAACCATATTTCCGAGTATGCGCTCTGCCACAGCAGGAATCCGGAAAGTCGCTGCTCACCGGAGGTTCGGATGACCAGGTCCGGATCGGGCTGGCCGGAGGTGTAGAGGTGCTGGCCGATGGAGTTCACGGTGATCGACTGGACCAAGTCCTCGCCGGTCTCCCCCGCGGCCATCTCCTGACGGACCAGTTTGCGGACCGCGTCCGCGATCTCCTGCCGACCGCCGTAGCCGACCGCCACATTCACGTGTACGCCATCGCGTCCGCTGGTGCGTTCGGCCGCGGTGCGCAGCCGTTTGGCGACAAGTTCCGGAAAGCCGTCGAGCGTGCCGACGATGCGCACGCTCCAGTTCTGTTCCGGCGCGGACAGTTCCTCGACGACATCGGTGATCACCTCGAACAGCGTCTCCAGTTCCTCCGGATCGCGCTGCAGGTTCTCGGTGGAGAGCAGATAGACGGTCACCATCTCGATGCCTTCGTCCGCGCACCAGCCGACGAGTTCGGCGATTTTCAGCGCGCCGACTCGATGCCCGTGGCTCACATCGGTGAAGCCGTTCTCTCTCGCCCAACGCCGATTGCCATCACACATCACCGCGACGTGCCGGGGATGTTGTTTGCCCGCCAGCTGCTTGGACAGCCGGGCCTCGTAGATGCGGTAGGGCAAACCACGCACCTGACTCGGAAGCTCCACGGCGACCAACCCTACGCCCCACCGGCGCGATCCCGGCACCGGCTGTATCGGATTTGCGGCGTTCGCGATGCCCTCCGCGGTTACGCTGCGCTACCCGTCGCTCACACCGCGTACGACGCGGTACAGTGGCCGATGACCCGCAACTTACGGTACCGTAGGTTACTCACGGGTATCACTAGGAGGTAACTCGTGTCCGAAACGGTCGGCACTGCCGATGCGACACCGGTCGCGATCACGGGCACAGCGACGGTGATCAAACCGCGGCTGCGCGGCTGGATCCACACCTGGGCGGTCGGCATCGCGGCAATCGCGGTGATCGTCCTGGTGGCCGAGGCCGCGACGATCTCGGCCACGGCGGGCTGGTCCACCCTGGTATACGGGCTCACGGTCTGCGGATTGTTCGGCATCAGCGCCGTCTACCACCGGGTGACCTGGGCAACCGCGAATGCACGCATCCAGATGAAGCGCGCCGACCATTCGATGATCTTCCTGTTCATCGCGGGCAGCTATACCCCGTTCGCATTACTTGGACTGCCGGGCCGGACCGGGCAGACCCTGCTGCTGGTGGTGTGGCTCGGCGCGCTCGCCGGCGTGGCATTGAAACTGCTGTGGCCCACCGCGCCTCGCTGGGTGGGGGTACCGCTGTATCTGCTGCTCGGTTGGGCGATCGTGCCGGTGGCCGGGCAACTGAATACGAACGTCGGAATCGCCCCGCTGATCCTGCTGCTCATCGGCGGCCTGATCTACAGCGCCGGCGCGATCCTCTACGCAACCAAATGGCCGAACCCCTGGCCCACCGTCTTCGGCCACCACGAGTTCTTCCACGCCGCAACAGTCCTCGCAGCCCTGTGCCACTACGCCGCAATCTGGCTACTCATCCTGCGCTGACCCCGCGCCGACCCATGAGCACCGGGCACCCCGCCCGTTAGCCGGGCACCCCATACATGGGGTGCCCGGCCCCGACACGGGGTGCCCGGTGCTCATGGGTCGGGCACCGGGACGTCGTGGGTGTGCCGAATTGCAGGGTGCGGCAATAGAGTTGGGGGCGAGGGACGGATCGAGGGCGGGGTGGTATGGCACAGGAGATGGGCGGGACCGGCGCACGGGGTGTGGATGGTGAGCGGGGGATCGGGTACCGGTGGGGCGTCGCGATGGCACAACACCGGCGGATAGTCGTCGGGATCTGGCTGGTGCTGATCGCCGCGTGCGCGGTCGCCTACCCACAGCTCAACGGTCGCCTCGAGGCCATGGAATTTCATGCTGACCAGGCGGAATCGACGCGGATCACCGAACTGCTCGCCGCGCACTATCCCGATCTGGGAGCCGAACAGCTGGCACTGGTCTTCGATTCGTCCGAGCGGACCGTCGACGATCCGGCCTACCGGGCCGTCGTGGAGCGGGCGGTCACGGACCTGCGCGGCGTGCCGGGAGTGCGGGTCGCGGTCGGGCCGTTCCAAGGTGATCAGACATCGCAGATCTCGGCGAGCAGGCATGCGGCGATGGCGGTCATCGGGATCGATGGCGCGATTCCGGCGCGCGCACAGCTGGCCGGTGAGCTGCAGGAACGCGCGGGGCGATACGCCGGCGCCGGGGTGAGCGTAGGCATCACCGGATTCTCGCCGGTGCTGCACGATCTGATGCAGATCGAGGTGGCCGATTCCGGACAGGCCGAGGCGCTCGGCCTGCCGGTGGCATTCGTGCTGCTGATCCTCGCGCTGGGCACGGTGGTCGCCGCACTGGTGCCGGTGATGGTGGCGCTGAGCGGGCTATTGCTCGCGTTCGGCGGCCTGTTTCTGCTGTCGCATGTGATGGGCACGAGTTCGCTATTGCTGGCCGTCGCGACCATGATCGGCACCGGTATCGGACTGGACTATGCGATGTTCCTGGTCAGTCGTTTCCGGGAGGAGCTGGCGAAGCCCGGTGGCAGTTCCCCGGCCGGTGTCGCTCATGCCTGCGGAATCGCGATCGCCACGGCCGGTAAGACGATCGTCGCCTCGGGCTTCATCGTGATGATCTCGCTGTGCTCGCTGGTCGTGGTGCGCGCGCCGGTGTTCCGCGGTATCGCGGTCGGCGTCGCGATCGCGGTACTCGCCACGCTGGTGGTGGCGTTGACGCTGCTGCCAGCGGTGTTGGCAATGCTCGGGCCGCGGGTGAATCGCGGTGCGCTGCCCGCGCGGTGGCAGCCGCTGGAGACCCGGCCGGGCGCCGAAGCCACCGATCCCGCGAGCGGGCGGTGGACGCGGTGGAGTCGGATCGTGATGGCTCGCCCGGCGGTCTTCGGTATCGCCGCCACCCTGGTGCTGCTGGTCGCGGCCGCACCGCTGGCCGGGGTGCGCTACGGGATGGATATGGGCACCGCCGCGATGACCCAGACCGCTTCCGGTAAGGCGAGCGAGGTCGCCTCGGCGAATTTCGCGCCCGGACTGCTCGCGCCGATTTCGCTGGTCGCGACCGGTCCCGGCGATTCCCCGCTGACTTCTACCGCGGCCGGTGCGGTGCAGAGCTTCCTGACCGCACTCCGCGCGGACGAACGCATCGAGCAAGTGCTGCCGATCCACCGTGACGGACGGATCTTCGCGGTGGTGGTGGCGAAGACCGCATTCGATTCCACCGAGGCCGATCGACTCGTCCGCGAGATCCGTGACCGTGCCGCCACCTTGTCCGGAGCGGATGTGCTGGTCGGCGGCGTGACGGCCGAGTTCGCGGATATGTCCGACGAGATCACGGGGAAACTGCCACTGGTGATCGGGCTGGTTCTATGCTGCTCGTTCGTGTTCCTCATCGCTGCCTTCCGCAGCATCACGCTGCCGATCAAGGCAATAGTGATGAATCTGCTGGCCACCGGCGCGGCACTCGGTATCACTGTCGCGGTGTTCCAGTCGGGCATCGGCGAGTCGCTGCTCGGCTTCCACAGCACCGGATTCATCCAGGTATTCCTACCGACGATGGTCTTCGCCATCCTGTTCGGGCTGTCGATGGACTATGAGGTGTTCCTGATCCGGCGGGTCAAGGAGTTCTGGGAGCGCTCGGCGCGCACCGCGGCCGATAACGAGTACGCGGTGGCGGCGGGGCTGCAACACACCGCCCGCCCGATCAGCGCGGCGGCGGCAATCATGGTGGTGATCTTCGGCAGCTTCCTGACCGCGAGCGTGTTGGAGCTGAAACAGATCGGACTTGCGCTGGCGGTCGCCGTCGCGATCGATGCGGCACTGGTCCGGTTGGTGCTGGTACCCGCACTGATGAAGCTGTTCGGGACGTGGAATTGGTGGCTGCCGGGTTCGGTGGGATCGGTTGTGCCCGTGCAGGTTTCGGTACGTACGGACGCAGAGGTACCGTGATCACCAAGCTGGTTGTCTGGGCGCTGCGGGCGCGGTGGGGTTTGGCGGCGGTGGTGATCACCGCGAACCTCAGCGGGCTCGCGGTGATCGTGACCGAGCTGTGGCTCAGTGGATTTCTCAGCCGGATCGGGGACGACTGGCGCCATATCGTCGGGCTGGTATCGATCTATCCGGTGGTGGGCTTTCTGGTCGGAGTAGGGCTCGCCGTGCGCGATCGCACCGTCTACTTCGGCTGGCTCGATGACGGGCGTAAGCCGACGGTCGAAGAGGCGCGGCGACTGCTGCGCCTGCCGGTCGCGATCACTACCCGGGCGCTGGCGGTATGGCTGCCCGGCGTGATCGTTGCCGCCTCGATGTTCTCCCATCTCACCGCGCACAACAGTGCGGCGGTGACCGCGGCGCTGTTCACTCTCGGTGCCCTCGAATCCGCCGGGTTCACCTTCCTGATCGTCGACCGGTTGATCCGCCCGACCATCCCGATGGTGGCCGGAGTGCTCGGCGGCACCATGCACTGGAGTTCCTCGGTACTGGTGCGGGTAGTGATGACCTGGGCGGTGGCGGGCGCGATGCCGCTGCTCATGCTGATCGTCGTGCTCGCCGATCCGGCCTCCGGTGCGCCGGACCGCATTCGCACCGCCATCTACCTCTCCGGTGTCGGATTCGGTGTCGGCGCGCTGGCCACCGCCTTTCTGGCCCGTTCGGTCGCCACACCGATGCGCACACTGCGCCGGGCGCTAGATCTGATCACCAAGGGCGAATTGGATGTTCGGGTGCCGGTCGGCAGCACCAGCGAGATCGGGCGGCTCGAGCACTCGGTCAATGAACTCGCCGCCAACCTGCGCGAACGTGAGCGGATGCGGGATGTCTTCGGCCGCCATGTCGGCGCCGACGTGGCGGAGCGAGCGCTTGCTGGCGGGTTCGACCTGACCGGCGATGTGCGCGAGGTATCGGCGCTGTTCGTCGACGTCACCGGATCCGTCGAACTGTCCAGCGGTCTGCGGCCTCAGGAATTCGTGGCCAAGCTCAATCGACTGCTCGCGATCGTCGTCGCGGCGACCGAGGAGAACAACGGCCTGGTCAACAAGTTCGAGGGCGATGCGGCGCTGTGCATCTTCGGCGCGCCGATTGCCTTGCAGGACAATGCCACACCGGCTCTGCGGGCGGCCAGGCGGATCCGCGACGAGGTCATCGCCACCGGCGAACTCGATATCGGTATCGGCGTGGCGCGTGGTCCGGTGTTCGCGGGTGATGTCGGCTCCGATACGCGCTTGGAGTACACGGTGATCGGCGACGCCGTCAACGAGGCGGCGCGGTTGACGACCGAGGCGAAACAGGTGCCGCGCCGGATCCTGGTGAGCGGCGCGGTCATCGAGGCGGCGGCCGCCCACGAGGACGTCAAATGGACCCTCTACGACCATATTCCGCTGCGTGGTATGCCGGAACCGACCGCATGTTGGACCGATGTCGAGACCTCCGATACCAACACGGCCAATGACATGACGCCGGATACCGTCCCTGCCGATGGCGGGACGGCGGTCGGCGCGATCACCGAAGTACGCACCGCGACAACCGAATCGCAGTCCCAGACGTGAGTTGGTGTTCCTCGCACCAGTCGGATAGTCCCTACCGCTGAGACCGGACTCAGGGCAGCCAGCCGGTCAGGCCGACGACCTCCGCCGCGATATCGGACACTCGGCGGCCATCGGTGCCGACCCGATGCACCCAGTCCGGGGCCTCGGCATCCAGCTTCGCGGCCATCATCTTGCCGCGCTCGATGTGTTTCTCCAGCGCGCTGCCGATCTCCCGGCCCGCGAGCCGCTCGGCCGCGGCCGCATCCGCACAGGTCAATAGGACCGCGGTGACCTCGGGTTGCTCCCCCAGCGCTGCGACGAGTTCGCCGAGCACATGTTCGAACACACTCGCGGTGTTGGTATACACGATTCGCCGATATCCGAGCGCACGATAGTTCGCCCACATCGCGGCGAGATTCCGCTCCGCGAGTCCGTGCTCCCACGGCGCCGGATAGGCCTGATCCAGATTGTCACCCTCGATCAGACAGTGCCGCACCCGCACCGCCGAAAGCCGCGCATGCACCTCGAAGGCCACGGTCGTCTTACCGACCCCGGACCTACCGCCGATGAAGAGAGCCTGATTGCGCACGGTCACCCGATCACTCTGCCGCATCGGCCCGCGGCTACCAATCGCCTGGCCGAAGGCATCCGATGTGCTGGGCCGGCGCCCCGCCGAACGGGTCGAGCCGCGTAATGCAGAGGCGTTCCTCGCCCCCCACACCAGTGCCGGGCAGCAACTTGACGTGAGCGAGCCATACGTGCACACTGCTCTCATTAGAGAGCGATGCTCTCCACGATTCGAGGGAGAACGGACATGTTGGAAGTCTGGAAATGGGCCAACCTCACGCTGGCATTCGTCATGGAGTTGGTTGCGTACGCGGCGCTGGCGCTGTGGGGCTGGAAGACCGCCAATACGACTCCGCTCAAGCTCGTATCGGCTGTGGGTCTGCCCCTCCTCGCGGCGCTGGCCTGGGGTCTCTTCGCGGCGCCGAATGCGACATTCGACCGCCCACTGCTCGCGGTCTTTACCAAGGTCGTGGTTTTCGGCTGCGCCGCGATCGGACTGTGGGCCATGAGCTACCGACCGGGTGCGGTCGTCTTCGTCGCCGTCCTGGTCGCGAACCTGCTGGCGATCAGGCTCGGGCGCATCACCGCGTGAGCAGGTCGACGACACCCGAATCCGCAAGGCAGATCCGAACATCCACGCCGCCGAGCTGTTCGGCCATTCGGGCGGCAGGTCGGCCGCGCACGATCCAAAAGCTCCATCCGGAGCGGACGAGTGAGCGACTGCCGGGCGATGCTAGGGGCGTTTCAGGGATGCGCTCAGGTCGGCGGGCGTCGTCACCGGGAGGTCGCAGACCGAGCCGCGGCAGACGTAGGCGGCCGGTGCGCCGTTTTTCGCGGACCGGTCGGCCAAGAGGGGAACCGAGTCGGTGGGCCCGGCGACAATGACCGTGCCGCCAGGGGCTTCGGCGCGGGCGGTGGCGATCAATTCCATTGCCGCGGTGGCGATATCGGCTGCGATCGCGACCTGCAGCGGGCCGCGAAGGGCGGCTTCGGCGACCGTCAGCCATTGGCCCGCCGAGCGGGGAGCACGGGCCAGCACGACGGCACCGCGCCGCAGCGTCTGATCGGCGAGTTCGCGATAGCGCGTGGCGGATTCCGGCGCGCTGGCGGCCGCGGCGGTGAGCAGGGCTTCGGCCAGTGCGGAGGCGCCGGCCGGGGTGGCGCCGTCGATGGGGTCACGTGGGCGGGTGACGAGGGTTTCGGCGTCGTCGGCGGTGTCGAACCAACTGCCGGGGGCGGCGGGGTCGGCGAAGTGCTGGATCGCGCTGTCGAGCAGGCGTTGTGCGTATTCCAGCCAATCCAGTTCGCCGGTGGCCTGATGCAGGGCGAGCAGGCCGGTGACCAGCCAGGCGTAGTCCTCCAGGACACCGGGGGACGCACCGACGACACCGCCGAGGGAGGCACGGCGCACCCGGCCGTCGACCACATGCTCGGCCAGCAGGAAGCGGGCGCAGCGGACCGCCGCGTCCACCCAATCATCTTGCTGCAGTGCGGAACCCGCTTCGGCGAGTGCGGTGATGGCCATACCGTTCCATGCGGTCACCACCTTGTCGTCGCGGTCCGGCTGCGGGCGTCGCCCACGCACCGCACGCAGCGTCGCACGAATCCGCTCGAAGCGCTCGCGCGCGGCCGCCGCGGTGGCCGAGTCGGATAGCGCGTCCGGATCGGAGTATCGGGTGAGGACCGAGGTTCCCTGTTCGAAATTACCGGCGGTGGTGACCCCGAAAACCTCCGCGGCCCAGGCGCCGTCGATGGCACCGAGTTCGCCGATCAATTCGGGAGGTGTCCACACGTAGGTCGCACCCTCGACGCCGGGGCCGCCCGGCTGCAGGTGCGTGTCGGCGTCCAGCGCGGAGGCGAATCCGCCATGGTCGGTGCCGAGATCATCGACGATGAACTGCACGGTCTCGCGAGTAACCCTGCGCGCCGATGACTGCCGGTCCTGCGACGGGGTACGGCGGGCAAGATGCGCATAGGCGCGCAGCAATTGGGCATTGTCGTAGAGCATCTTCTCGAAATGCGGTATGACCCATGCGGCATCGACGGAGTAGCGCGCGAAACCGCCGCGCAACTGGTCGTAGATACCACCGCGCGCCATCGCTTCGGCGGTGCGGTTCACCACATCGAGGACGGCGGTGTCACCCGTGCGCTCCCAACTGCGCAGCAGACCCTCCAGCAGCGCCGATGGCGGAAACTTCGGTGCGCCACCGAATCCGCCGTGCTTCGGATCCTCATCGCGCATGACCGCGCCGACCGCGTGATCGAGCAGTTCGGCCGAGATCGCCACATCGGCATCGGGCAATCCGGCGGCCTGCGCTCGCAATGCGTCGGCCACCTGGGCGGATGCCTGGTCCACCTCGTCGCGCCGGGTATTCCAGGTATCGGTGACGGCGGTGAGCAACTGGGTGAACGACGGCATCCCGCCGCGCGGCACCTTCGGGTAATAGGTGCCGCAATAGAACGGTTCGCCGTCCGGGGTGAGGAAACACGTCATCGGCCAGCCCCCCTGACCGGTCATCGCCACGGTCGCATTCATATAGACCGCATCCAGATCCGGACGTTCCTCGCGATCCACCTTCACACACACGAAGTTGTCGTTCATCTGCGCGGCCGTCTGCGCATCCTCGAACGATTCGTGCGCCATGACATGGCACCAGTGGCAACTCGCGTACCCGATGGACAGCAGAATCGGCACATCCCTGGTCGCCGCCTCCGCCAAGGCATCGGCGTCCCACTGCCGCCAATCGACCGGATTGTGGGCATGCTGACGCAGGTAAGGCGATGTCGCGCTACCCAGTTGATTCATACCCCCAGCCTTCCACAACGATGAGCGCGTAACACGGCCCACACACCACCCCACGCAATCGAACACTCACGACTACGCACGGTCGGCGAGCATCATCGGGCAGCGCTGGCGCGCTGGGCTCGGGACTTCCAGGCAAGGAGGGCTGCCTGTGCGATGAAGAAGATGCCACCGCCGGTCGCATAGGTGGACAGGACGTCGAGGGACGGGGACGGTCCGATGGCCTGGACGAGATAGAACACGCCGACCAGGAAGGACAGGCCGCCAGAGATCAGTGTCGGCCATTGCTTGCCCAGGACGGGACCACGACGGTGAATGCCGACGGCCAATTGGGTCGCGCCGGAAATCACTGCCCAGACGCCGAAAACGGCCAGGACCGCGCCGACGCCGCCGACGGTCGCGGCGATTCCGAGGGCGACCGCGGCCACACTACTCAGGGCGCCGTTCAGAGCCGTCACACGGCGGTCGGGACCGGGCGCGACGGCGAGGTAGTCGATGAGCGACGACACGGCATCGATCAGGGGATAGCTGACCAGCAGGGTGACCGCGACCGCGTCCAAGGTGTGGTGAGCGGCGGCGAAGGCCGAGGCCCACGCGATCGCAACGACACCGCGGACCGCGTACAGACGAATCAGCGAGGAACGCTCGGACTTCGAATCCGGCAGCGCCACAGTGGTATTCATGATAAATATCCATTCGATCGCGGGGAACGGGGACGCTCGGCGGCGAGATCCCATATGTTGGGCCCGCGCCCGTGCAGCACCGCGGACTCGGCCCAGAGCCAGAGCGTCACCGGGCCCGGGAAAACCGCTGCCGCACTGAAACGTTCCAATTCTCGATCCCGACGCTGGGATGGCATACCGATCACCTTTTGCTGGAGTGGACGAACTCGCGAACCGCGTCTGCGAACCGCCCGGGCTCCTCCAGATGCCGGTGCAGCGGGTGGTAGGCCGCCACCAACACCCCGTGCGGGTGGCCGAGCAGATGAGCCTCGGACATGGCGAGGTGAGCAAGGCAGATGGGGCCGCGGCCGTGCCCGTGGTAGCGCTGAGTGATGCCGTCGGAGTCGACGGGGTGTGCGCCGGGCGCCAACGGTTCGATGTCGGGGATCGCGTGCGGTGCGGACATCACGCGGCCTGTAGCGGGCCGGCGAACGACTTGCGCAGCGATGACGGGCCGACCAGGGGCAGCAGGGCCGCCAGCAGTTTGCCCTTGAAAGCCTGCGGGGTGCGGGTCAGTTCGACGTCGACGCGGGTGCCGTTCGATTCGGGGGTGGTGCGGAAGACCCACCCGCCGCCGGGGCCGAAGAGTTTGGAGTCCAGCGTGGTGACGGTGACAGTGTCGCCGACCGGATCCCATTCGTAGCGGGCGCGTTCCCAGGCCGCAGCGGTGCCCTCGGTGACCTCGGCCCAGGTCTCGCCGCGGTCGTGGACCACGAAGTGCTCGGCGTCGATGGACGACCAGACCTCGGCTCGGGAGGGCTCGAAGTCGGTGAGCACCCGTACGACCTCGGCGGGGGACAGCATGGACAGGAGATGAAAGCGGACCGTTGTCATGCGAACACTCTCGCTGTCGCGGGCAGGGCGGCGAATCAGTCAGATGACGCTGGGGCTTACGTATTCCACTTTCGGTACGGTCACTAGGGAGCCCCATATGACCTGGTGGGCCGCAGAGAGGAGTACGCACCATGCCGATATTCGGGCGGGACACCGAGTTGAAAGACCTCGGTTCGCTCGTGGACGGCCCCGGCGACTGGAGCGGAATCCTGATCGAAGGGGAGCCGGGGATCGGAAAGTCGGCGCTCGTCGAGGAAGCGGTGGCGGCCGCGGCCGTCGCGGGGCTGCGGGTGTTACGGACCGCCGGTGTCGAGGCCGAACACAACCTCGCTTACGCGGGCCTGCAGCGGCTGTTGTACCCGCTTCGCCGCGGGTTCGACGCCCTGCCGCCGCGTCAGCTCGACGCTCTGGCAACGGCCTCGGGCCTGTCGGACAGCGCCGACGATCCGAGCCCCTACCTGGTGGGGCTCGCCGCACTGACCCTGCTGGCCGACGCCGCCGCCGACCGCCCGCTGCTGATCGTCGCCGAGGACGTGCACTGGCTCGATACCGCCAGCGCCGAAGCGCTCGCCTTCCTCGTCCGCCGCATCGACACCGAGCCCGTCGCCGTGATCGCCACCCTCCGAGACGGCAGCACGACGCCGCTACGCGACGGGGGACTGTCCCCCATGCGATTGGAACCGCTCTGCGACGATGCCGCGGCAGCGTTGCTCGACAGCGTCGCACAGGACCTGTCCGCGCCGGTCCGTCGGCGAGTGCTCGCCGAAGCCCAGGGCAATCCGCTCGCATTGATCGAACTGCCCACGGCGGTCGCGGATGTCGCGGACCTCACTTCGGCGATGCCGCTCACCGGACGTCTCGAACGCGCCTTCTCCGCGCGTGCCGCCGCCCTGCCCGCGCTCAGCCGGTCCGCGCTGCTCGTCGCGGCGCTCAACGACGGTGACTCGCTCGCGGAAACGCTTTCTGCCACGGGCATTCTCCTGGGCGCTGCGGTCGAGCCCGAGATCCTCACCCCTGCGGTGCAGGCGCGTCTGATCGACATCGACGCCGACGCCGTGGCCTTCCGGCACGCGCTGATGCGGTCGGCGCTCGCGGCCTCGGCGACCGATGAGGAACGTCGGCGCACTCACCTCGCGCTGGCCGAGGCGCTGGATGCGCTGCCGGATCGGCGGGTGTGGCATCGCGCGGCGGGCGTTGTGGGCGCTGACGAACAGGTGGCCGCGGAGCTCGAGGACGTCGCTGAACGGCCCCGGCATCGAGGCGGGGCGGTGGCGGCGCTGGAACGGGCCGCAGCCCTCAGCGACAGCCCGGATCGGCGCGCGGACCGCCTGCTGCGGGCGGCCGAACTGGCCGTCGATTCCGGTCGCCGCGCGACTGCCGAACGCCTGGTGGACACCGCTCGCGCGCTTGCGCTCACGCCGCGCCACGAGGCCACCGCGAACTGGCTGCTCAGCGGCTTCGACGACGGCATGCGCGAAAGCCCGTCACGCATCGGCGAACTGGCCGCCCAGGCGGCCTCCGTAGCCGCCGATGGCTACCCTGATGCCGCGATGCGCATCCTGTGGGGTGCGGCCATGCGGTGCTTCTGGGTCGAGCCCGGTCCCGACACCCGCCGTGCGCTGCTCGCCGTCGCCGACGCGCTCCCTTTTCCCGACAGCGACCCGCGCTTGGTCGCGGTCGCCGCATACGTGGCTCCGTTCGAACGCGGTGAGCGCGTTCTCGGTCGCCTCCGGGAACTGGCCGCGGGCACCGGGCAGGACCCGGAAGTCGACCGTTTTCTCGGGAGCGCGGCACTCCAGGTGGGTGCCTTCGACCTCGCCGCACATTTCTCGGCGGCCGCCGCTCGCGGATTCCGCGCGTCCGGGAGGCTGGGCCTGCTGACCCGCGCACTCGCGGTGCAGGCGTGGTGCCTGACCCGGGTCGGCGATCTCGCCGCCGCGGCGCCTGTCGCGGCCGAGGCCGCGGCTTTCGGCCGCGAGACCGGCCAACCGTTCATGCGGGGACTGGCCACCGCCGTCGAGGCCGAGATCGCCGCCCTGCGCGGGGATTACGAGCAGGCTGCCGCCCTCACGGCAGAGGCCGAGCGGACCGGGCTCGCCGCCGGTGCGCGCCCCGTGCTGGCCACCGTCCAGCTCACGCGCGGTCTCATCGCATTGGGCGAGGGACGATTCGACGATGCCTTCACTGATCTGAGCCGCCTGCACGATCCGCACGATCCGGCCCATTCTCCGTTCCTGCGTGCGTATTTCGTGGCCGAGCTCGCCGAGGCAGCGGTCCGCGCGGGCCGGTCCGAGGCCATGGGCGAGCTGCTGGATGGGCTGGAATCGGCGGCAACGGCGACACCATCGCCCGCGCTGCACCTCGGAATGCGTTATGCACACGCCGTTTTCGCCACCGACGCAGCCGAGGAGCGATTCTCCGCCGCGCTGGCCGCGGATCTCCTCGGCTGGCCCGCCGAACGCGGCCGCCTGCACCTCGCATTCGGGGAGTGGCTGCGCCGACAGCGCCGGATCGTCGAATCCCGCACCCATTTGCGCACGGCCAGAGAGATTTTCGACGCGCTCGGCTTCGCCGCCTGGAGCGAACGGGCACGGGTGGAACTGCGCAGCGCCGGCGAGTCCAGTCCGGATCGCAGCACTGATGCCCGCGAACGGCTCACCCCGCATGAGCTGAGCATCGCGCGGCTGGCGGCGCAGGGCCTGACCAACCGGGAGATAGGGCAACGGCTATACCTGTCACACCGGACGGTCAGTACCCATCTGCACCGCATCTTCCCCAAGCTCGGGATCAGTTCGCGTGGCGATCTGGCGGCGCTGCTGCCCACCAGCGACGACGACGCGACCCGGTAGACCAGCACGCCGGTCGACCGTCATCGATTACGTCATCCGACGGTCGCGGCGCTACCCGCGCACTGCCTAGCGTCAGCGATGTGGGCGGTGACGGTTGCCTCGGCTCGGACCTCACCGCACCACGGTTCAGGACGACGGCCTCGCAGGAGCACAGATGCAGATCAGCAGAAGACTATTCAGTGGGACGCTCGCCGTGGGTGCCGCGAGCCTGGCCGCGGCCTCGCTGAGCGCCTGCGCCACGGACCCCGCTACAGCGCCCGCGACCACGACGTCCGGCACGCCCGATCTGCGGGCGGGATCGGGCGCCAACACCACACTGGGCACCATCAAACATATCGACGCCGGCGTCCTCGACGTCGGCTACGCCGAATTCGGACCGAGCACAGGACAACCCGTCATCCTGCTGCACGGCTGGCCCTACGACCCCTACAGCTACGCCGATGTCGGGCCACTGCTGGCCGCCGCCGGATACCGGGTGATCATCCCGTTCCTGCGCGGCTACGGCCCGACCACCTTCCTGTCCGCGCAGACCGTCCGCAACGGTCAGCAGTCGGCGATCGCACGCGACATCGTCGACTTCATGGACGCCCTGCACATCGACAAGGCCATCCTCGGCGGATTCGACTGGGGCGCAAGGACTGTCGACATCATCGCCACCCTCTGGCCGCAACGCTGCAAGGCGATCGTCGCGGTGAGCGGATACATCGTCACCCAGCAGGCGGCCCAGCAGCAGCCGCTGGCGCCGGAAGCCGAACTCGGCTGGTGGTACCAGTACTACTTCGCCACCGAGCGCGGCCGTGCGGGCTACACCCGCAACCGGCACGACTTCAACAAACTGATCTGGCGGCGCGCTTCCCCGCAGTGGAACTTCGACGACGCCACCTACGACCGCAGCGCCGCCGCTTTCGACAACCCCGACCACGTCGACATCGTCATCTCCAACTATCGGTGGCGGCTGAGCCTGGCGCCGGGCGAACCGCAATACGACCCCTACGAACAGCAACTCGCCACCGGACCGGCGATCACCGTGCCCGCCATTACTATCGCCAGCGACTTCGACGGCGCGGCCAAGGACGGAAAAGCTTACCGCGCCAAGTACTCCGGCAAGTATGAGCACCGGATTCTCGACGGTATCGGGCACAACGTCCCCCACGAAGCCCCGCATCCGTTCACCCAGGCGATCATCGACGCCGACCATATGTGAGCACCGCCGCACCACCGGCATCCGGCGTCGGACGGGCTTCGGCCCGTCCGACGCCGCTCTTTCTCCCTTGGGGATGCCGGTCTACAGGGGGCCGCCCGGCTGGATGCGGCCGTCGGAATCGAGCGCTACGACAGTGTCGATGCCGATCCTGCGCAGGAACGGGTAGTCGTGACTGACGACCAGGAGCGCGCCACGGTAGGCCGCCAGGGCTTCGACGAGCTGGTCGACGCTGGCGATGTCGAGGTTGTTGGTCGGCTCGTCGAGGATCAGCAGCTGGGCCGGGGGATCGGCGAACAGCAAGCGCGCCAAGGAGACTCGGAAGCGTTCCCCGCCCGACAGTGTCGAGACCGGCCGGTCGACACTACTGCCACGCAGGAGTAGCCGGGCCAGCTGATTGCGGATCGTGGCGGGCGGGATGGTCGCGGCCACCGCGTGGACGTTCTCGAGCGCGCCGGCCTGCTCGTCGAGTCCGTCCAGGCGTTGCGGGAGATACCCGACCCGGTCGGTGAACAAGGTGGCGCGTCCGGGATCACGACCGTCGATCAGGTTCTCGATCAGCGTCGACTTGCCTACCCCGTTTGGGCCGACCAGGGCGACTCGCTCCGGGCCCTGGATGACCACGCAACGGTCACCGTCGCGCAGTTCGGCGATGCGCCGGCTGCGCGGCACATCGGGATCGGGCAGGTCGAGGTGAATGTGTTCCTCGCGACGGACGCGAGCGGCTGCCGTATCCAGGACATCCTGGGCCGCACGGACTTTCGTGTCGAGAGTGGTGCGCAACGCACCAGCGGAGGCTTGCGCCTTGCTGGCGCGGTTGCCCGCCAGGATCCGGGGGATGCCGCCGTGCTGCTGGGTGGCCCGGCCGGTGCGCTCGCGCCGGGCCAGTTTGGTCTCGGCCTCGATGCGCTGGCGTTTCTCGACCTTCAACGCCTGCTCGGCGGTGCGTGCCGCCTGCACGGCCGCCGCCTGTTCCTGCTCGACGTACTGCTTCCAGGCGCTATAGGGGCCGCCGAAGACATCCACTGTCGTGCCGTGCAGTTCCGCAGTGGCATCCATGTGCTCCAGGAACTCTGAATCGTGGCTGACCACCACGAGGGTGCCCGGCCACGAGTCCACGAATTCGGCTAGTTCGGCACGGGTTTCGCGGTCGAGGTTGTTCGTGGGCTCGTCGAGCAGGGTGATCGGCGTGCGCCGGATCCGCAGGCCCGTGATCGCAACGAGAACGGCTTGGCCGCCGGATATTTCACCCACCTTGCGGTCGAGATCTGCGGCGTTGAAACCGATGTCGTGTAGCGCTTCCTCGGCGCGCGATTCGATGTCCCAGTCGTCGCCGATCGTCTCGAAGTGCTCGTCCGCGATCTCACCGGACTCGATCGCGCGCAGGGCCGCGAGTTCGCCTGCGATACCGAGTAATTGCGCGATGGTGGCGTGGCGGCCCAGGGTGAGTGTCTGCGGTAGGTAGCCCACCTCGCCGACAGTTTCGATTCGCCCGGACGTCGGTGTCAGAATTCCGGCGATCAGCCGCAGCAGCGTCGATTTACCGGCGCCGTTGCGGCCGACCAAACCGGTCCGCCCGGCGGTCAGGGTTCCGTTTATCCCGGAGAACACCGCCGTTCCGTCGGGCCATTCGAATGACAGGTTCTGCAACGTGATCGCAGAGGGCATGGATGTGGACATGGGTCGTCGACTCTTTCCTGCTCGCGAACGAGCGGCCGCAAGTTTCGCGCGCCGAGGTAAGCGTGTGCGCGCGTGTTTCCGGGACTATGCGGATGCAGACGAAGGCGAGATTTCCTCGGGCCGTTATCAATACAGGACACCGAGAGGAATGTGCGATCGGAAGCCGCCTTCGACTGGGCGGCTAGAGTCTGTCGACTTCCTCGATGAGCACGTGACGATCCTACCAGCGGTGTCAGACGGTAATAGTCTGGTATTCGGTGTACTGGCCCAGGCCGAAGCATGTGCCGCCGCCACCGCGCGGTCCACGTCGAAGGGCTGTGCCTGGGCCGCTCGGCCGATCAGCGAACGATCGTGCGGAGAGGCGATCTCCAGCAGCGCCGGGTCGCTGGGTTCGGTCCACGAACCACCGATATAGAGCCGGTCCTAGGTGATCATCTGCTTGCTTCTGGAATCGGCGAATACTGTTGGTCGCGATAGGTTTCCAGCAACCGCAGCCAGACCTCGCTGATAGTGGGAAATGACGGCACCGCGTGCCAGAGCCGATCGAGGGGCACCTCGCCGGTGATGGCGATGGTGGCCGAGTGCAGCAGTTCGGCCACGCCCGCTCCGGCGAAGGTCGCACCGACGATGACCTGCCGCTCCGGATCGATCAGGACGCGGGCACGCCCCCGATAGCCGGGATCGTGCTGGATCGCACCGGCGACCCGGCCGATGTCGTAGTCGACCACATCCACGTCCCGGCCGACACGGGCCGCGTCCTCTGTGGTGAGGCCGACCGCCGCGATCTCCGGATCGGTGAACACGACCTGCGGCACCGCCTCGAGGTCTGCGGTCCCGACATGCCGCCCCCACGGACCGGTGTCGAGGGCCAGCCCGCTGGCCCGTTCCGCGATGACCGCACCGGCGATACGTGCCTGGTACTTGCCCTGATGAGTGAGCAGCGCACGGTGATTGACGTCGCCGACCGCATAGAGCCAGTCGCCTTCGACGGCGGTCACGGTGAACGTGTCGTCGGTGGTGAGCCACTGGCCGGAGGTCAGGCCGACGGTGTCGAGGCCGATGTCGTCGGTGCGGGGCGCGCGTCCGGTCGCGAGCAACAGTTCGTCGGCGACCAGCCGGGTGCCGTCGGCGAGGGTGAGGTGGATGCCGTCGTCGGGTCCGCCCGCGCGTTCGGCGGCGGTGATGGTCGTCTCGAACCGCAACCGGACACCGGCTTCGCGGAGCCGCTCGGCGACCAGGTCCGCGGCGAAAGCTTCCACCCGTCCCAACAGCCGGGACTCGCGGGCGATGAGTGTGACCCGCGCGCCCAGCGCCTGCCAGGCGGCGGCCATTTCGGTGGCGACCACGCCCGCTCCGAGAATCGCGAGCCGGTCGGGTACTTCCCGCGCGCCGGTCGCTTCGCGACTTGTCCACGGCCGCACCGCATCCAGGCCCGGAAGCGGCGGCAGGGCGGCGGCGGTGCCGGTGCACACGGCCACCGCGTGTCGGGCGGTGAGCCGCACGGTGTCGCCCTCGGGCGTGTCGACCATCACCTGCCGGGGTCCGTCGAGCCGACCGTGACCGCGGACGAGGTCGACCTGCACGGAGTCGAGCCAGTCCACCTGGTCCCGGTCGTTCCAGTCGGCCACCATGCGGTCGCGGTGTTTCAGGACCGCGGCCGCGTCGAGCGGTCCGGTGATCGCGCTGCCGACGCCGGGGAAGCCTGCGGCCTCGCGGTAGAGCAGGGCGGGGCGCAGCAGGGCCTTGCTGGGTTCGCAAGCCCAGTACGAGCATTCGCCGCCGACCAGTTCGGATTCGACGATCACCGTGCTCAACCCGGCGGCTCGGGTACGGTCGGCGACATTCTCACCGACCGGCCCCGCCCCGATGACCACGACATCGTAGGTACGAATTTCCTTATCGGACATGGGGTTCACCTTTGATGGGCTGATCAGCGGCCGGGTGCCCGCTGGGAGACTTCCTGCAGGAACCAGCCATTGCCGTCGGGATCGGTGAACGCCGCGAACGAGCCGTAGCTGCGTCGCTGCGGATCCGCCCCGGGGATACGGCTTTCGGTTCCGGCGTGGTGGAAGGCGCCGGTGGCATCGCGGAACGGTCCGTCGACCGTCACGCCGCGTTCGGTCAGTTCGGCGACGGCTTTCTCGATGTCGGTGACGATCAGGTGCAGGCCGTGCAGTGTCCCGGGTGCCGCGGCAGCCACGCCGGTGCCGAAGATGATCGAGCATTCCGAGCCGGGCGGGGTGACCTGCACGACCCGATAGCCGTCGTCAACAGGGAAATCGGCGTCGAGACGGAACCCGAGCCGCTCGGTGTAGAAGGCTTTGGCGCGGTCGACGTCGGCGACCGGCAGGACGACGACTTCCAGTTTCAAATCCATGATCGTGTTCTCCTCGAGTGTCTTTCGCGATGGTCAGTGGGCGGCCGTGTCCCGGGCGGCCTGCTCGATCACGTCGGCGACCACATCGGGATGTGAGATGGCGACCGAGTGCGAGGCCGCGACCTCGGTGACCTGCGCGTGCGCCCGCTCGGCCATGAATCGCTGCGCCGCGACCGGGATATTGAGGTCCTCAGTGGTGACCACATCCCAGCTGGGCTTGTCGGTCCAGGCGGCGACGGTGGCCTTCTCCTGCAGCGCTGACTGGAGGATCGGGCGCTGTGAGGCGGCGGCCGAAGCGGCGCGGTCGGCGGGGACGTCGGCGGCGAACTGGTCGTGGAACTTGGCCTGCTGGATGTACAGGTCGGTGCCGGTGCTGCCGTCGGGGTTGGTGAACGGGACCGGGTCGAGCGTGCCGGGCAGGGTGGTCCCGGGGAACTTGCCGGTCAGCTCGAGCGCGGTCTCGCCGGGCGCTGGCAGGAACGCAGCCACGTACACCAGCGCCTTGACCTGATCGCTTCCCGCCGCGGCGGCGCTGATAACCGATCCGCCGTAGGAGTGCCCGACCAGGACGACGGGTCCGTCGATATGGCTGATCAACCCCCGCAGGGTGGTGGCGTCGGCGGCGGGTCCACGCAGCGGATTCGCCGCCGCAACAACGGGATACCGATCCTTGCGGAGCTTGTCGATGACGTCGTTCCAGCTCGATCCGTCCGCGAACGCGCCGTGGACCAGAACAACGGTCGGCTTCGGTGCGTCCTCGGTCGGCCCGGCATGGGTGGTGCTCGCGGTGCACGCGACGGCGAGGCTACCGGCGGCCACTGCGGCCGTGATCGCCGCAACCGCCCGGGCAGCGCGCCGGATACGGGGGCGTCGGATGTCGACCATATCGTGGTCCTTTCGAGGAACGGTGAAAGCAGGATGTGTGGCTTCCACTGTGGGTCGCGCGGCCCTGCCGCCACATCAGTCAACTGACGCCAACCATGACGTAGTCACACCTGTGATCGAACGCCACGGCCATCCCGCGGCGAACCCGTCGGTGACGCGCGGGCGGCACAGCGCGATCGGCACCGCGTGTTGCGCCGCGGTCAGCGAGTTCAGCGCGGCGGGCCGCCGACGGAGGCTTTCGTGCGTGCCGTTGAGCGAGAGCCCGCCCACCGACCACGGTCCAGTGCTCACCCAGCTATTCGGCGGTGGCATACACCCGCGACACTTCCTCATCCCAGAACAGCGATACATCCGTCGACTCCGGTCACTAGAGGGCCGATAGTCGCAGGATCTGGTCGGCGGAGAGCCGCAGCTGTTCCGCGGCGGCATTTTCCGCGAGTTGAGACAGTGAGGTCGTGCCCGGAATCGGCAGCATCACCGGTGATCGGTGCAGGAGCCAGGCCAGCGAGACCTGCGTGGGTGTCGCGCCGAGTTCCGCTGCCACCTCAGCGAGGTCGACCATCGCGATCCGGTGAGAGTTACTCCGCGGTGTCGAACATCCATTCCTGCCGGGGGTCATGCATCTGGGGTGTATCGACCACGACCTCGGTACCGGCCGCGAAGTTGCCGTCTCGGGCGGAGAGGGCCACCCTGGGGTCGTAAGGCATCAGCATTTCGTAGTTGTATGCCCACAGTTGGTTCAGGCTCTCCGGTCGTTCCCGCCTACGGGCTTGAGCTACGGATGCACCAGGCGCGATACTGGCGCCGCCCTCGTATCCGACGACTTCCAGGACCAGTCCACTGTTCTTGTTGACGAGGAACCCGTCGTCATATTTCCACAGTTGGTTGGCGCTACTGCCGGACTTCCGGTGCCAGACAACCGCCTTCGCGCCTTCCGCGGTGCTGCCGTATTTGATGTCCACCACAAGGCCGCTGGAGACGTTTCGGATGTAGAAGAAGCCTTCGGGAAATACTCCATCTCGGGCGGCGGCGGTGGGTGCCACGACTACGGCGGACAGCAGCAGGGTCGCGATAGCACCTATCAAGACCATCAGACGCGAACTGGGCATTCATCCTCCACGGAATCGATGGATCTGTGGTCGGGACACCTTCCGCACGTCAACCACGCGCGAACTCACTCGCGCATCATTCCCCACCCCTGACACTGCACATGGATTCCGGCCAGCCACGTCAGCGTGTCGGCCGAGCCCCGCGCGACATCACCAGCCGCTCGGCACCGACCACCCTCGCCGGTGGTGCCCTCGACACAGGCCAGCAGTTCTGCCTGTGTCGACCCCCATGTCCTCAGAACCGAAACCTATGTCCGCACTCCGCAACAACCGCCGAAAACAAACCCCGAACGCCGAAACCTATACCCGGACAGAACAGCAGCAGCGAGCAGCCACGCGCCAGCGACAACGGACAACGGACAACGGACGCAGCGGGCAACGGCGGCAACGGGCAACGGGCAACGGTGGCAGCAGGCAGCAGGCCGTCTAATCGTTCGAGCACGCCGCACCGACGACGCCCGGCCGAAAACTGTGGCAACACTCTGGTGCCAACCGCAGCCCGCCACCACTCAGACCCGACAAACTCGACTACCCCGCAACCGGAGAACCGACACCCGGCCAGAACCCAATCGGTGAGAACGAGCCGGCAACGCAGTCGATGAAGAAGGGTAGAACGATTCCGACGATGATCCGTTCCGTATCCGCCGACGTCGCTTGAATAGTCGAACACGATGTCGAACACGATAAGGAGACGATTGGCATGTTCGATGATGACCTTGCACAAATTCT
This sequence comes from Nocardia sp. CA-107356, assembly GCF_050946365.1. Classification (NCBI taxonomy): domain Bacteria; kingdom Bacillati; phylum Actinomycetota; class Actinomycetes; order Mycobacteriales; family Nocardiaceae; genus Nocardia; species Nocardia sp. CA-107356. The sequence continues at coordinate 1,479,734 of NZ_CP191992.1, read as the reverse complement.
GGTGGACCGGGCTACCACGTTCCAGCGGGCTCTCGTCGCCACATCATGCTTGAACCGAGCGGTCGCCCTCACGCACGACGAGTGGACCGACCGTGCGGTACCTGGCTTCCGTCAACTCATCGATGACTCAACGGAATTCTGTCGGGCCCGAGCGGTCGGCGGTCGGCCCCGGACTGGTGCGGATCTCCTGGACGCACGATTCCGCGAGATTCTCGGCCCGGACGATTGGCCTATCGACGAACCCGACGGTCTCGCGGCCTGGCTCATCGACGTGGTCTCGATCGCGGACTATGTGATGCGGACGTGGAACGAGCCCGACCTGAGCGATTCTCGGTGCTTCAATGTCCTTGTCGCCTCCTATTCCCTAGCGGGAATGTTGAACGACGATGCTGTTCAAACCGGCGCCGAGGACCTCGGCGAGCTCGAGGTCACGAGGCAGATCGCCGACCTGCGAGCGGTCACCAGCCTGCACGATCCGATCGGCGTCGACCAGCTGGACTCGCTGATGACGGAATCGGATGCGCTCCGTGAAGCGTATAGGCGAAGATTCCAGGATGTTGTCTCTGAGTATGAATCGGAGCAATGACTGAGCCACCTCGCAACCGCGATGATTCCGAGCGTCACCGAAATCGCCTACCTTGCACCGTGATAGCTGTGCTCTCCGGACTCGCTCCGACCACATTTGATCCTGGTCAAGTGCCGACGACAGCACCAGCGCCCCTAGCGGGTGCGATGACGCCAAGCTCAACACCAGGGGTGTGTGACTGCACGACTCGATCGCTGTGAAGGACTACGCGGCGGCCGGCAGGATAGGAGCGTAGGCCAGTCGGTAGCGTCGCGGGGTGGACTCATTGCGACAGCTGCGGTACTTCGTCGCCGTTGCCGAAGAACTGCATTTCGGGCGTGCGGCCGAACGTCTCGGTATCGCGCAGCCGCCGCTGAGCCAGCGCATTCGCAAACTCGAGCAGGATCTCGGCGCGCGCCTGTTCGATCGGGACAGCCGACGGGTTGAACTCACCGAGGCGGGCCAGATCCTGCTCGCCGAATCCCGCGATCTGCTGGCCCGCTGGGATCGGGCGCAGCGGCTGGTCGGCAAGGCGCATCGGGGTGAGATCGATGCGCTGCGGGTCGGGGTACCGCCCGAGTTGGCCGGACGGGTGCTTGCCGCGATCCTCACCGCCTTCGAAAGCCGCGACGTCCAGGTCGATCTGCAGGAACTGACCACTGCCGAACAGATTCGGCTGCTCGCCGACCGCCAGCTCGATGCCGGGCTGCTGCAGCATCCGGTCGATGTGGTCGGCCTCGAACTCGGCCCCGAAGTCGAGACGCCGCTGGGCGTGGTGCTGCCGCGCGACTCGCCGCTGGCCGCTCGCTCCGCGCTCACCCTGGCCGACCTGGCCGGACTCGGTTTGGTCATCTTTCCGCGGGCCGCAGCGCCCGGACTCTACGACGCGACCCTGCGCACCTGCTGGGAGCACGGCTTCCGCCCCAGTCGGGTCCAGCACGCCCGCAATCCCGAATTCGTGCTCGGCATGGTGCTTTCCGGCCGCGGTGTCGCCTTCGACCAGGGCATGGTGGCGCAGAAGGAGCCCAGAGTCGTCTGGCGTCCGCTGACCGACACCTTGAGCTGGCGGCTCTCGCTGGCATGGCCCGCTGCGGCGCCGCATCCGCTGGTGCGCGAACTCGCCGACCTCATCGTCGCGGTGATCCAAGGCGACGGCGCGTCGCGGCCCGCACCCGCTCAGGAGGTGGCGCAGCGGCCGTGGAATGTCGTGTTCGGCAGGTCGTGACGGATGCGCTGAATCGCAAGCCGCGCGGCCGCACCGATCGCGTGATCGACGTCGGGCAATCGTTGCACGAGGGTGTCGGCCCTGGTGAATACCGCGACGGCATAACGACTTCCGCAGGGATACTCCACCACGCCGATCTCATTGCGAATCGCGGGCAGTGAACCGGTCTTGCCCCAGACCGATACCTCCGGCGGGAAGGCCGCGGCGAGTCGATGCCAATTGAGCTGGTGCGCCATGAGTTCGCGCACCCACCGGCAGGCCTCGGCGGGGCCGGCGCGGTCCCGGCCGAGCAGGGTGAGCAGGCGGGTCATATCGCGCGGCGTGCTCGCGGTGGTGCGGTGCGGGTCCATGGCTCGGGTGCCGAGCACTTCCGACACACTCAGGGTCGGGAAGCGGCGCGCGAATTCGGCGGTATCGGATGCGCCGATATCCTCGGCCATGGTCTGCACGACGTACCGGGGCGAGCCGACGATCCGGGTGCCGGTCAGGCCCAATTCGCGGACCAGCGAGCGCACATTGTCCAGGCCGACGCGATCGAACAGCAGGTCGGCGGCGGTGTTATCGCTCACCGACAGCGCGAAGAACGCGGCATCGCGCAGGCTGAACTCGACATCGTCCAGACAGCCCGCGGTACCGACCCCGCCGAGCCGGTCCGCCGCGGTCGCCCGCACCCGATCGGTCGGATCGAGCTGACCGGCCACGACCTGACGCGCGAACTCCAGTACCAACGGCACCTTCACCACCGAGGCCAGCACGACCGGTTCGTCGGCACCGAGACCCGCCGCACCGTCGCAATCGAAACATCGGGCGTGCACCCAGCCGCGCACGCCGACCTTGTCGAAGATCTCCCGCACGCCTGCCAAACTTCCATACGGGATCGATCGGAGTCATCTTGACTCTCCCGTCGATGGAGGGTTCACGCTCGTGAGCGTCCGGAATTTCGACACGGAGGACCCCGATGAAACTCGACCTGGCCAAGAGCGATAAGCACTACTACGACGCCACTGCGCAACCGCAGCTGCGCACCTTCGACACCTACGGCTATCTGACGGTCACCGGTTCCGGCGCACCCGGTGGCGAGGTGTACACCGAGGCGGTGCAGACGCTGTATCGAACCGCCTACGGCGCCAAGAAGATCGCCAAGGCGGATGGACAGGATTTCGTGGTACCGAAGCTGGAGGGCCAGTGGTGGGTGGATTCCGATGAGCCGCCGCTGTCGGTGCCGCGCGAACAGTGGCAGTGGAAGTTGATGATCCGGATGCCCGATGCCGTCACCGCCGAGATGGTCTCCGGTGCGACGTTCGAGCGACTGACCGAGGGTGAGTCGATCCAGGTCATGCACATCGGACCGTATGCGACCGAACCGGAGACGCTGGCTCGGATGGAGGCGTTCATGGCGGCCGAGGGTTTGCTCATGAACGGCCGCCATCACGAGATCTATCTCTCGGATCCACGCAAATCCCCGGCCGCGAATACCCGCACCATCCTGCGCCATCCGGTTCGCCGCGCCTGACGGCAGTCAGTTACCCGATCAGCACGCCCGCCCGAGATAGCCGAGCAGCCGCCGGTGCGCCGGCGCATCCGCGGGCACGGCGACCTCTGCATCGAACATGCCCGGCTTGCGGAAGCCGTCGAGACCGCCCATGGCATGCATGGTGGTCAGCAGTTCGGCGCACAGTTCGTCATCGGCGAGGTCGGTGCGGTCGATGGCCACCGCGATATCGATGCCGTGCGTGACGACCTCGGTGAGATGGACCATGGCGGCGGCCGGACCGGGGAGATCGCCGAGCGAGAAGTGAACGGTACCGGTCAGGGCGTCGGGGCGATGCCAGGCGGCGCGGTCGACCTCGGACGCCGCGGCGAAGGCGCCCTGCGGATCGATACCGAGCCAGTCGTCATCGTGTCCGGCGCCCGCATCGGTGCCGCTCAACTCGGCGGCGAACAGGTGCATCCCGCCGACGGCGTGGTTGAGCACGGCGTGCACATCCCACTCCTGACAGGGCGTCGGCGCCGCCAGCCGGTCGCTGTCGACGGCGGCGACCACGATCGCGCCTGTCATATCCAGAGCGCGGTCGATCTGTCCGATCACATTGTCCATGGGCATCCTTCGCTCGAAGAGTTCGCAGAATAGGTAGCACGACCAGGTGACATCCAAACTCGATCCAACGCCGCCCAGATCACGGAATCCAGCACGACAAGGACCCGAACGGGTTGCGCTGCTTCCCTTCCGGCGATACCCATGGGGTCCGAAACCGAAATGTCAACCGGTCCTGCCGGGTTCCGGATGCCCTCGATGTCCGCGCGGTCGCGGACGAGGATTTCGGACCTGCCGCTGCCGACCGGCGGTCCTGGACCGGCGGCCGGCAGCAGCCGAAATGCGTTATCCGAGAACCGGATAGTTGGAACGGATCACCGACAGCGGGTCGCGGGCACGCTTGATCTCGCGCAACCGCGCGAGCGTGGTCTCGTCGAACGCCGCCGCGGCCGTCTCTTCCGGGGTGAGGAAGGTGAACGGCTTGCGGCCGCTGATGTGCGCACCGATCGCATCGACGATTTCGGTTCGTCGGGCCGTGACCGCCGCCTTCAGGTGCGGCAGTCCGAGGCCGAGCGCGTAGAGCAGGTACGGCTCGGCGACCGGGCCGCGCGCGCCGCCGTCGGCGACCGCGGTGGCCAATGCACCACCGAGATGGCGGATCTGGATATCGACCAGTGGGGCGACGGGTTCGTCGAGCAGGGTTTTGACGACCGCGTCGCCGAGGTCGGTGAGCAGTTCGCCACGCGAGATGGACGGGCTCGGATCGGTCGGCTCGGTGGTGATATCGCCGAGGTACGCCACCGACATCGCACCGCGCTTATCGACGATCGGCCCGTCGATCGCGTCCAACCGGGTCAGCAGTGACCGACCCAGCGCTCGATCGCCGAGGTAGGCGACATCCAGCGCGACCATTGGCGGCGCATCCGGAAACTGGAACCGGTGGAACCACACCGACAGTTCGTCGGGTGCGTCGGCGGTGATCTCCTGGAATGCCTCGAAGACCTCCGCTGTGCGCGCACCGTGCCACATCACCCGCCCGCCGTAGAGACCCGGAGCCGGGAAGAGATCGAACTCGAGCCCGGTCACCACCGCGAAATCGCCACCGCCACCACGCAGTGCCCAGAACAGCTCCGGATCGTTCGCGGCGCTCACCCGCGTCACCGCGCCCTCGGCGTCGACGATCTCGAAGGCGCGCACCGCATCCGAAGCCCAGCCGTACTTGCGGCCGAACCAGCTCAGCCCGCCGCCGAGGGTATATCCGGTCACACCGACCACCGGGTTGCTGCCCGCCAGTCCGGTCAGCCCGTGCACCGCGGCCGCGGCCTGCACCGCGCCCCAATTCGCACCGGCGCCGACCTTCGCCACCCGCCGCTCGGCATCGATCTCGACGCGGTCCAGTCCCCCGGTGCGCAGCAGAATCGCATCCTCGATCCCACCTGAGGCTCCGTGTCCGGTCGGCTGCGCGATCACCGGCACTCCGGCCCGGCGCGCGTGCGCCACGACGGCGGCAACGTCCTGCGCGTCGGCCGCCCGGACCACCGCGGCAACCGGCTGGGTGACCACGGTGGACCACGGCTGTGCCGCCGCGTCGAAGCCGTCCTCGCCCGGCACCAGCACCCGGCCGGTCAGATCAGCGCGCAGATCCTCGAATGTCATTGCTATTTCCCTCACTTCGCAGCTGTGCCCGAAAGCACCTGCGGCCCGTGGATCGTGCCGCGCTACCCCATTGACGAAATACGACCGGCAAACATAACAACGGCCACCCGAAGTGATCGGGTGGCCGTTGTCACAGCGTGCGGTATCAGCTCTTATCGGGCCGGTCGTCCGGCTCGGCGCCGTTCTGCTCGAGCCGGGTGATGCCGGGCTCGGTGCCCTCGTCGGCCTCCTGATCCGGCTCGGGATGGTCGGGCTCGAAGGTCGCGGGCAAACCCTTGATATGCCGGTTCATCGACCGCACCAACAGCACGGTCCCGGCGAGCAGCACCAGAATGATCACCAGACCCAGCGGCGATGCCTTGCCGAACTCGGGTCCGGTCGGCGTGCCAGGGGCTTGGGCGAGCAGAGCCAGCATCACCGGTGCTCGTCTTCGATACCGGCGAACAGGTCGGTCTCCGGGCGCGAGGTCGGCACCCGCGACTCGGCCAGTTCGAACTCCTCGGTCGGCCACAGCCGCTGCTGCATCTCCATCGGAATCGCGAAGAACGCGCCGTTGGGATCGATCTGCGTGGCGTGTGCGCGCAGGGCGTCGTCACGCTGCGGGAAGTATTTGGCGCATTCGATCTGCGTGGTCACCCGGGTCATCCCGTCCGGGCGGCCCTGGCGGTAGGTGCGCATCCGCTCCAGCCACTCCTGTAACGGGAACGGCTCGCCGATCCGCTCGTACTCCGTGGCGAAAACATCCAGGCGCGCCATGGTGAAGCCGTGGTCGTAGTAGATCTTCAGCGGCTGCCACGGCTCGCCCGCGTCCGGGAATCGCTGCGGATCGCCCGCCGCCGCGAATGCGGCCATCGACACCTCGTGGCAGCGGATGTGATCCGGATGCGGGTAGCCGCCGTTCTCGTCATAGGTCGTCATCACATGCGGTTTGAACTCGCGCACCACGCGGACCAAGGCCTCGACGGCCTCTTCCAGCGGGACCAGCGCGAAGCTGCCCTCCGGCAGCGGTGGCGGCGGATCGCCCTCGGGCAGGCCGGAGTCGACGAATCCGAGCCAGGTCTGTCGCACACCGAGTGCGGCGGCCGCGGCATCCATCTCCTCGCGCCGGATCTCCTCGATCCGCTCCAACACCCCGGGGGTGTCCATCGCGGGATTGAGGATGCTGCCGCGTTCGCCGCCGGTCAGCGTCACGATGAGGACGTCGTGGCCCTCGTCGGCGTAGCGTGCGGTCGTCGCGGCACCCTTGCTCGATTCGTCGTCGGGGTGGGCGTGAACCGCCATGAGGCGAAAGCCACTCACGTCTCGTTCACCTCAGAACTCACCGTCATACCTCGTATCTCCGCCGCCGGGGTCCGATCTGCCTGTCCCTATAGTTCCATTCGACAGACTTTTGTTCCGACGTACCCCCCGGGAGTGATGCACCATGAGTGATACGCCCGGTGCCGCCGCTTCAGCACCCGCCGATCGACGTACCGACCGGTACGGTACGACGCCACGCCCGAGTCGCCGCTGGATTCCGCTCGCGCTCGGCGCGGTCGTACTCGCTGCGGGCCTCGGGGTCGCCTACCTCGGATTCCAGAAGTACGGCCCGAACGATATCGACGCCGAACAGCTCGGCTACACCGTCGTCGACGATGCCACGATCTCGGTGCATCTCAAGGTCACCCGCAAGGATCCGGAGCAGCCGGTGGTGTGTTTCGTGCGCGCGATGGCCAGGGACGGTTCCGAACTGGGCCGCCGCGAGGTGCTGATCGAGCCGTCCAGCAGTGGCACCATCGAGCTGACGACCATCGTCCGGGCATCCGCTCGGCCGGTCTCGAGCAGTATCTACGGCTGTAGCGATGATGTCCCGAAGTACCTGCGGGCGGGCTGATTCCGGTAACTACCCCATCACAGCATCCACAAAATGAACGCCGACCTGCATGTTTGTGATTCATGCTAAAATGGCGTGATACACGGTTCCGGGGCTCGGAGCCGTGTTTGCTGCATTGGCGGCCAGCGCTGTCAGTTCCGGGTGTGTGAGTTTGCCGGACCTGAAGCCTGTCGGGGTTCGATGAACTTCCCCAGGATGGCACTAGCCGTCGGCTGGTGCGTGCCCGCCCCCTGTGGGCACTGCAGCGGATCAGGGAACCCGGCCTCGGCCGGGAACAACTACTAGGGAGTGATCGAGATGACTGAGACGCAAGTGACTTGGCTGACCCCGGAGTCGCACGACAGGCTCAAGGGTGAACTCGACGCGCTCATCGCCAATCGTCCGGTCATCGCCGCCGAGATCAACGAACGCCGCGAAGAGGGCGACCTCAAGGAAAACGGCGGATACCACGCCGCGCGCGAAGAGCAGGGTCAGCAGGAAGCGCGCATCCGGCAGCTGCAGGAGCTGCTGAACAACGCCAAGGTCGGCGTTGCGCCCACCAAGTCCGGCGTCGCACTGCCGGGTTCGGTCGTCAAGGTCTACTACGACGGCGACGAGTCCGACACCGAGACCTTCCTCATCGCGACCCGCGAAGAGGGCATCAACGATTCCAAGCTCGAGACCTACTCGCCGAATTCGCCGCTCGGTGGCGCGCTCATCGACGCCAAGGTCGGCGACACCCGTGAGTACACGCTGCCCAACGGCAAGACCATGAAGGTGACGTTGGTCAGCGCGGAGCCCTACCACAGCTGATCTCCGCCCCGAAACGAGCGGCCGCATCCGACAGATTCGGATGCGGCCGCTCGTTCGGTTCATGATCAGTTCGCCAATGCCTGTTCGATATCGGCGAGCAGGTCGCTGACATCCTCGATGCCGACCGAGAGCCGCACCAGATCGTCCGGCACCTCCAACTGCGAGCCGGCCGTGGAGGCATGTGTCATCGCGGCCGGATGCTCGATCAGCGATTCCACACCGCCGAGCGATTCGGCGAGGGTGAAGATCTTGGTGCGCGAGCAGAATTCGTGCGCGGCGGCCTTGCCGCCGTTGAGCCGGACCGAGATCATGCCGCCGAAGCGCTTCATCTGCTTATCGGCGATGAAGTGGCCCGGATGCTCGGCCAGGCCGGGGTAGATGACCTTCGAGATCGCCGGATGCCTGGTCAGGAATTCGGCGATGGTCTCGGCGTTGTCGCAGTGCCGATCCATCCGCACCGCGAGGGTTTTGGTACCGCGCAGGGTGAGGAAGGCGTCGAACGGACCGGGCACCGCGCCGGCGCCGTTCTGCAGGAAGGCGAATGCCGCGTCGAGCTCCGGATCATTGGTGATCAACGCACCGCCGACGACATCGGAGTGCCCGCCCAGGTACTTGGTGGTCGAATGGGTGACGATATCGGCGCCGAGCAGCAGCGGCTGCTGCAGATACGGCGTGGCAAAGGTGTTGTCCACCACCAGTTTCGCGCCCGCGGTGTGCGCGATATCCGCCAGCGCCGGGATATCGCCGATGCTCAGCAGCGGGTTGGTCGGGGTTTCGATCCAGATCAGCTTGGTATTGGGCCGGATCGCGGCGCGCATCTCGTCGACGTTGAATACATGGGCGGGCGAATGCTCGATGCCCCACTGGCTGAACACCTTGTCGATCAGCCGGAAGGTGCCGCCGTAGGCGTCATCCGGGATGACGATGTGGTCGCCGGGGCGCAGCGTCGCCCGCAGCGCACAGTCGGTGGCGGCCATGCCAGAGGCGAATGCCCGTCCGTAGCGGCCCGATTCGAGCGCGGCGAGGTTCGCTTCCAGCGCGGTCCTGGTCGGGTTGCCGGTGCGGCCGTATTCATAGCCGTCGCGCAGCCCGCCCACCCCGTCCTGGGCGAACGTCGAACTCGCGTAGATGGGCACGTTCACCGCACCGGTCCGCGCTTCGGGGTCGTATCCGGCGTGCACGGCTCTGGTGGAGAATCCCAGCTCACTCATGCCGGTCAGCCTAGCCCCGGGCGATCTGCGGGCTATCGGCCGGTGGGCCCGGATCATCGTTGTGTACCGATCCCGGCTTTCGCCAGGCGTGCGGCGGTAGGTTGAGCTCATGCTGAGCGTTGATGAACTGTTCGCGATCGATGCCCTGTTGACCGCGGACGAGTGCGAGATCCGCGATACCGTCCGCACGTTCGCGAACCAGCGGTTGCGACCGCATATCGCCGATTGGTTCGAGGCGGGGACCTTTCCGGCCCGCGAGATCGCGCCGGAACTCGGCAATGTCGGGTTGCTCGGGATGCACTTGGATGGCTACGGGTGCGCCGGCCTGTCGGCGACCGCTTACGGTCTGGCCTGCCAGGAGCTCGAAGCGGTCGATTCCGGTGTGCGCAGCATGGTCTCGGTACAGGGCTCACTCGCTATGACCGCGATCCACAAATACGGCTCCGAGGAGCAGAAGCAGCACTGGCTGCCCGAGCTGGCGGCGGGACGCGCCCTCGGCTGTTTCGGCCTGACCGAACCGGACTTCGGCTCCAATCCGGGCGGTATGCGGACCCGAGCCAAGCGCGACGGCACCGACTGGGTGCTGAACGGCTCGAAGATGTGGATCACCAATGGATCGGTGGCCGATATCGCGGTGGTGTGGGCGCAGACCGAGGACGAGGGCAAACAGGTGGTGCGCGGATTCCTGGTACCGGCCGGCACGCAGGGATTCAGTGCCCGCGAGATGCATCACAAGCTGTCGCTGCGCGCCTCGGTGACCGCGGAACTGGACTTCGACGATGTGCGACTGCCGGCCGATGCGGTGCTGCCGCAGTCCCGCGGACTGAGCTCCCCGCTCGCCTGCCTGAGCGAGGCACGTTTCGGCATCATTTTCGGCGCACTCGGTGCGGCCCGCGACTGCCTGGCCACGACCATCGAATACGCGCGGACCAGGGAGGTATTCGATAAGCCGCTGGCCGCCTACCAGCTGACCCAGGCGAAGCTGGCCGATATGGCCCTCGAGTACGGCAAGGGGCAATTGCTCGCGCTGCAGATCGGCAGACTCAAGGATCGCGGCGAGGTGCTGGCCGAGCAGATCAGCGCGGGCAAGCTGAACAGCACCAGAGAGGCCATCGCGATCGCCCGCGAGTGCCGGACCATTCTCGGCGCGAACGGCATCACCCTGGACTATCCGGTACTGCGGCATGCGAACAATCTCGAGTCGGTGCTCACCTACGAGGGCACGGCGGAGGTGCACCAACTGGTGCTCGGCAAGGCCCTCACCGACGCGAACGCCTTCCGGTAGCGCCAGCGCATACATAGCGAATCGCGACTGGATGGATAGAAGTTTTTGCTCGGCCCCGTGTTGCTCGAGGGGTCGGCGCGAAGGACTTTGAACCGCCTGCACAAGACGCACGGGGTACCGGCGCTCGCCGCGGCCGCGGATCTGCCCGGGCTCTCGACAGCGCTGGACCAGCACGCCGCGGCGGTGCGCGACCTTCTCGAACATGGCATCGAGGCGTCGGCAGGGATTCCGACCAGCGTGTTGCTTGCGGGTTATGCGCGGGGGTTGCTCGATCAGGCACGCGATACCGACTTGCGGCCCACGCTGCCGCGGGAGACGTCGGACCCGACCGACACCGACGCCGGCCTGCGCAGGACACCGCCGACCGATGTGAGCGGCTGGAGAAACGCCGGATGGCTGCCATTGCGGCTGGCCGGTGTCTGTCTGCACGCGAATAACCAGCAGGACCGACAGCGATATCCGTCGCGACTGGACCGGTCGCGACGGTTATCGAAAGTTGTTCGGGCGCCTGGCTTTTCGCTGGGATATCCGGCGCATTCTCAATACATATCGCGCGGATCGCCGTACTGCAGGTATTCACCTCGCCCTGATCAGGGGCATCCATGCGTGCGGCGTTCGAGCCCTGATTCGCCGAATCATGCTGGGCAACTGGCATATTGGAGCGTGTTCCGAACTGGTCGGCCTACTTCACATCACCGCTCGCATCATGTGGAGAACATTGTTACTACCGGTCATCGCTGTGCCATCTTCGTGTCACCGATTCGCCAAGGCAGATAGTGCAAGCTGTATCCGCACTCGGTTTCGGGAAGGCCTCACAGCATAGGGGGCAGACAGCGTCCCGGATCAACGCGGCGAATCCGAGTGCACCGACCGCTTATTCGGAGGTGCACCATGTACATGCCGTCGCTCGATCTGGGGGCCCATCATGTTCGTGCGTAACCGCGCGCCGATCATCGAGGGCGTCACAATGTTGCCGGACCAGCGCGAGTTGGTCAATGCGTTCGGCGGGCAGCCGCCCGACCCGGACCATGACCACCCCCTGCTGCCGTTCGCGCGCAAACTCGCCGAACTGCACCGGCAACGCCACCACGACCCGCTGGCCACCGCCGGAATCGATTGCCGCCGAGCCGAACTCGTCGCCGCTATCGATAACTGGGTGCACACCCGGGTGCCGCGTCGACAATCCACCGCGCATATCCGCGCCGGAGCGATCGGCGCGACCGTGGATCGCATGGCCGCCGCCCACGTGCACGCCAGCCACCTGCTGCACACCGCCGACAAGGTCGCCGATGACCGAGTGCACGCGGCCTGGTATCGCCTCGCCCTGCTCGTCGACCATTGGACCGACCTGATAACCGGTTCCGCACACGGTGATTCGCGGGTCCGTCAGTCGGCGTAGTCCGCCTACCCGACCAACTCGGCGGCGCGAACTCAGATAGATCCGGTGCTGAGGAATCCGAGCAGATCGTGTCGAGTGATCACACCGACCGGCTTACCGTCCTCGACCACCATCAACGCATCGGTATCCGAGAGCGCCTTGGTCGCGGCCGAAATGGGTTCGCCCGAACCGATCAGCGGGAACGACGGACTCATATGCTGGGCCACCGAATCGGTCAGCTGCGCACGCCCTTCGAAGACCGCGGAGAGCAGATCGCGCTCGGTGACGCTGCCCGCGACCTCACCCGCCATCACCGGCGGTTCGGCGCCGACGACCGGCATCTGCGAAACCCCGTACTCGCGCAGGATCTCGATCGCATCGCGCAGGGTCTCCGAGGGATGGGTGTGCACCAGATCGGGCAGCGCGCCCGACTTACCGCGCAGCACATCCCCGACCAGCGGCTCCGCGGTGCCGTCGAGACGTTCGCGCAGGAAGCCGTAGGAGCTCATCCACTGGTCGTTGAAGATCTTCGACAGGTAGCCGCGGCCGCCGTCGGGCAGCAGTACGACGACCAGTGCGTCGGGATCGCGGCGCGCCACCTCGATGGCCGCCACCACCGCCATCCCGCAGGAGCCGCCCACCAGCAAACCCTCCTCGCGCGCGAGCCGACGGGTCATATCGAAGGAGTCGGCATCGGAGACGGCGATGATCTCGTCGGGGACGGCCGGGTCGTAGGCCGAGGGCCAGAAGTCCTCGCCGACACCCTCGACCAGATATGGCCGACCGGTGCCACCGGAGTACACCGAACCCTCCGGATCCGCGCCGACGATCTGCACCTTGCCGCCGGAGACCTCCTTCAGATACCGGCCGGTGCCGGTGATGGTGCCGCCGGTGCCCACGCCCGCGACGAAGTGGGTGACCTTGCCGTCGGTATCGCGCCAGATCTCCGGACCGGTGGTCTCGTAGTGGCTGTCCGGGCCGCCCGGGTTGGAGTACTGATCGGGCTTCCACGCGCCGTCGATCTCGCGAACCAGCCGGTCGGAAACGCTGTAGTAGCTGTCCGGGTGGTCCGGCGGCACCGCGGTCGGGCACACCACCACCTCGGCGCCATAGGCGCGCAGCACGTTGCGCTTATCCTCGCTGACCTTGTCCGGGCAGACGAACACGCACTTGTAGCCGCGCTGCTGCGCGACGAGCGCGAGCCCGACACCGGTGTTGCCCGAGGTCGGCTCGACGATGGTGCCGCCGGGCCGCAGGGCACCGGAGGCCTCCGCCGCCTCGATCATCTTCACCGCGATGCGGTCCTTGGAGCTGCCGCCGGGATTCAGATATTCGATCTTGGCCGCGACGACGCCAGCGTTGGGCCCCACCACCGCGTTCAACCGAACCAGCGGCGTATTGCCGATGAGGTCAACGACATGATCAGCGATGCGCATGCCCCTATAGTTGCAGAAGGGTTACCACGGCGTTCGCGACGGCCCCGGCGGCGCCACCACAGTGTTTTGCGCCACAAACGCACCCGATGCCTCTTCCTTGCCTAGGATCGCGATCATGAGGCAGCCGAACATCGCTCGCGCCGCGACAGTTCTGGCCGGAGCAGCACTGGCCGCGGGAGTCGTCGGGGCGGCACCAGCCGATGCCGCGACCGTCGAATTCCCGCAGGTACCGACGCTGGCCCACGGCGGCATCTGCTGGACGAGCATCCACACCTGGGCCGAGACCAGCCCACAGTGGCCGGGCCGGGCCATACTGAATGTGCGCGCGGATCCGGTGGCCGGTGTCGGGCCGGGCGACTATCCGCTGGCCCCACTCTGCGAGGTCCGCACCACCGTCGCATGGCGCAACCTGAATACCGGTGCGACGGGTGTCTACGAGAACAACGTCGTCACCGGTCTCTACGGCAGCATTCAGTACGCCCTGTTCCAGGACACCGGTCCGGGTCGTGTCGAGGTCACCGTCAGCACCGACACCGCGAGCGTCCCGGCGCACGGCACCTTCGACGTCCCAGCCTGATCCCGCTGGCCGGGACTCGACCGCCGCAGTGACAGTCCGGCGTGCGGTTGCCCGCCGCGCGGCGACGAGCACCAATGTGGTGCCGGGGCCGCATATCCGGTGAGTAGGACCGCCCAGTTCAACCAACCGCAGGTCGCCGATCACCACGTACTATTTCTAGTCGTGGCACCTCGAATCAGTTGGCGGACCGCCGCGGTGACGAGTATGGCTACCGTGCTGGCCGGATCCAGTGCGGGCACCGCGTCTTGGGCCGCATATCGACTCCTCATGGCGCAGGCCGGGGCGGCGCGCGGCGTGATCGGGCGCGATACCACCAAACCGCCGGAAGCCGACGGTATCTATTCGGCCGGATGCGACGCCCCCGAGCCGTGGCGTCCCGGTCGGCCGGTCGACGTCCACCTGATGGTCTTCGGTGACTCCACCGCCGCGGGCGTGGGCTGCGTGACCGCCGAAGAGGTACCGGGTGTTCGCATCGCCCGCGGGCTGGCCGAGACCACCGGCATGCGGATCCGGTTGAGCACCAAGGCGATCTCCGGTGCCACCTCCAAGGGGCTGGCCGGACAGGTCGACGCCATGTTCGTGGCGGGGCCGCCGCCGGATGCCGCGGTCATCTTCATCGGCGCGAACGACATCACCAAGAAGCATTCGATATCCGCGTCGGCGCGCAGGCTGGGCGCGGCGGTCGCGCGGCTGCATGCGGCCGGGAGCGTCGTGGTCGTCGGCACCTGCCCGGATCTGGGCACCGTCGGCGCCATTCCGCAACCCCTGCGCACGATCGTCCACAACTGGAGCATTCGACTGGCCAAGGCACAGTTCGCGGTCACCCACACCGCGGGCGGCAGCCCGGTGCCGATGGGCGATCTCGGACCGGAATTCCTCACCGCGCCGGACCGGCTCTTCGCCGACGACGGCTTCCATCCTTCTGCCGACGGCTACGCATTGGCCGCCGCGCACCTGCTGCCGATCCTGGTAACGGCACTCGCGCAGCGGCGCGCGGAATCGCCGCAGGCCCGCTCGGCCGAACGTCGCGGCATCACCGCTCGGCTGCGCGGACTCATCGAATCACCGGGGTGGCGACTGCGCCGCTCAGCGGATTCGGTACACATAGAAGTGCCAGTACAAAACTGAGCAGCGAGTACCTAAGGAGCCCTCATGCCTGAGGCAGTTATCGTTTCGACCGCCCGCTCACCCATCGGCCGGGCCGCAAAGGGGTCGCTGGTCGATATGCGGCCCGACGATCTGACCACCCAGATCGTGCGCGCGGCGCTCGACAAGGTGCCTGCCCTGGATCCGGCCCAGATCGACGACCTGATCCTCGGCTGCGGCTCACCCGGCGGCGAGCAGGGCTTCAACATCGCCCGCATCGTCGCGGTGCAGTTGGGCTACGACTTCGTGCCCGGTACCACCGTGCACCGCTACTGCGCCTCATCGCTGCAGTCCACCCGGATGGCCTTCCACGCCATCAAGGCCGGCGAGGGTGATGTGTTCATCTCCGCCGGCGTGGAGACCGTGTCGCGCTACAAGAACGGCTCCGCCGACAGCTGGCCGAACACCAAGAACGCGCTGTTCGCCGAGGCCGAGGCCCGGACCGCGAAGACCGCGGAGGGCGGCGCTGGCATCTGGCACGACCCGCGCGAGGACGGCCTGATCCCGGACGCCTACATCGCCATGGGCCAGACCGCCGAGAACGTCGCGTCGTCGACCGGCATCACCCGCGAAGAGCAGGACCGCTGGGGCGTGCGCTCGCAGAACCGTGCGGAGGAGGCCATCAAGACCGGCTTCTTCGAGCGCGAGATCACCCCGATTACGCTGCCCGACGGCACCGTGATCTCCAAGGACGACGGCCCGCGCGCCGGAGTCACCTACGAGGCGGTCAGCCAGCTGAAGCCGGTGTTCCGCCCGGACGGCACCGTCACCGCCGGCAACTGCTGCCCGCTCAACGACGGTGCGGCCGCACTGGTCATCATGAGCGACACCAAGGCCAAGGAGCTCGGTCTCACCCCGCTGGCGCGCATCGTATCCACCGGTGTCTCCGGCCTGTCCCCCGAAATCATGGGCCTCGGCCCGATCGAGGCCGTCAAGCGTGCGCTCGCGCTGGCGGGTAAGTCCGTCGACGATATCGACCTCTTCGAGATCAACGAGGCCTTCGCGGTGCAGGTGCTCGGCTCGGCCCGCGCGCTGAAGATCGACGAGGACAAGCTGAACGTCTCCGGCGGCGCGATCGCGCTCGGCCACCCGTTCGGTATGACCGGCGCCCGCATCACCACCACGCTGCTCAATAACCTGCAGACCTACGACAAGCAGTTCGGCGTGGAGACCATGTGCGTCGGCGGCGGCCAGGGCATGGCGATGGTCATCGAGCGCCTGAGCTGATCGGGTAGTCGACTCACGAAATCGCTACAGCGGCTCCCCACCTCGATGGATGGGGGGCCGTTGATGCTATCCGCGAAACTTGTTCGCGGACAGCGGAAATCGTCCGAGGCTCGGTCCGGCCCGGATCGAATGATCCTAGGCCGGACCGGGATTCGCCTGCGGGTCAGTTGAGCACGGCGTCGAACATGCCGGGCTCGTAGGAGCCTCCCCGCATGCGCACGATCACGCCGAGCCGGTTGGCCGCGTTGATCATGGCAACCAGGTAGACCAGCGCGGCGATCTGGTCGTCGTCGTAGTGCTTGCGCACCCCAGCCCAGGTCTCGTCGGACACGCCGTGATGGGCGTCGGCGAGCCGGGTGCCCTCCTCGGCCAGCGCCAACGCGGCCCGCTCGGCCTCGGTGAACACCGTGGACTCGCGCCAGGCGGCGACGAGGTTGATGCGGACCGCGGTTTCACCGGCGGCCGCGAGATCCTTGGTGTGGACGTCGGTGCACCATCCGCAGCCGTTGATCTGGCTGGCGCGCAGTTCCACCAGTTCCAGCGTGGACTTGGGCAGTGTCGACTGCATGATCGCCATGCTGGTGTTGGCGAACCGCTTGCCGATCTTCGCGCCGAGCTCGTTGTCGTTCAGGTTGAAACGGGGTTCCATGATCTGGTCCTCACTCGTGGTGCTGAATTGAACGACCATGAGACGGCGGCGACCAGATCCGCGTAACAGCGCACTGACGTGACGTACACCACTCCGGTTCAGTGTTATCGGACGGCAGGGTCCGGCGTCTGGTGGGTGACACAGTCGAGAGGAAGCAGGTGCCACTCATGGCCGATACGTCGTCGACCACGCCCGAGGCTCGCGGCGGGAGCACAGGCCGCGGCGATCGCCCGGATACCGCTACCGAGGCGTTCGTCGCCCATCGCAATCTGCTGTTCACCGTCGCCTACGAAATGCTCGGCTCGGCCGCCGACGCCGAGGACGTCCTGCAGGAGACCTGGCTGCGGTGGACGGGAGTCGACCTCGACACCGTGCGGGATCAGCGCGCATACCTGGTCCGGATCGCCACCCGCCAGGCGCTCGACCGGCTACGGACACTCGGCCGCCGCAGGGAGTCCTACGTCGGACCATGGTTGCCCGAGCCGCTGCTGACCGCGCCCGATGTGGCCGAGGACGTCGAACTGGCCGACAGCGTGTCGATGGCGATGCTGCTGGTGCTGGAGACGCTCACGCCGACCGAGCGGGCGGTGTTCGTGCTGCGCGAGGTGTTCGATCTGGACTATGACGAGATCGCCGAAGCCGTCGACAAGAGCCCGGCCGCGGTCCGCCAGCTCGCGTACCGGGCGCGGGCACACGTCGCCGCGCGCCGACCGCGCGGCATCGTTTCCGCGGCCGAGACCCGAGACGTACTCGAGGCGTTCCATCGAGCGATCGAAACGGGCGATCTACAAAACCTGTTCGACATCCTCGCGCCCGATGTCGTCCTCCTCACTGACGGTGGCGGGGTCGTGCGGGCTGCACTGTCGCCAGTCGTGGGGGCCGACCTGGTGGCTCGCGTGCTGGGTCGGATCGCCGCCACGACGTCGCTGCGGCCCGCGCAAGTCAATGGCCATCCGGCGCTGATCATCCAGCTAGAGGGCAAGGTCGACACCATCGTGGCAATGCGCATCGACGACGGCCTCATCACCGGGCTCTATGCCGTGCGCAATCCCGAGAAGCTGTCGCGTATGCAGCGCGAGACCGCCCTACGCCGCTGATGTCACAGTCCGCACCCGGGTTCCGTCTACTCAGCGAACATGCAGTTGAACCTGTTCCCAAGGAGCCCATTCCCATGCACACCGCATACCTGATCGTCACCGTCCTGGCCGCCGCTTGGGTTGGCTTCTCCGGATTTTCGCTGCTGCGGCGGGCAAAGTTCGTGGTCGAGTCGCTGATCGAATACGGCGTTCCCGAATCCTGGTGGACCTGGCTGGGTCTTGCCAAGACCGCTGGCGCGATCGGACTCATCGTCGGCCTGTGGATCCCGGTCATCGGTTACCTCGCCGCAATCGGCATCGTGCTCTACTTCGCAGGCGCCATCATCACCAACATCCGGGCCCGCGCCTACGCCAGCATCCCGTTCCCGCTGCTGTACATGGTTCCGGTCATCATCGCGACAGGACTGGGGATCGCCGCCTGATCCGCAGCGGGTTGCCCCGAGTATTACTCCCGAGGTAATCGACTCGACTACCTCGAGACGGAAATATAAAGGACACCAAGGCAACAACCGCTTCAGGAGATACCGATGACCGCCTACGCCATCGCCCATATGCACGACGTCAACGTCGGCGCCGATATCGTCGAATACCTCCGGCGCATCGACGCCGCGCTGGCCCCGTTCGGCGGCAAGTTCATCGTGCACGGTGGCCGACAGGTCACCGTCGAAGGTCCGGCGAACAGCAATATCGTGGTGATCGAATTCCCGGATTTCGAGGCCGCCGAGAACTGGTACAACTCCCCCGCCTACCGGGAGATCCTCCCGTTGCGCACCGAGAATGCCCCGGGCGCGACGCTGCTGGCCGAGCGTTGCGACGACGACCATCTGGCGACCGATGTGCTCGGCGACCTGACTGTGCCGGAAGGAGTTACGGCCCCGGTCGCCTGGATTACCAGGGCAACCGGGGCCGCATCGTCAGCCGGACCGGATGGCCGGATCAGTCGTTGTTGAAGTAGCTGAGCAGGCGCAGGATTTCGATGTAGAGCCAGACCAGGGTGACGGTCAGGCCGAGGGCGACGCCCCATGCGGCCTTCTCCGGAGCCTGGGCGCGGATCAGTTGGTCGGCGGCGTCGAAGTCGAGCAGGAAGCTGAACGCGGCGACCGCGATGACGACCAGGCTGAAGACAACGGCGAGGGGGCCGCCGTCACGCAGGCCGAGACCGCCGTCGATGAAGAAGCTGGCGATCAGGTTGCCGACGATGAGCACCAGGATGCCGATCATCGCGCCGAAGATCATGCGGGTGAAGCGCGGGGTGACGCGGATCGCACCGGTTTTGTAGACCACCAGCATGCCCACGAAGACGCCGAAGGTGCCGAGGACGGCCTGCGCGATCATCGCACTGCCGCCGACGCCGCCGAATTCGATATTGGTGAACATGAACGACAGCGCGCCGACGAACAAACCCTCGAAGACCGCGTACGAGAGCACGACGACCGGGTTGTCCATCTTCCTGGCGAACGTCGCGACCAGCACCAGCACGAAGCCGATCAGACCGCCGCCGATGACGAACAGCGGGGCCAGTGCGGTATTGGCGTTGGTGAGGCCGTAGGAGACGATGGCCGACAGCGCCAGGACACCGAGGGTGATGGCGGTCTTGGTGACGACATCGTCGATGGTCATGGCCCGGGTGGTGGGGGCCTGCTGATACGGCTGCTGGTACTGGGGGTACTGGCCGTACTGCTGGCTCATCTGGCCCGCGCTCGTCACCCCTGATCCGAAGTTGGCATAGCCACCGCCCTCTTGCCGAGGAAGTTGACGGAATACCGGATTGCTAGTGGTGCGCACCGTGAATGCCTTTCTGGAGTCGTGGTCCACATCGCCGTCGCCGATCGTTGGCGACTGCTTGCAGGTCGCTCGAAGATCGGTCCCGAGCCGTGTCTTTCGAGCCGGTCGCTCGATATCCAACTAGGTTGTCCAACGTGTATCGGCCCGCTCGAGTTCCCGAGCAACCCTTAGGTACGGACAAATCGGACTCTACTACCGCTGGACGTCGTGCAGCCCACGCACGGATCGCGTGACCGTGAATTTCCGATTGCGGCCGATCACCTCGGTCTGGCCGACCATGCGCTGAACCACGCCGCGATAGTTCAGATGTGAGTTGTACACCGTCCACAACTCACCGCCGGGCCGCAATACCCGGCCGGTCTCGGCGAACATCTTGATCGCCGATCCGGTGTGCACGGCCGCACCGACATGGAACGGCGGATTGCACAGCACCAGATCGGCGCTGTTGTCGGCGGCCGAGGACATGGCATCGTCACGCACCACCGTCACACGATCGGCGACCTGGTTGGCCTCGGCGGTCGCCCGCGCCGATGCCACCGCCGCCGCCGACTGATCGGTGCCGACGACGCGGATGCCGGGCCGCGCCTTGGCCAGTGCGACGGCCAGAATGCCGGTACCGCAACCGAGATCGATGGCGTCGCGGGCATCGGGTTTCATCCATTTGAAGTGCTGCAACAGGAATCGAGTTCCGATATCCAATGTCGCGCCGGAGAACGCGGCACCGTGCGCGACCACATCGATATCGATATCGTCGATCCGCTCGCGCACCGGAAATGGCGGCGCGGCAACGGGTTTCGGACCGCTCACCAAGAGCGTGCGCGACTTCTGCCGCCCCCGGCTCGCGCGCACCTGCGAGAACGATTCGGCCAGCACATCGTTCATGGATTTGGTCAGGTATTTATCGCGGCCGCCCGCGATAACCACCACCGCGGGGCCCGCGTAGCGGGCGATCGCATCGGCGACCTCGGTCAGTCCGGCGAGCATGCGCGGTAGTCGCAGCAAGACGACCTCGGCGTCGGCGAGCAACCCTTCGGAAAGCGGGTGTGCGGCATAGCGATCCGCGAGGCCGAGCATGCGGGCATTGTTGGCGAGCGCGAGTTCGCCGGTGAGCAGGTCCTGATGGACCCGGACATCGCGCAGGTCGTGCCCGGCGATCGCACCGAGAGTGAGCGCGCCGTAAGCGTCGCCGATCACGGCGATCCGGCCGCTGCCAGCGGCATTGATGGCGTCCGCGGCCACATCGAGGATCAGCCGGTCGGCGGCATCGACGGCGTAGAGGTTCAGCGCCTCCACATCCGGATACCGCCGCAGCCGGCCAAGTACGTCCTCGACATCTCCCACACCTCAAGTGTGCTAGATCGTTGCCGATACATCGCGGCCGACCCGCCCTATCCGCGACACCCCGGCGGCAAACACCGGGTCGGCGCAAATCCCGTGCAGCACGGTCGGCGGCCAATACCATCAGCCACATGCGTAACAGGATGGTGCTGATGATCGCCGCCGCGGCGATGGTGCTCGTTGGCTGCGGCGATGGCGGATCCAGCTCGAACACCACGACCGCGCCCACCACGACCGGCACATTCACCGACGCGCCGAACAGTGCGCCGCGCGATGCCCTGCCCAAGCGCGGGACCCCATCCCGTGACGCGGGCGTGACCGTGACCGGTATACGGATCGGACATCATCCCGGATTCGACCGCGTGGTCTACGAATTCGGCGGCGCCGGCACGCCCGGCTGGATCGTGCAGTACACCGAGCGGGCCATCCAGGACGGCAGCGGCAAAGTCGTCGATGTCGCGGGCGCCTCGATTCTGGAGGTCCAGATCACGGGTTCGGCCTATCCATTCGACAACGGTGTGACGCCGTACTCCGGTCCCGATCCCGCCACCGACCCCAGCGCACCCGCCATCGCGGGCGTCTACCGGACCAGTGTCTTCGAGGGCACCACCCAATCGTTCATCGGGGTGAATGCCGATCGCCCGGCCTTCGCGGTGAGCACGCTGACCGATCCCACCCGGCTGGTCATCGATATCGCGACCGCATAGCCGGTGTCTATACGGCCAGGGGGTATCGAGGGTCGACCGTCCGGCCCGTTCTAGAATGGCGGCGTGGTCGAACAGCACCTGCCTGCGCGCACCACCGGACTTGTCCGGGTGCTCGGTGTGCTGGTGCTGCTCGCGGGGATCGTGGCAATGCACGCTGGGGTTTTCGCGGTCGCGCCCGCGCATGGCGACCACCAGGGCACAACGACTATGGCCAAGCCCGCCGACAATGCCACCGCCGGATCGGACTGCACCGACGACGGTTGCGGCAACGCACATGGCGGCATGCACGCCTGCGTCTTCATCCTCACGGCCATGGCATTGGCCCTGATGCTCGTCCTGCTCTACTGGATCACCCTCGATCGACCGGGTGGCGGTGTGTCGACACCGCGCCAGTGGCGGCCGGTACGCGAACGCGCACCACCGTGGACCGTGCTGTCCCTGGCCGAATTGTCGATTCTGCGGATCTGACAGGCCCACCGCGCCCGCAATCACGGTCGCGGCTTCCGCCTGTCCGACATCCGGTCAATTCTTCAGGAGCACAGACATGTCCATCACCCGTAGCCGAATCACCCTTGCCATCGCCGCAACCAGCACCGCCGCAGCACTTTTCGCCGCTGGCTGTAGCGACAACGACTCCATGCCCGGCATGGATCACGCTTCCTCGTCGAGCTCGGCGACCTCCGGAAAGCCCGCCGCCCGAACCGATTTCAACGATGCCGACGTGACCTTCCTGCAGATGATGTACCCGCATCACGCGCAGGCGATCGAGATGGCGCGGCTGGTCCCGAGCCGCACGCAGAACGAGCAGGTGCGCGCGCTCGCCGCGGATATCGAGAAGGCGCAGGCGCCGGAAATGCAGCAGATCACCGAGCTGCTCGAGAGCTTCGGTAAGCCCGCGCCCAGCAGCACCGGACACAATATGGAGATGCCGGGCATGACCAGCACGATGAATATGCCCGGCATGACCACAATGCCCGGCATGACGACGGTGCCCAGCACCTCGAGCATGCCGGGAATGATGTCGAACGAGCAGATGAACGCGCTGGCAGCGGCCTCAGGAGCCGATTTCGACCGGCAGTGGATGGAGCTGATGATCGAGCACCACACCGGCGCGATCGCCATGGCGAATACCGAACTCGCCAACGGCGTCGATCCGGATGCGAAGGCACTCGCCAGCGCCATCCGCACCGCCCAGCAGGCCGAAATCAGCACCATGCGCGGCCTGCTCGGCCAGCGCTGACCCATCGCCACCGGGCGCACCGGGACCAGCGCGGTCCCGATGCGCTCGGTGCTGCCCTCCTGCCGCCTCCAGCCTGACCTGCATCTTCAGGCCCGCTGGATATCGGTTGGTCATCGATCTGGGTCCGGTCGGCTGACGTCGACGGTCGCGAACAAGTACGGTCGTTACGTCCGGCCTCCTTCGCGCCTCCAGCGGCCGGGTGTTCGGAGGGGAGAGAGGGGAAACCGACATGCGACGTCTAGAACGTGCGGGCCTCGTCGCCGCCGCGGCCGCGACCGCGGCCGGCGTCCTGACCATCGGCGCGTGCTCGAAGCAGATCACCGGCAGCGCACAGGTCAACCAGACCGAACTCGCCGCATACACCTCCGAGGTCACGGCATCGTCGGTGGCCGCATCCTCCTCGCGCGCGGCGGCGGCCGAACGGGCCACCGGTACCGCGTGCGATACCTTCACCACCGCGAACAGCAGCTCGATCAGTAGCTTCAACGACTACATCGACGCGAGCAATGGCAAGGGCATCAACGACCCGGTGACCAATGCCAAGGCCAATGACGCCGTTACGGCGCTGCGCAATAACGCGCGCACCATTGATTCGAAGGTGACCTCCGAGGTGCCGTTGACCGTCGCGACCCCGCTGCGCAGCTACCGCGACGACACCAACGCACTCGCCGACACCCTCGATCGGCGCGCGCCGACCGATACCCTCAATGCCGCGATCGATAAGTTCAACGCCACCAAGAACATTGCCGAGGACGCCTGTAAAGGCCACTGACCCAGCTCATTTCGGCGACACAGCTCATATCGCGTTCTTCTCGGCGCGCACCGAGAAGTCTTCGAGCAGTTCGTTGAACGCAGCGCCGGTATCGGGCGGGCGGTATCGAATCGCTGCTGACCGGCAATGCATCCGCGGCCGCCCGACGCGACGTTGCGGTGCTGAGCGCGGAAATCCGGCAGATGCCAACGGCGGCAGCGGTTGCCGAGGAACTGGTGGTCGAATACCGAGGGTGAATCAGGCGCCCGGCGGGACGATCGGCTGCTGGGACGATGGCTGCTGCGGCCCGCGTGGCTGCGGGCGACGGCCACGACGTTCGAACAGGACGAGCGCCACGCCGCTGAGCGATGCGATGATGGCGACGAGCGCGAAGATGTATGCCGCGCCGGGGAAGCCGACCACCCCGATGGCCGCGGCGGCGATCGCGACGAGTCCGCCGATGATCAGTAGGACGAATCCGGGCCAATTTCTGGCGTCCGCCAACGTAATTCCGGGCTGCGGCTCATTTGCGCGAGCGATATCCGGAGCGTCGTCGAGCGGGGGAATTTCCCACGGCCCTTCCGCTGTCATGGTGGTACCTCACATTTCGGTCTCAGGCTGGGTGCTCGATGCCTGATATCTATGGGGATGCCCCCAGCGCGCCGATCCGAAACAGCCAGGTCGGATACGTCCCGGTGCGAGTGAGGATGCGCGCGAGCACGCGGGTGAGCCCGTCGGCCGGATCGGACGGCGTGGTCTGCGCACGCCAGGCGATGATCTGATCGGGTCGCACGAGCAGAACGCCCTGCTCGGGAATTCCGACCTGCCGCAACCAGTCCGGCGCATCGATCACCATGGCCTGCAGGGGGTACGAGCAGACGATCGGCAACACTGTGCGCAGCCCGCAGCCACGGCGCACCGTTCGTCCGGCCCATTGTTGCCAGACCATCGCGGTCCGGCTGGAACTGCCGGTTCGCGAGTCGATTCCGTCAGCGGGCCAGGCTCTGGAAGGCGGTGCGGTAGGCGTGCGGACTGGTGCCGACAACTCGTTTGAAACGGTCGCGGAAGGCGGTGGGGGAACCGAATCCGACCCGGGTGGCAATGCGATCGACCGGATGGTTGGTGGCTTCGAGCAGGTATTGGGCCTGACGGATGCGGGCTCGGTGCAGCCACTGCAACGGGGTGGTGCCCGTCTGTTCGCGGAAGCGTCGGTTGAGAGTGCGTTGGCTCATACCGGCATGCGCCGCAACATTTTCCAGGGTGAGGGACTTCGCGGCATTCTCTTCGAGCCAGCGCAGCAGCGGTTCCATCGACGCGCCCTGCGGCGTCGGCGGCTGGTCGTGCACGATGAACTGGGCCTGTCCCCCTTCGCGCTCCAGCGGCATCACCGCCAGGCGGGCCGCATCGGCGGCCACCGCCGAACCGTGATCACGGCGAATCATGTGCAGGCACAGGTCGATTCCGGCGGCGGCGCCCGCCGAGGTGAGGAACTGACCGTTATCGACGTAGAGCACGTCGGGGTCGACATCGATCGCCGGGTAGCGGTCGGCGAGCGTGGGTGCGGCCAGCCAGTGTGTGGTGGCGCGCAAACCGTCGAGCAGTCCGGTGGCGGCGAGGGTGAACGCGCCGACGCAGATCGAGGCGATGCGGGTGCCGTTCGCCGCGGCCGCGCGCAGCGCGTCGACAACATCGGTAGGTAC
Organism: Nocardia sp. CA-107356; assembly: GCF_050946365.1. NCBI lineage: Bacteria > Bacillati > Actinomycetota > Actinomycetes > Mycobacteriales > Nocardiaceae > Nocardia > Nocardia sp. CA-107356. The sequence goes on along the minus strand of NZ_CP191992.1, from coordinate 1,454,061 downwards.
CGGCGCGGTGGGGTCCGAGCAGCCGGGTACGACGATCGTGTCGGCCTCGGCCAGTGCCTCCAGCCCCCAGCGGGCCCGGATGGTGAACAGTTCGGTCTCGACAGTCGGTGTGGCGGCGCAGACGCGGACCCGGTAGGCCGGACGGCCGTCGGGCAGTCGACAGCGGGTGAAGGATTCGATCGGCGTGGACAGGTCGAAGGGCAGGACCTGGTCCACTGCGAGGACGGCCACGGTGTGCATGCCGATACCCTAGGCGATCAGCGGATTCCCGCCAAGCGGTCTGACCTGGACAGATTGATCGAATGTGCATTTCAGCCGTATTGGCGAGAATCCGTTGCTATATGGCAATTCCGCCAGTTCCCGCACCGCTTCTCGATCACTAGCGTCGGCAGCACCGACAACGAGAAGGAGCTGATCCGGGTGCTCGCCCAGTTCGTACTATTCGACGGATTCGACCCGCTGGATGTCATCGCGCCGTTCGAGGTGCTCGACGCCGCACATCTGGTGACCGACGGCGGACCGACCGCCGAATTGGTCTCCGCCGAGGGCGCGCGCCGGGTGCCGAGCTTCCAGCCGTGACGAAACTTCTACTCTCCCTGCATGTTCTGGCCGCGATCATTGCCATCGGCCCGGTGACGGTGGCCGCCAGTATGTTTCCGGCCACCGTTCGCCGAGCGCTCACCACCCCGACCGACCAACACCACCTGGCCACCGCCCGCACCCTGCACCGCATCTGCCGTGTCTATGCCGCCATCGGCCTCGCGGTCCCGGTCTTCGGTCTGGCCACCGCGGCGAGCCTCGGTGTCCTGACCGATATCTGGCTCACCGTCTCCATCGCCTTGACCGGGATCGCCGCCGGAATCCTCGCCCTGGTGATCCTTCCCGATCAAACTCGCATCCTCGCCGCCCTGTCCGGCACGACACCCCAGCCCGCCCCCGCCCCCGCCCAACTGGCCATGTTCACCGGCATCTTCAACCTTCTCTGGGCCGTGGTCACCGTGCTGATGATCGTCCGACCCGGCTCGACGACAGGGGCATGAGCCGGGGTGGCGGGGTCACGGGATGAGGACAACCTTGCCGGTGACGGTTCCGGTTTCGGTTTCGGATTCGGCGAGTTCCATCGCACCGGCGGCCTCGGCCAGCGGGATACGCGCAGCCACCAGCGCGCGCAGGATTCCGGCCGCGGCCAGGTCGAATACCGCGGTGAGATCCGCGGCGATCTCGGCGCGGAATCGGGCTCGATTGCGCTTTCCCGCCCAGAGGTTGAAGAAGTGCGCATTCCGCTTGTTGGGCAACAGGTTCCACCAGATCAGGCGCCCACCAGTGCGAGCACCGGGAAGCGCGAGTTGCCGGGATCGCCTTCCTCAGCGCTTCGGATCGACGTGACGGATACCTGCGCTCAGCATTCGTGCCCAATCGCTGTCGAGACTGTCCAGTCCGAGCGTGGTGATCAGATGGCAGAGTTGGCCGTAGGCGATGAAACGCTGCACCGCATCATCGGCGGCGCCGGATCGCGTCTTCGCGAAGGTCGTCACACGCTCTAGCCCGCGCCGCACGGCCTCGGCGACCTCCGGAATGTCGACCGCCGATTGCGCGTGCACCTGCAGTAACAACAGGTTTCGATCGGCGATCAGCTCCGCGTACGCCGCGCCCATCTCGTACAGGATCGCGTCGGGTGCGGCACCGTCGACCCGGGCCGCACCCGCCGATAACGCCGCCTCCACCAGCTCGTAGCACCGATCCAGCGCCGCGACGAACAGTGCGACCTTGCCGGGAAAGAGCTTGAACACATAGGCGGGCGAGATGTTCGCCCGCGCCGCAACGGTATTGATCGGTGTGCCGTGATATCCAGCCTGTGCGAATTCAGCGATCGCGGCATCGACCACCGCTTCGCGCCGGATCTCCGACGTAGAAAGTGTGATACCGCGTCTGCTCATGTGAGTGACTATACACTCACTGTTCGGTGCGCTGTCAACCCCGAGATTGTCGGACCCCGCCGCTACCGTATGCCCATGGCGGATACCGAGCGCGCGGTGCGGCATGGGCAGTTGCTCACCGGTCTGCTGCGTGCGGATGCGCGGCCGTCCGAGATCCGTTGGCAGCTGGTGGAACTCGCACAGCTGCAGGCCAGCGTCGCGGAATGTGCCGGGCGGGTGGAGTTCTACTCGCGGATGTTGGCCGAAGGGCGCTCTACCGCCGCCGCGCATGCGCAGAGCGTGCTTGCCGAATTGCATTCGGAGGGAGCGCTCGCGAGCGAGGACGTGGTTTCGCTCTCGCGAGCGGTACTCGCGCGCACCGAGAAGAAACTGGTGCGCACACAGTTGAGCTGGTTGGAGCGGGCGGTTCGGGGTGCGCCGGGGTGTGCTTCAGCGGCGGCGCGAGTGCTGGCGGAAGCCATCGAGACGACCGCGGATATCGCGCTGCGCGAGCGGATGGCGCGGATCATCACCCGGCAGCTGCGGGCGGCGGACGAGCGGACGCGGGCGGAGTTGGCGAACGCGGCGCGGGTGTGGGAGATCGAGGAGCGCTTTCCGCTGCCGCCGCGGGCTCCGCTCGTTCGAATCACGGTCGCGGACACGGCTGTGGAGATGGTGGAGTTGTACCGCCGGGTGACCGCGCGACATCACGACGGCTGGTCACTGGATGAGCGCTTCCTCGATGGCATCATCCGTTTCACCTACCGGGATCGTGACTCGTTGTCGGCGGCTCTCGGCCCGCTCGTCGACCACGAAGTTCCTGTGGCGCAACAGGATCCGTCGTGGTGGCAGCGACAACAGCAGCGTCGATGGTGCAATAGGCAGCCGTGGTCGATGCGTACCCTCACCGCGATCGCCACGGGCGCACTGCGGTATCCGCCGCGCGGGTCTACCCGCTCCACGCCACTGGCCGACCGCATGGCCGAGTGGGGCACCCTGGTGCTGGAAGGTGCTGTGCTACCGCCGTTCTCGCTGGCCACACCCACTTTCGACAATGGCGCGATCGATGCCGCCGAACTCGTCGGACGGCTCGGCGAATACGCCGAGTTGGGCCTGCGGCCCGGTCCGATCGACTTCGCCCAAGCGCTGGTGCGGGTCGCGCCGACATCGCGACCCGAGGTGTTGTTGATGGCCGACGCACTGCGGTCACCCGAGGGGGCACGCCTGGCCGCTTGGCTGCGCAGTGGTCACTCCGGGGTGGAGATCGACGCGTTCCCGAAGTACCTGAGCGCGGCGTTGCGTGGCCCGCCGCCGAATGAGCGCTGGTACTCCAGCCCGCTGCCCGAAGACCAGCTACCCATCCCGGAGATGCAGGCCGCGTGGCTGGCAGCGGTGGACCGAGATCGGTTGCCGCGCATCGTGAATCTGCCCGGCACCAAGGGGCCGCAGGTGCATCGGGCGGTCATGAACGCACTCGTGAGCGAGGACGACCGCGACCGCACCGTGGGCGTCGACGCACTGGTCGTCCTAGCTGGCGCCGACGAACTCCGACCGGATCTGCTGGCGCGGGCGATACCCGTTCGCGCACCCGCCGGACGACTCGCGAGTTCCCTGCGCGATACCCGACGCGCGCTGGGCGCACACCGCACCTGGCCCCTGCTCGCGGCCATCCTGCCCGTGCTGTTCGCGAGCAACCCGACGCCCGGCCTACCCGACCTGGTGGCGGTTGCGGCCGACTGCGCCCGTAAATCGGGCACCCGCGCTGACGTACCCGGGCTCGATATGGTGCTGCAGCGCGGCGGTTCCAGCCGATTGGCCGGGGCGGCCCGCGCACTGTTGGTCGCCTTGTCGAGCAGTTGACAGCGGCGTAGGTCCCGACAAGCGCCTAAGCGCGGTCGGCCCAACGCTCGACCCAAACCTGTAGTGGCCCGAGCGCCGCGACGAGTTCAAGGCCGTCGGCGGTGAGGCGGTACCCCTGCGAATCCGTGTCGACGATCGCCACCTCGCGCAACTCGCGCAGCCGATCGTTCAGGACGCTGGCCGACACCCCGCCGGTCAGACTCTGCAATTCACGGAAGGTAACGCTGGTTCCGTCACGCAACTCCCACAGCACCCGCAGCGTCCAGCGACGTCCGAGGAGATCCAGCAGCGCCATGATCGGGCGGCCGGTGTGTGATCCCCGGACGGGTTTCCCGACCACCGGCATATTGTCCGCTTCGGATTCCGAAGCTACCATCGAGACCGTCCTTGCTCTGTTTTTCGAAGCACGAAGGCCAGTCTAACGAGGTTTGATCAATGACCACTGAATCCACACCCCGAATCGCCCCGCTGCGCCCGCCCTACGCCCCCGATATCGACGCGCAACTGAAGAAGTGGATGCCGCCGCAAGCCGCGGTCGAGCCGCTCGTGCTGTTCCGCACGCTGGCAGTGCACGATGAACTCTTCGCGCGCATGCGTCCACTCGGCGCGGGAATTCTCGGCCACGGCCGCGTGCCGCCGCGCGAGCGCGAGATCGTCATCCATCGCACCTGCGCCCGGGCGGGCGCCGAGTACGAATGGGGCGTGCACGCTGTGGTCCAGGGTCCGCAGGTCGGCCTGACCGCCGCCCAAATCGACGCAGCCGCGGTCGGTCCGGCCGACGATCCGGCGTGGACCGCCGCGGACAGCGTGCTGGTGCGCATGGCCGACGAACTCCACGACACCGGGGATATCTCCGATGCTGTCTGGACCCGGCTGACCGAACGCTACGCCGACGACCAAATCCTGGAACTGATCATCATCGCGGGCTGGTATCGCTTGCTCAGCACCGTGATCAACAGTGCCCGTATCGAATTCGAACCCTGGGCCCGGCACTTTCCGGCGCGAAGCCGTCAGTGTGGCGATACCGTCAGGTCGTAGACCGCGATATTGCCGATGTGCACCGCTTGATAGTGCTCGGCCACCCAGTCGCCGATGTCCTTGTGGCCGATCGGCCGCCACAGCTCATCGTTGGGCGCCGCAGCCGGGGCGTCGCCTTGATCGGGAACCCGCCAGGAATCGGGCAGCTTCACTTCCTGCGCAAGGTAATAGGTGACCTGATGGCTGCGCACCAGTTCCTGGAACTGACCGAGTGTCGGCACCGGATCTTCGGAGGTGAAGCCGCCGATCGCGATAATCGGTGTGCGACTGGCCAATTCGAGGGTGGCCGCAGTCGACGAGCGGTCAACGGCGGCCGACCAGCGCGTCGTCGTATCGCTGAGCATGCTCACCACTTGCGGCTCCGCGAAATCGCCGCCCATGAACCGGCGCATCTGCGATTGGGCTGCATTTGCCGGGCCTGGCTTCTGCTTGCGAGCCGGGCCTACCGTCGGACCGCCGCCGGTATGCGACTGCGGCAGCGTCACCACCGCATACGCCGTCGACCCACCGAGACCGGCTAGCACACCCGCGATCACCAGCACCGAGGTCACCCAGTCGCGCATCCGGCGCCGCCCGGCCGCCGGAACCGATGCCACGAGCAGACCGACCGCCGCGAGCACTGATATCACGAGGATGGTCCACCGCAGCCAGGGCTGCCAGTCCGAGTTGCGCTGCAGGACAACGAATGCCCATACCCCTGCGGTCAGAATGAGTGCGGCGGAGCCGATTCGGCCGAAGACGCCGTCGCGGCGACGCCACATTTCGTGCACACCGAGTGCGAACATTCCGGCCACGGCGGGTCCGATCGCCAGGGTGTAGTACGCATGCATGCCGCCCTTCATGGTCGAGAAGGCGACGCCGTCGATGATCAGCCACAACCCGAAGGTCAATGCCGCACCACGCACCAGATCGGTGCGCGGCGCACGCCACCGTGACGCCAGCACCAATCCGAAGGCGAGGATCGCCGCGGGCAGCAGCCAGGAGATCTCATAGCCGATTTCGCCGGTGAACAACCGGTCCGGTCCCGAGCCGAAGCCGCCGAAGCCCTGTCCCGGTCCGGCATTGTGCGGCATTTCGTAGCCGGGTGGCAGCTCGAAGCGGTTGCCGCCCTTATGGTTGCGGCCGAGGAAGCGCGCGAACCCGTTGTAGCCGAGCACCAGATCCATGAAGGTGTTGTTCGTCGACCCGGCCAGATAGGGCCGCGAGGATTCCGGCCACAGGATGGTCAGCACCACGAACCAGCCGGACGAGACGATCAGCGCTCCCGCCGCGGCCAGCAGGTGCAGCAGGCGCGTCCGCAGTGCGGTGGGCGCGACGACCAGATACGCGATGCCCAACGCGGGCAATACCATCAAGCCCTCGAGCATCTTGGCCAGGAATGCGAACCCGAGCGCCACGCCGGCCAGCATCAACCAGCGCACGCCGGCATGCCGCAGTGCGCGGATCGTGCAGTACGCACCGGCCGTCATCAGCAGCACCATCACCGCGTCCGGATTATTGAACCGGAACATCAACGCGACCACCGGCGTCACCGCGAAGACGGCACCGGCGAGCAGCCCCGCGCCGCGGCTCGCGGTCGCCCGGGTCACCGCCCCGTACATCAGTGCCACCGTCGCGACCGCCATCAGCGCCTGCGGTATGAGCATGCTCGCGCTGCTGAAGCCGAAGAGTTGACCGGAAAGCCCCATCACCCATTGCGATACCGGCGGTTTGTCGACCGTGATGAAGTTCCCGGGATCCAGCGAGCCGAAGAGCAGCGCCTTCCAGTCCCGCGAGCCCGACCAGGCCGCGGCGGCGTAGAAGCCGTTGCCCATGGCATTGACGGTGATATTCCACAGATACGCCGCCGCCGTCCCGATCAGCAGGACGACCAAGCCGATGCGCTCCCACCGGCGTATGGGTGGCAACGCCGTCGCGGCGACGGGCGGGGTCGGGTCGGGCGGGGTCGTCTCAGGCAGGGACGCCGGGGCACTGGTCACTGTCACCCGAGGAGTATCACAGCCGTTCTGGTGGACCGCCTTGGCATTTGCTGTCAGTCCGCTGTGAGCCTGCCCCTAACCCCTGTGACCATGGGATTTGGGGCGTTCGACGCCGTAACAGGGGGCGATACGACTCGATCTCACCACTGAAGCCGTGGTGTGTGGAGGGTTGAATGCGTCGTTGTTCGAAAAGTGTTGTGGTGTCGGCGATCACCATGGCCGTAGTGCTGTTGACGGGTCTTTCGGGTGCGCTCGCCCACGCCACGCCACCGGAGTTGAAGCATTGTGAACTCACCGATGGACGCACGCCGCACATCGCGACACCGGAAGAGGTCGGCCTCGATTCGACGGCGCTGCGGGCGGCCATCGGATTCGCCTCGGATCCGACGCGGCGCAATATCCAGGTGTTCCGCAATAACTGTCTGATCGCGACCGGACCGAACAACGCGCAGACCGGCGGTGTGCCGTGGAATCTGTGGAGTGCGACGAAGAGCGTGGTCTCGCTGGTCACCGGCATCGCCGTCGACGAGGGCCGACTGCGGATCGATGATCCGATCGACGTCTATCTACCGCCTGGCATCGGCGACGCCGAGCACCGCGCGATAACCCTGCGCAATCTGCTCACCGAATCCTCGGGGCTAGAGGTCTCCGTACTCGCCGAGGGGATCACGGGGCTGGCCCAACTCGATCCGAATGTGGTGGCACAGGCCATGGCGCGACCGGTCGAGCATCCGCAGGGCACGGTCTGGCGCTACAGCCAGCGCGCCGTCGATCTGCTCGCCTATGTCGTGCAGCAGGCCGTCGGCGTCGACTTCCAGGAGTATGCGCAGCGAAAACTGTTCGACCCGTTGGGCATCCGGAACACCGACTACTACTGGGGCCGAGACCGCAGCGGAAATACCTATGGCTACGCCCATCTCGTGCTGCCGCCCGACGATTTCGTCAAGCTCGGACTGCTGGTCGCCAATCGCGGGAATTGGCATGGTATCCAAGTCATTTCGACCGACTACCTCCAGCAGGCCAGTCGACCGTCGCAGACCAGCCCGTGCTACGGCTTCCTTTTCGTCGTCAACGGACCCGACTGCACCGCCGAATTCCCCGGCCTGCCAGCCGATGCCGTCAAGATGTCGGGCATGATGCGCCAGGACAGCTACATCGTGCCGAGCCTGGACCTGGTGGTCAGCTGGACCGGTGTCACGGTCCCCGGCGGTGGGGTGAGCTTCCAGAATGACGCGCTGCGGGCCATCAACGCGGCCTTCCGCGAACCGCGACTGCCCGATCCCGGACCGTATGTGCCGCAGGAGGGCGTCAGCCTGGACGATCCGATGATCACCAACCCCGATGCCGTCCTCGACGCACTCGGTATCGGCCCCAAAGCCTATCCGGGCTGCGGTCCGCTCCTCTGCCTCGGCAAGAAACCGGCCGCGCCGTTCGCGGACTGGCCGCCCGGTTGCGTCATCGTCGGCTGCGTCGGCCCCGCCCCGACTCCCGGCATTCGCTGAACCTGTTCAGGCGGCCGGAATTTCGCGTTGGAACCAGTCGAGGATTTGCGGAAGTGCGACGCGGGCGGTAGCGGAATGGTCGATATCGCCGAGGTCGGTGAGGGTGGCGCGGTCGGTGCGCATGGCTTGCCGGCAGTGTTCGGCGTTGGCGTAGAGCACATTTCGGTCGCCGCTGGCGGCGTAGAGGTGGACCGGCACGCGTGGGGTCCAGTCGCAGGTGCCGTCGCTGGCGGCCACCGCCGATTGCGAGGTTCCGGTCGGATGTTGGGCCTGGGCCAGGAATGTCGGTGTCAGTAGCAGTTCCGGGCGCACGGGCAATGCGGTGCCGATAGTGATCTCGTTCTGTTGTCCGTCGAACAGTTGCTCGATGCGCTCGGCGATGGGTTCGGAGAATGCGTCGGCGGGTCGGTCGTAGAGGTGGTAGATCCGGTTCATCGAGGTGATCCAGTAGGCGAGGTAGAAGACAGCGATCGCCGGAGTGACCCGGCCCTCGATGGCGCCGGGCGTCTCGACCTGCTGTACGTCGTAGGGCCCGCTGATCGGTGCCAGCGCGGCCAGGCCGAAGCCGGGGGCGTCACCGGCCTGTAGCGCCTTGCCCAATGCCGTCGCGGCCTGCCCGCCCTGGGAGAAGCCGGTGACGAGAATGTCCGGGTCCAGGTCGTGCTGCCGTTCGGCGGCCATGGTGCGGGCGGCGCGCAACAGGTCGACCGAGGCGCTGACCTCCGAGGGTGCGTGCGTGTAGGGATGGAAGCCGGGGCCTTCGCCGAGACCGAGGTAGTCCGGCGCGACGGCCGCATAGCCCGCCGCGGCGAACATGATGGTGCGGGCCCGATCAGAGCGGGTGCCGTTCACCGAGGGCGCGTCGGACTTCAGCACCAGCGTGCCGTGCTCGTAGGTGACGACGCGCAGCCGCCGGGAATCGGTGCGCGGCAAGACGATGAGTCCGCTCGCCGTTGTCGGGCCGCCCTCCGCAGTGATCGTGCGATAGACGACGCGATAGGCATCGACGCCATTGCGCGCCGGAGCGCCGATATTCGCAGTGCCCAGATACGCCGTGGTCTGTTCCGTCGACAACTGCTCGACCGGGGTGGTGGAGACCACGTCGCCGCGCGGTACCGCCGGGGCGGGTGTGTTATCGGAACCGCAGGCGGTCACCACCGAAAGCAGCAGTGCCGCAACGAACACTGCGATGGCCGAACGCGGTGTGCTGAGCATGACTTCGGGCTCCTCTCGAACGGCCACCCGGACCGGCGGACAGCGACGCTGTCCTCCATCGTGGCACTCCGGGGACGCGGTTCGCGCGACACGCCATCACATCGGACATGTTTGCCATATATTCGCTGTCATGTTATGAACCAGTCGATCGACCGCCCTTTCGGCCCGATCACCGAGCCGATGGCGGGTTTCGTTTGCAGGTCCTTATGTGTGAGCGAAGGGAGCGTTGCGCTGTTCGCGAAGAGTTCGCCCGTTCGAAAGTCGGTTATCGTGCCCGCTCTTCTCATCGGCGCGGTGTTCGGCGTGATCGCTCCGGCGCACGCCGACGATGGCCCCCCGGATGGCAGCACGCCACCGGCCGGGGCCAACGATTGGGAGTGCCGACCGTCGGCGGCGCATCCGCAACCCGTAGTCCTGGTCCACGGCACCTGGGGTAATCAGAATTCCTGGGACGTGCTCGCACCGGAGCTGAAAGCGCAAGGCTACTGCATATTTTCGCTCGACTACGGCCGCGCGGCATCCAGTGTCCGAGGTGCGGAACCGGGCGTGTACGGCACCGCGGACATTCGCAATTCGGCCAAGGAAGTCGGGAGATTCGTCGACTTGGTGCGCGAGGCGACCGGTGTGCCGAAGGTGGATATCGTCGCGCATTCACAGGGCGGTCCGCTGGTCCGGCAATTCCTGCGCTTCGAGGGTGGCGCGAACTATCGCGATCCAGCGGAGAACAAGGTGGACCATCTGATCACCATCGCGGCGACCAATCACGGCACCACCGCGGAGGGACTCGGTTATCTGCTGCCGACCGGCAGCGCACAGGCGCCCATCCTCGGCCTCGTCGCCAAATATCTCGGCACGGCCGCGCTGCAACAACTGATCGACAGTGAATTCCTGCGCAGTCTCAATGCCGGGGGCGATACCGAGCCGGGTGTCGAATACACGGTGATCGCCAGCCGTCTCGATCGGGTCGTCACCCCGCCCGAGGCCACCTTTCTCACCCCCGGTTTCGGCGCCACGGTCGACAATATCTGGGTGCAGGATCTGTGCCCCGACGATGACTTCAACCATGGCGCGCTCCCGGAATCGCCCACTGTCGGCTATGTCGTGCAGAAAGCACTGGATCCGTCCTATATCGGACTCCCCTGCCATAGCTGACGTGCACGGATTGCCGTCGCCGACGCAGTTGCGTTAACGCTGTTATCGTCGATAGCGCCCCTGGCGCCGGTGGTGGGACCGCGTGCCGCACCGTTCCACGCGAGAAATGATCTTCCGTGAAATACGTTCCGCGCATCGTCCTATTTCTGGCGATTCCCGCCATGCTGTTCCTGCTGCCGTGGTGGACCTTGATCGGCGCGACGACCGATGGCCCGCTGTTCTGGCTCGGCTCGGCGATTTTCCTGGCCGGATTCGTGAGTTTGCCCGCGTCGATGTTTCTGGGTCATGGACCGCGACAGTCGGATGCGGCGTCGATTGTCGGCGACACGCTGCTCGGCGTGATGTGGGTGCTGTTCAGCTGGTCGGTGTTCGGCACTATCGTCGGGCTGGGGTTGGCCGTCGGCGGGGTGGACGATCCGGCCCGCTCCAGAATCGTCGCCGTCGGTGTACTCGCGATCGCCGCGACGCTGACGGTCTGGGGCGTGATCGAGGCGCGCCGTGTGCCTCGGGTTCGCACGCTCGATATCGCGATCCGTGGACTCGGACCGGCGTTCGACGGACTGCGCATGGTGGTCATCACCGACACCCACTACGCCGCGCTCGACCGGTTGCGCTGGTCGGAGCGGGTGGTCGACGTCGTCAATGCCCAGCAGCCCGATATCGCCTGCCACGCCGGCGATCTCGCAGACGGCTCGGTGGCGAAGCGGCATCCGCAGGTCGACCCGCTCGGCAAGATCGAGGCCCCGCTCGGCCGGTTCTACATCACCGGCAACCACGAATACTTCGGTGACGCACCGGGCTGGATCGACCATATGACCTCGATCGGCTGGCAGCCGCTGCACAACCAACACGAGACGATCACCCGCGGCGACGATCGGCTGGTGCTGGCCGGTATCGACGACCCGACCGGCGTCGGCCTGCCCGGCCACGGCCCGGACCTCCCCGCCGCCCTCGCGGGTGCGGACCCGGATGCACCGGTCGTCCTGCTCGCCCATCAACCCAGGCAGGTCACCGAGGCCGCCGCCGCGGGCGTCGCCCTGCAGATCTCCGGTCACACGCACGGCGGCCAGATCTGGCCGTTCCACTACCTGGTCCGCCTCGAACAGCCCGTCGTCGCCGGCCTGTCCCGGCACGGCGACACCCAGCTCTACACCAGCCGCGGCACCGGCTTCTGGGGTCCACAGCTGCGGGTCTTCGCGCCGAGCGAGATCACGGTCCTCGTATTGCGCAGCGCCTGAACGTAATTCGGCCCTTGGAAAGGCAGCCCCGCCCACGGGCGTTTCGTATGCACCGGCGACGATGCTCGAGGGCACCGGCCTGGCTTCGGGTGTGGCGATTCGGCTTCTTTCCGTCGGCGGGCCGCGCCGACGGAGGTTTACCCGCGCCGCTCTCGCGTTAGCGTGTCGGGATCTTCCTCGAGCCCGACCTGCGCCATCAACTCGATCACGCGGCGCTGAGCGGTCCTCCAGTCGATCGCACCGCGCCTGCGTGGCTCATTGCCCAGAAACACGTTCTCGGTGATCGACATACCGGGCACCAGTGCGATCTCCTGGTGAATGATGACGATGCCGGCCTGCTCGCTGGCGCGGATGTCGCCGAACCGCACCTCCTGGCCCTCGTAGACGATTTCGCCGTAGGTGCCGTGCGGATACACGCCGATGAGGACCTTCATCAGCGTCGACTTCCCCGCACCGTTTTCCCCGCAGATGGCATGGATCTCACCGTGTAAATCCATTTGCTTTACAAAGCCAACGCCTGCAGCAAGACGGCCGGACATGCACAGCGGGAAGACCCTCGGCGCATCCACAGGTTCGGAGCATCGTCCACGGTCGGGCTTCCGTGTCTCAACACGCCACAGCCAGGTCGAATCCGGCCCATGAAGCCCCGATGCCAGTGGGTTCGACATTCGCTGATGGGCCCGCTCGACGGTTACGATCCGTGTGCGGCGAACGAGCTCACAGCGATCCTGATAAATCCATTTGCTTTACAAAGTCGCGGCCTTGCAGCAAGATGATCGGCGCGCAGCGGAGAAAGGATCCTGGGTGCAATCAGGCACGAATCTCCCCAAGGTGGGGCGGTACAACCGGGCGGTGGTGCTCGACCAGATTCAGCTCGCCGACGGCATCAGCAGACGGGAGATCGCTGAGTGCACCGGCCTCACGGCGCAGACCGTCTCGGGAATCGTGCGGAAGCTGCTGGACGAGGGCATTGTGCGTGAGGACGGAGCCAACCGAGTCGTCAGCGGCGGGCGACCACGCACCACCCTGCGGATCAACCAGGACGCTGGGAGCGCGGTCGGGCTCCATTTCGACCCTGCCGAGCTCACCTGCGTTGTGGTCGACCTGCTCGGGCAGCCACTGGCCACCAAACGGCGCCCGGCACCGCCGGGGGCCGCTCCCGCGGATGTTGTCGCGGCAATGGCGGATCTGGTTCGCGACGTGCTCGCCGAGGCGGACGTGCCGAGGAGCCGGGTGCTCGGCCTCGGTCTCGCCAGCCCCGGCCCGATCGACCAGGATCTGGGCATTGTTGTCGCTCCGCCTCGGCTCATGAACTGGACGCGAGTGCCGATCAAGCAGATGCTGAGTGAGGCGACCGGCCTTCCGGTGACGATCGACAACGATGCCACGGCCGCCGCAGTCGGTGAGCGGTGGGCCGGCGCCGGGCGTGGCGTGGCGAATTTTGCGTACTTCTTCTTCGGCACCGGCGTGGGCGGTGGTCTCGTCCTCAACCACCAAGTCCATCGGGGCGGCTCACTCAATGCCGCGGAGTTCGGACACACGTCCGTGCTCGAGGACGGTCCCCCGTGCTACTGCGGCAACCTGGGCTGCCTCGAGACTCTTGTCAGCCCTGAAGCGATCGTCGCCGAAACTTACCGGCGGCTGTGCGACCAGCCCACCGGCAGCGTGCTTTCGGAACCGTTCCGCCGCGATCCGGCCACGCTTAACCATGCCCTCGTCCGGGTCGCCGCCGCAGATGGCGATCCCCTCGCGACTGCGGTCATCGACGAGGCGGCACGACACGTCGCCACCGTTGCGGTCAACGTCGTGAACATCACCGACGTGGATTTGATCGTGCTCGGCGGTGCCGGCATCCGCCATGTCGAACAGCGCTACGTCGACGTCGTCGCCTCGGCGGTCTCCACCAGACCCCTGGCCCGGCATATCCGAGTCGTCGACGTCACGCATTCACCATTGGGCCCGGACGCCGCTGTCGTAGGTGGTGCCGCTCTGGTTCTGCACGACGCCTTCTCGCCGCAGCTGTCGGTGCTTCTCCCGGACTGACCGCAACCCAAGAAGGACGTTCAATGGATCAGGAAGTCGTGCTCGCGGTCGACATCGGCGGCACCAAGATCAGCGCCGGCCTGGTCGGTTCAGATGGACAGGTGCGCGGACACGCCGCGATCGCCACACCCTGCACCGAGCCCGATATCAGCGAGGCACTCCGCAGCTTGCTCACATCGGTGGCCGACGGTGCGCGACCGCGCGCCGTCGGAGTGGCCTCGGCCGGGCCTATCCACCCGCAGCACGGCACCGTCAGTCCCGTCAACATCCCGGCGTGGCGCACTTTTCCATTGGTCGACCTGGTCGGCGCCGTCCTGCCAGAGGTCCCTGTCACCTTGGTTGGCGACGGCATCGCGGCCGCGGTGGGCGAGCACTGGGTTGGCGCCGGGCGCGGCGCGGCAGCCATGCTCGGAATCGTCGTGTCAACCGGCATCGGCGGCGGCCTCGTCCTCGACGGCGCGCCGTACCCGGGACCGAGCGGCAACGCCGGCCATCTCGGACACACGGTCGTCGACCCGGCAGGCCCGCCCTGCTCATGCGGTGCGAACGGCTGCGTCGAGGCCTACTCCAGTGGCCCGTCGATGGTCCAGTGGGCCCGCGAGCACGGCTGGGCCGGACCAGACGCCCGCGCCCTCGCCGCCGATGCCGCCAGAGGAGAAGCAGTCGCCCTGAACGCGTTCGATCGCGGCGCCAAGGCACTGGCACGCGCCATCAGCGCCACAACCACGCTCTGCGACCTCGACCGCGTCGTAATCGGTGGCGGTGTATCAGCTGCGGGCCGAGTGCTGTTCACTCCCCTGCGACAGCACCTCAGCCGCCTGGTCACGCTCGACTTCGCGCGACGGATGACCGTACATCCCTCTGCGCTCGGAGGCCACGCGGGCCTGCTCGGCGCCGCACGCAGCGCACTCCTCGCTTCCCAGGACAACACCCCAGCTCCCGCTCGACACCCCCGGTGGCCGGCTTGTATCAGCCACAAGCCATCTGCCTGACCCGCCACCGCTGCGATGTCCTCTGCGCCATGCTCGAGACCGAACAGCCCTACCGAATCCCCGAAACTTCCGCCTGACGAATACCGTAGGGAACCCCGGTAGGTCCGAAAACACCAACGGTCTTCTGGAGTGGTCCCCAGAAGTTGGACACCGTAAGTATGTGTCCAACTCAGGAGGGCAGGCCGGTGTACTCGAGAAGCACGTTGAGTCATGCCGATGCAGTCTCGGCGATCGAACTGTTCGAGCAGGGCTTCACCGCGAAGTCCGCGTCCCTGTCCCTTGACCTCGCCCCAAACCCTGTTCAAATGGCGTCGGCGATGGCGCGTGTGGATTTGCGGCTGCCCGAGTACGACGTTGCCGGACCGCTACGCCGCCGCCGCGCAGATGACCTGAGGCCCCGGACAGCATGCCGCAGCCCGGCCCCGACTGGCTTCGGCTACGCCAGTGGACCTACGCCCGGACCTCGTTGAGGTAGTTGTAGATCGTATAGCGGGTGACGTCGAGGCGTCCGGCAAGGTCGTCGACGGCGTCCTTGATGAGAAAGAAGCCGGCCTCGTCCAGTTCGCGCACGACGGCCGCCTTGTGACGTTTCTTCATCAGATCCACTGGGATGCCGACCTTCCCCACCGCGCGGTCGACGAGCAACCGTTGCAGGCTGTCGACATCTGCGGGAAAGATTTCCGGTTCGCCGTTGCCGTCGGCGGGTGCCGCGGTGTCCAGGCTGTTGACGCACAGGCAGCCGATCGCCGCCCCGTCCGGGTCATGCAGGAACAGCGTCGACGAACGGATCGGACGGCCGTCGGGACTGTGGGTCCGATAGTTCGTCAGATCCTGGGTAGTGCCGCGGCGGACCAGGCTGAGCAGCAGGTCGGTCATCGGGCCGCCGACGCTGCGTCCGGTCAGGTCGCCGGCGATCGCGATGATCGAGTCCGGCAGCCGGCTCAGGTCGTGCATCAGCACCTCGTTGCCGGGACCGAGCATGGCGGCCAGGCCGTGCACGGCTGGGACCAGCGCGGTCAGCACGTCGGGGGTGGCCCCCGTGGCCGCGGGCGCCGGCAGCGGTTTCCGCGGACGGTGCAGTGTTTCCAGCGCTGAACGCAGCAGGTCCGCGCTGGCGGGCGGGGTTGAGGCGTGCGGCGACAGGCGAACGTGCTCCGGCCGGACCGTCGCGGCGATCCCGGCCGAGGTGAGAGCAACACCGACCTGTTCGGCCGAATGGCCGGGCAGGGTGAATGCCAGGATTCCGGCCCGTCTATCCACAGCGGACACGATCTGCGCGCCGAGACCGGCAAGCACGTCGGAGAACTCGCCGATCCGCTCGCCGATCCGGGCCGCGATCACGCCGGGCCCGGCCTCCTCGACCAGTTCGAGCGCCGCGGCGAACGCGCCCGAGGTGATCGGGCTGAGATTAGTCATCGACCACGCGGCGGCGGTGGTATCCGGCGGACGGATCTCGTCGTTGAACAGCCCGGGGTCACGGGCACCGGTCCAGCCTGACAGCACCGGGTCCATCCGCTCCAGCGCCCGGTCCGACAGCACGGCGAACCCGGTGCCCCACCCAGCGCGCAGCCACTTCTGGCCACCCACGACGAGGATGTCCGCGACCTGCCACGGTTCCTCGGTGACGCCGAAGCCCTGGATGCCGTCGACGACCAGCAACCGGTCACCGACGACGTCGCGCAGCGCGGCCAGATCGGCGCGGTAGCCGGTGCGGAAGTCGACCGCGCTTACACTCACCGTGGTGATCTCGTCGGTCAGCCCGGCCGCGACTCGCTCCGGCGTGACATACCCACCTGCCAGCCGCCGGACGACGAGCCGGCCGTCCTGCTCGGCACGCGCCCATGGGTAGGTGTTCGCGGGGAACTCCGCGGCCGACACCAGCACTTCGCCGCCGAAGTGGAATGCCGCTTGGAACAAGCCGAGGCTGGTGTGCGGGAGCAGCACAACGTGGTCGGTATCGGACCCGGACAGTCGTGACACGGCCGCTTTGGCGCGGATCTCCTGCAGCATCAGGTTGTCTACCGTGGCTGGACCGGCCGTGGTGGCCTCGTGCAGCAGGTTCGCGGTGGTGTCCAGCACGGCATGCGACGGCGGACCGAACCGCGCGAAGTCCAGATATCCGGCGGGCTCATCGAACTGCAGCAGGTACCGCGGCGAAATCCGCGTCACTGAATTCACGACAGAATCCTCGCGAGGAACTGGCGTGTGCGGTCGTGTTTCGGTGCGCTGAGCACCTCACCCGGTGGCCCGGTCTCGACGACCGCGCCGTCGGCGAGGAATACCACCTCATCGGCCGCCTCGGCGGCGAAACTCATCTCGTGCGTCACCACGACCATCGTCATCCCCTCTTTCGCCAACGTGCCCATTACTTCGAGAACGTCACCCACCAGCTCCGGGTCGAGCGCCGAGGTCGGTTCGTCGAACAGCATCAGCTTCGGGCGCATCGCCAGCGACCGAGCGATCGCCACCCGCTGCTGCTGCCCGCCCGACAGCTGCGCCGGGTAGGCGTCGGCGCGGTGTGCCAGCCCGACTCGGTCGAGCAGCTCCAGTCCCTGCCGCCGCGCGCTCACGGCGTCAACACCCAGCACACGGACCGGCCCTTCGACGACATTCTCCAGGGCCGTGCGGTGGGCGAAGAGGTTGAACCGCTGGAAGACCATGCCGATGTCGCGTCGCTGTCGGGCGACCTCGTGCTCGCGCAGCTCGTACAACTTGCCGTCGCGTAGCCGGAAGCCGATCGGCTCGCCGTCGACCCAGATCTGGCCGCCATCGATGGTCTCGAGGTGGTTGATACACCGCAGGAAGGTGCTCTTCCCGGCGCCGGAGGGACCGAGTAGGCAGACGACCTGTCCCTTGCGGACTTCCAGATCGATTCCGCGCAGTACTTCGGTGTTGCCGTAGCTTTTGCGAACGTTCACGGCTCGAAGCAGGGGGCCGGTCACGGGTTACTCCTTACTAACGGCACGCCCCGCAACGCCTTCGCGGCGCGCGCCATCGGCCCTCGGTCGGCCGTGCCGAACGCACGCTCCAGCTGATGCTGGCCGATCCCGGCGACGGTGACCACGACCATGTACCAGACCGCCGCGGCGAGCAAGGTCTCCATCACCAACAGGTTGTTGGACGATATGTTGTTGGCCGCGTGGATCAGCTCGGTCACGCCGATCACCGACGCCATCGACGTTCCCTTGAGCATGTTGATGAAGTCGTTGCCGGTGGGCGGGATGATCACCCGCATCGCCTGCGGCAGTACGACCCGCCGCAGCGTCATCCCGGGTGTCATACCGATCGACTTGGCCGCCTCGGTTTGTCCACTGTCGACACTGTTCAGTCCGGCGCGCACGATCTCGGCCATGTATGCGCTCTCGTTGAGCGCCAGGCCGAGGAAGGCCGCGGTGAACGCGCTGATCAGAACATTGGTCTGTTCGTGGAAAAGGAATGGAATGGAGATCACCGGGAAGACCAGCGCCAGGTTGTACCAGAGCAGGATCTGGAGCAGGACGGGCAGGCCGCGGAATAGCCAGATGTAGCCGCCCGCGAACCAGCGCGCCACCGGGTTAGCGCTGCGTCGCAGCAATGCGATGACGACGCCGAGCACGATCGCCACACCCTGCGAGAGCACTGCCAGCACAATGGTGTTGACCAGGCCGGTCACCATCACGCGATACCACAGGAACTCCGGTACCCGAGCCCACTCGATCTGCGCGTTGCCGAGCGCGATGCCGAGTACCACCAGCAGGGCGACGATCACCGCGGCGGCGATCCAGCGACCCCAGTGCCCCAGGCGGACTATCGGCAGCTCAGCTTCCGCCATTGATCACGGCCTCCTTGATCGCGCCCTTCTCCACACCCCACGCCTGCAGGATCTTGCCGTAGCTGCCGTCGGTGATCAGCTCGGTCAGTGCCTTCTGTACGGCCTCGGCCAGCGGCCGGTTCTGCTTGTTGATACCGATGCCATAGGGACCGCCGTTGATCGGCTCGCCCGGCACGACCTCGAAGAACTTCCCATCGCCCGCAGTGCGGGACACGTAGATGGCGGTGGGCAGGTCGTTGACGATCGCCTGGACCCGGCCGGTGCGCAGCTGGGTCTGGTTCTGGTTGTCGCTCTCGGTCTCGGAGACGTTGAGAGCGGCCTTGCCTGCCTGCGTGCACTTCGTGCTCTGGTCCGCGGCGAACTTCTGCTGGCTCGTTCCCTGGACGACCGCGACGTTCTTGCCGCACAACGTATCCGGCCCGGTGATCGCGTCCGGGTTGCCCTTGCGGATCATGATCGCGATGCCGGAGGTGAAGTAGTCGACGAAGTCGATCTGCTGCTGACGTGCTTTGGTGTCGTTCATCGCCGCCATGGTCAGGTCGACTCGACCGGACTGCAGGCTGGTAATCAGCGAATCGAACGTCATGTCCTGATACTGGACACCGACGCCGAGCTTTGCCGCGATCGCCTTGGCCAGATCGACCTCGTAGCCGATCGGAGTCTTGCCGTCGGCGGCATAGAAGTTATTGGGCGCGGACTGGATATACGACCCGAGGTGCAGCGCGCCCGCCTGCGCAACCGCCGCCGGCAGGCTGGCATTGAGCTGCGGATCCTTGGCCACCGCCCCGATGATCGCGGCGGTGTCCGGGACGTTGGCGCTAGGTGCAACCGACGTCGTACCGCCGCCGCTCGGCTCGCCCCCACAGGCGACGAGGAAGCTGACCAAACCTGCCAGTAGCGCGATGTGGCGCACATAGGTTCGCGACATGGCGGACCTCCGTTCTCTAGATAGACGGCGACATTACGCTCGCTTGTTGAAGAGATCAACAGATTGTTGAAATTGCTGACACGGATGGCTGCGACGAAATCCAAGCCCGCCACCAACGGCTCAGCACAGCCGCCGACGGGCTGCCGTCGATGATGGCCCACCTGCCCCGGGTGCTGAAACTGTCGACGATCGGGCGCAGCTGGGAAGAACTGGCGGGCAGGCCCGTGACGAGCACTGGTCGCACGAAGAGTATTTGGCCGCGTCGCTGCATTCGATTCGCTCGCGGAGGGTGGCGATGCCGGGCGCGCGTCAACACCGCGACCCAGGCCGGTCAGGGGCCGATACCGCTAGTGCTGCGTTCCTTAAAGGTAATAAATAAAGCGGTGGCGTAGGGCCCGGGGTTTGAGCGATGGTCTGCCCCAGACCCATGTCGTGCGCGAGCGTTGAGGGCGGCGGTGGCCTGGCGGGTGGCGGTGGCTTTCCCGTCCCAACTCGCCGTGATCATCTGTGCCCGCCGGATCCAATCCCCCGGCGCATGCCGAGCCGCAGCCAACTTGCGAATTCGCGCACGAGTCCGCATGACGACGCATTTGCGGGCACCGCGGCTCGGGCCAGTGCCGGGCCTGGTGCCGGGTTCGGCCAGCGGCCATACGGCCCAGTGCGACGATAGATCGGCGGCTTGACGGTTACCGGGTGGGGGTATAGCTTCCCGCGCAGGGCGGTCGCAGCGGTCGCCCGGATCCCCACCGAGACGAGGTCGTGGTGAACGCTATCGGGCATGCGCTATCGCTGGCCGGGTCGATGACCTGGGAGATCCTCTGGGCGTTGATCCTCGGCTTCGCGCTCTCGGCCGTCGTGCAGGCGGTGGTGCGCAAGTCGACCATTCTGCGACTGATGGGCGACGACCGCCCGCGCACCCTCGCCATCGCGGCCGGGCTCGGCGCGGCCTCCTCGTCGTGCTCGTACGCGGCCGTGGCCCTGGCTCGTTCGCTGTTCCGCAAGGGTGCGAACTTCACCGCGGCGATGGCCTTCGAGATCGGCTCCACCAATCTCGTCATCGAACTCGGCGTCATCCTCGCGCTGCTGATGGGCTGGCAGTTCACCGCGGCCGAATTCGTCGGCGGGCCGATCATGATCGTGCTACTCGCAGTGCTGTTCCGACTCTTTGTGCGGTCGACGCTGGTTGGCGAGGCCCGCCGCCAAGCCGATCGCGGTCTCACCGGATCGATGGAAGGCCATGCCGCCATGGATATGTCGGTAGCGGCCGAAGGTTCCTTCGCGCACCGAATGCTGTCACGATCGGGGCTGACCGCGGTCTCGCATGTGTTCGTCATGGAATGGGCCGCGATTCTGCGCGACCTCGTCCTCGGTCTGCTCATCGCGGGGGCCATCGGCGCGTGGGTACCGGAGACGTTCTGGCAGAACTTCTTCCTCACCGATCATCCACTGCTGTCGGCCCTTTGGGGACCGATCGTCGGCCCGCTGGTGGCAATACTGTCGTTCGTCTGCTCGATCGGCAATGTGCCGCTGGCCGCGGTGCTGTGGAACGGCGGCATCAGCTTCGGCGGCGTGATCGCCTTCATCTACGCCGACCTGCTGATCCTGCCGATCCTGAATATCTACCGTAAGTACTACGGCACCCGGATGATGCTGACCCTGCTCGGCACCTTCTACGCCGCCATGGTCGGCGCTGGGTATGCGGTCGAAATCCTCTTCGGCGCAACGATTCTCATCCCGACCGAGCGCAACGCCATGGTGATGACAGAAGGAATCAGGTGGAACTACACCACCTGGCTCAATATCGCCTTCCTCATCCTCGCCGCACTGCTGGTCACGATCTTCGTACGCACCGGCGGGATTCCGATGCTGCGCATGATGGGTGGTGCACCCGACACCGAGCACGATCACGATCAGCATGACCACGGATCACCGCACGCCGGAATGTAATCCGTTCGCGGTAACCGAAACCATCTTGTCAACGCACCGTGCCGAGGTGTCGCGCGCTCGTCGCCTTCATCGCCCCGCCACTTTCAGCAGGATCTTGCCGCCACGGAGGAGATGTTGCACCGCGTCCTGGATATGCTCGAGGGGGTACACGGCCGCCACGGGGACAACGAGGGCGCCGTCGGCCACCAGCGGTGCCGCCTCACGAATGACAGGCACCACCTTGTCGCGGTAGTCGAAGTCGCCGACAAAGAATCCGCGGACGGTGAGGTGCTTGCCGACCAGTGTCGAGGTGTCGACCCACATGGGTTCGTCCCTGGCCCAGGAATAGCTGACCAACCATCCACCGTCGGACAGCAATTCGAGCAGCCGCGACACCCCCGGACCACCGACGGCTTCCACTGCCAGCGCCACTCGCGCGTCGCCGATCACTGCTCGAACATCGCCGACCGCATCGGGGTCGTCGACGTGGACCACGTCCGCCCCGGTCTCTGTGAGCTCGGCGAACGTTGCGTCGTCACGGGCCAGGTTGATCGTCTTCAGTCCACGAAGTTTGGCCAGCGCGATCAATGACCGTCCCACACCGGAGTTCGCGGCGTTCTGAACCACCCAGTCACCGGGCTGCAGGGGGGTGCATTCACTGAGCATCAACCCTGCCGCCGGGGGGTTGCTGCCCAGCATCGAGTACTGCTCGATGTTGCCGCCGGCGGGGAGTGCGAACAGGCCGTCGGCGGGCACGACGAGCCGCTCACGCCACGCACCGGCATACAGGGGTAGCACGACCAGATCGCCGACTTGAAGTCCATCGACCTCGGCGCCAGCGGCAAGCACGCGGGCGACCCCCTCTGCGCCTGGTATGTGGGGCAGGGGTGGTCGCGCCAGCATGCCGGTGACAACCAGTAGGTCGTGTTTGTTCAACGGCGAGATCTCAACGCTCAACAGAACCTCATGCGGACCCGGTGGCGGCGGCTCCTCGATGTCGACGACGCGGAGCACCTGCGCGGGGTCGCCGAACTGTTCGATCTGGATGGCGCGCATAGTAATTCCTCTCCATCGAAGGTGGGGGCCGCTGTGTGAGCGGCTGCCTACCGAGGCTGCTGATCAGCGGCTCCTACCTCTAGCTGCATGGCTGCTCACGGAGCGAACCGTCGAAACCGAGTTATGTCGTGGTGACACCGGACCGATGACGAGCGGGCCGCGCCGGTCCGGCGTCGAGAACCACTCATCCGCAGAGGTGTTGTGCCACAACCGATCTCAAAACAACAGCGGCGACGAAGCCGACAGCGAAGCCGCCCACCCACACTGGAGCCGACCGAGAGTTATGACGGTATGAGCACTATGACGGCCCTGACGCACTCTTGGAGCATGGCGCTAGCAAACTCCGGCCACAGCCTCCGAGTCGCCGGAAAAAACGTCTCTACCAGTATATATAAGATGTGGTGGGCGGGCAGCGTGACGCGCCGCGCCGGAGAAAGGCGATGTGCTGCTCAACCCGGATATGCAGGCCAGCGGTATGCCGCACCGGTTCCTCTGGACGCCGCGAGGAGCACACCAGGCTGGTCGTTCTCGCTGATGCCAGGACCTTTGCCGAGCCTGGCCGACCGCTGACCGCTGTCGACCTTTACGACACCCCGGGGCAGCCCGCCGTCCTTCCCCGCCGCATGGTCGGATCGCTCGCGTGCAACCTCGAGATCAGCAACATGGACTTTTACGAGTTCGTGGCCGTGGAGGACACGGAGCCGTGGTGGGCGGGCTCCTGAAAAAGTAGATCGCCGAGGCGGCGCTCACCGCGCCAGTGCGATCGCTCGAACTCAGTCTCCGACATAGCGACGCCAGGCCAACTCGAGCTGGGCCGCCATATCGATACTCGAGTCGATCAGCCACCGCGCCTGCAGGCCGTCCGCGAGGGCGAAGAACATGGTTGCCGCGGCGTCGGTGTCGATATCGGCTGGCAGTGTGCCCGCGGTCTGCATCTCCCGTAGCGCGTAGGAGAAGCCTTGGGTGCCAAGGCGATAGCGTTGCCGCATGTAGTCATGGGCCGGATGGTCTGGATCCGATGCGGCCGCCTGCATATGGGTGAACAATTCGATCAGTCCGGGCACCTCGGCATTGCGGCGGACCACCTCGATGAACGCCTCGGGCGCGGGGCCGCGTACAGCGGCGACGTCGGATTCGTCGCGCTTGCGCAGGACAGCAACGAACAGCTCCTCTTTCGAGCCGAAGTAGTGCAGGAGTCCGCCCTGGCTGAGTCCGACCGCCTCGGCCAGCTCGGCGACCGAGGTAGCCGAGTAGCCGCGCTCGGCGATGGTGCGCAGCGCGGCTTCGAGGATCTGCTCCCGTCGTTCGATGCCCTTGCCGTAGGGACCCCGTTTCACCACCGGGCCAGTGTAGGCACGCGGCCGGATGACCTTGCCACCGAAAACCGAGCACTGTACGGTTTTCATCCGAGGTCCCTCGACGAACTGGAGCACCATCCGATGCGACTGCGTGCCCTCTGGGTAGCCGCCTTGGCCGCAGCACTCCTGCCGAGTTCCCCCGCATTCGCGCGACCGGAACCGCCGGCGCAGGTGGCGCCGCTCGGCGCGGACTTCCTCTGGGGTGTGGCGGCCTCGGGCTACCAGTCCGAAGGCCATGCGCCGGACAGCAATTGGAGCCGCTACGTCGCGGCGGGCACCACCGATGACCCGTACCGGGATTCGGTCGACTTCTACAGCCGCTACGCCTCCGATATCGATCTGGCCGCGAACCTCGGCGTGAAGGTGTACCGCATCAGCGTCGAATGGGCGCGGGTGCAGCCGCAGCCGGGAGTGTGGTCGGAGGAGGGATTCCGCTTCTACGACACCGTGATCGGGAAGATCGAGGCCGCCGGTATGCGACCGATGATCACCCTGGATCACTGGGTGTTCCCCGGCTGGGAGGTCGACCGTGGCGGCTGGCACAACCCGGATATGGTGTCGGACTGGCTCGCCAATGCCCGCAGTGTCGTCGACCGCTATGCCGCCGACAACCCGCTGTGGGTCACCTTCAACGAGCCGACCTTCTACGGTGTGAACGAACTGCGCCACGGCGGACTCGCGGCCACCGATGTGCCCGGTATACAGGACCGACTCGCCCAGGCGCACAACGCCATCTACGACCACATCCACCAGGTACAGCCCGGCGCGATGGTCACCAGCAATGTCGCCTACATCCCGGCGGGCGAGGACGTGATCAACAAGCCGTTCATCGATAAGGTCGCCGCGAAGCTCGACTACATCGGCATCGACTACTACTACGGCATGTCCCCCGACACCGTGACGGCCCAGGTGGACAATCTGACGAAGCTCTGGAACAACCCGCTGCAGCCGGAGGGCATCTACTATGCGCTGCAACACTATTCGCGTCAGTTCCCAGGCAAGCCGCTCTACATCGTGGAGAACGGCATGCCCACCGAGAACGGTATGCCGCGCGCCGATGGCTACACCCGCGGCGACGACCTGCGCGACACCATCTACTGGATCCAGCGCGCGAAGGCCGACGGTATGAACGTCATCGGCTACAACTACTGGAGCCTCACCGATAACTACGAATGGGGCAGCTACACACCGCGTTTCGGCCTCTTCACCGTCGACGTACCGACCGACCCGACACTCACCCGCCGGCCCACCGACGCGGTGCCCGCCTACACCGCGATCACCCGGAACAACGGCATCCCGGGTGACTACCGCCCGACCCGGGCACCCCAACCCTGCTCACTGGTCGACGCGGCGGCCAGTTGCACCGATCCGGTGACCGTGCCCCGCTGACGTCGCGTAGCCGCCGAGCCATTGTGTCACGGTTGTTCGAGTTCGATGCGACGTGCGAGCGCTCGACCGGCGGGGAGGTCGCCGACGAAAGCGCGTAGACAGCTGTTGACGAGGTGGAGGTCGTCGCCTTGTGCGCTGTCTCGGATGCGTTGGTAGAAGCGCTGTTCGATATCGGCAATGCGATCGGCGACGTCGCGTCCCTCGGGGGTGAGGGTGAGTTCGATGTGGCGGCGGTCGTGTACCGCAGGTCGCCGGTCGACCAGCCCGGAGGCGCACAATCGGTCGACCAGGCGACTGGGGCTCGTGCCGGTTTCACAGACGAGCAGTTCGCCGAGTCCGCTGAGGGTCAGCGGTTGATGGTCCTGCAGGACCCGTAGTACCTCGCCCTGGGCCGTGGTAACGCCAAGGGGTTTGAGTCCTTGGCCGGTGAGGCGGGCTCCTTCACGTTGAGCCGCCAGGACGAGGTACCGGAATTCTTCAGCGTCGTGCACCGACGACCTTGGGGTGATCGACGCGATCGGTCAGGAATTTCGCCACTGCGGCAGCGTATGTACCCGGATGCGAGAACCGGAACATGTGCCCGGTCCGCGCCAATACGACCTCGCTCGCATCGGAAATACCCTCGCGCATCACTTTCGCGGGAGCGTCGCCGACGATGACGTCGTGTTCGGGGGTCAGGATCAGGGTCGGGACGGCGACCTGGTCGAGTTTGTCGACGTAGTAGGCCGACAGGGCCGCATGGAGGCGAGCGCCGTAGGACTCCGCGGGAGTGTTCTCCCGAAATACCCGACGGCTCTCGGCCTTGCTCCAGGGCACCTGACCCTCACCGTCGAACGGGGAGGCCAGCCGCTGGGCGTGCGCCCGCAGCACGATGTGCTGGTAGGCACCACCGCGCATCTTGCCCAGTGCCTGCATCGCGATCTTCCAGAACGGGGTGGCCGGGTTGGCGGCGAATCCTCCCGACATCACCAGTCCGCGTAGACCTTTCGGTCGGCGAACCGCCAGGGCCAGCCCGACCTGAGCGCCGAAGGAGTCGCCGACCAGAACGTAGTCGTCGAGATCGGCGACCGCGTCGGCGACGAAGTCGGCATAGACCTCCATATCGTCCACTGCCTCGGGCAGTTTCAGCAGTCGCGCGGGTCGGTCGGCCAGGGAGTCGAACCTGCTGATGTCCCACGGAGCGCCGGACATGCAGGGGATGAATACCAGAGTCGGGTTCTTCGATGTGTTCGTCATGCCAGATACGTTACACGACACGTATGTCGTGTAACATAACGATATGGCAACCTTCGAGAACACACTGACCATCGAGCGCCCCATCGCCGCGGTCTTCACCTACCTCGCGGAGTTCGAGAACATCCCGCGGTGGAACTACGCCATTACCGAGACCCGCAAAACCTCCGCGGGCCCGGTCGGGGTGGGGACGACTTATCTGCAGACCCGATCGATCCCCCGACCAGCCGTCGAGGCGTTCGAGGTCACGGAATTCCAACCCACGCAACGGCTGCGGATCCGTGGGCAGTTGGGCCCATTCCCCGCGGTGGTTTCCTACGATCTCGAGTCCGCCGCCAACGGCACCCGGCTGCGAAACACGGTCGAACTCGGATTACCGGGGCCCTTGCGACTCACGGGTCCCGTCGTCACCGCACGGATCAAGTCCGCGGTACGGGCCAACCTCGATGTCCTGCGACAGCTACTCGAGGCGTAGCTCGTTCGCGAAACGGGTCTTCAGCAGGGCGGCGGTGGCCGCGCTGTAGGCGCTACTTGCTTCCACGGGTCGCAGCGTCGGATAGTTCGATCGGTGGGTGACGATAACGCCGTTCGGGAGGGTTACGGTGCGGTCCGGGACGGTGGCGACACAATTGCCGCCCGATTTGGCGACGAGATCGACGATCACCGTGCCCGGGCGCAGTGTGTCCAGTGCCGCGCCATCGAGCAGCAGCGGACCGCGGGTGCCACGGTGTACGGCAGCACAGACGATCAGGTCCGGCGGTTCGGCGGCGAGGTGAGCGAGGAGCCCAACTGGATTCGGCAGGAATGTCTCGGCACCGTACCGGATGGCCGCGGACTCCTGGTCCGGGCGGTTGCCGATCGCGGTCGGCTGGTCACCATGCGCGACCGCCGCGGCGATGGCGGAAAGTCCCGCCTGTCCACAGCCGAGGATCAGGGCGCGCACGGGCCCCTGGGCCGAGAACAGCTGTCGGCCTTGCGCATAGGCGACCGCACCCGCTATCCGGCTCATGGCGGAGAGGGCATCGATATCGGGGCGCGAGTGCGGAACGGTTTCGTAGCCGATCGATTCGATGCCGCGCTCGCGCAGCCCCGCGATCACGTCGTGACGATGTAGCGGATCCTGGAATCCGATGAGGGTGGTACCGGGACGCACCGAATCCAGTGGGTAGGCCGGAGGTTTCACCCACACCACGATGTCGGAGCGGGCGAAAACCTCAGCACGCTCGGCTATCCGCGCACCGGACGCGCGATAGTCGGCATCGCCGAAGCCGATCGACCGGCCCGCATCGCGCTCCACGATGACATCCATATTCGCGAGCCCGCGCACATCGTCGGGGATCAGCGCGACGCGCCGTTCCTCGGCCGCCGTCTCCCGCAGCACTCCGATAATCATCGCGCGGCAGCGTGTTCCAGAACCGGCAGACCACGCTCGGCCAGCACCTTGGGATAGGTCAGCCCGGCCCGGATCTCCCGAATCAACTGTTCGAGCCGGTCGAAGAGCTCATCGACCAGTTCGGCCGACTCGCGGCCCGGCGCCTTGCGCGGCGCCAGCACATTGAATCGCACGCCGAGTCGCTCGGATCCGGTCCGGTCCAGTGCGACACTGTCGATCCCGGCACCGGCGAGCAGCAGATCCTCCAACTCCGCGCTGGTTGCGACGCCCGCCCGGTCGAGGACCGCGTCGTCGAAGACCACGGTCAGGAACATGCCCTGCCGACTGCCCAGTGCCCGAATGACTTTCGCGCCGACGCGACCATTGATGGCGGCGATGCGGCTGTGCGCGCGGTCGAGTTGCTCGAGCATGCTTGTGCGGTTGACCGCGAAGTACTCCGCGGGTGTGTGCTCGACGATCGCTCGCGCCAAATGCGTCGACTCGCGCTGGAAGGAGATGGTGAGCCGCTCCCGAATCTCGGCCAGCCATGCGGCATTACCCGAGCAGGCGGCGCCCAGCTTGCACGGCCCGAAAGCGTTGTAACCCTTCGAATTCCCGGTAATGGTCAGCACCTGGTCGTAGAGCCGCCGTACGCCGTCGGCGGTCGGAATCTCCAGCGCGGCGATCGGAATGTGCGGTGCCACCAGGCAATCGAAGGCCATATCGCAGATCACCGGCACCCCGTGCGCCAGCAGCACCCGGCCGATCTCCAGCATTTCCTCGGCCGAGTACTCGGTGAATACCGGATTTCCGGGCAGTGTTAGCAGCACTCCGCACAGTTCGCCACGACCGGCGAAGTAGTCGAGGCAGGACGCGAGCAACTCCGGGTCGATCTTGAAGGAGTCGTCCGGCGCGACCGGGCACGCCTGCATTCGCAGACCGTACTTCTCAACGTGGATGCCCGAACTCTTGTACAGACCTTCCGGATACACGATGACACCACCGGGACGAGCGAGGGTCGCGACCGCCTCCTCGAGCAGCATGGTGCTCGAGTACGCGCAGACGATGACCTCGTCGGGCGATACCCGGACCCCGGGCACCCCGTCGACCGGCTCGGACAATCGCCCGAATAGCTTGTGCGCCGCCAACTCTCGCAGTATCAGTGGTTGCCGCTTGTGATACAGCGTGCCGTCCGCGTATTCGTCCGGTGGCTGCGTATGCAGCAATTCGCGCCAGGCCAGATCCAGTGCGGCGACGGCACTTTCGGCCAGCGGCAGACCGGTTTCGCCGTGATAGGCATCGATCACGTCCGAATACATCCGGTTGCCCGTACCCGCGAACTGTGGATGCGCACCCAACTGTCGACGTACGTCTCGCTTGCGCTCCTCGGAGCGATTGGTGCGGGCGGCGAGACTGGGTGCCGGGTTCCGCCAGGGCAGCCGATCGATGACAGCCTGCCGAGTCACGGCACCTCACCCTCGGCGGGCGGCTCCCCCGGCGCGGTCATCTCGTGCCAACTCTGTTCCAGCGCCGCACGGAACAGAGTGCGGCACTCGCCCTCGGTGAGGCGTTCGAATCCGGCCAGCGCCGGTGACGCGACGATGTCATTGACGACGATGCCCGAACCTGCGACCTTGAGTTCGTAGAGGCGCTCGAACCGGCGCACCGCGAAGGCGACATCGTGCTTCAACGCCGAGAATCGGGTCGCGACGCGCGCCTGCCGGGAATAGTCGTATTCACCGACGGCGACGTACTTTTCATCGACGATCAACATGCTCTGCGCGTTGCGCGCATGCTCGCGCTTGACCAGCACGCTCTCCACGCCGGTACGCGCCTGTTTCCACAATTTGTCGTCATAGGGCCACACATCGTCGATGGTGTCGAGGACATACATTCGTCTCACATCGATTCGGGGCGGATGGGTGTTGTCGGCCAGCCGCAGGATCGCGGCGTGATAGTCGTCGCCGACATCGCCGCCGATGGTGCCCAGGTCGGCGGTGTGGATCGCGCGGACGGACTGTTTGGCCTGTTCGAGGATCATCAACCAGTCGCTGACGGTATTCCATTCCCAGACCGTCGCGCTGCGCGAGGGGATCTGCGCCAAGATCTCCTCGGCCCGCTCCAACTGCCGATCCGCGATCATGCGCAGCGGTTCGATCTCATCGCGCGCGCCGGTCGCATCGATCAGGCTGCCCGCGATGCCGATCGCCCGCTCGACGAGTTCAGGGTCCTTGCCGAGCAGAACATTGAATCGCATACGCAGGTCGTGGTAGGCGCCGCCAGCGACATCGTCGGCGATACCGTCGGCCGTCGGCAATTCCTGTCCCAGTGCGAGACTGAGACGTTCACGCAACGGTAGCGGTGGGATCCGAGTTCCGTTCTCGATCTGCTGGATCAGGCTGCGCGAACAACCTGCCTTGGCCGCGAGCGCGGCCTGGGTGAACCCACGTTCCGTCCGGAGCCGACGGACCAGATCCCCCACCTGCTCACCGTCCGGCCCTGAGCCAGCCATGCCGCGCCTCCATCCTGCGCTCGGATCCTAATGCTCACGATGTGTCATCCGTCGTCATCATAGTCACGTTACGATCCGCGACGCCGATCCAGACAACAGAAGTTTTCTGGACGATCGCTGGAAACCATAGGCGCGGGCGGATATTGCGCACGGCAGCCTCGGTATCGTCAGCGAAATTCCACTCTGCGCAGCGTTGCGCCACTCAACCTCGCTCTTGTAGAGCACATTTCGGACATGTATCGCTGAGTTTGCTTGAATCGAAGCAATATTGATTGAAAGATATCATCAGATAGCATCTATGCTTAGTTGACATCCTGAAGTGGCGATCCATAGCATTGTTGTCAGCGCCACAGCTGATTCGGAGATCGCTTCCGGGACAGGTGGTTTCGATCGACCAAGGGAGGGGTCATGACGCTCGAACTGACCGACTGGTTGATCACCAGTGACATCACCCCCGAGACCGCCCACTACACCGGTGACGGCTGGGTCCTCAGCTGGTTGCCCGACCGACTGCTCACCCGTGCGCAGGCCATGACCGGCATGGTGCTCGACGAGACCCTGAGCGATCCGGATCCCGAGGACTACCTGCTGGCCATGGAGATCGCCGCCATGCGCGCGGCCGATCTCGGACTCGAACTGGCCCAGGCGGTCGTCCTGCTGCACGCCCGCATCCTCGAACGCGACCGGCGACAGTCCGGAGCCAACTACCGCATCGCGGTACCGACCACACCGGCCGCGTAACGGAAGTTGGCGCCGCGGAGGGGTCGGCGCCACCTGACGTCGCGCCGAAACAGGGTCCGGCGAGTACCACTCGCCGGACCCTGTTCCTCATGTGCTGGAGCGCCGAAATTGCTTGACCGAGAGCTGCTTTCGTGCGGTTCGCTCGACGCGCGGGTCGTCGGCGACATCATATCGCCGCACAGATAGGCCCAGAAACGCCTGCACCGTCGCCGGAATCGCGAGTAGCGCCCCCACCGCACCGAGCAGCGCCCCACCGGCCAGCACCGCGAGCAGCGCGACGGTTATTCGGTTACGACCCGCCTCTTCAGCTGGCTATCGCGGCGGCCGGTTCCAATCGGATCTCGCCGAAGGTCTGCTTGAAGTCGGGGCACTCGACCAGCGGTCGATGCGTACAGGTGGCGGCATGGCGCAGGCTGTCGCGCATTCGGGTGAGGCGGGCGATATCCGCATCCACCTCCAGGGCCTTCTCGGCCATATAGCCGCGCAGCTCGGTGTCCGCCGGCGTGGCAACGAGGAATCGCGCGATCTGCGCGAGCGTGAAACCCGCTGCACTGGCGCAGGATACGAGCGCCAACCGATCGAGCACCTCGGGCCGATAGGTGCGCCGCAAACCATTGCGGCCCGCGGATTCGATGAGACCGCGCTTCTCGTAGTACCGCAGCGCCGAGGGCGCCAACCCGGATCGCTCGGCCACTTCCCCGATATCGAGTTCCATCGCATCTACTCCTTGACTTGAAGCACACTTCAAGTCAGACGATAGACGTATGAGCGAAACAAAAGAAGACCAGATCTCCTTGCACCCCCAGGTTCAGGCCTATCTGGACCGTCTGGCCCGCGCCGATTTCGGCTCGGTACACACCTTGACCCCCGAGCAGGCGCGCGAAGGGTGGCGGCGGCAGATCGCCCTACTCGGCGAACCGGAACCCGTTGCCACGGTCGAGAACCGGACGATCCCGGGCGCGGACGGACCGATACCGATTCGGATCTACACCCCGCACGGCGACGGTCCCTTCCCGGCATTGGTGTTCTTCCACGGCGGCGGCTTCCTACTCGGCGATCTGGACACCCACGACGGCCTGTGCCGCAGTCTCGCCAATGGCGCCGAATGCGTCGTGGTGTCCGTCGACTATCCGCGGGCGCCGGAACACAAATTTCCCGCGGCACCCGACGCCTGCTTCAGCGCGACCCAATGGGTCGCCGAGCAGGGTGCGAGCATCGGCGTCGACACCACTCGGATCGCCGTCGGCGGCGACAGCGCCGGCGGAAATCTGGCGGCCGTCGTCGCCCGGATGGCGCGCGATACCGGCCCGGCACTGGTCTTCCAACTGCTGATCTACCCCGACCTCGATTTCCGCAGAACGAATTTCACTATCCGGGAGTACGCGGGCAAGTACGGCAATATCTCTCGCGACGCCCAGCACTGGTTCATGGACAACTACCTGAACAGCGATGCGGACAAGCTCGACCCGAGAGTTTCACCGCTGCTCGCCACCGATCTGGCCGACCTCCCCGCGGCGCTCATCATCACCGCCGAATACGACGCGCTGCGCGATGAGGGCGAGCAGTACGGTCAGCGCCTCGATGAGGCCGGGGTCCCGGTCACCGTCACCCGCTATGCGGGGATGATCCACGAATTCGTCCGGCACCCCTTCGACGACAGCAAGCGCGCCCGACTCGATGCCGCGACGGCGCTGCGGAAGGCATTCGCTCGGTAGCGAATTATGTCAGGTGGTGGTGTCGTGGTTCGAAGGTGCTCGCGAAAAGACAATGGGCATCCGCCACGACAGGCGGACCGGATCATCGGCCGCGCGACGCACGACCAGCCATTGGGCGATGGCCGCCATGGTCGAACCGAGGGAGGTCACCACGGCGAGATATCCCCAGTGGGTAAGACCAGCGGATGAGTAGTTGGAGGTACCGGTGCCCGGGATGACGAGTTTGCCTCTACCGGTAGCCCAGTTCAATATCTGTCCGAGGTGGCCGCCCAGGTCATAGGTACGACTGGTCATGGCCTTGAGTTCGGCGCCCTTGCCATTGAGGTAGATCAAACAGAGGATCACGAAAAGCGCGGCGCACGCCAGCGAAAATGTCGCAAGGCGGGCGAGAATCTCGGTGCGAAGGCGGATGTTCAGCACGATGGCGCAGAGCGCGATGATGATGGCGGCGCTGGCGAGGATGGCCCAAAGACCGGTGACCGGCGGGGTTTTGGGCTTCGCATGCGACCAGACGTTCAGGTAGTTCGTGGTTATTTCGAGCCGGCCGAAGGCGTTGGAGGCGACCTTGCCGTCGGGCCCATGTGCGGTGATCCACGACTGGAACAGCAGGATAAGAGTCGCCGTACTGCCGACCGCGGCCACTAGGTAGCCCCAATAACATCGGAGCGGTCCCAGCTGCGCCCGGAGCTCGGCCAGCTCCGCGGCACGGCCTTGCGTCGGTCTCGCCAGCGCGGTACCGCGTCGAGATCTGATGGCTCGGCGGGAGTTCGGCTGCTCCATGCACTCAGCGTAGGTGTCGAACAACGCCGAAACTCGGGGCGAACTCACCTCCAGTGGGAACGTCGGTCGGTAGCGACCGCCAGCCCGCCGCGCCGGTGACCCGGGAACAGATCCGGTAGCCGAGGTGTTGCCAACCCCGGGGGTTCGAACGAGAGCGAGGATGAACGTGCGGGTCGAGATCTGGACCGATATCAATTGCCCCTTCTGCTACCTGGGCAAGAAACGGTTCGAGCAGGCATTGACCGACTTCCCGCACCGCACCGACGTCGAGGTGGTACACCGCTCGTTCGAATTGGATCCGACCCTGCCCGCCGACGAATCGGGTCCGGTCATCGCGAAGATCGCCCGCAAGTACGGCATCAGCGAGGCGCAGGCGGCGGCCAATGAACGCGGCATCGGCGCGCAGGCCGCTGCGATCGGCCTGCCCTATCTGACCGAAGGCCGTGATTACGGCAACTCCTTCGATATGCACCGGCTACTGCACTTCGCGCTGGCCGAAGGAAAACAGGACGACCTGCTCGATGCCCTCTACCGGGCGAATTTCGCCGACGAGCAGTCGTTGTTCGCCGATCACGAGCGCCTGGTACGGATTGCCGTCGCGGCCGGGTTCGACGAGTCGCCGGTCCGCGCCGTACTCGCCGACCCGAATGCCTACGCCGATGCGGTGCGCGCCGACGAGCAGGAAGCGGCGCAACTCGGGGCGACCGGCGTTCCGTTCTTCGTCTTCGATCGCAAATACGGCGTCTCCGGTGCCCAGCCGTCCGAGGTGTTCGCCCAAGCACTGGACAGGGCGTGGGCCGATCGCGAACCCGCTATTCAGACCATCGGCGGGGCCGATGTCTGCGGTCCGGACGGATGTGCGTTGCCCGCGCACAATTGAGTTGCGGGACAGTCCTATTCACTCGGTTCGTCGGTGGGCGAGGGCGCGACAGGGCCCAGGCGCACGACACCCGCGTCCAGATCGATCTCGACGCGCGGTCGATGCGTCTGACCATCGCTGTCCTCGCTCCCCTCGTCGGTCAGTTTCTGACCCGGGAACAGTTCACCGATAACGCCCACGCCTCCACGATAGTCCGCGCCATGATCGTGGCAACCGCTCCCATCGCGGGCAACGGACAGCCGATACCGCGCCACCTACACTGGGCCGCATGCCAGTGCAACGGATGCTCGCCCTGTCCGCGTTCGCCCTGCTCACGCCGCTCGCAGCGGCGGCGTGCTCATCCCAGGGGCCCGGCTATAAGTCCGAGTGCCAGGTCAGCGGTTGTACGGTCAGCTTCACCCGCGGCGTGAACGCCAAGGCCAGTGTGCTCGGCATCGATGCCGAACTCGTTGCGGTGAACGGCAATACGGTCACCCTGAAGGTGGGCGGCCAGGAGGTCAGCGTCCCGGTCGGGCAGACCCAACCCGCCGGCGGACTCAGCGCGACGGTGCAGGAGATCACCGATGACAAGGTCGTGGTCCGGCTCACCACCGGCATCAACGGCAACTGATCTGCAGCGGATCACCGCCGAGTGACGGCGTCGCCGATGGCCTGGTCGAGGATGGACAGGCCGAGGGCGAGTTCGTCTTCGGTGGCGGTCAGCGGTGGGGCGATGCGGAAGACGCCGCCCATGCCCGGGAGCTGGACGATGTTCATATGCAGGCCGAGCTCCAAGCAGCGGCGGGTGACCAGCGCCCCGAGTTCGTCGGAGCCCTCTTTGGTTTCACGATCGAGGACGAGCTCCAGCCCGACGAGTAGGCCGCGGCCCCTGATATCGCCGACGACGCTGTGCCGCTGGCCGATTCGCTCGAGACCACGGCGCAGGAAGGCACCGAGCGCGGCGGCACGTTCGTCGAGGCCGTCGCGGGTGAGCACATCCAGCACGGTATTGCCGACCGCGGCGACCAGCGGATCCGATACGTGGGTGGTGAAGAACAGGAAGCCACGCTCGTGTGCCCGCTGCTCGATCTCGGCGCTGGTGATCACCGCCGCGAGCGGCAGCCCCGCGCCGAGCGTCTTGGACAGGGTGAGGATGTCGGGCACGACACCGTCGCGCTCGAAGGCGTACCAGGATCCGGTACGGCACAGGCCGGTCTGCGCCTCGTCGAGGATCAGCAGCATGCCGCGTTCGCGGCATTTGTCCCGCAACGCGGCCACGTAGCCGGGCGGCGGTTCGACGACGCCGCCGGAGCTGAGGATCGGCTCGACCAGGCAGGCGGCAAGGCTGCCGACCGACTGGGCATCGATCAGATCGAAGGCGAAATCGAGTTGGCGACGCCAGTCGAGTTCGCCCTCGGCCGTGGTGAAGTCGGGGCGATAGGAGTTGGGTACCGGGATGGCGAAGTTGCCCGGCGCGGCGGGACCGTACCCCTTGCGGCCCGCGCTGTAGGTGGCACTCGCGGCAGCCTGGGTCATACCGTGCCAGGAGCGGGCGAACGAGACGATCTCATGTTTTCCGGTGACCAGCTTGGCCATTCGGATCGCGGCCTCATTCGACTCGGCCCCGGTGGTCAGCAGCAGGACCTTTTCCAGCGGTTCGGGCAAGGTTTCGGCCAAGCGGCGGGCGAGGTCGACGACCGGGCGGCTCAGCATGCCGCTGAACAGATGGTCCAACTCGCCGATCTGACGGCCGACGGTGGCGACGATATCCGGATGTCCGTGTCCGAGAATCGCACTCATCTGCCCGGAGGTGAAATCCAATATCTCCCTGCCACTTTCGGTGTACAGGAAGCTTCCGGCGGCGCGGGCGATGATCTCGCGGGTGAATTCGCCGGCGCCCGCATAGCGCACGAGATGCCGGTCGGCGTCGGCCCAGAAGTCGGCGGTGGACAGTGATGCGGAGGTGGGAGCAGCCATGTCATCGACGGTAAGGGCGATCCGAGCGTCAGGTCCATCTCACAATTCCGGCTGTGCTGTTCGGCTGAACCGCACAACAATGGAGGCATGCTGAACCCTTGGCGGCTGCGGCTGCTCAGCCAGCTCGACTCTCTCGGCACCGTCCGCGCGGTCGCGCAGGCGGCCAACCTCAGCCCGTCCAGCGTGTCACAACAGCTCGCCGTACTCGAGGCCGAAACCCGCACCCAACTGCTGGAACGCACCGGCCGCCGGGTCCGGCTCACCCCGGCCGGATTGATGCTGGCCCGCCGCGCCAGAGCGATCCTCGATCAAATGGACAGCGTGGAGGCCGAACTGCGCAGCCTCGGTGACGAGCCGGTCGGACAGGTCCGGCTCGGCGCATTCCAGAGCGCCATCCACTCGCTGTGCGTGCCCGCGGTGACGCGGCTGGCGCATACGCATCCGCACCTCGAAGTCGAACTGGTCGAACTGGAACCGCACGAGAGCATGCCGGCGCTGCGGGTCGGCGATGCCGACATCATCATCACGACAACCGATTTCGTCGAACATCCGCTGGGCCCGGATGTCGATATCGTGCCGCTCGCCACCGACCCGATCGTGCTCGTGCTGCCACCCGGGGGGACCGCCCGCGGACCCGCCGACCTCGCCGCCTACGCCGATGAGCCGTGGGCCTTCGATATGCCGAAGTCCTATATGGCGAATCTGGCGACTCGGCTCTGCCGCGAATCCGGTTTCGAGCCACGCGTGATCTGCCGCTTCAGCAACTACATGATGACGCTGCAACATGTCGAAGCCGGACTCTCGGTCGCTCTGCTCCCCGGCTTGGCCGTCGACCCGCGCTATCGCGTGACGACCCGGGAGCTCGCTACCCCCGTCACCCGCACGATTGCCGCCGTCATCCGTCGCGGTGCGCCCCCGCGCGCCGCTGTCAACCTGGTTCTCGACGCCCTGCGCCGGTTCCGCGACCTCCCCGTCACCGACCCGCGTCTCGGCGATAGTCGCCATCTCCTCGCTCCGGCACCGCGATCGCACACCGGGTGACGATCGAATGCGCCTATCGCGGGCGGAGCGTCTCCGGGCCCCTGTCTAGGTACCCGCTATAGGTAGATCCGTAGGTATCTGCCGATGCGTGACGCCGCCCTTAATCACCGAGCATTGCTGATCGTCAGGTTGTGGGGTCATTGCCGGAAGGATCGATGCCATGGCAGTGACCATCGCCGTGACGCGCGCTCGGGGCAATGGCCGGCCACCGAATGCGAGATATCCGATCCACGCCACCTCGGGTCGGGCTGCCCGGCCAGCGAACACGACTGGAAATGACATGTCGATGAACGGGATCGGATCCTGGCACTGGGACCTGTGCCATATTCGAGTTCGGTTCGTGTGTCCGCCGTTGGAGTTGCACTTCCAAGACATTCGCGCGGTGGCCGACCGGTTCGCTGCTGCCGCCCATAAGGTCGGTGCGGCCGTCACGATCGACTACGACCTCAGCGACAGTTGGCCGCCCCTGCCATGTCGCAGACTATGGGCGTGAACCATCACCAACACGCTCGAGCCCGATCATCGGGCGGTGTGTCAGCCTGATCGCTGATACCCGGTCCGCGGCGATCTGCGGCGATCGGGCGACTAGCAGCGTGTTCGGGCGACTACGCTCAGTACTATGTCGGCGACGCGCCGAAGACACGCCGGGGATCTGATGGCGGCAACGGGTGATTTCGTTGGTCGTGGTCCGCAGCTGGACAAGATCAGTACCTTGCTGCTGGGTTCGGCTCGGCTGGTCACGTTGATCGGCTCGGGCGGGATCGGCAAAACACGACTCGCGACCGAGGTCCTTCGCCGATTCGGCAAGGCGGGGCCCACGCCGGTGTATTGGGTACGGCTGGCGCGGCTGGCCAATGGCTCGGATGCGTCCGCGGTCATGGACGAGGCCGCACAATCGGTCGTCGGTGCCGACTTCTCCGGAAGGTCGGGGTGGGATGCCCTGGTCGATGCGTTGACCAGGACCGACGCGGTGGGACGAAACCTGCAGACGGTGCTGGTGATGGACAATTGCGAGCATGTCCTCGCGGGCGCCGGACAGTTGATCGCGGAGTTGCTGGAGGCGGTGCCGGGATTGACCATCCTGGCGACCAGCTGTGAGGCGATCGGGTGGGTCGACGAACATGTCGTCGTGGTTCCCCCGCTGACACAGCAGCAAGCTCTGACGCTGTTCCGGCAGCGCGCCGTACTCACCGATCATCCGATCATCGACACCGACACCCACGCCGATCAGACTGCGATGGCCGGCCTGATTTGTCGTCATGTGCACAACCATCCCCTGTACATCCGCTTGGCGGCTGCGCGGCTGTCACGGCAGCCGCTGGCTATGGTCCTTTCCGAACTCAGCGGTGAGGCGACCGACAAACGGATGCGATGGTCGCATGGGCCTCGGGTGGGGGCCGAGCCGCGGCATCAGGGTGTTCGCGATGTCATCGCCTGGTCCTACGACCTGTGCCGGGACGAGAAGCAGCTGCTGCTGAACCGAATGTCGGTCTTCGCGGCGGGTTACGACACCAACCCCGAGGACGACATCACCTCGGCCCGGAATGTCGGTGCCGACCTGGAGGCCATCGAAGTGGTCTGCGCAGACGATCCGGCACCCGGACGTGACCGTGTAGACGGCGAGACGGTGGTGAGCGTGGCAACCGAGGATGTCGAGGGCTTACTCGAGAGTCTCGCCGACAAGTCGCTGGTAACCCGGCACATCACGCCGACCGCGGTGCGGTACTCCCTACTGGAAAGCATTCGAGTGTTCGCCCAGCAACGGCTGGAAGAACGCTCGACCGACGAGGTGGACGAACCGGCGCGGCTCGCACAGCGACACCTCCGCTACTATCGGGACAAAGTCGTTGCGGCGCAGCTCAATTGGTTCAGTTTCGCGGAGCCGGATCTGCTGGACTGGGCGCGCGCGGCGTGGGACAACATTGTGACCGCGATCGAGACGAGCCTCACCTCCGGCATGCCGGCACTCGGTCTGGAAATCTCCACAGGTCTGATCGCCCTGCCCATCTACAAAGGTTCACCCCGAGAAATACGCCGATGGACCGAACGCACGCTGCAGGCCACCCGCACGCTGACTCCGGAACCGGACGAACTCCAAATCGCGGCGATGGCCCTGATCGGGTGGCTCGCCTTGCTCCAGGGCAGAAACGACGACGCCGAACGGATGCTCGAGGAGTGCGTCGCCGCCTGCATCGATGACCCGAAGATCCGACAGAATTGGCGGCAGGCCCCGGAAGCCGACATCGGCCTGCCCGCCCCTGTCGAAGTCTTGTGGGGGGTGGAACTGATGGCGGCCCACCGAGACCCGAGCGCTATCACCGTATTGGCACGCGCCCGCGAAAAGTTCCATGCCCTGGGCGATCACGGTGGCGAGTCGAGGAGCGAGTGGCACGAGGCATTGGCGGCGAGCTTCCTCGGATCGGCTCAGCAGGCCCTGGAGATCAACCGACGTGACCTCGATCACGCCACCGCGTCCGGAGACAGGTGGGCGATCTCCTGGGCAGAGATGGCGTGGGCGATCGCGTTGACCAAACACGGTGATCCCATCGAGGCATTGGCCCTCGGGCGCGCAACAATGGCACGCCAGGAAGCCGCGGGCGACCACTGGGGCGCGGCGTTGGCTGTGTTCATCCGGATATGGTCATTGGCACAGGCCATTACGAATTCGATCGCGGCCGGCAGCACCGACCAGGCCGAACTCGAGGCATTGGCGACCGAAACCACTCAACTCGCTGGAGGGGCCAAAGCGCTGCGAGCAGGGCCGGGTGTCTATTTCGGCGATCTGGGGGTCTACGCCGATGAAACGAAAAAGGCGATCGATGTCGCCCGCCGCGTGTTGGGGCCCGAGGCGTTCGCCGCCGCTTACCGGCAGGGCTCCCTGCTGCGTCCCGACCTGCGCGAGGTGCAGCGCTTGGCGCTGGGCACGCTGTCCATGGACAGGCTGGCGATGGACCATCCCGCCCGCAAGCACACCCCATCACGCTGGGGCGAGCTGTCGGCAGCCGAGCAGCAGGTCGCGACCCTGGCTGCTGCGGGATGGACGAACAGCGCGATCGCGGCACGTCGAGGCAATTCCGGCAGAACCGTCGACGCGCAGATGGCCGCGATCTTCCAGAAACTGACAATCAGTTCACGAGAAGACATCATCGAACTCGTTCCCAGAGATCAGATCGATGAGGTCCGGAAGGAAGCAGCGAGGCGGCCACGCCGAACCGCACAACGATCACGTACGCCGCGGCCACGGTGACCTATCGCGCATTCGATTCGAATCCCCTTCCAGCTTCGACCAGGATCGCCTCGTTTTGGTTCCGTGATTCCGATTGACCGGCGGGCTCTCGTATTCGACTGTCGCGAACCGGTCGGCGGCGGAGACTCGTTCGTATCGGTGGACAGTCAACACCCTGGGCCGTGACGCGTGCGCCCGCTGAACGCACTGTCTATGCCGATGAGCGTGCACATCTGGTCCATCAGGACCCTTACGATGATTCGACAGACTTCAATTTCATCGGAGAGCAGGGTGCTTCGTGGACTACCAGCGGTTATTCGATGAGGTTGGCAAGAGGCCGGGCATGTATGGCCTCGATGGCTCCTTTGGGCAGTTCGTTGCTTTCCTCAGTGGCGTTGACGCTGGGAACGACTGGCAACTACTCACCGGTTTCCGGGAGTGGCTGGTCGTCAGACTCGGCGACGGGGACAACCTCGTCTGGTCTGGCCTGGTCCTGCATCTCGCCTTTCCGGACCAGCAGTCGGGTCGGCGGGACTTGCTAGCCAATCCTGAGGACAATCGGGTCGCCGTGGACAAGCTGTTGGAACTGCTCGACGAGTTCCTCACCCGACGCACCGGACATCGCGAACTGGTGCGCGTCTTCGACGAGTATCTGACCTGGCTCGAGGCAACTTCTACGAACTCGTCGCCGACGCACAGCGCGACCGCATCCTCATCCCCGGCGACGTCCGCGAGATCGCCGCGCTGATCTGGGCCATACTGCACGGCCGAGTCCACCGCACCCTCGCCGAACATTTGCACGAGCCGCGGACGGTCGAGGGCGCGATGGTCATGCCCCGCCTGATCGTGCTCGCGCTGGCGAGACCGGCTCCGCACTGAGTTTTGATCTCAGTGCGATCGGTGTACGAAAACGTTTCGAGGCCGGATCGCGATCATCTATGCAGAAGCCGCACAAAAAGGCGAGAGCAATTGATGATCAGCGAACCACCGAACGCCGCCGACGCACCGGACGCCGACCCTGTCGCCGACCGCGCACCGAGCATCAATTCGATGCGCGCTCACGTGGCCGAACTCGTCGAGCGCAAACGTGCCGCCGCGGCCGGACCCGATCCGGCGGCGACCGAGCGCCAGCACGCGCGCGGTAAGCAGACCGCCCATGAGCGGATCGAGGCCCTGTTCGATCCGGGTTCCTTCGTCGAAATCGAGGGCCTGCGCACGCACCAGGCCACCGGCTTCGGCATGGACCGCAAACACCCACCCGGTGACGGCGTGGTCACCGGATGGGGCACCGTCGAGGGTCGCCGAGTCTTCGCGTACGCGCACGACTTCCGGATCTTCGGCGGATCACTCGGCGAGGCGCACGCACACAAGATCCACAAGGTGATGGATCTGGCCGTCGCCGCGGGCGCGCCGCTGGTCAGCCTCAATGACGGTGCGGGCGCACGCATCCAGGAGGGCGTGACCGCCCTGGCCGGATACGGCGGTATCTTCCGGCGCAATACCCGCGCGTCCGGGGTCATCCCGCAGATCAGCGTGATGCTCGGACCGTGCGCGGGCGGCGCGGCCTACAGTCCGGCGCTGACCGATTTCGTCTTCATGGTGCGCGGCAGCGCCCAGATGTTCATCACCGGACCCGAGGTGGTGACCGCGGTGACCGGTGAGAACATCAGCATGGAAGGCCTCGGCGGCGCCGATGTGCACGCGCAGACCTCCGGGGTGGCGCATTTCCTGTACGACGACGAGGCGAGCTGCCTGCACGACGTGCGGTTCCTGCTGTCGCTGCTGCCGTCGAACAATCACGAACAGCCACCGGTGATCGCCAGTACGGATCCGGCCGACCGGCGCAGCGAATCGCTCTACGACCTGGTGCCGACCGACAGTAACCGCCCCTACGACATGCGCGCGGTGATCGAGGAAATCGTCGACGACGGCGTGCTGTTCGAAGTGAACGAGCACTGGGCGGCCAATATCGTGTGCGCGCTGGCGCGTTTGAACGGACGGGTGGTCGGGATCGTCGCCAACCAGCCCAGCGTCCTGGCCGGTGTACTCGATATCGAAGCATCGGAGAAGGCGGCCAGGTTCGTCCAGCTGTGCGATGCGTTCAATATCCCGATCGTCACGCTGGTGGACGTGCCCGGCTTCCTGCCAGGGGTGGCACAGGAACACGAGGGCATCATCCGGCACGGCGCGAAACTGTTGTACGCGTACTGCAATGCCACCGTCGCGCGGATCTCGGTGGTGCTGCGCAAGGCCTACGGCGGCGCCTACATCGTCATGGACTCCCGCTCGATCGGCGCCGACCTCGCACTGGCCTGGCCGACCAACGAGATCGCGGTCATGGGCGCCGAGGGGGCGGCGAATGTCATCTTCCGGCGCGAGATCGCCGCCGCCGACGATCCCGACGCCGCCCGCCTGCAGAAGATCAAGGAATACCGCACCGAACTGATCCACCCGTACTACGCGGCCGAGCGCGGTCTCGTCGACGACGTCATCGACCCCGCCGACACTCGCCCCGCCCTGATCGCCGCACTGGCCATGCTCACCACCAAGCACGCCGATCTCCCGATGCGCAAGCACGGCAATCCACCCCAATAGGAGTAGCGCCGATGACCACCTTCCTGAAAGTCGAGCGCGGCAACCCGACCGACGAAGAACTCGCCGCCCTCACCGCCGTCCTGCTGGCCGTCCTCGCCGAAGCCGCCCCCGCCACTGAGCCCCGCCCGGCATCGGTGCACTGGCTACGCCCCGAACGCCGCCCCGCCTTCGTGGTCCCGCACAGCTGGGCCGCGTAGTCGGCCGAAGGTTCGCCACACAATAGCTCTGCTGGATATACCCGTTTGCTGAGTCGAATACCGAATCAGGCGAACGCCGTGCTCGTCGCCATCCGGCATCGAAAGCTGTTAATACCGAATGGTATTCGTTGGTCGAGTACCCAAAGGCTCCGATTCCGAATGATATTCAGGTTGGATGACGTGTTCGATACCGAAAGGTATTGATACCGAGGGGTATTCTTAGCGGCGTATCCGGGGAAAATGTGTCGCTCGCCGAAAATCCCGCGTAATTCACCTTCCATCACTCGCCCACAGTGTGTAGCGTCTGGACCGCTGGAATCCCCGAACGACAGGCCGGGCGCGGTGATCGGTATCGACGACTGCTTGAAACGCATCATGGACATTCCCGGTGCGCGCAGCGTGACACTGGTGGACGGCGCAAGCGGTCTGGCGATCGCCGCGGCGGGCCAACACGACCTCGTCGACCAACACGAGGACGCCGCGACCACCACCGACGTGGTCCGCA
This sequence comes from Nocardia sp. CA-107356, assembly GCF_050946365.1. Classification (NCBI taxonomy): domain Bacteria; kingdom Bacillati; phylum Actinomycetota; class Actinomycetes; order Mycobacteriales; family Nocardiaceae; genus Nocardia; species Nocardia sp. CA-107356. The sequence goes on along the minus strand of NZ_CP191992.1, from coordinate 1,409,905 downwards.
CAGTGCTCGGCTGCCCGGCCCTGGCGACCGGCCGCGACGACGACCTCACCGAGATCATCGCCTGCGGCACCCGCGGCTATCACCTATTGAATCTGGTGAACGGCGACTTCGACGGTCGGCTTTTCGTGCACGTGCTATTCGACGACGACACCGGAAATCTGGCCATCGCGAGATTCCGGCTCCGCGCAATTCTCGCCGAATTGGCCGAGGGCGCACATGGGCGTTGACGTCGCGACCGAACTGCGGCGACTGGAAAAGGAAAGAAGCACGGGAGTGCTGTGCGCGGGCGATGGCGCATTTCACCTCGCGGACGGCGCGATAACTGCCGCGGACTGTCTGCGCACAGCCAATCTGGACCTGCTCGCCGTCGCGGCGGGAGTGGCGACCGCGGAGGAATTGCGACGGGCCGCGGCCGGAGATCCGCGCAGTGTGCTGGCCCGGCCGCGGCTGGAAACCCTGGCGTTGCTGTCGGTCTTCGACGCCGCCTACTTCCTGCTCGCCACGCCCGTCGTTCCCGAATTCCGACCGGCACCGCCACATTGGTTGACCCCGGTCTGCCACATCCCGCCCCGAGTACTCCTGCACGAATGCGCGCGGCGGGGTGATCCGGAAGCCGAACCATGGCCTGCGGAACTGGTCGACCGCGCACCCGTCGTGCCGGTGCGCCGCGTCCGGCGGCGGCGCGTCACGCTCACCGGCGGCCAGACCGAGGTGCTCGCCGCCGCCGATGGCCGACGCAGCATTGCCGGAATCGCCCGCGACCTCGGCCGCACCAGTTATGGCGCGCTGGTGGCGGTGCGGGAGCTGACCACGGCGGGACTGATCGAGGCACCCGACCAGGTGCCCGTCGCGACCGTGTGGTCCGAACTGGTACCGACCGTGCCGACCGCCGTCGCGGTCACCGAGCCGCGGCAGTTCCTGCCGCGCCGGGTCCGGCAGCCGGTAGCGGTCCCGGCCCCGACTCCGGACCCGGACAACTGGAAGCCCGTTGACCGCGATCTGCTCATCCGTCTCCATGCGGCGTTGGAGGAGCTTGCGTGACCGCGCGGAAGAAACTGCTCGGCGAACTGAGGGGAAGGTTGACGAAGGTGGCGATGACCGGGCCCGAACCGAATGCGGTGGTGCTGGCGGAGCTGAAGGGGCTACGCGATCGTCTCCCTCGCGTGACCGGCTCGCTGGTCGCCTCCAGCGACGGCCTGCTCGTCGCGCACGATCTGCCACCGGATATCGAGCCGACCAGGATGGCCGCGCTGGCGTCGGCCCAACTGTCGCTGTCGTACCAGCTGTCCGCGACCGCGCACGGCGGCGGATTCCATGAGGTCGTGGTGCACGGCGCGAGCGGGCACGTGGTGATCTACGCCGCGGGCTGGTCCTCGCTGATGGTGCTCGCCGGACCCGAGGTGAACGTCGGCCGCCTCCATCTGGAGTCGCGCCCGGTGGCCCGTGCCATCGCCGATCACCTGACGGCAACCGACTCCAGCAAAGACCGGACCCAGAAAACCGATCGAAAGGAACGAATATGACGAATATGGATCTGGCGCTGAAGGACATGATGGGGATAGACGGCGCGATCGGCGCTGCCGTCGTCGACTACAGCAGCGGCATGGCACTCGGGATGCTCGGCAGTTCCAAGACCCTGGACCTGCAGATTGCCGCGGCGGGTAATACCGAGGTGGTGCGCGCCAAGCTGCGGACCATCGAGCAACTCCAGCTCGAGGACGATATCGAGGATGTGCTCATCACGCTGAGCGGTCAATACCACATCATTCGCCCGATGACCGGCCGAAAGTCCAAGGGCCTGTTCCTCTACATCGCCCTGGACCGCGGCCGGGCGAACCTCGCGCTGGCACGGCACCGGCTCAAGGGCATCGAAGAGGATCTCGAAGTATGACGTTGCCGCGCAACACCTTTCGCAGTCGGGTGGCGCGGCATCGGCCGCGCCGCCCCGAGTGAAGCGTTGCGGGCTGAAGCTTTCCGCCGTCACCGATCATCCGGGCATTGCAGGCGCATGCCAGATCCGGCGCGGAATCCGGGGCGAGTGCGTGCCGTCCACGCCCCTTCCTGCGTGGACAGCACCTCAGATGAACTGCTTCCTGAGCTCTCGCTTGAGGACCTTGTGGCTGGGACCGAGTGGAAGTTCGGTGACGAACTCGACGCGCCGCGGATACTTGTGCTTCGCCAAATGCGTACGCCCGTAAGCGATCACGTCGGCGGCGGTCACCGTCCCTGCGGGCACGACGACCGCGCAGATCTCTTCGCCGTAGGTCTCGTCCGGCAGACCGATGACCGCGACCGCGGCGATAGCCGGGTGCCGCAGGAGCGCCTCTTCGACCTCGGTCGGGTACACATTGAACCCGCCGCGGATGATCATGTCCTTGATCCGATCGACGATCGTCAGGTACCCGTCGGCATCCTTGACACCCAGGTCGCCGGTGCGGAACCAGCCGTCGACCACCGCAGCGGCCGTGACCTCCGGCTTACCGAGATACCCGTTGAAGACATTGTGGCCGCGGATGACCACCTCGCCGAGTTCACCGGTGGGCAACAGCGCGATCCGGGCGGACTCGGACGGATCGGTGATCTCCACCTCGACACCCCAGACCGAATGTCCCACGGTTCCCGGCCGCACACCGAAATCGGGTTGGTTCACCGCCGCCGTCGGCGAGGTCTCCGACAGCCCGTAACCTTCCAGGACCGGCGCACCGAAGACCTCTTCGAACGCCTCGAGCACCGGCCGCGGCAGCGATGCGCCACCAGAGATGCACAGCCGCAGCCGCGGCGGGTCCGGCAACTCGCGAGCCGCGGCGATCAGACCGACATACATCGTCGGCACACCGTGAAAGGTATTGACGCCCTTGGCATTCATCAGCCGAATGGCTTCGACCGCATCGAATCGGGGCAGCAGCACCAGGGTGGCGCCGGCACGCCAGGTGGCGTTCATCGAGACCGTCTGACCGTAGACGTGGAACAGCGGCAGTGCGCCGAGCGCCACATCGTCGCTACGTACGTCGTTGGCGTCGAACGCATTCACCGTCGCGTTCATCACCATATTCAGGTGACTGAGCTCGGCGCCCTTGGGCACACCGGTCGTCCCACTCGTGTAGAACACCACAGCCGGGTCCTCGGGCCGCCGCGCCACGAAGGTCGCAAGGGGTTGTGCGGTAAGGGAATTCGGATCGATACAAGGTATCTCCACCGCCCCGGCAGCCGTCCCACCCACTTCCGCGAACCACGGATGGCATACCAGCAGCCGAGCATCGCTGTCGCGCAGCACATGTTCGGCCTCACCCGCCGTCAGCAGCAGATGCACCGGGACCACCACCGCGCCGGCGGCGAGAATCGCGTAGTAGGCCGCCGGAAAGTCGGCGGTGTTGGGGCACATCAGCGCCACTCGGTCGCCGGGCCGCACACCGAACTCGATCAGCGCGGCGGCCTGGCCCCGCGCCTGTTCCCACAGCTCGGCGAAGGTGATCCGCTGTGCGCCCTCGATCAGCGCGATCCGGCCCGGTCGCCTTCTCGCTTGTTCGGCCAGAATGCTCGCAAGAGACAGCGTCGCATTCATAACGCCTGCCCGGTGGATCTCGTCATCGCTCTCCAAAAACTAGCAGCGCAAGTTTCGATCCAACCGTAAGGCACCGAAACTAACAGCGCAAGTTTTTTCCGGCTGCTGCAAGAATGCGAGCACCGAGAGGAGGCGATACATGGCGCGACCCCGCCGACCACTGCTCAGCCACGAGCGCATCGTCGAGACCGCACTGGCCCTTGTCGACGCGGAAGGACTGGCTGCCGTTTCGACCCGCCGCCTCGCCGCCGAACTCGGCGTACAGGGACCGTCGCTGTACAACCACGTCGGCACCAAGGACGAACTCATCGACGCGCTGGTCGATTCCGTACTCGGCGAGGTGGACACGTCGATGTTCGGCGAACTGACGGCCGACAATCCGGACTGGCGGTCGGCATTGCGACGCTGGGCCCAGTCCTATCGGATCGCGGTCGCCGCGCATCCGAACATCGTCCCGGCACTGGCGAGTGGACCCGGCCACCGCCGCAACGCGCTGCGCATGGCCGATGCCGTCTTCGGCGGTCTGGTGGCGGCGAACTGGCCGCGCCGGGAGGCGACAACCGTTGGCACGCTTATGCGCTACTTCCTCACCGGCTCCTCCCTCGGTTCCTTCGCCGCGGGCTTCCCCGCCGACGCCGAGGTCTACGGCGACGAATACCCACACCTGAACGAAGCTCACCTACTCGCCGACCGGCAACAGCGAATCGATCAGGTCGCATTCGAGGTCGGCCTCGAATCATTACTGGACGGACTCGAGAGCCGATACCAGTTACTACTGAGTAGTCAGTAGCTCGATTCCATTGCCGGAGTTGTTGATCGGGTCACAACCGCGGCGCCGATGCCACTCGCACTGCCGCCGCACCGGCTCGGCTGCCGCGGCGGTACACCTGCCACGAAAACACCTATGAGAGAGCGGAATTCACCGTCACCATCCGGGTGAGCAACGCTCGGACCACGGCTTTCGACGCCGCCGTAACACCGAAGTCTGTGCATGGGATCACGTTGCCCCTACGGAGCGAAGCGGCCTAACGTAACTTCCTGTTAACAGGACGATGTCGTCCTGACCAATTCCTTTTATTCGGTCCCGCAGGAGGACATGCCCCGCAGTGCCCGCTTCCTCGATCAGGAAGTGGCGCAGCAGGTGTGGTTAGAAATGGCATACGCAACGCCTTGGCAAGTCAATGAAGTTCAGCTCGGCCGGTCCGAGAACAGTGGCTATCGCATTCGCGAACTGACCGCGCAACGTTTCGATCTACGATCCGACTGGGGCTACCTGTGTGCAGCGGGCCTGAGTCTGCTCACGTTCCTACTACTGTTCCAGCCCTGGGTTTCGGCAACCGGACCCAACGGCACGGTCAGCGCCAATGCCTTCGGCCGAATCGACGGCTTCACCAGCAGCAGTTGGCAATCGGGCGGTCAGGACACAGTGAGCATCAGCGGCGGATGGGCCGTTCTGATCACCATGGCAGTGGTCGGCACGGTCTTCTCGGTCGTGCTGTATTTCCGGGTGCGCAGCCAGACGCTGTCGCGCCTGGTCATGGGTACCAGTGGCGTGACCGCTCTCTTCGTGCTCATCGCCCTGCTGTATCTCAACAGCAAGGCGCCGGAGCTGCGCGGACTCACCGAATCCGCATCGCATGCCGGACTCTTCAGCTGGCTCTTCGGCAATGACATGGCCTCGAACCTCGGGGCGGGTGAGCACCGAATCGCCAGTGCCGGTCTCGACCTCGGCGCCACGCTCAGTGCCATCTCCGCATTCGGCGCCGCACTGGCCGCCGCCGCCATGGGACTGCGCAAACAGCCGATCGCCATACTGCGCACGACCGCGACGCCGCACCCGTATCGCGCGAAGATCGCTGCGTGACAACCCGCCTCAGGCGGAACGTCACTTGATGGTCGTGTTCACCCAGTCGACGACGGCCTGCTGATACGCAGCGGTATTCGGTGCGAGATTCACCGAATGTCCGCTGCCCGGCAGTACGAAGGTGTGCAGTTTCGCGGCGGGGGCGAAGTACGGTGCCTCCGCCGCCTGCAGGGTGGGGGCGTCCCGGCAGATCGAATACGCGGGGCCACAGGACAATCGGTCCATGCTGCCGTTGGCGATCATGACGGGCGCCTTGATGAAGGCGGACATCCCCGGCAGCGTGGAGGTCAGGCCATCCGGGTATTCGCTGAGCGAGAAGACCTCCTTGGTCTGCTCGTCCAACTCGACCACCTTCGGGTCGGCGTCCGGGCCGAAGAAGTCCTTGGCCCGGGTACCGGGCCGGGTCGTGAGATAGCCCGAATCCATTCCGCGACCGGCGAATACGGGATCGTTGACCGCCTGGTAGTAGGTGGCGATAACGCCGAGTACCTCGGGGATATTGAGGGTGTGCGAGTAGCCGGTGAGCAGTACACCGTCGACGTCGTTGTGCGCGGTTGCCTCGATGACGGAGGTTCCCGAGGTCAGCGAGTGACCAACCGTCACGACCTTGCCGAAGGGTTGCGCACCAGCGAAACCGTGCCGCAGCGACTGGACGATCTCGTGCAGGGCGTCCGCGGTGGCGGTGGCGGTCAGTGTCATGGCCGGGGGGTGGGTGCTGTGGCCGTTACCGAGCCGGTCCATCGTCAGCGTCGCGAAACCGGCCCTGTTCATTGCCCGGCGGAAGCTGTAGGTCTCCGGTTGGTAGGCGAAGTCCCAGTAGCCAGCGTTGTAATTGGAGCCCGACATCAACACCATGACGACATCGGTCGGTTGTTGCGGCAGACACAGCGTCCCGGCCAGATTCCCCTGCGGCACCGGGAAGGTAACCGCCTGGCAACCACCCGACGCCGCGGTGTCGTCGGCATCGGCTACCCCCGGCGCGAGACAGAGCAACGCTGTGGCCGCGAATGCGATAATGGACCGAACCGAGCTTCGCACGGGACGCGCTCCCTTTGGTGATGTATGAGAATCGGCAGTCTGACATCCTGATCAGCCGTTCAGTTGGCAGGCTATAGCGCGAGTTCGCCGCCGCGCAAGAATTGCTGCACGCGTCATGTAAATCGACGTCCGGTCCCCGATTCCGTTGCGGCACTGATCGGAATCTCGCTGGCGACCCGAATCCGACTGCACAGCAGGTCAATACGTACGCGATCGCTCCCTCAGTCGCGCTCACGCGGTATGAGCTGGGCGAAGTCGTCCGGATCGACCGATCCCGCCACCACCCCCAGGGCCTGCGTCGAGTGGCAAGCACCCAAACTGGGCCATAGTTGCAAATTGCGCCACATTCTGGCGAATCACGACACCGCACAAGATGATTCGTCATGGCAACATGGCCCGCTCCGACCTCGACGGCACATCCGACACAGCGGACATGCCGGGCGTTGGACCGGATGCGGGAAGGTTGCGTTATACAATCCGGACATGGTCGCGCGTGGTGTGCACTTTGTTGGTAGTTTCCCGGCCGAGAGCACGGATGATGCGATGCGGGCGATGCTGGAAGGGGCGGGCTCGCGGCTGCGTACGCTGCCGACCGGCGAGACGAGCCGCTACGAGTTCTACATCCAGCCGATCATCGCGGATCTGGTATCCCAGGGTGCGCTGGAGGTACGCAAGCCCGGCAGCTGGGGCACCAGCCAGGAACGCACCCTGCACCGCGTCACCCGTGGCGCCGAACTCACCGGCGGCATGATGGATCTCGGCTACCTTCGCGAGACCCAAGAGGCGCTGCCGGTCTTCCAGAAACTGCGCGAGGCACGCGATCTGCCCGGCCTCTCGTTGCAGATGGGCATGCCGACCGATTTCACCCTGACGTTCATCGCCCTTGGCCCATCCGGCCTGCGATCACATAAGCAGGCGTTCACCGACGCCTCCGTGCGCGATATCGCGGCGATCCGCGACCTGGTCGGCGACGACGTCGTCATCCAGTTGGAGGCGACCGCCGAATTGGTGCTGCTATCGAAAATGCAACCGGCACACCGGCAGGTGGAGGCGGCACTCGGACTGGGCCGTGGCATCGCCGCGCTCGCCGCCGCAGCACCGGCGGACACCCGATTCGGGGTGCACCTGTGCCTCGGCAGCATGAACAACAAGTCACGCGCCAAGATGCGTGATACCCGGCCGCTGGTGGATCTGGCCAATTCCATTGCGCGGCACTGGCCCTCGGGCCGCGTCTTGGAGTACGTACACGGACCGCTGGCGGCGGGTGATGTGCCGCCGTCGACGCTGCCGGAATTCTATGCGCCGCTGAAGGACCTGCGGCTGGGTGACGGCACCGCCTTCTATGCCGGCCTGGTACACGACACCCCGACCGAGGCGGAGCAGGTGCAGACGCTGCATATGGTCGAGAGCGCGCTCGGTCGACCCGTCGACGGGGTCGCGAGTGCCTGCGGGCTCGGCCGCAGACCACGGGAGATCGCCGACGCGATGGTGGCGCGCGCCGATGCCATCGCCGCGGCGCAGTGAACGGGCCGCCCGAATACTGTTGCGGCCCGGCGTTCTCGGCTAGTTCTTGCGGCCGACGCCGCCGATGAGCACCAGCCCGGTTTTCGGCGTTGCACCGTCGAGCCAGTCTTGCACGGGCACCAGGCCGGGCTCGAGCATTTCGAAACCGTCGAAGTACTTGGCCACCTCGGTGCGAGTTCGGAAGAGGACCTGGGCCGTGCTACCTGCGGCCTGAGCGGTCGACTGCGCGATGAACTCCGGATCGCTTTCATCGGACCCGTGGGTGAAGATGAAGTAGCTGCCCGGCGCCAGCGTCTCGTGGAAACGCGCGATGATCTCGGCCGGATGTTCCTCGTCCATGATGTAGTGCAGCACGCCGACCAGCACAATCGCGACCGGCTGTGAGAAATCGATCTGCGCCTCGGTGCGCGCTCGCTCGATGATGTCATCCGGACGGCGTACATCGGCCAGCATCGGAGTCACCCCGGGCAGACGGGACAGCAGCGCGTTGTTATGCGCGAACACGACCGCGTCGTAGTCGACGGCCACCACCTTCGACGACGCATCGATCCGCTGGACCGTCTCGTGCAGGCTTGGTGAGGCCGGGATCCCGGCACCGATATCGATGAACTGGCGCACGCCCGCCTCGGCCGCTATCTCGGCGCCGCGGAGCATGAATTTGCGGACCAGCCAGGCCAGCGTCTTGGTATCCGGCGCTATCTGCAACATGCGGCGGGCCAGCATCTGGTCCACCTCATAATTGTCCTTACCACCCAGCAGGTAGTTGTACACCCGGGCCGAGTTCGGCTTCGAAGGGTCGACGCCCGCCGGTACTCGCTCGACGTCCGACACCGCACCTCCCTGGATATCCTCGATCATCGTAACAAGCCTTCCCTGCCATCCGGCGGAAATACGCTGGCGATATGGGATGTCCCCCGCCCCGACCTCGATCGACCGGTGCAAGAAACGCGAATCCGTAAATGATAGCGCTACAACGGCATTCGTCGATCTCACCGCTACTTTTTCCGTGCGATGCGCGGCACCGCCACCAGCATCGAGCACGATCGCGGGCAACTTGCCCGATCATGGTTTTCTCCCGCATTCCGCCGCAGCCGGTATCACGTAGTCGTCGGTCGCTGTAGTCCCCGCAGCAGTAGTTCGACCAAACGGCGGGGGTCATAGCGCGGGTCGCTGCCGCGTCCGATGCAGAGGTTGCCGATGCCGCGCATCAGTTCGTAGGCGTGCGTACCGGGCTCGATTTCGCCAGCGCCGACTGCGGCGTCTAGCAACTGGGCGCAGACGGGCACCAGGCGGTCGAGGAAGTAGGTGTGTAGGGCGTCGAAGCCGCTGCTGTCCGATTGCAGCGCGTTAGCGAGCCCGTGCTTCGTGACCAGGAAGTCAACGAAGAGGTCGACCCACTGACGCAGTGCCGCAAGCGGAGAGTCGGCACTACCCAGCAGGCTCGGACCGGCCTCGGCGCATGCCTCGACCTGGTGGCGGTAGACAGCGACAACGAGATCCGCCCGAGTCGGGAAGTGGCGGTAGATCGTTCCCATCCCGACGCCCGCTCTGGCCGCGATCTCCCGGATCGGCGCATCGACGCCGGAGGTGACGAACACCGCCGCGGCGGCAGCAAGCAGCGTCTGCTGGTTGCGCAGCGCGTCGGCCCGCTTGCTTCGGGCTGGCACCTCCCCGGACTGGCCTGCAGTGGGCACCACGCTCTCCTTCCATGGCCGTTGACAAAGCGGAACACCGCTCCGTATATTAATCGGAGCAACGCTCCGCTTCAGCTTAATCGAAGCCGAACCCACCTGACCGCCGCACCAGCCGCCCAGCCGAACGAGACCGGCACCAGAGGCCATTGAAGGGAAATACGCATCATGAGTGAATCGACTTACCCAGCCGACACCTTCACCTCGCCGACTCCGGTCCTGTCGGTCGGTCCGGTAGTGCTGTCGACTCCGGACCGAGCCGTGGACCTGCAGGTGCGAGTGTCCGCACCCGTGACCGGGAACGAACTGCCGGTCATCCTCCTCTCGCACGGTCAGGGCTACTCGAACAACCTCTCCTCGCTGAACGGCTACGCCCCCCTCGCCAACTTCTGGGCGGCACACGGATTCGTCGTGATCCAGCCCACACATCTGAGTTCGACAACACTGAGCCTGGCTCCCGATACTCCCGAGGCACCGCTGTACTGGCGATCACGGGCCGAAGACATGTCGCACATCCTCGACCGGCTCGACGCGATCGAGGCCGCCGTCCCGCAGCTCCTCGGGCGTCTGGACCGAAGCAAGGTCGCCGTCGCCGGGCACTCGATGGGCGGGCACACCGCGAGCCTGCTGCTGGGCGCCCGGCTCATCGATCCGCACGACGGAACGGAAGTGGACCTGGCCGAGCCCCGGATCAAGGCGGGGGTACTGCTCGCCGCCCCCGGCCGCGGCGGCGACGCCCTCACCGAGTCCGTCGCCGAGAACTATCCCTTCTTCTCGACCACAGACTTCTCCCAGATGACAACGCCCACACTCGTGGTCGCGGGTGATAAGGACTCCTCTACCCACCTCACGGTTCGGGGCCCGGACTGGCACACCGATCCGTATTTCCTCGCGCCCGGCCCCAAGTCGCTGCTCACCCTGTTCGACGCAGAGCATGGGCTCGGCGGGGTCTCCGGATATGACGTCGCCGAGACCACGGACGAGAACCCCGAGCGAGTGTCCGCAGTCCAGCGGCTCACCTGCGCCTACCTCCGCAGCGAGCTCTACCCCGGGGAACCCGCTTGGCAGGCAGCGCGCGACGCGCTGACCGCCGACCCCAACCCGATGGGGCGGGTCGAATCCAAGTAGGCCAAAGATGCACCGTCTCTGGCGGTGGCCCGATCGAGCATGCTCAGAACGGGCCGTACCCGCCGCGACGTCGAGGACCTACGCCACGCCGAACTGGCCCCACCGATTCAGCTCGATCGCTGTTGTCTCACGTACTGCGTTCGAGACCACGAGGCGTTCAGAACCGAAAGCGCGAGGCGAGTGCCGAGCAGCGGCGGCGCCAGATCACACCGTGCGGTCGAGCCAGTCGAAGATGCGGGCGACGGCCAAGCGTTGGGCGCCGCTGTGGCAGTGTGCGGCGGCGCCCTCCTCGTCGGTGAAGGTCAGCAAGGTTCTGGGTGCGGTGAGGTGGCGGTACAGGCGGCGCGGTTCGGAGTCCTCCGCCGAATTCCCAGCGAAGTACAGGTCGTCGGCCGCCTCGCAGACCAGTACCGGGCAGGTGATCCGCTCGGCTACTCCGTCCATCAGGTGATACGCCGAATAGGCAGCGAGGAATTCGCGGTCGGTCGCGACGCCCATCACGTATCTGCCGTGGTCGCAGGCCCAGCGCAGGGTGGGGTGTGCGGTGCGGGCGGCGGCGATGATGCGGTCCAGTTCCTGATCTTCCTCGGCGGCGGCGCGGCGGGCGAGTTCGTCGCGGTCGATCGACAGGTACGGGGTGAGTGCCGTTGCCGCGTCGTAGACGCCGTCGACCGCGACCACCGCCGCCAGCCGTGGCTCGAACGCGGCGGCGCGGGGTGCGAGCATGCCGCCGAGGCTCACCCCGAGCAGCGCGATCCGGGTCGGATCGATTTCGGGATCGGCGGTGAGGTAGTCCACCACCGGGCCGACGACGCGCTCCCAGTCCGCCCGGAACGGCAGCTTGTCATGATGGATCGCGCTCGGCTGTCCCGGCCCGTCGAAGGTGAGCACGTCGTAGCCGCGTTCCTGGCCGCCGGGCGCGCCGAAGAAATGCAGTTCCTCCGCGGAGCCGTCGAATCCGTTGTGCATGATCAGCGCCGGTTTCGGACCCGGCCCGGGCGCTCGATAGCGGTAACCGCGCAGAACTGTTCCCTCGTAGGGGATTTCGACCGGTTCGATCCCGTCGAAGTGGGCGATGGCGGCATGGAAACACTCGACGGCGCGCCCGCGGGCGTAGTCGATGCGCGGGTCCTTCGGGTTGCCGTGCAGGAAGAACTCGGCGCAGCGGTAATAGGTGGACGCCCGCAGAAATCCGTCGCGCGCGCTGATCGGCCGCGCCACAGCGGCTTCCGCACTGAGCCGCTCGGCGGTGGCGAGCCAGGCGTCGTACCAGCTGTCGTAGTCGCCGGAATCGATTCGGGCGGCGGTCGCCACAACCTCACCGAAATCGGCGCCGCCGTAACTCGCGTGTCCGAGCAAGCGCGCCGTCTCGAACCAGAACTGGATGTCGTCGTGGAACAGCAACTGCTTCACCGTATTTCCGCCTTCACGAAGTCGCGGAAGGACCGTGGGCTGCGGCCGGTGACGGTTTCGACGGTGTCGGTCACGCGGTCTTCGGCGCCCACACGGATGTCGTCGTCTAGACCGGCGAGCATGGCGGCGAAGTCCGCGGGGATGCCGTATTCGATGTGTCGGACGGTGATCTCGGCGACCGACATCGCCCGATGGGTGACCGGACGCCCGATATGTTCGGTGATGATGGCGGCCGCATCGGCGTAGCTGAGCGCATCGGGTCCGGTCAGGATGTGCTCGGTGTTGTGCGCGACCGCATCGATGAGCGCATGCCCGGCGACGGCGGCAATATCGTCCGCGTCGATGAACGCCACTTTTCCTTCCCCGGTGGCAGTGACGATTTCGCCGCCGTGCATGCCTAGGGCTGCCGCGTGCTGGCCGGTGAAGTTCTGCATGAACCAGGACGGGCGCAGCACCGCCCATTCCGACATGGTCGAGCGGACCAGGTCGTACAGCGCACCGAATCCCGCTGGCCCGGACGGCACGGCGGAGGAGCCGAGCAGCACCACCCGCTGAACTCCTTCACGCACCGCTACTTTCAGGAAGGGCTCGACCAGCGGCGCCGACTCGTGGACGCCGATCGGGGCGACCAGATACACCGCCGACACCCCACGCAGCGCGGCTACGTGAGTTGCCGAGTCAGCCCAATCGAATCGGACCTGCGCACGGTCGTCGTCCCCTGGTGTGCGCGTCGCGAGCCGGATCGGCACATCGCGCTCGCGCAGGAAACCCGCGACTCGGCGACCGGTGGTCCCGGTCGCACCGATGACGAGCACCTCACTCATGGCTACCGCCATGAAACGCGCTCGACAGCTGCTCGGCGCCGCCGAGCAACTCGGCTGCGGCCGCCGGATTCCAGTAGTCGCGGTAATGCCGGATTTCGCTGTCGTGCACGGTGATCACGGCGATGTAGCGCATGCGGTACGACTTGCCCGAGGCGACAACGATTCCGGCGGCCTCGAATTCGGCGATCACCACATTCGGGTCGACGCTCTGATGCACTGTCCGAGAGGTGATCTCACGCATATCCACGATCGACGGGTAGTCGCGCATATAGTCCGCTATCGCATCACGGCCGTCCAGCCGAGTCGGGTAGCCCGGCGGCGCGAACGGGAATTCCAGCACCCCGTCCGTCGCCCACAGACCGGCGAAACCGGCCATATCCTTCGCGAGCAGCAGGGTCAGCGCATGGTCGACGAGTTCACGAGGGGTCATCGGGTCTCCTAACATTAGGACGGTACGGTTCCGTCCCGTCCTAATGTACGCCGGACGATACCGTCTCGTCCACTCGCTACAATCACCTCATGACTCGTCGCACGCCGACCGGCGCCGCCGTCTTGCAACCAGAGATCACCAGATCGATTACCGAGGCCGTCTTGAATGAGCTCGCCGAGCAGGGCTTCGCCCGCATGTCGATGGAGGCCGTCGCCAAACGAGCGGGCGTCGGCAAGAGCGCGCTCTACCGACGCTGGCCCTCCAAACAAGAGATGGCGATGGCGGTGATCTCGGAGTTCAGCGTGTCCCGTGCGATCTCCGTCGACACCGGCTCGCTACGCGGCGATCTTCGCGAAACACTCGACGCACTGCTGGAATGGCTGACCCACCCCAGATTCTCGCGCATCCTGCCCGACCTGATCGCCGAGACGGCGCGCAATCCCGAACTCGCCGAGGTCGTCGCCACCATGATCGGCATCCCGCGGCGCGACCGCGGCACCGAACTACTCCAGCGCGCGATCACCCGCGGCGAACTAGCCGCCGATCTCCCCACCGAACTGGCCCTCGACATCATCCCCGCCACCCTCTACTGGCGACTCTCCGTCCGCGCCACCCCCCTCGAGCCAGGCGAACTCGACACTCTCACCGACATGCTGCTCCGTGCCCTCGGGGCGAAACCCGCAGCAGCGCAACCTCATTGATCGGTGCACCTGGGTAGCGCATCGCCCGCTTCGTTTGCGCGCTCGGCGCACCCTAGAGCCCCAGCAGCGCCGAGAGGGTTTCGGCCGCAAGGTCTTCCGGTGGCACGTTGAAGCCGAACCGTTCGTGCGGTTGGCGCAGGCTCAGGACCGTGATGCCGTGCAAGGCCGACCAGATGGATCGGGCCATGAGTTCGGGCGAGGGCCGCGAGGAGAGCACGCCGGACTGTTGGGCCCGCACAACGGCGTTCAGGAGTATTTCGAAGGTTTCCAGGCCGATCGGGCCCGAACCCGGGCGGCTGCGGAACATCGTCGCGAACAGGTCTGGATGTTCGAGTCCGAAACGCACGTAGGCCCCACCCAGGCGCAGTAGTCGCGCACGGATCTCGGGCGTAGCGGTAGCCACACGCTCGAAGTCTTGTCGCAGCAATTCATAGCCCTGTTCGGCCACCGCGGTAAGCAACTCTTCCTTGCCGGCGAAGTGACGATAGGGCGCGGCGGTGCTCACACCCACCCGGCGGGCGACCTCATTGAGGCTGAAGCGTTCGTACCCCTGTTCGGCAAGGATCTCCCGCGCGCCGTCGATCAGCGCCTGCCTGAGTGCGCCGTGATGATAGGCCGTGCGTGCCACATTGCTCCGTTCCTGATGCCGCCCCGCGACCACACCGGCGAGCGCAGTGCCGAACGCGACCGAAAGTCTCTATGTAAATAACTCTAACATTCTGCTATGTTAGTGCCACTTACATTCTGGAAGCCGCCAAGAATCAGGAGCGTCAATGGTTTCCACCGCACCCCCGATCCAAGACCAACAACATTCACGCTCGCGACGCGCGCGGTGGAGTTGGGCCTGGGTCGCCCTTTCCTCGCTGACGATCGCCGGATACTTCGTCGGCCAGTACGCCCAGGGCACCCTCGATTCCCTCGCGCACCGAGAAGTCGGGCTCGCAGCCAACTACGGCTTCCGGGCGTGGCCGATCCAGGTGGCCTTCTACCTGCACATCACTTTCGCCGGACTCGCGCTGGCATTGGGCCCCTGGCAATTCGCCACTCGGCTGCGCACGCGAGGACCGCGCATCCACCGCGGCATCGGGCGGGCATACCTGATCAGCGTCGCGATCGGATCCGTTGCGGCGCTGGTCATGTCGATGTTCAACTCGGTCGGGCTGAACGGATTCTTCGGCTTCGGCACACTCGCCGTCCTGTGGGGATGGACGGCGTGGCGGGGCTACCGCGCCGTCCGACAGCGCGACTTCGCCAACCACCAGGCGTGGATGATCCGCAACTTCGCACTCACCTACGCGGCGGTCACGCTGCGGTCGTGGTTCGGCGTGCTGATCCTCGCGCAGATTCCCTTCGTCCACGGCGACGACCCGTTCACCACGATCCTGCGCGAGGCCTATACGCCACTGCCGTTTCTGTGCTGGCTGCCCAACATCGTCATCGCCGAACTCATCATCCGACGCCGCGGCCTGCCAGGGCTGCGCACCACACCGGTCACGCCCCGACCACCCTGGGGCTTCGTGTCAGATCAACCGAACTAATCAGCGCTACAGCACAATTCAGGAGTAGAAATGACCGTATACACCGTCGAGAACACCGCTTCGTCCGCCTTCCTCGTCACCGACGAGGGCAGGGCAATGATCGTCGACACCGGCGTTCGGGGGCGCGGTCCGGCGATGCTGCGGCAGATCTCCGACGCGGGCCTGCGCCCAACCGATATCACCCTCATCGTGCTCACCCACTACCACGCCGACCACACCGGTTCGGCCGCGGAACTGCGCGAAGCCACCGGCGCACCAATAGCCATCCACCGCGACGACGCCGACCGACTCCGCCGCGGCGGGCGAGTCGATCTGCAACCCACCAGCGTCATGCCCCGACTTCTGAAACTCATGCTCGCCGGCGCCGAAATTCCGGCGATCGAACCCGACATCATTCTCGATGACGACGAAGACCTGACCCGGCACGGCGGCATCGGCCGATCCTTCGTCACGCCCGGCCACACCCCTGGTTCCGTTTGTGTCCTGTTGCCGGACAACAGCATTGTGGCCGGCGATGCCCTCTCCGGCGGCCTCATGCGAGCCCGCATCGCGCACCAGCCCATGTTCGCGACCGACCCCGACGCCGCCGCCGGCAGCATGCGGACCATTGCTGGCCACGCTCCGACCACCGTCTACGTCGGCCACGGCGGTCCCCTGACCACCCCCTCCCTCAACCGACTCGTGGCCAGGTGAACGCCGGTCAGAATTGTCAGTGGTCACATGCCGTGACATTCGACAATCGGAGCCGGATAGACGGATGCGGGCACCGCGTGCCGCCATGGCCGGTGGATGGCGGCACCGGCCATCGAGTAGTCCTGAGCGCGGGATGAACTCACCCGCACTCGGCAAGCCTGCGCCTGTTCAGGCGGCAGGTGTAGATGTAATACGTGCCCCCAGTCGGACTCGAACCGACACTTTGCAGATTTTAAGTCTGCTGCCTCTGCCAATTGGGCTATGGGGGCGCCCGGCTAGCGTACCGACTCGTACTGTCGTACCGGAATTCCCGCTACCGGCGAGTGCATATCCGGGGTTGTCCGAGTACACGCGGCAGGACGGACCGATGCTTGTGGCCACGGCCGCTCGGGGCGCGGACCCTTTGGGAGACAGCTACTCTCGCGTGGCGACCGAGCTGGACGGTGGGGTGTTGTCGGCGGGATCCGGGTCGGGGGCGTTGCCGAGGACGGAGTGTCGGCGGCTATAGGCGAAGTAGACGACCAGGCCGATTGCCATCCAGATCACGAAGCGCAGCCAGGTTTCGACCGAGAGGTTGAGCATCAGCCAGAGGCAGGCCAGGACGGCCAGGATCGGGATCAGCGGGACCAGTGGGACGCGGAAGCCGCGCGGCAGTTCAGGGCGGGTGCGGCGCAGGATCAGCACGCCGATGGAGACCAGCACGAAGGCGAAGAGAGTGCCGATATTGACCATTTCTTCGAGCGTGCCGAAGTCCACGAATCCGGCAAGCAGGGAGCAGACGACCCCGACGACGATGGTGAGCCGGACCGGAGTGCCGCTTTTGCCGGTGTGGGCCAAGCGGCGCGGCAACAGTCCGTCGCGCGACATCGCGAACAGCACGCGGGTCTGCCCGAGGAACATGACCATGACGACCGTGGTGAGTCCGGCGAGCGCGCCGATGGAGATGATGTTCTTCGTCCAGGTGGCGCCGTGCTGCGCGAAAGCCGTTGCCAGCGTCGCATGATCGCCCGCCAGCGCGGTGTAGGGCACCATTCCGGTCAGGATCAGGGATACGGCGACATAGAGAATGGTGACGATGACCAGCGAGCCGAGGATCCCGCGGGGCACCGCGCGCTGCGGATTCTTGGTCTCCTCCGCGGCGGTCGCGACGACGTCGAAACCGATGAACGCGAAGAACACCAGACTGGCCGCGGCGAGCAGGCCGTACCAGCCGAACGTGCTGTGACCGGCGCCGGTGAAGTAGGAGAACAGCGACTGGTGCAGCCCCTCCCCCTCCGCGCCCGGCTGCGACGGCGGAATGTAGGGCGTCAGGTTCGACTTGTCGAAGTAGGTGGCGCCGACGACGAGCACCACCACGATGACGCTCAACTTGATGGCGACGGCCACCGCAGAAACCCGCGAGGACACCTTGGTGCCGACCGCAAGCAGCACACCGAGGACCGTGATGAGCAGCACCGCGCCCCAATCGAAGTCGATCGGACCCAGATGCAGGATCGGCGAATGCGACCCCATCACCTCACCGAGGTACTGCGACCACCCCTTGGCGACTACCGACACCGCGAGCGCGAACTCCAGGATCAGGTCCCAGCCGATGATCCACGCGACGAGCTCACCGAAGGTGGCATAGGAGTAGGTGTACGCGCTGCCCGCCACCGGCACGGTCGAGGCGAATTCGGCGTAGCACAGCGCGGTCAACCCGCAGGCGATGGCGGCGAAGACGAAGGCGAGGGAGACCGAAGGCCCGGCGACATTGCCCGCGGTTCGCGCGGTGAGCGTGAAGATGCCAGCACCGACGACCACCGCGACACCGAAGATGGTGAGATCCCAGGCGGTCAGGTCTTTGCGCAGTTTCGAATCGGGTTCGTCGGTGTCGCGGATGGACCGTTCGACCGATTTGGTGCGGAACAAACCGCCCCATCGAGTTCCTGGGGTCGCCACACTTTCTCCTTGCTGTCGACGACGGGTTCTCCGCCGATCTTGTTAATGCACACCAGCCATGTGTCGGCTCACCCATGGTGTGAGTGCGACGACAATCAGACCTGCACAGATCGCCACTGCTCCGGTGATGCCGAAGTAGGCGAATTCGTGTTCCGCGTCATAGAACCGCGCCAAGGTACCGGACATCGACGTGCCGATACCAACAGAGAAGAAGTACAGCGCCATCATCTGCGCACGGAACGCCTCGGGCGCCAGCTGGGTAGTGACCGAGAGGCCGATCGGTGAGAGCAGCAGCTCCGAAACCGCGAAACCACCCATGATGAGCAGTACCGCGAGTGCCGGTACGGATTTACCGCTACTGCCCGAGAACAGCACGAACAACCAGAACGCCAGGCCCATACCGATGACGCCGAGGGCGAATTTGCGCGGTGTGCTCGGCGCGCGATTGCCGAGTTTGGTCCACATCAGCGCGAACAGCGGCGACAGGCAGATGATCCATACCGGCTCGACCGAGCCGATCCAGTTCGACGGCGCGGTCCAGCCGAAGATGCTCCAGCGCATCCGCTCATCGGAGTAGACCGCGAGCACGGTGAAGATCTGCTGGAACAGCGACCAGAAAACCGCGTTCGCGATGAACAGCGGGATGAACGCGCGGACCCGACTGCGCTCGATCGGGGTCACCTTGGCGCTGGTCAGCATGATCACGAAATAGGCGAGCGAGGCCGTGATGATGACACCGGTGGTGACCTCGGAGAGGTTGTCCAGGTTCACCAGCCCGCTGACCAGTGCCAGCGCGACCACGATGGCCGCACCGGCCACGATCGTGGCGATCGGCCCGATGGCCGTACGCGGCAGCGGATTGGGTACATGCCTACCCGCCGTGCCGAGGTTGCGTCGGAATACCACGTACTGCGTGAGCCCGACCGTCATACCGATCGCGGCCGCGCCGAAGCCGTAGTGGAAGCCCCAATGCCGTTGCAGCAAACCGGTCAGCAGCGGTCCGGTGAACGCGCCGAGGTTGATGCCGAGATAGAACAGCGTGAACCCGCCGTCGAAGCGCGGATCACCCGGCCGGTAGAGGGTGCCGAGCAGCGAGGACGCATTGGCCTTCAGTCCGCCGCTCCCGAGCGCCACCAAGACCAACCCGACTCCGACACCGGTCAGTCCCGGCAGGATCGCCAGCGCGATATGTCCGGCCACCACCACGACGCCGCCGTAGAAGACGGTGCGCTCCATGCCGATCAGCCGGTCGGCGATCCACCCGCCGAGCACCGTGGACAGATACACCAGCCCGCCGTATGCGCCGACGATCCCGACCCCGGTGCTCTGCGACAGGCCGAGTCCACCTTCGGTCGTCGAGTAGTAGAGGTAGTACCCGAGGATGGTGAGCATTCCGTAGAACGAGAACCGTTCCCAGAGTTCGACGCCGAAGAGATTGGTCAACCCGATGGGGTGACCGAACAGCGTTCGCTCCCTAATCGGTTGCTCCACCATTGCTGCGTCGGACATGCTCAGACCATTCCATATAGGCAGAGAACTTCCGGCATCCCGAACAAAGTTTTCCTGCTCACGCCCGATGCCTTCGCATACCGCTGCGATGCTTTCGGAGCAAACCGTCGCCCACCCCGAACATCGTGTAATAATCCGACCACGGAGCCAATCTAGCGAATTCTAGGCAATATCGAATAATCGTCGGTCCGGCCGATCGGTGACCTAGCTCATTCCCGACAACGCTCGACGAGAAGCCGCCGGGACTTCCCGGTAAAGTGCGCCTCGCTGGACGGGGAACCCTCGTTTGTTAGCTGGACGGGGGAACCTGATGAAGTGCTCGAGCGCGCCCGCGGCGCTGCTCCTCACCGTGATCGCCACGCTGGTATCGCTGCTCGGGACCGGGTGCGCGCGGGTATCCGCGGTGGACGCCGAACAAGCCGATCTCGTCGTCGAGGCGGCGCAGGAGCCCCCGCTCACGGCCAATACCCTGCACGCCGATCTGCGGCTGGCACCGCTGCGGTGTGAGCTGCCGCCGGTCGAGATGAGCGCGTCCGGCCAGCGACAGTTCGTGCAGACCGCGCTGAACTGCTTGGCTGAGGTCTGGGACTCGACGTTGCATTCCGCCGGTATGGCCGTCGCGCCGCTCGACCTCGTCGTGGTGGACAGCGTGACATCCGGCTGCTCGAAACAGGTCCGGCCGACCGATGCCGCCTTCTATTGCGGCGGCCGCGTGTACTGGCCCGCCGACGATCCGATCCATCAGGGCTGGGGTTCGCTGCTCGAGCACTACCTGCTGTTCGTGGTGATGCACGAATACGGACACCACCTGCAGTCCTCCACCGGCATCCTGCGCACGGCCGACCGGGACATCGATACCGCGGGCGAGCGGTCACCGCTCGGACTGGAACTCAGCCGACGCATCGAACTACAGGCCCAGTGCTTGGCCGGGGTGATGCTGGCGGCGGCGCGATCGGGCGGCATGATGACGCCCAGCACGGCCGCCGAACTGATCGACATCCAATCCGATGTCGCGGAGGACCCGGCTCACGGCACCGGCGCGAACAGCAGGCGCTGGGTCGAAACCGGCTACCGCACCGCCTCGACTTCGTCATGCAATACCTGGGCGGCAACGCCGGACGAGGTGGAGTGAACGGCCACTTCCGACCGGGCCGAGAAAGGCAGCACCACCGGATGCACGGGCAACGGCCCGGCCCAGATCTGCCCGCGGGTGCGGCGATGAATTCGATCGACCCGCACGGGTCGCGATAACACCTCAGGCGATGGAAAGGGCGATGCCGTCGAGAATGTCGTGTTCGCTGACGATGAGGGCGGAAATATCCGCGCGACGGGACAATTCGTAGGCGAGCACCTCGGTGATCACGGCGCCGCCGCCGATCACATCGACACGGCCCGGATGCATGGGGCCGAGGGCGGCACGCTCGTCGTGACTCATGCCGATCAGGCGATCGCAGACCTCGCGGACCTGGTCCAGGGTCAGGCTGGTGAGATGGACCCGCTCCGAATCGTATTCGGGCAGATCGAGGGCGACGGCAGCGAGCGTGGTCATGGTGCCGGCAACGCCGACCCAGGTGTGCGCACCGTCGACAGGCACCTCGGCGAAGGCCTCGGATAGTCGTTCGGTGGCGAATTCCCGTGCGGCGGCGACTTGTTCGGCGGTCGGCGGATTACCGGGCAGGCACCGTTCGGTAATGCGGACGCAGCCGATATCGGCGGAGAACGCGGCTCGCACGCCGTCGCTATCGCCGACGACCAGTTCGGTGGAACCGCCACCCAGATCGACGACGACGAAAGGCCCCGCGTCGCTGGCCAATTCGCCGACGGCACCGGTGAACGACAGCCGCGCCTCCTCGTCACCGGTGATCACCTCGGCCTCGGCGCCGAGCACCACAGTGCCGAGTTCGGCACGGGCCATGGCGAAGAAGTCCTCGCGGTTCGCGGCATCGCGGGTGGCCGACGTGGCGACCATCCGCACCCGGCTGACGCCCGCCTCCCGCATCATCGCGACATAGTCGGCGAGGGCGATCCTGGTGCGCTCGATAGCCTCCGGGGCCAGCGAACCGGTCGCGTCCACACCCTGACCGAGCCGGACGATGCGCATCTCGCGGTGCACATCCGCCAGTCGGCCGTCGCCGAGCACATCGGCGATCAATAGTCGGATCGAATTCGTCCCGCAGTCGACTGCCGCTACCCGATCACTCATGTTCCGCTCCGCTCATTTCAGCCCCCGGCCCATTTCCACCGCGCCCACAGCAGCGCGCATCGTTATCGCGGCGCCCACGCCGGTCCCAGCCTCCGCACTCATCGCCGCGCACACTGGTCACAACGCGCAGATTCGTTCCAGCGCCCGTGATCATGTCGAGCGCCGAGCTCATATCACTGCCCGTCGGCTGGTGCGCGGGGCGGTTCGTACTTCGGCCAGTCGGCCGGAATCGCAGTGCCACGCAAGCCATGGTCGGCTGCCATAGCCACCGCTTCATCGCCGAACGGATTGACGCCAGGGCCCTTGGCCAGCGAATGCGCGATCAGCACATGCAAGCATTTCACCCGCTCCGGCATCCCGCCACCGGTGAAATCGGTGCCGAGCGATTCGATGTCATTGCGTTCGGCCAGATAGCTCTCGTGTGCGGCGCGGTAGGCGGCGGCCAATTCCGAGTCGGTGGCCAAGCGTTCGGTCATTTCCCGCATGACACCCGCGGACTCCTGACGACTGGCCTCGGCGGTGAGCCGCGGATCGGTCAGGTAGTACAGGGTCGGGAAGGGGGTGCCGTCGGGCAGCCGCGGCGCGGTCTTCACCACCGCGGGCAGCCCGTCCGGGGTGCGGTAGGCGACGGCGAGTACGCCACGCGGTTCGCGCCCGAGCTGCTCGGCGATGATCTCGAGATCGCGGTCGGTCGGTGCGGTCACCTCGGTCCTTCCGGTGCTGGCGGCGGTGCGGCAGGCGGCTCGGCCGATGCGGCCGCTGGCGGCGCCGGGGCCTGCTGCGGTTGGGAGATACTGCGCCACAGTTCGGTGTACCAGGGCTCGGGGGCCTTCGACTGGGTCGGCGCAGCGGGTGGCGCGGGTGCCTCGATACCGGGCACCTGCACGATGTAGGGCGTCTCGCCGGGCATGACCAGCCGCAACCGGTCCCTGGCCTCGGAGCGGACGTAGGCCGGATCCTGTTGCTGTGCACGGCGATCCCGCAGCTTGGCGAGATCGGCTTCGAGTTCGATGCGCTCCTGCGCGAGGTGCGCGGCCTCGGCGCGCTGGGTGAAGTAGGTGCGCAGCGGCACAGCCAGGGTCAGCGCCAGGGCGCACACCACGATGGCCAGGATGACCGCCTTGCCGGTCGAGAGCCCGAGAATGGTGCGATCGTGTTCGGCGGCGCGCGGCTTTATCTGCCGCGGCTCGGCCTTCTTCTCGGCGGATTCGGACCGCCTGCGGGTCGTCCGCTTCGGCGCGGCCGCCGGAGATTCGGCGGCCGGGCGCGATCTGGCAGAGCGCGACGTGCGGCGGGTCCCGCGTCCGGCCGGACTGGATCCGCGCGCACGTCGCTCTGTCATAGCGCTATCCCGATCGACTAGCCCTCGAACGCGAACCGCGGGAACGCGACGTCGCCCGCGTACCGTGCGGAATCGCCGAGCGCGTCCTCGATACGCAGCAACTGGTTGAACTTGGCGACGCGCTCGCTGCGCGCCGGAGCACCGGTCTTGATCTGGCCGCTGCCGACGGCGACGGCGAGGTCGGCGATGGTGGTGTCCTCGGTCTCGCCGGACCGGTGGCTCATCATCGTCTTGTAGCCGTTGCGGTGCGCGAGCTCGACGGCGTCCAAAGTCTCGGTGAGCGTGCCGATCTGGTTGACCTTCACCAGCAGCGCGTTGGCCGCGCCCTTGGTGATGCCCTCCTCCAGGCGCTCCGGGTTGGTGACGAACAGGTCGTCACCGACGAGCTGCACCTTGTCGCCGATCTGATCGGTCAGCGCGACCCAGCCGTCCCAGTCGTCCTCCGACAGCGGGTCCTCGATGGAGACCAGCGGGTAGGCGGTGAGGAGTTCTGCATAGAACTGCGACATCTCGGCGGCCGAGCGCACGCTGCCCTCGAATTTGTAACCGCTGCCCGCGGTGTAGAACTCGGTCGCAGCGACATCGAGCGCGAGCGCGACATCGGTGCCCAGCTTCAGACCGGTCTTCGCGATGGCGACGCCGATCAGGTCGAGGGCCTCCTTGGTGCCTGCGACGGACGGCGCGAAGCCGCCCTCGTCACCAAGTCCGGTGGACAGGCCCTTGGCCTTCAGCACCGACTTGAGCGCGTGGTACACCTCGGCGCCCCAGCGCAGCGATTCCTTGAAGGTCGGCGCGCCGATCGGGGCGACCATGAACTCCTGGACATCGACGCCGCTGTCCGCGTGCGCGCCGCCGTTGAGGATGTTCATCATCGGCACCGGCAGCACATGCGCGTTCGGGCCACCCAGGTAGCGGAACAGCTCGAGGCCCGAGGATTCGGCGGCGGCGCGGGCCACGGCGAGTGACACACCGAGCAGGGCGTTGGCGCCGAGGCGAGACTTGTCCGGAGTGCCGTCCAGATCCAGCAGGACCTGGTCGACGGTGCGCTGCTCGACCGCGTCGAGTCCGATGACGGCGGGCGCGATCTCGTCGAGGACACCCTCGACGGCCTTGCGCACACCCTTACCGCCATAGCGCTCACCGCCGTCACGCAGTTCGACGGCCTCGTGCTCGCCGGTAGAGGCACCCGAGGGCACGGCGGCCCGGGTCAAGGTGCCGTCGTCGAGGGCGATCTCGACCTCGACAGTGGGGTTTCCGCGAGAATCCAGGATCTCGCGAGCTCCGACCTGTTCGATGATGGCCACGAAAACGACACTCCTTCGGCTGCTGGCACGGTAGGTCTGACGGGAAGAGCCGTGCGCCTGCGAGCCTAGCGTCCTCGCGGACTGCGTAGTAACCGGCACTCCGACGAATCCCGTGATGCTGTCGCTGGGAGCACCCGTCGTTTCCGCCAAAGCGCGATCACGCCCGGCGTCCGACGCTGTACGCGGCGGCGCGATCGCGGACGGTCAGCAGATACGCGGTGGATTGGTTATAGGTCAACAGGGCTTGCTGCCATCCGCGCTCGGAGGTCAGGTCACCGCCGCTCGCGCACAGGTAACGGGCCGCGGTGAGTGCGGCGTCATCGATGTTCTGCGGGTCGGCTATGCCGTCGCCGTTCGCGTCGACGCCCCAGCGCTTCCAGGTTTCCGGAATGAATTGCAGTGGGCCGAGGGCCCTGTCGTAGTCCGCGTCGCCGTCGAGCTTGCCGCCGTCGGTGTCCTTGACCAGGGCGACGCCCGGCGAACCGTCCAGCGGGATGCCGATGATCGGCGGGCGCACGGTGCCGTCCGCGTCGACCTTCGAACCGCGATGGGTGCCATGTTTACTCTCCACGCTGGCGATCCCCGCGATGGTGGTCCAAGCGATCCCGCAATCGGGCCGGGACCTGCTCATAATCGCCGCGGCATAGCCGTACGCCTCCAGCGCGACGTTCGGAATGCCGAGTTTGTCCGATTGCTCGTCGGCCCAGTCGCGCAACTGGACGGCGGTGCGGCCGGGGCCATCCAGGTCGATCAGCGGCAGCGGCGTACCGGGACCGGGCGGGATGCCATCAGGAATAGGCGGCAGCGTGCGTTCGGCGCCGCATCCGGCGAGTACAAGGGTCACCAGCGCGGCGGCCAACACGCCGGTCAGCTTCGCGAGCACCCCTCCATGATCCAGATCCGAGGAGCCACCCCCGTGATGCACGCGTGGCGGCACGCCGAGCGTCATGTAGCCCTCCCCCTCCGACGGCGCATGTCCACAGTCACGCGCTCTGTCATCCGAGACTACCGAGCAGATCGCGGGTAGCGGGGTCGGCTTTTGTCCTCGCATACCTACCGCGCATCACGCACACGCTGTGCGATGCCGCGGGCGGAACCTAGCCGAGGAGTTCGAGCGTTGCGGTGTGCGCCGGGGTGGCGAGAACCGTTGTCGCCGTACCTGATTCGACGATGCGGCCGTGGTCGAGGACGACGACGTGGGAGCAGTGGCCGGTGACCAGAGTCATGTCGTGGGTGATGACGAGTAGGCCGGTGTCATGGTCGGCGCGGATGCGGTCGAGCAGCGTCATGATGGCGACGGCGGTGTTGTGGTCGAGGGCGGAGGTGATCTCGTCGCAGACCAGCACGGCCGGCTCGGCCGCGAGCGCCCTGGCCAGAGCCACGCGCTGGCGTTGGCCGCCGGAGAGTTCGTGCGGGTAGCGGGCGGCGAGTTCCGGTGCGAGATCAACGGAGTCGAGGAGATCGGTAATGCGTTGCATCAGCTGTCGTTTCGGCACCCCGCCGATGCGGCGCAGCGGGCGGCCGAGCGTCTGCGCGACGGTCCGACGCGGATTGAGCGCGGACCGCGGATTCTGCGTCACGAGCTGAATGCCATTGCGGCCGTGATGAGTTCGTCGGCGAGGACCGATCGGAATCGGCGCACCGCCGAGTTCCAGCGAGCCGGTCGCCGCATGGTGCAGACCGGCAATCACCCGAGCGAGCGTGGTCTTACCCGCCCCGGAAGCCCCGACAACCGCGAGCGCCGAGCCGCCCGACAGGACGAGATCGATACCGGCCAGCACCTCTTGCCCGTCGATCGATGCGCCGATATCCCGCGCGCGCAGCAAAGGTTCCCGAATGTCCGCGGGCCCCGGTGCTACCGCATCGCCACGCTCCAGTACCTCGATAGCACCCCGCCGAACCGTGGCGCCATCGGATCGAGACGATGCCGCCGACTCGGCACCGAACCCGTTCGGCGGCAGCGACTTCGACGCTCCCGAACGGATCGGACCATCGACGCGAGCGATGCGGGTGCGGCCAACGCCGAGTTCGATCACGTTATCGGCGATCGCCTGGATGGTCGCCGTATCGTGTCCGGAGAGCAGGATGGCCGCCGCGCGGTCGGCGGCGGTATCGGCCAGGAGGCGGGCGATTTCGGTGCGCAGGGACCCGTGCAGACCGGCGAGCGGTTCATCGAGGATGAGGACCCCGGTACCGCGGACAAGGGCGCGGGCGAGCGCGACTCGGCGCTGCTGGCCGCCGGAGAGCTCACCGGGGCGGCGGCGCAGGTGTTCGGCGGAAAGACCGACGAGTTCCAGGGTTTCGGACACCACGGCAGTCGGATGGCGCACCTCGCTGAGCAGGGTGCGCACCCGCATCAACGGGTTGAGCGCGGAGCCGGGATCCTGTCCGACATAGGCCACGTTCTCGCGTCGGAACCGTTGCAGTGCAGCGCGATTCAGCGAGAAGACATCGTTCCCGGCGACGGTGGCCGAGCCCGAGGATCGGATCGCTCCGGTCGGCAGGTGCCCGAGCAGGGCACGCATCAATGTGGTCTTGCCCGATCCGGAGGGACCGGTCAAAGCGGTGACTGTCCCTGCGGCGATACGAAATGTGCTGGGCCCGACCAACTCCTGCCCATTCGAGCCACGCACGGTCAGCGCGTCGACAACCACTGGATCGCTCATCCTCGTCCCTCCAGCGCATCGGCCTGCGGTGCGACATCTTCTTCGCGCGGGCGCCGCACGGCCCATCGTCGAGACCCGCCCGGCCGTCGGTGTTCGAAGCTCGTCACCGCGACGTTCACGCTGACCGCGACTACCGCGATCGCCAGGCTCGGGGCCAGCACCGACCAGGGGTTCAGGAGCATGCCCGAGGCATTCTCGCGGACCATGACCGCCCAGTTGCTCGCACCGAGCGTGGTCGGCAGTTGCAGGAACGAAGCGGTGCTGACCACGTAGATGCCCTCGACAAAGCGCAGGCCCAGCTGGGCGGCCAACACTTCGCGCAGATTCGGGATCACCTCGCGGAATACCAAGTGCGGCAGGGATTCACCGCTGGCTTGGGCGGCCTCGACATAACCGCTGGCGGCGATGCCTGCCGCAGCGGCCGCGAAAACCCTTGCGCAGTACGGGATGCCGAAGAGCAGGGCAACCACGATCAAGCCGTAGACGCCCGCATCCGGCCATGCTGTCAGTACCAGCAGGATGCCGAGTACGGCCGGGAGCAGGATCGCGAAGTCGGCGATACCTTCGATCACCGCACCGACGCGAGGACGCAGCGCCGCGACCGCGCCGAGCACGCAGGACAGTGCCGTCACCGCGACCGCGATCACCGCGGCGAGCAACAACAGACCCCAACCGCCATAAAGCAATTGGGCGAGGACATCGCGCCCGAGTCGATCCGTACCCAGCCGGGCATCCGCATCGGGGCCGGCGAACGGAATGCCGACCGCCTCCTCGGCAGGCCGAGTCGCCAAGGTCGGCCCGAGCGCGGCCGCAACCACCACCAGCAGCGCGGGCGCCACAGTGAGCAACCGAAGTTTCGTCATATCCGCCCTCGCAATGCCCATGCCCGAATACCATCCGCCGCCGCCAACATCGCCATGACGACCACGCCGGTCAGCGCGACCACCGCGGCGATCAGCGAGGTATCCCGATCGGCCACCGAACTCGCCAGCACCGCACCGAGTCCCGGATAGTTGAAGATGGTCTCGACGACCAGCGCACCACCGAGCAGCATCCCGACCGTGGTCGCGAAACTCGCCACTATCGTCGGCAGCGCGAAGGGCAGTACATGCCGGGTCAACACCGTGGTGGTCGAAAGTCCGTCCAGCGCGGCACTTTCCACATGGGGTGCGCGAGCCGCATCCAGCAATGCGGCGCGCACCACGCGGGTGTTCCAGCCGATCTGCGGTATCGCCAGTGCGAGCACCGGCAGCACCAGCATATCGGGGCTGGCCGGAAAGCCCGAGCGGCCGGTAATGGTGACCGCTGGCAGCCATCCGGTGCCCAACGAGAACACCAGGATCAACAACGTCGCGATGACGAACTCCGGAATCGCCGCGGCCGCGGTGGTCGTCGGTTGCAGCAACCGCGTCGACGCACCCCGCCGTGCCGCCCACCAGCCGCCGAGCAGCAGCGACGCAACCACCGTCACCAAGAAGGCGATCCCACCGAGCAGCAGCGTCGGCGGAAACTTATCGGCCAGTAACTCATTGATCGATCGACCACGCGCCGTGCGGCCGAAATCGCCGGTCGCCACACCGGATAGCCATTCGACGAAGCGCACGGGCAGCGGACGATCCAGTCCGAGTTCGTGTTCCTTCGCCGCGATCCGCTCCGGGGTGGCGTCGCGGCCGAGCACAGCCCCAGCCGCACTCCCCGGCAGTAAATCGACGGCCACGAACACCGTTGCCAGCAGCGCGATCAGCAGGATGACGCGCCGGATCAGGAGTCGGGCGAAGGACATCACTCCGCGAGCCAGGCTCGTTCCAACTGCACCCTGGCGAAGCCGCCGAGCGTCGGCACATCGCGCACCCGGGACGCGGCGATGTCGATACCGTCGGCCATCCCCCAGACCAGGTAGCCGCCGCGCGCGTACTCGATCCGCTGCACGTCACGGCAGGCCGCCGCGTACTCCGAATCACTGGGCGTGGCCAAGGCTTTAGCAGTCGCTGCATCGAATTCGGCGTCCTTGAAGCCGGTTTCGTTGCGATTGGAACCCGATGACATCAGCTTGGTCGCAAAGAAGAGCGCGGAATCATTGGTACCCCAGGAGACCGTGTACAGGGGCGCCTTCAACCAGGTCTCGTCGTAGAAGGTGTTCGGCTCCTGTGTCACGACATCGAGCCGCAGGCCGATATCGGCCAGCTGCGTGGCGATCACCTTCGCCGATTCGACCTCACCCGGCGCCTCGGCCTTGGTGAGCAGTTGGTAGGTGCGACCGGTATCGAATCCAGCGTCTCGCAGCAGCGTCTTCGCTCGGTCCACATCGCGGGTCCGCTGGGCGATGGTGTTGTCGTACAACGGATCCCCGCTACCGAGGATATCGTTCGCGACCGTGCCATAACCCGAATGCACCTGATTGACCAAGGCCTTGCGATCGACGCCCAGCCGAACCGCCTCGCGCACCCGGGCATCGGCGAACGGCCCGTCGGAGGTCCGCATAGCGACTCCGACCATAGTGTCGTTCGCTCGCCGCACCACCCGCAGGTCACCGCGCCCGGCGGCGGTACGTCCCGCGATCGCACCGACATTGGAAGCCAGATCGATCTGCCCGCCGAGCACCGCATTTCCCAGCGCGGTCACGCTGTCGAACATGGTGATCTCGATCGCATCCAGCAGCGGTGCCGGACCGTACCAGTGCTCGTTGCGCACCAGCCGAGCATTGCCGCCCTGGTAGGACTCCAGCCGGAACGGGCCGGTGCCGATGGCCTTGGTGAAATCGGTGGTGTCCTTCTTCACGGTAAAGGTCATCAGCCGAACCAAAAGCGGCAGTTGGGAATTCGGCTCCGGCAGCACGATCACCACCCGGTTCGGGCCGTCCGCGGTGATGTCCTCAACGGCGGCAGGCATTTTCGACGCACCGCCCACGGTGCGCAGCCTGCGCAGCGACCACACCACATCCTCGGAGGTCACCGGGGTTCGGTCATGGAAGGTCGCGCCGTCGGCGATGGTGAAGGTCCAGCGGCGGCGCTGCGCATCGGATTCCCACCGACTGGAAAGGCGCGCAGCAACATTCGGGTTCGCGCCGGGTACCGTGAGCGCGTCGTATACCAGCGAGGTGATAAGGAAGTCGCTGTCATTGCTGAGATTCGCGTGCGGATCGCGTTCGATCCGCGCCGCGCTGCCGAGTGCACCGACCCGCAGGGTGCCGCCGCGACGCGCGGGCCCGCCAGAATCGCCGCCGTCCGAGCACGCGGCGACCAACAGCACCGCGCCGACACCCAGTCCCGAGCGCAGGAGTTGTCGTCGATTCCATTCCATGGTGCTGCCTTCCTCGAGCCTTCGAGTTACCCGCGCGCGATCGCAAACCTAGCCAATCGAGCTAGGACAGGCTAGCCTAAGAGAGTTCGGCCCGTGGAACTTTGCCCCGCCGCAACACTCGAGCACCACCCCGAGATTGATGCCGCGAATTAGCCGCAACCGGCAACACTGCGCCTTAATCTCGGTCATGCGTATTCGCTATTTTTCCTGACTCGCTTAGGTAAGGCTTGCTTAAGTCATCCAGAGGCACTAGCTTCGCAGATCGAATCGTCACAACCCCACTTTTCGACCCGATGCGAAGAAGGGATCCCTGGTGAAAGGCGTTCTCTCCGAACGTAAGACGCTTCACCCACTGGAAATCGAACGCCGCGAGCTGCCGGCCGCCGCCGGATATGCGGTACGTGCCCTCGCCCGCGAGATCTGTATCACACTCGACTCACGGCCCGATGGCACGGCCGATGTCGCGCGCACGCTGACCGATCCGGCATTGCTCGAGCAAATCGATGCCCGCGTCGGCGAGTTGCCCGATGCGGTGCGCGTCGCCATACGCCCGCCCGCCACCACGGCGGGTGCCACCATCGTCGGCAAACTGCCTTTGACCGATGCGGAATTCGGCCCGACCCCGCCGAGTTGGGTCGAGGCGGCCCGCTGGAGTGGTGAAGTCGAGCGGCGCGCGAATTCGTTCGAACTCGATATCGTCATGCTGCTGCTCGCCCGTAGCGCGGGTGAACCGTTCGGCTGGCAGGGCCAGCAGGGCGGGCGCCTGGTCAATAACATCGTGCCCTCCCCCGGCCACGAACACGAACAGTCGGGCGCGAGCAGTAAAACCCTGCTCAGCCCGCATACCGAGGACGCATTCCACCCGGACCGGGCCAACCTGCTGATGCTGGGATGCCTGCGCAACCCGGACAATGTCGGCACCACCGTGTCCTCGGTGCGCCGGACCGACCTCTCCGAGGACGAGCGCCTACTGCTGCGCGCGCCGACCCTGCCGATCCTGCCCGACGTCTCCTACGGCACTGGCCACGAGCGCTATTCCGCCGCCCCGCTACCGACCCTGTGGAACGCCGAATCAGACGGTGACACAGCAGATTTGACGTTGCGCTACGATCCGGCATACACCCCGCTCGACGCAGCCGACGCGGAATTCCGGGTGGCGTACGCGCGCCTCGCCGCAGAGCTCGACCGCGTCTGTGTAACCGCCGTGCTCACCCCTGGCGAACTCCTACTGGTGGACAATGACGTCGCGGTGCACGGCCGGGTACCGTTCACCGCACGCTACGACGGCACCGACCGCTGGCTCAAGCGCGTCAATGTCCGCCTGCCCGAACGACGTCGGCGAGCCGCGGAGGCCGACGAAAATGGTTATGGGCAACGGATCGTCGCCCCTTTCCGGGCGGTAGGCAATCCGCTCGCGATCGACGGTATACCGGCCCGGGCTACCGCTCGGACCGGAGTGAGGCTGGATACGACACAACATGATCGAGGAACCGTTGAGCACTCGTGACCGGAGCACACCACTGCGCGTGCTGAGCCGCCGCGACCTCGCGGACGTGCCCATCACGCCGGCCGATGTGGTGCGCGCGGTGGAGGATGCGTATCTGGCCTTCGCCGCGGGCGATTCGGACAATCCGCGCAAACTCAGCGTGGCGAATCCGGACGGCTGGTCGGTGGCCTATGCCATGCTCGGCCGCGACGGCCGCCGCCGCGTGGTCGCGATGAAGACCTCCTACAAATTCGATCCCGGCCACGACCGCAGCACCAAGCGCTACTACACGACCATCACGCTCTACGACGACAGCACCGGCGCACCGATCGCGATGATGGACTGCGCCAGGGTCGGTGCGCTGCGCACCCCGGCGGTCTCGGCGCTGCTCGTCCGCGAGACCGCACGCCGTGGCGCGGAGAGCGTGCTGCTGATCGGCACCGGCACCCAGGGCCGAAATGCTCTGCCGCACTTGCTCGCCGCCAATCCGCAGCTGCGCAAGCTGATGCTCTATGGCACGCATCCGGAGGGCCTGGCCGCGGTGCGCGATTACCTCGCCGCATATAACCCGCACGCGCTGCTGGAGATCGTCGAGGATCCGCGCGCGGCCGCTGGCGCCGCCGATGTGGTACTGGCCACCGCGGGGCCCGGCACCGAGGTCACGATCGAATCCGAGGATCTCGCACCGGGTTCGACTGTCGTACTCGTCGGCTACGGCTTGGCGCCGTCCACGCTGATCGACGCCGATCGTGTAATCGCAACGAGCGCTGAGCAAATGGCACTGACCGGCACCGATATGGTCGGCCCCGACGGCAGGCTCCGACCGGTCGACGCCGAGTTGCCGCAGATCCTCACCCGCCGCGCGATCGCCCGCCGCTCCGACGACGAACGGATCTTCGTCTACAACAGCGGGTTGGTACTCACCGATATCGCCGTCGCGCATGCGCTCGCCGAACGGGCCATCGCCGAGGGCCGCGGCACGGAGGTGCCCCTGTGGGACTAGACATCAGCGCCGTCGGGTTCGACAAGTTGGTGCGTGCCCCCGGCACCGCCGAACCCGACGGCACGCTGCTGTTCGACGACGGCTCGACCCGCGACAAGGTCGAGCTGGGCGACCACCCCACGCAAACAACGGGATCCGCCGATCCGGCCGTGCTGGCGACGGTGCGGGCGCTGCTGAGCATCTGCGCGGCGCCGCTGCCCGCGCACACCGACGATTGGGAGCGCCGGTTACGCGCCGATCCGAATCTGCTCGGCGATATCGCCTTTGCGATCGGCGGGCCGTTCCATGTCATGTATCCGGCACGAGTCGCGTTGAATATCGGCGGATTCCGGCGCGCGTTCGAGCGGGCCGGGGTGGATGGCGCAATCTACTACGGCAAGAAGGCGAACAAGGCGGCTTGCGTCACCCGCGCCTGCGCCGAACATGGTGCGGGTGTTGATGTTTCGAGCACCGGCGAGCTACAGGCCGCGCTGTCGCACGGCATTCGTGGCGACGAGCTGATGGTGACCGGGCCCGCCAAAACCGATGACCTGCTGTGGCTGGCGGTCCGGCACCGTGCACTGATCGCACTGGACAGCCCCGGTGAGCTCGAACGATTGGCCGCATTCGCCACTCCCGGCGCGGCTGCCAGAGTGCTGCTCCGAGTGCTGCCCGACGGATCATCCAGCCGATTCGGCATGACCGCCGATGAACTGGACCAGGCGATCTCGACGATCGGCGCTTCCGGCACGGTCGGTAACGAAGCGATTCGCCTGCAGGGCTTCAGCTTCCATCTTTCCGGCTACGATGCGATCGCCCGAGCCGAGCAGGCCGACGAACTGGTCACCCGCTGCCTGGACGCGCGCACCCTGGGACATCCGGCCACCACCATCTCCATCGGCGGCGGATTCGGCGTCGACTATGTCGCGGCCACGCCTTGGTCCGAATTCACCGAATACGCAAACCCGCAATGGTTCCACGCGGACAAGTCCTTCGACTCGTACTACCCCTACCACTTCCCAGCACCCGGCGCGGCCATGCTGACCGCGATCCTGGAGCACAACGGACTGGCAGAGCGGTTGCGCGACAACGACATCCGGCTCGCCATCGAGCCCGGCCGAGCATTGCTCGACCAGGCCGGATCCACCGTCTTCCGGGTCCAGGGCAGCAAGACCCGCCACGTCGACGGTCACCACTATCAACTGCTCACCGTCGACGGCACCAGCCTGAGCCTGTCCGAGCAGTGGTTCGACAGCGAGTACCTGCCCGATCCGATACTGTGGCCGCCGCGCCCCGGCGAGCTCACCCCGACCTGCGTCGGCGCGGCGAGTTGTCTGGAATCCGACATGCTCAGCTGGCGGCGCATCCCGCTGCCGAGGCCGGCCGAGATCGGCGATCTGTTGATCTACCCGAATACCGCTGGTTACCAAATGGATTCGAACGAGTCGGCCTTTCACGAACTGCCGATCCCACCCAAGGTGGTCCTGCACGACACCGGTGATCGACTCCGCTGGACGCTCGACGCCGGATAGTCCGGCACCCCTTCCTACCCACACCCTTACGGCCCGAACGAGGAGACTTCCATGCCGCTCGTCACGCGCGTGACGGATCTGATCGGACGCACCCCGCTGTTCGAACTGGCGACCACCGCGACCGGCACCCGACTGCTGCTCAAGCTCGAGCAGTTCAATCCGACGGGTGCGGCCAAGATCAGGATGGCGCGAGCGATGGTCGACGATGCCGAGCGCAGAGGTTTGCTGCGCGATGGCGGGCATATTATCGAGTCGACATCCGGGAATACCGGGCTCGGCCTCGCGGTAGTAGCTGCCGAACGTGGGTATCGCTTCACTGCCGTGGTCGATCACCACGCATGTAAGGACAAGCTGCGCGCGATGCGAGCAATGGGTGCGGAATTGGTATTCGTCGCCGATGACGGTGACGACAACCTGGCCACCTCGGCGCGGGAGGACCTGGCCGAGGCGATGGCCGCCGCGCAATCGGACGCGTATTTCACCGAACAGCACAACAATGACGCCAATGCGGTCGGCTACTACGCCGTGGCCGAGGAATTGCTGGAGGACGTGGACCGCGTCGATATTCTGCTGTCCGCGGTGGGTACCGGAGGTTCGCTGTTCGGCACCGCGACCCGGTTGCGCCAACTCGGCTGCACGCCGCGGGTGATCGGCGTGGAACCCGTCGGATCGATCGCGTTCGGCGGGCCGGGCGGCCCGTACTGGCAGTCCGGCACCGGTACCCCGCCCGGCGCCACCATCGGCACCGCCGTCGACTACTCGCTGCTCGATGAGGGCATCAAGGTTTCCGATGTCGCGGCCTTCGCCACCGCCCGCACGGTCGCGGCAAAGCTCGGTCTGATGATCGGCGGCTCCGCGGGCGGCTCCGTGCACGCGGCACTGACCCGCCTCGAAGACTTCCCGCCCGGCTCGACCGTGGTCACCCTCGTATGCGACGGCGGCGAGAAGTATCTCGATACCGTCTTCGACGACGACTGGATGAACGACCGCGACCTGCTGGACGCCGCCACCGAGCGCGATGTGCACGCGATGCTCGACCGCTACGCTCCCGCCGCGCGCCGAGGGCAATTGGTCGAGGTGCGATGAAGTGCATGCGCGCCGGGCTCGGGTGCGGAACTTCCCGGACGCCTCGGGATGGGATCGGTCGCCGTTGCGCGATACCCCGTTCTCCTGAGAAGATCATCACGCCCTCGGGTTTGGATAGCCTAAGTTTTCGAGAACGAAGAGTTGGGATGCAACCCGTGACGATCGGTTCCGGGATTCGACCAATGGAGCTCGAATGGTGAACCTGTCCACCTTCCGTGCCGACGGACGGCAACTCACCGCGCTGGCCGCGCCGATCGCATTGACCCAATTGGCGCAGATCGCGGTGTCCACCACCAATATCGCGCTGATGGGCACGCTCGGTGTGCGCGAAGTCGCCGCGGGCGGTCTGGCCATGGTGCTGTTCAACCAGATTCGGACCATGTGCGTCGGGTTGATCACCGGAACCGGGAACCAGATCGCGACCGCCGTGAGTGCGGCGGGCAAACGTGGCGAGTCCGCGGATCGCGAGGTCCGCGATGTCGTGCGGTCGAGTTTCCTGATCGCCACCGTCGCCGGAATCATCGGCGGCGCGGTGCTGGTCGGCCTCGGGTGGGCATTGCAATGGCTCGGTCAGGACGCGGGCGTGCTGGCCGACGCACGGCCGCTGATGATCGCGCTCGCGCCCGGACTGTTGCCCTGCCTGTGGTTCCAGGTGCTGCGGCAGTACACCGTCGGCATGCAGCGCCCGCAAGCGCTGCTTGTGGTCACCCTGGGCTCGGTGGCGCTGAATCTCGCACTGGCCCTTGCCTTCATCCACGGCTGGGCCGGACTGCCCGCGCTGGGACTGACCGGCATCGGCATCGCGACCTCGCTGGTCTTCCTGATCACCTTCGGCGTCTTCCTGGCGATGGTGCGCGCCGACGCGGAACTCGGCACCACCCTGCCGCTGCGCCCATGGCCGCTGCACGCGCCGACCATCCGGGCCGAGTTGAAGCTCGGCGCGCCGATCGCGCTCACCTATGGTTCGGAGGCGGGCATGTTCTCCGTGCTCGCCCTCGTCATGGGCAGCATCGGACCGGCCGCGCTGGCCGCGCACAATGTCGTCTACCAGATCATCTACATCGTCTTCCAGGTCGCGATCGGACTGTCGCACGGGGCGTCCATCCTGGTCAGCCATGCCGTCGCCCGCGACGAATTCGGCCACGCCCGTGCACTGGCCTGGCTGGCATTGCAGCACGCGGGCATCGTCGCCGCGGTCACCGGCGTGGTCTATATCGTCGCACCGAAGCTCGTGCTGAGTCCCTTCCTCGAACCCGGTGACACCGCGACGATCGAGTTGGCTCGCTCGCTGCTGCTCATCGGGATCGTGCTGCAATTCTTCGATGCCGCACAGAACATCGGCACCGGCCTGCTGCGCGGTCTGAAGGAGACCAAGGCGGGCTTCCGCCTGTCTCTGGTCGGCTACTGGCTCGTCGGTCTGCCGACTGCCCTGCTGCTCGCCTTTCCTCTCGGCCTCGGCGCCGCGGGCGTCTGGTGGGGCCTGACCGCTGGCCTCGCCAGCACCGCCGCCCTTATGCTCCGCCGCTACTTCACCCTCCTCGATACCGCCGCACACTCCCAACCCCATCCCCTCCCCCAGTCCCTCCCCACCCCCTCCTAGCTGCGCAACGAGTTCCGCGACCGCAGAACTTTCTCGGGATTCACACCACTGTGTAGCGGCACCGAACCGGTGCGGAACCCGACAAAGGGTGCGGCTGCGGGCCTTCCGGGCGGGCGGCGGAAAGTGTTGTGCAGCAACCTGATAGCGTGCCGGAATGCGGCAGAGCCTGGCATTGAGTTGTGAGCGGGTCTCCGCTGAACTGCTGGACCATTTCGACGGTGTCGGTATGGTGCGCGGCGAGTACGTATTCCGCGCGGCCGGGAAATACCCGACACCCGAATCGGTTTCCGGTTATCTGGTGCCCTATCTGCGCCATATCGCCAAACGCGCAACCGGAACCATCTGGTATCGCACGATGGAGGCCGATACCGCCGAATGCAACATCCTCGACGGCGTCGAAGAGATCATCGTCGAGCCGAACAAACTGCTCGGCCTGCGCGGCATTCGCCGAGCCCGCCGCTTTCCGGAGGCCTTCGTCGCGGAACTCGATGGCATCGCGCAGGTGCGCGACGAGGGCGCGGATATCGGCGTGCTGTTCCCCTTCGTCACCTATGTCGACGAATTGCAGTGGGCCATCCAGCAAACCAAGGCCGTTATCGGCGACTGCCCGATGGCCACCATGATCGAGATCCCGTCACTATTGCTCGAGGTCGATCGTGTTGTCGCCACCGGAGTGTCACGGGTGGTGATCGGCTGCAACGATCTGTCCTCGCTGCTGCTCGGCCAAGACCGCACGACACTGCGACCGGTGCGCCCCGTTCCGCCGCTGCTGCGTGCGATCGAACGCGTCACCATGGTGGCCGCGGCCGCGGGTGTGCAGACCGCGGTGGCAGGTTATCTGCATCCGGATCTGCTCGCGGCCTGCG
Source organism: Nocardia sp. CA-107356 (assembly GCF_050946365.1). Taxonomy (NCBI): domain Bacteria; kingdom Bacillati; phylum Actinomycetota; class Actinomycetes; order Mycobacteriales; family Nocardiaceae; genus Nocardia; species Nocardia sp. CA-107356. The sequence goes on along the minus strand of NZ_CP191992.1, from coordinate 1,371,685 downwards.
CGAACCTCGGCGTCGACGAATGCGTGCTGCACTACTCCGACCTCCCCGACCTGCTGGGTGACCAGTTCGCGGAGCTACCGGATCTCGATGTGCTACAAGCGATCAAGCGCAAGACCCGCGCCGCGATCGCACTGTTCGAGGCCGAGCGGGCGGCCGGTTCCGATCCCGACCACCCGCAGGCCTATCAGACGTTGACGCCGTAGTCGCGGGCGATACCCGCGAGTCCGGAGGCATACCCCTGCCCGATGGCACGGAACTTCCATTCGTTGCCATACCGGTACAACTCCCCGAACACCATGGCGGTCTCGGTGGACGCATCCTCGCTGAGGTCATACCGGGCCAGCTCGGCGCCCGTGGTCGCGTCCACCACGCGGATATACGCATTGCGGATCTGCCCGAACGACTGTCCCCGCGCATCGGCGTCGTGGATCGAAACCGGAAAGAAGATATTCGTGATCGTCGGCGGCGTCGCCGCCAGGTCGACGTTGATCACCTCGTCATCGCCTTCGCCCTCGCCGGTGAGGTTGTCACCGGTATGCTCGATCGTGCCCTCGGGCGAGCGCAAATTGTTGTAGAACACGAAATGCTGATCGGACAGCACCCGCTGATTCGGCCCGGTGGCGAGCGCACTCGCATCGAGGTCGTAGTCGGCCCCGGTGGTCGTTCGCACATCCCAGCCCAGCCCCACCGCTACCTTGGTGAGGTTGGCCGCCTGCTTCGACAGCGAGACATTTCCGCCTTTGGCCAATGTGACGCTCATGATCCCCTTCCATTCGACGCGTTCGCGCCGCCTTTCTTCACGATTATTACTCTGCACCGGACGTGTTGCGCCGGTTCAGTTCTCTCTCTCGAGCGACCCTCGAGCAGTCGCTAGCCGACCCACGCGCGCAGCGTCTGGACGCGCCCTTCGAGCGCATGCAGTTCGCTCGGATCGAGCACGGTGCGCTCGATACCATTCGCGACCGCGAACGCCGACTGCCGGTGGTCGTCGATGACCTCTACATCGATCTGCACCGCGACATAGTCTGGCGCGCCGGGCATTTCCTCGGCAACGACCTGCGCCCGGCCCCGAGCGCACAGCGCGACATTGCCGCCACCGAGAATCAACAGGGCGACATCGGGCCGCTCCCGCAGCCGGGCCAGCGAACCGCGGTCGAATTTGAGGCTGAGCAGAATGCGCCGGTCGCCCGCGCGCACCGGCCAGGAAACCGGAATCGCATGCGGCGCGGGATCGGTCGTGACCAACACCGCGATCGTCTCCTGGGGCCATTGCGGGAGCACGTCCAGTTCGGGATGATCGGTCGTCGAATGCTCTTGACGTTGCACGGGGCTGACTCCGGCTGCCATCTTCGTCACCTCATGAATCGATGCAACGCGGCGGGCTGTGCCACGTTGCTTGCAAGTCTAAGGTGCTGTGTCCCTTGTTCGCTGGCGCTGCGACCTTTGTCCGAAGTGCCCTCAGGCACCTCTCAGGGCACCAGTGCGGCGGCGCTGGGGATGGGCAGGCCCCTGGCCCAGTCGCGGGCCATATCCTTGACGCGAATCTCTGATGACGCGTCATGTCGCCCGTGCGCGCCGATCTGGTCCGCTCCGCGGGCCGCGAGCAGTTCGGCGGCAATCTCCCCACCGCGATTGAAGGTGTCGCCGTAGACCGAGTCGCCGAGGCCGAAGACCGCGAAGGTCAGTCCCGTGAGGTCCGGCTTGCGAGCCTCGAGTGCGTCGAAGAAGGGTTCGGCGCCGGTCGGCAGTTCCCCGTCGCCGTAGGTCGAGCAGATGACGATATGGAAGTCGCTGGTGTCCAGATCGTCGACATCGAAATCGGTCATGTCGTAGACCGCGACGTCATGGGCGGCCGCCAGCTCATCCGCAACGCACTCCGCAGCGGCCTCAGCCGCGCCCATCTCCGAACCGAACAGAACGACTACCCGCACTCCTGACTCCTTTCTCGACCATTATATGGTAAGGCTACCCTAATTTCAATGGGGACAACGTTCCAAATTCTGTCCGGGACACCGACGGCGCTTCCGGATTGACGGGGCGGCCCCACCGATGCATCATTTCTGACAGCACCTTGTTCATCAGGGGCTTCCCCATTCGTCGGCCAGTGATTGTCCGGCCCGGCGTGCTGCTCTCCACCACGTTCGGCCGTCGTGCCGTGCCCTGGCGATCAGCACTCCTTCCACGAAGACGCGATGGCGTCCAGCCGTGAGTGAGGTGAGAACGACATGGTGTACCGATCGTCTGAGACTCGGCTGATCACTTCGTTCCTGCACTACGGCATCGTCCCGAACTTCTGAATTCGGCCGCGCCGGGCGCGGCATCCGAGGACGGCGTCAACGGCGTCGCCCGGAGCACCGCTCGGGTTGTAGCGCGGTACCACGGGACATTTCGGCACAGATACGGACGCGGAGCAGACACATGGTTGATATCGGGGCAATGGATTCCGGATCGGTCGACATGGTCGCATGGCCGACGGCGGGAAATCTCGTCGTCTCACCCGCGATGCTGGACGACCTGACATATCTGCGGGGCGAGTTGGCGGCCGCCGAGGTGCCGTTCCTGCTCATCCGCGATTGCGAACATCGGTTGGCGCTGGCGGCGGATGCGGCGCATCAGGCGATGATGCGTCGGGTGACGGCCACCGCAATCGCCACCGGCTTCACTTGTGATGAGGTGCGGCACAACGTCTTCCGATTCAGTCGCAATACCGATCCGGCGCACTATGTGGATCTGGAGTTGTGGGAGTTCCACGGCGATACCGTCGAATGCCCGCGCCCGAATGCCTTTACCCGCAACGTCTTCGACCTCGCCGATATCGAACGCACGGAAGTTAGTCTGTTCGATCGCAATTGGCCGACGATAACCGATATGTTCGCGCCGCAGCCGAACGATGTCGGCTTCGATATCGACCTGGTGTTTTCCTGGGTCGACGGCTCCGATCCCGAATTCCGCGCCCGCCGTGCGGGAATGCTGGCCCAAGTGGTGGTCGGGGAGGGCGATGCCGCCGATGCCAGGATCCGCCAGGTCGACGAATTGAAGTATGCGCTGCGCGCGGTGTACACGAACGCTCCGTGGATCCGCCGGATCTTCATCGCCACCGACTCCACGGTGCCGAACTGGCTCGACGAACATCCGCGAGTGACGGTGGTGCGCGCGGTCGATCATTTCAGCGATATCAGTGGGCTGCCCACCTTCAATTCCCATGCGGTGGAATGCCAACTGCAGCATATCGATGGGCTCAGCGAGCACTTCCTGTATTCCAATGACGATATGTTCTTCGCGCGGCCGGTGCGTCCATCGATGTTCTTCACCCCGGCCGGGGTGAGCCGGTTCATCGAGGCGGGCACCCGAATCGGTCCCGGCCGAAATAATGAGCGGCGCAGTGGTTTCGAGAATGCCGCGCGGGTGAACCGGGAACTGCTGGCCGGACGGTTCGGACATGTCATCACCCGGCATCTGGAGCACACCCCGGCGCCATTGCGACGAAGCGTATTACTCGAGATGGAGCAGGAATTCGCGGCCGATTTCGCGCGGACGAGAGCCAGCAGATTCCGTGCGGCCACCGACATTTCGGTGACCAACTCGCTGTACCACTATTACGCCATGCTCACCGGCCGGGCGGTACCGCATGAAGTGGCGCGGATGCGCTACGTCGACACCACGAGTCGACGCGGGCTCGCGCTGCTCGACGGTCTCGCCGAACATCGCGACGTCGACTTCTTCTGCCTCAACGACGGCAGTTTTCCGGAAATCCCCGAGGCGGAGCGGGTGCGCGCGGTGTCGGAGTTCCTGTCCGCCTACTTCCCGGACCGCGCGCCGTGGGAACGGGTCAGCGCACCGCCTCGTCGTCAGATTCCGGAGTCTGCGCCTGGCGCCGCATGACCCGTGGGATGCGCGCGGCGGGCGGGATCACGATGCCCTCCTCGGCGAGCGTGCGTGCCGCCGCCTTCGGGGTGGACGGGGAGCCGACAGTCGGGCCGCGATCGATCGGGACCACCGAGTGGACGATGGTGTCCGGGTAGATGTGCACGTAATTGAAGGCCTGCGCGCCGTCGCGGCCGCGCAGGCCGCCCTCGGCGACGGCAAGATCCTGGCTGTAGCAGGTCGCCGAGGCGACCGAAACCGGAATGCCGGCGAAGGTGGCGCTGGTCGAAAAGTGCAGGTGCCCGGCCAGAATCGCGCGCACATCACTGCCGTCGAGCACATCGGCCAGCCTGCGCTGATCGCGTAATTCCACGGTGACAGCGAGATCGAGCACGCACGGCACCGGCGGGTGGTGCATCGCGAGGATCGTGCCGAACGGCGCGGGTTCGGCCAGTATCGAACGCAGCCAGGCCAGTTGCTCGTCGCGGATTTCGCCGTAGTGGTGGCCGGGGACGGTGGTATCGAGAGCGATGATCCGCAGACCATCGATCATGTGCACCCGATCCATTGGCTTCGTCGACGCGTGCTCACCGAGCAGGGTCCGGCGCAACACACCGCGATCGTCATGATTACCGGTGACCCATACGATCGGCGCGCGCAATTGGCGTGCGAAGGGCTCGACCATCGCGCGCAGCTTCTCGTAAGCCTCCGGCTCGCCCTTATCGGTGAGGTCACCGGTGAATACCAGCGCGGTCGGCCGGATCCGGCTGGCCGCGGCCTGGTCGAGCAACTGTCGCAGCCGCTGATCAGCGTCCACGTCACCGTATAGATCGCCGTCGCCGATCAAATGGGTATCGCTGAAATGAAACAGCACATGATTCGGTCGCGGGTGCTCCGCGACTCTGCTGATGGGCACCGAACCGAACATCCTTCCCCGGCGGCTCTACCCGCCATTGGCTTCGGGTTCCATCGCCAGGATAGCGAAGACCTATTGACAAACTTCCCGACGCACGGTGACAACATGCTTGCGGGTAGATGAGAGTTCGGTGTCATCTTTTGCGGCGGCTACGGATGGCGAAATAGCGGCGACACCCACCGATAGATGTTTTCGGCGGGGGCGACCGAACTCAGCGCGTGCCGAGGGCGTCGGCGGTGCGCAGGGCGTCGAGCACCATTGGCGCGTCGACGGTGAACGGCTCGTTGTGGATGGTTTCGCCCGGTGCGATGGCGCGTTCGGCGATCGCGGTCAGGATCCGGTTATCGGCGTCGGCCAGGCCCAGCGCGGCGAAGGTCGTCGGCAGTCCGACCGCCGCACAGAACTCGAGGACCGTCGAAATCTCTTCGGCGGCGGCACCTTCCAGTACCAGTTGGGTGAGTACGCCGAAGGCGACCTTTTCGCCGTGCAGGTAGGGGTGGGTTTGCGGGGCGGCGGTGAGGCCGTTGTGGACCGCGTGGGCGGCGGCGAGGCCGGAGGATTCGAAGCCGAGGCCGGAGAGCAGGGTGTTGGCCTCGACGATGCGCTCGAGTGCCGGGGTGACGGTATGTTTGCGGACCGCGGCAAGAGCTTGGGATCCGTCGGCGAGCAACGTGTAGTAGCAGAGTTCGGCCAATGCGGTGGCGCTGCGCGTGGAGGCGCCGCCGCGCATATTTCGCACCCGCGCGACACTGCAGGTCCGCGCCTCGAACCAGGTCGCGAGCGCGTCACCCATCCCCGCGGTGAGCAGCCGCGCCGGAGCCTGCGCGACAGCGGAGGTATCGACCAGCACCAACGCCGGATTCCGCCGCACCAACTGATAAGCCTCGAATTCCCCACTGTCGGTATAGATCACCGATAGAGCACTGCAGGGCGCATCACTCGACGCCGCCGTCGGACAACTGATCATCGGCAGATCCAGATCATCGGCCACCGCCCGCGCGGTATCGAGGACTTTGCCCCCGCCCGCCCCCAACACCACGGTGCTCGCACTCTCCTGCACCGCCGCGGTTGCCCGCGCGATCTCGGCCCGACTGCACTCACCCCCGGACCGATGCACGGAATACTCGATTTTCGCCTCGGTAAGCGACTCCCGCCACGTATCGGCCAACAGCCGATACGCGCTCCCCCCAGCCACAATCGTCACCGGCCCCCCGATCCCCAACCGCGTCATCTCCGCCCCCAGCGCGGCAGTCGCATCTCGCCCCTGCACGTAATGTCCGGGCGAAGAAAATACGCTCAGCATTTGCCACCTCCCGATCCCGGGCACCCACCCGGTAGCGCCGCAACGCCCGCGCACCACCGCTGCCCAACAGCCGCTCTCGTATCGGCAACGCTACGCGCACCATGACCCGCGCTGCCCCCAGTTCGAGCCACCATGCATCAGCCAGCGAGGAATGGGCTGGCTGCGGCTACCGGACTTGATAGACCGTCGAGGCGACCGCGGCCCACGATCACGAAGAGGTCCATCGTTTGGTGGACCGAATGTCGCCTGCTCAGGTTCATCGGCACACTCGATGCCGAGCCTGACCCAGCCGAGCCTGCCTACCGCGGCCAGTAGTCGCGCCATTCCGCGGCCGACAGCGGCGCCCGGTCACCGCGGGCGGCCTCGGCGGCATCTTCTGCGGCGCGGATTTCGGAGGCGAAGGACAGCGTTGCCTTGCGGAGGCGTTCTTCGGCGCTGTCTTCGCCGCCGAGGTGGATGACGCGCAGTTCGGCGGGGATCAGATCTTCGGGTAGGCCGGCTTTGAGGCTGCGGAAGCGGATCTTTTCGGCCAGCGCGAGGGCGGGTTGGGCCATGGCTATGCCGTCGAGGCAGGAGCGGCGGGACTTTTCGGCGGATTTGCGTTCCTCCCAGGCTTTTTCCTGGGCGGCGATTTTTTCGGCGACGGTGGCTGATGGATCGATGGGCTCGTCGGCGAGGTGGGGGCTGCGGTTGACGAGTTTGGCGACCAGTGCGGCGGCGACATCGTCGACGGTGAATTCGCCTGCGGCCTGGGCGATTCGGGAGTGGAACAACACCTGTAGCAGCAGGTCGCCGAGTTCTTCCTTGATGGTTTCGGCATCGTTGTGCTGGATGGCGTCGAGGAGTTCGTAGGTTTCCTCGAGCAGGTAGGGGCGCAGGGAGTCGTGGGTTTGGGTTACTTCCCAGCCGCCGAATTTCCAGAGGCGGTCCATTACTTCGACGGCGTCGGCGAGGCCCGCGGCGACTACCGCGGCATCGGTTGTCGGCTGATGACCGCCGTCGGCCGAACGCCGCGCGCCGGAAGCCTGCGCCGCACCGTTCGGCGGGGCATTGGACGCCGCGGAACGGGCGGCCCGCAGTACCGACTCGTCGCGGTCCGCACTCATGCCCGCGCTCCGCCCGGCACCGGCATGCGTGATGCGCGCTGGCACATGATTCGCTCGCTCATCGGGCCGTGGCCTCGGTATCGACCCGCAAATCGACAAAACCCTGCGGCTTTCCATCCAACTGCAGCAGCAGGTCGGCGACGAATTGCAGCAGGACCAGATCGCGGACCCGGTCCGCACCGACACTGTCCTCGACCCGGGGCAGCGGCAGTTGCACGACGCCACTGGCGGCGCGATAGCCCGCACTGGGATACAGACGCTTCAAACGCATCTGCTTGGAATCGGGCAGACTCAGCGGCGAAACCTTCAAGGTCGTTCCGGTCACCGCGATTTCGGTGACTTCGTAATCGCGAGCCAGCAGCCGCAGTTTCGCCACCGACACCAACCTGCCGACCTCAACGGGCAGCGGGCCATAGCGGTCGACGAGCTCCTCGACGACCGAAGCCAGCGCCGGATGATCTTGTGCGGCAGCCAGTTTCCGGTAGGCCTCCAGCCGGAGCCGGTCACTGGTGATGTAGTCGGGCGGAATATGCGCGTCCACCGGGAGGTCGATGCGGACCTCCTTGATCTCCTCGGTGGTGATCGGCTTACCGTCGGCGGCGGCGCGATACGCCTCCACCGCCTCACCGACCAACCGCACATACAGATCGAACCCGACACCGGCCACATGACCCGACTGTTCTGCACCGAGCACATTTCCGGCACCGCGGATTTCGAGGTCCTTCATGGCCACGGCCATACCGGCCCCGAGATCCGAATTCTGGGAAATAGTGGCGAGCCGGTCGTAGGCCATCTCGGTGAGCGGCTTCTCGGGCGGGTAGAGGAAGTACGCATACCCGCGCTCCCGGCTGCGCCCGACCCGGCCACGCAGCTGGTGCAACTGCGAAAGTCCCAGGGCGTCGGCGCGTTCCACGACCAGCGTATTCGCATTGGAGATATCGAGGCCGGTTTCGATAATGGTGGTGCAGACCAGCACATCGAATTCGCGCTCCCAGAATCCCTGCACGGTCTGTTCCAGCATGTCCTCGTGCATCTGGCCGTGCGCGACCACCACCCGCGCCTCGGGCACCAGATCCCGAATTCGCTTGGCCGCCTTGTCGATCGAGGAGACCCGGTTGTGCACGTAGAACACCTGACCGTCACGCAGCAGTTCGCGCCGAATGGCCGCGGTGACCTGCTTGTCGTTGTAGCCACCGACGTAGGTGAGCACCGGATGGCGCTCCTCCGGCGGGGTGAGAATGGTCGACATCTCGCGGATGCCGGCCAGACTCATCTCCAGGGTGCGCGGAATCGGCGTGGCAGACATGGTCAGCACGTCCACATGGGTGCGCAACGCCTTGATGTGTTCCTTGTGCTCGACACCGAAGCGCTGTTCCTCGTCGACGACGACCAGGCCGAGGTCCTTCCACCGCACACCGGTCTGCAGCAGACGGTGCGTACCGACCACGATATCGACGGAGCCCTCCGCCATCCCTTCCAGCACCGCGCGGGATTCGGCCGGATCGGTGAAGCGCGACAGACCCTTCACCGTGACCGGGAATCCGGCGACGCGTTCGGTGAACGTCTGCAGATGCTGTTGCGCCAGTAGGGTCGTCGGCACCAGCACGACGACCTGCTTACCGTCCTGCACCGCCTTGAATGCGGCGCGCACGGCGATTTCGGTCTTGCCGTAGCCGACGTCGCCACAGACCACGCGGTCCATCGGGACCGCCTTCTCCATATCCGACTTCACCTCGGCGATGGCGGTCATCTGGTCGACGGTCTCGGTGAACGCGAATGCGTCCTCCATCTCCTTCTGCCACGGACTGTCCGGACCGAACGCGTGACCCGGCGCAGCCTGGCGCGCGGCATACAACTGCACCAGCTCACCTGCGATCTCGCGAACCGCCTTGCGCGCCTTGCGTTTCGTATTCGCCCAGTCGGAACCGCCGAGTTTGGACAGGCTCGGCATCTCGCCGCCGACATAGCGTGAGAGCTGATCGAGCGATTCCATCGGCACGAACAGCCGGTCGCCGGGCTGGCCACGTTTCCCGGGTGCGTACTCGATGACGAGATATTCGCGCCGGGCCCCGCCGACGGTGCGCTCGATCATTTCCACGAACCGGCCGATGCCGTGCTGATCGTGCACGACCATATCGCCCGCGTTCAGTGCCAGCGGGTCGACCTGGTTGCGGCGCTTGGCCGGTAGTCGCTTCCCCTCCGCCGGTGCGGTGACCCGGTTGCCGGTGAGGTCGGATTCGGCGACGACGACCAGACCGGCATCGTCGAAAATCAACCCGTCGTGCAGCGAACCGCACAGCACACCGACCAGCCCGGGCGTCGGCTCGACACCGGCCGCCAATGCGGCGGACGGCACATCGGCATCGCCGAGTCGTTCCAGAATGCGTTGCGCCGTACCGTGACCCGCGACGACCACCACGGCGCGGCCGCCGGTGAGCACATGCGCGCGCAGCGACGCGAAGATCGTCGCCACCAGTTCCTCGGAGCCGCGCGCCGCCGGACCGGCCAGCACCGGCAACACCACCTCGGCGGGATCTCCGGAGGTCAGCGGGCTCAGACTCCACCAGGGCAGGCCGTGCTGGTTTGCGCTGTCATGGATTTCGGGCAGCGCGCGGTAGCCGGAGGCGGCCAGATCGAGCCCGTGCCCGCCGAGCGGAGCCGCGCCACCGAATGACGCGGCGGTCCACGAGGCTTCCAGGAACTCCTCGCCGGTGCGCACCAAATCGGCCGCCCGCGTGCGGATCTTCTCCGGATCGCACAGCAGCAGCTGGGTGCCATCGGGCAAAACCTCGGTGAGCAGCCGCAATTCGCCGGGCTGCAGCACCGGCAGCAGCGCCTCCATACCCTCGACCGGAATGCCCTCGGCCAGCTTCTCCAACATCTCGACCAGCGCGGCATCGGCGGCATTGGCCACCGCGACCTCGGCGGCGCGCTCGCGAACGGCCGCGGTGAGCAGCAGTTCTCGACACGGCGGCGCGACGACCACATCCACCGTCACATCAGTGAGCGACCGTTGGTCGGCGACCGCGAAGGGCCGCAGCTCGGTCACCTCATCGCCCCAGAACTCCACGCGCACCGGATGATCCGCGGTCGGCGGGAAGACGTCGAGGATGCCGCCGCGCACCGCGAACTCACCGCGCTTGCCGACCATATCGACACGGGTGTAGGCGAATTCGACCAGGCGCATGAGCAATTCGTCGAAATCGAATTCGGCGCCGACGCGCAGCACGATCGGTTCGATATCGCCGAGGCTCGCCGCCATCGGCTGCATCAGGGAACGAACGGTGGTCACCACAACCCGCAGCGGTACCGGGAATACCGGATCCTCCGGATGCGCGAGCCGCCGCAAAACCGCTAGCCTGCGTCCCACGGTGTCCGCACCCGGCGACAGCCGTTCATGCGGCAGCGTCTCCCAGGACGGGAACTGCGCGACCGCCGCGCCGAGCATCTCTTCGAGCTCGACCGTCAGATCATCGGCCTCTCGCCCGGTCGCCGTCACCACAACCAGCGGCCGCTGCGCGGCAATGGTCGCCGCGACGAACGGCCGCACCGCCGACGGGCCAACCAACTCGACCGGCGACTTCCCGACCAGGTCAGCGACGGTCCGCAAGGCAGAATCGGCCCCGGCCACCGTGGCCAGTCCTGCGAGAGGTGGACGGTGGGTGGGCATCAAACACTCCCTGAGCTCAGGTGGGGTTTTCAGGATGGCAACCGAGTCTAATCACCACCACCGACACCCGAACTTCCCGCACCGGGGTCACGCCCCGACCCTCCCCGCACATCTCGCGACGCCGTCGCATATCTCCTGACTGCGTCGCACAAACTATGGCCCTATGCGAGGCAGTCCCACGTCATGCGTCAATTCGCATGGCGGCAGTGCGCCGCCGGGCGACGGCTCGTCTTGGAGGCGTCAGCGCTAAGGGACGTAGCGCCGGAGGCGGCGGGCGGCGAATTCTCGGAAGTAGGAGAGCTTCTCTGCGGGCACGATCGAGGGCAGCAGGAAATACCAGGCCCGTTCCATTCGCGTCGCCATTTGATCGATGGAATCGGTGCCGACTGCCGTGATGTGCACACCCGCGGTCATCTCCTGCAGCAGCAGGCCGATCACCTCGGCGTCCAGATCGGCCTCTAGATCGCCCTGGGCAATGGCGCGTTCGGACAGGACACGGTAGGTATCGCCCCAGGTCTTGGCGATATTGTCGCCTTGGGCGCCGCGGTAGTCGCCGATCTGATGGGTCAGCTTGAGCATCGCGCCGACCATCGGATCGTTCATGGATAGGTCGGCGACGACGTAGGTGATCCCGATACATGCCTCGAGCGCGGGCACTCTCGGATCGAAGAAGCCCTGGCACGAACTGACCAGGCGCTCATTGCCCTGGTCGACCACGGCGCGCGCTAGCTCTTCCTTCGAGCCGAAGTGAAAGTACAAGGCGCCCTTGGTCACGTTCGACTGCGCGATGATCTCGCTCAGGCTCGCATTCGCATATCCCAAGCGCAGAAAGACATCGGCAGCGCCCGCAAGGACGGAATCGCGGGTAATCTCCGCGCGCGCTTGCCTAGCCATCAGATCCGCCTGTCATCCTTAAAACCAGCCATCCTGAAGTAGACCGACATCCCGAAGTAGACCGACTTACCGCTCGAACAGCACCCTGAGGATGGGTGAACCGTACCACCAGGTGGGCGCCCGCCAGCGAATTCGAGCATTCGGACGGGCATACTGCGCAATTCACTGGCTACCAATGCGGTCAATCCCTCTTACCGGCGCGCCATTCCGAGCTGAGCTGAGGTTCGGCTTCCAAATGACTGAGCCCGTTCCAGCACAGGTTCACCAGATGTGCCGCCACAACCTCTTTCGACGGTGTGCGCTCGTCCAGCCACCAGGTCGCGGCGGTCGACACCATGCCGACCAACGCCTGCGCGTACAGACCGGTCAGACTGGTATCGAATCCGCGGCGCTCGAAATCCCCGCCGAGGATGTGCGCGACCTGGTTGGTGGCCTCATTGAGCAGGCTCGAGTAGCGCCCCTCTGCGGTGGCGGCGGGCTGGTCGCGCACCAGGATTCGAAATCCGTCGGTGCGTTCTTCGATATAGGTCAGCAGCGCGAGCGCGACCTGTTCGAGCCGGATCCGGGACCGGTTCTGGGTCAGCGAGGAGGTGATCATGTCCAGCAACATCGACATCTCGCGATCGACGACCACCGCGTAGAGCCCCTCTTTACCACCGAAATGTTCGTAAACCACGGGTTTGGAGACCTGAGCCCGCTGCGCGATCTCCTCGATCGATGTCGCGTCGTATCCGCGCTCGGCGAATAACGCGCGACCGATCTCGATCAACTGCTGCCGCCGTTGCGTTCCCGTCATCCGCGGCCGGGACACCTTGGGCGGCTCCTCCGAAGACACCGTCCCGCCTCCTCGCGCATGCCAATAGTCGTCGGCCTCAACTGTTCCAGACAGCATCGCGCCGTCGTGCGTCGCCCCGCCCAACAGCCTTGATCATCTCGCCGACGCAACAACTGATCTCGCATGAACATGGGTAACTCGCCGGGAACGCCCAGAACCCGATCACCTGCTCATCCGCCGGCCCGCAACGGCACTCGCGATGCGCCCCACGACCGGCAAAAGACGCGGGGAGGCGGGCTAGCTCGACTAACCGGAGGTCTTCATGCGAGGATTCATGCCGTGCCGCTGGCGCAGCGGCGGGTTTCAGAGATCCGCCGGTGTGACAATCCGCCGTAGTGTAATGGCAGCACCTCTGATTTTGGTTCAGATAGTTCAGGTTCGAGTCCTGGCGGCGGAGCGCATCGGCACGATGGCTTATCGTTGGCCGCGCACATCACTGGCACGATGACAGGCAGCCGAGGGAGATCCATGCCACAGCAGACCGCCGTCGTCGTTCTCGCAGCCGGTGCCGGGACGCGAATGCGGTCGAAGACTCCTAAAGTGCTGCATTCGCTGGCCGGTCGAAGCATGCTCGCGCACGCGCTGCATGCGGCCAACGAGATCGACCCCGCGTTCCTCATTACCGTGGTGGGACACGACCGCGAACAAGTCGGCGCAGCGGTCGCCGATGTCGCCGCCGAACTGGGCCGCGACATCACCACCGCCATCCAAGAAGAACAACTCGGCACCGGCCACGCGGTGCAGTGCGCGCTGGCGTCGGTTCCGGCGGATTTCACCGGTGACCTGCTGGTCACCTCCGCTGACGTGCCGCTGCTCGACGGGCACACCCTGTCCGCGCTGCTCGATGAGCACCGCAGTTATCCGGAACGCTCCGCGGTCACCGTGCTGACCTTCGTACCGGAGGACCCGAACGGGTACGGCCGCATCGTTCGCAATGCCAAGGGCCAGGTCATCGAGATCGTCGAACACGCCGACGCCACCCCTGAGGAGTCGGCGATCACCGAGGTCAACTCGGGTGTCTACGCCTTCGACGCGGCGGTGCTGCGCACCATGATCGGGCGGCTGTCCACCGCCAACGCCCAACACGAGCTGTACTTGACCGACGTACTGCGGCTGGCCCGCGAGGCCGGACATCCGGTGCACGGCGCCCGACTGCTGGACGCCGCCAAGGTCACCGGCGTCAACGACCGGGTGCAGATGTCGCAGGCGGCGCGCACCCTCAACCGCTACATCCTGGAACGGCATATGCGCTCGGGGGTCACCATTATCGACCCCACCACCACCTGGGTGGACGCGAGTGTGAAGATCGCCAGGGACGCCGAAATCCGGCCGGGCGTGCAGTTGCTCGGCGGGACGGTAATCGGCGAGGACGCCGTGATCGGACCGGATTCCACACTGACCGATGTCGTCGTCGGTGACGGCGCGCACGTTGTTCGCACCCACGGTGATCAGGCCGTGATCGGTCCCGGCGCGAATATCGGGCCCTTCAGCTATCTGCGCCCCGGCACGGTTGTCGGCGATTCCGGGAAGCTCGGCGCATTCGTCGAAACGAAGAACGCCTCGATCGGCGCGCACTCGAAAGTGCCGCACCTCACTTATGTCGGCGATGCCACCATCGGCGAGCACAGCAACATCGGCGCCTCGAGTGTTTTCGTCAATTACGACGGTGTGAAAAAACATCACACCGTGGTCGGCTCACATGTGCGGACCGGCAGCGACACCATGTTCGTCGCACCGGTGACCGTGGGTGACGGCGCATATACGGCGGCGGGTACTGTGCTGCGTAGAAGCGTTCCGCCGGGGGCTCTGGCGGTGTCGGGCGGACCGCAGAAAAACATTGAGGGCTGGGTGCAGCGACACCGTCCAGGGACGGACGCGGCGCTCGCGGCGGCGGAAGCAATCGCGGCCAAAGAGATGTCGGGTCAGGCAATCGAGCAAAAGGATGGCAAACAGCAGTGACCGCGTCATGGATCGACAACCAGAAGAACCTGATGCTCTTCTCGGGACGCGCTCATCCTGAGCTGGCCGAGCAGGTCGCCAAGGAACTCGACGTCCACGTCACCCCGCAGACCGCGCGCGACTTCGCCAACGGCGAGATCTTCGTCCGGTTCGAGGAGTCCGTCCGCGGATCGGATGCCTTTGTGCTGCAGAGCTTTCCGGCGCCGCTGAACCAGTGGCTGATGGAACAGCTGATCATGATCGACGCGCTCAAGCGCGGTTCGGCCAAGCGGATCACCGCGGTGCTGCCGTTCTACCCGTACGCACGTCAGGACAAGAAGCACCGCGGCCGCGAGCCCATCTCCGCCCGCCTCGTCGCCGATCTGCTGAAGACCGCTGGTGCGGACCGCATCATCACCGTCGACCTGCACACCGATCAGATCCAGGGCTTCTTCGACGGCCCGGTCGATCACATGCACGCACAGCTGCAACTGGCCGAGTACGTGCGCAACAACTACACCCTCGACCACATCACCGTGGTCTCCCCCGATTCCGGTCGCGTGCGCGTCGCGGAGAAGTGGGCCGACTCGCTGGGCGGGTCGCCGCTGGCGTTCATCCACAAGACCCGCGACCCGCTGGTACCCAACCAGATCAAGGCCAATCGCGTGGTCGGTGAGGTCGAGGGCCGCACCTGCATCCTGATCGACGACATGATCGATACCGGTGGCACCATCGCGGGCGCGGTCAAGGTGCTCAAGGCCGCCGGTGCCGGTGATGTGGTCATCGCCGCGACGCACGGCGTGCTGAGCGATCCGGCCGCCGAGCGCCTGGCCAACTGTGGCGCCAAGGAGGTCGTGGTCACCAATACGCTGCCGATCAGCGAGGAGAAGAAGTTCCCGCAGCTGACCGTGCTGTCGATCGCGCCGCTGCTGGCGCGCACCATCCGCGAGGTCTTCGAGAACGGTTCGGTCACCGGACTTTTCAACGGCAACGCTTGAACCGCTTGACCGCCTCCCCGAATATTTAGGCCGTACCAGTCGGGAGCCGCACGGCCTGCGTTCAGGTCCTGCGTCGGGTGCATGGTTGCGTTCTGGGCGTGGCCGGTGAGTTACCCGTGCGCTCACGAAATCAGGCATTGCGTATGAAGGTCATGGCGGCTCGGACGATGTCCGGGCCGCCATTGTCGTTTCGGTGTATACCCTTGTGCCAGTTGGACGACGATCAGGGGGGACGCTATGACTACACCGCAGGATTCCGAGCCGAATATCAATCTCGGAAAGTCGCAGGACGCTGGTCCGGCGCAGGTTCACCAACCGCAGGACGGCGCAGACGCGACCAAAGTCTGGTCGCCGAACAACGCGCCCGGTATCGATTCGACGCTGATCTACCAACCGGGACAACCGTTTCCGGCCGATAGCCCCCCGCCAGCCGCACCGTACACCCCGCCCGCGGGCTACCCGCAGCCCAGTGCCTACCCGCCGCCGCAACCTGTATACCCCCAGCCCGGCTACCCACAACCCGGTCCCTACGGCGGCCAACCGGGCTATCCGCAACCGCCCGGTGCTTACCCCGGGTATCCGTACCAGCCCTATATGCCGCCGCGGCAATCCGATGTCCCGATCTTCTCGATCATCAGCTTCTCCTGCCTGGCCGCGACCGCACTGTCGGTCGTAATGTTCTGCGGGCTTCCGATCGTGATCACCGGACCGGCGGGCATCGTCCTCGGCATCATCGGACACAACAAGGGCGAATCCTTCGGCAAGTGGGCAGCTATCGCCAATGGCGCGGTGCTGGCGATCGCGATCGTCCTGGTCATTGCCTTTGTCGGGTTCCTCGGAGCCTTCGACTGAACGCTTGCGGATCGCCACTCGCAAGCATCGGATCCCGTTTGCCACCGAGGTCACGGGGGATACTGGGGGTATGGACCGCGACCCACTTGACCTGGATATGGGGGACGACAGGCAGGAAGACGACATCCGCGCGTATCGGCGCAACATCGAGGATCCGCCCGATGACCTGCGCATTCGGTATCGCGAGAACGACGATGACGGCTGGCTCGGCATCAGCGAGGAACTCGAACAGGAGTGGACCGCGCAGCAGCAGGCCGCCGAACTCGCCGAGGAGGACGAACGGCCCGCCGAGGCGGCAGCGATGGAGATCGTCCGCGACATCGACCTGTAGCGCACCGCCCCGGCGTGGCATCGCGCAGCCGGCGACATGAGGAGAGTTCGATGACCACTCCGCAGAATCCCGAGCGCGACGACGCGACGCCCGAGCAACCGGCCGACCATAAATCCGCTGCTGGTGAACCCGAGCCGCTGGAGTCCGCGGGCACGGATTGGGCGGCACCGGCTGCCAGCGGACCGTGGGAGTCATCGCATGTCGAGCCCGCCGCACCCCTTCCGCCCCAATCCGACGCACCGGATTCCGCGGCCCAACCGGAGAGCGCGGGCCCGGACGCGCAGACACCGGATCAGCGCGCGGCCGCCGAAACCGCACCCGATCTGGTGGCGCAACCACCACCGCCGTGGCGCGCGGAGGCTGAGCAGCCCTATCCGCCGGGCACCGTCTATCCGCCGATCAGGGACACCGCGCCGGAATCCCCGTACGGCCGCTATCCCGCCTACACCCAGCAGCCCTATCAGCCGTACAGCACGGCGGGCGCACGGTCCGACAGTCAGACCCTATCGATCATCGCCTTCGTCTGCGCGGGCATCTCATTGCTGTTCTGCCCGTATCTGTTCGGTCCCGCGGGCATCATTCTCGGCATCATCGGCCACAAAAAGGGCGAATCCCTCGGCAAATGGGCCGCCATCACCTCCGCGATCTCCCTGATCGTCGGATTCATACTGATCTACGCCGTCTTCAGCGGCAACATGACCCCCGATACGAACTGATCGGACGACCGTAGGCCCCGGCATCGAACCGCAGCGTCGTCGCTACACGAAGGTCTAGGCCCCGTCCACCCGCCTGCCCGGGAAGAGCAGCGGCCGTCGCGCGTAGGTGTTCTCCGGCGATACCGTGATCACGTCGCACACCTGGACCAACGGACCGGGAATCGTGCCGCCCATGTGTGCGACGCTGGGCACGATCACCGCGTCCACGTCCAAGGTTCGAATCACGTTCAGCAGCCGTGACTCCGGGCGATCGGTCTCCGGACCGAAACCACCGTCTTGGCCAGGTCGTAGCCGAAACACTGTGCAGTACTGCAGATCTGAATCTCGTCCCAGATTCGAG
This sequence comes from Nocardia sp. CA-107356, assembly GCF_050946365.1. Lineage (NCBI taxonomy): Bacteria > Bacillati > Actinomycetota > Actinomycetes > Mycobacteriales > Nocardiaceae > Nocardia > Nocardia sp. CA-107356. The sequence continues at coordinate 1,353,922 of NZ_CP191992.1, read as the reverse complement.
AGATCCCCGGAACGTCCCGGCGAAGGTATCCGATCACTGTTGGCCGTTGCCTCATCGCTTCGGCCCGTTCGCGGTAGGGGCTTCGCACCGCTCGAACTGATGGGCGACCACTGTCGCTCTCCGGCGCCCCAGCGTCGTAGCGTGTCACCATGAGCCGATTCAGTGGGTTCCCCCTGGCGGGGCTGGACTTCTACGAGGATTTGGAGGCCGATAACTCCAAGGCCTTTTGGACCGCGCACAAGGATGTGTACGAGGAGGCGGTCAAGGCGCCGATGGTTGCGCTGACCGCGGAGTTGGAGGCGGACTTCGGGACCGCCAAGATCTTCCGGCCGTACCGGGATGTGCGCTTCTCCAAGGACAAGGTGCCCTATAAGACGGCGCAGGGCGCGGTGGTCAGCGTAGCGCCGGGTACGGGCTGGTATGTGCAGATCAGCGCGGCCGGACTGTTCGTCGGCGGCGGGTTCTACGCGGGCTCACCCGCCCAGATCGCCCAGTTGCGCGCCACCATCGCTGACGAGGTTCGCGGCGCGGAACTGGAGGCGATCCTGGCAAAGCTCACCAAGGCGGGGTTCACCATCGGCGGGGAGCAGCTGAAGACGAAGCCCAAGGGGTACGACGCCGACCATCCGCGCATCGATCTACTGCGGCACAAATCACTTACCTGCAGTAGGGAGTTCGGGGCACCGGCCTGGCTGGACAAGCCCCGTGCCGCCAAAGAGGTCCGCACCACCTGGGAGACGATGCGGCCCTTCATCGATTGGCTCGGCGCGGTGGTCGGCGGCGCGCCCGACCGGTTCTAGCTCCGCGCCGCGAGGACGAGGGCGAAGCGGTCATCCGGGTCGGTCCAGACGTGTTCGGTCTTGAAACCGGCGGTGGCAAGTTCGGCGTCGAGTCCGTCGATGTGGAACTTGGCCGAGATCTCGGTGCGCATCTGCTCGCCGCGGGCGAACTGAACGGTGAGATCGAGGTCCCGGACGGCCACGGTCATATCTTCGGCCGCCTCCAGGCGCATTTCGATCCACTCGTGCTCGGCATCCCAGACCGCGACGTGCGCGAACTTATCGGGGTCGAAATCGGCGTCGAGCCGATTGTTCAACACGTGCAGCACATTTCGGTTGAACTCAGCGGTGACACCTGCCGCATCGTCATAGGCGGGGACCAGTACGGCGGGATCGATGACCAGGCCAGCGCCGAGCAGCAGCTGCTCGCCCGGCTCCAGCACCTCGTAGATGCTGGACAGGAATTCGGCCCGTTCGGCGGGGACCAGATTGCCGATGGTGCCGCCGAGGAAGGCGATCATGCGGCGGCCACCGCGCGGCAGATTGTGCAGGGTGTCGGTGAAATCGCTGACCACGCCGTGCACTGCCAGACCAGGAAACTCGGCCGCGATCTCCGCGGCGGCGGCCCGCAGCGCCGTGGACGAGACATCCTGTGGGACATAGGTCTTCAGCGGTCCCTCGGCAGTCAACGCGGAAAGCAGCAGCCTGGTCTTGGCCGCCGAACCCGAGCCGAGTTCGACCAGAACCTCGGCCTGTGCGGTGCGGGCGATCTCGCCGACGACCCGTTCCAGCAGCGCGCGTTCGGTGCGGGTCGGGTAATACTCGGGGAGTTCGGTGATCTGCTCGAACAGTTCACTGCCGCGGGCGTCGTAGAACCACTTGGGCGGCAACCATTTCGGATCTGCGGTCAGGCCCAGCCCGGCATCAGCGCGCAACGCCGAGGTGAGGTCGTCATCGGATAGGTAGATCTCCAGCGTCGGTGCGGTCATCAGAGCGAGCCTTTCGTGCTTGGAACAGCGAGCAGGGGTGCCACGGACAGCGCGCCGGGGCGGGCGCTGACCAGCTGCCGATCCGGAATCGACTGCCAGCGTGGATCGTCGTCGAAGGGTTCGGAGGAGAGGATGGCGAATTCGTCGGTGACCAGGGCGGACAGCGAGTGGTACACGGTGGTCGCCCATAGCTGCCGACCATCGCCGAGCAGGAAATTCAGTCTGGCGTCCGGGGATCGGGCGAGTACGGCGGCGGCGAGCAGACTCAATGCCGCCGGTGCCGCCGCCCACGAACCATCGGGCGCGCCGGTGGACAGCAACCCGCGCAGGATCACCCAGAGTGTCGCCGAATCGGTCGCGGATTCGGCCTCCAGCAATTGCACCGGCTCGAACAGCTGACCGGCACCGAGTTCGGTTGCGGTGGAGCCGAATTCGTCGGCAACCGCACTGAGGGCACGACGCCAGTCCGGTACCACGCCGTTATGGCTGAATGCCCATCGGCCGTGTGTGAACGGCGCACAGGCATTGCGCTCGACCGGCATACCCACGGTGGCCGAGCGCACCGCGGCCAGCACCGCCCACGATTCCAGTTGCGGCAGTACCTCTTCCACCGCCGGGTCGGTCCAGATGGGTGCGGGATTGCGATACCGGCTGACGGTCACCGAATCGTCAGCGGCCGCCCGCCACCACGCCACGCCGAACCCGTCGGCATTGATCGTGCCGCCGCCGCGCATATCTCGCGGTGCCCACGCCTGAGTCCGCAGGGAATGCGACCCGAGCGTCAGCATGTCGCCAACGTGCACTGGGGGACCGACGTAACCGAGTTGTCGACACATCAGTACCCACCTCCCGCACTCGCCTGTCGGCCGCGGCGGCAGTGTGCCGAGATCCTCACTCGCCCTCGCCTTTTCGCAGATCGCGGGCCAGGCGGAAGCCGGAGAAGATCTGGCGGCGGATGGGGTGGTCCCAGTTGCGGAAGGTACCGCGGCAGGCGACCGGGTCGGTGCCGAAGGAGCCGCCGCGCAGGACGCGGTAGTCACCGCCGAAGAAGACGTCGGAGTATTCGGCGTAGGGGAACGCACGGAAGCCCGGGTAGGCCTCGAAACTCGATGCGGTCCATTCCCATACATCGCCGATGAGCTGGTGCACCCCGGCCGGGGAGGCACCCGCCGGATACGCGCCGACCTCGGCGGGTTCCAGGTGGTGCTGGCCGAGATTCGCGGTGGCGGAATCGGGTTCGGTGTCGCCCCATGGGTAGCGTCGCGACGTTCCGGTCTCCGGGTCGAAGCGGGCCGCTTTCTCCCATTCCGCCTCGGTGGGCAGACGCTTGCCCGCCCAGGTGGCGTAGGCCTCGGCCTCGAACCAGCACACGTGCAGCACCGGCTGCTGCGGACGCAGCGGTGTCATTACGCCGAATACCCGACGCCACCAGTGCCCGCCCGGATCGCGCTCCCAGAACTGCGGCGCGACCAAGCCCGCCTGCTGCCGATGCGCCCAGCCACCGTCGGACCACAGTTCCGGCCGTTCGTACCCGCCGTCGGCGATGAAGGCCAGGTACTGCTCATTGGTGATGGGAGCGGCGTCGATGGCGAAGGCGGGCACGTGCACCGGATGCGCCGGGCGCTCATTGTCCAGCGCCCATGGGTCGGTCGAGGTGCCCATGGTGAATTCGCCCGCGGGAATGATGACTTCGCCACGCACCGGATTCGTCGCCGATGGCGCGGCGGGCGCGGACAGCGCAGCGGGGCCGGTGCGCAACTGGTGGGTGGCGAGCATGGTTTCGTCGTGCTGCTGTTCGTGCTGGGCGATCATGCCGAAGGCGAATCCGCCATCGACCAGCGGATCACCGTGTAAAGCGCTGGTGTCCAAGACATCCCAGACCTTGTCGCGCACGGTGCCGACATAGCCACGGGCCTGAGTCGGGTTGAGCAGCGGCAGCTCGGGACGATTGGCGCGAGCGTGTTTGAACGCGTCGTACAGCTCATCGATATCGGCGCGCACCGCGTCACGCCCGCCGACATCGCGCACCAGCCACAGCTCTTCCTGGTTGCCGATATGGGCGAGATCCCAGACGAGCGGGCTCATGAGTTGCGAATGCTGTGCGACCAGTTCCGCTTCGTCGAGGGTGGTGAGTCCGACTGTGCGATCCCGCGCGCGGGTGAGCACTTCGGCGATCCGGTCGCGCAACCGCTCGGTGCCGGAATTATCTGTTGCAGGGTGGTGAATGGTCACGATGACAATCTCCGGAACTCGTTCTGGTCAGCGACTCGAAGCGGCGGTCTCATCCGCAACGACCCGGTCACGCGCGGTCCTCGTGGTGATCCGCGCTGGGCGAGGCGAGTTCTGCGGTCGGGGTGCGACCGCTGCGACATCGCTCGGCAGCTGATTCGATTTCGCGGGCGGCCGCCGGACTCGCCGCATGGGCCGCGGCCAGGGTCAGCAGATCCACCGCGACGGCCCGGATCTGCGGATCGGCCAGCCCGCAGCGGGCCGCGTCGAGCCAGCGGCCCGCGACCGGCGCGGCGACCGCGGTCGCCTCGGCGACCACGTCCGGGGACGACAGCAGGGCGTCGAATACGTGGATCGGGACGGTCCAGTCGTTGTCCGGCTGAGCATCCAGATAGCGGATCTCCAGATGCCCCGAGGCCCGCACCGGCGGAAACAGCGTGGTCAGGTGGTAGTCGAGATCGCCGACGTCGGGGCGATGACCGATCTCGTCGTCCAGTGCACCGGACAACCAGTCCGCGAAGGTCGCGCCCGGTGGCGCGGACCAGCCGATCTCGCCGTCGCCGACGCCATCGGGGCGACGAACGCACAGCAGCGGGACATCGAGCGCCCAGCGCGCATAGCCCGCGATCGGATCCGGCCAGGACTCCGCCGCGGGGCGAGTGCGGGCATAGTCGAGGCGCATCCAGGTCCGCATACGCTGGGATGCCCACGTGCCCGCGGGTGCACCGCGCAATTCTGGTGAGCAGGCGAAGGCGGCGACCAGCGCGGGGCCGATGATGTACAGCGCGTTCCATCGGGCGGCGACCTCGGCGCGATCGGCACCGGCATCGACACTGACCTGTGTCGCGGCCGTATTGCACATCATCAATTTGCCGAAGGGGCCGATGCCGCCGAAGGACTCTTCCATGGCGCGATAGCGCGGTAACCGCAATACCCGCTTGGGGCGGCGGTCCGCATCGGCGGCGGCGGAGACGGTGCGGATGGATCGGGATTCGAGCAGATCCCGCAACATCCGAGCATCAGCGGATAATCCCTCGCACAGCTGCGCTGCAGCGGCGAACGGGGCGCTCGAGAGTTCGATCTGACCGCCGGGTTCGATGGTGACCCGGCTACCCCCTGGCAACGAGAGTGCCGGTGAATCGGGGGCGATGGACCGCGGTGCATAGGGTCCGAGTGCATCTGCGAATGCAGTCAGCTGCGGGCGGGGGGCGGCCGATGGGCCTGACGGCGAACACTCACCCTGCACGGTGAGCCACTCGAGTTCGGCGCCGATGAGCGTCGGTGGGCCCAACTTGAAACAGATTTTTTCGATATAGGCCTCGGCCGCAGCCCGCGAGGACAGTTCACCGTGCTCCAACGCGATGACCCGCTCCGGGTGCTCCAGCGTTACCGCCATACCAACCTCCACCATGTGAACCGGGTACCCGTTTTCGGGTTTCGTCTCCGCTGCCGGTAGTTGTCTCGGTAGTTCTGTATCGCCGCGATTGCTCGTCGTATTCCAGCGCGCCGACCCAATCCAGGGTAACGATGGGTACCGACAAAAAACGTGACAAGAATCTGAATTCGTGGTCACGCACAGCGAGGACCCGCGGCCCGGCCCCCGAGCTGCACCGACTCGAGCAACGGCGCGGTGGGCCCGTTTCGGCGATACTGTCGTCGGCATGCTGGACGAGAATCGCGTACGTGCCGATATCCCGGGTTACGAGTCCGGATCCGATCTGGTCTTCCTCGACAGCGCGGGATCGTCGCTGCCGCCGCGGATCGTGCTCGATACCGTCGTAGACCACCTGCGACGTGAGGCCGAAGTCGGCGGTTACCGCGCGGCAAACGAGCGACTCGACGATCTCGCCGCCGTGAAGACCGATATCGGCGCGCTCATCAACGCCGATCCGACCAGCATCGCGCTCAGCGACAGCGCCACCCGCGCGTGGGCCGACTTCTTCTACTCGGTCCCACTCGGGCCGGGCGACCGCATTCTGATCTCGGGCGCGGACTATGCCAGCAACGCGATCGCGGCCCTGCAACGCGCCAAGGCCACCGGTGCGGTGGTCGAGCCGATTCCCAGCGACGACAGCGGTCAAATCGACCTCGACGCGCTCGCGGAACTGGTCGACGAACGCGTAAAGCTGGTGTCGGTGCTGCACGCGCCGACCAACGGCGGCTTGGTCAACCCGGCCGCCGAGGCCGCCAAGATCGCACATTCGGTCGGTGCGCTGGTCCTACTCGATGCCTGCCAGTCGGCCGGACAGTTGCCGATCGATGTGGCCGAATTGGGCGTCGACGCACTCTCGGTCACCGGCCGCAAATGGCTGCGCGGGCCGCGCGGCACCGGATTCCTTTATGTGCGACCGGAATTGGCCGCGGCGATGGAGCCGCAGCGGCTCGACCTGCACAGTGCGCAGTGGACCGGCCCCGACGAGTACACCCTCCTGCCCGACGCGAGTCGCTTCGAATTCTGGGAATGCGATGTCGCCGCCCGCCTCGGTCTCGGCGCGGCCGTGCGGTACCTGCTCGACCTGGGGCCCGAGCACGTCTATGCCGCGATCGCGGCCCGTGCCGAATATCTGCGCACATCGCTGCCGGAGATCTCCGGAGTCACGGTGCGCGACATCGGTATTCGCCACAGTGGCATCGTTTCCTTCACCGTTGAAGGCACTTCCGCCGTCGAGGTGCGTGATCGCCTTGCCGCACAGAACATTACGGTGACGGTCAGCCATGCCAGCTCCACCCTGCTCGATATGACCGCGCGCGGACTCGATTCGGTCGTACGCGCCTCGCCGCACTGCTTCGTCAGCTTCGATGAACTGGACCGGTTCGTGGCCGCAGTCGCGGCGCTCTGATGTCACCTCGTGAACTGGTCGTCCTCGGCACCGCGAGTCAGGTTCCGACCAAGCAGCGCAACCACAATGGGTATCTGCTGCGCTGGGGCGAGGAGGGCATACTCTTCGATCCCGGCGAGGGCACGCAGCGGCAGATGACATACGCGGGTGTCTCGGTCACCGATATCACCCGGATCGCGGTGACGCATTTCCATGGCGATCACTGCCTCGGACTGCCCGGCATCATCCAGCGGATCAACCTCGACAAGGTCGCCCATCCGGTGGATGCCTACTACCCAGCCTCGGGTGAGCGGTTCTTCGATCGACTGAGCAATGCCAGCGCTTTTTACCGCACTGTCGACCTGCGGCCGCATCCGATCGCCGATTCCGGTGCGCTGGATGCGCCGGGCGCACCATTCGTCCTCGAAGCGGTCGCGCTGTCGCATCCGGTCGAGGCTTTCGGTTATCGGCTCACCGAGCCGAGCGGTGTGCGCATCCTGCCCGAGCGGCTCGCCGCACTCGGGCTGCGCGGCCCGGCGGTCGGGCAGTTGCAACGCGCGGGCAGTATCGAATACGACGGGCGCACAATCACTCTGGCGGATGTCAGCGAGCCGCGACCGGGCCAGAGCCTGGCCTTCGTGATGGACACCAGACTGTGTCCCGGCGTCGACACCCTCGCCGCTGGCGTGGACATGCTGGTGATCGAGGCGACGTTCCTGGATGCCGACGCCCACCTCGCCGAGGAATACGGCCATCTCACGGCCGGACAAGCGGCCCGGGTCGCCGCCGAGGCGGGCGTGCGCACCCTGGTGCTGACCCACTTCTCCCAGCGCTACCGCGATCTCGACGGCCATCTCGCCGAGGCGACCGCGCATTTCACCGGCGAGATCGTCATCGCCACCGATCTCGCGAGAATCCCACTCCCCCAACGCCGTTAGCCCGAACCAGCTCGCCGCACCCATTGCCGAGATCCGCACCCGAGCACGAGTGTGGATCGAGAGCGGTGCGACTGTCAGGCCAGGTGCAGTGCCAGGATCTGGCCGACGAGAGCACGGGCGCTGGTTGCCGGGCCGACGAGGCGCAGACTGCGGTTGGCCTGGAGCGCGGCGATGCCGTGCAGGTTGGTCCACAGGGCGATAGCGGCGGCCCTCGGGTCGGTGGCAGCCGGTGCGGCTTCGGCGACGAGCGCGGCGAAGCGCTCGAACAGCGGCAGGGTGATCGACCGCAGATTCTCGCCGGAACCTTCGAGCAGGTCGTGGCGGAACATCAGGGTGAACATCTCGGGGCGTTCACCGGCGAACTCGACATATTCGGCCGCCATGCGCTGCAGGTGCTCGCGTGGTGTGGTCGCACCTTCCTCCGCCTTCGCGAACCGATCTATGAGATCGGCGAAACCTCGCGCGGCGATGGCGGCCAGAAGCGCGCGGTGCGTGGGAAAGTGACGGCGAGGCGCACCATGGGATACCCCGGCCGCGCGGGTGATCGCACGCAAACCGAGCTGCGCGGCGCCGACCTCCTCGAGCATATCGACCCCGGCTCCGACCAACCGTTCCCGCAGCGGCTCGTTTCCGACCATGGAGACATTGTCTACGCCAGCCATCGAATCGCTCCTCACCGGTATCCGGACTTCGTCACATAGGTACAAATCCTCTATCGACAATAGTAGACAATGTCTACACTCATGCGGTAGACAGTGTCTACGCTAACTTTCTCGGAGGCTCATGTGTGGTACCGGTTGTTCAAGTACGTGCTGCTCGGCCCGCTGTTGCGGCTGATCGGTCGCCCCGGAGTGGAAGGTCTGCGGCACGTGCCACGCACCGGACCGGTGATCATCGCCGCCAACCACCTGGCCATGATCGATTCGCTCTATCTCGCGCTGGTCCTGCCCCGCCGCGTCACATTCCTGGCCAAGCAGGAGTACTTCACCGGCACCGGATTCAAGGGACGGTTCCAGCGCTGGTTCTTCACGGTCGCGGGTCAGGTCCCGGTGAACCGCACCGGTGGCACCGCCGCCGCGGACGCTCTCGCCGCCGCCACCAAAATCCTGGAATCGGGTGGTATCTGGGCGATCCACCCGGAGGGCACCCGCTCCCCCGACGGTCGCATCTACCGCGGCCGCACCGGAGCACTTCGGGTCGCGATGGCGACCGGCGCGCCGGTGATTCCGGTGGTGCTCTCCGGTACCGATAAGGTCAATCCGCGCGGCGCTAGATTGCCGCGTTTCGGCAAGGTACGCATCAGCTTCGGCGCGCCGCGCTACTACCCGCTGGTCACTGCGAGCCCTGTAGTCCGCACCGAGACCGACACACCGGCCGTATGCAAGGTCCGCGCCGCCACCGACGAGCTGATGCGGGAGTTGGCCGTCAGATCGGGCCGCCACTACGTCGACCGTTACGCCGCCACTTTCGGTTCGAACCGCTCGTAGCTTTCCGCCCCCGTTCGCCACCCAGATCGGACAAGTCTGCCGCCTCCCCAACGGAACCGTTAACACGACGCAGAATTGGCGGGATAGTTGGAAGCAGGCCGGTTCATAATTTCCGGCCATCGCACCGGGGTATCAGGGAGTTGGACTTGAGCAGGTTCACCGATGAGATGTACGCGACGGCGCAAACCTCGGTCCGCGGGCTGGTGACCGGGGAGCCGACTGCGCCGCTGCGGCAGACATGGGGCGAAATCCACCGGATCGCGCGACGGATGGCGGGTGGACTCGCGGCGGCCGGAATCGGACACGGCGACGCGGTCGGCGTGCTGGCCGGTATGCCGGTCGATATCGCACCGGCCTGTCAGGGCATCTGGATGCGTGGCGCATCGATCACCATGCTGCATCAGCCGACGCCGCGCACCGATCTGGTGATCTGGGCCCGCGATACCGAGACCGTCCTGTCGATGATCGACGCGCGCGCGGTGGTGCTCGGCGCACCCTTCGAGGCGGCCGAACCGCTACTGCGCGAGCGCGGTATCACCGTGGTGCGCATCGACCAGCTACGCGATAGCCCGGAGGCCGATCCGGTACCCACCGTCGAGACCGATATCGCCTTGCAGCAATTGACCTCGGGATCGACCGGATCGCCGAAGGCGGTGCGGATCACGCACGGCAATTTCTACGTCAACGCCTACGCCATGTTCGATCGGGTGAAGTTCCAGCTCGACGAGGATGTGATGATCAGCTGGCTGCCCCTGTTCCACGATATGGGCATGGTCGGATTCCTCAGCGTCCCTATGCAATTCGGTGCCGAAGTGGTCTGTGTGACGCCGATCGACTTCCTGATGCGCCCGCTGCTGTGGGCCGAGCTGATCGACAAGTACCGCGGAACCGTCACGGCGGCACCGAATTTCGCGTACTCACTGCTGGCCCGAAGACTCAAGCAGGCCGAGGACGGCGCCTACGATCTCAGCAGCGTCCGGTACATGTGGAACGGTGCCGAACCCGTCGACCCGGACACCATGGAGGCGCTCGCCACCGCCGGAAAACGCTTCCGACTCAACCCACTGGCGCTGACACCGGTCTATGGCATGGCCGAAACCACACTGGCCGTATCGGTTCCGGATCCCGGGTTCGGGCAGGTACTCGACATTATCGATGCCGACCTGCTGGAGGCACTCGGCAAGGCTGTGCCGGTACACGATCCGCACGGCGGCCACGCCAACGTCCGTCGCCTGCCCACACTCGGCTATCTGGTCGACAATCTGGAGGGCCGGATCGTCGACTCGGAACGCCAACCACTGCCGATCCGTTCCGTCGGTGTGATCGAACTGCGTGGTCCCGCAGTCACTTCGGGCTATGTCACCGTCAATGGCTTCCGTCCCGCACTGGACGCGGACGGCTGGCTCGATACCGGAGATATCGGCTACTTCACCGATGAGGGCCTGATCGTGGTGTGCGGCCGGATCAAGGACGTGATCATCATGGGCGGGCGCAATATCTATCCCACCGATATCGAGCGCGCCGCGATGCGGGTGGCGGGCGTGCGCCCCGGCAACGCCGTCGCGGTCCGTTTGGACGCGGGAGAAAAGCGCGAAAGCTTCGCCGTCGTGGTGGAAAGCAACGATTACCAGAACACCGACGAGGTCAAACGCATCGAACGCGAGATCGTGCACTCGGTGTTCTCCGAAGTCGGCGCCCGCCCCCGTACCGTCGCCGTGCTCGGTCCGGGCGCCCTTCCGAAAACCTCCTCGGGCAAACTCCGCCGCTCGGCCACCGCCATCCACCTGCGCTGAATCGATGAATTCCGTTCGCGCGCAGGGGCTTGCACACACCGAGACCCCGCGCTCGAACGGAGATCAGCGACCGACCCCCGGCCTGCGAGGCGCATAACGCGCGACATGGTGTGCGCGGATGCGAGAGGCTGTCGATATGGACGAAAATTCCGATCGCCGAGCCGCTTTCGAAGCCGCGCTCGGATCCGAATATTTTGCACTGCAAGGCGTGCGAGCCTCCAGCATCTCCGAAGCCGGGACCCGTGCGTCACTGTTCTTCACCACGCTGACCGGGACATTGCTCGCGCTCGGGTTTCTGGCGGGCACCACCGATGCGGTCGCACCCGTGGCCTACGCGAGTGTGCCGATCGTGATCGTCCTCGGCACGCTGAGTTTTCTGCGGCTGGTCGATATCGCCATCGAGGATGTCGTCGCCCTACAGGCGATGCAGCGCATTCGCACCTATTACGCGGAAATCTCGCCCGAGGCGGCGGCATACTTTCCGATGCCGCGCACCGAAGGTGAGGTCAATACCCTGCTCGATACCGGAGCCAGCCGGGCACGCTGGAAGGGGACACTGACCACGGCCGCCGCCGTCGGCACGGTGGTCTCATTAACTTTCGGTGCGGCAACGGCTTTCGCGCTGGCAGACCTCGGCGCACCGGTAACGGTAGCGGTAGTGTTCGGCATCGTGATCGCCATTGTGTTCGGCGGCTTGATGTTTCGCTATCAGGATCGCCGCTTCGTGCAATCCGTGCCGGACTAGTGCAGCTGGTTCTGCGCCGGTTCGAGCCCGACCCGCAGCAGCAATTCGACTGCGTCCGCGGCCTGTTCGACGATCACCGGAACTTCCTTGCGCTCCGCCGACGAAAACGGTTTGAGCACATAGTCCGCCGGATCCTGGCGGCCGGGCGGGCGACCGATGCCGATGCGGGTGCGCAGATAGTCCTTGGTGGTCAGAGCACTGGACACCGACCGCAACCCATTGTGCCCGCCCTCGCCGCCGCCGCGCTTGAGCCGCACCTGGCCGAACGGCAGGTCCAGTTCGTCGTGCACGACGATCACCTCGGTCGGCGGCACCGAGAAGAATTTCGCCAGCGCCGCGACCGGACGCCCGGACAGATTCATGAACGACCGCGGTTTGGCGATCAGCACCTGACGTCCGTCCAGCCGGGCCTGCAGTAGGTCGGCACCGGACTTCTTGTGCACGGCAAAACGGCCGCCGACGCGCTGTGCGAGCACGTCGGCGACCAGAAAGCCGATATTGTGCCGGGTGCGCTCGTATTCGGGACCTGGGTTGCCAAGTCCGACCACGAGCGCGGGCCCGGTCGAGGATTCGGTCATGCGGATAACCGACCCGGGGAGTTCTTACTCGGCGCTCTCGGCCTCGGCGGCGGCCGCAGCGGCCTCCTCGGTCTCCTGCGCGGAGGCCGGGGCGGCGATGATGTTGACGATCAGGGCCTCCGGGTCACCGGCGAGGGTGACACCCTTCGGCAGGGCGATCTCGCCCGCGGTGATCTGCGTACCCGCCTCGACACCCTCGATCGAGACCTCGATGGACTCCGGGATGTTCAGCGCGTCGGCCTCGATGGACAACGTGGTGGTGTCCTGGGTGACCAGGGTGCCCGAGCCGGCCTCGCCGGTCAGCGTGACGTTCACATCGGCGGTGACCTTCTCGCCGCGCTTGACGATCAGCAGGTCGGCGTGCTCGATGTAACGGCGAATCGGGTGCACCACAACGGATTTGGTCAGCGCAAGCTGCTTCTTGCCGTCGATGACGAGGTTCAGCACCGCGTTGGTGCCGTGCTCGCGCAGGATGGCGGCGAAGGCTTGGGCGTTGAGCGAGAGGTGCTGCGGGTCGGCGGCGTGGCCGTACAGCACGGCGGGGACGTTGCCCGCGCGACGGGTGCGGCGGGCTGCACCCTTGCCGAACTCCGTGCGGACGGCGGCTTCGAGAAGGTTGGCGTCGGACATGACTGGATCTACTCCCTACGGCTCTTCCGGGCTGTCAACAGTGCGCCAGGGACTGCTATCCACCCTGGCAAAGGTTGGTCTATTCGTCGGGCGAAGACCGAACGAGGACGGCCGAGAGCCGCGCCGCGTCGATCACGGTGAACGCATAAAGGTCTGCGGTCACCCTCGCCGAGACAACCCGAACACCATAGCGCAACTGTTTATCTCCAGATGAATCGGGTGGTCGTACTCGCCGGATTCCCGTTACCCGGGTCGCGTACGCTGGAGCGGTTGCCGATCGGCCGTCTGAAAGGTTGTTGAAGTTGACCGCGTCCACTGAGGGTGTCGTCGCGCCCGCCCCACGTGGGTTGCCCGCCGAGGTCGCCCGACGGCGCACATTCGCGGTGATTTCCCACCCCGACGCGGGCAAGTCGACGCTCACCGAGGCGCTCGCACTGCACGCCAAGATGATCTCCGAGGCGGGCGCGATCCACGGTAAGGCCGGACGCCGCTCGACCGTATCGGACTGGATGGAAATGGAGAAGGCGCGCGGAATCTCGGTGAGTTCCACCGCACTCCAGTTCAATTACCGCGCCGCTGGCTCCGATATCGATAACGTCATCAACCTGGTCGACACCCCGGGCCACTCGGATTTCTCCGAGGACACCTACCGCGTGCTCACCGCCGTGGACGCCGCCGTCATGCTCATCGACGCCGCCAAGGGGCTCGAGCCGCAGACGCTGAAGCTGTTCCAGGTCTGCCGCCATCGCGGCATCCCGGTCATTACGGTGATCAACAAGTGGGATCGGCCCGGCCGCGCGCCGCTGGAACTGCTCGACGAGATCAACGAGCGGATCGGGCTCACCCCAACGCCGCTGTTCCTGCCGGTCGGCATCGCCGGTGACTTCCGTGGCCTGCTGCGTCGTGGCCAAGAGGGCGAGGCCGTCGAATACATCCACTTCACCCGTACCGCGGGCGGCGCGACTATCGCACCGGAGGAGTCGATAGCCCCCGAAGCCGCACAGGCCCGCGAGGGTGAGGCGTGGACGACCGCGGCCGAGGAGAGTGAACTGCTCTCCGCCACCGGACAGGATCACGATCAGGAAATGTTCCTGGCCGGGCAGACCTCCCCTGTTATCTATGCCTCGGCGATGCTGAACTTCGGTGTGCGGCAGTTGCTGGAGACCTTGGTCGCGCTGGCGCCCGCACCCGGCTCGCGTGCCGATGTCAGCGGTACGTCGCGCGACACCACCGATCCGTTCAGCGCGGTCGTATTCAAGGTGCAGGCCGGAATGGATTCGGCGCACCGGGATCGGCTCGCGTTCATGCGGATCGTCTCCGGCGAATTCGAGCGCGGCATGGTCGTCACGCACGCCCAGACCGGTCGGCCGTTCGCGACCAAATACGCGCTCACCGTCTTCGGCCGGGAGCGCTCGACCGTAGACACCGCCTACCCGGGTGATGTGGTCGGCCTGGTCAATGCCACCGCGCTGGCGCCGGGGCACACGCTGTTCGTGGATAAGAAGGTGGAGTTCCCGCCGATCCCGTCCTTCGCACCGGAGCATTTCGCGGTGCTGCGCGCACAGAGTGCGGGCAAGTACAAGCAGTTCCGCAAGGCCATCGATCAGCTCGATTCCGAGGGTGTGGTGCAGGTGCTGCGCAATGACGCGCGCGGCGATGCATCACCCGTACTCGCGGCGGTCGGGCCGATGCAGTTCGAGGTGGTTACCGCACGGATGCTCGCGGAGTTCAACGTCGAGACCCATATGGAGCACCTGCCCTACACGCTCGCCCGGCGCACCGATGCGGAGTCGATGGCCGAACTCGACCGGCAGCGCGGGGTCGAGGTGTTCACCCGCTCCGACGGGGTGCTGCTGACTCTGTTCAGCGATAAGTGGCGGCTGCAATACATCGAGAAGGAGCATCCGAAGCTCACGCTCGAACCGTTGGTCGCGGCGGCGGACTGAACGCCCGCCCTCAGCCCGCTTCGGGTTCGGCTTCCGTCGCCGGTTCGGGCTCGCGGCGCAGCGGAGTAGTGGGCTCGCGTTCGACCGACGCGATGCCGTCCTCGCGCGCGATCAGCCCCCAGCGACTCGAGGTCAGCCGCAGACTCGGCAGATCGCTGAGCGAGAGCACCACCTCGTAGGTCCGCTCGTAGCCGGTGTGCGCGATGCGCCAGCGACCGTCCTGGCAGCGCACATAGCGATCGGAATAGAACGCGGCGCCGCGCAGCAGCATGTTGTGCGCCGGTATGAGCACGGTGTCGGCGAGATACCAAGTGCCGGTGGCGGTATCACCGACGACGTCGATCTCCGGATGGTCGCACCTGTGCTCGGTGATGACATGGGGACCGAGGGTGTTGCGCATGAACGCCATGAACGCGTCCCGCGACTCGAACTGCAGGTATTCGCTGTAAGTGGCGGTCGCCTCGGGAATCATGGTGTCGGCAAATTCATCCCATGACTTGGTATCGAGGGCGCGCAGATACCGAAACTTCAGGCGACTGATCGCTGACACAGCATCCTGATCCATACCCCAACAATCCCATTCGAAGCCGCCGCGCTACACGATTTGGGAGATTTGTATCAGATTGCTATCACTCGTAGTCGATAATCCGCCCCTGACGCGGTGTTCAGTTGCCGATGGTGAAGCAGGTGTTGCAGAAGTCGCTGCCGAACTCCGTCAGCCGCAGACTCTTGCGCACGATCTTGGGCGCGCGCCCGGCCTTCTTCAACGCCGCCTCGACCACCGGCTGCACCTCGAGCACCATGTATCGGCTCAGCACCACCGGATCCTCGGAGACCTGGGTCAGCCCGAGGCGGTTGAGATTGATCAGATAGGTGCGGGCGCGGTCCGGATAGCGGACACCCGCCTGCTCGGGCACCGAGGTCAGATCCCCGGTCACCAACTCCGAGCCGATGCCCAGCGGACGATTGGTCCGCACATCGACCGACGGCTGCGGACCGTTCAACGCCATGAACCGCAGGATGCGCGCCTCGTCCGGAGCCAACTCGTCGAGGATCCGGTCGTAGGCGGGGTGCACATCCTCGGTGAAGTAGACATCGGCCGAGCGGGCCAGCAGCGCATCGCCGCGGCGACGCAACTCCTCGCTGCTCGCCGAGCGCAGCGGTGCGCCGACGCCGATGGCCTGCTGCTGCGGCGGCGGCGCACCGTTGGAAGTCGGTACATAGCTGACGATTTCGCGCACCGACCCCTCGGTGACGCCGAGCGCGCTGCGCGCGATGGAGCGCAGTGCATTGCCGGTGCGTTCGGCGATATCGGCCGACGACTCACCGTCCAGTGCGGCCTGGGTGATCTCCTTGGTCACCTCATAGGTCGTCTCCACGGCCCACTGACTGCCGCGCACCACGGTGCCCGCCGCGAGGCCCGCCGCCCGGAACACGCCGCGAATCAGCCGCGCCTCATTGCTGATCTGCCGCTGTTCGACATCCGAGCTGCGCTCCACCGAGCGGGAACCGGCCCGGGCCACGTCCTGTCCGGTCCTGTCGTCTGTCACGTTCTACTCCGATGTATTGCCAAGTGAACGAATACGCCCACAGATTATTGCCCGCAAGCCTTCCAGGTATGCCTAACCGCGAGCCGAGTGGGCCAGCACTCACGTCGACCCCTGCTGTCGAACGTGTGGTGGTCGCCATTGTCTCCGGCGTCAGTTGACACTACGACATTCTGGACACACAGTGTGACTGATGTCTCAGACAATCGGCTGTGGCCCGGGACACTCGCGGTGGACCAGGCTCTCCGCTCACAGTAGGGTCCGTCTGCCGACTGGGTGCTAGTTTGGGTTGCCGGTGAGGCGGCGGTCACCGGTGTATCGGCAGGAGGGTGTCGTGTTAGAGAGCTTTTTCGGGATTCACCCGACGATCCTCCTCGAGTTAGTGACTATCCCGCTTTTCACTGGAATCATCGGCTACATCACCAACTGGACCGGCATCCTCATGCTGTTCAAGCCGGTCGCCTTCCACGGTGTGCATTTACCCGGACTGCGTGCGCTGTTTCCCTTCCTGCCCAAACGAATTCAGGTGCTTCCGCTACTGAGCTACGACGGCCGAATCGGCTGGCAGGGCATCGTGCCGTCGCGCGCGGACAAAATGGCGAGCATCGCCGTCGACAAGGGCCTGGCAAAACTCGGCAGCGTCGCCGACTTCTATCGCGAACTGGAACCGGACAAGCTCGCCGAACACCTCGCCAATATCGCCGATGCGCAGATCAAGGACATCGTCGAAGAAATCCTGCGCCGCGAGCATCCGCAACTCTGGTACAACTTGCCGACCGGGGTGCGCGAGATGATTCACGCGCGGGTCCGTCAGCAGTTGCCCGATATTCTGCGCGAGCTGACCGGGGAATTGGGCGCCAATATCGATCAACTGCTCGACGTCAAGCAGATGGTCATCCGTTATTTCCAGGCGCGACCGCACCTGCTCAACACCCTTTTCCAGGTGCTCGGCGCCAAGGAACTGCGTTTCATGCAGAACTTCGGTTTCTACTTCGGCGCGCCGATGGGTGTTGTGCTGGTCGGGATCCTGCATGTGACCGGCTGGTCGACGCTGGTGGTGCTGCCGGTCGGTGGCGTCATCATCGGCTGGGTGGTCAACTGGATCGGCCTGAATATGATCTTCGCGCCCGCCTACCCGAAGTGGTGGTGCCCGTGGCGGCAGGGTCTGCTGATCAAGCGGCAGTCCGAGATCACCGACGGCTACGCCGAATTGGTCTCCAGCCAGGTCATGACCGTCGCCAACATCGGCGACGAACTGCTCAACGGCCCGCGCTCGGACCGCACCATGCAGATGCTCGAGGACACGCTGCGCCCGGCCGCGGACCGCGCGCTCGGACCCGCCAGACCCGCCGTGAAGTTCATGCTCGGCAGCCGCGAGTACGACTCGCTGCAGTCGACGCTGACCACCGAGGCGATGTCCATCGCACCGATCGCCTTCGCCGATCCGGACTTCAACGTCCAGCAGGGCAGGCAAATCAACGACTACATCGCCAAACAGATGTCGGCCCTGTCGCCCCCGGACTTCGTGGATATGCTGCGATCGGCCATCAAACAAGACGAATGGCTGCTTTTTCTGCATGGCGGCGTGTTGGGGCTCTTCGCCGGATACGCTCACATCCTGATCTTCGGAACGGGAGTGGCGACATCATGGCTATGACGGAATCTGGCGGCGACGATCTGCGAGCCGCCGGGCAGGGCTCTGAGCACGTGGAGCACTCCGAGGTAGCCGAAACACCCCGGCTCTCAACGGAAATCGCGCGGCTGCCGACCACCTCGGCCGAGGTCGAATCCCACAAACGGCAACCGGGTTCGGTGCGCAAGACCGTCCGCGCGACCACCGGAGTCGCCCGGGTCGCGGTGACCGCCGCCGCCGAAGTGACCGCCTGGGGCATCGATACCGCACTCGGCGTCGGCGCGGCCGTGGTGCGAGGCAGTATCGCGGGGAATCCACCGCGCGAGGTCTTGGCCGAGGCCGAAGCCGAGGTCCGTGACGCGGTGCGTCGCGCGCTGCGCCTGCCCGCCACACCGGATCAGCCGACTCCCGACGCCGTTCCCACGTTGCGCGAGCAGGGCGCCGCATTGCTGCGCCTGTCGGCGAGCACACAGGGCGAACACCACGAAACCCACCCGGCCTTCGCCCATATGCTCGAGGAGCTCACTCCCGACGAGGCACGCATCCTGCGCTTCCTGCATCTCGACGGTCCGCAGCCCTCGATCGACATCCGCGCCGGACGTCCGCGCAGCCTCGGCGTCGAGCGGATCGTCTCCGGCCTCAACCTGATCGGCGAGCACGCGGGCCTGCGCTTTCCGAACCGCATCCAGCAGTACCTCCCCAACCTGCGCCGCCTCGGCCTGATCGAGTTCGCCAAGGAACCCGTCGGCAACCCGAACCGATACCAAATCCTCGAGGCCCAATCCCCGATCCGAGAAGTATTGAAGCGCTCCGGTTTCGGCACCAAGGTCTACTACCGCAGCATCACCCTCACCGGCTTCGGCGCCGACTTCGTCCAAACCTGCCTACCGATAGTCGTCCAAGACGGCCGCGCCTGCGGCACCGACTGACCCACCGCGCCGGATCCGCCGCCGCTCCCCCGCACGAGCGTAGTCAAACGGCGGTCCGCCACCATCGACTGTGAAATGGCGCCTCAAAAGGCCAACGCCAACAACCATTTGACACCCGCCATAGAGAGCCCGACACGAGCGCAGCCACATGGTTACGGCCCCGGCGAGGGTAGTCAGATGGTGGCTCGGAAGGCCGGTGGCAACGACCATTTGAACTACCCTCGGCGGGATACGGGCCAGGCCGCATTGGGGGGTGGGGGGCTGGTGAGCGGGCGGGGTCAGGCGCCGTCGGCTAGTTCTAGCCAGCGCTCCTCGGCGGTTTCTTTTTCGGCAAGGACCTGTTTGAGCTCGGTGCCGAGGGTGATGAGTTTGTCCGGGTCGGTGGCGGCGTCGGCCAAGGCGGTGTGCAGGCGTTGCTCGCGTTCGGTGAGCTTGTCGATGGCGCGCTCCAGTTTGGCCAGTTCTTTGCGAGCGGCGCGGTAGGCGGCCGAATCGGTGGCGGGGGTTTCGGCCGGCTTGGTGTCGGTGCCGGATCGCGTTGCGGCGGAACTCGATACGGCGCGCTTGTTCAGGTACTCGTCGATACCACCGGGGAGATTGGTGAGTTTGCCGTCGCCGAACAGGGCCCAGGTGGAGTCACAGATGCGCTCGATCAGGTAGCGGTCGTGGCTGATCACGACCAGGGTGCCCGCCCAATTGTCGAGGAGGTCCTCGAGCTGTTGCAAGGTGTCGATATCGAGGTCATTGGTCGGCTCGTCGAGGAGCAGCACATTCGGCTCGGCCATCAGGATGCGGGTCAGTTGCAGCCTGCGCCGCTCGCCGCCGGATAGGTCGCCGACCGGGGTGCGCTGGCGGGCCGGGGTGAAGCCCAGGCGCTCGGCCAGCTGCCCCGCGGAGATCTCCTTGTCGCCCAGCATGATTCGCTGCGCAACCTGCTGCACCGCCTCCAGCACCCGCAGGTCGGTCGGCAGGTCGTCGAGTTCCTGACGCAGCCAGCCGATCTGGACCGTCTGGCCCTGAATGCGTTTACCCACAGCAGGTTCGGCCGCACCGGCCAAAGTGCGCAGCAGGGTCGTCTTACCGGAGCCGTTCACCCCGACCAGGCCGACCCGCTCCCCCGGTGCGAGGCGCCAGGTCAAGTCGCGCACCAACTCTCGGCCGTCCGGCGTCGTCAAGGTGGTGCCCTCGAGTTCGATGACGACGCGGCCCAGGCGCTTTCGCGCGAACGCGGCCAGTGAGACGCTATCGCGCGGCGGCGGCACATCGGTGATCAGCGCCTCGGCCGCCTCCACCCGATAGCGCGGCTTCGAGGTGCGGGCCTTCGCGCCGCGCCGTAGCCAGGCCAGCTCTTTGCGCGCCAGGTTCGCTCGCCGGGCCTCGGTGGCATCGGCCTGCCTGGCCCGCTCGGCGCGCGCAAAGATCCAGTCGCCGTAACCACCCTCATAGCTCTCGACCTTGCCGCCGACCACTTCCCAGGTATCGGTGGCGACGGTGTCGAGGAACCAGCGATCGTGGGTCACGACCACCAGAGCGCTGCGGCGGTTGAGCAGGTGTTCGGCGAGCCACTGCACACCCTCGACATCGAGGTGGTTGGTCGGCTCGTCGAGAACGAGCAGATCGAGTTCGCGGACGAGCGCGGCGGCCAATGCGACGCGGCGGCGCTCGCCACCGGACAGATTGTCGACGGACGTATCCAGACCGAGGCCCTCGATTCCGATACCCGCCATTATCGAACGAATACGCGGATTCGAGGCCCATTCGTGTTCGGCAACATCATCTGTCATCGCATCATCGGCGAGTCCGGCCAGCACGACGGAACCGACGGTCGCGCCGGGTGGCAGCACGCCGCGCTGGGTCACCACCGCAATCCGCAGCCCACCGACCCGGCTCACCCGGCCGCTGTCGGGCGGCTCCAGACCGGTCAGCACCTCCAACAGGGTGGTCTTGCCGCCGCCGTTGAGGCCGACGACACCGATCCGCTCGCCCGCGTGGATGCCGAGCGATACGTTGTCCAAGAGCGGCTTGATACCGAAACTCTTGGAGACCTGCTCGAGGTTGATCAGGTTGGACATGGATCCTGCTAGCCCGCCTCTCCGCGTATTTTGCCGGCCGTCAGAGCCTACTCACCCACCGTCGCGGACCGGCGGTCGCGGTCCAGGCCCGGTTTTGGGCGTACCCGACGAGTTATCCATCTCCTTACGAAATCGTCTACCAGGACATGCGCCCCGGTAGACGCGAGAGAGGACTTGCGGAACGAACGACGTTCGTTTACGCTACTTGTAGCGAACATCGTTCGTTACGAACACAGTTCAATCGGCGCTCTCGAAGAACAGCCGCAGAATGGGAGCCCCACCTCGCGTCGAGGTGAGCGGGCGGCACAGTTCAACTACCCCTTACCCGGAGGTTTCTCATGCATATCGGTCTTGGTCTGCCCATTTCCGATCCCGCCGCGCTGCTCGATTGGGCCCGCCGCGCCGATGCGGGCCCGTTCTCCACCCTCGGCCTGCTCGACCGTCTCGTCTGGGACAACCCCGAGCCGCTGATCGCGCTCAGCATGATCGCGGGCGCCACCAGCCGCATCAAGGTGCAGACCGAGGTGCTCATCGCACCACTGCGCGAGCCCGCGCTGCTCGCCAAGCAGGCCGCCACCCTCGACCGCATGTCCGGTGGCCGCTTCGTGCTCGGCCTCGGCGTCGGCGGTCGCGCGGACGATCACATCGCCTCCGACACCGACCTGCGCACCCGCGGTCGCCGCCTGGACGAGCAGTTGGAGATCATGCGCCGCCTGTGGTCCGGTCAGCCGCACAGCGCCGACTGCGGACCGATCGGCCCGGCACCGCTGCTTCCCGCCGGCCCCGAGGTCCTCTTCGGCGGCTTCCAGCCCGCGGCCATCGATCGCGTCGGCCGTTGGGGCGGCGGATTTCTCGCCGCCGCGGCACCGTCCTGGGCCGGAGGACTCTTCGATGCCGCCCGTCGCTCGTGGAAGGAACACGGCCGCGACGGCGAGCCTCGTATCGTCGCCCAGGTCAATGTCGCACTCGGCGCGCCCGACCTGATCGAAGACGCCCGCACCTCGATGGGCGACTACTACGAATTCAGCGGTCGCGCCGACTACATGGTCGCGGGCATGCTCACCACACCCGACGAGATTCGCACGGCCATCGGCCAATTCGAAGATCTCGGCGCCGATGAGGTCATGCTCTACTGCTACGGCCGCGACGCCGACCAAGTAGACCGTCTCGCCGAGGTCATCGCATAACGTCAGCGCTTACCAGGCGTGTCACTGCTGATGACCCTGGCACCCGAGACCGGCCCGCTGGCAGTGCGCACGCTGCGGCACACACCCGCGCCGGCGAGTTCGGCGGCCACCGCCACCGCGCCATCCTCACTGTCACACAGGAACGCGCAGGTCGGACCGGAGCCGGAGACCAATCCGGCAAGCGCACCGGCGCCGACGCCAGCGCGCAGCGTCCTGCGCAGCTCCGGCTTCAGCGATAAGGCCGCCGCCTGCAGGTCATTACCCAGCAGGGGCGCAAGCTGTTTCGGGTCTCCGGAGGCCAGCGCCTGCATCAGCGCCTGCGGCTCGCCGAGCCGGGGCGGGGTGCCGTTCGCACGTAGTCGGTCGAGTTCGGCGAAGACGGCGGGCGTGGACAACCCGCCCTTCGCCAGCGCGAGCACCCAGTGAAAAGTATTGCGGGACAACACCGGAAGCAGCCGCTCACCACGGCCGGTGCCCAGCGCCGTGCCGCCGTGCAGCGCGAACGGCACATCGCTGCCGAGTTCGGCCGCGACCGCGAACAATTCGTCGCGGGTCAGCCCGACGTCCCACAGCTCGTTGAGGCCGACGAGCGCGGCCGCGGCGTCCGCACTGCCGCCCGCCATACCGCCAGCGACCGGAATGCCCTTGTTGATGGCGATTTCCACCAGCGGCGCCCGCCCGGCCAGGTGCGCGACGCGCACGGCGGCCTTCCAGACCAGATTGGTGCGATCGGTCGGCACATCGTCGGCGCCTTCGCCGCTGACTCGGACGGTCAGCGCGGCGGCGGGCGCGATCTCCAGATCGTCACTGAGCGATAGCGCCTGGAACACGGTGGTCAGATCGTGATAGCCGTCTGCGCGCACATCGCCGACGCCGAGATGGAGATTCACCTTGGACGGGGCGCGCACTATGACGGGACTCGGCACAACTGACAACACGGTGCTCAAGCCTATCCGCTGGGTCCGACAGGTGCTCGGCTCGAGCTGAGACATTCATCCGCCCTGTGTCGGACGGTTACAACAGGGCCCCGCCGGTGGCATCGATCCATTGTCCGGTGACCCAACGTGAGTCGTCGGAGGCGAGAAAGGCCGTGATATCGGCGACGTCGCCGGGCTGACCGACGCGGTTCAACGGGGACCATCCGGCGACCAACGCCTGGGTCTCGTCATTGCGCAGCCAGTTCGCGTTCATATCGGTATCGATCACGCCGGGCGCGACCGCGTTCACGGTGATGCCGCGTGCGCCGAGTTCCTTTGCCAGCGTTTGGGTGAACGTATCGATCGCACCCTTGGTCATCGTGTATGCGATCAGCTGCGGCATTCTCGCCCCGTGCGTGAGGCCGGTGGAGAGATTGATGATGCGGCCGCCGCTGCGCAACCGATCCAGCCCCAGCTTGGTCACGAAGAACGGCGCCTTCGCGTTGACGGCGAAGACCCGGTCGAAGGAGGCCTCGTCGGTGCCGCCGATCGGTTCGCGGATGCCATCGATACCCACGTTATTGACGATGATGTCCACGCCGTCGGCATGCGCGTCGAACGCGGCCCACAGTGCCGCGGCATCGCCGGGCACGCCGAGTTCGGCCCTGATCGCGAATGCCGAGCCACCCGCGCCCTCGATGGCGGCGACGGTCTCCTTGGCCGCCTGCTCATTGCCGTTGTAGTGCACGGCGACGCGCGCCCCCTCCCGACCCAGCCGTTCCGCGATGGCCCGGCCGATGCCGCGGCTGCCGCCGGTTACCAGTGCCGTCTTGCCGTCGAGCCGATCCGTTTGCAGCAGTGCATCCATGGCGAGTTCCTTTCTCTAGCGATCACTACAGAAGCGACGTTAGCATATTATCTAGCGACCGCTATAGAATGATGGGGTGAGTGCACCGACCAGGGGGCGACCCCGCTCGTTCGACCGGGATGCCGCGCTGGAAAAGGCGCTGCGACTGTTCTGGGCGCGCGGCTACGAGGCGACCTCGATCGGCGATCTGACCGCGGCGATGGGAATCGGCGCACCGAGCCTGTACGCCGCATTCGGCGATAAGGCGACACTGTTCAGCGAGGTGGTGCAGGTCTTCGGCACGCGCTACGGCGGATTCATCGCGCGTGCCCTCACCGAGGAGCCGACGGCCGAGGCGACGGTGCGGCGAATTCTGCGCGAGGCGGCGACGGAGTACACCCGACCCGATTGTCCACACGGCTGCCTGGTGATGAGCGCGGGACTCAACACCACCAGTACCGAGATCGCCGAGATGCTGCGCGTGATCCGCAATCGAAATGTGGAGAGGTTCGCCACGCGTATTCAGGCGGATATCGATGCGGGCTTGCTTGCACCCGATACCGATGCGGCCATGCTCGCGCGCTACGTGGGCACGGTTTTGCAAGGTATGTCGCAGGCGGCCCGGGACGGCGCGAGTCCCGCCCAGTTGGAGCGGGTCGCCGAATTGGCCATGCACGGTTGGTCTTCCACAGTTCGAGCCTGAACACGCCGCCGACCCGGAAACTGCTGGACGATGGGGAACTATCCGACCTTCCGGCACGACTGGTCGATGAGCAGGGCAACCCCACTTGCACTCAATACCCATGGGGGGTATGTTCATTTGCGTCGGGGATACCCCCGGACCGTATGATCGCATGCGAGCGAAGGAGTCGGACATGGCCACGAGCACTTACACCGTCACGGGGATGACCTGCGGACATTGCGTCAGCTCGGTCAAAACGGAGATCGGCAAGATCGACGGGGTGACCAGCGTGGACGTCGACCTCGCCACCGGTGCCGTCCGGGTGGACAGCGCCGCACCACTCGCCGATGCCGATATCGTCGCCGCCGTGGACGAGGCGGGGTACGAGGTCGCCGTCTGATGCAGGACCGGCTGAAGTTCGCCGCGGTCGGTGGCGGACTCGTCGCGCTGTTCGGTGTCGCGCTCGGAATCGGCGCCCTGGTGGGCGATCCGACCGGGTCGACACCGGACCACGGCGCGATGACGCACACCGAACAGGACGCCGGGCTGTCGGATTCACGATCCGGCTACACCCTGGGCGACCTGACCGCACCCGCGGATCCGAATCAAGCCGGTGCCCTGCGTTTTCGGATCATCGGACCGGACGCAATGCCGGTCACCCGATTCACCACACAGCACGATAAGAAGCTGCACCTGATCGTCGTCCGGTCGGACACCGCCGGATATCGGCATGTGCATCCGACCATGGACGACACGGGCACCTGGTCGATCGATTGGAACTGGGCGACACCGGGCACCTACCGTATCTTCGCCGATTTCGTCCCGGAACAGGGTCCGGGCGACCTGGTCCTGAGCCGCACCATCACAGTGGCGGGAACGGCTGCGACACAGCCACTTCCGCCCGAGTCACGGTCGGCGACGGTGGACGGCTACCAAGTGCATATGACCGGCGACCTGAGCACCGCGGGCAGCGAACTGCGCTTCACCGTGACGCGCGACGGCGCACCGGTGACCGATCTCGAACCGTATCTGGGTGCGTATGCGCATCTGGTTGCGCTGCGCGCCAACGACCTTGCCTACCTGCACGTCCATCCGATGGGCGAAGTCGGCCATACACCAGCGGGTCCAGCGGTCACCTTCCATGCACAGGCCCCGAGTGCGGGCGTATATCGGCTGTACCTAGACTTCTCACACGGCGGTGTCGTGCATACCGCGGAATTCACCGTGCGCGTCGAATTATCCACAGCGCCATCCACATCCAATGGTGGACACCATTCGGGTGGCGCTCACTCGTGACCGCAGCCGCCGACCGGCGCTCGATCGAGCCCGAATCGGCGTGATGACCTGCACTATTGTGCGGCGCCGAGCGCAAGGTGGCTCAGCCGACTTCGCTGAGCCCATGGCGACTGTCACCTTCGTGTCAACAAAGGCAAAAGTTCGTTATCCACAATCTGTTTCGGCCGAGCAGACGGAGGCGCTGGTGACGACAGGCGTCCTCCTGCCCCACCAGCAACAGAAACCGACCAGTCTGCCCCAGGTGCAGCGCGAGCGGCGCGAGCGCGAATATCTTTCGCCGCCTTCAGCACCATTGCACTACATGGGTTTCCAAGCGCACACGTGGGTCATCCCGCCATGCTCGCACGCTTCGACCGCCCCGCGATCTGCCGCCAGGTCAGCGATGATTCCGACCAGCCCCGTCCGCTGCGGGCTGCGCACCCAACCAATAACGTTCACCCGCAACGAGGTTCACGCGGGCTGAATCCGGCGCGCGAACCCGCCCCGGACTCACGCCTGGGCGGCGAGGCGGACGTAGGCCGCGGTGTCGAGGGTTTCGCCGCGGGCGGTCGGATCGATTCCAGCCGCAACCAAGCGGCGTTCGGCCTCGGCGGGGGAACCGGCCCAGTTGCCGAGTGCGGCGCGCAGTGTTTTGCGGCGTTGAGCGAAGGCGGCGTCGACGACCTCGAAGACGCGGCGGCGGTGTGCTTCGTCCATCGGCCACGGTGGTTCGGTGTACCGCTCGATGCGGACCAGGCCGGAATCGACGCGCGGCACCGGCCAGAAGACCTGGGTGCCGACCGCGCCTGCGCGGCGCACGGTGCCGAAGAAGCCCGCCTTGACGCTGGGGACGCCATAGATGCGGCCGCCGGGCTCGGCGGCGAGCCGATCGGCCACCTCCGCCTGCACCATCACCAAGGAGGTTGCGATGCTGGGCAATTCGGCCAGCAGATGCAGGAGCACCGGCACGGCCACGTTATAGGGCAGGTTGGCGACCAGCGCGGTCGGTCGCACCGGCAGATCCCCCGCGCGAACCCGCAGTGCATCGGCCTCGACGACCTTCAGCTGCCCGGCCAGCTCCGGTGCACGGTCCGCGATGGTCACCGGAAGATGTTGCGCGAGAACGGGATCGATCTCGACCGCGACAACCGAATCCACCACATCGAGCAGCGCCAAAGTCAATGAGCCGAGCCCTGGCCCGACCTCGAGCACGGTATCCCCGCGACCGACACCCGCGGCCGCGACAATGCGCCGCACGGTATTGGCATCGTGCACGAAGTTCTGCCCGAGCTGCTTGGTCGGCCGCACGCCGAGCCGCTCCGCCAATGCCCGCACCTCGGCGGGGCCGAGCAGCGCAGCACTCCCACGAGCGGAAATATCGGGTTCGGACACGTCCGACAACGTATCAACCCGCCGATCCGCTACCGAGCGGCAGTCGGACTCAGCCGATGCCGAGGCGGCTGGTACAGGCGGGCCAGGCGCCCCAGCCCTGGCGGGCGCGGGTGACTTCGGCGATGGCGATCTGCTCTTCACGAGTGGCGAGGTCGGCGCGGGGGGCGTATTTGAGTCCGCCCTGGCGCTCCCAGGTGCCCTGGTCGAACTGGATGCCGCCGTAGTAGCCGTTGCCGGTGTTGATGGCCCAGTTGCCGGTGGATTCGCAGCGGGCCAGTGCGTCCCAGGTCGCGCCGTCACGCACGGACGGCACCTCGGTGCCGGGCTTGGCGCCCTTGCGGACGGTCTTGGGCTGCGCGGTCATCGTCACACTGGACGCGATCGGCTGCCTATCGACCTCCTGGCCGTTGACCATGGTGACCGCGAAGGTGACGTCCTGCACGCCGGGTGCGCCCTGGGTCTCCACCACCGTCCGGCTCATATTCATGGTCGGATCCTCGATCACATTCTCCGGCGGATCCAGCGGCATGGTCTCGACCTTGTTCTCGATGCGCTTGCGGGTCACCACGATGCGCAGCCCATCGGTCAGCGCGGTGGTGGCCGCGGGCTCGACACTGTCCTGCTGGATCAGCGGAATGCCCGCGACGGTAAGGAAATCACCGACGGTCGGCGCGGCCAGTCGGACGTCGACCGGACTGCCGAAGCCGTCGAGCAGCGATACCGAGCGCGGGCCGACGATCTGCAACGCGGCGCCCTCCAGCGGCAGGCGCTCGGTGCGGGCCGGGGAAACGAACACCTCGCCGGGCAAGTGCAACTGGGCGGCCACGTCGCCCGCGGTCAGGCCGGTGGACCACACCTTCTCGACCTTGCCGTCCAGCGACACCGCGACCTCACGGGCCCGGTTCAGCGTGATGGTGGCGCCATCGGTAATCGTGGCGGCCAGCGCGGGCCGGACCAGGTCGCGGTCGTTCACATCGAATCCCGCGGCCTTCAACACTCCGCTGACGTTGGGCGACATGGTTGTCTGCGTCATCTGTTCGCCGTCCACGACGACGGTGACCGTCTTGCGGTTCACGATCGCCATCGCGGCACCGACGATCAGCGTCACCAGCAGCGCCGCGACAGCCGCGTACAACAGCGGCGAGCGGGACTGGTTGATCCTCGTGAATGGGGACATGATCACAGTACGATAACGAAGGGGTCAGGGGTCGACAACCGCAAACTTTCGAGCGGCGGGTTTCAATATCACAAACCGATATAGATGCCGCAGGTAAATCACAAAACGTGCCGACCGCAGTGACCTAGAACACACGTAGGCGATCCAGTCCCCTTGCACATACCGAGCGTCCGATGGCGGCGTCGAAGCAAGATCAATAGGAAGTCGGTTGGCCCGCAACCATTACGGCGCACGCCGATCCATGCGAGTCCCGACGCTCATCGAGACTTCGCGAAACAATTGCATTTCAGATTCCGTAGATGCGCCGGGCGTTGGCGGTGGTGATTTTGGCCAGTGCCCGCGGATCCTGTTCGCGCAATTCCGCGAGCGCGCGCACGGTGTACGGCAGGCAGTACGGCTCATTCGGCGCGCCGCGGAATGGGTGCGGGGTCAGATAGGGGGCGTCGGTCTCGACCAGAATCTGGTCGTCGGGTACCACCTTGGCGGCCTCGCGCAATTCATGGGCGTTCTTGAAACTCACCGTGCCGGAGAAGCTGAGGATGTACCCCTCGGCCACGCAGGACAACGCCATATTGGTGTCCGAGGAAAAGCAATGGAAGATCACGGTTTCCGGAGCGCCCTCGTCCAGCAATACCGCCAGCAGATCGTGGTCGGCCTCGCGGTTGTGGATCATCAGCGGTTTACCCAGGCGCTTGGCCAGGTCGATATGCCAGCGAAATCCCTCGACCTGATCCTCGATATCGGCGCAACCCTCGAGTTTGCCGGGCCAGTAGTAATCGAGTCCGGTCTCGCCGATCGCGACGACGCGCGGGTCCGCGGCCAACCGCTCCAGCTCCGCCTTGGTCGCATCGTCGAGCACATTCGCCCGCGTCGGATGGAGGGCGACGGCGGCGAACACCCGCCGATCCCAGTTCGCGGCCCGCACCGCCCACTGCGCGGCGGCCAGATCATCGGCGACGGTGACCACCTGGCCGACACCGACCGAGGCCGCGCGGTCCACGATCACGGCCGTCGACTCCGCATCGGTCGCCCCACAGGCATCCAAATGCGTATGCGCGTCCACCAGCGGCGCGAGCGGTTCCGGCAGCTCGGGCGCGGGACGCTGCGCGCTCATCGGCGGGCTCCGGCGACGCCGGGCACGAGCCGAGGACGGCGGCAGGCGCGTGCGGGGATATTCACGTGAGCGTCGGAATCCACGCGCATTACAGTAGATGCACCATGAGCGAAGCTGACCGCCCCGCCTTCTACATCACCACGGCCATCGCCTACCCGAACGGTGCGCCGCATATCGGGCATGCGTACGAGTACATCTCGGCCGACGCCCTCGCCCGCTTCAAGCGGCTCGACGGTTATGACGTCTTCTTCATGACCGGCACCGATGAGCATGGGCAGAAGATGCAGCAGACCGCGGTCGCCGAGGGCGTGCCGGTGGAGGAGCTCGCCGCGCGCAACTCGGATGTGTTCGAGGCGATGGACAAGACGCTCGACGTGTCCTTCGACCGCTTCATCCGCACCACCGACGACGACCACCAGGTGGCCAGCGTCGCGATCTGGGAGCGGATGCTCGCCAACGGCGATATCTACCTGGACAACTACTCGGGTTGGTATTCGGTGCGCGACGAGGCGTTCTACACCGAGGAAGAGACGACGCTGCTCGAGGACGGCGCCCGGATCTCGACCGAATCGAAGACGCCGGTCACCTGGACCGAGGAGTCGAACTACTTCTTCCGCCTGTCGAACTACCAGGACAAGCTGCTCGCGCTCTACGACGAACACCCCGAATTCGTCGCGCCCGCAACGGCTCGCAACGAGATGGTGAGCTATGTGAAGGCGGGTCTGAAGGACCTGTCCATCTCGCGCACCACCTTCGACTGGGGCGTGCCGGTGCCCGGCCATCCCGATCATGTGATGTACGTATGGGTGGACGCGCTCACCAACTACATCACCGGCGTCGGCTTCCCGAATACGGAATCCGTTGCGTTCCAGCGGTTCTGGCCCGCCGACGTGCACATCATCGGTAAGGACATCACCCGGTTCCACACCGTGTACTGGCCCGCGTTCCTGATGTCGGCCGGGATCGAGTTGCCGAAGCGCGTTTTCGTGCACGGGTTCCTGTACAACAAGGGCGAGAAGATGTCCAAGTCGGTCGGCAATGTGGTCGACCCGCTTGCGCTCGTCGACGAGTACGGCGTCGACGCGGTCCGTTTCTTCCTGCTGCGCGAGATCTCCTACGGGCAGGACGGCAGCTACAGCCACGAGGCGATCGTCGGCCGGGTCAATACCGATCTGGCCAATGAATTCGGAAATCTGGTGCAGCGCAGCCTGAAGCTGGTCGCACGCGACTGTGGCGGCGTGGTACCGACGCCGGGCGAATTCACCGACGCCGACCGCGCGCTGCTCGACCGCGCGAATGGTCTGCTGGAGCGCTGCCGCGTCGAATTCGACGTCCAGCAAATGCATTTGGCACTGGAGGCGATCTGGCTGACCCTCGGCGAGGCCAACCGGTACTTCTCCGCCGAGGCGCCGTGGGCGCTGGCCAAGACCGGCACCGAGGAATCCTTGGCCCGCGAGGCGACGGTGCTGTACGTAACCATCGAACTGCTGCGCATCGTCGCCATCCTGGTCCAGCCGGTTATGCCGGAATCCGCGGGCAAGATCCTGGACTTGCTGGCCGAGCAGAATCGCACCTTCGCCGATATCACGACCCCGCTGGTCCCCGGCACTGCGCTGCCGGAGCCCGAGGCGGTCTACCCGCGCTACGTGGAGCCGAAGAACTGATCGAGGCGATACGTAGCACGAGACGTTCCAGGCGCGCCTTACTGAAGCGCTACCGCTCGTTGGAGCGGTAGCGCTGCAGTGGTCCAGCCCGTCGAAACGGGCTACTTCCAGCGGTTCAGCAGTCGGTTGGCTTCCTCGGCGAGGGCCCACTGCAGCAGCGGGCCGAAGGTGATGCGGGCGACGCCCTGATCGGCCAGTACCGCCTTATCGGATACTCCCGGCTGCGCGACAGCGCTGATCGGCAGCGGCAATTCGCTGGTCAGACGGCGCATATCGGCGTCGGAATGCTGTCCGGCCGGGAACAGCGAGTCGGCACCCGCCGCGGCGGCCAGCTTCAGGCGCTCGATGGCGCGATCGACGCGATCGCTGTCGTCACCGTCCTTGCGCATGAACAGGTCGGTGCGGGCATTGACGACCACGTGTACCCCCGCGGCATCAGCGAACTGACGCAGACCGTGCACGAGATCGGCATGCTCCTCGGGCGTGCGCAACCTACCGCCTTCCTTGTGCACCGTGTCCTCGATATTGAGGCCGATCGCGCCCGCTTCCAGCAGACCCTCGATCAACTGCGCGGGCTCGAGCCCATAACCGGATTCGATATCGACGGAGACCGGAACTTCGACCGCATCGGTGATCTGCCGAACCCGGGTCAGCAATTCCGGGAACGTCATCCCCTCGTTATCGCTGCGACCGAGCGAGTCCGCGACCGGATGGCTCCCCAGCGTGATGGCCGAAAACCCAGCGGATACGGCAAGTTTCGCCGACCATGCATCCCACACCGTCGGAAAGACACCGGGATCACCCGGCACATGCAATTCGAGAAACGCTTTCGCCTTGCTTTCCAAAGAGGTCATGACACCGATCATCGTCTTGCCCGTGACCGATAGCACTATGACACTCCCCATCAGCTCGGCGGCGAGTGTCGGCGATGGCGAGTCGCGTCAGGAACTGTCGCCGCCATTGCGGCGTGCGATCAGGACCGCGTCGTAGAGCTCGCGGCGGGAAACGCCGGTCTCGGCGGCCACCTGAGCGCACGCGTCCTTGAGGCGAATACCTTCGGCGGTCAGCGATTCGACCTCCTCGACCAGGTCGGCGGGGTCGGCCGCGATGGGTTGCGCGCCTTCGAGGACCACGGTGATTTCGCCGCGCGCGCCGTCGACCGCCCAGGCGGCGAGTTCGCCGAGGTTGCCGCGGACGACCTCCTCGTAGGTCTTGGTCAGTTCCCGGCAGACCGCCGCGCGACGGTCCGGGCCGAGCACCTCGACGGCGTCGGCCAGGCAGTCGGCGAGCCGGTGCGGCGCCTCGAAGAACACGCAGGCCCGCGGCTCGGTGCGCAAGGTACGCAGCCACTCTCGACGCTGGCCGGACTTGCGTGGCGCGAATCCGTCGAAGCAGAAGCGTTCCACCGGCAGCGCGGACAGTGCCAGTGCGGTGGTCACCGCCGATGGCCCCGGCAAGCAGGTGACCGGAAGAGAGCGCTGCACGCAGGCGACCACCATGCGATAGCCCGGATCGCTCACCGATGGCATGCCCGCATCGGTCACCAGCAGCACCGTGCGACCGCTTTCGATCTCATCGAGCAGCGCCGGAATCTTCGCGGCCTCCACGTGATCGTCGAACCGCACCACCCGTCCGGTGATCTCCACCCCGAGCGCCTTCGCCAAGGTGCGGGTGCGCCGAGTGTCCTCGGCCGCCACGATATCGGCGGATCCGAGCGCCTCGCGCAGTCGTTGTGACGCATCGCCGATATCCCCCATCGGCGTCGCCGCGAGCACCAGCCGACCCGCCGTCACCGCGCTCCCTCCTGGGCCTTTTGCCGGTCGTCAGTCGCTGCCTTCACCAGTCGAGATTCTGTCATCACGCGAAAACGAATCCCGTGCCGGGTGATCACACCGAATGCCGACACGCAGGTGGACTCGCCGCACCCTGATCTGCGGTTGGTGCTCGCGACATCCCTCGACCACTGCTCAGAGTGTGATTCCCGCGGCGGCGCGCTCACCGGTGCGGGTCCCGGTGGCGCACACAGCATACGATCGGGGCGTGACCCAGGTGACCGACCAGCGCGCGACCGTAGCCGGGGCCGTGCCTTCTTGGTCGAGCCCCGCGCCACTGCGGCCATCGCCCGATTTCGGGCCATTCGACAGGATGCAGGGCTGGGTGGTCACCGCCGTCCTCACCGCGATCGCGGCGCTGACGCGGTTCATCATGCTGGACTATCCCACCGACGCGTACACCCCGGTCTTCGACGAGAAGCACTACGCGCCGCAGGCCTGGCAGATCCTCACCGGCGGCGGCGTCGAGGACAATCCCGCATACGGGCTGGTGGTGCATCCCCCGATCGGTAAACAGCTGATCGCGGTGGGCGAGTGGATATTCGGCTACAACGGCTGGGGCTGGCGGTTCAGCGCGGCGCTGGCGGGCACCGTGCTGGTGCTGCTGGTCATCCGGATCGTGCGGCGGATGGCGCGTTCCACCATGGTCGGCGCTATCGCGGGAATTCTGCTGATCGCCGATGGACTCACCTTCGTCTCCTCACGCATCGGCATGCTCGACATCTTCATGGGGGTGCTGGTCACCGCCGCATTCGGCTGTCTCATCGTGGACCGCGACGAGGTCAGGGCCCGGATCGCCCAGGTGGACTACGCGGGTCGCATCGACGCGAGCGAATGGGGTCCGCGACTGGGAGTGCGCTGGTGGCGCTTCGGCGCCGGGGTGCTGCTCGGACTCTCTTGCGGCACAAAATGGTCCGGCATGTATTTCATCCTCGCGTTCGGCATTATGAGCGTCTGTTTCGACGTCTCGGCGCGGCGCACCTACGGTGTGCGCCGCCCCTGGGTCGGCACTGCAGTGCGCGACGCCGGACCCGCGCTGTACGCGCTGGTGCTGATACCGCTCGGGGTGTATCTGGCCAGCTACTGGGCCTGGTTCGCCAGTGAGGACGGCGTGTTCCGCTATGCGGTCGGCAATCAGGTCGGTCGCGACGGACAGTGGTCGTTCCTCCCGAACGCCCTGCGCTCACTGTGGTACTACAGCGGCGAGACACTGCGCTTCCACGAGGGCCTGACCAATTCGGCGGGCAACCATCACCCCTGGGAATCCAAGCCGTGGACCTGGCCGATGGGTCTGCGGCCGATGCTCTACTACTACGCCGACAACGGCGTCACCGGATGCGGTCAAACCCAGTGCGTGAAGGCCGTCATGCTGATCGGCACCCCCGCGATCTGGTGGATCGCATTCCCGGTGCTGGCCTGGATGCTGTGGCGCACCGTCGTCCGCCGGGACTGGCGTTACGCCGCGATCCTCACCGGATACGGCGCCGGACTCCTGCCCTGGTTCTTCACCCTCGATCGGCAGATGTACTACTTCTACGCCGTGCCACTGGCTCCGTTCCTGGTAATGGGGATCGCGCTGGTCTGCGGCGATATTCTCGGCCCGGCCCGCTCGATGCCGATACCGCGAAGTCCCGCGGGCACCTATCTGCCCGCGGTACCGAACGAACGGCGCAGCCTCGGACTACTCGCGGTCTGCATCTACCTCGGTCTGGTGATCGCCAACTTCATCTGGCTCTGGCCCATCCTCACCGCACTCCCGATCACCCCGGGCAACTGGCACGACCATCTCTGGCTGCCCAGTTGGCGCTGACCCCGAGTTCCGACCGACGACCGAACCCACAATGCGCACCGGAATGCCGGGATCAACTCTCCAGAGCCGACCTGACATAGTGCAGCGCAGCTTCGTCATCGAGGCCGAGTCGTCGAATAGTTGCGACGTAATCGGTCGCGGCGCGGCCTGCCAAATCCTTGGTCGGGTCACCCGAGGACGCGATGAAAGATCCTTGCCTGCCGCGAGTTTCGACCACCCCGTCGGCTTCGAGTTCCCGGTAGGCGCGGGCGACGGTGTTCGGCGCGATCCCGAGTTGCGCGGCGAGGGCACGCACAGTCGGTATCTTCGTGCCCGCCGCCAACTCTCCCGAGCGCACCTGTGCGATGACACCGAGCCGCAACTGCTCGTAGGGTGGAATCGGCGAATCGTGGGTTACGGCAATGGTGAACATCGCACGCTCACCCATCATCTCGGGACAGTGGGCAGGACATGCACCGCGGTCCGCCACGGCCGGAACCCAGTTCGGAACCCGGGATGCGCAGCACCTCGATGCCGGCATCCTCGAGCCGCGAATTGGTCATATCGTTGCGCTCGTAGGCGACAACCACGCCGGGCGCGAGCGCCAGGGTGTTGTTCCCGTCGTCCCACTGCTCACGTTCGGCGGTGACGACGTCGAGCCCGGTATCGATGACCCGCAGCTTGCCGATGCCCATCGCCTCCGCGGCCGCCGGCAGGAACGGATCGGGACCGCGGACACTCACGCTGGCCTGGTCATTGCGCCCGCCATAGT
The DNA here is from genome assembly GCF_050946365.1 of Nocardia sp. CA-107356. Classification (NCBI taxonomy): domain Bacteria; kingdom Bacillati; phylum Actinomycetota; class Actinomycetes; order Mycobacteriales; family Nocardiaceae; genus Nocardia; species Nocardia sp. CA-107356. The sequence goes on along the minus strand of NZ_CP191992.1, from coordinate 1,318,160 downwards.
CGTCCTCGCGATGAATCGTGAACGCGCACAGCGAATCCCGGACCGCCGGATACATCACCACGGCATCGGTATCGACCATGGTGCAGACGGTGTCCAGGTGCATGGTCGCGCGGTTCTGCGCGATCGGGACAACCAGCACGGTGTGCGCGAGATCGTCGTCGAACAGACTGCGCGCCAACGCTTCCGCGCCCGCGGGCGAGGTGCGCTCACCGACACCCACCGCTACCACCCCCGGCGCGAGCAGCAGCACATCACCGCCCTCGATCGGCGCGGTATGCGATTCGTAGGCCCGCCGCACCCCGAGGAAGCGCGGATGGAACGCGTAGATCAGATCGGTCAGCGAGGTCTCACGCATCCGGGCGGGCAGGGCGAGTGAGGTGATCGCCACCCTCGGGCCGACCCAGAATGACGAATCCCTGGTGAACAGCAGATTCGGCAGCGGATCGATGACGAAGTCCGCGCCGTGGTGCATGCGGCGCACCAGTGAGGCGTTGTCCCCGCCGAAGGGCAGTTCGTCGAAGGTCATCCCGGCCATCAGGATATTGGCCAGATCCCTGGCCCGGACACCCCGCAGGAACGCCGCGAGTTCGTCGGCCAGCGTATGCCCGAGCTTGCGCGCGTCGACGGCGCCGGAGATGCCCTGGATGCGGGCGGCGCCGCTGACCGAGAGGGTTTCGGCGAGCAGATCCGCGAGCAGCAGCACCTCGACGCCGCGCTCGCGCAGCACGCCGCTGAAGGTGTCGTGCTCCTGCTGGGCCCGCTCGACCCATGGGATGCCGTCGAAGAGCAGTTGATCGTTATTGCGCGGAGTCAACCGCCGCAGCTCGTCGCCGGGCCGGTGCAACAGCACCGTGTGCAGGGTGCCGACCTCGGAGGTGACCGCCAGTGGACCACCCGGATCGCCGACGCCATCCAGCCCATCGTCCGCACTGCCATCGTGCCCCGACCGCACCGCGTCTGCTCCCATGATCCGACCGTAGTTCGCCGAGGGCGTAAGAGCACGCAATTGGGGCCGACCCTTTCGAGCGACCTGCAAGCAGTCGCCACGGATGGCCCGATTCTCACCCCAGCACACCCTAACCTGAAGTATTGTTCAGGTGAATGGAGGAGCGTGATGTCGACAACCGATTGGCGGGCAAAGGAGCTGACCCCCGGGCAGCTGTCCGAGCGTAGCGGAGTAGCGGTCTCCGCGTTGCACTTCTACGAACGCGAGGGCCTCATCACGAGCCGTCGCACCAGTGGAAATCAGCGCAGATACGCGCGCGAAACGCTGCGCCGCGTCGCCTTCATTCGCATCTCCCAGCGGGTCGGCATTCCGTTGAGCGAAATCCGCGCCGCCCTGGACAAACTCCCCGAGGGCCGCACACCCACCCGCCGCGACTGGGAAACCCTGTCCACCACCTGGCGCGCCGACCTCGACGACCGCATCACCCAGCTGACTCGCCTACGCGACAACCTGACCGGCTGCATCGGCTGTGGCTGCCTCTCGCTCGGCAGCTGCCGACTGGTCAACGAACACGACCGCCTCGGCGAGCAGGGTCCCGGCGCCCGGGTACTCGACGTGACGCTCAACTGCCCTTCGAAACCAGCAGCCTGTTGAACCGATCGCTGGTGCGGCGTATGACGAATTCGTACGGGTAAGCGAATTTGCGTGCCCACCAATAGCTGAAGCGGATATCGAAAGAGGTATAGACAAGGAACCGATTGCGCTCGATACCGCGAAGGATCTCCGCCGCAACATGTTCCGGTGAAACCGCATGCTTGGTGAACGCGGCGGTGAGTCGCGCTACCCGCGGATCATGCTTGTCCACACCGACGAGTTCGATGGTCTGCACCAGTGGTGTATTCACCGCGCCGGGCACGACCAGATGCACCGAAATATCGTGGCGCCGTAGCTCGAATCGCAAGACCTCTGAGACACCGCGGATGCCGTACTTGGCCGCGCTATAGGCAGCATGCCATGGCAGTGCGAGTATTCCGGCCGCCGAGGAGACATTCACCAGTGCCCCACCGCGTTTCGCCCGGACCATCGGCGGCACGAAGTTCTCGATCACGTGGATCGGACCCATCAGGTTGACGTCCACCATCTTTCGCCAATGCCGATGCTCGAGATTCTCGACAGTGCCCCAGGTAGAAGTGCCCGCGATATTCATCACGACATCGAGGCTGCCGAATTCGGCATGCACATCGGTTGCGAAGGCGGTGACCGCGTCGTAATCGGTGATATCGAGGGCGCGCGACACGAGCACCACTCCACCCGCTTCCTTGATGACGCGAACCGTATCCTCGAGCCCTTCGGCATTGATATCGGTCAGCACCAATTCGGCTCCGGCCGCCGCCGACGCCAGTGCGGTCGCCCGGCCGATCCCGCTCGCCGCCCCGGTAACGAGCACCTTCGCGTCCCGCACTGTCTTCCTGCGACCAAAGCCAAGCACACCGGATCCCATCTCGAATTGCCCGAATCGGTAGCACGCAGGGTACGCGCCAACGGCAATGTTCGGAGGTTCAGGCCGGACTACCGCCCCAGCACCGCCAACATCCCCGCGACAGCCCGCGGCCAGGTGAACTGCTCGGCCCGGTTCCGCGCCGCCTGCCGACGTCGGGCGGTCGGCAGCGCGAGGACATCGGTGACCGCCTGGGCGAAGGCGGAGGGCCGATCGGCGGCGACCGCGCCGCATTCGGCGGTCACGATATCGGCCAGGGCCGAGGACCGGCTCGCAACCACCGGCGTTCCCGCGGCGAGCGCCTCCAGTGCGGCGAGCCCGAACGTTTCGTGCGGACCAGGCGCCAGTGACACATCGGCGGTGGCGAGCAGTTTTGCCACCATCGCCCGATCGGTGATGAATCCCGTGAAGTGCACGGCGGGTAGCCCGCCCGGTAGCGGCGGCAGCGACCGCGCCCGGCGCTCCAAAGCCTCCCGCCGCGGCCCCTCTCCCGCGACGACCAGCCTGGCCTCCACGCCGGCCTTACGCAACGCGCCGATGGCCTCGATGCTGCGATCCACCCGCTTCTCCACCGACAATCTGCCGCAGTGCACCAGTAGCGGATGTCCCGGAACGCCGAGATCGGCCCGCAGTCGGTAGTCGCGGCGGCGTGGACTGAACAACTCCAGATCAACCCCGAGCGGCACCAGTTCGACATTGGACGCGTCGATGCGCAGAAACTCCGCGCGTGCGAACTCCGTTGTGCAGACCACGATGTCGTAGTCGTCGGCGGTGCGACGATTGGCGATATCGGCGCACCTGCGGGCCACCGACCTCGGCATGACCTGCCCCAGCAGCCGGTCCAGGCGCTCGTGGGAGATCATTACGCTCGCCACGTCGCGGGTGCGCGCCCACCGCCCGAAGCCACGCAGCGTCAGCCGATCCGAAACCTCGAGAACGTCGGGCCGCAGTCCGGCCAGCACATCGGCCACCCGCCGCGGATCCGCCGCCCGATATCCTCCGGTCCACGGAATCGCCAAGGCGGGCAGGGTGATCCGCACCGCACCGGTCGGCAGGATCTCCTCGGCCCGGCGCGGTCCGGGCACGATCAGCACCACCTCGTGCCCGGCGGCCACATAGCCCTCGCCCAGATGATGCAGTGCGGTGCGCAGGCCACCCGACCGCGGACCGTAGAAGTTCGCCAGTTGCACGATGCGCACATCGCCGATCGTGCAGCGAATCGGGTTACCCACGGAACCGATGCGCCCAACGGCGCATGAACAGCCGTGAAAGACCCTGCTAACGGGTCCGAGCCCGTGGCCAGGATCTCCTCCACCACCCCCGGTAGTGGGCGCGTCCATTCGTCTGGGCGAGGGTGAGTTCGACGAAGCCGACTCCGGCCCCACCACAGCATTAGCAACCAGCTGTTTTCGAACACACACCCAGCTAACCCGCCGGTTCCGGCCACATCCGCAGCAACCCGTGCCGGTTTCGGACTGCCGCATCGGCATCAGCTCGGCCGGGCACCGGAAGTTCCGGTCAAGCCCGCGTCGTACCCCGCCCGGCCCGAGGCAGATCGAGATCCAGCGCGATCCGGCCGAGGGCCAGATGCGCCTCGACCTCGTCGGCGGGCATCGGCCGGGCGATCAGAAACCCTTGCGCCCGATAGCAACCCAATCCGACCAGGGTGCGCGCGGCCACCGGCGTCTCGACGCCTTCCCCGACAACGCCGAGCCCGAACGACCCGGCGAGCCCGATGATGGATTTCACGATCGCCAGATCGTCGGTACTCGCACCGAGGCGCTGTACGAAGCCACGATCGATCTTGACCGCGTCCACCGGGAGCGCCTTGAGATGCGATAGCGAGCTGTAACCGGTGCCGAAGTCATCGATGGCGATCTGCACGCCCATCCGCTTGAGTCCGCGCAGCGTGACCTGGGTGCGCGCCAGATCCTGCACGACCACATGTTCGGTGATCTCCAGACAGACCGAACTGCCATCGATCCCGAACAGCCGCAGCATGTCCTCGATCCGCTCCACGAAGTCCAGGCTGACCAGCTGAACCGGCGAAACATTGATCCGCATCACCACATTCGCCGCCAGGCCGCGCCTGCGCCACTCGGCGAACTGGGCGCACGCCGAGCGGATCACCCAGCGCCCCAATTCCCCCGCAAGATTGGTGGCCTCCGCGACCGTGACGAATGCACCGGGCGGCAGCAGCCCCCTGGTCGGATGCAACCAGCGCACCAACGCCTCCAACGCGACGACCCGGCCGGTGCGCAGATCGACCTCGGGCTGATAGTGCAGCAGCAGCGACCCGTCGGAGACCGCGCCGCGCAGATTCAGCTCCACATCGTCCTGCAGTTCGAACTGGGCGCGCATGGCGTCGGTGAAGACCGCGACACCATTGCCCCCGCCCGATTTCGCCGACAGCAGCGCGTGATCGGCCCGGCGCAGCACATCGGCGACCGTGGTCTCCCCCGGAATGCCGACCGCGACACCGACGCTGGCGCCGCGGCTGACCGATTCCCCGCCGACGGTGACCCGCCGTCCGATGAGTTGCTGGATCCGCGTCGCCTCCAACTCGGCCGCCACCGCGTCCATGGGTTTGGCGGGCACGATGACGAATTCATCGCCGCCGAGCCGGGCGATCATGTCATTGGGATCGAGGTTCTCGCGCAGTCGCGAGGAGAGTGTGCGAATGAAGTTGTCCCCCGCGGTGTGCCCCAGAAAATCGTTGAGCGCCTTGAGCCGATCGAGATCGAGGAAGAAGGCGGCCACCGGTCCGGGGCTGCCCTGTCCGAGCCGCTCCTCCATATGCTCGAGCAGCGCCCGCCGGTTCGCCAACCCGGTCAGATCGTCGTGCAGGGCGATATAGCGCAACCTCTCCTCGGCCACCACGCGCGCCTGCAACTGGGCGAAGAGTGCGGCGATCGCCTTGAGCACATTCAGTTCCCTGGTGCTCCAGTCGCGGTCGCCCTGTTTGATGAATCCGAGCACACCGGTCGACTCGCCGCGCGACAGCAGCGGCACGGCGGCCATGGCGACCTCCGGTATGCCCGAGGAGCGCCGGATCGTCTCCTGATAATCGGCGGACTGCTGGGATGGCCGCACGATGATCGGTTCGGTGGCGTGTTCCAACTCGCGGAACACCGAATCCGCATGCTCGAAATGCACGATCTTCAGCGGGTCCGGATCCGGTATATCACCGCGGTGCGGCCACTCCGCGATGAGTACGGTCGCCCGCTGCGCTCTATCGGTATGGCGTAGGTAGCTGAAGTCGACATCGAAATGCTCGACCAATCTGGCCAGCACGCGTTCACTCGCCGCCACCATCGTCGTGGCGTCGACGCCCATCAACTCCGAGGCGACCTGGGTCACCAGTGAGTCGAGCGTTCGCCGAGGCACCTATTCTCCGATCGCGCTAGCTGCGGTTGCCCGCGCCCGGCACTGGAAGCCGCCTGCTGCGGACCGTGGCTGCTGCCGCATAGCTCAGGCGAAGCACCAATGCCATGATCTCATGCCCAGGCACTCCCAGCAGGTCCAGGAAACGGCCCTGAAGTGACGTTAGTGTATCCGCGAAATCCGGGGAAATCCCTTTCAGCTCGTCGGGGTGCCGTGCATAAAGGAATAACGGCGAGACCGGTTGCACCGCGAGACCGAGCCGTTGCGCCTCGATCCAGACCCGCTGCACCGCCGCGCCGCCGCCCGCGTAGTCGGCGAGTGAGACCGATGTGGACCCGGATCGACGCGGGAACGTTACCGCCAGCAACGCCGAACTCGACAGCACACGGTCGCGGGTGTACTCGCCGAGCGCGGCCCCAGCAGACCATTCGCGCAGCCGATCCATGACATCCGAGCGCACCCCGATCCGGAGTTTGGCCTGCTCGTCGGCGGCCAGTTCCATACTGCGGATATCGATCCCGGTGCGCGGATCCTCGCCGGGCCAGCGCAGCTCGCCGAACAGCTCCTGGTGCAGCCGCGGGGTCAGATAGCGGATGCGATCGGATTCGGACAGTAGCGCGGACGCGATCGCGAGTTGGTCGGGTTCGGTGACCGCACGAACCATCGCATCGGCGGCGGCCACCTGCAATGCGGGCAGGACGTGGTCGGCCAGCGGTGCGCCCGTGCCGAGGCGGCGGTTCGTCTCGCGGATCAGCGCGTCCGAATAGTCCCGGGCCAGCACCGGATCGGTACGGTTGCCCAGGCGCAGCACCGCAGTCAGTGCGGTCGCATCGTCCTCGATGAACTCATGGTTGCCGAGTATGCCGTGCGCGGCTGCCGCGGCACGGGCGTTGTGCAGTGCCGCACCGATCGATACAGCGCTACCGCGATAGCCGATATCCAGTGCCGACGAGCGCGTTCGGGCGAGGCCGATCCGCAGGTCATCGCCCTCGATCCGTAGTGACCACGGTTGGGTATTGCCCCCCGACGGCGCACGCTGCGCGCACTCCAGCACCTTTTCGACAGCGGTTCCGTTCGATTCCGGCGCAACACCTTCCGACGCCGGATATTCGTCGGCCACCTTCTCGCATCCGGGTTCCGGTTCGGCCAGCTCGTCGAGCCCGCGCTCCAGATCGAATCGGGTCCGGCCCGAGGACAGCTTCTGTCCGAGCCCGATCCGGCGCACCGCCGCCGCTACAATCGCCGCACCCAATTGCACATCGCCGCCGAGCTGCGGCCAGGTCGTCACGGTTTCGTCGATCTCGACCAGACTCGCCGCCATCCGGGCCGAGAGCTCCTTCGGATCCAGGATCCGCATGACGTGCGGCGCTTTGTCCTTGGTGGACAGCCCGCGCAGATCGGCACCGACGGTCGCGCCGAGCAGACCGTGGAACGGCGGACGCGTCGGTTCGAGGTCATAGCGCTCGACATCGAGCAGGCCGCGATCGCTGGTATCCATCAACAGCGGAATGCCGTGGCGCCGTGCGCCTTCCCGGACCGCGAACTTGATATCGAGCGAATCGCATTCCTCGACGACGATCGACAACCCTTGCATGAACTCGTCGACGGTGTCCTCGTCCACGCCCGCGGTATGGACTTCGACCGGCAGATAGGGATCGAGTTCGGCGATCCGGCGGGCGGTCACGATCGACTTGTTCACCCCGATATCGAAGATCCCGCCGGGCACCCGATTCAGATTCGACAGTTCGATATCGTCGAAGTCGGCCAGGCGCAGGAGACCGCAGGTGCCCTCGAGGGCCAGCGCGTACGCGACCGCATGGCCGACGCTCTGCCCGACCACACCGATCGCGAGACCGGCGCAGCGTTGCTGTTCGACGCGGGTGAGCTTGTTCTGATTGCGGTCCAATCGAATTGCCCGGTACGTCTTTTCGCCGGGCAACCCGACAAGTGTGCGTCGCCACGGATAGTAAACCCACCGGTCGGTTTCCGGGCCGCCGAGATCCGCCGGAGGCATGCGCACTTTGACGAGTTCGGCGCGCAGCACATCACGGAGGTCGAGAATGCGAACCTGCGGCGATTTCCGCAATTGCACGAGGAGTTGCGCGTCGTCTACGGCCATCTCGTCGAGAATCAGCGGGCGGTGGTCCGTGATGAGGTCACCGTTCATGCCTGCGCCAGTCCTCCGATCACTGGTCCACCCGAGGGAGCGCGACCATGCGGCGTCAGCCAAGCATCGAGCGCGGCATGCTCCAGCGCGATCAACGAACTCTGCAATTTGTTGGCTAATGACCGATATGTCCGGGTATCCCACCACATCGGGATGGTCCGATAGCGGTCATCAGGATAGGGCACCGACGGTATCCGATCGGCGACATATCCACCACTCGTGCGATACAAACCGATATTGCGCGTGGCAGTGGTGACGAAACCGAACCGGGCATCGAGCAGCCGCGCGGCGTGAACGACACATCGCGACATCGCGGCGGCGAGCGCGGCGCGCTGCTCGGTCGCCCGCGCGACCCAGACCGCTTTCACCTCGACAACCCCCTCCGGTATCCGATCAGCAACCATCGTGCGCAATTCGGCGGCACCGGGTCGACCGGCCCAGGCGCCGAGTGCATGCACCTCGTCGGCAACGCGGTAGGGACCCTGCGCCCGCAATCCCGCGACGACCGCGCCGGACGAGTCGACGGCGGCGAAGAACAACGATGTCGAACGGCCGTCGACAACCCTGTCATATTCCAAAGCGTGATCTACGCCGTAGTGCCGGTAAACCTGGAGCGCACCGCGCAGATAACGGCGCCACAGATCAGGATGAGCCTGCGGAGTAGCGACATGAAAGACATAACCGGAATGCATGTCGCGAAACCGCAACACCTCGGCATCGCGTGTGCCCCCGGGGCCGACTGCGATTGTTTCGACAGTCATGTGTTCCTACTCCGTTTGCCACCGCACATCCGCGCGGTCATCGAGCCGGTCTGGCGAACTCACCAAACGACTCGCCGATCGGGTGAGTTTGCCTAGGGCAGTATCCGTCATCCGACATGAATTGACCAGCCGTCTGGTTAATCTTCCGAAAACTAATTGGTCGACCCGAAATCACCGCAGGTCAGAAGGCTCGAACAAGCCGTCGAACAGAAGAGGGAGACCAGTCGGTACTGACGTAGCTAACGTTCAGCAACGCTAGACGAGGATGGAGATGAACAGTTCGACCGACTCCGGCCCGCGCCAGATCTCGATCTCCTCCCGGTAGGCCCGGGTGATCTCGGCGGAGGCCGTAGCATCGTCGACCTGGGCCCAGACATCCTCGACCGGATCGTGATAATCCCCGTTCGGCTCGAACCGAGCGTAGACACCCTTGGGCACCTTGACCAGTACATCGCCGACCGGAACCGCACTCGGATCCGCGTACTCGAAACAGACAACGGCGTTGTAATTCCCTGCCGGATCCGGCGCATACACCGTGTACATCGGCTGGTCGGCACCCGCGCGGTCGCGCAGCCGATCTTTGAGGAATTCGATCAGGTCGCTATTGCTGACCTTGAAGCTCGGGCGTACCCGCGGCACCACCAAGCCGCCGTAGATGGCCTCACGGCGCACCACGATCACATAGGTCATGACCGCGCCTCGCTGCCGCTGCGGCCTGAGATGCCCTGCGACATGGTTCGTTCGCTGCGCTCACTCACCGCGCATCGACCGCCAGGTAGAGATCGATCTTGTACGCATGCGGATAACACTCGAAATCGCCGGTGTAGGTGCGTTTGATCTGGTTGTGCTCCTCGGCATAGGCGATCTGCGTCCACAGGTCGGTCATCACCTGCGGGAAGTTACCGACCGAGGAGAAGCGGGCATAGGTGCCACGCGGCAGCCGCGCCACCAAGTGACCGCGGGTGACATCGCCGAAGGCCGCGCACTCATAGCCGACGATCTGGGTGTTGTAGGTGCCGAGTTCACCGCTGTAGTCGGTATAGGCGCTGGCCAGCGGGCCGCCGAGTTCCTGATGCAGTACCGCCGCCCACGCGGCCTCCAGATCGTGATCACGCAGTTCCCCGAGCGCACGTTTTGGGCTGCGCACCGGCAACCCGGCAACCCACGTCTCGTCTCGCTCGACGATTTCAAACTGCATGGAAGGACTCTTTCGAGGTGAACCCGGGGGCGTTGCCCGCATCCGGTCGGCCAGAAAGGCCATGCTATCAACTCGTCCCCGGTGGCCAGACTCACATGTCCGGGTCGTTACCCACCGCTCACCGGCCGGCGGAACTGGTCGTGCGACCTGTACGCAAATGGGTGGCTATCGATGCATCCTGGACATGATGCTTCGTCTGCTGCCGATCGTCCGACATCCCTGTGATCGAATAGCCATCGTGTGCGAGAACATCGCCGAACTCGACGCCGCGGTCGCGGATTGCTTCGCCTGCCCGCGACTGGTCGCCTGGCGGGAGCGGGCGGCCAGGGAGAAGCGCGCCGCCTACCGCGACGAGACCTACTGGGGCAGAGCGGTTCCCGGCTACGGTCCGGATGACGCTCGGCTACTCGTCGTCGGCCTCGCTCCGGCCGCGCACGGCGGCAACCGGACCGGCCGAATGTTCACCGGCGATCGCAGTGGCGATTTCCTCTATGCGGCCATGTACAACGTCGGGCTGACCAATCAACCCACGGCGGTGCACCGCGATGACGGGCTGCGGCTCATCGGCGCGCGCGTCACCGCGCCGGTGCATTGCGCACCGCCGGACAATAAGCCGACCCCCGACGAGCGGGACCGCTGCAGGCACTGGCTGGAAACCGAATTGGGTCTGCTCACACCGACATTGCGGGCGGTGGTGGTACTCGGTGCGTTCGGCTGGCAGGCGCTGCTTCCCGCGCTCGCTTCGTCGGGCTGGATCGTGCCACGCCCGCGTCCCAAATTCGGGCACGGCGCCCATATCGTCTGTGCGCCGACCGCCGACGACCGCGCGCCACTGCACCTGTTCGGCTGCTACCACGTCAGCCAGCAGAACACCTTCACCGGCCGACTCACCCCCGAGATGTTGGAAACGGTGCTGGCCGACGCCGCGACCGCCGCTGGCCTGCCTGCCGGACGACGCTGAACTTCGCAGAGAACCAGCTCGGCCGTTCGGCGATTCGCCACCGTCGATCAGGACGGCGGCGTGATCTTGGTGATGACGGTAATGCCGTCGCGGGGTGCGACACTCACGAACTGCCGGTAGGTGCGCACCGTCGAGTCGGGGCGGATCTCGGTGATCACGACATCGAAGCGACCATCGAGCATCGGCGTGATCAGCACGCAGTGCTGGGTGCCGAGCGGAACGGATTTGATCCCGGCATCGATCAACTGGATCGCGGACACCCCCGCGTCCGAGGTGGTCAGCGACCGGGCGTCCGAGCCGGACCTGGTGACGTAGTAGGCGTATTGGAAAGCGAGGATCACATCCGGACCCGACCTGGTCGAACCGGTGCCGTTGCCGCGCACCAGTTGTTCGGTGCGGGTCGGTTCGCAGTTGGGGCCGCCGCCGAGCACCGGATCGGTGATCGTCGCCGTCGACTGACGGGTATTGCTCGCCTCGGCCGTGTACACCAACACCAGCGCCACCGCGGCCAGCGTCCCGAAGAATGCCGCGCTGCCGACCAGCCAGGGCCGACGCGGCGGGCGTCTCTTCCGGCGGGCCGGGCGCGGCCCGGGTAGTACGCGTGGTGACTGTCCGGGCGAGATCATGCCCGGCCACAGCGGAGCAGCCGAACGGTTCCGGCTTCGGCGCATGCCGGTGCGAAGCGCGCCGGTATTGCCGCCGGACTCAGCTGCGTTCGACGACACCATGATCTCGCCACACCCCTTTGCCGGTGCCGCTCGGGCGACCTACCAAAACTCGCCGGGCCAGCAGCCCTTTCAATGCGGTTGTGCAATAACAAGATTGCACATCGGCACGAGTATTGGCGACCGAATCGGCCAGGGAGAACCGGTCAGCGGACCAGCAGACTACGCGCGATCCCGCCGCGGATGCGCGCGGTTCCTGCAACTTTGGAGGTTTCCCACAAGAGCCGGCCCGAAGGTTCGTAACGACGGGCATACCGTGATCATGCGGCGCCGGTAAGCTCGTCCGGAAACGATGTCCGGCGAAAATGCCTGCTCAGCACTGCGTTTCGACACATTGCCCAGTATCGGAAAATCGCCGGCGGCGATGCGGCTCGACAACGATGTCGGGCCGCCGCAGCCCGTCGTACGCCTGTGCGCTTCGCATAAGGCACTCGTCAGGACACCGAAACCCGAGTTACCGGAAGAGAAAACCAGGAGTGACACTCGTGCGCAACCTCTTTGCCGCCGATGGGCGATTCCCGAACATTGTCGTGACGAGCCTCGCGGCGACCACCTCGATCGCTGGTGATATCGATGCCACGTGGAAGGGACTCCTCAATGGCGAGAGCGGAATCGAGGTGCTGGAGGATCCGTTCGTCGAGGAGTACGACCTGCCGGTGCGCATCGGCGGTCACCTGAAGGTTCGGCCGGACACCCTGCTGACCCGGGTCGAGCAGCGCCGGATGGCTTATGTCGAGCAGCTCGCGACCGTCCTCGGTCGCGAGGTGTGGCGCAATGCGGGCAGTCCGGAGGTGGATCCCGAGCGTCTGGGTGTGGCGATCGGCACCGGACTCGGTGGTGCGGATGCGATCACCGACGCGAACCACAAGTTGAAGAATGGCGGCTACCGCAAGATTTCGCCGCTGGCCGTGCAGATGATCATGCCCAATGGCCCGTCGGCCGTCGTCGGCCTCGAACTGAAGGCCCGGGCAGGAGTGGTCACTCCGGTCTCGGCATGCTCGTCCGGTTCCGAGGCGATTGTCAACGCGTGGCGCATGATTGCGATGGGCGATGCCGATATGGTCGTCACCGGTGGTGTGGAGGGTTTCATCGACGTCCTGCCGATCGCGGCGTTCACCATGATGCGCGCGATGAGCACCCGCAACGATGACCCGAAGGGCGCCTCGCGTCCGTTCGACAAGGATCGCGACGGCTTCGTCTTCGGTGAGGCCGGTGCGCTGATGGTCCTCGAATCCGAGGAACATGCGAAGGCGCGCGGTGCGACGATCCACGCGCGGCTGCTGGGCGCCGGTATCACCTCCGACGGTTACCATCTGGTCGCACCCGACCCCACGGGCGATGGTGCCGCACGGGCGATGACCAGGGCGATGCAGACCGCCGGTCTGACGCCGAAGGACATCACCCACATCAATGCCCACGCGACCGCGACTCCGGTCGGCGATACCGCCGAGGCGAACGCGATCAACAAGGCCGTCGGCAACCACGCCTCGGTCTACGCGCCGAAATCCGCACTGGGACATTCGATCGGCGCCGTCGGCGCACTCGAATCGATCCTGACCGTGCTCAGCATCCGCGACGGCATCGTCCCGCCGACCCTGAACCTCGAAAACCTCGATCCCGAAATCGATCTCGATGTGGTGCACGGCGAGGCGCGCTCGCAGGAGATCGAGTACGCGATCAATAACTCGTTCGGTTTCGGTGGGCACAATGTCGCGCTCGCCTTCGGCCGGTACTAGCGAACCAGGATGGCGCGCGGATAGAGCAGCTGGAAGCCCAGCTTCTGGACATTCTGCTGTGACTTCGAACCGGGCAGCGTGGTCACCACCGCGAGATCACAGCCTGCGGCCGCGGCGGCGGCGAGGCGCATCGACAGCAGCGAGCCCTGCACACCGCGTCGGCGGAATTCGGGCAGGGTTGCCGCACCGCATAGTTGGGCAACGCCGTCACTGAGGCGCAGGCTCGCGCCACCGGCAGGTACGCCGTCGATCCACGCCAGCGAACCGACGAAGCCGGTTGTCGCGGTGAGATCCCGTTCGGCGCGCTCGATCGCCTCGCGCGGGAACTCCTCGTGCGAGGCGACGCCCTGGGTGTCCGGCGTGGCGAAGCCGTCGACGACGACGTTCACCCAGGTATCGAATTCCTCGTGCCCGACATCGCGGATCTGCACGCCGTCGGCTACCTGTGCCTGCCGGTCCGGGTCGAGTCGCAAGCCGAGGACGTTCTCGAAGCCGAACAGCACATAGCCGCGGCGGGTCAGACATTCGACGACGGCGGGATCGGCGAGGGTCGAGACCTCGAACTGGACCGGTGCGCCGCGCTCGGCAAAGGCTTGTTCGACGGCATCGAGCTCGGCGTCGTCGAACGCACCGCCCATACCGACACCGACGACCTTGTCGAGCGGCGACCCAGCGCCCGCCCACACCGCGACGCCGCTGCCGATGGGGTGCAGCAGCACTTGCTCCCGTGGTAGCCGGTGCGCGGCCGCGCGTGCACCTTCCTCGATCAGGGTCCGTTCAGCGTGCTCGACGCGCGCCGCGAGGTCCTGTCCTGCGAACAAACCCGGGGCGAATTCAGACGGCATGAGCCATTCCTACCGTGCGGGTAGTGCTCGATTCACCTCGTTTTCAGCGCCGCCGAGTTGGTTCGGCGTGTCGTGTTCCGATCATGGGTCATGCAGGTCCGCGGCGGTCAGAGAATTGCGACCGGTGCGACGGGCGTTCCGGTGGCACCGACGAATGGTTCGGGCATTGCGCTGAGCAGGAATTCGTAGCGCCCCTGCTCGGCGCAGATTCGCGACAACTCCTCGAGATTCCAGTTCTGCCCCTGCAGCATGCCCATCTCGACCAGATGCAGCGCGTGCACCGCCAGCCACCCGTGCTCGATCTCCGGCGGGAAGATCTCGAATGTCAGGGTGTCGTTCGCGACGGCCGCGACATCACGGGCGTGGAACCACTCGGGACAGCGGACCGAAAGACCAGGTGCGGGTAGGGCATACCCCTGTTTGTCGCCCGCCAGATACAGCTGCATCTGCCCGGTCCGCACCAGCACCACATCCCCACCACGAACCTGCGTATGTGCCAACTCCTCGGCGGCTTGCAGATCCTCGGGCGTGACGGCATGGTCACCGGGCAGGCGATCGACTCCGCGGGCGGATGCCACATCGAGTAGCACACCGCGCGAGACAATATGCCGGGCCTTATCTATTCCGCTGAAGGCGGCCCCGCCGTGCACGGTGATCGTGTCGGCCGCACGCCCGTTGTAGATCCGGCCGGAGTGCGAGATGTGCGTCAGCGCATCCCAGTGGGTGGCGGCCTGCAATCCCATGGTCACCACGTCGTCACTGGTTGCGACCAACCCCGGCCCGAACATCTCCCAGTTCAGCGCGATCATCGAATGTAACGGGTTCACCCGGCCCGGTATCAGCCCGGTCTGTATCCCGTTCTGCCACAACGGGACCGCGAGCGGAACGCGCCGTCCGGTGCGCACGGTCGCGGCAGCGTTCCGGACGACCTCGTCGGTGATGAGATTGAGCGTGCCGATCTCGTCATCGTCACCCCAACGGCCCCAGTTGTTGACTCGCTCGGCGATATCGAGCAATTCCGGGGGCAGTGCCATACCGGAAATGTACCGTTCGCGGCGGATTTCCGATGCCGCTCATCGCGCAACGGCTCGACGAGACGTAGTTCACCAACTGTTGGCTTGCCTCTGATATCGATAGTCATCAATATCGATGGGTGTCTAAACAGAAGTTGCCGATCACCGACGTGTCGATCCCGTTGTGCGCGGTCACACCGTTGGTCGGGGAACCACTGGACGCCCGGGCGGCGGCGGAATTGGCGGCGGTATTCAAGGCCATATCCGATCCGGTGCGGCTGCGGTTGTTCAGCGTTGTCGCGAGCCATAGCGGCGGGGAAGCCTGCGTCTGCGATATCTCCGCTGGATTCGACGTCAGCCAGCCCACCATCTCCCACCACCTGAAGGTGCTGCGCGAGGCCGGACTGCTGTCCAGCGAACGCCGCGGCTCATGGGTGTACTACCGAGTCGAACCGGCCATCCTCGATCGGCTTTCGCACCTGCTCGGCGGCGTTCGCGAAGCCGCATCGGCGGACCGATGAGCGCCACCTACCCGCGACGGTTGGCTGCCGAGTTCGTGGGCAGCCTGCTGCTGGTGTGCGTTGTCGTCGGCTCCGGGATCGCCGCCCAGCAACTCTCGCCGGGCAACATCGGACTACAGCTCTTGGAGAATTCCACCGCGACCGTCCTCGGGCTCGGGGTGTTGATCCTGGTTTTCGGTCCGGTATCCGGCGCGCATCTCAATCCGGTTGTCTCGGTGACCGATTGGTTGCTCGGCCGCCGTCGCGGCACCGGACTCCCGGGCGGCGAACTCTGTGGATACATCCCCGCCCAAATAGTCGGTGCAATACTCGGTTCGGTACTGGCGAATGTCATGTTCGACCTCGATGCCGTACAGGTGTCCACGCACGACCGCAGCACCACCGGTCATCTGGTCGGCGAAATCGTCGCCACCGCCGGGTTGATCGCGGTCATCCTCGCCCTCGCGCGTACCGGCCGCGCAGCCCTATCCGCGGCAGCGGTCGCTGCATACATCGGAGCGGCGTACTGGTTCACCAGTTCCACCTCCTTCGCCAACCCGGCCGTCACCATCGGCCGCACCTTCTCCGACACCTTCGCAGGAATTTCCCCCGGCTCCGCGCCCGGCTACATTGCCGCCCAAATCGTCGGCGCCGCATGTGGACTCGCCCTCATCACCTGGCTGTACCCGGATATCCCCGCTACCACAGACGACGTCGTCACCCACGATGGCGCCCCGCTCGCGCACCGGAGCTCATCATGACCTGCCCCACCCATATCGACGTACCTGATGAGCCCGTTCGAAAGGCCAACCAGCCCATAGCAACCAAGCCGAGCGTCTTATTCGTCTGCGTGCACAATGCGGGCCGCTCGCAGATGGCAGCGGGCTTCCTCGATCACTTGGCCGGTGACCTCATCGAGGTCCGCTCCGCGGGTAGCGCACCGGCCGATTCGATCAATCCGGCCGCGGTCGAGGCCATGGCCGAGTTGGGCATCGACATCGCCAACCGGTCCCCGAAGATCCTCACCGCCGATGTCGTCGAGGCATCCGACGTCGTTATCACCATGGGCTGCGGCGACGCCTGCCCGTTCTTCCCCGGTGTGCGCTATAGAGATTGGGTACTCGACGATCCCGCAGGTCAGGGCATCGCGGCCGTTCGCCCGATCCGCAACGAAATCCGCAGGCGGGTAGCGGAACTCATCGCTGAACTTGTCCCTGCGAGCACCACGTGATCAGTTCGTGGCAAGCCCGATTCACTTCCGTGCGTGCCCGTCCTGGGCGATGAGGACCGAGCAGTCGGCGTGGCGGGCGGCCTTCTCGGCGATCGCACCGATGAAGCGGCCCCAGATCGCGGAATGGCCACTGCGGCCGAGGATCAGCAGATCCGCCTCATGGTCTGTGGCGGCGACGGCGAGTTCATGTGCGGGGTGCCCGGCGCGGATTTCGGCATGGATGGCGATGCCACGCTCGGCGGCCGCTGTGGCGGCCGCTTCGAGCCAGCGGTGGCTGGCCTCCTCCTCGACCGAGCGCTCCTCCTCGATCTCGCCGATCACCGGCCGGTAGAGCGGCCGATGCTCCTCCACGGCGACGATGGTGAGCGCGGACTTGTGCGCGGCGGCCAACTCGAGCGCTATCCGAAGAGCCGCGCGGGCGCCGGGCGAGTCGTCGTATCCCACCACGATCCGCTGGAACACACCTCCAGTGTGACCCGCCGGTTGATCGTGGTCCAGAGTTCGCCATCCGCCCACAGAAGGTCGTACGGATCCACCCACGGAAGGTGGTTCGGCAGACGCCGCGCGAACTATCGTGACAATATGCCTGTCACCGACGGTACCGCTGTCTCCGAACCGCCAGTCATCCCCGGTGTGCGCCGGTCGTTCATGACCGCCCGCGATGTCCGATTCCACGTCACCGAGGCCGGACCGGTCGACGGTCGGCCGGTCGTGCTGTTGCACGGCTGGCCGCAGCACCATTACGCCTACCGGGAGCTGCTCGCCGACCCGCCCGATGGACTCCGGATCATCGCGCCCGACCTGCCGGGCTACGGCTGGTCGGGCCCCGCGCCGCATCGGTGGGCGAAGGAGGATGTCGCCTCCGATGTGCTCGCGCTCCTCGATGTGCTCGGCCTGGACCGCGTGCTACTGGTCGGACACGACTGGGGCGGCTACGTCGGATATCGCATGGTGCTGCGCGAACCCGAGCGCTTCGACGGCTACCTCGTACTGAATATGGCACATCCCTGGGTTCCGGTATCGACGGTGTTGCGACACCTCTGGCGCTTCCTCGCCTATCAACCATTGGTCGCCACCGCGGGTGTGCCGCTGCAACAGCGCACCAAATTCCTCGAATGGATCATCGGCGGCGCGATCACCGACCACGGCGCTTTCGGCCCCGAGGCGGTACGAATCTTCGCCGACCGCTTCCGCGATCCGGTCTGTGCCCGCGCTGCCACCGACACCTACCGAACGTTCTGGCTGCGCGAAATCCCCCATGCCGCACGCAATCCGGAACGCCGCCGCCTGACGATTCCGATCCGCGCGGTCTTCGGCGTCGACGACGTCGCAGTCCACCATTCCCTCGCCTCCCCCGACACCGCCCGCGCCGACGACTACACCTTCGAACCCGTCACCGGCTGTGGACATTTCGTTGCCGACGAACGCCCCGACATCGTCCGCGCCCGTCTGATCGAACTTGCGGCGGCCACGAAATAGCCCTCCTCACTGCGGCCTTCGCGCCCACGTCTGGATCATGCGCGGAGCGCCGAGCATCGACGGCGGCGCGAAGCTCGCAGAGCAGCATCCGCAGTTCGGCGGCGGTGGCCGGCCCGGCCTGCTGATTCACCGTCCCAAACTGCGGCTGCGCGTCGGCTGAAACCGGATGAAACCGCGACGGAACCGCGGTGAAGGCGGGGGCGCGCACTCTTTCCTCAACGACGACCGCAGGGTCGCGGAAACGAGGAGGAACAGATGACGGCGAACAGGCGCCCACCGGCGATCACAGTGCAGGGGTTGCGCAAATCCTACGGAGATCACCAGGTACTCGGCGGGATCGACCTACAGGTCGAGGCCGGGACGATCTTCGCGCTGCTGGGCCCGAATGGCGCGGGGAAGACGACCACCGTGCAGATCCTGTCCACCATGATCGGCGCGGACGGCGGCGACCTGCGGGTCGCGGGCCACGACGTCGTCGACGATCCGGATGCCGTCCGCGCCGCCATCGGTGTCACCGGCCAGTTCGCGGCCGTGGACAATCTGCTCACCGGCGCCGAAAACCTGGC
Source organism: Nocardia sp. CA-107356 (assembly GCF_050946365.1). Taxonomy (NCBI): domain Bacteria; kingdom Bacillati; phylum Actinomycetota; class Actinomycetes; order Mycobacteriales; family Nocardiaceae; genus Nocardia; species Nocardia sp. CA-107356. The sequence goes on along the minus strand of NZ_CP191992.1, from coordinate 1,299,150 downwards.
CATGATGGCCACCCTGCACCACCTCCGGCGGTCCGAGCGCAAACAGCGCACTACCCGGTTGCTCGAACAGTTCGATCTGGTCGATGCCGCGAATAAGCCCGCATCCACCTACTCCGGCGGTATGCGCCGCCGACTGGATATCGCCATGGGCCTGGTCGGCGATCCGCAGGTGCTGTTCCTGGACGAGCCGACCACCGGACTCGATCCACGCAGCCGCCGCGCGGTATGGCGCCTGGTGCGCGAACTGGTCGCCGGCGGGACCACCGTCTTCCTCACCACGCAGTACCTGGAGGAAGCCGATCAACTCGCCGACCGGATCGCGCTGATCGATGGCGGCAGGGTAGTCGCCGATGGCACCCCGGAAGAGCTCAAGCGACTGGTCCCCGGCGGCCACGTCAGCCTGCGGTTCACCGAGCCGCGCGCACTGGCCGCGGCCGAGAAGCTGCTCGGCGCGGGTACCTGCGACGAGGACGAACTGACGCTGCAGATCCCCAGCGACGGCGGTGTCGACTCGCTGCACACCCTGCTCGACCGGTTGTCCGCCGCGTCCATCCAGGCGGCTGAACTCTCCATCCACACACCCGATCTCGACGATGTTTTCCTCGCCCTCACCGGCCAGCCGAAGGAGTCCGTGCGATGAGCACCACCACCGTGAAATACGCCATGACCGATTCGCTGATGATGGTGCGCCGCAGCCTCATGCACATCGTCCGGTACCCGTCGATGACCGTGCCGCTGGTCATCGGACCGATCGTGTTCCTGCTGCTGTTCGTCTACGTCTTCGGTGGCACGCTCGGTGCCGGGCTCGGAAGTTCCGGCGGGCGTGCCGATTACGTGAATTATGTGACTCCCGGCATCTTGCTGCTGGCGGTGGCGGGTGCGGCGACGGCAACCGCAGTATCGGTCTGCACCGATATGACCCAGGGGCTCGTGGCCCGACTGCGCACCATGTCCATCTTCCGGCCGTCCCTGCTCACCGGGCACGTCGTCGGCAGTATGGTGCAGACCTTCCTCAGCATCGCGGCGGTAATCGGCGTTGCCGTGATCGTCGGCTTCCGGCCGAGCGCGGGTCCGCTCGAATGGCTGGGCGCCGCAGGCATTTTGGCCCTGCTGACCATGGCGATCACTTGGATCGCGGTGCTCATGGGCCTGGTCAGCGACAGCGTCGAGACTGCATCGAATCTGCCCATGCTGCTGATGATCCTGCCGTTCTTCGGCAGCGGTTTCGTCCCCACCGATTCCATGCCCGCTTGGCTGGGCTGGATCGCCGAGCACCAGCCCTTCACCCCGGTGATGGAGACACTGCGCGGTCTGATGCTCGGCACCGAGATCGGCAATCAGGGCTGGATCGCCATCGCCTGGTGTGTCGGCATTACCGCCGCCGCCTTCTTCGGCGCGAGCAAGCTACTGAACCGCGAGCCCGGTCGTTAACCGATCCCGCAGCGCCTGCAGCGCCGCGGACCGCAGATCGGGAACATCCAGGGTGGCGTATGTCGAGCGAGCCTCGACATACGCCACCCCATCGGCGTTTTCGGCGTCCTCGCGCGATCGCTGGCCGGACATGGTCGGATGGATCTGATGCGGCGGATCGAACCGTTGCGCCAGCGCGACAAGTCGGGCACCAGCGGTGGTGCGGCCGCGGCGCAGGTCCACGATCGCCAAGGCCAGCAGCCCGGCTCCACAGGCGGTCAACTCGGCGAGGTATCCGGCCGGTTGCGCCGCGGGCTGCTCCAACAGCGAATTCACCTGTTCCGCGAGGTCTTCGACGAGATCGGCGACCAGCTCCACTCGGTCGTGCCCGGCGTGCGCGAGCACCGCCGCCGCATGCGCCTCCATCGCCCACACCTGCACGTTGCGCGGATCGGGTCGATAGAACGGATTCTCGGTGCTCGACAGCAGTGTGGCGATCTCCCGCCACCGCCACAGTCCGCCCTCGACTTCACCACGGGCAAGCCGGATTTCGGCGTGGGCCACCAGTGCGTACGGGTGCGCGAACGGATCGGCGCGGTCCGGCACCTGGGCCAGCCACTGCTGGGCCGCATCGACATCCCCGAGCTGTAGTGCGGCCATGGCCGATCCGACCAGGAAGTCGGCGCGATCGGGGCGTGGACCCGCATGCTCGATCAGGGCCAGCGCTCGCTCGAATTCACGTTGCGCCTGCTCGGATCGTTCGGACAGCAAGGCCAGCCGGGCGATTCGGCAGTGCGCCTGGTATCGCAGCCAGTCACCGGGCGCGTGCCGGACGGCGGCGAGCATCCGTTCGGTGGCCGTGAGCGCGGTATCGCGGTCGCCGAGTTGTTCGGCGCGCACGCTGGTCAGCAGGTGTGCGATCCCGGCGAGCAACGGTTTTTCGCTGGCGCACAGGCGATCCAAGGCGGCGGAGCCCTGGCCGAGCAGTTCGGGCGCGGCCAGGAACATCGCGGCCATCGCGCGCACCGGGGTATCCGGCTCGGCCGCCGGTAGTCTCCGCAAGACCAGCACCGACCGCCGTTCGAATCCGCCCTGGGTGACACCGCTCAGCGCGATCACGGTTGCCGCGGTTCGGGTCACCTCCACCAGCGCCGGTTCCGGCCGGAAATGCGAAAGCACGTGGGCACATTCGCGGGCCGACTCGGTAATCCGCGCGTAGTGAGCTCCCACGAACCACCAGGAACCCAGTGCGGCCCAGGTGGCGGCGACGGTCGGGCCGTCCGCCCGGTCCAGTCCACAGCGCAAGGCGTATACGAGATTGTCCTGCTCGGCGCGCACAATGCCCGCCGTGGCGATATCGGTGAAGGCGTGCCGATTCTGTGCCACCGCGAAATCGCATGCCCACGAGAGGAATTCGTCCAGCGAGCGCTCGTCCTCGCCGGCCTCGCGCCGCTCGACTGCCGCGAAATCCCGGACGGTTTCCAGCATCCGGAATCGCATCCCGGAATCGGTCTCGATGCTCTGCAGCAGCGATTGATCGACCAGATACGTGAGTGAGTCCAGCGTGTCGTCGACATCGGCTCCCAGCACCCGGCTTCCCGCCTCGGCGGTGCAGCCGCCCGGAAATACCGACAGCATTCGCATGGTCGCGCGCCCGGCCTCGTCGAGCAGATTCCAGCTCCACTCGACCACCGCACGCAGCGTCCGGTGTCGCTGTGGCGCGTCCCGGGATCCGCTGCGCAGCAAAGCGAATCGGTCCCCCAGCCGCTGTGACATCTCGGCGACGGACATGACCCGCACTCGGGCCGCGGCAAGTTCCACCGCCAGCGGCAACCCGTCGAGTTCGGCGCACAGCGCCGCCACGTCCACGGCCGGTAATTCGACATCCGCCCGCACCGCCCTGGCACGCTGGGTGAACAGCTCCACCGTGGTCTCGGTCGGCAAGGCGGGCAGCCAATGCACCGCTTCGGAGCTCACACCCAGCGGCGCACGACTGGTCACCAGCACCCGCAGCTCGCCGGTCAACGACACCAGCGCACTGACCAATTCGGCTGCGCCCGCGAGCACCTGCTCACAATTGTCGAGAATCAGCAGGGCGGGACCGGCGCCCAGCTTTCGCGCGATACCGGCGACCAATCCAGTTGCAGCCGTGTGTGTTCCAGCCGGATTCAGGTCACCGGCCCCGAGCGCGCCCGCCACCTCGGCGGCTACCGCGCCCGGATCGAGGACACCGGCCAGCTCGATCAGGTGCACCGACCGCTGCTCGGCCGCCAACCCCACCGCATGCGCCAGCCGAGTCTTCCCGAGCCCGCCCGGCCCGACGATCGAGACCACCCGCGAAGTCCGCAGCAGCGCGCTGACGGTCGCGATATCCTCCGCTCGTCCGAGCAGCGGATTCGGATCGTGCCGAATCCCGTGCCGCACAACGGGTTCATTCGCGCGCAACAGCTGCCGGTGCACCGCCTTCAGCGCGTCTCCCGGATCCGCACCGAGCTCGTCGCGCAACATCCGGCGATACGCGTCATAGCGCACGAGCGCCGCGGCCGGACCCACGGTATCCGCTTCTGCCCGTATCAGTTCCGCCAGCACCTCCTCATCGCGCGGCGCCTCCCCAGCGACTTCGGCCAGCGGTCCAACCGCCTCGCTGTACCGCCCCAGCCGAGCCAACGTCGTCGCCCGCACCCGAACCAATGTGCGATATGCGGGCAATCGCGCGAATCGCAACACGGATAGGGGGTCTCCTTCATCCGCGAGCTCGTCGACCTGCCCGTCCCACAGCGCGAGTCCGGCCTCGGCCTGATCCAGCGCTGCGCGATGATCTGCCGCCCGCGCATGCCGCTCGGCCGCCGCCGCCCGCATTTCCAGCGCCGCCGCATCCACCTGCTCCGCACTCAATGCCAGCCGGTACCCGTTCGACGTACTCGCGATCACATCACTGCCGACCTGCGACCGCGCCCGAGACACCACCACCTGCAAAGCTTTCCCCGGATTCTCCGGCAGCGCCTCGCCCCACACCCCGTCCACCAACCTGGCCACTCCGACTCCACCCCGCAGGTCCATCGCCAGCAACGCCAGCAACGCCCGCACCCGCGGCCCCGCAACCTGCTGCCCACGCCACACGACATCCGCCAGAAGGCTCAACTCGATACCCACCGCCCCACCGTAAACGGCCAGCCCGGCGCTCAGAGGTGAGGAGCCAGAACCGTCGCGATCCGATGCGGATCGCCGAGCCCGCGATAGTCGCCCGCCGTTCGCACCAGCCCGCGCCGCATGGTTGCCACCAGGTCGGCGGCCCGATGCAGCGAGCATTCGGCGCGCCTGAGCAGCCTGCGGACCAACACCACCTGTCGAGGGTCGACCAGCCGGATTCGGCGACCCGTTCGGCTACCGCGGGCAGACCCCCCGAGGCCAGCGCCGCGCGGAGCTCGGACAACTCCAAGAACGACGGTTCCCCGATCCGCCACAGCTCGAGGCGCACCACGAAATCCAGATCGCCCGGCTCCCGCGCCCATGCGCCGAACCAGGCTCGCATCAGCAGACTTCCGCGCAACACCAGCCGCGACGACCGGGCCGAGGCCGCGATGGCCGCGAGCACGTGATCGATCGCCTCGCGACGCGCGGCGAACCAGCAGGCCGATGTGACAAAGCACCACAACTGTCACTGACGTTGCTGCGGTGCTGGTAGTTTTCGGTAGGCGAGGCAGCATTTCTGTCATTGGATCGGCAGGCTAGTTGTCACCGATCTCCACGCTCAGCGAGCGGTCCGGGGGATGTGCTCGGATGTCCGGCTGGTACTGGGTCTCGACTCTGTGGTCGCATGTCTACCAGTGGACCGAGTTCGCTGTTCCGGCACAGGTTCCGACGATGCGCGGTGGCGTTGCGGGCGGATTCTCGGTGGTCGGCGTCGTGCCGGGCGGTCGGCGAACGCCGCGCCGGTGCGCGTGGTGTCAGTCGGCGGTGAAGCGTGCGGCATTGTCGGCGGCCCACCGAGCGAAGGTCATCGCGGGTCGGCCGGTGATGTCCTGGACACTGGTGATGGGCAGGGCCTCGGTCGGCACGTCGAAACTGGTGAGAACGTTGTCGACGTACCAGGTCGCGGTGTCGCCCATGGTGGGGGTCAGGGCGGTGATGGTGTCCTCGCGCGAGGACCGGTGGAAGGCGATGTCGCGGTCGAGTGCATCGGCGAGGTGCCGGACGAGGTCGGTGCGGGTGAGGATCTCCGGCCCCGCCAGCGGGTAGGCGCGGCCGAGATGAGTGTCGGCCAGCAGGGTGGTGGCGGCGACGGCGGCGATGTCGTCCATGGCGATGGGCGCGCTGGCTGCGTCGGGCCGCGGTTCCCGGACAGCGCCGGTTTCGTGTATCTGCTGCGACCAGATCAGGGAGTTCTCCATGAAATCACCGGGCCACAGGTGGGTCCACGCCAAGCCGCTGTCCTCGACAGCCGTGCAGACCGTGCCCCACCAGCTCTCCGGTTCACCGGACAGGTCGACGACATGCCGCACACCGGCCGCGCGGGCCAGTGCGAGCACCTCGGTCACACTGTCCGCTGTGGGCGCCAGGTACATCCGCTCCACCCCCGCGAACGCTGCGGGCAGGGTGTCCGGTCGCCGCAGGTAGCCCTCGGCCACCTGCACCGCGGCGGGCAGCGAGGCCTTGCGCGGGTTGTTGGTGAGCGCGCGAATATCGGTGGCGCCCAAGGCGAGCAGGTGGTCGACAACCTTGCGGCCGATGTTTGCGGTGGCCCCGGTTACCAGGATGGTCATCTGTGCCCTCTCCGGTGCGGATCGCTGAACACCAATCTTGCCAAAGGGAATTCGATCAACGCCCACCCAGCCACCGACCGGACGACGACCACGGCCGGCGACAAAAATCCTGCCGAAGTGACAGATATAGCGCCTCGCCACAGCCGACTCCTCGGCGTCGGTGAGGTGCGACCGATTTACAGTACGAAAACCGCACCCCACCGTCGATAACGGCAGATTGCGCAGAGTGTGCTGAAGGCCGACGCGCTATTGCCATAGCGACCGCGGCGGAGCAGTGTGAACGTACCGGTGGCGCCACCGGGGCGCTGCCCTGAACACCCCGAGAGGGGGTGGACCGTGTACGCACGTTCTACCACTATTCAGGCGCAACCCTCCGCGATAGATGCCGGGATCGCGCACGTTCGCGACCAGTTGATGCCCGCGATGGAAGACATACCCGGTTGTATCGGACTTTCGTTGCTGACCGATCGCCGGTCCGGCCGGTGCATCGCGACATCGGCATGGGAATCCGAGGCCGCGATGCGCGATAGCGCAGACCGAGTTCGCTCGATTCGAGATCGTGCCGCCGAGGCGTTCGGCGGCGGCGCACAGGTCGAGCAATGGGAGATCGCCGTCCTGCACCGTGACCACCGCTCACAGGAAGGCGCTTGTGCCCGCGTGGCCTGGACCAAGATGGACCCGGCTCGAGTCGACTCGGCGATCGAGACCTACAAGTCTCAAGCCCTGGCCGGAATGGAACGCCTCGAGGGGTTCTGCAGCGCGAGTCTGTTGATCGACCGGGCATCCGGGCGGGGCGTTTCGTCTGTCACCTTCGACACCGCCGATGCGATGGAACGCAACCGCGACCAGGCGACCGCCATGCGGGACCGAATCGCCGGGCAAGCCGGTATGGAAGTGACCGATGTCGGCGAGTTCGAATTGCCGTTCGCTCACCTGCGCGTACCCGAATTGGTGTAACTCGTGATGCTCGCTCGGGCCCGGCCGAAGCCGAGCCCGAGCTGGGTAACCTCCTCGGGTCGGCCCGCGGCGTCGAGCAGCTCGCCGAACTCGATCCGATACTCCGCCAGCGGTGCACGGGTGGTCAGTGTCGCGTACTGCGCGATCGATACCGCGGCGATTACGGCACCGACCCGCAAACCCAACCGATGCACATCGCCGCCGAAACAGGTATCCGACCGACCGACGCACTCGGCGACCGGACCGAATGGGCGCAGACCCACCGACCGAGAAATCCTGATGCGATTGCGGCGACCGGCCCGCGTCAGCGCGCGTGGCGATCGCCCGAGTCGCGGGCGGCCCGGCTGGATGCTCGCAGACTGACCGACGCGTCCGCGGTCCGCGCACTGGCGGACGGCGCTGGCTTCGTCGACCAATGCGGACGGCTCTCGACCGAGTCGGAACCGATTGTGCCGATATCGAATTCCCGGCGGGCCGCATCGTCCACCTCGGCCAAGCCGACCACGACGATCAGTGTGATGGTGACCAGGGTGACGACCGTGATCAATGGCGTGATCAACTGCGCGGGTTCCACACCGCCGGAGACCTTTTCGTGGCCGACGTCATGGCCGCGCATGGATGCCATTCCGGTGTAGTGCATTCCGCACACTGCCAGGCCCATGATGAGGGCCGCACCTGCGGTGGCGCCGAAACCGTTGAGGTGCCGCATGAACCAGAACGCCACCGTCGCGGCGATCACCGCGATCACGATCGACGCCGCCACCAGTTCGGGTTCGTATTCGATATGCGCCGCGGTCTTCATGGCCGACATACCGATGTAATGCATTGCGGCGACACCTAATCCGGTCACTGCGCCACCGAGCGGCAATGCCAGGAGTTCGCTGCGCATCCGCACCGCGATCCACAGCCCGAGCCACACCACAACGATCGCAATGGCCGCACTGAGCAGTGTTCGCGATACGTCGTAGCGAATGGTCATCCCCTCGATGGCGAACCCGAGCATGCCGGTGAAATGCATAACCCAGATGCCGCAGCCGCCGACCGCGACCGCCGCGGCCAATAGCCAGCCGCCTGGCCAGCGGGAATACCGAGAATGGACCGCGCAGCGCAGCCCGAGAAGCGATCCGACGACAGACATGACATAAGCCAGAACAGGGGTAATCCATCCATGACTGAAGTGATCCAGGACCAGCACGCACGAGCTCCAATGACGACAGCGTTATCAATCTGTTACCAGAGGACCGTACCTCGAGCCGATTGCCAATGGTTGGCCAGATGTGGTGTCGGCCACGCTGCCCCATCCCAGCGCATGTCGCCGGGGGACATACGACATCTCCGTATCGAGGGTCAATCCCGAGTGCCGCCGTGTATTTCGCCCGGCGCGGACATGCCGACGGTGAACGAGGCGCTGCGCCCGCGTGCGTCCAGCCGACCGTCCCCCCAGCTCGCACTGCCATAAGCGTCGACCTCTATGGCGCACGCGCCGTCGGCGAGCGACTCGGGCAACCGCACCACCGTCGAGGGCCATCGGTCCACAATGGCCAGGTACACCCGCCGCGGTTCGGTTCCCAGCACCACCAGGAATATCCGCGCGTACTCGAGCTTCTTGTGCGCGCCCGCTGCGGCGGGTGACCAGCTGATGCCGAGCGACCGACACCCGGCATCGGTGAACTCGATGCCGACTCGCAGCGTCATCTCCCCCTCGAGCCCGGCCCGATACCTCACGGCGCCCTCCTCGGATGCCAGACCCACCGCACGGACGACGAACCAGCGAATCTGCCCTGTGAACCAGGCTGGCACGGACGCCCCGGCAAGGCAATGCGAATCAGTCTGTTCAGTGCGCGAATCCACTTCGCGTACCAGGCAAATCAGCCAGCGGCAGTCGCGTCCCCACGACCGGTCATGTATGTGTCGTCGGCCCACCTTCGACCAATGGGTCTCGAACCTGTCGAAGCCGGACCCGGAACAGTCGCCGCTTGGACTCGGGCTTCCTGTTGACCAGCGTTATGTCGCCGCCGTAGTGGTCCAGCACCCGATGATCCATGACCGCGCGCCACAACGGGGGAACGGCGGCCAGCAGGACCATACTGGCGTACCCGGCCGGCAGCTGCGCCGCCTGCTGGCAGCTGCGCAGGGTCTGGTAGCGACGCCCCGGATTCGCGTGGTGGTCGCTGTGGCGTTGGAGGTGGAACAGGAAGAGGTTCGTGACCAGGTGGTCGCTGTTCCAGCTATCGCGTGGTGAGCACCGCACGTATTGGCCGTTGGCGCGGCGCGGACGCAGCAACCCGTAGTGCTCGACGTAGTTCACTGTCTCCAGCAACCCGGCGCCGATCACCGCCTGCAGCACCAGATACGGGATCACGGCCGGCCCGAAGACCAGGATTATCGTGCCGAACAACGCGACGCTCATCGACCAGGCTTGCAGGAGATTGTTATCCAGGCTGAACCAGCGTTTTCCTTTACGGGACAACCGTTCCCGTTCCAAGGCGAGCGCCGAGCGGAAGCCGCCGTACATGGTGCGCGGCAGGAACGCCCACAGCGACTCACCGAATCGACCGCTGGCCGGATCCTCGGGCGTGGCGACCCGAACATGATGGCCGCGGTTGTGTTCGACGAAGAAATGTCCGTATCCGGATTGTGCCAGAGCGATTTTCGCCAGCCAGCGTTCGAGGTGCTCGACCCGGTGACCGAGTTCGTGCGCGGCGTTGATACCGATTCCGGAAACTACGCCCATCGTCACAGCCAATCCCAGTTTATCGACAAGGCTCAGTGGCGGCCTCGCCCACAGGTATGCCGCGATCAGCAGGCCGATGAACTGCATTGGCAGGAAAAGATAAGTGCACCAACGATAATAACGATCGTTGGACAATATCTCGTAGTCTTCATCGCGCGGATTGCTCCCGTCATCACCCACCGCCCAGTCCAGCAGTGGGATGACCACGAACACGATGATCGGACCGATCCACCAAAACAGTTCCAGCCCAGTACGGGCCACCAGTTGTGACGGTAGTAGCGCGCAACCCGGAGCGATTAAACCCAGAACCCACAGGTAGCGCTTAGGGTCGCGAGCTTCCGCATTCTCGAAGATTGGCATAGTCGTCCCGCTGATCCAACACACCCCTGTCGAGAGTGTGGCCGACGAAGACTGATCCGTTAAAATCTTGTCGACTCAGAATAGACGTTTCGTCGCTGCAATCCAGAGATCCGTCGAAAATAGCCGTCTGACCGGTCAATTGCGATCTGGAAGTGCCGCGAGAATCACGCGTTCCGAGCCCGGCGCGTAGTGGGAACATACTCATGCATAACTACGCCGCAGCTCCGCGAGGTCGGCTGGCGTCGGGTCGATCCATTGACAACCCGTCGTGTAGCGCGCACAGAAAGCACGCATCGTTGAATTGCGACCAGCCGACATCGCGCGAGCCAGGTATGGCACGATCTCGTAGTTCCGACGGCAGCTCCCAACACGGAGTTGCCGTTCGGAACTACGGCAGGGCACCGCAGTTGCTCGGTGCGGGGATACCTGCGAGCCGATCGGTCAACCACTGCTGCGAGATCGACAATGCGGGGAAGAACGCCAGCACATGGGTGCCAACGACTCCCGACACCGGCGGAATCTCCGCGTTCGAGTCCAACTGAACCGGCACCCCGCGACCGCACCAACTGGCGGCCGTGTCACGGATGGGTATGTACGGCGCTCCCTCGTCATTCCTGGCCGAGGAGATGAACACCGGCATCGCCGGGGTGAGTCCGCCGATACGCTGCTCGTCGAATGCCCTTCTCAACACCGGGGACTGATCGATCACCGCGGTCAGCGGTTGTCCACTGGTGGTCCACTGCGACGTCTGCTGGTATTGCTGGGCCAGCCCGCCGGGGACGGCGCATTTGTCCAGGGAGTCGCCCAGGATGGCCTTGCCGGTGTCGTTGAGTTCGGCGTCGAGTGCCTGGCGGACATCGGGATAGTCGGCGGCCATGCCGTTGAGAATCCAGGCGTAGGTCGGGGCCATCGCGGCTCGGCCGTCGTTGTATCCGATGAAGTACTCGTCATCTACGACCGGCCCACCGATGTAGGCACCGCGGACGTTCAGATCCGGCGCGTAACTCGATTGGAGTTCGGCCGCCCCCGCGGAAGCCATTCCGCCCTGGGAGTACCCGTACAAAACGACCGGAGAATTCGGGTTCAGGTCGGTGCCCGGCAAACGCAACGCTGCACGCGCGGCGTCCAATACCGCGTGCGCCTGCGCCTTACGGTTGAGGTAATCGTGGATGTCGGGTGTACCCAGACCGTGGTAGTCGGTCACCACTACAGCCATGCCACGTAACAACAGAGATTGCAGCGCCACCAGGTCGTATTCGAAGATTACGTCGAGTGGCGGCCGGAATTGAACCACCTGCGACATCAACTGCGACGGCGCACACTGATCGCCCTGCCCTTTCGTGCCGCCCCCGAACGCGATCAGCGGGCGCTCGCCCGGGCCGTTCCACGGCACGGCAGGCTCCAAATATGTGCCGACCACCGCGGTCGGTGCGTCTTGCGCATCGCTACTCGCATACATCATGCGTGTAGCCATCGCGGGGATAACTCCGGGCTGCCCGGGGGCCGATAACGCTACCGGCGCCGGTTCGGCGCGGAGGATGGCACCAGGGTCTCCCGGCAGCGGCGCAGGCGGTATGTAGAAACCGGCGTCCACCGCCGGATCCGTCAATGCCTGTGGTGCGGTAACCGCCCCGCCTCCGATAACGACGAGGGATCCCGCCAAAACTGCGGTCAAATTGAGTAGTCGACTCCTCACGTTACGATCCCTTCTTTTTGAACGGGAAAGCCATGGCATAGAGAATCGAATAATGACAGTAGCGGCACACGAGCCCACGAGCAGCCATAATGCGCGTTATACCGCGCCGTCATGACTGTCGCGGGACCTGACGCCCCGCCGCGCTCAGGGCGTGCGGCTCAGCGTCAGGCCGAGCCCGTCGATCCGGAACTCTCCGGCGGTGACGTCGACGCCGGTATCGGTGAAGCGCCGCCCACCCAGCGCCGTCTGGAGGAGGGCGCGGATCGGGGCAGGCTGCGCGGCAAGGGAATTCAGCGCCTCCGCGGGAATCTCGATGGTGCCGTCGAAGTGTCGCGGCTGTCCGGTCAGGCCCGCCTGCTGCGGCATCTGACGCAGCGCGTCCACCGTGTGCAGAATGAGGTCGAGGCGTTGGCCATCGCCGAAATCCAGGCGTAGCGGCGTGGGGGTGACCGCCACATCGAAAGATTGCACAGCGGCGGACCAGCCGACCGCTGATCGGCCGACATAGCTGTTCGGTGCGGCCGGAACCGACGGGTCCACGCTGCGCTCATCGGCGCTGTTCGCCAGCCGCTGCCCACTCAGCGGTTGATCGGTGGGAACGAAGGTCCAGTGGTCGTCGGTCAGTTGCTTGACCCAGTAGCCGGTTCGGCCGTCGCTGACGCCTTCGACACGGAGTTCGCGGGCATCCGAGCCGATGCCGGTCTTGTGGATGGAGATCCGGTCGGTGATCTCGCCCGGCACCTTCGGCTGCCGCACCCAATCGGGAGCGGGCAGCTGGATGGCGGCATAGCCGGGATCGACGCGCTCGCTCAGCATGTCCGGGGCTTGCGGCAGGCCCCGCTGGTTCTCGTAGGAGTAGCGGAAGAAGACCTTGTCCGCGCCGGAGATGTCGAAATCGTAGAGCCGGGTATAGAGGTCGCCGTTGCGGTCGACGACGAGCGAGGTGGATCCACTGGTGGACAGCGCCACCGCGCGGAAGCGCCCGCCCGCGGGTGTGGCGAGCTCATAGCTGTGATCGACCGGCAGCCACGGGTCGATATAGCGGATGCGGGTGCCGCCGTCGGTCAGCGCGAACACATGCGAGACCTTCGCACCGCCGACGGAATGGTCATTGCCCGCGGCGTCGCGCCAGACGTGGTCCTCGTTCGGCGACAGCACCGACCAGGTCCAGTCGAGAGTGCCTGGGGGAAGGGAGTTTCCGGGTCCGGTCCACAGCGGGGTGCCGTACCTGCTGCTCCAGTTCCAATCCCTGGGTGCGCTCAGCGCGTGGTCCATGGTGAAGAAGCGGCCGTCCCGGTCCACCGCCAGCACTTCGTCGTCGTCGGCCGACACTGCGGCTATCTCGCCCGCGAGGCAGCCGGGGAGCGGAACGGCGCGCCAACCACCCTGGGCCGCAGCCTCTTTCACGAACAGTCCACCGGCGCGGGCGGCGAAGGACCAGCACCGGTTGAATGTCTCGGTCGAGGTGCGAAAGTAGATGCGTTCCGGCAGGGCGATTTCGGCGGCGGGGAAATTCTCCAGCCCGGCGGCGCTCTGATCGACCGTGATTTCAGGCGTACCGACCGTGCCGAGGAGCACGCAGTTGCCCGAATCGGCCAGGGCCACGGGATGCGCTGTGAGAGTGGCGAATACGAGTCCGGTGACGGCGGCCAGCGCGCCGCGCTTCACCTGGTGCGCCGCGCTCACAGCCACCCCGCAGCGCCGAACGCGATGACAGCGATGGCATCGACTCCGAGGATTGCGCCGACAGCGGTCACCTTGCCGCGCACCGAGGGCATATCGTGCACCCAGAAGCAGGCCGTGAAGAACGGAACGTACCCGATGAGCCAGATCAGGAACGGGAAGCCGGGCTGCCACCAGGACCAGTCCCAGGTCAGCACACCCGCCTTGTTCAGCAGTATCTCGACGCCCACGGCGGCGGCCGAGTTCAGCGCGATCAGGACCGGGCGGTTGGGCAGGCCCAGAATCCGGGTTCCCTTCGGCGGCAACATCTTCGCCGCCGCCACGCCCATGATGGCGAACATGAAGCAGATCTCGATATTGAGGCCGATGAGCAGCTGATACGCCGTCGGCCCGGTAGCTCCCCACACCGGCGCGCGCCCGGTTGCGTGAAAGACCAACGAGTTCCAGATCTCGTTGAACACGTCCATGCCCCACAGTGCGAGCCCCGCGAAGAACACATTCCAGTTCCGGCGCTCGACCTCCGTCGCATACACATAGACGACCACCAGCAGCAACGGGATCGCATACCACTTGAATTGACTACTGTCGCGCAGCAGTTCGAGCGCCACCCGGGCATGCTCGGTCATCGGCCGACCTCTCTCCTCATGACCGCAAAGTCGGGTAAGCATGTTACAAATCGACGTTGATTGTCAATGTGTAATCCAAGGGTTGAAGGTCACATATGGCAGCCCGAAACGGCCGCACCCGTTGCGATATGGACGCGCATCCCTTCGCTGCTCTTCGCTAGCCGACGCAGGAGACGAGGATCAGCACCGCGGCCAAGGCCATGTGCTCGAATGCAACTTTCGTTCCGCCCTCCGCTGGTACCTACCGGCTGTCCCGGACGGAGGCGGTGCACAGGTTGACGATGACGACTTGCCGCACCTCGGCTTCGACTTCGATCGCCACCAACGATGAACAGGTCGTACATCTGCCGGAAACAGACAACCACCGAACGCAACCACGAACATGGGTGTCCGGGGCGAAGCCCGCCGGGCGGGGCGTGGGGGTTGCGCCCCCGCAAACACGACGAAACGAGAATGGCTCATGCTCTCCATGAGCATGAGCCGCCTACAAGTGAAGTGGAGCTAAGGGGAATCGAACCCCTGACCTTCTCGATGCGAACGAGACGCGCTACCAACTGCGCTATAGCCCCGTGCGGCTCCGGGGAACCGCGCTGTGACACTGTATCAGGCGGGGTGGGCAGACTCCGAATCGCATGGTTGAGCTGGGCGGATGCGGGAGTGGGCATACTCGACTGGCTGCGGTGTCGGTATCGGCCCGACAGCAGATCAGGCGCCTGCGGCTCGACGCATATCGCCGCCGTGGCCGCGGCGCAGGGCGCGGGCGGTGGCCGCGTCGAAGGTTTCCAGATGTTCGAACATAGGGTCTTCGTCGTCGGCCTCGATGAGGGCGGAGCGGCGGCGTAGTGCGCGGGCGGTATCGCGGTCCATGACGCGCTGTTGGGCGCGTTGCTCGGCTTCGCGTTCCTCCTCGATGTGCTCGCCGCGGCTGCGGGCCAGGCGGGCGAGGCGACGTCGGCGGATCTCCTCCTCCATGCGTACCTGCTTGCGTAGGTATGCCAGGTAGGTCACCAGGACGAGGGCGGAGCCGCCGCAACCCCACCAGAACAGTGGGTTGAGCGCCACCGAGAGTCCGCCGAAGGCGAGGGCGGCCAGGATGAGGCCGAGTACCGCGCGCTGACGGAAGGTGTAGCGTGTCGCGCGCGCGATGGCGTCGGCCTCCGGATCGAAGCCGCCACGACCGCGCCGGGTAGGGACGAAATCCGAATCGTCGGAGTCGGATTCGGATTCGTCGAGACGAGCGGGTGGCGCCGTCCGGGCCGAGGGGATCCTGGCACCGGACGTTTCGGTGTGCTCTGCCGCCACCAGGTCATCATCGGCCGTCGTACGTCGCTTCGCAGCCGTTCGGGCCGTTGCGATCTCGGCATCGTCGGAATCGATGTGGTCGAGTTCGTCGGCGCCGTCGTCGAATTCAGCATCCGCATCGTCGAATTCGTCATCGTCGCGATCGAACTCGTCGACTTCGCCTTCCCTGTCGTCGATTTCGGAATCGGATACCGCCGACCTGATTTCGGGCGGGTTGTCCGCGGGATTGTCGTCCTCGGTGACCTGCTCGTCGGCCGGTGTGGTCATCCGGTCCTCCGCATCATCGCTGTGGGAAAGCTTTCTCTGCACTCGGGTCGGCCGGTAATCCGGATCACTGTCGTGCCCGGCGGCCGGTCCACTCTTCGTGCGCCGCTTGGAACCTCCGCGGTGCAATACGCGGGTCGCCAGCGCCGCGTCGGTTGTCTGCCTGATCCTGGGGTGCCGGTCGGCGAGGATCGGGAACAGCACGAAGACCCAGAGCACGACCAGGCCAATCCATAGGATCGAATTCGGCATCTCGCCTCAGCACCTCCGTCCCCGCCGCATCGTCCCTTCGACCGGGTCGCACCGCGCCCCGTCGCGCTGCGTTCGCTCGCCGCAAAACGCCTCGGACGGCCGGACGTCCGGTCGCCGCGAGGCGTATTCGGCACTGGCCACCGAGCGCCTCACAGCTGATCCTTTCGAGCGACCTGCAAGCAATCGCTACGGTCACCGCCGGTGGCGCAGGACGCACCTCCGACGTCCGTAGGTTAATTCCGTGTCGCACCAAGTTCGGTCAGGCGCGCCGTGCACATACGCCACACCTGTCACAGTTCCACCATTCTCGCCGCGCGTCGAAGCAGCCGGGCGCGTCGGAAACAGTACGGACGTACAGCTATCTGGAATTCAGGGCAGTGTGGCCCGACCGTCGCGCACCAGCCGGTCGACGACGGTCCCCGCCACCTCCTCGACGGTGATGCCGACCAACAGATGGTCGCGCCAGGCGCCGTCCACATCGAGGTACCGCTTGAGCAGCCCCTCCTCGCGAAAACCGACATTGCGCAGAACCGCTTGGCTGGCCAGGTTTTCCGGCCGCACCGTCGCCTCGACCCGATGCAATCCGGCGGGCCCGAAGCAGTGGTCGAGTCCGAGCGCCAGCGCGGCCGTCGCCACCCCCTGACCGCCCAAATCCTTGGCCACCCAATAGCCGATCCATGCCGAACGCAGTGCACCGCGCACGATATTGCCGATGGTCAACTGTCCGCTGAAGACGCCGTCGACCTCGATCACGAGCGGAATCATCGCGCCGCGCCTGGCCTCGGCCTTCAGACTCGACCACAGCGACGGCCAGTTCGACGCATGGTTGCGCGCCTCCCAGGCACCGCGCCCGGTCGGCTCCCACGGCTCCAGATGTGCCCTGTCGCGCAACCGGATCCGGCTCCACGCCGCCGCGTCGCGCAATCGCACCGGACGCAAGGTCACCTGTCCCGCCGCAACGCGCAGCGGCCCCAGATGCGCGGGCCATCCGGGATGCTGCGTGACCCGGAACACGTTCATCGTCTCCACGCCTCAGCCGCGCTGTGCGAGAAATGCGACCCGGACCTCGTCACCGGTCCTGATCTCGGTGTCGTCCGGGTCGATCACGATCAGACTGTTCGCCTCGGCCAGCGTGGCGAGCAGATGCGACGAACCGCCGGCGCCGCCGCCGAGCGGCTGCACGAGATAGTCGCCGGTGGCCTCATCGCGCATGAGTTGCGCCCGCAGGTAACCCTTGCGCCCGGCTATCGAGGTGATCGGTGTGATCGTCCTGGCGCGAATGATCCGGCGCATCGGATGTCTGCGCCCCAAGGCAATTCGAATCAACGGTCGCACCATTACCTCGAAAACCACCAGTGCGCCAACGGGATTCGACGGTAGTAGGAACGTCGGTACCTCGTCGCGCCCGAGCCGCCCGAAACCCTGCACCGAGCCGGGATGCATTGCCACCCGTGCGATTTCGAGATCGCCGAGCCCCTCCAGCGCTTCGCGTACTTGTTCCGAGGCCCACCCGCCGATGGCGCCGGCGATCACCACGACCTCGGAGCGCACCAACTGCCCCTCCACCACATCGCGTAGCCGCCGCGCATCCGAGCTGACGATGCCGACGCGGTTCACATCCGCGCCGGCGTCGCGTGCCGCGGCGGCCAGCGCATAGGAGTTCACGTCGTAGACCTGTCCGGGTCCCGGCGTGCGATCGATATCGATCAACTCACCGCCCACCGAGATCACCGACAACCGCGGCCGCGGATGCACCAGCACCTTGTCCTGACCTACCGCGGCGAGCAGACCCACCTGCGGCGCACCGATGATGGTGCCCGCGCGCACCGCGATATCGCCCGGCTGCACATCGTCGCCGATACGCCGGACATAGTCACCGGACCGCACCGGCTCGTACACCTTGATCCTGGCCCGGCCGCCATCGGTGAAATCCAAGGGCAGCACGGCATCCGCCAGCGTCGGCAGCGGCGCACCGGTGTCGACCCGCACGGTCTGGCGCGGCTGCAATCGGATCGGCTGTTTGGAACCGGCGACCACCTCGCCGACCACCGGCAGCGTGAGATCGACCAATTCGCCGTCCTCGTTGCGGATATCGGTACCGGCGGCGGCGACATCGACGCTGCGTACCGCGTAGCCGTCGATGGCGGCCTGATCGAATCCGGGCAGCGGCCGCTCGGTGACGACATCCTCGGCGCACAGCAGGCCCTGGGCCTCGGAGATCGCGACCCGGACCGGCCGGGGCGCGACCGCCGCAGCTGTCACCTTGATCTGCTGATCCTCAACCGAGCGCATCCAGCCCTTCCTGATCTCTCCGCACCGACCCGATTCCGCAACCCGCGCAACCATGTTCCGTGCGCGCGAGGTGAACCATCATTCGTACCCGACGGTCCACTATCGGCGAAACCCGACGCCCGCCCCTATCAGTCGTAGGTCGTCAGCTGTGGGTCCCAGTCCGAACTGAGCCGATGCTGCAGCCACTCCCGCAGAGCGGGGCCGTATTCCTCTCGTTCCAACGCGAAATCGACCGCAGCACGAAGATAGCCGCCCGGGTTGCCCAAATCGTGGCGCGACCCACGGTGGACCACCACATGGACCGGATGCCCCTCCTCGATGAGCAGTGCGATCGCATCGGTGAGCTGTAGCTCGCCGCCCGCGCCCGGTTCGATCCGGCGCAGCGCGTCGAAGATGGCGCGGTCCAACAGGTATCGGCCCGCGGCCGCATAGGTCGACGGCGCGTCCGCCAGTGCCGGCTTCTCCACCATTCCGTTGACCCGCAGCACATTCGGGTTCACCGCATCGGGCACCGGCGCGACATCGAAGACACCGTAGGCGCTGACCTCGTCCTTGGGAACGTCGATGGCGCACAACACCGTTCCGCCACGCTTGCGCCGCACCCGGCTCATCACATCGAGCACCCCGGACGGCAGCACCAGATCGTCGGGCAGCAGCACCGCGATGGCGTCCTCGTCGTCATCGAGGACGCTCTCGGCCTGTGCGACGGCGTGTCCGAGGCCGAGCGGCTCCTCCTGGACCACCGAGGTGACATCCAGCAGTGCGGGCGCCTTGCGCACCTTCTCCAGCAGATGGAATTTGCCGCGCTCGGCGAGTGTGCTCTCCAGCACCAGATCCTCGACGAAGTGCGCGACCACACCGTCCTTGCCCGGCGAGGTCACGATGACCAGCCGCTCAGCGCCGGAATCGGCGGCCTCTGTCGCGACCAGCTCGATGCCGGGGGTGTCCACCACCGGCAGCAGCTCCTTGGGCACGGTCTTGGTCGCGGGCAGGAACCGCGTCCCGAGTCCGGCCGCAGGCACGACGGCCGTGCGGAAACACGACACGACCGCGCCATTCGCGGGTTTTCCTGCCTTTGCTGTCATACGCCTACCCTATCCATCCATCATTGGCCCGAGCCGGCCATCACGCCGACTCGGGTCCCGGTGAGCTTAAGGTGATCACTGTGGAGATGCCCGGCGAGCGTGACAAACATGCCTGGCGGATGGAAATCAACGCGCGTCGGGCCGCGATGACCACCGCCGAGCACGCAGCCGAGGCGCGTGAGCTGGCCCACAGCGCCGCCGCACTCGACGTCCCCGAATGGGTATGCGCGTATGTGCCGGTGCGTGGGGAACCCGGGTCGACGGCGCTGCTGACAGCACTGTGCGCGGCGGGCGCCCGGGTGCTGCTGCCGGTCACCGGACCGCCGGGACCGCTGCAATGGGCCGAGTTCACCGGTCCGGATCATTTGCGGCGCGCCAGGTTCGGATTGTTGGAGCCCGCGGGCGAGGTGCGCACCGACGCGATCACCCTGGCGGAGCTGATCCTGGTCCCCGCGCTGGCGGTGGACCGCCGCGGCGTCCGGCTCGGCCGGGGCGCCGGATATTACGACCGGACGTTGTCCGCGGCCCGGCCCACGGCGCGGTTGATCGCGGTGGTCCGCGACGACGAACTACTCGATCGGCTGCCCGAGGAACCGCACGATCTGCGCATGGGCTGGGCCCTCACACCGCATGGCGGACTGCATCGATTGGGCGGCGATAGGGATGCGGAATGAAATGCCGATTGGCGGTGTTGGCACTGTCGGCTGTAGAGTGCCAGTTTGACGAACCCTGCGGAGGATCCAGTGCCAACTTATTCATATGCGTGCACCCAGTGTGACAACCGCTTCGACATCGTTCAGTCCTTTACCGATGAGGCGCTGAGCGTCTGCGCGGAGTGCTCCGGGAAGCTGCGCAAGCTGTTCAACTCGGTGGGAATCGTGTTCAAGGGCAGCGGTTTCTACCGCACCGACAGCCGCGGCGGCGCGACGACCGCGAGCGAGCCCGCGAAGTCGGACAGCGGCTCGAGCAGCTCCGCGTCGAGTTCGGATTCCGGTTCGTCCAGCAGCCCCAGTACCGCGAGCACGGCCATAGCCAGCTGAGTTTCACCTGATAGAAGCAGCCCTGCGGGAGTCATCCCTAGGGCTGTTGTTATCCACAGGCACTGCCGTTTCCCGGGCGAGTCGCTGTGATTGTGGCCATAGGCTCCGGACATGGCTCCCCTGGGCATCATCCCGCCGGGCAAAACCCGATCCGTCGCCGAACTCGGCCGTGGCAACTCCCTGCGCTTCGCGCTCGGGAACCGACCGCGGTGGGCGGACGGTCTGCTCGCCCGACGCCTACTCGCGACGGCACTCATCGCACTCGCGGTCATCCTCTTCCTGCGCGGCGATCCCGGCAGCGAACGTACCGACGTCGTGGTCGCCGGGCGCGATCTGCCGCCGGGGCACCTGTTGGAGGCGGCCGATCTGCGCTCGACACCCCACGAATCCGGCACGCTGCCCGCGGGCGCGGTCGACAATATCGCCACCCTGGTCGGCGCGACGCTGACCGGCGCCATGCGCACCGGCGAGGTATTCACCGATCTGCGCATCGTCGGGCCCCGCCTGGCGGCGGGCGTCACCGGCGCCGGTGACGCCCGCATCGTGCCCATTCGACTGGCCGATACCGCCGTCGCGGAGATCCTGCGGGCGGGCGACCGAGTGGACGTCGTCGCCGCGGAGGAACAGAATGCGCAGAGCATGCGACCCGCGCGGCTGCTGGCGCTCGATGCCGCGGTCGTCCTGGTATCCGGCCCGGGTGATCGGCGCGGCACGCCCGAGCGAATCGTCCTGGTCGCGATGGACGCCGAACACGCCACCGCGGTGGCCGCGGCCTCGCTGCGCACCGCCCTTACCGTCGTTTTGCATTGAGAATCGTTCGCTGAACATTTGCCATCAAGGTCAACTAGCTTTCCATCAAGGTCAACTAGCATCGGGCGATACGGCAGCCCGGACCGCCGAGCACAGCTAGTCAACTCCCACCCGAAGAGGAGATATCGGCAATGCTCAAGGGTTTCAAGGATTTCCTACTCCGCGGAAACGTCGTCGACCTGGCGGTAGCCGTGGTGATCGGTACCGCATTTGTGGCGATCGTCACCGCGTTCTCCAATGGCATCATCAACCCGCTGCTCGCCGTCTTCGGCGACAACAATGACATCGGCCTCGGTTTCCGATTGGTTGCCGATAGACCGGCGACCTTCGTACAGGTCGGCCCGATCATCACCGCGGGCATCAACTTCCTGATCATCGCCACGGTGCTGTATTTCGTTCTGGTACTGCCCGCGATGCACGCGAAGAAGCGGTTCGGCACCCAGGACAGCAGCGTCACCGATTCCGAGGTGCTGGTCCAGATCCGCGATCTCCTCGCCGACAGCCAGCAGAGCGCGGGCGGACGACACGAGTTCTGACCCGAATTTTCCTGCACTGCAGCGCAAACCAAATCCCATGAGGTCACAGGCGCAATTCGCTGGTGCCACAAGGTGAACGGGCCCGTCGCACCTGCGACGGGCCCGTTCACATTTTCGAGAAGACTGCTCAGCCGAGGCTGAACGGCTGGCCCCACAATGTCGTCCAGGTGATGACATTGTCGGTTTCCACCTCGACGCTGATGAAGGCACGCGCCTGCGCATAGCCACCGCAGCCGGTCAGGCCGATGGTCTCATCGGACCAGGTGACCGAGCCGCTGCCGTTCTTGAACTTATTGCGCTTCTTGTGCGCCTCATTGCCGAAGTCGTCGGCCTGCTCGAGATCGAGCACGTAGAACGACTGCGCCTGACCGGGCCCGAGACTGAGGTTGGCACCGCTGGTGGCGCCAACCTTCGGCTTGACGTTCTGGCCGTCACTCCAGTCGAGACCGCCGGTAACGCCGCCTTCCGCGCCGCCGCCGTCGATATTCACCTGGCAGGCAACGACATAACCCGGGAAGATCGCACCGTTCCAGCCATCGGTGACATCGACCTGCGCGGAACCGGACACCCATGCGTTGCGGTGCACCGGCGTGGATCCCATGGACGGGTTGATATTGGCCGATTCACCGACCAGTCGGATCGTGAGAACGGTGCCGTCCGACAGCGTCTTGACGATTTCCCCGCCCGGCAGCGGGATGAAGGTGTCGGCGTTGGCCGCACCGGTGGACAACAGGCCTAATGCCAACGCGGCCGCGCCGCAGAGCCCGGCCGCGCGCACCGCAAACTTGCGATCGATCATGATTGTTACTACCCCTAGCGGATTGAGTTCGATGAGTTCGATTCGGCGAGTGGAGATCTGAGAGATCCCACCGTTCAGCCGATGCTGAACGGTGCTCCATAGAGAGTGACCTTGGAGTAGTCGTTGCCGATGATCTCGACGACGGTGTAGGAACGCGCCTGGGCATAGCCCGCGCAGCCCTGGATCTGGATCTCCGCATCCTGGTACTCGACCGAGTAATGGCCGGGCTTCAGGATGTCCTTGTAATCGATCTGAACGAACTTGACCTCGCCGGGGCCGAGATTGAGGCCGATCGAACCACCGAGCGAACCGCCCGAGAGGTTGATGCTGCCGGAAACACCGGCCGAGATCGCGTTATCGGCGATGCTGACCTGGCAACCGACGATATAGCCGGTGCTCAGCTGCGAAGCGCCGTGCGTCGAGGAGTTATTGGTACCCGGCGCCCCGGAGGCGCCATTGTTCGGGCCGATCGTGCCCTCGGGGGTGACGGACACATCGGCAATGGCGTTACCCGAGACCCAAACGACGCGGCCCGCGCCATTCGCGGCCAAGGATGGCGAAATCAAGGCGTGCTCACCATTACGGCTGACGGTCACGCCCGGACCCGACTTCTGGCCGTCCGGCAACGGCACGAAGACATCGGCGTTGGCAGCGCCGGTCGAAAGCAGGCCCATTCCCACAGCGGCGACGACACCAGCACCCGCAATGCGGACACCTCGACGCAGACCGCTGAAGCGGTTCTTGCTCATACTTCCCCTCATCAGGTTCTAGCGGTCGACCTCGGGGTACCGAGGCCGAAGACCCCTTTCATGCCGACGCCGCTCGATGGAAATATCTTGGCCATCAACCGGATTGCCGACAATCTCGTCGGTGGACGATCTTGGGTGCGCCCAATGTTAGTGGTTTCCATGAGTTTCCTGTGAGATTTTGCACATGTTACCGGCCGATCCGCTACCCTCGGCGAATTGTGTTGAGAGTTGGGGGGTTTCACGACGAAACGGGCCCGCCGCGAATGCGACGAGCCCGTTTACGTTTTCAGGGTGCGATGCCCCTGCCGATCAGCCGAGGCTGAACGGCTGGCCCCACAGGGTGGTCCAGGTGATGACGTTATCGGTCTCCACCTCGACGCTGATGAAGGCACGCGCCTGGGCGTAACCGGCGCAGCCGGTCAGGCCGATGGTCTCATCGGCCCAGGTGACCGAGCCGCTGCCGTTCTTGAACTTATTGCGCTTCTTGTGCGCCTCATTGCCGAAGTCGTCGGCCTGCTCCAGGTCGAGCACGTAGAACGACTGCGACTGGCCGGGGCCGAGCGTCAGGTTGCCACCGCTGGTGGCACCGACACCACCGGTAACGGTGTCGCCACTCCAGTCCGCGGTGCCTTCGACGCCACCGGTGGCGCCACCACCGGCGATGTTGACCTGGCAGCCGACGGTGTAGCCCGGGAAGATCGCGCCGCCGCCGTCACCGGAGACCGAGACCTGAGCGCTACCCGACACCCACGCGTTGCGGTGCAGCGGGGTGGAGCCCATGGACGGGTTGATGTTGGCGGATTCGCCGGTCAGGCTGATGGTGACAACGGTGCCGTCGGACAGCGTCTTGGTAATCGAGCCACCCGGCAGCGGAACGAAGGTATCGGCGTTTGCGGCGCCGGTGGAGAACAGGCCAAGGGCGACAGTGGCAGCGGCGCCGACACCGGCCACCCGTGCCACGTTCTTACGGTTGATCATGCTATGTCCCTCGAGGGTTGATTCGCTTGAGCGAGAAGAATGTTCGTTGGATTCGACCGACATCAGCCGATGCTGAACGGCTGCCCGTAGAGGGTGGTCTTCGAGTAGTGGTCACCGATGATCTCGACG
Organism: Nocardia sp. CA-107356; assembly: GCF_050946365.1. Taxonomy (NCBI): domain Bacteria; kingdom Bacillati; phylum Actinomycetota; class Actinomycetes; order Mycobacteriales; family Nocardiaceae; genus Nocardia; species Nocardia sp. CA-107356. Next base: position 1,274,685 of record NZ_CP191992.1, on the reverse strand, counting down.
ACGGAGTAGGAACGCGCCTGGGCATAGCCCGCGCAGCCCTGGATCTCGATCTCGGCATCCTGGTACTCGACCGAGTAGACACCGGGCTTGGTGATGTCCTTGTAGTCGATCTGAACGAACTTGACCTCGCCGGGGCCGAGGTTGAGGCCGATCGAACCACCGAGCGAACCGCCCGAGAGGTTGATACCACCGGAGATACCGGCCGAGATGGCGTCGCTGGCGATGCTGACCTGGCAGCCGACGATGTAGCCGGTGCTCAGCTGCGAAGCGCCGTGCGTCGAGGAGTTGTTGGTACCCGGGGCACCGGAGGCGCCATTGTTCGGGCCGATCGTGCCTTCCGGCGTAACGGCCACATCGGCGATCGCGTTACCCGAAACCCAGACCACGCGACCGGCGCCATTGGCAGCCAGCGACGGGGAGATCAGGGCGTGTTCACCATTGCGGGTGAGGGTCACGTCGGGTCCAGCCTTCTGGCCGTCCGGCAACGGCACGAAGGTATCGGCATTGGCAGCACCGGTCGAAAGCAGGCCCATGGCCACGGCCGCGGCAGCGCCGACGCCCGCAATCCGGGCACCGCGGCGCAGGGTGCGGTTCTCGCTCATACTTCCCCTCATCAGGTTCTAACTAGTCAACCTCGACCATCGAGGCTGGACGGTGGTCCTCTCAGGCCCAGCTCAGTTTGTGCCCCGTTTGTTGCCGGTGTGTAACCGGTTGTTATTTCGGCGCAACGGTCAGTGCTGGCAACGGAACCGAGCCAGGTTCCGCCGAGTCGGCAAACGTACGTGCCGTACCCGGGCCTGTGAAGTCCAGCGGCGTGGGTGGCTCGTGGCGAGATTAAACCGACCAGTAACGGTCTGGCAACGTAAGTTTCCGTTAAGATCAATGTGATCTAGATCACACCATCTCACATGTTCATATTGCTTGACGTGCATAAACAGGAAGTGAGCACCAGCCGAAAGGAACCAAAAGGTAATACCGGTCACATCAATGCCGATGGCAACTACGGGACAACTTCGTACTTAAAGCCGAAGTAAATTTCAAAGTGAGGAATTCACAGTGGATGAAGCCGCAGCACCGAACCGAGATACGTGGCTGGACCGTAGATGAGTCATCAGCCGTGATGGGGTGGCACCTGCGAGCGGAGCCAGTCGTCAGATAACGTTTCGGTATCGGAGCCGTTACCACGCTCGTCACCGGTCGTCTCCGGGAGAACGTCACCGAAGATTCGTGCCAGACGCGCGGCATCCCTCGCCCGGCGCGCCGCCGAGCGAGGGTCGTCAGAGGAGTTCGTGTCGGTAATTATTCGGCCAATCCGGACAATTCGCCGATCACTCGGCTGGCGAGCGGACCCAGGGTTGCCATACCGTCGCGGACCGCGGCCCGGCTGCCCGGCAGGTTCACCACCAACGTGCTGCCGGAGACGCCGGCCAGTCCGCGCGAGAGACCGGCATCGAGCGAACCAGCGACCCGCCCCGAAGAGCGCAGCGCCTCACTGATCCCGGGCAGTTCCCGATCCAGCACCTGCGAGGTGGCCTCCGGCGTGACATCGCGCGGGGACATACCGGTGCCGCCGACCGAGATGACCAGGTCGACGCCGCCGATCACCGCGGTGTTCAGCGCATTGCGGATCTCCACCTCATCGGCCTGTACGGACACCGAAGCGTCCACCAGGAAACCCGCCTCGGTGAGCAGCTCGGTGACCAGCGGCCCGAGCGAGTCCACACCTCCATGCGCCGTTCGATCGTCGACGACCACCACCAGTGCACGCCCCGCCACAGGAGCATCGATTTCCATGGTGGTAACCGTAGCGTCCAGGCCGACGAGGTGGGCGTCGGCTCCCGGTCGCGCCGTCAATCCGCCCGGCAGCACCCGCATCATCGGCCACCGTCCGCCGGTGCACCGGAGAGGGTTACCTCGACGGTCTTGGGGTTATTGCCTTGTTCATCGGTATAGGTGATCTTCACCTTGTCTCCTGGCTGATGCGAGCGGACCGCGGCGATGAGCGCGTCGCCGGAGTCGATGGTCCGGCTGTCCACCTTGGTAATGATGGCCCCGGCCGGGATACCCGCCTTGGCCGCGGGGCCGTCGGGGGTAGCCTCGAGCACCCGGGCGACGGTGTCCTGCGGGCGCAGTTTGATGCCGATCTGGGCGTAGGTGGCGTGACCGGTCTTGATCAGCTCGTCGGCGACCCGGCGGGCCTGGTCGACCGGGATGGCGAAGCCGAGGCCGATCGAACCACTCTGCTGACCGGTCGCCTCGCTGCCGCCGAGGCTGGCGATGGCGGTATTGATGCCGATGAGCTTGCCGTTGGCGTCGACCAGCGCACCACCGGAGTTGCCCGGGTTGATCGCGGCGTCGGTCTGGATCGCGTCGATGACCGGCTGTATCTGACTCGGCGTGCCCTCACCGTTGGTGGAGACCGGGCGATTGAGTGCGGAGACGATGCCCGTTGTCACCGTGCCCGCCAAACCGAGCGGCGATCCGATCGCGATAACCGACTCGCCGACCGCGAGGTTCGACGAGGTGCCCAGTTCGATCGGGGTCAACCCGTCCTTGCCCTGGACCTTGATGACGGCCAGATCGGAGACCGGGTCGGCGCCGACCAAGGTGGCTGGCGCGGTAGTGCCGTCGGAGAAGGCGACCTCCATCTTGGCGTTGGCGCCACCGCCGGAGGCGACATGGTTATTGGTGAGGATCAGACCGTCCGAGGACAGCACCACACCGGAACCCTCGCCCTGGGCGCGATTACTGGCAACCTTGATCATCACCACGCTCGGCAATACCTTTTGCGCCACAGCCTGGGTGGAACCGGCTGGCGCGTTGGTGACATTGCTGACATTGGGTTTGGGGGCGTCCAAAGCATTGGTCACCGCGGCGCGGCCGTTATCGGAACGGGTGACCAGCGAGCCGACCGCGCCGCCGACCCCACCACTGACGAGTGCCAGCGCTACCGCGCCGACGACGAGGCCGGTGCGGATCGGGCGGCGCGCGGGTTCCGGCCTCGGTTGTGCGCCGAACGCGGCACCGGGATACGGCCCACCGGGTGGGATGGGCGGGGTGTAGGACGGCTGGGCGTATTCCTGGCCCGCTTCCGGACCGGGCAACGGCTGGGTCGGGTTGTGCGACATCCGTTGCTGCCAAATCGACGGACGCTGTGGCGGCTGCTGGGGCACATATCCGGAGTGCGGGTACGTCTGATCCGGCTGGCCCGGTTGCACGGCCGGGATCCCCTGGGTCGGATGCGGGCCGGGCGCAGCATTGCGGTTATCCGGCTGCGGCGTCGAGCCTTCCTTCGAATCCTCGGTCATGTTTCTCATATCTCCTTACGTCTTCGACCAGCTTGGCGTCGACGACTGAGAGCGGACTGAGACCGCGCTTTCAGTTTTCCGAGATATCGGTGGGCGCACCCGGCACGGGCCCGCCATCACCTTCACCCGGCAATACGATACGGATCAACGCGCCGCCGCGCGGCGAGGTATCGATGGTGATAGTGCCGCCGTGTTTGGTCACCACCTGTTTGACGATGGCGAGCCCGAGTCCGGAACCGGGCATGGACCGCGAGGCCGTCGTCCGATAGAACCGCTCGAAGACCAGCTCGCGCTCATTGGACGGAATGCCGGGACCGGCATCGTCGACGGCCAGTTCGAGCAGCCCACGCCCGGTTTCACGCATGGTCACCTTCACCTGTGCTCCGCCCGGACTCCACTTGGCAGCGTTGTCCAGGACATTGAGGATCGCACGCTCCAGGCCCGCCTCATGTCCGTAGACGAACCACGCGCGCAGCTCCGCGACGAATTCGATCGAGCCGCGGCGGCGCCGGGCCCGCTCCAGTGCGCGCTCGGCCACCTCGCCCAGATCGACTCGTTCGTAGACGGTTTCGGGCGCATCCTCGCGGGCCAGATCGACCAGGTCGCCGACCAAGGTGGACAGCTCTTCGATCTGGGCCATGACATCCGAGCGCAGTTCGGCCATATCCTGTTCCGGAATCTGCGGCGCGCCAGGGCGACTGGAGGCGATCAGCAATTCCATATTGGTGCGCAACGACGTCAGCGGCGTTCGCAATTCATGCCCCGCATCCGCGACCAATCTGCGTTGGCGATCGCGCGATTCGGCGAGTGCGCGCAGCATTGTGTTGAAACTCTCGGTAAGCCTCGCGAGTTCATCGTCGCCGGTAACCGGAATCGGCGTCAGGTCGTCCGTGCGGGCAACCCGCTCTGTCGCGGCCGTCAGCCGCCCGATCGGGCGCAGCCCGGTGCGGCCGACCGCGGTTCCGGCCCCCGCTGCCAGCACGACACCGCAACCGCCGACGACGAACAGCAACCATGCCAGCCGGTCCAACACCTCGCGGGTCGGTTCCAACCGCTGCGAAACGATCAGCGTCGCACCGGAATGTGTCCGCGCGGCGAGCACACGCTGGTTACTCACGGTGCGCAGGGACGACTCCAACTCACCGTCCGCGACCGCGAGCTCTTGGGTGCCCACCGGCGGAATCGTCTGCTGCGGCGGCATATACGCCTTGTGATTGGCGTATATCAGTGCGACGCCGACATCATTGGAGTACAAGCCAGCGATCACGATCGACTGGAACCCCAGACTGTCGAAGTTGTTGTTGATCATCGTGGCCGCGCGGGCCTTCAACTGCGAGTCGACATCGTCGTACAAGGAGCGCGCCACCATCGCATACGCCGCGATGGAAGTCACCGCGACGGCGACGGCCACTACCGACGCGGCGAGTAGCGTCACCCGCCAGCGCAGTGAGACCGACCTGGTCAGGGGCATGGGCGGGCGCATCTCCGCCGAATCCGGCGGGCGTTGCCCCAGCGTGGCGACCAGTTGTCGCTTCGGGATCGAGCGTGCCATGACCGCCTACGGAGGTGTCTCGCGCAGTACGTAGCCGACGCCGCGCACGGTGTGAATGAGCCGGGCCTCGCCTTCGGCTTCGGTCTTGCGGCGCAGGTAGCCGATGTAGACCTCGAGTGCATTGCCGGAGGTCGGGAAGTCGTATCCCCACACTTCCTCGAGGATGCGGCTGCGGGTCAGCACTCGGCGCGGATTGGCCATCAGCATTTCCAGCAGTGAGAACTCGGTGCGGGTCAGGCTGATCGAACGGTCGCCTCGGGTCACCTCGCGGGTTACCGGGTCCAGCGACAGATCGGCGAACGTCATGGTCTCGGAAACTTCGCCTGGATCGGCGGCCCTGCGGCGCAGTAACGCACGCAATCGCGCCAGCAATTCCTCCAGCGCGAATGGTTTCGGCAAATAGTCATCGGCACCGGCATCGAGCCCGGCTACCCGTTCCGATACCGAATCTCGGGCCGTCAAAACCAGAATCGGCAGATCGTCTCCGGTACTACGCAACCGTCGGCAAACTTCGAGCCCATCCATCCGCGGCATCATCACATCGAGGACGAGGGCATCCGGTCGCTGCGCGGTTGCCTTCTCCAGCGCGTCAACGCCGTCGACCGCGAGATCGACGGAGTAGCCGTTGAAGGTCAGTGACCGGCGCAGCGATTCCCGGACGGCACGATCGTCGTCGACTACCAGAATGCGCATGCCACCAGTTTGACCGCATCGACTGAGAGTCGACTGACAGGGAGACGCCCGACACGCCGACATCTCTTGCGGCTGCTCGCAGGTCGCTCGAACGGTTCAGCTTGTGACTGCTCACAGATCGCTCGAAAGGATCAGCCCCTGCTAGGGGCTGGTCGAGTGACCAGCAGGTTTGTGATCACGTACAGATCTCGATGCAAAACGCAACCTTTTTGGACGCCGAAACCCGTTCTGAGTAGCCATATTCGAGTGAATTACAGAAGGAGTGCCCCAGATTGCCGTTGGTCACTCTGCGCGGTATGTTCCCTGCGGTAAAAAGAAGACCTCTAGTTGGTTCTCAGCGGGTTGAATCAAAACCGAACAGCCACGCGCCATCCGGGGGCACTCGTGCAAGCTCGTGAAGCGGAGGCAACGGAAGCGGATGGAAGCTGCACCGCGGTCCTGGCAATTCAGTCTGTCCAACTGGTCGGTCACTCGCAAGGTTGGCATCGTGCTGGTGCTGCCCGTGCTGCTGGCCACCGTGTTCGCCGTACTCCGCATCAACAACGAACTGCGCACCATGTCGCAGTTGGACGCGGCGACCGAACAAGTCATCATCATTCGCCCGATCGTCAAGTTCGGTACGGCCACCGAACAACTCGCGGTCGCGGCGACCTCCTCCTGGGGTAACACCGCGGACCCGGCCACCGACGCGGCGTTGACGAAATTCGATCAGGCACTGGCCGATCTCGAGGCCGGAATGCACACCACCAAGGTGAGCACCCGGGTCACCTCGGAATTGGCCTCGGCCATCGCCACCGGAACCACCATGCGCAATAGCCTGCGCAACGGATCACCGATGCTGGTCGGTGAACAGGCCGATGAGATCGCGGTCCGCATCGGCAACGCGTTCGCGCTCTCGCCCTCGGTCGAGGACCTCGTCATCCAGCGGTACTTCCTACAGATCGGCGCGATCCAGAACGCGCGGCGGGTATTGACCCAGCAGCGTATGTTGATCGCCTCCCCCGAGGCGGGGCACAATCCGAGCGTGCGCCCGAAGGTGCTCATCTCCGCGGGCGCCGAGATGACCATGGTCAATACCTACGGAATCATCCTCCCGGACAACGCGACCAATATGCGTCCGCTGCTGGACGCCGTCGGCATCCGCCTCGGCGCGTTCAGCCAGACCGCGGGTGACCCGACATCCAATCCGGCCGTGCTGGATTCGCTGCAAGTGAGCGCGGACACCTTCGAGAAGACCACCAACTCCCTCGCCGGCACCATCGATAAGGCGCTCGCGAATCGGACCACCGAGGCGCAGACCGGTGCGCTGCGCGAAACCACGATCGTCATCGGCATGCTGCTCGCCGGTCTTGCCCTTGCCCTGGCCGTCGCGCGCACCCTGGTCGTCCCGGTGCGCAGGCTGCGGCGGGACGCGCTCGAGGTCGCGCACGTGAAGCTGCCCGACGAACTCGCCATCGTGCGCAGCGGTGGCGCCACCCCGGAGATCACCCCGGTCGGCGTGCACACCACCGACGAGGTCGGCCAGTTGGCCCGTGCCGTCGACGAAATCCACGAACAGGCGCTGAATCTCGCCGCCGACCAGGCCCGACTGCGACTGCAGATCGGGAACATGTTCGAAACCCTCTCCCGTCGTAGCCAATCCCTCGTCGAACAGCAGCTGTCGCTGATCGAGGATCTGGAGCACGACGAGGACAACGCCGAGCGGCTGCAGAGCCTGTTCCGTCTGGACCACCTCGCCACCCGCATGCGCCGCAACGGCGACAACCTGCTGGTGCTCGCCGGTACCGCCCTGCGCCGCGGCCAACTGCATCCGGTGCCGCTGTCGGACATGCTCTGGAGTGCGGTCTCCCAGGTGGAGGACTACCAGCGCGTCGAGATCGGCGCGGTGCCCGACGGCATCGTCGCCGGTGAACCCGCGGTCGATATCGAACATCTGCTCGCCGAACTCATCGATAACGCGCTGCGCTACTCCCCGCCGACCACACCGGTCGCGGTCATGGTGGCGCGCGCGGTCGATGGCGGCTACCTGATCGAGATCACCGACCGCGGCCTGGGCATGTCACTCGAGGATCTGCAGCTCACCAATGACCGGCTCGCCTCCGGTGGTGAGGTGACCGTCGAAACCGCACGCCGCATGGGCCTTTTCGTCGTCGGCCGACTCGCCAAGCGGCACACCATCACGGTGAGCCTGCGCCGCACCTCGACCATGGCACAGCAGCCCGGCATCACCGCCAGCGTGCACCTGCCCGGCGCACTGGTCGCCCCGCCGCTCGATGCCACCGATCCGAACCAGCGGGCCCTCGCCCTCGAGGCACCGGTCATGGCCGCACTGCCCGCACCGCCGCCGCGCACGCTGGTGCCGGTGCCGAGCCTGCCGCAGCGCGAGCCGTCGCGGTTCGCGGTCACCAGTTCCGGTCTTCCGCAACGTCGTCCGGCCATGCGCGTCGCGGACGCACCCGACATATCGGTACCCGGGGACGATCACACCGAAACCTCGGTCGACGTATTCGCACAGCGGCCGACCAACGGCAGGGGCGATGCCGAGCGGCCACGCCTCGCTCCGTTCGGCCCACCGACCTCGACGAATGAGCCCCCCACCGGGCCGAATTCGGTGATCGATGTGGAACCGCAGGTGCCACTCGGCGCAGTCACCGATCTATGGGCCGAACAGCACGACGACCCAGCGACGACCGGGCCGACGCCAACCGTCTCCCGCGAGCCCGCCGGGCCGCATCTCACCGGTCCACAGCCCATCACGCCGCAGGCCATCCGGCCGTCGCTGCCGACCCGAAGGCCGGCCGCCGCAGTGGAACCCGCGTCGACGACCTCGACTCGACTACAGCCGGTACAGGCCGACAGCACGACCACCTCGACCCGACTACAGCCGGTCCAGGGCGAATCGCCCACCCCGATCTACCAGCGGATGGTCTCGGAGTGGCTGGTCGAGCCCGCGACGGCGACACCATCGCCGTCCGCATGGAGTTCGCCCGCCGATGAGGGCTGGACGGCCGCCGAACAGGCCAGTCATCCGACCGCCGAAGCCCGCACCGTCGGCGGATTGCCTATCCGCCGACCGGGAGCGCAGCTGGTGCCCGGTGGCCTCGCCCCGGTGGAAGAACCCGGCGTACGCGATCCGGAGGAGATCCGGAACAACCTGACCAGGCATCTCAGTGGGGTCCGCAGCGGGCGGGCCGAAGCGCAGTACAACGACGGAGGGCTTGTATGACCAACCCCAACAGCACCACGGACGAGAACCTGAACTGGCTGGTTGCCCGCTTCACCAAGGATGTGCCCGGTGTATCGCATGCGGTGCTGGTGACGGCGGACGGCCTGCTGCAGGCGACCAGCCCGAACCTACCCGCCGACCGGGCCGAACAGCTTTCGGCGGTCACCGCCGGTCTGGCGAGCCTGGCCACCGGGGCGGCTGGGCTCTTCGACGGCGGCAAGGTGATGCAGTCGATCGTGGAGATGCAGCGCGGCTACCTGCTGGTGATGAGCGTCGGCAATGGATCGCATCTGGCCGTGCTCGCCAACAAGTCGCACGACATCGGGCGGATCGGCTACGAAATGGCCCTGCTCGTCGATCGTGTGGGCGCGGTGGTCACGGCCACCGCCCGGACAGCAGTCTGATCCAACGATGTCGAGTCCACTCGGCCAAGGGCCCAACCGGCCGACAACCCGTGTCAGACCTTATGCCCTGACCTCCGGGCGCACCGAACCCGCGGTCGACCTACCGCTCGAAGCTGTTATCGAAACCCTGTCGTACACTGCGCATCTCGATTGGCCAGCGGGTGACCTGCGCACCGAGATCCTGCGGTTGGGCACGCACCGGCTCTCGGTCGCCGAGATCGCCGCCCACATGGATCGGCCGCTGGGCATGGTCCGGGTCATGGTCGGCGACCTTGTCGTCGACGGCGCCCTGCGCGTGCATTCGACCTTGACCGACGAGGCGAGCTTCGACGAGCGTCGTTCCCTGATGGAGAGGACTTTGCGTGGACTCCGTGCCCTATAAGACTGCCGGAACCGCCGGGAATTACGGGCACACCGGACAGCCCGGCAACCCAGCCCAAGGTGAGGCCGACACCCGCGTCGCCTCGACCAAAATCGTTGTCGCCGGTGGCTTCGGCGCGGGCAAGACGACCTTCGTCGGCGCGGTGTCGGAGATCGTCCCGCTGCGCACCGAGGCGATGGTGACCCGCTTTTCCGACGGTATCGACGATCTCGCCGATACCCCGGATAAGGAAACCACCACGGTCGCCATGGATTTCGGCCGCATCATCCTGCCGGGCAACCTGGTGCTCTACCTGTTCGGCACGCCGGGCCAGCGCCGGTTCTGGTTCATGTGGGACGACCTGATCCGCGGCGCCATCGGCGCGGTCGTGCTGATCGACACCAGGCGACTCGAGGACAGCTTCGCCGCGGTCGACTTCTTCGAGGCGCGCAAGCTGCCGTTCCTGATCGCGGTCAACCGCTTCCCCGACGCACCGCGCTTCCCGATCGCCGAACTGCGCGAAGCGCTTTCGGTGCGCGAAGGGGTGCCCATCGTGGATATCGACGCGCGCAATGCCATGGAGGTCCGCCAGGCGCTGGCGGCCGTCACCGAATATGCGATCGCCCAACTGAAGGCGCTCGAATTGGAAGGAACCGCACGACATGCATGACGTCCGGTTGTTCGCTGCGGCGAACAGCGGCGCTGCGGTGGACCAGTTCTCCATGGGGTACTGGATCACCGCACTCTCCTTCGGTGTTTCGGTACTCGGCGCCGTGGTCGGAATTGCCTGTGTCCTACACGGTGCGCGCTCGTCCGGTTTTCGTTTGGTGTGGGTGACCTCGGCCGCGGTCTCGCTCGGCGGTGTCGGGGTCTGGCTGGCCACCTCGGTGGCGCTGCTCGGCGTGGACATACCGGGCACCGCGATGCGCTTCGACGGCGGCAAGATGATCGCCGCCATGGCTACGGCGTTCGTCGCGGTATTCGTCGCGCTGATCGTCATCGGCCGCCGCCTGGTACTGGCCCGGCTGATCCCGGGCGGACTGGTGATGGGCATCGGCTTCGGTTCGACGCTCTACCTCGGGCTCGGGTCCATCCGCATTCAGGGATCGGTCGAGATCTCCCCGTGGCTTTCGGCCGCCGCGCTCGCCATCGCGCTGGTGACCGGGGTGGGGACGCTGTGGTCGTTCCAGGCCCTGCGCTCCCCACTGGCGCGCGCAGCCACGGTGCTGTTGTTCGCTGTCGGTGTGGCGGGCATGTACTACGCGGGCATCGCGGCCATCGATCCGACCATTGATTCGGTCGCGAAAGCGCCGGACGGGCTCACGCTGTTCGAATTCGTCTTTCCGATGTTCGTGATCGGGTCGCTGGCGCTGACGGTGCCGATCACCGCGGTGCTCATCGCGCCCGACCGGCGCGAGACCGCCGCGGCCATCGCGGCCGTGCGCCGGTCCGAGCTCGAGTCGGTGCACTGAGCCGACTCCAGCCCTTTCGTCAGGAGCTTGTGTCAAAGGGCCCTTGCCATCAGGCTTTGGGCGCTGGCATCTCACCGACGGCCTTGCACTGACTGGGCACCGCCATGGCCCGAGTCAACCACCCGCCGACGACAGTTCGGGCGGGTTCGGCAATGCCGCCGATTTCGGCCGACGCCCCACCTACAGTGGGAGTATGCGTTTCGGTCTGGACTACGCTGCGGGACGTCCCGGCGGCGCGGCCATCCAAGCGGCCGGATACGACTTCGTGGTGCGCTACCTCTCCGACGGTGGTCCCACACTGCCCGGCAAGCAGTTGACTCCCGCCGAGGCCGATGATCTGCGAGCGCACGACATCTCCATCGTGTCGAACTGGGAAACCACCGCGGCCAGGATGCTGGACGGCTATGACGCCGGAATCGTCGATGCCCGTGCGGGTTTGGCGCAGGTGCTGCGCTGTGGCGGTCGGTCGGATCGGCCGATCTACTTCTCCGCGGATTTCGACTCGACGCCGCAGGATCAGCTCGCGATCAATGCCTATCTCCAGGGAGCGGCCGCCGTGCTCGGCGCCGCGAATGTCGGTATCTACGGCGGGTTCTGGTCGATCAGCCGGGCATTGGACGCGGGTGTCGCCGCGTGGTCGTGGCAGACCGCTGCCTGGTCCGGGACCAATGTCGAGGCCCGACGCAATATCTATCAGACATCACAGCAGGTGATCGTCGGCGGCGTGCGCTGCGATGTGAACGAAGCCGGGACAATGGATTTCGGCCAATGGGACTTTGTACAGGAGGAACCGGACGTGACGCCGGAACAGGACGCGGTACTGCGCGATATCCAGATCCAACTGCGCGGTCCCGGCCTGTCCGGCTGGCCGCAGCTGGGCACCGATGCGGAGGGCCGCAACCGCACCCTGGTGGATGGGGTGGCCGCGGCACTACAGCGGATCCAGGAGTTGGAGCAGGAATCGGCCGATCTGCGCACGCAAATCGGCGAATTACGTACCGAGGTCAGCGAACTCGAAGCCACGACGGCGGATCTGGTCGAGGAGGTCAAGCGGTTGGACGGACCGCACTGGCCGTGGCCGCTCTCGCTGATCGAGGGTCCAGCCGACTTCGTAGGTGAGCAACTGGCCCGGCTGGAATCCCTGTTGCCGGAGTTGCCGGGTTTGCCCGGAAGCCGTGAGGCGGAGAAATCGGCCGAGGGGCCAGAAGTTTGGCGATGAGCGGGTTCTCGGAAATCCGGCGAACCGGGATTCCAAGAACCCGCCCTCTCGGATGAGGGTACCGGCGCGAGAGCACGAAATCATCACTGCGCCGAGACTTTTACGGATACGAAAAACCAACTCTCAGTACGTAATTGACCTGCGAGCTACCGGGACGCAATCGGAACACTGGAAAATTGCCATGTGGCGCGGGTCACTTCGTTAGCTATCAGATTGCCATCAGCGTGAGCGGTTCCGATCCGGAACCGAAGCGAAGTTCTCATCCAGCGGATCCGGTCGATCAACCACCGGCCTGGCGCGTTCACGTCCCACGACAGCAGCGCGCGAGCTATCGTCGGCTTGGCACCTACCGGTTCGTTCGAAGGAGTTCGCATGGCCGTCAACGTGGTGCTCGACAAAGTTCTCGACAAGGAATACGGGAACAAGTCGCTCGAGGAAATCCTCTCCGCCCCGCCGTCGGCGCTGGCCGGCCTCACCGAAGCGCACGATAAGCAGCTTCTGGAGGCCCTGAAGATCAAGACGATCGCCGACCTCGGTAACAACAAGTTCTTCCAGCTCGCCGCCACCTTGGTACAGCTCGGCTGAGACATTGGCAGCGCCTTCGGCGCTGAGTGTTGGCGGCTCTGTTTTTGGCCGCGCGGGCGCGGCGGGTTCGCGGCCCCCTTGGTCTCGCGTCCGAGCCGTCGAGACTCGCTCCGTCGGGGCGCCGATGTGTGGATCGTTCGGCGTTGGACGTATACCGGCACAGTGGTCGAAACTTGTGCCTGCCCGATGCGCATCGCTTCGACGACTCGGACGCGAGACGGTCAGTGCGTCAAAGTTGCACTGGGTCAATCAGTCCCCGCTCAACCGCCCGCACCACACGGCGCGGCACCTTGTGCACGACCCCACCGGCGCTGACCGGCACCAGGTCGGGTGGGTTCGCCTGCCACTGTGAGCGGCGGCTGCGGGTGTTCGACCGCGACATCCTGCGCTTGGGCACCGCCATATCAGCCCGCCCCTCGTCCGGGCTGGGACGTCGCCCGCGTCCGTTTGCCGAATTTGCGTTCGAACTTCTCCACCCGGCCCTGGGTGTCCAGCACGCGGTGCGCGCCGGTCCAGAACGGGTGCGAATCGGAGGTTACGTCCACGACCAGCAGCGGGTAGGTATTGCCGTCCACCCACTCGACGGTGCGGGTGCTGGTGGCGGTGGATCTGGTCAGGAAGCGCTTTCCGGTGCTCGAGTCCTCGAATACCACGGGGTGATAGTCCGGATGCATCCCTGTCTTCACTTCGCCTCTCCTCTTGGGCTTTTCGCCTGTCCGTCGAACGGCAGGCCGGTGGGTTCGCTGGTCTCACAGGGATCGGCATGCCAATCGCCGAACGGGTCCTCCCACTGCGCGACTCGCTCGGGCGCGCCTTCCACCAGGCGCAGTTCGTCGTCCTCGACCAGCGCCCAGTGCAGGGCCTGGCGAATTTCGGCCGGGTCCGCGTCGTGGACCAGGATCACCAGCGAAATATCCCGGTCGCCGAACTGGTCGTCCCAGCGCAGCGCGGCCATCGCCCTGCGCATGGGATCGGCTTGTGCCAACTCGCTCGGGCTCATGGCGGCCAGCCACGGTCCGGCACCGCCGACCTGTAATCCGCCGCCCGCGGACTCCAGCCATACGACCTCGTTCGGCTGGGTCGCCAGCCAGATCCGCCCACGCGCGGTCACTACGCCGTCGAAGAGCACATCGAGGGCTTCGTGCAGGCGGGCCGGATGGAACGGGCGACTCGCGGCGAATTCGACCAGGGCCACACCGTATTCGGTGCCCAGCGGCGGTTGGCCGCGCAGCAGGGGCGCGTGTGCGTCGAAGATGCGACCGCGCCGAGCGTGGGCCGGAATGCGTGCGAGCAGTGCTTCGACCTCGGCCGCGCGGAGCAGATCGATATCGTCCACCCAGGCCACCGGCGCGTCTGGTACGAGTCGGGACAACACCGCGGCGAGCCGCGCCTGATCGATGGTGTCGCCGGTATTGCCCAGCGCCACAACGGCATCCGCGACGTCGACCTGACCGACCGTTACTCGGGCCACGGTCCGGTCGTCGTCCGCGGTCACCGATCCGCGCTCGACGAGTGTGTCCTCGCCGGTGGCATCGGCCAACCAGGTCCGCGCGTCCAGACAGGTGAGCACGGCCTCGACTCGCACCTCACGCGCGGCCGGACCGTCGATGCGGCCGACCACACCGGTGACGGCGATATTCTCGATCGCCTGGCATACCGCCTCCGCGTCGAAGGCCGGATCGAGTTCCAGCACAATACGATTCACCGAATCGCGGGCGGCGAGCACGCACAGCAGCGGCAGCAGATCAATGCGCAGGGTGCAGGACACGCAGCCGTGTGCGAGCTCGAGTACGGTCGAGGTCTCCTGCTCGCCGATGCGGACGGTGCGGTGCACGATGCCCTCGCCGAGCCCGCTCAGGTCGTGGCGAATGGTGACGGTGCCCGGCGTTTCGCGCAACGCCGCGGCCAGTCGGGCTGCACCCGCCGCGGCCGGTCCGGTGAATCCGGCGACCACCACGACGGGCGTTCTCCGGTCGGACTGCCGCCCGGATGGGAGTAGGGCGGGATCCACCACAGCACTCCTTTCGATAATGATTTTCATTTCCTGTCGAGCAACGGTACATTGTCGAACAGCCGTTGTCGAAAATGATTGTCAACTACTGGAAGGGAGCCCCTATGTCGGCCCACTGCCAGGTCACCGGGCGCAAGCCGGGATTCGGCAAGTCCGTATCGCACTCGCATAAGCGGACGAGCCGGCGCTGGAACCCCAATATCCAGCGCAAGACCTACTACCTGCCCAGCGAGGACCGGCGCATCACGCTGACGGTCTCCGCCAAAGGCATCAAGACCATCGACCGGGACGGGATCGAGGCGGTCGTCGCCCGGATCCGGCGGAGCGAGGCGAAGCGGCCCAATAGACAGAGCCGAGCCCGCGGCGACAAGATCTGAAGGAGCTTTCATGGCCTCGAAATCGACCGATATCCGGCCGATCGTCAAACTGAAATCCACTGCGGGAACGGGATATACCTACGTCACCCGGAAGAACCGACGCAATGATCCGGACCGGATGGTGCTGCGCAAATACGATCCGGTGGTGCGCAGGCACGTCGACTTCCGCGAGGAGCGCTGATGGCCAAGAAGTCGAAGGTCGTCCGCAATGAGCAGCGCAAGCAGATCGTCGCCCGCTATGCGATGCGCCGCGCCGAACTCACTGAACTCATCCGCAAGCCGACCACTTCCGAGGAAGACCGCGCGGCGGCACAGTCCGCGCTACAGCGGCTGCCCCGCGATGCCAGTCCGGTACGATTGCGCAATCGGGACGCCGCGGACGGACGACCGCGCGGACATCTCCGGAAGTTCGGACTCTCCCGCGTACGTGTGCGCGAGATGGCCCATCGGGGTGAACTCCCCGGTGTGCACAAATCGAGCTGGTAGACAACCACTGATCTCGAGAAGGAAACCCGTCACATGGCAGTCAAGCGAGCACCCTCGAAGAAGGTTCGCGCCGAGCAAGCCCGTCGCCCGAAGAAGAACCCGCTGATCGCGGCGGGCGTCGAGACGGTCGACTACAAGGACGTCAACCTGCTGCGCACCTTCATCTCCGACCGCGGCAAGATCCGCAGCCGCCGGGTCACCGGGCTCACCCCGCAGCAGCAGCGCCAAGTCGCCGTCGCGGTGAAGAACGCCCGCGAAATGGCGCTGTTGCCCTTCACCAGCCGGTAAGCACCGACCGATGAACAGGGCCCCGAGGCATTGCTTCGGGGCCCTTGATGTTTGCTGCGTCGAAAGATGACTGCCTACCCAGCCACAACGGAGCGAGTCCTACGAGCGACGTTCGCGGACCGTCTCACGTCCGAGCCGTCGAAGCGCATGCGCATCGGGCAGCCACAAGTTTCGACCACTGTGCCGGTATACGTCCAACGCCGAACGATCCGCACATCGGCGCCCCCGACGGAGCGAGTCTTACGAGCGACGTTCGCGGACCGTCTCACGTCCGAGCCGTCGAAGCGATGCGCCGAAGGCACGAGTCTCGACCACTGTGCCGGTATACGTCCAACGCCGAACGATCCGCACATCGGTACCCCCGACGGAGCGAGTCTTACGAGCGACCCGTTCGCGGCCCGTCTCGCGTCCGAGTCGTCGAAGCGATGCGCCGAAGGCGCGAGTCTCGACGGCTCGGACGCGAGACCAAGGGGGCCGCGAACACGCCGCGCCCGCGCGGCCAAAAACAGAGCCAATGTTACGGAATGGTCAGCACCTGGCCGGGGTTGATCGCATCCGGGTTATCGATGCCGCTGGCATTCGCGATCTCCTGGTAGCGGTTGCCGTCGCCATAGAAGCGCTCGGCGATGGCCCACAGGGTGTCGCCCGGCTCGACCGTGTAGGTCTGCGCCGCGGGCGGCGGGGGCGGAACTTCTTCGGCGGGTGCGGCGACCTGCTCGGCAACCGGCTCGGCAACCGGCTCCGGGGCGGGCAGCGGGTTGTCGGTCTGAGTGTCCGACGCCCACAGCGCGCTGCCGTCCTTGCCGTACAGCACGACATTGCGGTCGGCCTGCACAGTCAGCCGGTCGGCATCGCGGCCGTTGGTCTCGGTGGACCACGCGGCGCCCTCACCCTTGTAGAGCACGAAGTTGCCATCCTCCTGCAGGACGGCCCGCTCGACCCCCTGATCGTGAGTCAGGGTGGACCACACGACATTTCCGTCCGGTTCCGACAGCACCAGGTTGCCATCGGGCTGCAGGGTCAGGGTGTACGCACCGCCGACCAAAGCCTGGCCGAGCCCGAGTTCTTCACCTACGCGCAGCGTGTCGCCCACGTTCTTCCTTTCGAAGGTTTACCTTGCAAAGCATCCGACTCGATACGCGCCACGAACCCCGATCGGTGCGTATCGGCCCCGAATCTACTGTGCGGGCGAGCGGCGCGGAGGTATTACGCGCAGGCTTAGCCGAAAGTTCACTGTGTTGGCTTCATCGCTCTATCATCTTGTCGCACAATCCGACGCGGTGGTTCTCATGGTTTGCTGGGTGCGCTTCGTCCCGGCACATCGGCGGGTCGATTAGGGTTGTCGGTATGTATCGGATGTCGGGGGTTTGGCCCGCCGCAGTCGCCGTCGCAGTGTTCGTCGGCCTTGCCGTCACCGGATGCGGTGGCTCCGATAATGATGGCGCGCAAGTGAAGACGACGACCAGTGCGGCGAAGACCATGCCGACCGAAGGCAAACCCGCCGACGCGGGCCGGATGTTCGTCGCTGATCCGACCATTGTCGGCGCGCATCCGATTCCGTTCACCTCGTGGTCACGGGTGGCCGACGATCGGATCGCCGTCAATTTCGAGACCGGAACTCCCGAGTGCTACGGGGTGGATGCGAGCGTCACCGAAACGGATTCGACGGTCACCGTCGAGTTGCGCTCCGGGACGCGCGCCGATGCGGTCGGGCGGATGTGCACGATGATCGCGGTCTTCGGCACACTCGAAGTACCACTGAAGGCCCCACTGGGAAGTCGACAAGTCCTCAGCGCGGGCTAGACGCACTCCCCCGAAGCTGCCGCACATCCAGTGGTTATGGCGCATACAGCCACCTTTTGACTACCGTCGGTGGGTGCTTTGCCGTGTGAAGCGGGCGGGAGCCGGGTGGCGCCCGCCCGCTGTGGGGTCAGTGGGCGAAGTGGCGGGAGCCCGTGAGGTACAGGGTTACGCCGGCTTCCCTGGCCAGGTCGATGGTGTCCTGGTCGCGGACCGAGCCGCCGGGCTGCACGATGGCCCGGATTCCGGCCTGGATGAGCTGCTGCGGACCATCGGAGAACGGGAAGAACGCGTCCGAGGCGGCGACCGAACCCTTGGCGCGGTCGCCGGCGCGCTGCACCGCGAGGCCGACCGCGTCGACCCGGTTGACCTGGCCCATACCGACGCCGACCGAGGCGCCGTCGTGGGCGAGCAGGATCGCGTTGGACTTCACGGCACGGCAGGCGCGCCAAGCGAATTCGAGGTCGGCGAGGGTTTCCGCGTCGGCCGCTTCGCCCGCGACCAGGGTCCAGTTCTCCGGGTCGTCGCCAGGGGCGTCGAGGATGTCGCGCACCTGCAGCAGCACGCCGCCGCTGATCGGGCGCAGTTCGGCGCCACCGCGCCGTGGCGGCTCGGCGACCAGGATGCGCACGTTCTTCTTGCGCTGCAGCACCTCGACGGCGCCGTCGGCGTAGGACGGTGCGACGATCACCTCGGTGAAGATTTCGGAGACCTGTTCGGCCATCTCGACGGTGACCTCACCATTGGCAGCGATCACGCCGCCATAGGCGCTCACCGGATCGCACGCGTGCGCCTTGCGGTGCGCCTCGGCGATATCCGCGCCGATCGCGATGCCACAGGGGTTGGCGTGCTTGATGATCGCGACGGCAGGCGCGGCATGGTCGTAGGCGGCGCGCCAGGCGGCATCGGCATCGGTGTAGTTGTTGTACGACATTTCCTTGCCGTGCAACTGCTTTGCCTGCGCCAGCCCCTGGCTGCCGTCGTTCTGGGTGTAGAGCGCGGCGGCCTGATGCGGGTTCTCGCCGTAGCGCAGCACCGAAGCGCGATCCCAGGTGCCACCGATCCAGCTCGGGAACTGCTGTGCGGCAGCCTCATTCGGTTCGCCGGCGGGGGCGAGCACGCTGGACATCCAGCTCGCGACCGCGACGTCATAGCTTGCAGTGTGCTGGAATGCCTTGGCCGCCAACGCAGTCCGCTCGGCGAGGGTGAAACCGCCCGACCGCACCGCGGCGAGCACATCGTCGTAGTCGCCGCTGTTGACGACCACCGCGACCGACGGGTGGTTCTTGGCGGCGGCGCGCACCATGGACGGGCCGCCGATATCGATCTGCTCGACGCATTCGTCGTTGCTGGCGCCACTGGCCACGGTCTGGGTGAACGGGTACAGATTCACCACGACGAGCTGGAATGCCTCGACACCGAGTTCGACCAGTTGGTCGACGTGTTCGGCCTTGCGGGTGTCGGCGAGGATGCCTGCGTGCACCCGCGGGTGCAGGGTCTTGACCCGGCCGTCGAGCGTCTCCGGGAACCCGGTCAGATCCTCGACCTTGGTCACCGGAATGCCCGCTTCGGCGATCTTGCCCGCGGTCGAACCGGTCGAGACCAGTTCGACACCAGCGGCGTGCAGTCCGCTCGCGAGCTCGATCAGGCCCGTCTTGTCGTAGACGCTGATCAGCGCCCTGGAAATCCCCTTACGCCCAGCTGGATCCAATGGTCGTTCGCTGCGCTCACTCACCGAAGTACCCGCTCATCTGGAATTACTGCCTTTCGTCCGTCGGAGACAATGCCTCTGGTGGCGACGGCGGCGACAACCTCCGCCAGTAACCGTCGCTCGACAACCTTGATGCGCTCGTGCAGCGTGGCCTCGTCGTCGCTGTCGAGCACGACCACCGCTTCCTGCGCGAGTATCGGGCCGGTATCGATGCCGGAATCGACCAGGTGCACGGTCGAACCGGTGACCTTCACCCCGTACGCGAGCGCGTCGCGGACCCCGTGCGCGCCGGGGAATGCGGGCAGCAGCGCGGGGTGGGTATTGATGATCCGGCCGCCGAAGCGGGCCAGGAAGGCCGGGCCGAGGAGCTTCATGAATCCAGCCGAGACCACCAGATCGGGTTCGTAGGCGGCGACCGCATCGGTCAGCGCGACATCCCAGGCGGCCCGATCGGGAAAGTCCCGCAACACCATCCGGAAGTTCGGGATCCCCGCGGCGGCCGCGTGTTCGGTGGCCTGGCAGACCCGGTCGACTCCGACAGCGGCAATGGTCGCCGGATAGTCCGGCGCGACCGCGGCCTCGATGAGGGCGCGCAGCAATGACCCGGTGCCAGAGGCCAGCACGACTACGGTTGCCGGGGCCGTTGCGGGCACCAAGGGGGCATTCGGGGAGGCCAGCGCTCTACTCCTGCGTGTCGGTCGAACGGCGGAGGCGGTGCGACACCGCCGGGTAAAGCCTAACGACCGTCCACCCGGTCACTTTCCGGCAGGTCCGCCTCGACCACTTCGGCATCGACGATGTCGGGGAAGGTGTTGCTGCCCGCGGCGCGCGAGGTGGCGATGGAAGTCTGCTCGTCGACGAGTTCGGCATCGAGTTCTACCTCGAGGTCGGGGCCGTCGTAGTCCTCGTAGTCGTCGTCGTAGTCGTCGTATTCGTCGTAGTGATCGCCCTCGTGGTGATCATCGTCATAGTCGTCGTACTGATCGTCTTCGTCATAGTCGTCGTGATCATCGTGATAATCGGTGATCGGCGCGCCGACCGGAACGATGAACCAGCGCGCGAACACCAGGCCCACGTATCCGGCGGCGGCCAACCAGCCGAAGGTCACCGCCGCGAAGATCGGCAGGTCCAGACCCATATGTCCGAAGGTGCCGAGGTCACCGCCCGCGACCGCGCCGAGCAGCATCAGCACCACGGTGGCCACCCCGGCCGAGGTCAATGTCGCCCACGGTGCGCCGGCACGGTCATTGGAGGTGCGTCCGATATCCAGCCCGCCGAGCACACCCACGGCCGCCGGGATGAGCAACAGCACCGGCCACCAGCCAGCGGCAGGGCCGGGCGGCACCGCCGCCATGACCGGAACGGCTGGAATCGGCCCGCCGACAACGGAGAACACACCGATCGACGCATCGCCGAATTGCGCGCCGGAGCCGACAACTACACCGACGGCCCCGAGCACCACATTCGGCAGATAAGCCAGTGCGAGCAGGCTCAGCCCGATCACACCCGCCGCATTGCCCGCGGTCTGATAGGTATCGCCGATGCGCGACCAGTGCACGAAGAAGGACACGATGACGACCACGGTGGCGCAGGCCAGCAAGCGCAGCACTGACCGGCCCGCGGCGAATGTGCCGGCGACCGCCCAGTCGGGCAGGCGCAGCAGCGTGAAAAGCCTGCGCCGGTTCCGGCTCGCGATGCCGCCCGCCGCGGCGACCAGGTACAGACCACCGATCCAGCCGAAGGCGGTGAGGGTATTCGGCGGCTGCAGCGCGACGACACCGGAGGCATCCTCGGCGACCGCCAGACAGACGGCCGTGACCAGCAGCGGCCCGGCCAGCGCCGCACCGACGATCCAGCCGAGATCGGTGCGCGAACTCTCCGGCTCGACCGCTCGAGCGCAATCCCGACCGCACAACCAGACCAGCAGTCCGGTCGGCAACAGCGGTAGGAGTCCGAGCGAGGTCTTGCCGATCACCAGCGGAACCTGGTGTACCGCAAGCCAGCCCGCGGCGATCGCACCCGAGGTGCCCGCCAGGCTACTGCCCGAGGAGAGCAGGGTGGCCAGGGCCAGGATCGTGATGCCGACCAGTGCGTAGGTCGTCGGACGGGCGGCGACCAGGAGCAGCATGCGGGCGCGCTCCGGGGTCAGCGACAGAAATCCGGCCTCGTCGAGACCGTCGGCGTGTGAACCGCGCGGTGATCGGTCGCTCCGCGCCGAGGGCTCCGGCGCGCCGCGGGACTCGGCGGTCCGGCGAACAAGAGGGGATCTCGGGGAGCTCATAGAAATTCAGCGTGGCAGCTCCCCCGGCGCGAGCGGGTCAGGCGCGCCGACCCGGTCTGGTGCGCGCCGGGAGAGCCGGGGAACTACTTGTTGTCCTCCGACGGGCGGAACGCGTGGGTCGCGTCCGAGGACGGGTCCGAACCGGTCTCACCGCCGAAGGGCTGACCCGGCTGACTGGGCTGACTGGGCTGGCTCTGACCGAAACCCGGTGCGCCGTACTGCTGTCCGGGCTGCTGGGCGCCGAAGTGCTGGGTAGCACTCTCATCCGGGCGCGGCTGCGCGGCGGGCGAAGCACCGTAGGGCGAACCCGGCTGTGCCGCACCATATCCGGGCTGCTGGCCATAAGAGGGCTGCTGACCGTAGGACGGCTGCTGGCTCTGGCCGTAGGACGGCTGGCTCGGCTGGCCCTGACCGTAGGGCTGCTGCGACTGGTACTGCGGACCGGTCTGGCTGCCGTATCCCGGCTGGCCGTAGGACTGACCCGGCTGGCTCTGGCCGTACGGGCTCGGGCTCTGGCCGAAGAGAGAGGGCTGGCTCTGGCCGAACGCGCCCTGCTGGCCGTAGCCGCCGGTGCCGAATCCGCTCGGCGGGCCCTGCGGGGTAGCGGGTTTGGGCGCGGGCGGGGTCAGGATGCCGGATTCGAACAGCACGGCGACGACCGCGACGGCGGTCTGCACGAAGGCCAGGAAGAGCAGCAGGTAGGCGCCCCACTTCAGCTCGACGTTCAGATCGTCGGGCGTGGTGAAGGACAGGAACAGCGTGCCGAGGAAGCCCGCCGCCGATGCCGCGGCCGCGGCGCCGGTCCAATTCTGCTTGGGCAGCAACGAGAGTCCGGCCAGCAGTCCGCCGAGCAGCAGGATCGCCAGCAGCCCGGCCGCGCCGAAGTATTGGAAGAGACTGAGCGTGTCACCGCCGTCGACCGTCACACCGCCACCGACGTTTCTCGGCTTCTGGCCGAAAAACGGCAGAAAGCCGAGCAGGAAATTGATCACACCGAGCGCGGCGACGCCGACCACCAGGAAATACGGCAGGCCCTTGGCGCTGGACTCGGTGCCGGTACCAGCCGACTGGCCGGTGCTGGAAGGTGCGGGTGGCGTCACGGGTGCGTTGTACCCGGAGCCCCCGGTCGGGTATGACATGGTCGTCGTCTCCTAGGTCGAGTCGTACGTAGTCTTGACGGCTTGGATCTCTCCTGACGCTACTGCACTCGCTGGCCGCGGTCACCCTCGAGGAACTGGCCGGGCCGCCGAAAAACACCGTCTACGCTGGTCCTCTGCGAATCCGCGTCCGCCGATAACAATTCAGTGCTACCACCTCCGATGGGAACGCCATTCGGCCCGGAGCGTCGGGCGCTCCGGGCCGAAACCCCTCGATGCGATGACCCGGCGGCAACTAGTGGGGCACGACATACCAAGCGCCGTAGCTGCCCACGCAGTCGTAGTCCTGCCATTCGCCGTTCTGCATGCCTTGGTTGCCGCGGGCGAGGCATTCGGACTCGTATTCGAACGGGCCGAGGTTGCCCGGCTGGGCCTGTGCCGATCCCGTGCCGAACGGTCCCGCGACAGCGGGTGCGATACCGCCGATGAAACCGGCGACGGTCAGAGCGGCGATGGCCGCGATGCGGGCGGGGCGGGTGCGGTTGATGGTCATTGTTCGCGCTTTCTGTTGGGTGTGCGTTGGCGATGACCAGCGTCTCGTCCACCCGTCTCAGCGCGATTTCACCCGCATTTCACGAGGTACTGCCGGGTTTTTCGAGCTCTTCCAGCCTGGCGACGTAGCGTTGCCAGCCGAAACCTGCCGTCTGATAATCGGCACGGATGCGCTCTATCCGATGCGGCCGACCTTGTACGTGCCGCAGCGCGGCCTCGATCGCGCGGGCCGCCAGGCCGGGGACGCCACCGACGGCCGCCGCGTCGTGCTCCGCGAGCAGCGCCGCGGCCTCGTCGAGTTCCCCCTTGGCGATGAGCACATCGGCCAGCTCGAGCCGGGCCAGACCCGCCTCGTCCTCGTGGGCGAGAGCGGCCCGACAGTAGGTTTCGGCCGCGTCGAGTTGCCCGGCAGCCAAGGCGACGGCGGCGCGGGTGAGGTCGTTCAGCGGCAGGATCTGCCGGTCGTCGAGGCGGCGGGCGTAGCGGTCGGACTCTTCGGCCAGTGCGAGCGCGTCCTCGGTGCGGCCCAGATCGAGCAGCGCCTTGGCTTGATTGCTGAGGCCGCGCGAAAGGCCGTGCTCATCGTCATTGACCCGGTCCACTTCGGTGGAGCGCTGATACGCGGCGAGCGCGCCCGCGGCGTCACCCGAGTACAACAGCGCGGTGCCGAGCGCGTCCGCGAAAGACGAGGCCTGCGTGACCCGCACCGCCAGCCGCTCCCCCTCGCGCAACCGCGCGACCGCCTCCGGCAGCCTGGCCCGTTCTATATCGACGATGCCCTGGTAGTAGCGCACGGTCTGGGCGAGTTCGATATCGTCGAGCGGCGCGGCCAATTCACTCGCCCTGCCCAATTGTGCCGCGGCGGAGTCGAAGTCGCCGGTCATCAGGGTGTGGAAGCCGTAATGACTGAGCGCTTGGGCCAATTCGGCCGGTGATACCGGCGCGTCGGCCAGGGCTGGGGCCGGAGCGTCGCCGGGGTGCGAAGTCGTGGCACCACCGATCCGCCCGGCCACTGTGCCATCAGCCTGCCCGGTCGCGGCGGCATTTGGTGGGGCGGCCGGTGTGGCCGCGAGCGATTCGATCAGTGCACCGTAGTGCCGACGGGCCTCGCGGAACCAGGCTCTGGCCAGCCAGGGCACATGCATTGCAATGGCGAGTCGCAAACCGATTGCGGCTCTTGGTGTTCCGGGGGCGTACTCGAGTGCGGCCAGGATGTTCGGCCATTCGGCGAATACCGCGGCCACTGATTCGGCCGTGGCGAAATCGTCGGGCTTCCCGATTTGCCGCACCAGCCCGAGGCCCCAGTCCGCGTGCCGGGCGCGCAACGAATCGGTCTCGCCGGTTTCCGAGAGTTGAGCGAGGGCGTAATCGCGGATGGTCTCCAGCAGGGCGAATCGCCGTGACGCACCGTAGTTCTGGACGGTGACCAAACTTCGGTTCACCAGATCCGCCAGGGCGGGGGCGATATCGCCGACCGCGAGATCCACACGCGTATCGCTCGAACTGTCATCGGGTGCAACCGCTTCGGCCGCCTCCAGCGTGCACCCACCGGCGAACACCCCGAGCCTGCGCAGGACCGCTCGCTCCCGTTCGGCCAGCAGTTCATAACTCCAGTCGAGAGCCACCCGCAGACTCGTATGCCGCCCGCCCCCGGCATCGCGCGCCCCGCCGACCAATAGCCGTACCCGATCATCGATACGCTGCGCCAGCTGCGAAATCGTGAGTGTGCGAGTGAGACCGGCGGCCAACTCGATCCCCAGTGGCAGCCAATCCACCGCTGCGCAGATCCGCACCAGATCTTCCCGCTCGGCCGCGGTCACCAACCCGTGCAACCCGGCCCGCTCGGTGAACAGCGCGACCCCGATCCCCCGCTCCAGCGGCCCCAACGGATAGACCGACTCTCCCGCCACCCCCAACGCCCGCTGCGAAGTAACCAATACGCTGGAATTCACAGCTGTCGAGACCAATTCGACAACCGGCTCGATCACATGTTCGGCGTTGTCGAGCACCAGGAAAACTCTCCGCCCGATGCCGTCTCCCCCGGCAACCGAGTACGCGGATACCGACGAAGCAACCGATCCGTCGACGTCATGCCACACATCCGAACCGCCCAGGGCGGCCGCATGCGCGCCTTCGTTGGCATCCGAATCACTCTGGGCGCCTGAGTCATTCGGCGCACCTACGCCACCGGACACACCTGAACTACTGCACGCACCCGAATCACGGTGCGCAGCTGAGCCACTGGTGCCGCCCAAATCGCCGAGCACCGCCGAATCACCCAGCGCATCCGAACCGCTCCGCGAACCCAACTCACTCGGCGCACCTGAATCGCTCGGCGCACGCAAGTCACTGCGCGTATCGGAGTTACCGGGGGCGCTCGAACCACCTAGCGCCGCAATGATTCCCGGCAGTGGGTCGTCGGGGGCGATCGAGATATCGGTCGCAAGCCCATTGGCCTCGAGCGCAGCGACGACAGCAGGGAGCACATCCTCGGTCCTGGCCAGGGGAGCCAGTTCGACGAAGGCCACCGCGCGGCCGGAGTTGGCGGCCGCGCGGGCGAGTTCGGCTGCCAGGCGGGACTTTCCGCTGCCTGCGACGCCGACCAGGGTGGTGAGACCGGGTTCGGCGAGCCGGGCGCCGAGCGTGTCGAATTCGCGGCCGCGGCCGACGAAGCTGGTCAACGGGGCCGAGACAACCGGGTCGGGACGGGGTACGGCGGTTGTTGTTTCGGTGGATGCAGCCACGCCGCCGCCAACCGGAGCACCGGCCACACCGCCGAACGGTGCACCGGCCACACCACCACCGTGCGGCACACCGCCCGCGCCGCCACCGTGCGCGGCACCGCCACCGCGATGCGCCACACCACCCGCACCACCGCCGTTCGCCACACCACCCACGTCGGTGCCGAACGGCACACCACCATGCGGTGCAGCGGCCGAGGCGGTGTCGACAGGGGCTGCGGCCGTGTAGATGCCGGCCGCACCGGCGGCCGCGCTCGCGGGGCGCAGCGTCGGATCGTGGTCGAGGATGCGCAGCTCCAGCCTCGCCGTCTCGGGCGCCGGGTCGACACCCAATTCCTCGGCGAGCAGCCTTCGCAATCGGGCCAGCCGGTCCAGCGCATCCGCTTGTCGCCCAGTGCGATACAGCGCAAGCGCGAGCAGACCTGACAGCGGCTCGTGCAGTGGGTGCCGAGCGACCAGACCGGTGAGCTCGGTGACCACCTCCTCGGCCGCACCGAGTTCGAGATTGGCCTCCAGCCCCGCAACCGTCAGCGATAGCCGCCAATCATCGAGGCGCTCACCCTCGGCCGCCGCATACGGCACGGCCCGCAGATCCGCCAGCGCGGGCCCGCGCCACAACGCCAGCGCATCCCGCGCGGCTGCCGCGACTGCGGCATGATCGCTGCCGCGGCGCGCGCCGTACAACCGCTGCGCCGCCGCCTCGGCCGTCGACAGATCCGATGCGCTGACGGTCGCGTGGTACCCGGCTGGCGTGCGCCCGATGACCTCGGCACGCGGCCCGAGTGCGGCCCGTAGCCGCGACACCACCACCCGCAGTCGCTGCACCGGCCGCTCGACATCACCGCCCCACAGATCCTCCGCAAGTCGCCCATCCGGCACCGGTACACCGCCCGCCAATGCCAACCGCACCAGCAGCGCACGTTCCAGTGGCCGATCGATGGCGACATCGTCTTCGCCTGCCCAAACCTGCACTGGGCCCAACACCAGCACATCCACGCCACACAGCATGGCAGTGCCGAAGCCCGGCCGCCCACCCGCCGCTGCGACCTGCGAAACCACGGCCAACGGGAATCGAACCCGCGACAATTCCCCACGCCCGCAACAGCTCCGACATCACGACTGGGCCGCCCTGTGTACGGCCCGCTCAGAATCACTATCCGAGCCCAGGTCACGAAGCCGGGGTCGCACTCGAGTGCGATCATTGTGTCGGACGCCCAGTTCTGGGTACCTTCCCACGGCGCAGGGCGGAAACGGTCCCGAATACTGACTGAAACGTCAACTCCGACAAGCATTCCAAAACGGACACAGGTCTGATCCTGGGCGGGCCATTGTGGGTTCGGCGTGCCAAGCTGTCAAGCGATGCTCACGTATACCCAAGCCGTTGTGATCGGCGCACTGCAAGGCATAACCGAACTGTTCCCGATTTCCAGCCTGGGTCATTCCGTTCTGGTGCCCGCATGGCTGGGTGGGTCCTGGAGCGAGCTGGTCACCCAGGGTGATTCCGATTCCGGTACACCGTATCTCGCCTTCGTGGTCGGGTTGCACGTGGCAACGGCGATCGCGCTGCTGGTGTTCTATTGGCAGGACTGGGTCGATATCGTCACCGGTCTTCTCACCACGCTGCGCACCCGGCGGATCGAGACCTCGACGCAGCGCCTGGCCTGGCTGGTGCTGCTCGCGACCGTGCCGGTCGGCATCCTCGGACTGCTGCTGGAACATCCGTTGCGCACATTGTTCGCGAAACCCCTTGCGGCGGGACTGTTTCTCACGCTCAACGGAGTCGTGCTGATCACCGGCGAGGTGCTGCGCCGCCGCAGCCAGCCGACACTGGCCGACTACGGCCGCCGCTTCGCCGAGTCCGAGGCGCGGGCCAAGGCCATCGAAGAGGGATATTTCGTGGCGACGGCGGAGGAGCAGACCAGCCTCGGCGATCTGTCCGTCAAGGACGCGTTGATCATCGGCACCGCGCAGACGGGCGCGCTGTTCGCTGGCATCAGCCGCTCCGGCATGACCATGGTCGGCGGCCTGCTGCGTGGCCTCGATCACGAGGACGCCGCGAAGTTCGCCTTCCTGCTCGCCACCCCGGTCATCCTGGCGGCTGGCGTGCTGAAGCTGCCGACGCTCGCCGGTCCGCAGGGCGAGGGCATCCTCGGTCAGGTTCTGGTCGGGTCCATCGTCGCGGGCGGCGCCGCATATGCGGCGGTGCGTTTCCTGGAGCGCTACTTCAAGTCGAATTCACTGCTGCCGTTCGCGGTGTACAGCCTCGCGTTCGGTATCGCCTCGGTGGCCCACTTCCTCTGAGACAACGACAAAGGCCGCCTTCCGGACCTGGAAGGCGGCCTTTGTGCGTAAGCAGCGGATCAGGCCGTAACGCTTGCCTTCTCCAGGATCTCGCGCGCCAGTGCGGCGGTCTCGGACGGCGTCTTGCCGACCTTGACACCGGCAGCCTCGAGCGCGTCCTTCTTCGCCTGGGCGGTACCGGCCGAACCGGAGACGATGGCGCCCGCGTGGCCCATGGTCTTGCCCTCGGGGGCGGTGAAGCCCGCGACGTAACCGACGACCGGCTTGGTGACGTTGGCCTTGATGTAGGCCGCGGCCCGCTCCTCGGCGTCGCCGCCGATCTCGCCGATCATCACGATCAGCTTGGTCTCGGGATCCTTCTCGAACGCCTCGATGGCGTCGATGTGGGTGGTGCCGATGACCGGGTCGCCGCCGATGCCGATGGCGGTGGAGAAGCCGAAGTCACGCAGCTCGTACATCATCTGGTAGGTCAGGGTGCCGGACTTCGACACCAGGCCGACCGGGCCCTTGCCGGTGATGTTGGCCGGGGTGATGCCGACCAGCGACTCGCCGGGGGTGATGATGCCGGGGCAGTTCGGGCCGATGATCCGGGTCTTGTTGCCCTTCTCCACGTTGTAGGCCCACGCGTAGGCGGTGTCCTGCACCGGAATGCCCTCGGTGATGACCACGAGCAGCGGGATCTCCGCGTCGATGGCCTCGATGATGGCGTCCTTCGAGAACTTCGGCGGCACGAACGCGATGGACACGTCGGCGCCGGTCGCCTTGATGGCCTCTTCGACGGTGCCGAACACCGGCAGCTCGACCGGGTTGCCGTCCTTATCGGTGTGCGCGACGGTGGTGCCCGCCTTGCGCGCGTTGACACCGCCCACGACCTGGGTGCCAGCCTTCAGCATCAGCGCGGTGTGCTTGGTGCCCTCACCACCGGTGATGCCCTGGACGATGACCTTGGAATCCTTGTTGAGGAAGATAGACATTTCCGGTTTCCTTACTTGGCCGCTGCCAGTTCGGCGGCCTTGTCGGCGCCTTCGTCCATTGTCTGCGCAAGCGTGATCAGCGGATGCGCGGCATCGACGAGAATCTTGCGGCCCTCGTCCACCTTGTTGCCGTCGAGACGGACGACCAGCGGCTTGTTCGCCTCGGCGCCAAGGATTTCCAGTGCCTTCACGATGCCGTTGGCGACCGCGTCACATGCGGTGATACCGCCGAAGACGTTGACGAACACGCTCTTGACCTGCGCATCGCCCAGGATGACGTCCAGACCGGCGGCCATCACCTCGGCCGAGGCGCCACCGCCGATGTCGAGGAAGTTGGCGGGCTTGACGCCATTGTGGTTCTCGCCCGCGTACGCGACGACGTCCAGGGTGGACATGACCAGACCCGCGCCGTTGCCGATGATGCCGACCTCACCGTCGAGCTTGACGTAGTTGAGGTCGTTCTCCTTGGCCTTGAGCTCGAGGGGATCGGTCGCGTCCTTGTCCGCGAAGGCCTCGTGATCCGGGTGCCGGAACTCGGCGTTCTCGTCGAGGGTGACCTTGCCGTCGAGCGCGAGGATCTCGTTATCGGGGGTGCGGACCAGCGGGTTGACCTCGACCAGCGTGGCGTCCTCGCCGATGAACACCTCCCAGAGCTTCTGGATGGTCACGGCCGCGGCGTCGAGCACGTCGGCGGGCAGATGGCCCTGCTCGGCGATCGAGCGGGCGAACGCGAGGTCGACCCCCTTGACGGCGTCGACGGGAACCTTGGCGAGGCGCTCCGGCTTGGTTGCCGCGACCTCTTCGATCTCCATACCGCCTTCCACCGAGCACATGGCCAGGTAGGTGCGGTTGGAGCGGTCCAGCAGGAAGGAGATGTAGTACTCCTCCGCGATGTCCTTGGCCTCGGCGACAAGGATCTTCTTGGTGATGTGGCCCTTGATATCCAGGCCGATGATGTTCTGCGCGTGCGTGAACGCGTCATCCGGGGTGGCGGCGAACTTGACGCCACCCGCCTTACCACGGCCACCGGCCTTCACCTGGGACTTGATCATCACCGGCTTGCCGATTTCCTCCGCGATGGCGCGGGCGTCTTCGGCCGTGTCCGTGACGCGGCCCTCGGACGAAGGCACTCCGTGCTTAACGAAGAGCTCCTTCGCCTGATATTCGAAGAGATCCATGTACTCACCGTCTCGTCTGCGTTGTGATGACAACGTCTTTGTTGGCGGCCCGACGTCGGAAGCGGGTCGGTCGGACTTTAACCAGTCACATGGAGGGCTAAACGGCCACGTTCATCGTAAGTGGCGCAGGTCACGGCACGATGCTCAGGGCAGGAAAAAGCCTGGCCAAGACTACTCGCGGGTAGGTTGTGGACGGTGCGCCAGGTAGAGCCGCCGAACCCCGGCGCCTACGGGCTTCTACTACACATTGTCGTCGGACAATCTCACGCACATCCCCCGATTACAGTGAGATATTCCGGTGCGTTACCGTGATCAATCTCACATGTTTGGATTGATCGCACGTAGCGCTTGCGGACCCCGCAATCGTTTCGTTACCGTCATTGAGGTCGATGTCACAACACGGTCACGACTAGGAGGACGGCAAGCTTGACGCAGCACAGCACTCCGCAGACGGAGAGCCGTTCCATAGCGCCTCTGGGTAGGCAGTTCGACACCGTGATCTTTCGCTCGATGATGTGGCACTCCTGATGAACCATCGCTCGACCTTCGCTTCCGATAATCGCGCTCGCTCCGGACATCGTTATCGTTCGGATGACGATGAGGCATTTGGCGGCCATTCCAATGCGGCGGTAGATCCGTTCGGCACCTCTTCGCGGCGGTCCGCCGCCGACGGACACCGGTACGCCGCGCCGGCCGGTGCGGCTGGGCATGACCTCGACGAGAACTCCTGGGGCGCACACGATTCGTGGGCGCAGGCCGATCCGCAGCAGGAATCCGATTCATGGTCGCAGTCGCAGTCCTGGGCGCAGGGCGATTCGTGGTCCGACGGTGGCGCCTGGGCCTCCAATGATTCCTGGACACCCGAGAGTGACGATTCCTGGACCCCCGACTCCGAAGCGTCGTGGACGCCGGAGGCGGACGGATCCTGGGATGACGATGAGTCCTGGGATGGCGACTCTGCTTGGGAGTCCGAAGATCCGGAATCTCCGGCCGGTCCCACTGTCATTCCGGCCCGCCGCGCGAACCGTGGCAGTGGTGGCGCGCATCGGATGCCAGCACCGCCCGCCTCACTCAAGGGCCGCGCCGCGGTCGTCGCCGTCGCCGCGGGTGCGGTGGTCGCCGCCGGACAGTGTGCCTTCGCCTCGCCCGAACAGCCATCGCACGCTGTCGACTACGAGGCCGCTGGCCAGATCCACGAGATCGCCGCACAGTCGGTCAGCCTGGCCGACCCCAACACCTCCCCGGATTCGCCGCAGGTACTGAACGTTTCGGCCCCGACCAACGTCGGCCAGTTCGGCGACATGCTGCAAAAAGGCCAGAAGTTCGCCGAAGATATGGCGGCACAGGAGGCCTCGAAGCTCCGCCCGCTGTTCACCAAGTTCGCCGCGGGCAATTTCACCTCCGGCTTCGGCGCCCGCTGGGGCGTACAGCACCTCGGCGTCGATATCGCGGGCCCGATCGGCACCCCTATCTACGCCGTAGCCGACGCCACCGTGATCGAGGCGGGCCCGGCCTCGGGCTTCGGTATGTGGGTCCGGCTGCTGCACGATGACGGCACCGTCACCATCTACGGACATATCGACACCGCCACCGTGTCGCAGGGACAGCGAGTCATGGCCGGCGACCAGATCGCGACCATCGGCAACCGCGGTTTCTCCACCGGCCCGCACTGCCATTTCGAGGTCTGGCTGAACGGAGTCGACAAGGTCGACCCGTTGCCCTGGCTGGCGACGCGGGGCATCAGTTTGGGTCAACAGCGCGACTAGAAAGCCAGCGGCACATGAGCTTTGGTACGGGCGGCGCACCACGGTGTGCCGCCCGTTCTGGTCCGTATCCCTGCGGCGGAGCCGAACCCGTTCCGGGGCAATGGGATTCATCGGACACCGGTTGCAGGGCCGCAACCGATTCGTTACCGTCGATGGGCCGATCCCCCATCGGCAAGCGTGACCGGAGGATGAGAACCTGAATGCGCGTTGCGAACATCCTGAACGCATGGCTCGACATCCGAAGGCCAGGAACTTTCGAACTTTTAGAACATTTCGGATGCTGTAGCGGTGTGATGCGGTCGCAGCGATGAGGCAGGGACATCCGGACGGTTCCGCGGGACGCGGCGTACCGATTCAGCATTATCTAGACAATTCTCAGCAACCCTCCCAAGTGCCCGGCAATGTCGAATTCTGGCGAGTGGGAGATCCTTGGCCGCAAGCGGTTCCGCCGTTCGACGATGGCGCTGAGAGCTACGACAGGCGTCTGGGTTACAGCAGCCCGGGTTACGACAACAGCCAGGGTTACGACAACAGCCAGGGCTATGGCTGGAGCCAGGGTTATGGCTGGAGCCAGGGTCACGCCGAGAGTCAGGATTACCGCAAGAGCCGGGGCTACGGCGAGGGTCAGCGTGATGGCGGAAGCCAGCTCTACGACGAGGGCTACAACAGCTGGCACGGCATCGATAACGGCCGCGATGATCACGTGAACCCGAATTACAACCACTACGCCACCCAGAACCACAGCGCCGCACTGAATCACGACACTGCCTGGAGCGAAGGCGATTTCGGAAGCACCGGCAATGCATGGGGCACCGACTCCGGAAACACCAACAGCGCGGTAGAAACCCCCAGCGTCAGCGACGCATGGAATGCCGACCCCCGCAGCACTCGCGACAGACGGGACACCGACCTCAGTGCACCCCGCGACGCTTGGCGCACTGACCCCGAAAGTAGCGGCGACGCCTGGTACACCGACTCCGGACACTCCCACAATGCCTGGGACACCGACTCCGGATACTCCAGCGACGCGTGGAACCCCGACCCTGGGCACCCCCACAACGCGTGGAACCCCGACCCCGGACAACCCCACAACGCCTGGAACCCCGACCCCGGACAACCCCACGACCCCTGGAACCCCGACCCGCACAGCACCCGCGATACACCGGCCGCTGAGCCCCGAAGCACCAGTGACGCATGGAAGACCGGGCCCGTCAGCGGTGACGCCCCGTGGCACAGCGGCTCCGGAGGCATCCACAACGCTTGGGACACCGACACTGGAAACACCAGCGACGCGTGGGGTTCCGGGAGCGGCAGGGCTGTAGGGGAGGTCGACGCGCGGGCCACGGTGGAGCGCGCGGACATCCCCGCTGACTCGTCGAACCGACCGGGGCGGGCGAAGCCTCGGCGCGGTGCGCATCGGCTGCCCGCGCCGCCGAGTGGGCTGCGGGGACGGGCGGCGGCTATTGCGGTTGCGGCGGGGGCGATTGTCGCTGCGGGACAGAATCTGGCGGCCCCTGAGAAAGCACCGGACACAGCCGAAATCCAGGCCGTCGGGCAGCAGCAGGCCATAGAGCCGTTGAGCGCAGACCTTCCCACGACACCGGAACTTCTCGATATCGCGACACCGACCGACCTCGAGCAGTACGGCGATGTGTTGCAGAACGGCAGTAAGTTCGCCGAGGATATGGCGGCGGAGGCGGATGCGAAGCTGCGGCCGCTGTTCACCAAATTCGCCTCGGGCACTTTCACATCCGGATTCGGCCAGCGCTGGGGTGTGCTGCACGCCGGTGTCGACATCGCCGCACCCATCGGTACGCCGATCTACGCGGTCGAGGACGGCACCATCATCGATGCGGGCCCAGCTGCCGGATTCGGCATGTGGGTACGGGTGCGCGGCGACGACGGCACCATCACCGTGTACGGCCACATCAATACCGCCGTGGTGTCGGTGGGCCAGTATGTGCTCGCGGGTGACGAGATCGCGACGGTCGGCAATCGAGGTGAATCCACCGGCCCGCACTGCCACTTCGAAGTCTGGCTCAACGGCACCGACCGCATCGACCCGCTGCCCTGGCTCGCCACCCGAGGCATCAGCCTGGGCTTCGAACGCGACTGAGCGCCCGCCGGATCGGGGTGATTCAGAGCTTGATCAGGGTGCGGCTGTATTGGGGGATGAGGCGGATTTTGCCTGCGGTGCCGAAGTCGATGGTGACCGTGGCCAAGGGGCCGAAGCCTTCGGCGGCGACTACCCGGCCGAGGCCGTATTTGTCGTCGCTGACTCGATCGCCGACAGCCAGTACGAGATTGGCGTTGTTGCGGGTTGCGCCGCCGGGAGCGGGGCGGCGCGGGCCACGGTCGCTGACGCCCGGCCGCTGCTGATTCCAGCCGTCGCGGGTCCAGTCGTGTTCCAGGCCGTCATCGTCGCCGCGGCGGCGGATACCGCGTGTCAACGGCGACCCCTTGGGCTCCAACCGCTTCCAGTCGATGAGGTGGGCCGGGATCTCCTGTAGGAAGCGCGACTCCGGATTCGAGACCGGCTGCCCCCAGCCGGAGCGGACCACCGCGCGGCTGACGTAGAGCCGCTGCCTGGCCCGGGTGATACCGACGTAGGCGAGGCGGCGTTCCTCGGCCAGTTCGGTCGGATCGCCGAGCGCGCGCATATGCGGGAACTGGCCGTCCTCCCAACCGGTGACGAAGACGACCGGGAATTCCAGGCCCTTGGCGGTGTGCAGCGTCATCATCGTGACCACGCCGGTGCCCTCGTCGGGCAACTGGTCGCTATCGGCCACCAGCGAGACCCGTTCCAGGAAGGCGGCCAGCGAACCCGGGTCGGGTTCGCCCTCGGCGGCCTCGGGCACCAGGCCCTCCTGCCGGGCAGCCTCTGCGTTGTTGTACGCCTCGGAGCTGAATTCCCGTGCGACGCTGACCAATTCGTTCAAGTTGTCGAGCCGGGCGCCGTCCTGTGGGTCGTCGGAGCCCTCCAGTTCGGCCCGGTAGCCGGTGCGGTCCAGCACCGCGTCGACCATATTGCCGAGGTCGGGGAAATCCTGATCGGCCTGCGCGCCGGCCGCCCTGACCTCCGCCAGCAGGTCGAGGAATCCGGCGATCGCGCGCTGCGCACGGGTATTCAGTAGCGCCACTGTGCCGTCGGCGGCATCGCGCAGCGCCTCGGCGAAACCGATCCCCCGCTGCTCGGCGTGCACCGCAACACAGGCCTCGGCTCGATCGCCGATACCCCGGCGCGGGGTGTTGAGGATGCGGCGCAGGCTCACCGTATCGTCGGGATTGTCGAGCACACGCAGGTACGCGACGATATCGCGCACCTCCTTGCGCTCGTAGAAGCGCACGCCGCCGACCACCTTGTACGGCAGCCCCATTCGAATGAAGATCTCTTCCAGCGCGCGGGAGTTGTTGTTGGTGCGGTAGAACACCGCGACATCGCTGTAGTTGGCATCGCCCGCGTCCACCAGCCGGTCGATCTCCCGAGCTACGAACGAAGCCTCGTCGTGCTCGTTGTCGGCGACGTAGCCGGTGATCAGATCGCCCTCACCGGAATCGGTCCACAGCCGCTTGTCACGACGGTTCTCGTTGCGCGATATCACCGCGTTGGCGGCGGAGAGAATGTGCTGGGTAGAGCGATAGTTCTGTTCCAGCAGGATGGTTTCGGCATCCGGGAAGTCGCGTTCGAATTCCTCGATATTGCGGATGGTCGCGCCGCGGAAGGCGTAGATGGACTGGTCCGCATCACCCACTACACACAGTTCACTCGGCGCGACCGCGTCTTCGGATCTGTCCTGCGTGTGATGCCCGACCAGCTCGCGGACCAGGATGTACTGGGCGTGGTTGGTGTCTTGGTACTCGTCGACCAACACGTGCCGGAACCGGCGCCGGTAGTATTCGGCGACCTGCGGATGGTGTTGCAGCAGCGCTACCGTTTCGCCGATCAGATCATCGAAGTCGAATGCGTTCGCCGAACGCAACCGGCGCTGGTATTCGGTGTACACGCGGGCGACGAGTCCGGGCAGTTCGGTGTCGTCGGTTTCGGCATCGGCGGTGGCCTGTTCCGGGCCGATGAG
This sequence comes from Nocardia sp. CA-107356, assembly GCF_050946365.1. Lineage (NCBI taxonomy): Bacteria > Bacillati > Actinomycetota > Actinomycetes > Mycobacteriales > Nocardiaceae > Nocardia > Nocardia sp. CA-107356. Next base: position 1,238,226 of record NZ_CP191992.1, on the reverse strand, counting down.
CTCGTTCTTCAAATTCGAGATGGCGGTGGCCAGCAATCGCGCCGAATATTTCTTGACGTCGATATCGAAGTCTCGGCTGATCATGGTGAGCAACCGCCGGGAATCGTCGGCGTCGTAGATGGAGAAATTCGAATTCAGCCCGGGCAGCAGCGCCGCCTGCATGCGCAGGATGCGGACGCAGCTGGAGTGGAAGGTCGAGACCCACATGTTGTTCGCACGCGGTCCGACCAGGCCGATGACCCGCTCGCGCATTTCGGCGGCGGCCTTATTGGTGAAGGTGATGGCAAGGACCTGCCCCGGCGTCACCCCGCGGGCGGCCAGCAGATAGGCGATGCGCCGGGTCAGCACGGCGGTCTTGCCCGAACCCGCGCCCGCGACGATCAGCAGCGGCGCCCCGGTGTGCACGACCGCCGCGCGCTGCTGCGGGTTGAGGCCATCGAGCAGTCGTTCGGCCTCTTCCGCGCGGCGCTGCTCGCGTTCGGCGCGGCGTTTTTCTTGTTCGACACGATGCTTGTCCTCGACGACACGCGGTAGCGCGTCCGCGCCGGTGTGTTCCGAGCCACCCGCCACAGTCGGCACGGCAGAATCACCCATCTCCTCGGTACGAGCAGCGTCGACCTGCGGTTTCTGGGCCGAATCCTGGTGCCGAGTCCGCCCGGCCTGCGTCTTGGGAGCCACCGTGATGTCCATCGTCCATCCACGCTACCGGCGGGCACCGACAGAGATGAAGTCCCGGTCGGCATCGGTGTCGATTCGGCGACCATGCGACGAACGGCCGATGAACTGGGCCGGGTCAGCGTGGCCGCGGCTAATGTGCCCACCCTCTCAGCAGATTCACAAAATGAAGTGTTTTGCATTGCTTGGGCCCCGTGGCAGACTGGCCACATGATCTGCGCGACCGCGATGTATCCGATTCGGCTAACAGCCGGATATTGCGAACGCGGACTTTGTACCTGAGCGCGCCGCCCGGGAGGGAAGATTGCAAGGCCCACCAGGTTTGTTCTACACGGTGAAGGAACCGATCGGTAACGAGCTCGGCTTGCCCGCCGATCGATGTTCTGACACGAGGAGATGAATGATGAGCACCCCTTCCACGACGACCGGGTCCGACTCGACTCTGCCCCCTACCGAGGCCGAGATCGACAAGCTCCGCAAGGAGATCGACCAGCTCGACGCGGAAATCCTCGCCGCCATCAAGCGCCGCACCGAGATCTCCCGGATCATCGGTCGCACCCGGATGGCCTCCGGCGGCCCCCGCCTCGTGCACAGTCGTGAGATGAAGGTGCTGGAGCGTTTCAGCGAACTCGGCCAGGAGGGCCACACCCTCGCTATGCTGCTGCTGCGCCTCGGCCGCGGCCGACTCGGCCACTAGAGGCGCATCTCCGGCCGCAACTCGCGGCCCAACCAAGACCACGCGGCGATCGCGAGACCGTCGCCTCCCCATGGCCGCCCCGGGTGTTCAGACCCCCGGGGCGGTCGTTTTCATGTCCGGGTCAGGTGAGGGCGATGTACTTGGTGGACAGGTACTCCTCGATACCCTCGATACCGCCCTCGCGGCCGAAGCCCGACGCCTTGACACCGCCGAAAGGCGCTGCCGGATCGGAGATTACGCCGCGGTTGACGCCCACCATGCCGGATTCCAGGCCCTCGGCGATGCGCAGTGCACGGTCCAGGTCGCGGGTGTAGACGTAGCTGACGAGGCCGAATTCGGTGTTGTTGGCGGCGGCCAGACCTTCGGCGTCGGTCTCGAAGCCGACGATCGGGGCGACGGGGCCGAAGACCTCCTCCCGCAAGATCCGAGCATTCGTGGGAACCTCGCTGAGGATGGTCGCGGGGTAGAACCAGCCCGGACCGCCGGGCGCTTTGCCGCCCAGACGGACCTGCGCGCCGACCGCGACCGCGTCGTCGACCAGTTCGCTGACCGTGTTGAGCTGTTCCTCGTTGATCAGCGGGCCAAGGGTGGTGTTCGGATCGGAGCCGGGGCCGAGCGTCACGCTGCTCGACATCGCCTCGACGAATTTGGTGGTGAACTCCTCCAGCACACCGTTCTGCACGTGGAAGCGGTTGGCCGCGGTACATGCCTCGCCGCCGTTGCGCAGTTTGGCCAGCATCGCGCCCTGTACCGCGGCGTCGATATCGGCATCGTCGAAGACCACGAACGGTGCGTTGCCGCCGAGTTCCATCGAGGTGCGCAACAGTCCGTTCGCCGACTTCTCCACCAGCTTCTTGCCGACCTCGGTGGAGCCGGTGAAGGTGAGCTTGCGCAGGCGCGGATCATCCAACAGCGGCTGTGTCACGGCACCGGAGCGGCTGGAGGTGATCACCGAGAGCACCCCGTCCGGCAGACCCGCCTCGCTGCACAGCTTGGCCAGCGCCAGCATGCTCAACGGGGTCGCCGAGGCAGGTTTGACGATCATCGTGCAGCCAGCGGCCAGCGCGGGGCCGATCTTGCGGGTGCCCATGGCCAGCGGGAAGTTCCACGGTGTGATGGCCAGACACGGCCCGACCGGCTGCTTGTGCACCATGATCCGCCCGGCGCCGGACGGCGCGTGCAGATAACGCCCGTGCACGCGAACCGCCTCCTCACTGAACCAGCGGAAGAATTCGGCGCCATAGCGCACCTCGTTGCGGCTCTCCGGCAGCGCCTTACCCATCTCCAGGGTCATCAGCAGCGCGAATTCCTCGGCGCGTGCGGTCAGCTTGTCGAAGACTCTGCGCAGGATTTCGCCGCGTTCACGTGACGGCGTGGCCGCCCACTCGGCCTGCACCGCGGCGGCGGCATCCAGTGCACGCACCGCGTCTTCCGGCGTGGCATCGGCGACCTGGGTCAGCACCTGCCCATCGGCCGGATTGTGCACCGCGAAGGTGCCGCCCCCGGTGGCGTCGACGGGACCGCCGATCCACAGCTGCGTCGGTACGGATTGGAGTACTTCACGTTCGGACACCATGGGCCCAGCCTAGGCCGCGCGCTCGCGCACCACCCTCGACTCATCGATGCGAAATCAAGGACAACATCGGCGAAAGTATGCGGTCCTTGCCTGCACACCCGATCGAGTGCTTGTAATCTCGCGGACGTGAGCAGCGACATCACCGCATCGGCGGCCTGGCGGAAACTGCACGAGCACCACAGCGCCGTCGCCGGACGACACCTGCGGGAGTTCTTCGCCGAGGATCCCGACCGCGGCCGCGAGCTGATCGTGCAGGTCGGCGATCTGCACATCGACTACAGCAAGCATCGCGTCACGCGGGAAACCCTGCATCTGCTGGTCGAATTGGCGCACGAGGCCGGTCTGGCCGAGCGGCGCGACGCGATGTTCCGCGGCGACCACATCAACACCTCGGAGGACCGCGCGGTCGAACATATCGCGCTACGGCTACCCGAGGGCGAGTCGGTCATCGTGGACGACGCCGACGCGGGCGCCGAGGTGCGCGAAGTGCTACGGCGGATGGGTGAATTCACCGACGCGGTGCGCTCCGGCGCGTGGCGCGGCGCCACCGGCGAACGCATCGGCACCGTGGTGAATATCGGCATCGGCGGCTCGGACCTCGGCCCGGATATGGTGCACCGGGCACTGCGGCACTACGCCGATGCCGGAGTCGGCGCCCGTTTCGTCTCGAATGTCGACCCGGCCGATCTGGTCGCGAAACTCGACGGACTCGACCCGGCGACCACGCTGTTCATCGTTGCCTCCAAGACGTTCTCGACGCTGGAGACGCTGACCAATGCCACCGCCGCCCGGCGCTGGCTGGTCGCCGCGCTAGGCGAGGAGGCCGTCGCCAAGCATTTCGTGGCCGTCTCGACCAACGCCGAGCGGGTCGCCGAATTCGGCATCGACACCGCGAATATGTTCGGCTTCTGGGATTGGGTCGGTGGCCGCTACTCGGTGGATTCGGCCATCGGCCTATCGGTGATGGCGACCATCGGCAAGGAGCGCTTCGGCGAGTTCCTGGCCGGAATGCATACCGTCGACCGGCATTTCGTGACCGCGCCGCTGGCCGAGAACGGGCCGGTGCTGCTCGGTCTGCTCGGCGTCTGGTACTCGAACTTCTTCGGTGCGCAATCGCGGGCGGTGCTGCCCTATTCGAACGATCTGGCGCGTTTTCCGGCCTATCTGCAGCAGCTGACGATGGAGTCCAACGGCAAGTCGGTGCGCGCGGACGGTACGCCGGTGACCACCTCGACCGGCGAAATCTTCTGGGGCGAACCGGGAACCAACGGCCAGCACGCGTTCTACCAACTGCTGCACCAGGGCACCCGGCTGATCCCCGCCGATTTCATCGGATTCGCTCGTCCCACCGATGATCTGCCCACCCGCGACGGCACCGGCAGCATGCACGACATCCTGATGAGCAATCTGTTCGCGCAGACCAAGGTGCTCGCCTTCGGCAAGACCGCCGACGAGATCCTGGCCGAGGGCACCGACCCGAAGGTGGTACCGCACAAGGTGATGCCGGGGAATCGGCCGAGCACGACCATTCTCGCGCCGCAGCTGACCCCGACTGCCGTCGGTCAGCTGATCGCACTCTACGAACACCAGGTCTTCGTCGAGGGCACCATTTGGGGTATCGATAGCTTCGACCAGTGGGGTGTCGAACTCGGCAAGCAGCAGGCGCTCGCGCTTGCCCCGCTGCTGACCTCCGCGCAAGAGCCGCCGTCCCAAGGCGACTCGTCCACCGACGCTCTCATCGGCTGGTACCGCGAGCACCGCTGATATCTGGTGGCCGACCGGATCGATCGGCCACCAACCCGATCAGCCCAGTGCCTGTGCCGTCTTGATCAGGGCGGCAACGACATCGGGAAAGTCGGCGGTGATATCCGGACCGATTTCGGGGCCGACGGCATCGGCGGCATCGCCGATGATCTCGGTCCGGTAGACTACGCGGGTCAGCCCATCGCCCGCGGACTCCAAACGGTGTTCGGTGACCACGGTGAAGTCGCCGCCGTCCATTTCATCGGTGAACAGCTCGCCGGGTTCGATCTCCACCAGGCGCAGCCGCACCGTATCGCCGCCGGGCAGCGTCATCGTGAACGCGGTGCCGACCTCGAACGGCCCATCGATCTCGATCTCGTCGAGCCCGTCGTTCCACTCGGGCCAGGCCTCCATATCCGACCAGCACCGCCACAGCGCCTCGGACGCGACCGCCGTCTCGGCGCTGTATTCGTACTCCCACATCCCGCTTGCTCCCCGATATTCCGATACGAATTTCTCGAGCGAGATCATGTCACTCCCAGCGGGATTCAGCGACGCGGAGTCTTGGCGGCCGTCGCGAGGCTGCGGGTGATGCTCGTGGGTGACGAGCGCGAGCAGGGACCATGGTGGCCATCCGGGCGTGCGCGCGACCGGAGATTCGCCGAGCCTGCTCGATCCGTCCGTGATCGGGTCGGCGACGGTATCGAGCGGCAGTACGCGCCGAGTGTCAGCCTTCGGCGGCGTAGTAGCGCCCGCCGCGCTGACGCAGCACCAGGTCTGCGCGGTTCCGGGTGCCCGCGATCAGGTCGGCATTGCGCAGATCGCTGTCGTGCACCTTGATTTTCGCGGCGTCCGCGGTTCGGCCGCCACGGATGTGGCGGCGCAGCAGGCGTTGTTCGATCACCTCGCGTTCCACGTCCAGGTACCAGACCTCGTCGAGCAGTTCGCGCACGCCCGACCAGGCACCGTCGTCGAGCAGGAGGTAATTGCCCTCGGTGATCGCGATCTCGTGCCGATCGAAGACGACACCGGCCGGGGTCGGCTCCTCGATGGCTCGGTCGAAGGTCGGCCATGGCACCGGCTCGCCGATCCGGGTATCGCGTAGGCGGCGCAGGGCTTCGAGGTAGGCGGCGACGTCGAAGGTGTGTGGTTCGCCCTTGTGCTCCAGATCGTCGGTCGCCCGCAGGACGGCATTGGGTAGGTGGAAGCCGTCCATCGGCGCGATCTCGGTGCTCACCCGACCGGCGCGATTGTTCAGTTCGTCGCGAATGGCCTTGGACAGCGTGGATTTACCCGCGCCCGGCGGCCCCGCGATGCCGAGCACGTACCGCCGGGTGCACCCCGCCGCCCGGATCCGCAGATGCTCGACGAGCGAGCGCAGCGGCATTTCGACGGAAGTCCGTGTCATCGAAATCACCCTACTCAGGCTGAGTCCGTCCGCCGTGAATTTGCGCGTGTGGCTATGTAAGTCGGCTATCGAAGTCGGTGCCGGACTTCGGCGGCAAGGTGGGCGGCGGCGTCGCGCAGGGCTTCGATGAAGATCTGTCCCGGCGTCGCCGAGATCTCGCGGCGATAGATGACCTGTGTAGTTCGCACCGCGGCGGGATGATCGATGCGAACCAGCGCGATGCCCGGCGGTAGTACCGGCACCGCGATTCCGGGGACGACGGTAATGCCGAGACCCGCCGCGACCAGCCCGAGTTTGGCGAACCAATCGCGTGCGACAAATGCGATCTCCGGCTCCCAGGTGGCATCTGACCAGGCGCCGAGCAAGGTGCTGCTCGGCTCGGCGCTGCCCGCGATCCAGCGCGCACCGCGCAGTTGCGCAGGCGTGACGCTCACTTGGTCCGCCAGCGCATGGTCGGGCGGTACCGCGATGAGCAGTGGGTCGTTCAGGAGTGGCTCGATCGCGGTATCCGCGGGCAGATTCGGCATTTCGGTCACCACCGCCAGGTCCAGCCGCCCCCGTGCGATCGCCGACAGCAGCCGCGGACTGGTCCCTTCGCGCAGCGGCACCCGCGCGAGCCGGGGCGCGGTGGCGGCAATGGCCCTCGGCACCAGCGCCGCCATGGCGGTCGAGAATGCGCCGACCCGCAGGGTGGCGGGCGGTCGCGCGGCGAGGTCGTCGAGTTCCTGACGGGCCGATCCGAGCCCGCCGAGCACCGTTTCGGCATGGCGCAGCACGATCCGTCCCGCCTCGGTCGTCTGGACGCCCCGTGCGTGCCGCTCGAACAACGCCCGGCCCGCGGCCTGTTCCATGAGCGCGATCTGCCGGGACACCGCCGACTGCGTATAGCCCAGGTTTTCCGCGGCGGTCGAGAACGACCCGCTCCGGGCGGCCGCCCGGACCACGCGCAACCCGATGATGGTGAACTCACCCATGTGATCTACTCATATCAACCATGCAAGACTCTCGCTTGTCGCATGCCTCAACGCTACCTAGCGTCGCAGGTATGAGCGCAACCGAGAACAAGAAACTGGTCGAGCAGATCTTCGAGGAGATGTCCCGAGGCAATACCAGGGCGATGGCCGAGGCCATGACCGACGATTTCCGCTGGATCTTCCCGGGCAACTGGTCATGGTCTCGCACCTGGGAGCCGAAGGCCGTTGTGCTGAACGAACTCCTGCGGCCGCTGATGACCCAGTTCACCGAATACCGCAGCGCCGCCGACTTCATCATCGCCGAAGACGACCGCGTCGTGGCGCAGGTGCGCGGCCATGGCATGACCACCAGCGGCGAGCCGTACGAGCAGACCTACTGCTTCATCTTCCGGGTGGCGAACGGTCGGCTCACCGAGGTGATCGAGCACTGCGATACCGCGCTCGTCGAGCGGGTGCTCCAGCCGCTATCGGGCGTCACCGGTTAGATCGGGCGAATCGCGCGGTAGAAGGTGACACGCCCCAGACGGCGGTGGCGGTGGGAGGCGACTACGGCACTGTCGAAGCCAACGGCGCGCAGCAATTGGGGGATGCCGTCGCCGAGGTTGTCGGCGGCGTGCTCGTTGTGCAGCAGGAGCCGGGCGGCCAGGCCGTCATCCGGCGTGACGACACCGCCGACGTCGACAATGTGCAGGCTGCCGCCGGGGCGCAGGACGCGCAGCGCCTCGGCCAGTGCCGCTGTTTTGATATCGGTGTCCAAGTGGTGCAGCATCATTGCTGAGAGCAGCCGGTCGAATTCCCCTTCCGCATAGGGCAGTTCCTGGGCGTAGGCGCGCTCGAAGCGAATTCCGTTCAACCCGCGCGCTTTTCGTTCGGCACGGGCGAGTGCGAGCGGATCCGGATCGGAGCCGATCAGCTCGGCGGCGGGTTGGGCGCGTTTGGCGCGAATCGTCAGATTTCCGGTGCCGCAGCCGATTTCCAGGACGCGATGGCCGGGCGCGAGTTCGGCCTGCGCGACGAGTGTTTCGTGAAGTGTGTACATCCCGAGCAACCGGGTGAGCAGATCGTAACCGGGCAGCAGCGCGTCACGGCCCGCCGCCGGCAGGTAATCGTGCCGATTACCCATGGCTCGAACAACGGAATGTGGATGATCTTTGGTCATAATTCTTATGGTGCCCGCCCAACGAGCAGCAGAATTGGGTGATTATCGGCAGAATTGGGACTATTTTCGGTCTCATGACCGAGGCCACCCGCGTGATCCGGCACCGCCACGGTGTTCCGGTGTACGACTACCGGACCGACCAGGTCACGCCGCCGATATCACTGATGCGGTTCGATGCACACAGCGCGCCCGGTCGAGGCAGTCCGCATATTCACGAATTCCCCGTACTGCTGTATGTCCAGCCGGCCGGTGTGGTCTATGTGGTTGCGGCGGGCCAGGTGATCGAGAAGGCCACGGTGCACGAGTTCGAGGGCACCACGATGCGCGACTTCGAGGGCGCCGTCGGAGTGTTCTTCGATCCCGCGACGCTCGGCGATGCCGGACGCGCGCCATGGCCGGCTTGGCGCGCACATCCGCTGCTATTTCCCTTCCTGCATCAACAGTCGGGTGGGGTATTGGAGTTGGCGGTGCCGGAGATGCGAAGGCCGTTGTGGGACACCGCGATCGCTGCCATCGATTCGGAATTGACACAGCGGCAGGAGGGGTATCGCGAGGCCGCGACCGCACATCTGACGCTGCTGCTCATCGACCTCGCACGACTGGCCGCCGACGTGGTGGGTGATCTACGGCGCAGCGGGGAACCGCTGCTCGCCGAGGTGTTCGATGTGATCGACCAGCGGCATACCGCACCGCTATCGCTGCGCGATGTGGCGCATGCGGTCGGCATGACGCCGGGACACCTGACCACCGTGGTGCGCCGCCGCACCGGGCGCACCGTGCAGGCGTGGATCACCGAACGGCGGATGACCGAGGCGCGCCGACTACTGGCCGACACCGATCTGCCGGTCGGCGAGATCGCTCGCCGCGTCGGCGTTCCCGATCCGGGCTACTTCACCCGGCTGTTCCGGCGCAACCACGGTCTATCGCCACGTCAATGGCGCGACCAGCCCAACGCCCTCACCCCGGCCCGCTGACGACGAACCCCGCTGACAGCTGACCGTGCCGAGTGGTTCCCGCCCCGGCCGCGATCAGACGAGGGCGCGTTCGATGATGGCGGCGGTGTCCACGCCGGTGGGCAGGGTCCCGAAGGCGATGCCCCAGTCGTCGCCGAGGCGGGTGGCGCAGAAGGCATCGGCTACGGCCGGATGGCCGTGGCGGACCAACTGTGCACCCTGCAGCACGAGGGCCATGAGTTCGACGACGCGGCGGGCGCGGTATTCGATCTCGTCGAGGTCGGACAACTCCTTGCCCAGGCGGGAGATGGCGTCGTCGAGGCGGGGGTCGGCGCCCGCGGCGAGGGAAACTTCGTTGAAGAATGCCTCCACGGTTTCGGGCTGGCGCCCCATGGCGCGCAGGGCATCCAGGGCGGCCACATTGCCGGAGCCTTCCCAGATCGACATGAGCGGGGCTTCGCGATACAGGCGCGGCATACCCGATTCCTCGGCATAGCCGTTGCCGCCGAAGCATTCCAGGGCCTCGGCCGCATGCGACGGTGCGCGCTTACAGACCCAGTACTTGGTGACCGCCAAGGCGATTCGACGCAATGCGGCCTCGGCGGGATCGGTGCCCGCCCGGTCGGTGGCACCGGCCAAGCGCATCATGACCGTGGTCGCGGCGTCGGACTCGATGACGAGGTCGGCCAGTACGTTGCGCATCGCGGGCTGGTCGATCAGCTTGGCCCCGAACACTTCTCGGTGCCGCGCGTGATGGGCGGCGTAGACGGCGCCGACGCGCATGCCGGTGGCCGAGCCGATGACACAGTCCAGGCGGGTCATATTGACCATTTCGATGATGGTTTTGACGCCCGCGCCCTCCGCGCCGACCAGCCAGCCGGTGGCGTTCTCGTATTCGATCTCCGAGGACGCGTTGGACTTATTGCCGAGCTTGTCCTTGAGGCGTTGGATCCGAATGGGGTTGCGGGTGCCGTCCGGCAGGACGCGCGGCAGCAGGAAACAGGACAGGCCGCCGGGGGCCTGGGCCAGGGTGAGGAACATATCCGACATGGGCGCCGAGGTGAACCACTTGTGGCCGACGATGCGGTAGCTGCCGTCGGGTTGCGGTGTCGCGGTGGTGGTGTTGGCACGGACGTCGGAGCCGCCCTGCTTCTCGGTCATCGACATGCCCGCGATGAGACCGGCCTTGGTCGATGGTTCGCGCAGGCCGAAATCGTAAATGCGGGAACCGAGTAGCGGTTCGTACACGGCGGCGAGTTGCTTATTGTGGCGCAACGCGGGCACCACGGCGTAGGTCATCGAGATCGGGCACATATGTCCGGCATCGGCCACGCCCCAGGTGTAGAACTTGGCCGCGCGGGCGGCGTGGGTGCCCGGCCGGTCGTCGAGCCAGGGCGAACCGTGCAGTCCGTGCGCGACGGCGACTTTCATGAGTTCGTGCCAGTACGGATGGAACTCGACCTCGTCGATGCGGTTGCCGTAGCGATCGTGAGTGTGCAGGACGGGCGGGTATTCGTTGGCGAGGCGGCCCCACTCCTGCGCTTCGAATCCGCCTGCCAGCCTGCCCAGTTCGCGCACTTCCGGCTCGGCCCAGCCCGCACCTTCCCGGTGCAGCCCCTCCAACAGGGCCGGGTTCTTCGAGACATCGAAGGGCACGATATTCGGAACCTGGTTGAAGACTTCATGCGTCGGCATCGGACACTCCTGAGTGGGATTCATCGCGCACACCCAGCGCGCGTAACGCGAAACTGATGATTTCGGGCACAACGGATTCGCTGTGCGGTGCGTCGGCCAGTGGGCCGACCAGGACCTCGCCGATGGCGCCGACCAGCGCGGCGGCACTGGTCCTGGCATCCTGCGCGGGCAGTTCGCCGCGCGAAACCCCGTCCGCGACAGCGGATTCGAAGGCCTCGGCGAAGGCGCGGCGGAAGTGCAGTCGCTCGGTGTCGACCGCGGTATCGACGGGTTCGACGAGCAGGACGTAGGCGAGTTTCGGATTCTTCAGCGCCCGGCCCGCGAAGGTCTCCACCGCGGCGGTCACCCGCTCGACGGCGGTTCCGGCGGCAGCGGCGGTTGCCACCGCGGTCACCTCGTGCGCGACCACCTTGCGGAATACCGCGCTCACCAGGTCGGCCTTGCCGCTGAAGTTCTTGTAGACCGTTCCGGTGGCCAATCCGGCCTCGGCGGCGACCGCCGCCATGGACAGCCCGGCGTAGCCCTCGCGGGACAGCACTTTGGTCGCTGCCTGCACGATCAGCCCCGCCTGCGCATCGAGGCGGGCCTGGACAGCGGGGGTTCTGCGATAGGCCACACAAGAAGTGAACCACATATTCATTTCTTCACACAAGGCCGGTCTCGACGCGTATGGTCTTGCTCGTGAGTGTGCGAATCGAACGCAACGGGCCCGTGACTACCGTGATCCTGCACCGTCCCGAGGCACGCAACGCGGTCGACGGCCCGACCGCCGCGGCCCTCGCCGACGCATTCCGCGAATTCGATGCCGACCCGACCGCGGCAGTCGCCGTGCTGTGGGGCGACGGCGGCACCTTCTGCGCGGGCGCCGACCTGAAGGCGCTGGGCACCGAGCGCTCCAATCACGTCACCGAGGACGGCGACGGCCCGATGGGACCGACCCGAATGCGGCTGTCCAAGCCGGTGATCGCCGCCGTCTCCGGATATGCGGTCGCGGGTGGGCTGGAGCTGGCGCTGTGGTGCGATATGCGAGTTGCCGAGCAGGACAGCACATTCGGCGTGTTCTGCCGCCGCTGGGGTGTGCCGCTGATCGACGGCGGCACCATCCGCTTGCCGCGCATCATCGGCACGGGTCGCGCCATGGATATGGTGCTCACCGGCCGCGCCGTCGCCGCGACGGAGGCACTGCAGATCGGACTGGTCAATCGCGTGGTGCCGAATGGCGAATCACGCGGCGCCGCCGAACAACTCGCCGCCGAACTGGCCGCACTGCCGCAGACCTGCCTGCGCTCGGACCGGATGTCGCTGCTGGAGCAGGACGGTATGGACGAGCAGACGGCCCTGCACAACGAATACCAGCACGGTCTGAGCGCCCTCGCCAACGGAGCCCTGGACGGCGCCCAGCGATTCGCCGCTGGTGCGGGCCGCCACGGCGCGCGCAACTGAGGGGCGAGCCCGACGGTGCCGGGGCGGTTGAGCGTCGTCGACGAGATCTTCCTGCGCACGCATCGCGGGCTCGGCACGCCGATCGCACTACAGGGGTTGTGGCGCACGGCCGACCGCGTCGATCCGGAGCTGCTGCGGCGGGTGCACGCGGCACTTCGCGTCGGGCCGTTGGGGCGCAGGGTGATTCGGCCGCGGGTACCGGGCGCGCGTCGTAGCTGGCGGCCGAATACCCGGGCGCATCCACTCGAGTTCACCGAAGGCACGATCGCTGACGCGGATCTGCTCACGTGGGCCGACCAGCAGGGCGCCGACCTCGATCCCGAATACGGTCCGGGTTGGCGACTATCCGCCGCCGCACTGGACGATGGTGGATCGATCGTGGCGCTGACCTGTTCGCATGTGCTCGCCGACGGTAGGGCGCTGGTGCTCGCCGTGGACGATGCACTCGGCGGTACGGGCTTGACCGCGCCGACTGCGCGGCCCACGCGTTCGTTCGCGAAATCCACTGCATCTTCTGCGGTTACGTCCACTGCACGGGAATCAGACCGGTCCGATAGCGCGCGCGCACCTGCCCGCATGGACCAGGCAGCCGAGGTCCGCGCTCCGACATCGGATTGGTCCGATGCATGGCGGCAGTGGTCGATCGTTGTGCACGGTAGTTTTCGCGCGCTGCGCCGTGGGATCCCGGAACGTCCCACACGTGCGGTATCGACTCGCGAACGCGGGGTTTCGACCTCCGGACACGGTAGGACGGAGACGCCCAGCGTCATATTGCAATGTCCGGCGGCCGACTGGGAGTCGGCCGCCGCAGCACAGGGCGGCACGGCCAATAGCCTTTTCATCGCATTGATCGCGAAGATGCTGTGGGCCAGTGGCTTTCCCGGCGTGACCATCGATGCCAGCCTCCCGGTCGACACCCGCGACGATCCGCGCGTCGATAACGATCTGGCGATGACCGAGATCACCATCGATCGCGCCGATACGCCCGCGACGATCCGCGAGAAGTCCCGAATCGCCTACGAGCGCCGCATGTCCGGCCCCGGCGGGATGCCGGAGGAACTGCTGCAGGTGCTGCCCGACCGCTGGGCCTACGCACTGGCCAAAGGCGCTGGTGAACGAGATATCCTGTGCTCCAACATCGGAACGCTCCCCGACTCCCTGCGCGCCCTTGGTCCGCATCGCTGCACCGGCGTCGCCGCCCGCGCAATCCATCCCGGCCTCACCGCGGACCACCTCCCCCGCACCCGCCTATCGGGCTACCTGTGCCGCATCGCCGACACCTACACCCTCGCCATCGTCAGCCTGGACCCCGACCGCATCGACTCACCCGAGACCTTGCGCAATCTGGTCCACGCGACGACGACCGCCCTCTGGCTGCCGATCACCCTGTGGTGAGTCGCCGTCCGCGTTCTGGGCGAGCGTTCGCTGCGGCCATCGGCGGCGGCGCCGACACGGAACCGTGGCCGCAGGTCGAGCGCTCGCTCGACGGACTATCGCGCCACCACCATGTGGCACAACAACATCCGCTCGCCACGGCGGATGGTCCGCACACCTTTGGAACCGCATTCGGTTCACCTTCAACTTTGTGAATTGAAGAGTCCAGTGCCGCGTCCAGATAGCCTCTGCCGTATCGAGCCATGGGGCCGGGGTTCCGTCGAACGCAGTCGAATGGTGGTCGCACACGCCGCATTCGATCGCCATTTCACGCTCGGCGAGCAGCCGGAGTGGGTAGCGCAGCAACCTATCTGTACGCGGCACCAGGTAGGACAAGGATTTTCGAGCCCTCTAGTCGCTCATGACCGCTCGATGTCGACGGCGCGGGCAGGTTGAACAACTTCGGGCGCGCTCGGGTCTTCATAGTCGCTGGGCCAACCGTCTTCGCCGACCTCGATCACCTCGCCATCCGCAGTGTGATGTTTCGGAGCGCTGTCGGTCGGGGCCAGTTCGAGCTTGCGCATGGTGTCCTCGTGGAACACCGCAAGGAGATCCCTTACCGAGGGCGCTATTTCGCCACTCCATGGCCGGAGTCCGAACATCGCGATCACGTCCCCGCTTGCGAGGCGGGGCGGTCGGAAATATCCAGCAGCGCGGCCCAGTAATCCTCGCGGACCGCGTCCCACAGATCGCCATGCTGGGGCAGCAATTCCCGGGCGTCGACCAGATCGGGATAGGCGTCGAACATGATCGTTCCGGGCTGCGCCCCCGGGAGCGGCGTTCGCGACGGCAGGCGATACGCGGTGAACGCCTGGCCGGTGAGCTGAACACGCAGTATGCGGGCAGCGCGGTTGACCAGCTGCCACACAGCTACCTTGCCAGCTGGTATCTGCTTGGTACGCAACGGATTCGGTTTCATCGCAGCCTCACGATCGGAGTCGCAACACCCGCGGTGGGACGGGCCACCTCGCCGCTTGGCCGCTCGGGGGGTGCCCAGACTAGGAGTGCTTCGAGGTAGCGCTCGATCACCTCGGTTGGCACATCGCAATAGACCCTGTGCTGTGGCCCAAGGAACGCGGCTCGCTTTGGAAGTTCTCGGCTCGGCATGTACCGACCTCCGTGAATCGATGGCTGTAAGTGTCTCCGCGCCGGGGCCAGACGAGTCCGGACGGGCAGTTGGTGCCCGTCTGGCGCGTTTCCGCGTATCCGAGATAGGAATCGGGCCCGGCGCCGGGTGCTGACTCCAGATTCGTATGTGGGTCAGGTCGTCCCAACGCCCATAAGGACTAGTCCCAGTGGGGCTTGCATATTCGGCGCGCGCGATGCTCTCTGGTCTGTGGAGAGATCATTTCCGCACGTAGGGAAGGCTTCGGCGCATAGGCTGGTGCGGGCAGCGGTTGATACGGCTGAAGGTGGGACATGGCTATTGGGGGACACTTCTGCCGCGCATGTAGGGCAGCAATCCCGGGCAGCGAGGCCGGGGGGCTCTGTGTGTCCTGCACCCGTGCTGCCGGATTCAAACGTCTGCTACCTGCCGACTTCTTCGACAATCGAGCCCTCCGTAAACCGTTGGCCGACCATGACTTCGGCGTCGTGTTCGCGATGATCCGTGAACAGACCGGTCTTTCACAGCTGCAGCTGGGTGCGTTGCTCGATCTCTCCCAGTCCCGGGTCTCGGCGGTTGAACGGGGTGACCGCCGCCTGACCAGCGCCAAGCTCATTGCCCGAATTTCCGATACCCTCGGCATCCCGGCTTCGCTCCTCGGCTTCTACGGCGGCTCTCCGAGTAGCCTGGCCAGCGAGGAGGTGACTTGGGTGGAACGCAGGGATTTCATCACCTTGGTAACTGCGGCGGCGCTCGGTTCGCACCTTCACCCGGAACTCGAGCGGCTCGGCGGTCTCCTGCCGCGGCGGTTGGAGCCAGTTACGCAGCCACACATCGGATCCGCCGATATCGACGCCATCGAGGCGATTACCGATGGGTTCCGCCGGTGGGATCTGGCCCACGGCGGCGGACTCTGCCGCACTGCCGCTCTTACCCAGCTGCATCAAGTTCGTGCGCTGGAGGGCGCGGTATGTTCGTCCGACATCCGGACACGACTCTGGATCGCTACTGCCGAGTTGGCGAGTATGGCTGGATGGTTGGCCTATGACGTCGAAGAACACGATTCCGCACGCAAGCTGTGGACATACGCCCTGCAGACCGCGCACCGCGGGGAAGATCATCCGCGCAGTACCGATCTCACAGTGAGCATCCTGCTGGATATGGCGCACCAATCGCTGCACATGCGGCGACCGCAGGAGGCATTGAAATTCACGCAACTCGCCTCGTCGACAGCGATCAACCGGAAGTATCCGGTCAGCACGATTATCTCCGGATACATTGCGGCGGTGCTGGGTTGGTGCTGGGCATCGCTGAATGAGGCCGCGGCAACCGAACGGGTGATTGGGCAGTCAGAAGATCAGTACGCCTCGGCGAACCCGGACCGGACACCGCCGTGGGCGTGGTTTGTGACGCCAGCGGAAATCGCTGCGCAGCAGGGTCATTCGATGTATCTGCTATCGCTGACTCAACCGCGATATGCGTCGGCTGCGATCGAGCGTCTGTCGATCGCGGTGAGTGGACACGCGATCGAACACGCTCGTAGCCGCGCCGTCGTCCTGCCCACCCTCGCAGGGGCGTGCCTACAGGCCGGTGATTTCGGTGCGGCTACCCGCTACGGCCGCGACGCGATTACAGCGATAGCGGAGTTGTCGTCACAGCGTTGCTATATCCGCCTTCGCGATCTGGACTCCATCGCCGCACGCTACGACAACGACCAAGATGTCGCCGAGCTGCGCAGCAATATCGGCGCTGTTCTCGCATCTCCCGTATGAGGTCCGATAGCGAATTGCCCGGGCGCGAGGCGCTGCGCGCGGCCTGCAAGGAATTCGGCGTCAGTGACCGGGGCGCACAACTGCTCCATCAGCGGTCGAATGCGGTGTGGATGCTTCCGGATTGTCAGCTTGTGGCCCGATTGGCACCCAACACTGACTACCGGAGAGAACGTGCGGAAGCGGCGGTTGCTGTCTCTCGGTGGCTCACGGCTACCGAGGAACCGGTTGCGCTTACCCCGGCATCCGGGAACCAGCCGATAGCGACCGGCGACGCGATCGCAACGTTCTGGCCATATCGTCCCTCGGATGATCAGCCCGGCCCGGCAGACCTCGGCGCGCTGGTACGGAGGCTGCATGAATTCTCCGTGCCACCTTTTCCAGTCCCGCGGTACCGGCCGCTGCGCAGACTTTTCGAGGCGCTGGCTCTGGACAACGAGCGGGCGGTGCCAGCACTCACCGCCCCGGATAGAGCTTGGTTGCAGGAGCGTGCCGAGATGGTGGTTGCGGTGTTCGCCCGCACTCGGTTCCCGTTGGGGGAAGGTCTGACTCATGCTGATGTACACGGAGAGAATGCAGTCCGAGATGGCGAGCGGTGGGTATTGATCGACTGGGACCAATGCTGTTTCGGTCCTCGTGAACTCGACTTGGTCTCCGGGCTGCCCGATCATTTCCATCAGCCTCTAGGCGACCGCAGGGAGTTCGCGGCCGCATACGGCCACGACCTCCTCGACTGGCCAGAATGGACGCTCCTGCGCGACATCACCGAATTGCATTCGCTCGGGTCCTACATCCGTCTCGCACCGAGCAAACCCGCAGCCGCCGCCGAACTCGACCATCGCCTCCAATCACTGAAAACCGGTGACCGCGAAGCCATCTGGCAGGCAGTTTCGTAGCCGGACACGCGAGGACAGAGGATCAGGCCCGGTCCGCTCGTTCGGATCGGGCCTTTTCGTATCCGCCCGGCGTGATCGCAACGATCACGATGTGGTGATCGAGGCGATATCGAGTCGATCGAGCACATCCCCCGGCACCTCGATGCCCGGCTCCAGATCATCCGAGGAGATCGGGGCATCCCAGACCTGGCGCATGGGCAATACGCCCGCCCACACGCCGCCGGTCTCGATATCCGCGGCATCGTCCTTCGGACCGCCGGTCCGCACCTTCACCGAGGCTTCGGTCAGGTCGAGCGCGAGCACCATGGTGGCGGCCATTTCCTTCTTGTTCGGCCACCGCACCCGATCCCATGCCCCTGGCGCGGCGTGTTCGACGATCACCCGCAGTGCGTGCATGCACTCGTCGGCGTCGGTGAGTTCGACGGCACGGCCACGTACCACCGCCGAGCGGAAGTTCGCGGAGAAGTGCATGGCCGAACGCGCGTAGACGATGCCGTCGACCAGGGTGACGGCGATGGAGATATCACCGGTCAGCGCTGCACGCAGATTTCCGGCACCGGTCGAACCGTGCAGGTAGAGCGTGTCGCCGTCGCGGCCGTAGACGGTCGGGAGCACCACCGGACTGCCGCCGAGCAGCACGCCGAGGTGGCAGACTAGTCCGGCATCGAGAACAGCATCGAGTTCGGCCCGATCGGTCCGGCCGCGTTCCTTGGAGCGGGTCAGGGTGGTGCGCGGGGTCGGCGAAAGCGGCGGCCGAGAGCTGGTCGACTTCATACCTCTAGCCTGGAGGTCAAAGTGGCATTCTGAAATAGCCAATTCATCAAAATTCCAACAGGCCAATTTCGGAGGTGAGTGATGCTCGACGAACTTCCGCTGATCCTCGACCGCGACGCGGACCAGCCCTTATCGGTACAAGTCGCGCAAGGGCTGCGAGCCGCGGCGAGCACCGGCCTGCTGCACGCGGATGACCGCCTGCCCTCCTCACGCGCGCTCGCCCAGCGCCTCGGCGTGAGCCGCACCGTGGTCGCCGCGGCCTATGACCAACTGCACGCGGAAGGCTGGATCACGGGCCGCCGCGGTTCCGGCACCTACCTGACGACCGCCCCCGCCGAAGCACCCGCCCGGCCGAGCCCGCGCACCACGGCCGAGCAGCCGTCGGAATTGCTCGACCTCGGCCCCGGCGCACCGTGCATCGAAGCGATCGACCAGGCGGCCTGGCGACGCGCGTGGCGCGCGGCCGCCGACGACTACCCCATCGTGCGCAAGGACCGCGGCGGCGAACCGGACTACCGTGCGGCGGTCGCCGAGCATCTGCTGCGCCACCGCGGACTCGGCGCCGGCAGCAAGTCCGCGGTGCTCGCGACGGCCGGAACCAGCTCTGCCGTCGGCGAATTCGCGGCCGTGCTGCTGCGCCCCGGCGACGCCATCGCCATGGAGGATCCCGGCTACCAGCGGGCCGCCGGCGCATTCCTCGCGGCCGGTGTCCGGGTGCTCCCGGTCCCGATCGATGCCGATGGACTGCGCGTCGACCGACTGCCGGACGGGATCAAGGCCGTGTATTGCACTCCGGCGCATCAATTTCCCCTCGGCACCCGTATGCAGGCGGCCCGTCGCGTGCAGCTCGTCGAATTCGCCAGGCGCGCTGGCCTACTCATCATCGAGGACGACTACGACGGCGAATTGCGCTACGACACTGCACCATTGCCGCTACTGGCCGCAATGGCCCCGGATGTGGTCGTACACCTCGGCACCACGAGCAAGATCCTCTCGCCGACCTTGGGCGTCGGCTGGCTGGTCGCCGCCCCCGATATCACCGAAGCCGTACTGGCGCACCGTGAACGAACCGGCACCGGCCCCAGCCCCGCGGGCCAGCGCGTACTGGCCGAATTCGCCCGCAGCGGCGACCTGGCCCGGCACCTGCGCCGACTGCGCCGCGCAGTGCCTCCGCGCCGAGCCCTGGTCGCAGCCGAACTGCGCCGCCGCGGACTCGCAGTACTCGGCGATGATGCCGGTTCACACGTGGTCGTACCGCTGGAGTCGGCCGACGCCGAACAGCAAGCCGTTGCAGCGGGCCGAATGCGTGGCGTTGCGCTCGACGGACTGGCCCGCCACCACCTCGTGGCGCAACAACATCCGCTCGCCATGGCGACAGGTCCGCACACCTTCGGAATCGCCCTCGGTTATACGGCGCTGAACCGGCCCGACCTGAGCACCGCGGTTTCGATTGCCGGGGAGTGCATTGCCACTTCGTCGCGGCGGTAGCCGCGGTCCATTCGCAAACCAACCGAAGACAGGCGTATCGCTGGTTACTCCTCGACCCGGCCGTAGCATGGTCCCCATGACCGAACAGGACATCCTGGCGCGTATCAAGAATTTGGTCGACCGCGAACACGATCTGCGGTCACGGGCGACGGCCGGTGCGGTCGATCCGGTGACCGAGCGGCAGCAGCTCGCCGAACTCGAAGTGATGCTCGATCAGGCCTGGGATCTGCTGCGGCAGCGCCGGGCGCGCATCGAGGCGGGGGCCGCGCCCGAGGATGCTCAGGAGAATCCGGCCCGCCAGGTCGAGGGTTATCTGCAGTGACCTCGGATTCCGCTGCCGACTACGACGTCATCGTGATCGGCGGTGGGCCTGCCGGCGAGAACGCCGCCGCCTACGCCATCGCGGGTAGTGCGCGGACCGCCGCGATCGTGGAGCGGGAATTGGTCGGCGGTGAATGTTCGTATTGGGCGTGCATGCCGAGCAAGGCACTGCTGCGACCAGCGCATGTATTGTCCGGCGCCGAGGCCATGGCCGGGATCACCGCGAGCGGA
The DNA here is from genome assembly GCF_050946365.1 of Nocardia sp. CA-107356. Classification (NCBI taxonomy): domain Bacteria; kingdom Bacillati; phylum Actinomycetota; class Actinomycetes; order Mycobacteriales; family Nocardiaceae; genus Nocardia; species Nocardia sp. CA-107356. Next base: position 1,217,885 of record NZ_CP191992.1, on the reverse strand, counting down.
CTCGACGTCGACGCGGTGCTGAAACGCCGTGACGCCTTCACCCACAAGCACGATGACAGCTCGCAGGTCGACTGGGCCGCGGACAACCGCATCGACGTGGTCCGCGGGACCGGACGGCTCGCGGGCGAGCGACTGGTCGAGGTCGACGGACGACTGCTGCGCGCCCGACACGCGGTGGTGCTGGCGACCGGGACCAAGGCCGCGGTTCCCGATATCCCCGGACTGCGCGATGCGCTGCCGTGGATCTCCCGGGATGTCACCAATCTGCACGAAGTCCCGCGCCGGGTGGTGATCATCGGCGGTGGGGTGGTCGCCTGTGAGGCCGCCACCTGGCTCGCCGCGCTCGGCGCGAACGAGATCACCATGCTGGTGCGCGGTGACGCACTGCTGGGCAATTCCGAACCGTTCGCACGGCAGCGAGTGACCGCGGCGCTATCCGATGCCGGTGTCCGGATCCGATTCGGCACGCAACCCACGCGAGTGGAACGCGCCGTGGCGAAGGACACCGGCGAGGGGTTGATCCACGGCGGTGCCGTCACCGTCCAGGTCGGCACGACCGAACTCGAGGCCGACGAGATCGTGGTCGCCGCCGGGCGCGGACCGGCGACAGCGGAACTGCGCCTGGGCGCGGTCGGACTCGCGGACGGCTATATCGAGGTGGACGACCGGCTGACGGTCCGCGGCATCGACGGCGACTGGCTGTACGCGGTCGGCGATGTGAATCATCGTGCCGCGCTGACCCATATGGGCAAATACCAGGCCCGGGTGTGCGGTGACGTCATCGCGGCACGGGCCGAGGGACGCGCGCTGTCGGACACGCGTTACGCGGCGACCGCCGATCACGGGCAGGTGCCGCAGGTGGTGTTCACCGCGCCGGAGGTCGCCTCGGTCGGACGCACCGAGGACGCGGCACGGAAAGCGGGCTACGCGGTCGAAACCGTGGAGATCGATATCGCGGTCGCCGGATCGTCGCTGGCGCGCGACGACTATGCGGGACGGGCGAAGATCGTCATCGACACCGCCACCGATACGCTGCTCGGCGCCACTTTCGTCGGTCCCGAGGTCGGTGAGCTGATCCACGCCGCGACTGTTGCCGTCGTCGGCAAGGTGCCGCTGGCCATGTTGTGGCACGCAGTGCCGGCCTACCCGACGGTGAGCGAGCTCTGGTTACGTCTGTTGGAGGCCCGCCGCTCGTAGTTACCATCGGAAAGATGTCCGATATCACGACCGCCGACGGAGTTGTCCGCGGTTACCGCGGCCGCCGTGCGCTGCGCTGGCGCTCCCTGCCCTATGCCGCCGCACCGGTGGGCGACCTGCGATTTCGAGCGCCGCAGCCGGTGCAGCCGTGGACCGGTGTGCGCGAGGCGACCGCCTTCGGATTCGCCGCGATGCAGCATCGCTCCGGTGCGCGGATCGGACCGCGCCGGTACCAGCCGACCAGTGAAGACGCCCTGACACTGAATGTCGTCGCGCCGATCGAGCCGTCCGCGACGCCGCGGCCGGTCATGGTGTTCATGCACGGCGGCGGCTATCTGATCGGCACCTCGGCGCTCGGCCTGTATTCCGGTGCCCGGCTCGCGGTGGGCGGCGATGTGATCGTGGTGTCGCTGAACTACCGGCTCGGTGCGTTCGGCTACGTCGATTTCGGTGAATTCGGCACGTCCGAGCGGCCTTTCGACGCCAACCTCGGACTGCGCGATCAGGTCGCGGCATTGGAGTGGGTGCACCGCAATATCGCCGCGTTCGGCGGAGATCCGGACAATGTCACGATTTTCGGTGAATCGGCGGGCGCACACGCGGTGCTGTCGCTGCTGGCAACGCCCGCGGCCAAGGGGCTGTTCCATCGCGGCATCGCGCAGAGCCCACCGGCCGATTGGGGTATGTGCGCCGAGGATGCGCGCGCCTTCGCCCGGCGGTGCATCGATGCGCTCGGTGCGACCCCGGATACCGCCGCCGAGGCACTGATCACGGCCAGTGCCAACGATATTCGCCGCGCGGTCGACAAGATCAGCGGGCAGGTATTGCGGGAGCGCCCCGGGCTGTTCCCGATTGCCCCGGTCGTCGACGGCGAATACCTTCCGCAGTCGCCGATCGACGCCATCACCAGCGGTGCCGCACACCGGGTTCCGCTGATCATCGGCACGAATCGCGATGAGGGCACGTTATTCGCGAAGTTCGCCGACGAACTACCGACCACCCCACCCCGCCTGCACGCCCTGCTGACCCGCGCGGGCGGAGCAGAGCTCGAATCACGGGTGCTCGCGGCCTATCCCGGCTATCCCGACGCGAAGGTCGCCGTTCGCGCCGGTGGCGACTACGTCTTCTGGCGCCCCTCGGTCACCGTCGCGGCGGGTCATAGTCGCTACGCCCCGACCTATGCCTACCGCTACGATTTCGCGCCGCGCACATTGCGGCTCACCGGCATCGGCGCGACCCACGCGACGGATCTGATCCCGGTCTTCGGCGCCGCCGACTCCCCGTTCGGGCGCGCCATCACCGCGGCGGGCGGGCGGCGTGGACTGGTATCGGTCACCCGCCAGTTCCAGGACAACTGGCTCGCGTTCGCCCGCACCGGCCGACCGCTCCCGTCCTGGCCCGCCTATACCGAGGATCGGCGCACCACATTGATCATCGACGAGATCACCCGCGTGGAGAACGATCCGGATGAGGCCAAACGTATTGCCTGGCAAGGAATTCGGGTGCCGACGCTGATCTGACGCGCTACTTCAGCTGATCTGACGCGCTACTTCAGCAAGCGCGACATGCGGCGGTCGGCCAATACCTTGCCGCCGGTCTGGCAGGTCGGGCAGTACTGGAACGAGCGCTCGGCGTAGGAGACCTCGCGAACGGTATCGCCGCAGACCGGGCACGGCAGGCCGGTGCGGGCATGTACCCGCATGCCGGAACGCTTTTCGCCCTTGAGGCGCGCGGCGTCCTGGCCGACGGATCGCTGGACCGCATCGGTCAGCACCGAACGCATCGCCTGGTACAGGATCGAGATCGTTTCCGCCGACATGGTTTTGGTGTTGGCAAAGGGTGAGATCCGCGCCGTGTGCAGAATTTCGTCGGAGTAGGCATTACCGATGCCCGCGATCAGTGTCTGATCGACGATCGCGGTCTTGATGCGTTGCGATGCGCCGTGCAGGATTTCGCCGAACTGCTCCTCGGTCACCTCGAGTGCATCCGGGCCGAGGCGCGCGACGCCGGGCACCAGCTTCGGATCGTCGACGATGTACACCGCGAGGCGTTTCTTGGTGCCCGCCTCGGTCAGGTCGAATGCGGGTGTCATGCCCTCGGGGGTGAAGAAGTGCACCCGCAGCGCGAGCGGACTCTTGCCGCCCGGTTTGGGTGGCGTCTGGCTCGGCTCATCGATCCACCGCAACCACCCACCCCGCGACAGATGCGTGATCAACCACAGCCCATCGCATTCCATCCCGAGGAATTTGCCCCACCGACCCGCACCGGTCACATCGCGCCCGGACAGTGCCGTCACCGGCGGATCGAACGTCTTGACCGCACTCAACGCCGCCACATCGACACGCCCGATTACGGCGCCGACCGCGTGCTCCCGCAGGAACTGCGCCAACGCCTCCACTTCCGGTAGCTCGGGCACGAGTGCCAGGCTACCCGGCCCCACCGACATATGCGCTGTTCACGCACGCGGCGGGGGATCAAGATCAGATGGAATCTATGGCGGCATCGCACGGGAAACCCCCGCCACCAGTTCCACCTGATCTTGATCGCCGGATAGTGCTATGCGGCGTCCGCTAGGGCGAAGTGGTGGCGGTGGTGTTCGGCCCAGGTGCGGAACGATCGGGGTGGGGTTGCGGTGATCCGCTCGACGGTGGGGTGTACGACCGAGGTGAACGCCTCCAGTGCGGTGGCCCGCAGCGCCATGATCGCGTCGGCCATTTCGTCCGGCACGCCGTGGTCGATGATCGACTGCCGGGCGGCGGCGGGCGCGACCTCGACGTAGCGCAGCGGTCGCCCGAGCACGTCGGCGAGGATGGCGGTCTGCTCACCGGGCGACAGCGGCTCCGGTCCGCTCAGGGTGTAGATCTCACCCTCGTGGCCGCCGGTGGTGAGTGCCGTCGCGGCGACCGCGGCGATATCGTGCGGGTCGACCACGGCGATGCGGCCCTGGCCGAACGGTGCGTAGACCGCGCCGTGATCGCGAATGGAACCGGCCCAGTGCAGGGCATTGGCCATGAACCCCAAAGGGCGCACCATCGTCCACGCGACCCCGCTGTCCCGGACCGCCTGTTCACCGGCGCGGTGCCAGGTGGGGATCGGATCGGTCGCGGTGTCGTCGCCGGTGCGGCCGGATGACAGTTTGACCAGGTGGCCGACCCCGGCGCGGGCCGCGGCCTGCGCGAGATTCGCGTCGTGGGTGGGGATTTCGGGTCCGCTGGACAGCAGGAAGACTCGATCGACACCACGCACCGCATCGGCGAGACCTTTCGGGTCGCCCAGATCAGCGCGCACCACCTCGACACTGTCGGGCAGTCCGGCGGTATCGGGCCGACGTGTGCTCGCCCGCACCCGGACGCCCAACTCGAGCAACTGGCCGATCAACTCGCGGCCTACGGTCCCGGTCGCTCCGGTCACCAGAATCATCGCTGTCTCCTTCATCGATCCGCCGGGCCCGACGAGCCCGTGACGAAGTCCACCTTCGACAGACCCGACGAAACACACCATCGACTGACGAGAATCAGCGGATACTTTCCATATCCAGCGGAGATATGAAAGATATTTCCATGCTCGACGACCTCGACCGTGGCCTGATCCACGCCCTGCACATCGACGGGCGTGCCCCGTTCAACAAGATCGCGGCTGTCTTGCACGTGTCGACGCAAACCGTCACCCGCCGCTATCAACGCCTGCGCGCCACCGCCGGACTCCGCGTGGTCGGCGTCGCCGATCCGGGCCACGCCGGACACACCCGGTGGCTCGTCCGCCTGACCACAACCCCTGCCACCGGTCAAAACCTCGCGAACTCCCTGGCCCGGCGCCCGGACACCTCCTGGGTCAAACTCACCTCGGGTGGTACGGAAATCCTGCTGGTAGTGAATATTCCGCGCGACGCCGCTGCCTCCCGCTCGATCCTGCTGCAGGACCTCCCCTTGGCCGCGGGCATCACCGCCGTCTCGGCCCACTACGTCCTGCACACCTACCTCGGCGGCCCGACCGCATGGCGCGGCCATACCACCGCACTGGCCGAACACCAGCGAAAACAACTGCGGCCGAACAGATCCGGTCCCGCACCCCGCCGCGGCCTCGCCGATACCGACGCCGCACTACTGGCCGCCCTACAACTGGACGGCCGAGCCACACTGGCCCAACTCGCCGCCGCGACCGGTTGGTCCCGAGCCACCGTCACCCGGCGACTCGCCGACCTACAAGCGGTCCAGGCGATCTTCTTCGATGTCGAACTCGATGACGCCCACTTCGGCGCCACCACCCGAGCGCTGCTGTGGATGTCGGTGGCACCGGCACACCTCGACCGCGTAGCGACCGCACTTGCCGAACACGACGAACTGGCCTTCGTCGCCGCCACCACCGGTGCGACAAACCTTGTCGCACAAGCGATGTGCCCCGATCCCGAGGCACTGCACCACTACCTCACCCACCGCCTGGGCGCGCTCGAGGCCATCCACTCCTTGCAGAGCACGCCCGTCCTTGTCACGGTGAAGGCCGCTGGCCGGTTCCCGCACCCGGACGCAGCAGGTAGACGTCCATGATCCAACCCTTTTCGGCCCGTAACCGCGTCCGGCGCTCGACGATCTCCTTTTCGACCTCGCGCAGCGGCCCCTCGATCAACGTCTCGTCGGGCATCCCCAGATACGCACCCCACCAGATGTGCACATCGTCACCGGGCACCTCGGTGAACGAACAGTCACCGTCCAGCATCACTACCGTCGAACCGCTGAGCCCGTCCTCGCGCAGGCGACGCCCGGTGGTGACGTGCACCGGCTCGCCGATGCGATGCAGCACCATCCGATGCCGCGCGGCCAGCGCCTGCACGCTGGTGACGCCCGCGATCACCTCATAGTCGAAGCTCTGCGCACCGCGATCCAGTACGCGTTCGATCATGCGCAAGGTGCTGTCGTACAGCGACGGATCGCCCCAGACGAGAATGCCGCCGACACCGTCGACCTGGGCGAAGGCATCTTCCAGCAATGCCGAGCGGCGATCGTGCCAATCCTCGACAACGCCCTGGTAATCGGCGGGCGCGCGGTCGCGCGGCGGATCGGCGATCTCCACGATGCGGTAGGGGTGATCGAGGTGTTCGGTGAGGATCGCGGTGCGCACGTCGAGGAGTTCCTGCTTCTCGGCGCCCTTGCCGATGACGAAGAACACCTCGACCTGCCGCATGGCCTTGATCGCCTGCACCGTCACCTGGTCCGGATCGCCCGCACCGATGCCGATCACGTAGAGCTTGCGCATGGGCCCGAGCTTGCCAGGCGCGGGGGTGGGTAAGCTCGCCAGGCGTGGCCAACAATGCTGATACCCAGTACGAGGATCTGCTCCGACTGGTCCTCGAATCCGGCACCCCGAAGGCGGACCGAACGGGCACCGGCACCCGCAGTGTCTTCGGCCATCAGCTGCGCTACGACCTCGCCGCGGGCTTCCCGCTGATCACCACCAAAATGGTGCATCTGAAGTCGATCGTCTACGAGTTGCTGTGGTTCCTGCGCGGCGATTCCAATGTGGCCTGGTTGCACGAGCACGGCGTCTCCATCTGGGACGAATGGGCGGACCGCAAGGGTGAACTCGGCCCGGTTTACGGTGTGCAATGGCGATCCTGGCCCACGCCGAACGGCACCCATATCGACCAGATCGCCGAAGTGCTGCATACCCTGCGCACCAATCCGGATTCCCGGCGCATCATCGTCTCGGCCTGGAATGTGGCCGATCTCGACAAGATGGCGTTGGCACCCTGCCACGCGTTCTTCCAGTTCTATGTGGCCGAGGGCAAGCTGTCCTGCCAGCTCTACCAGCGCAGCGCGGACCTCTTCCTCGGCGTGCCGTTCAATATCGCCAGCTACGCGCTGCTCACCCATATGGTGGCCCAGCAGACCGAACTCGAGCCCGGTGATTTCATCTGGACCGGCGGCGACTGCCATATCTACGACAACCACGTCGCGCAGGTCACCGAACAGCTGACCCGCGAGCCGTATCCGTTCCCGAAACTGAACCTGCGGCCCGCGCCGACACTGTTCGATTACGCCTACGAGGACGTGGAAGTGGTCGGCTACCAACACCACCCGGCGATCAAGGCGCCGGTAGCGGTGTGAAGGACCGCATCATCGGCCTGATCTGGGCGCAGACCCCGGACGGGGTGATCGGCTCGCAGAACACCATCCCCTGGCGCGTGCCCGAGGATATGGCGAACTTCAAGGCCGTCACCATGGGGCATCCGGTCATCATGGGGCGGCGCACCTGGGATTCCCTGCCGCCCCGATTCCGTCCGCTCGACGGCCGCCGCAATATCGTGGTGACCCGCCAGCCCGACTGGTCGGCGGCGGGCGCCGAACGTGCCGCCGCGCTCACCGACGCGCTGGCCAGCTGCGCACCCGATGACGTCTGGATCATCGGCGGTGGCGAAATCTACCGGGCGGCCATCGATTTCGCGACGGACCTGCTGGTCACCGAGGTGGACACGCGCGTCCACGGCGACGCCTACGCGCCCGCCATCGGCCCCGAATGGCACGCCGAGGACACCGCCCCGTGGCGCGGGTCGAAGTCCGGTCTGCGCTTCCGGATTCGCCGATACACCCGCAAATAAGCACACGTCAACCCGCCTATCGGGCATACTCCTGAATATCAGCCCGTGTCACCAGCCCTGATCCGGCTGATTGCATCTGCGAAAGGCGGTCCATGGACAAGAAATCGCTGACTGCGGTCGCTCGCCAACAGCTCAAGTTGGCCGCAACCGCCACGAGCGGGCGCAGTTCGCAAACAATCTACGGCGGTCACGCCAATGCGCTCCGGCAGACCGTTGTCGGTCTCTCGGCCGGCCAGAGCCTGGCCGAACACGATAATGCGGGCGAGGCCACCCTGCTGGTGCTCAGTGGCACTCTGACCTTGATCAGCGGCAGCAACGAGTGGAAGGGTTCGGCCGGGGACCTGCTGGTCGTGCCGAAGGCGCGGCACAGCGTCAAGGCCGTCGACGATGTCGCATTCCTGCTGACAGTCGCCAAGTAGTAGCCGACAGGCCAGCACCGCGTGGCCGGTAGGTCGGTACCGGGCTCTAGTCTGGAGCCCATGGGTGAGCCGCAGCCGATCCTCCAACCGCTCACACCGGCCGCGATCTTCCTCGTCGCCACGATCGACGAAGGTGGCGAAGCGGCGGTGCGCGACCTGCTCGCCGATCTCCCCGGGTTGCGTCGTTCGATCGGTTTTCGGGTGCCCGGCGCCGGACTCACCTGCGTCGCATCGATCGGCTCCGCCGCATGGGATCGTCTGTTCGGCGGGCCGCGGCCCGCCGAATTGCATGAACTCCCGGAATTCGTCGGCGAGGTGCATCGCGCCCCCACCACCCCGGGCGATCTGCTCTTTCATATCAAGGCCGAAACCCAGGACGCCTGTTTCGAATTGGCCATGACGATCGGTGACCGGCTCGACGCTGCGGTCACCATCGTCGACCAGACCGTCGGGTTCCGCTATTTCGAGCAGCGCGATCTACTCGGCTTCGTGGACGGCACCGAGAATCCGGAGGGCCCGGCAGCGGTCAGCGCGGCCGTCGTCGGCGACGAGGATCCGGACTTCGCGGGCGGTAGTTATGTCATCGTGCAGAAGTACCTGCACACCATGGCGGAATGGCGGGCACTGCCGGTCGAGGAGCAGGAGCGGGTGATCGGACGCACCAAGCTCGATGACTTCGAACTCTCCGATGCGGAAAAACCCGCGAATTCGCATGTCGCGGTGAACACCATCACCGAGGCCGATGGCACCGAGCGGCAGATCGTGCGCGCCAATATGCCCTTCGGCAGCATCAAGGACGACGAATTCGGCACGTACTACATCGCCTACGCGGCCACGCCGAGCGTCACCGAAACCATGCTCTCCCGGATGTTCGTCGGTACGGAAGAAGCGGCCTACGACCGCATCCTCGACTTCTCCATCGCAGTGACCGGCACGCTGTTCTTCACGCCACCCGCAGACTTCTTCGACGACCTCCCCGCAGCGCCCGAGGTCGCCGCGGCAACGCGCGAGGAATCTTTGCCGCCCAACGGCGTTGGCACTATCGGCTCTCTCGGTATCGGCACGTTGAAAAGGAGCATGCAGTCATGAACAACCTCTATCGCGAACTCGCGCCGATCACCTCCGAGGCATGGAAGGCGATCGAGGAAGAGGCGACACGCACCTTCAAGCGTCATATCGCCGGTCGCCGGGTGGTCGACCTGTCCGGACCGCACGGCGCCGACTACTCCGCGGTCGGACTCGGCCGCACCACCGCGATCACCGCACCGGATGAGGGTGTGCAGGCCCGCCAGCGCGTGGTCGCGCCGCTGGTCGAACTGCGGGTGCCGTTCACGCTCTCGCGCGAGGAACTCGACGATGTCGAACGCGGCGCCAAGGACACCGATCTGGACGCGGTGAAAGATGCCGCGCGCCGGATCGCCTTCGCCGAGGATCGGGCCATCTTCGAGGGCTACCAGGCCGCGAATATCACCGGTATCCGGGCGAGTTCGTCCAATGCCCCGATCACACTGCCCAGCGATCCGCGGCTGGCGCCGGAGGCCGTCGCCCAGGCACTGAGCGCACTGCGGCTGGCCGGCGTCGACGGCCCGTATTCCGTGCTCTTGAGCGCGGACCTGTACACGGCGGTCAGCGAGACCTCCGATCACGGCCACCCGATTCGCACCCATATCGAACGCCTCATTCCGGAGGGCGAGATCATCTGGGCACCGGCCATCGACGGTGCGTTCGTGCTGACCACCCGCGGCGGCGACTTCGATCTGCAGCTGGGCCAGGACCTCTCGATCGGCTACCTCGCCCATGACGGGCAATCGGTACAGCTCTACTTCCAAGAGAGTCTGCAGTTCCTGGTCTACACCGGGGAAGCCGCGGTCGCGCTGGAAGCCTGAATTCACCGACCCGCCCGCATCGGGAAGCCACCGGTCAACCGGACCGGCTAGGTTGGGGTGCGGTAAAGCGGGAGGTCAGATGACGATGGTGCGTGCGGGTGTGGTTCCGACCCGGCGGGCAATGCTGTATGGGACGCTCGGGATCGCGGCGACCGTCCTGGTCTGCGCTGCGATCGTCGCCGGATTCGGGCTCAACCGGGTCTTCACCGGATTGCTGGCCGGTGCGGTCGCTGGCGTAGCCCTGCTCACCGCATTGTTCGGCAGGGACGTCATCGTGCTCACCGACGGTGCGATCTACCGGCGCACCCCGTGGCGGGAATCCAGTATCGAATGGGACCGGGTGGTGGCCGGACGGTTTGCCCTCGACGAGCGAGCTCGCTGGTCGCTCGCACTGGATCTGATCGGTGGCGACGAGCGCCACGGCGAACTCGTCCTGCTATCCATCCCGCCGGTGCGGCGGCCCGTCGCCGGCGCGTACGACATGCGCAAACGCGAGCAGGTCACCGAGATCCGGGCGATGCTGCGGCACAAGCGGGTGCCGGTGACGGTACTGCCGGAAATCGCCGGTGCGCTGCAACAACATTGGCGGATCGCACCGCCGACCCGTTGATCGAACGCGGTCGCACAGATCGAGACAGGGCGCGCTCGGGTCGTATACCTTGGCAGATGTGTCGATGATGAAGGGCGCCAATGTCGCGGTGCCGATGTCGTCAGTCCGCGTCGAGCTGGGGTGGCAGTCAGGTCAGGGGGTTCCGGATGCGGATGCCTCGGCCCTATTACTCGTTTCCGGAAAAGTGCGCTCGGACAACGACTTCGTCTTCTACAACCAGCCGAATCACCCTTCCGGCGCGGTGCGGCACGAAGGTAAGCGTCAAGGGCCGACCGTAACCGACACAGTGGCGGTCGATCTGGCACAGGTCGAACCGCAGATCGACACGATCGTGATCGCGGCTTCCGCGGATGGCGGCACCTTCGGGCAGTTCCGTGGGCTGTATGTGCGGGTGTTCGATGCGGTGAGCGGCGCGGAGGCGGCGCGGTTCGACAGCACCGGTGCCAGTTCCGAGACTGCGTTCGTGCTCGGGGAGTTGTATCGGCGGCAAGGAGCGTGGAAGTTCCGGGCGGTCGGGCAGGGGTATGCGACCGGATTGGCCGGGCTGGCTACCGATTTCGGGTTTCGGTTGATGATGCGGGAGCTGGGCAGCAGGCGAGTGCGCCGCGGTACACCCAACCGCAGCAGCCGAGCGCAGCGCCGCCCGCGCCGCAACAGCACTACGCGCCACCGCCTCCAGCGCAGCCGTATGCGCCCCCACCTACAACGCAACAGCCGTATGCGCCCCCACCCACTCCGCATACCGCGCCTGCGCAGCAGTACGCGGCACCGTTGCCGTACCCGCCTCCGGCACCGCCCGGGTACCCGCCGAATCCGGTGTCCCAGCCTTATCCGGCGAGCCCGACCTCGCAGCCTTATCCGCCCACCCCAGCGTCGCAGCCGTACCCGCCGCCGACGACACCCGGCCAATTCGCCCCGCCGCCTGCGGGTCCCGCTTCGACGGGGGCCCCGGTCGATCTCAGCAAGGTCTCGCTGACGAAGGAATCGCCGACGGTCTCGCTGACCAAGCACGGCGCGACCTCGGGCACCATGCGGGTCAACCTGAATTGGGTCACCGCGCAGACCGGCGGTGGCGGTCTGTTCGGCCGCAAGCGCGCCAACTCCCTCGATCTGGATCTCTGCTGCTTCTTCGAGCTCGCCGATGGCAGGATCGGATCGGTTCGCGCCCTCGACCGGTCCTTCGGCGCACTGGATCGTCCGCCGTTCATCCGGCTCGACCAGGACGACCGGACCGGTGGCAGCGCGACCGGCGAGAACCTGGATATCAATCTCGACTACACCGCGCAGTTCCGCCGAATTCTGGTCTTCGCCTCGATCTACCAGGGCGCGAACAACTTCCAGGGCGTGCAGTCGACCGCCAACCTGTACCCGCGCAATTCGCCGCCGATCGAAATGATCATCAGCGGCTGCCACGACGATTCCCGCGATGTGATCCTCGCGCATATCGAGAACCTGAACGGCGAGTTGATCGTTCGCCGCGACGGCACCTTCATCCGACCGCCCGCGGGCCATCCCGGCGGCGGTATCCGCGAGATCGCCCGAATCTACAACTGGAACTTCGAGTTCAAGGCGACCCGGGGCAAAGACTAGAGTCACTCGAAACGATTGCGGGGGTTGGTTATGTCGATGCTCGAGGGCGCCAACGTCGCGGTTCCGACGTCAACGGTTCGGGTGGAACTCGGCTGGCAAGCCGGGCCGGGTATGCCCGATGCCGATGCGGCGGCGCTGCTGCTCGCCAATGGAAAGGTGCGCTCGGACAACGACTTCGTCTTCTACAACCAGCCGGGTCATCCGTCCGGCGCGGTGCGCTACGAGGGCAAGCAACGGGGGCCGACGGTGCTGGACGTGTTGTCGGTCGACCTGTCACGGGTGGAACCGCAGATAGAGACGGTCGTGATCGCGGCCTCCGCGGACGGTGGCACCTTCGGCCAGTTCCATGGTTTGTCCGTGCGGCTGGTGGATTCGCTGAACGGTGCCGAGCTCGCGCGCTTCGACAGCGTCGGCGCGACCACCGAAACCGCCTTCGTACTCGGCGAACTGTATCGGCGACAGGGCAATTGGAAATTCCGTGCCGTCGGGCAGGGGTATGCGTCCGGATTGGCCGGGCTGGCAACCGATTACGGGATCTCCGTCGACGCCGAACCCGCGCCGACGCAACAACCGGTGCCAGCGCAACAGTTCGCACCCCAACAGCAGCCCGCGCCACCACAGCAGCCCGCTCCACCGCAGCAGTTCTCTCCACCGCAGCAGTTCGCGCCACCGCAACAGCCAGCGCACCCACCGCAATTCGCCCAACCACAGCAGTTCGCGCCACCGGCCGCACCGGTCCCACCACAGGCGCCGCCGATCAATATGAGCAAGATCTCCCTCACCAAAGAGGCTCCGGCGGTCTCGCTCACCAAGACCGGTGCCACGCGGGGCATCATGCGGGTGAACCTGAACTGGACCTCGCCGTCGGGCAAGGGCATCTTCGGCAAGCGCAAGACCGGTGATGCGCTCGACCTGGATCTCTGCTGTCTGTGGGAGCTCCAGGACGGATCCAAGGGCACCATTCATGCCATCGGAAATTTCGGATCGCTGGAGCATTCGCCCTACATCCTGCTCGATAAGGACGACCGTACCGGTGCCAGCGCGAGCGGCGAGAACCTCGATATCAATCTCGACCACACGGCCGCCTTCCGCAGAATCCTGGTGTTCGCCGCGCTCTACGAGGGCGCGCCGGACTTCCGCGGTGTCAAAGCCACCGCGACGCTGTATCCGGCGGGCGCCCCGCCGATCGAAATGAGCGTCGACAGTTGTACCAATGACTCGCGCCGCATGGTGCTGGCACTCATCGAGAACATCAATGGTGAACTCGTCGTGCGGCGCGAGGGCGTATTCCTGCCGCGCCCGACCGATCCGTCGATCTTCCTCAACCAAGCCGTCGACCTGGCGTACGGCTGGGGCATGGAGTGGGTGCGCGTCGACGGAAAGGCCTGACCCGCAGACGTTTCAGGCCGCCAAACGTTGGAGGAGTTCGCTCGCATCGGCGCGGAGTCGGTCCAGATCTCCGGACCAGCCGAGCATCCGCATGACCGCGGCGGGGATGGCGCGTTCCGCATCCGCGGGCCCGCTGCCTTCGTCCGAGCGGATATTGATCACCGTCTCCACGAGCCGAAACGGCAGGCCCTCGGCCCCGGGAACACCCGCATCGGCACTCACCCCCGCGGCCAGAGTCTCGTAGTGCCCGCGTAGTTCGTCACGGCGGAGCCGGAAGGCCGCGAAGCGTTCGGTGCGCAACTCCGGAAGCAGGTACAGCGCACCGAGATTCCACTGCGCCGCGCACAGCTGGCGCACATCGAACCAAGCGAGCGCGTACAGCCTGGTGTGCACCGGTTCTCGCACCTCGTGCAGGCGTTCGGCGAGTTCCAATGGACCAGCGATGGTTTCGGCGAGCAGTGCGTCGAGGATGTCGTCCTTGGCGGCGAAGTGGTGATAAAGCGAGGCCTGCCGGATCCCGACTGCATCCGCGACCGCGCGGGTGGAGGTATTGGCATAGCCATTGGTGGTGAAGAGCTCTCCGGCGGCGTCGAGGATCTCCGCGCGCGGCGTCCGACCACGACGGGGTCGCTGGTCGAGCCGGGGACGGCCGGGACCGAGATTTGCCACGATGCCATTCTGACACCGCGTCCAGTACGGTCACCCGCCGCCATAGCATTCAGACCAGTCTGGTCGTTCTGGACCGATCACCGAGGTGTGAGGTTTCTGTCACTCGATAGAAATCCGGGCAACGCAGAAGTTACCGGCGTTCCCGGAAGCGATACACACCGGACACCGAAATCGCGATCGCGAACGCAAAACTGTCATCTGATAGGTATTGGCCGCTCGCGAAGGAACCCCCATGGCCACCAAAGTCGATTCACTCGCCCCCGTCCTCCCACCGCCCGACACCATCCGGGACAACGCCGACCTCGCAGGCTTCGGCTATCAGCCGGTACTGCACCGCAAACTGGGCCGCTACGCCTCGTTCGCGGCCGGATTCTCCTTCGTCTCCATCCTCACCACGATCTTCCAGTTCTTCGGCTTCGGCTATTCATTCGGTGGGGCCGCGTTCTTCTGGACCTGGCCGATCGTGTTCGCGGGGCAGTTCCTCGTCGCGCTGAACTTCGCCGAACTGGCCGCGCGCTACCCGATCTCGGGCTGTATCTACCAGTGGTCGCGGCGGCTCGGCGGCGAGGTCGTCGGCTGGTTCGCCGGGTGGATGATGATCATCGCGCAGATCGTCACGGCCGCGGCGGCGGCGATCGCGCTGCAGGTGGTGCTGCCCTCGATCTGGAGCGGATTCCAGATCGTCGGCGACGATGCCGCGCTCACCTCGACCTCCGGCGCTACCAATGCGGTGGTGCTCGGCAGCATTCTGCTGGTGATCACCACGGTGATCAATGTGATCGGCATCGATCTGATGGCCAGGATCAATTCGATCGGGGTCACCGTCGAGATCGTCGGCGTGCTGGCGATCATCGCATTGTTCTTCACCCACACCGAGCGCGGGCCGGGTGTGGTGCTGCAGACCGATCAGGCCGCGCCGGGACCGTACTGGGCGGCATTTCTCGTCTCGGGTCTGATGGCCGCCTATGTGATGGTCGGATTCGATTCCGCTGGTGAACTTTCCGAGGAAACCAAGAATCCACGGCGGGTCGCCCCGCGCACCATCCTGACCGCGCTCGCGGTCTCCGCGCTCGGCGGCGGACTGCTGCTGCTCGGGGCACTGATGGCCGCACCCAGCCTGGACGACGGTGCGCTATCCACCGAGGGTCTGGCCTATGTGCTCACCTCGAAGCTCGACAGCCCAGCGGGCACGGTGCTGCTCGGATGCGTCGCGGTGGCGATCACGGTATGCACCTTGGCAATTCAGACAGCAGGCTCGCGCCTGATGTTCTCGATGGCGCGGGATGGCAAGTTGCCCTTCGCCCGTCGCCTCGCCGCGGTGCATCCGCGCTTCGGCACCCCGGTGCTGCCCTCGGTGATCATCGGCGTGCTCGGTATCGGCCTGCTGGTGCTCAACCTCGGCAATGCCGCCATCTTCGCCACCCTGGCCAGTGTCTGCATCGTGACGCTCTATCTGGCGTACCTGCTGGTCACCGTGCCATTGCTGGTGCGAAGGAGCAAGGGCTGGGATAGCGACGCCGCGCTGTTCAGCCTGGGCCGCTTCGGCATTGCGATCAACGCACTGGCCGTCGTCTGGGGCATCGCCATGGCGGTGAACCTGGCTTGGCCGCGCGCCGAGGTCTACACGCCGAATGGCGGTGGCTGGTGGATGCTCTGGGCCGCGCCGCTTTTCGTGCTGGTGGTGATCGCCATCGGGGTGGTCGTGCACCGCGTCGTCAATGGCGGGCCGAATGCCGAAAGCCTCGAACCGGCCGCCCAACCGGCCTGACTGTGTGCGGTGGCGGGCATCGGTGCCCGCCACCGCACACCGACCACAGACCACATCGAAAGGAGTCAACGATGACCAGCACAGCCTCCACGACCGGAGCGCGCGCACATGCGAGGTCGCAAGCGGCCGCCGCGACGATTGCGGGGCCGGAGCTGCCCGATGATGTCGCGGCGGCGAAAATCACCTTTGCCCACCGTGTTCCGGCCGGTGGGTATGCGAATATCGTGCTCGGTCGCGGGACCAGGATGTGCTTGCGCGATCCGGCCGGTGCCGCGTGCGCGCAGCTATTGCTGCTGCGGGCCGATGCGCCGTGGGAACGGCTGAATGTCGCCGATACCGTGAAGGTGCCGTGGCAGGCCTATCTGGGCATCGGGCATCCACTGCTCTCCGATCAGGGCCGGGTGCTGGCCACCGTGGTCGCCGATACCTCCGGCCACCACGACACGCTGTGTGGGCCGACGCCCGAAGGGCGCGCACTGCTGCGGCTCGCGGGGACCAAACAGGGACTCGAGCCGCGCGATATCGCGCCGACGGTGTCCTTCTTCCGTGGTGTCCGTGTCGAATCCGATGGTGCGCTGACCGCGACGGGTAGTGCGGCCCCTGGCGCCTCGATCGATCTGCTGATCCATCTGCCGGTGGTCGTGCTCATCGCCGACACCGCGCATCCGCTCGACGACCGGCCCGCGACGGATCTCGATATCGTCGCCTGGTCCGCGACCGAAGAGCTTGCCACACACCATAATTCGGATCCGGAGTACCTGCGGGCCGTCGAGAACACCGAACAGGCCTGGATGGCCGCGACTGTGGAGGTAGGGGCATGACCTCGGCACCGACCCGCACCATCGTGCTCGACGAGACCGTGCCGGCACGCGCGCCATGGTCGAGCGTGGTCCGCGCGGGCGATCAGCTCGAAATCATCGATCTGCACGGTAATCAGGCCGTCGACTGTCTGCTGTACTCGGCCGCCGACCATACCGACCGCTACAGCGCACAGGCCACCATCACCGCGCAGCGCAATATCTTCCTCGGCACCGGCAGCGTGCTGCGCACCGATGCGGGCACCGCACTGATGACCGTCGTCGCCGACGAGGTCGGCAATCACGACACCATCGCCGGCGCCTGCTCCCAGGAGTCCAATACGCTGCGCTACGGCCACCACACCCGCCACCAGCACGCCTGTGTGGAGAACTTCCTCGCCGAGGCGTTGACATGGGGCCTCGGTAAACGGGATCTCGTCTCGAATATCAACTGGTTCATGAATGTTCCGGTGGAAGCCGACGGCACCCTCGGCATCGTCGACGGATTGTCCGCTCCGGGAAAGAAAGTCACATTGCGCGCCGAGATCGACACCCTCGTGCTGGTCTCGAACTGCCCCCAGATCAATAACCCCTGCAATGGTTTCGATCCCACGCCCGTTCGGATGGTGGTGACCCGATGACCGTTGCCGACCTATCGGCGGTGGCAACTACGCCAGCAGGCCAGCAACCCGGAACGACCGAGGTCGTCGAGCCGACGCGTCACCCCGCTGACGACATTTCATCGACCGCAGGAGTCGTCACAGCCGACGATTCGTCGAAGTGCGCCCAAGACGCCGCGAACCGCTCTGGTCCGACGGCAGCGGCCTGTACCACCGACGCGAACCATGTCGGACACTCGGCCGAGATGTGGGGGGCGACCGGCGCGGGACAAGCTCTCGCCGCGGCCGTCGAGGTGATACGGCCGGGAATGCTGACGACGGTGCAGGATTGGCCGGGGCGGGTCGGGTATTGGCATGTCGGGGTGCCGCCATCGGGGCCGATGGACGATCTGTCCTTCCGGCTCGGTAATCGAGTGCTCGGCAACGCCGAGGGTGCGGCGGGTCTCGAATGTACGCTCGGCGGACCGGCTTTGCGATTCTCCGCGCCGACCTGGGTCTGCGTCACGGGTGCGCCGACCGATATCCGGGTCGACGGCGTCGCCGTGCCGCAGTGGCGTACGGTTGCGGTGCCAGCGGGCGGCGTACTCGATATCGGCGCGGTGCGCGGGCCCGGTATGCGTTGCTACGTGCTGATCGCGGGCGGTATCCAGGTGCCCGAATTTCTCGGCAGTGCGGCCACCTTCACACTCGGCAAGTTCGGTGGTAGTGCGGGCGGCACCCTGCGGGTCGGTGAGGTGCTATCGCTCGGCCCGCACGACGGTCGGGTCACGACCGGGGTGCCGATGGAGGAACAGCCGGTCCTGTCCCGACGGTGGGAACTTGCCGTCACCGAAGGTCCGCACGGCGCGCCGGAATTCTTCTCCCGCACCGACTTCGACACCATCATCGGCACCGACTACGAGGTGCATTTCAATTCCGATCGCACCGGTGTGCGGCTGATCGGCCCGAAGCCGGAATGGGCCAGGACCGACGGCGGCGAAGCCGGCCTGCACCCGTCCAATATTCACGACACCCCGTATTCGGTGGGGGCACTGGACTTCACCGGTGATACGCCGATCCTCCTCGGCCCCGACGGACCCAGCCTCGGCGGCTTCGTCTGCCCGGTGACGGTGGTCGCCGCCGATCGGTGGAAACTCGGTCAGCTCGCCCCGGGCGACGCGGTACGTTTCGTCCCGATCCGCAGCGATCGCGCCGCATCGATTCGGGAGCTGGGTTCGGCCAGACGCGCCGCATGGCCCACGGTGCTCGCCCCCGGCGGCGACGGCGATGACGGTGTGCTGCGCCGCACCGATGTCGACGACGAGACCGGGGTGACCTATCGCCGCCAGGGTGACGACGGCGTCCTCGTCGAATACGGCACCATGACACTGGATCTCGGTCTACGCGCCCGCGTGCACGCCCTGCACCAGCATCTGCTCGAGGTCGGCGTGCGCGGCGTGACCGAGCTGACGCCGGGTGTCCGTTCACTGCAGATCCGGGTCGATCCGGGCATCCTGCCCGTTGCCGTACTACTCGATCTGCTGACCGAGGCCGAACAGCACATCCCCGCCTCGGATCAGCTCGTCGTGCCGAGCCGTACCGTACATCTGCCGCTGTCCTGGGACGATCCGTCGACCCGGGAGGCGATCACCCGCTACATGCACGGCGTACGAGCCGACGCCCCTTGGTGCCCATGGAATATCGAATTCATCCGGCGCATGAACGGATTGGACTCGGTCCAGGACGTCTACGACACGGTGTTCGGGGCCGAGTACCTGGTGCTCGGACTGGGCGATGTCTATCTGGGCGCACCGGTGGCGACACCGACCGATCCGCGTCATCGGCTGGTCACCACGAAGTACAACCCGGCGCGCACCTGGACTCCCGAGAATGCCGTCGGTATCGGCGGGGCCTACCTGTGCATCTACGGTATGGAGGGCCCCGGCGGCTACCAATTCGTCGGCCGCACAACCCAGGTTTGGAACCACCGCCACCCCGGCGACGACCCCGACGACCCGCCGTGGCTGCTGCGCTACTTCGATCGCATCCGCTGGTATCCCGTCGGGGCGGATGAACTCCTCGACCTGCGCGCCGACTTCACCGCGGGCCAGATCGAGGTGACCGCCGAAGACGGTGAATTCGCACTCGCCGACTACCGAAAGTTCCTCTCCGACAACGCCGAATCCATCGACGCATTCCGCGCCATGCAATCGGAAGCGTTCACCGAGGAACGCGACTCCTGGCAGCGCGCAGGCGAACTCACCGCCTAGCCCTGCGCGAGTTACCAGCCGAAGACTTCGGCCAGATCGATGGAGTTGTCGTCCCAGAGTTCCTCGATGGTGCGGCGTTCGGCCGCGGGGAGGTCCGGGGACCATCCGCAGCTGCGCCAGAAGTCTTCTCGATGTTGCTGAGTAATCCGTCTCGGTTCACTCATGCGGCTCACCCCTGCCAACACGTCCTGCTGACATAGATTGTGGGCCTGCTCCGGCCGCGACATGCCGAAACAGGCCCACTTTTTCAGCGCAGGTCGCCGCCGAACGCATCGCCCCCACCGTGGGCGTCATCGAGGCGGTCGACGATCAGACGAGGATGACTGTTTTGCCCTGGGCGTGGCCGTCGGCTACGTGGGCTACCGCGGCGGCGGCATCGGCCAGTGGGTAGCGGCGTTCGATCAGTGGTTGCAGTAGTCCGCGGGCAGCGAGATCCGTCAGGTAGTCGAGATCGGCGGCGCGGGGGCGCATGAGCAGCGGCCGCAGGGTCTGGGTGGCGAAGATATCGGCCAGGACGACCTTTCCGATCCAGCTGACCGGGCCGAGCCAGTTGCCGCCGGGGGCACCTGCCGAGGACACGAAGACGCCGTTGGGAGTGAGGATGCGGCGGCAGTCGGCTAGGGAGCGGTTGCCGACCAGGTCGAGCAGCACATCGTAGCGGCCGCTCTGGGCGGTGAAATCCGCTGTGGTGTAGTCGATTACGTGGTCTGCGCCGAGGGCGCGGACAGCCTCGGCGTGGCGGGTGCTGCAGACGGCGGTCACTTGCGCACCGAGAGCCTTGGCGATTTGGATCGCGAAGGTGCCGACGCCACCGGATGCACCGTTGATCAGCACCGACCGACCGGCGCGCAATTGTCCGACATCGCGCAATCCCTGCAGTGCGGTCATGCCCGAATCCGGCACCGCCGCAGCCTGTTCGAATGTGAGCTCGGCGGGTTTGCGGGCGAGGGTGTCCACTGGAACGCGGACGTATTCGGCGAACGCTCCCGAGACCACCGCGCCGTACACCTCGTCACCGATTCGGAAGGCGTGCACATCGGGCCCGACCGCGACCACGTCACCCGCCAGGTCATGTCCGATCACCCGATACCTGGGGCGCCGAACACCGAAGCCCATCAAACGGATCAGATACGGCTTGCCGGTCAGCAGATGGACGTCACCGCTACACACCGCCGCCGCACGCACCCGAACCAGCACCTCGCCCGGACCAGGTTCCGGGCGATCCATCACCTCCGTCCGGAGCACCGCACTGGAACCGTATTTCGGGGCCACGATCGCGTTCATCGTCGCTACCCCGCCGCTCGACCGGACCGCCCGCGCTTGCGACATAAGACTTCCTCACCTGCGATTTCCGCTGCACTTACACTGTAAGTAGGATAGTGAGGACGGTACGCTTACAGCGTAAGTACGTCAAGAGAGAAGGGGCCGATGGCCGAAACACCCGCCAGCGCGACCCGCACGCCGCTGAACCGTGATCGCGTGCTGCGCACCGCCGTCCAGTTCGCCGACGAGCACGGGCTCACCGCACTGTCCATGCGCAAGCTCGCACAGGCGTTGGGCGTCGAGGCGATGTCGCTCTACAACCACGTCACGAATAAGGACGATCTGCTCGACGGCATCGTCGACCTGGTCGTGGCGGAGATCGAGGCCCCTGCGATCGGCGGCGACTGGAAGGCCGCGCTGCGCAAGCGCGCCACCTCGGCGCACGAGATGCTGCGGCGACACCCCTGGGCCACCGGCCTCATCGGCTCCCGGATCAATGTCGGTCCGGCCATGCTGCACTACATCGATGCCACGGTCGGCTGCCTGCTCGCGGCGGGCTTCACCTATCAGCAGGCCGACCGGGCCTGGAATGCGCTCGACAGCCATATCTACGGATTCACCCTGCAAGAGCAGAATTTTCCGCTGGAACCTGCCGAATACGCCCGCGCCGCAACGGAATTCCTGCCGCTCATCCCGGCCGAGGAGTACCCGCATATGAACGCGCTGGCCCGGCGCGTCATCGCGGGCACCCATAACGGCATCGCCGATTTCGATTTCGGCCTCGAGCTGATCCTCGACGGCTTGGAGCGGCTCAGGGACGCGTGATCAGATGACCAGCCCGGCCGTCGCACCCGAATACTGCCCGCTGCCCGGTGATCAGTTGTCCGGAGCAAACGATTTCGGTGGTCTACTCCGGTTCATATGCCGTCGCCTGCGGGCTGACCTCGTCGCGAACGATACGCAGCCCCGCGACCAAGCCGTCGAGCTGGTCGCGAGTCAGCAGACCGGTGAACCACCGCTCGACAACCTCGAGATATTCGGGCAGCACGCGCGCCAGCCTGGTCGCACCCGCCGCGGTGAGTACCGCGTAGGAGCTGCGCCGGTCCGCGGCGTCGAGCTCGCGGCGGACGAAGCCGTTGCGCTGCAGCCGGTCGACCAGTCGGGTGACACCACTGGTCGACAGATTCGTCTGGGCCGCGAGATCGGTCATCCGTAGCCGCCGCCCGGCCGAGCGGCTCAACCGCATCAGCGCGTTGGCGTCCAGACCCGATAGGCCGTGCTTCTTCCAGGTCGGCTCCAACTTCCGGAGCAGGCCGTCGTGCACCTCGTAGAGCAGGCCCATCGTGGTGAGCCTCGGGTCGTCGAAGAGGTCCGTCGCATTCACATCGGCGAGCCTAGCCGAGATAGTTGCGACGAGGATAGTTGACATGCGGAACATATGCGCTAGATTGTTGTCATCGCAATATTCCGCACCGCAACTAAATGGAGATTCAGATGACTGCCGCACCGCACTGGGTCGCAAGCTTCCGTTCCCCCCTGGTCGACCCGACCGAGCGGATCCGCCTGGTCGAGCCGCGCAACTTCGCCGATCACACGGTGCGCCAAGTGCTGCACCTGGTCGGCGGCGGCGAGCAGTTGCGGGTGCGCCTGACCAACCGCTACGGCCCCACGCCGGTGACCATCGGCGCGGCCCGTATCGCGGTGCGCAAGTCCGGCGCCGAGATCGTGACGGAGACCGATACCGGACTGCTCTTCGACGGCAAGGCGCATACGACCATTGCGGCCGGAGCCGATATCGTCAGCGACCCGGTCGATTTCGTGACGACACCCGGTACCGACCTGGTGCTGAGCGTGTACCTGCCGGAAGCGACCGGCCTGGCGCCGTTTTCGCAACTGCCGATGGAATCCAGCTACGTGGCCGAGGGCAACCAGACCGCCGCGCTCGCGCTGTCCGACGCCGAGGAGACCACCTCACGGTTCTACGTGACCGGCGTCGACGTGCTCACGACATCGGACGCCCCGATCGTGGTCGCATTCGGCGACTCCTGGTTCGAAGGCGTCGGCTCGACCTCGGGCGCCAACCGCCGCTCGGTCGACGTGCTCAATGAACGCCTCGTCGCCGGGTGGGCGCTCAACCAGGGCATCGGCGGAACCCGTCTGCTGACCGATCAGATCGGCGAGCACGGCCTGGCTCGGTTCGACCGCGACGTCCTCGCCGTCCCCGGCGTGACGCATGTGGTGCTGAACTTCGGCATCAACGACCTGATGCTCGACAACCACACCTCACCCGCCGATGACCTGATCGCCGGATTCACCACGGTTGCCGAACGTGCTCGGGCCGCTGGGCTGAAGGTCTACGCGAACACCATCGGGCCCTTTGCCGGTGTGATCTATCCGGACCTCAATGTCGCCGAGGGGCTGCGGGTTCGTACTGCCGTCAACGAATGGCTGCGCACCACAGACATCTTCGACGGCGTTTTCGATGTGGCGGCCGCCGTGGAAGATCCGGCTGATCGTGACTTCATCCGGCCCGACCTGGATTCCGGTGACGGCCTGCACCTCAATGACGCAGGCGCGCGCATCATGGGCGAAACCATGACTATTCCCGGGCTCATCCGCTGAATCACCGGCCGCTGCGGACTATTGGTCCTCGGGCGCTCGCATCGCCGCGTCCCGACCCGGTAGCGGACGCCCGCGAAATCCCCTGCGGCAGACCTCTGGCCAGCCGCACTCGTTTCGGATTATCCGCATCGGCTCGAATCGATCCCCCGCGTGGGCACACCGGGCACGCTACCGGCCCATCGGCGCCCCTTGCTCGCCGTCGACCTCCGCTCGCGGCGTTATGGGGCCAGACCGCGCAAGACGATTTCGATGCCGAGGCGGAATTCCGTTTCGGCATCGACTTTTCGGGCGTCCGTTGCGGTTTCGGTGAGGAGGGGGTAGTCGGCGGGGGTGAGTCGGGTCATGGCGGCGGTGCCCGCGCCGGAGAGCGGGCCGTAGTGCTCGTTCTGGAGGTGGCCGAGGAGGTAGGCGACAAGGGTGCGCTGGGCCAGGACTCGGCCGATGCCGGTGAAGCCCGCGGCGGTGAGGACCGTCAGCATCGCCTCGATCCAGCGCACGCTGGCAGGGGCGGACTGGCGGTGGCGCACGACGAGCGGGACCGCCGCCGGATGAGTGCAGATCGCAGTGCGCATCCGGTCCAGTAGTGCCGTGACGCGATCACGCCAGTCCGGAGCCTTCGGTGGGGTCAGGTCGATGGTGGCGAGGAGGTGGTCGACGAGCAGCACCTCCAGTTCGTCGCGGTCGGCGACATACCGGTAGAGCCCCATGGTGGCGATACGGAGTTCCTTGGCGACCGCGCGCATGGTCAGGCCGGACAGTCCGTCGCGATCGAGCACAGCGATGGCGGCGGCCGCTATGGCGGGGCTGGTCAGCGAGCGAGGACGGGGCACGGGTTGACAGCGTACAAGGTACGCGCATACTTGTTTGTAGGCGTACGACGTACACCTACGAAGGGAGTTCTCATGTCCTTGCCGACTACGGTGGCCGACCGGGCACTGGTCACCATCGCCGACAGCACAATTCACATCCCCGATCAGGATTGCCTGATACACCTGCAGTTTCGCCGCTTCGCCGGATGCCCGATCTGCAACCTGCATCTGCGCTCGTTCGCGGTGCGACACGATGAGATCCTCGCCGCGAATATCCGCGAGGTCGTCGTCTTCCATTCCAGTGCAGCCGAATTGCGCACCTACGAAGGCGACCTCCCCTTCGACCTGATCGCCGACCCGGACCGAAACCTCTACCGCGAGTTCGGCATCGAAGCCGCACCCCGTGCCCTACTCGACCCGCGCGCCTGGCCCGCCATCATCCGGGGCGTCGTCACCGCGACCCGAGCCGCGTTGCGCAAGGAAAAACCCGCTCCCCCGGGCAAACCCGAAGGCGGCCGCCTGGGCCTACCCGGCGACTTCCTCATCGCCCCCGACGGCCGAGTCCTGGCCAGCAACCTCGGCAAACACGCCGACGACCAATGGTCCGTCGACGAACTGCTCGCGCTCGCACCCAGCACAGAGGCGCGGCATTGACCATCGAGCGCCCGAAGCTCGTCACGGCATGCGGCCCTGACCCTGCTGCCGAGGAAGCAGGCCAGCGTTGCGGCGACGGTGTCCGACTCAGGGCATCAGTGACGCCGGATCCACCGTGAACTCGAAGGGACCGCGCAGGGTGACGGTGTCTCCAGCCGCCACCCGGTGCGTCCGTTCGTAGGTGTCGTCCGCGCCAAGGGCATGCGCGAACAGGACCGGCAACGTTTCGTCGCGGAGTTGGCCTTTGAACGGGTTGATCTCGACGCGCCAGTAGTTCGGGATACCGGCTGCGGCATAGAGAACAGGCTTGACCATGCGGTCCTGCAAGGTCGTTGATTTGGATACCACTTCGACGACCAGTTTCACCTGTTCGGCCGGAACACCCCGGGCGTCCCAGTCGATCGGGTCGGTAGCCACCATGACATCGGGAATCGGCTCGTCATCGCCGATCAGCACCCCGACGCCTTCCAGCACGACATACCCGGGTGGCACAACATCAACGAGTGCGCGCACCAGCCACTGAATCAGCCATTGATGTCGCGGTTTGGGAGCAGCGTTCACGACGAGCTGGCCATTCAGCACCTCGTACCGTAATCCGTCTTCGGGCATGTGATCGAGGTCCTCGGCTGTCCAACGATCGGACCTGGGAACGGGCATTGCCATTGGAACCACCTCCAACCTCGCCGCACGGGAGCGAACGATGTCCGCTGACTCCGTCCGAGTCTAGCCGGAGGAGCACGTGTCAGCGGTGCACCAGCCCGCTGGTGCATTGAGCTGAGTCAATGGTGGCTACGCCATGATCGCAACTCCGCTCGATGGTGGCACGAATCCCCGCACCTCGGGTGCGGTGCGGGGATTTCGGGCGGTAGGGCGCTACTCGACGATCACGATGCGTATGTTCTCGTCGGCCGCGTCGGTTGCCTCGTCCACCGTGACGAACCAATGGCTGACTTCGCCGTCGGCGAGATCATCGGGCACCGAATCCGCGCTCGGCAGTACCGACAGGGCACCGGCGGTTGCCGCTGCCAGGAACTCCAGCAGCGCGGCGCGGCCGGAGACCGCGGTGGTGAATGTCGTCGACTCGTAATCGATCTCGTATTCCGAGCGCACTCGATCCGCCCGCTCCAGCGCCTCGGTCTGGCTGAGCGCCTGCACCGAGCCGTCCGCCGCGAGCACCACGAAGGCGGGATGTTCCTCGGCGAGCGGGCGCACCCGATCCGCGTAGGACACCGGATGCGACGGCGCGGCGGCCAGTTCGGCCTGCACCGTCGGATCGCTCGGCACCAGCCAGGTGATCGGGCCGTCGACCGGCTCCAGGGTGATCCCGAAACCGGCTCCGGCAGCTGCCATTTCGTCGGCGGTCAGATCACCGGCGAACAAGCAGGCAGCACCGGCCTGTTGGACGGCCCAGACCGCGACCACCGCATCCACCGAACGCGGCAGTGCGATGGCGATCACATCGCCGGGTCCGGCACCGTACTCGATGAGCACCCGAGCCAGCTGCGACGAACGGCGATCCAGTACGTGGTAGGCGATTTCATCGCCGTCGACCAGCAACGCGGGCGCCTCGGGATCGGCCTCGACGACCTCGGCGAGCACCTTCGACACCGTGCGCGCACCCACCCGGCCCACCGGTTCGGGCGCGGGAACCGTTGCCGCGATACCGGATTCGACGAGCAGGCGAGCCCGCTCACCGGCGTCGAGGATATCGATATCGCCGACCAGTCCGGCCGGATCGCCGAGCAGCGCGTCGAGCACCCGGATCAACCTGGTGGACAGGGTCTCCACCTCGTCCGCCGTGAACCGGCTGAGCAGGTATTCGAGGGTGAACTCCAGGGTGGACTCCGCGGTCACCTGCAGGGTCAGCGGGTAATGCGTCGCACTGTCGACACCGACATCGGTCACCGACATGCCGTCGATCGAACTCGCGGCGGCGATCGCTTCGCGATCGATCGGATACGACTCGAACACCAGCAGGGTGTCGAACTGCGATCCGATTCCAGCGGCGCGCTGGATATCGGCGAGTCCGACGTAGTGGTGGTCGAGCAGATCGGTCTGGTCGCGCTGCAATCGCTTGAGCTGATCGTCGATGGTCGCGCGGTCGTCGATACGCACCCGGACCGGGAGCGTATTGATGAACAGGCCGACCATCGATTCCACACCCGGCAGTTCGGCGGGCCGACCGGAAACCGTCGCGCCGAACACCACATCGGCGCGGCCGGTGAGCCGGCCGAGCAGAATGCCCCACGCCGCCTGCACCAGGGTGTTCACCGTGATGCCGAGTTCGGCGCAGTGCTTGGTGAGCTGGCGGGTGCGGTCGGCGTCGATTTCGGTGACCAGTTTGGCGGTCTCGTAGGTCTCGACGGTCCGTGCCGGCGTCGCCAACTCGGTCGGCTCGGTCGCACCATCGAAGGCCTCGGCCCAGGTCCGCAGCGACGCGTCCTGGTCGCGGGTGGCGAGCCAGTCCAGGAAGTCGCGGTAAGAGGAGACGTGCGGCAGCGCCGACTGATCGCCGCGAGTCGCGTAGAGCACCAGCAGATCCCGCATGAGCAGCGGCATCGACCAGCCGTCGACCAGCACATGGTGCGTGGTGATCGCCAGCGACCACTCCTGCGCCGCGGTACGCAACAGCGTGTAGCGCACCAGCGGCGGCGCGGACATATCGAAGCGATCCGCGTGATCCGACTCGATCCTGCGCCGCAGTTCCTCGGCCCGCTCCGCCTCCGGCAGCTCGGTGAGATCCACGATCCGCCACGGCACTTCGAGCCGATCGAGCACGACCTGCCTGACCTGCCCGGTGGCGTCGGTGACGAATGCGGTGCGCAGGTTCGGGTAACGATCCAGGATCGCCTGCGCGGCCGCGTGCAGCCGTTCGACATCCACCGCACCGGCCAACTGCACCACGGCCTGCATGGTGTAGACGTCCACGGTGGCCGTGGTCATCAGCGCGTGGAAGAGCAGACCGGACTGCAGCGGCGAGACCGGCCAGACATCACTGAGGCCGGGGTACGTCTGCTCCCACAGGTCGATATCGGACTGACCGACCTGCACCAGCGACAGATCCGACGGTGTGTGACCACCCGCATCCGGTCGCTGCGCATGCTTCCCCAGCGCCGTGAGCGCGGCGACCCACAGATCCGCCAGCTCCTGCACCCGCTCCGGGGCGAGCAGACCCACCGGGAACTCGAAGGTGGCCAGCAGACGCCGACCATCGTCCGCATCGTCCACGGTGACGGTGATATCGACCGCACCGTTCGCGGGCATATCGGCACCGCGCTCGGTCTTGATCACCGCGTCGTGATACCGGAAGCTCACCTGACCCACCTGCGGCAGGTGCAGCAGGCCGTGGCCAGCGCCCTGATCCGGCACCGCGAGCAGTTGCTCCTTCACCGACTTGACGATGGCACCCGCGGCATGACCGCCGGTGAACGCATCGGCCAGATCGATATCGCCGAGATCGAGCCGGGCCGGGTAGGTCGTGGTGAAAGCACCAACGGTGCGCGACAATTCGGCGTCGCGAACCGCCGCACGCCCGTCGCCGTCGAGCCGGACCAGCACATCCGATCCGTGCTCTTCGCCGCGCCAGCGCACCAGGGCCATGGCCAAGGCCGACAACAGCCCGTCCGGTACGCCGCCGTGGAACCGCGTCGGCACGGCGGTGAGCAGGACCTCGGAGACCGCCGTCGGCACCTCGACCCGAACCCGCCGCACCGAGGCGACGGTATCCAGCGCGGGATCGAATGCGCGCGCACCCAGCAGCGGATCCGGCGTTGCCGAAACCTCATGCCAGAACGGCAGTTCGGCGGCACGGGCGCTCGCTTCATCGGTCAGACCGTATGCCCAGCGCCGCAGCGAGGTGCCGACCTCCGGCAGGGTGAGCGACCCATCCTCGACCGAATCCAGCAGGTCCGAGGTCACGACGCCGACAGACTTCGGGTCGGCCGCGAAGGCGTGCACCACGACCAGCACGAAATTGCCGCCGTCGAGCTTATCCGCGGTGATGTGCACGAACTGTGCCATCACACCGTTCGCCGGATCGAGACGATCGGCCGCGGCCGCGCGTTCGTTATCGGCGAGCCGGATGAGCTCGTCGTGGCCGTAGTCCTCGGACAGGGTGGCGTCGGCCGAAACCTCGTGCACCAGCGCATCGATATCGATGGCGCCGCGGTCGAGCGCCGCGAACGTCGCGCCCTCGCCCGCCTGACGCAGTCGCGTGCGCAGGGCGTCGTGCCGGTCGACCACTGTCGCGATCGCCACGCGCAGTGCGTCGCGATCGAGTTCGCTCGGCAGGGTCACTGTCGCCTCATGCGAGAAACGCTGGTAGGACGCGCCGAGTGCCAGCACCGCCGCGATGCTCGGCGGCAGCGGGATCTCGCCGACCCCACCACCGGGCAGCTCGGCCATCGTCGGCCGCAGATCCGCGGTCGACTTGGCGATGGCCGCAAGTCCCGCGACGCTGCGCTGATCGAAGACATCGCGCACGGAGAACACCACGCCGAGTGCCTTCGCCCGCGACACCAACTGGATCGACAGGATGCTGTTACCGCCGAGGGCGAAGAAATCGTCATCGGCGCCGATCCGCTCGATGCCGAGCACATCGGCGAACACACCGGCCACGATCTGCTCTACCGGTGAGACCGGCGCGCGGAACGCGGCATGTTCGAAGGTGGGCTGCGGCAGCGCATTTCGATCGAGTTTGCCGTTGGCATTGAGCGGCAGCGCTTCCAGCGCCAGGAAGGCACTGGGCACCATGTAGGACGGCAGCTCGGCCGCCAGCGCCGACTGCAGTGCGCGCTTGTCGAGTTCACCGGTGGCCGGGACGACATAGGCGACGAGGCGGTCACCGAGCGCCGGATCGGTATGTGCGAGCACTGCGGCCGAGGTGATCGCGGTCTGCCGCAGCAGGGCCGCCTCGATCTCGCCGAGTTCGATGCGGAAACCGCGGATCTTCACCTGGAAGTCGGTGCGGCCGCGGTATTCCAGCTCACCGTCGGCATTCCAGGCCACCAGGTCACCGGTGCGGTACATGCGCGCACCGGACTCGAACGGGTTGGCCACGAACCGCTCCGCGGTCAGATCCGGCCGTCCGAAGTAGCCGCGCGCCAATTGCGCACCGGCCAGATACAACTCACCCGAAACACCCAACGGCACCGGACGCAGACGCGAATCCAGCACGTAGACACGGCTGTTCCACTCCGGAGCACCGATCGACACCGAGACGGCATCCGCGTCGGTCACCGCATGGTTGGTGATCGACACCGCGGCCTCGGTCGGACCGTAGAGATTGAACAGCGTAGCGGCGTTGGCCGTCCGGAACCGCTGTGCGGTCGCGGCGGGCAACGCCTCACCGATCGCCAGCACCCGGCGCAACGAGTCGGGCAGGTGTCCGTCCGATTCGGTCAGCAGCGCGTCCAACATCGAGGGCACCACATGCAGTGTGGTGACACCGGTATCGCGCATCAGGGTGTTGAGGTACGCGGGATCGCGATGTCCGTCGGCGATCGCAATGACCAGTCGGCCACCGGATACCGCCGCCGACCAGAACTCCCACACCGAAAGGTCGAAGGTCGCGGCCGTCTTCAGCAGCACCGCGTCCGCGGCGCCGAGGCCGAATTCGCTGGTCTTCCACTGCAACTGGTTGGCGATCGCGCCGTGCGGCAGTGCCACACCCTTCGGCTGGCCGGTCGAACCCGACGTGAAGATCACGTACGCGGTATTCGCCGCGGTCAGGGTGCCGAGTCGTTCGTCCGCGGATACCGGGGCATCCGAGTACGGCGACAGGTCGAGTTCATCGATGGCGACGGCATCGACCGTCGCGGAGGTGAATCCCTCGCGACCGGTGGTCAGCACGCACACCGGAGCGGCGGTGCCGAGGATGTACTCGACGCGGTCGGCGGGCTGATCCGGATCGACGGGCACATACGCCGCACCGGCCTTCGCCACCGCGTACATCGCGACGACCAGATCCGCCGACCGGCGGATGGCCAGCGCGACCCGATCCTCCGACCCGACACCACGCTCGATCAGGTACCGCGCCAGTCGGTTCACCTGCGCATCGAGTTCGGCGTAGGTCAGCTCGAGTTTGCCGCCGGTGGGCACATCCGCGACCACCGCGATCGCGTCCGGAGTAGCCGCAACGGTCGCATCGAGCAGCGATACCAGCGTCGCGGTGGTATCGACCTCGTGCGCGGTGGCATTCCACTGCGTGAGGATCCGTGCGCTCTCCTGCGGCGCGAGCAGATCGATCTCGCCGACCGGCTGCGCCGCATCGGCGACGACCGCGTCCAGCACCCGCAGGAACCGGTCCGCGAAACTCTGCACCGTCGCCTCGTCGAACAGGTCGATGGCATAACCGAATTCGGTGACGATCTCGGCCGGGGTGCCGTCGTCGGCGTAGCGGTCGTAGAGCGTGACGTGCAGATCGGTCTTGGCCAGCTGTGAATCGAAGTTCACCGCGCTCACCGACAGGCCGGGCAGCGTGAAGGTGGTCTCGGCCAGGTTCTGGAACGAAAGACCGATCTGGAACAGCGGATTGCGTGCCGTCGAACGCTCCGGGTTGAGCACCTCGACCAGCCGCTCGAACGGCACGTCGGCGTTCGCGAACGCCTCGAGATCCCGTTCGCGAACATCGGCGAGCAGATCGGCGAAGGTATCGCCTGGCTGCACTCGGGTACGGAACACCAGGGTGTTGACGAACATGCCGATCAGATCGTCGAGTTCACGCTCGCCGCGACCCGCGATCGGCGTACCGACCGCGATATCGTCGGTGCCCGAGAGCCGGGCCAGCAGCACCGCGAGTGCCGCGTGCACAACCATGAACAGCGAGGTGTTATTGGCCCGCGCCAATTCGTGCAGGCGTGCGTGCTTGTCCGGCGCGATCTCGAAGCGAATCGCCTTGCCCTGGAACGACTGCGCCGGCGGGCGCGGCCGGTCGGCGGGCAGCTCCAACTGATCGGGCAGACCCGCGAGCGCGGACTGCCAGTACGCGACCTGCTGTGCGGCAAGCGATTCCGGATCGTCCTCGGAACCGAGCACCGAACGCTGCCACAGCGCGTAGTCGGCGTACTGCACCGGCAACGGCAGCCACTGCGGGATCTCACCCTGCGCCCGTGCCACATACGCCGCCATGACATCGCGGGCCAGCGGGCCCATCGACGAACCGTCGGCCGCGACATGGTGCACCGTGAACGCCAGCACGTGATCGTGTTCGGCGATCCGCAACAGCGCGACCTTCAGCGGCACCTGCACGGTGACATCGAAGGTGGTGAGCGCGAATTCGATGACCGTGCGAACCAGATCCGACTCGTCGATATCGGTGACGGTCAGCTCCGGTACGGCCTGGTCGGCGGACAGGATCACCTGGTGCGGGCCGCTGGCCGAGCTCGGATAGGTGGTCCGCAGCACCTCGTGCCGCGCGAATACGTCACCGAGCGCCTGCTCGAGCGCCGCCACGTCGAGCGCACCGGACAACCGCACCGCCAGCGGAATGTTGTCCACCGCCGAGGTGGCGGTATCGAACTGGTTGAGGAACCAGTACCGCTGCTGCGCGGGCGAGAGCGGAATACGGGCGGGCCGCTCCCCCGCGACCAGCCGCGGCCTGGTGCGGCCGGATCCGGCATTGTGTTCGGCCTTGGCGGCCAGCGCGGCGACCGTCGACGCCTCGAACAGATCGCGCACCGCGAGCTGGGTGTCCAGTGCGGCACCGATGCGCGCGGTCACCTGGGTGGCCAGCAGCGAGTTGCCGCCGAGTTCGAAGAAGTCGTCGTCCAGGCCGACCCGGGCGATGCCGAGTACGTCGCAGTAGACGCTCGCCACGATCTCCTCGATCGGAGTCGACGGTGCGCGGAACACCTTCGCCTCGAAGACGGGGGCGGGCAATGCCTTGCGGTCGAGCTTGCCAGAGGCGTTGAGCGGGAACGCATCCAGCACCACGAATGCCGTCGGCACCATATACGCGGGCAGATCGGCCGCGAGTTCGGCACGCACCGCGTCGATATCGACCGAACGGTCCGCCGCCGCGATCACGTACGCCACCAGCTGATCGCCGAGGCGATCGTCGGAGCGGACCACCACGGCCGCCTGAGCGATCGTCTCCAGCGCGGTCAGCGCGGATTCGATCTCGCCGAGCTCGATGCGCAGACCGCGCAGCTTCACCTGGAAGTCGGTACGGCCCAGGTACTCCAACTCGCCATTCGCGGGCCCACCCGTCGCCCGGCCACCACCCCTCATCGAATCGCTTCGCGATGCAGGCACCCATCGGACCAGGTCACCGGTGCGGTACATGCGCTTGCCGGTGCTGAACGGGTTGGCGACGAAGCGATCCGCCGTCAGATCCGGACGCGCCACATAGCCGCGCGCCAGCTGATCGCCCGCGAGGTACAGCTCGCCCGCGACACCGACCGGCACCGGGTGCAGCCGCGAATCCAGCACGTACACCTGGGTATTGAAGACCGGGGCACCGATCGGCACCGAGAGGGTGTCGGAGTCGGTCACCTCGTGATAGGTGACATCGACCGCGGCCTCGGTCGGGCCGTACAGGTTGTGCAGCCAGACACCGGTCAGCTCGCGCAACCGCTGTGCGGTCACGGCGGGCAGCGCCTCACCGGAGGCGAAGACGTTGCGCAGGTCGAAGCATTCGCTGGCCCGGTCATCGGCCACGAAGACCGAGAGCATGGACGGCACGAAGTGCACGGTGGTGACCTGCTCGTCGGCGATGGTCCGCACCAGGTAGGCCGGATCGCGATGCCCGTCGGGCTTGGCGATGACCAGGCGCGCGCCGACCTGCAGCGGCCACCAGAATTCCCATACCGACACATCGAAGGTGGCGGGGGTCTTCTGCAGCACCACATCGCCGCGATCCAACCCGTATTCGGACTGCATCCACACCAGACGGTTGACGATCGCGGCATGGCTGACCGCGACCCCCTTCGGTCGACCGGTCGAACCCGACGTGAAGATCACATAGGCGGTATTCGACGGCCGCAGCGGTGCAAGACGTTCCGCATCGGTCACCGGTTCGTCGGAGTACGCCGACAGATCCAGCGCCGCGATATCCAGCGCGGTCGTCGTGCCCGCGTCGAACTCGTCGGCGGCGGTGCTCAGCACGCACACCGGGTTCGCGGTGCCGAGCACATACCGGGTGCGCTCAGCCGGATGATCCGGATCCAGCGGCACATACGCACCACCCGCGACGCTCACCGCGTACATACCGATCACCAGCTCGAAGGACCGGCGCATACCGAGCGCGACCATCGAATCCGGTCCGACCCCCAGCGAGATCAGGTGCCGCGCGAGTCGATTCACCCGCGCGGTGAACTCACCGTAGGAAAGACTCGTCCCTTCGAAGGTCAGCGCGATCGCCTTCGGACTCCGGGCGGCCTGATCCTCGAACATCGAGACCAGGGTGAGTTCGGCATCAACGATATGCGCTGTGTCGTTCCACTTGTCGAGCACCTTCGTGCGCTCGGCGGCATCGAGCAGATCAATGTCACCGACCGCGACGGCCGGATCCGCGACCACGGCCCGCAGCAGACGGTTCAGGCGCTGGGCGACACCGGCGATCGTCTTCGCGTCGAACATATCGGTCGCATAGGCGAATTCGGCGGTCATGCCGTCGGCGTTCCCGGCCGCGTCCATCCGGTCCGCGAGGTTCAGATGCAGATCGAATTTCGCGGTCACCACATCGAGCGGGACGCCGGCCACCTCGAGGCCGGGCAGTTCGAAGGCCGCCTCGCCGGTGTTCTGGAACGACAGCATCACCTGGAACAGCGGATGCCGCGCCTGCGAACGGGCCGGATTGAGGATGTCGACCAGCCGCTCGAACGGCAGGTCCGCGTGGCCGAAGGCGGCCAGATCGGTTTCCCTGGCCCGCGCCACCAACTCGGCGAAGGACGCACCGGCGTCGACCGGCGTACGCAGCACCAGCGTATTGACGAACATGCCGATCGCGTCGTCGAGTACGGCCTCACCGCGACCCGCGACGGCGGTGCCGACGGCAATGTCATCGCTACCGGACAGTCGCGCCAGCAGTGCCGCGAACCCCGCGTGCACCACCATGAACAGGCTCGCACCCTGTGCGCGGGCCAGTGCGTTGAGTTCGGCCAGCA
This sequence comes from Nocardia sp. CA-107356, assembly GCF_050946365.1. Classification (NCBI taxonomy): domain Bacteria; kingdom Bacillati; phylum Actinomycetota; class Actinomycetes; order Mycobacteriales; family Nocardiaceae; genus Nocardia; species Nocardia sp. CA-107356. The sequence continues at coordinate 1,182,645 of NZ_CP191992.1, read as the reverse complement.
GCGCCGCGTCGATGCCGAATTCGTAGACATCACCGCGGTTGGATGCGACGGCCGGACGCGAACGATCCGACGGCAGATCCAGCTGATCGGGCAGCCCGGCCAGGCTCTCGGACCAGTACGCGACCTGCTTGGCGATCAGCGAGGCCGGATCGTCCTCGGAGCCGAGTGTTTCGCGCTGCCACAGCGCGAAATCGGCGTACTGCACCGGCAGCGGCGCCCAAGCGGGCGATTCGCCGCGGTTGCGAGCCGCGTAGGCGACCATCACATCGCGGGCCAGCGGGCGCACCGACCAGCCGTCACCGGAGATGTGGTGCACCACGAACACGAGCACGTGGGTATCGGGCAGCGAGCCGTCCATCGGCGCCTCGAGCCGGAACAGCTTGGCGCGCACCGGAACCTCGGCGGTGACATCGAAGCCGGTCAGCACCAGCTCACTGATCGAAAAGCGAATATCGGTCTCCGACACCACGACCGGGGTCAGGTCGAGGTGGACCTGACCGGCGGGCAGTACAACCTGCACGCCCTGACCGTCGGCGGTCTCCGGGTAGACGGTGCGCAGCACCTCGTGCCGATCCACCACGTCGGCGACGGCCAGTCGCAGCGCATCGGTGTCGAGTGCGCCGGTGAGCCGGACCGCGAGCGGGATGTTGTTGACGGCGGTCCGGTTGTCGAAGCGGTTGAGGAACCACATCCGCTGCTGGGCCAGCGACAGCGGAATCTGTTCCGGCCGTGGTCCGGCCACCAGTTCCCGGCGACCGCCGGTGCCCTGCTGCGCCTCCATCCGCGCGGCCAGCGCGGCCACATTCGGCGCCTCGAACAGCAGCCGCACCGGAATGCGGGTATCGAGTGCGGCGCCGAGGCGGGCGACCACCTGGGTGGCGATCAGCGAGTTGCCGCCGAGGTCGAAGAAGTCGTCGTCCAGACCGACCGCACGCCCGGCCTCACGAGTCGACAGACCGAGCACCTCGGCGAAGGTGTCGGCCACGATCTCTTCGATCGGGGTCGACGGCGCACGGAATTCCCGTGCCTCGAAGGCGGGTTCGGGCAAGGCGCGGCGATCGAGTTTGCCGTTCGGGTTCAGCGGCATGGCGTCGAGCACCATCAGCGCCGCGGGCACCATATACGACGGCAGTTGCCCGGTCAGATGCCTGCGCAACTCGTCGACGTCCACCGCGCCGCCGTTCACGGGTACGACATAGCCGACCAGCTGATCGCCGGTCCTGGCATCCGAACGCACCAGCGCCACCGCCTGCGCCACCGAATCGTGTGCGGTGAGGGCGGTTTCGATCTCACCGAGTTCGATGCGCAGACCGCGCAGCTTGACCTGGAAGTCGGTGCGGCCGAGATAGTCGATGGCGCCATCGGCGGCCCTGGCGACCAGGTCGCCGGTGCGGTACATGCGTGCGCCCGGTGCGCCGAACGGGTTGGCCACGAAGCGATCCGCGGTCAGATCGGTACGGCCGAAGTAGCCGCGCGCCAGCTGCGCACCGGCCAGGTACAACTCGCCCGCGACACCCGGCGACACCGGGTGCAGACGCGAATCCAGCACATAGGCCTGCGAATTCCACACCGGCAAGCCGATCGGCACCGCGCCGTCGACCTTTTCGGCGACGGATCCGTGGGTGGCGTGGACGGTGAATTCGGTCGGGCCGTAGAGGTTGTACAGCTCGGCCGAGCTCACCTTGCGAATGGCCTGCGCCGCATCGGCGGTGAAGGCCTCACCGGCAATGAGCAGTGCGCGCAGCGAGGCCAGGGCCGCACCGCCGACGGCAGCGTCGACACTGCCGGCGAAGACGGTCAGCATCGAGGGCACAAACGAGGTCATGGTGACCCGCTCGGCCGCAATGACTTCCGCCAAGTACTGCGGATCACGATGACCATCCGGGCTCGCCACCACGATCCGGCCACCCGTGCTCAACGGACCGAACAGCTCCCACACCGACACATCGAACGTGGCGGGAGTCTTGAACAACACCACATCATCGACACCGATACCGTATTCGCCAGTGATCCAACGGATCTGGTTCACCACCGCCGAATGCGGCACCGCCACACCCTTCGGGCGACCCGTCGAACCCGACGTGAAGATCACATACGCGGTGTTGTCCGCCCGCAGCGGTGCGATCCGCTCCGCATCGGTGACCGGCTCGTCCGAGTATTCGTCCAGATCCAACTCGTCGATGACGAGTGCGGGCAGACCGGTGCCGTCGAAGCCGTCGCGCGAGGTGGTCAGTACGCACACCGGTGCGGCCGATTCGAGCACATAGCCGATCCGCTCCGCGGGCTGGTCCAGGTCCAGCGGCACGTAACCGCCACCGGCCTCCTGCACCGCGTACGCCGCGACCACCAGGTCGACCGAGCGCCGCAGACCAAGAGCCACCAGAGTTTCCGGGCCCACCCCGGCCGCGATGAGACGACGTGCCAACCGGTGCACGCGTGCACCGAATTCGGCATACGTCAGCGTCGCACCCGTCGCCGGATCCACGATCGCGATGGCGTCCGGTGTGGCCGTCGCCTGCCTGGCGAACTCGTCCACCAGCGTGGTCACCGCACCCAGATCACGCTCGGTGGCGTTCCAACCGTGCAGCGCCAGTTCGGCTTCCCGCTCGTCGAGCAGGCCGATATCGCCGATCGCCCGATCCGGTTCGGCCGCGACGGCCCGCAGCAGCCGGTTGAACCGGTCGCCGAATTCGGCCATGGTGTCGGCGTCGAACAGATCGGTGGCGTAGATCAATTCGGCGGTGATACCCGACGGCGCGACCGTGGCACCGGCACCGTTGACGGTGCTGGTCGGGGTCGCGGTCTGCTCCGAAAGCACCAGTTGCAGATCGAACTTGGCCACATCGATGGGCAGTTCGACGCCGCTGACCGTGAGTCCGGGCAGTTCCAGGCTGTTCTGGCCGATGTTCTGGAACGAGAGCATCACCTGGAACAGCGGATGACGCGCCTGCGAACGGGCCGGGTTGAGGATCTCCACCAGGCGTTCGAACGGCAGGTCGGCGTGCCCGAACGCACCGATATCGATGCCGCGCACGGTGCGCAGCAGCTCGGTGAAGCTGGCGTCGCCGTCGATCGAGGTCCGCAGCACCAGGGTGTTGACGAACATGCCGATGAGGTCGTCGAGCGCGCGTTCACCACGCCCCGCAATCGGGGTGCCGATCGCGACATCTTCCTCGCCGGACAACCGGGACAGCAGTACGGCCAGCGCGGTGTGCGCGACCATGAACAGCGTCGCGCCCCGGGTGCGGGCGAGTTCGGTGAGCTTGCCATGGGTTTCGGCGTCGATCTCGAAGGCGTGCGTCGCACCGCGACCCGACGCCACCGCCGGTCGCGGCCGGTCGGCGGGCAGGTCGAGCTGTTCGGGCAGGCCGCGCAGGGTCTTCGACCAGAACTCGATCTGCCCGGAGATCACCGACTCCGGATCGGTTTCGGCGCCGAGTACCGCGCGCTGCCACAGCGCGAAGTCCGCGTACTGCACCTCGAGCGGCCGCCAGGCGGGTTCGCCGCCGTCGACGCGGGCGGCGTAGGCGGTCATCACATCGCGGGTGAGCGGACCCATCGAGAAGCCGTCGGCCGAAATGTGGTGCACCACAAGGGCGAGTACATGTTCGGTCGGGCTGATCTCGAACAGGCGTGCCCGGAACGGAACTTCGGCGGTGACGTCGAAGCCGCTCAGCATGACCTCCGCGAGACGCCGCGGCAGTTCGGCTTCGGTGACATCGATCGGCGACAGATCCGGGATCACCTTGCCGGTGGAGACGGTCCACTGGTACGCGGTGCCGTCGACCTCCGGGTAGTAGGTGCGCAGCGATTCGTGGCGCGCCAGCACATCGGCGACCGCGATCTGCAGTGCCTGCCGGTCCAGCAGACCGGAAAGCCGCACCGCTGCCGGGATATTGTCCACGGCCGATTCCGGATCGAAGCGGTTGAGGAACCACATGCGCTGCTGCGCCAGCGACAGCGGCACCCGCTCGGGGCGCTGCTGCGGTACCAGGGCCGCCCGCGCACCGGCACCGGCCCGCGACTCCGCCCGGGCCGCAAGTGCCGCCACCGAGGACGCCTCGAAGAGTTCGCGGACACCGAGATCGGTGTCCAGCGCGGCCGAGAGCCGGGCGGCGACCTGGGTGGCGCTCAGCGAGTTGCCGCCGAGTGCGAAGAAGTCGTCGTCCAGACCAACCCGCTCCAGGCCGAGCACATCGGCATAGGTGGCGGCGATGATCTCCTCGACCGGTGTGGTCGGCGCACGGAATACCGCGGCCTCGAAGACCGGTGCGGGCAGCGCCTTGCGGTCCAGCTTGCCGGAGGCGTTGAGCGGGAATTCGTCGAGCACGATCACGACCGAGGGCACCATGTACGCGGGCAGCTGCCGCGCCAGATCCTCGCGCACCGTCTCGATATCCAGCCGCAGGTTCGGCGTCGCGATGACGTACGCGACGAGCTGGTCGCCGGTGTGCTGATCACCGCGCACCACGACCACCGCCTGGGCGACCTCGTCCAGTGCGGTGAGCGCCTGCTCGATCTCGCCGAGTTCGATGCGCAGACCGCGCAGCTTCACCTGGAAGTCGGTACGGCCCAGGTACTCCAGCTCACCGTCGGCGGTCCAGGCCACCAGGTCGCCGGTACGGTACATGCGCGCACCCTCGGCGCCGAACGGGTTCGCGACGAACCGATCGCTGGTCAGATCCGGACGTGCGACATAGCCGGGCGCCAGCTGATCGCCCGCGAGGTACAGCTCACCCGCGACACCGACCGGCACCGGGCGCAGCCGCGAATCCAGCACGTACACCTGGGTATTGAAGACCGGCGCACCGATCGGCACGGTGTCGGTATCGGTCGCGACCACCTCGTGGAAGGTGACGTCGACCGCGGCCTCGGTCGGGCCGTACAGGTTGTGCAGCGCCGCACCGGTCAACTCGCGCAAGCGATGTGCGGGCTTGGGCGGCAGTGCCTCACCGGAGGCGAAGACCAGCCGCAGCGAATCACACCGCCCCGCGGCCGCATCGGCCACGAAGACCGACAGCATGGACGGCACGAAGTGGGTGACGGTGACCCGCTCGGCGGTGATGATCTCGGCGAGGTAGGCCGGATCGCGATGCCCGTCGGGCCTCGCGATGACCAGGCGCGCACCGATCTGCAACGGCCAGAAGAACTCCCACACCGAGACGTCGAAGGTCGCCGGCGTCTTCTGCAATACGGCGTCGGCGCCGGTCAGCCCGTAGGCCGACTGCATCCACACCAGGCGGTTCACGATCGCCGCATGGCTCACCGCCACGCCCTTCGGACGGCCGGTCGAACCCGAGGTGAAGATCACGTAGGCGGTATTCGACGGACGCAGCGGCGCACGTCGTTCCGCGTCGGAAACCGGTTCGTCCGACAGCCCGAACAGGTCGAGCAGGTCGATGCGCACCTGGGCGGTATCGATCTTCAGATCGTCGCCGGAGGTCAGCACGCAGACCGGATCGGCCATGGCGAGAATGTATTCCGTGCGCTCGGCCGGATGATCCGGATCCAGCGGCACATACGCACCACCGGCCACGGTCACCGCGTACATGCCGACGACCAGATCGATGGAGCGCCGCATACCTAGGGCCACATACGATTCCGGGCCGACACCGCGTTCGATGAGCCAACGCGCCAAACCGTAGACCCTGGTGCCGAATTCGGCGTAGGTCAGACTCGTCCCCTCGAACGTCAGCGCGGTCGCGTCGGGGGTCGCGGCGAGCTGAGCCTCGAACATCGAGACCAGCGTCTTGGCGGTGTGAGCGGAGCCTGCGGAGCGAGCCGGCAACTCGGCGTCCACGTCGTATGCGGTGTCGTTCCACCCCGACACCACCAGCTCGCGCTCGGCGGTATCGAGCAGTTCGATATCCCCAACGACCACAGCGGGTTCGGTGGTGATCGCGGTCAGCACCCGGATCAGTCGATCGGCGATGCGGCGCACCGTCTGCTCGTCGAACAGGTCGCGCAGGTAGCCCGCGCGGATCCGCAGCCGAGTGTCCAGCTGCGCGATCAGGGTCAGCGGGTAGTGCGTGGCGTCGGCGGCCTGCATATCGATGACCGCCATGCCATCGATATCGGCGGCCTGCGCCCGGATGCCATCGGCATCGACCGGGTAGGACTCGAATACCACCAGCGTGTCGAAGAGACCGCCGATACCAGCGGCGGACTGGATATCGGCAAGACCGACATAGTGGTGGTCGAGCAGATCCGCCTGCTCGCCCTGGGTCCGGGTCAGCAGCTCCCGCACCGATTCCGACGGATCGAAGCGCACCCGCACCGGAACCGTGTTGATGAACAGCCCGACCATCGATTCGACACTGGAGAGCTGAGCCGGACGCCCGGACACCGTGGTACCGAACAGCACATCGTCGCGGCTGGTCATCCGGCCGATCAGGATGCCCCAGGCGACCTGCAGCACGGTATTCGGCGTGACACCGAGCGAGGCGGCCAGTGTGGTCAGTCGCGCGGTGGCCTGCTCGTCCAGGTCGAAGAAGTATTCGCCGGACAGCGCGGTGATTTCGCGGCTCGCGTCCGGACGCGACAGCAGCGTGGGTTCGCTGACACCGCGCAGCGCATCGGTCCACGCGGCCACCGAGGCCGAATGATCCTGCTGCCTGGTCCATTCCAGGAAGTGCCGGTAGGAGCGCACCGCGGGCAGCACAGTGGCGTCGGCGTGGGCCGCGTAGAGCACCAGCAGATCCCGCATCAGCAGCGGCATGGACCAGCCGTCGAGCAGGATGTGGTGGTTGGAGACCACGAACTGCCAGCGGTTGGGCGCCACCTGGATCAAGGTGAACCGGATCAGTGGCGGCGCGGTCAGATCGAAACGCTGGGTGCGGTCCGCGGCGATGAGGTCGGTGCCGTCGCCGGACTCGATCCGGTCGTGCTCGGCCCACGCGACGCGGACGCTGTCGAGGACCACCTGCACCGGGTTGCCGTCGTTATCGGTGACGAAGGCGGTGCGCAGGTTCTCGTAGCGATCCACCAGCGCCTGTGCGGCCGAACGCAATCGGGTCGAATCCACCCGACCGGTGAGCGTCAGCACGGCCTGCGCGGTGTAGACGTCCACCGAGGTGGCGGCCAGGCGCGCGTGGAAGAGCAGACCCGCCTGCAGTGCGGACAGCGGCCAGATATCGGCCAGCGCCGGGAAGCGCTGCTCCCAGTTGTCGATATCGCGCTGGGTCGAGCGGACCAGGGCGAAGTCCGACGGCGTATGCCCACCCGCGCCGTTCGAATTGGCATGCCGGGCAACCGCTTCCAGCGCGGTGGTCCACAGCTCGCCGAATTCGCGGACCTGTGCGGCATCCAGCAGCGTGGTCGGATAGCCGATATTCGCGGTCAGCTTGTCGCCGACCACGATGGCATTGATATCCAGCGGCGCCATCGCGGGCATATCCGCGTCGTAGGCGCCGCCGAGCGCGCCGAGTTCCGCGGCCGGGATCCAGCCGAAACCGCGCAGCGCCTCGGGCACATCGCCCTCGGAGACGCGGCCCAAGTAGTTGAAGCTCACCTGGCCCGGCAGTTCGGCGGGCAGTTCGGCCGCGGTCGCCGCGTTCATATAGCGCAGCAGGCCGTAGCCGATGCCCTTATCCGGCACCGCGAGCAGCTGCTCCTTGACCGCCTTGACGGCCTTGCCGAGGGGCGGGCCGCCGGTCAGCGCGGCATCGATATCGATACCGGACAGGTCGAAGCGGACCGGGAAGATCGCGGTGAACCAGCCGACGGTGCGCGAGAGATCCGCGCCGGGCACGATGTCCTCTTCGCGGCCATGGCCTTCGAGCCGGAGCAGCAGCGCATCGTCGGTGCGGGTGCTGGTGCGGCGGGCGCGCCACTTCGCGGTCGCCAGGGCGAGCGCGGTCAGCAGACCGTCGTTGACGCCGCCGTGGAACAGCGCGGGCACTGTGGTCAACAGCGCCTTGGTGACCTCGGCGGAGACCTCGACCTGATGCTTCTCGATGACACCGGAGGTATCCACGGTCGGATCCATCGGCCGCTCGGTCAGCAGCGGATCCGCGGTGGCAACCACCGAACGCCAGTAGTCGAGTTCGGCCACTCGCTCGGCACTTCCGGCCTCGCGCGCCAACGCGTCCGCCCAGGCCCGCATCGAGGTGGCGGGCGCGACGAGCTGCGGATCCTGGCCCGCGGTGAGCTGGCCCCAGGCGGTGACGAAGTCCGGCACCAGGATGCGCCAGGAAACACCGTCCACGACGAGGTGATGTGCGGCAACGATGAGTCGACCGCCGCGGCTGCCGCCCGAGGGCTCCAGCCAGACGAACCGAACCACCACGCCCGCGGCCGGATCCAGCAGATCCAGCGAGGCATCCAGTGCGGCGGAGGCGATCTCGACCAGTCCGGCCGCGTCCACGCCCGCATCGAATTCGGTGCGGTCGATCAGCGCGTCCACGTCGATCGTGCCCGGTGCGGCGGTATCGACGATCCAGTCCTCGTCGTCGCGGGACAACCGCGCCCGCAGCATGTCGTGGCGATCGATAACCGCGCCAACGGTTTTCGCGATGCCAGCGCGGTCGATGCCGACCGGCAGCTCGAGTGCCATGGTCTGGTTGAACCGGCCGAACGAGCCCTCGCGCTCGGCCATGAACCGGATCACCGGGGTCAGCGGCATGGTGCCGATGCCGCCACCGGGCAGCTCGGCCAGCGCCTCGACGCCGGATTCGGTGCTGTCGGCGGTCTCGGCGACTGCGGCGAGTCCGGCCACGGTGCGCTGTTCGAAAACGTGGCGCGGCGTGAACACCACGCCGCGCGCCTTGGCCCGCGAGACCAGCTGGATGGAGACGATGCTGTCGCCGCCGAGCGCGAAGAACGAATCATCGACACCGACGCGGTCCAGACCGAGCACCTCGGCGAAGACCTCGGCGATGGTGTGCTCGATCGGAGTGCGCGGCGCGCGGAAGACGACCTCGGTCGCGAAGACCGGCTCCGGCAATGCCCTGCGGTCCAGCTTGCCGACCGGGGTCAGCGGAATCCGGTCGATCACCATTACCGACGACGGCACCATATAGGCGGGCAGGCGTTGTTCGACATGCCCGGTCAGCTCGGCCACGTCGATCGAATGCCCTTGCGCCGCAACCACATACGACACCAGCGAGGTCGCGCCCGCGGTGGTCTTGTGGCCGACGGTGACGGCGAAGTCGACGGTCTCGTGCGAGGCGAGCGCGGCATCGATCTCACCGAGTTCGATGCGGAAACCACGCACCTTGACCTGGAAGTCGGACCGGCCGACGTACTCGACCGCACCGCGATAGCTCCATCGGACCACGTCACCGGTGCGGTACATGCGTGCACCCGCGACATACGGATTGGCCACGAAACGCTCGGCGCTCAGCCCGGCACGCGCGTGATAACCGCGCGCCAGCTGAATACCCGACAGATACAGCTCACCTGCGACACCCACCGGCACCGGCCGCAGCTGGGCATCCAGGATCAGCGACTGCATACCGCGGATCGGCGCACCGATCACCACCGTGTCACCGGCCACCAGCGGATCGCTGATATTGGTCATGATGGTGGTCTCGGTCGGGCCGTACCCGTTGTGGAAGTTGCGGACGGACCCGTTCTCCAGCGGCACCGCCCATTTCGCGACCAGATCCGCCGGAACCGCTTCGCCACCGGCGACCAGCACCCGCAGCGAGTCGAGGCCGGCCGGGTCGAAGGTGGCCAGCGCGGCGGGCGTGATGAACGCGTGCGTGACCCGCTCGGTGCGGATCAGCTCGGACAGTTCCTCACCGCCGTACACACCGGGCGGTGTCACCACCAGCGCGCCACCCGCACCGACCGCCAGCAGCAGTTCGAGGATCGAGGCATCGAAACTCGGCGAGGCGAAATGCAGTGCGCGCGACCCGGAATCGAGGTCGTAACGCACGATCTGCTCGACACTGAAGTTCGCCAGACCCGCATGGGTGACCACCACACCCTTGGGCACACCGGTCGAGCCCGAGGTGTAGATGACGTAGGCCGGATGCGCCGGACGCAGTGGGCGGACCCGGTCGGTGTCGGTGATCGGCCCGCCGTCGAAGGCGTCCAGGTCGAGGTCCTCGAGCACCAGCCAGCGCGCCGATGCCGGCAGGCCGTCGCGGACCGCCGCGACCGTAAGGCCGACCGGGGAACCCGAATCGGTGACCATATGCGCGATGCGCTCGGCCGGGTAGTTCGGATCGACCGGGACGAAGGCCGCACCGGTCTTCGATACCGCCCAAGCGGCGAATACCGAGTCCGCGGACCGCGGCACACCGACGGCGACCAGATCCTCGGTGCCGATGCCTTCGGCGATGAGCAAGCGGGCCAAGCGGTTCGAGCGCTCGTCGAGCTCGCCATAAGAAATACGTGTGCCCCCGAACACCACCGCGGTGGCGTTCGGATCCATCGCGGCGGCCTCGGCGAGCAGCTCGGGCAGCGTGCGCGCGGGCACGGCGGTGGCGCCGGTGCGGGCGATGAGATCGGCGCGCTCCTCGGCATCGAGCACGTCGATCGCGCCGACGGCCACCGTCGGATCCGCGGCGATGGCCTCGAGCACTCGACGCCAACGCTGGATGATCTCGGCGGCGGTCGACTCGTCGAACAGTTCGGTGGCGTAGGTGAGCGCCAGCGTCATTCCGGTGGAACCGGTTTCCGACAGAGTGAACTGCAGGTCGAAGCGGGCCACGTTCTCATCGAGATCCAATGCGGACACCGAAAGACCCGGCAGTTCCAGCGAGGTGCGGTCCAGGTTCTGGAATGCGAGCATCACCTGGAACAGCGGGTTGCGCGCCTGCGAACGTTCCGGTGCGAGCATTTCCACGAGACGTTCGAACGGCACATCGGCATTGCCGAAGGCGTCCAGGTCGGTGGCACGCACCCGGTCCAGCAGTTCGGTGAACGATTCGGACTGGCTCACCCCGGAGCGCAGCACGAGGGTGTTGACGAACATGCCGACCAAATCGTCGAGCGCCTGCTCGCCACGTCCCGCGATCGGTGAACCGACGGCGATATCGTCGGTGCCCGACAAACGACACAGCAGGACGGCCAATGCGCTGTGCATCACCATGAACAGCGACGCACCGCGTTGGCGCGCAATATCTTCCAGTGCCGCGATCAGCTCGGCGGGCAGCTCGGTCTGCAAGGTCGCGCCGCGATGCGAGGCGATCGCGGGGCGCGGCCGGTCGGTGGGCAGCGGTAGTTCGTCGGGTACGCCGTCGAGCGCGTGCTGCCAGTGCGCGACCTGACGCGCCATCAGCGACTCCGGATCGTCCTCGGAGCCGAGGACCTCCCGCTGCCAGATCGCGAAGTCCGCGTACTGCACCGGCAGTGGCGCCCAGCCGGGCGCGGAGTCCTGGGTGCGCGCGGTGTAGGCGAGCATCACGTCACGGGTCAGCGGGCCCATGGAGAAGCCGTCGGCCGCGATGTGATGCACCACCACGACGAGCACATGCTCGTCGGGACCGGCGGCGAACAGCCTGGTCCGCAGCGGAACCTGTTCGGAGACATCGAATCCGGTGCTGACGAATTCGGTCACCACCGCGGTCAGCTCGGCCGGATCGACCGATACCGGCTGCAGGTCCAGCGCGATCGCGTCGGCGGGCACGATCACCTGCACCGGGGTGCCGCCGTGCTCCGGATAGCGGGTACGCAGCGATTCGTGCCTGCGCACCACATCCGCCACCGCGAGCCGCAGCGCATCGGTGTCCAATATGCCGGTCAGCCGGATGGCGATCGGCAGGTTGTAGGCCGCCGATGCGGTGTCGTACTTGTTCAGGAACCACATGCGCTGCTGCGCGAACGACAGCGGCACCAATTCGTCGGCCTTGCGCGGGCGGGCGACCAGCCGGGCCCGTGCCGCACCGTCGGCATGCGATTCCACCCGGGCCGCGAGCGCTTCCACGGTGGTGGCCTCGAACAGCGCGCGCACCGGGACCGTGGTGCCCAGGGCAGCGCCGATCCGGGATACCACCCTGGTAGCGATGAGCGAGTTGCCGCCGAGGTCGAAGAAGTCGTCGTCGACGCCGACCCGGGGCAGGTCGAGCACATCGGCGAAGACCGCGGCCACGGTCTCCTGCACCGGCGTCACCGGGGCGCGGAATGCCTTGGCCTGCACCGCGGGCGCGGGCAGCGCGCGGCGGTCCAGTTTGCCGTTGACGGTCAACGGAATCCACTCGAGCCGCACCAGTGCCGCGGGCACCATATACGACGGAAGTCGTTGCGCCGCACCGCTGCGCACCACATCGAGGTCGGGGATCACCTCGGGTTCGGCGACGACATAGGCCACGATCCGCTGATCGCCCGGCTGATCCTCGCGCACGATGACCGCGGCCTGGGCGATACCGGGCTGGGCCAGGATCGCGGATTCGATCTCGCCGAGTTCGATGCGGAAGCCGCGCACCTTCACCTGATCGTCGGCGCGACCGAGGTATTCGAGTTCGCCGAAGCGGTTCCAGCGCGCGAGGTCGCCGGAACGGTACAGGCGGGTGCCCGCCGCATCGGCGTCGGCCAGTGGGTTCGCGACGAAACGGGTGGTGGTCAGATCGGGGCGGCCGAGGTAGCCGCGGGCCAATTGCGGTCCCGCGACATACATTTCGCCCGCGACGCCGACCGGTACCGGCCGCAGCCGGTTGTCGAGCACGTACACGCGCAGACCCGCGATCGCGCGACCGACCACACTGCCGGAGGCAGCGGCGATGGTCGCCGCATCCAGCGCGCGGTAGGACACGTGCACCGTGGTCTCGGTGATGCCGTACATGTTGACCAGCAGCGGACTCGCCACCGCGGAGCGTGCGGGGCGGTCCTTTGGTCCGGCGCCGTGTCGGGCGACCCAATCCGCGAGCCTGCGCAGTTCGAGGGCTTCACCGCCGAACACCACGTAGCGCAGTGCGAGCGGTTCGGCGTCCGGCGCGGCATTGCGATCCGCCTCGGCCAGTTGGTAGAACGCGGACGGCGTCTGGTTGAGCACCGTGACCTGCTCCACCCGCAGCAGTTCCAGGAACTGTTCGGGCGAGCGCGAGGTGTAGTAATCGACGACCACCAGCGTGCCGCCGAACAGCAGCGGACCCCACAGCTCCCACACCGAGAAGTCGAAGGCGTAGGAGTGGAACAGGGTCCACACATCGCCGGAGCCGAAGCCGAAGTCGCGATCGGTATTGGCGAACAGCCGCACCACATTCCGGTGCGCGACCGCGACCCCCTTCGGGCGTCCGGTCGAACCGGAGGTGTAGATCACATACGCCACATTGTCCGGGGTGAGCGCCGCGAGGCGGTCCGCATCGGTGATCGGGGCGTCGTCGGCGTCCTCGACATTGCCGGTCTCGACCGCGAATCCATCGAGGACGACGGTCGGCAGTTCGGCGGGCACGCTCACCTGGACCGTGGAATCGAGGATCACGCTGGTCGGACGCGAATCCGCGAGCACGTAGGCGATGCGGTCGGCCGGGTAGGTCGGATCCACCGGCACATAGCCCGCACCGGTCTTCACCACCGCGAGCAGCGCGACCACCAGGTCCAACGAGCGCGGCAGGATCACCGCGACCAGCGACTCCGGACCGGCGCCGTCGGCGATCAGCCTGCGCGCCAGCACATTCGCACGTCGATCGAGTTCGGCGTAGGTCAGCGATTCGATGCCGAACTTGGCCGCGGTGTTATCCGGATGCGCGGCCATCGCCTGCTCGAACAGGTCGACCAGCGTGGTTTCGGCAGCGGTGAAACGCTCAGTGCTCCTGCTGATTTTGGCACTCGCGGGGCCCTCCGTGCGCGCGTATGCCTTGCCCAGCGCTGTCTCGACGGCCCCGAGCTGTATACGTGCCGCTTCCGTGCCCGTCGCTCGCGCCAGGCTGTCGAATCCGGAGGATACCCAGCGCTGCGACACATTCAGCCGCTCGGCCTCACCGAGCAGATCGATATCGCCGATGACGATCTCGGGATCCTCGACCACGCTCTGCAGAATCCGGACCAGACGATCGGCGAAGGATGCCACCGTCTCCGGATCGAACAGTTCGGTGGCGTAGTTCCACGACATGCCCAGCGCACCGTCGGCGGCCGCACCGACGGTCAGCTGCACATCGAATTTGGCCGTGCCCGGATCGAATTCGACCACCGACAGCTCGACACCGGGCAGGGCGATGGTGCCCATATCGGCGGCCGAGGCGGCCTCGAAGGTCAGCGCCACCTGGAACAGCGGGTGGTGTGCCTGTGAACGGGCCGGACTGTGTCTACCCACCCCGGCCGCTGCGCCGCTTTGCCGCCCCCAGATCACATCGACCAGCCGCTCGAACGGCACATCGGCATTGGCGAAGGCCGCCAGATCGGTGCGGCGCACCTGCGCGAGCAGATCGCTGAACTTGGCGCTCGGATCGACCTCGTTGCGCAGCACCAGCGTATTGACGAACATGCCGACCAGGTCGTCGAGCGCGCGTTCACCGCGTCCGGCGATCGGGGTGCCGATGGCGATATCGGTGCTGTTGGACAGCCGGGCCGCCCAGGCCGCCAGCGCGGCATGGACGACCATGAACAGCGTGACCCCGCGGGCACGGGCGAGTTCGGCCAGCGCGGCGTGCAATTCGGCGTCGACCGAGAAGCCGTGGGTGCCACCGGCATTGGAGGCGATCTCGGGCCGCGAGCGGTCGGCGGGCAGCTCGATCTGATCGGGCAGATCGGCCAACTGTCCGGTCCAGTACGCGAGCTGCTGTGCCGCGACGGATTCCGGATCGTCCTCGCTGCCGAGCACCTCGCGCTGCCACAGCGCGTAGTCGGCGTATTGGACATCCAGTGGCGCCCACACGGGCACCTCACCGCGGCTGCGCTCGGTGTAGGCCAGCACTACATCGCGCAGCAGCGGGCGCAGCGAGAAGCCGTCACCGCTGATGTGGTGCATGACGAGCACCGCGATGTGGTTGTCGTCATCGATGCTGAGCAGGGTGGCCCGGAACGGCACCTCACTGGTCACATCGAAGTGCACGCTCGCCAGTTCGACGATGCGCGCGGGCACGGCGGCGGCGGCGATCGCCTCGGCCGCCAGCTCGAAGCGCACCTCGTCGGTGTGCAGAATGCGCTGGTAGCCGGTGCCTTCCAGCTCCGGGTAGATGGTGCGCAACGCCTCATGGCGGGCCAGCACATCGCCGATGGCAGCGTTCAACGCGGCAATATCGACATCGCCGGTGAGCCGGACGGCGACCGGAATGTTGTTGACCGCGGTGCGGTTGTCGAAGCGGTTGAGGAACCACATCCGCTGCTGGGCCAGCGACAGCGGGACCAGCTCCGGGCGCGCCTGTGCGGTCAGCGGCGCCCGGCCGCCCGCTCCGGCGGCCGATTCCACGAGTGCGGCCAGCGCCGCGACATTCGAGGCCTCGAACAGCGCGCGCACCGGGATCTGGGTGTCCAGCGCCGCGCCGAGCCGGGCCGCCACCTGGGTGGCGATCAGCGAGTTACCGCCGAGGGCGAAGAAGTCGTCGTCCAGGCCGACGCCGTGGCCGACGCCCTGCAGACCGAGTACCTCGGCGAAGGTGCCCGCGACGATCTCTTCCACCGGGGTGGTCGGTGCGCGGAATACCTTGGCCGCGAATGTCGGCGCGGGCAGCGCCTTGCGATCCAGTTTGCCGGAGGCGTTGAGCGGGAACGCGTCGAGCACCATATAGGCCGAGGGCACCATGTAGGCGGGCAACTGCTCGCCCAGCGTGTTCTTCATGGTGTCGATGTCGATGGCGCGGTCCGGGTTCGCGACCAGATAGGCGACCAACTGATCGCCGGTCCGCTCATCGGAATGCACCAGCACGACCGCCTGCGCCACCGCGTCCTGTGCGGTGAGCGCCGACTCGATCTCACCCAGTTCGATACGCAGACCGCGCAGCTTCACCTGGAAGTCGGTGCGGCCCAGGTACTCCAGCTCGCCACGCGCCGTCCAGGTGACGAGGTCGCCCGTGCGGTACATGCGTTCCGCGTCGCCGAACGGGTTCGCGATGAAGCGGTCGGTGGTCAGGTCGGGGCGGCCGACGTAGCCGTGCGCCAGCTGCGCGCCCGCCAGATACAGCTCACCCGGGACACCAGCCGGCACCGGGCGCAATCGCGAATCCAGCACGTACACCTGGGTGTTGAACACCGGTGCGCCGATCGGCACCGAGTTCACATCGGCATCGGTCACCTCGTGGAAGGTGACGTCGACCGCGGCCTCGGTCGGGCCGTACAGATTGTGCAGCCGCGCGCCGGTCAGCTGACGCAGGCGCTGCGCCGCCACCGCGGGCAGTGCCTCACCGGAGGCGAAGACATTGCGCAGACTGGTGCATTCGGCCGCGCGATCCTCGGCGACGAACACCGAGAGCATGGACGGCACGAAGTGCACCGTGGTGACCTGCTCCTCGACGATCAAGCGCGCCATATAGGCGGGATCGCGGTGGCCGTCGGGCTTGGCGACGACCAAACGCGCGCCGACCTGCAACGGCCAGAAGAACTCCCACACCGACACGTCGAAGGTCGCCGGAGTCTTCTGCAGCACGACATCATCGGCCGCGAGACCGTATTCGGCGTGCATCCACACCAGGCGGTTCACGATCGCGGCGTGACTCACCGCGACACCCTTGGGGCGACCGGTCGAACCCGAGGTGAAGATCACGTACGCGGTATTGCCCGGCCGCAGCGGCCGATGCCGATCCGCGTCCGTCAGCGGCTCGTCCGAGAACTCGGTGAGGTCGAGTTCATCGATGCGCACCTGCCGCGACACCGTGGTCTCCAGATCGGTACCGGAGGTCAGCACGCATACCGGGCGCGCGGTGTCGAGGATGTAGTCGATGCGCTCGGCCGGATGATCCGGATCCAGCGGCACATAGGCACCACCGGCGACATTGATCGCGTACATGCCGACGACGAGGTCGATCGAACGCCGCATACCAAGGGCGACATACGATTCCGGCCCAACACCGTTGCGCTTGAGCCAGCGCGCCAAACGGTGAACCCGGTTTCCGAACTCGGCATAGGACAGACTGGTCCCCTCGTAGGTGACCGCGTACGCGTCCGGGGTCCGCACCAGCTGCGCCTCGAACAGCGAAACCAGCGTCGCCGCCGCATCGCCCACCGGCGAGGTCAGTGCCGCATCCACCGGGAACTTCGTATCGTTCCAAGTGTCGAGCACCAGGGCCCGCTCGGTGTCGTCGAGCACGTCGATATCGCCGACCGCGATCGCCGGTGCCGCGGTGATACCACGCAGCACCCGGACGAAGCGTTCGGCGAAGGTGTCCGCGAACCGATCGTCGAACAGATCGGTGGCATAGAGGAGTTCGGCATCCATCTCGGATTCCGCGCCCTCGCTCAGCGTGAGCTGCAGGTCGACCTTGGCGGTCGGCTGGTCGATGCCGAGTTCGGAAACCGCGAGGCCCGGCAATTCGAGCGAGGTGCGGCCGAGGTTCTGGAACGACAGCATCACCTGGAACAGCGGATGCCGCGCCTGCGAGCGGGCCGGGTTGAGCACCTCGACGAGTCGCTCGAATGGCACATCGGCGTGTGCGAAGGCCTGCAGATCGCGTTCACGCACCTGGCCGAGCAGTTCGGTGAACGATTCGGCCGGGTCGACCTGGGTGCGCAGTACCAGCGTATTGACGAACATGCCGACCAGGTCGTCGAGCACCTGCTCGCCACGACCGGCCACCGGGATGCCGATGGCGATGTCATCGGATCCGCTCAGGCGCGCGAGCAGGGTCGCGAAGGCGCTGTGCACCACCATGAACAGCGTGGTGCTGTGCTCGTGCGCGACGCGGTTCAGTGCGTCGACGAGTTCGCCGGGCAGCCGGAATCGGTGTGTCCGCGCCTGATACGACGCGACGACCGGCCGCGGCTTCGGCGAAAGGCGCAGTTCTTCGGGCAGTGCGGCCAGGGTTTCGCGCCAGTAGCCGAGCTGTTGAGAGATCAGCGCGGTCGGATCGTCCTCGGAGCCGAGTGTTTCGCGCTGCCACAGTGCGTAATCCACGTACTGCACCGGGAGCGGCGCCCAGACCGGCGCGGATTCGGAGCTGCGCGCGATATAGGCCGACATGAGGTCGCGGACCAGCGGACGCATCGAGAAGCCGTCCGCCGCAATGTGATGCACGACGACCGCGAGCACGTGATCCTGCGTGTTGTCGCGCCACTTCTTACTGCTCAGCGGTGCGCGCTCGACCTGGTAGAGCCGAATCCGCACCGGGGACTCGGTCGTCACGTCGAAGCCGCGACCGATGAATTCGTAGAGGGCGCTGCCCATATCGCTTTCGGCGACCGGGACGATCTCCAGTTCCGGCAGGGCACGCGCGGCCGAGAGCACCTGCTGGTAGGCCACACCCTCATGGGACGGGTAGATCGTGCGCAGCGATTCGTGCCGGGTGATCACATCGGCGATGGCGGCGCGCAGCGCGGGCAGGTCGAGATGTCCGTGCAACCGCACCGCCACCGGAATATTGTCGGCGGCCGAATCGGCGTCGAAGCGGTTGAGGAACCACATCCGCTGCTGCGCGAGCGACAACGGCGGGTACTCCGGGCGCGGACGCGCGGTCAGCGCCTGGCGGCCGCCGGCTCCGGCGTTGGCCTCGATGCGCGCGGCGAGCGCGGCCACGGTCGGCGCCTCGAACAGCAGCCGCACCGGAACCTGGGTATCCAGTGCCGCACCGAGCCGTGCCACCACCTGGGTCGCGACCAGCGAGTTGCCACCCAGATCGAAGAAGTTGTCGTCGATGCCGATCCGTTCATGGCTCAGCACATCGCTGAAAATGCCGACGACGATCTCTTCGATCGGCGTCGACGGCGCGCGGAATTCCTTGGCCTCGAAGACGGGTTCGGGCAGTGCGCGCCGGTCCAGCTTGCCGTTGGGGTTCAGCGGCATGGCATCGAGCACCACAATGGCGGCGGGGACCATGTACGAGGGGAGCTGCTCGGTCAAGTGCGCGCGCAGCTCATCGAGGTCGACCGTGCCGCCGTTCGCGGGCACCACATAGGAGACCAGCTGATCACCGGTCCTGGCATCCGCACGCACCAGGGCGACCGCCTGGGCCACCGAATCGTGTGCGGTGAGTGCGGTTTCGATCTCGCCGAGCTCGATGCGCAGACCACGCAGCTTGACCTGGAAGTCGGTGCGGCCCAGGTACACGATCGAACCGTCGGCATTGCGGGTGACCAGGTCACCGGTGCGGTACATCCGGGAGCCGGACGCACCGAAGGGGTTGGTCACGAAACGATCCGCGGTCAGATCGGTACGGCCGAAGTAACCGCGCGCCAACTGCGCACCGGCTAGATAGAGCTCACCCGCGACACCCGGCGCTACCGGATGCAGGCGGGCATCGAGCACATACGCCTGGGCATTCCAGACGGGCAGACCGATCGGCACCGCACCGACCAGCCCCTGCGCCACCGGACCATGCGTCGCGTGCACCGCGAATTCGGTGGGGCCGTAGAGGTTGTAGAGCTCGGCGGAGCTGACCCGGCGGATGGCCGCGACCGCGTCGCCGGTGAAGGCCTCACCGGCAATGAGCAACGCGCGCAACGACTCCAGCGCCGCGCCACCGGCGGCATCCACACTGCCCGCGAAGACCGTCAGCATCGAGGGCACGAACGAGGTCATGGTGACCCGCTCGGCCGCGATCACCTCGGCCAGATACTGCGGATCGCGATGACCATCCGGGCTCGCCACTACGATCCGGCCACCGGTGCTCAACGGGCCGAACAATTCCCACACCGACACATCGAACGTGGCCGGTGTCTTGAACAGCACAACATCATCGACACCGATGCCGTATTCACCCGTGATCCAACGGATCTGGTTGACGACGGCCGCATGCGGCACCGCCACACCTTTGGGCCGACCCGTCGAACCCGATGTGAAGATCACGTACGCGGAGTTCTGCGCGCGCAGCGGTGCGATCCGCTCCGCATCGGTGACCGGCTCGTCCGAGTATTCGGACAGATCCAGCTCATCGATGGACAGCGTGGGCAGCCCGCCGCTTTCGAAGTTGTCGCGCGAGGTCGTCAGCACGCATACCGGTGCCGCCGATTCGAGCACATAGCTGACCCGCTCGGTCGGCTGATCCAGGTCCAGCGGCACGTAACCGCCGCCCGCCTCCTGCACCGCATACGCCGCGACGACCAGGTCGACCGAGCGCCGCAGACCAAGGGCGACAAGCTTTTCCGGGCCCACCCCGGCCGCGATGAGCCGACGCGCCAACCGGTGCACGCGCGCACCGAATTCGGCATACGTCAGTGTTGTGCTCGTCGCCGGATCCACGATCGCGACCGCATCCGGTGTGGCGGCGGCCTGCGCGGCGAACTCACCCACCAAGGTGAGCGCGGCCCCGGAAGCCCGGCGAGCGCCGGAACGGCGAGGGGTGCGGCCGGGCTGACGACGCGGCAGCAAATTGCGCTCGGTGTCGTTCCAGCCGACCACCGCCAGCGCGGTTTCCTGATCGTCGAGCAGCTGGATATCGCCGACCGGCACGGTCGGATCGGCGATGATGGCCGCCAGGATCCGATCCAGGCGCCGGGCGAACGCCGCCACCGTATCCTCGTCGAAAAGATCCAGCGCATAGGAGAATTCGGCCGACATACCGGCCGCCTGGCCCAACTCCTGGGTTTCCTGCAGGGTCAGCTGCAGGTCGAACTTGGCCAGCCTGGCGTCGTAGTCGATGCCGTTGACCGACAGTCCGGGCAGTTCGAGATTGGCCTGCCTGGTGTTCTGGAAGGCCAGCATCACCTGGAACAGTGGATGCCGCGCCTGCGAACGAGCCGGGTTCAGGATCTCGACCAGCCGCTCGAACGGCAGGTCCGCATGGGCGAAGGCGTGCAGATCGGCTTCCCTGGCCTGCGCGAGCAGATCCGCGAAGCTTGCCGAGCCCTGCACACTGGTCCGCAGCACCAGGGTGTTGACGAACATGCCGATCAGATCGTCGAGCGCGGCCTCACCACGACCGGCGGCCGGGGTGCCGACCGCGATATCACCGGTGCCGCTGGCCCGCGCCAACAGCACCGCGAGCGCACTGTGCATGACCATGAACAGCGACGCATTGTGCTTGCGCCCCAACTCGATCAGCGCGCGCTGGGTCTCGGCGGAGATCACGAATGCGTAGGTGCCGCCCCGGTAGGAGGCGACGGCCGGACGCGGACGATCCGATGGCAGCACCAATTCGTCGGGCAGATCGGCGAGTTCGTTGGTCCAGTAGCGGATCTGGCTGGCGATCAACGAGTTCGGATCGTCCTCGGAGCCGAGCACCTCGCGCTGCCACAGTGCGTAGTCGGCGTACTGCACCGGCAGTGCGGACCACGCGGGCGATTCCCACGAGGTGCGCGCGGCGTAGGCCACCATGACATCGCGGGCCAGCGGTCCCATGGACCAGCCGTCGGCCGAAATGTGGTGCACCACCATGCCGAGCACATATTCGGATTCGCTGATCTCGAACAGCCGGGCATGCAGCGGCACCTCATCGGTGACGTCGAAGGCCATGGAGGCCAGGTCGACCAGATGCTCGACCAGCGTCTCCTCGGTGACCCGGTACGGCGTCAGGTCGGGAACGATCTGTGCCGCATCGAGAATCCGCTGCACCGGACCGTTCTTGGTCTCCGGGAATACGGTGCGCAGCGATTCGTGCCGGTCGATCACGTCGATGACCGCGACCTGCAGCGCGGCGACGTCGAGGTCGCCGGACAGCCGGATCGCGACCGGAATGTTGTTGACCGCCGATTCGGTGTCGAACCGGTTGAGGAACCACATGCGCTGCTGTGCCAGCGACAATGGCACCTGCTCGGGCCGCTGCCTGGCCACCAGCGCCTTGCGCGCGCCGTCACCGGCATGCGATTCCACCCGAGTGGCCAGCGCCGCGACGGTGGACGCCTCGAACAGCATCCGCACCGGCACCCGGGTGTCGAGCGCGATGCCCAGGCGCGAGGCGACCTGGGTGGCGATCAGCGAGTTGCCGCCGAGTTCGAAGAAGTCGTCGTCGACGCCGACCCGGGAGACGCCGAGCACCTCACCGAAGATCTGGGCGACGATCTCCTCGATCGGCGTTGTCGGCGCACGGAATTCGCGCACCTCGAAGACCGGGGCGGGCAGCGCCTTGCGATCCAGCTTGCCGGAAGGGTTGAGCGGGAACGCATCCAGGCCGACGATCGCCGAGGGCACCATGTACGAGGGCAGGGTGCGGTGCAGCGAGTTCTTGATGTCGTCGATATCGGCGGCGCCACCCGGGGTGACGACATAGGCGACCAACTGATCGCCCGCGACGGTATCCATGACGAGCACGACGGCCTGGGTGACCGCGGTGTGTTCGAGCAGCGCGGTCTCGATCTCGCCGAGTTCGATGCGCTGGCCACGGAACTTCACCTGGAAGTCGGTGCGGCCGATGTACTCCAGCACACCGGCGGTCCCGGTCGCCGCATCCTTGGGTGCGGTCCAGCGGACCAGGTCGCCGGTGCGGTACAGGCGGGCGCCGGGCGCGCCGAACGGATCGGCGACGAACCGCTCGGCCGACAGATCGGGGCGGCCGTGGTAGCCGCGGGCCACCTGGACACCGCCCAGGTACAGCTCACCGGGCACCCCGATCGGAACCGGGTTCAGGCCCGCGTCGAGCACGTAGGTCTGGGCATTGCGCACCGGGCGGCCGATCGGCACCGTGGTAGGCGCGGCCTCGTCGATATGCCAGGCGGTGGCGTGCACGGTGAATTCGGTCGGACCGTACAGGTTGTGCACGGCGGCGCTGGAGAACTGCCGGAATGTGGCTACCGTGGCCGGGGGCAGCGCCTCACCGGCGACGAGAACCGTACGCAGCGAAGCGCACTCGTCCGCGGACGCGGCTCCGGCGAAGACCGAGAGCATCGAGGGCACGAACGAGGTCATGGTGACCCCGTGCCGTCCGATGATCTCCGAGAGGTACATCGGATCGCGGTGACCGTCCGGCGCGGCGATCAGCATGCGCGCGCCGACGGCCAAGGTGCCGAACAGCTCCCACACCGACACGTCGAAGGTGACCGGTGTCTTCTGCAGGATCACATCGTCGGCGCCGATGCCGTATTCGCCGGTGATCCAGGCGATCTGGTTGACAACACCGGCGTGGCCGACCGCGACACCCTTGGGTCGGCCGGTCGAACCGGACGTGTAGAGCACGTAGGCGGTATTCGAAGCGCGCAGCGGCGCAAGGCGTTCCGCGTCGGTGATCGGTGCGTCGTCGAAGTCGGTGAGGTCGAGGGTGTCGAGCAGGAGCACCCGATGGTCACCGTCGGCGGCGACATCGTCGGCGGTCGTGGTGAGCACGCAGACCGGATTCGAGCTGGCGAGTACGTATTCGGTGCGTTCGGCCGGATGATCCGGATCGATCGGCACGTAGCCGCCACCCGCGGCCATGGTCGCGTAGATGGCGACGAGCATGTCCACCGAACGGCGAATACCGACGGCCACCAGCGATTCCGGGCCGACGCCCTCGGCGATCAGCTTGCGGGCCAAGCGGTTGACCCGCGCCGAGAATTCGGCATACGACAGCGTCGCGTAGCGACTCGATGAGGGGTGGTGGTCGGGCGACGGGTGGGCGAGTTCGGTCTGCGGTCCGAACTCACCTACGCTGCGGGTACCGCCGTCGAAGACGACGGCGATCTCGTTCGGACGCTGCCGCACCTGCTCGTCGAACAGGTCGAGAACGGTGGCGGCGGGCACCGCGTCGGCGGTGCGGTTCCAGTCGCGCAGCACCGTCGCGCGCTCCGCATCGTCGAGGATGTCGATATCGCGGACCGCGGACTCCGGTGCGGTGACGGCGGCTTCGAGCACGCGCAGGAAACGGCGGCCGAATTCGGCCACGGTTTCCGCGTCGAACAGATCGGTGGCGAAGGACACCACGGTCGACATACCGGCGGGTTCGCCGTGCGCGCCGCGTTCCTCGGTGACCGTCCATTGCAGGTCGAATTTGGCGATATCGACCTCGAGCTCATCGGCGGTGACCGACAGGCCGGGCAGCTCCATCGAACCGTGCGAGAGTTCCTGGAACGAGAGCATCACCTGGAACAGCGGATGCCGCGCCTGCGAACGGGTCGGGTTGAGCACCTCGACCAGCCGCTCGAACGGCACATCGGCATAGGCGAATGCGGCGAGGTCTCCCTCGCGGGTACGTGTCAGGAAGTCGGCGAAGGCCTCGCTGCCGTCGACCTCCGAACGCAGCACAAGGGTATTGACGAACATGCCGATCAGATCGTCGAGCGCCTGCTCACCACGACCGGCCACCGGGGTGCCGATGGCGATATCGCTGGTGCCGGACAGCCGAGACAAGAGCACGGCGAGCGATGCGTGCAGCACCATGAATACGCTGACGCCCTGGGCGCGCGCGAGTGTGGTCAGTCGCTCGTGCAGTTCGACATCGATATCGAAGCCGACCCGGCTACCGCGGAAGCTCTGCACCGGCGGGCGCGGCCGATCGGCCGGTAGATCGAGCTGGTCCGGCAGACCGGCCAAAGCCCTACGCCAGTAGGCGATTTCGCGAGCCGCCATGGAACCGGGATCGGACTCCGCGCCGAGCAGTTCGCGCTGCCACAGCGTGTAGTCGCGATACTGCACCGGCAGCGGCGTCCACTCCGGGATCTCGCCGGCGGCCCTGGCCAGATAGGCGGTGGCGACGTCGCGGGCCAGCGGACCGAACGAAAAACCGTCCGCCGCAATGTGATGCACGACGAACGCGACGGCGTAATCGGGGGTTCCGTTGCCAGAATGGCCGGTAACCCGGTAGACCCGCACCCGGATCGGCAGTTCGGTGGAGACATCGAATCCGGTGGCAGCGAATTCGACCAGCACGCCGTGCAATTCGGCGGCATCGATCGCCTGCATCTCGATCCCGAGATCGACCTCGTCCATCGGCAGCACCTGCTGATAGCCGCCGTCACCGGACTCGGGGAAGATCGTGCGCAACGACTGCTGGCGCGCCATCACATCGGTCAGCGCCGCCTGCAGCGCGTCGACGTCGGCATGGCCGCGCAATCGCACCACGAACGGCAGGTTGTAGGCGGGCACCGTGGAGTCGAACTGGTTGATGAACCACATCCGCTGCTGTGCCAGCGACAGCGGCACCCGATCGGGCAGCTGCTGGGCGACCAGCGGCGGGCGGGCGGCATCGGCGGGACGTGCGGTTTCGGCGTGGGCGGCGATACCGGCCACCGTCGGGGTCTCGAACAGCGCCCGCACCCCGATCTGGGTGCCGAACGCGGTGCCGATCCGTGACACCACCTGGGTGGCGACCAGCGAGTTGCCGCCCAGCTCGAAGAAGTTGTCATCGATGCCGACGCGTTCCTGGCTGAGCACATCGGCGAAGATGGCAGCGACGATCTGTTCGGCTTGGGTGCGCGGAGCGCGGAATCCGGCCGCGTCCGCACTGAAGACCGGCTCCGGCAGGGCCTTTCGGTCCAGTTTGCCGGAGGTGTTGAGCGGGAACGCGTCCAGCACCATGATCGCCGCGGGCACCATATAGCTCGGCAGCTTCTCCGCGACGAAGCGGGTGAGTTCGGCCGATTCGATGGCCTGTCCCGGCGCGGGCACCACATACGCGACCAACTGCTGGCCGGTGACGGTATCGACCACCAGCACCGCGGCCTGGCTCACGGCCGGATGGGCGAGCAGATCGGTTTCGATTTCACCGAGTTCGATGCGCTGACCACGGAACTTCACCTGGAAGTCGGTGCGGCCGATGTACTCCAGCGTGCCAGCGGCATTCCAGCGCACCAGGTCACCGGTGCGGTACATGCGTTCGCCGCCGGTGCCCAAGGGATTGGCCACGAACCGATCCGAGGTCAGATCGGGACGGCCACGGTAACCGCGCGCCAGCTGACGCCCACCCAGGTACAGCTCACCGGGCGCGCCGACGGCCGCGGGCCGCAGTCGCGAATCCAGCACGTAGACCTGAACATTCCACTCCGGGATGCCGATCGGCACCGTCACCGCGTCGGCGGCGGTGGCCTCCCAATAGGTGACCGAGACCGCGGCTTCGGTGGGGCCGTAGAGGTTGTGCAAACCGGCGGAGGTGATCGCCCGGAAACCTGCGGCGGTTTCCGGCGGCAGCGCCTCGCCGATCACGAAAACCGCACGCAGCGTGGCACATTGGGTGGTGCTGGCGTGCGCGACGAACACTGTCAGCATCGACGGCACGAAATCGGTCACGGTGACTTGGTGCCGCTCGATCATATCGGCGACGTACAGCGGATCACGATGCCCGTCCGGCGAGGCGATCACCAGCTTCGCACCGACCATCAACGGCAGGAAGTAACCCCACAGCGATACATCGAAGGTGGTCGCGGTCTTCTGCAGGTACACATCGTCGGCACTGAGGCGGTACTCGTCGAGCATCCACAGTTGCTGGTTGACGATCGCATGATGGGTGACCGCAACGCCTTTGGGGCGGCCGGTCGAACCGGAGGTGTAGATGACGTAGGCGGTGTTGTCCGGGCGCAGCGGTGCGAGCCGATCCGCATCGGTGACCGGCGCATCGTCGTAGGCGGAGATATCGAGGGTGTCGATCTCGACGCGGCGCACCGCCTCCGGCAGCTCGAGCTCGTCATCGGAGACCGTCAGCACGCAGACCGGTGCCGCACTCTCGAGGATGTAGGCGGTGCGATCGGCCGGGTGATCCGGATCGATCGGCACATACGCGCCACCGGCCTTCAGCACCGCATGCATGCCGACGACCAGCTCCAGCGAACGCCGCATACCCAGCGCGACAAGCGATTCCGGGCCGACACCGTCGGCGATCAGGAACCGGGCCAGGCGGTTGACCCGCGCGGCGAATTCCGCGTAGGTCAGCTGAGCACCATCGAAATCCACCGCGACGTTGTCCGGAGTCAGCTCGATCTGCGCGTCCAGCAACGCCGACAACGTGGTATCCGGGACATCCTGCTCGGAGTCGTTCCACTCCAACAGGGTCAGTTCACGCTCGTCCTCGGTGGTGGCATCGAGCTCCCACACCACCGCATCGGCATCGGCGGCCAGGAATCGGGCGAAGAACTCCAGGAACCGCGAATGATGCTGCGCGGCTTCGGCTTCGGAATAGAGATTCGGATTGGTCTCGAAGTCGATATGGGAGCGGGTGCCGCCGACCGACTGATAAAAATTGACACCGAGGTCTTCGATACTGCCGGTGGAGAGCACATTGAAGCTGCCGACCATATCGCCGAGCACGATCTCGTTGTGGAACAACATGATGTTGATCCACGGGCCGAAGAACTGCGCGCCGACACCAGTGTCGATATTCGATCTGCCCGCGCTGTCGCGGCGGATATCCTCGTGGCGATAGCGCTGATGACGCAGCGCGCCCGACACCTCCACCGTCACCGAACGCAGCAGTTCCGCGACGGTCGTGTCGTAGCCGACCCGCAACCGCAGCGGCACGATATTCGACGTCACGCCGCCGGAACGGCGCATCGCGGCCGTGGTGCGCGCGGTCACCGGCAGGCTCAGGATCACTTCTTCGGCACCGGTCCACTGCGCCAAATAGGCGGCAAAACCGGCGATCAGCAGGCCCGCGGGCGAGTTGTCGTGCCGCGCCACCGCATCGGCGAGCAGCACGTCCTGCTCCGGCGACAGCGCCGCGCTGGCCACCCCGTTGAGCGGTGCGGGCGGCGCGGACCGGCCCGCCAGGCTCGTCCCATCCTCCAACCCGGCGACCCGCTGGGCCCAGTGTTGCTTATCGGACTGGAATCGAGTGCTGTCGCGGTAGGAGATCTCCTGGTCGTAGAGGGTCCGCAGATCAGTGACCTTGGACGGAGACGCTTCGACGCCGTTCTTCGCCGCGGTATACAACTCGGCGGTGCGCTGCATGTAGGTCATCGCGCCGAAACCGTCGAGCACGATGTGGTGCACCCGGGCGTACCAGTACCAGTGCTGGTCCGCCAACTGGAGTGCGGCGAGCCGGATCAGCCGATCGGACACGATATTCAACGGACGGCTGTATTCCGCGCGCATCCAGGCCATCGCGGCCGCCTCGGGATCATCGGCGTCGCGCAGGTCGACGTAGACGATCTCGTCACGATCGGGAATCGTCGGATCAATGAACTGCTGCGGCTCACCGTCGCGTTCGACGATGCAGAGGAAGCCAGAGCCGAACTCGTTCGAGGCGTCGATACTGGCCTGCCGCAGCACCGCGCGATCCAGGTCACCGTGCAGGTCGATGTACTGGGCGATGTTGATCGGAACCTGCGGGTCCACGTGCTGCGCGTACCAGATGCCCAGCTGTGCTGGCGACAGCGGGAAGTACTCCGCGCCAGCCTGCGCAGCGCCCGCCCGTGTGTTACCAGTTTCGCCGTTTCCGCCGAAATCCAGCCGGTCCAACCCGTAACCTCGCTTCCGGAACACCACGCAAGCGCTCCCCGACGAACACCGGGACAGGACGCGCACCTATCCGAGCGTGGCGTCTGCGTTCCCGCGTTCAGTTCTCATCAATCAAGCAAAAATGTTCATTGGCACTATCTGCCCGCCAGGCCGACCTTGTTACATGGGCGCGACCATGCCCGCCGCCCACCGACCGGCTCCGCCGGGAAGTTCACTGCTGATCACCGAAACAATCTACCGTCGCCCCCGCCGCCCGACCAATCAGCTCCCATAGCTGGGAAACATCACCCCAGGCAGCGGGGTCATCGCAAGTTTGCTCGGTGACTGTCACCCATCTCACACTGCTTGCGAAGTTCGGTGCCGGTCGCGAGCCGGATCGTACAGGTGCGATTGCGCGCAGGACAGCTTCGGTGCGAGCGCGCGGCCGACGAGGATGACGGCGGCTTGGCGCAGGCCCGCGGATTCGACCTGGTCGGCGATGTCGGTGAGGGTGCCGCGCAGGATCAGTTGGCCAGGTTGGCTGGCTCGATAGACTACCGCGATCGGGCAGTCGGGGCCGTAGTCCGGGATAAGTTCGGCCGCCAGCGCGCGGATTCGGGTGATGGCCAGGTGCAGGACGAGGGTGGCACCGGTGTCGGCGAAGTTGGTGAGGGCTTCGGACTCCGGCATCGTGGTCGAACGGGCCCGGGTGCGGGTGAGAACCACTGATTGGACCAGCTCAGGGACGGTGAGTTCGGTGCCGAGCAGGGCGGCCGCCGCCGCGTAGGCGGGAACGCCGGGGGTGACGTCCCATGCGACGTTGTGCGCGTCGAGGCGGCGGGTTTGTTCGGTGAGCGCCGAGTAGATCGAGGGGTCCCCCGAGCACAGGCGGGCGACATCCCTACCGGATCGGTCGGCGCGCACCAGGTGCTCGGTGATCTCATCGATATCCAGGTGCTGGGTGTCGACCAGTTCGGTCTCGGGGGCGCAGTGTGCCAGCACCTCGGGGTCCAGGTAGGTGCCCGCGTAGAGGCAGACCGGGGAGGCGCGCAGGAGTTCGACCGCGCGGACGGTGAGCAGATCCGCCGCGCCCGGCCCGGCCCCGATGAAGTGCACGGTCATGCGGGTGAGTCTAGGGAGCGGTCAGGCCGTCGCGTCGAAGTGGGCGATCACCTTGGTCGGACGCACTCGGACCACCAGTTCGCCGGGGACGCCATTGCGCTTGCCGAATTCCTCGGCGCGGTCCGCGCCCACATAGCGGCCGGCGATCTCGGTGGCGGTGCGCAGGAGTTCGGCGGGATCCTCGGACAGGGTTACCGTGCCCTGGACCTGAACCGAAGGGTAGGGGCCCGCCTCCACGTCGACGACTATCGCGATGCGGTTGTCCCTGGCGAACGCCTTGCCCTTCGCCGCGGTCTTGCCGGTATTGAACACCAGTTCGTCACCCTCCAGGACGAACCAGACCGGCGTCACGACCGGGCGTCCGTCGCTGGCCACGAATGCGACCTTGGCGGTTCGTGTGCCTTGGGACAGGAATTCGCGCACTGCGGGATCCGAGAGTGAGGCCATCCCCCAACCCTAGTTCCATCCCGCACGAGTCATCCCGCGTCGACGGCCCGCATGTCGCCGCCCCTTTGTGTGCATCCCCCAGAAGTGCGGATCTCGGCAAGGATGTTCAGATGGCGCCCTGTTCGCGGGCACGGGCGACGGCGGAGGTGCGGGAGCGGACGCCGAGTTTGGCGTAGATGTGCACGAGGTGGGATTTGACGGTGGTCTCGCTCAGGAAGAGTTCCTTGGCGATCTCGCGGTTCGAACTGCCGTCGGCCACCAGCCGCAGCACCTCGATTTCGCGCGGACTCAAGGTGGTGTCGGCGCGGCGCACCCGGGTCATCAGTTTGGAAGCCACGGCGGGTGAGAGCACGCTGTCCCCCGCGGCCGCCGACCGCACCGCCGCGAGCAATTCGACCGGTGGGGTGTCCTTGAGGATGTAGCCGCAAGCTCCGGCCTCGATGGCGCCGAGAATATCGGCATCGGTGTCGTAGTTGGTGACGACCAGGACGTTGGGTGGCTGTGGGAGAGTACGCAATTCGGTGGTCGCGTCCACACCGGAGCGGCCGGGACCGAAGCTGAGATCCATCAGCACCAGATCGACCGGTGTCGTGGTGCAGAAGGCCACCGCAGCCTCGGCGGTCGGTGCGTCGCCGACGACGGTGATGTCCTCATTGCTCTCCAGCAGCGCCCGCAGACCAGCGCGCACGATGGCGTGGTCGTCCGCCAGTAGTAGGCGAATCATGCGTGGTTCTCCCGGTCGGTCGAATTCGTCTCGTGTGGGGCGGGTTCGAGTGATCGCGAATTGGATTGCGCTGAGGACGGGCCGGATTCGCTCGGCTCGGGCACGGAACCCGCTGCGCTGCGTTCCGCTGCGGGCCGATCGAGTTCTCCTGCGAACCGGTCGGGCTCCGCTGCCGACCTGCCGGGCTCCGCTGCCGACCTGCCGGGCTCCGCTGCCGACCTGCCGGATTCCACTGCCGACCTGCCGGATTCCACTGCCGACCTGCCGGATTCCACTGCCGACCTGCCGGATTCCACTGCCGACCTGCCGGATTCCACTGCCGACCTGCCGGACTCTCCTGCGGGCTGGCCGGATTCCCTTGCGGGCTGACCTGGCCCCACTGCGGACAGGCCGGAATCGGCTGCGGCGGAGCCGGATTCCGCGGTGGCGGATGCGGGCTCGAGGGGGAATGAGACGGTGACCGCAGTGTGGCCCGGTTCCGACTCGACCGCCATTGTGCCGCCCTGCTGTTCGACGCGACTGCGCATGGCGCCCAGTCCGAACGTCCCCGACGGTGCGCGATTCAGCACCACCGGATCGATGCCCATCCCGTCGTCGACAACGTCGAGATACACCTCGGTGTCGGAGTAGGTCAAGGTCAAGCGCATCCGGCTGGCCCCAGCGTGGCGGACCACGTTCGAGACCGCCCCCTGCGCGATCCGGACCAGGGCCGCCTCGATCGGCATCGGCAGTCGCTCCGGCGTGCCCTCGACCACCATCTGGGTGATCAGTCCTGGCGCCTCGGCACGCAGGCAGATGCGTTCCAGCGCCTGCGCGAGGCTCTGCCCTTCCAGCGCGGCCGGGGTCAATTCCGCTATGAGCCTTCGAGTTTCGGCCAGATTCTCCGCCGCGGTCTCGCGTGCCAGTCGAATCTGTTGCAGCGCCGAATGATCCGGTGCGGACTGCTCTGCGGCGTGCAGCAGCAACTGAATGCTGCTCAGCCCCTGGGCGACGGTGTCGTGGATCTCCTGCGCCAGTCGTTCACGCTCGGCCAGCTTGCCCGCCGTGCGTTCCTGCTCCGCGAGTGTCGCACGGGTGCTGAGCAATTCGTCGATCAGGCGCTGACGTTCGGCGGATTCCCGGAACAGTGCCGCATAGCCGAGCCCGATCCCCACCGCGACCGCCGCGCCGAGCATCGGCCCGATCGCACCCGCCACCGACCAGCCGCGGTGCACCCCGAAACCGATCACGGCCACCGCCGTGGCCGCGCCGACCGCGAGAAAACCCCACGGGCGCGGCAGCAGGTGCAGGTACAGGAAGAACAGGCCGAATGCGAGATATCCGGCGTCGGGCGCGAGCACCACCAGACCGAGCCACAGCACGGTCAGTGCCGCCAGCCAGAAGCGGATGCCCGCCGGGGGGCGGCCGACCAGCGCACCGGTGAAGTACACGGCCAGGAATGCCGCGGTCAGCGTGACGACGGCGAGCGGATGTCCGGCTCCGGGCAGCAGCGCACGCACCGCTACCACCACCGCCAGCGTCGTCACCAGCACATGCAGCCCCAACCGCAATGTGGTGAAGACAGGGGTGAACGGCGACGAATGCACGCTGCCAGCTTATGTGCGGCTACCTGGGCGGCATCCATCGAAAGATGTAAAACGCCGCCCAACCTTCGATCGGGGTCCATTCCTCCGCGTGCGCGATGGCGAACGCGTGCGATCGCGGCAGGGTGAAGGCATGTTCGTCGCACTCCGGGATCTGCGGGCCGCACGCGGCCGTTTTCTGCTCATCACGTTGGTCGTCACCCTGGTGGCACTGCTGGTGAGCTTCCTCAGCGGTCTCACCGCCGGGCTCGCGCACCAGAGCATCTCCGCCATCGAAGCGATCCATGCCGATGCCATCGTCTTCACCGATAACGGCGCGGATCCCACCTTCGACGCCTCGGCGCTCACCCAGCAGCAGGTCCAGAGCTGGCAGGCGGCCGCTGGATCGACCGGCACCGTCGATCCGATCGGCATCGGCAGGACGGCGGGCGCGGTATCGGGTCACGGCGAGACCAAGCCCGCACAGATCGCGCTGTTCGGCGCCACCGGAACAGCATTTGGCAACCGCGTCGCAACCGAAACCGGCACGGTGGTGCTCAGCACCGGCGCGGCCAAGGCCCTCGCTGCCAGTGTCGGTGACAGCGTCACGCTCGGCGCGGGCACCTTCCGGGTGGCCGCGGTGCGGGGCGACGACTGGTACAGCCATACCCCCGTCGTCTGGATGACACCCGCCGACTGGCAGTCGGTGACCCCGCGTGGCGGCGCCGCCACGGTGCTCGCGGTGTCCGGGATCTCGAATATGGCCGCTGTCAACGCATCCGCGCATACGACATCGACCAGTGTCTCCGGATCGCTGTCGGCATTGAGTTCCTACACAGCCGAAAACGGTTCGCTGACACTGATGACGGTGCTGCTGTTCGCCATCTCGGCCCTGGTGATCGGCGCGTTCTTCACCGTGTGGACGGTGCAGCGCATGCCGGATATCGCGACCTTGAAGGCGCTCGGCGCGACCTCGGGCTCCCTGGTCCGCGACGCCCTCGCACAAGCGGCGATCGTCTTGATCGCCGGGGTCGCGGTCGGTCTCGGAATCACCGTCACCGCAGCCACATTCATGGGCGACGCGCTGCCGTTCGTCCTGGGCCCCTCGACCACGCTGCTGCCCGCGCTGGCCCTGATCGCCCTCGGCCTACTCGGCGCGGCGTTCGCGCTGCGCTTCCTGTTCACGACCGACCCGCTCACCGCGCTCGGTGCGACTCGATGATCACCGCATCCGGAACCCCCACCACAGACGGATC
This sequence comes from Nocardia sp. CA-107356, assembly GCF_050946365.1. Classification (NCBI taxonomy): domain Bacteria; kingdom Bacillati; phylum Actinomycetota; class Actinomycetes; order Mycobacteriales; family Nocardiaceae; genus Nocardia; species Nocardia sp. CA-107356. Next base: position 1,149,288 of record NZ_CP191992.1, on the reverse strand, counting down.
CCTGCATCCGCGAGCCGAACTCCGTCCGCGCACGGGCCGACCCGAACGCCGATCCGTCTCGCACGCCGATCCAACCCGTCTCGCAGGCCGATCCAACCACGCACGCCGATCCAACGGAGTACCGAAACCATGACCGCAACCGCACTCACCGTCACCGACGCGACCCTGACCTACCCGGACGGCATCGGCCGACTCACCGCCCTCGACCACGTGCACCTGCATGTCACCGGCGGCAGCATCGCCGCCATCACCGGCCCCTCCGGCTCCGGCAAATCCAGTCTGCTCGCGGTGGTTTCGACCCTGATCCGCCCGGACTCGGGCCGCATCGAACTCGAAACCGCCGATGCCACAGTCGATCTCGCGACCCTCACCCGCCGTGAGGGCGCCGCCCTACGCCGCTCGTCCATCGGCATCGTCTTCCAACAGCCGAACCTCATCCCCGCCCTCACCGCCCTCGAACAATTAGAGGCCATGTCACACCTCGGCCAGCGCTTCTTCACCTCACCGGTCCAACGCCGCGAAACCCGCACCAGGGCAATGGAATTACTGGACGTCGTAGGCTTGGCCGACCAACAGGCCAAGCGTCCCGCCCAACTCTCCGGCGGCCAACGCCAACGCATCAATATCGCCCGCGCCTTGATGAACGCCCCCACCCTCTTGGTCATCGACGAACCAACCAGCGCCCTGGACACCGAACGCGGCGCCGCAGTAATCGACCTGATCCTCACCGTCGCCCGCACCCGTGGCGCCGCCACCCTCCTCGTCACCCACGACCGCACCCACCTGCACCGCATGGACGCCGTCTACCGCATGGTCGACGGCACCCTGTCCCTCGAACACCCCGCCCACGCCGCAGCCTGAAACCTGCTCGCTTGCTCGGACTTTCCGGGCGGTAGCCGCCGAGACCGTGCCCGGATGCCCAGCGTCCTGCACGAAGTGGTGATCGACCTGTTCCGGCAACGCCCCTAGGCTCCGGCGTTCCCGATCTCTCGGCGGACACCGTCGAATGGGAATACTCCGCCTGCGACGGTGACCTCGCCCGCGATCGAATTCCCCGTCACGGTGGCCCGCCAGTCGGTTTCGATGCGGATGGGTTCGGTCGTCAGGGTCCGGCAGGAGATCCGGCTGCCGTCGACCGTCCCGGAGGTGATCTCCGCGGTGATCCCGTTCGCCTTGTTGGTCGCCGAACCGGTGACGTCGTCCTCGCCCGCGGTGATGACCAGGGTGAGTTCCTGGGCGCCCGCCGGATGCCGCATGGTGACGTCCCACGTCCCCTCCGGCGAGCCGAACCCCTCGGCGTCGGGATCCGGGCGGTCGGCCGCCGGCGGCGGGGCGAGATCGGGCAGCTCACCCAGCGGGGCCCGGCCCGGTTCGGGCTGCACTCCTGCCGAGTTCAGGAAGCCGGCCATCATCTGGTAGTGGCCCACGACGTAGATGATTTCGATGATCTCGTCATCGGTGTAGGCCTCGCGCAGCGCCGTCCACGTGTCGTCCGATATGCAGTAGTCCGAGCACAATTCGTCGGCCGCGCGCAGCAGTGCGGCATCCCCCGCGGACCAGGTCGCGGATTCGTCGGCGACCGCGGCGATCTCGCTCTCGGAGGCGCCGCCGGCGAGGGCAGCCAGGACGTGGTTGCCCCATTCGTATGTCGATCGCGTGCGTAGCGCGACCCGCAGGATGGCCAGTTCCCGATCGCGAGCCGACAGTTGTCCCGCGGTCAGCAGCATCGCGCCGATCGGCCCGATCGCCTCGAGGATGTCCGCGCGGCGCACGAGAGTGCGGATGACGGTCGGGGCCCCGATCCCGGCAAGGCGGCGTTGGGCATCGGTCAGCGAGGTCGGGTCGAGCTGGGGGATACGCGGTTCGGTGGGCCGGGTGATGTCGCCGAATTGTGTTGGTGTAGTCACGGTTTTCCTTTCTCAGGGGGTTGCGGGGCGTTGTGGTCGAGTGCGATTACCGGGTCGGTACGGCGCCAGGAGCAGATCCGCCGCGTCGACGAGTTCGTCGCCGATCGGTCGGCGCCCGGATACCGGCCAGGCCAGCGAGGCGCCGAGCAGGCAGTAGTGGAGCTGGCGCGCCAGCTCGGCCGCGTCGGCACCCGCGATCTCGCCCTGGTCGAGGGCGTGCTCGAGTAGTGCGGTGGAGCGGTCGATCGCGAGCGTGAAGCGTTCGTCGAGGATCCGGCGCAGGTCCGGGTCCTCCCCGATCTCGGTGAAGACCGACATCGAGTTGACGATCTGCGTCGGGGTCCGCACGAATGCCACGGATTCGCGGATCATTTCGCGCAGTGCGTCGAGGGCCGATCCGTCCGGCGCGGGCTGCCCTGCGGAGATCTCCCGGATCTGCCGGGTGCCCCAGGCGTGGAAGGCGGCAAGCAGTTCGCGCTTGGAGCCGAACCGCTGGCGCAGCGCCGCCGGCGTGACCCCGACCTCCTCCGCGACCAGGTTGACGTTCAGCCGTGCGAGACCGACCCGCATCAGTACTGTCGCCATCGCGGCGAACACCGCGTCGTCCTCTACCCGCCGTGGACGCCCCAGTTTCGCTGCGGCAGTGTCCGAGTGCTCCGTCATCCCCACCTCGCCATTATTTCTACCTCTCTAGGTAGATAGTAATCTAAACGACGGGAAAAGCGACCGTTTTACACGGGTGAGGCCGCCCGGTAGCGCTGAGCCACCGATCTATCGGTCCGGATCGCTACCGTCGAGCGACTAGGGCTGGCCGCTGAAGTACGCGATGCCCGCGTCGATCAGGGGTTGGCCGCCGACGGCGAGGAAGCCGATGCCCGCGCCGATGGCGGTGGTGGCGATGGGGATCGGGAAGAGGATGATGCCACGGAGGGGGGCCGATGATCAGGCCGACAAACCGAGCAGCACATTCCGCTGCTCCCGAACGCGGATATGGATCGCATCCACCACCGCCGCCACCTCGGGCCTGCGCAGCGTCTCGGTGCGGGTGACCAGCCAATAGCCGAGCCGAACCGAGACCTCCTTGCGGAGCACCCGGATCAGGTCGTCGTGGCGATCGGCCATAAAGCACGGCAGCAGACCGAGACCGGCGGCCGCGCGGGTCGCCTCGACGTGTACGAAAACATTGGTAGACGTGACGGATTCGCGCATGGCGGGCGCGAAACTGGAGGCCAGGTCCAGATCGTCCACCTGGAGCATGGAATCGATGAAGTAGACCAATGAGTGCCGCGCGAGATCGCCGATGGCCGTTGGCGTTCCATGTTCGCGCAGATAGTCGCGCGAGCCATACAGACCGAGGCAATAGTCGGCCAGGCGAATGGCCTTGGCACGGTGGACCTGTGGTTCACCGACCACCACTTCGATATCGAGGCCCGAACGTTGCTGGGACGCTCGGCGGGTCGCGGCGACGATCTCGACGGAAATCTTCGGATGCCGCCGCTGCACCTCGGCGGCGGCCGGTGCGGCCAGATAGGCACTGAATCCGTCGGTCGCCGAAATCCGGACCACACCTTCCAGCACGCGAGTGCCATCGGCATCGGTCGCCAACGATTTGACCGCCGATTCCACGACCTCGGCTGCCGCGAGCGCTTCGCGGCCGAGATCGGTGAGCTCCCAGCCGCCGGTCACCCGGGTGAGCACGCGGCCGCCCAACGTCTGCTCCAGCGCGGCGATGCGGCGGGAGATGGTGGTGTGATTGAGACCGAGTTCCTCGGCGGCGGTGACGAAGCGGCCGGAGCGCCCGACGGCGAGCAGAACCAGCAGATCATCCGCGCTGGGGTGGGTGGGGCCCGAGACGGGAGTCATATCTGCATTCTTGCAGATGCGCACTGCACAACTGGTTATTGCGGCCGAAGATATGTGCACGAATACTCGTCCTGACCACGAAATGTGGGGGCCGTCACATTCTTGACATGATGTGGCCCCGGTCATGAAGGAGATGTTCGATGAGCGAGCGCAGTGCAGTGCGGCCGACCGGTGATCCCGGCGGTATACCGGCCGGTCTGAGGCGGGTGGTGGCCGCGTCCATGGCAGGCACCGTGGTCGAGTGGTACGAGTTCTTCCTCTACGGCACGGCTGCGACGCTGGTCTTCAGCAAGGTGTTCTTCGCCAAGGGCACCAGCGATCTCGACGCGATCCTGGCAGCGTTCATCACCTACGCGGTCGGCTTCGCCGCACGTCCGCTCGGCGGCATCGTCTTCGGACATTTCGGCGATAAGTACGGCCGCAAGACGCTGCTGCAATTCAGCCTCGTGCTGGTCGGAGCCGCGACCTTCCTGATGGGCTGTCTGCCGACCTTCGCCCAGATCGGATACTGGGCGCCGGCACTGCTGGTCGTGCTCCGGTTCATCCAGGGCTTCGCGGTCGGCGGCGAATGGGGTGGTGCCGTGCTGCTGGTGGCCGAGCACAGTCCGAGCCGCAGTCGCGGTTTCTGGGCGAGCTGGCCACAGGCGGGTGTGCCGGTCGGCAATATGCTGGCGACGGTCGCACTGCTGGCACTGACCTCGACACTGTCGGATGCGGCCTTCCTGAGCTGGGGTTGGCGCGTCGCGTTCTGGTTGTCCGCGGTGGTCGTGCTGGTCGGCTACTACATCCGCACGAAGGTCACCGACGCACCCATTTTCGTTGCGGCACAGCAGGAAATAGAACAGATCAAGGCGAACTCACTGAGCGTCGTCGAGGTGCTGCGGCGCTATCCGCGCGGCGTCCTCACCGCCATGGGTCTGCGGTTCGGCGAGAACATCCTCTATTACCTGGTGGTCACCTTCACCATCACCTATCTCAAGGTGCAGGTGCACGTCGACACCAAGGTCATCCTCTGGTGGCTGCTGGCCGCGCACGCCGTGCATCTCGTGATGATTCCGTTGGCGGGCAACCTCTCCGATCGTTTCGGCAGGCGGCCGGTCTATCTGGTCGGCGCGCTCACCGCCGGCACCTGGGGCTTCTTCGCCTTCCCGATGATGGACAGCGGCCACAACGCGATCATCATGTCCGCGATCATCATCGGCCTGGTGTTCCACGCCTTCATGTACGCGGGACAGCCCGCGATCATGGCCGAGATGTTCCCCACCCGCATGCGGTATTCCGGCGTCTCCCTCGGCTATCAGGTCACCTCGATCGTCGCCGGATCGCTCGCACCGATCATCGCCGTCCGCCTGCTCAATACCTACAAGTCCGCGGTGCCCATCGCCATATATCTGGCCGCGGCGGCCGCCGTCACCGCCATCGCCGTGCTGTTCGCCCGCGAGACGAGAGGTATCACGCTGGAGAGCATCGACACCGCGGACGCGGAGACCCTCGCCGCCCAGCCCTCTTCGTCAGCCATCCCGGTAGCGCCGGTCGCACAGACCGACGCAATGCGAGCGGAGCTCACATGAACGAGTGCAGCGAGCGAACAATCACGACAGCTGACATGTCGGTCATGACGGAGCTGAGCGCCGGCGAGGCGGAGTCATGAGTGACCTGACCGGACGTACCGCACTCGTCACCGGCGGCGCGAGCGGCATCGGCGCCGCCTGCGCCAGGGAACTCGCGGCGCGCGGCGCCACCGTCACCATCGCCGATATCGATGATGTCGGCGCGAAGGCACTGGCCAGCGAGATCAACGGAAAGGCCTGGGCGGTAGACCTTCTCGACGTCGCCGCACTGGAGAACCGCACCTTGGATGTGGACATCCTGGTGAACAACGCCGGTGTGCAGAGCATCAACCCGATCGAGGATTTCCCGCCGGACCGGTTCCGGAACCTGATGACCCTCATGGTCGAAGCGCCGTTCCTGCTCATCCGCGCGGCACTGCCGCGGATGTATGAGCGCGGTTTCGGCCGGATCATCAACCTGTCCTCGGTACACGGGTTGCGCGCATCCGAATACAAGGTCGCGTATGTGACCGCCAAGCACGCACTGGAGGGCCTGTCCAAGGTCACCGCATTGGAGGGCGGCCGCCACGGCGTCACCAGCAATTGCGTCAATCCCGGCTATGTCCGAACACCGTTGGTGGACAAGCAGATCGCCGACCAGGCCAAGGCGCACGGCATCGACGAACAACAGGTGCTGGAAAAGGTGCTGCTCACCGAAAGCGCGATCAAACGTCTCGTGGAGCCGGAAGAGGTCGCGTCACTGGTCGGTTGGCTCGCCAGCGCGAATGCGGGCATGGTCACCGGCGCGTCCTACACCATGGACGGTGGGTGGACCGCGCGGTGATTCCGGCGGGCCCGCGCCTAGCCCAGCGCAGCCTGGCCCAACGCCTCCTGACCCAACGCCTCCTGGCCCAACGCGGACAGCGCCATGTGACGCAGGACCGGCCGGGCCCGGGTGGCGGTGGCATTGGTGGCACTGTGCGGGGTGGAGTTCATCAACCCGAAGCCCGCGTGGGCCTGCACTCGCGCGGTCTCCTCCGGCAGTTGCGGATGCAACTCCCGCAGCACCGCCACCCAGATCTCCACATACTGACGCTGGGTGCGACGCAGTTCGCGCCTGGCGCCGGTCGGGACGTTCTCGAGGTCGCGGTCCTGGATCCGAATGAGTTCGGGCTCGCCGAGTGCGAAGTCCAGATGGAAGTCGACCAGCCCGGCCAGCGCATCCTGGGCGGACTCGGTCCGCGTCACCACCGCCTTCCCGCCGTCGAGCAGCCGCTGGCTGACTCCGACGAGCAGTTCGACCAGCAACGCCTCCTTATTCGGGAAGTGCCGGTAGACCGCGGGCCCGCTGATCCCGACCGCCGCCCCCAGGTCGTCCAGGCGCATGCCGAGGAAGCCGCGATCGGCGATGAGCCGGGCCCCCGCATCCAGCAGCTGCGCCCTTCGCTGCAGTTTCAGTTGCTCCCTGCGGGTGAGCGCGACCGGGTCTACGCTGGTCACACGCGCTCCTTTCAGCACACCTGGACATCTCGGTTAATCAACATTAACCTGAATTCCAGTTATCGGCGACTAACTGGATGGCAGGACGGCGTGATGACGGTGACCGAACAGGTCGGAGTCGACAACCGCACGGCGCATGGGGCGCTGCTCGAAGAGCTGCGCGCCCGGCTGGCCACGGCGGCGCTCGGCGGGCCCACGAAGGCGCGTGAGCGGCATGTGGCCCGCGGCAAGCTGCTGCCTCGGCAGCGGGTGGATCAGCTGCTCGATCCGGGCAGCCCGTTCCTCGAACTCTCGCCGCTGGCCGCGACCGGGATGTACGACGACGAATCCCCCGGTGCGGGGATCATCACCGGCATCGGCCGGATCTCCGGGCGCGAATGCGTGATCGTGGCCAATGACGCCACGGTCAAGGGCGGCACCTACTACCCGATGACGGTGAAGAAACATCTGCGCGCCCAGGAAGTCGCGCTGCAGAACCAGCTGCCCTGCGTATACCTCGTCGACTCCGGTGGCGCGTTCCTGCCGCGCCAGGACGAGGTATTCCCGGATCGGGAGCATTTCGGGCGCATCTTCTACAACCAGGCGACCATGAGCGCCAAGGGAATTCCGCAGATCGCCGCGGTCCTCGGCTCGTGCACCGCCGGTGGCGCCTACGTTCCGGCGATGAGCGACGAGGCGGTGATCGTGCGCAATCAGGGCACGATCTTCCTCGGCGGACCGCCGCTGGTGAAGGCGGCGACCGGTGAGGTGGTCACCGCCGAAGAGCTGGGCGGCGGCGAATTGCATTCGCGCACTTCGGGAGTGACCGATCACCTGGCCGAGGACGACCAGGACGCGCTGCGCATCGTGCGCCGCATCGTGGCCACCCTCGGCCCCCGCCCGGCGAGCCCCTGGGAGGTGACGCCGACCGTCGCGACCGCGAAGCCGGAGTCCGAGCTGTACGACGTGGTCCCGGTCGATCTGCGCACGCCCTACGACGTCCGCGAGGTCATCCATCGACTGGTCGACGGTGGTGCCAACGGTGACAGCGGATTCCACGAATTCAAGGCCGAATACGGTAAGACCCTGGTCACCGGATTCGCCCGCATTCACGGACATCCGGTCGGCATCATCGCCAATAACGGTGTGCTGTTCAGCGAATCCGCCATGAAGGGCGCACATTTCATCGAACTGTGCGATAAGCGCAAGATTCCGCTGCTGTTCCTGCAGAACATCACCGGTTTCATGGTCGGACGTGACTACGAGGCGGGCGGTATCGCCAAGCACGGCGCCAAGATGGTCACCGCGGTGGCGTGTGCGCGGGTGCCGAAGCTCACCGTGGTGATCGGCGGATCATATGGCGCGGGCAACTATTCGATGTGCGGGCGCGCGTATTCGCCGCGCTTCCTGTGGATGTGGCCCAATGCGCGCATCTCGGTGATGGGTGGCGAACAGGCCGCCTCGGTGTTGTCGACGGTGCGCGGGGATCAGCTCGACAGCAGCGGAGCGCCGTGGTCGGCCGCGGACGAGGAGGCGTTCAAGGCCCCGATTCGGGAACAGTACGAACATCAGGGCAATCCGTACTACTCGACCGCGCGGCTCTGGGACGACGGCGTCATCGACCCCGCCGACACCAGAACAGTGCTCGGACTTGCCCTTTCGGTGTGCGCGCAGGCGCCGCTCGAACCCGTTTCCTACGGCGTCTTCCGGATGTGAACCAGATGATGAACAAATCCCATCCCGTCGACTTCGACACCGTCCTCGTCGCCAACCGCGGCGAGATCGCGGTGCGGGTCATCCGCACCCTGCGCACCATGGGTATTCGCTCCGTCGCGGTCTACAGCGATGCGGACGCCGACGCCAGGCACGTGCGCGAGGCCGATACCGCGGTGCGCCTGGGCCCGGCTCCGGCCAGGGAAAGCTATCTCGATATCGACAAGGTGGTCGCCGCGGCGGTACGCACCGGAGCCAAGGCCGTGCATCCGGGCTATGGATTCCTCTCCGAGAATGCCGCTTTCGCCGCCGCGCTCGCCGGGGCGGACATTGTGTTCCTCGGACCGCCCGCGAAGGCGATCGAGATCATGGGCGACAAGATCGCGGCGAAGAACACCGTCGCCGCCTTCGATGTGCCGGTCGTCCCCGGTATCGCCCGGCCGGGACTCACCGATGCCGAATTGATCACTGCCGCAACCGATATCGGCTATCCGGTGCTGGTCAAGCCGTCGGCGGGCGGTGGAGGTAAGGGTATGCGGCTGGTCGAGGAGCCCGCGGCCCTACCCGCCGCACTGGTCAGTGCCCGGCGCGAGGCAGCGGCGGCATTCGGTGACGACACCCTGTTCCTGGAGCGGTTCGTCACCCGACCCCGGCATATCGAGGTGCAGATCCTCGCCGACCAGTTCGGCCATGTGATCCATCTCGGCGAACGCGAATGCAGTCTGCAGCGGCGGCATCAGAAGGTCATCGAAGAAGCGCCGTCGCCGCTGCTGGACGCCGCGACGCGGGCGCGTATCGGCGCTGCCGCGTGTAATACCGCGCGCAGTGTCAATTATGTCGGTGCGGGCACCGTCGAATTCATCGTCTCCGCCGACCGGCCGGACGAGTTCTTCTTCATGGAGATGAATACCCGCCTGCAGGTGGAACATCCGGTCACCGAACTGGTCACCGGAATCGATCTGGTGGAGTGCCAGGTGCGGGTCGCGGCCGGGCAGAAGCTCGCAGTGGAGCAGGACGAACTGCGAATGGTCGGGCACGCGATCGAGGCCCGGGTCTATGCCGAGGATCCCGGACGCGGCTTCCTGCCCACCGGCGGCACCGTACTCGATCTGTCGGAGCCCGAAGGCGTTGGCGTGCGGGTGGATTCCGGATTGCGCGTCGGCACCGTGGTCGGTAGCGATTACGATCCGATGCTCTCGAAGGTCATCGCGCACGCCGCCGACCGCGACGCCGCACTCGCGAAACTCGATCGGGCACTGGGCGATACCGTACTGCTCGGCGTCACCAGCAATATCGAGTTCCTGCGGTTCCTGCTGGCCGACCCGGATGTGGCCGCGGGAAAGCTCGATACCGGACTGCTGGACCGCCGTGTCGGCGACTTCCACCCCGCCGCGGTCGGGGACGACGAATTCATCGCCGCCGCTGCCTATCACTGGCTGCGGCGGTGGCCAACGGCACCGCGCGATCCGTGGGATATCCCGTCCGGGTGGCGCATCGGCACACCCGCGCCGACCACCATCAGGCTGGCCAGCGGTGACCGCACCGAACACGTTTATCTGACCGGCTCTCCCGCTGCCGCCGAAGTGCACCTCAACAGCAGCGAATCCGCCTCGCTCGCCGCCGATTTCACCGGCGATACGTCCGGAGTGCTCGTCCTGACGCTGGGCGGCCTGCGCCGGGAATATCGCGTCGCCGAATACGACGGACAGCTCTGGGTGGCCGGGCCGTCCGGTGTCTCGGTGCTGCGCGAAGTGGCCGAGGTGAATGTCCGCGGCGCTACCGAGCACATCGGCGACGCCGAGATCCGCAGTCCCATGCCGGGTTCGGTCATCGCGGTGCCGGTCGCCAACGGTGCCACCGTGGCCGCGGGCGCGCCGGTCGTCGTGGTCGAGGCCATGAAGATGGAGCACACCCTCACCGCACCGGTCGCGGGCACCGTCGAAGTCCTGGTCGAACCGGGCACCCAGGTCCGCCTGGATCAGCCGCTGGTGCGCATCGCCGCGGCCCCCACCGAAGCCGAAACCGCCGAGCGAGAAGGAACTTCCGCATGACCGAGTTTTTGTCCACCGGCACACTGCCCGAGGACTACCGCGACCTCGCACTGACGGTGCGCGATTTCGCCAAGTCGGTGGTCGCGCCGGTGGCCGCTGAACACGATGCGAACCACACCTTCCCGTACGAGGTCGTCGCTGGTATGGCCGATATGGGCCTGTTCGGCCTGCCGTTCCCGGAGGAGTACGGCGGCATGGGCGGCGACTATTTCGCGCTGTGTCTTGCGCTGGAAGAACTCGGCAAGGTGGATCAGAGCGTCGCGATCACCTTGGAGGCCGGTGTCTCGCTGGGCGCCATGCCCATCTACCGCTTCGGCAACGATAAGCAGAAGCTGGAATGGCTGCCGCAGTTGACCAGCGGCCGCAATCTCGCCGCGTTCGGGCTCACCGAACCCGGCGCGGGCAGCGATGCGGGCGGCACCAGGACCACCGCGGTCGCCGACAGCAGCGAATGGATCATCAACGGCAGCAAGCAGTTCATCACCAACTCCGGCACCGACATCACCAAACTGGTGACGGTGACCGCGGTCACGGGCCAGTCGGGCGGTAAGAAGGAGATCTCCACCATCCTCGTCCCCACCGACACCCCCGGCTTCGTGGCCGAACCCGCCTACAACAAGGTCGGCTGGAACGCCTCGGACACCCACCCGCTGAGCTTCACCGACGTCCGGGTGCCCGAGGAGAACCTGCTCGGTGAGCGCGGCCGCGGCTACGCCAACTTCCTGCGGATTCTGGACGAGGGCCGCATCGCCATCGCGGCGCTGTCGGTGGGCGCGGCCCAGGGCTGCGTCGATGAAAGCGTGCGCTACGCCAAGGAACGCGAGGCCTTCGGCCAGGCCATCGGCCGCAACCAGGCCATCGCGTTCAAGATCGCCCGGATGGAAGCGCGCGCCCACGCCGCCCGTACCGCCTACTACGACGCCGCCGCACTCATGTTGGCGGGTAAACCGTTCAAGAAGGAAGCGTCGATCGCGAAGCTGGTGGCGAGCGAGGCCGCGATGGATAACGCCCGCGACGCCACCCAGATCTTCGGTGGCTACGGCTTCATGAACGAATACGCTGTGGCCAGGCACTATCGCGACAGCAAGATCCTCGAAATCGGTGAGGGCACAACGGAGGTGCAGCTGATGCTGATCGGGCGGGAGTTGGGCCTGTGACCGAGACTGCTGGCCTGCGCCGGGTGGTGCAGCGCGGCCTGTGGTTCGACGAGTTCGAGCTCGGCATCGTCTACGAGCATCGGCCGGGCCGGACCATTACCGAGGCCGATAATGTCCTGTTCACCACGCTGACCATGAACACCCAGGCGCTGCACCTGGATGCGGCGTTCAGCGAGCAGCTGCCGCCGTTCCACCAGCGGCTGGTGAATTCGATGTTCACGCTGTCCACCCTGATCGGACTTTCGGTCGCGCAGCTGACCCAGGGCACGATCGTCGCCAACCTCGGCTTCTCCGAAATCGCCTTCCCCAAACCGCTGTTCCACGGTGACACTATGTACGCCGAGACGGTCGTCACCGACAAGCGCGAATCGAAGAGCCGTCCCGGCGAGGGCATCGTCACCTTCGCGCACACCGCGCGCAATCAGCACGGCGATATCGTGGCGACGGCCGTACGCAAGACATTGGTCCGCAAGGAGCCCACATGAGTTGGGAAATGTCCGGACCGGCCTGGCTGTTCGTGCCAGCCGATCGGCCCGAACGGTACGAAAAGGCCGCGGCGGCAGCCGATGTGGTGATCATCGACCTGGAGGACGGGGTGGCAGCGGCGGATAAGGCGGCCGCGCGCAAGGCGCTCACCGACACCCCGCTGGATCCCGAGACCACCGTGGTGCGGATCAATGCCGTCGGCACCGATGACCACGAGCTGGATCTCGTCGCGCTGGCGCGCACCGGGTATCGGCGGGTCATGCTGGCGAAAACCGAATCCGCCGAACAGATCTCCTCGCTCTCGGCTTACGAGGTGATCGCGCTGATCGAATCCCCGCTCGGTGCCGTGGCGGTCGAGCGCGCGGTGCTGGCGCGCAATGCGATCGGCGTCATGTGGGGTGCGGAGGATCTGGTCGCCGGGCTCGGCGGCAACTCCAGCAGGCATGCCGATGGCAGCTATCGCGATGTGGCACGCCATGTTCGGTCCACGTCGCTGCTCGCGGCCAAGGCGTACGGGAAGTTCGCGCTCGACTCGGTGTATTTGAACTTCCGTGATCTCGATGGGCTGCGGGCCGAATCGCTGGACGCGGTCGCGGTCGGCTTCGACGCCAAGGTGGCCATCCATCCCAGCCAGGTACCCGTCATCCGGGCGGCGTACGCGCCGTCGGCAGACGATATCGATTGGGCCCGACGGGTACTCGACGAAGTGCCGAACCATCGGGGCGTCTTCGCCTTCGACGGCCGGATGGTCGATGCCCCAGTGCTCCGGCACGCCGAGCAGATCGTACGGCGCGCGAACCACACCTGATTTCCGAAAGATATTCAGCCAGGAGGCAATGCGGTGCAACCACAATGGGTGCCGACCGAATCCGATCTCGCGGAGGCGCGCATCACCGACTTCGCCAGGTTCGTTGCGACACGCACCGGGGTGTCCGCGCCGGACTACCGGACGCTGTGGCAGTGGTCGGTCGACGATCTGCCCGGTTTCTGGCGTGCGCTGTGGGACTACTTCGAGCTGGGCCCGATCGCGGGCGATGTGCTCGCGAACGCCGAAATGCCGGGTGCGCAGTGGTTTCCGGGCACTCGGCTGAACTACGTGGATCAGGTTGTTCGACAGTTCCGCACCGATCGGCCCGCCATTGTCGCGGTAACCGAGGACGGCCCGGTGCGTGAGGTGTCCTGGAGCGAATTGATCGACAGCACCGCGGCCTTCGCGCGCACACTGCGCTCGCTCGGCGTGCGGCCGGGTGATCGGGTGGCCGGATACCTGCCGAATATTCCGGAAGCGGTGATCGCCTTCCTGGCCACCGCGAGCATCGGCGCGGTGTGGAGCGCCTGCGGGCAGGACTATTCTCCCAAGGCGGCGTTGGACCGGCTCGGCCAGCTCGAACCCACCGTACTGGTCACCGCCGACGGCTACCGCTTCGGCGGCAAGGCACACGACAAGCGTGACGATATCGCGGCGCTGCAGGCCGGACTCGATACCGTGAAGACCACCGTAGCCGTCTCCCAGCTGGGCTTGCCGGTGCCGGACGCACTGCCCTGGACCGAGGCCGCCACCAACACCGCAACCGTTGTCATCGAGACCGAGACGGTCGATTTCGACCATCCGCTGTGGATCGTATTCTCCTCCGGCACCACCGGATTGCCCAAGGGCATTGTGCACGGCCACGGCGGTGTCGTGCTGGAACACCTCAAAGCCGTTGCGCTGCAGGCCGATATCGGATCCGAGGACACCTTCTTCTGGTACACCAGCCCGAGTTGGATGATGTGGAACTTCCAGGTCGCCGGGCTGCTCGTCGGCGCGACCATCGTCTGCTATGACGGCAGTCCCACCTATCCGACCCCGGATGCGCTGTGGCATATCGCATCCCAGGTCGGCGCGACGGTGCTCGGCACCAGCCCCGGCTATGTGCTCGCCTGCATCAAGGCGGGTGCGGTACCGCGCACGGACCACGATCTCTCCGCGCTGCGGCAGGTCGGCATCACCGGTTCCTCACTGCCGCCCGCGTCGGCAGTGTGGTTGGGCGACAATGTCGGTGACCATGTCCAGGTCGCCTCGATCAGCGGCGGCACCGATGTGGTTTCCGCCTTCATCGGCGGCGCGCGCACGGTGCCGACCTGGCCAGGTGAGCTGTCCGCGCCCTATCTCGGCGTCGCGCTGGAAGCCTTCGACACCGACGGCAAGCCGGTCCGCGACGAGGTCGGCGAGCTCGTCATCACCAAGCCGATGCCGTCCATGCCGGTGCGCTTCTGGAACGATCCGGACGAAACCCGCTACCACGACGCCTATTTCGATATGTTCCCCGGCATCTGGCGGCACGGCGACTGGATCACCATCACCGATCGCGGCAGCGTCGTGGTGCACGGCCGCTCCGATTCCACCCTCAATCGCCACGGCATCCGCATGGGCAGCGCCGATATCTACCAATCCGTCGAACGGCTCCCCGAAGTCACCGAGGCACTGGTCATCGGCGCCGAACAACCCGACGGCGGCTACTGGATGCCACTGTTCGTCACCCTCACTCCCGGCACCGACCTCACCGAGGACCTGAAAACCCGTATCAACAGCACCATCCGCACCGAGGTCTCCCCCCGCCACGTCCCCGACGAGATCATCGTCGCTCCCGGTATCCCGCACACCCGCACCGGCAAGAAACTCGAGGTCCCGATCAAAAAGCTCTTCCAAGGCGCCGACCCGACCCGCGTGGTCGAACGCAGCGCCGTCGACAACCCGGACCTCCTCGACTGGTACGCCGCCATCCGCCCGCAGTCCGGATAGTCTTCGCACGCCAGGATCAGGGCAAACGCCTGCTCGACGCCGGGCTGTCGACGATCCGATCGGTGGTGCGGTCCGGCGGTTAAGGGCGGCGACCCGATCGCGGTCCCTCGGCCAGCCATCGCCTGGTCGGGCGGCTGAGCGCACCGACCACAACGGCGATCGCGGGGAGCAGCGTGATCAGACAGAGCGTGCGGATCGGGTAGGGTTCGGGATCTCCCTCGGCGACGGCTATCGGCGTGAGCAGCAGAAGCAGGCCCGACGCAGTCGCCACCAGGATGCGGCCGATCGGCATTCTGGCGAATATCTGACCGGATCCGAGCAGCAGCATCGAGCCGATGACGGCCGAGGCGAGCATTCCGGCGATGATGGTTCTGGTCATGCCCGTGTACAACGACGTATCCGCGTAGGTTTGCCCGAAGTCGCTGGTGTGCAGGGACTTCAGCGAGATGACGGATCCGAGTGCCACGAAGACGACCCACAGTCCGAGCAGGAGCGCGAGAATCGCGGTGGTGCGAGCGAATCCAGCCGTGGGTGACCTGGGGACGGCGATCGGCCGCCAGGCAGGGTTGGGCGGCGGTTGCGCAATCCGGCCCGCCTGCGCGGTGACCGGCCACGTCGGCATCGACTGTACTGGATTCGAGTGCCGCGGAACCGACGGCGCTGAGCTCGAGCCTCGCGGAATCGACGGCGCGGGAACAGCGTTCGGCTGTCTCGGATTCGACTGCGAGGACCTCGATTCCGCCGGACCGAGGTACGGATTCGACAGACCGGGCATATTCCGCACGGGCGGGCTCGGAGCCGCAAACGCAGCCGCGGCGGCCGTCGCGAACTCCGTACAACTTGCGAACCGCTCCTCGCGCTGTTTGGCCATCCCGCGCGCGATAACCTCGTCCAATCGCCGAGGCAGCTCGGGACGGCTGGCGCTGAGGCGGGGCACGGGCTCGCTGAGATGCCCGACGATGACCTGCCCCGGATTGGACGCCAGATAGGGCGTACGACCGGCCAGCAATGCGAAAAGCGTGCAGGCGAGGGAATATTGGTCGGTGCGGTGATCGAGCGGCAGACCCGACAGATGTTCCGGCGACGCGAAAGCCAGCGTGGCCGTCAACTTGCCGGTGGCCGTCAGCTGGGTATTCGAATCGATCAGGCGGGCAATGCCGAAGTCGGTGAGGACCGCCCGCGCCTCGCGGCCGACCTCGGCCGCGGCGAGCAGGATATTGGCGGGCTTGATATCGCGGTGCAGCACCCCCTGGCTATGCGCATAGTCCAGCGCCGCAGCGGTTTCGGTGACGATCCGCACAGCCCGCTCCGGCGGAATCCGGTGTGCCTGCGCCGCGTCGGTGCCGCGAATGTACTGCATGGAGATCCACAGGTGCCCATCGTGGTCACCACGGTCGTGGATGCCGACGATGCCGGGATGGTCCAGTCGCGCAACGACATTCGCTTCCTGGTCGAAGCGTCTGCGCAGTTCCTGATCCGCGGAGAACTCCCGGTCGAGTACTTTGAGCGCAACTCGGCGCGGCAGCCGCGGATGTCTGGCCAGATACACCGTGCCCATTCCGCCCCGCCCGAGCACTCCCTCCACCACATGGCCCGCGAACGGCTCGTTCACCGCGAGCTGAGCCACATTTCCCCTTCGATCGAGCACTGTCCTCTCGGACGGAGCATATCCCGCTCGCGGCCGCCCCGAAATAGGGGCCGACGCCCCCACCAGGGAAAATCAGGCATACCTCGGCACATCGCGAGCCGACATGGTCGTTACGATGTCGGGCATGGGTGTCGACAACCGCCGTACGGCGCACAAGGCAGTCAGCGGCGACTCGGCACCGCGGGAGGTTCGGCGTAGGCCGAAGAATCGGCGGGCCCAGATCGCGGCGGCCTCGGCGGCAGCGTTCGGTGCGCTCGGCTATCACGGTGTCAGCATGGATGACATCGCATCCGGGCTCGGGATCAGCTCGGCGGCGCTGTACCGGCACTATCCGAGCAAGTACGCGCTGTTCCGGGAGGAATTGCTGCGGGTCGGCCGGGCCATGACGGAATCGGTCGAGTTGCCGGAAGAGGCGGCGGGCCGGGGGCTGGCAGCCGACGAAGCCGGCGGGGTGGGTAAACCCTGGTCGCCGGAGCGGCGGCTGCGCCATGTGCTCGACGCGCTCATCGCCGTCACCATCGAGAATCGGCCCACCATCACCCTGGTGCGCTGGGAGGGCCGCTATCTCGAGCCGGAGGATCTCGCGGTTCTCACCGAGCAGCAGCTCACCGTCGTCGGCGCGATCGGCGCGCAACTGGCCGCGCTGCGACCGGAACTCGCGGAGAACGACCTTCGGGTATTGCGCGCCGCGGTGCTCAGCGCGATCACCAGCATCGCCGATCACCATGCCAGCTTGCCCGCGAAATCCCTTGCCCGGCTGTTGAGTTCGGCCTGCATGGCACTCGTACCCGCTGAGCTGCCCGCAGTGGGGACCGATACCGAACTGCCGGTGGCCCCGGAGATTCCGGAGTCGTTCAAACATGAGCTGTTGCTGCGCAAGGCCGTCGAACTCTTCCACGATCGCGGCTACCCGAATGTCAGTGTCGAGGAGATCGCCACTGCCGCAGGGCTTTCCGCGGCATCCGCGGTATACCGGTTCTATCGCGGCAAGAGCGATCTGCTCGCCGCCGCGTTCCGCCGGGCCGCGGATCGGGTCTCCGGCGCGATAGGCCCGGCGGTGGCGGCCGCCGCCGACTCCGAAGAGGCGCTGACCACACTGATCGAGCAGTACGTCGAGGGCTCGTTCACCGAACGCGCGCTGACCTTCGTGTATTACACGGAGTTCCAACACGTTCCGACCGACGAGCGCACGGTGCTGCGAAATATCCAGCGGCTCAGCGTCGAAGAGTGGGCGCGGCTGCTGCGCGATGTCCGACCGGAGCTCTCGCCCGCCGAGGCCCGATTCCTCATCCACGCGGGGTTCGCGTCGGTGGTCGATCTCGGGCGAACCTTCGGTGCCGAACCGATCGCCTCCCCGGCCCGGGTTCGGTTGCTCATGCAGCTCGTCCTGTTCGGTCGCCCGGCCCGCTCGTAGTCCGCACCACGCTGTGGTGCAGAGCCTCGTCGACGCTCGATATGTTACCCAGCATTCCCGTCCGCTCGCGCACAATATGAGGACGTGAAAACCTAGTTCTAGATTTCTTTGTGATCTTCGATTCAATTCGATTTCAGCACTGGGAAGACACATCTAACAAGCGTCCGATTGGGCTAACATCGCGGGATGGATGCCGAGGATCGTCGCGTAGCGGGGGACGCGACCGCAGGCCGCGCCACACCGTCGCGTGCGGTACGCCGTCGACCACGCGATCGCCGGGCGCAGATCGCCGCCGCCTCGGCAGAGGCCTTCGGATCGTTCGGCTACCACGGTGTGAGCATGGAGGACATCGCCTCGCGCCTCGATATCAGCTCCACCGCGCTCTACCGGCACTATCCGAGCAAGTACGCGCTGTTCCGGGAGGAGGCGCTGCGGCTGGCCGCGCTGAGCACCGAGGCCGTACACCTGCCCGAGCAACTGCACGACCGACCCCCCGTCGAACGCCTCGACCATATCCTCGATGCCCTGATCGCGGCCTCCATCGCGAACCGCCGTAGCGCCGCGCTACTGCGCTGGCAGAACCGCTACCTCGACGGTGCCGACCGCCAGATCCTCATCGACCATCTGGTGGCCACCGATACGGCGGCCCGCAACCTGCTGGCCGAGACCCGGCCGGAGCTGCCCGGCGGGGATCGGGCGGTGGTCTCGGCCGCCGCAATGAGCGTGATCGGCAGCATCTCCGACCATCACGTCGCGGTTCCGGTACGCACACTTACCGCCCTGCTGCGCTCGGCCTGCGACGCGGTCATCGCATGCGAACTGCCCGCCCCCGGCGATGAAACCGAATCCCCTGGGGCGAAAGAGGTTCCGCTCACCTTCAAACATGAGCTGTTATTGGTGCGGGCCATCGAACTGTTCCATGAGCACGGGTATCCCCATGTGAGCGTGGAGGATATCGCCAATGCGGCCGGCCTGCCCGCCTCCTCGGCGGTGTACC
The DNA here is from genome assembly GCF_050946365.1 of Nocardia sp. CA-107356. Classification (NCBI taxonomy): domain Bacteria; kingdom Bacillati; phylum Actinomycetota; class Actinomycetes; order Mycobacteriales; family Nocardiaceae; genus Nocardia; species Nocardia sp. CA-107356. The sequence continues at coordinate 1,130,241 of NZ_CP191992.1, read as the reverse complement.
GCTTCTACCGCAGCAAGGGCGATCTCCTCGCGGCGGCGTTTCGCCGTGCGGCGGACCGGGTTTCGGCGGCGATCGGCCCCGCCATCGCGGCATCGGACAGTCCGGAGCAGGCGCTGGGAACCCTCATCGAGTTGTATGTGCAGGGCTCGTTCGCCGAGCGCGCGCTGACCTTCGTCTATTACGCGGAAATCAGCAATGTGCCGCCCGAGGATCGCACTGTGCTGCGAAATATCCAGCGGCTCAATGTCGAAGAGTGGGCCAAGCTGCTCATCGGGGTCCGGCCGGAGCTTTCCCCGGCCGAGGCGCGGGTGCTCGTCCATGCGGCCCTGGCCCTGGTGGTCGACCTCGGTCAGTGGCTCGGGCCCGATAATCCGCTGTGCTCGCGGCAGCGGGTCACGCACCTGATGCGGGTCATCCTGTTCGGTCGCCCCGCGCACTAGGTCAGGACCGCGGGGCTGCGGCGAGCGGCGAGTTGACCTTGTTGACCAGCCAGCGTCCGTCCACCTTCTCCAGCCGCATCACCTTCACGCGCGATACCGTCCGCCACGCTCAGATGCTGCCATTGATTCCCGTCACGGACACAGCGCGTGCGCCAACATGTCCGTCACATCGGGCATGGATTTCGGCTCCTTGGTGAACGCATAGGTCACCGCCCGGCCATCGGGTGTCGCACCGGAGACCGTGACGAATCCGTAGATGCCACCCGTATGCCCGACGTACTCGACACCGCAGGACAAGTGCGTGGATCCGACCCCGAGCCCGTAGTTCATATCCATCTGTCCCATCGGCACACCGGTCCGCATTTCCTGCAACTCGGCCGCGGGCACGACCCGCCCCGCCAGCAATGCCTGATAGAAGCGATTCAAATCGTTGCCGGTGGAGACCATCGCGCCCGCACCCCACGGCACCGACGGCTCGATGCGCGACACATCCGTGACCACACCATCGATATCGGCATAGCCCTTGGGATGTGGGCCACGGATATCGAGCTCGCCGGGCGCCGGAAGATAGGTGTCGTCGAGCCCCAACGGTTTCAAGATGCGACGGTTCAGCTCGTCGACCAATGGCGATCCGGTGACCCGTTCGACGAGCACACCCGCCACGATGTAGTTGGAGTTGCTGTACTCGAACCGCTCACCCGGCGCGAAATCCGCTGGCCTGCTGAGGATGATGGCGATCTCCTGCGCGGGCGTCAGGATCCGCCCTTGCAGCGCAGCCCGATACTCATCGATCACCGGGTCATCGGTGAGCTCCGGCAACCCGCTTTGGTGACGCAGGATCTGGCGCACGGTGATCACCCGCCCATCGATCCCCGCCCCGCGCAGCAGCCCCGGCAGATACGTGTCCACCGGTTCATCGAGCCGAATCTTTCCCTCCGCCACCAACTGCAGGACAACCGCACTGGTGAACGTCTTGCTGATACTGCCGATCCGCACCTGCTGCGGCGGCTCGGCCGGAATCGGCGCACGGGTGTCGCGGTCGGCAACACCGCTGGTGAGCGTCACTGTCTTCCCGTTCTCGGTAAGCGTCGCGATCATCCCGGTGACCCCGGACTCCACCATCCGATCGATATCGCCCTGAACCGCCCGAATCCTGTTGTCCGACACCACTACTGGCCCATCCGAAGCGTTCGCACATCCCGCGAGGAGGGCAACGACACCGACGGCCATACCTATCGTCACAAGGCGCATACCTGAACGCTATGAACCTCCGCCGCACCGCGCATCAGGGTCCGACCCCGAAATTTCCCCTAGTACCAGCGGGTGATACCGCGCCGGTTTGTCACTACATCAGCGTTGCAGACCGACCGAGGCGCGGCATCGGGATCTGGGCGGTGACGCACTCGGCCCAACGCAATCGCCATTTGCGTTGGAGCACACTCCAGCTTTTAGAGTTCGGCACATGACGAACACACAGCCCGGTACCAGCAATGATCGTTTCGAGCGCGGCTTGGCTCTGCTTCAGCAGGTCAGTGGGAAAGAGCGGCCCGCGGTGCTGGACACCCTCGCGGATATCGCTCCTGACCTGGGGCGGTTGACCGTCGAGTTCGGGTATGGCGATGTGCTGTCGCGGCCGGGACTGACATTGCGGCAGCGGCAGCTGGCCACGGTGGCGGCGCTCGCGGCGATGGGAAATGCCGCGCCGCAGTTGCGGTTCCACATCGACGGGGCGCTGAATGTGGGGTGCACACGGGAGGAGATCGTGGAGACACTCATCCACGTCAGCGTGTATGCGGGGTTCCCCGCCGCGCTGAACGGACTCGGGGCCGCACGTGAAGTGTTCAGTGCCCGTACCGATCTCCCGGTTGCGGCCGAGCCGGCACCGGCCCGACCGGCGACCGGTTCGAGCGCGGGAGTGTGAAGATCGCCGAGATCGATGGACATGCGGGTGAGCAGGTCATCGATTCGCTGCGCGATATCGCGCCGGATCTCGGCCGATACATCATCGAATACAGCTTCGGCGATATCTATTCGCGGCCCGGGCTCGACCTGAAGACGCGCGAGATGGTCACGGTCGCGATGTGCACCGCGCTCGGGACGGTCGCACCGCAACTCGGCGTGCACATCCACGGGCTGCTGAATGTCGGCGGCACCGAGACCGAGGTCGTCGAAATCATCACGCAGATGGTCGGTTACGCGGGATTCCCGGCCGCGCTGAACGGAATTGCCGTGGCGCGTGCCGTCTTCGCGGAACGCACCGGCGACTAGACAGCGGGTTCGGGCAGCAGCGCGGCCAATGCGATCGCGATGACGGGGATGAAACACAGTGTGGTGAGGACGGCTTGGGGGCCGTGCCGGTCGGCGATGGCCCCGAGCACCGGTACGAACAGGCCGCCCGCGCTCACCGCGAGCCCCAATGTCACGCCCGCCGCGGTTCCCGGGCGAGACGGCAGGTAGTCCTGTCCGAGTTTGACGAATACCGCGAACGGCATGTTCACGGCCACGCCGACGAGGACGGCGGCGGCCAATCCCAGTTCGGGATACGGGCACACGCGCAGCAGCACCAGCGCCGGAATCGCCGCGGCACTGCCGATCTGGATGGTGCGCAGCATTCCGACACGGTCGGCGACGCGACCACCGACCACTGTGCCCGCGACACCACCGACCAGGAAGGCAGCCAAGGCGACTCCCCCGAGGGCCCGCGCGGAGCCGAGCTGATTGATCCAGTACAGCGCGATGAAGGTGTTGATGCCGGAGTACATGGCCGATCGAACGACCTCGACCGCGGTCAGCAAGAAGAACGGAATCCAGCGGTCGGGTCCATCGAGTCGCCTCGACGCCACGGCATTTCGAATGTGCCGCTGTTGATGCCGCCACAGCACGAACCCCATCAGCACCGCGGGCGGGATGAACAGCGCGGTGGCGCCGACACCGAACGACACCAGCGCCGGTGTCGCCAGCGCGGGCGCGAGAAAGAACCCGACACTGCCGCCCGCCGCGAATAGGCTCATGGCCTTCGCACTATCGTCGGCGGCCGCGCGCGCGTCGCGTCCGGCCGCCGGATGGAATGCCGCTACCCCGAGCCCCGACAACAGCAGCAAGGCCCACACCAGCGGATAGGTCGGCGCCAGTCCGGCAAGCCCGGCCCCTACTCCGGCGAGCGCCAATCCGGCCGGAGCCAGCCACAATAGCCGCCACCGGTCGGCGATCACACCCAGGATCGGTTGTGGCAGTGCGCTTCCCAGGGTCGCGGCCAACGCGAGTCCGGAGGCCGCGACATAGCTGTAGTCCCGCTCCAGCACGAAGAACGGAATGCTCGCGGGCACCAGGCCCTGATAGAAGTCGTCGACCATATGCGCGAGGGCCCAGTGCCGCATCCGTTGCCAGTCGGATACGGCCCGGACGGCCTCGACTGCCTCCACCATGTCCGACCTCCTCATTTCCTCGTCCGCAGTCAGCGTAGGAACGAGCAACGCGGCAGACTTCCGATAAAGTGCCAAAATATGTCGCTGATCAGCCAAAGTCTCGGAGCGCCGACGGCGACCGGCGATCTGCCCGGCGGATCGCAGATCGATCGGCATCGGCATATCGAGCACCAGATCGTGTACCCGAGCGCGGGAGTCGCCGAGGTCCGCACCGACGCGGGCTGCTGGATCGCGCCCGCGGACCGGGCCATCTGGATCCCGGCGGGATGCCGGCACGAGCACCGCTTCTATGGCCCGACCCGATTCCATTGCGTCGCTTTCGAACCCGACCGGACCGAACCGCGGCGCGATGCCGTGGTCATAGCGGTGAACCCGCTGTTGCGCGAACTGATCATCGCGTGCTCGGCCCCTGATGATCTCCCCACCGACGAACTCGACCGCCTGCGACAGGTCCTGCTCGACCGGATCGGCCGCAGCTCCGAACAACCACTGCGTCTGCCCGCCGCACAGGACGAACGACTCCGCCGCGCCTGCGCGTTGGTGCAGCGCGATCTCACCGAGGTCTGGACGCTGACCGAACTCGGCCGACAGGTGGGCGCGAGTGAACGAACCCTTGCCCGGCTGTTCCGCACCGAACTCGCCATGACCTACCCCCAATGGCGAACTCAGCTTCGCCTGCACCGCGCGATGCAACTACTGGCCGAATCGCTTCCGGTCACCACCGTTGCCCAGCGCTGCGGCTGGGCGAGCACCAGCGCATTCATCGACGTCTACCGCCGCGCACTCGGCCACACACCGGGCGCTTACCACCGACGCCACTAACTCGCTCGGCCCCAAGGTCTTTGCCGACCGCCTGGACCGAACCCGGTGTGGCGCTCGATCAACGAACGCCGCACCGAGACCCCTCATCAGGGCATCGGCTACTTGTCGGCGGTGCGCCGGAAGCAGTGCGCGGAGGCGGCCAGGTACTGGCGACAGCGGGCGCCGTGACCGGCGTGAACGGACAGGATGAATCGGGCTCGGTCATAGCTGAGACCCACGGGTTCTTGACTGCAGTCTCGGCTTTGCACCAGCCACAATTCGCGGATATCCGAATGCAAAACGTCCATTGTTCACCTCCACGAAAGATAAGTGCACCCGGCACCGGTGGTGCCGCCGGAACCCGCCGTCGACGCTGTTGGATCGGAGCAACGTCGGGACCGTGCGTCGGGTTCTGGAGAGCTTGCGCCCCCGAAAGGGTTTGGGGCACAACCCGGTGCCGGGTACCGCTTCAGCGTGCACGTTGCGATTCGGTCTATAACAGAGCCGAATGTGGTAAATGCGAGTAATTTCCGATTGAATCAGCCTGGTACGAGGAAGCGGGACCTATGGTTGAGGTCGACTGGACCGGCGAAGACGTACACGCTCTTCGCGTGGCGATGAAGCGAAGTCGCTATGAGTTCGCACGCTTGGTGGGCGTAACCCCGCGCACCGTGATCTTGTGGGAGAACGGCCGGACAACCCGGATGCATGCCGCAAGCCGACGTTTGCTCGATCGAGTGCTATCGGAGGCCGATTCGGTCGTCATCGCGCGGTTCGAGCGCGCGATCGAGACGGGCCCCGTGATGGCCCACGACACCGAAAATATGAGCGTGGCGCTCGATCGGACACAGCTCGGTAGGGACATCGGGCTCGACAAGGAAGTCGAGGATGACGACGTGAGAAGGCGATTACTGCTGGCCTGCATCGGCGCGGGCCTGGCGGGACAGGCGGCCGATATGGTCGCCGGTGAACCGGAGAAAATGCTCGCCACCCTGGACGCCGGGTCGATGAGCGAGCGGCGGCTGGGATTTTTCGAGCAATCCGCCGAAGCCCTCGGCACCCGAGTGGTGCAGGTGCCGCCGCATGAATTGCTGCACCTCACGCTGGACCAGTTTCGCGCGGTCCGTGGCTGCCTCGCGGAACGACAGGCCACGCACCATCAAATCCGACTGGTCCGTACGGCGGGCCGCCTGGCGAATGTCGTCGGCGAAATTCTGTTCAATGAAGGTCATTTCGGTCAGGCGCGATTGTGGTACACCACCGCAATTCACGCCGCCCAGGACATCGGCGACCGCTATTCCGAGGACATCGCCCTCGCCGGATTGGCGTATTTACCGACCTACAGCGATAAACCGAAGGAAGTTTTGAACCTGCTCGGCCCGCGTCTCGAAGAAAATCCGGGCCATGGTCCGGCGGCGGCCTGGCTGTGGGGAATGGCGGCCCGCGCGCACGCCAGTCTCGATAATTTCGACGGCTTCGCCCGCTGTATCGCAAGATCGGAGCAGGCGATGGAAAATGTTCCCGCGGATCAACTCTCGATCGGCATCTTTTCCTTCCGGCCGGAGAAGCTGGCCTTCTATCGAGCCATCGGCTACTCCCGCTTGGGCCGCACCGAGGAAACCGCACGGGCCGCCGCGCGAGCTATCGAACTGTACGACCCCATTGAGACGATGGAGCCCGCGCTGGTCCGGTTCGAACACGCCACCGCCCTGCTCGGCTCGGGCGAGGTGGACGAGGCCTGTTCGGTGGCCACGCGCGCGATCACCAACGGCCACACCTACGTCGGCCTCACCGTCACCAAGCGCGCCAAGCAATTCGACGCCGCACTGTCCACCTTCCAGGGCCGGGCCGTCGCCGATTGGCGGCAGCAGGCGCGGATGGTCATCGCCTCCCCACGCACCCGAGCCTGAGGGGCGGGGTGCACCGGTCGGCAGGGGGGATGTGAGGACCGGCGCACCCCGCCTATTCAGTTGGCTTCGGACCCCATGGCGGCGATCAGGGAATTGGGACGCATATCCAGCCAATGGGATTCGACATAGTCGAGGCAGGAGTGGCGGGCGGCCGCACCGTAGGCGATGGTCCAGCCGCCGGGAACGGCGGCGAAGATCGGCCACAGCGAATGCTCGCCCTCATCGTTGATCAGCACATAGAACTGGGCGTTGTCGTCGTCGAACGGGTTGGTCATCTGAATTGGCCTTCCTGGTAGGGGTTCAGGCCCGGTCGGCGTGCGCCAAGACGTTGGTCAGGACGTGGCCGATGCGGGCGAGCGCGGATTCGCAGGTCATGCGCCAGTGCGAGGCCTGGACGGCATGGTTGTGCACGGTGCCGTCGATGGCGTCGGACCAGCTGGCCGCGCCGGTGGCCCCGGTGGGGTCGTCGAGTGCGGCGGTGAAGTAGACGAGGTTGCCCTTATAGGGCCGTGGGCGGTAGCGCGTAATCAGCTCCAGGGAGTGGGTGCCCGCGTCGAGGACGCGGCCGAGTCGATCGAAACCGAAGGAGGCGAACGGTTCCGGTAGGTCGGCGATGCGGCGGGCGAGTTGGGTGCGGTCGAGTTCGGTATCGGCGTCGTCGGCCTGTTCACCGAGTAGCCCGCCGAGCAGGTCGGCGACCGGGACCGTCGCCGTCTCGTCCACCGTGACGCGCAGCGAACTGTCCATCATGGCCAGCATCGCGACCTGCTGGCCCTGGTCCTGCAATTGGTTCGCGACGGCATGCGCGAGCACACCGCCGAGCGACCAGCCCAGCAGGTGATAGGGGCCTTCCGGCTGCACCGCACGGATCTCGCGGACGTAGTGCCCGGCCCAGCCCTCGATCGAATCCGGCAGCGCCGCCGCGGAATTCAATACCGGCGATTGGATGCCGTAAATGCCGCGCTCCGGATCGATATGCGCGCCGAGGCCCGCGAACGACCAGGCGACACCGCCGACCGGATGGATGCAGAACAGCGGCTCGCGGGAACCGCCGGGCCGCAACGGCAGCAGCACATCGAAGGCCGCCTGTGCGTCGACGCGGCCGCGACCGCAGCGATGCAGCTCGAGTTGGGTGATCAGATCGGCCGGCGTCGGGGCGGCGAACAGCCACACCACCGGGATCTGTTCGGGGAAAGCCGCACTCAGCCGGGTCGCCAGGCGGGTGGCGAGCAGCGAATTGCCGCCGCGTTCGAAGAAGTTGTCGTCCATACCGATTCGCTCGGCCGCCAGCACCTCGGCGAAGGCCGCGCAGACCAGCTGCTCCAACTCGGTTTCCGGAGCGCGGAATTCCCTGACCCCGAGCTCGGGCCGTGGCAGCGCGGCCCGATCGACCTTGCCATTCGCGTTGACCGGCAGAGATTCCAACCGCATCAGCACCGTCGGCACCATATAGCTCGGCAGTGCCTCGGTCAGCGCGGAGCGCAGCACCGTCGGGTCGACCGGCTCGGTTGCGGTGAAATACCCGACCAGTATGGCGTTGTCGCCATCTTGATGGGCGATGACGATGGCCTCGGACACCAGCGGGCGCGAACGCAGCGCGTGCTCGATCTCGGCGAGTTCGATGCGGTACCCGCGCACCTTCACCTGGAAGTCGCGGCGCTGTACATATTCGAGATTGCCGTCCGCACCCCAGCGGACCATATCGCCGGTCCGATAGATTCGCGTGCCCGGTGCGCCGAACGGGTGGGCCACGAAGCGTTCCGCGCTCAAATCCGGTCTGCCGTAGTAGCCGCGGGCCAGCTGCGCACCGCCGAGGTACAGCTCACCGGTCACCCCCGCCGGGACCGGATGCATCCGGTCGTCGAGCACATAGACCTGATTCCCCGGTTCCGGTGTGCCGATCGGGACCACCGCGTGCCGGATGCCCGTGCCGGTGCGGAATCGGGTCACCGAGACCGCGGCCTCGGTGGGGCCGTACAGGTTATCGGTCCGGGCGTCGGTGCGTGCGCGGATCCGGTCGACGGTCGCGGTGGGCAGCGCCTCACCGATGACCAGCAACCGGTGCAGCGACCTCGGCAACCGCTGGTCACCCCGGACCTCCGCCAGCATGGCCAACAGCGATGGCACCAGCGTCACGGTGGTCACCGAGGCGCGCCGGATCAGATCCAGCACGCCCGCCGGATCACGCTGCGCGCCTTGCGGTGCCAGCACCACTCGCGCGCCGGCACGCAGGGCCGACCAGAACTCCCATACCGACAGGTCGAAGGCGGCGGAGGTCATCAGCAGGGTGGCGTCGTCGGTGTCGAGCCCGTACTCCGACTGCAGCCAATCCAACTGATGCGCCACCGCATCGTGCGAGACGGCCACGCCCTTGGGTGTTCCGGTCGAACCCGAGGTAAAGATGATGTAGGCGGTGTTCGCCGGGGTCAGCGTGGCCACCCGCTCCTCGGCGCGCACCGGACTGCTGTCGAGGACACCCGCGGCGATCGAGATATCCAGCACCACATCGTGATCCGCCACGCCGTCGGGCAGCATCGGCCGCTCGGCCGAGGTCAGCACCAGCGCCGGGTTCGCGGCGGCGAGTACGCTGGCGGTCCGCTCCACCGGGTGGGCCGGATCCAGCGGCACATACGCACCACCCGCTGTCACCACGGCATACATCGCGACCAGCAGCTCGGCGCTGCGCGGGATGGCAAGGGCCACTCGTGATTCCGGTCCGATACCGCGCCCGATCAGCGCGCGGGCGAGCCGATTGACCCGAGCGGCGAATTGACCGTAGGTGATCGTCGCGGCGTCGTCGACGATGGCCACCGCATCGGGCGTCTTCGCGACCTGCGCCTGGAATGCGGCGATGAGGGTGGCCGGTGTGCGCTCGTACTCGGTTCGGTTCCAGGTCATCACCATGCGTTCGCGTTCGGCGGGGTCGAGCAGGTCGAGATCACCGACCGGGATGTGCGGTGCGCTACAGATTGCGGTCAACAGGCGCTGTAGGCGACCGGCGAAGCCGGCGACGGTGGATTCGTCGAACAGTGCGGTCGCATACGTGATCGATGCGGCCATACCCGCCGGATTCCCGTCGGTGTCGTAACGGTCGGTCACGACCAGATGCAGATCGAATTGCGAGATCTCGGAGTCGAAATCGGCTGCGGTAGCGGTCAATCCGTCCAGTGCGAACTCGGCTGCGGCCTGGTTGTGGAAGGAGAAGCCGACCTGGAACAGCGGATGCCGCGCGGTGGAACGCTCCGGATTCAGCACCTCGACCAGCCGCTCGAACGGCACATCGGCATTCGAGAAGGCGGCGACGTCCGCGGCACGCACCAGATCCAGCAATGCGGTGAAGTCCGCGGCCGCATCGACCGGGGTACGCAGCACCAGGGTGTTGACGAACATGCCGACCACATCATCGAGTTCGGCCGCGCCCCGGCCCGCGACCGGGGTGCCGACGGCGATATCGGCGGTTCCGGACAGCCGCGCCAGCAGTACCGCGAATGCGGCGTGCAGCACCATGAACAGCGTCGCACCGGTGCCGCGACCCAAATCCGCCAGAGCCGCCTGCATGTCGGCGTCGATCGTGAAATCGACATGTCGACCGCGGGTGGAGACAATGGCGGGTCGTGGCCGGTCGGTCGGCAGAGCGAGTTGTGCGGGCAGACCGGTGAGGGTTGCGATCCAGAACCGGAGCTGCTGGGCGACCAGCGCATCCGGATCGTCCTCGCTGCCGAGCAGATCCCGTTGCCACCGGCTGTAATCCGCGTATTGCACCGGCAGTGGCGCCCACCCCGGCAGCGCACCCTGCTTGCGCGCGGCATAGGCGACCATCACGTCACGGGCCAGCGGGACCAGTGACGAACCGTCCGCGGCGATATGGTGCACGACCACGACAAGCACATGTTCACCGAGGTCGTCGGGTCCCTCGACCGGGCGGAACAGCCGGGCTCGCACCGGAACCGCGTCGGTGACATCGAATCCGCCGCCGACGAAGTCGACGACCGCGGAGGTCATATCGTCGACGGGCACCGGAATCGGCGCCAGTACCGGCACCCCCGCCGCCGCCATCGGCAACACCACCTGCACCGGGCCGGTTTCACGCTCCGGGTATACGGTGCGCAGCACCTCGTGGCGCTCGACCACATCGGTGATGGCCGCATTCAGCGCCGCGATATCCAGATCACCGGTGAGTCGCACCGCGAGCGGAATGTTGTAGGCGGTGGACTGACGGTCGAGGCGGTTGAGGAACCACATGCGCTGCTGCGCGAGCGACAGCGGAACCGGATCGGTTCCGGTTCGCCGGGTCAGCGCCGGACGGGCCCGGACCGCGGCCGGGTCGGTGGCGGCGATGTCGAGCGCGGCAGCCATGGCCGATATCGTCGAATTCTCGAAGACCAGCCGCACGCCGACCGCAACGTCCAGGCGCGCGCCCAGTCGTGCGGCCACTTGTGTTGCGGTCAAGGAGTTTCCACCGACCGCGAAGAAGTCGTCATCGACGCCGACGGGCGTGTCGAGGCGGAGCACTTCGGCGCAGACCTCCGCCACGATCCGTTCGACCGCGGTCTCCGGCGCACGGAAGGCCGCGGTACGGAACTCCGGCTCCGGCAGTGCCCTCCGATCCAGCTTGCCGACGGGAGTCAGCGGGAGTTCATCGAGCACCATGACGGCAGCGGGCACCATATAGGCGGCGAGTGCGCGTCCGGCAAAGGTGGTGAGCTCGGCGGTGTCGATCGTCCGCCCCGCCGCGGCGACCACATAGGCGACCAGCGAGACCGCGCCCGCGGCATCGGTATGCCCGATGGTCACCGCGAATTCGACGGTGTCGTGGGCCGAGAGCACCGCGTCGATCTCACCGAGTTCGATGCGCAGGCCGCGCACTTTCACCTGATGGTCGGCGCGTCCTACATACTGGATCGCACCGGCCGCGGTCCACCGCACCAGATCACCGGTGCGATACAACCGCCCGCCCGCGGGACCGTAGGGATCGGCGACGAACCGATCCGCCGAAAGTCCCGGCCGCGCATGGTATCCGCGAGCCAGACCGGGACCGCGCAGATACAGCTCGCCGGTCACCCCGTCCGGGACGAGCCGCAACCGGGTATCGAGTACCACCGCGGACATACCGTGGATCGTGGTGCCGATATCGAACTCGCCCGGCCGCAGCGCTGCGCTGATATTCGTGATGATCGTGGTTTCGGTCGGTCCGTAGGTGTTGTGGAAGGCCCGCCCGATCCCCCAGCGCTGCACCACATCGGGGCCGTAGGACTCGCCGCCGACCGTCAGGTGGGTGAGTTCGGGCAGTTCGCTCGGATCCAACGTCTGCAGCACAGCGGGAGTAATGAACATATGGGTGACCCGCTGGTCGCGGATCAGCGCGGTCAATTCCGCGCCGCCGTAGACACCGGAGGGCGCGATTATCAGCGCGGCGCCCGCGGGCAGTGCCAGCAAGAGCTCCAGCATGGATGCGTCGAAACTCGGCGATGCCACCTGCAGAACGCGGGACGCGGCGGTGATCTCGTACCGATCCCGTTGTGCGCGTGCCACTCCCGCGAGTCCGCCGTGAGTGGCCAGCACGCCCTTCGGTATGCCGGTGGAACCGGAGGTGTAGATCATCCACGCCGGATTCGCTACTCGCACCGGCCGCGTCAGCTCGGCCGGGCTGAGCGGAGCCGCACTCGTATGCCGCATGCGCGCCGCCATTGCGGGCGCGTCGAGGACCAGCCATTCGGCGGTTTCCGGCAGCGCCGTTCGGCACGCGGTGAGCGTTAGGCCGACGGTCGCACCGGAATCCGACAGCATGTGCGCGATCCGGTCCGCCGGATACGTGGGATCGACGGGTACGAAGGCTGCCCCGGTCTTGGCCACCGCCCATACCGCGAGCATGGACTCGACCGATCGTGGGATCGCCACGGCGACGAAATCCTCGGCGCCTATGCCGTGCCCGATGAGCATCCGTGCCAGTCGGGACGACTGTTCGTCCAGCGCACGATAGCTGAGTTCCCGATCCTGCGAAACCAGGCCCAGCGCATCGGGATTCAGCGCGACGGCGGCGGCCATCAGCTCGGCGAGGGTGCGCGGCGGCACCGGCTCGTCGCCGCGCCGGTCGAGAAGTTCGGCGCGTTCCGCGGGGGCGAGCACATCGATGGTGCCGATCGGCGCGGCCGGATCGGCCGTGAGTGTGCCCAGTACACGGCCGAATCGGCGCAGCAATCCAGCGGCCGTGGCCGCGTCGAAAAGGTCGGTGGCGTAGTTGAGTTCCACCGCCAGGTGACCGTCGGCATCGAGTTCGGCCGCCACGGTGAACTGCAGATCGAATCGGGCGACCGGCTCGTCGAATGCAACCGCGGCCAGCTCCAGCCCCGGCAGCGCGAACGCCTCCGCACCGGTATTCAGATAGCTGAGCGCCACGGTGAACAGCGGATGCCTGGCCTGCGAGCGCTCGATACCGAGTTCGTCGACGACGCGCTCGAACGCGACGGTGGTATGGGCGAACGCGGCCAGATCGACCGTCCTGGTCTCGGCGAGCAGATCGGCGAACGAGCGGTCCGGATCCGGGTGCGTACGCAGTACCAGGGTATTGACGAACATGCCGACGAGATCGTCCAGTGCCGCTGCCCCGCGTCCCGCCACCGGGGTCCCGATGGCGATATCGGCGGAACCCGAGAGCCGGGCCAGCAGCACGGCCAGCGCGGCATGCACCACCATGAACGGTGTCGCTTCGTGTTGCAGGGCGAGTTGGTGCACCCGTGCGCCGACACCGCCGCCGATCCGGGCGCGGACATTGCCGCCACGCTTGGACGCGACCGCCGGACGTGGCCGGTCGGTGGGCAGCGCCAACTCTTCCGGCAGGTCGCGCAGCGCCTCGGTCCAGTAGGCGAGCTGCTGTGCCGCAACCGAATCCAGTTCGGCCGTCTGCCACAGCGCGTAGTCGGCGTACTGCGCGGCGAGTTCGGGCCAGACCGGCGTCCCGCCGAGTACTCGGGACAGGTAGGCCGACAGTAGATCTCGCAGCAGCGGCCCCATCGAGTAGCCGTCCGCCGCGATATGGTGTAGCACCGCGACGAGCACGTGGCTGGTCGCATGTTCGCGCAGCAGCACCGCACGCACCGGCACCTCGGCGGTGACATCGAAGCCGGTACCGAGGAATTCGGCGATCCGATCATCCACCGGTCCATTCGACGTCTCGACCGCCAGCCGCACCGGAGCCGATTCAGCGGGCCGGATCACCTGGTGGCCGGTGCCGCCGGCATCGGCGGGATACACCGTGCGCAGCACCTCATGACGTGCGACCACATCCGCGAATGCGGCACACAGCGCCGCCGCGTCCAATTCGCCGCCTATCCGCATCGCGACCGGGATATTGTGCGCTGCCGAATCCGGGTCGAGCCGGTTGAGGAACCACATACCGCGCTGCACCGGCGCCAGCGGAATCCGCTCCGGGCGCGGCCCGGCGATCAACGGCACCACCTGCGCGCCCGCATCGGCGGCCAGTCGGGCCGCCAGCGCATGCACGGTGGGTGCCTCGAACAGCGACCGCACCGGTACCCGGCGACCGAGCCGCTCACTGAGCCGGGCCAGCACTCGGGTGGCGATCAGTGAGTTGCCGCCCAGGTCGAAGAAGTTTTCGTCGACACCGATCGTCCGTGCCAGTACCGCCTCGAATGCCTCGGCCACCAGTCGCTCGGCCGGAGTGACCGGCACTCGGTAGGAGATGCGGTCGAATACCGGTTCCGGCAGCGCATTTCGGTCCAGCTTGCCGGAAGCATTGAGCGGGAACGCGGCGAGTACGACGATCGCCGACGGAATCATGTACGACGGCAACGCATCCGCAGCGGCATCCAGCGCCGCCGCACGCAGGCCGTGCGCATCCTGCCCGACACCGGTGACGTAACCGACGAGCTGATCGCCGGTATTCGTGGCGACAACGCGGGCGGCCGCCTGTGAAATGCCGGGCACAGCGGCGAGCACCGCAGCTACCTCGCCGAGTTCGATGCGCTGACCGCGGAATTTCACCTGGAAATCGGTGCGGCCCAGGTACACCAGTTCGGCGGTGGCACCGCTGGTGTCCCAGCGGACCAGGTCGCCCGTGCGGTACATGCGCTCGCCCACCGGACCGAACGGGTTGGCGACGAAGCGGTCGGCGGTCAGATCGGGCCTGCCGTGGTAACCACGGGCGAGCTGCGTCCCCGCGAGGTACAACTCCCCCGCGACACCGGGCAGGGTCGGCCGCAGCCGGGAGTCCAGCACGTACACCCGGCTGTTCCATTCCGGATTGCCGATCGGCGCGACGGTACGGGCGATATCGCCGGTGACATCGCGGTAGGTGATGCTCACCGCCGCCTCGGTCGGGCCGTACAGGTTGTGTAGGCGTGCGGCGCTCACCGCGCCGAAGGCACGGACGGTCTCGGCCGGCAGCGCCTCGCCGATGACGAATACCGTGCGCAGTGTGGCGAGATCGACACGCACTGCGGCGGTTTCGACATGTCCGGCGAATTCGCTCAACATCGATGGCACGAAATCGGTCACCGTGACGCCGTATTCGCCGATCACCGCGCCGAGGTAGCCGGGGTCGCGGTGGCCGTCCGTGGTGGCGAGCACCAGGGTCGCCCCGATGCGCAGCGGCAGGAAGTAGCCCCATAGCGAGACATCGAAGGTGGTCGCCGTCTTCTGCAGGTACACATCCTCGGCGGTCAGCTGGTACTCCGACTGCATCCAGGTCATCTGATTGACGATGGCGGCGTGGGAGACGCTGACGCCCTTGGGCTTTCCGGTGGAACCGGAGGTGAAGATGACGTAGGCGGGATTCTGCGGGTGGATCGGCGCGGTCCGCTCGCTCACCGCGATCGGATCGTCGGGGTAGCCGTCGAGTGCGACGGTATCGACGTACACCGTCGTACCGGTGTAGCCGAAGTCCGCTCGATCGCGCTCGGTGGTGAGCAGCGTGGCCGGTGCCGTGGTGTCGAGGATGTGCGCGATGCGCGGTAGTGGATGATCCGGGTCGATCGGCACGTACGCACCGCCCGCCTTGAGCACCCCGTATATCGCGACCACCAGATCCGTCGAACGCCGAATCGCCAATGCCACCAACGACTCCGGACCGACACCGTGCGCGATCAGATGCCGGGCCAGCTGGTTGGTCCTGCGGTCCAGTTCGCCGTAGGACATGGTGCGGCCGATGCTCGCGTCATCGGGCGCGAAGACCACGGCGGTGTCCTCCGGTGTCGCGGCGGCCTGCGCCTCGAATTCGTCGAGCAGCATCTCCGCGACGAACGCGGTGTGCGCGGAGTCGTTCCACGCGGTCACCACCCGATCCAGCTCGCCGGACTCGAACAGATCGATATCGCCGACAACCTGCTCCGGATCGCCTGTCACCGCGGCGAGCAGCCGGAGGAAGCGGGCGCCGAAGGTCGTGATGGTCGTCTCGTCGAACAGGTCGGTGGCGTAGGTGAGGCGCAGCGCGTCATCGGTGACGGTCAGCTGCAGGTCGAATCGGGTTGTTTCGTAGTCGATATCGCACTCGGCGACGGTGACGCCCGCCAGTTCGACCGATACCGGTGCGAGATTCTGGTAGAACAGCGCGATCTGGAACAGCGGATGCCGCGCCTCGGAGCGAGGCGGATCCAGCACCTGCACCAGCCGTTCGAAGGGGACATCGGCGTTGGCGAAGGCATCGAGGTCGCCAGCGCGGACGCGAAGCAGTACCCGCGCGAAGGAGTCCGAACCGGGCACCTCGGTACGCAGCACCAGAGTGTTGACGAACATCCCGACGAGATCATCGAGCGCGGCCTCGCCGCGACCGGCGATCGGCGCACCGATGGCGATATCGGCGGTGCCGGACAACCGCGCGAGCACGGTGGCCAGTGCGGCGTGCACCACCATGAACGGACTGGCGTCGTATTGCGTGGCGACGGCGTCGATGCCGTCGCGCAGCGCGGCATCGAGGTTGATGGTGGTGCTCGCGGCGGCGTGACTCGCGACGGCGGCACGTGGCCGATCCGATGGCAGGTCGAGTTGTGCGGGCAGCCCGGCGAGCACGTCGTTCCAGTAGCGCAGTTGCCGTGCCGCCACCGATTCCGGATCGTCCTCGGCACCGAGGATTTCCCGTTGCCAGAGTGCGTAGTCCGGGTACTGCACGAGCAACTCGCGCCAGGTGGGTGCGGTGCCGGTGGCACGTGCCGCGTAGGCGATGGCGATATCGCGGGCCAGTGGCGCCATCGAAAAGCCGTCCGCCGCAATGTGGTGCACGACAAGGGCGAGCAGGTATTCCTGGTCGGGCATTGTGGCCAAGCCGACGCGCAGCGGAATCTCGGTGGTGACATCGAAGGGTGCCGCGACCAGATCCACCAGTGCGGCATCGACATTCGATGGATCCAGCGCAACGATCTCGGGCACCTGTGTGTCGTCGAGAATCCGTTGGTAACCGGTGCCGTCGACGTCCGGGTAGACGGTGCGCAGGGTTTCATGTCTGGCGATCACATCGGCGATCGCGGCGGCCAGCGCCCCGGTGTCGAGATCTCCGGTGAGCCGGATGGCGACCGGGATATTGTTCACCGTCTCGTCCGGGTCGAAGCGGTTGAGGAACCACATCCGCTGCTGCGCCGGCGAGAGCGGGATCAGGTCAGGGCGCGGTCGCGCGGTCAGGCGCGGGCGGCCACCGGTGCCGGTGAGCCGTGCGGCGCGTGCGGCCGATCCGGCGACGGTCGGGGCCTCGAACAGCAACCGCACGGGAACTTCGGCGTCCAGCGCCGCGCCGAGCCGGGCCGCCACCTGGGTGGCGAGCAGCGAATTGCCGCCGAGGGCGAAGAAGTTGTCATCGAGGCCGATCCGCTCGACGCCGAGCAATTCGCCCATGATCTCGGCGACCGCCCGCTCGGCCTCGGTCTCGGGCGCACGGTAGACCGCGACCTCGAAGACGGGTGCGGGCAGTGCGGTGCGGTCGAGCTTGCCGGAGGTATTGAGCGGTAGGGCATCCAGCACGACGAAGGCCGAAGGCACCATATATGCGGGCAGTTCCGCGTCCAGTTCCGCGCGCACGGCGTCGGTGTCGACAGACGGCCCGCCGATCAGATACGCCACCAGCTGATCGCCGAGTCGGTCGTCGGTACGCACGACGACAACGGCTTGGTCGATAGCCTCCAGTGCGGTGAGCGCGGATTCGATCTCGCCGAGCTCTATCCGCAATCCGCGCAGCTTCACTTGGAAGTCGGTGCGGCCCAGGTACTCCAGTTCGCCGTCGGCATTCCACCGGACGAGGTCACCGGTGCGATACATCCGCTCGCCCGCGCCACCATGCGGATTCGCGACGAACCGATCGGCGGTCAGTTGCGGCCGAGCGACATAGCCGAGCGCCAACTGCGCACCGGCCAGGTACAACTCGCCGGGGACGCCGATCGGCACCGGCCGCATTCGGCTATCCAGGACCAGCAGACGGGTATTGAACACCGGCCTGCCGATCGGCACCGACACCGTATCGCCGTCGGTCACCTCATGGCAGGTGACGTCGACCGCGGCCTCGGTCGGCCCGTACAGATTGTGCACACGGGCGCCGGTCAGCTCGCGAGCCCGCTGCGCGATCGGCGCGGACAGTGCCTCACCGGAAGCGAATATCGCACGCAACGTAAGACATTCGGGCACGCGCGGTGTTGCGAGGAATACCGCCAACATCGACGGTACGAAGTGTGCGACGGTAATCCGCTCATCGATGATCAATCGAGCCAGATAGTCCGGATCACGATGACCGTCGGGCCGCGCCAGCACCAAGCGCGCACCGATCTGCAACGGCCAGAAGAACTCCCAGACCGAGACGTCGAAGGTCGCGGGGGTCTTCTGCAATACCGCGTCGTCGGTCCGCAGCCCGTACTGCTCCTGCATCCACACCAGCCGGTTGACGATCGCGGCATGCGATACCGCAACGCCTTTGGGACGTCCTGTCGATCCGGAGGTGAAGATGACATAGGCCGTATGCCCCGGCGACAGTGCACCCAGTCGATCCATCGTGGTCAGCGGTGCTGGCGAGTATCCGGTCAGATCGAGCCGATCGAGCCGAACCTGCCGCGCCGCACCGACTTCCAGATCCGCGCCCGAGGTGAGTACCCATACCGGCCGTGCCGTTTCCAGTACGTATTCGATCCGGTCGGCCGGGTGGTCGGGATCGAGCGGCAGGTACGCGCCACCGGCAACCGTGACCGCGTACATGCCGACCACCAGGTCGAGCGAACGCCGCATGCCGAGCGCGACCACCGAATCCGGTCCGACGCCCTGCCGGACCAGCCAGCGCGCCAGTCGGTGGACCCGACCCGCGAATTCGGCATAGGACAGCGTCGCATAGCGACCCGGTGCGGCGTGGTGGTCGGGCGACGGGTGGGCCAGCGTCGGGTAGCGACTCGGTGCGGCGTGGTGGTCGGGCGACGGGTGGGCGAAACCCCGTTCCTCGAACGTCACGGCCGTCGCGGCGGGTGTCCGCAGCACCTGGTCCTCGAACAGCGACACCAGGGTCTGTGTGCTGTCTACCACGAACGACGTATCGTTCCACCGATCGAGCACAAGCGCGCGCTCGGTGCGATCGAGCAGTTCGATATCGCCCACGCGGACCGTGGAATCGACCACGACCGCCTCGAGCAACCGCACGATGCGGGCCGCGAACGATTCGACCGTCGTCCGGTCGAACAGATCCGTCGCATACCGCATGACAGCGCGCACCGCAGTGTCATCGCCGGCCGCGTACTCGGTCAGTTCCAGCGCAAGGTCGAATTGCGCGACCCGATTGTCGATCGGGTAGGCGGCGACGTCCAATCCAGGTAGTCGCAACACCGTATCGTCGCGATGCTCGTAGGTGAGCAGCGTCTGCACGATCGGTGAATGCGCCTGCGAACGCACCGGATTCAACTCGTCGACGAGCCGCTCGAACGGCAGATCCGCATGCGCGAAGGCCCGGATATCGGTGGTACGCACCCGGCCGAGCAGTTCGGCGAAGGAGATATCGGCCGCCACCTCGGTGCGCAGCACCAGGGTGTTGACGAACATGCCGACGAGATCGTCCAGCGCCTCCTCGGCCCGACCGGCGACCGGGGTACCGATCGCCACATCGTCGACGCGAGCCAGCCGGGCCAGTAGGACCGCATACGCGGCGTGCAGCACCATGAACGACGAGACCCCGTGCCTGCGTGCCAGCTCCGCGATGGCGGCGGTCAGCTGCGCGGTGATCGCGAACTCGACGGCGGCCCCGCGCCCGGAGGCGACGGCCGGACGTGGCCGGTCCGCGGGCAGTTCCAGGACCGGGGCGAGCCCGTCGAGTTCGGTGCGCCAATGCGCGATCTGGCGGGCCAGCACGGACTCCGGATCGTCGGCCGATCCGAGTACGTCGTGCTGCCACAGCGTGAAGTCCGCGTACTGGACCGGCAGTGGCCGCCACAGCGGGGCCTCCCCTGCGGTGCGGGCGCGGTAGGCCACCATCACATCCCGGGCCAGCGGGGCCGTGGAGACGCCGTCGGCGGCAATATGGTGCACCACCACGACGAGCACATAGTCGTCGGGCGCGACTCGGAACAGTTCGGCGCGCACCGGTATTCGGGTACGCAGATCGAATCCGACGGCCGCGACGCCGACAACCGCCGCGGCAAGATCGGATTCGGCGATATCGACGCGCGGTAGCGCCAACTCGGTCCCCTCGGCGAGCACCACCTGTGCGGGACCGGCGCCGTCGTCGGGAAATACCGTGCGCAGCGACTCGTGCCGCGCGAGGACATCACCCAGCGCCATGCGCAGCGCGTGCTCATCCAATGCGCCGGTGAGGCGAATGGTGATCGGAATGTTGTAGACGGCGGAGTCCGGATCGAGCCGGTTCAGCAGCCACATGCGAGTCTGCGCCAGCGACAAGGGAATACGGCCTCGGCGCGTCCTGGGCACGAGTGCCGGTCGAACGGTGCTCGCGCTCTCGGAATCGGTCACCCGTAGCGCCAGTTCGGCAACGGTCGGTGCTTCGAAGATCTCGCGCACGGTCAATGCGCAGCCGAATGCGGCATTGGCGCGTGCGACGAGACGCATGGCCAGCAGCGAATTGCCGCCGCGAGCGAAGAAATCGTCGTCCGCACCGATCCGTATGCCACCGCCGATGAGATCGGCGATCAGCGCGGCCAGCACCGATTCGGTGCCTTCGCTGGGTGGCCGGAACTCGGTGGTAATACCGGATACTTCGACGGCGGGCAGTGCGGTGCGATCGAGCTTGCCGACGGTGGTGAGCGGCATCTCATCGAGCACCACCAGATGCGCGGGCACCATGTACCCGGGCAGTTGGTCACGCACCTCGGCGAGCACCGCGTCCGAAGACAGCTCCGCCCCACTGACGTAGCCGACCAAACAGTCATGTCCCGAGGTGTCCTGAACCAGCACCACCGCGGCATTCGTCACGCTCGTCACCGCGGCCAGTGCCGACTCGATCTCGCCGAGTTCGATGCGCTGACCGCGTAGTTTGACCTGGAAATCGTTGCGGCCCAGATAGACCAGGTCGCCCTCGCGATTCCAGCGCACCAGATCACCGGTGCGGTACATCGGTCTGCCGGGCACCCCGAACGGATCGGCCACGAACCGCTCGGCGGTCAACCCGGCCCGTCCGTGATAGCCGCGCGCCAGTTGATCGCCCGCGAGGTACAGCTCACCCGTGACGCCGATCGGCACCGGACGCAGCCGCGCATCCAGCACGTAGGCGCGAGTGTTCCAGCACGGACGGCCGATGGCGACATCACGGCCGGATTCGGCGTCGGCATCGGTGAATTCGTGATAGATCGCCGAAATCGCGGCCTCGGTGGGGCCGTACGCATTGTGCACCGCCCCGCCGACGTGTTCGCGAATCGCGGCGAGCAGATCCGGTGTGAGCGCCTCGCCGCCGCAGTGCAGGTGTCGGAAGGAACGCAGCGCATCCCCCATCCCCTCGCCGATCAGCGCGGCGAGTACCGACGGCACGTATTCGGCAATGGTGATGGCGTGCTCGCGCAGCAATCCGGCGAAGTACGCCAGATCGAGATGGCCGCTCGGACGGGCGATGACCAGTGGTGCGCCGACCGCGATCGGCAGGAAACACTCCCAGACCGAGACATCGAAGGTCAGCGGGGCGCGCTGCAGGATCCGGTCGGCCGCGGTGACGCCGTAGCGGAATTCGAGCCAGCGCAGCTGATTCATGATGGCGCGGTGGGTGACCGCGACCCCCTTGGGGCGACCGGTCGAACCGGACGTGAACAGCACGTAGGCCGTATTGTCGCGACGCAGTGGCGCGCGGCGCTCCGGAATCGTCCGAGCGTCGTAGCCGGTCAGGTCGAGATCACTGAGGTCGACCACGCGGACGCCACCGAGTTCGGGCAGCACCGCGTCGCCGACTGCCAGCACCAGAGCCGGTGCGGCACTGTCGATCACCTGCGCGAGGCGGTCGGCCGGATGGGCCGGATCCAAGGGCAGGTAGGCACCGCCCGCGCGCACGATCGCGTATATCGCCACGAGCATATCGATCGACCGCAGCGCCGCGAGGCCGACGATCGTTTCCGGTCCCACATCCGCCGCCATCAGCCACCGCGCGAGGCGGTTCACCCGTGACTCGAATTCGGCGTAGGTCACCGAGGTGTCCTCGAAACGCACCGCGACGGCGTCGGGCGTCGCGGCAACGCGGGCGGTCAGCAGATCGTCGAGGGTTGCCGACGGCAGCGACCGCGCGGTGGCATTGCGATCCGCCAGCAACAGTCCGCGTTCGGCCACCGACATCAGCTCGACATGGCCGACAGGTGTGCGTATGTCGCGGACCATCGCGCGCAGTACTCGTTCGAAGCTCGACAGGAACCCGCTGACGGTGTCCTCGTCGAAAAGATCGAGCGCGTAGTGCACATGGATATCGATACCGTCCGCCGCGCCGTCGGCGGCGTAGCGGTCGGTCAGTGTCCAGTCCAGATCCAGTTGGATCGGCGCGGGACCGATATCGAGTGCGGCGATGGCCAAACGGTGCAGCTGGAAGTCCGGCTTGGACTGGTTCTGCAGTGTCATGGCCACCTGGTACAGCGGCGCATGTGCCTGCGAGCGAACCGGATTCACCACATCGACGAGCTGTTCGAAGGGCACGGCGGCGTGATCGAAGGCGGCCAGGTCGGCGGTGCGCACCGTCGCCAGTAGGTCGGCGAGGGTGGCTTCGGCGCGTACCTCGGTGCGCAGCACCAAGGTGTTGACGAACATGCCGACCAGATCGTCCAGGGCTTCGTCGCCGCGACCGGCGACCGGTGTGCCGACCACGATGTCACTGCTCGCGCTCAGGCGGCTCAGCAGTACGGCGAGCGCGGTGTGCAGCACCATGAACGGGGTGACCCGATGCCCGGCCGCCAATTCCTGGATGCCCTCGTGCAGTTCGGGATGCAGGCGGCCGGTTATGGCGCCGCCGCGGTTGGAGGCCACCGCGGGCCGCGGTCGGTCCGCGGGCAGGTTCAGCACCTCGGGGACGCCGGTGAGCCGGTTGGTCCAGTACTTCAGTTGATGGGCCAGCAGCGAACCCTTGTCGTCGGCCCGGCCCAGTGCGGCGCGCTGCCAGATCGCGAAATCCGCGTACTGCACGGCGAGCGGGCCCCACGACGGGGCGACATCGGCACAGTGGGCCACGTAGGCGGTGGCCAGATCGCGGGTCAGCGGTGCGAAAGACCAACCGTCCGCGGCGATGTGGTGCACGACGAACAGCAGCACGTGCACCTGCTTGCCCGGCGGCATTGCGGATTCGCCGTCGTCGATGCGCAGCAGCCGCACCCGCAGCGGCACCTCGGTCGTGACATCGAATCCGGCCTGGGCCGCGGCGGCGATGAGTTCGGGGAGCTCGGCGCTCGACACCGACCGGGCGACGAGCTCGACCAACCTGGTTCCGGCGGGCAGCACCAACTGCGTCGCGGCGCCGTCGTGTTCGGGATAGATGGTGCGCAGTGTCTCGTGCTTGCCGATGACATCGGCGATGGCATGTTCCAGCGCTGGCACATTCAGTACGCCGGTGAGGCGCAGCGCGAACGGAATATTGTATCCGCCGCTGGCGGTATCGAATCGGTTCAGGAACCACATGCGCTGTTGGGCGATCGACAGCGGAATCGGCTCGCTGCGATCCTGAGCGGTCAACGGCGGCACGGCCGGTGGTGCGGTTTCGATATCGGCCGGGCCGGCGACGGTGATCCGGCGGGACAGCTCGCGCACGGTCGGCGCATCGAAAATGGTGCGCACTGGTACATCCGCACCGATGGCCTTGGTGAGTCGGGCGGCGAGCTGAGTGGCGATCAGTGAATTGCCGCCGAGAGCGAAAAAGTCGTCGTCCGCACCGACGGCCCGCGCGCCGAGCAAGGCGGTGAAGGTCTCGGCGACCAGGGTTTCCGCCGGACCGCTCGGTGCCCGGAATTCGGTGGCGGCCGCAGCCGGTGCGGGCAGCGCTGTTCGGTCGAGTTTTCCGGAGACGGTCACTGGGAAGTCGTCGAGCACGACGAAGGCCGACGGCACCATATAGGCGGGCAGCCGCCGCGCCAGTTCGGCTCGTACGACGTCGATGTCGAGTGCGCTGTGCGCTACCAGGTAGGCGACCAGTTGATCGCCCGTACCGTAATCGTCGCGGGCCAGCACGACCGCCTGTGCGATATCGGCGACGGCCAGCAATGCCGACTCGATCTCGCCGAGTTCGATGCGCAGACCGCGGATCTTCACCTGGAAATCGGTGCGGCCGATGAATTCCAGCACACCGGGCGCACGCCACACGACCACATCGCCGGAGCGGTACATGCGGGCACCGGCCGGGCCGAACGGATCGGCCACGAACCGTTCGCCGGTCAGATCGGTCCGGCCGAGATAGCCGCGAGCCAGTTGCGCGCCGGACAGGTACAGCTCACCGGGAACGCCGACGGGTACCCGGTGCAGCCGGGCATCGAGGACATAGGCGCGGGTATTCCAGTTCGGTCCGCCCAAGGGCAATGTGCCACCGTCGACATCGGTCACCTCATGGGCTGAGACCTCGACGGCCGTCTCGGTAGGGCCGTACATGTTGTGCACCCGGGCACCGGTCACCGTTCGTGCCCGCTGCGCGGTGGCCGCGGGCAGTACCTCGCCCGAGCAGAACACGTGCCGCAGCGCGGGCACGTCGATATCGTCCGCGACGAAGATCGCGAGCATGGACGGGACGAAATGCGCGACCGTAATCGACTCGCGCCGCATCAGATCCGCGAGATATCCGGGATCCCGGTGACCATCGGGCCGGGCCAGCACCAACCGGGCCCCGACCTGCAACGGCCAGAAGAACTCCGGCACCGAGACATCGAAGGTCACCGGCGTCTTCTGCAGCAGCGCATCAGTGCCGTCCAGCGCGACGTGCGCGGACTGCATCCACCGCAGCCGGTTCACGATCGCACCGTGGCTCATCGCCACGCCCTTGGGCCGGCCCGTCGACCCCGAGGTGAAGATGACGTAGGCGGTATTGGCGGCTCGCAGCGGTGCGCGCCGGTCGGCATCGGTGACCGGGGCGGCCGAATACCCGGACAGGTCGAGCCGATCGATACGAATCTGTGGCCCGGCGATATCCAGATCACATCCCGAGGTCAGCACGCAGAGCGGAGTCGCGGTATCGAGGATGTGGTCGGTGCGCTCGGCCGGATGGTCCGGATCGAGTGGCACGTAACCGCCGCCCGCCACCGTGATCGCGTACATGCCGACCACCAGATCGATGGACCGGCGCATCCCCAGTGCGACAAGGGCATCCGGTCCCACACCCTGTTCGATGAGCCAGCGCGCCAGCCGGTGTACCCGCCCGGCGAAGTCGCCATATGTCAGCGTCGCGTAGCGACTCGATGCGGGGTGGTGGTCGGGCGACGGGTGGGCCAGCGTTGTCCCCTCGAAGGTCAACGCGGGTGCGTCCGGGGTACGAGCGACCTGAGCGGCGAATAATGAAGCGAGCGTTTCGGTTTCGTCGAGTGCGTGCGACGTGTCGTTCCACCGATCCAGCAGCGACCGGTCGTCGGCATCCAGCAGTTCGATCTCGCCGATCCGGATCTGCGGCGCCGCGGCGACGGCGGCGAGCACCCGCTGGAAACGGACGACGAAGGCGGCGACGGTCGTCGCATCGAACAGATCGGTGGCATAACGCAGGCTGCTGGTGAGCCCGCCGTCCTCGGCGCGTTCGTTCACCACCAGGTGCAGATCGAATTTCGCGCCGGTATCGGACGGTTCGATCGGTTCCACCGTCAGCCAGGGCACCTCGAGTGCCCGGCTGCCCGCGACCAGGTGCGGTGCCGCACCGAAGCTGAACATGACCTGGAACAGCGGATGCGCGCCGGTGCCACGATCCACCGCCATGGCGTCGACCAAGCGCTCGAACGGCAGATCCGCATTGGCGAAGGCCGCGAGATCGGTATCACGCACGCCCGCGAGGAGTTCGGCAAAGGTCGCCGAAGCACTGACCTTGCTCCGCAGCACCAGGGTGTTGACGAACATGCCGATCAGCGCGTCGAGTTCGCGTTCGCCGCGCCCGCCGACGGGCGAGCCGACCACCACGTCGTCGGTGCCGCTCAATCGGGCGAGCGTCGCCGCGAAGGCCGCGTGCACCACCATGAACAGCGTCGCGCCGCTGCGCTGTGCGAGTGCGCGCAGGGCCGTCGTGATCTCGGGTTCCACCCCGAAATCCACCGCGGCGCCGTGATTCGACGGCAGTGCCGGACGTGGCCGATCGGTGGGCAGCGCAAGCTGGGCCGGCACACCGGCGAGGGTTTCGCGCCAGAATCGCAACTGCTGGTATGCCGGATCGCCGGGCCGGTCCTGCGCGCCGAGCAGTGCCCGATGCCAGAGACTGTAATCCGCGTACTGCACCGGCAGTTCCTGCCAATCCGGTTCGCGGCTGCACCCACCCGCCTCCCGGCCACCACCGCTCATCGAATCGCTTCGCGATACTGTGCCCAATCTGGCGAGGTAGGCACGAACCAGATCGGTGATCAGCGGCGTCATCGACAGCGCGTCGGCCGCGATATGGTGCACGACGAAGACCAGCACGTATTCGTCACCGGGGATGCCGCGCCGGTCGTCGACCCGGTCGACGCTCAATAGCGCTACCCGCGAGGGCAGTTCGGTCGTCACATCGAATCCGGCACTGGTGATCGCGCTGATGGCGGCGGCCAGATCGGCACGGTCGACGGGAACCGGATCGAGGGTCAGCCCGATACCGGTCGGCGCCAGAATCGATTGGTACGGACCGGATTCGCTGTCGGGATAGCGGGTGCGCAGTGATTCATGTCTGGACAGCACATCCAGCACCGCGCGCTCCAGCGCGGTGACATCGAGTCTGCCGGTCAGCCGGAGTACGACCGGAAGGTTGTACACGCTGGTGGCGCCGTCCTGGCTTTCGATCCGATTGAGGAACCACAGCCGCTGCTGCGCGGGCGAGAGCGGAATCCGCGCCGGACGCTCTTGACGCACCAATGGCCGTGCGGGCGCACCGGCATGGCTGAGTTCGTCGACAGCGGCCGCGAATCCCTCGACCGAAGCGGCGTCGAAGAGGGCGCGCACCGGGATTCGCGCACCGATGGCCTCGCCGGCCCGCGCGGTCACCTGGGTGGCGTCGAGCGAGCTGCCGCCGAGTGCGAAGAAGTCGTCGTCGAGGCCGACCCGCTCGACGCGCAGCACCTCGGCGAATACCGCGGCGACCAGACGTTGGGCCGCATTGGTCGGCGCCCGAAAGCTCTTGTGCTGCAGCACCGGAAGCGGCAGCGCTCGGCGATCGAGCTTGCCGCTGGTGTTGAGCGGGAATTCGGATAGCTCGACGAGGGCGGTCGGCACCATATATCCAGGAAGACGCCGTGCCAAGCCAGCTTCGACCGCATCCAGATCGAGCGCACCGCCAGGCGAGCGGATCACATAGCCCGCCAGATAGTCACCGGTATCGCCATTGATCAGCCGGGCCGCGGCCTGCCCCACCCCTGGCGCCGCAAGCAATGCCGCCTCGATCTCGGCGAGTTCGATGCGCTGACCGCGGAACTTCACCTGGAAATCCACCCGGCCGAGGTAGATGAGCTCACCATCGGCGCTCCAGCGCACCAGATCGCCGGTGCGGTACATCCGCGCACCGGATCTGCCGAAGGGGTTGGCCACGAACCGCTCCGCGGTCAGATCCGCCCGGCCGTGATAGCCGCGGGCCAGTTGGTCACCGGCCAGATACAGTTCGCCCGGTACGCCGATCGGCACCGGATGCAGCCGCGAATCCAGCACATATACCTGGGAATTCCACTCCGGCTCCCCGATCGGCACCAGCTCGTCCGCGGCCGTGACCTCGCGGTAGGTGATCGACACCGCCGCCTCGGTCGGGCCGTACAGGTTGTGCAGTGCGGCATCGCTGACGGTGTGGAAGGCCGCGATGGTCTCCGGCGGCAACGCCTCACCGATGACGAAGATATCGCGAAGCGAATCGAGTTCCCCCACTTCGGCATGCGTCGCGAAGACCGCGAGCATCGATGGCACGAAGTCGGTCAGTGTGACGCCGTGGCGGGCAATGGTTTCCGCGATATAGCGGGGATCGCGGTGGCCATCCGGCGCGGCGAGCAGCAGGGTCGCGCCCGCGCGCAGCGGCAGGAAATAGCCCCACAGCGATACGTCGAAGGTGGTCGCGGTCTTCTGCAGATACACATCACCGCCGCAGAGCCGGTATTCGTCGTGCATCCAGGCCAGCTGGTTGGCGATGGCGCGATGTTCGACCGACACGCCCTTCGGCTTGCCCGTCGACCCGGAGGTGAAGATCACGTAGGCGGGGTGGTCGGGTCGCAGCATCGCCCGACGCTCGCCGTCGCCGATCTTGGCGGCCGGGTATTCCGACAGGTCGAGTTCGTCCACATGGTGCAGGTGGACACTCTGCGGCACGGTCGCGGGGAGGATGAATCCGGCACCGCGCGTGGTGAGTACCGAATGCGGCCGCGCGGTGTCGAGGATGTGCCAGATGCGCTCGGCCGGATGCTCGGGATCCACTGGGACGTAGGCACCACCGGCGCGCAGCACGGCGTATATCGCGATAACCAACTCGATCGAGCGTGGCATGGCCAGCACAACCAGTGACTCGGGGCCGACACCGGTACCGATGAGCAGGCGGGCCAGCCGATTGGCCCGCTCGGAGAGCTCGGTATAGCTGAGTTCGGTCGTATCGGAGACCAGCGCAATGGCATTCGGCGATCGACGCACCTGGTTGTCGAAACCCTCGTGCAGAAAGCGGTCGGTCACCCGGTGCCCACTGGCATTCCAGCTGGCGGTGACGTAGTCGAGTTCGCCCATATCGAGTAGCTCGATATCGCCGACCGCGATATCCGGATCGGCAGCCGCCGCGCGCAACAGCCGCAGGAATTTGGCGCCGAACTCGCGCACGGTCGCGGCGTCGAACAGATCAGTGGCATAGGTGAATTCGGCACGGTAGCCGGATTCATCGGTGTCCGAGAGTGTCAGCTGGAGATCGAATTTCGCGAAGCCGGGATCGAAATCGACCAGCTCCGCGGCCAGATCGGGCATCGTCAGCGCGATCGGCCCGATGTTCTGCATGAACAGCGCGACCTGGAACAGCGGATGGCGCCCCTGGGACCGGGCCGGGTTGACCACCTCCACCAGCCGCTCGAACGGAATATCGCTGTGCGCGAAGGCATGCAGATCGCGCTCGCGCGCCTGGGCGACGAGATCGGCGAAGCCGACCTCGCCCCGGACCTCGGTGCGCAGGACGAGGGTGTTGACGAACATGCCGACGAGGTCGTCCAGCGCGCGATCGCCGCGACCGGCGACCGGCGTGCCGATGGCGATATCGGACGTGCCGGACAGCCGCGCCAGCAGCACAGCGAGCGCGGCGTGCACGACCATGAACGGCGTGGCCCGGCTGCGAGCGGCGATCCGGTCGATCGCGTGACGTAGTTCCGCGTCGATGGCGAACTCGTGGGTGGCCCCGCGATAGGACGCGACCGCGGGACGTGGTCGATCGGCGGGTAGATCCAGCTGTGCTGGCAGGTCGGCCAATTCGGTGGCCCAGAACGCGAGCTGGCGTGCGGCCAGCGATTGCGGATCGTCCTCGTCACCGAGCACCTGCTGCTGCCACAGTGCGTAGTCGGCGTACTGCACCGTCAATGCGGCCCATCCGGGTTTGTGGCCAGCGCGCCGGGCGGCATAGGCGGTGATGAGATCGCGCATCAGCGGCCCCATCGAGACACCGTCCGCGGCGATGTGATGCACCACGAGCACCAGGGTGTGGTCCTGCGGGCCGCTGCGCAGCAGTCGCACCCGAACCGGAATCTCCTCCGTGATATCGAATCCCTGGACGGCGGTGGCCAATACCGCCCCGGCGAGCTCGGCCGCCGGCACATCGGTCGGCGACAGGTCGAATACGGCGTGCACCGACCGCACCACCTGGACCGGACCGTCCTCGGTCTGCGGGTAGACCGTGCGCAGGATCTCGTGCCTGGCAACGAGATCGGTGATCGCCGCGGATAGGGCGGTGACCTCGAGTGCGCCGCGCAGGCGCAGCGCGACCGGGATATTGTCCACCGCGGCGGTATCGAAGACGTAGGCCGATTCGGTGTGCGTGCCGAACCGGTTGAGAAACCACATGCGCCGCTGCGCCGGGGACAGCGGAATGTGCTGCGGCCGTGCGACCGTCGTGAGCGCGGGCCGTGCGACTCCGGTCCGCGACAGCCCGGCCAGCGCGGCGACCGTCGGGCGGTCGAAGAAGTCTCGAACATCAATGGTGATGCCGAGCGCGGCCCCGATCCTGGCGATGGCCCGGGTGGCAATGAGGGAATTGCCGCCGAGTGCGAAGAAATCGTCATCCGCGCCGACCCGCTGGGCATCGAGCAGTTCACCGAAGATCTGCGCGACCGCGATCTCATCGGCGGTCGCCGGAGCACGGTATTCGGCACTGCCGGAACCGAATACCGGTTCCGGCAGTGCCCGCCGGTCCAGTTTGCCGTTCGCATTGATCGGCATCTCGTCCAGCACCAGCACCAGCGACGGCACCATGTAGTCCGGCAGGTGTCGCCGAGTCGACTCCAGCACGCTGGCCGGATCTGCGGTAGTGCCGCGGTTCGGCACCACATAACCCACCAGATGATCCCCGCCCGCGTGCCGATGCAGCAGCACCGCGGCCTGCGCGACCTGGTCACTGCGCAGCAGCGCCGCCTCGACCTCGCCGAGCTCGATCCGCAGCCCGCGCAGCTTCACCTGGAAGTCGATGCGGCCCAGATATTCCAGTTCGTCCGGACCGCCGCCACCATCGGTGATCCAGCGCACCAGATCACCGGTGCGATACATCCGGTCACCCGGCGCGCCTTCAGGATTGGCCACGAAGCGATCGGCGGTCAATCCGGGACGGGCCACATAGCCGCGGGCCAACTGCACGCCGCCGAGGTAGAGCTCACCGATAACGCCGCTGGCTACCGGCCGCAGATTGTCGTCCAGCACCAGCAATTGGGTGTCGTCGGCGGCCGCACCGATCGGCACCGTGGTGCTGTCGGCCGCGGTGACCTCATGTGCGGTGACGTCGACGGCGGCCTCGGTGGGGCCGTAGAGATTGTGCAGGGTCGCGCCGCTGATATCGCGGAAGGCGGCCGCGGTGGCGGCGGGGAGCGCCTCACCCGAGGCGAAGATCAGGCGCAGCGTCCGCGCCGCCGTCTCGATCTGCGGTTCGGCCACGAATACCGCGAGCATCGATGGCACGAAATGTGCGACGGTGACGCCGCGTTCGGCGATCGTGCGGGCCAGGTAGGCCGGATCACGATGACCGTCCGGTGCCGCGATCACCAGCCGCGCGCCGACCTGCAACGGCCAGAAGAACTCCCACACCGAGACGTCGAAGGTGAACGGCGTCTTCTGCAGTACCACATCGTCGCCGCGTAGTCGGTACAGCCGTTGCCGCCACCGGAGGTTGGCCAGTATCGAACGGTGCGATACCGCGACACCTTTCGGGCGGCCGGTCGACCCGGAAGTGAAGATGACGTAGGCCGTATTGTCCGCCGATAGCGGCGAGCGGGGTACCACCTGCTCATCAGGCGTTGCACCGCCGTCGAATTCATCGATCCGCAGTACGCGGATATCGGCCCCGAGCTCCGGCTGGTCCTGGGTCGTGGTGAGCACCAGCAGCGGTGCGGCCACCTCGAGCACATATCGGATACGTTCGGCCGGATGCTCCGGATCGATCGGCACATAGGCGCCGCCCGCCCGCAGGATCGCGTACATGCCGACCAGCAGGTCGAACGAGCGTCGAACGGCAAGCCCGACCAAGACGTCCGGGCCGACACCCAGCTCGACCAGATGCCGCGCGAGCGCGTTCACCCGGCCGTCGAGCTCCGCGTACGTGAGCGTCGCGCCCGCGAATTCCAGCGCCACCGCGTCCGGTGTCCGCCGCACTTGCTCCTCGAACTCGCTGACCAGCGTCT
Organism: Nocardia sp. CA-107356; assembly: GCF_050946365.1. Taxonomy (NCBI): domain Bacteria; kingdom Bacillati; phylum Actinomycetota; class Actinomycetes; order Mycobacteriales; family Nocardiaceae; genus Nocardia; species Nocardia sp. CA-107356. Next base: position 1,098,256 of record NZ_CP191992.1, on the reverse strand, counting down.
CGACCGGCGCGAATATCGTCGGCAGCACATGCGCCGCCGCCGTCAGCACATCGTCGAGCAGTTGCTCGAGCACCGTGCCGAGCGCACCGTCGGCCGATTCCAGCAGTACGGGCAGCTGGCCGGAGACCACGACCGATACCAGTGCGTCGGCGCCGAGACCGCCGCCCATGGCCTGGTCCAGCACCATGATCTCGGTGGCCAGCGCGCCGTAGGTGATGGTGGTTCCGTCGTGCCGCAAGGCGACCCGGTCCGGGTCCAGTTCGGCGACCTTATCGATCAGGCCCGGTAAGTCGTCGATTCCGTACGCCCGGCGCAGCGCCGAATGATTGTGCGCGGCAATACGGTTGCCGAGTCCGCTGGATGCGACCGATTCTGCGTGGGACATCAGCTAATTCCTTCCGAATCGACTTCCAACCCCGAGTTGGAGATCACGGCCTGTGCCTCGGTGCGCAAGGTCCGCAGCACCGCGGCGAGACCACTGCCGCCGAGGGCGGCCAGCAAGCCGGGGACCAGCCCGGCCAGGGCGACATTGATGAGCGCTTCCGGTTTCGCGGTCGCGCCCATGGCCTTGGCGACCGTTGCGAGCTTGGCGGCCAACTCGCCATAGGTCACGGTGTGCGCGTCGTGCGTGAAGGCGACCGCACCGGATGCGATATCGGCCGCGGCCGCGATGACCGCGGGCAGGTCCGCCAGCGTCGGCGCGCTCCTCGGTTCATCGACACCCGGCGACTGTTCGACCGCGCCGCGTTCGACAGCGTTTCGAATATCGATGGCGCGAATCGCGATCGACGGATCTTGCGCGATGACCGTGAACACGCGCAGTAGTCGCTCGGCGAACAAGCGGACGGTGGCGGCGTCGAGAATGTCGGTCGCGTACCCGAATCGCATATCCAGGCCGGCCGGATCCCCTGCGGCGTCGAATAATTCGATACCGGTCAGTTGTAGGTCGTATTTCGCCTCGGCCAGCTCGAGATCGAGCACCTCGACCTCGAGCCCGGGCAGCGCGATGCGGCCCGACGGCATGTTCTGGAAGGTGAACATCACCTGGAACAGCGGCGTATAGGCGCTGGATCTGGTCCGGCCCACGGCGTCGACCACCTGCTCGAACGGCACGTCGGCGTGCGAGAGCGCCGCGATATCGCGATCCCTGGCCTGTCCCAGCAGGTCCGCGAAGCCGGTGCGCGCATCGACTTCGGTGCGCAGTACGACGGTATTGACGAACATGCCGATCAGATCGTCGAGTTCGCGTTCGCCACGGCCCGCGACCGGTGCGCCGATGGCGATATCCGTCGTGCCCGACAACTTGCTGAGCAGGACGGCGAACGCACTGTGGATCAGCGTGAACAACGTGGTGCCGTAGTCGCGCGCAATGGCGTCCAATCGCCCGGCGAGCGCGGCATCGACCTCGAAATCGACGGCGGCGCCGCGCATATTCCGGCGCGGCGGACGCGGTCGATCCGTCGGCAACGGCAGTACCTCGGGCAGTCCGGCCAATTCCGCTGTCCAGTAGTCGAGTTGGCGCGACAGCAGGCTGCCCGGATCGCGGTCGGAGCCGAGTACCGTCCGCTGCCAGTCGCTGTAGTCGGCGTACTGGATCGGTAGCGGCGCCCACTCGGGTGTGTGGCCCGCGGTCCTGGCGAGGTAGGCGCGCATGAGATCCCGGGTCATCGGGGCGACCGAATAGCCGTCGGCGCTGATGTGATGCAGCACCACGACGAGCAGGTGTTCCTCGATATCGGTCCGGAACAGTACCGCGCGCACCGGCGCGGCCGCCGTGATATCGAAACCGGCGGCGACGAATTCGTCTATCCGCGCGTCGATATCGTGCCGCGACACCGGAATCGCCGCCAAGTGCAACGCCAGATCGGCGACGGGCAGCACCTCTTGCACCGGACCGGGTTCGGCATCCGGATACCGGGTGCGCAAGGTCTCGTGGCGTTCGATCACATCCAGGATGGCCGATTCGAGGGCAGCGGCATCCAATGCGCCGGTGAGGCGCAGTGCCGCCGGGATGTGGTAGGCCGAGGAGTCCGGTGCCAGCCGGTTGACCACCCACATCCGCTGCTGTGCCAGCGAAAGCGGCGCGGGCGCGGTGCCGGACCGGCGGGTGAGCGCGGGTCTGGCATCGGTATCGCCGAGGTCGGCCAGGTGTGCCGCGAGCAGCCCAACAGTCGGCGCATCGAATACCGCGGCGACGGGAACCCGCACTCCCAGTGCGGAACCCAGCTGCGCGGCGAGCCTCGTGGCCAGCAGAGAATTGCCGCCGAGCGCGAAGAAGTCGGTACCGACCCCGATCTCGCCGCGCAGCGCCGCCGAACCGATAACCGCCACGAAGGTGGCCGCGACCAACCGTTCGAGTTCGGTCGATGGTGCGCGGACATCCGCCGCAGCGGATACCGGTTCGGGCAGGGCGGCCCGATCGACCTTGCCATTGGCATTGAGCGGCAATGACTCCAGCACGACAACCGCGGCGGGCACCATATAGGTGGGCAGCTCCGCGGCCACCGCAGTGCGCAGGGTAGCGGCGAGCGCGGTGCGCGCGGTCGCATCCGGTTCCGACACCGCGACATAGGCGATGAGCCGAGATCCGGCCTCGTCGTCATCGCGCGCGACCGCCACCGCGGCTCGCACGTCCGACAGTCGCAGCAGCGCGGTCTCCACCTCGCCGAGTTCGATCCGGAATCCGCCGATCTTGACCTGGAAGTCCGCGCGCTCGAGGTACTCCAGCGTGCCCTCCGGACGCCACCGGACGATATCGCCGGTCCGATACATCGTGGTGCCGGTGGCGTTCGCCAAGGGATCCGCGACGAACCGGTCGGCGGTCAGGCCGGGTCTGCGCTGGTAGCCGCGTGCCAGTTGGGCACCGGCCAAGTACAACTCACCGGGCACACCGACCGGTACCGGCTGCAGACGGGCATCGAGCACATAGACCCGGCTGTTCCAGGCAGGCGTCCCGATCGGCACGATATGGGTCGGATCGTCATCGACCTCGAAGCCGGTGATCGATACGGCGGCCTCGGTCGGACCGTACAGGTTGAACAGTCGCGCACCGGTCTGCTCGGCCCGGCGGCGGAATTCGAGGGCGGTCGCGGGCGCGAGCGCCTCACCAATGGCGAGCACCTGCCGCAGCGAATCCGGCAGCGGTGTGTCCGAGACCGCGAGCAGCATGGCGACCAGCGACGGTACGGCGTGCAGCACCGTCACCGCGTGCCGTTCGATCAGAGCACGGAGCCGGTCCGGATCACGTTCGGTGCCCGGTGCGGTCACCACCAGGCGACCGCCCGTCGTCAGGATCGACCAGAACTCCCACACCGACAGGTCGAAGGTCGCCGGAGTCTTGAGCAGCGCGCTGGCATCCGGCCCCGGTGCGAATCGGTCACGCAGCCAGGCCAATTGGTTGACGATCGCGGCATGCGCGATGGTGACGCCCTTGGGCAGACCAGTGGACCCGGATGTGAAGATCACGTACGCGGGGTGCTCGGGTCGCAATGATCGAACCCGGTCGTCATCCGTGATCGGCATCGCGTCGTATTCCGACAGGTCGAGTCGATCCACTTCCAGTACGGGAAGCGCTGTTTCGATGGGTAGTCCGTCGCGCGAGGTCGTCAGCACACACTGCGGCCCGGCGGTCTCGATGATGTGCGCGATGCGGTCGACCGGATGGTCCGGGTCGATGGGCACGTACGCACCACCCGCCCGCACCACCGCATACATGGCGACAACCAGCTCGACGGAGCGCCGCATCGCGAGCACGACGGTCGCCTCCGGACCAACCCCGTCGGCGATCAGCCTGCGCGCCAGCCGGTTGACCGTGGCGTCGAATTCCGCATAGGTGAGCACGGATTCGGAGGGCGCATCTATCAGTGCGATGCGGTCGGGCGTCAGCGCCACCTGGGTATCGATGAGATCTGCCAGCGTCGCCGACGCCACCGGATGCGTCGTCCGGTTCCAGTCCTGCAGCAACTGGGCACGCGCAGCCTCGCCGAGTACGTCCAGCTCGCCAATGGCTGTATCGGGCTGGCTAACAACCACTTCGAGGATCCGAAGCAGCTGCTCACTGAACCGCTGCGCACTCGCGGGTGCGAACAGATCGGTCGCATACCCGAGCGCCAGGTCGATACCCTCGGGCGCGCCGTCCGCTTCGTAGCGATCGACAGCAAACAGGTGCAGGTCGAATTGCGCTACACCGCTGTCGAATTCGATCTCACGAACCTCGAGTCGGGGCAGGTGGAGTTCACCGCGCTCATGGTTCTGGAACGAATACCCGACCTGGAACAGCGGATGCCGTGCCGTCGACCGTTCCGGATTCAGCACCTCCACCAGCCGCTCGAACGGCACATCCGCATGTGAGAAGGCCGCGATATCCACTCCCCTGGCCCGCCCGAGCAGCTCATCGAAGCTTTCCGCACCCTCGACCCGGGTCCGCAGGACCAGCGTGTTGACGAACATGCCGATGACATCATCGAGTTCGGCCTCGCCCCGCCCCGCGATCGGCGTGCCGACCGCGATATCCGAACTTCCGGACAGCCGCGCGAGCAGTGCGGCAAAGGCGGTATGGACAACCATGAACAGCGTTGCGCCGCTGCGTCGTCCGAGCGCGACGAGCGCGGCATGCAGACTTGCGTCGATCGCGAACTCCACCTTGGCTCCGCGCAGGCTCTGGCGCGCGGGCCGCGGGTGATCGGTCGGCAGTGTCAGCTGATCGGGCAGCCCGGCCAGTGCTCCGGTCCAGTACGCGAGCTGTTGCGCCGATACCGATTCGGGGTCGTCCTCGCTGCCGAGCAGTTCCCGCTGCCACAGCGCATAGTCGGCGTACTGCACGGTGAGCGGCGTCCAGCCGGGTGCGCTGTCGCTCGAGCGGGCGCAATAGGCCAGCATCAGATCCCGGACGAACGGTGCGAGCGAGGACCCGTCCGCGGCAATGTGGTGCAGCACCGCGGCCAGGACGAACTCCTCACGTCCCGCGATCCGGAACAACCGCATCCGGATCGGAATATCGACGGTCACGTCGAAGGTGGTGGTGGCCAGCTCCCGAATACGGTGCGGCATTTCGGCTTCGGTGCCCTCGATCGGGTAGAGCGACGGAACCGCCTGCGCGACCGGCACGATCAGCTGGGTCGCCACACCGTCGACCTCCGGATATCGCGTCCGCAGCGATTCGTGTCGGCCGATCAGATCGGCGACCGCCGCCCGCAGCGCCGCGATATCCAGTGCGCCGGTGAGTTGCAGCGCCACCGGAATGTTGTAGGCGATCGAGTGCGGGTCGTACCGGTTGAGGAACCACATCCGCTGCTGCGCGGGCGATAGCGGAATCCGGGCGGGACGCGCACCGGCCACCAGCGCGGGCCCGATCGCCCCCGAATCATCAGCGGCGACCACGGCGGCGAGCTCGGCCACCCGTGGCGAATCGAACAGTGCGCGGACGCCGACAGTACGGCCGAACGCGGCACCGATTCGGGCCGCGGCCTTGGCGGCCAGCAGGGAACTGCCGCCGAGTGCGAAGAAGTCGTCATCCGCGCCGACCCGACCGTCATCGGCCATGCCGAGGACGTCCGCGAAGACTCCGGCGACGATTTCCTCGGCGACCGTGCCCGGCTTGCGATAGGCCGTCGCCTCGAATACCGGCGCAGGCAGCGCCGCGCGATCCAATTTCGCGTTGACGGTCAATGGAATTCGATCCACCGCCATGATCGCGGCGGGCACCATGTGCTCGGGCAACCGGTATCCGAGCTGTTGGCGCAACACCGCGGTATCCATCTCGTCGAAGCCGACGACATACGCGACGATGCGCGGTTCATCCACCAGATCGGCGCGCACGATCACCGCCACCTCGCGCACCGCCTCGGCCGCATCCAGCAGCGCCGCCTCGATCTCACCCAGTTCGATACGGAACCCACGCAGATTCACCTGCTGATCGGCCCGGCCCAGATACTCCAGCTCGCCGTCGGCCGTCCATCGTGCGAGATCACCGGACCGGTAGGCCAGTGCACCGTCCCCGGCATACGGGTCGGCCACGAACCGGCTCGCGGTGAGCGCGGGCCGCCCCAGGTAGCCGCGCGCCAACTGGCCGCCGGAGATATAGATTTCGCCGGGCACCCCGACCGGCACCGGCCGCAGCCGGGCATCGAGCACCCGCACCACCAATCCCGGTATGGCGCCGCCGATTACGCTCGCCGAGCCGGTGCCCGACTCGATCCGCCGGTAGGAGACGTGCACGGTGGTCTCGGTGATGCCGTACATATTCACCAGCCGCGGCGCGTGTGGATGCCGGGCGAACCAGCCGCCGAGCCGCTGCGGTTCCAGCGCCTCACCACCGAAGATCACATAGCGCAAGGCGAGTTCGGCCGGCGGTGCGGCGGCGTCGGCCGCAATCAGTTGATAGAACGCCGACGGTGTCTGGTTCAGCACCGTCACCCGTTCCTCGGCAAGCAGTTCCAGGAATTGCTGCGGTGAGCGCGAGGTGTAGTAGTCGACCAGCACGAGCTTGCCGCCGTACAGCAGCGCACCCCACAGCTCCCAGACCGAGAAGTCGAAGGCGTAGGAGTGGAACATCGTCCAGACATCCGATGGCCCGAAACCGAAGTGTCCCTGGGTGTTGTCCAGCAACCGCAGCACATTGCGATGCGGGACGACCACCCCCTTCGGCTGCCCGGTGGATCCGGAGGTGTAGATGACGTAGGCCGTATGCGCGGGGTCGAGCGGTGCACGCCGCTCGGCCTGCGTGATCGGCCCCGGGGCAATCGAATTCGGATTCGCGGCCATATCCAGCACGGGCCCGCCGAACCAGCCGGGTGTCAATTCGGTGGCGGCGCTGGTGATCGCGCAGATCGGTCGGGCATCGTCGAGGACGTATTCGATCCGATCGGCCGGATAGTTGGGGTCGATGGGCAGATATCCGCCCCCCGCCTTGACCACCGCGAGCAGCGCGACGATCAGTTCGACCGAGCGCGGAAGCGCCACCGCCACCAATGCCTCCGGTCCGACTCCGGCGGCGATCAGCCGTCGGGCCAGCCGGTTCGACCAGGTGTCGAGTTCGGCATAGGTCAGCGATCGGATACCCGCGCGGACCGCGACCGCGGTCGGATCGAAGGCAGCCGCCAGCGCGAACCGGTCGGCCAACGTGCCGGTCTCGGTAACGTAAGCCGCTGCGGGAGTGGCCCATTCGTGCAGCGCCCGATGCTGTTCCTCGGCGCTGAGCAGTTGGATATCGCCCACGACCACCGTGGCATCGGCCGCGATGGCCGCCAGCACCTGGGTGAACCGGCGACCGAGCACCGCGATGGTGCCCGCATCGAAAAGATCGGTGGCGTAGGTGATCTCGATATCCATACCATCGGCGCGACCATCGGCGTCATCGGATTCGACCACGGTGAACTGCAGATCGAATGTGGCCGCGGCCGCGTCGAATTCGACCGGCCGCACCACGAGATCAGCGAGTTCCAGCCGGGGCAGCGTGAAGTTCTGGAAGGCCAGCGCCACCTGGAACAGCGGATGCCGGTTCTGCGCCCGCGCGGGCGCGATGGCCTCGACCAGCCGCTCGAACGGCACATCCGCATTCGACAGCGCCTCGATATCCTGTGCGCGCACGGTGTCCAGCACCGTTTCGAACCGCGCCCTGGTGTCGATATGCGTGCGCAGCACCAGGGTATTGACGAACATGCCGACGAGTCCATCGAGCTCGGCAGCACCGCGACCAGCGACCGGTGTGCCGATCGCGATGTCCTCGCCGACCGAAAGGCGCGACAGCAGCACCGCCAAGGCCGCGTGCATCGTGCTGAACAGCGTGGTCTCCCGCTTACGCGCCAGCTCGCGCAGTTCACCGTGCAGATCCGAGTCGATGCGCAGCCGGTGGGTTTCACCGCGATACGACGAGACGGCCGGTCGCGGACGATCGGTGGGCAGCTCCAGTTGCTCCGGCAGACCCGCCAGCGCACCCCGCCAGTACGCGAGTTGTCGGTGCGCCTGCGACCGCGGATCCTCATCGGTGCCCAGTATTTCGGCCTGCCACAGCGTGTAGTCGACGTACTGCACGGGCAGCGCGGTCCAAGTGGGCGCGCCGCCGTTGCGACGAGCGGCATAGGCGGTCATCAGATCACCCGCGAGCGGGCCGAGCGAAAAGCCGTCCGCCGAAATGTGGTGCAGCACCAGCGCGAGCACGTGCTCGATCGCAGCACCATCGGTGATCGCGAACAGCCGGGCCCGAATCGGCAGCTCGACCGTCAGATCGAAGGTCGCCGCCGCGAATGCCCTGAGGTGCGCGGTGTGTTCCGCTTCGGTGACCGGCTCGGACCGCAGCGTCGCAACAGCCTGCGCCGCGGGGATGATCACCTGCTCGGCACCTTCAGGGCTGTCCGGGTAGACGGTGCGCAAGCTCTCGTGCCGGGCGAGGACATCTGCCAGTGCGGCGGCCAAAGCCGCGACATCCAGCTCACCGGTCAGCCGCAGTGCGACCGGAATGTTGTCCACGGCATCGCCGGGTCCGGTCTCAGCTCCCGCGAGAAACCGGTTGAGGAACCAGATGCGCTGCTGCGCGGGCGACAGCGGAATCCGCTCCGGACGTATACGTACGGTCGGCGCGATATCACCACGTCCCGGGAATCCGCCTTGCCGCACCTCGTCCGCGAGCGCTGCGACCGTGGACGCCTCGAACAACATCCGCACCGGCAGCCGCATCTCGAGCGCCGCACCCAACCGGGCCACGACCCGCGTGGCAGTCAGCGAATTGCCGCCGAGGGCGAAGAAGTCATCGTCGCGGCCGACTCGCTCGACACCGAGGACCTCGGCAAAGGTCCGTGCGACGATCTCCTGCATCGCCGTACCGGGCGCGCGGAACACGGCGGTCTCGACTACCGGCGCGGGCAACGCGGTGCGATCCAGCTTCCCGGAGGCATTGAGCGGGAACTCGTCGAGCACCACATAGGCCGACGGCACCATGTATGTCGGCAGCTGCCTGCTCAGCACTGATTTCACGGCATCGGTATCGACCGTCGCATCGACTTGCGCGACGATGTAGGCCACCAACTGTTCCGCGCGCAGTACGACCACCGTCTGCGCGACCGAATCGACTGCGGCAAGGGCCGTTTCGATATCACCGAGCTCGATCCGCAAGCCGCGCAGTTTGACTTGGAAGTCGGTGCGTCCCACATAGTCGAGCACCCCATCGGCACGCCAACATACGAGATCACCGGTGCGGTACATCCGCGCACCAGCGCCGAACGGATTCGCCACGAACCGATCGCTGGTCAGGTCCGGCTGCCCGACGTATCCGCGCGCCAATTGCGCTCCGGCCAGGTACAACTCACCGGGCACCCCCACCGGCACCGGACGCAACCGCCCGTCGAGCACATAGACCTGGGTATTGAATACCGGCGCACCGATCGGCACGGTGTCGGTATCGGCATCGGTGACCTCGTGGCTGGTGACATCCACCGCCGCCTCGGTCGGGCCGTACAGATTGTGCACCGCCGCACCGGTCAACTCCCGCAGCCGGTGGGCGGGCCTCGGCGGCAACGCCTCGCCCGAGGCGAATACCAGTCGCAACGAATCACACTGAACCGCTGATGGTTCCGCGACGAACACCACCAACATCGATGGCACGAAGTGCACGACACTGACCCGCTCGCGGCGAATCACCCGCGCCAGATACGCCGGGTCACGATGCCCGTCCGGCTGCGCGACAGCCAGGCGCGCGCCAACCTGCAAGGGCCAGAAGAACTCCCACACCGAGACATCGAAGGTAGCCGGGGTCTTCTGCAGCACCACATCATCGACGGTCAATGCGTATGCGTCCTGCATCCACACCAGCCGATTCACGATCGCGGCGTGCGAAACCGCGACGCCCTTCGGCCGTCCGGTGGAGCCGGAGGTGAAGATCACGTACGCGGCATGGCCCGCAAGCAACGCGCCGAGCCGATCCTCGTCGGTGAGCGCTGCGTCCGAATAGTCGTGGGTGTCGAACAGATCCACATCGAGCACCGCCCACACCCGCGAGCGCCCCTCGACCTCGGTGGGCAGCGCCAACCCGTCATCCGAGCGCGTCAGCACGCATACCGGCCGAGCAGTCCGCAGCACCTGTGCGATCCGCTCCGCCGGATGATCCGGGTCCACCGGAACATATGCGCCACCTGTGGTGAGCACCGCATAGATGGCCACGACCAGATCGATGGATCGCCGCATGCCGATCGCCACGGTGCTCTCCGGACGAACCCCGATGGACACCAGCAGCCGCGCCAACCGGTTGACCCGGCCCGCGAACTCCGCGTACGTCAGCGACACCCCGTCGAACGAGACCGCAACAGCCTCCGGCGTCCGCACGACCTGCGCCTCGAACAGCGACACCAACGTCGCGTCGGCGGCACCCGGCCGCGTTGTCGCATTCCAGGATTCGAGGATCAATAGCCGCTCGTCGTCGGAGAGCAGATCGATATCGCCGATCCGCACCCGCAGATCCGCTACCGCATCGAATACGCGATGCAGCCGGGTCGCGAAGGAGGCAACCGTCGGCGCGTCGAAGAGATCGGTGGCGTACTCGAAGGTCGCGGCCATGCCCGCGGGGGAACCCGTGGCGTCGACGGTCTCGGTGAGCGTCAGCTGCAGATCGAATTTCGCTGTCCGCGTGTCGATATCGAGTCGTGAGGCGGCGAGCCCGGCCAACTCCGGACTGGCCTGCGCGGTGTGCTGGAAATCGAGCATTACCTGGAACAGCGGATGCCGCGCCGCCGAGCGCTCCGGTTTCAGCACCTCGACCAGCCGCTCGAACGGCACATCGGCGTGTGCGAAGGCGTGCAGATCACTGTCGCGCACGGCCACGATCAAGTCGGCGAAGCGGAATTCCGGACGCACATCGGTGCGCAGCACCAGCGTGTTGACGAACATGCCGACCAGATCGTCGAGCGCCTGGTCACCACGCCCCGCGATCGGGGTGCCGATCGCAATATCCTGCTGACCAGCGAGTTTCGCCAGTAGTGTGGCGAATGCCGCGTGCACCACCATGAACAGCGAACCGTTCGCATCCTCTGCCACACTGAGCAGTCGGCGGTGGGTCGCGGCATCGATCGTGAAGGTGTGGCGAGCGCCCCGGCCCGAGGCGACCGCGGGACGCGGCCGGTCCGCCGGAAATGTCACGACATCCGGCAGCCCTGCCAATTCGGCGGACCAGTACCGGATCTGCTCGGCGAGCAGCGATTCGGCATCATCCTCCGCACCGAGCGTCTCGCGCTGCCACAGGGTGTAGTCGGCGTACTGCACCGACAGCGGTGCCCACCCCGGCTCGGCGCCGGCGCGGCGCGTAGCGTACGCGGCCATGAGATCCCTGGTCAGCGGCGCGATAGACCAGCCATCGGCGCTGATGTGATGGATGGAGACGACGAGGACGTGCTCGACGGTTTCCGAAGGGTCCGAGGCATCGTCGATGCCGCTCGCACCGTCGGACCGTAGGCAGAGCAGGGTAAGCCGAACGGGCGGCTCCCGATCCACGGCGAACGGCATTGCCGCCACGGCACGGATCCGATCGGCCACCTCCGCCGCCACCACCGGCTCCGGCGTGCGCGGACCCGCGACCTCCTCGATCGCCAGCACCTGCTGATGCGGAATACCGTCCACCGCCGGGTATCTGGTGCGTAGCGTCTCATGTCGGACGAGCACATCCGCAATAGCGGCGTTCATGGCCGCCACGTCGAGCACGCCCCGCAACAGCACCGCGGCCGTCAGATTGTTCGCGACCGAATCGGCATCGAACTGATTGAGGAACCACATCCGCTGCTGTGCGTAGGACAGCGGCACCACATCGGGACGGGGACCGGCCACCAGCTCCCGACGGCTCCGTGCCGTGCCCCGGGTGGGCAGATGCGCCGCGAACCCGGCTACCGTCGAATATTCGAACAGCAGCCGCACCGGAACCTCGACCCCGGCGATCGCGCCGATCCGCGCCGCGATCCGCGTGGCCACCAGCGAATTTCCGCCGAGTGCGAAGAAGTCGTCATCCAGGCCGACCCGGTCGAGCCCGAGCACCGCCGCGAACACCTCGGCCACCGCGAGTTCCATCGGTGCGGTCGGCGCGCGAAATGCCCTGGCGGCCAGCACCGGATCCGGCAGTGCCCGACGATCCAGCTTGCCCGAACTGGTCAGCGGCAGCTCCGCCAGCGCGATATAGGCGGTCGGCACCATGTACGACGGCAGCGCGGCGCGCAGCCGCTGCGGCAGTACCGCATCGAGCTCCGCCTCCGGAACGGCCGAGACAACGTAGGCGACCAGCAGTTCACCCGCGTCGTGCGCGAACACCCGAACCGCCGCCGCCCGCACATCGGCGGCGCCGAGGAGCGCGGCCTCGATCTCGCCGAGCTCGATCCGCTGCCCGCGAAGCTTGACCTGAAAGTCACTGCGCCCCAGGTACTCCAACTCTCCGGCCCGATTGCGGCGCACCAGATCACCGGTCCGGTACATCCGAGCTCCGGCCGGTCCGTACGGGTTGGCCACGAAACGCTCGGCACTCAACTCGGGCCGGCCCTGGTAACCCCGCGCCACCTGGACTCCGGACAGGTACAGCTCGCCGATCACCAGGTCCGGCACGGGCCGCAACCGCGCATCGAGTACCAGCGCCTGACTCGCGCGCACCGGCCGACCGATTGGCACCGGCCCCGTTGCCGCCGCATCGATCGCCGCATAGGTGGCATGCACCGTGAATTCCGTCGGGCCGTACAGATTGTGCAGCTCGGCCCGGCTCACCGCGGCGAAGTCGGCCGCCGCCGCACCGGTCATCGCCTCACCCGCCACGAAAACCGTTCGCAGCGACGCGATCTCGGCGATGCCCGTGGCGTCGGCGAATACCGTCAGCATCGACGGCACGAACGAGGTCATGCTCACCCCGTGCGCGGCAATGGTGGCGGACAGATACGCACTGTCGCGGTGCCCGTCGTGTTCGGCCACCACCACGCGCGCCCCACGCGCCAGCGGTGCGAACAGCTCCCACACCGACACGTCGAAGGTTGCCGGAGTCTTGAACAACACCACGTCGTCGGACGCGATGCGGTACTCGTCGGCAATCCACTCGATCTGGTTCACCGCCGATGCATGAGATACCGCAACACCTTTCGGCCTACCGGTCGATCCCGAGGTGAAGATCACGTACGCGGTGTTGGCTGCCCGCAACGGGTGCGCACGATCCGAATCCAGCACCGGCGCACCGGAATAACCGGAGCAGTCGAGTACATCGACCGCGAGCACCGTCACCTCGGATCCGATCGACCATCCGTCGCGAGCGCGGGTCAGCACGCAGACCGGCCGGGCCGAGTCGATAATGTGCGCACGCCGGGCAGTCGGTTGATCCGGATCCACCGGCACATACGCACCGCCCGCGCTCAGCACGGCATAGGCGGCGACGACGAACTCCACCGACCGCCGCATACCGAGCACAACGAGCGACTCGGGACCGACCCCCGCGTCGATCAGCCGCCGAGCAAGCCGATTGATCCGCCCCGACAACTCCGCATAGGTCAGCGCACCCGCCGCGTCGACCAGGGCCACGGCATCGGGCGTGCGCCGCACCTGCGCCTGGAATCCGGCCAGCAAGGTGGTAGCGCGGTGCCGCGACGGTTCGGCGATTCCGGACTCGATCGCGCGCTGCCGACCGGCCGCGTCCAGTAACGGCAGATCCCCCACCGGCGACGCGGCATCGATCACCACCGCCCGCAGCAACCGGACCAGCCACTGTGCGTAGTCCGCGATGGTGGATTCGTCGAATAGATCTGTGGCGTAGGTGAATTCCGCCCGAACCCCCGCCGGTGCCGGACCTTCCCCGAGTCCGCCACCGGCGAAGCCTTCGGTGACCGTGAGCTGGAGATCGAATTTGGTCACTCCGGTGTCCAGCGTACTGGTGCAGACCGACAAATCGGGGAGTTCGAATGCGATGTCCGCAGCATTGTCGAAGGCCAGCAGCACCTGGAACAGCGGATGGCGCGCCTGTGAGCGCGGCGGATTGATGGCCTCGACCAGCTGCTCGAACGGCAATTCGGCATGGCCGAAAGCGGCGAGGTCGGTGTCGCGCACCCGCGCGAGCAGCGCCGAGAAGGGCGCGGCGGAATCGACCGCGGTCCGTAGCGCCAGGGTGTTGACGAACATGCCGACGAGGTCGTCCAGCGCCCGTTCACCGCGCCCGGCCACGGGTGTACCGATCACAATGTCGTCGCCACTGGACAGCCGCGACAAGAGCACCGCGAACGCGGCATGCAACACCATGAAGTTCGAAACACCCTGGGTACGTGCGAGTTCGGTGATTTCGGTATGCAGGTCACGGGGTAGCTCGAACTGGAAGACCGCGCCCCGCCCGGACGACACCGCAGGCCGCGGCCGATCGGCGGGCAGCTCGATCAGATCGGGCGCACCGGCGAGCGTGCCGACCCAGAAGTTCAGCTGCCTCGCCAGCAGTGCGGCCGAATCTGTTGCGACGCCGAGCAATTCACGCTGCCAGAGGCCGTAGTCGGCGTACTGCACCGGCAGCGGCGCCCACTCCGGCGCATTTCCCGCACGCCGGGACCCGTACGCGGACATCACATCTCGCGCCAGGACCCGCAGCGAGAGCCCATCGGCCGCAATATGATGCAGGACCAGCGCCAACGCGCAGCTGTCGTCATCGACCAGGAAAATCCGGGCCCGAATGGGTATTTCACGTTCGAGGTCGAATCCGAGCGCCGCGAACCGGGCCAACTCCGCGGCCAGCTCATCGGCGCCGATCATCTCGGGCTCGCCGACGACCACCGTCTCGTCCTCGGACAGCACCACCTGCCGCGCGGCCGCCTCCGCCGCCGCTACCGCGGGAAAGATCGTGCGCAGCACCTCATGTCTGCCGACCACATCGGCCAGGGCCGAACGCAGCGCGGGCACCTCGACCGCACCGCGCAACCGCACCACGAAGGGCATGTTGTACCCGGCGCTGGCACTCTCGAACCGGTTCAGGAACCAGATCCGCTGCTGCGCCGGAGATAGCGGAACCAGCGACGGCCGGTGTCGCGCCCGCAGCTGCGCGAGCACCGGCACGTCACTGGCTCCACCCGCCCGCTCGATGAGTTCGGCGAGTGCGGACACCGTTGTGGCGGTGAACAATTCGCGAACCCCGAGCCGACATCCCAGATCGGCGCCCAAACGGGCCGCGACCTGGGTGGCCACCAAACTATTACCGCCGAGAGCGAAGAAGTCGTCGTCCCGCCCGACCCGATCGTGACCCAATACCTCGCCGAAGACCCGTGCGACCACAGCCTGCACCGGCGTCGCCGCCGCGGCGTATTCGGTCGAGTTCCGCTCGGGCGCGGGCAGCGCGGCACGATCCAATTTGCCCGAAGCATTGACCGGCAGCGCTTCCAGCATCACGAATGCCGCGGGCACCATGTACCCGGGCAGCGCCTGGACCGCCGCGGCCCGCAGCTGAGCGAAAGATACCGTGCCGGGCTCGGATTCCACGACATAGGCGACCAACTGCTCGCCGACCCCGACGTCATCGCGCACCACGACCACCGCGCGCACCACCGAATCGACGGCACCGAGCACGGCTTCGATCTCACCGAGCTCGATCCGCAACCCGCGCAGCTTGACCTGGAAATCGGTGCGACCCAGGTACTCCAGTTCGCCATGGGTGGTCCACCGGACCAGATCACCGGTGCGGTACATCCGTTCGGCCGGACCGAACGGGTCGGCGACGAAGCGGTCGGCGGTGAGCCCGGGTCGACCGACGTAACCCCGGGCGAGCTGTACCCCCGACAGATACAGCTCGCCCGAAGCCCCGACCGGTACCGGCTTCAGCCGCGAATCGAGCACATAGAGCCGGGTGTTGAAGACCGGTGCGCCGATCGGCACCGAGAGGGTATCGGTGTCGGTCACTTCATGGAAGGTGACATCGACCGCCGCCTCCGTTGGACCGTATAAATTGTGCAGCCGCGCACCGGTCAGCACCCGCAGCCGCTGGGCGAGCGCGGCGGGCAGCGCCTCACCGGAGGCGAAGACCATGCGCAACGAAGTGCGGTTGGTGAACTCCTGGTGAGCCAGGAACGCTTCCAACATCGATGGTACGAAGTGTGCTGTCGTCACGCCGTATTCGGCGATCACCGCGCGCAGATACCCCGGATCGCGATGACCATCGTGTTCGGCGAGTACCAGCCGCGCCCCGACCTGCAACGGCCAGAAGAACTCCCACACCGATACGTCGAAGGTGGCTGGCGTCTTCTGGAGTACGACATCCTCGGCCGAGAGCCGATACATCTGCTGCATCCACACCAGCCGATTCACGATCGCCTCATGGGTGACGGCGACGCCCTTCGGCAGTCCGGTCGACCCCGAGGTGAAGATCACGTAGGCGGGCTGCCCCGGTCGCAGCGCGCTGCCGCGCTCCCGATCCCAGATCGGAGCATCGGCATATCCCGCGAGATCCAGCCCGTCGAGGCCGATCACCGGGATCCCGGAGAGTTCGGCTGTCGCAGCGGCTTCGGCGGTCAGCACGCACGCGGGTCGGGCGGTAGCCAGAATGTGCGCGGTGCGCTCGGCCGGATGATCCGGATCGAGGGGTACATAGGCCGCCCCCGCCGCGAGAATTGCATATATCGCGACGACGAGCTCCGGCGAGCGGCGGATGTTAACCGCGATCAGCGTTTCGGGTCCGGCGCCGAGCTCGATCAGATGCCGTGCCAGCCGGTTGCTGCGGGCCGCGAGTTCCCGATATGTCAGATCCGGCGCAGCGGCGAATCGCACCGCGATGGCCTCGGGTGTCCGTCCGGCCTGCGCCTCGAACATCGACACCAGCGTCGGCGCACCGGCGAGCGCCGCGTGCACGTCGAAGGCGGTCGCATTCCAAAACCTGGTGCTGACCTCGAGTTCCAGTTCGGTCGCCACCGCAACCGCCGCCAGCGGCGTATCGACCTCGGCGGCCACCAACCGCTCCAGATACCGCAGGAACCGCGCGTGATGGCGCGCGATGTCATCGGCGGCATAGAGATTCGGATTCGCCTCGAAGTCCACGTGCACGCTGTCGCGCTCGCCGTAATAGACATTCAGGCTGAGATCCTCCACCGGCCCGGTAGAGAGCACCTGATACCGGCCGACCGTAGCGCCGAGGGTCAGCTCGCTGCCGAACAGCATGATGTTGGCCAGCGGACCGAATAGTGCGCGGCGCGCGGGCCGCCCGTCGTGCTCGGCATCGCGCCGGATGTCCTCGTGCCGATACCGCTGGTGGCGCAGTGCGCCCGCCAGCTCGACCCGGGTCGCGCGCAATAGCTCCCCCCAGGTGCCATCGACCGCGAGCCGCAGCGGCACGATATTCGACAGCATCCCCGCCGAGCGCCGCATCACTGCCGTGGTGCGCGCCGTCACCGGCAGGCTCAGCACCGCCTCGTCCCGATCGGTGAGCCGCCCGAGATATCCGGCGAAGGCCGCGAGCAGCACTCCGGCCAGCGTCGAATCCTGGCTTGCTGCAACGGTATTCATCCGGTTGACCAGCGCATCCGGCAGGACTCGACCGGCGATCAGATTGGTCGCCGAACGCGGTGCGGTGCGCCCGTCCAGGCTGGTCGCGCCGTCGAGCCCGGCCACCCGCTCGGCCCAGTGCGCCCGGTCGGTCTCGAAACGAGTGCTGTCGCGGTAGGCGAGTTCGCCCTCGACCAGCGCGGTCAGCGCACCCGGCCGCACCGTCGGCGGCTCGGTACCCAGCACTCGCGCGGTGTACAGTTCGGCCACTCGCTGGGTATTGGTCAGCGCGCCGAACCCGTCGAGCACGATGTGATGCACCCGCAGATACCAGAACGACCGACAATCGGCGACCCGCAGCACGGCACCCGCGAACAGCGGATCGGTCAGCATATCGACCGGCGCGCTCGCGTCGGCCCGCATCCATTCGTATGCCGCCGCCACCGGATCGGCATGGTCGCGCAGGTCGAGCACCTGGGTTTCAACGGAATTCGCCGGATCCACCCACTGGGTCGGCACACCGCCGGATTCGCCGAGGCGCACCAGCACTGATTCGTATTCGCGTGCCGCCTCGATCGTCACCTCTCGCAGAAGCGCGGTATCCAAGGCTTGCGGCACATCCACGTACTGGGCCACGTTGATCGGCACATCGGGATCGAGCAACTGTGCGTACCAGACCCCCAACTGCGCCGGAGCGAGCGGAAACGGTCGCAACGCGGCGTGCGCCGACCCTTCCGGTCGCGCCCCACCCAACTCCGTATCGTGCACCAGAGCCTCCTCGTTCGGCGAAAGAACAGCTGGCCGAACGCTTTTGGGCATGACGAATAAGCCACTGCGACAACGCGGTTCAGCGTTGACGCATGGCTTGGACGCCACCACAAGATGATTCGGCGAATGCGCGGGGTACGACGGCACCCACGCGAGATCGGAACAGATTGCGTGAAACGAGATCGGTGACCGATCGGTCACCGCCGCGGTGACCGATGGTCACCGCTTGCGCCTAGCTCTTGATCGCTCCTCCAACGTTGCTGCCGCGGTGCGGGCGCCGCGGCTTATGTCGGTTACATCACACGGATGTGATCCGTGCATTGCGAACACTAGGCGCTTCCCTAATAAAAAGGAACTTTTTGCACTAAAAAATTTGGTCGATCGTCCAGCGTGCTCAGCCGGGCCGACGCGACAAGGCAAAGCCGTGTCCGCGACCACATTTCGATCGCGTATGTGAGCTACGGCACTTTCGGATGTGCAGACTATGAGCCCGAACGTTGCATCCGCGTTGCATCGGCGCCGAGGCGTCGATCGAGCACCCGAATCTTGGCCTCGATCTGCGCATATAACGGCGAATCACGATCTACGGTCGCCCGGTAGGCGGCCCAGGACGCGGCATCGTCACGTCCCTCGGCGCACGCGGTCCACCGGCGCAGCACCGCGGCATCTGCGGAACTGAGCACCGCGGTACGCAGCCGGACCCGAAGTTCATCGCGAATATCAATAATTCCGGGAGCGGTCGAACGCGGCAGCACCGGACCGGCGTAGAGCCGTAATGCGGCATCGACATCACCGGAATCGAGTGCGGCCCGCAGCGCTTCGATATCGGTTGCGACATGCACCCGCAACCGATATGGGCGCGAACCGAATACGTTCGGACCGACCACCGCACGCAGCCGCGACATGGCGGCGCGAATGGTGCCGTTATCCAGATCCGTATCATCGAGCAGCAGCGCGAGATGGTCGGCGCCGAGCCCCTCGGGATGTTCGGCCAGCAGCAGCAGGATCTCAGCGTGGCGCTGCGACACCGGAACTCGGTCACCCGCGGCGGTCAGCAGCGGCTGCCCGAGCCCGAGCACATCCAGACCGAGCCGGACCACGGCGATTTCGCCCGTCGTGCTGTCGTAGGCAACGACGCGGCCCGCCGACCCGTGCTGCCCAGCACGCATGGCGCTCAGCAGCAGATCCATTTCGGCCGCAGTCGATGTCGCCTTCACCAGCGCCAGAATCTCCGGCTTGGCCACACGCACGCCCCCGGCGATCATCAGCACGCCGACCAGCCTGCCGTCGGGATCGTGTACCGGCGCTGCGGCACCGGTGATCTGGTGCATCCGATGCAGAAAGTGTTCGGGCCCATGGATCCACGCGGCCCGGCCGGTGCGCACCACGAGGCCGACGGCATTGGTTCCGATGCGACGTTCGCTCAGATCATCGCCGGCACGCAAACCGATTTCGGCGGCCGCGTCGACCTGATCGGGATTGCCGTGCACCCACAGCACCCGACCGAACTGATCGGCCACCGTGACGATCAAACCCGTTCTGGCAGTGTCCTGTACGAGCAGTTTGTCGATCAGCGGCATCAATGTAGCAATCGGGTGCGCGTCGCGGTAGCGCTGCAGATCGGCCCCGCGCAGGCCGCGCCCGTCCAGCACGTCCATCGGATCGATACCGCCGCGCACACTGCGCAGCCAGGATTCGAGCACGACGGGACGCAGCAGACCGGCAAGCTGCGACAGCTGCTCGCCACCCGCGCTAAGATATCCGTGTGCTTGTGCGGCATAGGCTTCCAGAGCGCCGAGTTGAGTGCCGGGTTCGACGCCGTGCCGTGGGGGCCGCCCACCTGCAAGATTGCTGACCATTTGCCTTTCTTTCCGCCCCAAACTGTACCGGCGCGCATTACCAGGCAAGGGCGGTTGCCTTCGTTTGTCCGCCAGGTCACATACCGATTAGACCTCGTACAAATGTGACCTACCCATCTTTCATATCCTTAGGTGAGGTATTCGCTGACGCGTTCGGCGAGCATTACCGCCGTCGCCTGCGGTCCGCGGGTCAGCGGCACCGGAACAACGGAAAGATCCACCACCGACAAGCCGGTCGTGCCGTGCACTCGGCACAGTTCGTCGACCACCGCGCGTTCATCGCCCACCGCGCCCATTCGGCAGGTCCCCGACAGATGTTGCGAGGTAGCCAGATTCGCCCGCAGCCGAACATCCGCGGGTTCCGGTACCGATTCCAGCGCGCGCGCCATCGGGATTTGGCGCAATAGCTCGAGCGCCGCGGTTACCGCCTCCCGTAATCGAATCCGATCGGCCGCCGCCGATAAGTAGCGGTAATCGATGAGCGGTGCGACGGCGGGATCGGCGGAACGCAACCGGAGCACCCCTTCTGATCGCGGACGCATGAGCGCCACGCCCAAACGATGGGTATACGGGGTAAACGATACGGCGTACGGACGGATTTCGACATCGTCGAGTTCCAGCACATATTCCAGCGGCACACCGTCGCCGGTCGTCAGCGGCGGATCACAGCGATACTCGATACCGATCTCGGGATGATCACTGAACCACGCGCCGACGGGCGCGGGCTGTAGCACCGGAATATCCAGCGCCCGCAACTGTTGCGGATCGCCGATACCGGAACGCAGCAACAGCGCGGCGGATTCGATCGCGCCCGCACACAGCACGATGCGATCGGCCGCGAGCGTACCCGCCCTGCCGTCGTGCACGAAGTCGACGCCGACGGCGCGGGTGCCGTGAAAACGGATCCGGGTCACCAGCATTGCGCCGGTAACAGTGAGGTTCGGTCGCGCGAGCGCGGGTGAGAGATACGCCGATCCGGTGTCGACCCGCCTGCCGTGCTCGATATTGCACGGTACCGGTCCGCAGCCCTGCGCCGGACCATCGCCGGGCAGCGCGTTCAGATCGGGTACCGATGGAAGGCCCAGTGCCGCACAGGCCGAGGCGAATTCGCGACTCAGCGGGGTCGGCTCGGCGGTGCGGTGCACCGGTATCGGCCCGGCCGTTCCGTGTCCCGGCCGGTCGCCGTAGTCGTGGTCGCGCTCGAGTCGACGATAGGCGGGCAGGACCGCGTCGAAGGACCAGCGTGCCGATCCGTCGAGTTCCTTGCTCCACGCCGTGAAATCGGCCGCCGTCGCGCGCACGAAGTAGCCGCCGTTGATCGCACCCGATCCACCGATCACCTTGCCGCGCACGATATTTCCGACAGTATCGGTGGCCAGGTCAACGGGATAGCGCCACACGAAAGGCGATGCTGGGCCGATCGGCATCCGCGTCGCGTCGAGCAGTTCCGCCGCGTCGATCGACACCGGACCGGCCTCGACCAGATGCACACTATGGTCCGGGTCCTCGCTCAGCCTGGCCGCCACGACGCAACCAGCCGTGCCACCACCGATGATCAACGTGTCGACCATCTACATCAGCTCATCGGGGGGTACAGCCATCACACGTTCGATTCAGCTCCGGGGCGTACTCGGCTTGAGCGACTCCAGGCTTTGTGCGCGGAATGCGCCCAGCCACAAGCCGGTTCCGTACGCGATATCGTCCATCCGCTTGTAGGCCAGGTAGCGGAACGGATCGAGCCCGCCAGCGTCGCGGTGGGTGAACCAGTCGGCCAAACCGTCCGCGACCGCCATGGTGACCGCGATGCGCCGGATCCGTCTGGACAGCAGCATCGCCACCATGGTGACCGGCCAATAGTGTCGGCACATCGCCGAGGCCAGTCGCCAGATACCTGCGAAGTAGCCGCGCGCGAGATAGATCGCCGCGACTCGCGTCGGGTTGTCCAACTCGGTGAAGACCCGGCGTAGTCGGGCCAGTGCGGTCACCATGGTGATGAGTCCGCCGAGCATTCCCCACTTCGTCATCGTCGCGAACAGCATGGTCGCGACCGCTGTCCAGAACGGCATCGACAGCGGCGTCACCATGCCCGGGTGCCGCTCGCCGAGCGGCGCGGCCCCCGTGCCATAGCAGAGCTTGCGACCGAACCAGGCGCGGAACGAGATTCGATGATCGTGCGCCACATGCGCCGCCGGCTCATACCGCAGCCGCCAACCCGCCTGCTCCAGCCGCCAGCACAGGTCGACATCCTCGGCCACCTGCATCGACTCGTCGAATCCGCATTCGGCCAGCAGCGCCCTGCGGCGGACGAGCAGCGCGGCGCTCGGCACATACGACACCAGCCCGCGCGACTGCACGGCCGATTCGCGCCGACCGAGATCGAGCGAGGAGCGGGTGTGTTCATAGCGGGCGAGCGCGTTCGACTCCGGATCGAGCGCGACGATCCGTGGCGCGACCAGCGCGACCTCCGGATCGCTGAAGTGCCCGAGCATCACCTCGAGCCAGCCGCTGCGCGGGACCACGTCGGAGTCGAGGAAGGCGACGAAGTCGGTTGTCGCGGCCCGCAATCCGGCATTCCGCGCGGCGGCCGGACCCTGTCTGCGGTCGTGGCGCAGCACCGTCACCCGGCAGCGGGTGCCGCGGTTGCGCGGGATCTGGACCGGCTGATCCGAGGCGTCGTCGACGACGATCACATTGTGCCCGCGCAGTGCCGCGAGTAGTCGGGCGAGGCCGTCGGCGTTGTTGTGCAGTGGCACGATCACGGTCACATCGTCGAGCGACGGCAGCAACCGGGGACGCGGATTACCGACGCCGGAGTCGAGCAGCCGTCTGGCAACAACGGCAGACTTCGGGCCGGTGACCTCGAGGTACCCGTCGCCGATCATCTCGGCGGCCTCCGGGGCAAGTCGCAGCAACCGGGCGGGCGAACCCCCGATCAGGATGCGTCCCCCGGAGTATGCGCGTACCCGTGGATCGATCCGCACCCCGAATCCGTCGGGTAGGCGATCATGGCGCATTCCTGGCATGCTAGGCGGAGATTCACGCATTGGCATCATCCGTCCGGAAAAAAGGACGGAATTCCGTACGAATCCGCCCGCGCGGCGGGGGATCTCCCGACACGCGTTTACGGCGGGTCGCGGGCGACTCGCCGAAGACAGCTGGCAACGAGAGGGCAATCATTAAATTGCCACTCGATAGCCATCGTCGATTGATCGCACAGCACATGACTGGCTACCGCACCGACATCATGTCAGCGGACTCTCGGAGCGGGCGCGCCCGCTCCGAAGACGAACGCTCGCCGGCGGGGCGAGTCAGCGACAGCTGGCGGCCAGGCGTGCGGCGACCTCGGGTGTGATGCGAACTCCGTTGGCGGAGAACTTCACTCCGATATGATGTGCGACGAGCTCCCAAAAGTCCGGGCGCGCAGCGGGTTCGCCGCCGCCGATATTCGCAGAGAACATCTGCGGCTGCGGGTGCGGACGCCGGGAGCATGGTCGCGCCGCCGGTCAGTAGACGCCGCACATACCGTCGATGGAGACCTCGTCGATGAGGGTCTCCTCGATCAGTGGCGTCTCATCGCTCGACCGGGACTCCACCGTCGCGATCCGTCCGGTGTCGGCGCCAGCGGTGCGTCCGATGGATCCATGCTCCGGCATGCCTACCTCCGAGATGCGACCGGTTGCCGCGGCTACGAATGCAGCCGTGCTCACACGATAACGTCATGAGCTGACAAAATGGAACACGTTTCAGTACGTGAATTGACATCGGCGCCGAATCGGGTCGCCGTAGCATCACGCGTCGCCGCAGGTCCGCCTCCACACACGCCGACCGAGCCGTGACCGCGCGCTCTAGACTGCGGGTGGCAAGCAGCTGAACAGGACGTGACGGGCGGCATCGCCCGCAGTGGTAGAGGTGGCATGGGAGTCGGACGAATGCAGATGAGCGGGGGCGGCAATACCCCGCGGTGCGAGCTCGAGGCCCGGAGGCGGCGGCTTGCGTAATCAGGTAGGGCCCGGGAACGCCGCAAACAGGACACTGTCGGAATCCGAGATCGTCGAGGCCGCCTTGCGCGTGGTCCGCGAGGACGGCGTGGAGAAGTTGTCGATGCGTCGACTCTCCCGCGAACTCGGAGTTTCGCCGATGGCGCCGTACTACTACGTCGCCGATAAACGCGAACTACTCGACCTCGTCGCCAGCGCGGCACTGACCGGAGTTCGCAAGCCGCCGGCCCATTCCGGGCCATGGCAGCACCGGCTGCGCGATCTGATCGACCAGATCGACGACAAGCTGCGCAAACATCCCGGACTCGGCGATGTGCTGATCGAGCAGATGCTCGGCAAGCAGCTCGATCTGATCGCCGCGGTGATGGAGATCCTGTTCGAGGCGGGTTTCAACGATCGCAATGTGCTCGCCGCGTACGCGACGATCCACACCTACCTGTTCGGCCGCAGACGGGTGAATCCGCGCGACCGGTCGCCGCTGTCGGAGGTCGCACTGCCGGAGTCGGTGGAGCGCGCTACCAAATACATGGCGGACCTGCGCGGGAAGTATGCCTACGACTTCGGCATGGAGGTACTGATCGACGGTCTGGAGGCCCAGCTTGTCCGTCAGCGGGATCTCGACGTACGATGAAACTGAAACACGTTCTAGTTTTGGTTGGGTTCGAGAGGACGACAGTGTGAGCGAGCGCAGCAGCGAGCGAACCATCGACACAGCACCTTCGGTGGTCGTGACGGAGCCGAGCGCTAGCGAGGCGGAATCATGACCACCGTCGAAGTTCCACACGGTTCACGTTCGGTCGTGCTGCGGGTATCCGCGGTCATCACCGAAACGGCCGACACCTGTTCGCTGGTCTTCGACGTGCCCGACGAACTGCGCGAGCGTTTCAGTTATCAGCCGGGACAGTTCCTCACCCTGCGCATCCCGAGCGACCTCACCGGCTCGGTGGCGCGCTGCTATTCACTGGCCAGCTCGCCGTACACCGACGACCTGCCCAAGGTAACCGTCAAGCGCACCGTGGGCGGCTACGGGTCCAATTGGGTCTGCGATAACGTCAAGGCGGGCGACCAGATCGAAGTACTGCCGCCCTCGGGTGTTTTCACGCCGAAGAACCTCGACGACGATCTGCTGCTGTTCGGCGCGGGCAGCGGCATCACGCCGGTGATGTCCATCCTGAAATCCGCGCTGGCGCGCGGGAACGGCCGAATTGTGCTGGTGTACGCCAATCGTGATCACGAGTCGGTGATCTTCGCCGGCGAGCTGCGTGAACTGGCCGAGAAGCATGCGCAGCGGCTCATCGTGATCCACTGGCTGGAGCATCTGCAGGGGCTGCCGACCGCCGACGGTTTGGCCACACTGGTCGCACCGTATACGAGCTACCACGCCTTCATGTGCGGGCCGAAGCCGTTCATGGACCGGGTGCACGACGCACTGGCCCGACTCGACGTACCGCGTTCGCGCACCAACGCCGAGACGTTCAATTCCCTTGCGGGAGACCCGTTCGCGGATCAGGCGCCGGTCGAGGTGACCGATGCGGAGGCTGCCGACGCGGCCACCGTCGAGGTCGAACTCGACGGCGAGGTGCACGAACTGAAGTGGCCGCGCAAACAGACCCTGGTCGACATCATGCTCTCGAAGGGTCTCGATGTGCCGTATTCCTGCCAGGAGGGCGAATGCGGTTCCTGCGCGTGCACGGTGCTCGAGGGCAAGGTCGAGATGGACAATGCCGAGATCCTCGATCCCGAGGATATCGAGAACGGTTATATCCTCGGCTGCCAGGCGCATCCGGTCACCGACCACCTGCGCATCCAATTCTGATCCGGCGCAACCGGTTACCGCTCGCGGTAATGTACGCGCAGGGCGGGATCGATGCGCTCGGTCGCGTAGCTCAGTGCGGTGCGGCCCATATCGGCGGCGTGCTTGTCGAGGAAGCCGGTCAATAGTCGCTCGTCGACACGCTTGCCGACCTCGCGCAGCATCCAGCCCAGCGCCTTCTGGATCAGGTCGCGGCGGTCGTCGAGAAGTAGTTCGCAGAGTTCGAGGGTGGTCGAGGCGTCACCCGCCTTGATGAATGCGAAGCTCGACAGCAGCGCCACCCTGCGCTCCCAGAGGGAATCCGCGCGCGCGAGTTCGAAGAGCAGGTCGCGTGGACGATCGAGCAGCCAAGGGCCGATGACGTTTTCGGCGGAGACGTCGACCAGATCCCAGTTGTTCACTCGACCCCGGCGCACCGCGGCGAGATAGAGCTCGACCATCGTCGCCTGCCCGTCGATATCGAGCGTGCGCGGTGTGCTCGCCCTGCCGAATCTGGCATTGAGGATGATCAGCGCCGCCAGCCGGTCCTCGTGCACGGCACTGTCCAGCAGCGCGTCGATCTCGTCGAGCGGAAGTGCCGCAAAGCGTTTCGCGATCGATCGCGTGACGGGCACCCGGACGCCGATGAAGACATCACCCTCGCCGTACTCACCGGGCCCGGTCTTGAAGAACCGCTGCAGATGGCTGGCATCGGCGGGGTCGGCGACCTCGGTCAGCGCCGCGTGCACCGCGGCGGCAGTAGGTAGGGCTTCGGCCATCGGTGAACCCTATCCCGGTGCTCCCAGGATCCGCCCCGATTCGAAAGCCGCGGCGCTGACCGGCAATTCCCCCGGCCTACCGCTGTTGTGCACCACCACCACACCATTGCCGGTGGTCGGCCTGCCGAGCGCATCCATCCGCCGAATCGTCTGTGCCGCGACGGCTTGTGCGCTGTCGAATAGCCGAACACCATCGGGCAGTGCGGCGACGATGGCATCGATGACCAGCGGATAGTGTGTGCAGCCGAGTACCACACCCTCGACATCGGCCGGAGTCTGCTCGGCCGCACGCGCGATCGAATCGCGGGCCGCGACCAGATCACCGCGATCGATCGAATCCGCCAGACCGTGGCAGGCGATGCCGAGCACCTTCGCCTCACCGCCGAAGCGGGCGATCAGGTCCGCCTGGTACCGGCTGGCCGTGGTCGCCGCGGTGGCCCACACCGCGACCGACTTGCAGACCGCCGCAGCGGGTTTGATCGCCGGGACGGTGCCGACAACCGGGACGCCGGGCCCGACCTCGGCGCGCACCTCATCCAAGGCGGTGACGCTGGCCGTATTGCACGGCAGCACGATCACTTCCGCCCCGAGCCGAACCGAGCTCCGCGCGGCGTCGACCACCCGGTCGGTCACCCATTGCTCGGGCTTGGGTCCCCACGGCGCGCCATCCGGGTCCAACTGGAGCAGCAGGTCGACATCCGGCCGCAGCTTGCGCAGCCAGGCGGCCGTGGGCAGCAACCCCAGCCCGGAATCGATGAGCGCGACGATCACCCGACCACCGTATTACAGCGGACGATCACGCCCTACTCGGCCGCCGTGCTGGTCGTTTCGAGCGACTTGCCAGCGATCGCTACGGCTGGGTGGCCGCGAGCAGATCCGCGATCGGCGCATTCGCGGCGATCTTCGCGCGGGCCTTCATCACCTGACCGGTCATCCCCGCGCCGACCACGCCGGTCAGATTGCCGTTCTGGGCGTAATAGGCGAGGAATTTGCGGCCGTCGTCGGCGACGATGTAGATATCGTCGTTCGCACTCGGGGTGCCGAGCGCCTGGATCTTCACGTCGTACTGATCGCTCCAGAAGTACGGCACCCGCGCCGCGGTCGGCGGTTCGGCGCCCAGCAGCGCGCAGGCCAGCAGTTTCGCCTGCTCCCCCGCATTGGTCCAATGCTCGACGCGCTTGCGCAGCCCCGTCTCGTGCAACCAGGCGGCGACATCGCCGACCACCCACACGCCCGCGACCGAGGTCCGGCCCACCTCGTCGGCGAGCACGCCGCCACCTGCCGCGGGCTCGGCGAGTGCGATATCGGAATCGGCGAGCCATTCGGTCACCGGACGCGATCCGACGCCGATGACCACCAGATCGGCGGACACCTCACTGCCGTCGGAGAGCAGGGCGCCGCGCACCCGGTCGGCATCGTCGGCGAGGAAGGTGTCCAGACCGGTACCGCAACGCAGGTCGACGCCCTCGGCCCGATGCATGCGGGCCACCAGCGCGCCGATCTGTTCGCCGAGCACCGAGGCCAGCGGCGTCGGCTGCGGTTCGACCAAAACGACCTCGACGCCGCTGGCCCGGAAGCTCGCCGCGAGTTCACAGCCGATGAATCCGGCACCGACCACCAGCGCGGTGCCCGCGCCGGTCAATTCGGCGCGCAGCGCGGTGGCATCGGCATGTCCGCGCAGTACGTGCACGCCTCGTAGGTCGGGCAGCCCGGGCAGGCGGCGCGGCCGCAGACCGGTCGCGATGATCAATTGGTCATAGTCGAGGGTGCCACCGTCGGCCAGGCGCACCCGGCGCGCGGTGGTGTCCACGCCGACCGCCTCGGTGTTCAGCCGCAGGTCGATCTGCTTCTCCTCGAAGAATTCAGCGGGCCGCAGGGTGGTGTCGTCGGTCTCGCCGCGCACGAACTGCTTGGACAGCGGCGGACGATCGTAGGGCAGCCGCGATTCCTCGCCGACGAGGATCAACTCGCCCTCGTATCCGGCGCGACGCAACTCCTCTGCGCTGCGCAGACCGCCCAGACCAGCTCCGACAATGACGATCGGCCCGTTCATGCCTGCACCTCGATGACGCTCGGCTCCGGCATGACCGGGCCAGCCCGCCGCGTCTCTGGTCGCTCGCTGCGCTCGCTCAATCCAACCTTCCCTTCGGTCGCGCCGGACAGTCGCCGGGTCGAGTTGGCATCCGTTACTGAGGGTGACACGCAGCTCACCCTAACCTTTGCTTGGTCGCAGACCACAGTAAGGGCCACCACTCCGGATCACCGACCGATCGGTGCGCAATCGTGTCCGTAGCTATATTGATCGGTCGGTCAATCAGAGTTAGATCTGAATAGGGAGAACAATTCAGAGCCTGAGGAGGCACACCATGTTCACCGAAAGTCGCGCGCAGGACTTCCTGGCCGTAGTGCTGGGCGTCTTTACCGCGCTGTCACCCCTGTGGGTGGACACGAACGACAACGGCATGTGGTCGTTGATCGTCTTGGGCGTGCTGATCGCCCTCACCGGCCTGGCGCAGATGTACCAGGCGACCCTCACGGCCGCCGACTATGCGATGGGCCTGTTCGGCGCATTGCTGTTCATCTCCCCATGGGCGATGGACTACACCGACTACCGCGGCGCATCCTGGACCGCATGGGTAGTGGGCGTGGTGACGGTAGTGGTCGCGGTGGCGGCGCTGCCGACGGTATCGGGTCGGCTGCACGATATGGCGCCGCATCACTGATGCAGATGCCGAAACCCCGGCGAGGCGGGCGGCGCCGTAGCGCGAAAGTCGACGGCGACGCCCGTCAGCTCATTCTCGATGCCGCGGAAAGGCTTTTCGCGGCGCAGGGATTCGACGCGACCGCGACCGCTGCCATCGCCGAAGGCGCCGGTGTGCCCAAGGGCCTGGTCTTCTACTACTTCCCCACCAAGGATTCGATCCTGTCCACGCTGATGGCCGAGCGGGTGCCAGCAGAGCCGATCGGCGATATCGGCACCGTGGTCGCGCCGGGCGATCCGGCGGCCAGCCTGGTCAATCTCGATGCCGCGCTGAATCTGCGTGATCACCATTCGTCGGTGCTGCGCGTCATCATGTGGCGCGAGGCCGATACCCATCCCGACGTGCGGCGCCAATTGCGCCGCCTGCGCGATCAACTGCTCGACGTCACCGCCCGGGTGCTGCAGGCCAGCGCACCCGTTCCGGTCCAGCCGGGCACGCTGCGTGCCTGCGCGGCCGCCTGGGTTTCCGCGATGTTCGCCATTGCCAGCAGTGATCGGCTGCACGCGCTCGACGGGGTGCCGTTGCCGACGGCCGATGAGATCTTCAATGTCGCCCGGGTTGTAGCGGCGGGTATGACACAGCTCGGCTGAGTTTTCTTCCGGCCGAATAACTGAAAGGCGCGCCTTAACCAAAGTAGTCCAGGACGCGTGATAGACCTTCCGCTTGTGGAGATCAATCGAACCCTCCGAGTTCTCACCGGTCTCGCGACGCGCGCATTGATTGTCGGCCTCTTCGTCGGTGCCTCGGCGACATCCCTGGGCGGTAGCGTCGCCCAGGCCGCTCCGATATATCCGATTCCGGACCCCGACCCCTTCTATGCGGCACCACCGAATCTGGCGAGTAAGAAACCCGGTGAGGTGCTCGCGACGCGGCCGATGCCACCGCTGCTGATTTTCCCGGAAACCGACGTCACGCTGATCAAATTCCGTTCGACCAATTCCGCCGGGCAGCCGATCGCGGCGACGACCACGGTGCTGACACCGCATTCGCACCGCCCCGATGGACCGGTCCTGTCCTATCAGCACATCATCAACGGCCTCGGCACGCAGTGCACGGTATCGCGCGCGCTGTACTCCTCCGATCCGCTTCTGCAGATCCGCGAGGCGGTGCTGCTCAACGCACTGCTGGTCTACGGCTGGAGCATCGCACTGCCCGACCATCTCGGCCCGACCGCCGCTTACGGCGCGGCCCGGCTCGGCGGCCGGATCACCCTGGACGGTATTCGCGCCGTGCGCCAGGTTCCCGAACTCGAAGCGGCGCACAGCAGTATCGCGATGGCGGGCTATTCCGGCGGCGGTATGGCGACCGCATTCGCCGCCGCGATGGCGCCGAGGTACGCGCCCGAACTGGAGATCGTGGGTGCCGCGATCGGCGGCGTGCCGATGAATATGGTGAAAATGGTGGAATCTGTCAACGTCAATCCACATCCGGCATTCGGACTGTTGATGGCGGCCGGTATCGGGCTGGAACGGGAGTATCCGTACCGCTTTCCGATCAGCGACTACCTGAATCAACGCGGGATGGAGGCGCGCGCAGCGATAGCCAACGCCTGCACCAACGAACTCCTTTACATCGGCGCAGGGCACAGCGCCCGCGATTACGCGAGGAATATGACCCTGGCCGATGATCGGAATGCCAGGGCGGTGGTCGAGGAGAACAGTCTGGAACTCTACGACGGCATCCCGAAAATACCGATCTTCGAATGGCATTCGCCGAGTGACCCGCTCGTTCCGGTCGACTCGATCATCAATGTCGACCGGCGGTATTGCGCGGCGGGCGTCACGTTGCAAGCCGAAGTCACCGGTTCTCCCGAACATCTCACTGCCGCCGCGCTGGGGGTACCCTTCGCGCTCTACTGGCTCGACGCCCGCCTCCGCGGCGAACCGGCGCCGAGCAACTGCGGAAACTAGTCCGCGAGGAAGGCGACGACATCGGGAATGCAGCGCTTCACGACCCCGATGTGGGTGGTATCCGGGTAGATGATCAAGCGCGAGTTCGGGATTCCGTCGGCGGTGCGCCGGAAGGTTTCCGCGCTGTAGGCGCTGTCGCTGTCGCCACCGACGACCAGGGTCGGCGCGGTGATATCGCCGAGCCGACCCGTCAGGTCGAAGGCGTCCTCGGCGCGGATGAAGGCCAGGGTGTCGGCCGGATTCCGCGGGCGCGCAAAGGGATCGGCCAACCACAGGCCCGCCGCGGCGAGGCGCTGCGCGATCGGCGATCTGAAGCCGACGGCCGCCATATGGTGCAGTGCACGCTTGCCCGCATACGCCGCCTCGCCGTAGTGCAGCTGCGCCTCGCGCGCGGCGTTTTCCAGGGTGTAGCCCGATGAGGCGATAATCAGTCGCCGTACCGCGGCGGGTTGATCGGCCGCGAGCTGTAGTGCCAGTGATCCGCCCGAGGAGACGCCGAGAACGTCGACGGGGCCGCCGAATTCGTCGTGCAATGCCCGCGCATGCTCGGCGGCGATATCGCTCATCGTCGTGCCCTCGGCCATCCCGGGCGCTCGATTCACCGCGTATACCCGGAAATGTGCCGCGAGCGGGGCCAATGTCTTGATCTCGGACTGTCGCATCCATCCGGTCGGATTGGCGTGATCGGGGGTGAACCAGCGCAGGAAGACCAGCGGCCGCCCGGATCCGAGCGCGAGATACGGCATGCCGTGCGGCAACGTCCCCTCGGTGACGTCGAGTACGGCGGCCAAAGCCGAGTTGCGCATTCCATCCTCCGATCAAGCGGTCTTTACCTCGTTGCCCGACGGTAACCGAACTCGCGCGCTCCCGCGATAACCCCGGCGGTCATGGACTGGA
Organism: Nocardia sp. CA-107356; assembly: GCF_050946365.1. Taxonomy (NCBI): domain Bacteria; kingdom Bacillati; phylum Actinomycetota; class Actinomycetes; order Mycobacteriales; family Nocardiaceae; genus Nocardia; species Nocardia sp. CA-107356. The sequence continues at coordinate 1,066,049 of NZ_CP191992.1, read as the reverse complement.
CTACCGGGTGGACCGAACTGAAAACCCGAGCGGCGCCGCACCCTTCGATGCGGCGCCGCACTTCGGCCAGCGAGTCGTCCCGCGATGATGTCCCTCGACGCGTTGGCGGGAATCTTCGCGTACGAATCGAACACCATGGAGTAGTTCGCCCGGCCCTGGGTCTTCGACCGCAGATCGCCGATATAACCGAACATCTCCGAAGAAGGGGGTGTGGCGGCCGCCTTCGTCCGTGGACAGGATGTAGACCTGACCTTCGAATTCGGTATGGGGCGTGATGGTTCCGGGTTTCACGACCACTTGACCGCGCGCCACGTCCTCGCGCCGGACGCCGTCGGATGCCCGAAATGCCGAACGGCGCCACCCCTTTCGGAGCGACGCCGTTCGAAAGCGATTCAGTGAATCACTTGATGATCTTCGTGACGCGACCGGCGCCGACGGTGCGGCCACCCTCACGGATCGCGAAGCGCAGACCCTCGTCCATGGCGACCGGCTGGATCAGCTTGACGGACATCTCGGTGTTGTCACCGGGCATGACCATCTCGGTGCCCTCGGGCAGGGTCACAACGCCCGTCACGTCAGTCGTACGGAAGTAGAACTGCGGACGGTAGTTGTTGAAGAACGGGGTGTGGCGGCCGCCCTCGTCCTTGGACAGGATGTAGGCCTGACCCTCGAACTCGGTGTGCGGGGTGGTGGTGCCCGGCTTCACGACGACCTGGCCACGCTCGACATCTTCGCGCTTGATACCACGAACCAGCAGACCGACGTTGTCACCGGCCTGGCCCTGGTCGAGCAGCTTGCGGAACATCTCGATGCCCGTGATGGTGGTCTTGGTGACCTTCTCGCGGATGCCGACGATCTCGACTTCCTCGTTCACGTTGACGATGCCGCGCTCGACACGACCGGTGACGACGGTGCCACGACCGGTGATCGTGAAAACATCCTCGACCGGCATCAGGAACGGCTTGTCGGTCTCACGAACCGGGGTCGGGATCGAGTCGTCGACCGCGTTCATCAGCTCGACGATGGACTCGGTCCACTTCGGGTCGCCCTCGAGCGCCTTCAGACCGGAAACACGCACGACCGGCGCGTCCTCGTCGAACTCCTGGGCGGCCAGCAGTTCGCGGACCTCCATCTCGACGAGCTCGAGGATTTCCTCGTCGTCGACCATGTCCGACTTGTTCAGCGCGACCAGGATGTAAGGCACACCGACCTGACGAGCGAGCAGCACGTGCTCGCGAGTCTGCGGCATCGGGCCGTCGGTAGCGGCAACCACGAGGATCGCGCCGTCCATCTGAGCAGCACCGGTGATCATGTTCTTGATGTAGTCAGCGTGGCCCGGAGCGTCGACGTGCGCGTAGTGGCGCTTGTCCGTCTGGTACTCGACGTGGGAGATGTTGATCGTGATACCACGAGCCTTCTCTTCCGGCGCCTTGTCGATCTGATCGAACGCGAACGCCGCGTTCAGATCCGGGTACTTGTCAGCCAGCACCTTGGTGATCGCTGCAGTCAGCGTGGTCTTGCCGTGGTCGACGTGACCGATGGTGCCGATGTTGACGTGCGGCTTCGTCCGCTCGAACTTCGCCTTCGCCACTTGGTGTCCTCCTGGACTTGTTGGTGCGTGCAGTTGCAGCAGTGCGGTTTACAAATTGGGGGTCGTACTTGACTCCCGGCTAGGTGGAGCAAGTGCTTGCCGCTTGCCCCGAGGGACATGCTGCAAGTCTTGCACTTGCTCCACCGGGGTACTACTCGCCGGTCGCCTTGGCGATGATCTCCTTCGACACGTTGGCCGGAACCTCCGCGTACGAATCGAACACCATGGAGTAGTTCGCCCGGCCCTGGGTCTTCGACCGCAGATCGCCGATGTAACCGAACATCTCCGAGAGCGGAACCAGCGCCTTGACGACACGGGCACCACTGCGTTCCTCCATGGCCTGGATCTGGCCACGGCGGGAATTCAGGTCGCCGATCACATCGCCCATGTAATCCTCGGGCGTGATGACCTCGACCGCCATCAGCGGTTCGAGGATCACCGGACCGGCCTTACGGGCCGCTTCCTTCAGGGCCTGCGAGCCGGCGATCTTGAAGGCCATTTCCGACGAGTCGACGTCGTGGTAGGCGCCGTCGAGCAGCGTGACCTTCAGGTTCACCAGCGGGTAGCCCGCGAGCACACCGTACTGCATGGCATCCTGCGCGCCCGCGTCCACCGAAGGGATGTACTCGCGCGGAACGCGGCCACCGGTGACCTTGTTCTCGAACTCGTAGGTCGCGCCGTCCTCGCCGACGAACGGCTCGAGGGCGATGATGACCTTCGCGAACTGGCCGGAGCCACCCGTCTGCTTCTTGTGGGTGAACTCGAGCTTCTCGACCTTCTTGGTGATGGTCTCGCGGTAGGCCACCTGCGGCTTGCCGACGTTCGCCTCGACCTTGAACTCGCGCCGCATGCGGTCGACGAGGATGTCGAGGTGCAGCTCACCCATGCCGCCGATGACGGTCTGGCCGGTCTCCTGGTCGAGCTTGACCGAGAAGGTCGGATCCTCTTCCGAAAGACGCTGGATCGCGGTGCCCAGCTTCTCCTGGTCCGACTTGGTCTTCGGCTCGATGGAAACCTGGATGACCGGGTCCGGGAAGGTCATGGACTCGAGCACGATCTGGTTCTGCGGATCGCACAGGGTGTCACCGGTGGTGGTGTCCTTCAGGCCGATGACCGCGTAGATGTGGCCCGCGACGGCCTCGCCAACCGGGTTCTCCTTGTTGGAGTGCATCTGGAACAGCTTGCCCAGCCGCTCCTTCTTACCCTTGGTCGAGTTGATGACCTGGGCACCGGAGTCGACCTTGCCCGAGTACACGCGCACGTAGGTCAGCTTGCCGAAGAAGGGGTGCACGGCGATCTTGAACGCCAGCGCCGCGAACGGCTCGCTGGTGTTCGCGTCGCGGTGGATGATCTCCTCTTCCTTGCCCGGGACGTGGCCGTCGGTGCCACCATCGTCCAGCGGGGTCGGCAGGTAGTCGATCACGGCGTCGAGCATGGGCTGCACGCCCTTGTTCTTGAACGCCGAACCACACAGGATCGGGTAGAGCTCGGAGTTGACCGTCAGCTTGCGGATGGCGCCCTTGATCTCCGCGATCGAGAGTTCCTCGCCGCCGAAGAACTTCTCGAGCAGGGCCTCGTCGGATTCGGCGACAGTCTCCAGGAGCTCCTGGCGGTACTGCTCGGCCTTGTCCTTGAGGTCGGCCGGGATCTCTTCGATCTCGTACTTCTCGCCGAGCTTGGTCTCGCCCTTCCAGACCTTGGCGTTCATCTCGACCAGGTCGACGATGCCCTCGAAGGTGTCCTCAGCGCCGATCGGCAGCTGGATGACCAACGGCTTGGCGCCGAGGCGGTCCTTGATGGTCTGCACGGTGAAGTAGAAATCCGCACCGAGCTTGTCCATCTTGTTGACGAAGCAGATCCGAGGCACGTCGTACTTGTCGGCCTGACGCCACACCTGCTCGGACTGCGGCTCGACGCCCTCCTTGCCGTCGAACACCGCAACGGCGCCGTCGAGCACGCGCAGCGACCGCTCCACCTCGACGGTGAAGTCGACGTGCCCGGGGGTGTCGATGATGTTGATCTGGTTGTCGTTCCAGAAGCATGTGGTAGCCGCGGAGGTGATGGTGATACCACGCTCCTGCTCCTGCTCCATCCAGTCCATGGTGGCGGCGCCATCGTGGACTTCACCGATCTTGTAGGTGATACCGGTGTAGAAGAGGATGCGTTCAGTTGTGGTCGTCTTGCCCGCATCAATGTGGGCCATGATGCCGATGTTGCGGACCTTGTTCAGGTCGGTGAGCACGTCCTGTGCCACGGAAATCTTCCCCGCTCGTAGCTAGATGGGATTTTCGGGGACGACCCTGTGGTCGTCTCTATGTCAACGCCGGAAGCGGCAGGTTGGTGCCGCATTCCGGCTGTGCCTCCCGGCCCGGAAACGACGGGCCGGGCAGACGTCACCAGCGGTAGTGCGCGAAGGCCCGGTTGGACTCGGCCATCTTGTGGGTGTCCTCGCGACGCTTCACCGAAGCGCCGAGACCGTTGCTGGCATCGAGGAGCTCGTTGGCAAGACGCTCGACCATGGTCTTCTCACGGCGAGCCCGCGAGTAGTTGACCAGCCAGCGCAGTGCCAGGGTGTTGGAGCGGCCGGGGCGAACCTCGACCGGCACCTGGTAGGTGGCGCCACCGACGCGACGCGGCTTGACCTCGAGTGCGGGCTTGACGTTGTCCAGCGCGCGCTTGAGGGTGACGACCGGATCGGTGCCGGTCTTCTCGCGCGCCTGCTCCAGCGCGCCGTAGACGATGCGCTCGGCGGTGGACTTCTTACCGTCCAGCAGGATCTTGTTGACCAGCTGAGTGACCAGCGGCGACCCGTAGACCGGGTCGTTGATCAGCGGACGCTTGGGTGCGGGGCCCTTGCGTGGCATATCAGCTCTTCTCCTTCTTGGCGCCGTAACGGCTGCGGGCCTGCTTGCGGTTCTTCACACCCTGGGTGTCGAGCGAGCCACGGATGATCTTGTAGCGGACACCGGGAAGGTCCTTCACACGACCGCCACGAACGAGCACCATCGAGTGCTCCTGCAGGTTGTGCCCCTCGCCCGGGATGTAGGCCGTGACCTCGACCGCGCTGGTCAGGCGAACACGCGCGACCTTACGCAGCGCGGAGTTCGGCTTCTTCGGGGTCGTGGTGTACACGCGAGTGCACACGCCACGGCGCTGCGGGCTCCCCTTGAGGGCCGCTGTCTTGGTCTTGGAGACCTTGTCGCGACGACCCTTGCGGACCAGCTGGTTGATGGTTGGCATAGACCGGCTTTCCTTAATTAGTTAACGCGGTGTCTGGAACTTCATGTCTGTGTCATCGAGTCTTCACTCGCACGTCCGGCCACGTTTCTCGCGTCCCGAGGTCGGGCGTGTCGCACGCAAGACATAGTCCGAATTCCGGGCACGCCGGAAAGGTCGGCCGCTCTCGCTGGCCTACGTTTGCGCACGAACTTGCCCGCATGCTTCCGGGCACAGCGATCCACGATACCCGTGGCCTCGACACATGGTCAAAGTGGGTCGGTCATCACAGCCGCCGGGCCACTACCACCCGCCGGGCTACCTGGCCAGATTCAGGGTCAACTCGACCAATTTCTGGGCACCGGCGCACGGATCGGGATGTCCGCCGGGACGGTAGTTGATCCACCAGCCGATGATGCCGGTGTCGGCAGCGCCCGCACTCACCCCACATGAGTCGGGATCGTTCGGACGCGTCGTCTTCAGACCGCGCCGACCCTGCACGGTGATGTTCTCGGTGTTGTAGCCGAGCTTGTCGTTATTGGACTTCTCGCTGTTCAGCGAGCCTTCCTCGTACCAATTGAGGGTCACCATGGCCGAGCCGCCCGGCGCGTCCTCGACATCCCACATGCAGACCGCGCCGTTGAACGACGGCGAGACCACCTGCGCATTGCCCACCGCCGAACCGATCTGGTCGAGTTCGACCACCTCGCATTCACGCAGCAGTTTGTCGAAATTGGTGTTGACCGTGGTGGCACCACTACCGCCCGCGGGGTGCGCCGACCCCTTGACGGTCTGACCGCAGCCACCGACGGTCAGCGCGACCGCGCACACCGTGACCGCGACGGCCGCGACCCGAAGGCCGGGACGTGAACTCATCTGTGCTCCCCTCACTGCAACCGCTGCACGGTCAACTCGGCCAGCTTGCGCGTCCGGTCGCACGGATTGCCCTGCTCGGAGAACAGTCCGTAGGACATCGACCATTCGAAGAAGTCGTCGTCGAGCTGCACCGCGAGATCACAGACCGAACCGCTGGGGTCCAGCGCCTGGAATCCCTTGCGGCCGCCGACATCGATGGTCTCCGGATTGCGGCCGACATTGGAGACCCAGGCCTTCTCACGATCGATCGGGCTGCCCCGATACGACGCGAAAGTGACACTCGGCGAAGCGAGTCCGGCGGACTCGAAGTTGCAGCCGACCGAGTTCCGGTAGACCCGCGCAAGCTGATTCAGCCCCGCGATATCGCGGATCTCTTGTTCGGTGACATGGCCGCACTCACCGACGAACGGGCCGAGCGTGGCGACCTTCGGCGGCGGGCGCAGCGGGGCGTTCGAGGAATCGGAGTCACCGTCCGAGCCGCAGGCCGACAGCATCAATGCCAAGGCCAGACCGGTGACGATCGCCGACGGGATCCGCATGCCGTGAACTCTACTGAATATTTGGCAGCGCCTGCGGCGCTGCGGGTTCGCGGCCCCCTTGGTCTCGCGTCCGAGCCGTCGAGACTCGCGCCTGCGGCGCATCGCTTCGACGACTCGGACGCGAGACGGGCCGCGAACGGGTCGCTCGTAAGACTCACTCCGTGGTGGTCGCCGAGGTGCGGATCGTCAATACCCGGCGTGCACCGGCCCAGCCGTCGAGACTCGAGACCTCGTCATGTGCGCTTCGACGGCTCGGATGTGAGACGGGCCACGAACTCGTCGCTCGTAAGACTCACTCCGTCGGGGTTGGGAGTGCGGTGATCTGACGGACCGGAGCGCGGTCAGAGGTTGCCGCGGGCTTCTTGTTCGCGCTCTATCGCCTCGAACAGGGCCTTGAAGTTGCCCTTGCCGAAGCCGAGGGAACCGTGGCGCTCGATGAGTTCGAAGAAGACGGTCGGGCGGTCGGTGAGCGGTTTGGTGAAGATTTGCAGTAGGTAGCCGTCCTCGTCGCGGTCGACCAGGATGCCGCGGCGCTGCAGTTCCTGCACCGGGACGCGGACGTGGCCGATGCGGGCGCGCAGTTCGGGATCGGAGTAGTAGGTGTCGGGAGTTTCGAGGAATTCGACGCCCTCCCTGCGCAATACGTCGACGCATTCGAGGATGTCGCTGGTGGCCAATGCGATGTGCTGCACACCGGGGCCGCAGTAGAACTCGAGGTATTCGTCGATCTGGGAGCGCTTCTTACCCACCGCGGGCTCGTTGAGCGGGAACTTCACCCGGTGATTGCCATTGGCCACGACCTTGCTCATCAGCGCCGAATATTCGGTGGCGATATCGTCGCCGACGAATTCGGCCATATTCGTGAAACCCATGACGCGGCGGTAGAACTCGACCCACTGATCCATCATGCCCAGTTCGACATTGCCGACGACATGGTCGATGGCCTGGAACAGCCGGGTCGGAGTGCCGGGGCGCGGCTGATAGCCGGAGCCGCGGGCGACAAACCCGGGCAGATACGGCCCGTAGTACTCGGAGCGGTCGATCAGCGTGTGCCTGGTCTCGCCGTAGGTGGCCAGCGCCGCCGAGCGGACGGTGCCGAATTCGTCTGTGTCGTCATGCGGTTCGGCCAGGATCGTGGCGCCCTGCGTGCGCGCCCATTCGACGCAGCGGTCCACATCCGGAACCTCGAGCGCGATATCGACGACGCCGTCGCCGTGCCGGTCGTGGTGGGTGACCAGCGGGCTGTGCGGTGCGACCGCGCCGGTGATGACGAATCTGGCCGCGCCGCTGCGCAGCACATAGGCCTTGTGATCGCGATTGCCGGTCTCGGGGCCCGAGTAGGCCTCCAGCCGCATACCGAAGGCGGATTCCAGGAAGTGAGCGGTCTGGGTCGCGTTGCCGACCACCCAGACCAGCGCGTCCCAGCCGATGACCGGGAACGGATCGACGCTGTCGTCATGATCGACCAGTCCGACGAGCCGGCGCAGCTCACCGTCGGTGGGCAGCGGGCCGGAATGGCGCTGGGAATTCGGCAGGTGCTCGATGGTCATGATCCAAGGAAATCGCCACCCCCCTGGATAGGCAACATCACCGATTTTCGATAGACACTGTGGCGAATTCGGCTAGGAAGTCACCCCTGATGCTGGACAATTTGAATAGCACAACAGTGACCTGCACCACGCCGGTCGCGCCCCGGAACGGAGGCCGTCATGTCGCGCACGCCCGCGAAACTCGATGAACTCGATCTCGCCATCCTCACCGCGATGCACGAGTATCAGAAGGCGGGCATTCTCGAACTGTCCCGGCGCACCCGGGTCGCGCGGGCCACCGTCCAGTCCCGCATCGGACGGATGGAGGAGTCGGGCGTCATCGCGTCCTATGATCCGCAGATCGATGTCACCGCAGCGGGTTTCGATGTGCAGGCCTTCGTCACACTGGAGATCGCGCAAGGTGCGCTGGATACGGTGGCGGCCGAACTCGACGCGATTCCCGGGGTATTGGAGGCCTATGCGACCACGGGCACCGGTGATGTGCTGTGCCGGATCGGCGCGGATTCCCATGCCGGGCTGCAGGCGGTGTTGTTGAGCATCGACCGGACGAGTTCGGTCGTGCGCTCACACAGCGTGATCGTGCTGTCGACGGTCATCGCGCACCGGACGCTTCCGCTGTTGCGCACGCTGACACCGACCGGAACCACCAAAGCGCCCGCCTACCGGGACAACCCGGAGCGCTGAGCCCATCTAGGCTCGTACTCCTGTGTCACCGAGTACGAGATTTCGATGAGCGAGCCTGCCGAATCCAACACCGCAACACCCCATGCCCGCGCCACCTGGGCCGAGTTGTTCTTCGATCTGGTCCTGGTCTTCGCGGTCACCCAGACCGCGCATGTGCTCGGCCACCACACCTCGATCGCCACCCTCGGCCACGCCCTGGTCCTGCTCGCGCCACTGTGGTGGGGCTGGGTCGGCGTCACCATCCTGGTGAACACTGTCGAGGAGACCAACGCCCAACGTCTGGTGCTGTTCTGCTGTGGGCTGTTCATCTTCTTGATGGCGGTGGCGGCGCCCGCCGCACTGGACCAACCACGCGGGGCCGCAATGGTTTTCGCGGGCGCACATCTGTTGTTGCGAATCGTGCTGTTCATCGCCGTCATCCGCACCAACGGCTTCGCGACCACGATCAATCCGTTCAGCATCGGATTGATCACCGGCATAGCGATTTTCGCGAGCGCGGCGCTGCCGGAACATTCGCGTATCTGGGTCTGGACCGGGGCGCTCGTCGTGCAGTTGGGTGCACCGCTGCTGTACGGCAGGGCCGTGCGCAACCGCACGATCGGGGTTTCGCATCTGGTGGAGCGATTCGGCCTGTTCATCATTATCGCGCTGGGTGAATCGGTGGTCGACGCGGGCGCGCAGGCCGCCTCGACCGACCTCGATCCGGCGGTGGTGACCACGCTGGTACTGGCCTTCCTGGTCGGCGCCGGGCTGTGGTGGATCTACTTCCATCGCTCGGCGCGGTTGCTCGAGCACGCGCTGACGACCATGCCGGCGCCCGGGTTGATCGTGCGAGATGTGCTGAGCTATGGGCATTTAGGGCTGGTGGCCGGGCTGGTCGCGGTTGCCGTCGGGCTGGGTCATGCGGTCGCCGATCCCGGTCACACCGCGCACGGCGTCGCCGCCGCGCTGGCACCCGGCGGCGCGGCACTGTTCCTCGTCGCCTTGGTGGTGAATCGGTGGCGGATGCTCGGCAATGTGGCCACGACTCGACTCGCCGCGGCGTTGGGCTTGATCGTGGTCGCGGGGGTGTCGTCGATGCTGCCCGCCATGGCCGTGGTCGGGCTGACCGCGGCCGTGCTCGTCACGACCGATATTGCCGAGCAGATGGTGGCCGGACCCGGTCAACCGTTGCCCGCGGTGCGGGTCGGACGCCGATCGCGCACGAGGTAGCACCGGGCATGCGCGTCCACGGCACAGAGCGATGGACGATGGCGGGGTCAGCGCCTGCCCGAACGCGTGATGAAAGCCGGGTCAGGGCCGCAGATCGGCATCCACGTCGAGAATTTCGACGCTCGAATGCTTATCCGCCTCCAGGAATCCGACCAGCGCATGGGCCTCGGCGTCCACCGCCTCGCTTTCTGCGGCCGTCCACTTCCTGATCGGCGTGATGCGCAGTCGGGCGACGCCGCGCTCCAGGAAGATCTTGTAAAAGCCCGCCAAAAAACCGTCGACCAGGACCGGCGAAACAGCTGCGGCGAAAGCACGCAGGGGCGGCGCCACGCCGTCTGGCACGATTCGGGAGCGATCCTGATGCGAGAGAATCGCATTGTCGTACCAGCCGAGCAGGCGGACCGGGGCGGGCAGGTCCGGATCGGCGAGTTCGCCATCGGCGACGTCGTAGAGGGTGCGGCCGCGTTCGTCGGTGTAGGTGCGCAGACGGTCGCCGAGTTGTTCGACGGCGGCCTTCATGCCGGTCAGCTTCGACCAGGTCTGCATATCCATCGTGCTGGCAGGTCCGAAGGCGCGCAGATAGCGAAAGACCAACTCCGCCAATGGATAGCTCGGATCCAGCGGGGCGCCGAGCCAGGGTTCGACACGGGACCACACCGGCCTGCTGTTGTCCTTCCACTTGCCGCGCGGCGGGGTCTGCAGCACGGGCAATTGGTACAGCCAGGTCTGCAGCACCGCACCGGCATCGCGATCGGGGTAGATCGCGGCGGCCTCGGCGCGCAGGTCGGCCGCCGACATCGGCTCATCGCCGAGTGCCGCCTCGCCGTGCTCGCGCACCACATCCGGATCCAACCCGACCATCGCGCCGTAGTTGAAACCCTTTCGGAAGGGAATCTTTTCGAGCTCGGGCTGAATATGCGGGGCGATACGCAACGCATCCTGCGGCGTCACCATATGAATCGTGCCGCGCATCAAGGTGATCCGCACCAGCGAGCGATCCTCCAGCCCCGCAGAAACCGTCGCGGGATCGAAATCCGCAATGCGACTCCACAATCCGACGAACGGCGGCGGCGAATCCTGCGCCTGCAACCCGACCAGATGCTCACACATCTCGGACACACTCAGCGCCGACCGCTCCAGCAGCTGCTGGCGGGCGAGCAACGTCCGGTTCAGTACCCGATTAGACAGCATCTGCACAGCGATTCCATGAGGGGTGGTGGTCGGGCGACGGGTGGGCCAACTCCATGATCAGATCACCGTACCGGCGCGCACGAATTGTCGCGCCGCGCATCGAATAATCGCGGAATTCGTGCGCGGCGCACTGATTCGTACGCGGCGGCCCATGGTCAGCGCAGGGTGACGACGACCTTGCCGGTGGCGGTGCGGTTGTCGAGGGAGGCGACAGCCTCGGCGGCACGTTCCAGTGGGTAGCGGACCGGCTCGGGCGGGGTGATCTTGCCGGAGGCCAGCAGGGGCGCGACTTCTGCCCACTGCTCGGTCACGTAGCCGGGGTGGGTCATCACCCACTCGCCCCAGGCCGCACCGGTCACCTCGACGTTCTTCAGCAGTAGCCGGTTCACCTTGACAGTGGGGATCTCGCCCGCGGTGAAGCCGACCACCAGCAGCCGACCCGCCGAGGCCAGGCTACGGATGCTGTCGGTGAACCGGTCGCCGCCAACCGGATCGAGCACGATATCCACACCACGACCACCGGTGAGTTCCTTGACGGCGGCGAGCCAGCCGTCGGTCAGCACCACATCGGTCGCGCCGTTGGCGCGGGCGACCGCCGCCTTCTCCTCGGTGCTCACCACCGCGATGACCCGGCCCGCACCCAGCGCCGCCGCCATGCGCAACGTCGAGGTGCCGATGCCGCCAGCCGCGCCGTGCACGAGTACGGTCTCCCCCTCGGCCAGCCTGCCGCGATTGCGCAGGCAGAAGTGCACGGTCAGATCGTTGAACAGGATCCCGGCCCCGGCCTCCAGCGATACGTTGTCCGGCAACCGGAACACCATCTGCGTCGGCACGACCGCCACCTCGGCCATGGCATTGCCGAGCAGCGTCAGCGCGACCACCCGATCGCCCGCCTCGACCTGCGCGCCCTCCGGTGCCTCCCGCACGATCCCGGCCACTTCACCGCCGACGACGAACGGCAATTCCGGTTTCATCTGGTACAGACCCCGCGTCATCAGTACATCGGGAAACGCCACCCCGGCCGCGTGCACATCGATGACCACACTCCCGGGATATGCCGCGGGTTCGGCAATCTCCACGACCTCGATCGCTTCCGGCCCCTCCAGCTTGCTGACCTGGGCTGCGCGCATATGCCGACCTCTCTGTCCACTCGGCGATCCTCACATCATCACCGACGCCGTGACCAACCTAACCGCCCCTGTCGGCCCCCTGTCCACACCACCCGTTTTTGCTATGCTGACCGGGACCTGAGGTGGGGACGAAGGGGGAGTTCTTCCGTGGTGGACAACAGTGATCCGGGGACGTTGCGGGTCGACGCGGGCGCACTACAGACCTTCGCGAAAAGTCTTGGCGATGAGGCGAACGGCATCAAGAAGTTCAATGTCGGTGACGGCTTCACCGTCGCGCTCGGGGCGCTGCCCGGCACCCAGTTCGGATCCGCGGTGCAATCGGCTACCGATGTCGTCAACCGCAGCCTGACGCGGATCGGCGAGCGCCTCGAGAAGATCGCGTCGATCACGCACAACGCGGCAGGCGCCTTCGAAGTCGCCGAAACCGACTTCGCCAACAACCTGAAGACGATCGGGCTGCAACTGCCATGACCCTCAGCCTCGACGATGTAGCCAAGTGGGAGCCCGACCACCTCACCACCGCCGCGAACAACGCGGCCAAGATCTCGACAGATCTGGATACCGCGGTCCGCAAGGGCATCGAAGACACCGCGAAGCTGGGAACCGACAAGACGTGGTCGGGCGCCGCCGCCGCTGCGGCCAATACGCGAATGGAAACCGAAAAGACCCGCGCTTCCGCGGTGAGTCAAGCGGTGCACGATCTCCAGACCGCCTTCACTGCCGAGGTGGACAACCTGAACAGGGCCAAGCGGAATGTGCTCTCGCTGCGCGATCTGGCCACCAACCCGACCTGCCCGGCCCCGGGCGCGAAGACCGAGCCGGGCTTCCACGTCGCTGCGGACGGCACCGTCGATGCCGATGATCGAATCGCTTGGTACAAGGTGAATCTGAACGAGTCCGAAGCCAACCAACTCACCGATCAGGCCACCCTGGACGCCGCGTACTGGCAAACGAAGATCGTCAACGCGCTGGCAGACGCAGAGGCCGCGGCCGACCGAGCGAAAAACCAGGTGGGTGAGGCCGTCAAGAAACTCCAAACCGCCGACGACGGCCTCGGCGACCCGAATGCCGTTGCGTCGCAGACGCAGAACACCAGCACAACAACGACCTCGACCACGGCGCCATCGACCAACAACACGAGCAAGCCCAGCTATACGTCGAGCAGCCACAACAGCAACGGCTCCGGATCCCCTTCGAGCTCACTGTATTCCGGCAGTACCGGCTCGAGCGCACCAACCGGGGCGAAGCCGACTGGCGATGTGGCCAAGTGGATCGAAGACGCGAAGAAGGCGCTCATTGCCATGGGTTACGACCCGAAGGACATTGATGAAAACGCGATCGCGTTGATCATCGAGCACGAGTCGGCTGGCGACCCTTACGCCGAAAACCGCTGGGACAGTAACTGGGTGGCCGGGCATCCGTCCAAAGGACTTATGCAAACCATCGACAGCACTTTCAACGCCTACAAAGCGCCCGGCCACGACGATATTTGGAATCCAGTCGACAACATCATCGCTGGGGTTCGATATTCGATCAACACATACGGATCACTCGGCAATGTGCCCGGTGTCGCGGCGGTCAATTCCGGTGGCGCATACCGCGGTTACTGACGACGAGCGAACAAAATTCATCGACTGTTGGCGAGGAGGGCGTACTGGGCCGCTGCCATTTGCTGTGTCTCCCACAGTCGGCCGCCGAGAAGCAACGCCACATAACGCCGATAGGCCACGAAGCAGCGGAACTGCGCCGTTGAGGAGGCCGAAAAATCCTGAGTGCAGGACGTATTCGGAACATCGTCGGGTGGATCGACCGCCCGATGATTCACCGCTGGGTCCAACTCCACGGATTCAGTAACGAATTTGGCCGCGGCCGCGTCGTCTCGGGTCCGGAATACGATGACGCTCGGCGTCATCGCCACCCGATCCACACCGGCGCGCTGCATTACCGGGTATCGCCCGGCCTGATCCAGGATGTAATTCAGGTAGCCGCGAGCAGTGTAGACGACCTCACCTTGGCCGTCTGGTTCAGGGACCACTCCGCTTTCGTGCAACGTGCGCACGAGCAGGTTGTCCGGATCCTGGCGGAGGCTGTTGAACTTGTCCGGTGGCGACGGCGTGAAGGTATCCAGTTCTGGCAGTTCGGCATCGAGGTACTTCTGTGTCATCTCGATGAGCCGATTGAGATCGGTTGTGCGCGCATCCGCTAGCACGCTCACCACAAAGACTCCGTGCGCGGTCGTGCTGCCGAGGGTAGGAACCGATGGCCGCCAATGCGCTGCGGAGGACGCGTAACGGGGAAGTTTGACGGCGACGTTCTCCGGATTGATCCCGAAATCGACTGCATCGAGCTCCGTGGCCGCGGCTTCCGCGTCCGCCGCGTTCGAAAACCGCAGCACAGTGACAGCGAGACCTTCACGCTCCCGAGTACCGAGTGCGGCCTTTGTCAGCGGGCGTGAATCATCCGCCGATCCGGTCGAGAACCCCACGACGAGGCCATGTTTTTGCAGTACCGGAATAACGGCATCCGCCAGGTAGTAGGTCACCGACTGTGCGTCGGTGTGTGCGCGTGCCGAGGCTCCTCCCGAGTACTTTGCATCCACCACATGCGGGCTCAGCACCGCGTCGGATATCCGAGCCGCCTCGAGCCGCAAGTATCCGAGGTTGCTCAGACGCGACGCCAGTTTGGGTGATGACGTCGGCAATGTACCGACATCGAGAGTGCGCACATCGATTTCGCTGGCAACACCGGTGCCGTGCACGGTGGCCCCACAGCCACCCAGAACGGTGACAAGGACAAGGGCAGCCGCAGCCCGCAGCGCTTGGAACAACTGACCACGCTTCATCGGCTCGCCTTGGGGAGGTTCTCCAAGATGTTCTGCACTATCCGAACTGCGGAGTGACACCTGAATTCAGGATGGTCTCCGACCGTGGGGCCATCGACCAGGACCGATATTAGTTCCGCTTTGCCATCCGAGGAGGGCTGGTAAACCCCTTGCCGCACACAAGAGGTGGACCGCATCTCGGCTTCGTTCACATCAACCACGTTGCCGCCCCCGAAATCGAAGTGAATCGGCTTGGGATCGACCGACGGGAAATCACGCCAGAGATTTACTGTGACGGTGCTTGCGGAGAACCACTTGCAGGTATGCAAAAGGTCCGGGGTGCCACGAACCTGCTCGCCGATGGACGTCTTAACTGTGATCGAGTCGATGACCGCGCACGGATCATGCCGGGCGAGCGAATTATGAAAGTTCGGCAGCTGCGGCACCTTGGCGATGAGATTTCGTGCAACCTGCGCGACTCCTTCGTCAGCAAACTGGCAGAGCTTGTCGGTGGGCATCGAGCCCGAGGCGATCAGCGAATGCGTTACCTGAACAACAATTCCGAACTGTGTTTCGGCGGCAGCGGGCAACAGCGCTCGCTCGCAACTCTTTCCACCAGCAGCCGGATTTTCCAGTACCGGAACGCCGCCGATCTTCCTGCCACTGTCTCGGAATCCTTCGGTTCGTTTGATATCCACGTCGAACGACTCCCCGCCCGCATCAGCACTGCAGGTCCCCCACGAGAGCGAGATCGGCCCTCGCTCCCACTTTCCCAACGACGCGACCAACGGGTCCTTCATGGCGGCACACACATCGATCGACCGCAGCTTGGTCGTGTTGAATCCGGCGAGCGGATTAGGCACGTCAGGCGTCGGATCACCGCCGGTGAGCGTGACCGCACCGGCGACAGCCGCACCGACCAGGATCACCACGCCTACCAGGGCGGCGACCAAAACCCACCTACGTTTCGGCGGATCGGATCGGGATCCTGCCTCTAGCTGCCGCAGCTTTTCGTCGAAGCTCCGGCCCTGCGGTCCAGGAACGGTTGTGTCGTCGGCTCCGACGATCTGGGTGGCCTCCGGATCGGCGAGCAGCGCTGATAGTTCGGCGTCCTGCTCGTGAACAGCGTTGTGGATCGCGGCGGACCACGGGCGTGCTTGTGGCGGAAGCGGTCCAAGGAAGTCGAGGATCTGGGCGGGCGTCGGGCGGGCGGACGGGTCCTTGCGCAGGCACGGCTCGACCAATTGCCGCACCTCTGGCGGGAGTCTGCTCAGGTCGGGCTGAGTATGCACGATGTTGTACAGCGTGTGCGGCAGTGATGATCCGGCGAACGGGCTCTTGCTTGTGGCCGCCATTGCCAGTACCGCGCCGAAGGAGAACACATCGCTGGCGGGGGTCAGCGGCTCGGATCGTGCCTGCTCGGGTGACATGAAGGCGGGCGAGCCGATAATCGAGCCGGTGTGCGTCAGTTCCGAGCGTTCCTCAGTGGCACGGGCGATCCCGAAGTCGATGACACGGGGCCCGTCCTCGGCGAGGATCACGTTGGCGGGCTTGAGGTCTCGGTGGATGAGTCCGACACCGTGGATCGCCTGCAGGGCGGCGGCAAGGCCGACAGCGAGGGCTCGTACCTGGTCCGTCGAGAGCGGACCGAAGTCGTGCACTGCCTTGTCCAGCGGCACACCCGGCACGAAAACGGATGCGAGCCAGGGATTTTTGGAGTCGACATCGAAGTCGATGAGCGCGGCGGTGAAGGCTCCGGACACCCGCGCCGAGGTCTGTACCTCGCGACGGAAGCGCGGCAGGAAGTCCTCCTCCGTCGCCAAATGCGTGTGTACCTGTTTAATGGCAACCAGACGGCCGTCGGGGCCGATACCGAGCAGCACCCGCCCCATTCCACCGGCACCGAGTTGCCCGAGCAGCCGATACCTACCGACATGAACGGGGTCGCCGGGTTCCAAGCGGGCCACCATCAGGACTTGTCCAATCGTTCGCGAACACCAATGAGTACGGATTCGGTAGCCGCGCACGCTGAATCAGCGCCATCAGCGGCCGATGGACGGACGGTCACGGCGATCAACTCCCCGCGATCTTCGATGGTCGGGCGCACCAGATGCGAGGTCGTGCAGGTACCGTCGGCGTCGATCCGGCGGGCTGAGCGCAGGCCGCCGAGCTTGCCGCCGTTCACGTCGAAACTGCGGTACTTCGGGTCGGCATCGACCCGTCTCTCCTCGGCGACCTGCACGGTGATCATGTACGGGTTGCCTGACCAGGTACAGGTGTGAACGTCTACGGCGCTCGGTGTGACGCTCTGTCCCAAAATCGTTTGGATAGTGCCGGAGTCGACCGAGGCACACGGATCCATTCGCACAACAGACTGCTTCGGAGGATTCGTGTTCGGCGGATCGGTGATCAGCCGCGTCACCACGGCTCTCAACGCGCCTGTCGCCAAGGAACAAGCATCACCGTCGGATTCAGTGATCTTCAACTCGAGGCCGAGTTCGGGCTGCGATCGCAGCAGAGCGGCCCTACCGCAGGACTGCGCCTCGGTTGTCGTGTCGAGAATCGGTTTGCCCGCGATTGATTCGCCAGTTGGCCGGTAGCCAGGCGCGGCCGCCGATATTCCGACACCGACGGTCATGGTGGACTGCTTGCCATCGTTGGTCACGAATTTCGTTGCGCAGACCGAGGAATTCGATAGTTCCTGTTTCACGGGTTGCCCCAACCCACCGACCACTTCGGCACCGAGCAGCTTGCAGGAGTCGACCAATCGCAGTTGGTTGTCGCTTAGTTCGAGGGTTTTGTTCGCCAGTGGATCGGGGGTGGATTCGCCGCGTGTGAGATAGCGCGCCGTAGTTCCGCCCGCCGCCAGTAATGTCGCCACGGCGGCCGCAACCGCCCATCGTGCTGGGCCCCTTCGCTTTTCGGGACCGGGCACGCGCCCGTCCAAAGTCGCCCACATTTCGGCGTCGGCACGTCCCTGAACTATCTCTTGACGCACTCTGCTCGGCCACCCCGAACGGGCAGTCACCGCGTCAACCGATTCGAGCAGTTGGGCCGGGGTCGGCCGATAAGCAGGGTTCTTTTCAAGGCACGCATCAACTAGCCGCCGCAAAGCCGCAGGCACCCGGTTCGTGTCCACCCGATTATGCACCACGTTGTACAGCGTCTGTGGTGTCGATGCACCGAGGAAAAGACTATCCCCAGTCGCGGCGAGCACCAGCATCGCGCCGACCGAGAAAACATCGCTGGCGGTGGTGAGCTGGTGACCTTCCGCCTGTTCCGGTGACATGTATGCGGGTGAACCGATCAACGAGCCGGTACTCGTGAGCTGGATATCCCCCTCCAGCGCCCGGGCGATACCGAAGTCGATGACCCGCGGCCCATCCTCCGCGAGCAGCACATTGCCGGGTTTGAGATCGCGGTGCACCATGCCCGCGCGGTGGATCTCCATGAGCGCCGAGGCCAGTCCCGCCGTGAGCAAACGGAGTCCACCCAATGGCATCGGGCCGAATTGGTCGACCGCGGCGCGTAGGGATGGGCCCGGCACGAACACCGAGGCCAGCCATGGCTCGGTGGCGTCGGGGTCGGCATCCATGACTGCGGCGGTATAGGCACCAGTGACGCGCTGCGACGCCTGGACTTCCAGTCGGAAGCGGGCGCGGAATTCCGGGTTCTGCGCAAGGTGGCGGTGGATCATCTTGACCGCGACGAGTCGGCCGTCCGGCGAACGCCCGAGCAGCACTCGGCCCATCGCACCCTGCCCGATTACGGCGATCAAGCGGTGGCGACCCGCCATGGGCGGATCGTGCGGCCCCAGTGGTTTCAACCCCGCCCCTCCCCTCGGTCCTGCTCGGGATAGTACCGGCGCGATCGCCGATCGTCGCCCGCGGCGAAGCGCTCAGGCGAAGGTTTGGTTGCGTTCGGCGAGGGCGTCGCGGAGTTTGGTGATTGCGGTGGGGCCGACACCGTGTAAGGCGGCGAGGTCGCGTTCGGTCCAGGTGGTCAGGTCGGCGAGGCGGTAAATTCCGGCGGCGGCCAGGGCACGTTCGGCGGGTTTGCCGAGCTTGGCGGGTAGGTCGGAGCCGTGCGCACCCGTCACGCAGCCACTCCCCTTCGTCGAATCGCTGCGCGATGCTTCCGTCATTGCCCCATCCTGCCCGGCGGGACCGACCGGTGTGGGTAGAGGCGGCTCGACGCGAGGGTGTGACGTACGCCCCGTAAAGTCGTTTCAGAACAGCAGCGTAAAAGAACGCGGCACACCGTGCAGCGCGAGGAGCACCAGTGTCACTCGATCAGCCACTCGCCCCGCTTCCCCAGGAGGGCATGGGGTTTGCGTCGGCGTGGCCCATCCGGGCTGGCGATGTAGATCCGTACAACCGCTTGCGGTTCGACGCCGTCGCACGTTATCTGCAAGATATTGCCTGGGAGCAGCTGCAGCAGACGAATCTGCATACAACAGATCCGACCTGGATCGTCCGTCGTACGGTCATCGACGTCATCCGGCCGATCCTGTGGCCCGACGAGGTGCGGATGCTGCGGTGGTGTTCGAGCATGTCTACTCGGTGGACAAATATGCGGGTCCGGGTCACCAGCGCGAACGGCGGGTTGATCGAGACCGAGGGCTTCTGGATCAATATCAGCGAGTCCAACAATATGCCGGCGCGGATCAGCGATGAGGGCTTGAGCTACCTGGCCCAGACCACCAACGAGCACCGCCTGCGCTGGCGGCCCTATCTCACCGACGCCACACCCCCGGAATCGGATACCGATATGCCGTTCCCGGTGCGCGCCACCGATATCGACCAGTACAACCACGTCAACAACGCCTGCTACTGGCAGGCGGTGGAACAGTTCCTGGTCGAGTACCCCAAGCTCGTCGCGGGCCCGCATCGCGCGGTGATCGAGTACGTGGCGCCGGTGCTCGCTCGTCAGCACGTCACCGTGCGCAGCCGCTATGAGCCGGGCGATCGCTCGGGACGGCCGGTACTGCGGTTGTGGTTCGTGGTCGGCGGCACCACCACCACGGTCGTGCGCATCATGCCCCTATAGAAACCCGGCTCCGCTCACTGGGAACGGAGCCGGGGTCGCCGGTTCAGCCGCGCGCGGCCTTGAGCAGATCCTCGCGGGTGGTGAGCTTGACCCGCGGACGGCCCGAGGCCTTGCCCGCGGACTTCTCCGCCGTATCGATCGCCTTCCAGCCCTCGCGATCGACCAGATCGGCCTGCCGCTGCCCGAGCAGCGCCTTCAGCGCGGCCCGACCGGCCTGCGGCACACCGAGTTTGCCCGTGGTGAAGTCGGCCAACAGCTGCTCGACGGTCTCCTCGGAGTCGATGCGGTTGGACCCGATAACACCACGCGGACCGCGCTTGATCCAGCCGCTCACATAGACACCGAGCAGCGGGACGCCGTCTTCGCCGAGTACGCGGCCGTGCTCATTGGGAACGACCGCGCGGCGCTCGTCGAACGGCAGATCCTTGACCGGTTCGCCCTTGTAGCCGATGGAGCGCAGCACCAGGCCGGTGTCGAGGGTTTCGGTGCGATCGGTCGTGCGCGCCACCAACCGGCCGTTCTCGCTGACCAATTCGTTGTGCGCGAACTCCACCGACTCGACGTGATCGGTGCCCTGCAACGCCGTCGGCGAGGTCAGGTAGCGGAACACGATCCGCTTATTCGCCGGATCGCGGCGGCCCGCCGCGAATTCCTTGGCGAGGGTGTACTTGAGCTCCAGCGACGGTTCGACCTCAGGGTCGTCCAGCAGCGCCTGGCTGGCCGGGTCGAGGGCAAGGTCGGCCTCGTCGACGACGATATCGACGCCCTTCAGATGGGCGAGCGCCAGGAACTCCGGCGAGGTATAGGCCGCCTGTAGCGGACCACGCCTGCCGAGTACGACTACTTCGCGGATATTGCTGGCGCGCAGCGCATCCAGGGCATAGTCGGCGATATCGGTCTTGGCGAGTTCGGCCGGATCCACTGTCAGCACGCGGGCGACATCGAGTGCGACATTGCCGTTGCCGACGATCACCGCGCGCTCGGCGGATAGGTCGAACTTCCGGTCCGCGAAGTCGGGGTGGCCGTTGTACCAGGCGACGAACTCGGTCGCCGAATGGCTGCCCGGCAGATCCTCACCGGGCACGCCCAGGCGCCGGTCGGAGGACGCGCCAACGGCATAGATGACCGCGTGGTGGTGGGCCAGCAGTTCCTCGTGCGTGATGTGCGTACCGACCTCCACATTGAGGTAGTACTGCAGCGTCTCGCGGCGGAATGCCGACTCGAACATGCCCGAGACCGTCTTGGTGCCCGGGTGGTCGGGGGCGACACCCGCGCGCACCAGCCCCCACGGGGTGGGTAGCCGATCGAACATCTCGACCTCGACATCGCAGCGCCGCAGCAACTCGTCGGCGGCGTAGCAGGCCGCGGGCCCCGCGCCGACGATGGCGACGCGTAGCGTGCCGAGTTCCTTGGGCGGACGTGCGGGCGTGACGATCGGATCGAAGTTCGATTCGAGCGGATGCCGTTGGAAGTAGGCGGCATTGATGTCACGGAACCTGCCCAGCGACGCGGTCAGATCATCCTCGGAGAAGATGGCCTCCACCGGGCACGCGTCGACGCAGGCACCGCAGTCGATACAGGTGTCGGGATCGATGTAGAGCATTTCGGTGGTCGCGAACTCCGGCTGATCCGGGGTAGGACGAATGCAATCGACCGGGCACTCAGTGACGCAGCTGGCGTCGTTGCAACAACGCTGCGTGATTACGTAGGCCATATTGTGCAGATCCTCGAAAATGTACGTGGGTTGTAGCCACCCAAGGGGGTCAGGAGGGCGGGGGCGTCACCGTCGCGGGAGCCTGCGGAGGGTGCCCCACGGGGCCCCGCGTTGTGATGCCGCTTTCAGTTTGCCTCGAGTGTGTTCGAGGCCTCTCTTCCGGAGGCCTTACGGTATCTGCATGGTGCGGACTCTGATCCTCATGCGACACGGTAAATCGGCCTATCCCGACGGTATCTCCGATCACGAGCGCCCGCTCGCGCCACGCGGTCGGCGTGAGGCCGGCCTGGCCGGACAGTGGTTGCGCGATACCCAGCCATCGATCGACGCGGTGCGGTGCTCGACCGCGACGCGCACGCGCGAGACACTGGCCGCAACCGGCGTAACCGCGCCGGTGGTCTATGAGTCGAGCATCTATGAGGCGTCACCGCGCACACTCATCGAGCTGGTCCAGCTCAGCGATGACGATGTCGCGACACTACTGGTGATCGGGCACGCGCCCGGAATGCCGTGGACGGCATGGGAGTTGGCGAACAATCGGGATTCCGATCCAGCGATCGAACTCAGCAGGAAGTTCCCCACCTCGGCGCTCGCGGTGCTCGAGTTCGACCGGCCGTGGGCACAAGTGGATGAGGGCACCGGGGAACTGGTGCACTTCCACATCCCGCGCTGATCGCGGGCTGGTCGGCGTCAGTGCAGTAATCTGCCGCCGACAACCACGACGACGCCGAGAACGACGAGCAGTACGAATGCGGCGAATCCGCCGAGCAGCCACCACACGACGCCGAGCGCCAGTACGAACGGCGCCACCGCGATAGCGGTGATCACCGGGCTTTCCTTGACCGTGGCCCAAGCCGAGCGAGCCCTGATCCGGTCGATGTCCTTACCTGGCATGTCACCAGGGTAGGTGCGAAAACCAGTTCTCGCCGTCGACCCGGTGGGATGCTCAGCGGATGGATTGGAAAATCGAACTCGTCGCGATTCCGGTCACCGACGTGGACCGCGCCAAGGACTTCTACACCAAGATCGGCTTCAACGCCGATCACGACCACCGGGTCAATGAGAGTTTGCGCTTCGTACAGCTGACCCCACCCGGCTCCGGATGTTCCATCTGCATCGGCGAGGGCATTACCGATGCCGCACCGGGCAGCGTCGAAGGCATGCAGGTGGTCGTCGCGAGCGCCGAGGACGCGTATCGGCAGCTGGTCGCGGCAGGTGTGGAGGCGTCGCCGGTGAAGGACCTCGGCTGGGGCCTGTTCACCTTCTTCGCCGATCCGGACGGCAACAAGTGGGCCGTGCAGGAGCTGCCCAAGCGCATCTGAGTCCGCGGCGACCCGTTGGTCATCGTCGCGCATCGGATGCGCGACGATGACAGCGCTAACCCAGCTGATCCAGCCGAATCGTCAGCGGCCACGGCGAGTTGGTCGTGAACTCGCCCGTCACCTCACCGTTGTCGACATAACCGAGTTCGTCGGTGAGCACGAACGGGAGCAGACTCAATGGCGTGGTCGGATCGATGATCCAGTAGTGCGGGATTCCGGCCTCCGCATACTCGCTGCGTTTGGTGACATAGTCGGTGCGCCGAGAACCAGGAGAGACGATCTCGACCACAACGTGGACGGCGGACGCGCGCAACACTCCCCCCTCGACCTCGACCCGCTGGTACTCGGCGCGGTCGACAACCGCCAGATCAGGCCGACGGACTGTGGCCGGTCCCTCCACAGCGACCAATTGCACGTCGACATCGACGTCCGGGACGGCAACAAGCTGATCCGGCAACTGTTCATCCACCTGGCTGAAAAGTCGGGCCCCCAGCCTCATATGGTGTGGTTTCCGCGACGGCGACATCATCAGAATTCCCTCCTGCAGTTCCCACCGCGTCTGATCGTCCTCGCCGCGTGCCTCGTACTCGGCGATGGTCAACAGTCGCCATGGCTCAGGAAGTGCCGTCACCCTCGCTCCTCAGCTCGCCCCACCTTGGTCGGCTCCAGTGTCCGACGCAAGGTACCGGCTCGGCGGCAAGCAAAACTGAAGTTCGGCAGAATGGAGGCTTGCCTGGAGTGCACTCCAGGTTATTAACGTCGTCAGTGTTCAGCGAGAAGGGCGAGTGCAGTGGGTGGAGTCGCGAGTCAGGTCGTCAGCAGCAGTGGCCAGCAGGCCGTCGATCGCGAGAAACCGCAGTATTCGATCGGTGAGGCGGCCGATCGGTCCGGACTGAGCCGGGACACGCTGCGTTGGTATGAGCGGATCGGGCTGATGAACTACATCGGGCGCGATCACGCCGGGAAGCGCCGGTTCAGCAATCGCGATCTGGAGTGGTTGGCGTTGATCGGCAGGCTGCGCACCACCGGCATGTCGGTCGCGGACATGGTCCGCTACGCCGAACTGGTGCGAGAGGGGGAATCCACCATTCCCGAACGACTGCAGATGTTCCGCGATACCCGCGCCGAGGTGCTCGCCAAGATCGACGAACTTCGTCAGACCGTCGCCGTGCTGGATTACAAGATCGACTTGTACGAAGGCAAGACCTCCACCGTCAAACCGGCCGCACTGACCGCACCATGCGAAGGGATCAAGATATGACCGCAGCAGCGCGTAGCGATTCCATGGGATGGTGGCCGGGAATGACCCCTGTAGCAGCCCCCACACAACAGATCAGGAGTCATCGGTGTCCACACTGACACTCAATGTCCGGTTCACTGCCAAGCCCGGTCGTGAGACCGAGTTGCGCGAGACGCTGGAGGATATGGTCGCGCCGACGCTCGCCGAAGCAGGTTGTCTGGCCTACGAGGTGTACCTGCACCCGAGCGATCCCAGCCGCGTTGTGCTGCTAGAGGAGTGGGTCGACGAGGCGGCGCTGGCGGCGCATTTCGAGACCCCGCACCTGAAGGAA
Organism: Nocardia sp. CA-107356; assembly: GCF_050946365.1. Lineage (NCBI taxonomy): Bacteria > Bacillati > Actinomycetota > Actinomycetes > Mycobacteriales > Nocardiaceae > Nocardia > Nocardia sp. CA-107356. The sequence continues at coordinate 1,041,583 of NZ_CP191992.1, read as the reverse complement.
TGCGCCGAGGCTTTGGCGGAGATCCTGATCGAGCCGCTGCAGGTCCGGCGCTTCAACGAAGTCGCCTGAGTCACCCAGTGCAGCACGGCGATCCGGACCGCAGTCCGGGCACATCGCCGAGCTGCTCTACTATCCGGACCATGGAGTCTCCAGGCAGACGCGTGTTCATGGATAAGCAGACCCCGGAAGCGTTTCGAGCACTGAACACCGTGGCCAGCGCGGTCCGTGCGGCGGGCGCCGAGGCCGGCCTGGACCGCAAGCTCATCGAATTGATCAACCTGCGCGTCTCGCAGATCAACGGCTGCGGCTATTGCCTCGACGTGCACCATCGCGCGGCCATCGCGGCCGGCGCCACCGAGCGCGAACTCGCCGTACTGTCCGCCTGGGACCGCACCGAGCTGTACACGCCGCAGGAACGGGCCGCGCTGGCGCTGGCCGAACTCACCACCACGCTGCCGGATGAGGCCACGATGGACCGTGAGTACGCTCGGGCCCGGGAGCATCTATCCGATGATCAGGTCTCGGTGATCCTCTGGGTCGCCACCACGATCGGCGCGTTCAACCGGGTCTCGATCCTGAGCAAACACCCGGTACGCCCACGGAAGGAGAAGCCGGATATGACCGAATCGACGCCCGAGAGCAAGGTCGTCCGCAACGACGAGCAGAACCGCTACGAGGTGTTCTACGGCGGCGAACTGGCCGGGTTCAGCGAGTACGAGGAACGCGATGACGAGACGGTGTTCATCCACACCGAGATCGATGGCGCGTTCTCCGGTAAGGGCCTCGGCAGCATCCTGGCCAAGAACGCCGTCGAGGATGTGATCGCCCGCGACCGGGTGATCCGGCCGCTGTGCCCGTTCATCAAGGCCTACCTCGAGAAGCATCCGCAGTACGACGCGCATGTGGTCGGCAAGGGCGTCACGCGGTGAGTGATCTCGACGCGCATCCGGAGGAGGCGGTCTGCGAGGCGTCGCCGGGTCCGGGACCGGTCGCGGAATTCTATCCGGCGCGCGAGGTCCCACTCGGTGGTGTGCGCGGCGTTTTCGTGGAACGCGTACTGCCGCAACGTGATCTGCCGACCGTCGGCGCCTGGTGCTTTCTCGATCATTTCGGCTCACCGACGGTCACCAAGACGGGCGCGTCGCCGGATATCGACCCGCATCCACATATCGGACTGCAGACGGTGACCTGGCCGTTCGATGGACGGATCCGCCATCGCGACTCGGTCGGTTCCGATGTGGAGATCGAACCGGGTCAGCTGAATCTGATGACCTCCGGCCGCGGTATCGCGCATTCCGAGTACGGCGTCGCCGGTGCGCATGCCGGGCACGGATTGCAGTTGTGGATCGCATTGCCCGGCGACAGTCTCGGCGTCGAGCCGCACTTCGAGCAGCATCGCGAGCTGCCGGTCTACCAGGCGCTCGGTATTCGGGCGATCGTGTTGATCGGCACATTCGGCGGACTCACCTCGCCCGCCAAGGCCTACACGCCGATCGTCGGCGCGGATGTGCGGATCGAGCCGGGTACCGACACCACCATCGCCCTGGATCCCGATTTCGAGCACGCACTCATGGTGATCGAGGGAGACATAACCGCCGCTGGCACCGAAATCGCCGCTGGCCCACTGCTCTACCTGGGTACCGGACGCGACGAGCTGCGACTCGGCAGTGCCGAGGGCGCCCATTTCGCGCTGATCGGCGGCGAGCCGTTCGGCGAGGAACTGGTGATGTGGTGGAACTTCGTCGGCCGCAGCCACGAGGATATCGTCGCGGCCCGAAACGATTGGGAGAAGCACAATCTCGCCCGTTTCGCCGATATCGCGGGCCACACCCCGGACCAGCGTATCCCGGCCCCGCCATTGCCCGGCCTGCATCTGAAGCCACGCAAACGCCGAATCGGCCAGGCCAGAACCTGAATCCGAAGCGCCACCCGCGCGAGGTCCGGCGAAATTAGGCGCGCGACCCCCTTCTGATGACGATCAGGGGACGGTATCTTCGTCGGCAACCAAACCGGACATTCCGCACGGTTGGCGCGACGAGAAGAGCACGATGAGGATCTCCACTATTACCGCGACGGCGCTGTTGGCTCTCGCGGCCACCACGATGGGCACCAGCGTCGTGCACGCAGAACCTGTACCGCCCGCACCGAATTCGACCGCCGACGTACCGCTCGATCTGCAGGGCGTTTTCCAGCAGATCGGCTATCACGCCGCAGCAACCGAGAACCGCCATGCCGTGGTGACAACCATTTCCGAGGGTCGCTGGGATCTGGTCCGGGACAATAAGGTCATCTCGCTGACCGATCACAATGGACAGGTCGTTGCCGCGCTGCCGACCGCGCTGAAGATCGGCGGGCAGCGGATCGACCTGGTGCCGGTCATCGATGAGGCGGGCACGCGGCTGTCGCTCACCCCGATCAGCACGATCGAAGAGCCGGTGCGGGATGTGAGCACCCAGGAGCGCTTCTTCGGTCAGATCGAGAAGTCCATGCCGCAGGTGCTGACCGGGGCCGCCATCGGTGCGGCCATCGGCTTCGTTCTCGGTTTCCCGCTCGGTCTTTTTGTCGTCGACTTCGTCACCGTTCCGATCACGACGGTGGTCGGTGGCGTTATCGGCGCGTTCGCGGGTCTGTCGGCCGGGGGCGGTGAGCCCGCGATCCAAGCCGCGATGGACTACTTCGACCTCAATCCCTGAGTGCCGTAATCGACTACAGCGCCGTAGTCGGGTGATTCACCCGCGGATGTCATCGTGCGCGGGCAGCAACTTCTGCGTTCCGATGACCCGCAACAGATCCAGCTTCTCCGCCGCATCGGTACCCGGACGGGGCAGGTAGACGAGTAATCGCTGCGCCTCGTTCGGGGTGAGCAGAGTTTCGCAGATCGTGTCGATCAAACCGACCTCGGGATGCAGGATCCGTTTGGTGTCGGAGATCCGCACCGCCACTTCGTGTTCGTTCCAGAGCTGCTCGAATTCCGCACTCGTGGTACGCAATCGGCTCACGAACTCGGCGACATCCGCGTCGCCGGACCGACGGGCGGCGGTAGCGCGCAGGTCAGCGACATGTTTGCGGCCCAGCCGATCCCAGTCCTGCTCCGGGAAGATCGCCCGCGACGGTGGGTCGGTGAACCAGCGCCAGGCATAGAACCGATCCCAGCCACGACGATTCGCATGGTCACCGACGAGCAGCGTGTGCATCCGGTTCTGCACCAAAACCTCACCGAGATCGGTGATAACGGTGGCCGCGGTGTCGTCCAGCTTCGCCAGCACATGCATGATCCCAGGACCGACGTGCTTGTCGGCGAGTTCGCGCCCGGGCGGCGCGTGGTCGCACAAATGGTAGAGGTGGTCACGTTCGTCGTTGCCGAAGCGCAGTGCCCGCGCCAGCGAGGCGAGCACCTGTGTGGACGGCCGCGGGCCACGGGACTGCTCCAAACGGGTGTAGTAGTCGGTCGACATGCCCGCGAGCAGGGCAACCTCGTCCCGACGCAGGCCGGGTGTGCGGCGGCGGACCCCCGGCGGCAACCCAACGTCCGCGGGCGTCAGCTGTTCACGGCGCCGGCGCAGGAAATCTGCCAGTTCGGATCGGTCCATATCACCACTGTCCCGCAATAGGCCGCGACCAGCCAGGGATCGGCAATCCCCCGATAAGCGATCTCTGCCGCAACCCTGGATAGGGGTGCAGGCTTGATCCCATGACGACATCGAAGATCACCACCGACACCGAGCTCGGCAACACCGGCCCGGCAGTGAGCCGCATCGGACTCGGCGCAATGGGCATGTCCGGCATGTACGGCGCCGCCGACGACACCGAATCGATCGCGACCATCCACGCGGCACTGGACTCCGGCGCCAACCTCATCGACACCGGCGACTTCTATGGCGCGGGTCATAACGAGATGCTGATCGGCAAGGCCATCGCCGAACGTCCCCGCGAGGATGTCGTGCTCAGTGTGAAGTTCGGCGCGCTGCGCGGACCGGGCGGCACCTGGGGCGGCACCGACAGCCGCCCCGTCGCCCTGCGCAACTTCCTCACCTACAGCCTGCAGCGCCTCGGCGTCGACTACATCGACATCTACCGGCCCGCGCGCTTGGACCCGAACGTCCCGATCGAGGAGACCATCGGCGCGATGGCCGAACTCGTCGAGGCGGGCTACATCCGGCACATCGGGCTGTCCGAGGTCGGCGTGGATACCATCCGCCGGGCCGCGGCCGTGCACCCGATCGCGGATCTGCAGATCGAATATTCGCTGATCTCGCGCGGTATCGAGGCCGAAATCCTGCCCGTGGTACGGGAACTCGGCATCGGGATCACGGCGTACGGTGTGCTGTCGCGCGGCCTGCTGAGCGACTCCGTCCGTCGCGGCGCGAGCTTCGCACCCACCGACTTCCGTGCACACAGCCCACGCTTCCAGGGCGAAAATCTCGACCAGAACCTCACATTGGTCGATGCCCTCGCGAAAATCGCAGAGGCGAAGGACATTTCGATCGCACAGTTGGCCATTGCCTGGGCGCTGACCCGGGGCGCGGATATCGTGCCGATCCTCGGGGCGCGCACCCGCGAGCGCTGGTCGGAATCCCTTGGCGCACTGGATATCGAGCTCAGCGCCGAGGAACTGGCCAGCATCGAGGCCGCGGTGCCCGTGGATCAGATCGCGGGTGAGCGCTACGCGGCCGCGCAGATGGCGCTGCTGGACAGCGAGCACTGACCTGGCCGGGGAGGGCGCGCTCGGCCGCCCGCCAACCATCACCGAGCGCGGGTCACTTTCTCCTGGGTCGGATGATCGCGGTGAAAGCCGATGTGGCAACGGATTTTCCGGTGCTATCGGTAATGTCCACCGGCACTGCCAACTCGACATCGACCCGCGCCGCGATATCGGAGCGCACCTGCTCGAGCGTTTCAGCAGATAACTCGGATGTCGCGAGGTACGGGCCCGCCTCGCCCCTGGCCCGCGCCAGATACTCGATCCGGCCGTCGCGAGCCACGATGAACGTCTCCCCCATCAGATCGACGATGCCAGAGACCGAAGCGCCCATCGCCGCCGTCTCGGCCAGTCCGAACAGCACCGCGGCGTGCAAGTCGCCGTTGTGGTTGAGATGTTCGGGCTTCGGCGCGATGGTGACGACATTGCGGCCCGCGCTGAACTCGACCCCTTCGATCCCGGTGTACTGGATAAACCCCAGCTTCTGAAACCCGGCCATCACCAGATCGCCCATGGCTGCGCTGTCCATCGCATCTCCCACTGAAACTGAAACGTGTTCTATTTTCATACCTCGGCGATGAGCGGTTGTCCACCATCGTTCGTCGGGGCGGCGGAGGGAAACAGGTCAGTACGACGACGAACTGGTGAGCGTGACAACGAGGTAGCCGACGGCGAGCACCGCGCAGAGCACATTGGCGACGGTGGCGGCGATCGCCCAAACCCTCGCTTTCTTGGACGCATCGAACGCACCCGCGATATCCCCGCTGTGCCACTTCGAATGCACCTGGGCACCGAAGGCAATCGACACAATGCCGAGTACGGAACCCACCATGCAGGTCAGGGTTCCGAGGATGGTGGCTACGATCGCCCAGCCCAGATGAGCAGGCGGCTGCGCCAGCGAGTTCTGCGCATATCCGTACCCCGGTGGCGGATAGCCGTACCCCGGCTGCGGGCCGTAGCCCGGCTGGTTGGTCGGGTAGCCGTAGCCGCCGGACTGTTCCCCATCGGTCATGGCAGTGATCCCGTCTCGAAGTCAGCGGCTGGACCCGGCATTTCCGGCCGGACCGGAGGCGTTACCAGCGTACGAACCGGGCCCGCGCCCCGCACCATGTGGGCTAACGGTGATAGGACCGCGGCAGCCGATAGCCGCGTTCGGCGAGGACGGCGCGCAGTACGTCCGGGCGGTTGGTGATCAGTCCATCCACGCCGAGATCCATCAGCGCCGTCATGGTGGCGCGATCGTCCACCGTCCACGGCACCACAGTCGAACCGCGGTCGTGGGCGGCGCGGACCAGTTCGGCGGTCGTGAACGCCGCGTAGCCGGGGTCATCGACGGTGCCGTCCTGCGGGCTGCCGTGTACCGGCGATAGGACATTCGCCCCGAAAGACGCCGCGGCCGCCACGTACTTCTCCGGCAGCGTGCCCGCGAAGTCATCGATATCAATACCACCCAACCACGGCGACGCCCCCGGCTGACCCGCCTGCAGAAATTGCTGCCCATTCGTCAGTGCGACGATCGGCAACTCCGGCGCCACCTGCCGCATCCGCATCAGCGCGCCCCAGTCGAAACTCTGGATAGTCACCCGGTCTTCGATATGCGCCTGATGCACCTGCGCCGCGACCACTTGGACGAACTGCTCCCGCGGTGCGGTTTGCTCCGGGGCACCCGCCTCCACCTTCGTTTCGATATTCAGCCTCACGTCATCGGCCCGATACGCCCGCACCAGATCGAATACCTCCGACAGCAACGGCATTCGCGCCCCGGGCGCTGTTCGCTGATCCGGAAATGCGGCCAATCGTTTCGAGCCGCAATCGATTGTGCGCACCTGAGCCAAGGTCAGGTCTCGAATGAACTGCGTACCAGGCACATACGGGAACCGCGGATCACCGGGAAACGCGGGCGCGGTGTCGACACATTTATCGGGACTCGGATCCCGATCATGGGTGACCACCGCAAACCCATCCGCCGTGATCTGCACATCCAATTCCAAGGTGGCGACCCCGAGTTCCAACGCATTCGCGAATGCGACCAAGGTGTTCTCCACAACCAGCGCGGCACCACCCCGATGCGCCTGCAGATCGAAACCTCGCCCCGGTCCATCCGCCGATGCCGCACCGACAGCGGCCACCAACAACCCGGCCAGGCTCGCCGCCCACCACCGTCGCATATCCTCATGGTGACAACGCACCCCACCACCCCGCAACCGGATCAACGGGAAACAGCTGATCACGGGGTCAGGATTCAGCCGCTGGATGCGCTATCCGCACCGATCAGTTCGGCGACCAGCCGGTGGAACGTCGGGCACTGTGTGAAATCCGCTGCGTCACACTCCATTGCGTGCTCGATCATGCGTTGCGACGCCCGTGCTTCGGCGATGCGACGGTCGAGTTCCGCGTGCTGGCGCTCGAGTACCGTCCGGCGTGCGGCGCGATCCGGCGCGTCGAGCATTTCGCGCAACTGCTCCAGGCTCAGTCCCGCGGCCTTACCGCGCATGATCATCGCGACCCGGACGACATGATCCTGGGTGTATCTACGCCTGCCGTTCACCCGCGCGGCCGGATGCAGCAGACCCATCGTCTCCCAGTGTCGTAGCACGTGAGTCGCGAGGTCGAAGCGCGCCGCCACCTCCCCGATGGAAAGCTCGGCCGATCGGTCGATCTCGGGCCTTGACTTCATGTTGACATTAACATGCAGAGTGGTCCGTGATGTCAAGGCGATGTCATCACGAGGAGGACCCAAGTGTTCGAGGTAATCGTTGTCGGCGGTGGTCCGGCAGGACTATCGGCCGCACTGACTCTGGGCCGTGCGCATCGACGCGCTCTGGTGCTGGACTCCGGCCGAGGACGTAACGCACCGGCCGCCGCAGTCCATAATTTCTTCACCCGAGATGGTGTGCCGCCCAACGAGATTCGGGCGATCGCGCGCGAACAGCTGAGGGCGTATCCGACCGTCGAGGTGCGCGAGGGCGAAGCGACGGGGGTCGCCGCATGCGCGACTGGTTTTACCGTGCGGCTCGCTGACGGCACCGACGCCGAGGCGAAGCGCTTGCTGCTGGCCAGCGGTTTGGTCGACCAACTGCCGGATATCACCGGAATCGCCGCCCTGTGGGGACGCAGCGTATTCCACTGCCCGTACTGCCACGGATTCGAGAGCAGCGGGCGGCCGATCGCGGTGATCGGCGGCGAACCCGACCGGATCCGACTCGCCTTGCATTTGAGTCGGTTCAGTAGAGATGTCGTGCTCGCCACCAACGGCCCGGCCGATATCCCGCCGACCACCGCGGCGGCGCTGGCGGCGGCCGGAATCGCGATCCGCTGCGAACCCATCACCCGACTGGAGGCGACGGGCACGACGCTCGACGCGCTCGTCTTCGAGGACGGACCCGAATTGGCTCGCGAGGTCGCCTTCGTCAAAAGCATCTGGTCCCAGCGCTCTCCGCTACCCGACCTGCTCGGCTGCGCCACCTTCGCGGACGCCACCGTCGAAATCACCGAGTTCCACCAGACGAGCGTGCCCGGCGTCTACGCGGCAGGCGATATGGCGCGGCGCGCGACGGTGCCGGTCCCCTTCGCGGCCGTCATCGCCGCCGCGGCAACCGGAACCGTCGCCGCCGGGGTCATCGATCAAGACCTGCTGAGCGCGGACTTCGGTCTGCCGAACCCGTTCGCAGCGAAGGCGTGGTGACCGATGTCGACGACTACTGTCGCCCCGCGGACCAGCCATATCCCGCTCGCCGCAACAGGTCTCGGACTCGGCATGCTGCTTTCGGTACTCGACCAGACCATCGTCGGCATCGCAATACCCGATATCGCAACCGATCTCGGCACCGTCGGCTCGCTGAGCTGGATCGTGACCTGTTATGTGCTCGCATCCACCGCGACGAGCGCCCTGTACGGGCGACTCAGCGACCGATTCGGTCGACGAGACGTATTCCTCACCGCAGTAGGCATTTTCACGATCGCATCCGCGCTGTGCGGTATCGCCGATTCGCTCGCCGAGCTCGTCCTATACCGCACACTGCAGGGCATCGGAGCCGGTGCACTGTTCACGATCCCGACCATCGCGGTCGCCGAACTGTTCCCGATCGCCCTGCGCAGCCGAGTGCAGGGCGCGGTCGGCGCGATCTTCGCGATAGCCGCCGTCAGCGGCCCACTACTCGGCGGGCTGATCACCGATACCTTGGGCTGGCGGTGGATCTTCTACGTCAATGTGCCGCTCGGCATCCTGTCGATGGCGCTGGTCGGGACAGCGCTGCGTCTGCCCCGTAGCAGATCTACCGCGCGGCTGGATCTCGTCGGATCAGTGCTGCTCGTCGGCACCGTTATCGGCGTATTGGTGATCACCGAATGGTCCAGCGGTTCCCATCCCGCCGGGTTCATCCTCGGCCTCGCCGCCGCTGTAGTGGTACTGATCGGCGGATTCATCTGGTGGGAACGACGTTTCAGCGATCCGGTGCTCCCGCTCCACCTGTTCACCCACCGCGGCACCGGGACAGTCCTCGCCTCGACCCTGGTACTCGGCGCGCTGATGTACGCGTCGATCGTCTACCTGCCAACCTATCTGCGCGCCGCGTTCGACATGAGCGCGACAGCAGCGGGTTTGGCGCTCAACCCCTATGTCGTCGCATTCGTCGCAGCCTCCTTCCTCTCCGGCGCCTTCGCCGGTAGGACCGGAAAATACCGCTGGCTCCTGACCATCGGAGCCGCGGTGATATGCATAGGTTTCCTCATGCTCGGCCTGCTCGACGCGGAGTCCAGCTATCCCGTCGTCGCGCTGGATCTCATCATGCTCGGCATCGGCGTGGGCACCATCTTGCAACTCCTGGTAACCGTCGCCCAGAACACCGCTGCTACACCAGATCTCGCCGCGGTCACCGCGGCCGCCCTATCCATGCGCGGCCTCGGCATGTCACTCGGCCTCGCGATCTTCGGCAGGATCCTCAGCCACCAGCTCCCCGCAAACCCCGCACCACCGACAACCGCCGATGCCATCCCCCACGCCCTCCTCTGGACCCTCCCCCTGGCCGTGCTCCTACTCACCCTCACATTCCTCATCCCCACCCCGGCCGACGATTCCGAGCCTCGACACCGGAAGAGGAAACCAGGGCATCCAACAGGTCCAGTTGATCAGTTTCGCCGGATCGAAGAACTGCGGTAACTGTTCGCGCTGAGAACATCTGGCCCGCCCACGCACCGGTCATCGGCGGGCGATCAGCGGCCAGTTGGCGGTGAGCGATGAGCTTTCTATGGAGCTCGCCGCGCCGTCAGTGCATGCCACGGTGCGCCTGCGTCAAGGGCCATGCCAGAGCAGCAGGACGGTTTCGCGCATCGCTATCGGCACCAGAGGGCCGAGGCCGTCCGCGCGGAAATGCCCGGTATTGGGAATGCCGTCGCTGTCACCGCGGCTTGCACCGGGCTGAGCTTTCCTAGGCTGATAGCGCAGGATATTTCGGCTACCGTCGATACAGGTGTCCAAGGTGGTGATCGGGGGTGCTGAAGGGATGTTCGATCCCGGTGCCGAGATCGATCGGCTGATCGCTGAGCAGATCGGGTGGTCGTGGTTCGACGATCATGTGCTCTACACATGCGGCGTCGTCGACTTCCTGATGAAGAAGCAGTTGGCGCATATCCGGCCGCAGGCGACCAGGGTTCGCCTCGAAGCCGATGAGCGGTGCTTGGCCGAGGGCCCCGCTGCCTGGTCGGTCTGGCAGGCTGTCGGCGACGGCAGTTGGACCCGTAGGACGATCTACGCCGCCGGATCACTCTCATTCGTCGCCGCCGCCCACATCGGCAATGCGCTCGCGAATCAATCTCGTCGTCGGCGCGCGGAATACGGACTTCAGCCACGCTGGGTACCGGCACGCCCCGGCCTGGCCATGGTGTCGCAGCGCCGGGTGTTCTTCCACAACCCCGGCCACTCCTTCTCGATCTACTGGTCCGGTCTGGATATGGTCGACCTGATCGGACCCGATCGGTTGGAGTTCCGTTACCGCGACCGACACGGCACCCCACAGGCACTCCGAGCCCAAAGCCCTTGGGCAATCCTGATGTTCGCCCTAGCAGCACACACCCAGTTCCCCAACCACCCCCTCCTGCTAAGCGGCAACTGGCTCCCATCCGGCTTCGAAGACAAATGCCACATAGCAGGCAAAACCTGCCCCCACGTCCGCTTCCCCTCCCACTAGCCGCCCACTCGAGTTCCTGGGAGAGCAGATCAGCCAGTCAGATTGCGTCGATCAGGACGACCTGCACGATGATCTGGATCAGCAGCGGCCCTGTCTCGATCAGGTTGTAGAAGACGGTCACCCCACCGATGTCCCACTCGTAGGCATCGGGAATCTCGTCACCATCGGCGCGGAACGGGATAGCACCCCTTGCGAGGGGTAGCGGATCGTCCAGCAGGTCGAGTAACGCCAAGCGCAATCGAACTCGAAGTTTCTCGGGCAGTTCGTGAATCTGCTGCTCGGCCCGCGGCCCGACCTCGATGAGAACCCTACGGGCGGTCAAAGACGTCGTCCCGCTGAAGTTCCTCACGAGTCAACGTACGAAATGCGGCGGGGTCGGCCGCAAACTGGGCCATGCCCTCGCGGATCTGCGCCGCGGCCGCTGTCCGGCGCTGCGCCGCACGCAGTCGACGCAACTCCTCACGTTCGGCTTTGAGCTGCTGATATTCGCTCAGACTCACGATTACCTCGACTACACCGTCAGGACCGGTGATCACACGATGCGGATCACCGGCTGGTAGCGGGCTCGCGGGCGGCATTGGACCATGATAGCCACCTTTTCGACAACCCTGATCACACCTGAAGGCAGGCACAACGCAAAACGGCCCCCGCTCCGAAAGGGAGCGGGGGCCGAATGCTGTTACGGCACTACCGGATTACCGGTAGTCGCTGAAACCGTAATCGTCGAGCGGGACCGCGGCACCGGTGGTGGCGCCGAAGCTGTCCGGCGAGTAGTAGGTGTCGTCGTAGGACGGCACCGCGTACGCCGCGGCACGAGCCTCTTCGGTCGGCTGGACCTGGATGTTGCGGTAACGGTTGATGCCGGTACCGGCCGGGATCAGCTTGCCGATGATCACGTTTTCCTTGAGGCCGATGAGCTTGTCCGAGCGGCAGTTGATGGCCGCGTCGGTCAGGACTCGAGTGGTCTCCTGGAAGGATGCCGCCGACAGCCACGAATCGGTCGCCAGCGACGCCTTCGTGATACCCATCAGCACCGGGCGACCCGCCGCGGGCTCGTTGCCCTCGGCGACGACGCGACGGTTGGAGTTCTCGAACTCGGAACGCTCGGTGAGCGAGCCGGGCAGGAACTCCGTGGCACCCGAGTCGATGATCGTCACGCGACGAAGCATCTGACGAACAATGACCTCGATGTGCTTGTCGTGGATCGACACACCCTGCGAGCGGTAGACCTCCTGGACCTCGTGGACCAGGTGGATCTGCACCTGACGGGGGCCCATGACACGCAGCACCTCGTGCGGATCCGCCGCGCCTTCCAGCAACTGCTGGCCGACCTCGACGTGGTCACCGTCGGAGAGCAGACGTTCGGAGCCGTCGTCGTGCTTGAAGACACGCAGACGCTGACGCTTCGAGAGCTTGTCGTAGACAACCTCTTCGGCACCGTCATCCGGGATGATGGTGATCTTGTAGAAGCGATCGTCGTCCTCGAGCCGAATCCGGCCGGAGACCTCCGCGATCGGCGCCTTGCCCTTCGGCACACGAGCCTCGAAGAGCTCCTGCACACGAGGCAGACCGCCGGTGATGTCATCACCCGCGACACCACCCTGGTGGAAGGTACGCATGGTCAGCTGGGTACCGGGCTCACCGATGGACTGCGCGGCGACGATACCGACGGCCTCGCCGATATCGACCAGCTTGCCGGTCGCCATGGAGCGGCCGTAGCAGGTCGCGCACACGCCGGTGCCGGTGGTGCAGGTCAGCACGGAGCGGACCTTCACCTCGGTGATACCGGCGTCGAGCAGCGCCTCGATGGCCGGGTCGCCGAGGTCGGCGCCCTTCCCGATCACGACATTGCCCTTGGCGTCCACCGCGTCCGATGCCAGTGTGCGGGCGTACGCGGAGGTTTCCACGTGCGCATCCCTGATCAGCGATCCGGCCGCCTGCTTGTCGGCGATCGTCACGATGATGCCACGCTCGGTGGCGCAGTCGTGCTCGCGCACGATCACGTCCTGCGAGACGTCCACCAGACGACGGGTCAGGTAACCCGAGTCGGCGGTACGAAGCGCGGTGTCGGCCAGACCCTTGCGGGCACCGTGGGTGTTGATGAAGTACTCGAGCACGGTCAGGCCCTCACGGAAGGAGGACTTGATCGGGCGCGGGATGAACTCACCCTTCGGGTTCGTCACCAGACCCTTCATGCCGGCGAGGGTACGAGTCTGCGTGAAGTTACCCGTGGCGCCCGACTCGACGATCGTGATGATCGGGTTGTCCGGCGGGTAGTGCGCACGCAGCGCCGTACCGACCTCTTCGGTCGCTTCCTGCCAGATCTTGACCAGTGCGTTGTTGCGTTCCTGATGATCCAGGGCGCCGCGCTGGTACTTCCTCTCGATCTGATCGGCGAGCACCTCGTAGCGCTCCATGATCTCGGTCTTCTCCGGCGGCACGAGCACGTCGGACATCGAGACCGTAACCCCGGATCGGGTGGCCCAGAAGAAGCCCGCGTCCTTCAGCTTGTCGACGGTCTGCGCGACCACGATCATCGGGTAGCGCTCGGCCAGATCGTTGATGATCGTCGCCTGACGCTTCTTCGGCATCTGCTCGTTGATGAACGCGTAGTCCGCCGGGAGCAGCTCGTTGAACAGCACGCGACCAAGGGTGGTCTCGGCAATCCACGCGTCGCCGCGGTTCCAGCCCTCCGGGAACAGCTCCGCCTCGATGTTCTTCGGCGGGCGCTGGTGGATGAGGCGCACCTTGATCAGCGAACGCACGGTGAGCTCACCGCGGTCCACCGCCATCTGTGCCTCGGCGGGCGAGGAGTACACGCCCTGCTCCGGTGCGTCCTTGGTGGCCGCCTGGTACTCGCCCTTCGCGCCCTCTTCCAGGCGGGTCAGGTAGTACAGACCGGTCACCATGTCCAGACGCGGCATGGCCAGCGGACGACCCGAGGCGGGCGACAGGATGTTGTTCGAGGACAGCATCAGGATGCGGGCCTCGGCCTGCGCCTCCGCGGACAGCGGAAGGTGCACGGCCATCTGGTCACCGTCGAAGTCGGCGTTGAACGCCTCACAGACGAGCGGGTGCAGCTGGATCGCCTTACCCTCGACGAGCTGCGGCTCGAAGGCCTGGATGCCGAGGCGGTGCAGGGTGGGCGCACGGTTCAGCAACACCGGGTGCTCGGCGATGACCTCTTCGAGGACATCCCACACCTGGGGACGCTGACGTTCGACCATCCGCTTGGCGGACTTGATGTTCTGCGCGTGGTTCAGGTCGACCAGACGCTTCATCACGAACGGCTTGAACAGCTCCAGCGCCATCAGCTTGGGCAGACCACACTGATGCAGCTTCAGCTGCGGACCGACGACGATGACCGAACGGCCCGAGTAGTCGACGCGCTTACCGAGCAGGTTCTGACGGAAACGCCCCTGCTTGCCCTTGAGCAGATCGCTCAGCGACTTCAGCGGGCGGTTACCCGGTCCGGTGACCGGACGACCACGACGGCCGTTGTCGAACAGCGCGTCCACGGACTCCTGCAGCATCCGCTTCTCATTGTTGACGATGATCTCGGGCGCACCCAGATCGATCAGTCGCTTGAGGCGGTTGTTGCGGTTGATCACGCGCCGGTACAGATCGTTCAGGTCGGAGGTGGCGAAACGGCCACCGTCGAGCTGAACCATCGGACGCAGCTCCGGCGGGATCACCGGAACAGCGTTGAGCACCATGCCCATCGGCGAGTTGCCGTTGGTCTGGAAGGCCGCGACGACCTTGAGCCGCTTGAGCGCGCGGAGCTTCTTCTGGCCCTTACCGCTGCGGATCGTCTCCCGCAGGTTCTCGGCCTCGGCGGCGATGTCGAAGTTCTCCATCAGCTTCTGGATGGACTCCGCACCCATAGCGCCGGTGAAGTACTCGCCGTAGCGGTCGATCAGCTCGCGGTAGAGGACCTCGTCCACGATGAGCTGCTTGACCGACAGCTTCGTGAAGGTGGTCCAGATCTCCTCGAGCCGGTCCAGTTCGCGCTGGGCCCGGTCGCGGAGCTGACGCATCTCGCGCTCGCCGCCGTCCTTGACCTTGCGGCGCACATCGGACTTGGCACCCTCGGCCTCGAGCTCGGCCAGATCGGCCTCGAGCTTCTGGGCGCGGGCCTCCAGGTCGGCGTCGCGCTGATCGGCGACGGCCTTCTTCTCGACCTCCATCTCAGCCTCGAGCGTGGAGAGCTCGTTGTGACGCAGCTCCTCGTCGACGCCGACGATGACGTAGGCGGCGAAGTAGATGATCTTTTCCAGATCCTTCGGCGCCAGGTCCAGCAGGTACCCGAGGCGCGAAGGCACGCCCTTGAAGTACCAGATGTGGGTAACCGGAGCGGCCAGCTCGATATGGCCCATCCGCTCACGGCGCACCTTGGCGCGAGTCACCTCGACGCCACAGCGCTCACAGATGATGCCCTTGAAGCGGACGCGCTTGTACTTACCGCAGTAGCACTCCCAGTCCCGGGTGGGACCGAAGATCTTCTCGCAGAACAGGCCGTCCTTCTCCGGCTTGAGCGTGCGGTAGTTGATGGTCTCCGGCTTCTTGACCTCACCGAAGGACCACTGCCGAATGTCCTCGGCGGTGGCAAGGCCGATCCGGAGTTCATCGAAGAAGTTGACGTCTAGCACGTAACTTCCTTTCCCCTATTCGGGTCGAATTCGAGCAAAAGTTCACTAGTTGGTGGAACGCGGAGCCGAATGCCGTTCTGGTCCATTCGAGCGACCTGCAAGCAATCGCTACGGGGGAACGACATTCGGCCTACCGCCTAGTTCGCCAGATCGTCGACGGTGGCGGCTTCGTTCCTGGACAGGTTGATGCCCAGGTTCGCGGCCGCGCGCTCCAGATCCTCGTCGTCGCCATCGCGCATCTCGATCGCCGCGCCGTCCGAAGACAGCACCTCGACGTTGAGGCACAGTGACTGGAGTTCCTTGAGGAGCACCTTGAACGATTCCGGAATGCCCGGCTCCGGAATGTTCTCGCCCTTGACGATCGCCTCGTAGACCTTCACGCGGCCGACCACGTCGTCGGACTTGATGGTGAGCAGTTCCTGCAGCGTGTAGGCGGCGCCGTAGGCCTGCATGGCCCAGCACTCCATTTCACCGAAGCGCTGACCACCGAACTGCGCCTTACCACCGAGCGGCTGCTGGGTGATCATCGAGTACGGACCGGTCGAGCGGGCGTGGATCTTGTCGTCGACCAAGTGGTGCAGCTTCAGGATGTACATGTAGCCGACCGCGACCGGGTACGGGAAGGGCTCACCGGAACGGCCGTCGAACAGGGTCGACTTGCCGTTGTCGTCGACCATGCGCTCACCGTCGCGGTTCGGCAGGGTCGAGGACAGCAGACCGGTCAGTTCCTCTTCGCGGGCACCGTCGAATACCGGAGTGGCGATATTGGAATCGGCTGGCGCGGCCAGCATTTCCTCTGGCAGTGCCTTGGCCCAGTCCGGACGGGAGCCGTCCGCACCGGCGCCGACATCCCAGCCCGCCTTGCCGATCCACCCGAGGTGGGTCTCCAGGATCTGGCCGATGTTCATACGACGCGGCACACCGTGGGTGTTCAGGATGATGTCCACCGGGGTGCCATCGGGCATGAACGGCATGTCCTCGGTCGCGAGGATCTTGCCGATAACACCCTTGTTGCCGTGGCGGCCGGCGAGCTTATCGCCGTCCTGGATCTTGCGCTTCTGCGCCACGTACACCCGGACCAGCTCGTTGACGCCCGGAGGCAGATCGTCGTCATCCTCGCGCGAGAACACGCGGATACCGATGACCTTGCCGGACTCACCGTGCGGCACCTTCAGTGAGGTGTCGCGCACTTCGCGCGCCTTCTCGCCGAAGATCGCGCGCAGCAGCCGCTCCTCGGGGGTCAGCTCGGTCTCACCCTTCGGGGTCACCTTGCCGACCAGGATGTCGCCGTCGCGGACCTCCGCACCGATGCGCACGATGCCGCGCTCGTCCAGGTCCGCGAGGACCTCGTCGGAGACGTTCGGGATATCCCGGGTGATCTCCTCGGCACCGAGCTTGGTGTCGCGGGCGTCGATCTCGTGCTCTTCGATGTGGATCGAGGTCAGCACATCCTCTTCCACGAGGCGCTGCGACAGGATGATCGCGTCCTCGTAGTTGTGGCCCTCCCACGGCATGATCGCCACGAGCAGGTTCTTGCCCAGTGCCATCTCACCGTTCTCGGTGCACGGACCATCGGCCAGCACCTGGCCGGTCTCGACCCGCTGACCCTCGTCCACGATCGGCCGCTGGTTCGCACAGGTGCCCTGGTTCGAGCGAGCGAACTTGCGCATCCGGTAACTCTTGCGAGTGCCGTCGTCGGCCATCACGGTGACGTAATCGGCCGAGACCTCTTCCACCACACCGGACTTCTCGTTCACCACGACGTCACCGGCGTCGATGGCGGCGCGCAGCTCCATACCGGTACCCACGATCGGGGACTCGGAACGGATCAGCGGCACGGCCTGACGCTGCATGTTCGCACCCATGAGGGCACGGTTGGCGTCGTCGTGCTCGAGGAACGGAATCATCGCGGTCGCGACCGAAACCATCTGGCGCGGCGAAACGTCCATGTAGTCGACCTCGTCGGCGGGGACGAGTTCGTTCTCGTCATTGCCGCGGCGGCAGAGCACGCGCTCCTCGAGGAAGCGGCCCTCGACGTCGACCGGCGAATTGGCCTGCGCACGAACGTGGCGGTCCTCTTCGTCGGCGGTGAGGTACTTGACCTCATCGGTGACCTTACCGTCGACCACCTTGCGGTACGGCGTCTCGATGAAGCCGAATGGGTTGACCCGCGCGTACACCGACAGCGAACCGATCAGGCCGATGTTCGGGCCTTCCGGGGTCTCGATCGGGCACATGCGGCCGTAGTGCGAGGTGTGCACGTCGCGGACTTCCAGACCGGCGCGCTCACGGGACAGACCACCCGGGCCCAGCGCCGAGAGGCGACGCTTGTGGGTCAGACCCGACAGCGGGTTGTTCTGGTCCATGAACTGCGACAGCTGCGAGGTTCCGAAGAACTCCTTGATCGCGGCCACGACGGGACGGATGTTGATCAGGGTCTGCGGCGTGATCGCCTCGACGTCCTGAGTCGTCATCCGCTCACGAACCACGCGCTCCATGCGCGACAGGCCGACCCGGATCTGGTTCTGGATCAGCTCGCCGACGGTGCGCAGGCGACGGTTGCCGAAGTGGTCGATGTCGTCGACCTCGACCGGCACCTCTTCGCCGCCGGGCGCGGTCATCCCACGATCACCGGCGTGCAGGCGCACCAGGTACTCGATCGTGCTGACGATGTCTTCCTTGGTGAGCACCGATGCGGTGATCGGCTCGCCGAGGTGGATGCCCAGCTTCTTGTTGATCTTGTAGCGACCGACGCGCGCCAGGTCGTAGCGCTTCTCCTTGAAGAACAGGTTCTCCAGCAGGGTCTGCGCGGACTCCTTGGTCGGCGGCTCGCCCGGACGCAGCTTGCGGTAGATGTCCAGCAGCGCCTCGTCCTGACCGGCGGTGTTGTCCTTCTCCAGGGTCGACATCATGATCTCGGAGAAGCCGAAACGCTCGACGATCTCCTCGTTCGTCCAACCCAGCGCCTTGAGCAGCACGGTGACCGGCTGACGGCGCTTGCGGTCGATACGCACACCGACGGTGTCGCGCTTATCGATATCGAACTCCAGCCACGCGCCACGCGACGGAATGACCCGCACACTGTGCAGATCCTTTTCCGTGGCCTTGTCGACGCTGTGATCGAAGTACACACCCGGCGAACGCACCAGCTGCGAAACGACGACGCGCTCGGTGCCGTTGATGATGAACGTGCCCTTATCGGTCATCATCGGGAAATCACCCATGAAGACCGTCTGGCTCTTGATCTCACCGGTGTTGTTGTTGATGAACTCCGCGGTGACGAACAGCGGCGCCGCGTAGGTCATGTCCTTGTCTTTGCACTCGTCGATGGAGGCCTTGACCTCCTCGAAACGAGGATCCGAGAAAGACAGGGACATCGACCCGGAGAAGTCCTCGATCGGCGACAGCTCCTCGAGCACCTCCTCGAGTCCGCCTGTTAGGCCGCCGTCGCCGCGCAAAGCGGCCTTTTCACGCCATGAAGGCGAACCGATCAACCATGCAAATGAGTCCGTCTGTAGATCGAGAAGTCCGGGCACCTCCAAGGGTTCACGGATCTTCGCGAAAGACACCCGCAACGGGGCTCCGGGGATTCCGGCAACTGCCTTGGTCTGGGTGGAGACTGCCAAGATGCGTCCTTCCAGCACCTCACGCGCGTCGCGTGGTGGTCCGCGACCGTCGCTTGTCTGCTACGAATTCCGCTGGTTACAACCCGAACGAAACCCGAACAGGCAACAACAGAAGTAACACCAGAAGGGTGGAACTTACGTGTGCAAATCGAGGTATGGACAGGAGGCAGCCAGCGCAACGTCCAACCGTACACCCATACGCAAGGTGGTGTCAAAGTACCACCCGAACCAGCCGCCATGTGGCGGCGCGCCGTGACCGTTATGGCCGTCTGCCGTGTCCGAATCGCTGGCTGCGTCGGGTAGCCACGGGGCGCTTGAAGCCACTGTGACAGCTGCCGCTGTTGTGAATAGCGTGACGTGTCCGGCGAAACTCGTCAAGTGGCAGGGGAGGCAACAGAACTACTGGTCGACGATGGCCGAGGCCAGCCACTTGCCGTTCACCTTCTGCATTTTCAGCACGATCGGACCGGACGCGCTCTGCTGCGCGGCGCCGTTCTTGTTCGCGCTGACCACGAAGTTCACCAGCAGTTCGGCCCGATCCTTGGTGAGCAAGGTCACCCCGATCGGGTCGGCGAGTGCATCGGCGCTGGTCTGCGCCTGTTTCAGGGCCGCGAGATTGGTATCGGCGTATTTGTCGAAGTCGGTCAGCATCTGGCCGGTGACGACCGCGTGCACCGCATCCTTGTAACCGTCGAGTTTGTTCACGTCGTAGGCGTAGATGGTCTTCAGCGCGTGCGAGGCGGCCGCGGTCACCTCCTCGGTGGCCTTGCTGTCGATGTAGGCCTCGTTCGAATCGTCGATACCCGGACGGAAGGCAGCGACCGTAGCGAATGCGCCGAGCAGCACCGCCGCGACGAGCAGGGCCGCGGCCAACGCCCAACCCCCCGTCGGGCGCAGCCGCCGTGACCAGGGTCGCGACGGTGCGGGCTGCGGAGCAGGACGTACCGGTTCGGTGGTACCCGCCACCTTGCTGCGGCGCTTCGCGGTCGACTCGTCGCTCGTGCGTGTACCGCGGCGGGTGGTGGCGGATCCGGTGGTGGCCGCAGTGCGGCCAACGGTGGGACGGTTACGGGGAGTGACCCGATTGACTGGTCGACGAGATGTCATGACGGGTTCTCCTACGATCCGGGCTTGGGCGGCGTCGCGCCCGCGGAGGGGGTCGCACCGGGCTGCCCGGCAGTCGGTTGATTCACGGGGATGGGCTGACTCAACGGACTGGCCTTCTCGGCCTTCCAGACGTCGCCCTGTTCGACCAGGTCCAGCGCCCAGGTCTGACGGTAGGCGTACGGCGCGACATCCGGGGCGGTCCTGGTGGTCTGCAATACGATCACCGCCGACGCGTGGTCCCGCTCGGAGTTCAGCGTGGTCAGCGACGACCCGACGACCTTGGACTCCAGCCTGGTCTTGGCCTCCTTGGCCTGCGAGCGGAATTGCTCCTGGGTCTTAGTGGCATCGTCGAGCAGCGATCCGGTCATCGACGACTGGATCAGCTTGATCGAACCGTCGACATCATTGGGATCCAGCGACATCAGGTTGATCGCCGCCTGCCTGGCATCGGCGAGGGCGGTATCGCGCGCATCGGCGCGCGGACCGTCGGTGAAGAACGCCGCACGCACCCAGCCGGTGCCGAACCAGGCCGCGGCGATCAACGCGACGACCAGCGCGGCGGCCGCGGCCATGGTGACCGCGAGTCGACCGGCGGGAGCGTCGGCGGACGCCACCGTGGGGCTCGTGGAAATCGATGCCGTCGCGTCATGCGCCGCGGCATCAGCTTCCGCGGAATCGGTGCCGGCACCAGCCGGCGTTTCCTTGGACATGTCGATGCTCACAGCGAGACACCCTAACTTCGGTTACTGCGGCGCAGCCGCATAGGTCCTGTTCACCGCTTGGGCGTGACCCCCAACAGGGTGGCCATCTGCACGGCGATCGGGTTCAGGTTCAACTTCTCCGGATCGGTCTTGGGGGTCGAATCCCACGGCTGGGTGATGCTCGGATCGGCCAGATCGGCGCGCATCCCGCCGCGGACCGCCGTCGGATTACCAAACGGCACAGTGCATTTCGCATCCTTGTTGAACGGGAATTCGTCGCGGGTGTCGTCGAAGTCCGGATTCTCCCGCTTCATCTGCTCGAGGATGCGCTGGGTGCCCTCGTAGCCCTGGGTACAGGCGGGCGGGTTGTTCACCTCGAGCACCAGGCCGAAGTGGCTGGTGCCGTCACCGGGTGCGGTAGACGAGGCACCGATGGACAGCGCCGGAATCATCTGCAGCAGCGGACGCAGCGCGTAGAACTTCGGCGAGATCCCCAGCATCAGCTGACGCAGGTTGGCCAGATCCTCGGTGAGGGCGCCGCCGCTCTCGTTCAGCAGTGCCGTGATCTGCTCGCCCGCGTCGGTGCCGGTGCCGATCAGCCGCCGGATATCCGGATCGCTGGAGCGCAGCTGCGCGGTGAGCTCGTCGAGCCCCTGGCTGAACTGACGGATGTAGCCGGACTGTTCCGCCTGGGTGCCGAGCGCGATCCGGCCATCGCGGATCAGCTGAATCGTCTGCGGCAATGTGTCACTGAACGTCGCGGTGAACTTGTTCAGCGAATCGACGAAGACCTTCAGATCGTCGCCCTTGCCGTCGAAGGCCTTGCCGAGTTCGGTGACGGTGGTGTTCAGTGCGGTGAGATCGACCGACCGGGTGAAGGTGTCCACGCTCTGTACCAGTTGCTCCACCGAGACCGGCAGCGCAGCCGAGGTGATCACCGAACCGTCGCGCAGATACGGGCCGTGGTCGACATCGGGCTGCAGGTCGACGTACTGCTCACCGATTGCCGACCGGTTGGCGATGACGGCGCGAGCCGATTCCGGGACCTTCGGCGCGCTCGTATCGAGGACGAGATCGATCGCCACACCGGTGTCGGTGAGCTCGAGATCGCCGACCCGGCCGACCGGGACGCCGCGGTAGGTCACCTCGGCGCCCTTGTAGAGGCCGCCGGTCTGTTTGGCGTCGACCTTCACGTGGTACTCGCCGATGCCGAGCATGTGATCGAGGCGAACGTATTTGGCGCCGACGAAAACCACGCCGACCACTGCGATCACGGCGAACGCGATCAGCTGATAGCGCACCAGACGGGTCATCGGTGACCACCTCCGATCTGGTCCAGAATCGCCCCGAGCGGATTGGCCGGCAGCGGCGGCAGATCAGTCGGGAAACGAGGCATATTGGGCGGCAGCGGCAGTAGCGAAACCGTTGGCCAACCCGGGCGCGGGCCGTTGCCGCCGTAGTACGGGTTGGTCGGATTCACCGGCACCTCCGGGCCGTACGGTGGCGGAATGTACACCGGATCGCCCTTGCCGACGCCGAGATTGCTCAGCGTGACACCGATCTGCTGGTCGACCGATAGCCAGGTGTTCACCTGACCACCGAACGTGCCCTCCAGCGTGGAGTCCGGGAACGGATAGGTCGGCACCAGCGGCAGTGCGGTGATCAGATCCGGCGCGGCCTTGCCGAGTTCCTGCAGCGTCGGGCGCAGCGAGGTCAGATCCTTGATCAGATCGTCCTTGGAGTGGTTCAGCACATCGAATCCGGCCTGACCCACCCGATCCAGCTGCTGGAGCAGCGAAATCAGTTGCGGCCGTTGCTCGTCCAGGATCTTGATGCCCCGCGGCAACTCATCGATGATCTTGTTGATCTGATCGGTCTGGGTGCTCACCCGGTTGCTCAGCGTGGCGAGTCCGTCGATGGCCCTCGTGATGTCGTCGACCTGCTCGTTCAGGCCCCCGACCAGCTTATTGGCCTGATCGAGCAGCGAGCGCACGCGATCCTCGCGGCCGCCGAGGGTCTTGTTCAGCTCGGTGACAATGGGCTGCAACTGCGCGACGCCACCGCCATTGAGCAGCAATGACAATGCGCCGAGCACCTGCTCGATCTCGGTCGCATGCCTGGTGTGGTCGGCCGAGATGACCGAACCGTTGCTCAGCTTCTTGGTATCGGGTTGTTCGGTGGGCTTGGACAGCTCGATGAACTTCTCACCGAGCAGATTCGACTGCCGCACCTCGGCCCGCGCGTTAGCGGGCAGATCGACCGAGGAATTCACCACGGCGCGCACGCTGGCGGTCCAGCCGTCCGGTGCGAGCGCGATCTTCTCGACCCGGCCCACCGCCACGCCCTCGACCTTGACCGCGGACTGCGGCACCAGATCGAGCACATCGTCGAAGCGGATATCGATGGTCATCGGGTGGCCACCGACATCGGCGCCGCCGGGCAGCGGAACCGCGTAGATGCCGTCGGAGGCACACGAGGTCACCAGGACCGCGCTCATGCCGACCACCAGCGCGGCGCCGAGAGTACGTGCCACGGAACGGACTCGCTTGTTCATCGCTGGCCACCTCCCTGCGAGGGCGGAAGTTGATCGGACGGGGTGCCCGGGACGGTGCCCGGCACCGGGGCGCGCTGTTCGTTCTCATTGCTGAGGATGCCGAACGGCAGGTTCAGCGTCGGTGTCTGCACGCCCGCGGTGATCTGATCGGTGATCTGCTTGCAGTGATCCAGGATCGGGCGCATCTGCTTGCCGATGGCCTCGAACTTCGGATCGCCCGGCATCAACTTGCTCAGGTCGAGCATCTTGCACACCACACCGAACGGATCCTGCAGATCGGTGAGGTTGGCGCGCATATCGAGGGTGCCGGATTCCGCGTTGTGGATATTGATCAGATTGCTCAGTGCCAGCGGCAGCACCGGCAGTGCCGCGGCCAGATCATCGCGCTGCTTGGCCAGCGTCGCGGTGAGCGTGGTCAGCCCCTGGGCGTTCTGCTGGACCAGATCGCGGTTCTCGTCGATGAATCGGGCGACATCACCGAGTGCGACCGAGAGCAGATTGAGCGCGGCGCCGAGATCGTGGCGTTCCCCGGCGAGGAATGTCGACAGATCCGCGAGCTGGGCATTGAATTGCCGCACCTGCTGGTCGTTCTGGGCCAGCATGGTGACGAAGGTCTGCAGATTCTTGACCGTATCG
Organism: Nocardia sp. CA-107356; assembly: GCF_050946365.1. Lineage (NCBI taxonomy): Bacteria > Bacillati > Actinomycetota > Actinomycetes > Mycobacteriales > Nocardiaceae > Nocardia > Nocardia sp. CA-107356. The sequence continues at coordinate 1,017,426 of NZ_CP191992.1, read as the reverse complement.
AAGATATCGCCGCGGGCATCACCCAGATACCGCGTCGCACGCGAGAGCTGAGTGAGGGTGTTGGCCAACGCCTCTCCGTTGCCCGCCAGATTCGCCGCCGAGGTGCGCACCAGCTCGTTCACCGCGCCATTGGCATTGGCGCCGTTGGGGCCCAACGCATCCGAGAGTTCGGTAATGCTCTTGTACAGCTGGTCGACCTCGACCGGAGTGACCGTACGTTCGCGCGGAATGGTCGCGTCGCGCGCCATTTTCGGGCCGCCGGTATAGACCGGTGTCAGCTGGATGTAGCGATCGGAAACGATCGATGGCGTGATCTGCGCGGCCTTGGCGTCGGCGGGGACGTCGTAGCTGCGGTCGACACTCATCACGACCTTGACCTGATTACCTTGCGGCTCAACGGAATCCACATGCCCGACCGGCACGCCGAGGATCCGCACATCCGAACCCTGGTAGATGCCGACAGAGCGGTCGAAGTATGCGGTGATCTTGGTCGTGGTCATCCGGTCGAAGAGCCACCAGAGGGCCCCGGCCACGACCAGCGCCGCGATCAGGCCGATCGCGATGGCCACCTTGGTGCCACGACCCGAGGACCGCAGCGCGGTCAACGGTTCCTTACGAGGCCAGTCCACCATGTCAGTTACCTCCCATGGTGCGGACCGGCGGGCGGTTGCCCGGAATTTCCGGCAGACCCGGCGGGACCAGGTTCACGATCACCGCGTCGAACCAGCGGCCGGTGCCGAGCACGTTGGCGTAGAGGCCGTAGAACGGGGCCGCGAGTTCGAGCGTCTTGGAAATGTTCTGCTGATTGTCGTTCAGTAGGTCGATGGCGGCCTTGAGGTTGGTCAGTGCCGTTCCCATCTGCGCCTCGTTATCGGCGACCAGTGCACTCAGCTCCGACGACACCGTCTTGGCGCCGGTGAGCAGCTGCGCGATCGACTGCTGCCGAATGTTCAACTCGGCCAGCAGCTGTCCGCCATTGGCGAGCAGGCGCTCCAGCTGCTGATTGCGGTCCGCGAGCACCCCGGTGGTCTGCCTGGCCGCCGCGAACAACTTCTTCAGCTCTTCATCGCGCTTGGCGAGCGTCTCCGAGAGCCGGGCCACGCCGTCGATGGAGTTGCGGATCTCCGGCGGCGTCGTTTCGAACGCCTCCGAGAGCACTCGCATGCTGGTGGCCAGCTGCGCTGTGTCGATCTGGTCGATGTTCTTTGCCGCATCGCTGAACGCGTCCACCACATCGTAGGGAGATACCGTGCGCGACAGCGGAATCGCCTTGCTCGGATTCGCGGGCTCGGAACCCTTCGGATCCAACGCCAGGTACTTCTGCCCGAGCACGGTCTTGATCTGGATGGAGGCGGTCGTCTCATTGCCGATCCAGGCATCGTGGGTGCGGAAGTCGACGAGCACCTTGCTGCCGTCGAGCCGAACATCCGATACCGCACCGACTTTCACGCCCGCGATGCGAACCTCATTGCCCTTCTTGAGGCCAGCGGCCTCGGAGAACTCCGCGGTGTATTTGGTGCCGGCGCCGATAATCGGCAACCGGTCCAGGAAGAACGCGGAGATCGTCACGAGCAACACCATGGCCAGGCCGAGCACACCCATGAACACGGGGCTGCGCTTGCCGAGCAAGATCCGGTCGTCCATCAGTGACCACCCTTCCCCTGGCAGCGCGGTGCGGCGTTGGTGTAGAGCGGCTGGTTGACCGTCGGCAGCCCGGCCGGGAGGTTGAGCTGCGGCGCGTCCACCGCGCCCGGCCCGACCACAATGTCGATACCGCACAGGTAGAACTGGAACCAGGAGCCGTAACTGCCGGCGCGGCCCAGCTTCTCCATCTTGATCGGCAGGTTGGTCAGCGCCGCGTTCACCTCGTCCTTGCGCTCATCTATGGTGCTGGTCAGCTGGCTGAGTCCGGCGATCGAGCCCTGCAGCGTCGGGCGGGTCGGCACGAGCAGATCCGCCGTGGCCGAGGCCAGATTGGCGAGCGAGGTGACCGAGCTGCCGATGGTGTCACGCTCGGCGGCCAGCCCACTGACCAGCGCCTCGGTATTGACGATCAGCTGATCGAACTGGCCCTCGCGCTCATTGACCGCATTGAGCACGGCCGTCAAATTCTTCACGAGATCCCCGATGACGGCGTCCTTATCGGCGATTTTATTGGTCAGATTCGCGGTGGTCGCCACCAGATCGTGGATGGTGCCCTGCTCGCCCTGGAAGACCTGGATGATCTCGTAGGAAAGCTTGTTCACGTCATCGGCGGTGAGTGTCTGGAACAGCGGCCGGAAGCCGTTGAACAGCGTGGTCAGGTTCAGCGCCGGCTTGGTGTGCTCGAGCCCGATGGTCGCGCCCTTGTTGAGCTTGCGCCCCTGCTCCCCCGCGCCCTGTTCGAGCGCGATATACCGCTGGCCGACCAGGTTTCGGTAGCGGATGGTCGCCGTCGTCGAGGCGGGCAGCCAATTGCGGTCGTTCAGTTCGAAACCGACCTCGGCCTGACGCTTGTCCACGATCGAGACGCTGGTGACCTTGCCGACCCGCACACCGGCGATGCGCACCTCGTCACCGGGATTGAGTGAGGTGACATCGGTGAAGCGTGCCTTGAACGCGGTGCCGCCGCCGGTGTAATTGGCGATCGAGAGCCCGAGGACCGTGGTCGCGAAAAGCGTGACGATGACGAAGATGATCAGCTTGGTCAGCGGCGATCCGAGGCCGCGCATCTTTTCCTTCATCGCACGCTCACCTCACTGCCACGGAATGCGGGTGCACCGATCTTGGTGACCCAACTGGGCACCTGCTCGGGCGAAACACCGTTCGCCGCACCGTAGATCGCGCCGAGGGTCCGCTGTTCGGTCGCCGAACCCGCCGTGGTCGGCACATTCGCGGCCGGGTACGTGCCGAACTGCGGCACCGGCAGCTTGCCGCTGACCTGGTCACCCGGATTGCGGCTCGGCACGGCGTAAGAGCCGTCGTTGCTCGGTCCGCCGGTGTACTGACCCGGATCGGTGAACACCGGGTACTCCGGCACGCACCACGGTCCGCGGGTATCCAGCCAGCGCGGCTCGTCTTGGTTGGGCAGGTACTTGCCGCGGGTATTGGTCAGCTCCACCGACACCCGCGAGCCGGGCCGCGAGGTGCCCATGCCCATGATCTGGTCGATGCGCGGCTTCATCTTGGCGAAGTTCGCCATCGCACAGGCGTAGGTCGGCGAGTACGTGGCCAGCAGCTCCAGCGCGGGGCGGGAGTCGGCGGCCAGGTCGATGATGTTGTCGCGGTTGGCGACCAGGAAGTCCGCGGTGGTGGCGGCGGTCGGGTTCAGCGTCGCCAGCAGGGTGTCGATCTGCGGGCGGCGCTGCACGATGGTCGCATTGGTGGTGCGCAGATTGTTCAACGCGTCGACCAGTTGCGGCAGCGCGTCGGAGTAGGTAGCGGCCACATCGGCGAAGCTCACCAGGTCCTGTTTGATATCGGGCATCACACCGTTGAGTTCGCGGAAGATGTTGTCCAGCTTGTCCACCGACTCACCGAGCGCGAGCCCCTGACCCGACAGTGCCTGCGACAGCGCACCGAGGGTGGAGCCGAGGTCCTGCGGCGGAATCGCCTGCAGCAGTGGCATCACATCGTCGAGCAGTTTGCTGATCTCGATGGCATTGCCGCTGGTGTCCTGATGCAGGGTGACCCCAGCGGTCAGGTGCTGCTTACTGGGCTCGTCGGGGATGATGAGGTCCACGTACCGCTCACCGAAGAGGGTCTTCGGCAGCAGCCGCGCCGTCGCATCGACCGGAATCTGGCCGGCCTTGCTCGGATCGATCGCCAGGTCGAGGGTCACTTGACCGCCCTCGGACCGACTGGACCTGACCTCACCGACGTTGACGCCGCGCACCTTCACATCGGCATTGCGGGTCAGCGCATTGCCGACACTGTCGGTGATGAGGTCGACCCGGACGGTGTCGACGAACGCCTTGTTATAGATCGCGACCGTCGTCACCAGGAATAGTGCGCAGACCACGAAAAATACGATACCGAGCAGCCGGACGCGCAATTTCTCGGTCGAGCGCCACATCTGCACGCTATTACTCATGACGGCACCTCACTGCAGCTTGCCGTTGCGATGATCCGCGCCCTCATCCCGCGACCCGCACAGTCGTGGTCGTACCCCAAATGGCAAGGCTGAGGAAGAAGTCGAGCACATTGACGAGCACGATCGCCGCGCGCACCGCGCGCCCGACCGCGACGCCGACACCGGCCGGTCCGCCGGTGGCGTTGAAGCCGTAATAGCAATGCACCATGATGATCACGAATGCGAAGACCAGCACTTTGACGAATGAATATAAGACGTCTTCTGGTGGCAGGAACAATCCGAAATAGTGGTCATAGGAGCCACTGGATTGTCCGTTGAACCAGATGCTGATCATCCGCGATGCCAGGAACGTGCCGAGCAGGCCGACGATGTAGAGCGGGATGACCGCGAGGAAGCCCGCGATCACTCGGGTGGTGACGAGGAACGGCACACCCGGCACCGCCATCACCTCGAGCGCGTCGATCTCCTCGGAGATCCGCATCGCGCCGAGCTGGGCGGTGAAACCACAACCGACCGTTGCCGATAGCGCGAGCGCGGCGACCAGCGGCGCGATCTCGCGGGTATTGATATAGGCGGTGAGGAAGCCGGTCAGCACCGAGCTTCCGAGCGAGTCCAAGGCCTTGAAGCCCTGCAGGCCGACGACAACACCGACCGAACCGGACATGAAAACGATGACGCCGATGGTGCCGCCGATGACGGCCAGTGCGCCGCTACCGAAGGTCACCTCGGCGAGCAGCCGCATGACCTCCTTGCGGTAGTGCACGGCGGTGCGCGGAATCCAGGCGATGGCCTTGGAATAGAACGACATCTGATCGCCGGCGCGATCGATGACGTTCACCGGCATGCGCGCGATCTCACGGGCCCGGCGGGCGGATTTGGCCAGGACCGGGGGACGATACGAAGTAGCCACGGGTCAGGCGCCCTTGGCGGGGACGACTTGCAAGTACACCAGCGTCAGGATCAAGTTCACGAAGAACAGCACCATGAATGTGATAACCACGGATTGGTTCACCGCGTCACCGACTCCTTTCGGGCCCCCTTTGGGATGTAAGCCCTTGTACGCGGCGATCACGCCTGCGAGCAGACCGAATATCAAGGCCTTGATTTCGCCGATCCACAGGTCCGGCAGCTGGGCCAGTGCGGAGAACGAAGCGAGGTAGGCGCCGGGCGTGCCACCTTGCAGCCCGACATTGAAGAAATAGCCACCGGCGATGCCGACCACCGACACGAGGCCGTTGAGCAGCAGGGCGACCAACATCATGCCGAGTACGCGCGGCACAACGAGTTTCTGCACCGGATCGACGCCGAGTACCTCGAGTGCGTCGATCTCCTCACGGATGGTGCGCGAGCCGAGGTCCGCGGCGACCGCCGATCCGGCCGCGCCCGCGATGATCAACGCGGTGACAACAGGGGCGGCCTGCTGGACGGTAGCCAGCACGCTGGTTGCGCCGGTAAAGGATTCGGCGCCTAGTTGTTTGATCAAGGAGCCGGTCTGCAGCGCGACAACCGCACCGAACGGGATGGCAACCAGTGCGCTGGGCAAGATCGAGACACTCGCGATGAACCACGACTGCTCGATGAATTCGCGCAACTGGAAAGGCCGCTTGAACGTCTTGCGCATAACGTCGATGAGCAGCGCAAAGATGTTGCCGGCCTGGCCAAACCCCGACTCCATGGGAGTCCGCAATCGCGCCAGGGTGGAATTCACGATCGCAGATGTTACCCGTTAGTTGTGTTGTGGCGCACGGTAGTGTCGAACGAGCCACCCTGGTATCCACCCTGGTCGCTGTTCTGGTACGCCATCACCTGCGTATCGTCGCTCTGATCAAGTGACTCGCGGATAGCCACCTGGGCAGCATGCGGCAGGGTGTGCATGATTTCGCGGACCCGCGCCTGGCGGCGAAGTGCGGCCTGACGTACCGGCATACCGGGCGTCGCCCGCATCTGCGGGATGATGCCCTCGACCTCTTCGGCACCGCCGTGGTGGTGCCCGGCGTCCACGAGCGCCTGCTCGCGCGCCATCTGGGCCTCGTCCTTCTCCTCGGACATACCGATCGGGCCGATCATGCGGCCGTTGAGGAACTGCTTGACCACCGGCTCCTCGGAGGTGAGCAGCACCTCGCGCGGGCCGAACATGACCAGCGAACGGCGGAACAGCATGCCGATGTTGTCGGGCACCGTACGGGCCAAGTTGATGTTGTGGGTGACGATCAGGATCGTCGCGTCGATCTGCGCGTTGATATCGATCAGCAGCTGCGACAGGTACGAGGTACGCACCGGGTCCAGACCGGAGTCGGGCTCGTCGACGAGGATGATCTGCGGGTCGAGGACCAGTGCGCGAGCCAGACCGGCACGCTTGCGCATACCACCGGAGATCTCACCGGGGAGCTTGCCCTCCGCACCGAGCAGACCGGTCAGCTCGAGCTTTTCCATGACGATCTTCTTGATATCCGACTCGGACTTCTTCGTATGTTCACGAAGCGGGAACGCCACATTGTCGAACAGGTTCATCGACCCGAACAGCGCACCGTCCTGGAACAGCACACCGAAAAGCTTGCGGATCTCGTAGAGCTCCTTATTGGAGCAAGTGGTGATATCGGTGCCGTCGATATAGATCGAACCGCGCTCCGGACGCAGCAGACCGATCAGCGACTTCAAAAAGACGGACTTACCGGTACCCGAGGGGCCGAGCAGCGCGCTGACTTCCCCCGAGGGCAGCGTCAGAGTGACATCCTGCCAAATTCGCTGTGAACCGAAGGATTTGGTAACACCCTCGGTCCTGACCTCGACGCCCACGCCAACCTCCACAATTTCTCAGCGAGCAGCCCACCGGCGAACCGCGCTATTGGGTATCACGGTGTGTCGCGTCACAGTGGGTGCGGTCACTGTATCCCATGAGCTCGGCGCGGCACACCCCAACCTGACCGAAGAGTAACCCCTAATTACTCTCACTATTCGCATTACCGTCACAAAGCAAACGGGCGGCCCCACTTGGGGACCGCCCGTTCGACGACTCGGCCGTAGCGACCACTGCGGGTCGCTCGGCGCAGTCGGTGAATTACTTGACCGAGACCTTGGCGCCGGCCTCTTCCAGCTTCGCCTTGGCAGCCTCGGCGGCATCCTTGGCGACCTTCTCCAGGATCGGCTTCGGGGCGCCCTCGACCAGGTCCTTGGCTTCCTTCAGGCCCAGGCCGGAGACGATCTCACGGACCACCTTGATGACCTGGATCTTCTTCTCGCCCGCACCCTCGAGGATGACGTCGAACTCGTCCTGCTCCTCGGCAGCCTCGGCCGGAGCGGCACCGGCGACGGCGGCGACGGCGACCGGCGCAGCCGCGGTGACCTCGAACTTCTCCTCGAACTTCTTGACGAAGTCCGACAGCTCGAGCAGGGTCATGTTGCCGAAGGTCTCGAGCAGTTCGTCAACGTTGGCCATTGTTGTTTCCTTTCGGTAGTTGGTTGTCTATGAGGGCGAGCCGCACGCGAGTCACCCGCACGGGGTATTACTCGGCGGCTGCGGCGCCTTCTTCGGCCTGCTTCTTCTCCTGCAGAGCGGCAGCCAGGCGGGCCACCTGCGATGCGGGAGCGTTGAACAGACCGGCAGCCTTCGCCAGGTTGCCCTTCATGGCGCCTGCCAGCTTGGCCAGCAGCACCTCGCGGGACTCCAGGTCGGCGATCTTCTCGACCTCGGCAACGGACAGCGCGGCGCCGTCCATGTACCCGCCCTTGATGATGAGCGCCTTGTTGTCCTTGGCGAAGGTCTTGATGGCCTTCGCTGCGTCGACCGGCTCGCCCGTGATGAAGGCGATGGCGGTCGGTCCGACGAACAAGTCGTCCAGGCCAACGACGCCCGCCTCGGCGGCCGCACGCTTGACCAGGGTGTTCTTGGCGACGGAGTAGGTAGCGCCTTCGCCGAGCGCGCGACGCAGATCGGTGAGCTTACCGACCGACAGACCACGGTATTCCGTGATGACGGTGGCCGTCGAGCTCTTGAACTGCTCCGTGATCTCTTCGACCGCGGTGACCTTCTCGGGTTTTGCCATACTTCGCCTCCTCTCTGGATGTCGGTTCGTATTCGAACTGCCGAGTACCAGGGGCCAGCGATAAAGCAAACGCCCCGAACGCAGAGCGTTCCGGGGCGCAATAGGTGATCGACCCGGCATGCGCCGGATCAATTCCCAGCCTCGGTCCTCCCTGCGTGGGCCGCCGACTTGATGCCGGACCTTCGACCACGCCCCAACGGGCGCAGCGACCAACGGTCTTCGGTAGAACGGATTGGGTAGTCATCGAACTCGTCGATTACTTCCGTCCACAGTAGCCGAACCCACCCCCATCTGCCAAAACGGGCCCGAGCGCGATGCTTTCGCATCCGAATTGTTGTGGCACGGCTCACATTTGGGCGTGGAATGTGTCTCAAATCGCGGCTAACAAGTGTTACTTAGAGTGACAGTTACTGCTTCACTACTGAACTATGGCAACCTCCATAGTCGATCCACCGGTGCTGCTGGAACGGCGCAGCCAGCGCTACATCGCCCTGGCCGTCATCTGCCTCGCCGAACTGCTGGTCGTCCTCGACAACACCATCGTGAACGTCGCCCTACCCTCGATCGGAGTCGAGCTGGCCACCGGCGTCAGCGGCCTGCAATGGGTCGTCGACGCGTACACCCTGACCTTCGCCGGACTGTTGCTCGCCTTCGGCAATCTCGGCGACCGTCACGGCCGCCGCCGAGTGATGATGATCGGCCTGGTCGGCGTCGCCGCCATGTCGGTCGGCGGCGCGCTCTCGGAGTCCATGAGCAGCGTCATCGCCGCCCGCGCCGCGATGGGCGTCTTCGCCGCGGCCGTCTTCCCCGCGACGCTGGCGCTGATCATCAATATCTTCACCGATAAACGCGAGCGCGCACTGGCCATCGCCGCTTGGACCGCGATGGCCGGATTCGCCATCGCGATCGGCCCGATCTCCGGAGGTTGGCTGCTGGAACACTTTTCCTGGCATTCGGTCTTCTGGATCAATGTGCCGGTGGCGCTGGTCGCGTTGGCCGCCACCCTGATCTGGGTGCCCGAATCGCGGTCCTCCCAAGTGGGGCGGCTCGACCTGCCGGGCATCGCGCTCTCGATCGCGGGCATCACACTGCTGGTGTGGGCCATCATCGAGGCCCCGCGCTATGGCTGGCTGTCGACCACCACGCTGGGCGTGGCCGCTCTCGGAGTCGCGCTGCTCGCCGCGTTCATCACCTGGGAATTGCGTACCAGTGCACCGATTCTCGATATACGGCTTTTCCGGAATCGCCGATTCTCCATGCCCGCCTTGTCGATCGCGGTCGGGTACTTCTCGATGTTCGGGTTCCTGTTCCTTATTACTCAGTACTTCCAGGGTGTCCGCGAATACACGCCGCTCGAATTCGGTATTGCCTCACTACCATTCGCGTTCTCCGTCGCTATCGGCGCACCGATCGCGACGCTGCTCGCCACGCGGGTGGGGACCACTCCGGTAATCGTATTCGGGCTATTGCTCACCGGATCGGGGCTGTATCTGGGCGGTCAGGTGACTGTCGACAGCAGTTACGTCATGGATGTGTTGCCGTCGATGGTGTCGATGGCGTTGGGCCTGGCCATCGTGCAGGGACCGGCCACCGAATCCATCATGTCGTCGCTGCCGCTCAACGAGGCGGGCGCGGGGTCGGCGGTCAACGACACCACGCGAGAGATCGGTGGCACGCTCGGCGTCGCGGTCCTCGGCTCGATCGTGGCCTCCTACTACACGACTCGGGTTTCACCGCTGATCGACCGGGTGCCCGCAGGGATGATGAACGCGCACGAGCGCAGTCTGGTGAAGGCCAGTCCGCTCAGCGTGCTGGAGATCCGGAAACGGGAGCTGGCGCCGTTCTTCGATGCCCAGCGCGAAAACCTCATCACCGCCATGAAAACGGCGGCTTTGCAGGGTTCCCACGCCGCATCCCTGGTAGCCGCGAGCGCCGTCGTCGTATGCGCCATCGTCGTAGCCATCTTCCTGCCCTGGGGTGTCCAGCAGGGCGACTCAGTCCTCCTCGGCTGGCGCAAATCCGCAGCGCCCCAGGAAAACTAACCGTCGAGGCGAGTCGAATGGTGGCTCGGACCCGGTCCGAAAGCCACCGGTCGACTCGCCTCGGCGAGGTCAGGCGGGGGTGGTCTGTTGGACCAGGCGGGTGAGGGCTGTCAGTGCGCCGGTGCGGAAGTCGGGGGTGGTGACCAGGCCGTTGGTGTCCACGGCGTCGCGGGATACGGGGAGACGGGCGCAGGTGGCGGGATCGACGAGGGCACCGACGTAGCCCAGCACCGTGGTCAGGGTGGCGGCCGCGCCTTCGCCGCGGCCTTGGGCGGCGACATTGAGGAAGGCCGTTGGCTTTTCGTAGAGGTCGGCGGCGCCGACGGTCCAATCGAGCAGGTTCTTGAAGCTGCCCGGGAGGGTGCCCGCGTATTCCGGGGTGCAGAGCAGGACCGCGTCGGCGCGCGAAATATGTTCGTGCAGTGCGGCAACCGCCGGATGGCCGGTTCCGTCATCGTCCGGGCTGAATGCCGGAAGTTCGGCGAGGCCCTCGTACCAGAAAGTTTCGACACCCGCCGGCGCGATCGCCGCGACGGTGCGCAGTGCGGCGGTATTGGTCGAAGCACTACGCGTGCTTCCGGAGATGAGCAGTACAGCGGTCACCTCATGGCCAACCGTCGCCGCGGGTGAATTAGTCCGGTTCGCGGTGCGCCCGCTGCACCGCGAGCGCCGAGCGCCGCCACCCCACGGGAATCGGCCGAATACGCACAAAGGGCGGGAACGCGATTCGCGTTCCCGCCCCTGCGGTAATGCTCAGCTTCCTGCGATAACGCTCAGCTTCCGAAGAGCTGGGCTACCGAAGAGCCAGGGTGCTACTTACGCATCCTCTTCGAGGAAGTTGCGGGTGCGGTTCGGGTCCACCGGGATGCCCGGTCCGGTGTTCGTCGAGACCGTCACCTTCTTGACGTAGCGGCCCTTGGCGGTCGACGGCTTGACACGCAGGATCTCCTCCAGCGCGGCACCGTAGTTCTCCACCAGCTTGGCATCGTCGAAGGACGCCTTGCCGATGACGAAGTGCAGGTTGGCCTGCTTGTCGACGCGGAAGTTGATCTTGCCGCCCTTGATGTCGTTGACGGCCTTGGTCACATCGTTGGTGACCGTGCCCGTCTTCGGGTTCGGCATCAGGCCGCGCGGGCCGAGGACGCGCGCGATCCGGCCGACCTTGGCCATCTGGTCCGGGGTGGCGATCGCTGCGTCGAAGTCCAGCCAGCCGCCCTGGATCCGCTCGATCAGATCCTCGGCGCCGACGGCGTCCGCACCGGCGGCCTCGGCCTCGGCGGCCTTCTCACCGGCCGCGAACACGATGACGCGGGCGGTCTTACCGGTGCCGTGCGGCAGGTTGACCGTGCCGCGGACCATCTGGTCGGCCTTGCGGGGATCCACGCCGAGACGGACGGCGACCTCGACGGTCGCGTCGGTCTTGGTGGTTGCGGTCTCCTTCGCCAGGCGCGCGGCGGCCAGCGGGGAGTAGAGCTGATTGCGATCGACCTTCTCGGCCGCGGCGAGATACGCCTTGCTTCGTTTTGCCATTTTGTCTGTGTCCTTATCGGTGTTCAGATGTGGTTGCCGGGCCTGGCAGGCCCTCCCACGTGGATCCCGGCGACTGGTCCGGGATTACGGGAACTCAGCCCTCGACGGTGATACCCATCGAGCGAGCGGTGCCCGCGATGATCTTGGCCGCCTGGTCGATGTCCTTGGCGTTCAGATCTTCCTGCTTGGTCTTGGCGATCTCCCGGACCTGGTCCATGGTGATCTTCGCGACCTTGGTCTTGTGCGGCTCGGCCGAACCCTTCTGCACACCGGCGGCCTTGAGCAGCAGCCGAGCAGCGGGCGGGGTCTTCAGCTTGAAGTCGAAGGACCGGTCCTCGTACACCGAGATCTCGACCGGAATGACGTTGCCACGCTGCGACTCGGTCGCGGCGTTGTACGCCTTGCAGAACTCCATGATGTTGACGCCGTGCTGACCGAGCGCGGGGCCGACCGGAGGGGCCGGGTTCGCCTGGCCGGCCTGGATCTGAAGCTTGATGATCCCGGCGAGCTTCTTCTTCTTGGGGGGCATCTTTCTTTCCTAGGTGTCTGTTTTCCTTGCTCTTTGCAAGTCCAAGGTGAATCAACCCGTGGTCCGGGCCGATCCATTCCGTCGTCCCGTCGCCGGGGCGGCAGAGTTGGTCTAGATCTTCGCGACCTGGGTGAACGCCAGCTCGACCGGCGTCTCGCGACCGAAGATCGACACGAGCACCTTGAGCTTCTGCTGCTCGGCGTTGACCTCGGAGATGCTGGCGGGCAGCGTCGCGAACGGGCCGTCCATCACGGTCACCGACTCGCCGACCTCGAAGTCGACCTCGATGACCGGCTTGGGTGCGATATCGGTGGCGGACGAGGCCGCGGCGGCGGCCTCGGCGGCGGGCTTCTTCTGCTGCTGCGCGGCCGGGACCAGGAACTTCACCACGTCATCGATGGAAAGCGGTGACGGGCGCGAGGTGGCGCCGACGAAACCGGTGACGCCGGGCGTGTTGCGCACCGCGCCCCACGACTCGTCGTTGAGTTCCATCCGGACCAGGATGTAGCCGGGCAGCACCTTGCGGTTGACGTGCTTGCGCTGGCCGTTCTTGATCTCGGTGACCTCTTCGGTCGGCACCTCGACCTGGAAGATGTAGTCCTCGAGGTCCAGGTTCTGCACGCGGGTCTCGAGGTTGGCTTTCACCTTGTTCTCGTAACCGGCGTACGAGTGGATCACGTACCAATCGCCGGGGGCGCGACGCAGCGCGGCCTTCATCTCGGCGACAGGATCGGCGGGTTCGGCATCGACAGGAGCAGCCTCGACAGCTTCGGCGTCAGCGGCGTCGGATTCGTCGACCACAGCTTCCTCGACGGCCACGGACTCCTCGACGGTCTCCACCGCGTCGTCGACCGGGAACTCGTCGGTTGTGTCGTTCTCCGGGGTGCTCACTGGGGCACTCGCTTCCTGTGTCGTCACGTACATCCTTTGCGTACCGGGCCGGGCGCGCTGTAACGCGCCAACCCGGGATCGGCTACCGGCGTCGGCGGCGATCAGCTAGCCGAACAGCCAGTTGACACCTTTGATGAACGCCAGATCCAACCCGCTGATGAACGCGACCATGAAGATCACGAACACCAGAACAACGCTCGTATAGGTGACCATCTGCTTCCGGTTGGGCCAGATCACCTTGCGCAGTTCCGCGACTACTTCGCGCAGGAACTTGATCAAACGCTTGAACGGGTTACCCGTCTTCTTGCGCTCGGCCCGATCGGTCTTCTTGGATGCCTTGGCCAACGAGGGCCGGTCGATCGTGGCGACCGAACCCGTATCGGCTTGCGACGCATTGCGAGTCCGCCGCACGGACCGCTTGCCGCTCGGCCGAGCCACCGCGGCGGTGTCGTCGTCCTCGGCCGCGTGCGCGCCGTGGCGGCTATCCCGCTCGTCGACCACGTCGATCCTTTCGTCGCTGGCATCCAGGGCAGGGGCGACAGGACTTGAACCTGCAACCTGCGGTTTTGGAGACCGCTGCTCTGCCAGTTGAGCTACGCCCCTTCGGTTGGACGATCACAGCTGTCCAACCACTGTTCGGTGTTCAGTTGTCGTTCTTGCTATCTGGTGTCACACAACACGCGCGCCACTCAGGCAGTTGCCGGCCCCGTTGGTGAATCCTTGCGGACCCACTTGGAACCAGCCCTTGCAGAGCAGCGCGCAGCGGCTGGTGAACCCCAGAAATCTGAGTGTACGTTACCGCCTGCGGCATTTGCCAATCAGGGTCGATCGACCAGGTCAGGCCAATTGCACCGTTGCAGTCGCCCGTCCGAAGATCTTCTTGCCCGCCGCCTTCGCCACGATGGCGACGACCGCGGTCCGAGTCTCCGGATCCACCGACTTCACCTTACCCGTGTACTCGACCTCGGCGGGCTCCTCGGAGCCGACGTAGACCGGGCTGGTGAAGCGCACGTTGTACTCCTTGACCGCGCCGGGATCGCCGAGCCAGGAGGTGACGAAACCGCCGCCGAGGCCCATGGTGAGCATGCCGTGCGCGACAACGTTGTCCAGGCCGACCAGTTTGACGACCTCGTCGCTCCAGTGGATCGGATTCGCGTCACCGGACACACCCGCGTAGTTCACCAGGTCGCCGCGCGTCAACCGGACGGTGCGCGGCGGCAGCTCGTCGCCGACGGTGACGTCGGCGAAGTTGATCGCATGCTTGCGCGGCGTGATCGCGGGCGCTGCGGTCACCGGCACCTCGGGCACGCCCGAGGTGCGCGGGTGGTGGGCGGGAGCGTCCTCGCCGATACCGTGCATGAGCACATTGCGGACCGCGCCCTGCAGGTTCGGGTCGATATCGCCGCCGCTGCGCCCGATCAACGTGGTGTAGGTGGTGAGCACCACCTCGTCGTTCTGCGCGGTGACGATGTTCTTGGTGACGATGATGTCGCCGCCGAAGGCCTGCCGGAACGAGTGCAGGTAGACATCGCAGATCAGCCGGTCGCCGACCTTGATCGGCCGATGGAATTCCAGGATCTGATCGGTCTGCATGATCTGGCTCAGGTCATAACCTGTGACGATCTGCTCGAAGAGCTTGCGTTGGGCCAGAATTCCGACCAGGGAGATAAAGGTCAGTGGGGCGAGCAGGTTGTCGTGGCCGTACTCCTGCGCGGCATCCTCATCCCAGTGCAGCGGGTGATAGTCCTGTACGGCGCGGGCATATTCACGCACCTTCTCACGGCCGACCTCGTAGTAGTCGTCGACGCGGTAGTGATGACCGACCATCGCCGCGGCATGGGCCGCGGGGTCGAGTTCTTCGTCCATTGCGACCGCTTCGTCTGTACCGGTGTTGATTGTCACGGGAGGACTGTACCTATCTGACCCCGCAGCCGGAGTCGACGAGCGTTCACGACGGCGCCTCGCTAACGCTCGGCTCTGTCGTGCCCGCATTGGCGGCTGTGTCTATTACTCACTCGCTACGCTCCCTCGTGCGCCGCGGTCGGCACCGTGAAACACGTCAGGGCCGGACATGATGTCCGGCCCTCGCAAGTGTCACGACCCGAGAATCCGGGACGAAACCCGGAAGCCAATCAACGCGGCAGCGACACGCGTAGTGGACTAGCGGGATTCGCGGTGCGCCCGGTGCGTGCCACAGTTCGGGCAGAACTTCTTCAGCTCCAGCCGATCCGGGTCATTGCGCCGGTTCTTCTTGGTGATGTAGTTGCGGTGCTTGCACTGCTCGCAGGCCAAGGTGATCTTTGGCCGGACATCGGTGGACTTCGCGGCCACGATATTCCTTCTTTCGGGTCAACCAGATGGACTGATCGGTCTTTGGTAGCGATGGCCGGACTTGAACCGGCGACACAACGATTATGAGTCGTTTGCTCTACCGACTGAGCTACACCGCCACGGGGTCGCATTGCCTTGGTGATGCCGCGCCCGGCCCCACGAAGTGGGGGTTGTAGCGATGCCGAGTCGGTCACCACCGGCAATCCGGCGAGCCCCCTAACGGAATCGAACCGTTGACCTTTTCCTTACCATGGAAACGCTCTACCGACTGAGCTAAGGGGGCATGACTAGCTCCGCACCGTGATCTTCGATGTCGACCCCGGCGCGGCGAAGTCTTGAACGAGGTTACACACTCACCGGTCGCAGTTCCAAACCGGGTGGTCAGAGCGGGTTTGCGACCACCCGTCGAGTGGCAGCTAGCGGTAATTGACGAACTGCAGTGCGATGCCGAAGTCCTCACCCTTCAGCAAAGAGATCACCGCCTGCAGGTCGTCGCGCTTCTTGCTGGAGACGCGTAGTTCGTCCCCTTGGATCTGCGCCTTGACACCCTTGGGGCCCTCGTCGCGGATCTTTTTGGAGATCTTCTTCGCATGTTCGGCGTCGATACCCTGCACCAGGGTGCCGGTGATTTTGTAGGTCTTACCCGAGGCCGCCGGGTCGGCGGCGTCGAATGCCTTGAGCGAAATATCGCGGCGGATCAGCTTTTCCTTGAACACATCCAGCGCCGCCTTGACCCGCTCCTCGGCCTCGGCGGTCAGTACGATCTTGTCCTCACCGGACCATTCGATGGTCGCGCCGGTGCCACGGAAGTCGTAGCGGGTGTTCAGCTCCTTCTCCGCCTGATGCAGCGCGTTGTCGACCTCCTGACGGTCGACCTTGCTGACAACATCGAAAGACGAATCGGCCACACTTCGCTCCTGTCCTGGCGGTCCAACGGGTCTCGGCGACCCCTTTCGAGCGACCTGCGAGCAGTCGCTGAGACCGGGTGATCCGGTCACCGTCAGTTCTACCCCGGAGCGCGACCGTAGTCCCGTCGCATGGCCGATGGCCAGCCGGTTTGCATTATGGGTGCGGGTTCGTTGTAAGCTGCTCTGCGCGCCGAGAAGCGCGACGGCAGGTTGCCCGAGCGGCCAATGGGAGCAGACTGTAAATCTGTCGGTGAAAGCCTACGTAGGTTCGAATCCTACACCTGCCACCGAAAGCCCCCGTCGATCATGATGATCGGCGGGGGTTTCTCTTTTCCGCTGAACGAGTTCAATTCATGAATGGCCGGGACTACCGCTGCCGAAGGGCGGCCGGGTCGGTCGCATTCAGGGTCGCCACCAGTTCGTCCTCTTCATAGCGGAAATGGGTTTCCAATTCATTTGCGAGCCGATCGAATTCGGCACGCTGACGGCGAGGATCAGCACTGTCGAGCAGTTGCTGTAGTTCGGCCAGCGCCGCGGCGACCACACCGTGCTCACGCTGCAGCCGCTCGACCACCGGAACCAGCTCCGGATGCTGTCGGGCCAGTGCCGGAAAGACTCCGTCCTCGTTGGTGTGATGTTCGTGCAGCGCACCGCAGAATGCGATGCAGTGACTACGCAGATCGGTTGGCAGACTGGGGATTTCACTCATGTCCTGAATTTGATCGAGTTGCGCGCGGACCGTCGCCAGATCGCGACGCAGTTGTTCGTGCACAGTGCGCAGGTGATCGCCGATGGCAGCCGTGCGCCGCACCGGCTGTTCGGGCGCCGCACCGCCGGAGCCGATGATCGCGGCGGAGACGCCCGCGACCGCGGTCGCCGCGACAGCCGCCCCGGCGATGACGCCGCGGCGGCCGATCGAGGGTGGCCGTTGCCGGTGCAGCGCGATCACCGGTATGACCCGCGAGGTCCCCGCTTGATATGCGGCGAATGCCGGATCGCGTTCGGCCTGCTCGGTGTAGCACCGATCGCGCTCTGCACCCGCGAGCACGGCGGCGGTCGCCCGAAATGCCTCGACGCCGTCCGCTTCGCCGATCTCCACGGTCACCACCGGGTGCTTGCGCACGTTGTAGAACCACGCCGGGTGGGTATCGGAGCCGCCGTTCGAACCGAAAACCAGCAGGCGATCGCCGTCTCGGCGATAGCAGACCGGCGTGGTGTGCTCGCGGCCGCTTTTCGCCCCAACCGTGGTCAGCAGGACGAGCGGCACCCCCTCGAACATCCCGCCGACCCGACCCGCGCTCGCGCGGAACTCCTCGATGATCGCCGCGTTGAAATCCGATGCCGAACTCGGCCGTGAATCGGTCATGTCGTATGTCCTTCCGGATCGCCGGGCGGACCGGCGACCGCTGGTACTAGCCTTGCCAGAGATATTAGATTTTGCTTTGCAAGCAAAATTACTTTGCATGCAAAGGTTATTTGGAGGTGTGCGGGATGTCAACGGGCGTACGTGGCATCGAGGTGGAAGAGGGCATTCGGAGCCTGCTGTTGCTCATGCCCCGGGTGGTGGGACGAGCCAAGAAGATGCGCGTTCCCGAAGAGCTGCAAGCGTTTTCGCTGGCGCCGCGGCATCTGTCATTGCTGGCGAATCTGGTGTTCGAGGGGCCGATGACGGTGAACGATCTGGCGGCGCGACTGGAGGTGGCACCGACGACCGTCAGCCTGATGGTGGGCGATCTGAGTCGTCAGGGCGTGCTGGAGCGGCGCTCGGATGAGGCCGACCGGCGTCGGACCATCGTGGGGATCGCGGCGGCCCACGAGAAGTCGGTCAACGCGTGGCTCGGCGGCAGTGCACGGGCTTGGCGCAAGGTGCTCGAACCGTTGGATGCCGAGCAGCGGCAGATGTTCGTGGCGACACTGCGGGCCTATGAACAGGAACTAGCGGCTGAACACGACTGAGCGCCGGGGAGACCGGCGCTCGGGGATCAGTAGGTGCGGGGGCCGCCCGCCATTTCCTCGAGGCGGGCGATGCGCTCGGCCATCGGGGGGTGCGTGGAGAACAAGCGGGCTGCGCGCTCACCGGCACGGAAGGGGTTGGCGATCATCAGGTGCGATTGGGCCGTCAGCTGCGGCTCAGGGGGCAGCGGGGCGGCCTGTACGCCACGCTCCAGCTTGCGCAGTGCCGAGGCGAGGGCGAGCGGGTCGCCGGTCAGCTCTGCACCGGACTGGTCGGCTTGGTATTCGCGGGAGCGGGAGACAGCCAATTTGACCAGGGTCGCCGCGATCGGACCCAGCAGCGTCACCAGGATGACGCCGAGGATATTGGGGCCATCGCCGTTGCGATTGCCGCCGAACACCGAGGCGAAGAAGGCCAGGTTGGCCAGGCCGGAGATGACCGCGGCCAGTGCGCCCGCTATCGAGGAGACGAGGATGTCGCGGTTGTAGACGTGCGATAGCTCGTGGCCGAGTACCGCGCGCAACTCGCGCTCGTCGAGGATCTGCAGGATGCCGCTGGTACAACAGACGGCGGCATGGCGAGGACTGCGGCCGGTCGCGAACGCATTGGGCGCGTTCGTCGGGCTGATGTAGAGCCGCGGCATCGGCTGACGCGCGGTGGTCGCGAGTTCGCGCACGATGCGATAGATGACCGGGGCCTCCAGCTCGCTGACCGGTTGCGCGTGCATGGCCTTCAACGCGATCTTGTCGCTGTTGAAATAGGCGTAGGCGTTCATGCCCACCGCGAGCAGAATCGCCAGGAAGAGAATGGTCGGGCTGCGGAACACCGCTCCGGCGAACACGATCAAGGCCGAGAGGCCGACCATGAGCCCGAACGTCTTCAGCCCATTCGCATACCCGTGCGTGTGCATAGGTCTCCTTGCCCACTCCCCCGTTCGTTGAGTGTCCTACGGCAGATCAACGATAGAGATCGTGGGCAAAGTTCCTGGTGTGATCGAGTCCGGCGTGGCGGCGTCCGGCCGGGCCGAAATCACTAGCCGACGCGTTCGATGGTGTAGCGGACCAGGCGCTCCAGGGCGTCGTTGGCCGGACCCGATGGCAGTGCGGAGAGTTCGGCGTGCGCGATATCGGCGTAACCCTGCAGCTTCTCCTTGGCCAGCACCATGCCGCGGGAGTGGGCGAGCAGGGCGAGCGCCTCTTCGACCTCGGCGTCGGTCTGCAGCGGCTGAGCGAGCAGCTTGCGCAGGCGATCGCCCTCGGCGCCCTCATCGCGCAGCGCGTACAACACCGGCAGGGTGTGCACGCCCTCGCGCAGATCGGTGCCCGGCGTCTTACCGGACTGTTCCGCGGCCGAGGAGATATCGATGATGTCGTCGGAGATCTGGAAGGCGGTACCGACCGCGTCGCCGAGCCGTGCCAACCGTTCGACATGCTCGGTGTCGGCGCCGGAGAAGGTGCCGCCGAAACGTCCGGCGGCGGCGATCAGTGAGCCGGTCTTCTCCCAGACCACACGCAGGTAGTGCTCCACCGGATCCTGGGAATCGCGGGCGCCCATGGTTTCCCGCATCTGGCCGGTGACCAGTTCGGCAAAGGTCTCGGCGATGATCCGCACCGCATCGGGACCCAGAGTCGACGTGAGCCGTGACGCGTGCGCGAAGAGATAGTCGCCCGCGAGGATGGCGATGCTGTTGCCCCAGCGCGAATTCACGCTCGGTGCGCCGCGGCGCATCGGGGCCTCGTCCATCACATCGTCGTGGTAGAGGGTCGCCAGATGCACCAGTTCGACGACGGTGCCCGCGGTGATCAGGGCGGGATCGGTCGGGCGCGGGCCGAGCTGCCCGGTGAGGATGGTGAACAGCGGGCGGAATCGCTTACCTCCGGCCTTGGCCAGATGCAGTGCCGCCTCCTGCAGGAACAGCTCGCCGTCGGACAGTTCATCGATCAGCAGTTTCTCGACGTCGATGAGCCCGTTGCGCACGGTCGCCGCAAGCTCGGTGTCACCGAGATCGACTCCGGCAACCACCGTGCTCTCCTCACTCACAGCCGATGTGCTCATCTCTTCTCCCAGCGATGCGTCCAACCCCACGGTAGAGAACCTAGCGTGTCCCCGCCGCGCGGCCCATGAACACCGTCACTATGCGGTGTATCAGACACTTTCGCATATTCTTTTCCGAGCTCATCGATCGCATGGTGTGCGGCACAGACGGGCAGCGTCGACATCAACCGAACCCTCCTGCGAGTATTGACCGCATGGGTTCACCGGATGTCACACCCGCGGACGGGGACGGGGCGACGCACAGCGCGATTCCCACGCAGACCGAAGTGCTCGTGGTCGGCGCCGGACCGGCCGGTTCGGCTGCCGCCGCATGGGCAGCGCGGGCTGGCCGCGATGTCGTGCTCACCGATTCCGCCGTCTTCCCACGTGACAAGACCTGCGGCGATGGACTCACCCCGCGCGCGACCGCCGAATTGGAGAACCTCGGACTCGGCGATTGGCTGCGCGCACACACCGTGAACCACGGCCTGCGGATGACCGGCTTCGGCCGCGAGGCCTTGCTGCCGTGGCCGGGCGGTTCCTTCCCAACCTATGGAAGTGCCGTTCCCCGAACCGAACTCGACGACAAGCTGCGTGAGACAGCGGTGAAGTCCGGGGCCAGGATGCTGGACGGCACAAAGGTGATCGATGTCATCCGCGCGGGTGAGCGCGTCATCGGTGTGACCGTGCGGACGGCGGATGGCACCCATTCGATCGGCTGCAAGACACTCGTCGTCGCCGACGGCGTCCGCTCTCCGATCGGCAAACTGCTGGGGCGTACCTGGCATCGGCAGTACGCCTATGGCACCGCGGCCCGCGCCTACATCACATCGGCGCGCAGCGACGATCAGTGGATCACCTCGCATCTGGAGCTACGCAATGCCGACGGCGAACTGGTGCCCGGCTACGGCTGGGTGTTCCCGCTGGGCAATGGCGAGGTGAATATCGGTGTGGGATCGCTGGCCACCGCGAAGCGGCCTTCGCATATCGCACTGAAACCACTGCTGGAGCACTACACCTCGCTGCGTCGCGAGGAGTGGCAGTTCGAGGGGTCGCTGCGGGCGGTCGCATCGGCGCTGCTGCCGATGGGTGGCGCGGTGTCGAATGTCGCGGGACGCAACTGGGTACTGATAGGCGACGCCGCGGGCTGTGTGAATCCACTCAACGGTGAGGGCATCGATTACGGCTTGGAGGGCGGTCATATGCTCGCCGGGCTGCTGGACGAACCGGATCTCACGACGGTGTGGCCGGAGCTGTTGCGGGCACGCTACGGGCGCACGTTCTCGGTGGCGCGGCGGATCGCCGGATTGGCGACCCATCCGCGGATGGTGCCACTGGGCGGGCCGCCGGTGATGCGGTCGAAATATTTGCAGCGCACCGCGGTTCGGGTGATGGGCAATCTGGTCACCGACGAGGATCTGGATCTGACCGCACGCGCGTGGCGCGCCGCGGGCCGGGCGTCCTACCGTTTCGACGAACTCGCTCCGTTCAGCTGAGATGACCGGATTGCCCGCGCTCTATCTGCTGCCGCATCTGCGGCGGGCGCGGGACTTTGCCGATCGCAGCTATGCCGAGCCGTTGAACCTCGATGAATTGGCCGCTGCCGCAGGGGTTTCGAAGTATCACTTTCTGCGCGCATTCGCGGCGGTCTACGGGGTGACGCCCGCGGCGTATCTGGCGCAGCGGCGGATCGAGCGGGCGCAGGATTATCTGCGGGCCACCAACCTCACCGTGACCGAGGTCTGCATGCTGGTCGGGTACAGCAGTCTCGGGTCGTTCAGCAGTAAGTTCCGGCAGTTGGTCGGGGTCACGCCGTCGGAGTATCAGGCCAAATTCGCCGATGGAGCACCGCGCATTCCGGGCTGCTATGTGTTCATGCACGGGCTGTCGGACCGCAAACCGCCGAGTTGAATCGCCACTGTTGAGCACAGGTCAGCAATTTCGGAGAAGCGGCGGGATCAGCGCGTTTTCTAGCCTTTAGAGCATGACAATTACGAATGTTTCCCTGGTCACCGTGTACGTCACCGACCAGGACGCGTCGAAGCAGTGGTACATCGATAAGCTCGGATTCGTCGAGACCAGCGATGTGACCATGGGCGACAACGGATTCCGCTGGGTCAGCGTCGCACATCCCGACCATCGCGAACTCGAGGTCACCTTGATGATTCCGGGACCGCCGCTCGATGAGAACCTGGCCGACGCCATCCGCCGGGCACTGGCCAACGGCACCCACGGCGCGCTCGGGTTGAAGACCGATAACTGTCAGAAGACCTTCGAGGAGCTGACCGCCAAGGGCGTGGAATTCATCCAGCCGCCCGCCGAACGCCCCTACGGCACGGAGGCGATCATCCGCGACAACTCCGGCAACTGGCTGGTGCTGGTGGAGTCCAAGGAATTCAGTCCGCAGGACTTCGCCTGACGAACGGCGCTGACCCGCCCCGGCTTTTGCCGGGGCGGCGGGCAGACGGACGAGTCAGGCGCTGGCCTGCGTGGCGAACCACTGCTCGATATGTTTGCGCTCGCTCCTGAGCACCCGATGGTGCAGTTGTTCGGCGAGCGGTTCGATGGCGCCGCCGACCAGCGGGACCTTCACCTGCACAGTGCCGACGACCTCGATTTCCGACCCTTCGGCGGTCGGGCGCAGTTCGTAGGTACCCGACATCTGGGAGGCGATGCCGCCGGTGGCGCCCTCGAAGGTGCCCTTGGCGATCTCGCCGTCCAGTGCCCGCCAGTTGTCGGTGCGCGAGAGCACCAGATCGCTCTTGAGCACCTTGCTCACGATGCCGGGAATCTTGTCATCGCTTGCCGTTTCCGTCATATGGATGCGGATGGTGTCCGCGCCATCCGGATGCGATAGGTCGAGGGTGGCGGTCGCGGCAGCGGCGAACCGGGACCGCCAGAGTTCGTCGTTGGTGAGTGCCCGGTGAAGGTCTTCGACCGGTACGGCGTAGGGCACGGTGAAGCTGAATTTTCGGGACATGGGCGCACAGGCTAGCGGAGGCGGCAAGTAGCCTGTTGTGGTGTCGGAAACCAGCCAGTCCGAAAGGCGGTCGAACCGCCTGCGGCGGGCCAGGATCGGTGTCCTGACAGCGGCGATGGTGATCAGCGCGCTGGTCGGGCTCCTGGTGCTCGCCGCCTGGCGCAATGACTATCTGATCAGCTCCGACAAGGGTGTGACCTCCGCCGAGGTGCTCTCGGCCGGGCGGCTGCGCTCGGCGGTCACCTATGTGACGCCCGACGGGAAGACGCACAATCCGAAGGTCGGCGTGCTGTATCCGACCAATCTCACCGTGGGCGAGCGGATCAATGTGGAGTACAACCGCAGTGATCCGGATCTGGTGCGGGTGGCCGGGCGTGATGCGCGGGTCGCGATTCAGCCCGCGCTGTCGGTGATCGTGGTGGTGTGGGGTGTGGCGCTGCCTACGATGTGGATTCTGGTCCGCACGCGACGCCGCACGCCAGGACCCGTGGACGGAGCCCGCGCCGCCGCGGGCGCTACCTGAGTCGACCGGCACCCCCGATAGTTCGCCGGATCTTTGCGTACCGGTCATGTCGACGTGACGGCGTGGCGCGGTGCACGGGTCAACCTGACATGGTGCGCGTAGCCATCGTTTCGGAGTCGTTCCTGCCGAATATGAACGGCGTCGTCAATTCCGTACTCCGGGTGCTGGACCACCTGGATCAACACGGTCACGAGGCGTTGGTGATCGCGCCGGATACACCGCGCGGGCAGTCCGCCGCCCCGGACTTCTACGGTCGGTTCCCGGTGTATCGGGTGCCCGCTGTGATGGTGCCAAAGGTCAGTTCCTTGCCGGTCGGCCTGCCGCAACCCGGAATCACCGCCGTGATCGACGACTTCGACGCCGATGTGGTGCATCTGGCCTCGCCGTTCCTGCTCGGCGCGGGTGGACTCGGCGCCGCGACGCGCTTGGACCTGCCGTCGGTGGCGATCTATCAGACCGATGTCGCCGGATTCGCGAAGAGTTATGGGCTCGGGCTGGCCAGTCGGGCGGCGTGGGCATGGACGCGGCGGATCCATGAGGGCGCGACCCGGACGTTGGCGCCCTCGCGCGCGGCCGCCGAGGATCTGGCGCGGCACGGTATTCCGCGGGTGCACCGGTGGGGGCGCGGGGTCGATATCGCCCGGTTCACACCGTCGGCGAAACGGCCGGAGCTGCGGGCGTCCTGGTTGCGCGGGCGGGACAGGCTGCTCGTCGGGTTTGTCGGTCGGCTGGCTCCGGAGAAACATGTGGAGCGACTCGCGGTGCTGGCGAGCGATCCGCAGATCCAACTGGTGATCGTCGGGGACGGGCCGGAACGGGCCCGGTTGGCGCGGATGATGCCCACCGCGGTATTCACCGGTGAACTCGGCGGTGCGGAGTTGGCGCAGGCCTACGCAAGTCTGGACGTGATGGTGCACGCGGGCGAGCACGAGACGTTCTGTCAGGGTGTGCAGGAGGCACTGGCCGCGGGGGTTCCGGTGATCGGACCCGATGCGGGTGGACCGCGCGATCTGATCGCGCACTGCCGCAACGGCTACCTCCTACCCGTGGATCGCTTCTGCGAACTACTCCCCAGCGCGGTTGGGGCGCTTCGTGATCCGGTACTCAGGGCAAGGTTCGCCGGTGCCGCGCGCAAGTCGGTGCTGCACCGGACCTGGCCCGCCATCTGCACGGAGTTGATGGGTCACTACGCCGACGTCACCGGTATTCGGATCCAATTGCCGCACACTGCTTGACGGGTGCGGATTCGCGACGCCGCCCTGTGAGTTTCGCGACCTCCAAGTCCCCAATTCTCGCCAGGTGGCGCGTGTGACCACGGCGAAAACAGGCATCGACAGCGGCGGCTCTGATTGTCTGGGCCAGTTCGGCGCGGGAGTCTCGCAGGGCAGCTGGTACGCGCGGTAGGTTCGGGGTGTGGCGAAAACAGAGCAGCGGGAATCGGTTCGGGCCTCGTTGGACAAGCAGCCGCACGAGGTCGCGTCGATGTTCGACGGCGTCGCGCGGCGATACGACCTGACCAACGCCGTCATCTCGATGGGGCAGGACAGATATTGGCGCTGGGCGGTGCGCAAGGCGCTGGCGCCCCGACCGGGTGAGCGGGTGCTCGATCTCGCAGCGGGTACCGGTATTTCGACGCTCGACCTGGCGAAATCCGGCGCTTGGTGTTTGGCGGCCGACTTCTCGCAGGGCATGCTCGCCGCTGGCAAGTTCCGCGATGTGCCGATGGTGGCGGCCGATGCGACCGCACTGCCCTTCGCCGACAATTCGTTCGACGGGGTGACCATCTCCTACGGACTGCGCAATATTTCCGAGAGCGAACAGGCGTTGCGCGAGATGCTGCGGGTCACCAAGCCGGGCGGGCGGTTGGTGGTCTGCGAGTTCTCCACGCCGGTGGTGCCGGGTTTCCGCACCGTCTATATGGAGTACCTGATGAAGGCGCTGCCGAAGGTCGCGCGGGCGGTCAGCAGCAATCCGGATGCCTACGTCTATCTCGCCGAATCCATCCGCGCCTGGCCGAATCAGCGGCAGTTGGCGCTGCGGATCGCGGACGCGGGCTGGTCGTCGGTGAAGTGGCGGAATCTGACGGGCGGCATCGTCGCGCTGCACCGCGGCTACAAAATGGGCTAACAGCCTGGTCATGGCATATTTTTGTGGTGCACGCCACACCTCACCGGCGAATTCTCATGCGGTGAGGCTATTTGTCACCTCCCGATAACGTTGGGTAAATCCGGCGCAATCGGCGATCAGCATGATCGGTGGCATGACCGATGCAGGCTCCGACCGCACGAGCACCGTCAGCACGGCGTGCTCATATTGCGGTGTCGGCTGCGGCATCACCGTCGAGACGCGGGTGGGCGCGGATGGTGCGCCGGTCATCGCCAAGGTGCGCGGTGACAAGCTGCATCCGGCAAATGCGGGCAGGCTGTGCACCAAGGGCGCCACGCATCTGGAGTTGATGCGGACACCGGGGCGGATGGAGACCGCGTACCGGCGGCCCGAGCGCGGCCAAGTGCCGGTGCCGTTACCCGTCGATGAGGCGGTGCACGAGGCGGCGACCCGGCTGCGGGCGATCCTGGACGAACACGGACCGGACGCGATCGCGTTGTACGTCTCCGGGCAGATGTCGCTGGAGGCGCAGTACCTGGCGACCAAACTGGCCAAGGGCTATCTGCGGACCAAGCACATCGAGGCCAATTCCCGGCTGTGCATGGCCAGCGCCGGGACCGGGTACAAGCAGTCGCTCGGCGCGGACGGGCCGCCCGGATCCTATGACGACTTCGAGCACGCCGATCTGTTCTTCGTGATCGGCGCGAATATGGCCGACTGCCATCCGATTCTGTATCTGCGCATGGCCGACCGGGTCAAGGAAGGCGCGAAGCTGATCGTGGTGGATCCGCGGCGCACCGATACCGCGGCGCGGGCCGACCTGTTCCTGCAGATCGCACCGGGCACCGATCTCGCCCTCTTGAACGGGCTGCTGTACCTGCTCGTCGAAAACGGCGATATAGACGCGGATTTCATCGCCGAACACACCGAGGGGTGGGCGGCGATGCCCGAATTCCTCGCCGACTACGCACCGGACAAGGTCGCCGAGATCACCGGATTGGCCGAGGACGATATCCGCACGGCCGCCCGCTGGATCGGCGAAGCGGGCGAATGGATGTCGCTGTGGACCATGGGACTCAACCAGTCCACCCACGGCACCTGGAACACCAACGCGATCTGCAATCTGCACCTGGCCACCGGCGCCATCTGCCGTCCGGGCAGTGGACCGTTCTCGCTGACCGGTCAGCCGAATGCCATGGGCGGACGCGAAATGGGCTATATGGGTCCGGGTTTGCCCGGACAGCGCAGCCTGCTCGCTCCCGCCGACCGCACCTTCGTCGAGACCGCATGGGGTATCGAACCCGGTACGCTGCGCAGCGAGGCCGGCCCCGGCACCATCGAAATGTTCCGTGAATTGTCCGATGGTCGAATCAAGGCGGCCTGGATCATCTGCACCAATCCCGTTGCCACCGTCGCCAATCGGAAGACGGTCATCGGCGGTCTGGAGGCAGCCGAGCTGGTGATCGTGCAGGACGCCTACACCGAGACGGCCACCAACGCCTATGCGGACCTGCTGCTGCCCGCCACGCTGTGGGCCGAAGCCGATGCGGTGATGGTGAATTCGGAGCGCAACGTCACGCTGCTGCAGAGCTCGGTCGATCCGATCGGCGATGCCCGCCCGGACTGGCTGCTGATCGCGCAGGTAGCCACGGCAATGGGTTTCGAGGGGTTCGAATTCTCCTCCACTGCGCAGATTTTCGACGAGATCAAGCAGTTCGCCAATCCGGCCACCGGCTACGACCTGCGTGGCATGAGCTACGAGCGGTTGCGCGAAGGCCCGATGCAGTGGCCGTGCGCCGAACCCGACCGCGCGCGCAATCCGATCCGCTATCTCAATGATGGTGTCAGCCAGGAGCTTTTCGTCGACGACACCAGACATCAGCCCCGGCTGGCGTTCGCGACGCCCAGCCGTCGCGCGGTGTTCTGGCCGCGCCCGCATATGGCGCCGGAAGAAATGCCCGACGACGATTACCCGTTCGTGCTGAACACCGGTCGACTGCAGCATCAGTGGCACACCATGACCAAGACGGGCAAGATCGACAAGCTGACCAAGTTGACCGGGCGGCCCTTCGTCGAGGTGCATCCCGCCGATGCGCAGCGGCTCGGGGTCAAGGTAGGCGAACAGCTCGAAATCGCGTCGCGGCGTGGACGAGCGGTGCTACCGGTGCAGATCAGCGACCGGGTGCGGCCGGGTGATTGCTTCGCGCCGTTCCATTGGAATGACGAGCAGGGCGAGTATCTGACGATCAACGCCGTGACCAACGACGCGGTGGATCCGGCCTCGATGCAGCCCGAGTACAAGGCGTGCGCGGTGTCGTTGCGGCGGGTCGCGGCAGTGCCGCAGCCGGAAGCACCCGCCGGGGTGGACGGCTCGGTGCGGGTCAGCGCACCAGCCGCGCCGGGAACAGCTGCGGCGGTCAATGGCTCGGCGGGCGCGCATCCCCTGGCGGTCATGCTCGGGCTCGATGTCGGCACGGCTCCGACGCTCAGTGAGACCGAGCGAATCTATCTCGCCGGATATCTCTCGGCGCTGCAATCCATTCCAGTGACCGGACAGCCGGTGCTGCCGGAGTCCGCGCCGCTCACCCGACACAGCCGGTTGTGGATCGATGGGCTGCTGGCGGGCATGTACTCGCGCGATACCGCACCGCTGCCCGTATCCTCGCCCGCCGACGAGATTCCCGATGAGCTACCGACCCGCCCCATCACCGTGCTGTGGGCGTCACAGACCGGCACTGCCGAGGACTTCGCGGCGACGGCGGCCACGCGCCTGGCCGAATGCGGTTACGCCCCGCGACTGCTCGATATGGACTCGTGTGAACTCGACGAGCTCACCGGCGATGTGCTCGTGATCAGCAGCACCTTCGGCGACGGCGGCCCGCCGGATAACGGCACCGACTTCTGGGAACGCCTGACCGATAGCGTGATCAGGTTGACCGGCATGCGGTACGCGGTCTTCGCGCTCGGCGACTCCTCCTATGACGACTTCTGCGGCCACGGTCGCAAACTGGATGCCGAACTGACCGAACGCGGGGCCACCCGACTGCTGGCGCGCGTCGACAGCGAACCCGATTACGAGGAATCGGCGGCGCGCTGGCTCGACGAGGTGCTCGCCGCACTCGACCGCGGTCGGGACAGCGATGCATCCGTAGCGAGTTCGTCCGGGCCGGATGGAGCTCGGATGCCAGCGCGGACCACCGGCGGTGCCGCCACGATGGTTCTGACCCGCAGCGCTCCGCCCCTTGGCCGGACCAACAGCTCTGCCCCGGCGCTGTTCACCCGCAACGCACCGGTGACCGCACCGCTGGTGCGCAACGAACCGCTGTCGCATACCGGATCGCCGAAGGAAGTGCGCCAGTTCGGATTCGACCTGCACGGGTTGGAAGCGCCCTACGAGGTCGGCGATTCGCTCGGTGTGTGGCCCGCGAATTGCGAGTCGATGGTGTCCGAATGGCTCGGGGCCACCGGGTTGGACGGCCGCCGGATCATCGAGGTCGATGACCAGGAATTGCTGCTGGACCAAGCGCTGCGGACCCGCTACGACATCACCAAGGTCAGCCACGATCTGCTCACCTTCATCGCCGAACGTAATCCGAACAACCGGCTGGCGAAACTGCTGCGTCGCGATAATCGCAACGAACTCGACAACTACCTGTGGGACCGGCAGGCCGTCGATGTACTGCGCGACTTCCCGGTGCGTGCCGATCTCGTCGAATGGCTCGGCACGCTGAAAAAGCTACAGCCGCGCCAGTATTCGATTTCCTCCAGCCCGCTGGTCAGCCCCGATGAAGTGCAGCTCACGGTCGGTGTCGTCCGCTACGGCGATCCGGCGGCGACCGGATCGGCCGCGCGGCGCGGCGGGGTGTGCTCGACCTTCCTCGCCGATCGCGCCGACGCCGATGCGGCAGCCGTGCCGATCTTCCTGCAGCGCGCACCACATTTCCGGCCGCCGCTGGACCCGACGGCACCGATGATCATGGTCGGTCCCGGCACCGGCATCGCGCCATTCCGCGGCTTCCTCCAGGAGCGCCGTGCCCTCGGCTGCACCGGTCGCAACTGGCTGTTCTTCGGCGATCAGCATGCCGCCCAGAACTTCTACTACCGCGCCGAATTGGAAGATATGTTCCGCTCCGGCTTCCTCACCCGCCTCGATCTGGCCTTCTCCCGCGACCAGCGCGAGCGAATCTACGTACAGCACCGGATGATCGAGCACGGCGCGGAGCTGTGGTCCTGGCTGCGCGACGGCGCGCACTTCTATGTATGTGGCGACGCCGCGCGGATGGCCAAGGATGTCGACGACACGCTGCTCGCCATCGCCAGGATCCACGGCAAGCTCGACGAAGACGGTGCGCTGGCGTTCAAGAAGCAGTTGGTCGCCGAGAAGCGCTACGTCCGCGACGTCTATTGATCCGTTACACCGCGGGCGGATTCAGCCGGGCGAAGTCGGGGAGCCGGTAGTAGGGGTAGTACGGGTATGGCGGGGTGACGGCGCTGGCCTTGTCGAGGCGGGCGATCTGGTCGGCGTCGAGTTCCCAGCCGATCGCGCCGAGATTCTGGCGCAGCTGTTCCTCGTTGCGTGCACCGACGATGACAGTCGACACCGTTGGCCGGCGCAGTAGCCAGTTGAGGGCGATCTGTGGGACGGTCTTTCCGGTCTCCGCGGCGAGTTCGTCCAGGACGTCGACCACGTCGTAGAGCTTCTCGTCGTCGACCGGCGGGCCCGCCGCGGCCGTCTGGTGCAGGCGGCTGCCCGCCGGAAGCGGCTGGCCGCGACGGATTTTCCCGGTCAGACGGCCCCAGCCGAGCGGGCTCCACACCACCGCGCCGACGCCCTGATCCCGGCCGAGCGACATCAGCTCCCATTCGTAATCGCGGCCGACGAGTGAGTAGTAGACCTGATGGGCGATGTAGCGGGTCAGGCCGTGCCGGTCCGCCGCGGCAAGGGATTTCATCAGCTGCCAGCCCGCGAAGTTGGACGCACCGAGGTAGCGGATCTTGCCCGCGCGCACCAGATCGTCCAGTGCCGCAAGGACTTCCTCGACCGGAGTGTGCGCATCGAAGGCGTGCAACTGGAACAGATCGATGTAGTCGGTGCCGAGCCTGCGCAGCGAACCCTCGACGGCCTTGATGAGCCGAGAACGTCCGGAGCCCGCGTCGAATGGCCCCGGCCCGGTCGGCAGGCTCGCCTTGGTGGACAGCAGCAGCTGATCGCGCCTGCCCTTGATGGCCGCGCCGAGCACTTCCTCGGAGGCGCCGTCGGAATAGACGTCGGCCGTATCGAACATGGTGACGCCCGCGTCCAGGCTGATGTCGACCAGGCGCCGGGCCTGCTCCGCATCGGTATCGCCCCATGCGCTGAATAGTTCACCCCGCCCGCCGAAGGTGCCCGCGCCGAAGCTCAGGGCCGGGACGAGCAGACCCGATGCACCCAGCCGCCGGTACTCCATGATGACTCCTAAAGGGTCTATAGTTCCGTTAACATGGGAAACCGTACACCCGTCGCGCCGTAAATGAAACTGGAGTCCCGTTATGGAGGCTGAAGATGCCACCCCCGGCTCGATCCGCCCAGGTGGGCGCACCGCCCGCGTTCGCGAGGCCGTGCTGCTGGCCGCGGGCGACCTACTCGCCGAGCGCGGTTTCGCGCACTTGGATCTGACCGAGGTCGCGGCGCGCGCGGACGTCGGCAAGACCACGGCATACCGACGCTGGCGCAATTCCACCGGACTGGTCGCCGACCTACTCGTCGATATGGCCGAACAGTCACTGCCACACGCCGACACCGGCTCACTGCTCGGCGATCTCACCGCCAACGCCCGCCTGGTCGCCAAAACCCTCACCGACCCCCGCCAAGGAAAGCTGTTCCAGGCCGTCATCGCCGCCGCCACCTGCGACGAGACGGCCGCCGCCGCCCTGCGCCGCTTCTACGACATCCGCCTCACCGAATGGTCGCCCTGCATCGACGCCGCCATCGCGCGAGGCGAAATTCCGGAGAACACCGACGCCCGCGCGGTACTTTCCGCCGTCTCGGCCCCGCTCTACTACCGCCTCCTCGCCAGCGGCGACCCTATCGATGACGAATCCGCCAGCACCGCCGCTGCGGCCGCCGCCCGAGCGGCCGCCGCAGGCATCTTCACGAAAGCGCCGAGCATGCACAAGCACTCATGAAGCCAGCGCCGGGCGCCGTCCCGGCCTGCGCAACAGGTAACTTTCGCGCAGGCCGCACGACCAGCTCCACCCAATGCTCGCGTGGCAATCGACGAATCGGCTATCGCGAATGCGATTTCGGGGTGGAGGCGGCGTTCCGGGCGGCTACCTGACGGTCGGTTTGGGCTCGATGGACTTCCAATGCGGTGCCCAGGAAGTCGAGGATTACCGCGAGCTGGTCGGGGTCGTAGCGGGCCAGGGCTTTTGCGCCCGCTCGGCCGACGGGACCGAAGATTTCACCCGCCATCACCCGTGCGCCTTCGGTGGCCTCGACCAGGACGCGGCGGCGGTTGGCCGGATCCTGGGTGCGGGTGACGAATCCGGCGCGGACGAGCCGGTCGATGACAGTGGTGGTGGCGGCAGGGCTCAGTTTGAGCTGCACGCTCAGCTCCCCGGCCGCGAGCGGGCCACGCCCCAGGACGACGTCGAGGCAGCGGGTATCGGTGCGGTTCAGACCGAGCCGGGCGGCGACGGCCTCATCGAAGGCGTCGAAGCTCTCCTGCAGTAGCCGCAACCGCATCCCGATTTCGCCGATGATTTCATCTTTCGGCATTCGAAGCTTTCTGTTATCGTATATTTCGTTAATCGAAACGATAGCACAGAAAGACCAGCGCCATGAACGACATCCTCGATCGCACCGGTACCGACGACGCGCAGCTCCGCACGGTTTTCCAGCAAGTCATGCAGACCTGGACCGATAACGACGCCGAAGCGTTCGGCGCATTGTTCACCGACGACTCCGATTACGTGTCCTATGACGGCACCCGGGCGATCGGCCGCAAGGAACACCAGGGCAACCACGACAAGCTCTTTCGCGGTGTGCTCGCCGGTTCGGCCCTCGTCGGTGAATTGGAATCCATCCGGTACGTGACGCCGGACGTGGCGATTCTGCACGGCACCGCATCGGTGCTGATGCCCTGGCGGTCGCAGCTGCCGAAGCGGCGACTGTCGCGCCAGACCGTGGTGCTGGTGCGGATGCCCGAGGGCTGGCGGATCACCGCGATTCACAACGGCCGCGTGCGCCCGGTCATGGTTCCGGAGCCGGATTCGTTCCCCGCCAAGATGTCTCAGCTGATGGGCCGTATCGCATGCAAACTCGGTCTCGGCCGCCGGTGATCAGCGCGTCCAGGCCGGATCACGACCGGTGAGTCCGATGACCCGATCCAGTTCCTGCGCACTGTTGGACACCGGCACGACCGGGCCGAACATGCCCGGCGTGCCTTCGGCCGGTGTCTCGCTGAGGAATTCGAGCAGGACCATCAGATGGGCCGGGTCGGCGATCGGTCGCTGACCGGTTGCTCGGGCGAGATCCCAACTGTGCACGACGGTTTCGTTCAGTGCGATCATGGCCATCATCGCCGCCGGTGCGCATACGCCGCCCGCCTCGGTCTCGCCATCCCAGGCCGCCGGATCCCGCCAGGCCTCGACCAGCGACTTCAGTTGGGCCGGGATCCGCGTACGCCAGTCATCGGGCAGCGCAGTCTCCGGGCCGACGGCGGGCGGGGCCGAACGGCCGACCGCCTCCTTGGTCGCGGCCTGCCGGAATGCCTCGGTGAGTCCGACGACATGGGCGAGCAGATCGCGCACATTGGTGTCGTCGCAGGGTGTGGGTGCGATGAGCTGTTCATCGGAAATTCCGCCGACCACCGCCACCAAGGCGGTCGCGGCCGGTTCGAGATCGAAATTCGGGTGCATCGGGGCCTCCTGGGCAGCGGACATCACGCACTGATAGAGACGGACCGAGCCGACGGAATTCATCGGTGTGCCGCGATCCTGCCCGCCGCCGACCATATCCGCGTCGATCCAGCGCGTCACGTGACCATCCGGCCGCGCCCATCGCAACCAAGTCGTAGCGGCGAAAAGCGCTGGAAAAGCGGAGAATTGGTAGATGAAGGGTGATCGGGTGGAGATCGTCGTCGACTTCGGCGACGGGTCTCGCAGTTATGAAGTGGCCGCAACGCGCGCGGGCCGGAAGGTCGAGATTCGCATCGCGCGTGGCGTGGTCGAAGTCAGCGAAGTGACACGAACCGGCGTCGCGGTTCGCACGGCACGGTTCATGGCCGGGCGCACATTGGCGTTGGTCGAGCATCCCGCGAACGGGTCGGGTCCGGTCGATGGCGAATGAGCGACACGGGTAGCAGGTGGGTTGCCGTGCGGCCCGACTAGGAGCATTCTCGACAGTGTTGGACTGTTGTCCGCCTGCGCTGTGATTCCCGCAGCACCTGGTAATCGCTCGGCAGAGCATCGGGTACCCAGCCGAAAAGCATGCGCGGAGAGGAATGAACGATGACCGATCCAAGCACGTCCCGCACTCTGGACGAGGTGCCGGAAGCCGACTTTGTCGAGCAACACCTCCCCGCCTACCCCGAGGACGCCGACGACGCTGCGGACACCAGCACCGAAAGCGATCTTGCGGCGGCGGTCGACCGGGACGCTTTCAGCGCCGATCCGGCCGATGTCGTCGAGCAGTCGATAGCTGTGCCGCTCGACGACGATCGTGAATCGGGCCCCGCGTACTGACGTCGATCTCGGTTCGACTTCGTCGGCGACCGCGAACTGCCGCCTCAGAATCGGTGTGAGCGAGCAACTTTCCGCCGAACGCGGCAATACCTGCCACATCCGGGGCGAAGGCACACGCTCAGAGTCGACCTCGCGCCGAGTTCACGGCGCGATCTTGGCCCGCACGGTCGCATGCAACTCACGCAAACTGGAACGTTCGGTCGCGACCTCGAGCACTCGCAAACCGTGTGCGTTCCCCGCCAGCTCGACCGCCAACTGCTCCGGATCGACCTGCTTGTGCGGGATCCGATAGGCGGCGCACAGCGCGGCCAGGTCCATCCCGTGCGGGGTGCCGAAAACGCGCTCGAAAACACCGGCGTACTGCGGGTCACCCTGTTCGAGAAGTTCGAAGATGCCGCCGCCGTCATCGTTGGCGACCACGATGGTCAGATCGACGGGGCGGGGTTCGCCGCGGCCGATGAGCAGGCCGGAGGCGTCGTGCAGGAAGGTGAGGTCACCGATCAGCGCGATGGTGCGGCCGGTGTGATGCAGTGCCGCACCGACAGCCGTGGAGACGGTGCCGTCGATGCCTGCAACGCCGCGGTTGGACAGCACGCGAACGCCCGGGCGCGGATGTGAGACCAGGGCCGCGTCGCGCACCGGATTGGATGCACCCAGTAGCAACTGGTCACCCTCGCGCAGTGCGTCCATCACCACGGCGGCGACGTGCAGGCCGGTTGGCTTCGGATGTTTGGCAAGTTCCGCGCGGACCACCTGATCGGCCTTCGCGTTCAATTCCCGGCAGTACGCCAGCCATTCGGCGCGCGGCGCACCCGAGGTGATCGCCCGGGTTCCGGTGCCGACCACATTGCCGGAGACATCGGGCCAGCGCGGGCCGGTGGTGAGCGCGTAGACGGTGATGGCCGGATCGGCGAGCACCTTCGAGACCTGACGATGCAGCGTCGGCCGCCCCGTGATGATCGCCTGGCGCGGCTTCAGCAGCGGCAATACCAGCGGATGCAGGGCGGGGCCGTGCATGGGGGCGGTGGGTTCGGCGACTGTCGGCAGCGCGGCCAGTTCCGGACGCAATCCGGCGCCGTGGCCGGAGATGACCACCGTATCGGGTGTGAGGTCCAGGTCCAGGGGAACATCGAGCGTCGCGTATTGGGTGGACGTCCACGCCTCGCCACCGGCGCGCCCCTGCGGTGCCCATTCACCCGGCGCATGGTCCGGGACCAACGGCTCGCGCAGCGGAATATCGAAGTGCACCGGCCCGGCGTTGCCGGAGCGGGTGCCGCGGGCCGCGGCCAGCACCCGGCAGACGGCCGAACGCCACTGACTGTTCTGCTGGCTGTAGGGCGCACCGTCCGCGGATTCCTCTTCGGCGAGTCCGAGGCTGATCGATGCACGCACCTGGCTGCCGAACAGGCCGAACTGCTCCACGGTCTGATTGGCGCCGGAGCCGAGCATTTCGTAGGGCCGGTTGGCGCTGAGCACCACCAGCGGCATCCGGGCGTAGTTCGCCTCCAGCACCGCGGGACCGAGATTGGCGACAGCGGTCCCCGAGGTCATGACGACCGGCACCGGCAGTCGGCTGGCAACCGCAAGCCCGATGGCCAGGAAGCCCGCGGTGCGTTCGTCGATGCGCATATGCAGTCGGAGCTTGCCCGCGGCATCGGCCGCCTGGAGGGCGAATGCCAGCGGCGCGTTTCTGGACCCAGGACATAGAACAACGTCTCGCACACCCCCGCGCGCGAGTTCGTCAACGACCACCTGCGCCTGCGCTGTAGACGGATTCACGCCTCCAGCCTCTCAGACAGTTGCTCCGACGTCTTCGTCACCCTGCTCACAATGGCACCTCGCTAGCGCTCGGCACCATTGCGCCCAGCGGGCGCTGTGCCGATGGTTAGCTCGCTGCGCTCCCGCACACATATGTGTTCGGCTGGGAAATTTGCCGCCCGCGCCCACCACCGGACGCGGGCGGCCGCAATGCGCCGCAGATCGTACTTCCGCCTCGCCGAAGCGGATTGATATGCGGCGCAAACATCACCGCCCTATCGACCACGTTGGAGCGAGTCTTACGAACTACCCGTTCGCGGCCGGTCTCGCGTCCGAGTCGTCGAAGCGCATGCGCCGAAGGCGCGAGTCTCGACAGCTCGGACGCGAGATACCAGGGGGCCGCGAACCTGCCGCGCCGCAGGCGCGGCAATCGAACTCAAGCGTGGCGCTGGACGAGGTCGCCCAAACGAGGAAGGGCTTCGATGACGTTCCGCTTGGCCGAGGAACGCATCGACGAGTAGACCTTCTTCAGCGCCGGACGGGTCGAGGCGTCGGCACGCGCGTCGGTCACCGCGAGCAATGCCTCGGCGACCTCATCGGATTTGGCGACCAGCAGGTCGGCGAAGTTGCCGGAACCCGCCGCCGTGTATTCCTGCCAGAACGGTTCCAGCTGCGATACGAGCTTGGGCGCCAATGACTCCAGCGCATCGGGCACGATGCTCGGGCTGATCTTCTTGACCGCCGCGTATCCGCCCTTGACTGCCAGGCCTGACGCACCACCCTTGTCCGACACCTCGGCGTCCAGAACCTCCTTGGCATCGGCAAGGAAGGCCGTGCGCTTAGCGTCGTCGAGCAGGGATTCAGACAGTGCTGCAACCACTTTCAGGTTCCTCCGGGATCGATGTCGATGAACGAGCGCACGTCACTATACGCACTGGTGCGCGTCGTCACACGGCGCTCGTCCAGCTACGGCTGCCACGGAAGCAATTGGACCATCAATCCTTCACAATCTGCGAGGACATTGCCCTGCTCATCGGCCAATTCCGCGGTAATGAAGGTCTTGCGCCCTTCGGTGCGGTCGACGCGACCGCGCACGGTCAGCGACGTCTCCAGCGGAGTGATCTTGCGGTAGTTCACATGAAGGTAGGCGGTGCGGCTGATCGGGCGTCCCGCGTAGTGCACGATCATGCCGAGCAGGTCGTCGAAGAGCAGCGGGAGCACACCGCCGTGTGCCGCGCCGTTGCCACCGAGGTGGTAGCGACGGAACTCACCGGTCATCACGATGCCGTCGGGTCCGGCCTCGACCACCTGCCACGGCAGCAGCAAAAGACTGCCGCGCCCGGGCAATTCGACGGCGCGGCCCGCCGGCCCCTGGAGTTCGGGTGCGCGGTAGGGCTCGAGCAATTCGACGAGCTGTCGCGCCTGCGCGAGCGCTTCGCCGAAGACCTCGTCCGGAGCATCCACGCAGACGGCCAGATCCTGCAGCGTGCGCATGGCCTCGACGAACGGCCCGAAGTTGGCCCCGACCTGCACGCGGGAGACCTTGGGGAAGCCACCGTGCTTCTCGTACCGGGATTCGTCCACCGCACTGATGTCGATGCGCGGTCCCGAGCGCCCGACCCCGCGCTCTGCAACCCGCTCTACTGCCTCATGCCCTCCCGCTGCCCGACCGCCGCCCCTCATCGAATCGCTACGCGATGCTGCATCCATCCCTGCACGGTATCGCTTTGTTTTACACCGTCAAGTCGTACCGCCGGGTAATGCCGTCGACGCCGCCGAAGTTCGCATGGAAGTCGCTGGCACCCGAATTATCGACGGGAGCAATAATCACTGGGGTGACGTTCAATCCGAAGCTGTGGCGGCCCGTTCCAGGGTTCGAGAACCTGACCGACATCACCTATCACCGGCATATCGAACAGGGCACCGTCCGGGTGGCCTTCGATCGGCCGGAGGTGCGCAATGCGTTCCGTCCCCATACCGTCGACGAGCTCTACCGCGCGCTCGATCACGCCAGGATGACCCCGGACGTCGGCGCGGTCCTGCTCACCGGCAACGGACCGAGCCCCAAGGATGGCGGCTGGGCCTTCTGCTCCGGCGGCGATCAGCGCATCCGCGGCCGCAGTGGCTACCAGTACGCCGACGGCGATACCGCGGACACTGTGGACCAGGCGCGCGCTGGCCGCCTGCACATCCTCGAAGTGCAACGGTTGATCCGGTTCATGCCGAAGGTGGTCATCGCGCTGGTCAACGGCTGGGCCGCGGGCGGCGGACACAGCCTGCACGTGGTCTGCGATCTGACCCTCGCCAGCCGCGAGCACGCCAGGTTCAAGCAGACCGACGCCGATGTCGGCAGCTTCGACGGCGGTTACGGCAGCGCCTATCTCGCGAA
Organism: Nocardia sp. CA-107356; assembly: GCF_050946365.1. Lineage (NCBI taxonomy): Bacteria > Bacillati > Actinomycetota > Actinomycetes > Mycobacteriales > Nocardiaceae > Nocardia > Nocardia sp. CA-107356. The sequence continues at coordinate 978,612 of NZ_CP191992.1, read as the reverse complement.
AATGGTGGGCCAGAAATTCGCGCGGGAAATCTTCTTCCTCGGCCGTCCGTACACCGCCGAGGAAATGCATCAGATGGGCGCGGTGAACAAGGTCGTCGACCACGCCGAACTGGAGGATGTCGCACTGGAGTGGGCCGCCGATATCAACGGCAAATCCCCGCAGGCCCAGCGCATGCTGAAGTACGCGTTCAACCTGCTCGACGACGGATTGGTCGGCCAGCAGCTGTTCGCGGGCGAGGCCACCCGGATGGCGTATATGACCGACGAAGCGGTCGAGGGTCGCGACGCCTTCCTGGAAAAGCGCAAGCCGGACTGGACCCCCTACCCCTGGTACTTCTGAGATGGACATCCTCAGCAGCCGAGTCATCCTGCGGCCCGCCGACTACCGGGTGACGCTCGCCTTCTATCGCGACGGACTCGGGTTGGCGATCGCGCGGGAGTATCCGGGCGGCACGGTTTTCTTCGCTGGACAGTCGCTGGTCGAAGTGGCCGCACACGGTGGATCGGGCAATTCCACGGCGTTCGAGGGCGCGCTCTGGCTGCAGGTACGCGACATTTCGGACGCGGCGGCCGAGCTCGCCCGCAAGGGCATTCCCGTCGACCGCGCGCCGGTGCGGGAGCCATGGGGACTGATCGAAATGTGGGTGCACGATCCGGACGGCGTGCCGATCGTTGTGGTCGAAGTGCCTGCCGAGCATCCGATCCGACGGGATTCGCGCTGGTCACCAGAGTGATCGCGACGGCGGCGGCGACGCGGGCGGCCCCGCCCGAGTTGCCAATGCCGACCCCGGCGAGGACGATAGCGCTCGGATGGCCGCCCGACCGCCGACGTCCGGGTGACCGCCACTGAGTACCGTCCTCCGAGTGAATCGCAGTCTCGATGTCCGACGTACCCGAGTTCCCCTCCCCTGACGCGGCCGAAGTCCCTCCCCACCACCTCAGCAAACCGACCCCTGCCGCATGCGGTGATGTTGACATGACACGATCAAGGTCGTGAGGGAGCGCAGCGAGCGAACCATGAACACAGCGCGCCTGCGCACGACGGAGCCGAGCAGCAGCGAGGTGCGGTCGTGAGAGAGCGAAGCGAACGAACCATGGGCACAACGCCACTGCACATGACGGAGCCGAGCGCGAGCGAGGTGCGGTCATGAGTAAGACCCTGCGGACACTGCCGATGCCGACTGGATCGGGGTTGGGCGATGTGCTGCCGCATTTGCGAGAAGTGTTGGAAGGGAACGGTCCCGCGTGGTTGCCGATACCCACCAGCGACCGTCGGGAAGCCCGGCGACTGAGCGATGCGCTATCCCCGGGCGAGCCGATCGATGACGAGGTGGCGCTCGTGGTGACCACCTCCGGCACCACCGGTGTTCCAAAGGGTGCCATGCTCAGCGCCGCGGCACTGCGCGCCAGCGGGACCGCCACGCACGATCGCCTGGGTGGTCCCGGTACCTGGCTGCTGGCCCTGCCGACCCACCACATCGCTGGAATTCAGGTGCTGCTGCGCAGCATCCTGGCCGGTACCGAACCCGCCGTGCTCGACGTTTCCGGCGGTTTCCTGCCCGAGGCGCTCGCGGGCGCCATCTCGGGGATGCGCGGTGAGCGCCGCTACTCCGCACTGGTCCCGACCCAGCTCATCAAGGCCCTGGACGCACCCGTCGCGGCCGCCGCGCTGGCCCAGTTGGACGGCGTGCTGGTCGGCGGTGCGGCCACCCCGGCTCCGGTCTATGAACGCGCGCAAGCGGCCGGTATCAATGTCGTTCGCACCTATGGCATGAGCGAAACCTGCGGTGGTTGCGTGTACGACGGAATTCCGCTCGACGGCACCGGGATTCGCATCGAGGACGGTCGCGTCCTGCTCGGCGGCGCGATGATCGCCAACGGCTACCGCGGCCAGCCCGACCATCCGGCCTTCGCCGAACCCGGCTGGTTCCGCACCGAGGACGCCGGCACCTATGCGAACGGCGTGCTCAGCATCAGTGGCCGGCTCGACGAGGCGATCACCACCGGTGGGCTGCTCGTCATCCCACAGGTGGTGGAGGCCGTGCTGATCACGCATCCCGGAATCAGCGAATGCGTGGTGCTCGGTCTGCCGGACGAACGGCTCGGTCAGCGAGTCGCAGTCGCGGTGGTCCCCGCCCCCGGAGCCGCCCCGACCCTCGAGGAACTACGCGACCACGTCGTGCGCGAACTGGACTCCATCGCCGCACCGCGCGAGCTGGCGATCCTCGACGAGCTTCCGCTGCGCGGACCAGGCAAGCCCGACCGCGCCAAACTCCGCGAACACTTACTCGCGGAGTCGACGCACTAACTCGGCTGCCCTCCGGCAACGTCTGGGCGGGTACTCATCACCGATGACACCCGAATGGAAGGACACGGAGTAGTCGCGCTGACCGAGCGTGGGCGGCAAGGCGGCAGACACCGCGGCGCTCTACCCATCTCATCCAACCGCTCGACCTACCTGATCTGACCGCCCTGCCCGCACCCACGGCGGTGATGCACGAGCGGCGGTGTCAGAACAGAGTGTCGCGGCCTCGTAACGGCCGGTAGCCGGTGGGGCCGAGCTGCGCGAGCTCGCCGTCGATATCGATCGCGCCGAAGAAGTTGTGTTCTCGCCGCTGTGCGCCGAGGCACCGAACCGGCACAAGGTCCGGGAATGCGGGACGGCCGCAAGTAGATGCAAGAGTTCGGTGACATCGTGGTGCAAGGGCCGTGCAAGACACCGGCCGCAAAGTCTTGTGCATGACATCTTTCACACCCAATTCAGCGCTCGCCGTAGAGGCGGACGGCCTGGTCAAGGTGTTCGGGGAGCAGCGCGCCGTCGACGGTGTGAGCCTGGCGGTTCCGCAGGGCTCGGTCTACGGCGTGCTCGGACCGAATGGCGCGGGCAAGACCACGACCATCCGCATGTTGGCCACCCTGCTGCGCCCCGACGGCGGCAGCGCCCGCATCTTCGGCCGTGACGTCGTCGCCGAACCGACGGCCGTGCGATCCCTGGTCGGCGTCACCGGGCAATACGCCTCGGTCGACGAGGATCTCTCCGCCACCGAAAACCTGATCATCTTCTCCCGCCTGCTCGGTCTGAGCCGGGTCGACGCCAGGCGCAAATCGGTCGAACTGCTCGAGGAATTCGACCTCACCGAGGCGGCGACCAAGCCGCTGAAGAACTTCTCCGGCGGTATGCGGCGCCGTCTCGATCTGGCCGCCAGCCTGATCGCGACACCGCCGCTGCTGTTCCTGGACGAGCCGACAACCGGCCTCGATCCGCGCACCCGCGCCCAGATGTGGGAGACCATCCGCCGTTTGGTCCGCGAGGGCGCGACGGTGCTGCTCACCACGCAGTACCTGGACGAGGCCGATCAGCTCGCCGACCGGATCGCGGTCATCGACCACGGCAAGGTGATCGCCGACGGCACCGCGGACCAGCTCAAGGCCTCGGTCGGCGGCTCCTCGTTGCACCTGACCCTGGTCGATCGGGCCCAACTCGACGAGGCCCGCCGCATCGTCGGCGACTTCCTCGGCGTCGATGCCCAGATCACCCCGGAGGCCGGACGGCTCACCGCCCCGCTCAAGGATGCAGGCATGGCCGCTGATCTGCTGATTCGCCTGCGCGAGTGGGAGATCGCGATCGACGAGATCACCGTCAGCAAGCCCAGCCTCGACGAGGTGTTCCTCACCATCACCGGCCACCCGGCCGAAGACGACAACGATTCCGAACGGAGCGCGGCATGACGACCATCACCGCACCAACCCCGGCGCGCCACGCCGCGCCGACCACGATCCCGGAGGCCAGCAACAAGATCAGCCTCCGGCGGACCGTGGAGACCTCGTTCACGATGGCCTACCGCGGCATTCTGAAGATCAAGCACAATCCGGAGCAGCTGTTCGATGTGACGATTCAGCCGATCCTGTTCACCGCGCTGTTCGCCTACATCTTCGGCGGCGCGATCTCGCACAATGTGCACGACTACCTGCCGATCCTGATTCCCGGCATCCTCGTGCAGACGGTGGTCCTCACCTCCGTCGTCACCGGCACCCAGCTGCGCGAGGATATGGACAAGGGCGTCTTCGACCGGTTCAAATCCCTACCCATTTCCCGTGTTTCGGCACTAGCGGGCGCATTGATCGCCGATATGGTGCGCTACAGTCTCGCGACCGTGCTCACCGTGGTCGTCGGTCTGTGCCTCGGCTACCGCCCCGGCGGCGGATTCGTCGGGGTCGTGGTCGCCGGTCTGGTGGTGATCTTCTGCTCGTTCGCGGTGAGCTGGATCTGGGCGCTGGTCGGCGTCACGGGTAAGAGCGCCGCTGGCGTGCAGGGCATTTCGATGATGATCATGTTCCCGCTGACCTTCATGTCCGGTGCGTTCGCACAGGTCAGCACCATGCCGGGCTGGCTGCAGGGGATCAACCACGCGAACCCGATCTACTACATGGTCAACGCCGCGCGAGAGTTGATGAACGGCAATGTCTACACCAGTGATCTGGTCTGGTCGCTGGTCGGCTCCCTCGTCGTGATCATGATCTTCGCGCCGCTCGCGGTCCGGGCTTACATGCGCCGGGCGTGAGAACGCAGGTTTGACGGCTACCCGAAAGTCGCGGTGGGTGACGACAAGTCACCCACCGCGACTTTCGTTGTCATAGGACAATTCCTGCAGGAGTTCGAGAATCCGCGCCGCACCTTGCCGTCGACGCATCCCGGCGGCCCGGGTCAGTGCTTCGTCGAAGCGCTTTTCCCCCACCGTTGTTCGGTGCAAAGCCACGTGCCGCCGCAATTCGGCGGACGGATTATCCTGTCGCGCCACCATTTTGCAGGCCAGTGAGACCAATTCCAGGCCGATCTCCGAATCGCGTTGGACCGCGAGATAAAACGTTCCGACCGCGTTGCCGACCGCACCGATCTGTGGCAGGTCGTAGAACTGCCCGAGTCGGCCCGTCGCGAGCCGAACCAGCGTACGCGCGATATCGGCCGCCGCCGCCGCCCGGCCGTGCAGCACATACGCGTCCACGGCCGCGCTTGCGGTCATCAGAATGCCCGGACCGGGCATCGGTTCGTCATCGGGCCAGCCGTACAGGTCCAGTGCCCGACGATAATGGCGCAGTCCGGCGTCGATTTCGCCCTCGGCCAGTTCGAGTTCCGCCATTCCGATGACAACCGGTGCCAGGCGGGGGTTGCGTCGGATGTGCGGATCGTCGACCGCGGTACCGTGCGCCGGATCACCATCCGCAGCGCCGAGCGCGAAGCCCAACTCCCGCCGCGCTTCGGCGAGGCGACCCGTACCGATCAGCGAAACCGCAAGATAGCTGCGTATCTCGACGGCTTCTTCGTGGGCACGCAACTCCCGCAACAGCTCAGCTGCCCGGCGGTAGTAGTCCACCGCATCGGCATAGTGCGCGGTCTGTCCGGCAAGCTGCCCGAGGTGCTGGGTAACCATCGCCGTGCCCCAGATATCGGTGCCCTCGATCAGCCGCAAGGCCGCCTTCGCGTCCCGGGTAGAGCCGTAGACATGGCCGGAGTTTTCCCGGACATTCGCGCGCATGAACACCGCCGCGGCGCGCACCACGGGGTCGGATGACCGGGCACCGTCGGCGAACAGCCTGGGCGCGTCCGAACCCGACGCGTCCCCGCAGGCCATGACGCCGAGAAAGCGCGCTCCACTATTGAGATCGACTGCGGTGCGCAGCAATCGACGGATCCGCGCCCGCGCGGTCGCCACCTGACGCAGACCGCCGCCCAGGTACGCCATGTGCATACCGATCTGCAGATGCGCGAGCATCTGCAGATCGGCGACCGTACCGCGCACCGGGCCGGGTTCGGGCGCCAGGCCGAGTATCCGGCGCGCCCAACCGCTCAGCTCCATATGCGCACCACGCATTACCCATAGCGTGCCGACGATCGGGAAGATCCGGTACACCGTGCGCGCGTCCCTGCGCTCCAACGCATATCGCAGCACCGTGACGAGGTTGTCGAGTTCCGCACCGACCGAGAGCACGGTGGCCACCTGCTCGTCGGAGAGATAACGGCGCACCGTGGCGATCGAATAATCACGGGCCCAGCGCGACATCCGATCCATCACCACGGGACGCTCGTCGACCGCACCCGAAATGCCGGCCGCCGCATCGGATCCGGTCAGTGCGAGCTGTTCCTCACCGAATTCTCGGACCGTTTCCAGCATGCGGTAGCGGGTGCCGATCAGGCTCTCGTCGTCATCCAGGACGGTCAGCAGGGACTGGCTGACCAGTCCGTCCACGGCAGTGGCCACATCGTCGACATCCGGGCCGCCCGCCACCACTTCGGCGGCATCGAGGGTGAACCCGGCCGGAAAACGACACAGCCGGCGCAAGGCGATCTGTTGTGACTCTTCGAGCAGATTCCAGCTCCACGCGATCACCGCGTGCAAGGTGCGATGGCGTTCCGGCGACGAGCGATCTCCGCTGCGCAGCAAGGCGAATCGGTGTTCCAGGCGCGTTTCGATTTCCTCGACGCTCATGGTCCGCACGCGGGCGGCCGCGAGTTCGATGGCCAGCGGCAGGCCGTCCAGTGTGCCGCACAGCCGGGCCACCACGGCGGGATCCAGACGCACTGTCGGCCGCACCGCACGCGCTCTGGCCATGAACAGCTCGGTGGCGGGTGATCCGGCCGCGTCGATTGCCAAGGGCGCCAGCGGATAGACCGTTTCCGCGGTGATCGCCAGTGGCGCTCGGCTGGTGGTAAGGACACTGAGCTGGTCGCAGCTACCGACCAGATCGGCTACCACTTCGGCGACCGCGTCGATCAGATGCTCACAGTTGTCCAAGATCAATAACGTCGAGCGGGCGGCGAGCGCATCGCGCAATCGCCGACCGGCATCGCTGTAGCCGGTGGAGCGCCGCCATGCCGTCTCCCGGACAATCTCACCGAGGCCGAGCGCTGTGCTGATCGCCGCCTCGACATCGGCACGCGGATCGGCGTCGGCGGCTGTATCGGCCCGCACCGACGCCAACTCCACCAGCACCACGGATTCGCTGCGCGCGACCCGCGCGCCCAATTCGTTGGCCACCCTGGTCTTTCCGGTGCCGCCGGGGCCGAGGACGGTCGTCACCCGGGAGCGGTGCAGCAGTTGCTCGAGTGCATCCAGATCGGCGGCACGTCCGAGCAGAGCGTTGGGGGCCGCGCGCAAACCGATCGCGGAGAGGACACTCGACGATGCGGCAGCGGCCGAACCCGAAACTCGTCCAATCGAATCCAGCGCCACCGAATGCCGCCCAGTGGAATTCCGCGCGGCAGAATCCCCTGCCGTGACTGCTACCGTCGGATCACCCGATGTGACCGAATTCATAGCGGGCGCCGGATTCGGCACGACCCCACCATGATCGGTCCGCAATGCGAAGCCGGGCACCGGATCACCGCGCAGAATCGCAGTATTCAGCTCCACCAACGCCGGGCCCGGATCCGCGCCGAGTTCTTCGACCAGTCGCCCGCGGATCGATGCGAAGACATCGAGGGCTTCATTCGGCCGACCGGCCGCGGCGAGCAACCGCATCAAGGTGGCGTGTGCGGCCTCGTCGAGCGGCTTCGAGGCCGCACTTCGGCGTGTGATCGCCACCGCGCCGTCGAGATCACCGCTGGCGACCCGGGCGGCGACCTCGATCGCTGCCAGCTCGGACCACCGGTGCGCGGCCGCGGTGCGCAGTTCGTCGGCGAGGTCGCCCGGGGATAAGTCGGCACCGGGCTCGCCGCGCCAGAGCGATCTGGCCTGGGCCAGTACCGCGAGACATCCGGCGTGGTCACCGTTGGCTTGTTTGGCGCGGGCCGCGCGCACCAGGTCGTCCACGAGGGTCAAATCGACTTGATCGGCGGTCAGCGTGAGGCGGTAGCCCGCCGGACCGATCTCCAGCGCCGCATCCGGTAGCGCCGCGCGCAGCCGCGACACCTGGGTGTGCAGCGCGTTCATCGGCGCCCGCGGCGGCTGCTCACCCCACACCTCATCGATCAGCGCTTGGGCGCTGCGGCTGCGGCCGGGGCGCAGGGCAAGCGCCGCGAGCAGCAGCCGCGACCGCGCCCCTGGTAGCGCCATGAGCGCACCGTCTCGGCGTAGCGCGATTTCGCCCAGCAGGGCCACTACGACCGATTCGCCTGCGGGCGTCGTGAGGGTTTGACTGCGGCCGTCCGGGCCGCTCTGGTCGAGAAACATTCCGTCGTTATCGTATGCGAGCCCACCCAGCCAGGCTGACATGGTTTTCTCCCTGTTCCGAGCGGTGCGTCACTTACGCTGAACTCATGGCTGAGTTCGAAATCGTCCGCCAGGCCGTGATCACGGCCGAGCCCGCGCGCATTCATGGGCTGATCGATAACTTCCACGAGTGGACCAAGTGGTCGCCCTGGGAGGATGTCGATCCGCAGCTGCAGCGCAAGTACTCCGGGCCGGACACCGGAGTCGGCGCGCAATACGCCTGGGACGGCAACCGCAAGGCCGGTCGCGGCAGTATGGAGATCACCTCCAGCGACGATCGGGAGATCGGCATCCGACTCGCCTTCGAGAAGCCGTTCAAGGCCACCAATAAGACGACCTTCGAGCTGAACCCCGTCGAGGGCGGCACCGAGGTGGTCTGGCGGATGACGGGGCAGCACCAGGGCCTGATGGGGCTGATCGGGAAGGTCTTCCCGATCGACAACATGATCGGGAAGGACTTCGAGAAGGGCCTCGACCGGTTGAAGGCGGCCGCCGAGGCCAACTGAGCCGCCCGAGCAGCCGGCACCGCCGCCGCGCACTAGGCTGCGGACATGGCTACTGCAGCGCAATGGATCGAGGGCGCACGGCCCCGTACCCTGCCGAACGCGATCGCCCCTGTCCTTGCCGGCACCGGCGCGGCCGCGTCCATCGATGGCGCGGTGTGGTGGAAAGCCGTTCTCGCGCTGCTGGTCTCGCTGGCCCTGATCATCGGGGTGAATTACGCCAACGACTACTCCGACGGCATCCGCGGCACCGATGACGTGCGCGTCGGTCCGCTGCGGCTGGTCGGGCAGAAGCTCGCCTCCCCCGCCGCGGTCAAGAATGCGGCGATCATCAGCCTGGCCATCGGTGCGGTCTTCGGACTGGTACTGGTCATCGCGACTGCGTGGTGGTTGCTGCTCGTCGGGGCGGCCTGCCTGGCCGGGGCCTGGTACTACACCGGTGGCAGCAAGCCGTACGGCTATAGCGGTTTCGGTGAGTTGGCGGTATTCGTATTCTTCGGTCTGATCGGCGTGCTCGGCACCGAATTCGTGCAGGCCGAGCGGATCGAATGGGCGGGTCTGGTGCTTGCGGTCGGGGTCGGGGCGTTCTCCAGTGCGGTGCTGGTCGCCAACAATCTGCGCGATATCCCGACCGATACCGAATCCGGGAAGGTCACCCTCGCGGTCAAACTCGGCGATCCACGCACCCGCACACTGCACTTGGCGCTGCTCGCGGTGCCGTTCATCGCCACGCTGCTGTTGGTCGTCCGCACGCCGTGGGCGTTGGTCGGGCTGGTCGCAGTGCCGCTGGCGGTGCGCGCCAACGCACCGGTGCGCTCGGGTAAGGGTGGGCTGGAATTGATTCCGGCCCTGCGCGATTCGGGGTTGGCGCTGCTGGTGTGGTCGGCGGTTACGGCCTTGGCGCTCGGAATCGCGGGTTAGCGACTTCGACGCGCGACACCGGGTTGTCGCGGATGGATCTGAACGTGCACTTTCCGGCAGAATCCGGCACTTTCCGCCTCGTTCGTTCGAAGAAGGCACACTCAGACCCATTCCGCCATTGAACGAATGGTGAGCGCGGCGCGCAGCTGCTAGTCGTCGCCGTCCGGTACCAGGACGCCGAGGATCCAGTTGACCACCGCGACAATAATGCCGCCCCAGACGGCGGCCCAGAAGCCGTCGACGCGCAGGCCGTAGTCGGTGGTCTCGCTGATCTTCGCGGTCAGCCACAGCATCAGCGCGTTGATCACGAGCAGGAACAGGCCGAGGGTGACGATGACCAACGGCAGCGATAGAAGTTTCACGATCGGCTTGACCACGGCGTTCACCAGGGTGAAAACCACCGCGACGGCCAGGATGACAATGACTTTGCCGCCATTGCCCTTGTCTTCGGGGCTGAGGATTTCGATCTTGTCGACCCAGGCGGCGGCCAGCCAGATGGCCACTGCGTTGATGATCAACCGAATCAGGAGCTGCATGCCATGATGCTAGGCCCGACGGGCGGGCACGTGCTGCCACAAAACGCGAATCCGGTGGCGAGCACATGCCCGAACCCTCACGCGGCACGATCGAGCAGTGCGTGCACCTTCGGCCGCAGCTCATCGATCGCCTGCGCACCGCCGAGGATGCGGGTGGTGTTCTCGTTGGGCGCGCGCAGAATGCCGAGCAGCAGATGCCCGGATTCGATGGTCTTGTCCTTGCGGGCCAGCGCTTCTCGCAATCCCAGTTCCAGCACCTTCTTCGCATCCCTGGTGAACGGGATGTGACCCCAATTCCGGTCGCGACCGCGACCGAATCTGGATCGCTCCTCGGGTACCGCCCGCTCCAGTGCGTCCTCACCGAAGGTCGCCTCGAGACTCTCCCGCACCGCGTCCAGGTCGATGCCGATCGAGCGCAACGCCTCGGCGTCCTCCGCACCCAGCGGTTGACCTTTCCCCTGTTCGCCAAGGGCTTTCAGGGCGTCCCGATGCGTGACGCCCACCTCTTCGAGCAGCGTCTTCAACTCCGGCTCGCCCTGTGACAACACGCCGAGCAGCACATGCTCCACCTCGATCCTTGCCGCGCGCAGCTCGCGCGCGTCCTCCTGAGCGCTGATGATCGCGATCTTCGCCGCCCTGCTGAACCGTTCGAACATCAGCGGTTCCCGCCTCTCCGGTTGTATTTCTGGTGGACCGCCTGCTTGCTGACCTCGAGCGCCTCCGCGATCGCCTGCCATGACCACCCCTGTTCGCGGGCATTGGTCACCTGGATCGCCTCTAGACGTTCGAGCAGCCGACGCATTGCCAGCACAGCGCGCAGCCCGACCTTGGGGTCGGGGCTGCCCGCGGCGGCCGCCAGGGTGGTTGCTTCAGTCATGCCGTCAATTTTGATTGACGACATCGCGAGTTGTCAACAAAAATTGACGATACCGAGATTCGCTGCCAGAGAAAGCGCAAAACCCCGCCGCCCCGGCGCTACGACCGAGATGACGGGGTTGCGGAAATGCGTGCAGCGGCTAGCCGGACCAGATTCCGGTGGCGGCGAACTTGTCCAGGATCGCCGCGGGTTCGGCGAGGCTCATCCCTTGCGCCTGGACCCATGCGTCGTCGAAATATGTTCCGGCATAGCGATCTCCGCCGTCGCAGAGCAGCGTCACTACGCTGCCGGAGCGACCGGCGGCCATCATTTCGGCGATGAGCGCGAAGGCGCCCCACAGGTTGGTGCCGGTGGAACCGCCTACGCGACGGCCGATTACGCGACTCGCATGCCTGGCGGTGGCGATCGATGCGGCGTCGGGGACCTCGATCATCCGGTCCACCACCTGGCCGACGAAGGACGGCTCCACCCGTGGGCGGCCGATTCCCTCTATCCGCGAAGGCATTCCGGTCTGGTATCCAGCGTCGGCGGTCTCGTAGCCGCCGTAGAACGCGGAGTTCTCCGGGTCGACGACGGCGAGCTTCGACGGGAAGCGGTGGTAGCGGATGTAGCGGCCGATGGTGGCGCTGGTACCGCCGGTGCCCGCGCCGACCACGATCCAGTCGGGCACCGGATGCGCCTCCAATTCCATCTGTTCGAAGATGGATTCGGCGATGTTGTTATTGCCGCGCCAGTCGGTGGCGCGCTCGGCGTGGGTGAACTGGTCCATGTAGTGACCGCCGCATTCGGCGGCCAGCCGGGCTGCCTCGGTGTACATATCCGGTGGGCGCTGCACAAAATGGCAACGTCCGCCCTGGGCTTCGATCAACTCGATCTTCTGCGGCGAGGTGCTCGCTGGCATCACCGCGACGAAATCGACGCCGAGCAGTTTGGCGAAATACGCCTCGCTGACCGCCGTCGAACCGGAGGACGCCTCCACCACCGTGGTGCCCTCGGTGACCCAGCCGTTGCAGATCGCATACAGGAACAGCGACCGCGCCAGCCGGTGCTTGAGACTGCCGGTGATGTGGGTGGACTCGTCCTTCAGGTACAGCTGGACGCGCCACGCGGCGGGCAACGGGTATCGGAGCAGGTGGGTATCGGCGCTGCGCTGGGTATCGGCCTCGATGAGGCGCACGGCATTGTCGACCCAGCCGCGCGGGGTACTGCGATCGCAGTACTTCACGAAGCCGCCCCGGTCGGGTCGTCATCGCCGCGCAGCCGGGCGCGCAGCTGCGCCTTGTCCTGACGGCGCTTCGCATCGACGATCGCGATGTCCTCGTTGACCCGCGCGCGCAACTTCTTGAACAGGGTCAGCGACAGCGGCATCGCAATGATCAATGCGAACAGGGCGGCGACCACCAGTGGGATATCCACCGAGACGAGCCGAGCCACGCCGATGATCGCGGCGGTGATGACGACGACCAAACCCAGCCTGGCGAGCGTGTACAGCGCCAGATTGCGGGCCAGCCGCGCACCGGTGCCAGCCGTTTGCTGTCCTGGGTCACCCTTCGGTGGAGTTGCCTCACTCACGTCGTCCAGCCTATGCGAAGCTGAGGCCGCCATCGGCGACGCCTCCTACCGAGGTACGGGCGCCTATCCGTTTTGTCTATTACTTCCCCTTTACCAACTGTAGGTGGTTCGAGTACCTAGGGGTCGCAGTGCAACGATGGCGCCATCTGATGAGGGAACTGTCGAGAACGGAGAGGTTTGCTATGACTGCGATCACCGTCGGCGGCCAGGACACCCTGCTGACACCGGGCCAAGTGGCCGCCATGTTCCACGTCGATCCGAAGACGGTCACCCGCTGGGCCCACGCCGGGCGCCTCGGGTCCCTGCGTACACCGGGCGGGCACCGTCGCTTCCGCGAGTCCGAAGTGCTCCAACTGCTCAGGTCGCTGACCACCGAGGCCACCGCACGCTGATCGTGGCCAACGCGGGCCCGTAGCGATGCGCTCCTGCCCAGGGGCCCGCACCCACCCTGCAGTGTGAATTTCGCATCTGCAGTGTTCGAAGGCTACGCACGCGACTACCCTCGTTAGCAGGAGGTGAGCGACGTGACGTACCTGTTGGCACTCATCGCAGTTGTGGCAGTCGCGGTGTTGTGCTGGAAGGCGTTCGGCCCCGAGAAAACCGGACCCAGCGCTCCACCCGCGCGTTCACCACAACGCAAGCGCATCAAGGGGCCGGATGACGACCCCGAATTTCTCTGGCGCATCTCGCGCCAGCATCGGGATGGCGACGGGCCTGCCGAGCGCTGAGTCGAGTGGTCTCGTAGCCAACGCTGGATGGCGCGCGGGTAGTGGGTTTCGGGCCGTATCGGGTCGAATGCCTCGATGGTTGCTGGAGGCGGCTGTCCACGGACCAGTGCAAGCACGAATCCTCTAGTCACGCAACCAAATCGGCCGCACGATCTACCTGACTGCGCGCTGCGCGAATCATCGCCTCTCGCACATCCAGTGACTACTTCGCACCAGATGAGCCTTTGCGAGGCAGTCACTGAATGTGCGCCAGGCCTTGCGTTCAGCCTCGACCGCACCCGGCAACGTTCAGCCCGATATCGATCACGGCTCGCCGTTGACGACTGCCATCATGGCGTCCATGAACGACTGCCCGCCCATGATGTAACCGCCGGCGATCGCGCCGACGACGGCGCCGATCGGGCCGGTGATGATGCTGAAGAAGAAGACGCCCACGATGGCGCCGACAATGAGGCCGAGCACGCCGCCGACGACCATGCCGACGATGTTCTTGTTGATTTCGTTGGTCAGCCGGGCCATCGAGCTGACGGGCTGCATCTCGCCGATGTTCTTGGCGGTCAGTTTCGGTGTGAGAGCGAGGGTTCGGCCGTCATCGGTGATCGCTTGATCGACCGCGACGTGCGTACCGGAGAGCTCATAGGTCAGCGGGACCTCGGCGACCACGGCGCCGGCGTCGGACTTCAGCAGGACCTTGGTGTCATTGTCGGCGAGTTCGAACTTGCCGCTGTCGACGGCGGTGGTCATCACCCGGTGCCCGTCCTTGGCGTCCTTGGCGTCCTTGGCGTCGGAAAGCACCGTGCGGTAGCCGATTCCCTGCTCGACACCTGACGCCGACACCTCTTCGGCGACTTCCGCTGGCTTGGCATTCGCAGTTCCCGCCGCGATTCCTACGGCTGCGATGGACACGAGAGTGGCGGCGAGCAGGCCGAACTTCATCAAGGTTTCCTTCTGACAGCACCGGCCCCGGTAGCCGGTTGACGCGTCTAGCGCCACGTAGCTTGTTGCCCCACACCGTAATTCGCACACCCCCAAACGGTCATCGTTATATGATTGTTACCCCAACATCCGACCCATGATCGTTTCAGACGGGTATCTTGCCTATCCCCAAAAATGGGATGACTCGACGGCGCGCGCCGGATGGTGTAGGCATGACGTGCTCAATCAAAATGCAACATTCAACTTCGGATCTCCGCGCGCGAGTTCGAACAGCCCTGGAGGACGTCAGGTGTCGCGTCAACGTGTCCGTGCCGGTGTGACCTTGACGGTCTTCATCGCGGTGACCGCGCTGGCGGCTGCTGTCGTGGCGGTGGCCGCGATGTCGCTGAGCAATGACAAGTCCACCGGCGGCGGCCCCTCGCCAGCGGCCCAGAATGACGCCGTGCCAACGACATCGGCACTACCGTCGACCTCCGACGAGCCACTGACCACCACCGAGGCACCGCCGACCACCTCTGCCATCCGCAGCACCTTCGACAAAATCGCCGGCGGCCTGAAGGTGGAGATCGGTGACTGCGTCGAGATCGGCCACAGCGGCGACACCGCCACTCTCGGCAAGGCCACCTGTGGCAGCGCGACTTCCAACTACAAGATCATCGAGAAGGCAACCGAGAACTCCGCCTGCCCCAGCGATGCCGACCGTACCCTCAACGACACGCTGCGCGGTATCAACCGCGCCGCCCTCTGCCTGGACATCGACTGGGTAGTCGGCGGCTGCATGGACCCGAACAAGGACAACCCCAAGCGCATCGACTGCGCCGCCAAGGACATCCCCAACGGCGTCCGTGTAGTCGAAATCAAACAGAACACCGCAAATGTCAACGTCTGCTCAGCCAGCGACAGCGGAATCGTCTACCAACAACGCCAATTCGTAGTCTGCGTCCACCGGCTGTAGCTCCGCCAGCGCTGTCACCGACGACTATTCGCCGATCGACAGCCAAGGATGATCGAGTAGCGACCGCCACGCCGCCGCCTATGGGAAATGGTCGACAGGGTCGCTGTCTCCTTCCGGCTCGTGCAGTGGATCTTCGATCACCATGGTCACGCCCCACTCCGAAAGCTTGCGTACCGCCTCCCGCACGGCAGGGAAACTCAGCAATGCTCGATTGATGAACGGCACTGCGACCACGGGCAATTCCAGACCGACGGCCTCCACCAGCAGCTCGACCGGCAGCGCCCCAGGTGGCCACAGAATGCCGAGGCGTTTACAGCAGTGGGCCAGCGAGGCTGTGCAGCCTCGCTGGCCCACTGCTGATGGAACGCGATCAGCACGCGGTGGTCACCACGGCATCCCGTTGCACCCCACAAAGTTGGCGGACAAGGTGCACATCGAGGTGATTCCCAGCAGTTTGAGCACCTTCACCGGGGCATCGGCAGATCCCGTGGCCAATCCCGTACCACCGGCCGTGGCAGCCGCCGTCTGCGCGGTGTTCGCCGGGGCCGGTTCCAGCGCAACACCGGGCGACGCCGCTGCGGAACCCAATGCCGCGCCGCCCCCGAGGGCGAACGCCACCACGGCCACACACCCGACAACTGTCCTCTTCATGAACTGTCCTATCTTCGAATTCGCTTGTCGCGTAGCACGTTAACCAGGCTTGATAGCGCCCGACAGCCGGACTTGTAGGTGCCACGACTTCTGGGGTCTGCGCAGATGTACCTGAATTCCGGGCCTGTTGAACTCCGGGCCTCGCGTCCTGGATTTCACACACCGAGGCCGTCGGCCCCGGATTCGCGCGCCCGGATGCTTCGAGGGTCGTGTGTGGCGGCCGGACAGAAGGAAAGCGAGAACGCACACGGAGCCTGACCTACGAACATCAGCGTGAACGATCGATGACGCCGGGCTGCCACGCCATACGTCGCGACGACCTAGCAGGTCTGGGCGCTACACGACGCCATGCCGGAGCAGCTACACGCGCCGCTGCTCGTACCGGCCTGATCTGCAGTTCCGGCAGATAACGCCCTCTAGTTCAGCCCCGCGTACGAGTGCAACCCGCTGATCACGATGTTGATGATGAACAGGTTGAAGAGCATCGCGACGAAACCCGCGATGTTGATGTAGGCGGCCTTGGTGTCGCGCCAACCCGATGTCGCGCGGGCGTGCAGATATGCGGCGTACAGGACCCAGGCGATGAAGGAGCAGGTCTCCTTGGGGTCCCAGCCCCAGAAGCGGCCCCAGGCGGCTTCGGCCCAGATGGCGCCGAGGATGACACCTGCGCCGAAGAGGGGGAAGCCGATGATGGTGGTTTTGTAGGCGAGGCGGTCCAGGGCGCGGGCGTCGGGGAGGCGGCGGGCGATGGTGCCGAGGATATTGTCGGATTCGGCGCCTTCGGGCTGGCGCAGGCGATACAGGAACAGCAGGCTGGCGATGCCGGAGACCAGGAAGACACCGCTGCCGATGCTGACGATGGTGACGTGGATGGGCAGCCAGAACGATTTGAGCGCTGGCACAACGGGTGCCGCGTCGGCGTAGAGCAGGGTGCCCGCCAGGAACAGCAGGATCAGGATCGGGACGAGCAGGAATACCCACATCGAGCGGTAGCGCTGTTCGCGCAGGAACACCATGCCGACGACGGCGGCCGCGGCGGTCGCCATGGTGACGAATTCGTACATATTGCCGAGCGGGAAGCGATGAGTCGCGAAGCCGCGCAACACGATCGAGGTCACGTGCAGGGCGATGGCGACGAACAGCACCGAGAACGCCATATTGCCCGCGCGTTCGGCGAACGGCTTGGCTTGCGGCGTCTCGACCCGCCCGGGCACGGCGGGACGATCAGCGCCGCCACCCACGGTCACCAGTTCGCGCGCGACGACCTTCTGTGTCCGCGCCGCCGCGTACTGCACGATCAGCAGCACCAGCACCAGCGCGTACACGACGATCGCCGATTTGAAGGCGAGATCGCTGTACTGGGCGATGGTCTCGTCGATCGGCATGGTCACTCTCCCGGTCGGTCCATGGGCGCGGCGGATTGGTCATCGAGCAGGCGCTTGCGCAGGCGATCGAATTCGCCGCCCCAGCCCGCCTGATCGGTTCTGGCGAGCCCGCCCATCTCTACTACGGTGCGTCGTTTGTCAACGGTACCGGCATCGTCGTCGGCGGGGTAGACGCGGATCCAGATGCGCCGCCGCTTCACCAGCAGCGACACCAGCAGCCCGGCCATCATGGCCAGCGCACTCACCAGCACCCACTGCTGTGCCGGATCATGCGATACCTGCAGGTTAACGAACTCCTGCGCACTGTCGAAGGTGACCTTGGTGCCGTTGGGCAGGGTGGTCGACTCGCCGGGGCGCAGGTTGACCCTGGCCTCCTTGGTCAGTCGACCCTGCTTGATCTGCTCGGGATCCAGCGCGAACAGCGACTGCGGCTTACCGGTGTCGAGACCGGTGTCGCCGCGGTAGACGTCCACCGCGACGGCCGGATCGTTCATGGTCGGGAACGACGAGGTCAGCAAGCTGCCGTGCAGTAGGGCAGTCGGCGCGAACAGGCCCTCGATCGCGATCTGGTTCTTGCGGCGTTCTTCGTCGGTCGCGTACATGCCGCCGGGCGGATCGATCCGCAGCACACCGCTGGACAGGAAGGTCTGTGCGTTATCGGGCCGCCACTGGACGGTCTCGGTTCGGGTCTGCCCGTTCGGGAACGTCACTGTGAACGTCGGCGCGAAACCGTGGCCCTGCAGGTACAGCCGATCCCCCGCGACGCGCAGCGGATGGTTCACCTGGATCTGCGCATCGCGCCAGGCATTGCTCTGTAGATCGGCGCCGGCCTGGTATTCGATATTCGAGGTGAACATCTCGGCCTGGCCGTTTGTCAGGTAATCGGCCTTGAAATCCTTGACCCGCACGCATAGCGGCGCCATGCCGGTGCCGTCGTTGATATTGCCCGCCTTGAACGAGTCGAAGACCGCGGGCGAGGTGGTGCAGAAGCCGGGACCGTTGTTCGCGATGACGATCACACTGCCCTCGTAGCCGAAGAGTTTGCCGACCGCGATGGCGACGAGCAGTCCGACCAGGGCGAGATGGAAGACGAGGTTGCCGAGTTCGCGGGTGTAGCCCTTTTCCGCGGAGAGGGTGATCTCGCCATCGTGAGTGCCCGCGCGCACCTCGGTGCGCCAGCCGCGCAGTTCTTTGCGCGCATGCTGCAGCACCGCGTCCGGTGTGCCGTCGATGGTCTCGGAGTAATGGTGCGGCAGCCGAGACAGGTTGCGCGGCGCCCGAACCGGCGGCGTGCGCAGCGCGCGGTAGTGGTCCAGGCAGCGCGGCAGAATGCAGCCGACGAGCGAAATGAACAGCAATGCATAGATTGCCGTGAACCAGAAGCTGGAGAACACGTCGAACAGCTGGAACCGGTCCATCCACGGACCGAGCGTCGGGCGGTCGGCGATGTACTGAGCGACCTTGCCCTCGTTGAGACTTCGCTGCGGCAGCAGCGCACCCGGAATCGCGGCCAAGGCCAGCAGGAACAGCAATACCAGCGCGGTGCGCATACTGGTGAGCCCGCGCCAGGTATTGCGCACGAGCGCCCACGCGCGACCCGGTAGCGATTGGCGCGGCGGTGTCACCGACGCCTCGGGTCTGTCGATCACGGTCATATCGGCAACGTCACCTCGGAGACGAACGCATCACGCACCCAGGCGACGAACTGATCCCATGCCCCGGTGACCAGCGCGATGCCGACCGCGACCAGCAGCATGCCGCCGATGATCTGAATGGTGCGGGAATTGCGCCGCAGCCAGCCGACACCGCGCAGCGCACTCGCCGAACCGAAGGCCAGGATCACGAACGGCAGTCCGAGGCCGAGGCAGTAGGCGACGATCAGCGCCACACCGCGCACGGCGGTCGTCCCCTCGGTCCCAGCCGAGACGGCCATGACTCCGGACAGTGTCGGCCCGAGACACGGCGTCCAGCCGAGCGCGAAGACCGCGCCGAGCAGCGGAGCGCCCGCGATGCTGGTGAGCCTGCGCGGCTCCATCCGGGTATCGCGCTGCAATGCCGGGACCAGACCGATGAACACCAAACCCATCAGGATGGTGACCACGCCCCCAACCCGCTGCAGCAGTTCACGATTCACGTTCATGGTCTGGATGACGCCGAAAACAGTCGCGGTGGCGAGCACGAACACCACGGTGAATCCGGCGACGAACAACCCGGCCGCACCGGCTACCCGCAGCCGCCCAGTACGTGCCGCAGTGTGCTCCGAAACCGCCGTGCCGCCAAGGCTTCCGGCCTGTGCGGCGGTGGCCGGCGGCGCCTCGGCACCGACCAGCCCGGCGAGGTAGGACAGATAACCCGGAACCAGCGGCACCACACACGGCGAGGCGAACGAGACCAGTCCGGCCAGCACGCACGCGCCGAGTGCCAACAACAGCGGCCCCGTCGCCGCCGTCTGCTGGAACGAATCACCCACTGCGGCAAGCACCATCAGTCGGTCTCCACAGGGGGTCGATCGGCGTGTTCGGGCACCGGCGCGGATTCGGGGGTGAAGTCCATCATGGAATCGGCTGCGGCGCTGCGTGGCACGGCGGAGACGCCGACCCACCGGTCATCGACGGTCCAGACACCGCGAACGAGACGAGCGGCCTGCCGCGGGCGACAAGCACGCGGGCTACGAGTACGGCGATCGCGATTCACGATTGCACCTTCCTACCGCTCGATGTCGAGCGGGACGTAATTACGGCATGGGCCGAACGACAGCCACGGGGTCACTGGGAACCTTCCGCGGCAATGCGTTCGACGATTGGTTGGAGGTCTTCCGCCAAGAGCGAGCGGAGGAAGACAGCGGCCACCCGATGTTGCCGATCCAGCACCAATGTGGTGGGAATGACACTGGTCGGGAAGTTGCCGCCGAGCGCGAGCAGGGTGCGCATGGACGGGTCGTAGATGGACGGATAACCGACCTTGTTATCGACGACGAAATCCTGCGCTTTGTCCTGCTGGAAATCACGGACATTGATGCCGAGAAAGACGGCGCCCCTGTCCTTTGTTGCCTCGTAGACCTTTTCGAGCGCGGGCGCCTCGGCGCGGCACGGCCCGCACCACTGCCCCCACAGATTGATGACGACCACCTTGTCCGGGAAGTCGGCGACCGAGGTGGTCTTGCCCGAGGTCAGCAGATCCGGCCCGGCGAGCTTGCCGATGGTGCCACGCGCGGCGGGCGGATCATAGAAAATATCGGTTTTGCCACCGGGCGAGACGAATTCGAACGTACCGCCGGAGGCCACCGCATCCTTCCCGGTCGAACAACCCGCGAGCGCGGCAATCAGCGCCACGCACGCGAGCAGGACCGGCGCACAGCGCCGGGCCAGCGGCCGGGAGGAAGTTCTCATGCGCCGTGCACCGTGGGATCCGAACCGCCAGCGGGCTCGGAGTAGACGATGTCGACGAGGGTGTCACCCTGGTAGACCAACGAGGTCAGCGAGGCGAGCGAGCACTGCCGGTGGCGCGGATCATGCCAGAGCCGCTGGCCCTGCAGGAACCGCCGCAGCGTCCAGACCGGCAGCTGATGCGAGACCAGCACCGCCTCATGTCCGGTCGCCTCGACCCGCGCCTTGTTCACCGCGGCCAGCATGCGGTGCGCGATCTGCAGATACGGCTCACCCCAGGACGGGGTGAACGGATCGCGCAGCTTCCACCAGTGCCTCGGCTTGCGCAGCGCGCCATCACCGACCGAAACCCGCAGGCCCTCGAAGGTATTACCCGCCTCGATCAGGTTCTCGTCGCTGCGCACGATCAGCCCGTGCTGCCGCGCGATCGGCTCGGCGGTCTCCTGCGCGCGCTGCAGCGGCGAGGCGATCACCAGCGCGATGTCATGGTCGGCCAGCGACCGCGCCACCGCACCGGCCTGTGCCCGTCCGGTCACCGAGAGGCTGAACCCGGGCAGGCGACCGTAGAGAATGCCCTTCGGGTTGTGCACCTCGCCGTGCCGCAGCACGTGCACGATGGTCTCGACGGCGTTGTCATCGGAGGTCCCGGCGCTGGGCACGACGGCCTCGGCGCTCGCGACAGGGGTCTGTGGTAGTTCGCGCTCTTCGGAATCTGCCTGGTCGGAACTCACGCGCTGGATCCTTCGGGGGTGGCGGCCGCGGCCGCGTGTGCGGCGGCGGGCAGGGCGGCGGCGATACGGTCGAATGCGTCCTCGTCGAGCGCCGAGGAGACGAACCATGCCTCGAACGCGCTCGGCGGCGCATACACGCCGCCATCGAGCAGTGCGTGGAAGAAAGCGGGGAAACGCCAGGTCTGACTGGCTTTGGCGGCAGCGTAGTCGGTGACCGGACGGTCGGCGAAGAACACGCTCACCATATTGCCCGCGAACTGAACCTGATGCTCGACCCCGGCCGAGGTGAGCGCCTCGGTGAACAAGCCGCCGAGTCGCTGGGCGTTGCGATCGAGTGCGGCGTACACCGCGTCGTCTGCCGCGCGCAACGAGGCGAGCCCGGCAGCGACCGCGACCGGATTACCGGAGAGGGTGCCCGCCTGATACACCGGGCCGAGCGGCGCAAGGTGATTCATGATCTCGGCGCGCCCGCCGAACGCGGCGGCGGGCAGCCCACCGCTCATCACCTTGCCGAAGGTGTACAGGTCACCGGCGACTCCGTCGAGGCCGAACCAGCCCGACCGGCTGACCCGGAATCCGGTCATCACCTCGTCCATGATCAGCAGCGCACCGTACTCGGCGGTCAGCCTGCGCAGGCCTTCGTTGAAGCCGGGCAGCGGCGCGACCGCGCCCATATTGCCGGCGGCCGCCTCGGTGATCACGCAGGCGATCTCACCCGGATGCGCGGCGAAAGCGGCGGCGACGGCATCGATGTCGTTGTACGGCAGCACGATGGTGTCGCCCGCCTGCGCACCGGTGACACCCGGCGAGGTCGGCAAGCCGAGCGTGGCGACGCCGGATCCGGCGTCGGCGAGCAGGGCGTCCACATGACCGTGATAGCAACCGGAGAACTTGATGATCTTGGCGCGGCCGGTGTAGCCGCGAGCCAGCCGGACCGCGCTCATGGTGGCCTCGGTGCCGGAGTTGACCAGGCGGACCCGGTCCACCGGCGCCATCCGCTCGGCGATCAGCTCGGCGAGTTCGATTTCGGCCTCCGTGGGCGCGCCGAAGGACAATCCGCCGACGGCCGCACGCTGCACCGCCTCGACCACCTCGGGGTGCGCGTGGCCCAGGATCATCGGTCCCCAGGAGCACACCAGGTCGACATATTCGTTGCCGTCGACATCGACGAGCGTGTAGCCCTTGGCCGATGCGATGAATCTCGGTGTGCCACCGACGGACTTGAACGCCCGTACCGGCGAGTTGACACCACCCGGAATCACCGAAGCAGCCCGGTCGAAGAGCTGTGCCGAGACCGGCACTGATGCCCTGGTCACGCGCGGAGAAGAACTCACGACGTCCAGTGTCTCAGCCCGATCCGAAGGAGTCGACGACAGGGTGTAGTGGAGGTGATGCAGACCGCAGCCACACCGGAGTTCCGCACGCAACACGCCGATCGCGGTTCAGGGCGATATCGGTGGCTGAATGATTGCTGGTGCGTAATCTCAGGGCGTTGTCGCACCATCCAACCGACCGGGAGGACCCCATGCGGTTTGCCGTCATCTGTGCCGCGATCTCTGCCGCAGCCGCCGCCGTAACGTTCGGCGCCGGGTCCGCTGCCGCCGCGGACCCGATCGCCCAGCCCGACCGGGTCGGGCTACATCTGAATCACGCGGAGACCACAGCACTCGGCGACGGACCGCTGCCGGCTTTGGTCACCATGGTGGTGCCGCTCAACCGGATCGGGGCCGGGCTCAAGGCCGACACCATGATCAACCACGACGAAAACGGCAGTGTGCACGCCTCATTGCGTCAGGTCATCACGGAGGCGGCCAGCCATCCGGACGGCACCGTCGTGCTGTATCTCAACGTGCCGGGCACCCGGAACGGCCGCCTGCTGGATATTTACCAGAACTGGAACTAGGTGTACATGCACGGCGCCGAGGCCGAGATGGTGTGCAGCTGGCACATGAAGTTGTTGTAGACACCCGCCGAGCCCGAATCGGGCACGAAGATCGGTGCCGGCTGGGCTACCTCGGTCTCGGTGGGCTCCAGCGGCAGTCCCGGTGCGGCCCAGGCGGGTGCCGCACCGATCGCGGCCGCCACGGCAACCGCCGCACACACTTTCCCGGCAAAACGAATCACAAGCATTTCTCCCAGTCGACGACGGTGCTGATCACCGGCCGAAAGCATAACGGCCACAACAGTATTCACCGAATGCCGAGCGTTGCGACCGAGACACCTCCGGCGCGGCACTTGCACGGTAACCGAGTCGCGCCACATCCGCCAGGCGTCGGTACGAGTCGGCGCCTCCGCCGAGCGGCGCGAAACCGATGTCGAGCAGACAGGCCACCGGAGTGGGCAGCGGATTCAGCGCGACCGCGCGGCCCGCACCGTCCGCGTGACGGCGTCGATGGCGAGCACACCGGCCACCACGACCAGGAAGGCGGCCAGGACCAGCCACGGGGCGCTATAGCGAGTGGCCGCGAAGCCGGGCACATCGCCCGACGGGGCGACGGTGGTGGTGATCAACCCATTGCGCCAACTCACCACCGCGAAGACCACGCAGACCAGTGCGAGCGTCAACTCGACCAATGCCGTGAGCATTCGGTCGCCGAGCACGATCCATCGCTTCAACGGTCCGCTCCGTTCTCGCTGTGTTCCTCGGTGGTCGGCGCGGCCTGGTCCGTATCCCCAGATCCGTCCACGTCCCCGACCTTGTCCATGTCCCCGACCTTGTCCATGTCCCCGACCTTGTCCATGTCCCCGACCTTGTCGTCCCCGACCTTGTTCGGATCGGTTCCGCCCAGTGCCGTGGTGAGCGCAGCCCGCAGTCCGCGATGATCCTTGGCCCACGCCTGCACCAGATCACCGTCGACCATTCGCAGCCCGATGCCCTTGCGCCGCCGCGGCACTCCGCTCAACTCGCCGAGTGAACGCGCCGACTCCCAATCCTCGTCATCCCAGGATTCCTCGTCCCGCTCGGGCAGCACCGCATCGATCGCCGTCAGCGGCAACGTCTCGGTGCCGTCGCGCAGCGCGGTATCGGTCAGCTCGACGCTCACATGCCGCTGCCCCGCGATCACCTGTAGCACAACGAAACCCGCGATCAGCGCGGCACAGAAAATAAGGGCGAACCAATGCACCTGGGCAGCGGTCACCAATTCGAGAATCAAAACGATCAGACACAGCAGCGGCCCGTAGGTCACCGAACGCCACCGCGCACCCGGTTCCGTGAACAAGATGGTCGCGCCATCCGCGGTATCGGTCACACCATGCTCCCGGTCGCGCCGAGTGGGGCGCCGGAAAGCGACATCGGGTCCCGGATCAGCCGACCTTGCCGGGCAACAGCAGCACCGCGACGGTAACCAAGCCGAAGAGGATCAGCAGGCTCAGCACGAGCAGCTCTCGTCGAATGCTCTGCGGCTGTTGGATCACCACTCGCATCGATGCCTCCGATCTTGGGGAGCCATCTGGTCGACGCACTTGCGAGAAGCAAGACAACGTGTAACAAACGACTACCGGTTCCCATTTCCGCTGTGACAACCCTCACGATACATGTCGGCGATCCCTTGACAAACTCGCGGGCGGCTCCACGCGCCGTTCACCTGCGGTTCATCAGGAAGTACGCGGTCGAGTCCGGACGGTGGCCCAGATATACGGCGCCCGCCGCGAGTACACCTTGCACGATCGCGGCGCCACCGGCCACCAGCGAGGCCGCTCCGGTCACCGATTCGAGCGCGAACAGGGTGCCGATCGCGACCAGCACCAGCCAGACGCCAATGGCGGTCAACAGTGTCCGAGCCCACAGCTTTCCGCGCACCATCTGATGCACGAACAGCAGAACCAATGCCGCCAGCGCCAACCCGATCACCACACCGACCACGAAGGCCAGCGAAACCATCAGCTCCGCACTCGCCATCGTGAAGTTCGGATCGCTCGCATGCACCTGGTCATACATCTTCTGCGCGAACTCACCGCGCTGCCGCACGGCGGCCGCGATCGAACCGCCCAACTGCACAACACCGAATCCGATGACACCCCACCACAATTGCCGCGCAGTCCGGATATCCTCCGGCGGTTCCGGTCGCGGCAACGGCGGCCCAGTAACCGGGCCATGCGGGTGCCGACCCGTTACGTATGGGCCCTGTGCGTATGGTCCCGGTGGATACGACCCGTGCGAGAACGGACCCGGAGGGTACGCCCCAGGCGGATACGCTCCCGGCGGAGGCGCCCCAAGCTGATACGCCCCGGGCGGATTCGCTCCCGGCGAGTACGGCTCAGGCGAACTCACTCCCTCCGGATGCGCCCCAGGCGAACTCGCTCCCGGCGAGTACGGCTCAGGCGAACTCACTCCCTCCGGATGCGCCCCAGGCGGATTCGCCCCCGGCGATATCAGCTCGGACTGACTCGCTCCGGCAGAGCCCGGAACGCGCGGATCCGAACTGGGCAACCCCGACCTGACCGACCCTGGGCCTGACGACTCCGCCGCGGCCGCCTCAGCACCAGCCGGATTCGGGCCCGACGACTCCGTGCCCGACGACTTCGGCCCTGACGACTCAGGTGCTCGCTCCGAATACGCCCCGGGCGAACTCGCTCCCGACACGTCCGGCTCGGACGAACTCGCTCCGGCAGAACCGGGAACGCGCGGATCCGAACTGGGCAACCCCGACCTGGCCGACTCCGGGCCAGCGGACTCCGAGCCCGACGGCTCCGACCCTGACGACTCAGGCGGTGACGACTCGGGCCCTGACGACTCAGGCGGTGACGACTCAGGCCCTGACGACTCCGGACCGGCTGGATTCGGACCGGATGCATCCGATCTGGATGAATTCGTCACGACAGCCAGTGCGCGGCCTCGGTCGCCCAGTAGGTGAGCACGATGTCCGCGCCCGCCCGGCGGATGCCGATCAGTGATTCGAGGATGGCGCCGCGGCGGTCGATCCAACCGCGCTGGGCGGCGGCGGTGATCATCGCGTACTCGCCCGAGATCTGGTACGCGGCGACCGGCACGGTCGACTGGTCGGCGACATCGCGCAGGATATCCAGGTACGACATCGCGGGTTTGACCATCACGATGTCCGCCCCTTCGGCCAGATCCAGCTGCAGCTCCCGGATCGCCTCGCGACGGTTCGCCGGATCCTGCTGGTAGCTGCGCCGATCTCCCTCCAGCGAGGAGGCGACGGCCTCACGGAACGGGCCGTAGAACGCCGAGGCGTACTTCGCGGCGTAGGCGAGAATGCCGGTATCGGTGCGCCCGACCGCGTCGAGTCCACGCCGGATCGCGCCCACCTGGCCATCCATCATGCCGCTGGTACCGAGCAGATCCGCACCGGCATCCGCCTGCGCGAGGGCCATGTCCACATAGCGGTGCAGGGTCGCGTCATTGTCGACGGCGCCGTCCGCGGACAGCACGCCGCAGTGCCCGTGATCGGTGAATTCGTCGAGGCAGGTATCGGCCATGACAACCGTCGAATCGCCGACTTCCTCGGCCAGCGCGCGCAGGCCGCGGTTCAGGATCCCGTCGGGATCGCTGGCCTTGCTGCCGATGGCGTCCTTGTCCTCGGGCAGCGGCACGCCGAATAGCATCAGCCCGCCGACACCCGCGGCGACCGCCTCGACCGCCGCCTTGCGCAGCGAATCCATCGAGTGCTGACGCACCCCCGGCATGGACCCGATCTCGCGCGGCTCGTCCAGTCCATCGGCGACGAACATCGGCAACACCAATTGCCGTGGCTCGAGAGTTGTTTCGGCCACGAGACGGCGCAAGGCGGGAGTACGGCGCAACCGCCGCGGGCGGTCCAGTCCGGTCATAATCCGCACGATACGCCCGGTGCGAATGCCTGTTGCAGCCGGCGGGTGCGCCAACGGATCAGCGGGCCGGGAAGCCCGGCGGCATCTGCATCTTTCCGCCGCCGAGCGGACCGCCACCGACCAGCACGGTGGAGCCGGCCATATAGCCGAGGTCGTCGCCACACAGCGCCAGGATCGCGCGGGCGATCTCCGCGGGCTGGGCCATCCGGCCGAGTGCGGATACGTTGAGCGGGCCCCACGCGTCCTTGTAGACCGCCCACATCGGATCCGGCAGACCAGGCGGGCGGATGAGCGCGGTATCGGTGGTGCCCGGCGCGATCGCATTGACCCGGATGCCGTGCGGACCGTACTGCTGCGCCATCGATCCCACCAGGCCCTCGATCCCGGCCTTGCTCGCGGAGTAGGCGGGCGCACTCGCCATCAACGACTTGGAGGTGGTGCACAGGATCACCCCGCCGCCGGAGCGTTCCAGCAGCGGCACTTCATATTTCACCGAGAGGAAGATCCCGCGCAGATTGGTGTCGAGCACGTCGTCCCACTGCTCGACCGAAAGTTCTTCGGCCGCCCCCTCGATCCTGATCCCCGCATTGTTCAACGCCACATCCAGGCGCCCGAACCGGCGATCGACCTCGGCGACCAGTCGCTCGACCTCGGCCGGAACGCGGACATCGGTACGTACGTAATGCGCGGCCCCGCCAATGGATTCGGCAATCTGCTTGCCGAGCTGTTCGCGCCGTCCGCAGAACACCACGGCTGCGCCCTCGGCGGCGAAGGCGCGCACGGCGGCCTCGCCGATGCCCGACGTACCGCCGGTCACCAGGACCACCTTTCCGGCGAAGCGGCTACCCGGCGCGGCCGCCGGTAGCGGTTCGGTCGGCGGATCGCGCAGATACGGCGGCACGACAACGGCCGACGCCACCGCGGCGGCGCCCGCGCCCGCGGCCGCGAGCCCCATGAACGCACGGCGCGAAGGGCTATGGCGCACAGGTGATTCGGTATCGGGTAGTTCGGTATCCGGTGTCGATTCCGCACTCATGTACCGATCATCTCGGCCGACCGAGCCGCCCGCTTCCTCCTCGCGGCCCGATCGGTCGGCCGATGGGAGGACACCATGTCATCCCCGCGGTACCACTCGGCGTTAAGGATGTCTCGAGGATTCGATAAGGCCGTTGCGCAACACTTCGGGCCACGCGGCGGCGGCCGTACCGAGAATTGTGAGGTGCGGTGGCGGGGGGATGATGGTGATGATGAGTGGCCGGTCTGGTTCCGGGAGTAGACGGTGACCGAATTCGCGAGTCCGCCGCGGCGGACCGATTGGAGTGGTCTGCGGAAACTGGCGCGCGGCGGGGATCCGGGTGTCATCGTGCAGTTGGCGCAGCGGCTGTCCGAGGCAGGTGAGTCGGCCGAGGCCGAACAGTGGTTCCGTCGCGCCGCCGCACAGGGGAACGGACCGGCCATGGCGGGTCTCGGCGCATTGCTCGCCGCCGACGGACGGATCTCGGAAGCGATTCGGTGGTGGGAGTTCGCGATCGCGGCCGACTGTCCCGGGGCCGACCAGCAGCTGGGCACGTTGTATGTGGAGCGCGGGAATCTCGACGCCGCCGAGGTGTGGTTCCTGCCCGCAGCCGAGGACGGGCTGCCGGAGGCGCTCTGCAATATGGGGGTTGTCGCGAGTCGCCGTGGCTTCGACAACGAGGCACGGCATTGGTACGAGCGTGCGGTGCGGGCCGGAAGTCCAACGGCTATGCGCACTCTCGGGGTGTGGCTGGCGCGCGAGGGCAAGGTCGAACGGGCGGTCACGCTGCTGACCGAGGCCGTTCGGCGCGGCCGCGCCGATGCCATGGCGGTACTCGGCGTGATCTTCCTCGAGCACGGCGACTGGGTCGAGGGTGAGCAGTGGTTGCGCCGCGGCGCCGAGGCTGGCGATGCCGATTCGATGGTCCACCTGGCGCGATTGCTGCGCGAACAGCATCTGCACGTGAATTTTCCGGACAACCCGGCCGAGGCCGAGGCAACAGCCAAGGCATACAAGGACGCTCGGTACTGGTTGGAGCGCGCCGCCACACTGCGCCACCCCGAAGCCATGCGGCTACTGCACGACGTGTGAACTCAGCGCCACTCGCGCCGGATCGATGTCGCACCGTGGTTGTCGAAACCCCTTGTGAGCGGGCGTTTTTGTCGGTGGGCAGTAGTAAAATCGAAGGCGTGTTCGAGGGAACTTTCCGGGTTCCCGATCGCGACGGGAGGACGCCACAGTGCCCGAAACCGCACCGAAGTCGAAAGTTATCGATCGGCCCTATGTCCCGCTGCGGAAGCAGCCCCTACCCGCCGGGCGACCGCGCAAGTGGTACATCTCGCACAACCGCCGACTCAAGGCGATGCGCCTGACCATCGCGCTGCTGGACTCCGGCATCTACCTGCCGAGCCAGGCCAGCAATGAAAGGATCCGGCGCACAGCCCAACTCATCGACATCCGACCCCCGTCCGACACCACCTGCCGTCTGGTGCGGACCCTGATGCGCTACAGCCGCTGATCAACGGCGCTCGACGGTTGCGGCGGCTCCGGTTGCGCGGCGAAGGGCGACGCCTTCGTCGCGCAACCGGGTAGGCCACGAATGGCTAGCGGCTGCGGCGGCTCTTCTTACGGGGCGGGGGCAGCAGACCCTCGGCACGCAGTCGGGCCGCATGTTCGGCCAGCGCCTCGACCAGTGGGCCGACCTGGGCGACCTCGGGCTGCACATCCACGCGCAGACCGAATTCGATGGCCGTCTCGGCGGTCTTCGGGCCGATGCAGGCAACGATGGTGCGTGCGTGCGGCTTACCCGCGATGCCGACCAGGTTGCGGACCGTAGAGGACGAGGTGAACAGGACCGCGTCGAAGCCGCCGGTCTTGATCATCTCGCGGGTCTCGGCGGGCGGCGGTGAGGCGCGCACCGTGCGGTATGCGGTGACATCATCGATTTCCCAGCCGCGGTCGCGCAGACCCTCGGCGAGAGTTTCGGTGGCAATGTCCGCGCGCGGCAACAGCACTCGGTTCACCGGGTCGAAAACGTCATCGTAGGGCGGGAAGTCGGCGAGCAGGCCCTCGGAGGACTGTTCGCCACTGGGCACCAGTTCCGGATTGATGCCGAACGAGCGCACCTTATCCGCGGTGGCCTCGCCGACGCAGGCAATCTTCACACCGGAGAAGGCTCGTGCATCCAAACCGAATTCGGCGAACTTCTCCCAGACCGCGCGCACCGCATTGGTGGAGGTGAACACCACCCACTGGTAGCGGCCGTCGACCAGCCCCTTGACCGCGCGCTCCATCTGCGCCGGACTGCGCGGCGGCTCGACCGCGATGGTCGGCACCTCCATCGGGATGGCGCCGTGGGTCACCAGTCGCTCGCTCATCTCGGCGGCCTGATCCTTGGTGCGCGGCACCAGCACGGTCCACCCGTACAGCGCACGCGACTCCCACCACGACATCTTCGACCGCTGCGCGACCACCTTGCCGATGGTCACCACCAGCGGGCCGACCAATTCCGATGCCGCGCTGTTGAGCGTGGCCAGGGTGGCCTCGATGGTGCGCTGCTGGCGGGTGGTGCCACGCACCGTCACCGCGACCGGGGTCTGCGGTGCCATACCGTGTTCGACCAGCGCGCTCGCGGTTTCGGCTAGATGACCCGAGGTCGCCGACAGCACCAGCGGGCCGGGCGCGGCGGCCAGCGCGGCCCAGTCGACCTCGCCGCGCACATCGGCCTCGGTATGCCCGGAGCCGAGCGCGATGCCGGCGAAGCTCGGCACCGCGGAACCATTGGGCAGACCCGGCAGTACCTCGAAGACCATATGCGAACGCGTGACCGCGTTGACCTCGGCGATCACCGAATCGGTCGTCAGCGGATCCCCCGCGACGACGCGGACCACATCGTGCCCGCTGCGGGCCTCAGCGATCAGCGTCTTGGCCACCTCGGCGGGATCGCCGAGGGCGGGCCGCACGTCGACCGGACGCTCGCCGTCCTCGGCGGGCTCGACCGCGATACCGATCAGGGCGAGCACGCCCTTGTCGACATCGGGATCGGTGAACGCCAGCGTCGCGCGACTGAGCACCTCACGAGCACGCACTGTCAGCAGTGCCACGTCGCCGGGACCCGCCCCGACGAACAGGATCCGACCGGGATGCTTCTTGTGTGCTCGGCTCATGACTTCTCCTCGCTGGCGCTCGGCTCCGTCATCGCCGGAGGCGCTGTGCTGATGATTCGCTCGCTGCGCTCACTGATGATTCGCTCGCTGCGCTCACTCACGCCCGCACCTCGCTAGCGCTCGGCACGGTCATGCCCGAAGGCGCTGTGCTGATGATTCGCTCGCTCATTGGCTGTTCTCCATTGGGCTGGGATTGGTGAAGTCAGTGGCGGGCGGGTTCACCGCCGATGTGGGGGAACCGGCAGAGTCCGGTTCCGGCGTGCTGAGCAGCTCGCGGGCGCCCAGATCGAGTAGTTCCCTGGCCAGCTCGCGGCCCAGTTCCGCGGCGCGCTCCGGCGGCCCGACCACGGAGGCGCGCAACACATCGGAGCCGTCGATGGCCGCGGCGCATCCGCGCAGCGAAAGTTCGTCGACAATCTTGCCGTCGTCGTCGAGCGATTCGACGACCTCGGCGATAGCGCCGATCGGCGCGGTGCAACCGGCCTCGAGTTCGGCCAGCAGCGACCGCTCGGCGATAACGGCCGCGCGGGTGGCGGCGTCATCGAGTTCGGTCAGCGCCTTGATCAATTCGGGATCGTCGCTGCGGCACTCGACCGCCAGCGCGCCCTGGGCGGGTGCGGGCAACATCTGCACCGGTTCCAGCGCCTCGGTGACCGCGTCGAGCCGTCCGATTCGGGCAAGTCCGGCCCTGGCGACCACGACCGCGTCCAGCTCGCCTTCGCTGACCTTGCGCAGGCGGGTGTCGAGGTTGCCACGCAGCGGCACGACGTCCACACCGAGTCCGAGGGCACGTAACTGGGCCGCGCGGCGCGGTGCGGAGGTACCGATCTTGGCACCGGCGGGCAGCTCACCGAGCACCAGACCATCGCGTGCCACCAGCGCGTCGCGCGGATCCTCGCGGGTCGGGATCGCGGCGATGGTGAAGCGCGGATCCTGTTCCGTCGGCAGGTCTTTGTACGAATGCACCGCGATGTCGATCTTCCCGGCAGCCAGTTCGTCACGTAACGCCGAGGTGAAAACGCCGACGCCGATCTTCTGCACCGGATCCGAGGACAGATCGCCCGCGGTCTTGACGACCACCAGCTCCGCATCGTGTCCGGCCGCGATCAGGGTGTCACGAACGGTGCCCGCCTGGGTGAGGGCGAGCAGACTACCTCTGGTGCCGATCCGCCACGGCACGTGTGTGCTGCCTGCGGTCACGTTTTCCTCTTCCTGCACAACTGTCATGCCGTCTGCCCCTGTTCCTCGCCGCGGTGTCCGGCGGTGAAGTCGTCGGCAAGCGCGATCTCGCTATCCCCGGTAAATCGCAGCGCGCCGTGCTCGTCGCCGATCGGACTGATCTCCATCGGTGTCGCAACCGCTTGCGCCGCACCGGGTTTGAGCTCGAACAATTCCCGCAGCGCCTCGGCGTAGGTATCCCCGCCCGGCGTTGAGGCCAGTTGCTTGACCCGCACCGTCGGCGCGTGCAGCAGTTTGTCGACGACGCGGCGCACCGTACGCGCCACCTCGTCACGTTCCGGATCGGCCAGTCCGGGCAGCCGGGAATCGAGTCTGAGCAGTTCCGCCTCGACCACCTCGGCCGCGCGTTGACGCAGCGCGGCCACGGTCGGGGTGACCTCCGCCATGCGCTGGCCCGCAAGGTATTTCGCGAGTTCGTCGGCGACGATCGAGCGGGCGGCCGCGGTATCGTCGGCGGCCGCACCGGCCGCCGGATCACGCTGCAGCGTCTCGATGTCGATGACGGTGACACCGGGCAGACCGGCGACGGCGTGTTCGACATCGCGCGGTAGACCGAGATCGCAGAACACCAAGGGCCGTTCCGCCGAACCGCCTTCGTAGCCGCGCTCACGTTCGGCGAGGGCGCGGTGGGTATCGGCCAGTGTCACCACCGCACCGACCGCGCCGGTACAGGTGATGACGACATCGGCGGCCGCCATCGCCTCGGTCAACCGCGACAGTTCCATCGAGTCGGCCTCGACACCGTGGCTGCGTGCGGTCGCCGCGAGCCGCTTGGCCCGACCGAGAGTCCGGTTCACCACGACGATGCGGCCGATGCCCGCGCGCGACAGATGCGCCACCGCGAGTCCGCCCATCGCCCCCGCCCCGACCACCACCGCGGTCCGACCCGCGAGCGGGCCGAGTATCTGCTGCGACCGATCCAGCGCCACCGAAACCACCGACGCACCGGCCCGGTCGATACCGGTCTCCGAATGCACCCGCTTGCCGACGCGCAGTGCGTGCTGGGCCAGTTCGTGCAGGGTCCGCCCGACCGCCTGCTGCGCGTCGGCGGAGGCATAGGCGCCGCGGATCTGGCTGAGCACCTGCTGCTCGCCGATCACCATCGAATCCAGGCCGCTGGCCACCGCGAACAGATGTTCGGCGGCGGCCTCGCTGTAGCGGACGTAGGCGTGCTTGGTCAGATCCGGCAGTGGTAGTCCGGAATGTCTGGTCAGCAGTTCGCCGACCTCGGCGAGACCGCCGTGGAAGGCGTCGACAACGGCGTAGACCTCTACGCGGTTGCAGGTCGAGACGATCATCGCCTCGGAGACGTGGCTGGAGGTGAGCATGCGATCGATCAGTTTCGGCCGGTCCGCGTCGGTAATCGCGACCTTCTCCAAAATCGAGACGGGCGCGCTCCGATGCGAAATCCCGACCAGAAGAATGCTCATGACTCCGCCTCGCCAGCGCTCGGCTCCGTCATGCGCATGGCGCACTGGCACATGATTTGTTCGCTGGGCTCACTCATGGTGTAACCACCGATCCCTTGCTGGATGGCTCCGTTGCCGAATGCGAGGTCGTCGAGTGTTTGAGTACCGGATGTCCGGCAACAGTGTGCGCGGGTGCGCGGTGGGCGATGCGGCCGGAGACCGCGTGCGCAACCTCGGGCAGGGCCGGAGCATTACGCGCGGTCTCGAACGACAGCATCTGCAGTTCGACCGCCAGGTCGACCCGGCGAACCTCCACCGTCTCCGGCGCGGTCAGCTCACACGGGGCAAAGCTCAGAATCGACTGCAGCCCGGAGGCGACCAGCAGATCGCAGACATCCTGCGCCGCGGCGTCGGGCACGGTGATCACCGCGATGGTCGGCTTCAACGCGTCGATGGCAGGGGTCAGATCCGCGACATCGCGCACCACCAGACCGGCCACCGACATGCCGATCACCTCGGGATGGCTGTCGAACATGCCGACCACGGTGAACCCACGCCGTCGGAAGCCGCCGTAGCCCACCAGGGCCCGGCCCAGATTTCCGGCGCCGACCAGTACCACCCGATGTCCCTGCGACAGACCGAGCACGTCCTCGATCCTGGTGCGCAACTTGGCGACGTCATAGCCGACACCCCGAACGCCGTTGGGTCCGAGGAAGGAAAGGTCCTTGCGCAACTTGGCCGAATTGACACCCGCCGCGACAGCCAGTTCCTCACTCGATACGATGGCAACACCGTCGTCGGCCAACATGGCGAGGACCCGGAGATAGGTGGCCAACCGCGCCACCGTGGCCTGCGGGATGTCCTTCTGCAGAGCCCTGCCGGAGACGCCACCTGGCGCCTCATGCTGCTCTGTCACGTCGTCGGCTCCTCGTTCCGGCCTCCGGCGAGGTCCGGTTCGTCGTTCGACCTCGTGCCCGGGACGGTCCGGTGCCATGGTCGAAATGTTCGGAATGCTGGGTTCATTACGCTGGATCCGCAGCCTCGGCATGCGGGTCGCGTGCCACCACCGTAACCGCTTGTGCAGCCCTTCACAAAGTCGGTGAATTTGGCCTCATTTTCCGCCGCGACCAGCAGCGCGGCGGAATCGGACCGGATCAGCTATCGCTCAGCGAGTCAAGTCGGCCCGCAATCGGGGCTCGTCGACATCGAAATAGCTGTGCTCACGGCCGTCCAGCAGCACCACCGGAAGCCGGTCGCCGTACTCCGCGCGCAGGCCAGGGTCGGTTCCGGCGGCTTCGTCGACATCAACGGTCGAGGGCTCGATGTCGAATTCGGCACAGATCGCCCGGAGTTGCTCGAGCGCGGTGACGCAGAGTCCGCAGCCCGATCTCGTCAGCAGCGTCACCGAATGTGTGGGATTGGTCATGGCCGATATTAAATCCCCTTGCCACGCCCCGATCGGTGCGTGCCGTACTGCCTTAACTGTCACCGCGGCCAGCTAATGTGGTTGTGGTTCGCGCGACGGGCGGAGGTACTGGTGCCGGAACGATCGAAGGTGGCAAGGGCAGGTTTCATCGCGGGACGATTCGGTGAGTTTCCGGTGCGGTGGAATCAGGGTCGGCTCGGCCAGGGTCTGCAGGACCAGCTCGCGCGCATCTCTCGCAGCCCCTTCGGCCCGAGCGAGGAAGAGCTGCGGGCCAATCTGGCCGGTGAGGCCAGTGCCGAGGCGGCGCTGTCGCTGCACGACGCCGAACTCGCCGAGGCCGCTGTCGAGGCGACCGGCCCCGAGGTGCCACGTGACCTGACCGCGGCCGCGTTCTTCGATGTCGACAACACCATGGTGCAGGGTGCGTCGATCGTGCATTTCGCCCGCGGGCTGGCCGCGCGCAAATACTTCAAGACCTCCGATCTGGTGGACGTCGCCTGGAAACAGGTGAAGTTCCGGGTCACCGGCAAGGAGAACAGCACCGATATGGCCGCGGGCCGGGAGAAGGCACTCGCGTTCATCGCGGGCCGCCCGACCGCCGAACTGGCCGCCTTGGGCGAGGAGATCTACGACGAGATCATCGCGGACAAGATCTGGCCGGGGACAAGGGCTTTGGCTCAGATGCACCTCGACGCGGGCCAGCAGGTGTGGCTGGTCACCGCGACGCCGGTCGAGTTGGCGCAGGTGATCGCGAAGCGGCTCGGGCTGACCGGTGCACTCGGCACGGTCGCCGAGAGCGTGGACGGGAAGTTCACCGGACGGCTGGTCGGCGACATTCTGCACGGGCTCGGCAAGGCACATGCGGTGCGCACGCTGGCGATCCGAGAAGGCTTGAACCTCAAGCGTTGTACGGCCTACTCCGACAGCCACAACGATGTGCCGATGCTATCGCTGGTCGGCACCGCGGTGGCGATCAATCCGGATTCGGATCTACGCGAGGTGGCAAAGAATCGCGGGTGGGAGATCCGCGACTTCCGTACCGGGCGCAAGGCCGCGAAGATCGGCGTGCCGACAGCGCTAGCGCTCGGCGCCGCCGGTGGTGCCGTCGCAGCCGCTATCACCCGCCGCCGCGAGCACTGAAAAGCCGAAGCGCCGCAGCCCAACTCGCCTGAGCGAGCAACTAACCCGTGAACGGGTTGCGGCGCTTGGTGAGCAGTTTGTAGAGCGTCTGCTGGATGGTCTCGCGCACCTGGTCGGTGACCTCGAACATGGTCATCGGATCGTCTGCCGCCTCCGCCTCGTAGCCGGTGGTCGGGATGGGCTCGCCGAATTCGATGTACCACTTGGACGGCAGCGGCAGCGCACCGAGCGGACCCAAGTGCGGGAACAGCGGAGTCACCGGGAAATACGGCAGATTGAGCAGTCGGGCCAGCGGCTTGATATCGGCCAGCTTCGGGTAGATCTCCTCGGAGCCGACGATCGAGCACGGGATGATCGGCGTGCCGGTCCGCACCGCCGCGGCGACGAAGCCGCCGCGGCCGAAGCGCTGCAGCTTGTACCGGTCGGTGTACTGCTTACCGACGCCCTTGAAACCCTCGGGGAAAACACCGGTCAATTCACCAGCGCGCAAAAGCCTTTCGGCATCCGGACGGCAGGCCAGGGTGTGACCAGCCTTGCGGGCGAGCGCGCCGAGCACCGGCATCTCGAAGATCAGGTCGGCGGCCAGCAGGCGCAGCGCGCGTTCCTTCGGATGCCGATCGTGGATCGCCAGTTGTA
Organism: Nocardia sp. CA-107356; assembly: GCF_050946365.1. Taxonomy (NCBI): domain Bacteria; kingdom Bacillati; phylum Actinomycetota; class Actinomycetes; order Mycobacteriales; family Nocardiaceae; genus Nocardia; species Nocardia sp. CA-107356. The sequence goes on along the minus strand of NZ_CP191992.1, from coordinate 941,399 downwards.
GCATCAGCCCGTCGAGCGGGATCGTGCCCGCGTGGTTGGCGACGATCAGTGCACCGCCCGCCTCTGGAATGTTCTCGATCCCGTTGACCTGCACGCGGAACCAGAAATCCGAGAGCGGGCGCAGCGTGGGCAGGATGAGCGATTCGAGCAGATGCTCGTCGAATCCGAATTCGTCGACCTGATAGTCGCCGGTCACTCGGCGGCGCGCGAATTCCGCGGTAGTGCGGATCTGCTTGCCGACGGCGCCGCGCAGCATATCCGATAGGGACTGCGGCGCAGGCGGTTCGGTGGCGGCCAGACGTTCGGTCAGCGAGGTCACCACCTGGCTCGGCACGGCATCGCCGCTCACCGGCTCCGGCCAACGCCGGGGCGCGGTCCGCTGGCGCGTCTCGACGTTCAGATCGTGGAGTTGGATGACTTTCGCTACGTCATTCATGAGTGTGCTCCCGTACCGGCCCCGAGCAGGCCGAGCAGTTTATGTTCTGCGGCATCGATCCAGGCTGGATCGATGACGGGCCGCGACGCTGCGCCCCCAATGAAGTCGTCGAATGCCTGCACCGTCGTCCAGCGCGGTACAAACCCGAGTTCGGTGCGCATGCGGGTGGTGTCCAAACCACAACCGAAATGGAAATAGTCGAGCTGCTCACTGGTGAAATCACGCATGATCGGCCCCATGAGCGCGCGGCCCGCGGTGCGGAACGCCAGCCATGGGATCGGCAGTTCGATGCGGCCAGCACGCCGGATGGCCTGCGATAACGCCAGCGCACCGTCACCGGCGATGTTGTAGGTGCCGCCGGGCGCCTGGCGGGCCGCGTGCGCCATCGCGGCGATGGCGTCCTCTTCATGCAGCAACTGCAGCCTGGCGTCGCGGCCGAAAACCGTCGGCGCTACCGGCGAGCGCAGATACTGCACACCGCGCCCGGCCAGGCGCGGGCCGACAATGGGCGCCAAACGCAAAATCGCGGTCGCAATATCGGGGCGACGCCGACCGAGCCCGCGCACGAATCCTTCGATTTCGATCATGTCGCGAGCAAACCAACCACTCGGTGGGGTCCGGGCGCTCATTTCCTCGGTGAATTTCGCGGGGTCCTTGGCGCTGCATCCGTAGACGGCGGAGGTCGAGCGCACCACAACCCGGCGCACCGAAGGCGATTTCTGACAGACCGCGAGCAGCTGCATTGCGCCGAGGACGTTGAGATCCTTCATAACCGCTCGGCCGCCACCGGCCGGCGGATGGGCGACCATCGAGGCGTGCACAACGGTGTCGACCTCGTTGCCGCCGATCACCTTGCGGATCAAGGGATTTCGAATATCGGCACGAATGAACTCGGCGCGGCCCATGCGCCGTTGCAGGTCACGACCGGGGGTCATGGTGTCGACAGCCAGGATGCGCTCGATGTTCTGATCCTGGGCCAACCGTGCGACCACGTTGCCGCCGAAGAATCGGCTGGCACCGGTCACCATCACCACCTTGGGTATATGTCCATCCCGTATCTCAGATCCCACCGCACCGGATCCCAACTGTGACAGCCCCCAATTCCATTCAGTGCGGTACCAGCGTAACTGGTCGACTGGGATGCGCCGCGATTATTAACCAGGTTCTAACGATGACTTCAGTCACCCGATACACGAGCAACTTTCAAAATTCTATGTTTCAAAAAGAAAAGCCCGCCACCAATCGGTGACGGGCCTACCAGCTAACGCGCGGCTATCACTTGCCGAGTTTGCGCCGCTGAACACGCGTACGGCGAAGCAGCTTGCGGTGCTTCTTCTTCGACATGCGCTTGCGGCGCTTCTTGATCACAGAACCCATAGGGTTGTCCTCGCGTTCTCTCTACTCGGCGCGCACGCCAATCACGTACGCCTATTTCAGCGTCCGCGCCGCCAGCAGGCACCGGACACCACAAAGCGGTGCCGCCAGGCAGGCGCACACGAACCGAGGGTTCATCCTACCGGGGCACCGACAAGCGGATGAAATCGCCTCATCCAGCGTCGAAGTAGGACGTCTCCAAGTAGTCGTGGACCGCTTTGGCATGCACCCGGAACGACCGACCGACCCGCACGGCGGGCAATTCACCCGAGTGCACGAGCCGATAGACCGTCATCTTGGACACCCGCATGAGATTCGCCACCTCGGCGACGGTGAGGAACTGGGTTCCGCCGCCGAGCACCGATTGCGTCGGGGACGCCGAGCCGCCTTGCGTCCGGGAACCAGCCCGGCCGCCCGATGGTCCGGAGCTACCTGGCGACGTCCCTGAACTATTCGCAGACATCTTGTTAGACATCATCGCACCACTGACCTCCGGCACGTCCGCGCCGCCGGCTTCCCCACCGGCGGAACAGACACGCACGTGCTCCTTGAAGCTTAGCGGGACCAGTGGGATTACTGCGACGGGTGTGAGAAATCAGGTTTACATGCAGGGAACCGACCGGTCATTCTGAAGATGCGCTGTGTTTGATTTCGGTCACGCAGCGCACCACCTTCGTGTCCGCTCGCGCCGCTGTGTTCGATTTACGGCACTCCCCGGACCCTGCCCGGTTACACCGCGCTACCGCCGCCGTGCCCGTCGCTCGCGCCGCCCTGTTCCGCTGACCTGTGCTTCGCCGCATGCAATGCCTCCAGAAAGGCCGAGCGCACCCCGCTGCGCTCCAATTCGCGCACGGCGGCGGCGGTTGTGCCCGCCGGCGAGGTCACGGCGGCGCGCAGTTCGACGGCACTCTGCCCGGACTCCTCGAGCAGCGCGGCCGAGCCGACCATCGTCTGCACCACGAGCTGGGTGGCGATATCGCGGCTCAGACCGAGCCCGACACCCGCATCGATCATGGCCTCGACCACCAGGAAGAAATATGCGGGTCCGGAGCCCGACACGGCGGTCACCGCATCCATCTGCGCCTCGGTCACGGTCGCCACTTTGCCGACCGCGGCGAGCAGTTCGGTCACCTGGGCCAGCTGTTCCGGGCGGGCGTAGCGGCCGGGCGCGAGCACACTCATGCCCTGGCCGACCAGCATCGGGGTATTCGGCATCACCCGCACCACCGGGAATCCGGCGGGCAGCTTGTTCTCCAATCGCGCGGTCGGCACACCCGCCGCCAGCGACACCAGGACCTGATCTCGGTCGCTGTCCAGTTCGGCCTTGCCGAGCTGGGTCAGAACCGTATCCACATCCCCCGGCTTGACCGCGATGACCAGGACATCCGCGCCGATGATCGCGTCGGCGATCGAATCGGTCACGCGTACGCCGAATCGGTCACCGATGAGTTCGGCGCGATCCGGATGCGTCTCGACAACGACCAGATCCTTCGTCGCCCGTCCCGATTCCAGCAATCCGGCGATCAACGCCTCCCCGATGCGACCGCCACCGATCACCGCAACTCTCGTCATGGGACTAAAGGCTAATCGCGCGGCAATATCGACCCGGCGCTGGGCAACCGGTGCTGGCGCGCGGGAACCGTGCTACCGCTGCTGCGGCACCAGCGCGAGCTGGCGGCTCTGCGCGACAACCGCACCGGTGGAGTCCAGGACCAGCTGGTCCTCGTCGAACATGCGGCCGCCGACCTCGTGGCTGGTGGCGATGATGCGCAGCCAGCCGGGGGCGGGCCGACGGCGCAGGTAGGTGGTCATTTGAACCGTCGGGGCCCAACCGAAGTGGCCGAGGTTGACCGGAACCGGCGGGCTCATATCGGCGGACATCATCCCGAAGTACATGGCGACGTCGGCGTCCTGCTGGTCGCCGTCAAAGGGACGCATCCAAAGGCGCAGACGCGGTTCACCTTTCGCGCCGTCGAGGAATCGCGCCCAGGCGCGGTCGAGGTACAGTTCGGCGCCCTGGGCGACATTCACGACCTTGCCCATCGACGAGCCCCGGTACCCGACCGCGTCGGCGGGCGGTTCGACCGGCATATCGCCGTGCTGCGGCGCGTAGATCGGCTCGACATCGTCGAGGTGGCCGAAGGTGAAGGCGGTGCGCACAAGAGTGCGTCCCTGCTGGATCAGGTTCACATCGACCAGGCAGATCTGACGACCCACCTTGCGGATGTGCACCTCGTATTCGACCTCACCGGGTTCTGGTGCGCCCAGGAAATCGGAACTCGCCGCGATGGGGGCCATCGCCACCAGAGCCGCATCGGAGGCGCGCAGCCAGCGGGTGGCCGCGGCGGCGCTGGTCGCGACCATGGTGCCACCGTGCACCTTCGGGCCGATCGTCCAGATCTTATCGATGATGCCCAGGTAGCGGCCGGTATCCGGAGTGGGTGACAGGAGTTCGGTCAGCGTGACCACCCGGCTGAAGGGTGCACCGCTGGCGACTGTTTGCAGGTCGCTCGAAACGGCACCGCTGGCGGTGTCTTGCTCGAGGTCGGCGGTCAGCTCCGGCATCATCACTCCTATCGTCGGTCGGCCGCAAGAGCGGGCGCGGCGTTCGTACAGCGTAGAACGAAGCGAATCGCGGTCGGGATTCCCCTCTGCTGCGAGATCGGTGCGGGATCACACCTCGTACCGGGCTCAGCGCGGGATCACACCCGGTTCGCGTGCGTCGGTGCGGGGGCAGGTGCGGGTGCGTTGAGGTGCTGCCTGGCGAAGGCCAGCGTGCGATCCAGCATGCCGGTGCGGTCCGGGGTGGTGCGGGCGTTCTGGGTATTGATCTCCGCGATCGCGTGCCCGGCGAAGCCGGATCGGATCAGTGCCGCACACAACTCGGCGCACGGCTGGGTGCCCTCGCCCGGCACCAGATGTTCGTCATGCGCCGCGCCGCGGCCGTCGGCGAGGTGCAGGTGGGCCAAGCCGTGGCCCATCCGCGCGGCCAGCGCCAGCGGATCGGCGCCAGCGGTCGCGGTATGCGAAAGGTCGAGCGTGTAGTGCCGAAATCCGGTGTCGGTCGGATCGTAGGACGGACTGAACGCAGTCAGACCGGGCCCAGGTCCGCCGCGGCGCTCCAGCCGCCGCACCGAACCGGTGCCGCGACCGAAGAGGGTGTCCGCACGCATCGGGAACATATTCTCCACCGCCACAATGACGTGGCTGTGCTCCTCCAACTCGGCGACCTGGTCGGCGAAGCCTTGCGCGTAGCGGCGCTGCCAGCGGAACGGCGGGTGCACCACCACCGTGCCCGCGCCGAGCGCCTCGGCGGTGCGTACGCTGCGCTCGAGTTTGGCCACCGGATCCGAACCCCACACCCGCTGCGAGATCAGCAGGCACGGTGCGTGGATGGCCAAGACCGGCACGTCGTATTTGCGGGAGTAGGCCTGGACCGTGGCGATGCTCTGACTGGCCGGTTCGGCCCAGACCATCAATTCGATACCGTCGTAACCGATTTCGGCCGCGTACCGGAAGGCTGCCTCGGTGTTCTGCGGATATACCGAAGCCGTCGAGAGGCCGACGAGGATCTGCTGCGCACCGGGCCCGCCGCGTGGGAGGGGTTCGGCGTGCACGTCATGATCTGGCGCGGCCCCCCTGGCCGCGCTCTCCGCCGTGATGTCGTCCGCCTGCCCGATGTTCCCCACAGCTGCTCCCTGCTCAGTTCGTACTGAGAAGAAAGGCTAGCGGTCCCAACGTGACAAAGATGCCAACGACGACGGCGATCACAGTGCTGAGGATGTCATCGGTGCGCCGCAATATCCGCACCAATGCCACCAGCCCGAGGATCACGATCATCGCCAGGCACAGCGCCACCCAGGGAAGCATTTCCCACATGCGCTCGAAACCCTTGAAGAGCAACATTCCGGCGACCGCCGCGCCGGTGCTCTGACCGCCGAGGATCATCCACTGGCGGCGATTGGCGTCGTACTCGGTCCTGCGTGCTATCCGCGAGCGGCGCGGGGAGGATGCGGCGGCACGCGAATATTGCGAGTCCGCATCGAAGTCTTCGTCGAAGTCCGCATCGGGATCGTCGTGGTCGTCGAGGGCATCGCCGGTCGGGAACGGTTCGTATACATCGGTTCGACCGTCATACGAATCAGCGAAATCAGTAGGTGTGCGGCCCGCGTCGCGTTTCGATCGGCCGCGCCGACCGCGTCCGTCACGTTGCGCACCGCGCCCGTTCGCGCGCTCGGCCTCGGCGCGCTCGGCCCGTTCGACGCCGTCGCGCAGCAGGTCACCCGCCACGGTCTGGCCGGAGACCAGCTGTTGATCTTGACTGGCCAGTGACCACGCTCCGGTGGGGATACCGCCGGATTCGGGCGCGTTGTTCTTGGGCGGTACACGTCTTCGCGCGGACCACGCGGGCAGACCGCCGTCCGCCGGACCGTGAGAGCCGTCACGCTGTGCGGTTCTTCGCTGCTCCGATTCGGGATCGAGCCCGCGATTCGATCTCGACGGACCGTCCGGCGGCGGAGACAGCGGCGTCGGCGCCGACTCCGGCGCGAAGCCGCTCGTGGACGGCGACCACGCCGCGGTCGAAGGTCCGACTTCCGCTTCGGCCTCCGCGGCACGCCGCCGGGCGGCCCTGCCACCAGTTCTCGATCCGTTCTGCTGCGGCTCGGGCGGGGCATCCGCGCGGCGGCCGATATCGTGCATCGGCCGAACATCGGTGGTCTGCTCGTCCAGTTCGGCATGCCTGCGTCGGCGGCCGGTGCGTCCGGAGCCCGCGGCACCATCGGACAGCGGATCCCTCGCATACGGGTCCGGCGCCGGGGCATAGAGATCAGACAGCGGCGCGGACAACGGATCCGCCGGTGCGGAGTGCCGCGATGGCGCCACATCCCGGCCCGGCATTTCCCGGCCCGGCATTTCCCGGCCCGGCATTTCCCGGCCCGGCATTTCCCGGCCAGGCATGACTCGGTTCGACCATCCCGGTGCGGGCAACGGCTCGGCGGGTTGCTCCGGAGCGGCATAGGCCGAGAGCGGGTCGTATCTGGTGATCGGCCCCGACATCGGCGAGTAATTGGGCAGTTCGGGCGCGGACGGCGCATACGGCTCCGGCGCGGCATACGGTTCCGGCGCGGCATATGAAGCCGGTTCGGGCGCAGGCGTTTCGAACCCGGCGGCCCCGTAGCCGCCGGACTGGTAGCCGGCGGACTGGTAGCCGGAGACGTCGTACCCGGGGGATTCATAGGACGGCGGTTCGTACGCCGGTTCCTCTTCGGCCTCGGGTGCGGCGTGCGCCGAATGGCCGCCACCGCCGCCGACCGGAATGGCCGGGAGGTCGCCGGTCAGTTCGGCCACCGAGATGCCGCGGCCACTGCGCCGCCGTCGACCGCCGCCACCGGATGAGGCCGCGCCCTGCGCACCATTGCGCGCCAGCAGCTCGGCAACCGATAGCTGCTTGGAATCCTCACTCATGATGACACCGTTTCGATCGGGCCCGATAGACCGCCACCGGGCACCGGCTTACCACTCGCGTCCACGACGGCACCCGGCAATGCCGTAGCCCTCGGTCCGCCGTTCATATCGGTATCCAGTTTGCGCAAGATGAGCCCCTCGCGCAGTGCCCACGGACAAATCTCGAGGGAATCCAGCGATAGTGCCCGCATACTCGCCTCCGCGACCAATGCGCCAGCCACCAATTGCTGTGACCGATCGGAACTCACGCCTTCCAATTCTGCACGGTCCGCCGCCGTCATTCTCGAGATGAAGGCAATCAGTTGGCGCAGACCTGAGCTGGTGAGTGTACGGCGCACGCGCAGCCCCGCCGAAGAGGGTGCCGCTCCAGTGAGCCGGGCAAGGGACCGGAAGGTCTTCGATGTCCCCACCGCGAGATCCGGTTTCCCGGCGTCCAGCAGCTGTTTCGTCGGCGCGACCAGCTCCGCGTCGAGCCAATCACGCAGGACCGCGACACGGCGCTTACCCGGCGGATCCTCGCGCAGCCATTCCCTGGTCAACCGTCCGGCGCCGAGTTGCAGTGAGACCGCGACATCGGGTTCCTCGTCGCCGCCATTGGTCACTTCCAATGAGCCACCGCCGATATCGAGATTCAGGATCCGGCCCGCGCTCCAGCCGTACCAGCGGCGCACGGCCAGGAACGTCAGCCGCGCCTCGTCGACGCCGGAGAGCACCTGAAGTTCGACACCGGTCTCGGCCCTGACCTGGGCGAGTACGTCGTCGGAGTTCGTTGCCTCGCGCAGCGCGGAGGTCGCGAACGGCATCAGCTCGACACACCGGGAATTCTCGGCGATGCTGGCGAATTCGGCGACCGTCGCGATCAGCCGTTCGGCTCCCTGGACAGTGATGCGGCCATCGCCGTCCATGTTCTCCGATAGCCGTAACGTGGCCTTTGTCGAGCTCATGGGCATCGGATGACCACCACGATGGGCGTCCACCACGAGCAGGTGGACGGTATTGCTTCCGACATCGAGAACCCCAAGCCGCACATGAACACGGTACTGGGTGAACCGGCACTTTAGACCAGGGCGGTGGTCTCGCATTCGCTCGTCCGAGCGCAAGAGACTATTGGCGGAGTGCATGCGGCAGTGCTATCTGGTGACTGAACTGTTAGCGTCCTGAAGTGTGACGGTAGGCGCAGCGGCAAGCGGCTCCAAGAGGCCCCGACCAGCGGGGAAGATCGATCCGGCACCGGAGGTCGATCTCGACTTTCCCCGGGAGTGGATCGAGTTCGTCGATCCAGCAAACGACGAGCATGTGATCGTCGCGGATTTGACGTGGCTGCTGTCGCGCTGGACATGTGTCTTCGGCACTCCGGCATGCCAGGGAATTCTGAGCGACCGCCCCGATGACGGCTGCTGCTCGCACGGTGCGTTCCTCTCCGATAAGGACGATCGCAAGCGTCTGACCAATGCTGTGAAAATGCTCACACCGGACGACTGGCAGCTGATCAACCAGGCAATGGACTCGGACGGCAAGGTCATCAAGAAGGGGTATCTCGAGCTCGACGAGCTGGAGGACGAGCCCGCGCTGCGCACCCGCCGATTCGACGGAGCGTGCATTTTCCTGAACCGGCCCGGCTTCGCGGGCGGTGTCGGCTGCGCGCTGCACACCATGGCACTGCGCAAGGGCATCGAACCGCTCGAGGTGAAGCCGGACGTGTGCTGGCAGCTGCCGATCCGGCGCACCCAGGATTGGGTGGAGCGCCCGGACGGCGTGCAGATCCTGAAGACCACCATCACCGAGTACGACCGGCGCGGCTGGGGTCCCGGCGGTGAGGACCTGGATTGGTACTGCTCGGGCTCCCCCGACGCGCACGTCGGCGCACGTCCGGTGTGGCAGTCCTACGCCCCCGAACTGAAGGAACTGCTCGGCGTACCCGCCTACGAGGAGCTGGCCAGGCACTGCAAGCGCCGCGAGGGCCTCGGGCTGATCGCCATCCACCCGGCGACCGTGCACGCCGATCGGATGAAATCCGACCAACCAATCGCGGATCAGTCCGCGTGAGGTTCGCATAGCGGGGCATTCACCTTTCCGCCATGCGAGCTTTACCCGGATACGGTTGGATGTGCGGTCATGTTGAAGAAAGCATTCGCCCTGACAACCATCGCGCTCGGCGCCACCATCGCGCTGACCGGTGCCGCGCACGCGGAACCCAATGGTGACCCGGCCAAATACGCCGATTTCACCGCTGACTTCCAGCCCGCCAACACCCCTGATGCGCTCAACGCGCAGGCGAATGGCAAGAACCTGATCATGAGCCCGTACGGCATCAGCCGCACCATCGCCTGCCGCGGCACCAGCGCGGCGGATGTCTACGACTGCATGCAGGAAGACGATCTGGGCTGGATCAGCCTGCGCAAGAACGACGTCCCCGGCATCGGCCCCACCTGGGTCTACCTGCCCTGATTTCTCCCCTGACGTAGCGTGTAGCCGAGGTTGTCGGGGCCTCGGCGGCTGCGCTCGTCGCGATTCGCCGCCGTAGGCCGTTCGCCACCGCCGATCACCGGCGAACGAAACCTACGGCTGGCACGCCCAGCTATCGCTGATCAAGCCTCGAGCTTGTAACCGAGACCACGCACCGTCACCAAGTGCTCCGGCTTGGCCGGATCGCCCTCGATCTTCGAGCGCAGCCGCTTGACGTGGACGTCGAGGGTCTTGGTGTCACCGACATAGTCCGCGCCCCAGACGCGGTCGATCAGCTGACCGCGGGTCAGCACTCGGCCGGAGTTGCGCAGCAGGTACTCGAGCAGATCGAATTCCTTGAGCGGCAAGGTGACCTGCCTGCCGTTGACGTGCACGGTGTGGCGGTCGACATCCATGCGCACCGGTCCGGCCTCGAGCACACCGCTCTCATTGCCGCCATCCAGTTCATCGCCCGCGCCGCGGCGCAGTACGGCCCGGATGCGGGCGATCAGTTCGCGCGCGGAGTACGGCTTCGTGACGTAGTCGTCGGCGCCGAGTTCCAGACCGACCACCTTGTCGATCTCGCTGTCGCGCGCGGTCACCATGATCACCGGTACGCCACTGCGGGTGCGCAGCTGTTTACATACATCGGTGCCGCTCATGCCGGGCAGCATGAGGTCGAGCAGCACGATATCGGCGCCGGAGCGGTCGAATTCGGCGAGCGCGGATGGTCCATCACCGACCACGGTGACCTCGAAGCCCTCCTTGCGCAGCAGGAACGCGAGCGGATCGGCCAGCGACTCCTCATCTTCGACGATCAGAACACTCGTCATCTGCGTGCCTCCACACCGTTGGGTCTACCCGCCCCCGTGGGGCGCGGGTGTGTTTCTCTCATGCTCACCACTGCGCCGTCGACCTCTTCCTCGCCGTCGGATTCGTGGTGGGCAGGTATTCGCAGGGTGAACGTCGATCCGGTCCCCAGCTTGCTCCACAGAGTGATCTCACCGTTGTGGTTGGCTGCTACATGCTTGACGATAGCCAGGCCGAGCCCGGTACCGCCGGTGGCACGCGAGCGCGCCTTATCGGATCGGAAGAAACGTTCGAACACCCGCTCCTGGTCTTCTTTGGCGATGCCGATACCGCGATCGGTCACCGCCATCGCGACGTGATCGCCGCGCAGCGAGCGGCTCACCGAAACATGGGAACCCGTCGGTGAGTACGCGATGGCGTTCTCCACCAGGTTGGACAGTGCGGTGACGAGCAGTGTCTCGTCGCCGAGCACCTCAAGTCCGCTCGGGCGATCGGTGCTGACGGTGATGCCGGCGGCCTCGGCAGCGGTGCGGGATCGGTCGACCGCCTGCATCACCACGGTGTCGACGTCCACCACCTCGAGTTCGGGTAGCTTTTCCGCGCCCTGCAGTCGCGACAGCGCGATCAACTCGGTCACCATCTTGCCGAGACGCCGGGATTCGCCGAGTACGCGCTGACCGAAGTGCCGGACCGCCTCGGGATCCTCTGCCGATTCCAACATGGCCTCGGCCAGCAGGCTCATCGCGCCGACGGGAGTCTTGAGTTCGTGGCTGACATTGGCGACGAAGTCCCGGCGGGTGGCCTCCATCCGGGCCTGCTCGGAATCGTCGTCGGCGAACAGCACGGTGAAGCTGGTCTCTTCGCGCGATAGCTGCCTGGCCACTCCGCGCACGGCGATCCGGCTGCGGCCGGGCATCGGATTCTTCGCGGTGAGGTCGAATTCGGCGGACTCGCCGGTGGCGAGCACCTTCTCCACCGCCGCCCAGGCACGCTCGTCGAGCATCCGGTTGCGGACCAGGCCCAGCTCTTCGGCACGCGGATTGACCAGCACTACATCGCGGTACTCGTCGACGACGGCGATACCGCTCTCGGAGGCGAGCACGATCAGGTCGAGCACCTGAGACATGGTGAGGCCGGAATCTGCCTGTCTGCGGGCGGCCTGCCTGGCGTTCACGAACGGGATCAGTAGCCCGCCGACTGCCAGGCCGACGACAGCCGCGAGGACTGCCAGCAGGACGGCCTGGGGAACACTCACACTTGAATCGTACGGTCGCCGACCGACAACCCAACTCGGGGTACGCGAAGTTTCGCGCAGGTCATGGGCACTTCCAGCCCTGTTAGCCGCTCGTTTACGTGTTGTTAGAACAGTTCTCGACGTTGTCGTCCGCGTCCCAAATAGCCGCCCGCACAGCGTCACCGTGCCGGTCCGCCCATTCGCCGAGTGCGTAGATCGGGCTCAGCAGATCGCGTCCGGCTTCGGTGAGTTCGTACTCGACGCGGGGCGGGGCCTCGGCATAGCGATGGCGCTCGATGAGGGTCATGGACTCCATCCGGCGCAGGGTCTGGGTCAGCATCTTCTGGCTGATGCCACCGATGGCCGTGCGGAGTTCGCCGGGCCGCATCGGGCCATCGCGCAGCATGTAGACGATGACCGCGAGCCAGCGGTTGCCGAACAGGTCGACACCGAGTCGGGCCGGGCAGTCGGCCTCGTAATCGCCGTAGGGCGTGAATTCCACCGGCTGTGCCTGTTCGACCGTCATGGCACCAGCCTGCCACCGTCATTGCGCACCTTCGGGTGCCTATCGGAATCCCTAGCGTCGGTGCCGAATACATCCGAATACATCCGAGCCAGGAGTTGATATGCAAATCGGAATCATCGGTGCCGGAGCAATGGCGAAGGCGCTGGGCGGTGGCTGGGCCGCGGCCGGACATGAGGTCGTCATCGGTGCGCGCTCGCGCGTGGCCGCGGACGAACTCGCGGCAACCATCGGGCACAGGGCGCGCGGTGGAAGTCTCGGCGAGGCAGCCGAATCCGGAGCGGTCATTGTGCTCGCGCTGCCGGTAAGCGCCCTTGACGAAGTGCTCGGCGAAATCGGCGGAGCACTCGCCGGGCGGACGGTGATCGACTGCACCAATGCCTTCCTTCCGGATGAGGCGGCGCCGGAGGGTGTGCCGGCATTCGTGCTGTCCGAGGACGCGGTCGCCGCGCGCATCGCGGCGACGGTTCCGGATGCGCATGTGGTGAAGGCATTCAACGTCTGCGCGGCCGAGGTATGGGAATCACCGACCCGCGTCTTCGACAACAGCAGGCTGGCGGTCCCGATCTGCGGTGACGACGCGAACGCGGTGCGACAGGTCGCGGCGCTGGCCGAGGATCTCGGACTGCAACCGATTTCGGCGGGCGGGCTGCGTCGCGCCAAATACCTCGAAGCCACCTCGGTCTTCACCGTCGGCCTCTGGTTCGCCGGTGCGGATGCCCGTGCGATGTTCCCGCCGTTGGCCGCGGCATTCGCCGTAGCCGACTAGCGGCCGACCGGCCCCGGTCCGAGCGTGCACAACCGCCCATACCCCGCGGGTTCGAGCATGAATGCGCGGGAGGTGCACGCTCGGGCCGGATTCGGCTTACCAGCCCGGGTTGCCCCGCACCGGGAGATTGACGAAACTCGGGCGGTTCGGATCCAGCTGCACATGCTGCGGCTTCAGATCCGTATCGATCAGCATCGGCAGCACCGGCAGCCCCTTCGGGAAGTTGCCCGCGAAGACATCGACGCGCAGGCGATGGCCCGGCTGCAGGATCGCCTCGGTGGCGGGCAGCGCGATATCGAGGGTCGTCTCCTCCCCCGGCACCGTGAGTTGACGCTGGTCCAGCGAGGTGTAGGGCCGCGGATCGGTGTAATCGCCGTTGGCGGAGCGCGAACTGTTCGCCTCGTCCACCTGCCGCAGCGATGCCATCAGCTGTCCGGAGGACAGCACGGTGGACTGTCCGTCCGGCGCGACGTCGTTCACCGTCACCACCCAGTAGCCGTCGGCGGCGTCCTGAACGGTGTTGAGGTGCGCGGCGATTCGGCCGGAGATGATGGTCGGCTCGGCGACCGGATCGCTGGTGAAGGTCAGCCCGTTCATCTCGGCGACCCGAGAGTCCTTGGCGCAGCCATCGAAGATCGAAAGGGCACCCGCACTACCCTGTGCTGCGTCATTGGAGCACAGGGTAGTCAGGCCTGGTGCGACCGTGAGCCGCACCGAGTCCGGGCTCGCCGCGGTGCGCAGCGATCCGTCGTACTGGCTGTTGGCGGTGCCACTTCTATTGGCGGACAGGTACATCCGGCGATACTCGGCATCCTGGGTGCCGGTGCGCGGATCGGCGAACGAGTCGGTGGTGATCCAGCCGCCGCCCTGCTGACGCAGTGTGATCGGGCCGTACTCATCGATACCGTTATCGATGCCCTTGAGCCACTTGTCGAACCACGCGCGCTGCAATACATCCAGGCGCGGCGGCAGGCCGGGCTTGCCGTATTCGTTGCCGGAGTTGATGTGATAGGTGTTGCCCATCAGCAGCTGCTTCTGCCCCGCTGGCAGCGGAATCTCGTGGTAGATCTTGGATTCCGAGTAGGTGAACAGATCGTGCCAGCCACCGGTGACGAAGGTCGGCACCTGGATCTTGCCCGGATCGCTGAGCCAGTCTTCGCGCGGCCGCGACGAGCCGGTAAGCAGTTCCTTGGCGCGCGGGTCCAGATCCTCGACCCGGGTCGTGCTGTAGACATTGAGCAGCACATCCATGAAGGTGAACGGATCCTTCGCCCGGTCGGCGAGCCACTTCATATCGAACTGTCCGTTGAGTATCGACGCGACATCCGGGACGAGCTTGAGACCGTTGACGGCGGTCAGCCACAGCGAGATGAAGTTGAAGCCGAAGCCGCCGCCCGGCGCGAGCACGTCGTTGACCAGGTCGCTGCCGGGCACCACCGGGAAGATCGCCTGCAGTGCCGGCGGACGCATCGTGGCCACCTGGATCTGGTTGATGGCCGAATACGACAGTCCGTTCATCCCGATGCGGCCGTTGGACCACGGTTGGTGCGCGGTCCAGTCGATCACCTCGTAGGTGTCCTGCTGTTCGCGCTGGCGCAGCATGTCCCAGGTACCCTGGGAGAAGCCGGTGCCGCGCACATCGACGACGACCTGGGTGTAGCCGCTCTCGATGAGCTGGCGGTCCACCGCGAAGTTGCGCAGTTCGCCGCCGCCGAAGGATTTGGTCAGATCGGTGACCCCGGAGAGCGGGGTGCCGCTGAGGTCGATCTGGCGGAACAGTTCGATCAGCGCGTCGGACAGGCCCGGAATGGACATGGCGCTGTCGGCGATATTCGAGACCAGCTTGGTGTACGGGGTCAGATTGACCACCGTTGGCGTCGGGGTCTCGATCGGGCGGCCCGCGGCGTCGGCCGGGCGGTACACGTTGCCCCTGAGGACGGTGCCATCGCTCATGGTGATCGGGACATCCCACTGGATGTTCACGTTCGGGTACTGCTGGGGGCCGTCCTCGGTTGCGACCCAGGCGGCACCGGCCGCACCACCGTCGGGACCGGATGGCTCCGGCTCGGCGATCGCGCTCTGAGTGACGAAAGGAATGAGCACCGCCGTGGCAACTGCTGCCACTGTGGCTCGCAACATTGTTTTCATCAGTGGTGATCCGCCTCTCGGACTGCTCGAACGCCCGAGAGCTTACATACCGACGAGTAGGTTCGAAGTTGGGGTCACGCAAAACCTGACTTGAATTACGGTTCACATACAGCAATCAGTGCCACATAACAGCTGGACAGAGCGCCTCGATCGCGCATTTACCAGCAGAATCGGCACTAACCTCACGGGGTCGACCACGGCGTGTTCGGGTATGCGCCTGCCGCGCGCAATCCGTTGAAGCAAACGGCGCGTCTCGACCTGGCTGCGGCAAGTGGTCGGAACCGACCACTGGAAACAGCAACGCGCCGCGACCGATTGCCGGTCGCGGCGCGTTGTCGTATCGGCCGAGGCCGACGCAGGTGCTTACTTACCGCCCTGGCTGGCGACGGCGGCCGCGCCCGCGGCGGCGGCCTCGGGGTCGAGGTATTCGCGCGGGCGGATCGGGCGCAGGTTCTCGTCCAGCTCGTAGCGCAGCGGGATGCCGGTGGGGATGTTCAGGCCCGCGATCTCGTCATCGGAGATCCGATCCAGGTGCTTGACCAGTGCGCGCAGCGAGTTGCCGTGTGCCGCAACGAGAACGGTCTTGCCGGAGAGCAGATCCTCGGAGATGGTCGACTCCCAGTACGGGACCATCCGATTCACCACGTCGAGCAGGCATTCGGTCTTCGGGACATCGATGCCGTCGTAGCGCGGGTCACCCTCCTGGCTGTACTCGTTCGTCGGGTCGATCGGCGGCGGCGGGGTGTCGTAGCTGCGCCGCCACAGCATGAACTGGTCGTCGCCGTACTGGTCACGAACCTGCGCCTTGTTCTTACCCTGCAGATCGCCGTAGTGACGCTCGTTCAGGCGCCAGTCGCGCACGACCGGGATCCAGTGCCGGTCGGCGGCGTCCAATGCGATATTCGCGGTGCTGATCGCGCGCCGCAGCAGCGAGGTATAGACGATATCGGGCAGGATGCCGTGTTCGGCCAGCAGTTTCCCAGCGCGCTTGCCCTCGGCGATGCCCTTATCGGTCAGGTGCACGTCCACCCAGCCGGTGAACAGGTTCATGGCATTCCATTCGCTCTCGCCGTGGCGCAGCAACACGAGGGTGTACGTCATGCCGCCATTCTGGCATGTGCGCGAACCGCGCTCGCACCCGTTCCCGCGGGTCAACCGACTGCTCAGGAGATGGTATCGGCGGTATCGTGCCCCGCGGCCAGGACACCGGCGCCAACGAGAGTGGCGCCGTTGGTGATTCGGGACGGCACCACCCGCAGGTCGCGCAGGAAGTCCAATCCGGCGTGCCGGGTCAGCGCCGCACGCAACGGTTCCCAGAGCGGTTCACCCGATTGGGCGAAGCCGCCGCCGATCACCACCCGATCGATATCGAGCGTCGACGCCGCGGAGGCGATGGCCGTGCCCAGCGCGGTTCCGGCCCGGTGCAGTGCGGCGAGCGCGATCTCGTCACCGGAGTGCGCGGCCTTCGCGAGTCCGGCGCCGGTCTCACCGTGCCAGCCCTGCGCACGCGCCCAACGCACCGACGACATGCCGCTGGCGATCGCCTCGACACAGCCGACGCCGCCGCATTCGCACGGCACATCCCAGCCCGGCACGACGATGTGACCGACATGTCCGGCATTGCCGGTGCGACCGAGCACCACCCGTCCATCGGCGATTATGCCGCCGCCGATGCCGGAGGAGACGGTCATCGCCAGCCCGTTCGGCACCCCGCGCAGACCACCGACGTGATGTTCGGCCAGGGCGAGACAGGCGCCGTCGATGGCGAATCGCACTGCGGCGGAAGGAAAGAGCCGCTGCACCTCGGCGACGATCGGAAAGCCCGACTTCCATTCCGGAATGTTCAGCGGACTGGTGATACCGGTCCGCACATCGACCGGTCCGGCCGAGCCGATCCCGATCGCGGAAACCGTCGCATCCCCCGCCACCTCGCGCAACAGGTCGCGGCACGCCGACCACACCGACTCGCGAGGCACATCGACGCGCCGCACATCACGCACCTTCCGACCCGCGTGAACCACGCCGACAGCGAACTTCGTCGCACCGATATCCAGAGCCAGAACCAACATCGCCCCGCGACCTCCTATAACCTCGCAGCCCACTGCGATCAGATTGTCGCCTCTGGCGTCATTCGACGGTAGTCATATGGCGGCTGGAGCCGCAGCCCAGAGCGACCATATGACTACGCTCGGCCGGTGCGTCAGGGGTGGTCGGTGGCTTCGACGAGGTGCTCGAAGGCGCGGAGGTTTTTGAGGGATTCGCCGCGGGAGACGCGCCACTTCCATTCCTTTCGGATGGACGTGGCGAAGCCTAGTTCGAGGAGGGTGTTGAAGTCGGCGTCGACGGCCTCGAGGATCTGGCCGAAGATCCGGTCCAGTTCGTCGGGGGTGACGGCGTGGGTGGCGATGCGGCCGACCAGGTAGATATCGCCGACGCGATCCAGCGTGTAGGCCACACCGTAGAGGCGGCGGTTGCGGCGCAGCAGGAATTTGTAGACGCCCTCGAAGTTTTCGTCGGGTTTGCGGCAGACGAACGATTCGATCCGTACCCCGTGCTTGCCGACGACAAGCATCACGGTGGTCTTCAGTTTGCGCTCGCCCGGCAGGATGACGACGAAGGTGTCCTGGCTCGGGTGGGTGTACTCGATCT
The DNA here is from genome assembly GCF_050946365.1 of Nocardia sp. CA-107356. Lineage (NCBI taxonomy): Bacteria > Bacillati > Actinomycetota > Actinomycetes > Mycobacteriales > Nocardiaceae > Nocardia > Nocardia sp. CA-107356. The sequence continues at coordinate 923,545 of NZ_CP191992.1, read as the reverse complement.
CCCGGTCACGCAGCGTTTCGTCGATCAGCTGCGCGGTCGCGGTCGCGGTACTCATCGGTGCGCTCCCGTCCGGCGCCGCCACAGCGCCCGCGATCTGGCCTGGCTGCCCTCGCCGAGGAGAACAGCACCGCGTTCACCAGCGAGGCTAGCGCGTTCACCGGGCAACTCGGCCCGCGCGCTATCGAGGACCAGGTCGCGGCGCGCACCGAAGCCTGAGCGGATCTCATGGAAATCCGCCAGCGCCGCGGAGTAACTGGCGAGTAGTCCGTCTGCGGTGTGCTCCCAGGAGAAACGCCCGGCGTGCTCGACCGCGCGCAGACCCATCCGGCGTAGTCGCTCGGCATCGTCGAGCAGGTGGCCGAGTGCGTCGGCCCAATCCGGCGTCCGGTGTCCCGGCACCAGCAGACCGGTCTCGCCGTCACGCACGGCGGTACCGAGTCCGCCGACATCGGCCGCGAGCACGGGGGTGCCGGTGGCCTGGGCCTCGATGGCGACCAGCCCGAACGATTCGTTGTAGCTGGGCACCGCGACCAGATCGGCGGCCCGGTACACCTGGACCAGCCGGTCCGGCGGCTGCGGCGGCAGGAAGGTGACGTGGTCGGCGATGCCGAGCGCGGCAGCGAGTTCGATCAGCGAGTCAGGACGCTCTAGTCCGGTACCGGACGGTCCGCCGACGATGAGCACCCGCAGCTTGCGCGTCGGATTCCGGTGCAGCAGCTCCGCGGCGGCGCGGACCAGCACATCTGGGGCCTTGAGCGGCTGGATGCGGCCGATGAACGCGACGATCTGCTCATCGGCGGCCAAGTCCAATTCGGCTCTGGCTGCGGCCTTTCCGCCGGGACGATAGCGGGTCAGGTCCGCGCCGGGCGGCACCACGTCGATGCGCCCGGGATCGGCGCCGTACAGCTCGATCAGCTGACGCGCCTCCTCCACGGTATTGGCGACCATCCGGTCGGCCTCGGCGATCACCTGCTTCTCGCCGATCTCCCTGGTCGCCGGTTCGGGGCAGTCGCCATCGGCCAGCGCCGCGTTCTTCACCGCGGCCAGTGTGTGCGCGGTGTGCACCAGCGGCACCCGCCAGCGGTCGCGCGCCAGCCAGCCGACCTGACCGGAGAGCCAGTAGTGCGAATGGACGAGGTCGTAGTAGCCGGGCAGATGTCTGGCCTCTTGGCGCAGCACCTCGGCCGTGAACGGGCACAGCTGGGTCGGCAGATCGTGCTTGTCCAGCCCCTCGAACGGGCCTGCGACCACATTGCGCACCAGAACCCCGGGAGCCGCCTCCTGGACGGGCGGTACCGACGAGGAAGTGGCCCGGGTGAAAATTTCGACCTCGGTGCCGCGTCGGGCCAGCTGAATGGCGGTTTGCAGCACATAGACGTTCATGCCGCCCGCATCGCCGGTGCCCGGCTGAGCAAGTGGTGAGGTGTGCACCGATAGCACGGCAATCCGATTGGGCCGTAGGTCCGGGCGTTGACTCACACTATCCATAGTGCACGTTGCATTGCCGAACTCAGACGGCGTATCCGAACCAAGTGACAGCTGTCACAGCGGTTCGTGCGCGTTCGCACCCGCCGATGCCCGAATACGTCCGGCTCGACCGCCGCACCCGGACACGACAAGTCTGCTCGAGCCGGACGCGCGGCGCCAGCGAATTTCGGACGCCTAATTCAGTCCATCGATGAACGCGCCGACCTCGGCGACGAATCGGGCGCGATCCTCGATGAACAGCCCGTGCTGCGCGTCCTCCCAGAACGAGGCGCGGGCATCGGGCGCGGCGTCGAGGATGTAGCGGCCGTTCTCGATCGGCACGACCGGATCCTGGGTTCCGTGCAGGACCAGTACCGGAATATCCAGGGTGCGCAGCGTTTCGGTGTTGTCGACGGTGCGGTAGAACAGCGCCTTGCGCACCCGAGGCGCCGTGGACAGGCTCGCCCCGAAAAGTCGCTGCGCGTCGACGCCCTTATCCGGGCCCGGCCCGGTATTGGCGTTGCCGAAGGCACCGAATGCGCGGACCGCGCGTCCCGCACTCTCCTCGAAGACGCCGGGAATGGCCTCTTTCATGGCCGACCCGGTGTCCGCGCCGGGCGCCCGGCCGATATTGGCCATCGAACCCGAGTAGATGACGCCCGCGACCGCGCCGGTGCCGTATGCGCTCAGGTAGTCGCTGAGCACGATGCCGCCGTAGGACCAGCCGAGCAGCACCGCGCCGGTTTCGATGCCCTCGGCGGTAAGCACCGCGGCGAGATCGGCGGCCCAGTTCTTCGGATCGTCGTAGCCGGTCTCCGGGGCGTCGGAGTAGCCGTGACCGCGCAGGTCGACGGCGATCACGCGGAAGCGCTCGGCCAGCTCGTCCGCCGCCGCGCCCCAGCACTGCAGGTTGGCCGACCAACCGTGCAGCAGGACCAGCGGCCGCCCTGCCGCCGGGCCGCTGACCCGATAGACGATGTTCGTTCCGTCCGCACTGACCGCATCCCGAATAGCCATACACCCGAGGCTAGTCCGCCTCCCCGCACCTTTTGCCGGTCGTGAGTGCCACTGCCGTCCCGTCGCGGACCGGCGGCAGGAGGCTTCTGGACGTACCCGGTGCGTTACCCCATGTGCTCACGAGATCAGGTCTTGCGTTTCATGCAGCCGTGATCTTCGGCAAATTTTCTGCATTTAGGATCGGCAATATGAGCATTCGCACCGCCGTCGTCACCGGAGCCAGCTCGGGAATCGGGGAAGCCACCGCCCGGGAACTCGCCAAACAGGGTTATCACGTGTACGTCGGCGCGCGCAGGCTCGACCGGCTGCAGCACCTCGCCGACGAAATCGGCGGCACCGCACTCGAACTCGACGTGACCTCGGACGACTCCGTGCGCGCCTTCGTCGACGCGATCGAGAACGCCGACGTGCTGGTCAACAATGCGGGCGGCGCGAAGGGCCTGGCCTCGGTGGTCGAGGCGGACCTGGACGACTGGCGCTGGATGTGGGAAACCAATGTGCTCGGCACGCTGCGGTTGACCAAGGCGCTGCTGCCGAAGCTGATCGCCTCCGGCGACGGCCTCATCGTCACCATCACCTCGGTCGCCGCCTTCGAGGCCTACGACAATGGCTCCGGCTACACCTCGGCCAAACATGCCCAGGCTGTGCTGCATCGCACACTGCGCGGCGAATTGCTCGGCCAGCCGGTGCGGCTCACCGAAATCGCGCCCGGTGCGGTCGAAACCGAGTTCTCGCTGGTCCGTTTCGCCGGGGACGAGGAGCGCGCCGCCAAGGTCTACGCGGGCATCGACCCGCTGGTCGCCCAGGACATCGCGGAGATCATCGGGTTCGTCGCGTCGCGACCGTCACATGTGAACCTGGACCAGATCATCGTCAAGCCCCGTGACCAGGCGGGTCCGGGTCGCTTCGCTCGCCGCGCCTGACCGAATCGGCGATACTCCATCCGACTTCGAGCGTTTCATGATTGCTGCGAGTTCGCTCCGACCGCCAGCGGCGGTTAGCATCGGGCGTTTGAAACGCATATAGACCAGATTGGAGTACTCGCTGATGCTCAAGGGTTTCAAAGATTTCCTGATGCGCGGGAACGTTATAGATCTTGCCGTCGCGGTGGTCATGGGCACCGCGTTCACCGCGGTCGTGACCGCGGTGACCAAGGGAATCATCAGTCCGCTGCTCGCGGTCATGGGCAAGACCAATGAGTTGGGGCTCGGCGTTCAGCTGGTTGCCGGTAAACCCGCCACCTTCATCGCGGTCGGGCCGATCATCACCGCACTCATCGACTTCGTCATGGTCGCCGCGGTCCTGTACTTCGTGCTGATGGTGCCCATGAAGACCCTGAAGAACCGCTTCGGCACCGCCAAGGCGGCCGAGCCGACCGAGATCGAACTGCTCATCGAGATCCGGGATCTGCTGGCCAAGCAGCAGGCGGATTCGACCATCGATACCGAAACGTTCGGCAAGGACGGCCTGCTCGTCAAGGACGGCGCTGCCCGGTAATCGCCTGGCACCGAATATGATTCGCCCCGCACGATCGCGATCGTGCGGGGCGAATTTCAACGGCTAACGCGGCGGTCCGGGTGCGACGGGGGTTGCGGAAATGCTGGCGCCGGAGCCATCCGTGGCGGACAACGACTTCCACTGATTCCAATCGATGGTCCAGTCGTAGAGGTCGCCGTCGGCAGCGGATAACGCGATCGACGTACCGGTCACCTCGACCGGATCACCGTAGAGCGCCGTCGGGAAGAATGCCTGCGCGTCACCCGGCGACAGGTTGATGCAGCCGTTGGTGACATTCGAGGAACCCTGTGCCGATAGCGATTCCGGGTTGGCGTGGATGAATTCGCCGTTATTGGAGATGCGTACGGCCCAGCGCTCGCGAACGTTGGTGTAGAACGGCGGATTCGACATCAGGAAGTCTTCGTACTTCTCGGTGACCACGTGCACACCCGAACGGGTGACGTTGCGCGCCTCATTGCCCTCGCCGTAGCTGACCGGTAAATCGAAGACGATCTGTCCGTCGCGCACCACCTGCATGCGGTGACTGGGCGCATTGGCCTTGACGATCTGGCTGCGGCCGATGCGGAAATCCGAAGTGAGATCGGAATATCCGTAGTTTCCACCGCCGAGATCCAAGCCGTAGAGCTTGGCCGCGACGTGCACGGTGGTACCGGGCGCCCAGTAGTCCTTGGGCCGCCAGTGCGCACGGGAACCGCCGTTGTCGTCGGGGAACCAGGCCCACGCGCCCTCGGTCGGCGGGTTGGTGGTTACGGTGAGCGCCTTCTCCACCGCGGCCTTGTTCTGCACGGATCCCTTGAACTGCAAGATGATCGGCGCGGCGATGCCGACCTCCTGGTTATCGGCGATATTGAGCGTCGCGGGGAAGGTGTTCTTCGGCGCGAGCGTGGTGAAGGCGCCATTGATCGGAACCGGCTTGCTGTCGGCGCCGATCACGGTGCCCGACCAGGTGTATTTGGCGTCGTAGCCGAGCGGTTCGGTGGTTCGATAGCTGCGCTTGTCCGGGGCGAGCTCGCCGGTGACCTGCTTGCCGTTGGCGTTGGTCAGCGCGATCTGGTCGATGGTGCCGTCCGCGACGGTCACCGAGACCGGTGCGGTCGGGCTGACATGCTTGGTGTCGGCGGCCGGCGCCAGGGTGACCTTCGCGACCGGTGTGTTGTCCTTGGCGGAATCACCTTTGCCGCCTTTGTCGGTCGTGCATCCGGCCACCAGCGCGACCACGACGAGCAGTACGGCGGAGACGGCGGCGGCCGGTCTATGGATGCCTTGACGATTGCTCACCGCATCGAATTTACGCGGCGAGAATCGTTCGCTTCGCTAGCGAAGAGTGTGGTGTTCGTTTCACTGTTTAAGAGCAACCCCGATGGGTACCGGCTCTGGTTCCAGCCGGATCCCGAACCGATCGATGACACCGTCGCGAACCGTGCGGGCCAGTGCGACCAGATCGGCGGCGGTCGCGCCACCGCGGTTGGTCAGCGCCAGCGTATGTTTCGTGGACAGCCGGGCCGGGGCGTCCGGACCAGGGAAGCCCTTGGCGAAACCCGCCCGCTCGATGAGCCAGCCCGCGGAGAATTTGACGCCGTCGGGCGCCGGGTAGGTGGGAATCGTGACATCGCCCACATGGGCGGCGATCGCGGCCTTCACGACGGCGACGCGGTGGTCCGCGACGACCGGATTGGTGAAGAACGAGCCAGCGCTCCAGGTGTCGTGATCGGCGGGGTCGAGCACCATGCCCTTGCCCGCCCGCAGCTTCAGCACCGCGGCCCGGACCTGATCCGCGGAACGGGTGTCACCGGTGGTCGCGCCGAGCGCGTTCGCGAGTTCGCCGTAGCGCAGTGGTGCGCTCGATCCGTCGGGGTTGAGTGCGAAGTCCACCGCGAGCACCACGGCGGTATCGCGGTGCTTGAGTGCACTGGTGCGATAGCCGAAGCCGAGTTCGGAGGGATCGGCCCAGCGGATCTCACCGCTCGCGCGATCCAGCAGCCGCACCCGGCGCAGCAGAGTCTCGACCTCGACGCCATAGGCCCCGACGTTCTGTACCGGCGTCGCACCGGCCGATCCGGGAATGCCCGACAGGCATTCCAGCCCGCCGAGCCCGGCCTCGACCGTTGCCGCGACCACGGTGTCCCAGTTCGCGCCCGCCTCGGCGAGGACGCCGTCCGCACCGATCTCGACACCGTCATTGGCCACCAGGACCACGACGCCGTCGAAACCGTCGTCGCCGATGAGCAGATTGGAGCCGCCCGCGAGCAGCAGCAGCGGAATGTCCGCCGCGTCGAGCGCCCGCACCGTCGCGACCAACGATTCGGTCGTCGCACATTCCGCGACCGTCGCTGGACCGCCGACCCGCAGTGTGGTCAGCTCGGCCAGCGGCACAGATTCGCGCAGCCGCGCACCGCTGTCGGCCAGCAGCTCGCGCAGTTGGTCCGACGACACCACCCGTGAAGTTCGCACGCTCCAGACGGTAGCCTGTTCGACCATGGCTACACCGCTGGCGTACACGGCCCGCTACTCATATCCGGTTGCCGCAGTGCGCGCGGCCCTCGCCGATGAGCAGTACTGGAAGGACCGCATCGCCGAGGTGGGCGGCGACAAAGCCCGGCTCGATTCGGTCACCATCGACGGCAACCAGGTCAACGTCGAGATGGTGCAGGTCATCGCCGCCGAACTGCTGCCAGCCGCGATCACCGCCGTACGTCCCGGCGATCTGATCATCCCGCGCACCGAAAGCTGGACCGGCGATTCGGCCACCTTCACCGCGCGCGTCGATGGCGCGCCCGCCGAGGTGCACGGAACCATCGCGCTCTCGGCCGACGGCTCCGGGTCGGTGGCTCGGACCGAAGGCACCATCGAGGTGAAGATCCCGCTGTTCGGCGGCAAGATCGAAGCCGCGATCGCGGAACGGTTGACCGAGCTGCTCGCATCCGAGGAAGAGTTCACCAACAACTGGCTCGCCCAGCACTGATCGCACAGCGGCAGTCACCGCCGAGCGATGAGGCGGCAGCCGGTGCCGGTAACGTAGACGCTCATGGCTCGCCGACTGGACTATTCAGCCCGCTACCCGCTACACACCACCAAAGAGCTGTACGCGGCGCTGTCGACCCGTGAGTACTGGGACGACCGGTGTGCGGAGATGTCGAAATTAGCGCCGGGCAGCGAGGTCAGCAGCTTCGAGGTCAGCGACTCCGGCATCGAGGTCGTGCTCGACCACGTCCTGCCGCGCGAGATGCTGCCGGAAATAGCGCAGGCGGTAGTGCGCAAGGACATGATCATCACCCGCAAGGAGAGCTGGGGACCGTTCGATGAGAACGAGTCCGTCGGCAAGTTCTCGGCCGCCATTCCGGCCGGGCCGGGCAGCCTCGGCGGCACGATTCGACTGTTCCCCACCGACACCGGCTGCACCATACGGTTCTCCTCCGAGGCCAAGGTGTTCATTCCGATGGTCGGCCCGCGGCTCGAGCAGCTGATGCTGGTGAACCTGGTCGACCTGTTCCGCGCCGAGGCCGAACACACCGTGAAGTGGCTGGAAGAGCGAAACCCGACCCGCTGAGACCGGTCGGCACCATCACCAGGGGCACCACCGGTGTCAACCGACTGCGACGCAGCGACCGCTGGCTGATCCACGACGAGTTGGTCGCCGCGCGCCTGCGCGATACCGCCGATCCCCTGGTCGTCGACCTCGGCTACGGAGCGAGCCCGTGGACCACGCTGGAGTTGGCGGCCCGACTGCGCATGGTCCGCCCCGATGTGCGGGTGGTCGGGCTCGAGATCGATCCGGAACGGGTGGTGCCCGGCCGTGACGGCGTCACCTTCGCCCGCGGCGGCTTCGAATTGGCCGGTCTACGACCGCATCTGGTGCGCGCCTTCAACGTGCTGCGCCAATACCCGGAATCGGCCGTCCCCGATGCGTGGGCCACCATACTGTCCGGCATGGCCCCGAATGGTCTGCTCGTCGACGGTACCTGCGACGAGCTCGGCCGCCGCTGCGCATGGGTGCTGCTCGACCGCTCCGGGCCGCTCTCGCTGACGCTGGCCTGGGACCCGTTCACCGTCGAGCGCCCGTCCGATATCGCCGAGCGCCTGCCGAAGGTATTGATCCACCGCAACATTCCCGGCGAACCGGTCCACACGCTGCTGACCGCCGCCGACCGCGCCTGGGCGCGCGCTGCTCCGCATGCGCCCTTCGGGCCCCGGGTGCGCTGGCGCGCCGCAGCAGAATACTTGCGCCAGGAGGGTTTTCCGGTGCGCACGTACCGCCGTCGTATGCGCGACTGTGTGCTCTCGGTGCCCTGGTCCACCGTCGCCCCCAACCGAACCGACGCCACCTGAGCACGGCGCGCCGGGCGCGCGCCTTCGTGTCGGATCAAGATCACCGGGAACCGGTAGCGGAGGCTTCTCGGTCGATGCTGCCAGCGCCGACTCGCCCCGGTGACGGGGCGGAATGTCGTGCGCTAGCGACGACCGAGGAGCGAGTGGAGATAACCCCCGAGCGTCGCGACGGGGAGGATGGAGTTCGGTTCGAAAGGCTGACGCCACAGGCCGCCGTGGGCGGCACCGGCGACGAATATGCGCTCGGGGTTGGCGTCGGCAGGGGTGTCCGGTGGGGCGAACAGGTCGGCAACCAGTTTGGCCGCCAAGAGGGTTCGGGCCGTGTCGGGCTCGAAGACTTCGATGCCGAAGTGGTGGGCGCCACGGTAGGAGGCGGCCAGGGAGCGTTGGGTGCGTAGGGATTTCGTCCACGCCGGTGGTGCGACGGTGCACGAGACCGTGCGGCCCGCGGTGTGTGCGCCGACCATACGCCAGCGCAGTAGACGTTGGGCCAGTGCGTGATTCGGGCCTTGCGAGGCGAGCAGCGCATCGGCGACGCTCCATATCGCGCCCAGCTGATCGGGACTCGTACTGCGGTAATTCGGGCGGTACAGGGCCGATGCGGAAAGCACACGCAGCAGGTGTTCGCCGACACCCCACGGTCCGCGCTCGCGCAGGCGGGCGTGGGCATCGGCGATGACGTCCTCGGGGACCGCGTAGCAGTCGGTCGGTGAGCCGAGATAGGCGACAGCCGCGTCGGCGCGATGGTCGAGCAGATCCGAGACCAGCACATCCATGGCGGCAGCGAGCCGAACCCCCTGTGGCCCAGAACTATTCGCGTACATACCGAATACCGGCCGAACGTCGGTACCGAGCTGTGCGCGAATCCAATGCACCAGCGCGGGGAACTGCCTGGTGATATCCGCGCCGGGCCCGGCGCTGACGGGATAGTCGAGCCGACCGGCCCCAGCCTGCGCGACGGCCGAAATCTCGCGCCAGCGCGCCGCCCCGGGCAGGTCGATCGCGAGAACATCGGCGCCCCAACGCAACAGCGGCCGCAACGGCGCGAGTTCGGCCGTCGCCCCGGTGACGATCACCCGGAAGCCGGGCAGCGACAACCACTCCGGATGATCGATCACCCGCTCCACCGCCGCGGCGAAGGCGGGTTCGACAATGCCGCGGCGGCGCCAGTCGGTCAGCTGCTGCCACAGCGCCTCTTCGGCCAGCAGCGCACCGCGGAACGGGATCTCGAGCCGGGTCACGGGCTTCGCCGTTCCGTCGATCCGGCCGGTGTCGAGTCCGTCCGCCGTGGCGATCGCGTCCACATCGACGCTCTGTAGTGGCGCGATCGTGCGCCCGGTCACGAAACGCAGTAGCTGGCGTGCGGCCCGCAAACCGTCGGTCGCGATCCCGGCCGACACTGCGGCCGAACTCGCGGCCAGGGCGGTCAGTCCTCGAAAGACGCCGCGGTAGGACCCGCGCCAATCCCGGCAGGTCTCGATCTGTTGTGCGAGGTCCGCGTCATATCTGCGGACCGCGTCGGCGACCACGGCGGTGGCGAACATATCGCCGATACGCTCGGGCGCTCCGGACGGAAAGACGAGATCCCACCTACCCTGACCTACCGTCCCCATGGTCAGTCACCATGCCATGATTGCGCGCCCGGCAAAACCGGAGACCAAACGAATTGATAGCAGAACCGGATAACCGTGCGGACAGCTCACCGCACAGCTCACACGCCGGTGAGGGCGCGGTGCACCCGGGCCGCCGCCCGCGGCGGCAGACGCACACTCGCGGAACGGATTTCGTCGCTATCGCAGCGACGGATGGCGACCGCGTCGCCGACCACCTCATCCAGCGCCGACTGCCCGATATCGGCCTCGGCCAGATCGAGCACCGTGCGCACGGGCGTTGTCACCAGAAACGGACCTGCCGATTCGAGATCGGCGGGAATCAGCGCGCGCCGCAGCACCACCAGTCGCGGCGTGACCGGCGGCCGGCCCGCACCGACCGACAGGTGCAGGAATCGCGGCCGTAGTCGCCCGAGTCCGTGCAAATCCGCTGCGCTCTGATGGGATACCGCGGCGGCGCCGTCGAACCAGGCGGCCCACATGGCGTATTCGTCGAGCGGCCCGGCGGGCCAATCGGCCAAGCGCAAGAGCCCCACCCCGGCCCGCGTCACCGACCCGTCGCCGAGCCCGGCCCGCACCCATGCCTCACATCCGGTGCGCAACACCTGTCTGGTGGTGAAGAACCCGGCATGGCGCCCGGCCAATTGCCGCAGCACACGCCACCCGTGCTCGGCGGAATCGAGTGCACGGCCCGCCGCATCGCCAGCCATGTCGACCAGGCTACGCTCGAATTCTGTGTCACATGTCACAATCGAACCCCTCACAGCGTCCACATAGCGAGCTCAGAAAAGTCCGGAAGAATCGAGCCCATGACTACGAAGAGCCCATCCACCCCGAAGGTGAACCGGCGCGCCCTGGTGATCGCCCTGGTCGTGGTCGCGATTCTGCTCGCTACCTTGCTGGTAGGCGGCGAGGCGTATGCAAGGCACACGGTTTCGCGGTGCATCAGCTCGCAATTCGAGAAGGATATGGGTTCGAAGATCGATGTGAGCTTCGGAGCCAAACCGATGCTGATCACCTGGATCGACGGGAAGCTCGGCCAGGTGAAGGTCGACAGCGCCGACTCCAAATTCGGCCCAGCGGTCGGCATGGTCGTACACGCCAGGTTCAACGATCTCGAGGTCACCGATAACGGCCGCGGCGGCGGCACGATCGGTAGCTCCTCCGCCGATGTCACCTGGGGCAACGACGGCATCCGGGACACGCTCGGCGGCCTGGTCAGCGGCGTGTCGTCCTCCGCATCGAGCGGGATGCTGACCCTGGATGTGCTCGGCGGGATCGCGCAGTTGCAGGTGAAGCCGCAGGTGAAGAACGGCGTCGTGGAAGTCGAGACGATGTCGGCGGCGCTGCTCGGCGTTGGGCTGCCGACCGATCTGGTGTCGGGGATCGTCGATATCTTCACCCAGAGTCTGCAGAGCTACCCGCTCGGCCTGAAGCCCACCGAGGTCAAGGTCACCGATAACGGCCTCACGGTGAAGTTGGCTGGCGGTCGTACCGAACTGCCCGCTGCCGAAGGCGGCAGCACCAGCTGCTGAGGTATCCAGACCGACTGACACACAACCGAATTCGGCGCGGTATCGACGGATCGGCAACCGAACTTCGGATCAGGCCGGGAAACCGTCGAGCACCGCACGGGACTTCGAGAGGCCGAGGCGAGTGGCACCCGCCGCGATCAGCTCGGCGGCTGCTTCGCAGGTGCGGATTCCGCCGCTGGCCTTCACACCGAGCCGCCCGCCAACCGTCTCGGCCATCAGCTGAACCGCGTGCACGCTCGCCCCACCGGCCGGGTGAAATCCGGTGGAGGTCTTCACAAAATCGGCACCGGCACGCTCGGCGGCCCGGCAGACCTCGACGATCGCGGCATCGGGCAGCGCAGCCGATTCGATGATCACCTTGAGCAGCGCACGGTCGCCCATCGCCTCACGTACCGTCACGATATCGGAGAGCACTGCGGTGTAATCGCCTGCGAGCGCGGCACCGACGTCGATCACCATGTCGACCTCGGCCGCTCCCTGCTCGATCGCGAGGCGCGCCTCGGCGCCCTTCACCAGCGAATGATGTTTTCCGGACGGGAATCCCGCGACGGTAGCGACCACCAATCCGGGCGCACGCACCGGCAACATAGACGGCGATACGCAGATCGCGTACACACCGAGTTCGCGTGCCTGCGCGACCAACACGTCCACATCGGCGGCGGTCGCCTCCGGTGCCAGTAGCGTGTGGTCGATTACGGCGGCCACTTCGGCCCTGGTCAGCGACGCGGGAATTGCCACAAGGTGAGAGTCTGGCATACCGGTGGCGAATTCCATTGCGCGCCTCGGATGCATCGCGCACACTCGGTACTGTCGGTGGAGCTGGGGCCAGCGGTGCGATGCCCAACCGACAGTTGCGCAGCCGCGGATGGCCCGATTTCGTTCAGGAGGAGACGACACCGTGCTGATCCGTCGCGAACGCGCCGATGACGCCGCCGCGATCGCGGCCGTGCACCGCAGCGCGTTCGGACCGCAGTACGCGAACGGTGATACCGATCGGCAGGAGCTGGCCGAACCCACCGACCCACCCGAGGTCGATCTGGTCAGTCGGCTGCGCAGCGATTCCGGCTGGATCCCCACCCTGTCGATGGTCGCGGTGGAATACGACACCGTCATCGGCCACGTCTGCCTCACCCGCGCGGGCGTCGGCCCGTTCCCGGTGCTCGCACTCGGCCCGATCGGCGTCCTGGCCGATCATCAGGGCAATGGGGTCGGCGCGGCCATGATGCATGCGACTCTCGGTGCCGCCGACGCCCTCGACGAACCCCTCATCGGCCTGCTCGGCAGCCTCGAGTACTACCCCCAATTCGGTTTCGTCCCCGCCGCCCGCCTCGGCATCACCCCCGACGAACCAGCCTGGATCTCACACTTCCAGGTGCGCCCGCTCTCGGCCTACGACGACCAGATCACCGGCGAATTCCATTACGCCGAACCGTTTTACGATCTCTAGCGCGAACGGTGTCGCGTCGCCGCTGCGCGATCACGCGGCGGGTCACTCACCTGGAATGTCGTGGTGGGCCATGTCGTAGACGTAGGAGCGCTCGTGTTTGCGACTCACCCAGGCGCCTTCGGGTGGCAGATCGCCCAGGCCGGGGTCGTCGAAGGGGCGGCTGAGAACCTCACCGGAATCGGTGCAGACCGACCAGCCGAAGTCCGGGAGGCGGCGGCACCAGAGATCGTCGTCGATCCGCTTGTAGGACGGGTAACCGTAGGCCCAGCCATCGCGCACGAATTCGTAGGTCAGCCCATCGAGCTGTCGGACGAACTTCACACGCGTCACGGCCGCATCCTCACCATCGGGCCCACTGCGAGCGGTGCGCGGGCCACTCGGGTCCATTATCCGGCGGCGGCGAGCATCGTGCGAGCAAACCTGTTGCACGGTGGTCCGGGGCAACCTGGGAGGATGAGGCCATGAGTTCCGCTCCACCCGCCCAGGACGATCGCCGCTTCGTGCTCACCCTCGGCTGCCCGGACCGTCCCGGCATCATCGCCAGGATCACCTCGTTCATCGCCGAGTTCGGCGGGTCCATCGTGGAGGCCGGTTACCACTCCGTGGAACCAGCGTCGGGCCCGGAGGCCGCCGATACCGGCTGGTTCTTCACCCGTCAGGCGATCAAGGCGTCGACGGTGCCGTTCGGCATCGCGGAACTGCGCGACCGGTTCGCGGGCGTGGCGGCCGACTTCGGCCCGGAGACGGAATGGCAGCTGCTCGACTCCGGCGAGCGCCGCCGCGCAGTGCTGCTGGTCAGCAAGGACGGCCACTGCCTGCACGATCTGCTCGGCCGCGCCGCAAGCGGTGAACTGCCCGCCACCATCGAAGCGGTGATCGGCAATCACCCGGATCTCGCCGGTATGACCGAGGCGCACGGCGTCAAGTTCCACCATGTGCCCTTCCCGAAGGATCCGGCCGCGCGCGGCCCCGCCTTCGACGAAGTCCGCGCCCTGGTCGACGCCCACGACCCGCACGCCGTCGTCCTGGCCCGCTTCATGCAGGTGCTACCCGCCGAACTCTGCGAACACTGGGCGGGCAAGGCGATCAATATCCACCACAGCTTCCTGCCCTCCTTCGTCGGCGCCCGCCCCTACCACCAGGCCTTCGCCCGCGGCGTCAAGCTGATCGGCGCGACCTGCCATTACGTCACGGCCGAACTCGACGCGGGTCCGATCATCGAACAGGACGTCATCCGCATCGACCACGCCGACGAAGTCCGCGATATGGTCCGCCAGGGCCGCGATATCGAGCGCGTCGTCCTGGCCCGCGGCCTCCGCTGGCACCTGGAAGGCCGAGTCCTGGTCCACGGCCGCCGCACCGTCGTCTTCTCCTGACCCCTCACGCTCTGCCGCATCCCCACACCGCATGCAGTGCCTCGCCCACACCCTCACGGTGCGAGCCCAGCCCCATAACCCCGGGCGATCGAGGCGAGTCGATTGGCGGCTCGAGATGGCTGCCACAACGACCCTATGACTCGCCTCGACGACCGAGCAGCGGGCTCAGCCGACCGCTCGGGCGGGCTGGCGCGTGGAGTCGAGGATCTGAGCTAGTTCCTGGTTGAAGCGATCGGACATCTCGGTGTTGCCGAGGTGGCCTTGTGGCAGGACCTCGTATTTGACCAAACTGCCGGTGTTCCTGAGCATCTCGGCGATCCGCTCCGAATGCACCTGCGGTGTCATGTCGTCGAACTCGCCCGCCAGGATCGTTGTCGGCACAACGAGATTGCGTGCCGATTCGCCGAGATCCAGTTCGGCGAGCAGGATTCCGAACTTCGCGCGGACCCGGGCGGGGCAGGAGCGGACGATGGCGAAGCTGTAGTCGACCACGTCACCGTTCGAGCGCCGGCTCATGATCTGCCGGGTGAAGGCCCATCTGACCGGGGCGATCGGCGGGAAGACGATCGGGGTGCCGAGGCCGAGGCGGCCGATGAAGTGCGGCAACGGGATTCGCCGTTTCAGCAGTGGGAGCGGCGTGTTCAACAACGGCACGACGGTGGTCTCGGCGACCAGCTGCCCCGGTGCGGTGTTGGTCAGCAGCACCGCGTCGGCCTGCTTCGCTACCCGGTCGGGGTAGCGGCCGGCCCATGCCTGCAGTGTCATGCCGCCGAGGCTGTGGCCGACCAGCACGGCCCGCTCGCCGGGGTGCAGCGTGGCATCGAGCACGGCGGCCAGATCGTCGGCGAGCAGATCGGTGGTCAGCGGGCTCGCGCCCAACTCGCTCTCGCCGTGGCCGCGCACGTCATAGGCGATGACGCGATATTCCCCGGCGAACGCGTTGATCTGCGGGTTCCAGTATTCGATGGCGCAGGTCCAGCCGTGCACCAGCACGATTGCCGGAGCATCCGCCGGTCCGTAGGCGTGTACGCGCAGCCGCGCACCATCGCGGGTAACGACGGGAACGACCTCATGCGGCGCGGTCGGCGGATTCAGCGCCGCGGTTGCGTAGGTACGCGACCGCAGGTTGGCGCGGTGTGTGTGGACCAGCCCCCGGACCCGACCCGGGAAGTCCTTATCTGCAGGCGGCACTGCATGCATCGGGCACTCCTTTGTGTAACTTCTAGATACAGTAACCCAGAGTTACACTGCTAGCTAGTGCAAGCGCCCAAAAAGTTATCCCCCGTTCCGCCGCTCACACTGATGTCCCGCCGTCGGCACATCGGCCGAATAGATGCCGGTCACGATCGATGGAGGCCGACCAGGTCAGACGCTGCTAGTCGGCATGCAGTTTGGCGGGCATGGAGCGGTAGGCGTGCAGGTTTCGCAGGGGATGCGGGATCGGCGGGCCGTCCAGGCGCAGATCCGGGTACCGCTCGAAGAGGGCTCGCAGCGCGATGGCGCCTTCGAGTCGGGCGAGCGCGGCTCCCAGGCAGCCGTGCACCCCGCTGCCGAACGAGAGATGATCCGCGGCGTTGGCCCTGGTCACATCGAATCGTTCGGGATCGGGAAAGACGGCGTTGTCGTAGTTGGCGCCCGCCAACGACAGCAGGACCAGGCAACCGGATTTGACGCGCTGATCGGCAATGTCGACGTCACAGCTCGCGACCCGGCCCGTCATCCGCACAGGACCGTCGTAGCGCAGGATTTCCTCGACCGCGCGCGGCCACAGCTCCGGCTGTGCCGCCAGCAATTCCAACTGGTCCGGATGCCTTGTCAGCAGGGCGATTCCGTTGCCGAGCATATTCACCGTCGTCAAGAATCCGGCATCCAGCAGCAGGGCCGCATTGGCAACCTGCTCGCGGCGGGTGAGCTCGCCACCTTTCACCAGCAGACTGAGCACGTCGTCGCCCGGTTCGGCGGCGAGCCCGTCGAGATGGTGGTCGAAGTATCGCTTGACCTCGACCAGATCTTCGATGGCGTGGCGGAAAGTGCTCCAGGCCAGGCCTCGCTCGAGCAGCGGCGCACCGGTATCTCCCCACTTCAGCAGGGTCGAATGCATCTCGGCGGGCAACCCGAGAATCTCGGCGATGATCGCGACAGGCAACTGCGCGGAGAAGTCGACGATCAGATCCGGTCGCGGCTTCGATTGCAGGCGTTCGAGCAGGTCATCGGTAACTTCGACAATCCGCTCCTCCAGTTTGACGATCGCCTTCGGGCTGAATGCCTGCCCGACCAGGCGTCGGTACTGGGTGTGTTCCGGCGGATCGGTCACCAGCATCGCGGGCGGTTCGGCGAGGTTGGGAAGTCCCAGATCCGTCTTGGTCATCACCCAGCGGATCGGCTTCGGCAAGGCTCGATGGTTGGGCGTGACCACGCTGAAGCGACGGTCCCGCAGGATGAGTCGGCATAGTTCGTAGTCCGTTGTGACGCGCACGCCAGACATCGCGGGTATCCGGCCCCGCTGCCGGATCTCCTCGATGTACTGCGACGAGCCGAGCAAGCGATCCGAGCCGACCGCGATCTGCCCGAGAGGATCACCCCGACGCGCCAACCACAGGAGATAGAACCGTTGCAGGCCGTGCAGCAACATCCACCGAATCCACGCGCGAAACAGCATTTTGTCACCTCCCATTCCGACCCTTCCCCATGATAGATATCAGCTATCGGCAGGGCGGCGCCGTTGGCGGGCCAGCGGGTTCGGTCAAGGATGTCGGTGACGTGAGGGCCGGGAAGATGCTGCGCACGGTCGTCCCATTCCAATGGTCATCGCCATATCTCGACGACTCGCCCGCACGTAACCATGTTTGCGAACGGCTCATCGAAGAGGGATAGATTTGGGCGCCGGAGGTGAAGCAGCGACGTTCAGATCAGGTGAGGGGCACCATGGACAGGCGCGGATTCGTTAAGGGCGCTGGCTCGGCCGCGACGATGCTGGGTCTTGCGGGTGGAAGCACGCTTGCGACGGCCGCGTCCCGGGCCCGGGCCGACGACTACAGCCCGAGCCCGAGATCGCCGATCTACCGCGTGCTGGTGCCGGAGATCTTCGCGCCGCTGCCGGATCCGGCCGATCATGTGCCCGCGATCGTCATCGGATCGGGGTTCGGGGCGTCGATCACCGCGCTGCGCCTGTCGCAGTCCGGGATCCAGGTCGCGGTGCTCGAGCGCGGGTCGCGCTGGCCGAGTGATCCGTGGCGCAACATCTTCGCCATCGACACGATTCCGGATGGCCGCGGCTTCTGGCATCGCACCACCTTCACCGGCGCGAACAGGGTCTCGACGCAGATCGATCCGTTCGGCGGGGTCCTCGCCGTTTCCAGTTACCCGGGCATCGACGTATGGCACGGTGCGTGTGTGGGCGGTGGCTCGGTGGTGTTCACCGGGGTGATGATCGAACCGGAGCAGCGGTTCTTCGACCATGTGTTCCGCGGTGTGGTCGACTACCGCGAGATGCATGAGGTCTACTACCCCAAGGTCCGGAACACGTTGCGGCTGAGCGCGATGCCGAACGACATCTACGACTCTTTCGCTTTCACCCACTCGCGGGCCTGGGACGAGCAGGTCCGCGCGGGCGGCTATACGCCGCAACGCATCGACAGTATGTGGAATTGGAATGTCATCCGTGACGAGCTTGCCGGACGATCGATGCCGTCGGCGACGGTCGGCTGTTCGAACCTCGGCAATTCCAACGGCGCGAAGTTCGATCTGAACCAGAACTACCTGCGCTATGCCGAAGACACCGGCTGTGCCCAGATCTATCCCGGCCATCGCGTGGACGCCATCGCCAAGGAACCGGGAGCGTCGGGGCGTTATACCGTCGCCGTGACCAAACTCGCACCCACCGGCGAGGTGCTCCGCACCCGGACACTGACCTGCGACAAGCTCTTCCTCGCTGCGGGTTCCATCGGCACCTCCGAGCTGCTGGTGCGCGCGCGGGCGACCGACGCGCTGCCGAACCTCAACGAGCACATCGGTGAAGGCTGGGGAAGCAACGGTGATGTCGCCTTGGCGCGGCCTGCCAGCTCGCTCGAGGTAGGCACCCAGGGCACGCCGTCCGCGAGCCGGATCCTGGACGAGTCGGGCGCACCGGTATCGCTGGAGAACTGGTTCATCCCCGGCACGACGCCCTTCGACGTCGGCATTCTCGCATCGCTGGGCATAGTGCTCGACGACACCCGCGGCCGGTTCGTCTACAACCCGACCGACGGGCGCGTAGACCTGCAGTGGCCGCCCGACGGCGCTGCCGGCTACCTCGCGCATGCGCGGGAAGTCAACAATAGGGCGACCTGCCACTGCCCGTCCGTCGCCCAACCAGCCTTGGAGGCGGACGCCTCGTTCACCTCACATCCGTTGGGCGGCGCAGTGATCGGACGCGCGACAGACCCGTACGGTCGGGTGCGTGGCTATCGAGGCCTGTACGTGATGGACGGGGCGGCTGTGCCCGGCAGCACCGGAACAGTGAACCCGTCGTTGACGATCAGCGCGTTGGCTGAGCGCAATATCGAGGCGATCATTCGTTCCGGGGAGTAGATCCCGGCGCCACATGTGCCACTACCAGCGCGGACCGCGCTGAATCTCATCCACCTTCGGGCGCACATCGGCCAAATAGACACCGGTCGCGATGATGGAGACCAAGGCGAGCAGGCTGGTGACGCTCAGCGAGAGCAGTAGGAACAGCAGAGCTGCGCCGAGGATTGCGATCCAGATGGGTTTCGTCAGCTTGTCCACCGCCGTGAAGGCGTCCGGGCGCTGGCGGATGGCGTGGATCAGCGCGAAAATTGTCGCGCCGAGCGCCAAGAGCCGCAGCCCGTCCAAGATCCAGCTGGCCAATCCGTGCGCTGTGTCCACCAGCCCATCATAGAAGCAACGACCCCGCACACGCCGGGTGTGCGGGGTCGTGGGGGCGAGATATGAAGGGCGTCAGACCTTCTTCGGAGCGGCCTTCTTGGCCGCGGCCTTCTTGGCGGGCGCCTTCTTGGCCGGGGCCTTCTTGGCGACACCGTCGGCGGCGGGCTCGGTCTCGGTGGTCACACCGATGACCTCGGCCTCGACGACCGGCTCGGCCTCTTCCGCCTCTTCTTCCTTGGCCGGACGGCCGATCAGCTCGTTGACCTTGGCGAGCGCATCCTCGGCGCGGGTGGCCGCATCCTTGTACAGGGTCTCGACCCGCTCGATCTGATCCTCGACCAGGTGGTTGGCGCGCAGCCGCTCGACGGTCTCCTCGCCGCGCACGGCCAGATCCGCATACAGGTCGAGGACCTGGGTGTAGTACTTCTCGGCGAGCGCCTTCAGCTCCTCGGGAGTGAACTTCTCGCGCAGTTCGGCGAGGTCCTCCGGCAGCTCGGAGGGCAGCCCGGACAGCCGCTCGCGCAGCGTCTCGAACTGGGCGCGCACATCGGCGGGCACATTGGCAAAACGCTCACGGGCCTCTTCGACCCGGCCGGTGACATCGGCGGAGGTGGCGCGCTCGCGCACCTGGGCGACGGCGTCGACAACCGCGGCGTACACGGCGTCACCGGCGCCGACCGTCGCGAACAGTGGCTTGATGTTTGAGTTTTCGGTCATTCTTCGTTCTCCTGGCGTGGCGGAGTAGGTGTTGTGCTCGGAACGTCGCTGTCCCATTCGATCCCCCCTGGCTCGCTTCCTCCGTTTTCCCGGCGAAACGATTCATAGATATCCAGCAGCACCTGCTTCTGCCGTTCGCTGATCGACGTATCGGCAAGCAGGGCATCCCGGACCGGACTGTGCGGCCGCTGCTCGAGATAGCCAGCCCGTACGTACAACACCTCCGAAGAGACCCGCAGTGCCTTGGCGATCTGCGCGAGTACTTCGGCGGACGGATTGCGCAATCCGCGCTCGATCTGGCTGAGGTACGGATTGCTCACTCCCGCCAGGGTGGCGAGCTGACGCAACGAGACTTGCGCGGCTTCTCGCTGTGCCCTGATGAAACCTCCGATGTCGTGTGCCGCGTTGGCGACACGCGCCGCTTTTTCGCCGACACCGCTGGATTTCTCCGGCGGTTCGTCGGTGTACTCGGCGGAACCTTCGGGCTGGTCTGCCATCACTCACCTTCTGGCGGTTGTACGTATTGAATTCTAAAGCAGGGTGCTAACTATTGCAAGCACCCTGCTAGCACCTTTCCAGCAAACATTCGGCGCGCTACGGTCAGCCGCCGAACAGCACTTGAGAAATCGTGTAGATCACCAGCCCCGCCAGTGATCCGACGACCGTGCCGTTGATGCGAATGAATTGCAGATCGCGGCCGACCTGCAATTCGATCTTCTTGCTCGCTTCCTCGGCATCCCACCTGGCAAC
Source organism: Nocardia sp. CA-107356 (assembly GCF_050946365.1). Classification (NCBI taxonomy): domain Bacteria; kingdom Bacillati; phylum Actinomycetota; class Actinomycetes; order Mycobacteriales; family Nocardiaceae; genus Nocardia; species Nocardia sp. CA-107356. The sequence continues at coordinate 902,895 of NZ_CP191992.1, read as the reverse complement.
CGTATCGGTCACCAGAGTGGTGATCTCCGCGGCATAGTTTTCCACCAGATACCGCGCGCCGCGGTCGATCCACCCGTCCACTTTGCCACGCATCTCACCGTCATCGCGCAATCGCTCGCCGAGCTGCTGCACGTTCTCGGCCACCTTGCGGCGCAGCGTGGAGTCCGGATCATCGGCCGATTCCAGGATCAGCCGCTTGGCCGCGCGCCAGGTCGCCTCGGCCATTCCGGTGATCTCTTCGCGCCCCATGATCTGCGCCTTGATCCGCTCCGCCTTTTTGATCATCGCGTCGTCGTGCTGGAGGTCGTAGGCGAATTCCTCGAGGAACTTGTTCGCCGCGAGCCGAACCTCGTGCTCCGGATTCGACCGCACCTTCCAGGTGAACTCCACCAACTCCCGATAGATCTTTTCTGAAAGCAGAATGTTTACGAATTTCGGAGCCCATTGCGGCGCGTCGCGCAAAACGATCCGATCGATCGTCTCCTGGGAGCCGAGCGCCCACTGGTGCGCGCGTTCGGCGAGCATGTCCAATAGCGGCAGTTGCCGGTTATCGGCCAGCAGTTCGGCGAGTACCCGGCCGATCGGCGGTCCCCACAGCGGTTCGGCGATCCGTTTGACGATGGTGTTGTCGATGACCTGCTCGACGTCCTCATCCCGCAGCACTGCGACCACCGCGCGCAGGATCGTCGAACTTTCCTGCGCCACCCGGCCCGCATGACCGGGATCGGCCATCCAGCGCCCGATCCGCCAGGAAATCTGCGCCGAATTCACCTTCGCCGAGACCACGTCCGGGGCAAGGAAATTCGAGCCGACGAACGAGCCGAGGCTGGCCCCGAGCTGATCCTTCTTCTTCCTGATGATCGCGGTGTGCGGGATCGGCAGGCCGAGCGGATGCCGGAACAGCGCGGTCACGGCGAACCAGTCGGCCAGTGCGCCGACCATGCCCGCCTCGGACGCGGCACGCAGGTAGCCGACCCAATCACCGCCCGCCCCGCGCGATTCCAGCCAGCGGCAGAACAGATAGATCGCCGTCGCGAACGCCAGCAACCCGGTGGCCAGTGCCTTCATCTTGAACAGATCGCGGCGCTTGCCGTCCTCGTCGACGAAGGCCGCGAAACTGGTCGGGGCCGCCGGGGCGTCCAGAACCGCGATGCTGCTGCTGCCGGGAGCTTTCTCCATAACACCCATTGTGCTGTGTCGTTTCGAGCCACTCGGCGAGCGATCGCTGGCGGCGCGGTTTCCAGCAACCCAACAACCGACGCCGTACACGGCCAAATATGTGCAACCTGTCGCAACCACGACCCAAACGCGCATGTTGGTCGTTGCCTGGACCTAAGCTGGTGGTTCACGATGCCCAACAACCGAGGGAGTCACGCTGTCCACCGAAGACCTTGTCGATGTCGGCGAACTCGCCGAACGACCGGCAGCGGTGCGCACCGGCCGAACGGACGGCCGTAAGCGCCGATGGCGGCAGCACAAGATCGACCGCCGCGAAGAGCTGGTCGACGGCACCCTCGCGGCTATTCGCACGCGGGGCAGCAATGCGGGCATGGACGAGATCGCCGCGGAGATCGGCGTCTCCAAAACCGTGCTCTACCGCTACTTCTCCGATAAGAACGACCTGGTCCACGCGACCATGCAGCGGTTCATCGAGACCACCCTGATGCCACGGGTGTACGAAGCGATCAGCCTCGACGCGGACGAGTACCACCTGGTGCGTTCGGCGCTGGCCGCCTATGTCGGCACGGTCGACGAAGACCCCGAGGTCTACCGGTTCATCATGGGCAACGGTTCGACCGATCAGTCTTCGCTCGCCGAATTCGAGAAGCTCTTCGCCGACGTCGTGACCACGGTCATCATCGATCGCGGCGCCGAGCACGGGTTCGCGACCGAGGGCGCGCTGCTGTGGTCGTATGTGCTGGTCGGCGGCATCCAGTTGGCTACGCACTGGTGGACCACGGATAAGGCGATGTCCCGCGAAGAGGTCATCGACTACCTGACCATGATGGCCTGGAGCGCCATCGAGGGTATGGCGCGCGCCGGTGGTTCCCGCGCGATCTTCAACGAGCAGCCGCACATCCTGCCCACCCCACCGCAGACCGGCGCCTGACCGCTAGCTCGCGTCCGCCAGCTGATCAATCGCCCGACTTCGAGCCGCTAACAGGCCGCTAGCTGGGGCGCTAGCTGAAATAGTGACGGCGGTCTCGACATTGCCGCTTCGTTGGCTACTCTGAAGCCGAGCGGTGCATGGGTGTCCAATGTCACCGCCCTCGCGTCGGCACCAATGGAGGTACCTCGATGGCGAAGCAAGTGCCGACTTCTCGGCTTACTCGTGGCACCAAGCTGGGTGCGGTGGCAGCCAGTTCGGTTATCCGAACACAGCGCACACGGCTATCGATGCGGGGCAGGTCGGCGGCCGTGCGCGCGAAGATGGCCGAGGAGTCGATGATCCGCACCACCGAACAGGTGGTCATGGTCCTGGGGACCATGAAGGGCGTGGCCATGAAGCTGGGCCAGATGTTGTCGGTACTCGATCTCGACCTGGTGCCCCCCAGTCATCGCGAGCGCTTCCAGAAGCGACTTGCCGTGCTGCGCAATGCGGCGCCGACGGTGTCGTTCGAGTCGATGCGGCAGGTGATCGAGGAGGATTTCGGGCAACCGCTGGACGCGGTCTTCACCGAATTCGCGCCGGAGCCCATCGCCGCCGCCTCGATCGGGCAGGTGTATCTCGGGCGGCTGCACGACGGACGTCAGGTTGCGGTGAAGGTGCAGTATCCGGGCATCGACGCGGCGGTGCGCGCGGATCTGAAGAACCTGGCGATGTTCCGGCGCGTACTGCAATCGGCGATGCCGTGGGTGACACCCGCCGTGCTCGACGAACTGCGGCTGAATATGGAGAGCGAACTCGACTACCACGCCGAGGCCGATACCCAAGCGCAGATCGCCGAGCTCTATGCCGGACATCCGTTCATCATGGTGCCGCGCTCACTGCCCGAACTCAGCACGACGCGGGTGCTGGTCAGTGAATATGTGGCGGGCAAGGGATTCGAGGAGATCCGCCAACTGCCCGCGGCCGAGCGCAATCGGATCGGCGAGATCATCTACCGGTTCTATGTCGGTTCGCTGTTCGGCTTCAACGAGTTCTGCGGCGACCCGCATCCCGGAAATGTGTTGCTGGCCAACGACGGCCGGGTCGGCTTCCTCGACTTCGGTCTGTTCAATCGGATGGATCCCGAACATGTGCGGTTCGAGACGATCTGCCTGCGCGCGGCAGCCGAGGACCGCGCCGAAGATCTGCGGCAGTTGATGATCGAGCGCGGTGTGATCGACTCGCCCGATGAGATCGGGGCCGAGGAATGCCTGGAATATGTGCTCGCGGCGTCGGAATGGTGCCTGGTCGACGAGGACCTGACAATCACACCCGAGCTGGCCAGCGGCGCATTTCTGCTCGCGGTGGATCCGCGGGCCAGTGAGTTCGCCGGGATGAAACAACAGAATCTGCCACCGGAGCACCTGTTCTCGCGGCGCGCCGACTTCCTCACCTTCGGCATGCTCGGCCAGCTCGAGTGCACCGCGAACTGGCACAAGATCGCCCGCGAATGGCTCTATGACGAAGCGCCGGTCACCGAATTGGGTAAGGCGCACCGCGAATGGCTGGTCGAGCATCGGCCGACGCCGACCAAGAAGCCGCGGGCCCGAGCGAAGAAGCCCGCCGTGCGCGGTTCGGGCGCGAAATAAGTCCACGACAGCAGCTATCGAACGGAAGACCATGACAGACACCCGAGAATTCGACCTAGTGCTGTTCGGCGCAACGGGTTTCGTCGGCAAGCTCACCGCGCAGTATCTGCTCGGCGCGGCGCCCGCCGAGGCGCGCATCGCGCTGGCGGGGCGCTCGCTCGACAAATTGACCACAGTCCGTGACGAACTCGGCCCGGCCGCCGCGAGTTGGGGTCTGGTCGTGGCGGATTCGACCGACCAGGCCGCGCTCGACGCGCTGGCCGCACGGACCACGGTCGTGGTGACCACCGTCGGCCCGTACCTGCGCTACATCATGCCGCTGGTGGCCGCGTGTGCCAAGGCCGGAACCCACTACGCCGATCTCACCGGTGAGCCGCTGTTCATCCGGGACGCGATCGATGAATACCACGAGCGGGCCGTCGAAACCGGTGCGAAGATCGTGAATTCCTGTGGCTACGACTCGATTCCGTCGGACCTGAGCGTGTACCAGTTGTTCCAGCGCACGGTCGCGGACAACACCGGTGAACTCGAGGACACCACCCTGATCGCATCGATGAAGGGCGGAGTGAGCGGCGGCACCATCGACTCGGGCCGGGCCACGATGGAGGCCATCGCGGCCGACCCGTCCAAGGGTTCGGTAATGAGCCACCCGTACTCGCTGAGTCCGGACAAGTCGATGGAACCCGATGTGGGCCGCCAGACCGATCAGGCGCTGCAGCGCGCGAACACCATCGATCCCAGCCTGGACGGCTGGGTCGGCACCTTCGTCATGGCCGCGCACAACACCAAGATCGTGCGCCGCACCAACGGCCTGCTCGGCTGGGTCTATGGCAAGAACTTCCGCTACCGCGAGGTGATGAACGCGGGCAAATCGCCCGCCGCGCCGCTGGTGGCCGCCGGAATAGCGGGCGGCATCGTGGCGACGATGGCGGCCGGGGCGGTGCTGTCGCGAGTCGCGGTGGGGCGCAAGCTGCTCGACCGAATCGTGCCGAAGCCGGGCACCGGGCCGAGCGAAGAGGCGCGCACCAGTGGGTGGTTCAGGATGAAGACCTACGCCCGTACTTCCTCGGGCGCGAAATACGTCGCCACGTTCTCCGGCACCGGCGATCCCGGATACCAGGCGACCGCGGTAATGCTCGGCCAGGCCGGACTGTGCTTGGCCTTCGATGGTGCGAAGCAGCCCGAGCTGGCCGGCATTCTCACCCCGGCCGCGACAATGGGCGATGCGCTCACCGACCGGTTGCGGGCGGCGGGCATGACCATCGAGGTCGAACGCACGTAGTGCGGTGGGCGGTGGCGGGCGACCCGCGAGCGCGTGATGAAACTCCCCAATGATGAGGAACACCAGTGAACCTAGCGCGCCGCACCATGAACGCGCCCGCCCTCGCCGCGATCTACGAAAAGGCTTGGCGGCCGACGCTGTTCTATCTGGCCAGTGGCCGGACCACCACCGCCGACCGCCGCGATGCCGTCACCGCCCTGCGCCTGAACGGTGCCAAGAAGGTGCTCGATATCGCATGTGGCCCGGGCAACTTCACCCGATACCTGAGCAATGCCCTCTCCGGGGACGGCTACGCCATCGGCATCGACTACTCCGAACCGATGCTCGCCAGAGCCATGGCCGATAACGCGGGCCCGCGCGTCGGCTATCTCCGCGGCGATGCCCGCTCCCTCCCCTTCGCCGACGGTACCTTCGACGCCGTCTGCTGCTTCGGCGCCCTGTACCTCATCCCCGACCCGATCACGGCCGCTCGCGAAATGATCCGCGTCCTCGCCCCCGGCGGCCGCATCGCCATCACCACCAGCCACCGCGCCGACAACCCGGTCGGCCACGCGAGCCGGGTCGTCGGCGGTTGGAGCGGACTGCGGGTCTTCGACAACGAAACCTTTCCGAAGCTGTTCGCCGAGTCGGGCTTGGCCGACATAGATCAGCAGGTCCACCGCCTCCTGCAATACGTCAGCGCCACCCGCCCCGCGTAAATAGAGCGCCACATCACAACGGCGCGACGGCCAGGGCCGGCCAAGCCGTCACGCAGGTCCCTACCGGACGGTAAAGTGCCGACCAGTGCGGTGGGTGGACCGAACCGAAGGGGGCGCCCAGATGGCGGTACCTGATACCGGGCAGCGGATGGCCAGACAGCTGTACGCCGCCGCCACCGGGACGAGCGGCGGCGAACCCTTCGAATTGGCGGAGGATGTCGCCGAAAACCTCGCGGCCGCCTGCGACAAACTCGTCGAGGATCTGCAGAAGGCCACTGCCACCGGACATTTCGTAACCGAAGTGATCGGCTTCCCCGACCTCCCGACCGGACACGGTCTGGCGAAGGGATTCGGCGACAAAGGCACCCAATTCCTCGACACCATCACCGCCTTCCTGGAAACCGCACTGCTGTACAAGGCCGCCTATCTGGCCGCGGGCAGGCGTTTCGAGGATGCCGAGGCCGCGAATCGCGCCGCCCTGCAACTGATCACCGACTACTTGGAGCCGGGCGAACAGGTCAGCGACGGAAGCCACTGAGCCATGGCAGATTCCGCGACCAAGGCCGCCGCCGACGCCATCCGGGCCCAGCAGCGCGCACTCGCCGACTCGGCCGGATCGGCAAGCGGCGGAACCGATCCCGCCTACGCACCCGAACGTGAACTGTTCGGCGCCTTTACCCACCAGGAGATCTGGGATCTGGTGCACGAGGTCATCGATCCCGCCGCCCTCGGCCGGGTCGCCGATGCTTGGCGCGCCAATGCCACCGCGGTCGCCGAGGCGTTCCAGGCCTTCTCCGATGCCACCAACCGCGAATTCGCGCACTGGTCAGGTCGTTCGGCCGACGCCGCTGTGCGCGCCACCCGCGAATTCGTCCGCGTCGGCAGCGAGGCCCATGATGTCTGCCGCGCGGTGCAGCGCCTGATGGAACTCAATTCCGATGCAGCACAGGCCATCCGAGCGGCAATTCCGCCGCCGTCGCAGTATCGTGCATTGGAAGATCCGGCCGCCGAAGCGATTCACGGCGGACAACGCAGGATGGACCACGACATGGCCGCTGCCACGGCGCAGGCCGATGTCCAGGACACGATGACGTATGTCTACACCCCGACCATGCCCGCCTCCGGCGATCGTGTCCCCCGCTTCACACCACCACCCGACGGTCCACGGATCGCACGGCCGAACTCCGGCGGTGGGGGCAACGCACGGTGAAATGGATATTCACCCCGGACGAATTCACGCACGTCTGGGAAAACGAAACGAGCCTCGACCGCCGCCCCTATCCGGTCAATCTGGTGCCCGCCGCCACGGTCCGCACCGAATCCGAGTACGCCGCACTGCGATTACAGCAGCGCTTCGCCCGCCAAGCCGACGCGGATCTGGCCGCCGCACTGATGCTGTGCGCGCGCACCGACGCCACCACCATCACCATCTCCGGTGAGTCGGGCGCAAAGCGGATCCTCGTATTCGCCGCGGTAGTGCACAACCACGCGGGCATCCTGATCGCCGACACCGACAAGGTGACGGTGCGCATGTGCCACGCCCGCAACCTGGGTAAGCAGCTGGTCGAGATCATCGGTTCGGCCCAACCCGGCAAACTCGCACCGATGCAGGAACCGCAGGACGCGGTACTGAACTCCGACGGCGATGCGGCCGCGACCAACGGCCATCGTCGCGCCGCCCGGTTCCGCCAGACCCTCCGAAAACCGGTGGACGGTCGCGGCTTCATCACCGTGACCGTGGAACCCGAGAACCCGATGTCGCCGCCCACCCGCCACCGCAGCTGGCTCGACTTCACCGGCGACGGACGCTATCTGCTCACCACCTCGCACGACCTGAGCCTGACCCCGGTCACCGACGAGGAATTCGCCGACCAATTGCTCCGCCTAGCCCAGATCCGCTGACTCGATCGCCCCGCATTCGATGATCGGCATGTCGCAGCGCAACCACCACGGAGCGAGTCCTACGAGCGAGGAGTTCGCGGCCCATCTCGCGTCCGAGTCGTCGAAGCGCATGCACCGAGGTCTCGACCCGACAACTGGGCCAGCACACGCCGGGCGCTAACGATCCGCACCTCACCAACCCCAACGGAGCCAGTCTTACGAGCGACCCGTTCGCGGCCCATCTCGCGTCCGAGTCGACGAAGCGCATGCACCGAGGTCTCGACCCGACAACTGGGCCAGCACACGCCGGGCGCTAACGATCCGCACCTCACCAACCCCAACGGAGCCAGTCTTACGAGCGACCCGTTCGCGGCCCATCTCGCGTCCGAGTCGACGAAGCGCATGCACCGAGGTCTCGACCCGACAACTGGGCCAGCACACGCCGGGCGCTAACGATCCGCACCTCGCCAACCCCAACGGAGCCAGTCTTACGAGCGACCCGTTCGCGGCCCGTCTCGCGTCCGAGTCGTCGAAGCGCATGCACCGAGGTCTCGACCCGACAACTGGGCCAGCACACGCCGGGCGCTAACGATCCGCACCTCACCAACCCCAACGGAGCGAGTCTTACGAGCGACCCGTTCGCGGCCCGTCTCGCGTCCGAGTCGTCGAAGCGCATGCGCCGAAGGCGCGAGTCTCGACGGCTCGGACGCGAGACCAAGGGGGCCGCGAACCCGCAGCGCCGAAGGCGCTGCCAAAAACAGAGCACACGCCGCGTCGCAGGCGCGGCACATCGAACACAGTCATAGGATATTTCGATGGCGAAGAAATGGTCTCTGCCGCCCATCCAGGCCCTGCGGGCCGATGGCTTACGCATCGCTGATCTCGACACTTCCGGTACGCCCGGATTCAAGGGTGATAAGACGCAGGGCCTGGAAGTGCTGACCGAACGCACCGCCGTGCTGTCGGATCTGCAGGAAAAGCTCTACGCCAACGGCCGTTCCGGCGATACCCGCAGCGTGCTGCTGGTATTGCAGGGCATGGATACCGCGGGCAAGGGCGGCATCGTCCGGCACGTCATCGGTTCGGTCGATCCCCAGGGCGTCGACCACGCCTCGTTCGGGGTGCCGACCAAGGCGGAGAAGAGCCATCACTATCTGTGGCGTATCCGCAAGGCACTGCCGCGCGCCGGACAACTCGGCGTCTTCGACCGCTCGCACTATGAGGACGTGCTGGTCGTGCGGGTGCACAACCTGGTGCCACCGGAGGTCTGGGAGCCGCGCTACGACGAGATCAACGCCTTCGAGCGGGAACTGCTCGACGAGGGCATCACGGTGGTCAAGGTCGCCATGTTCGTCTCCCTCGACGAGCAGAAGAAGCGACTGCGCGAACGTCTGGAGCGACCGGACAAGTACTGGAAGTTCAACCCCGCCGATATCGACGAACGCGGCTATTGGCCCGCCTACCAAGAGGCCTACCAGGTGATGCTGGACCGCACCTCGACCGATTACGCCCCCTGGCATGTGATCCCGGCCGACCGTAAATGGTTCTCCCGCCTCGCGATCACCGAATTGCTCATCGACGCTCTGGACCGACTGAAGCTCGACTGGCCATCGGCGCAGTTCGATGTCGCGGAGCAGCAGCGCCGCCTCGAACGGGCCTGAACACGTGTTCTGCCGCGGCCAAGGTTCCTCTCAGGTTGACCACGGATGATGTGGGCCGTGCCCGTCCACGCCTTGGGTGAGTTCCGGATCTACCATCGTGGCGGCAGAGAACCGGCAGGCAAGCGAAAGGCGTGGTGAACGCACGGTGAGCAATAAACCGGGTGGCAAGAAGAATCCGCTGTTGGCGGCGGAGCGCGCCGACCGCAACCGCAAGATCTTCATCCAGGTGGCCGTAGCGGTCGTGCTGATCGGCCTCGTCGCGGCGATCGGCATCGGGATCGCGGTGAAGAATGCCAAGAAGAACGATCTGGGCGCCACCCCATCCATCGCCGCCGCCGCCACCCAACTCCTCAACGGCGGCACCGCGACCATCACCGATAACGGCGCGATCCGAATCGGCAAGCCGAATGCGAAGGCCACCGTCCGTGTCGTCGCCGACCTGCAGTGCCCGGCCTGCAAGGCCTTCGAGGCGGCCAATGCGCAGGTGATCAAGGACGCCGTCGACAAGGGCACCGCCGTCGTCGAGTACAACGTGATCTCCTTCCTCGACAAGGCCTCCACCACCCAATACTCCTCGCGGGCGGCCAATGCGTCCTACTGCGTCGCCCAGGCGGATCCGTCGAAGTACCTCGGCTGGCTGACCACCATGTTCGACAAGCAGCCCGCCGAAGGTAGCGCCGGCCTGACCGACGATCAGCTGATCGAGATCGCGAAGGGCGCGGGCTACACCGATTCGGCGGTGGCGCAGTGCATCAAGGACAACAGCTACAACAAGTACATCCAGGCCAAGACCAACGACGTGCTGAAGAGCGGAATCCAGTCGACCCCGTCGGTCTTCGTCAATGGCAAGCAGATCCAGTCCAGCCAGGAGCTGATGGCCCCCGGCGGCCTCGCACCCGCGATCGCCGCCGCAGCGGGCCAGTGAACAACACCTCTGCCAGATCTGCCTGGGTACTGCTGATCGGAGGGCTGGCGGGCTGGCTCGCCTCGGTCACGCTGACCATCGAGCGGTTCAAGCTGTTCACCGATCCCGGCTACACGCCCTCGTGCAGTATCAACCCGATCCTGTCCTGCGGGAATGTGATGACCACCGAGCAAGCCGCCCGGTTCGGATTCCCCAATCCGATCATCGGCATCGTCGGCTTCTCGGTGGTGGTCACCCTGGCTGTGCTCGCCGTTTCCGGTGTGCGGTTTCCACGCTGGATCTGGGGCGGGCTGTGGGTGGGGACCGTGCTCGGCACGATCTTCATCTGCTGGCTGATCTTCCAGAGCCTGTACCGGATCGGCGCGCTGTGCCCGTACTGCATGGTGGTGTGGGCGATCATCACCCCGCTGTTGGCGGTGGCCACCGAACAGGTGTGGGGCGGTTCGCGCGGCCCGCGCGGGGTGGTTGTCGAATGGCGGTGGACGTTCGTGGCGGTGTTCTACGCGGTGGTGCTGCTGCTGATTTTCCTGAAGTTCCAGGATTACTGGCTGTCGCTGGTCTAGTTCGGCGTGCCGAGCGCGAGCACGACGCTGACGGCGCGTCGTGCTCCGCCCACGCCCGTGACGCCGAGCAGCACGGTGTCATCCGGTTTGCGCACGTTGATGGCGGCCCGCAACGCCTTCGCGGTGCTGATGTCACGACCGTCGATCGAGGTGATCACATCGCCGTCGACGAGTCCCGCCGCATGCGCCGGCAACCCGTACAGCGCGACATCGACCCGGGCCCCACTGGGATTCGCATCCGAGATCAAGACGCCGAGCGTTGCGGTAGGCCCGATGTGCACTGTCTCGGTGGGCGTACCGGACCGAATCTGGTACACCACCCGCATGGCCGTATCGATCGGCACCGCATAGCCGTTCGGCGTGCGCCCGACATCATGCGCCGTCTCCCCCGATGCGGCGGTAATGACGCCGACCACCGCGCCACCCGGATCGGCGAGCGCGCCCCCGGACTGTCCCGCACTGACCACCGCGGCGATCTCGACCATCCCCGTCAGCGATTTGCGGGTCAGATCGGAGGTGTTGAGCGCGACGATCGTGCTGTTCAGATCGGTGATATTGCCCTGGACCGAGGTCGGGGTGCCGCCGGTGCCGCCCGCATTTCCGATGGCGAGCACCTGCTCGTGCACGCGCAGGTCGGCGGAGTTGCCGACGCGGGCGATCACCAGGTCGGCGGCGCCGGACAGTTCCAGCAGCGCGATATCCGCGCTGGCGTCGTAACCGAGCACCTTCGCGTCGTAGACGGCGCCGTTCCCGACATCGGTGACGGTCACGGTATCGGCGCCCTTCACCACGTGATGGCTGGTCAGCACCTGGCCGTCGGCGGTGAGCACGATCCCGGATCCGGCCGCACCGAGCCCTAATGGGGGCGAGGAGGTGCTGATATTCACCAGCGCCGGTTCGACGGACTGCGCGACCACCACCGGATCCAGCGGTGGCTGCGGCTCGAGTAGGGCGGGCGCGGAGTTTTCCGCGCCGGAAGGCGAGGACCAATCGGCCAGTTCAGCGCGGAAGCCGAAGAAGGTCGCGACCGCGAACAGGACGGCGATGAACAGCGCGAGCGCGCGCCCGCCGCTACCGACTCGCTGCTCCTCGGGCGCGCGGTGCCGTTGGTCCTCCATCGCTCTCCCGCCTCCGGCTGGGCCTTTGACCAATTCCATTGTGGCCGGAGATTCACACCGCCGATCATGAAACGGGCCGCGCGTTTGGCAAACTTCGTATGCGGCGGTAGGCATATAGGCATGAGCGAACGCAGTGAGCGAATCATGACGCAGCGCGCCATGCGCATGCCGAAGCCGAGCGCCGGCGAGGCGCAGGCATGAGTGTTGCTACTGCGTATGCGATGTCCACGCCCGATGGGCCCTTCGAGAAGCTGGCCATCGAGCGGCGCGAGCTCGGACCGCGCGATGTACTGATCGATGTCAAGTACGCGGGCATCTGCCACTCCGATATCCACACCGCCCGCGACGAATGGGGCAGCGCCAAATATCCGTGCGTCCCCGGCCACGAGATCGCGGGCATCGTCGCCGCGGTCGGTTCCCAGGTGACCAAGCATCGGGTCGGCGATCGCGTCGGTGTCGGGTGCATGGTCGACTCCTGCGGCGTCTGCGGTCCATGTCTGGCGAATGAAGAGCAGTACTGCGACAACGGCGCCACCATGACCTACAACACCCCGGTGGACCCGTCCGTCCAACCCGGCGGTCACACCATGGGCGGCTACTCGACCCGGGTCGTCGTCACCGAGAACTTCGTGCTGTCCATTCCGGAAGGCATCGGACTCGATGTGGCGGCGCCGCTGCTGTGCGCGGGCATCACACTGTTCTCCCCACTGCGGCACTGGCATGCGGGACCGGGCAAACGGGTCGCGATCATCGGCATGGGCGGACTCGGACACGTCGGGGTGAAGATCGCCGCGGCAATGGGCGCCGAGGTCACCGTATTGAGCCATTCGCTCAGCAAGCAGGACGACGGCAAGCGCTTCGGCGCGCACCACTACTACACGACCGGCGATAAGCAGACCTTCCGCGACCTGCGCAACCGATTCGACCTGATCCTCAACACCGTCTCGGCCGACCTGCCGATCGACAACTACCTGCGCCTGCTGAAACTGGACGGCACCCTGGTTGTCCTCGGCGTGCCCGAGAACCCGTTGAGTGTCAGATCTTTCATCCTCTCCGGGTACCGTCGCGCGCTGGCGGGCTCGATGATCGGCGGAATCGCGCAGACCCAGGAGATGCTGAACTTCTGCGCCGAACACGGGATCGGCGCGGAGATCGAACTGATCTCGGCCGACGAGATCGACGGGGCGTACGACCGGGTCGTCGCCAGCGATGTGCGGTACCGGTTCGTGATCGACGCGTCGACGATCTAGTACGACGCGCATGTCGTTGCGCGAATCGGTGGCAGGTTCAGTAGCTTGGCGGTGTGTCTGCGGATGAAGATCAATCGCCGCCCACCGAATCGGCCGTGGTCACCGCCGATGTGACGGCGGGGCCACCACCTTGGCTGTTGCGGGCGTTCCTACTCGCCGCGGCGACCGTGGCGGGGCTCGTGTTCGGCTTCTGGGTCCTGCAGAAATTGCAGGGTTTTCTACTGGTTCTGCTGGTTTCGCTGTTCCTGGCGTTCGCCATCGAGCCCGCGGTGAATTGGCTGGCCGCGCGCGGCGTGCGGCGCGGGCTGGCGACCGGGGTGGTCTTCCTGCTGGTGACCGTGGCCACCGTCGCATTCGTGTGGACGCTCGGCGCGCTGCTGATCGATCAGGTCACCACCCTGGTCAAGAACGCGCCCGATAACGCGGATCAGGCCGTCGATTGGGTCAATCGCACCTTCAGAACCGATCTGTCCAGCAGCGATATCCAGAAGTATCTCGGTGAGTGGAGTTCCACCATCGACGGCTATCTGGTCGGACTGGCCGGCAATGCCTGGGGCGTCGGCACCGCCGCGATCGGCGCCATCTTCCAGGCCCTCGGCGTCCTGTTGTTCACCTACTATTTCGCCGCCGACGGACCGCGCTTCCGCAATGCGGTCTGCTCGCTGCTGCCGCCGCACCGCCAGCGACATGTGTTGCGCGCCTGGGATATCGCCGTCGAGAAGACCGGTGGCTATATCTATTCGCGCGGGCTGCTCGCGCTGTGCTCCACGATCGCGCACTATGTCGCGCTGCGCATCCTCGACGTACCGTCCGCGTTCGCACTCGCGCTGTGGGTCGGCGTTGTCTCGCAGTTCATCCCGACCGTCGGCACCTACCTCGCGGGTGCGCTGCCGGTGCTCGTCGCGCTGGTGCACAGCCCGACCAGCGCGCTGTGGATTCTGGGCTTCATCGTGGTGTATCAGCAGTTCGAAAACTATGTCCTGCAACCGAGAATCACCGCGACCACGCTGGATATGCATCCGGCCGTCGCTTTCGGCGCGGTCATAGCGGGTGCCGCGATCCTCGGGCCGACCGGTGCGCTGCTCGCGATTCCGGTCACCGCAACGGTGCAGGCGTTCGCTGGCGCCTACATCCGTCGCTACGAGGTCGAGGCGGACAACGACACCGAAAAGACCGAGCGGCCGCCGAAGAAGCAACGAAAGTGGACGCGGCAGTTGACCATTCGTCTCACCGGTAGCAAGCGGCCGCCGACCGGGTAGCGGTCTTATTCGGCGCGAATGCCTTGTAGTGCGTCGATCAACGCCAGGCTCACCTTGCCCATCTGAGCGCGGCTGTGCATGGCGGTGTCGTACTCGACCTGGATGGTAAGCCGCCCGCCGACGGTGAACACGGTGAGCTTCGGCGGCATGCCGGGGCCCATGGCGTAGATGTCATCGCGAATGTGGCGAATACCGTCCGGTGTCGAATGCGCTGGCAGACGACCGATATTGGAGATGGCGACGGTCGGTGCGGCCGCGAGTACCGCCGCGGTGACCTCGTCTTGGACGCGCTGCGCGGCCAGCGGGAACATGGCGGCTTCGCGCTGCTCCAGCGCCGACCGCATGCCTGCGGCCACCTCGCCCGCGATATCGATCGGGCTCGCATTTTCGGCGACGAGCGCGTATGTGCCCACGCCAGAAGCACAATTCAGGACCGTGTGCGCAGGCAGCGACGGGTCCAGTTCGTTACGCACGTCCACCGCGTGGCCGCAGATCACCGGCAGCGGCCCCGTGCCGGGTTCGAGCTGGGTACGGACCGCGACGAGCGCGGCACCGGCGAGCAGACTGTTGACCGAGAGGCCATGCGTGCGGGCGGCATCGACCAGCGCCTGGGTTTCCTTGGTATCCAATTCGATTCGCTGCACCGCGAAGCGGCCCAGCTGACCGTTGCCGACCCCGTCACCATCGATCGGCAAGGTGCGCGGAGCCGAATCCGGTCCCATCATCGAGGCCCCGACCCGGATCCGGTCGAGCCACTCGGTCACCTCCGCATCGGAGACAACCGCGGCGAGCCGGATATCGACGCCCTCCGGTAGCTCCTGATCGGCATCCGACTGCGGCAGCGCGGTTCCCGTCACATGGGCGGTGTAGCGCTGCCACATCTCCGAGAGGAGCGCGAAAGCCGATCTGCCATCGGAGATTCCGTGATGGATGACCAATACGATCTGATCGCGATCGCCGTCGTGCAGCAGATGGGCGCGAAATAGGCCGTCACGCCAATCTCGTGGTCCGTTCACCAGATTCAGGTATTCGGCTTCGCCGCCATCGGCGACTTCCAGGCGCGGCCGATAGGCGTCGTCGCGTCGGAGATACATCGTGCCGTCGGAATCGGCCACCGGCTTGCTGCGCAGCAGCGGATGCCGGGCCGCGAGCTCGTCGAGCACCCTGCGCAGGATCTCGACGTCGAGCCCGCCATGCACGGTGGAACCGATGAACAGCGGCATTTCGCCGGTCGGCACGCTGCCGAGGTGGGTGCCGGAGTCGAAGTAGCTGATCTCGAAAGGGGTAACGGGTCGCTGCGCGGTCATTGGTCGTCTCGTACTTCCGTGTGATGGAGCGGGCTACAGCTCGAACATACACATGTTTCAAACATCCGTAACAGACATTTGTTTGAAACGTATGTCACAAACGAATGTATGCCGCACTGATACAGTGCGACCGTGGGAACCCGAGAAGATCTGCTCGCCGCAGCCAAGCAGTGTCTGGCCGAACGCGGTTACGCCCGCACCACCGTGCGGGATATCGTGGCCGCCTCCGGCACCAACCTGGCCGCGATCAACTACCACTTCGGCACGCGCGACAAGCTGCTCAATCAGGCGATGATGGAATCGAGCGCGGACGCGGTACAACAGATCCTCGAATCATTGCCCGCCCACGATGCCGAGGATCCGGCCGCCCGCCTGCGCGACTTCTGCCAGCAGCTGATCACATCGTTCACCGAGAATCGCGCGCTCTGGTCGGCCAATGTCGAAAGCCTCGCGCAAGCGCTGCACTCCCCCGAACTGCGTTCCGAATTCGGCATCGCTCAGGAGCGGGCGCGCAGCGGACTGTCCGACTTCTTCGGACCCACCGAACCGGACCCGCAACTCGGTGCCGTTCTGCAAACCATGATCGGCGGCCTGCTGGCCCAACACCTGGTCGACCCGGACCATGCCCCCACCGCGGCCGACATCACCGCAGGGCTACGCACCCTGGCCACCCTGCTCGCGGACTGATGCGCGGCAGAGTTCTCGGGCGGTAGGGGAACGCGGTCAGCGGGCGATAGCTCGGAGCACCGCGTCGACCGACTGGTCCGCGAGAGCGTCGGTCAGCGGTTTGTGACCGAAGAGGGCTCGGTAATAGATCGGGGCGGCGACGGCGTCGAGAACGAAATCCACGTCGATATTCGGATTGATTTCGCCCCGGCGGATCGCCGATCGCAGCGCGAACGCGGTGCTGCGCCTGCGTGGTTCGAATACCGTGGTCAGGAAATGCGCGCGCAGGTCGGGGTCATTGGCGAGATCGGCGACCAGAGCGGGCAATACCCGACTCAGCGAGGTATCGCGCAGTGCCGCAACCAGATTCCGCATCGCGATGGTCAGGTCCGCGCGGAGGTCACCGGTATCCGGCGTCGGCTGCAACCCCAACAGATCGGCGACGACATCGACAACCAGGTGCCGTTTCGATGGCCAGCGACGGTAGATCGCGGGCCGGTGCAGTCCGGCCCGCGACGCTACCCGGCCGATGGACAATTCGGCATAGCCGTTCTCGTCCAACAGATCTCGGGCCGCCGCGAGGATCGCGACATCGATGCGGTCTTCGCGGGCTCGGCCGGGCATCAGAACACCGGGCGTGGCATCAGGACAACGCGCCAACCATCCGGATCAGGGAAGGTCAAGCCGCCGTTGGCGGCCCAGTACGGATTCTCGGCCGGGACGGGCTCCACTCCGAATTCGCCGAGTCGGCTTGCCACATCGAACATCTGCGTCTCATTCGAGAAATACAGCACCAGTAGGTTTTCCGCACTCGGCGCCGTGCCCGGACTGCCATCGACGTATGTGGTGAACTCCAGGTGATACCCGGTCCCCGGCAGTCCGAGCATCACACCGTCATAGCCCGCGTGGTTTTCGAATCGGTAGAGCTCGCGCAGTCCTAACCCCTCGACGTAGAACCGCACGACCTCCGCCAGCCGATCGGTGGGCCGGGCAATACGAACCTGCGCCACCGGCAACGACTCGGGCCAATCCTGATCAGCCATATCTCAACGATACGGTACGGACTGTACCGATTTGAATATGTCGTCGATCACGCCCAGCGAAAGGCCGCCTCCACATCGTGAGATATGAAGGCGGCCTTATCCTTCGGTGCTACTCCGCCGGAGTCGCGCGCCGACGAACTCGGCGCGCCGCCGCGACCATATTGCGCAGCGACGGCTCCAGCTGCCAGTAGTGGCGGGTCTTCAAACCGCCGTCCGGATTGGCCCACAGGCGTTCCGGCGTGACGGCTTCCGCTGCCGCGGTGAGCGATTCGTCGAGCTCATCGATGTCCGGGATACGCGCCGAACGGCTCTCGTAGACACCAGGGCCGACACCGTGACTCAGGCCGTGCCCAGAGGCGGAGTCTTCCTTGAGCGCCTTGAGCACCCATTCGATCGAGCGGGTGGCGACGATCGCGGTGACGTCGGCGTCGAGCTCTTCGATCGCGTCGACCACCTCGGTACGCCCGGAATAGCCGATGTGCGTATGGATCTGAGTCTCCGGCTTTACCCCGGAGGTGGCCAAGCGGAATGCCGCGACCGCCCAGCGCAGGTATTCGGCGCGCCCCGTCGGGCGCATGGGTAGCAGCTCGCGAATGGCGGGCTCGTCGACCTGGATGATCGCAATACCGGCACGTTCGAGATCGACGACCTCATCGCGAATGGCCAGCGCGACCTGGTCGGCGGTCTCGTACAGCGGCTGGTCCTGACGCACGAACGACCGCGCGATCATGGTGACCGGACCGGTGACCATGCCCTTGACCGGCCGATCGGTCAGCGACTGGGCGTAGGTGATCCAGTCGACCGACATCGGCGCGGGCCGCGCGACGTCGCCGTAGATGATCGGCGGCCGCACACAACGGGATCCGTACACCTGCACCCAGCCGAAGTGGGTGGTCGCGAAGCCGTCGAGCAGCTCGGCGAAGTACTGGATCATGTCATTGCGCTCATGTTCACCGTGCACCAGCACGTCGAGGCCGATGTCCTCCTGCAGCCGAATCGTGGCCTCGATCTCGGCCTCGATCTTCTTGCGGTATTCGTCGTAGGACAGTTTGCCCTGACCGAGGTCGTAACGGGCCTGGCGAATCTTGGCGGTCTGCGGGAAGGAACCCAGCGTGGTGGCGGGCACCACCGGCAGATTCAGCTTGCGCTGCTGGGCAACGCGGCGCACCTCGTACGGTTCGCGGGCACGCATATCGGGTGTGATCGCGTAAACCCGTTGCCGCACCGCGTGTTTCTGCTTGAAGTGCACCTCGGTGGGCCGCTTGCGCCACTTGTCCGACGGGCCCTCGGTGAGCGCCTTGGCGAGCGAAACCACCTCGCCCACCTTCTGCCGCGCGAAGGCGAGGCGGTCGGCGACATTGCCCTCGATATCGTATTCGGCGAGCACGTCATAGGGCACGTGCAGCAGCGTCGTGCCGGTGGACACCACCAGATCGGGGCACACCTCGGCCAACTCGTTGAGGTATTCGAGCGTCACGTAGCGATCTGCGCGCCAGACATTGAGGCCGCTGATCACGCCCGCGTACAAGCGCTTACGTCGAATGCCGGGAATATCGGCGAGCTCTTCGGGCTGGATCCGATAGCTGGCCAGATCCAGTCCGATGGCCTCGACATTGGTCTCGGCCAGAATGCGCAGCGCCTCACCGAAATCGCCGTACTGACCGGTGACCAGCATGCGCGGACGCAGCGCCGAGGTCGAAAGTCGGTGGTAGGCCCGCTCGAACGCGGCCAACTCCTCGGGGGTGCGCTCGCTGGTGAAGCACGGTTCGTCCAACTGCACACAGGTGGACCCGCGCTTGGCGAGGATCTCGAACAGCTCCTCGTACACCGGAAGTAGCTTGTCCAGCAGGCTCAGTGTGTCGAATCCGCCTGCCTCACCGGGGATATGACCCGCCTTGGACAACAGCAGCAGCGACACCGGGCCCACGACCACCGGACGCAGCTCGATATCGCGAGCCTTGGCGCGATCCCATTCGTCGAGCAAAGCCGCTGGGTGCAGCGAGAATTCGGTGTTCTCGTCGAGTTCGGGCTGGCGGTAGTGGTAGTTGGTGCCGAAGAACCGCACCAGCTCCAGCGGCGGCAGATCCGGGCGGCCACGCGCCATCAGGAAGTAGAAGTCCAGCGGGTGCAACTCGTCCTGGAACGGCTCGAACCGCGCGGGCACCGCACCGAACAGCAACGCATTGTCGAGGATGTGGTCGTAGAAGGAGAAGGTGTTGCCCGGCACCTGGGTCAGACCGGTGGCGGCGAGACCGCTGTACTGCCGCTCCTGGATTTCGCGCCCGACCGCGAGCAACTCGTCGCGGGAGATCCCGCCACGCCAATAGCCCTCGAGGGCCCGCTTGAGTTCCCGGTGCGGCCCGATCCTCGGATAGCCGAGAATGCTCGATCCGTAACCGTCGGTGACGTTGACCATGAGCGGGGTACTCCCTTTCGATCACCTGCGCGGAGTCCTCGACCCAGACCCCGCAGCAGCGCTGCGCTCTCGGTATTCGAAGCTGAACCGCTGGTCACGGCCCGGCCCTCTTGCAGCTTATGCCGCCTATTGCCTTGGCCCGGCAGAACCCGGAAGCCGGGTGATCCTCCGCACTGCAGGGATCACCACGGCGCGATTCTTACGGGCGAGGTTCGCGGCCGGCTCGTTTCCGAGTACTCGAAGCGCATGCGCCGTAGGCGCGAGTCTCGAGTGCGTCGCTAGCGACTGCTTGCAGGTCGCTCGAAAGGATCGGAAACGAGCCTTGGGGCCGCGAACACGCGGCGCCGCAGGCGCCGCACATCGAACACAGCCGCGAATCAGGCCTTGTACTGGTAGAAACCCGCTCCGGTCTTCTTGCCGAGCAGCCCGGCCTCGACCATGCGCATCAGCAGCGGCGGCGCCGAGTACAGCGGCTCCTTGAACTCCTGGTACATGGAGTCGGCGATGGACTTCACGGTGTCGAGGCCGACCAGATCGGTCAGTGCCAGCGGCCCCATCGGGTGGGCGCAGCCGAGCACCATCGCCTTGTCGACGTCTTCCTTGGTGGCGAAGCCGGATTCGACCATCCGGATGGCCGAGAGCAGGTACGGCACCAGCAGCGCGTTCACCACGAAGCCGGAACGGTCAGCGGAGCGCACGACCTGCTTGCCGAGCACGTCGCCGGCGAAGGCCTCGGCGCGCGCGGACACCGGCTGGCTGGTCTTCAGCGTGGTGACCAGCTCGACCAGCGGCAGCACCGGCACCGGGTTGAAGAAGTGCATGCCGACAACGCGCTCCGGATTGGCGGTGGCGACCGCGATCTTCATGATCGGGATGGAGGAGGTGTTGGAGGCCAGCACGGCCTCCGGATCGGTGACGACCTTGTCGAGCTCGGCGAAAATGGCGGTCTTCACCTTCTCGTCCTCGAGCACCGCTTCGACCACCAGCTGGCGGTCGGCGAAATCGCCGAGGTCGGAGGTGAACCGCAGACGCCAAGCGGCTTGTTCGCGCTCGCGCTCGGTGATCTTGCCGCTGCTCACACCGCGGTCCAGCGAGCGCAGGATGCGAGCGCGGCCCGCCGCGGCTAGTTCCCGAGTCTGTTCGTAGACGAGCACGTCGATATGCGCCCTCGCACACACCTCCGCGATTCCCGCACCCATCTGTCCGGCACCGATGATGCCGACGCGCTGAATCTTCTCGCTGCTCACGTCCCGCTCCTGCTGTTTTTGTCTGGCTGTCGGGTGGCTGATGGCGAAGGACGCTCCGATAAGAGCGACCTTCGATGGTCCAAGGTATAGGGATGCCCTCCCAGCTGGGGCTGTTCAGCCGGGAGGGCGGTACACCCCTACTGGAGTAGAGGATTAGCGGTATTCACGTCGGGAACCTCAATTCCCTGTAAAAACACGGTGTGGTGACGTCGAGGGCTTACGCAACCCCGTACGGGGCGAGCCCGACGAGCCCGTTCGCGGCCGGCTCGCTTCCGAGTACTCGAAGCGCATGCGCCGAAGGCGCGAGTCTCGAGTGCTCGGAAGCGAGCCTTCGAGGCCGCGAACACGCGGCGCCGGAGGCGCCGCCATGTCTCAGTGGAACTGGCCCTCTTCGGTGGAACCCTTCAGGGCCGCCGTCGAGGTGTTCGGGTCCACGGTGGTGGCGATGGTGTCGAAGTAGCCGGCACCGACCTCACGCTGGTGCTTGATGGCGGTGAAGCCACGCTCGGCGGCGGCCTTGAACTCGCGCTCCTGCAGGTCGACGAAGGCGGTCATACCCTCGCGGGCGTAGCCGTAGGCCAGGTCGAACATGCCGTAGTTGAGCGAGTGGAAGCCGGCCAGGGTGATGAACTGGAACTTGAAGCCCATTGCGCCGAGCTCACGCTGGAACTTCGCGATGGTCGCGTCGTCCAGGTGCGCCTTCCAGTTGAAGGACGGCGAGCAGTTGTAGGCCAGCAGCTGGTCCGGGAACTCGCTGCGGACGGACTCGGCGAACTTGCGCGCGACCTCGAGGTCCGGCACGCCGGTCTCCATCCAGATGAGGTCGGCGTAGGGGGCGTAGGCCTTGGCACGCGCGATGCAGGGCTCGATGCCGTTCTTCACACCGAAGAAGCCCTCGGCGGTGCGGGTGCCGTCCAGGAACTCACGGTCGCGCTCGTCCACGTCCGAGGTGATCAGGGTGGCGGCCTCGGCGTCGGTGCGCGCGATGATGACCGAAGGCACGTCGGCGACGTCGGACGCGAGGCGAGCGGAGGTCAGCGTGCGGATGTGCTGCTGGGTGGGGATCAGCACCTTGCCACCGAGGTGGCCGCACTTCTTCTCCGAGGCCAGCTGGTCTTCCCAGTGCACACCGGCGGCGCCGGCGACGATCATGGCCTTCTGCAGCTCGTAGGCGTTCAGCGCGCCACCGAAGCCGGCTTCGGCGTCGGCGACGATCGGGGCCAGCCAGTTGGAGACGGAGGTGTCGCCCTCGACCTTGGCGATCTCGTCGGCGCGCAGCAGCGCGTTGTTGATGCGGCGGACCACGGACGGCACCGAGTTGGCCGGGTACAGCGACTGGTCCGGGTAGGTGTGGCCGGACAGGTTCGCGTCACCGGCGACCTGCCAACCGGACAGGTAGATGGCCTTCAGGCCGGCGCGGACCTGCTGGACCGCCTGGTTACCGGTGAGGGCGCCGAGGGAGTTGATGTAGTCCTCGTTGTTGACGAGGTCCCAGAGGATCTCCGAGCCACGACGGGCGAGGGTGGCCTCTTCGACGACGGTGCCCTGCAGCTTCGACACCTGCTCGGCGGTGTAGTTGCGGGTGACGCCCTTCCAGCGCGGGTTGGTGTCCCAATCCTGCTGGATCTCCGCAGCGGTCTTCGGGGTGCCGGCGTTCGACATCTCTGACTCCACTTCTTCGTTTCGATGCCCCACGGTCGAGCATCGCTCGAACTGCTGTGGCGGCAATTTGCAGGCTTGCTAGGCCCATGGGGTGTACTTCCACACGATGGCACACCAGGAAATAGCCGTCTACCTGTTGCAAGTGTGAATCCGAGCTAGGTTTCGACTGGCCTTTGCTAACTTTGCGAAATTAGCCTGCAAATTGCACGCGTTAAACCTACCCGCCGGTAGCCCTGACATGCGGTTTTAGCGTAACGCCCGTACTGTTAGCGATCACGGGGTACCCCGCCGTCCGGCGCGCCCGACATTCCAGGCTGTGAGGACCTTCACAGGCGCGAGTGTGGCCGCCACCACCTCCGGATGGCCCGATCGGGCAGACTGGGTCGATATTCCAACTCTGAGACAGGCGTCCAGTTCGCTGTGGACGCCCGATAGGAGCGTTATGCGGAAACTGTGGTTCACCACGGCGATCGCGCTCGCCTGCGGCGCGAGCCTGCTGCGGCTGCCCGCGGCGGGCGCCGACCAAGCCGATCCCGGCACCGTCGAATCCGTCGCACCGCTGGCCGCGGTGGCGACCCCGCCCGGTTCGGTGAATTCCAGCCGCATCCTGTACTCGACAACCACTGCGAACGATATGCCGACGGTGGGCAGCGCCGCGGTCTACTTTCCACCCGGTCCGGCCCCCGCGGGCGGTTGGCCCGTGATCGCGTGGGCACACGGCACGGTCGGACTCAGCGACGAGTGCGCCTACAGCATCGCCGGCCCCAGCGCCGTCGAGCGGGATTGGGCGTATCTCGGGGCCTGGCTGGCACAGGGCTACGCGATCGTGGCCGCGGACTATGCCGGACTCGGCACGTCGGGCGAACATCCCTACCTCAACGGAATCGTCGAGGCGCACAACGTCGTCGACGCGGTCAAGGCCGCCACCGGGCAGTATTCGTCACTGGCGAAGAAATGGGTGGTCGTCGGACAGTCACAGGGCGGCGGCGCGGCCGTTTTCACCGCCCGGTACGCGACCGAATTCGGCGGGCCGGGGCTCGACTACCGCGGCGCGGTCGGCACCGGAGTGCCCGCGTATGTCGAAGATGTTTTGCAGCTGCTCGGGCCGGATGTGCCGCCGATCAAGTTGAGCAAGCACACCACCGCGTACGTGCTCTACATCCTGAACGGGTTGCGCACCACCTACCCCGCGCTGGACATCGAATCCTTCCTGACCGACTCCGGCCGCGCATGGCTCGCTCGGGCACGCGAGGAGTGCATCACCCCGCTCGCCGATGAGCTCAGTGCGAACGGCGTGGCGATATACGAGTTGTTCGAGCGGCCGCTCGGACAGATTCCGAACGTGCACGGACTGCTATCGGGATACCTGGGCCTGCCCGAATCCGGTTACGACAAACCGCTGTTCATGGGCCAGGGTCTGCGCGATACGGATGTGATCACACCGGAGACGCTGCGGTTCGCGGCGGTGCTCGCGGCCAACCGGCAGCCGGTCACCGTGCATATCTACCCCGACGATCACGATGGCACCGTCAACGCGTCACTACACGATTCACTGCCGTTCGTCCGCGACCTGTTCTCCTGACGCGGCCGCGCTGCGATCGTCACTCGGTGCGCACCGGCGGGTGGGTGTGATGCCAGTGGTCGGCTATGTCGATTCGGCGGGTTATCCAGACGTCGTTATGGGATTGCACGTGGTCCAGGAAGTGCTCGAGGGCGGCAATGCGGGCGGGACGGCCGACGATACGGCAGTGCAGGCCGATCGAGAGCATCTTCGGACTGCCCTCCGCGCCTTCGCGATAGAGGGTGTCGAAGGCATCGCGGAGGTGGGCGAAGAATTGATCGCCACTGGGGAAACCCGCGGGTGAGGCGAAGCGCATGTCGTTGGTGTCGAGGGTGTACGGGACCACCAGGTGGTTGTTGCCGTGAACGGTTACCCAGTACGGGAGATCGTCGGCATAGGAGTCGGAGTCGTAGACGAAACCGCCGTGTTCGACCACCAGTTCCCTGGTGTGCGGGGAGTCGCGGCCGGTGTACCAGCCGAGTGGGGCCGAGCCGGTCAGCTCCGTGAGTATGCGTACGGCTTCGGCCATATCCGCGCGCTCGGCGTCGCGGTCGGCGAGTTGGTAGGACTTCCAGCGCAGACCGTGGCTGGCGATTTCGTGACCGAGTTCCCGAAAAGCGGCCACCGCCTCCGGATTTCGCTGCATGGCACGGGCGACGGCGAAGACGGTCAGCGGTAGGTCGCGGCGTTCGAAGGCGCGCAGTACCCGCCACAGTCCGGCGCGGGAGCCGTATTCGTAGAGCGATTCCATGCTCATATGGCGGTTCGGAAAGGCCTCCGCCGGAGTGATTTCCGAGAGGAAGTTCTCCGAATGCGCATCGCCGTCGAGCACATTGCGCTCCGCGCCCTCTTCGTAATTGAGAACGAATTGGACGGCGATCTTCGCGTCGCCGGGCCATTTCGGATCCGGTGGTGTCGCTCCGTACCCGACGAAGTCTCGTTGATTCATGCCGGTGTCGCTCATCCCCCGAGTTCTCCATAGAGTCGCAGCCGCGCGAGACCGCCGTCGGGATAGATATCCAGACGGATCTCCTCCACCGAGGCCGCCATCGGCGCGATCGCGAATCGGTGCCTGGTATCGGGCAGAAGTTCGGTGCGCGGCAGCAATTCGAGTTCGGTGCCGTCATTGGTGCGGCCGGTGAGCCGGGCCGAGCCGGGGCTGTTGCCGAGGAAGTACGACGTGTCGATCTCGGCGAGCCGGATGAGGCCGGGACCGGCCAGCCGGATATGCACCCAGTCATTGCTGTCATCGCGGCGGCGGGCGGTTTCCCAACCGTCGCCCATCTTTCGGGCCAGTCCCGGATAGAGCAGTTGGTTCGGCGAACTGTAGAAGCGGTTGGAGCAGTCCAGGACCAGGGCGCCGTTCTCCAGTGCGGCCAGGTCCAGCGGGCCGAGGCCGAGTAGCCTCGGGTCGGGCCTGCCCTCACCGTGCACGCGCAGCCGGGCCACGCCGCCGTCCGGATGCATGGTGAGTTTCACATGGGTCCAACGCTTTTCGCTCTCGATGGCGAAGGGGTTGCGGCTGTCACCGGATACCGGGGCCCGGTCGATCAGGGTCACCCAATCATCGCGCTCGGCAATGGTTTCCGCGAGCGGATAGCCGTCGATCTCGAGTGCGGAGACCGAAACTGCTGGCGGATAGTTGCCTTTGAACCAGGCGGTGTCCACCACGATGCCGCGGATCACGCCGGGCACACCGAGGCGGACGATCGCGGAGTCGTCGCCGGGTCGGCCGCGGTGCCTGCGGGTCTCCCAGCCGTCGTAGATCTGGCCCTTATGTCCGAAGGTCGACGGTCGGTATTCCGACGCGCCGGGATTGATCAAATTCTCCTTCTCCGCAAAGAATTCATTGTTGGCCCAGATCACCGATCCGCCGAGCGGCCGGACCGCCAGATCGGGCAGCAGCGTGAAATCGTCCGCGTCGACCGGGTCGCGCCCACCCGTCGCTCGACCACCGCCCCTGATCGAATCGCTTCGCGATGCTGTACTCATCGCACCTCCTGTTTCGCGCGGGAATCCCGCAACCGGTTCGTGCCGCGCGCGGCGAGGCACCGAATGCCTTGCGGCGCCGAACGTCCAGCGCCGCACCAGCTCACCGTGCCGCCCACGGGCAACTGCCCATCGCATGGCCGCATCTCACACCGCTTCCTGCGGAATCGGCGTGCGCGCGACCAGCGCGCGCAACACCTCCGGGGTCAATGCGGGTGCGAGCGCACGCAGTTCGTCGACGGTACGAGCACCGCAGTGCACGCCGCGTAGGACGGTTGCCGCCAACGCCTCCGCGGTGGCGGGCTCGTCCATTACGCCGCCGGAGCGCCGATCGAGGTAGGCCACCAGGCGGGGAACCGCCACATCGATGGCCTGGCGGAAGAACTCGTAGGTGGCCAGCCAGCGGGTGATCAGGTGACCGGGGTGCATATCCCAGCCCTGGTAGTAACCCAGGCGCAGGGCCCGACCGACCAGTCGATGATGGTTGCGCAGTGCGGCTTCCGGTTCGCGATCCGGCACGATCTGGGTGGAGCCGTCACAGACCCACACTCCCGTTTGGGCCGCGGCGACCTGCATGATCGACTTCGCGAAGTCCGCGGCGGGGTGGTCGAGCGCCTGATCGGGTGCGGCTATCCCGCAGGCGGCCGTGTAGTCGTAAGTGCCGAAATGCAATGCGCTGCAGCGACCATCGGACAGAGCGATCATCTTGGCGATCGGAACGCTGCCATCCGCGGCGATAATCGCCTGCGGGCTCTCGATCTGCAGTTCGAACCGTAGCGCGCCCGCATCGAGTCCGAAGCCGCGCTCCAATCCTTCGCACAGTGCTACCAGTGCCGAAGCCTGCTCCGCCGCACGGATTTTCGGCACGGTGAAGACGAAACCCGCTGGCACACCGTCCGCCGCGGCCAATACCAGCTCCAGGGTGCGCAGGGCGCGGTCGCGTTCGGAGCCGGCCAGGCCCTTCATCCGGATGCCGAGACCGGTCGGCCCACCGGCTTGCTTCGCCCATTGCGCGAGCACCGTTCCCGCGTTGGTTGCGGCCCTGTCCTCCTCGGCGTCGGCCCGGAATCCGTAGCCGTCCTCGAAGTCGATGCGCAGATCCTGGATCGGATGCCGCTCGAGTTGTGCGCGCACGGCGGGCAGCGCGTCGGTGCTGTCGAGTTCGGCGAGCAGGTCGTGGTGGCGATCGAGGAGTTCGGTCGCCGCCGCACCCCACTCGGCGGGGGTGTCGGCGGTGGCGCGGTCGGCGGAGACGTAGGCGGTGTGGATCGGCTGGATCCGGCCGTCGGGGCCCGGATAGTGGGTGCGCAAGTCGGCGTCGACCGTATCGAGCAGCGCATCGATCCTGGCGCGGACGTTCTCGGCGAGCTGCGTTGGATCTGCGCCGCTCCCCGGCCCTTCGTGGTTACGCAAGCTGCCTCCTCCGGGCCTGATGCTCACGTCGCTGGGAACTCACCCCTGATCTCCTTCCTGAAGGGCTCGCCAGATCCGATCCGCCGTCATCGGCAAACGGGTCTGTCGTACCCCGACAGCATCGCGGATGGCATTCGCCAACGCGGGGGCGACCGGGTTGTACGGCGATTCGCTCATCGACTTGGCACCGAGGGGGCCCAGGTCATCGGCGGTTTCGGCGAAATGGACCTCGGTGCGCGGCAGGTCGGCGAGCTGCGGGATGTGGTAGTGCCGCAGCGTCCGTGTGGTGACCACACCCTGTTCGGAGCGCATGTCCTCGTAGAGCGCGGTGCCGATGGCCTGCGCGACGCCGCCCTCCACCTGGCCGCGGCACTGCACCGGATTGAGCACCGTGCCCGCATCGGCGGTCTGGACGGACTGCAAGATGCGCACCGACCCGGTCTCCGGCTGCACCGCGACCCGGAACGCCTGCACATTGAAGCTGACCGAACGCGGGCTGCCCGCATGTTCGCCGTAACCGGACAACTCGCCGTCGGCCAGTAGTTCGGCGGCACCGATCAGCCGGTCGCCGCAGCGGACACCGGCCGATTCCACGACACATTCGGTCTCGGCGCGACCGGTCAGCTTCGCCGCGCGGACCAGGATGTGCTCGCACAACGCCACCGCCGCGGCGTAGCAGGCCTTGCCCGCGACCGTAATTCCGGTGGACCCGAAAGCTCCGGTGTCGTGGCCGACGACATCGGTGTCCGACTGGCGAATCACGATGCGACGCACATCGGTGTGTAAGGCCGTCGCCGCGAGCTGGGCGAGCACCGTTGTCGTGCCATTGCCGAATTCCACTGTGCCGACCCGGATCTCGTAGCGTCCGTCGGGAAGCAGAACGGCGGCGGCCTCGGCGCGGTGGCCGCGCGGCGGGATGGTGGCGATCATGGCCAGCGCCATGCCGGTGCCCACCCGCCAGTCCGGACCCGGTGCGGGAACTCCATTGCCGCGCAGTATGGCTCGCTCGGCCTGGTCGAGACATTGATCGAGGCCGTAACTGCCGAATTCCAGATCGCCCTGGTCGATTTCGGCGCCGACGAACAGGTCGCCAGGCACCACCACATTGCGTCGGCGGAATTCGAACGCGTCGATGCCGAGTGCGCGCGCCAGTTCGTCCATGGCCGACTCGACGCCGAAGATGATCTGCCCGAGGCCGTAGCCACGGAACGCGCCGGAGGGAACGTTGTTGGTGTAGACCGTTTTCGCCTGGACGCGCTTATTGGCGCAGCGGTATACCTCGACGGATTCGCCGACGCCGTGGAACATGACGCCAGCACTGTGATTGCCGTACGCACCGGCATCGGCGAGCACGTCGATCGAGAGCGCGGTCAGCAAGCCGTCGGCATCCGCGCCCGCGGTGACCGCCACCCGCATCGGATGACGGCATGTGGCGCTGGTGAATTCGTCGGACCGGGTGAATTCGTACTGTACGGGTCGCCCGGTTCGCAGCACCGCCAGCGCGATCAGATCCTCGGCCAGCATCTCCTGCTTGGCCCCGAACCCGCCGCCGACCCGCTTGGCGAAGACCCGCACGCGATCACGCGCCAGCCCGAACAGATGGCACAGCTCATCGCGAACCAGGAACGGCACCTGGGTGCTGCACCGGATGACCAGCCTGCCGTCCTCGTCCAACCAGCCGATACCGCCGTGGGTTTCCAGATGTACATGCTGGCCGCGCGGTGAATGCCACACCCCACTGACCACCTGCGCCGCCGCGGCCAGACCAGACCGGATATCGCCGACCTCACCGTTCACCTCGGCGATCAGATTCCGCTCGGCGTCGGCGATACGAGCCGAATCCGGTTTGTCACCATGCAGTTTCGGCGCGTGCGGCAATAGCGCCTCGGCCGGATCGAAGACCGCGGGCAAGATCTCGTACTCGACCGCTAACGCACGGCACCCCGCACGGGCGATATCCATGCTTTCCGCTACCACCGCGGCGACCCGCTGTCCGACAAATCGCACCGTACGATCGAGCACATAGGTGTCGTCGGGATCGTCGGCTCGAAGTTCATGGCGCCCAGTCGAAAACGCGATATCCGGAGCATCGGCGTAGGTGAGCACCGCGTGGACGCCCGGCAGCATTTCGGCCTCGGCGATGTCGATGGAGACGATCCGCGCGTGTGGATGCGGGCTCGGTAGGACCGCGATATGCAGTGGGGCCGTGGGTGGCGCGGCGGAAGCGTCCGCAGTGGGTGCCGCATCCTGCGGGGAGATATCGAAGGTGAACGGTTCGGTGCCCGTGACGATACGGGGTCCAGCGGGGGCGCCGATGCCGGTTCCCGCCGGTCCGAAGGCGGCGTGCGGCGCTGAAGTGACCTCGCCCGCCGAGACAGCGCCCGACTCGACGCCCGGCACCGAACCCGCACCGCCGACCGAAGCAGCACCCGACTCGACGCGCAGTGCCGAACCGGCACCGCCGACGGAAGCAGCACCCGACTCAACTCCCGGTACCGAACCCGGACCGCCGACCGAAGCAGCACCCGACTCGACGCGCAGTGCCGAACCCGCACCGCCGACCGAAGCAGCACCCGACTCGACGCCCGGTACCGAACCCGCACCGCCGACCGAAGCAGCACCCGACTGGTGGCCCAAAGCCGGATCGCCGCCCGTCGATCGGCCCTCGACTACCGCCTCGGGAGCCGTGCCGGTCAGCGCATCGGTGATCGCGCGATAACCGGTACAGCGGCAGAGGTTTCCCTTCATCAGCTCCGGCAGTGCGCCCGGCTCCGGCGCGGTCGGGCTGCCGCAGCCGAGGCCCGCGGCGGTAACCACCATGCCCGCTGTGCAGAAACCGCATTGGAAGGCGGCGGAGTCGACGAATCGTTGTTGGACCGGGTGCGGGTTCTCGGGGGTGCCGAGGCCGGAGGCCGTGGTGATGGTGCGATCTGCGGCGCGGTAGGCGGGAATGATGCACGAGTGCACGGGCATACCGTCGAGTTGCACTGCGCACGCGCCACAGTCGCCAGCGTCACAACCCTTCTTCACCGCGAAATAGCCCTGTTCGCGCAATAGGGTGCGCAGGCATTGGCCAGGACGTGGTTCGGCCTGTACGGAATTACCGTCTACCTCGAATTTCATTGCCCGTCACCGACTTCGGTGCGTAGCTCGGCGGCAACCGCACCGGCGAGCACACCGGCGATATGCCGACGCCAATCCGGCGCACCGTGCGGGTCGTCGAACCAGAGCGCCGGGTCGATGGCCGCCACCGCGCCCCGCACCTCGGCATCACCCGGCGTCCCGTCGAAATCCAGCACCACCGGCCGGGCTGTCGCGGCGGTTATGGTCACCGCATACCGGCCGTCCGCCTCGCGACGACCCATCACAACCGCACCGGAACGACCGAGCGGAGCCAGCGCGATCTTCCGGAACGCGGTGCGCGCGTGCAGACTTCGAATCGGAACGGTGATCGACCGCAACACCTCACCCGAGATGAGCACAGTACGTCCCGGCCCGAGCACGAACTCCCGCAGGGGAATCCGCCGATCGCCCCCATCGGGCGACCACACCAGCGCGGCGCCGTCCAACGCCACCAGCGCACCCAACACCGCACCCGCAGGCAAGGCCAAACACACATTCCCGCCAACGGTCGCGGTCCGCCAGATCTTGTGTGAGGCGACCAGCGCCCGGCACGCCCGCGCGAACAATGCCGTCCCCGGCCAGTCGGCCCGCAACATCTCCGCGCCCAGTTCCCGCCCCGGCACCGCCCCAGCGAACTCCGCCAACGTGCAGGTAGCGGCGATCTCCAACCCCTCCGGCGTCTCCGTCAACGCGGGCCACCCGAACCCGGTGATATCGACCAGCCGATCCAACCCCTCCTGCGGCTCGGAGAACAAAAACGTCCCCCCGGCCAGCACCCCACACGCCCCACCTACAAAAGCCAGGTCAGCCCGCTCCCGAGCCACAACCACACCCCGAATAGTGTCCAGATCCACGCCACACCTCGCTCCACAGACCGCTACACCACAGTAGAAGTCGCGGGTTGCCGCGATATTGCGCGACAACCAGCCCAGGTTGCGCGGCCGTTACCGCCGAATCAGCACCCGCTTCCCCAGCCACCGGGCCGCGCAGTCAGAGACATCGCTGTTCCAGTATCCGGCATATCCTCTGATCAGGACATTCGCCTCGGCCCGCGCCCCATCGAACGCGCACTGCCCCCGCAAAGACCGAACAGGCCCGATCCGCACACGACGGACCGGGCCTGGTGATTGATCGACGAGAAGTTACCTGCGGTCGAACTCGCCGTCGCGAGCGCCAGCGACAAACGCATCCCACTCAGCCGGAGTGAACACCAGCGCCGCACCGGTCGGATTCTTGGAGTCACGAACACCGACCATGCCGCCGAGGTGCGCGACCTCCACACAATCTTGGCCCCCGCTGCTGTGGCTACTCTTGAACCACTGCGCCCCGGACAGGTCTTCACTCACGGCTGGAACTCCTTCGCTGCCTGCCGCAACAGGCGTTTGCCTTTTCTGGCACGTCCAACGCGCTACCTGCGGTCGAACTCGCCGTCGCGAGCGCCAGCGACAAACGCATCCCACTCCGAAGGGGTGAAGACCAGCGCGGGACCGGACGGATTCTTGGAGTCCCGAACACCGACCATGCCGCCGCCGAGATGCGCGACTTCGACACAGTCGCTCCCTCCCGCGCTGTGGGTGCTCTTGAACCAGAGCGCTCCGGACAGGTCATTAATCATCGTGCGCACTCCTTCGCTGCCTGCCGCAACAGGCGTTTGCTTTTTCTGGCACGCCCAACGCGCTAACTGCGGTCGAACTCGCCGTCGCGAGCGCCAGCGACGAACGCGTCCCATTCGCTTGGGGTGAAGACCAGCGCGGGACCAGTCGGGTTCTTGGAGTCCCGGACGCCGACCAAACCACCGTCGAGGTGAGCGACCTCAACGCATTCCTTCCCAGCCTGGCTCCGGCTGCTCTTGAACCACCGGGCTCCAGACAGGTCAACGCTCACGCTCGTACTCCCCTTTGCAGCCTGCCTCAGCAGGTTCCTTCCTACTAGCGACTTCATCGAGAGCCAGTGCCGGATGCTCCCATACGCCTGATGGTAAACCTTCACGTCATCTGGTTTTCCAGATATGGATCACCAACCGCCCCTTCAGGGAAGACCGCGGGGAGGCTCCACCGATTCCCCCGATGGTGACTCGCCGAAGTCAAATATGACAAACGGCGGCATCGACACGCCCTCGGGAAACCCGGCTGCAAAGGGAATCGGAGTTGTGCGCCGATGACCGAGCTCCAGCGGCCCCAGCGGTCCTAGCGAAAGGAAATAGCCCCGTATGTCCGGTGATCAGGACATTCGCCTCGGCCCGCGCCCCATCGAACGCGCACCGCCCCTGCAAAGACCGAACAGGCCCGATCCGCACACGACGGACCGGGCCTGGTGATTGATCGACGAGAAGTTACCTGCGGTCGAACTCGCCGTCGCGAGCGCCAGCGACGAACGCATCCCATTCGCTGGGGGTGAAGACCAGCGCCGGACCGGTCGGATTCTTGGAGTCCCGAACACCGACCATGCCGCCGCCGAGGTGCGCGACCTCCACACAATCTTGGCCCCCGCCGCTATGGCTACTTTTGAACCACTGCGCCCCGGACAGGTCAACGCCCACGTTCGTACTCCTTCGCAACTTCACGCAACAGATCTCGGCTGGGTTGGACATCCAGCGCGGCGCGGTGGATAACCCCATACGCCTCACGGTACCTTCCCAAGTCGGCTAGCCGCTCGAGGAAGATCCCCCCGGTGAAGCTCTCTACGTAGACGACGCTGGGTTCTTCGGGCTTACCTTTCTTGTCCACATCGAAGTCGAGGATGAGGAACGGACCGGTCGACAAGCCGACCGGCAGACCTGCCCGGAATGGGAGTACGCGTATGTCGACATTCGGGTGGCTGATGAGGTCCGCAAGGTGCCGCAGTTGTGGCGCCATCACCTTCCGCGATCCGATGACGGTTCGCAGGACTGATTCATGCAACACCGCCGTATAGGTTGCTGGCTTGTTCCTTCGGGTGAGAAGCCCTTGACGACGAATGCGAAGCTGGACACGTCGGTCGATCTCTTCTGGGGAGTCGTTCGGGAAGTACAGAACATCAAGCGAGCGAGCGTAATCCGCAGTTTGCAGCAGCCCCGGCACTGCCGATGGCTGGAACTGAGCGAGCTTGTGCGCTGACGACTCGAGGCCCATGTACACATCGAACGCAGGCGTGATCAGCGCCCCATAGTCGTGCCACCACGACTTGACCGCCGTCTGCTCAGCAAGGGCCATCAGATCCGCAGTGCGCTCCGCGCCTAGCTGATACTGCTCACACAACAGCCGGATGTCATGCGTTCGGATCTTCTCCATCTGTCCCTTTTCGAGGCGCTGCAAACTGCTCTTGCCCCACTCCATGAGCTTCGCGGACTCGATCAGGGTCATGCCGAGTGCGTCGCGGGCGTCGCGCAGATGACGGCCGAGCTGCCGACGCGGCAGTGTGCTACCGCTGTCATCGTCTGACAAGGTTCCCCCTTGGGGTTGTCGGATTTCCCAGAGAGGGAAATCGTTCCATGTTCAGTGGGCAGTGTGCAGGGAAATCAGGTGTCTTTCTTGGGTTCCCAGCATTCGATTCCCTCACGCGGTGACCAAGTGTGTGCTGGTTATGCGCCCGGAGAGAACAACTCTCCTACTTCCCTCATCGAGGATGGTTTTCTCAGGGGCCGGGCGCACCTAAGTTGC
The DNA here is from genome assembly GCF_050946365.1 of Nocardia sp. CA-107356. Classification (NCBI taxonomy): domain Bacteria; kingdom Bacillati; phylum Actinomycetota; class Actinomycetes; order Mycobacteriales; family Nocardiaceae; genus Nocardia; species Nocardia sp. CA-107356. Next base: position 868,455 of record NZ_CP191992.1, on the reverse strand, counting down.
CGCCGTACTGAGGGGTCACGATGTTGAACCCAGATCTACCGCACCGCACTTCGCTCGTTGGTCCGCCCGTCCCGCTCGCCGTCGACGTGCCTGTCGAACTCATCGAACTTGTCGCGGACGGCCTACGCGCATGGGACCCCAGCGCGCTGCCGCAGTATGCCGACGTCCCGGTCTCAGCCACCGACCGCAGCGCCGACCGCGACCCAAGGGATTGAACTCAATGGACCACATACCTTTTGGGGACACACCACGGTCCCGCTGCCACTTCTACCGGCGGGTCTGTGACCTGCCCGCAAGCATCGACCCGCCCCATCTCGGCCGCATCATCATGAGGGCCGAACATGTTTGGGCGCTGATCATGCCCGCCCATCTCGGCCAAGCCGTGAAATTTCATATGCAACAACATGGTTCGGATATCGGGCCGGTGCTGTCACATCCACGCTCGCACCGGTGGACACTGCTCGTCAGGCCGGACATCCCCGATGACGTGCGCCTGTTCGCCGAGATGTTCCGGCTCAATGTGTCGGTCGTACAAACGGGTGGCACCGTCGCATTGCCGTCTCCCGCCGACAACGGTACCGAGTTCCGACGCTGGATCGAACCACCCCGCTGCACATTCCGGCCATCCGGCCTTGTGGTGGTCGATGCGATCCGCGCTTGCTCAGGCCAGTACCCACCCATACAGCGGAGGGCCGCTCATGCCTGAAGGTGATTGCGGGCCATGGACAAAGTTATCCATGTGCGGGACTTTCAGTGGCAAGACCGGGGAGTTGGTGTCGGTAGCATGTCCTTCCCGGTTCTGCGCGTGCATGGTGACGCTTGTCGATGGCCGAATAGGCGATCATGACGGCATCATGCCGACACCGGAGCCGTGTCCATGGGTGGGCGTGCGGGTCGTAGCCGACCGAGCGGATTTCACACCGAGCGGTATCGGAGTTGTGCGCCGATGACCGAGCTCGAGCGGCCCCAGCGAAAGGAAATCGCCCCGTCTGTCCGGCGTCTGCTCGCGGACTACCACACCGACACGCTCCGGAAAATCGAATTGGCCCCCACCGATAGCGCCCCGATCTACCAGGGCGCGGACGGGTTCCTGATGCCGGTCGGCGAGGACGGCTGGGTTTGCGATTCGGACGCCGATCTCGACAAAGCCGACGCGATACCGGTCGTCGCCACCGACGTGCGCGATACCGAGGGATCATGAGCCCACAAATCCCTGAGCGACACGACCTTTCACCGATGCCCGGTGACCCGGACGTACACCTGAGCATATTCCTACACGGCGTCCGGCTGGACTACACCGCGTGTATGACAGCTGCGCTCGTCTTCGTCCAGCAGCACCAGCGGGAGCACTACGCCGATGCCGTCACGATCGACCTCGGCGACACCAGCCGCTACCCGCGCCTCCCCTGCGAACGTCTCTATCTTGGCCCATGAGGTCAGACGCTGACCTGCGGATTGCGACGACCGAAAACGAAGGCGTGGGGAATGACGAACAACTCGGTCTGGATTTCGAAGTCGAGCAGACCGAATGGGGTGAGTGGATTACGACAGTGCGCTATCCGGCCTTCGCGACGAGCGCGGCCTGTGCCCGAGCGACCTCGCCACCGACCTTCTCCTCGTCGACTGTGCGCACCTCGCCATCGCGAACGACTATGCGCCCGTTGATGATCAATGCTGCCAGCGGCGGCGCCGAGCCGAGAATCAACGCGGTCACCGGATCGTCGATGCCCGCGTGCGCCGGAGTATCGAGCCGCCACAGCGCGAGATCGGCGAGCTTGCCCGGTTCGATCGAACCGATCTCGGCATCGCGCCCGAGTACCCGCGCACCGCCAATGGTGGCCAGCGCCAACGCCGTTCGGGTACTGATCGCGCGTGGTCCACCCATGGCGCGGGCGTACAGCAGCGCGCTGCGTGGCTCCTCGATCATCGAACTGGATTCATTACTCGCCGCACCGTCCACGCCGAGTCCGACCGGCACTCCGGCGGCGACCAGATCCGCGGTGCGCGCGATACCCGCGCCGATACGTGCGTTCGAGGTGGGGCAGTGCGCCACTCCGGTACCGGTTTTCGCCATGGCGCCGATGGCTTCGTCATCGAGGTGGATGCCGTGCGCGTACCAGACGTCCGGGCCGAGCCAGCCCAACTGCTCCATGTACTGCGCCGGTGTGCAGCCGAATTTCTCCGCGCAGAACTCCTGCTCGTCGACTGTCTCGGCCAGGTGCGTATGCAGGCGAACACCGAGATCACGTGCCAGCCCGGCGGATTCACGCAACAGCTCCGTCGTCACCGAAAACGGCGAACAGGGTGCGAGTGCGATCCGCAGCATCGAGTCGAAGGACGGATCATGCCAGCGCGCAACGGCATCCGCGCTCGCGGCAAGGATGGCGTCGAGGGTTTCCACCACATCGTCCGGTGGCAGCCCGCCCGAGCTCTGTCCGAGATCCATCGAGCCGCGGCACGGCTGGAAGCGCAACCCGACCTCGGTGGCCGCGGCGATCTCCGCGCCGAGCAGGTCGCCGCCCGCGCGCGGAAACACGTAGTGGTGGTCGGTAGTTGTGGTGCAACCGGTCCGCGCTAATGCGGCGAGCGCGCCGGTCGCGGCGACGCGGACCGCATCGTCATCGATGCCCGCCCAGATCGGGTAGAGGGTGGTGAGCCATTCGAACAGGGTGTTGTCCGCCGCCAGACCCCGGGTGACCCATTGGTAGAGATGATGATGGGAATTCACCAGGCCCGGCGTGAGCAGGCAGCCCCGGCCATCGATCCGGTGCACATCAGCGCCGAGATCGGGCGCATCGCCCGCACCGACGGCCGTGATCCGGTTGTCGAGGACCGTGACATAACCGCGGCGGTATTCGGTGCCGTTCGGGTCGACGGTCGCCACGGCGCACCCATCGATGACCGTCGTTGTCGTCATGGCGCCTACGGTAACCATGCCGGGCCGGCTTCCGGGGCATCTTCCCGCCGCACAGTCGCGTGGATGAGTCCGTAGGGACGATCATCGGCGTGGTAGACCTCGCCGTGGTTCTCGATACCGAATCGGCCCAGGTCGTAGTCGAAATGATGCTTATTCGGGGCGGCCAGCCGGATCTCTGCGAGCACCGGATAGGCCGCGAGCGCGGCCTTGCCCATCTCGAACAGCGTCTGCTGCAGTGCCTTCGAATGCTGCGTCGCGAAGACCTCGACCATCCGCTGCCGGACGCCCGCGTAGACCGTGTCCCAGTCCACCCCGGTCGTGCTGGCGAAGCGCCATTGCGCGACGAGCGAGGTCGCGAGCATCCGGTCGCGGGTCGGTGCGAGCACAGTGAATTCGTCGGTGAGGAAGTCGGCGAACTCCGAACCGGTCGACTTGAGGATCACCAGATCCTTGACCCCGCCGATGACCCAGGCCCGCTGCTGGTCGCCCTTGCCCGCGACGGTGACCGTCGCGGTCCGCACCTCGGGTCCTTTTCGCACCCAGGTGTAGTCGTGCTCGCTGCCATCGACGGTCACCCGCTGCCAGGCATACTCCTCGACCTCGATGCGCGCACTGTGCACCGGATCGGTCCCGTCGACGAAATGCGCGGCCAGCGCCAGTGCGTAGTCCTCGATGGGTTGCAGCCCCGGCTTTTTCGCGTACGCGTATGCGGTCTGCTTCTGGGTATCGGTCGGCAGCACCTTCGATTGATCACCGCTGACGTAGGCGTCGGCGAAATCGCCACGCAGCACGGTGGATACGTTCACATCGCGGATCTCGTGGCGCGCATCGTCGCGGTAGATCCGGACGATGCGGTTCTCCGCCTTGCCGTATCGGTTGTCCGACAGCACGATCGGCCCGGTCAGCTCCATGGCTCAGCTCCCTCGATAGGTGGAAAAGGCGAAGGGCGACAACAACAACGGAACGTGGTAGTGCCGCTCCTCGATGACGACGAACGTGACAGAGACCTCCGGATAGAACGATTCGATCCGGCGCTGCGCGAAATAGGCGCCGGTATCGAACACCAGCCGATATGTTCCCGACGGCAATGCCGCGCCGAGCGAGGTGATGCGGCCATCGCCGTCGGTGGTTCCCGCACCGAGCACCGCGGCGTCTCGATAGAGCACCACCGCGATTCCGGCCGCGGGCGCACCTGCGACGGCATCGAGCACATGCGTGCTCAGCGTGCTCATGGCTCCACCCCACCAGCGCTCGGTCCCGCCATGACCAGGCTCGTAGCGGCGCCTATCGCTCGCTCGCTGCGCTCACTCATGCATCCACCTCACCAGCGCTCGGTCCCCCATGACCAGGCTCGTAGCGGCGCCTATCGCTCGCTCGCTGCGCTCACTCATGCATCCACCTCACCAGTGCTCGGTCCCGCCATGACTGCACCCAAGGCCGACTCGCCGCGCTCGCTCATGCGGGCTCGCCGAGCAGTCGGCCCAGCCGAATCCGATTGATCTTCGCCAATTCCGCTCGCATAACCCGCCTTTCGGTCTTCGGATCATTACCGAGCCGGGTGGTGAGCAACTCGAGCAACTCCGCCCCGGACTTACCGGTCGCGCACACCAGGTAGATATGGCCGAACTTCTCCTCATAGGCCAGATTGCCCTCGACAAGCCCGGCCCGCACCGCGTCCTGCGCCCCGGTCACTCCGGCCTGCTCACGCGCCGATGCCGCGGTATCGGGCCGGGCGCCGATGCGCGGATGCCCATCGAGCGCGCGATCGACCTCGTCCTTGGACAACTCCGCCAGCACCCCATCGGCCGCGTCGAATACCGCGTCGACACCGGCGTACGGCCGCCCGGCGACCAGCGACCGAGCCCAGACCGGCGACGAGCAACACGCGAGCAAGGCCGCGACGGCCGCCGTCTCGGACAGCGCGTTGAATCCCGCGAGGCCAACCCGGTCGTCTGTCATCGAACCAGCATCGAATACGACCACCCCGGCCGCCAGTCGAACGGGGTAGATCACCTCCGGCGTGTCGCACGCCCCGGTTCGTCGACGTCACACCACCTTTCCGTAACCCATCGGCTACGCGGCGGGACTACCGTCATGCTCATGGTGGCATCCGACGGCGAAGCGCCCGATCCGGTCTGCGCGGGCATCGTCCTGGCCGCGGGCGCCGGAACGCGCTACGGGATGCCCAAAGCGCTGGCCGAGGGCGGTGCCTGGCTGCGGTCCGCGGTAGCGGCGCTGCGCGGTGGCGGCTGCGATCCGGTGATCGTCGTGCTCGGCGCAACCGGACCGGCACCGACGGCCGTCGACCTACCCGAGGGCACCGATTATGTGTGGGCGGCGGACTGGGCGACCGGGCTCGGCGCCTCGCTGCGGGCGGGGCTGCGGGCCGCCGCACGCACGCCGGCCGAGTACGTCGCGATCATGCCGGTGGATACCCCGGACGTCGGCTCCGATGTCGTCGCCAGGGTCACCGCCGCGGCCTTCGCCGCACCGACCGGCCTGGCACGCGCTGTGTTCCACACCACACCGGGGCACCCCGTTGTGATGTCCAATAAGCATTGGACCTCGGTCTATCAAGCTGCCGTAAGAGATTCCGGCGCCCGCACCTATTTAGCCGGTAATAACGATATGGTGTGCGTCACGTGCGACGATTTGGCGACAGGCGACGATCGTGACTTCCCGGCCACGCCGCACGGGTGAGCGGAGCTGAACAGATGCGCGACATCGTCGACGACCTATTGCGGGTATGGCATTCCGGCCGGATCGGCGGCGTGGCCACCATTGTGCGCACTGTCGGTTCCGGACCGCTGCCGGTCGGCACATCCATCCTGGTAGATGCCAATGGCGCGGTCTACGGTTCGGTACTCGGCGGCACCGTAGAGACGACCGTGATCGCGGCGGCCACCGAGGCCGCGCGCACCGGTAGACGCGGATTGCACCGCTTCGGCGTGCCTCCGGGCGAGCCCGGGCTCGACTCCGGCGGCATGGTCGATGTTTTCGTGGAACCGTTCTCGCGCCGCGACTTTCCCGAATTCCCCACCGTCGCCGCGGAAATCGCCGCGCACCGCAGGGTCACCGTATTCACCGTGGTGTGGAATCCGGACCCGGATCTGATCGGGCAGCACCTGGTCACCCCGAAACGGCACGCGACCGAACTCGTCGCATTACCCGAATCCGATGTATTCGTCGCCTCGTTCCCGCCACCGCCGCGACTGATCATCTTCGGCGCGAACGCCTTTGCCGCGGCACTCACCGTGCAGGCCGAATTGCTCGGCTACCGCGTCACCATTTGCGACTCCCGCGACACCTTCGCAACCCCCGACGCCTTTCCCGGCGCCGAGGTGGTCGTCGACTGGCCGCACCGGTACCTGAACACGCTCGCGGCGGCGGGCGAAATCGATAGCAGCACCGCGATCGTCGTACTCGGGCACGATCCGAAGTTCGAGATCCCGCTGCTCACCGTGGCACTGCGACTACCCGAACTGGGCTACCTCGCGGCAAACGGGTCGTGGTCCGCACACACCCGGCGTATCGAAGACCTGAAGGCAGGCGGCTTCGACGACGCGACACTCGCCCGCCTGCACTCCCCCGCCGGTCTCGATATCGGGGCGCGCAGCGCCGCCGAGGTCGCCGTATCGATCGCCGCCGAGCTGCTCGCCGCCCGGTCCGATGAGACCGGGCGGCAGGTCACCGACAATGCCGATGCCGAACCGGAATTCGGCAACTATCCCGCCAAAGCCTCGGTGGCGCTCTAGCTTTCGGCGCTACTTCAGACCGGGATTCTCGGCGTACACCTCGCGCAGCACCGAAAGGTCGAACAGCTGGTCGGCCTTGATATCGATCTTGGCGTTGCGCAGCGCGGCGATATTCTGCTCGATCAGCTGATCGGTCATGCTCAGCAGACCGTTGGCGGTCGAATCCGCCGATACCACCAGGCCGTTCTGCGCGGTCGCCTCCTTGGTCTGCTCGGACAGGTCCAGCTTCTGGTCCTTGCCGTACACCTCGACCGCGAGCCGGGCGGATTCGGCCGGATTCGCGACCGCATCCTTCCAGCCCTTGATCTCGGCGATCAGGAAGGCCTTCAGCTTGTCGCGCTCTTTGTCGATGGTGGACTGCTTGACCGTCAGGGTCTCGGCGACCAGCGGTAGGTTGTAGTCGGCGAACAGGAAGTTCGTATTCTCGAATCCCTTGGCGGTCAACGTGATCGGCTCATTGGTCACATAGCTGACCCAGCCGTCGACCTCGCCGTTGGCCAGTGGTGTCGGATCGTATTGCGCCGGCACGATGGTGACATCGCCGGGCTTCATGCCGTTGGCGCTCAGCAGGGCGTTGAAGATGAGCTGGTTGGTGTCCTGCACACCGATCTTGCGGCCCTTCATATCCTGCGGGTTCTTGATCGGCTTGCCAGCGGAGCTGACGATGCAGAAAGGGTTCTTCTGATAGGTGGTTGCGACGATCTTGGCGGGCAGGCCCTCCAGGATCGCGGGTGCGGTGGTCTGCGGCGCCGAGGTGCCGAGCCAGACCTTGCCGGTGTCGAGGCCCGCCTCGACCGAGGTGCTCGCGGCGCCACCGGCGATCAGGTTCACCGAGCCGAACCCGGCCTCCTTGTAGTAGCCCTTGGAATCGGCGAAGTACTCGCCGGCGAATTCGATGTTCTTCAGCCAGGACAGCTGAATCGCGACGGAACCGTACTTGGATCCGTCCGCCACCGACCCGCCCGACGAGTCTTTCGAATCATCGCCACATGCGGCAAGCAGGCTCGCACCGCCCAATGCGGCGCCAGCCAGCGCGGAGTAACGAAACAGGGATCGCCGGTTCAGGTTCGGCCCGAACGAAGAGCGTTGCACGGGGGTCATGGGCCGAATCTAAGGGGATTCCGTTTCAATTTCTTTACTTTCGCGTTCCGAGCATTAATTTGCGAAAAACTTGCCGATCAGCGACGGCCGGCCTCGGGGCCGAAGCGGGCGAGGACCAGGTTTTCGATGACGCCGACGATCGCGTAGAGCAGGACCGAGACGATGGTGACGATCACGATCGAGGCCCACAGTTTGTTGTACTGGAACGTCGGGATGGCACGAATCAGGCTGGCACCCAGCCCCGTTCCGCTACCCAGCCATTCACCGAGCAATGCGCCGATCAGTGCGCCCGGCACCGAGATTCGGGCAGCGGCGAAGACCGAGGGCAGGGCGGCGGGAATGGCGACCATGCGCAGTCCGGTCCAGCGTGAGCCGCCGTACGCGGCCACCAGATCCATGGCCTGACGCGGCGCGTTGCGCAATCCGGCCATGATCATCACCAGCGCCGGGAAGAACACCACGATCGCCGCGAGCACCGTCACACCGGCCAGGCCGCGCCCGAATACCAGCACGATGATCGGGGTCAGCGCCACCAGGGGCACCGACCGCAACAGCATGGCGACCGGCATGAATGTCTGCTCGACCACGGAGAACGAGACGAACAGCGCGGCCACGACGAGCGCCGCCAGCATGCCGACGCCGAATCCGATGGCCGCATCGCGCAGGGTGATCTGCAGATCATCGACGATCGCCTGTCGCGCGGTATGCGCGCCGGAGGAGTTGAACAGGTACTTCCACACATCGCTCGGCGTCTTGCCCACTCGCGGTCCGACCTGCGGGAAGGCCTTCAGGAAGACGTACCAGATCACCAGCATCAGCAATAGCGCGGTGACCAGCGGGAACAGGAAGCGCCCGATACGAATCAGGACATCGAGCGTCCCGGCAGCGGCACTGCGCTGGGGCGCGGACTTCTCTTCGGCGTCGACCGTCACGACGCCCTTCGGCGCACCTTCGGCGCTCATCGCTTTGCCTCCCATCTGCGACCGCACCGTGCCCCATTACCCCGGCGACGGGGCACACCCGAATCCGTCAGTGATTCAAGGAACCTCATCGAGCACCCTCCTGTGCGGTCCACGGAGCGATGAGGCGAGCGACCAGCGCGACGATCGCGTAGCCGAGCCCGGCGAGTGCGGCGGCGGCCAGCGCCATACCCCAGGTGCGTGGCACGTTGTAGGCGGTCTGGGCGGCGGTCAGCGCGACGCCGATGCCGCTGTCGACACCGCCCAGGTACTCACCGATGATCGCGCCCAGCACAGCGGAGGGCGCGGCAATCTTCAACGCCGCGAACATATTCGGCAGCGCCGCGATCGCCTGCACCCGGTAGAGCTGCTGCCAGCGGCCGCCGCCGTAGGCGCGCACCAGATCGAGACTGGTGACATCGGCCGATCGGAGTCCGGTGACCGTGCCGACCATGGTGGTGAAGAAGCAATACATCGCCGCGAGGAAGATCGTCGGAGTGCGCCCGCCGAAGACCACCAGAATGATCGGCCCGAGCGCGAGCAGCGGGATGCAGTAACTGAGGATGGCCAACTGGGTCGCCAGCGGTTCGATCCACGGGATCAGCACGATCAGGAACGCCAGCCCGATGGCCAGTGCGTTACCCCATACGAATCCCTTGAACGCGCCCAGCGCGGTGATCCGGAAGTTGGGACCGTAGAGATCCCAGCCATCGGTGTACATGGTGTGCAGGACGGTCCACGGACTGGGGATCGTGCCGCCCGCGACCTCCATCGCGGCCAGCAGCCACCAGATCGCGACCAATCCGAGGACGCCGATCAGTCCGCCGATCCGTTTCATGACGCGCCCCCTGGTCGGGGTCGGCGGCACACCATCGCCGCGCGCAGCGGCTGATCATGTCGACCGACCCGCTGCCACCCCGGGCGGGCGTGGGCCAGGCATCTGGTCAGGTCATGCGAGCGCGGCTCTCGGTTGTCATTCATGCCCGCACCTCACGGCCCGTTCCAGGCAGGCGCACAACTCGCTCATGCGACACCACCCTTGCCGGACTTCCCGAACAGCAACTCCGACAGGTAGTCGTGCAACTTGTGGAATTCCGGGGTGCGCATCATCTCCGGTGTGCGCGGGCGCGGCAGATCGATCTTCACCAACTCCAGCACCCGGCCCGGCCGCGGGCTCATCACCGCGACGACATCGGAGAGGAATACCGCCTCCGCGATGCCATGGGTGACCATCAGCGTGGTCGCGGGCTTCTCGGTCCAGATCCGCAGCAGTTCCAGGTTCAGTCGCTGCCTGGTCATATCGTCGAGCGCACCGAACGGCTCGTCGAGCAGCAGCACGGTCGGCTTGACGACCAAGGCTCGCGCAATCGAAACACGTTGGCGCATACCGCCGGAGAGCTGCGCCGGTTTGGCCTTCTCGAAACCCTCCAACCCCACCAGTTCGACCAGATCCGCGATCAGCGCCGGATCGGGCGAGATGCCCGCGACCTGCAACGGCAACTTGATATTGGATTCCACCGACCGCCAAGGCAGCAGCGCCGAATCCTGGAAGGCGATGCCGAGTTCATGGCGGCTGCGCAGTTGGGCGGGAGTCTCACCGTCGATGAGCGTCTTACCCGCCGTCGGCGTCTCCAGTCCGGCCAGGATGCGCAGCACCGTCGATTTACCGCATCCGGACGGACCGAGCAGTGACAGGAAGGCGCCCTGTTCGGTGTGCAGATCCACCGCATCCAGTGCCTGCACCGTCTTCCGTCCGACCCGGAATGTCTTCGTCAACCCGCTGATGTGGATGCCCGTCCCCCCGATGGGCTCCTCGGTACCGCTCGCCGTGCTCATGACTCCAAACACTAGGAGCAGGTCGTTGCACGGATATTGCGAATCGCCACCCCAGATTGCGCAATCGTTACGCGGCCCGTCCGCCACACCGCCTCAGGGCGACGCCTCGGCTGCGCGGCGAATACGTGGCCTCGCAAATCTGTCTCGTATCTCACACACCGACTCGCCGCGCGAAACGCCGTCGCCCGAACACGAAGGTGTGCGTGAGGCCCAGCGGGTGCTGGATTCGGATCCGGGTGCGTCGAATTCGGAGGTTGGGATGAGAAGGCGATCCATTCGGGTTAGAGCGGAGGTGAACCCATTCCTTGCGCTGCTCGACGCCAAGCTGGATATCGCGGGCTCGGAGATTCTTTGGCGCGAGGTCATCGGCAATGGCTTCGGGCTGGCGTCCGCGGTTGGTGGGATGCGGCGGCGGGTGTGGGCGTGGCCGATCGGGGTTGCGGGTAATGCCTTGTTGTTCACTGTTTTCGTCGGTGGGGTCTTCAACACTCCGCAGCATCTGAATATGGCGGGCCAGGCCGGTCGGCAGTTGATGTTCATCGCGGTGAGTGCGTACGGGTGGTGGAGTTGGTATCGGCACGCTCGTACCGAAACCGGTCTCGAGCACCGTGGTGTCGTGCCACGCTGGGCCAGTGGGCGAGAGCGGCTGTTGCTGGTCGCCGCGATGCTGGTCGGTACGGCCGCCTTCGCCCAACTGTTCGCCGTCATCGGCTCGTACGGACCGTGGGCCGAGGCGTGGATCTTCACCGGATCGATGCTGGCAACCTATGGGATGGCGCGCGGACTCGCCGAATTCTGGCTGATCTGGATCGCTGTCGACCTGGTCGGCGTGCCATTGCTGCTGAAGGCGGGCTATTACCCGTCCGCGACGCTGTATCTGATCTACGCGGGCTTCGTGGCATGGGGCTTCGCGGTCTGGGTGCGGACACTGCGCCGGACCGCCGCCGCGCCCGGCCCCACGGCAACCGTCGATGACCTGGGCCGACCTACGTCGGTCGGCACCGCCCTGAACGACCAATAGCGCAGTCCCGAAACTTCTTTCCCGCCTCCGATGAATCCGCGCGACCGCGCCGGTATGTATCCCGAACCCCCATCGGAGGAGGACTGGAGATGAATATGACCGTCGGGCAGCGCTGGGTTCTGGCGCTGACCTCCGTGGCCGCATTCATGATCGTGCTCGACGCATTGGTCGTGACGACGGCATTGCGCGCGATCCAACTCGATCTACACGCGTCGATCGCCGAGTTGGAGTGGACTGTCAACGCGTACAACCTCAGTTTCGCGGTGCTGCTGATGGCAGGGGCGGCGCTCGGCGACCGCCACGGCCGCAGACAAGTGCTCATCGTCGGACTCGTCTTGTTCAGCGCGGCATCCGCCGCATGTGCGCTGGCACCGAACCTCGGCTGGCTGATCGGCGCACGCGCCGCCCAGGGCATCGGCGCCGCCGCCGTCATGCCGCTGGCGCTGTCCCTGCTCTCCACCGCATTCCGGCCGGAACAGCGAACCAAGGCGCTGGGACTGTTCGCCGCGGCGACCGGAATGGCCACGCTCGGCGGACCATTGGTCGGCGGCGCGGTGGCGCAGGGCTTGGCCTGGCAGTGGATCTTCTGGCTGAACGTGCCGATCGGTGCGGCGCTGATCTCATTGGTACGCACCCGAATCACCGAAAGCTTCGGCGAGACACGCGGATTGGACTACGTCGGGATCGTGCTGGTGAGCATTACCGCGTTCGGCCTGGTCTGGGGTCTGATCCGCGGGAACGAATCCGGTTGGACCAGTGCCGAAGTCGTTTCGGCATTCGCCGTCGGCGCGGTAGCGCTGGTCGGATTCGTCCGCTGGGAGCTGCGCACGGGCGCACCGCTGATTCCGATGCGGTTCTTCGCATCCCGCGCCTTCTCGGCGGGCAATGCGGTCGGATTCCTGCTGACGGCAACGATCTTCACTGGCGCCTTCTTCTTCGCCCAGTTCCTACAGGTGGTGCAGCAGCAAGGTCCGCTGGGCGCTGGGCTGCGGCTGGCCCCGTGGACGGTGACGCTGTTCATCGTCGCGCCTATCGCGGGCAAACAGGTCAACAGGTTCGGCGAACGCCCACTGATCGTGGCCGGACTGGTCCTGCAGGCCGTCGGCTACGGCTGGATCGCGCTCACCGCCGGGCCGGATCTCTCCTATGCGGCGATGATCGCACCGTTCGTCATCTCCGGCGTCGGCGTTTCGATGACCATCCCCTCGGCGCAGAGCGCCGTACTGCGGGCGGTGCCGATGCCCGCGATCGGGGCCGCGTCGGGCACCTACAACTCATTGCGCCAGCTCGGCGGCGCCTTCGGAATCGCCTTGCCCGCAGCGATTTTCGCGGCGGTGGGCGGGTTCGCTTCCGCGCAGGCATTCAGTGACGGGTTCGCCGCCGCGATCGGGACCGCCGCCCTGCTCGCCCTCGCGGGTGCCGCTATCGGTCTGCTGATTCCGGCGGGGGCGCCGGTTGCGCAGAGGGCGTCGGTTGTCCAGGGTGCCTCCGGTTCGCAGGGGGTGTCCGGTTCGCAGGGGGCGTCGAGTTCGCAAGACACCTCCAGCCCACAGGGCACCTCCAGTCCACAGGGCACCTCCAGTCCACAGGGCACCTCCAGTCCACAGGGCACCTCCAGCCCACAGGGCACCTCCAGCCCACAGGGCACCTCCAGCCCACAGGGCGCCTCCAGTCCACAGGGGGCGACAGTTCCGCAGGACGCACTGAGCTCGGCGATGGTCGAGGATTCCGCAGGGACGACACGGTGACCAGCGTCGATGCGCGGCGCGCGACGGTAGGTTCTGCACCCATGACGGTCAGTACGGACTTCGCGGCCAGGACAGCGCCCTATCGGCCCGAACTGCTGGCGCATTGCTATCGGATGCTCGGCTCGATTCACGATGCCGAGGATCTGGTGCAGGAGACCATGCTGCGCGCCTGGAAGGCCGCCGAGCGATTCGATGAAGACCGCGCGTCGCTGCGCACCTGGCTGTATCGGATCGCGACCAACGCCTGCCTGACCGCGCTCGAGCAGCGCGGCCGGCGGGCGTTGCCCACCGGGTTGGTCGGACCGAGCGAAACCCTGATCACCCGTCCGCAGAAGCATCCCGAGATCACTTGGCTGGAGCCGATTCCCGATGCGCTGCTGGGGACTTCGGCCGACGATCCGGCTACCGTGGTAGCCGCCCGCAGCGGCATCCGGCTCGCCTTCATCGCGGCACTGCAGTTTCTGCCCGCCCGGCAGCGCGCGGTGCTGATCCTGCGTGATGTGCTCGCCTGGTCCGCGGCCGAAGTCGCCGATCTACTCGAAACCTCCACCGCCGCAGTCAATAGCGCACTGCAGCGCGCCCGCGCCCAACTGGAGAAGGACGCCCCGATGATCGACCGCGTGTCGGAGACCCTGAGTCCGGACGAACGAGCGATGATCGACCGGTACATGTCCACGTTCGGCAATGCCGATATGGCCGAATTCGCCAAGCTTCTGCGCGATGATGTGTCGCTCGAGATGCCGCCCGCGCTGGTCTGGTTCACCGGTCGCGCACACGTCGTCGCTTTCTTCACCGACAAGTGCGGTGCGACACCGGATAAGTGGCAGGCGATACCGACCTCGGCCAATACCCAGCCCGCCATCGCCTACTACCTCCGGGACGAAAACGGCATCTTCCGTGCGCATTCCATCCACGTCCTCACCTTGCGCGAGGCAGCGATCGACCGCATCACCGTTTTCGTCGATCCCACCCTCTTCCCCAACTTCGGCCTACCCACCGCTCTTTGACATCCGCGACCCGAAAACCGCGCACGCCATCCGCGAGGAATACCCACCGCCGCGTGGTGGGTTAGACGACGTCGACTCGGACTCCGGCGGCGCGGATTGTTGCTACTGCGGCGGGATCGGCGTCGGTGTCGGTGACGAGGACGTCGACCTGGTCTATGCCGCAGATGCGGGCCAGGGCCGAACGCTCGAGTTTGTCGGCGGTGGCGACGACCACGACTCGGCCGGAGCGGCGAACCATTTCTGTGGTCACACCGGCCTCGTCGATATGGCGACACTGCGCGCCGCCCTCGGCGGAGATCGCGTTCACGCCGAGAATCAATGCGTCCAAACGCAGTTCGGCCAATGCGCGTTCGGCCAGCGGTCCGTGCAGCTCATAGGATTCGCGTCGGGCGACACCGCCGAGCACGATGGTGCGCATATGGGGTCGCAGGACCATTTCCCCGGCGATATTGAGTGCGTTGGTGACGATGGTCAGCTGGTCTCCGCTCGCGTTCACCAGATCAATCCGTCCGGCGAGCGCCCGTGCCACGGCGGTGGTCGTGGTGCCGCCGTTCATGCCGACCACCGCGCTCGGTTCGATAAGTCCCGCAGCGTGTTCCGCGATCCGCTGCTTGGCTTCACCGCCGCCCTGCCGGTAGCGGGCGGGCAGGTCGTAGGCGATCGTGGTCGCGACAACGCCGCCGTGGGTCCTGGTCGCCAACTGCTGTTCGGCCAGTGCCGTGAAGTCGCGGCGCACCGTCGCCGGGGATACGCCGAGGCGTTCGGCGGCCTCTTCTACCGAGAGCCGCCCGGAGTCGGCGAGCAGTTCCAGCAGTCGATTCCACCGCTGTGGCCGGTCCGTCGGTCCGGTCATCTCACGCCCTCCCAGCCACGCGGGTGACCTGCTGTTTTTCCATGCACGCGAACAATCTGACCACAGGCACCTGCCCGACCGTAGAGATTCGGTCGCCGGATTGCCAAGCCGGACACCCGCATCACCTCGCCCGCAATCCGTCGAGCACGATCTCGACGACCCGATGCACGGCAGCCGCATACGATTCACCGGCTCGGGTATAGATCTGCAAGGTCATCAGCGCCGCAACTTCTCCCGGCTCGATATCGGCGCGCATGACACCCGCCTTCTGCGCCTGTCCGGTCATCCGCGAAACCAGTTCGACAATCCGCCCTCGCACCTCGCGCAACCGCGGATCGCCCTGAATCTCGGCATGCAAATTGGGTTCGATCGCCGATGCCAGCCCCCCGACCCGCCGCTGCGCACATTCGTGCAGAAACCGCGAAAGCGCGGGCCACGCAGCGCCCTCCTCGGCCAATGCCGTGGCCGCCAGCTGCGCCAGATCCGCGAGGTAGGACTGTGCGGTCTCGGTGATCAGCGCATCCCGATCGGGAAAGTGCCGGTACAGCGTGCCGACACCGACGCCGGCCCGGTCGGCGATCTCCTTCATGGGCACATCGACACCCAACTCGCGGAACGTCACCAGCGTCGCCGCAATGATCTGGTCCCGATTGTTCCTGGCGTCGGCCCTCTTCAGCGCGGCCGTGGCCATCACCTCCCAGACTAAGTGGACGAAAACCTTCCATTTACTGTACCCTCTGGCTAACCGGACGAATTTCGTCCACTTAGTTGAAAGGTGATGTCATGAACGAGACGGTGCTGATCTCCGGCGCGGGTATCGGTGGATCGACGCTGGCGTACTGGCTGGCCCACCGAGGCTTCCACGTCACCGTGGTCGAGCGGGCTACCGGCCAGCGCTCGAGCGGAAATCCGGTCGATGTGAAGGGACCCGCCATCGATGTGGTCGAGCGGATGGGCATCATGGGGCGCCTGCGGGCTGCGAGTTCGGCCGTGTCCCATCTGAGTTTCGTCAACGCGAGCGGCCGTCGGGTCGCCCGAGTGGATCTGAAGGCGTTCCAGGGATCGGCGGGCGATCGCGAAGTCGAGGTCCCCCGAGCCGATCTCGCCGCGATCCTGCTCGACGCCAGCCGCGACAATGCCGAATTCCTCTGGGGCGACACGATCACCGGGCTGAACCAGCACGCCGACGGCGTCGACGTCACCTTCGAACACGCCCGACCCCGCCGCTTCGACTTCGTCATCGGCGCGGACGGTCTGCATTCCGCGGTGCGGCGCTTGTCTTTCGGAGACGAGTCGAAGTTCATCCGGCATATGGGCATATACATCGCGACGGTGCGGGTCGATGAGCCATTCGGCAGCGACCGGGAGGTGCTCATATACAACACGCCGGGACGGGCACTGTCGGTGCATCCGACGAACGGGCAGGCGATGGCAGCATTCATATTCCGGCACAAAGGCGTACCAGGTTTCGACCACCGCGATACCGAACTGCACAAGCGGCTCGTCATCGAGGCCTTCACCGATCAGGGCTGGCGCGTCCCCGAACTGCTGGAGCGGGTGCGCGACACCGACGACCTCTTCTTCGACTCGGTCAGCAAGGGTGAGTTGGCGCGGTGGTCGGATGGACGCGTCGCGCTGCTCGGAGACGCCGCGTCCTGTGTGTCACTGTTCGGCGACGGCTCCACCCTCGCGATCGCCGGTGCGTACACCGTGGCCGAGGAACTGGCCGCCACACCCGAAGATCACGAGGACGCGTTCCGGCGCTACGAGATCCGGCATCGGGTGCTGGTCGATCCCCGACTCAATGGTGTCGCCACCGCAGCGTCGATGCTCATCCCGGCGACTAGAGCCGGTATCGCACTGCGTAATACGGCAACTCGCCTTCTCCCCGCTGTCACGGCGATTCGCAGTCGACTGCGGCACGCCGCGTGAAGGGATCTCCACCCGGGTGGCAACGCGCCGGGTGAAATCCACCGATCAGCATGTGATCCCCGCCGAGACGACCATCCGCAGCCGGGCACAGCACGCCTCGGTTCGCCCGGCGCCGCATCTGAGAGCCAGAGCTGTCATCGGGATGGTCTGGCATGGAAGTCGCGATAAGACGGTCGCCCGCGAATCAGGTGAGCGCAAGCCCGGAATTCACGAAATATGCAATCTCCTCACATATTTCATCCAGCGACACCTCGGCGTCGGGATGCGTGGTCCGCACCAACTCCTGGGCCAGCGAATTCACCGCCCCGATCACCGCGAGCGCGAACAGATCGAAACGCCGCTGCTTGGTCTCCCCACGCTCGACAGCGCGTTCGGCCTCGCTGATCAGCAATGATGACAGCAGCCGGCGCTGCTGCCCGCGCCAATCCTCCACCGCCGGACTGACACCGACCACTTCGACATAACACACCCGCGCCGAGCGCCGATCCGCACAGGTCACCTCGAGATAGGCGCGGAAGCCGTCGACTACCCGTGCCGAAAGCGGTTGTCCCGCCGTCTTCGCCAAACTTTCCAGCGCCCGTTCGACCGCATGCGAGGTAATGCGATTCACCAATGCGATCAACAATGCCTCGCGGCTACCCATATCTTCATAGAAACTGCGCGTGGAGACATTCGCGACGGTACACAGCCGCTCGATCGAGGTGGCCGAATAGCCCTGGGTGCCGAATAATTCCAGCGCGGCATCGATGAGTCGTGCCTGCCGCTGGGCTACCCGCTGCTCCTTGGACAGCCCGCCATAACTGCGGCCCTCCCTGGGTTCGTCATCCTGCCGTGCCACGGCTTCGATGCTACCGGGCGGAAGCGACTGCACCGGGCCGCGGACATCCGAATCACCGCTACGTCTGCGTACCGATGGCCTGCCCGACCAGGGCTTGTGCCAAGGGCGGCAACAGTTCCGAGAGCACCTGACCGAACTGTGGTTCGGTCAGCGTGCTGAGCGGCTGCTGATCGCGCAGCCCGCGGGCGCCGCAACGCCGTTGAGTCGATCCTTCAGCCAATAGAACCTCGTAGTCGGGCAGTGCCACCGTCCACCCCTGGCCGAGTCCCGCCGCGATCGCGATCAGTGTCTCGGCCGCGTTCACGTAATCGACTGGGATGGAACCTGATCGGACCAGAACGGCGGGTGGCACACGGCCACCCGCCGACCCGGGGCGACTACTTGACGCTACCCGCGGTGAGCCCCGCGACCAGGCGCTTCTCGATGAATGCGAACAGGATGACCACCGGGACGATGCCCACCGTCGAGATGGCGAAAACGTACTGCCACGCCGTGTCGTACTGCCCGACGAATTTGGTCAGCGCCACCGACAGCGGCTGATTCTCCGGGGTGGTCAGCACCACCAGGCTCGCCGCGAACTCGTTCCAGCAGGCCACCACGACGAAGATCGTGGCGGTGACGATGCCCGGCCACACCAGCGGCAGGCTCACCCGAACCAGAATCTGCCAGCGACTCAGACCGTCGAGTTGGGCGGCCTCCTCGATCTCCACCGGTATGGCGGCGAAGAAACTGTGCAGGATCCACACCGCGAACGAGAGGTTGAACGCCGCGTTCACCAGGATCATCGCCAGCCAGGTGTCGTTGATGCCGAGGGTGAAGAACTCCCGGATCAGGCCGGTCACCAGCACTGTCGGCTGCAACATCTGGGTGACCAGCACCAGCGCGAGAAATAGCGCCCGGCCCGGAAACTTGTGCCGCGCTGTGTAATACGCGGCCGGAATCGCGACGAACAGCACCAGCGTCGTGGCGCACACCGAGATGACGATCGTGCTCACCAGATTGAACGGCAGCGGCGTCTCCGGGGTGTCCCACATGGTGGCGTAGTTGTCCGGATGCCACGTCTCGGGCAGATACGTCGGTGGAATGCGCAGGATTTCGGCGCGGCTCTTCAACGAGCCGAGCACCATCACCACGAACGGGGTCAGGAAGATGACGGCCAGCACGACCCCCACCGCGGTGAGTTCCCACCGCCGCCGCCGCAGTCGCCCGCCCGGTGCCTCGGCGACCGTTGCGTCCGGCGGGATGTCCACACCTTCGATGTGTATGTCCGCCTGCGTTGTCATGGGCTCACCTCGCCCCGGTAGGTGTCCGTCGAGCCTGGGTAGGTGTAGGTGCTCATCAATCCACCTGCTGTGTCGGCTTGATGACCTTCACGTAGATCGCGATGATGACCACGATCAGCACGAAGTTGAGCACGCTCATGGCGGCGGCGGTATCGAGCTGTTGATTCTGCCGGATCAGCTTGAATGTCAACGTCGTTGTCGTATCCGCACCGAAGCCCGCGATGCTGCCGGTGATCACCTGCAGGATGGGCAGCGAGTTGAATACATTGATGATGTTGATGATGGTCGCCACCGCGATCGCCGGACGTAGTTGCGGCAGCGTCAGGTACCGGTAGCGCTGCCAGGCGCTCGCGCCGTCGACCCGGCCCGCCTCATCGATCTCGGCCGGAATCGATTGCAGCCCAGCCAGAATCGTGTAGGTGGTGAACGGAATCGAGACGAAGACCGCGACGCCGATCGCCACCAGGAAGGCGGGCGTCGGCTGTTTGGTGAAGCCGTAGCCGCGATCGAGCAGCCCGATATCGACCAGGAACCGGTTGGCGATGCCGACATCGGGATCGAGCATGTAGTAGAAGATGGTGGTCGTCATGACGACCGAGGCTGCCCACGGCACCAGGATCGCCATGCGTACCGCGGTGCGTCCCGGGAACTCCTTGTTCAGGAACTGCGCCAGCCCCGCCGAGAGCACCAGGGTGATCAGCACGACGCTGACCACCCAGACCACGGTGTGCGCCAACACCGATCCCAATTCGCTGATATCGAACAGGTTTCGGTAGTTGGCCAGTCCGGCGGGACCGCGGTCCTGGCCGTAGGCGCTCAGGTCCCGGGTGCTGGTCCAGACCATATAGCCGACCGGGAACGCGACGATGGCCGCGATCAACACCAGGGAAGGCCCGATCCAAGGGGCTGCCCGCAGTGTCGAATTCTTCCCCGCGAACACCCGGCCTACCGTGTTCAATTCGCGGCCCGCCCGGGGCCCTTCGTGGTCACGCTTCGCCACCTCCTCCGGGCCCGTCGCTCGGGCCGCTGGACGCCCCACGCTACTTCGCTGCTTCCTGAATTCGCTGCAACACCTGGCTCGGGTCCGCACCCTGCGCGATGGTGCCCATCTGCTGATGCATGGCCCCCTGCGCCGCAGCCCATTTCGGGTTGTTGCTCGGATAGAACTTGGCCACCGGCAGGGTCGCCGCGAACGCCTTGGTCACCGGGTCGTCGGCGAGCACCGTGGTGGCACTGGTCGTGATCGGGATGAAGTGCTCGTTCTTGACGAAGTTCGAGTACACATTCGCCGAGTAGAAGAAGTCGAGGAACTTCTTGATCGTCTCGGCCTTCTTGCCGTCCTTCTTGAATGCCATCAGGTGATCGGCCACGCCGAGCGTGACCGGCGTGCCGTCCTTGGTCGGCGACGGCGCGGTGGCGTACTTCAGACTCGGATTCTTATCGGCGATCTGGGCAATGGTCGGCGGCAGGCCCTCGATCATCCCGATCTTGCCCTGAATGAAGGAGTTGATGACGTCCTTGCGGTTGGTCGCGCCCGGATTCGGCTGGGTGACGCCGGCATCAATGGTCTCGCGCATGGCCCGCACCCCCTCCAGGTTCTGCGGGGTGTCCACGGTGATCTTGTCGCCCTCGGACCAGTTACCGCCCGCGCCGAAGGTCCACAGCGAGGTCTCGGCCTGGGATTCCTCACTGCCCAGCGGCAGGCCGTAGCCGGAGACGCCGCCGCCGAGCGCCTGGATCTTCTTGGCCGCCTCGGTCAGTTCGGCCCAGGTCTTCGGCGGCGTGCTCAGCCCGGCCTTCGCGAAGAGGTCGGTGTTGTAGAACAGGGTGCGCGTGGAGGCGAACAGCGGCATGGCGTACTGCGTGCCGTTCAGCGAGGCGTTCTTGGCGAAGCCCGGCTGCACATCCGACAGCACGTTCGGGGAGACCACCTCGGACGCGGGGTAGAGCATGCCGTCACCGGCGAAGCTGGCATAGGCGTCGATGTTCAGCAGGTCCGGTGTGGTCGAGGTGGACTGCAGCTTGGTCTTCACCACATCGTTGATCGAATCCCACGACTCCAACTGCAGGTTCACCGTTAAGCCCGGGTTCTGCTTCTGGAAGTCGTCGATGATGTGGTCCCACAGCGCCTTGGTGCCGTTGGCACCGTCGCTGTAACTGGGGGCGAGGAAGTTGATCGTCGTATCGGAGTCGGCCGAGTCTTTGGAGCCGAAACCGCAGGACGAGACGGCGAGCGCGAGGCCGGTAACCATCGCTATCCCCGCGAGTACGCCGTGGAGGGGTCGTTTCACGAGCAGAACCTTTCAAATTTTCACTCAGAGCGCTACAGGACCGCCGATGATGGAGCGTACGAATCGACTGGCTGATCCTTTCGAGCGACCTGCAAGCAGTCACTACGGAACAATGTAGACCCAATAGTGATCACTTGTGACTGATTCGCTCGTAAATTTGACATGAACGATCACAAGGGTTGATTCTGTTGTTGTGCCGATTTCCGCTCACCCCACCCCCGTGACCCATCTGGCCGCCGAAGTCGCCACCCAGCCCAACGACTGGGTCCGCGCCGAGACCATCGCCGCCGAATACCGCGACGTACTGCCCCAACCGGGCGAGCGCGTCGCCGTCATCGGCTGCGGCACTTCGCTGTTCATGTCCCGTGCCATCGCGGCACTGCGGGAGGGCGCTGCTCCTGAGCGCCCCGGCCAGGGCCTTACCGACGCCTGGCCCGCCAGCGAGGTCCGCGGCGGTCGTGACTACGACCGCTACCTCGTCATCTGCCGCTCCGGCACCACCACCGAGGTGGTCAATGCCATGCGGGAGATCCCTGCACACATTCCGCGCACCGTCATCTGCAGTAGTCCGGGCACCCCGGTACTCGACCTCGGCGATCCGATCCTGATCGACGAGGTCGACGAACTGTCGGTGGTGCAGACGCGCTTCGCCACCACCACACTGGCCATCCTGCGTTGGCATCTGGGCGAGGATCTGCGTCCGGCCATCGAGCAGGCGCGGGCCGTACTGGCCGAAGACCCCGCGACAGCGCTGGCCGCGGTGCGCAATGCCGAGCAGATCAGCTTCGTCGGGATGGGCTTCGCGGCCGCGATCGCCGAAGAGGCAGGGCTCAAACTGCGCGAATCCTGCCAGTCCTGGACCGAGGCCTACCTGCAGACCGAATACCGGCACGGGCCGATCAGCATCTCCAACCCCGGCCGCGCCGTCTGGGCCTTCGGGCCGCTGGTGCCCAATTTCGCGGCCGATGTGGCCGTCACCGGCGCCGCCTTCGAACACCGCGATATCGACCCGATGGCCGATCTGGTCCGCGTCCACCAGCTCTGCGTGCTGCGCGCCGCTGACCGCGGCCTCGACCCCGACCATCCCCGCAACCTCAATCGGTCCGTCGTCCTGGATCAGTGATCGGACCGGCTCCGATGCCCCGCGCGACCGACCTGCTCACGGCTGCGGACCCGATATCAGGAACTACTGTGCCGAATATGGGAACGGAACAGCCAGAACCGGGAGCGCGACCCCCGGGAATCAGCGCGGCTCCACCCGAAACCCGAGCCGCGCCCCCGACCGCCGTGCCCCGCGACGATCTCGCGGGCACGGACGCGGTGAGCTCGGCGATGCCGGTCGCCGCAGCAGTGCCGGGGCCGGTTGCGGTACCGCCGCATCCGGTCTCGGCACTGACCGATGACCTGCTGGTGCTCGGCCTCGACGTCGGTGGCACCACCATGAAGGGCGAGATCACCGACGCCGCCGGCACGGTGCTGGCCTCGGGTGTGGTGGCCACACCGCAGGGCGAGGCGGCCTTCGAAACCATGGGCACACTCGGCGATCAGTTGCTGGCCGAGTTGACCGATGACCAGCGCGACCGGGTCGCGCGCGCGGCCGTACTCCTGCCCGGCATCGTCGATCCGATCCGCTCGATCGCGGTATTCAGTAGCAATGTCGGCTGGCGTGATGTGCACATCGGCGACCGGTTCACCAGTCGTTGGGGCATGCCGGTGCTGATCGAACACGATGTCGCGGTGGCCGGATGGGCCGAATGGCGTTACGGCGCCGGGCGCGGCCACGACGACGTCTGCGTGGTCATTCTCGGCACCGGCATCAGCGGCACTGTCTCCGTCGGCGGCAAGCTGGTGCGCAGTGGCTACGGGCAGACCGGCGAATACGGCCATATCCCGGTTCGGCATGCGGACGGATTGCGTTGTCCCTGCGGCAATATCGGCTGCGTGGAAACCGTTGCCTCGGGCGCGTCCATCGCTCGCGCCTACGCCCAACGCACCGGACACGAAACCGCGAGCGCGGCCGATGTTTTCGCACTTCTCGACACCGACCCCGACGCCAAAGCCGTGGTCGGCGACGCGATCAGCGCGCTGGCCGATGGGCTGCTCGGCCTCATCCACGCCGCCTGTCCCGAACTCATCATCATCGGCGGCGGACTGGCCGGAGCCGGAGCCGCCCTCACCGAGCCACTGCAGCACACCATCGCCGAGCGGCTGCGCGTCGTGCCGGCACCGCGGGTGGTGCTCGGCGAGTTCGGCGCTCGCGCGGGACTGATGGGCGCGGCCCTGTTCGCCAGGCGGGGAGCCCTCTCGTGACTCGTGACGAGACGAGCGCCAGCAAAGCGGAGGTGTCCCCGCTCGAGATTCGCGGACGGATCGTATCGGCGACGTCGGCATTCGACGACGGCGTGGTATCCGTGCGGGACCGCCGGATCGACCACGTGCGGTCGCTCGCGGACTGGGTTGCCGCGCATCCGGATTCGATCGTGCCGCCGTTTTCGGGCACCGTGCTGCCGGGACTTGTCGATATTCACAACCACGGCGGATTCGGACATCGGTTCGACACCGTCGACGGCGACGAGGCGCGGGCGGCCGCCGAGTTCCATCACACGCACGGATCCACCACGGTAGTGGCCAGCGTCGTCACCGGCGCTGCGACGGATATGGTCGCGCAGGTCGCGGCGCTGCGCGAACTGGCAATCGACGCCACCATCGGCGGAATCCACGCCGAGGGACCATTTCTGGCGGCGGCGCGCTGTGGCGCACAGGATCCCCGATATCTGCGCGATCCCGATCTCGAGCTGACCGATCGATTGCTCGCGGCCGCCGACGGGCAGCTGCGGGTAATGACGCTCGCGCCGGAGCTGCCCGGATTCGACAAGGTGGCCCAACGCCTTTCCGATAGCGGCGTGGTGGTGTCGCTGGGGCACAGCGATACCGACTACCCTGTCTTCCGACAGTCCTTGCACCCCAACGGATTCGGCAGCCTGGTCACCCACCTGGCGAACGGTATGCCGCCGCTGCACCACCGAGAGCCGGGTCCGGCGGCCGCGGCGCTGGTGGCCGCGGCGCAGCGGCAGGCCGTTGTGGAGTTGATCGGCGACGGCGTGCACATCGACTCGGGTTTCGGTGCATTGGTTTTCGCGACCGCGCCCGGACAGGTCGCACTGATCACCGACGCGATGCAGGCCGCGGGTATGCCCGACGGCGAATATCGGCTCGGTCCGCAGGTTGTCCATGTCACCGATGGCGTGGCCCGGGTGTCCAACGGATCCATTGCGGGCGGCACCGCCTATCTCCTGAAATGCCTCATCTGGGCGGTCGGGGCATGTGGTGTGCCGCTGCGCGATGCTGTGATCGCCGCCACATCGGTACCGGCCGCCGCGGCGGGACTGGCCGATGTGGGCGACCTCCGGACCGACCAGTTCGCTGACCTACTGATAGTTGATGACAATCTCCAGTTGCGTCGGGTGCTCAGACGTGGACAGTGGTTGACGTGATCCTCACCGTGACAATGAATCCCGCCTATGACATGACCTACCGCGTCGAGCATTTCGAACGCGGCCAGGCACATCGGGTCCGCTCGGTCGAACAGCGGATCGGCGG
The DNA here is from genome assembly GCF_050946365.1 of Nocardia sp. CA-107356. Lineage (NCBI taxonomy): Bacteria > Bacillati > Actinomycetota > Actinomycetes > Mycobacteriales > Nocardiaceae > Nocardia > Nocardia sp. CA-107356. The sequence goes on along the minus strand of NZ_CP191992.1, from coordinate 843,314 downwards.
GAAGGGCATCAATGTGACGCGGGTGCTCAATCAGCTCGGAAAGTACGCTCGGGCAACGGGTTTCTCCGACCACGCCTTCGCGGCCGCCGCTGAACTGGAAATGCCGGTCGATTTCGTGCACGCGCTGCCCTGGGTCCGGCGCACGGTGGTGATCAGCGAATCCGGCGACGGCACCGCGACCGCGTTATGGGAGCCCGGTGCGCGGGTCTCGAATCCGCATGCCGCCGAACAGCTCTCGGTCCGGGTTGCCGGAATGCTGCCCGATATCAACGGCCTGGTCATCTCCGGATCACTGCCGGGCGGCATCGTGGCGGGACTGCCCGCCGAAATCGCGCGCACCGCCATCACCGCGGGCGTGCCGACCATCTGTGATGTCGACGGCGAGTCACTGCGCCTGGCCGCCCAGGTCCCCGGCATCATCCTGATGCCGAATACCGAAGAGCTGGAACGTCTCACCGGACGCGTCCCGGTGACCCCGGATGAGGTCGCCACGGCCGCGCGACCGCTCATCGAACGCGGCGTGCGCGCCATCATCGCCACCCGCGGCGCCGAGGGCATGGTGGTGGTCACCGCCGAGGGCGCGTGGTCGGCCGTACTGCCCGAACCACTCGCCGGAAATCCCACCGGTGCGGGCGATGCCGCGACCGCCGCGGTAATAGCCGCCCTCTCCGACGAAGACGGCCTGCCGGACTGGTCCGCCATCCTGGCCGATGCCGTCGCCACCTCCGCGGCGGCGGTCGTCATACCGGTTGCCGGTGAGATCGACCGCTGCCTGCGCACCCGTATCGCACCCACGGTGGTCGTCGAACGACTAGCCACCCCGCAGGAGACATCCGCATGACCTCTAGACCCGTCCCGGACCTGATCACCGCTGCCCGTCCGGGCGGCCTCGGCGCTTTCAACGTGATCACGCTCGAGCACGCCGAAGCCATCGCCGCGGCCGCAGAAACGGCCGAACGGCCGGTGCTGCTCCAGCTTTCGGAGAATACGGTGCACTACCACGGCGGTCTGGCCCCGATCGCCCTCGCCTGCCTGCGCATCGCCGCCGACAGCACCGCCGATATCGCCGTGCATCTGGACCACGCCACCTCGTTCGAACTCATCCGCACCGCAGTCGAACTCGGCATTCGCTCGGTCATGTACGACGGGTCCACTCTCGACTACACCGAAAATGTCACCGCCACTGCCGATATCACCCGCTGGTGTCACGAACGCGAGGTCTTCGTCGAGGCCGAACTCGGCGAGGTGGGCGGCAAGGACGGCGCACACGCGCCCGGGGTTCGTACCGATCCGGACGAGGCGGTCGAATTCGTCGCGACCACCGGCGTCGACGCCCTGGCCGTCGCCGTCGGCTCCTCACACGCCATGCACACCCGCACCGCCGAATTGGATAACGACCTGATTGCCCGGCTGGCAGCGAAGGTGCCCGTCCCCTTGGTGCTGCACGGCTCCTCCGGTGTACCCGACGCGGGACTGCGCGCCGCCGTCGAACACGGTATGACCAAAATCAATATCGCCACCCGGCTGAATGTCCTTGCCACCGACGCGATCCGGACCACTCTCGCCGACAGCCCCGCGGTCTCCGATCCCCGCAAGTACCTGACACCCGCACGCGGCGCGATCCGGTCAGAGGTCGAGCATCTGCTGCGCGTGCTCGCCGGATAGACCTCTCCATCCCGGGGAAGCATGGGCAGCCATCGACGGGCGCCGATGATAGGCTGAATTGCTCTTAGTTTAGCTAAAGGTTTGCTGTCCGTTCGAGCTGTATCACCTGATGAAGGAATAACAACTCCATGGCTGTCATCCTGCAATCAGGAGAACAGCGCGCTGCCGGTGCGGAGATCCAGCCCAAATTCCCGCACAAGTTATCGCTCAGTGCCGCAATCGTATTCACGTCCCTGTCCATCGGTGCCTGGCTGGCCTTTCTACGGCCGAACTGGCAGATGTACTGGCATCAAATAGATTTACAGGTCTATATGTGGGGCGGCGCGGCCGCCGCGACGCATCCGGCGTTGCTGTACGACGGGCGCGGCCCGATGGGCCTGCCCTTCCTCTACCCCGTCTTCGCCGCGTGGATCTGTGCCGAACTCGCACGCTTCCCCATCAACTACATCGGGACCGGCGTCACGGTTCTGACGCTGGTATCGCTGTTCGTGAGCGTGTGGAGCGCCGCGAGGCTCCAACAACGCCGGCGCGGTCCTGGTTTGCTCGCGATAACCATCGCCGTCACCGGGGCCGCGATCTGGCTGGAGCCGGTCCAGCAGGCGTTTCGATTCGGACAGCTCAGCGCGATCCTCATGGCGTTGGTGTTAGCGGATCTCGCCATCCCCAAGGAGAGCCGGTATCGAGGCATCCTCATCGGTATCGCGACGGGGTTGAAGCTGACACCCGCGGTCTTCATCGTCTACCTGCTCATCACCCGCCAGTTCCGCGCCGCCGCCACGGCCACCGCGACCTTCGCCGCGACGGTCGCGATCGGCTTCTGGTATCGGCCGACTCAGGCGCTGCAGTTCTGGACGACGACCACGACCTCGCAGAACCGTATCGGCTTCGCCTATGTGCAGAACCAGTCCATCAACGGCATGTTCGGCCGCCTGGAATGGTCGACCTGGGATGACACCACGTCCTCGTTCGTCTGCGCCGGTCTGCTCGCACTCGCCGGGATCGCAGCGGCGCGGATCGCCCACCTGCGCGGGGACGAATTGCTCGGCGCGCTGCTCGCGGCCACGGTGATGCTGCTGGTCTCGCCGATTTCCTGGACCCACTACTGGGTGTGGATCGTGCCAGCGCTGCTGTGGCTGATCCACGCGCTGCGCCATCGCTCGCTCACCATCCGGATCGGCGTTCCCGCGGTCATCTATCTGTTCGTCTTCGCATGGCCGCTACAGATCGATCAGGTCGGATCATGGGATCCGGAACTACCACTACTGCCCCAGGGGCTCATCTGGCTGGTACCGCAGACCAACGGCCGGGAATTCCGGTGGACGCCGTGGCAGTTCCTGCTCGGCGATTCGTACACGCTGCTCGCCACCATCGCGCTCGTCGCCGCGACCGTCTGGCTGCTCCCGCTGAAACCGCGGTCTCCGCAACTGTCCACCGAGGTGTTCGCGGACCGGCGGCGCGAGCGAGGGATCAGCGCCGCCGGTCGGCGGAGAGACGGTCCGAGCAGTGAACCGTCGGGGTCGAGCGAGTTGGAAGCCGTGGGGTAGGCCCCTGTTTGCGGGAGCCCGCTTCCGTTCGCCGACATCGTCATCCTGCTCGGACTACCTCGAGAATGCTGGCGATCCAGCTGTGAATCGCCTGGGAAGCCCGGTCAGCCGGCGCTGCCGGTGGACGGGTTGGCCTGGCGCTGCCGCTCGCACTCCTCGTGGTCGGCGTCGGGGCGGTCCGGGCCCTTCAGACTGCAACCCTGTCGGTTGTAACCGGCCGAATCGCGGCCCCAGCGGTCGTAACCCCACAGGTCATAGCCGCTGCGGTCATAACCGAACTGGTCACGGCCCGCGTGGTCGTAACCCGATCCGTCGTAACCGCTCCGGTCGTAACCGAAGCGGTCTCGGCCCGCACGGTCATAACCCGAATGGTCGTAACCCGAGCGGTCGTAGCCATCAGGGCCGTAGCCGTCCGGACCGTAGATATCGGGCGGCGGGGTCGGGAGCGGAGTAGGGCTCTGGGTGGGCAGGGGCGTTTGCGTCGGCGCGGGTTGTGTCGGCGCAGGAGCCTGAGTGGGAATCGGGGCGGGAGTCGGCGCCGCCGTTGGGGCGCCGGTGTCCGGGGTGGCGAACGCGGGCGCGACGACCGCCGCGGGAGCGAGTGCCAATGTCCCGGCGACAACGGTCTGCACCAGCATCCGTCGTACCGTGCGTGAACTCGTCGTCCACAGCACCATGATCGACCTCCTTCTCGAATCGGGGCGCGGCGTCGCGCTCCGATCGGAGTATCGGTCGATTGTCCGGGATTGCTACATGTCGAGAGACCTGGGCCACAGCGAATATCGTTCCCCGCGAACGGAACTCGATGATGAGGGCCGATTGCCCCGAGCTATTCTGCTGCGGAGCCGGGGATCTGGCCAGCGAAAGGTGGTATCGGCGAACAGATTTCAGTCGGCATCGTTGAGTGGTGTCGCGAGCGGCCAGCCACCTGCCGCCAAATGTGAAGCAACCCTGGCGATATCGTGCGCGTCCGGCTGCTCCATCGCCATCCGGGCGATCGCCGCTTCGATATCGGTGTGGCTGATCTCGCTATCCGGATTGGAGTCCACCAGCTGCTCGGCGATCACCACCACCTCGTAATCGGTCAGATGGCGGTGCAGCACCGCGAACAGGGCGACGTAGTCCGACCGCGGAACCCCCTGCGGATATCCGGCCCGCAGCCAGCCGATGACCCGGCCGAGCAGATTCGGCCGGACGCGAGCGGATTCAGTCACGGTGCACCCTTCCTACTGTCCGAACAGATGAATACCGAACTCAGCGGCCAGGAAGGCCTTCGCGGTGTAAAGAATTCCGGTAACAATCGCGGCGATGATCAGCGCGAAGCAGACGTAGGCTCCGGCCAGCGCGGGGTAGTTGCGCCGGGCGGCACGGCCGTCCGCGGACGTGGCATCGGCGACCGACCACAGCCGTACCCCGACCGCGAAGACTATCGGCAGACCCGCGCCGAGTAGCAGACCTGCGACGGTCACCTGCCACAGCGCGTGCAAATTCGTGACGAGTGTGTGCACGGTGCGCCTCCTCAGACCTGGGCCGTACGGCTATCGGGTGTGTTGGTCCCCGCCGGGGACGATCCGGCGGGCGGCGATTGCCCATCGGCGGTCACCTCGTGTTGCCCGTCCTGCGCGACCGACGCGGCGGCCTTCGCAACCTCGGCACCGGCGTCCGGCGTGACGGCCTCGGCTGCCCCGCCGGGCCATTCGTTGACATTGCTGGTGTCCACCGGATCTCGCCGCGACCGCAGATACATCAGCACCGACAGCCCGACCAGCAGTGCGAACACCACCAGCACCCCGGGCAGCCCGCCGATGACATGTGCGATGGCCCAGCACACCGCACCCGCCACACCCGCGAGCGGCAGTGTCAGCAACCAGGCGACGGTCATCCGGCCCATCACACCCCAGCGCACCTCCGCACCCTTACCGAGCCCGGTGCCGAGGATCGATCCGGTCGCGGTCTGCGTGGTCGAGAGCGGCAGCCCGAAGTGTGCGGAGGTGAGAATGATGGCGGCGGAGGAGGATTCTGCGGCCAGCCCCTGCGGCGAATCGATCTCGACGAGCCCCTTGCCCAGGGTGCGAATGATCCGCCAGCCACCGAGGTAGGTGCCCGCCGCGATGGCGACGGCGCAGGCCGCCATCACCCACAACGGCATCTCGTCGTTCTTGCTGAGCGTGCCGTGCGCGACCAAGGCGAGGAAGATGACACCCATCGTCTTCTGTGCGTCATTGGTGCCGTGCGCCAGCGAAACGAGCGAGGCCGAACCGATCTGCCCCAGCGGAAGCCCTCGTTCACCTTGTCCGGATCGGAACGCCTGGTGATCCGGTAAACGCCCCAGGTGCCGATCGCGGAGACCAGTGCGGCCACGATCGGCGCGAGCAGGGCGGGCAGCACGATCTTGGCCAGCACACCGTCCGCGCCGTGCGCCCAGATCACCCCACCCCAGCCGAGTGCGGCGATGGTCGCGCCGATCAGGCCGCCGAACAGCGCGTGCGAGGAACTCGACGGCAGGCCGAACAGCCAGGTCAGCAGATTCCACAGAATGCCGCCGACCAGACCGGCGAACACGATGATCAGCAGCGCCTCACCCTGGACGGCGTCGAGCCGGACAATGCCCTTGGCCACCGTCGCGGCGACCGCCACCGACAGAAATGCGCCGATCAGATTCAAGACCGCGGACACCGCGACCGCGACCCGTGGCCGCAGTGCGCCGGTGGCGATGGAGGTTGCCATCGCATTGGCGGTGTCGTGGAAGCCGTTGGTGAAATCGAATGCGAGTGCCGTGACAATGACGATCAGGAGTACCAGGAGATCCGCGGTCACCCCTCCAGTGTGCGACACTCGCGATCAGCATTGCCAAACGGTTGCCACCTGTCGGGACCCCGTTTCCGGTCGGCTACCGTGGCTTTGGTCTCTACCTGCCGAAGCTCGGCGGCCGCACCCGATCACGGCAGCAACGCGCGAACCGTTTCGATGGTGTCGGCATCGGCCGCGGTCTTGTCCGGGCGATACCGGACAACGCGGGCGAAGCGCAGGGCGACACCGCCCGGATAGCGCGGGCTGACCTGGACACCGTCGAGGGCGATTTCGACCACGAGCTCGGGCCAGAGGTACACGGTGTATTCGTCGCGGGCGCGCTCATGGCGCGGGAATTCGGTGGTCTGCCATTGCAGAAGCGCGTCGGTGAGGCCTTTGAAGGTCTTGCCGACCATGACCGGGTCACCGGTTTCCGGGTCGCGCGCGCCGAGATGCAGATTCGACAGGTATCCGGTGCGCCGTCCATAACCCCATTCGGCGCCGAGCACCAGCAGGTCGAGGGTGTGCGTCGGCTTGATCTTCTGCCAGGCCCGGCCGCGACGGCCCGCGGCGTACGGCGCGGTCAACGACTTGATCATGACGCCCTCGTGCCCGGCGGCCAGCGCACTGTCGAAGTATTCGGCGGCCGCCTCGGCATCGGGCCGAATCAGGGCCGGGATACTGTGCGCGGCCGCCACCTTGGTCAGTGCCGCGCGGCGCTCGTGCAGCGGGGCGTCGAGCAGATCCGCACCGTCCAGGTACAGGCAGTCGAAGAAGTACGGATGCAGCAGCAGATCCCTGGTCGAACTGACTTCGGCGAAGCGGCTCATGGTCTCCTGGAACGGACGCGGCCGCCCGGAGTCGGTGAGCGCCAACGTTTCTCCGTCCAGCACCACACTTGTGCAATCGAGCTGGGTGACCAATTCGACCAGTTCCGGCACCCCAGCGGTGATATCGCGCAGCGTCCTGGTGAACACCCAGACCCGTGAGTCCTCGCGATGCACCTGGATGCGCGCGCCGTCGAGTTTGTGTTCGACGCTCACCTCGTCGCCGAATTCGGCCATCGCTTCGTCCAGCGTCGCGCCGGGTGCGGCGAGCATGGGCTGGATCGGGCGGCCGACCTCGAGTCGGAACTCGCTCAGCGCATCGACCCCACCGGTCAGCGCGGCGACGGCCGTGACGGGCAGTTGCCCGGAGAGCATGTACGCCCGCCGGACCAGCTCGATCGGCACCGCCGCGGCCACGGCGACCGCCTCCGCGACAATCGCGGTGAGCGCGCCCTGGCGCAACTCGCCGCCGAGCAGGCGCATGAGGAAGGCCTGCTGTTCGGCGGTGGCGGCGGCCCACAATGCCGTGAGCAGTTCCTTGCGCCGGTTCGCCGAGCCGGGACCCGAGGTGGTGGCCAACTCGCTCAGCATGCCGTCGACCGACGAAACCGTTAGCGTCGCAACCGCACTCGGCGCGCTGTCGAGCGTGGTCAGAGTGCGCCAGCCGGTGCCGATCCGCCCCTGACGCAATTCACCGGACACCCAGGCAACCACCGGCTCGAGTTCATCCGGGGCGGCCGCGGCCAAGAGCGCGGCCAAGGTGGCGATCTTCGTTTTGCGGGACCGGGTCGCACGGACGGTCTCCGAGGCCTGCACGACATCCGAGAACAGCACCAGTCGACGGTAACCCAAGGGGATGACAAGCCGGCGAAGTCGGCGGGGTGGGTGAATACAGCTGTGACCTATCGCTCAGCACTGCTGCTAATTACCTGTTGGCAAGTGTGCGAATACCCCCATAAACTGGACGCGTGGCCAAGACTTACGTGGGGGCGCGGCTTCGTCAGCTGCGGACCGAGCGCGGGCTGAGCCAGGTCTCACTCGCCCAGAAGCTGGAGATCTCGGCGAGTTACCTCAATCAGATCGAACACGATGTGCGCCCGCTGACCGTGCCGGTGCTGCTGCGGATCAGCGAAGTGTTCGGCGTCGACGCGACCTTCTTCTCCTCCCAGGACGACACCCGGCTCATCGCCGAACTCCAAGAGGTCGTGATGGACCAGGAGCTCGGCATCGAGGCCGATACCCAGGAGATCGCGGATATGGTCTCCGCGCACCCGAGTATGGCGCGTGCACTGGTCAATATGCACAACCGGTACCGCAATACCTCCGCACAGCTGGCCGCCGCCACCGAGGACCGTTTCGCCGACGGTTCCGGCAGCGCGGCGATCAGCAAACCGCACGAGGAGGTGCGTGACTTCTTCTATCAGCGGCAGAACTACATCCACGAATTGGATGCCGCCGCAGAGGAACTCACCGCCCGCATACGCTTCCACGGCGGCGATGTGAACAGCGAGATCGCGCGCAGGTTGCGCGCCTACGATGTGCACATCGTCGAGCGGATCGATCTCGGCGAGGGCGTACTGCACCGCTACGACCCCGAAACCCAGCGCCTCGAGATCGCGCCGCATCTGTCCGGCGGCCAGCGCACCTTCAAACTCGCCGCCGAACTCGCCTACTTCGAATGCGGCGATCTGCTCGAAAAGCTGGTGGAGGAGGGCAATTTCGCCTCCGAGGACACCCGCAAGCTGGCCATGCTCGGCCTTGCCAACTACTTCGCCGCGGCAACCGTATTGCCCTACACCCACTTTCACGAGGTCGCCGAGGATTTCCGGTACGATATCGAGCGGCTCTCGGCCTTCTTCACCCAAAGTTACGAGACGATCTGCCATCGCCTCTCAACCCTGCAGCGCCCGAAGTTACGCGGGGTTCCGTTCTCGTTCGTGCGGGTAGATCGGGCGGGCAACATGTCCAAGCGCCAGTCCGCCACGGGTTTCCACTTCTCCGCCAGCGGCGGCACCTGCCCGCTGTGGAATGTCTACGAGACCTTCGCCTACCCCGGCAAGATCATGACCCAGATCGCCCAGATGCCCGACGGCCGCAAGTACCTGTGGGTCGCCCGCACCGTCGAACGCCGCGCGACTCGATACGGCCAGGCCAGCAAGACCTTCGCGATCGGCCTGGGCTGCGAACTGCGGCACGCGGGACGGGTCGTCTATGCCGATGGCATCGATCTCGACGAGGCCAAGGCCACACCGATCGGTGCCGGCTGCCGCGTCTGCGAACGCGCCAACTGCCCCCAACGCGCCTTCCCCCCTCTCGGCAAAGTCCTCGACATCAGCGAACACCGAAGCTCGGTCTCCCCCTACGTCCTCAAATAACCCTCACCGCTCCCCCAAGCGAACGTCGTCAAATGGTGGCCCACCCCAACACAGAAGCCACCTTTTCACTACGCCAACCGAGCACCAACATCGAGCGTAGTCAATTGGCGGTTCCCCCACCGAGGGGAGTGACATGGTGGTTCGATACGCCATCCACAACCACCATATGACCGTCGACAACGAAAAGCGCTACAACGCAGCGCTACCCGAGGATGTTGCGATGGCGGGGGCGCCGGAACTGCCGCACCCTTTCTTGGGTGCGGCAGTTCGGTGACTGCACTAGCTGTTCAGGTCCGTTCAGACCGGTTGGGTCGGGCGCTGGATGCGTACGCCGACCAGGGTCAGGCCGAGGGCCAGGACCAGCAGAATCGCCAGTGTCCAGGCCAGGACCGAAAAGCCGTGTGGCGCAGCGGCGGCGGCGACCAGCGGTCCGGCGGTCGCGCCGACGTAGAAGCTGAACATGGCGACCGAGGAGGCGGCGGCGCGTGCTTCGCCGCCCAACTCCCCCGCGGTCTGCAGGACCGCCGGTGCGATGACACCGAGGCCGCCGACCAGCACCGCGAGCAGGATGGTCAGCACCGCGAGATGGGCGCCCTCGAAGGTGGCGATCACCATGGCGGTCGCGGCGACCAGCACACCGAGCACCATTTGCCCCGGCTTGGTCAGGCGCGAGAGCGGGATGGCCAGCAGCGGCAGCGCGAACATCACCGGCAGCGCACCGGCCCGCAGTGCGAGCAGTTCGCCGGAACTCTTGACCAAACCGGTGATTTCGATGCCGGTGTACACCCCGACCATCACCGCCATGCTCAGCGCGCCCGCGGCCAGCATCGGCAACAGCGCCTTGATCCGCAGCACCGCTGGGATCGCGGCATAGCTGTGCACCAGCGGCTTGTCCCGGCCGGTCGGCGCGTCGTCGAGCATGACCGCGCGCAGCACGAAGGCGAGCGCCACGAAGACGACAGCCGAGCCGATGAACATGGTGCGCCACGGGAACGAAGCGACAACGGCCTGCGAGGCGATCTGCGCCAATACCGTCGCGGCAAGGAAGGAAGTGGCCACCGACATGGTGACCACCGCGCGATGCGCCGGGGCGATGCGCGTGGCGATGTAGGCCATGATCGCCGGTGGAATCGAACCGACGACCAAACCCTGCACGACCCGCAGACCGACCGCGACCGGAGCGCCGAACGATAGACCAGTCAACAGTGTGACCACCGCAGCGACGATCATGCCGGTGACCAATACACGCCGGTGGCCGTAGCGGTCCGACAGCGGGCCGAACAGCACGAAGCCACCCGCATAGCCGAAGGCGAAAGCGCTGATGATCCAGGTCATCACGCCAGCACCCACGTTCCAGTCCGCCTTCATGGCCGTGAACAGGGGAATCGGAATGTACATCTGGCCGGTGGCCAGCAGGGCGGACAGGACGAAGACAGGGAGGGTACGCCCGGTGTGCGCACGTGGTGACGCGCTGCGAATGCGTGCCTTGACCGGGATACCGGTCGGAAGCTGAAGAGTCGGCGTTGCCATAGCGATGAAGTTAGGCCCACGAAGCCACGGCTGTCAACCAAATAGTTGGTTTAATGGAATGGTAAAGTCACAGTCATGACGGTCACGATGAAACGGAGCGATGCGACCAAGCAGGCTCTATTGCGCGCCGCGCGTGACGAATTCGCCGAATACGGCCTGGCCGGAGCGCGGGTGGACCGGATCGCGGAGGCGGCCGGGGTGAACAAGGAGCGCATCTACGGCCTGTTCGGCAGCAAGGACAAGCTCTTCGACGTCATCCTGATCGACACCATGCGCGAGTTCCTGGATGTGGTCCAGCCCTTGGCCGACACCGAACCCGGCGAGTACGTGGGCAAGCTGTTCGACTACCACCGCGAAAATCCGCAGCTGCTGCGGCTATTGCTCTGGGAAGGTCTGCATCGCGGCACCGATGCGCACGATATCGACGGCTGGCGCGCCCAGCACTACGTGCAGAAATTCGATCGCGCCAAGGAGCAGTTCGACGTGGACGAGAGCCGCGCGGGCCGACTGCTGCTCGCGCTGTGTGGCCTGTCCAATTGGAGCCTCGCGGTCCCGCAGACCACGCGCCTGCTGCTCGGCGCCGACGCCGAGAATCGGGACGCCACCCGCGAATTCATGATGGAGTTCGCCAGGGCGGCGATGCGGCGGGATAGATCGGTGCGGCATCGCGAGTCGGTCAACGAGTTGACCACCGAATCGGCCAGCCCCGTTGACACACCCGCCGCGGCATCGGCAACCCCCTCGCCCCCACCCCACCACGACGCGCCGACCAATCCGGTCGACCAAGCCGCCCGACAACTCCGCGAGGCCCAGGCCGCGGCCGACGCGGCCCGCGCCGAACTCGCCGCCGCCCTGCGCACCGCGCACGCCGACGGCACCAGCGCCAACCAACTCGCCCGCCAGGTAGCGGGCACCCTATCCCGCCCAGTCGTCCTCAAGCTGCTCGCCGACTGACACATGTGCGACGCCGCAAGGCTTTTCGGCACCGCACATGCGCAATCACATGTATGCGGTGACGAAAAGCCATGTGAGACTGTGTGTGGTGGACGCGACATCGCGCCCACCACACGGCAACGCGGTCAGAATGCCGCTTCGTCCAACTCCATGACGTCGTTGTCGATGGCGGCGATGATGTTCTTGACGGCGGTCAATTCCGGCAGTGCGTTTTTCGCGAAGAACCTTGCGACAGCGACCTTTCCGGCATAGAAGGCGCGGTCCTTGTCCTGCGCTTCGGCGGCCAGTGCGGCGGCCGCGACCTCGGCCTGCACCAGCAGGCGCCAGCCGATGAGCAGATCGCCGACCGCGAGTAAGAAGCGCACCGAGCCGAGCCCGACCTTGTACAGCTCCTTCGGATCCTGCTGCGACGCCATCGCATATCCGGTGAGCGACGCGGCCATCGCCTGCACATCGGCGACCGCGGTGGCCAGCAGCGCCCGCTCAGCCTCGAAGTGACCGGTCCTCGCCTCCAGGAACGCGGCGATCTGCCCGGTGACATGGGCGAGCGCCATCCCCTTATCGCGAATGATCTTGCGGAAGAAGAAATCCTGCGCCTGGATGGCGGTGGTGCCCTCGTACAGCGAGTCGATCTTCGCGTCCCGGATGTACTGCTCGATCGGGTAGTCCTGCAGATAACCCGAACCACCCAGCGTCTGCAGCGATTCCGTGAGGTACTGGTAGGCCCGCTCCGATCCGACGCCCTTGACGATCGGCAGCAGCAGATCGTCGATCCGGTGCGCCAATTCGGCGTCCGCACCCGAGACCAGCTGTGCCACATCGGCATTCTGATGGGCAGCGGTGTACAGGTACACCGCGCGCAGGCCTTCGGCGTAGGCCTTCTGCATCGCCAGCGAACGCCGCACATCGGGATGGTGGGCAATGGTGACGCGCGGGGCCGCCTTATCCGACATCTCGGTCAGATCCGCACCCTGTACGCGCTGCTTGGCGTAGTCGAGGGCGTTGAGGTAACCGGTGGACAGCGTGCCGGCGGACTTGATGCCGACCACCATGCGGGCGTTCTCGATCACCTGGAACATCTGCGCGATGCCGTTGTGCACCTCGCCGACCAGCCAGCCCTTGGCGGGCACATCGGTCGCGCCGAAGGTCAGCTCACAGGTGGGCGAGGACTTCAGACCCATCTTGTGCTCGACACCGGTCACGTAGACGCCATTGCGGTCGCCCAACTCGAGCGTCTCGTGATCGAAGAGGTATTTCGGCACATAGAACAGCGAGAGCCCCTTGGTACCCGTACCTGCGCCCTCCGGCCGGGCCAGCACCAGGTGGAAGACGTTCTCGGCCGTCTCACCGACATCGCCGCCGGAGATGAAGCGCTTGACGCCCTCGATATGCCAGGAGCCGTCCTCCTGCTCGATCGCCTTGGTACGCCCCGCACCGACATCGGAACCGGCATCGGGTTCGGTCAGCACCATGGTGCCCGCCCAGCCGCGGTCGTAACCCTTTGTGGCCCACTGCTTCTGCTGCTCGGTGCCGACGTTGAACAGCACCGAGGACATCACCGGGCCCATATTGAAGAAGCTCGCCGCCGGGTTGGCGCAGGTGAGCATCTCGTTGACCGACCAGACCACCGCGGCGGGTGCGGGTGTGCCGCCCATCCCCTCCGGCATACCGAGCCGACTCCAGTCGGCCTCCTGCACGGCCGCGACGGTCTTACGCAGCGCCTCGGGCACCGAAATCGAATAGGTGGCCGGGTCGTAGACCACAGGTTCACGGTCGGCCGCGGTGAAGGATTCCGCAACCGGCCCCTCGGCCAGCCGCTTCACCTCGGCGAGGATCTCCCGCACGGTATCCGAATCGAGATCGCCATAGGCACCGGTATCCAGGAGCTTGTCCAGTCCGAACACCTCGAACAGGTTGAACTCGATATCCCGAACGTTCGCCTTGTAGTGACCCATCGGTCCTCCTCGACTCACGCCTCCACGACCTGGCGGCCACGGAATCGGCGATTTGACGTTGTACAAAAGGAGACTGCCGTACCGCCGTCTTGCTACGCAACCGTAGCCAGCTCGCCTCCGCACAGCCGTTTACCGAGCGATTACCACAAAGGTTCACACGGCGGAAACAACCGCAACGGACTCGTCACCGAGAGATATTCCGGCGCAACAACTTCTGTCTAACGTTCGCACCACGAATACAGCCGCTGTATACAACCCGGTCTACAGCCCCCTTTCGAGCGACTAGCAAGCCGCCGTAAGTGGCCGTGACCGGCGCAAAGGCGGGCTTATTCGGCGCGGCGCGCGCAGTGCCGCCGAACACCTGATGAGGAGAGAAGGGGCCGCCCCCATGCCAGAATCCCGTGACATCCATCGATCGCGTTCCCGCCGCGTCACCAGGGCGTTGGTCGCACCGACGGCCGTCGCACTAGCCGGTCTGTTGCTGACCGGCTGTGGCGCCAAGGACGACGCCTCGACCAGCGGCTCCAACGCCGCATCCTGTGTCGACACGTCGAAGGACTCGATCAAGATCGGTTCACTGCACTCGCTGTCCGGCACCATGGCGATCTCCGAGGTCACCGTCGCCAACTCGACCAAGCTCGCCGTCGACCAGATCAACGCCGCAGGCGGGGTCATGGGCAAGAAACTCGACCTGGTGCTCGAAGACGGTGCCTCCGACCCGAAGACCTTCGCGGAGAAGGCCGAAAAGCTGATCAGCTCCGACTGTGTCGCGGCGGTATTCGGCGGCTGGACCTCGTCGAGCCGCAAGGCCATGAAGCCGAAGTTCGAGAGCCTGAACTCGCTGCTCTACTACCCGGTCCAGTACGAGGGCCTGGAGGACAGCAAGAACATCTTCTACACCGGCGCGACCACCAACCAGCAGATCCTGCCCGCGCTGGACTACCTGAAGCAGAAGGGCATCAAATCCCTTTACCTGGTCGGCTCCGACTACGTCTTCCCGCAGACCGCCAACCGCGAGATCAAGGCCTACGCCGCGGCGAACGGTATCGAGATCAAGGGTGAGGACTACACCCCGCTGGGCTCCACCGACTTCTCCACCATCGTGAACAAGGTCCGTAATGCCAAGGCGGGAGCGGTATTCAACACCCTCAACGGCGACTCGAATGTGGCCTTCTTCCGCGAATACACCAACGCGGGCCTGAAAGCCGCTGATATGCCGGTGGTTTCGGTGTCCATCGCCGAGGAAGAGGTCGCGGGCATCGGCGCGCAGAACATCGCGGGCCAGCTGACGGCGTGGAACTATTACCAGACCGTCGACACCCCGGTGAACAAGAAATTCGTCGCGGACTACAAGGCCGCGTTCGGTGCCGATAAGCCGACCTCGGATCCCATGGAGGCCGCCTACGCCTCGGTCTTCCTGTGGAAGAACACCGTTGAGAAGGCAAAGTCGTTCAAGGTGGCCGATATTCAGGCCGCCGCCGACGGCGTGACCTTCGAAGCGCCGGAGGGCCTGGTCACCGTCGACGGCTCCAACCACCACATCACCAAGACCGCCCGCATCGGCGAGATCCGGCCGGACGGACTGATCTACACGGTGTGGGACTCGGGCAAGGCCGTCACGCCGGACCCGTACCTGAAGTCCTACGAGTGGGCCAAGGGCCTCAAGTAGTCGACTAGCGCCGGGTGCGGGCTCCGTGGCGACGGAGCCCGCATTCGGCCGACACTGTTAGGAGTCCCCGTATGGATGTGTTGATCGGCCAGCTCTTCACCGGGCTGAGTCTGGGATCCATTCTTCTGCTCGCCGCGCTCGGCCTTTCCCTGACGTTCGGTCAGATGGGCGTGATCAATATGGCGCACGGCGAATTCATCATGGCCGGGTGCTACACGACTTATGTCGTGCAGAAGGTCATCTCGTCGACCGGGGTATCGCTGGTCGTTTCACTGCTGATCGGCTTCCTGGTCGGCGGTCTACTCGGCGCGGCCCTGGAAATGGGCCTGATCCGCTGGATGTACGACCGACCGCTGGACACCCTGCTGGTCACCTTCGGCGTCGGACTGGTGTTGCAACAGGCGGCCCGCGATATCTTCGGCGCACCCGCCAAGAATGTGCTCGCTCCCGATTGGCTGAGCGGCGGTGTCACCATCCTCGGCGCCGTGGTGCCCAAGACCCGCATCTTCATTCTGGTACTCGCGGTCGTCACGGTGACCGCGCTGGCGACCGTGCTGAAGACGACCCCGCTCGGTCGGCGCATCCGCGCGGTCGTACAGAACCGCGGTTTGGCCGAGACCAGCGGCGTTTCCAGCCGCATCACCGATATCAGCACCTTCTTCATCGGCTCCGGTCTGGCCGGGGTCGCTGGCGTCGCGCTGACCCTGATCGGTTCGACCAGTCCCACCATCGGGCAGAGCTATCTGATCGACGCCTTCCTGGTGGTCGTGATCGGCGGGCTCGGGCAGATCAAAGGCACGGTGATCGCGGCCTTCGCACTCGGACTGCTGAATTCCTATATCGAGTATTCGACAACGGCCTCGATCGCGAAGGTGATCGTCTTCGTCATCATCGTCATCTTCCTGCAGGTCCGTCCGCAGGGGCTGTTCACCGTTCGAACGAGGAGTCTGGCATGACCACACTCGGACAACGTTGGCGCGCATATCCTTCGGTGACCGCTTGGGGCGGCTTCATCGTCGCCGCGATCCTGCTGTTCGCGGTCGCGCCCGCTGTGCTCAGCGACTTCCGACTCAACCTGCTCGCCAAGTTCCTGTGCTTCGCGATCGTGGCAGCTGGCATCGGATTGGCCTGGGGACGTGGCGGAATGCTCACCCTCGGACAGGGCGTGTTCTTCGGCATCGGCGCCTACATCATGGCCATGCATATGCAGATGGCCGATGCGGCCCGGTTGCACAACGATGTGCCGGAGTTCATGGAGATCGCCGGAATTCGCGAATTGCCATCGTTCTGGCGGCCTTTCGCATCCGGGCCGGTCGCCCTGATCGGCATTCTGGTGCTGCCAGCACTGGTGGCGGCGGCACTCGGCTACGGCGTCTTCAAGCGCCGGGTCAAGGGTACGTATTTCGCGATTCTGAGCCAGGCGCTGGCGGCGGCGCTGGCGATTCTGCTCACCGGTCAGCAGAAGATCGGCGGGTTCACCGGGCTGTCGGACTTCCGCGCCTTTTTCGGCTTCAAACTCTCGGATCCGGTGAACCGGCAGATGCTGTTCTTCATCGCGGCGGGCGCACTGCTCCTGGTGGTCGCGGCGGTGCGCCAGCTGATGCACAGCCGATACGGCGAACTACTTGTGGCCGTGCGTGATCAGGAGGAGCGGGTGCGCTTCCTCGGCTACGATCCGGCCAATATCAAGATCGTGGCGTATGTCGTGGCGGCGTTCTTCGCCGGTATCGCGGGGGCGCTGTTCACCCCGATCGTCGGCATCATTTCCCCTGCCGATATCGGCGTGGTGCCGTCCATCGCCTTCATCATCGGTGTCGCGATCGGCGGGCGAACCACACTGCTCGGGCCGGTACTCGGCGCAATCGGCGTCGCATGGGCGCAGACCGCGCTGTCGGAAGAATTCCCGTCCAGCTGGACCTATCTGCAGGGTGTGCTGTTCATCGTGGTGGTCGGATTCATTCCGGCTGGTCTGGCCGGAGTGTGGCCGATGCTGAAGGGGTTGCTGGACAGCCGCTTCCGCAAAACCGTCGAGTCCGCACCGGTCGTCGTCGCTGCACCGCTGCCCGAAGTCGTACCGGTTTCCGAGGATAAGGTGGAATCCCGATGAATACAGCATCGCGAAGCGATTCGACGGGGGGCGGTGGTCGGGTGACGGGTGGGCACGCACACGAACCGAAACCCGGTGGCAATGCGGGTATGTCGAGCGAGTATCTCGAAATTCGCGGCCTATCGGTGAGTTTCGATGGATTCAAGGCCGTCTCCGACGTTGATCTGACCGTGCTGCAAGGCGATCTGCGATTCCTCATCGGCCCCAACGGCGCGGGCAAGACCACGCTCATCGATGCGATCACCGGTCTGGTGCCCGCCAGCGGATCGGCGCAGAAAACCGGCGTCGAATTCCTCGGTAAGAAGGTGCACCAGATCGCCCGGCTCGGAATCGGGCGAACCTTCCAGACGGCAAGCGTTTTCGAGCAGTTGAGCGTCTTGCAGAACCTCGATATCGCGGCGGGGGCGGGCCGGTCGGCAGTGACGCTGCTGCGGCGCCGCAAGTCGGTGTTGCCGAGTATCGAAGAGGCTCTGGAGATCACCGGTCTCGGCGACCTGCGCGATAAGCCCGCGGGCGTATTGGCGCACGGGCAGAAGCAATGGCTCGAGATCGGCATGCTGCTGGTGCAGAACGCCTCGGTGCTGTTGCTCGACGAACCGGTGGCGGGCATGAGCGCCGAGGAGCGCGAGGAGACCGGAAATCTGTTGCGCCGCATCGGTGGTGAACGCATCGTCGTGGTGGTCGAGCACGATATGGACTTCATGCGATCCTTCGCGACCTCGGTGACAGTGCTGGCCGCGGGCAAGGTGCTCAGTGAGGGCACCGTCGAACAGGTGCAGGCCGATCCGAAGGTGCAGGAGGTCTACCTCGGCACCGCCGCGGCCATCGGCACCGAACTCGAAGACGCGCGCACGGCGCAGGAACTGACCGCGAAGGAGTCCGCCGATGCTTGAGCTCATCGACATTCATTCGGGTTACGGCCGAACCGAGGTGATCCACGGCGTCTCGATCACCGTTCCGGACGACAGCGTGGTGGCGATCATGGGGCACAACGGCGCGGGCAAGACCACACTGTTGCGCACCGCCGTCGGTCTGATCGGTACCAAATCCGGCCGGATCAGCTTCAACGGTGAAACGATCACGAAGATGTCGCCGTCGCGCCGGGTCAAGCGCGGCATCGCGTATGTGCCACAGGGGCAACAGAGTTTCCCGCAGCTGACCACGGCCGAGAATCTGCAAGTGGTGGCCGATGGCCGTAAGCGCGGCAAGGCGTTGATCGATGAATCGCTCGATCTGTTTCCGGCGCTGCGAGAACTGCTGACTCGCAAAGCGGGCCTGCTCTCCGGCGGTCAGCGCCAGCAGTTGGCGATCGCAAGGGCGCTGATCACCGAGCCGAAGTTGCTCATTCTCGACGAACCCACCGAGGGCATCCAGCCGTCGGTTGTCGCCGAAATCGAGCGCACCATCATTGATCTGACCGGTCGTGGCGGACTCAGCGTGCTCCTGGTGGAACAGCACATCGGCTTTGCTTTGCAAGCGGCGCAACGTTATTACGTCCTGCAGTCCGGACGGGTGACGTCCACGGGCGAGGGCGGAGCGGGCGCGGAGACCTCGGTCCGCTCGGCGATGGCGATCTGAGCTGGCCGCCATGACGCGCAGGGGGCGGGTTCCGCTCAGCGAGCGGGTATACGAATCGCTGCGGCGGGACCTGGCCACCGGGGCGATCGTGCCCACCGAACGGCTCGGCGAGGAACGCCTGGCCGAGATCTACGGGGTCTCGCGCACCCCGGTACGGGAAGCACTGGCCCGGCTGCAGGCCGACGGGCTGGTGGAGCGGCACGCCGATGGGCTGTATCCGTACCGTCCACGCTTGGAGGAGCTGGACAATCTGTACGAGTTGCGGATCGTGCTGGAGACCAGGGGAATTCAGCGGGTGATCAGCATCGTGGGCGCGCCGGCGCCCGCACACGATCTGTCGCTGGTGCGCGCGGAACTCGACACCTGGCGCGGCTTTCGCGACGATCCGCCCGAACCCGGACCCGCCCTGGTCGCCGCGGACGAGCGGTTCCACACGACTCTGCTCGCCGCAGCGGGCAATACGGCGCTGGCGGACGCGCTCACCGGCGTATACGTCCGGGTGCGACCGGTCCGCACCCTCGACCTGGCGACGCCCGAGCGCATCGCCACCATGACCGCCGAGCACATCGCGATCGCCGAACAGCTGCTCGACGGTGATCCCGATACCGCATTGCGCACGCTCACCACACATATCGACCGTTCCCGCACACATGTACTGGCGCGCGCGCAGCAGGCTATCGAATTCACGAAACTCTCACGCGCCGTGCGGGACTGACCACCGGGTTCGACCGAACCGGGATCAGCATCCGGTCTGGAACGGCCAGCATTCGATCGGACGGTACGGCGGCGGCGAGGGGGTCACGCTCGTCGTCGTATCCGGCTCGCGGGCCGGGTGGGCCGAGTCGTGCGCGAGCGAATTCGCGATCACGATGAGAACGGCCACCATGCCGAGCAGCGCAACGGCGAAGATCACCCACCCCGCGGTGGTCTGGCGCCGACTCGGCGGCAGCGGCGCGGGGATGACGTGCTGTCTGGCCGCACGCGCGGACAGTGTCGGCGCCTCGGGCTGTACGGCGTCGAAGCCATCGGCGAGCAATTCGGCGCGGGAAGGCTTTTCGGCGGCGAGCGCATCGCAGGCGACGCCGACCCGATCGGCGGTCCAACTGCGCGGTCCGGCGGAGAAGCCCTCGAGGTAGATGCGCAGTTCGGTCGAGTCGCGCACATTCGCGACGACGACATCCAAGCCAGGACGCAGGTTGGTGCGCGCGGGCCGCACCGCGACCCCACGAAACGGCACCAGTACGACAGCGCCGCAGATATGCCCCGGATCGATCAGTGACCGTTCCAGGCTGGTCTTCACGGCGTGCACACTGTGTTCCAAGTGGTCGACGGGGCTGCCCGAGATCTCCTCATCCAGATCGGCCGGCTCCGCGCTGATCGCCCACGGACCGTCGCCCGGAATGCTCAGGATCCCGTTCTGGCGGCGTCGGAAGCCCTTGATATCCGCCACCGTAATGCCGCGCGGGGTCAGGATGACCGCATCGACCCGCCGGTCCCCATGGTCGCCGACCGCTAGGTCGAGCAATGCGACACCGGTCGTTGGATACGACCGCAGGCACTCGACGAACTCCTGCTCCGCACCGGAGAGATTCGCTCCGGTCTTGATCTTCACCAGCATCGCGTTTTCCCTGCCTCATCCGGTTCGCCCCGGCGTCCCGCATCCACCGCGCCGGTACTGATGATGACCCGCGGTCGCCGGGAAGACCACTGGAAAGCCAAGAAGGCCAGCACAATCCAGCAACAGAAAACCGGCCAGTCGGACTCTGGCCGCCCAACTACACCAGCACCGAGCGCCTGCGCATCACCTGGAGCACCCTTGTCGGCGAGGCCACGAACCGGGCTGCCGGATACCGCGAGGTCCCTGAATCGCGCACCGCGCAACTGAGTGCACTCGCCGCACCGATCACGGACCTACCTGCTAGTACGCTCGGATTCGGTCCGCCACCACGGACCCCGCGACGAGATCTCCATCGGTGCACACCGGGGGCGACGGATAAGGAGGAACAGGCATGGTTTCGGCGTTGCAACCACGCATTTCACCCGGACGGCTCCGTGAGCTCGGCCCGATCAACTGGGTTGTCTGGCAGATACTTTCGCGCGCGGCGGGGACCGACGACGCGCATCTGTTCAGCACACTCGGCCGGACAAAAGGCCTGTTCCGCGGCTGGCTGCACTTCTCGGGCCGATTGATGCCGGGCGGCCGATTGCCCCGGCATGAATCCGAGCTGGTCATCCTGCGCGTCGCCCGCCTGCGCGACTGCGCCTATGAAATGGACCATCACATCCGCCTCGGCAGGCGCGCTGGCGTCACGCCGGAGATCCTGGAACGAGTTCGCACCGGCCCCGCCGCCGAAGCCTGGTCGGATAGGCACCGCGCGCTGCTCACCGCTGTCGACACATTGGTCGAAACCCGCGATATCGACGATGCCACCTGGGCCGCCCTTGCCGAGCACTACGACGAGCGCAGCCTGATCGAAATCGTGCTGCTCATCAATCAATACGAGGGATTGGCCGCGACCATCACCGCGCTGCGGATCCAACGCGACGGCGTCTGACGCCCGGGGCAGGCGATGCGGCACGGTAGGCGGTTCGGTAACACCTGCCGCGGTAGCAACTCCAGGGCGACCATCGCAAGCCGTCCAATGGGGTACCAACCGAAGCCGGTCATCCACCGAATTACCACTTTCGCCGCGCACCGCACCGGCGCAAGCGCATAATTCAAGGCGTAAGCCGAAGTGTGTCGCACGCCATAGTGTGGCGACACCGCGAGAGGAAACCCCTCCATCTAGCTAGCCGATAATTAGCTGTCAGCTCGAGAGGAGAAAGGGGGCGTCATGACTGTCAGCCTCGTCTTGATCGTGGCGGGATTCATCCTTCTGGCAATTGTGACCACGAGCTTCATGCTGCCCGGCACTGCGGACGCTCCGCGGCATCCGGAACCACACAACGAAATCGGCACCGGCGATCAGTAGCCGACACCGCTTACGGCTCAGCGGTTTTCGATGAGATGAGCCAAGCCGTCCAGGACGCGCGCGAGACCGAACTCGTAGGCATGGTCGGCGCTGTAGGCGGAGTCATGAGCCCGGCCCGCGACCGCCCCGACACGGGCGGCCAGTGGATAGCGTTCGACGTCGAAGACCTGGGCCAGCAGTGGAGCGGCGCGTTCCCACCACTGATGGTCGGATATGGCACTGTCGGCGGCGGCGCGCTCGGTATCGATGGCGATGCGAGCGACGGAGGTGACGAAGCCGAGTACGAAGGTGAGAGCCGCGTCCATATCGAGGTCCTCGAGGCCGAGGCCGTCGAAGGCGCGCAGTTCGTGTTCGTACTTGGCGACGACGCCGGGGCCGAGCGGCGGACGGGTGGTCGGCAGGTAGGCGACCCACGGATGGTGGATCAGCACGGCGCGGTTCTCGGCGGCGATCGTCGCCACACGGTCGCGCCAGGGCAGCTCGGTCAGATCGGCGCGTGACATCTCCCGATAGACCGCGTCCAGCATGAGATCGATCAGTTCGGCCTTGCCCGGTACGTAGGTGTAGATGGCCATGGGCGTCGAGCCGAGTTCAGTGGCGACGGCGCGCATGGTGAGCGCGCCGATCCCCTCCCTATCCGCGATCTCGATCGCCGCCGCGACCACGGCATCCACACTGCTGCGCTGCTTGGGTCCGCGTTGTCGCTTCGGTTCGCGCGGCGACGCATCGGATACGCGCCACAGCAACTCCAAGGTGCGCACGGGATCACCCGCACTACTGCGGTCCCGTGACTGCTCGGCCACGCCACCTCCTCGTCTCGCGGATATCCCGCACGCCATGCTCGAAAGCCGATCGTATCGGGGTGATCCAGGTCATAGTGCGGCCGTCGGAAAAATTCTCTACAAAGTATAACGTACTAAGTATAGAGTTTAAGTCCGGCTCCAGAGGAGGACTCTTTTGAACATCACCGCTTCCGCCATCTCCCTCAATGTCGCCGACCCGCAGGCCTCGGCCCGGTTCGCGATCGAGCACCTCGGCTTCACCGAGCAGATGTCGGCCGACGGCTTCATCTCCGTCGCCCGCCCCGATGCCGGTTTCACCCTCTGCTACCTGCGCACCGGCCTGGACAGCTTCAAACCGAAGCACAAAGCGGGCAGCGCGGGCGAGGGCCTACTGGTCGCCTTCGTCGTGAACGATATCGATGCCGAGTACGAACGGCTCCAGAGCGCGGGCGTCCCGATCGTCACGCCGATCGAAACCGAGCCATGGGGCGAACGCTACTTCCAGACCACCGATCCCAACGGGATCATCCTGCAACTGGTGCAGTGGGTCTGAACGCCCGATAGGCACGGAGTTCGCACGCCGTAGTGCAGGCCGCGCACGCACATGCGGCGTGCGCGGGTGCGCAGACAACCGACTTCGTTGGCGTTCATCGCATTTGCGGGCCGTATGGATTGCGGCATATCACGCGGGACCGCGAACACTGCGGTGGATGCCGACCGATTTCGGTTGGTACTCAACGCGTTTGCCTGCCGTGT
Organism: Nocardia sp. CA-107356; assembly: GCF_050946365.1. Classification (NCBI taxonomy): domain Bacteria; kingdom Bacillati; phylum Actinomycetota; class Actinomycetes; order Mycobacteriales; family Nocardiaceae; genus Nocardia; species Nocardia sp. CA-107356. Next base: position 819,810 of record NZ_CP191992.1, on the reverse strand, counting down.
CGGCGTCCGCACATCACGTGCGGCGCCGACACGGCATACGACCTCAGTTCGCACAGTCGAGCCGACAACCCACTTCGACCGATACAGAACCGGCCGCACCAGCCCCGACCGTCGGATACGAGATCCGCGGCGAGTATCGCGGTATCGCGATCAGGCGAAGGCGGCGCGGAAGACGTCGGCCGCAGGCGTGGAGGGGCGGCCGATCAACTTCTGCAGGTCCCCCGAGTCGATATCGAGGAGGCCGCCGCCGATTCCGGCATCCGCGTCGGCGAGCGCCGCGGCGTAGGGGCCGGGGAGACCGGCCTGTTCGAGTGCCGCGTTGTAGTCCTGCTTCGACAGGTTCTCGTAGCGCACCGGCTTGCCCGATGCCTGCGAAATCACCTGGGCGAGTTCGGCATAGGTAAGGCGCTCATCGCCGCCGAGCTCGTAGACGCGACCCTCGTGACCATCGGTGGTCAGCACCTTGGCGGCCGCCTCGGCATAGTCCGCGCGCGCCGCGCCAGCGACACGGCCGTCGCCCGCGGCGCCGTGCAGCACCCCGGTCTCGACCGCGTGGCCGAGTCCGCCGAAGTAGTTCTCCCAGTACCAGCCATTACGCAGGATCGCGTGCGGGACAGTGGATGCCGCGAGCACCGCCTCGGTGCCGTTGTGCTCCTGAGCCAGGATGAGCGGGTTCTCGGTGGCGCGCGGAATGCTGGTATAGGCAAGGAGTTTCACACCCGCCCGCTCGGCGGCGCGAATCACGTTGGTGTGCTGGGCGACTCGCGCGCCGAACTCATTGCCGGAGACGAGCAGCACCCGGTCGACGCCAGCGAGCGCTCGATCGAGCGCATCCGGGTCGTCGTAGGCGGCCTGGCGGACCTCGACACCCCGCTCGGCCAGATCGGCGACTTTTTGCGGATCGCGCACGATCGCGACCACCGACGTGGCGCCCTCGCGCAACAGCGCCTCTACGACGAGACGACCCAACTGCCCACCGGCTGCGGTTACTGCAACGGTCATGACTACCTCCAGAAGTATGTACGGCTCATCAAGTACTAACTAATAGTAAGCACTATGCATTCCGTAGACACTTTGGTCAAGTTCGGTACCATCGAATCCATGACCACTCAGCGCACGCCGTCGGCGGATACCGACGATCCGACGCTGGAAGCCGACGTCTTCGCCCGAAACTGCACGTCGCGACCGGTGCTACAGAATGTGGCCAGCCGCTGGGGCACGCTCGCCCTGGTCGCGCTGCGTGAGGGGCCGTATCGGTTCAGCGCCCTGCGCCGCCGCGTCGACGGCGTCAGCGAGCGCATGCTCTCGCAGACCCTGCAGGCCCTGGAACGCGACGGCATGGTGCATCGCGAGGTGTACGAAACCATCCCGCCGCGGGTGGAGTACACCCTGACCGAACTCGGATCCCTGGTCGCCGATCGCCTGGAGGAGCTCATCCAGGTGGTCGAAATCAATATGCCGCGAGTGCACGCGGCCCAGGCCGCCTACCACCGCGCCTGAACCGAGCCGCATCGGCGCGCGGGAAGGTACGGCGAGCGCGACCCGTTGACCCGGATATGGAACTCTCCTCCGCACTCGACTTCGCTCGCGCCCACCGCCGGTCGGTGCTGACCACAATTCGCCGCAACGGGCGGCCGCAACTGTCCAACGTGCTGCACGTCATCGGCGATGACGGAATCATCCGCATCTCCATCACCGCCGACCGGGCGAAGTACCACAACCTGGTGCGTGATCCGTGGGCCGCGATCCACGTGACCCGCGATGACTTCTGGGCCTACGCGGTCCTGGAAGGGACCGTCGAGGTGACTCCCGTCGCCGCCGCTCCCGACGACGCCACCGTCGACGAACTGGTCGCCTACTACCGCACGGCCTCCGGCGAGCATCCCGATTGGACCGAATACCGCGAAGCGATGGTCGAGGACCGCCGAGCGCTGGTCCGCATCACCCCCACCCACGCGTACGGAATGCTCTGATCGGCGCCGGTACGGATCAGGATCGGCCGCAACTGCCCAGGCTAGTAGTTCCCAGGGGTTGGTGATCGTAGGCGATCAACGATCGATGGATGGCTGCGCCAGTTTGTCGTTGTGCACCAGCCGCGCTACTGTGCCCTGCACCCGGGTCACCGACGCAGGTCCGCGTTGTATGCGAAATCCACAGTGGCACAGCGTCTTCGGCGGCATCTGCCCCGTAGATTCAACTCTGGAGGCCACCGGAGGCGGCGCGGATGCCCCGCAGTGCCATCGTGGTCTTGCCGGTGCGTTCGCGAAGCAGCACGCGCAGGGTGTTGGCGTGTTCGTAACCGACTTTCCGGGCGATGGTTTCCATCGACAGTTCGGTGGTGCGCAGCAAGTGGGAGGCGTGTTCGATCCGGAGGTCCTGGATGAAGCGGATGGGCGAGGTTCCCAAGGTGCGCTGGACGCAGCGTTGCAGCGTGCGCTTGCTGACGCCGATAGCTTTGGCCGCGTCGGGGATATTGATGGGCTCGGCCAAGCGTTCGCGGACCCAGTGTTCGAAAGCCGCGACGGTGGGGTCGCTCTGTGCCAGGGCGCTGGGGATCGTGTAGGCGGACTGTGACGGGCGCTCGTCGACCACCAGGTAGCGGGCCACCAGGTCAGCCAGCGCTGGGCTGCTCGCCCGGACGATCGCAAGGGCGAGATCGAGGTGTCCGAAGGCCGCGCCCGCGGTGGTAACGCCGTCGGAGACGACGACCATCCGGCTCTGATCGACCTGGACCGCCGGATACCGTCCGCGGAAGACCGGCGCCAGCCACCAGGTCGTCGTCGCGCGCAGGCCGTCCAGGATGCCCGCTTCGGCCAGCAGAAAGGTACCGGTACATGCCGAGGCGATCGCCGTGCCGCGTTCGCGGCTTCGGGCGATCTGATCCCGGAGCGGGAGCGTGTGATCCCCGCCTACCTGGTCCAACAGCGCTGCGGGACGACGTTCGGCCAGCGCGGGGACAATCAACAGATCTGCCGCCTCGGCGTACGCGAGGGGCTTGGTGGCGACCAGGTGTCCCGCACCGGTGCGCACCTGGGGTCGGAGGCCGATCGTGGTCACGTTCCACGTCGGCGGTTCGGAGATCTCCGCACCCATCGCGCCGGCCTCTTCGCCCATCGCGTTGGCGCCGTCCAGCACGTCGAGGATCGCCGCGAGGCCCGAGTCGAAGACCCCGTCGTAGGCGAGCACCGCTACGTCCATGGCGTAAACACTATCATTGATGTCGTTTCTGCCACTGATGCAGGAGCTGACCAGCGACGTAGGTTTGGTGTGTGCCGGAGATCCGGCGTTCCCACACACAAGGAGTGACCACGATGAAGATCGGTCTGCTGGCCCGTATCGAGGCCAAGCCCGAGTACGCCGACGAGGTCGAGGCAATGCTGCGCGACGCGGTCGCGCTGGCCGAGCAGGAGCAGCACACGGTGACCTGGTTCTCGTTCCGCCAGGACGCCACCACCTTCGGTGTATTCGACACGTTCAACGACGAGCAGGGGCGTCAGAGCCACCTGGAAGGCAAGATTGCCGCCGCACTCATGGGAGCGGCGCAGACCATGCTCAGCTCGCCTCCGGTCATCACCCCGGTGGACCTACTCGGAGTCAAGATTTCCTGACCGGGATCGGCGCATCACATCCGAACGAGGAGACAGAGAACACCGATGACAGCGACCACGAACCCCCACGAACTGCGTTCACGGACCCACACCTGGCAGCGGCCCTTTCCCTGGACCGAGGCCGGCGATCTGACCGGCCTGGAACTGCTCCAGAAGATCCTCGAGCAGGAGATCCCGGAGCCGCCCATCGGTGGGACGCTCGGATTCAGCCTGGTGGCGGTCGGCGAGGGCGCGGCAGCGTTCGAGGGGGATCCCGGCGAGCACCTGCTGAACCCGATGGGGACCGTGCACGGGGGCTTCGTGGCTACGCTGCTCGATTCCGCCCTGGGCAGTGCGATAGCCACCGTACTGCCCAGAGGCCGCGCCTACACCACGATGCAGCTCAACGTGCACATGGTGCGCCCGATCTTCGCCCACACCTCCCGGCTGCGGTGCGAGGCCAGCACTGTCCACGTCGGCCGGACCACGGCGACGGCCGAGGCACGGGTCACCGGCATCACCGACGGCAAGCTGTACGCCCATGCCACGACTACCTGCGCGATCCTCACCCCGTCGAACGCGGACCCGAGCGCCTCCTGAACCGTCTGCCCGAGAGAACCACCGAGAGGAGCAAGACCCATGAGCGAAACCACGGTCGTCAACCTCAAAGGTCATCGAGACGACCGAGACTACGCGGACGTCCGCTACGTGGGCCGGGCGATGACCAGAGGCGGCTGGCATCTGGAGCAATCCCCGCTGGCCAGCCCCTTCCGCCCGGGCCGCGACGGCACGCGGGACGAGGTCCTGGCCAAATATCGTGCCTACCTTCTCGGCCGACCCGACCTCCTGGCGCTGCTCCCCGGTCTGCGTGGGCACCGCCTCGGATGCTGGTGCCTGCCCCAACCCTGCCACGCCGAAGTGATCGCTGAACTTGCCGATTCCGATGGGCTTCCCACCGCTAGTGATCGATCAGATTCGAAACGGTGACGAAACTGTATCCCCTGGAGCGTAATTCGCTGACAATCCGCGGTATCGCAGCCAGCGAAGCCGCCCCCTGATCGCTCCAGACATGCAGCAGGACAATGGAACCCGGCCGCACCTCGGCTACCGTTTCCGCGACGATCTCATCGGTGCTCGCCACCTTGCCCGAATCGGGTTCCACATCCCAGGTCACCGTGGTCCGATCATGGTCGGACAAATACTTGGGCAACGCCCACAGCTTCTTGCCGAAGGGCGGGCGGAAGGTGATCGGTCCCTGGTAGCCGGTTTCCGCGATCTCGGCATCGGTGCGTTCCAGCTCGTCCCGGACGGTGTCGGCGGAGACGAACACCATCCGCCGATGGGTATAGCTGTGGTTGCCGAGTTCGTGCCCGGCCTGCGCGATCGCCCGCCCGGCCGCCGGCTGCGCCGCCAAATACTCGCCGATCAGATAGAACGTCGCCGGAATCTGCGCATCCGCAAGGACTTTCAAGACTTCGGGATACTTCGCCGAAGGCCCGTCATCGATGGTCAGCGCGACCACCTTGGCGTCGGTATCGACCCGATGCACGAGGCGTCCCGCGAGTTGGTAGGTCCGCGAGTTCATCAGGTAGTACGTGCCGACTCCGAGCAGCACCACGACAACAACCGACAGCGCACCACCGATCAGCAACCTGCGCAGCATCAATCCGTGTATACCAGAACACCTTCGACGAAAAACGGTGGCGCCCGGCCCTTCCGGACCGGACGCCACCGTCACGACGAAGTGATCAGAAGTTGATCATATGGCCCGCGAGGCCGTGGAACGCTTCCTGCAGGGCTTCGCTCAACGTCGGGTGGGTGTGGACGTTGCGGGTCAGCTCGTTGACGGTCAGGTCCCACTTCTGGGCCAGCGTCAGCTCCGGGAGCAGTTCGGAGACGTCGGGGCCGATGAGGTGGCCGCCGAGCAGTTCGCCGTACTTGGCGTCGGCGACCAGCTTGACGAAACCGGTCGGATCGCCGAGGCCGTGCGCCTTGCCGTTGGCGGTGAACGGGAAGGTGGCGACCTTCACGTCGTAGCCCTCGTCGCGGGCCTGCTGCTCGGTGAGGCCGAAGCTGGCGACCTGCGGCTGGCAGAAGGTGGCGCGCGGCATCATCCGGTAGTCGCCGAGGGTGACCGTCGGCGCACCGGCGATGGTCTCCGCGGCAACGACACCCTGGGCCTCGGCGACGTGGGCCAGTTGCAGCTTCGCGGTCACGTCACCGATGGCGTAGATATGCGGCACATTGGTGCGCATGTTGTCGTCGATGACGATGGCGCCGCGCTCGAGCGCGACACCGGTGTTCTCCAGGCCGTAGCCCTCGACCCGAGGTGCGAAGCCGACGGCCTGCAGCACCTTGTCGACGGTGACCGTCTCCAGGTTGCCGGTCTTGTTGTCCTTGATCGACACGGTGACCTTGGCGCCGTCGTCGTCGATCGACTGCACGGCCGCACCGGTGGTGATGGTGATGCCGAGCTTCTTGTACTGCTTGGTGATCTCCTTGGAGACGTCCACGTCCTCGTTCGGCAGCGCGCGATCCAGGAACTCGACGATGCGCACGTCGACGCCGTAGTTCTTCAGGACGTAGCCGAACTCCATACCGATCGCGCCAGCGCCGACGATGAGGATCGAACCGGGCAGGTCACGGGTGAGGATCTGCTCCTCGTAGGTCACCACATTCGCGCTGAGCGAGGTGCCCGGCAGCAGCTTGGTGACAGTGCCAGCGGCGATGATCACATTCGAGAAGGTGATCGTCTCGGTGCCGCCGCTGGACAGCGCGACCGAGAGGGTGTTCGCGTCGGTGAAGGTGCCCTTACCGTCGAACTCGTCGATCTTGTTCTTCTTCATCAGGAAGTGGACGCCCTTGACCCGGCCGTCGGCGACCTTGCGACTGCGGTCGAACGCGACACCGAAGTCGAAGCTCACCTCACCGGAGATGCCGAAGGTCTTGGCTTCCTTGGTGAAGATATGCGCCAGTTCCGCATTGCGCAGCAGCGCCTTGGAAGGGATGCAGCCCACATTGAGGCAGACACCACCCCAATACTGCTGCTCGACGATCGCGGTACGGAGGCCAAGTTGTGCCGCGCGGATGGCGGCGACATAACCGCCAGGACCGGCACCGAGAACGACAACGTCGTAATGGGAAGTCACGCCGTCGAGCCTAACTCCGCCGGACGTACTTCACCCACCGTCCCCCTGTAACTATGAGACACGCGCCACACGGAGCCGCGGCTTTCCGGTGCGCACGTGGATATGGAGGCGCCAGCCCGCCCTGGCTGTCAGGTGTGGCACGTGGCGCCGATGAACTAAATCCACTCGCGCCGCCAGCAGGTCCGATAGCCATTGGCTCTCGATTCGGCAGCATGCCGGTCGGCACGCACGGAACACCATTTCGGCCGTTCCGTGAACATTATTTACTCGACGCCGCGCACTGCCGGATATCTGCGATCGACCCCGCACCGGGCCGGATCCGTTGGACCCCTGGTCCGACTGCGGCGGCCGTTGCCACCGCGCACCGGGGTCGTGCGCTAGTCGCGCCAGACCTGCTGTGCGACTCGAGCGAAGTTGCCGCCGAGTACCGCCGCTCGGTCGGTCGCACCGAATCCGCGATCGGCAAGTACCGCGTCCAGGCCCGGTAACTCGTTCAACCCCATGAGGTCCTCGGGCGGAACCCACTGCAGCGGGCCCCATTTCGTATACGCATCGGAAAACGCCCCCGGATCCTGCATGAGCATGTCATTGAAATCCTCGGCATCGAATGAGTAATCGGAGCCGATGCCGATATGTTCGATGCCGACGAGCTCGACACCGTATTCGATATGCGCCGCCATCGCCTCGACCCGCGCGGCACTTCCATTGATCGCATTCTGCCCCAGGAAGATTCCCACCCCATTGATTCCGATAACCCCACCGGTCGCCGCACAGGCCAGGGCCTGTTCGTCGGTGATATTGCGCGGATGCTCCCACAGTGCCGCGAAATTGGAATGGCTGTAGATCATCGGGACCTCGGTGCATTCGGCCAGGTCCAGTCCGGTCCGGGGCGAGCAATGCGAAGCGTCGACGAACATGCCGACCTCGTTCTGCCTGCGCACCAGGTCGCGGCCATAGGCGGTCAGCCCGGTGTCGTCGGTGTCCAGACAGCCGCATCCGGCGGCATTGGCATGGTTGTAGGTCGGCAGCAGTGACCGAACGCCCAGTTCGTAGAACATCTCGACGTTATCGAGATCACCGCAGAGCGGCCCCGAATCCTCGAGGTCGAAGGCCAGCGAAATGACATCGGCCGCACCGATATCGGCGCACCGCTGGACCAGCCGGAATCGGCCGTCGGCCAGCGCATCGCGGCGGAACTTGTGCAATAACCTCAGCGAATCCTCGGTCGACTGCCGCGAATACCCCACGTTCACCGACAAATGCGATCCGAGCGGATAGCGCGCGAGTTCCGGGATCCGCGCCGAATGCAGCAATGGCAGGCAGCAATGCTGCTCCCAGAGAAACTGTGGCAAACCGGCCACCTCCCGGTCGGATCGGTCTCGGAGCAGCGATCCTACTGAGCCGACCGGTAGGTACGACAGACCTGGACCCGATGTCGGGCAACCTGTAACGACATGCCCGATATGCCCGATTCACCGAGCGATATCTCACCTTCCGAGCACTCTCGGCAACAATGTGGACATGACGGGCGTTGAGCAGACTGTGACCGATTCCTACCTGTGGCTCGAAGAAGTAACCGATGAGCGGGCCCTCGACTTCGCCCGCGCGCATAACGACGTCGTCGTCGAGCGTTTTGCCAGTTCCGATCGGTTCACCGAACTCGAGCGCCGCATCCTCGACATGCTCGACACCGATACCAAGATCGCCTACCCGAGTCGCCGCGGCCGCTGGCTCTACAACTTCTGGCGCGATGCCGAACATCCGCGCGGGTTGTGGCGGCGCACCACGTTCGCCGAATACGCCAAGGAGTCGCCGGACTGGGATGTGCTGATCGACCTGGACGCGCTCGGCACCGCGGAGCACGAGAACTGGGTATGGGGCGGCGCCGCGGTGCTGCGGCCGGAACAGTCGCGTGCGCTCATCAGCCTGTCCCGCGGCGGTGCGGATGCCAAGGTCATGCGCGAATTCGATATCGAAACAAGGCAATTCATCGATGCGGCCGACGGTGGTTACTTCCTGCCCGAGGCGAAATCCGAGATCCGCTGGATCGATATCGACTCGGTCTACGTCGGCACCGATTTCGGTCCCGGCTCGCTCACCGATTCCGGATATCCGCGCATCGCCAAGCGCTGGCAGCGCGGCACCCCGCTCACCGAGGCACAGACGGTATTCGAGGGCGAGGCAGGCGATGTCGCGGTCTCCGCCGGCTATGACCGGACACCGGGCTTCGAACGACATTTCGTCGGCCGCGCCACCGACTTCTTCAACGAAGAGGTGTACCTGATCGAGAGCGACGGCAGCCTGCGCTATCTCGAGGTGCCAACCGATGCCAGCGAATCCTGGTACAAGGACTGGTTCCTGGTGCGCCTGAAGTCGCCCTGGACTATCGCCGACACCATCTACCCCGCCGGCGCGCTACTGGCCATCGACTTCGAGAAATTCCTCTCCGGCGCACGGGGATTCGAGGTGGTCTTCGTCCCGGACGCGCACACCTCGCTGCACGGCTACGGCTGGACCGAGAACCATCTGCTGCTGATCACCCTGGAGGATGTGCAGACCAAGCTCTACGTCCTCACCCCCGGCCCGGACGGCTGGCGCCGGGAGCCGCTCGCCGACACTCCGCCGATGGCGACCACCAGTGTGATGAATCTGGATCCGCTCGAGGGCGGCGACGAATTCATGCTGACCACAAGCGGATTCACCACTCCGGCCACACTGCTCGCGAGTGCGGTCGGCGGCCGGACCGAACAACTCAAACAGGAACCGGGCTTCTTCGACGCCGACGGCGTCGAGACCGAGCAGTTCTTCGCACGGTCCGATGACAGAACCATGGTGCCGTACTTCGTGATCCGGCACCGCGATCGCACGGGCACCCCCGGTCCGACCGTGATGTCCGGCTACGGCGGCTTCGAGGTCTCGCGCACCCCCGGCTACAGCGGCGCCTCCGGAATGGGCTGGCTGGAGCGCGGCGGCACCTGGGTCATGACCAATATCCGCGGCGGCGGCGAATACGGCCCGCAGTGGCACACCTCGGTGCAGAAGGCCAACCGGCACAAGGTCTATGAGGACTTCTCCTCGATCGCCAGGGATCTGGTGGCCCGCGGCATCACCACCCCCGAGCAACTCGGTGCGGTGGGCGGCAGCAATGGCGGCCTGCTCATGGGCGTCATGCTGACCCGCTACCCGGAACTGTTCGGCGCCATCGTCTGCCAGGTCCCGCTGCTCGATATGCAGCGCTATCACCTGCTGCTGGCCGGTGCGTCGTGGGTGGCCGAATACGGCGATCCGGATAAGCCCGAGGAGTGGGAGTACATCAGCAAATACTCCCCGTACCAGAACGTTCGGGCCGACGCGTCCTACCCGCCGATCCTGCTGACCACGTCCACCCGCGACGACCGGGTACACCCGGGCCACGCCCGCAAGATGGCCGCGCTGCTCGAGGAACAGGGGCACACCGTCTGGTACCACGAGAACATCGAGGGCGGCCATGGCGGCGCGGCCGATAACAAGCAGTCGGCATTCCAGGCCGGACTCATCTACGAGTTCTTCACCCAGATGCTCATGGAGCGGTCCGCCTAGCACTTCCCCCGGCCCGGTGCAGCGTGCACCGGGCCACTTTTTGCCGCATAGTCTACGATGTAGACTGAATCTACGCTGTAGACATGTCGAGCGAGAGATCCGTGATGACCGAAACCGCCGTACGAATCGTCGAGACCACCGGCGCGCGACTGCACACCGAATCGGCCGGAACCGGACCGGACCTGGTCCTCATCCCCGGTGGCGGCGGTGATGCCGGAATGTACGAGGCCGTCGTGCCACTGCTGACCGACCGCTACCGTGTCATCACCTTCGACCGTCGCGGCAACTCGCGCAGTCCGTTCACCGATCCGCACGCCGCGATCGATATCGCGACGCAGGCAGCGGATGTCATCGCGATCCTCGACGCCTACGCCATCGAGCGCGCCCACATCTTCGGCAGCAGCGGCGCGGCGATCATCACGCTGGAACTGCTCGCCGCGCACGCCGACCGCCTGCACGACGCGGTCGTGCACGAAGCACCGCTCGTCCAACTGCTGTCCGAGGGGAGTCCGGCGCGATCGGAGCTCGCCGAGATCGGCAGACTCGCCGTCGAGAAGAGCCCGCTGCGCGCCTTCGCCGCATTCGGCGTGCTGACGATGCCGAATGTGCCGCGGGTGTTGCGGTCGAGCTTCGGACAGGTCTTGATGGCGGGCGGAAGTCGGGTTTCGTTGACGATCGGAGCCGCGCTGCGACGGCTTACCCGAGCTCGGCCGTCGACCATGACCCGCCAGCTGAACAATGCCGACCTGCTGCTCGTCCGCGAACTGCCCGCCTTCTGCTTCGACTACCACCCGGACGCGGCCGCCCTCCGGAAGGTCGCGGTGCCATGGCGGCTCGGCACCGGCCGCGAGAGCGTCGGCAAGCCGTACTACCTCGCCACTCACACACTGGCTGGCGAACTCGGCCGGGACTGTGTGGAATTCCCGGGTGGGCATGTGCCCTACCAGTTGCAGCCGGAGGCATTCGTCGATCGGCTGCTCGAACTGTTCGACGAGATGGGTGAATGAGCGAGAAGGATCTGGCTATGAGCCGAACAGGTGGACGCAGGCAACCGACGCCGACCATCCGGACCGCGTTGAATCGTGATTACATCGCCGCGGTGGCGTTGACCGTCATCGATACGGCAGGGCTCGACGGTTTCACCATGCGGAAGTTGGGTGCGGCGCTCGGCGCGGACCCGATGGCGGCCTATCGGCACTTCACCGATCAGCAGGAGCTGTTCGACGGGATCGCCGAGGCGATGTTCGACGAGCTGGAGATGGAAACGCTGCCGTGGCAGCAGGATTGGCCGGAGTTGATGAGCGCTTATGCGCATCGGCTGCGTTCCACCCTGCGGCGGCATCCGAATGCGGTGCCGATCTTCGCCACTCGACCGGTCCGCAGCGCCGCGGCGATCGAGACCGGTAACTGGATGCTGGAACGTCTTCAGGGCGTCGGCTTTACCCCCGCCGTGGCCTTGCAGTTCGCCCGCTGCCTACGGGAGTACGTGGTCGGGCACATTCTGAGTCGTACGGTCGCCGCCGTCGCGGCACAGCGCAGCCGCAAGCCCGCACCGGATGCTGCGAACTACAACATGCTCGCCGCGGCCGACGATGCCGCGAGGGACAGCGATCACTTCGAGATCGGCCTCACCGCAATGCTCGACGGATTCGGCAAGCATCTAGGCGAACAATCCGGTCACGCTCGAGAAGTCCCGTTCGACCGGGCGAGTACCACTACCGGGATCTCCCAGGACACCTTGTCCTGAAAGTCGGCCAGGAACGGCGAGACCACCAATTGACGCTCCCACAGCTGTTGCCGCTCATCACCTTCGACAACCGAAGCGACGACCGGCCAGGACTCGTTGCCGACCTCGACGACGGCATCTGGATGCGCCACCAGATTGTGGTACCACCCAGGGCGATTCGGCCGCCCACCGTTGGCGGCGAACACCGCCATCCGGTCACCGGCGCGCTGAAATGCCAGCGGCCAGGTGAATGCTTCGCCGGTGCGCGCACCGGTCGTGGTCAGGAGTAGCAGGGGGGTATTCGCGAACTGTCCGCCGACCACCCCCGCATTGGCGCGGAACTCCGCGACGATCTCCTGATTCATGTGCTGCCGTTGCTCATTCGACATGTCCCAAGCCTATGACGGCTCGAGCGATTGCGCCTCACCGGTCGCGCAACCACTTCTCGATCTGGTCGACGGTGCTGGTGTATTTGCGGATCCAGCCGTTGTGCCCCAGGGGTTCCGGCTGCACCCAGGTCGTCACATCGGCCTTCGGCATCTTCGCCAGCAGATGCGCCGACGAACTGGCGGGCGCGAGATCGTCATCGGTCATGGTGATGGACAGCACCGGCAGCTTCAGTCTGCCGATGCGCTCCTCGTAGTCGATATCCGCGCCGACCGGCGTGAAGCGGCCGGTGCGGGCCAGCCGGGCCCAGTCGGAGATCAACACTTTCGACTGGCGGCCGAACCCGCCCATCGAGATCCGGTCGCCGGGCCAGAAGCCGGCCAAGTTGGCCGTCATCGACATAGCCGCGGTACCGACCAGCATGCCGGGGCCCGAAATCCCCCGGAAGCCGCGGTGATACGGGGTGCCGGAGGCGATCAGTATCAGTCCGCCGAGTCGGCCGCGGATGCGCGAGGCATACAGCACGGAGAGCTGGCCGCCCATGCTGTGGCCGAGAAGATACGGGGTGCTGTCCGGGAACCGGTCGCGCACCACCGAGAAGATCGCCGGAAAATCGACCGAGACCAATTCGTGGTAGCCGTAGGTGCTCGAGGCGCTCGGTCGCGGCCTGCTGTCACCGGCACCGCGCAGTTCGCCGATGGCCGCGTCGAAACCACGAGCGGCCAGTGCGGTGGCGAACAATTCGTAGTACCCGGCCGGAACGCCCAAACCGGGCACCAGGACCACCGCGGGACGGGGAGCGTCCGGCGTCACCGGATGACAGTGCGTCCCGCTCGCCGGGAACAACCGCACCGGCACAGTGCTGCCATCCGGCATCTGGATCGGAACATTCTCCATGATGCGCACCGTACCGCGCAGGTGATCACCGATCGGCCTGAGCGACCGTACTACGCGCCGACCGCGCCCATGATCACCCGGCTGAGCACCCGGATCACGTCGTCCAGTGGCGGCCGCGGATCCGAACCGCTCCAGGAGTCGACCACGTAGTTGACCGCGCCGATGATGGCGAGCACCCGCATCTCGTAGTCACCCGTGGGGATTTCGCCTTGCATGGCGGCATCCTCGGCGGCGCTGGCGAGTAGTGAACCCCAGACTCGGCGTAGCTCGAGCCGGAACTTCTCCACCTTCGGCCCGGCGCCGACGACCTCGACCAGCGCCACGCGCGCCTTGCGCGGATCGGCGCCGATGGATTTGACGTAGGCCCGCACCGAGGCATCGATGATCTCCAGGGCAGTCGCGTCGGACTGCTTGTCGAGGGCAGCAGTCACCGCTTCGCGAGATTCCCTATCGATCTGCTCGTAGAGCTCTAGTAGGAGCGACTCGCGGCCGGTGAACTCCTCATAGAACTGCCGTGAGGAGAGTCCGGCGTCCTTACAGATCGCGCCGACCGAACTATTGGCGTAGCCATCGCGCGCAAAGACCGTTAGGCCCGATTCCAGAAAACGCGCACGCCGCTGACGTTGCCGGTCCTCTACGGGTTGCCCGGCATACATTCGTCCCGTATTCGCATCCTGTGACATTGGGGCAGACAATACCGAAGCGCCCGATCCCCTCGTCATGGATCGGGCTGTTCGTCTCAACCTTCGGCCAATCGCGCGTTAGCCGAAAGTTGGCCGCGCGGTTGCTATTGCACTGAAATCCCGCTTCTGTCCGATCTAGCCACGGCTACGGGACTCGTCACTGACTGTTTGCCGGCGCGGACGACACCGAAGGGTTCGGCACGCCGTAAATATTTTGAAGGAGTTTTTTTAGAATTATTTTCCACGGTTCGGCAGACCTTTCAACAACGCGGGCAGATCGGCCACGGAATCAATGACGTGATCCGGTGCCGATGATGCCGCCGCTAACACCGCGGGCCGGAATTTCCCGGTACGCACCAGAACTCCGGTCATACCGACCTGTTGGGCGGCGAGCACATCGGAGTGCAGATCGTCGCCGATCATCAACACCTCGGCCGGATCGAGACCCATCAGATCCGCGCAGGTCCGAAATCCCGGCGCGGCCGGCTTGCCGACCACCGTGATCTCGGCGCTGCCCGCGGCCGCCAAGCCCGGCAGATACGCGCCGGCGTCGATGCGGATCCCGTCGTCGGTAGCCCAGGTCAGGCCGCTGTGCATCGCGACGACCGGTACACCGTCCAGCATCAGCTCGACCACCCGGCTCAGCGCGCGATGGGTGAATTCCGCACCGGCACCGCCGATTACGATGACATCCGGATGCTCGTCATCGAGGGTCAGCTCGGCGAGATCGCGCCGGATATCGCCATGGTTGAGCACCCAGACCGATGCATCCGGATAGCGACGGCCCACGTACTCGCCGGTGAGCCGGGCGGCGGTGACGATCTCCGCGGCGTCGACGTCGAATCCCGCGCCCCGCAGCCGCTCGGCGATCTCGGCGCAGGTACGGGAGGTGGTATTGGTGAGAAACGTTCGGCGCAACCCGCTTTCGCGCACTCGACGCACGGCGTCGACGGCGCCGTCGATCTCCCGCCATGAGGTCACCAGCACGCCGTCGATGTCGTAGAGCACACCGCCGATCCGAGTGTCGCCGGACATGGATTCAGCCTACGGCCGTCATCGCGGCGTCGCCGCCGCAATCGCCGGCACGGCGTGTCAGTGGCCGGCGCGGGCGAACCCACGGGCGGCACGTGCCAGCATGCACGGCACGAGCCGACGGTGGAACGGGCGAACAACAGCGAAATACCGTCGGCCCCAAACGTTTCGGTAGTTGACCAAAGAGGTGACGGTGACCGCACCGCCGTCGACGAGAACCGATACGACAAAATCGAGAACCGGCATCGTATCGGCGGTCACATGCTCGCGCTCATCGCTTTCGCGATCAGGAAAAGGCTTGCCGAAGAATATCTTTCGAGTCCATTCCCGAGGATCGGTGGGAGCGCCCGGCGGCAACGCTATTTCATGGGAATCGATGTAATCCCAATCGATTCCGTACGAGCGCGCCAGGGCCGCGCGTACGGGAATCTCGACTCGTCCACAAGTAGGCATCACATTCCTCCGGTAACCATACGGGAGCGTATGGAACGACCATACGGTAGCGTACGGGCATGGCACAAGAGCGCAGGAGTGTGACCGCGAAGACGCCAGCGACGCGGCGGCTCAGCGCCGACGACTGGGCACAGGCCGCACTGGACGCACTGGCAGCGGGCGGGCTGGCAGCGGTCGCCGTCGAACCCATCGCCAAGCGGCTCGGCACCACCAAGGGCAGCTTCTACTGGCATTTCAAGGACCGCGCGGCTCTCATCGACGCGGCATTGGCGCGCTGGGAGCAGCGCAGCACCGACGACGTGATCGCCGAGGTCGGTGTCGAGACCGATCCGGCGGAACGGTTGCACCGACTGTTCGCCCACGTCATCGACTACGCGGCCACCGGACGCATCGAATTGGCGCTATTGGCGTCGGCGGATCGGGCCGCGGTCGCGGCGACATTGCGCCGAGTCGCCGACCGGCGCATCGAATACATTGCCGAACTGCTGCGCGAATTGGGTTTGCCCGCCGCGCAGGCGCGGACCAGAGCGGTTGTCGCCGTGAGCATTTACCACGGCTTCAACCAACTGGCCCGGGTCTCCCCCGACGCACTGCCGAGCACTGATGCTCAGCGAAGGATATTGGTGGATACGGCATTTCAGAGTCTCCTGCCACCGAAACGGCGCTGACGCAACGGATCAGCTGCCGCCTCCGCCTCCGCATCCACCACCACCGCCGCCACAGCCGGAACCCCCACCGCAGCTCGAGCCACCGCCACAGCTGGACCCACCGCCACAGCTGGACCCGCCACCACAGCTGGACCCCCCACCACAGCTGGACCCATCGTCGGTGTCGCCGCCACCACTGCCTGCGCTCCACCAGCTCCGCCTACGGCGGTTTCGGCTCACCCAACCGCGGCCCGAGAAATTGATGATCGCGATCGTGCCGTACAACAGCACGGCGCCGATCACGGACACCACCGTGATTGCGTCCATTGTCCCCACCCCTGAGTGACTTGCGAGGCTTGCCCTCACTCCAAGTGGACCTGCTACGGCACCGGCGGTAAAGCCACTACTTTTGGGGCGTTTGAACAGGTCGTCGATGACGCGGCCGAGCGGCTCGCACACCTCGGCGAGCGCGCGGATCAGCGCCCGCCTGATGGGATCGGCGATGGCGCCGAGTACCCGAATCAGGTGCAGGTCACCGGTGCTCGATATTCGCCCGGACCTACGCCATCGCTGCACCAGTCATCGCGGCCGCCACCGGATCCGGGGATCGTCGCTGGGTATCAGGTGGCGGCGCAGCGCTTTTCGTCCTCGGCATGCCCGCACCCGAATAGCTCCCAGGAGCTACTTCTTCGGCGTGGCTGCGGGGCGGATCGAGTCGAGCAGGTCGGCGCAGCGAGTGAGCAGTCCGCGCAGGGCGGCGTGCTCGGATTCGGTGAATTCGGCGGCCAACGCGCGTTCCACGTGGACGGCATTCGCATCCGCCTCCTGCGTGAGCGCCGCGCCCGCTTCGGTGAGACGGGTCTCCAAGACGTTCCTATGCCAGGCATGCGGCGTCCGCTCGATGAGGCCACGGTCCTGGAGATTGGTCAGGATCGTATTCATGGTCGGCGGGGTCACCCCGCACAGCCGGGCCAGCGCGGCGGCGTTGATGCCCGGGTTTTCGGTGAGGAACAGCAGTGCCCCGTACTGGGGGACGGTGAGGCCCGCCGGTTTGAGCGCCGCACTCTTCGCCGAGTTGAGGGCCTGTTCGGCGCGCTTGATGTAGGAGCCGAGGCGCTCGGAGGAGTGCATGGACGTCATATCCGCATGGTATCTGCCCATCTTCTTATTAGTCTCTTGACGTTGATTAGAGTTCTAATATAAATTCGTGTTCACTCCACGATGTGAATACATCTGAATGTTCGACCACCAGGAGCTATGAGCATGTTCCGCACCATCTCGACCATCGCCACCGCAGTTGCCTGCACCGCCGTCGCGGCCTGCGGAACAGCGACCGAGACCCCGCAGGCCACCACCGTCAGCCAACCGTCGACGCGCATCAGCACCGCATATGAACTGCCCGGCGATCGCGTCTACCCCGAGGGCATCGCCGCCGATCCCCGAACCGGCGACACCTACGTCGGCTCCTACGCCAACGGCGCCATCTACCGGGCCACCCCTGGATCGAAACGCGCCGAAACCTTCCTGCCCGAGGGGGCCGACGGCCGCAAGACCGCCAACGGGCTGAAAGTCGATGCGGCCGGACGACTCTGGGTGATCGACTCGACGGCCGGAGTCGCGGTGTACGACACCACCAGCCGCGCACTGATCGCCCGCTTCGATGTCACCGGCACCGGTCCACGCCTGGTGAACGATCTGGCCATCACGCCGGACGGCACCGCCTACGTCACCGACAGCCTGCACCCCGTGGTCTACCGGATCACGCCGGACCAGGTCACCGACGCCGCGGCACACGGCGGACGAGCCGATCTGACAACACAATTCGACCTGAGCACGGTCATCAGCGCACACACGCCGAACGCGTTCACGTTGAACGGCATAGTCTCCGACGATTCCGGTCGCTATCTGCTGATCGTCGATATGAACGCCGGCGAGCTGTATCGCATTGCGACCGCCGCGAATTCGCCGAACCCGATCCGCAGGGTCACCATGCGCGGCCCCGACCTGAAGAATGGTGACGGGCTGGAACTGCACGGCGATACGCTGTGGGCAGCCCAGAACGTCAACAATACGATTACCCGTTGGAAGATCACCGACGATGGCGCGAGCGTCCAACTGGAACGCACGGTGACCGATGAATCCCTGCGCATCCCCACCACCTTGATCCGCAGCAATGATCGAACCCTGGTCGTAGCCTCCCAGTTCGACAAGGGCGGGCCGATGGGGCCCGGCGCCCCGACCACACCGTTCGCCGTTCTTGCGGTCGACGGAATCTGATCGAACCTCGAGGCGCCGGTTCGCTGAGCGGACCGGCCTTCGATCTTTCCCGGCGAAACGCCCGGCCGATCCGCGGCGGTGCCGCCGCGATGACGTAAGCTCGATCAACCGTAAGCGATCGGGGCTGGGGTGGCGGCCTTCGGTCGAGTGACATACGCTTCGCCGCGGAGAAAAACCGCCTCATGGAGGGACAATTGACCACTCCGAGCCATGGCGATGTCGGAACCGGCGGGCCACAAAAGGTTCCACTGTCGCAGCTGATCCACCTGATGGCCGAATATCGGAAGCTCGGCACGCACCGACAGACGTTTCTACCAGCGCCTGCCAGCGATACCTTTGTGCGCGGCTGCGGGATCGTCGCAGGCGGATTCGCAGCCGTCGGTGTCATCTGTGCAACGGTCGGGGCATATCCGGGAGCGTTCGCGGTCGGTCTCATCGCCTTGATCCCCGCGTCGATGGCTTTCCTGCGCGGGCGGCGTAATCGTCGGCACCGCGCCGCGCGACTCGATCTGTTCGACTTCGGCATGACCGTGTACCGCTCCGGTGAACAGATCGCCGGATTCCGGTGGGACAACGCCGAAGTGCGCCAGCAGGTCATTCCGTTCCAGAACTCCGCCCCCACCGAATACTCACTGCATATGACCGGCCCCGACGGTGCCGACGCCGCATTCGACGACACCCTGTTCGCCGATGCGCGCGATTGGGGCAGGGCCATCCAGTCGGCCATCACCCTGGCCCAACTCCCCCGCGCCGTCACCGCCATCGACGACAGCAAGACCGTCAATTTCGGCGAGATCGCCCTCGATCTGACCGCGCTCTATTTCCGCAGCAGGGCCTACGCCTGGGAAAACATCCAATTGATCGACGCCAGAAGCGGATTGGTCCGCATGAAGGTGGTCGGCAGTTGGGTATCCCTCACCCCCGTCGGCCAAATCCCGAACTTCTACATCTTCAACGAACTCGCCGAACGGCTGCGCGTCGCCGCTGCCACGGAACTCGAGCCGAACACCATTGCCCCGGTTACCGAGCCCGACCCCGCAACGATTGCCGAGCTCGAACCCGGCTCCGCCGCAGGCGCCCCACCGGTCGCCGAGGCCGAAATCGAGCCGCCCGCGGCCAGCACACCGGTTATCGACGCTGAAACCGAGACACCCGTGGTCACCACAACGGTTGACGACACCAAAACCGAAACACCCGTCATCACACCGACGGAAGGCGACACCGACGCCGAACCAACCACCGCCGTGAAGGTCGACAAGAACAACCAACCCACCGACCACACGCCACACAACCTGAGCATCGCGTCGAATTAACCCCCGCCCCACTACCTTCCAATGCAATAGCTACCGAGCTCGAACTATTCGTTGATACCTCGAGATCCGCGAACGGAATCCCCACCGGGAAGGGCTCTTTCAGGACCGAACATCCCGATGCTCGGCTCCGAGTTCGAAAGACCGAAGGCCGGGCCACCAGTGGTGGCCCGGCCTTCGGGTCTAAAAGTGTTGCTGGGGAGCGGGACTCAGAAGTCCATGCCGCCCATGCCACCGGTCGGGTCGCCCGCGGGAGCGGCGGCCTTTTCCGGCTTGTCGGCGACGACGGCCTCGGTGGTGAGGAACAGGGCCGCGATGGAGGCCGCGTTCTGCAGGGCCGAACGGGTGACCTTGACCGGGTCGGCGACACCGGCGGCCAGGAGGTCCTGGTACTCGCCCGAGTCGGCGTTCAGGCCGTGGCCAGCCGGAAGGTTCGACACCTTCTCGGCGACAACGCCGGGCTCGAGGCCAGCGTTGAACGCGATCTGCTTCAGCGGAGCCGACAGCGCGACGCGCACGATGTTCGCGCCGGTCGCCTCGTCACCGGTGAGCTTCAGGTCGTCCAGGGCCGGAGCCGACTGCAGCAGGGCCACGCCACCACCGGCGACGATGCCCTCCTCGACGGCAGCCTTGGCGTTGCGCACGGCATCCTCGATGCGGTGCTTGCGCTCCTTGAGCTCGACCTCGGTCGCGGCACCGGCCTTGATCACCGCAACACCGCCGGCCAGCTTGGCCAGACGCTCCTGCAGCTTCTCCCGGTCGTAGTCCGAATCCGAGTTCTCGATCTCGGTGCGGATCTGCGCAACGCGGCCCTTGATGGCCTCCGCGTCGCCAGCGCCCTCGACGATGGTGGTCTCATCCTTGGTGATGACGACCTTGCGGGCCTGGCCGAGCAGCTCGATGCCAGCGGTCTCCAGGGAGAGGCCGACCTCTTCGCTGATGACCTCGCCACCGGTCAGGATGGCGATATCGGCCAGCTGCGCCTTGCGACGGTCACCGAAGCCCGGCGCCTTGACGGCAACGGACTTGAAGGTGCCACGGATCTTGTTCACGACCAGGGTCGACAGGGCCTCGCCCTCGACGTCCTCGGCGATGATCAGCAGCGGCTTACCGGCCTGGATGACCTTCTCCAGCAGCGGCAGCAGGTCCTTGACGGTGGAGACCTTGGAACCGACGAGCAGGATGTACGGATCCTCGAGGACCGCTTCCTGACGCTCCGGGTCGGTCACGAAGTAACCGGAGATGTAGCCCTTGTCGAAGCGCATACCCTCGGTGAGCTCCAGCTGGAGCCCGAAGGTGTTGCTCTCCTCGACGGTGATGACACCTTCCTTGCCGACCTTGTCCATGGCCTCGGCGATGAGCTCACCGATGGACGAGTCGCCAGCCGAGATACCGGCGGTAGCGGCGATCTGCTCCTTGGTCTCGACCTCCTTGGCGGTGTCGAGCAGCTTGGTGGTGACGGCCTCGACGGCCTTCTCGATGCCGCGCTTCAGGCCGAGAGGGTTGGCGCCGGCCGCGACGTTGCGCAGGCCCTCACGTACGAGCGCCTGGGCCAGCACGGTGGCGGTGGTGGTGCCATCGCCAGCGACGTCGTCGGTCTTCTTGGCGACTTCCTTGACCAGCTCGGCGCCGATCTTCTCGTACGGGTCCTCCAGGTCGATCTCCTTGGCGATGGAAACACCATCGTTGGTGATCGTGGGGGCGCCCCACTTCTTCTCCAGGACAACGTTGCGACCCTTCGGGCCCAGCGTCACCTTGACCGCGTCGGCGAGGGCGTTCAAGCCCCGCTCGAGGCCGCGACGGGCCTCTTCGTCGTACGCAATTGTCTTGGCCATTGCGTTGAGATCCTCCACATGTTTATGGCTGACACACAGGACGACCGCAGGTTGGATCGCCCCATTTACGCTGGCCAGGTTCGGTGCCCGCGACGGACGACCGAGGGTGTCGATGGAACCCGGTCTCACCGTCCCGACCTGGCACTCACACGTCGAGAGTGCCAAAGCCCTTTTTAGCACTCAGGGGTATCGAGTGCAAGGTCCGCCCCTCAGGCCGAACTGCGGTCGTCCACCCGGAGTATCAACGCGACGAACGCGTCGGCCCGGCGTTGCTCGGGCGTGCGTGGTTCTCCCTCATCGACCGTTACGAGTTCCGCATCGTTGAGCAGCAGCTCAGCCTCCACCCGCATGATCGCCCGAATGAACGGCGGCGCGACATGCGGCGGCAGGTCGCCGTTGATGATGTAGCTGCCGTCGGGCTGCGACTCGGTGGACACATAGGTCAGCGCACGCTCGAGATCAGCGCGTCGTTCCCCCGCAACTAGGTCGGAATCCGCGACATCCGCCATTGCTATAGCTTACCGGTGCGTCGGATCAGGCCTTTCCCGACAGGCCGGCCGGTCCCGAACCGGCACCGCCGTCACAGCCGATATGCCCAGCAAACCGCTGTCGGCCAACCATTCCCGATCCGCGCACCCGGGGCGAGTACGCGAGCGCCGCGAATCGGGTACCGCGCCGGGCAGCTCTTGCCGACTTACAGTGTCCGAGTGAGTGAAAGTCCCGGCTGGAGCGCTATCGACGCCGCGTTGGAACAGCTGTATCACGACATCGAACCCAGCCATTGGGCGACGCGGGTGCCCTGGTCGCTCGGCGGTCCCG
Source organism: Nocardia sp. CA-107356 (assembly GCF_050946365.1). Lineage (NCBI taxonomy): Bacteria > Bacillati > Actinomycetota > Actinomycetes > Mycobacteriales > Nocardiaceae > Nocardia > Nocardia sp. CA-107356. The sequence continues at coordinate 797,429 of NZ_CP191992.1, read as the reverse complement.
ATCCGCTGGACGGCATCAGCGCCTATCCGCGCACCGAACCAGTTCCGCACTGGCATTACGTCAGCTATGGCATGACCGAGCTGCACGAGAAGGAATGGGACGATCCAGATGAATCGGGTTGGGGATTCGAGTTCACATTCCGGCTGGTCCGACAGCCGCAAGAGCCCGAACCTCCGGTCTGGCCCGCCACCTTCCTGCAGAATCTGGCACGCTACGTATTCCAGTCCGGGAACGGGTTCGCACCCGGCCACACCATCAAGGCCAACGGCCCGATCGCCGCCGAGCGCGCGGATTCGGATATCCACGCCGTCGCCTTCACCGTCGATCCGGAGCTCGGCGCCATCGACACACCGCATGGACGCGTCCAGTTCCTGCAGATCGTCGGCCTGACCATGCCGGAGTACCGGGCCGCACAGGGCGGGCACACGCTCGCGGTGCTCGACGAACTGGCGCCGCACCTACCGCTGTTCGTCACCGATATCGACCGCGGACCACTGATCGAGGAGCCGAAGGCCAAGGCGGAATGGCCGCGCTGGGGCGGGGGTCTGCGCGGGCGCGCGTAGATTTCGCACTGGAGGAAGATCAACGATCCCGAAGGGGGACGACCTTGCCCGAATTGCCGTTCGACTCGCTCTACCGGCACGGGTTCACGCGGGTGGCGGTCGCGGTACCGCGGGTCCGGGTCGCCGATCCCGCCTACAACGTCGAACAGACGCTGGAGCTGGCCCGACGAGCGGCCGCCGACGGCGTGGTGTTGACCGTCTTCCCCGAACTCGGGCTCTCCAGCTATACCGCCGACGATCTGTTCCACCAAGACGCGCTGACCGACGCGGTGGACGCGGCGCTCGAACGCGTCGTCGCCGAGAGCGCGGAGATCGATACGGTGCTGGTGGTCGGGGCCCCGGTGCGGGCGCAGGGGCGACTGTTCAACTGCGCGATCGCGATGTGCCGTGGCACCGTGCTGGGTGCGGCACCGAAGAGCTACCTGCCGAACTATCGCGAGTTCTATGAGAAGCGCCAGTTCGCGGCGGCCAGGGAGACCCTGGACGACCACATCACGATCGCCGGGCAGCGGGTGCCGTTCGGGGCCGATCTGCTGTTCACCGCGACCAATGTCGACGGCTTCGTATTCCATCTGGAGATCTGCGAGGACGGCTGGGTTCCGTTGCCACCCAGCGGATATGCCGCACTGGCGGGTGCGACCGTACTGGTCAATCTGTCGGCGAGCAATATCGTCATCGGCAAGGCCGACTATCGGCGTGCACTGTGCACATCGCACTCCGCGCGCTATCTGGCCGCCTATCTGTATTCGGCTGCCGGACATGGTGAATCGACCACCGATATGGCCTGGGACGGACAGGCGCTGGTGTGTGAGAACGGCGAGCTGCTCGCCGAAGGTGCGCGATTCTCCGACCATCCCCAACTGGTCACCGCGGATCTCGACATGCAGCGGCTGGCCGCGGACCGCATCCGTACCACCAGCTTCGCCGACAATGTGCACGATCACCGCGACCGGCTGGTCCGGCTCCGGCGCATCGAGGTCGAGCTGCCCGTCCCGACCGGCACGCTGGCGCTGCACCGCGAAATCCAGCGCTTCCCTTACGTTCCCAGCGATCCGGCAGCTCGCAATGAACGCTGCGCGGAGGTGCACCACATCCAGGTCGAGGGCCTGAGCACCCGCTTGCGCGCCATCGGCAGCGAGCGCGTTGTCATCGGCGTCTCCGGCGGACTCGACTCCACCCAGGCATTGATCGTCGCGGCCAAGACCATGGATCGGCTCGGGCTGCCTCGGACGAATGTGCTCGCCTACACCATGCCCGGCTTCGCGACCAGCACCCGTACCCGCACCGACGCGCACGCGCTGATGGAGGCGCTCGGCGTGACCGCACGGGAAGTCGATATCCGTCCGTCCGCCACCCAGATGCTGCGCGATCTGAATCACCCTGCCGCCGAAGGTGTTCCGCAGTACGACATCACCTATGAGAACGTCCAGGCCGGTGAGCGCACCGCGCATCTCTTCCGGCTTGCCAACCAGCACAAAGCACTTGTCGTCGGCACCGGTGACCTCAGCGAACTCGCCTTGGGCTGGTGCACTTTCGGCGTCGGCGACCATATGGCGCACTACAGCGTGAACGCCTCGGTACCGAAGACGCTGATCAAATACCTGATCGCCTGGGCCGTCGACACCGACCAGTTCGGCGATGCAGCGGGCAAGGTGCTGTCATCGATCCTGCAGACCGAGATCTCGCCGGAGTTGGTGCCCAGCGACGACTCCACCGCCCCGAGCCAGAGCTCCGAAGCCACCGTCGGCCCCTATGAGCTGCAGGACTTCCACCTCTACTACCTGCTGCGCTTCGGTTACCGTCCGAGTCGCATCGCCTATCTGGCCCGACATGCCTGGTCCGAGCGCGAACTCGGCAGCTGGCCGGACCTCATCCCCGCCGACCAGCGCAATTCCTACGATCTGCCGACGATCAAACACTGGCTGGCCGAATTCCTCCGCCGCTTCGTGCAGACCAGCCAGTTCAAACGCTCCACCCTGCCCAATGCCCCGAAAGTCGGTTCGGGCGGCTCACTTTCACCGCGCGGCGACTGGCGCGCACCCAGCGACGCCTCCGCCGCCGCATGGTTGGACGAACTCGCCCGCAACGTGCCGGAGCGCTGAGCGCTCAGGCCGCGGCGGGCGGGCGGTATTGCCGCGAACCGACATCCGCCGACCCGCGCCGCACCGATACTCCGCGCGCGCGAACGGCCCGCCGCTGCCGTGCCCTGGCCGCGCGCGTGGACCGAATGCCGATGACTATCCAGGCAATTCGACGTCGGCTGGCAGCAAGCACGGCCCGGATGTTCATGACTTCTCGGCGACGATCACCGAAAGCAGTTCGACCAGATCGGCTTCGGCCTTCGCCTTGTCCACACCGACATCGGACAGGATTCCGGTACCGTTCTCCTGTTCGAGCAGCGCGAGCAGGGCATGTTCGGTGCCGATGTAGTTGTGTCCCAAGCGCAGTGCCTCGCGGAAGGTCAGCTCCAGCACCTTCTTGGCCTCGGAATCGAACGGAATGAGCGCTGGCATATTCGCCTGATCAGTGGGCTGTTCGGCAAGGGCCGCCGCCGCCGCGTTGCGGACGGCAGCGAGCTCGATACCTTGGGCGGTAATCGCCCGTGCACCAAGACCTTCCGGCTGGGAGAGCAGACCCAGCACCAGATGGCCGACGGCGATCTGCGGATGATCGGACGTGCGCGCCGCCTCCTGGGAGACCACCACCATCTTGCGCGCCCGCGGGGTGAACTTCGCGAAGCCCGCATTGGGATCCATGGCCGCCGGATCACCGGGGCCCTTGGGTACGAACCGCTTCTGCGCGGCCTGTTTGGTGACGCCCATGCTGGCGCCGATATCGGTCCACGAGGCGCCGGAGCGGCGGGCCTGATCCACGAAGTGGCCGATCAGATGATCGGCCACTTCGCCGAGGTGCCCGGCCGTGACCACCGCATCGGAGAGTTGTTCGAGCACGTCGTCCGGACGCGCCTTCTTGATGCCCTCGATCAGATCGTCGAGCCGTATGTTTGTTGCCATGCGTCAACCATAAGTTGACGATCTGCTTCCGTCAACCCTTAGTTGACGATTCGGGTCGAAGATCGGTCGGGCATCGGAACACAGCTGGGCACAACGCGATTCGAACGGCACCGCCGCCTCGCGCGGCGGTCAAGGGCGCGCGGCCCGCCCCGCACCCTGAACGATCTGTTCCTTGAACCAGGCCGCCGGCCGGCCGGTCAGCACGGTCCGCCCCGGCGAGTCATCGCTGTGCAAGAACTGGATGACTCCATCGCGACGCCCCAGGCTGATGCACTGGAAGTAGTACCGGAACCGCAGTTCACGGGGCTCGCGGCCGGCCAGCCGCGCGAGGACCGCATCGGCCGCGTACTTACCGGTCGGCAGTGCCGTCGCACAGGCCATCCGCAGGTCGCGGCCATCGGGACCGACGACCACCGCCGCGTCACCGGCCGCGTACACCTCGGGATGCGACACCGAGCGCAACGTCTCATCGGTCAGCACCCGGCCGTGCCCGTCCACCGCGAGCCCCGATCGCCCCGCAAGATCCGCAACACCGAAGCCCGCGGTCCACACCGTCGCCGCGGTCTCGAGCACGGATCCGTCGGCCAACCGCACACCGTCCGGCATCACCTCGATAACCTTTGCATCCGAACGGATCTCGACACCGAGCCGCTCGAGCACCCGTCGCACATGCTCCTGCGCCCGCCGGGAAAGCCAGGATGCGGGCGCATCCGAGCCGACCAGCAGCACCCGCGAATCCGGTTGGTACTCCGCCAATTCCGCGGCCAATTCGATGCCGGTGGCACCGCTGCCGACCACCACGATCCGGGCGGCCGAGATACTTGTCCGCAGCCGCTGCGAATCCTCGGGCGTCGCCACCGAATACGCGTGCTCGGCCACCCCCGGCACACCGGTCGCGTCATTCGTACTGCCCAACGCGTAGATGAGCGAGTCGTAGTCCAGGGCCACTGCGCCATCGAGAATCACCTGCTTACGCACGGTGTCGATCCCGTTCGCCCAGGCCAGGACGAAATGGATCTGCTCGGGCTCGAGCAACTCTCGCAGATCCCACTCCGGGATCGACTGCCCGGCACCGTATTGGTGCAATCGCACCCGTTCGACGAAGCTCGCGCTGGCGTCGACGACGGTGATATGGGCGTCGCGGGCGGTCCGCGCCAGCCTGCGGGCCGCCGCCAGCCCCGCGTATCCGGCGCCGAGGATGACGATTCGATGCTGTCCGGTCATGATGTGGCTCCCTTTCGATCGGCCGACACCCCTTAGACCGGACAGGCCACCGATCCCTGACAGCTTCGGGACATGACCCACGTCACTGCGCGACCACGCCGTCGACGCGGCCGATGTAGGACAGCTTCTCCGGATTGACGATCAAACGCAGCGCCGTCACCACATCATCGAGGGTGTCCACACCGACGACCAGCATGGGCTCCCCCGCCAGCCGGACGACGACGGCGAGCGCGCCGTTGATCTCCTCCAGCGCGATCTTCGTCCCGGGCACCTCCCACCGAAACAGACCGGCCAGGTAGCGCGCGACCGCGGCCGCGCCGACCACCGGCCGACGAGCCGCATTGACCAGGCCGCCGCCATCCGCGGTCGAGGTGACGTCAGCGGCGAGCATCCGCTCCAGCGCCTCGATATCACCGATGCGCGCCGCCTTCAGGAAACGCTCGATCAGCTCGCGGGCCTGGTCGGCCGGAACATCGAAGCGCGGGCGTCCTTCGCGCACCCGCACACTCGCCCGGCGGAAGATCTGCTGGGAATTGGCCTCGGATACCGCGAGCATGTCCGCGATCTCCCGGTGGGCGTAGCCGAACGCCTCGCGCAGTACGAAAACCGCCCGCTCGATCGGATTCAACCGCTCCAGCGCCGTCAGCAGCGCCAGCGATACCAGCTCACGCTCCTCCACCGACTCCAACGGCCCGAGTTCGCCGCGCGCGGTCGGCACCGGCTCCGGCAGCCACGGTCCGACGTAGGTCTCGCGGCGCGCCCGCGCCGAAACCAGCCAGGTGCGGCAGAGATTCACGATCGCAGTGGTCAGCCAGGCCTCGGCCGAGCGGATCATGGCGCGATCGGTGCCATCCCAGCGCAGGTAGGTCTCCTGCACCGCGTCCTCGGCCTCGGTCGCGGATCCGAGCATCCGATAGGCGAGCGCGAACAGGCGCGGGCGATGCGCCTGGAATTCGCGCAATCCATCCGGTTCCACCGCCACCTTCTTCCGCGCTCGGCCGCCGAAGATGACGGTACCGGTCGGGAGCGACCCGACCCCAGAGAGTTCGGTAGGTGGCCCAATGGTGCGGCCACCACCGAAAACCTTGCCGAGATCGAAACCCCAGAGCCCGAAACCCTCGAGCGCCGCAAGAGTACTCATGACTGCGCCTCGCTCATAGCCACAGCATTCCCGCCCGGCCTTGATGATTCCTTACGGAATGCCAGACGAGATCAGTGCTGTAGATCGTCCACCTGACGTTCCTTGCTCGGACTGCGCAGCCGCAGTCGACTGGCCCCGCGGATCACCGGACGACGAATCGCGGGCCGCCGCCGCTGCGCCCGGCGCTGCGCCCGGCGCTCGGATGGCTTGTGCTGCCAGGTCTCCGGGCGCGCGGCGACCCAGCGCTGCGAATGCCAGGCGAACGGGATATGCCCGAGGTACAGCGCGACGAGCACCAACAGCAAGACGATCGGATAGGTGACCAGCGCCGCCGCCGCGAGCGCGGTCAGCACCAGCAATCCGGCCGCGGCCTGCGGCGCGACCGATACGGACTTCATCGCCAGCGTCGGAATCGTGCTGACCGCCAACGCCGCAGCGAAGATCGTCCAGGCCGCGACCTCGTAATAGCCGACCCACCAGCCGTCGCCGAACTGCACATACAGTCCGATCGGGACCAGCGCGATCAGCGCCGCCGCCGGAGCGGGCACACCCACGAAGTACTCGCGCGACCACTCCGGTCGAGTGTCGTCATCGAGCAGCGTATTGAACCTGGCCAGCCGCAACACGATGCTCACCGCGAACACCAGCGCGATGATCCAGCCCGCACTGTTGCTGTCCAGCAATGCGATATAGAGCACCAGACCGGGCGCGACACCGAAGGAGATGGCGTCGGAGAGCGAATCGAGTTCCGCGCCCATCTTGGTGGTGGCGGCCAGCATCCGGGCCAGCCGACCGTCGAGCGTATCGAGCACTGCCGCCGCGCCTACCATCGCCAGCGAGATGTCGAGTTTGCCATCCAGGGCGAACTTCACCGCGGACAGTCCGGCGCAGAGCGCCAGGATTGTCACGATGCTCGGCAACAGCCGGATGGTCCGGCGCCTTCGCTGCGGTGTGGGCAGGGCCTGCTCCATCATGAGTCGGTAGAAAGTACGGCCAGAACGGTTTCGCCCCCGATCGTGCGTTGTCCGGGTTCGACGAGCAGTTCGGAACCCGCCGGGAAGTAGGTGTCGACGCGGGAGCCGAAACGAATCAGGCCGTAGGTTTCGCCGATGGTCAGCGTGTCACCGACCTGGGCGTCGCAGACGATGCGCCGCGCCAGCAGACCAGCGATCTGGACGACCACGATCTGCGCGCCGCCCGCGGTATCGATGACCATGCTATTGCGTTCGTTCACCGCACTGGCCTCGGGCAGATCGGCGGAACGGAAGTGACCGGACTGATGCAGTACGGTGCGCACAGTGCCGGAGATCGGTGTGCGCTGCACGTGCACGTCCAGCACCGAGAGGAAGATGCTCACCCGCGGCAGTGGCTGGTCGCCGAGACCCAGTTCTGCGGGCGGCGTCGCGGTATCGACGAGGGCGATCTCACCGTCGGCCGGGGCAACGACCACACCGGCCCGGTTCGGCGGCACCCGGTTCGGATGCCGGAAGAAAGTTGCGCAGGCCGCGGCGGCCAGCAGACCCGTGCGACGCACCCACTTGCGCTTACCGCCGATCACCGCCACCGCGAGCGGCGCCGCGACAAATGGCAGCCCGGCGGGATGCAGCGGGGGGATCGCGGCCCGGACCAGATCGACGACATGGCCGACTCCGGTCGTTTCGGGCGTGCCGGGCGGGGTGGGACGGCGTGCCACAGGCTCCTCTTTCGTACTCGATGCAGACGGATTGCGCCCCTCAACGATAGGTCGGCGCAAGCGTTCACACCTTACGGGAACGGAGCCTGCGGCACTGCGGCGTTCGGATCAGGCCTGGCGGAGGTCCGGGTCACCACGCAGAGCCCGCGAACGTCGCACATCCAACACAGCTGTCAGTGGGCGGCTCTACGGCCGGTGAACAGCTTGACCAGGAACAGCAGAATTACCGCGCCCCCGAGGCAGGTGAAGAAGCTGAACCAGAGTCCGCCGCCTTCGACATCGACACCGAGCAACTTCAGTAGGAATCCGCCCAGTAGGCCTCCGACGACGCCGACAACGATGTTGAGAAGGATGCCCTGTTGCGCATCCGTCTTCATGAACTTGCTGGCGATCCAGCCGGCGAGACCGCCGATGATGATCCACCCGATAATCCCGAGTCCGAGCATGGTGTCCTCGAATCACTAGTTGGGGCAGCGCCACACCACAGGGCGTGCTTCGAAGGTATACCCGCCGAATGTGAGAATACGCACTGCCATCACGCGCATGGGAGGCTAATATGAGGGGGCCTCATGTCTACGGGGACGTAGGTAGTGGGCCGATGAGGGACTCATTTCGATGCTTCGGGGTACAACCCGGCGGCGCCGCCGCAGGTACATAGGAGACGCATAATGGCCGCTCGAATCGCCCAGACAACGGGTGCAGCGCACACGGCGATCCTCGGGCTCGGCGTATACCGCCCCGCCCGAATCGTCACGAACGACGAAGTGGCCGGGCCGATCGACTCGAGTGACGAGTGGATCCGCACCAGGTCCGGCATCAAGACCCGGCGGTTCGCCTCGGCGGAGGAGACGATCCAGTCCATGAGTGTCGCCGCCGCGCGCGGCGCACTCGAATCCGCTGGCGTCGACGTCGACCAGGTCGATTGCCTCATCGTGGCCACCTCGACCCACCTGCTGCTCACCCCGGCCGCCGGTCCGCGGATCGCGACCGAGCTCGGGATGAACGGGTCGGCGGCCTTCGACGTCGCGGCGGGTTGTGCTGGTTTCTGTCATGCGCTCGCGATGGCCTCGGATCTGGTGCGCTGCGGGACCGCCCAGCACGTGCTGGTGATCGGGGTCGAGAAGTTGACCGACACCGTCAATCCGAAGGATCGCTCCACCGCATTCCTGTTCGCCGACGGCGCGGGTGCGGTAGTGGTCGGTCCGGCGGAGGAGCAGGGCATCGGCCCGACGGTCTGGGGTTCGGACGGCACCCAGCACCACGCGATCCGCCAGGACAAGGACTGGATGGAATACTTCCGCGAAATCGAGGAAAAGGGCCTGGACGCGGTCCGGCCCTATCTCGCGATGGAAGGGACGGCGGTATTCCGCTGGGCCGCACATTCACTGGAGAAGGTGTGTCGCGACGCCGTCGATCGTGCTGGCCTGTCCACCGATGACCTGGACGCGATGATCCCGCACCAGGCCAACGGCCGGATCATCGAGATCATGGCCCGGGTACTGAAACTGCCCGAGCACTGCGCACTTGCCAACGATATCGAGGAGACCGGAAATACCTCGGCCGCCTCGATTCCGCTGGCCATGGAGGCGTTGCTGCGCAAGGGCGAGTCGAAGCCGGGCGATACCGCGCTGCTGATCGCCTTCGGCGCGGGTCTGTCCTATGCCGCACAGGTTGTCACGATGCCGAACTGGCAGTGACAACCTCGCGGCAACAACTCAGCCCAGACCCCAGGTGACCTTCACCGTGAAGGTCACGGTCTGGGTGCCGGGTTCCAACCGGAACGACTCTGCGGCACCGACCTTCGGGGTGTTGTCGTCGCGGCTGCTGGCCTCGTTGATGGTGATGACATCGGTCAACTTCGATCCGGCCAGCACCGCGTACTGATCGGCCCTCGACTTGGCGTCGGCGAAGGCGCGCGAGCGCGCGTCGGCGAGCAGCTTCGAATCGTCCTCGATCGCGAAAGATACCCCGCGCATGCGGGTTTCATTGCCGCCCGCCTTGGTTCCCGCGTCCAGGATCGCCGAGCCCTTGGACAGATCGCGGATCACGATATGCACCGAGTTGGTGGCCCGGTAGCCGGAGATGACGTGTCCATCCGGACCGTACTGCGGCTGGATGGAGACGTCCTTGGTCTGCATATCCTCGCGGGCGAGTCCGGCGGCGACCATGGCGTCGGTCATCGCCTTGGACTTGTCGTTGGCGCCGGCGATGGCCGCGGAAACGTTGTCGGCGTTCACCTCGACGCCGAGATCGGCGTTCAGGGTGTCCGGTGCGCCGCGCACCTGGCCGGTGCCGACCACCGTGACCTCGCGCGCGGGCGCCGAATCGGATTTACCGCATCCGGTGAGCAGCAGGGCCGAACCGACTACGGCGACAATGACTATCGGATAACGCGTGTTGGGTCGCATAGTCGCAACCTAGTCATCCGACCGCACGAAAACACATCCGATGACTAGACCGACGCCTCGACCACCGACTTGATCTTGCCGAGCGTTTCCTGCATCCCACGCTCGAGCAGCTCCTCGAACGGCGCCTCGCCGCCGAGCGCGGCATCGATGGCCCTGCGGGAGAACCAGCTGGTGCCATTGGGTACGTCACGGCGTTCGATCAGCCGGGTGCCGGTGGCGGTCGGCTCCAGCGTGTAGCTCCAGATGCTGTAGTTCTCGTTGATACGAAATGCAAAGGCCTGGTTGGGCTCATAGCGCACGATGCGCGCGGTGGTCGGCCAGTACTTCTTGCCGTCGGTGTTGAGATTGATCGTCCAGGTGCCCGCCTTCGGCGCGCCGAACGCAAGCATCCGCACGCACTGTGGACTGAACTCCGGCATCCGCTTCAGATCGGAGACGACAGCCCACACCCGTTCCGGCGGAGCGGCGATGTCGATCGCGGCTTCGATATTTTTCGGCAACGCTGCCTCCGGGAAGTGCTAGCACGACTTGACGATCACGCAACATCCTAGTCGGCCGCTGTTGGAAGACAAATGGGTCACTTTTTTGCGATTTGTTTGCCGGCCCTTGTAATAGCGCGCGCACAATATCGGATAGATGAAGCATCAGACACTGCCACAAGATTTTCCGTCCAGCGTGAGGTGATCGGCCGTGAAACTGCGCTTACTCTTACATCGTCGGCATGCCGGCGATGTCCCGCTGCTTCCCGCCATCGACTTCGAGAAACCGGCCGCCAAGTACACCGCCGCGCCGCGCAGCAAGCGCAAGATCGCTCAGGAAGAACGACTGGAGCGCCTGCTCACGCCCACTGAACTCGACTTGGTGCGCGAGCATCGCGTTTGACGAGCGTTCCATACTCAATAGGTGACTTCACCCGCTGCCACGAAGCCGGCCATCCTCAGTGTCGACGACGATCCAGGGGTCTCCCGTGCGGTCGTCCGCGACCTGCGCCGCCGTTATGGGGCCGATTACCGGATTCTGCGCGCGGAATCGGGCGCTGATGCGCTCGACGCCTTGCGTGAGATGAAACTGCGCGGCCAGCCGGTCGCGGTACTGATCGCCGATTACCGGATGCCGGGCATGGACGGCATCGAATTCCTCGAACAGGCCATGGATCTGCACCCCTTCGCACGCCGGGTGCTGCTGACCGCCTACGCCGATACCAGCGCCGCGATCGACGCGATCAATGTCGTAGACCTGGACCACTACCTGCTCAAACCGTGGGATCCGCCGGAGGAGAAGCTGTATCCGGTGGTGGACGGACTGCTGGAGGCATGGCGAAGCAACGACCACAAACCCGTCACCGAAACCAAGGTGGTCGGCAATCGCTGGTCGCCGCGGTCCTCGGAGGTGCGCGAGTTCTTGGCGCGCAATCAGCTGCCCTACCGCTGGTATCTGGCCGAGGAGCCGGAGGGCGCGCGGCTGCTGCAGGCGGCGGGCGCCGATCCCAATATCTGTCCGGTGGTGATCACCTCGACCGGACGGGCGCTGGTGCAGCCGAGTGACGGCGAACTCGCCGAAAGTGTCGGTCTCAACACCAATCCGACCGGTGAGTTCTACGACCTGATCGTGGTCGGCGGCGGACCGGCCGGACTCGGCGCCGCGGTGTACGGCGCGTCCGAGGGCCTGCGCACCGTGCTGGTGGAGCGCACCGCTACCGGCGGACAGGCGGGACAGAGTTCGCGCATCGAGAACTACCTCGGCTTTCCGGACGGCCTGTCCGGTGCGCAGCTGGCCGACCGGGCGCGGCGCCAGGCCGCCAAATTCGGGGCCGAGGTGATCACCACGCGCGAGGTGGTCGGGCTCGAGGTGAACGGGTCCGCGCGGACCGTGCGCTTCGCCGACGGTGGCCGGCTCTGCGCGCATACGGTGATCATCGCCACCGGTGTGGACTACCGACGCCATCCCGCGCCGGGCGTGGACGATTTCGCCGGGCGCGGGGTCTATTACGGTTCGGCCATGACGGAGGCCTCCGAATGCGCCGACCACGATGTCTACATCGTCGGCGGGGCCAATTCGGCGGGGCAGGCCGCGGTATTCCTGTCCCGCAACGCGCGCACGGTGCATCTGGTGGTGCGCGCGGATTCGCTGGACAAGTCCATGTCGCACTATCTGATCCAGCAGATCGCCGCGATACCGAACATTCGCGTGCACACCGGTACCGAAGTGACCGCCGCCGACGGCGTCGACCACCTGCAATGGATCGTGCTGCGCAATAACGCCACCGGTGCGGAAGAAAAAGCCGAGGCGGAACGGTTGTTCCTGTTCATCGGTGCCGCACCGCAGACCGACTGGCTCGACGGGGTGATCAAACGGGACGAGGCGGGCTATGTGCTCGCCGGTCCGGATCTGCTCGTCGAGGGGACCAGACCGGCGGGCTGGGAGCTACCCAGACCGCCACACCATCTGGAGACCAGCGTGCCAGGGGTTTTCGTGGCGGGCGACGTGCACGCCGATTCGGCGAAGCGGGTGGCCTCGGCGGTCGGCGAGGGCGCGATGGCGGTCATGCTCGTGCACCGGTACCTGGCGTGATAGGAGGCTGGACCATGAATTCGAAGGAGACAGCGGATCGCAGCAGCCATGTGGTCTGCGATCCCGCGGAACTGCGCAGCCTCTTTCTGTTCGAGAAGCTCGCCGACGAACAACTCGATCTGCTGTGCGCCGATGGACGCATCGAGATCGTCGAGCCGGGCCTGGTTTTCCGCGAGGGCGATCCGGCCACCTGTTTCTACGTCATGATCGACGGCGAGGTGCAGCTCACCAAGCTCTCCGGCGGTTCCGAGATCGAGATGTCGCGCACGGACTACCGCGGTGCGTACGCCGGTGCGTGGACCGCCTACCTCGGCGACAAGGTCGAGCAGAACTACACCGGCTCTATGTATGTGACCCGCCGGACGCGGTTCTTCGTACTCGACGCCGGCACCTTCGCGCGCATGATGCACGAATGGTTCCCGATGGCCGTGCACCTGCTCGAAGGCGCGTTCTTCGGCAACCGCAGCAATATCGAGCGGATCAACCAGCGCGAGCGGCTGCTCGCATTGGGCTCGCTGTCGGCAGGCCTGACCCACGAGCTGAACAATCCGGCCGCCGCCGCAGTACGCGCCACCTCCGGACTGCGCGATCGGATCGCGGGCATGCGGCACAAGTTGGCGATGATGGCCCAGGGCAAATTCGACACCACCTCCTTGGAGGCGCTGGTGCGTCTGCAGGAGGAGGCCGCGGCCCAGGTCGCGAAGGCTCCGGAGCTGACGACGTTGGAGGCCGCCGAGCGCGAAGACATCCTCAGCGAATGGCTGGAAGACCACGGGATCGACGACGGCTGGAATCTGGCGCCGAATTTCGTGCAGGCCGGTGTCGATGTGGACTGGCTGGAACGGGTTTCGGCCACCCTGGAGAGCCGCCAGGACCAGGTGTTCCAGGGCGCGATCCGGTGGCTGAACTACACCATCGAGACCGAACTGCTGATGAACGAGATCGCCGACTCGATCACCCGCATTTCCACACTGATCGGTGCGGCCAAACAGTATTCGCAGATGGACCGGGCGCCGTTCCAGGTGGTCGATATCCACGAACTGCTCGACAGCACACTGGTGATGCTCAGCCGCAAGATCGGCGACGGTGTCAAAGTGGTCAAGGAGTACGAGCGGACGCTGCCCGACGTGCCCTGCTATGCGGCGGAATTGAATCAGGTGTGGACCAACCTGATCGATAACGCGGTGTACGCGATGAACGGTCAGGGCACGCTGACCATCCGCACCCGGCACGAAAACGATTGCGCCGTCATCGAAATCGGCGATACCGGTCCCGGCGTGTCCCCAGATGTGCGCAGCCGCATCTTCGAACCGTTCTTCACCACCAAGCCGGTGGGCGAGGGCACCGGTCTCGGCCTGGACATTTCGTTCCGGATCGTGGTGAACAAACACCACGGCGATATTCAGCTCGACTCCGAGCCGGGCAACACCAGATTCACCGTCTGGCTCCCGCTGCACCGCCCCGAGGGAACCGACGAGAATGAAGCGCAGTCCGAAGCCGATACAGGAGGTCAGTGATGACGCAGGAACTGGATGGCATCGACCCGGCGGTCGCGCCGAGCGGTGCCGGCTGTATGGAATGCGAAGCGGCCAAGGGCTGGTGGGTCCACCTGCGTCGGTGCGCGCAGTGCGGTCACGTCGGCTGTTGCGACACCTCGCCGGAGCAGCACGCCTCCAAACACGCGAAGGACACCGGGCACCCCTTCATCCAGAGCTATGAGCCGGGTGAGGATTGGTTCTTCGATTTCCGGTCCGACGAGATGTACAGCGGTGGACCGGAACTCGCGCCGCCGACACATCATCCGGTGGACCAGCCGGTGCCGGGTCCGCGCGGCCGGGTGCCCGGCGACTGGCAGGCGCATATCCACTGACATCAGGGATCGTTCGAAAAATCGCAGGGGGCACACCGCACTGTGGGCTCCGTGACACCCAGCCGGTCCAACCCGGTACCCTGCACCGGACGCGCCGGAGACTCCGGCGCCGCGAGTTACCGGGGAACGCACGTGATCAAGCGAGTTACCGCCATCGTCCTGGCTACCGGGGCGGTGGCTTTCGCGCTGGCCGGATGTGGCAGTTCGGACGATTCCAGTACCGATGCGAACGGTCTGCGCAAGGGCACGACGGGCACCAGCACGCCCGTGAGCACCGGCACCGCGCGCCCGACCGGTACCGCGCCGACCACTACCGCCGACGCATCGACGACCACCAAGACCACGGCGAGCAACTCCTCGCTCGGCCCGGCGTCGAGTACCACCTGTGGTGAGTTCAAGAAATTGGACAGCACCGAGGAGAAGTCGCTGATCGAGCAGGTGCTCACGGAGAATCCGGGCAGTGCGTTCGAGGGCAGCCCGAATGTCGCCCTCGGCACCGCCAAACTCGTATGCCTGGCCCCCACCTACGCCGACACTCCGGTCGCGGTGGCCGCCGGGATCGTCGACAAGGACAAGTAGGCCGGGCGCCCTCGGCACCAACGCAGAACGCGCGTACGCGGAGACCAACTCCGCGTACGCGCGTTCGCTACGCATACCCGCCGAGCAGCCGCTGGCGCAGACTCAGGGCTGGCCGGTGGCCAGCGCCGTCAACGCGTCGACAAAGGGCTGCCCACCCATCACGGCGCCGCCGGCGAGTGCACCGGCGACCAGGCCGATCGTCCCGGTGATCACGCTGAAGATGCCGAACCCGACCAGACCACCGACGTATCCGCCGAGCACGCCGCCCAGAATCATGCCGAGGATGTTCTGGTTGGCCTGCTGCACGAAGTTGTCGAAGGAATTGATGTTCTTCAGTTCGGCGATATCTTTCGGACTCACCTCAGGAGTCAGCGATAGGCGTCGACCGCTATCGGCGATCTGGTAGCCGACCGGGATGGCATGCCCGGCGACCTCGAAGGTCAGCGGTACTTCGGCGATGACGGCCCCACTATCGGCCTGTACGTTCACCGCGTTGCCATTCGCGCTGAGCACGAACTTTCCGGCATCCAGCGTGGTGGTCACGACCTTGTCATCGGTGGACAGGGCGGTGTTGTAGCCGATTCCCTGCTCGACGCCAGAGGTAGTGACGGCCTGCTCGATGGCCGCCGGTTGCGCGTTCGCGGTGCCCGCGGTACCTCCCACTGCCGCAATGGTCATGACGGCGATCGCGCTGCACTTCCCGAACTTCATTCTTTGTTTCCCCTCCTAAATGTTGGCCGCCCATGTGGACGATTGTCGGTGACGTTCCCATGTCCGCAAATGGCTGGAGCGCAAGGCTTTAGCACGATCGAACCGACCATTCGTACCGATCTTCGGAACGAAATCACTGGTCACAGCTCCCAGCCGGGGAGGCTACATCACCTGGGCCGTACCGCCACGAACTGACGACGTTTCGGTTCCGTGGGAACATTCACAAGGTTGGTTGCAGGCCGAAAATAGCGGACCTGGGGACTCATCTGACGATCGATCCGACGGTCCACCGACCAACCGCGGTCGCGCGCGGGCAGAATGGCACAGTGGCAGAACTGGCGCTCACCGCACGACTGAATCCCTCCGCCGCCGATGCCAGACGCGGGGTGGTCCGACTGCATCCGGAGGCGCTGACCGCACTCGGGCTGCGGGAGTGGGACGGGATCACGCTGGTCGGGTCGCGGCGCACCGCCGCGGTGGTCGGGGTGGCCCCGGCTGGCACACCGGCCGGGGTGGCGCTCCTCGATGACGTCACGCTGTCCAATGCGGGACTGCGCGAGGATGCGAATGTGGTGGTGTCCCCGGCGACCGTGTACGGCGCCAAACAGATCTCGGTGAGCGGTTCGGTCCATGCCACCAGGACCATTCCAGCGGCGACGCTACGGCAGGCACTACTCGGCAAGGTGGTGACCGTCGGCGACGCGGTATCGCTGCTCCCCCGCGATCTCGGCCCCGATATCAGCTCTTCGGCTGCCACCCAGGCACTTTCGCGCACCTTCGGTATCGCGTGGACCACCGAGCTGCTGACCGTCACCGCGACCGATCCCGGACGCGCTGCGGTGAGTGTGCAGCCGAATACCGCGGTCGTCTGGGGCGCTGGTGCGGTGGCGGCCCGGGATTCCGCCGATCGGGCGGCGGCCGGGATACCGGCTCCGACGGGTGAGACCGCGCGCGGCGTCACCGAGGCCGCGGCCCTGCAGACCATGGCCGCGACCGACGGGGCGCGCGCGGGCTGGAGCGCGACGATCGGCGAATCCGCCATCACGGTCGAGGATCTGGCGGGCGCGCACGGGCAGGCCGCGAAACTCCAGGAATGGCTCAGCCTCGCCCTCGATGAACCGGAGCTGCTGAAAGCTCTCGGCGCCACACCACACCTCGGGGTATTGATCACCGGTCCGGCCGGGGTCGGCAAGGCCACCCTGGCGCGTGCGGTGACCGCGCCCCGGCGCATCGTCGAACTGGACGGCCCGACGGTCGGCGCGGCCGAGAGTGGCGCGCGGTTACGCGAGGTCGCCGCCGCGGTGGCCGAAATCAGCTCCGGGCGGGGCGGAATCCTGCTCATCACCGATATCGATGCCCTACTGCCCGCATCGGCCGAACCGGTCGCCACCCTCATCCTGGATCAGCTGCGCGCGGCGATGGCCGAAACCTCCGTCGCATTCCTCACGACCACGGCGCATCCGGCCGGTATCGATCCACGGCTGCGGGCGCCGGATCTCTGCGATCGCGAGCTCGCACTCGCGCTGCCGACCGCGGCGGTGCGCAAGGCGCTGCTGGAGCAGTTGCTGCGCAAGGTGCCGACCAAGGATCTCAAGCTCGATGAAATATCCTCCCGTACACCGGGATTCGTGGTCTCCGACCTGGCCGCACTGTGCCGGGAGGCGGCGCTTCGCGCGGCATCGCGGGCCAGTAAACAGCATTCGGAGCCGGAGCTGACGCAGGCGGACCTGCTCGGCGCCACCGAGGTGATCCGGCCGCTATCACGTTCCGGCACCGAGGAACTCGCGATCGGCAGTCTCAGCCTGGACGACGTCGGGGATATGGTCGAGACCAAAGAGGCACTCACCGAAACCGTGCTCTGGCCGCTGCGGCATCCGGATTCGTTCGCTCGTCTCGGCATCCATCCGCCGCGCGGCGTACTGCTGTACGGCCCGCCCGGCTGTGGCAAGACGTTCCTGGTGCGCGCACTGGCGGGTACCGGCCAGCTCAGCGTGCACGCGGTCAAGGGCGCGGAGTTGATGGACAAATGGGTCGGCGCGTCCGAACGCGCGGTGCGCGAATTGTTCCAGCGCGCACGCGATTCCGCACCGTCGCTGATTTTTTTGGACGAGGTGGACGCGCTCGCGCCGCGCCGCGGCCAGGGCAGCGATTCCGGTGTCGGCGATCGCGTGGTCGCGGCACTGCTCACCGAACTCGACGGCGTGGAACCCCTGCGTGACGTGGTGGTTCTCGGTGCGACCAATCGCCCGGAGCTGATCGATCCCGCACTGCTGCGGCCCGGTCGGCTCGAACGCCTGATCTTCGTGCCACCACCGGACGGCGACGCTCGATTGGAAATCCTGCGGGCCGCCGGAAAGTCGGTACCGCTGGCCGCCGATGTCGACCTCGCCGCACTCGCCACCGACCTGGACGGCTACTCCGCGGCCGATTGCAGTGCCCTGCTGCGCGAGGCCGCGCTGGCCGCGATGCGCCGCGATGTGGATGCCGCCGATGTCACCGCCGCGGATGTCGCATCGGCCATAGCGGTGGTGCGACCGTCACTCGATGCCGATCAGGTCGAGTCGCTGCGCCGGTACGCCGACACCAGGCGATAGCCGTTACCGATGGCCGCGCAACCCTCTGGTAATCCACTCCTTCCTGGGGTTTCCGCAAATCCGACATATTCGGGCTATATGGCCGCAATCACCGGTTCCCGGGTTGCGCGGGGGTAAGTTCGGCGAGGTGCACAAGATCGGCAATGCCGTCGACACGATCACGGCCTGCTTAGGGGCCGTGGTCGCGGGCGTCGCACTGTTCCTGCCGATCAACTTCAGTTGGACCACCGAAAGTTCGGCGTATCGGATGGCCAGCCTCAACAACAGCGTCCCGCGCGGGGCCGCGATCGGGGTGATCGTCGCCGTTGCCGTCGCGGTGCTGGTGATCACCTTCGACAAGCAGGTTGCGGCCTGGGCGGCGGCGCTCTGCGCCGCGGTCGCCATGGACGTCAATCACTTTGCCGGACGCAATGTTTCCTCGGCCGACATGCTGACCACGCAGAACTATCTGGATTCGATCCTGGCCGGTGTGCTGCTCGGCGCATTGGGTGTAGCGGTACTGCGGCGACCGGGACCGGCGGCCGGATTCGCGATCGGCGGCGCGGGATTCTTCGTCTTCGGTGACCCCTCCGAGCTACTGGAGATCGTCACCGGCAACCCGCACGCGGTGCTGGAGACACCGCCGCGCTGGCTCATCGGCGTGGCGGTGGTGTTGCTCATCATCAGCACGCTGCGCAACCGATCCCAGCCCGAGGAGTCGCGTTCGCCGCGGATAGCCATCGAACTTCCGGTGACCCCGATCCTGGCCTCGATGGTGCTCGCTCTGGTGATCCTGGCGATTACCGAATGGCTGGCGCGGCAATATCAGCACGCACCCGATGTCAGTCACGCGGTCGAGATAGGGATGGCGGTGGCAGCGACGGTCATCGCCGCCACCGCCGCGGCCATGCTGCTGCCCGGCCGGGACGGGTACGGGGTGTATCTCGCGGTGTGCCTGGTCGCCGCCGCGGACGCGATCGGCGGTAACACGCGGCCCGGTTGGAGTGTTGCCGCGCTGCTCGCGCTCACCGCGCTCGGACTGCTGGTCGGCATCCGCCTGCCCTCGATGTTCATCGCCATCGTGCTGATCGCGGGGCTCGCGATATTCGCCCTGGTGAAATCGACCAACGACCATCGCTTTGTGATCGCGGCGGCCGGCGGGGCCCTCGCCTTGACCGCCGGCTACTGTTGCGGCGCCGCATGGCCCCGCTACGCGCCGAGCGGTGTGCTTGCCATCTCGGCGCTATATCTGCCCTCGATTATCACCGCACTGCCGCGCGACTCCAACGAATGGCCGCCGGCCGGGAGCGCCGACCACCAGACGCTGGCGGGCCGGACAGCGCTCGCCATCGTCTGCGGCTCGGCCCTTGGTTTGGTGATACTGCGCCGATTCCGGCCGCGCCGCCGACCGAAGCCGGATCATCCCACCGAAGGCGAAACGTTAGCGGACATATAGCCCAGCCGCACGGAGATGACATGGGCCATACTCGCTCGGCCGATGAAAGTCCCAGGCTCCACGTACGATCATTGGGCACCACCCCGCCGCAACGACCCGACGGAGTGCAGTTTGCTCGAAATCCTGCTCGCGCTCGCGATAGCCGCATTGGCGGCACCCCTGTGCGTGCGGACGTTGGGGCGCAACGGTTTCTATGTGCTCGCGCTGGTGCCGTTCGGCTGCCTCGGCTGGGTGATCGCGAATTGGGGTAGTACACAGCGGGTTCGGGTCGGCTGGGCGCCGAGTATCGAGATGAATATCGATCTGCGCTTCGATGCGCTGGCCGCGATCATGTCCGCGCTGGTGCTCGGCATCGGAACATTGATTCTGGCTTACTGCGCCCGGTACTTCGAGGACGACGAACCCCGGCTCGGGGTGTTCGCCGCACAGTTGGTCGCCTTCGCCGCGGCCATGTTCGGGCTGGTCACCAGCGATAACATGTTGCTGCTCTTCGTCTTCTGGGAAATGACGACGGTGTTGTCGTTCCTGTTGGTCGGCCACCATGCCGAGCAGGCCGTCAGTCGGCGGGCCGCGATTCAGGCGTTGCTGGTGACGGGCGCGGGTGGGCTGGCGATGCTGGTCGGGATCGTCATCCTGGGTCAGGTGAGCGGCAGCTATCTGCTGTCGGATCTGCTGGCCGGGCCGCCGACGGGCGTCGCGGTGGATGTCGCGGTCGTGCTCCTGTTGATCGGGGCGTTGAGCAAATCGGCGATCGTGCCGCTGCACTTCTGGTTGCCCGGCGCGATGGCGGCGCCGACACCGGTGAGCGCATATCTGCATGCGGCGGCCATGGTGAAGGCGGGTGTGTATCTGGTGGCCAGGCTCGCACCGGCATTCGCCGGTAGCCCGGTCTGGCATCCGCTGATCCTCACCCTCGGCGTCGCGTCGATGGTGCTCGCTGGGTTGCGATCGCTGCAGGTGACCGATCTGAAGCTGCTGCTCGCCTTCGGAACGGTGAGCCAGTTGGGGTTCCTGATTCTGCTGGTCGGGCTCGGCACTCCCGATGCGGCGCTGGCGGGGGCGGCGTTGATCGTCGCGCACGCGTTCTTCAAGGCGTGCTTGTTCATGGTGGTCGGGATCATCGACCACGGGGCCGGGACGCGCGATCTGCGGGAGTTGTCGGGGCTGGGACGTCGTGCGCCGGTCTTGTGCGCCGTCGCGGTACTCGCCGCGCTCAGCATGGCCGGAATACCGCCGCTGCTCGGGTTCGTCGGCAAGGAGAGTGCACTGGGCGCGATCCTGGACGCGGACATCCTCGCCGGGCCCGCCAGGTTGCTGTTGACCGCCGGTGTGGTGCTCGGGTCCATATTGACTGTCGGCTACAGCATCCGATTCATCTGGGGAGCCTTCGCGGATAAGGACCTACCGGACGCCGATGGCGGAAAATCGCCTGGCGAGCACGGACAGTGGCATGCACCAGGCGTGCCGTTTCTGGCCGCGCCCGCGCTGCTCGCCGTCGCAAGCCTGGTCGCCGGCCTCGCCGCGCCATGGCTGGATCAACTGCTGAACCCCTATGCGAAAACCCTTCCCGGCGTACTCGATTCGCATCTGTCCAGCTGGCACGGATTCAATGCCCCATTGGCGCTGACGATTCTGATCATCTGCGCGGGCATCGTGTTGTTCCGCATGCGCGGTCGCATCGGCGAGTCCGCGACGCTGCTCGGCAATGCCGACCGCGCCTACGACGCCACCCTGCGGACCATGGACCGGCTATCGCTGCGGATGACCGGTGCGGTGCAGCGCGGATCGCTGCCGCTGAGTCAGGCGACGATCCTGGTGACGCTGATCCTGCTGCCGACGGTGCTGCTCGCGGTCGGTACCCGCACCGGTGTTCGTCTGCGCCTGTGGGATTCGCCGTTCCAGGCCGCCATCGCCACGATCATGGTCGCGATGGCGCTCGGCGCGACGGTATTGCGCAACCGGTTGGCCAGTGTGCTGGTCGTCGGTGTCACCGGTTACGGCTGCGGTGTGATCTTCGCGCTGCACGGCGCGCCCGATCTTGCCCTCACCCAATTCCTGGTCGAGACACTGACTTTGGTGATCTTCATGCTGGTACTGCGCGCCTTCCCAGCCGAGATCGACGAAAGTCGCACGGCCGCATTCACAGTGCGCAGAGTGATCCTGTCCGCGCTGGTCGGCGCGACGGTCGCGGTGCTGGCGGCCTTCGCCATCGCCGCCCGATCGACCGAACCCATCTGGCACCTGATCCCCGATGCCGCATACACATTCGGGGGCGGGAAGAACGCGGTCAATGTAGTGCTCGTCGATATCCGGGCCTGGGATACGCTCGGCGAGATCTCGGTGCTCGTCGTGGCGGCGACCGGTGTCGCGTCACTGGTGTTCCGCAGTCGACGCTTCGGCAGCGCCCCGCGCGCGGCGGATGCCCCTAACTACGATCCGGACCTGGTGAGCTGGTTGTCCGCGGGCCGGTTGGTGGCTCGGCGCGACCGATCGATGGTGCTGCAGATCACCACTCGGCTGGTCTTCCCGACCATCATGGTGCTGTCGGTGTACTTCTTCTTCTCCGGCCACAATGCCCCCGGCGGCGGTTTCGCGGGCGGGCTGACCGCCGGACTCGCGCTGACGCTGCGCTATCTCGCGGGTGGCCGCTATGAGCTCGGCGAGGCACTGCCCGTCGACGCGGGACATCTGCTCGGCGCCGGACTGGCACTGGCCGCCGGAACCGCGGCCACCTCGCTGCTGGTCGGCGCGCCTGTGCTGTCCTCGGCGATGCTGACGCTGACGCTGCCGGTGATCGGGCACGTCAAGGTGGTCACCGCATTGTTCTTCGATCTCGGTGTCTATCTGATCGTGGTCGGTCTTGTCCTCGACGTGCTGCGCAGCCTCGGCGCCCGCCTGGACAGCGAACTGGCCACCGCCGAGGACGAATCCTCCTCCGCGCGGGGAGGCTTCCAATGACCGCGAATCTGACGCTGCTGATCCTGATCGGGATTCTCGTCGCGTGCGGGGTCTATCTGATCCTCGAACGCGCGGTATCGAAAATGCTGCTCGGCATGATCCTGTTCGGTAATGCGGTGAATCTGCTGATCCTCACCGTCGGCGGGCCGCGCGGCCGGCCGCCCATCCGCGACGAGGCCGGCCACGCCGGCCAGGAGATGGCCGATCCGCTGGCCCAGGCGATGATGCTCACGGCGATCGTGATCACCATGGGCCTAGCGGCTTTCGTGCTCGCGCTCGCCTATCGCTCCTACATCCTCACCACCACCGAAACGGTGCAGAACGATCCGGAGGACGTCGAGGTCGCCGCCCGGCGCAAGGGCGAGGATCCGGAGCATTGAGCGATCCGCTGACCACACTCGCGCCACTGCCGGTCCTGGTGCCATTGCTCGGGGCCGCGGGCACGCTGGTATTCGGACGGCAGCCCCGCATCCAGCGCACGGTGATGTTGTCCGTGCTCGCTGTCGTGGTCGTCATCTGCGCGATGCTGTTGTATCTGGTCGATCGCGATGGCACCACCGCGGTGCAGGTCGGCGGCTGGGGCACACCGATCGGCATCACACTGGTGGTCGACCGGCTCTCCGCGGCAATGCTTCTCGTATCCGCGATCGTGTTGCTCGCCGTCTCGGTCTACGCTGCGGGCCAGAACATTCGCGACGGTGACGCCCGGCAGCCGACTTCGATCTATCGGCCCACCTATCTCGTACTCACCGCGGGTGTTTCGGCCGCGTTCCTGGCTGGTGATCTGTTCAACCTGTTCGTCGGCTTCGAAATCCTGCTCGCCGCATCCTTTGTGCTGCTCACTGTCGGCGCGACCGCGGAAAGGATCCGGGCCGGTATCGCGTACGTGATGGTCTCGATGGTGTCGTCGCTGATCTTCCTGACCGGCATCGCACTGGCATACGCGACCACCGGAACGCTGAATCTGGCCCAGCTCGCCGTGCGTATGGGCGAGGCGCCCGACGGCATTCGGATGGCGGTCTACGCGGTGCTGCTGGTTGCCTTCGGCATCAAGGCGGCGGTGTTCCCGCTGTCGAACTGGTTGCCCGACTCCTACCCCACCGCCCCGGCCCCGGTGACCGCCGTCTTCGCGGGCCTGCTGACGAAAGTCGGTGTGTACGCGATCATCCGGACCCACACCCTGTTGTTCCCCGACGGCGGTTTCGACGACATACTGCTGGTCTGCGGCCTGCTCACCATGCTGATCGGCATCTTCGGCGCGATCGCGCAGAGCGATATCCGGCGGCTGCTGTCGTTCACGCTGGTGAGCCATATCGGGTACATGGTGTTCGGCATCGGACTTTCCACCACCGCAGGACTTTCCGGCGCGGTGTTCTATGTGGCGCACCACATTCTGGTGCAGACCGCGCTGTTCCTGGTGGTCGGACTGATCGAGCGGCAGGCGGGTTCGGTATCACTGCGCCGACTCGGCGGCTTGGCGGCGGCGAGTCCGCTGCTGGCCATTCTCTTCCTGGTGCCTGCTTTGAATCTCGGTGGTATACCACCGTTTTCGGGGTTCATCGGCAAAGTCGCCCTACTGCAGGCGGGCGCGGCGGCCGGCAGCGTACTGGCCTGGGTACTGGTCGCGGGTTCGGTGGTGACCAGTCTGCTCACGCTGTACGCCGTCGCACGGGTGTGGAGCAAGGCCTTCTGGCGGCCGCGCGCCGAGGCGCCGGAGGGACACCTCACCGCGGCGAAACCGCCGACGCTGATAGAGGATTCGACCGATGTGCGCTATGACGAGCGCACCGATCCAGGGCGGATGCCGGTGCTGATGGTGCTGTCGACGGCAGCGCTGGTGGCAGTCGGTCTCTGCCTGACGGTCTTCGCCGGTCCGATCCTGCGCATCGCCGACCGGGCGGCAACGGACCTGAGCGATCCCACCGTGTATGTCGGTGCGGTGCTCGACGGTTCGGACGCGCATGGCGAAGCGAGGAAGGGACCGATCCGATGAGCGAACACCGCAAGCCGTGCACAGCGCCGGGCACCTGCGAGGTCCTGGCATGAGTACCCGGACCGCGCGATTGCGCCCCGGCCGGGCAGCGGCGGTGCGAATCGGCGTGCTGCTGTGGCTGACCGCCGTGTGGATATCGCTCTGGGGCGATCTCAGTGTCGGCAACCTGTTGGCCGGTCTCGGGGTCGGCGCGCTGATCATCCTGACCTTGCCACTGCCACGGGTCCCGGTATCCGGGCGGCTGCATCCGCTGTCGCTGGCCGAATTGATCGTTGTCAGTATGTATTACGCGTTGGAATCCAGTCTGCAGGTGGCCTGGTTCGCGGTGCGTCCGGCACCGCCGCCCGTCTCCGGTGTGCTGCGGGTGAATCTGAGTATGCGATCCGATCTGGTGCTGGTGTTGTGCGTTGATGTGCTCAATCTGATTCCGGGCACGATGGTGCTGGAGATCGACCGTCAGCGCTGCGTCATCTACGTACATGTCCTGGACGTGGGCAGCGAGGCGGCGGTCGATACGTTCTACCGGACCACCCGACGATTGGAGCGGCTGCTCATCTCGTCGTTCGAGCGCCCCGCCGAATGGCGTTCGGTCATAAGTAGTGCCGACCCTGAGGTGAACCCGTGACTGTTGTCGCCATGGTGGCTGGCATCCTGCTGATGGCTGCCGCCGTGATCGTCAGCTACCGCATCCTCGCCGGACCCAACACCCTGGACCGGGTGGTAGGCATCGACTCGCTGATGGCCATCGCCGCCTCCGGACTCGCGGTCTGGGCCGCCTACAGCGACGACACCACGGTCGTACCCGCGATTGTGGCGCTGGCCCTGGTGGGCTTCCTCGGCTCGGCCGCGGTTTCCCGATTCCGGGTCCGGGATGACGTATGAACCTGTGGCACTTGGCCGCCGGAGCCCTCATGCTCACCGGCGCGACGCTCGCATTGACCGCATCGATCGCCATCGTGCGCTTCCCCGACACTCTCTCGCGTATGCACGCCGCCACCAAACCCCAGGTGATCGGCCTGATCCTGGTGCTGGCAGGTACGGCCATCCAGCTGCGCGGCCAGGGCAATATCTGGCTGCTGGTGCTGGTCGGCCTGTTCACCCTGCTCACCGCTCCGGTCATCGCCCATTTGATCGGCCGTACCGCCTACCGGGAACAGCGCCACCGTGACGGGCTGCTGCGCGTCAATGAACTGCGCGACGACACCCGCTGAGCCGTATCAGGACCGGACGGGAATCCGCTCCTCGGGTGCGCTCACCGGCACCCCGGCGAACCATGTCGCGTGGAACGCGGCGGCCACGGCTACCAGCAGCGCAAGTACGACAGTCCCGGCCAGCACCGGATATTCGGCCATCCAGACCGCGAGATAGCGGAAGGCGAGCAGCAGTGTGCCGAGGATCGCCGCACCGAACAAAACCAGTCGCACGCGGAACCAGCCCCAGCCGCGTTCGGGATCGCGCAATACCGATTCGATGGTCAGGCACAGCACCGCGCCAACGACCAGGTCGACGCCGTAGTGGTAGCCGAAGCCGAGGGTCGCGGTCAACGTCGCGACCAGCCAGAAGGCGCCGAGGCAGCGCAACCACAGCGGGGCGCGGGAGCCGTCGGCGTCCCGGCGGGTATGTAGGAAGACCGACAGCGCCCACGCGGTGTGCATGGAGGGCATGCAGTTGCGCGGTGTGAAGGGGTCGAAGGGCATTGGTGCCGGATTGCGGTCGACCGGGGGGATGACGCCGGGCCAGAAGTTGCCGACCTGCAGGCCGTGGCCGTCCGCGCCGAAGGCGAACATCGGGCCGACCACCGGGAAGATCACGTAGATGACCGGGCCGAGCAGTCCGAGCACCAGGAAGGTGCGCACCAGATAGTGACTCGGCCACACACCGGTCGACACCACCCGGCGCAGCTGCCACACCGCGACGACGATCGCCGCCACCGGAAGTTCGATATAGACCCAGTGCAGCACCGCGTAGACGGCGGGGCCGAGTGCGTCCACCACCCGGCCCATCACCCAGGACGGATCACCGAGGGCGTGGTCGGCGAGCGCCACATAGACGTCGTAGACCTGTGGGCGGGTGACCACCGTGATATGCAGCCACACGTCACCGACCTTGGTGGCCAGGACGAGCAGTGCGCCGAGGGCGGCGGCATGCAGCGCGTTGCGGCGCTCTACCCCGCTCCAGCGCACTGCGGCGACCAGTGCCAGCCCGGTGAGCACGATGGTCGGACCGTTGCCGATGGCGAACGACGCACCGCTGAGCAATCGAATACTCGCCCACACCGCGTCGATGCCCGCCGCGATGCCGACCGCGATCATCCTGCGACGCTGGGAGATTCCGACCAGGGCCAGGATCAGCCCGGCCCACGGCACCGACATGGACTTGGGCGTGCCGACGTAGTCGTGCCACAGACTGCCGAGTGGACCCTCGAAATCGTGCCCGATCGAACCCACCTCTAGGGCGATGAGCAGCACCGGTACGGCCGCGATCGCGGCCGCCACCCAGATCCGCGAGCGTGGCACGCGCACCCGCTCGGTGACGCTGCCGCCTGATTTACCCGGATCTTCGACAAGCACTCGACCATAGTAAACGGGGGATGAACGCCATCCCCCTGGCCAGCTGAACGTCGGCCGACCGTTCGACCGGTGAAACTACTGGTCCAGCTCCTTGACCAGGGCATCGACCACCGCGACCAGATCGCCCTGGGTGCCGGCGGCCACTTTGCGCTGCCGCTGATAGGACGCGCCGCGCTGCGGGATCTCCGCGACGAGCGCGAGTTCATCCGCACATCCCAGCCGCTTGGCGGTCGGCTCCAGCCGCTGCAGCAGATCCATCAGATCGTCGGTGACCAATCGCTCATTGCTGTCGTCGTCGACGATGATGATCGCGTCGAGGCCGTAGCGGGCGGAGCGCCACTTGTTCTCCTGCACATGCCACGGCGGAATGGTCGGCAGTGCTTCGCCATTGTCGAGGCGCTGATCGAGGTCGACGATCAGGCAGTGGACCAGCGCGGCCATCGCCGCCAGCTCCGCGCGGGTCGATATCCCATCGCAGACCCGCACCTCGATGGTGCCCCATTTCGGCGCGGGCCGGATATCCCAGTGCATGCCGCCGAGCTGCTCGAAAACCCCGGTCTTCATCTGGTCGTGCACGAAATACTCGAACTGCGTCCAGTTTTCGAACTGGAACGGCAGACCCGCGGTGGGCAACTGCTGGAACATCAACGTCCGGTTGCTCGCGTAGCCGGTATCCGCACCCGCCCACATCGGTGAGGACGCGGACAGCGACAGCAGATGCGGATACGACAGCAGCAGCGAGTTCAGAATCGGAAAGACCTTCTCGCGGTGCGAGACTCCGACGTGCACGTGCACGCCCCAGATCATCATCTGGCGACCCCACCACTGGGTGCGATCGATCAGCTCGTCGTAATGCGCTGAGCGCGTGAGCTGTTGGGCCGACCACTGGGCGAACGGATGGGTGCCCGCACAGAACAGATCGACGCCGAGCGGATCCGCGGCACGGCGCACGGTATCCATGGTGCCGCGCAGATCCTCGACCGCCTCGCCGACCGAGTTGTGCACACCGGTGACGAGTTCGACTGTGTTGCGCAGCAATTCCTTGGTGACCTGCGGTGTGCCGTCGTACGCGCGTAGCTCGCCGAGCGAATCGAATACGGCCGCAGCGGTATTCGACAGGTCGCGGGTCACCTTGTCGACGAGCGCGATCTCCCATTCGATACCGATGGTCGGCCGGGGCGAGCCTTGGAAGGGAACCCGCGCGATTGCTGCCCCGGCCATATCGGTGAACCTTGCTACTGGATGACGCCGCAGGCGACGCGGCCGCCCGCATCGCCCGTCGCAAGAGTCGTCTCGTCCGGACCGGCAACACCGTCGGCGCGGACATAGCGGTTGGGGATATTGCCGAAGTTATCGGCGTCGGCGTGGATCATCAGGGCCTTGCCCTTGATGTCGTCCAGCGTCACCGCATCGGTGGTGGTGACCAGCTTGGCCGAGCCGTCCGCACGAACTTCGAGCGAGGTCAGGTCGCCGCTGGCCGGATGCACGTTCGCGCTGCCGACCTGCAGGTGGCCACCGGCGGACAGGAAGTCGCCCGCGGGACCGCCGGTGGGCGCGACCGAATTGGGCTCGCACTTGCCGACCTGGTGGATGTGCAGACCGTGGAAGCCCGGGCGCAGACCGTGCGCCTCGATACTGACCTGCAGGTGGTTGCCGTCCTTGGTGATATTCGCGACGGCGACCGAGGCGCCAGCGGGGTCCTTCAGGTCGACCTTCACCCCCTGGTTCGCGTTCGGGCTGCCCGTCTCGGTGCCGAACTCAGTGGCGGGCGGGGTGGACGCGCCGGTCCATACGGGGGGTGTCGTTCCCTTGACATCGCTCGACTCCTGGCTGTTCGAGCACGCGGCCAAGCCGAAGACCGCGACAGCGAGCACCGGGGTCACAGTGCGCCAGGACGGGCGACGAGTTGTGGACGGGGCCATCGGGGGAACTCCTTTACGAGTACCGAGTTTACGAGTAAAGCTGGGTGGACACGTTCGTTACCGGACAAGATGATGCCACGCCCGCCGTGTCGTACCGTGACAGGGCCGTGTCGCGGCGAGGCGGTATTCAATTTGCGGCGCTGCCGGGCCCGTCGCTCACGCCGCCGTACACGTCAGTTACCCGTGACGACCACGGTGACACCCGAACCCGCACCCGGGCGCAGCTCGGCGGTCGCGCCCAGTTCGTCGGCAATGGCCAGTGCGGCCTCTTTCTCACCGGGGCTATTGCCGTAGTACACAGTCGTATTCGTGATGTTGGGGCCGGGATAGTTCCCGACCTCGGCGACCGTCCAGCCGTTGGCGGTGAGCTCGCTCGCGGTGACCGCGGCCAATCCGGCGACCGTGCTGTTGTTCAGAACCCGTACCGGCACCGCGCGATTCGCCGTGGTGGTGGCCGGGGTGGTCGTCGTTGTGGTCGACCGCGTTGTGGTCGTCGACGTTGTGGTCGACGCCACCGAGGTGGTCGTCGCGACCGCCGTTGTGGTGACCGCCGAATTCGTGTTGGCGGCCTGAGGTGTTGCGGTGGTCGAGGATTCACCCGCCCCCGAGGTGTCGGAGTCCGAACTCGACAACGACATCGCGCCGAGCCCAGCGAACACAATGGCCAGCGCGATCAACACCATCGCCAGCGCGCGCAACGGCGGCCCGCCGGAGGTGGGATTCGGATAGCTCACGTTAAAGACCCTATCCGCAAACCGGGCCCCATGGTCGTCGCGCGGGCTCCGGTTTCACGGCGGCGCGTCATACCTGGAAGCCGAGCCTCCGGGCGGCTCGCGCCTTCTGCCTGCTCGCCCGCAGTCGGCGCAGCCGCTTGACCAGCATGGGGTCGGCGGCTAGCGCCTCCGGCCGATCCACCACCGCGTTGAGCACCTGGTAATACCTGGTCGGCGACATGCCGAACAGCTCACGAATGGCCTCTTCCTTGGCACCGGCGTACTTCCACCATTGCCGTTCGAAGGCCAGAATGTCGTGCTCGCGACGGCTCAGACCGTCACTGTCGTCGCCGACCTGCTCGGCCGCGCCATCATCGCTCGCAGAAGGGCCGTCCTGGATCGCGGAAAGATTCCGAGCCGCTGCGCCGTCCATCTTGCTCCCTCGCCGAGTAAAACCACCAGACGAAAAATCATGCTTGTACGTCGCGGATCATTCAACCACGGGCTCGATGGATTGCCCCACCCTCGTTGCGGCGTGTTCGCAGTGCCCACTGCGGCGGTCGGGGGTCTCTCCGTGGTTACGCTCCGCTACCGCCTGCGAGCCCGTCGCTCGCGCCGGACTGGCCGGTAGCGAGTTGCAACGACGCTGGTTCGGGTTCGCGAACGACATCGGCAATAATTGGCGCCATGGCAATCCTCCCCATCGTGATCGTCGGTGACCCGGTACTGCACAACCCGACCGAGCGGGTCACCCAGACGCCGGAGGAGCTGGCCGAGCTGATCGCGGATATGTACGAGACGCTCGATGCCGCCAACGGCGTCGGGCTGGCCGCCAACCAGGTCGGCGTGCCGCTGCGGCTGTTCATCTACGACTGCCCCGATATCGATGCGAAGGGTACGGCGGTACGGCGCAAGGGCGCGGTGATCAACCCGGTGCTGGAGACCTCGGAGATTCCGGAGACCATGCCCGATCCCGACGACAATGACGAGGGCTGTCTATCGGTGCCCGGCGAGCAGTTCCCCACCGGCCGCGCCGACTGGGCGCGCGTCACCGGAACCGACGAGCAGGGCAATCCGGTCGATATCGAGGGCAAGGGTTTCTTCGCTCGCATGCTGCAGCACGAGGTCGGGCATCTCGACGGCTACCTCTATGTGGATGTGCTGATCGGCCGCAACGCCCGCGCGGCCAAGAAGGCGATCAAGCGGAACGGTTGGGGCACACCGGGACTCAGCTGGATTCCGGGTACGGTTCCCGATCCGTTCGGACACGATGACTGATTTCCTGGGAGCGGAGCCTGCCCAGCGACCGGACCGGGCGGAACCGCCGGGTGCTGCATTGTTGCCCGATATCCAGTTGGGTCGGCGCGTTGTGCTGCGATATCGGTTGCCAGCGGGTTATCCACAACCGCTCACCGATGTGATCGGCGAACTGGTTTCGCTGGATCCGCCCACGGTGCGCGCCGCGGACGGGCAGGTGGTCGCGGTCGCCCCGGATCGCGTGGTGGCGATGAAAGCGTTGGGGCCGAGGCCGATTCGCACCAGGGAGATTCGCGCACTGGAGGCCGCGGCGGCGCACGGCTGGCCCGGCATCGAGCAGGCCTGGATCGACGGGTGGCTGCTGCGTGCCGGGCATGGCTATACCAACCGCGCCAATTCCGCTGTGCCGCTTGGCAGCTCGGATGGTCCGGCCGCGCTCGGCGCGGATACCCTGCGGCGGATCGGCGAGTGGTACACCGCACACGGGCTGCCGGTACAACTGGCACTGCCCGATCGACTCGCCCCGGTGCCGCCGGGCTGGCGCGGTCGGCAGGAAACCCGACTGCTGGCCATCGATATCGAGAATTTCGTACTGCCGCAGGGACCGCCGATGGTGCGCATCGCACCCGCGCCCGACGACGCCTGGCTGTCGATGCACCGCTACGGCGGCGAAGACCATGCGATACAGACTGTTTCGACTCCGCCGGTGGTCGAAGTATTGACAGCCGTGCACGACGGCGAGGTGGGATTCGCCTCGCTCGGTCTGCCCCAACCCATCGCGATCGGCCGCGGCGCACTCACCACCGCGCCCGACGGCCGGCACTGGATCGGCCTGACCTGCGTTGCGGTGGCGAGCGAACATCGCAGGCACGGACTGGGTTCGCTGGTGTGCGCGGAGCTGATCCGCTGGGGCGCCGACCGCGGCGCAACCCACGCCTACCTCCAGGTGGAGGCCGAGAACGCCGGGGCCATCGCGATGTACCACGAGTTGGGTTTCCTCGACCACCACACCTACCGCTACGCCACGCCGGACGGGCCTCGCTGAACCACTGGTCCTGCGGTACAACAGAGCTATCACCCATTGCGAAGGAAGGCATCCGTGCGTCTCGCGACCTGGAACGTCAACTCGATCCGCTCCCGCCTCGACCGGGTCGCGGACTTCCTCGACCGCCAGGACATCGATGTGCTCGCGATGCAGGAAACCAAATGCCGTGACGACCAGTTCCCGTTCGAACGCTTCGACGAACTCGGCTACGAGGTGGCCCACGTCGGCCTGAACCAGTGGAACGGGGTGGCCATCGCCTCTCGCATCGGCTTGGACGATGTGGCGGCCGCCTTCCCGAATCAGCCCGGCTTCGACAAGGACGCGGGCGAATCGCTCATCAGCACCCCGATCGTGGAATCTCGCGCACTCGGCGCGACCTGCGGCGGGGTTCGGGTGTGGAGCCTCTATGTCCCCAACGGCCGCACCCTCGATGACCCGCACTACACCTACAAACTGGAATGGCTTGCCGCCCTGCGCGATAACGGCGCCCAATGGCTCGCCGACGATCCGGAGGCTCAGATAGCCCTGGTCGGCGACTGGAATATCGCCCCAACCGACGACGACGTCTGGTCCGTCGAATACTTCGCCGACAAAACCCACACCTCCCAGCCCGAACGTGACGCCTTCAACACCATCGTCGAAACCGGCTTCGCCGACGTCATGCGCCCCTTCGCCCCCGGGCCCGGCGTCTACACCTACTGGGACTACACCCAACTGCGCTTCCCTCGAAAAGAAGGCATGCGCATCGATTTCATCCTCGCCTCCCCCACCCTTGCCGCTCGCGCAAAGGACGCGATGGTGGACCGCGAGGAACGAAAAGGCAAGGGCCCCAGCGACCACGCCCCGGTGATCGCCGAATTCACCGACTGAGAACCGACGCCCGCCTCATTCGTAGTGGTAACGGCAGGCGACGATCTTGGCCGTCTCGTCCTCGATCACGTACACAATGCGGTGTTCAGTTGTAATGCGCCGTGACCAGAACCCGGCGAGGTTCTGCCGCAACGGTTCCGGCTTGCCGATACCCTCGTAGCCGTTGCGGGTGATGTCCTCGATCAGTCTGTTGATCCGCCTCAGTGTTGCCTTGTCGTTGGCTTGCCACCAGAGGTAGTCGGCCCAGGCTTCTGGGGTGAAGAGGATCTTCACTCGTCGTCCCCGTCGTCGGTTTCAACGAGTTCGTGGTGCTCAACGTCACCGGACCGTAGCTGCTCGATGGATCGCTCGAGATGACGCGCGTTGGCCGCGGATCCGAGCAGGTAGGCGGTCTCCTTCAACGACTCGTACTCGCGCAGCGAGATCACAACGGCGGATTCGCGTCCCGCTCGAGTGATGACGACCTCTTCTAGGTCCTCGGTGGCAGAGTCGAGAACGGAGGCCAAGTTGGCGCGGGCCTCGGTGATGGAAATGGGTCGCATGGTGGTCCTCTCGAGCGTGCCTGATCTCAATGTACAGGATCATGTACATTGGTGACCGCCCGCTCTGGCGCGGGGGGCGCGGAGCGGGCGGCGTGGCGGTGAGATCCAGACCGAAATACTCGGGCGGCATCTGTTTTCCCAGGTACGACGCAACTTCGCCGTACCCGAGCAGTACGGCGGCCCGTCGGTACCGGGGGTGCGGCTACGGGTTCATCGCGTAGCGACCGGCGTGCGCTCGAGCCTGTGTGAGCACCTGATCGAATCGCGCCGGATCGGCGACCGGTCGTCGCACAAGATCCAGTGCTCGGGTCTGCTGGGCCTTGGTCGCGGCGGGTTTGGTGTGCAGAGTCAGTGCGTTCTTGGAGAATTCACGCACGAAGACGTCGAATATCTGGTCCAGCACCGCCGTGCTCGTACCTTCGATCTCGGCCTGCTCCAGGATCAGCTGGGCGTAGGGCACTGCGGTGAAGAGCTCGCCGAGTGCGAAGAGGAAGTCGACATCGCGCTGCTGCGCCGCGGTCGGCGGCGCGGCGGCGAGCAGGGTCTGGAACGCGAGGGCCTGCTCCAGGAAGACCGCGACATTCGGCACGTGCGCGAAATTCTCGAAGACCGGCCGCCAGTCGCGGAACCGAATCCGGCCGAGCCCGCTGCTCGCTCCCTGCCGGAACAGGAATTCGTCATCGGCCCCGTCGCGCCGCGTCGGCACGGGATCGTAACCGGCACCGGCCAATTCGGCACGTAGCTTGGGCACCGCCGCACCGGCGCGGGGGGTGAGTTTGCGACTCGACCAGCTCAGCACGCCGGAAACCGCGCGCACCGTACCCTTCGGCGCGACACCCGCGCCCGGCAGGTAACGCAGCGCGACCAATCCGGCATCCGCGGGATGGAACATATAGTTGGCCATGAACTTCAGCGACAGTGCCATATTCACGTGCACGGTGCCTTCGAGCCGCGGCAGCCCGAAGAGTCCGAGCATCGCCATCGGGAAGTACATATCGTTCTCGAAGCCACGGGCCGCGATCACATCCGCGAGATCCTCGATGATCCGCTGCCCCTGCCGCGTCACCGACATCTTCTCGATCGCGTTGAACAGCAGGTAGCGACGGTCATCCGGGGACGCGCAGCGCATATAGTCGATGGCCCGCTCGCTGTAGAGCTTCATCCCGAGCAGCCGCGCGTAGGAGTCGGTCAGCAGCGAGCGCACCTGCGGGAACTCGGTTACCCGGTGCCCGAACAGGATTCGGTTCTCGGCATGGGTAATCGCCTCGTAGAAGGCGTGTTCGCAGGCGCCGACCGCACCGAAGCCGAGATTGAACTTGCCGACGTTCACGGTGTTCATGGCGGCATGGAAGGCGTTCTCACCGCAGTGCAGGATGTCTTCTTCGGCGACCGGATAGTTCTCCAGATCAAAGGCGGCCACATACATTTGGCTGTCGACCACATTGCGGCGCAACTTGTAGTTCTTGTGTTTGCTGTCCGCGACGAAGAACAGATACCCCTCGTAATCCTCCTGCGTCGGTTTGCTCTCCAATGCCTGCGCGCTATCGATGATCGGTTTGTCCGCGAGCCGACCGAATACCGACACCATGCCCGCCAGATTGCCGTTGCCGATGTAATGCTTGCTGCCGGAGGCGGTGTAGCCGCCGCCCCGCTTGGGCGTGAGCACCATATCGGTGGAGTAGACGTCGGCGCCGTGCTCCTTTTCTGAGAGGCCGAAGGCGAAGATTTCACCGGAATCCAATAGCGCAGCGGCCTTTTGCTTGGCGGCCTTGTTCTCGCTCTGCCAAATCGGGCCGAGCCCGAGGATGGTGACCTGCCAGACATACCAGTAGGACATGCCGTAGAAGCCGAGGATCTTGCTCATCATCGCGATCCGGCCGGTATCCCAGCGCTTGTTCGGATCGCCGTTCGCCTCGGCCGCGGGGGTCAGGAAGGTCGCGAACACCCGCTCCCGCTTGACGAAATCGAGGAAATCGGAGTACCAGATCCGCTCCCGGTCATCATGCTTCAACGCCGCCTTGCCCCTGACTTCGAACCACTCGATGGTGGCGCGCAGGAGTCTGCGGGTCTGCGCATCGAACTCGGCGAAGTCACAGGTCTTCGGGTTGAACAGAGTTTCGGGCATCGATGCCTCCTCGGCCGGATAAATAGTCGCCCGGGCATGCCCCGGCGACTTCATTCATGAATGTAGCATTATTGTTCGTCAATGTAGGAATCTGATCATCAGGCTCGGGACCAGCGCGAACCCAAAGTACAACGCTGATATCTTGGTGCGCATGGTTAGCGAGACGGCCGTGCCGCCACGGCAGCGGGCACAGCATTTGGGTCCCGAGCGGCGCCGCCCCCAAGTGCTCGACGCCGCACTCGCGATCGCCGTCGAATACGGCATCGCGGCGGTCACCATGGCCGCGATCGCCGAGCGGATGAAGGTGACCCGGCCCGTGGTCTACGCCTGCTTCCCGGATCGCGTCGAGCTGATCGAGGCACTGATCCAGCGCGAGGAGAGCTTTCTCGTCGGCGGACTGCTCGAGGTGCTGCCGCGCCGCGATGTCGACGCGGGCGAGACCGTATTCATCGATGGTTTTCGCGCGCTGCTGGAGAAGGCGGCAGATCGGCCCGATGCGTGGCGGCTGCTGTACGGCAATCCCGATCCGGCCGTTGCGGATTCGTTCGGGCGCGGCCGCAAGCTCGCCGTCGAGCGCTGCACCACGCTGCTGCGACCGACGCTGCGCGCATGGGGCACCGAGGACGCCGATCGCAAGTTGCCGGCGCTGGTGGAGCTGTGGGTGTCCGCGGGCGAGGGCGCAGTGCGCACCCTGCTCGCGGGCGAGGGCGGCTGGGATCCGCAGCGCCTCGGGGCATTCGTCGGCTCGGCCGTATACCGCGCGCTGCGCCACGCCTGAGCGAGACGCCACCGACTGCGCCGCGCACCCAGCAGACCGGCAGCGGCTCGATAATTGTTCAGCAGTACGACCTATCACTAGGCGGAATGCCGCAGAAGGTGGCGCTGGACCAACAAAATGTCCAACGATCCGGCCCTGCTCCCCACCATCGAGCACTACGATGGAGGCAAATCCAGCGGTCCAGCCGGAGGTACGGTCATGGCGTTCTATCGGCAGGTGGGAGCGGTGCCGCCGAAGCGGCACACGCAGCATCGAGACGACCGGGGACAGCTCTATTACGAGGAGCTGATGGGTGAGGAGGGCTTCTCCGGCGATTCCTCGTTGCTGTACCACCGCGGCCTGCCACCCGCCATCGTCGACTCGACCGTATGGGAGCTGCCCGACCAGTCGCTGACCCCGAATCATCCACTGCGCCACCGTCATCTGCGGCTGCACCAGCTGTTCCCCGGCGACACCCCGGCCGAAACCGATCCTGTCACCGGCCGACGGCTACTGCTCGGGAATGCGGATGTGCGGATCTCCTACGTGGCGGCCAAGGGCGCCTCACCGCTGTACCGCAATGCGATCGGCGACGAGCTGGTGTACGTGGAATCCGGTGCCGCCGTTGTCGAAACGGTCTTCGGCGCCATCCCGGCACGACAGGGCGACCAGGTCCTGATTCCGCGGGCGACCACGCACCGCTGGCTACCGAGCGGCCCCGAACCGCTGCGCGCGTACGTCATCGAGGCATCGAGCCACATCACGCCACCGAAGCGCTATCTGTCGAAATTCGGTCAGCTGCTGGAACATTCGCCGTATTGCGAGCGAGATCTGCACGGACCGTGGGAGCCGTTACTCGCCAACGGAACCGATATCGAGGTCCTGGTGAAGCACCGTCCCGGCGGTCGGGTGGTCGGCACCCGGATGATCTACGCGACGCATCCGTTCGACGTGATCGGCTGGGACGGCTACCTGTATCCGCTCACCTTCAATATCTCCGATTTCGAACCGCTCACCGGCCGGGTGCACCAGCCGCCGCCCGCCCATCAGGCATTCGAGGGGATCAACTTCGTAGTGTGCAATTTCGTACCGCGCAAGGTCGACTATCACCCGCTGTCGATTCCGGTGCCCTACTACCACTCCAATGTCGACAGTGACGAGATCATGTTCTACTGCGGCGGAAACTACGAGGCGCGTCGGGGTTCCGGGATCGGACAGGGTTCGGTGTCGGTACATCCCGGCGGCTATGCGCACGGTCCGCAGCCGGGTGCGTACGAGCGCAGTATCGGTATCGAATTCTTCGACGAACTCGCGGTCATGGTGGATACCTTCCGGCCGCTCGAGCTCGGCGAGGGCGCGCTGGCCTGCGAGGATCCGGGATATGCGTGGACCTGGTCGGGCCGCGGACCACAGCCGGACGGACACCGGCGACCGGATCAGCGCCCGCACGTGGACCAGCGCCGCGGGCCCGCATGAAGACCCGCATCGAAGTTCCCGACGACACCCTCTTCGGCCCCGACAATCTCCCCTACGGCGTGTTCGCACCCGAGGGCCAGGGTTTTCGGGTCGGCGTCCGGATCGGCGAGCACGTCATCGATCTGGCCGCGACTCTGGCGGATCCGGTATTCGCGGAGCCGAATCTCAATGCCTTCATGGCGCAGGGACCACGTCGATGGCGCGAGGTGCGCGACCGGATCCGGGAGCTGATCGATAACGAAGTATCCACGGCCGCAGTGCATCTGCTGTCCGACGTGTACACCAAGCTGCCGGTGCGGGTAGCCGATTACGTCGACTTCTACGCCAGCATCGACCACGCGACGAACCTCGGCAAGCTGTTTCGTCCCGATTCCGAACCACTGCTGCCCAATTGGCGGCATCTACCGGTCGGCTATCACGGACGCGCCGGCACCGTGGTGGTCTCCGGCACCGATATCGTGCGCCCGCACGGCCAGCGCCGAACAGCCTCCGGCACACCGGATTTCGGCCCATCACAGCGTCTCGATATCGAGGCGGAGCTCGGGTTCCTGGTCGGGGTCGGTTCGGAGCTGGGCACGCCGATCGATATCGACCAGTTCGCCGAGCACGTCTTCGGCGTTGCGCTGGTGAACGATTGGTCCGCACGCGATATCCAAGCCTGGGAGTACCAGCCGCTCGGACCGTTTCTCGGCAAGTCCTTCGCGACTTCACAGTCGGACTGGGTCACCCCACTGGCCGCATTGAACGCGGCGCGCATGCCGCTGCCGGAGCAAGCACCCGAGCCCATGCCCTATCTGCACGGCAGCCAGCCTTGGGGACTCGATATCGACCTGGCCGTGCACTGGAACGGCGAAACCGTCTCGCATCCGCCGTATTCCCGGATGTATTGGTCACCAGCGCAGATGCTGGCGCATCTCACCTCGAACGGCGCGGCCACCCGTACCGGCGATCTATATGCCTCGGGCACCATTTCCGGACCGGCACCGGACCAGCGCGGTTCGTTCATCGAATTGTCCTGGGGCGGAGCCGAACCCGTCATGGTGAACGGCCTGCGTCGCACCTTCCTGGAGGATGGTGACGAGGTGGTCATCACCGCCTCCGCCCCCGGTCCGGATGCGCGGCGTATCGGCCTCGGCGAGGTCCGCGGTCGCATTCGGCCTGCCCGCTGGGCATAGCCTCACGCAGCGATTCGATGCGGGCGGGCCAGTCGGCGGCAGGCAGCACGTCGCGGAGCGATTCGATGAGAGTGGCGGCCGGGCTCAGCGTGTGGCGTCGACCCGGACACCCGCATCGACCACGGCGATGAACCGCCGCAGATCTTCGGTGAGCGTATCGACCATATCGGGAGCGCCGCCGTCGTCGTGATGGTGCAGCCAGTCCGCGACGAGTTCGAACATGCCACCGATTGTGGCCAGCGCCAACGCGATTCGCCTGCGCTGCTGCTCGGTGTCGGCGGACGCCGCACCGGACCACTGCCGGTCCAGGAAGGCCGCCGCCCAGCGCCGGTTACCGCGCCGTTGCCGCTCCACCACCGGTGAGATGCCGCCCGCCTCACCGAAGGTCACCCTGGCCAGCCGCGGATCGTCGGCGATGGCGTGCACGAAGGCGGCGATGATCGCCTCGGCACGCTCGGGCCAGGGCAGCTCGGCGGACGCGGTCGCCGACTCGATAGCCCGCTGCTGAATCTGCTCGGTGATATGTGTCAGCAGCGCGACGTAGCACGCTTCCTTGCTGTCGAAATGATCGTAGAACCCCTTGGTTCCGACGAAGCCGCGCTGACAGATCTGTTCGATCGACGTTCCCGAAAAGCCTTGTTCGGCAAACAGTTCAGTGGCCGCGTCGAGCAGTTGGCTGCGCCGTTGCGCGCTGCGCTGCTCGGCATCGAGGCCACGGATACGACGTCGGGCCGCAGCCGGATCGGGCCGCGCGGCGGATTTGCTGCGGGTCATATACCGACCATAGCCGGAGCAGTTTCAACAAGGCTTCTTGTTGGTAATAGGATGCCGTGTTGTAATCACTGTCACGTCGATGAGGAAGGGACAGACGTGTCAGTGATCAATGGAGATCCGACCCGCCGCACACGTCGGCGCGGATTGCGCACGACCGCCGCGATGGTGTCTATGGCCGTTGCGGTGGCGAGCGCACTGCTGACAGGGGGCGTCACTGCCACGCCTGCCGCCGCAGTGCCTGTACCGCAACAGGATTCGTTCTATCGGCCGCCCGCTGGCTTCGAGGCGCAAGAAGTCGGTGCGATCCTGCGCTCGCGCGAGGTACATCTGGCGGTGCTGACCGTATTGCCGCTGAGCGTGCGCTCGTGGCAGTTGCTCTATCGCACCACCGACCTGTTCGGACAGCCGACGGTCGCCGTCAGCACGGTGATCCTGCCCGCGGGCGCGGACCCGAACCGCTCGCGTCCCCTGGTTTCGCTGCAGTTCTACTACGACAGCGCCAGCATAGACTGCGCACCGTCGTTCGTACTGCAGCAGGGTGCCGGACTGCCGGGCGTCGAGGGCATCCACTCACAGAGCGAGCTGATCGCGATCGCCGCGCTTATCAGTCAGGGCTGGGCAATCTCGGTGCCCGACTACGAGGGTCTCGACGGCCATCTCGCGGTGGCCGAGGAACCGGGATATATGACCCTCGACGGCATTCGCGCCGCCGAGCGCTTCGAACCGCTCGGCCTGGACGGCGCGCATACACCGGTGGCGATGTGGGGTTACTCCGGCGGCGGCATGGCCACCGGTTGGGCCGCACAGCTGCAGCCGCCCTACGCGCCGGAGCTGAACGTGCAGGGCGCCGCGCTCGGCGCTCCGGTCTCGGATGTCGAATCCCTGCTGCACGTCAATGGATCCATGTTCTCCAGCCTGA
This sequence comes from Nocardia sp. CA-107356, assembly GCF_050946365.1. Classification (NCBI taxonomy): domain Bacteria; kingdom Bacillati; phylum Actinomycetota; class Actinomycetes; order Mycobacteriales; family Nocardiaceae; genus Nocardia; species Nocardia sp. CA-107356. The sequence goes on along the minus strand of NZ_CP191992.1, from coordinate 756,530 downwards.
TCGGCATCGGTGTCTCCTCGCTGTACCACGCCTACCCGACGTTCCGGGAGGTCAGCGATCAGTACCTGACGCCAGAGGGCAAGGCACTGATGAATCGGACCAACGCGCAGTGCCTGCCGCGCAACGCATTGACCCAGATGTTCACCGATTACCAACGGATACTGACGATTCCGATCGCGCAGTATCTAGCGCTGCCGGAAATCCGCGCGGTCTTCGACGCGACGGTGCTCGGCGCACACACCCCGACCGCGCCGCTGTTCATCTACCAGGGCGTGCTCGACGAAGCCGTCCCGATCTGGACCACCGATCGGCTGAACCAACAGTGGTGTGCGGACGGCGCATCGATCGTCTACAAACGCGACCATCTCAGCGAGCATCTGACCCTGCCGTCGCTCGGCATGGCCGACACCTTCAACTGGTTGAAGTCACGCCTGGCATCCGATGCGCCGGGTCAATTCGGCTGCCGCACCGAGAACGTGGTCTCGATGCTCGCCGACTTCAATGCCCTGCTGACCCAGATCGAAATCAACCTGAACGCCACCTTCGGCGCGCTCGGATTCCCGATCGGCCCCCGCGAACGCTGACCACCCGGCCGCTCGTCCCCGACCGGAACCGGACCGGTCGGGGACGAGCTCAGCCCCAGCGCTCGTCGTGCCTCAGTCCAGGCAGAACTCATTGCCCTCCGGGTCGGCGAGCACGATGTGGCCTGCGTCCAAGCCGCCCGGATCGGTGCGGCTGAGTCGCGTCGCACCGATCGCGACGAGTCGGATCGCCTCGGCTTCCAACGCGGTCATCCGTTCGTCGCCGGTCAGACCGGGCGCGGCGCGTACGTCCAGGTGCACACGGTTCTTCGCGGTTTTCGGTTCGGGCACCTTCTGGAAGAACAGCCGCGGTCCCGCGCCATCGGGATCGAGGATGGCCGACCGGTCGTTGTGATGCTCCGGCGGTACGCCCCAGGCAGTCAACGCGGTCGTCCAATCGGGGAAACCCTCGGGTGGCGGCTGCAGGTGATAGCCCAACGCCTCCGCCCAGAACGTCGCCTGCGCACCTGGATCGGCACAGTCGTACGTCACCTGGAACTGCTTGCCCATCACGGCTCCAATCTGTCCGGCAACCTGTTCGGCCTGGAAACAACCGGCATTGTCGCACCGACCGCTGACAAAGTCCGCGCGAGCGGAGCAGTCGGGCCCGATCCGTACCGCTCGGATCGGGCCTGCTCGCGTCCATGGGTACCGCTGTGGGCGAAACCTACGAGACCACAGGCAGATACACCTGTGCACCGTGGTCGGCGAACTCCGCGGACTTCTCCGCCATCCCCGCCTCGATCGCCTCGACGTCCGAAAGCCCTTGGCGGGCCGCATATTCACGAACATCGGCGGAGATCCGCATGGAGCAGAACTTCGGTCCGCACATGGAGCAGAAGTGCGCGGTCTTGGCGGGTTCGGCGGGCAGGGTTTCGTCGTGGTACTCGCGGGCGGTATCCGGATCGAGGGAGAGCGCGAATTGGTCGCGCCAGCGGAATTCGAAGCGCGCCTTGGACAATTCGTTATCCCGGTCCTGGGCGTGCGGGTGACCCTTCGCGAGGTCGGCGGCGTGGGCGGCGATCTTGTAGGTGATCACGCCGACCTTGACGTCGTCACGGTTGGGCAGACCCAGGTGTTCCTTGGGCGTGACGTAGCAGAGCATCGCGGTACCGGCCTGCGCGATGATCGCGGCGCCGATGGCCGAGGTGATGTGGTCATAGGCGGGTGCGATATCGGTGGCGAGCGGGCCGAGAGTGTAGAACGGCGCCTCCTCGCACAGCTCCTCTTCCAGCCGCACGTTCTCCACGATCTTGTGCATCGGCACATGACCGGGACCCTCGATCATCACCTGCACACCATGGGATTTCGCGATCTTCGTCAGCTCGCCGAGGGTGCGCAACTCGGCGAACTGCGCCTCGTCATTGGCATCGGCAATGGACCCGGGGCGCAGACCGTCACCGAGGGAGAAGGTCACGTCGTAGCGCGCCAGGATCTCGCAGAGTTCGGCGAAATTGGTGTACAGGAACGATTCCTGGTGATGTGCCAAACACCATGCGGCCATGATGGATCCGCCGCGCGAGACGATGCCGGTGACCCGCTTGGCGGTCAGCGGCACATAGCGCAGCAGCACACCGGCGTGCACGGTCATATAGTCGACGCCCTGCTCGCACTGCTCGATCACGGTGTCGCGGTAGATCTCCCAGGTGAGCGCGGTCGGATCGCCGTTCACCTTTTCCAGCGCCTGATAGATCGGCACGGTGCCGACCGGGACGGGGGAATTGCGCAGGATCCACTCGCGGGTCTCGTGGATGTTCTTGCCGGTGGACAGATCCATGATGGTGTCCGCGCCCCAGCGGGTGGCCCACACCATCTTCTCCACCTCCTCCGCGATCGAGGAGGAGACGGCCGAGTTGCCGATATTGGCATTGATCTTCACCAGGAACTTCTTGCCGATAATGGTCGGCTCCAGCTCCGGATGCCTGTGGTTGGCCGGGATGACCGCGCGGCCCGCGGCCACTTCATCGCGCACGAACTCGGCGCTCACGCCCTCGCGCGCGGCGATGAAGCGCATCTCGGGGGTGATGATGCCCTGACGCGCCCAGGCCAGCTGGGTCGGCGGACCTTGCACATCGGGCCTGGTCCAGCCGTCGCGCAGCTTCGGCAGCCCCGCATCGAGATCGATGGTCGCGGCATCGTCGGTGTACGGGCCCGAGGTGTCGTAGACGTCGAAGTGTTCCCCATTGGTCAGATTGATCCGACGCACCGGAATGCGCAGGTCATCGACTTCTTGGTAGTGCTTGACGCTGCCTTCGATCGGACCGGTGGTCACGGAATCGACAGGTGTGCCCATGAATATCCTCCCTACGCCGGCATTACCCGGTCAGGTTCATACGGTCGACGGCCCTGAACGCCCGGATTGGGCTAGCCGTCCTCTCAGCCCGCTGGTGCGAGCCCCCGTTGGGTGTGTGAAATTTTCCCGCCCGACGATACCTTTCCATGTCCGCGTTCCGCCCGGCCATCGGAGGAACATCCAGCGAAGCCCGGGACGGCCGACCGCGCGGCGGTAGATTCGACAAGGTGAAGTTCACCCTCGAGGTAGACCTGGATGTCCTGCCCGACGGCGTCGAAGCGCCTGCCGATCTCGCCGATGAGCTCGGCCGCATCCTGCGCTATTGGGGTGGCAATGTGAAGCACTACCAGTTGATCGAGGGCGACGGTTCGGCCATCTACAACTCCGGATACCGCGAGGTCGGCTCCTGGCAGATCAGCTGATCTTGCCGTCGTAAGCGTCCCGCATGCCCTGCAGGTCTATCTTCTTCATCCCGAGCATGGCCTGCATGGCACGGGTCGCGGCCGCCCGATCGCTACCCGCGAGCATGGCGTCGGCCGCAACGGGCCAGATCTGCCAGGGCACGCCATATTTGTCATTGAGCCAACCACATTCGATCTCCTGGCCGCCGTCGGCGAGCAGCGCCGCCCAGAGCCGGTCGACCTCCTCCTGGCTATCGCAATTGACCAGCAGCGACATCGCATGGGTGTAGTGGTAGTCGCCGCCGCCGTTGATCGCGGTGAACTTCTGTCCGTTGAGTTCGAAATCGACGAGCATGGTGAGTCCGGTTTCGCGGGGCCCGGCCTCGGTGTAGGGCACGACATTGGTGATCTTCGAATCCTCGAACAGCGAACAGTAGAACTCCGCGGCCTGCTCGGCCTGGGTGTCGTACCAGAGGTTCGTGACGATTTTCTGCATGGCGGTCCTCTCGATCGGTGTGCTGGTACCCGCATAGGTGCAGACGTTCGATGAGGCGTGGATTCATCGGCCGGGCGACAATTTTGCTGTCGGAAGAACGCCGTTCAGATCAGTAGGACTGGAGTTCGATCAATCTGCCCTCCGGATCGCGCAGATGCGCGGTCCGCAGGTTCGGTCCCCACTGCGGACGATCCACCGCCGCGGCGACCAGGCTCGCGCCGTTGCGCAGGCACAGCGCGACACTCGCGTCGACATCGGAAACCCGGCACCCGAACATCACCGCGTCCTGCGCGGGTGCCGCGGTCGAGGGCAGGTCGGTGGTACCAGCGACCTCGGCCATCGCGGCGCGGTCGAAGAGCACCAGCACTGCCTGATCGTCGACATCCCAGTTCGCATACGGGCCCGCCGCAGTGCCTGTGATCAGCTTCGCCCCGATCAACTCCGGGAGGACAGCGCTGTAGAACTCGAAGCATTGGGCGAAATGGGTGACGAGCAGTCTGGGATACAGAGCGTCCACGATTCTCCTTATTAGTAGGTGTGCACCTATCGTAGGTTGGGTCCTATAATTTGTCGCATGGAATCCGCGCGGGCACTTCCGCCGAGTCTGCTCGGGCTCGACACCTATCTGCTCTCACGTGTCGGCAAGGTCGCGCGCGGCAGATTCGCCGATCGGCTCGCGGCGCGTGGACTTCGGCTGTGGCATATGGCGGTACTCGCCGCGCTGGCCGATTTCGGCCCGCACGTGCAGCGCGATCTGGGGATCCGGCTCGATATCCACCCGAGCGATGTGGCGAAGATCGTCGACGAATTGGCCAGCGCCGGTCAGGTCGAACGCACCCGCGATCCCGCGGATCGCCGCCGAATATCGGTGCGGATCACCAGGACCGGCCGGGCTGCCCTACGGTCTCTCGGCCAGGAGGCACGGCAGGTGCGCGAGGAGATCCTCGCCCCGCTCGGCCAGGACGAACGAATCGTATTGTCGGACATGCTGCGTCGACTGTTCGAGCACACCCACCCGGATGCCGTCGCGGACTGACCTCCGCCAGCCCGCACCCGGTACACCCGGGTTCCGGCCGAAGTGGGTCACCTGCGCCCGGTACGACGTCCGCGCGACCCCGGTGTGATCGAGCGGACGCCGTACCACGTCAGGCCGCAGCCTGCGTCTCGGACGCAACCGGTACCGCCCCGCCCTGGCCAGCCGGCCCGGAAGCCTTGCCGCGCAAGGGAACTTCCTCGATGAACCAGGCGATCACGAAACCGAGCGCACAGATCGCGCTGGCGGCCAGGAAGACATTCCCGGTGCCGCAGGCGAAGGCCTACCGGTCCGATCGGCGCGGCGGCGGACAGAAATCCGCACGTCTGCGGCAACCGGTTGACGCCTTGATCTAGCAATGCTAGATTCTCTAACAACGCTACATACGAGGAACGGAAGCCGACATGCTCACCACCGCCATTCAGATCATCGCCATCGCCTCGGTCCTCGCGAACGCCGTCGTCTACGGCACCGACGCCTGCTTCGCACTGATCACGCGTTCGGTGTACGACAAACTGGACGACCGAACCGTGACCATATCGGCAGGCTGGGGCCACTACTACGGCGATCGCCGGATGCCGATCGTCGGCATCGGCGGCGTGGTAACCGCCGTCGCGGCAACGATTCTCGCGGCCGTCGGCGGCCACGCCTCGGCAGCGATCGCGGCCGGTATCGCCGTTGTCGCGCTGGTGTCCTGGCTCGGGATCTACGTTCGGGTCGCGAAGCCGGTGAACACCGAGCAGACCGCCGCCGCACAGTCCGGCATCATCCCGCCGAATGCGCGTGCGCTGCAGGAGAAGTGGAACAGCGTCATCGCCGGCCGGGTCGCCCTGCAGTTCATTGCCGTTGCCGCACTGTGCGCCACGATTGCCCTCGCCTGACGCGCATTATCGAAACCCCTGTGTCGGCCGCACATCGGATGTGCGGCCGACACAGGGGTTTCGCTGGTATCAGAGTTTCACTGCCCCGGTTGGCCGGGCTGTTCGCCGCCTCGAAATGCGTTGTTCAGCACACGGTTTGGTTGATCAGCAAGCGCGCGGCCCGGTCGGTGCGCTCGATGTCACCGGTGATCAGCCGATCCTGAATGATGCCACGTAGCCCCGAAACCAACAGCGTGGCAACAGCTTCCGGATCATTGATGGTTCCGATCCTGCGCAACGCGTCGGTGAGCGTCCCGATGAAAATCGCGATCGCGGCGTTCGCGTATTCGCCATAGGGACTGCCCGGCGCGCACGCCGCGCCGAGTACTTGCAGCAGCACGCGCACGCTGGTCGTGGCCTCCCCCGCGATATTCACCGCACAGAACGCACCGAGTCGCTCGCGCAACGAGGCCGCATCGCAGACACCGGCGAAGACGGCGGCGATATCCGGACGCTGCGTGGTGAGCGCCTGGACCAGCAGCTCCTCCTTGGTACCGAAGTAGTGGATCAGCATGCGGGAGCTGGTACCGAGCTCGGCGGCGAGCGGGCGCAGTGACAGATCGCCGAGGCCGTGTACGGCGATGTATTCGACGACACCGGCCAGCAGGTCGACGCGTTTCGCGTGGTCGAGGGGGCGGGCCATGAGTTGACTGTAGCGATTGGTACAGGTATTCATGACATCGTGACTGTAACAATCGCTTCAGAAACTCGGTCGTCGGTCGTGGTCACCGCGGTCGCCGCGACCACATCGATCGCCGATGACATCGACGCGACCTGGTCCGGCCTGCTGGCCGGGCGCAGCGGCATCGGCATGCTCACCGACGATTTCGTCGCCGAGTACGACCTGCCGGTGCGCATCGGCGGCAAATTGAAGTCACATCCGGGCGCTCAACTCACCCGCGTCGAACAGCGACGCCACTCCTACGTCGAGCAAATGGCCCTGGTGCTCGGCCGCCAGGTGTGGCGCAATGCGGGCACACCCGAGGTCGAGGGCGAACGGCTCGCGGTGGTCATCGGCACCGGCCTCGGCGGCGGCGACGCGCTGATCAATGCCGTCGACTCGATGCGCGACGGCGGCTACCGCAAGGTGTCGCCGATGTCGGTGCCGATGGTGATGCCGAACGGCCCGGCCGCCACCGTCGGCCTCGAAATCGGTGCCAAAGCAGGGGTTTTCGCGCCGGTCTCGGCCTGTTCGTCCGGTTCTGAGGCGATCGCGCACGCCTGGCGGCTGATCACCACCGGCGAAGCCGATGTCGTGGTCGCGGGTGGCGTCGAAGGTCATATCGATGCGGTGCCGATCGCGAGCTTCACGATGATGCGCGCGATGAGCACCCGCAATGACGAACCGGAGCGCGCATCGCGGCCATTCGATCGGGACCGTGACGGCTTCGTCTTCGGCGAGGCCGGTGCATTGCTGGTGCTGGAGTCCGAGCAGCATGCGCGCGCCCGCGGCGCGCATATCCATGGGCGCGTGCTCGGCGCGGGGATCACCTCCGACGCCTATCACATCGTCGCGTCGGAGCCGGACGGTATCGGTGCCGCACGTGCCATGCGTAAGGCGATCAGTACTGCCGGACTTCAGGTTTCGGATATTCAGCACGTCAACGCGCACGCCACCTCGACCTCGATCGGCGATGCGTCGGAGGCCAATGCCATCACCGCCGTCACGCCCGAGGCGTCGGTCTACGCACCCAAATCCGCACTCGGCCATTCGATCGGCGCGGTCGGGGCGCTCGAATCCATCCTCACCATGCTGACGCTGCGCGACCAGATCGTCCCGCCCACCCTGAATCTCGATAATCGAGACGTGGAGATCGACCTCGATATCGTCGCGGGCGCACCCCGCGAACAACGCATCGACTTCGCACTCAACAACTCCTTCGGCTTCGGCGGCCACAATGTCGCCCTCGCCTTCGGCCGGGCGTAGCGACCGACGGCGGCACGTTACCGGGGAGTAGCGTCACAATCGTTAACCGGACGAACAATCCACCGGGCAGTTTCGATGGACGGGACAACGACGTGACCGACGCCTTCTACACACCAGATCCGACGAATCCGAACCGGTTCATCTCGACCGAGCTGACCCGCGGTCCATGGTCACCGGATGCCCAGCACGCCGGACCGCCCTCCGCGCTGCTCGGTTACGCGATCGAGCGCTGCGAACCACGGGCCGGATTCCAGATCGGACGTGTCGCAGTGGAGATTCTCGGCCCGGTTCCGTTGGCACCGCTGACGGTGGCGACGCGGGTGGCCCGCCCCGGCCGCAGTGTCGAGCTGATCGAGGCAACCCTGTCCACCGATCGTGGGCCGGTCATGCGAGCGAACGCGTGGCGATTCAAACTCGCCGAGCCGGAACTCGAACTGCCCGAACAGATCCTGCCGAGCGGTGCGCGTCCCGGCCCCGATCAGGGTGCGGCATCCCGGTTTCCATCCGATCAGCCCGTCGGCTTCCACACCGGCATCGACTACCGCTTCGTCGCCGGCTCATTCGACGAGCCGGGCCCCGCGATCTGCTGGATCCGGCTGAAATATCCGATCGTCGCCGGTAGCGCCCCGAGCCCGTTGGAGCGCACACTCGCGGCGGCGGATTCGGGCAATGGGGTCAGCTCGGTGCTGGATTGGTCCCGCTACCTGTTCATCAACACCGATCTCACGGTCACCCTGCACCGGCAACCGGTCGGTGAATGGGTCTGCCTGGACGCCGCCACCTATCCGCAGCCGCACGGCATCGGCCTGGCGGAGTCGGCGCTGTTCGATGAAAAGGGCCCGCTCGGCCGTAGTACCCAAACCCTGTTCCTCGGACCGCGCTAGCTCGACCCCTCGACCTGCGCGGTCGAAGTTTGCGGCCCCATCCAGACGCCTGGCGCGCCGTCGCAGCGGTTGCCCGAGGGACCGGATCAGCGTCGAAGGCGCAGACAACACGGCACAGACTTCGCCCGTAGGTACCACCGGTCGGGCTGTTGCTGAGCGATCGCCGCGTGTGCAACCATCAATGTGATTCGGTCGACCCAAGAACTCTGATGACTGGACACCCGGCAGAAAGCCGCGCACCGCGGACACCGGGCCCGGCGGCCGATACCACTCGCGCAATGGTTTCCGGTCCGGGTCTCGGTGGGTTATGTGCCTTTCTCGGGTGTATTCCGGTCGCACCGCTGTCGGCTCGGGCATACGCGCTAGGACCGTTCCGCGCCTGGTTCCAGTCGATCCGATACGGCGCTCAGTGCGACTTCCCGCGTGACGATCCGAATAAGTTCACCGGGGACTTGCAGCGGGGCGGCCCGGACGCAGGAAGGAGTCAACGGTGTTGAATCCGATGCGCTTCCGACTCACCCCGGACCAACTTGCCGCCGCCTTGTCCATTGCCGGACTGCAGCCGGGGCCCCGGTCCGCGCTGCCGGCAAATACCCCACCGCCCGACTCGGCGGCTCTACGGGACACCGGACTGCTCGAAAAGGACGGCCGGCTCACCGAGGCGGTGACGGGTGCATTGCGGATCGCCGCCGATCCCGCCCACACCGTCGGCATCACCGCCAACCGGGCCGGGCAGGCCAACTGGATAGCCGCGCAGCTGCTCCGCCGGGACGAAGACGACACCTTCGTCATGCAGGCCGGAACCGGCGATGACGGCTTCGACTTCGCCGTCGCGCCCACTCTCACCCAGGCCACCGCGCTGGTGGACGAACTGCTCGATCTCACCTCCTACGGCCCCGGATCCGCATCGCCCCCCATCGACCTCGATCTCATCGCGTTCACAGCCCTGCTCGCCGCCACCGACGCGGCTCAAGCGGCCCGCCTGGCCGCGGTCCTGGGCCGAAAGGTCGCGACCGAACCGCCGGAGCTGCGGGCGCTCGAGTTGGAGGAGCAACTCGCCACAGGGCTTGCCGGCGGCGACACCCGTTGGGCCTTGCCCGCCGCTCAGGGAGCCGCACCGGTGCAACTCGCGGCGGCAGCCGGTCGGATGGCCGAAGGACTGGCCCGGCTGACGTTCCTGGGCCTGGTCCGAGTGGAAGCGCTGGGTAGCTACCGATTCACCGATGCCGGGACTGCGGTGGCACGGTCGTTCAGTCAGCTGTTGACGACCGGGAGCATTGTCGAATTCACCGGTCCGGCAACGGGACGAGCCGCTCTCGCCCATTTCACGGTGTTCCGCTCGACATTCACGACCTGGTTCGTGTTCTGGAGCGGGCTGGCGGTGCGAAACCCGCGCGCGGAATTATTCGAAACCACGACTGAAGCCGCGCTGCGTCTGGTGCGCGACATTCTGGATCCTGCCGCGGTCACGCCGTTCACCGGTGACACACCGACATTCGAGGCAGCCGCCGTACCCGCGGAGGTCGTGCCGGAGGTAGCCGAGCGCAGCGTGGGCCAACCGGCATGGAACCCGACCCACCAGGTGCCCGACGTCGGTATGCCGGCTTGGGCGACGCCCGATCCAACCAGGCCGCCCGTCGCCCGAATCGACCCGCACGTCGAACTCCAGATCCTCGAGCACGCCGGCGACTGGGCGCACATCGCCTGTGACAACGGCTGGACCGCCTGGGTCGACGGCCGCGCGATCGAACCCCTCACCGCCCCTGCCGCAGCACCCTGGAACCCCACCCACTGCGTACCCGAGGGCGGATTGGGTGCATGGGCTTCGCCCGACCCGAGACTCCGCCTCATCGCCCGCATCGATCCCGGCGTCGAACTCCAACTCCTGGAACGCGTCGGGGACTGGGCGCATATCGCCTGTGACAACGGTTGGACCGGCTGGGTCGACGGCCGCGCTATCCAACCCCTGGCATTGCCCGACGCCGCACCTTGGACATCCACCGACAACAGGTACCCGCCGTCAGAACCACCACGTCAACAGCCGGAGGTCGAACCACAAGCTAGGGGCGGGTCGAGATCTGCTGGATGGCCCAGCCGTTACCGTCGGGGTCGTTGAAGAAGCAGAAGCCGACGTTGTCGAGCGGGTCGGGCACCGGGTTCGGATTGGCGCCGAGGACCTGGACATCGCTGACCTCGACACCGCGCTCGACCAATTCGGCGTGCGCCTTGTGAATGTCGGGGACGACGAGTTGTAAGCCCTGAATCGAGCCCGGTTCCATCTTCGGGACCGCGCCACGGCCGAATACGATGGAGCAGCCGGAGCCGGGCGGGGTCAGCTGGACGAGGCGGATGTCATCGCCGAATTCGGTGTCGTGGTCGAGGCCGAAACCCAGCTTGTTCGAGTAGAAGTCCTTGGCTCGGTCGATATCGGATACCGGCACGATCACGACCTCGAGTGTCCAGTTCATGGGAGTTCCAGCCTCATAAGTAGAACAAGGGGTCGTTCGGCGAATGGCGCACCGTCGGCGCCTGCCGCTCCGAGTCCTCGGTGGTATCGGGAGGCGATACAGCTTCGTCGACGGTTTCGGTGTCGGTCGCGGCTGCTGCGTTGACCGAAGGCTCGTCGTCGGGTCCGCTCTCTGTCATGTACGTCTCCCGTCGGGGGTAACGCGGGTGAGTCGCCTGATTGCTCAGCGTATCAACGCGGTTGCCATCGCCATGCGAACTCGCCTGCCCCGGGTGGCGGTCCGGGGAGCGCACCGTCGGCCGACAGTCCGGCGATCAGCATGGCCAGCACGCGCCTGCGCAGTTCCGCGGTGCGCGCCTGGTCCGGCATGGTGATGGCCGCGCACGATTCGAGGACCAGACCAAGGTCATTGGCATTGACGTCCGAGCGCAGCGGACCGGATGCGTGTGCCCGCCGCACCAACTCCTCGGTGACCTCGCCCGAGTGCATGATGTCCGGCAGCATCGACTCGTCCGGGGTGAAGGTGCCCGCCAGATGCACGGTCAGTGAGTGCACGTCGGCGTCGACCACCCGTTCCAGGAATCCGACCAATCCGCGCCAGCCGTCCGAATCCTCCAGTGCGGCATCGGCTTCCGCGTTGTAGCGGCGCAGGCCCTCGTGGCAGAGGGTGCGCAGCAGCACCTCTTTGCTCGGATAGCGGCGGTAGAGGGCGCTGATACCGACGCCCGCGCGTTCGGCGACGGCGGCGATCGGCGCGTTGGCGTCGGCCAGGAAGACCGCGCGGGCGGCCTCCAGAATGAGCCCGTCGTTGCGGGCGGCCTGCGCCTTGCGACCGGGCAGACCCTTGTGAGCTGGGGCGTCGGATGTTTTCGGCATGGGTTCAGATTAGCACTTGAAACGGAATGATCCGTTCTGTTACTGTTCAAACAGAACGAAGCATTCCGTTTCACAAGGAGTAACGATGACCGCCATCACCCCCTTCACCATCAACATCGACCAGGCCGAGCTGGACGACCTGCAGGACCGGCTGGCCCGCACCCGCTGGGCGGATCAGATCCCCGGGTCGGATGACACCTACGGGGTGAGCGTCGATCGCGTGCGGCATCTGGTGAACTACTGGCGCGACGGGTTCGATTGGCGCAAGGTCGAGGCGAAGCTCAATGCGTACCCGCAGTTCACCACCGAGATCGATGGGCACAACATTCACTTCCTGCACGTGAAGTCGCAACAGGACAACAGCTTTCCGCTGATCCTGACCCACGGGTGGCCGGGTACGTTCGTCGAATTCCTCGGCGTCATCGAGCCGTTGAGCACGGCCGGATTCGATCTGGTGATCCCATCGGTGCCGGGCTACGGATTCTCCGGTCCGACAACCGAATCCGGCTGGAACGATCAGCGCATCGCCGAGGCCTGGGCCGAATTGATGCGGCGGCTCGGGTACACCGAGTACGGCGCGGTCGGCAATGACGGCGGCGCGCAGATCTCGCCCGAACTCGGTCGAGTCGCGCCGGACAATGTTGTCGCCATTCAGGTTTCGCAGGTGTATTCGTTCCCGTCCGGCGATCCGTCGGAACTGGCCGACCTCACCGCGGACGAGCAGCAGTCACTGGCGACGCTGGATTGGTTCGTCAAGAACAAGATGGGCTTCAATATCCTGCAGTCGCAGCAGCCGCAGACGCTGGCGCACGCGCTGATGGATTCGCCGACCGGTCTGGTCGGCTGGAACAGCCAGCTGCTCGGCCCGGATCTGGACGACGAATTCGTCCTGACCAATATCGCGATCCATTGGCTCACCGGCACAGCGGGTTCCGCGATCCGGCACTACTTCGAAAAGGCCAAGGCGCAGCAGCCGACCGAGCCGACCACGGTGCCGCTCGCGTTGTCCGGATCGAACGGCGACTTCCACGGGATCCGCCGGTTCGCCGACCGCGATCACACCAACATCGTGTCGTGGCGGACCCACGACGTGTACACCCACTATCTGCACCACGTCGCACCCGCGCTGATGGCCGGTGAGATCACCGAGTTCTTCGCGCAATACCGCTGACCCCCACGAACAGGCCCCGATACCGGTTCGGTGCGGCACCTCGCGTCGTCAGTGAGGTGCCGCACGGACATCGCCGTCGATCGGCGGATCCATCAGATCGAGCGATATGAGATCGACCAAGGAGATTGCCATGACTGCCATCCACCCCTTCACCATCGATATTTCCCAAGCCGCGCTCGACGATATGAACGACCGGCTGCGCCGCACGCTGTGGCCGGACGAGCTGCCGGGTGTCGGTGATTCGTACGGCGTGCCCAAAGATCGGGTTCGCGGCCTCGCCCAGTACTGGCTGGACAAGTTCGACTGGCGGGCGCTCGAGGCGAAGCTGAACTCCTACCCGCAGTTCACCACCGAGATCGATGGCGAGAACATCTACTTTCTGCACATCCGGTCGTCCCGCGAGGATGCGCTGCCGGTGATCCTGACGCACGGCTGGCCGGGCTCGGTGCTCGAATATCTCGACGTCATCGAACTGCTGACGGCACCGGAATCGGCCGATGACCCGGCCTTCCACCTGGTGATCCCGGCCCTGCCCGGTATCGGTTTCGCCGGCCCGACCCGCAGCACCGGCTGGACCATGCGGCGGGTCGCACAGGCCTGGGTCGAGCTGATGGATCGACTCGGATACCAGCGCTTCGGCGCGATCGGCAATGACGGCGGCTCGATGGTTTCACCGGAGATCGGCCGCCTCGTCCCCGACCGGGTGGTGGGTGTGCATGTGACACAACTGTTTTCGTTCCCGTCGGGTGATCCGGCCGAGTTCGAGAACATCTCGCCGGAGGACCTCGCGGCGCTGGAGCACCTGAAGTGGTTCCAGGACAACAAGATGGCCTTCAATCTCTTCTGCGGTCAGCAGCCGCAGACCTTGGCGTATGCGATTTCGGATTCGCCGGTGGGTCTGTTGGGTTGGAACGCACAGCTTTTCGGCGAAAGCCTGGACGCCGAATTCGTGGTCGGCAATGTCGCCCTGTACTGGTTGACCGGTACGGCGGGGTCGTCGGTGCGGTTCTATTACGAGGAGGCGCACAGCACCGAGCGGCCGACCGGGCCGACGACAGCGCCGACCGCACTGGCGATGTTCAAGGGCGATTTCCAGTCGATGCGGCGCTTCGCGGAGCGTGATCACAGCAATATCGTCAGCTGGAACTCCTACGATTGCGGCTCGGTGGTCGGCGGCCCGAACGATGCCGCGGGTCACTTCGCCGCGCATGAGGCGCCCGAGCTGCTGGTGGGTGATATCCGCCGGTTCTTCGCGAAGCTCGGCTGACAGAAACGCTGCTCAACGGCCCGCGTTCCCCTGATGGGAGCGCGGGCCGCGCCGCGTAGACACCCTCTTATGTCCGCGAGACTCACGACCATGGTTCGTCTCACTCTTCGTTGATGTACTGGATTCACCAACAGATCAACAGCTTTCAACGCAAGGAGAGAACAATGCGAATCGCAGTCTTCGGAGCCACCAGCACCGTCGGTCGTCTGGTCGTCGAGCAGGCGCTCGAACAGGGGCACGAGGTCACCGCTTTTACCCGCAATGCGGCCAGCGTCGGTCAGCGGCACGAGCGGCTGCACATCGTGGAAGGCAATGTGCTGGACACGAATTCGGTCGAACAGGCCATCGCCGGTCAGGACGCGGTGCTGATCTCGCTCGGCGCGGGTCGCAAGGGCGTCATCCGGGCCGAGGGCACTCGTGCGGTCATCGAGGCGATGAACCGGACCGGCGTGCAGCGGCTGATCTGCCAGACCACCCTCGGCGTCGGCGACAGCGAGGGCAACCTGAACTTCCTCTGGAAGTACGTGATGTTCGGGATGCTGCTGCGCCAGGCCTACGCCGACCACGTCACGCAGGAAGAATACGTCCGCGCCAGCAACCTCGACTGGACCATCGTCCGCCCGAGCGCCTTCACCGACGGCCCCCGCACCGACACCTTCCGCCGCGGCTTCGGCGCCGAGGAAAAGGGCCTGTCCCTGAAGATCGCCCGCGCCGATATCGCCGCCTTCATGCTCGAACAACTCACCGACCCCACCTACACCCACCGCGCCGCAGGCATCTCCAACTGAGCCGACGATGCCGCCCGAACTCGGCAACGTCCGCTCGACCGGCCCACCCCGGTCCGAAAACCACGCCCCGGTCCGGTGCGTGGGTTTCGGCCGTCGACAACTAGCCGGCGGGGCTCAATGGTGGTTGTGGAGGTTGCCCCAGGTGGGGAATGGGTCGGGGTAGGTGGACCAGGTTGTCGGGCCGGTGGCGAATTCGGCGTCGGTCAAGAGTGCGGCGTCGAGGAGTCGGCGGATGTGGTCGAGGTCGAGTTCGATGCCGATGAAGACGATTTCTTGGCCCGCGGGGACTTCGAGGGCAGACCACCAGGCGGCGGGCTCGAAGGTCAGGTTGGGACCGGCCTGGGACCAGACGGCGGCGAGGTCGGGGCGGGTGGCCAGCCAGCAGAAACCCTTGCTGCGCAACATGCCTCGGAGTTGGGAGAGGGCCTCGGCGAGACGTTCGGGATGGAAGGGGCGCTCGGCGGTGTAGGTGAGGCTGCGGATGCCGTATTCCTCGGTTTCCGGGGTGTGCCCGCCCGCGAGTTCCTCGGCCCAGCCTTCGGCTTCGGCGGCGACGACCGGGTTGTAGCGGCCGGTGGCGAGGACTTCCGCGAGATCCACCGCACCCTTTTCGGTGCGCAGCACATGGGCGCGCGGATTGAGCCGTCGCACCGTCGCTTCCACAGTGCCAACGGCATTCGCGCTCACCAAGTCGGTCTTGTTGATCAGTAGGACATCGGCGAATTCGACCTGATCGACCAGCAAGTCGGCGATGGTGCGCGTATCCCCCTCGCCCGCTTCCAGATTCCGCTCGGCCAGCGCCTGCCCGCGGGCGATCTCGGTGAGGAAGGTGGCGGCGTCCACCACCGTGACCATGGTGTCGAGGCGGGCGATATCGCCGAGCTTGAAGCCGTCCTCGAATTCCCAGTCGAACGTTGCGGCCACCGGCATCGGCTCGGAGATCCCGGTGGATTCGATGACCAGTTGATCGAAGCGGCCCGCCCTGGCGAGCCTGCCGACCGCTTCGATCAGATCCTCGCGCAGGGTGCAGCAGATGCAGCCGTTGGTCAGCTCGACCAGCTTCTCCTCGGTGCGATCGAGATGTCCCTGGCCCGCGACGAGCGCGGCATCGATATTGACCTCGCTCATGTCATTGACGATGACCGCGACACGGCGGCCATCCCGATTGGCCAGGATGTGGTTGAGCAGGGTCGTCTTGCCCGCGCCGAGGAAGCCGGAGAGCACGGTTACTGGTAGCGGGCCGGGGATCAATGAAGTGGTCACACCATTAACGATAATGGTTTTCATTTAGAGGTGGCGCCTCAGGTGGCCGCGGATGTCACCGCCGAGCCGATCGCACGTCGCGCTGCGGCGAACTCCGGGCAGGCACGCAGGTCGTCCGCGGCGGCAATCAGGACGACGCGACGTCGAGACGGCGCGGCGCCACCACCGGCGCGTCCGGATGCCGCCACAGCCCACGCGCCGCCAGTCGCGGCAGTACGCCCTCACCGAACCAGTACGCCTCCTCCAGATGCGGATATCCGGAGAGCACGAACTCATCGATGCCGAGGGCGTGGTATTCGAGGATGCGCGCGGTCACCTCGTCGTGACTGCCGACCAGCGCCGTGCCCGCACCGCCGCGCACCAGTCCGATGCCCGCCCACAGGTTCGGGTAGATCTCCAGCGCGTCGCTGGAGCCCTCGTGCAGCGCGAGCATCCGGCGCTGCCCCTCGGATTCGCTGCGCGCCAAGGATTTCTGGATATCGGCGATGGCCGCGGGATCGAAACCGGCCAGCAGCCGATTCGCCTCGGCCCAGGCCAGTTCCGAGGTATCGCGGGTGATCACATGCAGCCGGATACCGAAACGCACTGTGCGGCTGGCACGTTGGGCCAGTTCGGTGACCCAGGCGATCTTCTCGGCGACCTGTGCGGGCGGCTCACCCCAGGTCAGGTAGACATCGGAGTGTGCGGCCGCGATGGTGCCCGCGATCGGCGACGAGCCGCCGAAGTACACCTCGGGCACCGGGTTCGGCACCTTGGCGAGTTTCGCATCGGCGACGTGGATGTGCTCGCCGGTCAGGCTGACGGTGTCGCCTGCCCAGAGTTTGCGCACCACCTCGAGAAATTCACCGGTGCGCACGTAGCGGGCTTCCTTATCGAGGAAGTCGCCGTAGGCGCGCTGCTCGCCGGACTCACCGCCGGTCACCACATTGATCAACAAGCGGCCACCGGTCTGCCGCTGGAATGTGCTCGCCATCTGCGCGGCCAGCGTCGGCGAGAGGAATCCGGGGCGCAGGGCCACCAGGAACTTCAGGCGCTCGGTGGCCTGGCTGACCATGGCCGTGGTGAGCCACGCGTCCTCGCACCACGCACCGGTCGGCGTCAGGACCGCCTCGAATCCGAGCGACTCGGCGGCCGCGGCGATCTGGCCGAGATAGGCCACGCTCGGCGGACGGTCACCGGCGGAGTGCGTTGCGTTCGCACCGTGACCACCGCCGACGACATTGCGGCTGTCACCGTTGGTTGGCAGAAACCAGTGGAAGGTGAGGGACATTCGAACGATCCAACCCCAGGTGTTCGGATGCGACCAGGGATGCGATCGGTCAGATCGGAATGGGATGGACCGGTCTGAGTAGGGTCTGGGGTGTGAAACTGCTGCCGCTTGTGCCCGACGGGCAGACTCCGGTTCGTGTCCTTACTATCGCCGGAACCGACTCCGGCGGCGGCGCCGGTATTCAGGCCGATTCGCGGACCATGGCACTGTGCGGAGTGCACGCGTGTGTGGCGGTGGCCGCGGTGACGGTGCAGAACTCGGTCGGGGTGAGCGGGTTCCATGAGATTCCGCCGCAGATCGTGGCCGATCAGGTGCGTTCGGTCGTCAGCGATATCGGGGTGGGGGCGGCAAAGACCGGGATGTTGGCCTCGACCGCCATCATCGAATCCGTCGCGGCGGTCTGCCAGGAGGTGGGGATCGGAAGGGACCGGACGCCATTGGTCGTCGACCCCGTCGCGGCGTCCATGCACGGCGATCCGCTGCTGCACGAGGAGGCGCTGGACGCGGTGCGGCATACGCTGATTCCGCTGGCCACGGTGGTGACACCGAATCTCGACGAGGTGCGGCTGATCACCGGTATCGAGGTCACCGATGACAGCTCCGCGCGGCGGGCGGCCGAGGCGCTGCACAAACTCGGGGCGCAGTGGGCGATCGTGAAGGGAGGACATCTGCGGTCCTCCGAGGTCAGCACCGATCTGCTCTTCGATGGCGATCAATTCCTGGAGTTCACCGCACCGCGGATCGGCACCGGAAATGACCACGGCGGTGGTGACACTCTGGCGGCGGCCATCGCGTGCGCGCTCGCCAATGATTACTCGGTCCCCGAAGCTGTCGAGTTCGCCAAGGATTGGACCTACCGGTGTCTGGCC
Source organism: Nocardia sp. CA-107356 (assembly GCF_050946365.1). Lineage (NCBI taxonomy): Bacteria > Bacillati > Actinomycetota > Actinomycetes > Mycobacteriales > Nocardiaceae > Nocardia > Nocardia sp. CA-107356. The sequence continues at coordinate 738,024 of NZ_CP191992.1, read as the reverse complement.
GCATCCTATGATCTCGGTGCAGGTCACGGACCTGTCTCCCCGCTCTGGCGGCTCTCCGCGAGTTAGCCGGACTCCTTCTCGGATTCCGCGTTGCGGCAGGTACCCACGCCGGACGATCGCCGGATCCGCAGCGGCAGCACAATTCTCGAACAACCTGTGAGGGGCGATCGATGACGTGCCGAACACCCTGCGGAACAAGGTATTTCGAAGATTATTGATGACGCGGGTGGTCGCTTCGAAGTAATATTCGGCCGTCTTGCATGTTGTGCCGGTCGACACAGGTGGCGGATATGGGTCTCAGTGGTAAGCGGTTCCTCGATGTGGCCGGGAGCCGGGAAGCGGCCGTAGCGGTCCTGGCAACGATCACCGGGTTGTATTACCTGATCGTTGCGGTCACCAACTGCATCGACACCGACACCAACCGACACGCTGTCGCGGCGGTGCTGTCGATGCAAGCCACGATCCACCACTCCGGTACCGGCTGGCGGGCCATCACCAACGGCACCGTCGCGCTGATCGCCTACATCCTGATCGTGATCTGGGAGTACCTGATCGCCCTCGTACTGCTCGCCGCGGCGACCACGGGCTGGTGGGCACTGATCGGCCGCAGCGCCGCCAGGACGGCGGTGGCAGCGAAGTTGTCGAGCCTCGGCTGGACCATGGCGGTGCTGCTGTTCGCCGGTGGCTTCCTGACCATCGGCGGCGAATGGTTCCGTATGTGGGCGAACAAGCAGGTGAACGCCTCATCGGCGGCGCTGCAGAATTTCCTCCTCGCCGCCGTCGGGCTCATCCTGGTGCATATGTCGAGCCGCTCCGAAACCCGAGTGCAGTCGTAGTCGAAGGCGTTATTCACCGGGTGCGCTCGGCAGAGCCATCCGCTCATGGGGTCATATCGTGCATTCGGTCCGGTGACAGATAGGACCTGTCGTCTCCGCGTTTCGGTGAGCGGGTTCGGGGGCCGAAACTTGTCGGTGGGTGGGTACATACTTGGGGCATCGCAGACACCGTTGGCCTCAACGAAGCGGTTGACGAGAACACTGTGGTTCGAAGTGGCTGCGGAAGCCGACCGCCACTGGCGCGCCCGCGGTCGGCACCACCGGTGGTGGACAACTCAGTGCGAGCTCACTTGCTGGAGAATGCACGGTGCAGTGGGAGATCCGCGTCGATGCTGATGCCGTTCAGCCGGGCGTTGGCCTCGGCCAATGCGGAGATGATCTCGGCCAGGTAGGCGACGAACTTCTCGATCGGCATCGTCGGCACCTGTAGGCGGTTCGCGCCCAGCCACCAGTCGGTGGCCGAGGCCACCGCACCGAAGACGGAATAGTTGACGAGTTCGACACTGGACACCTCGACGGAGGTGTCCTCGAGCAGTCCGGCGAACAGATCGGCCGCCCGCTTGGCCGATTGGCGAGCGGACTGCAGTGCGCGCTCGGAATCGTCGGCGCGCTGCGTGAAGTGGCTGTGCAGCATGAAGCGAAAGACATTCGGATGCTCGGTCACCACGAGCACATATTCGGCCGCGCCGCGTCGGATCACCTCGCGCGCCGAGTCATTGGTCAAGTCGACACTGGAGACAATCCGTTCCCACAGCATGTCGCGGACGCGGTCGACGATGGCGTTGTAGAGGTCGGTCTTATCCTCGAAGTGCCGATACAGCTTGGGCTTCGCCGCCCCGGCCTCCTTGGCGATATCCCCCATGCTGACCTCGGGCCCGAACTTGTCGAGCGCCCGAAACGCCGCATCGACAAACTGCGCCCGAACCTTCTGCCGATGCTCGCGCCACCGCTCGGTCCGAGCATCCACACGTTTAGGTGGCACCTCGCCCACTCCCCGCCCACTACGCATCACAAATCCGACGGTACCAACCCTGCGCCGATCTCGGTCGTAGCACTTCCTGACCAGAGCCAGTCGGTGAATCCGGCGTCCATCGATCGGGTCCAGCCAGCAAACCGATCGTCCAACGAAATCGGTGCGTCAATAGCAGACTCGTCGTCCCGGCATCTGGAGCCGCGCCTCGAACTATTCCCCGCAACCAGCTACAGGCCACACGGATTTGCCGGGGAGGTTCAGCTCGCGGAAATCATGCTCACTACCAACTGACACGTCCGCTGAGCTTGAACGCCATCTCGGCGGCGCCCCGGTCGAGTTATTACGTTGCGTGCGTGTACGCGTTCAACGTATCGCGCATTTCGGCGGCAACAACCGAATCAGGAAAGTGCTTGCCCAGCAAGCTATTCAGCTGATTCAGCCGCTTGCGCACCCACGAAAAATGCGCCGAGATCGGATTGTCCAGAACGGGAGTCACCGCGGCGATGCTGCCATCGAGATCACCCAGTCGTGCGTTCGCGGTCGCCAAGTAGATCTGGCTGAGCATCTCGTCTCCGGGGGAACGTTGAACCTGCCATGCCGCGATGGCGTCCTGGGACGCGCGCACCGACCGGCGCAGCGTCTTCGTGTCCTCAGCCCACATCAACGAGAAACCGCGGTAGTAGATCTGCTTTGCCGGGGTGAAAGTGAACAGACCTGGCACCTCGTCAGGTCCCGCATGGTCGCGCGCACGCTCCGCCCGGTCGAGCAGTTCCGACGCTCGCTCCGAATCGCCCAGATTGGCGACCGACGCGGCGAGCCCGCACAGCAGCCGCGCCTCTGCCGTCCCCGTCGAACCGCCGACGTACCTGAGTCCGTCCGCGGCCGCATCCCTGGCTTGCTCGAAGTCCTTCGTAAACCGGAAGGCGAGAGCCTGAGTGCCGCGCGCCCACGCCCGCAGCTGGTCATGATCAGCGCGGTCGCCCAGTTGGAACGCAGCCTGAGCATGGACGCGAGCGGTATCTGCCTGCCCGAGGTCGAGCGTCAGATACGACAGCACGCCGCATACCCGGCCCAGCGCTACATACAGGTCCCGAATCTCATCAGGGCGGTATGCCCCCAGCTTGATCCGCCGCATCAGCTCGGCCCGGGTCTCGGTCGCCCGCGCCAGCGTCTTGTCATAGGACTCGAATCGTGCATTTTTGGCGATGTGGATGATGCCGTCGTGAACCTGGTCGAGTTGCACGCCGTCGGGGGCGACGAGCAGCGCCTCCGAGTCTCGACGCGCCTGCTCGAGCATCCGCACCGTATCCGCGAACCGGGCGTGCTCACGCTGGTCGGCATCCCATGCGGCCACCAGCGCACCGCCAGCCTCCAACGCCAAGTCGGCTTGTTCCACCCAGCCGCGGTCCTTGGGCCATCGGCGGCCCACTTCGATATTGCACAGCCACGAGTAGTCACAGAACAACGCGGACGCTAATTCACGCAGGCTGAGTCCACGCTCGGTCCGCAACTGCCGGAGCGTGCGTCCGGTGCGTTCAGGTTCCATGCCGAGCAATCGTGTCCCCGCCGCGTCCAATTCACATCCACCCATGTGTTTTCAGATCAGCTTCTGCGACCTGGGAAACAGCGTAGTCGCCCTGGCCTTGTGCCACCCGTGGTCAGCTAAATGTGCGCCCGGAGAGCCGAATCTTCTTCTGCCATCCCAGAGTTCGCCTCCGGGGCCGGGCGCTCCTAGCAGCCGTCGATGATGGAGGTCGGTAGATGCCGAATGGGGAACTTCCGAAGCGGGCCGCCTATGTGGGGCCGCCACGGGCGGTCCACTGCGGTGCGCCGGGTGAGGTGATTGCGCGCTATATCGTCGCGCTGCGCGCCCATGACTGGGCGACCGGGCGGCTCGGCGGTGGGGTGTCGTCTACCCCGACATCGGATGTGACCAACGAATCCGAGGGGACGCGATGAGCCGAAAGCCGTTGTGTACCACGCAAGTACCGGGCAAGGTCGCGTTTTGGCAGCTGGCCGATCGAACTGCCCGGATATTGCGCGTGCAACTCACTAATGAGGCATTCGTGGCCTACCGCATCCCATCTCGGACGGAGCTTCCGGGTGCGCAGCCTGGCACGATCGTGTTCGACGCGTATCCGGACCTGGCCGATGCCCGCGAACTACTTCCGCAACACGGTGATTTGTGGGACGCGGTTCGCGAGGACTATTGGGTCGCCGTGCTCACCATGGCGGATCACCCATCGCCCGGGATCGGCGGGTAGTGCTATGCCCCAAATAGGTTTCGTACGAGGAAATATCGATCCATCGGTGCAAGCATTGCTCAGCGCTTTCAACGAAGAGACTGCCGCCAAACTGGCAGTGGCACCGAAGGAGGGGCGGCCCTGGTTCGTCGATCGCGACGGTGCGGTGCGCACAGTCGGGGAAGACGGTTGGGTAGATGAGTACACCGAGGACGATCCGGCCCTGCCCTCTGGTCCAGGGTCTTCGCTCGGTCGTGGCCGGAGGCCACGGAGCCGGGGTCGTTTGCTGAAGCGGCAAGATTGTTTGCCGTGGCGTGGATCGGGCGTACATCATGCGAGCAGGGCCGATGGACCGAGACGAGCGAATTCGATGGGAGAACGGCGCATGACCGAGAGCACCGCTTCGAGCAATGCCCAGGAGTTCTGGGAGGGTTTCTATCAGGATCGGGATCAGATTTGGACCGGGAATCCCAATCCACTGCTGGTGCGGGAGGTCGCGGGGCTGGATCCGGGTAGCGCGTTGGACCTCGGGTGCGGTGAAGGTGCGGACGCCGTCTGGTTGGCTGGGCGTGGCTGGCAGGTGACTGCGGTCGATGTGTCGGCGACCGCGTTGGGGCGTGCGGCGGCGCATGCGCAGGACGCGAGCGTTGCCGAGCGGATCGTGTTCGCGGAATACGATCTGGCGCAATCATTTCCGGAGGGGACCTTCGATTTGGTGTCGGCGCAGTTCTTTCATTCGCCGGTCGCGCAGGATGACGAGCGGACGAAGGTGCTGCGGCGGGCCGCGGAAGCGGTGGGGGTTGGTGGGGTGTTGTTGATCGCTGGGCATGCGGGGTGGCCGTCGTTCGTGACGGATCGGCATGACGTGCACTTTCCGACAATGGATGAGGTGCTTGCCGGACTTGCTCTTGGGGACGAGTGGCGGGTGGAGACCGCGGATGCAGTCGAACGGGAGGTGACGGGGCCGGAGGGACAGATGGGACGGCGTACCGACACGATCTTGCGGATTCGGCGGTAGGCGAGGACCCAGAAACCGGCGAGGTCCCCAGGAACCTCACAGCCAGGGCCCAGCTAGGCTCCAGCGCGGTTCGCGAGGGTGGTCACCATGACCGATTCGACGACCGCCGCGCACCGGGCGGATATGACCGAAACGGTGATCACGCCCGTGCTGGACGTCGTGATCCCCGTCTACAACGAAGAGGCCGACCTGGGCGTCTGCGTGCGGCGGCTGCACGCCTACCTGCGCGACGGGTTTCCGTTCCCGACACGGATCACCGTCGCCGATAATGCGAGCACCGATGACACCATGCAGGTCGCGCAGTTGCTCGCCGAAGAGCTCGACGATGTGCGGGTGGTGCATCTGGACGCGAAGGGCCGGGGCCGCGCACTGCGCGCGGTCTGGGAGCACTCCGACGCACAGGTCGTCGCCTATATGGATGTGGATCTGTCCACGGACCTGAATGCGTTGCTGCCCCTGGTGGCTCCGCTGATCTCGGGACATTCGGATCTGGCGATCGGCACCCGGCTCGACGCATCGTCGCGGGTGGTTCGCGGACCCAAGCGCGAGCTCATCTCGCGGTGCTACAACCTGATCCTGAAAGCCTCACTGCAGGCACGGTTTTCGGATGCGCAGTGCGGATTCAAGGCAATGCGCACCGCCGTCGCACGACAGCTGCTGCCGCTGGTGCAGGACGGTGAATGGTTCTTCGATACCGAACTCTTGGTGCTCGCCGAGCGGGCGGGCCTGCGCATCCACGAGGTGCCGGTCGACTGGATCGATGATCCGGACAGCCGCGTGGACATTGTCGATACGGCGCGCAAGGATCTGCTCGGGGTGTGGCGGCTGCTGCGCGGACTGACGACCGGTGCGCTGCCGCTGGAGGAGTTGCGTCGCGCGGTCGGACGCGAACCACTGGTTCCCGGTGTGCCATTGGGGATGGTCGGGCAGGTGGTGCGCTTCGCGATTGTCGGCGTGGTTTCCACGCTCGCTTATATGCTGCTGTACCTGGTGTTGCAGCCGACGATCGGTGCACAGATCGCGAACTTCGTCGCACTGCTCATTACCGCGATCGGCAATACTGCCGCCAACCGCGCCTTCACCTTCGGCGTGCGCGGATCGAACGGCGTTGTGTCGCACCAATTCCAAGGTCTGCTGATATTCGGCTTCGGCTTGCTGGTCACCAGCGGATCGCTGTTCGCACTGCATCGCTGGGCCCCGGACGCGGCCGTGCACCTCGAGCTGTTCGTCCTGGTAGTGGCCAATCTGATCGCAACGCTCATCCGATTCGTCGGTCTGCGTTGGGTATTCCGAAACCCCCCTGGCCTGGTCGATATCCGACCGACTTCGCCGGATGCGGTAACCCGGCCCATGCGCCAGGTGACGAATGCGGCCAGCGGCACCGACGGAGTTCGACGATGACAGCAACGCTGACGGCACCGTCGACAACTCTTCCCGAACCGCAGCCGAAACATCAGATCCGCTGGGAATACCCGGCATTGGCCGTACTCCTGATCGGCACCGGTATCGCCTACTTGTGCAACCTGAGCGTCAACGGCTATGGGAATTCCTTCTATTCCGCTGCGGTACAGGCGGGTTCGAAGTCCTGGAAGGCCTTCTTCTTCGGCTCCTCGGATGCGGCCAACTCGATCACCGTCGATAAACCACCGGCCTCGCTCTGGCTGATGGAGCTGTCGGTACGGGTATTCGGGCTGAATTCCTGGAGCATCCTGGTACCGGAGGTGCTGCTCGCGGTCGCCGCGGTGGCACTGGTGTGGGCGACGGTACGTCGGCCCTTCGGCCCGGCGGCCGGGCTCATCGCCGGACTCGCGCTCGCGGTGACTCCCGTCGCGGCGCTGATGTTCCGGTTCAACAACCCGGATGCGCTGCTGGTCTTCCTGATGGTCGCGGCGGCCTGGGCGATGACGAGGGCGGTCGAGGACGGGCGCACCCGCTGGTTGGTGCTCACCGGTGTCTTCATCGGATTCGGGTTCCTCACCAAGCAATTGCAGGTACTGCTGGTAGTGCCCGCCCTGGCACTGACCTACCTGATCGCCGGTCCGCCCGAACTCGGCAAGCGAATCCTGCAATTGCTCGCGGCGGGCGCGGCCATGATCGTCGCGGCCGGATGGTGGCTGCTCGCGGTCGAACTGTGGCCCGCATCGTCGCGGCCGTGGATCGGTGGGTCGCCACACAATTCGATCCTCGAACTCACTCTCGGCTACAACGGGCTCGGTCGGCTGAACGGCAATGAGCACGGCAGCGTCACCCCCGGCAGGGGCGATATGCCGCCCGGTGGCGGCGGCATGTGGGGCAGCACCGGGATCACCCGGATGTTCGAACCGTCGCAGGGCGGTCAGATCGCCTGGCTCATCCCGGCCGCACTGGTTGCACTGGTGGCGGGAATCCTGTTGCGCGGCAAGGCCGCTCGCACCGATGGACGGCGCGCGTCATTGATCCTGTGGGGTAGCTGGCTGCTGGTGACCGGACTGACCTTCAGCTTCATGGCCGGCATCTTCCACCAGTACTACACGGTGGCACTGGCCCCGGCGATCGCGGCATTGGTCGGTATCGGTGCGGTCCAGCTGTGGCAGGAGCGGCATCGGATGTGGGTTCGGTTGTTCGCGGCGCTCGCGGTCGGCCTGAGCACCGCAACCTCGTGGATGTTGTTGTCGCGCAGCGCGAACTTCGTGCCGTGGTTGCGCTGGGCGGTGCTGGTGGTCGGCGTGATCGCGACCATCGGGCTGCTGCTGCCCGCGCCGCGGAAGCTGGCGTTGGTCTCGGCGCTGGCCGCCGCCTTCGTCGGATTGTCCGGGCCCGTAGCGTATTGCGCCGACACCATCGCGACCTCGCATGAAGGCGCGATCCCGTCGGCGGGACCGAATGTCGGGATGTTCGGCCACCGCCCCGGCGATGGCGGCTTCGGCGGGCCAGGCGGCATGCCCGGTGGACGAAATGCCGACGGACGCAATGCGAATGGCGGACGCGGTGGCGCACCAGGCATGAACGGCACGATGGGTATGCAACCCGGTGGCGCCAACGGCCGTGCCGGCCAGGGACCCGGCGGCACCAATGACGCTGCGGGCCAGGGCGGTCCGATGATGAGCGGCCCCGCCGGTGGACTGCTCAGCGCGAGCAAGCCGAGCGACAAGGTGGTCGCACTGCTGGAGAACAACGGCACCGACTACACCTGGGTCGCCGCCGCGATCGGCTCCAACAGCGCCGCCGGATTCCAGCTGGCCACCGAACTGCCGGTCATGCCGATCGGCGGCTTCAACGGCAGCGATCCATCACCGACGCTCGATCAGTTCGAGCAGTATGTCGCCGACGGGAAGATCCACTACTTCATCGGCAGCGGCAACCGCGGCGGCGAGGACGGCGGTTTCGGTCCCGGTCGCTCCGGCACCAGCGCCGAGATCAGCAAGTGGGTCGAGGAGCATTTCACCGCAACGGAGGTCGACGGGGTCACCCTGTACGACCTGACCACCGCCCACTGATCCACTGCGGAACGTGATCCGCCCGGTGCGCGCGCACCGGGCGGATCGGTTTCGGCGGCTCGGACACCACATCGGAGTCGCCGAAGCTGAGGCTACCTCGCCGAGGGCTCGGTCGTTTCGAGCCATTCCGCGAAGGTCGGGCCCGCGAGGACCGCGTGCGGGCTGGCGAGCAGCGTGCCGTCCTCGAAGATCTCGCGGTCGGCGTTGTCCGGGTCGCTCACTTCGCGGACCTCGGCCGGAGTGCCGCTGCGAGCGGCCAGCAGCGCGGCCGCGGCCGCCATGGTCTCCGCACGTGGACCAGCGATTTCCGGGAACGGGCCGGCCGAGGACTCCGGCAGCGGGCGCACGGCGAGATCCACCAGCGCCTCCGCGACCGAACGGGCCGCAACCAGTTGGGTTTTCATATTCGCGACGTAGGACACATCCCCCTGGGTGCCCCACTGCATCATCACCTCGACCAGTTCATGGAACTGGGCGGCGCGCAGGATCTGGACCGGCAGTGGACCTTCGAGCAGCACCTTCTCATGGACGAGCTTGGCAGCGTTGTAACCGGCGACGGTGTTGTCGATGCCGATGATGGAGACCACGACCAAGCGCTCTACACCGGCCTTCTGGCCCGCCTCGTGCAGGTTATTCGCCGAAGCGGTGAAGAATTCGCTGGCGATGTCCTTGTCCGCGGACGGCGTGCTGGACGCGTCGATGACAACCTGCACTCCCTCCAACGCTTCCACCAGTCCCGCACCGGTCTCGATATCGACACCGTTGGCACGGGAGAACGCAACCACCTCGTGTCCCTGCTCGTTCAGCACATCCACCACGTGGCGGCCCAGCCGTCCGGTCGCTCCGGCAACTGCGATCTTCTTGGTATTCGACATGATTCCCGCTCCTAATTTTGCTGCGCTGTTCCGCGTTCACCGAGATGACGACGCAGGATGGACGAGTGTGACATGCCGCGGTGGACCGATCCTCGAGATCCTTTACCAACTTCCTCGAAATCCTCTTAATGCGGCATTCATCCGAACCCCTTTCGCGCGAGGCGAACTCCGGGAATGATGGTCCAGCGCATGCGGACTCCGTTCGCGCCTGCCGCCGCCATCAGGTCATGCGTCAACTCCGAGCTACCAGGACAACTGTGAGAAGTATTTCGAGATTCGCTCTAACCGTCATCGGCGCGCTGGTCGCCATCGCGCTCACCGTCGGATTCGCGTCCACCGCATCGGCCACACCGGTCGAATCACCCGAACCGGCCGCGCCGGTGACCTCGAGCGAACCGATCGCCGCGGCAGCCGAACCAACCCCGCAGGCCACCCTCATCGGCGGATGCCCCATGCCGCCCGGCGACACCATCGAGGTCAGGACGCTGGTCGGCGGCCTGCTCGGCGCCACCATCGGCGGCATCGCCGGTCTGCCCATCTTCATCGTCGGCGCGATCCCGGGACTGGTCATCGGCGGACTCCTCGGCGTCCTCGTCGGCTCCACGTCCTATGCGGTGGACGAGGGTCACCTGCAACAGCAAGGGCTGTGCTAGTCACGAAAATCGTTGCGTGGCAACGTCATGGAGCTGCATCGCGGTACCGATCGGCGATGCGGGCGGTGCGCGCGTATGTCACGGCGTCACCGCCCAGTGCCGGACATGTCGCATCGGGACCTTTGCAGTTCGGCGGCAGTTCGATCAGCCCACATCCGGGCGAACGTATCGGGCTGCCGGTGGCGCCGCCTGGGCCGATGCGTCGGACCGGGTACCACCGAGACGTTAGGCTAGCGACATGAGCGAGGCTGTCGACTGGTCATGGCTGCGTACGACGATCCCGATTGTCGACATGGCCATGTACCTCGACATGCCCGAGGACATAGCCCGCACCCTCGAGATTCGTGATGGCATGATCGTGCATTGCGAATCCCCGTCGCCGAACCACGTCGCGATCAGCGACAATATCAAGGCAGCACTGCGCGAGGCGGTATCCAAGCGTTCCCGTGACCTGCCTTGTTTGCGGGCCAGCGGTGAACTCGACATGTTGGTTTCCGAGGTTCCTTTTCATTACAAGCGGCCGGATGCGATCGTGTACCGCTGTATCGATGAGCCGCGGGGCAAGTGGAAGACGAAGCCGACAGCGTCGGACACACTGTTGGTTGTCCAGGTCGTATCCCCCAATACGGTGACGGCAGATCTGGTTGAAAAGCGTGCGGAGTACGCGCGGCTGGGCATCCCCAGCTACTGGATCGTGCGCATGGTGCAGGACGACGGGCCCGCGACATCGATCGAGATGCTGAGACTCACCACCGATGGCACCTACGTCCGGGAGAACATGTCGTTGCGGGCTCGTGGTGACGCGGTAGCGGTCGATGTCGCCGACCCACTCGACGTGGCGATCAGCTGGAATCAGCTCGATATCGGCCTGGACTGATATCGGATAGTCGCTCCCATCGGCGTTCGACAGTGACCGGTGTTCGTCGAGTGCAGGATGCCGCAACGATTTCCGTGCGCCCGAGAGTGGACGTCAGGACCGACGGATCAGCGCGGGGCGTTCAAAGCGGTGTGCAGTGTTGCCGCCCACTGCGAAACGATCTGCTTGCGGCGGGCGGAGTCATCGGTCAGCACATCGGCCAGGCCGAGCCCGCGTGCCAGATCGAGCGTGGCCTGGACGAGATGATGGGTTACCGGGTCGGTGTCGTCCACCCCGAGCGCCTCCACGGCACGCCGGTGCGAAATCCGACCGAATTTGGCTTCCAGCGGCACAATTCGCTCCCGCAGCGCCGGATCGGCCGCCGCATGCGTCCACACCTGCAACGCCGCCTTGAACAGCGGGCTGGTGTAGGACTCCACCAGCCCGGCCACCACCGCCTCGGTGCGGCCGACCCCGTCGGCCAGATCGGCCACCGCCCTTGCCTCGTGCGTGGCCTGCTGGGTGCGGGTGTCGAACATGTACTCGAGCGCGCCGGTGATCAGGTCTTCCCTGGTCGGGAAGTGATGCTGGGCCGCACCGCGTGACACCCCGGCCCGTTCCGCGACGACCGCGACCGTGGCCGCCGCCCAGCCCATTTCGGCCAGGCAGTCGATGGTCGCCTCGAGCAGGCGCTGCCGGGTGGCTCGGCTGCGGTCCTGCTTGGGTTCGTGGGGTGTCACCATGGCGCTATTCTGCCCAGCTCGGTGGACGGCGCTGCAAGAAGGCCAGCATGCCCTCGTGCACCTCAGGTGTGCCGAAAAAGCCCGCCGAGCGGGTGGCCAACTCCTCGGCGGAGCTGTCGAACTCGGCCAGGATGGCCGCGTTGACCAGTCGTTTGGCCTCGGCGAGGCCCTGTGGCGAGCCCTTGCGCAACTCCGCGCACAGCCGAGCCACCTCCGCCGCCGGATCGTCGGCGGTCACCGTGACCAGACCGATCTGCTCGGCGACGTCCGCGCCGAACTTCTCGCCGGTGAGGTAGTACCGGCTGGCCGCACGCGGGCTGAGCCGTGGCAGCAGGGTCAGCGAAATCATGAACGGCGCCAACCCGATTCGCACCTCGGTGAGGGCGAAGCTACTGCCGGGACCGGCCACCACGATGTCGCACGCCGCGACAATGCCCATACCGCCCGCGCGCACATTGCCATCGATCTGGGCAATGATCGGCTTGGGTGTTTCGACGAGTCTGCGCAGCACGCCGATCATCACGCGGGTGCGCTCATCGGCGGCGACGGCCGGATCGGCATTGCTGGCTTCACTCAGGTCGGCGCCCGCGCAGAAGGTATTGCCGGTGTGTGCGAGCACGATGCCGCGCACGGCGGGGTCGGCGGCGGCATCGTCGAGGCCCTGCAGCAACTCGGCGACCAGCCGCGAGGACAGCGCGTTGCGGTTGTGCGGGGAGTCGAGCGTGAGCGTCGCGAATCCATTGCCGACCTCGTAACGCACATATGGTGCGGTGGATGTCTCGGGCATCGAGCCTCCTGTTGTGGCATCCGAACCGATCCTTTCCTCGCCCCGGCCCGGGACGACGAAGGCCGGGTGTCAGTAGGACTTCGGCAGGCCCAGCGAGTACTGGGCGACGAAATTCAGCACCATCTCGCGGCTGACCGGGGCGATGCGACCGATGCGAGCGGCCGCGAGCATCGCGGCGAGACCGTACTCCTTGGTGAGGCCAGCACCGCCGTGCGTCTGGATCGCCTGATCGAGTGCCTTGATACTGGCCTCCGCCGCAGCGTATTTCGCCATATTCGCGGCTTCGGCGGCACCCATCTCGTCGCCCGCGTCGTACAGGGTGGCGGCCTTCTGCATCATCAGCTTGGCGAGCTCGACCTCGACCTTGACCGCCGCGAGCGGATGCGAAATGCCCTGGTGCGCACCGATCGGCGTCTTCCACACCGTGCGTTCCTTCGCGTACTCGACGGCGCGCTCGATGGCATACCGGCCCATGCCGACGGCCATGGCCGCGCCCATGATGCGCTCCGGGTTGAGGCCGGAGAACAGTTGCATCAGCGCGGCATCTTCCTTGCCCACCAGCGCGTCCGACGGCAGCCGCACGTCATCGAGGAACAGGGTGAACTGGTGATCCGGCTCGATGATGTCCATTTCCTGCGGCGTCTTGACGAAGCCGGGGGTATCGGTCGGCACGATGAACAGCGCGGGCTTGAGCTTGCCGGTCTTGTGATCCTCGGTGCGCGAGACGATCAGCACCGCCTCGGCCTGGTCTACGCCGGAAATGAAGATCTTGCGGCCGTTGAGGATCCAGTCCTCGCCGTCGCGGCGCGCGGTGGTGGTGATCTGATGTGAATTCGATCCGGCGTCCGGTTCGGTAATACCGAAGACCATCTTGCCGGTGCCGTCGGCGAGTTTGGGCAGCCACTGCTGCTTCTGCTCGTCGGTGCCGTATTTGGTGATGATGGTGCCGCAGATGGCCGGTGAGACCACCATCAACAGCAGACCCGCACCCTGTGCGGACAGCTCCTCCATGACCAGCGAGAGCTCGTACATGCCAGCACCGCCGCCGCCGTACTCCTCCGGCAGATTGACCCCGAGGAAGCCGAGTTTGCCCGCCTCATCCCATAATTCGGTGAGCGGTTCGTTCTTGCGCGCCTTCGGCAGCACGTAATCGCGGAAGTTGTACTTCGCGGCGAGCGCGGCCACCGCGGCCCGTAGCGCCTTCTGCTCGTCGGTTTCGATAAAACTCATCAGTTCTCCTGGGTTTCGCTGGGATCGACGACGGCGAGCACGGCGCCGACATCGACCTGTTGGCCGACAGTGACATTGAGGGCACTGAGCACGCCTGCGGCGGGCGCGGAGATGGTGTGCTCCATCTTCATCGCCTCCAGCCACAGAATCGGCTGGCCCTGTTCGACCGTGCTGCCGACCTCGGCGCCGATCCGAATAACGCTGCCCGGCATGGGCGCCAGCAGCGAACCGTGTGCCACCTGATCGGCGGGATCGCTGAAGCGCGGCAGCCTGCGCACCGAGACCGGTCCCAGCGGCGAATCCACGCAGACCAGATCGCCGTAGCGGGCGATGTCGAATTGCCGACGCACCAGTCCGCGTGCACCGGGAACCGCGAGCACCACACGCTCGGGCCCCGCCTCGACGAGTTCGAGGTCGTCGTGATCGTCCACGACGACACCGTCACGGGTGCAGCGGTATCCGATGTCATGTATTCCGCTGGTACGGCTTTCGTACGATTTGTGCTGCGACTGCGACGGCAGGTTTCGCCACCCCGCGGGCAATCCCGCGCCGACCCGGGCGACCTTGCGATTCGCCGCGGCATCCGCGAGTGCGGCGGCCACGATCGACAGTGACTCATCGGCCTCCGAGACCAAAGGCGCGGACAGCGCGTCCAATCCATGGGTGTCGAAGAACGCGGTATCGGTGTCCCCGGCCAGGAAGGCGGGATGGCGCAGCACTCGAACCAGCAGGTCGCGATTGGTCACCAGACCGTGAATCTTCGCCCGCTGCAACGCTGTTGCGAGTAGACGTGCCGCTTCGCCGCGCGTCTGACCGTAGGAGATGACCTTCGCGAGCATCGGGTCGTAGTGCACACCGACGACCGAGCCGTCCACCACACCGGTGTCCAGTCGCACACCCGGCCGATCGAGTACGTCGAATTCGGTGAGCACCGAGGGGATATCGAGCCGGTGCACCGTACCGCTCTGCGGCTGCCAGTCGTGCGCCGGATCCTCGGCGTAGAGCCGGACCTCGATCGAGTGCCCACGCAGCGACGGTGGCGCCGCAGGCAATTCGCCGCCCGCCGCGACCTCCAGCTGCAATCGCACCAGATCCAGTCCGGTGGTGCATTCGGTGACCGGATGTTCCACCTGCAGTCGGGTATTCATCTCCAGGAAGAAGAAGTCGCCCGCCTCGTCGGCGAGGAATTCCACGGTTCCGGCACCGGTATAGCCGATCGCACCGGCCGCGAGCGCGGCCGCCTCGAACAACCGCTCGCGCATACCATCGGTCCGCTCGACCAGCGGCGATGGCGCTTCCTCTAGCACCTTCTGATGGCGACGCTGGATCGAGCACTCACGTTCCCCGACCGCCCAGATGGTGCCGTGCGTATCGGCCATGACCTGGACCTCGATATGCCTACCGGTGGCCAGGTACCGCTCGCAGAACACCGTCGGATCACCGAATGCGGATTCGGCTTCCCGTCGCGCGGCGGCGATCTGGGGTTCCAGATCGGCGAGGTCGCGCACCACGCGCATGCCGCGACCGCCACCACCGGCGGAGGCTTTGATCAGCACTGGCAGGTGCGCCGCGGTGACCTCGGTCGGATCGAGTTCGGCGAGCACCGGGACACCCGCGGCGTCCATCATCTTCTTCGAGGCGACCTTCGAGCCCATCTGCTCGATGGCCTCCACCGGCGGTCCGATCCACACCAGTCCGGCAGCGAGTACGGCCCGTGCGAATTCGGCATTCTCGGAAAGGAATCCGTAACCCGGGTGGATCGCGTCGGCACCGGCAGCCAAGGCCGCCTCGATGATCAGCTCGCCGCGCAGATAGGTCTCCGCCGGAGAGTTTCCTGGAAGGCGTACCGCCGCATCGGCTTCCGAGACGTGCGGTGCCGCGGCGTCCGCGTCGGAATAGACCGCGACCGTGCCGAGGCCCATGCGACGGCAGGTGGCGAATACCCGGCGGGCGATCTCACCACGATTGGCGACCAGAACATTCGTTGACATCGCGGCCCTCACATCCGGAAGACGCCGAAGCCATCGGCGCCCTTGACTGGGGCATTGTGGATGGCCGACAAGGCCATTCCCAACACCGTGCGGGTATCGCGGGGATCGATCACGCCATCGTCGTAGAGCCGTCCCGACATGAACATCGGCAGCGATTCGGCCTCGATCTGCGCTTCTACCATCGCGCGC
This sequence comes from Nocardia sp. CA-107356, assembly GCF_050946365.1. Lineage (NCBI taxonomy): Bacteria > Bacillati > Actinomycetota > Actinomycetes > Mycobacteriales > Nocardiaceae > Nocardia > Nocardia sp. CA-107356. The sequence goes on along the minus strand of NZ_CP191992.1, from coordinate 722,154 downwards.
ATGCCGGCATCGGCCTCCTCGTTGAACGGAATGCCCTTGGCCTCCGCGGCCGCCCGGCCCACGATCGAGATCACACCGGCCAGCTGCGCACCGCCCATAACGGCGGATTTCGCACTGGGCCAAGCGAAGACGAAGCGCGGGTCGTAGGCGCGACCGCACATGCCGTAGTGCCCGGCGCCGTAGGACGCACCCATCAGCAGCGAAATGTGCGGCACCTTCGAATTCGAGACCGCGTTGATCATCATCGCGCCGTGCTTGATGATGCCCTTCTGCTCGAACTCCTTACCGACCATATAGCCGGTGGTGTTGTGCAGGAACAACAGTGGCGTATTCGACTGGTTGGCCAGTTGAATGAACTGGGTCGCCTTCTGCGACTCCTCCGAGAACAGCACGCCACGCGCATTGGCGAGAATGCCGACCGGATAGCCGTGCAGCTCGGCCCATCCGGTGACCAGACTGCCGCCGTAGAGCGGTTTGAACTCGTCGAAATCGGATCCGTCGACGACGCGGGCGATCACCTCGCGCGGGTCGAACGGGATCTTCAGATCGGACGGGACGATGCCGAGCAGCTCTTGCTGGTCGTACCGCGGCTCGATCACCTCGGCGCGGGGCGCGGGCCCCTGCTTCTTCCAGTTCAGCCGCTTGATGATGGATCGGCCGATGCGGATCGCGTCCTGCTCGTCGACCGCCAGATAGTCGGCCAGACCCGAGACGCGCGCGTGCATATCCGCGCCGCCGAGCGATTCGTCATCGGACTCCTCGCCGGTGGCCATCTTGACCAGCGGCGGTCCGCCGAGGAATACCTTGGAGCGCTCCTTGATCATCACCGTGTAGTCGGACATACCGGGGATGTACGCGCCACCGGCGGTGGAGTTGCCGAAAACCAGAGCGATGGTGGGGATTCCGGCCGCGGATGCCCGGGTGAGGTCCCGGAACATCTGCCCGCCGGGCACGAAGACTTCCTTCTGTGTCGGCAGATCCGCGCCGCCGGATTCGACGAGGCCGATCACCGGTAGTCGGTTCTGCATGACGATGTCGTTCATGCGCAGGTTCTTGCGCAGTGTCCACGGATTCGAGGTACCACCGCGCACGGTCGGATCCGGTGCGACGATCATGCATTCGACGCCCTCGACGATGCCGATCCCGCACACCACGCTGGCACCGACGTGGAAGTCGCTGCCCCACGCGGCAAGTGGGCACAGCTCCAGGAACGGCGAATCCTCATCGATGAGCAATTCGATGCGTTCGCGCGCGGTCAGCTTGCCACGCTTACGATGCCGGGCCAGCTTATCCGGGCCGCCACCGGCGATGGCCCTGGCGAATTCGGCCTCGACCTCGGTGAGTTTGGTGGTCATGGCCTCGGCCGCCGCCGCGTACTCCGGCGATGCGGTATCGAGGGTGGTTCGTATTGTCGTCAAGACTGGTACCCCAATCGTTTCGCGGCGAGCCCGGTCAGGATTTCCGTGGTGCCACCGCCGATTCCGAGAATGCGGATATCGCGATACTGCCGCTCGACCTCGGATTCGCACATATAGCCCAGGCCGCCGAACAGCTGCACGGCCTGGTTGGCCACCCATTCGCCCGCCTCGACGGCGGTGTTCTTGGCGAAGCACACCTCCGCGATCAGGTCGGTCTCGCCATCCGCGCTGCGCTGCACCACATCTCGGGTGTAGACGCGGGCCACGTCGATGCGGCGGGCCATGTCGGTCACCGTATTCTGCACGGCCTGCCTGCTGATCAGCGGGCGGCCGAAGGTCTCTCGGTTGCGCACCCACTCCAGAGTCAGGTCCAGGCAGCGCTGCGCTTGCGAATACGCCTGCACCGCGAGGCCGACGCGCTCACTGACAAAGGCACCGGCGATCTGATAAAAGCCGGAATTCTCGGGTCCGACCAGATTCTCCACCGGCACCCGAACATCCACATAGGACAGTTCGGCGGTATCGGAGGCGCGCCAGCCCATCTTGTCGAGCTTGCGGCTGACGGTGAATCCCGGCGTGCCCTTCTCCACCACCAGCAGCGAAATCCCGCCGGATCCGGGACCACCCGTGCGCACCGCGGTCACCACGAAATCGGCCCGCACCCCCGAGGTGATGTAGGTCTTGGCGCCATTGACGATGTAGTGGGCGCCGTCGCGGCGCGCGGTGGTGGTGAGATGGCCGACATCGGAGCCACCACCCGGTTCGGTAATGGCGAGCGAACCGATCTTCTCCCCGGCCAGGGTCGGGCGTGCGAAGCGGTCGATCAGGTCTTCATTGCCCGATGCGATGATGTGCGGCACCGCGATGCCGCAGGTGAACAGGGATGCGAACAGACCGCCGGAACAACCGGACTGGTGCAGCTCCTCGCATACGATCATGGCGTCGATGCCGTCACCGCCGGAACCGCCTGCGGATTCCGGGAATTGGATGCCGAGGAGTCCGAGTGCGCCCGCCTTCTTGTGCAGTTCGCGCGGGATCTCGCCGTCGCGCTCCCAATCGTCGAGATACGGGAGAACTTCCCGTTCGGCGAAACCTCTTACGGTGGTACGCAATTCGCGCCGCTCGGGCGTATTCCACGGATTCCCGCCCGTCGGCCGACCGCCACCTCCGGTCGAATCGCTTCGCGGTACTGAACTCATAACAACTCCAATGGGATATCGATATGACGCGAGCGCAGCCATTCGCCGAGCCCCTTGGCCTGCGGATCGAAGCGGGCCTGATAGGCCACCCCCTGTCCGAGCAGACCTTCGATAATGAAGTTCACGGCACGCAGATTCGGCAGCACATGCCGGGTGACGGTCAGCGCAGCGGCCTCGGGCAGCAATTGCTTGATCGCCTCGACCGTCAGCGTATGCGCCAGCCAGCGCCACTGTTCATCGGTGCGCACCCACACGCCGATATTGGCATTGCCGCCCTTATCGCCGCTGCGTGCCAGTGCGACCGTACCGAGCGGCGCACGACGAGTTCCGCTGGCGGGCAAGGGGTCCGGCAGCTCAGGTTCGGCGACCTCGGCCAATTCCCGGGTGTCCGAAGCCGGCTCGACAGCAACGCGGGTGCCCTGCGGCAGCACCGCCGCATGCGGCACCTCGGTGGCATCGACGAATCCCGGTGTGTACACACCGTACGGCGATCCGTTGCCGGGCAGGCTGGTGAAGCTGGCCCCCGGATAGCTGGCCAACGCCAGCTCTACCGCGACATTGGAGAAGCTACGACCGACCTTGTTCGGATCCGGATCGCGAACCACGCAGCGCAGCAGGGCACTCGCCTGCTCCTCGGTTTCGGCGTCCGGCCGGTCGAGCCGCGCCAGCGTCCAGGTCAGCTCCGCGGGTCGCACGGGCAGCCAGGACTCCAGTTGTCGTTGTGCGAGTGCGGCTTTCGCCTCGATATCGAGTCCGGTGAGGATGAACTCCATTTCGTTGCGGAAGCCGCCGAGGGTGTTGAGGGAAACCTTCAGCTGCGGCGGCGGCGCTTCGCCGGTCACACCGCTGATCAACACTCGATCGGGGCCGTCCTGACTCAGCTCGATGCTGTCCAGTCGTGCGGTGACATCAGGACCTGCGTAACGCGCACTCTGGATCTCGTACATCAGCTGTGCCGCAACGGTATCCACCGTGACCGCACCGCCGGTGCCGTGATGTTTGGTGATGACACTGCTGCCGTCCCTGCGCACTTCGGCGATCGGGAAGCCGGGGCGGCCCAGATCGGCCAGTTCGGTGAAGAACGCGAAGTTGCCGCCGGTGGCCTGGGTGCCGCATTCGATGACATGCCCCGCCACGACCGCACCGGCCAGTTGGTCGTAATCGGTTCGCCCCCAACCGAAATGGGCGGCGGCGGGGCCGACGATCACCGAGGCGTCGGTGACGCGTCCGGTGACCACGATATCCGCGCCCGCATTCAAGCATTCGACGATGCCCCAGGCACCGAGATAGGCATTGGCCGTCAGCGGCGCACCGAGGCCGAGTTCGCCGGCCCGGCTGAGCAGGTCGTCTCCCTCGACGTGCGCGACCTTGGCGTCCAGTCCGAGATCCGCGGCGACCTTGCGCAGCTGCTGCGCCAACCCGGCCGGATTGAGCCCACCCGCATTGGTCACGATCTGCACATTGCGTTCCAGCGCCAGCCCGAGGCAGTCCTCGATCTGCCGGACGAAGGTCTTGGCGTAACCGAGGCTCGGATCCTTCATCCGGTCGCGGCCGAGGATCAGCATGGTCAACTCGGCGAGATAGTCCCCGGTGAGCACGTCGAGCTGCCCACCATCGAGCATCTCGCGCATGGCGCTGAGCCGATCACCATAGAACCCGGAACAGTTGCCGATTCGGATCAGCTCCGGATCGGCGGCCAGCATACTCATCAGCTGGAAGGCCCTCCTGTGCGGCGAACCGTGCCGGCGCCGCCGCCTTGCGCCACCGGTGAAGTCCGCATTCGGGTCCAGCATCACACCCGATCCAGAAAAAAGCAAGCATGCGTGCTTGTTAATTGCGAACACTCAACACGACACTCCGCCGCGAACCCGCCGCGCCGCAGGCGCGGCCAATGTCACAGAATGGCAGGGTGCCCTCTGTCATCCTGTTCGCCCTGGCCGGATTCCTCCTCGGCGGCGCCTACTCCACCTGGAACACCACCCGGCCACTCGCCATCACCCTGGCGGTGCTGGGCGTCCTCGCGGCCGCGGGCGCGGCCCTGTGGTTGCTGTAGATCAGTTCGCCGACAGGCGGAAGATGCGTAGATCCTCCGGCACGCCGCTCAACGGTGCGGCGAAGAAGCTGCGCCGGTACGGCTTGACGGAGAACCCGAGTTCCGCGAGCGTCTCCGGCGCCACCGACTGCAGTGTCACCTCCGACAGCATGGTGTTGCCGTTGCCTGCGGCCTCCATCACCCGTGCGGCGATCGTGACGTCGACCCCGAGCCAGTCGCCGCCGATCTCGCGCGGCGAGCCGGTGTGCAGGCCGATCCGCATCTGCGGCCGATAACCGCGCACATCGACCTCGGCCAGATTGCGTTTGGCCTGTACGGCGGCGCGCAGCGCGCAATCGGCCGAGGTGAATACGGCCATCACACCATCGCCCATGCGCTTGACCACATGACCGCCGCGATCGACGATCGGCGGTTCGATGGCCTTGGCTACCACCCGCAAGAGTTCGAGAGTCGCCTCATCGCCCGCCGAGAGCGACCAACTAGAGAAAGCCACCAGGTCGGTGAACATCACAGTTATTTCTTCGCTACCACGACCGCGGCCAACACGCTCCAGCACGGCCTGCCAGACCTGCAGTGCGCCGAAGCCGATTTCCCGGGCCGCGCTAGGGTTGTCCCCGACCAACTTGTCCGCGGCGCGCGCGACCGCGCGGGCACCGCCGGGACCCGAAACCGACAGCGGGTCACCGAAAGACGGGTCACCGGGCAGCTGCTCACGCGCCTTGCGCAGGGCACCGATGAAGTCCGGCCGCTGGTTGGCGGCGTTCATCAGTGCGGAGAGCTGCCCGCGACGAAATCCCGCACCGGCACGACGCGGCGCACCGTCCTCGTCGGCGGGCACCAAGGGTATGGATACCTCGGGCGGAACGCCCCCGTTGTCCTCCGGCTCCGACGCGGGCTCAGCACCGCCGGAAGGTGTTTCGGTCACGCCCCGAGCGTATCTCAGCCGACCAACCGTCGGCGGGTTACTTATTGCCGCCATCTGCCACCCCTCGATCGGACTCAGCGGGCACTACGGCGGGTCCGCGATGGATAACTCATTGGTTGCTGACTCGAGCCTAGCGAGCGCTGATTCCGGATGGAAGCGACGCAGATCATAGTTTCCGGGATATTCACATGAGCGCCCGGATTGTCGCGAAAATTCGCATCGACCCAAAAATACCAATCGACCCGGTGTGGAAGGAGATTCACACACCGGGCCGATTGGCGCACCGTCCGCCGGGCAGTGGCAGATGGTGCACGGGGCGCACGGACCTCCCGACAAGGTCGGCGCCCATCACCCGAGTGGCGAGGGAGGGCAACTCGGGTAGCTCGTATCAGGCGTCGCGCTGGTTGACCACGAATAGCGCGGCGCCGAAGACGATCGCGACGAAGGCGGCGAAGTAGAGCAGGCTGCCCCACGGTCCCCAGTGCCAGTTCGCCGTCGATTCGGTGGCACTGTAGAAGTGGCTCGCATTCGCGAAGGGCAGGAACGGCTGCACATTGCGCCCGAAGCTGCCGAAGGCGCCCAGTAGCGGCTCGATCAGCAAGGGCCACAACACGATCAGCGAAATCGCGGCGGCCGATTGCCGAACCAGCACACCGATACCGACCGCGAGGATCACGCTGAGCAAGGCGTAGATGGGAATGCCGTAGATCTCGCGCCAGGCATCACTACCGGAGAGCGTCAAATTGGTGCCCGCATCGCCGCCGACCGCCTTGGCGATCGCGAAGGCGGCGAAGGCGAGCACGATGGTGAGCACCGCGCCGTACACCCCGACCAGACCCGCCTTCGTCGCGATCACCTTCGCGCGGTGCGGCGTTGCCTGGAATGTGGTTCGGATGATGCCGAAGCGGTATTCGCTGGTCACGGTCAAGGTCGCCATGATCATCAGGACCATCACGCCGAATCCGCTGATCCCGCCGACCGCCGTGGCGACGGTCAGGTCGAGTGCGTTCTCCTTGCCCGACGACGAGCGGGCCACTGCCGCGAACAGCGCGGCCAAGCCCAGGGCGAGCACCACCACGATGGCCGAGCACCACCAGGGCGATCTGGTCGAGGTGAGCTTGATTCGTTCCGCTGCCAGCACGCCCATCAGAGCGCACCTCCCATCACCTGGTCGAAACCTTCACCGTGGTACTGCACCGCACCACCGGTCATCCGCATGAAGGCCTCCTCCAGCGAGGCCCGCTGCGGCGCCAGCTCGAACAGGGTGATCTCGTTCGCGCCCGCGAGTTTGCCGACCACGTCGCTGGTCACCCCGGCGACGACCAGTGCGGCGCCATCCTGGGCAGCCCCGTCTTCGCGGACGGTCAGACCGTTGGAGGTGAGCAGGCTACGCAACTGCTCGAGCTGCGGACTGCGCACGCGCACCGACTGTTCCGAGGCGCGCTCGATGAATTCCTGTGTGGTCGAATCGGAGATCAGCTGACCGCGTCCGATCACCACCAAATGCTCTGCGGTCTGGGCCATTTCGGAGAGCAGATGGCTGGATACCAGCACCGTCCTGCCCTCGGCTGCGAGCCGCTGCATGAAACGGCGGATCCAGAGAATGCCCTCGGGGTCGAGACCGTTCACCGGCTCGTCGAACAACAGCACCGGCGGATCGCCGAGCAGCGCACCGGCCAGGCCGAGCCGCTGCGACATGCCGAGGGAGAAGCCGCCCGCGTTCTTGCCCGCCACCTCGGAGAGGCCGACCAGCCGCAGCACCTCGTCGACGCGAGATGCAGCAATGCCGTTGGAGGCGGCCATCCACTGCAGATGCGCGCGGGCCGAACGATTCGGATGCACCCATTTGGCATCCAGCAGCGCACCGACCGCGCGCAGCGGATGGTCGAGCTCGTGGTAGGGCTTGCCCTGGATCAATGCGGTGCCCGCGGTGGGCTTGTCCAGGCCGAGGATCATCCGCATCGTGGTGGATTTACCGGCGCCGTTCGGCCCAAGAAACCCCGTCACCTGTCCGGGTCGAACAGTGAAGGAGAGATCTTGAACCGCGACGGTCTGCCCGTAATGCTTGGTCAGGCCTCTCAGCTCGATCATGGTGACCAGCTTTCCTCATCACGCGGGAACGCGCGTCATTAAAATGGTGCCTAGTTCAATCATCCTCGAGGATGACGAGGATCGCCTCGGCCCCCGAGCCGCATCAGGGAATCCCCCTGACCGATGGCCCCGTTAACGAGCCGCGCGCGGCAGGTCTGCGAGCGGCCCGTCATTGGACGCGAGGGACCAGGGGCTATTCGTCGTCATCGCGGTCATGGGTCGGCCAGCACACCGCGCCGATAAGCACCGCCAGCGGCAACCCGGCCGCGACCGCCAACTCGAAGACAACCGTCGCGCTCATCGCAGCGGCTCGGAAGGTGCGACCGCCGCCCAACGATGGAACGACAGTCGTGGCAGCACGATCTCCACATCGGCCACGCTCATGATCGCATTCACCGCCAGCACATTCAGGTGCTCGAGCGACGGCGCGATCACCGCATCGACATCAGCGCGGCGCACCTGGTCGACCAGCGGCAGCGGCGACAACTCCGGCGGCCAGATCAGCGCGTACCCGAGCCGCTGCGCCAGCCGCCGCACCTGTGCCACATCCCAGTCCGACGCCGCGCTGATACCGATATCGACCCATCCCAACGCAGTCGGCTCGTCTCGCATCGCATGTACCCCCTCGTTCGACATGGTGGGCACCCGCCGCCGAGGACCTGAAAGCATCGACCCAGCGGCGCGTGCTACCTCGAGCGTCACACTGGGGACCTACAGCACTCAATGGCACTTTGACGAACGACGTCGCGGAAGTGCCACAGCGAGGTCACGCGCCCAGAAACAGGGCAACTCGAAAGAGACTGGTGCGCTTAGTATTCCAGGCGGACCAGATCGGCCAGCTCGCGCATTTCGTTAGTGAGGGTGCGCCGCCGGGCGATGATCCTGCCGACCAGATCCCGAGCCATCGTCTGCTCGATCAACCACGGCCGGGCGTCGCGAGACAAGCGGAACAGGGTGTCGAACGCCGCATCGTAGCGGCGAAGCTCGATTTGTGCGTGAGCGACATCCAGCAGATGCCGGTTTCGGTTGTCCGACGTCGACCGCAGGCCCGCCGGTACGTTGCGGGCAAGTCGGAGCGCCAAGTCCGGCCGATCGTCCACGACCGCGTTCTCCACCCGCTTCATCGCGACCGTCGCCGCGTCGAAAGTTGTCCAATATTGGTGGTAGCCGCCCGGTTGGGGGCGGACCGCGACGGCTCCGGCCTGGGCGAGACGCATCATGTCGTCGGCCTCGTCGGACCGGTTGTCCCTGATGGCCGCGGCGGACGCCCGCAACAGCAACCAACCCCACGTCGAGATCTCCTGTGTGGTGGCCACCGACAGTCGCGGCTCAACGCGATCGGCCCATTGCGTGGCCAGCTTGCGAACCTTTTCGAACTGCCGCTCGACCAGCAACAGCCAGCACAGGGTCACAACCGCCGACGCCGCGTCGAGCACATTGCCGGTTGCCTCGGCTTCGGCCAAGGAACGCTCGAGCGCCACACGTGCTGGCTGCAGTTGGCGGGTCTGGACCAGCACCGAACCCGAAAGTTGCAGAATCCTCGACCGTATGAGGGGAGACCCGGCGTAGCCATCCTCGATCAGCCGAGGCAACACGGCGGCGAGCCGCTCGTACTCGTTGTCGTGGTACAGCCGCACGGCCCCGGCGAGGGCTTCCTCCATCGCACGGTCGGCTACAGACCCACCGTCGTGCACATGGCTCGGCGACAGGATGGCCGTACGGGTCGGCAGCCACAGCTCGCCGTCGCGACTCTCTGGTGCCCCTGGGTTCGGGCCGAGCAACACCGACAGCGGGCACTCCAGCGCGACGGCCATCCGGCGAAGGGTCTCGATCCGGGTGTCGTCGCGCTCACCCTGCTCGATCTTGCGGACCAGCGACACCGAAACGCTCGAAGCCTGTGCAAGCTCCCGCTGCGTCAGTCCGCGCCGCTTCCGAACCGATTGCAGGCGTTCGCCGAGATCCGCCATGATCCGAGATTACGGGCATGTCGATCCGGCCGTACAGATGCGCGTGGCTTCCGCCGCTCGCTTGAAGCACCTGACCTGTGGATAGCGCCGAGCCGTGCGCGAGAGCACCGGACCCGAGGCGATGGGATTGCCGTGTCTCAGCGAGCCGGTGAGGAGGCCTGGGCCCAGAACCGCTTGGGAATGCGACCGGCCTGGCGAGCGAGGTACCCAGCATGCACCGCGTCACGCATGGCGGCGGCCATGAGGGCGGGGTGCCGGGCCCGGGTCACGGCCGTGGCGAGCAAGACGGCCGAGCAGCCGAGCTCCATGGCCAGCGCGGCGTCGCTCGCGGTGCCGATACCCGCGTCGAGAATGACCGGGACGCCAGCCCCGGCGACGATCATCTCGATATTGTGCGGGTTGCCGATGCCGAGTCCGGTGCCGATCGGGGCGCCGAGCGGCATGACCGCGGCGCAGCCCGCGTCCTCCAGTCGGCGGGCCAGGATCGGGTCATCGGTGGTGTACGGCAGTACGACGAATCCGGCGTCGACCAATTGTTCGGCGGCGGTGAGCAATTCGATCGGATCCGGAAGCAGGGTGCGTTCGTCGGCGATCACCTCGAGCTTGACCCAGTTGGTGTCGAGCGCCTCGGCCGCCAGTTGCGCGGTGAGCACGGCCTCGGCGGCGGTGCGACAGCCCGCGGTATTGGGCAGCGGCATGATTTTCAGGCGCTCGAGCAGGTCGAGGACGCCGGTGCCGCCGACGGCGTCGACGCGGCGCACGGCGACCGTGGTGAGTTCCGTACCCGAGGCGAGCAACGCCTCCTCCAGGACGGCGAGGTTTTCCGCGCCGCCGGTGCCCATGATGAGGCGGGAGCCGAACTGTTTGCCCGCGATCTCCAGTGCGCCGATCTCGCCCAGGACATCAGCGTTATCCGGTGTGTCAGCCACCCTGAACCGCCGTCAGTACTTCGATCTGCCAGCCGCGGCCGACCGGCTCGTCCCAGCGGGACTTCGGGAAGACCGCGCCGTCCACCGCGAGCGCGACACCCTTGCACGGCAACCCGAGGCGATCGAGAAGTTCACGCACCGTGAGCGATTGGGCGAACTCATGGTCCTGCCCGTTCACGGTGACACCGATGGGGACCGAGATCGAGGTCATCGAAATCCTCCTGAAGATATGGCCGATGACGGCGAGTGCGCCGTCATCGAAAAACGATGGGGGTCGGCGGCTTTCGCGTCAGCGAGTGGTGCGCCGTCGAGCAGGCTCAGCACCGCGTCGACGGTGAGCGGAACCGCGAGCATGCCGTTGCGACCGTGGCCGGTCGCGGCCACGATCCGGTCGGTGAGTCGCCCGATCAACGGCAGGTTGTCCGGGGTGCCCGGCCGGGATCCGGCGCTGGCCTCGGCCAATTCGTATTCGCCGATACCGGGCAGTACGGCCTCCGCGTCGGCGATCAGATCGCGGACCCCGGCGACGGTCACCGTCGTATCGAAGCCTGCCTCGTATTGTGTTGCGCCGACGACGATTCCGTCCGCGCGTGGCACCAGGTAGACCTGCCTGCCGTGTACCCGCGCGCGGATAACGCGGCGCGGCGGCGGTGTCGCACCCGGCCGATGACGCAGGCGCAGAATCTCACCCTTGACCGGGCGGACCGGCAGCTGCGGCCACAGCCGCGCCGAGGCCGCGCCCGCGGCGAGCACGATCTGATCGTGTGCCAGCGCGTCCAGCGATTCGACCACTTCCGCGCGCACGTCGACTCCGGCTGTCCCGCAGGCCTTTTGGAGCGCGGCGAGCAGTTGCCGATTATCGATGGCGGGTTCCGCGGCGGCGCGCAGACCGGCACGCACGGTGCGCGCGAGCGCGGGCTCGAGCGCGCGGACACCGGCCCGGTCGAGTACGACGAGTTCGTGACCGCGGCTGCCGACCCATTCGGCGACCGTGCGCAGATCCGCGGCGTCGGCGCCGTCGAGCGCGACAGTCAGGGTTTCCTCGGCCACGAACACCGCAACGCCGGTCGCGGATTCGAGCCGGGCGGCGAATTCGGGCCAGCGGGCCAGGGAGGCGGCGCCGAATTCCAGGACCAGATCCTCCCCCGGCCAGCCCTCGGACAGCGGTGCGAGCATTCCTCCGGCAACCCAGGATGCGCCGGATCCGGCGGCGGGATCGAATACGGTGACCGACCATCCCACCTCGGCCGCCCGCCAGGCGGCGGCGAGTCCGATGGCGCCGCCACCGACGACGGCCAGAGTCCGCATTGGTTCCACCTGCCTTACTATTCGCATCCCCACGGTAGCGCGACTACGGTCGAGCACGTGCAACCGTCCCACCAGTTCCGGCCCCTATCGCCCCGGGAGCGTTTGGCTACCGCCCGGCTGTATCTGTGCACCGATGCCCGCAGGGAGCGGGGCGACCTGGCCAAGTTCGCCGCAGCAGCGCTCGCGGGCGGTGTCGACATCATTCAGCTCCGGGATAAGGGTTCACCCGGTGAGGCGAAATTCGGCCCGCTCGAGGCCAAGGCCGAGATCGGTGCGCTGGCCGAACTGAAGGCCGCGGCCCGTCGATACGGTGCGCTGGTCGCGGTGAACGACCGCGCCGATATCGCGTTCGCCGTCGGAGCGGATGTACTGCACCTCGGCCAAAACGATCTGCCGCCCTGGTACGCGCGGCGGATCCTCGGACCCGATGTGGTGATCGGGCGCTCCACGACCAGCCGAGCGCAAGCCGGACTCGCCGCGATCGACGAACACATCGACTACTTCTGCACCGGCCCGGTCTGGGCGACGCCGACCAAGCCGGGACGTCAGGCCGCCGGCCTCGACCTGGTGCGCTCCACCGCCGACGCCCATCCGACCCGGCCGTGGTTCGCGATCGGCGGGATCGATACCGAGCGGCTACCCGAGGTGCTCGCGGCGGGAGCCGAACGCGTCGTGGTGGTGCGCGCGATTACCGATGCACGCGACCCGGAGGCGGCGGCACGTCAGCTGAAGTCGGCACTGCTACAAAACGCTCAGCTCTGCTGAGCCCCATCGTTAAGACAGCACTTGAACACGGGTGAGCGACAAGATCGGATCGGCAAGGGCCGTCTCCGAATTCGTGTCCGGCTGCCCGACATCCGTCGAATCCACAGCTGCCGCGTCGACGATGCGGGCATACGCACCCGGCCCATCGGGATCGGCGTGCAGCCAGACGAATCCCTGGTCGGCCAGGTCGACGGTCCTGGGCAGCACGGCGGCGACCGCGTTGGCGTCCACATCCACCTCGTCGAGGCAGACGCGCGCCGGCGCAGCACGCAGCGTCGGCCAAGAAGCGGCGAAACCGGGGTGCAGCGGATGGCTGTCGACCTCGTCCTCCGGCACCCAGGCCAGTGCACTGCTCTCCCGATTACGACTGGTCGGCAGCGTCATCACGGCATCGGCCACCACGGTGATGTAGGTCCAGCCGCTCAAAGCGGTCGCGGTGACACGTTCGCCGCGCACCCGAACATCGGCGGGATTGATGCCCGCTTCCTCCCATGCCTCGCGGACCGCCGCGTGCACAGGGGTCTCGTGGCTGTCCCGGGCGCCGCCGGGCAACGCCCAGGTGCCGCCCTGATGACTCCACGGCGCGCGGTGCTGCAACAACACCGCCGAACCGCCGCCAGCGAGCGGCGCCCGCAACAGGAGTCCGGCGGCGCCGAAGCGGCCCCAATGCCGCTGTCCATCCGGGCCGCGGGACCAGCCGTCACCGTCACCACGCATCTGGTTACCATCCTCATCCAGCCGTGGCGGACGTATTTCACACACCACGGCGCCGGTAAGACCACAATAAGCTCCCAGCAGGAGCACCACGTGCGCACCAACCGGGGAGGTGGAGATGGCAGCACTTGAAGCGACGACGGCCCCGCGGCCGCCGTCGGTCACGGCAGATACCGCGTCCGAGCGGCTCGACGTGCCGCGTGAGGCCGGGTTGCGCGCCCATCTGGACCCGGCCAACCTACGGTCCTTCGCGCTATCGTCGCCGGGCCGGCTCATCGCCGTCGGGCTGCTGCTCATCGGCCTGTGCCTGGGTGCGGGCATGATGACCGCCGCGACTGTCAACGATCGTCAGCAGGGATTGGACATCCTGCTCGACGACACCGAACCGGACGCGAACTCCTCTCATCACCTCTACACCTCGCTGTCCATCGCGGACGCCGCGGCAAGTACCGCGTTCATCGCGGGCGGCCTGGAACCGGAAGCCGTACGCGATCGCTACAGCCAGGCGCTCGGCGAGGCATCCGCGGAACTGGTGACGCAATCTGGCCACGCCGCAGGACAGGCCACCGGCGAGGACAATCCGGATACCCGGCTGCGCACGGGCATCGCCACCGGCCTGCCGGTCTACTCTGGTCTCATAGAGACCGCCCGGGCGAGTAATCGCAACGGATACCCGGTCGGCGCGGCGTATTTGAGCGAGGCGTCGAATCAGATGCAGACCACCCTGCTACCGATGGCCGCGCAGCTGCAGAGCCATCGCTCCGACGCGGTCAGCGCGGCCCAGCGTCATCACGTCCAGCCGCCCTGGCCCGCGATCGCAGTGCTGATCCTGGCACTCGGCGCGTTGGTCTGGGCGCAGTTCGACCTGTCGAAGCGTTGGCACCGCGTACTCAATCCGGGACTGCTGCTCGCCTCCACCGCGATTCTGATCCTGCTGGCATGGACGGTGACGGCCGGATCGCTCTCGGCCGCGGAGATGATCGTGGGGCGCGACCACGGCGCGGTGCCGAGTTCCCGATTGACCGAGAGCCGGATCCTGACCCAGCAGGCGCGTTCCGCGGAGACGCTGAAGCTGGTGCGCCGCGACGCCACCGGCGACTACGACCGGACCTACGAGTCCAGCGTCACTCGGCTGCACGAACTGCTCAACGGCTATCCGTCCGATGCGCCCGCGGCCAGTGAGATCGCGAATGCCCGTGATGCACTGATTCGTTGGCGAGCGGCCCATCAGCGTATGAACGACTCACTCGCCCGCGGCGATTTCGTCGGGGCGGCGACGGTGGCGACCGGTCCCGGTGCGGCGGACGCCGCGGCGCAGGTGGAATCGCTGGACCGAGCATTGGGAGAGGCTCTGGACGCGACGCGCGATACATTGCGCGACAACATCTCCGGCGCGGCTCGATCGCTGCACTTCCTGGGGCCGGGCGCGCTGGCACTCGGGATTCTCGCCGCGGCCTATGTCGGCCTCGGTATCTGGCCGCGACTCAGGGAGTACCGGTGAATCGCGCGCGCGGGTTACTCGCCGCGCTCGCCGCAGCGGCCCTGCTCGCCGGGTGCACCGCGGGCTCGGACGCGACGAACGCCGCCAAGACCGGCAAGTACACCCAGCCACCGCTGCCCGCCAATGCCATTACGATACGGACGGATTCACCGATCCCACCGGAACGCGACGAGCCGTGCGGCGATGCGACCGCCAGTCTGCGACCCACCGGAGCCGGCGCGGGCGCGCACGGGCCGACCATCGATGCGATTCGTGCGCGCGGCCGGCTGGTGGTCGGATTGGACACCGGCAGTAACCTTTTCAGCTTCCGCGACCCGGTCAGTGGGTCCATTGTCGGCTTCGACGCCGATATCGCCAGGGAGGTCGCCCGCGATCTGCTCGGCAGTCCGGAGCAGATCGAGTACCGCAGTCTCGGATCGGCCGAGCGCGAGAGCGCACTGCAGAGCCACAGCGTCGACATGGTCGCCAAGACCATGACCATCAATTGCGAACGACGCCAGAGGGTTTCCTTCTCCACCGTCTACCTGCACGCGAATCAGCGCGTGCTCGCGATGAAGAACTCCGGTATTCGCGGTCTGATCGATCTGGCGGGTAAGCGGGTGTGCACCGTATCCGGCACCACCTCGCTGGACAACATCCGTCGCGGCCAGCCCGCCGCGACCATCCTCACCGTGCCCACCTGGGCCGACTGTTTGGTCGTCCTCCAGCAGCGCCAGGTCGACGCGGTCAGCACCGACGACGCCGTCCTCGCGGGTCTGGCCGCGCAGGACCCTTCGTATACCGAGCTGGTCGGTCCCAGTATCAGCGTCGAGCCCTACGGCATCGGAATACCGAAGGGCAACGACGACCTGATCCGCTTCGTCAACGGCACGCTCGAGCGCATCCGCAACGACGGCACGTGGGTGCGGCTGTACCAGCAATACCTCATCGCCTTGGGACCGGTCCCGGCCCCGCCGGTCCCGACCTATCAGGACTAACGGTGATGTTTCCACCGCACGACCCCGACTCCGAAGATGCCGACTCCGAGGATGCCGCCGATTCGCCCGAGGCCGAGCAACGGGAAGGCGCCGAGCAAACCGAGGAATCGGACGAGGAGACGATGGCGCCCGAGTTCGGCGGCACCGGCGCGAATGTCGCTGCACCGGGGTCGGGCGCCATCGAAACCATCAGGGGAGCACCGAATACCGGTCCCGGGGCCGCTTCCGGCACAACCCCGACTCCCGCAGACCTTTCCGATAAGAACCGCGTCACCGGGGATACGTCCGACAAGGATGCCCGCACCGGAGCCGCTTCGAACGAAGCAGTGCGTCACGAATCTGCCGCCGCGATAATCGGGCGCCGATCCACGTCCAGTGAAACCGATCGCCGCGACGATATGGCCGCAGAATTCACCGTCGGCGCATGGAACGCACCACCGGAACCGACCTCCGCCGCCACCACGCGCACCTCCGGGCGCAGCGCGCGCACCGCGCGCTCCCGACCGACGACCCGCAAACTCGGTGCCGGACTGGTCACGATCCCAGCGGTCCCGCCCGCCGATCCGCGCAGCGCGGTGCTCACCGATCCCGTTGTCTCCGAGGGCAGGCGCTTCTGTTGGCGCTGCGGCAGTCCGGTCGGCCGCGCCACCGCAACCAGGCCGGCGACGACCACGGGCATCTGCGAAACCTGTAGCGCGCCATACGATTTCCGCCCATCACTGCACGAGGGCGATATCGTGTCGGGCCAGTACGAGGTCCAGGGTTGTATCGCGCACGGCGGGCTCGGCTGGATCTATCTGGCGATCGACCGCAATGTCAGCGATCGCTGGGTGGTCCTGAAGGGCCTGCTGCACGCGGGGGACACCGAGGCGCAGGCGGTGGCCGTGGCCGAACGCCAATTCCTCGCCGAGGTGGCGCATTCCAGCATCGTCAAGATCCACAACTTCGTCGAGCACTGCGCCTCGGGCGGCGCGTCGATCGGCTACATCGTCATGGAGTACGTCGGCGGTCGCTCGCTGCGCGATATCCTCGACACCTACCAACGGCCGCAACGGATGCCGGTCACCGAGGCGATCGCGTATGTGCTGGAGATCCTGCCCGCGCTGGAGTATCTGCATTCGATCGGGTTGACCTACAACGACCTCAAACCCGACAACATCATGGTCACCGAGAATCAGGTCAAACTCATCGATCTCGGCGCCGTCACGACCATCGATGCCTATGGAAATCTCTACGGCACCAGGGGATTCCAAGCGCCGGAGATCGCCAGGACCGGCCCGACGGTGGCCACGGACATCTTCACGGTCGGGCGGACGCTGGCCGTGCTGACGCTGAGCATGCCGATGGAGCAGGGGCGCTACCGCGACGGCATTCCGGACCCCGCCGACCATCCGATACTCGAGCGCTACGAGTTGTTCCATCGCGTGCTGCTGTGTGCGACCAATCCGGATCCCGAGTGCCGCTTCCCCTCCGCCCGCGTCATGTCCGCCCAGTTGGCCGGGGTGCTGCGCGAGATCCTGGCCCTGGAGACCGGCGAAGAACATCCACAGCTGTCCACAGCTTTCAGTCCACAGCGCGGCAGCTTCGGCACCGATGAATTGATCAGCCAGACCGACGCCTATGCCGACGGCATCGCCAGGAGCAAACTGCTGCGAGCGGGCGAAGTGGCCGCGGCCCTTCCGGTTCCGCTCATCGACCCCACGGATGCCTTGATACCGCTGCTCGCAGCCGCCGCACAGCCAGAGCCGAGGGAAGCACTCTCGGCATTGCACGAGGCCAGGCAACGCGCCGACGCCGATCCCGAAAATGCGCCGGACACATTCGATCTGGAGCTGACCCTGGCCGAGGCCCGGCTCCGGCTCGAACTCGGCGAATCGGCCGCGGTGCTGCATATGCTGTCGCTGGTCGCCGCAGATCACGACTGGCGTATCGACTGGTATCTGGGCCACGCCCAGCTGCTGGAATTGGAATTCGAGCAGGCCCACACCAGTTTCGACGCGGTGCTTCGGGTGCTGCCCGGCGAGATCGCACCCGAGCTCGCACTCGCCGCCACCGCGGAACTTATTCTGCAGCACTGGGATTCCGAGGATCCCGAGCAGTGGCGCGCCTATGCGGAGAAGTTCTACACCACCGTCTGGCGTACCGACCGCTCGGTGGTGAGCGCCGCCTTCGGCCTGGCCAGACAACTGGCGGCGGCAGGTCGGGTCGACGATGCGGTGCGCGCGCTCGACGAGGTACCGGCCGCCTCCCGGCACCACACCACGGCCCGGATGACCGCCGTGTGGCTGCTGCTCACCGCCGCCCCGATCGCCGAACTCCCCGAATCCACCCTGCACATTTCGGCCTCGCGCGTGCTCGGCCTGCCCACCGGGGAGAGCCGCGCGACCCAGATGCGCGTGCTCGTCCTCGGCGCCGCCTTGGCCTGGCTCCAAGCGGGCAATTCCCCCAGTAGCGGTGAAGCGATCCTCTTCGATGCTCCCTTCACCGAGCGCGACCTGCGCGCCGGCACCGAAGCCGGGCTCAGGGCCCTGGCCCGCAGCGCTCCGGGCCGCAATCACCGCTACGCCCTGGTCGACCTGGCGAACTCCATCCGCGCCAAGACCTGGGTCTGAGACCGCGGACAAACGAAAACCCGGCCGGGAGGGAAGACCGGCCGGGCTCGGATCTGGTTCGCGGAGCAGTCGGCATACCGATCATCCCCGGATTCCGCGTGCGTGCGGCCCGCCCCGGGGGCAGCCGGAGCGGACACATCGAGAGTGGCGAGGGCATCGCGGTCCCGATAGCGGCGGATAGTCCGGCCCGGGATGCGGTGTCCGGCGCGAACCTGATCCGACACCAATACTGACCGATCGAGTGTGAGGATTTCGTGAGGTTTTCCAGAGCCCGATCCCGACGGCTCAGCCAGCACCCTGAGCTGCGACAACACGGCGCGCGGCGCGGGCGATCGCCAACTCCTCGTTGGTCGGAACGACCAGTACGGCCACCTCCGCGCCAGGCGCGGAGATATGCCGGGCCGTGCGCTCCGCGGCGGTATTGCGGGCCGGGTCGACCTCGATGCCGAAGCGGGACAGCCCGGCCAGCGCGTCGGCGCGGACCTGCGGACTGTTCTCGCCGACTCCGGCCGTGAAGGTGATGGCGTCGACGCCGCCCAGTTCGATCAGGTACGCGCCGAGGTAGCGGCGCAGCCGGTGGATGTACACGTCGTAGGCCAGGCGGGCCGCGGGGTCGCCCGCGTCGATGAGCCGTTGTAGTTCGCGGAAGTCGTTGACCCCGGATAGGCCCTTGAGGCCGGAGTTGCGGTTCAGCATTTCGTCGATCTGATCGACGTCCATATGCGCCGAGCGGACCAGATGCGCGATGATCCCGGGATCGAGATCGCCGCCCCTGGTACCCATCACCAGACCCTCCAGCGGCGTGAGCCCCATGGTGGTGTCGATCGGGTGGCCGCCGCGGATCGCCGACGCCGATGCGCCGTTGCCGAGGTGGAAGACAATCTGATTCAGCTCAGCGGGATCGCGGTCGAGCAGCGCCGCGACTCGGCCGGAGACGTACTCGTGCGAGGTACCGTGGAATCCGTACTTCCGGATGCCATGCGCGGCGGCGACTTTCGCATCGATGGCGTAGGTCTTGGCGGCGTCGGGCAGGCCGTGGAAGAACGCGGTATCGAACACCGCGACCTGCGGTACGCCGGGCAGCAGTTCGCGTGCGCTCTCGATACCCGCCACATTCGCCGGATTATGCAGCGGCGCAAGCGAAGACAGCTCCGATATCGCCGCGACCACAGCATCATCGAGCAGCGTCGGCCGGTAGAACACCTCGCCGCCGTGCACCACCCGGTGCCCGACCGCGCGCACACCCGCGCCCGCCAGATCGTGGCCGGTTTCAGCGAAGGTGTCGAAGACCAGCCGCAGGCCCGCGGTGTGATCGGCGATCGGGCCGCGATGTTCGATGGTCCGGCCATCGACCTGGTGCTCGATCCCGGCGTTCGCCTCGCCGATCCGATCGACCATGCCGGATGCGGCGACCACACCGGACTCCGGGTCCAGCAGTTGATATTTGATCGACGACGAACCGGAATTGATCACCAGCACCAGGTCATCAGCAGTGTCGGGCCAGCCCGCCCGACCACCGCCGCTGATCGAATCGCTACCCGATGGGTCACTCATACCAGCACCTCCTGCCTCGCGCGCGTTCCCCGCACTCGGTCGGCAACCACGAACCCGGCCCGCTTGTTCCGCCGGCGAGCCGCCGTGTGCCGCAGGACACCGGCAGCCCGAGCGCCTGCCGCATGATCGGATACCGGCACGCCAGCGGCGCTCGCGCCGTACACCCCGCAGGTGGTCGGCTCGGCAGCGCGCACGTCAGCCCTCCTGCGCCTGGATCGCGGTAATGGCGACCGTATTGACGATATCGGCGACCAGCGCGCCGCGGGACAGGTCGTTGACCGGCTTGCGCAACCCTTGCAGCACCGGGCCGATCGCGATCGCACCCGCGCTGCGCTGCACCGCCTTATAGGTGTTATTGCCGGTATTGAGGTCGGGAAATACGAAAACCGTTGCACGCCCAGCTACTTCGGAGTCCGGGAGTTTGGTGGTCGCGACGGTCGGCTCGATCGCGGCATCGTATTGGATCGGGCCCTCGACCAGCAGTTCGGGCGCGCGCTCGCGGACCAGTTTGGTCGCGACCCGCACCTTGTCCACATCCACGCCGCTGCCGGATTCGCCGGTCGAATAGGACAGCATCGCCACCCGCGGCTCGATGCCGAAGCGGGCCGCGGTGCGCGCAGAGGAGACCGCGATATCGGCCAACTGCTCCGAGGTCGGGTCGGGGACGACCGCGCAGTCACCATAGGCGAGTACCCGATCGGCCAGACACATGAGGAAGACGCTGGAGACGGTGGCGACCCCCGGCACCGTCTTGATGATCTCGAAGGACGGCCGGATGGTGTGCGCCGTGGTGTGCGCGGCACCGGACACCATGCCGTCGGCGATACCCCTATGGACCATCATCGTGCCGAAATACGAGATATCGGCCATGGTTTCGCGGGCGCGGTCGAGCGTCATCCCCTTGTGCTTGCGCAATTCGGTGTACTCCGTGGCGAATTCGTCGAGGTAACCCGAGGTCCGCGGATCGAGTACCCGCGCGGCCGAGATATCGACGCCGAGTTCCGCGGCGCGGGCACGCACCGCCGCCTCGTCGCCGAGGATCACCAGATCCGCGATCTTGCGCTGCAATACCCGACCGGCCGCGCGCAGGATGCGATCGTCGTCGCCCTCGGGCAGCACAATGGTCTTGCGATCGGCCCTGGCACGCTCGATCAGTTGATATTCGAACATCTGCGGTGTCACGATCGAGATATCCGGAATCTCGATGCGCTGCAACAGCTCCGACGCGTCGACGTGCTGCTCCATCAGGGCAATCGCGGTGTCGACCTTGCGCGGACTGCCCGCCGACATCCGACCGCGGGTGCGGTACGCGGCGCTCGCGGTGTCGTAGGTGCCGAGGTCGGTGGTGAGGATGGGCAGCCTCGGTTTGAGGCCGCCCATCAGCCTTGCGATCGCCGGATGCGGCAGCATACCGCCGTTCATGATGACGCCCGACAGCGACGGAAAACCTTCCGCCTCATGCGCATTCACCACACTGAGCAATACATCGGAACGATCGCCCGGCGCGATCACCACGACACCGTCGACCAGCCGCTCCAGAATATGTTCGGCGGTCATGCCGCCGACCATGATCTTCAACGCCTCGCGCTGCAGCAATTCCACATCGCCGCTGTACATTTCGCCACCGATCGCGGTACACAGTTCGGCCATGGTCGGCGAAATCAGCAGCGGCACCTCGGGCAATGTCCACGAGGGCACGTCGAAGCCGCACAGCGCCGCGCGGACCTCATCCGAGCGCTCCGGATCGCAGCGGTTGGCGATGATGGCCACCAGATGCGCATGCTCGAGTGCCAATTCGCTCGCGCACAGCTCGGCCAGGTGTTTCACCTCCTCCGGTGTGCGGCCCGCACCGCGCACCACCAGCAGCACCGGCGCGCCGAGATTCACCGCGATGCGGGCGTTGAAGCGCAGTTCGCTCGGGCTGGCGACGTCGGTGTAGTCGCTGCCGACGATCACCACCGCGTCACACAACTTCGCGACCTCGTGGAAGCGCATGACGATCTCGCCGATCGCGGCATCCGGATCGGCGTGCACCTGCTCATAGGTGACGCCGACGGCCTGTGCGTAGTCGATATCGGCAGTGCTGTGCTCGAGCAGCAGCTCCAGGATGTAGTCCGGTTCGGTGGTCGAGCGGGTGATCGGCCGGAAAACACCGACCCGCGCGGTGGTCGCGCACAGCATCTGGAGCATTCCGAGCGCCACCGTCGATTTTCCGGTGTCACCCTCCGGAGATGCGATGTACACAGCGGATGGAGCGGAGTCGGCCATGTTCGAGAGCTTAGTGAACCCGCGGCTACCGCGACTGTCCCGCGAGACCGCGATCACGAATGCTGTTCGAGCGATTGCGCGGTGACCGCGTACCGGCGCGCCTCGGCCACCCCTGGTGACGCCGGGTGTGTACCTGATCGCGCGCTCCGTTCCGATCGCGCGCCCAACGCGCGGCTCACGACCGGCCTTTTGGAGTGCCCCGCGAGTTCGATCACAGCCGATATAGTCCCGGCATGGCTCAGCAGTTTCCGGACCGTCAGTGGGGTTCGCGCACCAACGTACTGTCCCGCGTGGCAACCAAGTTCGCGGCGACCAAGCCCGGTTCCTGGCTGATCCGCAAGATCACCCCACTGGATCGGGCGGTGCTGGAACGCACCGACGCCAAGTACACCGTGCTCGGTCCGATCGGCGCGCCGGTCATCCTGCTGACCACCATCGGCAGCAAGTCCGGGCAGCCGCGCACCCAGCCGCTGCTCTATGTGCACGACGGCGACACGCTCTACGTCATCGGCAGCAATTTCGGCCGGGTGAAACATCCGGCCTGGACCAACAACCTGCTGGCGAATCCCGAGGCCACCGTCGCCATCGCGGGCGAGCGCATCCCGGTCCGGGCCACCCCGGTCGAAAGCGCCGCCAAGGACGCCATCTTCGCCCGCTTCGTCGAAATCGCCAGCGCCTACGACGCCTACCGTTCCCGCACCACCCGCGACCTCCGCATCTTCGCCCTCACCCGCATCTGATCCACCCCACCGAGGCGAGTCGCCACCAACGCGCCGTCAAGCCACCATTCGACTCCCCTCGCCGAACAATCCACCGAGGGCGAGCGCCCATAGGTACCTGGCACTGGCGGGACTGGCCGGTCAAACACCGGACTGGTGCGATCAAAAAGACCCACCCGCACACACCACTGAGCCGACGCGAGTCAAATGGTCGCTACCAAACGCGCCGTCAAGCCACCAATTGACTCCGCTCGCCGAGCAATCCACCCAGAGCCGGCGCCCACAAATGCTGGGCACGCCGGCACTGGCGGGACTGGGCGGTCGAGCACCGGACTGGTGCGATCGAAGAGCCCCACCCGCGCCCGCCGCTGGGCCGAGACGAGTCAATTGCTGCCAACGCTCCGTCGAGCCACCAATTGACTCGCCTCGATGGGCGCATTAGCCGAGGGTGCGCAGGCGGGGGGCGAGGTCGCGCTGGAACAGATCCAAGAAGCGGCGCTGGTCGTGGCCGGGGGCGTGGAAGACCAGGTGGTTGAGGCCCGCGTCGAGGTAGGGCTTGATCAGGTCGACGGCCTGGTCCGGATCGCTGGCGACGATCCAGCGTTTGGCGATCTGCTCGATCGGGAGGGCGTCGGCGGCGGCCTCCATTTCGATCGGATCGGTGATGGAGTGCTTCTGCTCGGCGGTGAGCGAGAGCGGAGCCCAGAAGCGGGTGTTCTCCAGTGCCAGTTCGGGATCGGTGTCGTAGGAGATCTTGATCTCGATCATCCGGTCGATCTGCTCGACGGTGCGCCCGGCTTTGGCCGCGCCCTCGGTGACAGCGGGCATCAACTTCTCGGTGTAGAGGTCCATGCCCTTGCCGGAGGTGCAGATGAAACCGTCACCGGCGCGACCCGCATAGCGCGCGACCAGCGGTCCGCCCGCGGCGATATAGATCGGGATGCCGCCCTTCGGCACGTCGTAGATCGATGCTCCGACGGTCTTGTAGTACTCGCCCTCGAAGTCGGTGCGCTCACCGGTCCACAGCGCGCGCATGAGGTCGACGGATTCGCGCAGCCGGGCGAAACGCTCCTTGAATTCCGGCCACTCGCCGGTGTAGCCGGTGGCGATCTCATTGAGCGCCTCACCGCTGCCGACGCCGAGCATGATGCGATCGGGGTACAGACAACCCATGGTGGCGAAGGCCTGCGCGATCACGGCGGGGTTGTAGCGGAAGGTCGGGGTGAGCACCGAGGTGCCGAGTTGGATGCGCTTGGTGCGCTCACCGACCGCGGCCATCCAGGCCAGCGAGAACGGTGCGTGCCCGCCCTTGTGCCGCCACGGCTGGAAATGGTCGCTGACGGTCGCGCTGTCGAGGCCGTGCTCCTCGGCGAGCACCGCGATTTCCACCAGTTCCCGCGGCCCGAACTGCTCCGCCGACGCCTTGTATCCGAGCTTGAGGTCACTCATATGCGCCACTCCTGTCGCTTCGCTCAACGGTTCAGTGCGGGAGGTTCCGCACGCCGTCGGCCGCATGAGTCCCGCGACCGCATCTCGGTACAACCGCAAGGGCGACACGGGAGTTCCCGCGCCTCGATCGGCCTACCTGAGCGCTGCGCGATCGGTTCTCACACGGCCTCCCCTCGACCATAGTCAGCGCGGCTCGAGCTGTGTGTGAAGGGCCATACCAACTCGACCGCCATGCACGAAGGGGCCGCATCGACAGCGGCGACATCGCCACCAATGCAAGGTGCGTCGCCGCGAACTCCCTCAGCAGGCACGCGACGAACGGCGCCGCAATCGCCCGGTGATCCGCTCTCGCATATCGAGTGGGCATCGCGCCCAACTCGCACACCGTCTGCGGGATGCCCACTGACCATGCGGCGGCAGCCCCGCCCAACACACACCGTGCCCGAAATACCCACCAACCATGCGGCAGCAGCCCACCCAACACACACCGTGCCCGAAATACCCACCAACCATGCGGCAGCAGCTCTCACGCTCGATGTGCGCACCTCGCTGGCGCGGTGGACGCGGTAACTCGACGGCGGCTCATCGCGCACAGTGTGGGGATGGTCGCATCGACCTGTGTATTCGCCCGGCGGGCTGGCCGATAGCCGACAATTGACTCGTGACCACACCAGATGAACCGATCCTGTCCTACCTCACCGATATGGATGGGGTGCTGGTGCACGAAGACCATCTGGTGCCCGGCGCCGACAAGTTCCTGGCGGAGCTGCGCGTCAATGAGATCCCGTTCCTGGTGCTCACCAATAACTCCATCCGCACCCCGCGCGATCTGCAGGCCCGCCTGCGCCACACCGGACTCGACATCCCGGAGGCGGCGATCTGGACATCGGCGCTGGCCACCGCGACCTTCCTGAACGATCAGCGCCCCAACGGAACCGCCTATGTCGTCGGCGAATCCGGACTCACCACCGCGCTGCACGAAATCGGTTACGTACTGACCGACAGCGATCCCGACTACGTGGTGCTCGGCGAAACCCGCACCTACTCGTTCGAGGCGATCACCACGGCGATCCGCTTGGTCGAGCGCGGCGCGCGGTTCATCGCCACCAACCCGGACGCGACCGGCCCATCCCGTGACGGTCTGCTGCCAGCGACCGGTTCGGTCGCCGCGCTGATCACCCGCGCGACCGGCAAAGAGCCGTATTACGTCGGCAAGCCGAACCCGCTGATGATGCGCTCGGCCCTGCGCCGAATCGGCGCCCACTCCCAGTCGACCGTCATGATCGGCGACCGCATGGATACCGATATCGTCTCCGGCCTGGAAGCGGGCATGCGAACCATCCTGGTCACCACCGGCATCTCCACCCGCAACTCGGTCGAGCAATTCCCCTACCGCCCAACCCTGGTCGTCGACTCCGTCGCCGACCTGGTCGGCCGAACCAGCAACCCATTCGACTGACCCCCGCTCCCTGCGCGACGGCACACGCCTGTTTGCGACGGCACAGGCATGATCACAGGTGTGTCGTCACGAATTCGCGTGTGTGGCCACGAACTCGAGGCGCGAGCGGTTCGGTTGGAGGTCTGGTTTCGTCGGTGATGGTGTCGAGGGCGGCAGGTCTATGGCATGGAGCCGCAACTCGGAGATCAGGTTTGGTCGGTGATGGTGTCGAGGGCGGCGGAGAGTCGGGTCATGACCTGGACGGTCAGGGTGAACTGCTCGGGGCCCAATTCGTCGGCGAGGCGTTGGGCGAAGACCGCGTGCCGCGGGTTGATGCGTTTGATCGCGTCGCGGCCAGCCTCGGTGACCGCGACGAGTTTCGCGCGGCGGTGCGCCGGGTTCGGCCGATATTCGGCAAGTCCCTTGTCCACCAACAGGTCCGCGATGCGCTGCACACTCTGGCGGGTTATGCCCATCGCGCGGGCGATCCCCGACACCGGCAGCGGTTCGCGCAGCACCGCGCCGAGCACCTGCCACCACGCGGCGGTCAGCCCCGCCGGACCGGCCAATTCCTCTGCAATGGCCATGAACTGACCGTTCAGCCGAAACGAAGTGATCGCCGTGCTGCTCAACAGCTCCTGCTCGGGCGTATCGCTCATGCCGAGGACACCGCCTCGTATCGGACCTGCCTGCCGGTCATGCCTGCTCCTGCGTGCCGTTCGCAGCCGACATCGCCGCCGGAGCCGCAGCGGCCAGCCCCGCCGGATCGGCCAATTCCTCTGCAATGGTGGGGAATTGGCCGTTCATCCGGAACGAGGTGACCGCCGCGGTGCCGAAGAGCCCTCGTTCGGGCGTATCGCTCATGCCTGCGACGATGCCATCTCGTATTCGGCGAGTTCCGCGTAGCCCGTCGGATCACTGTGCCCGTACAGCCGATACCAGGCATCGAGGATGCGCGGTTCATACACGCCGAGCAGACCGAGCACTTCACGGGCGAATTCGAAGGGCGCCATCGCACTGGCCGTGATCACGTTATCGCCGGTCACCGCCGGTTCAGCGACATAATGCGCAGCACCCGAATATCCGCTGTACTGCAGAACTTCGGCCGCATTGCTGGTGTGCGCCCGATCATCGAGCAACCCCTCCTTCGCCAAACCCAAGGTAGAACCGCAGATCCCCGCCACCGGCACCCCAGCCTCGACGAACTCCCGCGCCTTGTGCGTAAAAGGCACCAACTCATCACCGGTCATCCACAGATCGGCCCCCGGCAGAATCAGCATCGCACTGTCGGCAGGGGCGAGATCAGCAAGTGCCACATCCGGCACAATGCGCACCCCCGCCATCGTCATGACCGGATCCTTCGTCGCCCCGACTGTCAGCACCCGAAACGCCCCGGGCGCAACCTGCCAACGCGGATTGTTGATATGCGCAGTCGCAGCACCGACCTCCCAGTCCGCGAGCGTGTCGTAAACGGCCATATGAACTGTCTTCGCGATCATGACAGTATGCTGTCATGTTTGACAGCATACTGTCAATCCCGCACAGCCCAAGGCTCATCCCCAGACGTGCGCTCAGTCTCTGGCTCTGGCTCTGGTTCAATCGCGGGCTCGCGCCTCAGACGACGACTCAGCCCAGGCTCTGGCTCGGCCGCTGGCTCGGCCCCAGCCCCGGGGTCGGGCTCGGGGTCGGGGTCGGGGTCGGGCGTGGGCTCAGTCCCAGGCACGGGCACAGGTTCAGGCGAAAACTCTGGTTCGGCACAGGCTCCACCTCTGGCTGGCCCCAGGCCCAAGCCCAGGCCCAGGCCGCAGTCCCGGTCCCGCTCTGGCTCTGGCTCTGGCTCTGGCTCTGGCTCTGGCTCTGGCTCTGGCTCTGGCTCTGGCTCTGGCTCTGGCTCTGGCTCTGGCTCTGGACGGTTCGTTACGAGCGGCGCAGGCGGGATGGGCGGGCCAGGACTGATCAGTGGCCGCGTTCGATCTTTGCCAGGTGGGCGATATTGGCGCGGTCATCTGCATCTGTACTCGGCTCGCCGCTGAACCAGGCGTCCAGGATCTCTGTCAGCTCCGCGGTGGAAGTCGAACGCAGGCTCAACGCAAGCACATTCGCGTCATTCCATTTGCGGGCGCCGGACGCTGTCGCCGCATCACCGCATAGTGCGGCTCGGATCCCCGCGACTTTGTTGGCGGCGATCGACGCACCCGTTCCGGTCCAACAGCACACGATCGCCTGCTCGGCCCGGCCCTCGATCACATCTCGCGCCGCCGCCTCACTCGCCCAGGCCCAGTCATCCCGCTCGGTATCCGATAACGCCCCGTGCACCAAGGTCTCGAACCCCCGCCTATCGAGTTCGACAACAAGCTGCTCGGCCACACCCACCCGCTCATCCGCCGCAACCGAAATTCGCATAATCCGAGCGTAACGGCGGACGCGGTCACATCGCTTCCGATAGCACCCAGTCCAGCGGCTGGATTCGACTGATCAGACCGGCCATACCGCGTCGATCGCCTCGACGATCCGACGGTCGCAGTGTGGCTCCGCCATCTAGGGCTCGAGCACGATTTTGCCGTGGGTGTGTCGGCGTTCGAGTTCGGTGTAGGCCTGGCGGACGTGTGTCAACGGGTAGACGTTGGCGATCGGGACTTCGAGGTGTCCCTCGGCGATCAGGGCGGCCAGTTCGGCGAGTATCTCGGCGCCCGGCCTGGCGTTGGTTCCGGGTTCGGTCATGACTCCGTACTTCGCGGCTGCTGCGAAATCGGCGATGGTGTCGATCCGCTCGACCGCGACGCCAAGAGCCAGGGCCAGTTCGACGTACCCGCCGCCGTGGGTGTCGATGAAGGCATCGATGCCGCCCGGTGCGGCGGCCTTGATCCGGTCGATGGCGCCGTCACCGTATACGACCGGGATCACGCCGTGGCTTTGCAGCCATTTGTGGTTGTGCTGGCTCGCCAGGCCGATGACCGTGGCTCCGGCACGGCGCGCGAGCTGAACGGCGAGCGAGCCGACTCCTCCGGCTGCGGCGGAGACGACAACGGTCTCCGCCTTGTCGAGTTGCACGGAATGTACTGCACCCCATGCCGTCACGCCGGCGACGTACAGGCCGCCCGCCACCTCCCATGAGACGTTGCGCGGTTTGGGTGTGAGGTTGTCGACGTCGACCAGGACCAACTCGGCCTGGGCGGCCCGCTTCTCGGAGAACCCGATCACCTCGTCGCCGACCGAGAATCGGTCGACTCCGACGCCGACTTCCGCGACAACCCCGGCGAGATCGCTGCCCTGCCCGGACGGAAAGGTCGAGGGAAAGATCTCAGCCATCGCGCCGGTTCGGATGGCTGCCTCACCGGGGTTGATGCCTGCCGCTTCGACCCGCACGAGGACCTGCTCGTCCCCGGGCACAGGGCGGTCGATCTCGTCGACCCGCAAGACCTCGATTCCGCCGAACTCGTCGTATCTGACTGCCTTTGTCATTGTCGTGCTTCTCCTGCGACGCGCGACGCGCGGCTGACGTCGAGAACGGGAATGGTGGCCACCGGTGTGCCCGTCACCAGGGCACCGTTCCCGCGTCGTCGAAGAATCCGCCGGTCGGGCCGTCGTCGGGCAGGGTCGCGAGGCGAATCGCGATGGCCGCGCCCTGTTGCGGTGTACGGACGCCGCGAAAGCCGTTGAGGTCGGTAGCGGTGAAACCCGGGCAACCGCTGTTGATCAAGATATTGGTGTCGCTCAGCTCTTTGACGTATTGGATCGTGACGGCGTTGAGAAACGTCTTCGATGCCATGTATGCGGTGATGGCAAAAGAACCGATCTCGGTACTGGGCAGACCGGGCGTGGTTTGCAGGGTGAGAGAACCGACGCTACTGGACATGTTGACGATGCGCGGAGATGCGGAATCGCGCAGCATCGGCAACATCGCGTTGGTAACGCGAATGACACCGATCACATTGGTTTCCACGACGGTCCGCAGGGTCGCGGGATCTACCGTGGTGGGTGTCTGTGGATGATCGCCGACGATTGCCGCGTTGTTGACCAGGACGTCCAGACCTCCGGCGTGGTTGGCGATAAAACCGGCCGCCGCGGCCACACTTGCGTCGTCGGTCACGTCGAGCGGCACACCGAACGCATCGGTCCCGGCCGCGCGCAGCTTCTCCACCGCGGTGTCCCGGCGTTGTTGATCCCTCGCGCCCACACCGATTCGCCAGCCGAGCGCGCCCAAGCCAGCGGCGATCTCGTATCCGATTCCCTTGTTCGCGCCGGTCACCAGCGCAATCGTCTGTTCACTCACGCCGCCGATCCTGCTGCGATTGCGGGTGCGGCGTCCAAGACCGATCGGGTGGACGGCGATACCGCACGGGTATTGGTCGTGGTCATCGCCGGATACCATGTCCTGGTGGAGACGCGGGAGTTGCGATATTTCGTCGCCGTCGCCGAGGAGTTGCACTTCGGGCGGGCGGCACAACGGCTCTCCATGGCGCAACCACCGCTGTCGCGGGCGATCCAGCAGCTCGAACGGCGGCTCGGAGTCGTCCTGCTGCACCGCGCCGCTCGCGCAATCACTTTGACCGAGGCCGGGTCGGTGCTTCTGCGGGAGGCCCGGCTCGCCCTCGAAGCGGTCGAAGCCGCCGAGCGCCGCACCCGCCGCGCCGCTGCCGACCGGCCCGGTGTGGTGCTGGCCACCAAGGCAGGAGCGTCCAGAGAACTGTTGTCGAAGCTGCTGGACGCCTACGCCGCCGACCCCTGCGCTGTCGCAGTCGAGGTGATGCTCTGCGGGCCCGGCGAACCGGAAGGCCTGCTACGCAACGGGCGTGCCGACGTCGCTCTGCTCCACCGGCCCTACGACACGACGGCCGGATTCGACACCGAGGATCTGCACACCGAACAGCAGGTCGTGGTCCTGCCCGCGGGGCATCCCCTCGCCACCCGACCCCACATGTCGATGGCCGAGGTCAACGCCCTGACGGACCTGCCCCTGCCACGCTGGCCTCGACGGGATGGGAGTTATCCCGACGGCCCCGGCCCGCAGGTTCGCGACCATACCCAGTTGACCCAGCTGATCGCGCTCGGACGGGCCTGCGCGCTCATGCCCGAGTCGCTCCGAGCCCAGCTCCGCGACGATCACGCCATCGTGCCCGTACCGGACGCACCGGCCGTCACGACCGTCATCGCCTGGCCACCACACAGCAGATCCAAAGCCGTCGCCGACCTTGTCCGCACGGCGATACGCCTCTAGCCGATAACATCCGCAAATGCCGCATAGCGCGCGGTTCGAAACGGCACGAAGAGAAGGCGCTTTCTCCGGTGCTGACGAGCCACGCTCAACAAGCGGGCGCGGCTCGCTGCAGAGTCGAACGAATACTCGCCGGCCAAACGCAACGACCGCCATCGACATCGCAACCGATGCGCCCGCATCGGTCAGCTGAGCGCGTTGTCCAAATCGCCCAGCAGATCCTCGACATCCTCCAGCCCCACCGAGATGCGCACGACACCGTCGGAGAGGCCGATGGTGGCGCGGCCCTCGGGGCCCATGGCGCGGTGGGTGGTGGTGGCGGGATGGGTGATCAGAGTTTTGGAGTCTCCGAGGTTGTTGGAGATGTCGACGATGCGCAGGCGGTTGAGCACCTCGAAAGCGCGCTTCTTCGCCTCGTGCGCCGGCGCGTTCAGTTCGAAGGTGACCACCGTGCCGCCGCCGCTCATCTGACTGGTCGCCAGCTCGTGCTGCGGATGCGACTCCAGATACGGATAGCGCACCCACGAGACGGATTTATTGCCCTCGAGGAAGCGCGCGATGCGCAGCGCGGATTCGGTCGAATGACGCACGCGCAGCGGCATCGTCTCCAAACCCTTGAGCAGGGTCCATGCATTGAACGGGCTCAGCGCCGGACCGGTATGACGCATCAGGTTTTTCACCGGACCGTCGATGTAGTCGTGCGGACCGAGGATCGCGCCGCCGAGCACCCGGCCCTGACCGTCGATGTGCTTGGTGCCGGAATACACCAGCACATCCGCACCGAGCTCGAAACCGCGCTGCAGCAGCGGGGTGGCAAAGACGTTGTCCAGCACCACCTTCGCGCCCGCGGCATGCGCGAGTTCGGTCACCCGGCGCACATCGACCAGCGTCTGCATCGGGTTGGACGGCGTCTCGAAGAATACGGCCTGGGTCGGCACCGACAGCGCCTGCTCCCACTGATCCAGATCATCACCGTCGACGAAGACGGTCTCCACACCCCAGCGCGGCAGGATCTCGTTGCATACCACGAAGCACGAGCCGAAGAGGCTGCGCGCGGCCACAAGTCGATCGCCGGCACCCAAAAGCGCGCCCAGCGCGGTGAATACCGCCGACATACCGCTCGCGGTCGCGAAACACGCCTCGGCGCCGTCGATCAGGCGCAGCCGCTCCTCGAACATGGCCACCGTCGGGTTGCCGTAGCGGGAGTAGACGAAATGCTCGATATCGCCGGTGAATGCGGCCTCGGCCGCCTCGGCGCTCTCATAGACGAAACCGGAGGACAGATACAGCGCCTCGGCGGTCTCCTCGAATCCGGAACGACGCAGGCCACCTCGGACGCCGAGCGTGGCGGGGCCGACCCCCTCGGGCAGTGGCTTGTCGAATGCACCACCGGTGATCACGACCGGCTCCTGACTACACAGCCCGAGCTCATGACTGCCGCCACGGCAGACCGAGTGCGCGCCAGCCGGAGCCGCCGCGATGACCGAATTCGTCGATCGGGCCTTCGAAGCCCTCCAGCACGTTGTACGACGGCTCGATTCCGATACCGGTCGCGGCGACCGCCGCTCCGACCGAACGCTGTCCGGAACGACACAGGAACACGACCGGCGCCGCCGCATCGCGACCCTCGAGCGCCGTGGTCAGCTGCGCGACGAACTCGGCGTTGCGGGTGCCGCTGCTGTCGACCCATTCGATCAGCACCGTCGGCCGGTCGATCGAACTGGTATCGGGGACGCCGACGAAGCGCCATTCGGCTTCGGTGCGCACGTCGACCAAGACGGCCTCGGGATTGTCCCGCAACAACTCCCACGCCTGCTGTGGGGTGATGTCACCGGCATATGTCATGCGATCCTCCTGTGAATCCACGCTTGCCGCACCCGGGTTTCGGTGCACGGCCAGGTCGTCACCCGGAGCACCCCACCGCGGAGGAGGGTTGCCGACCAGCTAGCCGGGGCTTGACGCTGGTTCTCATGACCTGCGTCCGAGATTGCCTGGGCAGGGGCCGCCGTGTCAAACCCTGGTCAGTGGGTCGCCGGTAATCAGTTGCAGACGATCCAGCGGTCGCCGGAGCGAACCAGATTCCACGTCGCTGGCGTCTCCCGGCCCTCGACCGCGATGGTCACGTTCGCCTTCGCCCTATCGCCGTCGACCATGGCGTTCTCAATCTTGGTGACTTTGATCGACTTTCCGGCCGCGGCACCACCGAACTGGGCGGCCAACGGCGATTTGCTCTCGTCGAATCCGTCGCAGGCCACCGCGGGCGGCGGCGTGTTGTCGGTGGTGCCCCTGGCCTCCGCGTAGCGCTGCACCGCGGCCGCGATCTTGTCCGATTCTGTGACATTTTTCTCAGCGGGCGAGAGCACCGCGCCCAGCACGATGCCGACCAGGACGACCACCGCGAACCCGGCCGCCGCGATGAACGGCACCATGGAGCGGCGATCGGTCTGGTCGACCTCGATAACCGGTTCGTCGTCGGTGCCCTGCTGCTCTGTCATGGGTCGATCATCCCTGGTGGACAGCGTTATCCGACAGCCGCCCCCTGGCCGGGCGCGGCTCGGACCGGCATCGACGGCGCACTGATTTGATAGTCGCCGGGAGAGCGGGTACTCCGGTAAGTGGGGCACGGTGGCAACCATCCGGTTCACACACCGCCCGCAGGGTGCGCCGTGCGCCACCGATAGAATCGCGAGACTGCGGCCTGCTGTCATAGCCATATGGCAGCTCACCGTCGTAGCGACTGTGCAGCCGCGAGCCGCCTGTCCGCATCGTCAGGTGCAACCAAAAGGGTGCGTCAAAGTTAGCCTAAGCTAAGACCGACGCCATTAATTGTTTCGACCATAAGGGTGCGCGTAAAGATGACCGAACAGAGTGCTGAGTCGACTAGCGGTGTGCGCAGGCCCTCCGTCGTTACGCAGGCTGCCGCCGCCGGGCCTGAAGCGCACAGCGCGGGGCCTCGCCCGCTTCGCATCGCGATCGTGGGCGCAGGACCGGCCGGTATCTACGCCGCCGACGCGTTGATGAAGTCCGATGCCGAGGTGAGCATCGACTTGTACGAGCGCATGCCCGCGCCGTTCGGGCTGATCCGCTACGGCGTCGCGCCGGACCATCCGCGCATCAAGGGCATCATCACCGCTCTGCACAAGGTGCTCGACAAGCCGCAGGTCCGCCTGCTCGGCAATATCGACTACGGCACCGACATCACCCTCGACGACCTGCGCACGTTCTATGACGCAGTGATCTTCTCCACCGGCGCCAACGCCGACCGCGCGCTGGACATCCCCGGTATCGGCCTGGACGGTAGCTACGGCGCCGCGGACTTCGTGTCCTGGTACGACGGGCATCCGGACGTGCCGCGCACCTGGCCGCTGGAGGCCGAGAAGGTCGCCGTCCTCGGTGTCGGCAATGTCGCACTCGACGTCGCACGCGTGCTCGCCAAGACCGGTGACGAACTGCTGCCGACCGAGATCCCGCCGAACGTCTACAACGGGCTGAAGGCCAATAAGGCGATCGAGGTGCACGTCTTCGGCCGCCGCGGCCCGGCGCAGGCCAAGTTCACGCCGCTTGAGCTACGCGAACTCGACCACTCCCCGACCATCGAGGTCATCGTCGATCCCGAGGACATCGACTACGACGAGGGCTCCGAGGCCGCCCGTCGGCACTCCAAGCAGGTCGACATGATCTCGAACACGCTGGAGCAGTGGGCCATCCGCGATGTCGGCAATCGCCCGCACAAGCTGTTCCTGCACTTCTTCGAATCCCCCGCCGAAATTCTCGGCGAAGACGGCAGGGTCGTCGGCCTGCGCACCGAGCGGACCCAGCTCGACGGCACCGGCAACGTCAAGGGCACCGGCGTCTTCAAGGACTGGGACGTCCAGGCCATCTACCGCGCCGTTGGCTACCTGTCGCAGAACCTCACCAACCTGCCGTTCGACGATCAGGCCGGTGTCGTCCCGAACGAGGCCGGACGCGTCATTGCCGACGAGGACGCCGACGGTGCGGAGCGCTACCTGCCCGCCACCTACGTCACCGGCTGGATCAAGCGCGGTCCGGTCGGCCTCATCGGCCACACCAAGGGCGATGCCAACGAGACCGTTGCCTGCCTGCTCGACGACAGCGTGAACTTCACCCCGGCCGCCGAGCCGGAGTTGGACGCGGTCACCGAATTCCTGGAGAGCAAGGGCATCCCGTTCACCACCTGGCAGGGCTGGTACCGCCTCGACGCGCACGAGCGTGCCCTCGGCGAGCCGGAGGGTCGCGAGCGCGTCAAGGTCGTCGAGCGCGAGGACATGCTGCGCGCCAGCGAACCGCACAAGGTCTAGCGCGACTGCCACCGGGGTGGCCGTTCCTCCCCTGTGGCAGTCGACAAACCGACACCGCTGCGGCAGCGCGAAAATCTGTCGTGTCTGCGGCAGCGGAAAATCCTTGACTGAGGCATTCTGTACAAGTGTTCGATGCCCATTTCCACATCTTCGACCCGCGGTTCCCGCTGGCCGAGAACGAGGGCTACCTGCCCGACCCGTTCACTATCGCCGACTATCGAAAGCGTATGTCGCGCTTCGATGTCGGTGGCGGAGCCGTGGTCAGC
This sequence comes from Nocardia sp. CA-107356, assembly GCF_050946365.1. Lineage (NCBI taxonomy): Bacteria > Bacillati > Actinomycetota > Actinomycetes > Mycobacteriales > Nocardiaceae > Nocardia > Nocardia sp. CA-107356. The sequence goes on along the minus strand of NZ_CP191992.1, from coordinate 686,467 downwards.
GGATCCTTCCAAGGCGCCGATCAGAGCTACCTGAAGGCGGCACTGACACAGCTCGGCGAGGGATGGGTCGGCGTCACCACGTTGGACCCCGATGCCACCGATACGGAAATCATCGAACTCGACCGGATCGGTGTGCGGGCACTGCGGTTCAACGTCAAGCGCGCGGCCGCCGATATCACCGCGATGACCCTGCTCGCGCTGCGTGCGCATGAGCTCGCCGGTTGGCATGTCGAGGTCTATATCGACGGCACCATGCTCACCTCCCTGCAACCGGTGATCTCGAAGCTGCCCGCGCTCTCCATCGATCACCTCGGCATGTCCGAGGAGGGCCTGCCCTACCTGCTGGATCTGGTCGATCGCGGGGCGCGCGTGAAGGCGACCGGTTTCGGGCGGGTGCAGATGAATGTGGCCGATACGCTGCGCCGTATCCACGCGGTCAATCCCGAGGCGCTCATGTTCGGCACGGATCTGCCGGGCACCAGGGCGGGGCGGCCCTTCGAGGACTCCGACGTCGATCTGATCTGCGATGTGGTCGGCACCGATATGTTCAGGGTGCTCGAGGACAACGCGCGCGCGTTCTATCGACTGCCCGCCCGCGAACGGGAGATTCCGGTCGATCCGGCCCCCACCCTGCCGATCCACCGCACCGAGCAGCCAACGCTGCCGCTGCGCCGCGATGAATTGCCGAAACTCGAAGCGGCGGACACGATCCCATTCCCCGCCATCGAATGAGCCGACCGGCCGGATGGGGCGAATGGTGGCCTCGAGGCCATCCGTCAGGGGCCGGGCCAGCACCAGCGAGAGCGTGTCTCCTATATGCGGGTCCAGGTGATGCCGCGGGCAGGACGACGGCGGCGGACCCCGGAGGAGGGGCGCCCGCATAGCCCTGCCCGAGCGTGGCGCTGAGCCAGAGCCCGGCACGCGAGGCCGGCAGCCTGTCGTACGTGCAGCATCCGCGACACCGTGAGTCGAGATCGGAGCGATTGATGAAGGCAGTCCGTTTCAACCAATTCGGGGGTCCGGAGGTCCTCGAGATCGTGGATCTCCCCGATCCGCATCCGAGTCCCGGCCAGGTCCGGATTGCGGTGCGCGCGGCCGGCGTCAACCCGAGCGACTGGAAGAAGCGCAGGGGTCTGATGGATGGGGAGCTCCCGCAGACCATCGGCTACGAGGCGGCGGGCGTCGTCGACGAGGTCGGCGAGGGCGTTGCGGACGTGGTCGTCGGCGATCGCGTGTTCGGCTTCTCCGCCGAGGGGGCGGCCCAGGCCGAGCTGGCGGTGCTGTCCCACTATGCGCCGATCCCGCCGTCGCTCGACTTCCCCGGCGCTGCCGCGCTGCCGGCCGCGATCGAGACGGCCATGCGCGCGCTCGACCAGCTCGGCGTCGGGAGCGGCGGCACGCTGCTCATCAACGGCGCCTCCGGAAGCGTTGGCAGCGCGGCGGTTCAGCTCGCCGTGGTGCGCGGTGCGCGCGTAATCGGCACCGCCGGTCCGGCAAACCACGAGTACCTTCGCTCGCTGGGTGCCGAACCCGTTGCCTACGGCGAGGGCATCGTCGAGCGGGTTCGCGCGCTTGCTCCCGACGGCGTCGACGTCGCGCTCGACGTCGCCGGGAGCGGCGTCCTGCCCGAGCTCATCGAGCTCGCGGGCGGCCCGGAGCACGTCGTGACGATCGCCGACTTCGGTGGCGCGCAGGAGCACGGGGTGACGTTCAGCAGCGGGGACGCTGGCCGCGCAATCCACGCGCTCGCCGAGATCGGCGAGTTGATCGAGTCCGGACGCTTCTCGCTCCCGGTCGCACAGACCTTCGCGCTCGCCGAGATCGCGGAGGCGCACCGCGTCAGCGAGGACGGTCACGTGCGCGGAAAGCTCGTGCTGGTGGTGGGCTCTCCGCTACGCCCACGAACAATCCGACCACGGGGATAGTTGCGGACAGTCGAACTGGACTGCCGTCGCTCCGTCTTCAGGTAGGCGCGCGGTGGCTCGTCCACGGCCCACCGACAGCGGAGCGCGTGGCCTTGAAGCCCGGTTCGAGGTCCAACGCATCGATCAATGTCGGATCCTCGTCGATGGCATGGCTGAGATGCCCGATCCTGCCCTCGTCGCGGGCAGCGGTTGGCCCGATGAGCTGCCACAGTTCGTCGCTGGGATGAATTCGGCTACGCCACTATCGCGCCGACAACCCAGACCCCCGTCGCCAGCAGCGCCCCGAACAACTCGATCAACATCGAAAGGCCGACACCCTCGAGCGTGTGAACTGTTGCCTGCCAAGCCTGTTGGTTCTCACTGGCAGGATGAACGCTATGCGCTTCACCGTCCCCACCGTGATATTGATGATGGCGGCAGTCCTGCTGACAGGATGTTCTATACCGGCGCAAGGACCCGACCAGGCCGAGCGTGACAGCTGGTCACGCGTGATCGAGTTTGCCATCCGGGCGCTTCCGGGGGTGGTCGATGCGTCACATTGGTTCGATTACGAGGGCAAGTCCCGCACGTACGCATCCCGACTCTTCGTGCGCCTGGAGGATGGCGCCACACCGGACGAGGCCGCGTCCGTGGTGCGTGCCATGGGCGCCCAGCAGCTTCCGCCGCGCTACCAAGGCGACCAGACCGAGGTCAACATCGACCGGATGACGGACTCTTATTCTGCGTATTGGCGGTTCGGTCGGGACGTGAGCAGGGAAGCGAACTCGGCCCACACCTGGGCGAGACTCTGGGCCCCCGGCACACAGGTGGGCTGGAGGTCACGCGGCATCGACGTAGACAAGATGAGCAACGCCATCGGCGTTGCAGCGGGCTCCGAGGCCGAACCCCACCGTGCCACCGCGGCGATGCGCCGAATCATCCAGGACTTCCCCGAACTGGCATCCAACCATTGGACGGTGTCCACCGTTCCTGTGGAGAACGGGCTCAACAATCACTCGAGACTGGAACCCGGGTGGCTCAACACGGACCCCCCCATCCCGCACGGCCGACCCCGCTTCCCGTCCAATGGTGAACTCGAGATGTGGGAGTGGTTCCTGACCGATCAACCCACCCCATTCTTCGTCGAGATATCCGTATACGAACCGCCCGGCAAAGCAGGCCGCACCCTGGACGTCGCGATACACCCTCCTGTCGGAAAGCAACTCACCGCTGCGCAGGCAACACAACTCGCCGAACGGCATCTTCCCTACTTGGCCCAGCCCGGTGCCGTGGTCGACTACACGATCGAAACACGCAACGGCCCCGCTTTTGCGGTCTTCATCGGCGGTTGCCAGCCATCCTGGCGCGATGTTTTACCGGAGTCGAAGGCCTACGCGAGTCAGTACGAACGCTGCTAGGCCGTGTTTAAGAAGTTGAGAGCCAGATGTTGATGGCGGCGATTTCGACGGTTGCTTTGTATCGGACCGCGAGCTTGTCGAATCGTGTTGCGACGGCACGGTTCTGTTTGAGCAGGTTGATGCCGCATTCGACGGCATGGCGCTGTTTGTAGGTGTCCTTGTCGAAGGCCGGCGCTCGCCCACCGGCCGAGCCTTTCTTGCGGCGGTTGGCGGCCTGGTCGACCTTCACCGGGATAGTCGCCTTGATACCGCGCCGCCGCAAGTAGGCCCGGTTGCCACGGGAGCTGTATGCCTTGTCCGCCAAGACCCGGTCGGGGCGGGTCCGCGCCCGCCCCGAGCCGACGCGCGGCACGCTGATCTGCTCGAGCACGACCTCGAACTGTGGACTGTCACCACGCTGACCAGCGGTGATCACCACCGCCAACGGCTTTCGTCCCTGCTCGCACGCCAGATGTGTCTTGGTGGTCCATCCGCCACGCGAGCGGCCCAACCCGTGATCGTCGGGCTCGGGATCATCCCCGGTGCACGGCGGTTCGGTCTGTAGGTCCCCCTTTTCCGCGCACCAGCGGCATGCTGGTGCGCTCGCGCGATCGTGGAATCGACGCTGACATCCCAGGCGATCCGGCCTTCGGAGTCGGCGAGCGCTTGCAACGCCGACAGAATCCGGGTCCACACCCCGGCGCGCTGCCACCGTCGAAACAGCCCGTACACCGATTCCCACGATCCGTAGCACGCCGGCACATCCCGCCATGGCGACCCGACCCGGACTCGCCACCGAATCCCGTCAATGAGCTGCCGTTTCGTCCACTTCGGCGGGCGACCGGACTTCTTCCCGACGGGCAGCAACGGCTCGATCGCCACCCACTGCTCCTCGGTCAAGTCCGCCCGCCTCGTTGCTACGCTGATCACGAGGTCTCCGGTGTTCTGGTTCGTCTTGGTAAACAAACCATTTACCGGAGACCTCGCCCATTCCCAGTAAACGACACACCATGCCCGACAAGCGCTTTCACACCCGCGCGACCAACGCGAACCTACTTCTTAAACACGTCCTAGTGCCGCGTCAGGCAACCTTCGGTAGGTAATCCGGGTGCCGGATCTTGGAGCTCACTCGGCACGAATACCAGTTCCACCCGGGACACTGCTCTGACGAACACATCCGGCTTCCGGGCCACCGGCCATCACCTCCACCGGCAGCATTTCCGGTCACCGGCCCCTGATCAATTCGCCACCCCGATTACCGCAGCAACCTATCTGGACGAGGCACTAGTGTCGTGCGCCAGAAATTCTGCCCTTAAGTTATCGAGTTGATTGTGTTGATGTGGTGGGGTTGATTTTCGCGAGGTAGTCGGCGAGAGATTTGAGGATCTCGTCGGCTGTTTTCGTCCAGGTGAACGGGCGCGGGTTGTCGTTCCAGGTGTCGATCCAGTCTTTGATGTCGTCTTCGAGGGCTTTGACCGAGGTGTGGACGCCGCGGCGGATGAGTTTGTCGGTGAGTAGGCCGAACCAGCGTTCGACCTGGTTGAGCCAGCTGGATCCGGTTGGGGTGAAGTGGATGTGGAAGCGAGGGTGGCGAGCCAGCCATGCCTTGACCTCGGCGGTGTTGTGGGTGGCGTAGTTGTCGCAGACCAAGTGCACGTCGAGTTCGACTGGAACGGCCTTGTCGATGGTGATCAGGAATTTCTTGAACTCTCGCGCGCGGTGGCGGCGGTGCAGTTCGCCGATGACGCTACCGTCGGTGATGTTGAACGCGGCGAACAGGCTGGTGATGCCGTGGCGCAGGTAGTCGTGGGTGCAGCGCTCGGGCGTGCCCGGCATCATCGGCAGCACCGGCTGGGAGCGGTCCAGGGCCTGGATCTGACTCTTCTCGTCGACGCAGAGCACAACAGCCTTCTCGGGCGGATTGTGGTAGAGCCCAACGACATCGACTACTTTCTCCACGAACAGCGGGTCGGTGGACAGCTTGAACGAGTCCTGCAGATGCGGCTTGAGATCGAAGCGTTTCCAGATCCGCCCGATCGTCGACTTCGACAGCCCGCTGCGTTCGGCCATCGACGCCCGTGACCAGTGGGTGTCCTTGCCCGGGGTCGACTCCAAAGTCGTGATGACCACGTCTTCGACCTGGTCGAGCAGGATCGACGGCGGCCGGCCCGGCCGTGGCTCGTCGGACAACCCGTCCAAGCGGTCGGTGATGAAACGAGCCCGCCAGCGGACCACGGTCTTTTCGTCCACACCGAGGTCGGCCGCGACTTGCCTGTTCGTCGCCCCCTCGGCGCAAGCCAGCACGATCTTCGCCCGCATTGCCAGATACTGGGCCGTCTTGGCCCGGCGCGCCCACGAAATCAGTTGCACGCGTTCGGCATCGGTCAACATCAACTCCGCCTTCGGTCGCCCCTCGCGACCCCGGTCCAACAGCCCATCCAACCTCTTGTCGGCGAACTTGCGCCGCCATCTCGCCACCGTCACCACCGCGACACCGATCTGCCGGGCCGCACCAGCATTCGACATGCCATCAGCACACGCCAGCACGATCCGGGCCCGCTCGGCCTCACGCCGATCCGGCGACTCCGACCTGCACACCAACTCGGCACGCTCGTTGGCGGACAAGGTGATCTCAACAGCAGAAGGTCCACGATGCGGCACAAAAACAGGCTACTAACTTAAAGACTGAATTTCAGGCGCGACACACTAGGACGTGCGCGAGGAGTGCCTTTGAGAGCGAATGGATTTCGCCCCGTGTCGCAGCCCTGGCGTCGGGATGAACTCGGCTACGCCACTATCGCACCGATAACCCAAACCCCCGTCGCCAGCAGCGCCCCGAACAACTCGATCAACATCGAAAGCCCGACACCCTTGAGCGCGTGAACTGTTGCCTGCCAAGCCTGTTGGTTTTCACGCAGGCGCTGAAGTTCCGAAAGGTAGACGCCGAGAACGAAACCCACGAACAGGCCGACCACCGGGATCACGAAGAAACCGACGATGCCGAGGACCGCCCCGAGGAAAAGGGCCCGGTTGGAGACACCCGCATCCTTCATCTTTCGGCCGGGCCAGGTGTATTTGATGATGCCCGATAGCACAAGGAACGCGGTACTGACGGCGAAAACGGTCCACGCGGTCGCACCGCCCTCGACGAACGCCCAGACCGCGATCGCACCGAAGATCAGGATGACACCGGGGAGTATCGGGACGATTATCCCCAATAGCCCCACCAGAATTACCAGGCCGACAACGACCTCACCCCAAGCTGACACTGCCGGTCCCTCCGCTTTTCCGCGTCCTGTCACGCTGTTGTGTTCGATCGGCGGCGCCCCCGGGGCCCTCCGTGATTACGGAGGCTACCGCCTCCGTGTCCGTTGCTCTCGCCACCCGGATTCTGGCCTACTTGTCGGTTCGGTGCACGGGGACGGTTCCGGGTGGGGGTTCGGCGTTATTGTCGTACTGTCAATACAGCCTCGGGGACGGCCCCGGGGAGCACCGCAATCCCGGTGCGCTGGATCAACGACGAACCGAGGTAGGGCGTGAGCACACCATCCACCGCCACAGGATTTACCCACCCCGCCGGCTCCGCCGGCGGCCATCCCCCTCGGCAGGGCCCGCTCGCGGGCATCAAGGTCATCGAGCTGGCCGGAATCGGTCCGGGTCCGCATGCGGCACTGCTGCTCGCCGACCTCGGCGCCGATGTGGTGCGGGTGCAGCGGCCGAATATGCTGCCCGGTTTCATGGAGCGGCCGCAGTGGCGCGGACGCACCATCGTCGAGGCGAATCTGAAGGATCCGGCCGATATCGAGAAGGTGCTCGCACTCGCCGAGAAGGCCGACGTGCTGATCGAGGGCTTCCGCCCCGGCGTCACCGAGCGCATAGGCCTCGGCCCGGACGCCGTACTCGCGCGCAACCCACGTCTGGTCTACGGCCGGATGACCGGCTGGGGTCAGGACGGGCCGCTGGCCGATCGCGCCGGACACGACATCAACTACATCTCGCTGACCGGTGTGCTGCACGCGATCGGACGCAAGGGTGAGCGGCCGGTGCCGCCGCTGAATATGGTCGGCGACTTCGGCGGCGGCTCGATGTTCCTGGTGTTCGGCATCCTCGCCGCACTGGTCGAGCGGCAGAGCTCCGGTAAGGGGCAGGTCATCGATTCGGCGATGATCGATGGCGCGCTTGCCCTTTCGCACATGATCTGGGGCATGCGCGGTATGGGCCTGTGGTCCGATGAGCGCGGCACCAACCTGCTCGACACCGGTATGGCGTTCTACGACACCTACGAAACCTCCGACGGCAAGTACATGGCGGTCGGCGCGATCGAACCCCAGTTCTACGCGGAACTGTTGCAGGGCTTGGAGATCGACCCCGAGGGTCTGCCGATGCAGCTCGACCCCAACGGTCAGGATCAGCTGAAGAAATTGTTTTCGGAGAAGTTCAAGACCAAGACCCGCGACGAGTGGGCCGCGATCTTCGACGGCACCGACGCCTGCACGACGCCGGTACTGACTTTCACCGAGGCCGAACAGAATCCACACATTGTCGCCCGCACCGGGCTGATCGAGATCGACGGCGTCGTCCAGCACGCGCCGGCGCCCCGCTTCTCGCGTACCCCAACCGGCACCCCGACCCCGCCGCCCAATGCGGCGACGCCGATCGAATCCGTTTGGGCGGATTGATATTTCGCCGCCAGCATCGCCCACTAGTGGCGGGTCCACTCCGGTTGGGCGAAGTGGGCGATGCGGGCGGCGGCGGGGTCTCGGTCGAGAAGGACGACTTCGCGGAACTGCCAGAGCATTGCGCCGGTCGGGGCATGGATCGTCATATTTTCCGCCAGGCGCATTTGGAGTAGGCCGGGGCCGTCGGGGGTCGGCGATGCCGGGTTGTCGTGGAGATCGCGCTGGCGGACGGCCTCTTTCGGGTGCACCCAGTGCGGCACATCGTCGGCGGCCAGCCTGTCGAGGTCGACGAAGTGCACGGAGTGGACCTCGTCCGGGCTGGGGTGCAGGGCCGAGGCGTCCGGCAGGGCGGCAACGATGGGCGTGATGGCGAATCCGGAGGTGGCCGGGAAGTCGTCCAGGCGGCCGAGCAGGTCGTCCGGGGTCGCGGTGAGGCCGAGCTCCTCGTGTAGTTCCCGGATCGCGGCCTGTTCGACGGTTTCACCTGCGTCGACGCCGCCGCCCGGCAGGCCCCACTGCCCCGCGTTGCGGCCGCGGTAGGCGCGTTTGATGACGATCACCGATAGTGGGCCGTCGAGCTGATCGACCACGCAGAGCAGAACCGCGGCGCGGCGCAGACCGGGCGCATCCGGGACCTCGATATGCGGGAACCGGCGCAGCCGGGAACTCGCCAGGTCACGGAAGTCATTGATGCTCGCGGGGACACGCGGTCCCGTAGTGGGGCCCATCCTTCGATCTTGCCCCCACCTCCGGCGTCGGGCGAACCTCGCGATCACCCAGCTGAATCGTCCGAGACCGCGAGATGCGCGAACCTGTGCACTCTCGCGGCGGTTCGACGATCACCTCGTGGCACGTACCGAACCTTCCGTTGCCGGGCTGGCGGCATCGGCGACACCGCGGGTGACCAGTTTGGCGATGCGAGCGATCAGGGTGCGCGGTCGGCGGGGCATCAGGTGAGCCGAGGCGAAGTTTCCGACGCCGGGGACGACGTAGCCCCTATTGCGTTCGAGAGCGCGCAGGGCCGAGCGGACCACCTGTTCGCTGCTGCCCATGGGTGCACCGATGGCGGCCTTACGGGTGCCGACCACATCGAAGAACTGGGTCTCGGTCGGGCCCGGGCAGACTGCGAGAACTTTGATGCCGCGGTCGCTGTATTCACTCCACAGGGACAGGCTGAAGTTGAGCACGAAGGTCTTGCCCGAGGCGTAGGTGGCGAAGTATGGCGCGGGCTGGAAGGCAGCGGTCGAGGCGACGTTGACGATTTCGCCGCGGCCGCGCTCGAGCATGGCGGGGATCAGTCGGCGTGTAAGACCGGCCAGGGCAACGACATTGACCATCAGTTGGTCCTGTTCCCGGTCGGCGTCGAGCTCCTCGAAGCGGCCCGCGCTGCCGAAGCCGGCGTTGTTGACCAGGATGTCGACCGAAAGTCCTCGGGTGAGGAGTTCATTCGCGATCCGGGCGGCCGCGTCGGTGGCGGTGAGGTCTTGTCCAATGACGTCCACCCGGACGCCGTGACGGTTACGCAGTTCGGCGGCAAGGGATTCCAAGCGGTCCAGTGAGCGGGCGACGAGCACCAGGTTGTCACCGCGGGCGGCGAGCTGAGCGGCGAATTCGGCGCCGATACCGAACGAGGCGCCGGTGATGAGGGCGGTCTTTCCAGAGTGGGTCATGGCTGGCTCCTTCGATTGTGTGCAACACAAGAGTAGCCATATTTCCATGAACTGCAACATCAATGTTGCAGATAATAGAGAAACGGCTGCTCAGGTGTATTATCTTGAGAAGATCTGAGCGAAGAGGAGCCCATGCCGCCCACATCAACGCGACCACTGCGCGCCGACGCCGAACGCACCGTGCGCGCCATCCTCGATGCCGCTGAGCGGGTACTGAGCGAAAACCCCAACGCGACGCTGGAACAGATCGCCGAGGCCGCGGGAGTCGCGCGAACCACCGTGCACCGGCGCTTCGCCAACCGCGAAGAACTGGTACGCACGATGGCGGTCAACGCCTGGCGGCGAATCGACGCGGCCGTCGACGCCGCCCGACCGCAGACCGCGCCGCCGATGGTCGCCTTGCACCAGGCCACCGCCAATGTCATCGAGATCAAATACGGCACCGCGTACGCGCTCGATCGCGTCGATGAGACCGACCCCGAGATCGCCGAATTAGAGGCGAACGTCCTCGCGAAATGCGATGCGGCCCTTGCCCGCGCACAGGCGGACGGCATCATCGCCGCGGACGCGAACCTGGTCTGGGTGCGCCGCGTCTATATCGCGCTGATCACTGAAACCGTGCACGGGAATACCGAATTGGACGGCACATCCGACCCGGACACTCTCGCGAGCCGCGTCATCGACACCCTCCTCGGCGGCGTCGGGCCGGTGCGAGGTCGATAGCGGCCGAGTCACCGCGATCGGCAATCCACAGACGGCTCGGAATCAGCTCGGGCGCAATAGATCTCGACAGCAGTCGGGCCGACGTCAGTAGCAGGTGAGAGGCTGGAGTGGGTCGGCGGCACGGGGCGTCAGTGCCTCGTAGGCGGCGGCGATCGATTTGACCGCCAGCTGCAATTCGGGCTCCGGGTGGGTGAAGGGCAAGCGGATGAAACGTTCGAAGGCGCCCTGGACGCCGAATCTCGGTCCGGCGGCGAGCAATACGCCGTGATTGGGGGCGGTGGCGGCGAGTGCGGTCGAGACCGGGGCCGGCAGTTGGGCCCAGACGGACATGCCGCCGTCGCCGATGATCACGCGCCAGTCCGGGAGTTCCTCAGCGAGGGTGGTGAGCAGGGCCGCACGCTGGGAGCGGAGCTGGTCGCGGCGGCGGGTGAGGATGGTGTCGGCGTTCTCCAGCAGGTGGATGGTGGCCAGCTGGTCCATGACCGGGGTACCCAGGTCGACGGTGGAGCGGATGCCGAGGAGTTTGGTTATCAATGTTTGGTTCGTGCGTATCCAGCCGACGCGCAGACCACCCCAGAACGACTTCGACGCCGAGCCGATGGTGATGATCTCGCTGCCCTTGGCGAAGGCCGCGACCGGCGGCGGGGCCGTCCGGTCGGTCAAGCTCAAGTCCACCATCGACTCGTCGATGACCACGGTCATCCGGGTTTCGCGGGCGATGGCGGCCAGTTCGGCGCGGCTGTCGGCATCGAGCAGCAGGCCGGTCGGGTTGTTGAAATCCGGCACCAGGTAGGCCAGGGTGGCCGCGGTTTGCCTTGCGGCGCTACGGATTCCGTCGAGATCCCAGCCGGACGCCGGGGTTTCCGGACGCAGCGGCACCGGCACCGGGCGGGCACCGACGTCCCGGATCGCCTCGATGGCATTGGGATAGGTCGGGTGGTCGATGAGCACCCGGGCCGCGGGTGCGGTGAGCACATTGAGCAGCAGGCGCAGGCCGTGCTGGGCGCCGAGAGTGACCAGGATCTGGTCCGGTTGGGTGGGCAGACCACGCTCGGTGTAGCGGCGGGCCAGTGCCTCACGCAGTGCGAGCACGCCGACCGGATCCATGCCGTGCGTGCCGAGGTAGGCCGGAATGCCCTGCAGTGCAACGGAGTACGCCTCCTGCATCTCCATGGGCGCGGCCATCGCGGCGTAGGTCATATCGACGGTCGGCAGTTCCGGTTGCGCCATCAGGGCCAGAATGCTGCGGGCGGGTTTGGTACCGTCGTGCTGCACATCGCGCGGGAGGGCGACGGTGCTGCGCGAGCCCTGGCGACTGATCAGATAGCCGTGTTCGCGCAGCAGGCTGTAGGTCGAGGTGATCGTGGTGCGACTGACGCTGAGGGTTGCGGCGAGGTCGCGCTCACTGGGCAGGGCGACGCCGAGCGGCGCGCGACCGTCGTGAATGAGCAACCGGATGCCTTCGGCGAGGGCCAGATACGCCGGGCGCGTCGAGCGGCGCTCGCCCGGTTCGCCATTCTCGTCCGCACTGCGCCAGGACCCCAGATCGCGGGCAAGGCTGGCGGCACCGATCACTCTTGTCGACATAAAGTCCAGTATTAGCCAAGTGGATATTTAATGGCAAGGCCAGTGCGCGCACGCTTGCTGGTATGACCGCCGTCGCCACGCTGCTCGTGATCACCTTCTTCGCATATCTCGTCCACCGCTACGCACCGAAACACCCCGACGAGATATTCCACCTCAACCGGTTCCGCTCGCCCGACCCGCTGACCGACTGGTCGCCGTCTTACTACGAAAACCAGCGCCAATACACGGATCTCGCCGCGATCTACGGCCGCAACGACGTGCCGGATCCGGATGCGGCGGCCCTCACTCGGCCCGAACGGACCGCGCGGCGGCCGATCTCGAACCCCAGTTGCGGAGCCGTAAAGCCGACGGTCGGTGGATTCCAGGCCAGTTTTTGAGAACTGGACTGGCCTGCTCGAAGATGTCGGACCCGGCGTGCACACTGACCCGTATGAGTGCTTCCGCTCGCCCGGTCACCGGGTCGGCGCTGTTCGACACCGCGATCGGCACCTGCGCGATCGCCTGGACCGACGGCGCCGTATTCCGGTTCCGGTTGCCGGAGGCGAGCCCCGCCGCGACGCGGACCAGGATCATGCGGCCGAGCAGCCGCATTCCGGACGCCGACGAAATCCCCGAGGCCGCGCCCACCGGTCCGATCGCCGACGCCATCACTCGCATCCGGGCACACCTCGCCGGAGAACTCGACGATCTGCGCTGGATCCCGGTGACCACCAAGGGAATTCCGGAATTCCACCGCGCCGTCTATAAGGTGACCCGCGCCATCGATCCGGGCCACACCCTCAGCTACGGTCAGGTCGCCGACCGCATCGGCGCCCCCGGCGCGGCCCAAGCCGTCGGACAAGCCTTGGGCCGCAACCCGATCCCGCTGATCATCCCCTGTCACCGAGTCCTCGCCGCCGACCACACCCTCACCGGCTTCTCCGCCCCCGGCGGCATCACCACCAAACAACGCCTACTGGAAATCGAACGCACCCCAGGCTTCGGCGAACCCACCCTGTTCTGACCGCGCTCCGGCGAGCTACACCCTCGACCGCCGTATATCTCTGCCGGTATCATTGATATACGACTAGATATCAAGGGGTTTGCACATGACTCGGACTGTGATCGATCTCGATGATCAACTGGTGGCCGACGTGTCGAAAACGCTGGGTACCAGTACGAAAAAGGACACGGTGAACGCGGCGCTTCGTGAAGTGGTGGAGAACCGGCGGCGTGCTCTTGCGCTGATACGTCTACAGGATGCCGTCGCCGACGGCGCCTTCGATATGGATCTACTCGAGGACAAGCGGAACTACCGTCGGTGAGCGCCGCCCAATTCCTGCTCGACACCAGCGCGTTGGTGCCGATCATGAAACAGGATCCGGATGCCTTCGCTTGGCAACGGGCAGCAGCGGCCGGGCTGATCGCGGTGTGCCCGATCGTCGAGCTCGAGTTCTTCTACTGTGCACGTTCCGCGGCCGACCGGAACCAGACCGTTGAGGACATGCGGATGCTGTTCGGCTGGGAACCCATCGACGATCGGGCCTACGACCGCGCCTGGGAGGTTCAAGCGGAGCTCACCGAGCGGGGACAGCATCGCAGTGCGGGTCCGGTCGACCTCGTCCTCGCAGCCACTGCGGAGTTACGCGGACTGACCTTGCTGCATCGGGATCACGATTTCGACTGCATCGCCGCGGTGACCGGTCAACCGCACCAGTGGCTGGGCTCCCAGAAGACCATCGATCGGGCATAGTCGGGGTATGACCGATAACCGACCGGCGCTTGCTGTCGCACTCGATCTGGAGCCGCATCCCGAGGGTGGGTGGTATCGGCAAACCTGGCGCAGCGCTGTGGAATTCACGCCGGAGGGCTACCCGGGGCCGCGGGCCAGTGCGACCGCGATCTACTTTCTGCTGCTGCCGGGCGAGCAGTCGGCGGCGCACACAGTGCTCTCGGATGAGTTGTGGCTGTGGCATCGGGGTGGGCCGCTGGTGCTCGACATCGGGGGCGAGGAGGTTGTCCTCGGGCCCGATGTCGAGCACGGGCAGGTATTGCAAGCCGTGGTACCGGGCGGGGTCAGTCAGGCCGCGCGTCCGGCCGACGATCACTATGTGCTGGTCAGCTGCATAGTCGCGCCAGGATTCGACTTCGAGGATTTCCGGCTGGACTGATTCGGCCGGTTAGCGCCGCGCAACTCGCGGCCTACTCGGCGACCTCGAGAACGCCCTCGTCGACAGCCCACTTGATCGTCTTCTCCAGTTGCGCACAGGTTTCCGGCCGCCCCGGGCCATAGCCCTGCGCACTGAGCTGGGCGAAGACCGGGCAGCGCGCGGCCGGATTCTCCGTCCACTGCACCGAGGTCTGGTGCGAAGAACTCTTGCGCACCAGCACCTCACTCTGGCAGGACTGACACCGCAACGGCGTCAGTCCCTCCTCCAGATAGCGCTGCTTGTCGACCACGGTCTGGGCCCGCACCGCATCCCGCCGCGCCGGTTGGTCGGCGAAGTCGGGTGCTTTCGCCCAGGTTGCCGCCATCAGACTCCCGCTTCCGCTTCCGTTTCCCGCTTGCGCCGCAGGTTTTCGGCGACCTCGGCCTCCCAGGCCTCATTCGCCTTGGTGGTATCCACCTCGAACTCGAAGCGCTGAGTCATCTTCTCGGTCACGTCGGCCAGGTCGACATAGAACTGGTCGTACCAGCGACGCAGCTGATAGACCGGCCCGTCCTCCTCACAGAGCAACGGATTATCGACCTTGGACTTGTGCTTCCAGATCTCCACATCCTGCAGGAAGCCGACGCTGATGCCCTCGGTCATCTTCGCGGCCAGCTTGTCGGCCATCTCGCCGTCGACACCCTTCGGCTTCTCCAGCGAGACACCCCATTGCAGGACGAAGGAATCCTGGGTCACCGGATAGTGGCAGTTGATCAGGACGCTCTTGACCTCGTATCCGCTGTAGATATTGACCAGCGGATTGATCATGTACGACGGCCCGAAGTAGGACGCCTCGGACTTCAGCAGGGTGTCGCCGCCGTACTTGGAAGCCATGCCGATATCGGGGCGGCCCTTGGTCTCCAGGAACTGGGTGGCGATATGCCCCTCGAAAACGTTCTTGAAGTACGTCGGGAAGGCGAAGTGGATGTAGAAGAAGTGGGCCATATCCACCACGTTGTCGATGATCTCGCGACAGTTCGCGCCCTCGATCAACAGGGAGTTCCAGGTCCAGTCGGTCCACCCGCTGTCCAGCTGTTCGCTCGGGTTGCCATCCGCATCGGTGTACGGTCCGACAATGTGCGGAATGGTCACCTCGGGCGGCGGCTGACTGCCCTCGACATCGTGCCAGACGAACAGCTGTCCGTTGCGCTCCAGCGTGGTCCACTTGCGGGTCCGCGCCAGCGGGGGCACGCGCCGCGCATAGGGAATCGCCGTGCACTTACCGTTGGTGCCCGACCAGCGCCAGTCATGGAACGGGCAGGCGATATCGCCGTTCTTGACCTCGCCCATGCTCAGGTCGCCGCCCATATGCCTGCAGTAGGCGTCCAGCACCCGCAGTTCGTCATTGCTGTCGACCCAGACGACGAGCTTGGTGCCGAACACCTCGACCGCGTGTGGCTTGCCATCGCGGAACGTCTTCGTCACACCGAGGCAATGCCATCCCCGCGCATAGCGGGTGGGCGCGGAGCCCACATCGAGCTCGCGGACCTTCGCACCGCTCCCCTGTGGGGTAACTGCCATCGCGATTCCTCCTCCTTCTGTACTAGAACACGTTACAAAAATGTCGCGTTCCACGCCAGCGATTCGGCCGACCACCTGCGAATCGGTGACGTACGCCCCTTATGGTCACCCGTTCTCGACATAAATAAGAACCTGTTCTAGTCTCAGAGGCAAATGAGTACCGGTTACCAATCCGACCAGGCAGGAGCGGGTCCCGCGATGACGCAAGAAGTGACCGAACGGGTCGAAGCACTGTTGCCGACGCTGCGTGAGCGAGCGCAGGAGGCCGAGGACCTGCGGCGTATCCCCGACGAATCGATGAAGGCACTGCAGGAGACCGGATTCTTCCGCCTGCTCCAGCCCAAGCAGTGGGGCGGACATGCGGCCGACCCGGTCGTCTTCTACGACACCGTCCGCAAGCTCGCCAGCGCATGCGGCTCCACCGGCTGGGTGGCCGGCATCGTCGGCGTGCACAACTGGCACCTCGCACTGTTCTCGCAGCAGGCGCAGCAGGATGTGTGGGGCGAGGACGACGAGGTGCGCATCTCCTCGTCGTACGCTCCGATGGGTGCGGGCACCGTCGTCGACGGCGGCTACATCGTGAAGGGTGCGTGGGCTTGGTCCTCGGGCTCCGATCACGCGACCTGGGCGGTGCTCGGCGGTCCGGTGATCAAGGACGGCAAGCCGGTGGACTTCGGCAGCTTTCTGATCCCGCGCACCGACTATCGCATCGATGACGTGTGGAACGTGGTCGGCCTGCGCGGCACCGGCTCCAATACCGTTGTTGTGGAAGACGTTTTCGTGCCGTCGCACCGGTTTCTCAGCTTCCGCGCGATGAGCGAGCTGAAATCCCCCGGCCTGGACCAGAACACCGATCCGGTCTACAAGATGCCGTGGGGCACTATCCATCCCACGACCATCTCCACGCCGATCGTCGGCATGGCCTACGGCGCGTACGCCGCCCATGTCGAGCACCAGGGCAAGCGGGTGCGCGCGGCCTTCGCGGGCGAGAAGGCCAAGGACGATCCGTTCACCAAGGTGCGCGTGGCCGAGGCCTCCAGCGATATCGATGCGGCCTGGCGTCAGCTGTCGGGCAATGTCGCCGACGAATACGCGCTGCTGGTCGCGGGCCAGGAGATTCCATTCGACCTGCGGGTCCGGGCCCGCCGCGACCAGGTGCGCGCGACCGGCCGCGCGATCGCATCGATCGATAAGCTCTTCGAGGCCTCCGGTGCCACCGCACTCGCGAACGGCACTCCGCTGCAACGCTTCTGGCGTGACGCGCACGCCGGTCGGGTACACGCGGCCAACGATCCCGAGCGCGCCTATGTCATGTACGGCACGCACGAATTCGGGCTCCCGGTTACCGACGGCATGGTCTAGTCGTGACAGCGACAGCCGAGCTCACCTACGAATCGACCTCGCGGTACGCGCAGGTGCGGCCCGATCTGCGCCTGCACTACCACGAGGCCGGAGTCGGCAACGGCCCGACGATCGTGCTGCTGCACGGCGGCGGGCCCGGTGCCTCCTCGTGGTCGAACTTCGCTCGCAATATCCCGGTGCTCGCACGGAACTTTCATGTACTCGCCGTTGACCAGCCCGGATTCGGACGCTCGGATAAGCCGGTCGACCATCCGCAGTACTTCGTGCACAGCGCCTCGGCGCTGCAGGATCTGCTCGATGCGCTGGATATCACCGGACGCGTGCACCTGCTCGGCAATTCGCTCGGCGGCGGTGCGGCGGTGCGGTTCGCGCTGGACTACCCGGATCGGGCGGGCAAACTGGTGCTGATGGGCCCGGGCGGGTTGAGTGCCAATCTGTTCGCGCCGGACCCGACCGAGGGCGTGAAACACCTCGCGAAGTTCAACTACGAGCCGACCAGGGAAAACCTGGAGGCATTCCTGCGGATCATGGTCTTCGATCAGTCGCTGATCACCGATGAGCTGATCGATGAGCGCTTCGCCTCGGCGCGTACGCCCGAGGCGCTGGCCGCGACCAGGGCGATGGGAAAGTCGTTCGCCGGGGCCGATTTCGAGCAGGGCATGATCTGGCGCGATGCCTATAAGCTGCGCCAGCCGGTGCTGCTCATCTGGGGCCGGGAGGATCGGGTGAATCCGCTCGATGGCGCGCTGATCGCGACGAAGATGATTCCACGGGTGCAGCTGCACGTATTCGGTGGTTGCGGGCACTGGGCCCAGCTGGAAAAGTTCGACGAATTCAACCGGCTGGCAATGGATTTCCTTGCCGATGCGAAGGAGAAGTGATGGGCATTCGATCGCTGGCGTATCTGCGCATCGAGGCCACCGATATGGCGGCCTGGCGCGAATACGGTCTCAAGGTACTCGGCATGGTCGAGGGCAAGGGTATCGATCCGGAGGCGCTCTACCTGCGCATGGACGACTTCCCGGCACGCCTGGTCATCGTGCCCGGCGAAAAGGACCGGCTGCAGGTCTCCGGCTGGGAGACCGCCAATGCCGCTGAGCTGCAGGATATTCGGGACCGGCTGGATGCGGCCGGGGTGCCGTTCAAGGAGGGCACCGCGCAGGAGAAGGCCGATCGCCGGGTCTACGACCTGATCTCGTTCGAGGATCCTTCCGGGAACACCCTGGAGGCGTTTCACGGTGCGGCACTGGAACATCGGCGTGTGGTCAGCCCGTACGGGCACCGATTCGTCACGGGCGAACAGGGACTCGGCCATGTGGTGCTCAGCACCAAGGACGACGCGGCCGCGCTGACCTTCTATCGCGATGTGCTCGGCTTCCGATTGCGTGACTCGATGCGGCTGCCACCGCAAATGGTCGGACGCCCCGCCGACGGCGAACCGGCCTGGCTGCGCTTCTTCGGCTGCAACCCGCGCCACCATTCGCTGGCCTTCCTGCCCATGCCGACCCCGAGCGGCATCGTGCACCTGATGCTCGAGGTGGAGGGATCCGACGATGTCGGGCTCTGCCTGGATCGCGCGCTGCGCAAGAAGGTGAAGATGTCGGCGACGCTCGGCAGGCACGTCAACGACAAGATGCTGTCCTTCTATATGAAGACACCGGGCGGATTCGACGTCGAGTTCGGTTGTGAAGGCTTGGAAGTCGATGACACCGACTGGATCGCCAGGGAATCCACTGCGGTCAGCCTGTGGGGTCACGACTTCACGGTCGGACAACGGCAGTAGCAGTGAGCGATCACACGGGCGGGAAGACAATGACAATCGAGGAATACCCCGCGATCGACGGGCGGCAGTTCCGCAATGTATTGGGGCAGTTCTGCACTGGCATCACGGTGATCACCACCTTCGATGCCGACAGCGCCCCGATCGGCTTCGCCTGCCAATCGTTCGCCGCCCTGTCACTCGAACCACCCCTCGTCCTGTTCTGCCCGACCAAGACCTCCCGATCCTGGGCGGCCATCGAACAGTCCGGACACTTCTGCGTGAACGTCCTGGCCGAAGAACAGCAGCAACTGTGTGCCCGCTTCGGTTCCCGCGAACCCGATAAATTCGCCGAAACCAATTGGCACACCTCGGAACTGGAGCTCCCGCTCCTGGACGACGCCCTGGCCACCATCCAGTGCAAGGTGGACAGCGTCGTCGACGGCGGCGATCACTACATCGTGATCGGCCGAGTCCTGGCCCTGTCGGAGTCGACCAGCTCCGGCAGGCCGCTGTTGTTCTACCGCGGCCAATACACCGCCATCGAACCGGAGAAGACCGTGCCCGCACCATGGCGGCACGATCTGGAGCATTTCCTCACCACGACGACGCTGGACACCTGGCTCTAGCGCCGCCGCGCTCACCCACCTGCGGCCCCACCCGAAATAGCTTGGGTGGGGCCGCAGGTGCATTGTGACGCCGCGGTCAGTCCGCGGTGCGGGTGCTGCGGAAGGTGAGGGCGACCGCGAAGGTCAGGACGGCAATGCCGACCGCCGCGGCGAACGCGGTGGTGATGCCGCTGACCAGGGCATGCTCTGCCGATCCTCCGGCATTGCGGGAGGCGGTGCCGAAGACCGTGACCAGGATGGCCAGGCCGAGTGAGGCGCCGGTCTGCTGCAGGGTTTGCAGTGCGCCGCCAGCGGCACCGGCTTCGGCCGGCGGCACACTCGACATGATGATCACGTTGAGCGGCGAGAAGGCAAGGCCGATACCGCATCCCATCAGGATCATGGCGATGAACAGCAGCGGGAAGTAGCCGCTGTCGACAGTCAGTCGCGTCAGCAGCAGCAAACCGGTCGCCATCAACACCGTGCCGATCACCGTCACCGGTTTCGGACCGAAGCGCGGCAGTAACCGCGGGATCAGCCGGATCATGGTGAACATCAGCAATGCGGTCGGCATGAAGGCGAAACCCGTTGTCAGCGCGGTCAATCCGCGTACTTCCTGCAGGTATTGGGTGAGGAAGAAGAACATCGACATGCCGGCCATCGGACCGAGGAACATATTGGCGTAGGCCGCGGCGCGATTGCGATCGACGAACAGCCGCAATGGCAGCAGGGGTTGGGCCGTTCGCGCCTCTATGGCCAGGAAGGCGGCGATCAATGCGGCGCCGACCGCCAGCCAGATATCGGTCCCCGCATCGCCCCAGCCGTGTGATGCGGCGCTGATGAAGCCGTAGACGAGTGCGGCGACGCCGCCGGTCGCGGTGACGGCACCCGGCAGGTCGAGGCGGGCGGGCTGACGCACACCGTCTGGCAGATAGCGCAGTGCGAGCACGACGACAGCCAAGCCGAAGGGCACATTGATGAACAGTGCGGAGCGCCAGCTCAGCCATTCGGTCAGCAGTCCGCCGACAATGAGGCCGATCGCGAAGCCCGCACTGGACATGCCGGAGAACAATGCGAGCACCCGCATCCGGGCTTTGGGTTCGCTGAATGTCGTGGTCAGCAGCGCGAGGGTGCTCGGCCCGGCCATGGCACCGCCGATGCCCTGGACGACACGGGCGATGAGCAGCCAGGTCGCCGATGGAGCCAGCCCGCCCGCCAGCGAGGCCAGGGTGAACAGTGCGGTACCGGCGATAAACAAGTTGCGCCGGCCGAACAGGTCACCGGCACGGCCGCCGAGCAGCAGCAGACCGCCGAAGACCAGGGTGTAGGCGTTCATCACCCAGGACAGATTCGTCGCGCTGAAGTGCAGGTCGGTGCGGATGCGCGGCAGCGCGACATTCATCACCGTGATGTCGAGGATGATCATCAATTGGCAGGTCAGCAGGGTGACCAGCACGATGCCGGATCGGAGCCGACCGGCGTTGGAGGTTGCGGACACACGAGTGTCCGCGGAGATGGTGGTGGACAAAGAACGCTCCATCGCATGAGATTCAAACGGAGGGAGCCTCCGTTTCCGATAGAGCTATCATATGGAGGGTTCCTCCAGTTATGCAACTCTAACTGGAGGGTCCTTCCGTTTTCCACTGGAGGGAATATGGCAGCACCGTCGACGGGACGGCCGATGCGCGCGGACGCCCGGCGCAACTACGAGCGGATCGTGGCATCCGCTCAGGAGGCGTTCGCCGAACAAGGGCCCGAGGCTCCACTGGAAGAGATCGCGCGGCGCACCGGCGTCGGCATCGGCACGCTCTACCGGCACTTTCCGAGCCGCGAGGTGCTGATCGAAGCCGTATACCGTTCCAGTATCGAACAGTTGAGCGCCCGCGCCCACGAACTGCTCGAAACCCATTCGGCCGCTGACGCCTTCGAGCAGTGGCTGCGCGAACAGGTGCAGTGGGTGATGGACAATCGCAGCCTCGCGACCACCCTGAAGGCCGGAATGGACAAGGGCTCACCGACCTTCCAGCTGTGCCGGACGATGATCACCGACGCGGCGGCCGCACTCCTACAGGCGGCACAGGATGCCGGCGAGATCCGTAACGACATCGAACCGCGCGATCTGCTCAGATTCGGCCATGGCATCGGGGTCGCATGCGAAACGGTGCCCGAAGCCGCCGACCGGATGATCGCCGTGACACTCGACGGCCTGCGCACCAACTGAGCTACAGGCGCATCGCGACCTCGACGGGAATCGAACCCGCGTCGCTCTGATCGACAATCAGAGTGCTCGACCAACAGAGCACGAGGCCATGAAATCGAACTTCTTCCCGGACTCGAACCGAGCACTCCTGGTCGGCGGCCAGACGCTTTGCCGGATGAGCAGAAGAAGCGATACCCGTTGAGAGAGTTGAACTTCTCCTCCGTATCAGAGAGGCGCTCTCCACCATTGAGTTGAACGGGCGTGACGCAGATCGGAATCGAACCGACGTGGTCCCTGAATGAAAGTCAGGTTGCCCATACCAACAGAGCAACTGCGCCGCAGTGGGGACGGTAGGGATCGAACCTACCTGCCGAAGCACCTGATTTACAGTCAGGGTGAGCCACCAGGCCCCGTCCCCATATTCACACTGCTGTGTGAAATACGCTATCGCTGTTCAGTTTTCAAAGACTGCATGCGCGCAGTCTCGCGGTATGCGGATAGGTGCGGCGAGGTGCCGCGAAATGAAGAAGGGCCGCAACCCGGCATTTGCCTGATGCGACCCTTTGCGACACAAGTAAAGCTATGTCACGGACCGCCCATGGCGCTACTATCCGAAATGCCATATGACGAAATATCCTGCGAGGACCGACCTTTCGAGGCAGCATCGAACAAGCGCTCACGCCGTTCGAATTTCGCCTTCGTGGTCATTGCCGGATCCTTCCCTGAACTCGTTGTCTCCACGGTATGCACGCCACTCGGTGATCGCAACCGAATTAATCCGGCGACTCCCAGCTGTCGCACATTGTGTGGCGCCCTCGCATATGTTGCGCCCTGCGAGCCGACCATTGGATGTGCGCGAGCACTGAGTCCGCTACGTCAGTGACGTGCAGGAGGCGGCATCCGGCAATTCTTCAGCCAGGAAGACGGTTTGGGCCATCATCTTCAGGCCGGACATCTGTTCGCGGAAGACCTCGATGGACTCTTCGGGGTGGACCGAGTCGATGACCGCATGCGGGCCGATCGCGTTGAACTGGTGGCTGACGCCGCGCGGAATCTGCATATCGACGAAGGAGCAGGCCGGGACGATCAGGTTGTATCTGGTGCGGTGCAGGCCGGGCGGCGTATCCGGTAGTTCGTCCTCGAATTCGCTCGGCGCGAAGGGCGTAACGCCGACGACGTCGGTCACCCGGAATGGCGAGAGGCTGCCCACCCGAATGTGGGTATCGGGGCCGGTCATCATCCGGACGAAGCGCAGGCCGGTGTGCAGATGCATCCGCGAACAGATGCCGCGTTCCTCGGCATTGTAGAAGTCCATGATGTAGCGGTCAGCGAAGAAGCCGTCGAAGGGCGTCTCGATCAGGTAGACGTCGCCCTCTTCGAAGGTCTGGGATCGGATGACGCCATCCGCGTCGGGGACGGTCGCGGCGCGACTTGCCTTGGCGTTGCGGACGATCTGGGCGAATGCCCGGACGATCACCTCGGCGACGGCTGGCGGGAATTGCGCGACGGGGGTGACGACATTGCGTCCGGCATCCACGAAGTCGGCCAGGTCGTGGATCTCGTTCTCATCGTCGGCGCGGTGTTTGATTCGGGGATCGGACATGCGGCTCCTCGGTACTACTGCAACGTACGGATACGGGTCATGGCCCCACGTCGAAGGACCGCAACCACAGCTCCAACGACAGCACGAGCCACAATTTGCCGCCCTGCCGCGGCAGCAGCGCGCCATCGCCGCGCAACCAGGAGCGGATGGTGTCCTCCCGGAACAGGCCGCGCGCCCGCGCGGAGGACCCGAGCAGTAGGTCGTGACCGAGTTCGCGCAGCGGCCCGGTGAGCCACTGCTGCACGGGAACTCGCATCCCACTCTTCGGTCGGTCCACAATGGTCTCCGGAAGTAGGTCTCGCACAGCCTGTTTGAGAATCCACTTCTCGCTGGTCCCGGCCAGCTTGAATCGACCGGGCACGCGAAATGCGTGGTCGATCACGGCGCGGTCGAACAGCGGCGCGCGCCCCTCCAAACCGCTTGCGGCGGTGAGTCGTTCGACCTTGGTGAGAATGTGGTGCGCGCCCTTGGTGCGCAGATTCGTATGCAACAACTGGTTGAGCAGGCTGGTCATCCGGCCCTGGCGCAGATACGGCGCGACCAGATCGGTCAGCGGTGGTGCGTCGGTCAGTGCGGTCAGCACGTCGGGACTCAATAGCATGGGCAGGTCGCCGTAGCACTTGCGGTAGCTGTCCAGATAGGCCGATGCCCTGGCATCCGAAGCCGGATCATCGCGGGACAGTTCGAAGATCAGCATCGGCAGATTCTTGGGGCCACCGAAGACCGGGTCGCCACCCTCGCCATTGAGGACCACCCGAATACCGTCCGCGGCAACGGCTTCGGCGAGCATCAGATTCGGCACGGTGAGCGGGTCGCCGACCGGGCAGTCCAGTAGTGACACCGTCTCCGCGAGTCGCGACGCGACGGTCTCACCGGGCACGGTGAGTACCCGATGTTCGGTATGGCAGTGCGTGGCAACGAGTCCGGAGTATGCGAGTTCGTTCGGCGTGGTGCCACCGAAGCTGATGGAATACGACCGCACCCGCTGATCGTGCAGCTTAGCGGCCAGGGCGGTGACCAGGCTGCTGTCGATGCCGCCGGAGAGCAGCACCCCGACTGGTTCGCCCGCGGGCAGTCGCCTGGCGACCGCGTCCTCGAGTAGTTCGCGCAGTTCCAGCGCGTGCTCAGCGGCCGAACGCGCATCCTCGACTTCGGTCGGCTCCCAGTAGATTTCCTCGGTCATCGATCCGTCGTCGTGCAGGCGAACGCAACGGCCGGGCAGCACCTCGTCGACGCCGCGCAGCAGCGTCTCGCGTCCCGGCAGATAGGCGAAGGTGAGGAACGACCGAACCGCGGGCAGATGCAGTCCGGTGCGCAGTGCGGGCCACCGATGCAATGCCCGTAGCGATGTGGACGCGGCCCAGCCATCACCGGCGCGCGCATGGAAGAGCGTGCGGGTGCCGACGTGGTCGCGGATCAACACCAGATCGTCGCCGTCGGCAATGGCCAAGGCGAACATGCCGTCCGCCGCCGCGATCCCATCGAGGCCGAACCGTGCGTAGCAGTGCAACAACAGTTCAGCATCGGCGCAGCCGGGCGGCGGAGCGTCCGAACCGAGTCGCGCGCGCAGTTGGACCGCGTTGAACAGCGTGACCTCACCAACCGCCGTCAGCACACGGCCCGACGGCCGACCCGCACCGCCCGACGTACTGAAAGGACCGGCCGCGATGCCGGGCCCGTCGAGCAAACCGAATGCGTGACAACCGGTCACCGACACCGGGTGACCGCCGACTGCCCGCACCTGACCGGTCGGGTCGTCGGGCGTCAGGAAAGCACACCAACGAGACATCGTTCCCCTCAGCCGAAATCGCCGCCGTCGTCGGCGGCGTCATCATCCCAACCGCCGTAATCGCCACCCCCGTCGCCGGATCCGGACGACTGCGCGACCGCCTGTCGGCGCAACTCCTCCTCTTCCACAGCGGTCAGCGAACTCGGCGGCATGACCAGCGCGCCGAGCAGTGCGCCGCCCGCCACCGCGGCCAGAATGCCACCGAGCCGACCACCGAACGAGGACCGATTAACGGTCAGCACACCGTCACCCCAGAGCGTGCGCCCGAACCCCGCTTCCCGGCCGTACACCACAGATCCGTTGTGATACCGGCGTTTCACGACCTTCGGACCGAGCGCCTCATCGCTCCCGGAGTTACCCCGATCGTCGCGCCAGGCCACAACCCCGTGCGCACCCCGGGTCCGCCACTCCTGACGCCCGTCGGCGTACCGCCGGTGCACAGACCCGTCAGCAAGCAATTCATCGGTATAAGTGATCTGCCGATGCTCCGGCACAACGGTTCCCTTTCATGCGGCGAGCCAAGTCGAAAGCCCCGTAGTCCGGGCGGTGCGTAGTTCGATCAAGTGTGTCCCCGGCACGCACACCTCGCGAACCAGACGATGCAGCAGCGCCGCCGAACGAACGGCATCCACCTCGCCCCAGAGGCCGCGCCGCAGCCTCCCAGCGATCGACCGCTACCGCCCCCGGCTGGCACACAGTGCCCATAAACGTCATACGGCGAGCCAGGTCAGAAGACCCGCGTTCCAGACACCGCGCAGTGCGGTCGAGTATGTTCCCGCCACGCACACCCCGCGAACCAGACGATGCAGCAGCGCCGCCGAACGAACGGCATCCACCTCGCCCCAGCGACCGCGCCACAGCCACCCACTCCCAGCGATCGACCGGTGCCGTCGGCGGGCCGGGCCGTACGGTGCTCTGGAAACTCATGCGGCCGGCCAGGTCAGGAAGCCCGCGTTTCGCGCGCGGCGTAGTTCGGTCAGGGTGGTGCGGGGTGGGTGGACCTCACGAACCAAGCGGTGCACGGTGCGCAGCAACGAGGCCGGGCGTACCGCTTCGACCTCGACGAAGCGGCCGCGACGCAGCCACGCGCGTTCCCACGAATCCACCTGCGCCACCAACGTGCGCGAGGCATGGGTACCGGACAACTCTGCACGCTCGCACGAATCCACCCGCGCCGCCCCGGCACTCGATGCCAGCTCGTCGGACAACTTCTCACGCTCGCACGAATCCACCCGCGCCGCCTCGACACTCGGCGCCGAGCTGCGGCGCAACGGTATAGTTCCCGACGAATCCACCTGCGCCGCAACCATATTCGCCCCACGGTCACGGACATGCGGTAGGTGCAGAGTGCCTGCTTGGCGGGGGCGCAAGCCCAAGGGGACGATTCGCACACCGTCCGGAATATCGGTCAGTTGCGCCAACCGCGCGGGGAAGGTGAGTCCGTCCGCGCTCGCATCGTGCAGGAGGTAGATGGTGCCTTCGACCTGGGCGAGCATGCCCGCGATACCGGGATCGAGGGGCAGTTCGGCGGCGCTGAACACCGGACATGCCGATTCCATCGGTAATCCGTTGGCGCGCAACATCTGTGCGATTGCATCCGACTCGCAGACGAGCAGCCGGGGCAGGCCGTAGTCGAATAGATCCGGTTCCGGCGTATGCCGCCCGGCACGGGTGACCTTCGGCGGCGTGATCGTCAACAGGCCCGGTAGCTCGGCGTGGCGGTCGAGCGCGGTGCGAAACGACGCGTAGGTCAACGGTGCGGGGACCGTGAACGCGAAGTGCCGTGGGATCGGTCGCATCGGCGTGAGTATGCGGCATACCTCGTAGTAGAGCTGGCGCTCGGTGAACCGGAGGCCGCTCGGCGCGGCAGCTCGCTCGGCGGCGATGCGCAGCAACCGATCGAGCACATGCTGTTTCACCCGGTCGGCCACGTGAGGAAACCTACCTCGCGGGCGCGCCGCCGCTCCGGATCAGCCGCATCCTCGACCCGCTCGACCGCCCGTTCCAGCACCGCGAGCAGTTTGGCCGGCGGAATCGCGGCGATCGGCGACCACCATCCTTCGGCGAGCCATTCGATCTCCGCCACCGATAACGGTTCTCGACTCAGGAATGCGGTATCGGCTTGCGGCGGCCGCGGCTCACGCAGCCGCAGCGCCGACGCATTGGCCGATACCGCGCGCGGCGACAGGCCGACCACCACGGCCCGGCCGCCGAGCACGACGCGGGCCTGCCCCGCCAGCGCAACACCGGGCAGGCTGGCATCGTGCAATACGATCACCGGCACATCCGGCGGCAGCCGATCGATGCGATCCGAGAGCGCCATGGCCCAGGTCTGCGACACATTGTTCGCGGCAAGGCAGGCGAGCACGCTCGCATCCGGGCACAGCACCGCGAATCGAGGCTGGTCAACGACTGGTGGTCGGACCTGAGCTTCGTCGATCGATCCGGGCGGCCGGCCACCGTGAACGGACGTCCAACGGTCGATCACATCGCGCCGGAAGACGTTGTACGGCACCGGCATTCGGACCGTTGCGCGCTGCTGGAACCACGGTCGTGCGACGTGCAGACCGACAATGGTCAGCGCCAGAACCGGCACGCCGAGCAGAATCACTGCCCCCGCCGGTGCCGCGCGAGTCACCATCAAGAGGAAGGCGACCACCACGATGGTCACCGAAACCCCGATGCGCACCCGCTTGTACACCCGCTCCGCATCCGGAACCTTCTTGCGCCCGGCCGCATACCAGAGCTGCACCAAGGTGAACCGCAGCCCCCGCCCGGCACCGAGCCGCTCGGCCAGCGTGCGCACCCGAATATCGTGCAGCCCGAACGGACTTTCCTTCGGCTCGAGCGCGAACTCCCGCTTACACGTCGAACAGCGCCGACCGCCACGCTCCTTGCGCAGCAGGTTCGCATTGCAATGCGGACAGATCACGGTTCATAGTCTCCGATTCTCCGACCGTCCGCGACCCCGAATTCGAATGTTCACCTGCCGTCACATATCCAGTGAGCTCCGCGCACACGTGACGGACGGCCTGTGCGAGGCAGTTACTGGATATGCGACAGCGGGATGCTCGCGTTGGCCGCCATTCTGAACATTCGGTCGACGTGCTGCGGGTCGAGGAGTCGCGCCCGTTCGCCGTGATCGTCGGCACCGAACGGGTCGCTGCCGAACCACCCCCATGGCAAAGGCCGCGACCGAACGGTCGCGGCCTTTGCGGTGGTGATCAGGCGGAGACGGACGCCTCACGCTGGAGTTCGAGCGCAATATCGATCAGCTGGTCCTCCTGACCGCCGACCAACTTGCGCTTGCCCGCGCGCACCAGCATCTCGGCCGCGGAGACCCCATAGCGTTCCGCCTGACGCTCGGCATGCTTGAGGAAGCTCGAGTACACACCCGCATAGCCCATCATCAGCGCCTGACGATCCAGCAGACATTCCTGCGGCATAACGGGCCGGACCACATCCTCGGCCGCATCGGCGATCGCGAAGAAGTCGATACCGGTCTTGATGCCGAGCTTGTCGCAGACGCCGACGAACGCCTCGACCGGAGTGTTACCCGCGCCCGCGCCGAATCGCCGTGCGCTGCCGTCGATTTGCTTCGCGCCCGCGCGAACAGCGTAGACGGAGTTGGCCACCGCCAGATCCAGGTTTTCGTGGCCGTGGAATCCGACCTGAGCGTCATCGCCGAGTTCGGCGACCAGCGCGGCGACCCGGTCCGAAACCTGTTCGAGCACAAGCGCGCCCGCAGAGTCCACTACGTAGACACACTGGCAACCCGCATCGGCCATGATGCGAGCCTGCTTGGCCAGCGCCTCCGGCGGCTGGGTATGCGACATCATCAGGAAGCCAACGGTTTCCAGACCCAGCTCGCGCGCGAGGCCGAAGTGCTGGATCGACACGTCCGCCTCGGTGCAGTGCGTGGCGATGCGGCAGATCGAGGCACCGTTGTCCTGGGAGATCTTGATGTCCTCCTTGACGCCGACGCCGGGCAGCATGAGCACCGCGATCTTGGCCTGCTGGGCCGTCTCCGCCGCGATCTTGACCAGCTCCTGCTCGGGGGTATGCGAGAAGCCGTAGTTGAACGATGAGCCGCCGAGTCCGTCGCCGTGGGTCACCTCGATGACCGGCACACCGGCACCGTCCAACGCCGCGACGATATTGCGCACATCGTCGGCGGTGAACTGGTGGCGCTTGTGGTGCGAGCCGTCACGCAGTGAGGTATCGGTGACGCGGATGTCGAGTTCTGCTGAATAGACCATGTTGAAGGCTCCTTACACCCGGGCCGACAGAATCTGCTGTGCCATGACCTCGCCCACCTGGGTGGCGGCGGCGGTCATGATGTCGAGGTTGCCGGCGTACGGCGGCAGGAAGTCGCCCGCGCCCTCGACCTCGACGAAGACCGAAACCTTCGCCATACCACCGGAAACCACCGATGGCGGGTCGAACTGCGGCTCGTTCAGCAGCCGGTAACCCGGCACGTACTTCTGGATATCGGCGACCATCCGGTGGATGGAATCCGCGATCGCGTCGGTATCGGTGTCCTCGGGAATCGCGCAGAAGATGGTGTCGCGCATGATCATCGGCGGTTCGGCCGGGTTCAGGATGATGATCGCCTTGCCGCGCTGTGCTCCGCCGATGGTCTCGACACCACGCGATGTGGTCTTGGTGAACTCATCGATATTGGCGCGGGTGCCAGGTCCGGCGGAGACCGAGGACACCGAGGCCACGATTTCGGCGTAGGGCACCGGCACCACGCGCGAGACCGCCGCGACGATCGGAATGGTGGCCTGACCACCGCAGGTGATCATATTGACGTTCGGCGCATCGAGATTCGCGCCGACCAGATTCACCGGTGGCACGACCGCGGGCCCGACGGCGGCGGGCGTGAGATCGACCGCGCGGATTCCGGCTTCGGCATATTTGGGTGCGGCGGCCCGATGTACATACGCCGAGGTTGCCTCGAAGACGAGATCCGGCAGTTCCGACTGCGCGAGCAACCAGTCGACGCCCTCGTGCGAGGTCTCCAGCCCGAGCCCGCGGGCGCGCTTCAACCCCTCGCTCTCGGGGTCGATTCCGATCATCCACTTCGGTTCCACTGTGGTGGAGCGCAGCAGTTTGTACAGCAGATCGGTGCTGATATTGCCGGATCCGACGATCGCGGCGGTGACGGTCCCCGTTTCGGACACGGCCAGCCTCCTAGTTGAATTGCAAACGGACAGAACCGAGTCCGGCGAACTCGGCGTGGAACGAATCGCCCACACGGGCGTCGATGGCGCGGGTGCAGGAGCCGGGCAACACGATGTCGCCCGCCTTCAATCGCACCCCGAAGCTGGCTACCTTGCGGGCCAGCCAGGCCACCGCGATCACCGGATCGCCCAGTACGGCATCGCTGCGGCCCTCGGCGATCACCTCACCGTTGCGGGTGAGCACCGCGTCAATGGCCTTGATATCGAGGTCTTCCGGCGCGACCCGCGCCGCACCGAGTACGAAGCCGGCCGACGACGCGTTATCGGAAATGGTGTCGGCCAGCCCGATCTTCCAGTCCTTGATCCGCGAATCGATCAGCTCGATGGACGGCGCGTAAGCGACCGTCGCCGCGAGCACATCGGCCTCGGTGCAATCCGCACCGGGCAGATCCGCGCCGAGGATGAAGCCGACCTCGACCTCGACCCGGGGGATCAGATAGCGCGAGGTCTCGACCGGAACATCCTCGAAAACCTCCATATCCGCGAGCAGGTGACCGTAGTCGGGTTCGTCGACACCCATCATCTGCTGCATGGCGAGCGAGGACAGACCGACCTTGTGCCCCACCACCTTTGCGCCAGCGTGGAGCTTGCGCCGGATATTGATCAGCTGGATCTCGTAGGCGTCGACGACATCAATATCGGGATGCCTGGCGATGAGGGGATCGATGCCGACCCGGTCGCGCTCGGCGCCCTGGAGTTCATCGGCCAATTCGATTCGTACCACGTCGGACAGCACGCTAATTTCCTTCCACTGTTGTCGCTTCGGGCACGACTGCCCGCGAAAGCGTGTCGGCACCCGCCGCGAACCTGCCCGCACGCCGACCGGAGAAGATGCAGTCGGCCAGGGACAATCCGCTGACATAGGAGTCCGAGCAGATGCCCACCGCCGTGCGCCCGGCCGCGTACAGGCCGGGGATATCGGTTCCGGCGGACGATTGCACGGCTCCGGTGCTCTCGTCGACGACCACGCCGCCGAGGGTGAGCATCGGGCACGGGTTGACAACGCTCGGCTTGATACCCACATCCAGCAGCCAGAACGGCCCGGCCCCCACCGTCTTGGTGAATTCGGCGGGCTTGCCGACCGGATCGGGCGAACCGTTCTCGATGGCGGCATTGTGCTCGGCGACGGTGGCGCGCAACCCGTCCGCATTGATACCGGCCTTCGCCGCAACGGCATCCAGAGTCGCGCCGCGCACCGCGGTCCGGCGCATCGCCTCGAACTGCCCGCGCTGGAACCAGGCCGCCTGACTCCGAATCTGCGAAATCGCGGTGCGCATGAGCTCGTTGTCGGCGAGCAGCCATCCCTTACCGTCGTGCTCGGTGATCAACGCATGGCCGACCGCGGCACCGTAGCGGGTCTCATCGATGACCCGGCGGCCGGCGGCGTCGACCAAGACCGAACCGGTAAAGGCACTGGGCGGCAGGATGAATCGCCACGCCGAGATATTGCGCATCCGATCCGTGGCCGCACCGACCTGCTGGGCCATCTGGATCCCGCTGCCGTCATCACCGGTCGTGCCGAGTGCGAGTCCGCCGCGATATCGCGGCCCGTGTTCGCGCAGCATCTCCCGATTCGCGATGAAACCGCCCGCGCTGAGCACCACGCCGCGGCGGGCTTGAATCCGAATCGTGGTGCGGTAGCGGCGATCCAGCTTTGCCAGCCGACGCTCCAGCGCCTTGCGCAGCGGCGGGTAGTAGATGCCGGGTTTGGCGGCGATTTTCGCCATCCGGGTGTAGCGGTCCCTGACCTGGCCGGGGGCGTCGCGCAGCGTTTCGCATTCGACGCCGATCACCGTGCCGTTGTCGTCGAGGATCAATCGTGTTGCCTGCGTGAGGGTTTCCACCCGAATCCCGCGCCGCGCGGCCGAGGCCGCCAGTGGGCCGGTGAGCTGCTTACCCGAGGTCCCCTTGCCCTTGACCCGGTGTCCGCGCTGCGCGGGCGTCGCGACCTCACGGCCGTAACCGGAGACCTCACTACCCGAGTAGTAGAGGTAGTAGCTGTCATTCGGATACGACGTCTTGTACGGACACAGCGATGCCTCGAACGGCACCCCGTGTCCCTTCAGCCATTCGATCATCGCGGGGCTCTCGGCAACGAATCGCCGCAGCGTCTCGGGCGTGACGGCGGTGCCGACTTCGCGCCGCAGATAGGCCAGCATCTGCTCGGGCGTATCGCGCACACCCGCCTCTAGCTGCACCGATGTGCCGCCGCCCGCGTAGATGATGCCGCCGGATAGCGCCGACGCGCCGCCACCGGCGAAACGCTCCAGCACCAGCACCTGCGCACCCGTATCCGTCGCTTCCAGCGCGGCCGCCGCACCGGCGGCGCCGTATCCGACGACGACTACGTCGGCGGCCAGGTCCCATTCGAGGCCCATGTACATCACTCCGGTCAGAAACTGAAACAAGTTTTCTCGACGAATGGAACGCCGAGCAAGTCTTCTGCCACTCAACATAGACCAAATGCGCCCCCATTCTATAACGTGTTCTACATGACTGATCGGGAATACGATGTGGTGGTGGTAGGCAGCGGCGCTGCCGGGATGACCGCCGCCCTCGCCGCAGCCCACCATGGACTGAGTGCGGTGATCATTGAGAAGGCCGCGCACTACGGCGGGTCGACCGCACGCTCGGGCGGTGGTGTGTGGATCCCCGGCAACAAGGCGCTCCGGGCGGCCGGCCGTCCCGATGACCGCGAGGACGCCCGCACCTACCTGCACAGCATCATCGGCGACGTGGTGCCCGAGGACCGGATCGACACCTACATCGACCGGGGCGCGGAAGCCTTCGATTTCGTCCTCGACCACACGCCGCTGAAGATGAAGTGGGTGCCCGGCTACTCCGACTACTACCCGGAGGCCCCCGGCGGCCTCGGCCAAGGACGCTCGTGCGAACCCGCGCCGTTCAACGCCAAGGTGCTCGGCGACGAGCGGTTCAACCTGGAGCCGCCCTACGCCAAGGCTCCGCTGAACGTCGTCGTCATGCAGGCCGACTTCGTCCGGCTCAACCTGATCCGCCGTCACCCCAAGGGCATCATGCGCGCCATCCGGGTCGGCGCGCGCACCTACTTCGCCAAGTGGACCGGTAAGCACATCCTCGGCATGGGACAGGCCATCATCGCCGCCATGCGCAAGGGGCTCATGGACGCGAATGTGCCGCTGCTGCTGAACACTCCGCTGACCAAGCTCATTGTGGACAACGGCGTGGTCACCGGCGTCGAGGCCGAACACAACGGCGAGACGGTGCGGTTCACCGCCAAGTACGGCGTTGTGCTCGGCAGCGGCGGTTTCGAGCACAATGCCGAAATGCGCACCAAGTACCAGCGTGCGCCCATCACCACCGAGTGGACCACCGGCGCGGCAGCCAACACCGGCGACGGCATCAACGCGGGCATGGATGTGGGCGGCGCGGTCGGCTTCATGGAGGATTCCTGGTGGGGGCCGACCATCTTCAAGGGCGGCAAGCCGTGGTTCGCGCTGGCCGAGCGGAATCTGCCCGGCACCATCATGGTCAACGCCGACGGCAAGCGATTCGGAAATGAGTCCGCTCCTTACGTCGAGGCTGTGCACACCATGTACGGCGGCGAATATGGGCAGGGTGAAGGTCCGGGCGCGAATATCCCCGCGTGGCTGGTTTTCGACCAGCGCTACCGGAGCCGCTACATCTTCGCCGGATTGCAGCCTGGTCAGCGGTTTCCGTCCCGCTGGATGGAAAACGACCGCATCGTCAAGGCCGATACCCTCGAGGAATTGGCCGGCAAGATCGGCGTACCGGCGGCGAATCTGGCCGCGACCGTCGAGCGGTTCAACACCTTCGCCGAGACCGGTAAGGACGAGGACTTCGGCCGCGGCAACAGCCACTACGACCGGTACTACGGCGATCCGACCGTAAAGCCCAACCCCTGCCTCGCCGGGCTGGTGCAGGGCCCGTTCTACGCGGCCGAGATCGTGCCCGGCGACCTGGGCACCAAGGGTGGTCTGGTCGCCGATACCGCCGGTCGCGTGCTGCGCGAGGACGGCAACGTGATCGAGGGTCTGTACGCCTCCGGCAATAGCGCCACCCCGGTGATGGGCCACACCTACGCGGGCCCCGGCGCCACCATCGGCCCCGCGATAACCTTCGGCTATCTCGCGGTGCTGGATATCGCCGAACGCAAGAAGCGACTGTCGGCCGAGGCCACCGCCGAGGCGTAAGCGATCCAAGGGGGCGTCTCACCGAGTGGACGCCCCCTTGCCCAGGCGGATGTGGTCGCCGCAGGATCGATTCGAGGCAACCGTCCCCGTGAGCGACGAACCGCAGGCCACCTCGCCGGACCGCATCCGACCACGGCCCGCCCGCAGCGGCAGATGAATCTGTCCACAAGCATTCACAAGGAGAACTCGATGCCCATCGATCCGAAAATCGCGCTCGGCGCGGAACTCCCGAGCCGGGAGTTCGCCTGGTCACCGTCGGACGTGCAGCTGTATCAGCTGGGACTCGGGGCGGGCACGCGCTGGACCGATGCGGCCGAACTGCGCTACCTCGACGACCGCGCGCCGCAAGTGCTGCCGACCTTCGCCACCGTCGCGGCCACCTTCCACGACACCGAACCGCCGAAGGTCAAGTTCCCCGGCATCGATATCGATCTGGCGAAGGTGGTGCACGGCCACCAGGAGGTCGAGGTGCATCGCCCGATTCCGGCCGCCGGAAAGGCCACCAGCACCGGGCGCATTACCGAACTGTGGGATAAAGGCTCGGCCGCTGTTGTGGTGCAGGAGCATACGGTCACCGGTTCCGACGGCGAACCGCTGTGGACCGCCCGCTCATCCATCTTCGCCAAGGGCGAGGGCGGCTTCGGCGGCGAACGCGGCCCGAGCACCAAGACCGAACTCCCCGACCGCGCACCGGATTTCGACGTCACCACGCCGACCCTCCCGCAGCAGGCCCTGCTGTACCGCATGTGCGGCGACCGCAACCCGCTGCATTCCGATCCCGAATTCGCCCATGCCGCAGGCTTCCCCAATCCGATCCTGCACGGCCTGTGCACCTACGGCATCGTCTGCAAGACGGCCACCGACACGGTGCTGGATTCGGATGCCGGCCGCGTCACCGGCTTCCGCGCCCGCTTCGCAGGCGTGCTCTACCCGGGCGAAACCATCCGCACCCGAATCTGGCGCGGTGCGGGCGAGTTGACCATTGCCGCAACAGTTGTCGAACGTGCCGACGCCCCGGTCCTCGGCGACGTCACCCTGCGATTCCTGCCCGCCTGAGCCCGAACTTCACGCCGCGTTGAAGGGAATCGTTGTCCGCTGGGCGGTCACGATCGCGGCGTACTCGAGCGCCGCCAGCACGTCGTCACCTTCGAGATCGGAATAGTCCGCGAGGATGTCGTCGATGCTCATGCCTGCCGCCAGCAGTTCGAGGAGCATCTCCACGGGATACCGGAGGCCACGTACCACCGGCTTGCCGTGGTAGACGGCAGAGTCGGAGGTGATGCGTTCCAGTCGGGACATCCGAACCACTCAACCTGTACGGGTGCCATCACAGCTTGCCCATCGAGGCAGGCTGACCGGCTGTTGCGGTTTCTCCCCCGTCGCGTCCTCGCTTGATCGTTACGCCCTGGATCACCAGGAAGTACAGCAGGATCACCAGGATCGGGGCGGCGATCGGGACCCAGGCCAGGCGGAGCGGGAGCAGGGCCGCGCCGACGGCCGTGGCGGCGAAGGCTACCGCGCCGATTACGGAGGGCACCGTGGTCGGGACGACGCCGACGGGGGCGGAGACGGTGGCGGTGTTCAGGAGGTAGGCGGTGGCCACCAATCCTGCTGCGGCGGCGGCAAGTACGCCGGTATCAGCGGCGGCGAGCACGCCGACGGCGAGCAGGACCGCGGCGACCGCCGGTAGGCGGAACCACCAGCCCGCCACCACCAGGACCACGGCGGGGATACCGGCCCATGGGGTCATCAACGTCACCGAGGTCACCAGCAGGACCCCGGAAAGTACGGCGAGGAATCGGATCATCGGTGCACCCGCACACTTCGGCGATGATCCGGGATCAACCGCATGACCTGGTCCAGTCGCGCATCTTCGGTCCAGGCCACGATGTCGACACCGACGGTACCCATATCCCGATACATCGAGGCACGCTCCAGACTCCACATTCTGGCCAGCGTCGGATCGAGCTGTTCCTGGAAGGGCGTGCCGCGCAACACATCGACGACCACGACCACATGCCCGCGCTTGCGCAGATCGATCAGCGCCAGCGCGAACTGAGTGTCCAGCAACGTGGAGAAGGCGACAATGATCGCGCCGAGCGGGACGGCGGCGTGCGGCGCCAGCGTGCCGGTGGTCGGAATATGCTCATCGCCGACATCGAGCACGGTGTCCACGATCCGATAGAACTGCCGCCGCCCGATATCCGGGCGCAGCCAGCGCGGGGACTGGCCGAGGCACACCACCGCGGTGCGATCCCCCGCCTGCAGCGTCGACTGCACCACCTGCGCCGCGCCGCGTACCGATAGTTCGAGGGAGTCGGTGGCCGGACCCGGCGCCTGCTGCGAAGTGTCAACGAGCACAACCACATCCGCCGATCGGTTGGTCAGCCGTTCGGTGACGTACAGTCGCCCGCGCCGCGCACTCACCGGCCAGTTCACGATCCGCAGCTGATCACCGGGCGCGTAGGCGCGGATATCGGCGTACTCGACGCCCGGGCCGTGTTTGCGGGTCAGGTGGATGCCGAGCCGTTCGGGAAGTTCGGTGCGCGGCAGCTTCATTCGCTGCGGATCGGTGATCGGATAGACGAACAGCTGGCCGGCCGGCAGTACCGCGGTCGCGACGGACAGTCCCGCCGGGCTGAGCGCGGAGACCCGCACCGACAGTGGATAGCGACCCCACCGGTCCGCGGTCAGTGCCAGCCGCAGCCCGGCGGGCGCCGTTCCGGAATCAATCGCCTCCTCGATCTCGATTCCGAGGCCCGCGGACTTCTCCGGAGTCAGCCGCAGCAGCGCGTGGCCCGATTCGACGAAGGCGGCGACCGTCGTCACGATCTCCTCGGTCTCGAAGCAGCGCAGTGTGCCGCCGCCGTCGATCTGGATCCGGGTCGAGGACTGCTGCCACGGCGCGGTGGCGAGCACACCGAGCAGCGGGGCCGCGAAAACGACCAACTGCCAGCGCCCGAGTATCACTGCGAGTACCAGCGCTACCGCCGCGCCCACCGCCAGCATGAATACCAAGGGGGCTGGCCGCCAACGCAATTCGGCCTCGATGGCGGTACTCATATCCCGGTGCCGTGCACCGCCCGCCATCGGCTCGTCGCGGCCCGGCCGTCGCGCGTCGTAGGCCCGGGCCGCCGCGATCCCCTGGATAACGGCGCCCGGCTCGATCCCGCCGGACTGCGGCGCCTGCGGCTGCATCCCACCCGACTCCGTCGCGTCCGGCTGCATCCCACCCGACTGCGTCGCGTCCGGCTGGGAAACACCTGGCTGGGTCATCTCCTGCCCCGCATCAGGTCACCGATGCGCGCGGAACCGGCAGACGGCGCAGCAATTCGGTGATCACGTCCTCGCCGCGGATCCGACGCACCCACATCTCGGGACGCAGCGTGATCCGGTGCGCCATCGCCGGAACCGCCAGCGCCTTGACATCCTCCGGGATCACGTAGTCGCGCCCGAGCAGCAACGCACGGGCCCGCGACATCTGCACCAGATCGAGTTCGGCGCGTGGGCTCGCACCCACCTCGACCTGCGGATGCCCACGCGTGGCAGTCGCGAGCGCGACCACATAGCTGACCACATCCGGATGCACCGTGACGAACTCGACCGACTGCCGCATCTCCATCAGCCCGTTGGCGTCCACGACCTGCACCACCTGCGGTGTCGCCGAACCGCGCTCGAGGCGGCGGCGGATCATCTGCCGTTCGTCGTTCTCCGACAGATATCCCAGCCGCAACTGCATCGCGAACCGGTCCAACTGCGCTTCGGGCAGCGGATAGGTGCCCTCGTACTCGATCGGGTTATCGGTGGCCAGCACGACGAAGGGCTGTGGCAGCGGGAAGGTTTCGCCGTCGATGCTGACCTGTCCCTCGGCCATCGCCTCCAGCAGCGCGGCCTGCGTCTTCGGCGGTGTCCGGTTGATCTCGTCGGCGAGCAGCACATTGGTGAACACCGGGCCGCGCCGGAAATTGAACCGGCCCGAGGCCATGTCGTAGATGGTGGAGCCCAGCAGGTCGGCGGGCAACAGGTCGGGCGTGAACTGCACGCGGGTGAAGTCCAGGCCGAGCGCGGCGGCGAAGGACCTGGCGATGAGCGTCTTGCCGAGGCCGGGCAGGTCCTCGATCAGGACGTGACCGCCGGAGAGCACGGCGATCATGATCAGCTGCAACTCATCCCGCTTGCCGACGATCACCCGGGACAGTTCCCGGAGCACCGCCTCGCTGCGCTGGATGGTCGCGTCCATCGGCATCGTCATTTGTTTACTCGCACTTGCCTCAACCCATTCTCTGTCGGCCTTATTCAATTGGGAATGATCGGGGCCCTACGTGGTTACGCACGCCGGCTCGCCGGGACCGGTACTCACATTCGCTGCAGGCGGCGCAGGATCTCGTCCAGCGCTGCCCGCCCCGGTGCGGGCGTCGACTGATCGCGTAGTGCCGAGTTGGCCGGATCGACCCAGCGCCACAATTCCGGGCCGAACTGCAGTTTCCCGGCGGCCTCGGTCGCCTTGCGGTTCTTGGCGACCCGCAGCCCGGTGGACAACTCGAACTCCTTGGCCAGCAGCGGACGCAGATGCCGATCCCAGTCGGCCCTGGTACCGTCCGCGCGGTCGGCGAGCATCTCCGCTCTGGCATGCCAGTGCCGCAGCATTTCCGCGGGACCGTTCTCGATGTAGTCCTGCTCCGCATCGGAGTTCCAGCCGGACCGGCCCGACAGCGACCAGATCAGCTGAATCATGGCCAGCGCCACCGGAATTCCGGCGGCGACGAGTAGTGCGCCACGCGCCCTGCCGAGGGTGATGAGTTCGATCAGCACGATGACGATCAGCGCACCGAGCACGATCGCACGGTTCATACCATCTCCCCCTGAAGATCTGCCAAAACGATACGCAGCAGTTGTTCGGCCCGCATCCGCTGCCACTCCAGCATCGAATGCGGACTGAACCTGGCCTCCTCGAACAGCGCGACCAGTTCCCTGGCGGACGCGTCGTGCAGGGCGCCGCGTTCGAAGGCGCGGGCCAGCACCTCCATCGGGGTATCGGAGGCCAATGGCGCGGCCGCGCGATCGAAGGACAGGCCGCGTTCCATCGCGACATAACAGGCGATGATGGCCTCGCGCGGATCCTGGCCGGGCACATTCATGGCGGCCAGGCCCATCTCGGCCGCGCGGGCCAGCGAACCCGCCACCGTCGGCGCGGCCGCAGGCACCGGGACCGGCGCGGTACGCGGCTTGCGCTGGCCTGCCATCGCGACCGCGATCAGCCCGGCCAGCGCCATACCAACCAGCGCGAATGCGGCGATGGTGGCCACCAGCAGCGCCGTGCCACCGAGATGAGTCGGCGCGGTATCGGGGGTCGGCGCAGTGGTGACGACCTCCTCCGGAGTGCGGCCGGATCCCTCCCGTGGCGCCGATGACGGCGGCTCGCCCTCGCGACCGAAACCGACGAAGAAGACCGCCGACGCGGCCGCGACGATCAGTGAAACCACCGCCAGCGCGGCCAGCACCAGCAGGCCCACTCGGCCGAGACGTCCGTGCCTGCGCTCGGAATCGCGATCCACCTCCGGCATGGCCAACGGCAGGCGGTGCTGGCTGGCGATCACCCCGGCGATCAGGATCACCACCGATACGGTGAGCAGCACCGGCATCAGCACCACCGAGAGCGCCGATGGCACCGCGCGGTGGTCACCAGAAGCATGCGCCCCGGGAATGTGGCCGCGCAGCGCGATCGCGGCACACGCCAGCAGCGTGATCAGCACGATCACGCGCGATATCGGCGCTCCCGCCCTAACCACCTGCTACCACCACATCTGAGTACAGCTCCGAACAGGCACATAGTTACATGCCGAGTGGTCGGCTCGGGATGGAATCGAATACTTCGGATTACCTCCTCTCAATCCATGCTAGGGGCTTTTCAACCGACATATGCGCCGGTACGGTGCGCGCCGATCGCGACGGATTCGGGCTGGTGGAGTTCACCAAGGCGGCTTGCGGTCCGGGCGATATCGGGGATGGCGGGGACGTCGGCCACCAGGTCCGATAGCGGCACGTGGGCCATGAGGGTGAGCTCGCGATCCGCGTCGTAGAGCACGTCGATCAGGTTGACCAAGCGCATGGCCCAGTCGGGTGGGACCTCGCGCAGGGGTGCGACGTCACGCAGGGTCCAGTGGTGAAAGCGTCGGGCCAGTTCGACGTAGTCCGAGGCGGCGGTGGCGGTGCCGCACAAGGCGGTGAAATCGATGACGAGTGCGTCATCGTCGACGGCGCGGGCGCGGATCGTGCGGGTGCCCACCGGAATATCGACACCCACGTCCGGCGCTGCCGCCCGGCGGCCGGGAGCCGCCGGGTTTTCTGCGTCGGTCGTGTCACAGACCAGGTAACGCCCGGCCGCGAAGGCCGTGTCCGCGCCACCGCGCGTGCGGTAGTCGAGTGGACCATCGACCGAGACGACGTCCAGGTGCGCGACGATGCGCGCGATGGTCGGCAGGAAACGGTCGTGGAACAGCGGATTGGGCAGCAGTTGTTCCGGTGGGTAATTCGAGGTCACCACCAGCATGATGTGGCGGGCGAAGAGCGCGTCGAGCATCCGGGCGATCAGCATCGCGTCACCGATATCGTGCACATGGAATTCGTCGAAGCAAACCAGTTCGGCATTGCCCAGCAAGGTGTCGATGGCCTTGTCGATGGAGCCCGATTCATGGGCCGCGGTATGCAATTCGGCGAAGAAGTTGTGGAAGTGGAAGCGGCGCTTGCGATTCGATGCGACGCCCGCGAAGAAGTGGTCCATCAGCATGGTTTTGCCGCGGCCCGGTCGGCCGTACAGGTAGCTGCCGCGATGACGTTTCACCGGATGGCCGCGCCGATCGAGCAGTGCCAGCAGTCGCGCCCGCGCCCGGAGCTGATCGGCATCCAATGTGACGTTGTCTTCCACGGCATCCTCCTGATCCTCTACAGTTGTAGAGGATCACTGCAGACGGCCGCCACAGAAGGTGACGATGTCCACAACCGACCGACACACATTGATCGCCGATGCCGCTATCGACCTCATTGCCACCCGAGGCATTCGAGCGCTCACCCACCGCGCCCTCGATACCGCGCTCGACCTGCCCGCCGGATCGACTTCTTACTACTTCCGCACCAAACGGGCACTCATCGAGGCGATTGCGGACCGAATCACCACCCGCTCCCGCGACGACTTCAGCGCCGCCCAGCTCGCGTCATCCGAAGCCGCCGACGCGACCCACATCGCCCGCTCCATCGCGATATGGCTCGATCGACTGCTCGTCGAACGACGCAATCACCTGATCGTCCGGCACGCGCTCATCATCGACCAACTGGCCGATCCCGAACTGCACGATCGACTCGCGCACAGCCTGTTCTCGACCATCCGAGCCCGAGACCTGTTCCGTGCCTTGCACTTCCCCGATCCCAGCAATGCCGCCGCCGACTTCATCGCGGTCATCGAGGGAACCATCTTCGACCGCTTCGCCGGCGCTCGCGCCAACCTCCCCGCGGGCACCGCCGAGAGCGTTGATCAACTCACCGGGCTGCTGGCCCGCCACCTCGACGGCTAGCGTTGCGACCAGCCGCGCTCACTGTAGGTGGCCCCACCGAGGTAGCCACGCAGCCCCGCGGCGGGGTACTCGATGATCGAGTCATCGGGCAGCGCGTCCAGCGGAAACCATTGCAGCTCATAGCTTTTGTCCGGCTCCCGGTTGACCGGCTCGCCACGCCAGCGCAGCGCCTCGAAGAACACCCCGAGCCGAGCCTCGCGGACGGAGCCGACCACATGGGCGGTATGCACATGCCGCAGATCAGCCGGGTCGATAACCACCCCGACCTCCTCATAGGCTTCCCGCACCGCACCGGCCGTCGCCGATTCCCCCACTTCCAGCTTTCCGGCAGGCAAATGCCACAACCCATCGAACTCGTCCGCACTGCGCCGCCTGCTGAGCAGCACTTCCCGGCCACGAACGAGCAGAATGTGGACGTCGACAATATGCCGATCGGTCATGTGAATCCCCTCTCGACGGCCTGCCGCGCCAACCAGACAATCGGTATACTCTGCGGTATGACTGCTACAACCATCAAGGTGCCGAAGGCAACGCGTGACCGGCTGCACCGCTTGGCAGCAGCACACGGATTGACGTTAGCCCAGCAAATCGACCGACTCATCGACGAGGGTGCAGCGAAACCACGCCCAACGACCGGTGGATACCGCAGCGACCGACCGCTCAACGCCGAGGAAATCGATGAGCAGTTGGCTCGGGGCTTCGGCGAGTGACGGTACTCATCGTCGATACCAGTGCCATCCTCGCTGCCTTCGACGAGGCGTATCCGGAGCAGCCAGCCATCGCACGCATCCTCGAGGAGGCCGACGATCTGCTTGTTGTCTCCCCCCTGATCGTCGCCGAAGCTGACTACATGCTGTCGTCCCGACTAGGGGCGGACGCCGCGCGCGCCTTTGGTCACGATGTCGTGACA
The DNA here is from genome assembly GCF_050946365.1 of Nocardia sp. CA-107356. Lineage (NCBI taxonomy): Bacteria > Bacillati > Actinomycetota > Actinomycetes > Mycobacteriales > Nocardiaceae > Nocardia > Nocardia sp. CA-107356. Next base: position 643,559 of record NZ_CP191992.1, on the reverse strand, counting down.
GGCGCGTATGAGCTGGCCGAGTGGACTGCCGAAGACCATGCCGTTGCGCTTGCTATTACCCGCAGATTCGACGGACCCAAGGACTACATTGGAATCGCGGACGCGTCGAATGTCGTGCTAGCAGACCGTTACCGCACGACCTCGATGGTGACCTTGGACCAGCGTCACTTCCGCCGACTTCGTCCGCTCTGGGGCTCAGACCATTTCACTCTGCTGCCTTACGACAGTGACTGATCATGCTCTGCTTATCGCGGATGGCGGCGCTGGGGACCATCCGGCCTGGGCGTGACGGACGAAATCAGTTGGCGCTCAACACCAGCCCCGACGTCGGAACACCGGTACCCGCGGTGACCAGGATGTTCTCCAAGCCCGCAACAGGATTCACCGAAGTACCGCGAATCTGGCGCACGGCCTCGGCTATTCCGTTCATACCGTGGATATACGCCTCGCCGAGCTGTCCGCCATGGGTGTTCAACGGCAGACGACCGCCGATTTCGATGGCGCCGTCGGCGATGAAATCCTTGGCCTCACCGCGTCCGCAGAAGCCGAGCTCCTCCAATTGCATGAGCACGAACGGGGTGAAGTGGTCGTAGAGGATGGCGGCCTGCATATCCTCGGGCCGCAAACCGCTCTGGGCCCAGAGCTGCTCGCCGACCAGCCCCATTTCCGGTAGGCCGGTGAGGGCGTCGCGGTAGTAGCTCGTCATCACGTACTGGTCGGCACCGGAACCCTGTGCGGCGGCGGTGATCACGGCCGGGCGCTGCGGGAGATCGCGGGCGCGCTCGACGCTGGTGACCACGATCGCGACACCGCCGTCGGATTCCTGGCAGCAGTCGAGCAGATGGAGCGGTTCGGCGATCCAGCGGGAACTCTGGTGATCCTCGAGGGTGATCGGCTTGCCATAGAAGAAGGCGGCCGGATTCACCGCGGCATGTTTGCGATCGGCAACGGCGACGCGGCCGAAGTCCGCGCTGGTGGCGCCGTAGACGTGCATATAGCGCCTGGCGACCATCGCCACCTGGGCCGCCGGAGTCCCCAAACCCTGTGGATAGGACCAGCCCGCATCGATACCCGAGGAGGTCGGCGCGGTGGCCAGCGCGGTGGAGAACTGGCCGAAGCGCGATACCGACCGCTCGTTGAATGCGCGGTAAGCGACAACCACATCGGCGACACCGGTGGCGACCGCCATCGCCGCCTGCTGGATGGTGGCACACGCCGCGCCGCCGCCATATCCGATGTGGCTGAAGAACTTCAGCTGCGGGATGCCAACGGCGCGCGCGACCGCCGCCTGGGTGTTGGTATCCATGGTGAAGGTGGTCAGGCCGTCGACATCGGCGGGTGTCAGGCCCGCATCGGCGAGCGCCGCGGTGACCGCCTCGGCGGCCAACCGCAATTCGCTGCGGCCGGAGTCCTTGGAAAAGTCGGTGGCGCCGATGCCGACAACGGCAGCGCGGCCGGAGATTCCGGTGGTGTTGTCAGCGGTCATCATGGCCTCCGCAGGGCGATAACGGCTTTCGCCGTGATGTGGTCACCGAGGCTGTCGCGTCCGACGACGTCGATGTGGATGTCATCGCCGTCGATGGCGGAGACGGTGCCCGAGAGCGTCAGGGTGTCACCGGCATACAGCGGAACACCCAAGCGCAGCGCGACCGATTTGACGATGGCACGCGGTCCGGCCCAGTCGGTGACGAAACGCTGCACCAGCCCGGTATCGGTGAGGATATTGACGAAGATGTCCTTGGAACCGCGGGCGAGGGCCTTGTCCCTGTCGTGGTGCACATCCTGAAAGTCCCTGGTGGCCAATGCCGTACTGATCACGAAGGTGGGATCGGCGGTGATGACCAGCTCGGGCAGCGCGGTCCCCACTTCTACGGCGGCGGGTTCGACGTAGGTCATGCGATCACCCGCCATACCGGCAGTACGGCCTCGTCGTCGAGTTTCTCGAACTCCACCTGCACCGGCAGGCCGACCTTCACATCGGCCGGATCGATGCCGCGCAATTCACCGAGCATGCGCACACCCTCCTCCAATTCGACAAGCGCGACGACGAACGGTAGTTGGCGCCCTGGCACCTTCGGCGCGTGATGCACGACATAGCTGAACACTTCACCGCGCCCCGAGGCGACGACGTAGTCGGTCGGCTCGGATTTGTCCTGCCAGATCGCCGGGATCGGCGGATGCCGCAGCGTGCCGTCCGGCAGCCGCTGAATCCGCAGTTCACCGGCTTTCGTACCCTCCCAGAAGAATTCGGTATCCCAGGAGACCAGCGGCTTGACCCGTTCACCCGCGGGCGCTTTCGCCGCGGTACCGGTCCCCGGCGCGAATTTCAGCAGCCGCCAGAGCATTTCGGCGACCACCTCGTCGCCCACCCGCCAACTGATCTGGAAGGTGACGAACCACCCTTCGCCGAGCGCGGTCCGCTTCGGGCCGCGGATCTCGCACAGCCTGCTGGTAACCGCGACTTGCTCACCGACGTTCAGGTACCGGTGGTAGGTCTGCTGGCAGTCGGTCGCGACCACCGAGGTGAAGCCCGCGCTGTCCAGCAGCTCGATGACCTGGTTCGTGGGATCGTCCGTCGCACGAGATCCCTTGAGTCCGAGCATGGTCCAGACCTGGATCATGGCGGGCGGCGCCACGGTGCCGGGATGTCCGGCGGCGCGGGCGGCGGCTTCGTCGACGTAGATCGGGTTGTCGTCCCCGAGCGCCTCCACCCAGTTGTTGATCATCGGCTGGTTCACCGGGTCACGCCCGAGGCGTGGCGCGCAATCCCCCGCCGCGATGATCTTCTCTGCGGCGGCGGTAATCGCTTCCGGAGTCAGGGTTTCCGGCACGCGCGGCTCCTTGCTGTAGTCCATCTCGCGGGGTTCATCGAGGTACCCGGGGCAGTTTCAGACCGGACGAGGCGACCAGTTCACGCATCACCTCATTGACGCCGCCACCGAAGGTCACTACCAAGTTCTGTTTGGTCCTGCGGTCCAGCCACGTCAGCAATTCGGCGGTCGGCGGATCGGCCGGATCGCCGTAGTGCCCGACGATCTCCTCGGCGAGCCGACCGGCCTCCTGCAGCGATTCGGTGGAGTACACCTTGGTGGCCGAGGCATCGGCGATCACCGTGGCCTGGTCGCCGTCGACGGTCGCGGCAACCTGCCAGTTCAGCAGTTCGTTGAGCCGGACCATGGCGTGGATGCGGCCGAGCGAGCGGCGTACATCGCTTTCGGCGAGCACACCGCGCGGCTGCGCCCACTCGCGCACGCGGTCGTAGAGCTGTTCGATCTTGCCCGACGGACCGAGGCTCACGCGCTCGTGGTTGAGCTGGGTGGTGATCAGCTTCCAACCCCGGTTCTCCTCGCCCACGAGCATATTGGCCCGAACCCGGACATTGTCGAAGTAGGTGGCGTTGGTGTGGTGCGCCCCATCGCAGGTGATGATCGGGGTCCAGGAGTAGCCGGGATCGGTGGTGTCCACGATCAGGATCGTGATGCCGCGGTGCCGCGATTCGACCGATCCGGTGCGGCAGGCCAACCAGATGTAGTCGGCCTCGTGCGCGCCGGTGGTGAAAATCTTCTGTCCGTTGACGATCCAGTCGCCGGAATCGTCGCGCACCGCGCTCGTGCGCAGTGATGCCAGGTCGGTGCCCGCCTCCGGTTCGGAGTAGCCGATCGCGAAATGGATATCGCCGGACAGGATTCCGGGCAGAAACTTGGCCTTCTGCTCATCGGTGCCGAAGCTCTGCAGCGTCGGCCCCACCGTCAGCAGGGTGACCAGCGGCAGCGGAACATCCGCGCGCACCGCCTCATTGAAGAAGATCTGCTGTTCCATCGGGCCGAAGCCCTGGCCGCCGTACTCCTTCGGCCAGCCGACGCCGAGCCAACCGTCCGCGCCCATCCGGCGTACCACTGCACGGTAGGCGTCACCATGACGGTTGACCGCCATCTCGGCCTCCTCCGCGGGAGTGACGAGATCGGCGAAGTACGAACGCAAATCGTCGCGTAGCTTGCGCTGCTCCGCGGTCAGATCGATGAACATCTGGCCCCCAATCGGTCGAGGCGCAACGATTCGCCGCCGAGCCAGCGGGCGATGTCCTTGGCCTGTGAGTAGTAGCGGTGCATCGGATGGGTCACATCGACCCCGAGGCCACCGTGTAGGTGATGGCACTTCTGCATGGCGGCGGGCAGTTCCGAGGCCACGGTGTAGGCGAGCACATCGAGGTCGTCGTCGATGCGCTCCTGATGCAATGGCGTCGGATCATCCTGTGCCAGTGCCCAGTTCGCCGATACGGCGGCGGCGTGCAGGGTCCGCGAGACGACGTAGACGTCGGCGATCTGCTGGGCGACAGCTTGGAATTCGGCGAGCGGCCGATTGAACTGGCGGCGGGTCCGCAGATGTTCGGCGGTGAGCACGAGCGCACCTTTGAGCAGTCCGTCCGCGGTCGCACCGATCGAGGCCACGGCCAACCGGTGCAGTTCGCCGATGCCGCCGGGCAGCAGTTGTTCGGCCGGAATCTCGACCTGGTCGAGTCGCACGGTGCATTCGGGGATCCCGCCGGATACCGGTGACGGCGTCAGGGTCAGCCCGGACGCATCCGAATCCACCAGTGCGATACCGGAATTCGTCGGGATCAGCAGCCAGCGCGCCTGCTCCGCATACGGCACCGCCACCTTGTGGCCGGTGATGCGCACGGTGTCGCCATCGGAGACGGCCGCGGTCTCGGGTTTGACGACGAAGGGATTCGCGGGCTCGCTCAGGGCGGCGGTGAGCACCGCACCCTTGGCGACCTCCGGATAGATCCGTTCGGCGACGCTATCCGGCAGCATCGCCAGCAGCGGCAGCAGCCCGAAGCCGAGGGTCGGTAGGGCTGGCACCGCCACCGCATCGGTGGCCAGTTCGGTCAGCAGGACCGAGACCTCCGCCAGACCCATGCCGTCACCGCCGAACCGCTCCGGCAACGCGAGCGAGAGCAGTCCGGTCTCGATCAGACTCGGCCACAGCTCGATATCGCGTGCCGGTTCACGCTCCAGCAAACTCACAACAACCTCGGCCACGGCATCTTGGCCCTCGTCCCGGGTGAAGTCCACGCTTACTCCAATTAAGTTCAGTATCGCTCCGCTATTCGATGAGGAGCGATATTCGGGCAACCGGCCTCGTCGACTAGCTGTCCGCTTCGCGGGGCAGTCCGAGAATTCGCTCACCAGCCACGGTCAGCAAAATCTGCTCGGTTCCCCCAGCAATCGATAAACAGCGGGTGAGCAGGAACTCTTTCAGCACCTCAGAGTCCTGCGCACCGGTTGCGCCCGCCGTCTCCACCGCGAATTCGGCAACCGCCTGGCGATGCCGGACACCGACGAGCTTGCGCACACTGCTCTGCGCTCCCGGATCACCGCCCGCCAGCATCCGAACCGCGGCACGCTGCTCCAGCAATAGTCCAGCGATCGCATCGGCGACGAAGCCGCCGAGCCGATCGTTCACTAGTTCCGCACCAGGCCCGGTGGCGGGCAGTTTGGCGATGAGCTCCTCGAGCACCGGCCCGATCCCATTGCCGCCCATGGCGACACGTTCGGTCGACAAGGTGGATCGGGCGATCTTCCAGCCGTTGTTCAGCGCGCCGACCACACAGTCGTCCGGCACGAAGACATCGTCGAGGAAGACCTCACTGAACCGCGCCTCCCCGGTGATCTGCACCAGCGGGCGCACTTCGAGTCCCGCACTGCGCATATCGACGAGGAAGTAGCTGATGCCGCGATGTTTCGGGGCATCGGGATCGGTGCGAGCCAGGCAGATCGCCCAGTTCGCCCGGTCACCCAGTGACGTCCACACCTTCTGTCCGCGCAGCACCCAGCCGCCGTCGACCTTCTTGGCGGTGGTTCGCAGCGCCGCCAGATCGGAACCGGCCTCCGGCTCGCTGAACAGCTGACACCAGATCACCTCGCCGCGCAGCGTCGGAAAGGCGAACTGATCAATGTGTTGCCGAGTGCCGTACTGCAACAGGGTCGGAATCGCCCAGCCGCCGATCGCCAGATCCGGCGACTCCACGCCCGCGCGGCGCAGTTCCTCCGAAATCACCAGGCCCGTCATGGGATTCGCGCCACGGCCGTACGGCGCTGGCCAATGCGGCATGACGAGTCCGGCCTCGACCAACGCATTGCGCTGCTGATCGACGGGCAGTGCCGCGATCGCGGCCACCTCGGCAGCCAGTTCATCGGCGCTGCTGTCATCGACCTCGACACCGTCGGCGGCGAAGACCCGGTCCGCACCGGTGGTCCGGCGCTGCCCGGCGCGGGTCAGCTCGGTGACCCTGGCCCGCCAGTGCGCCGATCCGCCGAGCAGTTGCCGCAGTGCGGTGGCCCGGCGCAGGTAGAAGTGCGCGTCGTGCTCCCAGGTGAAGCCGATACCGCCGAGCACCTGAATGCAGTCCTTGGCGGTCTCGACCGCGGCGTCCAACGAAATCGCGGCAGCGATCGCGGCAGCGATCGGCAGCTCCGTACCGCCCTCGTCGACGGCGGCTGCGGCATCGGCCGCGACGGAGCGGATCAGCTCGGCGCGGCAGAGCATCCAGGCGCAAATATGTTTGAGCGCTTGGAAAGAGCCGATCTTGCGCCCGAATTGCTCACGCACCTTGGCATATTCGACCGCGGTCTGCAGGCACCAACCGGCCACACCGGCGAGTTCGGCGGAAACCAGTACCGCGAGTAGGTCTTCCACGGCATGCGGCGACTCGAACACCCGCTCCGCCGGCACCCGCACCTCGGCGCAGTGCACACGCGCCAGTGGCGTACTCGGGTCAGCGGGGGCCAGCGCTTCGACGCGCAGACCATCGGTATCGGGTCCGATCACACACCAGCGCAACCCTTCTGGCGTCCGCACCGGCAACAGCACCGAGGTTCCCGGCGCGGCGCCGAGCACCGAATCCCAGGTACCCGTGAGCAACAACTCGCCGGATGCGGCCGGTACGCTCACAACCGCTCCGACAATGACGTCGAGCGCGACACCGCACGGCATATTCTCGGCGAGGGCGCCGGCCGTGACCAGGTTCGCCAATGCGGTGGTCAGCACCGGCCCGCCGACCAGGTCGTGCGCCGCCTGCTCGAGCAATACCGCGAGGTCGGCGACCGATCCGCCGTGGCCACCGGCCTCCTCGGCAATGGCGACCCGGAAAATCCCGAAGTCGGCCAATGCGGGCCAATAGGAACGCCAGAAGTCCGCCGGGTCGTCTCGCATTGTTGCAATTGGACGCACCGATCCGGCCCATCCGCGCATCGACTCCTGACCGGCTTTATGCTCGTCAGTGGTGGCGATGGTCACAGTCCGTACCGCCTTTCCGGCGTGACTCCCACACCTAGAACATGTTCTAATATCCTAGCTGGGCGGAAGTCAAGAGACGACCCAGGCCCGTTGCCGGAATGCGAAAGGACTCTCAATCCATGGCCAGTCCCTCCCGATCGCAGCCAGCCGATTCGAATGCGGCGGGGCGCGCGTCGGCCAACGCGACGGTCACGACGCTCAGCGAGGACGAGCTGAGCTCGGCCGCACAGCGGGAACGGCGTAAGCGAATTCTGGACGCAACCCTCGCACTGGCCTCCAAAGGCGGTTACGACGCGGTACAGATGCGGGCGGTGGCCGAACGCGCCGATGTCGCCGTCGGGACGCTCTACCGGTATTTCCCGTCCAAGGTGCATCTGCTCGTCTCCGCGCTGTCGCGGGAATTCGAGCAGATCGAGGGCAAACGCAAGCCACTTGCCGGGCAGACGCCGAATGAGCGCATGCACCTGCTGCTGACCCAGATCACCCGAATGATGCAGCGTGATCCATTGCTCACCGAGGCGATGACCCGCGCATTCATGTTCGCCGACGCTTCGGCGGCCGCCGAGGTCGATCGGGTCGGCAAGGTGATGGATCGAGTCTTCGCCCGCGCCATGAACGACGGCGAACCCACCGAACGTCAGCTGGCCATCGCACGCGTCATCAGTGACGTCTGGCTGTCGAATCTGGTGGCCTGGCTGACCAGGCGGGCATCGGCCACCGACGTCACCGAACGCCTCGAGCTGACCGTCGATCTACTGCTCGGCGAAAACGGCGGCAGGTAGCAATCAACCAGCTCGACAACCAGCGCATACCAGGCAAATTCGGTATCGCAGGTTGGTGCGCGCGTCGTAATTTCGGTCACATCCACAGCTCACCGCGCCGTACGCATGGCGGCGCGCGGGCGAGGTGGGCGACCATTGCGTTAACGCAATACTGCGCACGCATGACGGCGCGCTTCGGTGCGGCAAATTCAACACAGTATTGTCACGCGTGCCCCTGAAAAAACTCCTCCGATCACTAGGTTGGATGCGTGAGCGCACAGGATCTGCCACTCGAACTTCGCCGTGCATTGTCGACGGTCGCGCGCGTGCCACGGCTTTTGGTCGCATCGGACTACGACGGGACGATCGCACCCATCGTGTCCGACCCGGCGAAAGCTTTTCCGCACCGAGAATCGGTTAGCGCGCTACGAGCGCTCGCCGGCCTTACCGGAACGACCGCCGCCGTCATCTCCGGCCGCGCACTGCGGGATCTCGCCGCATTATCGCGCCTGCCAGTCGAGGTGCAACTGATCGGTAGTCATGGCTCGGAATTCGATGTGGGTTTCGTACACGCCATAGACAACGACGCCAAACAACTGCTGGTGGAAGTGCAGACGAGTCTGTCGCAGATAGCCGCGGAGAATCCCGGCGCCAGTGTCGAGATCAAACCGGCCAGCGTCGCGCTGCATGTGCGCAATGCGAGTCCGGAAATCGGGTTGCGCGCGCTGAAGGCGGTCCGGCAGGGCCCGTCCTGCTGGGTCGGCGTGCAGGTGACCGAGGGCAAAGCTGTTATCGAACTCGCGGTGATCCAGACGGATAAGGGCGTTGCGCTCGATACCGTCCGGCATCAGGAGGGCGCGTCGGCCGCGGTGTTCTTCGGCGATGACGTCACCGATGAAAAGGCCTTCCGCATGCTCTCGGGCCCCGATGTCGGCATCAAGGTCGGCGACGGCGAGAGCCTGGCCAAGTACCGGGTGGACAGCACCGAAGCCGTCTCCTGGGCACTGGCCTTCCTGCTCGAGGAGCGGCGCACCTGGCTGGCCGGTGCGAGCGCGCCGCGCATCGAGCGGCTGAGCATGCTGGCCAGTCCGCGCTCGGTGGCGCTGCTGACCCCCGACGCGACCGTCACCTGGTTCTGCCATCCGGAACCGGATTCGGCCGCGGTCTTCGCGCATCTGCTCGGCGGGCCGCAGGCAGGCCACTTCACCATCGAACCGGAACGACCGGGCCTGCCACTCTCACAGCGCTACCTCGACGGCACCATGACCGTCGAAACCCGTTGGGCCAAACTGCAAGTGGTGGACTACCTGCCGCACGACGTGGCGCCGACCCGAACCGATCTGACCCGGGTGATCACCGGCGATGCCAAGGCCGTCGTCACCTTCGCGCCCCGACCGGAATTCGGCCAGGTGCCGGTGAGCATCGAATGCGAGCCGACCGGCCTGCGCGTGCTCGGCACCAATGATCCGATGGTGCTGCGCTCCCCCGGCGTGCACTGGGAGATCCAGTCCGACGGCATGTACAGCTCGGCCCGCGCCGTCGTCGATCCGTCTCACGGTCCGATCGTGCTGGAAATGCGCTGCGGTACACAGGATCTCGCGCCCGCCATGAGTAGCGAGGCAGAGCGGCGCAAGGATGCCGAGGACTACTGGTCCAAGTGGGCGGCGAAGCTGCAACTGCCGCCGCTGAAGCCGGATCTGATGAAACGTTCGGCGCTGACCCTGCGCGGACTCGTGCACGCGCCCTCGGGTTCGATCCTGGCCGCCGCCACCACCTCACTGCCGGAAGATATCGGCGGCGTCCGCAACTGGGACTACCGCTACTGCTGGCTGCGCGACGCCTCACTGACCGCGCAGGCATTGGTTTCGCTCGGCTCGCTGACCGAGGCCGAGGAATTCCTCGGCTGGGTGCACCGGGTGCTGGAGACGCTGCCCGGTCCGGAGCGCCTGCACCCGCTGTACACGCTCTACGGCGAAACACTGCCGCCCGAGGCATCGATCGATCAGCTGCCCGGCTATGCGGGTTCCCGCCCGGTCCGCGTCGGCAACGCCGCGAATATGCAGGTGCAGCTGGATGTATTCGGCCCGATCGTCGATCTCATCGCATCGCTGGCGCACGGCCGCGAGGCGAAGGGGCTGACCGATCCGGCCAAGGCGCTGCCGGATGCCGACTGGGAACTGGTGCACGCCATGGTCTCGGCGGTGCAGCGGCGCTGGCAGGAACCCGACCACGGCATCTGGGAGATCCGCGGCAACCCGCGCCACCATGTGTACTCGAAGGTGATGGGCTGGCTGACCGTGCAGCGGGCGCTCACACTGGCGCAGCGCTTCGAGCGTCAGATCGATCCGGCCTGGATCACGTTGCGCGACACCATCGCCGACGAGGTGAAGACCAAGGGTTGGAACGATGAGGTCCAGTCCTACACCGCCGCCTACGACGGCACCGATCTGGACGCGGCCACCCTGCACATCGGCCTCAGCGGCCTGATCGAACCGTCGGATCCGCGGTTCGCGGCGACCGTCGTTGCCACCGAGGCGGAGCTGCGCAGCGGCTCGACCGTGTACCGGTACCACCACGACGACGGTCTGCCCGGCGGCGAGGGCGGCTTCCATCTGTGCGCGGCCTGGCTGGTCGAGGCGTATCTGCTGATCGGTAAGCGCTCGGATGCGGAGGCACTGTTCGCGCAGCTGGTCGATGTCGCCGGACCGACCGGTCTGCTCAGCGAGGAGTACGACCCGGTTGCCGAGCGCTCGCTCGGCAACCATCCACAGGCCTACAGCCATCTCGGCCTGCTGCGCTGTGCACAGCTGTTGGGTAAGCCGGTGGAAGCGCTCGTCTGATCTCGGCGAATCCGCAAATACCAACTCGGGCCCGCGAACCACTCGGTTCGCGGGCCCGGTTCGTTCGCGGCCCCGGCTTCCTCGGGCGCGCCCGACCTCGGGGGCGGCGAAGCGAGCGCCGACTCGTGCTCGGCGGCCGCTACTGCTAAGGTTAAATGGTAACGATTTCCATTATGATCTAGAGCACTCTCTAGGATCTGCCCGCATTGCCAGGAGTACCCCGCGCGTGAACACACGAATTGCCCTCAGGTTCGCCGGTATCGCCGTGGGGGTGGCCACCGCGGCGGCGCTCACCGCATGCGGTAGTTCGAAGGATTCGGATAAGCCGAATATCGTCGCGTCCACCAGCGTCTGGGGCAATATCGCCGCAACGATCGCCGGTCCGGATGCCTCGGTGACCGCACTGATCACCGACCCCGCCGCCGACCCGCATTCACATGAGACATCAGCCGTGGAGTCGGCCGAGATCAGCGATGCCGACCTGGTCGTCTTCAACGGCGGCGGTTACGACGAGTTCATCGAGAAGGCGATCCAGGGCAAGAACAAACGCACCGTCGACGCATTCGAATCCCGCACCGATAAGAGCGACGAGAACGAGCACGTCTTCTACGACCCGGGCACGGTGAGCGCGGTCGCCGATCGGATCGCGAGCACCCTCGGCGAACTCGACGCCGCGCACGCCGCCGCGTATACCGACCGCGCCGTCGCATTCAAGACTCAACTGACCGCGATCACCGCCATCTCCACCAAGATCGCCGGCGAACACCCTCGGACGCCGGTGCTGCAGACCGAACCGCTGGCGCACTACCTGCTGGTCGCCGCCGGAACCACGGATCTGACCCCGCACGAGTTCCAGGAGGCGATCGAACAGGAGACCGATCCGGCCCCCGCCGCCGTCGCCGCCACTCAGGATCTGCTGACCGGTAAGAAAGTCCGCGCGTTGATCTACAACATCCAGACCGAGGACAAGATCACCAAGGACCTACGCTCGCTCGCGCGGTCGAATGGCCTACCCATCGTCGAGGTGACCGAAACCCTGCCCGACGGTGTGGATTACATTCAGTGGCAGACCAAGAACGCCCAGGCGCTCGCCGCGGCGCTGGCCTGATCGCATGAGGGCAGCATCGACGAGGGATGGTAGCCGGGTGACGAGTGAGCCCATGGGAACCGCACTGACCACCGAACACGCCGACACGGTGCAGCGGCGGGCGTCCGACATCCGCTCCGCGGTCGTACACCTCGACGCCGCCAGCCTGGCGTTCGGCGAACGCACGCTCTGGCAAGGACTGGATCTCGAGGTAGCGCCCGGTGAATTCGTCGCGATCCTCGGTCCGAACGGATCCGGCAAAACCTCGCTGCTGAAGGTGCTGCTCGGACAGCTCGGACTCAGCTCGGGTACCGCCGATATCGCGGGCGGACCCGCACGCGCGGGCAATCCCGATATCGGCTATGTGCCGCAACAGAAGACGATCGACGCCGGTGTCCAACTGCGCGGGGTCGATCTGGTCGGGCTCGGCGTCGACGGGCACAACTGGGGACTCGGGCTGCGCCGGCGCGCCGAGCGCAAGCGCAAGGTTCGCGCCGCGATCGCCGATGTCGGCGCGGAGAAATTCGCTTATGCGCCACTGGAATCCATGTCCGGTGGCGAACAGCAGCGGCTGCGCGTCGCACAGGCGCTCGTCGGCGATCCCAAGGTGCTGCTCTGCGACGAACCCCTGCTCAGCCTCGATCTGGCGAATCAGCGACTGGTATCGGAGCTGATCGATCGGCGCAGGCGAACCCATAACACCGCAGTGCTTTTCGTGACGCACGAGATCAATCCGATTCTGCCGCTGGTGGATCGGGTGCTGTATCTGGTCGACGGGAAGTTCCGGATCGGCACGCCCGATGAGGTGATGACCTCGGCGGTGCTCTCGGAGCTGTATCAGACCGAGGTCGATGTACTGCGGGTGCGCGGCCGGCTGGTCGTCGTCGGCACCGGCGACACCATGGACGCACTCGGCACGGCCGGGGCCCAGCACTGCCACGGCGCAACACTTTCCGATGAGCTGCCCGAGTCGAGTGGGGTTCGGTCGTGATCGACAAGCTGTCGGGCGTCACCTCGAAGATGCTCGACTTCTCCACCACCGCGAATCTGCTGTCCTACTCGTTCGTGCAGCAGGCCGTGCTCGCCGCCGCGCTGCTCGGACTGCTGGCCGGGGTGATCGGACCATTGATCATCAGCCGGCAGATGTCGTTCGCCGTACACGGCACCAGCGAGCTGTCGCTGACCGGCGCGGCCGCCGCATTGCTCGCCGGAATCGGCGTCGGTCTCGGCGCGATCGTCGGCTCGGTGGTGGCGGCGGTGCTGTTCGGAATGCTCGGCACGAAAGCCAGAGAACGTGATTCGGTGATCGCCGTGGTGCTGTCGTTCGGGCTCGGGCTCTCGGTGCTGTTCCTGTGGCTCGGTCCCGAACGCGCCGGTTCGAAGTTCTCGCTGCTCACCGGTCAGGTGGTGAGCGTCGGCTACAGCGGACTCGCACTGCTGATGACCTGCACGGTACTGGTGCTCGCTGCGCTCGCGGTGGTCTACCGACCGTTGCTGTTCGCGAGTTCGGATCCCGAAGTCGCATTGGCACGCGGGGTTCCGGTGCGGGCGCTTTCCGTGGTGTTCGCGGTCATGCTCGGCATTACCGCAGCCTTCGGCGTGCAGATCGTCGGGGCACTGCTGGTCCTAGCGCTGCTCATCACCCCCGCGGCCGCCGCGGCGCAACTGACCGCGAATCCGGTGCGGGCCACGGTGCTCGCGGTCGTCTTCGCGGAAACCGCAGCGGTGGGCGGCATTCTGCTCTCCCTGGCCCCAGGTGTTCCGGTCTCCACTTTCGTCACCACCATCTCCTTCCTCATCTACCTGATCTGCCGAATCATCGGCCCCCGCCGCCGCCGAGCCGCCCGCGCCCACTGACCCCGAAAGGCGGTCCCGCACCCGCATCTGCGCGCCGCACTCGCACGCCGCGGGGAATATCGACGTCACCGTGTCGTGGTCTGCACTGGACGGCCTGCTGAAGCCGGGTATGCGAGCGGTCGTCGGAAGATCCAGGACAGCGTTCGGCCCCACTCGTTGCCCGCCGGATTCAGCACGGCCAGCGTGGTCATCACCAGTGCCATCCCGACGGGCGCCCAGGGCTCATGGCCACCCGCGTGGCAGCGCATACCGCTCTCCTCCTGGACTGCCGGACGCACACCCTGCCTGGTCAGCTCGGCCTCGGCGGCGGCTCCGTAGCGGTGCCGGACCAGCGCAATGCCGACGAGGGCGAGGGCGATCAGCACTTCGGCGACAGCGGCGATGATCATGATGGCGGATTCTCCTCATCAGGTTCGTCGAAGGCCGGTGGGCTTCGACGACCAGACGATGTCCTGCTCCGCTGACAGCGCGCTGATACCTCAACGACGCGCGCCGACATCGGCATCAGCGCAGGTCAGAGCGGCTATGATCACTACGACCCAACATTGATGGCAACCGCCGTCAGTCAGTCCGACCGGGTTTCGTATGCTCGACCCACGCGCCCCTCGAACGAATGGTGACCAATGATCGACTTCACGATTCCCGCCGCACTCGCCGCCGAACGCGACCGGGTCCGACAGTTCGTCATCGACAAGATCGTCCCCTTCGAGCGCGACCCGCGACTCACCTCGCACGGCCCCACCGACGAACTGCGCCAGGAACTCGTCGAGCTGGCACGCGCGGAGAAGCTGCTCACGGTGCAGGCTCCGGAATCCCTCGGCGGACGCGGCCTCACCCATATCGAGCAGGCCGTGATCTACGAGGCGGCGGGCTGGTCCACACTCGGCCCGATCGCCATGAACTGCGCCGCACCGGACGAGGGCAATATGTTCCTGCTCTCCAAGATCGCCAACCCGGAGCAGGTCGAACGCCACCTCGCGCCCGCGGTCGCCGGCCACCGACGCACCGTTTTCGCGATGACCGAACCGGACGGCGCGGGTTCGGATCCGAATCAGCTGGCCACCGAGGCCGTCTTCGACGGCGAAAACTTCACCATCAACGGCCGCAAGTGGCTCATCACCGGCGCGGACGGCGCGAAGACCTGGATCATCATGGCCCGGGTCGCGCCGAACCCACATCTGCCCGAGGGCCCGACGCTGTTCCTGACCGAGGGCGATCAGCCCGGCATCATCATCGAACGCACCATGAACACCATGGACCGCAACTATGTCGGCGGCCACGGCGTCGTGCGTTTCGAGAATCTGGTGCTGCCCAAGGAGGCGCTGCTCGGCGAGACGGGCCAAGCGCTGCGCTACGCCCAGCTGCGGCTCGCCCCGGCCCGGCTCACCCACTGCATGCGCTGGCTCGGCGCGGCCGAACGCGCGCAGTCCATCGCGGTCGAATACGCCAAGACCCGCACCGCCTTCGGCAAACCGATCGGCGACCACGAGGGCGTGTCGTTCATGCTCGCCGATAACGAGATCGCGCTGCACCAGTGCCGCCTCACCATCTGGCATGCCTGCTGGCTCATGGACCAGGGCGAGAAGGCCAGGCATGAGAGCTCGATCGCGAAGGCGTTCGTCTCCGAAGAACTGTTCAAGGTCACCGACCGCTGCGTCCAGGTCCTCGGCGGCATCGGTATCAGCGATGAAACAGTGGTCGAAATGATCTTCCGCGATATGCGCGCCTTCCGCCTCTACGACGGCCCAACCGAGGTCCACAAGTACGCCATCGGCCGCCAAGTGCTGCGTTGAATTGCTCTGTTGTTGGCAGCGCCTTCGGCGCTGCGGGTTCGCGGCCCCCTTGGTCTCGCGTCCGAGCCGTCGAGACTCGCGCCTGCGTCGCATCGCTTCGACGACTCGGACGCGAGACGGGCCGCGAACGGGTCGCTCGTAAGACTCGCTCCGTCGGGGTCAGTGAGGTGCGGATCGTCAATACTCGGCGTACACCAGCACAGCCGTCGAGACTCGAAACCTCGTCGCATGCACTTCGACGACTCGGACGCGAGACGGGCCGCGAACGGGTCGCTTGTAAGATCCGCTCCGTCGGGGTCAGTGAGGTGCGGATCGTCAGTACCGGCGTACACCGGCTCAGCCGTCGAGACTCGAAACCTCGTCGCATGCGCTTCGACGACTCGGATGTGAGACGGGCCGCGGGCGGGTCGCTTGTAAGACCCGCTCCGTTGGGGGCACGGATGTGCGGATCGTCAGTACCGGCGTACACCAGCCCAGCCGTCGAGACTCGAAACCTCGTCGCATGCGCTTCGACGACTCGGATGTGAGACGGGCCGCGAACGGTCGCTCCTGAGACTCGCTCCGCGGTAGTCACCAACATTCGAATCGCCAAAACCCGACGCATCAGCCCAACAGTCGAGACTCGCAGCTACGGCACATACACCTCGACCACACAGACACCAGACAGGCCGCGAACGGGCCGCTCCCAAGACTCGCTCCATCGGGGCACCGAGGTGCGGATCGTCAGCACCCGGCGTACACCGGCTCAGCCGTCGAGACTCGAGACCTCGGCGCATGCACTTCGACGACTCGGACGCGAGACGGGCCGCGAACGGTCGCTCCTGAGACTCGCTCCGCGGTAGTCACCAACATTCGAATCGCCAGTACCTGACGTACACCAACCCAACGGTCGAGACTCGCAACTGCGGCACATGCACCTCGACCGCGTGGACACCAGACGGGCCGCTCCTAGGACTCGCTCCGCCGTGGTTACGGGTATGCGGATCGTTCCGCGTACACCGGCTTTGCGGTCGAGACTCGCGGCTGCGACATATGCACCTCGGCGACTCGGCCGAATCCGATGACCGCGGCCGCACAGGGACGTGAGACAAGCCGGAACGGCTGCTCGTGCGATGCGCTCGGTGGTGGTGGCCGGTGCTTGATCGGCGTCCGTCGGGCCCGACCCACTGTCGTCTTGGTCGGCTAACATGCGTGGAATGAGTTCGGAACTGCTCGTCGATGTCTCCGCGGGCATCGCCGTCCTCACGCTCAATCGACCCGCTCAGCAAAATGCCGTTACCCCGGCTATGGCCGCCGAACTGAGTGCGGCGCTGCAGCGTTGCGATGTTGAAGATGCGATCCGCGCGGTCGTCATCACCGGTACGGCGCCCGCGTTCTGTGCGGGTGCCGATCTGTCGAGCCGGGTGGGCGATGTCAGCGCGACCATCGATCCACCGCCGTGGCGGGTGCGCAAACCGGTGATCGCCGCGGTGAACGGCCATGCGGTCGGCATCGGGTTGGCGCTGGCCCTGCAATGCGATCTGCGGTACGTAGCGCGCGACGCGGTTTACGGCCTCAATCAGGTACGCCGCGGCGTGCTCGCCGACGGCTACACGCACTGGACGGTGCCGCGGCTGGCCGGTATGGCCAATGCCGCCGACATCATGCTGACCGGCCGTACCTTCGACGGTGACGAAGCCAAGGCAATGGGTCTGGCCAACGACTGCCTGCCCGCGGGCGAGGTGCTACCAACGGCACTGGCCATCGCCCACGACATCGCGAACGGAGCGGCGCCGCTCCCGGTCGCCCTGTCGAAGCGGCTGCTATGGGAGGGCTTGGGTATGAACCCGACAATGGTCGGACAGCTCGAGACCGACCTGAACGACCACGTCACCAAAAGCATCGACGGCGGCGAAGCAATGGCGGCCTTCCGAGACCGCCGCCAGCCCAACTGGACCGGCAGTATCAGCCAGGAATGGCCCGCCTGGGACAACCACGGCGACCAAGAGCGCCCCAGCCTGGACTGACCGCCGAGCACGCCAACCGCCGCAATCGAACCTCCCCTCCCACGCCCCCTGAAGCACCTCGCTGGCCTGCGACTCCACCCCACGCACCTCCCACGACTCCTGAAGCACCTTGCTGGCCTGCGTCTTCACCCCACGCACCTCCCACGACTCCTGAAGCACCTTGCTGGCCTGCGTCTTCACCCCACGCACCTCCCACGACTCCTGAAGCACCTTGCTGGCCTGCGTCTTCACCCCACGCACCTCCCACGACTCCTGAAGCACCTTGCTGGCCTGCGTCTTCACCCCACGCACCTCCCACGACCTCCCGCGACTCGAAGCATGTCGCTGGCCAACCGCCTCCGCCAGCCGACGCGCCTCAGGAACCTGACGTGCCTTGTCAGCGTGCCGCCCCTCCCGCGACTCGATGCACCTCGCTGGCCAACCCGCTCCACCCACGACCCGACACACCTCCCGCGACCGAAGCACCTCGCTGGGCCTCCCACCCACGACCCGACGGCTGCCCCACTGCCCGCGACCCGAAGCACCTCTGGGCAAGCCGCCGCCGACCCGACACACCTCCCGCAGCCCCAAACACCCCGCTAGGGCCCCAAACACCTCACTAGCCAGCCGCTCCACCCGCGACCGGGCGCCCCTCCCGCTACCCGACGCACCTCGCCGGCCAGAAACCTCTCCCCTGACCCGACGCCCCTCGACCCCACGCGCACCCGTTGGTCTGTCTGCCACGCGACATCGACCGGGCGAATCCGTGCGCGGCGAGCGACCGCGAGACGTGCCAGGGATCAGGCGCGGCCGCCGATCAAGATCAGTAGGAAGACGATCGCCATGCAGACCATCAGGACCGTGCCGATGATGCCGAGGATGTATCCGACCAGCACCTGGGCGCGGCCGCCGAAGCCACCGTGGGATTCCTCGATCTGGTCGAGCGCACGTTTGCCGAGCGCCCAGGCCACCGGCCCCAACGCGCCGCAGCAGAACAGACTCGCCGCACCGAGCGCAAGCACCGCCGTCGCGTGCGGATGCTCGATCGTCTCCTGGGGAGCCTGGTTCGGGATGACCACGAGTCGAATTCTACGGGGCGCGAGCCGATTTGCGGTTCAACCGCAGCCGCCGATTCGCCCGACAACTAGGTCCGCCGATCCGCAGCACGCCCGCCCGCACGCGCCGGCCCTCGCATCCGAGCACGTCCCGGCGGATATCGCCCGACGGCACACGTCCTTTCACACTGCACATGCGCGATTGCGCGTGTGGCTCACCGAGAAGCGTGTGGCGTCGCTATGAGAAGTGGGCGGTGACGGCAGCCGTACTGCGATCAGATGCGGCGCTGGCGGGCGATTTCGGAGAGGACAACGCCCGCCGCGACGGAGGCGTTCAACGATTCCACCGGTCCGGCCATCGGGATGCCGAGGATGGAATCGCAGGTTTCGCGAACCAGCCGGGACAGACCCTTCCCTTCCGAACCCACCACGATCACGGTGGGGATGCTGCCGTCGAAATCATCGAGGGTGGTGTCGCCACCCGCGTCCAGACCGACGATCTGGAAGCCCTGCGACGCCCAATCCTTCAGCGTGCGAGTCAGATTCGTCGCGCGAGCGACCGGAAGCCGGGCCGCGGCACCGGCGCTGGTACGCCAGGCCACCGCGGTGACGCTGGCGCTGCGCCGCTGCGGAATCAGCACACCCTGGCCACCGAAGGCGGCCACCGAGCGGATCACCGCACCGAGGTTGCGCGGATCGGAGATGTTGTCCAACGCGACCAGCAAAGCGGGTTCGGCCGAATCCCGTACCCGCGCAACCAGATCGTCCGGATGGGCATACCGGTACGGCGGCACCTGCAATGCCACGCCCTGATGCAGTCCGTTGGCGCTCAGCCGATCCAGATCGGTGCGCGGCACCTCGAGGATGGAGATGCCCGCATCGGCGGCCATCTTCACGCTCTCGGTCAGCCGGTCGTCGTTGTCGGTGCCGACCGCGACGTAGAGCGCGGTCGCAGGCACACCGGCACGCAGACATTCGACAACCGGATTGCGGCCGAGCACCATCTCCGGACCGTCGTCGCTCTTGCGCCCGGCCGGACGAGCACCGCCGCGCGGGCCCGACTTACCTTGGGCCGCGGCCTTCGCCTTGGCCACCGCCCGCTTGGCCGCGGGATGTTTGGTCCTCGCCTCGGCGGGTGGAGTCGCACCGCGCGGCTCGAGCCCGCGCCTGCGCTGCCCACCGGAGCCGACGACGGCGCCCTTCTTGCTGCCGCCCTTACGGATCGCGCCTCGACGTTGTGAGTTACCTGCCATCAGTTCGCCTTTCCACGCTGCACCGCGCCCGGCGAATGCTGCGCTGCGCCCAGCGACCATTCCGGACCCTGTGGGGTATCGGTCACTTCGATTCCGGCGGCCTGCAACCGGTCCCGCGCCGCATCGGCGCTCGCCCAGTCCTTCTCGACGCGCGCCTGCTGGCGGCGATCGAGTTCGGCGCGCACCAGGACGTCCAATGCGTCCAGCGCGACCGAATTGTCCTGTGGGGTGTACCACTGCGGGTCGAACGGGCAGACGCCGAGGATATTCAACATGGCCCTGACCTGTCCGGCCAGCTCGACCGCCGCATCGACCGCACCCGACTCCAGCGCCTTATTGCCCTCGTGCACCACGCGGTGCACTTCGGCCAACGCCCGCGGAATAGCCAGATCATCGTCGAGCGCCTCGGCGAAGGCATCGGTCCACTTGCCGACCGCGATCTCCCCGGCCCGCTCGGCCACCCGATGCACGAACGCTTCGATCCGCTGGTACGAGGCCGCGGCGTCGTAGAGCGCCTTATCCGAATACTCCAGCATGGACCGGTAGTGCGCACTGCCCAGGTAGAACCGAAGTTCAACGGCCCGAACCTTTTTCAGCACATTCGGCACAGAGAGCACATTGCCCAGCGACTTGGACATCTTCTCGCCGCCCATGGTCACCCAGCCGTTGTGCAGCCAGTACTGTGCGAATCCATCACCGGCGGCCTTGGACTGGGCGATCTCGTTCTCGTGATGCGGGAAGACCAGATCCATTCCGCCGCAATGGATATCGAATTCCGGGCCGAGATAGAACTCGGCCATGGCCGAGCACTCCAAATGCCAGCCGGGGCGCCCCGGCCCCCACGGCGACGGCCAGGTCGGCTCACCGGGCTTGGCGGCCTTCCACAGCGTGAAGTCGCGCGGATCACGCTTACCCTCGCCCGCGCTCTCGCCCTGCGCCACATCGTCGAGCTTGTGGCCGGACAAGTGGCCGTACTCCGGGTAGCTGACCACATCGAAGTAGACATTGCCCGCGGACGCGTAGGCGTGCCCGCGATCGATGAGCCGCCGCATGAGATCGATCATCTGGGTGATGTGGCCGGTCGCGCGCGGTTCCACCGACGGCGGCAGCACGCCGAGCATCTGATACGCCCTGTCGAAGGCGCGCTCATAGGTCGCGGCCCATTCCCACCAGGGACGACCCGCCTCGCCGGCCTTGTACAGGATCTTGTCTTCGATATCGGTGACATTGCGGATGAACCACACGTCGTAGTCGTGCGCGAGCAGCCAACGCCGCAGCACGTCGAATGCGACTCCGCTGCGCAAATGGCCGATATGCGGTTCACCCTGAACGGTGGCGCCACACAGGTACACCGAGGCACGGCCGGGGACCAGGGGCGCAAAGTCGCGCATGGTCCGCGTGTCGGTGTCAAAGAGGCGCAGAGTCACGGAAGTCGATCCTAGCTGGTATATAAGGCCGTTCACGGAGCGGCTCGGGTCGGCGGGAGCTGGCTCAGCGACACGCTTGTAGCAGGGCGGTAGCCACTGCGGCCACGCCCTCGCCGCGGCCGGTCAATCCGAGGCCGTCAGTTGTGGTGCCCGACACCGAGACCGGGGCGCCGAGCAGTTCGCCGAGCACCTCTTGGGCCTCGGCCCGCCGCGGTCCGATCTTCGGCCGATTGCCGATTACCTGGACAGCGGCATTAACGATTTCGAAGCCCGCCTCGTCAAGGAGCCTTCGCACTTCCTTCAGCATGGCCGCGCCGGAAACGCCCGCCCATTCCGGGCGTCCGGTGCCGAAGACCGCGCCGACATCGCCGAGCCCGGCCGCGGAAAGCAGCGCATCGCAGAGCGCGTGCGCGGCGACATCGCCGTCGGAGTGTCCGGCGCAGCCGTCATCGCCGTCGAAGAGCAGACCCGCCATCCAGCACGGCCTGCCGGCTTCGATGGGATGGACATCGCTGCCGATGCCGACGCGCATGGTCATGACCGGCCCACCGTCCGTGCGCCGTCGAGCACCGCATTCGCGAGCAGCAGATCGAGCCGGGTGGTGATCTTGAAAGCCATGGGGTCGCCAGGGATGGTGCGCACCTGGGTGCCGAGCAGTTCGACGAGACCGGCATCGTCGGTGGCCCGGAGAGTCTCATCGGCATAGGCCGCGCGCAGCAATTCGGCGGCGAAACCCTGCGGCGTCTGAATGGCACGCAGGCCCGCACGATCGGGAGTGCCGGTGACGCGGCCGTGTGCATCCACGGATTTGATGGTGTCGACCACGGGCAATGCGGGCACGACGGCGGTGGCACCGGCGCGAAGTTCGGCGACCACCCGGGCGATCAGCTCGGGTGGGGTCAACGCGCGGGCGGCGTCGTGCACAAGAAAGTAGGCGGCATCGGATGCGGCGGCGATACCCGAACGCACCGAATCGGTGCGTTCGGCGCCGCCGATGACCACACGGACCGATTCCGAGGGCGGCAGCAGGGCAACGGCGCTCTCGACGAGTTCGGTGGGGACGATCACGATGATCCGGTCGACCGCCCCGGAGGCGATCAGGCCGTCGACGGCCAGCCGGACCATAGGTGTGCCGCCGACCGCGACGAACGCCTTGGGTGTCGATTCACCCAGGCGCACGCCACGACCGGCGGCAGGCACCAACGCAACGACGGAACCGTCGCTGTTAGAAACATTCACGGTCAGGAGGCCGCGGCGAGAACCTCATCGAGGAGCGTCTCGGCCTTGCCGTCATCGGTCCCCTCGGCGAGCGCGAGCTCACCGACAAGGATCTGACGGGCCTTGGCCAACATCCGCTTCTCACCCGCGGACAGACCGCGATCCTGCTCCCGACGCCACAGGTCGCGAACGACCTCGGCCACCTTGTTCACATCGCCAGAGGCGAGTTTCTCCAGGTTGGCCTTGTAGCGGCGAGACCAGTTAGTCGGTTCTTCGGTGTGCGGCGCACGCAGCACCTGGAAGACTCGGTCGAGACCCTCCTGGCCGACGACGTCGCGCACGCCGACATATTCGGCGTTCTCTGCGGGAACGCGAACAGTCAGGTCACCTTGGGCGACCTTCAGGACCAGATACTCTTTTTGCTCACCCTTGATGGTGCGAGTCTCGATTGCTTCGATCAGCGCCGCTCCGTGGTGGGGGTAAACGACGGTGTCTCCGACCTTAAAAATCATGTGTCCCGTGCCCCTTTCGATGTTCACAGTTTAACATGCGACTCGGTAACGGCGCGATCAACTGTGCAGGTCAGGGCCACAACGAGCCGACCGCTGGGGTTGACAGAAGCGATGCGGTGTGCATTGCGTTGTGCCAGAACAGGTTATCGACCGGCACGCTTACCACACGAGCCGATTGAGAAACCCAGCAGCACCCCGGCAACTCGGCGCGCCGAACAAACTGTTACCCAACGGATGCCATGCCACGGAGTGTCCGGCCTATCCCTTAGACACCTCCCCGACGTCCGCTCACGGAGGGCTACTACTACGCTGCCTAGTTATTACTCTCCCTAGCGGAGTGAGCCCGGTCGACATGGAGGACAACCCGTGACTGCCCTGAAAGCTGTGACCGCCTCGACAGGGGCGCGACGTCGCATGGTTTCGGTTGCCGCGCTCGCCGCCGGAGCGGCGCTCGTGCTGTCCGGCTGCGGTGCAGGCCAGATCTCGCAGACCGCGACCCAGGTCGCCGCGGTCAACGGCAACCACGCCGACATCGACCGGATCTCGCTGCGCAATGTGCACATCGTCTTCCCGGCCGCGGGCAGCGAGTACACCAATGCCAAGGGCGGTAAGGCGATCATCGCGCTGTCGGTCATCAACAATGGCGAGACCGTCACCGACGAGCTGACCAGCATCACCACCGACCTCGGCTCGGTCAAGATCACCCCGCCCGCGGGTGATCCGGCATTCCGGATCGAGCCACAGCAGACTGTCGTCGCGGCCACCTCCGCGGCCGCCGCGCAGGGCACCGCAGCCAAGGACGAGCACGGTGCGACGCCGTCCACCACCGCGGCGCCGTCCACCAGCGCCAAGCCCGATGAGCACGGCGCCGGTCCGGCCAGCGATAAGACCACCGTCAACCCCGAGAAGAAGCCCGGCCTGATCGAGATCACCGGTCTGACCAGGGATATCACCCCCGGCCTCACCTACCCGGTGACCTTCAACTTCAAGCAGAACGGCACCGTGACGGTGCAGGTCCCGGTCGACGCCGGCACGCTGGCCGACCGGCACGAGGGCCAGGCCGCCACGACCGAGGGCGAGCACAAGGGCGGGCACTGATCCGCTGACCGACCCCGACGTACGGCTGTCGCGCAACCGCGCGGCAGCCGTTTTCGTATCTGTCGAGCCCGCTTGTCGGAGGTGGTACGTAAGGTGCGCCTGTGGCCAAGACCAAGTCGATCTTCCGATGCTCCGCCTGCCGGTACGAGGTCGCCAAGTGGGTGGGCAAATGCCCGGAGTGCGGAGCATGGGGCACCGTCGACGAGGTAGCCGGCGCAGCGGCGACGGCGGCATCGCCGGTCGGGCGGCGGGCGATGTTGCCGAGCACCGCGGCGGCGCCCATCTCGCATATCGATTCGAAGGTCACCAAGGCCAGGCCGACCGGCGTCGAGGAGCTGGACCGGGTGCTCGGCGGCGGCATCGTGCCGGGATCGGTCGTACTGCTCTCCGGTGAACCGGGAGTCGGCAAGTCGACGCTGCTGCTCGAGGTCGCGCATCGGTGGGCCGCCCAGCGCGATGAGAAGTCGCTGTATGTCACCGCGGAGGAATCGGCGGGGCAGGTCCGGTTGCGCGCCGACCGGACCAATGCGGTGCACGAAAGGGTCTATCTGGCGGCGGAATCGGATCTCTCGATCGTGCTCGGCCATGTCGAGCAGGTCCGTCCGACGCTGCTCGTCGTCGATTCGGTGCAGACGATGCTGGTACCCGAGGTGGACGGCACCATCGGCGGCGTCACCCAGGTCCGCGCGGTGGCCGCGGCACTCACGTCGCTGGCCAAAGCGAGCGGTATCGCGGTACTGCTGGTCGGCCATGTCACCAAGGACGGCAATGTCGCCGGCCCGCGCACGCTGGAGCATCTGGTGGATGTGGTGCTGCAGTTCGAAGGCGATAAGAATTCCACACTGCGCATGGTGCGCGGCATCAAGAACCGCTTCGGCAGCTCCGATGAGGTCGGCTGTTTCGAACTGCACGACGACGGGATCTCCTGCGTCACCGATCCGTCGGGACTGTTCCTGCATCACCGCACCGATTCGGTGCCGGGTACGGCCGTCACGGTGGCGATGGACGGTAAGCGGCCGCTGGTCGCCGAGGTGCAGGGACTCACCGTCCACACCGAGATTCCGAATCCACGGCGGGCGGTGAGCGGGCTCGACTACAACCGCGTCGCGATGGTGCTCGCCGTGCTGCAGAGCCGCGGCCGGGTGTTTCTCGGCAAGCACGATGTCTACGCCGCGACGGTGGGCGGCATGCGGCTGCTCGAGCCCGCCGCAGATCTGGCGGTGACCCTTGCCATCGCAAGTGCCGAGCGGGATCAGGCGCTGCCCGTCGGCTGGGTCATCCTTGGCGAGGTCGGGCTGGCGGGCGAGGTGCGGCGGGTGACCGGACTGGAGCGCAGACTGGCCGAGGCCGAACGGCTCGGCTTCACCACCGCCCTGGTGCCGCCCGGATCGGCGCGGGCGAAAAACGGTATGAAGGTGCACGAGGTGACCGATGTCAAGTCGGCTATCCGCCTCGCCGGGCTGCGCAAGCAGCGCACCGCACCCACCGAAACCGCCCCCGACTTCTGAGCCGCGATCCGCCAACCCCCGCTCCCCCGAGCTACACCCGCCGACAACGGGTATCGCGCAACCCGAGTAATTGCGTACAGCCGGTGGCTATTCCGCCGCGGCAGCATCTCGATCGACCGCGGTCCGGATGGCAGGCCGCCACGGTCCGGCTGGTCTGGCGGGTGGATCAGGCGATATTGAACGGTTCGGCCGCGCTGCGCAGCGAACCCAGCTGGGCGACAACGGCATACGCGCCGGGCGGGACCTGGACGCGGTCACCGGCACAGTTCGGCTGTGAGGTCGAGCCGGACCAGGTGACCATGAATGCCGCCTGCTCGCCGCGGTTCAGTGTGCGGACATCGGGTGCGCCGTCCGGGTAGCAGTCGGTGCTCGACCAGAGTCGACGCTGACCGTCGAGGGTGGTCACCGAGACCTGCTGCAGGCCGGAACCGACATCCCGCGCGCACGCCGAGGACGAGATATTGGTGATCACGATGCCGAATACCGGGTTCTCCCCGGTCTTATAGGTCGGCTGCTCGACGGTCACCTTCACCGCGAGTGACTGATCCGGGCAGGCGCCAGCGGCGACCTGACCACCGCTGGGCGCGGCGGGCGTAGTGCCGGAAGGCTTCGCACTGGTTTCGGTCGTGGTCGGCGGCGGCGTCGAGGAGGACGCACCCGCGGGCTTATTCGTCGCCGACGACGTGCTCGTCGCGGCCGCCTTTGTCGTGCCGGGCGAGTCGCCTCCGCGCGTGATCGTCAAGACCAACCAGATGACCAGTGCGAGCGCCACGACCAGGATGCCGATGGCGAGCGCGCGACGTCGCCAATAGATCTCCGGAGGCAGCGGTCCATTCGGTTCCAGCACGGAGTCAACGGTAAGGGCACGATCCGGTGCAGCGACTCAGGACCCCGGCGTGTCGGATCGGAAAACGCGCGCGCGACAGGTAAATTCCGCTCGCACGTTGGATCCCCGCGATCGGCCGTGTCAGGCCAGCTCACCGATATTGCCGACGACACGCTGCAATTTCACTTGGCCGTCGGCCAGTTTGTATGTGACACAGGCGATTGCGCACTCACCCGTCGCCACGCGCTGCGAAATGATCATCGACCGCTGCATCAGCAGTCGGCTGGTCTCCACCACATGCCTGGCCTCCATCTCGTCGACGGTGGACAACCCCTCCCTGCGCCCGACCAGAATCGACGGCGTGACCCGCTCGACCACACTGCGGATGAACCCGCCCGGCACCTCGCCGCCGTCCAGCGCATCGATGGTGGCCTTCACCGCGCCGCAGCTGTCGTGCCCGAGCACCACGATCAGCGGCACGTTCAACACCTGTACGCCGTACTCGATCGAACCGAGCACCGAACTGTCCACCACATGGCCCGCGGTGCGCACCACGAACATATCGCCGAGGCCCTGGTCGAAAATCAGCTCGGCGGCGACGCGGGAGTCACCGCAGCCGAACAGGATGGCATGCGGGTGCTGGCCGCTGACAAGCTTGGCCCGGTCGACCGCGCCCTGACTAGGATGCAGCAACGTGCCGTTCACGAAGCGCTCATTGCCCTCGCGAAGGGATTTCCAGGCACTGATCGGGTTGGAATCCGGCATACCGACCATTGTGCACATGGCATTGGTTACCAGCGAGTCCGGTTCGTTACGGATCGGCAAATATCGACCGGCCGCAGGACAATAGGAACGGTGAGGGCAGTGCTCGAGGGCCGCGCAGCGCACAGGCATGCAGACGCGAAACGCAAGATCACGGCGGTAACCAACCAGGTGGATGCCGATTTGTTGCTGGACTGGTATCGGGAAACCGCGAGGGATCTGCCGTGGCGGCGCGCGGACGTCACCGCCTGGCAGATTCTGATGAGCGAAATCATGCTGCAGCAGACACCGGTGGCGCGGGTCGAACCGATCTGGCGGCAGTGGGTGGCGCGCTGGCCGGTCCCTTCGGCGATGGCGGCCTCATCGCAGGCCGAGGTGCTGCGCGCCTGGGGCAAGCTGGGATATCCGCGGCGGGCATTGCGACTGCACGAATGCGCCAAGGTGCTCGCCGAGAAATATGGCGACGCGGTGCCGACCGATGTCGAAGTGCTACTCGGCCTGCCCGGCATCGGCGCGTATACGGCGCGGGCGGTGGCCTGCTTCGCCTATGGGCAGCGAGTTCCGGTGGTGGACACCAATGTTCGCCGGGTGGTGGCGCGCGCGGTGCACGGGCGGGCGGAGGCCGGTAATCCCTCCAGCCGCGATCTGCCCGAGACAGAGGCGTTGCTGCCGCGCCGAATCGACCATGCCGCAATGTTTTCCGCCGCGCTGATGGAACTCGGGGCGACGGTGTGCACAGCCCGCACGCCCGACTGCGCGCGTTGTCCGCTGCCGGAATGCGCGTGGGTTTCCGCGGGCAGGCCGGTATCCGAGGTGGTTCGCAAGACGCAGAAGTACGAAGGCACCGACCGTCAGGCGCGCGGCCGGTTGCTCGATGTGTTGCGCGACGCCACCGGCCCCGTCGAGCGAATTCGCCTGGACCTGGCCTGGACTCGCGATCCGGGCCAACGGGACCGCGCGCTCGACTCACTGCTCGTCGACGGCCTGATCGAGCAAACCCCCGACGGCCTGTTCGCCCTCGCAGGCGAGGGCAACCCCGCCCTCAACTGACCCCACCGGACAGCTTTGCCGGGATCCGCACGGTGCCCGTCCTGGGTTCCGGTGTGGGCGGCTAGGAGCCCAAGACCTTGCGGAGGAAGCGCTCGACCTCGGCGCGGTAGCGCTCGGGTTGGTCGTCGTGGACCAGATGGCCGGAGTTCGGGACGCGCACGTAGACGGCGTCGGGGTGGCTGGCCGCCATCTGTGACATCTGGCCCTCGGGGGTGATGGTGAATTCGCCTTCGATCAGCAGGACGGGGGCTTCGACCGCATGCCACTGGGACCAGAAGTCGCGGGTGCCCCACTCCTCGGAGATATCGCGAAAGGTCGATACCGAGCCGTGCAGGCGGTAGCCGTCCGGGCCGTGGTCGAAGGAGTTGAGGAAATACCGTCCGGCCACCGGGCCGAAGAAATCCAGGACCGCGCGTTCATCCGGAAACGGTTGCGGCCAGGCCTCGATCATCGCTGCCCAGTTCTCGGCGGTGCGGCCGCGGAAGTCCGGGGCGATGTCCTCGACGACAAGTGCGCGCACCCGCTCCGGATACTGCGCCGCGAACACCCAGCCGTGCAGCCCGCCCATCGAATGCCCGATCACCACCATGGGTTCGGAAATATCGGCGGTTGCCGCGGCGAGGTCGTCGATAAAGGCCTCGGTGCTCAGTTCTGCGGGTGCGGGACGGCCGTGCCCCGCGGCGTCGAAGGTATAGACGTGGCCGTACGCCCGCAGCCAGTCCAACTGATCGCGCCAGGTGCGGGCGCTGCCCATCAATCCGTGCAGCAGCAGGATCGGCACCCCTGCCCCGCCTTCGTCGTACACGGTGACATTTTGCCGCGCCTGCGGCGCGGCGTGTTCGCGGCCCCCGGATGTCTCGCGTCCGAGCCGTCGAGACTCACGACTTCGGCGCATGACTCGGATGCGAGACGGCCGCGAACTCCTCACTCGTAAGACTCGCTCCGCCGCGGCAGAGTCGCACCGTCGACTCGCCAGCATCGGGCTACCCCGCATGTGCTGCAAGGTGGCCGGCTGGCGCAGACGTATCGTCGGAGCCATGGCTGTTGTGAAGATCAATGCGATCGAGGTTCCGGAGGGCGCCGGCCCCGAGTTGGAGAAGCGGTTCGCCCATCGTGCGCACGCGGTCGAGGGCTCACCCGGATTCCTCGGCTTCCAGTTGCTGCGGCCGGTGGCCGGGGAGAACCGGTACTTCGTTGTCACCCAATGGGATTCGGAGGAGTCGTTCGCGGCCTGGCGGGACGGGCCCGCGCGGGAGGCGCATGCGGGCGAACGGCAGAAGCCGGTTTCGACGGGCGCCTCGCTGCTGGAGTTCGAGGTCGTGCTGGACGTCGCGGGCAAATCCGCATCCTGAATCCGCCGGACAATCGCGGCGCGCGACTCGCCCCACCGCGTGGTGGGTCGTGTTGACGGCGGGTACGACCAGATGTCACAGTTCGAAGGACAAACGCGAAGGTGATGCGGTAATTCGGTGAGATTCCGAAGCGGTCGCGCCACTGTGTTCTTGCACCGAGTCCTTGGTGCCGGAAAGCCAGACACCGGCACCTCGCACCGACCCAACTCATGGGACGCGCATCCCTAGGAGGACTCGAATGGCCATCGCGCATTCACCGAGTCGGGCAACCGATTCACTCGGCACGCTACTCATCGCGGTAGGCGTCGTTCTGCTCGCACTGCTCACGCTGTACCTGGTCGGCTTCGACCAGGGTGTCATCTCGCGCAGCGGGATGTACTTGCACGAGCTGATGCACGACGGACGTCACCTGCTCGGTGTGCCGTGCCACTGAGTTCACCCACGTCGCCGACTCCGTCGGCTGCCGTCCCCCTGGACGGATCGCTCAATACCCTGCTGCTCCGTGGCCTGCTGGCCGGTCTCATCGCCGGTCTGCTGGCCGCGACAGTGGGCTATTTCGTCGGTGAGCCCAAGATCGACGCCGCCATCTCCATCGAAGAGGCCAATTCCGCCAAGGAGAAGGCCGCCGAACACACCGAGGAACCGGCGGGTCATACGCACGGTGACGAGGAAGAGCCGCTGGTCAGCCGGGTCGGGCAGAAGGCTGGGCAGTTCTTGGCGCTCGGGCTTTCCGGGCTCGCGCTCGGGGCCATCTTCGGTTCGGTGGCGTACTTCGCACGCAGGTACTCCACACTGTCGGGGCCGAAGCTCGTGCTCGGGCTGGCACTGGCCGGTTGGACCGCGATCGTGGCGGTGCCGTTCTTCAAATACCCGGCCAATCCACCCGCCGTGGGTGAGCCGGACACCATCAACCAGCGGACCTTGCTGTGGCTGGCGGCGGTGCTGCTCGGCCTGGCCGCGGTCGGCATCGGGGTGTACGTCTACAAACTGCTTGCCGCGCAACTCGATACGGTCCGTCTGATCGCGGGGGTCGGGGCATTCGTCCTGGTCGTCGTGCTCGGCTACGTTCTGCTGCCGGGGATCAACGAGGTCAAGGACGACTTCCCGGCCGCGCTGCTGTGGCAGTTCCGAGCGGCGTCGCTCGGCGAGACGGCCACACTGTGGGCCTGTCTCGGCCTCGGTTTCGCGGCGCTCTCCGAATTCGCTACGCGCGGTAGCACTCCGGTACGAGAGCCGGTCACTACCGCAGGCTGATCCGCAGTTCGGATTGTGACAGGCAGTGTCGGCGTTATGACCGGCACTGCCTTTTCCGTACGGCCACGCACCGACCATCCCCAACGCCCACCGCGCTCGGTTTCGGTGGCATTCACCGGCCTCGTCATCGCCCTGCTGTGCGGCGTCGGCGAGGCCATCACCTATACGGCCGTCGAACTGGACGGCCCGAATGCCGATATCGGCTCGCTCGCAACAGGATCGGCGATTCGCGGCGCCATCTACCTGGCGGTCCTCGCAGTAGGCATCCGAATGGCCAACGGCGCCCGCTGGGCCCGCATTGTCCTCACCGTCGGCATCGGCGTAATCGGCCTGGCCTCCCTGATCGTCGAACCCCTCGCAGCCACGTTGTCCGCCAAGGAAATCACCGACCTCTTCGATCACCTCACCCCCGCCGCGATTATCACCGGCGCCTTCCGCACCGGCCACATCCTCGCCGTCTTGATCGCCATCCCCGCGATGTACCACCCGACCGCCCGCCGATACTTCCGCCGCTAGAGCGTGCTTTTTCGAGAGTAGTCAAATGGTGGTTGCGATGTATCGGGCCACCATTTCACAAAGATCGACGGGGCCTATTGCCAGCCGGGGCGGACGAGGCCGGATTCGTAGGCCATTACTACGAGTTGGGTGCGGTCTCGGGCGTTCAGTTT
The DNA here is from genome assembly GCF_050946365.1 of Nocardia sp. CA-107356. NCBI lineage: Bacteria > Bacillati > Actinomycetota > Actinomycetes > Mycobacteriales > Nocardiaceae > Nocardia > Nocardia sp. CA-107356. The sequence continues at coordinate 611,954 of NZ_CP191992.1, read as the reverse complement.
CGTCAGGATGCGGCTGACGTGGGTGCGGGCGGTGGCGGGGCTCATGTACAGGCGTTCGCCGATTTCGGCGTTGGTCAGGCCCTCGGCGACGAGGGTCATGACCTCACGTTCGCGATCGGTGAGTTCGGTGAAGGCGGCGGGTGGAGGTTGTTTGGCGTGGGCGGAGAATTCGGCGATGATGCGGCGGGTGACGCCGGGTGAGAGCAGGGCATCACCCGCGGCCACCACTCGGACGGCGCGGACCAGGTCAGCGGGCTCGGTGTGTTTGACGAGGAAACCGGTCGCCCCGGCGCGCATTGCCTCGAACACGTACTCATCGAGTTCGAAGGTGGTCAGTACGACGACCTTCACCTCGGCGAGTTTCGGATCCTCGGCGATCATGCGGGTGGCGGCGAGACCGTCCAGAACCGGCATTCTGATATCCATCAGGACCACGTCGGGGGTCAGGCTGCGGGTCATGCGGACGGCCTGTTCGCCATTGTCGGCCTCGCCGACCACCTCGATGCCGTCCTGCGCGTCGAGCAGCGCGACGAAACCGCCGCGCACCAAGGCCTGGTCATCGGCAACCAACACCCGAATCCCACCCGTCTCCCGACCACCTGTATTCATTTGGCCTCCTCCTGGGACGGTAGCCGAGCCACCACCCGGAACCCACCGCTCGGCCGCGGACCCGCGATGAGCTGGCCGCCGAGTGCGTGTGCGCGCTCGCGCATGCCGAGGATGCCATTGCCTCCACTCGGCCCGGATTTCGATTGTGGCGCGGTGGCGCGGGCATTGTCGATGGTGATCTCGACCGAGTCGGCGGCATAGCGCACGGTCACCGCGGCCGGGGCTCCCGGCGCGTGACGGGCCACGTTGGTCAGCGATTCCTGGATGATGCGCGCGGCCGCCACATCGACGACGCTCGGCAGTTTGTGTGCGGTGCCGATGACGCGGGTGTCGACGGTCAGACCGGCCGCGCGAGCCCGCTGCAGCAACGTATCCAGATCCTCGATGCTCGGCGCTGGGCTGCGCGGGGCGGATGGCCTCGCTTCGGCGACTCCGGCGTTGCGGCCAGCCGAATTATCTTGGGCCCGTTCGGAATCGCGGCGTCCGTTCGCGGATTCGGGAGTGCGCTCGGCACCGGATTCGGGCGCTTCCTCCGTGCCGGGCGTCGAGCCGCCACTGCGGATCGAGTGCAACAGCGTGTGCACCTCGGCCAGCGCATCCCTACTTGCCGTCTTGATCGCCGCCAGCGCCGATTCGGCCTGTTCGGGCCTCTTGTCGAACAACTCCAGCGCGACCGAGGACTGCACGTTGATCAGCGAAAGGCTGTGTGCCAGTACATCGTGCAACTCACGCGCGATGGCCAGCCGCTCCTCGCTGGCCCGCCGTTCGCGCTGCGCCTCCTCGTCGCGACGCGCGGCTTCGGCCCGCTGCCTGCGCGCCACCAGCACCGCCTGGCGCTGGCGGATCCCCTCCGCGATCGCGACGAGCACACCGAGCCAGGCGATCATCCCGAATGCCAGCCACGGATTCGCGGGATGCCCGACCAGCGTGGGCAACGGCCAGACCAGCGCGAAATAGCCGATCGGTGCGAGCGGATATGTCCACCAACGTGATCCGACGATCGCGGCGGAGATGAACGCGATCACCAGCGAAACGAAGATCGGACCGTAGCCGTAGCCGCGCAACAGATACACCGCGCAGGACGCGATCGTGACGAGCAGCACCGGCAGCGGATACGAACGGCGTAGCAGCAATGCGACGGGCCCGACGAGCAACAGCACGTACCCGAGTGCGTCGATCGTGTGCACTCCGGTCTGGCGCAGGTTGGCATTGCGGCCCCCGCCCAGTTGGATCACCGCGACGACCATCGCGAGAACCCAGTCCTGCACGACCGGGCCACGTTTCGATTCCCCTGGCGCTGTCACATGTGCAGCCTATTAGCCCGACCCTGCCGAGGCGTCCGCCGCGCTGCGTATGCTCCCCGCCTCCCGGAATATTTTGCCGGCCGTCAGTGCCCCGACAGTCGCGTCGCGGGGCGACGGTCGAGGTGACAGCCAGGTTTCGGGCGTTCTCGACGAGTCACCCATGTGCCTGCGAAACCCGTCGTCACGTCCGCTATCACGATGATTCGTAGGCCGCGGTACGTATGTCGACCACCGCCGCGCGACGGATGTGTCGGCCCTGGTCGGAGGCGGATTCTCGGAGCATGACAGATTCCATCGTGGTCACCGCGGGGCTGACCAAACGCTACGGCACCCACACCGCCGTCGACGGCGTGCACATGAACGTGGCGCCCGGCGAAATCTACGGCTTCCTCGGTCCGAACGGAGCGGGTAAGACGACCACGCTGCGAATGCTGGTCGGATTGATCCGGCCCACCGCGGGTACCGCCACCGTGCTCGGGCACACCCCCGGCGATCCGGCGGTGGTCCGCCGCATCGGTGTCCTCATCGAGGGCCCTGGCTTCTACCCCTACCTCAGCGGCCGCGATAACCTGCGGGTACTGGCGAAATACCGTGGCCTCGACCGATCCGATGTGGCGGACGCGCTGGACCGCGTCGGCCTCGCGAACCGTGCCGACGATAGATTCCGCACCTACTCCCTGGGCATGAAGCAGCGCCTCGGTGTCGGCGCGGCCCTGCTCGGCCGCCCCGATCTGCTCATCCTGGACGAGCCGACCAATGGTCTCGACCCGCAGGGCATGGCCGAAATGCGGGAGCTCATCACTACTCTCGCGGGCGATGGGCATGCGGTGCTGCTGTCCAGCCATATGTTGAGCGAGGTGCAGGAGATCTGCGATCGCGTCGGTGTGATCTCCGGCGGCAGGCTGCTGACCGAGTCCACGGTTGCCGAATTACGCGGCGCCTCTTCGCTTCTACTGCGCGCCGAACCACTCGAGGTGGCGTTCCCTGCGGTGCGCCGGGTGGTCGGCGAGCGCTCGGCGATGTTGACCGCAGGCGGTATTCGGATCGAAGCCGGTGCGGCCACCGCCCCGGTGGTCGCGCGCGCAGTCGTCGAATCGGGCGCAGATCTGCTGGAACTGCGGACCGATGAAAAGTCCCTGGAAGAAGTGTTTTTCGAAATAACGCAATTGGAGCCGGTGAAATGAACGGGCAGGCGATGAAGGACCTGATGGCGAGCACGAAAGCGGAAATGCTGCGATTGCGTAAGTGGCCAGCGTTCTGGATCATTCTCGGAGTCTGGATTCTGTTGAATCTCACGTTCTCCTACCTGTTCAACTACCTCGCCTACTCCTCGGGCGATATGAAGACGATGTCGAATGGTGTGCCGAAAGACGTTCTGCTGCAACAGATGTTGCCTGCAGCGGTGCCCGAAGTATTCACCCAGGGCATGGCGATGTTCGGTGGTGCGCTGATGCTCATTCTCGGCGCGCTGACCATCGGCAGCGGATATGGCTGGGGCACTTGGAAAACCGTGCTCACCCAGGGACCGTCGCGAGCCAATGCGATCAGCGGCGCGCTGATCGGCTTGGCGCTCACGGTTATCGCGCTGGTATGCGTCGCGTTCGTGGTGGATATCGGGGTCGCCTCGATCATCGCGACGACCCAATCGCAGTCGCTCGCGCTACCGGGTTCGAGCCGGGCCGTGAACGGCATCATCACCGGCACGGCAATTCTCGGAATGTGGACGCTGGCGGGCGCACTGATCGGGGCGATCGCCCGCGGTCCAGCGCTGGCCGTCGGCCTCGGCCTGGTCTGGGTGCTGGTGGTGGAGAACCTGCTGCGCGGTGTCGCGGCGATCTTCAGCCCGATCAAGGTGCTCACCGATCACCTGCCCGGCACCGCGGCGGGGTCGATGGCCGGCGCGATGCGGACCGTGCAGTCACCATCGACGCCAGGGGTGCTCGATATCCTCTCGCGGACCCAGTCGCTCATCGCACTGGTGGTGTACGTAGCGCTCTTCGCGGCGGCCACGATGTGGCTGGTGCACCGGCGCGATATGGTCTGAGCTCCGAGCCCCGAAACCGCTGGTGGACAACAGTTTGTCAGCGGTTTCGATGCTTTCCGAGGGCGATCATCACCGACGCTCCGACAGCACGCAACGGGCCAGCTCGGTCAGTGCCGCGGTGATCTGCGCGGCGGTGAGGCCGCGGCCACGCTGCTGCTGGTAGACCTCGGCGGCCAGCGGCGCGAGCAGCGGATCGACCATGGCGTCCGGTTCCTCGATACCCCCGGCCACGAGCAGCGACCGGACATGCAGGAACCAGAAGCCATATGCGCCGGTCGCGAATCGCGCACCGCCGGTCTCCGCACCGAGCACCAGATCCGCGTGCCCGTCCAGCAATTCGACCATCGCGGCATAGAAGGCGGCGAGCCGTTCGGCGGGTGCGGCGCCGGGGCCGAGCGGCGGATCGCCGCGCAGCAGTTTCTCCTGCAGGGCGCGTTCATGTTCGTCGAGCAGTGCGACGGCGATCGAATTCCTATCCGGGTAGCGGCGATACAGCGTGCCGCGCCCGACCCCCGCCGCCTTGGCGATGTCATCCATCGTCACGGTGCGCGGATCCCGCGTTGCGAACAGTTCGGCGGCCGCGGCGAGCACCTTGGCCCGGTTGCGGGCCGCATCCGCGCGCTCGGTCGGCGCTGCGGGTGCCGCGGTCGGATGCCCGCTGAGCAGGTCCATATCGCTGGTCATGGTCTCGACTGTACTCGACTTTCAGAGAAGTGGACAGAATGTCCAGTTGTCGCTACAGTCGATCTCGTCATCAACCGGACAGTATGTCCAGTTAACTGTGTTGCTACAGAAGAGGCCGATCATGAGCACCTTGTTGCATCTGGATGCCAGCGCCCGGCGCCGTTCCATCAGCCGGGAACTGAGCGCCGAATTCGCCGAGGCGTGGCGCATCGCCAATCCGGACGGCGGCTACATCTACCGCGACCTGGCGGCCGAGCCCGTGCCCTTCATCGACGAGGCATGGACCGAACTGTGCGACGCCGTACTCGCGCAGCCCACAACCGACCTGGACCGCCTCGCCACCTTGGTCCGCACGCCGGAACAGTCCGCCGCCTGGGCGATCGTGCAACCGCTGCTGGCCGACGTGCTGGCCGCCGATGTGATCCTGATCGGCACCCCGATGTACAACTATTCGATTCCCGCCGCACTCAAAGCCTGGCTGGACCAGATCACCTTCCCGCGAATGTCACTGGGAGACAGACGATTCGTTGTCGCGACCGCGCGCGGCGGGTCCTACACACCCGGCGCACCGAAGGCGGCCTTCGACTATCAGGAGCGCTACCTGCGCGACTTCTTCGCCGGCCACTTCGCCGTCACCGACACCGTATTCGTCAACGCGGAACTCGCCAATGCCAGGCAGGATCCGGCACTGGCGCACTTGCGCGGCAAGCATGACGAGTCCTTGTCCGCCGCAATGGAATCCGCGCGCAAGCTCGCTGGCCGCTAGCGACTGCTGGTAGGTCGCTCGAAAGGATCGAAGTACTGATGAATTGGATCGTTCTCGGCATCGCCGGACTGGTGGAGATCATCTGGTCGCAGAGCATCAAGCCGACGGAGAATTTCACCCGCCTCGTCCCCACCGTCATCTGCTTCGTACTCGGCGCGGTCGCGGTGTACCTGCTGTCGCGGGCCATGCAGACGCTGCCGGTCGGCACCGCCTACGCGATCTTCACCGGGATCGGGGCCATCGGGGCCATCGGCCTCGGCGTTGTGGTCAATAAAGATCCGATGAGCGCGGGTCGGCTGCTGTCGCTATCGCTGATCCTCGGCGGCATCGTGCTCGCGCGCGTCACCAATCCGGAATGAGGACGCGCGGCGGTACAGTCCGAACCATGGTCGAACCGGTACGGGTACCCGATCTGTCGTCGCGGCCCTATGGGCTCGAGGTGCAGCGCGCGATGGCCGCGCCGCCACCGGTGCTCTACCGCGCCTGGACAGAGCGGTTCGACCACTGGTTCGCGGCCCCCGGCTCGGTCCTGATGCGCCCGGCCGTGAACGAGCCGTTCTTCTTCGAAACCGACTATCAGGGCATGCGCAGCCCGCACTACGGACGGTTCCTGCACTTGGTTCCGGACCAGGTGGTCGAGCTGACCTGGGTGACCGGGGCGGGCGGCACCGAGGGTACGGAGACCGTGTTGACGGTCGAATTCACGCCGAAGGACTCCGGCACTCGACTTCGACTGGCGCACGCGGGATTTGCCGATGAGCCCACCCGCGACCGGCATTCGCAGGCGTGGCCGCTCGTGCTCGAACAACTCGATCAGCGCACTGCGGAACCGGCCTGACACGGCCTTTGGAACAGGCTGCCACCTCGGAACCCACCGCGTGCGCGGCGGGGGTAGGTTCGACTGCGAATCGTGATTCACACATCGAAAGGACTGTGATGCCCACACGTACCGCGCGCACCGCTTGGACCGGCGGCCTGCAGGACGGTTCCGGTCAGGTCGAGCTGGCAAGTTCCGGTGTCGGCAAGTACGACGTCTCCTTCCCCAAGCGCGCCGCCGACGATGCCGACGGCACCACCAGCCCCGAGGAATTGATCGCGGCCGCTCATTCCTCCTGCTTCGCCATGGCCCTCTCGGCCCAGATCGCCAACGCGGGCGGCACGCCCGAGAGCCTGGACGTCACCGCCGATGTAACCCTCGGCCCGGACCCCGCTGGCGGATTCCGCATCAGCGCCATCGAACTCACCGTCCGCGGCCGGGTCTCCGGCCTCGATGCCGACGGTTTCGCCGCTGCGGCGGCTGCCGCCAAGGCGGGCTGCCCGGTCAGCAAGGCCCTCGCCGGCGTGGACAACATCACCCTCGACGCCGCCCTCGCCTGACTTCCCGGCTCCTCGCACACCGCATAGTGCGAGTGCGAGGAGCCCAGTGGCTATGCGAGTACCTCCGGCAACATCCTGGCCAACTGCCGCACGCGGGCCGTGCCGCGCGCCGGCAAACATCGGGTATCTCCGGCGCTGAAGGCCGTTTGCCAACCCAACGTATACGCGTGCAGGCGTACGACGAATATCGTCGGCAGGCCGATGTCGGGGAGGGGATGTCGGGAGCAGGGTTGGCGCATGAACCTTTTCACACAACCCGAGGCCATGACCTTTTTGGCCGATCACTATGACGACGGCTGGCATCCATGGCCGTTCTTCTGGATCTTTCCGTTGCTGTTCTGGGTCACCTTCATCGTCATCGTGGTATTCGCGCGGCGGCGGTTCTGGGGACACCAGAGCGGAATCGGTGTGCTGCGTACCGCATTCGCGCGTGGCGAGATCACCGAGGATCAATATCGGAGTCGACTGGCAGTGCTGCGTGAACGCGGTGGCACACCGCGCGGCGGCGAAACTCCCACCACCTGAGCCGCATTCGACAAAGGCCGTGCCCGCCGCCCCGGCCCCACCAGCGGCGGTCACCGCAACGCATCACAGGAGACCACACCATGAGCATGACCTTCGGAATCGTTATCACACCGCGATCGGGCGCCGAATGGGCCCGCGCGGCACAGAGTGCCGAGCAGCAGGGCTACCGGACGATCCTGCTTCCGGACACACTGAACACCGCATCGCCCTTCCCAACGCTCGCGGCCGCCGCTGCGGTGACCACCACGGTCCGGCTGCGCCCGAACGTGCTGGCCGCTCCCCTGCGCACGCCGGCCGCCACCGTGCGGGAAACCGCGGCACTGCAACTGCTTTCGGACGGACGATTCGAACTCGCCATCGGGTCGGGGCGTCCCGATGCAAGTGCCGAGGCCGAACGGCTCGGTATGCCTTGGGGTTCGGCGGCCCAACGCCGCGAGCAACTCATCGCCACCGTGCATGCCGTACGCGAACAGGTCGATCCGGCGCCACCGATCGTCGTCGCCGCGAACGGACCTCGAATGCTCACTGTCGCAGCGAGTTTCGCCGATCGGGTGCTGCTGGCCGCCGGGCCGGAGGCCACCGAGGCCGATCTCGCCGATATGGTGCGGGTGGTCCGGGACAACACCGATCGCGATGTGCGCTTCACCCACCAATTGGTGGGCGTCGGCGATGAGCTGCCGTTCTGGCTGAGCAAGCGGCTCGGTCTCACCGCGGATGGACTGCGGGCGGCCGGATCGGCGGGTGTGCTCGACCGTGATCCGGCGACCGTCGCCGAGGTGCTCGAATACCGCAGGGAGAAGTACGGAATCGATGAGCTGATCGTCCCCGGCGAACTGACTCGCGCCTTCGCCCCGGCACTCGCCCGGTTCGCAGACCCCACTGGCTGAGCGCGCCCCCGGAGCGGAATACCGAACGCCGCGGTCGCAATTCCCGCGACCGCGGCGTTGCGCCGACAGACGCGCGCCCTCGATCGGCCCCCAGCATGTCCGCGAAGCTACTTCCCGTCCGGATTCGCCGCCCGCCGTTCGGCATCGGTGAAACCATCCACAGCCTGCCCGGGCGCGGCCATACTGCGCCGCGCCGAATACGCCGCCGCCGAAGCGAAGACGCCGGCCGTACCCGCCGGCGTCGCGCCGTAGGTGAGCGAGCGACGCGGATCGAAGCCCAGTTCGGAGCCGACGGCCACCGCATCCATATTCGCGCCGAGGAATACGAAGTCCCAGGAGTACACCTCCTGCTGCTGAGTGATCAGCGCCCGCACCGCGGCATGCGTCCACTCCCGACTGGAATTCTCGTGCCCGTCAGTGAGCACCACGACGATCACCGTGCCCGGCCGCTCGTGCTCGGGACGGCCGGCGAGTTCGGTGCCGACGTCCGTGACGAGTCGCCCCACCGCGTCATAGAGCGCGGTACTGCCGCGCGGCTGCAGGCTCAGCGGGGGCACCTCGCCGATCGGCCGGTTGGCATAGACCAGTTCGTATTCGGTATCGAACTGAGCAAGCGTCACCAGTGTCGTCTTCGGCACCTTGCGCTGTTCCTCGATGTAGGCATCGAAGCCGCCCTCGGTATCGGATTTGATCGACTGCATGGAACCCGAACGATCCAACAGTACGGCGATCAATGTCAGATCCGAATTTGTCATCCAGCACCCCCGTGGTTGTTATTCGACGATCGCTCCCCACGGTACGCCGCTGCTCGAGCCTGCGAATTCCAGAAAAATGCCGCCCACCGGAAACCCGGTGAGCGGCATTTTCCAGCGATTCGGACTTACTCGCCAGCGGCCTCGGCCACGGTGCCTTCGCCCGCACCCGTGAGCACGACCTCCGGCTTCTCCTCCGTCGCGGGCGCCTTGGTCAACTTCGCCTTACCGGTGAAGGTGAACTTCGCGTTCTCGCCGGAGCCCTCGCCGTCCCAGCCTTCGACGTCGACCACGATGGTCTGACCCGGACCGATCTCGCCGAAGAGGATCTTCTCCGACAGCTGGTCCTCGATCTCGCGCTGGATGGTCCGACGCAGCGGCCGAGCGCCGAGCACCGGATCGAAGCCGCGCTTGGCCAACAGCGCCTTGCCCTGCGGAGCCAGCTCGATCTCCATGTCCTTGTTCTTCAGCTGCACGGCGACGCGGCCGATCATCAGGTCCACCATTTGCACGATCTGCTCGGTCGTCAGCTGGTGGAAGACGATCACGTCGTCGATGCGGTTGAGGAACTCGGGCCGGAAGTGCTTCTTCAGCTCGTCGTTGACCTTGAGCTTCATCCGCTCATAGTTCGAACCCTCGGCATTGCTCTGGGTGAAGCCCAGACCAACGGCCTTGGAGATATCCGAGGTACCCAGGTTCGAGGTGAAGATCAGCACGGTGTTCTTGAAGTCGACCGTACGACCCTGACCGTCGGTGAGACGACCATCCTCGAGGACCTGCAACAGGGTGTTGTAGATCTCCTGATGTGCCTTTTCGATCTCGTCGAACAGCACGACCGAGAACGGCTTGCGGCGCACCTTTTCGGTGAGCTGGCCGCCCTCTTCGTAGCCCACGTACCCGGGCGGGGCACCGAAGAGCCGCGATGCGGTGAAGCGGTCGTGGAACTCGCCCATATCGATCTGGATGAGCGCGTCGTCGTCGCCGAACAGGAAGTTCGCCAGCGACTTGGCCAGCTCGGTCTTACCGACACCGGACGGACCGGCGAAGATGAACGAGCCCGAGGGACGCTTGGGATCCTTCAGACCGGCACGTGTACGGCGGATCGCCTTGGAGACGGCCTTGACCGCATCCTCCTGGCCGATGATCCGCTTGTGCAGCTCGTCCTCCATGCGGAGCAGACGGGTGGTCTCCTCCTCGGTGAGCTTGAACACCGGAATACCGGTCCAGTTGGCCAGCACCTCTGCGATCTGCTCGTCGTCGACCTCGGCCACGACATCCAGATCACCGGAGCGCCACTGCTTTTCGCGCTCGGCGCGCTTGGCGACCAGCTGCTTTTCCTTATCGCGCAGTCGCGCCGCCTTCTCGAAGTCCTGCGCGTCGATGGCGCTTTCCTTCTCCCGACGCGCATCGGCGATCTTGTCGTCGAATTCGCGCAGGTCCGGCGGAGCGGTCATGCGACGGATGCGCATGCGCGCACCGGCCTCGTCGATCAGGTCGATCGCCTTGTCCGGCAGGAACCGGTCGTTGATGTAGCGGTCGGCCAGCGTCGCCGCGGCCACCAGCGCACCGTCGGTGATGGACACCCGGTGGTGCGCCTCGTAGCGGTCGCGCAGACCCTTGAGGATATTGATGGTGTGCTCGACCGTCGGCTCGCCGACCTGCACCGGCTGGAACCGGCGCTCCAGGGCGGCGTCCTTCTCGATGTACTTGCGGTACTCGTCGAGGGTGGTCGCACCGATGGTCTGCAGCTCGCCACGGGCCAGCTTCGGCTTCAGGATCGAAGCCGCGTCGATGGCGCCCTCGGCGGCACCCGCACCGACGAGCGTGTGCAGCTCATCGATGAACAGGATGATGTCGCCGCGGGTGTTGATCTCCTTGAGCACCTTCTTCAGGCGCTCTTCGAAGTCACCGCGGTAGCGGCTGCCCGCGACCAGGGAACCCAGGTCGAGGGTGTAGAGCTGCTTATCCTTCAGCGTCTCGGGGACCTCACCGTTGACGATGGCCTGTGCCAGACCCTCGACCACGGCGGTCTTACCGACACCGGGCTCGCCGATGAGGACCGGGTTGTTCTTGGTGCGGCGGCTCAGCACCTGCATCACGCGCTCGATTTCCTTCGAGCGGCCGATGACCGGGTCGAGCTTGCCCTCGAGGGCGGCCTGGGTCAGGTTGCGTCCGAACTGGTCGAGCACCAGCGAGGTGGACGGTGTCCCGGCCTCGCCGCGCGAACCGGATTCGACCGGCTCCTTGCCCTGATATCCGGACAGCAGCTGGATAACCTGCTGGCGCACCCGGTTGAGATCGGCACCCAGCTTCACCAGCACCTGCGCCGCGACACCCTCACCTTCACGGATCAGGCCGAGCAGAATGTGCTCGGTGCCGATGTAGTTGTGGCCGAGCTGCAGCGCCTCGCGCAGGCTCAGTTCCAGCACCTTCTTGGCACGCGGGGTGAACGGGATATGACCGGACGGAGCCTGCTGGCCCTGTCCGATGATCTCCTCCACCTGGCTGCGCACACCCTCCAGCGAAATACCAAGGGACTCCAGCGACTTCGCCGCTACGCCCTCGCCCTCGTGGATCAACCCAAGCAGGATGTGCTCGGTGCCGATGTAGTTGTGGTTGAGCATCCGGGCCTCTTCTTGGGCCAGGACAACGACGCGCCTCGCGCGGTCGGTGAACCTCTCGAACATCGCTCCCTCACTCTCCTGCTCCGACATTCTGGCGTCCGACGCTTCTGTGGCGTCAGCCTGCCATGAAGCCCGGGGGTTGCGGCCCCGGCCTCCACTCTAGTTGGCAGGGGATTACGCCGCCTCCAGTCCACCCTATTGGGGACCGGCGACAGCACGGTCATTCACTCATAACGTGCTAGTTGCGGGATACGTTTCCGCTCAGGTTTTGCCCTCAGCGAAATCGCCGTCCGCGCTTCCCACGTGTGGTGCTAGCCGGTGAACGGCGGAACGAACTCGCACGGCACCTCGCGCGCGTGCGCCGGATCGAGGGCATTGAGGACGAAGCGGGCGGTGCGGGGGCTGCCCGCGATAGCCAGATGTTCGGAGAAGTCGGACGCGCAACCGTCCTGTACGACGATGTTCGTCGCATTCGTCCCGGTCACGAAACCCGAGCTGTAAGGGACGACGATCTCGTCGAGGCTCGCCATGATGTTGGTGTAGGTGATGCCGGGAACGTAGACGCCGTCGCTGTTGAGGTCCCGCAGGAAGGCGGAGTCGCGCAGCAGTTCGGTGCAGGCCTGGCACAGCGAACCCACCGCGGCCTGGAAGTAGGGCCCGGCCCCGAGCCGGTCGGCGAATGCGGCCATATCCGCACCGCCGCCCGCATTGGAGCCGCGCCAGGCCGGTCCGATCGATACATATCTATCGATCTTGTCCGCACCGCCGAGCCGCTTCGCGTAGTAGTTCGGCATGACGCTGCCCTGGGAATGTCCGACAACATCCACCTTGCTCGCCCCCGTCGCCGCGAGCACCCGATCCACGAACGCGCCGAACTCCACTGCGCTCTGCTCGATCTGCAGCATCCCGCCCACCGCGGAGATCGGCCACGGCAGGTCGTAGGCGCCGTATGTCAGCGCGTAGACGCAGTAACCCTCGTTGGCGAGCAACGGCGCATAGGGTCCCCAGTTCGTCTGCGCACCACCACCGGTGCCGTGTGCCAGCACCACGGGGTTGGGATGCTCGGCGCTCGGCTTGCACGACCAGTCATTGGACCCCGGCAGCGAGCCACCATGATTGATCAGCTCATTCGGAACCCCCGCGAAGAAGTTGTAGTCGACCGGATACTCGGCCTGCGCCGGCCCCGCCGCACCGACCCACACCGCGGCCAGTACGGATACGACGAGTGCGGACCACGGAACACGCCACATGGAGACCTCCGAAAGTCTGGAACGTGTTCCAGAACGTAGCGCAACTTACGACCGCTACGGAGGCAGTTCGGTCAACTGGCCGACCGAATCTCAGTTCGTGGGCATCGGGCGGCGCACGGTGATCGAAATCCGGGACTGGTCATCGACGACGACGCCACCCGATACCTCCGGGCGAGGCATCCTTCGGAGCAGCCGGGGGCTTACTACTGGCGAGTACCACGGGTCGAGGTAGGCACATCCGGACGTGCGCTGTAAGCGGGCGAATGTGCGCAATGGCGCGCGGGGGAATGGGCACCGACGGCCGGTTCAGCGTCCGGTACGAACCCTGCCGGGGTGACACCGTTTCCGCCCGCCGAGCGGCTGTCAGGCGCGTTCCAGAGGTCGCGCCAACTGATCACTACCCGTCCCGCCCGCAACGGTCACCGGAACGGCGAAATGGGCGCGCCCGCCGCGTCTTCTTCGCGAGAACGGTCGCCGCCCTACTGGATTCGGAGTTGCTATCCCAAAACCGCCGCCGGCGAGTCGATTACTGATCGACTCGCCGGCGGCGGCACAGATAGCCACCTAACCGAGGTGATGTGCCCCCGCCGGGTGCGCGGTGGACTGCCCAAATGCGTACTGCTGGGCCATGATCGGTGCGCGGTACGGTGCACCGACGGTCTGCGGGCCGGCACCGGACGCCGACTGCTCCCGCGAAACATGTTGTGTGGCAACCGAACCCGATGCCTGTGTGCGACCGTGCTGGATACCCGCGACGAACAGCGCACCGCACAGCACCAGGAAGGCCAGCGTGTGCAGGATTGCCCGGATGATATTCCAACGCACCCAAGCGGATTCGAAATCGGCGCGCACCTTGGCCAGGTCACCGATCTGGGCCGGATCGCCCGCGGCCGCCAGCTGATCGTTCAGCGGCACATTCAGTCCGGAGGTGACCGCGAAGGCGATCACATTGAGCACAAGGGCTACACCGAGCCAGATCAGCGTGGTGCGGTGATCCTTGCCCAGGTGCAACGCCGCCGCCAGGATGGTGAAGCCGACGGTGCCCATGAATCCGATCATGAACCACGGATTGATGATGACCACGTTGATCTTCTGCATCAGATCGATCATCGCGCGGTCATCGGTGCGGTTCAGCGCGGGCATCACCGACGTCGCATAAGCGTAGAAAACGCCCGCGATCAGGCCGGTTGCGAGGGTGGCCGCCACCAGCGCGGCGAGTCGTAGCGCGAACATGAATTTCTCCTACCTCGAAATCCGGACCTGATCCGATTTACTCGGTCCGGCGATGACTCGAGTACATCGGTTTCCATGGAGACCATCCATGGTTGAAGCGCTCGGCCACCTAAGCCATCGTCCACAGCCCACAGGGGAACGGGCTCACAAGTCCCTATCAGAGATCAACCCGCTCTGCATGGCCAAACCGGCCAGTCGGACCCTTTTTTGATTCTGTGGCAGATTTTCCACACCAAACTTGGCGAACAGTGCCCGCAGATGGGTCTTGATCGCGTCCACACTGAGGAACAATTCCTCGGCGATCTGCTGATTCGAAGCCGGAGTCGCGAAACCCGCCCCGTTCTTATACGGACGGCACAGTGCGACCAGCACCGACCGCTGAGTGTCGGTCAGCGAGCGCAGCGTGGGAATGGCGCCGGTCGAGGTCCGTGTCGCATCATCGGTCACGCCCCCGAAATCGTGGAACGACACCAGCGAAGTGCCGACCCGGATCCGATCGCCCGCCATCAGGCGGCGACGGCCGACCAATCGCTCACCGTTGATGAAGGTGCCGTTGCGGGACAGGCCGTCGTCGACGATGGTCCAGTGTGTGCCAAGGTATTCGATCGCGGCATGCAGCCGCGAGACCTCGGCGTCCCAGCGCAGCGCCACATCGGCCTGCGGGGACCGGCCAATGGTTACGCGCTGCTGGTCCAGGGTGAGCATCAACTCCTGCTGACGACCCGAGTCATCAGTGAATCGCAACAACGATCCGATGAAACCGGTCACTGTGCCGATACCTCATCTCTCCATACCGCCAGCGACGTCCTACGCACAGTTCCATGGTGCCGCGTCCTGGTACCGCGAGCAAGATCGAATCGACTCCCGGCCTTCTTCATATCGAAGGCGTATCACAAACGAGCCGCCGCCCGGGCGTCGCACGATTCGCCCGGGCGGCGGCCCAATAAATTAAGAACTCAGCCCTTCGCGGCCTTGTTGTACGCGTCGGTGATGTCGGCCGAGATACGGCCCCGCGCGGACACCTTGTGTCCATTCCGGCGCGCCCACTCACGAATTGCCGCGCTTTGTTCACGATCGATCGAGACCCGACTCTTCGCAGCACCGGGAGCAGCGACCGCAGCCTTGACCCGGCGCCGACCACTCACGCGCCGAGCGCTCGAAACCCACTCTTCCAGCCCGTCGCGCAGCTTCGACGCATTAGCCGACGACAGGTCGATCTCGTACGAGACACCATCGATCGCAAACTCAATGGTCTCGTCCGCGATGGACTCACCGTCGACATCGTCGATCAGGCTAACGGTGACCTTCTTTGCCATGAGATGAACGTCCTCTCGAAATCGTGCGACCCGCATACTAGGCCGATTACCCGAGGCAAGAATACCCCGAATTCCGAAAATTCCAAGACGGGGGCTGAACTATGCAATCCGATCGTCAGCGAGTGACTGGACGCACAATTGGGAACAGTATCGTTTCCCGGATTCCCAATCCCGTCAGTGCCATCAACAAGCGATCGATTCCCATACCGGTACCCGTTGTCGGAGGCATGCCGTGCTCCATCGCGGCAAGGAAGTCCTCGTCGAGCATCATCGCTTCGTCATCACCCTGCGCGGCCAGCCGCGCCTGATCGACGAACCGCTCGCGCTGGATCACCGGATCAACCAACTCCGAATAGCCAGTTGCCAACTCGAAGCCACGCACATAGAGGTCCCACTTCTCGGTAACTCCGGGCTTGCTGCGATGCTGTCTGGTCAGCGGTGATGTCTCCACCGGGAAGTCGCGAACGAAAGTCGGTGCGTAGAGCTTGTCACCGTACTGGTGCTCCCACAGTTCTTCGACCAGTTTGCCGTGGCCATAGCCCTTGTCTTCGGGAATTTCGAGACCGACCCGATCGGCGAGCGCACGCAATTCCTCGATCGACGTTTCCGGTGTCACAGAGACGCCAAGTGCATCGGACAGCGACGGGTACATCTCGACCGTTGCCCACTCGCCGCGAAGATCATATTCGGTGCCATCCGCGAGTGTCACCACCTGCGTCCCGAAGACCTCCTCGGCAACTTCCTGCACCAATTCCCGAACCATCCGCGCGGAGTCATCGTAGGTGCCGTATGCCTGATACGTTTCCAGCATTGCGAACTCCGGCGAATGGGTCGAGTCCGACCCCTCGTTGCGGAAGTTCCTGTTGATCTCGAAGACCTGTTCCAGGCCGCCGACCACACATCTCTTGAGGAACAGTTCCGGCGCAATTCGCAGGTAGAGATCCATATCGAGGGAGTTGGAATGGGTGACGAACGGCCGCGCCGCCGCACCGCCGTGCAGCGTCTGCAGCATCGGCGTCTCTACCTCGAGGAAGCCGCGCCGCTCCAGCGCATTGCGCATCGCCCGCACCACCGCGACCCTGGTCCTGGCCATTTCCCTGGCCTCGGGACGCACGATCAGATCGACATAGCGCTGCCGTACCCGCGACTCCTCGTTCATCTCCTTATGCGCCACCGGCAGCGGCCGCAGGGCCTTGGCCGACATCGACCAGGAATCGGCCATAACACTCAATTCCCCGGTCCGCGAGGAGATCACCTCGCCGTGCACGAATACGAAGTCACCGAGGTCGACATCGGACTTCCAGGCCGCGAGCGCATCGGCGCCGACGCCGTTGAGACTGATCATCGCCTGCAGCTTGGCGCCGTCACCCTCCTGCAGCGTCGCGAAACATAGCTTGCCGGTATTACGCATGAATATGACGCGACCGGCGACACCGACCCGCAGCCCGGTCTGGGTATCCGGCTCGAGCGCCGGATAAGCGGCCCGAATTTCGCCGAGGGTATGCGTGCGCGGCACCACCACCGGATACGCCTCACCGCCATCGGCGATCAGCCGCTCGCGCTTCTCGCGCCGAATCCGCATCTGCTCCGGAACGTCGTCCCCCTCGGGCGCGGGACGGTTGCTGTGCCCCGCAGGAACCGAACCCGCGGAGCGACCGGATGAAGGCGTGTTCGGGGTACTCACGACTGCGCCTCGCTGATGCTCGGCTCCGTCGTGACCACCCGGGTGGCTGTGAATATTCGCTCGCTACGCTCGCCCACGTTCAACAACCCTAGCGGGCACCGGAAATCGATTTGCGGGCCGCCCGGGCATGACCGACCAGTAACGAATCGGCAGCGGCCGGAACGCGCCACAGCGGCCCGATTTCGGGCCTTCCCGGGCACGCCGAATACCCGGCGCGCTCCGGTGCCGAAGCGAAAGCCATTGCACGCCGCTATGTTTCGAGATGGAAGTGGTTCGACCCTAATTACAGCGTCGCGAGTGCCTCGACCTCACGGGCGAAGTGCGGCGCCTGGACACCCACCGTGAGCAGGCTGGCCGCCTTCAACGCTTGATAGCCGCCGATCACATCGGTGGCCCGATGCAGCCCCAGTTCCTGCAGCGCCGCGGCGGCGAGACTGGAGGTGTAGCCCTCGGAGCAGACGACGATCCATTCCACATCGTGATCGGTGGCCAGCGCCAAGCGGGCCGAACTCGACGGGTCCAAGCGCCATTCCAGGACATTCCGTTCGATCACCAGCGCACCCGGTAACGCGCCCTCGCGTGCCCGCTGCGCCTGCGGCCGGATATCCACCAGAATCGCGCCCCGGTCGACCGCCTTCGGCGTTTCGAAGGCATAGATCCGGTTCAGGCGGCCCCGTGCGTTCTCGAGCATCTGATCGATGGTCAAACGGGTCATTACATATCACCTTCGGGCTGGTCGGTGAGGACGGTTCGGGAGCGACGCAAGGTGCCGTGACCGGTCACCTCGTAATAGGACATAGCGGTCAGCGGCGGTGAATAGGCGTGCACGCTGAGGGTGGGGTCGAGTGGACCGGTCGATTCCGCGGCGGCCGGTGCGCGCATCACGTCGTGCACCCAGCCGATCGGGAAAGATGCCTGGTCACCCGCGGTCAGTATGCGTCGGCGCAGTTCTGTTCCGTTCCAACGGAATTCCGAGAGCGCGCCACTGAGCACGGTCAGTGCACCGAGTGATCCGGCATGGTCGTGCAATTCGGTGGACTTGCCCGGTGTCCAGCTGATCAGCCAGACATCGACCTCGTCATCGGAAAGCAGCCGGGTGGCCCAGCGTTCCTCGGCGGGCCATATTCCATTGGCTGGCAACAGATGGTCGTAGCGCCCCGCGAGTACGTCTTCGGCACCCTCGTCGGTCAGCCGGAGCAGATCGGCGGGACGCAGGCGGGTGGGCAATGCGGAGGAGACGGCGCGATCGAGCGGCGGGGTAACCGTCAGGGCGCTACGCGCGGAATTGACGGAAAGAACAGAAGAACGCATGAGCGAATCTCCAGGAGTATGTCAACGGTCGAGGGACTTGGTCAGCCTCGAACGGTCGAGGCAGGTCAGCCTCGACAACACTCCTGGGTGCGCACGCGGGAATACACGGACGCGAGTGTAGCAGTGCAAAAACCGGCCGCAAAGCGGCCGGTCATGCGCGCACACCCAGGGTGGGCGTATCAACCACCCTTACGGCGCTGATTGCGCTCGTAGACCAGGCGCAATCCGGTCAATGTGAGATGCGGCTCATGGTGGTCGATGGTCTCCGATTCCGGCGCGATCAACGGCGCAGTGGCACCGGTCGCGACCACCGCGACATCATCACCGGCGAACGCGTCGAATTCATCGCGAATCCGATCGATCAGCCCGTCCACCAAACCCGCGAAGCCGAAAATCGCCCCGGATTGGATGGCCTCGACGGTGTTCTTACCGACCACCGAACGCGGCCGCGCCAACTCGACCCGACGCAATGCGGCACGCTCGATCAGCGCCTCACTGGAGATCTCCACACCCGGTGCGAGTACCCCGCCGAGAAACTCGCCCTTCGCCGACACCAGATCAACTGTGGTGGCGGTGCCGAAATCCACGACAATCGCGGCCGTGCCGAAACGATGATGTGCGGCAAGGGTGTTCACGATGCGGTCGGCGCCGATTTCCTTGGGATTGTCGACCAGCAGCGGAATACCGGTTCGCACACCGGGTTCCACCACGACATGCGGGACATGATCCCAATAGCGATTGAGCATCGATCGTATCTCGCGCAGTACCGGCGGCACCGTGGACAGCGCCGAAACTCCGACGATCTCCTCGACCTGCTCACCGACCAACCCGCGCACCTGCATGGCGAATTCATCCGCGGTCAGCAGCGGATTGGTATGCATCCGCCAGTGCCGTACCAGCTTCGCGTGATTACCGCTGCCCGAGAACAAACCGAGCTCGATACTCGTATTTCGGACATCGATGGTCAGTAGCATCGGCTCAGGCGTGAGCGACGGGCACGGAGGCGGCAGCCTGCGTAACCACGGAGGGCCCCGGGAACGCCGCGCCCGGCACAGCGGTCAGCGAGCGCGGAGTGACCAGACCGGAACCCTCCGGCGCGTGCGCCGGATCGGAGCCGAGGTCGGTCGGCCGATTCCGCTCGTCGACGAAAACAACCTTCGGTGCGTACTCTTTCAGCTCCCGCTCGTCCATCATCCCGTAGGCGATCAGAATGACCAGATCACCCGGATGTACGAGATGTGCTGCGGCGCCGTTGATCCCGATGACACCCGAACCGCGCTCACCGGCGATCACGTAGGTCTCCAGTCGAGCGCCATTGTCGATATCGACAATGCAGACCTGCTCGCCCTCGAGCAGATCGGCGGCATCGAGCAGATCCTGGTCGACAGTCACCGAACCGACGTAGTGCAGATCGGCGTGGGTCACCGTGGCGCGGTGGATCTTCGACTTCATCATGGTGCGCAACATCGCTGTCGCCTTCCTAAATGTTGGCCTGGGCAGGCTGGGAGTCGGTCGCGGCGGTGCGCGAATCGGGAAGTGTCGGGCCGCTGGCGACTGCTCGCTGGTCGCTCGAGACAACACCGCCGCCGTCGACGGGTGCGCCGAGCGCGACGGCGGTGTTGTCGATCAGGCGGGTGGCGCCGACCTTGGCGGCGATGAGCAGTCGCGCATTGCCGTTCGCCGGTGCGGGGCCGAGCGTGGACGATCGCAGTTCGAGGTAGTCGACATCGACACCAGGGGTCGCGTCGAGCACCGCACGCGCGGCCGTGAGCACGGCATCCGCGCCGAGCGCGCCCGCATGCCGACCCGCGGCCAGCGCAGCCGACAGGGCCAGCGCCGATTCGCGCTGTGTCGCATCGAGGTACCGATTGCGCGACGACAGCGCCAAGCCGTCGGGTTCGCGAACCGTCGGCAGCGCGACGATCTTCACATCCATATTCAGATCGCGAACCAGCTGCCGGATCAGCGTGAGCTGCTGGTAATCCTTCTCACCGAAGAACGCCTCGGTCGGGCGCGCGATATTCAGCAGCTTCGCGACCACGGTCAGCATGCCGGCGAAATGCGTCGGCCGGGTGGCGCCTTCGAGCTCGGCACCGATCGGGCCGGGGTGCACGCTGGTGCGCGGGCCATCCGG
This sequence comes from Nocardia sp. CA-107356, assembly GCF_050946365.1. Lineage (NCBI taxonomy): Bacteria > Bacillati > Actinomycetota > Actinomycetes > Mycobacteriales > Nocardiaceae > Nocardia > Nocardia sp. CA-107356. The sequence continues at coordinate 591,454 of NZ_CP191992.1, read as the reverse complement.
ATACATATCGGACGCGCTCGGCGCGAATACCAGCTCCACCCCCTCCTTGCGCAGCAGCTCCACATCGGCATCGAGGGTGCGCGGGTACTTGTCCAGATCCTCGTTCGCGCCGAACTGCAAGGGGTTCACGAAGATCGAGACGATGACCACCTGGTTGGTCCGCTTGGCTCGCCGCACGATCTCCAGGTGACCCTCATGCAGCGCGCCCATCGTCGGCACCAGTCCGACAGTGCGTCCGACGCCGCGCAGCGCCTTGGAGACCGCGGTGATCATCTCTGGATCGTGGTGCACGGTCAGCTCACCGCGCCGGTACGCGTTGCGCAACTTCGGATCCATCATCGGCCTCCTTCCAGCAGCTCGATCAGAGCCGGATTGGTCTTCGCACGTTCGGCCGTGCGCAGTGACATGGCACGGTAGCCCGCGGCCAATCGGGTATCGACGGCTGCCAGCGCGGCCAGATGTGCGGCAACGGCATCCGCATCACCGCGCGCCACCGGACCGGTCAGCGCAGTCTGGCCGCGGCGCAGCGCGTTATCCAGTGCGGCGGAGGCCAAGGGGGCGAGCAATCGCTCGGCCAAGCCGTTGGGCTGATCGTCGACGATCTGCTGGCCGAGCAGGCCGGGGCCCGCCAGCGCGGCGCGCAAGGCGTCGACCGCATCCAGGATCACCGTGACCAGATGATTACTGCCGTGCGCGAGTGCGGCGTGATAGAGCTGGCGATTCTCTTCCTGCACCCGGACCGGCTCGCCGCCCATCTCGATCACCAGCGATTGCGCGATAGCGAAACCGATCTCGTCGGCGGCGGTGATACCGAAGCAGGCATTGCCGAGCCGGGCGACGTCCTCGTCGTGTCCGGTAAAGGTCATCGCAGGATGAATGGCCAGCGGCAGCGCACCGCGCTCGGCCAGCGGGGCGAGCACGCCGACGCCATTGGCGCCGGAAGTATGCGCGACGATCGCGCCGGGCCGGACCACACCGGCGGAGGCCAGACCGCGCACCAGACCGGGCAGTTCGGCATCGGGCACGGCGAGCAGCAACAGTTCGCTGCGCGCGGCCACATCCTCGACGGGCAGGATTTCCGAATCAGGTAGTCGAGTACGCGCCCGGTGCACGGAGGCATCGGAAATGGCGGCGACGCCGAACACCACGTGTCCGGCTCGCTCGAGTGCCGCCCCGAGGGCTGAGCCGACGCGTCCCGCCGAGACGATTCCCACCGTCAGACGTGCAGGCGCGGGGTCACCCGAAGCAGCATTGTCAGAGTTGACGCTTCTCGAGGTCAACGTTGTCCTCTCGATGTCGTTCCAGTCCCGCGCAAGCGGGTACCAGACGTTACGTCCCGAGGATATCGGCCCACGGTTCGCAGAAGCCACAGGGCACCCCGTGATTTACACCGCAGTGTTGTTGGCCGCGCGGGCGCGACCCGTTCGCGGCCCCCTTGGTCTCGCGTCCGAGCCGTCGAGACTCGCGCCTGCGGCGCATCGCTTCGACGACTCGGACGCGAGACGGGCCGCGAACGGGTCGCTCGTAAGACTCGCTCCGTCGGGGTTGGCGTGGTGTTGATCGTCAACACCCGGCGTACACCAGCCCAGCCGTCGGGACTCGAAGCCTCGTCGTGTGCGCTTCGAGGGCTCGGATGTGCGACGGGCCGTGAACCGGTCGCTCGTAAGACTCGCTCCGTCGGGGTTGGCGAGGTGCGGATCGTCAACACCCGGCGTACACCAGCCCAGCCGTCGAGACTCGAAACCTCGTCGCATGCGCTTCGACGGCTCGGATGTGCGACGGGCCGCGGACGGGTCGCTCGTAAGACTCGCTCCGTTGGGGCTCGGCGTGCGAGTTCACCGCTTGGGCGCTGTTAGCGGCCGGTGCGGCCGTTTTCTTCCGACTGCAGGTTGGCCATGATCTCGGCCACTGAAAGGCGGCGCGAGGAATTGCCGGAATCGGCGTCCGGATCGACCCGGCGGCGTCTGCGGGAGGTGGCGGTGCCGGGGGGTGGGACGGCGGTCGTCGGGTGCGGGGTTGGTTCCGGATGTGGGGTCGACTCTGGTGTCGAGAAATCGAGCGACGAAGGCTGGGGTGGGGTCGGCTCCGACGGCGACAAGCGCGGTGGCACGGTCGGTTCCAATGGCTCCAGCCGCGGCGGGACCCCGGTCTTTTCCGGATCCTCGGTGAACGCGTCGGCCCAGCCGAGCGGTCCGGTGTGGTGCGAATCGTCGAAATTGATGTCGGTGTTCTCCGAGTCGTATCCGTTGAGATCGTCGATAGATACGACAGCGGTCTCCGCGGTCACCGGATCATCGAAGGGGCTGGCGAACAGCGGTGTCTCCGGATGATCGGATACGAAGACAGGAGTGAAGGTGCTAGGAGATTGCTGAGACGCCGCGTCCGGCCAGCCGTCGGCATTCGTCGAGCTATTGTTGGACGAATTTCCAAATGCGCTCGGCAACTCCTGAATCCGGGTCGAATCGGCGCGCAACGCGGGGCGATCCATCGGCAAGTCGCCGTCGAAGAGCCGCTGCAGGCTCTGCCGGAGCACAGTCAGTTCGGCGCGCAGGGCGGCCATTTCGGCCGCATCGGCGCCGACTTCCTCGCGCACCCGCGCCTCGACGCGGAGTTCGTATTCCCGTCGCGCGGTGACCTCGCGCTCCAACTGGAGCTCGTACACCGTCTGCAGGTCACGAACCTTGGCCTTATCGATCGTGGCTTCCTTGCGGTACCGCGTCGCGGCCAAAGCGCCGATAACGGCCGCCCATAGCGCCGCAACCAAGCCGATCCGGACAAACTGCAGACGGTCGCTGAAAACCAGGAAAACGCTGGCAACCAGACCGAGCAGAATCAAAACGCCAATGAACAATTTTCCCGCGTCGTCCCGCCGTCGACGAGAGGTGCTGCTACGGGAGGGCGAAACCATGCACGCCAGGGTAGCTTGATCAGCCAGCCGCGCCCAGATTCTCGCACGGTGATTCCAGCGATATTATTTGCTATGTAGTTGCCGGATCGTCCGATGGGTCCTCGGGGGCCCGGCAGCAATACTCCAGCCACAGCGCCGCAGCAACCAAAGCGACCCCGGCCAGCATCCCGACAATGGCGCCGGGGCTGTCCGCACCCGCCGCGTTCAAGGTGCCGCGCTGCGGAAAAACCCAGAACAGGAAACCCAGCCAGACACCGGCGGCGAGCGAACCGACCTGCGCGGAGGCCTTGGCGAGCGCGACCGCACGGGCCGCGGTGATCGGATGCAACTGATGGGTGCCGTCGCCGATCTGATGTTCGTTGACCCGCGAGCGGATCACGAAGCCGAGCGCCACCTCGATCGCGGCCACCGGGTAGAGCGAGGCACCCGCATAGATCGAGATCGGCGGGAAACTGCCGTAGGCCATACGCGTGAGCAGCCACGCGATGACAGCCGCGACAACGACATTCGCGACGAGGTCGAGGATCCGGGTCGGCTTCAGTTTCACCACACCGACCCCTCCGCGGCTCTGGCCGATCCCGGTAGGGCGAATTCGGTCGACCGGACACCCGCGCGTTCGGCCGCGCCGAGTTCGGCGAGCAGTTCGCGCACCGGCCGCACGGCCCCGTCGACTTCGAGTACCGCGTCCGGCTGCACATCCAGCCACGGGATCAGCACGAAGGCCCGATTGTGCGCCTGCGGATGCGGCAGGGTCAGTTCCGGATCATCGCTGCGGCAGACCTGTCCGCCCTCGACGCACCAGACCACATCGACATCGAGAGTTCGCGCACCCCAGCGCACCTCGCGCACCCGCTCTGCGGCCTGTTCCAGTTGCTGGCCGATGCGCAGCCAGTCACGCGCACCGAGTTCCGGATCTTCCACCAGCACAACGGCATTGAGATAGTCGTCCTGTTCGACACCGCCCCACGGCGCGGTCGAGTACACCGGCGATACCGCGGCCACCCGCGGCCCGAGCCCATCGATAACGCTGCGCAAATGCGCGAGCCGGTCGCCCAGATTCGAGCCGATCGACAGCACAGCGCGACTCATACCAGCGCCCCCCGCTGCCGCGAGGTGACCACGCGGACATCGGCGAAGGTATGCGGAATCGGCGCGGACGGCTTGTGTACCACCACCTCGACGGCCCGGATGCGCGGATCGGTCATCACATCGTCGGCGATCTCGGAGACGACCTTCTCGATGAGATTGCGCGGCGGGCCCTGGATGATCCGGACGGCGCGCTCGGCGAGGCCGCCGTAGTCGATGGTGTCGGCCAGATCGTCGGTGGCCGCGGCGGCCGCGAAATCGGCCCATACCGTCAGGTCGACCAGGAATTCCTGGCCGTCGCGGCGTTCGTGGTCGAAACAGCCGTGATAGCCGTAGGCGCGCAGCCCGCGCAGCTCGATCCGGTCGGGCTGTCGCGGCCCACCCGTCTCCCGGCCACCACCCCGCATCGAATCGCTGCGCGATGCTAACTCCATGTCGTCGCTCCTCGCGTGCTGTGCCGGGCGGCGCGCTGCCAGGCGTCGGTGACGGCGATGGCATCCAGCGAGGCGCGCACATCGTGGACGCGGACACCCCAGGCCCCCTGCAGGGCGGCCAGCGCCGATACCGTCGCGGTGGCGGTCTCGCGGCCGTCCGGCGGGCGCGGACCGGTGTCATCGGCGAGCAGGGCGCCGAGGAAACGCTTGCGGGAGGCGCCGATCAGTATCGGCAGACCGCGGCCGACCAGCTCGGGCAGAGCACCGAGCAGTGCCCAATTGTGTTCGGCGTTCTTGGCGAAACCAAGGCCGGGATCGAGTACCAGCCGGGACCGGTCGACTCCGGCCGCGACGGCCAGCTCCACCTGTGCGGTCAATTCGGCGAGCACTTCGGCGACCACATCGTCGTAGTGGTCGGCCGGACCGGTGTGCCGATAGTCCGCGCCCGCCCGCCAGTGCATGAGGATCCACGGAACCTCGGCCGCCGCAACGACTTCGACCATCTCGGGATCGGCGCGCCCGCCGGAGACGTCGTTGACCACCGAGACACCGGCGGCGATCGCCGCGGCCGCGACACTGGCCCGCATGGTGTCCACACTGGTCGGCACGCCCGCAGCTACCAATCCGCGAATTACGGGAACCACCCGCGCGGCCTCGGTTTCGGGATCGATCCGAACCGCACCGGGCCGGGTCGACTCACCACCGATATCGATGATGTCGGCACCCGCCTCGTACAACTCGATGCCGTGCGCGATGGCCAGACTCGGATCGAGGTAGCGGCCGCCGTCGGAGAAGGAGTCGCTGGTGACATTCACCACGCCCATCACCACACAGCTACGACCGCACCGCGCGAGTCCGTGCAGGTCCACCGCGCCGTGCCTCACTTCCGCAGGATCAGATCGAGGGCCTCGGCCCGCGAGGCGGCATTGGACTGCAGCAGACCGCGCACCGCGGAAGTAGTGGTACTCGCGCCGGGCTTGCGGATGCCACGCATGGCCATGCACAGGTGCTCGGCCTCGACCACGACGATCGCACCGCGCGGATCCAGCTTGCGCATGATGGCGTCGGCGATCTGACTGGTCAGCCGCTCCTGCACCTGCGGACGCTTGGCATAGAGATCAACCAGCCTGGCCAGCTTGGACAGTCCGGTCACCCGGCCGTGCGGGCCGGGGATATAGCCGACGTGCGCGACACCGTGGAAGGACACCAGGTGGTGCTCGCAGGTCGAGTACATCGGGATATCGCGCACCAGTACCAGTTCCTGGTGGCCTTCGTCGAATGTGGTGTTCAGCACCGAATCCGGCTCCATGTAGAGCCCGGCGAACATTTCCCGATAGGCGCGGGCGACCCGCGAGGGCGTATCGATCAAACCAGGACGGTCCGGGTTCTCGCCGACCGCGATCAGCAACTCCCGGATCGCCGCCTCGGCGCGGTCCTGGTCGAACTTGCTGCCGGTCTCGAGTGCGATCAGATCCGGCTTGGCCGAACCAGAACCGTATAACTGGACCTCATCCCCGTCGTCGACGGCAGCGTTGCTATTCCCGTGGCCACCGACGTGATTGTTGGCAGACAAGCGAGACACCTCCAAAATCTCAGGCACCGGCAATCACCCGGCACCCAGATGGTCGAGCCTAATCGCCACTGGTCAGTGCCGACCGTTCGGTCCATCCCAATCGTGGTTCTCGCCATCGTTATTCCCGGTACCGTTGGCGGGCTCGTCATAGGGGTCGTTGGCGCGCCCCTGCTGACCCCACGGCTGCTGCGGTTGTGGGTATCCGTGGCGCGGCTGCGGCTCGCCCTGGCGGCCGCCGTAGCCGGGCTGACCCGACTGCTGCTGCGGCTCCTCACGCGGCGGCCAGCCCGGCGCCGACCAACCGGCGGGGGCGCCGTAGTCCGGTCGAGAGCCATGCGTCGATCCCGGCCGCGGGTATGCGGGGGCGGGCGCCTGCGGCAGCGGATAGCCGGCCGCGGGCGGCTGGGCGTAACCGCCGTAGCGCGGTTCCTGGTAGCCGCCGTCCGGGTAGCCGTTGGCCGCGGCGGGTTCGCGCTGCGGCAGCTGCGGCGTGACCGACTCCTGCGGCGGCCACGGCTCACCGCGTTCGGCGGCCAGTTCACCCGGGGTCTTCACCGGCGGCTTGTCCGAGGGGACGCGGTCGCCGAAATCGTTGAACGCGGTGATCCGCGGCCGCTTATCCACTGCGGCGAGAATCTCCTCGAGATCCTTGCGGTGCAGCGTCTCGCGCTCCAGCAGCGCCGTTGCCAGCACGTCGAGCACATCGCGATATTCATTGAGGATGGCCCACGCCTCGGTGTGCGCGGCCTCGATGAGATTGCGCACCTCCTCGTCGATGGCGCCAGCGACCTCGTGCGAGTAGTCCGAACCCATGCCCATCGAGCGACCGAGGAACGGATCGCCCTGCTCCTGGCCGTAGCGCACCGCGCCGAGACGCGCGCTCATACCGTATTCGGTGACCATCGCGCGGGCGATCTTGGTGGCCTGGTCGATATCGGAGGAGGCGCCGGTGGTCGGCTCGTGGAACACCAGTTCCTCGGCCGCGCGGCCGCCCATCGCCATCACCAGGCGGGCGATCATCTCCGAGCGGGTCATCAGGCCCTTATCGTCCTCGGGCACCGTCATGGCGTGGCCGCCGGTGCGACCGCGGGCCAGGATGGTGACCTTGTAGACCGGCTCGATATCCGGCATCGCCCACGCGGCCAGGGTATGGCCACCCTCGTGGTAGGCGGTGATCTTCTTCTCGTGCTCGCTGATGATGCGGCTCTTGCGGCGCGGACCACCGACCACGCGGTCCACCGATTCCTCGAGCTGCTCGCCGGAGATCACCGCGCCGTTCTCGCGGGCGGTGAGCAGTGCGGCCTCGTTGACAACATTGGCCAGATCCGCGCCGGACATGCCGACGGTGCGCTTGGCAAGGCCGTCGAGATCGGCCTCGGGCGAGATCGGCTTGCCCTGCGAATGCACCCGAAGGATGGCGCGTCGCCCGGCCAGGTCCGGATTGCTGACCGGGATCTGGCGGTCGAACCGGCCCGGACGCAGCAGCGCGGGGTCGAGGATGTCAGGGCGGTTGGTCGCGGCGATCAGGATGACGCCGGTGCGATCGCCGAAGCCGTCCATCTCGACGAGCAACTGGTTCAGGGTCTGCTCACGCTCATCGTGACCGCCCCCGAGGCCAGCGCCGCGCTGGCGGCCGACCGCGTCGATCTCGTCGACGAAGATGATGCACGGGCTGTTCTGCTTGGCCTGTTCGAACAGGTCGCGCACGCGGGAAGCACCGACACCGACGAACATTTCGACGAAGTCCGAACCGGAAATGGTGAAGAACGGCACACCGGCCTCACCCGCGACGGCACGCGCGAGCAGCGTCTTACCGGTACCGGGCGGGCCGTAGAGCAGCACACCCTTGGGGATCTTCGCGCCGAGTGCCTGGTAGCGCACCGGATTCTGCAGGAAGTCCTTGATCTCGTAGAGCTCTTCGACGGCCTCGTCGGCACCGGCCACATCCGCGAACGTGGTCTTGGGCATGTCCTTGGACAGCTGTTTGGCCTTCGATTTACCGAAGCCCATCATGCCGCCGCGACCACCGCCCTGCATGCGGGACATCACAAAGATGAACAGTCCCAACAAGATCACCATCGGCAGCACGAACAGCAGGATCTGGGTGAACCAGCTCTCCTGTTTGACCACGGTGTTGAAGGGCGCGCCGGACTTCTGCACGGTGTCGAAGACCTGGTTGGAGGTCTCACTGCCACCTGGGTACTTGGCGATGATCTTCTTCGAGCCAGAGGTGGCGTCGTTTCCATTGCTCAGCTCGATGCGCAGCTGCTGCTCACGGTCGTCGATCTGGACGTTCTTGACGTTGCTCTTGTCGTTGAGCTGGCTCAACGCCACCGAGGTATCGACGCTCTTCCAGCCGCGTGTGTCATTGCCGAAATAGCTGAACGCATAGATCACGAGGAAAATACCCGAGACTATGGCCAGGGTGCGAAACACTGTCTTGCGGTTCATAGAGCGTAGGCCGGGCGGCCAGTCCTTTCCGGTTTCTCCGGTGCATGCCTAGCGTGGCGTCGGGCGCGTCCCGTCCAGTGGTTCGGATGCGGACAGGCCACGTTACCGCGTACGGTCTAGTCGATACATCGCGCAGTTCGGCAGCTGGTGTAGTTCGACAGGTAAACGGCCGGGGAACGTCCGTGGTTCCCGAGGTCTCCGGTCGGGGTTACTCCAAGTGGTCACAATCATGTCATGTTCGGCCTATCGTGAGCGACGACACAACACCGCGGTGCGAGCGACGGGCCCGAAGGCGGTAGCTTGCGTAACCCACGTAGGCCCCCGGGAGCACCGTATACAACAGAGCGCAGGGGGTATGGACATAGTCGAGCTACGGACACCCACAGCGATACTGCGGCACGGACGCGGGCGATTGATAGTGCTGCGACCGGGCAGCGACGGCGAGCGCGTACTGGACGTGCCGGTGACCGACCTACTCAAGGTCCGGCTGAACCGACGTGCCGACGACGCGGTCGTCATCGAGATCTACCTGCGTTATCCGACCCCCGTGCTAACCGGCGTACCCGCCGACCGCACACCACTGCCCGTCCTCATCGCCGAGCACGACTTCCCCGCGGCCGCCGAGATCGTCGAGCGCATCAACGACCAGATCCTGGCCAGCCAGCGCATCGATGTCGCCGCCCCCGACCTACAGCCGCCAGCCCCGCAGTGGGGTAAGGGCGGGCCGACCCGAGCCGACGTCGATCGCGCCGTGCGGCGGATGGCCCCCAAGCGCGATGCCAAGTCGGCGATAGCCGCACTACATCGCTACGTCACCGCCGACGAATATGTGCTCGAGACCGCGATCGCCGTCGCGCACCCGCCAGCGGGTACCGGCCCCGGACTGCTCGCCGCGACCACCGAGCGATTGCTGTTCATTTCCATCGGCACCGGCGACAAATACGCGCACGAGCTACCCATCCCCGCCGTCCTGTGGGCACGCACCACCGAGGGTGCCGCGGCGGCGCCGGGCGAGATCGGTTCGGCGCACGGCGCAACCGGCATCGATGTGCACGACGGAAATGCCACACTGCGTTTCACCGGCACCGATCGCGCCGATACCGAACGGGTCACCTGCGCGGTCAATTTCGCGGTCCGGCGCGATTCCGCGAACGGTGCGGCCGGCCCGGCCGATCCCGGTGTCGCCCAGCTCTATTCCGAGTGGGAGTTATTGGTGGAACGGCATTCCCTCGGCATGGTCGACGACGGACAGTTCCAGCGTTACGGCCGCGGGATACTGCGCTCACTTCCCGACGGGAACTGATTGCAGGCTGATTCGCCGCCAGGGGCTGGTGGGCCGCAGCCACAGGCGCAGCAGCTCCGTGCGCCGATCGACGCCGCCGTTTTTCAGTTCGGCCAGATCCTCGCAGGCCTGCCAGTAGGTCCAGCCGGTCATGTAGGCATCGCCGAATTGGCGCCAGTTCTGATATTTGCGCTGCGCCAGCGGCAGTGCCCGCATCAGATAATCCCAGGCCAGCTCGGCGTCGAGATAGCCTGCGGTGAAAGCCATTCGCGCGACCGCGACCACCCGGGCCAGATCCCAGGCATGGATATCACTCGGCAGCGGCCGGGCCAGATGATCGGTGAAACCGATCTTGATCGCCTGCGACCAAATGTCGTAATCGCGGACCAGCGCCTCCGGATTGTCCATACCGCGGAACGAACCGACCTGACGCAGGAAAGCCCGATGCCGATCGGCCCGCTCACCGAATCGGTCGCGTTCACTGGCATTGATCGATGCCATCACCAGCGGATGCACCATTGCGTACAGCGGCGCGTGCATACCCTCGAGCAACTGTTCCATCGAGGCCTGCGCCTCGGTGCCGTCGGTAATGCCCCACGCGCCGGTCAACGTATCAATGGCGAGTTCGCGGCGGTCACCGAGCGGATGGTCGCGCTCGGGCCCGAGCAGCAGCGCGTCATGGAAGGCGTCCCAGCGCGCCGAATAGAAGCCGCCGAGCGAAAGTGCACGCAGTTCCTCGTCCGATACCGCCGCGCCGGACCAGTGATCCTCTTCCCGCTTATCGAGCTCGTCGTAGGGGAATGTCGTCAAGGTGGGTACACCGCGGGCAGGCATACCCCGATTGTTCCCCATCGATCTTGGAAGAGTCTGTGTAATCGAAATCGAATTGCCCGGCGTTGGTTACCACCGTGCGCGACTCGACCATCCGCAGTAGTGACCACCACGCAGCGAGCCTTATGAGCGAGGAGTTCGTGGCCCGTCACGCGTCCGCCCGAGGGCGCGACCATCGAACTCGGCCGAGTCGTCGAAGCGCATGCGACGGACGGAGTCGTGATTCATGGCGGCGCCGCGAGCGACTGCTTGCAGGTCACTCGAAAGGGTCGGACCCGAGACACGAGGGGGCGCAAATACGCAGCACGCAGCGCTGCAAATCAAACACCGCTAGTGTGCACCCATGAGTAGCAACATCACCCTCCTTCGTGGCCTGGATCCTGCGCCTACCGAGCAGGAAATCTATGCTGCCGCACTGCAGTACGTGCGTACGGTCGGTGGCGTGTCCGGCCTGAGCACCACAACCAAGGCAGCCGTCGACAAGGCGGTGAACGCCATCGCGGCCGCGACCACGCAATTGCTCGCGGATTTACCGGACGTTCGGGTCGCACCGCCCATCGAACCGCCACTACGCCGCGAACGCCAAGGCGCGGAGGCGGAATAGTTCGTAGCAGTTCAAGGTAGGGCGTCCACACCGTAGGTGGCGACGCAGGCCAGTGCGATCTCCAGCGGCAGACTGCGCGCTTCGATCGGATGGCCGAGCAGTTCCTCGATCCGCTGGATCCGGTAGCGGACCGTGTTCTTGTGCACACCCAGTAGTTTCGCCGTGGCCTCCGGGCTGCGATGGCTCTTCAGATACGCGTGCAGTGTTTCGCGCAGGCGTGTGGCATTGGCATCACGGCCCGCCAGCGCGCGTAATTCGCGCCCGATCAAACCGCGCATGGCCCCGTCGTCGGCACCGGCCAGATAGGCGATCTCCACTTCGCGATACGCGGTGACACGCGCTCGATCCGCTCCGCCGCGCTCGGCGACGTGCCTGGCCGCGACGGCCTCGTGATGGCTCTGCCGGAATCCGGCGGCCTGTGCGGCGGGCACCCCGAACGCGACCCGCACCGGCGACTCGACCTGACCGAGCACGGTCCGCTCGATCTCCCCGGGCACCGCCAGTTGGGCGGCATGCGCCTCATCGTCCAATCCCGCCCAGGCCCACATGCCGCTCGCACCGGAGGCGACGGTGAGCACATGGCTACTGCCGAGCGTCGCACCCAATCGCGTCGCCACCCGGTCCAGTAGCCCGCTCAACTCCCCGTCGCCGCCGGGCTCGCCGGTGGTTTCATCGGTCCACAGCACAAAGGCCAAATGCTGCTTGGCAAGTCGGTAGCCGAGCCGGACCGAGGCCTGGTCGATATCGAGTTCGTCACCGGCGAGTAGGGCACGCACGATTTCGGTGCGGCGGTTCAGCGCGGCGCGCATGACGCGCTCGCGTTCCTCCATGTAGGTATCGGTCAGCGTCTCCACCGAAATGCTGACCCATTTGGTCGAGCGCTCGAACAGCCGCAGCATGACCGCGCGCTCGATCTCCGGTGGCGGGCGCCGTTCATCGACGGCGTCGGTCATATAGTCGAGCACCGCCTCTTGGCCGACATGATAGGTCCGCAGCAGCAGCCGCAGATCGTAACCGCGGCGGGCGAGGGTTCTGGCGAAAGCGTGCGCCTCCTCCGGCAGAGCGAATTCGAAGGTGTCGCGAGTGAGATTGGCCAGCACCACTCTGGCGTGCGCCCTAGTGCTCGCAGCCAGGTCTCGGCGCATATCGCGATCGGCCAATTCCGGGATATGCGCGATGATCGCGTTGTCGAGGCGGTCGACGACCTGTTCGAGGGCCTGGGTGCGCATCGTGTCGTAGACGTATTCGGCCAGCCAGTCGCGAACCACTTCGCTGTTCGGGCCGATCGCCGCCGGCCGCGCGGCGCCGCTGGGCGAGGCAGCGGCCATAATTCCTCCGAATTGTACTTTGAGAACAAATTAGGCCGAATTCGTTGACAAAACGATCCAAGAATGTCCTGCAATCTTGTGCCACGATCATAGGTCAGTGAACTGATTCACAGTAATCAGCGACAGCGGTTCACAGCACAACGTCAGTGGGAGAACAGCAGTGACCAACACCGAATCGGTGCCCGACGTGGCCGAGAAGACGACGGCGCGCGCGACAGCCGCCGAGCAAGCGGATCCGACACTGATCGAGGTGCGCAATCCGGGTACCGGTGCGGTGGTCGGCACCGTGCCGAACGAGGGCGCCGATGCGGTCGCGGCCAAGGTCCGTGAGTTGCGCCTGTACCAGCCGGAGTGGGAGGCCCTCGGCCCCGACGGCCGTAAGGAATGGCTGCTGAAGCTGCAGGATTGGATCATCGACAACACCGAGCAGCTCGCCGATGTGCTGCAGTCCGAGACGGGTAAGCCCCGGGTGGACGCGCTGATCGACCCGGCCTTCTCCACCGATCTGATCGGCTACTACGCGCGCCGGGCCGCCAAATTCCTCGCCGACGACCATCCGTCGCCGCACAGCCCGCTGGCCCGGGTCAAGAAGCTGACCACGGTGTACAAGCCGTATCCGGTGGTCGGCGTGATCACGCCGTGGAACTTCCCGCTGGCCATGCCGGTCATCGATGTGATCCCGGCGCTGGCCGCCGGCGCCGCGGTGATCCTCAAGCCGTCGGAGGTGACTCCGCTCTCGGCGGTCGAATTGGCAAGGGGCTGGGCCGAAATCGGCGCGCCGCCGGTCTTCGCCGTGGTCACCGGTGCTGGCGCGACCGGCGCCGCGGTGATCGAGAACGCCGACTACATCCAGTTCACCGGTTCGACAGCGACCGGGCGCAAGATCGCGGCCGGCTGCGTCGAGCGGATGATCCCCTACAGCCTGGAATTGGGCGGTAAGGATCCGGCCATTGTGCTGGCCGACGCCGATCTGGATCGCGCCGCACACGGCATCGCTTTCGGCGGCATGTTCAACTCGGGCCAGGTCTGCATCTCGGTGGAGCGGGTCTACGTCGAGACGCCGGTCTACGACAAGTTCGTCGCCAAACTCACCGACGCGGTCAAGAATCTGCGTCAGGGCCTCGACGGACGCGAGTCCCAGCACGACGTCGGCGCGCTCGCCAACGAGAACCAGGTCCAGATCGTGCAGCGCCACGTCGACGAGGCCGTCGCGGCGGGCGCCAAGGTCACCACCGGCGGCAAGCGGACCGGTGTCGGCACACTGTTCGAACCGACCGTGCTCGTCGATGTCGACCACACCATGTCCTGCATCACCGAAGAAACCTTCGGCCCGACCCTGCCGGTGATCAAGGTCGCCGACGAGGCGGAAGCCGTTCGGCTGGCCAATGATTCGATCTACGGCCTGTCCGCCTCGGTCTGGACCGGGGATAAAGCGCGTGGGGAGCGGGTGGCCCGTGAACTCGATGCCGGAGCGGTGAATATCAACGACGTCTTCGTCAATCTGTTCAGCTTCGCGCTGCCGATGGGCGGCTGGGGGCAGTCCGGTGTCGGCGCGCGCTGGGGTGGCCCGAACGGCGTCCGAAAATACTGCAGGCAGAAGGCGATCACCACCCCGATCCTGCCGACCCAGCAGAAGGAACTGCTCTGGTTCCCGTACCAGATGCCGAAGGTGCTGTTCGGGCTCGGCGCGATGCGCGCGGCAGGGGCACGTGGTCTGCGTCGAATCGATATCCCCGCGATTCTGAAGCTCAAGGGAGACAACAAGTGACACAGGCGGCGAAGATTCGCGGCAAGGTCGTTGTCATCACCGGTGGCGCGCGCGGCATCGGGCTGGCCACTGCGACCGCGCTACAGGCGCTCGGCGCCAAGATCGCGATCGGCGATATCGACGAGACCACGGTCAAGGAGTCCGGGACCGCCCGGGATTTCGACCTGTACGGCAGGCTCGACGTCACCGATCCCACCTCGTTCGAAAGCTTCCTCGACGAGGTCGAGCGCACCATCGGCCCGATCGATGTATTGATCAACAATGCGGGCATCATGCCGACCGGCAAGTTCGCGGACGAGCCGGACCAGATCACCCGCCGCATCCTCGATATCAACGTCTACGGCGTGATCCTCGGATCCAAACTGGGTCTGGCCCGGATGCTCCCACGCAAACGCGGCCACGTCATCAATATCGCCTCGCTCGCGGGTGAGACGCATATTCCGGGTCTGGCGACCTATAACGCCAGCAAGCACGCGGTGCTCGGCTTTACCGACACCCTGCGGGAGGAGTACCGGGGTTCCGGTGTCGTGTTCTCCTCGGTGCTGCCGACGCTCACCAATACCGAACTCGGCTCGGGTGTGAGCGGCCCGAAGCTGCTGCGCCCGGCCGAGCCGGAGGAGATCGCCGATGCGATCGTCGCGTTGATCGCCGCGCCGAAATCCAAGGTCCGGGTGACCGCGGTGGCCGGTCTGCTCTCGCAACTGGTGAATCTGCTGCCCGAACCGGTGGCCGATGGACTGGCCAGGGCGCTGGGTTCGAGCAATGCCTTCCTCGACGATGTCGACGCGGCCAAGCGCAAGGCGTACGAGGATCGGGCGCGCAGCCTCTGATCGATCGTCGAGGGCGCCGTGGTCATGTTGTCGCGACCACGGCGCCCTCGCGTTTTCGGCGACCGCAAACTAATTTGTGACGAATATCACTTTACGCGCCCCTAACAGCCTCAACGCAGTTGCGGGCCGGTTTCCCCGGGGGCGATCGACCACATTGCGCCGCACCGAATTGGACCCCGCGACCACGGCTCGCGCCACATCGTTGCTGGTCATACGCCCAACTAGTTTGGACCAGGTCGTACCCGCCACGAGTGCCCAGGATTCGCGGAGTCGATGATGCAAATGACCATGCCAGGCAATATGCTGTCTTTAACAAACCTGCCGACTGTTTCGGCTGCCGTATCCAGACTTTCCGGCCTCAATAGGCTGGAAATTCAGGACTGATTCTGATAGCAAGGGGCTATGGACCCGCATTTGCGCGACCTGCGGTATTTCGTCGCCGTCGCTGAGGAACTGCACTTCACCAACGCCGCCCAGCGGCTGCACATCGCTCAACCCACCCTGTCGCGTCAGATTCGTCAGCTGGAACGCCAGCTCGACGTGGTCCTGTTCGACCGCAACCAGCGCAGCGTCGCACTGACCGTCGCCGGTAAGGAACTGCTCGAAGGCGCCCGGAAGATCCTGGAGCTGTGGGAGGTCACCAACGTCTCACTGCAGGAGGCGGGTGAGGTGCTGCGCGTCGGCATCCAGTCGGCGCTCGGCCGCGGTCTGCTCAACGATCTGGAGAGCGCGAGCGGGCACCGGCTCGCCCTGCACGCCGCCTCGTGGACCGACCCGTCCAGCGGTCTGGCCGGTCGGCAGGCCGACCTGGCTCTGGTCTGGCTTCCGCTGCCCGATCCGAACCGGTACCGCTGGCAGGTGCTGCGCACCGAGCCGCGCTGGGTGCTGCTACCCGAGAACCACCCGCTGGCCGAGAACGAGACCATCGATTTCGCCGATCTGCTCGACGAACCGTTCATCGCGCTGCCCACCGAAGCCGGTGCGGTGCGCGACTTCTGGCTCGGCAACGATGCACGCAATGGCCGTCAGGCCAAGATCGGCGCCGAGGCGGCGACCCCCGAGGACAAGCTGGAGGCGGTGAGCCTCGGCCTCGGCGTCTGCCTGCTCGCCGAGAACAATGTGCCGATGTACCGCTGGCCGGGGCTGACCGCCCGCCCGCTCAACGGGCTCGCACCATGCGAACTGGCGGTTGCCTGGCGCGCCGACGACAATCGGCCGACCATCCTCGAATTCGCCGCACGCGCGGTGGATGGCGGTTTCTCCGTCCAGCATCAGCAGCCTGCCGTCACCGGATAGCGGGCGCTGCTAATCGGACACAGTTCGCTTCCAGGGGTGGATCGACTCGAGTTGCGCGGACAGGCGCAGCAGGGTTGATTCACCGCCGGGCGGTCCCGCGAGTTGGGCGGCGACCGGCGTCTTGGATCCCGGGTGCATACCCATCGGGATCGACGCGGCGGGCCAGCCGACCATATTCCACAGCGGCGTGAACGGTGAATACCGTGCGCTGGTAATGACATTCGCCAACCAGCCAAGGGTATGCCAGGCCCGCGCGCGTGGCGGTGGCGCGGCGAGCGTCGGGGTGATCACCACGTCGTAGCGCTCGAAGAATTCCAGCAATCGCGCCTCGACCCGGTCCAGCTGGGCCGGGCGCACCAGCCGCAGGCGCTGGACCAACCGGCCGAGTGCCAGGTGTCGGCGGGTGCGCGGCTGCAGTTGTTCGGGGCTGGCGACCATTGCGGCCTCGCGGGCAGCGAATGCCAGCCAGCGCAGGCCCACGGAGATAATCGATTCGCCATAGGGCAGGGTCGTGGGTTCCACAAGGTGTCCGGCCGTGACGGCGGCCGCCGCCGCGGTGCGAGCCGCCGCGGTCCAATGCCGATCGACCCGGAAAAAACGCGAGGGCGGCGCAACGGCCAGCCCGATACGTAGTCGGCCCGGCGGCTCTAGCTCGGCTAGGTCCGGGCGCCCGGCCAACACCGACAGCGCGAGCGCCGCATCGCCGACCGTCGTTGCGAACACACCGTTTTCGACCATTCCCGACCAGGAATCAAAGCCGACCTCGGCCGGCACCGTATGCCGCCCCGGCTTGATCCCGAACACCCCACAGCAGGCCGCGGGAACGCGTACCGAACCGAGTCCGTCGCTGCCGTGCGCCACCGGTACCAGCCCGGCCGCGACCGCCGCGGCCGATCCGCCGGCCGATCCGCCGGTACTGCGCGCGGAGTTCCACGGGTTCCGGCTGATCCGGCCCTCACTCTCGGTGGTGCCCCACAGCCCCAACTCGGGAACCGCGGTCAGCCCGACGACCACCGCGCCAGCGGCCCGCAGTCGGCGCACCACCGGATGGTCGGCTGCGGCCGCACCCGGATCCATGGCGGTGGAACCGGCCAACGTCGACTCCCCCTCGACCGCGATGTTGTGTTCGATCGCGACGGGGACACCCGCCAGTGGCAGCACGTCCAGATCGGAGCGCTGTTCCAGTGCGAGCGCCTCCGCCCGCGCCTTGGCGGAGCGGACGACGACGAACGCATTCGTCTTCCGGTTTCCGGCGGCGATCCGGTCCAGCGCGGCGTCGACCGCCACGGACGGTGTCAGCGAGCCGTCGCGCACGCTCGCGGCGATCGTCGCGGCCGGACCGCGTGACATGCCCGATTCGCGTGGCATGCTTGATTCCATCGAAGAATGCACGGCGTCGGCCGCCCCAACGGACACCCCGTCGGCGGTCTGCACCTCCGGGGCTTCGGCCGCCGGAGCCAATGCTTCGTGGCCACGTTCGGCTACCGCCTTCGTGCCCGTAGCTGCTTTTTGCATGTGCTGGTTCTTCCCCGTCGCATCGTTGTCGAAATCGGGTGATCCGGTGTTGAGGCGCAAGTTATCATTTCGATTACTGCTCGGGGGACGATGGCGTCGGGTGTGGCGGAAAATTCCCCGGTACATCCACCGACCGAACACTGCGGATTCTCTGGATCCGCTCAGCAGCTAGGTCAGAAAATGAGTGCAGATTCCGAAAATAGTCACCGAACCGGTCTCGACTCCGATCCGACCCGCGGTTGGGGCGGACCGCTGCTGCGTACCGATAACGACGTTGTCGAAGCCTTCTCCACCGCATGGGAATCGACCGGTTGGGAATCGGCTCCCCGCCCACCGGAGATCGCCGATTTTCTACCCGATGCGGAGGCCCTGCGCCAGGCGGCATTGATCGAATTGATCCGCGTCGACCTGCGACATCGCTGGATCCGGCTGAGCCCTGCGGTACGAGCGACGGGCGCGCAGGCGCCGCATGATCACGAACCGCCCCGGGAACTCCACCAATCCAACACAGTCCCGACGAGGCGCAAGCGCCTTTTCGACTACTGCGCCGAGTTCCCTGAACTCGATCCGGCCGCTATTCCCGCGGGTTTGGTCTACGAAGAGTTCGTCATCCGCAGGCATAGCGGTGAGCGGGTGGACCCCAAGGATTGTCTGCGGGAATATCCCGAACAAGCGGCCGAATTGCGGGTACTGCTCAATGCCGACGACGTCGAACAGAGCACTCGACGGGCAGCGGTGGAGGATTCGGTACTGACCGAGTTCGCCAGAACTCGTGCGGCCGCTGAGCGGACTCAGACGACCCAGAACATCGAGTTGAACGAAACGACCCGACTGAACCGAACCAGTGAGTCTATTCGTAATACTGAGGTGACCCGAGCATCCGTCGATCCCACCGAGCAGACGGCAGCTATCGATAGCACCAAGACAGCAGCCGACGATCTCACCGAGACGGCAGCCGTCGATTTCAGTGAGACGGCGGCCGTCACTCCGACCACGGTCGGAACCGGTCCGGGGAGCTTCGAGGCGCTCGACCGCATCCAGATCGGCCAGTCCATCGACGATTTCGATCTGCTCACCGGTCTCGGCAGCGGCGCCTTCGCCCGCGTCTTCCTCGCCAGGCAGCGGTCATTGCAGCGGTTGGTCGCGGTGAAGATTTCCGCCGACCACGGCACCGAACCGCAGACCCTGGCCCAACTCGATCACGACTACATCGTGCGCGTCTTCGATCAGCGGCTGCTCGGCTCGGAGGATGCGCGCGATCCGGCCATGCGCCGACTCCGGTTGCTATACATGCAGTTTCTGCCTGGCGGCACGCTGCTCGGCGTGCTGCGCTGGCTGCGCGCGACCCCGCCCGCCGAACGTAGCGGTCAACTGCTGCTCGACGCGGTCGACGCGGCCATGGAGGAGAAGGGCGAGATCCGGCCGACCGATTCCAGCGTGCGCACCGAGATCGCCGGACTGAGCTGGCCGGAGACCGTGGCCTGGCTGGGCCGCAGATTGGCCGAGGCGCTCGAATACGCCTCCGCGCACGGTGTGCTGCACCGGGATGTGAAACCGGCCAATATCCTGCTCACGGCCGAGGCGGTGCCGAAACTGGCCGATTTCAATATCAGCTTCAGCCGCAATGTGGCCGGCACCAGTCCGGTCGCCTATTTCGGCGGATCGCTGGCGTATATGTCGCCCGAGCAGTTGGAGGCCTGCCATCCCGGCCGTGAGCGCACCGCCGAGGATCTGGATACCCGCTCCGATATCTACTCCCTCGGTGTGGTGCTGTGGGAATTGCTGACCGGCGCGAAACCGTTCGATGACTCCACCGCGACCGCGACCGAACACGGCGACGATACGGCGCTGGAAGGCATGCTGGAACGCCGCACTGCCGGAGTGGATGACGTTGCGCAGCAACGTGTTCCGCCGGATTGCCCGGCGGCGCTGCGCCGGGTGCTGCTGACCTGTCTGGAATCGGATCGGACGCGGCGCTGGTCCAACGGCGCGATGCTGGCCAAGCAGTTCGATCTGTGCATGGACGCCAGGGCCAGGGATCTGGTCGACCCGCCGCCCGGCAGTTGGCGGCTGCGGCTGCGGTCGTGGCGACTCGTGATCGTCACGCTGGCCATCGGTATCCCGAATATCCTCGCCTCGGCGTACAACATCCAGCACAATCAGCATCTGATAGTGGACCGGCTCCCCGCGGATGCCGGACGCACCTTCGTGATCATCACCACCGTGGTGAACGGCATCTTCTTCCCGCTCGGCGCGACGCTGATCCTGTACATGGGCCGAAGAGTGCTCACGGTGCCGCACGGGCTGCGCCGCGGCCGACGCTACGATCCCGAGACGCTGCGGCTGGCCAGAGCGGATTCCCTGCTGTTCGGCGATCGGGCGGTATGGGTCGTCTTCTCGCTGTGGGTGATCGCCGGATTCACCTTCCCGGTTGCGCTGGAGGTCGCGGCCGGGGATGTGCCTGCACGTGCGCTGGTGCACTTCCTCACCTCGATCGTGGTGTGCGGTGCGATCGCGATGGCGTACCCGTTCTTCCTGGTGTGCTTCTACATGGTCCGCTGCATCTATCCGATCTTCCTGCGGCACGGCGAGATCAGCACCGAGGACGCGGTGTGGCTGCGCGGTCTGGATCGCCGTGCCAATGGGTATCTGGCGGTCGCGGCATCGGTACCGCTGCTCGCGGTGGCCGGAGTGACCTTCCTACCGCCCGACGATATTCCGATGGTGATCGCCGCCGTGCGTGTGCTCTGCGTGGGCGGTATTCTCGCGTTCATCGGCTCCTATCTGCTCTTCCGCGCGCTGGAGGCCGATCTGCGTGCACTGGAGCGGGTGGTGGCGCCCGAGGAATCCCTGGACCGGGAAGTGGTTTCGGCGGGGCGGGAGCGCGGTAAGCCCACCGCGCTGGAGCTGCGATCGTGACATCTGCCGATTTCGCGGATCGCGGCGAGACCGACGCCATCACCACATTCACCGAAGATTGGCAGCGTTGCCTGCGTGGCGAGCTGATCGAGCCACCGCCGATAGCCGAATACGTCCCCGACGGCATCCAGGTGCGTTTGGCAGTACTCACCGATCTGGTCCGGATCGATCTGCGTCATCGCTGGGATCGGGCGGGACTCGGCAAGCGCATAACCGAGTACCGCAAGGAATTTCCCGAGGTCGAGAACAGTCCGGAATTGGTCGACCTGATCAGCGAGGAGTTCCTGGCCCGGCGCCGGTACGGCCCGCTCGAACTGGAGGAATTCCTCACCGAATATCCGGAGCTGGCGCAGGAAGTCCGCGCGCGGCTGACCGAATTCGCGGAGGAAGGTGACACCGCGGCGGATACCGAGCGCGCGGCCGCGCTGGTCGCCGATCTGACTCCGGGTCGCCGCATCGACGACTTCGATTTGATCACCGATCTGGGCGCCGGCACACTCGGCCGGGTCTTCCTCGCCCGGCAACGATCCATGCAGCGCCTTGTCGCCGTGCGACTTTCGGCCGGTCGAGCAGCCAGCGGGCACAGCATGGCGCAACTGGACCACCCGCATCTGGTCCGGGTTTTCGATCAGCGCCTGGTCACTGACACACCGGTTTCGGCACCGGCGGCCGCCGCATCGGCCCGTCTGGTCTACATGCAGTATCTGCCCGGCGGCACGGCAGCCGGGGTGCTCGCGCAGCGTCGGCAGGGCACGCCAGCCGACGGTGGCACCCTGCTGTTGCGCGCGATCGATACCGCCATGGAAGCGAAGGGCGAGATCCGACCGACCGATTCGAGTGTGCGCGCCGAAATCGCCGCGCTCAGTTGGCCGGAGACGGTGGCCTGGATCGGCAGGCGACTGGCCGACGCACTCGATTACGCCGCGCGCCGCAGCGTACTGCACCTCGATATCAAACCGGCCAATGTGCTGTTCACCGCCGAGGGCATACCCAAGCTCGCCGATTTCGCCGTGCGCGCGGCGGCACCGCGATCGATAGCGAATCCGATTGCGGTAGATCCGGATTCGCTGCCGTACCGCTCCCCCGAACAACTGGCCGAACTACTCGACCCGGCCGCCTCCGCACCGGGCCCGCGCAGCGATATCTACTCCCTCGGCGCGTTGCTGTGGGAATTGCTCACCGGCGCGGTCCCCTTCGACGATCCGCCGATGCCCGCCGATCCGGACGCTCGCGCCGAAACCTTCGTGACCATGGTGCGCCTGCGCGAGCAGGGCATCACCGACGCGACGCTGGCGCGCCTGCCCCCGGACACGCCGAGCACCCTGCGCCGGGTGTTGCTGGAATGTCTGCAGGCGGATCCGCATCGACGCTGGCGCAACGGCGCCGAACTCGCCGCCCAACTCGACCTGTGCCTCGACGCGCGCGCCAGGGAGTTGGTCGACCCGGCACCGACCAGCCTGGCCTATCGGTCCCGCAGCTGGCTGATAGCGATCCTCGGACTGTGTGTCGGCGTGCCGAATGTGCTCGCCAGCATCTACAACATCAATTTGAACCAGTCGCTCATCATTGATCGGATGTCGGTGGCCGATCAGGAACGGTTCGCCACGGTGGGGCTGGTCAATAACTTGATCGCCTTCCCGATCGCCGGACTGCTGCTGCTCTTCCTCACCCGTCGCCCGCTGACCATCGGCTTTCGCCTGGCGCGCGGTCGCGAATACTCACCGCGCACGCTGGCCGCGGCGCGGCGCGACACCTTGCACATGGGTGACTGGGCGGTCTGGGTGCCGTTCGGCTTCTGGATGGTCGCCGGGGTGGGATGGCCGTTGGGGCTGGCCTTCTCCGGGGTCGATCTGCCGCGGCAGACGTTCCTGCATTTCTTTGCCGCACAGGTGGTTTGCGCCGCGATCGCACTCGCCTATCCGTTCTTCCCGATCATGATCTTCGCGGTGCGTTCGATCTATCCGCAGCTATTGGTGCGCGGCGGCATCGGCGCCGAGGACGAACGGCAACTGCGCAAGGTCGCTGAGCGCGGCAATTTCTATCTGGGCGTGGCCGCGTCGGTTCCGTTGCTCGGAGTGGCCAGTGCGACCTTCGTCGACGCCGCCGATCTAGACTTGGTGATCGTTCCGGTCCGGATACTCAGCGTCGGTGGCATCCTGGCCTTCGTGCTCACCTATCGGTTGTTCCGCATGCTCGAGGCCGATCTGCTGGCCCTGGCACGGGCGATTCCACAACGGAACCGTTGACCACCGCACGGCCGTTCGGGCGGCTGATCAGTCTGTCCCATGTGCACGATCCGGCGACGACACCGCTATTTCCCGGTGATCCGGAATTCCGCACCGATACCGTCGCGACGGTATCGAACGACGGTTACTACCTGCGCAATATCCAGCAGGGCGAGCACACCGGAACCCATTGGGGCGCACCGATTCACTTCCATGCCGACGGGCTGGCCGCCGATGAACTCGACCTCGAGGATCTATTACTGCCCGCGGTGAAAATCGACGTGCGCGAGCAGTGCGCGCGCGATCGGAATTATGCGATCAGCATCGGCGATCTGCGGCAGTGGGAGATTCGGCACGGGCGCATACCCGATGGGTCGGCGGTGGTGGCGTGGACCGGCTGGGACCGAAAATGGGGGACACCGGAATTCATCGGCACCGGTGAAAGTGCCACCCAGCAGCCGGGATTCGCGGTCGAGACGGTCGAATGGCTATTGCGGACCGGGCGGCTCGGGCGGCGCGGGGCGCTCGGCATCGACACCTTCGGGCCGGATCTGGGGACCGATGAGACCTATGCGGTGTCGAAGCTGCTGTATCGCGAGCACCGGATCAGCCTGGAGTGTCTGGCGAATCTCGCCGAACTGCCTTTCACCGGTGCCTGGATATTGGTCGGCGGGGCGCGCTATCGCGGCGGGTCGGGTTCGCCCGCAACGATATTCGCGATTATGCCGGCGCCTGGCCAGCGCTCGGCTCCGGCATAGCCGCTGGGCGCTGTGTTGTCTGTTCAATCACTGCGTTCACTCACGCCTGATTACGCGCCGCCGTAGACCTTCGGGTCGAGGGTTCCGATATAGGGCAGATCGCGGTAGCGCTCCGCGTAGTCGAGGCCGTAACCGACGACGAATTCGTTCGGGATATCGAAACCGACATGCGCGACGTCCACGTGGGTGCGTAGCGCGTCCGGCTTACGTAGCAGGGTGACGACCTCGAGCGAAGCCGGGTTGCGGGTGGACAGATTCCGCTTGAGCCAGGACAGCGTGAGACCGGAGTCGATGATGTCCTCGACGATCAGCACATTGCGACCCGCGATGTCTTTGTCCAGGTCCTTCATGATGCGCACGACACCGGAGGACGAGGTGGACGAACCGTAGGAGGAGACGGCCATGAATTCCAATTGCGTGGGAATCGGCAACGCCTTGGCAAGGTCGGTCATGAAGAAGATCGCGCCCTTGAGCACGCCGACCAGCAGCAGATCGCCCTCCGGGGCGTCGGTCGGATAGCGCTTGGCAATGAGTTCGGCCAGTTCCTGGGTCTTGGCCGCAATCTCTTCCTCGGTGATCAGCACCGACGCGATATCGCCCTCGTACACGTCAGTTGGTTTCCCTTCCGGTGTTGTATCGGCGGCGTTGCCTGGGCCCTTCGTGGTCTCCGTCTCCGGGCCCGTCGCTCACCGCGGGTGCCGATCCCGATCCATTATGTGTCATCGGCTCCCACGCAGACGCAAAGTCAGCCTGCCATGTTCGCGCGCCGCGACCAACCTGCTACCCGGCACTGCGCCGCCCACGGCGACGCCGCCCTGACCGCGCCATGCGGTAATCAATTCGTCAACCGCCTGTAAATGCTTGTTGGTCAGCGCTTTAGCACCACCGGCCCGCAACCATGCACGGATCGCGCGTCGACGCAAGGCCGCAGGGGCAGTGGCGAGTGTCTCGATCGAGAGGGCCGGGCAATTACTGTCCGCGCGGTCATTGTGGGTATCGGCACCCGCGCTCGCGGCACGCAACAGTTCATCCGCCAGCGCGTCGAGCACCGCACCGTCATCGCGCAACTGCGCGGCCGTGCGCGCCAGCGCCCCCGCAACCCCACCGCCGAGCACCTGCTCCAACAGCGGCAATACCTCATTGCGCAACCGCACCCTGGTGAACTCCGGCGCCGAATTATGCGGATCCTCATGCGGCGTCAACCCGAGATCAGCACACAACTGCCTGGTCGCCGCCCGCCGCACCCCCAGCAACGGCCGGCCCCACGGCTCAGCGAACGCCGCCATCCCCTGAATCGACCGCCCACCCGAACCCCGCGCCAGCCCCAGCAAGACGGTTTCGGCCTGGTCATCAAGGGTGTGCCCGAGCAACACCGGTAACCCGCCCCGCGCCGCATCCAACGCCGCATACCGGGCCTGCCGCGCCGCCGCCTCCAGCCCCCCGGCATTGCCGACCTCGACCGGCAGCACATGTGCCGACCGACACCCGAGCGCCAACGCCCTCGCCGCCGCCTCGGCGGCAACCTTGTCCGATCCGGACTGCAACTGATGGTCGACGACCAGCGCGTCGACCTGCCCCGCCTCCACGACGGCGGCAGCCGTCAGCGCCAGCGAATCGGCGCCCCCGGACAGCGCGACCGCGACGCCCCGCACCGCATCCGGCGCGTAATCGGCCAGCCACCCCCGCACCGCGCGCCGCACCTCGAGCACCGCCGCGGTCTCGGGCAAACGCCGAGATTTCCCCGGCGTCCCGCCAGCCGCACGCCTCATACCCCGGAGACTACCGCCGGATCGCTCGGGACCAACGGGACCCGGCTGCGACGAACACCGAGCCGAGCAGCAGTCCTATGCGGGCAGGCCCGCACCCGCCACCTTCGATGTCGCCGCATCGTCACGTGGGCTTCGAGCCGCGGGTGAAACGGCCGTCGCCGCCGCTTCCGCTCGACGACGAGCTGGGCACCGAAAGACCTTCGAGCACAAGGTAATCCAGCCACGACGCCAGGCCGGTCCCGCATCGGGACGACGCGGACTATCCGAGTACGCGGGTGATCCAGCGTTGGGGGTCTTCGATTTCGTCTGGGCGAGGCAGGGTTTCCGGGTTGGTCCAGATGGTGTTGAAGTGGGTCATGCCGACGCGGTCTACTACGGCGTCCACGAATTTCTTGCCGCGGACATACTGAGCGACCTTCGCGTCCACGCCGAGCAGGGCGCGCAGTATGCGCTGGAGCGGGTTGGAGGGGCGTTTGCGGCGTTGGTCGAAAGCGGCGCGGATGTGTTCGACCGTGGGAATGACGGCCGGGCCGACCGCGTCCATCACGTGGTCCGCGTGGCCTTCCAGCAGCGTGCCCAGCATCAGCAGCCGGTCCAGCGCCTCGCGCTGCGGCGGGGCTTGAGTGGCGCGCAGCAGCCCGACCACGCCGCGCGAATTCGGATCGTCCTGGCCGGTGCCGCGACGGCGGTCGCGCACCTCCTCGACGAGTCGGCCGAGCATATCGGCCATCGGCTCGTCGCCGACCTCGCCGAGGGTGTCGACATTGGCGCGCA
The DNA here is from genome assembly GCF_050946365.1 of Nocardia sp. CA-107356. NCBI lineage: Bacteria > Bacillati > Actinomycetota > Actinomycetes > Mycobacteriales > Nocardiaceae > Nocardia > Nocardia sp. CA-107356. Next base: position 565,103 of record NZ_CP191992.1, on the reverse strand, counting down.
TGTAGTCGGCCAGCCACGGCGCGGAGGAGAACTGCACCCGGTGGGTCACCTCGTGCAGGCAGACCCAGAAGCGGAAGTCGGTGGGCGAAACCCCGAGTGCGCGCTCCACGGCCATGATGTTCGGCGCCACCAGCAGCAGCGTCCCATCGGGTCCGGTGAACGGGTCGTACTGGCCGAGGATCGCGGTGGACAGGAAGGCCAGCATCGCGCCGGCCTGCACACCGGCGGGTTTGCCGGAGAGCAGACCGGTATCCGACGACCGCGCGCCGGTACCGGTCAGCTGGGACATGGAGTCGGCCGCGGCGGTAATCCAGCCGGGGCGGTCGACGATGCGGGCCGACGGCACCGGTTCGTCATCGAGCAGCCCGCTCACCTCACGGACCGGCCCCTCGGCCCGCACCGAGGCATCGGCGAGTTCGTTGACGACCTGTTCGGCCGAATACCGTGAGGTCCGTGGGCCGGACGGCACCAAGGCCGCGCCGGTGCGCGCGGCAAGTTGCCAATCGACCGCGCCCGAGAATCCGGAGCGCCTGCGCTCGGCCGGAGCGTCCGCACGCGAATCCACAGCGGGCACGCCGCCTGGTTTGTCAGTGCCTTGGAACATGGTCAACCACCCGTCACGAGCATCCACAGTTACGCAGCGTGCCAGCGATGGCGTCCAATGCGGGCCGACTCAGCTCTGGCGGCCGATCGTTCGACATCAATGCGAAGGTCAATACCCGCCCGTCGCTGTCCAGCACATAACCGACCAACGTGCTCGCCACTGAGAGAGTTCCGGTCTTGGCTCGCACCCATCCCGCGCCGCCTCGGTTCTGCGTGACATAGCGGCTGGTCAGCGACCCGGTTGCGCCCCCGATCGGGAGATCGTCGAGCATCGGCGCCAAGGTGACCGCGATCCGGTCGGTTTCCGGCCTCGCCATGGTGTTGCTCGGCTGCACGGCATTCGCGGCGCTCGGCTCGGCCGCGGTGGCGATGATCTTGTCGAGCAGCCGGGCCGGCACCCGATCCTCGGTCGACAGGCCGCTGCTATCGCGCATCGAGAGGCCGGTGATATCGAATCCGGCCTTGCCGAGGGCGGCCTCGAGGGCGGAAACGGCTCCGGTGAACGACGCCTCGTTACCGCTGGCGACCGCGATTTCCCGGCCGATGGCCTCGGCGAGCACATTGTCGGAGTGGACCATGGTGTCGCGCAGCCGGTCGCGCAGCGGCGCGGATTGCACACTCGCGACTTCCGTCGCACCGGCGGTGGCATTGCCGATCCGAACCTTGGCGGGATCGAGGCCGAGTTCGGCGGCCAGGCGCTGTCCGGTCGCCAGGGCCGGAGTCGGGGTGCGCGGCGAGTACTCGACCAGCGGATCGAGGCGCCCACCGTCGAGCATCACCGGATCCATCGGCGCGATGGAGCCCTCGCCGATATCGACCGGATCCCAGCCGGGGGCCATCGGCGCCCCGGCATAGGCGGAGGTGTCGACCACGATGGTGTCGACGACGCGCCCGGAGGATTTGATCTGCGTCACCAGATCCGACAGCCGCGGCCCGTTCGGGTAGTACCCCTTACCGTCGGGCTGCGCGGTCAGCGTCGGATCACCGCCGCCGACCAGCACCAACTCATTGGGCGCTGATCCGGTGACGACGCTGGTGCTCACCTGGTGATCCGACGGCAAGGTGAGCAGAGCGGCCGCGGTGGTGAGGATTTTGGCGGTGGAGGACGGGATCATCGGCTTATCGGACTCGGCACTCCACAGCACCATCGCCGAATCGGCGTCGGTGACCTCACCCGCGAACGCCCCGAGGTCGGGATTGGCGACCACCTGCGCGAGGGCGGCGGCGATACCGGCCGCGGTGGGCGCGGACGCAGTCGACGGCGCGGGCGCTACCTGCGGAAACGGTTTGACAGGTGCCGGCGGCGCGGCGATCGTCAGGCCGCCGTGCCGGAATTCCTCGGTCCACGGTTTGACCACGACCAGCACACCGCCCGCAGCCACCAGCAGCACGACCAGCGTGACCACGACGCCGATCCACATATTGCGCCGCCGCTTGGCGGCCAACCCACCGATATTCCTGTTGCTGCCACCCACCACGTGCCCGCCGTCTCCTGATCATTTCGAGCGATCCGCAAGCAGTCGCCAGCGGTATCGTTTCGCGCGACCTCGAGCAGTTGCCGGGGCCACCCACCTACCGCACCCAAGTGCCCGCGGACCACACTATCCTCGTTCCGGCACCGTTCCCCCGAACACCTGTCGAGTCGGCGTTCCGACGACCGCTTGCCGGTCGCAGGCAACATCGCGACAGTCCACACAGAAGCACCGAGTAAGGAGATGGCGTGGAGTTCGACGTCACCATCGAGATTCCCAAGGGTTCTCGGAACAAGTACGAGGTCGATCACGAGACGGGCCGGGTCCGGCTCGACCGGTTCCTGTACACGTCCATGGTCTACCCGGCCGACTACGGCTACATCGAGAACACGCTCGGCGAGGACGGCGACCCGTTGGACGTGCTGGTCCTGCTGCCGGAGCCGGTATTTCCCGGCTGCCTGATCGAGGTGCGTCCGGTCGCGATGTACAAGATGGTCGACGAGAAGGGCGGCGACGACAAGGTTCTCGCCGTGCCCGCGGGCGACCCGCGCTGGGATCACATCCAGGACCTGGCCGATGTGCCGGAGTTCGAACTGGCCGCGATCAAGCACTTCTTCGAGCGCTACAAGGACCTCGAGCCCGGCAAGTTCGTCAAGGGTTCGGAATGGGTCGGCCGCGCCGAGGCCGAGGCCGAGGTCACGGCCTCGATCAAGCGGCTGCAGGAGAACGGCGGCCACTGAGCCTTGTTGTGCGGGTGGACGATTCGCCTGCCCGCACAACGCAGAGAGCTGAAACACCCACCAACCGCTCGGCGCGGTATCGCTACCGCATCAGCGTAATGCGCTCTCACGCAAGGCGTCTCGGGTCTGCTCCGCACATGGCAGCGACCCGAGGCGCCCGCAGCGAAGCCTGCGCACTGTCGAGCCGAGTCGGACCGGGCAGGGTTGTCGAACGAGCCGCACTCGCCTGCCCCAACGGAACCCGTTCAACGGGTGGGCCAGCATCGACGACCTAGTGTGGCTGCATGACAACGCCACGAGTGTGGTCCGTTACCTCCACAACGCCGACTGAAGGCGATGCGCGAAGTATCGCGCGGACCGCGGTCGCCGAGCGGCTCGCGGCCGGTGCCGAGATCACCGGTCCGGCGATCTCGGTGTTCCGGCACCTCGACGAATTAGGCGAAGGCGAAGAGTGGCGGGTCACACTACGCACCTCAGCGGCGATGCGTGACCGCTTGGCGGCACGTATTGCCGAGCTGCATCCGTGGGACAGCCCGGAAGTGACCGCAACCCCGGTCGAGTGGTGTATCGACAGTTACGCCGAATGGATCGAACGCTCTACGGCTGTGTAGGAAAAGGTAGCTAACCAGCAACGCCGACGCGCTGACACAGTTCCCGGACGTCGTCGCGCATCCCCGATGGAGGGCGCTTCGCGAGAGCGTGCAGCATCTCGCGGGCGTAGCCGTTGTACCGGATCGTTTCGGATGCGGTGCGCTCCGACTTGTCGAGCATCGCGAGAACCGCGGTCGACTCGTCGCGCTGGAAATGGGCGCGGGCTACCTCGATGAAATGACGGCTCCGACGCGGCAGCGAAGCTATCCGGTCAGCGTCGAATTCGTTGGACGCGCGCAACGCCTCGCCAGGTCGGCGCAGCTCTACACCAAGCGTGGTCGCGTGTGCCGACATCACCGGCATCGAGAACGATGTCTGCACATGCCGATATCCAGGGCCCAGCTGGCGAGCCGTCCGGTCGGCGCATTCCCAATGTTCCCAGGCTTCGCCGTAGCGGCCTCGGCGCGCATGCACATAGGCGATCTCGGCCTCGAGGGCACCTGCGATTCCGTGCCAGTCGTCGGCGGTCCCGTCTCTGTCCAGGTACGGCGATATTTGGTCTATCGCGTTGCGCGCCAACACTATTGCCTCGAACCAGCGGCCCGAGTCGCGCAGTGCCTGCACCATCGCCCACGCACTACACGCGATGATGTACGGGTCGTCGGCTTCATACGACTCGTTCAGCGCGCGGTCGGCGACGAGCCAAACCAACTCGGGCGCAGGCTGATACGCGACGTAGAAGTCAGTGAGCTGATAGACACCGGCCAACGCACGCCGGGCGGCTCGGCGTTCGTCCCCGGTCGAGCGAGCCGCGCGCTGCGCATCCCTGATCAATCCGGGCAGTAGCGCGCCGAGCTGACTGCGGTGATCCGGGCTGGCGTGGCGAACACGCCATGCCTGCCACAGCCGCTCGGTCACGTGCTCGGCGCTTACTGGGCGTTCCGCTGGGCTCAGCCGGAAGTCGGTCAGCGCCGCTTGCACTTCGTTGAGCGCGAAGTGTCGCTCACCAGCGAATACCGATACCGGTACGGCGTGGTCGTTGCCGGTCAGCTCGGCCAGGTCTTCGAGCTCGAGTGCTCGCGCGATCCGCAAGAGCATTGGCAGACGAGGAGTTTGGATGCGGCCGTTCTCTACTGCTTTCAGCCACTCGGCCGACCGGCCGAGCAGCCCCGACAGCACGCGCCGCGACATGCCGATGCGCTCACGCTGCCACTTGATCCGTTCGCCGACTGGCGCGCTGTCGTCAGGGCTGTACATCGCCGCACCCCCTTCGCCCGGTTGGTTCGAGTGGTTCCAGCGTAACCGGACGTGGGCGCACCTGTGAGGGGTACAAACCGTACCCGACCACCCAGAAACGGACACTTAGCGTGCTTCCTAGCCCCGCTGCCGGGTCGATGCCGTGCCCTATCGGCTCCCCGGCAGCGGGTGCCCATAACCGGACGACGTTAGGGGGTAGGCCATGAAAGAACCCGCGCAATTTGATGATGAGGACGCCCGGAAACTCGCGATAGCACCGAAGGACGGTCCGCGATATCTCCAACGCACAGACGGGTCATGGTCTCTCGTTGACGACGAGGGATGGGAAATCGACGCCCGCCCGGATATCACCAGTGCCCGAAATGGTGTCGGCAGCGCGACCGGGCGACAGATATTCGTTGCGCCGCAGACGTTGTGCGATTCCGCGGACGTGGAGTTGGCGCATGTGCTGTCGCAGCAGCATCGCACTTGCCATATCCATCAGTGCATGTGGAAAGCGGCGGCCCGACACACGCTCGTCCTGGCGGGTCGAATGGTTCCGCAGTCGTTGAGTCCGCGTGAACGAGCCGCTGCCCGAGGTATCGACTACCCGCCGACACCGGGGACCGATGCACCGCGGCATGACGGTCCGGGACTGGGGACGTTACGTGCGGTGCTGGACCGGCTCGAGCGGCTGGCGCACGACCCCGACAATGCGCGAACCCGATAGCGCGCATCCGCGAATGGACATGCATCGCACCGAGATCGACGGCTGGCTGGCCGAATGGCGGATAGACCAGCACCACATTCGGATTATGGTGGTGTGCAACGGGTCCGACGAGCCTTTAGTTTCGTTCACCGCGGCATCGGCCCTCGACCTTGTGCAGATGCGCGAGCAATTCCCCGAACTATCGCGGTTGTGGGATGCGATTCGGCACGCGTATTGGACGGAAGTTGCGCCACCTCCGAGACATCCACGTGGACGGTCCGTTTAGCGGACAACAGGGCTACCAACCTCGGTATGCTGGGCCGGATATGCGAAAGGGACATCCGGATCGACCGGATGTCCCTTCGAGCTCGAATTACAGTGCGGTGATACCGAATTCGAGCAGCGCATCAGCTCAGTAGTAGATGTACAGCTCCCATCCGCTGTAGGTGTCGACGCACTCCCAGTAGTAGCCGCCGGTCGCGGGCGAGGCGCCGTCCGACGAACATGCCGCGTAGGTGGCGTAGGTGCCGTAGTAGTAGCCCGTGGCGGCCGAGGCGGTGGCCGCCGTCGACACCCCGGCGACGGCGGCGGTGGCGAGAAGGCCAGCCGCGATGAGGGACTTGATTCGCATTTCACTGCTCCTGAAAGCGAGGTCGAATGATTACCTCGCTTACCGTAGGGACGCGGTGCGTCCTGAACAGCCAACCCTAGGGCTCGAAGATCGCCCCCTTGGGCAATGCCACCTTCTTTACCTTGCCTTGTGCTCGAGGGGTTTTCGCCGCACTTGTTTGTTGGTAGTGCTGGCACTACCAACTCACACCAGTGGGCCCTACCCGGACTTCGGGTGCACACGGCATAGGCGCGACAGGCCCGGATTTCTAGGCTCGAATTGCGAGGGAGCAACGATGACTCCTGCGCTCGAACGGGAGGAAATCACTGCTCATGAAGGTATGTCTGCGCGGTTCCAGCAGGGTCGCGTTATCGGGAATCGCGGTGGCGGCGATCCTGGCCACCGCGGCTTGCGCGACGTCCACCACCTCGACACCATCGCAGGAACTGACCGCTGCGATGGAGCAGGTGGTCAACAGCGGCTTCCCCGGCGTGCAGGCGGTGATCGACGGTCCGGGCGGGCACCGCACGCTGACCGCGGGCGTCGGCGACCTGCGGACGGGTGCGCCGTTCGCCGATAACGCGCAGCTCCGGATCGGCAGCAATACCAAAACCTTCGTAGCGACGGTGATTCTCCAATTGGTGGCCGAGGGCAAGGTCGAACTCGACGCACCCGTGGAACGGTATCTCCCAGGTGTGGTGCAGGGCAGTGGGAACGACGGCAACCGGATAACCGTGCGGCAGTTGCTACAGCACACCAGTGGTGTGCCCGACTACTTGGGACATGGCAGCGCCGAGGGCGGCATGGAAACCGCGGGCAATCAACTCGACCCCACCTCGGACGCGGGCCGCCGACAACAGTTCGCACCCGCGGACCTGGTCCGCATGGCCATGACCATGCCGCCGAACTTCGAACCCGGCGCGAAATCGGTCTACACCAATACCAACTACATCCTGCTCGGCATGCTGATCGAACGCGTCACCGGCCGACCGCCCGCCGCGGAGATCACCCGCAGGATCATCGAACCGCTCGACTTGCGAGCGACGTACTTTCCAACCGACGGCGACACCGGAATTCACGATCCCCATCCGTCGGGCTATCACGAAATCGACGGCAAGCGAATCGATTTCACCGAACTGAATACGTCATGGGCGGGCACAGCGGGCGCGATGATCTCGACCGGATCGGATGTGAATCTATTCTTCACCGCATTGTTGAGCGGAAAGCTATTGCCCGCAGCGCAACTCGCTCAGATGCAGCAGACCGTCCCGTTCGACCGCAGCTCCGGCGAGGGCTACGGATTAGGACTGATCCACCGTCCCGTGTCGTGCGGCAAGGAGGTCTGGGGACACGGCGGCAGCATCCCCGGCTTCGAAGTCCGCACCGGCGTCGCCGCCGACGGGACCGCGGTGGTGGTGAGCACGAACCAACTGCCCGCCGGTCAAGCGGCCTTCGACGCCGTCGAGAAGGTATTCGATATTGCCATCTGCGGCAGATGACCAGCGAAACATGCGACCGAGAAGCGGAGGATCGATAGTGCTACGCAAAAAGGTGGCGATGGCCGGCTTCGCCGTTCTGCTGGCGGGCGCGGGACTGGCCTGCGCCACCCCTGCCGACACGAACGGTCCGGCCTTAGAGCGCTTCTATAGTCAAGCGCTGCAATGGAAGTCGTGCGACAACCCGCGCCTGGACCAGGCCCACGCCCAGTGCGCCGATGTGACTGTGCCGCTGAATTACAGTGCTCCACAAGGCGAGACGATCACCGTGGCGATCTCGCGCATGGCCGCGACCGATCCCGCACTGCGGCACGGAGTGATGCTGTCCAACTCCGGCGGACCCGGCGGGGAGGGGCTCGACTTCATGGTCGATGTCGGCGCGGCGATGACCCCCGACGTGCGGGCCCGCTATGACCTGATCGGCATCGACCCGCGCGGGGTCGGGCGCTCGTCACCGGTCGACTGTCACTGGCCGCGTGGCTTCGGCCTGCAAGCCGCCGGTATCGACGCCGCCGGTTTCGCCGAATCCGTTGCCGTACAGAGTGATCTGGCGACCCGCTGCGCCACCGGCGAGGGCGAGCGATTGCGCTACTTCACCACGCGCAACACCGCGCGGGATATGGATGTGATCCGCGGTGCGCTCGGCGAGCAGCGGGTCAGCTACTTCGGCACCTCATACGGCACCTACCTGGGAGCGGTCTTCACCCAGATGTTTCCGCAGCGCAGTGACCGCATCGTATTGGACAGCACCGTCGATCCGGATCGGTACGGGCCCGTCGGCATGATGCAGGATATGGGCCCGGCCAATGAGGCGGCGCTGGATCTGTGGGCGGACTGGACCGCCGCGCACGAGAACGAATATCACCTGGGCGCAACCCGCCAACAGGTCCGCGACAAAGTACTGGAGCTGATCCGCCGCTCGGCCGCGGACCCGATCCGGTTCGGCGACTTCACCATCGACGACCACACCCTGCCGGTACTGCTGTTCACCGAACTGGACGCCCCGCAAAAGTATCCGACGCTGGCCGCCACCGTGCGTCAGCTCGCCGACGCTGCCGACGGCAAGACGGTCGAGCTCGCACCCGAATTGCACTCGGCGCTGGCCTTCATGCTCAACGCACAGCCACGTGACAGTTCGGCACAGCTCGCCATCATGTGCGGCGATGTGGCAGCACCAAGGGATCCGGCTTGGTACTGGGGCAATATCGAAGCCGCCCGCGCCAGCCAACCGGTATTCGGCGATTTCGTCAATAATCTGACATCGTGTGCGTTCTGGGCTCCGCCCGCCGAATCGCCCACGCAGGTACGCAATTCGGTGCCGACGCTGATCGTGCAGTCCACCGGCGACAGCCGTACGTCCTATCCGGGTGCGGTCGCCATGCACCGGGATCTGACCGCATCCCGCATGGTCACCTTGCAGGATGTTCCCATCCACTGGATCTTCGGGAACTACCCGAACAACTGCACCTACGACGTGGTGAACACCTACCTCCGCGACGGCACGCTCCCGACCGCGGACGTGACCTGCCACGCGGACTGACCGACACGGGATCGCCCGAACCACAATGTGGTTCGGGCGATCCCGAATTCACGCATTCAGATACGCGAGCACGGCGAGTACACGGCGATGTCCGACCTCATCGGTCGCCAATCCGAGCTTCGCGAAAATACTCCGAATATGTTTGTGCACAGCACCTTCGGTGACCACCAACCGCTCGGCAATGGTCGTATTGCTGTGCCCCTCCGCCATCAATGCGAGCACCTCGCGCTCGCGGGCGGTCAATGCGGCCAACGGATCGTCCGCCTTACGCCGCACCAACAATTGCGAGATCACTTCGGGATCCATCGCGGTACCGCCGTCGGCGACGCGACGCAGCGAATCGAGGAATCGGTCGACCTTGCCGACCCGCTCCTTGAGCAGGTAGCCGACGCCACCGGCACCGTCGCCGAGTAGTTCGGCGGCGTAGGAGTCCTCCACATACGACGACAACACAAGCACCGGCAGGCCGGGATGCAGCTCGCGGGCGCGCACGGCGGCGCGCAGGCCGTCATCGGTGAATGTCGGCGGCAATCGAATGTCGACGACCACCGCATCCGGGCGGTCGGCGGCCACCGCGGCGAGGAAATCGTCCGCATTGTCGAACGCCGCGGCTACCTCGATACCCGCGGTATTCAGCAACAACACCAAACCCTCCCGCAGGAGGGCGTCATCCTCGGCGATCACGACCCGCACGGCAGCTCCACTCGCAACACAGTAGGGCCACCGACCGGACTGGTGAGCCCCATCCGTCCGTCCAGCGCCTCGGCCCGTCGCCGGATGCCGGCCAGCCCGCCGCCGTACGCTTCCCGCGCACCGCCGGCACCGTCATCGGCGATCTCGATCGTCAACATCTCGGCGGCACTACCGAGCACAATCGAAATGGACTGGGCTCCAGAGTGTTTGGTGGCATTCGTCAAAGCTTCGGCGATGACGAAATAGGCGGCGGCTTCGACCGCCGCCGGGAGCCGGCCCACCCGAGTCGAATCCAGCACCACCGGAATGGGACTGCGCGCGGCGAGCGCCGACAGCGCGCTGGCCAGCCCGCGATCCGAGAGCACCGGCGGATAGACACTGCGCACCACATCACGCAACTCCGCGAGCGCGACGGTCGCGGTGTCCTGTGCCTTGCGCACCATGCTCTGCGCCGCTTGCGGATCCTGTTCGCGCAGTTGATCGGCCAATCCGAGCTGCATGATCACCGCGGCAATCCTGGCCTGCGCGCCATCGTGCAGATCACGCTCGATCCGCCGCAGTTCCGCGCCGTGCGCGTCCAGCGCGGCCGCCCTGGTCGCGGTGAGCGCGGCCACCCGATCGGCCAGCAGGGCATCCTCCGAGGGCGATAGCAGCGCGCGGGCGGCCACGGCCTGCCAGTCCGCGATCATCGGCAGTTGCAGAGCCACCGCGGCGACCGGCACCGCGATCGCCATGCTCCACACTGCCTTCGGCCACGAGTCGACGGTGAAACCGAAGTTGGCGATCGTACCCGCGGGCAGCAACCGCCAGTACACCGGAATCCACAGCTGATTGATCGCACTGACCGGCAACGCGACCGCCAGAATCGCGACATAGATCCCGGTCACCGCATGCAACAGCAGCCACCCGATATCGCGCCAATTGGCCGGATCGGTGCATGCGGTCCCGAGCCGCTGCCGTAGATCGCCGTCCATCGGCCGATATACCGCCTCGATCGGCGCACCGAGTCGCCGCGCCGCCCTGCGCCGTTCAGCTCCGATCAGGGGCCGGATCATCCGAATCGCCTCGGGAATCGCCGGAATCCCCACACCGATCAGACTCAGCGCCGCCACAACGAGCAGACCGATCACCGCGAACATGGCCAACACCGAGGTCGCACCACCGACCGCCAGATACCCAACCGCGCCCGGCACCCGCCGCAGCCGAACCCACACATATCGCATGGTCAGCGCTTCCACCACATCACCACAAACCGACGGTAGTCCACGCCACCACGCGGCACCTCACCCCGTCGAGCGTAGTCGAATGGTGGCTCAACACCGCGGCGGTCAACCCACCCGATGTTGCATTGACCGCTTGAATCCGCCCGCGGCGTTTACCGCCGTATGACTCCGCTCGACGGACCCACAACGCAACCCCACGCTGGAAGCGTGTGGACCTGCCTGCACAGGCTGTGGAAGAGAAGGCGGGTATGTCGGACGACGTGTCCAGCACTCCTCGGCACAGCACTGGACCGGAGCAGGGCGGTGCGGTCGGACCCCGAGGAGTCCGACCGCACCGCCGACTACGCGTCCGAGGGATTCAGACCGACCCGGCCGTACTCGATGTTGATCCGACGCCGTTCGACGACGTCGCGGCACCATTTGCCGCAATTGCGTCCATGGTGTCCTCGGACGGGCTCAGTGCCTCGCCACCCGCGGTCAACAAGCCCGTGCGCTCCACGACGTCCGGCCCGGCACCATTCGCCGCCGCGTCACCTTTGGCCGCCTCGAGGCCGGCGACCATCCGCAGCGGCACTTCCTTCCAGAACAGCACCAGGATCAGCGCGAGCAGCGCGATACCGGTCACCGACAGGAATACCGTCGACATCGATTCGGCGAACCCGACCTTGAACGGCCGTGCCAGCTCCGGACTCAGCTGCTGCACGATCGAGCTGTCCTTCAGCACGCTACCGGCCGCCGAAGTATCCTGCGCGAGTAGGCCTTTCGCGAGCGCGGCATCGGCCGGATTGCTGCTGTGCGCAGCCTCGACCACCGCATGCTGGAAGGCCGGATCGTTGGCCGCGGACTGCATCTCGGTGGAGATATTCGGCGTCAGCTGCGCGAACAGAATCGACAGGAATACCGCGACACCCAGCGTGCCGCCGATCTGTCGGAAGAAGGTCGCGGCGGCGGTGGAGACGCCCATGTCCTTGGGCGGCAACGCATTCTGCACCGCGATGGTCAGCGGCTGCATGAGATTGCCGAGTCCGAATCCGGTGCAGACCATAAAGATCATCGCAACCCACAGCGGGGTATCGGCAGTCACGAAGTGCAACAGGAACAGGCCGAGCGTCAGCATGGTCGCACCGATGAGCGGAAAGGCACGGTAGCGCCCGGTACGCGAAATGAGCTGACCGGAAACGATCGAACCCGACATCATGCCGAGCACCATCGGCAGCATCTGCAGACCCGCCATCGTCGGGCTGGCTCCGCGCACCACCTGCAGATACTGCGGCAGCAGTGAAATACCGCCGAACATCGCCGAACCCACCACGACCGAGATCAGCACGCCGAGCGCGAAGGTCTTATTGGCGAACATCCGCAGCGGAATCAGCGCCTTATCCTTCATTACCTTCTCGACCAGCACGAACCCGATCACACCGAGCACGCCGATCACGTAGCAGAGAATGGATCGTCCACTGCCCCAGCCCCATTCGCGCCCCTGCTCGGCGACGATGAGCAGCGGCACCAAGCCGATCGCGAGCACCAGCACACCCCACCAGTCGACCCGGTCGGTGGAGTGCGGCCGCTTCGGCAGCTTGAGCACCTTGGAGACCACCGCGAGCGCGATCAGGCCGATCGGGACGTTGACCAGGAAGACCCAGCGCCAGCCGCTGACACCGAGGATGGTGTCCTGTCCGGCGAACACACCGCCGAGCACCGGGCCGATCACGCTGGAGGTGCCGAATACCGCCAGAAAGTAACCCTGGTACTTGGCACGCTCGCGCGGACTGACGATATCGCCGAGGATGGTCAACGCCAGCGACATCAATCCGCCCGCGCCGAGGCCCTGGAAGGCACGGAACGCCGCGAGCTGGTACATCGACTGCGCCACTGTGCACAGCAGTGAGCCGACCACGAAGATCGTGATCGCCGCCATGAAGAACGGCTTGCGGCCGAACATATCGGACAACTTGCCGTAGAGCGGCGTCGCGAGCGTCGCGGTGATCAGATAGGCCGTGGTCGCCCACGCCTGCATCGAATAGCCGTCGAGATCATCGGCGATGGTGCGGATCGCGGTCGAGACAATTGTCTGGTCCAGCGCCGCCAGCAGCATGCCGAGCAGCAGACCGCTGAGAATCGTCAGGATCTCCCGGTGCGTGAAACTTGTGGACTCCTCCACGGTGGCCGGTGCGGTCACGAATCGTTCTCCGTCCCAATGTCGTACAGGTTCTGGTCGTTGCGGATGGCCGCGAGCATGGCGGGTTTGGCCTGCTCGTAGTCGTCGACGAACTGTCGAAGCAGCCCGGCGAAGGCGACCCGGTCCTGCGGCGTCCAAGCCGCCATCACCCGCGTCAGGTTCTCGTGTCTGCGCCGGCGGATCCGCTCGGCGACCTCGCGACCGAGTTCGGTCACGACCAGCACGGTGGCGCGGCCATCGTTGCGATCGGCCTGCCGCTCGACCAGCTGCCGCTCGACCAGATGGGCGACGTGCCGACTGATCGTCGACGCATCCGAATGCACCGCGTCGGCCAGCGCGCCCGAACGCATCGGCCCGTCACAGAGCAGCCGGAACAAGATCGCGAAGGCCGCGGGATCCACACCGTCCCTGGTCCGCAGCTGCGCGGCGGTTCGCTCGCGGATGCGCTGCAGCCGGGTGAGCTGAATCGCGATCGTGTCGACCGACCGCTCGTCCTCATCCACTCGACTCACCTTTACTTGCGTCAATCAATTAGTTGCGTGATACAAGTATGTAGACGACCTAGCGACTAGGGCAAGCAATTAAACGGCCTTTACCGGCCCTTGAACTCCGGGGCTCGCTTCTCGAATACCGACTGGATGGCCTCGGTCAGGTCCTCGGACGGCAGGAACGCCGAGTTCCACGCGGAGACGTAGCGCAGCCCGGCCGCCACCTGATCCTTGGTGCGCTGCTCGAGCACATCCTTCGCGCCCTGCACCACCAGCGGCGGGTTCGCGGCGATCTCGCGCGCGATGGCGTGCGCCGCGTCGAGTGTCGTGTCCTGATCGGCGAATACATCGTTGACCAGGCCGATCTTCTCGGCACGCGCCGCGTCGATGTCCTTACCGGTGTAGGCGAGTTCGCGCAGATGCCCCTCACCGATGATGCCGGGCAGCCGGTGCAGCGACCCGATATCGGCAACGATCGCAACCTTCGCCTCGCGCAGGCTGAACTTCGCGTCCGCGCTCGCGTAGCGGATATCGGCGGCGGCGATCAGATCCAGCCCGCCGCCGATGCACCAGCCGGAGACCGCGGCGATAACCGGCTTGCGGCAGTCGGCCACGGCGGTCACCGCGGCCTGCATCCGGCGCACCTCATAGAGGAAGTCGGTGCGCGGCGCGGCCAGGGCCTTATCCGCCATCAGCGGACCGAACGTCCCGGCCATAGCGGGCAGGTCGAGTCCGTAGGAGAAATGTTTCCCGGAACCGGTGAGCACAATGGCACGAACCTCGGGATCGGCGTCCAGCCCGCGGAAGATCTCCGGCAACTCCCGCCAGAAGTCCGGACCCATCGCATTACCCTTGCCGGGACCGGTCAGTGTGACCTGCGCGACATGGTCCTTGGTTTCCACGGTAAAAGCCTGCCAATCAGTCATTCGTCCAGCGTAAAGCAGGTGTAAGCAAGTCAGCCGACCAGTCCGTGTCCTATGTAAATCCTGTGCAAAATCGGTTCGGCGCACTGGCTCCCGGGGCGGCGCCGGCCGCATCATGGTCGAGTCAGCAAACCCCGCATCCTCTGGCTGGGAGGCCATCATGCTGATGCATCAAGGAATAGGGCTGGACCATTTCAATGCGATGACTCGCGGCCATGCCGTACACGCACTGTTCGAAGTCTGCAGCAATGTCACCTGGGCGGCCACGCTCGCCGACGCCCGGCCCTACGCGGATCGCGACGCGCTGCTGGCCACGGCGGATGTCGAACTGCTCGCACTGTCCCAATCCGATCTCGATCGGGCCCTCGACGGAGTTGTGCACGAACATGTCTCGCAGCGCAGCATGACGGAGCTGGCCCGGGTGGTGCGCGATCGGATCGACCAGCTGCTCGGACCCACCGGCGGGTATCCCGAATACTGACCGGACGAAACTCGCCCGGCGTATTGCCCGCAATCGCTCTACTCTGGTTCCATGCGCAGGTCACTTCCACCAGTCGCATGCCGGGTCGCCGATACCCTGATCGCGCGCGGCCACCACGGTGTCATCGTCACTCAGCCCGCTCCCACGCCCACCGCCGCCGATGCCGCACGGGCACTCGGCATCGATGTGGGCGCCATCACGAAATCACTGGTGTTCCTACTCGACGACGATCCGGTGCTGCTGCTGGTCTCCGGCGCGCACCAGGTGGATCTGGCGCACACCGGCGAACGGCTGGAAGGCAAGCTCACCCGCGCCCCCGCCGATATGGTGCAGGAGGTGACCGGTCAGCCCATCGGCGGTATCGCACCGGTCGGCCACCCGACAAACCTGCCGACCTGGGTGGACAACGCGCTATCCGCGCACCGGGAGGTGTGGGCCGCCGGCGGCCATCCGAATACCGTCTTCCGCACCTCATTTCGCGAACTGGTGCGCATTACCGCCGGACTTCCGATCGACGTGGATTGAATTCCGCACCCGTCCGGCGAGCAGCGCGGACCGCGGAATGGAGATCAACCCGACAACCATTCGACGGTTCATTGTGGACAAAGCCGGCGTAGTTTCGTCATGTGAGCGAGCGGAGCGAGACAAGCATCAACACAGCACCAACGGTCGCGGCGGAGCCGAGCGCTAGCGAGGCGCAGCTGTGACCGATGCTCAACCGCCTGCGACCGACATCCAGATTCCCGATGATCTGAGCGGTATCACCGCCGAGCAATACCGCGCCTCCATGCGGCACTATCCGTCGGGCGTCACCGTGGTCACCCTCGACTCAGTAAACGGTCCGATCGGTTTCACTGCCACCTCGTTCGCATCACTATCCCTGGAGCCCCCGCTGGTCTCCTTCAATATCGCCCACACCTCGTCGAGCCTGACCGCGCTGCGAGCGGCCAACTCGGTGGTCATCCATTTCCTCGGCGAACACCAGCACGATCTGGCCAAGCGCTTCGCCCGGACCGCCGATGAACGCTTCACCGATCGTTCGCTGTGGACGACCCTGGACAGCGGCGAGCCGGTGCTGCACGGCACCCCCATCTGGATTCGGGCCACCATCCAGCAGCTGATCCCGATCGGCGACCACACCTTCGTCGTCGGCCTGGTCACCCGAGTGCGCGACAGCACCGATGAACAGCCCGCCGCCGCACCGCTGCTCTACTACCGCGGCCGCTACTACCGCCCGACCTCGCTCGAAGACTGAACTCGACCGGACGGCAGTCGAATTCCCCTGGGCAGCAACAGAGTTCGATCGCTACAGCTCGAGCGATGAGCCCGTGCGAACCTCAGTATGGAAGGTATCGCCCGCACCCAGGTCCAACGATGACGGCCGGGTCGAGTCCGAGGTCGGATCGCCTTCATCCGGTTCCTCCGGCGGTGCCGTGGACGATTCCGTTGCGGTCGGTCCGGGCGAACTCACGATCGACAGGCTCGCGGTCTGGGGACCGTGAGTCGAAGCCGGCACCGTCGTGTCGTGGATCGAAGTTGGCGTGGGCGTCGTGGATGGTGTCACATATGGCGCGTGCTGCGGTGAGGAATCGTCGGCCGACGTCTCGACGGTGAAAGTCGTACCCCCGGGCGACGGACTCACATACGGTGCGTGCTGCGTAGTGGTCGTATCCGGCTTGTCCTTACCGTTCGACTGCCCGCTGCTCGGGTCGCCCTCGTGCAGCGCCTTGAACGTACGTGCCGGTCCGAGGGCGGTGGTGGTGAGCTCGTTGGCCAGCTTCTTCGTATCCTTCGAGTCGAAGCCGAGTTTGTTGAGCGCACCCTGGATGCCCCCGCTGAGCGCTCCGCGCTCGCCTGCCTTCGTCAGCCGGTCGATGTCGTAGCCGTCGCGGGTTCCCGCTTCAATTGCCAGCGTCTCCAGTAGGAATTCCTTCGCGGTACCGGTCAATGCGCCGGTGGCGGCCTTGATCACCGTCTGGGTGAGGATCTGCTGGATGAGCTTGCGCAGCGCCTGGGAGATGGCGGTGCGAATCGCGACCTGCATCGCCGCGGCCTCTGCCGTACTCGCGCCCAACGTCGGCACCGCCGCCGCGGCCGCCGCAGCCAACTGGATGGCGGTGTAGATCAGCATCGAGATGATGTACAACTTGATGGCCAGGACCAGCGATGCGTAGATCCGCAGCGCCAGTGCGATATCGCGCAGCAGGTCGGTCAGGGTCTCGAGCGCCTGCACGGTCTTCGAGCGGTACCGCTCGATCGCATCGTGCGTCTCGCCTTCGATATGGCCAAGGGCCTCTTGGAATTTGGCGTCGATCCTGCCGGAGTATTTCTCCAGTCTGTTCGCCATCTTCTCGGCCGCATTGCCCAACCGGAACAGCTTGGTCTCATCGGCCTTCGGCCAGCGGTAGACGACGACCGCCGCCACCGGCTGCAACGCCGGTGGTATCGACAACCCCATGCCGCTACCCCTTGCTGTTTTCGCCGAGCAGGCCGGTGATCTTCTCGACGGCGGACTCGAAGTCGCCATCCGTCGTGGTCACCGCGTCGGCAACAGTGGTGAACTTCTTCTCGATCGAGCCGAGCAGGCTGATCACACCGTCGAGCATCTGCGTTGCGTCGTCGGACGGGCCGAGGAAATTCTGCAGAAATGCCCGACCGAATTCGTCATCACCGATGCCATCGCCGTCGGCGCTCAGCGCGCTCGTGAACTCCGCCACATCGGCGGCGAATTCGCTACCCAGTGAACCGATTTCGGTGGCGATCGAGCGGAACTGCTCCGGATCGAGCCGGAAGTTGTTGTCGCCCATGACCTACCAGCCCTTCCAATGCGGGCCCTCGTCGTCCGGGTCCTCGTCCAGCCGGCGCGGGAACTCCACCTGCGGCTCCGGTTCGGGCTCCGGCGGAGGCGGCGGCAGGATATTTCCCTCGGGCCGCGCGATCGGCGGCAGTTCGCCGAACGGATCCTCGGGCAGGCCGACCTCGGATACCGCCGCCAGCACCGGCGCCAGCCGCGCGTCGAGCTGCTCCTTGGCAGACCGGGCCGCGGCCTGCGCCGCCTCGGTCATCGCCGCGCCCAGCCGTTGCGGATTCGAGCGCTTGAATGCCTCCGGCGCCACCCACACATCCAGCGGGATACCCGCCGAATTCGCGGTCACCCGAACCAGCTGATCCCGCGACCAGCCCTGCACGGTCAGATTGGCCAGCTCCGATTTGGCCGCGCCGATCTCCTGTAGCTGCCGCTCGTACACATCGGTCATATGGTCGACTTGGCCGCGCATCCCGTCCGTCCAGGACTGGAGCGCATCCCGCTCTGCCGAATTCATTCAGCCGCCTTTCCGTTCCCCCGCCCCGGCCGGACGAGTGCCATCACCTTCCTAGACGCAGTGGGCGGGGCGCAGGTTCCATCGGAGGCGCGAATTGCGCGGCGAAATTCTCAGAGCGAGATCGGCATGGCCTAGCCGATCGAGCAGGGCGCGGCGCCGCCCGTCGGGTCGAGGCTGGTGAAGGGGCGGGTCTCGGGGGTCGGATTCCACAGGCCGTCGGTGCTGGCGTAGTTCCAGTTCGCACCCGTGGCGACGAGTGTCGCGATGGCCTCGACCAGGCGGTCCACATCGGCGGAGCTGGTGCCGAGGCCGATGCTGGCACGCAGAGCGCCGCCGAGCCCGAGGCGGTCGAGCAAGGGATGGGCGCAAAAACGGCCGTCTCGGATGCCGATGCCGTATTCGGCGGAGAGGTAGGCCGCGACCTGGCCGGGGACGAATCCGTCCAGGGTGAAGGCAACGATGCCGACGGTGTCCGGGCTGTCGTCCCAGATGCGCAACAGGTTGACGCCGGGAATGGCGGACAGGCCGGTGCGCAGACGATCGGCGAGCAGGCGTTCGTGGGTGGCGAGGGTTTCGGGATCGATCGCACAGAGCGCGTCACACGCGGCAGCGAGCGCGGCCGCACCCAGCACATTCGGCGAACCGGCCTCATGACGTTGCGGAGCGGGCGCCCATTCCGCGCGGGTGGTGCTGACCTCGCGGACCGCGCCGCCGCCCGCCAGATACGGTTCGGCGGCATCGAGCCAATCCCGACGTCCGACGAGCACTCCCGCACCGAACGGTGCGTAGAGTTTGTGGCCGGAAAAGGCGAGATAGTCGATGCCGATGTCGCGCAAGCTGATTCGACGATGCGGCGCCAACTGGGCGGCATCGACCAGGATGCGGGCGCCGCACTGATGGGCGATGGTGGCCAGCCGCTCCAGCGGCAGCACCTCACCGGTCACATTGGAGGCGCCGGTGACCGCGAGCAGCGCGGCAGGCTTACTGCACAGTTCGGCGATCAGCTGACGGATGGTCTCCTCGACGGTCGCGGCGGCCTTGACGACGCGTCGGCCGTGCCGAGTCCAGGGCAGGAAGTTCGCGTGATGTTCGATATCCAGCACCACGGTGTCGCCGGGGACGCAGGCGGCGAGCAGGTTGAGCGAATCGGTGGTGTTGCGGGTGAAGACCACCACCTGATCGTCGGCGGCATCGAGGAACCGGGTGACGGAACCGCGGGCCGCCTCGTAGCACTCGGTGGAGATCCGCGAGGCGTAACCCGCGCCGCGGTGCACGCTCGCATAGAACGGCAGCAACTGTTGCACCCGCTCGGTGACCTGCGCCAATGCCGGTGCGCTCGCGGCGTAGTCGAAGTTCGCGTAGGTGGCCGTCCCGCCCTGGACCAACGGCACCTGCAGGTCGTCGCCGGAGACCCGGGCGAAGGCGGAACAGGGCTGGTCAACAACAGCAGTCATCACAAAATCCCATCGGCTGTGGGACCCGTAACCAGGTGATTATCCGAGTCCGCGCTTGCCGCACCCGGTTGGGCTGCGGCCCGGTCGTCACCCGGAGCACCCCACCGCGGAGGAGGGTTGCCGACCAGCTAGCCGGGGCTTGACGCTGGTACTCATAACCTGAACCGAGACTGACAGATATCTCGCCGCTGTGTCAACCGTTGTTTCCGGCCGGCACTCCCGTGCATATACATGCACTCAAATAAATAACCTTGCAAAGCCGGGCGATCTGCGGTCTCATCGAGAGGTGACCGCTTCCCTGCTGCTCAGCTTTGTCGGCCTGTGCATTCTACTGTCGATCACGCCCGGCCCGGACTCTTTCCTGGTGCTGCGATTCTCGATCGTGGACGCGCGACCCGGCATCGCCGCGGCGATCGGCTCGGCACTGGGCGGCATCGTCTGGGCGGTGGTGGTCGCGGCCGGGGTCGCCGCACTGCTGGAGCAGTCCGCGACGGCCTACCGGACACTGAAGGTCATCGGTGGAATCTATTTGGTGTACTTGGGAATTCGGGCGCTGATCGATCACCGCAAGCAGCGCGGGGCCGGTACCGCGCAGACGTCCGGGCAGCCGAGCGCGGGTGAGGTGACATCGATTCGCTCGGCATTCGCCGCGGGCGTGGTTTCGTGCATGTTCAACCCGAAGGTCGGACTGTTCTACCTGGCGGTGCTGCCGCAATTCCTCACCGATGTCACCTTCGTGAACACCCTGGCGCTCGGCGCCATCGAATGCACCATTGCCGCCGTGGAGATGATCCTGCTCGCCCTGCTGGCTGCGCGGGCAGTCGCCATGCTGCGCCGCCCGCGGGTCCGCGATCGGCTCGAGCAGATCAGCGCGGCCATCCTCGCGGCACTCGGCATCGGCACCGCCGCCTCGGCCGCGTAATCCGTTGCGCGCCTTGCCGACAGCCACTTCCAGCGGCCGTCGGCAAGGCGCACCGCGTCCCTATTTCGGCTGCATCTCCTTGCGCCACAGCAGCACTGACGCGACCAGCGAAACCACGGCGGCGGCGGTGATCCACCAGAATGCTTGCCGGAACCCGGCATCCACCGGCAATCCGGCGGCGGCCGCGCGATACAGCACCACCGCCAGCAACGCCGCCCCGATCGACCCGCCGACCCGCTGCAGAATATTGACGAACGACGCCGCATCCGGCATCTGCTCGGGCCGGACCGCGGCATAGGCCGCAGCCACGATGGGCATCCCGGTCAATCCGGTCGCCATGCCGCGAATCAGCAAAAGTGCCTGTATGACAACAGGATTCATCGACGCATCACCGAGCGCGAACGGCACCGTGACCGCGACCGTCACCGCACTGCCCACCACCGCGACAACACCCCCGCCGTACCGATCGGTCAACCGGCCGCCGATGGGCATCGCGATAATGCCGCCGAGTCCGAACGACATGAGCAGCAACCCCGTCGCTACCAGCCCATCGCCGTGTAAGACCTGAAAGTACAACGGCAGCACCAACATTGCCCCGAACATCGAGGCGCCGGCGAAGAAGTTCGCCACATTCGCGGTCGCGAACACCGGATGCCGGAACAAGCCGACATCGAGCAGACTCGCGCCGCGCCCGCGCACCGACCGCGCCACGAACAGGCCGAGTGCCAGCGCACCGACCACCACCGACACCCATACCGTCGGCGCGGAAACGCTACCGCGACTGCCGAATTCGCCCAGCCCGTAGACCAGCGCCGACAAACCGACCGCGATCAGCGCGAATCCGCTGGCGTCGAATCGACCCCCGGTATCGGTCGTCTCGCTGCGCGGCAATACCCGGCGCGCCAGTACGAACGCCACCAGTCCGAACGGGATATTGATCAGGAACAGCCACTCCCAGTCCAGATTCGCAAGCATGACGCCGCCGATCGTCGGGCCGATCGCGGGCGCGGCGACCACCGCGATCCCGACCACGCTCATCACCCGACCCAGCCGATGCGGACCCGCGATCTGACCGATCAACGTCTGCCCCGCGGGCACCAGCAAGCCCGCGGCAAGCCCCTGCGCGATCCGTAACCCGATGAGCCAACCGATATTCGGCGCAAGCGCACACAACCCCGAGGTGACGGTGAACCCGGTGAGCGCGCTCAACCAGACCCGATCCATTCCGAACCGGCGTCCAAGCCAGCCGCATAGCGGCAGCGTCACGGCCAGCGCCAGCAGATATCCACTCGCGATCCACTGCGCGCTGTTCAGCGTCGCACCGAGATCGGTGGCGATGGTGTTCAGGCCGATATTGACCAGTGACGTGTCCAACATGCTCATCACGGCGCCGAAGACCACCACACCGGCGACCCGCCATACCCCTGTAGGGATCGGTTCGAGTGTGGGCGCGGTGGCGGCGACGACCGTTCGAGTATCCGACATGGATCCTCCGCTATTCGTAGACAATCTAGATTGTGGAGGCTATCAACAATATTGGTGCTCAACAATAGATATAATTAGCGAATGCCCGCCGACCACATCTACCCACGCGGCCTGCTCCGCTTCCCGACCTACGCGCTCGGCAAGCTGCACAAGGCCGTGCACGCCGAAATGGGCACGTCCCTGCGCGAACATTGGGTGCTGGTCTGCCTGGAGGAGTTCGACGACCTGTCCCAGCAGCAGGTCTCCAGCGCACTCGGCATCGACCGCAGCGAGGTGGTCCGGCTGATCGATGGCCTGGAAGAGGCCGGGTTCGTGGTCCGCACCCGCGATGCGATGGACCGACGCAAGTACCGGCTTTCCATTACCAAGGCCGGACGGGCCGACCGCCGCAAGACCGATGAACTCATCGAGCAGGCCGCCGAGCGAGTGCTGCACCGACTCGACGACGAGGAGCGGCGCACCCTGCACCACCTGGCCCTGAAGGCGCTCGGCGAAGATCTCTGAGCCCGGCCCAGCCAACCGACCACCCGGTTCGGTCGACGACAGAATGCCGATACCGCAGGTACCGTAGACAGTTGGTCACCGTGGCGTTTGCCCATTGGTAACCCTCTTGTGAAAGAACAACTCGGGAAAGCGCTAGGCAGGTCTATGAGAGGTGGGCAGGACGTGATGCTGCAGCCGCAGGTCGACGCCGCGGCGGACAAGGACCCGACGACCGGGCTCCCGATGCCACATCCCTTGCTACGCGCCGCACTCGCGTCGCAGCCCAGGACCCTTGTCGACATTCTGAACAGCGCCGCACGGACCCACCCCGAAGCACCCGCGATCGATGACGGACGCGTCGTGCTCAGCTATACCGAGTTGCTGGCCGAGATCGATACCGGTGTCGTCCGATTGATCGAGGCGGGCGTGCGACCCGGTGACCGCGTCGGCGTCCGCATGGCGTCCGGCACGCATGAGCTCTACATCACAATCCTGGCCGTTCTTTTTGCCGGTGCCGCCTACGTCCCGGTGGACGCCGACGATCCGGAGGAACGCGCCCGACTGGTCTTCGGCGAAGCCAGGGTTACCGCCATCGCGACGACCGCGGGCATCGAACCGACGGCGGCCGCGGCCGAACGGGCCGATCAGCTCCCGGTAGCGACCTCCGACGAATCGACCATTCGGCCCACCCCCGACGACGACGCCTGGATCATCTTCACTTCCGGATCCACCGGAACCCCGAAGGGCGTCGCGGTCACCCACCGCAACGCCGCGGCATTCGTCGACGCGGAAGCGCGGCTATTCCTCCCAGACGCCCCGATCGGCCCCGGCGACCGTGTCCTGGCGGGACTGTCGGTCGCCTTCGACGCGTCCTGCGAGGAGATGTGGCTGGCCTGGCGCAACGGCGCCTGCCTGGTGCCCGCGCCCCGCGCCCTGGTCCGCACCGGCGCGGATCTCGGCCCCTGGCTGGTCCGTCGCGAGATCAGCATCGTCTCAACGGTGCCCACACTGGCCGCGACCTGGCCCGCCGAGGCGCTGGACCCGGTCCGACTACTGATCTTCGGCGGCGAAGCGGTGCCGCCCGAACTCGCCGAACGCCTTGCCGGAAGTCCCGCGGCGCGAGCGACGGACCTGGAGGAGGTAGCGGAGCGTAACCACGCAGGGCCCCGCGAACGCCGCGAATCCAATACGGATTCGGACCGCGAAGTCTGGAATACCTACGGTCCCACCGAAGCTACGGTGGTCGCCTGCGCGGCACTGCTCGACGGCGGCTTCCCGGTCCGGATCGGACTCCCGCTCGACGGCTGGGACCTGACCGTCGTCGACGCCGCCGGTAATCCGGTGGGCGAGGGCGAATCCGGTGAACTGGTGATCGGCGGCGTCGGACTCGCCCGCTACCTCGACCCGGCCAAGGACGCCGAGAAATACGCTCCACTACCGTCACTCGGCTGGGACCGGGCCTACCGCAGCGGCGATCTGGTCCGCAATGACAGTGCGGGTCTGGTCTTCCTCGGCCGCGCCGACGATCAGATCAAACTCGGCGGCCGCCGCATCGAACTCGGTGAGATCGATAGCGCACTGCAACATCTGCCCGGCGTCACCGGCGCCGCGGCCGCCATCCGTTCCACCAAGGCGGGCAATAAGATCCTGGTCGGCTATCTCACCGGTACCGCACCGGATTTCGATGTGTCCGCGGCCAGGGCCCAACTCGCGCAACAACTCCCGGCTCCACTGGTCCCCCGGCTCGCCATCGTCCCCGACCTGCCCACCCGCACCTCCGGCAAGGTCGACCGTGACGCCCTGCCGTGGCCGCTGCCCAACGACACCGATTCCCCGCGTCCCGACCTCACCGAGACCGAGGAATGGATCGCCGGACTGTGGGATTCGATTCTCGGCGCCGAGGTCACCGGCCCGGACACCGACTTCTTCGACCTCGGCGGCGGCTCGCTCGCGGCCGCCCAACTGGTCACCGCCCTGCGCGAACGCTACCCGCGCATCACCGTCGCCGACCTGTACGACCACCCCCGCCTGGGCGCCCTCGCCGAACTACTCGACGAGACCGCACCACAGGAGGCCGTCGAAACCCGCATCGTGCGCCCCACCCCGCGCAGCGCCCAGTGGGCGCAGATACTCGCCACCATTGCGCTGGCCACTCTTACCGGAATGCAGTGGCTCACCTGGCTGGCCATTGTCGGGAATATCGCGGGCTGGTCCGGCTCACTGCCTTGGCTGCCGCATCTGTCGTGGTGGTGGACACTGGCCGCCTTCCTGCTGTTCATCTCCCCGCCCGGTCGCATGGCGATCTGCGCGACCGGTGCCCGCCTACTGTTGCGGGGCGTCGCGCCCGGCAGCTACCCGCGCGGCGGCTCGGTACACCTGCGCCTATGGGCGGCGGTCCGGCTATCCGAGGCCAGCGGCGCCGAAAGCCTTTCCGGCGCACCGTGGATGGTGCCGTTCGCGCGGGCACTCGGCGCGAAGATCGGCTCCGGCATCGACCTGCACACCCTGCCGCCGGTCACCGGCATGCTCGAACTCGGCGACGGCTGCAGCGTGGAACCGGAGGTCGACCTCTCCGGCTACTGGATCGACGGTGATGTCGTGCACATCGGACCGATCACCATCGGCGCCGGCGCCGTGATCGGTGCGCGATCGATCCTGCTGCCCGGCAGCAAAATCGGCAAGAACGCCGAGATCGCACCGGGCTCCTCGGTCGCGGGCAAGGTCAAGGCCGAACAGGAGTGGGCGGGCTCGCCAGCGACGAAGGTCGGCAAGGCCCAGCACCGTTGGCCCGATCACACCCCCGCCAGGGCCGCACACTGGGTCGCGATCTTCGGCGTGACCTCGATGGCATTGGCGGCCATGCCCATACTCGGCCTGGCCACGGGCGGCGCGTTCATCGCCTGGTTCATCCGCGATGCCCGCACGCTCGCTGGCGCACTCGGCCGCGGCTTCGCGATCCTGCCGGTCGCCACCCTGCTCAGCCTGACCGTGTACGCAGTGACGACGGTGCTCGCGGTACGACTGCTCAGCATCGGACTGACCGAGGGCCATCACCCCGTCCGCAGCCGGGTCGGCTGGCAGGTCTGGGCCACCGAGCGCCTGCTCGATTCGGCGCGCACCTTCCTGTTTCCGCTCTACGCGAGCCTGTTGACCCCGCTGTGGCTGCGGCTGCTCGGCGCGAAGGTCGGCAAGAGCGTCGAGGCCTCCACGGTGCTACTGCTGCCGAAATTCACCACCGTCGCCGACGGCGCCTTCCTCGCCGACGACACCATGATCGCCAGTTACGAACTCGGCGGCGGCTGGCTGCGCATCGGCGATGCGAAGGTCGGCAAGCGCGCATTCCTCGGCAATTCCGGGATGACCGCGCCCGGTCGCCGCGTGCCGAAGAACGGTCTGGTCGCGGTGCTCTCGGCCGCACCGTCCAAGGCCAAGGCGGGTTCGTCCTGGCTCGGCAGTCCGCCGGTCCGACTGCGCCGCGCCTCCGAAACCGGCGATACCGAACGCACCTTCGATCCGCCGCTACGACTCAAGGTATTCCGCGGCATCGTCGAAACCTGCAGGCTCATACCCGTATTGGTGACGTTCGGAATCGGTCTCGGTGTGCTGTTCACGCTGGCCTGGATCGCGGAATCGGCGGGGTACCTGGTCGCCGCGCTGCTCTGCGGTTCGGTGCTGATGGCCGCCGGTGCGATCGCCGGCGCCAGCTCGGTCATCGCGAAGTGGGTGCTGGTCGGGCGAATCGGCGCCGAGGAGCATCCGCTGTGGAGTTCGTTCGTATGGCGCAACGAGGTAGCCGACACCTTCGTCGAAACCGTTGCCGCGCCATGGTTCGCGCGCGCCGCAACCGGCACCCCGGTGCTGAACCTGTGGCTTCGTGGACTCGGCGCGAAGATCGGTCGCGGGGTATGGTGCGAGTCCTACTGGCTACCGGAGGCGGACCTGGTGACACTCGGTGACGGCGCGACCGTGGAACGAGGCTGTGTGGTGCAGACCCACCTCTTCCACGATCGAATCATGGCCATGGACACCGTCACCCTCGGCGCCGGCGCCACCCTGGGACCGCATTGCGTCGCGCTGCCCGCCGCGAGCATCGGCGACGGCGCGACCATCGGCCCCGCGTCGCTGGTCATGCGCGGTGACACCGTGCCGCCGTCCAGTCGCTGGTGGGGAAATCCGATCGCGCCGTGGTCCAGTGCGGCGCCGAGACTTAGCGAGGCCGGAGCAGCCAACTGATGCCGGGCAAGTTCTACGAAGAGCCCATCGACGAATACCTACCGCAGAACGGAAATCGCGGCTACCGAGTATCGCGGTACGAACTGGAGCTCTCCTACAGGGTCGCCAGCAACCGTCTGGCAGGCAAGGCCGCGATCACCGCGGTGACCACCGCCGTGCGAGATCGTTTCGCACTCGACCTGTCCCAAGCGCTCACCGTCGCCAAGGTCTTCGTCAACGGGACCAAGCCCGCGAAATACATCCACCAGCACGGCAAGCTCGTGATCACCCCGCAGCGCCGGATTCCGGCGGGCGGGGTGCTCGGGCTGGTCATCCAGTATTCGGGCGTGCCGAAGCCGGTGCGTGGGCCGTGGGGTGAGGTCGGCTGGGAGGAACTGACCGAGGGCGCCCTGGTCGCCAATCAGCCCAATGGCGCCGCATCCTGGTTCCCCTGCGACGATCACCCGAGTTCCAAAGCCAGCTACCGGATTTCGATCACCACCGATACTCCGTACTACGCGCTGGCCAACGGCACCCTGGTCCGCAAGCAGACCAAGGCGAGCCAGACCACCTGGGTCTACGAACAGCCCGAACCGATGTCGAGCTATCTGGCCACCATCCAGATCGGGCAGTACCAGAAGCACCGCATCGATGCCCCGCACGGTTCGGTGCCGATGCAGGCCGTCGCGCCGGTCCGGCTGCGCGCCAACTTCGAGCACGACTTCGCACGCCAGCAGCAGATGATGGAGTTGTTCATCGAGAAGTTCGGCCCGTATCCCTTCGACGGATACACCGTTGTCATCACCGACGACGAACTCGAAATCCCGATCGAGGCCCAGGGCATCTCCGTCTTCGGCGCCAACCACTGCGACGGCCGCCGCGGCGCGGAACGCCTTGTCGCACACGAACTCGCGCACCAGTGGTTCGGCAATAGCCTCACCATCCGGCAGTGGCGCGATATCTGGCTGCACGAAGGCTTCGCCTGTTATGCCGAATGGATCTGGTCGGAGGCCGCGGGCGGGCCGACCGCCGACCAGCTGGCGCGCGCCGCCCGGCACAATCTGTCCAGGGAGCCGCAGAACATCATCGTCGGCGATCCGAGCCCACAGCGCATGTTCGACGATCGCGTATACAAGCGCGGCGCCCTCACCCTGCACGCCCTGCGCCTGGAACTCGGCGAGTTGGCCTTCTGGGATCTACTGCGCGAGTGGACGATTCGCTACCGGCACGCATCGATCAGCACCGAGGAATTCACCGATCTGGCCGGCCACTACAGTCTGGTGCCGCTGCGGCCGCTGTGGGAGGCCTGGCTGCTCACCGAACCGCTGCCGCAACTGCCGCCCCTCGGTGGACAGGCCAACTCGACATCGCGTTGACGCGCCCTCAGAACACCAGGTAGCGCACGGCCAATTCCTCGATAAGGGGATGGCCTTCCGGAACGCTGTTCAGGGCGTCCAGATCGGATTCGACCGAGATCAGACGGGGGTCGTCCTGTTCATGGTCGAGGGCACCGTCTTGGGCGAGCTGACGCAATAGCTTCGCCCTGACCCGATCCTTCAGCGAATCACGCATAGCGTCAGACCGGCGTGAGCCAGGTCCCCCACGGCGTATTCCGCAGCACCGTATAGCCGATGAGCAGCGCGAAGAACATCCACATGGTGGTGCGACCGATCCGCGGCAGTCGCATTCGCTCACCGCGCCAGGCGCGCAGCGACCAGTCGCCGATCCACAGAAGGAACGCCAGTACCAGCGGCAGCACGAGCAGATTGCTGTGCACCGCATCGAGGATCCGGCCGTCGGTCAGATTGTGCACGCCCCGCATGCCGCCGCAGCCCGGGCAGTAGAACCCCGTCAGCGCGTAGACCGGACAGATTCCGTATGAACCTTCGCTGTGCGGATCACGGAAATGCAGCAGGACCGCGGCGCCGATACCGACGCCCGCCGCGACCAGTGGCCACCCCATGGCGCGCAGCCCGGTGCGCTGCACCTGCTCCGGCTCAGCGGCCGGTCCGGAGTGCAGTGCCAGATCCGGATTCGCCACCGGCTCGCGGTGCACGACCGGTTCCGGTGCTGCCTGCCTCATCTCCACAAGGATCAACGTTAGCCGCGGCCGACCCACTGTCGCCACAGCTGACTCGAGGCACCGGGCGTCCCCACTGACACGATCGAATCCATTCCGGCGTTTCCGCAGCTAGAGTACAATTTCTCCACGTGAACGCCGCTGGTGTTACCCGGCTCGACGGATTCGGGGTCAGGGCGGCTCGCAAGCTCGAATTCGGGCATGTGGGCCACTGGCACGCACCCAGGGACAGCGATTTCTCCGGCTCGGTCGCGGTCGAAATAGACCCCGGCGACGGATCCTCCGTAGTCGTTTTCGTTCGGGCCCCCAACCGCCGCGACATCCCCGATGATTTCCACCCGGACGACCAGGTCTGCCTGGTAATGCCCGAGGACGTCTCCGACTTCCTCGCCCCCAGCTGACCTCCCCTCCGGTCCCCGGCTGACCACTCGGTCCGCCGTGCCCCTGCACGAAACAGCCGCACCTCTCGTCGGATCCGCCTCTGGGCACTGACCCGGATCCCAGCGAGGGGTGCGGCTGTTTCGTGACCCGCGGGAGTTGGGATTGTGACCGGGCACAGGGGAATTGAGGCAGTGCGGGTCGCCGAAGGCGGTAACGGGCGCGTCGATGTCCAGCGATATCCAGGAAGAAAGCGTTCGCGCCCGAAGTTTCTTCCAGTAAGCACTATTGGCCCGACCGAATTTCGGGTATCCACCCGATAGAGCCAGGATTTCCGCCGCAGAGCGCTAGCACTAGCAAGCACTTTGCTTGCACTGTACTGTGGCGGCAGACACAAAGGAGTGCTCGAATGCTGGTCAAGTCGATGAGGACGCTGGCGGAAGTGCGCGGAGACGAACCGCTGACCGCTGCCTACCGTGCGGGACTTCGGTCTCGGACCTACCGGACCGCCGCGCTGAACAAGCCCGCCACCGCGCCCGAGGTCATCCCGGTTACCACCGGAGACGGGGCCAAGCTCAGGGTTCACGCCTATGGCCCCGCCGACGGCGACATCATCGTCTTGATCCACGGCTGGAGCTGCTGCATCGAGTACTGGAACCCGCAGATCAACGCCTTCGCCGACCGCTACCGCGTGGTCGCCTACGATCAGCGCGGCCACGGCGAGAGCACCCTCGGCAGCACCGGTCCCGGCCCGGAAACCCTGGCCGACGACCTCGAGGCCGTCCTCGAGGCCACCATCCCCTTCGGCAAGCGCGCCGTCCTCGTCGGACACAGCATGGGCGGAATAACCCTGCAGGCGTGGGCATCTCGCTATCCGGAACAGGTCGGTCGACGGGCCTCGGCCGTCATCATGGCCAATACCGCAGCCAGCGACATCCGCTACGAGACCGACCTACTGCCGCTGTTCAACAAACCGCTCATGGTGGCCAAGCGACCGGTGACCGTACTCGGCGCCAGTGTCCGAGTCCCGCTCGTCATCGCGGAAACCGCACTCACCGCGCCGGTTCCGCTCCCCGGCGGCTGGCCGGTCAGCGCGGTCTTCAAGGCCCGCGTGATGTCCAAGCCCGCCACCCGCGACGAGGTGGACTTCGCACTCGGCATCATTCGCTCGTGTCGCCCGCTCACCCGCGGCCTGCACGCCGCCGCCCTCGCCGATCTCGACCTGGGCGATGCCGCCGCGCACTTGACGGTTCCGACCACCGTCATCGCGGGCGCCGAAGACCACCTGCTGCCCGAGCGCATGTCCCGCCCGATCGTCGAGGCACTGACCAAGGCGGGCCACCTCGCCGACTACCAGGTCTGGCCCACCGGCCACCTCGGCAATATCGAGGCCGCCGACCGCTTCAACACCCTGCTGGCCGAGGTAGTTCAGCGCGCCAACCCCGGCGAGGCCGTCGCAGGCTAGTCCCCGAACCTCTTCTGGGGCTGGTCAACGGCGCCCGGCCCCAGAAGGAAACTCCTGGAACACCGCTCGTCCTCTTGCTGACGTCGACCGGTGATCAACCTCCGACAGACCTGGCGCCGGCTGCCTTCGCAGCCCGCTCGACCACGTCCACGGGCTGTACGCAGCCCGTGAATGTTCCTGCGCGGAACGAGGTTTCGTACGGCCCCAGACGAAGTCGGCCGCCAACAGAATCGGTCCCGGGAGTCATCTCCCGGGACCGATCTACGGATCGGCTGGATTCGCTCAGATACGTCCGCCGGCCGCTGCGTCCACGAATTCGTGTTTGATGATCATGCCGTCGCCGTCGATATCGAGGCTGTCGAACAAGGCTGCGATATCCCGGGGCTCCCTGCCCTTATTCCGGTAGTGCTCGAAGAATTCGTCACGGCTGACAAAGCCGTCGGAGTCCCGATCCATGGCCTCGAACGCGTCGATAATGTCCCTGTTATCCATTCGGTTCATCTCCCAACTTCTAGGCGGGTGGCGGTACTGCCACTCCGCGCGGACAGGTGGTCGAGCCGTACTGGAAAAACTGACACAACAAGGCTAGGGGCAGATCGGGCACAGGTGTGAGGAATAGCCAATTCTCAGCAAACCGATAGCTGAAGTCCCGCCAGGATCGTCGCCGGAGACAACGTGTCTCTCTCGCCGCGGCGGCCGCCGATGGGTCGGCCCTCGATCCGGACGAAGCTCGACCAGTTACCAGGGCCGGCGATGACTACCGGAGTGGGTCTCTGCGCAGGACCGCTCGGCAGAAATAGGTATACCCCGGGTAGTTCCACCGTCGCGGTCGGACGCCGAGGAGGCGACGCTCGGTGAGGAGAGCATTCATAGCTATCACAGCGAGGTTTCCATGTCCGAGCACACATACGAATCGAGCGGCAACCCCATGGGGGCCGAAACCATATTGATGATTCGGCGTTGTGGGCGCTGCAACAAGTTGTTCGCGCCGCTGACCGCCGAGTGTTCGTCGTGTCGGTCCTGGGATCTCGAATGGGTGCCTTCGTCTGGTCTCGGTTCGATCGTGTCGTGGCGGCTGGTACACCGCAGTCCGAGCCGTGCGCACGCTCAGGTGGCGCCCTTGACGATCGCCATTGTGGAACTCGACGAGGGTCCGTGGATGTATACGACGATCGACGGGGACGTCCCACCGTTCCCGGATCGGCCGGTCCGGGTGCGATTCGAGCCGCGCCCTCGGGTGGACCGATTCCCGGTGTTCGCCGTCTGCCCCGCGGCCGGTTCGGACAATGGCGTTCGTCCCGCATCACCGTGCGGATGTACTTCGAACGACGTGCGGTCGACGCGTCGTCCCGGTGCGCAGACGCGCTACGACGCATCGTGGGTGCGGACATCGCTTCGCCAGTGTGAGCTGCTCGAGGCCGCGAAATCTTTCGACGCGGCAGCGAAGTCACTGATCGGTTTCGCGATCCGCTGGGCGCCGTTCGGCGGCGCCACCGCCGGCGAGCTGCTCGTGACCTTTGGCGTCACCCGTCGACGGTTCCTGCATATGGTGGAGGAGACGCTGCACCCACGACGGGCCGATAGCGCCAAGGTGCGCGGACTGAAGCGTCATTTGCAGGACTCACTGACACAGGCGTGGCAGTCGAACCCCACCGCGTATTCGGCCGGCAACGCCTGATGTAGACACCTAGAACTCGCGCTGCGGGCGCCCCGATCGCGGTCTGGATCGTGGACGAGGCCCAGCACGAGAGTTGTCGACTGCAGTCTCACCCCGCCGGATGGGCGGATCGCCGCACTTTTCGGCTGGCGACCGCGGCCGCGACGGGACCGAGCGCCAGCGTCCACCACCAGGTGAGGTGTGCCTGCGCTGCGGCCAGCGCCGAAGCTGTGGAGATAACCGCTGCGTAGCCGGCCGCTACGGGCAGATGGTGCGACTGTCGGATCGGGACGCGGCGCTGGATCTGCTTTATCCACAGGAACATGCCGGTGACGATCAGCAGGCTGGCACCCCATCCGACGATCGCACTCGTCGTGGACACCTGGACAAGGAAGACACCGAGTGCGACGCCGATGGCGAGCGCAATCGCGATGTCGGATACTGAGGCGCGGTCCTGCCCTGTGTACGGCCGTGAATCCACGGCTCGACGCTAACGTACGAACGCGCTGCTCGCAGTAGGACCTGCCGATTTTGATCGCAGTCCAACGATATGGCCGATGTCCTCGGACGCCTTACACCTCGATGCGCGAACCCATGATCACTGTCCGTTCGCCCGGTAGACCGAAGTATTCGGCAGCGTCGGCGGTGATGTAGGAGGTGGCGATGAACAGGCGTTTGCGCCATGCCGCCATGGTCGGCGCCGTGCCCTTCTTCAACTCGATCTTCGACAAGTAGTAGGACGCGTCGTCGACCGAGATCCGCCCCTCGGTTTTCGTCGGATCGAGCAGCCGCAATGTGTGCGGGACGTTCGGTGTCTCCATGTACCCGAAACGCGCTGTCACGTGGATGATTCCGTCGTCGCCATAGCCGAGGGCATCGATCTCGGTGCGCTCGGAATCCAGGACGCGCGGCACCGGCAGTGTATCGATCGACAGGATGACCACATGCTCGTGCAGCACCAGATTGTGTTCGACATTGGCGCGCATTGCCAGCGGCGTGGTCTCTTTGCCGCGGTTCAGGAACACCGCGGTGCCGGGAATCCGCAGCAACGGCGGCCGACGATCACCCAGCTCATCGACGAACGCGCGCAGCGGCCCCTCCTTCTCCTCCCGCGCCCGGGTGACGACCGCACGTCCCCGCGCCCATGTTGTCATCACGGTGAACGCCGTGACCCCGATCAACAGCGGCAACCACGCCCCGTGCACCAGTTTGGTCATATTCGCCGCCAGGAACAGCAGGTCGACCGCCAATAACGGAACAGCGCCGAGCAGGACCAGCCACAGCGGGGCGCCCCACTTGGCCCGGGCGATGTAGAAGAACAGCAGCGTGGTGATCGTGATCGTCGCGGTGACCGCCATACCGAACGCGTACGCCAACGCCGCCGAGCTGCGGAAAGCGAACACCAGGGTGATCACCGAAACCATCAGCACCCAATTGATCCAGGGCACATAGATCTGCCCGATCGTCGACTCCGACGTGTGCGCCACCCGCAACCGCGGCAGATAACCCAGCTGAGCGGCCTGCGACGCCACCGAATACGCGCCCGTGATCACCGCCTGCGACGCGATCACCGTGGCGGCGGTCGCGATCAGCACCATCGGCAGCCGCGCCCAGCCGGGTGCCAGGAGGAAGAACGGACTGCTCACCGCGCTCTCGTCACCGAGCAGCAGCGCGCCCTGGCCGAGATAGCTCAGCGTGCACGCCGGAAGCACCAGCCCCAGCCAGCCACGCGTGATCGCCTTCCGGCCGAAGTGGCCCATATCCGCGTACAGCGCCTCCGCGCCGGTGACGGCGAGCACCACGCCCGCCAACGCGAAGAAGGCGATGCCGAAGTGCCCGAACATGAAACTCAACGCATAGGTCGGCGAGAGCGCCTTCAGAATTTCCGGATGCCCGGCGATGCCACCCACACCACATGCGCCGATCGAAACGAACCAGATGATCATCACCGGCCCGAACAATCGACCGACCGCAGCGGTGCCACGGCGCTGCACCGCGAACAGCCCCACGATGATCACGACCGTGATCGGCACGATCAGATCTGCCAACCCCGGCTGGACGACCTTCATCCCCTCCACCGCGGACAACACCGAGATCGCGGGCGTGATCATGCTGTCACCGAAAAACAATGCGGCACCGAAGATCCCCAGCGCCGCCAACGCCATGGCGGCCCGACCACTCGCACCGCCCATCCGACGCAGCAGCGTGATCAGCGCCATGATCCCGCCCTCGCCGTCGTTGTCGGCGCGCATCACCAGGATGACGTAGGTCCAGGTCACGATGATCATCACCGACCAGAAGACCAGCGACACGATGCCGTACACGTTCGCGGTGCTGATCGGCACCGGATGCGGATCATCCGGGTTGAACACCGTCTGCAGGGTGTAGATCGGACTGGTACCGATATCACCGAACACCACCCCGAGCGCGCCGACCACCACAGCGGTCCCGACCGAATGTGGGCCGTGCACCGCACGAGTCGACTCGGTGACTGGAGACTCCGTGCTCATGCCCACTCCTTGTTTGCTGGTCCGTATCCCGATTGTCGCGGGGACCACGGCGGTGCCACGGTAACCGACGCAGCGGTCTGTCACATCTCATCGACCCGCGCATTAACGGGCGGTGTGGATTCCAGCGAGGTGGGCCGGGGAGTCTGCTGAGCGAAGTCGCTGCAAATCTGCCGGATCGCCGCCTATGACCGCGAGGCGGGCGGTGCCGCCGACGGCCGGACCGGGTCGGGTCGGGTCGGGTCGGGTCGGGTCGGGTCGGTAGGCGACGTCACCGACCAATGAGACCCGCCCGCGGGACCAGGTGTCAGCGGGGTGAGCCGGTTGAAGTAGAACGCCAGGGTCCGATCCACCGCGGCCAGCCAGTCGACCTTCGGTGAGAGCCAGGCCGCCCGCTCGACTCGCGCTGCCGAGCGGTATCGCGGTGGTGGTAGTCCAGCGGCTGTGGCACCTGCCTCCACCCGGCGAGGTCGAGTCGACGGTGGGCGTCCTCGGCGGAGCAGCGGAGGGCGCCGAGAGTCAGCCTCGCCGTCCGCTGAGGATCACGTAGGCGGCGACCACGACGATGATCATCAACAGGATCGCGGAGCCGATCATCACCGCGGTCGTGCTGTAGGTGGGGAGATCCCCCGATTCGGCGGCGAGCAGCACCATGCTTCGACTATTCATCGCTGCCCCCTTTCCGTAATTTCGAGGGTAAACCGCTGGTAGCGCGGCGGGCGTTGGGATATCGCTAAGAAACCTCGGGGCGCAGGGTTCGACCGGGAGCACCGAGTGCAGGTGTGCCGATGGCTTGGCCCTCTGTTCCGTCGTAGTAGCGGTCCAGCACCGAAACCGACTCGCGGGTGTGATACCCGCGCCCTAATGCCTTCCACGGTCGAGGCGGATCTGCGCCACCAGGGCGCGATGGTCCGCGCCCGGTAGGTTTACCGTCTCCACCTCGACCGCACGACCCTCGGCAACCAGGAAGTGGTCGATACCGACCAGGGGCGTGAACCACTTGTCGGTCGGATATGTGACCAGATGTCCGGCACCCGCTTGTACTACGGCGTCGTCGAAACGCCCGGACAACATCGCGCGGTACTGCGAATGATCGTAGGTGGCATTGAAGTCGCCACCGGCGATCGCCGGCCGATCCGACGGCGACCGCTCGAGAATTCCGTGCAGGCGGGACAATTCGTCGGCCCAGACCCGGGTGCCGAATATCGGCGGTACCGGATGGAAGGCATACACCGTGACCGGCCCGACACCCGGAACGCTGGCCGTCGCTGAAATCTGGTTCAGTACGAACCCGTCGTACTCGACAGTGTCGGACAGCGGATAGCTACTCCAGATCCCTGTCCCGGTCGCGAACTTTCCGGGGGAGAGATATCGGTACGGCAATAACTGGTCGAGCCCCGCCCGGCCGAGACCCTCGACTGCCGCCGGCGTGAGCTCATTGACGGTGAGCACAGCGATGTTCCGCGCACGCACCTCGTCGACCAGCGAGGTGGGATCAGCTCCGTCGAACAGAAGATTGGCTTGCATCGCCATCACCGCAGGTCCGTCGCCGCCGCCTGTGCGGCCTACATAGAGCGGAGCCTGAGTCCACACCGCGGTGGCGAAGACAACGATCGCCACGCCCGCACCGATCCAGTGCCGCCTGGCTATGAACGCCACTCCCGCAACGAGCGCGAAGCTCATCAGGTACGGCGCGCCAGACGCAGCCAAGACCGCTATGTGGAACGACGACGGGACCAGAACGTAGAGCCACCGCGGATCGAAGTGCAAGACGACCCCCACGGCTCCGGTCAGCGTTGCGATCCATGCGAGCAGGTCGACGACTTCACTCCGAATCACCGTCCACTTCACACCGAACAGATAAGCACACGGAATCCGCAACGCATGTAATGGTTCTGATCGTGGATCTGGGCCGCGTTCGGTCGTGAATCGGGCACCACACGCCCGAGCGTGACGGTCGTGGTCGCGAACTTCGGTTCCGGCACCCGGGGAGGTCACTCGCGGACAACACGTCAGAGGTGTAGCCCGCAAAGGTGCAGCGGAATGCGGTGTCCACACTCTCCTCTTCGAAGACTTCCATGAACTCGCGGTGGTAGCGGACCTGCTCGTCCTCGTCGCCAACGTAATTACCGTCGAGGGATCCGAATCGGCGTCGAAATCGACGATGGCCCAGCCCATCCCGCCATGCTCGGCCGCGCCTTGGTATGTGCAGCAGCCGAATTCGATCACCGGCTTACCGTGCCGGGAAATGTCCCCGCAGAGCGCGACGGTAGGCGTCGGATTGTGCGTAATCGCACCATCTCGGCGAAAGATTCTCTGCACTAACGATTTTCGCGCTGTATGCCGTACCGAGCGATGTCGTCGTTGGTACGCCGCGTTGTGGTCTGCGGGTTCGATTCGGTTCATCCCCAGTTCGGTTGCCGCGTCGGAACGACGGTGTCACGCTGACTAACGTGTATACGCCCGAGCGGACGAACCGGGCCGGATACGCCGAGATCACCCCGGCCTACCGACTCCTCGATATCGTGCACGCCACGGCGCTCGCCCATGCCGAGCGGCGGCTGCACCGCGAATTCACAATCTTGTTCGATGCCAACACGATTCACCACTTCCTCCACGACTCCTACCAGGAGATCGGGGCGCGGGCGTCGGTGAACCTATATCTGCCGCTGCTGGCCGAGCGCTTCGCCCGGCAGCGACTGCACGCTCGGGCCAAGGTGGAGGGCCGCATCGAGCACGCGATCCCGGTGGTGCTGTTCCTGTGCACGTTCAACGCCGGGCGTTCGCAGATGGCGTTGGGCTTCTTCGAGCATTACGTGCAGGGACGGGCGCTGGGCTGGTCCGGCGGGTCGGAGCCGAGCGGTGCGCTGAACCAGGCAGCGGTCGCGGCCATGGCCGAGGTCGGCATCGACATCTCCCACGAGTTCCCCAAAACCTGGACCGACGAGATCATCCTGGCCGCCGACGTCATCATCACCATGGGATGCGGCGATGTGTGCCCGCTGGTGCCCGGCATCAGGCACGAAGACTGGGTCGTGGACGACCCGGCCGGGCTACCGGTGGCCGAGGTGCGACCGATCCGCGACGACCTCAACAGCCGCGTTATCGACCTCCTGGCCAGCCTCGATCTTCCGGTCGCATCCTGACCCTCCGCATTTCACCCAGGTCTGGTCGAGCGATCGATGCACTGGTGGTGCTCGTCGGCTCGCAACTGGCGGGCACACACATTCGATGCCGGCTGCAAGCGCGTCGGTCGCGGCACCGATGCGTCAGCCGCGGGTCAGGACCCGGGGACCGATCTGGTGGGCCAGCTCGAGCGCGAGTTCGACTGCCAGCCGGCGCTCGCCGGGCTGGTGACCGAGCAGTTCGCTGGCGCGAGCGACTCGCTGCAGCACCGTATTTCGGTGGGTGTGCAGGCGGGCGGCGGCGCGGGGCCCGTTCTCGGCTTCATCGAGGAACACCCGCAGGGTCTCGCGTAGGCGCGCCGCGCCGGGTGTGTCCGCGGCGAGCGGGCCGAGTGTCGTCGCGACGAATTCGGCTGCGCGGTCGTGGTTCTGGGCGGCCAGCGCGGTGACCTCCAGGTCCTGGTAGAACGCGAGCCGAGCACCACCCGGATGCCCGACGAGCAGACTGTGGATGTCGATCGCCGCAGCATGTGACAGCCGGAAGCCTGCGATGCCGGGGCGAGTGGGCCCCACGGCGACACGGACGCCGGGTTGTGCCCGGTCGATCGCGTCGGGCAGTGCGTCCAATGCAGGATCGGAGTCGGTACCCAACCATGCCCAGAGCGTGGACGTTCCAGCGGATAGCGTGAGCGGGGGCCGGGCACCGGCGGCGCGCGCCAGGATGGCAGCGCTGGACTCCAGAACACCCTGCACCTCGCCCGGCCACTGAGTCCACAGAACAAGCGCGGTGTGGCGCCGGGCGAGCTCGTAGCCCAGACGCTCACTTGCTCTGCGGCTGTCGATCGGGGCGCCGTCGAGGATCAGCCGAATTGTCTCGGTGCGCCGCGCAAGCGCACCACCGAGCAACTCCTCGCGCTCGCGCTGCGCATCGGCGATGACACGGCCGATCACGTGGTCGACGTACTCGAACATGCGCTGCGAGGAGACCTCCAGCAGCCGCACGAGTAGCGGACCCGACGGGACGACGCGGATGGCATGGGCCAGGTAGTGCTGCCACGCGATGTTCTGCCCGCGCCGGTAGGACTGGAAGATCACATCGAGGTCGATACCGCGCCGTGCGACAGTACGGGCGACGTCCAGTGCCTCGGGTGGCACGTCGATCGGGGTCGCCCGGCCCTCGCGACGGGCGAACATGGTCAACAGGCGCGCGGCATTGGCGCGGTTACTCGCCGACATATCCGCCACGAGCGCCGCGTCGACGCCCACCGCCGGCGTCAGCTCGATCTCGGCGGCATCCATCTCGGCGACGAGCTCGTCGAGGTCGGCCAGCATCAACTCGGCGACATCTCCCATGAGCGCTACGACCTCGGCCAACGGCTCGCCATTCATGTATTCGAGTGTGCCACCGCACACATTCCGATGCAAAGACTAGGCAGCTGGACATGCCGCACGAGGTACCAGCAGACCTACCGTGAACCACATCACAACGCCGCCCATCGTGGCCAGGAGAGATCAGTGACTATGACGACCACCAATACAACGCAAACCACGCATTTCGATGTACTGATCATCGGTGCCGGGATTTCCGGTATCGGTGCCGCCTATCACCTCAAAACCCGCCGCCCGGGCACGTCGTTCGCGGTACTGGAGGGCCGCGACTCGATCGGCGGCACTTGGAGTCTGTTCCAGTACCCCGGGATCCGATCGGACTCGGACATGCCCACCTTCGGATTCGGCTTCAAGCCCTGGACACACCCCAAAGCGATCGCCGACGGGCACATCATCCTCGACTACCTGCAGCAGACCGTTACCGAGAACGGGCTGGCCGAGCACATCCGGTTCGGCTACCGCGTGGTCGCCGCGGCGTTCTCCTCATCGCAGCAGCGGTGGACCGTCACCACCCAGCGTTCCGGCACCGGTGAGACCGCAGAATTCACCGCACGATTCCTGTTCCTGGGTACCGGCTACTACGACTACGAGGCCGGCTTCACCCCTGAATTCACCGGTATCGACGACTTCGCGGGCGAAGTGATCCATCCGCAGCACTGGCCGGAGGATCTGGACTACACGGGCAAGCGCGTGATCGTGATCGGCAGTGGCGCGACGGCCGTCACGCTCATCCCGTCGATGGCCGACAAGGCGGACCACATCACGATGCTGCAGCGCTCGCCGAGCTACGTGTTCTCGACTCCGGCGGTGGACGCCATCGCCAACACGCTCAACAGAGTCCTCGGCCACGAACGCGCATATCGGATTGTCCGGCGCAAGAACGTCCTGCTCACTCGCGGGATCTACAAGGCCTGCCAGCGCGCTCCGAAGTTGATGCGCAGGCTGCTGATCGCCAACGTGCGCCGGCAGTTGCCCAAGCACTTCGACGTCGACACCCATTTCACCCCGCGCTACAACCCGTGGGAGCAGCGGTTGTGCATGGTGCCCAACGGGGATCTGTTCAAGACGATCTCGGCCGGGCAAGCCTCGGTGGTCACCGACCGGATCGCCCGGTTCACCAAGACCGGCATCCTGCTGGAGTCGAACCAGGAATTGGCCGCCGACATCATCGTGACAGCAACGGGTCTGAACATGTCGCCCTTCGGCAAGGTCCGGTTCAGTGTCGACGGGCGGCAGGTAAATCTGCCCGATACGACGGTCTTCAAAGCGATGATGCTCTCCGGTGTCCCCAACCTCGTGTTCGCCACCGGCTACACGAATATCGCCTGGACGCTCAAGGTGGATCTGGTCTGCGAGCACTTCTGTCGCCTGCTCGACTACATGGACTCCCGTGGCCACGACACCGTCGAGCCGGTGTTGGACGATCCGCATATGGAACGGGTGCCGCTGATGGATTTGAGTTCGGGCTATGTCCAACGGGGAATCTCGCAGTTCCCACGGGCGGGTACCAGCGGCCCGTGGACGGTCGAGATGGCCTACGAAAAGGACGTCGAGCGGCTACGCGAGGGCCCGGTCGAGGACAAAGCCCTGACATTCACCCCCGCCGAGCCGGCTCAGCTGGCGTCCTGATCGGGGCGATCACAATGAAAAGCGAGATCACCTTCACCAGCCACGGCGTCAGCTGCGCCGCCTGGCATATCCCGGCCCGCACCGACGCACTGACCGGTGCAGCCGGCCGACCGTGCGTGGTCATGGCGCATGGTTTCGCCGGCACCCGCGACACCGGCCTGCTGGGCTACGCCGAGTCGTTCGCCGATGCCGGCTTCGATGCGCTCGTCTTCGACTACCGCGGCTTCGGTGACTCCGAAGGTACGCCCCGACAGGATGTTTCGTTCCGACGTCAGCGCCAGGATTACCACGCTGCCATCGCCGTCGCACGGCACCTGCCCGGCGTCGCCCCCGACCGGATCGTGCTGTGGGGGACGTCGTACTCCGGCGGTCATATCGTCGCGGTCGCCGCGCAGGACCGGCGCATCGCGGCGATCGTCTCGATGACGCCCGCGGTGGACGGGCTCGCGACGCTGGTGCAGCTCGCGCGTTACGCCGGGGTCGGACAACTGGCGCGCGCGACCGCACACGGACTGCGTGACCTCGCCCGTGCCCTCACCAAGCGGACGCCGCACCACATTCCGGTGGTCGGGCAACTCGGGTCGGCAGCGATGATCACCACCCCCGGCGCCGAGCAGAGCTACACCTCAATGGCCGGCGCGACCTGGCGCAACGAGGTCTGTGCACGCACCGCACTGGAGGTCGGGCTGAACCGCCCCATCACCTTCGTCGGCCGCGTGGCATGCCCGATCCTGGTGCAGGTCGGCAGCAACGACAGTGTCGCTCCCCCCAGCGCGGCACGCCGGGTCGCCAGGAAGGCCGGGCCGCGAGCGCAGCTGCGCGAGTACCCCGTCGACCACTTCGACGTCTACCAGGGGCCATGGCAGCGGCGGGCGCTGGCCGACCAGCTTCAGTTCCTGTCGGGCGCTCTCGAACCAGGGCATGTACCCAACGGCCGCCGAACTTACGAGGGGCTTGGGAAGTAGCGGCAGCGCACGTCGAGGTCTCGTCGGGGCGATGCCGAACCATGTGATCCACATGTCACCGGCCACTGCCGGGTAACGCCTACGACCGGACAACAAATCGATGACGAACGCTGCGTCGACATAGCCAAAGTGGGTGGAGACGAAATAGGTCGAACCATGGGTATCGGCCCGAGTCCACAATTGACGTAGGGCAGGATATTCCGCCCATGGAAGGCCGATGCAATGGCCCACAGCTTTTCCGGAATCTTGAACGACAATATTGTATCGGAGCCGAAAGTCGTTGTAGTGGAAGATGAACGATGCCAATTACGGCAAATACGCCGGACCCGGCTGCATCGTCCTCAACAGCGACAAAAGGAGTAAGCTCAATGCATTCGGTGTCGATAAGATCGAAATGTTGATGCACAAGTAGTACCAGGCGACGGCGACCAGATGCCAAGTCGACCGAACGTTCCACGTCAGAGAATTGTCGGCTGAACAGAGCAATCGAGGAGCCCTCATGACCGTGGTCCAGAACTTCATCGACGGCAAGCTCGTCGACTCGGTCGGCGGTGCGACGATGGCGCTCGTCGATCCTGCCACCGGCGATCAGTACGGCACCGCCCCGGCGTCCAACGAACAGGACGTCGGTAACGCGTATGCAGCGGCGGCCAGGGCGTTCGACGACTGGAAGCGCACGACGCCGTCGCACCGGCAGAAGGCGCTGTTGGATTTCGCCGACGAGTTGGAGAAGGCCGCCGCCGCGCTTGTCGAGGCCGAGGGCCGCAACACCGGCAAGCCGAACCACCTCACCTTGGCCGCGGAGATCCCGCAGATGCTGGACCAGACTCGATTCTTCGCGGGTGCGACACGGGTACTCGAGGGCAAGTCGGCCGGCGAGTACCTGACGGGCCATACGTCGTGGATCCGCCGGGAGCCGGTCGGCGTCATCGGGCAGGTAACGCCGTGGAATTACCCGATGATGATGGCGATCTGGAAGTTTGTTCCCGCGATCGCGGCGGGCAACACCGTGGTGATCAAGCCGAGCGACACCACCCCAGTGACGACGGTGATGCTGGCCGAACTGGCCTCCGAACACCTGCCGCCGGGCGTGCTCAACGTGGTAACCGGTGACCGGATGACCGGTGCGGCGGTGGTCGCGCATCCGACCCCGAAGATGGTGTCGATCACCGGTTCGGTGGCCGCAGGCCGTGCGGTCGCGGAGTCGGCCGGAGGTCACCTGAAGCGCACGCATCTGGAGTTGGGCGGCAAAGCGCCGGTAATCGTGTTCCCCGACGCCGATATCGCTGCTGCCGCAAAGGGTATCGCGGCCTCGGGCTATTTCAACGCCGGGCAGGATTGCACGGCGGCCACCCGGGTGCTCGGTCACGCGTCGGTGGCCGATGATTTGACCGCGGCGCTGGCCGAGCAGGCCGGCAGTGCAACAACGACGTTCGGCAAGGCCACCGATGACGAGGACGCCTGGGTGCCACCGGTCAATAATGCCAACCAACTACAGCGGGTGCTCGGCTTCCTCGGTGAGGTGCCCGATCACGCTTCGGTCGCGGCCGGTGGGCACCGGCAGGGCGACCACGGGTATTACGTCGAGCCGACGGTCATCGGCGGACTGTTGCAGGATGACCGGCTGAGCCAGCACGAGATCTTCGGCCCGGTGATTACCGTGCAGTCGTTCACCGACGAAGACCAGGCGATCCGGTGGGCCAACGGCGTCGAATACGGGCTGGCGTCCTCGGTGTGGACCAAGGATGTGTCGAGGGCGCTCCGCGTGTCGGCCGCGCTCGACTTCGGCTGCGTATGGATCAACACCCACACCGCGCTGATCGCCGAAATGCCGCACGGCGGGTTCAAGTCGTCCGGGCACGGCAAGGACCTGTCGATGTACGGGCTGGAGGACTACACCCGCATCAAGCATGTGATGGCCAAGATCGACTAGCTAGTTCTCCGCGAGCAATCTCCATCCCCATTCAGCTTTCGATATGGCACGCGTGATCGTCGCGTGCAAAATCAACCTCGCCCTCGGTCCGGTCGAATCCGGCTGAAATAGGTCATTCGGCGCTCAGTCATCGTGCCCGGCTCCCGAACTCATTTGCGTGGCACCGGAATCCGGGGCCACGATATCGAGTTGATCGGCCGCGTACCGGGCGCGCAGGACCTTTTTATCGAATTTACCGACGCTCGTCTTGGGCACCTCGGGCACGAATGTCCAGCGTTCGGGCAATTGCCATTTCGCCACTTTGTCGGCCAAGAACGCCCGCAGCGCACCTGCGTCGACCTCGGCTCCGGTGCGCAACGCGGCGGCCACGACGGGACGCTCGTCCCACTTCTCGTCGGGCACCCCGAACACCGCCGCTTCGACGACGTCCGGATGCGCCATGATCGCGTTCTCGAGTTCGACCGAGGAGATCCATTCGCCGCCGGACTTGATGATGTCCTTCGCGCGATCGACCAGAGTCAGGTAGCCGTCGGCAGTGATGGTGCCGATATCGCCGGTGCGCAGCCAGCCGTCGCGGAACGCGTCGGAGCCGATCGTGTCCGCATCCGGCGAGTAGTAGGAGGCGGTGATCCACGGACCGCGAACCTCCAACTCTCCCACGGTTCTTCCGTCGCGAGGCAACTCCGCGCCGTCGTTGCCGATGAGGCGCGCTTGCACGGGAGCCGGAAAGCGCCCCTGGGTGACCCGGTAGGCGTAAGCCGCCTCACCTTCGATTTCCGGCGGGGGCCAGGCGACGCAGCCCAGCGGCGAGGTTTCGGTCATTCCCCACGCCTGGATGATGCGGACCCCGTGGCGATCCTCGAAGGCCCGCATCAGTTGCGCCGGCA
The DNA here is from genome assembly GCF_050946365.1 of Nocardia sp. CA-107356. Lineage (NCBI taxonomy): Bacteria > Bacillati > Actinomycetota > Actinomycetes > Mycobacteriales > Nocardiaceae > Nocardia > Nocardia sp. CA-107356. The sequence continues at coordinate 520,225 of NZ_CP191992.1, read as the reverse complement.
CGGCCGAGCCCCCGACCACGACCGCTCGCAGATGGCCGAGGTCCCGTGGGCTCGCATCGACCGCGGCGAGTACGCCGTTCCACACTGTCGGAACAGCGGCAGCGAAACTCGGTCGTTCGGCTGCCATCAGCTCGAGCAGCGGTGACGGCTGCAGGAATCGATCGGGCATCACCAGCGACGCGCCGACCATGAGCGCCGCGTAGGGCAGGCCCCAGGCGTTGGCGTGGAACATGGGCACGACCGCCAGCACCCGATCGCCTGCCCTGATGCCCATGCCGTCTGCGGTGCACGCGTGCATGGAGTGCAACCAGTTCGAACGGTGCGAGTAGACAACGCCTTTCGGGTCACCGGTGGTACCGGAGGTGTAGCACATCGCAGCGGCGGATCGCTCGTCGAGCACCGGGAAGTCCAATACGGGCGGGAACTCGGCGAGCAGCGTGTCGAGTTCGTGTACCGCGACACCATCGGGTGCGTGCAACGCCGCGGCGTCTCCGTTGGCGACGATGACATGGCGGACAGTCCGCAGCGTCGGCAGCACCTGCGCCAACACGGGCACCAGCGAACCGTCGACGATCACCACCTTGTCCGCCGCGTGGTTGGCCACATAGGTGATCTGTTCCGGAAAGAGCCGGATATTGAGGGTATGCAGCACCGCGCCCATGGCAGGCACTGCACAGTACGCGATCAGGTGTTCGTTGTTGTTCCACATGAACGTGGCGACCCGGTCTCCGCGTTCGATTCCCAGCGCGGTCAGTGCATGGGCGAGCCGGGCCGCCTGCGCACCGAGTTCACGGTAGGTCAGCACTCGCGACGCGCTGCCCGTCCAGGTGCGGACGGTGGCGTCGGCGTGCACGGTGGTGGCGTATCGCAGCAGCGTCGCCAACGAAAGAGGTTCGTCCTGCATCGTGCTCGGCATCGGCAGGTCGTAGTCGTTGTAAGTCATTGTGTGCTGGTCTTTCTCAGGAAGAGCGCGGCGTCCTCTTGGTACCGCGGTCGGCCGGGCCGGAGCGTGCCCCGGACCGGCCGACCGCTGTCCTCAGCCGCGTAGCGCCGAGGCGAAAATCGCCGGCAGGGCGCCGACGCCGGGGTTCTTTGCGAAGTCGGTCAAGCGCCGCAAGGTCGTGGCACCGGTGCGGTTGGTGACAAACCACGGCGGCTTCGGCGAGAGGCTGAATTCGCCGTGCAGCAGCGACCGAGGTGCAGGACGGAACGGACCGCGGACCACGGTTCGTTCCGGTTCGGCGATCAGCAATGCGTTGTGCACCACGCCGATTCCGCTCTGGATATCGGCCAACGAGTGCCCGGGGAACGCACCCCACGAAGCCCGGGCGGTGAGATACCCGAGACCGGTCCAGGCGTTGATGGCGATGGTGCCGTACCGCAGCTCGGTCACCGCGGAGTCGAACCGTCCACCCAGTTTTTCGATCGTGCCGGGGTGGGCGATGATGTTCACGCCGAGCGTGCCCTCGATCTCCTCGTTGCACACGCGAACGGCCCGCGACAGGAATTCGGCTGGATCGCCGGGCAATTCGACCACGCCGAGCACCGGGGCGAAGTATTCGGTGTGCAGCGCGGGTTCGTGGCGATCCGGTGTCATACCCTCGATGAGTATGCGTGCGCCGATCACCTGCGCCTGCGGGTAGGTCTGGCGCGCGGCTGCGACCCGGTTCGCCGATCCGGGGTAGTAGTCGGGCCGCTGCGGGGCACGGCCGATCGCCGCGCGGAGTTCGGCGAGAAACCGCTCCTTCTGGGGCCAGTCCGCGGAGATCACCGCGACCTGAGTGGCGACGCAGTTGTACCCGTTGTTGTGTAACCGCTGCGTGGCCAGGTGTTCGGCTTGGAACCGCAGGTCCGCGCTCGACCAGCGACCGGGTACCACGATTGTGGGTGAGACGCCGCCGAGCTCACTGGTGATGGGCTTGGTCAGTTCGGGCGTGCCGGCCGCTCTGTTCTTGTCGGCCTGCGGTCCAGTGCCGAAAACGATGGCGTCATGGGTGACTGCGCTGCCGGTGATGTGTACTGCGTCCACATCGGGATGGTTCACCAATGCCGATCCCACATCCGGGCCCCCGGTGATCAGACGGAGGAAACCGCGCTCGATCATGGGAGCGAAGATCTTCTCAAGCACCGGCAGCAGCGGATCGGTGATCGGGTTGAGCTTGAGCGCCACCACTCTGTTGTCGGCGTACAGCTGGTACAGCACGTCCAGCGGTGCGATCGAGAAGATATTGCCCGCCCCCAGCACGACACCGACACCACCGGTATCGGTTGGTGTGCGCTGTCCCAATCCCGCACGGGCGCGGACGGATTCGGCATCGACGCCGGGCCGCGACCAGACTTCGGCGCGAAATCCGTTGAGCAGCAGGGCGTCGAACATGCCGTGCGGGAACACCTCGACGGCGGTGCGACCACCGGGCGCCGGGCGCATCGGGTATCCGTCGACCGGGCTGCGCCCTTCCTCCAGAGCCAGCAGGGATTCCGCGAGCGCGGCGGCCCCAGTGAGCAAGGAGTACGGCCCGCTGACCCATTCTTCACCCAGCAAGGGCGAGTCCAGGGGCAGTTTCTTGATCCGGGCCGCGGTCTCGATCCACTCTTGCGCATGCTTCGCCGTATTGGCATGGATCTGCTCCAGCAGTCGACGCCGGGCGGCCAAATCGGTTCGAGACCATTGGATTTCACCGTGTCGCAGTGCGGAAACGGCGGCGTCGATGGTTGCCGTCACGATTGAGGTCACGCTTGGTTTCCTTCCGATTCAGCGTCCTCGAGGACCATGACCGAAGCCTTCTCTCCGATCATGATCGTGGGCGCATTGGTATTGCCTCGGACTACCGACGGCATGACCGACGCGTCGGCGACTCGCAGGCCGCGCACGCCCAGCACGCGCAATCGCGGGTCCACGACGGTGCCGATAGCGCAGGTCGATGTGGGGTGGTACAGCGTCTGCGCGGTGCGGGCCGCGAAATCGAGCAGCTCGGCATCGGAATCGCCTGCGGGAGTCAGGAATTCGCCGGTGGTGAGCTCCCGGAGTGCGGGCTGATCAGCGATCTCCAGCGCGCTGCGCAGACCGGCTAGCAGGCTGGCGCGGTCCGCTTCGGTGCCGAGGTAGTTGTGGTGGATACGCGGCGCAGTGCCGGGGGCCGCGGAGCGCAGGGTGAGTTCACCGCGGCTGGTCGGGTTGACCAGGCATGGGCCGAACGCGTAGCCGTGCTCGGTCGCGGCACCCATGCCTTCACCGTGGAAGAGCACCGGGGCCATATGGAACTGGATGTCCGGCCCGGCGAGGCCGGTTCGGGTCGCGATGAATCCGCCGGCCTCGCCGATATTGGAGGTCAGTGGCCCTCGGCCCTCGTCCTGGAGCAGGCCGAGGTTTTCCGGAGTGAGCGCGGTCATCAGAGACTCGCGGTCGGTGCGGTAGTTGAGGAACACCGACAGATGGTCCTGCAGGTTCTGCCCGACCGGCAGGTCGCGGACCACCTCGATCCCGAACGCCGACAGCTGTTCAGCCGGGCCGATGCCCGACAGCAGCAGCAGTTGCGCCGATCCGTATGCGCCTGCGGTCAGAATGACCTCGCGCCGGGCGCGAACCACTTCCGTGCTCCCGCCGCGGCCGATGACCACGCCGGCGGCACCGCCGTTCTCGAACACAACCCGGTGCGCGAGAGCGTCGGTGATCACGGTCAGATTGGGACGGTCGCCCGCCGAATGCAGATAGGCGACCGCGGCGCTGCATCGCATGCCGTTGCGCTGTGTCACCTGGTAGCGACCGACGCCCAGCTGGGTAGCCCCGTTGAAATCGTCGTTGCGGAGGTGACCAGCTTGTTCGGCGGCGTGCAGGAACGCCTCGACCAGCGGATGTTTCGACCGGCTCTCACTCACCGTCAGGGGCCCGCCGACGCAGTGGTAGGCGTCCTTCCCGCGTTCGTTGTCCTCGGCTTTCAGAAAGTATGGAAGTACCTCGTCGTAGCTCCATCCGTCGGCGCCGCCCGCGGCCCAACCGTCGTAGTCGGCACGCGCCCCGCGGATATAGATCATCGCGTTGATCGAACTGCATCCGCCGACCACGCGCCCGCGCGGCAGGTAGGCGCGACGGAAGTGCAAACCGGCTTCCGGTTCGGTGTCGTAATCCCAGTCCAGCGGACTCTTGAACAGCGATGGAAAGGCAACCGGCAAGTGGATCTCGTCTGCGGCGTCCTGCGGCCCGGCCTCCACCAGGGCAACCTGCACCCGCGGGTCCTCGGACAATCGGCTGGCCAGCACGGATCCACCGGACCCTGCGCCTACGACGACATAGTCGTACACGGTCGGCACCTCTCTCGAGCACATACTGAAATCGGGGAACTATGACCCCGGTCACCGTCGAAGTCGATACTGCAGGCTCGATGCGACCGCCCACTATGTGCGCGGGTTTACCGATCCCGGCTACTTGATGTGCTCGGGCACAGGCGCCATCCAGAGCGAATGCCTACCATCGACGCCATGACCGTGCTGACCGAGCCGCCCGCGAATGATTCCACTGCGCTGGCACGCACGCTGCTGATGGAGGTCGACGACCTCACGGCCGAGCTGGTCGGCCGAATTCGTACGGGCGACCACGCCTATGCGGAATCAACAGCTCTCACCGACGACGAGTTGGGGTTCGTCGTCCGTGACAACCTTGTCGCGCTCCTCGGCGAACTCTCGGGCAGCAACGGACGCCGGCTGCAGCCCGCTACCGTGGTCGGCCGAGTCAAAGCCGAACTCGGCGTGCCCCTCGCGGCGGTGCTGCACGCGTACCGCTTGGCCGGGCGGCTGCTGTGGGAACGCGCGCTCATCACAGCTGCGCGCACCAGCCTCGACATGTTGCCACGGCTCGGTTCGGAAATGTGGCGAATCATCGACGACTACTCGGGTGCGGCTGCCGATGCATACGGCGACTATTTGACAGAACGAGTCCGCCGTGACAATTCCGAACGCCGTGCGATGTTGCGCAAGCTACTCGACGGCGATACCGACGATCCGACCCAACGCGATATCGCCCGCGCACTTCACCTACCGCCGCTGGGCAACTTTATCGTGGTGCACGCAGAAGCCGATCCCGACCTGATGGAGCCGCTGTCCGGCATCGAGGAGCGACTGCGCGCCGACTTCGTCGAATCGATCTGGATCAGCGAAGCCGGCGCTCGGATCGGCCTGCTCAGCCTGGCCACGACACGCGCTCCCGATCGGGTACTCGCGCGGCTGCGCGAACATGCCACCAGCCGTATCGGCGCGAGCCGGCCCTTCCCGACCGCAGGGTTTGCGAGCACCGCGCTGCGCGAAGCGGAACTTGCCGGACGTTGTGCACTGCCAGGAACGGCCACCGTTACCGCCTACGGCAGTACACCCATCCCGCTCGTACTCGCGCACGCCCCGTCCGCGTCACTGGAACTGGCCAACGACATCCTCGGCCCCGTACTGGACTTACCTCCCGAAGAACGCGACACGCTCCTCGGCACGCTCGCCCTCTGGTTCGAGTGCGGTGGCTCCAATACCGAAGTCGCTCAACGCCTGCACTACCACCGGAACACCATCCACTTCCGACTGCGCCGCATCGAGACCCTCACCGACCGCCGCTGCTCGGATCCCAAAGCAGCCGCCGAGCTATACGTTGCTCTGACTGCGGCACGACTAGCAGGACTGGGTCCAGCCTGATACACCTGCCATCCGGCCGTCGTCGCTCACGGTTTTCGAAGGGCCTCGAACCAGGCTCTTCAGACAAGCGTGTCAAGGGATGGTCTGATCTCGCCAGCGGGTAGGAGGACCGAATCCTCGCGATGAAAAGGGCAGGTCAACCGCGGCAAAGGACAGCCCGCCCGCTTGCGGGTCATCAAATGCACAAGAAGCCTCTAAAAGAGACTCCACCTGTGCTTATAGCAAGATAATATGGGGCCGCTCGAGCGGATCGAACCCCGACCTTTCGTTACCAGAGATCACCGCTACTTCAAGCGACTCTTCGCTGTCGAACGACTATCACAGTGAGACCCGAACAGCGGCTTTGATGAATCTCAACCACTCCCGGCGATCGAACATATATTCGACACTCCTCGACTCGAAGCGATTCAGTTGGGACTTTCTTGGGCGCCACCAGGTCGGCGCCTCAACGTGTCAGACATGCGGCACGCCGCCAGTTCTCGTCATTAGCAAACGCCTGGCTAACGAATGGGGCCACGGCGCAGCAGAGCGGTCGAACATCACAGTGAAAGGGAAATATCCCATGCAGCGATCCACTCTCTACCGTGCGCTCGCGGTCACGGTGACCGCCGTCGTCGCAGCCACCGGCGCGCATCTCATTGCCGGACGCGGCACTGCGTCGGCACAGCCGTGGCCAGGTAGCGCCGAGCAGTTCACCCTTGCCGCGGACAAGTCGGGGCACCGATGGGCATCCGCCGCGTCCGCCACCATAACGCCCGGGGTGCAGACCAATACCCAGGGTGCGAGACAGTGCACGGCGAACTACACCTTCACCGACGATGCCGGCAACGTGTACCTCGGTCAGGCCGCGCACTGCGCTGGGACAGGTATCGGCGACCTGAAAGACCCCGACGGCTGCACCGCTGACAGTCTCCCCCTCGGCACCGCCGTAACCTTCAACCGTGGCGGCCTACTGATGTTGTTCCCCGGTGAGGTCGTCGGCACCGGTCAACTGGTCTATAGCAGCTGGCAGGCCATGCGGCAGGACGGCGAGCAGGACCACAACGCCTGCACCTACAACGATTTCGCGTTGGTGAAGGTCGCCCCCGAGGACGTCGGCAAGGTCAACCCGAGCGTGCCGTACTGGGGTGGTCCCGTCGACATCAACACCACCGGAACCGGCATCGGTGACCGCGTCTATGGTTACGGCAACTCCGGCCTGCGGTTCGGCATCGCCGAACTGTCCCCGCGGATCGGCCAGACCAAGGTCGACGGGCTTGCTACCGCCGGTTGGACGCACGCGTTGACCACGCCCATGCCAGGGATACCCGGCGACAGCGGCAGCGCCTTCCTCGACCGCACCGGCTGTGCCCTCGGCACACTGTCGACACTGGGCATCGGCGTGCCGATCGTCAACAACATCGGTGACATGAGCCACGAACTTGCTTACGCCCGAGCGCATTCCGGCATCTCGGGACTCTCGCTGGTCCTCGGCACCGAACCGTTCAACCCGAACCACTGAGAGAAGCTGTCAGCTCTAGCGATATCGAGCGGAAACAGCTGATGCAGAATGCTTCCCGAGTTCGCTGTGCCGACGCCTGACCTCGATCTGGCGGCGGTTGTGAGTTCGTTCGTACCCTACGCAGGTGAGCATCGCGGTCTTCGAGTGCCGCCGGATCGGTTGATCCGGCGGCATCGTCGGCTGTGTGGACGCTGCGTGATACGCAGAATGTTGGGCACGAGTGGCGGCGGGTTCGTGGCGCACTCGGCATCCATGACGATGTGACGGCACACAGCTTCCGTGGTGCGGTAGCGGACGATTCTGGACTCCGGATCGTCGACATCGAAGGTGACGCCGCCGCGCGCCGAGGTCGCCGCGATAACCACTGTGCGCTGTTCGACCCGCACCGAAACCACCCGGTTCCACGGCAGTTCGGGATCTGGTTGGGAGTTCCATCCAGATGGATAGATATTCACGCGACCGAAAGCGCCCTCTACCTGGGAAAATGGAGCCGCCTGGGGGAATCGAACCCCCGACCTTTTCATTACGAGTGAAGCGCTCTACCGACTGAGCTAAGGCGGCGTGCCTTTCGGCCACGCGAGTCTATCGTCTCGACGGTCGGATCGCGAAAACGGGTGGTCACCGCAGCGTGATCGGCGGACGGGACGGCGGCACCTGACGGGTTCGTGGACGTTGCCAGCCCAATATCGGGCCGATCGAACCCTTGTCCTTTTCATTACGAGTGAAACGCTCGGCTCATCCGGAGTGGTCGATGAAGCCGTTAGGCAGTTTGGGCCGAGATGAGGGTGGCGACCATCGCGGCGAGGGCGAAGCGGGGTTTGACGTTGAGGTCCAGGGCTTCGCGGCAGGTGAGGACAGCTTCGATGGAGCGGAGCAGGCCTTCGGGGCGGACGCGGTCGGCGAGGTCGTGGATCTGGTCGGACAGGTCGGGGTGTGTGAGGGCGACGCCGGAACCGTTGCGGGCCGCGCCGAAGCGGACGGCGATGGCGTCGCGGTAGACGCCCGCGACGTCGATGAGGGCGCGGTCGAGAGCATCGCGTCCAGTGCGGGTGGCGCGGGACTTCTGCCTGCGCTCCAAATCCTTCAGCACACCGGCCGAGCCTCGGGTCGCGCCCGCGGCACCCTTGCCTGTGCCGCCAGCGCCGAGTGCGGTCGCCAATTCTTCCCGCTCGCGTTCGTCGCGAGCCGCACTCATCTGCTTCGCCTCGTCGTCGGCCGACTTCACCAATTCGTCCGCGGCGGCATAGGCGGCACCGGGCCGCGAAACCGCACCGACCAGTGCCAGCGCACGCTGACGGCGCGACCGGGCCTCCTCGTCGGTGGCCAGCCGCCGGGCCCGCCCGACGTGGCCGCCGCTCACCGATGCCGCCCAGTTGGCCGTCTTCTCATCGAGCTTGTCGCGCTCGCGCAGCACCTGCGCGATGGCGGGCACCGACGGCGTCACCAAATGCACATGCCGACAACGCGATCGCAGCGTCACGGAGATGTCCTCCGGATCCACCGATGGCGCACACAGCAGGAACACCGTCCGATCCGGCGGCTCCTCGACCACCTTCAACAGCACATTGCCCGCAGCCTCGGTCAACCGATCGGCATCCTCGATCAACACCACCTGCCACCGGCCGGTACTCGGCCGCCGCGAGGCGATCTGCACGATCTCGCGCATCTCCTTGGTGCTGATGCTGAGCCCCTCCGGAATCACCCGCCGCACATCACCATGCGTTCCGGCCATTGTGGTCGTGCACGCATGACACCGCCCACACCCGGGCGTCCCCTCGTCCGTGCACTGTAGTGCGGCCGCAAAGCACAGCGCGGCAATAGATCTCCCGGATCCCGGCGGGCCGGTGAACAACCATGAATGTGTCATCGCCCCGTTGCCGGTCCCCCCACGAGCGGCAATCGCGGCAGCCGTGAGTTCGGATTCGACCGCATCCTGGCCGACCAGCCGATCGAAGACACCCACCACGCCGTACACCCTAGCCGCCCCCACCGACATGCAGTCAGACGCGCTGATAAGTGGTGTTCGCCCCGTCGAGTTCTTCCCGGATGATGTCGGCGTGGCCGCTGTGGTGCGCGATCTCGCGCAGGACGTGCAGCACCGTGAACCGCACCGACCACCAGACCCGCTCGGGCGTCCACGGCGTAGTCGGTGTCGGGATGGACGTGCTCAGATCGGGCTCGGTCCGAATCAGCTTGGCCGTCGCCTCCGCCGCCTCGTCCCACGCCGCCAGCAGTCCGGCAACCGTTTCGTCGGGACCCATCACATACTCGCCGTCGAATTCCGACACATCCAGCTCCGCCGTCTCATCCCGCTCGATGACGACCTTCGTCCAGTGCCGCTCGCAGTTGACGATGTGGTGCAGCAACCCGCCCAGGGTCAGCTCGCTTGCGGTGGTGCGCTGCCGCGCTTGCTCATCAGTAATGCCCCGCAACGTGATTCGGAACAGATCGCGCTGACTGGCGAGCGCGAGGATGAGATCTTCGCGTTCCTGGTCGATGGTCATGGGCGGTCCCCTTCACGGTCCAGCGTCGATACGGCGCGAGGCTACGCCATAGCTCGGTCTCGTTCGACGACTGTCTGCCCTACAGACTCGACAACGACAGCCTGCGGTGGATCGCGCCGGTCAGCTCGAACCGACCGGCGCGACACCGTCACGACTTCTTCGCGGCTGTCTTCTTGGCGGCGGTCTTCTTCACCGCCGTGGCCTTGGTCGCGGTCTTCTTCGCGGCCGTCGCCTTCTTGGCGGGCGTCTTCTTCGCCGCGGTCTTCTTGGCCGCCTTCTTCACCGGACCACGCGCTCGCCGATCGGCGAGCAGTTCCGAGGCTCGCGCGTCGGTGATCGACTCGACCTCGTCGCCCTTGCGCAGGCTGGCATTGGTCTCACCGTCGGTGACGTACGGACCGAAACGTCCGTCCTTGATCACCATCGGCTTGCCGGTGGCCGCGTCGTTCCCGAGCTCGCGCAGCGCCGCGGCGCTGGCCGCCTGCCGCCCGCGCCGCTTGGGCTCGGCGTAGATCTTCAAAGCCTCATCGAGTGTCACGGTGAATATCTGATCCTCGTTGAGCAGCGAACGTGAATCCGTGCCCTTCTTCAGATATGGGCCGTAGCGCCCGTTCTGCGCGGTGATCTCCTCACCGGAGACCGGATCGGCGCCGACAACGCGCGGCAGCGACAACAGCTTCAGCGCATCGTCGAGCGTAATCGTGGCCAGATCCATATCTTTGAACAGCGATCCGGTCCGCGGCTTCGGCGCCGCAGCCTTTTTCGCGGTCTTCTTGGCGGGCGTCGGCCCATCCTCGGCCGCAGGCTCGGGTTCGGGCAGAATCTCGGTGACGTACGGCCCGAAACGTCCTTCCTTGGCAACGATTTCGTGTCCGGTCGCCGGATCCACGCCCAGTGCACGGCCCTCCTGCGGCGTCGAGAAGAGCTTCTCGGCGACCTCGGCGGTCAGCTCGTCCGGCGGCAGATCATCGGGCAGATTCGCCCGCTGCGAGATCGAATCCCCTTCCGGGTCATCGGGATTGGCGACCATCCGCTCCAGGTACGGCCCGAACCGGCCGACCCGGACCACGACGTCGCGACCGGCGTCATCAACGAACAGCTTGATCGAATTGACCTCGCGGGCATCGATATCGTCGAGCCGCTCACCGACCATCTTCTTCAGACCACCGGAGCGCGCGACCGACCCCTCGACACCGTGGTCGCCACCGAAATAGAAGCTGGACAACCAATTTCCGCGCTGCTCGCGCCCACCGGCGATGGCATCGAGGTCGTCCTCCATCGCGGCGGTGAAGTCGAAGTCGACCAGCCGACCGAAATAGGCCTCCAGCAGACCGACCACCGCGAACGCGACCCACGACGGCACCAGCGCACTGCCGCGCTTGTACACATATCCGCGGTCGAGAATCGTTTTGATGATCGAGGAATATGTCGAGGGACGGCCGATGCCGAGGTCTTCGAGCGTTTTGATCAACGAGGCTTCGGTGTACCGCGCGGGCGGATTCGTGCTGTGCCCATCGGGATTCAGCTCCACCGCGGTGACGCGCTCACCCTGCTCGAGTGCGGGCAGCCGGGATTCGGCGTCATCGGACTGACCGCCCGCCTCTTCGTCCACACTCTCGACATAGGCCTTCAGGAAGCCCGGGAAGGTAATGGTCCGACCGGAGGCCGAGAAGACGCATTCCTCACCGGTACCAGCGACACCGGTGATCCGCAGCGTCAACGTGGTGCCCCTGGCATCGGCCATCTGCGAGGCGACGGTGCGCTGCCAGATCAGCTCGTAGAGCCGGAACTCGTCATTGTCCAGCCGTGCGTGCAGCTGTCCCGGTGTCGCAAAGGTATCGCCCGCCGGACGGATCGCCTCGTGCGCCTCCTGCGCGTTCTTCACCTTGCGGGTGTACTGACGCGGCGTCGGATGTACATACTCCGCGCCGTACAGCTGGGTCGCCTGCGATCTGGCCGCGGCGATCGCCGACTCCGACAGCGTGGTCGAGTCGGTACGCATATAGGTGATATAGCCGTTCTCGTACAACCGCTGCGCGACCCGCATGGTGCGCTCGGCGTTGAACCGCAGCTTGCGGCCCGCCTCCTGTTGCAGCGTCGAGGTCATGAACGGCGCGTACGGCTTGCGGGTATACGGCTTGGCCTCCGCGGAGGAGACCACGAGATCGGCGCCCTCCAGCGCCTCGGCGAGCCGCCGAGCGTAGGTCTGATCGAGTACGACGACCCCATTGCCCCTGAGCTGACCGTCCGGACCGAAGTCCCGTCCGGTGGCGACCCTGGTCCCATCGACGGTGACCAGACGCGCGCCGAAGGTCCGTGGGTTGGTGGCGTCGCCGTTCTCCCCGCCCGCATCCAGCTTCGCCGCGATATCCCAGTACTCGGCCGAGCGGAACGCCATCCGCTCCCGCTCACGCTGCACGATCACCCTGGTCGCGACCGACTGCACCCGGCCAGCCGACAACCGCGGCATGACCTTCTTCCACAGCACGGGGCTGACCTCGTAGCCGTACAAACGGTCCAGGATGCGCCGGGTCTCCTGCGCGTCGACCAGATCGGTGTCCAGATCGCGGGTATCGGCCGCGGCGGCCAGGATGGCGGGCTCGGTGATCTCGTGGAACACCATGCGCCGCACCGGCACCTTGGGCTTCAACGTCTCCAACAGGTGCCAGGCGATCGCCTCGCCCTCACGGTCGGGGTCGGTGGCGAGGTAGAGCTCATCGGCGTCCTGCAACAGGCTCTTGAGCTCGGAGACCTTGGCCTTCTTATCCGGGCTCACCACATAGATCGGCTCGAAGTCGTTGTCGACGTCGACGCCGAGGCGCGCCCAGGACTGCCCCTTGTACTTGGCCGGAACGTCCGCCGCACCACGCGGCAGGTCCCGAATGTGACCGACCGAGGCCTCGACCATGTAATTGCGGCCGAGATAGGGCGCGATTTTGCGGGCCTTGGTCGGGGACTCGACGATCACGAGACGACGCAGGGGACGGCCCTGGTCGGCTGCACCGCGGTCTCGTGTTGCCACCGGCGAATACACCTTTCCTAATCGACCCGCGCGGCGCGTTTCGCGCTGTGCGCGGCTGGGGCAAGCGGCGGCGACGAGGAGAACGTTGCCACCAGACACGTTTATACCTTGACGCGACGTGTGGCCGAGCGCTTGCGACTCGAACCACAGAGCGTACCTGCGTCGCTGCTGATCAGTATGCAGTGCCCATCACAATGCGGCCGCACAGCAGGTGCCCGGCATTAATTGTGTCCTACCCCAGATATAGCTCGTCCCTCACCTCCGTTACCGGCGGTGAGGGACGAGCGAATCGTTGCGTCGCTCAGCTGAGCGCGCGAACTCCGGTGGCCTGTGGGCCCTTCGTGCCCTGGCCAACCTCGAACTCGACCTTCTGGTTCTCCTCGAGGGTGCGGAAGCCCGACCCTTGGATCTCGGAGTAGTGGACGAAGACGTCAGCGGAGCCGTCCTCGGGCGCGATGAAGCCGAACCCCTTCTCCGCGTTGAACCACTTCACAGTTCCCTGTGCCATTCTGTTCCTTCTCTTTTCTTACCGGAACGGCGGACAAGTAGGTTCGCCCACCGGGTCCGTTCCGACCGCTGTACTGTTGGTTCCCCCTGCAGGAAAGCACCAAGCACACCGTTCGCAACATCGATCCTGCTGACGGTTTGGACTTTGGATCCGTCCCTCGAACACAGAAGCTTGCGACCAGGAACTAGTGAACCATGTCTTCGAGCAATTCAACAGTCGAGTTACCGACAATTTGCAAAAAAGTTGATCTTGCGAATGCGCAGGTGAGGGACACAATGCCAGAATCCAGACTTGTGGTTCGTTTGCCTCCAGATAACCGAGTCAGCGTATGGCAAACGGCCTGTGACCCAGGTCGCTATTTGGTATCGAAATGGCAGGTCGAGCTTCCCAAGTGCACACGTTTCACACTTTCCACGCGTGTCGCGGAGCCGGAGTCGTGAATCCGACCGAACCGGTAACTCGGATACACCCCAGCAAAGGCCCGAGCTACGGGGGATCGTTGCTGAATCGTGTCCTAAATGGGGTCCCCGACGATGCCCCCCGTCTCACCCATGTCGTAGAGCTGTCCGCCCGTCCCGCGGCCGCCACTACCTGGCCGGATTGGGCCGCGCCCGATGTGGTCGCGGCGCTGCGCGCCACCGGCGTCGAGGCGCCGTGGACGCATCAGACCAAGACCGCCGACCTCGCCGCGAGCGGGCGACACGTCGTCGTCAGCACGGGAACAGCATCCGGGAAATCGCTCGGCTACCAGCTGCCGGTCCTCACCGCGCTGCGGGAAGATCCGCTCGCCACCGCCGTTTATCTCGCGCCGACCAAGGCATTGGGCGCCGACCAGCTGCGGGCAATAGCGGAATTGACCCACGAGAGTCCGCTGCGGGACGTCCATCCGGCCACCTATGACGGCGATACGCAGGCCGAGGTCCGGCAATGGGTGCGCGCGAATGCCAGGATGATCCTCACCAATCCGGACATGCTGCACGTCGGCATGCTGCGCTCGCATCAACGCTGGGCCAGGGTGCTGCGCAGGCTGCGCTATGTAGTGGTGGACGAATGCCACGCCTACCGCGGTGTGTTCGGCTCACATGTGGCGCTGGTACTGCGCAGGCTGCGGCGCATCGCGGCCCATTACGGCGCGGACCCGGTATTCATACTGTGCTCGGCGACCACGGCCGAACCAGCGGCAGCGGCGTCCCGGCTGATCGGCGCGCCCTGTGTCGCGGTCACCGACGACGGATCGCCGCAGGGCGCACGCACCATCGCACTGTGGGAGCCGCCGCTGTTGACCACGCTGACCGGCGAAAACGGTGCGCCGGTACGGCGCTCCGCGACCTCGGAGGCGGCCAGGATCATGGCTGATCTAGTGGTCGAGGGCGCGCGCACGCTGGCATTCGTCAGGTCACGACGGGCCGCGGAATTGACCGCGATCGAGGCGCGCAGGCTGCTCGCCGAGGTGGATCCGGCGCTGAGCGAGCGGGTCGCGGCCTATCGGGCGGGTTATCTCGCCGAGGATCGGCGCGAGCTGGAGGCCGCGCTCTCGGATGGGTCGCTGCTGGCGGCGGCGACCACCAACGCGCTGGAGCTCGGGGTCGATATCGCGGGGCTGGATGCCGTCGTGATCTCGGGTTTTCCCGGCACGGTCGCCTCGTTCTGGCAGCAGGCCGGGCGTGCGGGGCGGCGCACGCAGGGATCGCTGGTGCTGCTGGTGGCCAGGGACGATCCGCTGGACACCTTCCTCGTCCACCACCCGGAGGCGCTGTTGGACAAGCCGGTCGAGGCCACGATCACCGATCCGCGCAATCCCTATGTATTGGGTCCGCAGTTGCTGTGCGCCGCACTGGAACTGCCGCTCACCGATGGTGAGGTCGATGCGCTGGGTGCGCGCGATGTGCTCGCCGATCTCGCAGGTCAAGGGCTGATTCGACGCCGAACGGGCGTTGCGAGGGACGGCAGCGCACGCTGGTTCGCGACGGCGGAGGCGCAGCCGCACGATGCCGTCGACGTGCGCGGTGGCATCGGCACACCCATCGCCATCGTGGACGGTGAGACCGGCAGACTGCTGGGCACCGCCGACGCCGGACGAGCGCGGGTGACGCTGCACGAAGGAGCGGTTCACCTGCATCAAGGCGATATCTATGTGGTCGATGAGCTGGATTTCGAGGGCGGGGTCGCCTTTGTGCACGGCGCCGATCCCGGCTGGACCACCAGCGCCAGGCAGGTCACCTCGATCATGGTGGAAAAGGTGACCGAAGAACACTGCCACGGCGATGTGACCACCGCATTGGCGCAGGTACGGGTCACCAGCCAGGTGATCGGTTATCTGCGCACGCTGCGCACCGGCGAGGTACTTGACCTGGTGGAACTGGACCTGCCCGAGCAGACGCTGTCGACGCGCGCGGTGCTGTACACCGTGACGCCGGAACTATTGGCTGCGGCAGGCCTGGATACGCCGCGGGTGCCCGGTGCGCTGCACGCCGCCGAACATGCCGCGATCGGTCTATTGCCGCTGGTCGCGACGTGTGATCGGTGGGATGTCGGCGGCGTCTCCACCGCCGAGCATCCGGATACGGGGCTGCCTACGGTCTTCGTCTATGACGGGCAGCCAGGTGGCGCTGGCTTCGCCGAACGTGGATTCGCGCAGCTACGGCGCTGGTTGTCGGCGACGCTCGCGGTGATCGAGAGCTGCACATGCGCGGTGGGCTGCCCATCCTGCGTGCAGTCACCCAAGTGCGGCAACGGCAACCATCCACTGGACAAGGCGGGCGCAGCCCACCTACTGACCGCGATTCTGGGCGAATTGGCGGCCGGAACGGGTGACCGATCGGCGTGATCAAGACCCCGGGCTCGATTCGTGACAGCGCCGACCCCCGCACGTGATCACTTGTCCACCTCGCCGGGCGGTCACTGGGGGTGACGGGCACGGATCGGCCTGCCGCGCCGGGCGGCCCCGGCCGTGTCGGGCTGCCGATTAAAAAGGAATGTATTCATGTTAACTGAGGCATTGCCACAGGCATTAGTGCCCGACGTGCGGATTCATAGATTGCGTTCCGCGGTTACTAACTAAATTGATGCGATACCGCAATTATTCGATCATCCCAATTACCGAATTCCGTCGATGTGACGTACCACTGTCGGACATCAGTACGTACCGGTCACTCTCCAACTTCGACCGGTCCTGCGCGTGCAACCGCACGAACAGTCCGCTTTCCGAACAGACCTATTGGTACATTCCCTTCAACAGTGACAGTCGCATCCCACTGCACTACCGCGCACTGCAGAATCCGCACTCCCATCCGCGATGCGATATCACCCGCCGTCGCACATCCGGCTTCGGTCCCACGCTCCAGATCCGCCGCCGCCGACAATGCCGCCAGATCCGCCGCGGCCTGCGCCCGATGCCGCCCCACAATCACCACTCCGACTTGACCGATCAATAGCGTCACGCCGATCAGCGCCGACAGCACCAGGCACGCGAACACCGTCGCGATACCGTCATCGGCCGAGGTGCGCCGCACCGCGCCACAGCAACGCTCACCTCCGGCCGCGATCACGCTGTCCGCTCGGCCGACTCGGGCATCGATGACAGCGCAACGCCGATGCGACGTCCGCACACCGACACGGGTGGCTGAGGCGATGATCAGTCCGGTCGTCAGGCTGAGCCCGCCGCACCGCAACGCGGCGCGCGTACTCGTCTTCGGATGCAAATGTGCTGCCCGATGGTCGATTCGGTCCACCGCAATCCGCCGCCGTTCGGTCCGCACACCGACAATCTGGCGGCCATCGTCGACTCGCCGACATCGGGCTTTGTCCGACGGCACCGCGTCTACCGCTGGATCACTGCACTCCCTTACCGCCACTCCGGTGTGGCGTGGCACCCCTTTGTCCGTTACCTGTGCCAGGTCCGCAGGGAGACCGGCTTCGGCCGCCGGGCCGCGGGCGGTCACGGCTCGGCTGCCGGCTCGCGGGTGGCCACGGCCTCTGCGCGCAGCACCAGCAGTGGCAGCAGGGGCGAGCGGGCAGAGACCGCCGCGACCACCCGATCGCCCTCACTGCGCAGCGAGATGTCGGCGGCGGGAGGAGCAACCCGCCGTGCCGCCGACACCGCATTCGCTTGATCACCGCGGGCAGCCAACCGGGCCGCTTCGCGAGCGGCGTCGACACAGCGCACCTGCGTCGACGCCGCGATGGCAGCGAGCGCGATCGCCGCCTCAACTGTCACCGCACCCCGATCGCCACCGAGATGCGTTGTACCGCAACAGTTTAGTCGACGATCATGGTCTGCTACACAGCGGTGTTCAGCGCCTTGTCGATGATCTTCGTCAGCGCGTTCACAATGCTGTCCCCGGTCACCACCCCATAGAGCACGGCCCCGAACGCCGCCGCGGCAATGGTCCCGATCGCATACTCCGCTGTACTCATCCCATCCTCGGCGACCACCGCCCGCAACAGCCGGGCCCGCACCTCGACGCCGACTGCACCGAGCTCCCGAACCATCCGTTCCCGCATCTTCCCGATTCGCACCGATTTCCCCTCTCTCTCCAGTCCACGCGGCCACTCCGCGTCGACATGCTCTGCCCCGCTGAGCCCTTCCCAGCACGGCATTGCCCGGCACGGCACTGTGCCGCTCGGCGCTACCCGGCACGGCATTCAGTACGGCGCTGCCCCACTCAGCACGGCCTGACCTGGCAGGTCCCGGATCAGCAGTGCCCAGCTGGGCACTGCCCGACACGGCACCATTCGCCCCGGCGCGGCTCCACTCAGTGCTGTCTGACCTGACGATTTCCGGATCAGCACTGCTCAGCTCGGCACCGCCCGATACAGCACGATCCCGTACCGCACTACCCGGCATTGCACGATCTGGCTCGGCGCAGGCCCACTCAGTGCAGCCTGACCAGGCGATTCCCTGGTCAACACTGCTCCGCTCGGCGCTACCCAGCACGGCACCATTCAGCACGGCCCTCCCCGCTCAACGCGACCTGACCAGGCGATTCCCCGATCAGCACTGCCCAGCTCGGCACCGCCTGGCACAGCACGATCCCGTACCGCACTACCCGGCATTGCACTATCTGGCTCGACGCAGGCCCACTCAGTGCGGCCTGACCAGGCGATTCCCTGGTCAACACTGCCCAGCTCGGCACCGCCCGGCACAGCACGATCCCGTACCGCACTACCCGGCATTGCACTATCTGGCTCGACGCAGGCCCACTCAGTGCGGCCTGACCAGGCGATTCCCTGGTCAACACTGCCCAGCTCGGCACCGCCCGGCACAGCACGATCCCGTACTGCGCTACCCGGCATCGCACTATCTGGCTGGCCGCAGGCCTGCTCAGTGCGGCCTGACCTGGCAGGTCCCGGATCAATGCTGCTCAGCTCGGCACTGTCCGGCATGGTTCGTCCCGGTTGTGGGGTTTTCACAGCAGTCCCCCGCCGAGCACTCGGCCTGCGAGGCCGATAATTACGGGGACGATGCCGAGGCAGATGAAGGCGGGGAGGAAGCAGAGGCCGAGTGGGCCGCCGATCAGGACTCCGGCGCGTTCGGCTCGGGCGGCGGCCGCGTCTTCGACTCCGCTGCGGCGCTGCTCGGCGAGTTCACCAACGGCGGCGGCGAGCGAAGCGCCCGATCGTGCTGAGCGCCGTGCCATGCGCGCGAGCGAGTCGACCTCCTCGGCGCCCGGTTGGTCGGCGCCGTCTCGTGCCACTTGGTCCCATGCCATCGCTGCGTCCGCACCCAAGGCCAGAAGATCGGCAGCCCGGCATAGTGCGGCTCCGAGGACCGCGGGCGCGCCGGGCGCCACTGCGCGCGCCGCGGCCGCCATCGGCAATCCCGCGCGCAGGCACGCCGCCAGCAGGTCGAATACCGACGCTACGGCCACGGGATCGCTGTTCGTGCCGCGCGTCGATACTGCGGCAACCGGCTGCGTGCCCGCCGCTCGCAGCGCCCGCAGCCGCCGACTCACCGCGACCCGCCCGGGTAGCACCACCAACGCCCCCGCGAGCAAAAGCACCGGCCCACTGGTAATTCCAACCATCCCCAACCCCTTCGAATGTGTGCACAACCGGGCTCGCCGTTCAGATTCGTTTCATAGGAGGACCTTTCGCGTGATCGCGTCGGTCCACAGCAAGCCGATGCACGCCAACGCAGCACCCAGAGGTAGCAGTACGGATCCGGCGCCTGGGCTCAGCAGTACCTGCAGTGGAGCCGCACCCATCAGTTGGCCGAGACCGATCCCCAGCAGTGGAAGGCATGCCAGGACCGCGGCAGTGGCGCGAGCACCGGCCAGTGCGGCCGTGGTGCGGGTGCGAAAGCGGATGCGGCCCAGTAGATCCGTACGGGCGGCGGAAAGTAGCTCAGCGAGGGCGAGACCGTGGTCTTCGGCAACCTGCCACGCGTCCGCGATCCGGGCGAGTTCCGCATCGACAATGGAATCAGGATGACGCAGACCATCCGCACCGGAGCCGCCGAGCCTGCTGCGAGCCGCACTGACCGCGAAGGCGCGTGCGGCCTCGCCACGCGCCTCCCGTGCGGCGACCTCCGCGGCAGCACTCGGATGAGCGCCGACCCGCAGTTCACCTATGACCGCCTCGAGCGCGTCGAGCAAGTGAGCGCACTCAGCACCGCGCCGCCGGTCCCGGCTTGCCCGCCGAACCCGAATACCGACAGTTCCCCCCACCAACACCGCCGCAACCAGCGGACCGATACCAACGGCAAGCGCCACCACCGTCGCGACACCGAATCCCCATCGAAACATACTGCCGCGCCGCAGCTTTCGACGATCCCCAGACGAGACGAACATCCCGACGAAGCGACGCCGCGACCTCGACACCGGCGCCATCAACACCGCACCCGCCAGACATATCAGCGCCCCGATCATCGGTCGAGCCGTTCGTCGAGTCGGCAAGTGAGTTCGGGGGTGACCGATGCCGCTGACATGCCCGGATCCGGTGCCACGGGGATCGCTTCCAAAGGGCGGACGCGTTCGGTGATCATCGAATGAGCTGCGAGCAGGTTGGAGGCTCGTGCTGCGAGCGTTGCGGGTACGGGGTGCTTCGATACGGCGATCATCGGTCGAGCCGTTCGTCGAGAAGGCGGGTTAGTTCGGGGGTGGCGGGGGCGGGGGCTTGGTCTGCGCGCCAGGCGGCGGTTATGTGGACGCGGCCTTGGGGGTCGCGTTCTACGATGCCGATTTCGCGGAGGCCGCGGGATCCGTCGGCTCGGCGGTGGACGTGCAGCACCACTTGGACGGCTGCGGCGAGTTGGCTGTGCAGGGCCGCCCGATCCATACCGCCCAGTGCCGCAAGAGCTTCCAGGCGGGCGGGGACCTCGCGGGGCGAGTTCGCGTGCACGGTGCCCGCGCCGCCGTCGTGTCCGGTGTTCAGCGCGGTCAGTAGGTCGACTACCTCGGCGCCGCGGACTTCACCGATGACGATTCGGTCGGGGCGCATCCGTAGTGCCTGGCGGACCAGATCGCGGACCGTCACCGCGCCGACGCCCTCCACGTTCGCGGTGCGCGCGACCAGGCGCACGACATGGGGGTGTGGTGGTGCCAGTTCGGCGGCGTCCTCGACGCAGATGATGCGTTCGTCCGCGTCGACTTTGGCCAGGAGTCCGGACAGGAGTGTGGTCTTGCCCGCGCCGGTCCCGCCGACAACCAAGAACGCCAGTCTGGCCCGAATGATCCTCTCCAGCAGTAGTTTCGCGTCGGCGGGTACCGCACCCGCGGCGGCCAGCGCGTCCAGTCCCTGCGTTGCCGGACGCAGCACGCGCAATGACAGGCAGGTGCCGCCGTGCGCTACCGGCGCCAACACCGCATGCAGCCGCACTCCGAACGAATCTCCCAGCGCCGCTTCCCTTCCCGACAGTCTGCCGTCGACCCACGGCTGCGCATCGTCGAGCCGCCGTCCGGCCGACAGCGCCAACCGCTGCGCCAACCGGCGCACCGCGGCCTCATCCGGGAAGACCACCGAGGTCCGCTCCAGCCCCCGGCCCCGATCTATCCACACCGCATCCGGTGCGGTCACCAGCACATCGGCGACCCGCCGATCCTGCAACAGCGGCTCCAATAGCCCCGCCCCGGTCATTTCGGTCTGCAACAGCCGCAACGCCCGCAGCAGATCCGTATCACCGAGCACACCACCGGCCTCGGCCCGAATGGCCGCGGCCACCTGCGCCGGATCCGGATCCCCCGATGTCCCGGCCAGCCGCTCCCGCACCCGATCCAACAACTCCGACGTCACCAACGCACTCAACTCGAACACCTCCCCACCGAAGCCCCAGCGTCCAGTCCGGGGACGTGCCCCAGCACCTGGGACATCGCCCGCGCACTCGCCGATCTCCCGGCACCGAGCACCGCACCACGCACCGCGCCGAACACAGACCGCAGCGCACCCTGCACCTCACGACGCAACATTGCGGATCGTCGGGCATCGACCACCGCCCGAGCAGCACATGCCGCAAGCCGATACCGCTGCCGCCGTTCTGACGTCACCAACACGCTCATCTCGAACGCCTCCCCACGGCAGCGCCAGCACCCACTGCAAGGCCATGCCCCAGCACCCGACAGGTCGCCCTCGCCCTGATTGCCGCAGATCGCCCGACACACAGCACCCCATCACGCACCGTGCCCAACACCGCGGATGGCCCGAGGTAGAGCACCGCCCGAACGGAATACGCCACATTCCGATACCGCTGCGGCAGTTCGGACTCCACCACCAACGCGCTCATATCGAACGGCCTCCCTGCCGAAGCGCCAGCACCCACACCAAGGACGCGCCCCAGCACCCGCGGGCCCGCGCGCGCCCGGAATGCCGCAGATCGCCCGGGACAGAGCACCCAATATTCACCGCTCCCAACACCACAGATCGCCAGATGCCGAGCACTGCTCGAACAGCAGCCGCGGTATTTCGATACCGCTGCGGCAGTTGGCATTTCTTCGACCAACTCGCCTCGATACGGCGCCCCGAAGGCCCCGGCACGGTTGCATCGGCCGTGCGGACTCGAACGTGTGGATCGGATTTCGTGGATGCACTCATTGCAGGGCCTGTCCGGTTGGGGCGCTGAGCACGCGGAGGATGGCGTCCGCGGCGTCGCGAAGGGGGCCACGGCGTAGGGTCAGGCCGCCGCGTTCGAGGCGGGCGGCGAGGCCCGGTTGGGCTCGCACGGCGGCGAGTAGGGGGAGGTCGAGGACTTCGGCGACCTCGACGCCGCGTAGTCCGCCGGGAGCTGGGCCGCGAACAATCAAGCCCTGGTTCGGATTCCGTTGGCCGATATGGGCGGCGACCGATTCGGCGGCGGCCACCGCGCGCAGGCGGGCGGGGACGACCAACACAACGAGGTCGGCCGCATCGAGTATCTGGTCGGCATGTGGGCCGCGTTCGCCGGATAGGTCGCATATCACCAAATCGCCTGCGGCACGGCCTGCTTCGATGACAGCGCGGATCGCGGCGGGACCTATTTCGGCGGGCAAGCGGCCGGCACCGCCGCGGCCGCAGGACAGTACAGCCAGTCCCTGCGCCGCTGCCGGCAGTGCGCTGTGCAGCGCCGCGGCGGAGACCCGACCGTCCTCGATCACCAGATCCGGCCAGCGCAACCCGGCCCCGGTTTCGATGCCGAGCAGCAGGTCGAGGCCGCCACCGAGGGGTGCGCCGTCGACCAGGACAGTGTCGCGCCGGAACCGCTCGGCCGCGGATCGCAGCCCGGTCGCCGCAGCCAATATCGAGGCCCCCGCACCGCCGCTCGCGCCCGCGATCGCGACGACTACACCGTCGCCCATGCGATATTCACCGTGCTCAGCAAACTTCTCGATAAGCCCAACGGCGGCGCCGGGCAGCGCGATCACGCGCTCGGCTCCGACCGCGGCGGCGGCCTGCCATTCGGTCAATCCGGGTTCCCCGTCGGTGACCAGGACGATGCCGATCCGCCGGAGATATCCAGCCCCAGCACAGCTCTGGGCAGCCCTTGTGTCGAGAATCACCAGCGGCGCGGCTGTCCAGGCATGTCGGCCGACGGGCAGCCCACGCTCGTCCAGAGCACGCTCCGCGGCCGCCGCAACCCGGCGCACCTCGTCGCGCAGCCGGGTGTCCTGGATGAGCATGAGCGCGGGCGGCGGCGTGAGTGCTGCGGCGACTTCGAGATTCATGCAGGTCAGCGTGCTCGAAGATGGGACGCAGCAGAAGATGCACTATGCCGAATGTGGATAACTCGGGGGGTGTGGATAAATCTGGAGAGCCGAAACCGGGGAAACCTTCCCCGAAATAGAGGACGGCCCCAGCCGGGGGGGGAGGAGGCTGGGGCCGTCGGGTTCAGCCCCGGGGGGTCGGGCTGAACGCGCCTGGACTATGTCCAGGTGCCAGCAATACTACACCCAAGCCCGGGCCACAACGCAAGTCTGTTGTCGGAGAACTTTGTGGCCACCACCGGCCCGGCGTCTGCGGGGCAAACTCCCGAACAGACTCCGCGCCCGGCCCGTCCGGCACGCTCGACGACGCATGCATATTCTGAACGGGTGACGGCCGATGGCGACCAGACAGAGCTCGCGGACCAGACGGCATGGGACGTGACGGCAACGAAGCGCCCCACCGCAGGGGGCGAGCGCGTGGCCGCCTTCTTCGATCTCGACAAGACGGTGATCGCGAAGTCCAGCACCTACGTGTTCAGTAAGCCCTTCTATGCACAGGGCCTGCTGAACCGGCGCGCGGTGCTGGAGAGCAGTTATGCCCACTTCTTGTTCATGCTGTCGGGCGCCGACCACGATCAGATGGAGCGGATGCGCGCCAATCTGACGAATATGGTCGCGGGCTGGGATGTCGAGCAGGTGAAATCCATTGTGGCCGAGACACTTCACGAGCTCGTCGACCCGCTGATCTACGCCGAGGCGGCCGATCTCATTGCCGATCACAAGATCCGCGGCCATGACGTGGTGATCGTTTCGGCGTCGGGTGAGGAGATCGTCGGCCCGATCGCCGAGGTGCTCGGCGCCTCACACACCGCGGCCACCCGGATGGTGGTCGAGGACGGTCGCTACACCGGCGAGGTCGAATTCTATTGCTACGGTGCGGGTAAGGTGACCGCGATCGAAAAGCTCGCCGCCAGTGAGGGTTACGACCTGTCGCGGTGTTATGCGTACTCCGATTCGGTGACCGATCTGCCGATGCTGAGCGCGGTGGGGCATCCGACCGCGGTGAATCCGGATCGCAATCTGCGTCGCGAGGCGGTGGCCAAGGGATGGCCGATCCTCACCTTCTCCAACCCGGTATCGCTGTGGGCGCGCTTCCAGACCCCGTCGTCGACCACCCTTGCCGCGACGGCGGCGGTCGGCTTGAGCGCGGTGCTGGCCGGAGCGATCAGTTACCGGCTGCTGCGCCGTCGCCGCTGAGTCATAGCCGACCCGGTTCGGGGCCTGCGGCCTGGCTGTTCGGAAGCGAATCGGACCGCTTGCGGAAGCGTTTGCTGACATAATGCGGCGCGACGCTGCGACCAGGGATTTAACCACGAAACGCCGGTAGACACGCCGATTATTGAATGTTTTCTCAAGCCTTGATGTGAAGGCAGTCGCAGGTGTAAAAAGGTAATTACGGAAGGACGGAAGGCCTGAGCGGAGCCGGAAGAGAAGGTTCAGCTTCCCAACCCACCCTTCCCAGCACGGGCACCAGGCACCCACGCGGAGCGCGCCGCGACAAGGGCAGAAGCGTTGTGGGCCTGCGAGATACGGGTTTTCGTCGGCGAGGGCCTCGCACAGGTTGCGGGGATGAACCGGCGGAGTTCGGATTATCGCCGAGGCCGCAGAACACAACCCACCCAGCACGCTTGGTAACCCGGAGTCCGTGCTAGCGGGCGGTGAGGTCGTTAACGACAACGCCGCCCGCTTTGACGTGTATCGGCCCCTATCCCGACGCCGCTTCGGCGATCGACGTGGCCTCGCGCGCACCATCCTCGAAGGCGCCACAGCACAGGATCACCCAGCTGCCCACCGCATCCACGGCGCCCGAGCCGAACCCGGCCGCCGCATCCTGGTACTGCTGGCGCCGCCGCAGCCAGAACACTTCCGGCACACCGAGGCTGTGCGGGTCCAGCCCACTGGACGCCGCGACCAGCCGGGAGGCCGCCCGCGCGACGATGCCGTCGGCCGTACCGAACGGCCGCAACGCCAGCAGCTCCCCATGCACGACCGCCGCGATGACCGGCGCGGGGGCCTTGGACCCGAGCACCGTCTGCGCCAGCAGGTCGAGCCGTTCGGCCACGCCGCCGTCACCGCGCGGCCGCCCGAGCAGCGTCTCGTCGGTCACCAGATCGGCCGCGGCCAGCAGATGCAGTCGGGCCAGCGCCTGTAGCGGCGCCCGCTGCCAGGTGCCGACCAGATTCCGCAACGCGTCACCGTCGAGGGCCTGCCCGACCCGCAGTGATCCGGCCAGGATCGGATCCGCGACGCGGCCGTCGGCGGGCAGTTCGGTGCTCGCACCCTCGATCGCGGCGGATGACCTGGCCGCACGCACCGCCGCCTCGGCCGCCGTGGTGGGCCAGCCCCGCCGGTTGGCCTTGTGCCGATGCACGGCGGCGAGCGCGTCGCGCGCCTTATCAGCTGCTTCGCGCACTCCGGGCAGATCGACAAGAGGCTGTAGCGGATCGGTCACTGTGTTATTTTGCCGCGCCTTCGGCGCGGCGTGTTCGCGGCCCCCTGGGGTCTCGCGTCCGAGCCGTCGAGACTCGCGACTTCGTCGCATGCGCTTCGACGACTCGGACGCGAGACGGGCCGCGAACGTCGCTCGTAAGACTCGCTCTGCCGGGGTCAAGTGAGTGGGTAGATCGGCCACGCTGGGTATCTCCAGCACGGTCACGGGTTCGGAATCCGCGGCATCGCTCGCGCTGTCGGCGACCGGCTGAGCCTTTCGTAGACACTGGATGTACGCCGGCCCATTAGTCGGGACTCGTGCCTGCGCGCATGCGCTACGACCACTCGGACGCGAGACGGGCCGCGAACTCCTCGCTCGTAAGATTCGCTCCGTTGTAGCTGGGAGGGGCGAGTCGGTCACCGCCTCGCGTGCGCGCCGTCCGAACTCGCCCGTGCGCCCGCCCCAGCGGGACACCGTGCAATGCAGGTCATCCCGCCAACAGGTCTCGGCCCGGGATGGCGTCGAGTAGGCGGCGGGTGTACTCCTCTCGGGGGTTGTCGAAGACTTCATTGGTGGCGGCCGCCTCGACGATCCTGCCGGTTTGCATGACCAGGACGTCGTCGGCGATTTGGCGGACGACGGCCAGGTCGTGGGTGATGAACAGGTAGGACAGGCCCAGTTCGGCTTGTAAGTCGTTGAGCAGCTTGAGGATCTGGGCCTGGACGAGGACGTCGAGGGCGGAGACCGCCTCGTCGCAGACCACGACCTCCGGCGAGAGCGCGAGTGCACGGGCCACCGCAACGCGCTGGCGCTGGCCGCCGGAGAGTTCGTTGGGGTAGCGGCGCATCACCGAGGACGGCAATGACACCTTGTCCAGCAGGTCGCGCACCGTTGCCTCGCGTTCCTTGGCGGTGCCGATCTTGTGCGTGCGCAGCGGCTCCTCGATGGTGCGGTAGATCGAGTACATCGGATCCAGCGAACCGTAGGGGTCCTGGAAGATGGGCTGCACTCGGCGACGAAATGCGAATGCGGCCCGACGATCCAGCTTCGCCACTTCTCGTCCGTCGAAGGTCACCGACCCCGATGTGGGTTCGAGCAGACCCAGGACCATCTGCGCCACCGTGGATTTGCCCGAACCGGACTCGCCGACGATCGCCGTGGTCGTGCCGCGCTCGAGCCGGAACGACACATCGTCGACCGCGACGAAATCCGTCGACTTCCACGGCGTACTGCCCCGAATCTTGAACGCCTTGGTCAGATTTCGCGCAACCACGACGTCATCGGAGACCGCTGCGAGCTCGGTATCGGCCGCCGCGAGCTCCTCGGCGACCTGGACAGCCTGCTTGCGCACCTCGATGCGCTCGCGCACCGAGGACAGCCGCTGCGAGGCGAGCGAGGGCGCCGAATTCACCAGCTTCTTGGTGTACAGATGCTGCGGTTCGCGCAGAATCTGCAGTGCCGGACCGGATTCCACCACCTTGCCGCGATACATCACCACCAGATGTTCGGCACGCTCGGCGGCCAGGCCGAGGTCGTGGGTGATGAGCAGGACCGCGGTGCCGAGTTCGCTGGTCAGCCCGTCGAGATGATCCAGGATCTGCCGCTGCACCGTGACGTCGAGGGCCGAGGTCGGCTCGTCGGCGATCAGCAGTTTGGGACGGCAGGCCAGTCCGATGGCGATGAGCGCGCGCTGGCGCATACCGCCGGAGAATTCGTGCGGATACTGATTGACCCGGCGCGCCGCATCCGACATACCGGCTTCCTCGAGCAGTTCGACGGCGCGCTGCTTGGCCGCCTTGCCCTTGGCAATGCCGTTGGCCTCCAAAGTCTCTCGGATCTGGAACCCGATCTTCCACACCGGATTCAGATTCGACATCGGATCCTGGGGGACCAACCCGATGCCGCTGCCGCGGACCGCGACGATATCCCGCTTCGACGCCTTCGCCAGATCCTTGCCGTCGAACACGATGGACCCGGAGGTGACCTGCCCGGTGCCGGGCAGCAGGTCGATAATGCTGTGCGCGGTGGTGGATTTCCCGGATCCGGATTCGCCGACGATCGCGACGGTCTGCCCCGGATACACCGACAGACTGACGTCGCGCACCGCCGGAATCTTCTTGCCCTCGGAGGAGAAGCAGACGTTGAGATCCTCGATCTCGAGCAATGGTCTCTCGGACATCGTCGCGGTCACCTCTTCCTCGCCTTCGGATCGAGCGCGTCCCGCAGCGCGTCGCCGAGCAGGATGAAACTCAGCACGGTGAGTGCCAAAGCCGTAGCGGGATAGAACAGAATCGGCGATCCGCCGCGCAGCTCGTGCTGGTTGGTGTTGATATCGGAGCCCCAGGACACGATGGTGCGCGGCAAACCGACGCCGAGGTAGGACAGCGTCGCCTCGGTGACGATGAACGCGCCGAGCCAGATCGTGGTGACCACGATCAGCGGTCCCGCCGCATTCGGCAGCACATGGCGCAGCAGCGTCCGGATTCGGGACACGCCCAATGCCTTCGCCGCCGTGACGTATTCGCTGTTCTTCGCCTCGATCACCGCGCTGCGCGCGATGCGCGAGGCCTGTGGCCAGGTGAAGGCCGCCAGGATCAGGATGACGGTCCAGATCGTGCGCGAGTCGAGCAGCTGCATGATGACGATCGCGGCCAACATCAGCGGAATCGCGTAGAAGATCTCCGCGATGCGGGAGACGACCGAATCCAGCAGCCCGCCATAGAAGCCCGCGAGGGCCCCGAGCGTGCCGCCGACGAGTAGGAACACCGTCGTCGCGCCCAAACCGGCCATAACCGAAGCCCGTGCGCCGTAAACGGTTCGGGTGTAGACGTCGCAGCCCTGCTTATCGAACCCGAAGGGGTGACCGGGCCCACGCGGATCCATGCTGAAATCGCCATTGCAGTAGCGCGGATCCTGATCCGAGAACAGGCCGGGCCAGAGCACGACGATGGCGATGAACACGATCAGCACCGTGGCGACGATGAAGATCGGATTGCGGCGCAGCTGGCGCCACGCGTCCTGCCAGATGCTGGTCGGCGAACCGGTGTCGACGACCTGGTCGGTGGCGAGCACCTCCACTTCGTCGGGCGGAGCGACGAAATGCGGTTGCCTGTCCGGAGCTTCCTTATCGAGGTCAGGCATATCGGATCCTCGGGTCGAGCGCGGCGTAGAGCAGGTCGATGATCAGATTCGAGATCAGGAAGATCACGATCAGCACGGTCACGAACGAGACCACCGTCGGTGGTTCACCGCGGGTGATCGCTTGGTACAGCGTTCCGCCGACGCCCGGAATGTTGAAGATGCCCTCCGTGACGACCGCGCCACCGATCAACGCACCGAGATCGGCGCCGAGGAAGGTGATCACCGGGATCATCGAGTTGCGCAGGATGTGCACGGTGACCACCCGGGGCCGACTCAGCCCCTTCGCGGTCGCGGTGCGCACATAGTCGGCGGACATGTTCTCCGCCACCGAATTTCGGGTCAGTCGCAGCACATAGGCGAACGACAGCGACCCGAGTACGAAGGCGGGTACGAACAGTTCACCGACGCTCGCCTTGCCGGTGACGGTGACCGGTGCGATGCCCCATTTCACGCCGAGCACGAACTGGGCGAGGAAGCCGATCACGAAGATCGGCACCGCGATGATGATCAGGCTGACCACCAGCAGCGTCGAATCGAACAGTTTGCCCTTGCGCAGACCTGCGATCAGACCGAATATCACGCCGAAAATGCCCTCGATGAGCACCGCCATGAACGCCAGTTTGATGGTGATCGGGAACGCCCGTGCGAGCTCGTCACGCACCGGGCGGCCGGAGAAGGCGGTGCCGAAATCGAGCGTGAAGATGCCCTTCAGATACAGCAGATACTGTACGAAGAAGGGGCGATCCAGGTGATAGCGCGCGCGGAGCTGGGCTTCCACGGCGGGTGTCATCGGCTTGTCGCCGGCCAGCGCGTGGATCGGATCGCCCGGCACTAGGAAAACCAGTGCATAGATGAGCAGCGTCGCCCCGAGGAAGACGGGGATCATTTGGAGCAGACGCCGCAAGATATACCAGGCCATTTCGTCTCCTGGGTGAGCGGCGCGGCCGTGCCGTCAGGTCATGACGGCACGGCCGGCGCCGAGCGGCTACTTCTCGATGTTCTCGAAGTCGAACAGACCATTCCAGGCCAGGTCGGCCTTCTTCACCTTGTCCGAACGTCCCGCTGCGGCAAGGTAGTCCAGCACCGGGATATCGGCCATATCCTTGATCAACAACGCCTGCGCCTGCGCCACGATCTTGTACGACTCGGCCAGCGTCGGCGCGGCGAGTGCGGCGTCGAGCAGGTGGTCGAATTCGGGGCTCTTGTAGTCGACGTTATTGGTCTCGGAGTAGCTGAAGTACTGCGAGGTGAGGAACTGCAACATCGTCGGGTAGTCACCCTGCCAGCCGTAACGGAACGACTTGCCGATCGTCTTCTGGTTCACCAGATCTCGGATGTTCTTGAAGGTCGGGTACGGCGTGCCGACGGCGTCGATACCGAGGGTGTTCTTGACGCTGTTGGCCACGGCCTCGATCCACGCCTGGTGGCCGCCATCGGAGTTGTAGGCGATCTCGTAGCGACCCGACCACGGCGAAATGGCATCGGCCTGCGCCCACAGCTTCTTGGCCTCATCGGGGTTGTACTTCAACACCTCCGAGCCGGGCAGGTTTCCGTCGAATCCGGGCAGGGTGCTCGATGTGAAGTCACGTGCCGGGATCTTGGTGCCGTTGAAGATGGTGTCGCAGATCTGCTGCCGGTTGATCGCCATGGAGATGGCCCGACGACGCAGCAGCCCTTCCTCACCACCGAAATGCGGGACGTTGGCCTGGACGCCGATGTGCTGGTTCTGCGCGGACGGATCGAGGATCGCGCGATCGCCGAGGTCCTTCTTGTAGGAGGTCAGCGCGCTGTCCGGAATAGTGTCCAGGGTATCGAGATTGCCCGCCTGCAGATCCGAGTAGGCGGTGTCGAACGACTGGTACATGACGAAGCGCAGGCCCTTGTTCTTGGGCGGACGTCCGCCCTTGTAGTCCGGGTTGGGCGCCATCTCGATCTTGACGTTGTGCTCCCAGGTCTGGAACTTGTAGGGGCCGTTGCCGATCGGGTTCTCGCCGAAGGCCTTCATATCCTTGAACGCGGCCTCGGGCAGTGGGTAGAACGGCGCGTAGCCGAGTTCGGTCTCGAAGTCGATGGACGGTGACTTCAGCGCGACGGAGAAGGTTCGGTCATCGACCACCTTCAAACCCGACATCGTCTGGGCCGTCGGCTTCTCCGCGGATACCTCGTCGAATCCGACGATCGGGGTGAACACGTAGCTCTGCAACTGGCCGTTGGTGCCGAGAGCGCCGTAGTTCCAGGCGTCGACGAACGATTTCGCCGTCACCGTGGTGCCATCGGTGAACTTCCAGTCCGGCTTGATGGTGATCGTGTAGTTTTTTCGGTCGGTCGTCTTGATCGACTCGGCCATCTCGTCGTGCGCGACGCCCTTGCCGTCGTAGTACTTCAGACCCGCGAACAGCCGGTCCACGACGCGGCCACCCATATTCTCATTGGTATTGGTCGGCACCAACGGATTTTGCGGCTCACCGCCGTTCGTCGTGACGATGTCGGCATCGGCACTATCACTCGACGAACATGCGGACAGTCCCAGGCTTGTGGCCAGTACGAATGCCGCCGTCAACGCTGTAGCTCTGTTGAATCTCAACGCGTTCTCCCGATTTCGAGACAGGCGAAGGGGGTACGTGACGGCGCATGCGTAACTACCCAGCGCGCCTCGACTCCATCCGCCTTGGAATGCCTGGGACAGTAGCCATTCGACGCAGCCTTGTCATCGGATTGACCAAGGTTCGTTCCACTTGTTACCAATCCGGCAACATCGCCGAAACACGCTAAACATTCATGAGAAAACAGACATCCGCCGGAACTATGCCTCCGTTGGGGCTTCCGATGTCCGGAGCTGCTTGATCAATCACGATAGCGACCAAAAGGCCGGTTTGTCAGCGGATCGCGCAGGATACCCGGCGCGGTGACCGAACGGAAACCCGTTGGACACACCGGACGCGGTGCGGGTCACAGTTGGTTACTGTCGAATCGACTGCGACTGCCAGCACTACGGCTACGTGAAGGAAGAGATGAGATGACCGACGCCACCGCCGACCACCGGGACTCGTACCCACCGACCGAGGCATTCGCCGCAGCCGCGAACGCCGACGCGTCGCTGTATCAGCGGGCCGCGGCGGATCGCGACGCGTTCTGGGCCGAACAGGCCGGGCGGCTGCACTGGGATCAGCCATGGACGCAGGTGCTCGACTGGACCGACGCGCCCGTCGCGAAGTGGTTCGTCGACGGCAAGCTCAATGTCGCCTACAACTGTGTGGACCGCCATGTGCTCGACGGGCACGGCGATCAGGTCGCGATCCATTGGGAAGGTGAGCCGGGCGACTCCCGCGACATCACCTACACCGAACTCCTGGCCGAGGTGTCCCGCGCGGCAAATTATTTGACCGAACTCGGGCTCGAGGCGGGCGATCGGGTCGCCATCTATATGCCGATGGTTCCCGAGGCGATCGTCTCCATGCTGGCCTGCGCCCGACTCGGACTGACGCATTCGGTGGTGTTCGCTGGCTTCTCCCCCACCGCCCTGCGCCAGCGCGTCGACGACGCCAGCGCCCGGCTGATCATCACCACCGACGGCCAGTGGCGGCGCGGTAAGGCCGCCCCGCTCAAGGAGGCTGTCGACGAGGCGCTGTACGCCAATGGCGATGTGCCGCACAGCGTCGAGCATGTGCTCGTGGTGCGGCGCACGAATATCGAAGTGCCGTGGACCGAGGGGCGCGACTTGTGGTGGCACGAGACCATCGCACAGGCCGCGCCGGAACACCAGCCCCAGGCCTTCGACGCCGAGCATCCGCTGTTCATCCTCTACACCTCCGGCACCACCGGTAAGCCCAAGGGCATCTTGCACACGAGTGGCGGATATCTCACCCAGGCGTCCTACACCCACCACAATGTCTTCGACCACAAACCCGGTCAGGACGTGTACTGGTGCACCGCCGATATCGGCTGGGTCACCGGACACACCTACATCGTCTACGGACCGCTGTCGAACCGGACCACCCAGGTCGTCTACGAGGGCACGCCGAACTTTCCGGATGAGCATCGGCACTGGAACATCGTCGAAAAGTACGGCGTCACCATCTATTACACGGCGCCGACGCTGGTCCGCACGTTCATGAAGTGGGGCAAGGAGATTCCGGCCGCCCACGATCTGTCCAGCATCCGGCTGCTCGGCAGCGTCGGCGAACCGATCAATCCGGAGGCGTGGCGGTGGTACCGCGAGGTGATCGGCGCGAGCACCGCGCCCATCGTTGACACCTGGTGGCAGACCGAGACCGGTTCGATCATGATCTCCCCGCTCCCGGGTGTCACCGCCGCGAAGCCGGGCGCCGCGATGACACCGCTGCCCGGCATCTCGGCGACGGTCGTCGACGAGGAGGGCAAGGCGGTCCAACTCGGCGAGACCGAGGCCAACGGCTACCTGGTGCTCGATCAGCCGTGGCCGTCGATGCTGCGCGGTATCTGGGGCGATATGGAGCGCTACCGGGCAACCTACTGGGAGCGCTACGCCGCTCAGGGCTGGTACTTCGCCGGTGATGGCGCCAAGCTCGACGCCGACGGCGATCTGTGGGTGCTCGGCCGGGTCGACGACGTGATGAACGTATCGGGTCACCGCATCTCCACCGCCGAGGTCGAATCCGCGCTCGTCGGTCACTCCGGGGTCGCCGAGGCCGCGGTCGTCGGCGCCAGCGACGACACCACCGGACAGGGCATCGTCGCATTCGTGATCCTCACCGCAGAGGCCAAGGACACCGGCGACGAGCTGGTCGACGAGCTGAAGGCGGAGGTGTCACGGGAGATCAGCCCGATCGCGCGGCCGCGGGAGATCCACGTGGTGCCGGAACTGCCCAAGACCCGCAGCGGCAAGATCATGCGGCGACTGCTGCGCGATGTCGCGGAGGGCCGCGAATTGGGCGACACCTCGACGCTGGTCGATCCGAATGTCTTCGAGGCGATTCGGACCAGCCGCGCCTGAGTCGGCATACCGAAACGGCACATCGTAGGGCCGGTGACGAGATTCGTCACCGGCCCTACCCGTTAGAATTACGTAAGGTGTGCCGGGAAGCCTGGTCGGCATGCGGTCGTGTACTTGAACGCCGAATCGGTGGGATTGCGCGTCCGCAGCCGTATCCACCCTGCCGGAAGGTTTCCCGTGATCACCCAAGTGCGCTCGGAGCTGACGCGCTACCTACGCACCGAAACCGTTGGTGGCGCAATACTTCTGATCGCGGCAGCGGCCGCCTTGCTGTGGGTGAACTCGCCGTGGGGCCACAGCTACTTCACCGTCACCGATACCGTCCTGCCCCTCGAGGCACTGCATCTGCACCTCACCCTCGCGGACTGGACCAAGGACGGTTTGCTGACCATCTTCTTCTTCGTCGCCGGGCTGGAGCTCAAACGCGAGTTCGTGGTCGGTGAACTCGCCGACCCGAAGCGCGCCGCACTGCCGATCATCGCGGCGGTCGGCGGCGTGGTCACCCCGGCGCTGATCGCGCTGGCGGTCGGATTCGGTGTCGAGGGCATGGACCGGGGCTGGGCCATCCCGGTGGCGACCGATATCGCCTTCGCACTGGCCGTGCTGGCCATGACCGGCTCCAGGATCCCGGCGAGCGCACGGGTATTCCTGCTCAGCTTGGCGGTGGTCGACGATCTACTCGCCATCATCCTGATCGCGGTGCTGTTCACCACGACGCTGGCGGTGCTGTGGCTACTGGCCGCCGCGGCCTGTTTCGCGGGCTGGGCGCTGGCCCAGCACAAGCGGATCTCCACACCCCTGGTGTACCTCCCGCTGGCATTGGTGTCCTGGTACGCGCTGCACGAGGCGGGCATCCATCCGACCCTGGCCGGTGTCGTGCTCGGCCTGCTGACCAGAGCGCGCAAGGACCCGGGTGAGGCGCAGGCTCCGGCAACGCGGCTCGAACACCTGATCCAGCCGGTCTCGGCCGGCTTCTGCGTGCCGCTGTTCGCCTTGTTCGCCTCCGGAGTTCCGTTGGACGGCAAGGTTTTCCAGCAGCTGTTCAGCGATAGGCTGTCACTGGCTGTCATTCTCGGACTACTGCTGGGCAAGACCATCGGCATCTTCGGGATCAGCTGGGTGGCAATCCGATTGGGTATCGCCAAACGTCCGGCGAGCCTGGGCTACCGAGACATGTTCGCCCTCTCGGTGCTCGGCGCGATCGGCTTCACCGTTAGCCTTCTGGTGGCAGAACTCGCGCTGGCGGACGTAGGCGACGGCTCGGCCGTCGAATTGGCGAAGGCCGCGGTGTTGGTGACATCAATGGCGGCGTCGCTCGCCGGTTCGGCGCTACTGTTGCGGCGTGGGCGTGTCCACCAGGCGCGGCGGGATGCGCGTGCGATAGAACGAGAGAGTGAGGCCGATACAGTGCCGGGACAGGGAGAAGGGTCGACCAAGTGAGTTTCACAAACGGCGGTAACGGGGACGAGTCGCGTCGCGACCGCACTGTCACCTCGATTCCCCTCACGGATGCCGACCCCATCGGATCGGCGAGCTTCGGCACTCTGGTCCGCGATGCCACCGAGCAGATGTCGACACTGGTGCGCGCCGAGGTCGAACTGGCCAGGGCCGAGGTGACCGGTGAGATCAAGAAGGGCCTGCAGGGCAGCGTCTACTTCATCCTCGCGCTGACCGTCCTGCTGTTCAGCACCTTCTTCTTTTTCTTCTTCCTCGGCGAACTGCTCGATGTCTGGCTGGCGCGCTGGGCGGCGTTCCTGATCGTGTTCCTGTTGATGATCGTCGCAACGGCGGTATTGGCACTGCTCGGCTATCTGCGCGTCAAGAAACTGCGGGCGCCGGCGAAGACGATCGATTCGCTCAAGCAGGCACGGACAGTGCTGCCGAGCGGCTTCGGCTCGCATGAGGAACACCTCGCGCTCGAGAAGCCGTCGAAGTAAGCGCTCGGCGCGGCCGGGTCCGGCTGCGCCGACTAGGCGGCGAGGCACGCGCCACACTAGGCTCGATCGGCGTGTCGTCCAACTCGTTTCCCGATCCGTCCAGCGTCCGTTACGACGGACCGTGGACGCATCGGGACGTGCATGCCAACGGCATTCGCTTCCATATCGTCGAGGCGGCGCCGGACCGCAGGGACGCACCGCTGGTCGTGCTGCTCCACGGATTCGCCGACCTGTGGTGGTCCTGGCGGCATCAGCTGACCGGCCTCGCCGATCTGGGCTATCGCGCGGTCGCGGTGGATCTGCGCGGCTACGGCGACAGCGATAAACCACCGCGCGGCTATGACGGCTGGACGCTGGCGGGCGATGTCGCCGGACTCATCCGCGCCATGGGCTACTCCGAGGCCACGCTGGTCGGCCATGCCGACGGCGGACTGGTCTGCTGGACGACCGCGGTGCTGCACCCGCGGCTGGTGCGCTCGATCGCGCTGGTGAGTTCCCCGCACCCGGTCGCTCTCAAGAGCGCGGTGCTGCGGGACCGGCGCCAACGCCGCGCCTGGCTGCCGAATTTCCTGCGCTATCAGCTGCCTCGATACGGCGAACACCTGCTCACCTCCGGCAATGGCTTCGAAGTCGAGCGGCTGCTGCGCCAGCGGGTCAGCAGAACCTTCTCGGGCAGCACCGAATTCATCGATACAGCCAACCGGATGCGCTCGGCCATCCAGATCCCGGGCGCGGCGCACTGTGCCCTGGAATACCAGCGTTGGGCCTTCCGCAGCCAGTGGCGTCCGGACGGCCGCCGCTTCATGGCCACTATGCGGCAGCCGATCCGCATCCCGGTCCTGGCCATGCGCGGCGAACTCGACGGCTACCTCCTGCCCGCGACCTTCCAGCGCGGCCGCCGATGGTCACCGCAGCGACGGCAAGTCGTGATCCCGGACGCGGGCCACTTCGCGCACCAAGAGAATCCGGATGCGGTCACGGCCGAGCTGGCCAAATTGCTCGGCTGAGACCGACCCTACGGCGCGGGTCAGGACCGCGGCGGCCACACCGGCACAGGGGCAGACGCAGACCCTGCGGGGGCCGGTCAGCGGCGCAGCCGTCGAACCGACACCAGGGCGGAGGCACGACGCCGACATTGCCAGCCCGTCAACGCCACAGCGATCGTGCGGAAACAGAAGCAGGTGCACGACGCCGACCCCGCGGGCCGGTGTGAGCCGCAGCCGACGCACGGACACAGGGGCAGCTGCACCCCTGTGTCGCTCGTCGATCAACTCAATACGCACGCACCGGTTTCCACCGACGTGACGGAGGCCGTCGCGGCATCGAGTTGCGGCCGGACCTCTGCCAATGTCAGGACGTATCCGGTGTCGTCGTCGGTCACCGCGGCACCGAATACGATGCCGAGCGCGCGGCCATCCGTATCCACCAGCGGCCCACCGGAATTGCCCGCGCGGACCTGTCCGCGGACCGTGTAGACCTCGCGTTCGACGGTGCCGTTGCGGTAGATCGTCGGTCCGGTCAGGTCCAGCGTTTCGCGGATTCGGGCCGCGCTGGCCGTGTACCGCCCACCACCCGGATATCCGAGCACGATGGCATTCTCGCCCGAGCGCGCGGACGTTGGTGCCTGCTCCACCACCGGGGCGACTAGCCCGGGCACCGCCAGTATCGCGACGTCCTTGGAGGGATCGAACAGCACGACCGAAGCGTTGAGCGGACCACCGACGGCGTCCACCGTGATACTGGTGGTTCCGGCGACTACGTGGGCATTGGTCACGACCCGCTCGGGCGCAATCACAAATCCCGAGCCCTCGAGTGCGCGCTGGCAGCTCGGGGCGACGCCGCGAATGCGCAGCACGCTCTGCTGTAGCGAGGCCGCCACCGGGCTGGCGAGGACGCTGGGATCCGGTGGTTCGACGGCCGCGATCGGGGCGCGGCCGAAGGGACCGATGACATCCGGAAGGCCGGAGGTGTTGAGCAGCTTGGAGAATTCATTGGGAAGGCGGCGCAGCCAGTTCGGGGAAACGTCGTTGACGTCGGCGAGCACCTTCGAGCCGTTGATGGCCGAGGCGATCGCGGGCTGGGAGGAGGTGGCCAGCGGCAGTGCCAGCAGCCATGCGGTGACCAGCACCGCGACCGCTTGCAGCAGGGCACCGATGACGCTGTCCACGCTGCGGGTGAACGGATGACGCATACCGCCGCGCGCGGCCCGGCCGAGGACCATGCCCGCGACCTCACCGACGATGACCAGCAGCACGATCAACAGCACCCCGGTGAGCACCCGCGGTCTGCCCTCGTTGACGTGGATCAGAATGTGCGGCGCGATGAGGATGCCGGCGACCGCGCCGAGTACGACGCCGAGGAAGGCCAGTGCGGAAGCCACCGCGCCCTGCCGCCAGCCGGAGGAGGCGGCCAGCAGTGCGAGCAGTACCACCGCGATATCGAGCCAAGCCGATGAGGTCATAACGTCATCCCTACGGCCGCCAGCGCGGTCTCCAGATCACGGACATCGCTGTGGTCCCATTCCCGTTCCCACCCGGCGGCTTTGCAGATCCCGGCCAGAATGCCGCCGGTCAGTCCCCACACCAGCAGGCCGTCGACCTGGAATGCCGGACTCTGGTAACCGACGCTGCCGCGCACCATGAAGCGGTTCGCCGGTTCCAGCAGGTCGGCCAACGGCACCCGCACGACGCGTTCGGTCTCGCCGTGATTGACCACTCGGACCTCTCTCGGGGTGTGCCAGTAGGCCACCACCGGGGTCACATCGAATCGGGACGGGGGCACGAACAGTTTCGGCAGCATAGCGAAGGGTTCGACGCCATCGCGCGCCAGCCCGGTCTCCTCACAGGCCTCGCGTAGCGCAGTGTCGATCGGCCCGGAGTCACCTGGATCGACCGCACCGCCGGGGAAGGCGACCTGACCGCGATGCTGACGCATGGTGGACGCGCGCTGGGTGAGCAGCACATCCGCGTCGGCGGGCAGCCCGCCGGGGGCATCGGGATCCGGTTCGGGCGAACCGCTGAACAGTACGAGCACGGCGGCCTGCCGTGGCGTGCTGTTGGCGATCATGGCCCGCCGCAGTGCTCGCGCCAAGGTCAGCGTGTCGGAGACGTCGGTATTCGGGTCCGCGGCTCGGCGCAGCCATTTCGGGATGCCTCCGGACGTGGGGATATCCGTCATGCCGCAACTCCCAGATTGTTCGCGACCGTATCGGCGATATCGTCGACGCCGGCGAAGGCGCGCACAACCACCTCGGCGACCGATCCGTCCGCACGCAGCAGCACCGACACCGGCAGTACTGCGGGCGCGCCCACCGCTGTGCGGACCTTGGCGCGCGGATCGAGCACGCCGGGCAATGTCACCTTCACATCGGTCAGCAACGCGAGCGCCCTCGCCTCATCAGGATCGCTGTGCACCGTCAGCACGGTAATCGCGTTTCCGGCGCGTCGTGCGTACTCCTGCACATCCGGCAACTCTTTGGCGCACGGTCCGCACCAGTACGCCCACAGGTTCAGCAGTGCCGGTTTACCCGCGAGCGCGGCCGCCAGATCGACCGGATTTCCGTCGGCCAGACACCCGAGGCCGAGCCCCGCAAGCGGCCCGCGTCCCACCGCATCGGCCGCGGGCACCGGACATTGCGTGAGCCCGGCGGCGGTGCGTGCGGCGAGCGCGGCCGTGGTAGCGGAGTTCGCCGGATGGTCGCCAACCGTCGCGGTGTCGTCGCTATGGCGCGGCCACAGCGCGACCGCCAAGGCCACCACGGTGATCAACCCTGCCAGCGCCAAGCGCGCCGCGACAGGTATCCGTCTCACCGGCCCACCAGCTCGAGCAGATGCTCCGCCTCCGGACCCTTTACCAACTTGGCCGCGGTATCCGGATCGGTCGGCCCAGCGCCGAACGACGGGCAGTCCTTGGCCAGGATGCAGACACCGCATGCGGGTTTGCGGGCATGACAGACCCGGCGCCCGTGGAAGATCACGCGATGGGACAGCATCGTCCATTCCTTGCGCTCGATCAGCTCGCCGATGGCGTGCTCGACCTTCACCGGATCTTCCTCGGTGGTCCACGCCCAGCGCCGCACCAAGCGGCCGAAGTGGGTATCAACCGTGATGCCCGGCACCTCGAAGGCGTTGCCCAGGATGACGTTGGCAGTCTTGCGGCCGATGCCGGGCAACTGCACCAATTCGTCGAGGGTGTGAGGCAATTCACCGTCGTAGCGTTCGACCAGTGCCTGGCCGAGCCCGATCAGCGAACTGGTCTTGTTGCGGAAGAAGCCGGTCGGCCGGATGTATTCCTCCAGCTCGGCGCGGTTCGCCTCGGCATAGGCGCGGGCATTTCGATACTTGACGAACAGCGCGGGTGTGGTCAGATTCACCCGTTCATCGGTGCACTGTGCGGAAAGTATTGTGGCGACCGCCAATTCGAGCGGAGTGGTGAAGTCGAGTTCACAGTGCGCATCCGGGAAAGCCACCGCGAGCGCACGGTCCATCCGGCGGGCTCTTCGGGTCAGGCCCAACTGGGTTTCCGCTTGTCGCGCTCGGGATTTGCGTTTCGGAACGGAGACCGCGGCGGGTTGCGCATCGGTCGCCTCGGCGGCAGGCGAAGGCCCGCCGACGGCGGCTGTGGAGGGGGAGACACGCACCTGTCCACCATACGGAACCACGCCGCAACGGTGCCCTCCTAGATCTCTTGCCGTGTTCCATCTGAGACCTAGACCGTGTTTACTGCTCGTCATGCAAGGACTCGCTGTGGTGCTCTTC
The DNA here is from genome assembly GCF_050946365.1 of Nocardia sp. CA-107356. Taxonomy (NCBI): domain Bacteria; kingdom Bacillati; phylum Actinomycetota; class Actinomycetes; order Mycobacteriales; family Nocardiaceae; genus Nocardia; species Nocardia sp. CA-107356. The sequence goes on along the minus strand of NZ_CP191992.1, from coordinate 479,610 downwards.
CCAGTGGTGCTGATGCTATTTGCACTGGGCATGGAGCGGGTCGAGAATCGGCTCCGCAAACTTCTCGAACCCGACGAAGAGGTTCAGCAGTACCTGGACAAGGCAAGTAACGCCGAAGTGAAGGAGCTGACGAAGCTCGGACTGCCCGCCGCGGTGGCACGGATGCGCAGGCGCCGGTCCCGTGGTGAAGAACTGGACGTCGCACGCGCCAGCTGAATCCCTACCGACCAGTACCTGGCACGTCGCGCAATCCACTCGTTACGTGGCGTCTGTCACTACGCTGTCGTAATGCCGCGTAGACTGCGCTGTTGGCCGAATCGCTTCGGTCCAGGACAGAGCCATTTCCCATAAGGAGCACATTCGTGGACGAGGCCCTCGCCAGAGCAGGCATCTTCCAAGGCGTAGAGCCCACCGCGGTGGCGGCTCTCGCCAAACAACTGCAGCCCGTCGATTTTCCGCGCGGGCATGTCATCTTCAACGAGGGCGAGCCCGGTGACCGGTTGTACATCATCACCTCGGGCAAGGTGAAGATCGGACGACGTTCCCCGGACGGCAGGGAGAACCTGCTGACCATCATGGGTCCGTCGGACATGTTCGGTGAACTGTCGATCTTCGACCCGGGTCCGCGCACCTCGACCGCAACCACCGTGACCGAGGTGCGCGCGGTCACCATGGACCGTGACGCACTCAAGTCCTGGATCGACCAGCGGCCCGAGATCGCCGAGCAGTTGCTCCGCGTCCTCGCCCGCCGTTTGCGCCGCACCAACAACAACCTGGCCGACCTGATCTTCACCGACGTTCCCGGCCGGGTCGCCAAGGCGTTGCTGCAGCTCGCGCAGCGGTTCGGCACCCAGGAAGCCGGTGCGCTGCGGGTCACCCACGACCTCACCCAGGAGGAGATCGCCCAGCTGGTCGGCGCCTCCCGCGAGACCGTGAACAAGGCGCTCGCCGACTTCGCGCATCGCGGCTGGCTGCGGCTGGAGGGCAAGAGCGTGCTGATCTCCGACTCCGAGCGCTTGGCCCGCCGCGCGCGCTGACGCTCGCCCCATACCGGCAACCGGCCCCCACCGCCGCATAGCCGCACGGTGACGGACGGACGCCACAGCACAGATACAAAAGCACGCTGAGTTCAGCGCTTCAATGAACTCAGCGTGCTGTTGTGTTTGCCAGTTCTGCTCGGGTGTCTAGTTCTGCTCGGCACGCAAGTACTCGAGCTGTGCCTGCACCGAACTGCGCGCGGCCAACCACAGTCGCTTATCGACATCGGCATAGACCTTGCGCACCACCGCCATCGCACCCGCGTCCGGGCCGAGCACGCGCAGCGCCTCGCGCACTTGATCGAGACGCTGTTGCCGGTGCGCGACGTAGTAGCGGGCGATCGGCTCCAGATCGGGATGATCCGGACCGTGCGCGGGTAACAGCGCACGTCCCGCGCCCACCTCAACCAGCTTGTCCAGCGACGCCAGGTAATCGGCAAGGGTGCCGTCGCTGGAGTCCAGCACGGTGGTACCGGAGCCGAGAATGGTGTCACCGGTCAAAACCGCGTCATCGAGGACGAAGCTCACCGAATCCTTGGTGTGGCCGGGGGTGTCGAGGACGGCGATCCGGAGACCGGCCGCCTCGATCACCTCGCCGTCGACCAGCGGCGCATCGGAGCCGCGCAGGAATTCGGCGGTCCTGGCCCGGACCGGGGTACCGGTCAGCTCGACCAGGTGGTCGATGCCGCCGGTGTGGTCGTGATGCCGATGGGTGATCAGGGTGAGCGCGATATTGCCGCCCGTCGCGCGGACGATCGCCGCGCTGTGCGCCTTATCCTTCGGCCCCGGATCGACGACCACATACTCCGATTGCCCCGGGGCGCGCAACAGCCAGGTGTTGGTGCCCTCCAGCGTCATCTGGCCTGGATTGTCCGCAAGTACGACCGCCGCGGTCGGCGTAACCTGCCGCAGCTGGTCGTATGCGGGATGGGTGAGCGTCATCGGAGTACCCCAGTCGATCGAAAATCTAGCCGTAGCGACTGCTTGCAGGTCGCTCGAAATGGTCTGCCTGCGGACCTGTCTAGCGCACTTCGACGATCAGTTCGACTTCGACGGGGGTGCTGCGGGGCAGTTCGGCGACGCCGACCGCGGAACGCGCGTGCACGCCCGCATCACCGAAGACCGCACCGAGCAGCTCCGAGGCACCATTGATGACCTGCGGCTGATCGGTGAATCCCGGTGCGGAGGCGACGAATCCGACAACCTTGACGATCCGCACCACCGCATCGAGCCCGACCAGATCGTGCACCGCGGCGATCGCGTTCAGCGCGCAGAACTTCGCTGCCTCCTTGGCCTGTTCGAGCGAGACCTCGGCGCCGACCTTGCCGGTCGCCGAGAGCTGCCCGTCCACGAACGGCAGCTGCCCGGAGGTATAGACGAGCGAACCGGTGCGGATCGCCGGAATGTAGGCGGCGACCGGTGCCACGACCGGCGGCAAGGTCAGTCCGAGTTGGGTGAGGTTCTTTTCCCACTGGGTCATTGGCGAATCCTTTGCTTACTTGGGACGCTTGAGGTAGGCGACGTGCTGTTCACCGGTCGGACCGGGGAGCACGGTCACCAGCTCCCAGCCATCGGCGCCCCACTGATCCAGGATCTGCTTGGTCGCATGCGTGAGCAGCGGAACGGTGGCGTACTCCCACACCTTCGATTCACTCATGCACCGACTGTATCTTTGGCTGTGTTGTTGGCCGCGCGGGCGCGGCGTGTTCGCGGCCCCCTTGGTCTCGCGTCCGAGCCGTCGAGACTCGCGACTACGGCACATCGCTTCGACGACTCGGACGCGAGACGGGCCGCGAACGGGTCGCTCGTAAGACTCGCTCCGTCGGGGTTGGCGAGGTGCAGATCGTCAACACCCGGCGTACACCAGCCCAGCCGTCGAGACTCGAGACCTCGTCATGTGCGCTTCGACGACTCGGACGCGAGACGGGTCGCGGACGGGTCGCTTGTAAGACTCGCTCCGTTGGGGTTGGCGAGGTGCGGATCGTCAACACGCGGCGTACACCAGCCCAGCCGTCGAGACTCGAGACCTCGTCATGTGCGCTTCGACAGCTCGGACGCGAGACGGGTCGCGAACGGGTCGCTTGTAAGACTCGCTCGGTCGGGGTCACCGAGGTGCGTCGAGACTAGAGACCTCGTCGCATGCGCTTCGACGACTCTGATGTGAGTCGGGTCGCGAACGGGTCGCTTGTAAGACTCGCTCCGTGGTGGTCGCTGAGGTGCGGATCGTTAGTACCCGGTGTGCAGCGGCCTGGCTGTCGAGACTTCGTTGCATGCGCTTCGAGGCTCGGATCTGAGACAGGCCGCGAGCGCGTCACTCGCTTCGTCTGGGTTGCCGAGGGGCGGATCGTCAATACCCGGCGTACACCAGCCCAGCCGTCGAGACTCCCGACTACGTCGCTATGCGCTTCGACGGCTCGGATGTGAGACGGGTCGCTCGTAAGACTCGCTCTGTGGCGATTTGGGGGCCGTGGTGATCTCGCCCCGTTCCAATGCGATGCGTCTCACTGTCTGGGACGGAATCGCCGGCAAAGTCGGCTAGTGACCGTATCGCTGGGGCGGGATCTCAGAACGGGTTATAGGCTCGCGATCGTGGGAGTACCAACAGCAGTGCCTATTTCGGCGGAGCCGGGGCTGGAAACGGGTTGGCCGGAGCGCGCGGACAAGGCCCGCTTGCACTATGTCTCCGGCAAAGGGGGAACCGGCAAGTCGACGGTCGCGGCGGCGCTGGCGCTCGCGCTGGCCGCGGGTGGGCGGCGGGTGCTGTTGGTCGAGGTGGAGAGCAGGCAGTCCATTGCCCAGTTATTCGATCTGCCGCCGTTGCCGCCCACCGAGACCAGGATTGCCACCGCGGATGGCGGCGGTGAGGTGGTCGCGCTTGCGCTCGATATCGAGCATGCCTTCCTCGAATACCTCGATATGTTCTACAACTTGGGCTTCGCCGGGCGGGCCATGCGCCGGGTCGGCGCCATCGAATTCGTCACCACGATCGCACCCGGTCTGCGCGATGTCATCCTGACCGGCAAGATCAAGGAATGCGCAGTCCGGGTGGATAAGCAGGGCAAGCCCGTTTTCGACGAAATCGTCGTCGACGCACCCCCGACCGGACGGATCGCCAGCTTCCTCGATGTCACCCAGGCCATGGTCGAGGTGGCCAAGGGCGGGCCGATCGCCTCGCAGGCCGAGGGCGTCTCGAACCTGCTGCACTCCGATCAGACGATGATCCACCTGGTCACCCTGCTCGAGGCGCTGCCGGTACAGGAGACCGCCGACGCGGTCGCCGAACTCACCGCCAATGACCTGCGGATCGGCACCGTCATCGTGAACCGCGCGACCAAGGGGCAACTACCCGCCGAGGTGCGCAACAGGGCCGCGCGCGGCGATATCGACCGCGACGCCATTCGCACCGGACTCACCGAGGCCGGAATCACAGTGCCGGACCAGGACTTCCAGGGGCTGATCACCGAAACCGTGGAGCACGCGGCCACTTTGCAGGCACAGGACGATAGCGCCGTCGAACTCGCGAAGGTCGATGTGGCGCGGATGTATCTGCCCGCACTCGCCGACGGTATGGATCTCGGCGGCCTCTATGAACTGGCCGAACATCTGAGTAAGCAGGGAGTCCGATGAGCATCCCGAATGTGACCACGCCACTGGATATTTCGAGGATCATCGAGGACCCCACGGCACGGGTGGTGGTCTGCTGCGGCTCCGGCGGCGTCGGCAAGACGACCACCGCGGCGGCCATCGGGCTGCGCGCGGCGGAACAGGGCCGCAAGGTTGTGGTGCTCACCATCGATCCGGCGCGGCGACTGGCCCAGTCACTCGGTGTCGCCGATCTGGACAACAGCCCGCAGCGGGTGGCGCTCGGTCCGGAGGCCAAGGGCGAACTGCACGCGATGATGCTCAATATGCGTCGCACCTTCGACGATATGGTGCTCGAGCACACCAGTCCGGAGAAGGCGGAGCAGATTTTCGCCAACCCCTTCTATCAGACGGTCGCCTCCTCCTTCGGCGGCACGCAGGAATACATGGCGATGGAGAAGCTCGGCCAGCTGGCCGGACACAAGGAGTGGGACCTCATCGTGGTCGACACTCCCCCGTCCCGCAATGCGCTGGACTTTCTCGATGCGCCCAAGCGTCTCGGAAACTTCTTGAACGGCAGGATGATCCGGGTCATCATGGCTCCCGGTCGCGGTGTCACCCGGCTGGTGACCGGCGCGATGAGCCTGGCCGTGCGCGGTGTGTCGACCATTGTCGGTGGGCAGATGCTCAAGGACGCGTCGAACTTCCTGCAGTCGCTGGACTCGCTGTTCGGTGGTTTCCAGGATCGCGCGGACCGGACCTACGCGATGCTGTCCAAGCCGGGCACGCACTTTCTGGTGGTCGCGGCCCCCGAACCCGATGCACTGCGCGAGGCGTCGTTCTTCGTCGACCGTCTCTCGACCGAACGCATGCCGCTGGCCGGATTGATCTTGAACCGCACTCATCCGGTGCTCAGCGGACTGCCCGCCGACCATGCGCTCACCGCCGCTGATCAGCTGGCCGAATCCGATCCGCTCACCGCCGCGGTGCTGCGCATCCACGCCCAGCGGATGGCGACCGCCAAGCGCGAACTGCATCTGCTGCACCGGTTCACCGGAGCGCATCCGCGGGTGTCGATCGCCTCGGTGACCGCGCTGCCCTTCGAGGTCTCCGATCTGGAGGCGCTGCGGGCGGTCGGAGTACAACTCACCGATGCGCACGCGGTCGAGGTGACCGCCTGATCGTGACGATTCGAGCCGAAATCGTTCGGGCCCCGAAATCGTTTGGGCCACTGTGTCATTCTGATGCCGGATTGATATAGACCCATTAACGGAACCGAGCCCGCAATCGCGGGCTCGGTTCCAGTTTCCGGGTTAGATTGCTACCTGATGGTGACGTTGGGCTTGGAAGAAGTCGGCCCAGGACGTCACCTCCGGATGCTGCTTCAGCAGCGCGCGACGCTGCCGCTCGGTCATGCCACCCCACACGCCGAATTCGACTCGATTATCGAGTGCATCGGCCCCACACTGCATCAGCACCGGGCAGTGCCTGCAGATCGTCGCCGCCTTGCGCTGCGCCGCGCCGCGGACGAACAGTTGATCAGGGTCTACTTCCTTGCATCGGGCCTGGGCAACCCAGGCGATCCTCGCTTCGGCCTGCTCTACGTCCAATCGAGCGATGGGGGTTGTCATGTGCATTTGGTGTGCCCCTTTGCAGTCCGAACACCGGGTCAACGGCGCTCCAGAATCGCGTGTCAGTGCCGCAGCAACCCAAACCCCGCTGCGAACTGCACCACATTCCACTTTGAGTGTTAGCTCTATCACACTGGGTTCTCAATCTAGGTAAAGGTATGGCTTCTGCGCAAGACCGTCCCGAGACTTTTTGGTACGTCCGTCCATGCAAACGTGATCGAGAACCGGGCGGTCGACCCGACATGCGGTTCGCCCTTCAACGACACGCCGGATTCCGTCCAACGACACGCCGATTCGGTCGCGCGAACCGCACGATCCGACGGACTGACAAACACACCCGAGAGCCCCGGATCGGCACCCCGTAGTCTGGGGCTCGTGCCGATCACACATACGCTCGCGAGGCTGGCCGGCAGCTGCGCGCTGGCCGCCGTGCTCGTCGCCGGGTTGTTGTTCCCTCTCGCAGGCGGTTTCGGGTTCGTCTCCAACCGTGCCGCCGACGCCGTCGACAATGTGTCCGCAGAACTGGTCGAGGGCACTGTCCCCACCGTCTCGACCATGGTCGACACCAACGGAACACCCATCGCCTGGCTGTACGAGCAGCGCCGCTTCGAGGTCCCCAGCGACAAAATCTCCAACGACATGAAGTTGGCGATCGTCTCCATCGAGGATCGGCGATTCGCCCAACACGAAGGCGTGGACTGGCAGGGCACGCTGCGCGCGTTCCTCACCAATACGAGCAGCGGCGAAGTGCAGCAGGGCGCGTCCACCCTCGATCAGCAGTATGTGAAGAACTTCCAACTGCTCGTCGTCGCCAAGACCGACGCCGAGCGCCGGGCCGCCATCGAGACCACTCCGGCGCGCAAGCTACGCGAGATCCGGATGGCGCTCACCTTGGACCGGGAGCTGACCAAAGACGAGATTCTCACCAGATATCTGAACCTTGTGCCCTTCGGTAACGCCTCCTATGGCATCCAGGACGCGGCGCAGACCTACTTCGGTGTCGATGCCGTGAATCTGACTATGACGCAGTCGGCGATGCTGGCTGGCATGGTGCAGTCCAGCTCGAAGCTGAATCCCTACACCAACCCCGAGGGCGTACTGCAGCGGCGCAATACCGTGCTGGACACCCTGATCCAGAACATCCCCAGCCGCGCCGAGGAATTCCGCAGGGCCAAGTCCGAACCGCTCGGCGTGCTGCCCGAGCCGAAAGGGCTGCCGCGCGGGTGCATCGCCGCCAATGATCGCGGCTTCTTCTGCGATTACGCGATGCAGTACCTGGCCAATGCCGGTATCAGCCGCGAACAACTCAACACCGGCGGCTACACGATCAAGACCACCCTTGATCCGGCCCTACAGGATTCGGTGAAGCGCTCGGTCACCGAGGCCGCGAACCCGAACCTCGACGATATCGCCCAGGTGATGTCGGTGGTCGGCCCCGGACAGGATTCGCATCCGCTGCTCGCCATGGCGAGCAGCCGCACCTACGGCCTGAACCGCGATGCCAACGAAACGGTGCAGCCGCAGCCGTATTCGATGGTCGGTGACGGTGCCGGCTCGATTTTCAAGCTCTTCACCACCGCCGCCGCCATGGAAAAGGGCATGGGTATCAACGCCCAACTCGATGTGCCGGGCCGGTTCGAGGCCAAGGGCATGGGTAACGGTGGTGCGCGCGGCTGCCCGCCCGCCACCTACTGCGTGCAGAACGCGGGCAATTACAAGTCGCCGATGTCGGTGACCGAGGCGCTGGCCACCTCGCCGAATACCGCGTTCGTCAAGCTGATCCAGGCCGTCGGGGTCACCCCGACCGTTGATATGGCAGTGCGCCTGGGCATGCGCTCCTACACCGAGGCGGGCAGCTCGGGCCACGGCAATCAGAGCCTGGCGGACATGATCAAGGAACAGAACCTCGGCTCGTTCACCCTCGGCCCGGTCGCGATCAACCCGCTCGAGCTGTCGAATGTGGCCGCCACCTTGAGTTCCGGCGGCCGGTGGTGCCCGCCGTCGCCGATCAAGGAGGTGGTCGACCGCTCCGGCCGGACGGTACCGCTCACCCAGCAGGCCTGTGAACAGGTCGTCGACCCCGGCCTGGCGAACACCCTTGCCAACGCGATGAGCAAGGACGACGTCAGCGGTACGGCGGCCGGTGCGGCGCAGGCCACCGGCTGGAATATGCCGCTGTCGGCCAAGACGGGGACCACCGAGAGCCACCGCTCCTCGGCGTTCGTCGGCTTCACCAATTCACTGGCGGCCGCGGCCTACGTCTACGGCGACAGCCCGACGCCGGGCGAGATCTGCTCGTTCCCGCTGCGCAGCTGCGGCGACGGCAATCTCTTCGGTGGTAACGAACCCGCCCGCACCTGGTTCAACGCGGTCAAGCCGGTGATCGGGAACTTCCCGCCGCCCGGACTGCCGCCGCTGGACGATAAATATGTGCGCGGATCCAATCAGGCCCAGGTCCCCGATGTCGCCAATATGTCACAGGGCCAGGCCACCGCCGCACTGGTAGCGGCCGGCTTCCAGGTGTCACCGGTGAACGGCGCCGGTGCACCGCCGAAGGGGACGGTGATGGGGACCGCGCCGAACGGATCGGCGATCCCCGGGTCGGTGATCACCATCTACATCAGTGATGGGACGCAGCGGGTCCCGGCGCCCGCACCCGGACCCGGCGCGCCACCGGGGATTCCCATTCCGGGCATCCCGGGCATTCCGGGATTCCCGAACATCCCGGGATTCCCCGCTCCTCGATAACGCTTCGACAACACGAAACCGCCGACCCGGATCAGATCCGGGTCGGCGGTTTCGTTTATCCCGACTTGTGCCGGTGCTAGAGGCGCGCTTTCACGGCGGCCGAGAGCCGCGAGCCATCGGCTTTACCCGCGGCGATCGCGGTGGCGGCCTTCATGACCTGGCCCATCTGCCGCATGCCCGGCCGCTCGCCGAGTTCCTGGGCGACCTGGGCGATCGCGGTGTCCGCGACGTCGGCGACTTCCGCGTCGGTGAGCTGGCTGGGCAGATATTCATCGATGATGCGCGCCTCGGCATGTTCGTTGGCGGCCAGTTCGCCACGCCCGGCCTGGGTGTAGACCTCGGCCGCTTCGCTGCGCTTCTTCGCCTCTTTCTGCAGTACGGCAATGACCTCGGCATCGGAAAGCTCCCGCGCCTGCGAGCCCGCCACCTCAGCGGTTTGGATGGCGGCGAGCAGCATCCTGAGCGTGGCGAGGCGCAGCGTGTCCTTGGCTTTCATCGCGGCGGTCATATCCGCGCGCAGCTGCGATTTGAGTTCCGACATGTGCCACACGGTAGCCGCTTCGCTGTTCCCGGCCCACTACATTTGCGTGGCGGCGCCCCTGGATCGCCCGTCGCCCGTGCCGCGGGTCGGAATTGACCGCACCACGCCGACCGCTTGTGCGGAAACACACTCGGCGTTCCGCACCTGGGTCACCTATGCTGGGCAAATGCCCGTAATCTCGACCTCCGCTATCCGACGAACCGCGTTGGGAGCCGCCGGGGCCGCGGTGGCCGGTATCGGCTACGCCTCGCTGATCGAACGAAACGCCTTCGTACTGCGTGAGGCCACGATGCCGGTACTGGCGCCGGGCTCATCGTCGCTGCGGGTGCTGCACATCAGCGATCTGCACATGATGCCCGGTCAGAAGCTCAAGCAGCAGTGGCTGCGGGAGCTGGACCGGCTGGAGCCGGATCTGGTCGTCAATACCGGCGATAACCTGTCGCACCAGAAGTCGGTGCCCGCGGTGGTTCAGGCTCTCGGCGGATTGCTTTCCCGCCCAGGCCTTTTCGTTTTCGGTAGCAATGACTATTTCGCGCCGGTGCCGAAGAATCCGGCGAAGTACTTCAAGAAGGATCACCGCCGGGTGTACGGCGCGCCGCTGCCGTGGAAGGACCTGCGCGCGGCCTTCACCGAGCGCGGCTGGCTGGATCTGACCCACGTCCGCCGCGACGTCGAGGTCTCCGGCATTCGGATCGCGAGCGCGGGCGTCGACGATCCGCACCTGCAGCGCGACCGGTACGACACCATCGCGGGCGCGCCGAACCCGCTCGCCGTGCTGAGCATCGGCCTGACCCACTCGCCCGAGCCCCGGGTACTGGATCGCTTCGCCGAGGACGGCTACGACCTGGTCATGGCCGGGCATACACATGGCGGCCAGCTGTGCCTGCCCGGCTACGGTGCGCTGGTCACCAACTGCGGTATCGACCGATCGCGGGTGAAGGGCTCCTCCAAGTGGGGCACGCATACCCAACTGCACGTCTCCGCGGGTCTCGGCACTTCGCCCTGGGCGCCGTACCGCTTCTGCTGCCGCCCCGAGGCCACGCTGCTGACCCTGGTCGCCGCACCGCCGAAGCGCCCCAATGCCGATAGTGGCCAGGGCGTTTCACCCTCGGAAGCCATCGCACGCTGAGTTCGGCTAAGGTCCCTTGCCGAGACTGACGGCAGGCAGGGGAACCAGTGTGAGTGATTTCGACGACCGGCGCGACGAATCAACGGATTTGGGACGACCCGGTACGCCGTATCAACAACAGCATTACGGCGCAGGCCAATTCGGTCCTGCGCTGGGACAGCCCGAGCTCTCCGCTCCCACCCAGCCGCAGCCACAGCCAGCGCAGGGGCACAGCGCCCCCAGCGCCCAGGCGCACGACACGTTCGGCGCGCCGGTGTACCTCGATCCGCCGGTACCGCCATCCGGCAGCGGTGCGTCGAACTGGTCGAATAACGGTGCCAATACCCCAGCGGGTCATTTGCAGTGGCAACCCGGCTACACCGGATCGACCCGAACCGAAAGCGCGCAAGGGCAATTCGAACCCACGGCGCAGTGGGGACCCGCATCGATGGCCTCGACACAGTACGAATCCACCGCGCCATGGCAGACCAGCCGGGGACAGACCGGTTCGACGACGCAACTCCAGCCCGGCGCAACAGCATTCGGGCCACCGGGGCCAGCGCGATCGCCCTATGGACAAGACGGCGGCCTGAATGCGCTCTTCGGTGACCGACTCACGCAGGCCGCGTTGAGTCCGAATCGCCGCAGGGGCGGGCGCGGTATCGCGTGGGTCGCCGCCGCGGTGGCGGCGCTGGTGGTCGCGGGCGGGGTGACGGCGATCGTGGTCGCCAACAGCGGGCCGGATGACACCTCCGCGCAGAATCCGCCGCCGTCGATGGTGAGCGCGCTCACGACCACGGGCTCGCACACCCCGCCGAGCACCAGTAAGCCCAGCGCCCCGGCCGAGCACGAAACCGCGGTCGTGCCCGGCTATCAGGTGGTGGTCGCTTCGGACCTCGGCGCCGCCTATGACGTGCCCGCCGACTGGACCGTTGCGCCCGACGGCAAGGTCGGCGGTTTCGGTGAGCCGCCCAACGCCGTCACCGGCAAGGGCTTGGCGACCGAGGGCAAGAGCTACTGCCCCGGCTCCACCCGCACCGTGGCCTTCCTGACCGGTTCCAAGGACAGCGATTCGGCAACCGCCGCAACCGAACTCGGCACCACGACCGCCAAGATCGCGTACACGAACTCACCGGGCGGCACACCGAGCCCCCCGCAGCCGCTCAGTTCCCTCGACGGCTCCCAGCAGGGCATGTTCGTCGAGACCAAGGGCACCGCGACCAAGGTCACCCCCGGCTGCGCGGCGGACTTCTCCGTCTACACCTTCGCCACCCCCACCGATAACGGCAGCTTCGTCATGGTGATCGCCGCCGACACCGGCGTCCCCAACGCCGTCGACGCGGCGACCGCGATGCAGATCTTCACCAGCATTCGACCCCATGCAGGGTGATTGACCTGCCGGTTTAACGTCTGGACCCGAGCTGTTGTAAGCTACTCCAGGTTCGATTCACGGGGTGTGGCGCAGCTTGGTAGCGCGCTTCGTTCGGGACGAAGAGGTCGCAGGTTCAAATCCTGTCACCCCGACTCGTGGTTGAGACGAACGGCTCCGCCCCCGGCCTGCACAGGCCGGGGGCGGAGCTGTTTGCGCCGGGTGGCCCGACGGTACGGGGTCGGCCACCACACCGCGCAGGCGATGACCGCTAGTAGCCCGCAAATCAGGGCTAGCAAGCCGACGATCACGAACGCTTCCATCGGTACCTCCCGTGACTGCTCGTAGGTGCACCCGGCGCCGAGAGCGGATCGCCACCGACTGACGGCGCGGGAGAGCTGTCGGCGGGTTCGTCTCCGCTGGCTCCGCTACCGCGCGTCGGGCCGCTCATCACCCTGCTGCGGCACTGTGTCCTGCAGTGGCGCGACGTTGCCAGGTGTTGCTGTCTGCTCAACCTCACTGTGCACCGCTGGTGAGAAGTTCCGGAAGGAGGCGCGCCGAGGACGGACCGAATGACAGCGCGGCCGTTCCGATATGTCCCGCGATGTCCCATATGGGGCGGTGAGCACACTCTTACCGCTTGCTAACTTGCGGTCATCTCGACGAAACGCGAGGTCCATAGCGTATACAGGCATGTCGACAAGGGTGGCCACACAGGCGGATGCGGCGGGACGACCGTTGCGTGATGTGGTTTATACGACGTTGCGCGGCGAGCTGATGAACGGGGATATCAGGTTCGGTGAGCGCCTGACCGAACCCAAGTTGTCGGCTCGGTTCGGGATCTCCCGGACACCGATCCGCGAGGCGCTGACGGTGCTGTGCTCGGACGGGCTGCTGCAGCGCGAGGAGTACGGGTTCACCCCGGTACGGCCGAGCATTCCGCTGATCCGTGATCTCTATGAGCTGCGAATCACCCTGGAGCTCAGTGGAATTCAGCGGGCCATCGACAATCCGGCAGTGGTACACGATCACGCACTGCTCGCGGCCGAGCGGCAGGCTTGGCTGGTCTTGCGGGCCGATCCGCCCGAGCAGGAGCCCGGTTTCGTGGTTCGGGACGAGGAATTCCACGTCACCCTGTTGACGGCGGCGGGCAATGCCGAACTGGTGCGCTCGTTGAAGGCGGTGAACTCACGGATCCGGCATGTGCGGATGTACGACTTCATGGTCAACAACCGGATCGAGACCACCATCGCCGAGCATCTGGGAATTCTGGATGCCGTACTGGCACAGGATCTTCCGCTGGCGTACCGCTTGCTGCACACCCATATCGGCGAATCGCTCGATGTCGTCCTCGATCGGGTCACGCGGGCCATTGCCGCGATGTCCCTGGCAACTGAATAGGGAGATTCCAGTGGCACTGGAGTTCGATACCGTCCTGGTCGCCAATCGCGGCGAGATCGCGTGCCGGGTCATGCGGACGGCCCGCGCATTGGGCTTGAAGACCGTCGCCGTCTACTCCGACGCCGATGCGGGTGCGGCACATGTCGAAATCGCCGATGTCGCGGTACATCTGGGACCGAGCCCGGCCGCGGAGTCCTATCTGCGCACCGACCGGGTGATCGACGCGGCATTGTCGACGGGTGCTGGCGCGATTCACCCTGGATACGGATTCCTTTCGGAGAATGCGGATTTCGCCACGGCCGTGGCCGAATCCGGCATCGCGTTCGTCGGGCCGACGCCGGAGCAACTGCGCATCTTCGGCGATAAGCACACTGCCAGGCAGACAGCGAAAGCCGTAGGGGTGCCGCTGATTCCGGGCAGCGGACTGCTCGAATCCGCCGATCACGCGGTGGCCGAGGCCGAACGCATCGGTTATCCGGTGATGCTCAAGGCGGTCGGTGGCGGCGGCGGTATCGGCATGCAGGCCTGCGGCAATGCCGATGAGCTGCGCTCGGCATATCGACGCGTGCAGCGGCTGGCCGCGACGAACTTCTCCTCGACCGGTGTCTTTCTGGAGCGGTTCGTGGCGCGGGCCAGGCATATCGAGGTACAGCTGTTCGGGGATGGTCGCGGACGGGTGGTCAGTCTCGGCACCCGGGATTGTTCGCTGCAACGGCGCAATCAGAAGGTGCTGGAGGAGGCGCCGGCGCCCGGGCTCGCGGCGGGTCTGCCGGAGCAGTTGCTCGCGGCATCGCGGGAGTTGGCCCGATCGGTCGGGTACCGATCGGCGGGCACGGTCGAATTCGTCTACGACGTCGACCGCGGCGCGGCCTCGTTCCTGGAGATGAATACCCGGCTGCAGGTCGAGCATCCGGTGACCGAGGCGGTGACCGGGGTCGATCTGGTCGAGTGGATGCTGCGGCTCGCGGGCGGGGACACCTCGATGGTGGACGAACAGCCCGAGGGCGGACCGGCGATTACCGGCTGGGCCGTCGAGGCGCGGGTCTACGCCGAGGATCCCGGGCACGACTACCGGCCGAGTGCCGGATTGGTCACCGCGGCGACCTTCCCGGATCGCACTGCCGGATCCGCGCCCGGCGTCCGAGTCGACACCTGGATCGGTACGGGGACCGAGGTCAGTCCGTTTTATGACCCACTGCTCGCCAAGGTGATCGTGTCGGGAGCCACCCGAGACGCTGCCTTCGCGGGGTTGCGCGATGCGCTGGCTACGACGCGGATCTATGGCGTCCAAACGAATCTCACTCAGTTGCGTGCCGCGGCCGCCGATGCCGTCGTGCTCGAGGCCGCGCATGTCACGACCACGCTGGCCGGTATCCGGCCCGCCGGACATCGCATCGATGTGCTGCGCGGCGGCACGATGACCACGATCCAGGATCATCCCGGCCGAATCGGATTGTGGCAGGTGGGAATTCCACCATCCGGTCCGATGGACGATCTGTCGTTCACCCTGGCCAACGCGGCCGTCGGAAACCCGTCGGGCGTGCCAGCGCTGGAATGCACGCTGCAGGGCCCGCAGCTGCACTTCGCCGATACCACCGTGGTGTGCGTGACGGGCGCGCACACGCCGGTCACGGTTGATGGGCAGCCGATTCCCATGTGGGAGCCGGTGGCGGTCCCGGCCGGATCGGTACTCGATATCGGTGCTCCGGCCGACGCCGGATTGCGCACCTACCTCGCGGTGCGCGGCGGCATCGACGCGCCGCTGTATCACGGCAGTGCCGCCACCTTCACTCTCGGCGGTTTCGGTGGCAGCACCGGCAAGGCCGTGGTGGCGGGCGATGTTCTGGGTGTCGTCGGTGGGCGGGCCGGACTCGCGCAACCACGCGCGGTGCCGATCGACGAGCGACCCGAATTCACCCACGTTTGGCGGCTGGCCGTCGGTATCGGCCCGCAGACCTCGCCCGCCTATTTCACCGATGCGGATATGGACCAATTCTATTCGCACCCTTGGAAAGTCGGCAGCCATGCCAATCGCACCGGCATCCGTCTCGACGGGCCGAAGCCGACGTGGTCACGCACCGACGGCGGTGACGCCGGACTGCATCCGTCGAACCTGCACGACAATCCGTACAGCGTAGGGACATTGAACGTCTCCGGCGATACCCCGATCCTCTTGGGGCCGGACGGGCCGAGCCTGGGCGGCTTCGCCTGCCCGCTGACCGTGGTTTCGGCGCACCGATGGAAGCTCGGCCAGCTGCGTCCCGGTGACACCGTGCACTTCGTACCCGTCGACGACGATCGCGCCACCGAACTGCGCCGTTCGAATGCCGCCCGCGCCCGCGCCGACACCACAATGGCTCTCAACACGGCCCGGGGTCTGCGCACCGGTTCCGGTACACCCGTCGGCCTGGATGATCGCGGCATTCTCGGCGCTGTTCCGGCGGGGGCGGATCGCCCCCGCGTCGCCTATCTGCGCGGCGGCGATGACAATATCCTGGTCGAATACGGCGAGATGGTGCTGGATCTCGGGCTGCGCATGCGGGTGCACGCACTCGCGGAGGCGCTGGCTGGTACCGGACTGCCCGGCATCATCGATGTGACGCCGGGTGTCCGATCGCTGCACATCCACTTCGATCCCGATGTGCTGCCACAGTTTCGGTTGCTCGGCACGCTGACCGAACTCGAGCTCGAGTTGCCCGCCACCCACGATCTCGTGGTGCCCAGCCGCACCATCCGATTGCCGCTGTCGTTCGACGATCCGTCCATCGCCGAGGCGATCGACCGCTATCGCAGCGGTGTCCGCGATACCGCGCCGTGGCTACCCTCGAATACCGAATTCATCCGCCGCGTCAACGGACTCGACAGTGTCGAGGATGTCCGTGCCGCTGTCTTCGACGCCGAATATCTGGTACTCGGCCTCGGCGACGTCTATCTCGGTGCGCCACTCGCGGTTCCGCTCGATCCGCGGCATCGGCTGGTCACCACCAAATACAATCCGGCGCGCACCTGGACCCCATCGGATGCCGTCGGCATCGGCGGCAAGTATCTCTGTGTCTACGGCATGGCGTCGCCGGGCGGCTACCAGCTGATCGGCCGGACGGTGCCGATCTGGTCCAGTTACCGGCAATCCGCACCGTTCGAACCCGGCACCCCGTGGCTGTTCCGGTTCTTCGACCGGATCATCTGGGAACCGGTGACTGCAGATCAGTTGCTCGAACAGCGTGCTGCCGCCACGGCGGGACGTTTCGACGCCGAGGTCAGCGAGGGCACCTTCGCGCTCGCCGACCATCTGCGAATGCTCACCGAAAACGCCACGGCCATAGCGGAATTCGAGACAAAGCAGGCCATCGCCTTCGAAGCCGAGAAGCAGGCATGGCGTGCCGCGGGGGAATTCGAGCGCAGTGCGACCGTCGCGAGTGCGCCCGAACCCGCCACCGACCCACTGGCCGGGTTGCCGCCGGACGCGACCGTGGTCACCGCACCGATGATCGGCAATGTCTGGCGGGTGGAGATCGAAGTGGGGCAGCGGCTCGACGCTGGCGACCCGGTGGCCATCCTGGAAGCGATGAAACTCGAACTGCCGGTGCACAGCCCGGGCACCGGCACGGTCTTGAAGGTGCTGGCCACCCCCGGCGCCAAAGTGGAACCGGGAACCCCACTAGCAGTGATCGGAGCCGCCGAATGACCTCGGGCGTCCTAGGCAATATCGAAGTCCATGGCACGCCGACCGCGCGGGTCGCCGCCGCGTATCGGCGGATCGCCGAGGTCGATCGACCGGAGGTGTGGATCACGCTGCGCAACGAGGTCGATGTCGCCGCCGATGCCGCGGCCGTCGAGCAGCGGGTCGCCGACGGCGAATCCTTACCGCTGGCCGGGGTGTTGGTCGCGGTGAAGGACAATATCGATGTCGCGGGATTGCCGACCACCGCGGCCTGTCCGGAATTCGCCTACCTCGCCGAGGTCACCGCGGCGGCGGTCGAGCGCCTGGTCGCGGCGGGTGCCGTGGTGCTCGGCAAGACCAACCTGGATCAGTTCGCGACGGGACTGGTCGGGACCCGCAGCCCGTACGGCGCGGTCCGCCATGCCGACGATCCGGCGTTGATCTCCGGCGGATCCAGTTCCGGGTCGGCGGTCGCGGTGGCCTTGGGTATCGCCGATATCGGAATCGGTACCGACACAGCGGGTTCCGGCCGCGTTCCGGCGGCACTGCACGGAATCGTCGGCATCAAGGCCACCTTGGGCATCATTCCGGCACATGGTGTCGTCCCGGCGTGTGTGGACTACGACGCCGTGACGGTCTTCGCCACCGATTTGGACCGCGCGGTCGCGGTCGCCGCGGTCATGGCCGGACCCGATACGCGGGATCCGCGCAGCCGCGCATGGCCCGCCGATGTGCCACTCGCCGCACCGCAGGTCCCTCGGCTCGCCATTCCCCGCGCCGAGGACCTCAGCGCGCTCAGCCAACCGTACCGAGATGCCTTCGCCCGCACGGTATCCGCGGTGAACAGCACCGGTATGACGACCGAAGAGGTGGATATTTCCGGTTTGCTCGATGCCGCGCTGCTCCTGTACGACGGCGCGATCGTCGCGGAACGCTATGCGGCCGTCGGCACATTCCTCGACACCGCACCGGCGAGCGCCGATCCGACCGTGACCGCGATCATCAAGGCCGCCGGAAATACGACCGGTCCGGGATTCGCGGCCGATCTGGATGCGCTGGCCAGCGCCAAGGTCGCGGCGGCGGTGACATTGCGGGGATTCGCGGGGCTACTGCTGCCGACGACCACCGAGCATCCGAGTATCGCTGCGGTACAAGCGGATCCGGTCGGGATCAACCGCCGGATGGGAACCTACACGAACTTCTGCAACCTGCTCGATATGGCCGCGATTGCCATCCCCGGCCTGCCCACTGCGACCGGAGGTCCGTTCGGGGTCATGGTCGTGACCCCCGCCTTCGCCGATCAGGTCGCCATCGATATCGCCGCCCGCATCCTCGGCAACGACTCCGCACCGACGCTGATCGAAAGCGGTACGGAGCTTGCCGTTTTCGGCGCACACCTGCGCGGTCAGCCACTGCACTGGCAACTGGAGGAGATCGGCGCGCGATTCACCGGGGAGATCCGCACGACCGATGCCTACCGCCTGACCGCACTCGACACCACACCCCCGAAACCGGGCCTGGTGCGCCACGGCCCCGGGCTCGGCGCGCCGATCCTCGGCGAACTGTTCCGGATATCGGCGGCGGGCCTCGGCCGCTTCCTTGCCACACTACCCGCACCAATGGCGCTGACCAGCATCGAACTATCCGACGGCCGTTCGGTCATCGGCTTCGCCTGCACCTACGATGCCGCCCGCGCCGCCACCGATATCACCTCGTTCGGGGGCTGGAAGGCTTATCTGCAAGATCAGAATTAGCCCGCAACCTCGCTGAACGAGCGTCTTACACATTTGTACTAGACAGACGTGCAAGTGATCTGTTAGACATATGTGCAAGACATTCGAGTCAGTGAGGAACAGATCATGAGCACCAACCACTCCGCCACCACCCAGCCTCGGATCCTCGTGTGCGGCGGCGGGATCGGCGGCAACGCCGTCGCGCTGCAGTTGCTTCGGGCCGGGATCCGGGCGACCGTGGTCGAGCGTGCGGCTGCGCCTCGCCCGGGCGGGCAGGCCGTCGATCTGCGCGGGCCGAGCGTCGAGGTGGCGGAGCGGATGGGGCTGATGCCGGGGATTCGCAAGTCCCAACTGGATGAGCGCGGCATGGTCTTCGTGGACAGCGAGGGCAAGGAGCTGCTGCGCATGGCAGCGGAGGTCTTCGAAGGTAAGGGGACGGTCGCCGAGATCGAGATCACCCGCGGCGATCTGAATCAGGTGCTGCTCGATCTGCTCGCCGAGGCGGGCGGCGTGGACCTTCGCTACGGCGAATGGGCTACCGAGATCAGTCAGGACGATACGGGCGCCGACGTCACCTTCGCCTCCGGCGGCACCGAGCGCTTCGACATCGTGATCGGTGCGGACGGACTGCATTCCTCGACCCGACGCCTGGTATTCGGACCCGAGGAGCAGTTCTCCACCTACCTCGGCGGCTACATGTCCTTCTTCACGCTGCCGACGCCCGCCTATGCCGAGCCGCACTGGATCGCGATGAACTCGCTGGTCGGCGCGACCGGTGTCGGACTGCGTCCGGATGCCGATCCATCCACCTGCAAAGCGCTGGTGGTCATCCGCGACGCGGCGAATCCGGCATTGCGCCGCGATATCGCGGCACAGCAGCAACTCATCCGCGAGCGGCTGGCCGACGGCGGCACGATCGCGAGCACCGTCCGCGACGCCATGGGCGAGGCGGACGACTTCTACTTCGACGAACTGGCACGCATCGACGTCCCGAATTGGTCCAAGGGCCGGGTAGTACTGCTGGGCGACGCGGGCTACTGCGGTTCGCCGCTCACCGGGCAGGGCACCGCAATGGCCCTGGTCGGCGCCTACGTGCTGGCCGGTGAAATCGCCTCGCAGGCAACCGATCCCGCGCAGGCACTGACCCGCTACGAAGAGGTGCTGCGCCCATTCGTCGCCACCGCCCAGGAACTGCCGCCGGGCGGTCTGCGCTCGATGACGCCGAAGTCCCGGTTCGGTATTCGCGCCGGCCTGTTCGTCAGCAAGCTGATGACCACCAAGGTCATGAAGCCGCTGATGATGAAGATGCTCACCAAGACCGAAAGCTACGACCTGCCCGACTACTCGGTCCAGACCGTCGGCTGACCACGGCCATACGCGAGGACCGGCACCCCACCACGGTGCCGGTCTTCGCTTTTCCCCAGCACTACTCACGGCCCTGCCGGGCCGGTCACCCCTCGTGAACCGGCCCGGCTCATACCCTCTGGATGGGATCGTCGGCGCGCACCGAATGGTTACCTTCGGCAGTGGCGAGCGCAGGCTCGCCGGTCAGCTCCGGGAAGAGCCATCAGAAGTGGTTGCCCCCGATAAAAGCGTCAGCCGGGTCGGTCACCCCTCGTGGACCGACCCGGCTGGCGCTACCCCCGTGACGCGACCTGTTAACCCCTCGTGAACAGGTCGAGCCCGGTTCCCCACCCCCGGTGGTGGCTTATTGCGCCGCGATCTCGATCTGGCCGGTGACCGTGGCGGTGGTCGAGAGGGCGAGGGCGGTGGCCGGCTTGCGGATCATCGTCTGTGCCTCCTTGTCGTTCCGGATCAGTTTTTCCGGTGTGTTCCGGTGTTGACACAAACAATGCCGCTGCGGGCTTGTTGGGCACTTAAGAAGACCTTGCAGGAGAAAAACCGCAGGTAGGGGCGTTACTTCTGCCGGATCACGATAAGTTTGCAGCGCGGCGGCACGAATCGGCGGATGATGGAGGGTACGGGCGCCAAGGAGATTGGAGCGGCGATGGAGACCGTGGTTGTCTGGGTGCTGGCCTGCCTGCTTTATTGGTGGGGCCTGTTGTAGTTCCGAAGCTCGGGGCCCGCCGAATCCTGCCCCCACCTAACGAAACAGCTCCGCCTCCGACCGAAATGGTCAGGGGCGGAGCTTTTTTCGGAACGCTCGTCAGCGAGTGCGCACCGGCTGCCGTACCTCGAGTGCGTCAGCCCTCGAGTCCGGCACGAACGCCTTCCTCGACGCGCTTGCCGAGGTCTTGGTCCACGTTCTTCCAGTATTCGAAGACACGCGACAGCACCGGCTCCTGCACACCGCCGAGTACGTGTCCAACGATGTTGTCCACCAGGCGATCTCGCTGGTCGTCATCGAGGACCTCACGCACCAGAGTGCCTGCCTGGGTGAAGTCGCCGTCCTCGGCGTGCTCGATATAGCCCGCACGCACGGCGCTCACGCGCCCCGCCGACTGCCCCCCAGTGCTCGGGTCGAACTCCCAGATGCCGACATCGGGTGCCTGTTCGGGGTCGGCATGCGGTCCGCCGAACGAATTCGGTGCGTAGACAGGCACACTCGCGTCGTTGTAGTCGTAGCGCATCGAGCCCTCCTTGGCGTAGGAGTTGACCTCCGCGGCCCTGGCGCGGTTCGGCGGCAGCTGCGCATAGTTGGTGCCGATGCGGTAGCGGTGCGCGTCCGCGTAGGCGAATACCCGGCCCAGCAGCATCTTGTCGGGCGAGAAGCCGATGCCGGGAACGATATTCGAGGGTTCGAAGGCGGCCTGCTCGATATCGACGAAGTAGTTGCCCGGGTTGCGGTTCAGCGTCCACTTGCCGACCTCGATCAGCGGGTAGTCCTGATGCGACCACACCTTGGTCAGATCGAACGGGTTGACGCGATAGCCATCGGCCTCGGCGACCGGCATGACCTGCACATAGAGCGTCCAGCTCGGGAACTCGCCGCGCTCGATCGCCTCGTACAGATCGCGGCGGTGGTAGTCGCCGTCGACACCGGCGAGGCGGTCGGCCTCGGCCTGGGTCAGGTAGTCGATGCCCTGGTCGGTCTTGAAATGGTATTTCACCCAGAAGCGCGCACCGTCGGCATTGATCCACTGGTAGGTGTGTGAGCCATAGCCGTTCATATGCCGGTAGGTCTTCGGGATGCCGCGGTCACCCATCAGCCAGGCCACCTGGTGGGCGGTCTCCGGACGCAGGGTCCAGAAGTCCCACTGCATAGTGTTATCGCGAAGTCCGCTGCCGGGCAGGCGCTTCTGCGAACGGATGAAGTCGGGGAACTTGATCGGATCCTTGATGAAGAAGATCGGGGTGTTGTTGCCGACGAGGTCGTAGTTGCCGTCCTCGGTGTAGAACTTCACCGCGAATCCGCGCGGGTCACGCCAGGTATCGGGGCTGCCCTGTTCGCCAGCGACGGTGGAGAACCGGACCAGCGACTCGGTCCGCGCACCCGGCTGGAACAGCTTGGCCTTGGTGTAGCGGCTGACGTCGGTGGTCACCACCAACTCACCGAATGCGCCAGCGCCCTTGGCGTGCACGATGCGTTCGGGCACCCGCTCCCGGTTGAACTGGGCGAGCTTCTCGATGAGGTAGTGGTCGTGCAGCAGGATCGGACCCTGCGTGCCCGCGGTGAGCGATTCGTTATCGCTCTGGACCGGTGTTCCGGCATTCGTGGTTGTCGGCTTGGTCATTGCCGCCTCCTTCGCTCGAGAGCAACGGGGTGGGTTGCCCCGGGTTGTCAGGTGGATTACCGCTCGAGCGCGCGGCCCGGCGGGGTCGCTTCGCTCGCACGGCAGGTCGGGCACCGGCCCCAGAAGACGACCTCGGCCTCGTCGATGACGAATCCATTGGCGTCCTCGGGTTCCAGACAAGGGGCGCTGCCCACGACACAGTCGATATCCACGACCGTGCCGCAGCTTCGGCACACCAGATGGTGATGGTTGTCCCCGGTCCGGGTCTCGTAGCGCGCGGCCGAACCGGCCAGCTCGATGCGCCGCAGGATTCCGGCGTTCACGCAGGCCCGGAGCACGTCGTAGACGGCCTGCGTGGATACCGAACCCAAGGTCTCCCGGACGGTGGCGGCCACTCGATCGGCGTCGGAATGCGGTCGGGCCGCGACCGCGTTCAGTACCGCGACCCGCGGGGCGGTGACCCGCAGGCCTGCCGCGCGCAATAGCGCCTGCGGATCGGTGGCTTCGGTGTGCATGGAACCGATGGTCGTCGCCATTCTGGAATAAGTCAAGAAATTGATCTACTAAAGATTCGACGGCCGCGGGCAGCCGACCGCGCGCATTTCGGCACGCACCCGGTCCGCCAGCGGAACGCCGATGCTCTCGTAGATGCCACACGCCTCCGCCAGGGCGGCGCAGGCTTCCGACAGATATCCGGTATCAGCGGCGACATGCCCCAGACTGCGCAGCACATCGGCGCGGCCGTGCCGGTTGTTGATCAGGTTCGCGTCGCGCAACGACTCGGCGTAGCGGCGGCGCGCCGCGTCATAGTTGCCCAACTGCCGTTCGAGATGTCCGATTCCACGCAGGATCTCCTCCTGGGCGAGTGCGAGGTTGATCTCGATCGCGATGTCGTAGGCATCGGAAAACCGCTGGCGCGCATCTTCGAACTTGCCCGCGTTGCGATGGGGTGCCCGAGGCCCCACAGCGACCAGACCTCACCGTGGCGATCGCGGATATGGCAGGCGATCTCCAGTGCGTCCTCGTAGTAGCGGCGTGCGCTATCCCAATCCTCGGCCAACCGGGCGACGTGACCGAGGCCGCGCAGCGCATCGCCCTCTGTTCTGCACACCGAAGGAGGCGCCGCGGCCTGTCGACGCGCAACCATGATTCGTTCGGTGCGGCGTGATTTGTTCGCCCGCCATGTCGCTCGGTTATGGAGCAGTGCCGAACGACGACTTCGATGGCGTCATCACCGATTTGCTCGGTGCCGTGCACGCTCTGGTGACCAGGTCTACCCACACTTGTGGATCGGTCGACCACAGGTTGTGCGCAACTCCGGGTAGTTCCTCGAACCTGCCGTGCGGGATCAAGGCGGCGAGTTGCCGCAGTGGCCAGGATGGGCGGATGTCGTGCTGTGGGGCGATGAATGTCATGGCGACATCGGTGTCGGCCAGTCGGCGGAGCAGGTCGGGTTCGTGAATCCACTGCACGAACGACGCGCTCAGTGCGGCGTGAACGTCTGGTTCCCAGTCGATTTCGATATCGGCTTCCAGATGCCGCGAGGACTCGTACGCCTGGGACCAGGTGCGGTCCTTGTGCAATCCGTGCCCGGCGACACCGACCACGGATCTGACCCGGTCGGGATGATCGAGCGCGTAACGCACCGCGAGATCCGAGCCCCAGGAATGGCCGAGCACTATCCAGCTGTCGATACCGTTGGCTCGCCGCACCGCTTCGATATCGGCGACTGCCCGACCGAGGTCGTGTGGCCCGCCCTCGGAACGCCCGACACCCCGCGGCTCCGGGTACCACGCCCGCATCCCATGCGGTGCCAGCTCGTCATCCTCGAGGTAGTGGACGCAACCGGGTCCACCGGACAGAACCACAACGTCCGGACCACGTCCCGTGACACCGACGTGCAGCAAGGTCCCGTCCTCGGCCGGCACCATCGTCGATCGCATGTCACCCCCTGGCTGCCAGCGAAACCGAGCAACCGAATTCGCCACCTCCACCCTAATGCCGGTGTGGCGGCATTCGACGTGCGCACGAACCAGGCGATACCTGTGGCGCAGGTCACATTCGAGGTTCGTGGAATAGATACGGACAGTGGGTGGTTGATCAGCACTGTCGGCGTCCGGACAGCCCCGGGCCTCACCCCATTTGTCGCTTCGAGCGACCACTCGCCGAGAGGCGCTTGTGGGACGTCGGCACCGGAGTCGTGACGCTGGCGTGGCGTCCGGAGACTCGGCGCCGCCAGGTAACACTCGTTCCTGGCGGCGTTTCGCATTCCTGGGCGGCCCCGATTCGTGGTTCGCGGTGGCGTGGCCGATGATGCGGCCATGGCAACGCACGGCGATGGGCTCCAGCGCAGGCTCGGGCTCACCGACTCGGTGATCATCGGGCTCGGGTCGATGATCGGCGCCGGCATCTTCGCGGCGCTCGCCCCCGCGGCGGCAGCGGCGGGCGGCTGGTTGCTGCTCGCGTTGGCGGTTGCCGCGCTGCTCGCGTATTGCAATGCGACTTCCTCGGCACGGCTGGCGGCGCGGTATCCGGTGTCGGGCGGCACCTATGTGTACGGGCGCGAGCGCCTGGGTGCGTTCTGGGGGTATCTCGCCGGGTGGGGGTTCGTGGCGGGCAAGACCGCCTCGTGTGCGGCAATGGCGCTGACGGTGGGCGGCTATGCGTGGCCGCAACATTCGCGGGTCGTGGCGGTCGCGGCAGTGGTCGCGATCACCGCGATCAACTACACCGGCGTACAGAAGTCGGCGCTGGCCACGCGGATCATCGTGGCGGCGGTGCTGGCCACGCTGGCACTTGTCGTCGGGGTGGGATTGTTCGGAAACCATTCCGCCGCAGCGGCTCTGCCGGACCGGATCGGGCCGCGTGGCGTACTCGAGGCGGCCGGATTGCTGTTCTTCGCCTTCGCGGGATATGCCCGCATCGCCACCCTCGGCGAGGAGGTGCGTGATCCGCGGCGCGCGATACCGCGGGCCATCATGATCGCGCTCGGACTCGCCCTCGCGGTTTATGCGATGGTAGCGGTGGCGGCGCTGGCGGTACTCGGGCCTGCGGGTCTCGCGCATGCGATCGACCCACTCGCCAGGGTCGTCTCCGCCGCCGGGGCGCCGAGGCTGGCACCGGTGGTCCGGGTGGGCGCGGTGCTCGCGGCGGCCGGATCGCTGCTCGCACTGATTCTCGGGGTCTCGCGCACGGCACTGGCGATGGCGCGCGACCGCTATCTGCCGGGCGCGTTGGCTGCGGTGCATCCACGCTTCGGTGTGCCGCATCGGGCGGAGTCGGCGGTCGGCGCGGTGGTAGCGGTTGTCGCCGCGACCTTCGATCTGCGTGCGGCTATCGGCTTTTCGTCGTTCACGGTGCTCGTGTACTACCTGATCGCCAATATCTCCGCGGCGACGTTGACCGCAGCAGAGGACCGCCCGCCGCGCTGGGTGCCGATAACCGGTGCGGCCGGATGCGTGGTCGTCGGACTGTCACTGCCCGTCGGATCCGTACTGACCGGGCTCGCGATCCTGGCCATCGGCAGCTGCTGGTACGTCGCACATACTTGGTCCACACGCCACTGAAGCACCGTCCATCCAGGAGCTATCAGTTGCCGGCCGCACTTTCGGACCGCAATCGAAGGTAGTCGCATGGTGGCTGTCGATGCCGCGCCGAGCCGCCATTTCACAGAGACGGCTACCAAATCGCTCGGCGTTGCCGGGGGCGGAGTGGCAATTGCTCGGTGTATCCGCCTGTTGCCCGGTGTGGCGGGGGTTGGCGCGATAGCCTCATGCGCATGGGGCGCATCTACGGATTCCTGGCCGGAATTGCGGCGGTATCGCTGGTGGCGGGGGGTGTTTTCGCGGGAGGGGCGCAGGCGGAGACAGCCGCGCAGGTGGCGTGTGGGGTGTCATCGGGGCGGGAGCCGGAGCGGGCGGCGCCGGAACAGGTTGGGCTGGATTCGGAGCTGCTGACACAGGCGTTGGCGTTCGCGAGTGGGCGCAATCGGTTGAATGTGCAGGTTTTCCGGCACAACTGCCTGATCGGCGAGGGCCCGACGAATGCGCAGACCGGCAATGTCGCCTGGAATATCTGGAGCGCCACCAAGAGCGTTGTTTCGCTGCTCGCCGGAATGGCCTGGGATCAGGGCAAACTGGATCTCGCGGCGCCGATCGGCCAGTATCTGCCGCCGGGGCTCGGCGATGAACAGCATCGGTCGATCACCGTGGAGAACCTGCTCACCGAGACCTCCGGGATGAAGGTGGGTGTGCTCACCGAGGGCATCACCGGGGTGATTCCGGTCGATCCGAATAGTGCGGTACAGGCGCTCGGTGTGCCGCTGGACAATCCGCCGGGCGCGGTATTCAGCTACAGCCAGCGCAATGTCGATCTGCTCTCGTATGTCATCGAGTTGGCCGTCGGTGAGCCGTTCCAGCAGTTCGCGCAGCGTGAGCTTTTCGATCCGCTCGGCATCGAACGCGGTGACTATTACTGGGCGCGCGATCGCGCCGGGCACACCTACGGATACGCCCATCTGATGATCCCCCCGAACGATTTCGCCAAACTCGGTCTGCTGGTGAGCAACAACGGCCGCTGGGGCGCACAGCAACTCGTCTCCCAGACGTATCTGCGCAAGGCACACCAGCCGTCGGCAGCGAACAAGTGCTACGGCTATCTGTTCTGGGTTGGGCCAGGATGCGCGGAGACCCCCGCCTTCCTGCCCGCCGATGTGTACACGATGGCCGGACTCGGCATGCAGAACGTCTTCATCGTGCCCAGTCTGGATGTGACCGTGGTGTGGACCGGAGTCTTCGGAAATGTCAGCAGCGAGGGCATTTTGGGGAGCGTGCAGGACACCGCGGAATTGCCGCACGAATTCTTCCGCCGGTTGTTCGCGGCGTTCCATGACCATCCGGTGCCCGATCCGGGTCCGTATGTGGAGCCGCCGCTGGTCCTGGATCCGAGCCGATTCGTGGATACGAATATTCTGCTCGCGGTCTTCGGCATCGGACCGTCGGCCTATCTGGGCTGCAATGTCTTCAGCTGCCTGAACTATCCGTTGGCGCCGCCGTTCGCGGATACCGCCCCCGGATGCGTCATTCTGGTCTGCCTCGGTCCAGATCCGCGCACACCGGGCATCCGCTGAATCACAGGCATGTGGAGTCAGCCCAGCGGGGTGACCCAACCATGGTGGGTGTCGGTGCGGAGGGCGGCGGCGTGGCGTTTGCGGAGGGTTTGGGCGGTCGGGCCGGGGCGGCCGTCGGCGATGAGACGGCCGTCGACCTCGGTGACCGGGGACGTTCCGGATGAGGTGCCGGTGACGAAGACCTCATCGGCGATGTAGAGCTCGGTCAGGTCGATGGTGCGCTCGACGACCGGGATGCCGTCCTCCGCCGCGAGAGTGAGGATGGTGCGCCGGTTGATGCCGTCGAGGATGTCGCAGGACACATCCGGTGTGATCAGGGTGCCGTTGCGGACGAGGAAGATATTGGCGGCGCTGAGTTCACAGACGTGGCCGTTGCCGTCGAGGAAGATGCAGTCGTCGTAACCGCTGTCGATCGCATCCTGTTTGGCCAGCACCGAATTGACGTATGCACCATTGACCTTCGCGCGCGAGGGAATCGCATTGTCCGGAATGCGCCGCCATGGGCTGGATTTCAGGCGCATACCGTCCTGGGGCACGATCGGCACCGCGGCGTAGACGAAAATGCTCACCTGGATCGCGCACCCGCGGACTCGCGTACCCGGAATCGATTCGACGACATGGACTGTCGCGCGGACGAATACGTCCTCGGTCGGCGCATTGGCCGCGATCAGATCGATGACCGCCGTGCGGAATCTCGCGAAGTCCCATTCGGCGGCGAACCGGTCGATGCCGATGATCTTGCAGGATTCCTCGAGCCGCCGGAAATGGTCGTCGAGCCGAAAAGCGGTGCGCGCCGATCCATCCACATGCACCGGGAACACCGTGTACACACTGAGGCCGTACAGCACCGCCGATGATGCGACACCGACCGACGCCTCCCGCGCGCCAACGATCCGGTCCCCGAAGTACACCTGTGGATAAGGATTCGCCATCGGCGCAGGCTAGCAGTCCGAACCCGGGCGGGGCGACGGTATTTCCGATGCGACCGCCCGGGAACTGCGGTCAGTTCTCCGCGAGCCGGGCGAAGCGCGCCGTATCCATATAGTCGCGGAAAAGCGTGACCTTGCCGTCCTGAACCCGAACCACGTTGACGGAGGTGCGAACTCGCGCCCGCTCCGCGCCGGGCACGGTCATCTCCACCTCGTTCTCGACGAAAACCACCTCGGGATCGGCTGTTTCGTACACCTGGGGATAGATGCCGTGGACCTCGATGCCGGAGATGCCCGACCAGCGCTGCGCGAGATGCGCCCGGATCTCCTCGCGCCCGACCAGCCGGGTCGGCATCCCGGGGATGACGAAGGGGATCTCGAACACCGCATCCGGTGCGAGCATCTCGACGAATGTGTCGGCATCGCGCGCAGGTAGCCGGCGGAAAAGCCGTTCGACCAGCTCACGAGGGCTTTCCATCGAAGTCTCCACCATGAAACACCTTCTTCAGTTAAGCGGAACGTTGACCCCGTTTATGATCCGGAACGCACGCCCCGCTTGTCAATGCCTACAGTAAACTCACCCCTCGTGACCGATCGCGAGGAACCACGCCCGCTGCGCGCCGACGCGCGCCGCAATCGCGACCGGGTACTCGCCGCGGCTCAGGCGGCATTCGCCGATGAAGGCATCGCGGTGCCGCTGGACGAAATCGCGCGCCGCGCGGGCGTCGGCGCGGGCACCGTCTATCGCCATTTCCCCACCAAAGAAGCCCTTTTCGAAGCAGCGATCGTGGACCGCGTCGAGCGCATGATCACCCACGCCCGCGACCTGGCCACCGCCGCCGACCCGGGCAAGGCCTTCTTCGACTTCCTCGACCGCATGGTCACCGAGGGCAGCATCAAACGCGACCTGGCCGAAGCGGTCGGCGTCGATGCCCCCGAATACCGCAAACCCGCCCACGCGCTCAACACCGCGATCGGCGAATTACTCACCCGCGCACAACAATCCGGCGCGGTCCGCGGCGATATCGATATCGACGACCTGATGCGCGTCATCAAGGGCACATTCCTGGCCGCCAACAACACCAACACCACCACCGACCAACGCCGCCGCACCTTCACCATCGTGTTCGACGGATTGCGCCCCCGCTAACCGAACCCGCCCCGGATCGAACCCGTCGGTTATGCGAAAAGCCCTGTGCGAGTAGGTATTACGTCGACCGGAACTTTCGTTGTCTCTGATCTAGGGGCGATCGAACTCGCCATCGTTCACGCCAGCGGTGAAGGCGTCCCATTGACCAGAGGTGAAGACCAGCGCCGCGCCGGTCGGATTCTTGGAGTCACGGACACCGACCAGTTCGCCGTCCAAGTGCGCAACCTCCACGCATTCCGCCGTTGAGCCGCTATGGTCTGGCCTTGAACCACTCCACCCCGGACAAGTCGACGCTCACGGCATACTCTTCGCTACGTTGTCAGGATCGATCGAACTCGCCGTTGCGGGCACCGGCCAGGAACACGTCCCACTCGCCAGGAGTGAAGACCAGCGCCGGGCCGGTGGGATTCTTGGAGTCACGAACTCCGACCAAACCCTCGTCCAGGTGAGCAACCTCCACGCATTCCTTGCCTGATGAGCTTCGGCTGGACTTGAACCACTGGGCCCCGGACAGGTCGATGCTCACTCGCCATACTCCTTCGCTACCGCCAGGATGAGATCCCTGGACATGTGATGATCCAACGCCACCCGGTCTATCTCCCGCAATGCATTGCGATAACGATCGACCTCTTCCTCACGTTCCAGGTACAAGTCTCCCGCGTACTCCTCCACATACACGATGGATGGCTCGGTCAACTTCGACTGTGGCAACTCGGCGAAGTCCAGAAGGATGAACGACCCGACCAGCGCCCCAAGGTGTCTGGGCGCGCTGAACGGTACAACCCGAACCGAAACATTAGGACGCTCCGACGCTGCGACGATGTGGCGCAATTGGTCGGCCGTCACTCCGGGGCCACCGACCCTGTCGCGCACCGCCGCTTCGGACAGCAGGACGTCGACGGAAAGTTCTGGATCTTCTAGGCGGGTTTGCCTGCGGGCGGCCAGTTCGATGCGCCCTTCGATGACTTCAGGGGACAGCTCGGGTATCTCCGACCAAGCTAGCGCGCGGCGATACTCCGGTGTCTGGAGCAAGCCGGGGACCACGGTCACCTTCCACGCGGTCAGCCGACTTGCCGCTTCCTCCAAGGCCAGATAGTGGTCGAACCCGCTCGGAAGATCAGCATCCGCGTATGCCCGCCACCAGCCTCCGCCGTGTTCGCGTGCCGCCCGAACCTCTGACACCAAGCCGAGCAAAGTGCGCCGCTCGGCGTTGGTTGCATCGAACGCATCGCACAGGGCATTCACCATCATCTTGGTGACGCGCGTGGATTGCCCCTCCTCGATCCGTCCGATTGATTGCGGGGAAGTCTCTCCCGCCCTTGCTGCTTCGGCCTGTGTCATCCCCTTGGCCGTGCGAAGCCTGCGCAATTCGCGACCGAGAGCGCGCCGCGAGAGGGTACTTCCGGTAACGCTCATATCGTTTACCTCCCCTAATGAGTGACCCCGCCTTTGGAAGCCGTCAACTGGCAGCAACTACCAGGCGGCATCCGTGCCAAAAGTACGACATCTATCAATCGGATTCCTGCGTTTGAGGATTCCGATCTGGCTCGCTTCGGTGTGTCCTTGAAACGCGCCCGGTACGGAGCCTGGATGTGTATCCCCCACGCAGTCCAGCTCTTGCCTCGAGGATGTTCAGGGGTTGCCGAGAACCGGGCGCAACTAAGCCAATTCAACTATGAGCAGAGGTTCTACCGATGGACCACAACGCTTTTGGCGATACACCGTTGTCCCGCTGCCATTTCTACCGGCGGGTGTGCGATCTGCCCGCGAACGTCGATCCGCCCCACCTCGGGAGGATCGTGATGAAAGCCGAGCACGTTTGGGGCGTGATAATGCCCGCTTCACTCGGACACGCCGTCAAATGCCATATGCAGAACCGTGATTCAGATATCGGTCCGATTTTGTCACATCCACGGTCGGGCCGATGGACATTTCTCGTACGGCCGGATATTCCGGACGACACGCGCCTGTTCGCGGATATGTTCCGCCATAACGTGTCCGTGGTGCGCACAGGTGGCACGGTCGCATTGCCTTCGCCGACCGACCAGTGTGTAGAGTTCCGGCGCTGGATCGAACCGCCGCGCTGTACATTCCGGCCGTCCGGGCTGGTTGTGATCGAGGCGGTACGTGCTTGCTCCGGTCAACGTCGGCCGATGCAACCGAGGGCAACTCATGTCTGAATGTGGTTGTGGCCCATGGGTAAAGCTGTCCATGTGCGGCATCGGGCAGTTCAACACCAAGACCGGGGAGTTGGTGTCGGTGGCATGCCCGTCGGCACTGTGCGCGTACTTGATTCCGCTGGTCGACGGCCGAATCGGTGCACACGACGGGATCATGCCCATGCGGGAACCGTGCCCGTGGGCCGGTGTGCGGGTGGTCGATGACCGAGAAGACTTCGCACCCACCGGTATCGGAGTCGTACGCCATGAGTGAGATCGAACCCAACCGACACGAGACAGCCCCCTCCATCGCCGCACTTCATGGCGACCCCGAAGCACATCGAGACGGTCGGCGATCTGGCTCGACACCCGTTTCACGGGAGGTCCAATGCTTGCTCGCAATCTTCCACGAAGAAACGCGACACAAAATGGCGATCGCCCCGGTCGAGGGCGTCACGATCCGAATCACCCTGGATGCCGTGACCGCATTCGACCACAACGGCTGGAGCCTGGACTACGACGACCTGGACAAAGACGACGCCATCCCGGTCCGGCCGACCACCGTCATAGACACCGAACAGCCATGAGCGCCAACACATCCCCGCGCCCAACAGAACCAGATGTCCATCTGAGCGTCTTCCTCCACGGCGCACGATTCGACTTCGTCGCCTGCCTCACCGCCGCACTGACGTTCCTACAAGAGCACCAAGCCCAGCACTACCACGACGCCGTCTCACTCACCCTAGGTGACACCAGCACATTCCCCCGCCTACCTTGCGAACGCCTCTACCTCGCCCCCTAACCCAACCAGGCGAGCCAAAGGGCTACTCGCCTGTCGACGCGAGTCAAAGGGTCACTCGAACCCCCAGCCGCAAAGACGCTTCGACTACCCTCGAGCTATCCGCCCGGTACCGGTCCGGCAGAACCATTGGGCCGGAACGGTCCGTCGGGTTGGGTCAGCGCTGGGACAAGAGGACTTCGGCGATCTGGATGGTGTTGAGGGCGGCGCCTTTTCGGAGGTTGTCGCCGGAGATGAACAGGGCGAGGCCGCGGCCTTCGGGGACGCCGGGGTCCTGGCGGATGCGGCCGACGAGGGAGTCGTCCTTGCCTGCGGCGGCCAGGGGGGTTGGCACGTCGGTGAGTTGGACGCCGGGGGCCTTGGCGAGGATTTCCTTGGCGCGCTCGACCGAAATCGGTTCGGCGAATTCGGCATTCACCGACAGCGAGTGGCCGGTGAAGACCGGGACGCGCACACAGGTGCCGCTGACCAGCAGGTCGGGCAGGCCGAGGATCTTGCGGCTCTCGTTGCGCAGCTTCTGGTCTTCGTCGGTTTCGAAAGAACCGTCGTCGACCAGCGAACCGGCGAGCGGGATCACGTCGAAGGCGATCGGCGCGACGTACTTGATCGGAGCCGGGAATTGCACCGAACTGCCGTCGTGCACCAGCTTTTCGGCGTCGCCGACCACGGCACGCACCTGGGAGGCCAACTCCTCGACACCCGCGAGGCCACTGCCCGAGACCGCCTGGTAGCTCGAGATGACCAGCCGCTGCAGCCCTGCTACATCGTGCAGCGGCTTGAGCACCGGCATCGCGGCCATGGTTGTGCAGTTCGGGTTGGCGATGATGCCCTTGACCAGATTGCGGGTCTGCTCCGGATTCACCTCGCTGACGACCAGCGGAACCTCGGGATCCTTGCGCCAGGCCGACGAGTTGTCGATCACGGTGACGCCGGCCGCGGCGAAGCGCGGGGCCTGCACGCGGGACATGGTCGCGCCCGCGGAGAACAGCGCGATGTCCAGGTCGGTGGGATCGGCGGTCTCGGTGTCCTCGACCACGATCTCGCCGCCGCGCCACGGCAGGGTCTTACCCGCCGAGCGGGACGAGGCGAAGTAACGCACCTCGTCGGCCGGGAAGTTGCGCTCCTCCAGCAGTTTTCGCATGACGGCGCCGACCTGTCCGGTCGCGCCGACGACTCCTACTCGCACGCCCATGGTTTATCGTCCTGTTCCCGCGTGGACCACGGCGACATCGTCGCCACCCAGATCGAAGGCTTTGTGCAGCACCTGCACGGCCTCGTTCAGTTCGGTGTCCTTGACCAGCACCGAGATCCGGATCTCGGAGGTGGAGATGAGGTCGATGTTCACGCCGGCATTCGCCAGTGCCTCACAGAAGGTGGCGGTGACGCCCGGATGGCTCTTCATACCCGCGCCGACCAGCGAAACCTTGCCGATGTGGTCGTCGTAGAGCACCTGCGAGAAACCGATCTCATCCTGACGCTTGGTCAGCATCTCCACCGCACGCGCGCCCTCGGTCTTGGGCAGGGTGAAGGTGATATCGGTCTTGCCCGTCTCGATCTTGGAAATGTTCTGCAGGACCATATCGATATTGATCTCCGCGTCGGCGATCGCGCGGAACACCTTGGCGGCGTAACCCGGTTCGTCCGGCAGTCCGACCACGGTCACCTTGGCCTCGCTGCGGTCGTGCGCGACGCCCGTGAGGATTGCTTGCTCCAAGGGGATGTCCTCCATCGATCCATAGACATAGGTGCCGGGCTTGTCGGTGTACGACGAGCGCACATGCACGGGAACGTTGTAGCGGCGCGCATATTCCACGCAGCGCAGCATGAGTACCTTCGCGCCGCATGCCGCCAGCTCGAGCATCTCCTCATAGGAGACCTGCTCCAACTGCTGGGCGTCGGGCACGATCCGCGGGTCGGCGGTGAAGACGCCGTCCACATCGGTGTAGATCTCGCAGACGTCGGCATCGAGCGCGGCGGCCAGCGCGACCGCGGTGGTATCGGAACCGCCGCGGCCCAGCGTGGTGACGTCGCGGCTGTCCTGGCTGACGCCCTGGAATCCGGCGACCAGCACGACCAGACCCTCGTCCAGTGCGGCGCGGACCCGGCCGGGGGTGACATCGATGATCTTGGCGTTACCGTGCGATCCGGTGGTGATCACACCCGCCTGCGAGCCGGTGAACGAGCGGGCCTCGGCGCCGAGCGAGTGGATGGCCATGGCGACCAGCGCGTTGGAGATGCGCTCGCCCGAGGTGAGCAACATATCCATTTCGCGGGCGGGCGGTGCCGGCGCCACCTGCTGGGCCAGATCGAGCAGTTCGTCGGTGGTATCGCCCATAGCCGAGCAGACGACCACCACATCGTGGCCCTGCTTCTTCGTCTCGACGATCCGTTCAGCGACGCGCCGGATGCGCTCGGCGGTTGCGACCGAGGATCCTCCGTACTTCTGAACAACGAGAGCCACGACAGGGTCCTCCAAGATCGACAAACAGCTGCTAACAGCTCCCCAGAGTACCGGCCGAGGCGTACTCAATTTGTTGGTACCTCCCGGCCCGGCAGCGTCGAGGGGGCCTGACGCGAATCGATCTTGATGCCAATGGCTTCCATGAGCGGGTGTGTTTTCGTGTTCTGGAATGCGGCGATCAGCCACTCGCCGTATTGCCGGACGAAGACCGTCGTCTGCACCTTCATGGCGCGACGCGTGCGGCGCTGCCGATGCTTCAGCAGCCAACCCCGGCCGTGCACGACCGCCACATCCGGCGTGAGAAATCGCAGCTGGGTGATCTCACCTTCGAGGTGGGTGCCCTTCAGGTATTTCGCGAACAACGGGAGGTGCGAGTCACGGATGGCCGCGCGGCCCTTGAAATGGGTGCCGATCCAGGTGACGTAGTCGGCGTCGGGTGTGAACACCGTCGCGTACGCCTCGGCGTCACCCGCCGCCCAAGCCGCGTTCTGACGGTCGAGCAACGCGAGAATCGCAGCCTCATCGGCCCGCTGATCAACGGACATGACAACCTCCGGACAGGATCCGACCAGCGTAAGATCTGAGCAACTCAATAACTGATCAAGTAAATAGTTGACTGAGTAAGATATTGATCGAGTGATACGAGGATGTCAAGGGATGGCAGAACGCGCGGATTTGGCGACGGCATTGACCATCGCCGCCCAGCAGAGCGCCAATGACGGCGTGATGATGCATCAGGCGGTCGCGGACAAACTCGGCCTGCACGTCACCGACCTGCGCTGTCTGAACATGCTCAGGCTCGGCGGCCCGGCAACGGCCGGGGAACTGGCCGCGCGCACCGGCCTGACCACCGGCGCCGTCACCCGGATGATCGACCGACTGCTCAAGACGGGCTATGTGCGGCGCGAGCACGACGAAAAGGACCGACGGCGCGTCAATATCAGCGTGGTCCGGGAGCGCATCGATGACCTCGCCCCGCACTACGAGGTACTCGCACGCGAGTTCGGCGCGGCCATGTCCGATTACCCGGTCGAACAACTGGAATTCATGCTGGAGGTGTTCAACCGGCTGCACGAAACATCACTGAAGGTGACCGCGCTGCTGCGGGCGAACGAAACCGGCTCCGGGCACGAATCGCGTTGAACACCGGTACGCGATCGCGGGACGCAAGAGGACGATGGAGCCCATGAAGAGCACGGTGATCAAGGTGAGCACGGGACGCACCGAGGTCGTGCGCGACATCACCCCGCAGTGTGCGTCATTCGCGCGGGACGCCGGTGGCGATGGACTGTTGCATATCTTCGTACCGCACGCGACCGCCGGAATCGCGATCATGGAACTCGGCGCACGCAGCGACGACGACTTACTCGCCGCACTGCGCGACCTGCTGCCCGCCGACGACCGATGGCGGCACGCACATGGCTCACCGGGGCACGGGCGCTCCCATGTGATGCCCGCGCTGATTCCGCCCTATGGCACCGTTCCGGTCATCGACGGTGCGCTGACATTGGGCACCTGGCAGTCGATCGCGCTGGTCGATCTCAATGTCGACAACCCGGATCGGCAGGTACGACTGTCATTTCTGCGCGACGGCGCGTGACCAACAACAGCACCGGGCCCTCGGCAGCGTCGGCACGATTGCGTGCACTGCTGGTCAGCGCTCGGATGCATCATTCGGCGCCAGACGAGCGAGCTCGGTACGGTTGCCGATCCCCAGTTTCGCGTAGACGTGCGCGAGATGGGTCTTCACGGTGCCGCGGCTGATGAACAACCGCGCGGCGATCTCCGGATTGGTCAGGCCGGAGACCGCGAGTTCGACCACGGAACGCTCTGTTGGCGTGAGACTTTCCCAGCCGGAGTCGGGACGGTTGCGTCTGCCGCGAGCCCGGGTGATGTAGTCGATCGCGTCGCGCAACGACATGGTGCGGCCGCGTTCGATGTGCTCGAGCAGCGCCGGTTCGTCGGGAATATCCACGCGGACAACCGATCCCGCGTCGGCGCGGGCCCGCTCGGCGGCGCCGGACAGCAGACCCGCGGTCTCGAAGGAGGCGCGTCGCAGCGCCACCGCCGCCAATGCCGCCAGACTGTCCGCGCAGCCGAGCACCAGACCGTGTTCGTCGCGAATGCGTAAGGCCTCGTGGTGCATTCGCATTTCCTGCTCGGTATCCGGCGCGAGTAGTGCCCGCTGCTCCAGCACAGCGGCGTGCACCGACGGCAGGACCGTGGTCAGCGGTTCCGCCGACAGCTGGTCGAGCAGTTCGGCGGCCTCGGTCGCGGCGCCCGATGCACGCTGCGCACGAGCGAGCACCAGTCGCGTCCACGGTGTCAGCTGATCGTCGGAAGGCCGCTCCTGCCAACGCCCTTCGCGCCGACACCAGGTGATGGCATCGGCGGGCCGTCCGCAGTCGAGTTCGAGCAGGGCGTGCACCCGCTCCCAGCCGGGGACGAACGGCGGCAGGTCGGCACCATCGACGAGTCGATCGAGCGGTGCGAGCGCAGCGGCCGCGGACTCGGATCTGCCTGCCCACAGCAGGATTTCGGCGAGCGCGGTACGGGCCAGTGCGATGCGGTGGTAATCGCGCAGCGGAGCCGCGGTGGTCACCGCCTGTTCGGCGAGGTCGATCGCGCGCGCCAGCGCACCGCAGTGCGCGGTCGCCAATGCGAGCCAGCACAGTGCGGAGGAACCGATGGCGCGGTCGCCGCGCCGGAGTAGACCCGATACCGCGGGCTCGAGGTGGTCGATCGCGTCACGATGTTCGTCGCGCAGCAGATGGACCAGGCCGATCAGCGCCTGGGTCGCATCGGCGACGAAACCGGCACCGGCCCGTCGCGCGTCCGCATGCACCGCCGCCGCTTCGGCACGAGCGCGGTCCAGATCGAAACCGATCGTGCCGATGGCGATCAGTGCGCGGGCCAGCAGACCGACGTCGACCAGATCCGATTCCTCGGCAAGTTTTGCTGCGGCGCAGGCCTTTTCATAGCTGATGAACCCGGGCAGGGCGGTATCGGCAACGAGCGCTTGGGCCAGCAGCACCCGCGCGTGCGTCTCGTCCTGGGAGCCATTCCCTTGCACCGCAGCACGTTCCAGCAGCCGAATACCATCGGCAGCGTGGATACCCAGATGCCACAGCCAGGCCACCCCGGCCGCCAGCCGCCGACCCGCCGTCGGGTCGGCGGCGCTGCCGACTGTCTTCCTCGACATGGCAGAGGTCAAGTCACTCGAAGCGGCGCGCGGGTCGGCACGGTCCAAACCCCATTCGATGGCGGCACGCAGATTCGGATACTCGACGGTGAGTTGGGTACGCCACGCGTCCTTGTCCGAATCCAGCATCGGCGCGGCGTCTTCGACCAGTGCGAGCATGAGATCCAGATGTAGATCGCGCAGTTCCGCTGCTTCGCCCGCCTCGTCGAGCCGCAGCAGCGCGTAATCGCGCACCACGCCGAGCATTCGGTAACGGGCCACCGAACCAGTGGTATCCGCGGACACCAGCGATTTGCCGATCAAGCCGCGCAACGCACGCAGATAGCGCCCAGCCGGAATACCGAGCCGCTCGGCCAGACCGGTGACAGCTTGCGCAGCGAAGCCGGGCTCGAAAACCCCCAGACGCCGGAACAATTCGCGCTCATCCGCGTCGAGTAGGTCATAGCTCCACCGCATCGATGCGGTCAGCGTGGCCTGCCGGAACGGTGCGCGTCCGGTGTCGTCGTCGAGTAGTGCGAACGGATCCCGCAACGAATCCGCCAGCTGGGGAAGCGAGAGCGTGCCCGCCCAGCCCGCGGCGAGTTCGAGAGCGAGCGGTAGTCGGTCGAGCCGGTCGCACACCCGACGCGCGGCGGCCAGCCCATCCAGGCCCAGCTCCGTCCCACCTGCTCGGTCCAGGAAGAGTTCGAGTGCGTCGGCCAGATTGAGCGCCGACAACCGGTGCACCCGTTCACCGGGTAGGTCGAGCGGTACGCGACTGGTGGCGAGCACACCGACGCCGGGGCCACGAGCCAGGATGGCCGCCACGATCCGAGCCACCGGCGCACGCAGGTGTTCACAGTTGTCCACCACCAGCAGCGTGGTCTTGGACATCAATTCTTGGGCCAACATGCGCACCGGATCCGCAACCGCGGCAAGCGATCCACTCGACTCCTGCAGCGGCCCTGCCGACACCGCCAACCGCCCATCCGACTCCGCTAACCGTCCACCTGACTCCGCCAGCCGTCCATCCGACACTGCCGGCCGCCCACCAGACTCCGCCAGCTCAATACCGGTCGCCGCGAGCGGAATTCCCAGCGCCGCCGCGATCGCGCGGACAATGCCGTCGGCGTCGCGCTCATCCTCCAAACCGATCCAGCGGATGCCGTCGGGCCATGCGTCGGCGAGTGCGGCGCAGGCCCGCAGTGCCAGCCGAGTCTTACCGCAGCCACCCGGGCCGACCAGGGTCAGCGCTCGGCCGGGCGCGACTGCGGCCGTGAGGGCGGCCAGTTCCTCGGCTCGGCCGACGAATGACGATAGCTCGGGCGGAAAGTGCTGGTCGGAGTCGATCATCGCGCCTCGGAGTCTGCCACTACCGCCCGCATCCGACCACCGGGAATCGGCCACCTGTCGGCGCGAATATCGACCAGTTGGCAGATGTTCGGCGGTGGCGACGCCGGAAGTATTCAGTGCAGCGGCGCACCGGGCGCCACGAACAAAAGGAGCCGATCATGACCGACACCACCGCCCGCCGCGTCGTTGCCAATATCTCGCTGTCCCTCGACGGCCGGACCAATGGCAGCGGCGGCGATTACGACATGAGCTGGATCGTGCCGCATGCGGTGAGCGACGCCTCCCGTGACCAGATGGTCAAGCTGACCAGCACCGCGACCACGGCCCTTCTCGGCAGGAAGAACTACGAGGGCTTCGGCGGCTACTGGCCGACGGTCGCCGCCGACGAGAACGCCGAGCCACGCGATAGGGCCTTCGCTACCTGGCTCGATGCGGTGGACAAGATCGTCTTCTCACATACCCTGACCGAGGCGCCGTGGCCGAATTCTCGTATCGCCGAGGCCGACCCGACCGCGACGGTCAAGCGCCTGCGTGCCGAATCCGGCGGCGACATCGTGGTGCTGGCCTCCGGCAGCGTGATCAAGGACCTGCTGGTGGCGGGCGAACTGGATCGGCTGATCATCACCCTGTGCCCCGAACTCGTCGGCGGCGGCGCGCGGCTGTTCGAGGACGGCGTGCCAGCGACCAGCTGGTCGCTCACCGATCTGTCCACCACCGACTCCGGTGCCGTCGTCCTGGTGTACGACCGGATCGGCGCGGGCGAGCGGTGAGCCGGGCCCGGCCCGTGGCGGCGCGATGCCGCCACGGGCGGGTTTCATGCCCTGGTCAGCCAGGTGACCTGGGTACCGTTGCCGAACTCCGTGCGCTTGGTCGGCGCAAACAGCGTCGGGTTGAATTCGCCTGCGAAGGCCGGGGTTCCGGTACCGGAGACCACCGGATAACTCTTGATGACGAGTTCGTCGATCTCGCCGAGCAGTTGCGCGGCGAGCTTGCCACCACCTGCCAGCCAGATATCCATGCCCTCCTCTTGCTTCAAGCGGCGGATCAGACCGACGGGATCGCTGTCGACCAGTTCGACCGTCGGATCGTCGATGCGCCCCAGGGAGCTCGATACGATGTACTGCCGCATATGGGCGTACGGGCTGGTCACGCCGATGGCCAGGCCCGGGTCGTAGGTGCCACGGCCCATCACCAGCGTGTCGAAATTCTGATTCGGAGCGTCGACCGCCAGCCCGATATGTGGGCGCACATGGGTGGGCAGCGTCTCCGGGTACTCCGCCTTCATCCAGTCCCACATATCGGCCCCGATCGGATAGAAGCTGATGTCATCGCCGGGACCCGCGATGTAGCCGTCCAGGGACATGCCGACGAAGTAGCTGAGTTTTCGCATATCGATACCTCTTTCGTACTGCTGGATGGTCAGGCCCGGGTGAACCAGGTGACCTGGGCGCCGTTGCCGAAGTCCCGGCGCTTGGTCGGCGTGAACAGGGTCGGGGCGAACGCACCCGAGAAGGCGGAAATGCCGCTGCCCGCGACTACCGGATAGCTCTTGACGATCATCTCGTCGAGCTCACCGAGCAGTGCCCCGGCCAGCTTGCCGCCGCCGCACAGCCAGATATCGCCGCCCTCTTCCTTTTTCAACCGCTGCACCAGACCGAGCGGGTCACTCGCGACCACCTCGACCTTCGGATCATCGCTCGGGCCGAGGGTGCTCGAGATGACGTACTGCCGCAGATGCGCGTACGGGCTGGTGACGCCCGCCGACAGCGCGGGCTCATAGCTCGCCCGGCCCATCAGCACGGTGTCGAAGCGCGTGTTCGGTTCATCCACCGCCATCTCGAAGTGCGGCCGCACCTGACTCGGCACGAACTCCGGATATTGCTGGTTGATCCAGGTCGCCATCTCGGCGTCTAACGGATAGAAGTCGTACTCACCCGTCGGACCCGCGATGTAGCCGTCGAGCGATACCGCCACGTAGTAAACAAGCTTTCGCATATCGATACCGCCCGATCCGTTGTACTCTGCCTGAAGTGGTTTGAAGGTAGTACTACAGATGGAGTGGTGTCAAGTGCGGACCAACCCGGAGCGACGACAAGCGCTGCTCGATGCGGCACTCGAGGTGCTGGCGAAGGAGGGAGCGCGCGGGCTCACCTTCCGAGCGGTGGACAAGGAGGCAGCGGTGCCAGCGGGTACGGCGTCCAACTACTTCGCCAACCGCGACGACCTGCTCACCCAGGCGGGCGGCCGATTCTATGAGCGCTTGGAGCCGAGTGCGGCCACCATGGCCGAACTCGCCACGGGCCCGAAGACGCGCGCGCATATCACCGAGTTGATGCGGGAGACGGTCAGCCGCATCGAGGCGTTCCGCACCGGCTACCTGGCAATGCTCGAGCTGCGCTTGGAGGCGACACGGCGACCGGAGCTGCGCGCGGTCATGACCGAGGCGGTGCGTGCGGATCTGGATTTCAATGTGCGCAACCACCTCGAAGCCGGACTGCCCGGCGACGACAAGTCGGTAATTCTGCTCTATCTGGCGCTGAATTGGCTGATCGTGGACCGGCTGACGCTGCCGGGGATCTTCACCGAGGAGCAGAGCCAGCAGCTGATCGAGACCGCGGTCGATCGGCTCGTCGGGACCGAATGAAACGCCGTGTTGTACGGCGAACCCTTGTGATGCACGTCACCGCCATTCGATAATGGGGCGATGATGGCGAATGTCGGAGACCGGCTCCTCGTGCACGGACACGTAGTGGGACAGGGTGATCGCCACGGCGAAATCGTCGAAGTCCGAGGGCCCCAGGGCGCACCGCCCTACGTAGTGCGATTCGATGACGGGCACGAATCGCTCGTCTACCCGGGCCCGGACGCGATTATCGAACCCGCGATGCCCTGAGCCGCGAAACCCGAGGGCCCGCTACCCGCGGGTCGGTTGTTTGCTGCGCAGCCAGGCCCAAGCCAGAATGCCCGCGATCAGCACCCGGCCGACCGTCGCGAACAGGGCGTTGACGTCGACGGCCGGATGCCAGGTCAGCTTTCCGTCCCGCAGGACGAACGCGCCGACCGGCGCACCGCCCAATCCGAACCCGGCGCCCTCACCGCCTACCCCCTCTGCGCCCTGACCGCCGCCACCCCCGCCGCCACCGACACTCGCGGCCGGAATGACGGTGACGCCGTTGGATTCATGCGCCTCCCCGAACACCTTGCGCACCGTGATCGCGTCCTGGACCCGGGTCAGCAACTCGCTGTATTTCATGGCAACGCTCCCTCCCCGGCAGGGCGGCCGCACTCAGCCACGGTGACCGGCATCTCCGATGGTAAGTCCAGTGGACCCGGCGATAT
This sequence comes from Nocardia sp. CA-107356, assembly GCF_050946365.1. Taxonomy (NCBI): domain Bacteria; kingdom Bacillati; phylum Actinomycetota; class Actinomycetes; order Mycobacteriales; family Nocardiaceae; genus Nocardia; species Nocardia sp. CA-107356. The sequence goes on along the minus strand of NZ_CP191992.1, from coordinate 436,605 downwards.
CGCCGTTCGACCGAATACCCAATCGGAACACGTTCTCGCAGTTGATAATCGATTGTGATCACCCCGAGATATGCCTCCGAATCCGACTGATGTGGCGCCGGGCACTGAACCGCTCGGTTGACTTGTGAATGTGTCGCTGGGCACAATTTGCCGATGTAGTTGGGCGGGGGCGGAGGTATGGAATGCGTACAAAGACCGATATCCGTTTCGTCGTCGACGCCGATCCCGAGCAGGTAATGGATGCATTGGCCGCGGTCGAGATGCTGCCGGAGTGGTCGACGTCCTACACCGACGCCCGGGTCGCGAGCCGCGATGACGAGCTACGCCCGCGCCGGGTATTCGTCAAAGCGGAGCTGATGGGCAGCTCGGATCTGCAGGTGCTGGAGTACGAATGGACCGATAACCGGTCCTCCTGGGAGGTCACCGACAGCACGCGCGGCGTCAAGGGCGGCGGCTGGTTCGAGGTCACCGAGGGCGCCGACGGCACCGACGTCTGGTACCACGTGGAGCTCTATGTCCCGATCCCCATCCCGGGCATGCTGGTGAGCCGGAACATGCGGCGCTCGAACGAGACCATGGTGCAGAACTTCATCGAGTTCGCCGAGGGCTTCACAGAGAACGAGAACTACCAGGCCGTGTAGCCGACCCTGCGCACCTGTCGCATTCGGATGCGACGATGTGCACCATGATCGGTTCCAAACGGGCTCGACTCCTGCCAACGGCAGAGGATGCGTCCGTCACTCAGCTCGAGTTGTTCTTCGACCTCGTGCTCGTCTTCGCCTTCACCATGGTCACCGACCTGGCCGCGCACGACACCAGCGCCAAGAACATGCTGCGCGCTGGTCTGGTACTCGCGGTCATGTGGTGGCTGTGGATCGCCTACTCCTGGCTGGGCAATGTGGTGCGCGCGGACGAGGGCATCGCCCGGGTCGCCATGTTCATTGCGATGGGCGGCGGCTTCCTGGCCGCGCTCACCATTCCCGAGGCCTTCAAAGATCTGCGCGGCGGGTGGTACGGGCCGCTGGTCTTTGCGGTCGCCTATCTGATCGTGCGCCTGGTGCACCTGGGCATGTTCCTGCTGGCCAGCGCCGAGGATGCACAACTGCGCAAACAGGTTCTGCGCTGGAGTCTGGGTTCCATCACCATCGGCACGACCCTGCTCGTCATCGCCGCGATGACCTCCGGGACCGCGCAGATCGTGCTGTGGATCGCCGCGATCGCCGGGGATATGGGCTGGACCCTACTGGCGGGCGAGGACTGGCGAGTGAATTCGGCCAGCCATTTTTCGGAGCGCTACGGGCTGATCATCATTGTGGCGCTGGGCGAATCGATCGTCTCGATCGGCATCGGCGTTGCCGGCCTGCCCATTTCGTGGCCGATCGCGGTCGGATCGCTGCTCGGGCTCGCGGTATCGGGTCTGCTGTGGTGGGCGTATTTCGATGTGGCGGCGCTGGCGGTGGAGCACGAGCTGCGGCACGCCGAGGGTGAGCGACAGGTCAAGATCGCCCGAAACTCCTACACCTTCTGGCATTTCCCGATGATCGCCGGGATCATCTTGCTCTCGCTCGGGCTGAAGAAGGTGCTCTACTACGTCGGCGACGAATCGGCACACAGCTTGCGGGACGCGCTGTACGGCATACCGCTGTACGCGCTGTACGGCGGTGTCGTGCTGTATCTGATCGCGTTGGTGGGATTCAAGCACTACGCGACCCGCACTGTCACGGTGCCGCGACTGGTGGCCGCAGCGGTACTGCTCGCGCTGATCCCAGCGGCCCGTGCGCTGCCCGCGCTGGCGTCACTGGCACTGCTGTTCGGCGTATTGGCGCTGCTGATCGTTTGGGAGACAATGCGATACGCGCAGCCGCGCGATGAGATCAGGCACGCGACACACGACTGAGGTGGTGCCGCACGCTCGCTTCGGGCGGCGTCGGGCCGTGGTTGGACGGCTCGACGCGCACCCCGGCATGCACCGCGTCCCGGATCTGATCCACGTTCTCGCGGATCATGTCCGAGACCAGTTCGTCGGTGCGTGGATCCGCGAGCACCTGGAACACGATGCGAAATGTGGTGTCGGCGATCAGTCGGATGATCTCGTCGTGGAACGGGATGTAGCGGACCCGACCGGCCTGCGGATCCTTCTTGATGAGTTCGAGGATCATCTCGTCCATTTCAGCGCGGTTCTCCTCTAGCGCCGCCGCGATATTGCGGGTGTAGTGGCCCGCGCGCAGCACCTGCGCGACCTCGTCCAGGATGGCGATGGTCATGGGGCGCTTGATGACATCGACGATGGTCGTGACGAACCGGTTCACCACCGCCGCGGTCACCCGATCGCCGAGCGCCCGGTCGGCGACCCGCCCGACACGCACGGCGATCACCACGATCCGCAGCAACCGGAACCCACGGAAGAACGGGCTGGTCACCGGGATCATGCCGAGGACTTCGTACCAGTAGACGAACGGGAAGGTCCACGGCCAGCCCGCGCGCCGCCAGCGCCAGAGGAATTCGGCGGCGAAGATCGCGCACACCGAATAGTCGAGGACCACGATCACCCGGTAGGTGTGTGCGGAGACGTCGAAGAAGACGACCCAGGTGAGCAGCGCGACGGAGACGACGGCCAGCACCAACATCACCAGGTCCGACCACAGCGCGGGCGGTTTGCGCGGAAAGTCCAGCTTAGGCGCTTCGTCGAGGCCCAATGGGGTCGGCCTGGTTGGAGTTGCCACGTGAGGATCCCTTCGACGCCGAACGGTCCCGCCGACAGTAATACGGGCCGCGCCGGGCTACTTCCCAGCGCGGATGATCGCCTCGATATTGCGCTCGGCCAGCGCGGTGATGGTGAGCGACGGGTTGACCGTGCCGGTGCTCCCGGGGATGGCCGCACCGTCCATTACGTACAGGCCGGGATGGCCGTGCACGCGGCCGTTGCCGTCGGTGGCCCGCCCGAGCACCGCACCGCCCAGCGGATGCGCGGTGAACAGCGCGTTCGCGTCGTAGCCGAGTGCGCCGTATTCGACCAGGGCATTGGAGCGTTCGGCGATCCGGTGATCGACCGCGCGGGCGGCCGCGACGATATCGTCGCGGTTCTGGGACGACCAGGACAGCCCGACCGTATTGCGGGCGCGGTCGTAGCCGAAGCGTGCGCGAGTCGGATCGAGCACCATGCCCAATGAGGCGAGCGCGCCGGTCTCGAACGGAATGCCGGGGATGTACCAACTTTCGAGCGTGAGCGGCACGGCGGATTCGTCCAGGATCCGGCTCGCGCTCGGCACGCCCTGACCGAAGCCGGCCAACTGGCTGGCACCGCGCGCCAGCACCACATCACCGTTGGTGCCCCAGCCGTCGCCGGTGTGCTCGTTGAGGTTCGGCAGTGCGCCGGTCGCCTGGGCCCGCACCAGTAGCTCCGAGGTGCCGACCGAACCCGCGCCGAGGAACAGGCGGTCGCAGGTGAGGGTGCGGGTGCAGATCACCTCGCCGGTCGGCGAAAGTTTGGTGACGGTCACCACATAGCGGCCACCGGATTCCTGCGCGATGGCGTCGACGCGATGACCCGGATAGATGGCGGACTTGCCGGTGTCCTGGGCATAACGCAGGTAGTTCTGGTTGAGGTCGAACTTCGCGCCGTTGGAGTTGCCGAGATTACTGCGCGCCACCGTCGCGGAGGGCCTGGTAGTGCCAGCGATTTCGCCGCGCAGCACATCCCAGTTGAAGATCGAGTCATTGGCGAGCGGCTGATAGCCCGCCCTGCGCACCTGCTCGTCCCAGGCCCGGGAATGTGCGAACGGCGTAGCGGCGTAGAGGTCCGCCGGAATCGGGCTGAGCCGCAACATCTCTCGTACCCGCGGGTAATAGACCCGCTCCATTTCGCCGTAATCGACTGTGCCACCGAAGACTTGGTCGAAGAAGCGGCGCTCGGGCGCGACCATCGCACCGGAGAAGATGACCGAGCCGCCACCGACCGCGGCCGCCCGCCACACGTCGATGCCCGGGTACGGGGTGCAATCGAGCACCCCGCCGAAGCTGGCGAAATGCATCGGCACCTTGGTGACACCGGTGAAGTTGGTGCGATGCCAGAAGCCGCGGCCGTCGGGCAGATCGTCACCGGTGAAGATTTCCCGCCAGGGATCGTTCGGCCAGTGCGAACCGCGCTCCAGCACGGTATTGGCGATGCCGGCCTCGGCCAGGCGCAGTGCGGTGACCGCGGCGCCGAAGCCGGAGCCGACCACGATCGCGGGCGAATGCGCGGGCGGATCGGGAAGTGGCGCAAAGATTTCCGGGACCCACATGCGGAAAAGGTTGTCCCACATCGGATCTGCGGCACCTGACGGTCCCGCACCCACTGCAATACCCGCGACACCCAACATCGCGGCCGCACCGGATGCCTTGAAAAAGGCACGTCTGTGCACCCGGGCCACCTCCATAATCACGCAGAGCCGAGCGCAGACTACCGGGATTCGGGTGTGCTGAACAGTGCAGCCGAACGATCTTGGTCGACCGGAGCACGCGCAGCGTCGTCAGTCGGCGAATGGTGCCCTATCGGGCTTGCAGGTCGCACCGGGTGCGGGGAGTTGCAGGTCCACGAGATAGTGCTCCTGGAGTCGGCCCGCGCACTCGCTCACCACCGCGTGCCCATAACCGCCCTCTATGACAACCAGCCTGGCGTTGACCAATTCCTGCTGGGCCCTGCGGGCCGCCGTCAACGGGGTGACCGGATCGAATCGGTTGTTGAACAGCAGGGCGGGCTTATCCGAGCGCAGAATCCACGGACCGGTGATGCGCTGCGAATAGCCCGTGACGGCCGCGGGCCAAGCCCCACAGGCCTGCCGCAGATACAGCCACATGGCGCCGTAATGCGGTGCAGTGCTTGCGAGTTCGGTTGCCAGCGTCGGCCATTGCTCAGGCTCGCGACCAAAGCTGTTGTCCGCGCAGCTGATCGCGGTGTAGGCATCGAGGAAGTCCTCGGTGAAACCGCCCGCGTCCAGAATCTGTTGTACGGCATCGGGATTGCCCGCCGGGCCGCGCTCCAGCTCGGTGAGCAGCTCGGCCAGCGCGGGCCAACCCGCTTTCGGGTCGTAGAGCATGGTGGCGTGGGCGGGAAGCACGTCGGCCAAGGTCACCGCGCGGGCGCGCTCACCCTGTCCGACCTCGATCGGGCCCTGACGCAACCGGTCGAGCACCGCATCGTTGCGGGCGCGCAGCGTGGCGGCGTCGGTCTTGGCCGGGCCAGCGAATGCGCAACGAGGTTGTCCCGCTTCGGCACACAGCCGCAGGAACTCCGCGAGCACCTCCTCGGTGCCCGCCGCGGAGTCGGCGATCTGGGCGCGTGAGTCGTTGGTGTAGGCATCCGGATCGATCATGGAACCGAGTTGCAGTGCGCGGACCCGGTCGCCGAAGAGCGCGCCGTAGACCTCGCCCAGATAACTCGCGTAGGACCCGCCCTCGTAGGTCGTCGTCGCATCGCCGACCGCGCGACGCAGCAGATCCAGATCACGGGCGGCATCGACGGTGGTGAGATGCCCGACCAGCTCAGGACTGTTCGCGGCGCATCCCGCGGCCAGCTCACGGGCGTTGCGCGCGGCGGCGCTCTCCTGTTCGGCATTCGTCGGCGGCAGCAGGAATCCGGACCAGAACCGGTGCTGCTCTTCGGAATTCGGGAAGCAACGCACCTGCCCGCTGCGGCCGATACCGCGCTGGTCGAAGGTGATCACATCGAATCGACGGGCCACCTCGCCGGAGAACAGCTCGCCGTGGCTCGCCCATTTGAAGCCCGAGCCGCCGGGCCCGCCGACCGCGGTGAACAGGGTGCCGATGCGCCGGTCCTTGTCGGCGGCGGGCTGTTTGATGATCGCCAGGGATAGCGTCGGGCCGCTGGGCTGCGCGTAGTCGATCGGAACCGCCGCGGTGGCGCACTGGTACCTGCTCAACTCGGGCTCGGCGCACTGCGCCCAATCGAGTTTCGGAGTAGGCGCCGCATCCGCCTGTGCGACGAGTTCGGCGATCTGCGATACCGCCTCGCTCTGCCTGGCGCACCCGACCAACGACGGAACCAAGGCGATCAGCGCCAACCCAACGATCTTCCACCCGCGCATACCGATAATCCTGCGTCGCGGACCCGGCCCTCGTCGTCCTCCTTTGGGACCAATCCCGCTCCGCCGCAACCCTGATCGCGCCGCACCATCCGGTAGGGGATTCCCCCGACGGACGCCAGAGACGCGCACTAGACCGGTCGAGTGCGGCGCGGGCGGCGCGTCAACTCGCCGCCGCAGTTCGGACAGACGGCCTGCACAGCCGCCGTGCACCGATCGCAGAAGGTGCACTCGAAACTGCAGATGTGCGCAGGGCCATCGAGCGCGAGGGCCGCATCGCAGCGCTCGCATGCGGCTCGCATCTCGAGCGCCATACTCCTCCTCCATCTCCGCTGATCCCCTACGACCACCGGTCATACAGACTATTGCGCCGATGCGGACGGCCGGACTACGCCATCAGCAATCGAACGACGGCGATACTGCCGACCACCACGATCAGCGCGCGCAATACGTTGGGCGGCATCCGCCTGCCCATCTTCGCGCCCAACTGCCCGCCGATGATCGAACCGACGGCGATCAGCGCGGCCACCCGCCAGTCGACGTCGGCGACCAGTGTGAAGATCACCGCGGAGACCGCGTTCACCAGCAGACCGAGCACATTCTTGACGCCGTTGAGGCGCTGGATGTCCTCGTGCACGAACACCCCGAGCAGACCGATCAACAGCACGCCCTGTGCCGCGCCGAAATACCCGCCGTAGATGCCGCACGCGAAGATCGCGAGGAACAGGATCAGCCCACCGTGTTCGGGCGCCGGGCCGGTATCGGCCTCGCGGCGCTGTTTCACCCAGCGCGCCAACCGCGGCTGGATAACGACCAGGATCAGCGCCGCGATGATCAGTACAGGCACGATGGCCTTGAAGGCCGACGCCGGGAGCGTGAGCAGCAAGATCGCGCCGGTGGTGCCGCCGAGCAGTGACGCGGTGCCGAGCCGGACCAGCCTGGCGCGCTGTCCGGCGAGTTCGCGCCGGTAACCGTACGCACCGCTGATCCCGCCGGGAACCAGGCCGATGGTGTTCGAGACGTTCGCCGTGACCGGCGGAATCCCGAAAGCGAGTAGCACCGGAAAGGTGATGAGGGTGCCCGATCCCACAATGGTGTTGATGCCGCCCGCCGCGATACCAGCGGCGAAGACGGCCAGTTGTTCCAACCAAGTCATACGAAGTACCTCTTACGTCCCGTCGGAGCCGTCACAGGACGGAATCCGTACAAGCGTCTACCAGCCGGTCGGAACGCTAATCGTTACGTCGGATGACCGGATGATGGGGGCCGGACTTTCGTCCGCGCATTGCCGCCCTGTAAACTCGCCGACATCATGCAGCGGGCACTTCTTCTCGGCCGCCGCGACGGGGTCTGATCGGACCGGCCTCCCGTCGCGGGGTTCTGCCGCGCCGGTCGCCCCGATAAAAGGGATCCACCACACCCTGGAGAAATCGCATGTCCCCTGCTGACGCCTTCGTATCCGGTATGCGCACCATCACACCCCCGTCGAAGCCCGCCCCCGCCGACCAGCCCACCTGGAACCGGCAGCAGAACTCCTCCATGCCGACCTTCCGGTACCGGCCCTTCGCCGAGGAGGTCGAGCCGATCACCCTGCCCGACCGCACCTGGCCCAACAAGATCATCGACCGCGCTCCCGGCTGGTGCGCCGTCGACCTGCGCGACGGCAACCAGGCCCTGATCGATCCGATGAGCCCCGCCCGCAAGCGCCGCATGTTCGACCTGCTGGTGCGGATGGGCTACAAGGAGATCGAGGTCGGGTTCCCGTCGGCCAGCCAGACCGATTTCGACTTCGTTCGCGAGATCATCGAAGACGGCGCCATTCCCGATGACGTGACCATCCAGGTGCTGACCCAGTGTCGCGCCGAGCTGATCGAACGCACCTTCGAGGCGTGCGCCGGTGCGGCCAATGTGATCGTCCACTTCTACAACTCGACCTCGGTGCTGCAGCGGCGTGTGGTGTTCCGCGCGGACCAGGAAACGGTGAAGAAGATCGCGACCGATGCTGCCGCGCTGTGCCTGGAGGTCGAGACGAAGTACCCGGACACCAACTGGCGCTACGAGTACAGCCCGGAGTCCTACACCGGTACCGAGCTGTCCTACGCCAAGGAAGTCTGCGACGCGGTCACCGAGATCATCACGCCGACCCCGGACAAGCCGATGATCATCAACCTGCCCGCGACCGTCGAGATGGCGACTCCGAATGTGTATGCCGATTCGATCGAGTGGATGAGCCGCAACCTGGCGCGCCGCGATTCGATCGTGCTGTCGCTGCACCCGCACAACGACCGCGGCACCGCGGTGGCCGCCGCCGAACTGGGTTACCAGGCCGGAGCCGATCGCATCGAGGGCTGCCTGTTCGGCAACGGTGAGCGCACCGGCAACGTCTGCCTGGTCACGCTGGGGATGAATCTGTTCTCCCGCGGCGTGGATCCACAGATCAACTTCTCCGATATCGACGAGGTCCGCCGGACCGTCGAATACTGCAACCAGCTGCCGGTACACGAACGCCACCCGTATGGCGGCGATCTGGTCTACACCGCGTTCTCCGGTTCACACCAGGACGCGATCAACAAGGGGCTGGACGCGATGAAGGCCGCGGCCGACGATGCCGACTCCGATGTCGACGACATCGTCTGGGAGGTGCCGTACCTGCCGATCGATCCGAAGGATGTCGGGCGTACCTACGAGGCCGTCATCCGGGTCAACTCGCAGTCCGGTAAGGGCGGCGTCGCCTACATCATGAAGACCGACCACGGGCTGGTGCTGCCACGACGGCTGCAGATCGAGTTCTCCCAGGCGATCCAGAAGATCACCGACGGCGAGGGCGGCGAGGTCTCGCCCAAGGAGATGTGGGATGTCTTCGCCGAGGAGTACCTGAGCCCGATCCGTCCGCTGGAGCGGATGCGGCAGAAGGTGACCGCCTCGGAAACCGACGGTGGCGTCGACGCGATCACCGCGGTGGTGAAGGTCGACGGCGTCGAGCAGGAGATCACCGGCGCGGGCAATGGACCGCTCGCCGCCTTCGTCGATGCGATCGCGACGGTCGGATTCGATGTGCGAGTACTGGATTACTCCGAGCACGCGATGTCCGCGGGTGACGACGCACAGGCCGCGGCGTATGTGGAGTGCGCGATCGGTGACAAGGTGGTGTGGGGTGTCGGTATCGCCACATCCATCACGACCGCGTCACTGCGGGCCGTTGTTTCGGCGGTCAACCGGGCACACTGAACCAAAGTCCTTCTGGCCCGGATTCGCTCGGCCCGGTCCGATCGATCCGGCACCTCGGCTGAGACCGCGGAGTACGGTGAGAGCCGGACGCCCACTGGTGACGCTATGTTGCCGATCCGGGCGTCCGGCTCTGGAAATCGCTGTTGGATCAGTATTTTCGGACTACCTGCAAGCAGTGGTGAGTGGCGGCGTGTCACCCGGTGCGTCTGCTGTATACACCACGGCGCGGGGGCAAGAACCCCGTGCTAGCGTTGATTCGCATGCAAGCGCCGAGCTCTCTGCTCGAATTTCCGAGCAGATGGGGGAACTGTGACAAGTAACGACCACAACCCGACTTCTCCGCCCTGGCTGCAGAGTCATTCGGTGGATACGGCCGAGGTCACCACCGACTCCTCGGGTCAGCACGCGGCGCAGGACGAGGCGGCCGAATCCGCATCCGTCGACGCGGCATCCGAGTACCCAGGCGACGAGCAGGAGGCCGCCGAGGCCACCGACCAGTCGGAGACCGAGCAGCCCGACGAGCCCGCGCAGCCGGAGCCCGGGCAGTTCGCCGGATTCCCGGCGGGGCCGGATCAGACCACCGCCTATCCGCAGGCCGGGATGCCGCAGCAGCAGTACGGACCGCCGCCCGGTGCACCGGAGCAGTACGGGCCTTACAGCACTGGCCAATTCGCGCAGCCGTACCAGCCGGGTCCGTACCAGCAGGGGCCGGGTCCCGGGCAGAGCGGTAACCATCCGGTGCAGCCCGAGCCGTCCTATGGCGAGTTCCGTCAGGAGATCGGGCCCGATGGGCTGGTCCGGCGGGTTTCGCAGGATGGCCAGGGCGATCCGCACGGTCAGAGTGAGCCGCAGAGCGGGCCGATCTACAGCTGGGCGCCGCCACCGCCGGTGCAGCAGCCGATGTATCAGCAGCCCCCCATGGGGCAACCGCCGATGGGGCAGCCGCCCATGGGTCAGCCACATGGCGGGCCGCTGCCCTACGCGGAACAGGGGCCACCGTCCTATGTGGACCAGGGGCCGAATACCGGCCAGATGCCATATGCCGAGCAGGGTCCGCCGCCCGGATGGCAAGGGGGCCCGCCGAATCCGTATCAGCCGCAACAGCCGTTCCAGCCGCAGCATGTGCCGCAGCCGGGGCAGCCAGGGCATTCGGTCAATGACCTGAATCTGCTCAAGCGGGCCCGTAAGGCGCCGCGCAGTGGCTGGCGGCGGGCCATGCACAAGGCCTCCGGCGGCATGATCAATCCGGGTGAGTCCGCGGCCGATGTCGTCTACCGCGATCTCGTCGACCGGGTGAATCAGCCGGTGCGCGGCGATTATCGGATCGCGATCCTCTCGCTCAAGGGCGGCGTCGGCAAGACGACGACCACGGTCGGGCTCGGATCGACGTTCTCCTCACAGCGCGGCGACCGGGTCATCGCGATCGACGCCAATCCCGACCTCGGCACCCTGGCGCACCGCGTGCCACGACAGACCCGCTCCACCGTGCGCAATCTGCTCGAGGACCACCACATCACCAGGTACTCCGATGTGCGGGCGCATACCTCACAGGCGCCGAGCCGACTGGAAGTGCTTGCCAGTGAACAGGATCCGGCGGTTTCCGAGGCCTTCAGCGAGGCCGACTACCGCCAGGCCATCGGCATCCTGCAGTCGTTCTACAACATCATCCTCACCGACTGCGGCACCGGTCTGATGCACTCGGCGATGGCCGGTGTACTGGATATGGCCAGCTCGCTGGTGCTGGTGACCTCGCCGGCCATCGACGGCGCCCGCAGCGCCTCGGCCACCCTGGACTGGCTGGACCACCACGGCTACGGCAAGTTGGTCGAGCGAACCGTGGTGGTGGTCAACGCCTCTCGCCGCGGCGCCTCCACCGTCGACCTGGACCAGCTGCGCAAGCTGTTCCTGGACCGCACCCGCGCGGTGCAGGTGGTCCCCTTCGACGACCACCTCGCCGAGGGCGCGGAAATCGACCTCGAACTGGTCAGCAAGCCCACCCGTCGCGCACTCCTGGAGCTGGCCGCCATGGTCGCCGACGACTTCGGCTACATCGGCTCCCAGCAGTACCGCCCGGGCCCGCCCCGACACCACTAGTCCCGAGAATTCGGCTGCCGCATAGCGATTGGCACCCTCACATAAGTTGCAGCAACCTGTGTGACGGTGCCACAGGCTGTGCGCCAGTGCGGGGCGGAGGTTATTCGGCGGCGACTTGAGCTGCGGCGGTGCGGAAGGCTTGCAGGACGGTGGCGATGGCGGGGCGAGTAATGGCGTGGGGACGGGTGGCCAGTTCGTAGAGGCGGGCGGCGCGGACGCCGGCGAGACGTAGGACCGCGAGGTTCGGGTGGGCTACGGCCCAGCGGGGCATGAGGGCGACGCCGTAGTTGGCGGCGACCAGGGTTTCGATGACACGGAAGTCGTTGAGGCGCTGGGCGATACGGGGTTGGACGCCGGTCATGGTGGCGATGGAGCGCAGCACATCGTCGACCGGGAAGCCGCCGCGGACGCTGAGCCAGGTTTCCTCGGCGAGTTCGGCCGGAGTCACCTCGGTACGGGCCGCGAGCGGATGGGTCGGTGCGACAACGACATCGGTGGGTTCGCGCATGATGACGCTGGTGCTGACGCGGGGGCCCGCGATGCTGGGCGAGCGCTCGTCGCGGTGGGTGAGAACGATGTCGTAGTCGGCGAGCAGGCGCGGCACTTCGCTCGGCGGCAGATCCTCGTCGCGGGCGATGACCTCGACGCCGCTGTCGGCGAGGGCGGGCAGCACCCGCGGCAGCAGCAGTGCCGCACCGGAGGGAAAGAGCGCGACCCGGACGCGACCGCGGGCAGAGCCGCGATAGTGGGCCATCTCGGCCACGGCCCGGTCCATCGCACCGAGCACCTCGTCGGCACGGATGACGAGGGCATGCCCCGCGTCGGTGAGCCGAACGCGACGACCATCGGGTTCGAGCAGTGCCACCCCCGCCTCCTTGCCGAGCACCTTGAGCTGCTGCGACACCGCCGACGGCGTCATCGAAAGCGCCTCGGCGACAGCGGCGATCGTCCCGCGATCGGCGAATTCGCGCAGCACACGCAACCGCTCGACCGCCATCGGCGGCCCGACACCTACGTTCTCCGTCGCTGCGACCGATTCGGACATCATTAAGCGATGCTACATTGATAGTCCACATTTATTCGATTGTTCTTATCGGTTTCATTAGCCACGATAAAGAACGTGACCAATCGCGACCGCCTGCTCGGGCTTACTGTTGTCCTGCTCTGGGGGCTGAACTTCATTGCTATCCGGGTGGGGCTGGATCACTTTCCGCCGTTCTTCTTCGCCGCGCTGCGGTTCGCGGTGATCGCGGTGCCGGTGCTGCTGTTCGTCCCACGGCCGCAGGTGCCGCTGCGCTGGCTCCTGCTGTACGGCATCGGATTCGGGATTCTGCAGTTCGCCTTTCTGTTCACCGCGATGCGCGCGGGGATGCCGACCGGGTTGTCCTCGCTGGTGCTGCAGTCGTCTGCACCGTTCACCGTCGTGCTCGGTGCGGTGTTCCTGCGGGAGCGGCTGCGGGGGACGCAGTTGCTCGGCATTGCCGTCGCGGTGGCGGGCATTGTGGTGATCGGGGCCGATCGGGCACAGCACGCCGCGCTGCTGCCGGTACTGCTGACCCTGGCGGGCGGCCTCGGATGGGCCTTCGGCAATATCGGCTCCCGACTGGCCACGGCGTCGGGCGGCGTCAACCCGCTGCACCTCACGCTGTGGATGACGGTCGTGCCGCCGATCCCGATGTTCGCGCTGTCCGCACTCATCGAAGGACCGACCACCGGCCTGCACGCACTGACCGACGTCACCTCCCCCGGCGGCTGGCACGCGCTGCTCGGCCTCGCCTACATCGTGGCGCTCGGCACCATCGCGGGCTCGGGCCTGTGGACCTACCTGATGAGCCGCTATCCGGCCAGCACGGTCGCACCCATGTCCCTGCTCGTCCCGGTGGTCGGCATCCTCGCCGCCTGGGCCGCATTCGGTGAGGACCCGACGCCGCTGTCGCTGCTCGGCGGAGCAATCGTGATCGCGGGTGCGTTCGCGGCGACGAAGGCAGGTCGCCGCGATGCCGCCGCCGCGACGGCGGAATCGGCTTCGACCGTTCGCCCGGAGCCGTTGGATCCGCCCCTCGACAGACAGCACCGATTGATCGAGGCCTGATATACATCCTGGTCACACCGACGCCCTTCCTGACATCGCTGCGATATCTGCGCCCGATCCCGCCGCGGCCACACCGGGGTAAGTGTTGTCGCGCCACGCGCCGCAGCCTTATCGGGGACGACGGACCCAGGCCACAGCGCCCGGGTCCGCTTCGTCGTGCCGACACCACCGCGACACCTTCGAGCGAGCGGCCCGCCGCACGCCTCGGTAGGTGCCCGCCGCGCGGTGATTGCCGAAATACACACCGACGCGACCGGATTCGGACACCGACGCAGCCACCGGCATGCAGCGGCAGCAATACACAACGGCGTCCGCCATCGCTCCGCAAGCGTCTCCGCGTCCCAGCGCGCCGGAACGAACCAGTTGCGCCGGACAGCGCTCAACACAGCCTGCGATAAGCAGCCCACCCGCACCGCGAGCGATCTACCTAGTGCTTCCCCCGAACCCGGCAGCCTCGGCCACCGCGACACCCCGACCTGCGAAGGTTGCGTACGAAGCCGGATCCAGGAAGTAACTCGGACCGGTCGCACAGCCCGGTAATGTCTGCCCCGCTGTATTCCTGGACCGGCCGAAGGCGATGTCGACCGTGTTCCGGCGGCATGAGGGGTGGGTCGGTTGCCTGCCCACAGTCGCTTTACAGTGTATTCGGCGTGGAACAGGGTCCGGAGGCTTGAACGTGTCGAGAAAATTGTCGGTGCTTGTCCGTAAGGCGGCTCCCGTATCGGGAACGATGCCCCGGACCGCCGAGCGGGAGGCCGGGTTACCAATGCCTGTGGAGGTTTCGGCGCTGGCCAGCCCACTATTCGGACTAGTGAAGCCGATGTCGATGAGGCAGGAACCGGCACCGGTGCGGGAACACCCGAGAAGGGTGGCGTCGGACAGTTTGTTCGGCACGCTGTAGGCACAACGACGCGCATGACAGATCAGCGATGGACGGTGTCGCGCCGAGCAATGCTTCGCGGCACCGTCGCAGCGGGGGTAGCGACGGCGGGGGCACTGGCGGCCGGTGCGCTCAGACCGGTGCCTGCAGTGGGCAGTCCCGGCGGCAGGCGGGTCGCGGTACTCGGCGGTGGCGTCGCGGGTTTGACCGCGGCGCACGAATTGGCCGAGCGCGGGTTCCAGGTCACCGTGTACGAGAGACGCGCACTCGGGGGCAAGGCGCGCAGCATTCCGGTACCGGGCAGCGGGTCGGGGGGACGGCCGGACCTGCCCGGTGAGCACGGCTTCCGTTTCTTTCCCGGCTTCTACCAACACATTCCGGATACGATGCGGCGAATTCCGTTCGCGGACAATCCGAATGGCGTCTGGAACAATCTGATCGGTGTGCCCGAGGCACGCTTCGCCCGTCGCGACGGCGAAGATTTCCGACTTCCGCTCGGCCCGAAGGCCCGCACGAATTTCACTCCGGAGGCCTTTCGCGAAACCGTGGGCGCGATGATATCGACGGCGCTGAAAATGCCCGCCAACGAGGGCGCCTACTTCGCCGACCGACTGCTGGTGTTCAACTCCAGTTGCGACGCCCGCCGACACGGCCAGTGGGAATACACCTCATGGCGTGACTTTGTCGACGGGCATGAGCGCTCCCACGAATTCCGCGCGCTGCTCTCGCGCACGCTGACCAGCATCATGGTGGCGGCGAAGGAGGATGTCGCCAGCGTCCGGACCATCGGCACCATGGGCGAACAGTTCCTGGGCAATCCCTTCGAGATCGGCAATGACGGCTCACTGGATCGCGTCTTGAACGGGCCGACCAATTCGGTCTGGATCGATCCATGGGTGCAGCGGTTGCGTGAGCTCGGCGTGCAATTCGCACTCGGGACCGAGGTGCGCGGGCTCGACGTGCGCGATCGGCGAATCGCATCGGCCCGCATCGTCGACGAGACCGGTGCCGACCGCACCGTCGACGCCGACTATTTCGTGGTAGCGCTGCCCGCCGAAAAGGCCCGCGCGCTGTGGTCGCCCGACCTGCTCGAGGTGCGCCCGGAATTGGCCGCAATGGACCGGCTGTTCGTCGATTGGATGAACGGCATCCAGTTCTATCTGCGCAGGCCGATGGATATTTCGCACGGTCACACCGCCTATATCGACGCACCATGGTCGCTCACCTCGATCACCCAGAATCAGCTGTGGACACGCAAACTCACCGAATTCGGCGACGGCACCGTGCAGGACTGTCTTTCGGTCGATATCTCCGACTGGAACACCCCAGGAATGCTCTACGGCAAACCCGCCAAGGAGTGCACGCACGAGGAGATCGCCCGCGAGGTATGGGCCCAGATGACCGCGCATCTCAATGATCGCGGTGAGCTCTTGCGCGATGACGACCTGCACTCCTGGTTCCTCGATTCGGGTATCAGCTGGCAGGAATCCCAGCGGCGCAATGTCAATGCCGACCCGCTGCTGATCAATACCGCCGGTTCCTGGGATTGCCGACCGGAGACCCACGGCGCGCTCGAAAATCTGTTCCTGGCAGGCGATTACGTGCGCACCGATGTCGATCTCGCGACCATGGAGGGCGCCAACGAATCCGCACGCGATGCGGTCAACGCCATTCTCGAGGTGTCCGGCTCGAATGCCGAGCGCTGCCGCAAGTTCACCCTCTACCGGGCGACCGAGTTGGAACCACTGCGCCGCATCGATGCCGAACGCTACGCCGCGGGCCAGCCGAATCTGTTCGATGTGCGACTGTGATCGATCTCCCCTCACGGAAACGTAATTCGATCGCCCGGGACGACCTGCCGGTGCTTTGATCGAAATATGGGCGAAATCACCGGTACTACTGACATCACCGATCCGGCCGACCTGCGGCAGCTGCTCGGGGAGGTCATGCCGCGGGCCGCGACCAAGGAGCGCGTCGCACTCCATCCCCGCGACCGCGACTGGATCGCCGCCACCCCATTCATCGCCCTGAGCACCAGTGATGCCGAGGGCAACTGCGATACCTCGCCGAAGGGCGATCCGGCCGGATTCGTGAAGGTGCTCGACGACACCACCATCGCCATCCCGGAGCGCCCCGGCAACCGCAGGGCCGACGGCTATCTGAACATCCTCAGCAACCCCCACGTCGGCCTGCTGTTCATGATTCCGGGCCGCCGCGAAACGCTGCGTATCAACGGCCGGGCGCGGCTGGTCCGCGACGCACCGTATTTCGACGACATGGTGGTGCAGGGACACCGCCCGATCCTGGCGATCGAAGTCGATATCGAACAGATCTTCTTCCACTGCGCGAAGGCGTTCATCCGCAGTCACCTGTGGGAACCGGAGCTGTGGCCGGTGGACGACCTGCCCAGTGCCGCCCGCTTGGTCAAGGAGGTCCAGACCAACGTGAAGGAGTCGGTGCAGGAGCTGGAGCGCTACTACTCGCCGGAGAATTACCAAGCCAAGCTGTACCGGGAGTGAGCACGGTCACTGCGGCCGAGTGGCCGGGCCGCAGGGAGTGCGCCAGCGCGCAGAACACATAGACTCGCGGCGTGGCAGAGATAACGGTGCGCGGGCGGCTCGCGCTGCGGGCAGCGGCGGCGGCGTCGTGGGCCTCGCAGAAGGCGGGACGCGGCAAGGGATCGATGATCGGCGGGCTCATCGCACTGCAGATCGATAAGACGATCATGGATCAGCTCGGCCGCGGACGACGCACCGTGCTGGTGACCGGCACCAACGGCAAGTCGACCACCACCAGGATGACCACTGCCGCGTTGAGCACACTCGGCAAGGTCGCCACGCAGGCCGACGGCGCGAATATGGACGCGGGCATCGTGGCCGCGCTGAGTGCGCACCGCGGGACGCCGCTGGCCGCGATCGAGGTGGATGAACTGCATCTGCCGCACGTCACCGATTCGTTGAACCCATCCGTGGTGGTGCTGCTGAACCTCAGCCGCGACCAGCTGGATCGTGTCGGCGAGATCAATATGATCGAGCGCAAGTTGCGCGCGGGGCTGGCGCGGCATCCGCAGACCGTGGTGATCGCCAACTGTGACGATGTGCTGGTGACCTCCATTGCCTACGACCATCCGAATGTCGTGTGGGTCGCCGCGGGCAGCGGCTGGTCGATGGATGCGACGAGTTGTCCGCGCAGCGGTGAGCCGATCCTGTGGGAGGGCGCGCACTGGCGCAGCACCGGCACGGATTTCGAACGGCCCGAACCGGATTGGTGGTTGGACGGCGATGAACTGGTCGGACCGAACGATATTCGGCTGCCGCTGAAGTTGGCGCTGCCCGGGCGGGCCAATAAGGGCAATGCCGCACAGGCGGTCGCCGCGGCGGTCGCGCTCGGCGCGGATCCGGCGGCGGCATCGACCGCCGCGGGTACCGTGCGCGAGATCGCGGGCCGCTACCGGACCGTACAGGTCGGCGAGCACGCCGCCCGCCTGCTGTTGGCGAAGAATCCGGCGGGCTGGCAGGAAGCGCTGTCGATGATCGAGCCCGATTCGGCGGGTCTGGTGATCGCGGTCAACGGGCAGGTGCCCGATGGCGAGGATCTGTCCTGGCTGTGGGATGTCCGGTTCGAACATTTCGAAGGCGTGCAGGTGGTGGCGGCCGGCGAGCGGGCCACCGATCTCGCGGTGCGCCTCACTTATGCCGGAGTCGAGCACACCACGGTGCCGGATCCGTTGCGCGCCATCGCATCCTGTCCGGCGGGACGGGTCGAGGTGCTGGCGAACTACACCGCGTTCCGCGATCTCAACCGCGATCTGGAGGAGCGAGCATGAGTGCAGCATCGCGCAGCGATTCGATGGGGGATGGTGGCCGGGTGACGGGTGGGCGCGAATCGACCGTACGTATCGGCCTGGTGCTGCCCGATGTGATGGGCACCTACGGCGATGGCGGCAATGCACTGGTGCTGCGGCAGCGGTTGCGCATGCGCGGCCACGACGCGGAGATCGTCGAAATCACCCTCGCCGACCCGGTTCCCGCCACATTGGACATCTATACGCTCGGCGGAGCGGAGGATTCGGCGCAGCGCCTGGCCACCCGGCACCTGCAGCGCTACCCGGGCCTGCAGCAAGCCGCCGCGAAAGGCGCTCCGGTACTTGCCATCTGCGCCGCCATCCAGGTGCTCGGCCACTGGTATGAGACCTCGTCCGGCGAGCGCGTCGACGGCGTCGGCCTCATCGACGTCACCACCTCCCCGCAATCGAAGCGCGCGATCGGCGAGGTGACCACCACCCCGCTGCTCACCGGCCTCACCGCCGCCCTCACCGGTTTCGAAAACCACCGTGGCGGAACCAAACTCGGCGGCGACGCGACCGGCCTCGCACATGTGACCCGCGGCGTCGGAAACGGCGTCGGCGACGGCCTCGAAGGTGTAGTCCAGGGCGCCACCATCGGCACCTACATGCACGGCCCGGCCCTGGCCCGCAACCCCGAACTCGCCGACTTCCTGCTCGCCCGGGTCCTCGGCGTCGACTCACTCCCCCCACTCGACCTCCCCGAGGTCGACCAACTCCGCCGCGAGCGCCTGCGCGCCTGATCGCTGATCCGGGCCGGGCGTTGGTGATCGGCAGCGCGCGCGGTGTGCGGTAGGGACAACGCGACGCGCTTTCGCCTGGGGCCTCGACGGAATCGTGAGTGATGCACGATACGCTCCCGCTATGGCGACGATCACACCAACGAGATCGGATCGGATCGAAGAGCAGTCGGTACCGCCAATTCATCGGCGGTCCTTAGTGAGCCGACTACGGGCATGGCGACCACGTCCGCTACATGCCTCGGCAATCGTCACCGGCGTCGTCGCACTCACGTCATTCGAAATGTCGTTCGCCGCATTGCACGACCTGGCGGTGCGAAACCTGGTGTCTCCCGCACTCGCCGCGAATGTGCCGATCGCCATCGACGGCCTGGTCGTCGGTTCGATCATCGCAACCGCCACCTTCCGGAGGGGAAGTTCCAGCTGGTGGTACGCCACGGCATTATTCGTCTTCTGGACCCTGGTGTCGGTCGCAGGAAATATCGAATACGCGCGCGAAATCGGGGGTAGCCCCGTGTCTTTGGCGTTGTACGCGGGCATGCCGATGACGATGCTGTTCGCGGTACATCTCACCCTGATGCTGTTCGGGCGACGACGTGAGCACGAACGCACCGAGGAACGCGCCGCGGTATCGCAGGAGAATGACGTCCCGACACCGCACAACGATCACGCCCCGACGCCGCAACAGGATCGCGCCCCAGCGGCGCACAACGATCACGTCCCGACGCCGCACAACGATCACGTCCCGACACCGCACAACGATCACGTCCCGGCGCCGCAACAGGATCGCGCCCCAGCGGCGCAGGAGGATTGGGACTCGGCACTGCAGGACGAGGATTGGGACTCGACGGCGCAGGAGGATGAGGATTGGGATTCGACACCGCCGCTCGAGCGTGTCGTGCCGACGTGGATTCCCGCGATCCTGGAGAATACCGACCCGCTGCTCGTCGCGCCGAAGACGGTGCTGACCAGCGCACTGCCTGAGACCGACCACTCGGTGTCGCCGCGGATCACCCCGACGTTCGCGACCACCGGGCCGAACGGCCAGACAAAGATCAACCCCTTCTGAGTTCGAACTGCTTCAGCCACAATCGGACACGTCGATGGAGTAAGCAATGGCTTTTACCGTTTGGCAAGACCAGGGCATAGAGCAATTCCGGGATGTCGCGGGTCGGCTCGCGTCAGTGATCCAGAGCGGCCTCGACCGATCGGGCGCGTTGAACCAGTTCGCCGAATCGGTCAGCAGCGGCGAAGCATTCACCGAGTTGATGATCGAATACTCGTCTCGCTGGTTCACCGAAACCAGCGGACGCTCGACCTTGATCGGGCCGGAGTTGTTCTGGCTACTGTCGGAGCCCAGCCCCCGCCGGGTAACCGGCGCCAGCCTGCGGGCCCAGGAATCGTATCTGGATACCGAATTGACGGCCGGACAGCGGGCCCGGATTCTGTTGCTCATCTGCGTATACGAGGCGCTGGCGCAAAACCAGTGGGCGCCGGAAGGCATCACGGAACACATGATCGCGACCAACGGCGTCGGCTAGGCAGCCGATCCTCCGAGCACGGCGTAGGTCCGCGCGCACCCACGGTGCGCGCGGTCAGCGCGGGTCGGAGGCGCCGCAGAGTTCGTGGACCAAGCGCATCTTTTCCAGGACCGGGTCAGGGAGGACGAACGGGTAGAGGTCGTCGTGGCCCATGGAGCGGTTGACCATATTGAGGGACCAGGCCAGGGGAAGCCAGAGGTCGATGATGCGGTCGAAGCCCGCGCGGCCCACTTGGGGGCGATCGAGGGTGGCGCCCGCCGGGGCGAAGCCGAAGGCGGCCGCGGTGTCCAGGGTGTCGCGGATGTGCAGGTAGTGGGCGAAGGTTTCGGCCCAGTCCTCGGCGGCGTGCATGGAGGCGTAGGAGGAGACGTAGTTGGCGTCCCAGCCGGCGGGTACACCCTCGGAGTAGTGCTGGTCCAGGGCCGTTTGGTAGTCGGCGTACGGATCGCCGAACAGGTTCCGGAAGCGTTGCTGGGCATCGTCATCGGCGACGAGTACGGCGAAGTAGTAGTGGCCGATCTCGTGGCGGAAGTGGCCGAGCAGGGTGCGGTAGGGCTCATCCATTTCGATGCGCAACTGTTCGCGATGGGGATCGTGTGCCTCGGCCAGATCGACCGTGATCACGCCGTTCTTATGGCCGGTGGTGACCTGGTCGGTGGCGCTGGAGAGCAGATCGAAGGCCAGGCCGGTCTGCGGATTCTTATCGCGGCCGACGATCGGCAGCCCGAGTTCGACCAGTTCCATGATCAGTCGCCGCTTGGCGGCCTCGGCTTCGGCGAAGGCCTGCATGCCCGCGGCGTCGAGATCATTGGGCCGGGTCCGGGTCAGGCGGCAGGACTCGCAAAATCGCGGTCCCCCATCGGCATTCGACATCGGTGCGACCACGCCATCCGTCGTCGTCGCGGTGATCGGCCGGGCATCGTCTGCCGTGCCGAATTCGGACTGGGCAGGCGGCACAACCGCACTGGCCGCGATGCCCGGCTCCTCCGGCACCGGCACCAGCCAATTGCACTGCGCCACATGCAGGTTGTCACAGAGCCGGAAGCGCTCACGATCGACCACACCGCTCGACCGATCCACCGCGGCGTCCCCGGGCGGATCGCCGATCACTACCAGCGCACGGTCGGCGAGACTGAAACCCAGTGGGCTGGAACAGGACAGGCATACGGAGTTCTCGAAGGCCAACTGTTGCCCACAGTTCGGACAGGTGAAATCGCGCATCTCGCTACACCTCCACCGGGGCCACGTCGACGGATACGGTGATGGAACTCTCCTTGGCGTCGGTATAGATGATGCCACGCAGCGGTGGCACATCGGCGTAATCGCGGCCCCAAGCGACGGTTACGTACCGCTCGTCGGCCAACTGGTCGTTGGTCGGGTCGAAACCGATCCAGTGACCGGTCCGGTCGTGCGCGGTATCACCGGGCACCCACACCGCCGACCAGGCATGCGTCGCGTCCGCGCCGACCATGCGTTCCTTACCGGGCGGCGGATCGGTTGCCAGATAACCGGATACGTAGCGTGCGGCCAGACCGTGTGAGCGCAGGCAGGCCACCCCGATCCGCGCGAAGTCCTGGCAGACCCCCGCGCGGGCCGCGAAAACGTCCGCGACCTTCGTGGATACCGTCGTCGATCCGGACTTGTAGGTGAAGTCGTCGTAGATGCGGGTATTGAGTTCGGTCACCGCCGCCAGCAACGGCCGTCCGGGGGTCAACGATTGGGCGGTGTACGCGGTGACCTCGGCGGTGATTTCGGGCGGATGCAGGTCGAGGGTGAACTCGACCGCCAGTGGGCCGTTGGCGGTGCTGGGACGCGCCTGCTCCCACGGCTTGTCGGTCGCGCTGATCGCGGTCCGGTCCGGTACCTGCACCTCGACCATGGACTCACCGGTGACCACCAGCTTCGTATGTTCGGCCGTGACGTGAAAGTACGAGGTGGTGTTGCCGTACACATCGGTGCCGATAGATCGGTCCGATGGCATCGGATCGATCTGGATCTCATGTGCGAGCAGCTGCTGTCCCGGAAACTCCCGCGGCGTCAGAAACGCGCGACCATAGGAGCTGCTGACCTCGGCAGAATATTTGTAGGTAGTGCGATGCTCGACCCGATAGCGTCGGGCCGCGCCGTTACTCGCCATCATCCAACGACCCTCGTGCTACCCCACAGCGGCTGGATACCAACCGGCAGTGCCAGTTTCGTCGTCTCGAACGATTCGGAGACCTTGCGCAACCGCAAATGCACGCCCTCCAGCAACTCGGCCAATTCGGTACGCCTGCCCTGGTCGTCGGTGATATCCAGATCAGCCGGGTCGACGCGGCTCAGCATGCGCTGTGCGTCGGCCAGCAACCGTTGCGGGCGTGCCGATCCCGATGCACCGGGCAGCGCCTGGAAGTCGGCATCGAGCTGATCCAATTGATAGGCCAGCGAGCGCGGGTTGCTCGCATCGAACAGCAGCAGCCCGGCGACAGCCGAAACCCGCACCGAATCCCGGTGCCGCCGACGGTAACTCACCGATGACTCGGTGGCCTTGAGCACCGTTTCGGTGACCACACGCTCGGCCGCCGCGGGATAGGACTTCGTCAGCGCGGAGGCCAGCAATGCGGTCAGCGACAGCCCCCGTTCGATGCGCTTGCCGATATCCATGACGTACCAGCCGGTATCGCGCACCAGCGATTCGGCACCGATTCCGGCCAGCGACAACAGCGCCGCCAAGGACAGCGAATGCACCGCCGACAACGCCGACTCCTGATCGTCCCCGGTGTACCGATAGTCGGCCAGCGCCCGTTCCACCGCGCCCAGAATCATCCAGGTATCCGCCGACAACTGATCGCGCACCGCCCGCGCCGCCGACCCGTACCGATTGATCGCAAAGGCCATCGACCCGGGCATATCCCGGTCAACCGTCAACTCCACCAGATAGTCATGCCCTTCGCGGCCCACCTCGGGCTCCACCGCCCGCCCGGCGACCGCGGCCCGCTTCGACGCCGTATCCGTCTCGACGGCACCGGCATTCGGCTCACCTGACCCGGATTCATCCGCGGCGGACTCCGATGCATCCGGATATCGCTGGTCCTGAGACGAAGTAGGCTCGGCCGGACCCGCGGCGCTCGAGCCCGGCCCCGCCGCCCTCGACTGCGCTTGTGACCGAGACTGGCTCGAACTCGACCCGCTCACGCCCGAACCCGACACTCCCACCATAGGACTCGGCGGCTCGACCTTGACCACAACTGCGGCACCGTGCAGACCGCCGGGCAGCACACTCAGCGGCGCCAAGGTGCCGGTGGTGCGGGCCAGGGCGGCCATGAGTGCGGGCAGGGCGTCGGCGCCTTCCAGCCATGGGCGGTAGCGGTAGTCCTGGTACTGGTCATGGGTCGCGATCAGCAGGCGCACAACGGCTTCGGCACGTTCGCTATAGCGGCCCATCCAGAACAGGTCGTTGAGTACGCGCGGTGAGCTGACCGGTTCGAGTGCGGGGGCACGGCGTTCGCGTTCCTCGTGCGCGGGTTCGGTGGCGATGGCGGCGACGGCGGTGGGGGCCGCACGGACCCAGATATCTTTGGCGGCGACCTTGATGACCACCCGCTCGGGCAGCAAGCGCTGGCGCAGCTGGCCGAGACCACCCTCCATCGCGGTGTAACCGCCGCGCCGGGCCAGCGAGAACAGCCGCATACCGATCGGAGCCGAGGCCAGACCGCCATACCCCTGGACCGCGGGTGCGACCGAGAACTGGGCGGGTTCCTGCCCCACCCACTGCCAGCCGCTGTCCTCGATCTCGGCGGCGAGTTCGGCGCGCTGCGCATCCGACAGTTCCGGCCCGAACAGCGTCGCCCCGTCGACCGCTGAACGAATGATCAGCCGATCCAGATTGGCGATCAGATGCGACCGTTCGCTGTCGTGGCCACCCCAGTACGTCGGCGCACTCTCGAGCGCCAACTCCTCCCCGAGCAGGGCCCGCGAGATCCGCGGCAGGAATCCGGCCAGCGCCGGATTCTCCAGCAGCCCGCTGCCGAGCGTATTGACCACGGTCACCGCGCCGCGCCGCAGCACCTCCACCAGCCCGACCACCCCGAGCCGCGAATCCGGCCGCAGATCCAGCGGATCGGAGAATTCGGCATCCACCCGGCGCAGCACCACATCGACCCGCTTCAAGGTGCCGAGCGAGCGCATCCACAGCGCACCGTCGCGCACCACCAGATCCGCGCTCTCCACCAGCGGAAAACCCAGCGTCGATGCGAGATGGGCCTGATCGAAGGCAGTTTCGGAGTGCACACCCGGACTCAGCACCACCACGACCGGATCCTCGTCATCGGCCATCGGCGCGGATTCGATCAACATCAACCGCATGGCCCTGGCGAACGGCGTCAACGGCCGCGGATTGGAGCGCTCGAAAGCCTCCGGAATCGCCGTCGACACCACCCGGCGGTCGGCCAACGCGTAACCAGCGCCCGACGGCGCCTGTGCCCAGTCCGCGATCACCCGGAACTGCCCGTCGCTCCACCGGCTGAGATCGCAGGCGTGCAGGAACAGCTGATGCCGTCCGGGAATCGTGATGCCGTGCGCGGCCCGTACATATCCCCGGTTGCCGAATACCAATTCCGGCGGCAGCAGGCCGGTGGTGATGGTGCGGCGCGCGCCGTAGATATCGGTGAGCACTTCGTCGAGCACTCGCGAGCGCTGCACCAGCCCGGCCTCCAGCCGGGTCCAGTCGTCCGCGGAAACCAGCAGCGGAATGGGATCGAGGCGCCAAGCCGTCGGTATGGCCGGTTCGCCCGCCGCGCCCACCTCGGTGTAATAGATGCCGTCGTCGTCGATCAGCCTGCGCACCCGGCTGTCCAACCGCCCGAGCCCGGTCGTGCCCAACTCGACGAAGTCGGTCGAGAGCTCCGACCACATGTGGCGCACACCGCCATCGGGGTCGACCAGTTCGTCGTAGTAGCCGCCCATCGGCCGACCGCATTCGTCATAGGCCGCGCTATCGGCGCCCTCGGCGCGGTATCTGGCGAACTGTTCGGCGATCTGCTCACGCACGCCGAGCCGTCCGGCATTCGGCAGCGTCGACTTCCCCCGCGCGCCGGATTCCCGGGCGCCCGAGCCTCGCGCTTCGTCGCGCATCGTCACCGCGCCGACCTCGCTTCCCCTGTCAGACGTTGTCCAGTGTGCCGCGGACACATGTCCGACTTACCGATCGCTGACCAGTCCCCACACCGTGCGCGCCCGACGCAGATCGAGGATGCCCGGCGCACCGACGTCGCTGGACTGTGCTGCCATTTTCGCACGTAGTTCGCCCGGGTCGACCCGGGCGGTGGTGTGCCCCGCGGCCTCGAATCTCCGATTGCGGCGCGATTGCGCGACTACCGCATTGACCGGCGGCTCGTCGTAGGCCATACCGCCGGGATGCGCGACGTGATAGGTGCAGCCGCCACGGGACAGACCGGTCTGCGCATCGATCAGATCGAAGACGAGCGGCGCGTCCACGGTGATCGTCGGGTGCAGTGAGTTGGGCGGCTGCCATGCGCGATAGCGCACCCCGGCCACTTGGACGTCGGCCTTATCGGTGGCCAGC
This sequence comes from Nocardia sp. CA-107356, assembly GCF_050946365.1. Classification (NCBI taxonomy): domain Bacteria; kingdom Bacillati; phylum Actinomycetota; class Actinomycetes; order Mycobacteriales; family Nocardiaceae; genus Nocardia; species Nocardia sp. CA-107356. Next base: position 410,540 of record NZ_CP191992.1, on the reverse strand, counting down.
AATGGCACCGGCATCCCGTTGCAGGTCACCACGAAGCGGTCCCGGTCCGCGCCGACGACCCGCACCTGCAGCCGCTCCACCGAGGAGTCGACGTAGCGGGCAGTACCGGTCGCCGCGGTCTGCTCGCCGAGGGTATTCCACGGCTCGATGGCGTCGCGCAGTTCGAGTTCGACATCGCCGAGCACCACGGTGCCGATGCGCGGGAAGCGGAATTCGGTGAACGGGTCGAGCCAGCTGGTGTCGAAATCGATGCCGTGATCGCGCAGGTCGGCGGCGACGTCGGCGATATCGGTCATCAGGAAATGCGGCAGCAGATAGCGCCCGTGCAGATTCGCACCGTGCCGAATCAGTCTGGCCCGCAACGGTTCGGACCAGAATCGCGCGACCAGACCCCGCACCAGTAGCGACTGCACCATGGCCATCTGGAAATGCGGCGGCATCTCGAAGCCGCGCAGTTCGACCAATCCCAGTCTGCCCCTTGCCGTTTCCGGGCTATAGAGCTTGTCGATGCAGAATTCGGCGCGATGGGTATTGCCGGTGAGATCGGTGAGCAGATGCCGCAGTGCCCGATCGATATGCCATGGCGCGGATCGCCCGTCCGAATGCTTACTCAGCCGGGCGATTTCGGCGAAGGCGATCTCCAATTCGTACAGCACGTCCTCGCGGCCCTCGTCCACCCGAGGAGCCTGCGAGGTCGGCCCGACGAACCGCCCGGCGAACAGATACGACAGCGACGGATGCCGCTGCCAGTAGGTGAGCATCGACACCAGCAGATCCGGTCGACGCAGCAGCGGCGACCGCGCGGGTGTCACCCCGCCGAGGGTGATGTGATTGCCGCCGCCGGTCCCGCTGTGCGTGCCGTCCACATCGAAGGATTCGGTGCTGAGCCGGGCCAGCCTGGCCTGCTCGTACAGCGTCGAGAGCAGTTCGGACTGTTCGGCGAAGGACGCGCTCGGCTGCACATTCACCTCGATCACCCCGGGGTCCGGCGTGACCGAGAGGGTGCGCAGTCTGGCATCGACGGGCGCAGCGTAGCCCTCGAGCACCACCGGCTGCCCCTGCGCGACCGTCGCGGCTTCGATCCGCCGGATCAGTTCGAGGAAATCGTCGAGTTCTTCCAGCGGAGGCAGGAAGACGTGCAGCCTGCCGTGGCGTACCTCGGCGACGAGTGCGGTGGTCGGCTCCCAGTCCGCGGCCGCCACCACCGCGGGCGGCTCGGTCCGTCGGATCTGCAGCGGCCCCATGAACAGCGGGTCACTGTCGGGCCGTGGCCGCGGGGTCTGCCAGGAGACGGCATCCAGCGGCAATCGCAATCCGGCCGGAGAATCCCCCTCCGACAGGACGATTCGCCCCTCCGGCTGACCGGGTGACTTGCCGCGACGCATCCGCCAGTCGGCACTCGCCCACCCGGATCCATCCTCACGCCGATACAGCGGCAGCACATACGCGACGGGCGCGGTCACCGGTGTGTCGAGCCGCGCCAACAGCTCAGTGCGTGCCTGCGCCGAATCCTGGTCCGGTTCCAGATCATCGCTCGGATCCACCGGATCCCCTTGCGGCGCACGGACACTGCCCGCCAGCCGGGCCAGCGGATCCTCGAAGGCCGGGCGCACCTGGGTATCCGGGAGGCCGAGGCCCGCGGCGACATGTGCGATCACGGCGCGCGCCGACTCCACATCGGCGTGCGGCGGCCACTGCGTACGCCGGACCGCCGAGCCGGCCGCGGTCGCAGCACCGTTGCCGCTGCTGCCATTTTCGACCGACTGCGGCCGGGCCACACTCCCCGCGTGCTCGGCCATCGGCTCGACGCTGACGGATTGTCCCTCCGGGGCCACGGCAACCATCTTGGGTGGCGTCCACGGATCGGCGAGCAGCTCCTGGCGGGTCCAGACAGGCGCATCGTCGGCGCGCCAGACAACCGCGATCTCCCAGCGCGGCAACGGTTCTCCGGGATACCACTTGCCCTGCCGGTATTGGACAAGCCCCGTCGGCGCGTAGATGCGGCGCAAACGATCGGCGAGATCGACGGCCCGTTCCCGTTTATGCGTACCGTCCGCATCGGTGGTCCATTCCGGGCTGGTCTGGTCATCGATCGAGACGAAGGTCGGCTCGCCGCCGATGGTCAACCCGATATCCATCGCGGCCATGCGCTGGTCCAGCGCCGCACCGGCGGCGGTGATCCGCTCCCACTGGGATGTGGTGTAAGGCAACGTCGTTCGCGGATCCTCGTGTACCCGTCGCACGGTATTGGCGAAATCCATGGTCGCCTCGGCGTGCCCGGTCGCCCCGGTGATCGGGGCAGACGAGGTCGGATGCGGTGTCGCCGCCAACGGTATGTGGCCCTCCCCCGCGAACAGACCCGAGGTCGGGTCCATCCCCACCCATCCAGCGCCGGGCAGATACACCTCGGTCCAGGCATGCAGATCGGTGAAGTCGGCGGGCGGGCCCGACGGTCCATCGAGCGAGGGCACGTCCTGGGCCAACTGCACCAGGTATCCCGAGACGAACCGGGCCGCCAGTCCGAATTCCCGCAGGATCGACACCAGCAACCAGGCCGAATCGCGGCACGAACCGATCGCGGCGCGCAGCGTGTGGTCCGGCGTCTGCACGCCCGGCTCCATCCGAATCGTGTAGCCGACGTCATTGCGCAGCGCGTAGTTGATCTCGACCAGGAAGTCGATGGTGCGCGGCCGATCGGTCGGCATATACGCGCGCACCCAATCGCGAACCAGCGCACCGGGCCCGGAGCCGGGTACGGATTCATCCACCGGACGCAGATACGGCTCCAGATCCGTGACCAGCTCTCGGCCGTAGGCGAACGGGAAATGTTCGGCATAGTCCTCGACGAAGAAGTCGAACGGATTGATCACCTCGAGATCCGCGATCAGCCCAACGGTAATCGACAGCTCCCGCGTCGGATTCGGAAAGACCAGCCGAGCAAGGAAATTCCCGAACGCGTCCTGCTGCCAATTGCAGAAATGATCGGCCGGGGTGACCCGCATCGAGTAGGCCTCGATCCTGGTCCGCGAATGCGGCGCCGGTCGCAGTCGCACCACGTGGGGATAGACCTCCACCAGCCGGTCGAAGGTGTAGGTGGTCCGGTGTTCGAGCGACACCTTGATGCCCATGCAGCAAGTTCATCACACCCTGGCCAGCTGTGGCGCAGCATGAACAGTCGGTTTCCAGAGAGCCGCCGTCCCGATGCCGTCACGCGACACACCCGACCTCCCACCACCCCGCGCGCGTGGGTGATATGACCGATTCACGAACCGATCTCGTCTGGAGGTCATATGCGCGCGCCGACCTGTCCGTCCTGCGAATCCGCCATCGACCACTGCCACGGCACCCTGATCGTCCACCTCGTCCGGATCACCGAATGCACCGACGAGGACTGCGACGATCTCGACCACGCCCGGCACGCCTTCATAGTCGATTGCGCCGACGTTGCCGGGGGCTGCGCCTGCACCGCGCCCACCCGGGATATCGCGCGCATCGCCTGAACCGGACCCGGCTGCGCCGAACTTGCTGCGATCGCGCACCCGTACGCTGGGCTGGTGAGTTACGACCACGTCTTGTTACCGTCCGGCGTCGCCACGACGATCGCGCAGGTCGACGCGTATCTGGCCACCCAGCAGGGTAGACCCGAGACGGACCCGGTCGCGGCGATGGCGGCCGAGCTGAACAGACGCAATGCCGAGCTACCCGAACAGGACGGTTTCCTGAGCACGGTTCCGGTCGGCGGTGCGGCGACCGGTGCGGTGCTGCACGTCCCGTGCCCGTACGACGCGATCGGGTTCGTCCGTCATTTGCTGTTCGAGATCGCGACGCCGCTGAATTACGCCGTCTACGATCCGCAGCTGGCCTGGTTGATCGATCCGGCCGGACATGTGCCTGCGCTGGTCACCCACGGTGGCGCGGGCGAATTCCCCTACGTGACGAAGGCGCTTGCCGACCAGTGGGTTTCCGAGCTGGTCCCGCCGAATCCCTATCTGGTCGTCGAGCGCGACGAGCAGATCTACATCCAGACCTACCGTGATAAGTCCGGGACGTTCACCCTCGAATATCGAGATGGCGCCCCGGACAGGCACTTCGGCATCACCGTCACCGACCCGCGGATCGTCGCGGAACTGATCTGGGATTGGGCCACCGACGATCGCACCCGCCTGCAAACCCTGCCGTGGAGCCGAATCACCCTGTGACGGTTACTGGTTCTGCACGGCAAGTCGACCGGCCAGGGCGATGAAGGAGGCCCCGAAGACCCGGCGCATCCACGTGACGACCGCGGGCCGCGATATCACGTGGTTGCGCACGGCGGCCGCGCATGCGCCATATACCGCGAACACCACGAACGTGGCGAGCATGAACAATCCACTCAGTTCGAGCATGCGCGCCAACGCATTCGGCGCATGACTCGGCACGAACTGGGGCAGGAAGGCGAAGAAGAAGATCGTCAGCTTCGGGTTGAGGATATTGAGCAGCACCGCCGAGGTGATGACCTGCCGCGCCGACGGCGCACCGCGCGTTGCGGTCTGCTCCTCCGGCACGGCCAGCGCGCCCTTGTCCCGGAAGGTATTCCACGCCATGTACAGCAGGTAGGCGACACCCAGGTACTTCAGGGTCTGAAAGGCGACGGCACTCGCATTGAGCAGTGCGGCCAGTCCGGTCACGGCCGCGATCATGTGCGGAATAATGCCGAGCGTGCAGCCGAAGGCCGCGATCACGCTGGCCCTTGTCCCCCGGGACAGCCCGGCCGCCAGTGTGAACAGCACGCCGGTTCCCGGTGTGGCGACGATGACGAGCGTGGTCAGCAAAAACTCGATGCTCATCCCCGACACAGTAACCCGTATGTCGTAGGACGCAACCCCGAGCTACAGCGCGCGCCGACCCGATAGCGCGCGACCGAGCGTGAGCTCGTCGGCGAATTCGAGATCGCCGCCCATCGGCAGACCGGAGGCCAATCGCGTCACCGAAAGACCGGGAAAATCGCGGAGCATCCGCACCAGGTAGGTGGCCGTCGCCTCGCCCTCGGTATTCGGGTCGGTCGCGATGATCACCTCGCTGACATCGACGCCGTCCTCCTGATTACCGATACGCGCCAACAGTTCTCGAATGCGCAGCTGGTCCGGTCCGATGCCGCTGAGCGGATCGAGCGCGCCGCCGAGTACGTGATAGCGGCCGCGGAACTCACGGGTGCGCTCGATCGCCTGCACATCCTTCGGCTCCTCGACCACACAGATCATGGTGCGGTCGCGGCGCGGATCCGAGCAGATGCGGCACATTTCGTTATCCGAGACCGTGCCGCAGACAATGCAGAACTGCACGCCGTCGCGCACCTTCTGCAAAGCGGCCTGCAGCCGGTCGATTTCGGGTGGCTCCACCTGGAGCAGATGAAATGCGATGCGCTGCGCGCTCTTCGGACCGACGCCGGGCAGTTTGCCCAACTCGTCGATCAAATCCTGGACCGGGCCCTCGTACAACGACGTCCTCGGATCAGAAGTCGGGCAGACCCGGCAGCGATCCGCCACCGGCCAGCGGACCGAGCCGCTCGGCGGCCAGCTGCTGCGCATTGGACATGGCGTCGTTGACCGCGCCGATCACCAGATCCTGCAGGCCCTCGACATCGTCGGGATCGACGATCTTCGGGTCGATACTCAGCGCCACGACCTCACCGGTCGCCTTGATCGTGACCTTGACCAGGCCGCCACCGGCCTGACCCTCTACCTCGGTCGCCGCGATCTCGGCCTGTGCCTGCATCACCGCCTGCTGCATCTGCTGCGCCTGGGCGAGTAACTGCTGCATATCGAACTGACCACCGGGCTGCACGGCTTGTCCTCTCTGCGGAAAGTGTCGCCGTCCAGCCTAGTGGGCGTGGATGCGGGCCGTCCGTCCGGAGCCCGGTGCCCAAGCGACGGCCGGGTAACGATCCGATCTTCAACGAATGCGGCACAAGGCCACCGGCCTACCATCGATCTGGGTCGGAGACCAGGTGTGGAGACAGCAATGAACGCGAACCGAGTTCTTTTCATGAGCACCTTGGTGCTTTCCTTGGGCTTCCCAATTGTGTTCCTCGGGGTCGCGAGCCCCGCCGCCGCCGACTCGGGTGTCCTCGATTCCGATGTTGTCGATTCGGATGTCCTCGACGCGGCGGCGGACTACGGCGGCGGATGCGTGCTCTACCCCGACAATCCGACGGCCACCATCGATTCACTCCGATTCCGCTGCTCGGCCGTGCAGCAGGACGCGATCTTCCACGATGCCCCGCGCGGCGATGTGCCGAGCGGCGTGACCAATGGCTGGGTGACCCGGCCACCGGTCATGCAGGCGGTGGCCCCGCCACTGTGGATCGGTAAGACCTTCTACACCGGCCCCGACGGCGGCTTTCTGGTGAACCGGATCACCAGCGCGGGCCTCGAGGCCTGGAAGGCCGACGTCTACACCGCGCCCGCCATCTCCGATGGCCTGCCAGCTTGGGCGCTCAACTACGACCCCTCACCGACACCACCGGTCTACGACGAGATCCGCGAGATCACGCCCAATGTGTGGTTCGGCTACTCCTGGTGGCGCGGCTATTTCCAGACCACCCTGCTGCTGACCTTCGCACTGACCTACTAGGGCGATTGCTTGACTCTCCCCTCCCTGGAGGGTGTTCGCTGGAGACATGACAGCGACAGTCTCCATCGGGGAGTTCGCCAGGCTGACCTATCTCAGCGTGAAAACGCTGCGGTACTACCACGAGGTCGAACTACTCGAACCCGTCGCGATCGACGCCGGATCCGGGTATCGGCGCTATGGGATCGATCAGGTCGGGCAGGCACATCTGATCCGGCGACTGCGCGGGCTCGATATGCCGCTGCCGGAGATCAAGGCGGTGTTGGCCGCATCGGATACCGAATCCCGCGATGCGGCATTGCGCGCGCACCTCGGACGGATGGAAGCGGAATTGCAGCGCACGCAGTCGGTGGTGGCATCGCTGCGGTCACTGCTGACACCGGCCGCGCCGATCGCCGTCGAATACCGCTCGATCCCGGCCTTCCCGGCGCTCGCGCGGGTCGATTCGGTCACCAGGGACGCGATCGGAGACTGGTGCGCGGCCGCGTATCCGCTACTGCACGAGACGTTGGCCGCCGCGAATATCGCGCCGACCGGTGTCGACGGCGCCACCTATTCGATGGAATTCTTCGAGAACGACGCGGGTGAGGTCGCTGCCTTCGTCCCGATCCCGCCGGACGCCCGAATCGCACTGCCGGACGAACTCTCGATCATCGAACTGCCCGCACGCCGCTTCGCGATCGCCGTGCACTCGGGCCCCTTCGACGATTTCGACCGCACCTACGGTGCCCTGGGCAGCCACGTCGCCGAATACGACATCGCGCTGGCCGAACCCGTCCGGGAGCTGTATGTCCTGGGCCCCGGTGAAATCGACGACCCGACCGCCTATCGCACCGAAGTCTGCTGGCCCATTAGGTCGGCTCTGAAAGAGGGAGAATCTCAATGACACTCACGATCGGACACGTCACCTTCGACTGTGCCGACGCCGCCGCACTTGCCGGTTTCTGGTCCGAGCTATTGGATCGGCCGCTGGACGCGGACGCGAGTGCGCAGTTCGCCACCGTCGGGATGGCCGAAGGGACTTCGCCGGTGCTGATGTTCATCCAGGTGCCGGATAAGACGCCCGGCAAGAATGTGATCCACCTGGACCTGAAGGCCGAAGACTGGCGCGAGCAGATCGATCGTGCGATCAGCCTGGGGGCCGAGCAGATCGGCGACTTCGACGAGTACGGCACGCAGTGGGTGACGCTGGCCGACCCGGAGGGCAACCTCTTCGATATCGCGGCCAGCTGATCGAAAAAGCCCGGCACGCATGACGTGCCGGGCTTCTGGGCTATCTCAGGAGAGTTCGCGCTGCAGGTTCCCCAGCACCTCGGCCTGAATCTTCTTCAGCCCCAACGGCGCGAAGATGCCCTCGAAGATGCCAGCGACACCGCCCGCGCCCTTCCACGAGGTGCGCAACGTGACCTGCGAACCCGAACCCTCCGGCGTCACGGTCCAGGTGTTCACCAACGTCGAATTCGAATCCCGTTCGGTCACAATGGAATCCGAGACCGAGACGACCGCATGGACATTGCGCGAACGCTTCTCGGTGGCCTGCAGGGTCCATTCGGCGACGGTGCCCGCACCCTTGCCACCCTCCAGCACCTTGTAGTCGCGGTAATGCGCGGAGAGGATGCGCGGACGCACCGTCTCGTAATCCGCGATGGCCTCGAGTGTGCGCTGCGGATCCGCCGCGACGGCGATCGAACTGCTGGCGCTGACCTGTCCCACAATGAGCTCCTTGTCCGGCTGCGTCTTCTTCTGGTCGCTCCGCAGGCTCCGCTCCCCGCGGTTGTCCCCTATCCTGCCCTGTCCGCGGCGCTTCGTGACGTTCAGGTCGGTCTGCGCCGCGCGATGTTGATCACCACCCGCCGAACGGTCCACACTGTTAGGCTTCTCGATCAGATTGCGCCGGAGGGGATCCATGCAATACATCGTGCGAAGCGGGTACTCGAAACCGCCCGGATCACCGCCGCACTGACACGGCGGGCCCTGGGTATTCCCGATGCAACAGATGCGTGACATTTATCCCTCGTCGGTGAGCTCGCAGTGCTTGTGTTACCGGTGCGTACTAGCGTCGAGGAGTGGCAGTGAGTCTGTTGGGTAAGGCCGGACACGCATCGGCCGCACACGAATCAGGGTTCGCCGCGCATCGAGCGGGCGTGGACCGGCTGTTGGCGAGTTATCGCGCGATCCCCATCGACGCCAACGTCCGACTGGCCAAGAAGACCTCGAATCTGTTCCGGGCCAGGGCCAAGAGCACCGCCCCCGGCCTGGACGTCTCCGGACTGGCCAAGGTCATCGCGGTGGACGCCGACGCGAAGACCGCGGACGTGGCCGGGATGACCACCTACGAGGATCTGGTCGCCGCCACCCTGCCCTACGGGCTGGCACCGCTGGTGGTGCCGCAACTCAAGACGATCACCCTCGGCGGCGCGGTCACCGGCCTCGGCATCGAGTCGACCTCGTTCCGCAACGGCCTGCCGCACGAGTCGGTACTGGAGATGGACGTGCTGACCGGCACAGGCGAGATCATCACCGCGACACCGGATGGCGAGCACGCGGATCTGTTCCACGGCTTCCCCAACTCCTACGGCACCCTCGGATATTCGGTCCGTCTGAAGATCGAACTGGAGACCGTACAGCCCTACGTCGCGCTACGGCACGTCCGCTGCCATGACCTGCGCGAGTTGGAGTCCACCCTCGCCCAGATCGTCACCGATAAGACCTACGACGGTGAACGCGTCGATTACCTCGACGGCGTGGTCTTCACCACCGACGAGAGCTACCTGACGCTGGGCCGCCAGACCGATGAGCCGGGCCCGGTCAGCGACTACACCGATATGGACATCTACTACCGGTCCATCCAGCACGACTCCGCACAACCCAAACGCGACCGGCTCACCATCCACGACTATCTCTGGCGCTGGGACACCGACTGGTTCTGGTGCTCGCGCGCCTTCGGCACCCAGAACCCGAAGATCCGCCGATTCTGGCCGAAGCGCTACCGGCGCAGCAGCTTCTACTGGAAGCTCATCGGGCTGGATCACAAGTACCACATCGGCGACAAGCTCGAGGCCCGCCAGGGCAATCTGCCGCGCGAGCGGGTGGTGCAGGACATCGAGGTGCCGGTCGAGCGCACCGCCGATTTCGTCGAATGGTTTCTGCGCGAAATTCCGATCGAACCGATCTGGCTGTGCCCGCTGCGCCTGCGCGGGAACGGCGAACCAACCTCGGGACGCCCGTGGCCGCTGTATCCGTTGCAGCCGAACCGGACCTACGTCAATGTCGGGTTCTGGTCCGCGGTGCCGACCGTCGCCGGTCAGCAGGAGGGTAAGGCCAACCGCGCCATCGAGCAGACGGTCACCGAGTTCGACGGACATAAGTCCCTGTACTCGGATTCGTATTACGGCAAAGATGAATTCGCGGCCCTCTACGGCGGCGAGACCTACACCGAATTGAAGAAGCGCTACGACCCGGACCAGCGACTGCTGGATCTGTATTCGAAGGCGGTGCAACGCAAATGACTACATTCAAGGACCGTTCCGATGTCTTCGCGGACCTCGGGACAAAACTCAGCATTGCCGAGATCTTCGAGACCCTGATCGACGGCGATGTCCCGATTCGGCTGACCGCCTACGACGGCAGTACGACCGGGCCCGAGGATTCGACATTCAGCCTGGAAATCAAGACCCCGCGCGGCATCAACTATCTGGCGACCGCACCCGGTGACCTCGGCATGGCCCGCGCCTACATCGCCGGTGATATGACCGCCACCGGCATCCATCCCGGCGATCCATACGACATCCTGAAGGCGATGGACGGGTTGAAGTTCCGTCGTCCGTCGGCGCTTGCGCTGGTCACCATTGCCCGCTCGCTCGGCTGGGAGCGGCTCAAGCCGATCGCGCCGCCGCCGCAGGAGACGCTGCCGCGCTGGCGTCGGATTGCGCTGGAGGGCCTGCGGCACTCCAAGACCCGCGACGCCGAGGCCATCCACCACCACTACGACGTCTCGAACACCTTCTACGAATACGTCCTCGGCCCCTCGATGACCTACACCTGCGCGGTCTACGGGGATGAGAACTGGACGCTGGAGCAGGCCCAGGAGAACAAGTACCGCCTGGTCTTCGACAAGCTGCGGCTGAAGGAAGGCGACCGCCTGCTCGATATCGGCTGCGGCTGGGGCGGTATGGTGCGCTACGCGGCCAAGCGCGGCGTCAAGGTCATCGGCGCGACACTATCCGCGGAACAGGCGGAATGGGCGCAGCAGAAGATCGCCGAACAGGGGCTCTCCGATCTCGCCGAGGTGCGGCACTCCGATTACCGCGATATCCCCGAGGCCGGCTTCGACGCCGTCTCCTCGATCGGGTTGACCGAGCACATCGGTGTGCACAACTACCCGTTCTACTTCGAGTACATCAAGAGCAAGTTGCGCGATGGCGGCCTGTTCCTGAACCACTCCATCACCAGGCCGGACAACACCCGGACCACCAAGGCCGGTGACTTCATCGACCGCTACGTCTTCCCGGACGGCGAGCTGATCGGCTCGGGCCGGATCATCTCCGAGATCCAGAATGTCGGCCTCGAGGTGCAACACGAGGAGAACCTGCGCGAGCACTACGCGCTCACCCTGCACGAATGGTGTAAGAACCTGGTCGCCAACTGGGACGCCTGCGTCGAAGAGGTCGGCGCGGGCACCGCGAAGGTATGGGGCCTGTACATGGCCGGTTGCCGACTCGGCTTCCAGCGCAACGTGGTTCAGCTGCACCAGGTGCTCGGCGTCAAGCTCGGCCCGAACGGCGAATCCGGTCTGCCGCTGCGCCCCTGGTGGCAGCCGTAACCATCAGCTGAGACTGCCCGTCCTAGCCCAGGAGTTCATCCAGGAACAGGGCGGGCAGTGTCGTATCTCCTGGTTGACCCGGCGTCGAGCGCATTTCGGTGCGCAGCACCCGCAAGATGGCGAGTACGCCGGGGCCCGCGTCCAAAAGCGGCATGGTCCAGCCGTGTTCGGCGCAGGTGGCTGCCGCGGGCAGCAGTAGCCCGGTGGCCTCGCCGACCCAACCGGAGGCCGCCAGACATTCGGCGAGCAGCAGTGCGGTATCCAATTCCGCACGGGGACGGTGCTGTTCGACCATCCGGCCGTGCAGTGCGCGGGCCCGGCGCACCGCGCGATCATCGGAACGCAGCTGACGTTCGGACAGCAGCGCCCGGATGGCGGCGATCTCCTCCGCCTCCGCGGTCAGCGCCGCCGCGCCCGTCATCCGATGTGCCTGGTGGATGGTGCCGGAGATATCCGACTCGTATCCGGTCTCGGCGTCGGCGACCCGCCGGGCGGCGGTATCGGTCAGCAGTCCGAGGCGCAGCCGCTCGGCGCGGATATGCGCGGCGAGCCGAATCAGCCGGTTATCGCTGGCGATTCGATCGCCCTCGTCGAGCCGTGCGGCGGCCGTGTAGAGATCGCCGAGCGCGGCCTTGACCCGGGCGCCGATCACGAAGGTGGAGATCTGGAAGTCGACCGGACCGATCCGGGTAACCAACTCGTGGCTGTCATCGAGCAGCCGATCGGCGGTATCCAGCTCGCCTCGGCGGTAATTCATCTCACCGAGCAGCGCGGCGGCCACCCGCACCGCATGTGAGCGCGGCCCCGACTCCTCCCGCGCGGTCTCCCATGCCTGCTGGAAACAGCTGGTGGCGGTGGCGATATCGAGTTGTTCATAGGCCGCGGCGCCCTGACCGCACAGGCCGAATACCGCGCCGAGCGGATCCTTGGATCGGGCGTGATACGGCGCCGCCCATTCCTGGACTTCGCGCGCGCCGTCGAAATCGAAGTCGCACAGTCGCACGAACGAGGTCAGATTCGCCGCGGTCGACACGGTCCACGCGGGTAGTTCGTCGGGCTTCTCCAGGCAGTCGGCCACCCGGTCCAGCACGCCTTCGGTGTGATCGCGTGCGATCTGATCCGAGGCGGCCAGCACGGCGGCCTCACAGCGCTGCCGGACGATATCGGCGTCGGTCGCGGACCCGCGCGACAGCACATTCGACAATCGGCTCAAAGCCGTCCGAGCCGCACTGGACTGCTGCAGATTCACATTCGCCCTGGCCACCGCCATCAGCAGTTTGGATCGCGAAGCCACCTGCTGGACCGGCAGTTTCGATACCGTCCCGAGCAGCGTCGCGAGCCGGGACTTGTCGATGAGGTCCATCCCGCCGCTCTCGAGCAGGTCGAGGGCCATCTTCAGATCTGTAGCCGCCAATGCATGATCGACCGACTTGCGCAATAGCTGATGTTCGGCGTACCAGCGCGATGCCTTGCGGTGCAACGCCTTCAGCTTGCTCGGATCGGAACGCTCCAACCGCGCCCGCAGATGTTCGGCGAACAGCGGCTGCATCCGGAACCACTCGGGATCGTGGGCAATGCGCCGCACGAACAACTCTCGCTGTTCGGCCTGCTCCAAGAGCTGTTCGCCGTCCGGATCCTCCGACAGCGCCGAGGCCAGCGAACCGGAGACTCGTTCGGTGATCGAGATCGAGGTCAGGAAGTCGAGCATCCTGGGTTCGAGGGCGTCCAGGACATTTTCGGCGAGGTACTCGCGGATGCCGTGACTGCCCTCGGCGAGATTGGCGATCAACCGATCCGGATCGACATTGCCGCGCAATGACAAACTCACCAGTTGGATGGCGGCGGGCCAGCCGTCGGTGGCCGCATGGATCTCCTCCACCTGGTTATCGGTGAGCGCGAAACCGTTGCGCCGCACCAGAATATCGTTGGTCTCCGCCGAGGTCAGGCGCAATGCCGATGAGCCGATTTCGACCAGTTCGTCGTGCACCCGCATCCGGCTGGTCGGCAGGCCCGACTGTTCCCGGCTGGTCACCACGAAGCGCAGATGGTGACATCCGTTCTCCAGCAACGCATCCATCGCCCGATGCGCGCCAGCATCGCTGACCCGATGCCAGTCCTCCACGATCACCACGACGGTGGTGCCGCTGGCGTGGATCTCGTCGATCAGGCTGGAGATGACGTAGGCGCCCGCGTCGGCAGGCCGTTCCTCGAGCACCTGGTCCAAACCCACGCCGATATCCGGCCGAACCCGGCGGATCGCCTGGACCAGGTGGGCAAGGAACCAGATCTCGTTATCGTCGTCCTGATCGATGCCGAGCCAGGCCACCGGCACCCCGCCATCGGTCAGCTCGGAGCGCCATTGCGCGGCCACCGTGCTCTTACCGAATCCGGCCGGTGCGTGGATCACCGCGAGCCGGCGGCGGCCACCGGCGCGCAGCGTATCCAGCAGGCGCGGGCGCGGCACCGGATCGCGCGCCGGGGTAGGCGGGCGGAATTTCGTCGCCGCCGTCGGCGGCAGTGTCAGCGCGACCGAGCTCGAGTTGGCCGGATGCTGCGATACCGCGGGACGCAACGTCAACGGCCACGTGCGGCGTGCGGTCACCGCGGGTCGCGTCGACGTCGTTTCGGCCACGCTCGCGTGGTCGGGCTCATCCGGTACCACCGAGGTATCCAGCAGCGCCATCTCATCGGGCATCTGATCGTGTGCGCGCTGCACCGTGCGCAGCAACTCACCGAACTCGGCTGCCGAGGCGGGCCGCTTACTCGGGTCGGTGTCCATCGCATGCTGGATGGCCTCGGCGACATCGTCGGGGATGTCATCGCCGTGCAGATCCGGCACCGGCTGGGTGGTGATCCGCAGGAATTGCGCGACCACCTTCTCCCCCGAATGCCGTTCGAAGGCGGCATGTCCGGTCACCAATGCGAACAGCGTCGACCCGAGCCCGTACACATCGGAGGCGACAGTCGGCTCATCGCCCTTGAGCACCTCGGGCGCGGTGAAGGCGGGCGAGCCGGTGATCAACCTGCTGGAGGTGCGGAAACCACCCGAGATCCTGGCGATACCGAAATCGGTCAGCTGCGGTTCGCCGTAGGCGCTGAGCAGCACGTTAGCCGGCTTGACGTCTCGGTGCAGGATCTGGGCACGATGCGCGCTCTCGATCGCGCCCGCCAGCTTCACCCCGGCACGCAGGGAATCCGCCCAGGTGAGCGGGCCCTGTTCGCGAATGAGCTGTTCGAGCGAACCGCGTGTGCAATAGGGCATCACGATGAACGGCTGGCCGGTCGGGGTGACATCGACCTGCAGAATGTCGACGATATTCGGATGGCCCGAGAGCCGACCCATCGCCTGCTCCTCGCGCAGGAATCGTTCGCGGCTCTGGGCGTCGATCTCCGAGGACAGCACCTTGACCGCAACCACCCGGTTCAGTGCGTATTGGACACAGCGATACACCACCCCGAACCCACCACGGCCGATCTCGACGGCACCCGACAGACCCATCGCTTCCAGCTCGTCGACGATCTCGATGGGCGCATGTCGCTGGGTATCCGATTCAGCCGGAGCCGAGTCGGGGCTTGCCTTGCCCGAACGCATCTGTGGACTCATGTGACCACCTCGAACTCATATCGAATCGGCGTCACCGGCGATCAAGAACCACACGGACATCGGACATCGCGAAACGATCTCGCGATGTCCGATATGTCTGCGCATACTCCAACGTAGCGCGGTATCAACCCCAGTGGGTGGCCTTTCGGAACAGCGCGGTTCCCACCGCTCAGCGTTCGGCGGCAGGCCGCGTCGCCGGATCGTAGAGAAACGAGATCCGCTCCATGACGTTCTTGCGCTGCGTGTTCTGGAAGGCGGCGATCAACCAGCGGCCGTCTTGGCGGACGATGGTGTAGGTCTGCGTTTTCGACAGATCTGCTGGCTGATCCGGTTCGTCCCGGTAGGTGTCGCCACGACTGGTGACGACGGCGGTATCGGTGCCGTAGAACCGGATGCTCAGGATGGAGTCTTCGAGTTTTGTGCCCTTCTTGAAGCCGTTGAACAGGGCGCGGTGGCCGTCGACGATATCGGTGCGGCCCTGGTAGTAGGTGCCGACGAAACTGGTGTAGGTGGCGTCCTCGGTGAACAGGGCACCGTAGGCGTCGGCGTCGCCGCGGCCCCAAGCGCCGGTGAGTTCGTCGAGGAGAGTGCAGATTTCCTGAACCGATTGCGGCGAGGGGGCGGCGCCGGAGGGGCTGACGGTGGCGCAGGCGGTGGCGCCGAGATTGTGCACGTCGGAGGTCTGGTCCAGCCAGAGGTAGCCGCCCGCGGCGGCGACGCCGAGGGTGATGGCGGAGGCCGCGAGAACGCGGGAGACGATGCGGCGACGCTGGCGCGGCTTGGGCTCGGAGGTTTCGGTGGTCTCGGCTTCGATGGTCTGGGCTTCGGCGTTCATGGTGGGTCCTTCGGGCGGAAGCGGGGGGAGAGTTCAGCGTTCGACGGATGGGCGGGCGGCGGGGGTGGACAGGTAGGTGATGCGCTCCATGAGCTTGTTGCGCTTGGTGTTCTGGAAGGCGGCGATCAGCCAGCGGCCGTCGCGGCGGACCAGGGTGTAGGTCTGGGTCTTGGTGAGCTGATCGGCGCGCTTGGGCTTGCCCTTGTAGGTATCGCCATGGCTGTTGACCACGGCGGCGTCCGGCCCGTAGAAGCGGATGTCGACGATGTCGTCGGCCAGCCGAGTGCCCTTCAAGACGCTGCCGAACAGGGCGCGGTGCGAGGCGACGATATCGGCCCGACCGCGGTAGAGGGTGCCGAGAAAGCTTGTGTAGGTGGCGTCTTCGGTGAAGACCGCGCCATAGGCGTCGGCGTCTGCGCGTCCCCACGCCTCGATCAATTCCGCGAGCACGCCCTGGATGGCCCGGGTGTCGGAGTAGGTGTCGTTGCTGCCCATGATGGTCCTCCGTGTTAGATTTCTTCTTGTAAGAGCTTTCTTTGTTGAGGAAGTCTCTTCGTTAAAGAAGAGATTAGAAGATGGAGGTATCCGTGTCAACACCACCGATGCGCCCCGATGCGAGCGAGGTCTACCGGCGCTATTTGAGCGCGGTCATGCTGCACGGGCAGGCCGGCGCCCGGGCCGTCGACCTGGGCGCGACGGACCTCTACGCGCTGAACATCCTGGAACTCAACGGCGCCATGACCCCCGGCGAACTCGGCACCCGCAGCGGCCTGACCACCGGCCCGACCACTCGTCTGATCGATCGTCTGGAGGACGCGGGCTATGTGCGCCGCGTACCGGTCCCCGGCGATCGTCGCAAGATCATCGTCGAATTGATCGACAAGCCAGCCGATCTCGATGAAATCCTGGCTCCCGCGCGCCGCCGCATCGGCGAAATCATCGGCGGCTATTCGGCCGAACAACGCGAGGTGCTGTTCGACTACTTCACCCGCGCCGCCGACGCGTACTACCAGGCCGCCGAGGATCTGCGTCCGAGCTGAACGACGAACTCCTACCGCAGGGCCAGCGCCACGATCTGGGTGACCTGCTTATCGGAGAAGTTGTTGTCGCTGACCAGGATCAGGGTTCGCTCGCCCGACGGCAGGCGCGGCCCCCAGGTCATACCCTCGATATTGTCGATGGGGTCGAGGCCGAGATCGGCGAGATCGACCAGCAGGCGCTTGGCGACCGGACGGGCACTGCCGAGCGCAGCGTCGAGGATATTGGTCGCGCCGCTGGTGTCGGCCTCGTAGATCCGGATCCTATTGCCGACGCCGAGGACGAAAGAGCGTTCCAGGACCAGGAATTTCGTCGGATCGAGCGGGTCGGCGGCCAGGATCGAGGCAATACCGTTCATACCCTGGCCCGGATCGGGACGCGACTCCGCGAAGACCGGCTCCATCGGGTAGGCGTACTGAGCCAGCAGCGGACCGAAACGCGCCTGAACCGTAATCCGTGAGGTGGCACCGGTTTTCACGGTGGCGACGGGACCGTCCTGCAGTAGCGGGCCCTCGACGGATGTCACGAACAGTGCGCCGCCCGCCGCGAAGGTCGCGCCTTCCAGCGCGAGATTCTGGCGCGGACCGGTGGTCGGGCGCATCCGCTCGTTCTCCGGGATCGGGAGTTCAGCGGCGAAAGTTCCGTCCGGATGGGCGATTCGGACCGAAGGATCGGCGAGCACGGTATCGGTGCGCTCACCCTCCTGGGTCCAGTAGTAGTCACCGGTCCACGGGTCGACTCGAATCTCCTCGGGATCCAAGGACTTCGGCGCGTACAGCGAGCCGTCCGGGGTGCGCAGCGGGTGAGTTCCGGTGAACGTCACCGGACCGACGCCGCCGTCGTCCACACCGAATCGCGCGGTGTAGCAGCGCGCCGGATCACGCTCTGACCTGTCATCGCTGATCAGCACGTATTCGCCGGTACCCGGCTGGAAGTCGATACCGGACAGGCCACCGACAGTGGTGCCTCGGAAGTCGGCGTCGAACGGAATGATCTGCTGGCCGAGCAGGTGCACCGGGGCCGCATCGGACGCGACCGGTTCGGACGCGACCGGCTGGGGCGCGGCGGTGGCGACCGGGGCGACGGCCCACGCGACCGCGACCGTCGCTACGAGCAGGGATCGGCTACCTCTGACCACAATCGACAACGGTATCGGCCGGGTCGATCACGCAGGTTAACGGCATCCGAAATCGATGCCCGAAACGGCGAAAGCCCGCCACCGCGAAAGGCGGTGGCGGGCTGACCGTTTCGAGCGACCTGCAAGCAGTCGCCACGGACCTGTTTCGATGCCGCGAGCCTACTTACGCAGCGAGGCCGGAACCTCGAAACGCTCGCCGTAGGTCTTGGCGAGGTAGTCGGCACGCTCGACGAAGGCCGCCTGGCCACCCGGGTAACCGACGATGAACTGGTGCACACCACCGGTCCAGGCCGGGAAACCGATGCCGAAGATCGAGCCGATGTTGGCGTCGGCGGTGGTGATCAGCACACCCTCGTCGAAGCACTTCTGGGTCTCGATCGCCTCGATGAACAGCATGCGGTCGATCAGATCCTGCAGCGGCACACCGAAACCGGCGGTGCTCTCGAAGTGCTCGCGCAGACCCGCCCACAGGCCGAGGCGCTTGCCGTCCTCGTCGTACTCGTAGAAGCCGGCCTTGCCCAAGCGACCCGGACGACCCTGCTCGACCAGGTAGTTGATGACGTCCTGCGCCGGGTGGCGCTTGACGCCCAGGGTGGCGTCGCCCTGCTGTGCGGCCTCGAGGGTCTCCTTGGCGATCTTCTGCATCAGCGTCAGGTTCAGCTCGTCCGACAGCTGCAACGGCGCGGCCGGGTAGCCCGCCTGCAGACCCGCCTGCTCGATGGTCGCGGGCTCGATGCCCTCGTTGAGCATGGCGATCGCCTCGTTGACGAAGGTGCCGATCACGCGCGAGGTGAAGAAGCCACGGCTGTCGTTGACGACGATCGGGGTCTTCTTGATCGCGAGGGTGTAGTCGAACACCCGAGCCAGCGCCTCATCGGAGGTCTTCTCACCCTTGATGATCTCCACCAGCGGCATCTTGTCGACCGGCGAGAAGAAGTGGATGCCGATGAAGTCTTCCTGGCGCTTCACGCCGGTCGCGAGACCGGTGATCGGCAGGGTGGAGGTGTTCGAGCCGAGCAGCGCGTCCGCGTCGACGATGTCCTCGATCTCCTGGAACACCTTGTGCTTGAGCTCGGTGTTCTCGAAGACGGCCTCGATGACGAAGTCGACACCGGCGAAGTCGGCCGGATCCGCGGACGGCTTGATCCGGTCCAGCAGCGCCTTGGACTTCTCCTCGGTGGTCTTGCCGCGGGAGAGGGCCTTGGCCTCGATCTTCTCGGAGTAGTTCTTGCCGCGCTCGGCCGCCTCGATGGTGACGTCCTTCAGCACGACCTCGTAGCCCGCCTTGGCCGAGACGTAGGCGATGCCCGCGCCCATCATGCCCGCGCCGAGCACGCCGACCTTGCGGATCTCCTTCTTCGGGACATCCTTGGGCCGCGAACCACCGTTGTTGATCGACTGCAGGTCGAAGAAGAACGCCTGGATCATGTTCTTCGCGACCGGGCCGGTCAGCAGCGAGACGAAGTAGCGCGACTCGATCAGCGACGCGTTGTCGATATCGACCTGCGAACCCTCGACCGCGGCCGCCATGATGGCGCGCGGTGCGGGCATGTTGGTGCCCTTGAGCTGCTTACGCAGGTTGGCCGGGAACGCGGGCAGGTTCGCCGCGAAGGCCGGGGTGGACGGTGTGCCGCCCGGAATCTTGAAGCCCTTCTTGTCCCAGGGCTGCACGCCGCCCTCGGGGTTGGCCTTGATCCACGCCTTGGCGGCGGGCACCAGCTCCTCGATCGAGCCGACGACCTCGTTGATCAGGCCGATCTCCTTGGCCTTACCCGGGCGGTACTTGTTGCCCTGCAACAGGACCTGCATGAGCGCGCCCTGCAGACCGAGCATGCGCACGGTGCGGGTGACACCGCCACCGGCGGGCAGCAGGCCGAGGCTCACCTCGGGCAGGCCGAGTTGCACACCCGGCACGTCCGCGGCGATGCGGTAGTGGGTCGCCAGGGTGATCTCCAGGCCGCCACCCAGGGCAGCGCCGTTGATCGCGGATACGACCGGTTTGCCGAGGGTCTCCAGCCGACGCAGCGCCGACTTGATGGTGCCGAGCTCCGCCATGAGGGCCTGGCCGTCTTCCGGACCGACCTTCATCATGTTCTTCAGGTCGCCGCCTGCGAAGAAGGTCTTCTTCGCCGAGGTCAGCACCACACCGGTGATGGTGTCCTTCTCGGCCTCGAGCCGGTCGACGGTGGCGGTCATCGACGTCTTGTACAGCTCGTTCATCGTGTTGGCGCCCTGGTTCGGGTCGTCCATCGTCAAAACGACGATGCCGTCCGAATCCTGCTCCCAACCGATCATGTTGGTCTCGCTCACAGCTCTGTGTCTCCTTGAATTCTGTGCTGTCGGTTGGGGTTAGACGCGCTCGATGATGGTCGCGACGCCCATGCCGCCGCCGATGCACAGGGTGATCAGCGCGTAGCGGCCGTTGCGGCGCTCCAGCTCGTCGACCATGGTGCCGGTGATCATCGCGCCGGTGGCGCCGAGCGGGTGGCCCATCGCGATGGCACCGCCGTTGACGTTCAGCTTCTCGTCCGGGATCTGCAGGTCCTTCTGGAACTTCAGCACCACGGAGGCGAACGCCTCGTTGATCTCGAACAGGTCGATGTCATCGGTCGACAGACCGGCCTTGGCCAGCGCCTTGTGCGCGGCCGGAGTCGGGCCGGTGAGCATGATGGTGGAGTCGGCGCCGCTGGTGGCGGTGGCGACGATACGCGCACGGGGGGTCAGGCCCGAGGCCTTGCCCGCCTCTTCCGTTCCGACCAGCACCAGCGCGGCACCGTCGACGATGCCCGAGCTGTTGCCGCCGTGGTGGACGTGGTTGATCTTCTCGACGAAGTGGTACTTCTGCAGCGCGACCGCGTCGAAGCCGCCCATCTCACCGACCACGGCGAAGGACGGGTTCAGCTTGGCCAGATCCTCGGCGGTGGTGCCAGCGCGACGGTGCTCGTCGTTGTCGAGCACGATGATGCCGTTCTGGTCCTTGACCGGGACGACGGACTTGGTGAAGTAGCCGCCGGTCCACGCCTTGTCGGCGAGGTCCTGCGAGCGCACCGCGTAGGCGTCGACATCATCGCGGCTGAAGCCCTCGATGGTGGCGATCAGGTCGGCCGAAACACCCTGCGGCACAAAGTAGGTGTCGTAGTTGGTGGCCGGGTCCAGTGCCCAAGCGCCGCCGTCGGAACCCATCGGCACGCGGGACATGGACTCCACGCCACCGGCGATGACCAGGTCGTCGAAGCCCGAGCGGACCTTCTGCGCGGCCAGGTTCACGGCCTCCAGGCCGGAGGCGCAGAAGCGGTTGAGCTGGAAGCCGCCGACGGTATCCGGCAGACCGGCCACGGTGGCCGCGGTGCGGGCGATATCCATGCCCTGGTCGCCGACCGGGGTGACGACGCCGAGGATGATGTCGGAGATCCGGTCCTCGTCGAGGTTGGGGAAGCGAACGCGCAGCTCCTGGATCAGACCAACAGTCAGATCGATCGGCTTCACCGAATGCAGCGAACCGTTCTTCTTGCCGCGGCCACGTGGAGTGCGGATGGCCTCGTAAATGTAGGCCTCTGTGGTCATATCGGAGTGTTTCCTTCCTTAGGGTGCGGCGGGGCGAACATTCGTCCATCCACGCTCTATGCGGCGTCCGAACGTCATCCGTTCGAGCGCGTTGTGCAGCGACACCACGTTTGCGGCGTGGCCGCGGGGGACCTCGCCGACCGGGCCGGAACCCGATCGTCCTAACGCTGTACAAAAGCCGACATGCAGCGGTGATCACGAGTCCTACCGCCCAGTAGCCCTGGGCATACGATAGAACGTCGCGACACCGGAGCTCGCGGCCACCCGTTCATACTACCGTCGCGTGCGAACTCCGGTTAACTTAACGTCCTCGGAGCGAGGGTTGTCAACCATCCAGCCTTGTGGCACCCAGCTCACTTTTCAGCAACTCCAAGGCGACCTCATCCGGGTCGCGGCGATCCCCCGGCGCCACCGGTGTCTGGGATTCGGCCAGCATCTCCTGCTCCTCTTCCGGAGTGGAGGGCGGTGGGACACCGTCGGTCGGTGCGTAATCCATCGGACCCGGATCATCCGGTAGATCGGGGAAGTCGGGCGGCGGAATATCGTCGTCGCCGCGGAACTGCCGCGCTTCGCCGCCCGGCGCGGGTCGCTGACCACTACCCGTCGCGGTATCGGTAGCCGCGGCCCTGGCCTGACTCGGCCGCGAGAAACGCGGCGGCGCAGGTGCCTCCGAACCCTGTGCGGCCGCATTCCCGGATTCCCGTCCCGGCGCATTCCCGCCCTGCTGCCCGGTCTGGCCGCGCCCCCGGCTCGCCTGCTGCGGTGCGGCGGCCGGCCGAGGCGCGCCGCCACCGGCCTCCCAGCGCACCGGGTGATCACTGCCGAGCACGGCCCGCACCGCAGACCGCACCGCTTCCACATTCCGCGGATCCGACAGCCGCTGCGCCAACGGCGCGTGCTGATGCGCGAAAACGATCGCATCCCCGTCGATCCGCGCCACCGAGGCCCCCGACAACAACGCCTGCACGGTAGGCCCGAACTCCCGAACCTTCGCCCGAATATCCCCCCAGGCCCCCTCCACCGCCCGCAACAGATCCGCATCCGCACCGCCTTGCGGCGCCATTTCCGCCTGCCCCCCACCCTGCTGGGCCGCATCCGCCTGCGCGCCACCCTGCTGGGCCGCATCCGCCTGCGCGCCACCCTGCTGGGCCGCATCCGCCTGCGCCCCACCCGGCTCCACCGCATCCGCCTGCGCCCCACGCTGCTGGCCCGCATCCGGCCGCGCGCCACCCTGCTGGGCCCCAGCACCAGCCCCGGCTGTCGGTTCATCCACTGGTGACGGCACACCGACCCCGGCCGATGCCACATCCACGTTGCCGGGCTCGGACGACGACTGAGCCGAGATCGGCTGCGCAGCATCGGAATTCGATGCCGCCGCAGCCGGGAAAGCGCCCGTGTCCCCGGCTGGATCCCGGCCCACCAGTGGCGTTGATCCGGAAATATGAGGTGCCGATTCGGGTTCCGATGGCACCGGGGGAACCCCCGCCTGCCGACCGGCGATGGCCTCGGGCTCATCCGGCCCCGACTCCGAACCGCCTGGTACGAAAGCGAATCCTGGCCCAGCTTGAGCCGCATCGCCTTCGGGCGCGACCTGCACAACGGGAGCACTCTGCCCAACCGGGCCACTCTGCTCGGCAGCCGCATTCTCCGCAGTTCGGATGCCGCCCTCAGCAGCTACGTTCTGCCCCGCGGTCGGACCTTGCCCAGCCTCGACCGTCTCCGATCCGACGGCGTCGCGCCGCCCGCCGACCGAACCCTCGGTGGCGACACCGGACCGGGCAGCCGCTTGTTGTTCGGCTGCCACCGCCCGCTCCGCGGGCAGGCTATGCCCAGGGGCAGCACTCAACGTAGCGGTCACGTTCGACGCGGGAACAGCACTCTGCGCGGGAGCGCCCTGACGGCTCGCATCCTTTTCGCGACGTGCGGCGGCGAGGAGTTCCGCCCCGCGGCGGCGTGCGGGCTCGTTCGCGGCGCGGGGCGGGGCCGACTGGGTTGGGGGTGCGGGCGGGGCCGGGGCGGGCGATGCGTCGGCGGGCGGGGCGGGGACGGCGCTGGCCGGGGGGATCGCGCCGGTTGCGATGCCGCGTTCGAGGCGCTCGAGGCGTTGCAGGGTGGCCGATTCGGCGTCGGAGACCGATGGCAGCAGCATGCGGGCGCAGACGATTTCGAGCAGCAGGCGCGGAGCGGTGGCGCCGCGCATTTCGCCGAGGCCCTCGTGCAGGAGTTCGGCGTGGCGGGCCAGGGTGGCCGGGCCGGTGCGTTCGGCCTGTTCGCGCATGCGGTCCAGGACGTCGCCGGGGCCGGAGACCAGGCCGCGGTCGGCGGCGTCGGGGACGGCCTGCAACAGGATGAGGTCGCGCAGGCGCTCGAGCAGGTCGACGGCGAAGCGGCGTGGGTCGTGGCCCGCCTCCATGACGCGGTCGATGGTGCCGAAGAGGGCGGCGCCATCACTGGCGGCGAGTGCGTCGATCGCATCGTCGATCAGCGCGACGTCGGTGACACCGAGCAGGGATACGGCCCGCGAATAGGTGACACCCTCGGGGCCCGCCCCCGCGAGCAGCTGGTCGAGCACACTGAGGCTGTCGCGCGGCGACCCACCGCCCGCGCGAATCACCAACGGGTACACCGCTTCCTCGACCGGCACGTGCTCTTGCTCGCAGATCTTCCCGAGGAGTCCGCGCATAGTCGCCGGCGGCAGCAAACGGAACGGGTAGTGGTGAGTACGCGAGCGGATGGTCGGCAGCACCTTGTCCGGCTCGGTGGTGGCGAAGATGAAGATCAGATGGGCCGGCGGTTCCTCGACGATCTTGAGCAACGCGTTGAAGCCCGCGGTGGTGACCATATGCGCCTCGTCGACGATGAACACCCGATAGCGCGACTCCGCGGGCGCATAGAAGGCCCGATCACGCAGTTCGCGCGTGTCGTCCACACCGCCGTGACTCGCCGCGTCCAGCTCGATCACATCGAGATTGCCCGGACCACCGGGACCCAGCGCCACACAGGACGGGCAGACGCCGCACGGTGTCGAGGTCGGGCCCTGCACACAGTTCAACGAGCGCGCGAGGATGCGCGCCGAGGAGGTCTTGCCACAGCCCCGAGGACCGGAGAACAGGTAGGCATGACTGATGCGACCAGTGTCGAGCGCGGTACTCAGCGGGTCGGTGACGTGCTCCTGACCCACCACTTCAGCGAACGTTGCCGGTCGGTACTTCCGGTACAGAGCCACGGCCAGAGGTTACCGGCGCCCACCGACAATGCCCATTCCCACCGCCCGACAGGCCGGGCGCGGCGTACCGCCGGGCGTTTCGGGTCAAATATGTGACGCAGATCACAAGATGCTCAAACCTTTGTTAGCCCCCACTGATCAGCGGTGAAGGCGGCAATGCCGGAGCAATCGAAGATCAAGAACGGACGAACAGGGAAATTAGGCGCCCGTCCAGTGCGCTTTGCGCCGATTAGTTGAACCTACGCCCTGGTTCGGGGCCGATTTGCGGAGATAACGAATCCGTCAACCAGGGTGACATCGGCGCAATTGTCTGGCTACCGTGGTTAGCGGCAACTTCGGTAGCCAAACCTTCATCAGGTTGGTCGCCCCGGCCGGTCCCTCATCCCGACCGGGGCACAACCTAACTTCCCTAAGCTCCGGCGCTTTCCGCCGAACTCACACCGCTCCCACCGGAGGAAATTTCCACCGTGCCGTCGCGTGACGACATCGCCGCCGCCTGGCTTTCGAGCACCGACTTCGCCGACGACCATGCTGCCGTCGACCTGCTCAGTCGTGCGATCAGCCCGCAGGACTTCGCGATCAAGCGCGATTCGCTACCGGTGGCCGCCGCCGCCGATCCCTCGACCGCCGCGGCCATCCTCGAACTACTGGAGCGCGGCCAGGTGCCCACCATGGCGGCGATCCGGACCCTCACGGCCCAGAACGAGATGCGCCGCGAGGCCGAGCGCATCGAACGCCTCGGCCGCCGGGCCCAGCGCAGCATCGACGACTTCGGGCGGGTGCTGGCCCGCCTGGCCGAGGACTATTGGCTCGCGCACGGCACCGGCCCCACCCGCCGCGACGTGCTGCAGTCCGAACCGGTGATGGCGCTCATCCGAGACCGGATCGGCGATATCGCGCCGACCGCGGTGAAACACCTCTGGTTGATCGAACGCGCGCAGCGGGCCGGCTGGATCGCCTCCAATGCCAACCCCGGATCCCTGTGTGCCGCACGGCGTTTCCATTCCGCAAAATACGGCAACCGGGTCTCGCTGCGGCCGGTCAATACGATCGGCACGATCGTCGCGAGCTACCTCAACGACCACCTGAGCGAGCACGACAGCCCGCCGCGCTGGTCCACCCTCGCCCACGACCTGCGCGACGATCGCGGCCGCCGGCTCTTCCACGACACCGCCGACGCGCGCATCCAGCAGCGGTGGCTCACCACTGCCGAATGGATGGCCGTACCAGAGGACCTTCCGATGCCCGGACGTCGTGGCCTGCGCGCCTTGGCGAAGAAGTCGCGGCGCTGAACTGTCTGGGCCGATACCCCTAGCGGTGCTCAGGGCTGCTGTGAGCATTCGGTAATTTCTTCGCAACGCATGAACGCGTGGAAGGAGTTACCCCGTGTCCTCAACCATCGATCCCGCGGCCACCGCCTGGCTGCTCATCAGCACCGCCCTGGTGCTGCTGATGACGCCTGCCCTGGCCATTTTCTATGGCGGGATGGTGCGCTCGACCGGCGTACTCAACATGCTGATGATGAACTTCATCGCGATCCCACTGGTCACCGTGGTCTGGCTGCTGGCCGGTTACAGCCTCGCGTTCAGCGAAGATGCGGGCGGTGGGCTGATCGGCAATCTCGACCACTTCGGGATGGCGGGCATCGACCCGAATTCCGTGCACGGCACGATTCCGGAACTGCTGTTCGCCACCTTCCAGCTGACCTTCGCGATCCTGACCGCGGCACTGGTCAGCGGCGCGATTGCGGACCGCGCGAAGTTCTCCGGCTGGATGGCCTTCGTCCCGTTGTGGGCGCTGGCGGTCTACGTGCCGATCGCGCACTGGGTGTGGGGTCCGGACGGCTGGCTGGCCTCCTTCGGCGCGCTCGACTACGCGGGCGGCATGGTCGTCGAGATCGCGTCCGGCGCGTCCGCGCTGGCGCTGGCCATCGTGCTCGGCCCGCGCATCGGCTTCAAGACCGATGCGATGCGCCCACACAATCTGCCGTTCGTGCTGCTCGGCGCGGGTCTGCTGTGGTTCGGCTGGTTCGGTTTCAATGCCGGGTCGGCGCTGTCCGCGAATGGCCTTGCGGCGGCGGTGTTCCTGAACACATTGGCGGCTGGCTGTCTGGGCATGCTCGGCTGGCTCGCGGTCGAGCAAATCCGCGACGGTCGCCCGACCACCTTCGGTGCGGCCTCCGGCGTGGTTGCCGGACTGGTCGCGATCACGCCTTCCTGCGGTTCGGTGAATACGCTCGGCGCGCTCGTCGTCGGCCTCACGGCCGGTGTGGTGTGTTCGTTCGCGGTGGGCTGGAAATTCAAGGCGGGCTATGACGATTCGCTCGACGTGGTCGGCGTGCACTTCATCGGCGGCATTGTCGGCACGCTGCTGATCGGCCTGTTGGCCAATCAGGTGATGACCGGTGGCGTCGAGGGGCTGTTCTACGGCGGCGGGCTCGCGCAGCTGGGTAAGCAGCTGGTCGGCGTGCTGGTGGTCGCGGCCTATGCGTTCAGCGTCACCTTCGTACTCGGCAAAGGCATCGACCGGTTCCTCGGATTCCGGGTCAGCAAAGAAGACGAGACCGCGGGCATCGACTTCGCACTGCATGCCGAGACCGCGTATGCCGAAGGCGTGCACGGACATTCGCCGCGGCGCTCCGGCGAGGGTCACTTCGGACAGCCACACGGCAACGATCACTGATACGAAACACCACCGGGCAGCGCACCTTCGGATTCGATCACCACACGGAAGCGGTTGCTACGCGATTTCGTCCGAGGGTGCCAGCCAGGTGTTGCACTGGAAGGTCCGGTCGTACTTGGTGCCCTGAACGAACCAGTTCCCGGCGTTCTGCCCGGTGCCATGATCACGGGCGTCACCCTGCTTGTCGCCGCGCCCGTACGTGTCCTGCGTGGCGCGAGCGGCCTGCGCATCGGTAAAGGCGCCATCGTAGGTCGACGTGCCGACATACATTCCGGAGAAGCACTGCGCCTGCAGCTCGTGGCGGCGTGACAACTCCAGTCCCTTTGCGCTTCGGGTGCCCGCGGCGTTGCGTTCGGTATTCATCTGCTGGGTCATCCCGGAGATCGCCTGCACGTGATGGCCGTACTCGTGTGCGAAAACCGCCAGGTAGATCACCACATCATTGCCGTACCTCTCGACCTGGATGTGGTCGAGCGGCATGTAGATCGTATGGTTCGCCGAACAGTAGAACGCCGCGTAGCTGCCACCGTTCGAGGTGCACGGCGACTGCTCGTCCTCCGCTCGGGCGGGCGCTCGAACATTCGGGCTGGAGAACGGCAGATTCGACCCCTGCAGGGCGGGCCGCCACTTCTTGTCCAGACAAGCCGCGGCGGCCTCGAAGAACCGTTGGGCCACGTCGGCCGTCGCGGACCAGGACGGATAACCGCACTCGACGTTGATCAGCCCGTTCTCGGTGTCGCTGAACAGCGGATTATCTCCGAGCTTGGCGACCGGTTGCGGCCCAGCGGGTTTCGTCGTGGTCGGCGCGGCGGCGCGAGTCGTGGTCTCCGCCGCGGCGCGCGAGGTCGGGCTGGGCGATGAAGTCGTCGCCGAGGTCGGTGGAGTGTAGGTGTAGCTCGGCGTCGGCGGGGTGTAAGCCGACGGGCGGTGCCGGTTCTTCGCGTTGTCAGCCGAAATCGCTGATGAGACGAACAGTCCGACAACCACGACGATGACCGTCAGTACACCGAGCAGTGCACTGAGCCCCGCACCCGAACTCCGCCGCCGCGGTGGGTACGGATGCGGCGGATACCCCGGCCGCTGGTACGGCATCGGCGGACCGTACGGCGCCGCGTTCGGTGGGCGATAGCCGGGCGGATAACCCGGTGACGGGCCATATCCCGGCTGATAACCCGGCTGCGGTTGGTACTCGGGCGGCGGTTGGTACCCCGGTACAGGTTGATATGCGGGTACAGGTTGATACGCGGGCTGCGGAGATCCGGGCGGCTGAGATCCGGGCGGCTGAGATCCGGGCGGCGGACCATAGCCGTACGGCGGCTGCGTCATCTACTCACGCCACCGAACTTGCCACCGCGGTGAACGTATTGCACTGTGCCGCACGGTCTTTGTCCACCCCGATCTCGAACCACGTCCCACCGTTCGCCGCGGTCCCGTGATCACGCATATCGCCGCGCTGATCGCCGCGACCGTGCGCGTCCCGGCGAGCGAGGGTGATCTGTGCCGATGTCAGCGAACCGCCATTGGCCGAAGTGCCGAGGTACATTCCGTCGAAGCAGTTGGCCTGCAGCTCGATTCGGCGCGACAACTCCAGCCCCTTCTCGCTGCGCACACCCGCGTCGACCCGATCACTGTTGGCCTTGCGCAGGATTCCGGCCATCGCCTGAACGTGATGTCCGTACTCGTGGGCGAAGACGGACAGGTAGACGATCCAGTTGTCCTTGAACAGATCGGTCTGCAGCTGGCTGATCGGCATGTAGATGGTCTTGTTCGCCGGGCAGTAGAACGCGGCGAAATTACTCGTCGAGCCGGTGCACGGCGTGGTGATGCCGTCGGTGTTCGCGCTGACATTCAGCGTCGGCGACTGAAACGGCAGATTCTTCTGCGCCAGAACGGGTTTCCACGCCGACTCCAGGCAGCCCGCGGCGGTTTCGAAGAACTTGCGCGCGGTCTCCACCTGCGTACTCCATGGCGCATACGAGCATTTCGCCGGAATCAAGGTGGTGTTGGGATCGGTCAGCAGCGGATTGGTTCCGGTCTCCGATACCCCGCCGCTGGAATCCGGGGTGTAGGTCATGCTCGGGCCGGGACCCGACGCGGCGCTGCTGAGTTTGCCGTGCGAGACCGCATTGCGCACCAGGCCGCCCGCCACCACGAAGACGACGATCAACAGCAGTGCCACCCAGCCGCCGCCGCGCTTGCGCCGCTGGGGTGGGCGTCCCGGCGGGCCGTAGGGCGTCGGCGGCGGCATCGGCGCACGCTGCCCGTATCCGGGCGCCGGATTACCGTGCTGCTGGCCATATCCCGGCGGCGGACCATAACCCGGCTGCTGGCCGTACCCGGGCGGATACCCCGGCTGCTGGCCGTATCCGGGCTGCTGGCCGTAACCCGGCTGACCGGGCGCGGGACGATAGCCCGGCTGCCCATATGGCGAACCCTGCCCTGGACGCGGCGGACCCGGTTGCCCACCAGGCGGAATCGGTCCATAGCCGTACGGTGGTTGTGTCACTCCCCCGTACCCCCTCGTCTCATGATCGCCCGACAGCCGCTGACGAAGGATAGCAACTTGTCTAGAGTAGGCAGCCATGCTGACTTTTCGGGGGGGCGCCGCGAGCGCGCTGCTTCTCGCCACTGCGGGAATGCTCGCCGCCGCACCGGTTGCCCACACGGAGCCCGCAACCGATGGCGTGAATATCGTCGCCGATCTGAAGCTGAGCCGGGAAGGCGTCCTCGAGGTCACCGAGAAGGTCGTTGTGCCCGCCACCGGCGAGTTCAAAATGACGCTGCCGCTACGCCTGAAGGTTGGCCAGGACGTGGAGCGCGTCTTCAAGGTCACCGATGTCGATACCATGGGGCCGGGCACCGCGACGGTCGCGAACGATCTGTTCACCATCGATGCCAAACCGGGCGAATCGACCTTCACCTACGCAATCCACAACACGGTCAGTGACGCGCCGGGCACCCAGGTCTTTCGCTGGCTCGGCACGATCAATGCCGATGTCGCCTCGATCGACGCCTCGCTGATCAGCCCGAGCTACGAAATGGGCGTGGTGGACTGCAAACTCGGCCCGCCGGGCAATCTGCGGCAGTGCTCGGATCTGCAGATCGAGGCGGACGGAGTGCTCTACTGGCAACAGAGCGACCTGCACAAGGGCGACAATATCGACCTGACCCTGCAACTGCCGCCCGGCACCGTCCCCACCAACGCCGATATTCGCGATAACACCGAAGCGGGTGCCTTCTCCTTCACGACTCCGGTGCTCGTCGCATTCGGTGCGCTGCTGCTCGCACTGGCCGGATTGGCGGCCTATGTGCTCCGGGCCCGACGGGAAAACGCCGCCGCCACAGCAGGATCCGAGACGATCGACCCACTGCTGCGCGACGGCAAACAGGTCCAATTCACCTCCCCCGACGGCATCTTGCCCGGCGAGGCGGGCGTATTGCTCGACGAACATGTCGACCCGGGCGATATCGCGGCGACGGTGATCGACCTCGCGGTGCGCCGGTACCTGTGGATCACACCCGTCAGCGATAGCGATTGGCGCATCGACCGGGTGAACGCACCAGATGGTCAACTACGCGATTACGAAAAGGCGGTCTACCGAGCGCTATTGCCGGACGGCACCGATTCGGTGACCGTTGGCGAGTTGCG
Source organism: Nocardia sp. CA-107356 (assembly GCF_050946365.1). Taxonomy (NCBI): domain Bacteria; kingdom Bacillati; phylum Actinomycetota; class Actinomycetes; order Mycobacteriales; family Nocardiaceae; genus Nocardia; species Nocardia sp. CA-107356. Next base: position 379,373 of record NZ_CP191992.1, on the reverse strand, counting down.
TGCGCCGGGACGCGTGCAGGCCCAGCCGGTGCGCACCGCCATGCTCGCCGACGCGGTCGAGCGCGGCGCATTCATCGATCGCGCCCGCATCGGATTGCCGGTCCTCTTGGGTGGGGCACTGATCCTCGGCGGTATCGCCGCGACCATCGCCTTGGCGCTCACCTCGGGTAGCGCGCTGGTCGGCGTCGCCATCCTGCTCGCTGGTGTCGCGACCGTACTGCTCCCGCGATTCCTGCCGCTGCGCACGGCCCAGGGGCGCGAACTCGTCGGCCAGATCCGCGCACTGCAGCGCGGCCTCGACGCGACCAGCCGCGACCAGATCCCGCCCGCCGACCAGGAATTGGTCTTCTCCAGGGCGCTGCCGTTCATGGTGATCGGCGGCCGCGCCGACAACTGGATCCGCGCCTTCCGCGACCTGAACCCCGCCGCCGACTCCCAGCCCGGCCTCTACTGGTTCGGCAGCTTCGAACGCGACCGCAACCTCCAGCGCTTCGCGGGCCACTTCCCCTACTTCATCACCGCACTCGAAGGCCTGTTCGCAGGCAGCCGCGGCCACTGAGACCACCGCCCAACCGGTCGCTGATCCCCATCGAGGGTAGTCATATGGTCGCTGAATACACCGGCGGCCTCAGCCACCATATGACTACGCTCGACGAAAATCTCTGCAACGCAACAACGGTTGGTGCTCGCGTTGGAAAGGTGGGGAGAGAAGGACGGGTGCGGCATACGACGTGCCCAGTACTGCCAGGTAACCCCGGACGGCAGCCGATCCGGGACGGCCTTACGTGGCAGGACAACAGGACCCACCGCAGCCCGACGATCTCAACGCGGCGAACGGGCCCCGATCGCCAACATTGTCAGCTCCGTGGCTAGTCAGCGAGCACCGTGCGTCGGATCGCAGACAGCGGATCGGCGTAGAGGACGCTGAGCGAAGTAACCACGGCCGCGAATTCCTGGACCTTGCCGCCGAATCCGCTGATGCGGATATCCGTCGGCGGCAGCTGCGAGGACTGGGCGAAGGCACGGGCCACATGGGCGACCGCGGGCCGGTAGCCGGTGAAGGCTTGGCCGCCGAGGATCACGCGGTCCGGGTTGAGCATGTCACGGACCATCGCGACGGTGTGCCCGAGGATGGTCGCGCGCTCGGCCAGCAGTTCGCGCGCATCCGCAGCGCCCGATTCGGCGGCGCGGTACAGGTCGGCGATGGTCGTGCCGCCGGTGCCCTTGTGCGCCGGAATGATTCCGCGCCCAACGGCTCTGGCGTGCAGCGCCCGATCGCCGACGGTCACCTCGAGGCAGCCGCGTCGGCCGCAGGTGCATTCGACATCGGAGCCGGTCGGCAAGTGCGCTATCGAACCGGGACCGCTACTCGGGGTGTGCACGCGCCCGTCCAAAGTCACTGCGATACCGGCGGTTTCGCGGACGTAGAAGTAGAGGCTGCTGCCGGGGCCGCCGGTGCGCAGACCACTGCGATCGGCATCCTTCGGTTCGCCGGTCGGCAACAGCAGCTCCGACGCGGCCATGGCCTCGACGTGCGGCGCCACCGAGACCGGCAGCTCCAGCACCTCACCGAGCACCGAACCGACCTGCGCACCCTGCCAGGCCAGCTTGGGATGGTCGACGACACCGGTCAACGGATCGACCCGCCCACCGATCGCCACTCCGGCCCACAGCGGTTTGCGCCGATGCCAGCGCTGCAGGAAGGCCTTGGCGCTGCGTGCGACGGTCATGGGCGCGAAGTCCTGACCGGTCTGCGGGGTCGCGATCGCCAGGCCACCGAGAATGCGTCCGCGCAGGTCGGCGGCGACGATCTTGGTGACCGCGGCGCCGATATGGATGCCGAGGGTCAGATAGGCCTCGTGGTCGATTTCGAACGGAACCCGCGGACGTCCGACCGCACCCGACGCGGTCAGGTCGGGGCGCTCGCGCAGCAGACCGGCGGCCAATAGCGCCGATACCTGACGGTTGACCGTCGCGATGCTCAAACCCGTTGTGCGGGCGGCATTGTCGCGCGAGACCGGGCCGCCGGTCGCGGTGCGCAGTACGGCCGCGGCCGGATTGTCGGCGATGCGGAGTTCCGGCGCGATGACGGGGCGCTGAACACGGACACGACCGGTGACGACCCTGGAGGCGGATCGATCAAGGGTGGGGAGGGACATATGAAGATTCCTTGCTGAAGTCCCGTAACCACGGGACGTGCCTACACATGCGGCGGCTGGGCAGCGCACGAGCCGAAAGAATGGCTCAGCTGCAGCAGGAACAACACAGTTCGCGAGTCAACGGCAGTCGCAGACCCAGTGCGGCGGTCACGTAGGTGACCCGCAGTGCGGTCGGACGGCTCGAAGACATGGGATCAAAGTTAACACCGAAATCGCCGTGCACCAAGCCCTGTCGGCAGCACGCGACCTCCCCTGATGTGTGGTTCGCTCCGAAATCCTTGCCGCGCATCGGGTTCCGAGCCGGATGTGGCTCGCGGCACGATTTGTCCGAAAATGCCGAATGGGGGCCGCCGATTCGGCGACCCCCATGGGGTGACTGGCTCGCCCGATCCCGGGCACGCTGGTGGTTTGGAGCGACCTGCGAGCAATCGCTCCGGTCAGGCCGCTTCGGCGACCAACTGACGACGGGCCAGCAGCGCGGTGGCCGAGGCGATCAGTCCGACCAGCGCGACGACGGTGACCAGGTACAGCCCCGGCCGGTACTGCGCGATGCTGGTTGCGGCGCCACCGCTGATCAGACCGGTGACCACGGCCAGCACGACCGCGCCGCCGATCTGGCCCGAGGTCTGCACCAGCCCCGAGGCGAGTCCCTGCTCGTGGTCGGCGATGCCCTCGGTGGCCTGCACCATGACCGAGGAGAACCCGAGTGCGAAACCGAGGCCGAGCAGCAGGAACGCGGGCAGGTAGTCGACGACGTAGTTCGGTTCGGCGCTGCCGCCGAAGGAGATGAACCAGACGTATCCGATCACGAACGAGGTCATCGAGGCGATGATCATCGGCGTGGTGCCGTAGCGGTCGATCAGCTTGCCGGCGACCGGAGACAGGATCGCCACGATGATGCCGGTCGGGGCAAGGGCGAGCGCCATCTTCAGCGGCTCCCAACCCAGGGTGTTCTGCAGGTACAGCGACACGATCGTCTGGAAACTGATGTAGGAGCCGAAGATGGCCAGTGCGGCCAGGTTGGCCCGCACGATCGACTTCACCTTGAAGATGCTCAGCCGCACCAGCGGATGGGCGACCTTGTTCTCCACCACGAAGAACGCGCTGAGCAGGGCGACGGCGAGGACCGCGGTGGCGACAACGCTTGCGGTGAGGCCTTTTTCGGGGGCGGTGACAATGGTGTAGACGGCGGCCAGCATGCCACCGGTCAGCAGTGCGGCGCCCGCGAAGTCGACACGGCCCTGCTCCTTCTCGATATTGCGCGGCACCACGAAGTAGGCGGTCAGTACGACGGCCGCGACGACCAGCACCGGGACGTAGAAGGTCAGCCGCCAGTCGATACCGGTGAGCAGACCGGAGACGATCAGGCCGGAGGCGTATCCGGTGGCGCCGAAGACCGTGAAGATCGACAGCGCGCGGTTGCGGTCGTGGCCTTCCTTGAAGGTGGTGGTGATGATCGAGAGCGCGGCCGGTGCGGTGAACGCGGCGGCGACGCCCTTGATGATGCGGCTGGCGATCAGCAGCGCACCGTCATCGACCAGACCGCCCGCGAGCGAGGCGACTCCGAAAACCACCAGGGCGCCGAGGAATACCTGCCGACGGCCGAGCAGATCGGCGGCTCGTCCACCCAGCAGCAGCAGGCCGCCGTAGCCGAGGATGTAGCCGTTGACGATCCACTGCAGGCTCTCGGTATTCAGGCCGAGTTCGGATCCGATGGAGGGGAGCGCGACGCCGACCATCGAGACGTCGAGTGCGTCGAGGAACATCGCCAGTCCGGCGACGAACAGCACGGCCCACAGTTTCGGGCCCCAACGGCCGGGGGCGTGTTCGGTAGATGCGGCGGTCCGGGTCTCGGGCGCGGTAGCTGTCATAGTCACGTTCAGTAATTTAGATGCACATGCATTAAATGTCAAAGCAAGTAATGCGCGGACATGAAAGAGCTGGTCATGATCTTGCTGGGCCCGCGAACGACCCCGGACAGCACGGAAGGCCCCGCCCGGTCGAGAGCTACTGGGCGGGGCCTACTTCCGTGGCGACGGTGCGCCACGGATGCCGTAACCGGCGGATTCGACCTACTTGGCCGGGACGAACGGCTGGTTGACCGTTGTGAGGTATTGGATGGCGGCTGCGGCGGCGATCGGGGCGCCGACGAAGATTGCTCCGCCAATGACTCCGAGGGGGGCGAGTGCGACCGCACCGATGAGGCAACCGGCGAGTGGTCCCGCGCCGAAAAGGGTAGCCAGTGGCCCGGTCGCGATGCCCGCGGTGACGCCGCCGAGAAGACAGCCGATGGCACCGGCGCCCACGGCGCCGACGATCGCGCCGGCGGCGGCCCCCATGGTGATGGTGGATGTCAATCGCGCCCAGGCCGCGACTTCCCGGTCATAGGGGGTTTTCCAGGGGGCCTGGTCCTCGAAGGGCAGAGCGGCCGGCTTGTAGTGGGCGCGAGCGGGGTCCAACACGGGTGTGAGTGTGGCTGTTCTGCCGTCGATGCGGGCGTCGATGGGGAAGGCGATGTCGTCGAGGTTGAATTCCAGCGGAATACCGGCGAGCAGGTCACCGCTATTCGACCGGAGCTGGAATCGGCCGTTTTCGATGACGATGCTGCCGCTGTCGATGGCGATGACTGCGGCGTTCCCGTCCTGGTAGGCGGTGTAGTGCACACCAGGTCCGATATCAGTGGACATGTCGTCGATAGGTGCTGCGACCGCTGGCACGGAAGTCAGTATCGATCCGGCGATAAGGGCAGCGGGCAGAATCTTGTTGACGCGCATTGCTTTTGCTTTCTGCAGTTTCGGGCAGGGTGGAGCGTCGGCCTGCGGGGGCAGGGGTGCAGGCCGAAAAGGAGCTATCGGGGGCAGGGGCACGTAGGCCTCAGTGCTGGTGGAGCATCCGGCTGCTGGAGGAGACGATCGAGCGTGTGGCGAGCGGTCAGGCGGAGGTTTGTTCGACCGCCGGTACTTTCCAGCTCCCGTCGAGAAGAGACGGCGGATTCTCTGTCGGCCAGTACATGCGCAGCATGAGGATGAACCGATCCTTGGGTGCGGGCAGCCAGTTCGATTCCTTGTCCGCACCCGGCGAGTCGGCCTGGATGTACAGGTCGACCGAACCGTCGGCGTTCTCCTTCAGCGGGTTGCGCTGGCTCAGGGTGTATCGGTTGAGCGGGTTGGCGACGAAGAAATAATCGGCGTCATACATCGTCAGTGACCAAAAGGCCTTGACCGGCGGCATTTGTCCTTTGTCGAAGTGCATGACGTATTTGTTGGCGCCGCTATATGTCTGCGTCGGGCTCTGCCCCTGTGACGCGGGATAGATGGCGTCCTGTGGCAGGTTCGCGCCCAGCCCGATGGCGGTGATATAGGCGCGTTGCCTGTAGTTCGTGCCGTAACGGCCGGTCTTGGTGGTGAACAGCCAGCCGTCCCGGTATGAATTGTCACCGGCGGACACGCCGTCCTTCGCCCAGGCCATGATCCTGCTCTGCGCGGGTTTCGGTGCGTCGGCGATGGCTTCTGTCACCGCTGGATCGAGTTTGGCGGCATTGAAGTCCTGGCCGGGCACGATGCCCAGTTTGCCCAGCTGGGCGAGTATCGGAGCGTCATCGGGGGACGGCGGGTTGGTCGCGAGCAGATCGGCGAAAAGCTTGAAGTAGGACGCCCCGTCCAGCGCGTTGACCTGATCGCGCACGGCGGTCTTCATATCGATCGATGGGTCGACCGTACCGGGCGCCGGGGTGTACGGCTTTCCGTACGACGACAGCGGCACCGCGGTGATCTGGTCTTGCAACGCATGCACGGCCGCATAGTCCTCGGGGGTGCCGGTGCAGTAGAGACGACCGAGCAGCCACACCATATCGGTCGCGGACTTGTACTCGGTGACACCCGCTGGCAGGCTGCCCTTCCAACCGGGGCCGGTGATCGCGAACGTTTGGGCCTTGGTGCCGGTGGTGCGGCTACCCGGAGAGGCGAACACATTGGTCCAGCCGTCGAGCATCGGCAACAGGTAGTACCGATCACCCATATCGGGCACGCTGACGATCCACGGCTCCTTGGCGACATCGAACCATGCCGTGGTGTAGAGGGTGTCGGCGTTGGGCGCGGTAACGGCCCTGAACCCGGCGTCCGGATATTCGCGTTTACGGGCGAATTGCCCCTGCGGCGCGCGGCTGCCGTCGGGAGACGCGACGTTGGTCAACGCCCGTCGTGTGTACTCCATTGTCACCAACGGGTACGCGTAGGTGTATGCATCGACTGCCGCCGCCGCGAGCTCGGCAGCGGATTGTTCGCCCGACTTGGTGCTGTCACGGGTGCCGCACGCGGTAAGCATGCCGACAACCAGAACGAGAATCGCGGCGGCGCTCGCCATGCCTTTGCTGTTCAAGCGATTCATTTCATTCCCCTTTGGGACTGCCACATTGCCGTGGACGGCCTTCCGGTCAGCGCACGTAGAGTTCGCGTCGTAGCCTTCGGCAGGCGCATGGTCGGCAATTCTCGGCCGAAACGATTCGGGTGCGCTGAGTGTTCAGCGGGTGGCGCGATGGTTGGCACTGCATCTGTCGACATCGTCAGAGAACCTCTCGATCGAATGTGGTCGGTCCGAGGTGACGGGCGCTTCGTATGTTCTGATCGCAGAAGACGCCCTGCCCCGGTCGCTTCTTTAGGTGAGCTGGATGCGGGTGGCGATCTCGACGGCGTCCGAGATGTCGGGAACGGCAAGGAATCCGGGATCGCTGTAGGCGGGGTCGGGGTAGCTGTAGTACCCCTGACCGGTCTGCAGTCCCAGCAGGCCCCGGTCGAGGAAGTTCTCGGCGAGGTAGGCGGCGTTGGCGAGCATCTGCCGATCGCCGTGCACGCCTCCCCAATGGCTGAGCACGTCGTATGCGGTCTTCATGCCGACCACGTCGAGCATTCCCATCGGACCGCGAGTTGCTCCCGGGTTGGCGATAAGAAACGATCGGTCGATGTCTTCGGGGGTGGCGATGCCGTTGGTGACCAGCGATTGTGCGGCGTTCAACAGTGGCACGAACCAGGTGTTGAGGACGTAGCCGTTCTGTTCCTTGCGCACCGGAATGGGCAGCATCCCGATTTCGATCGCGTATTCGGTGATCGCGATCAGTGTGCTGTTGGCCGTGCCGGGATGTGCCATGACCTCGGCGACGTTGAGCGCCCAGATCAGGTTGGCGAAGTGCAGCGCGCAGTACTTGTCGGGACGGCCGGTGGCCTCGGCGAAATCGCGCGGCAGCAGGGTCGAGGAGTTCGTGGCGATGAGCGTGTGCTGCTCCAGCAGGTTCGCCATTTCGCGATACACCTGGGTCTTGACCTCGGGGATCTCGGGGACGGCCTCGATCACCAGATCCTTGCCGGATACCGCCGACTCGAGATTCGTCGTGTAGGTCAGCCGCGCGCGGGTGTCAGCGACGTCGTGATCCGATGCGCCAACCGCGGCGAGATAGATTGCCGCGTACTGCGCATGAGCGTCCCGGCATCGATCGAGGGCCTCCTCTGAAATGTCGTAGACCGTAACAGTTTTCCCTTTGAAGGCCGAGTGCCAGGCGATCTGCGCGCCGAGCACTCCGGCGCCGAGCACCGCGACTTTGTCGAGAGTGGACATGGTGTAGTTCTCCTTCGATTGATAGGGCGTGATTCGACTGCGGCGGGGGCGCCGTCAGATCAGCTCGATGACGTGGAGTCCTCCGTCGGCTCCCAGCTGCCAACGCGCTACCCGGTCGGCGCGGAACGCGCGCAAGTCGCCGGCGGCAACGACGCCGGTGCGGAAGCCCGGCATGTGTCAGCAGCCATCGCCGCCGGTGTCGTGCGCGGTCAGTGGTCGGTCGTGGTGGCGAGGAATGGCAGCACCAGTTCGGCGAACTCGTCTGGGCATTCGATCTGCGGCATGTGGCCGATCCCGGTGAACAGGAAGGTCTCGGCGTGCGGGATCAGTCGGCGGGCCGCTCTCAGATGATGCGCGGGAAGGATCCGGTCACGATCTCCCCAGACGATCATGGTGGGGCGCGGGTGCGCGGCCACCGCCGCCATCAGCTCGGCTCGCCACTCGGATCGGACTCCCCTACCCGTTGCGAGTGCACGCGTGGTCTCGTGCATGACGATGCCGCGGTCGGGTTGGCGGGCTATCGCGAGGGCGTGGTCGATTCGATCCTTGGTTGCCAATGATCGGTCGGCGAAGATGGCGCGCTCAGTCAGCCGGGCAACGGCGCGAGTGGTGCTCCGAGTAGCGAGCCTGCCGATGCGCGGCAGGGCCAGGAGTCTGAGCAGGGCGGTGACCTCCGAGCCGAAGGCCGCGCTGTTGACGAGAATCAGGCCCGCCACGCATTCGGGACGCAACGCAAGCAGCTGCAACGCGACTGCGCCACCGAGCGAATTCCCGATGACATGTACGGGCCGCTGCTCACCCAGGGTGTCGAAGAGGTCGGCCACCCAGCGTGCGAGTACCGGCAGCGTAATGGATTCGTGCGGACGGGCGGAAAATCCGAAGCCGGGGAGATCGACCGCGACCAGCCGATGCGCGCCGCTCAACCGCTGGTATTGGGGTGCCCAATCTTCCAGGCTTCGTCCGATGCCGTGCAGCAATAGAACGGGCGGGTTATCGGGGTTGCCTTCGACACGGGCGCGAGTGCGCAGGCCGTTGACGCTGAGGTAGAAGGGCGCGCTCACGCGATCGCTACCTCGTCGTCGGCCGGTGCGGCGGCTGCGGCGTGTGTCGCGGTGAATCGCAGCGCCGGATCCTCGACTGGACCGTTGCGCAACCGAGCACGGTCCGCGGCGTAGCTGTGCTCCAGCGCCCACGGCCCGTCCGAGCCTTGTTGTGGGAACAGCCGCACCGAGCGTTGCATATACCCGGCGGCCATGTCGAACAGTGGTCGCCGGGGCGTGGCCGGGGCACTGACCGGGGTAACGGCTGTGTATCCGTGCCGATCCATGTGGGCGAGCATCCGGCACAAGTGGTCACAGACCAGATCGACCTTCAGCGTCCACGACGCATTGGTGTACCCGATGGCGAAGGCGAAGTTCGGGACGTCGCCGAGCATCATGCCCTTGTAGGCGAGGCAGTCGTGAATGTCCACCTGCCGTCCATCGACATGCAGTTCTACTCCGCCGAAGGCCACCAATTGCAGACCGGTGGCCGTGACGATGACGTCGGTCTCGAGCTCGGCTCCTGACTCGAGCAGGATCCCCCGCTCGGTGAACCGCGCGATGCGATCGGTGACAACCGAGGCCTTGCCACGCGAGATCGCGGTGAACAGATCGGCGTCGGGAACCATACACATCCGCTGGTCCCACGGGTTGTAGGTCGGGCTGAAGTGGGTGTCGACCGCATACCCATCGGGAAGAGCACGGGTGTTGAGACTGCGGATCAGGCGACGAACCAGCGCCGGGTAGCGCCGGCTGCCGTGGTAGATCAGCGACTGGCGGGCAGTGTTCATCCGGCGCGTGATCCGGTAGGCGACGGTATCCGGGAGCAGGCGTCGCAAAGTGTTCGCGATCGGGTCCCGGCGGGGGACCGGTACGACATAGGACGGGGAGCGCTGCAGCATCGTGACGTGGGCGGCTCGCTCTGCCATGGCTGGGATCAGCGTCACGGCTGTGGCGCCGCTGCCGATGACGACGACCTTCTTGCCGGTGTAGTCGAGGTCCTGCGGCCACTGCTGAGGATGAACGATCAGACCGCCGAAGTCCTCGGTCCCCTCGAATCGCGGGGTGTAACCGCCGGAGTGGTCGTAGTAGCCGGCGGCGGAGAACAGGATGTTGCAGGTGACGTCGAACTGCTCACCGTCGCCGTTGCACCGCAGAGTGACTGTCCACCGGGCATCCTCGGACGAGAAGTGTGCGCGTAGCACCTTGTGCCCCAAATGGATCCGCCCGGCGAGGTTGTTCTCCTCGACTGCCTCGTGCAGGTAATCGAGGATCTCCTCCGCGTCGGCGATCGCGTTATCGCTTCGCCACGGCTTGAACTCGTATCCGAAGGTGTGCAGATCGGAGTCCGACCGGATTCCCGGATAGCGGAACAGGTCCCAGGTCCCTCCGATCGCGTCGCGACCGTCGACGATCGCGAATGTCCGCCCCGGTTGCTTGGTCGTCAGGTAATGCCCCATGCCGATACCGGAGATGCCTGCGCCGATGATCAGCACGTCGACGTGCTCGAACTCTGCTGTGACAGGGAAGCGAACCATTGGTGAACTCCGTGACTGTTTCGGGTACACGATCTGTCAGACCAGGGTCCTGTGACGGGCCTCACTTATACAAGTGCAAGTAGCACCAACTTCTCGAACATTTGGTGCAATCCGCACCATCAACGCCGTACGATGGCGGCATGTCCTGGCCAGAACCGTCCGAACGCGTGCGCGAGTTGATCAGCCACTGCGCCCAGAGCGCCCTGAACGCCTCGCCCGAGTGGCTCACCGAAATGGACGACGCGACGTTATCGGCAGTGAACATGCAAGCGATCGCCGACGACCCCGAGCTACGCACCGCAGTAATTCGGCTCAATCGCGCCAACCTCGTGCATTGGGTGACGGCGAACATCCGCGATCCCGGGGTGCCGGTACCGCCCAACCTCGATCCCGAGCCCCTGCGTATCGCCCGAGACCTGGTGCGACGCGGACTCAACGAGTCGACACTGGACGCCTACCGAATGGGCCAGAACACCGCATGGCGCCGGTGGATGGCCACCGCTTTCGAAGCGACCTCCGACCACCAGGAGTTGCGCGAACTGCTCGAAACAACCGCCCGGTCGATGTTCGGGTTCCTCGACACGACAATCGCCGCCATCTGGGCCCAGATGCAGCTCGAGCGCGAGGAACTGATCCGCGGCAATCACGCCGAGCGACGCGAGGCCGTCGCGCTGATCCTGGACGGCGCCCCGATCACACATCAGCGCGCCGAAACCCGCCTCGGCTACAACCTCGACCAGAACCACACCGCGGCCGTCGTCTGGAACCCCGACCCAGACCCTGCTCCGGGTGACCTCGAACGCGCCGTGGAAGCCCTGGCCCGGGCAGCCGGAGTTACGCGCGCGCTGACCGTGATCGCCAGCGCCGCAACGCTATGGGTCTGGATACCCGGCCCCCGCGCCCCCGACATGAGCCAGTTGCAGGCAGCGGTCGATACGATCCCGACGGTCCGTGTCGCCATCGGACCCACCGCACAAGGCGTCGACGGGTTCCGGCGTAGCCACCTGGACGCTTTGACCACCCAGCGCATGGTGGCGCGCCTGCACTCTGCACAACGCGTGGCCAGCTTCGAGGCGGTACAGATGGTTTCCTTGCTCACCCAGGACGCCGACCATGCCGACCAATTCATCCGGAATACCCTCGGAGACCTCGAATCGGCCGACCGGGACTTGCGGGCGAGCCTCCTGGTCTTCATCCAAGAACGATGCAACGCCGCACGCGCCGCGAAGCGCCTGTTTACGCACCGCAACACGCTGTTGCGTCACCTCGCCCGCGCCCAGGAACTCCTACCGCGACCACTGGACGACGACGTCGTGCGTGTCGCAGTGGCGCTGGAACTGCTGAACTGGCGCGGGGCCGGCGTCTGACCTGATGTTCGGATGAGTTCCCCCCGTTTTCCGGAGCGCTCCGATTTATGGGCGTCGACTCCCGTGTGATTCATGCCACAGCAGGGCCCTGACGTTGGACAAGTGGAGCCTGCCCAACGTCAGGGCTTCAGGTGACGTCCGGTGCACTCGCTCCAGACGTATCGCGTGCTCGACGCGACATATCCCCTACCCGAGGGCGATGGGGTGAATACGCGAGCCCGCCGAAAACGCCGCGGCACCCATTTAGTGGACCGCAGGTCGTGGTCTGATCTCAGCGCATTTCACCAGGTCAGGTCATTTCCCTTGGAAAGGGGAATTGACCGTGGTGAAGTACTGGATCGCCGCACCGATCGCAACCGGCGCGGTCACGAAGATCTGACCGGCCAGGGTGCCCAGCGCGCCGATGGCGATGACGCCGCCGAGGCAGCCGATGGCGGCGGCCGGAATGAACGGACCGAACAGGCCGACGATGGTGGCCGAGGCGACCGTGGCACCGGCGATACCGCCGAGTACGCAGCCCACCGCACCACCGGCGAGGCCACCGACCAGCGTGCCGATCGTGGCGGCCGCCGAAATGGTGCTCGTCAGCCGGGTCCAGGCCGCGACCTCACGGTCGTATTCGGTCTTCCACGGCGCCTTGTCCTCATACGGCAGCGCGACCGGCTTGTAGACCGCGTGCTCGCGATCGATATGCGGGGTCAACGTCGCGGTGCGATCGGAAATCTGTGCGGCGATCGGGAATTCGAAGTCATCGATCGTGAACTTCAGCGGAGTGCCCGCCAGCACGGTTCCGTCGGCTGCCTTGATCTCGAAGACACCATCCTCGACAACCAGCGAACCCGCGTCGGTCTTGATGATCGATGAATCGTTGACCGCTTCCGCGGTGAAATTGATTGCGCCATTGTCGCTTTCGAGCGCGGCCGGTGCGGCGGCGGAGGTGCCCGCGGCCACTCCGGTCGCCATGGTCACCAGCGCCGCGACGACGGCGAGCTTCCTCATCCTCATGTACTGCAGTCCCTCATCTAGGTGTTGCTATCGAGGGAAAGCATCGAGGAGAACTCGATTGTGCACGAGGAAAAAATGCAGGCAGATTCCAATGGGGCAAATCCGGAGCGACCTCAGGACTTCTTGGCGGCGGCCTTCATCTGCTTCTTGAATGCCCGCACTTCCAACAGTGATTCGCCGTCGACGATATCGGCGGCGGAGCGACGAGAACCCTGCTCGGAGTAGGCCCCCGCCGCTGCTTCCCATCCCTTCGGCCGCACGCCGAGCTGCTTGCCGAGCAGTGCGAGGAAGATCCTGGCCTTCTGATCGCCATAGCCGGGCAGGTCCTTCAGTCGGCGCAGCACCTCTTTGCCGTCCGGATCGCCCTGCGTCCAGATCCGTTCGGTCTTGCCGTCATAGTTTTCCACCACGTAGCGAGCGAGTTCCTGGGTCCGGCGCGCCATGGACCGGCCGTAGCGGTGGATGGCGGGCGGGGTGGCGCACAGTTCCTCGAATGCCTCGGTATCGGCGTCGGCGATGCGCTGGATGTCGAAGCCGTCCATCCGGTCGGCGATCTTCTTGGGCCCGCGGAAGGCGTGTTCGAGCGGAAACTGCTGATCCAGCAGCATGCCCGTCAACAGCGCAAAGGGATCCTCGGAAAGGAGCTTGTCCGCCTCCGATTCCTGCGCGAGACACAGCTTGACAGTCGCGGACTTTGCTTTGGCCACGGGACTTCCTTTCGCTCGTGGGCCGCTGGCGACTGCTTGCAGGTCGCTCGGAATGGTCAGCTCCCCCGATCATCTCACTCGACGCCCCGATGTGGTCCGCCCCACCCGGATCGATGGTGTGCCCGAATCGTGACGGAGATCACATACCTGCCGTGCGGGGTGCTCGGCCCCCAAGTAGGCTCGGCGCATGCCTCAGACGACGGCAATACCTAGAGACGGAATCGGGCCCATGAATATGTACGGGTTACGCCCGGATCGCTTCGACAGCGCGGGCCAGGATCAATTGGTCGACGTGCGCGATCTGCAAGCCGCGCTGCCCGGCATCCGACGGCTGCGCACCTGGGCACACGAAGCATTGGCACTGCAGCCCGGTGAGAGTGCGGTCGATATCGGGTCGGGCACCGGTTCGGAGGTCATGGCGTTCGCGGACGCGGTCGGCCCGACCGGCGCCGCGATCGGTGTCGAACCCGATCCGCAACTGCTCGTCTCCGCCGAACACCGCGCCGAACAGGCCGGATCGACGGCCAAGTTCCACTCCGGCGACGCCTACGGGCTGCCTTTCGGCGCGGATACCTTCGACGCCGCACTCTGCGAGCGGGTGTTCCAGCATCTGACCGCACCCAATCGCGCCGCCAACGAGATAGCGCGGGTGCTCAAGCCCGGCGGTCGCGTTGTGGTGGTCGATAGCGACTGGGGCACCGCGATCGTGCACCCGGGCGATCGGCAGGTGGTTCGCGAGGTCACCGACACGCTGCTCGCCGCGACCACCAACCCGTTCTCCGGCCGCCGACTGCCCGGACTGCTGACCAAGGCGGGCCTGGTGATCGACGAGATCGGCTCGCACGCGCTGGTACAGGATCGGACGGTCGGTGCTGGCGCACTGGTCAACCGGATCTCGGCCATGGCGGTAGCGCGCGGATCCATCACCGAGGCGCAGCGCGATCAGTTGATCGCGGATCTGGAGCGGGGCGCCGAAAGCGGTGACGTCCACCTGTCGGTCACCATGTTCGCCGTCCTGGCCCATAAACCCCACTGAACGTGGCCGTCGAGGTATCGACAGCGGCACGGTGGCAGGCGCTACTGGAAGCGACCTGACTGCGGGCCGAAATACGATGGGCGCGTACCGATTCGGTGCGCGCCCATCGCATTGTTCGACTAGCTTCCGAGCAGTTTCTCGGTGGCCGCCAAGAGCACACAGGTGGCAAGGCCGTCCATCGCCTTCTCCAGTTCCGGCAGCTGCGGGAAGCTGGGGGCGATGCGAATGTTCTTGTCCTCCGGATCATTCCGGTAAGGGAAGGCCGAACCTGCTGCGGTGAGCGCGATTCCGGCATCCTTGGCCAGCGCGATCACCCGGGCCGCAGTGCCTTCCAGCACGTCGAGGCTGATGAAGTAGCCGCCCTTCGGCTCGGTCCAGGACGCCACCTTCGACGCACCGAGCCGGTCCTCCAGGACCTTGCGCACCAGTGCGAATTTCGGTTCCAGGATGGCGCGGTGCTTCTGCATATGCGCGCGTACGCCGTCGGCGTCTTCGAAGAAACGAAGGTGGCGCAATTGGTTGATCTTGTCCGGACCGATGCTCTTCTTCGAAGCGTGACCGAGGTACCAGTTCAGGTTCGGCGTCGACGCACCGAGGAAGCTGACGCCCGCGCCGGCGAAGGTGATCTTCGAGGTGGACGCGAAGACGATGGGCCGGTTGGGGTTTCCGGCCGCGGCCGCCATACCGAGCACGTCGAGGACGGGCACGGCGGTATCGGTCAGTGGGTGCACCGCATAGGCGTTATCCCAGAACAGCCGGAAATCCGGCGCCGCGGTCGGCATCGAAACCAGTTCCCGGACAATCTCATCGGAGAAGATGACACCTGTCGGGTTGGAGTAGTTCGGTACCGCCCACAGTCCCTTGATCTGCGGATCGTCCGCCACCAGTGCGGCGATGGCGTGCACATCCGGACCGTCGTGACCGGTCGGAATCGGAATCATCTCGAAGCCGAGCGCCTCGGTAATGGTGAAGTGCCGGTCGTAGCCCGGACTGGGGCACAGGAACTTCAGGGTGGGCTCGGCCACCCAGCGCCGCTCGGAATCCGGGGTTCCGTACAGCAATGCGTAGGTGATCACGTCGTGCATCAGCTCGAGGCTGGCGTTATTGCCCGCGATCAGGTTCTCGACCGGAATGCCGAGCAGCTCACCGAAGATCGCGCGCAACTCCGGGAGACCGTGCAGCCCACCGTAGTTGCGGCAGTCGGTGCCGGTGCCATCCTTGAAATCGCCCGCGCCGGGCAGCGAAAGCAGGTCCGCGGAGAGGTCGAGTTGTTCCGGCGAAGGTTTTCCTCGAGTGAGATCCAGCGTGAGCTTCTCGGTCTTGAGCGTCGCGTAATTCGCGGTCTGGGTCTCGTGTTCGGACACGAGCTCCGGGTTGCTCATCAAACCGATCTGCGTTTGCCGGGGCATCCTGGACAGCCTTTCGAAGCAGCGAGGGGCGAATGACGTCCGAACCGATCTGCTGCGGTCGGACCGTTGATCCAGCCGAGCGCGTTCGACGTCCGGCGGACCGTGTTCACGTTACCCGGCGGTTGCTCCGAATTGGAGTGAATATATAGGGGACCCCGCGCACCCGGCAGAGCCCGTTGACCCTTGCTGCCTTCCGGCCCTGGGGGAGTTCACAGGATGCGCGCCGCGCGGGATCCGTCAGCAAGTGTAGCCGCTGCCGCACACCGCGCCAGGCCGGGGTCACACCCGAACCGGACCCCACCCCCGAACCAGCGATTTTTGTGGACCGCACGGGCCAATTTGGTGACCGGCCGGGTGCACCCGGTATGCTGCTCCACGGAGGATTCGCCTAGTGGCCTATGGCGCTCGCCTGGAACGCGGGTTGGGTTAACGCCCTCAGGGGTTCAAATCCCCTATCCTCCGCCACGGCAAACGCCTCTGACCAGACTTTAATGGCTGGTCAGAGGCGTTTGCCGTAATACCTTGTCTGCGTTGGCAAATGCTCCGCATTGTTGAGCATACGTCCTGTTCAGGGCGGTTTTCACAGCCCTTGCCGTCGTTTTCGCACGTAGATGGCGTGTTGACCGCGTCAACAGGCTTCGGGATAGGGGATCATCTCCCCTTACCCATCCTCGGCGCCGGTCGCAGCAATCCGGATGCGCGGGGTCTCGCCGGACAGGATCCGATGTGGTAGCGCGGTGAAAGTGGAGCAGAACTACGATCCCTACCCGACCACGATCGTCGCTTCGTGACTCACGGGGAAATTCACCGAATTCGCGATGAAGCACTTCTTGTGTGCCTCGGCGTGCATACGTTCCGCGGTCTCGACCATGCCTGCCTCGGTGAGGGTGACCTGCGGCCGCAGCGTGACGTGCTGGAATCGCACGTCATCCATGAGGCCGATGGCATCGTCGCGATAATCGGTGACCACGACCCCCGCTTCGACGCAGAGATGCAGATACCAGAGCATGTGGCAGTCGGACAGGGACGCGACCAGCAGCTGTTCCGGATTCCACCGGGTGCGGTCCCCGCGGCCGACAACGGGATCCGCGCTCGCCAGAATCGGCGGCCGCCCGTCGGCCAGTAAGTCGTGATTGCGGGAGTAGTCGCGATATCCGGTGGTCGCACCCGACCAGGTGACCGAGACCTCGTACACATGTTCAGCCATATGCCGACCATCCCACACTTGCGGGACGCGGACTACGGCTGTGGCGGCAGGTAGCACCGCGGATTTTGGATTCCGCGGGTTCTTGGCCCGAGCCCAGGCGGGACAGCGCAGTCCGCTCATGGATCGGGACGGGCGAGGTCCCGGTCCTGGGCCCGGCGAACCTGTCGCCACATGATATGGCGCACATATGTCCGAGGAACTGGGCCGCCCGGTGCGCTACGAACGGCACTCGCTCGCCGACTTCCGAACGGCACTGACTGCCCGCGGCCTTACCAGCACGCTCGCACAGGGTTACGTCGTCCGACCGAGTCATGTTCACTATTTCCGCATGGCTGGTTGATGGTGGGCATGTTCACCCACGATCCAGGATCCTTAACAGCCCGAAAAGTCCTGGTGATGGCCCCGATTCGAACCTTTTACGGCATGTTCGACCATCCAAGACGCCCTGTGATCCGAATGCGAATCGACAAGGTCCTCTGCACTGTGAAAGGTAATAGATGGGCACAGGCAAGCACAGAAAAGTCAGTTCGCGTCAACAGAAGGTGGGGTCGATGGTAGTGGCGGGAGCGGTTCCCGTTGTTCTTACTCTGGTGGGTAGCAACGGTGCCGCGAATGCCGAGCCCGACCGGCACGTTCCGGTGAGCCAGACCGAGCACGGCAGCCACGTTGCCTTCGTGGCCGACGACACGGATTCCGGCGAGGGGACCCCCGCCGTGCAGGCAGAACAGACCCCGGACTGGCCCGCCGCCCAAGCGCCGAATGTGCGCCCGTACCGGGGAATGCGAATCCCGGACGACACGCGCAGTTCGCTGCAGTGGGCGCGGCCGGTACCGAAAAGCGAGTATCTGTCGCCGGTCGAGTTCCTGCACGGCCCGGTCCCGGTCGCGCCGGTGCCGCCGATCGCGCCGCCGCCGGGCATGTTGCGTTTCGGCGACGTGCAGGTCCAGGCGCCGGATTGGCTGCCACGGGAGCCCGCCATCCAACTCAACGACGCCGCGGCGGTCACCGAGGCCGATCTCGCAACGTTCTTCGACTCGGTCGGTATGGAGCGCACTCGCTCCGATCGTATTGCGAGTCAGACCGTCGGCTCCGCGGCGCTCGGTGCTGCCGCAGGCGCAGCGGTGGCGAGCCCGTTCGCACTGATCGGCGCAGGTGTCGGCGGTGCACTCGGTCTCGCGATCGGCGTACCGTTCGCACCGATCGGTCTCGCCGCGGGGCCCATCGGCGCCGCATACGGCGCGGCCCTCATGGCGGCACCGCTTGCCGCCATCGGCGCGGGAATCGGCGCGGGTCTCGGCGCGACGCAGGCCCTCACCGCACCCCCACGAGCCCTCGGCCCAGCCGATGCCGCCACAGACGAACCCGCGACCGATTGACCGGCCTTCCACTTTGTCGAACAGGTGGCGACACCGCCTGAAAGAGACCGGCAGATATATCGGCTGCGGCACGCGGCCCCTTTGGCCTGTCGATTTGTGACAGGTCAAAGGGGCCGAGGTATCGGAGACTATGGGCCTGACGTGCTGTTGTTTTCGGGCACCTGCGTCGAGCTTGACCTTCACCCGTACGTGAATGTTTACGGTCGCGTACATGACACACGCAGCAACCGAAATCCGCCTCGCCGCCCGTCCGGGCGCGTTGCCGACCCTCGACGACTTCGAAGTCGCCCAGGTCGACGTGACCGCTCCCGCCCCCGGTCAGGTCCTGGTGCGAAATCTGTTCACCTCCCTCGATCCCGGCATGCTCACCCGCATGCGCGGCGAATATGTGCCCGGAAAGGTGATGACCGGCGACGCTGTCGGCGAAGTCGTCGCGTCGGCCGACCCGTCGCTGCGCGAGGGTGATCTGGTTCGACATCTGTTGGGCTGGCGTGACTACGCGCTGGCCGACGCGTCTCGGTTCATGCCGGTGCCTCGCGACATCTATCCGTCGGCCTCCTACTATCTCGGATTCGGCCTCAACGCCTATGCGGGATTGACGGCCATAGCCGAGCTCCGCGCGGGCGACACCGTATTCGTTTCGAGCGCTGCGGGTGCGACCGGCGGCCTGGCCGGGCAGATCGCCAGGCTCATGGGTGCCGGGCGCGTGATCGGCAGCGCTGGTTCCCCGGAGAAGGTCGTTCATTTGACCGATCGACTCGGCTTCGACTCCGGCTTCGATTATCGCCACGGATCGATCGCCGACCACCTGCGCACGGCCGCGCCCGACGGTGTGGATGTCTTCTTCGACAATGTCGGCGGGGCACAGCTGCGGGCCGCGATCGAGGTCATGAACCCGTTCGGCCGCATCGCCATGCACGGTTTCCTCGCACACGACGGCGATCTCGGGGACCTGCGCACGGTTATCGGTAGGCGGCTGACGCTGCGCGGCTTCACCGTAACCGACCACATGGGACTCATCGCCGAATTCGGCCCGCGGTTGCGAACCTGGCTCGACAACGGGCAGATCGTCTACGACGAGACCGTGATCGACGGACTGTCGAATGCCCCGCAAGCGCTGCTGGACCTGCTCGCGGGGCGGTTCACCGGCAAGGTCGTGGTGTCCATAGGCTGAAGTGATGCTCATCGGTGAACTGGCCGGAAGCACCGGAACGACTACCCGTGCGCTGCGCTACTACGAGGAACAGGGCCTGCTGCTCCCCGAACGTACGCCCGCCGGATATCGCGTCTACGGACCCGAAGCACTGCGGCGCGTCAAGAACATCCGCAGGTTGTTCGACCTGGGCTTCACCGTCGCCGACGTCCAGGCGTTTCTGCCCTACCTCGATGATGATCTGCCCGAGGTGTTCTCCGAAGATCCCCGATGCCCGGACGGATATGCGGTGGGCGCACAGCGAGTCGCCGAGTTGAATGAGCGCATCGAGACACTCACGCGGCTGCGGGACAAGCTGGTGGCACAGGCGCCGTGGTTGCGGACGGCACGTCCCGACCGGTCGACGCCTTAGCGGTTCATACGCTCGTTGGCCCAGTTGGCTGGTGGCGACCGCCGCCACACGCCTAGGATCAGAGGCGTCGGGGGATGCACAGCTCGACGAATCGGCGAGTCGGATCCGTGCGATGAACTCGCCGGAAGAAGGCACGATGATGACCAGGAAGACCGCCGCCGACACCGGTCGGCGGCTCGCGAAGGTCGCGCTGGTCGGGGCCGCGATGACGATTCCGATGGTGTCGGTTCCCGCCATGGCGGCACCGGCCCCCGCACCCGGTGTAGTGCGCACTGATAACCCACACTGTGACCGTTACGACCTTTGGGGCATCGACCGCTGGCAGAGTGATCGATGGAACAAAGACAAATGCGACGGATGGAACCAAGGCTGGGGCTCGAGCAATTTCTTCCCTCCAGGTTGGGGCTCGAACAATCTGTTTCCCAAAGGCTGGTTCGGCAGTAGCTGACCGAACGGATCCGCGCGTCGCACAGTAGGAAAACAGCACATCCGCTCGGCCCGCCCGCGGGCTACGACCGAGCGGATGTGTTTGCGCGGGTTCAGGTTTGCGGCGGCCGGCGGCTCCACGTTCATGCCGTCGGGCGCTTCCACTTCGACAAGCCGGGTCATGAACTCCGGATCAGCGCGGTACGCATACCTCGTTCAGCGCAGCACGCAGGAGGTCGGTGTAGGTGTCGATATCCGGCAGCACGGCGGTGTTGGCATGGACCGAGACGGTGACCGTGTCACCGAGGCCGTGGACACCGTGGGTCAGGTGCATGACCGAACCGATCGCCGGAAATCCGCCGGTGAAGCGAACGGATGCGCCCCCGAAGGTCAGATCGGCGGGGCCGCGGTGGACGCTCGAGACCACGGTGTGTCCGGCGATCGAGTCGGGGACGGTATCGATCGGATAGCGGTCGACGTCGCGACGCAATAGCGGGGCGGGGGTGACCGCGGTGACGCGGTCCTGTGCTGTCAGCAGTGGATGGTGGGCTCGGATGCGGCGGTCGGCGAGCGCCGCGGCGATCCTATCCGCGCGAGCCAGTGGCTCCGGTTCATCGATGAACAGTTCGACGCCGAGGCTGCGATAGTTGTTGCGGGCCGCTATCCGGTTGCCGGACAACGCCATCGGCACCTGGGCTCCGAGTCGGTCCACCTGCTCACCCCGCGCCGTCAGGTAGCGATCGAGCGCGATGGAGACGGCGGTCAGCGCGACCACTGTCACGGTATGCCCCGGGATCCGCATCCGCACGGCGTCGCAGATGATCATCCGCACCTGATGGGCGTCATATGGCCGATTGCCGTGCAGCGCGCCCGGCCGGTTCACCGGACTCGGCGCGAACCCGGGTCCCGGCTCCGGAATCTTTCCCGCAGTGGTCAATTCGGCCAGTTCGCGCTGTGCCAGGAAGGCGTGGTAGCCCAGGACCGCCGTGCGTGCGATGCGCAGCGGCATCCGCAACAGCGCCAGCGCCGAATCCACGTGTATGGCGCTCACCGGCGCCAATTCCCTTGCCGCAGTGCCGATTCGTCGACCGCGGACGCCCAGCGCCGCAGCAATCGAATCGCGCGCCGCAGCAGCCGGCTCGACCGGATCGGATTCGGCGAACAACGCCCTGGCGATCTCGGTCCCGCGCCGCCCATCGGCCAGCGCATGCGACAGCTGCAGCACGACCACCATCGCCGGTCCCGGCCCGCCCCGCGGCGCGCCGTCTATTCCGCGGAACACGTGCAATCGCCACGGACGCACCGCCGCGTCCACACCGGTACCGAGCAGTTTGCCCACTGCTGTGCACACACCCGGCCAATTCGCTTCCGGAAGGAAATGTTCCACAAATTGCTCGGCACGGAAATCGCACCGAACCCAGGACGGATAGTCCAGATCGCGCGGCAGCTCGTGTAGCCGGACGCGCAGATCGGCAATGCGTGCACTGCGCCGCGCGACGAACTCGCGCAGTTCCACGCTGGGCCGCCCGGAATCGTCGAAGCAATAGAGTAAGAACAGGTCATTGCGCGTGCGGCTCGACAGCCAGTACATCGTCGCGTCCTGGGCTGCCAACGTACTCACGGCTCGACGATATGGCACCGGTTACCGGGGGCGGCGGGCAGCACCGGCAAGAACTGAATGATCTTGTTCCACACTGCGGTGTTCAACATTGCCTCGGAGAAAGCTATCGATTCCCGCCCGATCCCCTGCTACCGTCTGTAGTAGAACACATACCACCACTCACCCAGTGCGGGGGTGTCGGCCATGGCTATTGATGTAGGTCGCAAGGTAGGCGAACAAGCCCACGCCTTCGACGAGCGATATCAGGCCGCGAGGTTCGTCAAGCGGTCGATCAACAAGGTGTTCCCGACCCACTGGTCGTTCCTACTCGGCGAGATCGCGCTCTACAGCTTCATCATCCTGGTGCTGTCCGGCACCTATCTGACGCTGTACTTCGATCCCTCGATGGCCGAAGTGGTCTACAACGGCGCCTACCAGCCGCTGCGCGGGGTGACCATGACGCGCGCCTACGAGACGGCGCTGAACATCTCCTTCGAGGTCCGCGGCGGTCTGTTCGTACGCCAGGTACACCATTGGGCCGCACTGCTTTTCGCGGCCTCGATCATCGTGCACCTATTCCGCATCTTCTTCACCGGCGGGTTCCGCAAGCCGCGCGAACTCAACTGGGTACTCGGCTCGCTGCTGCTGATCCTGGCGATGTTCGAGGGGTACTTCGGCTATTCGCTGCCGGACGACCTGCTCTCCGGTACCGGCCTGCGGGCGGCGTTCTCGTCCATCACCCTCGGCATCCCGATCATCGGCACCTGGATGCACTGGCTGATGTTCGGCGGCGACTATCCGGGCGAGATCATCATTCCGCGCCTGTTCATCGCGCACGTGCTGCTGTTCCCCGGCATTATGCTCGCGCTGATCGCCGCGCATATCGCGCTGGTCTGGTATCAGAAGCACACCCAGTTCCCCGGTCCGGGCCGTACCGAACGCAATGTGATCGGCACCCGAATCGTGCCGGTGTTCTCGCTGGATCAAGGCGCGTTCTTCGCGTTCACCCTCGCTGTCGTCGCGATCATGGGCGGCCTGTTGCAGATCAACCCGATCTGGGCATTCGGCCCCTACAACCCGGCCGAGATATCCGCAGGCACCCAGCCGGACTTCTACATGATGTGGACCGACGGGATGATGCGCCTGATCCCACCCTGGGAGCTGTATCCGGGCCGCTATACCGTGCCCGCACCGTTCTGGGGTGCGCTGATCATGGGTTTGGTGTTCACGGTGCTGATCGCATATCCATGGATCGAACGCCGCCTGACCGGGGACACCGCGCACCACAATCTGCTGCAGCGCCCACGTGACGTACCGGTACGCACCGCGATCGGCGCGATGGCGATCACCTTCTACGTGGTGCTGACGCTGTCCTGCGTGAACGACATCATCGCCTACAAATTCCAGGTCTCACTGAATGCGACCACCTGGGTCGGCCGGATCGGCATTCTGACCCTGCCGGCGCTGGCCTACTACGCGGCCTACCGCATCTGCCTCGGCCTGCAGCGCAGCGACCGGGCGGTACTGGAGCACGGCATCGAGACCGGCATCATCCGGCGACTACCGGACGGTGAGTACATCGAGATCCACCAGCCGCTGGGTCCGGTCGACGAGCACGGTCACCCGATTCCGTTGGCGTACCAGGGCGCACCGGTGCCGAAGAAGATGAACCAGCTGGGTTCGGCGGGTAAGCCGGGCACCGGCGGATTCTTCCGCCCCGACCCGTGGCAGGAGTCCCGGAGCAACCTGGCGGCCGAGCATGAGGAAGAGCGCAAGCAGCTCGCTGTCCTACGCGCCGCCCAGGATCAGGGCGACGGCCGAGGCGGCAACGGACAGGGTCATTGAGAACGGGCCACCAAGAACAATGCTCCTGATGACCCGCGAAGGCCCCGAGTCCGTGCCGACCCGGGGCCCGTGCTGATTGGTTCAGACGTGACTGTTCTTCAGGCGCGTCCGAACTCCCCCTGTGACACTCCTGTTAGGAATGCGTCCCACTCGCCCGGCGCGAACGCCAACAGCGGACCATTGCCGTTGTCCTTGGTGTCGCGTACCGCCACATTGCCGTCGACGAGAAAAGCGACTTCCACGCAGTTCCCGTCGGGGCCACTGTGTGTGCTCTTGCGCCACACAGCGCCCGTAAAGTCAACCTCCACGGCACTAGCTCCTTTGCTGCGTCGAGAACGAGATTATTCTTCTGACATCGTTCTAACTAGCACCGGCATCCGGCGCGGAACGCCGAATCCCGCGGTGCGCCTTGCCAAAGCGCGCGACTTTCACGGTGCGTCGTGATCGCAATGCTCTTCGAGGCGATTTATCCTCGCGGGGTCGCCCCCGCGCGCTAAACACTAGCAGGTTCAACGAGAATTTGCCGATCTCTTGCTCATTCAACCATCGCATTTGCCAATCTTGCGAAGATAGAAAGTTGCGGAGGCATTGCCGGTAGATGACATTCATTCCTATGTTTGCTGGGCAGCAAACTTTTTGCGGATGTGATTGCTCCGTGATCCGTCAATAAATCCGGGTCGGTCCCGATCGTGTGGACGCCCGCGGCATCGACCGTGGATGATGGGCCGCATGGTCGAACGCCACCGCGACGAGGCAGGTCGCGCCCGCAATCCCCGCCCACGCGACCGGTTCGGGCGACCGATGCCGGTCGGCAGCGTCGGGGTGCCGCGAATTCCGGATGATCTGAATTTGCCACCCCAGCAAACCCTTTCGTACGCCCAGCAACTGCTCGATGACGGTCTGGCATTCAACGCACACGAGGTATTGGAGGCCGCGTGGAAGAACGGACCGTTCGCCGAAAGGATGCTGTGGCAGGGACTCGCGCAATATGCGGTCGGACTCACCCACATCCAGCGGGAGAATCCGAAAGGCGCGCGCACGCTGCTCACCCGTGCGGTAACGCGGCTGCGCGCCTACGCACCGGATCCGGGTACCCCGGTGCCATACGGGATCGACCGCGTCGGTCTGATCGCACACGCCGAGACGCTATTGGCCGCGCTGGAGCGCGGTACACCGATTCCCGAGGACCGGCTCAAGCCGCACCTGCGGATCCGTTGACCGAGGCCGCAGCCCCTACCATGGCAAACGTGCCCGCAACCACCAGAACTCCAGCAGGCAGGTATGCGCCGAGCCCATCCGGCGATCTGCACGTCGGAAACCTGCGCACGGCCGTGCTGGCCTGGTTGTTCGCGCGGTCGACCGGACGACGCTTCGTTATCCGCATCGATGATCTGGATCGGGTGCGGCCGGGCGCCGAACAGCGTCAGTTGGCGGATCTCGCCGCGATCGGACTGGACTGGGACGGCCCGGTTGTTCGGCAAAGCGACCGGCTACCCCACTACGCGGCGGCCATCGATCGGCTCACGGCCGCCGGACTCACCTACGAGTGCTATTGCACCCGAAGGGAAATCCAGCAGGCCGCGACCGCACCGCACGGACCGGTCGGCCACTACCCGGGCACCTGCCGCGATCTGACCGAGGCCGAGCGGGCCGCGCATCACGCCGACGGTCGCCAGGCCGCGCTGCGTTTGCGCAGCCGGACAAGCGAATTCGAGATCGTCGACGAATTACACCGGCGCTACCGTGGCCCGGTCGACGATGTCGTGCTGCGGCGTGGCGACGGAATTCCGGCATACAACCTGGCCGTCGTCGTCGACGATGCCGAACAGGGTATCGATCAGGTGGTCCGTGGCGACGATCTGCTGCCGTCGACACCGCGCCAGGCCTACCTCGCGACCCTGCTCGACCTCCCGGTTCCGCGGTACGCGCACGTCCCGCTGGTATTGAATATGGCAGGCAAGCGGCTGGCCAAACGCGATGGCGCGGTAACACTCGCCGACCAACTCGCCCTTGGCAATACACCCGAGCGGGTGGCGGCGGCGCTGGCCTGTTCACTCGGCCTTCCCCCGGTGTCGCCCGCAGAGCTGCTCGACGGATTCGACCCGGCCCATCTGCCCGAGGAACCGTGGATACTCGACGAGAATGGGTTGTTGCAACCCGCGCGATGTCCGTAACGTACGCAATCGACCGATCTCCTGATCACTGACGAGGACACACATATGACAAGCGGTGGGTACGACCCCAACCAATATCCGCAAGGCGGGCAGCCGTATGGGCAGCAGTACCCGCAGGGCGGCCAGCAGTACCCGCAGGGGCAGCCACCCCAGTACGGGCAACAGCCGCCGCAGTACGGCCAGCAGCCGCCGCAGTACGGACAACAACCCCAATACGGTCAGCAGCCGCAATACGGTCAGCAGCCGCAAGATCCCTACGGCCAGCAGCCCTACCCGCAGCAGTACGGTGAATACGGCCAGCAGGGCCCCGGTGCGGGCCAGCCGGGTGAGCTGCTGCCCCGCTTCGGCGCCAGGTTCATCGATGGGCTGATCGTCGGCATCCCGGCATACATCATCGACCTCATCCTGTCGAAGATCGGGATCATCGGCTCGATCCTCGGCTTCATCGTGGTCATCGCGGCCCCCATCGCGTACTTCGTGCTGATGGAGACCAATATGGGGACCACGCTGGGCAAGAAGATCCTCGGCCTGCGCGTCGTGGCACCCGGTGGCGCCGCCAAGATCACGCCGGAAGTTTCGTTCAAGCGCAACCTCTACCTGATCGCCAACATCATTCCGTGCCTCGGCCAGCTGGTCGCGATCGGCATGGCGATCTACATCGCGGTGACCATCGAGCAGGACCCGAACAAGCAGGGCTGGCACGATAAGTTCGCGGGCGGCACCCAGGTCGTCAAGGCCTGATCCGCAGATCCGAAGAACAGGGGCGCTCCCGGCTCGGGAGCGCCCCTGTTTTCTATTGCGGCACAGACTTTTTCGACTACCGCTAGGTCGAAGACAGCGCGATATTGAATATCAGCCAGACGATGCCGAGCACGATGCCACCGGCACCGACCCAGATGCCGGCCAGCGCCAGACCGCGCCCCTCCTGCCCGCGTTCCTTGATCTGATTCAGCGCGATGATTCCCAGCACGATCCCGACGATCGAACCGATGCAGGTGCACAGCCCGACCAACGAGGCGACCAGCGAACCGATCGCGAGCCCGTTGGTGCCCTGCGCCTGCTGCGGGTACCCGTACGGCTGATACGCGTTCGGGTAGGCCGGCGTCTGCGGGTACGGCTGCTGCGCACCGGCGACCGGCTGCTGCGGGTAGCTCGGATACTGCGGCGGCGTCGGCTGCGGCGCTGGCTGCTGCGGGTACTGCGGCGCGGAAGGATACTGTGGAACCGATCCGGGCGGCGGGGTCTCCGGATACTGCGGTACCGACCCCTGGGCGCCACCCTCCGGCGACACACCTTCGCCGCCGTACTGCTTCCACCACTCGTCGGAATCGCCGGGATTCGTCATTGGTACAGCCTATTGCACAACCTGGTTGGATGAAGCGCGTGAGTGAGTCCAAGACAGTTGAAGAACACCCAGGATCTGGGGGCCCCGCGGCGGCCCACGCGGCATTCGCCGTCGCCGCGCGGGGCTACTACACGCCCGTCGTCGCGCTGTTCACCGCGACACTGATCATCTCGAATATCTGCGCCACCAAGGGCGTCCAGTTCTTCACCGATCATTCGGTGAAGCTCGGGCCCATCGAGGTCCTACCGATCTCCACCGATGGCGCCTGGTTCCTATTCCCCCTCGCCTACATCATCGGCGACGTGCTCAGTGAGGTTTACGGCTTCAAGGCCGCCCGCCGGGCCATCTACTACGGTTTCGCCATCCTGCTGCTCACGGTCGTCTGCTTCACGATCGCCATCGAGCTGCCCGCCGCGACCTTCTACGACAATCAGGAAGCCTTCCGGTCCGTTATCGGCACCACGCCGCAGCTGGTCGCCGCCGGACTGTCCGGATACTTCGTCGGCGAAATGCTCAATTCCGCGACGCTGGTGCTGATCAAGGAGAAGACCAAGGAAAAGCACCTCTGGGCCCGGTTGATCGGCTCCACGGTGGTCGGCGAATTCGGTGACACACTGATCTTCTGCTCGATCGCGGCCACCGCCATCGGTATCGATAGCTGGGGACAGTTCGTGAACTATGTGATCGTCGGATTCATCTGGAAGACGCTCGCCGAGGTCATCGTGCTGCCGATCACCTACCGGGTGATCGCCTTCCTCAAGAAGCACGAGCCGAGCTACGCGCCGCGCGAAACTCCCGCGCTACTCAACTGATTCCGGTGATGCCGCAGTTCCGCTCGGGACGCAACCCCGACGGAGCGAGTCTTACGCGAGGAGTTCGTGGCCGTCTCGCGACCGAGCCGTCGAAGCACAGGCGCCGCAGGCGCGAGTCTCGACGGCTCGGACGCGAGACACCGGGGGCCGCGCGCGCCGCAGGCGCGGCACATCAGACAGGGCTGCGGCCCTTCCAGCGGGCCAGAGTTTCGGCCTTGTAGTCGTTGAAGTAACCGCCATCGATGCTCTCGCGGATCCGGTCGACGAGCCGAATCGTGTAGCGCTCGTTGTGGATCGTGCACAGCGTGGAGGCGAGCATCTCCTTGGCCTTGAACAGGTGGTGAATATAGGCCCGGGTGTAGTTGGCGCAGGTATAACAGTCGCAGGTGTCGTCGATCGGGTTGAAGTCTCGGCGGAAGCGGGCGGTATTGATATTGAATCTGCCTTCGGCGACATAGATCGCCGCATTGCGCGCAACCCGGGACGGGTTCACGCAGTCGAAGGTGTCCGCGCCGTTCTCCACCGCGACGAAGATGTCCTCGGGCTCGCTGATGCCGAGCATATGGCGCGGCTTGTCCTCGGGCAGTTCGTCACAGCACCAGCCGACAATGGTGCCCAGGTTGTGCTTCTCCAGCGCGCCACCGATGCCGTAGCCGTCGAAACCCGTTCCGGCACTGCCCCGAATCGATTCCAGTTCCCGACATGCCTTGCGGCGCAGGTCTTCGTACTGTGCACCCTGGATCACCGCGAACAGCGCCTGGTACGGGCGGTGCGCGCGCGCGGCGCTCAGCCGTTCGTGCTCATCGATGCAGCGCTGCGCCCATTCGTGCGTGCGCTGTAGCGATTTCTCCTGGTAGGCACGGGTATTGAGCAGGGTGGTCAGCTCGTCGAAGGCGAACATGATGTCCGCGCCGAGCCGATGCTGTATGCCCATCGAAACCTCCGGCGTGAACCGGTGTTTCGAACCGTCCAGATGGGAGCGGAAGGTGACGCCGTCGTCGTCGACGGTGGCCAGGCGCTCCTTGCCCTTGGCGATCACATCGTCGCTTCGGACGTCGACCGCTTCCATGGCCAGTACCTTCTTGAAACCGACACCGAGCGACATCACCTGGAAGCCGCCGCTGTCGGTGAAGGTCGGGCCCGGCCAGTTCATGAACTTGCTCAGTCCACCCGCCTCGTCCACGATGTCCGAACCCGGCTGCAGATAGAGGTGGTAGGCATTGGCCAGCAGCGCCTGGGCGCCGAGTTCCCGCATGGTCTCCGGCAGCACGGCCTTCACCGTCGCCTTGGTGCCGACCGGGATGAACGCGGGTGTGGCGATATCGCCGTGCGGTGTGCTGATCACACCCGTTCGACCGTGCCGCCCAGCCAAGCGGGCGCCGACGGTGAACGAGAAAGCTCCAGGATCAGCCACGCCGTCCATCTTCTCAGGCACCGCGCCGTGCCCCACACCACATCCGAATCCCGCACCGTCCGCCTGCACGCAAACGCCCTCGACCAGCGTCAATGGCTATTCCAGTGCTGTCACACAACCACTGAGCGTCACGCACAAGGCACACGTTGTGCGCGATAGCTATTCGCTATCCGACAGCGCTGTCCCTGGCCGCCGACGGGTGGTCCGGTCAGGCGTCGGCGGCCGCGGCGGCGAACTGAGCGTTGTACAGGCGGTAGTACGCGCCGCGCTCCTCCAGCAAACGCTCATGGGTGCCGTGCTCGACAATGCGGCCCGACTCCATGACGACGATCAGATCCGCGTCGCGGATGGTGGAAAGGCGGTGCGCGATCACGAAGCTGGTGCGGTCGCGGCGCAGGGCCGCGGTGGCGTGCTGGACCAGCGCCTCGGTGCGGGTGTCGACCGAACTGGTCGCCTCATCGAGGACCAGGATGGACGGCTTCGCCAGGAAGGCGCGGGCAATGGTGATCAGCTGCTTCTCGCCCGCGCTGACCCCCGATCCCTCCTCGTCGATGATCGTGTCGTAACCGTGCGGCAGCGCGTGGACGAAACGGTCGACATAGGCGGCGCGAGCGGCGTCGAGGATATCCGCCTGGCTCGCATTCGGATTGCCGTAGGCAATGTTCTCCCGAATGGTGCCCTTGAACAGCCAGGTGTCCTGCAGCACCATGCCGATCCGCGACCGCAGGTGATCTCGGGTGATCTCGGTGATATCGACCCCGTCGATGGTGATGGTGCCCGCATCGAGTTCGTAGAACCGCAGCAGCAGATTCACCAGTGTGGTCTTGCCCGCACCGGTCGGGCCGACGATGGCGATCACGTGCCCCGGCTCGGCGACCAGCGACAGCCGCTCGATGACCGGCGTCTCCGGTTCGTAGCGGAATGAGACCGCCTCGAATTCGACTCGGCCGCGATCGACCGGACGGGTGTTGGCCATGACCGGATCCGGCGACTGTTCTTCGGCGTCGAGGATCTCGAAGATCCGCTCGGCCGACGCGACACCGGATTGCAGCAGGTTGGCCATGGCACCGATTTGGGTCAGCGGCTGGCTGAACTGCCGGGAGTACTGGATGAACGCCTGCACCTCGCCGAGCGACAGATTGCCCGTCGCCACCCGCAGACCGCCGACCAGTGCCACCAGCACGAAGTTCACATTCCCGAGGAACATGATCGCGGGCATGATCAGCCCGGAGATGAACTGCGCCTTGAAGCTCGATTCGTAGAGGTCGCTGTTGCGCTTATCGAATTCCTCGCCGACCTCGCGGTTGCGGCCGAATGCGGTAACCACCTCGTGCCCGGTGAAGGCCTCCTCGACCTGGGCGTTCACCATGCCGGTGTACTTCCACTGGTTCACGAAGTGCGGTTTGGAGCGCTTGGCGATCTGCGCGGTGACCACGATGGCGGCGGGCACCGTGAGCAGGGCGATCACCGCGAGCAGCGGTGAGATCCAGAACATCATGATCAGGATGCCGAGCACCGAGAAGACCGAAAGGAGCAGCTGGCTCATGGTCTGCTGCAGGCTCTGCGAGACATTGTCGACATCGTTGGTCACGCGGCTGAGCAGGTCACCGCGCGGCGTGGAATCGAAGTAGCGCAACGGAAGTCGGTGGATCTTGTCCTCGACGTCGCTGCGCAGCCGCTTCACCGTGCGGTTGATGACGATATTGAGCAGGAACGATTGCAGCCAGCTGAAGACCGACGCGCCGATATAGAGCAGCAACACCAGCATGAGAATCCGACCGACCGCGCCGAAGTCGACACCGACGCCCGGAGTGACATCCATCGCGCCGAGCATGTCGGCGAAGGTGTTGTTGCCCGAGGCACGCGCGTGCTGGATCGCCTCTTCTTTGGTGATCCCGCTCGGCAGCCCACGGCCGACCACACCGTCGAAGACCAAGTTGGTGGCCTTGCCGAGGATGTACGGGCCGAGCGTATTCAGCAGCACCGAGATAATGGCCAGCCCGACGATCGCGCCGACATACATGCGCTCGGGTACCAGCCTGCGCAACAGTCGCTTCAGCGACGGACCGAATGACTTCGCCTTCGCATCCGGCGCACCGGGATTCACCGCTCCGGGTCTCATCGGCTCTCCTCCTGCCGGGCGCGATGCCCGTCCCCGGTCGGATCGGGCGGCGATCCGATGCGCTTGAGGAGGGCGACTCCCGCGACCTCCTCGGCGCCGAGCTGCGAGGCGACGATCTCCTGGTACTCCGCGCAATCGCGCATCAACTGCTCATGGGTGCCGATCCCGGCCATCGCACCGTCCTCGAGCACCACGATCTGATCGGCGTCGCGGATGGTGGTAACCCGTTGCGCCACAATGATCACCGAGGCGTCCCTGGTCTCCGGCCGCAGGGCCGCGCGTAGTCGGGCATCGGTGGCGACGTCCAGTGCGGAGAACGAATCGTCGAACAGATAGACCCGCGGCTTCTTCACCAACGCCCGAGCGATGGCCAACCGCTGGCGCTGTCCGCCCGAAACGGTGGTGCCGCCCTGCGCGACCGGGGTCTCGAGGCCCTGCGGCATATCGCGCACGAAGTCGGCGGCCTGGGCGATCTCCAGACATCGCCACAGGTCCTCGTCGGTCGCATGCGGATTGCCGTAGCGCAGGTTGCTCGCCACGGTTCCGGAGAACAGGTACGCCTTCTGCGGCACCAGGCCGATCTGTTCGCGCAGCAGCTCGAGGTCGATATGGCGGACATCGGTGCCGCCGATGTAGATCGCACCGTCGGTGACGTCGATGAGCCGGGGAATCAGATTGAGCAGCGTCGTTTTGCCCGCGCCGGTGGATCCGACAATGGCCGTGGTCGTGCCCGGTTCGACCTGGAACCGGATGGCCGAGAGCACCGGCTTCTCCGCGCCGGGATAAGCGAATTCGGTGAATTGCAGATCGACGAGCGCCGGATCGCCCTTGAACGGCTGCGGCAGCCGCGGCGGGGCCACCGACGTCTCGGTATCGAGCACCTCACCGATCCGGTCGGCCGATACGGCCGCGCGCGGCGCCATCATGGCCAGGAACGAGGCCATCATGACGGCCATCAGGATCTGCATGATGTAGGAGAGCATCGCGGTGAGCGCGCCGATCTGCATCTGGTTGTCGTTGATCAGATGCCCGCCGAACCAGATCACCGCGACGGCGGTGACATTGCTGATCAGCATGACCAGGGGGAACATCAGCGCCATCAACCGGCCGACCCGCAGTGCGGCATCGGTGAGTTCGGAGTTGGCCACCCCGAAGCGCCAGGTCTCCTGGCGCTCGCGCACGAATGCGCGCACCACCCGGATACCGGTGATCTGCTCGCGCAGTACGCGATTGACCTCATCGATCCGGTGCTGCATATCGCGGAAGCCGGGCACCATCTTCGCCACGATGGCACCCATCGAAATGGCCAGCGCGGGCACCGCGATCAGCAGCAGCCAGGACAGCCCGAGGTCCTCGCGCAACGACATGAATATGCCGCCGACACACATGATCGGCGCCATCACCAGGATGGTCGCCGACATCACGATGAGCAGCTGAACCTGCTGAATATCGTTGGTATTGCGGGTGATCAGCGACGGTGCGCCGAACATGCCGACCTCGCGGGCGGAAAAGGTGCCGACCCGGTGCAGCACAGCCCCGCGCAGATCCCGGCCCGCGCCCATGGCGGCCTGCGCGCCGAGGTAGACCGAGCAGGCGGACGCGACGATCTGCACACCGGAGACCGCGAGCATCCACAGACCGGTGGTCCAGATGTAGCCGATATCGCCCTTGGTGACGCCCTTGTCGATCAGGTGGGCGTTCAAGGTCGGCAGGTACAGCACAGCGATGACGGCGATCAGTTGTAGGCCGACGACCCCCGCCAATTGCGCCCGATAAGGGGCTAGATAAGTGCGAAGCAGTCTGATCAGCATGATGAAAAGGAGGCTACCGGGAAACCCGGATATCCGTCGCGAGGTTTCCTGACCAGCACCGATGCCCTGGATTCCGGCCCATCACCAGCAAAGTGAAACAGTGTGCGCCCGCGAGCCCTTCGGCCTGCGTGACTCGATTCGAACTATCGCCGAGACCAGGCACCGGGATCCTCGGTCAGCGCCTCGACGAAACCCGGGAGCCGGTTCTGCGCGATGTCGTCGATGGAGACATTCTCCAGTACCGCACGAATATTCACCCGCAGTGCGATCCACACGCGCTGCAACGGCTCGGCCGCACCCGGATACCGCACATCCTCCGGACGCTCGCCGCGCACCGAGGCCAGCGGGCCCTCGATCGCGCGGATCACATCGGCGATGGAGATCTGCGCGGCCGGGCGGGCCAGCCAGTATCCGCCGTCCGGGCCGCGCCTACTGGTCACCAGATCAGCTCTGCGCAGTTCGGCGAGTACGGTTTCGAGCACCTTGGGCGGGATGTGCTGCGCGGTCGAAATCGCCTCCGCCTTCACCACCGGCGCGACCTGCACGGCGGTCGCGCCGATCACGGCATTGTCGGTCTTCGGTGCGCGGGCGATTTCCAACAAGGTCCGCACCGCGTAATCGACCCTCGCGGTGATGTGCACTGCGGCTACTCCCTGGCCTATTAGGTGTGCGAACGAATCTACGCGGTGTGACAGCCGGTCAGCACACAGGTGGCCGCATCGAGCAGCGTGCGTTCCACCACCGAATCCTCGACGCCGGGCACCAGTTCGGTGGACAGCAGCGCCACGCCGAGCACCTCGAGCGCGGCACTGGCGCGGAGTTTGGCCACATCGTCGGCGTCGGGTCCGGCGAGCCATTCGCGCAGCACCCGGCTGGAATCCATGAGATCCGGGTAGCGGTCGGCCATCACATTGATGATCGCGACGGTGTCGCGGACACACAGCGCACCGGCGTCGCGGTGGCGAATCATGCCGCGCAAATAGGTGCGCAGAACGGCGCGCACCCCTTCCGCATCGTGCGGGACCGCATCGATATCCTCGGTCACCGCGCGCAGGTGATCGATGATCGGATCGACGATCGCCAGGAGCAGATCGAGCTTCGAGGCGTAGTGATAGTAGAGCGAAGCCTTTGTGATTCCTACCGCATCTGCGACTTCGCGCAGGCTCGTCTGCTCGAATCCCTTGGCGCCGAATAGCTTCACCGCGGCATCGCGAATTGCCAGTTTTGTGCCGCCACCTGCGACAACAGTGTCGCTTGCGTCGCGAACAGTCATGGGATGATCCTCTCATCGCTCCTGCGCTGAGCTAACGTTGCCACCAGAATTGAGGTTGTACCTCCGCTTAGCTCCTAGGTAGTCTACCTACCGCACGGTAGGCAGAAAGCGTCAATTGGAGGCGGGGTACAGCAGGGCAACCCCGCGGAGTGCTGTCTACGTGCCCGAACCAGCACGTACCCAGCCATCACGCGCGACTGCTTTGCCGGTCGCTCGCAAAGGTCCGCTTAGGAGACCCCTCGTGTCCGTTTATCTCTATAGATGGGGAAAGTTCGCTTTCCGAAGAAAATGGATAGTGCTTCCGGTCTGGCTTGTCCTGTTCCTGCTGCTCGGCGGTCTCGGCGCGCAGCTGAAGGAGCCGATGACCAATGACTTCAGCATGCCGGAGCTGCCGTCCGCGCGTGCCAATGACATTCTCGACAAGCACTTTCCCGGCGCCTCGGACGCATTCAAGTTCGACGCCGTCACCGGAACCTATGTCATCGCCGCGCCCGAAGGTCAGAAGCTGACCGATCCGGCGAACCGTGCGTCGCTGGACGCGTTCATCGCCGAACTCGGCACGCTCGACATCGTCGACCACAGCAAGCCGGTGATGAATCCCATCGAGGCCGCGGAGAAGTCGGGCTGCATCGCGGATCCGGACCCATCCAAGTGCAGCGGCGCACCGTTGAACGTGCTGAGCAAGACCGATCCGGATTCGGTCGCCTTCTTCAGCGTCCCGTTCGCCATCAAGAAGTTCACCGACGTCACCGACGCGCAGCGCGAGGCGGCCTACAACGTCGCGAGCGACGCCCGCAACGCCGGGCTGCAGGTGGAGATGAGCGGTTCGATCGCGCAGAAGAACGAGGGGCCCAGCGGTAAGTCCGAGCAGATCGGCATGGGTATCGCGCTGATCGTCATGATCATCGCGTTCGGCGCCATCGTGGCCGCCTTCGTGCCGATCATCACCGCGATCATCGGCCTCGGCGCGGCCACCTCGCTGATCTTCCTCGGCACCTCGATCATCGAGGTGCCCAGCTTCACGACCTTCCTCGCGTCCATGATCGGCATCGCCCTGTCGATCGACTACGCGTTGTTCATCGTGTCGCGCTACAAACATGAACTGGCAGTGCAGGATTCGCCGGAAGAGGCGGCCGGAACCGCACTCGGCACAGCGGGTTCCGCGGTGGTGTTCGCCGGTCTGACCGTCATCATCGCCCTCGGCGGCCTCAGCATCGTCGGCGTGCAGTTCATGACGTTCATGGGTCTGGGTGGTGCGATCGCCGCCGGATTCGCGGTGCTCACCGCCATCACGCTGATGCCAGCGCTGCTCGGTGCGTTCGGCCGATTCCTGTTCAAGCCGAAGCTGCCGATCGTCGCCCAGCACGATCCCGAGGACGATAAGTCGGTCACCAACGGTATGCGCTTCGGCCGCCTGATCGGCAAGGCGCCCGCGGTGACCCTGCTGCTCAGCGTGGTCGTGCTCGGCCTACTCGCCGCACCGGCCGCCGGCCTGAACCTGGGCCTGCCCGGCGACGACAGCCAGCCGAAGACCTCCACCATCCGCAAGGCCTACGAGCTGCGCACCGAGGGCTTCGGCGAGGGCAGCAACGGCGTACTGAACGTCGCGGTCGACCTCACCAAGGTGCCCGCCGAGCGCCGCGAGGCCGCCGTCGACGCGCTGCGATCCAAGCTCGCGTCCTACTCGGGCATGGATTACGTGACCGAGCCGAAGTGGAGTGGCGAGGACAAGGCCGGTGCGCTGCTCGACGGCGTGCCGAAGTCGGGCCCGAACAACCAGGCAACCAAGGATCTGGTCAGTGACGCCCGCGAGGCCGAAGCACAGATGCAGACCGAGTACGGCATCGAATACGGCATCACCGGCACCACGGCGATCTTCGCCGATGTCGACCACGTGCTGCTCAGCAAGATCGTGCCGTATCTGGCAATCGTGGCCGGTGCCGCGTTCCTGCTGCTGATCCTGGTGTTCCGCTCGATCCTGGTACCGCTCACCGCGGCACTCGGGTTCCTGCTGTCCATGGCGGCCACCTTCGGTGCGACCGTGCTGATCTTCCAGCAGGGCAAGCTCGGCCTGATCGAGGATCCGCATCCGCTGGTCAGCTTCCTGCCGATCATGCTGATCGGTCTGGTGTTCGGCCTGGCCATGGATTACCAGGTGTTCCTGGTGACCCGGATGCGCGAGGAGTTCGTCAACGGCAAGTCGCCGAAGGAGGCGATGGTCGCCGGTTATCACCACGGCGCCCGGGTCGTCACCTCGGCCGCGGTCATCATGATCTCGGTATTCGGTTCGTTCCTGCTGGAAACCGATGTCACGGCGAAGTCGTTCGGCTTCGCGCTGGCGGCGGGTGTGCTGATCGACGCGTTCATCGTCCGGATGGTCGTGATCCCGTCGCTGCTGGTGCTGATGGGCAAGTGGTCCTGGTGGATTCCGAAGTGGCTGGACCGGATCCTGCCGGATATCGACGTCGAGGGCGCGAAGCTGCGTGAGCTGCAGCAGCGGTCCGCGGAGACGGTGAAGGTGCCGGTCGGCGTCAGCTGATCGGAGTTGATCGACCGCTCGGCCCCGCACCCGGATTCGAGTGCGGGGCCGAATGCGTTTCGGGACTGCCCCTGGTGACGCGGATGCGCGAGGAGTAGGGCTGGACAAGATCGTGCTCGATATCGATGTGGAAGGGGCCGAGTTGCACGAACTCCGGGGGCAGCCGGTGCCCGATGCGGGGCGGCAGCCGGTGCGGGGCGGCTGAGCTTCGAATTCACCGCGCTTCCACTGGAATTCGGACCGGTGTCGGAATTCCAGTGGGGGCGTATCTATTTCATCACTGGCTCGGCTGCGGCAGATTACATTCGGCAACCTTTGGGTTAACCCCCATATAGTTGAGTGGACCGGCCAGCGCCGTCACCGCGATGGTGCCGTAGCCAGCACAGTCGATCGGGCCACTGTCGAAGTTGTGACGCTGCCCCGCGGCGACCATGCCGGTCACCAGCCAGGCCATCAGCAGTAATCCTATGAGTCGCGCACCGGCGGGGTGCGCGGGTCTGCGTTCGGTTGCACGCTCGCGCATCGTCATCGCTTCCTTTCGCACTCGCGTACCAGAGGGGATACCCGGATGCTGGGAGATAACTCAAACCAGGCGCTACCGGCTCGACCGCTAGGGGCTCGGCTGCGGCACGTTGCAGTCGGCGATCTTCGGATTCACGCCCATATAGTTGAGCGGACCAGCGAGAACGGTGAGGGCGATGGTGCCGAATCCGGCGCAATTGATCGGGCCGCTGTCGAAATAGTTGCGCTGTCCAGCCGCGATAACGCCGACGACCAACCAGATCACGATCAGCACGGTGCCAAGTTTCATCAAGGGCTCGCTCATATGTCTCCCGCGGAGCATGCTCGCACGGTTGGTTATGCGCCGAATTATCGCATCGCACCCGACCCGCACTCAGTCATTCGGCACATACCCGCGTGCGGACGGGCGCGCCCTACCGCACGGCATGTCGCCGCCCGGCAGAGCACGCCCCGAGCATCCGAGGTCGGCCAGATCCCCGGCGCTCAGCCGTGGTGGTTACGGACTAGGTTGCGGCACATTGCAATCCGCGATCTTCGGATTCACACCCATATAGTTGAGCGGACCGGCCAGCGTGGTCACCGCGATCGTGCCGAATCCGGCGCAATTGATCGGACCGCTGTCGAAATAGTGCCGCTGGCCCGCGGCGACCACCCCGATCACCAGCCAGATCAGGACCAGCAGACTGCCAAATCGGAAATAGGGCTCGTTCATATGACTCTCACGCATCAAATCCCGCGCGGCTGGTCACGCGACACATCTTCGCATCGCGTCCCCGCCGCACTCGCTTAGTCGGCGTATACCCGCTCCCGGCCCATCTACCCAGGAACTCCCGAGCTTGCGGAATCGTTTGTGCGACATGGCGGATTTGCTGGCATGGAGCATCCCCAGCTGGGTCCTGGCGCTGATGGCGGTCGCACTCTACGAGGCACTGACCCGAAAGCGCCGCAAACGCCGAACCCCGGTCTCCGGCACCTTCACCGACGAGTTCACCGCGATGTTCTACGGCACCAAACGCATGGAACTCGACCACCGAGATTCGGTATCGATGCTGCGTGACGAACAGAACCAGGGCGCTCCGCCACAGGTCGGCGTGGACCTGGACCGCCAAACCGCCGTCCTGCGGCGGAACGATCCCGAGGAGTGACCCAAACGAATTCGAGCGGCCGTGTTCCGTTATCGGACAACTGTTTTCGGCGAAGATGCTTATCCGAGTGTGTTCGACAAGGCCGCCGACTCGCTCGAGTCGCTGGCCCGCAATCGCGCGCTGGTCGATGGCAACAAGCCATCGAAGAGATCGCCGCACGCCCGGCGAAGTTCGCCGGACCGGCACAACCGCATGAAAAAGGCTCTGACTTGGACTTACCAAGTCAGAGCCTGTGGCGGTGGCGGAGGGATTTGAACCCTCGGAGGGGGGTTACCCCTCACACGCTTTCGAGGCGTGCTCCTTAGGCCGCTCGGACACGCCACCGCCGACAACCATACCGGACGGGGGGCGGATCGCTAAATCGGCTGTAGGGGCGGTCGGAGCGGTGATCCAGGTGGGTGTTGGGAGCGGAAGGTGCGGCCATTGGGCGGCTGCTCAGCGTTGGGCACGGAAGAATTCGTCGAGCAGCGCTGCGCATTCGGCTTCCAGCACGCCGCCGCGCACTTCGGGGCGGTGATTGAGGCGGCGGTCGCGGACCACGTCCCAGAGGGAGCCGACGGCTCCGGTCTTCGGCTCCCAGGCACCGAACACCAAGCGGCCGACGCGGGCGAGTACCAAGGCGCCGGCGCACATGGTGCACGGCTCCAGCGTTACCGCGAGCGTGGTGTCTTCCAGGCGCCAACCGTCCCCGACGACCGCGGCGGCGCGGCGTAGGGCGAGGATCTCCGCGTGGGCGGTCGGGTCGCCGAGGGCTTCCCTGGCATTGGCCGCGCGAGCGAGTTCGCGTCCGGTGGCATCGAAGACGACGGCGCCGACCGGCACATCGCGATCGCCCGCATCGGCCGCCGCGGCGATCGCGGCACGGACCATATCGGTGTCGGAAAGTCCGTCGGCGAGCAGACCCACGTCAGCGGGGCAGCTTGTCCAGCACCGCCGAGAGTTCATTGGCGAAGCCGAGCCGCTGGGCGATCATGCCGAGCTGCTCATCCGGATACAGGTCGGTTTCGGCGAGGATCACGCTGAGCACCGGTTCGGGTAGGCCGAGATCGGCGAGGACACCGAGGTCGCCCTCCTCCCATGGCTCGATATCGTCGAGTTCGTCCGGGTCGATGTCGGGAATGTCGACATTGAGGGCCTCGAGTACGTCGGCGGCGATGTCGTAATCGATCGCGGCCGTCGCATCCGAGACCAGCATCCGGGTGCCGCTCGGCGCGGGCCGGAGGACGATGAAGAATTCGTCATCGATATCGAGCAATCCGAACACCGCACCGGAACTGCGTAATGCCTTGAGTTCTGTTTCCGCCGCGGACAAGTCGGTGAGCGCGGCCTGACTCAACGGACTACACCGCCATTGTCCTTCTTCGCGGACAACCGCCACTGCGAACCCATCCACGTCGTCGTAATCATCCGACGCAGCCTTGTTCGTGCCCGAGCGCTGTGCTGCCATGGCCGCAACGGTAGTCGGCTCGAGCCGAAATGTTGAAGTCGTATGCGAATCTGTTCCGATGACTCGTGACCAGAAAGCACCGGTGTGTGTCCTCGGGACGGGCTTGATCGGTGGATCGCTGCTACGCGCTGCCGTCGGCGCGGGCTATAACGCCTGGGGTTACAACAGGTCAGAAGGGGGTGCGCGGGCCGCGCGCAGTGACGGATTCGATGTCACGGGTGATCTGCTCGGGGTGCTGACGCGGGCCGCCGATACCGATGCGCTGATCGTCGTCTCGGTGCCGATGCCCGCGGTGGACCACATCCTCGCCGCGGTGGCGAGCTTCGCGCCGCGCTGTCCGCTCACCGATGTGGTGAGCGTCAAGGCGCCGGTGGCCGAGGCGGTGCACCGACATGGGCTCGCGGCCCGCTACGTC
Source organism: Nocardia sp. CA-107356 (assembly GCF_050946365.1). Taxonomy (NCBI): domain Bacteria; kingdom Bacillati; phylum Actinomycetota; class Actinomycetes; order Mycobacteriales; family Nocardiaceae; genus Nocardia; species Nocardia sp. CA-107356. The sequence continues at coordinate 338,467 of NZ_CP191992.1, read as the reverse complement.
GGCGGCCATCCGATGGCCGGTACCTCCGAATCCGGTTGGGCGGCTACCGATCCCGGCCTGTTCCGAAATGCGGTGTGGGCGGTCGGGGTGGACGAGGGCACCCACCCCGAGCCGTGGCGCCAGGTGGTGCGGCTCGCGCTGGCCTGCGGCGCGGTGGTCACCCCGGTGGTCGCCGACGAGCACGATCGTGCGGTGGCCCGGATCTCGCATCTGCCGCATGTGCTGGCGGAGGCGCTGGCAGCGTCCGGTGCGGCGGGCGGCGACCTGGCACTCGGTCTGGCAGCTGGTTCGTTCCGCGACGGCACCCGCGTGGCCGCCACCGCCCCCGACCTGGTCCGCGCCATCTGCGAGCCCAATGCCGCAGCCCTGCTGGACGTGCTGGAGGAGACGCTCACCGTACTGAGCGCGGCACGCGACAGCCTGCGCGACGAGGGCACCCTGGTCGACCTCGTCGAAGCCGGGCACGACGGCCGCGAACGCTACGAAACCACGCAGCGCTGGGAAATCACCGACATCCACCCCGGCGACCACAACTGGCTGGCAGCTTTGCGCGACGCAGGCCAGCGTGGCGGAGTAATCACCGAGCTTGAGTGACCCGCCCCCGCGCTGCGCACGACTTCGCCTGCCGCGCATCAATGTGCCCGGCGAATGTGTGCGCGGCGCGTGAAAAGACTGCGCGGCAACGCACGGATGCCTTCGGACTCGGTGCTCAGATGCGTTCGGCGAGACCGGGATAGTCGAGGAGGAAGCCGTCGGCGTCGACTGTGACGGTGGCGCTGGAGACGGGGGAAAGGACGCTGATGCCGGTGGCGCCGCTGCTGTAGGTGAGGCTGGCTTCCTGGACCAGCAGGTCGGGGAGGCGGACGTAGACCACCGGGACCTGGATGTTGTCGACGGCGTTCTGCAGGGCGAAGCGGCGGATGGGGAGGGTGTTGAAGAACGGGCTGAGGACGACATCGACGTCGAGGGCGCCCCCGAAGGTGGAGCGGACGTGACTGCCGCCCGCATCGACGAGCCAGTAGTTCTCCTCATCCCTGGCGATCGAGGCCTGACGTTCCCCGGCGGCGGTGGTGCTGCGCAGGGACAGGCGCTTGGTGACGCCGTTCTCGTCGGTGACCAGGTCATAGGAGGCGCTGAACGCGGGATGGTCCGCGCACGCGCCGCCGATCATGCGACCGGCGGCGCGAATCCGGTTGCCATTGAGAGTCACGCGGACGGACTCCATCCGCGACGCGTTGTGCGCGCGCCACGTCAGGATCGCCGGCCACCGGGATGCCGCCGGATGGCTGTCGGGGCCGAGGGCTGGGTTCGTCACCTATCTACCGTAAGCGACGCAGCCGATGCGCCCGCATCACACCAGCGACTCGCGCCACGCCGCGTGCAGACTGGCGAACCGGCCGGTGCCCGCGATGAGCTCGCTCGGCGAGCCGTCCTCGACGATCCGGCCGGACTCCAGCACCAGGACCCGGTCGGCGATCGCGACGGTGGAGAGCCGGTGCGCGATGATCACCGCGGTGCGATCGTGCAGCACCGTTTCCAGTGCTCGCTGGATGAGCCGCTCACTGGGAATGTCCAGGCTCGAGGTTGCCTCGTCCAGCACGATCACCGCCGGATCGGCGAGGAACACCCTGGCGAACGCGACCAGCTGACGCTGGCCCGCCGACAATCGCCCGCCGCGCTTGCGCACGTCGGTGTCGAAACCCTCCGGCAGTGCGGTGACGAAGTCGTACAGGCCGACCGCGCGTGCCGCGGCGAACACCTCGGCATCGCTGGCATCCGGTCGTCCGAGCCGAATGTTGTCGGCCACCGACCCGGAGAACAAATACGACTCCTGCGTGACCATCACGACATTGCGCCGCAGATCCACATCCGAGAGACGACGCAGGTCGATGCCGTCCAAACTCACCGTGCCGCCGGAGGGGTCGTAGAACCGCGTCAGCAGCTTGGCCAGCGTGGACTTGCCCGCACCGGTCGCACCGACCAGCGCTATCACCTGCCCGGCCGGGATCTCCAGTGAGAACTCCGGTAACACCGGACGACGTGCCCTACCGCGCTCCCCGGCCTGCGGCGCAATGACTTCGAGATCGGCCACCGCCCCGTCACCCCGCGTTGCCCCGGCCACGCTCGACTCCACCGCATCAGGGCGCTGCGACACCTGACCAGTGCGTCCAGCGGAATCCAACACTTCGAGCACGGCTTCCGACGGCTCGGGTACCGGCGGGCCACCGGCAGGCGATCCGTAGCCGAACCACACGTGGTCCATCCCGACCGCGCCGGTTGCCTTGGCCAATGCGATCGGGTCCGTGGGTTCCTCGACCGAAGGCTCCTCCTCGAGGACGCCGGAGATCTTTTCCAGGGCGGCGGCCGCGGACTGGTAGGCGTTGAATACCTGGGCCAGTTCGTCGAGGGGGCCGTAGAACTCGTTGAGGTACAACAGGTATGCCGCGAGGACGCCGACGGCGAGGTTGCCCTCGATCACCTGCCAGGCGCCGACCACGATGACGATCACCGTGGTCAGATTGCCGAGCAGCCGGGTGAGTCCGGCGTAGTCGCCCATACCGCGCATGGCGGCGGTGGTCGCCTGGAAGTATTCGGCGTCCTCGGCGGCCAGTACGGATTCATTGCGGGCCTCGCGCCGGAAGGCCTGCACGGCGCGCATGCCGCCCATCGACTCGACGAATTGCACGACCACCTTCGCGATGGCGCCGCGAGTGCGCCGGTACCCGGCCCGCTGCCTGCGCTGCGCCCAGCGGGTGACCAGCGCCAACGGCACGAATCCGAGCAGCACGATGGCGGCGAGCGTCTGATCGAGGTAGACCAGCAGCACCGCGATGGTCAGTACCGAAAGGATGGCGCTCAGTGCCTGATTCAGCGCACTTTCCAGCAACTGCTGCAGCGTCTCGATATCTCCGGTCAGCCGAGCGACCACCTTGCCGGAGGTGTACTGCTCGTGGAAGGCGACGCTGAGCTGCTGCATATGCGCGAACAGCCGGACCCGCAGATCGAAAAGCACACTCTGGCTGAGCCTTCCGGAGATCCGCAGGAAGACGAAGGTGGTGCAGACGCCGAGCGCGATCGCACCCAGGTAGCCGGTGACGGTGAGCGCCAAGGGCACCCAGTTCCCCGCGACCCCCTCGGCGATACCGGTGTCGAGCCCGTGCGCGACGAATAGCGGCGCCGAGACCATCGCGGCGTTATCGAGCACGATCAGCACCATGGCCAGGATCGCGAGCTTGCGATACGGCCGGACCAGGCTCAGCAGTAACCGCCGGGATCGACCGGCGAGCACCAGATTTCCGGTCTCGGTCACCTCCTTGTCCTCATTGGCGATGCCGCGCCAGTCGGTGACCTCGTCGCGGTCGGCCGAATCGTCAGCGGGGACAGCGGTTTCGGCTGTGGTCATGATTCACCTCCCATCAGTTCGCGGTAGCGACTGCTGGTCTCGAGCAGTCGGTCGTGCGCGCCCTCCGCGACGATCCGGCCGTCCGCGAGCAGCGCCACCCGGTCGGCGAGTGCCGCGGTCGAAGGCCGGTGCGCCACCAGCAGAGTGGTGGCACCCGCCAGCACCGTGCGCAACCGTTCCTGCACGCGTTCCTCGGTCTCCACATCGAGTGCGGAGAGCGGGTCGTCGAGCACCATGATGCGAGTCCGCTCGTGCGTACCCTCGCGAGCGAGCACCGCGCGGGCCAGGGCCAGCCGCTGACGCTGACCACCGGACAGGCTCAGCCCCTGCTCGCCGATCCTGGTGTCCAGACCCCACGGCAGGTCCTGCACGAAATCGGTGGCCTGGGCGACATCGAGCGCCCGCCACACGTCGTCGTCGCTGGCCGCCGGATCGCCGAGCGCGACGTTCTCCCGCACACTCGCGGAGAAGAGCACCGGCTCCTCGAACGCCACCGAGACCAGCGAGCGCAGGTCGGCGACCCGCATGGACGCGATATCGATACCGTCGATGGTGATGGCGCCGTCGGTCACGTCGTAGAGCCGCGGAATCAGGTTGAGCAGCGCCGTCTTTCCACTGCCGGTCGCACCGACGAGCGCCACCATCTCGCCAGGGCGCACTTTCAGCGAAATATCATGCAGTACTTCACCTTTCGCTTCCGGGAAAGCGAAACGCACACCGTGCAGCGCCAATTCACCGACGATCCGCTCCGGCAGCGCCACCGGATCCGCGGGATCGGTGATATCGACCGGGGTGTCGATGATCTCCCAGAACCGGTCGGCGGCGGTGCGCGCGTCGTTCCACTCGGCGAGCAGGAACCCGGTCCAGATGATCGGCCATTGCAGGAAGGTCGCCAGGGTGATGGCCGCGACCAGGGTGCCGAGCGTCATCGTGTGCTGCGCGACGGCGTAGCCGCCGTAGCCGAGCGCGAAGGCGATGGCCAGTTGCGGCAGGCTCACCATCGCCGACCAGAGCGTGGCGTCCAGCCGCACCTTGAGCAGTTCGGTCTGTTGCAGCTCACGCGACTGCGCGGTGAACCGCCCGCCGAAGAACGCGCCGCGACCGAATGCCTTCAGCACCCGGATGCCCTGCGCCGACTCCTCGGCGGTGGTGGCCAGATCGCCGGACTGATCCTGTGACCGCCGCGAGGCCACCGCGTAGCGCCGCTCGAACCGCAAGCAGACATAGGTCAGCGGCAGCGCGACCAGCGCGAAGATCAGCCCGATCCGCCAGCTCAGCGCGAACAGCACCAGCAGACCGACCGGGATCACTATGCAGTGGATGATCAGGAACGGCCCCGCGAACGCGACGAACCGCTTCATGGTGCCCATATCGTCGATCGCGCGCGACAGCAGCTGGCCGGACTCCCAGGCGTCGTGGCGTCCGATCGACAGCGTCTGCAGCTTGCGGAAGATCTTGGCACGCATGGCGATCTCGAACTGGGCCGCCGGTCTCGCGATGAGCCACCGGCGTCCCCATACGCCGAACGCCTCCAGCAGACCGAGCAGCAGCACCATCAGCACCGGCACCACGACACCCGCGAAATCGCGCCGCTGGATCGGACCGTCGATGATCCGCGCGATGACCAGCGGGATCATGATCGCCGTCAAGGCGGCCGCCGCCGCGAGTGCGGTCGCGCCGAGCAGTGCGGCCCGATGCGGCCGCAGGTACGGCAGGAACCGGCGTAGCGATTGCAGGCGACCCGACGCCGCGGCGGCAGGTCGCTCGGGTCTGTCGACCTCGGTGTCGACCGACGGCGTATCGAGTGTGACGGACAAAGCTCCCCCTCGTAGTCCCGTGGTTTGGCTGGTGTCGCGAACGGATCTCGCGGCGATGTTCGCACCGGGGTCCGACATTCCAGCGTGGCATCGGTCCCGAAATCGGCCAACCGATTTTCCGCCACGCCCACAGCCAACAACCTCGAGCAACCTCGAGGTCAAGAAACCCCCGGCAACACCCCCGATCAGCACCCGGTCGCCCCACCCGCAGACGATATCGGCGCCCGGATCCCGGGCGCCGATATCCGTTATTCGATTGTACCGAGGGGAGTCACCGCCAGCCCACGCTCAGAGGGTCGCGTGCTCGTGCTCCGCCGGGGCATCCGGGAAGTCCTGCTGCCGATACCCCCCGCGCAACGTGCCCTCCAGATATGCGGCGCGGCAGGCCCGTCGGGCGATCTTGCCGCTGGAGGTGCGCGGAATCGAACCAGCCGGGACCAGCAATATGTCGCGCACGGTGACGCCGTGGCGCTGTGCGATGGCGCCGCGCACGATATCGGCGATCGGCTCCGGATCCAGTTTCGCCGCACCGGTGCCACGCTCGGCCACGATGACCAACTGCTCCGAGGTGTCATCGGCGTCGAAAGTGAGCCCCGAACGACTGCCCTGCTCGAAGACCAACGGGGGCAACTGATTCGCGGGCACCGAGAACGCCGCGATGAATCCGGGCCGCAGCGCGGTGCTGGATTCCTGGGCCGAGAACTCCAGATCCTGCGGATAGTGGTTGCGTCCGTCGACGATCACCAGATCCTTGACCCGGCCGGTGATATACAGCTCGCCATCGAGGTAGACGCCGAAATCGCCGGTGCGCATCCACTTCGCGTCCGGATCGGTGCCCTGTGCGTGACTGTCCTGCGGCAGTCGCCGCGTAAGCCTGTTGTGGAAGGTCGCCGCGGTCTCCTCCGGCCGACCCCAGTATCCGATGCCCATATTGTCGCCGTGCAACCAGATCTCGCCGACCTCGCCGTTACCGCGCTCGATACCGGTCTCCGGATCGACGATCACCGCCCACTGCGATAGCGCGACATAACCGCACGACACCTGCGCGATCGAATTCTCGGCGCCCTTGGGCACTTCGACCATGCGGCCCGCGTTGAGCTCACTGCGATCGGCATAGACGACCTTCGCCGCATCCTCGGCCTTGGTCGCCGAGACGAACAGCGTCGCCTCGGCCATGCCGTAACAGGGCTTCAGCGCGGTCTCGGGCAGGCCGTACGGCGCGAACGCCTCGTTGAACTTCTGCATCGACGACACCGACACCGGCTCACTGCCGTTGATCAACCCGATCACATTCGAAAGGTCGAGTTCCTCACCGGCTTTCGGTTTACCACGGGCCGCGGCATGCTCGTACGCGAAATTCGGTGCGGCGGCGAAGGTTCCGGCACCGTCGGAGGCGGCGGCCAGTTCCTTGATCCAGCGGTAGGGCCGTCGCACGAACGCACTCGGCGACATGATCGTGATGAAGCCACCGCCGACGGTCGGCAGGATCACCGACAGCAGACCCATATCGTGGAACAGCGGCAGCCAGGTGACGCCGCGTGAATTCTCTTGTACGCCAATGGCATCGATCATCTGCAGCAGATTGGTGCCGACCGCGCGGTGGGTGATCTCGACACCGGCCGGTGTCCGGGTGGACCCCGAGGTGTACTGCAGGTACGCGACACTATCGATATTGATCTCCGGCCGTACCCAGGTGGATCCGACGCTATCGGGAATGGCGTCCACCGCGATGATGCGCGGACGCTGTGCCGCCGGGAGGTGCCGGAAGAAGTTCCGCACACCCGCCGCGGCCGAGCCGACGGTCAGAATGGCCGATGGCGTGCAGTCGTTCAGCACCGCACGCAGGCGATCGGTATGGCCCTGCTCCTCCGGATCGAACAGCGGGACCGCGATATTGCCCGCGTAGACCGCCGCGAAGATCGAGACGACATAGTCCAGCCCCTGCGGGGCGAGGACGGCCACCCGATCGCCCGGCCGCGTGACCTGCTGCAGCCGAGCCGCGACGGCCCGCAGCCGTACGCCGAATTCGTGCCAGGTGAGCTCGACGTACTCGCCATCGCGTTCGCGCGAGTAGTCGATGTAGCGGTAGGCGAGGCCATCGCCGTTCTCCGCGCTGTGCTTGTCGACGAAGTCGATCAGTGTCTTGTCGTCACGGATCCTGATGTTGCCCTGATCGTCCAAATAGTCGTCGAAGGTCTCGTCGATCATCGCCTTATCCTTTTGCCATCGCAGGCACTCAGGCCGTGCGGTTACACCGAACACAGGTCGATAACGAAGCGTCGGGAAGGCTAGCAGGTGCGCCGACCCTACGTGCTCAGTAGCGCCCGAAGGCGATCGCCACGTTGTGTCCGCCGAAACCGAACGAGTTGTTGACGGCGTAATCGATCCGACCGGGTCGGGCCTGTCCCTTGACCACGTCGAGTTCGATCTCCGGGTCCTGATTGTCCAGATTCAGCGTCGGCGGCACGATGCTGTCACGCACCGTGAGCACCGTGAGCACCGATTCGAGGGCCCCGACCGCGCCGATCGAATGGCCGAGCGCGGATTTCGGCGCGTACACCGATGCGTGATCGCCGACGGCGGCATTGATGGCCTGCGCCTCGGCGGTATCGCCGATCGGGGTGGCGGTCGCATGCGCGTTGACATGGGTGACATCGCGTTTGGAGATTCCGGCCTTCTGCATGGCGCGTGTCATCGCACGCGCGGCACCCTTACCCTCCAGATCGGGTGCGACCAGATGGAAAGCGTCAGAGGTGATTCCGGCGCCCATCAACCGGGCGTGGATGGTCGCGCCGCGCGCCCTGGCATGCTCTTCGGTCTCGATGACCATCATCGCGCCCGCCTCGCCGAAGACGAATCCGTCGCGATCCTTGTCGAACGGTCGCGAGGCGGCCCTCGGATCCTCGTTGCGGGTGCTCATCGCACGCATCATGGTGAACGCCGCGATCGGCACCGCCTGGATGGAGCCCTCGACACCGCCGGTGACCACCATGTCGGCATCGCCCATGACGATCATCTGCCAGGCGTTGGCTATCGCCTCCGAACCCGACGAGCAGGCCGAGACCGGGGTGACTACGCCCGCCCGCGCACCGAGTTCCAAGCCGACGCAGGCGGCCGAACCGTTCGGCATGATGCGCTGCACCGTCAGCGGCGACACCTTGCGGTAGCCGCCGTTCTGCAGTCGGTCCCGCGCGTCGGTAATGAATTCGCCGCCGCCGAGTCCGGTGCCGATGGCGACGGCGAGCCGCTCCTTGTCCACCTCCGGACTGCCCGCATTGCGCCAGACCTCACGGGCCAGCACCACGGCCATCTGTTCGACGTAGGACAGTTGTTGCGTCTCCTGCCGGGTGAGATTTTCCGACGGCTTGACCTTCAGGTGTCCGCCGATGCGCACCGGTAGTTCGAACTGCTCGATGAAGCCGTCGTCGAGCACATCGATACCGCTCTCACCGTTGAGCAGTCCCTTCCACGTCGAGTCGACATCACCGGCGATCGAAGTGGTCGCCGCCAGACTGGTCACGACAATGTCGGGATAGTTCCCGTTCTTGGTAGACGGAATCTGCATTTCGCTCACTTTCCTGGCGTCACACTGTGGGATAAACCGGGAACTGCGCGTCGACGCTGGAGCGCCGGAGGGTCAGCAAGAGCGAGAGCTCGGAGAATGCCTGCTGCCGTCGAACGGTCGTGCACACGCGATTTCGACCGTGAGCATTTGTGGGCATCCGGTCGGATCGGGTGCATGACACACTACCGTGGCCGTCGCCGGTCGTCGCGAGGACTTCTCGAGTAACCTGCTCAGCGGATACGCAGCGCTGGTGGTTCCGAGCGATCCGCGAGCAATCATGAGAAGGGAAGACTGTGACGGGCGGGCGGATGGTCGGGCTGTTCGCCGGTATCGGCGGGCTGGAGCTCGGCCTCGGCAGCCACGGCTGGCATACCGAGTTGCTCTGCGAAATCGATCCCGGTGCGCAGGCGGTGCTCGCGGCGCGCTTTCCCGGAATCCCGTTGCACGCCGACATCACTCGGCTGCGCGCCCTGCCCGCCGGCACCGAACTGGTCGCCGCCGGATTTCCCTGCCAGGACCTTTCGCAGGCCGGGCGCACCGCTGGCATCACCGGAAAACGCTCCGGATTGGTGGACGAGGTGTTCCGCCTGGTGCGCCGACAGCGCGGGCCGCGCTGGCTGTTGATCGAGAACGTGCCGTTCATGCTGCAGTTGGGGCGCGGTGCGGCCATGCGGCATATCACCGAGGCGCTGGAGGAGCTCGGCTACACCTGGGCATACCGGGTGGTGGACGCGCGCGCGTTCGGGCTGCCACAGCGCCGCCAGCGGGTGCTGATGCTGGCCTCGCGCACCGAGGATCCGCGCCGGGTGCTGTTCGGCGACGATGCCGGATCGCTCGATCTCGGTGACCCGGAACAGGATCCGTGCGGCTTCTACTGGACCGAGGGGGTGCGCGGGCTCGGCTGGGCGGTGAACGCGATCCCGACGCTCAAGGGCGGTTCCGCTCTCGGCATCGCGAGTCCGCCCGCGGTGCGGTTGCCCTCGGGCGAGATCGTCACGCCGGGCATCGTCGACGGTGAGCGCTTACAGGGCTTCACCGCAGACTGGACCGAACCGGCGACCTCCGTGCCAGGGATTCGGCACGGACATCGGTGGAAGCTGATCGGTAATGCGGTGAGTGTGCGGATGGCGTCCTGGATCGGCTCCCGGCTGGCCGACCCGCTCGATCCGATTCCCGGCGACGAGCCGCTGCCGCCAGGACGGCCGTGGCCGGTCGCCGCGTGGGGCCGGGCGGGCGCCGCCTACCGGGTACCGGTCTCGACCTGGCCGGTGCACCAGCCGTACGAGGATCTGCACCACTTCCTCACCGACTCGCGGCTGCTCTCCGCCCGCGCGACCGCCGGATTCCTGCGTCGCACCGGAATGGGCAATCTACGGTTCCCGCCCGGATTTCTGACCGATGTGGAGAGTCATCTCGATCGGATGGGCGGCTGGGCGGCATGAGGTTCGGCTCGTCATGAACCCACCTCGGCGTCCACCGACCAACGCCGCGACGAGCGCGCGGATGGCCCGCCAGCGGCGCAGCGGAACCAAACCCGAGCTCGCGCTGCGGCGGGAATTGCACCGGCGCGGGTTGCGCTACTTCGTCGACCGCGCGCCGCTGCGCGGGCAGCGAAGGCGAGCGGATCTGGTATTTCCACGGCTGCGTGTCGCGGTCTATGTCGACGGGTGCTTCTGGCATCGCTGCCCGCAACACGCGACCGACCCGAAGAACAATTCGCAGTGGTGGGCGGATAAGTTACGCGGCAATGTGGCTCGTGACCGGGCCACCGATGCGGCACTGGTCGCCGCGGGCTGGCAGGTGATCCGGGTGTGGGAGCACGAGGACGCCGCCGCGGCCGCGGACCGGGTCCAGGCCGTACTGGCCGAGCGACGCTAGTGGCCGACCCTTTCGAGCGACCTGCAAGCAGTCGCTAGCCGACCTTTTCGAGCGACCTGCAAGCAGTCGCTAGCCGACCCTTTCGAGCGACCTGCGAGCAGTCGCTAGCCGACCCTTTCGAGCGACCTGCGAGCAGTCGCTAGCGGCGCTGCCGCACCCGAACCACCGACCGCGGGGCGTGCGCGGCCAGATAACCCGACACCGCCATTACCGTCAGCACCATCAACCCGGCGATGGCCGTTGCCAATCCGATCATGGGAACCTCCTTAGGTCTTGTCAGCATCGCGAACGGACCTGACAGAACCCTGTGCGCGGGTTGGTAATGAGGTGTGCGAAAGAGCTGTCGGTTAGGACACACTGACCTACTGTTGAACACCGGACCAGCGAGGAGGCGGAGAATGGTCCAGTGATTGATCGCCGGAGGATCGCCGAACGACACGTCCGGGTGGCCTGCGGGCTCATCGCCGCGGCGATCGCGATCGCCGGACTCTGCTATTCGTCCTGGCTGCTGGAATTCATACTGAAGATCGACGTCGATCCGGTGAACTCGTTCCTCAGTGAGCTCGATGCCGAGGGCAAGCCGCACCGCGCGGTATTCGCCACCGCCGACAAGATCGTCGGTGCGCTGCTGATGCCAGCGGCGATCGCCGGCCTGCTGTTATTTCCGCGCCGCAGATTCACCACCATCGGCTGGGTGGCGCTGTTCTGCTTCGGCGCCGCGACCATCGGCGACGTGCTGCTGCCGCTGCGCGATTGCACCCCGCAGAACAACACCGAATGCGGCGGCGGTGGCAGCGAACTGTTCCCGCAGTTACACCAACCGCACGCGCTGACCAGCACCATCGCGGTTACCGCGATCGCCGTCGCGACCTTCGCGTTCAGCGTGGCCGCCTTCCGCTATCACCGCTGGCGGATCCTGCGCGAGGCCGGCCTGGTGGTACTGGTGATCGGATCGGCGGCGACCGTGTGGATGTTGGTCGCCGACAACCTGACCGGCAATTACGCGCTCGGGATCGCCCAGCGGATCCAGGTCGGATCGATGTCGCTGTGGTTGATCACGTTGGCGGCGGCGGTGATCCTGGAAGGCCGCGAATGGATCGAAAGCGATTCCCGCTAGCCGACCTTGATCTCGACGGTGTGTGAGTTCACCTTCGCGGGCAGTTTGGTGGTGTCGACCTCGAGGATTTCGCCGGAGTCCTGCAGGCCGTTGGGCAGTGTCTTGGGCTTCAGGCCGAACGGCGGCTGGTCGCCCGTGCTGGCTGCGAGGCCGAAATCGCTGTCGTTGGCGATATAGAGGGTCTTACCGCCGTCCAGCGTGGCGACGCCTTCGATCTTGTCGTGGCCGTAGAACTTGCCGTCCGCGTTCAGGCCGGTGATCAGCGCGGTGAAGTCCAGGTTCGCGGTCTTCGCGACGGGGGTGATACCCGCCTTCCGCAATGCCGCGACGCCGTCATTCGTCGAGCCGGTGCCGACCAGCGTCTCCAGCGGCTTGCCATTGATCTGCAGGCCGCCGCGTTCCGGATCGTATTGCGCGCCCGCAACCTTCGACTCCGGACCGACGTCGGTAGCGCCGGAGATATCGATGGTCCACAGTTTCTTGTCGGCCTTCGGGGGCAGGTTGCCATCGCGTTCGTCGACCAGGAAGGTGGTAGCGCTGAGCGCGGTGATCTCGGAGTCGGCGACCTTGGTGCTCTTCGGATCCTGTAGCGGGAGTACGAATTCCTTGACCGCCTTGGTCTTCAGGTCGACGGTGACGATGCGGGTCATCGGCACCTCCTTGGCCGAACCGTCCAGGCCGGGGGTTTTCAGGGCGCTCTGCACCACGCCGACGAGGGTGCCGCCGTCGGGGGTGCTGGTCAGGCCCTCCATGCCCTGGTTCGGGGTGCGCAGCGAAAGTTCCTTGGGCAGGCCCGATCCCGGACCGAGGCGCTCGAGTTCGGTGCCCTTGGCGTCGAAATGCACCAGGAACGGGCCATACTCGTCGGAGACCCAGAAGGTGCCGTCCGGCAGTGCGACCAGCCCCTCGGGATCGAGGCCGTGGTCGGTGGGCGGCAAGATATTTCCGGCGAGGTCCTTGATGGTCTCGCCGGTGCTGGCCGCGACGTCGACCTGACCGTTGAACGGGGTGCCATTGGCGGTGCGCAACTCGATCGTGGACCGCAGCACCGCACGATTGCCGACCAGTTCGAACCGGCCGATCTTGGGCACGAAACCCGGTGTCGGCGAAAGCTTCTCGTTCTTGCCGGGACCATCCACATTGGGGCCGCGGTCGGTGAGGCCATAGAACGCGCCGGGCGCGCCGGGCACCGGCGTCCACGCGGAGCCATAGCCGCTCGCCTGCACAGTGGTTCCGCCGAATTCGCCGAGCGGCGGAATATCGGTGGTGTACAGGCGCACCGCGTCGGTGGTGCTGACCTTCACCTCATCCGTACCGGTGAAGCCCGCCTTCGGCTGGTAGACCAGCGCGCCGTCGAGGCGACGGGTCAGCGAGCCGTGTTCCGGATCGGCGATGGTTACGGCGGCGCGGCCACCCGTGGCGGCCAGCAGATCGTCCAGGGAGATCACCAGCGGCTGATCCTTGGCCACGGTGAAGTCGGCCTTGCCGCCCGCGGACGAGCAGCCTGCGGCCAGTACGCCGATACAGAGGACGGCGACGGCGGTGATACGGGGGTGCGCTTTCACCGTGTCTGCTTACCTCGTACATCCGACAAAAGCCCTACAGCCGAATGACCAGTTGATGTCATGCTGTCTGATCGTGTGAATATCGCGTCGGGTTCGGAGTTCGAGGATAACGTCGGCGAATAGGTATTTGTCCGACGGGGCGACGCGCGGATGGCTAGGGTCGGTCTGGTGACCAGCGACGCTCCGGAAACCACCGTTCAGCTCGACACCGTCGCCGCGGCGACGAGCCGTCTGCTCGACACCATTCGCGGGCTCGACGATGACATGACCGTGCCGTCGCTGCTGCCGGGCTGGACCCGAGGCCACCTGCTCGCCCATGTGGCGCGCAATGCCGACAGCCTGGTCAACCTGTTGCTGTGGGCGCGCACCGGAATCGAGACACCGCAGTACGCGAGCATGTTCATCAGGGACGCCGATATCGATGCGGGCGCGCCGCGGCCTCTCGCCGATCAGCTGACCGATAACGAGGCCGCCGCGAATCGCTGGCTCGGCCTGGCTCAGACCACTCCCGCGGAGGCCTGGGCGGCTACCGTCCGGACCAGGCAGGGCAGGCCGATTCCGGCAACCGAGGTCATTTGGATGCGGTTACAAGAGGTGGAGATCCACCATGTCGATCTGGCCGCCGATTACCAACCTACCGACTGGCCAGGCGATTTCGTCGCCAGGCTGCTCCCACGTGCGGCCGCGGATCTGACCAAAGCCATGGCCGCGGCAGCTGATCCGGCACCCGCGTTCGAAGTCCACACCACCGGTACCGATTTCACTGCCACCATTGGCACCGGGTCCCCCGATCACACGATCACCGGCTCCGCCGCCGGGGTGCTCGCCTGGCTCCTCGGGCGATCCGAAGGGGCGGATCTGAGTGGGGCGCTCCCCACCCTTCCCTCCTGGAAATGAGCGGCACCTCGCTACGGTCCGGTCTTCGCCTGTCGAGGAGTCCTGATGCCTCGTTCCTGGTTGCGGGCCGGCCGTTGGACCGACCGGTTCGCCACGGCATAGGCAATGACGACCAACGACCACACGAGGGTCAGCGCGACAGTCAATCCGACGGGGTAGTTGCGGTCCAGGACGGTCGGGTTGCTCGGCATGGCGTTGCGACGGTCGAGAACCGGAAGGGCGATCAGGACGAGGGCCACTGAGCAGATGGCGCCGCAGGCGGTGACCGCCCACCAGGTAGGTGGCAGGAGGTGGCGGGCGGTCAGTCCGAAAGCGGCGCAGACCGGGGCGAAGACCGCGTCGTGGAGCAGAATGCCGCCCGCGAACCAGATCGCGACGGAGGCCAGATCGGTTGGGGGCAGCTCGAATAGCGCGCTGATGCCGAACCAGCCGAACCCGAGACCGACGAGAAGCAGCAGTATGCGGGCCGCGGTCATGGCAGAACCTCGATTTCGGACAGCCACTTGGTCTGCAGGACGCCGGGCCGGTTGGGGGCGATGAGGCGGCAGGGGTAGCCATGGTCGAGGTCGAGGGTTTCGCCGTTGATGGTCAGGGCGACCAAAGTGCTCGAATCGACAACATGACGTTGCGGGAGAACGGAACTGCCGTAGATACCGGTCTGCTCCAGGGACCGGAATCGGACATCGCCACCGGGATAAGCCCCAACCGCCGCGAAGAGATCCAGCAGGCGGACGCCGGACCAGTCGGCACCCGCACTCCAGCCTTCGACGCACGCAATGGGCAGGCTGGCCCGAGTCTGCGGCAGGGAGAGCAGTTCGTCTCGGGTGAACTGACGCTTGCGATCACCCACCGTGACCGTCAACCGGTAGCCGGCATCGCGGGCCCGATCACCGACTCCCGCTGCCGCCGCCGATCGGTTGACCGGAACACCCTGCGGCCCATGCCCACTGCGCGGCGCGAGTACGGCGGCCCACCGCAGAAACGGGACGGTCTGTCCTGCGACGGCCAAGCCTGCGGCCACGGCGGCAATTCCCGCGCCGGTCAACACCGCGCGCCGCGAAATATGATTTCGGGGCGCGGTTTCGGTGGTCGGTCCACTCTCGGCCGCAGTCCTGGCCCTGGCCGCGGATTCGGCTCCGATATGGGATACGGTCCCGGCCTTGTGCTCGGCTCCTACCACTGCCCGAGCGACACTCTCGGACCTGACCTGCACCTGAGTCGCGGTCTTTGCCGGCGCCCCGGATTCGGCAGGGGATTGCGTGAACTCGGTCGAAGGTTCGACTTCGGGGTCGGTCAGTGGGCGTTGCAGTGCGTCGCGGATGACGGGCAGTTTGACGGCCACATGGACGGCCAGCGCACCGATGGCGATGTAGGCCATGGCGTAGTGCGCGGTGGGGAAGAAGAATTTCCATGGGTAGTACTGGGCGATATTGATGAGTCCGGTGGACAGTTGGAAGATCACCGCACCGACGAGCACGGCGATGGAACCGCGTTCGAGCATTCGCAATGGCGAGCCGATGATCGGGCGCCGAAACAGTCTGGGGTACACCGCCCACAGCTTCACCAGTAACAACGGGATGGCGGCGACACCCGAGATCACATGGGTACCTTGGGTGACCCGATACAGCCAGACGGGATGGGCGGGCCACCAGAACCAGCTCGGCGGATGCTGGATCCAGTGGCTCAGCAGGCCGGTGACGAAGCATACGAGGATCGCGGCGCCCAAGGCGATCCCCACGCGACTCGCGACCTCGGGGCCACGCGCGGTTGTCATGCCGCCCACCAACTGCTCCTCATGACAATGCCCACCGACTGCTCGATGGATACCCGCCCCAACGCAACCATGCGATATGCCGACCGGACACCTCCACTGCCGCCAACATGCGGAACCCGGCCGCGGTGGCCACATCTTCGGCGTGATCCACCCCCACGCGCGCCCACGGAAACCATTCCCCGACTCGGGTTCTCGTCTCCAGCCGTATCGGATGCGACACCACACCGGTTCCGGGTCGGGCGAATTCGACCACCGCGATGCCGTCGCGGGCGAGCAGTTCACCCGCACGGGTCAGCATGCGCACCGGATCACCACCGATGCCGATATTGCCGTCCGCCAGAATCGCGTAGGACCAGCGGCCCGAGCCGGGTAGCGGCCCGAACAGGTCGCGCTGCAATGCCGGTGCACCCCGAAATCTGGTGGTCGCCACGGCCATCGGCGAGATGTCGACCCCGAGTGCGACGACGCCGCGCCGCAGTAGTGCCGTCACCAGCCGTCCCGGGCCGCATCCCATATCCACCGTCGGACCGTCGCAGCAGCAGGTCAGCGCGGTATCGGCGCGGCGGTCGGCGGCATCGAAACCCAACCAGCGCCGGGTCCGCAGGCGATGGCGCCGTCCGTCGGTATCGCGCACCCAACAGTCCTCGCCCGCCAGCGCCAGATCGAAGATATCCACACCGCTCATCGGGGTGCCAATACGCAGCGGTGCAGTTGCTGAACCAACCGCGCGAACCGACCGTCGGATGCGGCGGCCACCGCCACGGCGTCGGCGAAGGTATCGACATCGTTGTAGTGCGGCAGTTGGCGCACTCGAAGATCGCAGTGCAGCATGGCGTCTCGGG
This sequence comes from Nocardia sp. CA-107356, assembly GCF_050946365.1. NCBI lineage: Bacteria > Bacillati > Actinomycetota > Actinomycetes > Mycobacteriales > Nocardiaceae > Nocardia > Nocardia sp. CA-107356. The sequence goes on along the minus strand of NZ_CP191992.1, from coordinate 321,609 downwards.
TGAGTTCGCCGGTCCGGTCCGTCGACATGGGCACCTCGACCAGCGTGCGGGCCGCTTGCGGCGTCGGCAGCCCGAGCGCCCACCAGCCGCCGTCGTCGGCAGGGCCGAGTAGCGCATCGCCGCGTAGCACGAGTTCGCGGGCGGCCCAGGTCAGTACGTCCGGGCCGATCTGCGGTGTGTCCATGCCGATCTGCAGCACCGGCAGTCCGTACCGCGCGGCATCGGCGTGGGCATTGGCCAGGCGCTCACCGAAGGATGCGCCGCGCTGCGGGATAACCTCGAAATCAGTGAGCGCCCTGTCTACTTCATCCGCGTACTCAGCGTCGGCAAGCGCACCGGTGAAGGCGACGACATGGTGCGCGACGGGACTGCGCGACATCGATTCCAGCGTGTCCAGTAGCGACACCGCGGCGACTCGGGCCGCGTCGCGCGGCGTAAGCGGCGGTGTCAGACGAGTTTTCGCGAGTCCGGCGATCGGGGCCTTGGCCAGCACGAGCAGTGTCGCGGCAACGGGCGATGGGCGAGAGTGGGTCATCGCAGCACCGCCAGGAAGTCGCGGGTGGCACGCAGGGTGCCGAGCCAGGATCCGGAGACCTTCGAAACGCCGCCTGCCCGCGGCCGATACGCGATATCGCGCTCGACCACGCGCCAGCCCGCATCCGCCGCACCGATCAGCAGTTGCAGTGGATAGCCGGAGCGGCTGTGCAGCGGGCCGAGAGATAGCAGCGCGGCGCGGCGGGCCACCCGCATGGCACCGATATCGTGCACGGGCAGCCCGTATCGGCGGCGCAGCCGCCCGGCGATGACGCGGTTGCCGAGCCGCGCATGCCACGGCCACGCACCCCGGCGTACCGGCTTGCGCCGTCCGACGGCGAGATCGGCACCCGCACGAACCAATTCGACCAACTGTGGCAGCTCGCCCGGATCCATCGATCCGTCACCGTCCAGCACGGCGACCAGATCCGTACTGGCGGAGGCGATTCCGGCCTGCACCGCAGCGCCGTACCCGGGCCGCGCTTCGGATACCACGGCGGCACCGCACCGGCGCGCCACCGCGGCCGTCGCATCGGTCGAGCCATTGTCCACGACCAGCGCATCGAACCCCGCCGGGATGGCGGCGAGCACGGCTGGCAACGCTTCAGCTTCATCTCGGCACGGGATGACCACGGTCACGCCGCCCGGGTTGTGGAGGGTCTCGGTCACGTTTTCGACGCTAGGCCAACCAGACCGAATCGTTGCGGCGAAACTCCTGACGAAACGGTGACGTCAGTGCGCGAAACCGCTCGAGCACCGGCTTTCTCCGCACTGCCGCCCTATCGTGAGTTCGTGCATGACGTGAAGGAGGCCGTGCCGCGCTCGCGCGGCCCGGTATCGAGCGAGTTGATCGGAGCGGGCATCGCCGCCGCGCTCGTGCTGGCAGCGTTCATTGTTCCGCGAATTGCCAGCGAACGGTGGCGCAGCAAGCTCTACGCGGGCGCCGCCCCGCTCTTCGGCGACTGGCTCTCGCACGTCGGCTGGGGTTCGGTACCGGCCATCGCCATCGCGATACTGGTGATCCGGTTCGGTCCCGCGCTGGCCGAGCGGTTGCCCTGGCGACACCTGCTGGTCGTGTCCTGGGTGACCGCCGCGACCTGGGCATTCGCCTTGGCCATGATCGATGGCTGGCAGCGGGGATTCGCGGGTCGGCTCACCACCTCGCACGAGTATTTGCACGAAGTGCCCGGTGTCCGCGATATCCCGGCGATGCTGCGCGGTTTCTCCGGCCGCATCCTGGATTTCCAACCGGATTCGTGGACCACCCACGTCTCTGGGCATCCACCTGGCGCGCTGCTGTTCTTCGTGCTGCTCGATCGCATCGGCTTGGGCGGCGGAGGCTGGGCCGGGCTGGCCTGCCTGCTCATCGGCTCGAGTGCGATTGTCGCTGTCGCCGTCACACTGCGGGCGCTCGACGCCGCGGATCGGGCCCGAAAGGCCTTGCCGTTCTTGACGTTAGCGCCAGCCGCGGTATGGATCGCGGTCTCCGCCGATGCCATATTCGCTGGTGTCGCGGCATGGGCGGTCGCGCTGCTTGCCATCGCCGCCCGGCAGCCGCGAGGCTGGGCGATCGCCGTGGTCTCCGGTGTGCTCTTCGGCCTCGGCAGCTATCTCAGCTACGGCCTCGTGATCATGGCCGTACCCGCCGCCGCGGTGCTGAGCGCGGGTCGGACCGTCCGACCGCTGCTGCTCGCGCTGCTCGGCGCGCTGCTCGTCGCGGCGGCCTTCACCATGGCCGGTTTCTGGTGGCTGGACGGATATCACCTGGTGGTCGAGCGCTACTACCAGGGCATCGCCTCCGAGCGGCCCTACGCGTACTGGGTGTGGGCGAACCTCGCCGCCACCATCTGCGCCGTCGGCCTGGCCACCGCCGCCGGTCTGCCGCGCGCGCTGTCACATCTGCGCAAACCATTCGATCCGACCGCGCTCTTGGTGGCGGCGGGTTTGTGCGCGATATTGGTGGCAGACCTCAGTGGCCTGAGCAAAGCGGAGACCGAGCGCATCTGGCTGCCGTTCGACGTCTGGCTAATGGCCGCGACCGCGTTTCTGCCGCGGTCCACCGTCCGAGTCTGGCTGTTCGTACAGGCGCTCGGCACCCTGGTACTCGCCCATACGATCCTGACGAATTGGTAACCGATGTGCATTCTGATCGCAGACGACGACCCGCTGGTCCGTGATGTGGTGCGGCGCTATCTCGAACGTGACGGCCTGACCGTCGTGGAAACCACGGACGGTCCATCGACCTTGGCGCAGCTCACCGACCCCACCGCGGACCCCGTCGAACTGGCCGTCCTCGATGTCATGATGCCCGCCCCCGACGGCATCGAGATCTGCCGCCTGGTGCGCTCGGGTCCGCGGCCGGATATCCCGATCATCCTGCTCACCGCCCTCGGCGATGAGGACGATCGAGTGCTCGGCCTGGAGGCGGGCGCCGACGACTACGTCACCAAACCGTTCAGCGCCCGCGAGCTCGCGCTGCGGGTCGCCTCGGTGCTGCGGCGTTCGCAGGCGACCCGGCAGCCGGGCACGCAGGTGCTGCGCGACGGTGCCGTCGAGGTTCGGCCGGATTCGCAGTCGGCACTGGTGGACGGCATGCCGGTCGACCTGACCGCGCGCGAATACGATCTGCTCGTCTTCCTGCTGCGCCATCCACACCAGGTGTTCAGCCGAGAGGAACTGCTGGCCAAGGTGTGGGGCTGGGATTTCGGCGACTTGTCCACCGTCACTGTGCATATCAAGCGGCTGCGCGCGAAACTCGGTGATCGGCACCGGATCGAGACGGTGTGGGGGCGGGGCTACATCTGGGGTCGAAATGGAGAATCCAGTGCCTGAAGACACCGTCCAACTGATCGGCTACGCGCTGGCCTGTTCGCTCCCGATCGTCGCCATCGGCGCGGTGATCCTGCGCGCCACCAGCAATCGTTCCCTGACCACCAGCATGGCCGTGCTGGTGTTGATTCCGACGCTGTCCACGCTTGCGGGCATCATCGGGGTCAGCGGGTTGATGTTCACCGACGAGCTGGAGCGCACCGCCGTGGTACTGGCGGTGGTCGCGGCGGTCACCGTGCCCGCCGCCCTGCTGCTCGGGCGGGAACAGGCCCGAAAGACCGTCTGGGAGAAGCAGATCCGCGAACAGGAGCGGATGGCGGAACGCTCGCGCCGCGAACTCGTCGCCTGGGTGAGCCACGACCTGCGGACCCCGCTGGCGGGCATTCGCGCCATGGCCGAGGGGCTTTCGGATGGCGTGCTCACCGGCACCGCCGAGGTGGCCCGCTACGCCGAACAGATCGTGCGCGAGACGGATCGGCTCTCGGTCATGGTCGACGACCTGTTCGAGATGTCGAAGATCAACGCGGGTGCATTGCGATTAGAACTGGAGCCGGTCGATCTGCGTGAACTGATCGATGAAGTGCTCGCCGCCAACCGCCCGAACGCCGAACGTGCCGAAGTCCAGCTTCGCGCCGAACAACCCGACTCCGAAATCGTCGTCGCGGCCAGCGACCGAGCCCTCGGGCGCGTACTGACCAACCTCGTCTCCAATGCCATTGCCCACACACCGCCGGGCGGCCAGGTCGCGATCTCCGCTGGCACCGCCGACGGACAGGCATGGGCGCGGGTCGACGACACCGGACCGGGTATCGCCGAGGCCGACCTGCCGCGAATCTTCGAGGTCGCCTACCGCGGCACCGCCGCGCGCTCCCCCGTCGCCTCCGACGGAGTGTCCTCCGGCAGCGGTATGGGCCTGGCGATCGCCGCCGGGCTGGTCGAAGCCCACCACGGCGATATCACCGCCGAGAACCGAGACCAGGGCTGCCGCTTCGAAGTTCGACTGCCCCTCAGCGGAAACTGAGTCACATCAGCGGCGCACCCGCCCCCGCGACCGCGCGCAGCGGTGCGAAGGCGAATTCGGCAAGGCCGTCGAGCGGATCCACCTGCGCGGTGAATCCCAGAATGCGTTGTGCCTGTTCGGGACTGGCGACAATATGCCGCACATCGCTGGGCCGATAGCATCCGGTGATCACCGGTTCGGGACCACCGCGAGCCGCGGCAAGGGCCGTGGCGACCGCGCCGATGGTGATCGGCCGTCCCGAGGCGATATTGAGCGGCAGGAACCCGGTATGCGGATATTCGACCGCCGCGAGATTTGCCGCCGCGATATCGCTGACATGTACGAAATCCCTGGCCTGTCTGCCGTCTTCGAATACCTGCGGCGATTCTCCGGCCTCCAGCGCGGACCGGAAAATTGCCGCGACACCGGAATACGGTGTATCCCTTGGCATATCGGGGCCATAGACATTGTGATAGCGCAGCGCGGTCACCCCGGAATCGGTCACCGCGGCCCACGCGGCCGCATAGTGCTCCTGCGCCACCTTCGCCGCCGCATAAAGACTGCGCGGCCGCAACGGCGCACTTTCGGGTACCGCCTCCCATGTCAACACCTCATCCGAATCCGGATCCCGATGCTCGAACATCCCATTCTCGAGATCCCCCCGCCGGCGCACCCCGACCTCGACCGACCCCGGCCGCGCTCCCCGATACCGCCCCTCCCCATAAACCACCATCGACGAAGCCGATACCAACCGCCGACACCCCGCCCGATCCATCGCCGCCAACAGCACAGCCGTCCCCAGGTCGTTATGGCTCGCATACGCGGGCGCATCCTGTGCACTGACCCCCGCCCCCACCACCGCAGCCTGATGACACACCACATCGACCCCACGCAATACCGAATCCAACGCATCCGGATCCCGCACATCGACCATGTGCACGTCCTGCGGTACTCGGGCACCGACCCCATGCGCCGCTGCCAACATCACATCGATGGCGACCACCTCATGCCCCGCATCGGCCAACGCCCGATGCACCCGCGACCCGATAAACCCAGCCGCGCCGGTCAATAACACCCGCATATCAACACCGCCCCGAGCGCAGCAGCGATCCCCGACCCACTCCACGGTTTTGCAAGGTCATAAAGCAGATTCTGCTGCCAGCGCCCCGATATTTCGCCCAACCGGGCCGCCACGTCAGACTTTCGTCATGATCATCCGGCCCCGGGCGAATACTCGACCGGACAGCTTCAAGCGCCGCGGGAAAAGTAACGCACCGGGGGCGGAGTTCGGTAGCCGAACGCCTTGATGAAGCGGGCGCCGACGCGGCTTTGGTGGTCTTCCAGCGCCTCGGCGCCGACGGTGTTCATTATTCGGTTGATCACGTTGAAAAGGGTTGCTACCCACATGGCTTCGTCGAAGGCCTCGGCTGTGACGCCCGCTCGGCGAATCTTGTCGGCATCGCCGGGGGTGAGGCCGTCGGGGTCACGGACCATCTTTCCGACGAATTCGAGCATGGCGCGCGCTTCGGGACGAAGGGGTGAGTCGTCGCCATCGGCCAGGGCTTCGTCGACCAGATCGGTGGCGAGATAGGCGCCCGCGATACCGCGGTGGGCGGAGTGGCAGAACGGGCATTCATTGGATTGTGATGCTCGGGTCGCGAATATTTCGCGTTCGGCGACGGTCCAGCAGGACGGCCCGCGCATGGCGTCCTGGATGAGGTCGGATAGTGGGGTGCCGAAGTAACGGTGGCGGTAGCAGAGGACCTTCATAACTGCCGGTACCTCGGTGCGGCCGAACCGCTCCATGCCCGCGAACATGATTCGGGCCGGGCGGTCCTGGCCGGATTCGACTGCATTCAGCCACATTTCAGAGCCCTTCCCAGCAGCGGCGCGCGGCGCGGTAGCGCCGGTCGGCGGCGCCGTAGGCCGCGACGATCGCCGCCTCGAAGATCTCGTCGTCGCTGTGACCGGCTTCGGAGAGCGTCGTGATGTTCTTCTCGGTGATCCGATATGAGCGTTCGGCGACCAGATCGACGAAGGCGGCGAGCTCATCGGGGAGCGTGGCGCCCAGGGCCGTATCGCCCTGACCCGTATCGCCCTGACTCGTATCGCCCTGACTCGTATCGCCCCGACTCGTATCGACCGAGCCATCTTCCATGGCCGAACCATCGACCCGCGCCCGAATCGACCGCCGTACCTCGACCGGCAGCCGACCCGGCGCACTGTCCAGATGCGCGCCGAAGCTATCCCATTTCGAGCCCATAGAGCGCCGTGCCATGGCGTCATTCTTGCCGATCGACGGCACTATCCGCTGGCAAAATGACGATCAGATTCCGGCCTCACCGCCGAAATCCCGGCCCACGAAGTTGGGCCGCAGGTCCGGTTCTGGTTCGTCGTAGTAGCGGTGGAAGGTCGGGGTCAGACCGGATGAGATCGGCGGGTTGACCCAACTCCAGTCCGTCGGGCATTTCCGGCCCGCGGCCTGCTCCCGGTTGACGTGGTCGCAGAACTGTTTGGCGACGGTGTGATGGTCGACGATGTACACCCCCGACTTCCGGTAGCTGTGCAGCACTGCGCGATTCAGTTCTACCAGTGCTCGATCGCGCCACAGTGAGCGTTCGCTCCTGGTGTCCAGGCACATCATTTCGGCGATGAGCGGCAGCATGTTGTAGCGGGTGGTATCGCTGAGATTGCGCGCGCCGATCTCGGCACCCATGTACCAGCCGTTGAACGGCGCGAACGGGTAGGTGATGCCGCCGATTTCCAGGTTCATATTCGAAACCGCGGGCAGTGCGTGCCATTTCAGGCCGAGTCCGGCGAACCAGTCGAACTCCGGATGCTCCAGCTCGACCTCGCGGGCCAACTCGGGCGGGATGTCGAACCAGCGGATCGGCTCGTCCGGCGTGCTGATCAGCACCGGCAGGATGTCGAAGGGGGTGCCCGCGCCGCGCCAGCCGAGTTTCATGGCGAATTCGGTGATCGCGATATTGGCTGGGTCGCCGGTCACCGTCCCGTCACCGTTGCGGTATCCGGCGTAGCGGATGAGTTGTGGGCTGACGATCCGGAATTCGCGGCCATCGGCCTGGCGCGGTGGTCCGACGGTGATCATCGATTGGATGGCGCCGCCGTTGGTCGCCATATGCAGGTGCTGCCAGCAGACCTCGGCGAGGTCGCGGGCCGAGCGCACCCGCCGTGCGTCGAGCAACTTCAGTGATCGCCAGTGTTTTCGCCCGACGCAGCGGGCGTGATTGCGCCACGCGAGCTTGGCGCCGATGAGGATCTCCTCGGCGGTCTGCACGTAGCTGCCGGTTTGTTGGAGCTGTTCCAACGCGGTGCGGCGGCGTTGCGGAGATAAGTGCGCGAGTTCGGGCAATCGGAAGAACTCATCGCATTCACGCATTCGCCTTTTCAGATCGAGACCGAAAGGCTTTGTGTCAGCGGCGCTTTCGAGCGACACGACTGGTAACGCTTGGTTCACGGTACTTCTCCGGTCGGGCATCAGGTACTGCGGCTACACAGACAGGCATTGATCGAGCAGAGAATTCGCGCGCGGAGCGCAGCTGACACCGGCCGCACGGGAGGGCCGCGAGTTAGCTTCCACGTTGCGGGGCCTCCGAAGACGGGAGACCGATCGGTAGGCGGGGCCGAGCAGGCCGACGAGTTGCCGTCCGCGCGCACAGCAGCATGACCTGGCTGCTGATGTTTGCTGTCAACGATCATGCCCGCCCTCATCGACGCCCGAGAAGACCCGTATAGAAGGGTAGGACCGGTGTGCTGGCCGTGTGCCTGAATTCGACGTATTGCCTGTTCGAAATCTGCCGACGCATGCTCGAAACACTGCCCGACACTGGCAACCAATTGCCGATCCGACTGAACCCGACCGACCTGTACGTTGTTGCCGCAGTAGGGTTATCGGTTCGGTTCGTCCAGCAGTGGGGCCGGACGAACTCGGGATCGTCACACGGATCGGAAATCTCGAGCTGGGTGATCTCGGCTACATCGTGGTCGGACTGTTAGCGGCGACGTGGGCGATCGCCGCGGGGGTGTGACCCTTCGCCGGAGTAGAACGCTGCCGGCAGCGTGACCTACCACGGACCAGCGCGCAACAGTGGCGCGGATCACACACTGACCGGCGCGGCCATGGGTGGCGTGCCGTCCGTCGCGTTTCTGGCAGGATGGTCGCCATGCTGTCTCGACGCGAGGTGCGGCGTTGGGTCTCCAGCGCAATCGTGAGCATCGCACTGATTGCCGGTGTGGCCGTATTCGGTGCCCCGCAGGGACTAGCAGCTCCCGGGAACAGCCTCCGACCCAATACCGGATCGGCCGACGGTCCGGATCCCGCGGCGCCGACCGTCCCAGGCGTGACGCAACTCTCGATCGATCACATCGTGCCCATCAACGACCGATGGCTGCGGGTATGGGTGAACTCACCGGCGATGAGCCGCGCCGTCGAGGTGCAGGTACTGCTCCCGCGCGAGCAGAATCACCCGCGGCCCACCGTGTACATGCTCGACGGGCGCAGCGCCGAGGCGGAGAGCAATAACTGGACCGAACTCGGCCACGCGGTCCAGTTCTTCGAGGACAAAGACGTCAATGTGGTGCTGACGGTCGGCGGCCCGGCCAGTTTCTACACCGACTGGAAGCACCCGGATCCGGTGCTCGGCACCAATATGTGGGAAACCTTCCTGACCCGCGAACTTCCGCCGCTCATCGACGCGAAGTTCAACGGCAACGGGCGCAATGCCGTCATGGGCGTCTCGATGGGCGCCGAGGCCGCCATGATGCTGGCCTTCCGGCAGCCGAAGCTGTACACGGCGGTGGCCGGGCACAGTGGCTGCTTCTCCATGGGCACCGATCTCGGACAGGCGCAGGCCCGCGCGGTGGTGGCGACCTATGGCGGCGCGCCGAACAATATGTTCGGCGATCAGCGCGATCCCACCTGGCTCGACCACGACGTGCTGCTGCACGCGGAAGCGTTGCGCGGCAAGGCGATCTATCTGTCGGTAGGCAGCGGTATGCCCGGCCGATACGACACTCCGAACAACCCGGACGTGGTCAGCACCATCGGTTTCGGCGGCCCGCTCGAGGCTGCGACCAATCTCTGCACCCGCAGGCTGGTCGACCGGCTCACCACGCTCGGGATTCCGGTGACCGCCAACTTCCGGGCGACCGGAACCCACTCGTGGCCGTACTGGGCCGACGAGCTGGGCCAATCGTGGCCGACGATCTCGCGAGCGCTCGGCGTGTGACGCTTGTGCGGCTGCTGGGCGGTTCGAGGCTGCTGTATGTCTCGAGGCTGCTGGGCAGTCCGAGAATTCTGGGCGTCTAGCTGATTCCGAAGCGCGCCAGCACATCCGGATCGGTCGCGAACCGCAGGAACTGGTCGTTCTCGTGCGAATCACCGGTGGTCACCCGCACGCCGTCGGTGCTGTACGGCCGCAACAACACACCCGCCTCCGCGCTGACCTCACCGTATTCGGCACTGCGCTCGCCCAGCGGCAGCCACAGGAAGTTCGACTCGCTCGGCGGCACCTGGTAGCCCACCGTGAGCAGCGCGTCGCGCACCCGGTCACGTTCGACGACGAGATTGTCGGTGCGGTCGAGCAGTTCGTGCCGCGCCTCCAGCGAGGCGATCGCGGCGGCCTGCGCGACCCGGTTCACGCTGAACGGGATGTGCACCTTCATCAGCGCCGTGATCACGGCCGGATCGCCGACCGCATAGCCCGCGCGCAATCCGGCCAGACCGTACGCCTTGGAGAAGGTCCGCAGCACAACGACATTGGGCCGATTCCGCCCGAGCTCCACACCATTCGGACGCTGCTCGGGCGTGAGTCGCATGTACTCGAAATACGCCTCGTCCAACACGATCAGCACATGCTCCGGAATCGCGTCCAGGAAACGCACCAGCTCGGCCGCGCCGATCGCGGTGCCGGTCGGATTGTTCGGATTGCAGACGAAGATCAGCTTGGTGCGCTCGGTGACCGCGGCGGCCATCGCATCCAGATCGTGCACATGCCCCGGGGTGAGCGGCACCTGCACGGCGGTCGCATTGCCGACCTGGGTGACGATCGGATACGCCTCGAACGAGCGCCAGGCGAAGAGCACCTCGTCGGTCGGTGCGTCACAGGTGATCTGCACCAACTCCTGACACAGCGCGACACTGCCGCAGCCGACCGCGACGTTCGCCGAAGAGACGCCGAGAAAGTCCGCGATGGCGGCACGCAGTTCGGTGGCCTGATTATCCGGATACCGATTGGCCAATTCGGCGGCCTCGGCAATGGCCTTCGCGGCGGCCGGAAGCGGACCGAAGGTGGTCTCGTTGCTGGCGAGCTTGACCGCGCCGGGATGGTTGCGGCCGGGGACGTACGCCGGGATCGAATCGAGGTCCGGCCGGATGTGCGCTGTCACGCTTCAACCATAGGCCGCGTACCGGAAATTCTCGGCCTCAGGGCCGCTCACGTGCAATTTCTCGCGAAGATCAGCAGATCCACCTACCCTGGTTCCATGTCGGGTATTTACGACGATATTGCGCTACTACGTAGTCGCGACGACATCATTTCCGGTTCGGACTCACATTCATCGACCGACGATCCACGCCGGACCGCCAACGTTCAGGTGCCCATCACCGTGGCGGAGCCGGAGGGCAACGCGCGCGGCGGCATCGTGGTGCTGCACGAAGCCCGGGAGTTCACCGGGCCATTGCTGGAACTCATGAAATCCCTGGCGACCGAGGGCTGGACGGTCGTCGCGCCCAACCTGTTCCATCGCGTGAACGGCGAACCCGCAGACGAAGTATTCGGCGACGAACTCTTCGACGACTTCGACGCCTGCTTCGACTGGCTCACCCGCCGCGGCGTCTTCCCCGACTGCATCGGCGTACTCGGCTTCGATCACGCCGGCACCGCGGCCTTCCTCGTCGCGACCAACCGCCCGGTCGGGGCCGCGGTCAGTGTCGCCGCATCCGGCATCATCGAACCGCTCACCGACCAAGCCGATGCCCTCATCCGCGCGGCCCCGAACCTGCAGGCGCCCTGGCTCGGCCTCTTCGGCTCCGACGATCCGGACACCCCGCCCAGCCAGGTCGACCAACTCCGCGATGCCACCGCCCGCGCGGCAGTCGCCAGCCTCGTCGTGACCTATCCCGGCCTGCACCACCGTGCCGACCGATCCGGCCCCGACGAAGACTACGAACACAGCGATTCCCAGAGCCGGATCTTCGACTGGTTCGATAGCAATCTTCGGTGATTACCTGGCGTTTTGCGATCTGGACGGTGGCTGCTGTAACCTTCGTGATCGGCGGTTCGAAAGGACCGGTGCCCTCGAAGAGAAGGCTCCAGGAGGCGTGCCAGAGCGGCCGAATGGGACTCACTGCTAATGAGTTGTCCCTTCACGGGGACCGGAGGTTCAAATCCTCTCGCCTCCGCCACACCCCGGTTCGCCGGGTCTATATAACTGAACACAGGCATGCGCCCGTAGCTCAACGGATAGAGCATCTGACTACGGATCAGAAGGTTAGGGGTTCGAATCCCTTCGGGCGCACTTTTATTTACACATGGGTGCCCATCGCCCTGGAGGCTGTGTGACCCTCAGCTGGCATGGATGACAGCCTCGGCCCACACCTGGGAGCAATACCTCGACCTCGATGAGGCCATCCGGCGCGACCTAGAGATCGTTGACGGTTTCATCGTGCCTCGTGAGCAGCGGAGCCGGGAACACCAGAAGGTCGGTACGCGGTTATCCCTCGCTCTGGAGGGCGCTGCGGTAGCCGAGATGCGTACCGGCAACGACTCCTGCTACGAGACCAACACCGAAGTGGATGTGTTGCTCTGGGAGGTTCCACCCACCGCGCGCAAGCCAGATGTGGTGCTGCACAGATATATACCCGGGTGCGAGCAACTCGCGGCCGAGCACTGTGTGATCGTCGCCGAAGTGCTGTCCACCTGGTCGGTCCGTCGAGATCGTGTCCACAAGATGAGCGACTACGGTGACGCAGGCATTCCGCACTACTGGCTCATCAGCGTCGACAAGGTCAGAGCTTTAACCATCGAGCGCTACGCGCTGTCCGGCCGCAAAGGCCGTTACACCCATATCGGCACCACCCACCGGGACATGGGGCCGGTGGCCGTCTCCCTCACCGATCCGTTTCCGCTCGAGATCCTGTGGCAAGATCTCGAAGTCGCACCGTCGGTGGTTTGATTCTTGCTGGGAATACCCCACGAAAACTGTTGCGGAGACGGAGGGATTTGAACCCCCGGTCGCTCTCGCGACGCTCGCTTTCAAGGCGAGTGCATTCGGCCGCTCTGCCACGTCTCCAGATCCACGAGAGTACCTGCCGCGCTGAAGCTCTTGGCGATCGGTAGGGCGTCGTGAGGTCAGTCGGCGTTGCCGTCGATCGTTCGGTCGACTCGAGTGAAGACGTCGCCGACGATCTCGAGCTGTTGCGGGTCGATCAGATCGATGAAGTTGCGGTGGACGGCCTCGACGTGGCCGGGGGCGGCGGCCTCCAAGCGGCGCATGCCCTCGTCGGTGAGTTCGGCGAGTACGCCGCGGCCGTCCTCGAGGCAGGTGTTGCGCCGCACCATCCGCTGCGACTCCAGGCGGCGGATCTGGTGGGTGAGCCGACTGCGGGAGGACAGCACGCCGTCGGCCAGTTCACTCATGCGCAGTGAGCGGTCGGGGGCCTCGGACAGTAGGACGAGAATTCGGTATTCGGCGAGGGTGAGATCGGAATCGCGTTGCAGCTGACGGTTGAGCGCCGTCGCCAAGCGCTGGTTGCCGTCCATGTATGCCCGCCAGGCACGTTGCTGTGACGATGAGAGCCATCTCGGCTCGACGGACGCGTCACTGCTTGGTTCGGGTTGCACGTGTTCCATTCTAAACCCGTCTGAACTGGGGAAACGCCTGCCCTGAATCACCTGGACGCGCGATCGAACAAACCCGCCGAACCTGCAGACTCCGGCGATCCGCGCAGTCGCCTGATCCGGCACGCGACGCGCTGACCAAGCGAACCGACACACAATCGAACAAACTCGGCAAGCCTGCACCTCGCCGAATCCGGCACATGTCGCACAGACCGAGCGAACCGATACGCAATCGTCCTGGCTCGGGGGCCAGCGACGGAGCAGTCCGATACCCGATGTCGCGACTCAGCGCATTGTCGCGATCAGCGAGCGGTCCAGCCCGGCCGGGTTCGCGCAGCCGGACAACCCCATTGCGGCATCGAAGTCCGCGAGCAACAGCCGCAGCGCGTGCCGCACCCCCGCGCGACCGGCGATGCCGAGACCGTACGCCCACGGTCGCCCGTACAGCACCGCCTTCGCGCCGAGTGCCAGCGCGATGAGCACATCCGAGCCGGTGCGGATCCCGGAGTCGAACAGCACGTCCGCGCGATCGCCGACGGTGGCGACCACGGCGGGTAGAGCGTCGAGCGCGGCGATGGCGCCGTCCACCTGACGGCCGCCGTGATTGCTGACCACCACAGCGTCGGCGCCCGCGTCCACCACCTGGCGGGCGTCGTCCGGGTGCAGGATGCCCTTCACCGCAATCGGCAGATCGGTCCATTCCCGCAGGCGGGCGAGGTCCGCGGGGCGCAGCGCGTGGTTGCCGAACAGGCCGGTCCAGGTGAGGATCGCGGCCCGCATCGCGTCCTCGCTCTGCTGCGGCGGTGTCGACAGCTTCGCGAGGAACACCGGATCCGACAAATAGTTGGCCATGCCCTTGCCGTGCAGGAACGGCAGATGCGCCAGCTCCAGATCGCGCGGCCGCCAGCCGAGGCTCGGGGTGTCGACGGTGACGACGATCGCCGTCGCGCCCGCTCGCTCGGCGCGTTCGACGAAGGATCTGGCCAGTTCGTCGTCGGCGGGCCAGTACAGCTGATACCACCAGTCACCGGCCGCGGCACCGACGTCCTCGATGGTGGACGAGGACGCCGTGGACAGTACGGTGCCGATGCCGAGTTCCTTGGTGACCTCCGCGACGATCACCTCGCCGTCTTTGTGCAGCAGTTCCAGCACACCGACCGGTGCGGTCAGTACCGGCGCGGCCAGCCGCGTCCCGAGCACCTCCACCGATAGATCGCGGGCACCAGGGCCCGAGGTGCCGCGCAGCATTCGCGGCACGATCCGATACCGGTCGAACGCGGCCCGATTGGCCGCCGCCGTCCGCTCCGCCGACGCACTCCCCGCGACATAGGCGAAGGCGTCCGCATCGACAACTTCGCGCGCCCGCTCTTCCAAACCCGCGGCCGTCACCGGCAGTTCGGGCACCGTCCCACCCAGCCCGCCCAGGTAGATCTCGTTCTGGAAGTCGACGAAGCTGCTCACGCCGGGAACGCTAGTCCCCCACCCTCATTTCCGCAGCGTGCTCACCGTATTTCCGCCGCAGCGGGCAGCGTTGCCAGGGTTCGGATGCGGGCCGGCGGCGGCGGGGGCAGGATAGGGCGGTGCGCGCTATCAAGCTGAACGGGTTCGGTGGGCCCGAGGTGATGGAGTGGGGCGAGGCGGCGGATCCGGTGCCGGGGCACGGGGAGGTGCTGATCGAGGTTGCCGCGGCCGGAGTCAACCGCGCGGATCTACTGCAGCGGCAGGGGTTCTATCCGCCACCGCCGGGGGCCAGCGAGGTCATGGGGTTGGAGTGTTCGGGCGTTATCGCCGAAGTCGGCGACGGCGTGCGGGAGTGGCGGGTCGGCGACCGGGTGTGCGCGCTGCTGTCCGGGGGCGGATATGCCGAGAAGGTCGTGGTCGCCGCGACCCAGGTGCTGGCGGTGCCCGATGGGCTCGATCTGGCCGCCGCGGCCGCGCTGCCCGAGGCGGCCGCGACGGTATGGTCGAACCTCGCGATGACCGCCGGCCTACATGCCGGTCAGCTGGTGTTGATCCACGGCGGTGGCAGCGGAATCGGCACGCACGCCATCCAGGTCGCGGTGAGCCTCGGCGCGCGCGTCGCGGTGACCGCGGGTTCGACCGAGAAGCTGAAGCGGTGCCGCGAATTGGGCGCGAGCGTGCTGATCAATTACCGCGAGGACGATTTCGTGGCCGCGATCCGCGCCGAGGAGTCCGGCGCGGGCGGCCCCGGCGCGGACATCATCCTCGACATCATGGGCGCCGCCTATCTCTCGCGCAACGTCGAGGCACTCGCCCAGCACGGCCGCCTGGTTGTGATCGGCATGCAGGGCGGCATCACCGCCGAACTGAATCTCGCTGTGCTGCTGTCCAAATGGGGCACCATCCATGCCAACAACGTCCGCAACCGCCCCACCACCGGCGCCAACAGCAAGGCGACCATCATCGCCGACCTGAACCGCCACGTCTGGCCCCTGATCGCCGACGGCACAATAGCTCCGGTCATCCACGCCGAACTCCCCATCACCGAAGCCCCCGAAGCACACCGCCTCCTGGACTCCCCCGAAACCTTCGGCAAGGTAGTCCTGAACATCCACGACGCCTAGAAATTTCGAGCGCAGTCGAAGAGTCGCTCTCGAGCCGGCAGGGGGCCACCCTGTGACTACCGTCGACGGATGGCAGGTCACTCCAAGGCGGCGAGGGCGCGGCCCAGTTGGTCGATTTCGAAATTTGTTGTGTAGGGGGCCAAGCCGACGGTTACGGCGCCACCCTCGTCGTTGACGCCAAGGGCGTCGAGTAGGCGGCTGCCGCCGTGTACGCCGCTGAGGGTGCCGATGCGGGCGTCGGCGAGTTTGGCGGCGACCTTCTCTGCCTGCATACCCGCCAAGGTGAAACTGACGGTCGGGATGCGAGTGGAGGCGCGACCGATCACGGTCAGATTGGCGATCTTGTCGAGCACATCCATCAGATGCTCGAAGAGTTGATCGTGATAGTCCTGCAGCGAGGTGATGGAGATTTCGAGCCGCTCGCGCCGCGAACCCCTGGCGCGTTCGTCCAGACCCGCGAGGAAATCAATGGAGGTGGTCAGCCCGGCGAGCAGTGCGTATTGATGGCCGCCGACCTCGAGGCGCTCGGCGCCTTTCGCGTACGGGTTCAACGACATCGACGGAATCCGGTCCAGGAAGGCCGGATCTCGGAAGACCAGCGCGCCGATCTGCGGACCACCCCATGCGGGTGCGCTCAACGCGACCACATCGGCATTGAGTTCGTCGATATCAATGAGGGCATAGGGTGCGGCGCCGAAGCAGTCGGCCACGAGCAGCCCACCCACCTCGTGCACCCGATCCGCCGCGACCCGCACTGCGGGCGCGGAACCGACGATCGGCGACGCGGCGGTCAGCGCGACCAGCCGGGCGGTCGGGCCGATCAATTCCTCGAACTGCCACGACGGCATCTCACAGGTCTCGATTTCGACCTCGGCCCAGCGCACATGGGCGCCGTAGCGATTCGCGATCCGCAACCACGGCGCGACATTGGCCTCATCGTCCAACCGCGACAGCACAATCCCGGTGCCGAGACCCAGGCGCGAGCTCAGCGACTCCGCCAACCAGGCCAACAAAACCGCGCGGTCCGGTCCGAGAACGACACCCGCCGGATCACCGCCGACCAGATCCGCGACGGCCTCGCGGGCCGCGTCCAGAATCGCGGCACTGCGCACGGCGGCACCGTTGCGGCCGATATGGGAAAACGAGGAGGTTCGGAAACCTGTTGATACGGCACGAGATACCGAATCCGGGACCAGCATTCCGGCCTGCGGGTCCAGATGGATCCAGCCGTCGCCCAGGGACGGTATCAGGCCCCGAACCCTCGCGACGTCGTAAGTCATGTTGGCCACTCTAAGGGCAGCGGGCGAGCCTGGGTAACCGCGTTCCCCCTCACCGGCAGGCGGAGGTGCAGTGAACTGGGACTCAGCATGGCAACCGACTTTCAGCAAATCCGAACCACACGACCCGAACAGAATAGACGCCGCCTCGCGGCCGCGGCATCGACCCGGTGACCTGATCGAACGCGACCGACTTAGCGCGTTCGCGGTGGACGCGACATGATGGGGACCATGACGCAATCGGACGGAGCACCGGAATCCATTGTCGTGATCGGGCCCGACGGCAGGCCGCTGGCCATCCCGGCGGAGTCCGGCTCGGATACGCCTTTCACGGCGCAGGTCGTCACCGACGGCGGCGAGAAATCCGGCAATACGGACGATAAGGACGACGCCGAGGAGTCGCTGGCCGATATGGTCGAGCAGCCCGCGAAGGTCATGCGTATCGGCACCATGATCAAGCAGCTGCTGGAGGAGGTGCGCGCGGCTCCGCTGGACGACGCCAGCCGTACCCGGCTGCGCGAGATCCACAAATCCTCGGTGCGCGAACTCGAACAGGGCCTGGCGCCGGAGCTGCGCGAGGAGCTCGAGCGGCTCACCCTGCCGTTCACCGATGACGCCATCCCCTCCGATGCCGAACTGCGCATCGCTCAGGCCCAGCTCGTCGGCTGGTTGGAGGGTCTGTTCCACGGCATTCAGACGGCACTGTTCGCACAGCAGATGGCGGCGCGGGCGCAGTTGGAGCAGATGCGTCAGGGTGCGCTGCCGCCCGGCATCCACGCCACCGACCCACGCGGGAACCCGGCGACAGGTGGCGCCGGACAATATCTCTAAGCGTCGCTGAGCCCCGGCCAGCGTGTGCCAGCCGGGTCGGTCGGAATTTACGAGGGTAGTGTCGTGCAGCGTGCCGTCCGCTGCCGCTCGCCCCGACTCGGTTCCCGACGTGAGTACGGCGCGTCCTGAAGAGAGCCCGGATCGTCCTGAAGAGAGTTCAGTGCGTTCAGATACCAGCCAAGCACGTTCCGACGAAAGTCCCGAAGCCGTGCGACCTGACCAGAACACCGCAGCAGCGGATGAGAACCCGGTCGATCCGTCGACCGAGCACGCCGATGACGCACAGCCCGCGGCGATCGAAACACCGATCATCTCGGACTCGCAGACCTTCGGGCGCGCGTTCAAGGACTTCCGCGGCGGCTTCACCCAGCGCGAACTATGGCTCTCCCTCGGTTGGCAGGACATCAAGCAGCGCTACCGGCGATCGGTGCTCGGTCCGTTCTGGATCACCATCGCGACCGGTGTGCAGGCCACCGCGATCGGCATTCTGTACGCGGCGCTGCTCGACCAGTCGATCAAGGCCTATCTGCCATATGTGGCGGTCGGCATCATCGTCTGGAATGTGATCCAGGCCAGCATCCTCGAGGGCTCGGAGGTGTTCATCGCCAACGAGGGGCTGATCAAACAGCTGCCATCGGCGCTGAGCGTGCACGTCTATCGCCTGGTCTGGCGGCAGCTGCTGTTCTTCGCGCACAACATGCTGATCTATCTGGTGGTGCTCGTCGCGTTCGGCGTCTGGGAAAATCTGCACTGGACCGCCATTTTCGCCATTCCCGCGCTCGGGCTGCTGTTCCTCAACTCGATGTGGGTCTCGATCGTGTTCGGCATCTTCAGCACCCGCTACCGCGATATCGCGCCGATCCTCGGCAGCCTCACCCTGATGCTGTTCGTGCTGACTCCGGTCATGTGGAATACGAAAAGTCTCCACGCGCAGGGCGGGCAGGTGAGTGAGCGCGCGAAGCTGGCCGAAATCGTGCCGACCTTCCACTATCTGGAGATCGTCCGGGCACCGCTGCTCGGCGACGATCAGCATCTGTATCACTGGGTGATCGTCGGCGCCATCACCGTGGTCGGCTGGATCGTGGCGATCTTCGCGATGAAGCAGTACCGTTCGCGCGTGCCGTACTGGGTATAGGAGATCGGGCCCGATGACCGACCATGTGAGTATCGAAACCCGCCAGGCGTGGGTCGAATTCCCGATCTTCGACGCGAAATCGCGGTCGCTGAAAAAGGCGTTCCTGGGCAAGGCGGGCGGCGCGATCGGCCGCAATCAGTCCGATGTGGTGGTGGTCGAGGCGCTGCGCGACATCACCCTTTCGCTGAAAGAGGGCGACCGGGTCGGCCTGGTCGGGCATAACGGCGCGGGCAAATCGACACTGCTGCGGCTGCTTTCGGGAATCTATGAACCCTCGCGCGGCAGTGCGCGGATCCGCGGCCGGGTGGCGCCGGTATTCGATCTCGGCGTCGGCATGGATCCGGAGATCTCGGGCTTCGAGAACATCATCATCCGTGGGCTTTTCCTCGGACAGACGCGCAAACAGATGATGTCGAAGATCGATGAGATCGCGGATTTCACCGAACTCGGCGAATATCTGTCCATGCCGCTGCGCACCTATTCGACGGGTATGCGGGTGCGGCTCGCAATGGGCGTGGTGACCTCGATCGATCCGGAGATCCTGCTGCTCGACGAGGGTATCGGCGCGGTGGACGCCGAATTCATGAAGAAGGCCCGCATCCGGTTGCAATCACTGGTGGCCCGCTCGGGCATCCTGGTATTCGCCAGCCATTCCAACGAATTTCTCGCCCAACTCTGCGATACCGCCATGTGGATCGACCACGGGCAGATCCGTTTGCGCGGCGGTATCGAAGAAGTGGTGCGTGCCTATGAGGGCCCGGAGGCGGGCAATCATGTGGCCACCGTGCTGCGGGAAATGGAAGCGGAACGGACAATGGGGGCTGAACGAGAATTGGAGCGGAATCAGGCATGAGCGGTCAGGGCCCGGAGGAGGCAGCCCGCGTAACCACGGAGGGCCCCCCGATCATGCCACATGGTTACAGCATGGGTGAGCGGCAGAACGCCCCGATCGACGGCGGGGCCGCGGCCCCGATCGACTCCGTGCCCCCGACTGATTCCGCGCAGGTCCCCGATGCGTCAACGGAGTCGAACACCCCGGCACCGCAGGACTCGAACGACGCGCTCGACGACTCCGACGACCCCTCGCCCGCACAGATCGAGGCCGCTCGCACCCCGGCCGGCACCGGCCCCGATGCCAAGATCATCGCCGTCGTGGTCACCCACAAGCGCCGCGAACTGCTCGCCGAATCGCTGAAAGTCCTTACCTCCCAGACCCGTCCGGTGGACCACCTGATCGTGGTCGACAACGCCAACGAACCCGAGGTCGCGGATCTGGTCGCCCAGCAGCCGCTCGAATGCACCTACCTCGGCTCGGCCCATAATCTCGGCGGCGCGGGCGGTTTCGCGCTCGGCATGCTGCACGCGCTGACCCTCGGCGCGGACTGGGTGTGGCTGGCCGACGACGACGGCCGCCCCGACGGTTCGGAAGTCCTTGCCACCCTGCTCGATTGCGCCGGACGGTACGGCCTCGTCGAGGTATCGCCGGTGGTCTGCGATATCGACGAACCCGACCGCCTCGCCTTCCCGCTGCGCCGCGGCGTGGTCTGGCGGCGGCTACGTTCCGAACTGGGCGATGAGGATTTCCTGCCCGGCATCGCCTCACTGTTCAACGGCGCACTGGTCTCCGCCAAGGCCGTCGACCTGATCGGCGTTCCCGACCTGCGGCTATTCGTGCGCGGCGATGAGGTCGAGGTGCACCGCAGGCTGGTCCGCTCCGGATTGCCCTTCGGCACCTGCCTACAGACGGCCTATCTGCATCCCAATGGCGCCGCCGAGTTCAAACCGATCCTCGGTGGCCGCATGCACACGCAATACCCGGACGACCCGGTCAAGCGCTACTTCACCTACCGCAACCGCGGCTATCTGATGTCCCAGCCCGGTATGCGCAAACTGCTCCCCCAGGAATGGATCCGCTTCTCCTGGTTCTTCCTCGTCACCCGCCGCGATCCGGCCGGTCTGCGCGAATGGTTCCACCTGCGCAGCCTGGGCCGCAACGAGCAGTTCGGCAAGCCCGATCCGGGCGCGAAGACCCCCGACGAAAAATAGGTTGCGCGAGTTTTCCGCGCTGTGCCAAGGTGGGCGAACAACGTCGAGAGATGAGTGAGGAGGTGGAGATCGTGACACGCAACGTTCGGATTGTCGTGCCCGGGTCAGCAGTGCGAACGCACGCTGCCGCACGAACTTCCACCTCGGATACCTCTCGCTGAGTCCGGTTCGGGCTCGGCGCTCGACGAAGGACTCCTTCCATCATGGTCGACTACGACCTTCTTATCCCTTACGGCTGGACCGAAGCCGTCGCCAATGACTATGACTCGCTCATCGAGGATGAGTGTGTCCCCGCGCGGGTGATCCGGATGGATCGCAGCGAATGCGATGTCGCGACGCCGACTGGACCCGCACGCGCCCGCTGTCCACGTCCGAATTCACCGGATTCCGAGATCAGCGGGTTGTGCACCGGTGATTGGGTCAGCATCGATGCCGAACTGAATGTGCGACAACTGCTGCCGCGCCGCGGCGCGATCATGCGCTCGGCTGTGGACCGACGTGCACAGGGACAGGTGCTCGCCGCCAACGTCGATACCGTACTGATCTGCAGTGCCGCCGATGGCGATATCGATCTCGGCCGCATCGAGCGGATGCTCGCACTGGCCTGGGAGAGCAACGCACAGCCGATCGTGGTGCTCACCAAAGCGGATGCGGCGCTGGATATTCCGCTCGACGAGGTGCAGGCCGTCGCGCCCGGCGCGGTCGCGCTCGCGGTCAGCGCGGATAACGGGTTCGGACTCGATGTGCTCACCGCGATGCTCGACGGTACCGTCGCACTGATCGGTCCGTCGGGCGTCGGAAAATCGACGCTCGCCAATGCCCTGCTCGGCCAGGAAGTCTTTGCCACCAACGCCATTCGCGCGGTGGACAAGAAGGGCAGGCATACCACCGTGCATCGGGAGTTGCGGCCGCTGCCCGGCGGCGGCACGCTGATCGATACACCTGGACTTCGTGGCATCGGACTGTGGGACGCGGCCGAAGGCATCGAGAAAGCCTTCAGCGATATCGAATCCCTCGCGGCGAGGTGCCGATTCGACGACTGCGCGCACAATGGGGAACCCGGCTGCGCGGTACGCGAAGCCATCGACAACGGCGTGCTCACCCAGCGCCGCTTCGACAGCTACCGCAAGCTCGAACGCGAAAACGCCTGGAATGCGGCGCGATCGGATAAGCGACTGCAGGCCGAACGCGCGAAGGTGTGGCGCGATATCCGTAAGCAGCAGCGGCAGTTCTACCAGGAGCGAAGCGCGCGGCGCTGATTCGACCGAATCCCGGCGCAGAGCGGCAGACCCCATGGCGGCAGCCTGCGAAATATCGGGCCCAGCGGATGGCGCAGCAACACGGTAGGGTCGGCACGCACAAATCGCTAACGGGAGGGTTCCGATGAGTTACCCCGGCGGGTATCCGCCTCAGGGCCAACCCGGGCAATGGCCCGGGCAGCCCGCATATGGTCAGCCCGCGCCGCAGGGCGCGCCGAACCCCTACGGTGCGCCACCGCAGTATGCGCCGCCCGCGGGGCAACCACCGGTCAGCCAACCGCAGGTGCCGCAACCGCCGTACGGCAGCCAGCCGCATATTCCGCAACCGCAGTACGGCAGCCAGCCGCACCTCGCGCAGCCACAGCCATATGGTCAGCCCGCTGCGCCCTATGGGCAGCAGCCCTACGGCCAGCAACCCGCGCCCTATGGGCAGGCAGGTCCGCAGCAGGCGGCCTACGGTGCGCCCCCGGCCCCGCCCGGAATCACCGTCGACGCCTCCTATGAATGGTTCTCCTTCCTGCTGGCGATCACCAAGCCGAAGATTCTGGTGAACGGTCAGCGGGTACCGAATACGCGGTGGGGTCAGAACCACATTCCGGTCGGTCCTGGTCAGTACCACGTGCGGGTGACCACGCCCTGGCTGTTCGATATGGGCCCGGCGAATGCGACGGCGGTGATCCAGGAAGGTCAGGGCGCGCGATTCTACTACAAGCCGCCCGCGATCATCTTCCTCAACGGCGCGATCGGCCCGGTTCCGCAGAAGACGCCCGGCGTCGTCTTCATCTACATCACCTGGGCCTTCGCGGCATTGATCATCCTGCTGAACATCCTGTTGATCGCTGGAGCCTCCAGCATCTGACAGCCGCGATAGCAGGGGCGTCGGGTTCCGACGCCCCTGCTTCGATCTACCTATGCAACTGGTTGCATAGGAACCTGGGTTACGCTTTATCTGCACAACACCCGCTGGCGACTGCTCGCAGGTCGCCCGCACGGGTCAGCACGGCCGCGGGCGCACCCACCCGCGGCACGACGACAGGAGCAGGTCATGACGGAACCGGGATCCAAGCCGCTCGCGGGCAGGACGATGATCATGTCGGGCGGCAGCCGTGGCATCGGTCTGGAGATCGCGAAGCGGGCCGCGGCCGACGGCGCGAATATCACCCTGATCGCGAAGACCGACCAGCCGCATCCCAAACTTCCCGGCACCATCCATACCGCGGCGGCGGAACTCGAGGCGGCCGGCGGCGCGGTGCTGCCGTTCGTCGGCGATGTGCGGATCGATGAGTCGGTCGCCGAGGCCGTGCGGCAGACGGTCGAGCGCTTCGGCGGTATCGATATCGTCGTCAATAACGCGTCGGCGATCGATCTGTCCCCCACCGACGCCATCTCCATGAAGAAGTACGACCTCATGCAGGACATCAACTGCCGAGGCAGCTTCCTGCTGTCCAAGCTCAGCATTCCGGCGCTGCGCGAATCGGCCGCGGCAGGCCGCAACCCGCACATCCTGACGCTGTCCCCGCCGCTCAACCTGGACCCGAAGTGGGCGGGCATGGCACTGGGCTACACCATCGCCAAGTACGGAATGTCGCTCACCACACTGGGTTTGGCCGAGGAACTCAAGGGTGACGGCATCGCCGTCAACTCGCTGTGGCCGCGCACCACCATCGCCACCGCCGCCGTGAAGAATCTGCTCGGCGGCGAGGAGATGATCGCCACCTCCCGCACCCCCGATATTTACGCCGACGCCGCCTACCTGGTCCTCACCTCCCCTTCGAAGGAGACCAGCGGCAACTTCTTCCTCGATGACGAAGTCCTTGCCGCGCACGGCATCACCGACCTCGACAAGTACCGGGTCGTCCCCGGCGACACCGAACTGACCACCGACCTGTTCCTCTGACGTTCCGACTGCGGGCCACCCTCGACACGCCACATGGGGCCGAGGGTGGGCCATCAGTCCGTAAATGGTCGAGCGGGCCGCTACCGTCGCTTTCGTGACCGGTAAACCAACATTGGCGGTGCTCTTCGAACCAGAGCCCGAAGGATGGGGACTGCGCGGAGATCCCTTTGTCTGGCAGGAAATGCGCAGGCGGGTTGAAGGTCTCGACCCGCCATCGGCATCGACCGAGTTGATCGCACTGCTGCACAACACCTTCGAGCAGGTCGTCGGGTTGCGTCTCGATGCGAAAGACGCACCGGACAGCGTGCACCGACCGGAGTTCGCGCACGGCGGCATGTCGAGCGGAATGGTAAGTCTCGGCGCTTGGCGGCAGGCGTTGATGCCGCTATTGGAAGGGCGCGCTCGGCACCTGATCTCAGGCGGCCCCGGTACTGCCATGATTGTCTTGCACCGCGGTGATATCACCGAGCAACGGGTCGACGCGATCGTCAACGCGGCCAACTCTTCGCTGCTCGGCGGTGGCGGGGTCGATGGCGCAATCCACCGCGCGGGTGGGCCCGCGATTCTCGACGCCTGTCGCGATCTGCGCGCATCGCACTACGGCAAAGGGCTGCCCACCGGCCGAGCGGTCGCCACTACCGCGGGTGACCTGCGGGCTCGATGGGTGATCCACACGGTCGGCCCCGTCTGGTCCGCCACCGAGGACCGCTCCGCCCTGCTCGCCTCCTGCTACCGCGAATCACTGCGGGTGGCAGACGAATTGGGCGCACGCACCGTCGCCTTCCCCGCCATCTCGACCGGCATCTACGGCTGGCCGCTGGACGACGGCGCCCGCATCGCTACCGAAACCGTGCGCCACACACAAACATCCGTACAAGAAGCGCGCTTCGTCCTCTTCGACGACCGCGCGTACACCGCATTCGAAACCGCACTCCCCTGAACACTCGGGTCGCCGGTCATCCGTCGCCGCGCGCACCAACTGGTGCGCCGCGCGTGGATTCGCCCGGTCACTTCGTGCGCGGCGGGCAACGATGCGCGCGGCGCTGGCTCAGTTCGACTCGATGCCGTAGAGGCGTTCCCAGTTCTCGCGGCTGGTCAGTTCGGGGACGGCGGCGCGATACTGCCGAGTGAGGGTCGGCAGTTCGCGACACAACCGGCGCAGCACCCGGATGGTTCGGATCAGCAGCGCGCGGGCACGGGCCTTATCGCGCTGGCGGATTCGGACACCGGACTGTGAGGCATCGGTGACGACGACATGGTCGAAGAGCGCGACGTGCCACCAGTGCGCGTCCTCGCGGGTGACGCCGATCAGGCCGCGCTGGGTGCGGCCGGTCCACTGGGTGATGGCCCGCTTGATCAGAACCGCGGTCACCCGGCTCGGTTCGCCACCGGCGCGGCGCAATTGGATATCCGCCGAGCGGACCGGCGGGGTCGCGGCCGGATGTTTGATCGTCTCCGGATAGTCGGCACGGCTGGTGCGGGCGGCCGCCAGGGCCGCGATACCACCGTCGCGCAGGATCTTCGGACCCTGGAGGAAATCCTCGATGCCCTGCAACGTGGTGTGCACCAGGCCGTACTGCATGGCGACCAGATGTTCGGCCAGACTGCGGAACAGCTGGCGGGTAATGGCCTTGCCGTCGAGATCGGTGTGCAGCGAGCCGACGATGAGCGAGTTGCGCGTACTGAAGTAGCGCGCCCAGTCGTCGTAGTCCTTCCAGTAGAAGTCGGCATGCCACACCGCCGCGTTCGGCAGCGTGACCGTGACGAACCCGTTCTCGCGGGCGCGGACGCCGTATTCGACATCGTCCCATTGGAAGAAGATCGGTACCGGCAGGCCGATCTTGGCAACCACCTCGGCCGGGATCAGGCAGGTCCACCAGGCGTTGTATCCCGCGTCGACGCGGCGCTCCTGGTTCTTCTTCAGCATGCTGGTGTTGCGCAACGCCTTCGGCACCTTCTGGCCGTGCTTGAGTTCGTGCAGATGCACTTCCTCGGCGCCGACGTTCAGGTAGTCCGGGTTGAGCAGGAACAGCATCTGCGCGCCGACCAGGGTCGGTTCCACGGTCATATTGGCAAAGGCGTTGAGCCGCAATACCGTTTCCGGTTCGCAGAGGATGTCATCGTCCATCAGGATGACGTCGGCGTGCTCGTTGACCGCGGACACCTCGTAGAGACCGCGGGTGAATCCGCCGGCCCCACCGAGATTCGGCTGACGGATGTATCGCAGCTTGTCACCGAAGACCGGCAGTGTCTGCTGGAAGCGCGGCTGATTCTGCACCAGATCGGTGCCCTGATCGACCACGTACACCGCGTCGATGGCCTCGAGTATCGGTGCGTCGGAGGCCAGTGCGGCCACTGTTTCGGCGCAGTCCGCGGCTCGGTTGAAGGTACAGATCGCAATGGCGACCGGGCGCATGTGATCGGGCGCGGTCGAGGTCCAGGTCTGCGCGGAGATGCCGAGTTCGCCGCCGATCGCATCGAATTCGAGCCACAACGCGCCGCCGTCGACGTACTGGTCCAGCGGTGCGGTCAAAGTCAGGGGGCCGCTCTCGGTAACCTCGGCGGTCTCGATGATCCGGCGATGCCCGGCGATATCGGAGGCGACGATGCGCACCCTGGCCCGCTCGGTCACGTCGAGCGCCATGCTCGCCCACACCTCGGTGACAGTGGTCCAGCGCTGCCAGTAGCTGGCCGCGAACCGCCCGAAATAGGTGTTGGTGTGCGCGGACGCGCCCTTCTCCAGCCGCAGTTCCAGACGTTCCCGATGTGCGCGGCCCTTGACGACGGCGTACAGCTCGTCGCTCACCTTCGCCGACGGCCCGGTGAAGATGCCGCGCTGCAGCACCAGCCGATCGGGCGCCTGATGATCGGCGCGCAGTGAAGCGGGCGCGGTCGAAGGGCGGTCATTCGTCTCGGTAACGGCCTGGGTAGCCGACTGATCCATGAAGTCCTCGAAATCGTTTTATGCCGACGGGACAGACCCGCCCCTGGATGCCGTTCGCGGCGGGCCGAGGATATCAACCGGACTCGGGAACTGCCTGTCCAGTAACCCGGCGACCGCCACTATTTATGTTGCTCGTCATTAGCTGATTGGTTCGCCGAATCAACGAAGACGAATTTGTCGTAAGCCCAATAGCGGAATACCACCGCGACAATCTGGCCGATGAGCGTGCCGGATATGTTATCCGACAGCGGTGACGACAGGTCGAGAACGTAGCGGGAGAAGCCGAGACACCCCAGTTGCAGACCGATAGCGACCACGTTGAACACGGCATACAACAGATACTCGCGACCGGGGTTGTCGGATTTCTTGTGCGCGAAGGTCCACCACTTGTTACCGAAGTAGGTCACCACCGTGGCCACGGCGATCGCGATGATCTTGGCGGGCAACGGCGCGTGGTACAGCACACCCTCGCCGCCCCAGAACACCAGCAGGTTGTAGGTGCCCGCATCGACGAGGAACCCGATCGCGCCGACCACCAGGAACGCACCACCACGCCGCAGCGCGGCAATCACCTTCGCGGCCAGCGGCTCGTCCACCGCAGGCCCCGGATCGACCGTCGGCGAACCGGACCGCTCAGAGAATGACACGGGCTGCTCCGGATAAGACACCCGGCGACGGTACCCCAGTAGGCTCGGTGAACCGAGTGAGCACCAATAGGTACAGCCCTGTACCCTCCCGGTGTTCCCCATTCACCGCCGACATCGAGGATTGACCGGGTGGACTCCACCGAGCTCCGAATTGCCGCAGTGGTGCCGTGCCACAACGAGGAGGCTTCGGTCGCCAAGGTCGTCGCCGACCTGCAGGCCGCCGTGCCGGGAATCGTCGTCTACGTCTACGACAACCTCAGCACCGACGCGACCGCCGAGCGGGCCCGTGCCGCCGGTGCGATCGTGCGCCACGAACACACCAAGGGCAAGGGCAATGTAGTGCGCCGCGCCTTCGCCGATATCGAGGCCGATATCTATCTGATGATCGACGGCGACGACACCTACGAGGCGTCGGCCGCACCGCTGATGATCAAGACGCTGCTCGACGGTCCCTACGACCATGTGCTCGGCGTGCGTAAACAGGACGAGGGCCCATCGGCCTACCGCTCCGGCCACGAGACCGGCAACAAGGTGCTCAACGGCGTCGTCGGAAAGGTGTTCGGCGAGAACGTCGACGATATGCTCAGCGGATTCCGGGTGTTCTCCCGCAGGTTCGTCAAGAGCTTCCCGGCCGTCTCGCGCGAATTCGAGATCGAGACCGAGTTGACGGTGCATTCCCTGCACCTGCGGGTGCCGAAGACCGCGGTTCCGGTCGGCTTCCGTGATCGGCCCGTGGGCAGCGAGAGCAAGCTGCGGACCTACCACGACGGGTTCAAGATCCTGGCGCTGATCATCGGATTGGCCAGACACGAGCGGCCGGTCGCGTTCTACGGACTGTTCGGCACGCTGAGCTGGCTGGTCTCGATAATCCTGACCATCCCGATCGTGATCGAGTTCTACAACACCCATGAGGTGCCGCGCTTCCCGACGCTGTTCCTCGGCTTCACCCTGCTGCTACTCGGCAGCCTGGCCTGGACCGCCGGCCTGATCCTGGATGGCATCCGGCGCTCCCGGCACGAGGCCGCACGACTGGTCTACCTGCGGTACTCGGCTGTCGGCGTGAACGATGTGCGCGGTGTCGTCTCGAGCGACCTGCAAGCAGTCGCCAGCGGTGGTGTTTCGAGCGACCTGCAAGCAGTCGCCAGCGGTGGTGACGCGGGCACCGGTGGAGCCGGGCGTTGACCACGTCGGCGGATCGGACCGCAACCGCCGCAACCGACTCGACTCCGGAACCGGTCCGGACCACGGATAGCGATGTCGCCGTCGGGAATTCGACGGCACTGTCGGCGACCACACCCGAATCCGGTGCCACCGAGCGGGATTCGAGCACCCCGGGCACCAACGACGTCGCGAACAAGGCGACGCGCGATCTCGGAGGCCGGATCGTGGCCCGCTTCGGCGGCGCGACTATCGCGTTCACCATCGTCGTCGCGGTCTTCGGCGCGCTGTTCGCCTGGATCACCCCGCCGTTCTGGGGCCATGACGAGATCACCCAGTTCGGTCGCGCCTACCAGGTCGCGCACGGCGGCTTCCTGCCCGAGCGGATTCATGACGATCGCGGCATCGCCTACGGCGGCGATGTGCCCGCCAGCATCACCGTGCTGATGGGCTACGCGCTGCACGATTACACCACCAATCCGGAAGAACCGGATCCGATGGTCGCCGATCCGGGCAGCTACGCCCGATTCGAGGGCGCCGCGGTGTCGAATACCGAGGAACCGGTCTGGTTCACCAATACCGCCGCCTACTCTCCGGTGCCGTATATCCCTGCCGCCATCGGCATTCGGCTCGCCGAGCTCTTCGGGCTCAATGTCGGCGCCATGATGCTACTGACCCGTCTGGCGGGTCTGGCGGCCTATCTCGCCCTCGTCGGATTCGGCCTCCACGCCCTGCGCGCGCACCGAGTGCAGTGGCTGGCGTTCACCGTCGCCGTACTGCCGATCGCAGTCTTCCAGGCGGGCACCGTCACCGCCGATACGATGACCAACGCACTGGCCATTCTGGTCTCCGCATTGCTCGTCAAGGCGCTGTTCCTGGGTGCGGGCCTGGGTCGGGTCGAGACCGCCGCGCTACTGGCCGCGACCGTCGCGCTGCCGGTCAGCAAGCCGACCTACGTACTGCTCGCCATGCTCGTGGTGCTGGTGCCGACGGACCGGTTCGCCTTCGGCGGCAATACCGGCTGGAAGCGTTTCATCCCCTGGGGTTTCGCGGCATCGGGCGCGGCGGCGTTCGCGGTCTGGATGAAGATCGCGGGACCGACCACCGACGGTATGGGCCTGATGCGCCCACAGCACCAGTGGAATTCGGTGCGGCCGAGCGATCAACTGCACGGAATCCTCAGCGATCCGGTGAATTTCGTGAACGTCTTCGGCGAGAGCATCGCACTGCGCGATCAGCGGTGGTTCATGCAGTTCTTCGGTGAACTCGGCTTCGCCTACATCGACGTGCCCGCCTTGTCGATACTGGCCTGCCTGCTCGCCTTCGCGGTGAGCATCGGCATCGCGGATCGGATGAACACCGCGACCGCCACCTTCCGGCGCACGCTGATCGTCGCGCTGACCGTGCTCGCGAGCGTCGCGATGATCTACGTGACCCTCTACATGTCGTTCACGCCGATCGACTACTACATCATCGATGGCGTACAGGGCCGGTACTTCGTGCCGCTGGCGATCGCCGCGCTGGCGGTGCTGCTGCGCTGGATGCCATTGCGGCTCACCGATGTCGGCGACCGGACCCCGACCAAGGGTCCGGCCATCACGATCATCGCGGCCACCCTGGTAGCCCTGATCGCCGCGCTGTGGAAGTACTACTCGATCGTCTGGGGCTGATGGACCCCTGCGCTCCCAACGTCCCCACAGGCTCGGGAGGCGGGGGGTTCAGTCGTTGATGGTCGTCTCGCCGGCGGCGGCGTAGGCGCGTTCGGTGCTGGCTTTGGCCGGACGCCACCAGCTCTCGTTATCGCGGTACCACTGGATAGTGGCGGCCAGCCCGGCACGGAAATCCGAATACCTCGGCTCCCAACCGACTTCGGCGCGCAGTAGCGACGCATCGATCGCGTAGCGCTGGTCGTGGCCGGCACGGTCGGTGACATGGTCGAAGTCGTCCGGATCGCGGTCGAAGGCCTCGAGGATCATCCGCACCACCGACTTGTTGTCGAGTTCACCGTCCGCACCGATCAGATAGGTCCGACCGATCCGGCCGCGCTCCAGGATGTCCCACACCGCCCGGTTGTGGTCGTCGACGTGGATCCAGTCGCGGACCTGGTGTCCGGCGCCGTAGAGCCGCGGCCGGACACCGTCGATGAGGTTGGTGATCTGGCGCGGGATGAACTTCTCCACATGCTGATACGGCCCATAGTTGTTGCTGCAGTTGGAGATTGTCGCGCGGACGCCGAACGAGCGGGTCCAGGCGCGCACCAGCAGGTCGCTCGAGGCCTTGGTGGCCGAGTAGGGGCTGGACGGGTTGTAGGGGGTGTTCTCGTCGAATGCGGGCCCGTCCGGGGCGAGATCGCCGTAGACCTCGTCGGTGGAGACATGGTGGTAGCGCACGTCGTGGCGGCGCACCGCTTGCAGCAGTGAGTAGGTACCGACGATATTGGTCTGCACGAACGGCCACGGTTCGGCGAGGGAGTTGTCGTTATGCGATTCGGCGGCGAAGTGCACCACGGCGTCGACACCGCTGACGAGTTCGTCGACCAGATCTAGATCGGCGATATCACCGTGCACGAAATCGATGCGGTCGGCCACCGACTCGAGCGACGCCCGATTTCCCGCGTAGGTCAAGGCGTCAAGGACGGTTACAGTGGCGTCGGGACGCTCGGCCACGGTCTGTTGGACGAAATTCGCACCGATGAACCCGGCCCCGCCGGTTACGAGCAATCGCACCCCCTGACCTTACGTCGCCACCGTGGCGTGCTGACGCCGGATCCGCTCCGCCGTCCTCACCTGCGCGGCGAGAGTTCTAATCTGTGAGCTTCATCACGCTATGTGAATGTAAAGAAGGACGAATAGTTCGAATTCCCGCGAAAAACCGTGGTCAACGTAGATATTTCAAAAAACCCACCAAGTCTCGGGTCTCAATGGTGAACAAAATTTGAATAAACGGTCACAAGCGGTTCACCACGCGTTAGCTGGTCTAGATTTCGATCGTCTAGTCCCCTCCGAACGCTTCACATCGAGGTCCAGAACAAAATGCTGATGAGGAAATTCGCCGCTACGTCGGCACTGCTGATCGCTGCCATCGGCGTCACCGCAGGTACCGTCAACGCGGCTCCGGCTGCCGAAGAAGCCCCGATCAACTTCACCGCGCACGCCACTGACACCCAGTCGATCATCTCGATCGATCAGGGCTCGCTAGTGGTCGAGGACAACGCCCTCAAGGTCAAGGCCGCCAACGGCACCACCGTCGCCGGCACCCCACTGACCTTCCGCGTCGATGACTTCGAATTCCCGATGGCGGCCGAAATCGCCGACCACACCGCCACTCTCACCCCGCAGCTCGACATGGCGCACGCCACCTACAAGCCCGTCGCCCTGCCCTACGAGGACAAGGCGCCGTTCAAGAACGAGTACGACCGTGAGCTGGCCGCCTTCAACCGCATGAAGGACACCATCGCCATGGGCGCCACCATCGGCACCCTGGTCGGCGGCCTCAGCGGCGGCGCCGTCGGTTGCGTCCTCGGCGGTATCGCCGGCGCGACGGTCGCCTCGGCCGCCATCATCGGCCTGTTCGGTGCGTTCATCCCGGCGGCCGCCATCGGCTGCCTCGGCGGCATCATCGCCGTCGGTGCGCTCGGCACCCTGGTCGGCCAGATCCTGATCACGGCTCCGGTCGCGATCGGTGCGGCGATCCAGTACTTCGCCACCACCTCCTCGCCGTTCGCCGCCCCGGCCCCGGCCAAGTAAGTCGAACGACGGCTCGGCACAACTGAACTCGCACAACTGAAGACGAGCCTGGAACCCCGCCCAGATACCAATCGCGCGGGGTTCCTGCCGTCGGGCCGAGTTACCGACAGTTCGCGAACTCAGTTTTCCGGCCAAACCACCTGCTGAACGCACCTGATAGAGGACCTGAAAACCATGCGTATCACCAAGTTTGCCGCCACCTCGGCGCTGCTGATCGCCGCCATCGGCGTCACCGCGGGCACCGTCAACGCCGCCCCGGCGCAGGACGCCCCCATCAACTTCACCGCCCACGCCACCGACACCCAGTCGATCATCTCGATCGATCAGGGCTCCCTGGTCGTCGAGGACAACACCCTCGAGATCAAGGCTGCCAACGGCACCACCGTCGCGGGCACCCCACTGACCTTCCGCGTCGATGACTTCGAATTCCCGATGGCGGCCGAAATCGCCGACCACACCGCTACTCTCACCCCGCAGCTCGACATGGCGCACGCCACCTACAAGCCCGTCGCCCTGCCCTACGAGGACAAGGCGCCGTTCAAGAACGAGTACGACCGTGAGCTGGCCGCCTTCAACCGCATGAAGGACACCATCTCCATGGGCGCCACCATCGGCACCCTGGTCGGTGGCCTCGGCGGCGGCGCGGTCGGCTGCGTGCTCGGCGGTATCGCCGGCGCGACGGTCGCGTCGGCCGCCATCATCGGCCTCTTCGGCGCCTTCATCCCCGCGGCCGCCATCGGCTGCCTCGGCGGCATCGTCGCGGTCGGCGCGCTCGGTGTGCTCGCGGGCCAGATCCTCGTGACCGCCCCGGTCGCGATCGGTGCGGCGATCCAGTACTTCGCCACCACCAGCGCGCCGTTCGCCGCGCCGAAGTAAATCGGACGACGGCTCTATACAACTGAACTCGCACAACTGAAAACGAGCCAGAAACCCCGCCCGAGCCAAGCCATCGGGCGGGGTTTCTGTTGCCCGGCCGAGTTACGGCCACCCTGTCAAATAAATGAACAGAAGGTGAATAAGACTGAACTAAATGGCGGACGGAATTCACAGCGCAGGGAATTCTCCAGACGACAACAGGAATTCCCCGACTCGCGGCACAAGCAAAGAACCCCGTCTCCTGACCACCGAAAAAGCACAGTCAGGAGACGGGGTTCGACTCGTCCGGCCGATCCAGGTCAAGCCGTCCGAGCCTGTTGCGGCGGCTCGAGGCGGGCCCGCACGAACCGGGACACCCGGGCCAGCGCCATCCTGCTCTCGGGCAGATTGGGGGCAATGGCCATGAAGGCGTGCACCTGACCGCGCCAGATCTCCAGCGCGTTCGGCACACCGGCCTCGGTCAGCCTGCGGGCCATCAGCTCGCAGTCATACCGCAGCACCTCGTCCTCGGCGGCGATCAGCAGCACCGGCGGCAGGCTCGCCAACGCACCGTTGACCGGCGACACCAGCGGATCCAGCTTGCCGTCCAGTTCCGCGCCGATCCGCACGACCGCCTCCAGCGCGGACAGCGGAAGGTAGGGATCGCGCTCGACATTCACATAGTTCCGCTTGGCCGCGTAGTCCAGATCGAGCAGTGGGCTCAGCCCGACCAGCCCACCCGGGGACGGCAGACCGTTCTCGATCGCGCGCAAGGCGGTGGTGAAGGCCAGGAAGCCGCCCGCCGAATCGCCCGCGAAGATGATCCGGGACGGGTCGGCGCCGTGCCGCAGCAGCCAGCGGTACGCGGTCAGACAGTCGTCGATCGCCTCGGCGATACTGCGTCCCGGCAGTTGGCGGTAGTCGACATTGACCACGGGCAGCCCGGTGCGCCGGGCCAGACTGGCCGCGATGGGCCGATGGGTGCCGAGTCCACAGATGGCGAAGCCGCCACCGTGCATGTACAGCACCGCGCCGTGCCGCAGGGCACGGGAACCACCGGACGGACGCAGGATCTCCATCCGGAAACCGTTCAGCACCACCTGTTCCCGATCGACGCCACGCGGTATCGGCCGCAACCAGGCCAGCCCGTCGATCGCGGCCGCGCCGATGGGGATGGTCGTCCGGCTGACCGGAAACAGCCGCAGCACCGGCCGAACCGCACCGAGGCAGGTCGCCAGGAGCAATCGGGCCGGGGCGCTGGGGCCATCCGGATTCATCAACAGCCCGGGCTCATCGGCATCCGGTCCTTGTGGGCCGAACTCACTCACGCTGGTCACCGACATCGCGCACCTACCTCACCACTGGCGCGCCGAGCCCGACCGAACGGTTCTCCAGGCGAGAGTCGACGCTGACATCTCACACGCTGATGTTCAGAACACCATAACGTGATCTACGCAACATATATCGCCCATCGCGCCGGATCACGAAACGTTCGTGATCAATTTGTAGGCGAGTCGGAACCTCGCCGAAGCCGAGCTCGACGCGCCTGGCAGACTCGGGGACCATGCGTGGAATCATCTTGGCCGGTGGCACCGGATCCCGGTTGCACCCGATCACGCGCGGGGTGAGCAAGCAGCTGGTCCCGGTCTACGACAAACCGATGGTCTACTACCCGCTGTCCACCCTCATGCTGGCGGGCATCCGGGACATCCTGGTCATCACCACCCCGGAGGACGCGGACGCGTTCGCCCGCCTCCTCGGCGACGGCTCGCAATTCGGCATCGCGATCAGCTATGTGGTGCAACCGGAACCGGACGGACTCGCCAAGGCATTCGTCCTCGGCGCCGACCACATCGGTGGCGACAGCGCCGCACTGGTGCTCGGCGACAATATCTTCCACGGCCCCGGGCTCGGCACCAGCCTCGAGCGCTTCGCCGTGATCGACGGCGGCGCGGTCTTCGCGTACTGGGTCTCGGATCCGACCGCCTACGGCGTCGTCGAATTCACCGACGGACGAGCGGTTTCGATCGAGGAGAAGCCCAAGGTGCCGCGGTCGAACTACGCCATCCCCGGGCTGTACTTCTACGACAACGATGTCGTGGAGATCGCGCGCGGGCTGCGGCCGTCGGCCCGTGGCGAATACGAGATCACCGATATCAATCGCGCCTATCTGGAACAGGATCGGCTGCGCGTCGATGTGCTCGCCCGGGGTACCGCATGGCTGGACACCGGCACCTTCGACTCGCTGTTGGACGCCGCCAACTACGTACGCACCATCGAGCAGCGGCAGGGCCTGAAAATCGGTGTGCCGGAAGAGGTCGCGTGGCGGCAGGGCTTCATCGACGATGAACAGCTGTGCACGCTGGCCGAACCGCTGGTTCGCTCCGGATACGGAAGCTACCTGCTCGATTTGCTCGAGCGCGGACGGGATTGGTGATGGAGTTCCGTGAACTCGCCGTACCGGGCGCATGGGTGATGACACCGCGCCAACTGGGCGACGACCGTGGCATGTTCCTCGAATCGTTCAAGGCCTCGGAGTTCGAGAAGGTGACCGGTAGGCCGTTCGATCTGCGCCAGGTCAACTGCTCGGTGTCGGCGGCCGGGGTGCTGCGCGGCATCCACTACACCGCGGATCCGCCGGGGCAGGCGAAGTACGTGACCTGTGTGCGCGGTGCGTTTCTCGATGTGGTCGTCGATCTGCGGCCGGGCTCACCGACCTACGGACGCTGGGACAGCGTGGTGCTCGACGATGTCGACCGGCGCTCGATGTTCCTGTCCGAGGGGCTCGGCCATGCGATCCTGTCGCTGGCCGACAATTCGACCGTCACCTACCTGTGTTCGCTCGAGTACACGCCGGAATTCGACCGGGATATGGACGCTTTCGATCCTCGGCTGGGTATCGAATGGCCCGAGACCGGTCTCGACGGTCGGCCGCTGACCTATATCCGGTCCCCCAAAGACGCTGCCGCACCACCCTTCTCCTGAGCTGAGTGCCCGGAAAGGGGCGAACGCCACCGCTCCCGATGAGGGAGGGAAGCGGTGACGTTCGACTTACTGTCGGCCGGAAGGGGATTCAGCCGACGAGTTCCAACTCCGGCTCCTGTGCCCGCGCCTTCGCACGCTTGGGCAGGTAAGCGGTCAGGGCGATGAGTGCGCCGACGATGGCGACACCGGCGGCGA
The DNA here is from genome assembly GCF_050946365.1 of Nocardia sp. CA-107356. Classification (NCBI taxonomy): domain Bacteria; kingdom Bacillati; phylum Actinomycetota; class Actinomycetes; order Mycobacteriales; family Nocardiaceae; genus Nocardia; species Nocardia sp. CA-107356. The sequence goes on along the minus strand of NZ_CP191992.1, from coordinate 284,825 downwards.
ACTGCAGGCCGGGCCGGTAGTTGTCGAGCACCGCGGACGGGGTGCTCGCGGCCTGGTTGCCCGAGGAGATGATCGCGGTATTCACCGCGAGCACGATGGCCGCACCGACCTGCATGGAGGTCTGCAGCACACCGGCCGCCAGACCTTGCTCATCGTCATCAATGCCGTTGGTCGCCTGAATGTTGATGGCGGGGAAGCCGACCCAGCCGATGCCGATCAGCAGCACCGCGGGCAGGAGCATCGTCAGGTACGACGGCGCGGTATCCAGCCGCAGGAACAGCAGGTAGCCGATGGCCATGACGACCATGGTGACGGCGATGATCGGTCCGGTACCGAACCGGTCGACGAGCTTATCGGAGAAAAACGCCGAGGCGACGACCAGCAGACCGACCGGCAGCAACGACATGGCCAGCTTCAGCGGCGACCAGCCGAGCGAATCCTGCAGGTACAGGGTCACGATGAACTGCCAGCTGAAGTACGAACCCGCGACCGCGATGATCGCGAGGCTGGCACGGACCAGCGTCACCTTGCGCAAGATGCCCAGTCGCACCAGCGGGTATTTGACCTTCTTCTCCACCGCGACGAATCCGGCGAACAGCACGGCCGCGCCGATGAACGAACCGATGGTGCGCGCCGAGCCCCAGCCCGCCTCGGGCGCGGAGACCACGGTGTAGACCAGCAGCAGCATGCCGGCGGTGGACAGTAGCGCACCGAGGATGTCGTGTCCGCCCTCCTCGGCGGCCTCGTCCTTGGGCACCAGCACCCAGGCCGCGGCCAGCGCGGCGAGCGCGATCGGGACCGGAAGCAGGAAGGTCCAGCGCCAGCCGATGCCGGTCATCAGTCCGCCGAACAGCAGGCCCATGGAGTAACCGCCCGCACCGAAGACGGTGTAGATGGACAGCGCCTTATTGCGGGCCGGACCTTCGGCGAAGTTGGTGGTGATGATGGACAAACCGGTCGGGGCGGTGAACGCCGCGGCCAGGCCCTTGATGAAGCGGGTCAGGATGAGCAGTGGGCCGGAGGTGACCAGGCCGCCGGCCAGCGAGGCGACTGCGAAGACGGCGAGTGCGATCAGGAAGACCTTGCGCCGCCCGAGCAGGTCGGCGGTGCGTCCGCCGAGCAGCAGCAGGCCGCCGTAGCCGAGCACGTAGCCGCTGACCAGCCACTGCAGGGTGGAGGTCGACAGATCGAGTTCGGCGCCGATGGACGGCAGCGCGACGCCGATCATCGAGACGTCCAGACCATCGAGGAACAACACGATGCAGAGGGTGATCAGCATGCCCCAGAGACGGGTGGTCCATCTGGTCGGATCGGTCGCCGTCGCGGCCGAAAGGGTTGCTGCAGAAGTCATGGACGGAACATTACATGCGCCGACATTAGATGCCAACACATTTAATGCACTTGCATTGGCCGATCCGGGGCACTAGGATAGGGCCATGTCGAAGCCGTCGACAACAGAATTAATGGGGCGCGATGTGGCGCCCGCCGGGTTGGTCGCCGAGTGGCGTGAGCTGCTCGACCGGCACGCCGCCGTGAGCTGTGCGCTCGAGAAAGAGCTGCAGGGCAAGCACGACATCGGACTCAGCGAGTTCGAGACGCTGGACCGGCTGATCGACGCCGACTGCGGCAACTACCGGATGAGCGACCTCGCCAACGACATCTACCTGAGCCAGAGTGCACTCTCGCGCGCGGTGGCACGCCTCGAGCGCGATGGACTCGTCTCGCGCACCATGTGCTCCGACGACCGGCGTGCGATCTTCGTTTGTCTCACCGAGAAGGGGCGCGAGGTCTACGAATCAGCGCTGCCGACGCACCGTGAGGTGCTCGAGCGCACCTGGGGTAGTCGCCAGAAGTGCTGAGCGGCCAGCTCAGATACTATCGCGCGCTTCTTCGATGCCACGGCGTCCGTCCACCGCGACCGCCTTGATGCTCGCGAAAGCCTTACGGTATCGCTCGATTTCGGGTTCCTTGTCCAGGTATACCGGGCCGGTGAACGCCTCGACGTAGACCACCGGCGGCTCACGCAGCTCGCCCTGCGCCTCCGCGAATTCCAACAGCACGAACCGGCCGGAATCCATGCCGTCGTGATAGCCGGAATCCGAGGGCACCACCTGAATTCGCACATTCGGCAGATCGCACATGCGCCGCAGGTGGTTCAGCTGTTCGGCGGCCACCTCGTCACCGCCGACGCGCCGCCACAGCAGCGCCTCGCTGATCACCACATCCAACTGCAGCGGTGCATCCTTGCGGATGACCAACGCCTGCCTGGCCATGCGCAACCGCACCCGGCGATCGATCTCGGCCTCCGATGCCGCCGGACGCGCGGACTGCAATAGTGCCCTGGCATAGGCCTCGGTCTGCAACAGTCCGGGGACCAGGTCGTTCTCGTAGGTGGACAGCGCGCGAGCGGCCTCCTCCAACCCGATGTACACCTCGAAACCCTCGGCGATCACATCGCTGTACCCGGTCCACCAACCCCTGGCCTTGGTCTCCCTGGCGAGCGCGGTCAACGGTTGGACGAGATCGGTTGGTGCACCGTAGATCTTGCACATGGCCTCGACGTCCAGACTGCGCAGCGAGGTCTGGCCGGTCTCGATGCGCCAGATCTTGGCCTCGGACCACTCGAGCTGCTGGGCCGCCATCCTGGTGGTCATCCTGGCCCGGTTGCGCAGATCACGCAGGTGCCGTCCGAGCTGCCTGCGCGGCATGGTCGAACCGGTCGTGCCCTGCGGTAAAGCCATGCTTCCCCCTCGCGCCACGTGCCGAATCACCCGGTTGACCTCCCGTGTCCGCCGGTCCGGCGCTTCTCCTACCGCTATCCGCCATCGATATCCGGATATCCGAACAGCATTGTTTCACAGTAAATCCGACACAGGTCACGATGCCTGGCCCAGATACGCCAATGACGCACCAGCGCCGAAGAGGTTCCTGCTGGCGATGATCGGGCAATTAAGCCCGGTTCTACTTCCTTTCACCACGCCTGCGGAAGCGCCAGAACTGCACGGCGCGAACGTCTTCGGAGAGCTGGTTGACCGGCTCGGCGACATCGGCGAGCGCCTGGAACAGGTCGTCGGCGAGATCGGCGATGTGCTCCACCCTGGACGCCAGCTTGGACGCGTTCTCGAGGAATTCGAGCAGCAGGCGCACCACCGCCGCGATGGTCAGTCCGAGCGGCACCGCGATCAAACCGGCCAGCACTCCGAGAACCGCCGAGACCTGCCACATCAGCACCGTCAATGCGATCGGGATGCCGATCGCGAAGGCCAGGCCGAGCATGTAGGCAAGCGGCAGCAGCGTCCTGGTCGCGGGACGGTGGAACTGCACGTCGAGCAGGCCGCGGGCCGCATCGGCGCTCCAGGCCCGCGGACTTTCGAAGGGCTCGGCGGGTTCGGGCTCGTCGGTGCTGCGCGTGAATCGCTTCGACGCGTTCTCCTTCCAAGCGATCCAGCGCGATTCGGTTTCGAGCTCCACCGAATCCGGCGTCCCGCGGTTGGGGTTATCGGGCCCACCCGTCACCTGAGGGCCGCCCCCCACCGAATCGCTACGCGATGCTGCACTCATATGGCGATCCTTCCCCCAATTCGACAGCCCGCCAATAGGTGCCCGGTGATAGCCATCGCGCACTGGGTGAGACGAATCCGACAGTCACCAAGATCTTTTGTACAACCCGTAACGCCCACCCCACCCCGCCCCGATACCAACCACGTATGCAGGACCCAGATCTATCGGGGAATGGAGAAAGACAGTGCGCACCACGTTTCCGACTTCCGCATCGGCGGCAGAGATGACTGCCGCGGCGCAGGACTACATCCAGCGCGGGTGGACGATCGCTGAAACGGCCAACGGGATCTGCCTGATCACGGACGAGGACGTGTCGGGCATCGAGATCAGCGGTGAGCTGGCCGGCGAGGTTCGCCGGTACCTGCGCGCGAACGACCTTTCCGGTCCGGTGATCGAGATCCCTGGTGCCGAGCGTCGCGAGATCCACTTGGTCACCGGTCTGCGCAAGGCCGCGATGGCGCTGGAGGCACTGCGCGAGGCGGGCGCCACCGTCTACACCGACGGCGACGGCATCCCGTTGCCCCCCACCCAGCTCACCACCGGCGAAGCTTGCTGGGGCGTCACCCCGGGCGAGGCCCGCTGGATCCCGCCGGTAGTCGCGATCGGTGCGGCCGTTCGCTCGGCGCTTTCGCGGCGCAGCGAGAAGGCCGTCACCAGCGTCGCCTGCTGACGCTGGTCCGCCTCCCCGCATATTCGGGCCATACCCGTTGGGTGCCGCTCGGCCTGCGTACAGGTCGTGCGTCGAGTGCATGATCAGTCTTGGGCGTACCCGACGAGTTACCCATGTTCTCGCGAATCAGTCGTCACGTTGATGCCGTTCGACTGATTCCCGGAATACGCCAGTGCGGTCCACCCGTGACATATCGATCGTTCTTGTTTCACTTAGATCCACCGCAGGCCATGATGGGGGTATGGCCCAGATCACTGAAGACACCCGGACGCTGTTGCGGACCTGCCCGCTGTGCGAGGCGGTCTGCGGACTCGAGATCACCCTCGACGCACAGGATCGGGTGACCTCGGTTCGCGGGGACCGGGAGGATCCGTTCAGCAAGGGGTTCATCTGCCCCAAGGGGGCCAGCTTCGGACATCTGGATCAGGATCCGGATCGGCTGACCGAGCCGATGATTCGCGATCGGGCGACCGATACCTGGCGCACCGCATCCTGGGACGAGGCGTTCGATCTCATCGCGCAGCGGTTCCCGGCGATCGTGGCCGAGCACGGAAGTCAGTCGGCGGCACTGTATCTCGGCAATCCGAACGCGCATACCGTCGCGGGAACGCTGTATATGCCCGTGCTGATCCGGGCGCTGGGCACCAAGAATCTGTATTCGGCGAGCACCGCCGACCAGATGCCCAAGCAGGTGGCGAGCGGGTTGATGTTCGGTGATCCGCTGACCGTCCCGGTGCCGGATCTGGATCGCACCGACTATCTGCTCATGCTCGGCGCGAATCCACTGGAGTCGAACGGCTCGCTGTGTACCGCACCGGATTTCCCGGGCAGGTTGAAGGCGCTGCGCAAGCGCGGCGGCAAGTTCGTTGTGGTCGATCCCCGGCTGACCAGGACCGCGAAGCTCGCCGATGAACATCTGTTCATCCGGCCTGGTAGCGACGCGTATCTGTTGTTCGGGATCGTGCATACGCTGTTCGCGGAGAACCTGACCGATATCAAGGTCGAGGTGGCCGGACTGGACGAGGTACGTACAGCCGCGGCGGAATTCACTCCCGAGGTGGTCGCGCGGCGAACCGGTGTGCCCGCCGAGACGGTGCTGCGGCTCGCTCGCGAGCTCTCGGCCGCGCCGACCGCGGCGGTCTACGCGCGAATCGGTACCTGCACAGCCGAATTCGGGACGGTCACGCAGTGGCTGGTCGAGGTGATCAATGCGCTCACCGGCAATTTGGACGCTCCCGGCGGCGCGATGTTCGCACATGCCGCGGCCGGTGGCATCAATCGCACCAAGCCGTTCCGCACCGGTCGCTGGGCCAGCCGGGTGCGTGGGCTGCCGGAGGCGATGGGCGAACTTCCGGTGGCGACGCTGGCCGATGAAATCACCACGCCGGGCGCCGGACAGGTACGCGCACTCGTCACCGTCGCGGGGAACCCGGTGCTGTCGGCGCCGAGTGGGCCGCGGTTGGATGCGGCGTTCGCCCAACTGGAGTTCATGGTGAGCGTGGACCGGTACCTGAACGAGACCACACGCCACGCCGATGTGATCCTGCCGCCACCGCGGCCGGTGCAATCGCCACATTACGATTTCGCGCTGTTGCAGTTCGCCGTCCGCAATTACGCGCGGTACTCGCCGCCGTTGGTGCCGCTGGGTGAACGGCCATCGGAGGCCGCGGTTGTGGCGCGCCTCGGGGCCGCATTGACCGGCCAGCCGCATTCGGGCTCCGGCGGGCAAGACCCGTTGACAGCCGTGGACGAGTTGATCATCACGGGCACACTGCACAAAGCGGGCATAGCGGAGCGGCGGCCCGAACTCATCGGGGTCAGCAGCACCGAACAGCGCATCGATATGCTGTTGCGGCTCGGGCCGTACGGCGAGTGGAATGGCGGCACACTGAATCTGCAAGTGCTGCTGGACAATCCGCACGGAGTCGATTTCGGTCCGCTGCAGCCGCGACTGCCGGGGGTGCTGCGGACGGCGTCGAAGAAGGTCGAGTTGGCGCCGCAGCCGTTGCTGGACGATGTCGCACGGATGCGGGCCCGGCTCGCCGACGCCGCGCCGGAAGTGGTGTTGATCGGGCGGCGCCAACTGCGCTCCAACAATAGTTGGATGCACAATATCCCGACGCTGGTCAGCGGATCGAATACCTGCACGCTGCACATCAATCCAGCGGATGTGGCGCGGTTGGGGCTCGGCGATGCCGCCGTGGTGAAGTCTGCCGCGGGGACGCTGACCGTACCGCTGGAGCCGACCGAGGCGATCATGCCGGGCGTGGTGAGTCTGCCGCACGGGTGGGGCCATACCGATAGCGCACAGACCGTGGCCCGTGCCCATGCCGGGGTGAATGCCAATGTGCTGACCGATGATTCAGTGGTCGACGTGCCGTCCGGGAATGCGGTCTTCAATGGCGTTCCGGTGACTTTGACGCCTGCCTGAGTGCATCCGAACCCGACCGGCCGCGGATAAAATCCCGGCCGGTCGGATTTTAGCTAACTCGCGGAAACCCTTGCGCTAACTAAACATTCAGTGCATTCTCAACATGGATTTTGCTGCTTTGCCGGACTAAAATGGACGAGATTTCGGTTTAGTCGCGGGTTCAGTGCGGAGCCTGTCGAAGCGTGCCGGATTCCAGCTACCAGAGGGGGCACAGATGCCCGGTACGAGTTGTGGCAGTGACGGCGAGCACGAACTGCAGGACAGATACGGTACGCAGGACCGCGCCGAACGCTTCTATCAGGACCAAGTACGTGATCGGCTGAACCCGACGATGATCGAATTCATCGCCAGGATGGATATGGCCTTCATCGCCACCTCGGATAAGCACGGCGAATGCGACGCCACTTTCCGCGCCGGGCTGCCGGGCTTCCTGCACGTCATCGACGAACGCACGATTGCCTACCCCGAATACCGCGGCAACGGCGTCATGGCCAGCCTCGGCAACATCCTGGAGAACCCCCACGTAGGCATCCTGCTAATCGATTTCGTCCAAGATCTGATCGGACTGCACATCAATGGCTCGGCCCGGATCGTCGACGATCCCGCACTGCGCCGCACCGTGCCCGAACTCCCCGAGAACATCAAAGGCCGAGCCGCCGAGCACTGGGTGGTCGTCGATGTGGAGGAGGCCTACATCCACTGCCGCAAACACATTCCGCATCTGGTGCCCGCAGCGCGCGAGCAGCGGGAGTGGGGCACTGACAACGTCCGCGCCAAGGGCGGCGACTACTTCGGTGCCAAGGCAGCGGCGCAGGCGGACTTGGTGCCGCGGTGATCCGCTGACGCTGGGTGGCGGGCCGAGGCTGTGGCGGCCACGGCGGGTGTACACACCGTTGTGTGGCTGCGCGCCTGTTGTGTGGTTGCACACCCGTGACGGTGTCGGGGTGTGCGGGTGTCACGCGGGGTGTGTGTTGGGGTGCGGGGGCGTTAGCGGAGTTTGAAGATGACCAGGCGTTGGACGACGAAGTTGATGACAGTGGCGGTGCCCTGCGCGATGACGAAGGCCAGGGGCTGGCGCCACCAGTCGTCGGAGAGTGTGGCGTAGAGCACTTGGTTGATGCCGACCTGAACGGCGAAGGTGACGGCATAGAGGAGCACCACGGCGATGAAGCGGGCTCGGCTCGGCGGGGCCTGGAAGGTCCAGCGGCGATTGATCAGGTAGGCCGTTGTGGTGCCCGCGATGAAGCTGATCGACTTGGCGACGCTGACCGGCAGGCCGATCAGGTTCAGCAGGAAGCTGTAGATCCCATAGTCGACGACGGCCGACAGGCCGCCGGTGAGTGTGAAGCGAATGATCTGGGTCTTGAGGTCGACATCGGTTCCGCCCGGCTCGTCGACCAGAGGCAGTTCGGCCGGGAGCGGCAGGTGGGGTTCGGCTTGCACGCCGACGAGCGTAACGGTGTGACGCGGGACACGCGGACCGAGCGCCGATTGGACGTTTGTCCGGGGAGATGGAACCGATGTCGGACCTCACATACTGGGGAGTACGGCGACGCCGACCGGATATCCGCTCATGCATGTAGCCTCTATGCCGATGTCCACGAAAGCTCCGACCGCCACCACAACCGGTAACTCCGGCAATGTCGCCGACGGCACGTACACGCTGCCGACGCGGACCAAGACATTGACCGGGTGGGGTCGCACCGCACCAACATCTTCCGAAGTGCTCTCGACGAGCGATCCCGAACTGATCGCCAAGGCCGTCGCCATGGTCGCCGAGGACAACGACTCCAAGCCGGCCCACCTGCGCCGCGGCATCATCGCGCGCGGGTTGGGGCGGTCCTATGGCGATCACGCGCAGAACGCGGGCGGCCTCGTCGTCGATATGACGGCGCTGAACAGTATCCACCGGATCGACCGGGACACCCGGATCGTCGACGTGGACGGCGGTGTCAGCCTGGACCAGCTCATGAAGGCCGCGCTGCCGTTCGGGCTGTGGGTTCCGGTGCTGCCCGGCACCCGTCAGGTGACGATCGGCGGCGCCATCGCCTCCGATATCCACGGCAAGAACCATCACAGCGAGGGCAGCTTCGGCAACCACGTGCGCTCGATCGAGCTGCTCACCGCCGACGGGCAGGTGCAGCACGTCACGCCGAAGCGCAACGCCAAGCTGTTCTGGGCGACCGTCGGTGGTAACGGACTCACCGGCATCATCCTGCGCGCGACCATCGAGATGGCGCCCACCGAGACGGCGTACTTCCTCAACGACGGCGTGAAGACCACGACGCTCGATGAGACCATCGCCGCGCACAGCGACGGCAGCGAGGCGAACTACACGTATTCCTCCGCGTGGTTCGATGTGATCAGCCCGCTGCCCAAGCTCGGCCGGGCCACCATCACCCGTGGCCGCCTGGCCAAGGTCGACGAGCTGCCCAAGCGGTTGCGCAAGAAGCCGCTGAAATTCGATGCGCCGCAACTGATGACGGTTCCGGATATCTTCCCGAACTGGACCATGAACAAGCTGACGTTGCAGGCCATCGGCGAGGCGTACTACGCCATGGGCGGCAACTACACCGGCAAGGTGCAGAATCTCACGCAGTTCTACCACCCGCTCGACATGATCGCGGAGTGGAACCGTGGCTATGGTTCCAATGGATTCCTGCAGTACCAGTTCGTGGTGCCGACCGAGGCGGTCGAGGAATTCAAGCGGATCATCATCGATATCCAGGCCTCCGGGCACTACTCGGCGCTCAACGTTTTCAAGCTGTTCGGACCGGGTAACCCGGCACCGCTGAGCTTCCCGATGCCGGGCTGGAACATCTGCGTCGACTTCCCGATCAAGCCGGGGCTGAACGAGCTGGTGAGCGAGCTGGACCGCCGCGTCACGGAGTTCGGCGGGCGGCTGTACACCGCGAAGGATTCGCGCACCACCGCGGAGACCTTCCACCAGATGTACCCCCGGATCGACGAGTGGATCAAGATCCGCCGAAGTGTCGACCCCACAGGCGTTTTCATGTCCGATATGGCGAGAAGGCTGGAGCTCCAGTGATTAATGCCGTAGGCAATCCGCAGACCATCCTGCTGCTGGGTGGTACCTCGGAGATCGGCTTGGCGATCTGCGCCGAGTACCTGAGGAAGAGTTCGGCGCGCATCATCTTGGCCACACTGCCCAGTGATCCGCTGCGGGAGGACGCCGTCGCCCAGATGAAGGCGGCGGGCGCGACCCAGGTCGATGTCATCGACTTCGACGCGCTCGATACCGAGAGCCACCCGAAGGTGATCGAAGCGGCTTGGGACGGCGGCGATGTCGACGTCGCCATCGTCGCCTTCGCACTGGACGGCGATCCGGAAGAGCTGTGGCAGAACCAGCGCAAGGCCGTGCAGGTGGCCGCGATCAACTACACCGCGGCGGTTTCGGTCGGCGTGCTGGTCGGCGAGAAGATGAAGAAGCAGGGCTTCGGACGGATCATCGCCATGTCCTCGGTCGCCGGTGAGCGGGTACGCCGCTCGAACTTCGTCTACGGGTCGACCAAGGCCGGACTGGACGGGTTCTACCTCGGACTCGGCGAGGCACTGCGCCCGCACGGCCCGCGGGTGCTGGTGATCCGGCCGGGCATGGTGCGGACCAGGTTCTCAGCGCACGTCAAAGAGGCTCCGCTCACCGTCAATAAGGAAGATATTGCGGCACTGGCGGTTTCGGCGTCGCAACGGGGCAAGGAGCTGGTCTGGGCACCGGGCACCTTCCGCTTGGTGATGATGATCCTGCGCCATATCCCGCGCCCGATCTTCCGCAAGCTGCCCATCTGATCTCCCCGAGCCGCACCCGGTCGTCCGCGCATCCGTTGCGCGGGGCGGGTGCGGCTCGTTCGTATCCGCGCTGCGCGATGCATCCGACGCGACAGTCGGACGGCCGCGATGGGTCCGGTCGATACCATCGACCCGGCTCGGACTGGTCCGACCCATCCGCCACCCAGCATTCGGGTCTGCTCCTGCGGGGCAGGCGGACGGCGTGGCGGGCGCGGATCCGATCAGATCACGGTCGACCTGGATACGGAGGCTTGGTGCGAGTGAGCGAACGGACAACTCGCCGCCGGATATGCGGTGGTCAGCGCCGTGTGTGGCTTTGCGGGCGGGCGGGCGTCGTCATCGGCACGACAGGTCTCGCGGGCAGCACGCCGATTCCCGCGGACCACACGCGGGATCTCGCGGATCGCTCGACAAGGATCGCTGTCACACGCCATCGGGCCGCTCTTGATTCGGCGCATAGGGGTTGCGATACCTCGCCGGGCTTCGGCACCACCAGACCGACCGCGGGCTCGGCGCATCGCAGCGCAGCGGGCTCGGCGCATCGCAGCGCAGCGGGCTCGGCGCATCGCAGCGCAGCGGGCTCGGCGCAGCGCAGCGCAGCGGGCTCGGCGCATCGCATCGCAGCGGGCTCGGCGCATCGCATCGAAGATGGAGGACTCCGTTGAGCACCGTCATGGCAGAACGCTCCGGGGAGTCGGTGCCGACGCGCGGGCGTGGGGCTGTGTTGATCCGGCATATCGGCTCGGGGGTCGGCGAAGCGGTGCTGGCCGCGGCGGTGGCCGCGGCGGTGGCCGCCGTTGGGCTGGTTGCGTTTTCGATGGTGCAGTGGCCAGCATTCAACTCGTCCAATGTGACCCGTGCGCTGACCACGGTCGGGCAGGTCGGGGCTGCGGTGCTGCTGGGGGCGGCGATCTGGCTGATGCGCGCACGGCGGTGGCCCTGGGCGGCGAAAGCGCTGTCGTGGGTGGGGATTTCGACGTTCGTCACGGTGACGCTCGGGATGCCGCTGGCGGCGACCAAGCTGTATTTGCTCGGCGTCTCGGTGGATCAGGAGTTCCGTACCGAATACTTGACGCGGCTGACCGATAGCGCCGCACTGCACGATATGACCTACGCCGACCTGCCCCCCTTCTATCCCGCCGGATGGTTCTGGATCGGCGGTCGGGTGGCGACTGTGCTCGGAATGGACGGCTGGGAGGCGTTCAAACCGTATGCGATCGGGTCGCTCGCGGTGGTCGCGGTGATCGCATTCGTCCTGTGGTCCAGGCTGATACGCGCCGACTGGGCGATCGGGGTCAGCGCGGCGACGACGGCCGTGACGGTGGCGTATGCCTCGCCGGAGGCGTACAGCGCGGTCATCGTCTTGCTGCTGCCGCCCGCGTTGGTCCTCGCGTGGGGTGCGCTGTACCGGCCGCTCGAACTGTCGAGCGCCGCACTCGGCGCTGCGGCGTCGGGCAGCGCCGCCACCTCAGGTGATGCCGCTGTATCGGGTCGGGAAGGCACAGCGGGCAACGCCCCGACGGGCGGCGGTACGGAAACGGCCGGAGGTTGGGGGGCGGTGCTCGGCGCTGGTCTGTTCCTCGGGATGGCGGCCTCGTTCTACACGTTGTATTTCGCGGTGGCGGCCTTCGCGGTCGGGCTGATGGGTCTGGTCTCGGCGGGGCTCGCGGTGCGGGCGGCGAACCGGCGCCGGCGCGGCGCTGGCAAGGACGGATCGGGTTCGGTGTGGCGGGCGGCGGTGCCGCCGCTGGTGCGGCTGGTCGTAATCGGCGCGATCGCGGGTGTGGTGGCACTGATCGTGTGGCTGCCGTTCGTATTGAAGATGCTCGGCGGGACGATGCCGAGTTCGGGGACGGCGTTCCACTATCTGCCCGAGGGCGGAGCGGAGTTGCCGTTGCCGATGGCCGAGTTCTCGCTGTCGGGCGCCTTCTTTCTGATCGGGACCGCATGGCTGGTGGTGCGGGCCGGATCGTCGCGGCGGGCCCAGGCGATCGGGATCGGCGTGGTGGCGATCTACCTGTGGTGTCTGCTGTCGATGACGGCGACCGCGGCGGGTACGACATTGCTCTCGTTCCGGTTGACACCAGTGCTCGAGGTGCTGCTCGCGACGGCGGGTGCGTTCGGTTTCGTCGAGGGCGCACGGGCGGCCTACCAGGCGGTCAATGAGCCGGGGCGGTTCCGGCTCGTCGTGGTCGTGGTCGCCGTCGTCGGCGCACTCGCGTTCACGCAGGACATCCCGCGGGTGCTGAAGCCGGAGATCACCACCGCCTACTCCGATACCGATGGCAACGGCGAGCGCGCCGATAAGCGGGCGCCCGGCGCGGCGGCGTACTACCGCGCTATCGATGCGGCACTTCTCGAACAGACCGGCAGGTCGCGCTCGGATTCGGTCGTGCTCACCGCCGATACGAGTTTCCTTTCCTTCTATCCGTACTACGGTTTCCAGGCACTCACCTCGCACTACGCCAACCCGCTCGCCGATTTCGCGGGCCGCGCCGCGACCATCGAGGCATGGACCGAGCTGGACTCATCCGCCGCGCTGTTGGACGCGCTCGGCAAGAGTCCATGGCGCGCACCGGACGCCTTCCTCTTCCGCAGCAGCGGTGACGACTACACGCTGCGCCTGGCCAAGGACGTCTACCCCAACGACCCCAATGTGAAGCGCTACACCGTGAGTTTCCCCAAGAAGCTCTTCGCCGACCCGCACTTCACCACCACCGAAATCGGGCCTTTCACCTTGATCGTGGTCAACCGCTGATCGACGCGAGCCAGGTGTGACGCAAACCATGAGCCCGGCAATGACTGATCCAGCCAGGACATGGGTAATTGACCGGGTACCGGCCAACTCGACCAGCACCGCACGTCGGTCGCCGACGCCACCCGGCTCGAAGGCGCGGGGAAGCCGACAGGCGGCTCACAGCGTATTTGGGTACCGTGGACCGCTGATCTGACCAATTACGGGAGAAGTTTGTTTTGCGGGTCGAGGCACCACCAGCAATAGGCGTCGTTACCAGGGCATCGACACCGGCTGGCGGGGCCAGACCTGATCAGCGAACGGCGAAGCGGAGACGGATCCGGGTCGACCGGAGTGATCTGGTCGCCTCGGTGAGCTTTCTTGCATTGGCCGTCACGGTCCTCTCGGGACAGTGGCGCAATACCCACAGCGGGTATCTGATCAAGAGCGGTCAGGACCAGACCATGTGGGAGTGGTTCTTCGCGGTCACCGCGCATTCGGTGGCGCATCTGGAGAATCCGCTCGGCACGAATCTGCAGAACTTCCCGGCCGGAGTCAACATGATGGCCAATACGGCCATGTTCGGGGTCGGGGTGCCGTTGACGCCGGTCACGCTGTTGTTCGGGCCGACGGTCACCTTCGTGCTCGTCCTCACACTCGGACTCGCCTCCACCGCGTTCGCTTGGTACTGGCTGTTCTCCCGGGAATTGGTCGAGTCCCGACTCGCCGCCGCGATCGGCGGACTGTTCTGCGGATTCGCGCCCGCGATGATCTCGCATGCCAACGCGCACCCGAATTTCGTTCTGCTGGCGCTACTTCCGGTCATCGCCCTGCTGTTGATCCGGATCGCGCGACGAGCGACGGGTGTCGATACGAGTAAGGATGCAATCGGCGCAGCCCCGCCGCCCAACGCTCGCACGACTGCTGCTGCGACCACAAGCGAAGGCACAACCGCGATAGTGACGTTGCCGCCGGGCGCAGATACGGGCAAGCCGCGCAGACGAGTTCGAGATGCTGTCGCGCTCGGTCTACTGGTGGCGATGCAGATCGCACTCGGCGAAGAACCACTGCTGATCTTCGCGCTCGCCTTCGGGCTGTTCGCCGTCGTGTACTACCTGCACGCACCGCGCACCGGCTGGCGGGCGGTGCGCGCGGTGACGCCGACCGTCGCATTGGCAGCGGTGATCACCCTGATGCTCACCGAGATTCCGCTGTGGTGGCAGTTCTTCGGGCGGCAGAGTTATCGCTCGATCGATCACGGGCCGATGGGCAATGATCTGAAGGCGATCGTGCAATTCCCGTCCGAATCGCTGGGTGGGATATTCACGCCAGGACAGTACGTGGCCATCAACGACACCGAGCAGAACGCCTACTTCGGCTGGCCGCTGCTGCTGTTGCTGGTCGTGACGGTGGCGCTACTGTGGCGCGACCGGGTGGTCCGGGCTGCGGCGGTGGTGATCGGGGTCTTCGGGGTGCTGTCGCTGGGCGCGGTGGCCACGTTCGGCAAGCAGCCGACCGGGATCGAATTGCCATGGCAGTGGGCCGAAAAGATCCCGCTGCTCAATACGGTGCTCGAGACCAGGCTGACCATGGCGGCGGTGCCGGCCATCGCTGCGGTGCTGGCGCTGGCGACCCAGCGGGCGGTCACGTCGTGGCGGCAGTCACCGGTCGACTGGCGGCCGCTGGCCTGGTTCCCGGCGCTCGTGCTGGCTTTGGTTGCGCTGGCCCCGACGATCCTGCCGGTGATCGAGCGGGCACCGACACCGGAGTTCTTCGCCGACGGGACCGTCCGGCAGTACGTGAGTGGCGGATCGGTCGTCCTGGTGCCGCCACCGCGCCCCGCCGACGCGCAGGCCTTGCGCTGGCAGGCCGACGCGAATTTCGACTTCCCGCTCGCCGGAGGCTATTTCGTCGGCCCGACCGGCGCGGACAAGAAGGGCATCTACGGACCGGACTTCCGCCCGACCACCGCCCTACTGGTCCGCGCCCAGGACAGCGGCGCCGTACCGTCCATCGACGCCGAGACCCGCACACAGGCATCGGACGATCTGCGATTCTGGGAGGCCGACGTGGTCGTACTGCCCGCGACCAAGAACTCCGAGGTACTGCGCACCACCATGACGCAACTGCTGGGCGTCGCGCCGCGACAGGTCGACGACGTGTGGCTCTGGGACGTGCGCCCGCTGCGTTAGCGAAATCCGGCCTCGCACCACGGACGGGGCCGCTGCGCCGGGCACATCCCTGCACTCGCGATATCCGACCGCCGCACTATGTCCGGCCACTGTGCCCGGAACTCCGACTACCGCGCCGGAAACTCCGGCCACCAGGCTCGGAACGATCCGGCCGCTCCGCGAGGAACCGTCCCGCAACTGCGCTCACGCTGTACCCGGCACATCCGGCCCCCTGCACTCACGACTATGGTCCGGCCGCTGTGCCCGGAACTCCGACTACCGCGCCGGAAACTCCGGCCACCAGGCTCGGAACGATCCGGCGGCTACGCCGGGAACGTCCGGCGACTGTGCTCACGAGCACCGGCGCGAACCGTGGGTTATCTCGGTGGCAAGGATCACCTGCCCGGGTGGCTAGCATGGTCCCTCGTGCGACCGGACCGAACTTCTGCGGCGTTCACCCGCAACCGCTTGATCGCCCTCGTCTCCGGACTTCTCGGAGTCGTGCTGGCACTGCTGACACCGTTGCTGCCGGTGAAACAGGATCGGGCCGTGCTCGACTGGCCGCAGGCGGACAGCGCCAGCGTGGAAGCACCGCTGGTCTCGTATGTGCCGCTGCGGCTGAATGCGACGCTGCCGTGCTCGGTGGTCACCGCCGCCGGGTCGGGCACAGTGCTGTCGACCATTCCGGTCGCCTCGGGTCAGGCGAGCGCCAAGGGCCTGATCGTCTCGGTCACCGATGGCACGCTCTCGGTGCTGCAACGAGATGTTCCGCTGCTGTCGGCGCCGGTCGCGGAGATCGCCGAATGCGAGGCCGTCACCATCACCGCGACGGCGGCCGCGACCTCGGTCGAATTCGTCGGTGCGAAGCGTCAGGACGGTACGCCGTTCCGCAACACCATCACCCGTGATATCCGCCCGCAGGTGGTCGGCGTCTTCACCGACCTGGACACCGCGAAACTCGATGGCGCGAAGCTCCACGCCGATATCGACTCGCGCTTCTCCTCCACGCCGTCGGTGCTGAAGCTCGGGGCGATGCTCGCCGCGGCGGTCTGCACGATCATCGCGCTGATCGCACTGCATCTGCTCGACAATGCCGACGGTCGACGGGCCCGGCGCTTCCTGCCCGCGCACTGGTGGCGGTTCACCCTGGCCGACGCTGTGATGCTCGGCATCCTGGTGCTGTGGCACTTCATCGGCGCCAACACCTCCGACGACGGCTACATCCTGAATATGGCCCGTGTCTCTGAACATTCCGGGTACATGGCCAACTACTACCGGTGGTTCGCGGTGCCCGAGGCGCCGTTCGGCTGGTCCTACGAGGTGCTGGCCTGGATGACGAAGGTCTCCGACGCCAGCCCGTGGATGCGGCTGCCGACACTGGCCGCCGGGATCGTGTGCTGGATGGTGATCAGCCGAGAGGTGCTGCCGCGCTTGGGTGCTCGGGTGCGCAGGCACAAGGTGGCACTGTGGACGGCCGGTCTTGTCTTCCTCGCCTTCTGGCTGCCCTATGACAACGGGCTGCGGCCCGAACCGTTGATCGCCGCGGGTGCGCTGCTGACCTGGTGCTCGATCGAGCGGGCCATTGCGACCGGGCGGCTGCTGCCCGCCGCGGTCGGAGTGCTGATCGCCGCGTTCTCGCTGGCGGCCGGTCCGACCGGGCTCATCTGCGTGGCTGCGCTCATCGCGGGTTCACGGCCGGTGCTGCAGATCATCATTCGGCGGGCGCGCGATGCCGCGGGCACGCTGGCAGCACCCGATGCCGAGCGCGCTGGGAGCGAATCCCCCACACCGGATGCCGAGCGGATTTCCGCAGGCAACGCGAATTCGGTCGGGAGCGAAGGCGGATCGAGTGCCGAGCGACAGACGGCCGTCGCGCCCCAGCAGGACCGCAGTACGTCGCGTCTCGGCACTGTCTTCCGTTATGCGGCGCTGCTGGCGCCTGGGCTGGCCGCGGGAACTCTCGTGCTGGTTGTGGTTTTCGCCGATCAGACGCTGGCGACGGTGATGGAAGCGACCCGGGTGCGCACACTCGTCGGTCCGAATGTGGCCTGGTTCGATGAACGCACGCGCTGGGATTCGCTGTTGATGCTCTCGCCGGACGGATCGCTGGCGCGACGCTTCGGTGTGCTGATCATGCTGCTGTGCCTGCTGGTCTGTGTGCTGCAGGTGCTGCGGAAGGGGCGGATTCCTGGCACGTCACGTGGGCCGTCGGTGCGGATTCTCGGAATCGTATTCGCCTCGCTGCTGCTGATGATGTTCACGCCGACCAAGTGGACCCACCACTTCGGCGTCTATGCCGGACTGGCCGGGTCGTTGGCCGCGCTGGCGGCGGTTGCGGTCGGCACCAACGGGATTCGCTCGCCGCGCAACCGCGCACTGTTCGCGGCGGCGGTGCTGTTCCTACTGGCGATCACCTTCACCGGATCCAATGGCTGGTGGTACGTATCCAGTTACGGTGTGCCGTGGTGGGATAAGGCGCCGCTGATCGCGGGTAAGGGACTGTCCACGCTGTTCCTCGGGCTCAGCGGAGTTTCGCTGGTGGTCGCGGTGTGGCTGCATTATCGCGAGCCGTACCGTGCGAAGACCGATGCGCCGGGCCGCTTCGAGCGCTACGCCTCGGCGCCGTTGACGATCGCGGCGGCGCTGCTCGTACTGTTCGAGGTCGCCTCGCTGGCCAAGGCGGCGGTTGCGCAGTACCCGGCGTACTCGATCGCGAAGTCGAATTTCCAATCCCTGAGCGGCAATACCTGCGCTCTCGCCAACGAGGTGCTGGTGGAGACCGATACCGCCGACTCGCTACTGCTCCCCTACACCGGCTCCCCCGCCGATGGATTGGTTGCGGAATCAAAGGGATTCACCCCGAACGGGGTGGCCGCGGACCTCACCGCCGATGCCGAGGAGACGGTGACGGGCGGTGCGAATTCGGTCAATAAGGATTCGAAAAACAAGACCACCAAGACCACCGGTGCCGGTACCGGCGGCGGCACCAGTCAGCAGGCCGGAATCAACGGCAGCACCGTGGCATTGCCATTCGGACTGGATCCGGCGCGGACTCCGGTCATGGGTAGCTATCAGGACAGCGAGCAGCAGCAGGCCGGGCTCACCTCGCAGTGGTATCGGCTCGATCTGACCGACAGCATGCGCAACGACCCCGCCTATCAGGTGCTCGCCATTACCGCGGCGGGCCGGATCCGCTCGGTCGACGCCGACGGAGTGGTCAACTACGGGCAAGAACTGCACCTCGAGTACGGCGTCCGCGGACCGGACGGCGAAGTGAAGACCCTCGGTTCGGTCGATCCGCTCGATATCGGACCCGCCCCGTCCTGGCGCAATCTCCGTGTGCCACTGGATAAGTTGCCCACCGAGGTCGATGCGGTGCGGCTGGTCGCGGTCGACAACGACATCACCCAGAAGCAATGGCTGGCCGTCACCCCGCCCCGACTGCCGAAGCTGGCGACCCTGAATTCCGTTGTCGGCGAGACCGATCCGGTCCTGCTCGACTGGCATGTCGGCCTGGCCTTCCCCTGCCAGCGCCCATTCGACCACCACGACGGCGTCGCCGAGGTCCCCGACTGGCGCATCCTGCCCGACCGCGTCGGCTCCGACGCCTCCAACGCGTGGCAGGACGATATCGGCGGCGGCCCACTCGGCTGGACCGGTCTACTCCTGAAATCCCAAGCCATCCCCACTTACCTCGACCACAACTGGTCCCGCGACTGGGGCTCACTCGAAAAGTTCACCCCCTACGCCCCCACCGCCCGCCCCGCGACAATCGCCACCACCGTCGAATCCGTCAACGGCTGGCAGAAGTCCGACCCCATCCGGGCGCGGTGACCGACTCTGGGCTCGAACAGGCCTGCCAACAGCGTCGACCGGTTCCCTTGAAAGCATGACGGCAGCCTTCGACGACATGGATCTACCCCAGCTTGTCCGTCTGCTGACCGACGAAGAACAGCGGGACCTGCGGCCGGTCGGCGTGGACCAGGACGGTGGTTACCTCGGTGCCGCGCGACGGGATCGGGGTGGCGGGGACGCTGATGGCGGCGAAGCGGCCGGTGGCGCGGACTGCGGCGAGGGGTTTGCGGGCCGAGAGCGGCGGCGTCGAGGGCCGCGGCTACGTCGCCGGGCACGAGGGCTCGCACGGCATCCGTTTGGAACGCCGGATCACCGCCGAGGCGCCCGTCCGCGTCGATTACGAACTCACCGCGCTCGGTCACAGTCTGCTGCCTGTGATGCGCGCCATATAAACGTGGGCTGAACAGCGCATGGACGAAGTGCTCGCGGCCCGTGCACGTTACGATCGTGAACCAGCGTGACCATACCGTTAATGTTGACCCCGAAAGCCTTCCCAGCGGTGAATCGGACCGTAATCTTTATCCATGACCGCGGCCTTCGATGATATGGATCTGCGCGACCTCGTCGGACTGCTCACCGAAGATGAACAACGGGAGCTACGACCGGCGGTGCTACGCGTGTTATCCCGCCAACCCTCCCAAGAACTGCTCCGCCGTGAACTCGGGCTTCGCATGGCGAAGGTCTGAACCCGCCGGATCACCAACCACACCACCACTTGGCCGTCGCAGCGGCGCGTATCGCCGATGCGGCGGCCTTTCGCTGTCGAGAACGCATCAATGCGCCAGAGCACACACGCGCCTGTGTAACCCCACCCACGCAATCGCTGGTGTGGTCGCGAACATGCGGGTGTGATACGGATCTCCGTTGATACGAGAACGGGCCCGCCGAGTCGGCGGGCCCGTTTCGCGGTCTAGAACACTCGCAGCTGTCCGGGCGACCAGAATCCGGAGCGGTTGGCCTTACCGGTGTCCAGCTCGGCCGGAACGGCATTCGGGTAGTACTGGTCGTACCGCTCCAGCGAACCCCAGTCCCGCGCCCAGTCGTTCTTCATATACGTCGGAACAGTGCTCGACTTCGCCAGCATCTGGGAGAAGCCGAGGAGGCCACCGAATTCCTCGGCCTGCCAGGTGTTGGTCGAGCTGATGGCCAGCGGCCGGTCCGGCAGGATCCGGTAACCGGGCACCTCGGCCACCCCGTTCTTGTGGTCCAGCGGCCGCTGGCACGGGAACTGCAGTCCGACCGCCCAGTCCAGCAGCACCGGCTGCTCGGAGCCGATAAAGCTGTTGAGCGACGCCAACTTCGGCATCCGCGGCGGGGTGAACGCCAGCCACTGATCGCCGATCAGAATCGGGTCATTGGCGACGATGCGCACCGCGTCGGCATCGGGCGCGATCTCGTCGAGCGGGATGCGCAGATTGCGCCACGACGGGAACGGGCCGATATCGCGCGGCAGGTAGGTGCCGAGCATCTGCACACTGCCGTCGGGCAGATGCTTGCCGTAGTCGACGGTCAACGACTGGCCGTACTTGGTATCGCCGGTGTCGTCGACGGACAGGATGCGGCCCGCGGCCGATATGACGACCAGCGGATGATCATCCGAGCGCGGCGCCAGCTGGTACCAGCTGGACACCAGATGCGCGGGCTGCTGCACGCCCTGCTGGTAGCTGCCCATCACCGGCGTGCTGGCCGGATCGAGACCGAAGGGCAGGGTGGCCCGGCTGCCATTGACACCGATCGCACCGTAACCGCCGTCGGTGCCCGCGTTCTGTCCGTCCGCACCCACCGGGCCGACCGACTGGGTGGAGGTGTTGCCAGTGCCCGGCTTCACCTCGATGGTGTCGGCGCTGAGCTTCTCGGGCACACCATTCGGGTCGAAGCCGACCGGATCGGCCCCAGCCAGCGGATCACCGTTCTTCGGCGGATTCGCCGGATCGCTGATCGGGGTCAGCATGCCATTGCCCTTGTTCACATCCGGTTCCACCAGGATGTCATTGGCCAGACCACACGAATTCCCGCCGAGCGCATCGAAATTCGAGCGTGCGAGCGAATATGCCGGATACTGCGCAACGGCGCCCTTCACCAGCGAGAACACCTCGAGCAACACCATCATCGCGGCGACCACGGTCAGCGGGATGGCGGCGAACTTGCGAATCCGCTTACCGCGCACCGACTTCGCCGAGGGTTGCGGCTTGGTGTAATCCTCGCGCAGCGCGGACCAGGCGACCAGCGCCAGCGCCAGACCGAACAGCACCAGCATCAACGTATTCGACTGGTGACCGTGCAGCGAGATTCGCTTGTCGAACCACGGCACGCCGAAGCTGGACACGTACCAGTAGCCGTTGATGCCGGAGAACGCGATCGCCAGCACGAACAGCAGTCCGGCGAGGAAGATCGCCCGATTCTTCCTGGCCCGCAACGCACTCGCCGAGACCGCGACCGCGGTGACCGCGGCCAGCGATCCGGCGATGCCCGCGTACGCGCCGAAGTGGTGGGTCCACTTCGTCGGGTTGAACATCATGAAGAAGATGGTGCCGAAGACCACACCCATCAGCCGCCAGGTCGGACCGCTGGCGATACCGGGAACCTGCCGGCGCCGCAACAACACCAGCATGGTGGTGAACAGGCACAGCAACATGATCAGGAAGGCGAACCGGCGCGACAGCGAACCGTCGACGGTCTCCACGAACAGGTAGTAGTAGCGCAGGTAATCCTCGTACCAGGCCAGGTTCGGCCCGGTCACCTGCCGCACCCGGTTGGCCTCCTGGATACCGGCGAAGGTCTGATCGGTGTAGACCACGATCAGCACCAGCAGACCCGCTGCTGCGATCGGCGCGAGCAGCGGCAGTGTCGAACCCCACTTGCCGACGCCCTGCGCGGCGAACTGCCGATGCCGCCGCACCACGATCCGCACCAGCGGCCGAATACCGGCGAGCAGTGCCGCCACACACATCAGACCGGTCGGTGCCGCCGCCAATGTGAACGCGGCAACCAGGATCGCCATCGCGGCGGGCAACAACCGACCCGTCGCGATGGCCCGCTCGATCGACACCCAGGTCAGCAGCGCGCCGAGCGCGACGACCGGCTCCGAGCGCAGGCCGTTGTCGAACGGCAGCCAGAAGGCCAGGAAGACCAGTCCACCGGTCCACAGCGCCACCTTGCTACTGCGCACGCCGCGCCCGAGCCGAGGCGCCACCTCGCGGCTGATCACCATCCAGCACAGGATTGCGCAGAACAGCGCGGGCAACCGGACCCACGGGCTCGCGGTGGAGATCTCCGAGAAGGCCTGGATGACGTAGTAGTACCAGCCGAACGGCGCCTCGGGGACGCCGTACCAGCGGAAGTAGTTGGCCATATAACCCGCGTGCGGCGCCACCCGGACCATGCTCAGGATGTAGCCGTCGTCGGAGGTATTGGCACCGACGAAATGCCACACCAGCAGCGTGCCGATGACCGCACCGTCGGCCCAGGTCGGCTTCAGCCAGTTGGCGGGCAGGAACCGGCGATGCCCGCGCCCGTCACTGCCGTCCAGTTTGGCCAGCGCGCCGAGCGCGATCAGGGTGCACAGCACCGCCGCGATCATCGCGATCAACTTGACCGGAGTCGGGCTGGAGGAGAACCGCGTGTCCACCGTCATATGCATCGACAGCCCGGTGGGCGCCGCGCCCTTCAGATCGGTGAAGACGCCGACCACCTGGGGCCGCAGATCACCGTTCAGCTGCCCCTCGACCGGCACCGCGACCTTTTGCGTGGTCCCGGGCGCCCCACCCTCGATCGGCCGCTCGATCTGCGTGGTCAGGCCGTCGAACGACGCCTTGGTCCGATTGATATCGGAACTGATGGTGATCGAGGTGCACCCGCCCAGCTGTGCCCGATCGGCCGAGGCCACCACAGCATTGCGGTCGATCACGTCCACCGTGGTGTCGGAGACCCGCACGAACATCGCTTCGAGCGAGGCCCGGTCGCCCTGCGGCGGCGCGGTGGCCAGCAGCATCCCGCCGTAGCTCGGCAGCTGATCGACCGCCGCGCACGGAATGCTGGCGTCGAGGTCGATCGGCACCTGCGACATGAGCGGCGCCTGCACGCTATTGATGGCGCCGCCTTGCGGCCAGTTCAGCGTCGCGGTGGTCTGGCTGACCGGTAAGAACGGAGCTGCCAGCGCGAACAACGCGCCGAGCACACCGGCGATCAGCGCGACAATGCGCGCGGTACGGAAGTCACTCGGTGCGACTTCCGGCGCGGCGGGCGGTTTTGTCAAGACAGCGGTAGCGGCGTCGGGCACGGTTCGCAATGGTATCCGCACGTGTGTCGCCACGGGCGCTGGCTGCGCACAAGTTGCTCGTGTCCATGGCCGCACCCCCGTCACGGCGTGTTCGCGGCCTCTTGGTGGCCTGCGTCCGAGCGGCCGAGACTCGCACCTGCGTCGCGTGCACTTCGACCACTCGGACGTATGCCGGGTGGCTAACGCCACATGCTCGATCTCGCGTCGCTCGAAACCCGGTATCTGCATCCGGACAACTTCCAGCGAACAGTCGCCGGTCGCGAAAACGCCGAGGGGTGGCGGCGGTTCGTGACCCGAACTGCTGACCGGTAGCCAGCGGGATGGAAAGGTGGGGGGTATGACAAAGGTGAATCTCGAAACCAACTACGGACCGATCGTGCTGGAGCTCGACGACGCGAAGGCACCGGGCACCGTCGCGAACTTCGTGGATTACGTGAACGCGGGCCACTACAACGGCACCATCTTCCACCGCGTGATTCCGGGTTTCATGATCCAGGGCGGCGGCTTCACCCCCGAGATGCAGCAGAAGGGCACCCAGGCCCCGATTCAGAACGAGGCCAACAACGGCCTGAAGAACAACAAGTACACCGTCGCGATGGCCCGCACCAACGACCCGCACTCGGCCACCGCGCAGTTCTTCATCAATGTCTCCGATAACGACTTCCTGAACCACTCGGCGCCGACCCCGCAGGGTTGGGGCTACACGGTCTTCGGCCAGGTCGCCGAGGGCACCGAGGTGGTCGACAAGATCGCCGCGGTCTCCACCGGCTCGGCGGGCATGCACCAGGATGTGCCGCGCGACGCCGTCATCATCGAGTCGGCGGCCACCGCCTGACTTCCGCTGCCACGGAACAGAAATCGGGCCGCTCCCCATTCGGGGAGCGGCCCGATTCCGTCTTCGGACTTCAGGTGCGGCTGTTCGTCAGAGCGGGAGGAGGTGGTGTTTACGCGGGTTGCGAGCGAGCCTTTTATCGCGCAGCAGGTGCAGGGCGCGCCGTAGTTCCAGGCGGGTGGCCGACGGTTCGATGACGGCGTCGATGTAGCCACGCTCAGCGGCAACCCACGGCGTGGCCACGGTCGCGTTGTAGAAGCCGATCATCTGCTGACGCACCGCGGCGCGCTGCTCTTCCGGGGCCGCCTCGATCTGCTTGCGGCCGATGAGGCTGACCGCGCTCTCCGCGCCCATCACCGCGATCCGTGCGGTCGGCCAGGCCAGATTCACGTCCGCACCAAGCTGTTTCGAGCCCATCACGGCGTATCCACCGCCGTAGGACTTGCGGATCACCACAGTCACCTTGGGCACGGTGGCCTCCACATAGGAGAACAGGAAGCGGCCGCCGCGCTTGATGACGCCGATCTTCTCCTGTTCTACGCCGGGTAGGAATCCCGGTGTGTCCACCACGAATACGAGCGGAATCTCGAACGCGTCGCACATACGCACAAAGTGCGCCGCCTTATCGGAAGCCCTGGCGTCGAGCGCACCGGCGTACACCATCGGCTGATTCGCGACCACGCCGACGCTGCGCCCGTCGACCCGTGCGAATCCGGTGATGACATTGCGCCCGGCCGCGGCGCCGATCTCGTGGAAATCACCGTCGTCGAAGATGCGCAACAGGATGTCGTACATGTCGTAGGCGGAGTTATCCGAGTCCGGCACAATCGAATTCAGTTCCAGATCCGATTCGGTGATCTCCGGCTCCAGACCGGGATTCACGACCGGGGGTCGCTCCTGGCAACTGGTCGGCAGAAACCCCAGATACGACCGCACCCATTCGAATGCGGTGGCCTCATCCTTGGCCACATGATGGATATTGCCGTACTGCGCTTGACTGTGCGCGCCGCCGAGTTCCTCGAGACTCACGTCCTCGCCGGTGACCTCACGGATCACAGCGGGCCCGGTGACGAACATGTACGCCTCTTCGGTCGCCACCACCACATCGGTATTGATGGGCGCGTAAACCGCACCGCCAGCGCACTTGCCGAGAATCAACGACACCTGCGGCACCATCCCCGACAGCGGCTCGGCGCGAGTCCCGAGCTCGGCATACCAGGCCAACGAGGTCACGGCCTCCTGCACGCGCGCACCGCCGGAATCGTTGATGCCCACCATCGGGCAGCCGACCTTCGCGGCGTACTCCATGATGTTGGCAACCTTGCGGCCGAACATCTCACCAACTGAACCGCCATAAACGGTCTGGTCGTGTGAGAACACCGCGACCGGACGCCCCTCGACCAGACCGTGCCCGGTGATCACGCCATCGCCGTACAGCGCGGACGGATCACCCGGCTTACGCACCAGTGCACCGATTTCCACGAAGGTACCCGGATCGAGCAGCATATTGATCCGTTCGCGGGCGCTGGGAATGCCCTTTTTGACCCGCTTCGCCACCCCTGCTTCGCCCGCCGGTTCCTGCGCTAGTTCCAGTCTTTTGCGCAGGTCGGCGAGCTTCTCGGCAGTAGTGCTCACTTGGCCCCTCTCATCAGGTACACCCCTAGGGGGCAATCACAGCAAGTTTCGCGGTGAGGTCGGCTCCGATCTTTCCGATCCGCGGCTCGTCAACGATCTGGAGGTGGTCACCCGGGATATGAATAACCTCTAGGTTGGGAATGTATTCATCCCAACCACCATTGGGTCGACGATGCGCGTAGCGAGGCTCCAACTCGATCATGCCGTCGTGATAGCGATCCGCGAGGTACAGCACCACATTGCCGTCGTATTGCGTCGGTGTGGTCTTCGACAGGTGCCGCCCTTCGATCCATGAGGTGCGCTGGTGTTCGAGCACACCACCCGGAATCTTGGTTCCGCTGATCTTGATCAGATCGCTGATCATCTTGAACTGTTCCTCATCGGAGGCCGCGGCCAGCGTCTCCAACTGTTCGCGATCCAGCTCACCTTCCACGCCGTAGGTCTTCTTCGCGAATACCTGGTAGCGCTCGATCCGGCGCAACCGCTCCTCGGGGCTGTTGTCTTCACCCTCGGTCGGGATGGCCAGGTCGATCAGGCCGACGACGCGCACATCGGCGCCCTCGGCCCGCAGCAGCTGGGCGACCTGCAGCGCGAACACCGCGCCGAGCGACCAGCCGTACAGCACGTAGGGGCCATTGCCCTGGATCTTGCGGAGTTCGGGCAGGTACTGGCGCGCCCGCTCGACGATATCGCCCTCGACGCGCTCGAATCCGTACATCGGGGTGTCGGCCGGAAGCCGCTTCAGCAGCGGTTCGTAGACCAGCGTGTTGCCGCCCGACGGGTGGAATACGAAGACCGGCACGGCATTCGAGCCGTCCGGGCGCGCCCGCAGCGGACGCACGAAGCCATCCACATCGGCACCGCTGTCCTGCAGATCACGCACGATATCGGAGAGCTGCTCGATGGTCTCGCAGTCCAGCACATCGTCGACGGTGACCTCGGCCTTGACCCGCTCGGTCAGTCGGGTCGCCAACTTCTCGGCGACCTCCTCCTCCAGGATCGGCAGGGTATTGAAGATGCCGCCCGCCGACTTGCCGGTGACGATCGCCCAGGTGGCGAAGGTCAACCGCTCGGCGCCATCGCGCGGCGGCACATCGTACTCATCGACCGCGGGCTGACCACCGAAGATCGCGGCAGCAGGAGCCGCGGCGACAACCGCCTCGGCCGCACTTTCGACGGTGGTGTCCTCGGCGTCGAGCGCCCGCTCGATCGAAGCTTCGTTCGCCTCGGCGGCGGCCACCTGCTCCGGCGACGCGGGCGTGGGAACAGCGGTGCCAGCAGCGGCACCGGTGATGCCCGCGGCCGTCTCGGCCTCCGCGACAACAGCCTCGGCCTCCGCCTCCACCGAGGTGTTCTCGCCGTTCAGCGAAACCCCTTCGGCTTCGGCGGCTTTCGCTACCGCGGCGGCGGGATCATCACCCGCCGCAACGGCCGCGCGAGCCGCGGCGATGAATCCGCCGTCGACCGCGACCTCCTCGCCAGCGGCCTGCTTATCCGCCATCGCCTGCACCTCGTCGCGGTGCTCGATGGCGTAGTGCAGCACCTTGCCTACCTCGTTCAGGTTGGCGTCGCGCACGGCCTGGACCTGCAGCTGCGGAATATCGAATTCGTATTCGACCCGGTTCTTGATGCGCATGGCCATCAACGAGTCGAGGCCGAGTTCCATCAGCGGGATCTCCATCGGCAGATCCTCGACCGCATAACCCATCGACTCGGCGACGATCAGCGCCAGCCGCTCCTCCAGGGTCTGCGTGCCTTCCGGATCCCAACGCTCACCGAAGGTTTCGACGACCTCGATATCCGCGGCATCGGTGGTCGCGACCTCGGTGCTCGAAACCGCCGCAGCGACAACGGGTTCGGGCAGCGGCGCACCCGAAACGACGACGGCCTCGAACACGAGCTGGAAGCTCGCACCGGCGCGGGCATGCACCTGCACCGACGCACCACCGAGATGCGGCGTCAGCGTGGTGGTCAGCGTTCCGGTGGTCGGCAGCACCGAATGCGGGATCGACGCGCCGAGCGAGACATCGCTGAGCACCTGTGCCGCAGCAGTTTTCACCAGCACCGCGAGATCGGTAACGGCCGAGGCCTGGACCTCCCACACGTACCGCCCGTCGGGCAGCGCGACATGCGCACCCGGCACACGAGCGTTACCGCTGCCGCTGGCCATCTTCGCCTTGGGCCAGTACTGCTTGCGCAGGAATGCGGTACGCGGAATATCGGCGTACTCGCCAGCAGGCAGCAGCGACGACAGATCGACACGGTGCCCGTGCACGTAGAGCTGGCCCAGTGCGGCGATGACGCCCGCCGACTCGTCTTCCTTGCGCTTGAGTGTCGGAATGAGTTGCGCGTCGTGCACGCCCGCCGCGAATGTCGTCCCCAGGACCTGCATCAGCGCAACGGAATTCGGCGCCAGCTCCAGGAAGGTGGTGTGCCCGGTATCCACTGCGAGCTTCACCGCATTGGTGAAGTACACCGCGTGGCGCATGTTCTTGACCCAGTAGTCCTCGTCGTGCACCGGATCACTGCCGGGACGGTAGAACTCTTCCTTATTGACGGTCGAGTACAGCCCCGCCTTCAACTTGGTCGGCTCGATACCGGCCAACTCGGCCGCCAACTCACCCAGCAGCGGATCCATCTGCGAGGTGTGCCCGGCACCGCGGGTCTGCAGTACGCGAGCGAACTTGCCCGCCTCTTCGACCTTCGCGACAATCGCCGCTACCTGATCCTGCGGGCCGCCGATCACCGTATTGGTCGGCGCCGCGTACACCGCGCACTCCACATCCGGATAGTCGACCAGCATCGCCTCGATATCGGCGGCACTCAGCTCGACCAGCGCCATATTGCGCACATCGTCATCGCTGATCATCGCCTCGCCCTCGCCCATCAGGCGCGAGCGGGCGCAGATCACGCGCACCGCATCCTCGAGCACGAGACCACCGGAGATGTAGGCCCCCGCCACCTCACCCATCGAATGGCCGACCACCGCATCGGGTTGGGCGCCGTGCGCACGCAACAGCGCGGCCAGACCGATCTGAATGGTGAAGATACCGACCTGCGAGGTGCCGACGTTGTAATCCTGTGCATCGTCCAGGATCATCTCGCGCACCGAATATCCGGCCTCGTCCTGCACCAACTCGTCGACCTCGTCGACGGCCTTGCGGAAGATCGAATTCTCCAGGTAGAGCTGCTTACCCATCTTGCGGTGCTGCGCACCGAATCCGGACAGCACCCAGATCGGGCCATTGGCGGCGGGGGCGTCCGCGGTGAACACACCGGCGCCCGGCTTACCCGCAGCAATGGCACGCAGACCAGCGACGGCCTCCTCACGGGTCTTGGCCAACACCACGCCGCGCGAGCGCGCGTGACTGCGCTTGGCCGTCGACCGGGCCACATCCGCCAGCGGAACATCGCGACCCGCATCGGATTCCAGCCAGTCGGCCAGATCCGCGGCGGCGCGGCGGCGCCGCGAGGGCAGGTAGGCCGAAACGGCGATGATCACCGGCAGCGGCTCTGCCCGCTCGGTCGACCATTCGGGTTCGGGCGCTACAGCTGCTGCGACCTCGACGATCTCGGCGGCTTCCTCGATCACATCGGTCGACTCTTCATCGACATCCGCGGCCACCGGCTCGGCGGCAGCGACCGGAGCCGCGGCGGCTGGCACGTACTCCTGCAGCACGAGGTGCGCATTGGTACCACCGAAACCGAAGCCGGAAACGCCGACCGTCGCGGTGCCGCTGTAGCGGGGGAACTCCGTCGGCTCGGCGACGACCTGCAAATGCGCCTGGTCGAACGGAATGTACGGACTCGGACCGACGTAATTGATGCTCGGCGGCAGCACATTGTGCTGGAACGCCATGACCACCTTGGCCAGGCTGGCCGCGCCCGCACCGGACTCCAGGTGACCGAAGTTGGATTTGGCCGAACCGAGCAGCGCGGGCTTATCGTCATCGCGACCACGGCCCACTACCCGGCCGAGCGCATCGGCCTCGATCGGGTCACCGATCGGGGTGCCGGTGCCATGCGCCTCGATGTAGTCGACCGTCGACGGTGCGATGCCCGCATCCCGATAGGCCCGGCGCAGCACATCGGCCTGCGCATCCGGATTCGGCGCGAGCAGACCATTGGACCGGCCGTCATTGTTGACCGCGGAACCCTTGATCACCGCGTAGATCTTGTCGCCGTCACGCTCGGCGTCCGCGAGGCGCTTGAGTACGACCAGACCACCGCCCTCGGAGCGGATCATACCGTCGGCATCGGACGAGAACGCCTTGATCCGACCGTTTTTGGCGACACCGCCATTGCGGTCGAAGCCGAGCGTCGCCATCGGCGAGAGCAGCATATTCACGCCACCGGCAAGCGCCAGATTCGAATCGCCGTCGCGCAGCGAGCGCACCGCTTGGTGCACGGCAACCATCGTGGACGAGCAGGCGGTGTCGATCGCGACCGACGGACCGCGGAAGTCGAAGAAGTAGGAGACCCGGTTGGGGATGATGCTGGAAACGCTGCCCATGATGGCGTACGCCTCGGCCGAGGCGGGCACATTCGGATCCGGCGTGCCGAGCCCGAGTGCGGCGATCAACTGGAATTCGTTGCTGGACGAACCGATGAACACACCGACCGGCGCACCCTTGAGCTCACTCGCCGGAATCCTGGCGTGCTCCAACGCTTCCCAGGTCAACTCCATCGCCAGGCGCTGCTGCGGGTCGACCCGTTCGACCTCGATCGGCGACATCGCGAAGAACTCCGCGTCGAAGCCCTTGACGACCTCTTGGTCGAGGTAGCCGCCCAGGGTGTTGCCCTCGGCAACCGCCTCGGCAACCGCGGGTTCACTGGTGAACTCGTCCCACCGGCCCTCGGGCCGCTCCCGGATCGCGTCACCGCGGTTGATCAGGAATTCCCAGGTCGACTCGGGCGTATCGCCCGCACCGGGCAGTCGCGTCGACAGGCCGACGATTGCGATATCGTGCGCCGCACCCGGCTGGTACCCGGCCGTATAGAACGAGTCGTCACCCGACTCCTCCGGCAACTCGGGCTCACCATTGATGACGACTTCGGCCAGCGATGCGATGGTCGGATGCTGGTAGACGATCGTCGCCGTCAGCACCACACCGGTCAACTCTTCGATATCGCCGCCGAGGGCGAGGGCATCGCGGGAGGCCAGACCGAACTCCTCCATCGGCCGGTCCACCGTGATCTGCTCGATCGGTTGTCCGGTCGCGTCGGAGACCCAGCGCCGCAGCCACTCCCGTAGCTCCGTGACGGACATATCGGTCGTCGCGGCCGGTTTCGCGCCGGATTGCGCAGCCTCTCCGGCGTCGGCGGTATCGATCGCGTCCGTCTCGGCGAGCACGATCTCGGTGGTCTGGGTGGGCGTGCCCTCGTTGTCAGCCATCAATTCCTCAAGCTACCTGTCTGCGTACCGGGCGCGCCGTGAATTGACGCCTGGCGTGGGAAGGGCCCGCCGCGCGTCGACGATCGGGCCGATCCTGCTGAAACGACCTGCGAGCAGCCACTGCTGATCGTTTCGAGCGATCAGCAATCGCTACGGCGCCAGCCTCGGACAATTACTCTTCCGGTGCATCGGGGAAGGCCTGCTGGGTGTAACCGCCCCGCAGCGTTCCCTCCAGATAAGCAGTCTTGCAGGCGCGTCGAGCGATCTTGCCGCTGGAGGTCCGTGGAATCGACCCGGCGGGTACCAAGAGCACGTCGCGCACCGTCACACCGTGGCGCTGGGATACCGCCGCGCGGGCCGCGTCGGCGATCGGTAGCGGATCGGCCTTACCGGCGCCCGGCCCGCGCTCGGCCACGATGACGAGCTGTTCGGAAGCGTCGTCGGCATCGAAGCTGAGGCCCGAATGGCTGCCCTGTTCGAATACCTCGGCGGGCAGCTGGTTCGCCGGCACCGAGAACGCGGCGACGAAGCCCGGCCGCAGCGCCTTCGAAGCCTCCTGCGCGGAGAATTCGAGATCCTGCGGGTAGTGATTGCGGCCGTCGACGATCACGAGGTCCTTCACCCGCCCCGTGATGTACAGCTCGCCTTCGAAGTAGACGCCGTAGTCGCCGGTGCGCATCCAGTTCGCCTCGGGTGCGGTGCCCTCGGCGCGGCTGCCCTCGGTGAGGCGATCGGCGACCCTGTTGTGGAAGGTCGCGGCGGTCTCGTCCGGACGACCCCAGTAGCCGATGCCCATATTGTTGCCGTGCAGCCAGATCTCACCGACCTGACCGTCGGCCAACTCGTGCCCGCCGCCGTCGGAATCGACGGTTTCCGGATCGACGATGGCCGCCCACTGCGACAGCGCCACATAACCGCAGGAGACCTGCGCGATGGCGTTCTCGGCGCCCTGCTCGACCTTGACCATGCGACCGGCGTTGAGCTCGTTGCGGTCGACGTAGACGACCTTGGCTTCGTCCTCGGCCTTGGTCGCGGAGACGAACAGCGTCGCCTCGGCCATGCCGTAGCAGGGCTTGATCGCGGTCTTGGGCAGGCCGTACGGGGCGAACGCGTCGTTGAACTTCTTCATCGACGAGGTGGTCACCGGCTCACTGCCGTTGATCAGCCCGATCACATTCGACAGGTCCAGCGATTCGCCGTTCTTGGGCAGACCACGCGCGGCGGCATGTTCGAATGCGAAGTTCGGTGCGGCGGCGAAGGTTCCGGCGCCGTCGTTGGCGGCGGCCAGTTCCTTGATCCAGCGGTACGGGCGGCGCACGAACGCGCTCGGCGACATGATGGTGATGTACTTGCCGCCCACCGCGGGCAGGATCACCGTCAGCAGACCCATATCGTGGAACAGCGGCAGCCAGGTGACACCGCGCGAGTTCCAGTCCAGGTTGATCGCGTCGACCATCTGCAGCAGATTGGTGCCGACCGCCCGGTGGGTGATCTCGACACCGGCCGGGACACGAGTGGAGCCCGAGGTGTACTGCAGGTAGGCGATGTCATCGACGGCGACATCGGGACGCACCCAGCTCTCGCCGACGGCGTCCGGAATCGCGTCGACCGCGATGATGCGCGGACGCTGCGCGGCGGGCAGCGAGCGGAAGAACTGGCGCACACCGGCCGCGGAGGAGCTTGCGGTCAGAATGGCCGCGGGTTCGCAGTCGCCGAGCACCGCGTGCAGGCGGTCGGTGTGGCCCGGCTCGTCCGGGTCGAAGAGCGGAACCGAGATGGTGCCCGCGTAGATCGCGGCGAAGAAGGAGATCACGTAATCCAGGCCCTGCGGGGCGAGGATCGCGACCCGGTCGCCCGGGTTGGTCACCTGCTGCAGTCGAGCGGCCACCGCGCGCAGCCGAACACCGAACTCACGCCACGTCAGCTCCTGCGCCTCACCATCACGCTCACGCGAGTAATCGATGTAGCGGTACGCGAGGGTGTTCGCGTCGTTGCGTGTGTGCTTCTCGACGTGATCTACCAGGGTGTGGTCATCGGGAATACGGATGTTCCCGGTCTCATCCAGGTAATCGTCGAAAGTCTCTTCCATTCCTTCATCTCCTCCGAGGCACACGCAGCAAGACGGCGACATCGCCGCTGTTACCTGTGAGGCCCCGACTCGCTATCGCCGCGGGTGCTCTACATGCGAGAGCCAGCCTGCAGATTTTATTGCGGTCTGCGCGGTAGACCGCTATCGGCTAGATGTTCTCAAACCAGAGTCATGTTACAGAGAAGGCCGGGTCACTCCCCCCGCAGCAGCGGAATAACGGGAGCGAACGCGTCCATCTGGGTGGGAAACACACCGACATAGGACATCGATGTGAGTTGCCGCACCTGACGGATCTGTTCGGCGATCTCCTCGAATGTGCCGATCGCCACATAGGGCGAGGCGAGGATGTCCTCGACCGACAGCTTGACGTCCACCTCGAGGTCCGGGTGCAGGCCGCGGTCGATGGCGGACAGGGCCATCTCGGCGGTCTTCTCCCGATCGTCGGTAATGACGATCGCGGTGATGGCCCAGTTCAGCTCGATATCGGCGAAACGATCACCCGCCGCTTCCTTGATCAGGTTCACCTTCTCGATGGTCTTCTCCAAGGTGATGCCGGAGAGCAGACCCTTGCCGTTCTTGGTGGTGACCGGAACGACCGAGATGATGTCGGCGTGCTTGGCGGCCAGGCGCAGCATCTTCGGTCCGCCACCGCCGGTACAGATCGGCGGACGCGGCCCCTGGCGCGGCCGTGGCGTGCCCTTGACGCCGTGCACCTGGTAGTACTTGCCCTCGAAGGTGCATTCCTGGCCACGCAGCAGCACATCGAGGATGCTCAGCGTTTCGTCCAGCTTCGCGAGCCGGACGCCCGGCGCCTCGTACGGCAGGCCGGCGGCGACGAATTCGTCCTGCTTCCAACCCGCGCCGATGCCGACCTCGAGGCGGCCCTTGGACAGCACATCGATGGTGGCGAGGTCCTTGGCCAGCACCACAGGGTGCCGGAAACCGTTGGCCAGCACCGAGGTGCCCAGCCGGATCCGCTCGGTGGCCTGGGTCAGCGCGCCGAGCGCGGCGATCGGGCCGATCTGGTCACCCAGGTGATCCGGCACGACGAAGGTGTCGAAGCCGTACTCCTCGGCCTGCTGCGCCGTCTGGATGAACTTGCGGGCCCCGCCTTCTTGCTTATTTCCCTCGCCCGCCGCCGCGAAGCGGAAGGATCGCAGAGGAGTGCCCAGCGCGGTCAACTCAGCATCCGCTTGACGGCTCGCCGTGGTGGCCGGTGCGGCGGCTTCTGTCATGAACTCATGCTCCTGGCTGTAAGGAAAATGTAGGCGCGACGCCGGGCCACACGTGCCCACGCTTTTATGGGCACGGTTCAGCCCGCGTCGCGATCATCAGGCGCACTTTACAGCGTGCGACGGAACTCCAGTGCGGTTGTCACAGCACCGCGCGCTCGAACACAGGTCGAAGCGCGCGTTTGCTGTGTCATCTCACGAATGTGCGGGATGCGGGGCCCCTTCGATCAACCCATCGGCCCAGCTCACCGTCCACTGCGTGGCGGTCGTGCCATCGCCGTCGACCACGTAGCCGTTGTACAGACTGTGCACCGGGTTGCCCACCGCGCGCATCAGGGTCATCACACTGCCCACGATGTTCAGGGGGCTCAACGCATCACGTGGTGAATCGCAGATCATGTCGCCCGGCGCGCAGATGGTGTAAGTGCGGTCGGCGAGCGAACCGAACCCACCCGAGCGCACACCGGTCATCGTGATCCCCGGAACCTTCAATCCGTTGAGCGCGACTTCCGCGCCGACTCCCGTCGGAGCGGTGCCGATCTGGATGGCCTGGCCGGATCCGTTGTCACCGGTGCGGCGGCCATCGGCGATCAGCGTCACACCGAGCACCTTGTCCGCGGGTACCGGTCCCTTGCCGGCGGCGATCTGACTGGCGATATCGCCCGCGATCACCGCGCCCTGGGAGAATCCGGCGAGCACATAGGTGGTCAGCGGACAGTCGCGAGACCTGCTCGCCATCATGTCGACCATGCGCTGGGAACCCTCGGAGCGGCTGTTGTTATAGGACTGCTGGCCGTCCGGCGGGATCGCGATCGGATTGGAGAACTGCGCGACGTACGGGACGGTGTAGACATCGAGCCGCCCGGCCGGGAACTGCTGCGCTACCGGCCCGGAAACGTTGAGCATCAACGAGATCGGATTCGCCGTCGGATTGTGCGGATCGTCGTTGCTATTCGATTCCCAGGTGCCAGGTACCGAGATCATCTGCACATCGGGACACCAGGCCGGTTGCGAGGTCGGCGGTAGCGGCGGCGGCTTCGGGCCCGGCTTCGGCGGGCGCAGACGGCCCGCCAGCACGAACCACAGCACCACCGCGATGATGACGACGAGCACGACGAGCCCGATGAAAATCAGACATCCCGCCGGTTTACCGGGCCGACGGGACATCGAACCGCGACGCGCACTCACTGGCAGTACGTCGCCTTAGCCGTATCGATGTAGATCCTTCCGGCCTTCTCCACCGGCATCTTCGCCGGATCGAAGGACGGGTCCGATCCGGCCATCGCGGTGACGAAGGTCATCAGGTCCTGGTCGGACGCATTCGCCGCGACGCCCTGGCAGACGTAGGTGCCGATGCTCAGCGCGATATCCGGCGACGAGGTGGCGACGCCAGCGGCCTTCAGCGCGTCCAGGAACTTCTTGTCCTTATCGGTGAGCTTGGAGGTGTCCTCGGTCGGGACGGCGTTGGTCGGGACCGGCTGCGGGCGCTCGGGCGTCGCCGTATCGGCGGTCGTCTGCGCGGGCTCGGGAGCCTGCGACTGCTGTCCGGTCGCACCGGTGCTGGCCGATGCGGTGGTCGACGGCGCTGCCGTCGTGCTGTGTGCCAGCGTCGGCGTGTTCGACGCCGTCGAATCGTTATTGCCGCAAGCGGCGAGCAAGCCGGTAGCGGCGATCCCCACGACTACGCCGATAACCTTTCCACGGGTCCGATGCATGAATTCGTGTCCTCGATCTGTTCGCTAAAGGGTCGGGTCGCCACCCAGGCTAGAGGAAAGCCAGCACTGGCGACTGCTCGCAGGTCGCTAGTAAGGGTCGGCGGTCACAGTTGATCAGTAAACAGACCGGTCGGAACTAAATGCCGTGGACTTCGGGTTTGCCATCGCGCACGGTGATGAATCCGGTCTGGAAATTCTGCTGATAGCCCCCCGGAATGGCGAACTCGTCACTGGTCGGATACCCGAGCCTGCCGTTCTCATAGCCGACCACCGACCACATATCCATGATCGGACCCGAACGCACCGGCCACGCGCCCGAGAGCGGACTCCAGTAGATATTTCCGGCCTCGAACTTGCTGTAACGGCCGAAATCCTTCGATGGGGTCTCATCCGAGGTAGGGAAGCCGAGTTGGCTGTTCTCGTAACCCAATTCGGCATACTTGCCCAGGATCATCCCCTGCATCTGGTGCGCGCCGGTCTTGCCGCTGTAGTAGAACAGGCCGTTCTCGAAGGACTGGACCACACCGTCCCTATTGGGGGTCTTGGCCTCCGGCGCCGTGGGATATCCGGCCGGACCGCTCTCGAAGCCCTGCCTACCCCAGTCGTCGAGAATCGCGCCGTGCACCACCTGGGCGCCGGTCCGCGGGGTCCAGTAGAGCATCCCGTTCTGGAAGGTCTGCATGCGTCCGCGGCCGTCCGGCAGCCCGCGCTCATCGCCGGTCGGCAGTCCCAGCGAACCGCCCGGCCCCAGCGCCGCCTGGTAGCCGCCGCCGATCATGCCCGCGACCGGATGTGCGCCGTCGGACTGCGAATAGAAGACCCGGCCACCTTTGAAGTCCTGTGCGATGCCGCCCGCCACCGGATACTCCCCGGTCACACACTCCCCGAGCCAGCCGCTGTCGCCCGCGAGCGCGCCGATCGCGCCAGCTGTCCGACACGCCTGTTTATTCGGATCGACACCGAGCGCCGCCGCGGCCTGCGGCCAGGACTGGCGCATCTCGAAATCCCAGTACGGCCACGAATGAGTGCCGGACGCACGGTAATTCACCTGGGCTGGGATGGATAGCTTGCCCAGTTTGGCCACGAAGTTCTGTGAGGTCAGCCGGGACAAGATCTCCAACCCCATACCCGCGTAATTGGTGCTGACCCCCGGAATGCCGCTGGCCTGGTCGAACTGACCGATCGAGCCATTGCCGCTGGAGATGTAGAGGCTGACGCCCTTGAGCTTGTCCGCCAGCGCGTAGGGGTCGTGACCGTCCCATTCCGGGCCGCCCGGCGGACCCCACATGGCGGTCGAGTCGAATCCGCCCGCATCGCGCAGGGCGAACTGGATCGCCTGCGGCATACCGAGCGTCGTCGTGGTCAGCACACCCGAGTGCGATGCCGCGTATTTCACGAAGTTCGGATTGCGCCCGGCCAGGAACATCGCGGCCGTGCCGCCCATCGAAATACCCTCCACACCACGGACATCCGTGGTCCGCCACTGACTCTCCAACAGCGGCGGAAGTTCCTTGGTCAGGAAGGTCTCCCACTTGTAGTTGTGGCCGTTGTTCGGCTGTAGCCAGTCGGAGTAGAAGCTGGACTGACCGCCGACCGGCAGCACCACCGTGACGTTCTTATCGGCGAAGAAATCCACCGCACCCGCCTCGTGGGTCCAGCCGTTCTCGTCATCGGTGGCACGTAGACCGTCCAGCATGAACAAGGCCGGGAATCTGGCCTCGGGGTGGGTATTCCAATCCCGCGCCAGCAACAGCTGCACCTGGACGGGCGCGGCCATCGACGGCGAATTGATCCACAGCGCGACCCGCCGATCGGTGAGCCATACCACCCGCTGCACCGTCGGGCCCGCGGCCGGAGCGACGGCGGGCTGCGCGTTTGCGGGTGCGGTAATCGGGGAAAGACCTGAGGCGAGCGGAATCACAACGGCAATGGCGAGCAGCGCGACCCGACCACGGGCCACACGTCCGCTACGCCGCCCGCGTTGCCCCCATCTGCCGCATTCAGCTCCTGCCACAAGAGTTTCCTACCCTCGCTACCTCCCAGTTCCCGGGAGGACACGCGGACAGCCAACCGCACTGTCTGATTCAGCGACCCCGAAAAAGCAACAGGGAGCCGGAAACAGCAAACGGCGCCGTCTGCTTCCGGTCGAAGCAAACGGCGCCGTTCGGCGTCTATACCGCTAGATCACCAGCCGCCGGTGGCGTCGAGGATGCCGTTGCGGGAGTTGAACAGCTCACCTTCCCAGTACTTCCACGAGTGCGTACCCGCGGCCGGGAAGTCGAACTGCGCCGGAATACCGAGCGAGCCCAGGCGGGCCTGGAACGCGCGGGTGTTCACCAGCGAGAGCGCTTCCAGCGCCATACCGTTGGCGGTGTTGAAGTAGCCGACAGCGGAATTCGGTCGGTCGAACTGACCCGGCAGACCGCTGGCCGCCGAGATGTACATCGGCAGACCCTTCAGCTGCGGGGCGAATACGAACGGGTCCATCCGCAGCCACTGCGAGCTCCACGGCGCGGCCATCGAGTCGACGTTGAAGCGGCCCGCGTCCAGCATCGCGATGCGGATCGCCTCACGCATACCCGGCGCGGAGATGTTCAGGTAGCCCGAGTAGGAGGCGGCGTACTTGAACTGGTCGCGGTGGTAGGCGGCCAGCGCCAGCGCGGCCGAGCCGCCCATCGACAGACCCACGATCGCGTTGTTGGTCCGGGACACACCGTAGCCCGCGAGGAAGTCCGGCAGTTCCTTGGACAGGAAGGTTTCCCACTTGTATGTGGTCTTCTGTCCGTTGGTGTTGCTCGGGCTGTACCAGTCGGCGTAGAAGCTCGACTGCCCGCCGACCGGCATGATCAGCGAGATGTTGTCGTTCTTGAACTGATCGAGGGCGTTCGTCTCGAACGACCAGGCATTGCGGTCGTCGCGCGCGCGCAGACCGTCGAGCAGGTAGACCGCCGCGTCGCCGCCGCGTGCTGCCCACTGCACCTGGACCTTGATCGGGCCCATCACCGACGGGACCATCAGGTCCTCGAAGCCGCCCGACGGCGTCCGCATTGCGGGGCCGTGGACCGGTGCGGCCATGGCGACGGTCGGGCCCGTCACGCCTGCGGCGATCGGCAGCGCTAACGCAGCGGCACCGACACCCAGAATTCGACTACGCCAACCGCGAGGATTGCCTCGCCGTCCCGACTTGGTTCTCTTCGGCGCGGCCGCCCTGCCGAAACGCATGAATCCTGCTCTCTTTCTGCTGTCGTGGTGCCACCCGTAGCCCGCGAGGGCCGGGCAACACCCGTGCTGCCAACGAGACGCGCGTCACATGCGAACCGGTACCCGACATTCCGGCACAAGAAACGGCGCTACAACGATCTGGTCACACACTTGCGCTCGCTGGAGGTTATTCGACGTGCGAAGTCTTAGCAAGACCGGGGTAATCGAGTGGCCGAATTCCGCCCGTTCACAAGCTGTGATCGTGCGGTGACCTTAGCGCGTTCGGCCGGAGATGTCGTGTCGGAACGGGAATTTCGAACAAAGATTAGGGGCCACTAGGGGCACTCGAATCGATCACCCGAGGTTCGCACTCAGATCCGACAGCATCTCGAATACCTGGTCGGCCCAGTAGGGCCGGTTGTGCACGCCGACCGCCGTGTAGTCGAAGACCGCGTTGCTAGGGCCGAGCGAGTCCAGCCGAGCCCGGAAGGCACGGGTATCGGCCAGCGCGATCGTCTCCAGCGCCAGCGCATTGCCCAGATCGTAGGCGTTGATCGGGTAGTTGATCACATCACGCGCGGCCGTGGTGGCCACTGCCCGAGGAGATCCACAGCCGAGTTCCGTTCGCGCGCAGCAGCGGTGCG
The DNA here is from genome assembly GCF_050946365.1 of Nocardia sp. CA-107356. NCBI lineage: Bacteria > Bacillati > Actinomycetota > Actinomycetes > Mycobacteriales > Nocardiaceae > Nocardia > Nocardia sp. CA-107356. Next base: position 244,574 of record NZ_CP191992.1, on the reverse strand, counting down.
ATCACGAACGGGTCGTTGCGCAGCCAGCGCGAATCCCACGGCGGACCCCACATGGCGTCGATGTTGAATCCGCCGGCGTCGAGCAGCGCCAGCCGCAGCCCCTCGCGCATACCGGGCGCGGAGATATTCAGATAGCCCGAATACGAACCGGCATAGCGGAATTGGTCCGGGTGATGGGCCGCGAGCGTAAGCGCCCGCGCTGCCACCGATCGACAGTTCGAAGACGCCGTTGCCGTACGGATCGAAGCCGAGCCGGTCGCGCAATGCCCAGCGCAAATTCTGGGTCAGGAACGTCTCCCAGGCGGACGCGGTCCGCTGACCGTTGGTATTGCTCGGTGCGATCCCCTCCGAATAGAAGCTCGATTCCCACCGATCGGCATGACCACGTTGATATCCCATTGCGACAGCACCCGGTAGATCTCGGTGTCGACCTCCCAGCCGCTGAGGTCGTTGCGGGCGCGTAGGCCGCCGAGGGCGTAGACGCGCGATGGGCGTTGCCGTCGTTCGCGCGGAAGATGCGGGTCTTGATCGGGCCCATGCTGGAGTCGACCCACAAGACGTGTCCGGCCGGGTTGAACGCGGCTGTGGCCGGTGCGCCGAGACCCGCGGCGGCGACGGCGACGGCGAACGGCAGCGTCAACGCGAGGGCCACACCAGCCACCGACTGCCTAGCCAACGCTGCCGCAGACACTGGTTACCGACCCGCATATTCCGCCAGATCGCATCGATTCGACCGTTCGCCCGCGCGATCACCGTTGATCGCCGCTGTTGAGCCTGCGGATCGACACTCGGCACCGATACGTCCCTCGCACCGAAGATCTCGGCGTTATCGCTCCTCTATAGGCAGATATTCGAGACGCACCGGGACACAAGCGGCCGCGATGACGGATCGTGATGAAATTCGCAGAATTACCCGCGCGGGCTCACCCTACGGACGTCCTCCGCATATCCGGCACCGAAACTCTTTCGCCAGCGACCATCCAGCCAACAGTCGGCAAATATCTCGATACGGACGAAACAAACAAAGCCGCCCAGCGCATACGCACCAGGCGGCTTGTTCCTCACAACGCAACTCAGCCGATGTTGGCGGACAGGTCCGGAATCATCCGATAGGCCTCATCCTGCCAATTGGTCCACGCATGTAAACCGGCGGGCGGGAACGAATACACCACGTTCTGCGCCCCCAGCGACATCATGCGGACCTGGAATGCCCTCGTATTCGCCAAGGCGAGCGCCTCCAGCGGCGAGCCCTTGATGAGACGATCCGCGGCAACCGGGAATGGGATATTCAGATCCTCGGCCATCGGCAGCCCACTACCGGCGGCGACCCAGACCCGGGTGCCGTTCCCGATCAAGCGCGGCGCGAAGACGAACGGATCCATCCGCAGCCACTGTGGACCCCATGGCGGCGCCATCGAGTCCACGTTATAGCCACCCGCGTCGAGCATCGCCGTCCGAATTGCCTCCCGCATGCCCGGCGCCGAAATGTTGAGGTAGCCCGAGAACGAACCGGCAAAGCTGAACTGATCCGGGTGATAGGCCGCCAGCGTCAGCGCGGCACTGCCACCCATCGACAGACCGAACACACCATTGCGAGTCGACCTGAAGCCCAAACGATCCCGCAGTGCCGATCGCAGTTGCTGGGTCAGGAACGTTTCCCAGTCGTAGCGATAGCTCTTGCCCGGCCCTGCCATGAAGGCCTCCGTCGCACCGGATCCGGTGGACGAACCTGCCGAACCCGGTGTGATGCCGAAGAAGTTACTCGGCGCGTTCCAGTCGGCGTAGAAACTCGACATGCCGCCGACCGGCAGCACCACATTGATATTCCAGCTCGCGAGGATCTCGGGGACGTTGGTCTCGATCTCCCAGCCATTGAGGTTCTCCGGTGCCCGCTGGCCGTCGAGCACATAGACCACGCGGTTCAAATTGCCGTCCGCCGCGCGCAACACGCGGGACTTGATCGGGCCCATCACCGGGGAATCGACCCAGAAGTCGAAGGCCGCGGGATTGAAGCCCGCCGATGCGGTGGCACCGCTGCCCGCGATGGAGATCCCGAGCGGTAAGAGCATGGCCGTCGCCACGCCGAGCACCCATTTCTGCGCCCAGGAACCACTGGCCGCCCGGGTGGAGGCACTGGCTGAGCTTCGCGGCCTACGTTTCCAGCGCACACTTCGCATTCGACTCGACCTTTCGTCCGGACGGCCAGTCAGCAAATTTTGTGCAATCTCGACTGGTCTCCTCATCGGGCATAAAAGCGGATGATCCTACTCAAAATGGATATTCCACCTGTATGCATGCTCTCCGTATATCAATCGTCAAACGAATGCCTCTATGTTGCTGGAGAGTGGACGACCGTACAACCACCAAAGGCATCCCGCAGCTGATTCGTTGTCAACCAGGGTTACGGACTGATATCGAGCAAACGAAAAACCGCCCGGTGTGCGAACACACCGGGCGGTTTCGAGCAGGTCGAGCTAGATCAACCGATATTCGCGGAGAGGTCCGGAATCATGCGGTAGACCTCGGACTCCCAGTTGTGCCAGTTGTGGATGCCGACCGACGGGAAGCTGTAGGTGACATTCTGGGCACCCAGCGTCGCCATCCTGACCTGGAAGGCCCGGGTGTTGACCAGTGCGAGCGCCTCGAGCGGCGTGCCCTGGATGACGTCGATCGGCGAGTTCACGTCGCCCGGACCGGGCAGCGCACTACCGGCGGCGACCCAGAGCTTGGTGTTGTTCTGGATCAGTCGCGGCGCGAAGACGAACGGGTCCATGCGCAGCCACTGCGGGCCCCACGGCGGCGCCATCGCATCGATGTTGTAGCCGCCCGCACTGATCATGGCGAGGCGCAGCGCCTCGCGCATACCCGGCGCGGAGATGTTCAGGTAGCCGGAATACGAACCGGCATAGACGAACTGGTCCGGATGGTAGGCCGCCAGCGTCAGCGCGGCGCTGCCGCCCATGGACAGACCGAACACACCATTGCGGTTCGGGCTGAAGCCGAGACGGTCACGCAGCGCGTTGCGCAGGTCGCTGGTGAGGAAGGTCTCCCACTTGTAGGTGTTCGACTTGCCGAGGGTCTCGTTCCACCCCGAGGAGCCCGTCATCGCGGAACCGGACGAGGAGCCGTTGGCCGAACCCGACGAACCGGTGCTCAGGCCGAGGAAGTTACCGGGCCCGTTCCAGTCGGCGTAGAAGCTCGAGGGTCCGCCGACCGGCATAACGACGTTGATATTCCACTTGGTGAGCTCACGGGCAACCTCGGTCTCGGCCTCCCAGCCGTTCAGGTCACCGCGGGCCCGCATGCCGTCCAGCGCGTACACCACGCGCCCGGTGTTGCCATCCGCCGCGCGGAAGATCCGCGACTTGATCGGCCCCATGCTGGAGTCCACCCAGAAATCGAAAGCGTCCGGGTTGAACGCCGCCGACGCGGAACCCGCCGGACCTGCTACTGACACCCCGAGCGGCAGCAAGATAGCCAGCGACATCAGCACCGACCGCTTGAACCACGAACCGGCTCCGCGGGTTCTCAGACGTCCATTCTGCGTCTTTCGCCCGATCACGCCTCGCATCTAGTTTCGGCCTTTCGTTATGCGGCCGTGTCTCGACCGCTTCTCTACGTTGACCGCTCAGGTGCGCCCATGTCGAATCGGACACCCCAGCGGGCGTACTCACGTACCCTATCGCTTCATCGATGTGCTGGCGTTATCAAAAAGAGATAAAGCGATATGCGACACGTTTATTGTCGCAGGTCAATGGGACAACTGGGCTCGAGGAGGTCCATGAGCCCAGTGTGACTGGAGATGCTAGCCCGCGAACCCCGGATACGTGCTGGCTGCCCCTTCGAGCGACCTGCAAGTCGCTAGCGTTGCGGCTGCGGATACGGGTCGACAAGTCCACACCGCTCGATCTCGTACTTCGGCACACGATCGATCCGGTACTTCGCGAACCGCAACGCATTGCGCAGGTTGTGCTCGAAACGTTCGAAGGTGAGCGGATCCCGGTAGGAGATCATCAGCGCCACGGTATCCGGGCACGTCATCGCGGTACGGGCCTGGGTGACCCACTTCTCGTCCATGTACCAGGGCATCCACGGATGCCGATCGACCATGCCGGTATCCACCACGACCCAATCCGGATACAGGCTCTTGTCGTGCCCGATCCGGCCGTCGGTGAGCCGGTCGGTATGCGCAGCCAGCGGATAGGCCAGGCCCATCTGATCGATGACGCGCACGTCCAGCGGGACGTTCATGCTGGTCATGCCGAGGTTCAGGAAGTAGACGGTATGTCCGGCGCCGCCATCGGGAATCGGCTGCGGCGGGGGCGCGATGTACCAGAACATGAACGACGGCGAGTTGATCAGCAGGCCGCCGTCGGGGGTCTCGGCGATGTTGTTCACCATGGCCCGGATGCGCGGATAGTCCAGGTAGTCCTCGGCCAGGATCGGGTGGTCGTGGCCGGTATTGAGGACGTAGTAGACGCGTTCGTCGACGATGCCGGACGCGCTGATCTTGGTACCGGTCTTGATTGCCGTGGTGTTGGCCGCGAACAGCGCCCAGCCAGCAGTGCCGAGCATTGCGAACAGAATCACCGCGAAGGACCAGTCCCGGGCCGTCGCCGCGCGCAGACCGCCTTGGCGGTCGAAGGAGGCGAGCGGCAACCGGACCGGCACCACGGCGACCGGCAGCAGCAGGCAGAACAGCTGCGGCAACAGCATTCGGCCGTGCATGAAGTCGCCGCCGACGCGCAGAGCGTAGACGGTGAGCACGAATCCGCTGCCGAGCATGAGGGTGACGACCGCGCTCGGCGTGCGCAGCCATTCGCGCACGCGGCGCACCGTCCAGCGGCGCTGCTCGTCCGAAGCGGGCTCGTCCGCGGTTTCGGTGCGGGTCGAACGGGCCGCGACCACACCGGCGACCAGCAGCACGAGCAGCGGCACCCACAGGTAGTACGGCCCGACGAGATCCCAGAGGTATTTGAAGCCCTGACCCCACTTGGCGCCGCCCGCGTCCTTGGCGACCGCGGTATTCGGGTAGGGCAGGCCGTAGTAGCCCATCCGCCAGACCTGGTAGCACATCGGCACCAGTCCGGCGGCAGCAACGATCGAGCCGCGCAACACGATCGGGTGCACCCGGGACTTCGGCATCGGGGCCAGGAAGATCATCATCAACGCCAGCCCGCCGACCAGGGTCATCTCCGGACGGATCAGCGGAGCGAGTCCGGCCAGAAACACCAGACCGAACAGCGCGGGCAGTTTCACCCGCTCGATCTGGGTCCAGCGGATCAGCTGCCACCACAGCAGGCCGAGCCAGCAGATGACCAGACCACTCTCCAGTCCGGAAGTGGCGTAATCGCGCGCCGGTGGCACCGCGATGTAGACGAGCACGCCCGCTGGCAGCAGGAGTGCGGTCTTGGTGCCGCCCCACAGTCGGGCGGCACCGAGCATGGCGAACACGATCGCCAGCATCGAGACGGTCAGCGCGACGCCGAGTACGACGTACTCGAGCCGAGCCCTGGTGAGCCAGCTGAAGAACCACACCAGATAGGTCCATGCGGTACTGGTGTTGGTTTCGACGCGCTCGCCCTCATTGAAGACCGGCCCATTGCCCGCCAACAGATTCCGCACCGTGCGCAGCACGATGAGGCCGTCGTCGGCGATCCAACGCCGCTGCCAGGCGCCGACCGTGAAGAGCACGACGGTGAGCGCGATCCCACCGACGAAGGTGGCTCGGGATAGCCGCACGGACCGCAAGCCGGAACGAGCCGACCTCTCGGTCGGCTCCTCCGTTGCTAGTTCTGTTCGCTCCACTCCCTCTACCAACAGTTCGTCAGGTGAGATAGACAGCGACACCTACCGCTCCGATCCAGGCGATTGCGAGGAACTGGAGGATGCGATCCCCCAGTGCGATCTCTTCGGGTTCACCGGCCTCGCCACCATCGACGTCGACCGCGTAACGCAGGATTGCGATCGTAAACGGAATCATCGAAATGGCAAACCAATTGGTGTGTTTCAGATTGTCCTGTTGGAACGCCCACAGGCCGTAGAACACCACCACTGCCGTCGCGGCGAGGGTCCAGATGAAGCGCAGGTAGGTCGGTGTGTAGTACTCGAGCGACTTGCGGATCTTGGCGCCGGTGTTCAACGCGATCTGCAGTTCCGCGTAGCGCTTGCCCGCGGCCATGAACAGCGAGCCGAACGCCATGATCAGCAGGAACCATTGCGACAGGTCGATATTCGCGGCAGCGCCACCGGCGACGGCGCGCAGCAGGAAGCCCGAGGACACGATGCAGATGTCCAGCACTGCCTGGTGCTTGAGGCCGAAGCAGTAAGCCAGCTGGATGCCGATGTAGACGGTCATCACCACGGCCAGATGCCACGAGGCGAGGAACGATCCGGCGATCGATGCCAGCAGCAACACCACCGACAGCGTGTAGGCCAGATTCACCGGGACGATGCCCGCGGCGATCGGGCGGAACCGCTTGGTCGGATGCGCCCGGTCGGCCTCCACATCGAGCGCGTCGTTGACCAGGTAGATACCCGAGGCCGCCATGCAGAAGACCACGAAGGCGATGCCGACATGGCCGAGCACGCTCAGCTCGCTCGCGGTATCCGGACCCGCGGCCAGCGGCGCGGCGAGCACCAGCACGTTCTTGACCCACTGGCGCGGCCGGACCGCCTTGAACAGCCCACCGGCCAGTGTCTTGGGTGGGCCCTTGACGACAGCTTCGGCTAGGTCGGTGCTGGTCGGCTCTTCACTCATGTCAACCAAGGTCTTTTCTTGTGCGGTCACTATCGAGTCTCTTTTCGGCGGCAAGCACAACAGCGGCGGACGCGGCGCCGAGCGCGGAACCGGCGAGCACGTCGGAGGGATAGTGCACCCCGAGCACAACCCGGGAGAGCAACATCGGTGGGACGAGCACCGCAGGCAAGGGTAGCCCGGTCAGTCTTCCGAGCAACACCGCCGCCGCCGTGGTGGAGGTGGCATGTGAGGACGGGAAGCTCAGTTTGCTCGGCGTCGAGACGTTGACCTGCACCGATGGATCGTTCGGGCGGGGCCGCCGGACAATGCGCTTGATCACGATCGATGCGGCGTGCGCGCCGACCGCGCCGACCGCGACCCCGGCCCACTGCCGACGCCGCGGCTTGTCGACGAGCCAGCCCGCCGCGGCGATGCCGACCCAGCCGAGCGCATGCTCACCGAAGTGCGACATGCCACGGGCCGCCTTGATCACCTCAGGCTTGCCGCCGATGGCGGCCTGGACCGCGTTGATGATCTTGACCTCGGGGGGCTGCTGCCCCGACGGGACCGCGGACACCGGACCGCCGTGGCCATTCGCACTTGGCGTGTGCACCGCGGTGTTGTCGTCCGCGGCTGGTGCTTCCAAACTCACTGCTCATCCTTCGTATCGAAACCGCTGGGTCGCTCCGCGGGCTCCGCTCCAACCCCGAAAACGTGCTCCCACGCCGCCGTGCTCGTCAGCGTCGGGTGGGCGGCGCGGTAACGCTGCTGCATTTCCGGGAAACGGGCGGCCAGTTCCTTGCGCAGCCGCATGGCCTCCTTGAACAGCCCGAGCGCCTGGCGCGGATCGCGCTTGCGGTAGACGACGCCGCGACCGTCCGCTGTGGTGACGGTGACGCCATCGACCTGCGAGAGCAGGAACCAACGGGCGTCCAGCGTCGGCACATTTAGCTGCGGATGCTCGTGGTGTTCGGCATGCGCCGGGCGGAAGTTGTGTACGACGCCCTTGGCCAGGCGGACGACCTTGGCGATCGGATTCGCGGGTTCACCGACCGCGCCGACACCGATATGGCTGGCCAGCGGCAGTTCGGTCGAGGACGGCAGGATGACCGCATCCGGGTACTGCTTACGCATTTCGTGCACGACGCCGAGCGCGCTGGGCAACAGCTGGAACAGCCGCTCCGGGCCGGCGAGGAAGTCCTTGATCGCCAGATTCTGGATGGCGACCGTTGAATACTCCAGGCAGAGTAGGTGTTTCAGGGTTGCCTTGACCGTGTTGACGACCATGCCGCGCCCGTTGCCCGGCATATGCAGCGATGCGACAACGAGGCGGTTGCGCAGGTGGAAGTACGCCTGCCAGTCGATCGCGTCGTCCTTATCGCTCCACGCCATATGCCAGACCGCGGCGCCGGGCAGCGTGACGGTCGAGTAGCCGTGATCGCGTGCGCGCAAACCGTATTCGACGTCGTCCCACTTCAGGAACAGCGGCAGCGGCTGACCGATCTCCTCGGCGACCCGACGAGGGATCACGCAGGTCCACCAGCCGTTGAAATCGACGTCGATGCGCCGATGCAGCAGCTTGGAGTTGTCGCGGTCCTTGAGCGGGTACTTCGAGAAGTCGTGGTCGTATTCGACATTCGGCGCGGAGGTCCACATGAAGATGCCGCGATCCACGACTTCACCCATGCTGTGCAGGTGTGAGCGTTCCTGCAGGTTGAGCATCTGGCCGCCGACCAGCATTGGCGACTTGGCGAAGCGGGCGAAGGCCAGTGCACGCAGGATCGAATCGGGTTCGATCTCGATATCGTCGTCCATGTAGACGATGTACTCGGCGTCGGTGGTCTTCAGCGCCTCGTACATGACCCGGCTGTAGCCACCCGAGCCACCGAGGTTGGGTTGGTTGCGGATGGCGAGCCGGTCGCCGAGCACCGCGGCGGCCTCGGTGAAGCCGGGCTCGTCGACCACCTTGCGGTTGCCCTGGTCGGCGACGATGACCGCGGCGATCTTATCCAGCACCAGTGGATCCGAACCGAGCGCGGCCAGCGTCTTCACCAGATCGGTCGGCCGGTTGAAGGTCGGCATGCCGACCGCGATGGTGCCGGCACCGGGCGCCTCGACCGGTGCGTACCAACCGCCCGCCAGCAAGGTGACGGCGGTGTCGGTGGTGATGTCGAACCAGATCCAGCCGCCGTCCTCGAACGGGCCGAGGTCGGTCTCGAATTCCAGGTGCACCGATTCGGTGCCGGGCGCGACCGCGAACTCCTTGCCCTGCACGTGGATTCGCGAGCCGTCCGCCTTGGACCGGTAGACGTCGACGCGACCGTGTCCGGCCAACTCGAGCCGAAGCACCACCGAGGACAGGATGCTCCAGCGCCGCCAGTAACTCGCGGGCAGTGCGTTGAAGTAGGTGCAGAACGACACCTCCGACTCCGCGCCGATCGACAGTGAGGTGCGGGTGGTGGCGTGCGCGCGTCGAGCGTTGGTCGGCGACTCCTCGACGTAGAGGGTGCGCACGTCCAGCGGTTCACCCGGCCGGGGCAGGATGATGCGCTGCAGCAGCGACTTCGCGCGGGTTTCGGTGGTCATGTCTTCCAACATCGATTGGGAGGTCATTCGTTGCTTTCATCCGAAAGAGGCTCGCCCGCCTCCAGGTGCGGCCGGAGGACATTGTCGAACATGCTGAGCGCGCTGCCGATGGCCATATGCATATCGAGGTACTGGTAGGTACCGAGGCGACCACCGAAAAGCACCTTCGCCGCGGCGGTTTCCTGCTTCGCGAGGCTGCGGTAGGCCTGCAGTTTCGCGCGGTCCTCCGGGGTGTTGATCGGATAGTAGGGCTCGTCACCGGTCTGCGCGAAGCGGGAGTACTCGCGCATGATGACGGTCTTGTCGTTCGGGTAGCTGTCGCGCTCCGGATGGAAGTGCCGCGGTTCGATGATGCGGGTGTAGGGCACATCGGAGTCGTTGTAGTTCATTACCGAGGTGCCCTGGTAGTCGCCGGTCTCGAGCACTTCGGTCTCGAAATCGATGGTGCGCCAGCCGAGTTCGCCCTCGCTGTAGTCGAAGTAGCGATCCACCGGGCCGGTGTAGACGACGGGTGCGTCCGGGTTCTCGGCGCGGATCTGCTCGCGCACGTCGAACCAGTCGGTGTCCAGTCGGACCTCGATCAGCTCCGAGGCGGCCATATTCTCCAGCCACTTCGTGTAGCCCGCTGTGGGCAGACCCTCGTAGGTGTCGTTGAAGTAGCGGTTGTCGAAGGTGTAGCGCACCGGCAGTCGGGTGATATTGCCCGCGGGCAGTTCCTTCGGATCGGTCTGCCACTGCTTGGCGGTGTAATCGCGGACGAACGCCTCGTACAGCGGACGGCCGATCAGCGAGATCGCCTTCTCCTCGAGGTTCTGCGCGTCCTTGGTCTCGACCTCCGATGCCTGTTCGGCGATCAGCTTGCGCGCCTCCTCGGGGGTGAAGTAGCGGCCGAAGAACTGGGAGATCAAACCGAGGCCCATCGGGAACTGGTAGGCCTGCCCCTTGTGCATCGCGAAGACCCGATGCTGATAGCCGGTGAATTCGGTGAACTGGGTCACGTAGTCCCAGACCCGCTTGTTCGAGGTGTGGAACAGGTGCGCCCCGTACTTGTGCACCTCGATCCCGGTCTGCGGCTCCGGCTCCGAATAGGCATTGCCGCCGAGGTGGTAGCGACGATCGATTACCAGCACCCGTTTGCCGAGCAGATTGGCGGTGCGTTCGGCGACGGTCAGCCCGAAGAATCCGGAGCCGACGACGATCAGATCGAACTGTGAGGCGGAGTTTGCGGAGTTACCCGGGGACGATGCGACGGTCACGGGAGCCCAGCGTATCGGAAGTCCGCGCGAGGTCCGGGTGGAGTCACGAGGTAGGCCGCAGTCGAGCGGATGCCACCCGAATTTCTCCTGAAGTTTGCCGAAACGGATATGCGGCGGCAACACAGCGACTATTACATATGCACGCGAACTGATCGCACGTCCAGTTCGTGGCCTCGCGTTGGTTCGTCGAATGCACCAACGCTGGCCTTTTCGAGCGACCTACAAGCAGTCGCTAGCGGCCCGACCTGGAAGACCTGATGATGCGGAATCTCCGTGCCCCATTGGTGGGCGTCCTCACGTTATTCGCCGTACTCGGTGCCGCGGTAGTCGTCCCGGCCCCCACGCGGGCGGCCGAGTTCGATTCGCTGGCGACGACAGCCGTCGAGGATGCGGGCGGCATATGCGTCACCGGTGCGCCGACCTTCGACGACATCGTCACCGCCACCGCCACCGCGCTGCGGACGGCCGTTCCCGGCGAGCAACTCGCTGCCTTCGACCGTCAGGTCGCCGATTTCCGCAGCACCGTCGCCGCGGTGCGGGTGCACCGGGACGGGCTGCCGGTCGCGCCGTCGACGGTGAACGAGCGCACCGAATTCCTGGACGATCCGATCGTCACCTACCTGGTCAACGGCCTGGACGCGGTACGCACCGGGCGACTCGACAGCACCATGTCGGTATCGCGGCTGACGGTCAACGATGTGATCGAGGTCTTCATCCTCGCGACCCGCATCGTGAAGATCCCGGCGCAGTTCGCGGCCAGTCTGGTGCCCACCGTCGGATTCTTCTTCAAGCCGATCGTCGGTGCGGTGTTCAGCGGCGTCAAGTCGCTGGCGCGCACCGTGCAGGACTTCCTGGCCGCGAACTGCGCCGCGCCGAACGCGTATCCGAAACTGGTGCTCGACGAATCCCGCTACACCGAACATGTCGAATTGCCGACGCCGCTGGTCGATCTCGCCAACACGCTGGTGCGGGCGAACGGAACATGTACGCCCGTTGCCGAATTGACTATGCGGACACTGGTCGAACGCACCAGAGCCTTCCTCGAACAAGCCGATCTGCCGCTGGACCGGGCCGGTCTGAACGCGGGAGCCGAGTCCCTGCAGGGCTTTCTGCGCGATAACCGCGTCGCCGAACTGGCGCTGATGCGCCGCACCGAGGAGTTGGGTCCGCTCGTCGACGCACTCGACTACGGTCCAGTGACCTTCCTGTCCAATCTCGGATTCGCCCTCTACGAAGGTAAGGCACTCGACACCGTCGCACTGGCCGATATCAAGGTAGAGAACGCCTTAGACCTGGCCACCCTGACCTTGGATGTGACCAGCCTGCTACTCACCGTCGCCAACCTGGCGGCCGGATGGACCGGCGTCACCGACACCATCCTCACCCCCCTGTCGATCGCACAAACACTGGCCTTCGCGCCAACCACATACGGCGCGCCGATCCTGAAGGGCGTCATCCAGTCCATGTGCGCCGCGTAACGAGCTGCATCCACCGGGCACCCTGTCTCACAGCCGGGCACATCGGGCAGGGGGTGCCCGGCTAGGCCACGGGGTGCCCGGTTCACATGGCAGGCCGATGCGCAGGGCGTCGGCGGCCGGGGCGAGGGCTCATTCGGGGAAGCCGATGTTCGACTCGACGGTGTTGCGGGTGGTGTACATGCGCCAGTAGTGGTCGCCCAGTTCGTCATTGGGCATGCGGACGATCTGCAAACCCGCTGGAATGGCTTCGGGGTGCTCGTCGATGATGCGCTCGGCCTTGCTGTTGGCGATCAGGACGCCGATGTTGAGCAGGCCCACGTAGATGCCGGTGTGCTGGAGTTCGACGGCGAGTTGGCGAACGTAGTTGCGTTGGGCGCCGAGGGCGACACCGACATTCGAAAGGTACGGGAGCGGGTTCTTATCGGAGACGCCCGAGGAGAAGAGCAGCGCTCCTTCGCCGCGCTCGAGCATTGCGGGGGCAACGGCACGGGTCATCCGGATCGGTGAGTAGACCTTCACCTCCAGCGGGATTCGGAGTGTGTCGGGATCGACATCCAGGGTCGATGGAATGCGGTCCGCCATTTCCATGGCGGCGCCGTGCATGGCGACGTCGATGTGGCCGAACTTGTTCGTGATGCCCTCGACCGCGCTCAGCAGCTGCTTCTCGTCGGTGAGATCCGCGGGGAAGGCGGCGGCCTCGATGCCCTCGGCGGTCAAGTCCTCGACATGCTCCTGCGCCTTATCCGGGTTCCGGCCGATGACCGCCACCCGGAACCCTTCGCGCCCGAACCGCCGCCCGGTACCCATGCCGAGCCCGGGCCCGAATCCGAATATCGCGATCGTCTTGGTCATACATCCTCGCTAAGTTGAGCAATGGTTCAAGTTAGCTTCGACGGTAGCATTAAGTTGAACCAAGGCTCAAGATAAATACGTCCTCGGATTTGTAGGATCGGCGAATGCCCGTGGACAAGCCGCTACGCAGCGACGCCCAACGCAACCGGGACGCGCTCGTATCCGCTGCCCGTGAGGTCTTCGAGGAACGCGGTCTCGACGCACCGCTGAAGGAGATCGCCGCCCGTGCCGGGGTCGCCATCGGCACCCTCTACAACCGCTTCCCCACCCGCGACGATCTCATCGCCGCCGCCGTCGAAGACCGCATCGAATCCGGTGCCCGCATCGCCCAGGAGGCGCTCGAAATCCATGACCCCTGGGAATCTTTCGTCTACCTGGTCGAAAAGGTCTGCGAACTCCAGGCCGCCGACCGCCTACTCAGCGATCTCGCCCTGCGCGGCGCCCCCAGCCCAGCCATCGCGCGCGCCCAGGAATACGGCCACGGCCTGATGCGCCGAATCGTCACCCGAGCCCAAGAATCCGGCGCCCTGCGCTCCGACTGGGTCCTCGAGGACATCGCCTTCATCACCTGGTCCCACACCCGCATCATCGAGGCCACCGCCAAAATCGCCCCCGAAGCCTGGCGCCGCCACCTCGCATTACTTCTCGACGGCCTCCGAGCCACCGCCGCCCACCCCCTCCCCGTACCCCCCATCACCGAACACCAACTGATGCAAGCGCTTCGGGGTTAGCCGACAACCGCACCCGGCCCGCAGACAGTCGCAGCCCACGTCAACAGCTGCAGCCCATATACGGCGCGCAGCCTTCGACATACCGCAGCCGGCTTCAGGGCAACTGTCTCGCCCAGTGAGGCCGGGACGACCTGTGGACCAAGGTCATTGGTATGGATAGGGCGGCTGACCGACAGGAGGCTGCTGCGGGTATTGCCCCGGCTGAAAGCCGGGCTGCTGATACAGATCCGGTACCGGCTGGCCGTATGCCTGCCCGAAGGGCGCAGGTTGCCCATACGGTGCGGCGGATGGCTGCGCGGGCTGACCATATGGCGCGGCATACGGTTGAACCGGCTGACCGTACGGGTAGGGGGTGCGGCCCGCGGCTATCCAGCGGCCGGTGGAACTGACGCAGGCGCAGATGAGGATGGTCAGCGGGATGACTCCCAGGACGCCGATTTCGGTGCGCCCGGTGGCGACGTTCACGACGGAACCGATCAGGCTCAGCGAGGACAGCATGATCAGGATCACCCGGCCTGCTGAGCTGCGACGGAACAGCAGGATAGCGCCGAGCAGCCAGAGGAGGGCGACAACTGCGCCGAGGGCGACGAGACCGTAGACGTAGCCGGGCACTTCCGGCGCGGTCGGGCCGAAGCGGGAATAGTCGTGCGCTTTGTTGTTCGCATTGACGGTTGCGATCAGTCCGATCACGACACCGACTGCGCCGAGCAGTCCCACGATCAAGCCGAATATCGCGGCGGTGATCGCGGTGCCACCGCTCGGCGGCCGCTGATAGCCGTATGCGGGTTGCGGATAGCCATAGCCCGGTTGGCCGTACGGATAGCCCATCGAGATCTCCCCTCCCACTTCGATCGCGAAACTGTACCGCGCACAGGCATTTCGCTCGACTGCTGGCGGCATATCGCCCGGTTCAGACGCATTCACCAAGTGCTGCAACGGCTCAGCGCAGGTGGGCGTGCGCCACCGTCAGTAGATCGACGCTCGGCGAGATGGGCGAGCTGCGGTCCAACGGACGGCGTACCTGCTTGCGGCCAAGAGGAAAATGAGGAGGGGGACGGCGATGTCTATTGCGTTGCGGAGCAGGTTTTCCTGGATCAGGGCGCTCATCTGGCCGACGAGGCCGAACAAAGGTGACACCCACACGGGATGGTCTGCGGTGGACCACCAGAAGATGCCGAGGCCGAATTCGTAGTTGATGAGCGAAAAAACAAGTCCGACAATGCCGATCGCGGTCGAAACGCCCGACGCGACGATCAGCGTGTTCCGACCGGTCTCGTCCTGACGCCAGAGCTGGACGCCGCCGAAGATCAGGGCGAAGGCCATCAGTGCCGCGCCGAGTGTCGTGAAAATGACGAGGGAATTGTCGAAGCGGCTTCGATCGCCGATGAAGTCGATCAGCAGCGATGTGCCGCCGACCAGGTCGGTCGATCCGCCGAGCACCGCCAGCACTGCGGCGGTCTGCGCGACCGCACCACTCGGCATCCGATCTCCGCGCCGATACAGCATCGCCGACGCTCCTCCCCACTAGTTGCGGACCACCCGATCCTACGGCCACCGGGCTCCGCTCAGTAGCGTCGCGGCTTTGCCGCAATCCAGCGGCCGGTAGACGGCACGACGGCGGAGACGAGCGTGACCAGCGGCGCAAGCGCAATCATCAGCGCGAACGCCAGAAGATCTAATTTATCCCTGACGTGTACTGCTTGGGCGATGGCGAAGATCAGGCAGAGCGCGGAGGTGATGATCACCAGAACTCGTCCGGCCGTCGTGCGAAGGAACAGCAGTGTCGCACCGAGTAACCATAGAAATGCACCAATAGCGCCACCGACGACGATGCGGACCACCTCGCCGGACAGATACTCCCGATCGAGGTCGCCGAACGCGAACATGCCAGCGGAGCAGGTCCCGAGTGCCAGCACTGATCCGAAGATCAGCGCTAACGCCGCCGCGACGATCGCGCTGGCGCCGTTGGGTGCAGCTTCGGGACGTCTGAAGGCGGGCGGAGGCAGATCACGCCCCGGCCCACCATATGGATAATTCATCGAAATCCCCCTCTCACATCGCGAACCCTACCGCCCCATAAGCGATTCGGCTGCTCATCGAATCCGACATCACGGTGCGCCCACTCGACGTTTGCGCAGCCATGTCCCACCCACCGGGCGATCGAGCAGCTACGGGCGAATCACGAGTAGGGCGCCCGCACGCACATACGGACGCCCTACTCGATCATCCAGCAGCACTGGAGCTTTCGTGTTATCGAAGGTTGGCCTCGGCATAGGCGTTCATCGCGTCGCGCACGAATTCGCTTGTGCCTTCACCGTGTACGTCGTAGTTGGCCGCGAAGCGCGGGTCGGCGACGTACATTTCGCCGAGTCCGGTGAAGTACTCGAAGGACGGGCGGCCCTGGGAACCGACACCCACGTAGTCGTAGTGCCGTGCGACGATGGCCTGGACCTCATCGCTATCGGGGGCGAGACCGGCCGCGTGCGCCCGACCGTAGTCGGCGGCGATATCCAGGTGGGCCTGGACGTGCGCCTTCCTATCCGCCTCGCTGAGCGAACGCCACCAGCGGTCGCCGCTGTCGTAGGCGTCCTTGCCCCAGCGTTCGATCACCTCACCCTTGTACCGAGTGTGGTCGAAACCGTCGAAAACCTCTGCCGCCATGAGTTGTTCACCTCGTTCCGTCTTGTGCAGCGTGATGGTCACCGACTCGATCTGGCGCCGGATCCGATCCTGTTCCTGCCGAAGCAGTTCCAGGTGCGTGCGCAGCGCGGCGGCGGTGTCCTGTTCGCCCGCGAAAACTTCGGCGATGACCGGAAGGCCGAGGCCGAGTTCGCGCAGGAGCAGGATGCGTTGCAGCCGAACCAGGGAGCCCTGGTCGTAGAAGCGGTAGCCGTTGGTGCCGATCCGGCTCGGCGGCAGCAGCCCGAGCTGCCCGTAGTGGCGCAGTGTCCGGCTGGTGGTACCGGCCGCCTTGGCCAGATCCTGGATGGACCATTCGGTGCGCGTCGACATGACCTGTTCTCCCTTCTTTCTCGTCGGTACAACCAGCTTGCAAGTTGACGCTACGTCAAGGTCAACCCAATTCGACGCGGGTTTTCTACCGGGCCGCTACCGGCGCGGGCCGGTCCACCTCCACGGTGGGCACGACCCGCGGCTTGCCGACCATCTGGCCGAGCAGGGTGCCGCCGAGTGCGATGACGAGTCCGAGCACCTGCAGCGGGCTCAACGCCTGGCCGAGTGCGATCCACCCGATCAGCGCCGCCGAGACCGGGCTGAGCAGTCCGAGGAATGCGACCGAGGTGGCGGGCACCCGGGAGATGCCGCGGAACCAGAGGAAGTACGCCACCGCCGTGCCGATCACGCCGAGGTAGAGGTAGCCACCGATGGCCCGGCCGTCGAGCGCGGGCGGCGCACCCTCGATGAGAAAGGCGAGTGGTGTGATGAACAGGCCGCCCGCGGTGAGCTGCCATCCGGTGATCGCGAGCGGCCCGACGCCTTCTGGCCTACCCCAGCGCTGGGTGAGCACGGTGCCCAACGCCATGGACGCCGCTCCCGCGAGTCCGGCGACAATGCCGACGGTGTCGAGTTGGGCATTGGCCCGCAGCACGACGAGCGCGACACCGAAGACCCCGATCAGACCTGCAATCACCTTGCGCCCGTTGGGCTTTTCGGCGAGTACGACGGTCGCGAAGGCCAGCGCGAACATCGGGGCGACGGCGCCGAGCACTCCGGCCACACCGCCGGGGAGCCGATATGCGGCCAGGAACAGCAGCGGGAAGAACGCGCCGATATTGAGGACGCCGAGTGCCGCGGCGCGCCCGACCCAGACTCCGCGCGGCAGGACGCGGGTGATGGCGAGCAGCGCGAGTCCGACGGGCAGTGCGCGCATCAGCGCGGTGAAGAGCGGACGGTCCGGTGGCAGGAATTCGGTGGTGACCGCGTAGGTGGAGCCCCAGGCGATCGGGGCGAGTGCGGCGAGCGCCAAGGTGCCCGCGTACGAGTTACGCGTGGCGGTGGTTGTTGTCATGTCGGTCGCTCCTCATTGATAATCTCAACGTTGAAATATCTACTCGCTGTCATATATCACCGTCAAGTAGATGAATGTTGAGATAATCACTATCGAGAGGAACGCCGTGGCCGACGCGATAGATCTGTTCACCGAGCACTGGAACCGGGAACGGCCGGAGGTCGACGTGTCACCGATGGCGGTGATCGGCCGCATCCAGCGGCTCTCCCGACTGCTGGAGCAGGAGCTGAAGAAGTTCTTCGCCGGACACGGACTCGAGTTATGGGAGTTCGACATGCTCGCGACGCTGCGCCGCTCCGGCGGCTCGAAGGGACTCACCGCGGGCGCGCTGAACCAGGTCGCCATGCTCACCTCGGGCGCCATCACCAACCGCATCGACCGACTGGCCGCCAAGGGACTGGTCGAACGCGCGCCCTGCCCCGAGGACCGCAGAGCCATCCTGGTTCAGCTCACCGCAACGGGCCGCACTCTGATCGACGACCTACTGCCCTTGCACATGGCAAACGAACAACGCCTGCTCGCCATACTCGCTCAGCAAGACCGCGGCCAACTGGCAGACCTGCTCCGCACCCTGGCCGAATCGCTGGGCGATACCGCAGCCTCCTGATCCCTACCTGCCCAGATCAAGGCACCGTCTCCCGCCTCCGCGGCTACTCGCTTGTCGACCCGCCGGAGCGAGCCGGCGGGCGGGGCGGGGTCGGAGTCGATGCGGTCTTCGGTGCGACGGTATCCCCGGGCGCGATCGTGGAACCTCCTGGCGGCGTGGCACTCTCGAATCCGAGCGCACTACCGGGCGTTGCGTCCTCGGGTGAGACGCTGCTGGCAGGCGGCACCGCACCGCCCGGCTTACCCTTGTGCGTCGCGGTTCCATGCGGATCCGGCACCAATTGCATGAGGGTTGCGAAGTCGACGACCTGTACTCCGAGGGTCGGGGTCGCGATGATGACGCCGTTGGCGAAAAGTCGGTACGTGCCAGCGTTTTGGGCGAGCGCCATCTCCGGGCCGAGCGGCTGGCCGACCGCGCTGTTCGCGCCGCCGATCCGGCGATATTCGACGTCGATAGGCGATTCGACCATGAGGGTCTGCTTGCGCGGATCGACGGCCGGCGTACCCGCGCCCACCACCGGAGTGCCGAGTTCGGCCGGTGTCGGTCCGACATCGAAGGCGTAGATATCGGCCGGTTGCCCACCATCGGGCGCGGCGGAGTACTCCGAACGCAGAATCCGCCCGTCCCGCAGCAGCACCGTCCCCGCGGTCGTCGCGATGGCCCGGGCCACGCGGGGATCCTCCTTGGCGGTGCCCGGATAGACCTGGCAGTCGGTGGTGTCGCAGGTCTGCGCGTAGGGGTAGCGATGTTCGGCCAGTGCATACGAGCGCGACGCGATCGCCTGTGCGCGAAGGGCTTCCGTCGCACCCTTATCGACCCAGTTGGCCTGCACCTCGGCCGGGACGACGCCGAGCAGATAGTCCTCGACGTCGACGCGATTCACCGTGCGCGCCTCGCCGTGCTCCATCGCAACGCCGAGCGAGCCGCGATAGGCCGAACCGCCGCACAGCCTCAAGTGCTCGGCGGCGGGGCGGTTGGGCCGGGGGTTGAGCGGATAGATCCACGGGTCGCGGGTCACCGTTTGCCACAGCATCTCGCCGTCACAGCCAACCGTGACGACCGCCTTCGCGCCGCCGTCGGGTAGCGCAGTGAGATGGGCGACCTGGCCGGGTGCGAGCAGTTTGCCCGCGACGCGCAATCCCGCGTCGGCGTAGGCGTCCACGGTGGAGTCGTCCTGCTCCAGCAGCCGCACCGCGACGGTGGTTGCCGTGATCTTGTTCAGCGTTGCGCCCGGGTAGTAATGGTCGAGGATGCGCTCGGCGGCCCACCCCTCGAGGGCGCTGTCGAATGCGCCGACCTGACTCATCCCGCGCCCATGACCGGGTCCGGACAGCGGCCGATATGGCGCGTCGGTCGGCCAGACCAAGCAGGCGAGTACGGTTCCGGCCAGCATGGCCGCACCACCTGTGACCAGTACCGGACGGATGGATATCGAGGTTCGCGATATCGGCCTGCGACCAATTCGTATACGCGCCGCTGTCGTTTTCACCCGCCATTTCTTCTCCCGCGCTGTGTTGAATCGGCGGTGTTCGCGGGGCTCGCCGCGGTCACGCTTCGCTACCGCCTCCGAGCTCGCGACTCGGGCAATTCGCTGCTGTTCGCGTCGCATCCGTTCACTCCCACGGTTTTTCAGGACCTGATCGGTTCGATACCGCTCGGCATGTCGTTCCATCCGGTCGCAATCCGAGAGCTACATTCGAGCAATCACATAATCCTCAACCAGAGGTTTAAGATTTGTGACAGTTGTAAACTAGTGTGATCGTTGATGCATCAGGAAGCAACCCTGACATTCGTGCAGATGATCGCTCGGTTCGAACTGAATGGAGACGCTCGTGCCGTACCGCAAACCGAAACGTTCCTACGTGCTCCCGGTTGTCACCACTCTTGCGGTAGCGGCGCCGCTCGCGACTTTCACGCTGAGCGACTCGACCGAATACCGCTCGACCACCGGTAGCGAGCTCGCCGCAATACCCGCACAGTTGGCCGAAGTGGTCCTCACCACGGTGCCCGACATCACCCTTCCACTAGGCGACCTCACCGGGCTCGAGCTGCCCGATCTGCATCTTTCGGATCTACGGATGCTGCTTCCGGAATCCACTCCGATTCCGCAGGGGCTGCCGCGGTCGCCCGGCGTCGAACTACCGAAGGAATTTCAGGTCCCCAAGCCGAATTCCGGACAGGGCACACCGAGTCAATCCGTTCCGGGTCAATCTCTCCCCGGCCAGTTCTTCCCTGGTCAGTTCTTCCCTGGTCAGTCGCTCCCCAGTCAGTCGCTCCCCAGTCAGTCGCTCCCCAGTCAGTCGCTCCCCGGCGAAACAGCTCCGGGTCGATCCACTCCCGGCCAGACCGTTCCGGGCCAAACTCTGCCAGGTCAGAGCCCCTATACAGGGCAGGGCACCACACTCGGTGAGGGCACCACGCCCGGTCAAAGCATGGCGCCCGGCCAGAGCACCACACCTGGTCAGAACACCACACCCGGCCAGACCGTTCCGGGCCAAACTCTGCCAGGTCAGACCCCCTATACAGGGCAGGACACCACACTCGGTGAGGGCGCCACGCCCGGTCAAAGCATGGCACCCGGCCAGAACACCACACCTGGCCAGAGCACCGCGCCCGGCCAGAGCACCACACCCGGCCAGAGCACCACACTTGGTCAGGGCACCGCGCCCGGCCAAAGCACCACACCTGGTCAAAGCACCACACCTGGCCAGGGCACCACACTTGGTCAGGGCACCACACTTGGTCAGGGCACCACACTTGGTCAGGGCACCACACCCGGTGAGAGCACCACTCCCGGCCACACCGCTCCAGTCCAACCGAACCAACGCCACTCATCGGCCGCCGGCTTCATCGCAGACCCCAGCCAGCTGGAGCCCGGAATCACCCCGGACACACCCGCGCTGGCGCCGGGCGCCGTCCCTCCGGAACTGCTCAGCCAGGTCGGCGCGCAGGTCAAGGAAGTCAGCCGCGATACACCGTTCAGCGTCGTCGCACTGACCGCGCATGATCTGGTGAACACCAAGGCGATGATCCGGGCTCGCCAGTCCGACGACACCTGGGGTCCCTGGTACGACACCGAAGCCGTCGATACCCGCCGCAACGATCGGGCGACGGGCGGCACCACCGGCACCGAACCGATCTACGTGGGTGACACCAAGTCCGTGCAGATCCTGGTGACCGGCAAGCCGACCGCGGCGATCTCACCGCGTCCCCCGACAGCGGGCGATGCGGAGGGCGCCGCGCCGAAGCGGCCCAGCCAGCCTGCCGCACGCTCGGATGATCCGGCCCAGACCGCTGCCGCACTGACGGCCGTGCTGATCGATCCGGGCCGAGGGGCCATCGACGGCACGCTCAACAATGTCGCGGCGGCGCTGCCCGCCGGCGGACCCAATGTCATCACCCGATCCCAGTGGGGCGCGGACGAATCCATCCGCTGCGAAGAACCCACCTACGACGACCAGGTCGGCGGCATCACGGTGCACCACACCGCCGGCCGCAACGACTACACCCCGGCCGAATCCGCTGGCATCGTCCGCGCGATCTACGCCTATCACGCAAAGACGTTGGGCTGGTGCGATATCGGCTACAACGCGCTGGTCGACAAGTACGGCCAGATCTTCGAGGGCCGCTTCGGCGGACTGGACCGGCCGGTGCAGGGCGCGCATGCGGGTGGGTTCAACGAGAACACCTCGGGTGTGGCACTGATGGGCAACTACGAGTCCGAGGAGCCCTCGAACGAGGCGCTCGACGCGGTCGGCCGGTTCATCGGCTGGCGGTCCAAGATCGCGGGTCTCGACCCCAAGGGCTACACCACGATGTACTCCGAAGGCACCGAGTTCACCTCCTACCCGGAGGGCCAGGCGGTCCGGCTGCCGGTGGTTTTCGCGCACCGCGACGTCGGCAATACCAGCTGCCCAGGTGACGCCGCCTACGCCGATATGGACCGCATCCGCGATATCGCCGCGGGCATGTCGGCGCCCTCCGGCATATCCAGCAAGCCGCAACAGCAGGCGCAGGCACCGCAACAGCAGGCACCGCAGCAACAACAGTCGCAGACCGCCCCACGCACACAGTCCGATATCGCAACGCTCGCCGCGCTGACGGCCAAGCTGCTCGGCATGGTGAATCAGAATCCGATCGCCAAACACTGGGCCGATCGGGGTGGTCCGGACGGCCCGCTCGGCGCGGCCGTATCCGAGCCGATGCCCGCCGCCCAGGGCCAGCAGTACGCCAAATTCGTCAACGGGTATGCCTACACCGGCGCGAATGGTCAGGTGTACGAGGTGATGGGCTCGATCCTGGAGCGCTTCCTCGCCCTCGGCGCCGATACCGGGATCCTCGGCCTCCCGCTGAGTAACAGCTACGCGGTGCTGAACGGACTGCGCACCGACTTCCAGTACGGCTCACTGGTTCTCAACCAACTGACCGGCATCGTCACCGCAGTCTGGAATACCTATAACGAGACCAACCAGCAGCAGATCAGCCGCAACCCGGTCGGCCAGGTCGTCGCACCGGACCCCGCCCCGGCTGGCTGACCATCCAACGCCGAGCCCAGCTCCGACTATCGCGTCGGCCAGCTGGGCTCGACGTATTTCTCCGTCCGAAACCAAGGGCCGCTTCGATATCTGCGCCCATTCGGCCGGATTCGACTTCGACTCACCGAAATTCGGTCAGCCCCGGCACGCACGCGCATCGGGCACATCGCCGCATCTGAAGCCGACATCCCACGAGAGGATCCGGCCGCAGTGGTCTGCCGAATCGGAGCTCGCTCAGACCCACCAGCGCTCGAGTACCTGCGCCACACCGTCTTCGGAGTTCGCCGCGGTGACTTCGTCCGCGGCGGCGAGCGCTTCCGGGTGCGCGTTGGCCATCGCGACGCCGTGGCCGACCATGGCCAGCATCGGGACATCGTTGGGCATATCGCCGAATGCGATGATCGCGGAATGTTCGACGCCGAGGCGCTGGGCCACGGTCGCCAGGCCGGAGGCCTTGGTGACGCCGGGTGCGGAGAGTTCGATCAGTCCGTGGTCGGTCGAGTAGGTGATATCGGCACGGTCGCCGATCAGTGGTGCCAGGACCGCGCGCATATCGGCGCTACTGGAACCGCGTAGTCGGACCAGCATCTTGATCGCGGGCGCGTCGATGACCTCGCTGCGCGAGACCTCGGTGTCATCCGGATTGAGCCACGCGTGCTCGTATTCCGGCGAACTCACGAATTGGGGCGTCACCGCGTCGTGCGCGCTGGCGCCGACGCGTTCGGCGGCGAGACCACAGCCGGGCAGCGCGCGTTCGGCCAGATCGGCGATCCAGGACAGGGCGTCCACGTCCA
The DNA here is from genome assembly GCF_050946365.1 of Nocardia sp. CA-107356. Taxonomy (NCBI): domain Bacteria; kingdom Bacillati; phylum Actinomycetota; class Actinomycetes; order Mycobacteriales; family Nocardiaceae; genus Nocardia; species Nocardia sp. CA-107356. Next base: position 220,969 of record NZ_CP191992.1, on the reverse strand, counting down.
GCGTCCGGCTGGCGAGCACCCGATCGGCCGCGCTGTCGTAGATCACCGCACCGTTGCCGCAGACACACAGCGGCGCGTAGCCGAGTCCGTCGACCACCGGATCGATCCAGCGTGGCGGCCTACCGGTGGCAAGGACGAACGGAACACCATCGGTGATCAGGGCGTCCACCGCCGCTTTGGTTCGCGCGGTAACCCGCTCGTCGTGATCGATGAGGGTGCCGTCCACATCGGTGGCAACCATCTTCGGCTTGGGCAGGTGCAGGCGCGTCACCTATTCCATCCTGCCGGACGACCATCTCGGCGAGGTCGCGACTATCACCACAGCCTCGAACCGCCGATCGGCTCGAGCCGTTTGCGGCTGTCACTCCGATGACGGTCGCCGCCATACGGAGTCGTCGGCCGCCGTTGTCGGATCGGACTGTTCTATCGCCGGATCGGGCTGTGGTTTCGCCGGATCGGGCTGGGGATATGTGGGGGCTGCCGGAGGGTTTGCCGACCAGTCCGAGTGCGTGCCCGCCGGGGATGCGGGCTGCGTCCCTGCCTGATCGGTTCCCGAATACACCGAACCCGCCTGCGCCGTTGCACCAGCTGACGAACCGTATTGCGGATAAACCGTCGGCGTGGGCGAGTAGGGCGTCCGGCCCGATCCGGGCGAATACGCCACTGGTCCAGCCGGAGGTATGGCGGGTCCGTACGGATACCTGGCCACAGGCGGTGCGTACGCGGCCGCCGGGTCGGAGTTCAACCAGCGCGTCGTCGGAGGTATGAGGGCGAGGACCGTGGTGGCGATCGGGAACACCAGCCCGATCAGGCCGCTGACGCCGCTGCCGATCGCCGCCGCGCCACCACCCGTGGTGGTGTAGCGCAGTGTCACCACATGCTCCGCGATCCCGGTGATCACGACCACCGCACACCCCGCAACGACCAGCGCCCGACCGAGCGGCTTCCTGGTGAACGTCATGATCGCACCGACGCCGAGCAGGATCGCCGTGATCAGCGCGAGAACGCCGGTCACCAGCGCATAGGCCTTGAACCAGTGCTGTGCGAACAGGCCGGTCGAGTCGTAGTCGGCGAGGTCGGTCCCCAGACCCGTGACCCCGAGCACGATAGTCACACCGCCGCCGAGCAATTGGCCCGCACTGCCGATACACGCGAGCACCCCGGCGGTGATCGCGGTGCCGCCGGATGCGGGCGGCAACGGAGCCGGTGGATAAGGCTCATATTGCGGATAACCCATGAAGTCCCCCCTTAGAGCGCCGGGAAAAGCCCGGACGCACCTGCGACGACAGAATAAAGGACATGCCGATCCAACGCGTGTCACGCACGGTCGCACCCACGTCCTTATGATCAGGGACTAATACTCGATGCTGGCCCGACCAGCCGTAGGACCAGAGGACTGATGACCGGCTTCCTGCTACGACGCGCGTTCAATTATGTCGTGCTGTTGCTGCTGGCTTCGTTCCTGACGTTCAGTCTGGCGTCACTGACGTTCACGCCGCTGGACAGTCTCGAACAGCGCAATCCACGTCCGCCGCAGGCGGTGATCGATGCCAAGGCCGAACAGCTGCACCTCAACGAGCCGATCCCCCAGCGCTATATCAGCTGGCTGAAGGGTATCCCGAAGGGTGACTTCGGCGAGACGCTGGCCGGACAGCCGGTCAGCGAAGAACTGCCGCGGCGGGTGCTGGTGAGTTTGCGGCTGCTCATCATCGGCTCGATCGTCGGCACGGTGCTCGGGGTCCTGATCGGTGCGGCCGGGGCGATCCGGCAATACAAATTCAGTGACTACTTCACCACGGTCGTGTCGCTGCTGGTGCTCAGCACGCCGGTGTTCCTGCTCGCCACCTTGCTGAAATACGGTGCGCTGGAAGTGAATACGCTGACCGGATCGCAGATCTTCCTCTATACCGGTGAGACCTCGGCGAACAAGATCAACGGCTTCTTCCCGCAATTGCTCGACCGCCTCCAGCATCTGGTGCTGCCGACCGCCGGTCTGGCCCTCGGCGCGATGGCCGGTTACAGCCGCTATCAGCGCAACGCCATGCTCGACGTTTTGCAGAGCGACTTCATCCGCACCGCTCGCGCCAAGGGCCTGACCCGCAATAAGGCGCTGTACAAACACGGTCTGCGGACCGCGCTGATCCCGATGGCGACGCTGTTCGCCTATAGCCTCGGCGGTTTGATCACCGGCGCGACGTTCACCGAGAAGATCTTCGGCTGGCACGGCGTCGGGGAATGGCTGGTCAACTCGATCAATGCCCAGGACCTCTACGTTGTCGTCACGGTGACGGCATTCGCCGGTCTGGTGGTCCTGGTGTCGGGTCTGCTCTCCGACATCGTGTACGCGATTCTCGACCCCAGGGTGCGTGTGGGATGACAGAAGCCGAGATCATCGTCCAGGGTGCGCCGGAGGTCGCCGCGGCCTCGGGTCGGCGCCGGCTCGTGCTGCGGCGCTTCCTGCGCAATAAGGCCGCCGTCGCCGGTGTGATCGTGCTGTTGATCCTGGTGCTGGTCAGCTATGTACTGCCGTACTTCTGGACCTGGGATTATCAGGAACTCGATGGCAAGGCGCTGCGCAAACCGCCGAATGCCGAACATCCCTTCGGCACCGACGCCATCGGTCATGACGTACTCGCGCAGACCCTGCGCGGTATGCAGAAGTCGCTGATCATCGGTTTCTGTGTCGCGATCATCAGCACCACCATCGCGGCGCTGACCGGTTCGATCGCCGGGCTCATCGGCGGTTTCACCGATAAGGCCATCATGTGGTTCGTCGACCTGCTGCTGGTGGTGCCGAGCTTCATCATCGTCGCGCTGTTCGCGCCGAAGACGAAGGGCAGCGGCTCCATCCTCCTGCTGATCCTGCTGCTGAGTGTCTTCGGCTGGATGATCAGCGCGCGCATCGTGCGCGGTCTGACGATGAGCCTGCGTGAACGCGAATTCGTCAAGGCCGCACGGTATATGGGCGCGCCCACCAGGACGGTGATCCTGAGCCACATCCTGCCGAATATCGCCTCGATCCTGATCATCGACACCACACTGTCGGTCGGTGCGTCGATCATGGCCGAAACCGGTTTGAGCTTCCTCGGATTCGGTGTGCAGTCGCCGGATGTTTCGCTCGGCACCCTCATCGCGTCGGGCACCGCATCCGCGCTCACCTTCCCCTGGCTGTTCATGTTCGCCGGTGGACTGCTGATCGTCATCGTACTGTCGGCGAATCTGGTCGGTGACGGATTGCGTGACGCATTCGATCCCAGCGCGAAACGGGCTCGCTCACGCAAGAAGGCTGCGTCGGAAAAGAAGGTCGGAGCATGACCGACGATAAGGCCGCCATCGAAAAGAACTCCACCGCACCGCTGTTGGAGGTCTCCGATCTGCGGGTCTCCTTCCCCAGCGAGGAGGGGCGCATCGACGCGGTGCGCGGGGTGAACTACACCGTCTCCGATGGCGAAGTGCTCGCCATCGTCGGCGAATCCGGTTCGGGTAAATCGGTTTCCTCGCTCGCGGTGATCGGACTGCTGCCGGAGCAGGCGCGGGTCAACGGCTCCATCCGGCTGCGCGGACGCGAACTGCTCGGACTCGGCGATCGCCAATTGTCCAAACTGCGTGGACGTTCCATCAGCATGGTGTTCCAGGACCCGCTCTCGGCGCTGACCCCGGTGTACCGGGTCGGCGATCAGGTCGCCGAAGCTCTACTCGCGCATACCGATATGACCAGCCGCGAAGCCTCGGCGCGGGCCGTCGAGCTGCTGGATCTGGTGGGGATTCCCGACCCGGCGGTGCGCGCCAAGGCATTTCCGCACGAATTCTCCGGCGGCATGCGCCAGCGGGTGGTCATCGCCATGGCCATCGCCAACGATCCCGCACTGATCATCTGTGATGAGCCGACCACCGCTCTCGATGTGACGGTGCAGAAGCAGATCCTGAATCTGCTGCGCAAGGCGCGCGATATCACCGGCGCCGGTGTCATCATGATCACCCACGATATGGGCATCGCCGCCACACTCGCCGATCGCGTCGCGGTGATGTACGCCGGTAAGATCGTCGAAACTGCACCCGCGGCAGAGCTTTTCGCCGCACCGCGAATGCCGTACACGGTCGGTCTACTCGGCTCCATTCCGCGCATGGACGGGCCGGCGCGCACTCCGCTGATCCCGATCGTCGGTGCGCCACCGGCCATGCACGCGCTGCCGCCGGGCTGCTCCTTCGCGCCGCGCTGCCCGATCGCGATCGATGACTGCCGCGCGGCCGAGCCGCCGTTGGAGAAGACCGGCCCCGGCCATTCGGCCGCCTGCATCCGCACCGCGGAGGTCACCTCGGCCGATCTGTTCACGGCCTATCGCCAGGAGATTGCGGAGCCGAGCGCCGAGGCCGAGACCGATGAGCGTGTGGTGCTGCGGGTTTCGGACCTGGTGAAGACCTATCCGATCACCTCGGGCGTGGTGTTCAAGCGCCGCAAGGGCGAGGTCCGCGCGGTCGACGGCATCAGCTTCGAGGTGCGCGCCGGGCGCACATTGGCGCTGGTCGGCGAATCGGGTTCCGGGAAGTCCACCACGCTCACCCAGATTCTCGACCTGGCGAAGCCGCAAGAGGGCACCATCGAGATCATGGGCAGCGATATCGCGACGCTGACCAAGGCGCGCAAACGCGAGATCCGTCGGAAGATGCAGATCGTCTTCCAAGATCCGACGGCCGCACTGGATCCGCGGTTGCCGATCTTCGACGTGCTCGCCGAGCCGATGCGCATCGACGGCCGGCCCCGCGCCGAAATCGCCACGCGGGTACCGGCATTGCTCGAACAGGTCGGTCTGCGGCCCGAACACGCCGATCGCTATCCCGCCGACTTTTCCGGCGGCCAGAAACAGCGCATCAGCATCGCCCGTGCGCTGGCCCTCGATCCGGAGATTCTGGTCCTCGACGAACCGGTGTCGTCGCTGGACGTATCGATCCAGGCGGGTGTACTGAACCTGCTGCGCAACCTGCAGACCGAACACGGTCTGTCCTATTTGTTCGTCTCACACGATCTTTCGGTGGTCCGCAATCTGGCCCACGATATCGCGGTGATGTATCGCGGGAAGATCGTCGAGGCCGGGCCCGCCGAACAGATCTTCGACCGTCCGAGCAACGAATACACCCGGGCGTTGATCGATGCGGTCCCGGTGCCGATCGTCAGCCGATAGAGGGAGAGCGCGATGCCATCGAGAACTCGAGCCAGCCGGATGCGCTGGGCGGTACCGGTGGTCGCGCTCGGCCTGATCGCGGCGGGCTGTGGTTCCGGCGGCGATTCGACAACGGGGCTGTCGGATACGCTCGGCACGACCAACGACATCAACCCGAGGAATGTCGACGAAGTGCGCGAAGGCGGAAATCTGCGCCTCGCGACCACGACATACCCGGCCAACTGGAACACCCTGTCCAATGACGGCAACGACGGCGAGATCGCCGATATCGAACGGCCGATGATGCCGCGCTCGTTCGACACCAACGCCGCTGGCGAATTGTCGATCAATAGGGACTATTTCACCGATATCGCGCTGACCAGCACCGACCCCCAGCAGGTCACCTACACGATCAACCCGAAGGCGGTCTGGTCCGACGGCAATCCGATCACCTGGAAAGACATCGAATCCGAGGCGAACGCGCTCAGCGGCAAGGACAAGCGCTTCCTGATCGCCATTACCAACGGCTTCGAATTCGTGGACAAGGTGGAGCGCGGTGTCGACGATCGCCAGGCCATCTTGACCTTCAGCCGTCCCTACGCCGAATGGCGCGGACAGTTCGCGGGCAACGCCTCGCTGTTCCCGAAATCCGTGACCGCCGACCCGGATGCCTTCAACAACAGCCTCGCCAATGCGATGGGGCCGAGTGCCGGACCGTTCCAGGTCGTCTCCACCGACCGGTCACAGGGCCGAATCGTCATGGGCCACAACCCGAAATGGTGGGGTGCCGAGCCCAAGCTCGACACCATCACCTACAGCGTGCTCGACCACTCCGCCTGGACGACGGCGCTGCAGAACAATGAACTCGACCTCGTACAGCTGACCACGGTCGACGACGTCCAGACCGTGCGCAATACCGGGGGCCTGGTGGTTCGCCGCGCGCCGGGTAATCGCTGGCGCCACATCACCTTCAACGGCGCACCAGGATCCATCCTTTCCGATCCCAGGGTGCGCGTGGCCATTTCGAAGGCGATTGATCGGCAGGCGATCGTCAGCGCGATCCAGAACGGGCTCGTCGAGAATCCCCAACCGCTCAACAATCACATCTTCCTGCAGGGGCAGACGGGCTATCAGGACAACAGCCTCGGCTTCGACCCGGCGGCGGCCGCGCGCGAACTCGATGAGGCCGGGTGGAAACTCAACGGGAACGTTCGGGAGAAGGACGGGCGCAAGCTCGTCATCCGCGATGTCATGTACAACGATCCGACCTGGGTGCAGATCGCCCAGATCGTGCAGCGCAATCTCGCCGATATCGGCGTGGGGCTGACCATCGACACCAAGCCCGGCGCCGGGTATTTCACCGATGTCATCCAGCCGGGCGATTTCGACGCCGCCGAGTTCATCTGGTCGGGTGATGCGTTCGCGTTCAGCAGTATCCGACAGGCGTACTACTACGACCCGAACGACCTGCAGGGCAATTACGCCCGCGTGGGCTCACCGGAACTCAATGCCCTGATCGATCGCACCCTCTCGGAACTGGATCCGAAGAAGGCGCTCGAACTGGCCAATGAGGTGGACCGCAAGGTCTTCGAGGAGGGCCATTCGCTGCCACTCATGCAGAGCGACGGCAGCTTCGGCGTTCGCGCCGATCTCGCCAATATCGGTTCCCCCGGCCTCGCGTCCTACGACTACACCAAGATCGGATTCGTGAAATGACAACAGCACGTATCGCCCGCCAGCGCCGGGTGGGAATTCGGATCGCGGCACCCGCCGTCGCCATCGCGCTGATTTTGTCCGGGTGTGGGTCGGGCGAGGACGTGACGGCAGGTTCCAGCTCGATCACCACGTCCAATGACATCAACCCGAAAGATCCGAGCGAGCTGCGCGACGGCGGTAACCTGCGCCTGGCGTTGACAAATTTCCCGGCGACCTTCAATTCCTCGCATGTCGACTCCGACGGCGAGGTCTCCGATCTGGTCGGGTGGGCGCTGCCGGGCTCCGTCAAATCCGATGCGGCAGGTGACATCACCACCGATACCAATTATTTCACCGAGATCAAGCTCACCGAGACGAACCCGCAGACGATCGTCTACACCATCAATCCCAAGGCCGTCTGGACCGATGGCACGCCGATCACCTGGGAAGACCTGAAGTCCCAGGCCGATGCGCTCAGCGGGCGCAACCCGGCCTTCCAGGTGGCCGCGACCCAGGGCTACGCCCAGATCGGCAAGGTCGAACGCGGCGTCGACGACCGGCAGGCGATCGTCACCATGGCCCAGCACTACGCCGAATGGCAGGGCATCTTCAGCACGGTGTATCCGAAGGCGTCCACTGCGACCCCGCAGGCCTTCGACGAGGTCGACCGCAATGGGCTGCCGGTGTCGGCAGGTCCGTTCACGATCACGTCGATCGATAAGGCGCAACAGCGAATCGTGTTGAGCCGCAATCCGAAATGGTGGGGCGACACCCCGAAGCTGGATACCGTCACCTACAGCGTGCTCGACTACTCGGCCAGGCTGAACGCACTGCAGAACAACGAACTGGATTCGGCGTCGGTATCGGGCATCGATGAGGTCAAGACCGCCTCGAACGCACCCGGCATCAAGGTGCGCCGCACACCGGCGCCGCGATTCTCGCACTTCACCTTCAATGGCGCGCCCGGCTCGATCCTCGCGGATCCGAAACTGCGCGTTGCCATTTCGAAGGGTATCGATCGGCAGGCCATCGCGACCTCGGCCCAGCAGGGTGTCGTGGTCGATCCCAAGCCGCTCAACAACCATATCTTCATGGTTGGGCAGAAGGGCTACCAGGACAACGCGGCCGCGGTGGCCTACAACCCCGAACTGGCCGCCAAGGAACTCGACGATCTCGGTTGGAAGCTCAACGGTGATGTCCGTGAAAAGGACGGCCGCAAGCTGGAAATCCGCGATGTGATGTACCAGCAGGAGAGCTGGGTGCAGATGGCGCAGATCGCGCAGCAGAACCTGGCAAAGATCGGCGTCAAACTGGTCATCCAGACCTACCCGGGCAATGGGCTTTTCACCGACGTGGTCGACCCGGGCAACTTCGATATCGTCCAGTTCACTTGGAACGGTGGCATTCTGCCGCTCGGCGCGCTGCCGCAGATCTACGCCTACGACCCGGCCAATCCGCAGAGCAACAAGGGCAAGATCGGGTCGCCCGAACTGAACGCCCTGATCGAGCGGACGATTGCCGAACTGGATCCCGATAAGGCCGTCGAGCTGGCGAACGAATGCGACAAGATGATCTTCGAGGAGGGCTTCTCGCTGCCCATCGTGCAGTCCGCCGGCACCGTCGCGGTGCGTGCAGGGCTGGCCAATTACGGCGCGTTCGGTCTGGCCTCGGCCGATTACACCAAGGTGGGGTTCGAGAAATGAGATTCGCGACAACGATCGCCGTCCCCGTCGTCGCGCTCGGCCTGATCGTGACCGGTTGCTCCGATAGCAGCATCACCCCGGGCACGGTCGATATCGGTAGTACCAACGACATCAACCCGAAGGATCGCGCCGAACTGCGCGACGGCGGGAATCTGCGCCTGGCCATCACCAACTTCCCGGAGAACTTCAACTATCTGCATATCGACGGCACCACCGACACCACGGCCTCGGTGATCAATCCGACGATGCCGTCCCCGTGGGTGAGCAATGCCGCGGGGGAACTCACCGTCGATCACAATTACTTCACCGACATCAAGCTGACGAATAACAGCCCTCAACAGGTCACCTATACGATCAACCCGAAGGCCGTATGGTCCGATGGCAGCCCGATCACCTGGGAGGACCTGCGATCAGAGGCGGCCGCGCTGAGCACAAAGGACCCGGGCTTCCTCATCTCCTCACCCAGCGGCTTCGATCGGGTCGAGAAGGTCGAGCGAGGCGAAGACGACCGGCAGGCGATCGTCACCTTCAATAAGCCGTATGCCGAATGGCAGGGTCAATTCAGTCCGCTGTATCCGAAGGCTGTCACTGCCACCCCGGATGCGTTCAGCAACGCCGACCACGACACTCTCCCGGTCAGCTCGGGTCCGTTCATGCTCACCAGCATCGATCGCGCACAGAACCGGATCACGCTGGGCCGCAATCCGAAATGGTGGGGCGATACCCCGAAGCTGGACACGATCACACTCAGCGTGCTCGATGATTCCGCGGTGCTGCCCGGAATCCAGAACAACGAGATCGACTATGCCTATATGTCCGGCATCGAGAATGTGACCGGCGCGAGGAACTCGAAGAACGTGGTGGTGCGACGCACGCCCGAGCCCAGCTGGTCGCATCTGACCTTCAATGGCGGCAAGGGCGCCCTGCTCGAGGATCCGCAACTGCGCATTGCCATTTCGAAGGCAATCGATCGGCAGGCCCTGGTGACCGCCGCCCAGAACGGTGTCGTCGAAAATCCGACGCCGCTGAACAACCACATCTACATGAAGGGCCAGAAGGGCTACCAGGACAACGCGGCGCCCATCGCCTACGACCCCGACGAGGCAGCGCGGATGCTCGACGCACTCGGGTGGAAGCTCAATGGCGATGTCCGCGAAAAAGACGGCCGAAAGCTGGAGCTGCGCGATGTGATGTACCAGCAGGAGGCCTGGGTGCAGACCGCGCAAATCGTGCAGCAGAACCTGGCCAAGGTCGGGGTGAAGCTGACCATCCAAACCGTACCCGGCCAAGGGTTGTTCAAGGACGTGATCGATCCGGGGAACTTCGACATCGCCCAATTCAGCTGGGGCGGTAGCGTTCTACCGCTGGGTGTGCTGCCGCAGGTCTACGCATATGACCCGAACAACCCGAACAGTCAGTTGAGCAACAAGGCCCGCATCGGATCCCCGGAACTGAACGCGCTGATCGAACAGACCATTGCCGAACTGGATCCGGCCAAGGCCATCGAACTGGCGAACAAATGCGATCAAATGATCTTCGCGGAGGGCTATTCGGTGCCACTGCAGCAGGCCTCGGGCACCTACGCCGTTCGCGATAACCTCGCCAACTTCGGCGCCTTCGGCCTCGCCTCTCCGGACTACACCAAAGTCGGCTTCCTGAAGTGAAATTCGGGCCGGGCCATCCGCTGGCCTATCCGGTCTCGGTGACGGTCGGCGCTCTGGCCGTTTGCCTGGCCTGGGCGCCGTTCGCCGACCTGGACCAAGTCGCCGCCCTGGCGACGGTGGCGCTGGGGATCCTGGGTTATACGGGTTTTCAACTCGCCGTAGCGCTGGGGTCGCTGCCCAATGGTTTGGCAGACATCGAGAAGCGCCGGGCGGACGGCACGGATGCAGCTCGCGGCGACAGCAGCACGCACGAGGACACCGACGACAACGCCGGGATCGGCAGTATTGGCGGCAAGAGCACCGCAGGCGCAAGCAGCGGCGGGACCGGCACCGACAGGAACGGCACGGACGGCATCGCCGGTCGAGACACAGCCCGTACGGTCGAGATCAAGCGGGTGCGCCAGCAGCACCGGCTCGTCAGCCGCAGCTGGCTCGAGATCACCGAGAACTACCGAACTCGCTGGTTGCCGGTATTTTTCGATCCGGCGCTGCTCGGCATGACCGAGACCGAAGCCGAGGTGACCGACCGATCCGTCGACACCGCCACCCGCCACCTCTACCCCTCTGGAAAGGCGCGCACCTCCGAACCTCCCGGCCGCCTGATCGACAACCCCTCCCGCCCCGACCCGGCCGCCCCGGTCCTCGCAACCGACTCCGCCCGGGTCCGCCGCCGCCTGCTGCTCGATGCCCAATCCACCGTCGCCGCCCCCTTCGTGGCCCTGATGTGGGTCTACGTAGCCGCGGGCGGCCTCACGGCCTTCCTCGCCGCCACCACTGTGGCCGCCGCCACCGCCGTCTGGCTCGCCGCCATCCGCGGCTCCGACCCCAGCTGACCGACGAACGCGAGTCGAACTGGTCTGACCACTTGACCTCCTGACCTTCGTGGCGCAGAGTGTGGGTATGGCGTTGCAACCTGTGGTCAAGCGGTCGGTGTCGGGAGACGTATTCGAGCAGATCGCGGCGGATGTGCTCAGTGGGGAGTTGGCCCCCGGGGCGACACTGCCCAGTGAGCGGCAGTTGGCGGAGGCGTTGGGGGTTTCCCGGCCCGCGGTTCGGGAAGCGCTGCAGCGGCTGGCGGCGGCCGGACTGGTAGCGGTGCGGCAAGGAGATGCGACGACCGTGCTGGACTATCGGCGCGGCGCCGGGCTGGAGGTGTTGCCGCGGCTACTGGTTCGGGCCGGGGAGTTGGAACCGAAGGTCGCGCGCAGCATTCTGGAGGCGCGGCTGCACAACGGGCCGAAGGTGGCCGAACTCGCGGCGACCCGGCTCGGGAAGACCGACTCCGCCACCGTGGGCGCGGCCCTGGACCGCTGCGTCGAAGCGCTCGCCGCCGAGCAGGATCCGATCGCACAGCAGCGGCATGCGATGGAGTTCTGGGATCACGTCGTCGACGCCGCCGATTCCATCGTGTTCCAGCTCATGTTCAACATGTTGCGCGGCGCCTATGAACCCGCGCTCGCGGCGTTGGCCCCGATCATGTCCGCCGAGGTGGGCAATGTCGAGGCCTATCGCGAACTGGCCGCCGCCATCGTGGCGGGTCGGCCGAAACAGGCCGCCACCACGGCCCGGGCACTACTCGAACCGGCGACCACCGCCCTGATCGAAGTATTGGGAGGGCACTGACCGCATCCATCGCCGACATCGCCAGCCGGCGTCGGCACTCCGGATCCCCTGAGCGGTTCGGAACAACTTTTGCTCGGTGCGCCACGGCACCGGCCAGCTCCACCAAGGAACGACCATGACGAAACTCCAGTCATCCAGCAAGAATGAAGTCAGCGCGCGCGTGCGTCAGGACGAACGTCCCCTGCGCCGCGGCCTCACCCTCGGCGCCGCTTTCCGCGAATTCATCCGGCACCCCTCACCCTGGCTGATCGGCACCACCCTGGTGGCGGCGCTGGTCGCCCGAATCATCGTGGGCGACTGGCAATTGACCGACGCGCTGGTGCCCGCGGTCATGCTCGCATTCTTCCCGGTCTTCGAATGGATCGTGCATGTCACGGTATTGCACTGGCGGCCGAGACAACTCGGCCCGATCCCGATCGACAGCGAACTGGCACGCAAACACCGTGAGCACCATGTGGATCCGCGCAATATCCCGCTGATCTTCATCCCGACCAAGACACTTTCGGTACTGGTCGTCGTCCTGATCGCCCTCGCCACCCTGGCCTTCCCCCGCCTCGGCCTCGGCCTGACCTTCCTGCTGATGATCACGCTGCTCGGCCTCGGCTACGAGTGGACCCACTACCTCATCCACACCGACTACAAGCCGAAAGGCTCGCTCTACCGGGCTGTTTGGCGCAATCACCGCCACCACCACTACAAGAACGAGCACTACTGGTTCACGGTCACCACCTCCGGCACCGCCGACCGCCTCCTCGGCACCTACCCGGACCCGTCGACCACCGAAACCTCCCCCACCGCCCGCGATCTCCACTCCGCCCGATAGCCGCATTCCGTCCCGACCACAGACCGCGCCCGATCCATGGCGGCACACGTCCGTTCGTCACCGCACCCGCGACATCGCACCTGTGTGGTCGCGATCGGGCGTGTGCCATGTGCTCAGGTCGCGGCGAGTAGGTGGTGGGCGATGGTGCGGGCGCGGGCCGCGGCGGCCGGGGAGCCCTCGCGGACGGCGGTGACGATGGCGCCGTCGACCAGGAGGGCGAATTCGGCGGCCAGTTCCTGGGCATCGGATCGGCCTGCGGCGGTGAGGAGTTCGGTGAGGTAGTCGATGACGCGGCGCTTGTGTCGGTCGGCCGCATGGTGGGCGGCGGAGTCCGGGTCGGCCACCTCGACCATCGTGTTGATGAAGGCGCAGCCACGGAAGTCCTTGCGGGCGAAGCGTTCCGAGAGTGCGTCGAATACCGCCAGCGGGCGGTCCGCCGGATCGCTCGCCGTGGCTTCGACGGACTCTCGCAGCCACTGCAGCCAACGCCGATCGCGATCCTCGAGCACCTCGACGACCAGGTCGTCCTTACTCTCGAAGTGTCGGTAGAAGGAAGCCCGGCCGACGCCGGACTCCTGGAGCAGACGGTCGACCCCGACCGCCCTGATGCCCTCGGCGTAGAAGAGTTCCTCGGCGGTGGTGAGTAATCGCTGCTTGGCCCGTGTTGCCATGCCTGCACACTACCAGAACGGCACCGATCGGTACCATCTGACTTGACCAATTCGGCACCGATCAGTACTGTTCCAATTCGGCACCGATCGGTACCATTATGTTCGAGTTTGGAGTCACGATGTCTCGGCTACCGCTTGTGTCCATCGAAACCGCCGATGCCGAGCAGGCCGACCTGCTCACCGAGGTGCAGCGCCAACTGGGCCGGGTTCCGAATCTCTACGCCGCCATGGCGAACAGCCCCGCGACACTACGCGGGTACCTGGCCATGCGCGACGCACTGACCCGCGGAAAGCTCTCCGCCCGCGTCCGCGAGCAGCTGGCCCTGCTGGTCGCGAGCGAAAACGGTTGCGATTACTGCGTTGCCGCGCACAGCATGCGGGCGGGCCGGATGGGTTTCACCGAGGAGGCGATCGCGGCCACCCGCGCGGCGCATGCCGAAGATCCGCATGCGGATGCGGTCCTGCAGATCGCCCGCGAGGTGCTGCGGTCCCGCGGTCGCGTCGACGACCACGTCATCGCCTCGGCCCGCGAGCGTGGCGTGAGCGATACCGAACTGAGCGAGGTCGTCGGCCATATCGCGCTGAATATCCTGTCGAACTACTTCAACCACGTCGCCCAGCCGGAACTGGACTTCCCACCGGCCGCACCCACGGAAGGCACTCAGATGACCATGAAATGGCGTAGGGCCACCAAAGTCGCTCTGGTAGAGGGCTATTCACTGCTCGACCGCGACGGAGCGCAGGTCCGTGTGATCGATGACGTCGAGGTGTCGATCGAAGGCGGATTCATGCACGTCAAGGCCTCGGATACCGCCGAGGTGCAGGTGGTTTCGGCACCGGGGGTGGCCCTGGTCAGCTACCGTCGCGAATCCTGAGTATCCACAACCACATTCATAGGACCATCCGGAGCCCGGCTCGGTGATCATTCGATCGCCGAGTCGGGCTCCGGCGCATATCGGGGCTGCTCCATTTCATACCCTCACGGGGTAGCCCTACCTTCTTGACAATGTACCCTAGGGGGGTATGGTAGATCGCAGTTCGACGGCGCGAGCCGTCATCGGAGAAGGAGAGCAGATGAGCACCGCAGCCACCACCGCCACTGTCACCGTCACCGGCATGACCTGCGGCTGCTGCGTCAACTCGGTCAGCAAGGAGGTCGGCAAGATCGACGGCGTCACCGGCGTCGATATCGACCTCGCCAGCGGCAGGGTGACCGTCGCCAGCAGCACGGCGGTCGAACTCAGCGCCATCGCGGCCGCCGTCGACAAAGCCGGATACCGGCTCGCCAACTAACGACACCAGAACGGAGCATCCCGATGAACGCGTCCAGCAAGTTCGCCGGTTACGCCCTCGGTCTCGCAGCGGTCTTCGGGATCGCACTGGCGATCGGCGCCACACTGGGACCAGAACCCACCGAATCCGCGCACGATTCGACGGCACATGGGGCCATGGGCGAGTCGAAGTCCGACCAAGTGCCCGCGGGACTGATGGCCAGCGAAAACGGATACACCCTGCGCCTGGACACCTCGCAGACCAGCGCCGCGGCGAACGTACCCCTGCGGTTGCGGATCCTGAATCGCGAGGGCGCACCCGTCACCAACTACATCCGCAGCCACGACAAGGATCTGCACCTCATCGTGGTCCGCCGCGATATGGCTGCCTTCCAGCATGTGCACCCGACGCTCGATCGGGCCGGAACCTGGAGCGTCCCCCTCGACCTCACCCGCGCCGGTGACTACCGGGTCTTCGCCGACTTCACCCCCGAAGGGGGCGAGAACCTGACCCTCGGCGCCGACCTGCGGGTCGCGGGCAACTACGACGCCCAGGCGCTGCCCGCACCGTCGACCACTGCCCAGGTCGGCGAGTACACCGTCACGCTGGACGGCACGGTCACCCCGGGCCAGCCATCGAAGGTCGTGCTCTCGGTCGACCGCAACGGCAAGCCGGTCACCGATCTGCAGCCCTACCTGGCGGCCTACGGTCACCTCGTGGCCCTGCGCGCCGCCGACCTCGGTTATCTGCACGTCCACCCGGAAGGCAGTCCGGGCGACCGCGTGACCCCGGCCGGACCAGGCATTACCTTCTACGTCGACGCGCCGAGCGCCGGTGACTACCGGCTCTTCCTCGATTTCCAGCACGAAGGCGTGGTCCACACCGCCGAATTCACCCTCTCGGTCACCGATGCCGGAGCCGCGGCGGCGGGACCTGCCGCACAGCCTGCCGGACACGGCCACTGAATCACTACCCTGAGTCGCACAGAACGGAGCACACGATGACCACCGCGACACAACCTTCCGCCGGACAGGTCGAATTGGTGATCGGTGGCATGACTTGCGCATCCTGCGCCAATCGCATCGAGAAGAAGCTGAACAGGCTCGACGGTGTGACCGCCACGGTCAATTACGCGACGGAGAAGGCGCGGGTCGATTTCAGCGGTGATATCTCACCGGAGGAGTTGATCGCCACGGTCGAACAAGCGGGTTACACCGCCGCCTTGCCCGCGCCGAAGGTCGAACAACCCGTGGAAACCGGAGCGGACGAGGATCCGACGGCGGCGCTGCGGACGCGACTGCTGGTGTCGATGGTGCTGACGGTGCCGGTCATTGCGATGGCAATGGTCCCCGTGCTGCAGTTCACCAACTGGCAGTGGCTGTCGCTGACGCTGGCCGCACCGGTCGTGGTGTGGGGTGCGCTGCCGTTCCACCGGGCCGCGTGGACCAATCTGCGTCACGGCACCGCCACCATGGACACGCTGGTGTCGATGGGAACTCTCGCGGCATTGGGCTGGTCGCTGTACGCGCTGTTCTGGGGCACCGCCGGCATGCCCGGTATGAAGCACCCGTTCGAGTTCACCATCTCGCGGATGGACGGGACCGGCAGCATCTACCTGGAGGCCGCCGCGGGGGTCGCCACATTCATCCTGGCCGGACGCTTCTTCGAGGCGCGCTCGAAGCGGCGGGCGGGCGCGGCGCTGCGGGCGCTGCTCGAGCTCGGCGCCAAGGAAGTTTCGGTGCTGCGCGGCACACGGGGACCGCAGTCTGCGGACTGGGCAAGCGCCGTCGAACAGCGCATCCCGATCGAGCAGTTGGTCGTTGGTGACATGTTCGTGGTGCGGCCGGGCGAGAAGATCGCCACCGACGGTGTGGTGGTCGAGGGTTCCTCGGCGGTCGACGCCTCGATGCTGACCGGTGAATCGGTGCCGGTCGAGGTCGGTCCCGAGGATGCCGTGGTCGGTGCGACAGTCAATGTCGGCGGACGGATCGTGGTGCGCGCCAATCGGATCGGCTCCGACACCCAGTTGGCTCAGATGGCGAAGCTGGTCGAGGACGCGCAGACCGGTAAGGCGCAGGCACAGCGATTGGCGGACCGGATCTCCGGGATCTTCGTGCCCATCGTGATCGCGCTGTCGGTCGCGACGCTCGGATTCTGGCTCGGCACCGGCGGTTCGGTTGCCGCGGCCTTCACCGCCGCGGTCGCGGTGCTGATCATCGCCTGCCCGTGCGCCCTCGGGCTGGCCACGCCGACCGCGTTGTTGGTCGGCACCGGCCGCGGTGCGCAGCTCGGCATGCTGATCAAGGGTCCGGAAGTGCTGGAGTCGACCCGTCGGGTGGACACCGTGGTACTCGATAAGACCGGCACCGTCACCACCGGCAAAATGACCCTGCTCGATGTCCTTGCCGCCGCAGACGAAGACACCGGCGAGGTACTGGCACTGGCCGGGGCGCTGGAGAATTCGTCGGAGCACCCGATCGCCCAGGCGATCGCCAAGGGGGCGCGCGAAAAGGTCGGCCCATTGCGGCCGGTCGAGGACTTCGCCAATATCGAGGGCCTCGGTGTGCAGGGCGTAGTGGACGGACACGCGGTGATCGTCGGGCGCGCCCGGCTGCTCGCCGATTGGGCCCAGCACCTCGACGCCGACCTGGAGCGGGCCCTGCAAGCGGCCGAAGCCGACGGCAAGACCGCCGTCGCGGTGGGCTGGGACGGTAGGGCCCGCGGCGTGCTCGTGGTCGCGGATGCGGTGAAACCCACCTCGGCCCAGGCGATCTCGCAGCTGAAGGAGCTCGGGCTCACCCCGATCATGCTGACCGGCGACAACACCGCCGCGGCGAAAGCCATTGCGGCGCAGGTCGGTATCGACGAGGTGATCGCGGAGGTGCTGCCCGTCGACAAGGTGGACACCGTCAGGCGGCTGCAGGACGAAGGCAAAGTGGTCGCGATGGTCGGCGACGGCGTCAACGACGCCGCGGCCCTGGCCCAAGCCGACCTCGGCCTGGCCATGGGCACCGGCACCGATGTCGCCATCGAGGCCAGCGACCTGACCCTGGTCCGCGGCGACCTGCGGGCGGCGGCCGACGCGATCCGGCTGTCCCGCAAGACCTTGGCCACCATCAAGGGCAACTTGTTCTGGGCCTTCGCCTACAACGTTGCGGCCATCCCGCTCGCCATGGCCGGACTACTGAACCCGATGCTCGCCGGTGCCGCGATGGCCTTCTCCTCGGTCTTCGTGGTCAGCAACAGCCTGCGCCTACGCACCTTCCGTTCCACCGCTCAGTAGGAACTCATCGGGCGGGATGGCCAGATGCCGTCCCGCCCGATTTCAGCGTGCGATCCGACAGCCTATGGCCGCATCTGCCTCACTGCAGGATGCCGCTATTTCCCAGTGCCATCGCAGCACTTCCGGTGGCCCAGGCGGCGGCAGCACTTCCGGTCGCGGCCAAGAGCGAGAGAACAATCATCGGGTCGACCTTTCGTAGAACAACGATCAGCAACCGAAAGTTACTGCCGCCCAATAATGTCCGCAATCAGCAGCCGACAACTCTCGGCAACCTCTCGCAACATTGCCAGTCAATTCCCAGCAAGATTTCGCACACCCACCGTCGCACGTCGGCAGAATTGTCGTTGGACGGAACCGGCGCGCTGGCGACGCAGCTTCCAACCGCGGCGACCCACATGTCCGACAGCGGCGGCCGGATCTGGTCACACCCGAGGTCATATAACCCGCCGGGTCCGGTCGCACGACCACCGAGCGACATCAGCACCGTTGTCACGGCTGTCGACTCTGCAACAGACCAACGTCATTCGGCTATCGAGGACCGTCATCGGCGATCAGTAGCGCAGCACCGTTGCCGGTGAGGAGATTTCGCGCGGCGCGGCGACCAGTGGCGAGTAGCAACAGCGCGGCGATGGGTCCTTCGATGGCGAGCCCGTCGCCGACGGTCCATTCCGTATCGGTTGCCACGAGGCGATAGCCGGCCAACTTCTTGCGGCAACCGGACATACCGGTTGTCCAGACTCGGTCGAGAGCCAATCGTGCAGCGTCGATCGGCATTTCGCGGGTGATGCCGAGTGGAACCGCAATGTCCTGGCCGTGTACGAGCAGGTCCATCAGCCGGTCCGCAGGTGTCGTGCCGACCGGAGTCACCCGTAGTTCGATGCTGTCGCGTAGCTGCGTGAGCAGCTGCGCAGTCGTCGTGTTCTCGGCGTGGCGGATGGCGGTATCGCGGATCGCTCGGTGCAGATTGCCTCGGGAGCGAATCACGTTGACCAGAATCCAGCCGATACCGGGATGTGTGGACAATACGATGTGCGCGACAACGTCACGCACGCTCCAGCCGGCACAGAGCGAGCCGTGATCCCACCCGTCTTCGGACAGCTTCTCCAGCAGTTCGACCAGGCTCGTCCGCTCGGCAGCGACCGCACGCCAAATCTGTTCGGTCGTCATCGTTTCGGTATTGGCCATTCGCTCGCTCCATCTTCGGTAGGTGTTCCAGTACGGTAGGAACTCCACCGGGGTGGAGGTTCAAGCGATCGTGACCGACAACACACACAGCTTGGTCAGCATCGGGGAGCTGTCTCGGCTGACCAGTGTTCCGGTCCGCACCATCCGCTTCTATTGCGACGAAGCGATGCTGGAGTCTCGACGCACCTCGGGCGGGCATCGGATGTTCGACCCTGCGACCGCGATCGATCGGCTCCTGCTGGTACGCCGTCTCCGGGCGCTCGGTCTCGGCCTTGCTCCGATCATGGATGTACTCACCGGCACCATGACGCTTGCCGAAGCGGTCGCCAGCGAACGGAGCGCACTCGACACCGAACTCGCCGCGTTGACATGGCGACGGGCCGCACTACTGGCAGTCGAAGACGCACCACCGGCCGAACGGGCCGCCCGCCTGGAGTTGCTCGCCGCGGTCCAGGACCGACACAGCGCTCATGACTCGATCGTGACGTTCTGGCGACGCACGCTGACCCCGTTGCCGCAGGACATGTTCGACGGCTTCATCGCAATGAACGTGCCGCACCTGCCGACCGATCCGGACCCGCACCACGTCGTGGCCTACGCCGAACTCGCCAGCCTCATCGCCGATCCCGCGCTTCGCGTCGTAATGTCACGCCAGCTGTGGCGATCGGATCGGACTCGGATCCGCCACAAGCTGGCACTACTCACCGGAGTCGCCCAGGCGTGCGAGTCCGCCGGTCACCTGCTCCTCGCGAACCAGCAGCCTGGGCCCGGCCCCGAACTCGACCAGTTCGTCGACGCCCACGCCGCCGCTAGAGGCGAACGCGACACGGCACGGTTCCGACAGCGACTTCTGATCGGCGCCACCGATTCCGATCACCGCATCCACCGATACTGGCGCCTGACCAACGAAGTCACCGGTACCGTCACGGTCGGGGCCGCTCAACACTGGCTGTACAACGCACTCTTACGATCGATCAGCCCGGACGACATTCCCACTGACACCCTTTAGTCATCTGTTCCCTTGCCCCAACTGGAATGGGGCGCAAGTTGTTTCGGATCAGTGAGACGATGCGGGTTGCCGCCGTCGCTGTTCATCACGTAGATGACGCCGCCGCGTGCGAAAGCGATGCCGGTGCCGTCGGGGGAGAACGCCGGGTGGTACCCGCCGTAGGCGAGTTTCGTGACATTGCTGCCGTCCAGATCCATTGTCGAGATCGAACGACCACCGACCACGATGTTCGAGCCATCGCAGGCAAAGCTCGGATCGCTGCCGTCGGCAAGCCGGGTGAGCAGCACCCTTCGGACCTATCTTGCGGATTCGACGAAACCCTGTGATGGCAGTGCCAACGCAGCGATATCGGTCGACTTGCCTCTAGCCGACCGGCACGGTCACGCCGGGGGACGACGGGGCGCCGTGCAGGACCAGTTCGCTGGGGACGTCAGCCTTCTTGTCGTTCTTCTTGCCGTTCTTGTCCTTGCTGGGTAGGTCGAAGGCCAGCCGGATCGTGCGGGTACTGCCGGGATCGATCTGATCGACGCCGTTGCGGGACGGGTTGAGTTCTGTGGTTGCCGTCGCGTCGGGGATGAGGGAGCGGCCGGCGGCGGTGATCAGGCGCTGATCGGCGATGCGGAAGACTTGCCCGCGTTGGGAGACGTTGGTGACCGTCAGCGTCACGATGGTGTAGGAACCGCCTGGGGTCACTGAACCGGTGCGGCTCACATTGGAAACCACCTCGGTCACGCTGAAGGCAAAGTTCCCGTCGCGCACCGCACCAGCCGGAACCGGGGATTGTGCACCGGTCGAGGGCGGCGGCGAATTGGTCGAGGCAGCAGCGGACGTCGTCGTGCCTGGAGCGGAGTCGGACCCGAGGACGCCGCTCAGCAGCCACAGTGCCGCCGCGGCGACGAGTGCCAGCCCGGCGGCGACCGGTAGCCATCGGCGCACCAGCAGCTTTCGCCGAAGATCCGGATACGCTGCCGGAGCGGCCGAGAATGTCCGAGGCTCGGGCGTTTGCGGCGTCGGCCGGGTCGCGGCCAGGGTCGGGGGCGGGCCGACGGCGGTCATGACGCGGGTAGGCGGGTGACTGCCCGATGTCGCCGGCGGGGTCGGTTGCGGTGATGTGGGCCAGCCCAACGCCGCACATGCCGCGTCGGCGAATTCACCCGCGCTGGCGTACCGTTCCCCTGGTTCCTTGGCCATACCGCGGGCGATAACAGCGTCCAGCGCTGGCGGGACACTGCGGGCGGCCCGCGAGGCACGCGGGGGGGCGGACATCAAATGTGCGTGCATCTGCTGTGCCGGGTCGCCGTCACCATATGGCAGCTTCCCGGTGAGGGTTTCATAAAGCACGCAGGCCAGCGAATAGACATCCGATCGGGGATCGGCCGTGCCGGTGAACCGCTCCGGCGCCATATAGCCCATCGTGCCCACCACCAGGCCGGTGGCCGTGAGAGCGCTGCCGTCGGCGGCGCGGGCGATACCGAAGTCGATCAGATATACGAAACCGCTGGTGTCCTCGAGGATATTGCCCGGCTTCACATCCCGATGAACAAGCCCCGCCGTATGAGCGGCATCCAGCGCCTCCGCGGCCTGGGCGATGACCTCGACCGCCCGCGCCGGCACCAGCGCACCCGCCCGCAGCCGCGTAGCCAGATCGACGCCCTCGATATAGGCCATCTCCAAAAACAGATGACCATCGACCTCGCCGAAGGCACGGATAGGCACGATGTGGGGGTTGCGCACCTGGGCACCCAGCCGGGCCTCACGCTCGAAACGGCGCCGATAGCCGAGATCGGCGGAATACGCCGCAGACAACACCTTCAATGCGACGGCGCTGCCGGTGCGGTCGCGCGCCAACCACACCTCACCCATACCGCCACGGCCCACCAAACGTTCGAGGTGGTAGTTCCCGAACGCGCCGCCAGCGCTCTGCACCGACACACCCTGACCGTATCGCCCGGGATCGCCGCCGCCGTGACCGGGAGACCCCACCCCACAGGCGGGCTCGACAGTCCCGATCCGACTGCGGGCAGCGCTCAACGGCATGCTGGACAGCAGGTTCTGCGAATGATTCGATCATCCTGCTCCTGAACCTGCTAACGACCGCGCTGGTGTCCGGTATTCGAGTGAGCGCTGAAGAGCCAGCGTCAGACCCGCAGTGGAGGAAAGCCCATGCCGTCGCACTCGCCTCCCCGATCACGCGAACGTCCTAGCCGATGAGCGGGTGCTGGCGCCACCGGGCGAAGGCTGCGGCCTGGCTCGGCTAATGGTCATGCCCTCTGCCCTATCGTCAGCGGGAACGATCCTCAACACGCTTGCGCTTGGGGTCAGGACCCCCACGCCTGTATTGCGAGAACCCCGACCACACCGCGCAGAAAGCCCGCCGGACCACCGATCCCCTGGCGTATGTGCATCGGCCACGACTCCCAGCGCACGCCCTCCAACGCCGACCGCACCGCTATTGAAACACTCGCCGCAGGAAGTCGAGACCCGCGTCGAACCCGCCGCCGACCGTGATTCCGGCGTGGTCCGTGTCGAAGGTCTGAAACTCATATGCCGTTCCGGCAGCGGTGAATTGCGCGAGCAGGGCCAGGGTGAGGGGGTACGGGGCGGAGATATCGCGTATTCCATGCCCGATGAAGATCGGCTGCTGATAGCCGGTCGTGGGAATGGCGAGGTAATCGTGGGCAATACGCCGGAATTCGGGCGTGTCCAGTGAGCGCGCCATCAGCGATCCGAGCGACGCGTCCCCGAGGACGCCATCCCATTCCGTCACACAGCGCGTGGAAATGTCGTGCAGCACTTGCTCACCACGGGCGGTGAGGTAGGGATGGATGTCGAAGTCGAGCAAGTTGGCCTCCATCCCGGCCAGGATGGCCACCACAACCGATACCGATCCGTTGATCGGCCCGAGGTTGGGCACACCCGGTCCCGCCAGTGGCACCAGCTGATCGAGCTGCGATCCGGGCGCCAGCGCCGCTGTCCCACGGAAGTCCAGTTCGGGCGCGTAGGAGGACGCGAGGTTCCCCGTTGCGAGCGCTGCCGATCCGCCTTGGGAGGCACCGAATGCCGCCCAGTTTTTCGACAGTTCCGGCACCGCGTGGCGTGCGGCGCGGACGATATCGATGGAAGCCGTTGCCTCGGTGCGGATGTGGTGGTAGGGGTGTGTCCGCGTGGAGACCTTGCTCAGGCCGAGGTAATCCGTGGCCACCGCCGCGTATCCGGCCTGGTTGAGGCGTAGCAGCAGCGGTGAATCATAGGGCGCGCCTGCCGAACTCGTCAGGCCGCACGTCGGACCGAGGCCATTGGTGCCGTGGTCCCAGGAGACGATGGGCCAGCCGCTCTCGGGGGCCGGGCCGCTCGGGAGAAATACTAGGCCGTTCGCGGTCGTCAGGCCGCCGTCGGCGGCTTCGGTGCGATAGGTGATCTCGTACCCGTTGCCGGTGCCACCCCAGCCGTCGGGCAGCTTCGTAAAGGAAACAAGGTCACCCGGCCGAGCGGCTTCAGGTGCGGCGAATGCATGTCCGGCGGTTCCGAGCAGGACCGCGAACAGGATCGTTATGACTCCAGAGATCAACTGGCGCATGTGAACCGACGATATGCGTGGCATGTGACCCTGCGGCAGACCACATTTAGGGGGTCATGCAGGAGGGCGCCGCCGAGGAAGGTTGTGGCGTACTGGCCCAACCTACCCCGCCAGATCCCCTTGGTCCTTCTCAGCCCACGCGAGTGAGCGGCGTCGGCGCCGGGAGCCCCGCCTTGCGGTAGATCAGCACGGCGACAACGAGTTTCGGGCGGCTGCTAATTGCCAGGGGTCGGGCCTGGTCCCGACCCCTGGCGACCATCTCCTCGCTGGCGGCGGGCCTGACCACGATGCGCTGATCCGTCGCGGGTGTCGGAGAAGATCGGCTCGCGCTGAAACCTCCGCGAGCTCGTCGAGCATCGCCCAGCCCTTCGGATTCTGGGCGACTTCGGTTTCTCCGGAACCCCGATTTCTCGCAGATGCTCCTCAACCCCCGACCGTTTGGCCGCTATTTCACCTGCCCGTGATCACGGCTGGCCGGTAGCAACCGCCTGTACGGCGTCGAGGAACTCCGGGCCGCCCACGACGTATCCGCCGACGGTTCCACCGATCAGCACACCCGCGGGGATGCTGATCCCCCATATCAGGGGCATACACGCCCCGAGGATGCCGCCCACGATGGCACCGCCGACGACGCCGGGCAGGTTCTTGTTGATCTGCTCCTTGAGCCGGTCGTAGGAGCTGATGTCCTTCAGTTGCGCAATATCTTCTGCCGTCGGGGTCGGGGTCAGCGTCAGGGTGCGGCCATCCGCACCGATGTGCTGCGCAATCGCGATCGAACGCCCGTCGACGGCGAAAGACTGCGGCACCTCGGTCACCGCCGCTCCGTCGCCGGACTCGAGCACCACCGCACCGTTCTGCGCGATCTCGAACTTGCCATTCTCGACGGTAGTGATAACGCCCCTGTCGACTGGCGAAACGGTGATCTGGTAATTGATTCCGTGATCCACACCGGAAGTCGTGTCCCCCGCGGTCACCGCAGTCGGCTGCTCCGTTACGGCCGGCTCTGCATGGGCGGTTGCCGCAGTGACACCCACGGCCGCGATGGCCATGAAAACAGCAGCAGTGATTTTCTCGAACTTCATTCTTCGAAACCCTCCACTCAGCTGCCCCTGATGGGCGGACCGAGTCAGACCTTAGACGGTGTCGAATTCAATGGCGTGTAGCACGCCACACACAGTTCGAAGTCACTGCACTCCTGTTCCCATGTGACCGACGGGAGAGCAGTACTCCGCACATACAGTGCGACAGCCCTGCCCCTGCATGCCGAATACCGACTACCTGAATACCGGTCCCTGCCAGTCGCCGGGTCGCGAAGACGAGCGACGATACGACGGCGTCATCGTCCCGGCGCGGGGAACTCGAGTTACCGCCGTGCCCACCGGTCGCAACGCATCGAGCGAAGAGTTGCGAGCCTGCTCCGCCAGGTAGCTCTGTCGGTGGACCATGACAGCAGCTATTCCCGAATCCTGGTGGCGTGTCGCCACGTGTATGCACCGAAGATATTCGCGAATGACGAACGGGGTCAGGTCAGCGTCTCGCGGTCGACCGAGCTTCTACCCCTCTCGAGCATCTTTCTATCCCGATGTGCGGATGCCCATTCGCCACCTACCGGCGCTATTCGCGCGAGCGCACCGGTGCTGCCCTGATCCGACGGAACCCGGCTGTCCGGTCAGGTCTGCGGTGATCACTTTGTGATGCCGGTAATGTGCGAGTTCGCCTGTAGCGCAGTATCGTCGGGCGCGGTGCGCAATAGTGGCCGCTCGATTGCTGTCTATTCATCAGAGCAGCAAGAGGCAGTCTCCCCCTGATGAAGTAGTGGAACTCGGTTGTTCCGAGGGCCCGAAAGGTTAGGAAAACAATGTTCCGTTATGCCCTGATCAAGACGAGTCGCGTCCTTGCTGTGAGTGCCCTGCCGTTGGCTGCGGCCGTCGTATTCGCGGGCGCGTCTTCCGCCGACGCGGGTCAGGCTGCTGCGGCGGCTCCGGCGGCACCGGTTGTCGCCCAGCCGATCGCCGGGCTCCCACTGGAGGATGTCAACACCAACCCCGACGCGCAGTACCCCGATCCGGTGCTGAACGGCGCGGCTGCCGGCGCTGCGATCGGCTCCGCCACCGGTTCCTTCATCGATCCTGTGCCCACCCTTCTCGGCGCCGTGATCGGCGGGATCGTCGGCGCGATCAGCCCGGGCGTCATCCCCCAGGTGCTGCCCTGATCCCCTAGGGCACAACCCTTTTCGTCGAGTCCGAGCAGCTCTCGCTGCTCGGACTCGACTCGTTCACCGACAGCACTGGAACGTCCACAACTGCCGATGAGCGTGCACTCATCGGGCTTCAACCGGAAGGATCGCTGGGTATCAACGCATCTGCATCCGTGCTGATAGAACTACGCTGATTCCCAACGACGTCGCCGAGGCGGCACCCAGCCTCGTCACCGCTTCGTCGCACCGACCAACGAACCGCCAGTCGAACCTGTCTTGCACGCGTAGTGTCGCGTGCATGGCTTGCAGGATTACCGAACTCGTCATCGACTGTGCCGATCCGCAACGGCTGGCGAACTTCTGGTGCGAAGTCCTCGACTACGTCGAACTCGGCTGGGAGGGTGATGCTTTGGAGATCGGTCCACCCGCAACCGGCTTCGGCGGGCCGCAGCCCACATTGGTGTTCATTCCCAGCACCGAACCGAAACACGGGAAACTGCCTATGCACCTAGACGTGAACCCCACTGACCGCGATCAGGGCGCCGAACTGGAACGGCTGCTCGCCGCCGGTGCGCGCAGGGTCGACATCGGCCAGACCACCACCGCATCGTGGCACGTGCTGGCCGACCCGGAGGGCAACGAATTCTGCCTGCTCCGCCGCCAGGTCGAGGTGTTGGAAGGCCATTCCAGCACACGGTGATGCCTCGACCCGCGCGTCCCGAGACAGTCACGCGACCCATCCGAGGGTCAACGGGCAGGCATCATCTCACGAGTCGACAATGCTCGCACCTGCCGCATACCGAGCTGTCCGAGCGGCATGTCACGCGGGGCGAACGTTGCTTTTCCATACCCAACATCGGTGTCGGCGGTGCACCCGATCGACTCGCCGGGAACAATGTCGATGTGACCGACTTGCTCGACGACGCTCACTTGGAACAGACCGCGGTAGTAGCGAACTCCGAGATGAACCGCGAGCGCCGCATCGCCGCATATCGCCGAGAACTCGGCTTCGACCCGACCGCATGGCTGACAGCGCGGCCAGCACCACAGCGGTGGCTGGATGTGGGATGCGGTAGTGGTCGCGCGCTATTCGACGCCGCAGCGTCACTGTCCGAGCACGTCGAGATCATCGGCTTGGACCTCGTCGACTACTTCGCCGGACCCACCCACCCCGGAGTGGACCTGATCACCGGGTCGGTGCTGACATGGCAGCCGCAGGCGCCAGTGGACCTCATCACTGCCGTCCACCTTTTGCACTACGTCGGCGACAAGATCGCCGCACTGACCCGGATGGCGTCCTGGCTCACCACCGACGGACAGCTCGTTGCCAACTTCGATGCCTCCTCGATCCGGTGGGCCGACGGGTCACCGATCGGTAGGCCATTCGCTACCTCACTGCGTCGCAACGGATTCCACTACGACGCCAGCAACCATCGACTCACTCGCACCGGACACGGCCTACCCCGCTGGGAGTTCCGGTATCTCGGCGCCGACACCCACGCAGGACCGAACTACACCGGACAAGACTGCGTCACTTCGCACTACCACCGATAACCTTCACACCTGCGCTCGACACGAAATGGCAGTAGCACCGAGGTCGGGACCGCGAAATCACTCACCAGTCGGTCCTGTCCATGGCAACCGCTCGCAGGCATCAGGAGCAAATGCCGTCTCATGCCGCGATAGCGCGCAGTCCGCTCGGTCGAATCGGTGACCGATTGTCGATGGCATATGAACGGCTACACGGGCGGGGCAAGAAGCGGCGCCTTGATCAGCCGAGGAGGGGTCGCGTCGCAGGCCGTCGACGAACGTGACCGTCTCGTCGAGCGGGGCTCGGCCGGTACGGACGTCACCTACGGTGACGTCCTCATACCCGATAGACATGCCACAGAACAGGACGAGTTCGTCCGGTGGTGACAGGACCTCGGCGACGGTCCGGTGGAACTTCGCCCACGCCATCTGCGGACAACTGTGCAGCCCTTCGGCGCGCAGCAGCAGCATGACGGTCTGCAGATACATGCCGACGTCGGCCCATTGCGCCGGGCCCATGTCGCGGTCGATGTAGCAGAACAGGGCGGCGGGCGCGCCGAAACAGTCCCAATTCGCGGCAGCGGCCCGCTGACGCGCCTCCAGGTCCTCTCTGGGGATACCGAGTGCGCCGTAACGCTGCTCGCCGAAGGCGGAGCGGCGCTCACGGTAGGGGGACTTCAGTACGGGCGGGTACATCTCGTACTCCGGCTCGTCCCAGGAGTCGCCCGAGGCCAGGCGCTCGCCAGCACGCTTCTTGATCTCGGCCAATGACGTGCCGGTCACCACATACGCATGCCATGGCTGGATATTCGATCCGGACGGCGCCCAGGTCGCGGCGGATAAAACGCGCTCCAGCGTCTCCCTCGGGACCGGGCGGTCGGTGAACCCGCGCACCGCGCGTCGACTCGTCACCGCCTCATAGATGTCCATGATCACCCGCCTCCATCTGCTCAACGGGTCTACCTTCGTTACACCCACAATAGTATCACTCGATACCGTTTCATGCGATACTATCTCGGTACCGAATCCTCAGCCCTCGGTTCCCGCCGCGGGCACTGAACCTTGGAGAAAGCCCATGGCCACGCTGCTGCACATCGACTCATCCGTGTTCCCCGACGAGGCGTCCTCGTCCCGTTCGGTCACGGCCACCTTCCGCCGGACATGGGAGGAGCAGCACCCGGACGGCACGGTGATCTACCGTGACCTCGCCGCCGACCCCGTCCCGCACATCACCGCCGACGCCTGGTCCGCCGGATACGCCGCCCCCACCCAGCGCACCCGGGAGCAGTCCGCCGCATTCGCCGCACGCGTGACGTTCATCGAGGAGCTCGAGCGGGCGGACGCCGTCCTGATCGGCGCCCCCATGTACAACTTCTCGATCCCGTCGACCCTCAAGGCATGGCTCGACAACGTGCTCCTGCTCGGCCGCACCGCCGGCGAGACCCCCTCCGCCCAGGGCACCCCGGTTGTCGTCGTCGCCAGCCGCGGCGGCTCCTACGCGCCGGGCACCCCGCGCGAGGGCTACGACTTCGTACAGAACTACCTGGCGGCCGTCCTCGAAGGCACCCTAGGCCTGGACCTCGACTTCATCGTCCCGGAACTCACCCACGCCCCCCGCAACCCGGCCATGTCCGAACTGATCCCCCGCTACGAGGCGTCGCGCCAGCACGCCCTCGAGGAGGCGACCACCAAAGCCAAAGAACTCGCGCAACGTCTCACCGCGTAACCCGCCCGGCCCGAAGACGCCGTGCGCCGGGTGCGCGGGCGCGCCTACGCCTCGTCGTCCGCGTGATGGGCAAGCCGGGTCAGCAGATCCGTCAACTGCTCGGGCTCGCCGCGCCCCAGTTCGGCAACCAGACGCTCAGCCAACGGCTCCGCCGCCACGTGGGCGGCATCGAAGAGCTCCAGTCCCCGAGGTGTGATCTCCACTGCCCGGACCCGCCGGTCCCCCGCAACGGCCTTGCGTACGGCAAGACCCTTGCGCTCCAGGTCGTCCACGATGCGCATGATCCCGGCCTTGTCCGACCCCGTCGTCGCCGCCAGATCCCGCTGCACCGTCGGCCCGTGATTGACCAGCTCGATCAGCACCGCGAAATGCCGCAACTCGATGCCGAGCGGCCGAAGCGCCTCCCCCATCACCGCGGCCGCACGCCAGTGCGCCCGGCGCAGCAACAGGCCGAGAGCGAAAGGCGAGGGATCCCCGGGACGGTCGGTCGCACGCGAGGCAGTGGTGTGATGAGGAACGTCGGCGACCATGACGCCAGACTACTTCATTCGATACGGTATCGTTTGAAACTAAATGCGGCCTATGGGACGGCTCCGCCAACCCGCGACTACCGACGCACCTTCATTGGGTGGCGAAACGGCTGGTGTTTTACTGGAGCGGATGACGGGATTCGAACCCTGGTCCGGCGCTTCACAATTCGCCTGGTCGATAGCCCGAGCTAACCCAAATATTGGGCCGCAACAGACCTTTCAGAACTTTTCAGTACGTTACGAGATCCAAAGCTACCACCTATCTGGTGACATAGTCACCACGCCTTTGCCGCTGTGGTATTCGGGGTGGTGACGACGTCACCACCCCTCACCGGGTGACGGAATGTCTCCCCGCACCGGATCACGGGACTTTGCGTGGTCGCTGCATACGATGGATGCCGAGAGTCCTTGCAGGGCAAGGGATTCAGTGACTGCCACGGATGTGTATTGCGACTGTCGACGTCCGAGTGGTGGATCAGTCCGGGCTCGACCGGATACCCGTAGTAGTTACGCCGCCACACGGCCAGGTTGAGTGCTTTGGACACCAACGCCGCCGTCCTCGTGTTCGCTGCGGTCCAGTCGACGATCGCGCGGGAGTTAGGCGTCGAACACGAACGCCACTTACCCCCACCCCGTCCAGGTCGACACGGCGCTCTCGGGATCTGGGTGTACCGAGTCGGCCGTACCCGCGTTCAGGCAGAGCGAGGCTGCCCGCACCAACCCGTAGCGCCCGCTCCGCGCCTCACGACCAGCTCGACCGGGTCAGCGGTGCATCGGCACGATGCCCCTCGTCCGCCACGAGATAGCCCAATTCGATCCGAAAGTGTTGTGCCGTAATGGGGACACCGGAATCGCTGACGGTGGACAAACTGCATGCGGATCCCGTCGGGTATCGGGAAGAATACTGGTGCGGATTCGGACACCCCCTGATGTGCGTTGCCTTTGATCCGGTCGATAAGAGTACGCGCGGTCGCCTGTTGGTCAGCCGAAGCGAAGAAATCTCGTCCAATATAGGCGCCACTTCATCGCTCCTCGAAAATACCGCTCACGCCGCTAACGCCAAGGCATTCCGTGGTGATCTACTGGAGACGTTAGGATGAGCCTCGAGGATAAGCTTGGTGGCTGGACCGGACCGTCCAGCATGACCGAGCAGGAGAAACGGGATCGCTGGGAGCGAATGATTCGCTTGGTTAGCGACGACCTCTGCTGATGCCGGAATGATGACGTCTCCCTTGTCAAGCGCTTCAGCCACGGTGGGTGCGCCCGTTCCTGTGCTATCCCCCTGAGGAATTATCGGCCGAGTCATGCAGGAATTTGATTCGCCGTTTTATTGCAGTGCTACGCAATCAAAGGTGCGGATGGATTCATGTTAACTAAAGTGAAAATCCTCGCGTCGATACGGCAAGGTGATCATGGCCAAGCGCGTCGGATCCCAAACCAGCTCGTCCGGCTTCAAGCTCAAATCGCCATTTCGCCGCAGTAGCCACACGCTTTCAGAGTCCTCCAGGTACAGAAGGGCATCACCGTCTATTCGCTCGAGCAAGCCCGAGACGACTCTAACCATATCGTCGCCTTGAGTCGAGGTTGGCATATCCTTTCCATACTCGAATCGCACCAACACGGTCGGAGTGAAACCGAAGTTCTCCTCGACCGGGTCTCCCCAGCGGGAGGGCACCGACACGGCAACGCGAATCCAAGTTCCGTACCGAGTTAGAATACCTTGGCGAATCAGAAACTCCGCAGGGGGCTCCGTATCAATAACCTCCTTGCTCCTAGCGACCTCAATCACCGTATGGGCGAAGTCTTCAACAGAGGCCGGAATTGCCATCTTGAAGATGTAGCACAGTGACACTCAAAACCTCCTATCATCACGGGAAGAAGGGGACAATGTTACCACCCTTGTCGACAACTATTACTTCCTTAAGGCCTTGAATCGGCCAGTCACGCAGCTGAGACTTAAGCGTCGTCAGGTCGACGCTGCTATCGGACAAATTCAGCACGATCCTATCGGCCTGCCCGGAAGTTACCTTTCCCTCGATCGTCGATGCAATATTCCTCGCGTTACCCGTCGTCGGTGCATAATTATCGAATATCTGGCCCTCGATCTTGTAGTCTGGATTCTTGTTACCAGGTACCGAAGGATTCTGTTCGACCTTGTAGCCACCCTTGGCCAGAGTGTCGGCGGATTCGTTCTCGCGCGTGAGGGCGCGAATGTTTGCCGGATCCTTATCATTGGGGTCTATCGGCGTTCTTCTGCCCCCAGGAGTAGCGTTCGGGTCATGGGTGCCGGAGGGTTTGGTTGTATCCGACTTGGTAAAGCCCCTCTTGAGCTTCTCGACCAATTTTGTTGAGAGTTCTTTGATGCGCTGGATGGATTCTTTGGTTTTGGTGGTAGCCCGCTCGATCTTGACCGCAGCCCGGAGCTTCGCCGCTTGAACAGCCCTCTTGATCAGATCGGCGAACTTGTCGATGATCTTGGCTACTTTCACGGCGGTTTTGGCGGCCACCGCCGCGGCGCCGACGCCGAAGCTGACGCAGGAAGTGACTGCCGCGAAGACGAGGTCAACGGCGACTTCCGTGGCGAGCTCTACGGCGAGGTCTTTGACCAGCTGCACGAGTTCGTCGCGCATGTCGTCGTGAGCTTTTTTCTGGTCCCGGCAGGCTTGGGCGAGTTCGCCATAGGCGCCCGCGAGATCGCCTGCGGCAGTTTTTAACTCGCGGAGGTCTTCATCGATGAAGTTCGCATCCGGGGAGGTGACTTGTTCGAACAGGGCCGCCGCACGTTCGATTTCACCCGGAGTGGCGGTAACGGTGCCGTTGGTGGCGAGGTTGTTCCAGACATCGCCAGAGTGTGACAGCTTGGTCGTGTCGCCATCAGGAATAGGAATGCCGACTTTCACGGCCAGGTCGAGGCCGTCGTCGACGAGTCCACGGCCAGGTCCGCCCGCAGAAGGAGGCACCAGCAGCGAGACGAGCTCTTGCGGAGAGAGGGTGAACGAGGGGTTCAGGTTGGGAGCAGTGGGCTCGAGTTGCCCGCTGTTCGGGTCGTGGTCGGCAAGCGCATGGTTGTAGCCGGCCTGCTTGAGTACCTGGGCGTAGCCGTCGAGCGCCAAAACCATGTCAATCGACATCGTGTAGATGTCTTTGCATTGCTGGTCATAGGACTCGGCCCACTTCTTACCGTCGCCGACACTGCCGGCCATGTTGGTGGTGTCGCCGAAAGACCTCATCGCGGCCTTGAACGCCTCGAAGTATCCCGAGGAGGCTTTGGCGCAGATGTCGGCGGCGTCGTAATAGGTCTGCGGCGAGACGTCGAGGACCGTCACGACCGACTGCCCGAACTACGGCCGAGCATTGCAGGTTCGTGGTGATCGCGGCCTGGTAGCGGTCCCGGGCGCCTGTCGCTGCGGTGCGCATGGTCTCGATGCCCTCGGCGACCTCTTGGGCACTGGCCACCCACTTGGTGAACGCCTCGTTGGCGGCAGTAGCGGAGGGGCCTGTCCAGCTGGACTGCAATGCGCCTGTGCGTTGCTGGATGCCGGTTAGACTTTCGGTGAGGAATCCGACGAACCCCTTGAGCTGCGTGGCGATGTCGTCGAGCTCGGTCAGATCCACCCGGAACGAATCAGCCATGAATTTCATCCTCCCCCAACGCCTTACGGCAAATCCAACGAACTGGTGCCGGCGGCGCGCTGTGTGTCGAGCGTGATGTGGGTCTCAGCGACCACGCCGAGAAGTTCAGCCAACGTCGCCAACGCCTCCAGGACGGTTTCCGCGCCCTTGCGCGTCTCCTCCCATCCGGAGCGATAGGAGGTAGCGGAGTTGCCGGTCCAGTTCTCCAGCAACTTGCTGACATCAGCGTCGATGGAGCGGAGCCCGTTCACCAGCTCCTCAGCTGTCAGTTGCACGTAACGACCAGCATCGGTGACCTCGGCTGGAGCGACATCGAACGTTCCATCCCAGGAATTCGATTGCGCCACATAACCTCCCCAAGCCAAGGACACTGCGAATCTACATCAAGTCATGCCGCTCGAAAATTCCAAGTCATTGGGGGGCGCCTCCCCGTAGCCGCCGCGCCGGTCGTCGACAACCGCAGACCCACTGCTGGAGATCCCGTTCGCCATGGGCGAACTCAACCAACGGGGCATCGCATGCGAGAAGACTGCAGGTACCTGGGTAGCGCACCCATATGTTGACGCCGTCAACAGCTGAAAGAGAAGACCGGCCAACACCGATACGAATTGTGTCTGGGCGGTGGAGCTTTCGGCAGATGCCAACTCCGTACACAACCGTGCTACCGCCTCGTCACGGACCACCCGCTTCGCCGCGATCTTGTCCTCGTCCCGGGTTGCCGCCGGATCGGCCTGCATCATCGTGATCTACATCGTCGCGAGCGCAACAGATTCCGCCCACTCCCACGTGACACCGCTCAGGCTGAGGCGATGGCCGTGCTGGGCCGTCACATCACGGCTGGCCGTCACCCTGGCGATGACGACAGCGCGCACCGGTCTGATGTCATCCTGATTCCCGACCACGGTCAGCCGGTTGATCGACAACCCCGAACACCATCCGCGATCGACACCATCCACGCCTGCTGCTCAAGCCCCGAAGCTCAACGTGCGCGATGTCGCGCACCGGACCGGTATCGCGCTCGAACTCGAGGAGGCAGACACCCCGCCAACCCGGAAGCAGCTGTCCTAGCACGACAGTTGTATTTCGTTGTTTCATAGTCGTTTTGGTCGATAGCGGAGTTGTCTGGCGTGGTGTTGGTGGTGGCGGCGCCAGTGGCAGGCAGCTAACGCGTGGGTGAGGGTGCGGGCTGGGTGCAGCGCTATCGCCAGGAGACGGCGGATATCGGCGACTGTGATTCGGCCCAGCCCGCGTGGGCTTTTGGGTCGGTGGCCGCGGTGACGGCGAGGAAGGCGTGGGCGAGCATCGCCAGGGTGATGTGGCGGTACCAGGGATACCATTTGCGGACTTGGTAGTGGTCCAGGCCGCATTGGTCTTTGGCGGCTTGGAAGCATTCCTCGACCGCCCACCTGGCGCCGGCGACGGCCACGACCTGTTCCCGCTCGATCGTGGCGGGGTGAAAGCACAGGTAGTAGGCGATATCGGCGGGGTCATCGAGGGATCGGCGGGCCAACAAGGTTCTTGTGTATCCGGCGGGGAGGTCACCGAAATGGGGGAGGGTGGCCCAGGCCCAGTCGTATTCACGTTCGCCGCGCACGCCGAGCCCGGCCGAGACTCGGTGCCAAGCTTGTGCGGGCGCTCGAGCGACGAGGGTGTCGACGCGGCGGCGGCCGTCGAGATCGGCCACGGTTTGCCGGACCGGCACCTCGAGAACGTAGGACAGGCGACGGGACTCGCAGAATGCCCGGAACCGGCCGTCGCGGCCGTAGGCAGCGTCCGCGGCCACCCACCCGGCGGCTACTCCGGCATCCAAGGTCCGGGCGATCATCATCTCCGCAAGCCTAGGCTTCGTCAGAAGACCTGAGCTGCAACGGCTTTCAGGAATTCCCGCTTCGGTACAGCGGTCACGGTCACCGATCCAGGACTCGGGCAGGTAGAGCTCTCTATCGATCAACGCCCGCCCGGTGCTCCCGGCGTAGGCGAGGAACACCCCGAGCTGAGAATTCTCCACACGCCCCGCCGTTCCGGAGTACTGGCGTTGCACACCCGCCGACTTCACTCCCTTCTTCAAGAATCCGGTCTCATCCGGGACCAGGACACCATCCGGGCAGGCCAACGCCTCAGCAACATACGAGCGCAGACAATCGCGCAGCTCATCAGCGTCCCACCGGGACCGATTCAGGAAATGCTGCAACCGGCCCGGATCCACCTCCCCAGCGGCCTCGGACAACTGCCAAGTGTTCTTCCGCTCGACCGGGGCCAGCAACCCCGTCAGATACGACCGCGCCCACCGACGCGGCTCCGCACGATAGAACACCCCCGCCACCCGCGCGAACACCTCATCGAAACCCGCCCTCCACGCCGAAACATCCTCGGCCACAACATCATCGAGCATCAGCGACAAGCTACCGCAGAATCAATCACCATGCAGCACAACGAAATACAACTGTCGTGCTAGTACTCCAGCCGCACTTAGTTATGTTGTGCTGTAGGCTCTTTCGGTGTGTCGATCGATGAGGATCTGGCCGCATGGGTTGCGGGGCTGGATGATCTGTTTGGGCGGGTAGCGGGTTATTTCTACCGGGCGGAGCCGCGGTTGCGGGCGCGGGCGTATGTGCGGGGTTTACTGGCGCCGTTGGCCGGGAAGAACGGCTGGACTTTGGCGGAGGTGGCCGGGGATGCCACTCCGGATGGGATGCAGCGGTTGTTGAACGCGGCGGCCTGGGATGCCGACGGAGTGCGTGATGGCCTGCGTGCTTATGCGGTTGAGCATCTGGGCGAACCGGACGGGGTGCTCGTCGTCGACGAAACTGGTTTTCTGAAGAAGGGCGTGAAATCTGCTGGGGTGCAACGGCAATACTCCGGGACAGCTGGCCGGATCGAGAATTGTCAGCTCGGTGTGTTCTGCGCCTACACCTCTGGAACAGGGCGCACACTGATCGATCGGGAGTTGTATCTGCCGAAGTCGTGGACAGAGGACCGGGACCGCTGCCGGGCGGCGAGCGTGCCCGACGAGGTCGAGTTCGCGACGAAGGCCACGCTGGCCAAGCGGATGCTCGCTCGCGCTCTCGATGCGGGAGTGCCGGCACGGTGGGTGACCGCTGACGAGGCCTACGGTGGGGACTCCAAGTTCCGTTCATGGCTCGAATATCGCCGCATCGGCTATGTGGTGGCGGTGCCGCGCAGCCAGGGAATCCCGTTCACTGCAGGCTCTTCTCGCGCGGATCACCTTGTCGCACAAGCACCTTCGCAGGCATGGAAACGCCTCAGCTGTGGCGAGGGCGCCAAGGGGCCACGCCTGTTCGACTGGGCCGTGGCCACCCTGCCCACCTATCCGGACACCACCGCGCCGGGCTGGAGCCGCTGGGTGCTGGCGCGGCGCGCACTGACACCGAACACCAAGGGCGAGCTGGAAATCGCCTACTACCTGTGCTGCGCGCCTACCGGCACCACCGACGACGAACTGATCCGGGTGGCCGGGGCGCGTTGGGCCGTGGAGGACTGCTTCCAAACCGCCAAGACCGAAGTCGGGCTCGACCAATACCAAGTCCGCCGCTACGACGCCTGGTACCGCCACGTCACCCTCGCGATGCTCGCGCACACCTACCTCGCAGTCACCGCCGCCATTTCCCCAAAAGCGTTGGCAGCGGCCTCATCTCACTCACGTTCGGTGAAATCCGACGTCTTCTGGCACACCTGATCACCACCACCAAGACCCTCGAACAGATCTGGCACTGGTCGATCTGGCGCCGACGCCACCAATACCGAGCCAAACAAGCCCACTACCAGCGAAGACACTCCTTATATAACTAAGTGCTGCTGGAGTACTAGGCGGCGAGCAACGCAAACACCTCACCGACCTCATCCGCGCACTTGCGGCGACGAACCGACATCCACTGCCGCCGTTGAAGATTCAGACACACATTCCCCATCCGGGTAGATCGTCTTCCCCGTGGCTATCATCGGACGCAATGCATGTCGACTTGATGCTTGATTCTTTAGATGGACTGTCCGTGGGGGACGCTTTAGGCCAGCAGTTCCCGATCATGCGCCGATCCATCGCAGATCTTCGGGCAGGAAATCTTCCCGCCGGGCCGTGGGGGTGGACCGACGACACCGAGATGGCCTGCTCTGTGGTGACCGAGCTGGGCAGTCGCGGCGAGATCGACCAGGATCGGCTTGCTACCGCTTTCGCGCGACGCTTCGACCCCGCCCGTGACTACGGCTTCAACACGGTCGCCACCTTGCGCCGAGTCCGCGATGGCGTGCATTGGCGCAAAGCGGCCGCAGCCGCGTTCGGTGACGAAGGTTCCTGCGGCAACGGTGCGGCCATGCGCGTTGCCCCGTTGGGCGCCTTTTATGCCAGCGATCCGAAAAAGGTTGTCGCCGAAGCGGTCCGGTCGGCGCAGGTGACGCATCTGCATCCCGAAGGGGTCACCGGTGCCGTCGCGGTCGCACTCGCCGCAGCCCAAGCCGCGCATGCCCGCCTGAACGGGACACGGCCCACACCGACCGAATTCATTACCAGCGTCCTGGACCGCCTCGACCACGGTGACACGACCCGGCTGATCCACCGCGCCCGCAGCCTGCTCGGAGCCCCCACCGCCGAGGCCGCGAACGAACTCGGCAACGGATCTCTGGTCACCGCACAGAACACGGTGCCGTTCACGATGTGGGTCGCGGCCACGTACCTGGACGACTACCCGGCCGCAGTCACCACATGTATTGCGGCAGACGGAGATATCGACACCACCAGCGCCATCGTCGGCGGGATCGTCGCCGCCTACACCGGCCATCGCACCGGTCCAATCGTCGGGATACCCCAGACGTGGCTTACCGCGCGAGAGCCATTGCCTCACTGGTGCAACACGATCCATCGAACACGCGGGCGCAAGAATTCCGTATTCGGCCGCGCTAGACGATGGCTATCCGGCGCATCGTCGAGATGACCACGATCGACCGGCCGGCATGCGCGGCCTGTCACCGCATTCGTGCCCAAACGCCCCGCGCCCCGGAATCGGCCTCGGCATGCGCGGCCCGGAAATCCTTCAGCCAACACTCTCCTGTGGCTGGCCTCCATCGTCCTCGGCAGTCTTTCACAAACACTCGGCCAGTTCGCGCAAGTTACTGGTTGCCCGGGAATCCCAGCACCAGGTGTCGAGCTGGTCGGTGAGGTGAGCCAGGGGCACACCGGTCTGCTGCCATGTGAGTTCCGCGTCCCGCGGCAAACGCTTTAGAAAGTGAGCCACCTCATCCGAATTCGCCCCAGTTGGGCACCGTAAGACCGCTGCGGCGCAACGTGTATCCGTCGCCGACAGCCGTTCGCCGTACTCGAGAATTCGGCCGAGCAGGGTCCGCGCCGCGCGATGCGGGGGCGACCCGATCGCGCAGTGCCGCGGTCTTCCAGCACCGGCATCGGCCACGCAGCATTGAGCCGACCCAGTAGGCAGCGACAGGTCTGGGTCTCCAGGAACACCGCCAGATGCCGCCCCGGGTCGGGATCCCCTCTACCCAAACATGTTCGAACAGCGGCTCTTGGCTGCCAGGACCGCCGTCACCGTTGCGGTGGGCATCCGCGCGCTTGCCGCGACGAACCGACATCCACAGCCGTCGTTGAAGATTCAGACCACCGGAATAATCGTCCTATCCGGCGACTAGCTTGTTCCACGAGCGGCCACCGATGCATGGTTCGGATCGAGAGGTCCCCGATGGAACCGAACGTGCGCGGTCCGCGTCTAACCTACACAGACCAAAACCAAAACCCACCGACAACTGAGAGGGTGTGCATGGCTGAAGATTCATCGGCCACCGGGTCACCTTTTGCGATTGTGCCCGACCATGTTTCCGATGCCGGACAGTATGTGCAGCGGACCGCGCAAACTCTCGTCAACGGTGTGCGATCAGCTGACGCCGACGTGCAAGGGCTGATGACGAGCTGGAAAGGCACCGCGGCCACCGCCTATGCGGCGGGCTGGGAAGAGACCCGCGACGGCGCCTTACAGGTACTCGAGGCCCTGAACACCATGGCCGAGCTGCTCGGTGTCGTAGGCGTCGAATACACGGCCACCGACACCACCAACGCCGCCGGGCTGCAGCAATCCTCCCTGGATCTCCCGTAGCTGGTGCGCCGTAACCGAACAGGACTGTGGCACATGAGGTATCAGGTCGATCTCGACCAGTTGGACAACGTGACCGCCCGCATCGGCGGACTGAACGATTTCCTGCGCGAATCGCTGCGCGAGATCGATGAACGCATGGCCGTGATGCAACAGAGCTGGAATGGCCAGGCCGCCGACAAGCAAGCCGAGGCGCATCGGAAATGGGCTGCGGCGGCGCAGGAGGTTCGGGAGGGAATCGAGGCCATGCAGGCCGCAGCCCGCACCGCGCACACCGCCTACAACGACGCGGTAACCGAGAACCTGCGCGCTCTGGGGCGCGCGTGACCGCAACCGTTCTCGACGTCGATACCAGCGTCTACTACGACGCCGGTAACAAGCTCGTCGGCCTGGCCGCCGACTGGTTCGCCAGCGTTGACGGGTTCTGGCCGACCCTCAACGAATGCGTGTCGATGACCGGGTCGTACGACGAGGCCAAGAAATGGGCCAAGACCTACGACACACGCGCCGAAGAGCTATTGGACATGTCCAACGACCTCGCCGAAGCGGTGCACGCCTACGGGTGCCTGTTGCTGGACATGGGTTACAACCACGCCCTTGCCGAGGCCGCAGCGACGATGGGCGACGATGCGGCACCGGACAAACCAGCCACCCCCGGCCCCGTGGCCTACCTGTGCCGGGTGCCGCTGCCGAGCGCCGGAGGACCCGGCCAGGGCCTGATCGATGGCGGCGTGCAGCTGGCCGAGGCCATCGGGATCACGATCCCGGACGGCAATGTGGATCTGCTCGCGCGCGCCGCCGACACTTGGACCAAGATTGCCGATGCCGAACCGGTGGCGACGATGGCGGGCGCCCTGGAGCGGGTTGCCTGGTCGTTCGAGGCGATTGTCAGCCCCGAATATGCGCATATCGATGAGGATCTGCGCGCCCTGCGTGACGCCGCCCTGGCCACTACCGCCGCAATGTACGAGCTGTCCGCCAGCGCGAAAGACCACCACGACGGGCTGGTCGAGCTGCGTGAGGGCATGAAAAAGGTCCTCGAAGATCTCGGCGAAGAGCTGTTCAAAGAACTCGTCATCACCGTGGCCATCGCGATTGCGGCAAGCGTGGTGACCTTCGGCATCGGGGCCGCCGTGGCTTCCGCGCGCGTCGTTGCCATTGCCGCCCGGTTCGCGCGGCCCATTCGTGCGCTGATCGATGCGTTCAAAGCCGCCAGACTCGGAAAGGGCGTAAAGGCCGAACAGACCCTTGCCAAACACGCGAAGGAACTGAAACGCGTCAAGGATTTAAAGGTCAAGGCGCAACCGTACAAGCGGCCGCTGGCGAACGAAATCGGCCTGACCGATGAGGAATTCGGCGTACTGCGCCGATATACCGGCTCGGGATACAAGGACCTCAATGAGGCATTGCGCCGTGGTGACCTGACGCCAGAGCAGGCCGCCAGGGTACGAGAAATCAATGCGGCACTCGACAAATTCCCCGACTATGAAGGCGTGGTAACTCGGCGCACCACGCTGCCATCAAATGTATTGGATCAATACCAGCAGGGAGCGAATGTCACCGAAGCCGCTTTCACCAGTACGTCACGGTCCGCTGATGCCGCATTCGACGGTACAACCGAATTCAACATCATTTCCAAGACCGGTAAGAATATCGAAGACGTTTCCGACCACGGCCCCTACGGCGCGAGAAACGAAATGGAAGTGCTGTTCAAATCCGGAACGCAATTTACCGTCACGAATCGCGTTGTCGACCCGGCTACAATGCGGACAGTGATTACTTTGGTGGAACGGTAGGAGTAGGAAATGGTCAAGAAAATCGCTGGCAAGACGTTCTTGTCCCCCGGTGACGAAGGCGCACCGCCGCCGCTGAGCGCCGAGGAAATCGAGGCAGCCAACCGGATGGCCGATGAATTCCGGGCGAAGTCTCTCGCGGTGCCGGACTCCGAACGTATCCACCTTCCTGAGCGGTTCCACGACGACCTCAACGGCACCGAGTTCGAGGGATGGACCCCCGACGACGACAAGCGGAAGTGACTCGCCACCCGATGAGCACCGAACCGGACACCACCGCCACGCCAGCGCGGGGCCGCGGTGGACGCCTATGCCGATGCCCTTGACCGCGCGGCCGCCCAGCTGGCCGCCGCGGCCGCCGAGGTCGCCACCGCCGACCCGCCCACATCGCTGCTGGGCTCGGCCCGCTCGGTATCGGCATGGCCGCCGAATTCGCCGACATTGCCCGCGGACAAGCCACGTCGCTGGCCGATGCCGCCGAGTCGCTGACCGGGTTCAGTCGCGCTATCCGCGGCAACCACCCCGCCGCACCAAATGATGTAACCCCCTGAAACGGAACCCGCTGACCTGGAATCTCGTTCCGGGGCAGGGGGGGTCGATCTCGGGCTCGACCTGTAGGGCGTCAGCCCGACCCCGTCACCGCGAATCACCGGGTCGAAACCGGGCAAAACCGGAAGAGAACGAACTGTGGATCCGTTGCCGAAGTGCCGTCGCCTGTGGGCTACTGGATATGTAGCGGTTGCCACAGCAATGTCGGCATCCGTTGCAAGGTAACCCTTTTCATTCTATTTCGGCTTGGAGTCGGACCATGGCACCTGTTCTCACCTCCCTGACACCCTCTTCCGGCCCTGCGACGGTTTTCAGCTCTGTGGTGATCACCGGCTCCGGGTTCAGTAATGTCGGTCCTTTGACCGTGCGGTTCGGTACCCAGGCAACCACATTCACCATCGACTCCGACACCCAGATCACGGCCATCTCCCCGACGGGGACAGGCACGGTGAACGTCACCGTCAAAGTGGAGCTGGACGGCACCAGCAACTCACTGCCCTACACCTATGTCTGACGGCCCAATCGCGTTGCGGTCGTAAGTATGGGGGCCGCCTGTCGATGTTCGAAGTCGACTGCACGGCGCCCGCTCTGCACATGAGTGCAGGTGCAAGGCTATATCCTGCGTTGTCGAACGCTTCCGGGTGCGGCTACCTCCCGAAGCCGCACCCCATCGGCTGGTCACAGGAGCAGAACGAAAGTGGCGTATGCAGCGATCAGCAGGGTGCTCGCCGCGACGAATCCTGCCGCCCCCTGCTTGAAAGCCTTGGTCCACGAGGCTCGTTCATGGCGAGCCATGCCGACGGCGACCGCCGCCACCAGGAGCCCGACCAAGACGATGATCAGGCTGACCAGAGCCCGAAGAAGGATCGAGTTGAGGGTGTTCATGATGTTCCCGTTCGGTTGCTGATGGACCGAACAGGTAACCCGCATGAAGTGATACGCCGGCGTCCTGTTCGGGGTGATCGATCAGGACGC
This sequence comes from Nocardia sp. CA-107356, assembly GCF_050946365.1. Taxonomy (NCBI): domain Bacteria; kingdom Bacillati; phylum Actinomycetota; class Actinomycetes; order Mycobacteriales; family Nocardiaceae; genus Nocardia; species Nocardia sp. CA-107356. The sequence continues at coordinate 178,259 of NZ_CP191992.1, read as the reverse complement.
TACGGGCGCGGAAATTCGATGTTGCAATCGAAAAGTCGCAGGTAGTAAAGCTTTTGGGTTGCTGGGTGCGGTGCGGTCGGTATCCACGGCGGGTTACTCACCGGGTCCGTCGATGGTCCGGACCCAGTCGCCGAGGGAGGTGTTCTCGGGAAGGACGATCACGCCCGCGAAATGCAGCCGAGCGAGCTTTTTCGGTGGCGCAGCAGCTTCGAGCGGATCGTGGCTGGCTTCGATCCCACGCGTATGGCTGCGTCGCCGAGGGTGATGCCCTCCTCGATGTGGAGCAGCAGAGCGTCACACAGGTCATGCGGGGCTTTGAGCAGGACGCGCTGTGCCAGGTCGACATCTTCGAGGCGGTCGTGGTCGAGGTTGGAGTGGAAGCGGTTGTCGTCGCGCAGCTGCTCGAGAAGGGCGCTGGTGTCCTGCGACCGCTCCTCTGAACATTGGCCCGAGATCCGGCGCTAAGGATCTCGGGCATCTGCACCACCACCCCTGGCCATACATGTGGGATCTGTCAGCTCTGTGTCAGCGTCCGTGTCAGCACGGGATCAGTCCGGCGTCAGGACACCGGGCGATTGTTGCTTCCGTAATCAGTTCGGCGAGCACGACATACGCCGACTTGGACAGCACAGATTCAAGGGAGCAACCACCATGTCCATCACCATCACCCTCACCGACCAGGACAAGGCCACCCTGCGGACCGCCGCGTACGGCGCCGTCTCGCTGATCGCCGCCGCTGATGCCACCGGCAAGCCCCACAAGGCTGCCACCAACGGCAGCAACGCCCTGTACGCCGCGACCGGCCTGGTCGGGCACGTGCTCGCCGCGAAGTCCAAGGACATCAAACTGAAGGGCAAGAACGTCGCCGAACTCGCCGACCAGGTGCTGCCGGCACTGACCGCAGCCATGAGCCTTCTCGGGCAGCAGGATCCGGCCGAGGCCGAGAACTTCCGCAGCACCGTCCTCGTTGCTGTCGACGCCGCGACCCGGACCCACCAGAGCCAGCCCAGCCCCACCGTGGTCGCGATGACCAGCAAGATCACCGGAGCCCTGTACGCCGCGTGAGGGGATGGGCCGGGAGAGGATGGCGCCTCTGAATATCGGCGGTGTCGCTGAACGTCGCCGTGTCGGATGTCGGCTTTACATCCGGTGCCAGGCAGACCCGTAGGCCGAATGACCGCGCCGATAACGCGCGGCCTTCGGGGAGCACCGTCGAGGCCATGGGCGCCGAACCGCGACGGGTCCCGCAGATCGAACACTATAAGCAGGAGATTGATGATGGAACACAACAACAGCGGCTTCTCCAAGGCAGGGCTGGGCAGAATGCGCGACGTGCTGGCCGGGCATGTCGAGTCCGGAAAGATTCCCGGGGTCGTCGCCCTGGTCAGCCGGGGCGGCCAGACGCATGTCGAAGCGATCGGGACGATGCGCGCCGACGGTGACGCTGCGATGCGCCGGGACACGATCTTCCGGATGGCGTCCACGTCCAAGCCGGTCACGATGGCGGCGGCGATGATCCTGCTCGACGAATGTCGTCTGCGGCTGGACGACCCGGTAGATCCGTGGCTGCCCGAACTGGCCGACCGTCAGGTGCTGCGCCGGGCCGACGGGCCGCTGGAGGACACCGTGCCGGCGCAGCGACCGATCACCGTACGGGACCTGCTGACCTCCACGTTCGGGCTCGGAGTGGATCTCACGTTGATGGGATCTCCGATCATGGACGCGGTTCTCGACCGGGCTAACTACAGCGGGGAAGCCGCATTGGCGCCCGAGCCGGACAAGTGGATGAGCCGCCTGGGCGAGCTGCCGCTGTCGTACCAGCCCGGCGAGCGGTGGCAGTACGAACTCAGCCACGATGTCCTCGCCGTGCTCGTCGCCAGGGTCTCGGGTCAGCCGTTCGGAACGTTTCTCCGCGAACGCATCTTCGAGCCGCTGGGGATGACCGACACCGGCTTCCACGTGCCCGCCGGCAAGATCGACCGGCTGCCGCCCAGCTACGCCCCCGACCCGCAGACTGGCGAGTTCATCGTGTGGGACGAGGCAGCAGGCGGAAGGTACAGCCAGCCTCCGGCGTTCCAGCATGGCGGCGGCGGGCTGGTCTCCACCGCCGACGACTATCACGCCTACTTCCAGATGCTGCTGAACCACGGGATGCACGGGACCGAACGGATCCTGTCCCGGCCCGCCGTCGAGCTGATGACCACCAACCGCCTCACGCCCGAACAGAATGCCGCCCGAAATGCGCTGGCCAAGAACAACGTCCATGTGTCGTTCGGTCAAGGGCAGCAGGGTGGCTGGGGCTTCGGGATGGCGATGCGCACCTACCGTGGCGACTACGCTCCCATCGGCCAGTTCGGTTGGGACGGCGGCACCGGCACATCCGCCTACGCCGACCCGAGCAACCAGCTCACCGGAATTCTGTTGACCCAGGTCGGGTTGTCGACCCCGGATCCGGCGTGGCTCATCCACGACTTCTGGACCACGCTCTACCAGGCACTCGACGCCTGACGAGGCCGGTCTCGACCCCGTTTGCCTCAGGCCGGGTCGCCCGAGGGTGAGATCACCTCAGGCGACCCGACCTGAGCAATCTGAACAACAGATTCATCAGCCGACGAGCTGAGCACCTGAATTCGTCGTAGTAGTGGAACGGAACCTGCCAGGCTTCGACCCGTTGCTACGGGATCGCGGGCGTGGTGTGAGCATGAAGCCTCCAGACCCGGTGGGTGCCCTGAGAAGCTGTCGTGACCGCAAGTGGTGACATGCACACCTTCACCAGGTAGCTCACGCTACTGACCTGGTGTTTTCGTGGAGCGGATGACGGGATTCGAACCTGCTGCGGCGCTTCACAAAAGCCCTGGTCAATCGCCTGAACTACCCCAAATGTCGGGCCTCAAAAGACCTTTCAGAGCTTTTCAGTACGTTGCGGGTCACCAAGCTGCCACCTGTCTGGTGACATAGAAACCACCCCTTTTGCCCGCTGCGATCTTCGGGGAGGTGACGATGTCCTCACCCCTCACCGGCTGACGGGATGTCTGCACCGGATCACGGGGCTGTCTTGATCACCGCATCATTGAACCTGATGTGCCACATAGTGTTCGGGTGGGACCGGTCACCGACTGGCAGTGGCATGACCATGACTATCCTCGCCGGGATGTTGGACACATATGGACGGGAATGTCGATGACTGTGGCGGGACGTTGGCGCATCGTGGCGATGGACTTGTGGGATCGCGAAGCCATCGATCTTGTCGAGCCTGGATTCATGGAGTTCCGCTCTGGTGGGACAGGTGAGTTCGGATTCATCGCCGTGCGCGGGTGGATGGATTGCCGCATCGGGATCCGTGACGGTCGTGAGTGCGTGGAGTTCAGTTGGGAAGGTAATGACGAGGGGGAGCCGGTCAACGGTCGCGGCTGGGCGGTCCTGACCGAATCTGCCACGCTGCGCGGACACCTGTTCTTCCATCTCGGTGATGACTCCGCTTTTACCGCAGAGCCGTTCGAGGTGCCGTCGTGAGTGAGTACCAGTACTACGAGTTCGTCGCCCTCGACCGTCCGCTGGACGACCGTCAGCAGGCGGAGGTGCGAGCCTTGTCCACCCGGGCGCGCATCACCGCGACGAGCTTCGTCAACGAATACCACTGGGGCAGTTTCCGGGGTGATATACGTCGGATGGTCGAGCGCTACTACGACGCGCACCTGTATCTGGCGAATTGGGGGACTCGCCAGCTGATGTTCCGACTGGCGCGCACACTGCTCGGTCCCGAGGTGGCAGAACAGTACTGTCTCGGCGACTGTGTTACCGCCGAAACATCCGGCAGGAACATCATTCTCGGCTTCTCGAGTGAGGACGAGTCCGGTGACTGGGTGGAGGACGCGCAGACTTCGTTGTCGGCCGTCGTCGGAGTACGCGCCGATCTTGCCGCCGGAGATCTGCGACCACTGTATTTGGCTTGGTTGGCCGGGTACGGCAGGTGGGAACGCGATGAGTGGGCCTTCGGCCGCGATCATGATGACCAACTCGAGCCGCCGGTGCCGCCGGGACTGCGTACACTCACCGGCGCTCAGCGGGCGATGGCCGACTTCCTGCGGCTGGACCGCGATCTGCTGCACGTCGCGGCGGCGGCGAGCCCCGATCTCGACGCGGTGGCCGATGATCCGCGTGCTCTCGCCGCATGGATCGCCGATCTCGATGTGGCAGAGAAAGATCGGCTGTTGCTGCGTGTCGCCGGTGACGACGCGGCGAGTGTTCATATCGAACTTCTGCGCCGATTCCGCGAGTCCACGACGGCCGCACCCGACCAGGCACCACGGCGTACCGTCGCTGACCTGCTAGACAGTACGGCCCGACACCGCAGCGAGCGGGAACGCCGTGAGGCAGCTGTCCGGGCCGAACAGCACGCTCGGCTCGAGGCCCGGCGGGCACGTCAACGCGAACGGCGGTTGAACGAGCTAGCCCGCGACCAGGACGGTGCCTGGCAACGAATTGAAGTAATGGTCGCGACCAAGAAGTCGGGCCAGTACGACGCGGCGATCGAGTTGCTCACCGACCTGCGCGATCTCGCCGAACGGGACGGCCGCACGGATGTCTTCGCGCGGCAGGCGAGAGCATTGCGTGAACGGCACACCAGCAAGCCGGCCTTCATCAGACGCCTGGTCACCGTCGACATCGAGGCGAGTCGGGGCTGATAGGCGGTGCGCGATCGACTTCGGTGCCGCGGACGGGTAAACGGCATTGAGGCGACACGGGCGGCGACTCGCCATGGGCACAGCGCGGCCGCTCCGGTCGGTGTCTTGAGCTCCGTCCGGCGAGCGGTCCCGATGTGATGTCGATCCGGGTGGTGTCGCGGTCGTAGGAGCCGTGCGTACGGTGACCCTCGTAGTCGGCGTAGACCGAGACCTTGATTGTCGTCTTGGTTTTCTCTACCTCAACCCTCGTTGTGGGGATAGGAAAGCTTGCAGCAGCCACCAGTTTGGCCACAACATCACCCGCCGTGCTGCCGCTCATACGTGCTGCGAACTCCAAGGATCTGTAGGTCTGATCGTCCACTTCGATGGTTACTCGGAACCAGATGCAGAGTCACGATTCGTATAGGCCGAATTTGCCGTCGCGGTCGGAGGCGGTGGGGTTGCGGGAGCAATCGCGTCGGTCGATTAGGCTTGTCCGCAACTCGAGCGGTGGCCGGAATGATCCACCCAATCCGATACCACCCTCAGCGGTAGAAACGACGGCACGGCACACTGGATGGCCGTGGAACGGTTCCCCGGCGAGCTCGAGGCCCTCCGTGCCGACAACGCCCGCCTGCGGCGGTTGCTCGACCTCACCGAAAACCAGGCGCGCGCAGCCGATCCGGACCAGACCGCAGTGTCGAACCCGATCGACATGCGTTCTGCTCCGGAAGCCAAGGTCCGGTTCTACCTCGACTTGTTCCGTTGCCGCCCCGATATTTACGCGATTCGCTGGGAGAACCCCCGGGACGGTCGATCGGGCTGGATGCCCGCGATCCGGGGACGTTGGCGCACCGGCATGTCGCGATCGGAGGCGTCGTACCTGCCGCTCACCGACGAGGTCGTCGCCGCCCATCTGCGCGGGGCGCACCATATCGGCTTGTATCCGCTGGGCGACGACGACACCTGCTGGTGGGTCGCCGCGGACTTCGACAAAGACACCGCGATGCTCGACGCCTTGGCATACCTCAAAGCAGCCCGCACCAAGGACATCCCCGCAGCACTCGAGGTGTCGCAATCCGGCCGAGGTGCGCATGTGTGGATCTTTTTCGCACAGGCCACCGCCGCTGCCCTGGCTCGACGGATCGCCACCGGCCTGCTCGCCGAGGCGATCCAGCTGCGCGGAAGCATGAATCTGTCCAGCTATGACCGACTGTTTCCGTCGCAGGACACGCACACCGGCCGCGGCATGGGCAATCTCATCGCCGCACCATTAAATGGAACCCGACGCCAGCACGGCACCACCTTGTTCCTGGATCCGGCCACTCTCGAACCCTTCGAGGACCAGTGGGCCTACCTCTCGAGCATCCCGCGACTGTCACCGAAACAAGTTGCCGCACTTACCGACACGCTGCCCGAACCAAAAGTCGGACACAATGTTCGGCGCCTGCAGCTGCCGACCTCTTCGCGGATCATGCCACGCCCGGCAGCCGTGGTGCGCGCAACATTCGCAGCCAGGCTCCAACTGACCGCTGCTGATCTGGGCCCCGCCATGATTTCGGCGGTCAAGCACGCCGCGTCCATCCCGAACCCCGAGTTCTACACCCGCCAGCGCGCCCGCCGAAGTACCTGGGACACACCACGATTCCTGCGCAGCTACGACGAAACCCTCGACGGCGACCTCGTCCTCCCCCGCGGACTATTGCCCTACTCACCACACTGGTCGAATCCGCCGACAGCACACTGCGAATCGAAGACAACCGAATCGAAGGCGACCCACAGTCGTTCCATTGCTCGGCGGAATTGCGGCCCGAACAGCAAGCCGCGGTAGACGACATCGAGGTCGACGACATGTGTGTAATTGTCGCACCACCCGGTACTGGCAAAACCGTCATCGCCTGCGCCGCAATCGCTTCCCGGGCCACGACCACATTGATCCTCGTCGACCGCAAAGCCCTGGCGGACCAGTGGCGGGTCCGGATCGCTGACCATCTCGGATTCAAGTGTGGACAAATCGGCGGCGGCCGATCCAAGACCACCGGCGTCATCGGTCGCCCTGCTCCCCACCCTGGCACGCCGTACCAACGTAGACGAACTCACCAACGGCTACGGATTCGTCATCGTCGACGAATGCCACCACATCGCCGCATCCGCCTTCACCGACGTACTCAACCAAATCCCCGCCAAATACTGGCTCGGACTCACGGCCACCCCCTACCGGCGCGACCAACTCGACGACCTGATCTACCACCAACTCGGCTCACGCACCCACACTGTCGACAGTCCCGCGGCAGGACAACTACAGACCAACGGTGAAACGCCTGCACCCCACCCCGTGCTCGAGATTCATCCGACGCAATTCGCCTACGACGGCGACGCCGATCCGTCCCAACCGGGCGGAATGGCCGAGATCTATCGGGCGCTGGTCGCCGACGAAGCCCGCCTAGAGCAGATCACCACCGACATCCAGACCGCGCACCACGCCGGCGCACAAATACTGGTTCTCACCACCTGGGTCAACCACCTCGAAGCGATCACCGACCGCCTCACCGACGCAGGCTGCCACGACATCATCGGGCTCCGCGGCGGCATGAAAGCCCGCGACCGCCAAGCAATTACGGAAACGATCCGCACCCGCCAAGCCAATGGATCACCGCTGCTACTCGTCGGCACCGGCTCGTTCATCGGGGAAGGCTTCGACTGCGCCGCCCTCGACACCCTCTTCCTCGCGTCCCCGATCTCGTTCAAAGGACGCCTCGTCCAATACGTCGGGCGCATCACCCGACCGCATCCCAATAAAACCACCGCCACCGTCCACGACTACTACGACATCCGTACCCCGGTGCTCGCATCATCACTGCACAAACGCGCCCCCGGCTACGTCACCCTCGGATTCCCCGACCCACGCAAACCCCACAACTGGAATACGGTCACAACGCCGCCGACAACAACTACATGAGCCATACGCACCCAAGCCGGGCAACGGAATTCGCTGAATGGCCGCGGTGAGATCTCTCAGCGGGCCGTGGTCAGTTCATGCAGCGACACCAGCAAGTCACGGTCACGGTTGAAGCCGCGTTCGGTGATCAAACGGACGGCGCTCTCAGCCTGCGCGATGTCCTCATGGGAGGCAGCTGCCAGCAGGCCATGCAGATCTGCGAGATCCTGTGGGCGCGAAACATCGTCTCGGGCCAACAGTTTGAGCGCGATGAGGTGGCCAGTAGTCGCGACCGGCAGCGTCAACCCGGGCACGATCTCCAGGTTCTCTGCGGCCCGCACGATCTCGGACTCAATTCCCGAACTGGCGAACAGGATGTCGACCAGGACCGATACGCCATCGATGGCGCGCTTCAGCCGGACGGTAGCCAGCCTGCCGTTATCGTGCTCCACCGAAGCATAGAATCCGTAGCCCTCGGCGATGAGTAGACGAACCAATTCCTCAGCACCGCGGTCATCTGCAACCGCCACCGCTACGTCAATGTCATGAGTAAACCGTGGCGCCGACCGTGCCGACACCGCAAAGCCACCCACGAGCGCCCAGGCGTAACCATGCCGACGAAGATCCGACGCCGCACGACGCAGCGCCGCCTCGAGTTGGTTCATGCGAACCGAGACGACGCATGGCCAGCTGCATCACCGAGTGGCGCGCCAGGACGTGAAAGCAGCCAGTCCTGAACGGCCTCGTCCACCTCCACCTCGGTGGCCTCCGGTCGCATCCGACGTATGCGGGCACGCTGCATACGCACACCGAACTCATACATCTCCAACGCGAGACGCAGCCGCTGGCCCGGCGATTCCTCTGCCACGATACCCACCCTACCGTCCGAAACAGCTCGAACCCCGGATCCCTGAAGACCTCCTTGCCGCCGCCTCGACCGATCAGACATGATGCAGTCCAGGTCTAGCCTCGCCCAGTCATGGAAATAGTCTCTGACCTGCGATAGAAATGGCGAAAGGTGCCCCGACCTGCGACAATTCGACTTGCGAAGGAAGAATTGATCGAAGTAGTGGAGCACCCTTCTGGTGGGCAAGTCTATCTCTGCGTATCCGCGGCTCGACATCGACGGTGACGGCTCGGGCGTGGCGTCACACACAGGCGCGGCGCTACTACTGCGCACTGCCGAGAAGACTGGGTTGACCAGCGGTTTATCGGAAAAGTTGAGGCCGTGGCGCAAACCGATGGCCATCCACGACCCCGGCAAGATCGTGCTCGATCTGGCGGTCACCCTCGCGATCGGTGGTGACTGCGCCGCGGACCTGGCGTTGTTGCGGGCCGAACCGGGTGTGTTCGGTTCGGTGGCCTCGGACCCGACCGTGTCGCGCACGATCACCGCTCTGGCCGCTGACGCACCGAAAGTGTTGGCCGCCATCGCTTCTGCCCGCGCCGACGCCCGCGCCCAGGCATGGATCCTGGCTGGATCCAACGCCCCCGATCACCGGATCAGCATCAACGATCCGCTGATCATCGATCTCGACGCCACCCTCACCGACGCGCACTCGGAAAAGCAACACGCGGCACCAACATTCAAGCGTGGCTTCGGATTTCACTCACTGTGGTCGTTCATCGACCACGGCCCGGCCGGGACCGGCGAACCCGCCGCGCCGATGCTGCGCCCGGGCAACGCCGGTAGTAATACTGCCGCCGACCACAAACGGGTCCTGTCCGATGCCCTCGCCCAGCTGCCGTGGCAGCCGTTATGGCGGGTCGGACGGAAAGTATTGGTGCGCACCGATTCCGGGGGCGGCACCCATGAGTTCCTCGACTACTGCCACCGGCGCAGGCTGCAGTACTCGATCGGGTTCACCCTCACCGACGACATCGTCACCGCCATGGACACCCACCTCACCGACCGCGACTGGACACCGGCATACGACGCCGAGGGCCGAGTCCGGCCCGGCGCATGGGTCGTCGAAGTCACCGGCATCACCGACTTGACCGGCTGGCCACCCGGCATGCGCCTGATCGTCAGGAAAGAACGCCCGCACCCCGGTGCTCAACTGCGGTTCACCGACCATGACGGATTGCGGTTGACCGCGTTCGTCACCAACACCACCCGAGGTCAACTCCCCGATTTAGAGTTGCGCCACCGGCGGCGGGCCCGCTGCGAAGACCGGATCAGAAACGCGAAAGACACCGGTCTACGGAATCTTCCGTTCCACGGGTTCGACGCCAACCGCATCTGGCTCGCGTTGGTCGCGCTCGCGTTGGACCTGACCGCGTGGCTGCAAACCATCGCCCTGCACGATCACGACGGACGCCGGTGGGAGCCGAAAACCCTTCGGCTACGGGTGTTTTCCGCTGCGGGGCGGATCGCCCGCCACGCCCGCAAGACCCGGCTACACCTGGCCCGACACGCGCCCTTCACCGACCTGATCACCACCGCCGCGGCTCGCCTGCAACCCGGCTGACCAGTAAGAACATTGTCCCTACAACCAAGGAAGCCATCCCTCCCGGGCTCGTGGAACCTGGCAGTCAGCCCGCTGCGCGGGCCGACTGCCCTGCCCAGGTCCGGGAAACTACGATCGAAGCAGCAATCCGAAGCCGCTCAAGCAACCACGTCAGCCCCGCGAAATATCGAGGCTAGCGACACGCATGGTTCTGACCACCAATCACCATCCATGGTTCATGCGATACCACGCCGACCAGAAGTCACGGGACCCAGCCAACATAAGGATCCGACAAAAGCCCATGATCAGCTCGCCTGGAGTGCCTGACAGCAATTTTGCATCAGCACGGATAACGAGACTCCAGACAGACCCAATCGCGCTGCCACACCAGGAAACCGCAAGCCAAAACGGAGGCAGCGATCACGTCCGACAGAAAGTCTTTACGGCGCAAACAGATCGAGCTAAAGTGTAGGCGAAGTGCGCTTCTGAACTCTCGCTATAATAAGAGCGGATGATGGGATTCGAAACCTGTTCCGGCGCTTCACAAAAGCCCTGGTCAATCGCCTGAGCTAACCCAAATATTGGGCCGCAACAGACCTTTCAGAACTTGTCAGTACATTTCGAGATTCAAAGCTACCACCTCGCTGGTGACCCCGTCACCACTGCCGTTGCCCGCCGCGATCTTCGGGGTGGTGACGACGTCACCACCCTCACCGGGTGCCGGGATGTCTCCCGCACCGGATCACGGGGGCTGATCCCAGACATTGGGTTGCACCGCCGTTGCGATACCTGCCCCTCAGCGGAAGCATTGCGACAGATCGGACTGGCTTGCCCGATCCCGAACGCTGCCCGACGGCAGGATGTCCGGCTTGGGGATGTTGTCGATGGAGCAGCATGCAAAGACTGCCCGGCTTCGAAAAATGATCGTGACCAGGCGGCTTCAGAGTTGCGGACGTCACTCGGTCGATCACTGACCTCAATTGAACAGCGATCGGATGATATCGACCGACCGCTCGGAAACGGATGGGCGGCAAAGACAGTCACAGATGGGCTACAGCTGGTGTTACCACACGGAAGCGCCCGGAGGAAGTTACCGTAGTTGAAGTAGATCTTGATTGCTCGGGTTGATGGGGAGGCCGCTGTGCAGGGGCAATGGTGCTTGGATCGCAATCAGCACCAAGGACACTATGGCGAGGGTTTCGTGCGTGCGCTCGCAGCAGCTGCGGGTCTGCAGGTGTGGAATCCACAACCGGACTGCACTGGGGTCGATCTGCAGCTGACTATTCCGAACGAGGACGACGACAGTGACTTTCCTTCGATCCAGGTCCAGGTAAAGAGCTGGTCAACACCAGAGGAACGGAACGGCTTCTGGCATTACAGGCGACTCAGCGAGAAACAGTTCAACGCCCTGGCCGGGAGGCGAAACATCCCGCGGTATCTCGTTGTGGTCATCGTTCCGGACAGCGCGGATAGGTACGCGCTGGCCGACAACTCGCGCCTGGCCCTCGCGCATGCTGCCTATTGGGTGTCGCTCGAAGGTGAGCAGCCTATCCAGAATGCACGCACGGATTCGTACCCGAGGATTCTGATCCCGCAGAACAACCTTTTGACCGTGAGCACATTGCTCACGCTGTTCGATCCGTGGAAGGGGTGAGCAGGCGTGAACGAACTCGCAGCGCCTGTCAGCTCGGTCGCATTGCGTAGTTACCTCGCCAGTCACGGCTGGCGGCGTGATGGCGTATGGCGTGGATCCAGCATGTGGAGTCGGAATCGTGCCCGCCTGCTCGTGCCCGAAAACGCCGAGTACGCGGACTATGACGAGCTCTTGCTTGTCGCGGTCAGCAAACTGGCGAACGCGGAGAATCGCACGACGCGAGACGTTGTCCTCGATATATCCGAACCGGATGACGATATGCCATCGTTCCATCTGCACCCGGAAACCGCATCCGGGACAATCCCGTTGCCATTGGCGCTGAAGTCGATGCAGGGCATACGTGACCTCTTCAAGGTGTCAGCGCAGACCGTTGAGTTGGGCGCAAAGCTGCACTACACGGGGCGAAGTTCGAAGTACGTTGATCACTTCATGCAGCGAGTGCGTATCGGCACGACGCGGCCGGGAAGTTACATCTTCGACGCGCGCGTGCCGATCATGGCGGCGGGCGAGCCAACGCTCGATCCGTCGCTGAACGGGGAGTTGAACGGACGGACAGTAATGACTCGGCTGTATGAGGCGACTCGAGCGGCGCATTCCGCTGCCGGCGAGGCGGTCGAACGGCGCATGTTCGATCGATTCGTGGAAGCAGTTCCGATCGGCGTGTCGTCCGACTTGTGCGCAGCGTTGGGGACGCTCGGCGGCGGTGCCAGGAACTGTTGTCCATTCGATGTCGAATTCACTTGGGCCCATGCCGATGCCGATGATCTCAGGCCGCTCACTGTGTCATTCGACAGTCCGAGGATCGGTGCTGTTATCTCCGCGGCCAAGGTCTTGGTTGAGGTTTTCAGATCTGGCCGTGCCACAGTCACGGGTCTGGTGGATATGTTGAGCTCGAGCGGTGACGAACTGCGCGTGCGGATCCGCGGAGACCTCGAGATGGGTAGCGGTTCCAACGGCATAGACGCTGTTGTCGCAGACGGCTCGGAGGACGCCGACCGGGACTCGGGTGGCCACAACGCGCCCGCCACACCAGTAGGAACGGTGTGGGTCGCGCTCTCGCCTGAGCAGTATCAGGCAGCGATTGACGCTCACCGCGACAAGAGACAACTCGAGGTGCACGGTCGCCTCATCCCAGACAGTCCACGTCTTCAAATAGCACCCGACCGCTCCGGTTTCCGAGTGCTGTGAGTCATGGCAGGACTTGCTCGTATCGCGCATCCTGCACGGTGAAAAGCTGCCGCTCAACAGATTCCGCGAGGCTCCGGTTGTCCAGGAGCAGCCCCAATTCGACGTTATGATGTTCGGCGCTACGGGAGAAGAACTTTTCAGTATGTTGCGAGGCACAAATGACTGGGCCCCGATGGCAGGTCCACCGGCTATGCGAGTTGTAGTTGCTGCTCGAACTCGGTCGGTACCCATTGCTCACGGAATGCTTGCGGGGTAAGGAAACCCAGCGATCCGTGTGGCCGGTAACTGTTGTACTCGATGCGCCAATCCTCGGCAAGGACCCGCACCTCGGTCAGGGAATGAAACACCTCGCAGGACAGGAACTCGTCGCGGAAACGCCCATTGAACGACTCACAGACACCGTTCTGCCACGGCGATCCCGGATCGATGAACGAGGCATCGACCCCGGTGAACCGGCACCAATCCCGCATCGCGTGCGCGGTCATCTCGGTGCCATTGTCCATGCGAATGTGCATCGGCTTCCGCCCGGTGGCCACGATGATCTCGTGGAGCACACCGACCAGCTGATCGGCGGTGCACGACCGGAATGCTCTGGTGGCCAAGGCTTCCCGCGTGAACTCGTCGACAATGTTAAGGAACCGGACTTGTCGACCGTCGACAGTGACATCGACCTGGAAATCCAGGGCCCACATCTGATCCGGGAACGACGCCTTCAGACGCTGATTCCGACCCGGCCCGATGCGGCGTTTCTTACGCACTCGACTCGGTCGCTTCAATCCCTCCTCACGCCAGAGTCGTTGGGTGCGTTTGTGGTTGGTTACCAGACCCTCGCCACGGCACAACGCGTGCGCCTTCCGCCAGCCCCACCGCGGATGACGCCGGGAGATCACGCGCAGCCGCTCCCTCAGCGTCCGTTCGACCTCGGCGACCGCGCGCGGCCGACGTTGCACCGACCGCGACTGCCCCACCACTCGGCAGGCGCGGCGTTGCGACACCCGAAACCGCTGCTGCAGAACCACCACGGCCCTGCGACGGCGGTCCGGGCTCAATAGTTTCCCCGGTTCACTTCCTTGAGCATGTCGATATCGAGGGCCTGCTCGGCGACCATCTTCTTCAACCGCGCGTTCTCGCGCTCCAGCTCTTTGAGCCGTTTCGCGTCGTCGGATTTCATGCCGCCGTACTGGGCTTGCCAGCGATGCCAGGAAGCCTCGGAAATCTCGAGGTGCTTGCACACCTCCTCGATCGAGAATTTCTCCCCGATCAGCTTCTCGCCCTCGCGCAGCTTGCGGATGATCTGCTCGGGGGTGTGTCGTCGTCGCGCCATGTCGTGATCTCGTCCTCCTGCACCCATTCTGGTGCATCAGAACTCTCACAACCGCTGGACCTGCTCAAAGGGCTCCAGTCACAAACCTACTGACCTGACCAATGTGAGCCATTACGGGTGCGAACGCGGATAGATATGTGCGGCAACTGTTTCGGGTTATCGCAACGAATCCCCTCAGATCCGTTGGATTCGGACCGCGAGCGTGGGCGCACGTCCCGCGAGGGTGGTACGCACACCTCTGCCCTGTAGACACACTCGCGGGCCTAATGCTCCGCGACCCGAACACTCTGACGGTCGAAGGGCCAGAGATTCGAATCAGGCCGATAGGCGTTCGGCAGGTGAAAACTATGGCGTGAACCGCTGATTTCACCGGGCTGTCGGCGATCGGCGCTCCGCTGGCGCGTCGGAGACCACCACGCACACCCCAAGCGTCAGCTCGGGTCGTTCGCTCGGCATGCCGCACTACCGCGTTCGTGCGGTGAAGATGCTCGGAGTTGCGGTTGGGGTTCGATGTGGACCGGCGGGCGGGGACGTCGAAGCCTGGCAACCGTCAGGCGAGCGTGAATCCGATCCCCGCTACGACGGGCCACAGCACACCCTCGGGAAGGCGAGGGCTCACCGGACGTATGCAATTCGGAATGAGCATGCGCCCACTTGGCTACATGAACTGCCCACCTGGCGTGTGTCGGGTCTTGACGACTCTGGATAGCTCGGACACAAACGCACTCATCGTTGACTCACGTTCCGCCAGTCGTTCCCGAACCAGCTCGTGTCGGAACTTATACATCGACCCAGGGGTAAAGAACACCGCGTGTGCAAGCGTCATCAAGGTCTGCGATCAAGTAAAACAGGTTCTCGACCAAAGGCTCTCGCGAAACCCCAACCACCATGTTGGATCGAGCGGGCCGAAAACGCAGGCCCGAAGACCACCCCGTCGCTACAGTACGAATAGGCACAGCGGGCCTATCGCTACTTGCTCGGAGGGGGTTTCCGGTGCTAGATCAGAACAACCACCAGGGCAAGTTCGGTGCCGACTACATCCGGGTCCTGGCGTCGGCGGCAGGGCTGATCTGGTCGCAGGATGACGTGGACCTCGACGCGGTCGATTTGTGCCTGAAACTGCCGGGGCGCACCCCACGCGGCTTCTCACCGCGGATCGACGTTCAGGTCAAGACCGTCCGCAAACTCGACGTCAGCGATGGACTGATCAATTACAGTCGGCTCAGCTACGCCCAGTTTAATAAGCTAGCAGGCACCGACTTCACCGTGCCGCGGTACTTGTTTGTCGTACACGTCCCACCCAGCATTGCTCTATACGCCGATCTGAGCACCTACGGACTGCTGCTGCGCCATATCGGGTATTACGTGTCGCTGAGCGACCAGCCACCGTTGCCCACATCGGATCCGAATCGGCACATCAGGGTGAAGATCCCACTGAGCAACGTGCTGACCGCAGAGAGCTTGCGGAGCCTGGTGGTCGGCAACGTCGTGCTCCCCATCGGATAGAACCCGCCGATGACGATGCCACCACGAATCGAGCACGTGACCGCATATCTGGCCGCCCGCGGATGGGCGGTCACCGGCCAGTGGCGCAACGCGAACGTCTGGAGCCGAAGCGAATTCGACGTCCTCGTCCCCCCAGCCGATACCATGGCCGACGCCGCAGAGCGGCTACGCGAGCTGGTGCGATGTGCCGCTGACGCCGAAGACCGCTCGCCCGAGGCGATTTGGCGCGACATGGCCACTCCCGCTGCCGATCTCGTGTCCTATCGCACTCAAACAGCGTTCGAAACGCTTACGCTGCCGATGGGCGCTGATGTATTGGACGCAGTGCGAGATCTCATTGCGATCAGCGCCAGAGAGTCATTGGGCGACAACCGAACCAGCCTCCAGGGAAGGCCACCGGAAGCAGTGCGCCTTCTGCTCGAGCGAACATTGCTATCGCTGAGCGAAGACACATTCGGACTCGACGTCCGGCTCCCGTTCGACAACGACCCCGAGCCACTCGGGCGCAGAACGGCGTTGCGTGTGTTGCAGATTTCTACGGCAGTGCTGTATGCGGCGCGTTCGTCAGTGACCGGCGCCTTCGAGCAAGTCATTCGGGACGGTGTCTCCGAAGCCGTGTGCAGCGCACTGGCAGTCTTGGCCGGACCGGATCGCATCGCATCCTTCGAATTGGGCTTCCGCTGGTCACAGCTGGCCCCACGAGATGATGTGGCCGTGACCTTCCCGCGCGGCGCGGGTGCCCGGATCCTCGCGGGCAGTCGAATCACCGAACCGACGGCGGATACCGTTTCAGCTGTCGTCGAAGGTCTCGTGACCAGCCTGTCCGACGATAAGGATGGCGACCGGTGGCGCATCAAAGTGCGCGGCTTCCTCACTACTGACGGCGCCGAGACCAACGGACAACGGCAGCTGGTGGCGGTGCGACTCAGCAATGCCGCAGACTACGCGGCCGCCTTGACCGCGCATAGGGATGGCCTAGTCGTGCGCGCAGTCGGCTTCCTCACCCGCACCCGACGGACGAGCGAAATCGACAGTGCAGCACAAGGATTCACCGTGACTGACCGCACGACATCATGATTGCGAAAGAACGGGAACAGACATGTCCGATGACCAGCTGACCCTGAGCGAGCGTTGCATCTTGCTCGTACTGATGGCGGAGGCTCGCGAGCTCACCAATGCCGAACTGTATTCCCGGGCCGGAGTAAAGCTCGACGGCAAGTATCGCAGGCACCTCAACGAACTCGGGCTGGTCGACAGCACTAAGGTAAACCGTGCGTACGTGCACGAGCTCACCGAACGGGGCACGATGTGGTGTGCTGCCGAGCTATCCAATGTCCGCCCTGCCCGGTCCGGCTGTACGGGTGGTGCGCTGTACGCGCTACTGGCTGGCTTAGGCCGCCATCTCGACGACACTGGGCACACGCTCGTCGAGGTCTTTCGGCCGGACGTCACAGGCCAGGTGGAAGCAGCCTACACAGCACTGACCCGCGGCAGTGGCGCTCCGGTGCGGCTCGCCATCCTACGAGAACGCCTCGACAGTGTGCCCAAAAACGAGATCGACCGGGCGCTAGAGCAGCTGGGCCGCCGCGAAGACGTCCATGTGCACGCGGAGGCCGATCAGAAGACGCTCACGGATCGCGATCGCCAGGCCGCGGTGGTGCTCGGCGGTACGGCAAGACATCTGCTGGCCATCGAGGTACCACAATGAATGATGAACAGCGAAGAGCGCTTTCAGCGATCCAATTCAGCAGCACGCTTGGCACCGACGGGATCTGGAGCTCGCTGAACTATCACGTAGACGGCTTGCACCCACGCGCAGTTGCAGCAATCGAACGGGCGGTGCGCGCCGCAAAGGACAGGCCGCGCAGCCAGCCAACCGGGCTGGTGCTCAGCGGCGAGCGCGGGGTCGGTAAGACTCACATGCTCGGTTGGCTGCGCCAGTTCGTACAGCAGCAGGGCGGCTCGTTCTTCATGCCTAAGTTGATCATCGGGGCATCGTTCTGGTCGGGTGCGGTCCACGGGATCGTCAACCAGATGCGTGGAGCCGACGGTGGGCAGCTGGGTCGGATGATCGATGCGCTCAGCGAGTACACCGAATGCGGCAAAGAGTTGCGGATCCGGCTACGCGGCACAATCCAGTTGAGCCGGCGGAATCTCGACGAATTCATCGACCGCGTCCGGCAGTGCGACTCACAGTCGATGCGCGACTACGAAGACACGCTTCGGGCGCTGGTGCTCTACCAGGCCAATAATCGCGATCTGCGCGACATCGGGCACGCTTTTCTGCTGTTGGAGGACGGTATCGAGGACTCGGACAAGATGAGGTGGGGATTCCGCAGCCGCCGCCGCGTGCCGCAGCAGATCTTCAACGACTTGTCCTGGCTCTTCGCGCTTACTGGACCAGTGGTGCTCGCGATCGACCAGGTGGATACCGTGATCACGCAATCCGGACGGACCGACGAGGTTCATCTAGCGAACGATCTCGCCGACGGCCTGATGAACATGCGCGAAGAGACAGTCCGCACCATCATCGTCGCCGCGTGCATCCCTAAGTCGTGGGAGCTCATCGAGCAACGTGCGGTGAACTCCGCCGCCGACCGCTTTACGGTGTTGAAGCTTAGGACTGCTATGCCGAGCGCCGACGTGGCTCGGTCGATCGTCGAACGTCACCTCGCGAGTCAATACGGCGAGATCGGTTTCGAACCACCGGCCCCATCCTGGCCAGTGGCGGCCAGCGCATTCGCCGACCCCGATGTCGCTCACTACACCCCACGGCAGCTGTTGAGGCAGGTAACCGACCATGTGCAGTGGTGCCTGGACCTCGACACGATCAGTGAACTCACGCATTTCGGCGGAACCATCGAGGACAGCTCCACGCCGCTGCCGGACACAAACGATCTGGGCACGTTCGACGCCGAATTCGCCCGGCTGCGCACGGCGGCAGACGTGGCTGCTCCTCTGGATCACCGTAGCGAGGACGAGCGCATGTCCGCTGTGCTGAATGCGGCCCTCCACTGTTATGCGCTCGAGCAACGTGGAAACGCCCAGGATCTGACGATCGATCCGCAGACGCGGGTCCAGCCGGCGCTGCATGCCAGGCTGCGCCAGACACTCGACGAGGCCAGCGAGGACGAGAAGCACTGGAGCTTTCGCGCCATCGGCCACACCAACGCGCGTGCAGTGCTTACTCGCCTGCGTTCAGCCTGGTTGGAAGCCGACATCCAGCCGGGCCTGAACAAGCGACACCTAGTGGTGGTGCGCAACATCCCGTTCTCGCAGGGACCGGTCACCAAACAGACACTGTCCGAATTCGAGGCAGCAGGCGGCCTCGCGTTGCCAATATGCGAAGACGACCTACGCACCTTTTCTGCACTGGAGAAAATGGCCGCCTCCGCCCGGGCCGGATTCTCCGGCTGGCTGATCGCGCGTCAGCCAGCCAGCCGATCCCAGCTGTTCAGCCAGGCTATCGGTAGCGCACTGACCGCCGCACTGCGGGCGGAACCGGCAGTCACAGCGGAGCCCACGATCACAGCAACGGCCACGGAAGCACTTGCAGATGACTCTGCCCAGCGCGATGAACTCGCGTCGACGGCACCTGCGTCAGCCGACAACGATGTACCGTCACTCTGCCTGGGCCGAAACATCAATGGTCGGGAATTCCGGATCCCCTTGGTGTTGCTCCGCAAGCATACGGCGGTATTCGCGGGCAGCGGGTCCGGGAAGACCGTCCTGCTCCGCCGACTGGTGGAAGAGGTTGCGCTGCATGGGGTGTCGTCCATCCTGATCGATAGCAACAACGATCTGGCGCGCCTGGGCGATCGGTGGCCACAACGGCCCGACGGTTGGGCATCGGCGATGCAAAGCGCGCCGAGGAGTACTTCGCGAGCGCCGACGTGGTTGTCTGGACTCCAGGACGGGAATCGGGCAGACCAATTGCATTGAACCCCTTGCCCGATTTCACGGAGGCAGGTGATGATCCAGATGAATTGCGGACTGCGGTCGATGCCGCAGTCGCGGGTTTGATCCCGAAGACAGGCCTGCCACGTGCGCAAGCACGCAGAGGCACGGCCGTGCTAACCGAAGCTCTGACGTATTTCGCCCACCAGGGCGGCGGCCAGTTGGACGATTTCGTCGCCCTGCTCGCCAATTTGCCCCAGGGGGTGAGCACAATCCGAAAGGCAGGACAGCTTGCCGAGGGCATGGCTGACGAACTACGCGCGGCCATGATCACCGATCCAGTGTTCCGTGGCGCCGGACACCGTTTAGACCCGGGCGCTTTGCTCGCCCCTGCAGTCGGCAAGCGCGCCAGGGTCTCGGTGATCAGCTGCATCGGCCTTGCGGACGGACAACCCGAAACCTTCGTCAACCAACTGCAGTTGGCATTGTTCGCCTGGATCAAGCGGCATCCTGCGGGTGATCGGCCACTCGGGGCGCTGCTCGTACTGGACGAGGCGCAGACCTTCGTTCCGGCGCAGCAGGCAGCTGCATCGAAGCAGAGCACACTCAGATTGGCCACTCAGGCCCGGAAGTATGGATTGGGCATGGTCTACGCAACCCAAGCACCAAAGGCACTGCACAACTTGGTCAGCGGCAATGCGGCCACGCAGTTCTACGGGCGACTGGGCGCCTCGGTACAGATCCGGGTGGTCGAAGAACTGGCGCGGGCCCGTGGCGGGCGAATCGACGACATCTCCAGCCTAGGCGCGGGCCAGTTCTACGGAGCAACCGAGGGCGCAACCTTCGCGAAAACCCAGACACCCATGTGCCTGAGCCACCACGGCGAAAGTGCTCTCACAGAGGAGGAGGTACTCGAGAGGGCCCGGCGCACGACTCAGTGATCTATCGGCAGTACCAGACAGCCAATGGCAATTCGGCCGAATTAGCTAGGAATCAGTTGGAATATCGGCCGTCGCGAAGTGGCACCGAAAAAGCCCAGCCTGAGCTGGGCTTTTGGTTGGCCTAACGCCAATGCCGCGCAGTTTGGCGGGTGGGTTTGATGTCAAGTGGGTGGTTTTCGCAGGTTGATGGTGATGTCGATGCTGGAGTAGTTGGTGCGGTCGATGGTGCCTTTGGCGCGGTGTTTGGAGATGGCGCGTTTGACCACGCGGGGGCTTTGCCGGGGTCGGCGGGTGGGTAGTAGATCGTGCAGGACTGCGCGTCCGATGTCGCCGACCAGGTCGATCGCGCCGCTGGTGATCACTGCGGCGGCGTGGACGACCTGGTCGCGTGCGGTGTTGAGGGCGATGGTGAAGCTGCTGTGCAGGGGTGTGGCGGCGGGGTCGGTCGCGGTGGCGTCGGCGATCGCGATGCGCAATGTCTGGTAGGTGCACAGCAGTGCGTTGACCTCTTGGGTGATCCCGGCAGGGGTGCGGGCACGCAGTACTCGCCCGCCATACGGTGTGATGATTGGGTGAACTCCGCGATGTCGGCCCAGCAAAACTGATCCAGCCGTTCGGTTTCCCAGCCGTCGACGCTGTGCTTATTCTTGCGGCGACGCTGCCAGACCACGCCGTTCTGGTAGACGAACACCCCGTTGCGGTCATCGTTGCTCGCTTTGTGCGACGCCCGCATCAGAGCTGCGGTCACCCCGGAGCCGGTCGCGTCGGAAGATTCCGGGAATGCGGCGATCAGCGGCCCTAGGTCAGCTGCCTCGACAGCGTGCGCGACCTCGACAGGAATGCTGGTGATGTCGGCCATATTCTCCCCGTGCGGCGAAACAGACTGCACTGTAACATGATTCATGAGCCGTTCAACCGCTCATAGGGCGGGCGCAGGCACGTAGCGACTGGGAATCGTCACCCCAAGGTCCATGTTGCGATAGACCCGCGGGCACATGCCGCTTGGTGACCACCTGACCGGGAGACACGCGTACCACAGCATTCGACCGGTAGATCGCCACTGCATGCGCCCTACAACCCGAATCCTCCTGGCCTAGAACCCAACTGGCGAAACTTCTCACCCGCTGGTGGAATCCGATCATGGCCAACTGGCCATGTGCCGTAACCAATGTTCACCGCGACCCCAAAGCGTGCTGCGGCTGCGGCGCGGGTCTGATCTGCGGAACCGAGGTCGGGGTGGAGCGCCGCCAGGTGTTCGACCGCGAGTTGGCCGGTGTCGCCGATACCGCCCTCTAAGGCCGGTGGTGCTGGGCCACCCAGGCCGCCGACGCCCTGGCCGACATCAACCGACTCGTCGAGGCCCCAGAGCCGACCGGACCGTCATAGACACCGACAAGCTCGCCGAACGGATCCGCCTCTACCGCAGCGCTCCGGTGAGGGTGCGCTGGCTGCCGGAGACCTTTTGGCCGATTGACATGCAACCATGGTTTCCGTGGACAGGCCCTTTCGTGAGATCCGTGGTGTATACGATGCCGATACGATTACGATGTACCAGGCGTACAGCCCGCAGATTGCCGTTCCTGCCGCGGCTTCTGGGCGGTTCCCAGCCGCGTTCAAGCGGGAGCGCATGACCTGGATCAAGCCATCATTTCTGTGGATGATGTACCGATCCGGCTGGGCCAGTAAGCCTGGGCAGGAGCATGTGCTGGCCGTCCGGATCTCGCGTTCGGGTTTCGAATGGGCACTTCGCCATTCGGCGTTCGCGCACTTCGATAGCGCTGTGCATCAGGACCATGCGCAGTGGAAGACTAGCTTGGCCGCTCCGGTTCGGATTCAGTGGGATCCCGAGCGTGACACGGCATTTCGTCCCTTACCATTCCGATCACTGCAGGTGGGGCTTTCCGGTGAAGCGGCGAATCGCTACTGCGACGAGTGGATCGTCGGGATCGAAGACGTCACTGGACTCGCCCATGAGATCGGACGTGAGGTAGCCGCCGGGAGCCACGTTCCCGATCGCCTGCCCGCGGAAAAGCCGTACCCGACCCCACCTGATCTGCGCGAGCAACTAGGAATGGGCACCGGAGTAGTCACACTCTGATCAGTGGCCGAGGTCCTATTCGTCCCTGGGCGATGACGGTTTGTAGCCATTCGTAACATGCGGCTCACTCATGTTGGACGGCGGACATGCGAACCCTTTCCTACGTTGACGTATGAGATTTTTGCCTGCGCTCGAGCTGCGCTTCGGCTCCCTTCCGCACAATCTGACTGTCCGAGTCGCGCAGCCGGACTAAGGCTGCTTCTGCTTCCGGCCCGGGTGTGTCACCGAGCGCCCAGATCGCTTTGGTTGCGAGGGCCCTGTTGTCGTCGTAGTCGAGATAATCTGGAATCCAGACCGCAGCTTGATACAACGCGTCGACCGCGGTTGGTGTCCGCAGCTGCCCGAGCAGTGATACGACGTCTTCGTGCATGTAATGCCAGTCTGCGGCACTCAACTGTAGAAGCATGTCGAGGTAGTCCATCGTGGTCCCGAACTCGTTGCTCACAATCAGGGCGAGTTCGACGCCGTCGGCATAACGACTTTCGATCGCTTCTTTCAGCAGTTTCAATCCGAGTTGCCGACCATCGCTTGCCCCGAAGTGCCGCAGCACTTCTTCGGGCGAGCCGACCCGAGTCGGATTTGCCGGGCTGTATACCAACCCTAGTATGACCTTCTCATCCTCTGGAGTCATCGTACTATCTCCCTCCACTTGACTATCGCGTCGTTGAATATCTGCAATGCGGGACCCCGACCCAACCCGATATTGACGTGCCCCGGACCTTCACCCTTGAAGTGCGCCGCAAAGTCCGCCCATCCCTTTGATACCACCGGCATATCCGGATACACATCCCGGACGGCCTTCGCGCTATTTCTGACACCGATTTCCTCTAGTTCGTCGATTGTTCCCGGACGAAGCTCGAATTCTACGAGACGTCCAGCATAGGAATCAGAAAACCCTTGAGTCGGCGAGATGAATGTTTCACTCGTCGGGGGCAATCGTCCGGTATTCTGCAATGTTTCAAAGTCCGACTCACTCATAGATCGATAATATTTGTGGTTGCATCCGTCCGGCACCAAGCCCAGAGGGTCCGCCCACACCGTCGGGTTGTGGGGATATGTGTTGGGATTCGGCGCCGGTGAAAGACCAAGTGGGTCGTCGGTGAGGAATCTTCCCGTTCCGGGGTCATATGTGCGGTGGAGATTGTAGTGGAGGCCAGTTTCGGGATCGTAGAGCTGGCCAGGGAACCGCAGCGGCGTGGCGACCTGGCCAGACCATGCCGTGCGCCCCCAGAGATCGACGGTCGAGGTAGCTACCGTTGTGGCGCTATCGGGATTGAAGATTTCGGTGGGCGTACCGACAAGGTCGGTGACTATGGCATAGAACTCGCGGTCGAAGGCGTCTTGGTCAGTGGCTTGGGTGACGGGGGTATGGGAATTCAGATGGTATTGCCATCGGGTCGAGACTCCGTCGGCGCGCTGTTCGATGAGATGCGTGCCGTCCCAGGTGTAGTCGGTGCGTTCGAGGACGGTCCCGTCGTTGGTGAGGTGTTGTTTGGTGGTTCGGCGACCGAGTGCGTCGTAGGTGTAGTGCCACCACTGATGGGCTGGGGTCCAGACATCGGTGAGTTGGTCGAAAGAGTTGTACCGGTAGTGCCATATGTCGGCTTTGCGGGACAACCGGGTGGTGGTCTTGCGGATGAGACGGCCGGCTCCGTCGTAGTGGTAGCGGGTGCGGCCGTCGCGAATGAGTAAGTTGTTGTGGTATTCGCGGCGGCCGTCGGCCTCGGATTCGGGCTGAGGCGTATAGGAATCGTGCGGGTCGGCGACTGTCGCCGTCGTGCTGGTGTTGTCAGGCGGTCCTGATTGCAGCGCGCTGGTGATGTTGCTGAGTGAGTCGTAGGTGTACTGCTCGGCGATTGTGCTGTTGCGGGTGATCGAGGTGGCGCGCCCGACGGGGTCGAGGATGTAATCGCTCACCACAGAATTGGTGTCGGGGCGCGTGAGGGTGTGGTTGATGAGGTAGCCGTCGGGGCGGTAGGTGTATTCGTCGTGACGGAGTGTCTGCGGGCTGGACCGTGGTCCGATGTCGAGGTTCAGTGATGTGGCGGGGTGGGCGATCACCTGCTGGCCGGTGACGCGGCCGATATCGGACAGCGTCCGGTCGATAGCGATTTCGCCGACACGCCAACTCTGGAGACGCCCGATCGAGTCGTAGTGGAAGGCAAGTTTGTGCCCGTCGGCGCTAAGGCCGCGGACTTTTCCGGTGCCGTCGTAGTCCCAGCCGGTGGTTGCGCCGGTGGGGGTGGTGCGGCGGATGCGGCGACTGTATTGGTCGTGGTCGTGGCGCATCGCCGGTTGATCGTCGAGTTGTTGTGAGGCGAGTTGGCCGGTGGTGGTGTAGGTGAATTCGAGGGTGTGGGTGGGGTCTTCGGTTGTTCCCGCGATCGCGGTCAGGACTCGTCCGGCGAGGTCGTGGGTGTATCGGATCCAGTCGCCAGTGTCGGTGATGACCGCGGTGAGGCGGCCGAGGAGGTCGTGGGTGTGGTGGCGGGTGATGCCGGTGGCCGGTGTGATGGTGGTGACTCGTCCGGCGGCGTCGTGGGTGTATCGGGTGGCGGCGCCGGTGTAGTCGGTTTGGGTGATCAGGCGCCCGGCAAGGTCGTAGACGTATGTCCAAACTTGGCCGAGAGGGTTGGTCACTTTGGTGAGACGACGTTGGCTGTCCCAGGTGTACTGGGTGATCGAGCCATCGGGATCGGTGCGGGAATGCAGCAGATCGAAGGCCCCATAGACGAAGCGGGTGAGATTGCCTGCGCGGTCGGTATGCGTGAGAGGGTTGCCTTCGCCGTCGTAGATCCACGACTCGGCGTAGCCGTCGGGGTCGATGCGGCGCAGCAGTTTTCCGTTCGATGCCCACTCATAGTGGGTCCGGGCGTCCATAGGATCTGTAACTCGGACGGGACGACCACAGCAGTCGCGCTCGATGCGCGTGGTCGCGCCGGTCTGGTCGACAACCTGGACAGGCAATCCGGCTGCATCGACTTCGATACGCGTCGAGGTGTTGTCGGCATTGATGAGCTCAGCGATGGCACCGTTGGAGTGGTAGACGTACTCGGTTCGAGCTCCCGCCGGGTCAACAGAAGCGGCAAGGTCCCCGTTCTTGTTCCATTCCTGTTCTTGCACAGTGCCGTCGGCGTCAGTGACTCGGGTAGGCC
The DNA here is from genome assembly GCF_050946365.1 of Nocardia sp. CA-107356. Classification (NCBI taxonomy): domain Bacteria; kingdom Bacillati; phylum Actinomycetota; class Actinomycetes; order Mycobacteriales; family Nocardiaceae; genus Nocardia; species Nocardia sp. CA-107356. The sequence continues at coordinate 152,444 of NZ_CP191992.1, read as the reverse complement.
GGTTACGCCACATGTAGTCGATCTGTACCGTGTGGCCGTCGGGGCGGATGATTTCGGCGATATCGCCCTCGCCGGTGTACCGATATCGGGTCACCGCGCCATCGGGTGCGACGACCTTCAATGGTTTGCGGTCAGCGTTGTAATCGAAATGCGTACGACCACCGGCGGGATCGACCAGGTCGCGCAGACGGAAGTCGCGATCGAAGCCGTGGGATGTGGTGGCGCCGAGGGAGTCGGTCACGGTGGTGAGACGGCCAGTGCTGTTGGGGAATTCGAAGTAGTCGAAGTCGGTATCCAGCATCCCGGCGGTGCCGCGCTGGAAGACGACGCGGCCGGATTCGTCGTAGGTGTTGACCATCTGGTTGCCGTTGGAATCGGTCCACGACGTCAGCCGATGTTCGTCATCGTAGGTGTAGCTCGTGGTAGCGCCGACAGCGTTCACAAGCGCCGACAGCTGGCCTGCCTCGTATCCGAATTCCCTTAATTGGGATTGCGTTTCGGCACCGTTGGGACCGGTGCCGAGCACGGACAATCTGGTGACGCGTCCCGCGGCGGTGTCGATGCGTACGCGGTATCCGCCGGAGTGTGACACCTCGACCGGTGCGCCGTCGGGGCCGTAGCGGAAGCGGATCCGGTTGCGGTGGCGGTCGGTGATCGCGGAGATGGCGTAGTTGCCCAGACGGGACTCGATGCCATCGAGGGTCGGTTCGGGCGCGAAATGCCAGAGTATTTCTTGCTGTTGATCCCAGATGCGGTAACCGCCGACCTCGGTTCGGGTCAGCGTCCGCGCCTGCCCACCGGTCACCGGTTCGGCTGCGGCACCGACCTCGGCGTGTGGGTAGGCCAGCATGATGCCGTCCTCGCCGAGGAAGGTGACTCCTTCGTGCTCGACGACCAGACGCATATCTAGAGTGGTCGACCACGACGGCCCGAACCAGCGGCCGTACCGGTAGTTCGAGCGATGCGTGCGCCGCAGAGTCAGTGCGAGGACACCGGGGAGGTCGACATCGGTTTCGGGGAGCAGAAATTCACCGGTCGCGATATCGACCGGATCCTCGGAACACGTTTTGTCGCCCTCAGCACGGTCGTGGTCCGCACCGTTCTCCCGCGCCGTATCACCAGCACCTTGATCGGCCTCGGCTCGCTCCTGCGGTGTCGGGTGCTCCTGCGGTGTCGGGTGCTCCTGCGGCGAATCATGCTGGGCCGGTGGGTTTTCCGGGGAGGGATTGTCGTGTCCATTGGGGTTCCTGCCGTCCCCGTCCGGGTGGGTAGGTTCTGTCCCGTCGTGGGTTTGACGGGGACTGCCGTCACCGTGATCTGTTGGGGTGTCAGGTGAATCGGTGTGAGCAAGCGGGCTCGAGTCGGGATTAGGGTGCTGGCTGGGTGTCTCGTGGCTCGGGTTCGGTCCCGGGGAAACCTCCGCATCCGGTCGAACCGCCGGAGTGTCGGAGGGCTGCTGGTGGGGAGTTTGGGGCGCGTCACCGGGATGCTCACCGCTGGGGTGCGAGTCAGGTGCCGTCGGTTCGGGGTGCGCCTGCTGCGGTGCATCCGGCTGAGTGTGTCCCGGTGCGGGGTTGTCGGGCCCTGGTGTGCCGGAGTCCGATGTGTGCGTGGGGGTTTCAGGTTGCGGGTTGGTCGTTCCAGGTTGCGTTGGCGATTCGGTTGCCGTGTGTGGCTGTGTGCCAGGCTCGCTGGTGCTCGGGTGGGTAGCGGTCGGCGTGGCCGGCTCGCTTGCGGTCGTGGTTGGTGACGGCGCTTCCGTTGTCGGGTGCGTGCCTGTTGGTGCGCCGGATTCGTGCGGGGTCGACGAGGGAGTGTGGGGTGTGGGAGTGGAGCTCGGGGCGTGCGGGGTGGTGTGCGGGGCGTGTTCTGCCGCGCTGGCCACGGTGTGGGTCGCTTTGCTGACCTTGGAGACGTCACCGATCTTCTCGACAGCCGACAGCGCGGGCTTGGCTGCGCCCGCGCCGCCGGTGCCGATGGTCGTGATCAGATCACCGGTCAAAGAGCCGAGGAACTCCGACGGGTTCTTGCGCGCACCGGACAGGATCGAGGACACCGTCGCCCCCGGATCAGCCGCCGCGACCACCAGCCCGGTGCCCAGATCCGACATCCCCGAGAAGTATTCGGCCGGATGAGTCAGGTTGTAAGCGTCCAACGGGCTGACCTGACGCACGAACTGCACGATCCCGGTGAAACTGGTCAGCAACCCGGACGTGAAGTTCAGCTTCGCCTGATCGACCGCCCCCGACAGGTCCGAGAGATTGTCGGTCCAGCGTTCGGTGAACGGCGGCTCGGTCGGGGCGGCCTCGGTCGCCACCGCCAACGCCGCCGCAGCCGAGGCCGCCGCGTTGTCACGCTGTGAGCGTGCGCCGCGCAGGATCTCGCGGGCTTCGTTGCGGATCGAGGTCCACGTGTCGGTCAGCGGTGTCTTGCGTTTCTGCTCCTCCGACAGGGCATTCCACTGATTCTTCCTCGTGGTTTCCTCGGTGTCGGCCGCTTCCCATTTCGCGATCGCGTCAGCAGCTTTGGATTGTGCGGCGGTGACCTCGTGGTACCAGCCGTCGAGCACACCCGATGCTTTGTGCATCGCATCGGCGCCCTCCCACCACAGCTTCGGCTGTTTCGCGAACTCGGTGTGAAACTCCTCCGCCGCCGAACCGGTCCAGTCCGCAGTGTTGACCGTGCGCAACGCGTCACCGGTCTTACCGATCGAATCGCCCATCTTCTGCAGCGCCTCGACCGCATCGTGGATCGCCGAGGGCTCACCCCGGATCAGCTCTTTCGGGTCGCTGCTCTGTCCGAGTTCGCGTTCTTTGATTTCACCACCGGCGAGATCGGCGATCTTGTCCCCGAGATCGTCGAGGTCCTCCGCGACCCCGTCAGCACCGACCCGACGCGCCAGCCCCGCCGCCGCATCCAAACCAGCATCGGCGAGCTCACCCGCCTTCTGCGTGACCGACTCGACGCCATGCTCGACCGCGTCGCCGACCTTGTTGACGAAATCACCGAGACCACTCACTTATCACCCCCACCTTGGCCATTCATGATCTCCGCCGCCCGCTCGGCGGCACCGGTGTTCCAGTGCACCCCGGGCACCGCGCCCGCGAGCGCGTCCGGGCCCACCGCCTCAATCACCTTCACATTCGTGCCGATATGTGTTAAGGCATTCTCGAACGACTCGGCGCTGTAATCGGTGTGGCGGATCTGGTTGAACTGATTGTCGGCCAACGTGTCTCCCCAGGACCGCGCATCGATCTCTTCCTTCGATAGATGCGGGTTTCCCGTCAGCTGCGTGAACATCTCCTTGAACGTGTCCGAGAACTTCTCATCCATGATGTGATAGCGCCCTGCCGCCAAGCCCAACGTCTTCGCGATCTCGTTGCCCGCCTGCACCAGGGACCTGACACCCCACGACCAGCGCTCGGTGAAGGTCTCGAAAGCCTTCTGCACCGACGCCTTACCCGCCTCCATCGGCGACAAGCTCAACAGCGAGAACCCGCGCCCCATCGCCCCGGTCTCCCCCACACCTAGCTCGGAGAGTTCGCCGATGACCGCGGTGATCCCATCCGCGGCCTGCTGCAGCACCGCAGGGTCAACGTTCAACTGATCCCCCACCGCTACCTCCCCTCCCCGGCCGAATCATCCGACACCTGCGGCGGAAACGCGATCGGCGCCAAACCGGTGATATCGACAGCCACACCCGTCGGCACCGACCGCCCAGCCGCGTACTCAGCCAGCCGCCACCCCAACAGCGACTGATACCGATACTCCTGATCACCAGCGACACCCCGCGCAGCCATATACCGCGCGTACTCCTCGACACTGGTGAACGCGCAGATCCAATCGACACCCCCGAGCCGGGACGTGCACAAGCGATCGTCATCGACCAACGGCACCATCAAAGCAGCGCCCCGAAATGCCTCCGCCAGCACCTCCGGCTGCCCGAAACCTGCATAAAAGGCTGCGATCTCCGCCCGCAACGCGCCAACGCCCTCGATGTCAGCCAATCGCCTAGCCACCCCCGCTCACGATCTATTGGCACCGCCAAAGCAAGCCTTCGCAGCATACCTATCGCTCGCTGCCCGCCGCCCGGTCGACGAACGCTTGCCATCCCCGCTGGCAACCGCCAATCGGCTTCGTCCCGATTGCGCCCCAACCGAAGAGCTTCCCCAACGGCCGCTTCGAGAGCAGGCGCGCCGCCGACCACTCCACTCGAGCTCGACACGGACAGGCACTCCCGCGCGCTGGCTTCTACGTCGCCAGAACCCGAAAGCCGAAGCCACTCACGAAAAAACAGCCCCGAGCACCGAAACCCCTACCCGAACAGAACAAATTGACTTTCCGGATGAACGTTGCGAAGCAACGTAAGCCTCGCTGGGCAGGTGCGCTAGACCTCGGCTGACCTGACTGCCAACCCGGTGAGGTTCCGGGAACCAACCTCTCCTGCGCCACGTCAACCCCACCCCAACCTACAGCTGACAGGCGAAAAACATGCAGGTAGATCCCTAATTTTGGTCAACTCCTCCAAATGGACCAGCATTCGTAACGCCCCCTGCGAGTGCTCGCAGTGCCCAACCGCTCGGAGGCCGGAGGTGCCGAGTGCGGTGAGGCGAGTAGGGCTCTCCACGCACCAATACCGCGCATCCTCCCCGTCATCGCTCGATTCTCACCGAGAGATCAACCGGCACTCAGTGGTTCGCGCAAGTCGACGATGTCGAAGAAACGAACGATTCTCAACAACCCAGTCAGCCCTACGGCGGTGCCGCCACAACAGGTGGCCAGTCCTGCGGTTCAACATTGGCAGGCTTCTGACTCACGTCCACGTTCGAATCGAACACCGGCGCTGGCGGTCCCCACTGCCTCGGGCCGACAAACGAGATGGTCTCAGCGCCGAAATCCACCTCCACAAACCGGGCGGCGCCGGAGAAGGTCACGCGCTCGAATTCGGCGGCACCAGAGAAGGTCGCGTTTGCGAACTCAGCGGTGCGGAAAAGGTCGCGTCCATGAACCAGGCGGTGCCGACGAAGGTCGTGACCCGGAACCAGGCGGTGTCGGCGAAGGTCACCCGCGAACTCGGCGGTATCGGCGAACGTCACGCCCGCGAACTCGGCGGTATCGGCGAAGGTCGCGGCCGTGAACTCGGTGGTATCGGCGAAGGTCGCGGCCGTGAACTCGGTGGTGCTGGCGAAGGTCGCGCCCTCGAACCGGGCCGCACCCGAGAACCTCACAGCGTTGAAATCAACGTCCTCGAGATACGCCGTTCGGAAATCGAAATCGCTTGTTGACGATGATCTCGGCGCGATACGGCCGCTCCCAGGACATGCGCGCGAGGCCACTCGGTCCAAAGGCCAAGTTCATCCGAGTGCCCAAGGTCGCAAGATTGAGCCGTTGGGCAATGCTGCACCGGCGCACATCAGGGGCGACATCCAGAAAGGCGTCGATCACCTCGATGTCGCTCGGGGCGACCGAATCACGCGCCTGTCGTCGACCAGCCATGAATCAAGACGATGTGCCCGATTGTTGCTGCTAAAAAACAATTTTGGGATCGCTAACCCGCCTACTTACTCCCACCGGCCGTAATACGCGCGCGCAGAGGACGCGAAGAGCAGGCCGGCCATGAGGGTGACGATCCCCAGGACCGCGATCCCGAAACCGAGGGAATCCGACTCCGAATCGAACAGCATCACAACGCCATTGGCACCCAGGAGGGCGGCCAGGCCGACAGTCGCGTCGCGCCCGCGCGGATTCCCGAGCCAGAGCGTGATCGCGACTGCGGCGAGTACGGCCGCCAGGCAGACGGCGACGACGCCGAGAAGCTTGGCCATTCCACTCGCCAGGTCCATCTCCTTTGCGTCACCGAAAAACAGAAAGAGCGCGGCCACCGCGCAGGCGACTGCCACGACGAACATGATCAGGGCTGAGCCACGCACGGTGGCGGGCGGTTTTCGTTGAGCCATGGGCACTTCCGGAGGCTGATACTCGGGATATGTTGCAACCGAGGGTTTCAGGCTTGTGAGCGACGATAGTAGTTGATCGTTGGCTGGGCAGTTGTCTAAGAACCGCGGCGGCACAGGCGTGTCGCACAGGTGTCCCGTCCCGGCCATCGCGAAGAAACTCACCATCAAGACCGGGAAGAACGCGGGCGAGTCCCCGTCCGTCGCCTCCCTGTACGGAACCCTGAAGCTGTCAGGAAGTGCAAAGTAGCGCGCCGGCCCGACGCAGAGGAAAGGCCGAGGGTCGCCGCAGATGCACGCGTTCGTGGACGAGACCAAGCAGAACGGGTTGTTGATCGTGTCCACCCTCGCCGAGGTCCGCCACATCCAGCAGTCGCGCAAGGTGCTCCAGGCCCAGCGCGCCAAGGGGCAGAACAGAATCCACTTCAAGAAGGACGACGACTCGCGCCGTCGCGCGATCTGTTCGACGCTGTGCACCCTCGAGGTGCAGGTGGCCGTGTACGACGCCACCGGCATCCGGGACGCGTCCGAGGCCCGAACCGGCTGTCTCACCACGATTGTCGAGGACCTGGCCGCCGTCGGCGGCCGACGGTTGACGATCGAACAAGACGATTCACTGGTCCACAGCGACCGCCGGACCCTCTATGCCGCCGTACGGAAGTTCGACGTCGCCGACACACTGGCCTATGAGCACATGCGCCCGAATCAGGAGCCGCTGCTGTGGGTGTCGGATGCGGTGGCCTGGTGCGTCGCCAAGGGCGGTGACCGGCGCCGGCGCGTGGACCCGCTCATCACGCAGGTCCGCAAGCTGTCTTCGATACGCGAAACCCGGCTCACCAACCGTCCGGATGGCTGCCGGGTCCACTTCAAGGACGCTAGTGCATCCTGCAGCACCGTTGATACAGCGCGCCGATCCATCTGGAACAGGAAGGTATCCGGACGGAACGGAAAGTGTTCCGGCATGGCCGTCCGCAGCAGCGGCCGTCGACGAAGGAAACAGCACGGCGGTCAACGGGAACGGGATGTCGATACCCGCCAGCCGGTGGGGGCATTGCCATGCCAGCGCGCGAACAGTTGCTCACCCAGTCCGGGGCCGAAGCCGAAGTTGACCCCGAATACGCGGTCGAGCCGCACACCCTCGTCGGGCTCGAGCACCGTGAAACCGTGACTGGAGTAGTACGGAGCCAACCGCTCTGCGGGTGACGAGCTGGCCGTAGATGAGCCGGAACCCTGCCGCGTCGTACGTCTGCACGCAGTGGTCCAGCAGCGCCGCGCCAACCCCCTTGCCACGCTGATCTTTTTGCACGACGAGAGCTTTGATACGGACTGTCTCGGTCAAACCTGTCCGCATCGCGTGCATCACTTCGTCGGCGGAGTAGCCGACCATGGCGGCGGTCTGGGTGGCCTGCATGATCACAGACGCGGGCGGATAAGCCAGCATGGCGCCAACGACGCCCTGGTCGGGGTGGTCGGCGACGAGCAGCATCCCGGAGGGCACACACATCTTCAGGAATGTGTCGGCGTCCATCGCTCGGTTCCAGGCGAGCTGGATCAGTGCGAACAGCCCTGACCGATTGTCGCCGTAAACCAGGGGCAGCCCCTGGCCGAAGCTGTCCGCTCGGACTGCGGCACTGACCCATTCCTCCAGCACCACGTCGTCCAGTTGGGTCAGCAGTGCGCCGGCGGCGGGAAGGTCCGCCGCACGACATGGACGTATCTGGACGTTGCCGTCAAGGTTTCGCGGGGACTGGGGGATAGGGGCTTGCGGAGATCGGGGCACCAGGGCTCGCTGCTGCCTCGCTTCCATGTTCTGTCGCCGTGCCCGTGCCCGTGCCCGTCGTGTCTCACGCTTGGTCATAGCCGATCCGACCCCCATCCGGTGACCGAGGAACCCTGGATCGAAGGTAAGCCACCACACCGACAACAGGGCGAGATCCGAAGATGCCAGGCGCGCTTATTCCCTGCGCAGCAGTGCTTTTCGAGCCGCTATCGAGCGGCGCTGCAGGCGCTTGCCGCGCATCGAGGCGATCGCATCGGCGAAACGCTCGAGCAGATACTCCGGCTCCGCGCCCTTCCATTGCGCGTTGGGGCCGAACGGGTCGAGGTTGCCGTCGGCGAGGGCACGCAGGCGGCGCAAGGTGGGCACCCAGGCTTTGGCGTAGAAGTAGCCCGCGCTGATCGGGGTGTCGTTGCTGGTGTGGACCAGCAACTCGTCCCCCGGGCGGTCGAGGTCGAAGCGCTCGAGGGTTTCCAGCGGAACCGTGACGGTGCGAATACCGCGCGAGGACTTCGGCTTTCCCAGCTTCATCTCACCGCCGAGATACTTCCACGCCTTGTTGATGCGCACATCGCCGCTCCGCTTGTCGATGTCGCGGATCTGGATGGCGGTGACCTCGCTGGGCCGCGCCATCGAGACCAGGTTGAACTCGGCGTGCGGGCGCCACCGCGGCGGCATCAACTGCTCGAACAACTCCCACTCGTCGTTGTCGAAGATGTCCAGCTCCGGCGCATCGTGGCGCGGCAGCCGGATACCCAGGCACGGGTTGTAGGGGATCAACGGCGACGGACGTTCGGCCACAGCGGCGTTCAGACCAGCGGAGAGGAATCCGTGTTTGTTGTGAATGGTTTTCGCGCCGTTGCCCTTGTCCTGCTCCAGGTGCACGATCCACGCCGCGTCCAGATCCTGATTGAACGCCGTGATCGGCAGCGACGAGCCCATGAACGGTTCGATATCGACGTCGATGTAGCGGAGGTAGTCGCGCCGCGTGCGCTCCTCGATACCGGTCAGGCGCGCGGTGTACTTGCGCAACCACTCGACCAGCGTCGTATACCGTACTCCGGCGCCGAGTTGGACCTCCCGGATCCTGCGTGCCTCGGCGACCCCGACCACCTCGGCCAGCTCACACCAGCGCGCCGCGGCCTCGAAATCGTCGAAAGTCTCCGACGTCGACCGCCGACGCCCGAATTCGTCGTAGTAATGGAACGGAACCTGCCAGGCGATCGACCCGTTACGGCGGGGTCGCGGGCGGGGTGTGAGCATGAAGCCTCCAGAGCCGGTGGGTGCCCTGAGAAGCCGTTGTGACCGCAAGTGGTGACATGCACACCTTCACCAGGTAGCTCACGCTACTGACCTGGTGTTTTCGTGGAGCGGATGACGGGATTCGAACCCGCGACCCTCACCTTGGCAAGGTGATGCGCTACCAGCTGCGCTACATCCGCATGCGCTTTGATGTGCGATCCGGGAGGTGGACCGCATCGTTGTGCGTCCAAAACTGTAGTCGCACACTGGGCCCAAATGAAAATCGGGCATTCCGGGCAGGCGGCTCGGATGCTGCGACGCGGACGTGGTTGGTCAGCGAATGCGCTGGTCGGCGGGCGTTGAGAGGAAGGCCGCTGCGTGGTCGGTGGCCCATTCGGCGTAGGTGCGGGGTGGGCGGCCCAGGATTTGGCGGACGTCGTCGGTGACGACGGCGTTGCCGCCAGCGCGAACGTAGGCCTGGCCGGCCAGTGCGCCGTCGACGAATTCTGGGGACATACCTGCCGCGGTCATGTGTTCGCGCGCAATGTCTTCCGGCACATCGACCACGTCGAGCGGATGGCCGAGGACGGTTGCCAGTGCGGCGGCCTGGTCCGCGGTGGTGAGCAGTTCGGGGCCGGTGAGGGTGTAGACGCGGCCCGCATGGCCGGCAGTCGTCGTGGCCTCGACGGCGACCGCGGCGACATCGCGTTGGTCGATGACGCCCTGGCTACCGGTACCGGTCAGATTCGGCACGGGCTGACCGGACCGGATGGCATCGGCCCAGCTCAGCGTGTTGGAGGCGAAGCTGGACGGCCGCAGAACGGTCCACTCGAGACCGCTCGCTCTGACCGCCTCCTCGCCGGGCATGTGCCACGTGCCGACTCGGCCGAGTCCGGGTTCGCCGGTGCCGATGGCGGAAAGCTTGACGATACGGCGGACGCCGACCTCGCGGGCCACGCCGACGAGCGCACTGTCGGTCTCGGCGTATTCAGGGCCGAGGACACCAACGAGGAAGGCCGCCGCCGCGCCGGACATCGCTGCGGCCATCGACTCGAGGTCGTGGTAGTCGCCCCGGACCACCTCCACTCCGGCGGGCATCTGCGCCCGGTCCGGATTCCGGGTCACCGCGCGGACCTGCTCACCGCGGGCGGCCAGTTGACGGACGATTTCACTGCCGATGGTGCCCGTGGCACCGGTGATAACGATCATGCGGAAAGCCTGCCGCCGGACCACCCGGATCTATAGGAAATTTCGGCACGGCTTCGGGCGCTGTATCCGGCCGTGAGCTGCTTACAGTGGGTCGAGTGACCATGCTGCCCGCCGATCTCATCGAGTCGACGGTGCCCGCACCCGAATCGGTACGTCCGTGGATCACCGAATTCGGCGCCATCCCGACCGGCACGGATATGTCCGTGCCGTTCACGCATGTACCGCACGCTGGGACAACGATCGTGCTGCGCCCGCGCGACGACCGCCGCGACGCACTCGTCGTCGGGCCGCAGACCCGCGCCGCGTACACGGCCGCGGACAAACCCGCCGGATGCACCCGCTTGCGCCTAGCCCCCGGCGCCACCCGTCAACTGCTCGGTGTGCCAGCCGCCGACCTCGCCGATCGCGTCGTTCGCCTCGCCGACCTCCCCGGCGTCGCCGCCGATCTGGCGCACGAACTCGCGTCGTTGCCGACGCAGGATGTCCTGCCGTTCTTGGAAGACACTCTCCCGCAACGCATTTCCGAAGATCCGACCCAGCGGGCGCATCGCGAACTACTCCGTGACGCCGTCGCCGCCATCGCCACGGCCCCAACGGTGCACGGACTCGCCGCCGACCTCGCGGTCAGCGAACGCCAACTCCGGAACCTCTTCTCCACCGGAATCGGCGTCTCCCCCAAACATTTCGCTCGTATCGGCCGCGTTCGCCGGATTCTCACCAATGCGGGTAACACCCCATGGTCCCAATTGGCCACCGCCACCGGCTACTACGACCAATCCCACATGACCTCGGACTTTCGCACCCTGATGGGCGTTCCGCCAGCATCTTTCATCCGAGGCGACCTCCCCGCCGCCACGCCCTGCCAGGCATCGACGCTTCAGCTCGATCGTCGTTGATGTCCGCGTTCGCCGCAGGTGGCTCACCCGCAATCGGTTCCACGTCGACGATCACTGCATCGACGCAGCGGCACGGCCCGATGCGCGAGTCGATATCGGCAAACCTGCTCGGGTTCAACCGGTTCGACGTTGGGCGCGGCGGCGGGCCATCTCCTCCCGCTCGAGTACGGCGGCCTCGGCGAGGGTCGGTGCGGTACCGCCGAGGCGAGCGGGTACCCACGGCTCGCCCGCAGGCATCGGGTAGTTCGCCCGAGCTTCCTCGAGCAGTTCGCTCATTCGAGCGCGGAGTTCGGCGGTCAGATCGTCGCCCGGTTCGGCGGGCGGAATCGGATCACCGATGCGGATATTGATCGGAAAACGGTGGCGGCCCAGTCGCTTCGGGAAACCCTTGGTCCAGATGCGGTGCGCACCCCAGATGACGACGGGAATGATCGGGACGTCCGCGTCGATTGCCATGCGAGTGGCGCCGGACTTGAATTCCTTTAGTTCGAAGCTTCGACTGATCGTCGCTTCGGGGTAGACCACCACTAGTTCGCCGTGACGCAGCGCCTCGACCGCGCGACGGTAGGACGCCGCGCCCGCGGTGCGATCGACGCCGATTGCCTTGCAGTGCTTCATGAGAAAGCCCACGATGCCGTGCTCGAGTTCGGCCTTCATCATGAAGCGGACATTGCGCCGCGACTTGCGCCCGACCAGCCCGACCTCCATGAAGTCGAGGTAGGCGGTGTGATTCACGGCGAGGACGGCACCGCCTGTCCGCGGGATCCGGTCCTGTCCGGCGATATCTACGCGCAGCCCCTGCACCGCGAAGACAGTGCGGACCAGGCCGGTGAGAATGTCATAGACCGGTTCCCGCGACATAGTTCCCCTACAACGAATCCTCGGCCGCCCGCCGCGCCGCCTTTTCCTCGGCTTCGGCGGCATCCATCGCATCGGCTGCCTCGAGGGTGGGCGCACTGCCGCCCAAACGTGCCGGCACCCAATAGGCACCGGGTTCGTGCACGTAATCCTGCTGCAGATCCAGCAGCATCGCCTGCATGGTGCTGTGCAGTTGAGCGGTCAGCTCGGCGGCGGGCTCATAGGGCTGAATCGGTTCGCCCACCGCGATGGAGATCGGTGTATTGGTGCGGCCCAGACGCTTCGGGAAGCCCTTGGTCCACACCCGTTGGGCGCCCCAGATGACGATCGGGATGATCGGCACCTCCGCCTCGAGCGCCATGCGCGCGGCGCCGGACTTGAAGTCCTTGATCTCGAAGCTGCGACTGATCGTGGCCTCGGGGTAGACGCCGACCAGCTCGCCCTTGCGGAGGTATTCGACCGCCGCCTTGTACGAGTCGGCGCCCGCGGCGCGATCCACCGGAATGTGCTTGAGCGCCCGCATGATCGGACCGGAGATGTTGTTGTCGAACACCTCCTTCTTGGCCATGAAGCGGATGTAGCGCTTCGGCGTGCGCACCGGCAGGCCCGCGTAGGTGAAGTCCATATAGCCGGTGTGGTTGACCGCGATCACGGCACCACCCCGCGCGGGGATGCGTTCAGCGCCCTTGACGGTGAACTTCAGACCTTCGACGAAGAAGACGGTACGGGCCAGGCCGACGATCGTCCGGTAGACGGGTTCCACAATTCCGCTAGCGTAGTCGCAGACTGTCCCATCCGGCAGAGCCGCCGCACCCGCGCGCGCCGGACCCATCGCTCACACCGCTGAACGCCTACGAAAGAGGACCCTCGAAGTGGAACGCGCCCGCCCGATACCGCGTGAACACGACCGGAAGGATCCGCGGGAACGAAGGGCGCTCGCCGCCATCACGGCCGGCCTGGCATTGCTCAGCGCTGTCCTGCTCACCGGCTGCGACTCCGTCTCCGGCATACCGGGTGACGAGCCGGCCCACACACCGGCGCAGACCACGACACCGTCGGCCGCGATGCCCACAACCCCGCGGATAGTCGCGGATGCGCTCGCCGTGCCCGTCGGCGACGTCCCCGGCCTGCCCGGCGCGGCAGCCGTCGCGTCGCGTTTCGGCGCGGTATTGGCGGGCTCGACGCCCACCGAATTGCAGTCCAAGTGCTGGATGATGGCCCCGGGCAATGTGACCGATATGTCCGCCGACAAGAAGGCGATTCTGACCGCCCTCGCACAGCCCGCGACCGCCACGCAGCGCACCGTCACCTGGCAGAACGCGGGCACCACCGTCAGCTTCGACCGCAACGCGATCGAGTCGGGCATCAAGAACTCGACCCAGACCGTCTGCCCGTGGATGGCGCAGGACGGCGCCGACCCGGGACCCAACGAGGCAGACGCCAGGCATACCGTGCGCCGCTATCTGTCCCGTTTCGTCGGCGCCCCGCTCGATCCTTCCGATAAGGAGGGCACTTACCCGCTGGTCTGCAAGGCGAGCCCAGCGAATTGGGATCCCACCGGAACGGGCAGCCCGGCGTCGGCACCGCTGGCCAACAACCCGGGCAGGCTGACCGGACTCACGAAATTCACCGATCAGGAGATCCGCTCGGAACGGCTGCGGGCGGATTACGTCGCGGTCGAGGTCCCCGTCACCAACTCCTCCGGTGTGACGCAGACCCGCACCTTCACCCTGACCGAGGGTTCCGATGGCTACTGCATCGGCGACGTTTCGCCCTAACCACTACCCTAGGTGGCTGGTAACGGTCAGGAGGAGCAGCTCGTGCAGATCACCAGCGTCGGACACGCCGGATTCCACATCCGCACCGCGGCCGGGTCGATCCTTTGCGATCCCTGGGTCAATCCCGCGTACTTCGGTTCGTGGTTCCCCTTTCCGGACAACACCCAGCTGGACTGGGCCGAGCTGGGCAATTGCGACTTCCTGTATGTCTCGCATCTGCACCGCGACCACTTCGACGCGGAGCACCTGGCCGAGCACGTCAACAAGGACGCGACCGTACTGCTGCCGGACTATCCGGTGCCGGATCTCAAACGCGAACTGGAGACGCTCGGCTTCCACAAGTTCTTCGAGACCGCGGATTCGGTCAAGCACCGGGTGAGCGGGCCCGGCGGCGAGATCGACATCATGATCATCGCGTTGCGCGCGCCCGCCGACGGTCCGATCGGTGACTCCGGGCTGGTCGTCTCCGACGGTGAGACCACCTGCTTCAACATGAACGACGCCCGTCCGGTGGATATGGATGTGCTGCACGACGCGTTCGGGCATATCGACATCCACCTGCTGCAGTACTCGGGCGCGATCTGGTACCCGATGGTCTACGACATTCCGAGTCGCACCAAGTCGAACTTCGGTAAGCAGAAGCGTCAGCGCGGCATGGATCGCGCCCGCAGCTATATCGAACAGGTCGGCGCCACCTGGGTCGTCCCCTCGGCCGGTCCGCCGGTTTTCCTCGACGACGAGCTGCGCTACCTCAATGACGATCGCGGCGACGAGGGCAATATCTTCCCGGATCAGATGGTGTTCCTGGAGCAGATGAAGATCCACGGCAACGAGGGCGGGATCCTGATGATCCCGGGTTCGGTCGCCGATGTGCGCGGTGTGGAACTGTCGCTGACCCATCCGTTCGAACCGGGCCTGATCTACGACAACAAGGCCGAATACGTCGAGCTGATGGCCCAGCGCCTCGCGCCGGTGCTCGCGGCCGAAAAGGCCTCCTGGGCAACAACCGATGACGGGCCGCTGTTGGAACCGCTGCAGGCGCTGTTCGAGCCGATCATGAAGCAGAGCGATCTGATCTGCGAAGGGATCGGCTATCCGGTCGGCCTGGTCATCGGCGACGAAACCGTGGTGCTGGACTTCCCAGTGCGCGTGGTGCGCGGGCCGATCGAGGGCGAAGGTAAGTACCGCTACGGTTTCCGGATCGCGCCGGAATTGGTGCGCACCGTACTGCGCGATAACGAGCCGGACTGGGTGAATACCATCTTCCTGTCCACCCGTTTTCAAGCATGGCGCATCGGCGGCTACAACGAATTCCTCTACACCTTCTTCAAATGCCTCACCGATGAGCGGATCGCGTACGCGGACGGTTGGTTCGCCGAGGCACACGATGATTCCGCGTCAACGGAATTGGCGGGCTGGGAAGTTCAGCGCCGCTGCCCGCATCTGAAGGCGGATCTGTCGAAATTCGGTGTGGTCGAAGGAAGCAACCTGACCTGCAATTTGCATGGTTGGCAGTGGGATCTGGATTCCGGTCGATGCAAGACCTCCAAGGGGCACGAACTGCGCAGCCGCAAGCTCGTCTGAGTCGGTACCACAACGCCGGGCCCGCTATGGCGAGGTCGGATTCGCACGCCGTCGCGAGGAAGGTGAGGGCAGAGCCGACCGCTGCACTGCAGGCTCTGCCGGATCTGGCGGAGCCGACGCCTGCAGTGAGGTCAGATTCGCGAGCGCGTCGCGACAACGACCGCGACGAACGTCAGGGCGCAGCCGACTACTGCGGTGTGAGACAGTCCGGCACCGGTCGGCGTGAAGATATCCAAGGTGATCGAGGCCGAGAGCTGGCCTGCGACCGAAGTAAGGCCGAGCAGGAGCACACCGATCCAGCGGACGGTGAGAGCGGCCAGGGCGATGAAGGCGACACCGATGAGGCCGCCGAGGTAGAGCCATGGCTCACTGGGGAATTCGGCGGGCCAGCCGATCCCGGCGAGGATGCAGGCTTCGATGGCGAACAGCGCCACGGTGCCGATGCCGAAATTCACCAGTGTGGCGGAAAAGGGGCCACCGACCGCGCCCACACGACCATTGACCGCCTGCTGCCAGGCCAGACCGATCCCAGCGAGCGCGGGCAGGATGACCAACAGCGCGGTGGGACCGGTGCGCAGCCATTCGGGAACCGCGGCGGAACCG
This sequence comes from Nocardia sp. CA-107356, assembly GCF_050946365.1. Taxonomy (NCBI): domain Bacteria; kingdom Bacillati; phylum Actinomycetota; class Actinomycetes; order Mycobacteriales; family Nocardiaceae; genus Nocardia; species Nocardia sp. CA-107356. The sequence continues at coordinate 136,543 of NZ_CP191992.1, read as the reverse complement.
ACCGGAGCACCAGAGCGTCCGGCGGCGAGGAGCACCGCCACCATGGCCAATGCGGCGCCGGATACGCGCACGGCAGTCACGGGAGTGCGACCGTTCGGAGCCAAACCGAGCCGGTCCACCACCAAGCTGCTCAGTAACTGGCCGCCGACAGCGGCGACGGTGAAGGCGGTAACACCGATCGCGGCCACGGTAAGTCCTTGGCACGCAACAAAGAACGCGCCGCACAGCCCGCCGAGCAACTGCCACGGCCGCAGCGCACCGCTCGACAGCGCCCCCCGGACCCGCCCCAGCCCAGCACGCAATCGCCGACTGAGACCGAATGCGATCACCAACACCACCAGCCCGAGCCCGAAACTGATACATGCGGCCGCGATCCCATCCTGCAACCGCACCCCCAGCGCACCATTGATCCGGCCCTGCACCGCCACCCCGGCCCCGATGCAGAACCCGAAGGCCAACCCCACCTTCGTCCGCGCCGTCATCCCCGCACCGTACCGCCACCCCAGCCACTCCCAGCTGACCCGCCAAAGTCCGACGCCCCCAATCCAACAGCACGTCCCGCATAACCTGTTGCCGCGTCACAGAGGGTGCAACCTCTGCGAGGCGGCCAGGGGGTTTGCGGGACCTTCAGAACGCCCAGCGGCTAACCGGCGCGCAAGGCGGTGTGGGCGGCCAAGGTGTCGTGGCGGGCGTAGGTGCGGTCGCCGCCGTTGCGGGCGATGGAGCCGTTGACCAGGCGGGCGCGTAGGCGGGCGCCGAGTCTTTCCTGGAAACGGGTGGCACCGGGAATGAGTTGGCGCGGGACCTCGAGGGCGCCGTTGACGACGGCGGTGGCCATGACGGCGCTCTGGAAGAACTTGCTGTTCTCCAGGCCGAGGAAGTCGGAGTTGGTCGGGCCGAGCACGATTCGGCTGTAGGCCACCATATAGCTGGTGATCGCGCGGCGGATGAGGCGCTTGGCGGCGGTTTCGGTGCCGATGAACAGACCGCCCGCCGCGGGAACCAAGGCCTGGGCCAGGCGGCGCGAGTCCTCGTCGGGGATGAATTCGGTATCGGCCAGGATCCAGAAGGCGCGCCAGGTATCGGTCTCGTTGGTCGGCAGGATTTCGGCGTCGATACCGAGCAGGAAGCCGACATAGCGCCAGAGCTGGAAGACGGCGTCCTTCTCCTCGGCCGAGAAGCGCAGGCCGAGTGCCTGTGCGCCAACCAGATTCGCCATCGAGAACAGGCCGAGCGTGCCGACGGTGAGTACCTGGTTCACCGGATGGTCCCAGGCCTGGTGATCCCAGTCCGGGCGGCGATTCATGCCTGCGCGGACCAGTGCGTGCATCAGCCGCACCCGCAGCACACTCTTGTAGCCGACCTGATTGCGTTGCAGCCCGCCGGGAGTCGTGACATCCAGCCACCACTGAGTGGTTTCGGCCAGGCGGCGCGGCGCCATTGCGTCGAGGTCGCCGGTCCCGACCAGGGTCTTGTCCGCGCGCGAGGCCAGGTACCCGCCCATCAACGCGAACATGCCCATGGCTATCCCGCCCCACACGCTGGTACGTTCCACGACCCGGGCACCGCGGTCGATCTTGGTGCGGTCCAACCAGTACGGATCCGCCTCGACCTGCTGGAAGAGCGCGACCAGTTCGGCCGGCGCATCCGGCACCGCATCGATACCGCGCTCGACGGCGATCTCGAACATCCGGCGACCCTCGCCGACCGACAGCCGCTTGAACATTGCGACCACATCATCCGCCAGCGGATCCCCGACCTGCGCGAACCGGCGGAACGAATCCCGCTGCGCCGCGGTGCAGCGCAGATCGCCCGGCGCCAGCACGGGCACCGCGTATCGGAACGGGAACTCCGTGAACAGCGGCGGAGTCGGCAGCAGCTGGTTGTCATGCGTCATTGCATCGCACCCATCGGAAGAGAGGTTCGCACCCGATATCACCAGCGACCTCGAGCGCATTCTGACAAGACGCTCTCACAAATTCGAATATCTGGCAAGGTTCTATGCCAGAATGGAGCGTGATGGCAACTACCTCGCGGTCCTATGGCGGCATACCGATCGAACAGCGCCGCGCCCGTCGCCGCGCGGCACTGCTGGACGCCGCGCTGGAGATCATCGGAACCTCGGGATTCGCCAAACTCACCGTCACCGGCCTGTGCACCCAGGCAAAACTCTCCGAGCGGTACTACTACGAGAGCTTCAGCGACCTCGATACCGTCTTCAGCGAGTTGTTCGACCACATCGTCGACGAGATCGGCCAGGCCGTGGTCACCGCATTTATGACCCCCGCCAGCGATATCCGCGTCAAGACCCGAGCCGCCATCGCCGCGGCCGTCGACCTGATCGCCGACGATCCACGCAAGGCCCGCATCGTCACCGTCGAGGCTCAGCTCAACCCGGCCCTGCTCATGCGCAGGGCCGAGGTGATGCGCTCATTCGCAGGCATCATGATGGCCGTCTGCGCCGAGGAGATCGGCGCCGATATCGTCGAAAGCGTGGGCGAGCAAGCCGAATTCGCCGCCACCCACCTACTCGGCGGCCTGTGGGAAACCACCAACAGCTGGCTGGCGGGCACCCTCCCGATCAGCCGCGACACCCTCGTCGACCGCTCCACCGACCAATTCCTGCTCACCGCAAGCCACCTCATCGGCGTTCCGCTCGACTGACGAACGAGCGACCCGACGGGGCAGCCATGCGGGGGTCGCCAAGGCGATCGGCAGGATCGTCGCACCGAGTAGGGCCAGGGTGGTCGACATCGACAGCCACATCGTCGCGATTGCGGCGAAACCGAAGACGGCCAGCGCGACGACCTCGGCGGCGAGGCCGGATACCGAGGTGACCGTCGCACGCGCGCGGCCTTCGATCGCGTCCTGCAGTCGAGCGCCCGCAACGACACCGGCGTTGTAGACGATGCCGTATGACGCGCCGATCGCCGTAAAACCCACTCCGACAAATACATACACCGAACCGGGCCAACGGACGGCAAGTCCGGCGACCACGGCGCCGCCGACGAACAGCACACCACCGAGCCCGACCGCGATCGCCATGGTGCGCGCCGATATTCCCTCGGTACGCCCGGCCAGCATCGAGCCGACCAGCGATCCGATCACCGTCACACCGACGAGCAGCGGTACCACCGCCGTCGCCACACCGACCTCCTCGCCGAGCAATGCGAAGTACTCATCGAAGGCCGTGATCCCGAACAGCAACGCCCCCAATGCCAGGCCGTTACGCACGGCACGCACCCGGATCGCCTCGCCGACACCGGTTCGCAGCATGCTCAGATATGTCGCGAACGATCTGGATACCGTCTCGGATACGGCACCGCCGTACCCCGCATCTTCTTCCAGATCCTCGACGTCCGCGGCAGACACCGCCTTCGGCGCACTCGGCAAGGTGAGACCGATCAGAGTGTGCACCGCCGCGATCGCCACACTGGACCAGCCGAGCAGCGGATAGCCGCCCCAGATGAACAGCGGGGTCGCGGCGAGAATGGCGATCACGATCGCGGCTTCCGATGCCGCCCTGGCATATCCGATGATGCGCGGATACGCCTGCCGCTCACCTCGGGCGACCAGTTCGTCGTAGAGCAATGCCTCGAAAGTTCCGGACACCAGTGCACCCGAAGTGCCCCACAGGAAGAAGCCGACCGCGAATCCCAGATAGGTGGGCAGTACGGTCCACGATGTGAAACCGGCGGTCAGCAGGACACCGCTCAGCACCAGCAATCCACGCCGCGACACCGTATCGGCCCAGGCACCGGATGGCACCTCGAGCAGGAACGCCGTCGCCGACCAGATCGCCAGCAATGACGAGATCTGCCCGGTATTCAGTCCGTGATCGGCGAACAACACCGCGTACAGCGCATACAGCGGGATCAGATCACCGATGCCCTTGAACAGCACCGCCCGCACCGTGAGCGCACGAAGTCCGATATCGCCCGTCGACCGGACCTGCAGCGACCTACCGAGTCAACAGCCGTAGACAAGCAAACGCATGGTCTCAGCCTGGTCACCCACCCGCACTACGTCAAGCGGTTTTCCGGCACTCAGCCGAGGGGCAGCCACCCGTTGGTGGTGTACAAGTCCCCGTCGCCGAGTTCACGATCGGTGAGCCCGGGCCCGACTCGCCCCTGATGCGCATTCAAGTCGGTGATCAGTTCCGAGACCGGATGCGAATCGCTGTAGTGGTACCCCTGGGCCAGCGCGAAACCGAGTTCGGTCAGCACGGCGGCCTGGTATTCGGTCTCCACGCCCTCGGCGATCACCTGCAGGTCCAATGCGCTGCTCAGGGCGGCGATGACACCGAGCAGCGGCGGTGCGGGCGAGTCCGAGCGGATCGCGGCGACGAAGGACTGGTCGACCTTGAGGATGTCGCTGGGCAGGGTGGCCAGGCGACTCAGCGACGAGTAACCCGTGCCGAAATCATCGATGGCGATGCGCACACCGCGCTCGCGCAGGGTGTGCAGATTGCTGATGGCCGTTTGGGATTCGGCCGCCAGCTCGCTCTCGGTCACCTCGAGCACCAGTTGGTCGGCGGGCCAGCCCGTACTCGCCAGAATCCCCGCGACACGGTCCGCATAACCGGTCTCGGCCAGTTCCAGGCCGCTGACGTTCACGTTCAGCGTCAGATCGAGTTGTGCGAAGGTCTCCTGCAATCGGGCCGCATCCGCGCAGGCCCGGCGCAACACCAACTCGTCCAGGTCGGAGATGAGGTCGTACTCCTCGGCGACGCGGATCAGCCCCTCGGTGGTGACATCCGGCTGCGCACTCGACGACCAGCGCAGCAGCGCCTCCACGCCGACCGCCTTACCGCCGCCCTCGGTAAGGCTGACGATCGGCTGATAGTGCACATCGAGTGCGCCGCGGTCGATGGCTTCGCGCAGTTCCACCGCCAATGGCAGCTGCCGCGACGACTCGAGCACCGTCCGATTGCGCCCCGCCTGCTTGGCCCGATACAGACCGACATCCGCCCGACTCACCAGCAGCGAGCCCGACTCTCCCGGCTGCCACGAGGTGACACCGGCCGAACATCCGGTGGTCACCGACGCCCGCAACTGCTCGGTCAGCAGAATCGCCGCCTGCTCGGTGGTATTCGGCAACAACAGCGCGAAGGCGTCGCCACCATAACGAGCCAGGCGCTGATCCGGCGCCAGCAATTTCGACCAGGTGTCAGCGACCCGCTGCAGCACCGCATCGCCCGCGCGATGGCCGAGGTGATCATTGATCTTCCGGAAGCGGTCGAGGTCGACGAGCACCAGCGCCAGCCCCTGCCCGGTGCGGGTGGCCGTTTCGATCGCGCCGTTCAACGCCCGGTCGAAACCGCGCCGGTTGAGCAGTCCGGTGAGCACATCGATATCGGCCTCGGAGGCCATGCGGGTCAGGATGCCGACCACCACGCCGACCCCGAAAGTCACGCCCGCCGGAATCAACCCGGACCACCACGGCAGTGCGGGGTGTATCGGCCGCATAGGCATCACCCACAGGCACATGGCCATTGCGAAGGCGATGTGCGCGAATGCCTGTGGCCATGCGAAGAACAACGCGGCATCACAGGCCACGAATACATAGAACGAGGCGAGGCTGATCGCGCCGACGGTATTCGGGAACGCGTACACCGCGATGGTCACCAACACCGTCGCGATCGCGACATAGCCATGGTGAATCCCATGCGGCAACCGCGGACCCCAGCCGAGCAGACTGAGTCCGAGCAGCAGCGCCACCGCGGCGGCGGTACCCACCAGCGCTCGATTTCCTTCGCTGCCCGGGGCAATTCCCGTGATCAGCAGGCCGAGCGCGCCCCCCATGACATAGAAGGCCCCGGTGGTCCGGGACATGACCATAGCCGTCGCCAGCGCAGACGCGGCCCGCACCCCGGTTCGGGTATCGCCGCGAGACCCGATTCCTCGCACGGGGAATAGCCTAGACATAACAATTCCTGCCGGTTGCCACATCACGCGAATCCGGCATGGCGAAACCCCTAGCTATATACCTGTTGGCAATGTGTGACGGCTATTTCGGTGGTGTCAGCAACTCGGTGCCGACAAATGGCACCAGCGCCGCGGGCACCCGCACCGAACCGTCGGCCTGCTGATGGTTCTCCAAAATCGCCACGATCCACCGGGTAGTCGCAAGCGTACCGTTCAAAGTGGCTGCGATCTGCGGCTTTCCGTTTTCGTCGCGATAGCGCACGGCGAGGCGGCGGGCCTGGAAGGTGGTGCAGTTCGAGGTCGAGGTGAGCTCGCGGTAGCTCTGCTGGCTGGGCACCCAGCCCTCGCAGTCGAATTTGCGCGCGGCCGAGCTGCCGAGGTCACCCGCGGCCACATCGATGATCCGATAAGGCACCTCGACAGCGGCAAGCATCTCCTGCTCCCACGCCAGTAGACGCTTGTGTTCGGCCGCGGCCTCCTCGGGTGTGGTGAACACGAACATCTCGACCTTGTTGAACTGGTGCACTCGGATGATGCCGCGGGTGTCCTTGCCGTAGCTGCCCGCCTCCCTGCGGAAACACGACGACCAGCCCGCATACCGCTTCGGACCGTTGCTCAGGTCCAGGATCTCGCCCGAGTGGTAGCCCGCCAGCGGCACCTCCGAAGTGCCGACGAGGTAGAGGTCGTCCTCTTCGACGCGATAGACCTCGGCCGAGTGCTGACCGAGGAAGCCGGTACCAGCCATCACCTCAGGACGCACCAGCACGGGCGGAATCATCATGGTGAAGCCGTTCGCGACCGCCTTCTGCGTGGCCAGCTGCAACAAACCGAGCTCGAGCAGCGCACCGTATCCGGTGAGGAAGTCGAAGCGGGCGCCCGACACTTTGGCGCCGCGCTCCATATCGATCAGGCCGAGCGATTCGCCGAGTTCCAGGTGGTCCTTCGGCTCGAAATCGAATTCCGTTGGCGTGCCGATGGTCTCGAGCACGATGTAATCGTCCTCGCCGCCCGCGGGCGCACCCTCCTGGACCACATTCGAGATGGCACGGTGCGCGGTGTCCATATCGGCGTCGGCGGCGTGCTGCGCGACCTCGGCCTCCTTGACCTTCGCCGACATCTCCTGCGCCTGTTCCAGCAGGATGGACCGCTCCTGCGGCTTCGCCTTGCCGATCAACTTGCCCATCGCCTTGTGCTCGGCGCGCAGGTTGTCGGCGGTGGCCACCGCCGCACGGCGCGCCGCGTCCGCCTCGAGCAGGGCGTCGACGAGGGCGGGGTCTTCGCCGCGGGCGCGCTGCGAGGCGCGGACCGCGTCGGGGTCGTCCCGCAGGAATCGGAGGTCGATCATGGGTGACCAGCCTAATGGTCGCGGTATTGCTGTTTCACGCCGATATCCCAGGATGCGGACCGTCCGGGGGTATACGCGCGCATAGTTGGCTTGTGGGCACAACTTTCGACGAAACCGCTATTGATAACGCAGTGGCCGATCTGGTCGCGGGTGAGAAGACGTGGGCGCATACCCCGCTGCGGCGCCGCCGCGAACTTCTCGACGAAATCCACACACGCACCGGCCGCTTCTCGCACGAGTGGGTGCGGGCCGCGCGCACCATAAAAGGGCTGGATCCGGACTCGCCGCTGGTCGGCGAGGAGTGGATGTCGGGTCCGATGACGCTGCTGCAGGCCACGGCCGCGCTGTCGGCCACGCTATCGGCGCTGGAGCAGGGGCACAGTCCGCTCGACGAGGTCGCGCTGGCCGAGGCGCCCGGCGAGCGGGTCGCGGTGCCGATTCTGCCGCTCGATCTCTACGACCGGCTGCTGCTCAGCGGCTTCCATGGCGAAGTGTGGTTGCGCCCCGGCGTCGACGCCGATACCGCGCGCAGGCGCGCCGGACTCGCCCAGCTCGATCCGACCGCGACCGGGGGCGTCGGCGCGGTCCTCGGCGCGGGCAACATCACCTCCATACCGCCACTGGACGTGCTGTACGAGCTCTACGCCCACAACCGGGTGGTGGCGCTCAAACTGAATCCGATCACCGACCCGCTGTACACGGTGTACGAAATGGTCTTCGCACCGCTGGTCGAACTCGGTGTGCTGCGCGTACTGACCGGCGGGCCCGAAGCGGGCGGGTACCTGGTGCACCACCCCGATATCGCACATGTCCACATGACCGGCAGCATGCGCACCCACGATGCGATCGTCTGGGGCCCGGACGGCAAGGCGCAGGGGCGGCCGCTGTTGGACAAGCCGATCACCAGCGAACTCGGCGGTGTCTCGCCGACAATCGTGGTGCCGGGCGAATGGGACGACGCCGACCTGCGCTTCCAAGCCGAACACGTCGCGACCCAGCGGCTGCACAACGGCGGCTACAACTGCGTCGCCACCCAGGCGGTGGTGGTCAGCTCGGATTGGCCGCAGAAAGACAGGTTCCTGGCCGAGTTGCGGGGCGCGATCGAACGGGCGCCGCAGCGCCGGGCCTACTACCCGGGCAGCGACGATCGGGTCGCCGCGGCGCTGGATTCGTATCCGGACGCCGAGCGGCTCGGGCCGGATCGCGGGCGTGTCCTCGTCGAGAATCTGCCGCCGACCGAAACGCCGCTGCTGCGTACCGAGTACTTCTCACCGGTGCTCGGCGTGGTCGAACTGCCCCACACCGGCGGCGAGTTCCTGCGGCATGCCGTCGATTTTGCCAACGACGAGATGATCGGGACGCTCGGCGTCAACGTGATCGCGCACCCGACCACCATCAAGCGGCTCGGCATCGCCTTCGACCGCGCCATCGAGCGGCTGCGCTACGGGGCCGTCGCGATCAATGCGTGGACCGCACTGGCCTTCTTGGCACCGCGCGCCTCCTGGGGCGCCTATCCCGGCCACACACTCGATGACGTGCAGAGCGGAATCGGCGTGGTGCACAACGCTTTTCTGCTCGACGATGTGGAACGCACGGTGGTGCGCGGGCCGTTCCGACCGTCGCCGCGGTCGCTGCTGCGTGGAGAGATGGCGCTGTCTCCGAAGCCGCCGTGGTTCGTCAGCAATGCCACCGCGGCCACAACGGGGCGCAAACTCACGGAGTTCTACGCGACCGCCAATCCGGCGCGGTTGCCGGGTTTGTTCTTGTCCGCGTTCCGCGGATGACGCGCCTCGCATAGGCACGACCGGGGCGGGTCAGATCGATTCGACCAGGTCGTGGCACTAGAGATCAGACGCTGACATGATGGACCGCGATGTCTGCTGATGATCTGACCCAGGACCCGCGGGAATCCGAGCTGCCCTCGGGCGAGTCGTCGCGCGCGGAATCATTCCCACAGTCGGTGATCATCGACCGTGACGCGGTCGCCGACGGCAAACTGCATCTGTCCGCACCGAAACTGCGCTGGGTCCTCCTCGCCGCGGCCGCGGGCGCGGTCATTATCTCGCTGGTCGGGCTGTTCATCACCGGCTACGACAATGAGAAGGGCCTGGAGGCGCACACCCCCGGCTCGCCCGGCGAGACCGCGCTGGACAAGCAGTTCGGCACCGCGTCCAAGGGCGATTGCCTCAGCTGGAGCAAACAGGATCGCGGTGATCTGGTGAAGGTCGCCTGTTCGAACAAGCATCTGTTCGAGGTCGCGGCCGATGTCGATATGGCCAAATATCCCGGCGTGGAATTCGGTCCCGGCTCGCGCTTCCCGGACTCGCTGCGGCTGACCGAACTCAAGGAAGAGCACTGCACCCCGGCGGTGGCGCAGTATCTGAGCGGCAAGTTCGATCCGCGCGGCCGCTATGTCGTCGGCCTGATGTACCCGAGCCCCGACGGCTGGAAGCACGGCGACCGGATGCTGCGCTGCGGACTCCAGTTCTCCGGCAGCACCGGCACCCCGCTGCCGACCACCGGCAGCGCCGCCGAACACGACCAGTCGAAGGTCTTCGAACCCGGCACCTGCCTCGGCATCAACCAGAATCTGCCCACCGATCCGGTGGACTGCGCGCAGGCGCACGCCGTCGAAATCATCTCCACCGTGGACCTCGGCCAGCACTTTTCCGGCGGCCCGCCCGGCAAGGACGAGCAGGACAAGTTCATGGAGGACGAATGTGGACGCGCGGCAAACGATTACCTCGGCTCACCCGACGCGGTGCGCAATAAGACGCTGACGCTGTTCTTCGACTACCTCGACGCCCGCAGCTGGATGGCGGGCAGCCGCAAGCTGGATTGCATGATCGGCAAGGGCACCGACCGGGAGGGCTTCGCGCCGATCACCGGCTCGGCGAAGGGCGACATCCTGATCAACGGCCAGGCGCCGGTCCCGCCGCCGAACTCCGGGCGCTCCACGCCGGCACCGCTTCCCGGTGCCGCGCCGCTGCCACCGCAGCCGCAACCGCGCTGATGTCGGTGACCATGTCCGCGGACCGGTTCGAGGAGCTGGTCGGCGATGCGCTCGATCTCATCCCGCCGGAGTTGGCCCGCGCCATCGACAATGTGGTCGTGCTGATCGAACCGCGCAATACGGAGGATCCACATCTGCTCGGCCTGTATCACGGGATCGCGCTGACCGAGCGCGACAGTCAATACGGCGGGTCGCTACCCGACACCGTGACCATCTATCGCGAGGCGATTTTGGACATCTGCGGCGATGAGCACGAGGTCGTCCAAGAGGTCGCGATCACGGTGATCCATGAGATTGCACACTATTTCGGCATTGACGAAGAGCGCCTGCATCAGCTGGGGTGGGGCTGAACTTTGCCGCGGGTCTCGCGACGCCTCCGGCCGGAGACGAATAGACGCTGGCCGCGATGTGCCATCGCTTCCAGATGTTCGACGGCCGTGAGTGCGGGAGTGGGTTCGGCTGAAACGCGAGCCCATGTCGTTGCGGCGTAACGCCGCCGCTCGCGTCGACTCGGCTGGATTCCGAGATCCGCTCGAAGACGCGCGGGCCGGTCGATGTCGAGGTCGGCGTGGTTGCCGAAATCATCCGCGTGAATACGGAATTCGTCGTCGCCGAACTAGAACCCAAGGCCGGGTACACGGCCCCCGCTGCGCGCCTGGTTCGCGGCGAATCTGGCACTGCTGGACGAGTATCCGAAACATCAGCAGGCGCTGGCCGGCATCGTCGCCAATGCCCGTTCCGACGATCCGCAGGCGTTCGGTCTGGTCGAGCGGCACCTCGAACTCACTCGCGCCCAGGTGCAGTGGCTGCGAGAAGGACAGCGGGCCGGGGCATTTCGTGACTTCGATCCCGCCATCATGGTGATGGCCATCCAAGGTGCGCGGGAGATGGCCGTTGCCCGCACCGCCGCCGACCCCGACTTCGATGCCCCTGCCTGCGCACGCGAACTGGCAGACATCTTCGACCACGCCACCCGCAGTCGATCATGATCACGACCGGACCACTTCGGCTACGACCGCACAGGGTTCACCGCTCAGGGATGCGGCCGTGACGACCACGACCGACCCGACGCCGACACCACCGCATGCGACGAGCTACGTCTCAGCCAGTCGGCCGGCACAGGTAGCGCGCAGTGAAGCCAGCTGAGCGCGCGAGATGATCTGCGGCCCGGTCGTATACGTCTCTGGTAGAGGCGCGTCCCCTGACCTCGATCGAAGTACCACGACGTCGCCGGTCACCGTCATCCATGAGATCTCTCACTACTTCGGCATTGACGAAGACCGGTTGCATGAGTTGGGATGGGGCTAGTCTTTACCCAGCTGTGTGGGACCGGAAACAGTTGGGACAGACCGGGAAAGAAATTTGGGGATTCGATGGAACCGATCGCATGGCTGTCGCGTCCTATCACTCGTAGGGGGAATTCTCGTGGTTCCGCCCAGTTGTCGCCACTAGAAGGAGCCGAGTCATGGTTGGCCTTGTAAACATCTCACCCGAAGCCGTCCTGCTCGCAGCAGCGGAGCTGGATCTGCTCGCCGAACGGCTCACCGCCGTACAAGCTCTGAGCGCTCCGGCAACCCATGTCGTCCCCTCCGGTATCGACGAGGTGTCACTGTTGGCCGCGCAGCACTTCAACAAGGCGGCGATCACCCACGACCAGTCGGTGGGCCAGCTCGTACTGGAGCTGCATCACGCCGCCGCGACGCTGCGCAGTCAGCTCGCCACACACATCGGCGAAGACATCGTGAAGGCCGGCGTCATGGGCGCCCAAGCCTCGACCATCTGATCTGCGATCACGGATTAAGGGGAGTTACTGAAATGACCGCAGGTGTAACCGGGGTGTTCTGGCTGCCCCGCCTGGCAGAAGCAAATTCCATCGCCCTCAATGCCGGTGCGCACGGCATTCCGATCTCGGCCGCCGCCACCGCGTGGGGCGGGCTCACCGCGGCGTGGGTGGACGCCACCGCGACTGTCGCCAGGGTGATGGCCGAACTCGGCGTCGGCATGCAGGGTGTCACCGGTCTCGCCGTGCTGGGCAGACTCGGCGGCATCACCGTATGGGCCGAACAGCAGAGCGTTATGGCGGCCACCATGGGCGCGAAGGCGGCGGCGAACGCGACCGCGTACACCGTCGCGTCGATCGCCATGCCCAGCATTCCGGAGATCGCCGCCGTGGATGCCGCGCGGGTCGCCGCGCACTCCACCGGTGGTGTGTTGAACGGCAGCTCCGAGGTCGCCGAGGCCGCCAAGGCGGCGCTGGACCTGCGGGCCGCGCTGACCATGGAGACCTACGAGGCGGCGACCAGTGCGATGGTCGTAACGCCCGGCGAATTCATCAACCCGCCGCCGATCGCCAACGGCGCGGGCACCGCGGACTCCGGCCAATCATCGGATGCCGCGTTCGGCGGCGACCCGGTGCAGGGTGCGCTCGCCGCGGCCAGCGCATTCGTGCAGAACCCAGCAGTGGTGAGCGCAGCGACCCAGGCGGCGAACGTCGCGGGCGGGGTGCTCTCCGGCGGTGTCACCACGGCCGGAAATATCGGCGCGAGCGCGATCTCGGCCGTCACCAGTGCGGCGGCGCCGTCCGCGGCCACTACGGTGGCGCCGATGGCCGCGATGGGAATCGGCGGTGTGGCCAGCGCCGCCACCGCGACCCGTTCCGCATCGTCGGTGCCGGGCGCCACGCTCAACAACGGCTCGCTCAAGATCCCCGAGGGCTGGGGTGCGAGCGCGACCAACGGTGGCAAGCCTGCCGCGGCGGCGACCGAGAACATCTCGGTGCGGCTCGATAGTGCTCCGGTGCGCAGCGCGTCGACATCGAGCAGCCCGCTGATGGGTCACGGCACTCACTCGGATGAGGACGACGAGTCCGAGCACAAGACCCCTGATTACCTGGTCGCCGATCACTTCGCCGACGGCCGGTACACCACCGACGGAGTCATCGGTGCCGACGCCTCCGGGACGGCTAAGTGACGGTGCTGGGTGCGGGCCGCGGCCCGTCGATGCTCGCGTCGGTCGTGCTGTCACTCGACGAGATGCAGTATGTCCTCGAGACACTGGAGATCGACGAGCTCCCCATCGTGCTGCAAGCGATGGGGAGCTATGACAATGTGACCGATCACGATGCGGCGATGGCCGTGGCCGCCCAGTCACTCACCGATCGGGATCTCCTGATCGATGGTGCCGTCCACCACGAACTCGAAGACCGTCTGCGTGCGCTGTACCGACCCCACTGGGTGGTCGCGGTGCGGCTGATCGTCGAGGGTCAGGTGAGTCGCATGTGCCTTGCGAAGGGCGACGACCTGGTGGCCGTTGCCCTTCGCGGGCCGCACTCCTACGTTATCGACCAAGTCGAAGAGGATCTGCCCGGTCCGATCCTCGCGGCACTCGGCCCCGCCGAACCGCTCGAGCTGACCGGTATGAACGCCCCCACCGAACAATTCGTCCCGATCTTCGACGATGCGGGCGATGCTGCGGCAACGGCGGCCCGCCTCGCCAAGGTCGGCAACCCCCCGCGAGACGCCCAGGTCCTGGCCTCGGCCATGGTGCAGATCCACTCGCAGATCGAAATCGTCGGCGTCATCTACGGCGACGGCACCAAGGACTACGCCGAGAACCACATCGCCGTATTCAATACCCGCGGTGGACGATTCATCGCCACCGCGAGCGTATCCGACGACGGCACCAAATGGACGTCGCTGAGCAGCGGAACCACTGCCCGCCTGCGAACCGCGTTGCAGGACTTGATCAATTCGCTGCCAGAGCGCGAGGAGTTTCCAAGAAATCCGAAGTTGTCCTGAGGTGGGATCGGCCGGGTGAGCGTTGGTCACCCGGCAGGTCAGCGGATCAGGCACCGAACGGCCGTCGACCTCTGGCAGACACTTGCTGATGGTGACCGCGTCTCGGATCCATGAGCACGTCGAGGGCACCTGCTCGGGTCATAGGGACCGGCGGGAACATAGCGCCCCGGCAGAAGTCAGGCCGATGGGGCGGGCACCGGCCGGGGTTGGCCGCACGGGTGAGAGGTGTAGCGCTCCAGGGGGATTCAACCCATGGGGTCGTCAGCAGTGGGGGGTACTTCGTAGCCGAAGGGTGGGGTGAAGCGGCCCCAGCGGATGCATTCCCAGCCGCCGATGGCGCGGGGGACGAGTTCGATGGTTTCGGTGTTGTCGAGGTGGTTGTTCGTGGTGAAGGGGGGTGCTACGCCGCTCAGGTTGCGGGAGACCAGGCGCATGGCGGCGCCGTGGCTGACCAGCAGGATGTCGCCGTCACTGCCGTCGGTCAGGTATTTGGTGCGCAGATCTTCGATGATGGGGAGGAAGCGGGCGAGGACGTCGTATCCGGACTCGCCGCCGGACACTCGTTCGGCCAGATCGCCCTCGTGCCAGGCACGGTAGAGCCGTTGGAACCGTGCGTGCGCTTCTTCGGAGTGCAGGCCCTCCAGTTCGCCGACCTGCACTTCGTGGACGTTGTCGAGTACCTCGACAGGTACACCGGTCGCCGCTTCGATGTATCCGGCGGTCTGTCTGGCACGCAGTGCTGCCGAGCAGAACAGCGCCTTGGGCGGTCGCATCAGGCTCGAGCCGAACGTCTTCGCTTGGGCCGCACCACGTTCGGTCAGCGGCAGGCCGGGCACCCGGGTATCCAAGATTTTCGCGACGTTGCCTTCGGTCTCGCCGTGGCGAACGAGAATCAGCTTGCCCGTCATAGGTCGGCCACCCCCTTGCGCAGCTGGGTCAGCCACTCTGCGGCAGGTTCGTCGGAGGGCGGCGGGGCTCCGGTCGCCGAGGTCGCGGGCCAGGAGCCGAGGAAACGGATCCGCGCCGTACGGTGCAGTGCCTTGAGCGCCTCGGCAACCGCGGTGTCGTCGATATGCCCGACACAGTCGAGATAGAAGCGGTAGGTGCCGAAACCCGTTCGGGTGGGACGAGATTCGATTCTGGTCAGATCGATGCCCCGAGTGGCGAATTCGGCGAACGCCCGCATCAATGAACCCGGCTCGTTGGGCAGTTCGAACACAATCGACGTGCGGTCGGCACCGGTCGCGGGAGGTGCGACCCGGGGACGGGTGACCAGTACGAAACGGGTGATCGCCTGCTCGTGGTCGGCGACACCCGACGCCAAAGCCGTCAGACCGAGCCGCGTACCGGCCAGCGCGGTGGAGACCGCCGCATCGGCACGACCGGCCGCGACGTCCTCGGCCGCGGCCGCATTCGAGGCCGAGGTGTACATCTCGACATTCGGTAGCGTGCCCGACACCCACAGCCGCACCTGCGCGGCGGCCACTGGATAGGCGGCCAGGGTGTGCACGTCCGCGAGCGTTGTCCTCGGCCTGGCCAAGATCGTGAAACTCACCTCGATTTCGGTTTCGGCGACGATCTGCAGCCGTGGGCCGATGGCCAGCGAATCCAGCGTCGCCGAGATGGAGCCCTCGACCGAACTCTCGATCGGTACGACGGCACCCTCGACGTCGCCGGACCGGATCAGGTCGAGCGCCGCCCCTTGACTGGGCGCGGCAACCCGCTCGACCGGTCCGTCGAAGGCTTGCGAGGACTCGAGTTCGGCGAGGGCCATCTCGGTGAAGGTTCCGGACGGCCCGAAGTACGCGATACGCGGCACGGTTACGAGATTACTTGCGTGTGCTGAGGATGCTCAGAGTTCCAGCTAGATCGTCGGGCGCATCGGTTTCGATCGCCAGCAAAACGCTGCGCGCCGCCTCGACCGCGGGCGGCTTCAACGAGGTCAGAAATGCGATATCGGGTTGGGCCAGCGCCGCCTGAATATCTTCACCGCACAGGGCGGCAACCGTTCCCGCGACGATAGCCAGGGCCCGCTCGCCATCGGCGGTCCGCGCGATGAACCCGCCTTCGGAGTGCGCGATCTCGGCCAGGAAATCGGCGATCTCGGTGTCGGGCGCGTCCGCGTCGAGAACCCGAACGCCGGTCTCCGCAGCCCCGATCGACCGCACCAGCCCATCGTTCAGACTGCGCCGTGCCGCCGTCGGCACCGCCAACGACAGCAGGACCGGCTCCCCCGCCACTCCGTGCGCCGCCTGCACTCCATCCGCCATGCCCCCACCGTAACCACGGCCGGTCACCGAACTGCTGGCACGGGTCCCGGTCGCCGCGGTCAGCCGAACCCTCCGTATCCACTGATTCCCCGGGAATCCGCACATCGACCATGGCCAGCTGTCGGCCTATCCGCGATTGTCGATCCGCACTTCGGTGGCGGTTTCGATAGTCGGCAGCGGCGCGCCGCCGACGGCGAAGGCGGCGTTGAGCTTGTCCTTGCCGTGGCCGCTCACGTAGGAATCACGCGACAGGCTGACCAGCGTGTCGCCCGGCGCTACGGAGGGCAATGGCAATCCGGCGACGGCGCCGCTTGCCACGACACCGACACCGGGTATCCCTGGCTGCCGATTCCGGATCTGCTCGCGATTCCTGGTCCTACCGGTCCGCAGCACCTGTGACGATGGTTCATCGCATCCGGCACCCGGGCCGCAGTCAACAGAATGGATGCGGTTGGTCGAGCACGCGTCGACGCAACTGCAGCCAGGACCGATGCGATCGAAAGGCGCGGTGAATTCTCAGCATCGGGATGACGGGAGCGGTTGCAGAAAGAACTGCCGTGACTTAGCTTAGGATAACCTAATTGAGGATCCGCACTGGAGGTCTGCATGCCGAACCCGACCGTTGCACCGTCCACCGCAGAGCGGGTTCGGAGTGCGTGTGCCCATGCGGAGCATGCGGTGCTGGCGATGCCGGGCATCGATCCGACACCGATCTCGGTGCATCACGTGCGGCAGTGCGGTGATGCGGTGATCGCGGTACCGACCGCGTCCATGGCGGCGGTGCTCGCCGGGAATTCGGGCGAGAGCGGCGCGCCAGCGGTGCTGGAGCTCACCGATCACGCACCGCTGCCGCTGCGGGAACCGGTTCGGGCGCTGGTGTGGCTTCGCGGCTGGGTACGGGCGGTGCCGACGCAGGCGCAGCGGGCGCTGGCCACCGAGGTCGCCAAGGATCATCCACATCCCGACCTGCTCGATGTCGGGTACACCTCGACCCTGCTGCGCGTGGTGATCAACTCGGCGGTAGTGGCCGACTCCACCGGCGCCGAATCCGTCTGCGTAGACGAACTCCGGCTGGCCCAACCGGATCCGTTCTGTGCCCTGGAATCCGCCTGGCTGCAGCATCTGGACGCCGACCACGCCGATACCGTCGCCCAACTCGCCCGCCACCTGCCGCCCCGCCTGCAACGCGGCACCGTGCACCCACTGGCCATCGACCGCTACGGCATGACCCTGCGTATCGAAGGCCACGACGGTGACCACGACTTCCGCCTCCCCTTCAATACCCCCGCCGATGACATCGAAGCCCTGAGTCGAGCCGTCCGCACCCTCGCGGGCTGCCCCTTCCTGAACGGCCTGCGCCGCATCTGACCCGGACAGTGCAGCCCGGCCGGTACAAGTCGACGGACACCATCGGCTGCCAGCCGCGCGGCCCGACTCCAGCGACACGGCCGGACCGCCATGGCCGACCGATACGCATCGCGAGCAGCGCGCCGACAGCGATGCGACACGTCCAGCACCCGCGCGATCAGTAAGGGCAATACATTCGGACGCATGCGTGCTGAGACCGGTCCCGGGCGGGACGAGCCGGAGCTGACCGATCGGGAGCGGCTGGGCATTCGACTCGAGATCCTGGTCGTGCTGGTCGTGACGTTCGGGCTGAGCGGGCTCAATGCGGCGCTGTCGCTGGTCGAGAGCGCATTGTCACCGGGCGGGGTCGGCGGGCAGACGGTCGCGCTCAATCCGACGCGGGCGGCACTGTCCACCATCGATCTGCTGTTCCAGCTGCTCAGTGCATTACGCCTGGCCGGGTGGGCCGCGCTGGGGTTATATCTGTTGTGGCGCAGCGGGATCGGGCCGCGGCTGATCGGATTGGCCAGGATCGGTTGGCGTTCCGATGTACTGCCGGGCCTGGCCCTCGCGGCGGTCATCGGGCTGCCGGGACTCGGACTGTATTCGACCGCGCATGCGCTCGGCTTCAGCGTGACGATCGTGCCGAGTTCGCTCGGTGACCACTGGTGGCGTTTGCCCGCGCTGATTCTGTCCGCCTGTGCGAATGCGGCGGCCGAGGAGATTCTGGTAGTGGCCTATCTCATCACCCGGCTGCGCAGGCTCGGTTGGTCGGAGAACCGGTCGCTGCTGGCCTCGGCACTATTGCGTGGCAGTTATCACCTGTATCAGGGCCTGGGCGGCGGGCTCGGCAATCTGGTGATGGGTGTGATCTTCGGCCGATTCTGGCAGCGCACCAACCGACTGTGGCCGCTCATGCTGGCGCACGCGACCATCGATGCGGTCGCCTATATCGGCTATACATTGCTGCGTGGTCACGTTTCCTGGCTGCCGTAACGCGCATGGGTCCGAACAGCGAAGTATTCAGGAGCGCTCACTCGAGCGAATGAACTCCGGCCGCTCGTCAAGCCCCCCGGCGGCCGTCGATCAGTAAAGTCTGTGTGATGAACGGCGACGACCCCCAGCGCAACGAGCGGACGCGCCGGGTGCCGCAACCCTTCGGAAACCCCGGTGCGCCGTCCATGGCGCCGCAGCGACGCGAGCCACACCACCCGGGCCGCCGCGAACCGCATTTACCGGGACACCCCGGCCAGGACCCGACGCGCATCGAACCCACCAAGGTCATCCGGCGCGACGGGTCTAACCACGCATCTCCACTGGCATATTCACAGGTGCCGCCGGAGCCGGCGGCAACCCGGATGCCGCCACCGGCCCGCAAACCCAGACCTGGGCCGTCCTATGCGCCGCCCCAGCAGCCGCAGCCGTACCACGATCCGCAGGCTCGGCGCGGCGTCCCGGGCTATGCGCCACCCCAGCAGCCGGTCCCCTATCAGGATCCCCAGCACCTGCGCCCGCGTCGCGACATCCCACCGCCGCCACCACCGGCCCTGCCGCCGTCACGCCAGGAGCGCGAACCCCGCCCGCCGCGCCGTCGCCGCAAACTGCACCTGTTCCGCTGGTTCCTGGTGCTGTTGGTGGTGCTCGTACTTGCGGTGGTCGGCGCGATCGTCAAACTCGATGGTTCGCTCAATCGGATCGACGCACTGGCGAAATACACCGACCGCGTCGGCGACACCCCCGGCACCAACTGGCTGCTCGTCGGTTCCGACGGCCGCGGCGGGCTGACCCCCGCACAGGAGCAGGAACTCGCCACCGGCGGTGAGGTCGGGCCCGAACGCACCGACACGATCATGCTGGTGCACGTCCCGAAGTCGGGTGCGACCACACTGGTCAGCCTGCCCCGCGATTCTTACGTGAGCATTCCCGGCCACGGCAAGGACAAGCTCAACGCCGCCTTCGCCTTCGGCGGCGCGCCGCTGCTGGTGCAGACCGTCGAAACCGCCACCGGAGTGCGGATCGATCACTATGCGCAGATCGGCTTCGGCGGATTCGCTGGCATCGTCGATACGCTCGGCGGCATCGATGTCTGCGTACCCAAGGCCATCGACGATCCGCTCGCCGGTATCGATCTGCAGGCGGGCTGCCAGAGGTTGGACGGCCCGCAGGCGCTGGGTTTCGTGCGCAGCCGCGCGACCGCGCTCGCCGACATCGACCGGATGAACAACCAGCGCCTGTTCATGGCCGCCCTGTTGAAGAAGGCGACCGGTGCTGGCACGCTCTCCAACCCGTTCACGCTGTGGCCGCTGGCCCGCGACACCGCGAAATCGCTGAAGGTCGACAAGGGCGATCACATCTGGAACCTCGGCCAGCTCGGTTGGGCACTGCGCGGCGATACGGTGACGACCACCGTTCCGATCGGCGGGTTCACCGATACCGACAGTGGAAACGTGCTGCTGTGGGATAAGCAACGAGCGGGTCAATTCTTCGATGACATCGCCAAGGACCAACCGATTCCGGAAGATCTTCTGACGAGGTAGCGTCGGGCCTATGCCCGACACCGACAGTGACCAGCCCTTCCCCGACCTGCTGCGTGACCAGATCCGTCGTGGCTTCACCGCCGCGCAGCAGTACCTGGCCGCGGCCGTCTATTTCGATTCGAATCGCTTGCCACAGTTGGCCAAACACAGCTATGGCAAGTCCACCGAGCACCGCTCGCACGCCCTGCGCATGGTGCAGTACCTGTTGGACCGCGATCTGCCGGTGCAGGTCGGCGCCTTGGACGACGTACAACCCACATTCGAGTCGCCGCGTGGGGCCGTCGTTTTCCTGTTGGAATCCGAGCGCGCCCGCAATGCGCAGATCACCGAACTGGCCCGGACCGCCCGTGCCTCGGGCGACTATCTCGGCGAGCGGTTCATCCAATGGTTCCTGAAGGAACAGGTGGAAGATGTCGCCGGGATGACCACGCTGCTGACGGTGATCGACCGTGCCGCGGGCGATCTGTTCGATGTCGAGGACTTCATCTCGCGCGAGATGCGCAGCACATCGGCCGCCGACATCACCGCACCCAAAATGGCTGGTGCAGCCAGGAATTAATTAGGCAACACTAGCCTCAATAAGGCTGTACTTGGATGACACGCGGCCTGACCAGCGCTAATGTCGCATCCATGTCCAGCCATCCGGAGTCCCCACGCAGCAAATTCCACGGCCTGCTCCACGACCAGATTCGGCATGAATTCAATGCCGAGCATCAATACATCGCGATCGCGGTGTGGTTCGACAATGCGGATCTGCCACAGCTGGCCAAACGTTTCTATGCGCAGGCGGTCGAAGAGCGCAATCACGCGATGATGATCGTGCGGTACTTCCTCGATCGGGATATCAGCGTCGAACTTTCCGGTATCGACGCAGCGAAATCCCATTTCGAGAATGCGCGCGAACCGATCGCGCTTGCCCTCGCACAGGAAAAGAATGTCACCGACCAGATCATCCAATTGGCGAGTACGGCCCGCGAAGAGGGCGATTACCTCGGTGAACAGTTCATGCAGTGGTTCCTGAAGGAGCAGGTGGAGGAGGTCGCCAATATGACCACCCTGCTCACCATCGCCGATCGCGCCGGGTCGAACCTGTTCGACCTCGAGGATTTCGTGGCCCGGGAAATGAGTGGTCCGAGCGATGCCTCCGGCGCTCCGTCCGCCGCGGGCGGCAGCATCTAGTCCGCGATTTCCGAGAGCGAAATCAGGGTCGGCTCGTCGCGACGAGCCGACCCTGTCGCTGTAATTCGAGCACGGGGCACGCGACCCCGCTTTCCGTAAAGCGGCTTACTTGGCACTCATGGTGCTGAGCAGCGTCTTGAGCAGCGTGAGAATGGCGTCCATGGTGTTCCCTACTTTCCTCATCTTTCGGTGAGACTGTCCCTCACCACCACCAGCTTTCGGTGATGCAGTGAACCTAACCGAGCGCGATTAGAAAGGAGGGTGTTTCACAAAATTCTTTGTGATTTTTTTCGAATCACCGCAAAGTGACCTGGCGAGACCGCAGTCCATCGCGGGAACGGCGCTCATCCGCCGAGAGCGGAGCGGTATCGGCCAGCGCCGCCGCCAGTCGCTCACCGAACTCGATGGCCGGTTTGGTCCACTCGCTGGCATGCGATTCCGGGTCCAGATCGAAGACCGGCACCAGCAGGCCGTGCGTGCGGAACGAACCCGCGAAGCGCGAACCCTCTCCGAGATGCAGTCCACCGGAAGCGTGCAGCCGGGCCAGCGCCAGCATCAGATCGTCCTCGTTCTCCGGACGAACCCAGCGCACATGCGCCTTCTCACCGGCGTCGACCCACCAGGCAGCACCGATCGCATCGGAGCCGAGATCCAGGCGCGCCGAGGGCATGATCGCCTGCTTGGCCTGTTCGATGGTCGCGGCGACCTGCGGATCGGGCTCAACGCCTTCGGGCACCCACCAGTCGAAGTCCTGGTGCACGGTCACCTCCAGTGCCGCCCCGGCATCGATCACATCGGCCAATCGCGGTCCGCCCGAAACACTTTCGGCCGCGGTCAGCGATTCGCCGGGTTCGGCGGACTGCGTCCACAGGATGGCCGCCGCGATATCGGCGGCCGGATCCGCACCCTGGAACTGCACCTGCGCGGCGACGTACCCGGTCGGCGACTCACCCGCCCGCACCAATCCGGCGACCGCGCCCGGCAGCACCGTGGCCAGTACGACCGAACGCTCCGCCGCGATATCGGTCGCCAGCTTCAGCGTCGCGGTCGCCGACGGCACGAACTCGCGCAGCGCCACCAGATCACATTCCGCGGCCAACCCCTGGAACGGACGCGTGACGGACTGCGCCGCCTGCTGTTCCAGAGCCGCCCGCCGCTCGGCGAGACGCTGGGCCCGGTTCCCTCCGGGCTTCGGACTATTACGCTTGCTTTTACCCACGGCAGGTCAAACTACAGGGTGAAACCCGCGATGTGCCGCGCGCTCGGTCTATTTGCCGCGCCTTCGGCGCGGCGTGTGCTCTGTTGTTGGCAGCGCCTTCGGCGCTGCGTGTTCGCGGCCCCCTTGGTCTCGCGTCCGAGCCGTCGAGACTCGCGCCTGCGGCGCATGCGCTTCGACGACTCGGACGCGAGACGGGCCGCGAACGGGTCGCTCGTAAGACTCGCTCCGTCGGGGTTGGCGAGGTGCGGATCGTCAATACCCGGCGTACACCAGCCCAGCCGTCGAGACTCGAATCCTCGGCGCATGCGCTTCGACGACTCGGATGCGAGACGGGCCGCGAACTCCTCGCTCGTAAGACTCGCTCCGTGGTGGTCGCCGGGGTGCGGATCGTCAGTCGGCGTACACCGGCCCAGCTGTCGCGACTTCGGCGCATGCGCTTCGACGGCTCGGACGCGAGACGGGCCGCGAACTCCTCGCTCGTAAGACTCGCTCCGTCGGGTCGATGATGCGGTGATCCGACCGTTGGACAAACATCGTCGCTGGCGGGGTGGCGCGCGACGAAAGGCTGTGCGGCCGAAACGATTCGACTCAGGCTGCGGCCAGCAGGGCCTTCGTGCGGGCCGGATGGTTGGTCGCGACCCAGCTGACGCCGAGATCGGCACACAGGCGCACATCGTCGGGGTCGTCGACCGTCCAGCAGTAGGTGGCCCGGCCCGCGGCGGCGGCCTTGTCGACCAGGTCAGGATGCTCGCGCAGGGTTTTCACCGAGGGGCCGACGGCGGTGGCGCCGACCGTGGTCGCGGCGCCGCCGCCCAGGTAGCGCGATGATTCGCCGAGTAACACCGTCGGCAGCAGCGGCGCGGAACGGCGGATCCGCCAGACCGCGGTCGCCGCGAAGGACATGACGACCGCGCGCGAGTGATCGGCGGAGGCGGGGGTGGCGATACCGAAACGCTGGAGTTCGGCGAGCAGCTTGTTCTCCACCAGCGCGCCGTAGCGCACCGGATGTTTGGTCTCGATGAACAGCTTGGTCGGCCTGCTGCGCCAATCGAGGACCAACTCGATCAAATCGCTGAGGGTGAGCACCGAGGCCGGTGCGCCCGTCGCGCCGAAGTCGAGGTCCTTGAGCTCGTCGAGGGTCAGCTCGCTGACCAGTCCGGTGCCCGAAGAGGTCCGGTCGACGGTGCGGTCGTGCACGCAGACCAGATACCCGTCCCTGGTCAACCGGACATCACACTCGACGCCATCGGCGCCCTCCTGTAGCGCCAGCTCATAAGCGGCGAGCGTGTGTTCCGGGCGCGCCGCCGAGGCTCCCCGGTGCGCGACGACGAACGGTGCGCGACTGCCCTGGCTCACTTGGCCAAAACCTCCTCGTGCTCACGGTGCGGTGTAGTTGTCTCGGGCGCGTCTACTTGTTCGGCGGGTGGCTGCTTCGCGGCTCCGCCGCCGGGCTGCACGGGTTCGATAACCGGTACCGCCGGATCGACCGCGATCACCCAGCGGCGCGCGATCCTGGTGCGGCCCAACAGATCACGACCGGTGATCGACCGCTGCACCCAGAGGGTCAGCACCGCGACCCCGGCGGCAACGAGATCGGTCAATGCGGTGAACAGCACACCATCCGCCTTGACCTGCAGGGAATCCGCGGTCCGCCACAGCAGCGCCGCCACCGTGCACACCGCGCCGAGCACCCAGCCCAGCCACCAGATACGCACCGCCCGCAGCGCCCGCGGATCGGCACGCAAGCTGACCAGCTCGGTGAGAAAGACACCGGGCCACAACAGATTCACCACCGGAATCAGACAGCCGAGCGCGAGCATCCGGACCGACCGGGGATCACGTCGCCCAGCCCTGGCAAAGGCGGCTCGACGCGTATCGATCAACCAGCCGAGCATCGCGAGCGCGCAAGCCAGCCCGAGTACGAGGCCGACCACTGCCGAAAGCCAGACCATGACATCGGAGAAGTGCAGTAGCAACGATGGGATCAACCGGGTGCGGTTGCGCAGCAGAATCAGGTAGCGCCCGAGTTCGGCGCATGCGGCGATCGCGAATACCGCCGCGGTCGCGATGAGTAGCGCAGCGGCCCGGTTCGTCAGCCGGTCCAGCGGCCGCTGGACCTCGGCGGCGGATACGACTGGCGGATCCAGCAGACCCCAGCGCGGAATCTGCTGATAGCGCGGTGTTTCCAGCGACGGCCGCGGCCGGCCCGAGACCGGCCTGCGCGTGCGCTGATCGGGGCGGCGCGCCACCCACCGATAGTTACGCCGCTCGGCGGGGGCGTCGATGGGCGCCGGTGACAGCAGCACGCCACGGCAGCGCGGGCACCAGTGCATCGGGGTCGTCTGCACGGCCCAGCGCGCGCCGCAGCGCGCACAAGGTTGTACCACCGCACTCACGGAGTCTCCTTGGCGGCATGCCCGGGCCCTACGTGGTTACGCAGGCTGCCGCCTCCGGGCCTGACGTTCATGCCGCGCGCCCCTCTCTCTTTCCTCAGTAGATCTTCGCCTGGTGATCGCCGTCCGCGACCAGCGGCCGGCCCGCCCGCTGCCATGCCACCATGCCACCGCTGATGCTGACCGCCTCATATCCGATATGCGTCAAGTACTTGACCACCTCGAAGGACCGGCCGCCCTGTCGGCAGACCACATACAGCTGGGCGTCGTAATCGAGCTCGTCCACGCGCGCGGGCACGTCGACCATCGGGATATGGATGGCTCCCGGCGCGTGCCCGAGCTCCCATTCATCGTCCTCGCGTACGTCGAGCAGGATCGCCCGCGGCGCGTCAGCGGCGACACGTTCGGTCTTATCGAATTCGTCCGGTACGGCTTCCACCGGCACCGACGACACTTCGGGGCTCGTCACGCTTCGATCCTGCCATGGGTGGCGCACTGCGGGGGAGTTCCGGGCCCGCTGCCCGGGGAGCTGATCCTTTCGAGCGACCTGCGACCAGTCCGCTACGGCCACGACACTTCACGGCCTCGACATCGGCACGTTACCTCAGGTATGTTCTGTGCTTCTGGATCGTGTCCGACGCCCCGCTCCGGGGCCGCTTGTGCATATCTCGGTCAAAGTTATCCACATAATCCACAACTTGATCCACAGGCCTCAGCTATCGAACAGCACACGATTCAGAGGCTCCAGCTATCAAGTCAGCGCTTCGAGAATTCGATCTACGAGGGCTGATGCCACACACCCCGGTCCGATCGCATCTTCTCTGCCGGTTGCTGGTAACCGTCGACGCCCCCTCCGACGGCCCCGGAGGCCAACGCTAGCGGTACGAACGACCGATCCGAGACTCCCCTCCTTGCCATCCCGGAGCGGTCATTCGCCGCAGCTTCGGGAACTGAGGCTGTGCAGGTCCCGATAAGTACTTGGACGCCGCTGCTCGCTGATCGGTTCCACAAAAAGCGAGAACACTTGCGAATAGCTGAAATACCGGGTTCCCGCAGGTGCTGTCGGTAGCCTGGATGCATGAACGTGAGCAGGGGGCTACTCGAAGGAATAGACACGACCGCACTGAACACCGCACTCTCCGAGGCCGCGTGCCTAGGCCTGGCGGTCGATACCGCGAACGCACAGCTGAGTCTGGATCTGGAGGTGCTGACACTTCCGATCGAGGGACCCGCGCCCCAGGACTACCGCGTGAAGCTGATGTTCACCGGCGTCAGCCGGGTCGCGGCCTCGCTGCGCATCCAGGAGTGGGACGATCTGAACCCCAGGGTGCTGCCGCTGCAACTGGACAGCCTGGACAAAGCCATCCGCAGCTTCGGCGGCGGACGGCTGCACGGCTGGGAATTCATCGATCTGGACGACAGCGGCTGGGTGCACTGGAGTGAACTGCTCAGCTTCGACACCCAGATCGACCCGCACGTCTCCGCGCACGTGCTGGAGTTCTCCCAGGAGGAGGGCATCGATCCGCGCGAACTCGACGTACGGGTCTGGTTCGACGACATGACGATTCACGACTCGAACGGCACCGAGCTCCCGCCGGCGCAATTCATCGCGGGCGGGGTGCGCTGGTGGCAGGCGCATGACGCGGGCGACCCGCGGACCATGCGCGCCGGAATCGTGCCGCAGCTGTAGTAGATCGCCGAAATCGCCTACCGCACACCCGGTCACCGGGTGTGCGGTCGTGTTTCGGGCACCCGAACCGACCGGGTAGCCGACACCGGTGGCGGGTACCGGAAACCAACCCTGGAAAACAGCCCATCGCACGACGGTGACCTGCGGGCTTTCCGGAAACGGCGTACGGATCGGGTGTCCGTTCAGATAATGGGTATCCGACACCAAGATCGCGTCGGGGCGTCCGGGCAAGCCTGATCCGGCGACACGATGACCGGCTCGGGAAGACGGATACGTCCGACTAGCTCGTCGTACCAGGACATGGTGCTGTTCCGCCGCTCCGCGTATTCAGGCCATACGATTTGGGAGCCACATGGCCTGGTCTCGGATCCTGCGTACGGTGCATGGTCGGCTTTGGACGTACCCGGCGAGTTACCCCTTGTGCTCACGAAATCAGTCGTGCCGTCAAGCGCCGAGTGCACACACCCCGCACTGTGGAATTGCCGGTCGGAATGTGGGGGCAAGGGGCGCGGTTGCAAACGAGCGGGTGTACGAATGATGGTTGAGTGTGCCCGAGACGGAGGGCACACACAGCCCGACATTAGGAAGGGACATCGTGGCTGAGTACACGTTGCCAGATCTGGATTACGACTACAGCGCCCTGGAGCCCCATATCTCCGGGCAGATCAACGAGATTCATCATTCCAAGCACCACGCTGCCTACGTCGCGGGCGTCAACGCGGCACTGGAGAAGCTCGACGCCGCGCGCGAGGCGGGCGACCACGCCGCCATCTTCCTGAACGAGAAGAACCTCGCCTTCCACCTCGGCGGCCACGTCAACCACTCGATCTGGTGGAAGAACCTGTCCCCCAACGGTGGCGATAAGCCGGTCGGCGAGCTGGCCGCCGCGATCGACGACCAGTTCGGTTCGTTCGACAAGTTCCGCGCGCAGTTCACCGCCGCGGCTAACGGCCTGCAGGGCTCGGGCTGGGCGGTGCTCGGCTACGACACCCTCGGCCAGAAGCTGCTGACCTTCCAGCTCTACGACCAGCAGGCCAACGTGCCGCTCGGCATCATCCCGCTGCTGCAGGTCGACATGTGGGAGCACGCCTTCTACCTCCAGTACAAGAACGTCAAGGCGGACTACGTCACCGCGTTCTGGAACGTCGTCAACTGGGAAGACGTGCAGGAACGCTTCGCGCGCGCCATCGGCCAAGCCAAGGGCCTGATCTTCGGCTGAGTCAACTCGCCTTCGGGCCCGCGAACCTCGCCATCCGTGGTATTCGGTTCGCGGGCCCGATGTGTTTACAGCTCGGCCTCGGCTCAACCTCGGGAAATCCGCCGCCTCGTGATTCGGCCCGTCGGCATACACCAGGTTTCGAGCGAAGCGAGATCGCGCATGCGCCGTTCGCGGCCCGGCTCGCGTCCGAGTGGCCGGTGTGATGCGACGCAGTCGCCAGCAGCGGTCGCGGCCGCTAGGACTTGCTTGCAGGTCGCTCGAAAGGGTCGGACATGAGCCACCAGGAGCCACGAACATACAACGCCGCAGGCGCTGCCAAAGGCGCTGGCACTCTTTGGTACTTGTGTGCCAGGTGAGTTTCGGCGCATTCTCGGGAATCCACAGTTCGAGGACGGGCAACGCCGCCCCCGGTTCCATGACGGGAGGCATCATGCATACGAATGGCCCCATCGGCATCACGCCGTTCCATGCCCGCGGATTGCTGCGGGGGTTCGTCATTTCCGGCCGCTGGCCCGATACCACCAAGGAATGGGCGCAGGTGCTGGTGCTCGCTGTGCGGGTGGCGTCGTTCCCCGGACTGCTGACGACCTCGACCGTGTTCGGCGTGCGCGAGGAGCTACCGGATGATCCGGCGCCCGGCACCGTCGGCCTGGTCGTCGCCGAGGGACCGGTGCTCGGTGAGCAGGCGCTCGCTCCCGGCCGTTTCGCCGACCATGTGCCGGCGGCTTTGCTGATGCTGCATCCGCCCTCGGAGACCCGGCCGTCACTGCCGGAATGCGTTGGCGCGGCGTCGGGTTGTGTGCTGCTGCCCGGCGTCCCACATCTGGGACTCGAGCATCGCGCCGCCTGGGCCGAGGCCGAATCCGACGGCACCGTCACCTCCCTGGTCAGCCGAGTCGGCTTGGACCCGATCAGCGATCCCGATACCGCGGTGCTGGCCATGCTGCTCGCCGCATAGGCGGCGCCGCCCCCGCACTTGTGGAGATCCCGTGGCGGATCTGTCGAGATGTGGTGGGCTGCGGCGGATTACCGGTCCATGGTCGGCACCCGTCGGCATCATGGCAGCATGGATGTGCTCGATCGGGTGGGGCCGAATATCGCGGATGTGGTTCGGCGGGATTTCTTTTGGCTGGTCTGGAACACGATGCTCGCCTGGGTTCCAGTGGGCTTGGCGCTGTTGGTATTTCGGTCGAGGTCCGATATTCGGCTGCCGCGGTCCCCGGTGTGGTGGGCGGGTGTCGTGCTGTTCGTCCTGTTCCTGCCGAACGCACCCTATGTGGTCACCGACCTGGTGCACCTGCGCGATGACATCCACTTCGTCGGTGACGGACCGGTCGTCACCACGGTGCTGCCGATCTACGCGGCCTTCATCTGCTCGGGATTCCTCGCCTACTATCTGGCGCTCGCCGAGTTGGGCCGCTACCTGGACCGCAGCGGTCGCGCGGCCTGGCGCACACCGCTCACCTTCGGCTTGCATGCGCTGTGTGCGGTCGGCGTCTTCCTCGGTCGCTGGGTTCGCCTCAACAGTTGGGAACCGGTGGTCCAGCCGCGCGGCACCTTCGAACGCATGATGCTCGCACTGACCTGGTCCTGGGCGCCGATCCTCATTGCGGTCGTCTTCGTCGTCACCACCATCGGGCATTTCGTCACCAAGGCGATCGCCGAAGCGGCGGTGGTGCATGCGCGGGTCGGGATGCGCTGGATTCGCGGCGTCGCGGCGGGCGGAGCGTGATAAGGCCAACACCGCGCAAACGCGATCGGTTGAGGACAATGAATGGTGTGTCGAATGTGAACGGGCCGGTGATCCGGGCCGCCCGTGCTGATGACTATGACGCCATTGCAACCGTCATCGATGACTGGTGGGGACGCTCGGTGTTAACACACCTGCCGAGGTTGTTCCTCGATCATTTCTATCGAACCAGCCTGGTCGCCGAGGTTCCGGTCGCGCGGATGCGGGAGCCGACCGATTGGCTGGCCGGATTCCTGATCGGCTTTCTCTCGCCGTCCGAATCCGATGAGGCCTATATCCATTTCGTCGGCGTGGATCCGCAGTACCGCAAGAGCGGCCTCGCGCGGGAACTGTACGAGCGGTTCTTCGCGATCGCCCGGGCGAACGACCGGCACATCGTCAAGGCGATCACCTCGCCCGCCAATGACACGTCGATCGGCTTCCACCGGCACCTCGGTTTCACCGTCACCGGGCCGGTGCGCGACTACAACGGGCGGGGCCACCACCTGATCACCTTCGAACGCAAAATCTGATCCGCTTCGCGCACAGCGAGATCGGCCTGGGTTCGTAGGTCCGCGGGGTGCGGCACGGTTAGCCTTGGACGGTCGAAAGGATCGTCAGCAGATGTCTGGAAACCCGCTTGCCGCCGCTGAACCCTGGGATCTCGTCGCCGACGGATACGCCGAATTCGGCGCTGCGATCATGGCGCCCTTCTCCGATCGCGCACTCGAACTCGCGGGCCTGTCGGCGGATTTGCATGTGGTGGACATCGCGGCGGGACCGGGCACACTGAGCCTGCCCGCCGCCGAACGGGTGGCGCAGGTGCATGCCATCGACTTCTCCGAGCCGATGATCCAGCGACTCACCGAGGACGCGCGGGCCGCGGGGCTGACCAATATCGAAACGAGCGTTGGCGATGGACAGGCGCTGCCCTTCGACGATGATCGATTCGACGCGGGCTTCTCGATGTTCGGGCTGATGTTCTTCCCGGATCGGGCCAAGGGTTTCGCCGAGTTGTTCCGGGTGCTGCGTCCCGGCGCCACCGCTGTGGTGTCGAGTTGGGCGCCGGTGGCCGAGTCGCCGCTCATGCGAATGATGTTCGGTGCATTCGCCGCCGCCGATCCGGCCATCCAGGAGCCCCAACCCAACTTCCTCAATTTGGAGAACCCGGAGGTCTTCGCCACCGAGATGCAGACCGCGGGCTTCGCCGGGGTGAGCATCCAACGTCACACCAGCGCACTCACTTTCGCGAGCTCCGACGAAATGTGGACGACAATGGTGCGCAGCAGTGCGCCACTGATGCTGATGCGGCGCACTGTCGGGGAGCAGGTGTGGGCCGAGCGGATCGCGCTGATGCGCACGTACCTCGCCGAGAACTACCGCCCGAATATGCCGCTGTCCACCACGGCATTCCTCGGCATCGGCCATAAACCGACGCCATGACCGGTGCTCAGCCGAGGAATTCGGTGAGCGCTGCGATGACGGCCTCCGGCTGCTCTTCGGGAAGGTAGTGGCCGCAGTTCGCGATCTCGCGCACCTGGACATCGGTTGCCTTGGCCGGCATGAGATCTCGTAGGTAGCCGTAGTTGCTCGCGCTGCCGCCCAGCGCCAGCATCGGCGCGGTGACCGGCGGATAGATCTGTTCGTCCGCGATATCGCGGGTGAATGCCTGGTACCAGGAGTTGCCCGCGCGGATCGCGTCGGCGCTGCCGTAGGCCCGGGCGTAGACCTGACGCGACCGCTCGTCGATATCGGCCTGATCCACGGCTTGGCGCTGGAACAGCCAATCTATGAGCAGCCGAATCCGTCCTTCCAACAGCAGTTCCGGTAGCTCACGGACCTGGTTGAAGGCGAACCACCACAGATAGGAGCGGTCGCCCGCCTCGATGACGGTGTCGACGTGCTGGTCGGGCGCGGGCAGCAAACCGAAGTCGGCCCAGCCCGAATTCGGGTGCGGTACATCGAGCAGCGAGACCGAGGCGGTGGACTCGGGATAGTTGACCGCATAGGCATAGGCCACCATGGCGCCGATATCGTGCCCGGCGATGTGGACCGCGCCCAGCTCGAGATGTTCGACGAGGGCGCGGATATCACCGGCCATGGACTTCTTGTCGTACCCGTCGGCGGGTTTATCCGATCCACCCATGCCGCGGATGTCGACGGCGAATACCCGATAGCGCCGCGCCAATGCGGGCAGCACCTTGTGCCACTGCCACCAGGTCTGCGGCCAGCCGCCGAGCAGCAGCAGGGGTGCGCCACTGCCGCCGCTGACATAGTGCAGGCAGATTCCGTTGACCTGCGCGTATCGACTGGTGAAGTCGCCGTCCAGCGAGCTGGCGAGTTCCGCGTCCGACAGTTGGTCAATCGTATTGGTGCCCATGGCTCCTCATCGTTTGTACGATAGTACGGGAGTTTCGTACTTTGATAGTACGAGATCTTCGTACGATCAAGGAAACAATGTCAACCCATCCGAGTCAATTAGTACGAGATCCACGTACAGTGAGCAGGTGACCGCCCTGCACCATCCCGCCGCCGCCGATATCGAGCTCGTCGATGTACTGGCCGCACTCGGGCATCCGGTGCGGTTGGCGATCGCGCAGGCGCTGGCCTCCGGCGAGGAACGATTCTGTGGCGAGATCCTGCCGGATATCCCCAAATCGAGCATGACGCACCATTGGCGAGCACTGCGCGAAAGCGGTGTCCTGCATCAGCGCAAGGATGGACGCAAGTACTACCTGACGCTGCGTCGCGGCGATCTGGATGCACGCTTTCCCGGTCTGCTGGATCTTGTACTCACCCGGTCATACGAAAACACCCCGCCATCTCGGCTTTCGCCGTGATGCCGGGGCACAGTCGCCGGACTCCGCAGGAGCCCAGCGCAACAACTGATTTCGTAAGAACATCGGTACCGCACCGGGTACGTCCAAAGGCCATTGGGCACCCGACCGCCGGTCCTGCGTACGACGGTCGTGGCACCCAACTGCTATGGCCCGAATATTCGGGGAGGCGGACCGACTAGCGCGGAGCCATGCGCAGGGCGCCATCCATGCGGATGGTCTCGCCGTTCAGGTAGTCGTGCTCGACGATGTACTGCGAGAGCTGGGCGTACTCGTCGGGGCGCCCGAGGCGGGACGGGAACGGCACACCGGCCTCGAGGCCCTTGCGGTACTCCTCGGTGACACCGGCGAGCATCGGGGTGTCGATGATGCCGGGGGCGATGGTGTTCACGCGAATGCCGAACTGCGCGAGGTCGCGTGCGGCCGGGACGGTCATACCGTGGACGCCGCCCTTGGAGGCCGAGTACGCGATCTGGCCGATCTGGCCCTCGAACGCGGCGACCGAGGCGGTGTTGATGACGACGCCGCGCTGGCCGTATTCGTCGACGGTGTCGGTCTTGGCGATCGCGTCGGCGGCCAGGCGCATGACATTGAAGGTGCCGAGCAGGTTGACGGTGATGACGGTGCGGAACAGCTCCAGATCGTGCGGGCCGTTCTTGGACAGGATGCGCCCGGCCCAGCCGACACCGGCGCAGTTCACCACGATGCGCAGCGGCACACCGGATTCGACGACCTTCGCGACCGCGGCGGAAACCTCGTCGTTGCTGGTGACGTCGGCGGGGATCAGGGTGACGCCGTCGGGCACATTGTCCCCGGCGCGTTCGATGGATTGGGGTACGTCGAGTCCGAAGACGGTTGCGCCCAGATCGGCGAAACGCTTGGCAGTGGCGGCGCCGAGGCCGGATGCGCCTCCGGTGATGATGGCGGCGGAACCCGAAATCTCCACGATGGTCCTCTCGTTCGTGACAGCCAGTTGGCCCTTCGTCAATTGCACCCTAACGGGTCCCATGTGAGAGCCCGATCACGGCTCCCTGGCCCTCGGAGCTCGGCGCGCACAGCACAGCGGGATCAACAGCGAATTCTTTGCGAACATATATGTTCACAGGTGGTATCGTCGCTGGCATGAAGCTTTTTTCCGCCCCGCCGCTGACCGGGCGCCGGATTCTGATCACCGGCGCGGCGCGTGGTATCGGTGCCGCATTGGCGCGCCAGCTGCACGCGAAAGGCGCGAAGGTAGCGCTACTCGGCTTGGAGGCGGACCTGCTCGCGGAAGTGGCGCACGAATGCGGAGACGCTCCGTGGCGCTACTGCGATATCGCCGATCAGCCGCAGGTGGAGCGGGTGGTTAACACGCTGGTCACCGAGCTCGGAGGACTGGATGTGGTGGTCGCCAACGCCGGGGTGGCGAAGCAATTGGCGCTGCTCGGCGGGGATCCGGCGGTCATGGAGGAGACGCTTGCGGTCAATGTGCTCGGCGTCTACTACACGCTGCGCGCCGCAGGACCGCACATCTGCCATCCGAACGGGTACGCGCTCGTCGTCTCGTCGCTGGCCGCCGCAGTGAATCTGCCGCTGGTCGGGGCATACAGCGCGTCGAAGGCCGGGGTAGAGGCGCTGGGCAATACGTTGCGCCATGAGGTCAGACATACCGGGGCTCGGGTCGGGGTCGCGTACTTCGCCGAACTCGATACCGATATGACCTCGCGCGGTTTCGGCACCGCCGCCGCGCGGGCCATCCTCGGCCGGTCGACGGTGTCGGGAGTAGCGCCGCTCGGCCCCGCGATCGATGCGGTCGAACGCGCCATCGCACGGCGCAAACGTCAGGTCGTATCGCCGTGGTGGGTGGCGGTGGCGCTACCGTTCCGGCCGATCGCCCAGCGCGTCATCGATATCGCGCTACGCCGCGGGGTGGCGCGGGCATTGGAGATCGCGCGCACCGAAGAGGCGCCCTTCACCACCGACCAACCGGCACGACCCCGCAAAATGGAGCGACCGGCGTAGCCGCGGCCGGATACCGCCCCACCGTATGACCGACTATCGGAGCCACCGTATGACCCAATCCGCCAGCAGCGCCCGCCAACTCCCCCGGGGCAGGCACGGCCTGCCGAGGGAAGAGGTGATCGCCTCACAGCGCGAGCGGATCCTGAGCGCGATGGCCGAGGCCATGGTCGAGAACGGGTACGTCGGGACCTCCGTCGCGGCCATCCTGAAACGAGCCGGGGTATCGCGGGAGACCTTCTACGAGCAATTCCGTTCCAAGGAGGATTGTTTCGAGGCCGCCTACGAGCGGGCCGTCGAGCTGCTGATCGCCAATATCGCGCAGGCCATCGGCGGATCCGAATCCTATGCGGCGGATGGCGGGAACCCGGCCGATCCCGATCGGTTGGGCCGGATCCTCGAGGCCTACTTCGACGGGCTGATCGCCGAACCCGCATACGCCCGGCTCTATCTCGTCGAGGTGTACGCAGTGGGTTCGAAGGCAGTCGCCCGGCGCGCCCAACTGCAGGAATCCTTCGTCGCGATGATCGCCGACGTCCTCGACGCCCACACCGAACAGCAGCGCTTCGCCTGCCAAACCCTGGCCGCGGCGGTGAGCGCGATGGTCACTGCACGCATCGCCGTCGACGATCTGGCCGGACTTCGAGCACTCCGAGAACCGCTGTTGGACCTGGTGCGCCGCAGCGGTGATCTGTACGGCGAGGCAATGCTGCGCCGGTCCGAGGTGCGCGCCTGAGCTGTGCGTGCGCGCCACGTATTGGCGAGTCAGCGGGCCGCTGAACAGCGCCATCCGAAGGCGCGCGGGGTGCACGCCACGTAATGGCGAGTCGGCGGGCGCTGGACGGCGCGCAGTACAGCTGTACATGTGATTGCGTTCGACTCGTACCAGCCGGTGCGGCGCTGGTGGCCGGGCGGCGGCAGATGAGTGACGACCGGTCAGCGCATCTCCTCGGCGGGGCCGGCCGCTGGGTGGTCGTGGACGAGTTCGGAATGGTGTACGAGCCGTGCTCGCATCAGCAGGGCAACGCCCGCGGCAGCGGGGGCGAGGATGGCGAGTGCGCCGCCGGTGAGCACGCCGATGCCAGGGAGGGCGGCAGCCAGCAGGCTTGCGGTACCGAAGTAGAGAAACAGCAGGCCGGAGCCGATGCCGATGACATGTTCGGGAAGATGTTTGCCGACCAGGATGCCGACGGCGATGGCGAGAGCGTCGGCGGCGACCATACCGACGGTGGAGCCGATCCAGACGCCGACCCAGCTGTTATCGGTGGCCAGGGCGGCGGTGGCGAACATGGTCCGGTCGCCCAGTTCGGCGAGCAGGAATGCGGACAGCACCACGAAGTACGGGGCGGTGTTCGCGCGCGGTGGCTTCGGATCCGCGTCCTGCGCATCTTCGCCGCCGAAATGCTCGCGCAGGGTCCACAGGCCGACGGCGAGGAAGGTGATGGCGGCCACCAGCGTGATGGCCCGGGTCGGCAAGGCGGCGCCCAGGAAATATCCGACGCCGACCGAGATCAGGTGCACCACCGCGGTCGCGGTCGCGATACCGCCGAGCACCACCCACCAGCGGTAGCGCAGCGCGAACGTCAACGCCATGAGCTGGGACTTATCACCCAACTCGGCGAGAAAGACGATCCCGACGCTCAGCAAGATGGTGGCGATCATGTGGTGTGCACTCCCGGGTCTCCGGCCTGTCGGCCGGGAGATCAGGTACGCCTCCGGCCGACAACGAAATGGTTGTCTCGGCCGAAGGTCTCGCCCACCGGATCAGTACCGGTTCACGCGGCCGGGTCGCGCCCTTGCGGGGCGGCGGACCAGTATGTCGACAGCGCGATTGTGGGCTACTCCCCTTCGCTGTCTTCGACTGTACCCCGGCAGCCGCGCACGCACCAAACCACTGTTGCCGAAATCGCAATGCGCACAATAAGTTTGGTGATCCAACCGTCGAGTTTCGGGTGCCCTTACAGGGTTGGCAGCGAGCACTTATCCAGAAGTGAGCTATGCCGCGGCAATCAGTTGGCGGCACCGGTAGGCGCATACCGGTTGGGCACCTCGCAAAGGTTGCGCTTGCGCGACGCGCTCACTGGGTGTGTGGCAGCCCAAATGCACAGGGCTCCACGGCGACCAGCGCGGAATGCAGCGGCCGCCCCGCCCCATCGGGGACGGGGCGGCCGCCGGTCGAATTCTCAGAGCGTGCGGGTGAGCCGCTCGGTGAGGATCTGGGCGAAACGGGCCGGATCCTTCAGCTCCCCGCCCTCGGCGAGAACCGCTGTGCCGTAGAGCAATTCGGCGGTTTCGGTGAGCTCGGGGACCTTACCTGCATCGGCATCGTCCTTGCGCGTGTCGTAGGCGTCGCGCAGACCGGTGACCAGCGGATGGGTCGGGTTGAGCTCGAGGATCCGCTTGGTCTCGGGCACCAGCTGACCGGACGCGCGGTACATGCGCTCCAACATCGGGGTGAAGTCGAAGACATCTCCGACGAGGCAGGCGGGCGAGGTGGTGAGCCGGTTGGTCAGGCGCACCTCCTTGACGTTGTCCAGGGACTTGCCGAGCCAGGTGAGCAGTTCCGCGAAATCCTTGTCCTGCTGTTCGCGCAGGGACTCGGTGGCCTTCTTCTCCTCCTCGGTCTCCAGGTCGACCTCGCCCTTGGCGATGGACTGGAACGGCTTGCCGTCGAATTCGGTTACCGAGCCGACCCACATCTCGTCGACCGGATCGATCAGGATCAGCACCTCGCGGCCCTTGGCCTTGAAGGCCTCCATATGCGGGGAGCTTTCGACCTGCTGGCGGGTCTCGCCGGTCATGTAGTAGATGGCGTCCTGGCCATCCTTCATGCGCTCGACGTACTGGGCGAGCGTCGTCAGCTCCTCTTCGGAGTCGGTCGAGGCGAACGACGAAACCTGCAGCAGCGTCTCGCGATTGTCGAAGTCCGAGAGCAGCCCCTCCTTGAGGACGCGGCCGAACTCCTTCCAGAACGTCTGGTACTTCTCTTGGTCGTCCGCACCCTGCAGATCCTTGACCGTGGACAGCACCTTCTTCACCAGGCGCTTGCGGATCATCTGGATCTGCCGGTCCTGCTGCAGGATTTCACGCGACACGTTGAGCGACAGATCCTGCGCATCCACCACACCCTTGACGAAGCGCAGATACTCCGGCATCAGCTCCTCGCAGTTGTCCATGATGAACACCCGCTTGACGTAGAGCTGCACGCCGCGCTTGTGCTCGCGGGTGAACAGATCGAACGGCGCGTGCGAAGGAATGAACAGCAGCGCTTGATATTCGAAGGTGCCCTCGGCCTTCATCGGGATGATCTCCAGCGGATCGTCCCAGCCGTGGCTGACGTGCTTGTAGAACTCCTTGTACTCCTCGTCGCTGACCTCGCTCTTGGGGCGGGTCCACAGCGCCTTCATGGAGTTGAGGGTCTGCTCCTCGAGAATCGTCTTCTCGGTCTTCTCCTCACCCTCACCCTCGGTGACGGTCCGCTCCACCTGCATGCGGATCGGCCACGCGATGAAGTCGGAGTACTTCTTGACGATCTCGCGGAGCTTCCACTCCAGCGTGTAGTCGAAGAGGTGATCGTCCTCGTCGGCGGGCTTGAGGTGCAGCGAGACTGCGGTGCCCTGCGGGGCGTCGTCGAGGGTTTCGATGGTGTAGGTCGACTGCCCCTCGGACTCCCAGCGGGTGCCTTCGGTCTCCCCCGCCTTGCGGGTGGTCAAGGTGACCTTGTCGGCGACCATGAAGGTCGAGTAGAAGCCGATACCGAACTGGCCGATCAGTTCCTCGGCGGCCGCCTCGGACTTGGCCTCGTTCAACTTCTTGCGCAGCTCGGCGGTGCCGGATTTGGCGAGTGTGCCGATCAGATCGACCACCTCGGCGCGAGACATGCCGATGCCGTTATCCCTGACCGTCAGGATCCGGTTGTCCTTGTCGACCTCCAGCTCGACATGCAAATCGGAGGTGTCGACGTGCAGATCCTTATCGCGGAAGGACTCCAGCCGCAGCTTGTCCAGCGCGTCGGAGGCGTTCGAGATCAGCTCCCGCAGGAATGTGTCCTTGTTGGAGTAGACCGAATGGATCATCAGCTCGAGCAGCTGATGGGTTTCTGCCTGGAACTCGAGTTGTTCGACATGCTCTGTCACGTCGCGATAGTACGACTCTTGAAATCGGCGATGCCAGGAACCTCGATATCGGCGCAGTGCGACACCGGCTCGCGCGGCTTCATCCATTCGCGCAGCACCATGGTGGCGCGCACATCGTCCTCGTTGTACTCGAGCAGCCGGGTGCGCTGACTCAGATCGGGTTCGCCCTCGTAGCCGACGGCCAGCCGATACCAGCTCATCGACGCCTCACCGCCCGCCTCGGGATCGCGCCAGGAGAATCCGGCCACCGGCGCGATCTTCTTCAACCCCTTGCCATTCGGGCAGATGAACTGGTCGGAGACGGCCTGGAACATATCCACCCACTGCGGTCCGTCGACGAACGCGCGCACCTGGTCAACCGTCGGCACTCCCGGCCGACCCGCGAACCGGCGCGCCGATTCGTAGAGCCATTTGTCCTCGGCGGTGCGTGAATAGCAGTAGGCGGCAAAGGTTTTCCCGGCCGCGATGGCCTCGGCGCGCACCGTCATCAGCCAGGTCCAGAACTCGCCGAAGGACCGGCCCTCATCCTCGGTTGGCAGCGGATCCCAGGTGACGAACGGGCGGTACACGCCGTCGAGCAGCGTGCCCCACAGGTAGGCGCCGTATTCCTGGAAGCTCTCCAGGTCGACGTCCACCTCGACATCGGCCCGGCGCACCCAGACCCGCTCGGCCCGGCGGACCAGCGGTGCGCCCGCGAGCCAGGCCCGGGCGGTGACGACCGCCTCGTCGAACGGGCCGTGCTGCCAGTCCTCCGGATCGTCACCGACCCAGGCGGCCAGATCGTTGATGGT
The DNA here is from genome assembly GCF_050946365.1 of Nocardia sp. CA-107356. Lineage (NCBI taxonomy): Bacteria > Bacillati > Actinomycetota > Actinomycetes > Mycobacteriales > Nocardiaceae > Nocardia > Nocardia sp. CA-107356. The sequence goes on along the minus strand of NZ_CP191992.1, from coordinate 97,116 downwards.
CTCGACCCCGTGCCCACGCAGCACATCCGCGCGCGAGCCGGGCGCGACCAGGCTGACATCTCGATGTTCGGTCAGCCAACCTTCGCAGCTCTGCCCCGCGACCTGCGCCTCATCGGCGGGCGCCCGGCGCGTCCACCACGGGCATTGGCGGCATTCGGGCACCTTCGACGGAACGGTCGGCAATTCCCCGCGCACCACCGCGATCCGATCGGCGTAGCGCCGGTCGTAATCGTCGAGCAGCGGACCGAGATCGTGTACCAGGATGCGGTCGAAGTGGTAGCCGATCACGCCGCCGACCAGTGCGGGGCTGGCCAGACCGTGCCGCTGCAGCATGCGGTACAGATGTGTGAGCCGCTGTTGGTCGCGGGGCTGCTGGCGCAGTTTGCGATGCGGATCCGGTTGTGGATCCCAGCGATAGGGGTCCGAGGTGGTCGGGTGGAAGTCGGCCGGTTCGGGCTGGCGCGGGTCGGTCACCTTGTGGTTGACCACGATCACCGGGATATAGCCGCCGCGATCGAGATCGCGCAGCAGGATCTCCGAGCCACCGCGGCGCCCGGTATCCGGCTCCTGCGGCAGCAGCCCGCCCCAGATATGTTGTGCGCCTTCGGCACATGCGCGCATCGTGGCCGCGGCCCGCTCCCCCGCGCGCAGTGTCGGATCGATCACCACCCAGTTGTCCGGATCCGCGGCGATCAGTGCCTCGCGCACCCGGGTGCGGTGCGCCGTCGCGGCGTCGCGGCGCTGGCGTACCCCGGCGTCCTCGGTCACCCCGGTCAGCGATTCGGGATGGGCGGCGTTCAAATGCAATCGGTGACGGCAGCCGATCAACGCCCTGGCATCGACGAATGCGGTCGGCCCCGCTGACGTCGGCACCGCATTCACCTCGGCTTGCCGCTCGTCGGCTACGCCTTCGTGATTGTGACCGTCGCGGTCACCGATGCCCGAATACACATACGCAGTATGGTCCAGACCCCTGACAACTCCGCGAACCGCATGACACGGCGCTATGTGCGAGCCAAGTCGAGCACTCACCCACTCGCAGCTGCCACCATGGACCCGATAGGGTACTGACGACACGTGTGACATGGGCGGACGAGCGTTCCCCGACGTCGTACTGCCATGGGAACCAGCAACACGGAGGGCCTTCGATGGGGTTGTTCACGAAGCGCAAACGGCGGCCGAGCCGCAGGGCCGAGGCGAAAGCCCTCAAGCACAAGGCCGCCATGGAGGCGAAACTCGGCGCCAAGAACGACCGCAAGGCCCGGCGCGCGGAGGCACGTACCCAGCGCATGGTCGCCAAGGCCCAGATCTCCACGCTGCAGGCGGAGGAGAAGGCCGCACTCAAGGTGGCGGCCAAGGCCGAGCGGGATCCGTTCAGCGCGAGCCAGGTCCGCAAATACCTCGGTGTCGCCCGTGTGCTCGTGCCGGTACTCGCGCCGCTGGCCTACCGCGCCGCGACCTTCATACGCGGCCAGATCGATACCCGTCGGGCACATCAGCTCGGCATCGGCATCGAACAGCTCGGTGATTTCAGCGGCCACGGCGGTCGCCTACAGGCCCGGATCACCAATACCGAAGCCGCCCTCGACAAGATCGGCACAGAGTCGGGCGACAAGTCGAACAAGGGTGAGACCCAGAAGTTCGTCGTCGCCACCCAGGACCGACTCGGCAATCTGACCGCCGCGATTCGGACCGCCGAGCAGATGCCCGCGCCGCGCCGCCGCGCCGTGCACGCATCGATCTCCAACGAGCTGTCCGGTATCGAGGCCGACGTGTTGGCGCGCCTCGGCGTCAGCTGATCGATAGAATGCGCCCCGGACCGACTACCCGTAGCCTGCGTGGCTGCTCGGTAGGCGGGATGGCCGGGGCGCTCGCCGTCGCCGCGCATGGTGCCGCGGGCGGCGGATTTCCGGATTCGACGGATCTCGCGCTGCTGCTCTTTGTTTCGATGCTGACGGGTTGGGCCGCGGCCTGCGGTACGGGTCGACTCCGGCCACCGTGGCGGGGGGATAACGCGCATTCGGTCACCGATTCGATGAGTGGTGGACGTGCAGCACTGCTCGGTCCGCTCGCGTTCGGTCAGCTCGCCGGACATGCGGTGCTGTCCGGACTGATCGATCACTCCCACGGTCCCAGACCTACCGGTGCACCGCTCGGCGGTCTGCATCCGTCCTATGTACCCACCAGCTGGATGCTGGTGGCGCACCTGATCGCAACCCTCGGCTGCGTCGCACTGATCCTGCTGGCCGAGCGGCTCTACACGGTGGCCTCCAGCGTCATTCGCGCGGTCGCCCCACGATCGTCGGCATCAACCGAGATCACCGGCCCGCTCCGCTGGTCGAATCCCGGTCTCGGAAACTACAGCTTTCCTCCGAACGGCGCGATCGGTCCGCGCGCGCCGCCGGTGTCGGCCTGACCCGCCACACCCAACCCCCCTCGGACAGAAAGCACTTCACTCATGCGCACGCAGATCTCGCATGCCTGCACGGCCGCGGCCGCCGCTGGCCTGGTTCTCCTCGCGGGCGGTACCGCCTCCGCACACGTCACCGCCGATGCACCCGGCGCGACGCAGGGCGGATATTCGGTGGTCACCCTCAAGGTCCCGACCGAATCGGAGACCGCCAACACCACCGCACTGACCGTCACCCTGCCCAACCTCAAGAGCGCTCGCACCGAACCCATCCCCGGCTGGACCGCCAAGGTCGACCGCAACGACAAGGCCGAGGCCATCTCCGTCACCTGGACCGCCGTTCCCGGCACGCCCGGCGTCGGCCCCGGTCAGTTCCAGCGCTTCGTACTCTCGGTCGGCCCATTGCCGAGCCAGGAGACGATCAGCCTCCCGGCCACCCAGACCTACAGCGACGGCAAGATCGTCAAATGGGATCAGCCGATGGGCAGCGACGGCTCCGAACCCGAGCATCCGGCGCCGACGCTCGCCCTCGCGGCGGGGAAGGGCGGCGATGGTCATCACGTCGACGCCGAAGCGGCCGAGACATCGAAGGACACCGACGACACCGCACGCTGGCTGGGTGGCATCGGCCTCGCCCTCGGCCTGCTCGGTGTTGCCCTGGGTCTCGGCAATGTGATCCGCGGACGCCGGGCATGACCGACCAGGGCAGCGCGGTCGTCGCGGCGCGGCGACTGCTCGCCGGGCTCGTCGCCGGTCTGCTCCTGCTGGGCGTGGGTTTGCTCGCGGCAGGCCCGGCCGCGGCGCATTCGTCCCCGGTCAGCAGCGTGCCCGCCGACGGGGCGAGCATCGATACCGGTCCGGAGCGGGTGAGCATCACGTTCAACGAGCCGCTGCAGACGAGCTTTCCGGCGCTGACCGTGGTCGGCCCCGACGGCAATCTGTGGTCCAAGGGCGACCCGACGGTTGACGGCCCCACCGTCAGCGTCGCGGTCGGCGAACTCGGCCCGACCGGCGTCTACAAGATCGGATACCGGGTCACCTCCGCCGACGGACATCCGGTCAAGGGCGAGTTGACCTTCACCCTCACCAAGGCGGGCAATGGCACGCCGGGCCCGAGTGCCAGCAGTCGGAACAGCTCCGGCGATAAGGCCGACTCCGAGGGAATTCCGTTGTGGATCTTCATTGTCGGCGCTGTCATCCTGTTCGGCGGTGGTCTCGCATTCGCCCTGTTCGGCGGTAGGGGCCGGAAACCGCAGCGGTGAGAAGAGCACACGGGTGAACAAGGCGCAGGGGACGACCGGCGGACATGCGCAAGCGCTGCTGCTGGTCGTCCCGGCCGGACTACTCGGGGTGGCGCTGGCCCTGATCCTGGCGATCCCGGCCCCTGCCCAAAGCGCGAGCATCGTCCGAGTGATCGCCGACTGTGCCGGGGCGACCGTGCTCGGGCTGGCCGCGCTGCCCCGGCTGCACGATCGGCTGCGCCCGCCGTGGCGGGTACTCGCGATACTGGCCGGAATCTGGTGTGTCACCGAATTCGCGGTGCTGGTCTTCGAGGCGGCCGCGGTCGTTGGTGTGCCCCTCGGCAGACTCACCGGCGGGCAATTCGGCAACTTCCTGGTCGAGATCAGCGGCGGTCAGGTCGGTATCGCCGTACTGGTCGGCAGCGGTGCGGTCGCCGGCTATTCGGCGCTGGCGTTCCGGCGACCGGAGACCGCATCGGCCGATCTGGTGCTGGTCTTCGCTGCGGTGGCGCTGGCGCTGCGGCCGATCACCGGGCATATGTCGCAGCAGCCCTTCGGTTCGGTGCTCGCGGCGGTGCATGCGCTGGCGGCGGCAGCCTGGTTCGGGCTGCTGGTCGCGCTCGCACTGGTGGTGCGTACCCGCGGTGAATGGGCGGTGACGCTGCCCCGGTATTCGGCCGTGGCATTGCCGATGGTCGGCGTTGTCGCGGTGAGCGGCATCGTCAACGGGCTGGTGCGGGTCGGCGGGATCACGCCGTTCGTGACGACCGGCTACGGACGCATTCTGCTCGCGAAAACCCTTGTGCTGGTTGGTTTGCTGGCGCTGGGCTGGTGGTGGCGACGCACCTGGGTACCGCTCGCGACCAGCCATCGGATGCAGGCCGAATCCTCGCTGCGGCGGGCGGTCGTCGAGGTCGCGGTGATGTCGGTGGCGTTCGGTCTGGCGGCGACACTGGCGGTCACCGCCTGACGCTTGCAAATGCAAGCGCGAGCTGCCGGGCAGATAGCAACCCGTTACAGTTGGGCCATGACCGAAGTGAAGATCGTCGAAGACTGTGCGGCGACGGCCGAAACCGCATTCGCGTATGTCAACGACTACCGAAATCTGTCGCGCTTCATCACCGAGGTCCAGGACTTCACCCCGCGCACCGAACAGGTAGAGGGCGTCGGCGCGACGTTCGACGGCGTCATCAAACTCGGTCCCGCCTCGCTGCATTCGCGGCTCCAGGTGGTGCGCTGGGAGGAGAATTTCGCGATCGCGGTGAAGTCGATCAAGGGCTTCGAGATCGAGTCGACCTTCCTGTTCCACGATAAGGGCGCCGACCTGTGCACCGTCGACGCGATCGTCGACTATCGCGTACCGGGCGGCATTGCCGGAAAGGTGCTCGGCAAGACCATCGAGCCGTTCGTGAAGATCGCGGTCAAGCACTCCACGCACAACCTGACCACCCAGATCGCCGAATTCCACACCAGCAGGCAGAGCTAGCGAACCGCCTTCGAGGGCCGTGCGCGCAGTTGCCAGCGGTCATCGAAGGGGATAGAACGCCGGTCGGCGAAGTTGTCCGGGTGAACCCGGGCGGAGGATGCTGAACAGCATGGCTGAACGCACGACACCGACGCTGCCGCAGCGCATCGGCTATATCTGCGGGCGCACATTGCCCGAGTCGATGTCGGCGTGGGTACTCGACGACCTCACCGGACCGGGCGCGGCGCGGCGCTATCTGATCCGCTTCCTGATCCCGATGATTCCGGTGCTGAGCCTGTTCCTGCTGGTACCGGGGCCGCTGTGGATGGGCTTCGCGATGATGGCGCTGCTGTATCTGCCGCTGATCTATTTCACCGCGGCCTTGATGTACGTGTATCGCAGATCGCGTCTGGTCAAGCACGGCCTCGATCCGGCGCTGGCCGATTCTGCCTCGCGCAAGCGCGCGGAATCCGAGCGTCTGGCCTACGAACGCCGTCACGGTCGCGCCTGATTGCGCCCTTGCCGAATATTCGCCGAACCTGTGGTTACTCGGCCTGACCTGCAATCAATCCGTAGCGGTGACCGACCTCACAGGCATAGCCTTGGCATATGAAACGCCCCACGTTAGGCCAGCGGATCGCCTACGATCTCGGCCGCGAGCTCCCCAAAGAGCTGCACGAGTGGGTTATCCACGACCTCGTCGGGCACGGGGCCATGGAGCGCTATCTCGTCCGGTTCGTCGTACCGTTCATCCCGTTCTTCCTGCTGTGGCTGCTGTTCCCCGGGCCGATGGCATTGAAGATCGGCATGATCGTCATGATGCTCGTGCCGCTGATCCTGTTCACCGTGTCGCTCAGCTACGTCTGGCGTCGCTTCCGATTGGGCCAGCACGGCCTCGATCCGGAATGGATCAACCACAACAAGATGCGCGAAACCGAGCGGATCAAATACCAGATGCATTACGGGCACCGTTAGCAATACGGTTTGCTGGGCGCCCGTCGGTCAGCGCTGACCATCGGCACTCACCCCGACGACCACGGAGCGAGTCTTTAGGCGACCGTTCGCGGCCCGTCTCGTGTCCGAGTCGTCGGAGCGCATGCGGCGCAGTCGCGAGTCTCGACGGCTCGGACGCGAGACACCAGGGGCCCGCGAACCCGCCGCGCCGCAGGCGCGGCAAAATAACACAGTGACCGAATCGCAAAATGTAGTTGCTACCGCGGATCTCGCCGACGAGATCGGCCCGGAAATCCGCAGCTGCGATACGCAGTTCATCCAGTTCGGCGGGCGTGCGGCGTTCTCAGGGCGCATCACCACGATCCGCTGCTTCCAGGACAACCTGCTGGTCAAGCAAACGCTGAGCGAACCGGGCAATGGCGGCGTGCTCGTGGTGGACGGTGGCGCAAGCGTGCACACCGCACTGGTCGGCGACATCATCGCCGGACGCGGCGTGGCCAACGGCTGGTCCGGTGTCATCGTCAACGGCGCGGTGCGTGATTCGGCGATTCTGCGCACGCTCGATATCGGCGTCAAGGCATTGGGCACCAATCCGCGCAAGAGCACCCAGACCGGCTCCGGCGACCGCGATATCCCGATCGAATTCGGCGGGGTCACCTTCGTACCCGGCGATATGCTCTACAGCGACCACGACGGCATCGTGGTCCGCGCCGAGAACTGAACTACACCGCCGCAACCCTGGCCTTGTGACCGGCGATGGCCACAATGTCGCCGACGTGCAGCTGCCGTCCGCGACGTAGTTCCACCTCCTCGTTCACCCGGACCAGCCCCGCGGCGATCACGGTCTTGGCCTCCGACCCGGATTCGATCAGATTGGCCAGCTTGAGGAACTGACCGAGTCGAATGACGTCGTCATCGATCGGCACATCGACTGCATCGGACATGGGATACATCCTTACTCCGTGTCGGTGTTCGGCGAAACGCCAACCCCCGCTCTGACAGCTGACACGCATGAATGACGCGCCGATACCGGCGACGCGAGCGACGGGCCGGGCAGCGGTAGCGCAGCGTGACCACGGAGCGCCCAGGAGGTGTCACGAATGAAACACCGACATGCCCGGGTGGTCTTCGAGCACCAGTACGGCGGCACCGTACACACTGGTGCTGTGACCACCACGCACGCCCGGCAACACATCGACACCGAACCACCCTCGGACAGACCGGCACCACCGGTTCCGCATCGCGGACACGGACGGTTGCGCGAGGTCCCGCATATCGCGGGTCTGCTCCTCGGCGTTTTCGCCGTGCTCTGCTTCCTGTGGAGCCTCTCGCCCGGACTGCGGTACCTGACACATGTGCCGCGTCGCTATATCGACCTGTACTACTTCGACGCACCGGACACCAGCCTCGTATGGGCACTGGTGGTCGGATTGCTCGCGGGGGCGACGGCCAGCCGCAAGCGGATCGCTTGGTGGTTGCTGCTCGGCTATACCGCGCTCTATGCACTGGCGAACGCCCTGGAATTCGCCGACGAGGGCGATATGAACGCGCTCGTGGCCGCGGTGGTGCAGATCGTCGCGATCGGCGTGCTGCTCGCGTCCTGGCGCGAGTTCTACACCAAGGTGCGCCGCGGTGCGGGCTGGAAGGCGTTGGGCGTGCTGGCCGGTGGCCTCGCGGTCGGCTGTCTGCTCGGCTGGGGTCTGGTGGAGCTGCTGCCCGGCTCGCTGCCACAGGGCGTGCAGCGGCCGCTGTGGTCGGTCTATCGGGTGACCGCCGCGGTGCTGGTGGACAACGAACACTTCGACGGCCACCCACGTCCGTTCGTCAACTTCCTGCTCGGTCTGTTCGGCGCCATCGCATTGCTGGCCGCGGTGGTCATCCTGCTGCGCTCGCAACGCGCGGGCAATGCGATGACCGGCACCGACGAATCCGCGATCCGCGGTCTGCTGGAACGCTCCGATGTCGAGGATTCGCTGGGATACTTCGCGACTCGCCGCGATAAGGCCGTGGTCTTCGCGCCGAGCGGCAAGGCCGCGCTCACCTACCGGGTCGAGTTGGGCGTTTGCCTCGCCAGCGGCGATCCGATCGGCATCCGCGAGGCCTGGCCGCAGGCGATCGACGCCTGGCTGCAACTGGCCGACCAATTCGGTTGGGCGCCAGCAGTCATGGGCGCCAGCGAGCTCGGCGCGACAGCATACCGGCGGGCCGGACTCTCGGCGCTGCGCCTCGGCGACGAGGCCATCCTCGACACCAGGACCTTCTCGCTGGCGGGCCCGGAGATGAAACAGGTCCGTCAGGCCGCGAACCGATTGCGCAAGCACGGGATCACCGTTCGGATCCGCCGCCATCGCGATATCTCGGCCGAGGAATTCCCACAGGTGATCGCCCGCGCGGATGCCTGGCGCGACACCGAAACCGAGCGCGGCTTCTCGATGGCGCTCGGGCGGTTGGGCGATCCGCTGGATGGTGACTGCCTTTTGGTGGAGGCGGTGAAGCTCACCCGCCAGCCCACCACCAGCCACAACGGACAACCTTCGGCCGCATCCCAACCCGAGGAGCGCGTGCTCGGCATGTTGTCGCTGGTGCCGTGGGGCCGCACCGGTGCCTCACTCGAGCTGATGCGCCGAGATCCGCACGGCCCGAATGGCGTGATGGAGCTGATGATTTCCCAGCTCGCACTGACCTCCGAACAGCTTGGCATCACCAAGGTTTCGCTGAACTTCGCGGTGTTCCGCTCGGTCTTCGAGGAGGGCGGGCGCATCGGCGCAGGTCCGGTGCTGCGCCTGTGGCGCGGTGTGCTGCTGTTCTTTTCGCGCTGGTGGCAGCTGGAGGCGCTGTATCGGTCGAATGTGAAGTATCAGCCGTACTGGGTGCCACGGTTCTTCCTGTTCGAGGAGCGCAGGCAGCTACCCCGGGTCGCCATGGCCAGTGCGCTCGCCGAGGGCTTCCTGCCGCGCTTCGGCAAGGACCCCGAGACCATCACTCACACCGGTCTGCACAGCGCGGTACCCACGGGCATTACCGGACTGCACGCCGACGGCAGCCCGCCGGATCTGCCGAATATCGTCGGCGCGGAACAGCTGCCACGTCGCCCGGAGCAGGTGCGGGTGCGCATGGACAAACTCGACCGGCTCAGTGCCGAAGGCATCGATGCCTATCCGGTCGCCTATCCCCCGACGCATACCGTTGCGGCAGCACGTCGTTCACCGCGCGGCACCACGGTTCGGGTATGCGGCAGGCTGTTGCGCATCCGCGATTACGGCGGCGTGATCTTCGCGGTGGTCCGGGACTGGACCGACGATATCCAGCTGGTCATCGACCGCGATCGGGTCGGTGCGCAGCGCAGCGCCGAATTCGGTGACTTCTTCGACCTCGGTGACCTGATCGAGGTCAGCGGTCAGATCGGCCGCAGTCGCCGCGGCGAACTCTCCCTGCTCGCGGCAGACTGGCGGATGATCGGCAAATGCCTGCACCCGTTGCCGGACAAGTGGAAGGGCCTGTCCGATCCCGAGGCCAGGGTGCGCCAGCGCTACGTCGATATGGCGATCAATCCGGAGGTCCGCGAGGTGCTGACCAAGCGCACCGCGGTGGTGCGTTCCCTCCGAGATTCGTTGAACGCCTGGGGATATCTCGAGGTCGAGACCCCGATCCTGCAGAAGGTGCACGGCGGCGCCAACGCGACCCCGTTCCTCACCCATATCAACGCCTACGACCTGGATCTGTATCTGCGGATCGCACCCGAGCTGTATCTCAAGCGGCTGTGCGTCGGCGGCATGGAGAAGGTGTTCGAGATCGGCCGCAACTTCCGCAACGAGGGTGTGGACTTCAGCCACAATCCGGAGTTCACCAGCCTCGAGGCCTATGAGGCGCATGCCGACTACGAGCGCATGATGCACCTGGCCCGCCAGCTCATTCAGGACGCCGCGCTGGCGGCCAATGGTGCGATGGTGGCACTGCGCCCCAATCCGGACGGTTCCTTCGAACAGGTGGACATCTCCGGTGAGTGGTCGGTGAAGACCGTGCACGGCGCGGTATCCGAGGCGCTGGGCAGCGAGGTCACACCGCAGACCACACTCGACGAACTGCGCGAACTCTGCGATAAGGCGCAGGTGCCCTATCAGCACGGCTGGGACGCCGGACAGGTCGTGCAGGAAATGTACGAGCATCTGGTCGAATCCCAAACGCAGGAGCCGACTTTCTATATCGACTTCCCCACCTCGGTCTCCCCGCTGACCCGCGCGCACCGCAGCATCCCCGGCGTGACCGAGCGCTGGGATCTGGTCGCCTGGGGCGTCGAATTGGGTACGGCCTACAGCGAACTCACCGATCCGATCGAACAGCGGCGCAGGCTCACCGAACAATCGATGCTGGCGGCCAACGGCGATCCAGAGGCGATGGAGCTCGACGAGGACTTCCTGCAGGCGCTCGAACATGCGATGCCGCCGACCGGCGGGTTGGGGATGGGCGTCGACCGCATCGTCATGCTGATCACCGGCCGCAGTATTCGCGAGACGCTGCCGTTCCCCTTGGTGAAGCCGCGCTGAGCATCGCACCGCCGAGGGGCTCACTATGAAAGATTGCAGTACCGAAAAGTTCCATATGCCGTAATCGCCCGCTAACCTTGATAATTCGGCCCCGGGAGGAGGCCGGTACCTACAACTATGGGGATGCATATGTATCTTGACCTGCTGACCAACACCACTCTGCTGGACCCGCAGGTGTGGGCGAGCGCGGACACCTGGACCAACTCGGACACCTTGTCGTCGGCGATGGAGTTCACGGCCAAGAAAAAGAAGAAGAGCAGCAGTGGGCTGATCATCGGCGGCATCTGCTGCCTGGTCGTCATCGCCCTGATCGTCGGCGGCATCTACCTGCTGACCCAGCGCAAGAAGCAGCAGTAGGCGAAACCATACGACAACGGCCCGGCTCGCGAGCCGGGCCGTTTCGGTATTTCCGACAGACGCCCAGATGGCGGTGCGTTCGGAAGCCACCTCGGCCGCGAGCAGCAGTTCGTCGTCGAGGTCGTCCTGCGGCGCGTGCGGCTGCGGCGGCACCCTCGGGTGACAGCTGGGCGAATCTACAGCCGGTCGATACCGGTCAGGTCGCTGTCGATGTCGAACGGCACGCTCAGCTTCGGTTGCTCATGATGAATGCCGGTGAGCGCGTACACGTCAGTAGCCGGGTCGAGTTCGTATACATGGACCACTGGCCGTCCGTCGACATTCTCGACCCGCCAGAAGTGTGCGAGTCACAACGCACCGATGCCCCGGGGACAGAACCCGACCGGCATACGGCAGAGTGGGCGGGGTGCAGTTGATTCTTGTTCGTCATGCTCAGCCGGTGCGGGTGCTGACCACCGGTGGTCGCGCGGATCCTGAATTGGCGCCGGTTGGGGTGGAGCAGGCGGAGCGGGTGCCCGCGGCATTGAGTCAGCATCGGATCAGCCGGATCGTGAGCAGTCCGCAGCGGCGGGCGCGGGAGACGGCCGAGCCGACGGCGGCGAAGCTGGGCCTCGCGGTCGACGTCATCGATGACCTGGCGGAATACGATCGGGATCTGCCCGCCTACATTCCGATCGAGGACGCCAAGGTCGAATTCCACGCCGTCTATGAGCGGATCAAGTCCGGGCATCTGCCCGAGCAGATCGACGGACCGGCCTTCATTACGCGGGTGCGCGACGCTGTCACCTCGATCGCCGCCCATACCGATCCCGCCGATACGGTGGCCGTCTTCGCGCACGGCGGGGTGATCAATGTGATCCTGCAGGACGTGCTGGGCCTGGTACGGCCGCTGACCTTCCCGATCGACTACTGCTCGATCACCCGAATCCTGTTCTCCCGCAGCGGCCGCCGCACCGCGGCCACCATCAATGAGAACGGGCACGTCTGGGATCTGTTGCCACGCAACATCTCACAGCGATCCTGACGGTTATTCACAGACTCGGTCATTCACAGTCGACTGCCAGACGAGTCGCACCGCAGTCCCAGTGACGGAGCCTTGTATGGGTCCGGTGAGCCGCCGCACCAGCGACTCACGGTCCGAGGAAAGGAACCGTTTTGCTCTCCAAGACATCGACCTCCTTCAGGCGGGGGTTCGCTCGCGTTGCGATCGCAGGCGCCCTGGCCGCAGTTCCGCTCAGTGCACTCGCGGTCACCGCATCCGCGGCCGCGCCCGATTCGTCCGCGCCGACGGTTCAAGCAGCGTCAGACCAGATTCCGTTGCAGGGCACCGATATCGACGGTCAGGACTGGGACGGACCACGCGGCGACCACGATGGCCGCCGTCATCACCATCACCGCGGCCCCGACGATCAGCACGATGGTCCGTGGCAGCCCTGGCAGCCGCCAGCCCTGCCGTCGACCGGCTCGGCCGGCTAGCAGCCCAGACCCGTTGGACAAGCGAAGGCCACCCCTCCGAACAGGAAGGGTGGCCTTCGCTTTTGCCTTGGGACTACCGCCTGGGTATCAGGCCATGCCCGCGATCCAGTTGTGCATCCAGCTGATAGCGGTCTGTCCGCCGCCCACCGGGTAGCTGCCGTAGAGCGTATGCGCCTGCGACTTGTAGAACCGCTCCAGATCCTTGGCCCGCTGCTCGTTCGCGGAGTCGGTCAGCTGCGACTGCAGCGTCGGGACACCCCCGCGCGACATCAGGTCGTTCATGATGGCGCCCGCCTCGAGCTGGTAGCGCCAGATGTTCGCCGGGTTCGCCTCGGAGGTCTGCGCAAGGAATCCGGCGAACCGGGTCACGAAGTCATCGGTAGCGGTGGCGCAGTAGAGATCGTCGACCGCGCAGATGGTGCGGGTGCGATCGCTGAGCCAGCCGAAGCCGCCGACCCGAGCGCCACCGGCACCCCCACCCTGTGCGACCGGACCGACCTGAATGTCGGTGGGCGAACGGCGCGGATCGGAGATCAGGCCGACGCCCGCGATCCGGTCCGCCGGAATCGAGCTGAGGCCGCTGCCGATCTCGGCCGCGAGATCACCCGCGGCATCCGCACCCTGGCTGTAGCCGAGAAGCGCGATCTTGGTGCCGCCGCAGCTCTGCACCATCGCGGTCGCCAGGTCACGGGCCCGGTCGGTCGCTTCCTTCTTGGACGCACCGTAAACATCGCCTTCCCAAGGGAATGCGGTCGCGGCGTACGTCACGTAGTCGACGTCTACCGACCTGGGCAGACCGTTGGTGACGCCGGACAACATACCGGGCTGCGGCGTCTTATCCTTTCCGGTCTCCCAGGTGCCGGGAACGGCAACCACGTAGAGGCTCGGGCACCCCGGATCGGCCGTTACCGAACCGCTACCGAGGACCACGCCGGATGTAACAGCCGCGCACGCACCGAGTACGGCGGCAACTTTCTTCAACCGCATATTGCTCCAGTTCAAAACCGTTGCCCCTTGCGAGAGCAAGCGCCGACAGTCGTTCGCCAACCATGCTGACCTCGGCGGATGTCGGTCCAGTGCACGTCGGGTGAACGCGAGTCACCCGCCGGTATGACATGCACGACGCGACCACATCCCAAGATCACGCACCACGCCGAAGATCACAATAAGGCAACACCACAACTTGCGCCATTCGAACTGGTGGCCGTGTCCGATTCCCGTCACCGACAACAAGACTCGGGCACACAAGCAAGGGCGCCTGTGGACTCGAGTCCACAGGCGCCCTTATCCGCTCCGGTAAGAGAGAGGTTCTAGCGCTGGGCGACTGCCGTCGGGGCGATCGGCGCGGGGAGCGCGGTCTCGCCTTCCAGGAACTTGTCGACCGCGGAGGCCGCAGCGCGGCCCTCGGCGATGGCCCAGACGATCAGGGACTGGCCGCGGCCCATATCACCGGCGACGAAGACGCCGGGAATGTTGGTCGCCCAGTTCTTATCACGCTGGACGTTGCCGCGCTGGTCGTAGCCGACACCCAAACCTTCGAGCAGACCCGGCTTTTCGGGTCCGGTGAAGCCCATGGCCAGCAGCACCAGGTCGGCCTCGAGGGTGAATTCGGTGCCCTCGACCTTCTCGAAGCGGCCGTTGACCATCCTGACCTCATGCGCCTCCAGCGCGGTGACCTTGCCGTCCGCGCCGACGAAACGCTCGGTGTTCACAGAGAACACGCGCTCGCCGCCCTCCTCGTGTGCCGAGGAGACCCGGTACATGAGCGGGTAGGTCGGCCACGGGGTGGAGGAGGCACGCTCTTCCGGCGGCCGCGGCATGATCTCGAACTGGTGGATGCTCGCCGCACCCTGCCGGTGCGAGGTGCCGAGGCAGTCCGCGCCGGTGTCACCGCCACCGATGATGACGACCTTCTTGTCCTTCGCGTGGATCGGCGGCAGGCCGTTCTCATCGGTGACATCGTCGCCGAGCTGCACCCGGTTGGACCAGGGCAGGAACTCCATCGCCTGGTGGATGCCGTCCAGATCCCGACCGGGGATCGGCAGGTCACGGGCCAGCGTGGCGCCACCGGCGAGTACGACCGCGTCGAACCGCGCGCGCAGTTCACCGGCGGTGATGTCGATACCGACGTTCACACCGGTCTTGAAGATGGTGCCTTCGGCCTCCATCTGCGCGAGGCGGCGGTCGATGAAGCGCTTCTCCATCTTGAATTCCGGGATGCCGTAGCGCAGCAGGCCGCCGATGCGGTCGGCGCGCTCGAAGACGGTCACGGTGTGACCGGCGCGGGTCAGCTGCTGCGCGGCAGCGAGACCGGCGGGACCGGAACCGACGACGGCGACCTTCTTGCCGGTGAGGCGGGTCGGGTAGACCGGGGTCACCCAGCCCTCGTCGAAGGCGTTCTCGATGAGCTCGACCTCGACCTGCTTGATCGTCACCGGATCCTGGTTGATACCGAGGACGCAGGACGCCTCGCACGGCGCCGGGCACAGCCGCCCGGTGAACTCCGGGAAGTTGTTGGTCGCGTGCAGCCGGTCGATGCCCTCACGCCACTGACCCCTGTGGACCAGGTCATTCCACTCGGGGATGAGGTTGCCCAGCGGACAGCCGTTGTGACAGAACGGAATACCGCAGTCCATGCACCGGCTGGCCTGAGTCTGCAAGGTCTTGTGGGAGAAACCCTCCTCGTAGACCTCTTTCCAGTCCATCAGGCGCAGCGGAACCGGACGACGCGTCGGCAGCTCCCGCTTGGTGGTCTTCAAAAATCCTTGCGGGTCAGCCACGTGCCGCCCCCGAATGGTCACAGCGCCTCGTCGACATCTTTAGAACACTCCTGTCAGCCACGTGCCGCCCCCGAATGGTCACAGCGCCTCGTCGACATCTTTGAACACTCCTGTTAGCCACGTGCCGCCTCCATGATCGCCTCGTCGACGTCCGTGCCGTTCTTCTCGGCCTCGGAGATCGCGAGCAAAACCTTCTTGTATTCGCGCGGCATAACCTTCACGAAGTGGTTCACCTGCTGTGACCAGTCGCTCAGAATGCGCTCGGCGACAGCCGAACCCGTCTGGTCACGGTGCTGGGTGATGATGTCGCGCAGCCAGGTGAAGTCGTCACCGACGAGCTGCTCGACGGCATCGGCCTGCTCCGGATTGAGCTTGGCCTCGAAGGTGCCGTTCGGGTCGTAGACGAACGCGACACCACCGGACATACCGGCGCCGAAATTGCGGCCGGTCTCACCGAGGATGACTACGCGGCCACCGGTCATGTACTCACAGCCGTGGTCACCGACGCCCTCGACCACCGCGGTGGCGCCCGAGTTGCGCACGGCGAACCGCTCGCCGACTACACCGTTGATGAATGCCTGGCCGCTGGTGGCGCCGAACAGGATCACGTTGCCCGCGATGATGTTCTGCTCCGCGACGAAGTCGGCAGGTGCGTTCAGCGATGGGCGCACGATCAGGTGGCCGCCGGAAAGACCCTTGCCCACATAGTCGTTCGCGTCACCCTGCACCCGCAGCGTGATGCCTGCCGGGACGAACGCGCCGAAGCTGTTGCCCGCGGAGCCGGTGAAGGTGATGTCGATGGTGTCATCGGGCAGGCCGGCGCCACCGTAGAGCTTGGTCACCTCGTGGCCGAGCATGGTGCCGACGGTGCGGTTCACGTTCGTGATCTTGGTTTCGAACTTCACCGCCTGGCCGCGTTCGAGCGCATCGGCGCTCTGCGCGATGAGCTGGATGTCCAGCGCCTTGTCCAGGCCGTGGTCCTGGGTCTTGGTGCAGTACCTGTCCTGGCGCATGAATGCGGTCTCGACATCGTCGAGGATCGGCGACAGATCCAGCTTGCTGGCCTTCCAATGCGCCTTGGCCTGCGAGGTGTCGAGCATATCGACCCGGCCGATGGCTTCGTCCAGGGTGCGGAAGCCCAACTCCGCCAGCAGTTCCCGGACCTCTTCGGCGACGAACAGCATGAAGTTCTCGACGAATTCCGGCTTGCCGGTGAAGCGTTCGCGCAGTACCGGGTTCTGCGTCGCGACACCGACGGGGCAGGTGTCGAGGTGGCAGACCCGCATCATGATGCAGCCCGAGACCACCAGGGGCGCAGTGGCGAAACCGAATTCCTCGGCGCCGAGCAGCGTGGCGATCATCACGTCGCGGCCGGTCTTCATCTGACCGTCGACCTGCACGACGATGCGGTCGCGAAGTCCGTTGAGCAGCAACGTCTGCTGGGTTTCGGCCAGGCCGAGTTCCCAGGGACCACCCGCATGCTTCAGCGAGGTCAGCGGCGAAGCACCGGTGCCACCATCGTGACCGGAGATCAGCACCACGTCCGCATGTGCCTTCGACACACCGGCCGCGACCGTGCCGACGCCGGGCTCCGCAACAAGTTTCACGTGAATCCGCGCCTGCGGGTTCGCATTCTTCAGATCGTGGATCAGCTGCGCCAGATCCTCGATCGAGTAGATGTCATGGTGCGGCGGCGGCGAGATCAGACCGACGCCGGGCGTCGAGTGCCGCACCTCGGCGACCCACGGGTACACCTTGTGCGCCGGAAGCTGGCCGCCCTCACCGGGCTTCGCACCCTGCGCCATCTTGATCTGGATATCGGTGCAGTTGGTCAGGTAGTGCGCGGTGACACCGAAGCGACCCGAGGCAACCTGCTTGATCGCCGAACGCCGCCAGTCGCCGTTCTCCTCGATCTCGAAGCGGGCCGGATGCTCGCCGCCCTCACCGGAGTTCGAGCGTCCACCGAGTCGGTTCATCGCGATCGCAAGGGTCTCGTGCGCCTCGGACGAGATGGAGCCGTAGCTCATCGCACCGGTGGAGAACCGCTTGACGATGGCACTGGCCGGTTCGACCTCGTCGATCGAAATCGGCTTGCGCTCACCGCTCTTGAACTTGAACAGGCCGCGCAGCGAGGCCAGCCGCTCGGACTGATCGTCGACCAGCTTGGTGTACTCCTTGAAGATCGAGTACTGACCGCTGCGGGTGGCGTGCTGCAGCTTGAAGACGGTGTCCGGGTTGAACAGGTGGTACTCGCCCTCGCGCCGCCACTGGTATTCACCACCCACCTCGAGCTCGCGGTGCGCGCGCTCGTTGCGGTTCTCCAGGAACGCCACGGTGTGCCGGGCCGCCACATCGGCGGCGATCTCGTCGAGGCCGACGCCGTCGAGGTGCGAACGCAGACCGGTGAAGTACTCGTCCACCAGTTCCTGCGACAGGCCGATGACCTGGAACAGCTGCGCGCCGGTGTAGGAGGCGATGGTGGAGATGCCCATCTTGGACATCACCTTCAGCACGCCCTTGCTCGCGGCCTTGTTGTAGTTCGCGACGGCCTTGCGGTAGTCGGCGGCCAGATCGCCGGTGCTGCCGGGCATCTGCAGCCCGCCGCGCTCGAGCAGATCCTCGATGGTCTCGAAGGCCATGTACGGGTTGATCGCGGCCGCACCGAAACCGACCAGCATGGCCATGTGGTGCACCTCGCGGGCGTCACCGGCTTCCACAACCAAGCCGACCATGGTGCGGGTGCGCTCGCGCACCAGGTGGTGGTGCACCGATGCGGTCAGCAGCAGCGATGGGATCGGTGCCAACTTCTCGTTGGACTCGCGGTCCGACAGCACGATGATCCGCGCGCCGCCCTCGATGGCGGCCGAGACCTGGGTGTTGATGGCCTCGAGTGCCTTGCGCAGGCCCTTGCCACCCTTCTTCACCGGGTACAGACCGTGCACGACCACCGAACGCAGCTCCGGATGCGAGCCGTCGTCGTTGATGTGGATGAGCTTTGCCAGCTCGTCGTTGTCCAGAATCGGCTGCGGAATGGTGATCTGGTGGCAGGACTCCGGGCCGGGGTGCAGCAGATCGGCCTCCGGGCCGAGGGCCCGGCGCAGGCTGGTCACCACTTCTTCGCGGATCGCGTCCAGCGGCGGGTTGGTCACCTGCGCGAAGAGCTGGGAGAAGTAGTCGAAAAGCAGTCGGGGGCGCGAGGACAGCACCGCGATCGGGGTGTCGGTGCCCATCGAGCCGAGCGCCTCGCCGCCGGTCTTGGCCATCGGCGAGATCAGCAGGTTCAGCTCTTCATTGGTGTATCCGAAGATCTGCTGACGGATGAGTACGCGATCGTGCGACATGTGCACATGCGGGCGGTCGGGCAGATCGACCAGCTTGGTCACACCGGCGTCGAGCCATTCCTGGTACGGGTGCTCGGAAGCCAGCTGGCTCTTGAGCTCCTCGTCGCCGACGATGCGGCCCTGCGAGGTGTCCACCAGGAACATGCGGCCCGGCTGCAGCCGAACCTTCTTGATCACCTTGGCCGGATCGATGTCGAGGACACCGACCTCGGAGGCCATCACAACCAGACCGTCATCGGTGACCCAGATGCGGCTGGGACGCAGACCGTTACGGTCGAGTACCGCGCCGACCACGGTGCCGTCGGAGAAGCACACCGATGCCGGGCCGTCCCACGGCTCCATCAGCATCGAGTGGTAGCGGTAGAACGCCCGCCGCTGCGGGTCCATGTTCTCGTTGCGTTCCCAGGCCTCGGGAATCATCATCAGCACCGCGTGGGGCAAGCTGCGGCCGCCGAGATGCAGCAGTTCCAGCACCTCGTCGAAGCGCGCGGTATCGCTCGCCCCCGGGGTACAGACGGGGAAGATCTTCTGCAGGCGGTTGTTGCCGGCTTCGTCGATGCCGAAGACATCCGAACGCAGCAGCGCTTCGCGGGCCCGCATCCAGTTCTCGTTGCCGGTGACGGTGTTGATCTCACCGTTGTGCGCGACCCGGCGGAACGGATGCGCCAGCGGCCACGACGGGAAGGTGTTGGTGGAGAACCGGGAGTGCACGATGCCGAGCGCGGACTCCATCCGGCCGTCCTGCAGGTCCAGGTAGAACGCGCGCAGCTGCGGCGTGGTGAACATGCCCTTGTAGACGAAGGTCTGACCGGACAGGCTCGGGAAGTACACCGACTCCTTGCCGACCGCACCTTCGCCCGCGCCGGCCTTGCCGAGTTCGTGCTCGACCCGCTTGCGCACGACGTAGGCCCGTCGTTCCAGGTCCATGCCCGACAGCTGTTGGGCAGCACCCTTCGGGGAGCCGATGAAGATCTGGCGGAAGGTCGGCATGGCGTCACGAGCCAGCGCACCGAGGGTGGACTCGTCGGTGGGCACCTCACGCCAGCCGAGGACGGTCAGGCCCTCGGATTCGACGATGCGCTCCAGACCGTAGGCGGCCTTGGTCGCCTCGCGGCGGGCCTGCGGCAGGAAGGCGATACCGGTGGCGTAGGAGCCCTCCGGCGGCAACTCGAAGTCAACCACGGCGCGGAAGAACCGGTCCGGAATCTGGATCAGGATGCCCGCACCGTCACCACTGTTGGGTTCGGCGCCAGCGGCACCGCGGTGCTCCAGGTTCAACAGAGCCGTAATAGCCTTGTCGACGATGTCGCGGCTGCGGCGGCCGTGCATGTCGACGACGAATGCGACACCACAGGCGTCGTGTTCGTTCGCCGGGTCGTAGAGCCCGATGGGTCCGGGGGACCTGTGGCCAGGAAGTTGCGTCATGCCTCTGCCTTCAAGAAAGTCGGCCTCGATGAATCGGCCTATGGGAAAGGGGCCTTTCGTCGATTGCCTCCGTCGAGACTGCGCCCGTACGTTGTGAAACCAGCCGCGCTGATGGTCTTCTTCGTGCAGTCACGTCTCCAGTTGTCCACCCGCTGCTGTGACGTAGGGGTGCTCGTCGGTAACGGAACGCTTACGTGTTCCTTACCTCCGCGCGGGTGCTCGCCCGCTACGCTTGGGCACCGGATTCGCCGAGTCCGAGCGGGCGATAGTGCCGAACATTCTGTGTTCGGCGTAAGAGCAAACGATAAGTCAGGTCCTGGGCCCAACCAACTTAGGTCGTGCTAATAACTAGGTCTAGCTGGGCTTCTTCAATCGGTCCTCCACGTGTGCGCGTTGTCCAGTGTAAAGCAGCGAACACGGTGGTATCGATCCCCTTGGCACCCCGTGCCAACCAGCGACAACGGACGCCCAGGACCCGCGCCGCGGCGCACAGCGCACGCGAGAACCGGCGCTCACCTGCATCGAAGTGGATTTCCCCTGCTTCACACGGCGCAAACCCGATCCGCGGTGGCTAACTGGCCAGCGGGCCTATTGAGAGATTTCCGACAGGGGCGTGACGAGCACACAACCTGATCCGACCGTCCGGACTGTTTTACATTCTGTGGGATTCAGCACATTTCCAGCAATCGAATTCGAGTGCTTTACGACACATTTCCGACCTTCGGCGCGCTATCGCGGAGACTTTGAGATCTGCGTCACACCAGACCGAGAACCCGCAGTGCCTACGGACCACACAGTGCGGCGGCCGCCCGAACCAGTGCAGCCTGATGCAAGGCGTCGGCCCGTCCCGAGGTCAGAACCCCGAACACTGGCGATGCCAGGCGCTCGGCGCAGTTCGGTCCGGTGAGCTCGGCGCGGCGCAGGGCGAGTTGGTCGACGATCTCCACATTCACCCGGTCGATCACCGGGCGCACGGCGGCCAGATCCGGCGGTGTGCTCGGCGCCGCGGACGGATCGAAGCGCCAACGGGTCACCAAACCGCGCTGAACGATCTTATTGGCCTCGATCTGCCCCGAGAACACCTGGCGGATCCAGCTTTCCGGCAGCCCGCGCTCGGCCCCGAGGCGCGCCATCGCGTCATATACCTGCGCTTCGCGCACCGGATCGTCGATCGAGAGTTCGCCGCCGTTCTGCGCGGCGCTCGCCCATTTGGCCGCGGCGACGGCGTCGGCGGTATCGAGGCGTTCGGTCACCAACGCCACGATGCGATCCAAAGACGGGTCGTCGTCGAGTGTTTGCGCGCGGCTATCAGGGGCAGCCACCAACAGTGCCGCAGCCACGCACACCAAAACCCTTGCCGAGCCTCGGAAAAACATCCCCAACACCCCGTCCGCTGGCCGTTCCGATCCGATCACCTAGGTCAGATTAAGCGTGAGCGCGCGCACAAGTCCGGGCGGGCGGCCCACTTCTGTGAGCCTGACCACATCCCCGGTTCCTTGCTCGGTGTGTCGCGGCCGCGCCTGTCACGCTGTGACAACGAATCTGTGACAGTTCGGCTGATCGTCTTCCAGCGACCGGCAAGCAGTCGCTAGCGGTGCAGCCACCATGACTGGGATGTAGAGGATGTGGGATCCCATGACAGTCACCGGCTTGTTCACCTGGCTCGGCGGAGGTCTCGGGCGCGAGCAGGATGGGTCAGAACTGAACGACCGGCACGAGCGGGCGGGGTATGCCGTAAGTGGAGCGGTCGTACTGCTGTTCGCGACCGTGGCCGGTGTGGTCACCACCCTCGCACTGACCATGGCCGATGCCATGCCCTTATTCGCGATCGTCCTCGTCGCGCTCGTCGTCGCAGTACTGACCGGTGCGGTGGCCCGCGCGCTGACGACCCGACGACCCGCCAGCGGGCCCGATCGCCGCGGCCTCGCCGGACGGATCGCGGTCGCGGTCCTGGCCGGTGTGCTGGTCGCCGAACTCGCCTCGACGGTGCTCTTCGGCGGCACTATCGACCGGTTGCTGGATGAAAAGGCGCAGCGCGCGGTCGATTCCGCCCCCGCGGTGGTCACCGCGCGCACCGAACTCGACCGTGCCGAGGCCGATCGCGCCGCGCTGGATCAGTCGATTGCCAAGACGCAGGCCGATATCGATCACGCGCTGGTGATCGCCCGGTGCGAATACAACCCGACACCGGAATGCCCGCAGACCAGGATCACCGGTGTGCCGGGCCGCGGACCCGAATCGCAGACCGCCAACGAAATGCTCGACGACGCCCGTAAGCAGTTGGCCGCGGCGCAGGGTCGGGTCGTCGGACTGGATCAGCGCATCGCCGATGACCAAAAGGCTGTCACCACAGCGGGTTCCGCCGCCTTCGCGGATGCCGATCGCGGCCTCGGCGCGCGCTGGGTGGCGATGAACGACTACACAACCGGCGCGGCGGGCGCTTTCCTGCTGCGGGTGCTGACCATCATCACCTTCGTCCTGCTCGCGCTGCTGCCGCTGATCCTGCGGTGGTGGCGCGGCGAGACCACCTTCGATCGGCGACTTGCCTTCCACACCGTGCAGGATCGCGCCGAACGCAGCGCCGACGCCGCCATCGCGGTCAAGCGCGCCGAGGTGCGGGTCGAGGCCGAAAATCTGCGTGCCGAACAACAATTGACCGCCGCCCGACTGGCCGTCGAGGCCGATACCGCCATCGACCGGGAGCGCCAGCGCACCCGGATCATCGCCGCCATCGGTGGGCTGGAGATCGGCATCACCGATCCGGGACGCCTGGATGAAAAACAGCGTCGTGGCGAACTACCAGCCGCAACGGCTGGCGACCGAGAGGACAGCTCCGTGTCTCAGGAGGGCATCGTGACACCGAACCTACCGGCCACTGTCAGCGCGGGCGCGCTGGCGCCGACCAGCGGGGCTGGCCCGGTGCGGCCGTACGTCGCGGCGCAGGCGCCCACCGCACCTAAAACCAGTGGTGGCCTGGAACTTCCGATCATCGGCACGGTGCCGTTCACCGATACCGCGGCCCGCTGGATCCGGCCGCTGGTCCCCTCGTTCGTCGCCAATGCGATCGACACCGCCACACACCCGCTGCGCACTGCGCGGCAGGCCTTCGAGGAAGTCGAGGAGATCACCTTCACCCTGCGTCGCACCCGCAAGGTGACCGTGGATACCCAGGATTCGCACGCACCGGCGATGACTCAGGCCGCCGGGCCGGGATACCAATTACCGCCCGGCTCTGCCGAGGCGTGGCACGCACAGCGGATCGCCGCCAATGTCGTCGACGCGGACTACCAACAGCCCGCACGCTACTCGGCCCTGCCCCACGCGACCGCGCAGCAGAGCTACGGCCTATCGCCCGCCGACCGGCATGAGGAGTTGTCGGCTCAGCATCGCGGCGAACTCCAGAACCGCCCCGGACCACGGGAGCTCCCACCCGCCAACTAGTCGGTACGTGCACCATTGGTCCCGTCGAACAGCACAACGAATTCGGCGAGCACCCCGCACGATTGACGCTGTTCCCTACGATCGGTAGCCGTGCCCATTTCGTATCGTGACGGCACATGGCGGAGGTCGGGGCTGCTCCAAGCCGGGGCCGCTGCAGTTGGTGCTTATCGGCCACGCCGCTGTATGGCGCACTGGCGGTGCTGATCGGTCTGGGCGGGTACGGCGCGCGGCTCGGCGGGGCCCGTGGTGCGGACCGAGGCGGAGCAGGCGGTGACCGCGCGGGTGCTGGAGGCCGCGGCCTCGCGGCGGGCGGGATCGGTGTCTTCGGTCGTTCGATTCTGACCTGAACGCTCGGCTCCGCGGTGCCGCAGCGATGACCGCCACCCGCCCCGCCACCCAGATCGTCGCCATCTCAACAGCTTCTTCATCGTCGTCGACGAGGTCGAACGATATGGCGGCCTGCTCAGCAAGTTCGAGGGCGATGCAGCACTGGCCGTCTTCGGTATGCCCGCGCCATCGACGACGCACCGGGCGCGGCCCTGTCCTGTGCCTGCGCGATCCGAAACCGCCTGACCGCCAGCGTCTGCAACTTCACCGCCGCGATCGGCGTGGCCGCGGGCCGCGTCGTCGGGGCAATGTCGGCGCGCTCCAACGCTGCGAATTCACCTGATGCCGTGGCGTCGAGTGCGTGGGCGCTCGGTGCCGGGGCATCTGATGCGACGGACGCGCTCATGATTTCGGTTCCTCCATCGTGCCCTGCGGAAGCACCCGCCCCGGGGCACCGTCTTCGGCGACGCCGTCAACGAGGCCGTTCGCCTCTGCGACTCGCCAAGAACAACCCTGGCCGACTGCTCACCACCGAAACCACCATCGCCACCACTGATCCGACCGAAGCGGAACATTGGCAACTCGGCGAGTCCCACGCTGCGCGCGGCCGCGTCACACCGACCTGATCGGGACGACCGCACCCGGATCAGCCGGTCGGTACTGCATATCCGCATCCGCACTGTATATCCGATATCGGACATACAGACGGAACCGGACAACTGTTCCGAACCGTACAGCAATCACGGCGGGCCATCGAAGCCGCTGGTCAGCAGCGATAATCCGAGACAGCAACATACGGCGGCACGAAGCCTGTGACGGCGAGTCGATCCAGACCGGTTGGCTTTGATACGACGTCGCTCCCGCTCCGAGTGCGGAACAGGGGCGAAATCTCCACCGGGGTATGCAGTTAGGCACGAGCCGTCGGTAGGCGGCAGGTAACCACAGCGCCGATCAACAACACCAAGGCCGTACCCGCGGCGGCGATATAGACGTCGGACACGAAGGGTCTCGTGCGCCGATTCAGTCGGTCCGAATTATGCGCGGGCCGTGCGCAGTCGGAACGCGACGACCGCAGCGATCAACAACACCACGACCGTAGACCTCGGACACGAAGGGCCTCGTGCGCCAATTCAGTCGGTCCGAATTACGCGCGGGCCGTGCGCAGCCGGAACGCGACGACCGCAGCGATCAACAACACCACGACCGTAGACGTCGGACACGAAGGCCGTCGTGCGCCAATTCCGTTGGTCCGAATTACGCGCGGGCCGTGCGCAGCCGGAACGCGACGACCGCAGCGATCAACAACACCACGGCCATGCCGATCGCGCTGACGTGGACGCCCGAGACGAAGGCCTCGTGTGCTGACGTCAGGAATCCATTCGCCAACGATTCCGGTAGTTGACGTGCGTATTCGGTTGCGCCGCCGAGGGATTCCGAGGCCGCGCCGGTCCGGTCGCTCGGCACCTGGGACAGGTCGAGTCCGCCGCGGAATACCGCCATGGTCACGCTGCCGAGCACCGCGACACCGAGTGCGATACCGGTCTCATAGGCGGTCTCCGACACCGCTGCGGCCGCACCGGCACGTTCGGCCGGAGCCGAGCTGACCACCAGATCGGACGAAACCGTCAGTGCCACGCCGACACCCGCGCCGATGCAGAGGAATCCGAGGATGAACGGCACCGTACTGGTCGCCGAATCCGGGCTCAGCCACAGGAACAGTGCCGAACCGACCGCGGCGAGCAGCAGCGCGGCACCGAGCACAAGTCCGGGACGCAGCACCCGAACCAACCATGCCGCCGCCAACGAGGCCAGCACACTGGCCGCGAGTCCGGGCAGCAGGAGCAGTCCGGCCTGCATCGGCGAATGTCCGAGCACCAATTGCAGGTACTGCGAGCCGGAGAACAGCACACCGGCCAGCGCGAATACCGCGAGGAGGTTGGTGAGTACCGCGGTGCGGAACTTGGGCAGCGCGAACAGCTTCAGGTCGATCATCGGATGCGTGAGACCGCGCTGTCGGCGCACGAACAGCACACCGGCGACGACACCGATCGCACCGATCACCAACGGCCGCACACTGATACCGTGCGCCGCGGATTCCTTGAGCGCGTACACCACCGGCACCAGCGCCAGCATGGACAGCGCCGCGCTGGGCAGATCGAAGCGGCCGGGCTGCGGGTCGCGGGATTCCGGGATGAGTGCCGGGCCTACCGCGAGCAGCACCAGCATTACCGGCAGGTTCACCAGGAATACCGAACCCCACCAGTAGTGCTCGAGCAGCCAGCCGCCGAGCAGCGGCCCCGCCGCCGCCCCGCCACCGGCCATCGCGGCCCAGACCGAAATGGCGAGCGTGCGCTGCCGCGGATCCAGGAACATCGACCGGATCAGACCCAGTGTGGCGGGCATCAGCGTCGCACCCGCGACACCTTGCAGCACGCGCGCGGCGATGAGCATTTCCGGATCGACCGACCAGGCGGCCAGCGCCGAGGCGAGTCCGAATCCGATGGCGCCGATCAGCAGCAGTCGGCGCCGCCCGATCCGGTCGCCGAGATTGCCCATTACGACCAGCAGTCCGGCCAGGACAAACGAGTACACGTCGATGATCCACAGCAGCTGCGGTGTGGTCGGTGCCAGTTCCGCGCTGATCGCGGGCACCGCGAGGTCGAGCACGGTCGCGTCGACGGCGAGCAGCAGCAGGGCGAGCGCGAGCACGACCAGTCCCGCCCAATCACGCACCGTGGCGCGCGGCGGAGCGAGCCCGGCACCGCTGTCCTTCTCGATCTGTGTGGTCATCGCCTTCTCGACTTCCATCGTCGGTCTTCTTACCGTCCAGACGGTACAGTAAATCGACCTTACCGTCCAGCCGGTATAGTGAGGGCGGTGACGGCAAACACTCGCGACCGGATCTTGGACGCGCTCGAATCCCTGCTACTGGAGAAGGGGATGTCCCAGGTGACCCTGGAGAACGTCGCCGCGGCCGCCGGGGTCTCCAAGGGTGGGCTGCTGTACCACTTCAAGAGCAAGGACACCCTGCTCGCTGGTCTGGTGCGCCGACTGGGCGAACGCGCCGAACAACAACTCGACGCCGCCGTCGCCAAGGGCACGCCGGTCGCCGAGTGGTATCTGCAGACCCCGAATCCGGACAATGCCTCGGACGCACTGGAACTGGCGCTCTACCGATCGATGGTCGCGGCCATGCGCACCATCGACGCCAAGTCCGGTCCGGAGACCGATGAGGTGCAGCGGGCACTATCCGACATGATGGACAGCTGGTCGCAGGGCCTGGACGAGGATATCGACGACCCGGTGCACGCCGACATCATTCGGTTGGTCGGCGACGGTGTCTATCTGCGCGCCCTGCTCGGCCTGCCGCCGGTCGACCCGGCGCGCTATCGGAAGGTCGTGGACCGCTTGCTCGAGCGCTGACCCGACGCACCATCGGTAGTTGTGCCCCGCCTGGCGGGTCGCCGACGGCTAGACTCGGCCGCGTGCTACCAGCCGCCGAGTCGGCCGGGGCCGTCGGGGCGGGGAACGATCCGGTACCAGGGTCCCCTGGAACGACGGTGCCGATCCGCCCATTGAGCTTCCGCGAACTCCTCGACGAGCCGTTCGCGCTGATCCAGGCGAATATCGTCGTGCTGGCCTGCACCACTGCGATCGGGCTTGTCCTCGCCGAACTGGTGGTCGTCGCGGTCACCGGGGGGATTTCCCATCTGACCGACGGCTCCGACGCGGGCACCGCCTGGGCGGCGATCCTGGCCACGGCGGCCTGCGCTTGGGCGCTGCGGTTCCTGTTGCGCGGAATGACCGTCGCGGTCGGGCTGGCGACGGTTGCCGGATCCCCGATCGGCTGGCGCACGGCACTGGGCCGGGTGAGTACCGTCGCGGCTCCACTGCTGGCGTTCCAGGTGATGTACACCCTGGTCGGCATCGGAGTGCTGGTCGGCGGCAGCATTCTGATCATCACGTATCCGTTCGCGCTGATCTGGCTGGGCTATCTGCGGGCCGGACGGTTCGTCGCGGTGCCGGTCATCTTCGTCGAGCGGACCACGCACTCCGGGGCGGTCGCACGTTCGAAACTGCTGGTCGAGGGCGCGCAGTCGTCGATAACCGGTCTCTGGTTGGCCTGCCGCGCGCTGCTGGTCCCGATTGCCGTGCCGCTGTTCGGCATTCCATGGTACCTAGCGGATTTCACCGGCACCCATCGCTGGCAGGTCATCGTCCTGCTCACTTCGGCGGCGCTGTTGATCATCGCCTTCGCTGAGGTCGTCGAGTCGGCGACGCGGGTGGTCTCGTATGTGGATCGCCGGTGCCGTCGCGAGGGGCTGGACATCCGGATTCCTGGAACGGAAAAGCGATGAACGGTGGGCCGGACTTCACCGAACGCGCATCGGGCGAGCCCGCGGCACCGCCGCCGCCGCGACTCGGGCCCGCGGACGACCACCGCGACGCCGCGGAGAACGCCGCACTGCACCGCGATTTCGATATCGCGCTGCGCGAGCGGTTCCGTGCGGTGCTGCGCGGCCTCGAACAGCGCGGCATGCTGGAGGTCCGCCGCTCGCGAACCGCGCGGGAAACCGCGGACGATGCGACGACCGCGCTGCCACTCGAGGCCGCGACCGAATTACATCCGGCCGCACACAGTTTCGACGAGGTCGTCTACGGCGGCCGCCACGCGACCGAGGACGAATACCGCAGACTCGAATATGCCGACCGCTACTCCCGCAGCGCACCGGCGCCGACACCGGAACCGGTCGAGGCGACGATCACCGAAAAGACCAAGACCCGCAGACAACTTCCGCCGCTACCCGACCTGCTGCGCAATCCGAAATTCTGGGCCGCACTGCTCGCCGTCATCGCGCTGGCCGTGCTGCTCTACGCCGTACTGAATTCGTGTGCCGCGCCAACCCCGCACAAGCCCCCACCGCCGGATCTGCCGCCGCCGACCGAACATCACGACCACCACCCGGATAACAGCCGCGATGATTCGGGCTTCGGCGCGGGCGAGGACTCCATCTTCGGCAGGCTGCCCGCACCGCTGGCCTTCGGCGGACTCCAATTCCTGATCGCCGCAGCATTTGTGGTGTGGTGGCGGGCCCGCCGCCGCGGTGCGCTGGTCGGTGAGCCGCGGCCGGTCGAGGTGGCGGCGAACGAACTGCTCGACGGCCAGGCCGCGCTGTATCGCCGATCGAAGGACCACGAACACGTCGCCGCCCGGCTGCGCGCCGCGACGCTGCGCCGGATCCGCCCGATGCTCGGGGTGGGCACCGATGCCACACCCGATCGACTGATCGCGACGATCGCCGCACGCACCAGGGCCGATCCGGCCATGATCGGCGCTGCACTGTACGGACCGGTACCCGATGCGGGCACCCTGCAACTCGTTGCCACACAACTCGAATGGATAGAGGCGGAGGTCGGATGACCAGCACGGACACCAACCACACCCCCACCGCCGAGGAGGCGGGCGCCGCATTCGCCGCGCTGCGTGCCGAAATCGGCAAAGCGGTGATCGGCAACGACAACGCGATCATGTACCTGGTGCTCGCACTGCTCTGCCGCGGCCATGTGCTGCTGGAAGGCGTTCCGGGCGTGGCGAAGACGCTGCTGGTGCGGGCACTGGCCACGGCCCTCGATCTCGAACACGCCAGGGTCCAGTTCACCCCGGACCTGATGCCGGGTGATGTGACCGGTTCGCAGATCTACGACCCGCATACGACCGAGTTCACCTTTCGACAGGGCCCGGTCTTCACCAACCTGCTGCTCGCCGACGAGATCAACCGCACACCACCGAAGACCCAATCGGCGCTGCTGGAATCGATGGAGGAGCGCCAGGTTTCGGTGGACGGTAAGCCGCGGCCGCTGCCGGATCCGTTCGTGGTGGTCGCCACCCAGAATCCGATCGAGCAGGAGGGCACCTATCCGCTGCCGGAGGCGCAGCTGGACCGGTTCCTGTTCAAGGTCGATATCCAATTGCCCGGTCGCGACGACGAATTCCGCATCCTGCAGCGGCATGCCGGTGGGTTCGATCCGCGTGATCTGGTCGCCGCCGGTCTGCGCCCGGTCGCGGGTCCGTCGCATATCGCCGCGGCGCGGGCGGCGATCACTCGGGTCACCATCAGCCCCGAGGTGCTCGCCTACACGGTGGATATCTGCCGGGCCACCCGCAACTCCCCCGCGGTACAGCACGGTGCGTCCACCCGAGGGGCAACCGCATTGATGGCGGCCGCACGCGCCTTCGCCTGGCTGAACGGTCGCGGCTACGTCACCCCGGATGACGTGAAATCGGTTGCGGTGGCGGTTCTGCGGCACCGTTTGCACCTGCGGCCCGAGGCGGAGTTGGACGGTGTGACGACCGAGGGCGTCATGTCGTCGCTGCTGCTGTCGGTTCCGGTTCCGGTGTAGCTCGTGGTCGTCACCGGTCGGCTCGCCGCGACGGCGGCGGTGCTCGCAGTGTTCGTCGGCTTCGTCATGCCGTCCTGGCTCGGCGTTGTCCTGGTGACGAGTCTGCTTGCCGCCCTTATCCTTTTCGATCTGGGCACGGTGGCCCGAGCGTGTGACCTCAGGCTGTCCAGGGAACCGCTGACGGTGATCCGACTCGGCCGGACCGCCGAGGTGGAACTCGGCGTGGTGAACAATGGCACCCGCACCGTGCGCGGGCGGTTGTGGGACGACTGGCCCGCCAGCGCCCGCGCCGAAACCCGCACGCACCGGCTGGATCTGCCGCCGAACACTCGCCTGCGCGTGCACACCACACTTACCCCGACCTACCGCGGTGATCGGGTCGCCGGTCCGGTGACGGTGCGACTGTTCGGCCTACTGGGTATGGCCGGATGGCAGAGCCGCCATACCGTGGCCGCCCGTGTCCGGGCGCTGCCCGAATTCCGAAGCGAACGCCTGCTGCGCTCGAAAGTGAAGCGGCTGCAACATCTCGAGGGCCGCAATATCGCCAACCTGCGGGGTCAGGGCACCGAATTCGATTCGTTCCGCGAATATGTCGCCGGCGATGACGTCCGGGCCATCGACTGGCGCGCCACCGCCCGCGCCACCGACGTATTGGTGCGCACCTGGCGTCCGGAGCGCAACCGGCACATGTTGATGGTGCTCGACACCGGCCGTATCAGCGCGGGCCGCGTCGGCGCGGGCACCCGCCTGGACGCGAGCATCGAGGCCGCCCTGCTGCTCGGCGGACTCGCCGCCGCCGCGGGTGATTCCGTGGATCTGCTCGCCTACGACCGTCAGGTCCGCGCCGAGGTGCGCGGTGTCGGCGGTCGCCGCCTACAACTGAAACTCATGCACGCCATGGCGGGCGTGACCCCAGCACTCGTCGACACCGACAGTGCGGGCTTGGTCCGCGCGGCCATCCAACGCACCCGCCGCCGCAGTCTGGTGGTCTGGTTCACCAGTCTCGACGGTGCAGCGGTCGAAG
This sequence comes from Nocardia sp. CA-107356, assembly GCF_050946365.1. Classification (NCBI taxonomy): domain Bacteria; kingdom Bacillati; phylum Actinomycetota; class Actinomycetes; order Mycobacteriales; family Nocardiaceae; genus Nocardia; species Nocardia sp. CA-107356. Next base: position 65,929 of record NZ_CP191992.1, on the reverse strand, counting down.
AGAACCTGCTCCCGGTCCTGCCGACCCTCGCCCAACGCCACCGCGTCCTGATCGTTTCGGTCACCGACCCCGATCTAGCCGCGGCCGCCGCCAACCGTGCCACCCTGACCGACCTCTACCCCGCGGCCGCCGCCGAATCCCTGCTCGCCGAACGCGCCCTGGTCCAAGAATCCCTGCGCCGCATGGGCATCGCCGTCGTCGCGGCTGCCCCGGAACGCCTGCCCGAAGCCTTGGCCGACGAATACCTCGAGCTGAAACAGTCCGGCACTATGTGATTCCGCGATTCTCCGACCGCGGGCACGACGGCTTCGCATCGATGTCGATCCTCGGCCGAGGCATCATCCGGATCCGGATCGCTATCTCGCGCTCCGGAGCCGCCAAGACCTTGGCCAGCAGCACAATGGCCACGAACCCGGCCCATAGGAGAGACATCAGGACAAGCACGGCGACGAGCCAGGGTGCAGTGCCGAATAACGAAGCCACGAAGTACGCTCCTCGACCGCCAGCGAGTCGACGTTCCCCGCAGCGCGGCGGTCCTGCGCCGACATCAGCTCAACCGAACTCACGGGTTAATGCCCGTGTTGGAGTATGGAACTCGGTATCACCTAGCTTGCACGGGAGATCGGCATCGGGCGCGGGCCCGCCATGATCATCGGGGCGATGATCGGGGCGAGGGTGCGGCGCTGGCGTTCGGCGATGACCGCGCCCAGGATCTGTACGGGTGGGTAGTCGGTCGGTACCGGAATCTGCAGGCGGTCGCAGACCGCGACGACCAGGGTGTGGCCGAGGTTCGCCTGTGCGGCGGGGCTGAGGGTGTTGACGCGAGACAGGTACTGGCGCACCGCGAGTGCGAGATCTTCGTGGATGCCGGACAGGTCCAGCTGTCCGGACCAAGCGATGAGCCAGGGCGGCGCGACGGCCAAAAGCGGGAAGGGCACGCGGCGCTGGCTGTGCACGACAACGGTGCCCGCGAGCACATCACCGACCCGGCGCGCGTTCGGCGAGCACATCGAGGTGACCACCCCGACCGCACCGAATGCGCCCAACATCCAGAAGTCGACGATCGCGCCGGCCAGCCCACGGGTCAGGGCATGGCGGAAATCGATCGGTCCGCCGTCGCCGCGCACCACCCGCAGGCCGAGCGCCAACTTCCCGATGGTCCGTCCGCGCATCAGGGTTTCGCAGATCACCGGATAGCCGACCAGGGTCGCGACGATCGTGGTGATCACCGCCACACTCAGCCATGCGGAGTCCGCGGTGGAGAAGGTGAGCACCAGGCTGAGACCGAAAAACAGCATGCTGCCCAGCACGAACTGCACCAGCACGTCCACGAGGAACGCGGTGGCCCTGGTCGGGATCCGTGCGATGGGCAGCTCGAGTGCGACCGCTTCGCCGGTGGTGAATTCAGCCATGTCGATAGCATTCTTCCGACCGGCGGTATGGGAGGCAACCAATGGACGTAGACGCGTATAGCTATGCACAGCGGGGCGCATGGGATCGCCTGGACTATCTGGCCGGGCGGCGCAAGCTCACCGGAGCCGAGGCCGACGAGCTGGTCGTGCTGTACCGGCGCACCTCACAGCAGTTGGCCCGCCTGCAATCGCACAGTCCGGACCCGGAACTCATCGCCGGACTCAGTGCGCTGCTGACCAAGGCGCGCGGCCGGGTGCTCGGCACCAAGGGTGATGCGTGGCATGAGGTCGGCCGGTTCTTCACGCACCGATTTCCCGCGACGCTGTATCGGGCGTGGCCGTGGTGGGTATCGGTGGCCGCGGTCTTCATCATCGTCTCCACCGGTTTGGCCGTCTGGATATCGGGGTCCGGTGCGGCGCGCGACCTGTTCGGCGTCTCCGATGACAACGACTGGCTCACCGCCCCCGGCGGGGAATTCGAGACCTACTACACCGAACATCCGCACGACGCCTTCGCCGCGCAGGTCTGGACCAATAACGCCTGGGTGACGGCGATGGTGCTGTTCACCGGCGTGCTGATCCTGCCGGCGGTCTACCTGCTGTTCGGGAACGCGCTGAATACGGCGGTGACCGGCGGTCTGATGGCCGATGCCGGTCGGCTCGACTCGTTCTTCGGATTCATCCTGCCGCACGGCACGCTCGAGCTGACCGCGATCTTCGTGGCAGGCGGCGTCGGACTGAAGCTGGGCTGGACGCTGATCGATCCGGGCCGGTCGAGTCGGTTGGAGGCGGTGGCGCGCCAGGGCCGGGCGACCGCGACGGTGGCGCTCGGTCTGGTCGCGGTGCTGCTGGTCTGTGGTCTGCTGGAGGGTTTCCTGACACCGAGTTCGCTGCCCGTGCCGGTGAAGGTCGGCATCGGATTCATCGTGGAGGCGCTGTTTCTCGGCTACGTCTTCGTGGTCGGTCGCCGGGCTGCGCATGAGCGGGCGTAGCGAGCGAATCATGTGCCAGCGTGCATTGCGCATGTCGTAGCCGAGCGCAGCGAGGCGCAGGCATGAGCAGGACGCGGGCTGAGGCCGAGCTGGACCGGTCCGCCACCGGCGCGGATCCCGCAGACCACTGGCAGACAACGCCGAGCACACGATGAGTGAAATGGGGCCGGGCAATCGGTAGCAACGCTACGCCACGGATGAGTTTCGAAGTCCCCCAATTGAGTTCCGCTGGCCGCAGCGAGTCCAGCTCAGCTGCGGCCAGCGTTACCGTCAACTCTACACAATCGTTATCCCTATGCAACCCTCCCCGCCGAGGTCAAGCGTATAAAGCAGCACCCCAGCAAACCCATGTGGGCACATGGTTTTTCATACCTTCAGCAAACTCATGGCGGCCATCCCGACAACCCGTATCGAGCCTCGCATAGGACCTCTAGAGCACGGTTCCAGATCACGATCGGGAAACCCTCGGTGGGTCACAAACATTCTCCGAGCGATTAGCTGGATAGCAAACATAGATATCTCTACGTTCGACATACGCCGCCTGGACCTGCGTTTTTTATGGTTCATAATGGCGTTAGCTGACCGTTGGATGAACTAAAAACAACCTCAGGTTGGTTTACTAGGTAATAAACGTGATCCACACCTAGTCGTAACGCTTCAAGGTGTACTTACATCCGGTCAAGATCATGATTAACCAGCTGCGGAAATGCGGTTGCTCGACTACCGGATCGAGCCGCGGTCAGCACTTCGACCGCAACCACAACGGGCGCTGTGATATCCGCCACCATTGCCGTCCAACCTCGCTGAATCGGGCGAAAACGGCACTCCGGCAGGCGATCACCGACATACGGCAGCGGCCCCGCACATGCGATGCGGGGCCGCCGTGTGAACGCCGTCAGGCTTCGGCCAGACCCAATCGACCGTGCACCAACCGCAACGGCTTCGGCGCGTACCAGGCCGCCCGGCCGAGCAGCCGCATCGCCACCGGAACCAGTACGCCGCGTACCAGCGTCGCGTCGATCAGGATCGCCAATCCCGCACCGAGTCCGAAGAACTGGATGAACCGGACATCACTGCTGGTGAAGGCGAGGAAACTGATCGAGATCAGCGCCGCGGCGGTGGTCACCAAGCGCCCGGTACGGGCCAGCCCCTCGATAACCGCTTCCTTCGTCGACGCCCCGCGATCGTGCAGCTCCTTGATCCGGCTGATCACGAACACCTCGTAGTCCATCGACAGTCCGAAGGTGATGCAGAACAACAGCAGCAGCATCGAAACATCCAGCGGCGCCGGGGTGAAGCCGATCACTCCGGACAGGTGTCCCTGCTGGAAGATGAACACCATCAGTCCCAGCGTGGCGGCCAGGCTCAGCACATTCGACAGCAATGCCCGCAGCGGCTGCACAATGCTGCCGGTGAACAGGAACAGCAGCGCGAAGGTCGTCGCCACGATCCACCCGATCGCGATCGGCAGTTTCGCGCCGATCGATGCGAGACTGTCGCGCAGCTCGGCCACCTGACCGCCCACCAAGGCGCTCGCACCACCGGGGCCGGGCACCTCGCGCACCCGATCGACCAGATCACGGGCGGCCGAGGAGTCGCGGTCCAGATCGGTGAGCACGGTCAGCCGCTGCGCGTCCGGACGGGCGAACCTGGCATCGGCGGGTGTTGTCGTCGTCAGCTCGCCGTGCACGAAAGTGCCAGCGCTCGAATCGACCTGGGTGACGTGCTCGACCCGGGACAGGGTGCGCGCGTAGTCCGCGAGCGGGCCAGCGGCAACACCGGTCTCGGTGATCACCGATAGCGCGTTGACATCGCCGCCGCCGAAGTCGTCACGCATCGCATCGCCGACCTGACGTACCTCGGTGCTCGTCGGGAGCACCCGATCGTCGGGTGTGCCGAACTGCACATTCAGCAGCGGCGCGGCCGCGAGCAGCAGTACCGCCACCACCGGCACACCCGCCAGCAGCGGCCTGCGCATCGCGAATCCGGCCACCCCGGCCCAGAAGGGGGTGGCGTCACCGCGGATCCCGCGGACACCGGGCACCCGCCACGCATCGGTGCGCGCGCCGAGTACCGCGAGCAGCGCGGGCAATACGACCACCGCGGCCGAGGCGGCGATGGCGACAACGCCGATGCCGCCGTAGGCGAACGACCGCAGGAAGTACTGCGGGAAGATCACCAGCGCGGACAGCGCCGCGACGACCGTTGCCGCGCTGAACGCGATGGTCCGCCCGGCCGTGGCTACCGCCGAGATCACCGCATCGGACGGTTCGGCCCCGGCCGCGCGGCGCTCGCGGAATCGGCTCACCATCAGCAGCCCGTAGTCCACCGCGAGCCCGAGCCCGAGACCGGTGGTCAGATTCACCGCATAGATCGACACATCGGTGACCGAACCGAGGATCGCGAGTTCGGTGAACGTGCCCAGAATGGCGATACCGCCGACGACCAGGGTGAGCAATGCGGCGATCACATTGCCGAAGGCCAGCACCAGCAGCGCCAGAATCAATGGCACCGCAACGGCTTCCGCGAGGCCGAGATCCTTGCCGATCTGTTCGGTGATCGAGTGGAAGATCGCGGTGCCGCCGCCGACCTTGACCCGCGCGGTAGGACCATCGGCACGATAGGCGTCGACGATCGCGGCGGCGGACTTCTCCTTATCGGTCGCCTGCTTATCGACATTGCCCGCTAGGACCACGGCGGCGGTTCCGTCTCCGGAACGCATGGCCGGGGATCCGGTATCCCAGTACGAGACGACATTGATGAGCCGCTGATCGGCCGCGAGGCGCCGGGCCAGATCGCGGCCGACATTGGCGACCGCATCGCCGTCGACCGTCCCTTGCTTCGCCTCGACCAGGAAGACGTAGTCGGTGTCGGCGCCGAATTTATCGGCCAGTTGCGTTAATGCGGCGCTGGATTGGGCGTTGGGATCCTCCTGACCACCGGGTTGCATCTTGCTGAAGGCGGTGGCGCCGACCACACCGCCCGCGACGAGCGCGAGCACGCCGACGACCAGGATCCAGCGCGCGTGGTCGACGACGAATCTGCCGAGTCTTTCGAACATATCGGTCTCCGATCGGGCATGTTGTCATGCGTAAACTTTATGGGTGTTAACTTGCCAGAGATGTGTGCGGGTGTCAACATCGAAGTGATGACACATTCGGAAGCAGCGACGAAGCGCTCCGCCCGCACCGGCCCGTACCACCACGGCGACCTGCGCAATGCGCTGGTGAACGCCGCCGCCGAACTCGCGGAAACCGGCGGACCGGAGGCGGTGACCGTGCGTGCCGCCGCCCGCCACGTCGGTGTCACCCCGACCGCGGCCTACCGGCACTTCACCAATCACGAGGAACTGCTCAACGCGGCACAGGAACAGGCCCAGCAGACCCTGTTCGGCGCGATGTCCGAGACGATGGCAAGTCTTGCGCCGCAAGCGGATGCGGTCGCCCGGCTAGGGGCGGTCGGCCGCGGCTACATCACCTTCGCACTCCGCGAACCGGGCCTGTTCCGGACCGCCTTCTGCGGCGACCAGACACCGTCCCCGGCCTTCGACCTGCTCGCCGGACTCCTCGACGAACTCGTCGGCATCGGATTCCTCGACCCCGCGGATCGGCCGGACGCCGAATACGCCGCCTGGTCAACGGTGCACGGCATGGCATCGCTCATCATCGATGGCGTACTCGACGATCTCGACGATGCGGCCAAGGACCAGGCGATACAGCGCACGCTCGCGGTCATCGAGCGTGGTTTGGCCACCGGACCGAATGCCGGTGACCGGTGCGTCAGCTGATGCGCAGGATTCCGGTGATGGTGCCCTGCAGAATCTTGCGGTCGTGAGTGATCAACGGTGAGGTCTGCAGCGGGTCGTCGACAATGGTTCCGGCCAGCGGCCGCTCCGACATTACCGCGCCGGTATCCGGATTCATGACGGTGAACGCGTAGCCGTCGAGCGGGGTGGTGATATCGAGCCCGACGCGCGTCACGGTGTAGAGCAAGCCGTCGGCGGCGGACAGATGCGGGACGGCCGCGCTGCGCACGGTGTTCTCCCACACCGTGTGACAGCCGGTGTCATCGACATCGACCCTGGTCATGCCGCCGACGAACGGTGCGCTAGCCGGAACGGCCGAACCCGCGCCCTCGGGAACGGTGGGATACGGGTAGCCGTAGGTGCTGGCAACGAAGACCGATCGCCCGATACCGATCGGTGAGTTCTCGCTACCCGCGCCACCACGGGTCAGCACCGGTTGCGAGCACACCAATTGCCCACTGCCGGAACGGAAGACCAAGGCGTTGACCTGTCCGTCCGCATTGTCGACGATGGTCAGATAGTCGGCGCCGGAGTTCGGTCCGAAGTAGGTCGGCGTCGAGCCGGTGCCCCAGCTGAGCTGTCCCGGCTTGCGCGCCGACCCGCGATCATAGGCGGCGCGCCACAGCACCTCGGGCCGTCCGGCCGCATCGGCGCGCAGCTCGTAGAGCGCATGCGTGGTGGCGACCGCAACCCGTCCACTCGGCGCCGAGGAGATGCTGTTGGCCACCGACTCACCCGCGGGCAGTGCGACGGTGGCCGACGCACCCGCGGGCGTCACCAGCCCGACAACACTCTTGCCGGTGGCGAACCAGACATTGCCGGACCAGTCCGGCACCAGCCCGGTCACGTTATCGCCCACCGGAATCACCGAGCTGAGATCGGTGGACGAGTCGATGGACAACCGCCACTTGCCCGCCGCGTCGCGCGCGTGGCCGACGCGGAGCAGGGTGCGGTTGCCATCCACGATGACCAAACGGTCGGCATTGTCGAGATAGGCGTAGACGCCACCGAGCAGGCTGCCCTTGGCGATCTGCAGCGATGCCAGTGGGGTGCCGACCGGACCGCCGAACGACGGATCGAGCAGATGAATGGTCGGGGTCTGGCCGAGGATCGGTGTGCACAGCGCGACAACCAGATTGTCCGAACCCTGCAGCAGGGTCGGGCATGCCGACGCCAATGGGTACCCGGCCACCGAAATCCCGCCCGTACCCGGCCCGGCCAACGGCGTCGCATCCGACGACCCGGCGTCGCCGTGCATGGTCGCGGTCCCGAGCGGGCCCAGGTACGGATTGGGCGGGGCCAGCGGTCCCCACGATCCCGCCGCGTCCGCCGTACCGATCGGCGCAAGTGTCAAAACAGCGGCAGCGAGAAGTATCAGGGGTGAGCGCATCAAGGTCAGCTTTCCGGTTGACGGCATTCGATCGAATCCGATCCGCGGCGGCGGGAACAGCATTCGTAGCAGCGATGATCCGAATTGGCGGTGGCTAGCATGGCGGCATGAGTATTCGGGGCCGTCTGCTGTCCACGATCGCCGGTCAACTCGGCAACCCGCACGGGACGCTCGGCAAGGGCTTCGCCTTCATCCTCAATCGGGGTAACCACCGCGCCATCGCGGGTGCGGTGGCGGCGGCCGCGGTCGCCCCGGGTGCGACGGTCGCCGATATCGGATTCGGCGGCGGCGCAGGTCTTTCGATGCTGCTCGAGCGCGTCGGCGCGAACGGAACGGTACACGGTTTCGAGATCTCCCCGGATATGCTGATCCGGGCCCGGGCCAAGTTCGCGAGCGAAATCGCCACGGGCCGAATGCAACTCGCGGATGGACCGATGACGGGACTGCCGCTGGCCGACAACGCACTCGACGCCGCCATCACCGTCAACACCATCTATTTCGTGCCGGACCTGGATGCCGCCTGCCAGGAACTCGTGCGTGTCGTCGGCTCCGGCGGCAGCCTGGTAGTCGGCATCGGCGATCCGGATGCGATGGCGAAAATGCCGTTCACCGCATACGGTTTCACGCTGCGGCCGGTGGCCGAGGTGATCGCCGCACTGGAACGCGCTGGCTGCACCGTCGACCATCAGCAACTGCCCAACCCGCCGATTCCGCATCACCTGCTCGTCGCTCGACCCGCCTGACCGGCCCGACTACATCAGGGCGCCGCCGTCGATGCGGATCTCGGTGCCGGTCATATAGCGGCCGTCATCGGAGGCGACCATCGCGACCACACCCGCGATATCTTCCGGACTACCGAGCGCGCCGCCATTGAGCCAGCCGGTCAACCTGGAGAACAGCTTCGGATCGAAGCCCTCCGGCTGATCGAGGATGGATTTGGTGGTGATCCCACTGGTGATGCCCGCTGGCACGATATTCACCGCGCGCAGCCCCTGCTTGGCGTACTCCAGCGCGATCGCGTGGGTGAACGCATTGACCCCGCCCTTCGACGCCGCATACGCCGCCAGATAGGGCGCGGCGCTGAAGGCCGCGGTCGAGGACAGGTTCACGACGACGCCGTGTCCGGTCTCCAACAGCGCGGGCAGCGCACTCTGGGTCATCAGGAAGGTACCGGTGAGGTTGACCGTGATCACCTGGTTCCACACCTCGAGCGGCATCTCGTCGGTGCGCGCCGGACGCAGGATGCCTGCCGCGTTGACCAGCACATCCAGGCCGCCGAGGAATTCGACCGCCTCGCCCGTAGCGGTGCGTACCGACTCGATATCGGCGATATTCACCTGGACGGTCCGCAGCCGATCGGCCGCGTCACCCGCCTTCGCCGCGGTGGTCTCCAGCCCCGCTGCGTCGACATCGGCGGCGACCAACGTCGCCCCCTCGTCGAGTAGCCGCAGGGCAATGCCCTGCCCGATGCCCGACCCTGCTCCGGTGACCAACACCCGGCGGCCCTCATATCTACGCATGCCAAAAATTAGAACAGGTTCTCGTTAAGAGTCAACAGGTTCGCCGAGTTCGCCGGTAACGGTGAGCGCATGGTGAGAGGTCGGTGAGTGCTCCCGGCGAGTCTGTTCTCGAACGGAAAGCACGCACCATCGAGGAGCTCGCAATGTCCACTCGCACCGGGTCCACTCTCACCGGAAAGACCGCCCTCGTCACCGGCGCCTCTCGCGGTATCGGCCGCGCCATCGCCACCCGGTTGGCCGCCGACGGCGCGCTGGTCGCCGTCCACTACGGCACCAACAAGAATGCCGCAGCACAGACCGTGGCCGAGATCGAGGCCGCGGGCGGGCGGGCATTCCCAGTGCGCGCCGCACTGGGCACCCCCGACGGCATCGACACGTTGTTCACCGAACTCGCGGCGGGCCTGCCAGAACCGCACCTGGACATCCTGGTGAACAACGCTGGCGGCGGCGGCATCGGCGGCTCACTCGAACAGGTGTCCCCCGCCGACGTCGAGAATCTGTTCGCGGTCAACGTCGCCGCAACGCTGTTCATCACCCAGCGCGCCGTGCCGATGCTGCGCGATGGCGGACGCATCGTCAATATCTCCTCCTGCGCACCCCGGGTGGCCGCGCCGTCCCAGGTCGCCTATGCGATGAGCAAAGGCGCGGTCGATGTGCTCACCAAAACCGTTGCCGTGGAACTCGGTCCACGGGGTATCACCGTCAATTCCGTTGCCCCCGGCGCGACGGAGACCGAGGGTACGGCGGCACTGTTGGACGCCAATCCACAGATGCGGGCGGCCATAAGTGCGATGACCGCGCTCGGCCGGGTCGGGCAACCGGCCGACGTCGCCGATGTGGTCGCCTTCCTGGCCTCCGACGACGCCCGCTGGATCACTGCGAATGTGATTGATGTCAGCGGCGGAACCGCCATCAGTCCCGCCATCGGCGCACGCTGACCGCCGCGGTCGGCACGGACGGCACACACGCACGACACGGCACGACACGGCCGGCACGACACGGCACGACACGGCACGACACGGCCGGCACGCACGGCGGCACGACACGGCCGGCACGCACGGCGGCACGGCACGGCCGGCACGCACGGCACGACACGGCCGGCACGGCATACTGGCGACCGTGCAGTTCGGGATTCTTGGGCCCATCGAGGTACGGCGGGCGGACGGCAGCCCGATCGCGGTCGGCGGCCCGCAAGTGCGGTCACTGCTGGCATTGCTGCTCATGGACGCCGGGCGGACGATCTCACCGGAACGGTTGATCGACGGCCTCTACGGCGACAACCCACCGGGCGACGCGGCCCATGCCCTGCAATCGCAGGTGTCCCGACTACGGCGCGGCCTGCGGAATGGTGCGGGGCCATCTGAATTGGTCGAGTTCGGCCCGGCGGGGTACCGGCTCGCGATCGATCCGGATGCGGTCGATGCGCACCGATTCGCCCGGCTCGCCGACGCCGGACGCGAACTACTGCGCGGTGGCGACCCTGCGGCAGCCGCGATTCTGCTGGACGAGGCATTGGCGCTGTGGCGGGGCCCAGTATTGGCCGACGTACTCGACGCCCCCTTCGCCGAAGCGCAGGCCGCCCGCTTGACCGAGGCTCGGCTCGCAGCCGTGGAGGATCGTGCGGATGCCGCACTCGCGCTCGGTGAACACCACCCGGTGGCCGCCGAACTGGCCGATCTGGTCGCGGCACATCCCCTGCGCGAACGAGCCAGGGCGCTGTTGATGCGCGGGCTCTATGCCGCGGGCCGACAGGCGCAGGCGCTGGCGGCCTTCGAAGACGGCAGGCGGCTGCTCGCCGACGAATTGGGCGCCGACCCCTCCGCCGAACTGGCCGAGGCACATCTGGCGATCCTGCGTGCGGATGCGGCGGCCACGCCCGCGACCCGGCGGCTGCCCGCTCAGCTCACCAGCTTTGTCGGTCGCGACGATGAACTGCGGCGGCTACCGCCGCTGCTCGCGCAGTCGCGGTTGGTCTCGCTGATCGGTCCCGGCGGCACCGGCAAGACGCGGCTGGCGCTGGAAGCGGGCAACCGTGTCCGCGGCGAGGTGTGTTTTGTCGATCTCGCAGCGCTGACCGACGGCGCTCAGGTCGCGCATGCGTTCGCGGTGGCACTGGGGGGCCGCGACACCGCGTCGACTGCCGCGGCCGCCGATGCCGAGGCCAGGGTGCGCGCCATGCTGGCCGATCGGCGCGTGCTGATCATTGTCGACAACTGTGAGCACGTGGTCGCGGATGCGGCCAGGCTGACCCACCTACTGCTGCGTACCTGCCCCGGCCTGCGGGTGCTGGCCACCAGCCGGGAGCCGTTGGGTATCACCGGCGAAACGGTGTTCCCTGTCGGGCAACTGGCCGTCGCGGCACCCGAGACCGATCTCACTACGGCCCTCGACTGTGCCGCCATACGCCTGTTCACCGACCGCGCGGCCGCGGCGGCACCCGGGTTCGCGGTAGACGCCGGCACCATCGACGCGGTGCGCCGGATCTGCACCCGATTGGACGGTCTGCCGCTGGCGATCGAACTCGCGGCGGCCCGGCTGCGCTCGCTCGGACTCGATGAGGTCGACGCACGGCTGGACGACCGATTCCGGTTGCTCTCCCGCGGCGAACGCATCGCCTCGCCCCGGCACCGGACCTTGCGGGCCGTCGTCGAATGGAGCTGGGACCTGCTCGATCCTGCCGAACAGCAATTGGCCGAACGATTCTCGGTATTCGCGGGTGGCGCGACCATTGCCGATGCCGGGCAGGTGTGCGATGTGCCCGATACCGACGAGCTATTGACCAGCCTGGCCGACAAGTCGCTGGTGGTGTCGGTCGAGGGCCGATATCGGATGCTGGAGACCATCCGGGAATTCGCGGCGCGGCGGCTCGTCGACGCCGGTGCGCAGCAGCGATTCCGGCATGCGCATGCGGAATTCTTCGCCGCGCTGGCAGAGCGCGCCGATCCGGAACTGCGCGGTGCCGAGCAACTCGACTGGCTGGCCCGGCTGACCGCGGAACACGCCAATCTGCAAGCGGCCCTGCATTGGGCGGTCCGCGCCGATCCTGCGGTTGCGCTGCGACTCATCGCGGCACAGTCGTGGTTCTGGTGGTTGAGCGGTCTGCGTGGTGATGCGACGCAACTGGCCGCCGACCTGCTGCCGACACTGGATTCCAGCGCACCCGCCGAGGAGTACGCGCTCTGCGCCGCTGCGGCCGCACGAGCGGTAGACGGCGCGCAGATACCGCTCGATCGGGTGACCGCTGAGCTGGCCCGACTCGAAAAACCCTTACGCCGACCACATCTCGTATTCCTGCTCGCCATCGCGGGCGGGCCGATCGACACCGAACAACATCCACTGCCGTTCGGACCGGACCTGTGGTCACAGTCCTTCGTGCGGTTGGGCGAGGGCTTGCGCTTGCTGATGAATAGTCGAACCCTCGATGCCGAGACCGAATTCACCTCGGCACTGCATGATTTCCGGACCGTCGGTGATCGATGGGCGATCGCGGCCGCACTGGACAAGCTGGCCGCCATCGCCGATTGGCGAGGTGAGCAGGCGCGGTCGCTGGCCATGATGGACGAGGCGATCGTGCTCACCACCGAACTCGGCACGGTCGAGGACACCGCGGATCTGCTCAACCGCCGTGGCGATGTCCATGCGCGCGAGGATGATTCGCACGCTGCCGCACGCGCGGACTACCTGCGCGCCGCCGAGCTGGCCCATGCCGTCGGCGCATCGGATATGTTCGCCAACGCGCAACGGGGGCTGGGAGATATCGCGCGCTTCAACGGCGAGCCGCAGCAGGCACGGGCCCACTATTCGACCGGTCTGGCTCGATGCCCGTCGGATTCGTTCGGTGCGATCGAGGCACGAGCCCGGATCCTGGTCGGATTCGGATGGACGGCCGTCGCGGATGGCGATGTGGCGGCAGCGCTTTCATCGCATCGTCAGGCGCTCGAGATCGCGTTGGGCAGCGGCCAGTTGCCCACTGCGGCCAGTGCGGTGGAGGGCCTCGCCGGTGTGGCCTTGTTGACGGAGAATGCCGAGCGGGCGGCGGTCCTGCTCGGCGGCGGGGCGGCGTTGCGCGGAGTGGCGCTCGCGAATGACCCCGACGTCGCGCGGACCACGGCAGCGGCCCGGAATACGCTGAGCGACCAGCGCTTCGACGCGGCCTATCGGCGGGGCAGCGGCATGACCCGGGAAGAGGTGCTCGCGCTGGCCGGTCGGTGACGGTGAGTCGATGGTGAGCCCGCGGTGAGCGATCCGCCGCACGCTTGCCCCATGACGAACAACCAGCTCATCAACAAGACCGTCCTCATCTCCGGCGCCAGTGTGGCCGGGCCCGCGCTCGCCTACTGGCTGCACCGGTACGGCTTCACCGTCACCGTCGTCGAACAGGCGCCAGCCCTGCGCGAGGGCGGCTACAAGGTGGATATCCGCGGCGCCGCGATCCCGGTCGTCGAGCGCATGGGTCTGCTGCCCACCGTTCGACAGGCCGGCACCCGGATGCGCGGCGGCGCCTGGGTCGATGAATCCGGTAAGGCCTTGGCGACCCTCGGTCCAGACCTGATCGGCCTGCGAGCACCCGGTGACGAGGAGGTGCTGCGCGGCGATCTTTCCCGAATCCTCTACGACGCGACCAAGAACGGTGTGGAGTACCTCTTCGGTGATTCGATCGTCGGTCTGACACCGCAAGCCGATGGTGTCGAGGTGCGTTTCCATCGGTCCGCGCCGCGGGTGTTCGACTTGGTGATCGGCGCGGACGGGCTGCATTCGACCGTGCGCGGGCAAACGTTCGGCCCGGAGCGGGAATTCGTTCGCCACACCGGGATGGCTGCCTGCGTGGTATCAGTGCCCAATTTCCTCGACCTCGATCGCTGGGAACTGATCCACCCCACCCCGGGGCGTGTCGTGCAGGTGTACAGCACCCAGCACAGCACCGCCAAGGCCCAATTCATCTTCGCCGCACCGGATGCACTGCCCGAGCGCGGCGACCGTGCGGAACAGCAGCGCTTGGTCGCCGAGATGTTCGCCGACGCAAGCTGGGAAACGGCAGAACTGTTGCGCGCCATGTCCGATTCCCCGGACTTCTATTTCGACTCGGTCAGCCAGGTCCATCTGCAACGCTGGTCGCTCGATCGCGTCGCGCTCGTCGGCGATGCCGCCTATTGCCCGTCCCCGCTGTCCGGTCAGGGCACCAGCATGGCCTTGGTCGGCGCGTATGTCCTTGCGGGTGAACTGAAATCGGCACTCGGCGACCACCGCATCGCCTTCGACCGCTACCAGGAAGCGATGCGCGAATATGTCGACCTCAACCTGACGCTCGGCTGGAACAACGCCACCCAGATGGTGGCGGGTAGCAAACGCGCCATCAGGGCCCAGACAACCATGCTGCGCATGTTGCGCCATATGCCATGGAAGGGACTGGCGCTGCGCCCGATCATGAAGCCGCTCAACCACGCCGCGAACGCCATCGCCCTCGCGGACTACTGATCCGCCGCAGGTCCGGTGTGGACCGGAAGCCGGGTCGGTCGCCACTGATATCGCGGCCCCGGTCGCGATCAGGACACAGCGTTATCTCTGACCGCCGCGAGGTATTCGGCGTCGAGGTTGCGGGAGAGGCAGCGGATGTGGTCGGTCGCAGTCGCGTTCCAGGGTGGCCAGCATGTCTGGGGAGTGGACGGTGCGGGGTTCTCCTGGCAGAGCTCCGACGGCCCTCCGATCCGCAGGTGTTCCACCTCGCATTTGACCTTCACATCTATGTGATGGTTCGAGCATAGGCGGCATGGACAACTCGCTCTTCGACTACAGCCCGATCCTCGACCGCGCACCGATTCACTGGCCGGGCGGTGCTCGCGTCGCGTTCTATATCGGGCTCAATATCGAGCATTACCAGGTCGACCGCCCGTCGACGAGCATATTCCCCGGTACCGCGGCCCTCGCTCCGGATCCGCTGAATTACGGCTGGCGTGACTACGGTCCCCGGGTGGGCATCTGGCGAGTGATGCAGGCGTTGGACAAGTACGGGATCCGCGCCAGCGCCCTGCTCAACTCCGATGTCGCACACCATAATCCGCAGATCATCGCGGCGGGCCGGGAGCGGAACTGGACCTGGTTGGCGCACGGTAAGAACAATTCGATCTTCCAGGCCGATATGTCGATCGATGACGAGCGCGCCTACCTGACCGATATCGTCGAAACCATCGAACGCGCGACCGGCCGCCGCCCGCACGGCTGGATGGGTCCCGCGCTCACCGAAACCTTCCATACCCCGGCACTTCTCGCCGAACTCGGCCTCGACTATGTCCTGGACTGGACCAATGACGACCAGCCGTATCTGCTCAATGTCCCGGGCGTGCTGAGCGTTCCGTATTCGGTCGAACTCAATGACAACAGCCTCTTCCTCGGAACCGGTTTGCGTGGTGCGGATTTCGTCCAGATCGTCAAGGACCAAGTGGACCGACTCTATGAAGATTCCGCCGAAAGCGGCCGTGTCATGGCCTTGGCCCTGCATCCCTTCGTCATCGGCCAGGCCTTCCGCATCAAATATCTGGAGCAGGCCCTGGAGTACGTGACAAACCATCCGGGCGTATGGCTCACCACCAGTGACGAAATCGCCGACCACTACGCAACCAGCCGCTGATCCCTAGCCGGATTCGGATCGGTGAAAACCGTTGCGAACGGCGGCGGCGGCGACCACCATTACCCCATGAGTAAGGTAACCCTAACTACTGAGCTGCCGATCGCCGCCGAGGTAGCGTCCGCGCTCGCGCGTACACCGGAACTGTTCGCATACGTGGTGGCACCGATCCTTTCGGTGCCACAACTACTGCTGCCGGACCGCATCGAACCAGGAGCCGAGGGTTCGGCCCGCCTCTGGTGGTTCGGCATCATCCCCGCCTGGCGCCATCACCTCCGCCTGGTCCGATTGGACGCCTACGAGATCTACACGAACGAGTGGGGCGGCCCGCTACGCACCTGGAACCACCGCCTGACCTTCGAACCCATCACCGAATCCAGCTGCCGCTACACCGACGAAATCGAAGTCGACAGCGGCCTGCGCGGCATCGGCACCCGCATCTTCGTCCACCTGTTGTTCCGCCACCGCCACCGCCGCTGGCGGCAACTAGCGACAGTCCTCGCCAGCAGCGGCATCAAGTGCCAGGCGCGGCCCCGGTAATCGACGCGCGAATACCGGGGCGTGTTCGGAGCGGATACCCGGCTGAACGCGGATCGGAGCCAGTGGATCGCGACGCTTCTACACCGCGCCGCCGGTTCGCGGCTGAACACTGGTGCGAACCAGTGCGACGGTCAGTAACGCCGCGCCCACCAACCCCGTCGACGTCAGCCGTTCACCGAGCATCGCGGCGGCCAATGTCGCGCCGGTAAGCGGCTCGAGCAGCGCCAATACCGCAGCAGTGCCCGCACCGGACCGGGACAGCCCGCGGAAGTACAGGGTGGATGCCACCGCGCTCGGCATCAGCCCGAGCGCCACGACCAGGACAATGCTGTGCGTAGTGGGAGAGAACGTGAGCCCGGATATCGCCGCGGCCGGTATCAGCAGCACCGCGCCGCCGGTGATGCCGAAACCTGTTGTGGTGATCGCATCGAGCCCGGGCACGGGTCGGGCACTGATCACCGTCATCGTCGCGAAGGCGCAGGCGGACACCAATGCCATTGCCGCACCGGCGAATATCCCACCCGCACCCGCGTGGTTCCGGGGCGCGCCGACCAGCAGAACCAACCCGAACAGTGCGATACCGATCGTCACGGCACGCCGACGGTCCAGGACGCGCCTGCCGGTCAGCTGTTCCAGCAGCGCGACGACCACAGGCGACATCCCGATAGTGATCAAGGTCGCCAGGCTCACCGACGATGCCGCAACAGCACCGAAGAAGCTCGCCTGGACGACCGCGGAAAGAACCGCGACCGCACCGATCCTTCGCCAGGCCACGATATCTCGCGGCCATGGCCGTCGCGTCACGGCGAGCACAGCGATCAGCAACAACCCGCCGACGGCGAGCCGACAGGTGGCGACGGAGACCGGCGAAAGGCCGGTAGCGCGATGAAGAAGGGTACCGAGCAGCCCGCCGGTGCCCGCTAACAGTCCGGCACCGACAAGGCAGACCAGCCCAGATCGAGTGGCCGTGGATACAGATGTGGAGGTCAGGAGTTCGCTCCTGCGACAGAAGGGGAATGAGGTCGCGGAAGCGAGGTGCACAACCAATGCTCGAGCGGCGCACTTACCTACGAGGCGATGCGCGCGGTCCTACACCCCGCTCAGGAGGCGGGCGGCGGGGTGATGAGTAAGTATCGGTGCACCGCCCGATACTAAGGACCGCTGAATGAGGTTGTCATTCGCTTTTACGGGGGCGGGACTCGCCATCGAGTAGCGCTGTCGGCAGCGAGCCGGCGCGCGCACCTGCTGCGCGCGTTACGCCGAACGGTCCAAGCCTTTCCGAGGAGCCCGCCATGGCGCCGCGGGGCTCGAATTCATCGACCTCTGACCGATACGCTCCATCGCTGGTTTGCTGATGGGATGCTGGAAGCGCGGCAAGGTAGTCGACTACTCGTGCCACGGCGGCGGGAAAAGGGGATCGACTTCGGGCCGCCGCAGTGGACAGGACTTCCGATATCAGGGAAATCGACCCGTACGAACCTCCGGCATGCCCGGGTGGCACGCCTTGAAAGGGGAGAACCATGAAGCTCGTAGTTTTCGGCGGTACCGGACGGATCGGCTCGCAAGTGGTCCAGAAGCTGACCGCAGCCGGACATGAGGCCGTCCCCGCGGCACCGTCCACCGGTGTCGACCTGATCACGGGGAAGGGCGTGGACCAGGCGCTGGAGGGCGCCGACGTCGTGGTCAACGTGGCGAATTCGCCGACCTTCGACGAGGCGTCGGTGGACTTCTTCCGCACCTCCATGAACAACCTGCTCGCCGCGGGAGAGCGGGCCGGTGTCGGGCACCAGGTCATCCTCTCGATCATCGGCGTGGACCAAGTGCCCGAGCTGGACTATTACCGCGCCAAGACCCTGCAAGAGGACCTGCTCCGGCAGGGGCCGACGCCATACTCCATCGTGCGCGCCACCCAGTTCTTCGAGTTCATGGACGCGACCATGTCCTGGACCTCCGACGACGACACCGTCCACCTGCCCGCAACCCCGATCCAGCCGATCGCCGCCGCGGACGTCGTCGACGCGGTCGTCGAGGTCGCCACTGGCGCCCCATTGCAAGGGATCCGCAACGTCGCCGGTCCGGACGTCTTCACCCTCGATGAACTCGGCAGACTCACCCTGGCGGCAGAGCACGACAGCCGCACCGTCATCACCGACGACAAGGCTGGCATGTTCGCCGCCGTCACCGGCGATGTGCTCACCGCCGGACCGGACGCAAACCTCGCACCCACGCATTACCGGGACTGGCTCCTGCAGCCCCACTGACGTGAACGACTTCCCACTGATCAACCGCGACTGGATCCAGCAGCAGTTCTCATCGAGCTGCCGCTGGTGCGCGGTACAACTCCTTGCGGTCGTAGTAGCGGGTGACCATCGCGCCGAGGACCAGTCCGATGGCTGATCCGAGCAGGGTCATCCAGATCGCACGGCTGAGCCCGGCAGAGCCGTCGGCATTGAAGTACAGAATGGCCCGGATGCCGAGGTACACCTGGTGCATCGGTTCGAAATCGGCAAGCCGGGCAACGGATTTCGGCAGCGCCTCGACCGGGATGGTGCCTCCGGAGGAGGGCAGGCCGAGAACGATGAACAGGATGAGGTTGATCAGCAGACCAGCGGTGCCGAGCGCCGATACGATCGACAGCGCGGTCACGCCGACCGCGATGATCGCGAAGGTGCTGTAGAGGAACAAGATCAGCGGCCGGTCGATGGGCATCCCGAGCCAATGTCCGACGCCCATGAAGATGGCCGCGACCACCGGCGCGGTGCCGGTGATGATGCCCCATTTCAGCAGGAGTGTGTGTAGCCGAGAGATCGGCGTCGGCGGATAGTGCACGTACCAGGGACCGAATTCGGTGGGCGCGAAGCCGAGCGACGAATCGACCATTCCATTGATCACCATGGCGCCGGTGAAGCCGGCCAGCAGCACCATCATGGTGTAGAAGAAGGCGGTGAGCCCGCCGCCGGTGCCCGTGGGCAGTGGATGGAACGGCGTGACGACCACATCTATCGGCTTGGCCAGCATCAACCGGCTGAGGCCGACCAGCTCCGGCGCCTGCGCGCCCCCGGAGGTTTGCAGTTGGGTCTGCACGGTCTCGGTGAGCTGTTTGCCGACCGTCTGATTGGCTCGAGCCAGTGCGCTTCCCGCGACGGTCTGCACGACCTGCGGTGAGAACGACCCGGTCCGTGGATTGGTGTACACGGTGATGATCGGCTGGCTGACATCGCCGGGTACCACGCTGGCGGTCGCGAAGATCCCCAGCCGCTTGGTGAAATCGCTCGGAATGACGATCGCCCCGTACACATTCCCCGAATTCAACTGCTGCTGAGCCTCGTTGATGCCGAGCACCCGCAGTTCGATCTTGTCGCTCGGGATCTGCTGCACGAGTGCATCACTGATCTGCTTGCCAACATTGGTCGGCTTCCCGCCGATCACATCCCCGGTGTCCTGATCGACCAGGGCGATCGGAAAGTTGTGCAGATGCTTCGACGGGTCGACGACGTATGCCAGGTACATGGTTGCCAGCAGCGCCATGAGCAGCGAAACCACCACAGCGGGCGCGAGCCGTACCCGCACGCGCGAACGCCGACCGGTCGTGTGATCGCCCTGTTCCGGGTTCGTCATAACAGCACCGTAATTCCTGGGTTGTGACGCATGGGGCGATTGCTGGAGTGTGTTGGAGTCTGCGTCAGTCTTGGAAGTTCGGGCCCAGCAGCGCGATCTGGCGCCGCAGGCCGGGCTCGCGCATCAGGTCGGTGACCGAAGTAGGCACACCAGGGATCCTGAACGACCTGCGGTCACATCGGTTCGTTATCCGGGCTGGCGTCCGTGCCGGTTCGTTGATCCGCGGATTCGCGCAGACGGTGTCCGATGGTGTCGACGCCGCACGACGCGACGCCCTCCCTCGGCGTGCGACGAATCACACTGTCGCATGCGGTGCGACGTCGAGCTCGGCAGTATCGGCCATCGGCATTGCGGTGGGCAGTCGTTTGCCGACCGTGATGAACAGCAGGACCAAGCCGACGGTCAGCAGGATGTGGCCGAGGCCTGCGACCAGAGCGATCACCGCACCGCTGGAATGCCCCAGCACCGTGAGGGTGCCGTGCACGGTCATCGCGCCGACGGTGACGGCGAGGCCGATGTTGTAGATCCGGAAGAACCAGCGGAACAACGGACTTGCGGTCAGCGTGAACAGCTTTTCCAACACCAGAACGATGAGAAAAAACAACATACCGAGCGCCAGCAGGTGGGTGTGGACGACGCCGAGCTGGGTTTGACCGGTGAAGTCCTCGAACTTGGTGATCTCCCGGTAGTACAGGCCGCTGACCACCCCGAGGATCATATAGACGTGGGCGGTGTTGAGGATCGTCTTCATGCGGTCACCGGGCGATCTCCGCGCCGCGGATCGATGGGTGTCCCGATCCGGAACCCATCCTCGACGACGGCGGCCGCGGCAAGTCCGCGCCGCTCGCAGAACGGTGCGGTGATCAGCTGAACCCCAACCGGCAGACCTTCCTCCGACAGTGCCGCAGGCACGGTGACTGCGGGCAGTGCCAGGTAGTTGGCCGCGATCGTGAGCCGATGTGCCGCATACATCGCCGCAACGTGTGCGGTGCCGCCGAGGTCGTAGCCGACCGGCCACGGCAACGCCGCCGATACCGGCCCGAGCACGATCGGGTACTCGGCGAGGAACCTCGACCAGGTCGTGCGCAGGGTCAACCGCTCGGCCAGGCCATCCATATATCCCGCCAGATCCAACGGTGGGAACAGTTCGAGTGCGGCCTCGAGGAACGCATTGAGACCAGCGCTGCCGAGCCGCCGCATGGTTTCCAGGCGCTGGATCACCACCTCGGTCGACACGAGCCGACCGTAAGCCGATGCGGTCTGCGCAAGTTGCGGTGGCGCGACCTCGACAACGGGATAACCGGCACGTGCCAGCGCATCGGCGGCCGACAGCACCGCGGCACGCACCTGCGGATCGACGGTGTCACCGCCTCCATCGACTGCGACCGCGACCGCGGGCAGCGGCGCTCCCGGTGAATCGGTGAGATCGTGTGCGGGAATCCAGGCGGGATCACGGACATCCGCGTCGACCATCACGTCGAACGCGAACGACAGGTCCCGGACCGAACGGGCCAAAGGGCCTGGTGCGGCGAACATCTGGTTCGTCGGCGCGGGTGCGGGCCCGGGCAGGCTCGATGCGACCGCCACCCGTCCGGGCGTGGTGCGCAGCGAGGTGACACCACAGAAGGCGGCGGGCACTCGAAGTGAACCACCGAAATCGGTTCCCAGCCCGAGCGGGGTCATGCCGGTGGCCACGGCGACCGCGTCGCCGCCACTGGAACCGCCTGGGCTGCGGGACGCGTCCCACGGGTTGATCGTCGGACCCGCGGCATCGTTGTCGGTGTGCCACCGGGTGGCGAAGTCCGGCATATTGGTTCGGCCGATCGCAATCGCCCCCGCTCGCCGCAGGGCGGCCACCGTCGGGGCGTCCGCCGCCGGGTCGGCATTGGCGAACGCGCCGACTCCCCAGGTGGTCGGAGTGCCGACAACGTCGAGATTGTTCTTGACCGTGAACGGGACTCCATGCAGCGGCCCGATCGGCTCGGACCGGTCAGCGGCGGCAGCAGCGGCGAGCGCCTGCTCCGCGAGTACCGAGGTAAAGGCCCCGACCACCGGATCGATATCCGAAATACGCTCCAGGTGGGCCGTCACCACCTCGGTGACCGTCACCTCGCGCGCGGCGATCGCCCCCGCCAACGATCTCGCATCCTGTGTCCACAGTGCGATGTCCTGTCCGACTGTCACGGTTGTTCCTCACTACTCGGATGACGTGATGACAACCCTCTGACACCCACCCTCGGCCGATCAACGACAGATCACGCAACGTCCGATAACCCCTGGCTAATCTCGAACGGTGAACGAGTCCGGAAACGCCCGCACCGGCACACAGCGCGAACCTCGCCGAACCAGCGATGTGCAGAAGATCGGGCAATGCCGGCCACGCTGATGCGGAGTGCGGCTCGACGCATACGGCTCAGTGCGTGACCAGCGTCCGCACGATCATGAAGATGGCGGCTACACCGAAACAGCCGAGTCCGACCACCCATACCGTGAACATCTGCCGCATCGGTATCAGCTTGCCCACCCAGCCGGCGTCCAGATCCGCAATGTCCTGTTGCGCATCGAATGCCGTGCCATGTGCGCCCCAGGCTCCCACGTCGAGTTCATGCTGTTCGAAACGCTCCAGCCAGAGCGCATCCTTGCGTCCGGCGAGACGGTGGCTCGCCATGAGCATGATCGAGATGAGCGACACGATCAACGCGAGCAGTGACGAGGCGATCCGTGCGACGGGGTCGTTGCCGACTGCCATCGAGATACTGAACAAGAACGCCTGGGCCGTCAGACTGAGGGCAGGCACCTGCCAGAGCAGATTTTCGTATTGCAGATGTCGGTCCGCCACGGCCTGGTAGAGCATCCCCAAATCGGGCGAACACCGGGAAGATGACTCGTCCACAAAAGGTACTGTGGCACAGCGCACGGACCCCCGTGGAGATTTATCACTTCCGCAATGCGCCCACCGGCTGGTTGCCGAGATCAATCGCGCTGGTCACGCCCATGATCGATCAGCACGGAGCGGGCCAGGAGGAGGCCGCTGACCACGAGTACCCAGGCCGGGAATGCCAGCGTGAGCCACCTACTCGTTTCGCTGGCGATGAGCAGCGCGAAAGCCAGCAGGTAGCTGAGGACGGCGAGCCAGCGCGGCATCAGCCTGGTCTTCACCCAGATCGTCGCCAGCGAAATCATGAACACCGCGGCCATCCGCAGCGCATAGGTCTGGCTCGCCGAAACCACCACCATCTTGCCGAAGTTGATCACCTCGACGCGGGCGGCCGGGTCGGTGACGCCGCTATTGCTTGCCACCAATCCGGCGGCAACGGCGGTAGCGAGGAACATCATCGCCACGAACAGCAGCCCGCTGCCCAGGAATACCGACAAGAAGAACCGATCTTCATAGCGACCGAATCCGTCACGCACCACGCCGATGAACCAGAGGAAACTGATGCCAGCGAAAGGCATCAGCACCGTCGCGGTGATGATCGCAGTCTGCTTGTTCTGCAGCCAATAACTCGAATCTTGAATGTCGTCGGGCATGTCGATGCGAATCAAGATCAGCGTTGTACCGAGCAGAACCGCGAAGACCACTCCCGCCAGCGCGGCAGCTCGCGGCGTTGACAGCTGGCGCAGGCTCGGCGCAGGCTTGTTGCCTGGCGGCGGTGTCGACATGAGGTCATCCTGCCAAGTCCGGGTGCCGGTGGCCGGGATTTCGCACCCAGGGCCAACGGAATTTGCGGTACGCGGGTCGGCAACGAATTCGAATCGTCGAACAACCCGCGGGGACGCGCCGCGGAGTCGGCGCGCCGAGTAAGCAACCGAAAAACCATGATGATTATGCGGCGAACCTACGTCGGTGTGGACATGACGGTTTCGATGTCGGACTTACTGCGAGGGTGAAGGTGGGTGCGGACATGGCAGCGACTGACCACGACTGGAACAAACCAGCGGCAATGGCCATCCCCGAGGAGGGGTACTTCGAAGTGCAGCGGGGTCGGTACGGCCCAATATATCCACGGACCCCGGCCTGCTATGGATTCTCGATCATCGCCAAGGTGAAACCCGGTCGGGAAGAGGCCGTCCGCGCGTACGGCAAGCAGATCGAAGAGGCGGTAGCGGCCAGCCCGGATGTGCTGGCACCGCTGCGTCTGCATTACCTACGGTGGGTGTTGTTCGACGTCGGCTCCGGACTGCATTTCCAATACCAAGGCATCTTCGACACCGATTTCGACAAGTACACCGAGGACGCCGTGATGCTCTTCAGCAAAACGGGTATCACCACCGTTTTCACCAACCTCGAGGGATTCCCCGAGGACTGGAAGGAGAACCCGGAGGCGTTCGTCCGATTCGTCCGAGAACACCAATGTCCGAGCTTCCTCGAATACGGCGAATACCCCTACGTCACCGCCGATGAAATCAAAAGAGCGCTGCGGCTGAAGGCGGCGTTCTCCGATATGCTCGACCAGATGCAGTGACCACCCAGTCGATGCTCGAGCTCGACGATATTCAGCACATCCTGCTGACTCGTACCCCGGCGATGACCGGCCGGTACGAATTCCTGTCCTTCGACGACCCCACCGGAGGACGGGCCTGGTTGACCGAACTATTGGACCGGGTCCAGTCGGCCGCGGACGCGCGCGCCTCGATGGACAGCTCCCAGCGTTGGATCACCCTGGCCTTCACCTGGCGAGGGTTGCGGGCGCTCGGAGTGTCGGAGGAATCGCTCGCCACTTTTCCCGACGAGTTCCGTGAAGGCATGGCCGCCCGCGCCGACATCCTCGGCGACACCGGCGCCAACCACCCCGATCGCTGGGCGGGCGGGTTGGCCGGCGACGACCTACACGCCATCGCCATCCTGTTCGCCCGCACCGATGCCGAACACCAGCGCTGCACCGCCGAGCACCACAAGCTGGTGGCCCGCTGCCCGGGCGTACGCGTGGTGTCGTTCCTGGATCTGAACGCGACGCCACCGTTCAACTACGCCCACGACCATTTCGGGTTCCGAGACCGATTGTCCCAACCGGTCATCGAAGGATCCGGCGAAGAACCGACACCGGGCTCGGGCGCACCGCTACAACCCGGTGAGTTCATCCTCGGCTACCCCGACGAGGAGGGCCCGCCCCGCGCGCTACCCCAGCCGCAGGCGTTGTCCCGCAACGGCAGCTACATGGCCTACCGGCGGCTGCAAGAACACGTCGGTGCGTTCCGAAACTTTCTGCGCGAGCACGCCGACACCCCGGATGCGCAGGAGTTGCTCGCCGCGAAACTCATGGGCCGCTGGCGAAGCGGCGCCCCCTTGGTACTGGCCCCGGACCATGATGACCCAGCACTGGGCGCGGATCCTATGCGCAACAACGACTTCGACTACAAACAGATGGATCCGCACGGCTACGCGGTCCCGCTCGGCTCACACGCGCGGCGACTCAACCCGCGCGACACCGCGGTCAACATGAACCGCCGCAGAATGATTCGCCGCGGCGCCACCTACGGGCCCGCACTGCCCGAGGATGCGCCCGACGACGGGGCGGACCGAGGCATTGCCGCATTCATCATCTGCGCCAGCCTGGTCCGCCAGTTCGAGTTCGCTCAGAACGTCTGGATCAACGACAAGACATTCCACGAACTCGGCAATGAACACGACCCCATCTGCGGCGCCCAGGACGGAACCCTGGACTTCACCATCCCCAAGCGGCCCATCCGCACAGTGCTGGCGGGACTGCCGGCCTTCACCACACTCAAAGGCGGCGCCTACTTCTTCCTGCCCGGCATCGGTGGCCTGCGATACCTGGCCGGACTCGACAGTGGAGAGGTAACAGCATGAGCACCCTGCCGGGAGCACGCACTTACAACCAGAACCACATTCCACGCCCGCACGACGGGCGGCGGCGGATCAGCATCTATTGGACGTGGAGCTACCCATGGGAGGCCCAACGCGATCCCGCCGCAATGTACAACCGCTTCTCCACGATGACCGAAGTCCGCAATGTCCTGTGGCCGAGCTACGAGACACCCGAGTACGACGCGGCGCATTTCCTGCAAGGTATCGCCGGCACATTGGAGCTGTTCCACCGCTCGACACTGGCATTTCAGCAGCTATCCGGTGACGCGACCGGTCACCCCGTCGCGGTGTTCCAACGCATCGACCAAGCCGGCTACACCTTGCCGATCGACGAGCGGATCCTGGCCGACACCGACACGCTGATGGTGTTCGGGCTCGATCACGTCCTCGCCGAGCAGGAAGCCGCACCCGAAGAGAGCGCCGCGATCCGGGAATGGCTGCACCGTGAAGGCACCTGCCTGCTTTTGGCACCGCACCACGACGTCGGCTTCACCGACGACTACACGCAGCGACAAATCGAATACGAGCATCACGGCGACCGACTGGTGCCCCGCCAGCAGCGATTCGGCCAGTACACCCGCTCGCTGATGACGGCGCTCGAAGTGCCGGTGCACAACAAATGGGGGCTACGCCCCGCGGTCGTCGGCGGCACCGACGAGATCGCCCCGCTGACCGGGTTCCGCGATCTGGACGCGCCCGGGTTGCTCGACAACGTCACCACATTCAACTTCCACCCCCATCTACCGCACTACGAACTCACCGCGCCCGAAAGCGACTCGCTGCGCGTCCTGGCCCGCCAGCGCGTCGATCCCACGCGCCCCCACCCCTTCACCACGGCCGGAAACACCGAATTCAACACACTGATCTGGATGCCACCCACCGGCGAGCGTGCCGGTGACATCCTGCTCATCGACTCCACCAACTTCACCACCCTCTTCGGCGGCACCGACAGCCTCCAAAACCTCTGGCGCAACCTCGCCACCATGAAATGAGCCCTGACGTGGCCAGCGCTCTGCTCATCGCCGGTCGGGACACCACGCGCAACAGCTCGGACTGGCCGCACAGCCCCTGCTGGACCGTCCCGACCAGCCCTAGGCGCTGAAGTTCACCGATGCTCGCCCCGCAGCAGCAGCGCCCCTGTGGAAGCCACCAACGCGGCCGTGAGGCCGTGCACGCCGATCGCGGTGGCGGTGGAGCCGCGGCGGATCAGGATGGTCAGCATGTCACCCGTCGGGATGAGGGCGATGGTCACCATGGCGACCCCGAGGGCGCGGCGCTGCCTCGCAGCCAGCAGCGCGAACAGGATCAGCCCGGTGACGGTATCGCGGACACCTTTGACGTTCATGAATCCGACGGCCGCACCGCGCGGCCAGTCGGGTAGGCCGAAGTTCGGGGCCATGGACTCGGGCGCGACCAGATAGCCGCCCCCGATCCCCAGAATGAACGCGGCCCCGAGCACCGCGCCCGCGGTGCCGAGGCGTTCGGTGATGGTTCGGGCAGTCCGCCGTGACGGGTCAGCGGTTTCGGCGTGATCGAGAACGAACAACGAATCTCTCCTGCATCGAGGTGGAACAGACGCCATATCGGCAGTTCCAGCCTCCGATCCGACCGGCCGCTCGATCAACGACTGATCCGATAAGAGCCCATTACTCCACGGTTATCGCGCCGAGGTCCGGCCGCGGATCGTCGCCGGTGTCGGCTACCGCCTGGGATAAGGCCCGGATCAGCGGACTTTCGGCGGCAGTGCGCCACACCAGCGCCCACCGGCACGTCGGCGCGTCGCGAATCGGAACGAATACCAAGCCCGGCCACGGGTAGTAGCGCTGGACCTCTGCGGCGACGGCGGCCACGCCCCGTCCGGCGGACACCATATTGAGAAGCTCGTGCCAGGTAGAGACCGCGGGTCCGCGCGCGATCGGTCTACCGGTCGGTGTGTGGAAAGGGTTGAGCGCTTCCTCCATATAGGGCGGAATCGACCGGCCCGCCACTATGACGCACTCGCCCAGGTCTTCCAGACAGATCGACTCACGCGCGGCATACAAGTGACCGGCACCGACCATCAACATCAGTGGCGAGGTGTGGGTGACCGGCCCGACCGTGAGGTCGGGCTCACGCACCGGCAGCCACACCAGCGCGACGTCGACCTCACCGGACCGCAGCAGTTCCAGTGGCGCCGGCGGCTGGATCTCACGATGGTTCACTTCGGCCGCCACATGCCGGGCTCGAAACAGCTCGATGGCCTCGACCAGCACCGAGGGATGTGGCCCCATACTGCCCAGCGTCAGCACACCCGCCGTCCCGCGCGCTACGGCGGACACGCTCTCGACACCGTCCATGATCTGCCGGTACCCGGCGCGGAACTCCCGATGCAGCTGTTCGCCCAGCGGCGTGAGCCGCACCACTCGCGTCGAGCGGTCGAACAGCAGCCCACCGATACGGCGCTCCTGCTTCTTGATCGACTGGCTGACCCGGGCTTGGGTGATGTGCAGGCGTTCGGCGGTGCGGCGGAAATGCAGCTCCTCGGCCAATGTCAAGAAGATCTCGATGTCCCGCAGCTCCACACCGCACCCCAACACGCCAATTGCCGATTCCAAGAAGGATCAACTATAGGAAGCCGACCGTTGCACAACATCGGCCATGTAGTCCCACAACATCGGTCATGGCGCCTTGTGCCGCAAGACCTCTGACGACGAAAGCCGCGTTCAGAGGGGCACCCTCTGATACGCGGCTTTTGTGTACTACCTCTGTGGGCGAAGGGGGACTTGAACCCCCACGTCCCGAAGGACACTGGCACCTGAAGCCAGCGCGTCTGCCATTCCGCCACTCGCCCGAGCGACTCGCAGACAGTATCACGAGGGTCAGCGAGACACGAAATCGCCTGTGGGCGGCGCTACGGCGCTGGCCAGACAGTCACGGGAACCCGCTGGGCTTTCCAGGAGTTACAGGTGTGGACGATCGTGGATATCATGCAATGAACGTGGTCGATACGCGACACGCCATATAGGTGTGTCGTTGTTATGAATCAGCACAGACGCTCGCCGAAGGGAGGCCGAGATGGGCATCGTTTCTCGATTCGAGCGTCGCCTGCAAGGCGCCGTCGGTGATGTGTTCGCCAGAGCTTTCGGGGGCAGTGTCGTACCCCAGGAGGTCGAGGCGGCGCTCAAGCAGGAAGCCGCCGACAACATCCAGGATCTGGGTGGCGGACATCTGTTGGCGCCCAACAGCTATGTGATCACCATCAACACCTCTGATCACCAACAACTCGCCGCCGACCACGACCTCACTACCCGCGCATTCGCCAAGCACCTACAGGACTACATCCGCGAACAAGGCTGGCAGACCTACGGCGAAGTACACGTGGCATTCGAGGCATCACCTACGCTGCACACCGGACAGTTCAGGACGAGCGGTCGGGTCGATCCCGACATCGGCCGCAGAGCCAACCCGGCTCGCAGCCCCGAACCCCCGCCACAACGACCTGCAAACCCGCAACCAGGAGCTGGCCCCATGACGCAGAACTCAGGCTACGACCCAAGCCGTGAGCCCGCGGAGTCCGATCCACGCAACCGCGGGTACGCACCGCCGCCGGCGGGGCGGCCCGGGCCGCCGAACGGTGCGTACCGCGACGACTACGGCCGGGGCGGCGCGCCCTATGGCGGTGGCTCCGACTACCAGGCGCCGGACTCGCAGCAGGGTTACGGCGACTACCAGAACGGCTACGACTACCAACAGGGTGGCCAGGGCTACGGTCAGCAGGGCTATCAGGAGCCCGGCTACGCCGGCGGCCAGCAGGCCTACGGCGAGCAGGGCGGCTACGGCCAGCAGCAGGGTGGCTACGCCGAACAGGACTACGGCCAGCAGGGCTACCAGGAGCCGGGCTACGGACAGCAGGGCTACGCCGAACAAGGCTATGGGCAGCAGGGCTACGCACAGCCCGGCTACGGCGAACAGGGCTACGCCGACCAGGGTGGTTACGGCCAGCAGCCGGGATACGGACAGCAGGGTTACGCGCAGTCCGGCTACGGCGAACAGGGGTATGCGGAACCGGGTTACGGCGAGCCGGGCTACGCCGCGCCGGACGAGCAGGGCGGCTACGGCCAGGCCTACTCGCAACAGCCCGGCTACGGTGCACAGGGAGGCGGCTATGCGGCCCCCGCGTATGGCGGTGGCGCACAAGCCGGTTCGGGCTACTCCGCGACCCTGCAACTCGACGACGGCAGCGGCCGCACCTACCAGCTCCGCGAGGGCAGCAACATCATCGGCCGCGGCCAGGACGCGCACTTCCGGCTGCCGGATACCGGAGTTTCGCGCCGCCACATCGAGGTTCGCTGGGACGGGCAGACCGCGATGCTCTCGGATCTCGGTTCGACCAACGGGACTCTCGTCAACGGCTCCCCCGTCCAGGATTGGCAGCTCGCCGACGGTGACGTGATCCGCGCCGGGCATTCCGAGATCCTGATCCGTATCGTCTGATCCCGTAAGCTCGCGGTGCAGGTCACGACATGGCGTACAGGGATTCTGCGGCCGTATCGTGATCGAACTCGACCCACGGCCCTATGATGCTGCCAACACACGCGCGTCGCCAGGACCGGGGCTCGCGAAACCAGCAAGCCGGTGGGGGCGAACTCGCACCTACGGCACCGACGTACACGGTCGAACAGGAGGTGGAGCGCCGTGCAGGGACTGATCCTGCAACTGACCCGTGCGGGGTTCCTGCTGCTGTTGTGGTTATTCGTGTGGGCGGTGCTGCGCACCCTGCGCAGCGACATCTACGCGGCATCCGGCATCCGGATCCAGCCCAGGGCCGCTCGCGGTTCCGCGGTGCTGCCGTCTTTCAGCCGAGGCCAGAAGGGCGCCAAATTTCTTGTGGTGACTCAAGGTTCACTCGCCGGCACTCGCATTTCGCTAGGCACCCAACCGGTGCTTATCGGACGTGCGGACGACTCAACGCTGGTACTCACCGATGATTACGCCTCTACTAGACATGCGCGACTCTCACCGCGCGGTGACGACTGGTACGTCGAAGACCTCGGCTCGACGAACGGCACCTACCTCGACCGTGCGAAAGTCACCACCGCAGTCCGAGTTCCACTCGGCACCCCTGTCCGTGTCGGCAAAACAGTGATCGAGCTGCGATCGTGACACTTGTTCTCCGCTACGCAGCGCGCAGCGACCGCGGTCTTGTCCGAGGCAACAACGAGGACTCCGTCTACGCGGGCGCACGGCTGCTCGCGCTAGCCGACGGTATGGGCGGCCACGCGGCCGGTGAGGTCGCCTCGCAGTTGATGATCGCCGCGCTGGCGCATCTCGACGACGACGAGCCCGGTGACGATCTGCTCGGCAAGCTCAACGCGGCCACCCATGAGGGCAATGCCGCCATCGCCGACCATGTCGAGGAAGAGCCCGAACTCGACGGTATGGGCACCACGCTCACCGCAATCCTGTTCGCGGGCAAGAAGCTCGGCCTGGTCCACATCGGCGACT
This sequence comes from Nocardia sp. CA-107356, assembly GCF_050946365.1. Classification (NCBI taxonomy): domain Bacteria; kingdom Bacillati; phylum Actinomycetota; class Actinomycetes; order Mycobacteriales; family Nocardiaceae; genus Nocardia; species Nocardia sp. CA-107356. Next base: position 34,716 of record NZ_CP191992.1, on the reverse strand, counting down.
CCCGTGCGTATCTGCTGCGCGGCGGCGAGCTGGCCCAGATCACCCGCGACGACACCTTCGTCCAGTCGCTGGTCGACGAGGGCCGGATCACCCCTGAGCAGGCGCATACCCATCCGCAGCGTTCGCTGATCATGCGCGCGCTCACCGGCAACGAGATCGAGCCGACGCTGATCATGCGCGAGGCCCGTGCGGGCGATCGCTATCTGCTGTGCTCCGATGGGCTCTCCGATGTGGTCAGCGATGAGACCATCGCCAACACCATGCGCGAAGGCAGCACCGACGAATGTGCCGACCGGCTCATCGAACTCGCGCTGCGCAGCGGCGGTCCGGACAACGTCACCGTGGTCGTCGCCGATGTCATCGATCTGGACTATGGGCAGAGCCATCCGATCGTGGCGGGTGCGGCCTCGGGTCAGGTCGAGGACAACCCGCCGCCGAATACGGCCGCCGGTCGCGCCGCCGCGATGCGCCCGCCGCGGGCGGAGCCGCGCCGCGCCGCCGCAACACCCGAACTGCCCCCGCAGAGTAGATCCCATAGGCTGCGCTGGATTCTGCTCGCGGCCGCCTTGGTGGTGGCCGCGGCTGTCGGATTGCTGGTCGGCTACAAGATGATTCGCAGCAACTACTACGTCGGGGCGGATAGCGGCCAGGTCGTCATCCTGCGCGGGCTCCCGGGTTCGATACTCGGATATTCGATCCACGAGGTCGAATCGGTCGGCTGTGTCGACGCCAGCAACAAGCTCATCCTTGGGCAGGCCGGTGCGGATCTGCCGCCGAAGTGCAAGGCGCTCAAGGTTTCCGATCTCAAGCAGACCGGGCGCGACCAGGTCGACAAGGGACTGCCACCGGGTTCGCTGGACGAGGCCCGCAAGCAGATGCAGACCCTGGCGCAGAAGGAACTGCTGCCCGTCTGCCCGCCCAAGGAGGCGGTGCCGCAGCCCGGCGTCGTTCCGCCCGCCGAACCGCCCGCGTCGCCCGGCGCGCCCGCGCCGACGACCGTCGCCCCGACCAGTGAGAACCGGCAGCCGCCCGCACCAGAGCAGCCGGGTGAGACCAAGAGCCCCGACGCCAAGACCCCGACGGCGACGGCGTCGTCGTCGAATCCCCAGACGGCGGGGGAGCCTTGCCGGGTGACGGACTGATGTCCGCTCCGGCACCGCCGTCCGCTGGGGCCTTTCCCAGTCCCCCTGGCGGATTCGCGCCCGCGCCGCCACCGTCGACCAGACGCAACGCCGAACTCATATTGCTCGCCGGTGCGACGGGGATCGTCACGATCTCGCTGTTCCTGGTGGAGGCCAGCCAGGAACAATCGGTCACCTGGGAGATCGCCAAATACGGTCTCGCCTATCTCGCGCTTTTCGCCGTGGCACATCTGGCGGTGCGGCGCTTCGCCCCGTTCGCCGATCCGCTACTGCTGCCGATTGCCGCGCTGCTCAACGGACTCGGCTTGGTGCTGATCCATCGGCTCGATCTCGCCGATGCACAGACGGCCGTGTACAACTCGTGGCCGATCCCCTCCCCCGATGCCAATCAACAGATCCTGTGGACCGGTCTGGGGATGATCATCTTCATCGGGATCCTGGTCGTGCTGAGCGATTACCGCACGCTGGCGCGCTACAGCTACACCCTGGGCCTCGTCGGCCTTGTCGCACTGGCGATTCCGGCACTGCTGCCCGGCGCGTATTCGGAGACCAACGGCTCCAAGATCTGGATCCGGCTGCCCGGATTGAGTGTGCAGCCGGGTGAATTCGCGAAGATCCTGCTGATCATCTTCTTCGCCTCGGTGCTGGTCGCCAAGCGCGATCTGTTCACTGCGGCGGGTCGGCATTTCCTCGGCATGGAGTTCCCGCGCGCCCGCGACCTCGGGCCGATCCTGGTGGTCTGGATCGTCTGTATCGGTGTGCTGGTCTTCGAAAAGGACCTCGGCACATCGCTGTTGATCTTCAGCACCGTGCTGGTGATGCTCTACATCGCGACCGAGCGGGTCGGCTGGCTCATCATCGGCGGCGCGCTGCTCACCATCGGATTCTTCTTCGCCTACCAGGCCTTCAGCCATGTGCGGGTGCGCACGCAGACCTGGCTGCACCCATTCGCCGACTACAACAACACCGGCTACCAGATCTCGCAGTCGCTGTTCGGCCTGGCCACCGGTGGACTCGCGGGCACCGGCCTCGGTAGCGGGCGACCCTCGCAGGTCCCCTTCGCCAAGACCGACTTCATCATCACCACCATCGGCGAGGAACTCGGTCTGTTCGGGCTCGCCGCAGTGCTGCTGCTGTTCCTGGTTTTCGTGGTGCGCGGACTGCGGACCGCACTGGCCGTGCGTGACAGCTTCGGCAAGCTGCTGGCCGCCGGATTGTCCTTCACCATCGCGATCCAGCTGTTCGTGGTGGTCGGCGGTGTCACCAAACTGATTCCGCTGACCGGCCTCACCACCCCGTTCATGTCCTACGGTGGTTCGTCGCTGCTGGCCAACTACGCACTGCTGGCCCTGCTGATCAAGGTGTCGGACGCGGCTCGTGCCCCGGCGCCGGTGCGCAAGAAGGATCCGGTGGCCCCGATCGCGGACGCGGCGACCGAACTCCTGCGCAAACCGGAAGCGAGGCCGCAGGAATGAACACACCGCTACGGCGGGTCGCGGTCGCGGTGATGCTCATGATCGTCGCGCTGCTGATCAACGCCACCTACGTACAAGTGATCAAGGCCGACGACTATCGCAACGATCCGCGCAACTCCCGCGTGCTGCTCGACGAATACGCGCGCCAGCGCGGACAGATCTCCGCGGGCGGCACCGTACTGGCCAGTTCGGTCGCTACCGACGACCGCTACAAGTACCTGCGCACCTATCCCACAGATCCGCAGGCATACGCGCCGGTCTCCGGCTTCTACTCGATGCAGTACGGCAGCACGGGTTTGGAGCGCGCCGAGGATACCGTGCTGAACGGCTCGGACAACGCGCTGTTCGGACGCCGCCTGATCGATATGATCTCCGGTCGTGATCCCCGCGGCGGCAATGTGCTCACCACGCTGGATCCGATGATGCAGCAGGTCGCCTACGAGCAGTTGACCGCCAAGGGCTATACCGGTTCGGTCGTGGCGATCGAGCCGAGTACCGGCAAGATTCTCACCATGGTCTCCACCCCCAGCTACGATCCCAACCTGTTGTCCGGGCACGATGGCGCCCAGGGCACCAAGTCTTGGGAAGAGCTGAGTGCGGACCAGCGCCAACCCATGTTGAATCGTGCTGTGTCGCAGACCTATCCGCCGGGCTCCACCTTCAAGGTGGTCGTCACCGCCGCCGCGTTGGCCAACGGCACCGCAACCCCGGATGACCAATTCACCGCCGCGCCCAACATCACACTGCCGGGCACCACCACCACTTTGGAGAATTACAACGGCTCCACCTGCGGGAGCGGCCCCACTGCGACACTCACCGAGGCGTTCCGCAGATCCTGCAATACTGCCTTCGTCGAACTCGGCCTCAAGGTCGGTGCGTCGAATCTCAAGGATGAGGCGGCCGCATTCGGCATCGGCGCCCACCGCGGCATCCCGATTCCGGTGGCCGAGAGCACCGTCGGCACAATTCCGGATACCGCAGCACTGGCCCAGAGCAGCATCGGCCAGCGCGACGTCGCGCTCACCCCGCTGGACAACGCGGTCATTGCCGCGACCGTCGCGAACGGCGGCGTCCGCATGGAGCCATACCTGGTCGATCAGCTGCAAGGGCCCGATCTGAGCGAGCTCTCGAAGAACAAACCCGTCTCAGTCGGACAAGCCGTCAGCGCCCAGGTAGCGTCAACGCTGACCAACCTGATGATCGCGTCGGAGGACAACACCGTCGGACACGGCCAAACCCGGTACCAAATTGCCTCGAAGACCGGAACCGCCGAGCACGGCAGCAATCCGCGCAATACGCCACCGCATGCCTGGTACATCGCCTTTGCCCCCGCACAGACCCCCAAGATCGCCATCGCAGTGATCGTGGAGAACGGTGGCGACCGAGCGCTGGCCGCTACCGGTGGCTCGGTGGCCGCGCCGATTGCCCGCGCGGTGCTTGACGCCGGTTTGCGAGGGCGCTGAGAGATATGAACGTGCGAGTGGATATACGGGGGCCGGGATGCTGAACAACGGCGCGATGATTGCCGACCGATATCGCCTGCAACGGCTGATCGCCACGGGCGGTATGGGCCAGGTCTGGGAGGCGCTCGACACCCGGCTGGACCGCCGGGTGGCGGTGAAGGTGCTCAAGTCGGAGTTCTCCGCCGACCCTACGTTCCGGCACCGGTTCCGTAGCGAGGCCAAGACCACTGCCCAGCTGAATCACCCCGGCATCGCCGGTATCTACGACTACGGCGAGACCCTCGACCCGAGCGGTGGCGAGACCGCCTATCTGGTCATGGAACTGGTGCAGGGCGAACCGCTCAATACGGTGCTGAACCGGCTCGGCCGACTCTCGGTGGTCCAAGGTCTGGACATGCTGGAGCAGACCGGCCGCGCACTGGAGGTCGCACACGCCGCTGGCGTCGTGCACCGTGACGTGAAGCCGGGCAACATTCTGGTCACGCCGACCGGTCAGGTGAAGATCACCGACTTCGGCATCGCCAAGGCGGTCGATGCCTCTCCGGTGACCAAGACCGGCATGGTGATGGGCACCGCCCAGTACATCGCGCCGGAGCAGGCGGTCGGTGAGGACGCGACCTCGGCGAGCGATGTTTACGCACTGGGTGTGGTCGGGTATGAGGCGCTGGCCGGGCAGCGACCGTTCACCGGTGACGGGGCGATCACCGTCGCGATGAAACATGTGCGCGAGGCCCCGCCGCCGATGCCGTCCGATCTGCCGCCCAATGTGCGCGAGCTCATCGAGATCACCATGACCAAGGACCCGACTCGTCGCTACGCGCGCGGCGGCGAATTCGCCGACGCCGTGGCCGCGGTGCGCGCCGGACGCCGTCCCCCGCCGCCGGGCGGTACCGCCGGACCGATGACCGCGGGCGCGACCCGAGTGTTGCCGCCCGGCCCGACGGTGATCCTGCCGTCGCACGACTACGATGGCCCGACGGTCCGGTACAACACCCCGGCCACCCCGATGGGTACGGCGGGCGCAGCGCCGACCGGGCAAACGCCCGTCGGCGCGCCCAAGACCGTGATGAGTTCCGGCAGCACGCGCGCCAACCCGCTGCCCGAGCCGGATAAGTCGAGGTTCACCACGGGCCAGAAGGTGGGCGCGGCCGTCGCCGTCGGTGCGGTGCTGCTCGTCGGTCTCGTGCTCTGGCTGCTCTTCGGTGGCGATACCAATCCGGATACCGTGCGTCCGCCCACCACCTCGAAGGTCGCGCCGGCACCGGTCACTACGCCACCGCCGACGACAACCGAGCCGCCGACGACCATCGTCACCACCACCAGACCGGTCCCACCGCCACCGCCGACGACGACGGAACCGCCAACGACGACAACACAGCCGCCGACGACGACACCGAGCACCACGGCGCCGACGACGACGAAATCGTCGAAAACAACGAGTCCGTCTACGACCACCAGAGGCTCGTGGTTCCCTACGCTCGACTTACCATTTCCGGATAGTCCCGGTGCTCGAGGACCCTCGGCCACCCCCGGCGCTGCTACTCCGCAAGGACAACCATGACGACCCCGAAGAATCTCTCCTCCCGCTACGAGCTGGGTGAGATCATCGGGTTCGGCGGTATGTCCGAAGTCCACAAGGCGCGCGATCTACGGCTGAGCCGGGATGTGGCGATCAAGGTGCTGCGCGCCGACCTCGCCCGCGATCCGACGTTCTACCTGCGCTTCAAGCGCGAGGCGCAGAACGCCGCCGCGCTGAACCATCCGGCCATCGTCGCGGTCTACGACACCGGTGAGGCGGAGGTGGACGGCGGCCCGCTGCCGTACATCGTGATGGAGTACGTCGACGGTGACACGCTGCGTGACATCGTGCGCGGTAAGGGTCCGATGCCGCCGCGCCGGGCCATGGAGGTCGTCGCCGACGTCTGCGCCGCACTGGATTTCAGCCATAAGGCCGGGATCGTGCACCGCGATATGAAGCCGGCCAACATCATGATCAACCGGGCCGGTGCGGTGAAGGTGATGGACTTCGGCATCGCGCGGGCGCTCGCCGACAGCTCCAACCCGATGACCCAGACCGCGGCCGTTATCGGCACCGCGCAATATCTTTCGCCGGAGCAGGCGCGCGGTGAGACCGTCGACGCCCGCTCGGATGTCTATTCCGTCGGCTGTGTGCTGTTCGAAATCCTCACCGGCGAGCCGCCTTTTACTGGTGACTCACCGATTGCCGTTGCTTACCAGCACGTCCGGGAAGATCCGCGGCTGCCCTCGCATGTCCACGACGGGGTGCCGCGCGAGTTGGACTCCGTCGTGCTCAAGGCGATGAGCAAGAATCCGGCCAACCGGTACCAGTCCGCCGCCGAGATGCGCGCCGATCTGATCCGGGTGCTCGGCGGGCAGAAGCCGAGCGCGCCGATGGTGATGACCGACGAGGACCGCACCACCATCCTCGGCGCGAACGAACCGCCGCCGCGCAGCTTCCGCACCGTCGAACGCAATGACAATGACGACACCGCCGAGCAGGAACCCGCCGAACCGGGGAATCCGCGCCGCAGCCTCTACATCGCACTCGGCTCCGCCGCCGCGGTCATCGTGGCCTTCGCCTTGTTCTGGGTATTGATCGGGCCGGGTGCGAGACCGGATCAGATTGCCGTGCCCGACCTTTCGAACAAAACGGCGCAGCAGGCCCAGGACTCGTTGCAGAAGCTCGGCTTCACGGTGGCCATGCAGCAGAACCCGAATAACAAGGTCGCCACCGGCAATGTCATCTCCACCCAACCACTGGGTGGTTCCCGGGTCGACAAGGGCAGCACTATCACTGTGCAGGTCTCCGCCGGTCCGGCGCAGGTGCAGATTCCTCGGCTGGAGGGCCTGACGGTGGACCAGGCCGAGCAGCAGTTGAACGCCAGTGGTTTGCGGATGGATCCGACCGTGCAGCGCAAATCGTCGAGTGCGCAGGAAACCGACAAGGTGATCGGCACCGAGCCGTCGGCGGGCTCCAGGGTCGATGTCGACCGGGCCATCGTCGTAGTCGTCGGCTCCGGTCCGGAGCAGATCCGGGTGCCGAATGTGGTCGGGCAGGACATCAGTGTCGCGCAGCCGAATCTGGTGGAAAGCGCCGGATTCAAGATCGCCATCCAGGAGGTGGCGTCCTCGAAGCCCAAGGGCGAGGTGCTCTCGACCAACCCCACCGGCGGCTCCACCGCAGATAAGGGTTCGACGGTCACTGTGCAGGTCTCCAGCGGTGACATCGTCATGCCGAGCGTGATCGGCCTGACCGCGGCGCAGGCGCTGGAAAAGCTGCGGCAGGCGGGATGGACCGGCACTCCGGCCCAGATCAGCCAATCCGCTCAGGGCACGTTCGATGCGAACAGCGTCGGCCGGATCGTCAGCCAACAGCCCGCTGCGGGGTCAGCGATCGCGAAGACCGGAACGGTCTCCATCACCACATACGTCCTGGGCCCGCCGTGATATCGGCACCCAGGTCAAACGCCTGAATACGCGGAGACGCGGACCACACGGTCTGATCGGCGCGAGAATGGGGCTGCTCATCCCAACCCACCGTGGAACAGGAGGCAGCCCCATGACCATAGCCAGGGACATCATGAAGCCCGGTGCGCAGTGGATTTCCAAGGACGAGACCATTGGGAAGGCCGCACGTCTGATGGCCGAACTCGGCGTCGGCGCGCTGGTCATCGCCGATGAGAACGAACGGATGTGCGGGATCATCACCGACCGTGACATCGTGGTCAAATGCATCGCCCAGGGTCGGTCCGCGGCCACCACCCGGGCCGAGGAGTTCTGCGCAGCGACCCCACGGTGGGTCGCCGCCGATGCGGATGTCAACCAGGTGCTGGATGCGATGGAGAGTCACCGGATCAAGCGGATGCCGGTGATCGATGACAAGCGGCTGGTCGGGATGATCAGCGAGGCCGACCTCGCGCGTCATCTCGACGACAACCAGCTCAGCGAGTTCGTCACCGCGATCTACGGCAGGCCCTAGCGCCTGTCGAAGAATCCAGCAGCGGTCACGAAAGATCCAGGTGGCGATTCATCGACATCGCCTCCACCGCCAACCCCGGCAGTTCGACCACCTCGACGCCGCGCTGCCGCAGCTTCTCCACGCCGACGCAATTGGTCACGAAGGTCGTGGGTTCGCGCCAGGCGATGACGACTCGTGCAATCCCGGCCCGCAGGATCCGGTCAGTGCACGGCAGCCGCGTCGCGGTGGCGCGCTGTGAACACGGTTCCAGGGTGGAATAGATCGTCGCGTCGGCCAGCCGAGGATCGTCCGCATCGAGTTTGTTCAGCGCGGACTCCTCGGCGTGGACCTTCTGGTCGGTCTCCCGCGAGTAGCCCGTCGAAATCTCGACGCCGTCGGCCACGATGACCGCACCGACCGAGAAGGCGGTCGAACTGGTCGGGCACAGCCGCGCCAGTTCGATTGCCCGGCGCATGAATTGGATATCGGTCCGGTCAGCCGACATCGATAGACCTCCGCGGTTGGGGACACTCAGCGGTCATGCGCGGCATCGCTGGACTGTCGAGGCAGGTAGCGCAGCAGCGCGATATCACCGATCCGGGTGACATCGACCAGGTGCATTCTGCGGGTCGGATAGGCGGCCGGGCCGAGGAAGCGGGGCGCCGCGGCGTGCCCGACGACGATCGGTGCGACCGCCATCTGCAATTCGTCGGCCAGGTCCGCCGAGAGGAATTCCGTGTGGATGCGCGTGCCGCCCTCGACCATCAGCCGGGCGATGCCACGGCGACCGAGATCGTCGAGCAACGCACCGAGCTCGACTTCGGCACCGAGCGCCGCCACCTCCGCGAGACCGGCCAGCCGATCGCGGAGCTTCGTCGCACCGGCGTCGGTGGTGTAGACGAGTTTGTCGCCGCCGTGATGCCAGAACCGCAGTTCGGGATCCAGATCACCGCGCGCGCTCACCGCGATCTTCAGTGGGTACTCCGGCTTACCCGCCGCGATGCGCGCAGCCCGCCGCTGCGCGCTGTCGACCAGCAATCGGGGATTGTCGCGGCGGAGCGTCTCCGCGCCGATCAAGATCGCGTCGGAGTCCGCGCGCACCTGATCCACTCGATCGAAATCCGCCGCATTCGACAGCTTCAGGCGCTGCGGACTCGCGTCGTCGATATATCCATCGACGCTGACCGCGACGGACAGCAGGACATAGGGTCGGATCCCTTGCGTCACTGGGTCACCAGTGACGCGACCTCCGCCTCCAGCATCGCCACCAAACTCTCGGACGGACGCTCGCCGCACACCTCGAGCCAGTTCGCCAACATCCGATGCCCGCCCTGCGTCAGCACCGATTCGGGATGGAACTGCACACCGTGGATCGGCAGCGTACGGTGCCGCATGGCCATGACGATTCCGGTTTCGGTCCGGCCGAGCACCTCGATATCCGCGGGCAGGGTGTCCTCGAGGACGGTGAGCGAGTGGTATCGGGTCGCGGTGAACGGGTCCGGCAGACCGGCCAGCACACCCACGCCCAGATGGAACACCGAACTGGTCTTGCCGTGCAGCAGTTCCGGAGCGCGCGTGACGGTGCCGCCGAACGCCTCGCCGATGGCCTGATGACCGAGGCATACCCCGAGCAGCGGAATTCGGTGCCGGGCGCAGGCGTGCACCAGGTCGATGCTCGCGCCCGCCCGATCCGGGGTGCCCGGCCCGGGGCTGATCAAAATGCCGTCGTATTCGGCGACCACGGCATCCAGGTCGGCCAGCTTCGGGTCGTCATTGCGCCAGACCACGGCCTCGGCACCCAACTGGCCGAGGTACTGCACCAGGTTGAACACGAAGCTGTCGTAGTTGTCGACGACCAGTACACGCATGCTGTCGAGATTACGTGGCGACCCGGCACACCGTCGCATCCATTACCAGTTGGGATAGCCTAGAGGCAGACCGGAGGGGACCTGAGCCCTCGCCCGGACCCTTTCCGCCTACGTCGGATCGGGTACCGCCGTGAGCGAGCCGGGCACCATAATTCAACCGAATCCAGCCCGCCGGTACCCGACCTGAACGCCGAACACGAGGACGACATGCCCAAGTCGAAGGTCCGTAAGAAGACCGACTACACGATCAATCCCGCCAGCCGCACACCGGTGAAGGTGAAGGTGGGGCCGTCCCCGGTCTGGTACGTCGTGATCATGCTCGGCTTCATGCTGGCCGGGCTGCTCTGGCTGCTCGTCTACTACCTGGCCAACGACCACATCACCTGGATGGCAAATCTGGGCGCGTGGAACTTCCTGATCGGCTTCGGGCTGATGGTCGTCGGCCTGATCATGACGATGCGGTGGCGCTGACCGGTAGCAATCGCTACTGACCCTTTCGAGCGATCCGCAAGCAATCGCTGCTGGCCCTTTCGAGCGATCCGCAAGCAATCGCTACGATCGGGATTACAGACGTGTCATTCATGCACACCTGTGGATAACCATGTGGACAACTCGAGGAACGATTGGGGAAAGTGACACGTGGATCCCGAATCCGATTCGCTCGAGCCGCTGCCTCCCGAGCCACGCACCACCTGGACCACGCCGATGGCCGCACTCATCGCGGTCACCATCGGCGGGGTGGTGCTGGCCGGTGCCGCCATCCTCGCCAAGGACGGACCGAGCCGTCTGCTCATCGGGTTGGCCGCGGTCGGCCTACTGGCATTGGCCGGACTGGGATTCCGGCAGCGCCCTCGACTGAGCATCGCCTCCGGCCCCCAGCCACGTCTGGTGGTTCGCACCCTCACCGGGCCGACCGAATACCGACGCGATCAGATTCTGCGCGCGCGGGTCGTCGGCTACCGCCGTCTCGGCCGCAAGAATCCCATGCTCGAAATCGACGTCGAACATGACGGCGGCGAACGCCTGCTGATCTTCGGCCGCTGGGATCTCGGCACCAGTCCGGACGAGGTCTTCGAAACCCTTGTCGCGCATGGCCTGGCGCAGTAGCGGTGCGCTGAATCCACGCGGCGACAACGTTTCACGTGAAGCATCTACCGCTGTGATATCGCTGCGGCGACGATGACAGCAAGCGCCGCGACGGCGACCACGGCAACCGCCGCCCAGCCGATCAGCCGGGCGTTCTCTTGGGATTTCGCGCGCAACCACTCGGGCAAGAACAGAATGCCGAGCGCGGCGAGGGTACCGGCGGCCAGGCCGCCGAGGTGTCCGGCCAGGGAGATGCCGGGCAGCGAGAAGCTGATGAAGACATTGATGCCGATGAGGATCAACATCTGATTCGGGTTCTGTCGCACCCGGATCAGGACCACCGTGATCGCGCCGAACAGGCCGTATACCGCGCACGACGCACCGGCGGTGAGACTGTCCCTGGCGAAAACCATCACGGCGGCCGAACCGCCGAGCAGGGACACCAGGTAGACCACCAGATACCGCGCCCGGCCGAGTACCGGCTCGATACTCCGGCCGACCACATACAGCGCGAACATATTCAACAGCAGGTGGATCGGACCATAGTGCAGGAAGCCGGATCCGATCAGCCGCACATACTGGCCGTGCGCCACCGCGGGCGGGTACAGCACCCAGTCGACGTACAGCGGGGAATGGGCGGTGTTCTCGACCAGGCTGCGCGATTGGCCCGCGGTGATCGCGAAGACAATCGTGTTCAGCGCGATCAGCGCGTAGGTGACATATGGGATCGGGGTCCGCGCGGTCTGCGCACCGGCAACGGTGCGCACCGAACGGACCTCACGCTGACCCTGGCGGACACAGTCGACACAATGTTGACCCACCGCGGCGGGTCGCAGGCACTCCGGACAAGCTGGCCGCCCGCAACGTGTGCAGGCCAGGCCCGTCGGTCGATTGGGGTGGCGGACGCACGTCGGTGCGGGCGGCTGAGCGTTCATCGGATTATTCGATAGTGATCGTGGAGATGGTGACGGCTTCCTTGGGTCGGTCGTTGCGGTCGGTCGCCGTGGTCGCGATGGCATCGACGACTTTACGCGAATCGGGGTCGACAACTTCCCCGAAGATGGTGTGCTTGCGGTTCAGGTGCGGCTGCGGGCCGACGGTGATGAAGAACTGCGAACCATTGGTTCCCGGTCCGGCATTCGCCATCGCCAGCAGGTAGCCGCGGGTGAAGCGCAGCTCCGGATGGAATTCGTCGCCGAATTCGTAGCCGGGACCACCGCGTCCGGTGCCGGTCGGGTCACCGCCTTGAATCATGAACCCGTCGATCACCCGGTGGAAGACCGCGCCGTCGTAGAACGGCCCGGAGGTTCCTCCGCTCGCGTTCTCGGTCGTGTACGGCGCCGATCCGTCGGCTAAACCGATAAAGTTCCGCACCGTCTTCGGGGCGTGGTTACCAAAGAGCGAGATCTTGATGTCGCCGTGGTTGGTCTGCACCGTCGCCACAGCGGTCTGATTCGGTGAGGTCACCCCGTCATGCTAGTCAGCGATACATACGGGTACGTCACACGGTCTCTCGGCACGCGGGATCACATGATTCTGCCCATCGGGATAACTGATCTCGCGGGCACATCGGCAACTCACCCACGACGTCACACTCGGCCGCCCACGCCGCTCTCGCGACATCTGGGTCTGGCGCCTGAATACCGGCGAGGCGGATTGGCCTACTGCGCGATGCGGGGGTCTGTGTCACAGTTGTCGAATGACCTTGGGGCGCCTGTTTGCATCCGCACGTTCTCGTAACCGACTAATTGCCGCCGTTGTTGTCGCGCTGGCCGGTGGCGTGGCCTGGCTGGTACGCAGCAAGCGGCCGCAACCACCGCAGCCCGCACCGGCGCCGCCGCGGATCGGATACTCCCGCAACGGTTCCGCACCCACCCCCGTGGCGGGCGCCGGCGCGGACAACGGTCGCTGACGAACGGGTCACCGCGGACCGGGCACCAGCCCGGTCACCGGCTGACGGTGCGCTTGTACTGCCGCAGCGCCAGCGGGATGAATACCAGCAGGATGATCACCACCCACGCCAGCGTGGTCACCACCGGATGCTGCATGGACCAGGCATCGGATTTCGGCGCCATCGGGCTGGTATTGCCGAACAGGTCGCGGGTCGCCTGGGTAACTGCGGACACGGGATTCCATTCGGCGAATATCCGCAGCGCCGTCGGCAGATTCTCGAGCGGCACGAAGGTATTGGCGAGGAAGGTCAGCGGGAAGATCACCATGAAGCTGGCGTTGTTGAACACCTCGGGCGCACGAACCAGCAACCCGACAACGGCCATGATCCACGAGATCGCATAGGCGAACAGCAGCAACAGCACATAGCCGAGCACCGCGTCGAGGAACGATCCGCGGATCCGCCAGCCGACGATCAGCCCGGTCAGCGACATCACCACCAGACTGACCACGTTGATCACCACATCGCTGATGGTGCGCCCGACCAGTACCGCCGACGGCGCCATCGGCAGCGAACGGAATCGGTCGATGATGCCCTTCTGCATATCCTCGGCCAGGCCCAATCCGGTGAACGTCGCACCGAACACCACGGACTGCGCGAAGATGCCCGCGATCAGGAACTCCCGGTAGCCGCCCGACATGCCGGGCACGTCGATCGCCGAGCCGAAGATATAGGCGAACAGCAGCACGAACATGATCGGCGACAGCGTCGAGAAGATCAGCACATCGGGCACGCGCTTGATCTTGATGACATTCCGCTTCGCGATCGTCATGCTGTCGCTGAAGACGAAGGACAGGCGTTCGCCGAGTGGCATGGTGGTTCTGGTGTCCAGGGTCGCCGCGGTCATCGCTTGCGTCCTTCCGTTGCTTCGAGCCGATCCGCGACCTCGGCGCCATCGCGCCGGTCGCCGTTGATCAGCTCCTCTGCCTCGTGTCCGGTGAGGCTGAGGAAGACGTCGTCCAGCGACGGACGGCGCAGGCCGACATCGTGGATCTGTACGTTGTGCGTGCTCAGCCTGCCGATGGCGTCGACCAGCGCCTGCGAGCCGTCGCTCACCGGAACCGTGATGCGGCGCAGCCCGGGCTCCAGGTGGATCTCCCCGTCCGCCAAGCCCTTCAGCGCCTCCTCGGCGGTCGCGAGATTGTCGGCGTGATCGACGGTGAGCTCGATGCGGTCGCCGCCGACCAGGGTCTTGAGCTCATCCGCCGTGCCGCGGGCGATCACCTTGCCGTGGTCGATCACCGCGATGGCATCGGCAAGCCGGTCGGCCTCCTCCATATATTGCGTGGTGAGCAGCAGAGTGGTGCCACCCGCCACGAGCTCCTCGATGACATCCCAGAGGTCGAGGCGTGCACGCGGATCGAGTCCGGTGGTCGGCTCGTCGAGGAAGAGCACCGGCGGATTCGCGACCAGCGCACCGGCCAGGTCGAGGCGGCGGCGCATACCTCCGGAATAGCCCTTGACCGGTCGGTCGGCGGCATCGCTGAGTCGGAATCGCTCCAGCAATTCCCTGGCGCGCTCCTTACTGCGCTGCACGCCCATGTGATACAGCCGCCCCACCATTTCCAGGTTTTCGAATCCGGTGAGATATTCGTCGACAGCGGCGTATTGTCCCGACGCGCCGATATGCGATCGCAGGGCCTGTGGATTGCGGAGTACATCGATACCCGCGACCGTCGCATGGCCCGCATCCGGAATCAACAGGGTGGTGAGCACCCGAACGGTGGTTGTCTTACCCGCACCATTGGGTCCGAGCAGTGCGGTGACGGTACCCTCTGGCACCGAGAGGTCGAGTCCGTCGAGGGCCACCAACTGGCCGTATCGTTTGACCAGACCCTCGGCGACTATTGCGTCGGGCATGATTCTCCTGAAGTTCGAGGCCGTTACCCGAGTCAGTATTGCCCGCGCTACCGACAATTTCCTCCGATTTACCGTCGACCTGGGCTTATCGGCGGCCGAGAGTGGCCGTGCCGGACACAGAACGGTCGCATCCCGTTCCGGGCGGTGCTCGGGGGTGCCGGATCGGGATGCGACCGGTTCGATCATCCCGCCCGGGTACCCGTTCGATCGTGCGTAGCGCACTACCCGATTCGGGGCCCGGCCGGTACTCGGAGTCCCGCGCACACGACATGCCCGCCCCGAAACGACACGCGACAAATCCGGCCGAATCCGCAGCCGGGTAGACGAAACCGCCGCGCGATTCCGCACATGCAGCAACCGGTCGGCATGGTTTTCACATTTCGCATCGATGAGTAGCGTGATCACGGCTTCTCCGTAAAACCCTGCGCAACAACATTTTTGACAACAGTCACGGAATCACCGAACAGACCGGCTACCAACCGGTCCGGCTACCTGGGCGTCATCCGCGCCGACAGCAGGTAAGCCGACCCAAAAAATCTTGGAAAGTGGCGATCCCCACGCACACACAATCCCGGATCATCGCGTAGGATCATTCACGTCGGCCCCTCCCCCCCGGGCCGACCTTACGCGGGCCTCGGCTAACTCCCCCCCTTCGCCGAGGCCCGCTCCCCATTTCTGGGCAGGTTGGAATCCGACTCAGCTATCCGTCGGCACAGCGCGAATCTCCTCGATGCCCACCGATTGCCAGGCCGCTGTCAACCGTTGCGCCCGTACCTTTCCCGCCGTCGCCAACAGCCGACGATCCCGATCCCACCGCTCGCGGGTGACGGGATCGGCCTGAGCCCAGAGCGGCTCCAGGTCTGTCAGCACCGACTCGAAGAATTCGTACACCCCGCCCAATGCGATATGCCCGCCGGGCGCGGTCGGGCGGTCCATGTCGAGGCCGCGTACGAAGGCCACCGCCGCGAGCAACCGCTGCAGCACCGCCCGCGGCCAGCTCGACTCCCGCCCGATCCGCAGCAGCCAGCCGAGTGTGGCCGCGAGCACGTGCACGTCCTCGAGGGTGCGGAACGGTTTGAGGTAGTCCGAGTACCCGTCCCCGGGCAGCACCTCGGCTACGGCATCCGCGAATGTCACCGTGGCGTGCGGGATTTCGGGTGCGAACGGTGTCGCGGGCAGATTCGTCACGTGCACGCCGGGCTGTCCCGCGTCGACGATCACGGCGCGCAGCCGATTGCGCCCATCCGCCGTAGCGCCCGCGCTGGCGATCACCAATAGCCGCCGCGCCAGGATCCCCAATGTCGTGAAGGTCTTGGTGCCGTCCACCCGCCAGCCGCCGTCGATCTCGGTCAGCCGGGTCCGGATCGCGGACGGATGCGCACCGCCCGCCTCGGTCGCCGAGACCGCGACCAGTTCATCGGCCGCGAGATCGGGCAGCAAGGCGCGCAGCGCCTCCTGATATCCGGACAGGAATGCGAAACCCAGTCGGTCCGCACCGAATCCGCCGGCGATAGCAATATCCACTGTCGTGTCGAATCGCTCGGCGGCCGCCCGATGCCGGGTCCAGGCATCGGTAATCGTCTCGAGCGGTGTCTGATCGAGCACCTCGGTCAGCAGATAGTCGAACACAGAGTCCACTCGTGCACGCTAGCCGAGAATCGGCCGCCAGCTCACGTGCCGAACCTCAGCGGCTATCCCGCGATCATCCGGCAATCCTTAATCAACCCGTCGGCGATGCGTCAGCGGAATCTCAGAAACACCGGGTATCACTGAGTCGTCATCCGCCAAGAGGAGCCCGACCAGTGACGAAACCGGATCTAGCGCGCAGAAAGAGGCTGTTCGACGCCGAGGCACGGCTGTCGTGGGTACTCGCCGCACTGGCCGGTCTCATCGGAGCCGCGGCATTCATGCATACCGCTGGCTACTTCGTCACGTTCATGACCGGCAATACCGAGCGAGCCGTCCTGGGCTACTTCCACGACGAACCGGACCTGGCCGTCGCCGCAACCCTGTTACTGGTGTCGTTCGTCGCCGGTGTGGTGGTCGCCTCGTGGTGCCGCAGGCGCTACTGGTCCGGACATCCGCACGGCCCGACCCTGCTCACCACACTCAGCCTGGCCCTGGCATCGGCACTGGACGCCATCATCTACTGGCTGACGAACGCCACCAATATCGACCTCATTCCCATCCTGCTGGTGGCCTTCGGCGTCGGCGCCCTCAACACCTCCTTCGTCAAGGACGGCGAGGTTTCGGTGCCCCTCAGCTACGTCACCGGAACCCTCGTCAAAATGGCCCAGGGCATCGAACGTCACATCAGCGGTGGCGATTACGCCGACTGGCTCGGTTACTTTCTGCTCTACACCGCCTTCAGCGCCGGCGCCCTACTCGGCGGCCTGCTGAGCCTCCTGGTGGCGGGCTGGGCCATGCTCATCACCGCCACCGTGGTGTGCCTCATCACCACCTGCTACACCTACCTGCATCTTGACCGCCACGGCCCGCCAGCGACCAGCTGAGCCCTGTGCGCGACGTCGAGTCGACGGATACGGTTGTCCGGTGGGGAGTTTCGATGACTTGACGCCGGATAGCTTTGCGACACTTGTACTGCGGCATCTGGCCGATGTCGGCAAAGAGGTCGCGGGGTACGACGCCGAAGCGTTCCGTATCGATCTCAGCGATGGATCCGAGATCGGACTCGACAATGTGTACAACGACGTCATTCGCGCTTCCGAGCCACGGCGTGCGGCGTGGATCGCGCGGTTTCTGACGTTGGTGGGCGGCGACGAATCCCGATATGTGCCCACCTGGGCGCAAGCTCGTCCGCTGCTGCGCCCGATTCTGCGTTCCTCTACCTACAAACAGGCGGCGCACGATGATCTGCTGTACCGCAGGCCCGAGTTGGCCACCCACGAATACGCGCGATTCGTCAGCCGCCCAGCCTTCCCGTTCGTCGACGAGTTGGTCGCGATCGACCTGCCGAACTCACGTTCCATCGTCAACAACTCGATCCTGGCGAGTTGGCCGGTCTCGGCCGAGGATGTTTTCGCGACGGCCAGGAAGAACCTGGAAACCATTGCGCAGCCCCATAATCCACGTGGCAATGCCATTCTCAGCCTGAACGACGACGAGGGCAGCGGCTACATCACCTCATGGCCGCTCGTACCCGGCTGGCTGGCAAGCTTCCGCCAGCGATACAGCGGCCGCCGCCCGGTCGCCTTCATACCCGATATCAACACCCTGATCGTGGTTCCCGACATCCCACACCTGCTCGCCCGCATCTACCGCCAGGTCGAGCAACAGTACGTCGACACACACCGCCGCCTCTCCCCCCAGGGCTACACCCTCGACGAAGACGACACCGTGGTGCCCTTCGATCGAGCGGGCCCACACGACCAGCAGCACACCGCCATCCGCGCCGGATACCGTCTGGCGCTCCGGGAGTACGCCGCCCAGGCCGACTGGCTCAACACGGCACTGGAGCGCGATCTCGAATTCACCGGCTACGGGCTGAAAATGGCGATCGTCGGCGATATCAATATCGCAGGCACCGACACTCGGCCTTACACCTACACCGTCTGGGGCAAAGGCGTCGACTACCTGCTCCCTGCCGCCGACTACATCATGTTCGCGAGTATCGACGCCGACAACAACGCCATTCCCCTCTGCACCGTGCCCCTAACCGCGGCACTCGAAATAACCGGCCTCACACCAATTCCCGCCATATCCCCCATCCGCTTCGAGGCCCGCTTCTGGCCCGACGAAACAATGCTCACCCAGTTGAAGCAAGCCTCGGTCACCCTGTGAATTGAGCCGGGACCCGGATTTCGCGGCCGCACGACACCACCACCGTCGGACCGACGAGGTGTGGGCCGACACGAGGTCACGGCCGAATCCGGACGCCCACGGCAACCCTGTGCGAGGATGGCACCCGAAAACGCCCGTCCCGCTTCGGACATCCTGACCTGAACGATCACGATGGCTCGCGGCGCAGAGGGTGTTTTCTGCGTTCGCACATCGCTCGAACCACCCGACCTTGCACCATGCAGGCTCAGCCGATTACGCGCAGAGCCGCACACTTCGGCCGTCCTCGCACTCGGCGGGACGCCGATCCAAGGATTCAGCAGTCGCCTCCGCATATCGCGTCACTCAAAGCTGTTGATGAGCACGATATTTCGATGCTGCCAAGGACCGAAGGTCGGAAGCCGTGCAAATCTGGAAAGGATGGAGGAACGAGTGAACCACCTCGATTCATCTTCGGCATCGACGGCCGGTAGCGGCTCATGACAGCCGCGGACGAGATCCTGGAGCTGACCGACGATTTCTACGAGCACCCGCATGTGGTCTACGAGGCATTGCGTAAGCGCGGCCCGATCCATCGAGTCCGATTGGACGGAGTGCTCGGCTGGATGATCGTCGATCACGACGTGGCGAAACAGGCCTTCGTCGAGCCGACCATCAGCAAGAAGATCGGATCGCCGGAGGGTCGGGCCGTCATGGCCGAACACGGCGCGCGCGGCCGGTACGACAGCGCAATCAACGACAACATGCTCTTCGCCGACCCGCCACAGCACACACGTCTGCGGCGGCTGGTCGCAAAGGCGTTTGCGAGCCGCGCCATTCGCGATCTCGGTCCGCGAATCGAAGAGATCGCCGACACCCTGCTGGATGACATGACCACCAGGAAGTCCGTCGACCTGCTGGACAGCTATGCCTTCCCGTTGCCGATCTCGGTGATCTGCGAATTGCTCGGGGTGCCGGATGGGGACAAGGACGCATTTCGAGCCTGGACGGCCGTGCTGGTCAATGACTCGGCCGCCATCGAGGAGCGCACCAGCGCCGGTCTGAACTTCTTCACATACCTGACGGAGTTGATCACCGTGCGCACCGAAAACCCCCTCGATGACCTGCTATCGGAGCTCATCGTCGCGAAGGACGACAATGACCGACTGGACCAGCAAGAACTCATATCCATGCTGTTCTTGTTGTTGACCGCAGGACACGAGACCTCCGTCAACCTGATCGGCAACGCGCTGCTCGAGCTCCTGATCGATCCCCGCTCCGCCGATCGACTGCGTACCAACCCCGACAAGATTCCCGACTTCATCGAGGAGATCCTGCGCTACCAGGGACCGGTTCACTTCGGCACAGCCCGCTACACCACCGCGCCGATCACCTTGGGAAATCAGGACATCGGCGCGGGCGAATTCATCATGATCTCGATCGCGGCCGCCAACCGTGACCCCAAACGATTCGCCGCACCGAACCGGCTCGACCCCGATCGCCGCGATACCCGGAATATCGCGTTCGGCCACGGCCTCCACTACTGCATCGGAGCCGCGCTGGCCCGGATGGAAGCGACCATCGCACTCACGCGCCTGTTGGCCCGCATCCCGGCTATGTCGCTGAACGTCACGGTCAGCGACGTAGCGTGGCGAAAGAGTCTGCTCATCCGCGGCCTCACCACACTCCCCGTGCGCCTTTCCAGCAACACCGCGAGGAACACCCCTGCCCAGGAAGCGACCATTCCCTGGGCCGAACCCGACAACCTCGGCGAGCCACAGTTCTCAACGGTCTGACCCGCCGAAACCGCTGATCTTCCAAGGGGCGCCAGCCCGCAAATCCAGTTGCCGACCGCCAGAGCCCTGCACATCTCGAGTGCGAGCCCAACCGCCCCCGTAACCACAGCCAAGGGGGTCCGGGGGGCGAAGCCCTTCCAGGTGGGGCTTCGGCCCCCACAAAAGCACGCGAAACGAGATAAGGCTCTTCGTGAGCATGGGCCTGGCATCGAGTGGCCCTGACGGGCCAACATACGAACCGCAAGATCTGGCAGACGGCCCGGACATCACGATCCAAACAGGCGGCACCCAGCCGCAGCAGGCGGGTTGGGCAGATCAGCCCGGTCCGGTAGCGCAATGTCCCGTCATGATGGCGCACAAGATCTGCGCGGCCAAGGATTTAAGCGCATCGCCGGCCGAACCTGAGGCCGAACCACTATCGTCCACCTGGGACAAGGACGGGGTTTCAGCAACGAGCGTTGGCCCCGTCTCGGCCTGCGCCGGGGCGAAGGGGATCAGTATTGCACCTGTCAGCAGTACACCGGCAACAGCACTACGGATAACTCGATTCAACTCGAACCTGCTCAGCCTCAGAGGGTTTCGGTCCGCGAGCGCGGACTACTCGGGGTAGATCGACGGATACTTACCGTCCGTTACGGACTATCCGCGGACCCGCCGATGCCACCTTCCGCATCCCCAACCCAGAAACGACAACGGGCCCCCGCTCGGCGGGCTCGGCAAGCACCCCCGGCCCCCAGGGGTGCTTGCGTGGGGTGGGTCGGAGTTCGAATAAGCACTCGTAGGGTCCACCAAAGGGGTCATTGCACGGACCCCATCCCGACGGGGCCGGTATACGCGGTGCGCACGCCGCGGCGCGACGTCGGCTTGCCCAGCTCGAGTTTGCGACCGGCGTACGTCCTTGCCCTGCTGATGTCGACCGCACTCGTGATCAGGTCGATGTCGCCGACGGTGAGTGCGCCGATCTCGCCGCCGCGCGCCATCGACATCACCGAGAATTCCGCCTGCACACGCCAGCGTGGCGCGAGCAGCTACTCGAGGGACTGGTACTCGTCCTCGCTGAGGTAATCCAGTTCCGCGCCGTAGACGGAAGGCAGCCGGGTCAGCGCGCGGGTTGTACGGAATCAGCTGCGTGGGGCGCTGACGCACCGCCGCAGCATACCCGCGCTCAAGAATCCATGTTTGTTCGAGATCGTCTTCGGCGCGTTGCCGACCTCCTGAGCCACACCACCCATTCCGCGGCGGTGTCCTGGGTGACGGCGTCCAGCGGCATGCCCTCGCCGTAGAACCCAGCGACATCGTCGTCGATATAGCGGTGATACCGCTTGCGGGTTTCGGGCTCGACGCCGGTGAGCCGGTCGGCGTATCGGCGCAGCCACCCGGTGAGCGTGACGAGTTCGGCCGCATGGGCGGCGGTCCGAACGGCGGGATTGCGCTCGGCCTCGACCGGGCCGACATTCTCGAACAGCTTGTACCAGCGGACCGCCACAGCGTGGTCGTCGAAACTCTGGGAGGTCGCGACGGTGCGGCCACCGCACGGAATGCGATGGCGGACTTGGGAATAGGTCGAATCGTCTTTGCGGTGGCGAATACAGGGATTGTTGACCGACACGCCTGCGCCAATTTGTTCGGCGCCGAATCCCCTCGGATTCGATATGTGGAGCCAGGTCGACCTAGATCATAAATCTAGGTCGAGACCTGCATGGTTCCTAGTGGAGCCTAGGGGAATCGAACCCCTAACCCCTGCCTTGCAAAGGCAGTGCTCTGCCAATTGAGCTAAGGCCCCGAATCCCTGCTGTCCGAAGACAGAATCAGCGGGTGGTGACTTCGTGCCACAGGTCCGCGTCGTCGCGCTTGCGCAGCTTGGTGATTCCGATGAGAACCGCGACTACGACACCGACTGTGAGAAGAATTTTCATGATTCCCACCCTACTGTGATGTTCGGGAGTGGGCCTAGGAGGACTTGAACCTCCGACCTCTTCGTTATCAGCGAAGCGCTCTAACCGCCTGAGCTATAGGCCCTCATCTCTGTTCGGATACCCGCCGAAGCTGCTAACCGAACCGAGGCACGAGATTACCTTACCCTCCCACCGATGACCAAAACGGCCGGTCACCGCCCTGCGTGAGGGCAGCGACCGGCCGTGTGGAAACCGTTCTAGTCGGGGTCGGCCAGGGTCACCTGGATGCCACCGACGAGGTCGCAGCACTGGTTGTAGATGAAGACGCCGACGGTCGCCAAGGCAGTGAAAAGCACCACATTGATGAGCCCGATGACCCCCGCGTACCCGAATACCGAACCGGCATCGACCAATCCGACCGATCCGCTGTCCGAGGAGACCATATCGGTGAAGGTGCTGTTGAGCCGCTCCCACACCCCCATGCCCTCGAGCACGATGTAGAGCAGACCGACCGCGAGCATCCACACGAAGAACATCGCCACGCTGATCACCAGCGAGATCTTCAGGGTCGACCACGGGTCGATCCGGCGGATCTGCACCGTCGCCCGCAAAGGCTCACCCGAGGCAACAGCCGCAGCGACGGCGACCGGAACCGCGGGCGAGACCGGAGTGGTCTGCGGGCTCGGGGTTTCGACCGGCAGTGGGTGCCGGATCTCCGAGAGGTCCGGCATGTCCTTGATCAATTCCGGACGCGCGATACTGCGGGTCGGTCCGTCGATGCCGACGGACTTCACCATTGCCGCTTCCTTGCGCGCCGCCTTGGCCGCAAGATCCGCAGTGGTGCGAGCATTGCCGGAGCCGCCGAGACCGGCGTTACCGAGGCCACCACCGCCGAGGCCACCACCGCCGCCGAGGCCACCACCGAGCCCACCACCGGTGGAGTTCGGACGACCGGTCACCGGCGACTGCCCCGGACGGTACAGGTTCGACTGCGGCTCCCGCTGCGGCAACTGCGACCACCCCTCCTGGAAGGGCGAGTGGCCATTGCCCGCGGGATCACCGGCATCCTGTTTCGGTTTCGATTCGCCCCCGCCGGCACCGGAGGATTCCGGTGCCTTGAACGCGACTTCGCCTTGCTTGTTGTGCATTTCATGCGGCTGAGCACCTCCCGGCGCGCCACCCGGCTGGCCGTTATCGGCCGAGGCGACGGGCCGGGGGATCGGCCGAGGCGGAATCGGTGACGGTGCGATACGTTCGGTTACACCGTTCGTCTGGTGCCGCTCGTCGTTCGGCTGATTCGGTGTGGTCAATGGGAATCCTTAGATCCGTTCGTTGCCGCCGCTGTGGGGTTACTGCTGAGAGGAACCGGTGTCGTCGTCTGCACCGACGATCGAATCGGGATCGGGTTCGTCGGCATTGCGCGCGATAGCAAGCAAGGTATCGCCATCGGCGAGGTTCATCAATCGCACGCCCTTGGTCTGTCGTCCAGCCTTACGAACCTGCTTCGCCGCCGTCCGGATAACGCCGCCGCCGGACGTGATCGCATACAACTCATCCTCGTCGTCGACGATGAGCGCACCGACCAGGGTGCCACGCTTGGTGTCGTATTGGATAGTCAATACACCTTTACCGCCACGGCCTTGCGGCGTGTACTCCTCGATGGCGGTCCGCTTGGCATAGCCACCGGAGGTCGCGACGAGAAGATAGGTGTCCGCACGAACCACATTGAGCGACAACAGCTCATCGTCCGCATTGAACCGCATGCCCTGCACACCGGAGGTGGCACGGCCCATCGGACGCAGCGCCTCGTCGGTGGCGGAGAACCGGATCGACTGGCCCCGCGCCGAGACCAGCAGCAGATCGTCATCGGCCGAGCACAGCACGGCGCCGACCAGTTCGTCGTCGTCGCGCAGGTTCACCGCGACGATGCCGCCGCTGCGGTTGGAGTCGAAATCCGAGAGCTTCGACTTCTTGACCAGTCCATTCTTGGTGGCGAGCACCAGATACGGGGCGTCCTCGTAGCCCTTGATCTGAATGATCTGGGCGATCTTCTCGTCCGGCTGGAAAGCCAGCAGGTTCGCCACATGTTGACCGCGCGCGGTCCGGCTGGCCTCGGGCAATTCGTAGGCCTTGGCGCGGTACACCCGGCCCTTATTGGTGAAGAACAGCAGCCAGTCGTGGGTGGAGCTGACGAAGAAGTGCTTGACGATGTCATCCTGCTTGAGCCCCGCACCCTGTACGCCCTTACCGCCGCGCTTCTGGCTGCGGTACAGGTCGGTCTTGGTGCGCTTGGCGTAGCCGGTCTCGGTGACGGTGACGACCACATCCTCGCGAGCGATGAGATCCTCATCGGCCATATCGCCGTCGTTGGCCACGATCTTGGTACGCCGCTCGTCGCCGTACTTCTCGACGATCTCGGCCAGCTCATCGCGCACGATCGCGCGCTGACGCTCGGGTTTTTCGAGAATGTCCTTGAGGTCGGCGATCTCGGCCTCGATCTTGGCCAGATCGTCGACGATCTTCTGCCGTTCCAGGGCAGACAGCCTGCGCAACTGCATGTCGAGGATGGCGGTGGCCTGGATCTCATCGATATCGAGCAACTGCATCAGGCCGGTGCGCGCGGTGTCGGTATTGGCCGAACGCCGGATCAGCGCGATGACCTCGTCGAGCGCGTCGAGCGCCTTGACCAGGCCGCGCAGGATATGGGCCCGTTCCTCGGCCTTGCGCAACAGGTAGCGGGTGCGCCGCACGATGACGTCCAACTGGTGCTCGACGTAGAACCGGATCATCTGATCCAGGCGCAGCGTGCGCGGCACGCCGTCCACGATCGAGAGCATGTTGGCGCCGAAACTGGTCTGCAGCTGGGTGTGCTTGTAGAGGTTGTTCAGCACGACCTTGGCCACCGCATCGCGCTTGATGGTGACCACGATCCGCATACCAGCGCGGTCGGAGGACTCGTCGTGGATATCGGAGATGCCCGCGATCTTGCCGTCCTTCACCTGCTCCGCGATGGAGTTGATGAAGTTGTCGGTATTGACCTGGTACGGCAGCTCGGTGATGACGATCGTGGTGCGACCGCGATTGTCCTCTTCGATCTCGACGACACCGCGCATGCGGATCGAGCCACGGCCGGTGGTGTAGGCGTCCTGGATACCCTGACCACCGACGATGAGGCCGTAGGTCGGGAAGTCCGGCCCCTTGACCCGCTCCATACAAGCGGCGAGGGTCGCCTCCTCATCGGCCTCGTAGTTCTCCAGCGCCCAGTAGACCGCATCGGCCAATTCGTTGAGGTTGTGCGGCGGGATATTGGTCGCCATACCGACCGCGATGCCGTTGCTGCCGTTCATCAACAGGTTGGGCACACGGCTGGGGAGAACCGTCGGCTCCTGCGAGCGACCGTCGTAGTTCGGCGTGAAATCGACCGTCTCGTGGTCGATTTCACGCAGCAACTCCATCGCCAGCGGAGTCAGGCGGCATTCGGTGTACCGCATGGCGGCCGCGCCGTCGTTGCCGCGGGAACCGAAGTTGCCCTGGCCGTCGACCAGCGGATAGCGCAGCGACCACGGCTGGGCCATGCGGACCAGGGTGTCGTAGATCGAGGCGTCACCGTGCGGGTGGTAGTTACCCATGGTCTCGGCGACCGGGCGGGCGGACTTCACATAGCCGCGGTCGGGCCGGTAGCCGTTGTCGTACATCGCGTAGAGCACGCGGCGATGCACCGGCTTCAGGCCGTCGCGGACGTCGGGTAGCGCACGGCCGACGATCACGCTCATCGCGTAATCGATATAGCTGCTCTGCATTTCGTTCTGGATATCGACCGGCTCGATCCGGTCACCCGCTCCGCCGTTGGGTGGCAGGGTGGTTTCAGTCATCTAAAAGTCTCCTTTGGCACCGGACGTGGAATTACCCGTCACGCCGGTTACACGTCGAGGAAGCGAACGTCCTTGGCATTGCGGGTGATAAAGCTGCGACGCGCCTCGACGTCCTCACCCATCAGGATGGAGAACAGCTCGTCGGCCGCGGCGGCATCGTCCAGGGTGACCTGACGCAGGACCCGCACCGAGGGATCCATGGTGGTCTCCCAGAGTTCCTTGGCGTTCATCTCGCCGAGACCCTTGTACCGCTGGACACCGTCGTCCTTGTTGATCTTCTTGCCCGCGGCGAGACCCGCCTCGAGCAGGCCGTCGCGTTCGCGATCGGAGTAGGCGAACTCCGGATCGGACCGCTGCCACTTGAGCTTGTACAGCGGCGGCTGCGCGAGATACACGTGCCCGTGCTCGACCAGCGGACGCATGAAGCGGAACAGCAGCGTCAGCAGCAGCGTCGAGATGTGCTGACCGTCCACATCGGCGTCGGCCATCAGCACGATCTTGTGATACCGCAGCTTGGCGATATCGAATTCGTCGTGGATGCCGGTGCCGAAGGCGGTGATGATCGACTGGACCTCGTTGTTCTTGAGGACGCGGTCGATACGGGCCTTCTCGACATTGATGATCTTGCCGCGTAGCGGCAGGATCGCCTGGTACATCGAGTCGCGGCCGGATTTGGCCGAGCCACCGGCGGAGTCGCCCTCCACGATGTAGATCTCGGACTTGCTCGGATCCTTGGACCGGCAGTCGGCCAGCTTGCCGGGCAAGCCGCCGAGGTCGGTGGCGCTCTTCCGACGCACCAACTCGCGCGCCTTACGCGCCGCGACGCGCGCCTGCGCGGAGGAAACCGCCTTGTTCACAATGGTCTTCGCATCGGCCGGATTAGCCTCGAACCAGTGCGAGAGGTGCTCGTTGCAGGTGCGCTGCACGAACGACTTGACCTCGGTGTTACCGAGCTTGGTCTTGGTCTGGCCCTCGAACTGCGGCTCGCCGACCTTCACGCTGACGATCGCGGCCAAGCCCTCGCGGATGTCGTCACCGGTGAGGTTGCTGTCCTTGTCCTTGAGCAGTTTCTTGTCTTTGGCGTACTTGTTGACCACCGTGGTGAGCGCCGCGCGGAAGCCCTCCTCGTGGGTGCCGCCCTCGTGAGTGTTGATGGTATTCGCGAAGGTGTGCACCGACTCGGAGTAACCCGAGTTCCACTGCATGGCGACCTCGAGCTCGTGGCCGGTGCCCTTGCCGGTGAAGCTCACCACCGAGTTGTGGATGGGCTGCTTGGTCCGGTTGATGTGCTTGACGAAGTCCTCGAGCCCACCGGGGTAGTGGTAGGTGCGGGTCTTCACCTTGTGCGCGGGCGCGGGCGCTTCCTCGTCGGCATGCTTCGGCGCCTCGGCGGTCTCGCTGACCACTTCGTCGGTGACGTCGGTATCGCTCACCCGCTCATCGGTGAGGACGATAGTGAGGCCCTTGTTCAGGAACGCCATCTCCTGCAGCCGGCGGGCCACCGTCTCGAAGTTGTAGGTCGTGGTCTCGAAGATTTCCGGATCCGCCCAGAAGCGGATGGTCGTGCCGGTCCGCTTGGTTGGCTCACCCTGCACGAGCTTGCCGGGCTTGGCGTCCTTGTAGGTCTGGCTCCAGTGGTAACCGTCGTGGTCGATCTCGGCTTCGAGCCGGTGCGACAGCGCGTTGACCACGGAAATGCCGACGCCGTGCAGACCACCGGACACCGCGTAGGAGTCGGAGTCGAACTTGCCACCCGCGTGCAGCTGGGTCATGACCACCTCGACGGTGGGGATGCCCTGGGCGTGCATGCCGGTCGGGATGCCACGGCCGTCGTCGACGACCTCGACGCCCCCGTCGGCGAGCAGCGTCACCTCGACCTTCGTGGCGTAGCCCGCCATCGCCTCGTCGACGGAGTTGTCGACGACTTCCCAGATCAGGTGATGCAGACCGCGCTCGCCGGTGGAGCCGATGTACATGCCCGGGCGTTTGCGGACCGCCTCGAGGCCTTCCAGAACCGTGATGGAGGAGGCACCGTAGTCCTGCTTGCCCGATGTCGCGTTGGTCGAGCCCGATGCGTTGGAGTCCATGGCAGCCACTGGTCGGTAGCTCTCCTTACTTGCTGATCCTTGGCGCAGCGCGGGACAGCACACGTGGGGCCCCGGTTCAGATTCTGGTCATGAAATACGGGTCCGCGCGCGGGCTGTACGGAACGCGCCGAAGGTTCGCCGCTAGTTACCCCACCATCCTACTGGTAGACCCAAGCCACAATGCACCTACGACACCCCTGACGGCTCCGTGGATGCGAGAAATCGGTCAGCGACGGGTCGGTTCCGCCTTCAACCGCTTTGAGTCCGCCATTCCGCCTCCCCGAGCCTTTTGCTGATCCGCGGATGAGTCGACGGGATCGACACGGGCCCGCGGCCGGTCGGTATCCGACTTCTGGACGTGCCCGACGAGTTGCCCATCTTCTAGCGAAATCAGTTGTCCGGCTGCACGGCATCGAAGCGGGGTTTCACGTGGAACGACCTCGGACCAGGACGTTTGCGCTAGCCGTAGGTGTCGCGGGGGCCTCGGCCCTTGATGTGACGCTCGCCCTTGCGCCAGCTCGGGGCGGCGGGGCCGGTGATCTTCAACGATGTAACCACGCCCTGTCCCACCGCAGCGTTGATCTTCGCCAGGATCTGGCCCTGCAACATGCGCAGCTGGGTGGCCCATGCCGTCGACTCGGCGGCAATGCCGAGTACGCCGTCCTTCAGCGTCATCGGGGTCGCATGCGAGGCGATATCCTCGCCGACCACACCGGCCCAGCGGCCGAAGACCATGCCCTCGGCGACCTTGGCCGACCAGCCCCGATTCTTCGCGATGGAACCAGTCAGGCTCGAAAGCAGCTGCGGATCACGGTCATCCGGTCGCGCGCCGGACCAGCCGGTGCGGCGCCGGGCTCCGGTGCGCAGCCGACGCGGCGATGCCCGACCCTGTCCCACCGATTTACCGCTGGCCTTGGCAGCCGCTCGAGCCTCCTCGAGCGCGCGGCGCGCCAGATCAATGCCGCGCAGTTCCGGTTCCGGCTCCGATCCGGACGCGTTCGCCGCTTGATCGCTCACGGGTCCGCCTCTCTCCCCCGCGTTGGTAGCCACAGCGTTGCAACGCATTCGCGGGTGATCTTACAGAGCAGTCGCCCGAAGAATGCGCTCACCTCCGGTGCGAATAGGCGTCGCGGATCAGGCGGTCGGGGTGGGGGTTTCGGCATCGGCGATCCGGGAGATGCGGCCATCCGCGCCGCCGCTGGTCGCCACCCGCAGCGGTACCGCGGAAAGCTCCGCTGGCACGTCCTCGGGAACGGCCGCGGTGATCAGCACCTGCTCGGCGCCCGCCGCGACCTGCGCGAGTGCCGCGCGCCTGCGGCGATCGAGTTCGGCGAAAACGTCGTCGAGCAGCAGCACCGGTTCGGCGCCGGTGGCGCGCAGCAGTTCGAAGGCCGCAAGCCGAAGAGCCAGCGCGAACGACCACGACTCCCCATGACTGGCAAAGCCTTTCGCGGGTGCGCTGCCGAGGATCAGTTCCAGCTCGTCACGGTGCGGGCCGACCAGGCAGACTCCACGCTCCAACTCTTTCGGGCGCGCCGCCGCCAATTCCCGCAGCACGATCGCCTCCAGCGCCTCGGTGTCATCGGGCAGCGGTGCGCGTGTCGGATCAAGGAACTCCGCTGGCAGGCTCGCACTGCGATAGCCGATTGCGGCCGGGCGGGATTCGGGTGCGATCGAGGAGTACGCCTGTGCGAGATAGGGATACAGGTCGTGCACGAGCCGCAGCCGTTGAGCGAGCAGTACGGCGGCGTGGGTCGCCAGATGTCCGTCCCATACGTCGAGAGTGCTCAGTTCCGCCTTCGAGCGTGCCTGTCGTCCAGCGGACTTCAATAGAGCCGAACGCTGCCGCAGCACCCGGTCATAGTCGGCGCGGACGGCGGCCAGCCGGGGCAACCGAGCTGTGCACAACTCGTCGAGAAAGCGGCGGCGCTCGCCCGGGTCGCCCCTGACCAAGGCGAGGTCCTCCGGCGCGAACAGAACCGTCTGCAGAATGCCGACAATCTCCCGTGGTCTGCGCACCGGCGATCGGTTGATCTGAGCGCGATTCGCGGCGCCCTGGTTCAGTTCGATATCGACGCGCAGCTCGCGGCCCGCGTTCACGACGGTCGCCCCGATCCTGGCGCGGTCCGCGCCGATACGGATCAGCGGTGTGTCGGCGGCGACCCGATGCGACCCCAAGGTGGCGAGGTAGCCGACCGCTTCGAGCAGGTTCGTCTTACCGTTGCCATTTGCGCCGAGAAAAACCGTTCGGCCTGGGGATAATTCGAGCTCGGCGTGCTCCCAGGAGCGGAAGTCGCGCAGTGACAGCGTCCGGATGAACACCCGTCTACTCCGCTCCGCCCGTCGTTATCGCCGTTTTTCGCCGCTTACCGCGACGAATCGGCCGCAGACCACAACATCTTGTGGTCCATCCACTGTCTGTGGACGAACTGTGGATAAATCGCATCGCCGCCGATGCTCAGCCCGGCAGCCGGACCGGCATCAACAGGTAGATGTAGGGGCTTTCCAGTGCGGCGAAGGCACCCGACTCCGTCACCTTCGGCTCCTCATCGCTGGCGGGCAGCAACACCGCAGGGCGACTCGGCGTGGTGAAGCCGAAGGTGACCCGGTCGGTATGCAGCGCGGAGAGACCGTCGATCAGGTAGCCCGGATTGAACGCGATCGTCAGTGACTCACCGCGGAAGTCTGCCTCGAGCCACTCCTCGGCGCGTCCGGCATCGTCACCACCTGCCGAGAGCATCAGGCCCTCGTCGGTGAACTCCAGGCGCACCTGGGCGCCGCGCTCGGCGACCAGGGCGACGCGCTTGATGGCATCGGTCAGAGTCGCGACCTGAAGGGTGGCGATCGAGGTGTGCTCCTTGGGGAGCAATTGGCGGAACTTGGGGAATTCCGCGTCGAGCAGTCGGGTGGTGGTCCGGCGGCCCGCGTTCACGATGCCGAGCAGACCATCGGAGCCGATACCGCTGCCGGTACCGAGCGACAGCTGTACGGGAGCATCGGACGGGCCGAGCGTCTTCGCTGCCTCCGACAGCGTCCGAGCCGGAATCAGCACCGAGGTCTCGATATCGGTGCGGGCCGGCTGCCATTCGATGTGCCGGACCGCCAACCGGAATCGGTCGGTGGCCGCGAGCACGACATGCGGACCTTCGATCTCGACCCGAATGCCGGTGAGCATCGGCAGGGTGTCGTCGCGCCCCGCGGCGACCGCGACCTGACCGACCGCTTCGGCGAAGACATCGACGCTCAGTTCACCGGTCTGCTGGGGGACCTCGGGCAACTGGGGATAGTCCTCGACCGGCATGGTCGGCAACGAGAATTTCGCACTGCCACAGGTGATCAGCACGCGGGTGCCGTCGATGGCGACATCGACGGGCTTATTGGACAGCGCCTTGGTGATATCGGCGAGCAGTCGGCCGGAGACGAGCACCTCGCCGGGACCGGCGACCTCGGCCGCGACGCGCATCTGCGCGGAGACCTCGTAGTCGAAGCCGGAGACGGTGAGCCCGTCCTCGCCCGCCACGAGTAGTACACCGCCGAGTACGGGAACCGGAGGCCGCGACGGGAGGCTGCGTGCCACCCATGCAACGGACTCGGCGAAATCCTCTCGGGCGACCCGAAACTTCATACTCGCCAGCTCCATGGCCCGATCTGTCCTCTCCCGGTTCCGTGATCTGTGTCGGCTTGTCAGCGTTGATTCTCGAAAAAGGGGTGCTGTTTCGGCCGCCCGAAAAGTGTGGCATAGACGACCGACATCAAACCGTACCCGCGCGAACCGTATGAACCTAGCCCGACCCTCCGGTCACTGTCTGTAGCGATCCAGACCCTCGCATCGATGAGAAGCCACGGAGGAGAGGTGCGGGCGATCCGGTGGATAGGTCGCCCCCTCTCCTCCTTGCTGGGGTGAGAGTGACCAACCCGGATGCCGATGCTCATCGATCGACTTTCCACACACCCTGTTTTGAAGAGAGATTTCTAAGAAGAAGAACTGAAGTAGTAGTAGGCACTGTGGAATCTGTGGACTGCGACCGAATCCGCAGGTCCGGGGGTGTGGTGCCGTGGGGATGGCCGCGGGGTGACTCGAGGATGAACACGAGGGGTCTGTGGAGGTTCAGTAGTTGTCCCCCATTCATCCTCGAGCGCTCCTCGAGTTGTTCCACCAGATTTACGTGGTTGTTCACACGTGTGCACCGATTCGTGGACAACTCGAGGAATCCTCGAGGACTCCACAGGGACTCCTCGAGGATTCCCCAACCCCGTGACCGAGCCCATTGCTGGTCACGGGGTGTGAGTGGACCGGGCTGTGGAAGCTGTTGAATCCACCCCTGTTAGCGAAGCCGTTCGAGCCGCACCCCGAGCCTGTGCACTAACCGGTGGACAACTTCGAGTTTCCTCGAGGACTCCACAAGAATTCCTCGAGGAGTCCACAGGGCATAAAAAAGCACCGCCCCTGGTCAGGGGCGGTGCACAGGGTGTGGGTGCCGGTCAGCGCGAACGCTGTTTAATTCGGGCTGTTAGTTCTTGCACCTGGTCGTAGACCCGCCGCCGTTCGGTCATCTCCTTGCGTACCTTTTTCTCCGCGTACATCACGGTGGTGTGGTCGCGACCGAATGCCTGACCGATCTTGGGTAGCGATAGGTCGGTCAGTTCGCGACACAGGTACATGGCGATCTGCCGGGCCTGGGCCAGCGGGCGGGCCTTACCCGGGCCGGTCAGCTCTTCGAGGGTGGTGTTGAAGTATTCGGCGGTGACGGCCATGATCGTCGCCGCGTTGATCTCCAGCGTCGCGGTATCGGGCATGAGATCGCGCAGGACGACCTCGGCCAGCGGCAGATCCAGTGGCTGACCGTTCAACGACGCGAAGGCCGTCACTCGGATCAGCGCACCCTCCAACTCACGGATATTGCGTTCGACCCGGCTGGCGATCAGCTCGAGCACATCGTGCGGTACGTCGAGCCGGTCCATCCGCGCCTTCTTGCGCAGAATCGCGATGCGGGTCTCCAGCTCCGGCGGCTGCACATCGGTGATCAGACCCCATTCGAACCGGGTCCGCAGCCGCTCCTCCAGAGTGGCCAGTTGCTTGGGCGGCCGGTCCGAGGACACGACGATCTGCTTATTCGCGTTGTGCAGGGTATTGAAGGTGTGGAAGAACTCCTCCTGGATACCTTCCTTACCCTCGATGAACTGGATGTCGTCGACCAGCAGAATGTCGGTCTCGCGGTAGCGGCGTTTGAACGCCACCTTCCGGTCGTCGCGCAGGCTGTTGATGAAGTCGTTGGTGAACTCTTCGGTCGATACGTACTTCACCCGCATGCCGGGGAACAGCCGCTGGGCGTAGTGGCCCGCCGCGTGCAGCAGGTGGGTCTTGCCCAAACCCGAAGCGCCCCAGACGAACAGCGGATTGTAGGCGCGCGCCGGCGCTTCCGCGATGGCCACCGCTGCCGCGTGCGCGAAGCGGTTGGAAGCGCCGATGACGAACGTCTCGAAGGTGTATTTCGCGTTCAGGCTCGCCGAGGAGTTCGACGGCGCCGGGTTCTCCTGTGACTTGGTGAAGTAGGTAGGCCATGAGTTGCGGACATTGATGACCGGTTCGTCGTCGTGCGAGCTGTCCGAGATCGGCTCGCGGACCGATTCGTGCACGGCCGCCATCGCCGGATCGCCGTTCGACCGTCCTTCCCGTACCGAGGCCGATTCCCGCATCGGCGCGCGACCCTGACCGCGTCCCGGCTCCGGTGTCGGCTCCGGGTTGAACAACGATTCCTGACCAGGCGGCACGGAATCGCGCCGTGGCGGCAATCCGGATTCGCGGCGCGGCGCGGGCGGCGCGTCCTGTCGTTCGCCGTTGACCTGGCCCGGGTAGTCGCCGCGGGTCGGATATTCGTCGGTCGGGTACTCCCTGGCCGCTTCGTATCCCGGCACCGGCAGATACTCCGGCGGTCCCGCGTACTCGGGCGCGGACTCGTAGTCCGGCGCGGCCGAATATTCCGGTCCGCCGGAGTAGTCCGGCGCGGCCGGGTAGTCGTTGGGCTGTGCATAACGCGGCGGCGAATAGTCGGAGCGTCCCGGATAGTCGGGGGCGGGGTATCCGGCCGGGCCACGGCCACTGTCCCGGCCGCGCTCCGGCCGACTCGTCATTCTGGCGTGGCGCGGATTATTGCCTGGGCGTTCGGTCGGCTGGGTGGCCGGCGCGGCGATCCGGACCCCGAGTCCCTCGACCTGGGGACCGAGGCGGCGGCCGAGGGAACGCAGAATGGGTTCGCGCAGATCGCGTTCGATGGCCTCCTGAGCCAACGACGACGGCACCGAGAGCAAGGCGAAGCCCTGTGCCACGGTCAGCGGTTTGACCAGTTTGAGCCAGGCCTGCTGTGCCCGCGAAACCGGCGGGATGGCACCATCGGGCGAGCCGGTGGTGAGTTCGGCGACCACCTCTGGCCACACGGTGGCCAACACATTCTGCTCGTCGTCCAT